>CAVSDQ010000022.1:0-19894 GCA_963726675.1 uncultured Actinomycetota bacterium | reverse complement strand
GCACGGGCCGGGTTGGACGGGCGACGACCGTGGGGGTCGGGGCGGATGCCGGTCGGTCGGGCACCCCCGGTGGGGCGGCCACCGTTCGGCCGGTCCCCGGTGGCCCGGCGCGCCGTGGGCCGTGCGCCGGCCGGCCGGCCCGCGCCGCGGGCCTGCGAGCTGCCCGCGGATGCCGTGCGCGACGTCGACGCGGTGCCACCCGTGGCCTTGGGTGACGACCCGCTCGCCGGCCGCGGCGCGCCCGGCGTGCGTGGCGGGGTGGCCCCCGGCCGCGCGCGTCCCGAGGGAGGTGGCGTCCTGCGCTGGGTCACGGCGTTCTCCGTCGGGGGTCGTGTCGGGTGCGGCGGTGGGTCAGTTGGTCGGGGCCGGGTCGGCCACCGGCGGCTTCGCCGCTCCGGTCGGCTTCTTGGTCGTCGGGGTCTTGGTGGTGAGGGTCTTGGCCGTGGTGGCGGGAGCCTTGGCCTTGGCGGGCTTCGTCCCGGACGTGGTCTTGGTCGGGGTCGGCGTGCCGGCCGGGGCCGTCGCCGGGTCGCTCGGCGCGGCCGTGGGGGTGGCGGCGGTCGGGGCGGGCGGTGTCACCACGGGGGTGCTCCTCGTCGGGGCCTTGGTCTCGGTCATCACGCTAAACGTGCTGTCCGCTGTGGCCTTCTTCGCCACGCCGAGCACCTTCCCGTCGCTCAGCCGCAGGAAGGCGGGGCTGGCGGCCGGCACCATGCCGAGGTCGCGGGCCCGCTGCGCGAGCGGCCCGGGGCCCGAGACCCCGTCGATCGCGTGCCGAAGCGCGTCCTGGTTGTCGGCCAGGGCGTCGGAACGGCGCTGGAGGTCGCGCATGGTGTACGAGCCCTTCGCCATCGCGGTGTTGAGCACCAGCACCGCGACGAAGCCACCGAGCAGCAGCGCGACGCACAGCGCGAGGAACAGGCCGTTGCCCTGCCCCTGCGGCGGCGCCACGACCTTGAGCTGGCGCGGGGTCGGCGCCGAGCGTCGCGGACTCGTGCGCGGTAGCGGCCTGGCCGGGGCGAGCTGGCTCATGCGGGAGCTCCGTTCGGGATGAGACGTTCGGCGGCGCGGAGGCGGGCCGAGGCGGATCGGGGGTTGGCGTGCTGCTCCTGCTCGCCGGGCACCTCGGCGCCTCGGGTGAGCAGCCGGAGGTAGGCGGCGTGCTCGGGCAGCTCGACCGGCATCCGCGTGCGGCGTGCGGCTGTGCGCACCGGCGGCGAAGGCCTGCTTGGTGATCCGGTCCTCGAGCGAGTGGTAGGACAGCACCGCGATCCGGCCGCCGGGCGCCAGCACCTCGATGGCGGTGGCGACCGCCCGCTGCCACACCTCGAGCTCGGCGTTGACCTCGATGCGCAGGGCCTGGAAGGTGCGCTTGGCCGGGTGCCCGCCACTGCGCTGGGATGCCGCGGGCACCGCGCCGCGGAGCAGCTCGACCAGGCGTGCGGAGCCGGTGAACGGCTCCTTCTCGCGCTCCCGGACGATCGCCGACGCGATCCGCCCGGCGAAGCGCTCCTCGCCGTAGGTCTTCAGGATCCGGGCCAGGTCGCCGTGCGAGTAGGTGTTGAGCACCTCGGCCGCGGTGATGCCGGTCGACTGGTCCATCCGCATGTCGAGCGGGGCGTCGTGGCGGTAGGCGAAACCCCGCTCGGGCTCGTCGAGCTGCAGCGAGGAGACGCCCAGGTCGAAGAGGATGCCGAGCGCCGTGCCCTCTGCGCGCTCCGCGAGCACCGTGGCGATGTCGTCATAGACGGCGTGCACACCGACGAAGCGGTCGCCGAAGCGGGCCAGCCGCTCACCCGACAGCGCCAGGGCCTCCTCGTCGCGGTCCAGGCCGATCACCCGGGCCGCTGGGCACCGTTCGAGGATGGCCTCGGCGTGACCCCCCATGCCCAGGGTGGCGTCGACGCAGACCGCGCCCGGTGCCTGCAGGGCCGGCTCGAGGAGCTCGACGATGCGGTCGCGCAGCACGGGGACGTGCCGCGCAGCGGCGTCTCCTCGGCTGCTCATTCGTGGTCCTCCGGTCGGGCTGGGAGTCGGGCGGGGCGTGTGGTCGGGTGTGGTGGGCTCTTGTCGGGGCGTCCGGCCGTGGGCCGACCCGGCGGCTGGTCCCCACCCGATCCGGGCCCGGCGCGGGGGAAGTCGCGTCGGGATCCGGGTCGGCTGGAGGTCAGCAGTCGGGTCGTGGGTCGGGGGTCGTCGGTGAGATGGGTCAGGGACGAGTGGCATGTCAGAGGCCCGGCACCACCTCCTGCGAGTCCACGGAGTAGGAGGAGTAGGCGGGCATGACCTCGGCGAGGTAGGCGTCCCAGGCGGCGGAGTCCCAGACCTCGAGCTTGTTGCCGTTGCCGATGACCGTGCACTCCTTGTCGAGCTGCGCGTACGAGCGCAGCGCGGCGGGGACGGTCACCCGGCCCTGCTTGTCGGGGGTGTCGGGGTGGGCACTGGCCCGGAAGACGCGCACGAAGTCGCGCACCACCCGGGAGGAGCTCGGGGCGGACTGCATCAGCAACGAGATCCGGTGGAACTCGGCCGTGGGGAAGATGTAGAGACAGCCCTCCTGGCCGGTGGTGACGACCAGGCCGCCGGCGAGGGCGGCGCGAAAGCGCGCCGGGAGGAAGAGCCGCCCCTTGTCGTCGAGCCGGGGCGTGAACGTGCCCAGGAACTCGTCCATGGGCGCCACCTCCTCGACCCTTCACACCCTCCCGGCTGCACCGGTTTCCCCCACTTTACTCCACGTTTGCTCTTGATTGCCCCTATTGATGAGCATCGGCGGCCAGCCTCTCAGTATTTTCCCAGTTCAGAGCGGTGGTGCGAAGTGGAGGAGGTTCGACGACCACCGCCGCCTGCGGGCGCTGTCGGTCGACCCCGATCGCCCCATGGGTGATCCCACGCCCCCCTGTGCGGCCCGAATCGGGCGGAGAGTGGGGCGCGGTGGGTGGTTCGTACGCCCTGTGGTGGAGGACAGTGGGGCACCCGGGCAGTGGCGTCCGGGAGCACGGTGGCGCGAGGTCGCGCCGTCGGGCGGGACGCCCGGTGGAGGGTTCGACAGGAGTGTCTCGCCCCTGCATCCCGCACCCGGGTGAACCTCCTCATCCCCGCATCCGTGAGGCAAGATCGAGGGCACCCCACGCCCGGACCGGTCGTTGGGTGGGTACCCACGAGGAAAGGCAGCACCGTGAGCGACCTGGAGAACTCCCGCCGCACGCCGACCGACACCGAGGCGGACGCGACGTCGCGGGGCGCCTCGCTCGACCAGGTGCTGCAGGTCTCCGCCTCCCTGGCCGCCGCGATGAACTCGGTCATCGAGGGCAAGCACGAGGTGGTGCGCACCGCGATCACCGTGCTGCTCGCGGAGGGCCACCTGCTCGTCGAGGACGTGCCGGGCGTCGGCAAGACGCTCGCTCGCCAAGGCGCTGGCCCGCTCGATCGACTGCACGGTCCGCCGGGTGCAGTTCACCCCCGACCTGCTGCCGAGCGACATCACCGGTGTGTCGATCTTCAACCAGGACGTCCGCGACTTCGAGTTCCGGCCCGGCGCCGATCTTCGCCAACGTGGTGATCGGCGACGAGATCAACCGGGCCTCGCCCAAGACGCAGTCGGCGCTGCTGGAGTCGATGGAGGAGGCGCCAGGTCACGGTCGACGGCGCACACCTACACGCTGCCCAGCCCGTTCATGGTGATCGCCACGCAGAACCCCATCGAGATGGAGGGCACCTACCCGCTGCCCGAGGCGCAGCGCGACCGCTTCATGGCGCGCATCTCGATGGGCTACCCGTCGGCCCGCTCCGAGCTCGCGATGCTCGACCTGCACGGCGGCGGTCTCGCCGCTCGACGCGCCTGCAGCCGGTCACCGACGCCGCCACGGTGCTCGTCGATGATCGACGGCGGTGCGCGACGGTGCACGCCTCGCCCGGCGGTGCGCCAGTACATCGTCGACCTCACCCACGCCACCCGCGCGAGCACCGCCCTGCGGCTGGGCGCCTCGCCGCGCGCCACCCTGCACCTGCTGCGTGCCGCGCGCGCGCACGCCGCGCTGGCCGGGCGCGACCACGTGCTGCCCGACGACGTGCAGCAGGTGGCCGTGCCCGTGCTCGCGCACCGGCTGATCCCCACCGGCGAGACCCAGATGGCGCGTCGCACGACCGCCGACGTCGTGGGCGACCTGCTCCAGCGGGTCCGCGTCCCGGCTCCCACCCGCTGACCGCCGTGGCCCCAGCTCCGACGCTCCCTCACCACCCGCGGGCGGCCTTCGCCGGCTCGGGCCTGGTGCTGGTCGCCGCCGGCATCCTGCTCGGGCAGCACGACGTGACCCGGGTCGGCGTCCTGCTCGCTGGCCCTCACGGTGATCGCCCTGGTGCTCGTGCGCCGGCACGGCCTGCACCTCGACGTCGTGCGCATCGCCACCCCGTCGCGGTCGCGATCGACGAGCGGCGCGGTGGTCACGGTGCGCATCCGCAACGTCGAGCCGACGCCCTCACCGGTCGTGATGGCCGAGGAGTCGATCGACTACGCACTGGGCGACCGGCCCCGCTTCGTCCTCCGTCACTGCGCTCGGGCGACGTGCAGGAGGTCCAGTACACCGTGCGGTCGCACACCCGCGGGGGTGCACCGCATCGGCCCGCTCGGTGTGCGGGTGCGCGACCCGTTCGGGCTCACCCTGCGCACCGCCGCCGTGAGCGGTGACCGGAGGTCGTCGTGCTGCCCAAGGTCGTGCCGCTCCCCGACGGCCGGTCGCTCGGCAGCGGCATCGGGCTCGGAGGGCGCGATCCCGCACATGGTGGCCCTGCACGGCGAGGACGACCAGACGGTGCGCGAGTACCGCGACGGCGACGACCTGCGTCGCATCCACTGGCCGGCCACCGCCCGCACCGGCGAGCTGATGGTGCGGCAGGAGGACCGCCCGGCGAAACGGCGTGCGGTCGTGGTGCTCGACACCCGCACGGTCGGGCACGGTGGCTCGGGGCGCAGCAGCTCGCTGGAGTGGTGCGTCACCACCGCCGCGTCGGTCACCGCCCACGTCGTGGATGCCGGCTACGCCGTGCACCTGCTCACCGCCGACGGCCGCGCCGACAACGGCGTGCACCACGACGAGGCCCTCCCCGACGCTCTCGAGACCCTGGCCCGGGTCGCGCTGGGCCCCGAGGACGGCCTGCGCACCGTGCTGCACGCCGCGAACGCCCTGACCTCGCAGGGCGGGCTGGTCGTCTACGTCGGCGGCCCGGTCGGCGACGACGACGCCCGCACCCTGTCCGCCCTGCGCCAACCGGGCTCGGCCGGAGCCGCGATGGTCGTCGACCCCGAGGCCTTCGCCGGGCGCACCCGCAAGGGCGCCCCCGCCGCCGGGCGGACCGACGCTACGCTCGCGACCCTGCAGGCCTCGGGCTGGATGACGACTCCCGTCGACACCCGCACCACGCCGGCCCTCGCTTGGGCCGCCGTCGTCGGCGGCCAGGTCGTGGGGGTCCGGTGAACCGGGTCCGGCCCGTCGAGGCCCTGCTCGCCGCGCTCGCCACGCTCGCCATCACCCTGCCGCTGACGACCCTGTTCACCCCGTCCACCTGGTTCCGCCCCAGCGTGCTGCTCGTCGTGGTCGTCGCCCTGGTGGGCATGGGCCTGCGCCGCATCACCACGAGCCGACCGCTGGTGGTCGTCGGCCAGCTGCTGGCCCTGACCCTCGCCACCTCGCTGCTGCACGGCCGCGGGCACCTCTTCGGCGGACTGCTGCCGGTGCCCGAGACCGGCCGCGCCCTGGGGGTGCTGCTCTCCGAGGCACAGACGACGGTCACCAACTACACCGCACCGGCCCCCTCCAACCGGGCCACCATCCTGGCCATCAGCCTGCTGATCGGCCTCACCGCCCTGGCCGTCGACGCGATCGGTGTGACCTACCGCAGCCCCGCGCTGGCCGGCATCCCGCTGCTGTCGGCGTTCCTCGCCTCCGCCACCAACTCCGGCGACGGGCTGGGGGCCTGGTACGCCGTGCCGGCGGCCCTGGCCTGGCTGGCGCTCGTCGGCCGGCAGGGGGTGGCCTCCCTGCGCGCCTGGGGCACGGCATCCCCTCACTCGTCCTCCGGCCCGCTCGCCGACCCGACGACAGCGTTCGCGACCCTCGGCCGGGTGGTCGGGGTGGGAGCGCTCGGCGTGGCGGTGGTGCTCCCGGCGCTGATCCCGCACTTCCCCACGACCTTCCTGGCCGATGGCCTGGGCCGCAGTGCCGACGGCCGCGGCGGGTCGGGCGCGAACGTTCGGCTCGCCTCGAGCATCGACATCGCCCGCGATCTGGGCAACCGGTCGGAGGACCCGGTGCTGCGCTACCGGAGCACGTCCGACCGGCTCGAGCCGCTGCGCGTCGGCATCCTCGACACCTACCGTCGAGGGCAGTGGCAGTCGAGCGCCGACTTCACCTTCGTGCCCGTCAACGGGCAGATCCCCGGCCCGATCGCCGGGCCCGAGGTGCCGCGCCGGGTCGAGCGGCTCTCAGTGAGCGACAACGCGATCGGCGTTCCGCAGGTCGCGCTGCCCCCCGGCGCCATCGGCAGCCCGTTCCCGGCCGGAACGTGGAACATGACGGTGCCCGGGTTGGTGCAGCTCAGTGCGCCGGCCACGTCGTACTCCACCGAGTTCGTCGAGCTCGACCCCGAGGACGGTCAGTTCACCGCGGACCTCGGCAATCCCCCGGTCGACGGCAACGACCTCGAGGTCGACCCGCGCGCCGAGACCGAGGTGCGGGCCGTGCTCGACGAGATCACCGACGACGGCGACTCGGCGCTCGTGGTGGCCCGCAAGGTGCAGGCCTACCTGCGTGGTGCGCAGTTCACCTACTCGCTCGAGCTGGCCGACCAGGCCGCCGATGGCAACCTGTCCGACGAGCCGCTGGCCCGCTTCCTGGAGACCAAGCGCGGGTACTGCGTGCAGTTCGCCTCCGCCATGGTGATGCTCTCGCGGGCGGCCGGCATCCCGGCCCGGATGGCGGTGGGGTTCCTGCCGGGTTCGATCGACGGCGACGACCGGGTGGTGCGCATCTCCGACGCCCACGCCTGGCCCGAGCTCTACTTCCCCCGCCTGGGCTGGGTGCGGTTCGAGCCAACCCCCGGCACCCGCAGCGGCGTCGCGCCGGAGTACACCACGACGCCGATCGGCAACGGATCCTCCGGCAGCCCCAGCCCGACCACGTCGGGATCGACCCCCTCGGCAACACCCTCCACCGGTCCCTCGCGCGACGTGACCGCCGACCAGACCGACATCACCGGTGGCACCACCGGTGGCGGGGTCGTGCGGTTCGTCGAGCGGAACCTCACGACCATCCTCGTCGTGCTCCTGGCTCTCCTGCTCGCCGCCATCGTGCCGTCAGGGGCGTGGCTCTCCCGGCGCCGGGCGCGGGCCGCCGCTCGCGACGACGCCGAGCGCGTCGAGGCGGAGTGGCAGTCACTGTTGCTGCGGCTGCAGGACATCGGGTTCGTGCCGCCTGACGGCGCCACCCCGCGGCAGGCCTCCCGGCAGATCGGCCACGACGCCTACCTCACCCCCGACGAGAACGACGCCCTCGGGCGGGTGGTGACGACCCTCGAGCGGGCGCGCTACGCCCGCGCCGGCACCGACCTCGTCGACGTCAGCGACGACGCCCGCACGGTCTGGCGCGGGGCGCTGTCCCGTCGCCGGCGTGGCGACCGGGCCCGCGCCCTCCTGCTGCCCGAGGAGGGCAAGCGGATGTGGCGGGGTCTGGGCCGTTCCCTGCTGTTCTGGCGCACCGGGCCACCGACCGACTCCTCGGAGGACTGACCACCCGGTCGGTGGTTGCAGCGCGTGCCACACTGGCGTCGGGCGGGCGTGCCGGGCGGCCGCGGGCAGGAGGACTTCCCGCATGAAGCGACGACTTGCAGCTGCCGTCATCACGGCCGCAACCCTCACTGCGGTGGCGGTGCCGGCAGGCGCCGCGGACACCACCATCGGCTCGGCCGGGGTGGGCGACCCGTTCTTCCCGTTGGCCGGCAACGGTGGCATCGACGTCGTCGACTACCACCTCGACCTCGCCTACGACCCTGCCGCGACTCGCCTCACCGGCACTGCGACGCTCACGGTCGACGCCACCTCCGACCTGAGCCGCTTCGACCTCGACCTGCGCGGCTTCGAGCTGGGCACCGTCACGGTCGACGGCGCCGCGGCCACCGTTGCGCGGGACGGCCAGGAGCTGGTCATCACCCCGCCACGACTGCTCCGCCGCGGCGACCGGTTCACCGTCGTCGTCCCCTACGCCGGCCGGCCCCAGACGGTCATCGACCCCGACGGCTCCCCGGAGGGCTGGGTGCCCACCACCGACGGCGCGGTGGTCGTGGGCGAGCCGCAGGGGTCACCGGCCTGGTACCCCGTCAACGACACCCCGCGGGACAAGGCCACCTACACCGTCCGGATGCGCGTGCCCCATGGGCTCACGGCGGTCGGCAACGGGTCGCTCGAGGGGGCGCCGACCACCGTGAGCGGCCAGACGACGTTCACCTGGCGCGAGCGCTTCCCGATGGCCCCCTACCTGGCCACCATCACCCTGGGCCGGTTCGACGTCACCACGGGCACCACGCCCGGTGGAATCCCCACCTACGTCGCCGTCGACCCGCGCCAGGCGTCGTCGGCCTCCGCGGTGCTGCGCAAGCTGCCGGAGATGGTCGGCTTCCTCGAGGACCTCTACGGGCCCTACCCCTTCGAGTCGGTCGGCGCGATCGTCGACGACGCACCGACGCTGGGCTACTCACTCGAGACGCAGACCAAGCCCGTCTTCGACGACGCACCCGATGAGGCGACCCTCCTGCACGAGCTGTCGCACATGTGGTTCGGTGACGCGGTCACGCTGCGCGCCTGGCCCGACATCTGGCTGCACGAGGGCTTCGCGACCTGGTCGGAGTGGATCTGGACCGAGCGGCAGGGCGGCAAGTCGGCAGCGCAGCGGTTCAAGCAGCTGGCGAACACCCCGGCCCAGCAGACCGTCCTTCTGGAACCCGCCGCCCGGCAACCCCGGCACCCCGGCGCTGATGTTCGACGGGACGGTCTACAACCGCGGCGGCATGACCCTGGAGGCCTTGCGCGAGCGGGTGGGCGACGGCACGTTCCTCGCGATCCTGCGCCAGTGGTATGCCGCGCACCGCTACGGCACCGTCGACACCGCGCAGTTCGTCGCTCTGGCCGAGCAGGTGAGCGGGCAGGACCTCACCTCGTTCTTCGACGCCTGGCTCTACCAGCCGGGCAAGCCGGCGGTGCTGACGGATGCCGCGGCGGCACCCGCGGCGACCGCCCAGCGCCACTGACCACCTGACGAGCGCCTCGCGGCACAGACGGCGGATGCCGCGCTCCTGGGTGAGGAGCGCGGCATCCGGTGTCGCTTCTGGTCGGGCCTTCGTCAGTCGAGGTAGTCCCGCAGGGCCTGGCTGCGGCTGGGGTGCCGCAGCTTGCTCATCGTCTTGGACTCGATCTGGCGGATCCGCTCGCGGGTGACGCCGTAGACCTTGCCGATCTCGTCGAGCGTCTTGGGCTGGCCGTCGGTGAGGCCGAAGCGCATCGAGACCACGCCGGCCTCACGCTCGGACAGGGTGTCGAGCACGCTGTGCAGCTGCTCCTGCAGGAGGGTGAAGCTGACCGCGTCGGCGGGCACGACGGCCTCGGAGTCCTCGATGAGGTCACCGAACTCGCTGTCGCCGTCCTCGCCGAGCGGGGTGTGCAGCGAGATCGGCTCACGACCGTACTTCTGCACCTCGACGACCTTCTCGGGCGTCATGTCGAGCTCCTTGGCGAGCTCCTCCGGGGTGGGCTCGCGCCCGAGGTCCTGGAGCATCTGGCGCTGCACGCGGGCCAGCTTGTTGATGACCTCGACCATGTGCACCGGGATGCGGATGGTGCGGGCCTGGTCGGCCATCGCGCGGGTGATGGCCTGGCGGATCCACCACGTGGCGTAGGTGGAGAACTTGTAGCCCTTGGTGTAGTCGAACTTCTCGACCGCACGGATCAGACCGAGGTTGCCCTCCTGGATCAGGTCGAGGAAGAGCATGCCGCGACCGGTGTAGCGCTTGGCGAGGCTGACCACGAGGCGCAGGTTGGCCTCGAGCAGGTGGTTCTTGGCCTTCTTGCCGTCCTGGGCGATCCACCACAGCTCGCGCTTGAGCTTCATGTCGAGCTTCTCGCCCGAGTTCAGCTTCTCCTCGGCGAACAGGCCGGCCTCGATGCGCTTGGCGAGCTCGACCTCCTGCTCGGCGTTGAGGAGGGCCACCTTGCCGATCTGCTTGAGGTAGTCCTTGACGGGGTCTGCGGTGGCGCCGGCGGTGACGACCTGCTGCACCGGGGCGTCGTCCTCGTCGTCGTCACGCAGCACGAAGCCGCCGGACTCGGTCTCGGCCTCGGCCGGCTTGGCCGGGGTCTCGCCGTCCTCGTCGTCGGATGTCGGCGAGGTCGACGACCGCGGCCACGACCTCCTCGACAACCACGTCCTCGACGACGACCTCCTCGAGGTCCTCGGGGGCGACGTCCTCGTCGTCGGCGCCGGGGGCCGACTTCGCGGCCGCCGCGGTCTTGCGGGGGGCCGCCTTCTTCGCGGCCGTGGCCTTCGTCGCGGTCGCCGGGGTGTCGCCGGCCGCAGCAGCGGCGGCCTTGCGGGTCGTCGTGGCCTTGGCCGGGGCGCTCTTCGTGGCCGCAGCACTCTTCGCCGGGGCAGCCTTGGCCGGGGCAGCCTTGGCCGGACCGGACTTGGCGGGGGCAGCCTTGGCCGGAGCGGACTTGGCCGGCGCCGCCTTCGTGGTCGCCCGGGCCGCCGGCTTGGCGGCGGTGCCGGTCGTCGCCCGGCTCGAGGCGACGGTCTTCTTGGCAGTGCTCGTCGCCGCAGCAACACCGGTGCTGGTGGCATCCATCGCCACGGTGATGCCCTGCTCGCCGAGGGCCCGCAGGACCACGCGGCCACGGGCAGCTCGCACGTCAGCGGCGCGCATGGCCTCGGCCACCTCTGCGCCCGTCAGTGAGCCGGTCGTGGAGCCCTTTCGGACGAGGGACTGCAAGGCCTTGTGGGAGAACTCCGGAGGGAGTGCACTCGTCTCGGAAGGCTTGTTGGACACAGGCGACACCGACTACCTTTCGTCGCGGATGGCCACACTCCGAGGGCGCGCGAGCGGCCGGCCGGAAGCGGCGGGGAAGGTCCTGTGCGACACCGGGTCGAGGAGCCGGGGGATGCTCGGCGGGGTGGTGACGGGGTGCGCTCTACCATTATAAAACGCGAAAGGCCCTTCAAGCACATCCCCCCGTCGAAACGGCGTCCGCGTGGCGCCGTCGGCGCGGCTCACAGAGCGCCACGGGCGGGTTGACGCGGTCGGCCCGAGCTCGGGTGCGGTCAGCCCTTGACGGCGAGCACGGCGCACGGCGCGTCGAGCAGGATCCGCTGGGCGTTGGAGCCGAGGATCAGCTTGCCGACCGGGGTGCGGCGGCGCAGGCCGATGACGATGAGGTCGGCGTCGGTCTCGTTGGCCACCGAGATGAGGTCCTCGGCCGGCTCGTTGCCCCGCACCAGCTGCCGCACCTCGAGCTCGAGGCCGTTGCCGCCCAGCTCGTCGGCGACCCGCTGGAGCTCGGCCTCGGCCGCCTGGGTGGACTCGTCGTCGAAGTCGCGACCACCTCGGTTGGAGTTGATGACCACGAGCCGAGATCGGCGTGTCTTGGCTTCCTCCACCGAGCGAGCGAGAGCGGCCCGCCCCTCCTTCGTGGGAACGAACCCGACGACGATGGTCACGATCTCCTCCTGAGGGCAGACGAACGGTGTCTACGTCAGGCACGTTACCGCAGGAGGAGCGGCTCAGGCCCCGCTCAGGGCACGGGCGATGACCCCGCCCACCTGCTCGGTCTCGACGAGGAAGCCGTCGTGTCCGTGCCGCGACTCGATCACCGACAGCACCGCCCCGTCATGGGCTGCCGCGATCTCCTCCGAAAGCCGCAGCGGGTAGAGCCGGTCGGTCGTCACGCCCGCCACGTGCAGCGCGCCGGCGTAGCCAGCGAGGGCGGCCTGGAGGCCACCGCGACCACGGCCGACGTCGTGGCTGTTCATCGCCTCGGTGAGCACGACGTAGCTGTTGGGGTCGAAGCGACGCGCCAGCTTCGTGGCGTGGTGGTCGAGGTAGCTCTCGACGTCGTAGCGCCCGCCGCCCCCGAGCGGGTCCTCGCCGACCCGGGCCCGTCGACCGAACCGGTCGTCGAGCTCGGCCTCGTGCCGGTAGGTGGTGTGCGCGATCCGCCGGGCGATTCCCATGCCGACCACCGGCCACTCGTCGCGGTCGTAGTAGTCGCCGCCGTGGAAGGCCGGGTCGGACCGGATCGCGAGCAGCTGCGGCTGGCACCAGGCCACCTGGTCGGCGGTGGCATACGGCGTCGAGGCGAGCACCAGGGCGCGCTCGACCCGGTCGGGGTGCCCAGCCACCCACTCGAGCACCCGCATGCCACCCATCGAGCCGCCGAGCACGCCGTGCCAGCGCGCGACGCCGAGCGCGTCGGCCAGGGCCACCTCGGCGGCGACCTGGTCGCGGATCGTGACGAACGGGAAGCGACCGCCCCACGGTCGCCCGCTCGGGTCGGAGGACGACGGCCCGGTCGTGCCCTGGCACCCGCCGAGGACGTTGCTCGCGACGACGAACAGGTGGTTCGTGTCGAGCGGCGCGCCGGGCCCGATCAGGCCGGGCCACCACCCGGGCGAAGGGTGCCCGGGGCCGGAGTCGCCGACGACGTGCGAGTCGCCGGTCAGCGCGTGCTGGACGAGCACCGCGTTGTCGCCGGAGGGCGACAGGGTCCCCCACGTCTCGTAGGCGATGGTCACGTCGGGCAGCACGCCGCCGCGCTCGAGTGACAGGTCTCCGATGGCTGCGAAGCGACGGTCGCCGACCGGGTCACCGGGACGCCAGACCGCCTCGGTCGACTTCGTCGGGGTGGCCGTCATGACAGAAACTCCTCGTGCTCGCGCTTGCCACACCGTGCGGTGCGGCCAGGTCATCACCCGGGGCACCCCACCGCGAGGAGGGTTGCCGCCCAGCAAACCGGGGTTTGGCACTGGGACTCATGACCGGCATCCATGCTACCCGCGCTCCACGGCGGCAGGGCAGACGTTCCGAGTGACGGGCACGAGGCACCGGGCACCGGGCACCGGGCACCGGGTGCAGCAGACCGGGCACCACCTGACTGGTCCGCCTCGCTGTCAGCCCACCTCACCCAGGGTGCTCGGGCGTTCGGCCCGCGAGGCGACCGGCGGCAGCCGCAGACCGACCTGGACCAATTGCACCAGCAGCTGCGCCAGCCGGTAGTCGGGTGACAGGCGCAGCGCGCGCTCGACGGCCGCCCGGGCGATGGCGCCGTCACCCCCGACCCAGGCCACGTGAGCGGCGACGGTGCACACCGCGGCCGCCTCGTCGGGGCACTCGTCGGGAACGGACCTGCACAGCGCCAGCAGGCGGTGCAGGAGGTCGTCGCGCTCGACCGACATCCGATCCCGCTCGGCCGCCGAGCTCTCGGGCGCCGAGCTCTCGGGCGCCGAGGTCTCGGCACCATCGTGGGCGAGGCTCAGCCCGGCCTGTCGCGGTGTGCTCAGGCCCATGCCGCCCCACGTCGGCAGGGCCGAGCCGAGCAGGGCCAGCACGGTGCGGTCGATCTTGTCGGTCGGCAGGACGGTCGGCACCAGCCAGGCGATCAGCCCGTCGCGCCACGGGATGTCGGCCAGCCCGAGCGCCAGGTCGGCCACCACCGCACGGTCCAGGGGCCGGCGCCCCTTCTCGCCACGGTCGAGCAGCGCGCTCCAGGCGGCGACGGACCGCCGCCGGCGGCGCGGCATCCGCGCTCGTGACGCCAGAGCCCTGGCGACGCCCACGCACCGCCACGGCTCAGGGGCGACCAGCCCCTCGACGTCGGCCCGGGAGCGCAGCGGGGACCGACCGAGCGCGACGTACTCCGCCACGCCCGGCACGTCGGCGGGGTCGGGCAGCGCGACCCCCTGGGGTGGGCAGCACGGCTCGGAGCAGATCGGTGAGTAGCGGCGTCCGTCGCGGACCACCGCCACGTCGACGACGTCGATGTGGGCCTGCTCGAGCTGCTCGACGAGGGCGAGGAGGAGGAACTGGCTGGTGTCGGGGTGGTCCTCGTAGCCCACGACGATGACGGACGTCGCGCCGTCGCGCACCAGCGGCCCCAGGAGCGAGGCCACGACCTCGGCGACGAACCGCTCGGGTGGAAGGTCGGCGCGAGCCACCAGGCCCACGCGTTTCCCGCGGAGGGAGATGACCACGACGCTGTCGTGGGGGTGGTAGCCGAGCTGGTAGGGAAGGATCGCGACGACGTCGCCGGGGCCGCGGAGCGTGATGTCTGCTGTCATGCTGACCACGCTCACGGGGGCGGACGCACCCGTTCCAATCGGGTTGGGTCCCTGTGGACGACGCTTCGGCGCGGAGGGCAGCTGTGGACGACGAACCGTGCTCGGCACAGCGGTTGGAGCGGCTCAGCCTATGGAGCGGCTCAGCGGGTGGGGCGGCTCAGCCGGTGGTGCCGCTCAGTGCACCACGTCGCCGGGAACGGTCTGTGCCGCTGCGGGCCGGGCCGCGCCGTTGGGCGCGTCGGTCGGGCCGCTCGCAGGCGGGTACGACGCACCGCCGGCAGCTCCGCCGCTCGAACCCGCCGGAGGGGCCATGGTGCCCTTCTCCCACTCCAGGAACGCCTCGGTCTCCTCGACCAGGCGGGTCGCCAGCCAGCTGAGCACCAGGGCGTCGTCGGCCAGGCCGATGATCGGCACCACGGCCTCGGGGATCAGGTCGAGCGGCGAGATGAGGTAGCCCGCAGCTCCGAGCATCAGCAGCAGCCGGCCCTTGGACACTCCGACGTACTCGCCGCTGAAGGTGGCCCGCACCATGCGGGGCACGGCACCGGCCCGCTCCCCCATCGACGGGCCGCCGGGGCGCACCGCCATCCGGACCGCGCGGGCGACGGCGACGACCGACGCGATGCGGGCGTTCCTTGACATGGGGTTCCTCCTGGCTGGCTCGGGCACCTGCGGCCCGATGTCCACAACGAACGACGAGTGGGCGCAGATTCCGGTTCCCTCAGGCGGGTCCGACCTGGCCGGCGGAACCCGGCGCGGACACCGCGGCGCGGGCCGTGGGGAACTCCCGCTTGGCGCTGACCGAGACGCGGTGCTGCATGAACCCGTCGAGCCCGGCACCGATGACGCCACCGACGATCGGCACGATCTTGCCCAGCCGCACGAACATGTTCTTGCCGGCCGTCGCGAGCAGCCGGAAGCCGACGCCCTTCTGGATGACCATCATCGCGGGGCCGGGGAGCCGCTGGGCGGCGAGGTTGCTGAGGGTGCCGCCGGGCGACGCCATCCCCGCCTTCTTGAGCAGGTCGTCGGCGTCGGCCCCCACGAGGGTGAGCAGCACCGCGGTGCGGATCTCCTCCTGCCGCAGGTCGTAGCCGCGCACCTTGGCGATCGCGGCCGTCATCCGGGTGGCGATCAGGTAGAAGCCCAGGACGTTGGCGGGCAGGGCCACGGGCAGCGTGATGAAGCCACCGGCGCTGGTGACGAAGCCGGATGCCGCGCCGAGCCGCACGTGCTGGCGCACGATGGCATCGACGGCCGCCTCGGGATCGGGGTGGGCTGCCAAGGCATGGCCGGCGACCTTCTCCGCGGAGTGGAACCACCCCTTGCCGTCGATGCCGAGGTCGAGGACGTTCTGCACCAGGCGGGTGGCCTGGTTGCCCAGCACGCCCTCGTCCTTGGGGCCGGCCTCGGCCTGCTCCAGGGCACTGCGGACGTCCTTGACCGCCTGTCCCTCGCGGCTCCCACCGATGCCGAGCAATGCCACGTCGTCCTCCTCGGACCGTTGACGGCAGCCACTGCGGCCACCTCGTCGTCTCGTCATCCTGCCACGTCCCGAGCGCGTTCCGAGCGGGCGTGACCGGTGGTGACGGACCGCCCGCCTACGCTGCTCGACATGATCCCCGGAGACGTCGCGGTGCTCGCGGTCACGCCTCCGGGAGCCGGCGAGCCGGGTGCCGCACTGCTCCACGACGGGAGGTGCCGGACCGGCCCGTTGGCGCAGGTCGTCGAGGCGGCGGCGCGCCTGGAGGCGGCCGCGTCCCCGCGCTGGGTGTGGTGGTCGGCCGAGTCGGCGGCCACCGCCCTCGTGGATGCTGGGGTGCCCGTCGCGCGCGCCTGGGACGTCGCCGAGGCGCACCGGCTCCTGTACGGCGGATGGAGCGCCACCGCCGGCCAGTGCTGGGCGGCGGCCCACGGCATCCCCGTTGACGAGGTGCCGGCTCCCCCGACCGGCGACCTGTTCGAGTTCGCGGCGAACACCCCTCCCATCGGGGCCGACTCGCTCGTCGACGCCGCCGGGCACCTGCGCGGCGACCACGAGGAGTGGCTGCGCAACCCGGCCAACCTGGCCGCCTGGGCACAGGCCGCGCTCGAGACCGCGAACCTGCAGCACGACGCCGCCGCGGCCGGCTCGGTGCGCCTGGTGGGCACGGTGCTGTCCGAGTCGGCGGCCGCGCTGCTGTGCCTCGAGCTGCGCCGTGACGGGCTGCCGATCGACCGGGTCGCGCGCCGAGCGGCTGCTCGCCGACGCGGTCGGCCCGCGGCCGCGACGGAGGCCGAGCTGGCGACGCGTCGCGCCCGCGACGCGGTGGTGCTGCGGCTCGCCCCCGGCCGGGAGTCGACCCGACCTGCGCAACCCGGCCCAGGTGCTCGAGCTGCTGCACGCCGTGGCGGCGTCGACGTGCCCGACACCCGGTCGTGGCGGCTCGAGCCGTACCGCGACGGTGCACCCGGTGGTCGAGGCGCTCCTCGACTGGCGCAAGGCCGAGCGGATCGCCACGACCTACGGCTACCGCTGGCTCGACGCAGCACGTCGGGCCGGACGGCCGGCTGCGCGGGCGCGTGGACGGCCTGCGACGGCGCGGCCGGCCGGATGACCGCGCAGGCCGGGCTGCACAACCTGCCGGCCGAGCTGCGCCGGCGCGTGGCCGCCGAGCCGGGCCACGTGTTCGTCCGGGCCGACCTCGGCCAGATCGAACCGCGGGTGCTGGCCGCGGTCTCCGGCGACCGCGGCGCTCGCGGCCGCCACCGCGGACGACGACCTGTACGCGCCGGTGGCGGACCGGCTGGGCGTGGAGCGGCCGATGGCCAAGGTGGCGGTGCTGGCCGCGATGTACGGCCAGACGCCGGGGCGGCCGGCCAGGCCCTCCAGGGGCTGGAGCGCGCCTACCCGGTGGCGATGGGCTACCTGCGAGCGGCGAGCAGGCCGGGCCGGCCGGGCGAGCCGTGCGCACGTACGGTGGTCGGCTGGTGCGGATGTGGCCGGTTCCGGCCGGCGCGGCCCCGTCGAGCGCCGACCGCGGCGCTGCGATGCCGCGCGCGGTCGGTTCGCCCGCAACGCCGTGATCCAGGGCGCCGCGGCCGAGCTGTTCAAGGCCTGGGCGGCGACCGTGCGGGCCGACGCACGCGTGACCTCGGGCGCGCAGTCGTGCTCTGCCTGCACGACGAGCTGCTGGTGCACGCCCCGGCCGAGCCGCCGCCGAGGTGGCCCGCGCGCGTCGACTGGGCGCTCGACGAGGCCGCCCGGCGCTGGGCCGGCGGTGCGCCGGTGCGGTTCGTCGCCGATGCCTCGGTCATCGCCCGTGGTCCGACGCCAAGGGATGACATCGCCCCCGCCCGGAGAGACAATCCGGTGCGGGGCGGTCGATCCTCCGTCAGGCCTGCTCGTCGTCGTTCACGGAGCGAAGGAAGCTCTCGAAGTCCTCACCGAGCCGTCGGCGGACGGGATCTGCGAGGCCTCGTGGCCAGCAGGCTCGGCCGCGTTCGGCCCTCGAGGTACGTGTCGTACTGCTGCTCCAGCGCCGTGACGACCGCGCCGGCCTCCTCGTTGCCGTCGACCTCGGCGGCGATCGCCTGCTGGTTCGTCCGCGCCCGGGTGACCAGGTCGTCGTTGGGCGGGTCAGGCCGGTGACGTCGACGATGGCGTTGAGCGAGGCGAGGGCACCCTCGGGCCACTCCGAGCCGGCGAGGTAGCGCGGCACGTGGATCGCGAAGCCGACGGCGTCGTGCCCGGCCTCACCGAGGCGCAGCTGAGCAGGGCGCCGATCGACCCGGCACCTGCAGCGCCCGACGGTGACTCGGAGTCGCCGATGAGGGCCGCGTCGGTGGCGTGGGCCGTCATCCCCACCGGGCGGGTGTGCGGCACCCCCATCGGGATGCCGTGCGTGCGCCCCACCAGCGTGACACCCAGGTCACCACGAGCTCGCGGATCGCCTCGACGACGCGTCCCACTGGAAGTCGGCTCGGGACCAGTGAGCAGGTAGTAGGTCTGGCCTCGCGGTCGGTCGAGGCGGTGCAGCAGCATCGACGGGTCGTCGTACTCCACCCATCGGTGGGTGTCGAAGACCATGGCCGGGCGGCGGCCGCGGTAGTCGAGCAGCTGGTCGACGTCGAGGACGCCACGACCTCCGGTCGCCGGTCTGAGGAGGTGGCCACCGAGGACCGCCTCGATCTGGCCGGCGTCGATGAAGGCCCGAGGGCGACGACCATCACACCGGCGCACCACGGTGAGGTCGGCGTCGGGCTCGAAGCGGTAGAGCGCTGATGGGCCTGCACGCGCACAGCCTTTCACGGGGGAGGCGCGTACCCCCTGAACGTCCGGGACGCCCCTGCGGATTCCCCGCGTCGACCCTCGGCGGCCGGCTCACCTGCGAGCGCCGGCTCGGTGGCCGGCTGACCTGCGGCGCCGGCTCGGCGGCCGCTCACCTGCGGCGCCGGCTCGGCGGCCGCCTCACCTGCCGCTGTTCGCCACCACGGCGGCGATGGCGACCCGCACCCGCTTCTCGGAGATCGGGCCCGACGTGCCGAGCGACTCGGCGAACAGGCTGACCCGCAGCTCCTCGACCATCCAGCCGATGTCCGTGACCTCGGCGGCCGCCCGACGGCTCGCGGGCAGATGACTCCAGGACGGTCGGCGTAGGCCGACTCCACGGCATCCACCTGCTCCTGGAGCACGGGCTCGCGGGGTCGGTGGCCGCCCGCTCGGCGCGTGCTGCATGGCCAGCAGGTAGCGCGCACGTCGCGCAGCCGGCGACCCCCGTGGCCGCGACGAAACCGGGCCGCACCAGGCTGTCGAGCTCGGCCCGCACGTCGGCGCGGGTGCCGCGCGGTGCGCGCAGAGGCCGCGCCCCGCTCCAGCGCCTCGAGGGTGCGGCGCACCTGCGCGGCGAGGCCGAGCACCGGCTCGACCGCCTCGACCACCACCAGCACCCGGGTGGCCGCGTGGGCGCGCACGGCGGCGAGCGCGGCGGCATACGCCTCCTCGGTGCGCACCTCCCCCGGCACGTGCTCGGCGACGATGTCGTCGACGGCGGCGTCGAGGGCGGTCCTGGAGCAGGGCCGGCACCGACCCGTGCGGGTTGTCGGCCAGCGCGATCTTCTGGCGTCGCTGAGCCGGGCGAGCACCCGCTTCCATGGCGCGGTGGTGTTGAGCAGGAGCAGGCGGCGACCCCGCGTCGGTGCGCGGCCTGCGCCGCACCGCGGTCGGGCAGCACCCGCCGCACGACGCTGGTTCCCTCGTCGACCAGTGCCGGGTCACCCTGGACGGTCAGGCCGCCAGAGTGCCTGGCGAAGTTCTTTTCACGGTGCCGACCGACCAGGTCGCCGGGCCAGTACGCTCGAGGCGCGCCGGCCTTGGCCTTGCCGGCGCGCGCGCACCGCCGCCGTCTCGCGCAGCGCGTCGAGGTCCTTGCACGAACAGGTCCCAGCCGGCCGCCCGGGCCGTCGACGCTCGACGTGATGCGCAGGTGGTGGGGGACGCGGGAGAGGTCCCACTCCTGCGACGGGGTGCGGATGCCGGTGCGCTC
>CAVSDQ010000021.1:0-16804 GCA_963726675.1 uncultured Actinomycetota bacterium | reverse complement strand
GGCACGGGGAGTGCGGCGGCCGCCGGGGCCGGGCGGGCTCCGGTCGGGCGTGAGCCCGTGGTGGGTCGTGAGCCCGCGACGGGGCGGGCACCCGTCGGTCGCTCCGCCGGCGCCCGGTGGCCCGTGGGGCGCGCACCGGCCGGTCGGCCGGTGGCCCGGCTCTGGGAGCCGCCCACGGATGCCGCGCGCGACGTGGATGCCGTGCCGCCGGTGGCCTTGGGCGACGCCCCCGTGCCGGGGCGCGGGCCCGCCGAGGAGCGGGGCGGGGGTCCACCCGGGCCGCGCGCGTCCCGAGGGAGGTGGCGTCCTGCGCTGGGTCACGTCGTGCTCCGTCGGGGTGGTGTCGGGTGGCGGGGTCGGTGGTCAGTTGGACGGGGCCGGGGTCGGCGACCGGCGGCTTCGTCGCTCCGGTGGCGGTCTTGGTCTTGGTCTTGGTCTTGGTCTTGGTCGTCGGTGCCGTGGGGGCCTTGCTCGTCGTGGCCGTGGGGGCCGTGGTCGTCGTCGTCGGCTCGGTGGCGGCGGGCGTGGTGGCCGGTTTCGTCGTCCCGGCCGTGGGCGCCGCAGGAGCGCTCGTGGTGCCCGCCGGGTCAGCGGCGGTGGGCGCGGGCGGTGTCGCCACGGGGGTGCTCCTCGTCGGGGCCTTGGTCTCGGTCACCACGCTAAAGGTGCTGTCCGCCTTCGCCTTCTGCGCCACGCCGAGCACCTTGCCGTCGGTCAGCCGCAGGAACGCGGGGCTGGCCGCCGGCACCATGCCGAGGTCACGCGCCCGCCGGGCGAGCGGCCCGGGGCCGGACACCCCGTCGATGGAGTGCCGCAGCGCGTCCTGGGTGTCGGCCAGTGCGTCCGACCGGCGCTGGAGGTCGCGCATCGTGTACGAGCCCTTGGCCATCGCGGTGTTCAGCACCAGCACTGCGACGAAGCCGCCGAGCAGCAGTGCGACGCACAGCGCGAGGAACAGGCCGTTGCCCTGCATCTGCGGCGGGGCCACGACCTTGAGCTGGCGCGGGTCGTCGCCGCGCGGCGAGGGCTGGTGCGCGGTAACGGCCTGGCCGGGGCGAGCTGGCTCATGCGTGAGCTCCGTTCGGGATGAGACGTTCGGCGGCGCGAAGCCGGGCCGAGGCGGAGCGCGGGTTGGCGGCCAGCTCGGCCTCGTCGGGCACCTCGGCGCCGCGGGTGAGCAGGCGCAGGTAGGCGGCGTGCTCGGGCAGCTCGACCGGCATCCCGTGCGGGGTGCGGCTGTGCGCGCCGGCGGCGAGGGCCTGCTTGACGATCCGGTCCTCGAGCGAGTGGTACGACAGCACGGCGATCCGGCCGCCGGGCGCCAGCGCCTCGACCGCGTTCGGGCAGCGCGGCCTCCCAGGACCTCGAGCTCGCCGTTGACCTCGATGCGCAGCGCCTGGAAGGTGCGCTTGGCGGGATGCCCCCCGGTGCGCCGGGCGCCGCCGGGATCGCGCGCGGACGAAGCTCGACCAGCGCGGCGCCGGTCGGTGAACGGCGCCCTCGCGCTCGCGGACGATCGCGGCGATGCGACGGGCGAACCGCTCCTCGCCGTAGGTCCTCAGGACCGCGCCAGGTCGCCCTCGCCGTAGGTGTTGACGACGTCGGCCGCGGTCATGCCGCGTCGGGTCCATCCGCATGTCGAGCGGCGCGTCGTGCGGTAGGTGAAGCCGCGGTCGGCCTCGTCGAGCTGCAGCGACGAGACGCCGAGGTCGAACAGGACGCCGTGCACCGCTCCCGAGCCGAGCTCGGCCAGCACGTCGCGATCTCGTCGTAGACCGCGTGCACCCGCGTGACCCGGTCGCCGAACGGGCCAGCCGCCCCGGCGACAGCCGAGCGCCTGCGGGTCGCGGTCGAGGCCGACCAGCCGCGGCGACGGGAAGCGGCGAGGACGCCTCGGTGTGGCCGCCGAGGCCGAGGGTGCGCGTCGACACCACGGCATCGCGGGCCGGCGAGCGCAGGAGCGAGCAACGAGACGACCCGGTCGAGCATCACGGGGATGTGGCCACCCGAGGGCGGGGGACACCGCGTCGTTCATCTACCGGGCCAGCCGGCCGTCAGGACGAGCAGCACCAGCGCGAACAGGCCCATCGAACCGAGCGCGCCGCCGAGCAGGAGCGCCGACGTCCACGTCTCGGCGGCCAGTGCGGAACGCTCCTGGTCGCGCGCCAACGTGGTTATTACCGAGTTCTCTCGACCCTTCGGTTGTGCCCGGTTCTCTCTGGTGCGATCGTTGCTCGTGGTGCTGGTGGTGCTGGTGGTGTTTGCCGGTCGCGGCCCGGCTACTGCCCTTGCGTGCTAGGAGAGGTGTTGCGTGCCTTCGTACTGCCAGGTCTCCAACCGCTCCAACGCTCGTGCTCTGGCGCCGGGGAAGGGGCGTCAGAACGCGCGAGCGGGTGGAGAGCGGCGGTGCGACGGATCAACAGGTTGGCGTCAACGCAGCTCAGATGAAGCCGGGCAGCACCTCCTCGGACTGCTCGGCGAAGGCGGTCTCGTTCGCGGCGACATAGGCGTCCCAGGCCTGGGCGTCCCAGACCTCGAGGCGGGCACCGACGCCGATCACGACGCAGTCCTTGGTCCAGCCCGGCGTATTCACGCAGCGGCGCAGGCAGGGTGACCCGACCCGACTTGTCCAGGGGTCTCCAGCGAGCCACCGGAGAGGAACATCCGCATGAAGTCGCGCGGGACCTTGTTGCTGAACGGGGCCGCCCGCACCTGCTCGTAGAGCCGGGCAAACTCCGCGGCGGGGAACACATAGAGGCAGCGTTCCTGGCCCCGGGTGATCACGAGGCCCGCAGCCAGGTCGTCGCGGAAACGTGCTGGAAAAAAGAGGCGGCCCTTGTCGTCGAGCCGGGGCTGGTGGGTGCCCAGGAACTCGTCCATGGGCGCCACCTCCTCGACCCTTCACACCCACCCGGCCGCACCGGTTTCCCCCACTTTACTCCACCATTGCCCCTCAGAAGGAACTTATCAGTCGATATGGCGTCTTGGTCTCAGCGTTTTCCCAGTTCAGAGCGGTGGTGTGAAGTGGAGCAGGTCTGTCGAACCCACCTTGTCATGGCCTCCTCGCGGGGCCCCTGGGGTCCGCCCACCCCGGTCGCGGCATGCCCTCGGCCCCATCGTCGGGCTCGATGTGGGGCGCGGTGGGTGGCCCGGGCCGCCAGTGGTGGAGGGCGGTGGGGCGGCCGCGGTGCTGGTGGGCGGCTGCGGAGTGGAGGCGCAACGGTCGGGCGGCCCGCCTGGCGGAGGGTTCGACACGAGCGTCCCGCGGCGGCATCCACGCCCAGGTGAACCTCGTCAACCCCGCATCCGTGAGGCAAGATCGAGGGCACCCCGCGCCGTGACCGGTCGTTGGGTGGGTACCCACGAGGAAAGGCAAGGCCGTGAGCGACCTGGAGAACCCCCGCCGCACGACGACCGACACCGAGGCGGACGCGACGTCGCGGGGCGCGTCGCTCGACCAGGTGCTGCAGGGCTCGGCCGCGACGTGGCCGGCGCGGTCGAGCGGGTCATCGACGGCAAGCAGGCGCGGTGCGCACCGCGCTGACCGTGCTGCTGGCCGAGGGCCACCTGCTCATCGAGGACGTTCCCGGCGTCGGCAAGACGATGCTCGCCAAGGCGCTCGCGGCTCCATCGACTGCACGGTCCGCCGCATCCAGTTCACCCCCGACCTGCTGCCCGCCGACGTCACCGGCGTCTCGGTCTACAACCAGGCCCGCAGCGACTTCGAGTTCCAGCCCGGGCCCGGTCTTCGCCAACATCGTCATCGGCGACGAGATCAACCGGGCCTCGCCCAAGACCCAGTCGGCGCTGCTCGAGGCATGGAGGAGCGCCAGGTCACGGTCGACGGCGACGACCTACCCGCTGCCGCGACGCCGTTCATGGTGATCGCCACCCAGAACCCGATCGAGATGGAGGGCACCTACCCGCTGCCCGAGGCGCAGCGCGACCGATTCATGGCGCGCATCTCAATGGGGTACCCGCGATGCCCGCCGAGCTCGCCATGATCGACAGCCACGGCATGGGGTCGCCGCTGGACGAGCTGACTGCCAGCAGCGACGTCGCCACCGTGGTGCGCATGATCGCCAACGTCCGGCGCGTGCACGTGGCGCCGGAGACCAAGCAGTACCTGGTCGACCTGATCGGAGCAACACGGGACCATCCGGATCTGCGTCTCGGAGCCTCGCCCCGCGCCACCCTGCACCTCCTGCGGGCATCCCGTGCCGCGGCCGCGCTGCAGGGTCGTTCCTTCGTGATCCCCGACGACATTCAGCAGCTCGCGAGCGGTTCTCGCCCATCGGCTCCTGTCCACCGGTGAGGCGCAACTGGCCGGGCACACCCTGCGACCGTCGTCGAGGACCTGGTGAAGCGGGTGCCGCGCGTCCCGGCCCCGACCCGCTGAGCACCGGTAGCGCGCAGCTTCCGACGCTCGGCCTCACCACCCGTGGTGCGGCCTGTCGCCGGCTCGGGCCTCCGGCGCTGGTGGCCGCGCGGCATGCCTGCTCGGGCAGCACGACCTGACCCGCGTCGGCGTCCTGCTGCTCGCGCTCACGGCGATCGCGCTGGTGCTCGTGCGTCGCCACGGCCTGCACCTCGACGTCGTGCTGCACCGCCACCCCGTCGCGCGTCGGCTGATCGCACGCCAGCAGCGGCGCGTGGTGACCGTGCGCATCCGCAACGTCGAGCCGACGCCCTCGCCGGTGGTGATGGCCGAGGAGTCCATCGACTACGCGCTGGGCGACCGGCCGCGCTTCGAGTGCTTCCTTCGCTGCGACCCGGCGACGTGCAGGAGGTGCAGTACACCGTGCGGTCGCACACCCGCGGCGTGCACCGCATCGGCCCGCTCGGGGTGCGCGTGCGCGACCCGTTCGGGCTCACCCTGCGCACCGCCGCGGTGAGCGGTGACGCGAGAGGTCGTCGTGCTGCCCAAGGTGGTGCCGCTCCCCCACGGCCGGTCGCTCGGCAGCGGCATCGGCTCGGAGGGCTCCATCCCGCACATGGTCGCCCTGCACGGCGAGGACGACCAGACAGTGCACCGAGTACCGCGACGGTGACGACCTGCGCCGCATCCACTGGCCCGCCACCGCGCGCACCGGTGAGCTGATGGTGCGCCAGGAGGACCGCCCGGCGAAGCGGCGGGCGGTCGTGGTGCTCGACACCCGCACCGTCGGCCACGGCGGCTCCGGGCGCAGCAGCTCGCTGGAGTGGTGCGTCACCACTGCCGCGTCCGTCACCGCCCACGTCGTGGATGCCGGTTACGCCGTCCACCTGCTCACTCCCGACGCCCGCGCCGACAACGGCGTGCACCACGACGAGACCCTCCCCGAGGCGCTCGAGACCCTGGCCCGGGTCGCGCTCGGGCCCGAAGACGGCCTGCGCACCGTGCTGCACGCCGCGAACGCCCTGACCTCGCAGGGCGGGTTGGTCGTCTACGTCGGCGGCCCGGTCGGTGACGACGACGCGCGCACGCTGTCCGCGCTGCGCCAGCCCGGCTCGGCCGGTGCGGCGATGGTCGTCGACCCCGAGGCCTTCGCCGGCGCAGCCGCAACGACGCGCCGGCCGCGGGCGCTCCGACGCCACGCTGGCCACCCTGCAGGCCTCGGACGGATGACGACTCCGGTCGACGCCCGCACCACGCCGGCCATCACCTGGGCGGCCGTCGTCGGCGGCCAGGTCGTGGGGGCCCGGTGAACCGGGTCCGGCCGGTCGAGGCCCTCCTCGCGGCGCTGGCGACGCTCGCCATCACCCTGCCGCTGACCACGCTGTTCACCCCCTCGACGTGGTTCCGCCCCAGCGCGCTGCTCGTCGTGGTCGTCGCCCTCGTCGGGATGGGCCTGCGCCGCATCACCACGATCCGCCCGCTGGTGGTGCTGGGCCAGCTGCTGGTGCTGGTGCACGCCACCTCGCTGCTGCACGGCCGCGGCCACCTCTTCGGCGGCGTGCTGCCGGTGCCGGAGACCGGGCGTGCCTTCGGGGTGCTGCTGCAGGAGGCGCAGTCGACGGTCACCAACTACACGGCCCCGGCCCCCTCCAACCGCGGCACCATCCTGGCCATCAGCCTGCTCATCGGCCTGACCGCCGTGGCCGTCGACGCGATCGGCGTGACCTACCGCAGCCCGGCGCTGGCCGGCATCCCCCTGCTGTCGGCGTTCCTGGCGTCCGCCACCAACTCCGGCGACGGGCTCGGCGCCTGGTTCGCCGTGCCGGCCGCCCTGGCCTGGCTGGACCTGGTGGGCCGGCAGGGGGTGCGCTCCCTGCGGGCCTGGGGCACGGCATCCCCGCACTCCTCGTCCGGGTCCGCTCGCCGACCCGACCACGGCCTTCGCCACCCTCGGCCGGGTGGTCGGGGTCGGCGCGCTCGGCGTGGCGATCGTGCTGCCGGCGCTGATCCCGCACTTCCCCACGACCTTCCTGGCCGACGGCCTGGGCCGCAGCGCCGACGGGCGCGGCGGGTCGGGCTCGAGCGTGCGGCTCGCCTCGAGCATCGACATCGCCCGCGACCTGGGCAACCGCTCGGACAACCCCGTCGGCGATCCGCAGCACGTCCGACCGGCTCGAGCCGCTGCGCGTCGGCATCCTCGACACCTACCGTCGAGGGCAGTGGCAGTCGAGTGCAGACTTCACCTTCGTGCCCGTCAACGGGCAGATCCCCGGTCCGATCGCCGGGCCGAAAGTGCCACGTCGGGTCGAGCGGATCTCGGTGGTCGACAACGCGATCGGCGTTCCTCAGGTCGCGCTGCCTCCGGGCGCGATCGGCAGCCCCTTCCCCGCCGGCACCTGGAACATGACGGTGCCCGGGCTGGTGCAGCTCAGCGCCCCGGCCACGTCGTACTCGACCGAGTTCGTCGAGCTCGACCCGGAGGACGGCAGCCCACCGCCGACCTCGACAACCCCCCGGTCGACGGCAACGACCTCGAGGTCGACCCGCGCGCCGAGACCGAGGTGCAGGCGGTGCTCGACAAGGTCACCGACGACGGCGACACGGCGCTCGAGGTGGCCCGCAAGGTGCAGGCCTACCTGCGCGGCTCGGAGTCCACCTACTCCCTCGAGCTGGCCGACCAGGCTGCCGACGGCAACCTGTCCGACGACGCTGGCCGACTTCCTCGAGACCAAGCGCGGCTACTGCGTGCAGTTCGCCTCCGCCATGGTCATGCTCGCGCGGGCGGCCGGCATCCCGGCCCGGATGGCGGTCGGGTACCTGCCGGGCTCCATCGACGGCGACGACCCGGTGTACGCATCTCCGACGCCCACGCCTGGCCCGAGCGTACTTCCGACGGCTGGGCTGGGTGCGGTTCGAGCCGACCCCGGGCACCCGCAGCGGGGTCGCGCCGGAGTACAGCACCGAGTCGGTCGGCAGCGGGTCCTCGGCCAGCGCCAGCCCGACCACGTCGGGCTCGGTCCCCTCGGCCACGGCCTCCACCGGGCCGTCGCGCGACGTCACCGCCGACCAGACCGACATCACCGGCGGCACCACCGGCGGCGGGGCCGTGCGAACCTGGAAGGCCACCTCACGACGATCCTCGTCGTGCTGCTCGCGATCCTGCTGGCCGCGATCGTGCCCCTGGGCGCGTGGCTGTCCCGACGCCGCGCCCGGGGCGCCGCCGGCGACACGCCGAGCGCGTCGAGGCGGAATGGCAGTCACTGCTGCTGCGCCTGCAGGACATCGGGTTCGTCCCGCCCGACGGCGCCACGCCGCGCCAGGCGTCCCGGCAGATCGGTCACGACGCCTACCTCACCCCCGACGAGAACGACGCCCTCGGTCGGGTGGTCACCACCCTGGAGCGGGCCCGCTACGCCCGGGCCGGCACCGACCTCGTGGATGTCAGCGACGACGCCCGCACGGTCTGGCGCGGTGCGCTGTCCCGTCGTCGGCGCACCCACCCGCGCCCGGGCGTTGTACTCCCGAGGAGGGCAAGCAGACGTGGCGGCGCCTGGGTCGCTCACTGCTGTTCTGGCGCCGAGCCGACGAGAGCGCGTCCGCCGACGACTGACCCGACCCCGACCCCCCACCGCTCCGGAGGTGGTTGCTGGAACGGCCGCCCCAGCAACCCCCTGAGAACCCAACTCCACCACCGCGGTCGGGCTCGCGGAGTTGGGTGCCGAAACGGCTGTCCAAGCGACCCCTGACAACCGACTCTGCTGGGTTCAGTCGGACGGTGCCAGTCGCTGGCCATCTTCACGCTGGTGGTGCCGTAGCCGAGGGACTCGTACAAGCGCCGGGCCGCCGAGTTGAACCCGAAGAGCGCTCAGGCCCAGGGCGTGCGCGCACCGTGCGCAGCTGCATACTCCTCGGCGAGCAGCATCGCCGCGCGACCCAGGCCCTCACCGCGCCGTCGCTCGTCGATGAGGACGTCCCAGACCCACCAGCCGTCGCCACCGGCCTGCGCCTCGGCCTCGGGACCGACCCACAGGTAGCCCACCGGCTCGCCCGCATTGTCGAGCACGTCGAGCACGGCGTGGCCCGGGCGGGGCAGGCCGCCGGGGAACGACTCCGCCATCCCTGCGTCGGCGACCCGCTGCGCGTCAACGGCCGATCGCCCGAGCGAGACGAGGTCACGGGCGTACTCGTCGGCGCTGCGCTGGATCCAGGCCGGCATCCGCTCCGGAGGCACCGGGCGCAGGGTGGCCGTCATCCCGCGAACACTACGGCGCGAGCCGGATGGCTCGACCGCACAACGACGGATGCTGCGCTCCTGGGTGAGGAGCGCGAGCATCCGGTCTTGTCGAGGGCGGGCCTCGTCAGTCGAGGTAGTCGCGCAGCGACCTGCGAGCGGCTGGGGTGGCGCAGCTTGCGACATCGTCTTGGACTCGATCTGGCGGATCCGCTCGCGCGTCACGCCGTAGACCTTGCCGATCTCGTCGAGCGTCTTGGGCTGGCCGTCGGTCGAGGCCGAAGCGCATCGAGACCACGCCGGCCTCGCGCTCGGAGAGCGTGTCCAGCACGCGAGTGCAGCTGCTCCTGCAGCAGCGTGAAGCCGACGGCGTCCGCCGGCACGACGGCCTCGGAGTCCTCGATGAGGTCACCGAACTCGCTGTCGCCGTCCTCGCCGAGCGGGGTGTGCAGCGAGATGGGCTCGCGGCCGTACTTCTGCACCTCGACGACCTTCTCGGGCGTCATGTCGAGCTCGCGGCGAGCTCCTCCGGCGTGGGCTCGCGGCCCAGGTCCTGCAGCATCTGGCGCTGCACGCGGGCGAGCTTGTTGATGACCTCGACCATGTGCACCGGGATGCGGATGGTGCGGGCCTGGTCGGCCATGGCGCGGGTGATGGCCTGGCGGATCCACCAGGTGGCGTAGGTCGAGAACTTGTAGCCCTTGGTGTAGTCGAACTTCTCGACCGCACGGATCAGGCCGAGGTTGCCCTCCTGGATCAGGTCCAGGAACAGCATGCCGCGACCGGTGTAGCGCTTGGCCAGCGACACCACGAGGCGCAGGTTGGCCTCGAGCAGGTGGTTCTTGGCGCGTCTGGCCGTCCGGGCGATCCACCCGAGCTCGCGCTTGAGCTTGCGGTCGATCTTCGTCGCCGGAGTTCGAGCTTCTCCTCGGCGAACAGGCCGGCCTCGATGCGCTTGGCGAGCTCGACCTCCTGCTCGGCGTTCAGCAGGGCGACCTTGCCGATCTGCTTGAGGTAGTCCTTGACCGGGTCGGCGGTCGCGCCGGCGGTCGCGACCTGCTGCGCCGGGGCGTCGTCCTCGTCGTCGTCGCGCAGGACGAAGCCGCTGGACTCGGCTCCTCGGCCTCGGCGGGCTCGGCCGGGGTCTCGCCGTCCTCGTCGTCGGTGTCGGCGAGGTCGACCACTGCGGCGACGACCTCCTCGACCACGACGTCCGCGACGACGCACCTCCTCGAGGTCCTCGGGAGCGACGTCCGCGTCGTCGGCGCCCTGGGCCGCCTTCGCGGCAGCAGCCGTCTTGCGCGGGGTCGTCTTCTTCGCGGCCGTGGTCTTCGCGGGGGCCGGGGTGTCGCCGGCAGCCGCGCCGGCGGCCTTGCGGGTGGTCGTCGCCTTGGCCGGCGCCGCCTTCGCAGTCGCGCTCTTCGCCGCCGGGGCGGCCTTCGCCGGCGCAGCCTTGGCGGGTGCGGTCTTGGCGGGGGCAGCCTTCGTGGCGGCGGTCTTGCTCGCCGCGGTCTTCGTGGTCGCCGGCTTGGCGCTCGTGCCGGTCGTCGCCCGGCTGGAGGCGACGGTCTTCTTGGCCGTGCTCGTCGCCGCGGCGACACCGGTGCCGGCGGGGTCCATCGCCACGGTGATGCCCTGCTCGCCGAGCGGCCCGCAGGACGACGCGGCCGCGGGCGGCGCGCACGTCAGCGGCGCGCATGGCCTCGGCCACCTCCGCGCCCGTCAGTGAGCCTGTCGTGGAGCCCTTTCGGACGAGGGACTGCAAGGCCTTGTGGGAGAACTCCGGGGGGAGTGCACTCGTCTCGGAAGGCTTGTTGGACACAGGCGACACCGACTACCTTTCGTCGCGGATGGCCACACTCCGAGGGCGCGCGAGCGACCGGCCGGAAGCGGCGGGGAAGGTCCTGTACGACACCGGGTCGAGGGGCCGGGGGGTACTCGGCCGGGGTGGTGACGAGGTGTGCTCAACCATTATAAAACGCGAAGGGCCATTCGAGCACATCCCCCCGCCGAAACGGCGCCCGTGTGGCGCCGTTGGCTCGGGCGTCGCGGCCCGGCGCGAGCCGGGTCCCGGTGCCGTCAGCCCGTGGCTGCGGTCTCGGTCAGCCCTTGACGGCGAGCACGGCGCACGGGGCGTCGAGCAGGATCCGCTGGGCGTTGGAGCCGAGGATCAGCTTGCCGACCGGAGTGCGGCGACGCAGGCCGATGACGATGAGGTCGGCGTCGGTCTCGTTGGCGACCGAGATGAGGTCTTCAGCCGGCTCGTTGCCCCGCACCAGCTGCCGCACCTCGAGCTCGAGCCCGTTGCCGCCCAGCTCGTCCGCGACCCGCTGGAGCTCGGCCTCGGCCGCCTGGGTGGACTCGTCGTCGAAGTCACGACCCCCTCGGTTGGAGTTGATGACCACGAGCCGTGATCGGCGTGTCTTCGCCTCCTCCACCGAACGGGCGAGGGCGGCTCGCCCCTCCTTCGTGGGAACGAACCCGACGACGATGGTCACGATCTCCTCCTGAGGGCAGACGGACGTTGTCTACGTCAGGCACGTTACCGCAGGAGGCGCCGCTCAGCGCTCGCCCAGCGCACCGGCGATGACCGCGCCCACCTGCTCGGTCTCGACGAGGAATCCGTCGTGGCCATGACGCGACTCGATCACCGACAGCACCGACCCGTCGTGGGAGGCGGCCATCTCCTCCGAGAGCCGCATCGGGTAGAGGCGGTCGGTGGTCACGCCCGCGACGTGCAGCGCTCCGGAGTAGCCGGCCAGAGCAGCCGCGAGGCCACCGCGACCACGGCCCACGTCGTGGCTGTTCATCGCCTCGGTGAGCACGACATAGCTGTTCGGGTCGAAGCGGCGCGACAGCTTGGCGGCATGGTGGTCGAGGTAGCTCTCGACGTCGTAGCGCCCGCCGCCACCGAGCGGGTCCTCCCCGACCCGGGGCCGTCGACCGAAGCGGTCGTCGAGCTCGGCCTCGTGCCGGTAGGTGGTGTGGGCGATCCGCCGCGCGATGCCCATGCCGATGACCGGCCACTCCTCGCGGCCGTAGTAGTCGCCACCGTGGAAGGCCGGGTCGGAGCGGATCGCCAGCAGCTGCGGCTGGCACCAGGCCACCTGGTCGGCCGTGGCGTAGGGCGTCGAGGCGAGCACCAGCGCACGCTCGACCCGGTCGGGGTGCCCGGCCACCCACTCGAGCACCCGCATCCCACCCATCGAGCCCCCGAGCACGCCGTGCCACTGGGTGATGCCGAGCGCGTCGGCGAGCGCCACCTCGGCGGTGACCTGGTCGCGGATGGTGACGAACGGGAACCGACCGCCCCACGGGCGTCCGCTCGGGTCGGCCGAGGAGGGGCCGGTCGTGCCCTGGCACCCGCCCAGCACGTTGCTGGCGACGACGAACAGGTGGTTGGTGTCGAGCGGTGCACCGGGCCCGATCAGGCCGGGCCACCAGCCGGGCGACGGGTGCCCCGGGCCGGTGTCGCCGACGACGTGCGAGTCACCGGTGAGCGCGTGCTCGACGAGCACGGCGTTGTCCCCGGAGGGCGAGAGGGTTCCCCACGTCTCGTAGGCGATGGTGACGTCGGGCAGCACGCCGCCGCGCTCGAGCACCAGCTCTCCGATGGCGGCGAAGCGGCGGTCGCCGACGGGGTCACCGGGACGCCAGACCGCAGCGGTCGACCTCGTCGGGGTGGCCGTCATGACAGATGCTCCTCGTGCTCGCGCTTGCCACACCGTGCGGTGCGGCCAGGTCATCACCCGGGGCACCCCACCGCGAGGAGGGTTGCCGCCCAGCAAACCGGGGTTTGGCGCTGGGACTCATGACCGGCATCCATGCTACCCGCGTCGTGCGGCGACACGGCAGACGTTCCGAGTGACGGGCACACGGCCTCGGCCGGCCACGAACGGCCACCCGGTGGTGGTGAGCGCGGGCCACGCGGCCTGCCCCTGCGAGCCCCCTGAAGCCGGCAGCCGACCTGGTTCGCCGCCGATGCCGAGCCGCTGGCGGTGCTCAGCCGACCTCGCCCAGGGCGCCGGGTCGCTCGGTCTCCCCGGTGACCGGCGGCAGGCGCAGCCCGATCTCGACCAGTCGCGCGAGCAGCTGCGCCAGCCGGTAGTCGGGCGCCAGGCGCAGCGCGCGCTCGACGGCTGCCCGGGCGATGGCGCCGTCGCCCCCGACCCAGGCCACGTGAGCGGCGACGGTGCACACCGCGGCGCCCTCGTCCGGGCACTCGTCGGGCACGGACCTGCACAGCGCCAGCAGGCGGTGCAGGAGGTCGTCTCGCTCGACGGACAGTGGGTCGCCGTCGGCCCACCGGATGGCGCCGCCATCGGGCGTACCAGGGTCGTCCACCCGCTCGGTGCCCCCTGGTGCGGCGGAGTCGCCGTCGCGTGCGACGCGCAACCCGGGATGCTCAGCGGGGCCGGGGCCCATACCGCCCCAGGTCGGCAGGGCCGAGCCGAGCAGTGCCAGCACCGCGCGGTCGACCTTGTCGGTCGGCAGGACCGACGGCACGAGCCACGCGATCAGCCCGTCACGCCACGGGATGTCGGCCAGCCCGAGAGCCACGTCGGCCACGGTGGCACGGTCCGGGGGGCGGCGCCCCTTCTCGCCCCGGTCGAGCAGGGCGCTCCAGGCGGCGACGGACCTGCGCCGGCGGCGCGGCATCCGGGCTCGCGACGCGATGGCCCGGGCGACCCCCAGGCATCGCCACGGCTCGGGGGCGACCAGCCCCTCCACGTCGGCCCGCGAGCGCAGCGGGGACCGGCCGAGCGCGACGTACTCGGCCACGCCCGGGACGTCGGCAGGGTCGGGCAGCGCGACGCCGTCGGGCGGGCAGCACGGCTCCGGAGCAGATCGGCGAGTAGCGGCGGCCGTCGCGGACCACTGCCACGTCGACGACGTCGATGTGGGCCTGTTCGAGCTGCTCGACCAGGGCGAGGAGCAGGAGCTGGCTGGTGTCGGGGTCGTCCTCGTAACCGACGACGATGACCGAGGTGGCACCGTCTCGCACGAGCGGGCCCACCAGCGAGCCCACGACCTCACCGACGAACTGCTCCGGAGGGAGGTCTGCGCGGGCCACCAGGCCCACGCGTTTCCCGCGGAGGGAGATGACCACGACGCTGTCGCGGGGGTGGTAGCCGAGCTGGTAGGGCAGGATCGCGACGACGTCGCCGGGCCCTCTGAGGGTGATGTCTGCTGTCATGCCGACCACGCTGGCTGGGGCGGACGCGCCCGTTCCAATCGGGTTGGGCCCCTGTGCACGACGCTTCGACGCAGCGACCGCCTGTGGACGACGAACCGTGCTCGGCTGAGCGGTTGGAGCGGCTCAGCGGGTGATGCGGCTCAGCGGATGACGTCGCCGGGCACGGTCTGCGCCGCTGCCGGACGGGGCGCGCCGGTGGTTGCACCAGTCGCGCCGGCCGCGCCCTGGGGACGACGCCTCTCCGGCGCCCGTGCCGCTCGAACCGGCCGGGGAGCTGACGATGCCCTTCTCCCACTCCAGGAAGGCCTCGGTCTCCTCGACCAGCCGGGTCGCCAGCCAGCTCAGCACGATCGCGTCGTCGGCCAGGCCGACGATGGGCAGCACCGCCTCGGGGATGAGGTCGAGCGGCGAGACGAGGTAGCCCGCAGCGGCCAGCATCATCAGCAGCCGGCCCTTGGACACCCCGGCGTACTCACCGCTGAACGTCGACCGCACCATGCGGGGCACGGCGCCGGCCCGCTCCCCCATCGACGGGCCGCCGGGGCGCACCGCCATCCGGACCGCGCGAGCGACGGCGACGACCGACGCGAGGCGGGCGTTCCTTGACATGGGGTTCCTCCTGGGCTGGCGCGGGCCCCTACGGCCCGATGTCCACAACCAACGACGATTGAGCGCCGATTCCGGTTCCCTCAGGCGGACTCGACCTGCGCCGTGGGGCTCGGCGCCGCCACCGCGGGCCGGGCCGTCGGGAACTCTCGCTTGGCGCTGACCGAGACGCGGTGCTGCATGAACCCGTCGAGCCCGGCACCGATGACACCGCCGACGATCGGCACGATCTTGCCCAGCCGCACGAACATGTTCTTGCCGGCGGTCGCGAGCAGCCGGAAGCCGACGCCCTTCTGGATGACCATCATCGCCGGGCCGGGGAGGCGCTGGGCGGCGAGGTTGCTGAGGGTGCCACCGGGCGACGCCATTCCTGCCTTCTTGAGCAGGTCGTCGGCGTCGGCCCCCACGAGGGTGAGCAGCACCGCCGTGCGGATCTCCCCCTGGCGCAGGTCGTAGCCGCGCACCTTGGCGATCGCGGCCGTCATCCGGGTGGCTATCAGGTAGAAGCCCAGGACGTTGGCCGGCAGGGCCACCGGCAGCGTGATGAAACCACCGACGCTGGTGACGAAGCCGGATGCCGCGCCGAGCCGCACGTGCTGGCGCACGATGGCGTCGACGGCCGCCTCGGGGTCGGGGTGGGCCGCCAGCGCGTGGGCTGCGACCTTCTCGGCGGAGTGGAACCAGCCCTTGCCGTCGATGCCGAGGTCGAGGATGTTCTGCACCAGGCGGGTGGCCTGGTTGCCCAGCACGCCCTCGTCCTTGGGGCCGGCCTCGGCCTGCTCCAGGGCACTGCGGACGTCCTTGACCGCCTGTCCCGTGCGGCTGTCGCCGATGCCCGGAAACTCCACGTCGTCCTCCTCGGACCATTGACGGCGACCCGTGCGGCCACCTCGTCGTCTCGTCATCCTGCCACGTCACGAGGGCGTTCCGAACGAGCGTGACCGGTGGTGACGGACCGCGCGCCTACGCTGCTCGACATGATCCCCGGAGAGGTCGCGGTGCTCGCGGTCACGCCTCCGGGGCCCGGCCGGCCGAGCGCCGCCCTCCTCCACGACGGGAGGTGCCACACCGGCCCGTTGGCGCAGGTCGTGGAGCTGGCGACGCGCCTGGAGTCGACCGTGTCGCCGCGCTGGGTGTGGTGGTCGGCCGAGTCGGCCGCCACGGCGTTGGTGGATGCCGGGGTGCCGGTCGCGCGCGCCTGGGACGTCGCCGAGGCGCACCGCCTCCTGCACGGCGGATGGAGCGCCACCGCCGGCCAGTGCTGGGCGGCGGCACACGGCATCCCGGTCGACGAGGTGCCCGCTCCCCCGACCGGCGACCTGTTCGAGTTCGCGGCGAACACCCCACCCCTCGGGGCCGACTCACTGGTCGACGCGGCCGGGCACCTGCGCGGCGACCACGAGGAGTGGCTGCGCGACCCCGCCTACCTGGGCGCGTGGGGGCAGGCCGCGCTCGACACGGCGAACCTGCAGCACGATGCGGCCGCGGCCGGCTCGGTGCGCCTGGTGGGCACGGTGCTGTCCGAGTCGGCGGCCGCGGTGCTGTGCCTGGAGCTGCGCCGCGACGGGCTGCCGATCGACCGGGCCCGCACCGAGCAGCTGCTGGCCGCCGCGGTCGGCCCCCGGCCCGCGACCGAGGCCGAAGAGCTGGCCACCCGGCGCGCCCGCGACGCGCTGGTGCTGCGGCACGTGCCCGGGCGGGAGTCGACCGACCTGCGCAACCCGGCCCAGGTGCTCGAGCTGCTCAATGCCGTGGGCGTCGACGTGCCGAACACCCGCAAGTGGGTGCTCGAGCCTTATCGCACGGTGCACCCGCTGGTGGGGGCCCTGCTCGACTGGCGCCGCGACGAGCGGATCGCCACGACCTACGGCTATCGCTGGCTCGACGCGCACGTGGGCCCTGACGACCGGCTGCGCGGGCACTGGACGGCGTGCGACGGCGCCGCCGGCCGGATGACCGCCGAGAACGGCCTGCACAACCTGCCGACTGTGCTGCGCCCGGGCGTCGCCGCGCACGAGGGCCACGTGTTCGTGCGCGCCGACCTCGGGCAGATCGAGCCTCGGGTGCTGGCCGTGGTGTAGGGCGACCCCGCGTTCGCCGCCGCACCCGCGCCGACGACCTCTCGCACCGGTGGCGCAGCGGCTGGGCGTCGATCGGCCGGTGGCGAAGATCGCGGTCCTCGCCGCGATGTCCGCCAGCGCAGCGGAGCCGCCGGCGAGGCGCTCAAGGGCCTGGAGCGGGCCTACCCGGTGGCGATGGGCCTGCTCGAGCGGGCGGCGGCCGCCGGTCGGCGCGGCGAGCCGCTGCGCACGTACGGCGGGCGGCTGATCCCACTGGCCGGTTTCCTGGCCGCCAGCCCCGTCGGCGCCGACCCGGCGCTGGATGCCGGCGC
>CAVSDQ010000020.1:0-753207 GCA_963726675.1 uncultured Actinomycetota bacterium | reverse complement strand
ACGTTCTGACCGAGGTGGCCCTGATGCGCGCGGTCGGCAGCGTCTCGGCCAGTGTGACGTCCAGCCTCGCCGAGGTCGTCACCGCGCTGGGGCGAGTCGAGGGTGACCCCGACCTGCAGCGCCACGGCGGCTACATGCACGACTTCCTCGACGAGATCGCGCGCACCTGGCACGGGCGGCTGCTCTTCCCGCCCGGCTACCGCACGACTACGACACGTCGAGTCACTCCTCACCGTGTACTCCCTTCGCGGGCTGACGTTCCCCGACGAGAAGGCCAAGGGGAGCGAGGACCTCGACGAGCGGCTGAGCATGTGCGTCCTCTACATGGCCGCCTGGCTCGCCCAGCGCGGGATGTACCTCGGCGACGTGCACGCACGCAAGGGCATCTTCATCGACGAGGCCTGGGCGCTGTCGACCTTCACCACCGGCCGCCGGTTCATCGAACGCGCCGGGCGCGACAGCCGCAAGCACAACACCCGGGTGCTGATGGCCAGCCAGAACCCCTCCGACCTGCTGCGGTTGGACCTGGCGAACCTCGTGTCGGCCGCGTTCATCGGTCGGCTCACCGATGAGACGGCGCAGCAGGACGCCCTGCGGTTCATCCCCGGCATCCAACCGGGGCAGGGATACGAGGCCATCTTCGAGTCGCTCTCGCGTCCGACCGCGACGGGTCGAAGAGGGCCTCGCGAGTTCGTGTTCAGCGACGGATCGGGCGGGGTGGAACGGATCCGCATGGACCTGTCCGCTCACCCCGAGGTGCTCGAGGCTCTGGACACGACGGCCGACCCGACGAAGACCCGTACCCACGGCAGCGGGCATCCTTCAGCGCCTGCAGGTGGAACGCGCCCTCAATGGCGCTGTGCGAAAGAGCGCCTGACATGAGGGCGCGCACGCGAACCTTCCTGTCCCTCGGCATCGCGATGGGGCTCGGCGTTCTCGGTGTGGTCACTGCTCCCACCGGCTCGGCAACACCGCAGAGCGGGGTGGCGACAGTCCGGTCCCTGCCCGGCATCCCGGGGATCCCGGACTGCAAGGACGCCCCCATTCCGGAGCGTCCGGGGACAGGCCTGCCGGGTGCCCTGGATCCGGAACCGGACCCGCTGCCGGCCACCGGTGACCCGTTTGCCCCACACCCGTCAACGAGCGTCTACGAGCAGTACGGCTACGCCGGCCTGACATGGCACACGTACGACCTGGGATGCGGAGGGTCGGTGCGCGACCCTGCCGCGGCCACGGACACGATGATCGGCAACGTCCTGCTGTCGTGTGCGGTGTGGCTCACCGCGGCGACCAACGGGCTGCACAACAAGGTGGCAGACCCAGCCTCGTACATGGGCCCGCTCGACAATGTCGTCGAGACCGTGACCACCCGCTTGTACGAGTCGATCTGGAGCCCTTGGGGCGCGGTCGCCGTGTTGGGCGTCGCGGCCCTGCTGCTGTTCCAGGCGATGCGCGGTGACTTGCCCTCCGTCGTCGCGGGCGCGGCCTGGGCCGCGCTGGTGCTCGCGGTCGTGGCGGCGATCACGCAGTACCCCTCGCGGGCGAGTGGCTTCTTCGACGGCACCATCACCTCGAGCATCGGCTCGATCCAGGCGCACACCGCGGGTGTCGACTCCTCGACCCAGCCAGGGCAGTCGAGCGCGCGAGCCCAAGGTGCCCTCACGGTCGACCGTGTCCTCTACGACGCGTGGCTCCGCGGACAGATCGGATCCTCCGACTCACCGGCAGCCGATCGCTGGGGACCGGCCCTGTTCCGAGCCAGCGCAGTGAGCTGGTCGGAGTCGGCGGCGGCCTCGACGCCGGAAGCAACCAACCAGCTCAACGAGGAGAAGGCGCGTCAATGGAAGGAGACCGCCGACAAGATCGCCGAGCAGGACCCCGCGACCTACGCCGTCCTGCAGGGGAAGGCCGGCGGGCGGATGGGCAACGGCGTGATGGCCCTGTTCGGCGCCGTGTTCGTCGACCTGTTCAGGTTGGTCGCCGACGTCTTCCTGCTTGCCGGGCTCGTGATGCTTCGGCTCCTCGTGATGTTCCTCCCGGCCGCCGCGGTCATCGGGGTCTTCGCCCCGCTGTCAGGGGTCGTCGAAGCAGATGGCCAACATCGGCGGTGCCGCGGTGGTCAACGTCGTCGCGTTCTCGGCGGGCTCGGTCGTCTACACCGCAGCAATCTCGGCGGTTCTGAGCACGGCGAATGACTCCGGGATGGGGATCATGGCGCTCGTCCTGTGCCTGGTCATCACGCTGGCTGCATTCGTGCTCATGGCACCGCTGCTGTCGTTCACCCGCATCTTCGGCCACTCGGGCCGGCGGATGCGACGTCATCACCTCGGCCGACAGCTCACGAGGTACGTGGTCACCCGCCAAGGCGTCAACGACGGCACGAAGCGGGCGATCGAGGACTCGCAGGATTCGGATCCCGAGCCAACCGTCCCCGCGGACACAGGGGGACACCCCACCCCGGACTCCCGACCCCGGGCTGAGACCTTCGCCAGGGACCAGGTCGTCTGGGACGTGACGAGCGACGGCGGCCTGGGCCAGACGAGGGCTGCACCTGTCTCGCGCGTCGACCAAGGCGCCCTGACCGCGCGGCGTGTCCTGCCATCGTCCCCGGGTGTGAAGAACGAGCCGGCTCGCACCGAGCTCCCCAATCAGAGCTCAGGCGACGGGAGAGCGCCTGAACCACCGGTAGCCCCGCAGCACGGTATCGGGGTTCGGGCCACCTCCGGCGTCGTGCACGTCCCCGAGGCGACCGGAAGCGTGGTGAAGGGTCAGATCCTCAAAGACTCAGTCGATCGCGGACACCTGCCCTCGGTCGTCCCGGCACACGACGGCAATGCGCAGGTGGCCGAGGACGGTGTCGGCTACTTCGTCTACGACCCGCGGACCGGCGCCATGCTGCACCGGAGCGCGCGGGCCGACTCCAAGGAGTCTGATGCGTCATGAACGCCATTCGGGAGGTCGGATGGTGGCGATGGCCGCTGTGGTCCTGGCGGAACCTGGCTGTCACGGTCATCGGCGCCGCCCTGCTCGTGGCTGGTGTCGGGCGCCTCTCAGAAGGAGGCGGGTCGGAGTCGGCGGCCGCAGAGCCGGCCGCAATTGACACGGCGGACACGGCATCCGATGCCTCGTCCCCATCCCCTCGCCAGTCGACTGCGTCCGCCTTCGCCGACACCGAGCACCACCCCCGTCACTCCGGAGTCGCCGGAGGAGGTCGCAGTCGCCTTCGTTCGGGTCTGGGCACGACCCGATGCCGCGGATGAGGAGTGGCAGGCGAGCTGCCAAGCCCTGTCGACGACACGCTTCGCGTCGGCGCTGGCTGCCGCGACCTCAGCCGCCGTGCCGGCATCCCGAGTTGACGGGGAGACCGAAGTCCTCCGCCGGAGCGATGGCGCAGCATCGGTACGGGTGCCAACCGACGGCGGAGCGGTGCACGTCGCTCTGCAGCAGACGCCGGCCGGATGGCGCGTCGACGGCATCGAGCCGGAGGAGCTCTCCGTCGTCACATCGGCGTCGAGGGGCTGACCGTGGATCCGGTGACCGCGCTTGCGGCTGCAGAACTCAAGAGGCGTCTCTGGCGGGTCTTACGACGTGTGCTTGGCCGTCGTTCTGCCGGTGCTTCTCGTAGGCGTCTTGGCGATGGGGGTCTTCACATCGGCGCTCTTCGCAGGCGACGCTGGTGAAGACGGCGAGAGTGCCCCCGTGGGCTGCGCGGTCGTCGCGCGTCCCGCACCTGTCGACATCGGATCGCTTGGATGCCGAGCAGCTGGCGAACGCGCAGACGATCGTCGCGGTCGGGCGCGCGCTCGGCGTGCCGTCGAAGGGGTGGGTCATCGCGCTGAGCACGGCACTACAGGAGTCGACACTGCGCAACCTCCCGTACGGCGACCGCGACTCCATTCGGCTTGTTCCAGCAGCGCGACGCTTGGGGAAGTCGAGCCGACCGACTTGATCCGGCGACGTCGTCCAGGATGTTCTTCACGGGCGGGCAAGGCGGTCAGCGCGGGTTGCTGTCCGTTCCGGACTACCTCACCCTGCCGGTGACCCGGGCTGCGCAGGCCGTGCAGGTAAGCGCGTTCCCAGATGCCTACGCCAAGTGGGAGGACCTCGCTCGTCAACTGGCCGGCACCCCAAGCATCTCCGGCCGCCGCCTGCGCGTCAGGTGATGGGGGAGGTGCGGGCTCGAAGGTCGTGGAGGTCGCCTTGTCGCAGCTGGGCATTCCGTACTCATGGGGCGGCGGCACGTTGAGCGGGCCTGGGCGCGGGTTCGGCAAGGGCGCAGCAACCATCGGCTTCGACTGCTCGAGCTTCACGAGGTACGTGTGGTTCCAGGCCGCCGGGGTCACGCTGCCGCGCGTTGCCAGCGACCAAGCCGCCGCGGTGACCCCGGTGGCGCTGGAGGAGATCAGAGCCGGTGACCTGCTGTTCTTCCACGACCCACGAGATCGGCCCGGCTTCTTCCATCATGTCGGCCTGTACGACGGGCGCGGCAACATCATCCACGCGCCCACGACCGGCCGAACCGTCGAGGTGAAGCCGATTGACCTGACGGTTGATCACCCCTGGGGAGACACCGTCGTCGCTGGTCGACCAGTTGCCTCATCGTGAGCCCTGCAACGTCATCAGCGCGAAGCCGCAAGGGAAGGCGAGCACGTAGCGTTGTGCCTCATGAGGACGGATGACGCTCGGCGACTCGCGGAGGAGTGCTTGGCAGACATCGCATCCCCAGCGGTGGCGACACGTGCGGGGCGTCGCCGCGCGGGCCACTGCCATGTCGCAGTCCGACGATGCCGAAGACCCGGTGGTCAGTGCGGCCTGGCTCCACGACGTGGGCTACGCCCCGGTGGCGCAGGATTCGGGTCTCCACGCTCTCGACGGGGCCAGGTACCTCATGGGTGTGGGAGCTTCCCCCATCGTCGTCTCGTTGGTCGCATTTCACACCGGGGCTGAGTTCGAGGCGGAAGAGCGAGGGCTTGCGGGCGAACTGGCAGCGGTCCCACGACCGGATCAGAGCTTGTTGGATGCCTTGATCCTGTGCGACCTCACCGTCTCACCCGCGGGTGATCCAGTGGCCGTCGGGCCGCGCCTGGACGAGATCGTCTCTAGGTACCCCCCTGGCGACCCGGTCCATCGAGCTGTACTGAGGTCGCGGCTGTACCTCGAGGCGTGCTGCGCCCGCGCGCAGAGGGTGCTGTCAGCCTAGGAACGGGACGTCTGCGTTCCTCGAGGGCGTGCTGGATTCGCATGCGCATGGAGGGGTGCATATCCAAGGCCTCGACCTCCTCGGGACGCACCCACACGACCTCGCTGCTCTCGCTGCTCGTACGAGCCTTGCCGCCAACGAGCCGGGCGCGAAAGGCGATCGAGAACTGCTGCCGCACCTCGCCGTCGTCGTACGCCATGACGTGACGGGGATTCGTGTACGTCCCGGTGATGGTCTCGACCTCGACGTCGTAGCCGGTCTCTTCCTTGACCTCGCGAACGACCGTGTCGACGATCGACTCCCCGATCTCGTGACCGCCGCCAGGCAGAGCCCACAGGTTGTTGTCGGTCTTGTGAATCAGAAGGATGCGCCCGTCATCGTCACGCACGATGGCCACGACCGAGGGCACCACACTGTTGGCTTCTGGTGCCGCCGGGTCTTCGACGTAGTCGATCCTCCCCATGACGCGACGATAGCGCTGCATCCTTGGGTAGCCCCGAGGGGACGGCGAGATCTCAGGCCACTTGGTGGCCGTGACGCCAGGTACTTCGAGCGCAGGCAGACTGCGAAGCTTGTGACTACGGCCCAGTCGATGGTGGGCCCGGACGTCTTGCCATTGGGTTCTGGGCCGTGACCGAACGGGCAGTCCGCGCTCGCACGCCCACGGACGGTATGGCCGAAAGGACTATTTCTCTGTTTCCAACTGCCCGGTAGTTTGTACAGTGTACAGAATACCGTGTGAGAAGGGTTGGAATCCATGGCCAGACCGGCTCGACCAGCGCAGACCTACGTGGCGGATTGCCTCGACTGCAAGTACCACTGGGTGTCGCGCGCAGGGTACGGAACCCCCGACTATTGCCCAAAGTGTCGCTCTCAGCGGATTGCGGTCAAGCCAACCTGATCCTCGAGGTGACAGGGCACAGGGTGGGATACGTTGGCGCCGGTCCACCGGCTTGTGAGTCTGCCGCTGCGAGAAGCCCCTTCGTCCTAAACATGGCGACAAATTCGAGGTGGCAGTATGAGCGAGATCCCCCGAGCCCAGCACTTTGGTCCGTACGCAATCGAGCGACGACTCGGACGCGGAGGCTTCGGACGCGTGTTTCTTGCACGTGACGCTTCTCGGCAGGGTGGTCGCCCTCAAAGTACTGGACCCTGCGACAGGCAACTCGCACGTGGCGCCGCAGTTGTTTCGCCGCGAGCTAGAAGCAGCCCAACGTGTCTCGAGCCCTAACGTGGCTGCCCCCGTGGCGTCGGATCTTTGGACCCCCAACCCTTGGATCGCGTTCGAGTTCGTCGCCGGGGAACCACTGACCGAACTTCTGCGGAATGGTCCATTGCCAATCGGCGCGGTTTGTGAAATCTTCAAGGGCGTCGCCAGCGGTATAGCGGCCGTTCATGAAGCCGGAATGGTCCACCGAGATATTTCTCCGGACAACATCATGGTTGACGAGTCGCATCGCGGTGTACTCATTGATCTGGGGATTGCCTCGCTCGGAATGAACAGTCGATACACGGCGATGCAAATGGGAAAGATGGCATTCCAGGCGCCTGAGCAGTGGCTTGCAGCGCCCGTACGGCCCCCTTCGGACATTTGGCAATTGGGCGTCTGCCTGGTGAGCGCTGCTGCTGGGCATTTGCCCTTCCCTCCGCGAAACAACATCAAGGAGATGTTTGATTCTGTGGTGGATGGCAGCCCTGACCTGAGCGGAGTGCCGGATCCGATCCGTAGGATCGTGACACGTTGTCTCCTCAGGGACCCCGCGCTCAGGCCCAATGCCATCGAAGTGGCTCAGTTGTTGGCTATCGCGGGTCGTTCTGAGCCAGGTGCTCATCTCGAGCTCGACAAGCGTCGAATGGACGATCCTCGCCGAGGAGGCGCGGACGCACCAGTTCGCCTACCACGTGCGTGACGCACCGACCATTAGCGACGGCGAGTACGACCTGCTGATGCGCCGGCTCAAGGCCCTCGAAGACGCACGCCCGAGCCTGCGCACGCCCGATAGCCCCACCCAGCAGGTCGGCGGGGCGATCTTCTCCACCGAGTTCCAGGCCGTCGACCACCTCGAGCGGATGCTCAGTCTCGACAACGCATTCTCGACCGAGGAGATGCTCGAGTGGCACGCGCGGGTCACCCGTGACGCGGGCGGTGCCGAGTTGCACTACCTGTGCGAGCTGAAGATCGACGGCCTGGCCGTCAACCTCCTCTACGAGGGGGGGCGCCTCGCCCGTGCGCTGACCCGCGGCGACGGGCGCACCGGCGAGGACGTCACGCTCAACGTGCGCACGATCCGGGGCGTACCCACCGAGCTGCACGGCGACCGCGTGCCCGCGCTGGTCGAGGTGCGTGGCGAGGTGTTCTTCCCGATCGAGGCATTCGGCGACCTCAACGCGAGCCTCGTCGAGGCCGGTAAGGCGCCCTTCGCCAATCCGCCGCAATGCCGCTGCGGGGTCGCTGCGGCAGAGAACCGCGGGTCACGGCCACCCGCCCGTTGCGGATGCTGGTGCACGGCATCGGCGCCCGCCGTGGTTTGGACATCCATCGCCTGAGCCAGGCCTACGAGCTCCTTGATGGCTGGGGGATGCCTGTCAGCCGCCACTTCCGTGTCCTGTCAACGGTTTCTGACGTGCAGGCGTTCGTCGACAACTGGGGTGCACATCGCCACTACGTCGAGCACGAGATCGATGGGGTCGTCGTCAAGATCGACGAGATCTCGGTGCAGCGCCGGCTCGGCTCCACCTCGCGCGCGCCACGGTGGGCGATCGCCTTCAAGTACCCGTCCGAGGAGGTCAACACCAGGCTGCTCGACATCCAGGTCAACGTCGGTCGCACCGGCCGGGTCACGCCGTTCGGGGTCATGGCGCCGGTCGTCGTCGCCGGGTCCACGGTCGAGCGCGCCACGCTGCACAACGCGACGGAGGTGCAGCGCAAGGGCGTGCTCATCGGCGACACCGTGGTGCTGCGCAAGGCCGGCGACGTCATCCCCGAGATCCTCGGGCCGGTCGTCGACCTGCGCGACGGCACCGAGCGCGAGTTCGTCATGCCGACGACCTGCCCGGCGTGCGGCACGACGCTGGCTCCCGAGAAGGACGGCGACAAGGACATCCGGTGCCCCAACAGCCGGTCCTGCCCGGCGCAGCTGCGCGAGCGGTTGTCGAGCCTGGCCGGGCGCGGGGCCTTCGACATCGAGGCCCTCGGCTACGAGGGCGCGGTCGCCCTGCTCGACTCGGGGGTCCTCGCCGACGAGTCGACCCTGTTCGGCCTCACCGCCGAGGACATCGCGAGGGTGCCGCTCTACACGCGGGCGGCGAAGAAGACCGACCCCGACGACGCCGTGGTCGACGGGCGGGTGCTCTCGGCCAACGGCCACAAGCTCGTCGACAACCTCGATCAGGCGAAGCAGCAGCCGCTCTGGCGCGTCCTCGTGGCGCTGTCCATCCGCCATGTCGGCCCCACCGCGGCGCGCGCCCTCGCCCAGCACCTCGGGTCGATGCAGCGCATCCGCGAGGCGAGCGTCGACGAGCTCGCCGGCGTCGAGGGCGTCGGCCCGGTCATCGCCGAGGCAGTGCGCGACTGGTTCGACAAGCCGGGCAACGAGTGGCACGTCGCCATCGTCGAGCGCTGGGCCGCCGACGGCGTGCGGATGGTCGACGAGCGCGACGAGACCGTCGAGCAGACCCTGGCCGGCCTCACTATCGTCGTCACCGGCTCGCTCGAGGGGTTCTCACGAGACGAGACCAAGGAGGCCATCCTCGCCCGGGGCGGCACGCCGTCGGGATCGGTGACGCGGAGGACCGACTACGTCGTCGTGGGCGAGAACGCCGGGTCCAAGGAGGACAGGGCACGCCAGTTGGGCCTGACGATTCTCGACGAGGCAGGGTTCCACCGCTTGCTCGAGGCCGGCCCTACAAAGGGAAGGTCTAGCCGCGACAAAGGTGGCTCCTCGGCACGGCAGTCACGGCGCTGAAGCAGTAAGCGTCCGAAGTCTCTTGAGATGGGGAAGGTGACAGGTGCTCCCGACACATCGGGTCTGTTTCGACTGCCCCGCGCCGCGTCGGCAAGAGGTCGCCAACCACATTATTGGCCCTTCGCACGAGGCGCATGCGCCGAGCTTGGAGGCCGTCCATTCGCGAAGCCAGCGCGATCGACCCTGCCGAGCTGGCCCGGGCACGGGATCACGGGGCGGGTGGATCGTGCGTTTGTGAGCTCGGAACAGTCGGCGCTTGCCGGCACTCGGGGCCGACCCAGCCGGACCATCAGCGACGGCGCCTCCGACGCCGACGACCAGACTCGTTCGAAGGACTTGAGGTGGTGGTCGAAGAGGCGACCGCCCACGAGCCGGCGAATGTGCACGACCGGCGAGTGATTCGCGGGCGCGCCCAGGAGGTGGTGGTTTGCCAGCAGGTCGTCGTCGAAGCGGAACATCGAGCAGTAGAGCGTTGTCGCGTGCGCTCGTACCGAGACTTCTGGCTCGGCGAGGACGGGCTCGAGGTACTTCCAGGTCAGTCGACACCTCTCCGCGAGGGACTCGCCGATGCCTTCCTCGACCCCTCGAATGCGGACGGCTTCAGAGTCGGGGTCGCCGAAGACGAGGCGAACTCGTACCCCTGCGCGTGCCTTCGCGATCAACAGTTCGTCGACGTCCGGCAGGGTGTCGTGCAAGAAGCTGGCCGCGAACGCCAGGACGTCGATGGACTCACTGGCGTTGTCAAAGAGGCTGTGCCACAACGAGGCCGGGACCGATCCGCGATTCGGGTAGACGGTCACCACCTCGGCTCGGCTCGCTGCCGCGGCCTACGTGTCGCTGAACGCATCGGGCCACAGGTAGCTCTCGTCCTGGGCCAGGGCCGAGGCCACTCGCTGCCGGTTGGAACGGTGCGGGACGCGACCGTTCGCGATCCAGCGATCGACCGTCTTCGCGTCGACCTCGATCCGCGCACCGAGCTCCGTGGACGTCATCCCCGCCGAAGCCAGAGCGCTTCTGAGCCTGTCGTTCGTCATGACCCCTCCCCGGGACGTTTTGGACGCTTTCCTCGAATGTAGGACGTCCCGAGACGTCCCGCGAGGCGGTACCGGCGTCCTGTGGATAACGGTCTGCTGGTCGTAGCCAAATCGGCTATCCAGAGTCCTGAGAAGGGAAACGACCATGGCCATCGCACGACGCTTCAAGATCTCGCACCACGAGGTGTTCCCCCACGGGGCGTTCATCGTGGCGCCCGTCGCGCCGGTTCTGGACTTCGACCAGTCCACCCGTGACGTCAAAGTGCAGCAGGTCGACAAGGACACCGGTGAACTCATCTGGTCCATCGACGTGCTCGATGCCGACCCCGAGGCGCCACGGAAGTCCAAGACCGTCAGCATCAAGATCCTCGCCAAGGTCCAGCCGGTGCCGCCGGCGAACGACAGCAACTCGCCGTTCACCCCCGTCGAGTTCGACGGCCTCACGGCCCTGGCCTACATCGACGACAACGGCAACCGCCCTCGGATCGCGTGGTCGTTCCGCGCGGACTCGATGCACGCGCCTGGGAAGGCCGCCCCAAAGGCGACGGCATCCGGCGAGGGTCGGGCGGCGTGACATGCGTGCCATCGACACTGTCGCCTGGACGGAGACTCTCGGCGTCGGGCGCAAGGAGCTCCCCTGGGCGCTCAAGGCCAAAGCGCGTCAGGTCGCCGATCTGTACGAGGACGTGAACCGCATCCGGGCGACGCTCGCGCACGGGCCGGACGAGGAGCTCATCATGATGCTCACGGCCGCCACCCGCTCGCTCGCTGCGGCCGGCACTCGCATCGCCGAGACCCTCGGTGACGTCAACAGGACGGCGTGACGTGCAGCGCCGTCCTGTCATCGACGCCTGGGCCGACCAGTTCGCGGTCAAGCCCGATGAGGTCCTGTCTCAGGTCCGCCTGCTCACAAGGCTCATCGACGGCGTCGACGACCAGGTGCTGCGCCTGCGGCTGCACGTGTACGCCGGGCCAGACCGCGAGCTGGACGAGTCCGTGCGGGCGCTGCATGAGCGCGTCCACGACTCGTCCCGCCGGATCCGTGACCTGCATGCGCAAGTCATCCGGGAGCGTCTGTGATGCGCGCCGGGAGCCTGCTGGAGTGGGCGCAACTCCTGGGTGTCGGCCCTGACGACCTCCCTGCCCAGACCCGAGCGTTGGTGCGCGGTGTCGACATCCTCGACGAGGCGATTGTCGCTCTCCGCACGATGCTGCACACCTGCCCGGACCGCGAGCTGGACCGGGCCGTCATGCAACTCGAGCGACAGGTCACAGAGGTGGCGAGCCTGCTCAGAGAGGTGCACCAGGACGTTGTGAGGGAGCTGACATGAGAACACGCAGCGACGACCTCTACGTCGCAGCCGACGACCCGCTGTCGATCATCCTCGAGGCCGTTGTCCGCGCGGCATGGCTCCTTCTGCGCCTCGCCGCCGCGCTTGCGAAGGTAGCGGCTCGCAACGTCGTCAGCGCGACCATCCTGGCCGTGGTCGTGGTGACCGTGTGGCTGCTCGGCCTCGACGCTGCTGCGGGCTTGGTGGCCTTCATCGCCGCGGCACTCACAACGTGGCGGTTCGCCTACCGCGAGTCGTTCACGCGGCAGGCGGAGCCGCGGCTCATCCTGCTGTGGCGTGCCCCGCTGTACCGGCTGCGCTGGCGACACGTGTCGATGCGCTGCGGACTCGTGGTCCACCCCAATGGGGTGCTGACTCTCGACCGGTCGAAGAACCATCTCGTCCCGCACATCATGCGTGTCGTCGTCGACCGCTCCGGCCGCGACCGGCTGCTCCTGCGCCTGCCGGTCGGGATGACACCGGATGACGTCGCCGCACACTCGGATGCGATCGGCCACGCCTTCGGCGTCGACGGCACGCAAGTCGTCGCAGCCCGACCGGGCCGGGCGTGGCTTGAGCTGCGGCGACGCGACTCGCTCCGCCATGTGGTCCTCCCCGAGCCCGCCACCGAGGTGGCGCTGACCGGCATCCCTATCGGTCTTGGTGACGACGCCCGAATCTGGCGGTTCCGGGTGCAGGGCACCCACGCGTTGATCGCCGGTGCGACCGGCGCAGGCAAAGGCTCTGTGTTGTGGAGCCTCGTCCACGGGCTGTCCCCCGCGATCCGGGACGGGTGGGTGCAGGTGTGGGCGCTCGACCCCAAAGGCGGGATGGAGCTCGGACTCGGCCGCGGCGCCTTCGCCAGGTTCGAGGGCGGGGCACCTGAGGCGATGTGTGACCTGCTGGAGGAAGCGGTCGACCTCAAGACCCGCCGAAGCCTCGACCTCGCCACTCACGGCAAGCGCGTCCACCAGCCGTCTGCAGAGAGCCCGCACCTGGTCATCGTGATCGACGAGCTGGCGACGCTCAGCGCCTTCGCCGAGCGGACGGTCGTGCGCCGTATCGAGCACGCTCTGGGCCTGCTGCTCACCCAGGGCCGGGCGGTCGGGATCACTGTGATCGCAGCAGTCCAGGACCCCGGTAAGGACGTCGTCAGCTGGCGTGACCTGTTCCCGACGCGAATCGCGATGCGCCTGGACAACCCGATCCAGGTGGACATGGTCCTTGGGGACGGTGCCCGTGAGCGAGGGGCGCAGGCCGACCACATCTCCGAGCTGACGCCCGGAGTGGCCTACGTGCGCATCGAGGGGAGCCGCGACGTGCGCAGAGTCCGCTCCGCCTACCTCACGGACGAGGACGTCGTAGCCCTATCCAGATCCCTGAGCGACCTCGGGGTGAATGGCGAGGCACAACAGCAACACGACGAAAGGGACGGGGAAGCGGCATGAACGACAACGTCACCCAGGCACACCGAGTCGCGTTCCGCGCGTTCGGCATTCCGCTGGCGCATGTGCGAACAACGGCAGCCGTCATCAACGAGCTCGATGGCATCCGCTGGCGTCTGCGCGGCCGGTGCGCCAGCGACAAGAGCGGCGCCTGGTTCATGGACCCGCGGATGCCGGCGGCTCGGAGTGCGCGTTCGGTCTGCGCCTCGTGCCCGGTTCGGGCCCGGTGTTTGTCCGCCGCCCTCCTCTATGGGGAGGAGTACGGCATCTGGGGTGGGCTCGATGCGGAAGAGCGGAGTGCTCTCGATGGCCGCCTGCAGCGGGGCGAGACGCTGCGTGCAGTCGTTACGTCAACTCTCGCTGCGCCCGCGATGGGAGATCTCGATGAGGCCGTCTGAGGTCCCTCTCGACGCGGTCCAGGAGTACGCGGTCAAGGAGCGCGTCTGCATTCGTCCCCTGCTGCGACGGGTCATGGATCTGGAGACAGGGGAGGCGGCTCTCGTCGCTCTGCCCTGCCAGTCCACGCGCGAGTCCCGCTGCCCCTCGTGTGCCGCCCGGGCACGGGCTCTGCGGATGCATCAGTGCATCGCCGGCTGGCATCTCGAGGAGGAGCCGGACATCCCAATCGGCCCGAAAGAGCCTCCGGCTGAGCAGCAGACGGACGAGGACGACAAGGGCACGAACGGTCGCAATCGATCGACCCGGCGACGCAGCGACGCTGCGGATCTGCCTCGACGGTCACAAGAGGACCGCACGATCGGGCAGGTCTTCCACGGCCGCGACGGCCGAACGTACCGGCCATCGATGTTCATCACGCTCACCCTCCCCGGCTACGGACGCATCGTCCCTGGCACCGGTACACCGCAGAACTGGCGCGAGTACGACTACCGCCGGGCGGCCCTCGACGCCCTGCACTTCCCGCGGCTCCTCGACCGCTGGTTCCAGAACCTCCGGCGGTGTGCTGGCTACAAAGTCCAGTACTTCGGGGCTGTGGAGGGACAGCGTCGGCTGGCTCCGCATTTCCACGTGGCGATCCGTGGCGCCATCCCCCGGTCGGTCATCAAGGAGGTGACGCGGGCGACCTACCACCAGATCTGGTGGCCTCAGATGAGCAGTCCTGTGTATGTGGACCAGCTGCCCGAGTGGGACGGCCTGGACTACCTGGACCCGGTCACCGGAGTACCTCTGCAGACCTGGTCCGATGCGCTGGCGCAGCTGGAGGACGACGAGAATGCGCAACCGGCGCACGTGATCCGGTTCGGCCGCGAGCTCGACGTGCAGGGACTGCTCGCTGGAACTCCCGATGCCGAGCGGTCGGTTCGTTACCTCACCAAGTACCTGACCAAGGCTGTCGGCGAGACGTACCTCGACCAGGGGCAGGACCCCTCCTACGAGGCACACATCGACCGGCTCCACCACGAAGTCCGATGGCTTCCGTGCTCACCAGACTGTGCGAACTGGCTCCGCTTCGGTGTCCAACCGCGGAAGGTTGGCCCAGGTCTCGTGCCGGGCTGGTGCCCGAGCAAGGCGCACGACAGGGAGCATCTTGGCGTTGGCGGCCGTCGGGTGCTGGTCTCGCGCGGATGGTCCGGGAAGACTCTGGCCGATCACAAGGCTGACCGGGCCGCCGTGGTCCGCGAGGCACTCGAGGCGGCAGGCATCGAAGTGGAGTCGGCGCGTCGGATGGCGGCCGAAGTCGAAGCTGCAGACGGCGGGGAGCGATTCGTGTGGGCCGCTGTGGTGTGCCACCAAGGAACCTCGGCGGCCGTCCTGATGGAGACAGTGCTCGAGCGACGGCGCTGGCGGGAGCAGTACGAGTACGCCAAGTCTCTCGCTGGCCGCTGCTCCTCCTGTGGATAGTCGTTCGGCAACTGCCAGCCAACACACCATGAGAGCGACGGGATGAGCGACCAGGCGGTATCAGGCAAGAAGTGTCTGTCAGCAAAAGGTGGGATAAGGCCTACTGGAGGTCGGTCCCTGACGAAGGGAGAGGACATGTCAACGACGTCACGCAACAGCGGGGGTCCGACGTACCGGCGCAAGGCGCCGATCGGCCCGATCCAGCGGCGGTGGTACACCGTGCCCGAGGTCGCCGAGATGCTCGGCTACGGCCCGACGAAGGTGCGGATGATGTGCATCACCGGCGACCTGCGCTCGCTCAAGGACGGCGGGTCGCGCCGCATCCTGCCGGCGTGGGTCGACGAGTACGTCGCGATGCGCGCGGCCGAGGCGGAGGCGGACTGGCCGTGAGCCGGCGGGCGAACGGCGAGGGGTCGATCTACCCGTACCGGAACGGCTTCGCGGCGCACGTGTGGATCGTGACGCCGAAGGGGCGCCGGCAGCGCAAGACCGTCTACGGGAAGACCCGGCCAGAGGTCCACGACAAGTGGCTTCGGCTCCACGAGCAGGCGCGGCGGGGTCCGATGGTGCCGGTCTCCCCGCGCCTGCGGGACTTCCTCGAGCGGTGGCTGGAGGAGACGGTGCGGCCGACCCTGTCGCCGGCCACCACCTCGAACTACGAGATGTTCTCGCGGCTCTACATCGTCCCCGACCTCGGCGACCGCAAGCTCGACAAGCTGATGGTCCGCGACGTCCAGGTGTGGGTGAACACGCTTCGCGTCCGCTGCCAGTGCTGCTTCCAGGGCAAGGACGCCGCGCGCCCGATGCCACAGTGCTGCGCCATCGGGCAGCTGCTGCCACGAGGTCGCGTCGGACTGGACGGTGCACCAGGCCGTGGCGGGTGCTGCGCGGTGCGCTGACCCAGGCGATGCGAGAGGAGCTCGTCTTCCGCAACGTGGCCGCGCTCGTGCGGGTACCCGTGCCGCGGCCGAAGAAGCAAGCCGGTGTGGACCGTCGACGAGGCGCGGCGGTTCCTCGAGTCTGCCCGCGCGGACGGTGACCCGATGTACGCCGGGTACGTCCTCTTGCTCATGCTCGGGCTGCGGCGTGGGGAGATGCTGGGGCTGGCTTGGGAGGACGTCGACCTCGAGCAGGGAGAGGCGCTCATCGCCTGGCAGGTCCAACGGGTCGAGCACTCAGCTGCAACGGCGCCAGACGAAGACGCCGTCCTCGGATGCGCCGCTGCCACTGCCGGCGATCGCGGTGCGGGCGACTTGAGCGGCATCGGATCGAGGAGAGCCGGCGACGGCTCGCGGCCGGCGACATGTGGGGCGACTGCGGCCTGGTCTTCACGACTCGGCTGGGCGATCCGGTCGATCCACGCAACTTCCACCGCGACTTCAAGCTTCGAGCGCAGCGAAGGCCGGCGTTCCCGTCATCCCCGTCCACTGCGACTCGGCGGACGTGCGCCAGCCTGCTCGTCGCCCTCGACGTTCACCCGCGGGTCGCGATGGCTGTCCTCCGTCACAGCCGGATCGCCCTGACCATGGAGATCTACTCCCAGGTGTCGTCGAATTCCACGCGCGATGCACTGAAGCGCCTTGGAGGCGAGCTGTCCGGGTGGGAGTCATGAGGGACCATCGCCGAGACAGCTCCGTAGATGCACGCCTCGCCCAGACGCGCACTTCGACCGATACCGAGGGTGGCCGCACCACCAGCCCTTGCCCTACTGCAGTACTTCTCTGGGGTACGGACGCGAAAGAGGCCCTCGCCGACGAGCGGAAAGGGCCTCTGACCTGCGGTGGAGCCAAGGGGACTCGAACCCCTAACCCCCTGCTTGCAAAGCAGGTGCGCTACCAATTGCGCCATGGCCCCGAGAACACCGAACCCGCACGCACGAGGCGAGCGGGCGGCATCCGAGGGATCGAACCGACAGACTCGACCGAGACCCGGACCTCAGCCCTTGGGGGAGTCCGTGGCCTCAGCCCAGAGCTGGTTCTCGGCCTTCTTGGCCGCGATCTGCTTGGAGATCGCGAGCGCGCCGATGGCCGTCGCAACGAGGAGGAGGATCTTCTTCACGGGGGTTCACCACCTTGGGAGTGAGGATCGGGTGGTGGGCCTAACAGGACTTGAACCTGTGGCCTCTTCCTTATCAGGGAAGCGCTCTAACCGTCTGAGCTATAGGCCCGTTCACCGCGATCGGTTGCGCCACCCGCGGAGGGTGGCACGGTGCACGAGGTTACCCCACCACGGCACCTGCACTCAAAACGGCCCGGATGCCGTCACGGCACCGCCACGGATGCCGCGAAGGTGCAGGTCAGTCGTCGGTGAGGGTGAGCTGCACGCCGCCGACCAGGGCACTCGACACGTTGTAGAGGAACGCGCCGAGGGTGGCGATCGCAGTCACCAGGATCACGTCGATCACGGCGATGACGATCGACAGCGAGACCACCCGACCGAGGCCGACGAAGTCCATGATGTCGAAGCGCTGCTGGCCGTCCTGCACCACCTGGCCGACGATGCCGTTGATCTGGTCGAACACGCCCATCCCGGCCAGGATCGTCCACAGCACGAAGACCATGACGACGCCGGCGATGCCCATGGCGACCGAGAGCAGGAACGCGATCTTCATCGCCGACCACGGGTCGACGCGCGAGACCGTGAGGCGCACGCGGCGAGCCGTGCGCAGGGCGCGGCGCCGACTTGCCAGAGGCAGGCGCCGAGGACGGCTGGCCGGAGGTGACCACCGTGGCCGGAGCCGCAGCGGGCGGCGGACGCCGGCCGGCACTGGGCGCGCCGCGGAGGCACGGGTCACGGGCACCGGGGTCGTGGGTCCACTGCCGGAGCCGGCGTCGCCGTCGGCCATCCGCTGCATCCGGTTGTCGCCACCGTCAGTGCCCCGTCCCCCCGCGGATCCACCGTCGGCGTAAGGGGCGCGACGGGCGGAGCCAGAGGAGGCCGCGGGCGGCCCGACCGGGCGCCCCGCGTTCTCTGCGGTGCTCACTCACGACCTCCTTCGTCCTCGTCGTCCACCGACGGTACGGCATCGTCGCCCTCGTCTGCGACACCTGACCCGGCGGGCCCAGAACCCGAGACGCTATCTTCACCTGCAACGACGCCGGATGCCGTGCCCGTCACGTCCGCGTCCGCCTCCGTGGCGTCGTCGCCCTCGGCAGCCTCCACCGCCTCGACGGCCTCCTCGACCGCACGCTCGGGGTTGAGCGCGATGGCGACGATCGCGTCGTTCTTGCCGGCCTTGGCGAACTGCACGCCCATCGTGTTGCGGCCGGTGAGGCGCACCTCGTCGACCCGCGAGCGCACGACTTGCCCTTCTCCATGATCGACCAGCACCTCGTCGTCCTCGTCGACGGTCAGCGCCCCGACGAGGTCGCCGCCCTTGTCGGACAGCTTGGCCACCTTGATGCCGAGATCGCCGCGGCCCTGCACGTTCCGGTACTGCACGACCGGAGTCGCTTGGCCAGGCCGGTCTCGAAGACCACGAAGACGTCGGGGTCGGTGCCCTGGTGCTCGACCACGTCCATCGCCAGCAGGTCGGTCGCCGTCGCGGAACTTCATGCCGGTGACGCCCGAGGTCGAGCGGCCCATCGGGCGCAGCGTCTCGTCGGTCGCGCGTGAAGCGCACCGACTGGCCCTTGCGCGAGACCAGCAGCAGGTCGTCGTCGTCGACTCGGCCGAGCCCAGCTCGTCGCCGAGCCAGCTCGTCGCCGTCGCGCAGGTTGATCGCGATGAGGCCGCCGCTGCGCGGTTCGAGTCGTACTCGGTCAGCCGGGTCTTCTTGACCAGACCGCGCCGGGTGGCGAGCACGAGGTACGGCGGCTGCGCGTAGTCGCGGATGTCGAGGACCTGGGCGATCTCCTCGCCCGGCTGGAACGCCAGCAGGTTCGCGACGTGCTGGCCCTTGGCGTCGCGGCCGGCCTCCGGCAGCTCGTAGGCCTTGGCGCGGTAGACGCGGCCGAGGTTGGTGAAGAACAGCAGCCAGTGGTGCGTCGTGGTCGTGAAGAAGTGGTCGACCACGTCCTCGCCGCGCAGCGGGCCCCGCGCACGCCCTTGCCGCCGCGCCGCTGCGAGCGGTAGTTGTCGACCCGGGTGCGCTTGGCGTAGCCGCCGCGGGTGATCGTGACGACCACCTCCTCCTCGGGGATGAGGTCCTCCATCGACATGTCGCCGTCGAACGGCATGATCTGCGGTGCGACGGTCGTCGCCGTACTTGTCGGACGATCTCGGCGAGCTCCTCGCTGACGATCGTCGCGCTGGCGGCCCGGCGTGGCGAGGATCGTCGGTGAAGTCCGCGATCATCGCCTCGAGCTCGTCGTGGTCGTCGATGATCTTCTGCCGCTCCAGGGCGGCCAGCCGGCGCAGCTGCATGTTGAGGATCGCCGTGGGCCTGCACCTCGTCGATCTCGAGCAGCTCCATCAGGCCGCTCGCGCGCCTCGTCGACGGTGGGCGAGCGGCGGATCAGCGCGATGACCTCGTCGAGCGCGTCGAGCGCCTTGAGGTAGCCGCGCAGGATGTGGACTTCGCTCCTCGGCCTTGCGCAGGCGGTAGGCGGTGCGGCGCTGGATGACGTCGAGCTGGTGCGTCGACCCAGTAGCGGATGAACGCCGTCGAGCGGCAGCGTGCGCGGCACGCCGTCGACGAGCGCGAGCATGTTGGCGCCGAAGTTGTCCTGCAGCTGGGTGTGCTTGTAGAGGTTGTTGAGCACGACCTTGGCGACGGCGTCGCGCTTGAGCACGATCACGAGGCGCTGGCCGGTGCGGCCCGAGGTCTCGTCGCGGATGTCGGCGATGCCGGTCGACCTTGCCCGTCCTTGACGAGCTCGGCGATCTTCGAGCGCGAGGTTGTCGGGGTTGACCTGGTAGGGCAGCTCGGTGACGACGAGGCAGGTGCGGTTCTGGATCTCCTCGACCTCGACGACGGCGCGCATCGTGATCGAGCCGCGGCCGGTGCGGTAGGCGTCCTCGATGCCGCGGGTGCCCATGATCAGCGCGCCGGTCGGGAAGTCCGGGCCCTTGATCCGCGCATGAGCGCCTCGAGCAGCTCCTCGCGGGTGGCCTCCGGGTGCTCCAGGCACCACTGGGCGGCCGCGGCGACCTCGCGCAGGTTGTGCGGCGGGATCTTGGTGGCCATGCCGACGGCGATGCCGGAGCGAGCCGTTGACCAGCAGGTTCGGGAAGCGGCTCGGCAGGACGTCGGGCTCCTGCGTCTTGCCGTCGTAGTTGGGCTGGAAGTCGACGGTGTCCTCGTCGATGTCGCGCACCATCTCCATGGCGAGCGGCGCCATCCGGCACTCGGTGTAGCGCGGCGCGGCGGCGGGGTCGTTGCCCGGGCGAGCCGAAGTTGCCCTGGCCGTGCACGAGCGGGTAGCGCAGCGACCAGGGCTGCACCAGGCGCACCAGGGTGTCGTAGATCGACGGGTCACCGTGCGGGTGGTACTGGCCCATGACGTCGCCGACGACGCGGCTGCACTTGTTGAAGCCGCGGTCGGGCCGGTAGCCGCCGTCGTACATCGCGTAGAGGACCCGGCGGTGCACCGGCTTCAGCCCGTCGCGGACGTCGGGCAGCGCGCGGCCGACGATGACGCTCATCGCGTAGTCGAGGTACGACCGCTGCATCTCGGTGTTGAGGTCGACCGGCTCCGTGCGGTCGGTCTCGACCGGGGGCTGCTCAGTCATGAAAGTCCTTGCCTAGCTGGTGCTACGTACGGCTGGTGCGTCAGCGGCTGGCGTCAGTGTCGAGCCTGGTGCTCATGGGCGTCGTGCGCTCAGCGGTCGATCCGGTCGCTGGTCGCTCAGATGTCGAGGAACCGCACGTCCCTGCGCGTTGCGCTGGATGAAGCTGCGGCGCGACTCGACGTCCTCGCCCATCAGGATCGAGAAGATCTCGTCGGCGGCGGCCGCGTCGTCGAGGGTGACCTGCAGCAGCATCCGCGTGTCGGGGTCCATCGTGGTCTCCCACAGCTCCTGGTAGTCCATCTCGCCCAGACCCTTGTAGCGCTGGATCGCCGTTGTCCTTCGGCAGGCGCCGGCCCTTGGCCTGGCCCGTCGGCGATCAGCGCGTCGCGCTCGCGGTCGGTGTAGACGAACTCGTGCGTCGGCGTTGCTCCACTTCAGGCGGTACAGCGGCGGCTGCGCGAGGTAGACGTAGCCGGCCTCGATGAGCGGCCGCATGAACCGGAAGAGCAGGGTCAGCAGCAGGGTGCGGATGTGCTTGCCGTCGACGTCGGCATCGGCCATCAGCACGATCTTGTGGTACCTGGCCTTCTCGATGTCGAAGTCCTCGCCGATGCCGGTGCCGAACGCCGAGATCAGCGCCTGCACCTCCTGGTTGCCCAGGGCCCGGTCGAGCCGGGCCCGCTCGACGTTGAGGATCTTGCCGCGGATCGGCAGGATCGCCTGGTTGTGCGGGTTGCGGCCGCGCACGGCCGAGCCGCCGGCCGAGTCGCCCTCGACGATGAAGATCTCGCAGACGCGCGGGGTCCTTGGCCTGGCAGTCGCGCAGCTTGCCGGGCAGGCCGCCGCTCTCGAGCAGCCCCTTGCGGGTGGCCTCGCGGGCCTTGCGGGCCGCCATCCGGGCTGCGCTGGCCTGGATCGCCTTGCGGACGATCGTCGCGGGCCTCGTTGGGGTGGCGGTCGAACCAGTGCGCCGAGCTCGTCGGTCACGACCCTCTGCACGAAGCCCTTGACCTCGGTGTTGCCGAGCTTGGTCTTGGTCTGGCCCTCGAACTGCGGCTCGCCGCAGCTTGACCGAGATGACGGCGGTGAGGCCCTCGCGGACGTCGTCGCCGGTGAGGTTCTCGTCCTTCTCCTTGAGCTGGTTCTGCTTGCGCGCGTAGTCGTTGACCAGCTTGGTCAGCGCCGCGCGGAAGCCCTCCTCGTGGGTGCCGCCCTCGTGGGTGTTGATGGTGTTCGCGTAGGTGTGCACGCACTCGGAGTAGGCGGTGGTCCACTGCATCGCGAGCTCGAGGCGAGATGATCCGGTCGGTGTCCTCGGACTCGAAGCCGATGACGTCGCGTGTGCACCGGCTCGCTCTTCTTGGAGCTGACCAGGTGCTTGACGTAGTCGACCAGGCCGTCGTCGTAGCGGTAGGACACCGAGCGGGCCGTGGTGGTGCGGGTCTCGCCGCCGGCATCCTCGTCTTCGTGGTCCTCGACGACCTCGATGTCGGCGTCGACGCCGTCGAGGTCGGGCTCGCCGCTCTCGGTGGCGACGTCGGCCACCGCTCGTCGACGAGGTTGATGCGCAGGCCCTTGTTGAGGAAGGCCATCTGCTGGAAGCGGGCGCGCAGCGTCTCGTAGTCGTAGTCGACGGTCTCGAAGATGTCGGGGTTGGCCCAGAAGGTGATGGTGGTGCCGGTGCGGCCGGTCTCCTCCATCATCTCGAGCGGGGCGTCGGGCACGCCGTCGTCGAAGCTCAGCCGGAAGACGTGGCCCTTCTGACGCACCTCGACGTCGAGCCGGGTCGACAGCGCGTTGACCACCGAGAGCCGACGCCGTGCAGGCCACCGGAGACCTTGTAGCCGCCGCCGCCGAACTTGCCGCCGGCGTGCAGCAGGGTCAGCACGACCTCGACCGCGCTGACGCCCTCGGTCGGGTGCATGTCGATCGGGATGCCGCGGCCGTTGTCCATGACCCGGACGGCGCCGTCCGCCAGCAGGGTGACGTCGATGGTGTCGGCGTAGCCGGCCAGCGCCTCGTCGACCGAGTTGTCGACGATCTCCCAGACCAGGTGGTGCAGGCCGCGCTCACCGGTGGAGCCGATGTACATGCCGGGGCGCTTGCGCACGGCCTCGAGTCCCTCGAGCACCGTGATCGAGCCGGCGTCGTAGGTCTCACCGTCGACGACCACGACCTCCGGATCCGTCACCTCGGCGACCGGGTCGAGCACCGGCTCCGGGGTCTGGTCGGGGGTCTCGTCGGGCTGCTGGTCCGCCACGGTTCTCCTTCGTCGCAGGGCCCGACCGGAGCGACCGGACGGACTCATGGCGCACGCCCAAGGGCGTCGAACGCCTTGGGCGTGATTTCTCCGCTCAGTCTACCGGTCAGGACCGTCAGGACCTGCCCCGGGGAGGCCCGTGCGGCCACTTTTCCCGCCGATTCAGGGCCGGATCCGACCCCCGTCACGCGAGGGGGGCCCTCAGGGCCGCTGACAGCCGTTCCTCGGACGGGCTCGGTGGGCGGGTTACGGTGTGCGCCATGAGGCGACGAACCGGTGTCCTGATGTCCGCATGTGCCGCTGCCGTGCTGGTGGCCGGCGGGCTCGCCGGCTGTTCCGGCGGGGGTGGTGCGACGGCCGGTGCGGCGAGCGCCGCGACGTCGACGAAGGCGTCACCGTCGCCCTCGGCATCGGCATCGGCCGGGGCGGGCGCGGCATCGGCCTCGGCGCCGGCGGGCACGACCTGGGTGCAGGCGAAGACCTCGGGGCTGCGTTTCGCCGTGCCGGACGACTGGACCGTCTTCGACGCCACGGCGATCACCGAGGGCAAGGACAAGGCGATGATCAAGGAGCTCACCCGGATGTACCAGGTCGACGAGAGCCAGCTGGCCCAGATGTTCGGCCAGATGGACGTCATGGTCCTGGGTCCGGTCGAGAGCAAGTTCGCCCCGAACGTCAACGTCGTGCCCAACGGCCTCACCAAGCTGCCCCCCGCCACCGACCTCGCCGCCGAGCTCGGGAAGCTCGGCGCCACCACCGGCACCCCGAAGGACGTGACCACCGCGCTGGGCCCGGCGATCCTGGTGCCCTACGACCTGACCAGCGGCCCCAACAAGGTCAAGGGCCGCTCGATCGTGCTCGAGGGCCCCAACGGGTTCGTCACCGTCACCGTCTCGCACATCACCGACAAGGGCGCGGATGCCGTGACGTCGTCAGTGCTCGACACCATCTCCGCCAGCTGACCCCGGCCGATTGCGGATTCTCGCCCTCACCGTCCCCGACTTCTTGCGGATCCTCCACGCGCCATCCCCGACTTCTTGCGGATCCTCCGCGCGCCATCCCCGACTGATTGCGGATCCTCCGCGCGCCACCCCCGACTGATTGCGGCTTTCCCACCCTCCGCGGGGGTCCGGGTGGTGGATAGAACCGCAAGAAGTCCGGGGCAGTCGGTGGGAAAACCGCAAGAAGTCGGGGTTGGTGCGACGGGCCGGGACAGGGAGATATCCGCAATCAGTCCGGGTCATTCCTGCGGGCGGTAGACCTGCACCGAGCCGACCGGGTCGAAGCCGGCCCGCAGCAGCGCGCGCAGGCTCGGCACGTTGGCCGGCGACACGCAGGCGGCCACCGGGGTGCCGGGCGGCACCAGGCCACGGGCGGCCAGCGCCAGCAGCGTGCCCAGCCCCGTACCGCGGCGGGACGGCGCGACCTGGAAGCTGAGCTCGGCCAGGCCGCCGATGCCGGTTGAGAGGGTCAGCACGCTCTCGTCGTCGCCGACCAGTCCGAACACCTGCACGTCGCCGCGGATCGGCAGGGCGTGCCGCACCCGCGGGTGGTCGCGCAGGTCCGGGCGGGGCACCAGCCCGTGCGACGTGGTGCCGGTGCCCTCGGCGAGGAGCACGGCATCCAGCACGTCGACCCAGCCGCGCTCGCCGGCGAGGCGGGTCATCACGCGCGGGTCGTGAGCCCCGCCGAAGCCGTCGACACCCCACGCGGCGAGGTCGGCGTCCGTGACGTGCGGCGGTGCGCTGATCATCGCCCTCCCGGTGACGGCGACCACCGCGTAGACACCCTCGCGCCACGGGTGGACGCGGGCCCAGCGTCCGTCGGCGTCCGGGCGAGGGCCGTCCCAGGCGCGCACCAGCAGGTCGGCCACCGGATGCCGGTACGCGTCACCCGGGTGCCCGCCGGTGGTGCTCAGGCCGGCTCCCCAGCGAGCACCGGCCGGCGCGCCACGGCACCCTCGAGGTGGGCGCGCACGACGTCGGGCATCGGCACCGGGCGGCGGGTCTCGCGGTCGATGTAGACCTGCACCCACTCGCCGTGGGTGGCGATCTCCTCGTTGTCGGGCACGTAGAGGCCGAACCCGAACACCACGCTGGAGCGACCGATCCGGGTGACCCGCACCCCGACGTCGACCGGGCCAGGGAAGGCGACCTCCTGGTAGTAGCGGCAGCTGGCCTCCGCGACCACGCCGAGCACCGGGGCGACGCTCTCGTCGATGCCGGTCTCGCGCATCATCCAGGCGTTGAGCACCGTGTCGAACAGCTCGAAGTAGACCGAGTTGTTGAGGTGGCCGAACATGTCGTTGTCGGACCACCGCGTGGTGACGGGCGCCAGCTCGTCGAAGTGCTCACGGCGCAGGTCGCGCGGCTCCGGCTCACTCATGCCCCGATGGTAGAGGGGCGGCCCGCTCAGCCGTCAGGGGTTCCGAGGGTGCGCTCGAGCAGCGAGCGCACGTCGTCGGGCAGCTCGAGCTCGGGCAGCTGGACGTCGAGCGCGGGCACCTCGCACTGCACGCCGTAGCAGTAGGTGTCGGGCTGCTGCGGCCGGCCGGCGAGCTGCTCGGCGAGCGCGGGCAGGCCGTCATCGGCCAGCAGGGAGTGCCAGGCGCGGGCGTCGTGTGTGGGCAGCTCGCCGAGCGCCACCGTGCGCTCGACGGTCCGCCCGGCGAAGCCGCCGGTGCGCCGCACGCTGACCTGGGTGGACGGCCCGGGCGTCGGGGTGGGGGCGGGCTGGGGGGTCGGGCTCGGGCCGGGCCGGGGCGTCGGGGTGGGCTCAGCCGGCGCCGGGGTCGAGGTGGGCGTCGGCGCCGACGGTGCTGAGGCAGCGGCGCCGAGCCCTACGGCATCCCACCCTGCCTTGACGGCCACGACGACCTCGGAGTCGGCGCCGTACCGGGCCGTGGCGGCCGCGATGGTGAGCCGGGCGAAGGTGGCGAAGTCGCAGTCGGCGCTGATGTCGCCGGTGATGGTGTCGACCCAGACCTGGCCGGCGACCTCCCAGGCGTTGCCGCCCAGGGTGGTGGCCACGACGTGGAAGGCCTTGTTGGGGATGCCCGAGTTGATGTGCACGCCGCCGTTGTCGTCGGTGGTGTCGACGTAGCCGCTCATGTGCGCCGGCTGGGGGTCCTTGCCCAGGCGCGGGTCGTCGTAGGCGGTGCCGGGCGCGGCCATCGAGCGCAGGGCCACGCCGTTGACCCCGGGCGCGAGCAGATCGGCGCCGACCAGCCAGTCGGCCTGGTCGGCACTCTGCCCGAGGAGGCGCTGCTTGACGAGCACCCCGAAGACGTCGGACACCGACTCGTTGAGCGCCCCGGACTGGTCCTGGTAGTTCAGCCCCGAGGTGTACTGGGTGACCCCGTGGGCCAGCTCGTGCCCGATGACGTCGACGCTGCGGGTGAACGGCAGGAAGATGACGCCGTCACCGTCGCCGAAGACCATCTGGGTGCCGTCCCAGAAGGCGTTGTCGTAGTCGGTGCCGAAGTGCACGCTGGCCACCAGGGGCAGGCCCTTGCCGTCGAGGGAGTTGCGGCCGTAGGCCTGCTCCCAGAGCTGCCAGGTGGCGCCGAGCCCGTCGTAGGCCTCGGTGACCCCGGTGTCGCCGGTCGGCGGCTGCCCCTCGGAGCGCACCAGGGTGCCGGGCAGCGTGGTGCCGTGCTTCGCGTCGTAGACGGCCCGCACCGGCCCGGCCGAGGTGCCCGGCGCCAACCGGGGCCGCGCGGTGCGCGGACGGTCGGGGCGCAGCCCAGCTGTGCGCCGACCCGGCAGCAGCTCGGCCTCGACGTCGAGGGTGGCCTGGGCCTGGGCGGCCAGCAGGGGGTCGTCGGACGCGGCGAGGTTCTCGAGCATGTACGGCGGCACGATCGAGCAGTGCGGCGGCGCAGGCGGGGCCGACAGCGGCAGGTGGGATGACGGCGAGTGCGGGCTGGTCGGCATACCCAAACTTTGCCCGGCAGCACCGACAGCCGCGACCCCAGCGCCGGGACAACTTTGACCTATTGGTCGAAGTTGCCCCGGGACGTCGCAAGATTGACCTATTGGTCGATTCGGCGACGTTGGGGCTGCGCGCCTACCCGCGGTCGATCTGCATGACGACGGCCTTGGGCTCGGTGAAGAACTCGCGCGAGAAGTTGCCGCCCTCGCGCCCGACACCCGAGTCGCCGACGCCACCGAACGGCGTGCGCAGGTCGCGGATGAAGAAGCAGTTGACCCACACCGTGCCGGCTCGCAGCTTCGAGGCCACCCGGTGCGCCCGGGAGAGGTTCTCGGTGAAGAGCATCGCGTTGAGCCCGTAGCGGGTGTCGTTCGCGAGCCCGAGCACCTCCTCCTCGGTCTCGAACTTGTTGACCACGCAGACCGGGCCGAAGATCTCCTCGCAGTACTGCGGGGCAGTACAGCGGCAGGTCGGTGATGATCGTCGGCCGCACCAGCCACGCACCGTCCTCGTCGACCCCGCCGGTGAGGATCTTGCCGCCCTGCACCTCGACCGAGTCGACGTAGCCGCGCACCTTGTCGAAGTGCTTCTTGCTGGCCAGCGCCGAGAACTTCGTGGCCGGGTCGAACGGGTCGCCGATGGTCAGCGCCTCGGCCGCCTCGACGAACCGGTGCATGAACTCGTCGTAGATGCCCGACTGCACGAACAGCCGCGACCCGGCCAGGCAGATCTGCCCCGAGTTGCGGAAGATCGCCTCGACCGCCCAGTACACGGCGTTGTCGAGGTCGGCGTCGTCGAACACCAGGTTGGCGCCCTTGCCGCCCAGCTCGAGCGAGACCGGCGCGAGGTGCGATGCCGCCGAGGCCATGATCGCCTTGCCGGTGACCGACGAGCCGGTGAAGGTGACCCGGTCGACCCGGTCGTCAGCGGTCAGCGAGGACCCGGCCGGCGCCCCGTGCCCGTTGAGCACGTTGAGCACACCGGGCGGGAAGCCGGCCTCGACGGCCAGCCGCCCGAGCAGCGTCACCGACGCCGGGGTGTCCTCGCTCGGCTTGATGATGCAGGTGTTGCCCCACGCGATGGCCGGCGCGATCTTCCAGGTCGCCATCATCAGCGGGAAGTTCCACGGCGAGATGGCGGCAACGACACCGGCCGGCCCGAACTCGCTGTAGGTGTGGTGGCCCGAGTCCATCGGGTAGGCCTCACCGGTGCTGTCGCGCTGCGAGTCGGCGAAGAACCGGAAGTTGGCCACCGAGCGGGCCACGTCGTGCTTGGCCTGCAGGAACGGCTTGCCCATGTTGGTGGCGTCCATGGTGGCCAGGTCGTCGGCCCGCGCCTCCATGAGGTCGGCCAGCTTATGGATCATCGCCGCCCGCTCGACCCGCCCCATCCGCGGCCATGGCCCCTCGTCGAAGGCGCGCCGGGCGCTCTCGACCGCGCGCGCGGCATCCGCGGCACTGGCCTCGGCCGCCTGGGCCCACACCTCGCGGGTCCAGGGGTTCCAGACGTCGAAGCGGGCGCCGTCGAGCGACTCGACCTCTTCGTTGTCGATGATGTGGCCGAAGAACTGGAGCTCGCTCATGGGTTCACCTTCTGCGGTGCGGTGGGGTCTGCAGGTTGTGGAGAAGTGCGGTGGATGCCGGGGAGCCGGCTCAGGCGGTGTCGCGCGGGTCGGGTGCCCCGCGGCGCTCGGCGATGGTGACGTCGCCCGCGCCCCAGTGGGTCAGGGGCACCTCGCGGATGACGACCCGGATGCTCTCGACCGGGGCGTCGACCGCCTCGGCAGTGGCGTGGGTGAGGGCGGAGATGAGCGTGCGCAGCTGCACCGGCGTGCGGCCCTCGGCGAGGGTCACCTCGATGAGGGGCATGTCAGGCCTTCCCGCCGTTGATGAAGACCGACCCCAGATTGGTGAAGTGCAGCGCGGTGCTCGACCCGGGAGGCGAGAACACGGCATCCGTCATGCCGCCGGTGAGCACGATCCAGCCGGCCTCGATGGCGTGGCCGCGCCGGGCCAGGTCGTTGGCGGCCAGCGCGAGCGCCTCGCCGGGGTGGCCCTGCACGGCAGCGCCGGTCGCCGAGTCGACGATGACCCCGCCGACCTCGACGAGCACGGCCTCGAGCGCGAGGTCGAGCTCGGCCGGGGGCAGCCCGATCGGCCCGGTGACGAAGGCGCCGGATGACGCGTTGTCGGCCGCGACGTCGCCGGCGGTGAAGCGGAAGTCGCGGTAGCGGCTGTCGATGACCTCGGCGCCGCCCCACACCGTCTCGACGGCACCCATCGCCTGGGCGCAGGTGACGCCCGGGCCCTCGAGCCGCTCGCCCATCACGAACACGATCTCGGGCTCGATGCGCGGGTGGATCAGCCGATCCTGCGGCACCGGGTCGCCCGACCGGCAGCACCATCGCGTCGGTGAGCCAGGCGACGAACGGGAAGTGCACGCCCATCCGCTGCTGCTTGGCCCGGCTGGTCAGGCCCAGCTTGACGCCGATCAGCTTCTCGCCGCGGTCCAGCCGTGCGGCGAGGTTGAGGTCCTGGATCTCGTAGCCCGTGTCGAGGTCGAGCCCGGGCCACTCGTCGGTGAACGGCGCGCGGTCGCGGCGCTCGTCCTCGCAGGCCAGCAGCTCGGCGGCGACCGACGCGACGTCCCAGCCCCCCGCGGGTGCCTCGCCGGCCATCAGCGCACGCCCATGCCGGCGAGGTCGCCGAGGTCGATCAGGTGCGACTTCTCCTCGGCGAGCTGGAGGGCGATGTCGATGATCATGTCCTCCTGGCCGCCGACGTAGCCGTACTCGCCGACCTTCTGCAGGATCTCGTGGGCCGGCACGTCGTAGCGCTCGGCGGCCCGCTCGGCGTGCAGCAGGAAGCTGGAGTAGACACCGGCGTAGCCCTGGGTGATCGACGCGCGGTCCATCCACGGCAGGCGCGGGATGAAGGGGCGCACGACGTCCTCGGCGGCGGAGAGCACCTCGCCGAGGTCGACGCCGGTGCGGATGCCCATCCGCTCGAAGGTCGCGGCGAGCACCTCGGTGGGGCTGTTGCCGGCGCCGGCGCCGAGGGCGCACAGCGCGCCGTCGATCTGCAGCGCGCCGGCCTGGTAGGCGAGCACCGAGTTGGCGATGCCGAGGCTGAGGTTCTGGTGGCCGTGGAAGCCGACCTGCGCCTCGCCGCCGATCTCGTCGATCACCGACGTGATCCGCTCCTGCGCGTCGGAGAGCACCAGCGCACCCGCGGAGTCGACGACGTAGACGCACTGGGCCCCGGCGTCCACCATGATCCGCGCCTGCTCGGCGAGCTTCTCCGGGCGACGCCCTGTGGCTGAGCATGAGGAACCCGACGGTCTCCATGCCGAGCGCCGCGGGCCGCGCCGAAGTGCTGGATCGAGACGTCGGCCTCGGTGCAGTGGGTGGCGATGCGCGCGACCGAGGCGCCGGCCTCGCGGGCGTTCTTCAGGTCGTGCAGGGTGCCGAGCCCGGGCAGCATCAGGATGGCGATCTTGGCCTGGGTGGCCTCCTCGACGGCGGCGGCGATGAGCTTCGATCTCGTCGACCTTGGAGAAGCCGTAGTTGAAGCTCGAGCCGCCGAGGCCGTCGCCGTGCGACGACCTCGATGACCTGCACGCCGGCGCTGTCGAGGGCGTGCACGACGCCGCGCACCTGCTCCTCGGTGAACTGGTGGCTCATCGCGTGCGAGCCGTCGCGCAGGGTCGAGTCGGTGATCCGCAGGTCGCGCTCGCCGCCTGCCTTCGGGGTGTTGGCGAGCACGTCGGTCTCGGTCAGCTCCTCGACGACGACGGGGACGTCCTCGGGGCGGATGGTCATGTCACCCATGTCAGACACCGGCCTTCTGCGCGTCGGCGCCGGCGCCGACGAGCGGGTCAGGGACGTCGCCGAGCTGGGCCGACGACTTCCACGTGGTCGCGACGCCGAGCCGGTGGGCGACCATGATGTCGCCGACCCGGGCCGCGGCCGCGGTGATGATGTCGAGGTTGCCCGCGTAGTCGGGCAGGTAGTCGCCGCGGCCCTTGACCTCGATGGGCACGAACACGCGGGCCATGCCCTTCCAGGTCTCGCGGGCGTGGTCGAACTGCGGGTCGGCGCGCAGGTGGTAGCCGGGCACGTACTCCTGCACCTCGGCGACCATCGCGTGGATGGAGGCGAGGATGCGGTCCTGCAGCTCGCCGGGCTCGGCGGCCTCGGCCGGGATCGCGCAGAACACCGTGTTGCGCATCATCAGCGGGGGCTCGACCGGGTTGAGGATGATGATCGCCTTGCCGCGCTCGGCGCCGCCGACGACCTCGAGAGCCTCCGAGGTGGTCTCGGTGAACTCGTCGATGTTGGCGCGGGTGCCGGGGCCGGCCGACTTGCTCGAGATCGAGGCGACGATCTCGGCGTACGGCACCGGGACGACCGACGACACCGCCTTGACCATCGGCGTCGTGGCCTGGCCACCGCAGGTGATCATGTTGACGTTGACCGCGTCGAGGTTGAAGTCGAGGTTGACCGGCGGGCAGAGGTACGGGCCGACCGCGGCCGGCGTGAGGTCGACGGCGAGGATGCCGGCCTCGGCGTAGCGCGGTGCGTTGGCCGCGTGCGCCTTGGCCGAGGTGCACTCGAAGACGATGTCGGGCAGCTCGTCCTGGGCCAGCAGCCAGTCGACGCCCTCGTGGCTGGCCTCGAGGCCGAGCGACTTCGGCTCGGCGCAGGCCGTCGGAGGCCGGGTCGACGCCGATCATCCAGCGCGGGTCGAGCACGTCGCTGCGGCGCATCAGCTTGAACATCAGGTCGGTGCCGATGTTGCCGGGGCCGACGATGGCGGCGGTGCCCTTGGTCCTGGGGCTGGTGGACATGGCGCTCCTTCGGTGGGGCGGGTTCAGACGAATCGGGCGGTGACGCTGCCGAGCCCGGCGAACGTCGCGGTGAAGATGTCGCCCGCGGCGACGGCGGACATGGCGCAGACCGAGCCGGGCAGCACGACGTGGCCGGCTTCTCGAGGGTGACCCCGCGGGCGCCGACGGTGTTGGCGAGCCAGACGAGGGAGTTCAGCGGGGAGCCGAGCACGGCGCCGCCGGCACCGGTGCCGACGACCTCGCCGTTGCGGTGGAAGGTGGCGCCGGCCAGGCGCAGGTCGACCGCGCCGACATCGCGTGGGGGTGGAGCCGAGCACGACGGCGCCCGAGCTGGCGTTGTCGGCGATGGTGTCGAACAGGCCGATCTTCCAGTCGCGGATCCGGCTGTCGACGATCTCGAGCGCCGGCAGCACGAAGTCGACGGCACGCAGCGCCTCGTGCACGGTGACGCCGGGGCCCTTGAGCGGCTTCTTGAGCACGAAGGCGACCTCGGGCTCGATGCGCGGCTGCACGAACAGGTCGATCGGGATCGGCATGTGCTCGAGGTGGAAGAAGTCGTCGAGCAGGTGGCCGTAGTCGGGGTCGGTCACGCCGAGCAGCCGCTGCATGGCGGCGCTGGTGAGGCCGACCTTGTGGCCCTGCACGGTGCGGCCCTGCGCCAGGCGCTGGTCGATCTGCAGCATCTGGATCGCGTAGGCGTCCTCGAGTGTCATCGCCTCGTGGGTCGAGGTGAGCGGCTCGAGCGGCTCCTTGGAGTCGTAGGCCGCGAGCAGCGCACCGGCGACCTGCGTGCGGGTCTGGTCGTCCACGGGTTGTCCTTCCTGGGGCCTCCGCGCGACGGCGCGGGGCGGGGCGAGGCGGCGCCCCTTCCGTCATGACGGTACGGAGATGCCGGATGCCGTGCGCGCCACGTTCCGCTCCCGGGAACATGGCCGCCGACGGGCAGCCGACGGATGGCCGGCGGTGGGGTGGCGGCTGGGTCGGGCCTCAGGCGGTGTGGGCGCGGGCGATCCGCCGGCTGGCCGCCACGAGCACCGGCACCAGCCGGTCGACCTGCGGCTGGATCGCCTCGGTCGGGCCGAACACCGACACCGAAGCGATGGCGACGCGACGCGAGATCACGGGCACGGCCACCGACGAGGCGCCGTCGAAGGACTCACCGTGCGACACGGCATACCCGATCTTGCGCACCGACTCCAGGCAGCGCAGCCAGTCGGCCTCGGTGCGCACCGTCTTGTTGACCCGCGGGGGGAAGCCGGCACGGCGGCGGGCGAGGTCGGCCTCGGGGTTCCAGGCCGCGATCGCCTTGCCGCTGCTGGTGGTGTGCGAGGGCAGGCGGCGGCCGAAGTGGCCCAGGAACCGCACGCCGTCGGTGTTCTCGATGCGCTCGACGAACACGACGTCCGGGCCATCAGGCACCGAGAAGTTGACGGTCAGGCCCGTGGTGGCGGCCACCTGGCGAAGGGTGGGCAAGGCCACGTGGCGCAGCTCGTTACGAGCCAGGGCCAGCGCGCCGAGCTCGTAGACGTGCAGGCCGAGGCGATACTGGCCGCTCTGCACGTCCTGCTCCACGAAGCCGCGGCTGGCGAGGGTCTGCAGCAGCCGGTGGGCGGTCGACTTGGCGACGCCGAGCCGGCGGGCGATGTCCGAGACCCCCAGCTCGCCGTCGAGGGCGAAGCACTCGAGCACGTCGAGGGCGCTGCCGACCGACTTCAGCCCCGACCCGTGGTGGTCGTCCCCCTGCGCTCGCTTGGGGGTCGTGGCGCACCACGCCTGGTCCTGAAGAACGATCGACATGCTTTTGGCTCCCTTGCCTGGTGGGTCGATGGGCTGACAGTGCTCCGTCCCGCGTGGTTCGATCAACTCATGCGTTCCACTGAGCGGAACGCGGTCCCTGTGAGCCTGCTCGCACGCGCCGCCGCCATCATCGGCGCCTTCGACGAGCGCGACCCGGTGCTGAGCCTGGTCGAGCTGTCGCGGCGCACCGGGCTGGCCAAGTCGACGGTGCACCGGATCACCGGCGAGCTGGTGAACCTGCGGGTGCTGGAGCGCCAGGAGTCCGGGCCGTCGGGCGAGGGCTATCGGCTGGGGATGTGGCTCTTCGAGCGCGGCGAGCTGGTGCCGCAGCACCGCTCGCTGTCCGAGGCCGCCCTGCCGGTGATGGAGGACCTGCGCGAGGCGACCCGCCAGCGCATCCACCTCGCGGTGCTCGACGGGGTCGATGTCGTCTATGTCGAGATCCTCGGCACCGGTGGCCTCGAGGTGCCGTCCCGCACCGGCGGACGTCTGCCCGCGCACGCCACCGGAGTGGGGAAGGTGATCCTGGCCTACTCGCCGGCCGCGACGGTGCAGGCGCGGATCGACGCCGGGCTGCCCCGGTTGACGCCGCGCACGATCGCCACGTCGGGCGGGCTGGTGCGCGAGCTGCGCAAGATCCGCTCCATCGGCATGGCCCTCGACCTCGAGGAGGCCACCCCTGGCGTCTCGTGCGTCGCGGCGCCGGTGTTCGGGGCCGACCGCAAGGTCGCCGCGGGGTTGTCGGCCACCGGGGCCACCGGCTCGGTCGACCCGGGCACCCTCGGCCCGGCCGTGCGCACCGCGGCCTTCACCCTCAGCCGCCTCCTACGAGAGTCCGGCCTCTGACCCGCTTACGACGTCGGGCCGCCCCTCTGTGTCGCCATGGCGTCGCCTACCGCCTCGTAGGTCGACCGATCACTGCACCTACCAAGCGGTAGGCGACGTCACACCGGAAGCCGGCCACCCGGCATCCGGATGCCGTGACGCTCGCCCGCGCTCCGCCTCCACTTCGACTTCGTGCGGTTCACACACTGTTCTCGCACCGCTCAGGGCCGGAAACCGTGCCCGGGTCGCACGAGGTCGGGAGAGTGGGAGGGTCAGCGCTTGATCAGCGGGGAGCGGACGCCGCCGGTGGCCTTGTCGCCCTCGTTGAAGAAGTCCTCGCGGTGGATGTCACGCGGGAAGAGCCGCTTGCCCATCAGGGTCTTGAGTGCGGCCTCGACCATCGGCGGGGGACCGCAGAGGTAGCCGGCGCAGCCGTTGAGGGTGGGGTGGTCGGCGGCGATCACGTCGGTCACCATGCCGTAGCCGTAGGCCTCCGCGTCGTCGCCGACCTCAGCGGCGGTCTCCTCGGAGAGGCAGGGCCGGTAGCTGAACTGGTCGGGGAACTGCGCTGCGAGAGAGCGGAAGAACTCGACGTCGTAGAGCCACTCGCGGCTGCGCGCACCCTGGTAGAGGGTGAGCTTGCCGTCGTACGCGCCGTCCTCGAGGGCGTAGCGGATCATCGACTTCAGGGGAGCGAGGCCGGTGCCGCCGCCGACGAGGATGGCGTGCCGGTCGTCGTCGGTCTTGAGCACGAAGCGGCCGTAGGGCCCGGAGACCGACACGGTGTCGCCCACGGCCAGGCCACCGAACACCCAGCCGTCGGTGCCGCGGCCGCCGGGGACGTTGCGGATGTGGAACTCGAGCTCGCGCGCCTCGGTGGGCGGGGAGGCGATCGACCAGGTGCGGTCGACGGACGGCAGCCCGTCCCGCGCCGGCACCTGGAACTTGAGGTACTGCCCGGCGTTGAAGCCGATCTCGCGGTCGAGACCGATGACGAGCCGCACGGTGTCGCGGGCGATCTCGGTGATCTCGAGCACCGTGCCGGTGTAGTCCTGTACCGGGTAGACCTCGATCGACTCGTCGACGTCGATGTCGGCCTCGATGGTGACGTCCGAGCGCGGGCACGCGGTGCAGGGCAGCAGCTTGCCCTCGTCGCGCTCGTAGTCCATCAGCGCGAACGAGCTGGCCGCCCCGTGGTCGACGTCGCCGTCGAGCACCTCGGCCTTGCACGTGGCGCAGGTTCCGTGGGTGCAGGAGTGCGGCAGCCAGACCCCGCTGCGCAGGCACGCGTCGAGGATGGTCTGGTCCTCGCGGCACTCGACCTCGCGGCCGAGCGGCTCGACGGTGATCGTGTGGGTCTGGGTCATGGCTGCTTCCTGGGTGATTCCTGGCTGCGGAGTGGTGGGTGTTCCCGCCCGCTGACCCGTGGTCGGGCCAGCGGGCGGGCGTCTTGGTAGTCGCGTCAGGCGACGACCTTCATCCCGATGACGTCCTTGTGCTCGACGCCGATCTCCTCGAGCGTCTGGTCGTTGCGCGGCACGAAGGTCTCGCCGTGCAGGGTCCACACGCGGTTGGCGGCCGGGTCGAAGTCCGGGTCCTCCTCGGCGAACGGCACCACGAGCGCGTTCCAGAAGTCGCCCCAGGTCATCGCCTTGGGCGCCCGGAAGCAGGCCGCGGCGCAGAACCACGGGTTCTCCTGGAACCACAGGTGCACGAGCTGGTCGTCGCCGTACAGCTCCTGGCGCGACCTGGACGGGAAGTCGTACGTGCCGATGCCTTGACGGCCATGATCAGGCCTCCGATCCGATGTGGGAGTGGTCCGCGTCGTCGTGCCAGGTGTTCCAGTTGTTGTCGTCGACCGAGCCCTTGTACTCGCCGCCGTCACCGTCCTGGATGCCGTACCAGGCGAGCACGTCGGGCACGGTGGGCCCGCCGCAGTTGCCCTGGTAGATCTGGTGCACCGGCAGCCACGCCTGCACGTACTTCTCGGGCTCGCGCTCGAAGATCCACTGGCAGCCGTCGGAGCAGAAGTCTGGAACTGCTCGCCCTTGTAGACTCGAGTGCGCGCTGGCAGATCGTGGTCGGGTCGCCCGGCTCGGTGAAGAGCATCGGGATCTGGCAGACCTGGCACAGCTGCGGCAGGCCGCTGCAGAAGTGCCGCCCACCGGCTCCAGGTTGCGCTGCTCCTTCTCCCAGCAGCGGCCGGTAGAGCTTGTCGAAGGTGTCCGGGTACTTCTCCGACAGCCACGTCTGGGCGCTCGGCGTCGGGCATCGGTCGTGGTGAAGGCCGCCGCGTGCGAGAACTGGTACAGGGTCCAGTACACCTGGTGGCGACAGCATCTCCTTCTCGGCGATGGCGTCGTCGACGTGCTTCGGCGGCGTGATGCCGTAGAAGGCGAGGTCCTGGAACAGGCCGCCCAGCATCTGCTCCTCGAAGTAGAGCTCGAAGGCCTCCTTCCAGCTCATCACCTTGCGGGCAGCATGTAGTCGAGCATCTGGGCGACCAGCGCCGGCAGCGGTAGCCGCGCCAGAACCACTTGTCGATCCAGTCCTGCACGATCGGCACGTTGGCCTCGTCCTGCTCGAGCAGGAACTTGATCGCCTCGAGGCCGAGCGTCATGTGCCGGCTCTCGTCGCTCTGCGCCGAGAAGCCGAAGGTCATCGGTCGGCAGGTCGCCGTTGAAGCGCGGCGCCGGACATGAACGGCACGAACAGCAGGTTGGTCAGCAGGTACTCGAAGCGTGAACCCGATGGCGATGAGGAACTCGAACGGGCCGGCGGTGAGGGCGTCGTCGAAGAACGACTTCGGCACCGACAGGTACCAGACCCGGTCGTGCATGCTGCGAGGTAGTTGTGGAAGCCGCCGTAGTACTTGTTGTAGTTCGACAGCGTGTGGATCTCGGTCTGCGTGTGGCGCAGCTCGTCGATGCGACTGGCACAGCGCGGCGAAGCGCGGGCCGGGGCCGTTGAGGTGGCGGGCCAGGTAGGCGAAGTTGCGGTGCGCCTGGTACTCCAGCGGCGTGACGCCCTGGAGGAACAGCTTCATCGCGTTGAGGTAGCGACGCCTCGGTCAGCGGTCAGGTGGCCCTGGCTCTGGGCGAACCCGTCGAGCACGGCGTAGAGCCGCTTGTCCTTCTCCGCCTGGTACTTCGTGTAGGCGTCGACCGTCAGGCGGAACGGGTCCTCCCACTTGCTCCAGTCGTGGATCTTGATGCCCTCGAACTCGGTGTAGGGGAACACGTCGGCCTTGTCGACGTAGGTCGGCTCCCAGTCGAGGTCTCGGGTCAGCGCCTCATAGCGCTGCTTCATGGTCAGCTTGCGCGGGGCCTTGGGGGCGATGGTCATGGTGCTTGTCCTGTCTGCGAGGTCGGGGTCCCCGCGAAGTACCGGGGCCGGGTCCCACGCTCTGCGTGGGCGGAAACGAGCGCGGGTCCCACGCTCTGCGTGGCGGACTTCGTGGGGTGACTCAGTGGTCCCAGGCGATGACGATCTCGTCGTCATCCCATTCCTTGATGTGCCCGAAGTAGGAGACGATCGCCAGCTGGAACTCGTGGGTCTCCCACTCGCGGCCGAGGCGCTCCTCGACCGACTCACGGGTGATCACGAGGCGACCGGGTGCGGTGATCCGCACCAGCCCCGGCATGTGCTGCACGGTGCAGCCCTCGTTCGTCAGCTCGATGGCCTCGACGACCGAGCGGTTGGTCTCGCTCTCCTGGATGTCCACACCGACGGGGCGGGTGGCGGCGGTGGTGCTCATGCTCTGGTCCTTCCCGGTCAGTTGGTCAGTGCCGCGACGGCGTCGCGGACGGAGGTGGCGGAGGCGTCGAGGGATGCCGTGGCGCCGGCGTCGACGAGCTCGTCGACGCGGGCGGCCACCGGGCGCAGCGCGACGAGCGCGGCGTCGAGGGCCTCGGCGGTCGAGGCGGCGAGCAGCGCCTTGTTGGCGGCACCCGTCTCGGGGTCGGCGACCCACGCCTTGTAGAGGGCGTCGACCCACTTGCGCTGGTCCTTGAACCAGGACGAGAGGTGCTGTGCCACAAGGCTGTACGAGCCGGCGCCACCATCGATGGCCGCGTCGTCGAGGTGCGTGTAGAACAGGCCGTAGATCAGCTTGTCGGCGACGTCGAGCCGGACGAGGGCCTTGCCCCAGTCCTTCTCGATGAGGAGCTCTTCGATGTAGCGGCGCAGGCCCTGCAGCGAGGAGTCCTCCACCCAGCGGGTCTTCGCGTCGCCGAGCAGCTCTGCGGTGCCGCCACCCAGGGCGATGCCGACCCGGCTGAGTGCTTGCGCATTGCCGATCCGGTCGAAGGCCGCGTAGGCGGCGCACTGGGTGATCGTGGTGCCGAAGCCGAAGCGGGCGATGTCGCACGACACCATCTGGGCGCCCGACTCGTAGTGCCGCAACGGCACGACGAGCTCGCCGAGCACGGCCGACCAGGCGTCGGGCAGGCGCGAGAGCAGGTCACGCGAGTCGAGGTAGTCCAGCGTGGAGGCCACTGAGTCCGCCATCGCCGCACGGGAGGTCACGTAGGGGGCGTAGTAGAACTGACGCGGGTCGGTGAACGAGTAGGGGTCGGTCAGCCGGAAGGCGCTGAACGCCTCGTCGTAGATGTCGTGCTCGGGGTCCCAGAGCGGCCGGTAGTGGAAGTTCTCCTTCGGCTGGATGTCGATCGTCCCCTCCTCGTACCGGGAGGCGGGGCGGTCGCCGTAGCGCGTCACGAGGTGGGTGAAGGTCTTGCGCGGTGGCTCGATGACCTGGGTTCGCAGTTCGTACTGCACGGTGCCTCCTTGAGGGCGGTGCTCCGGGCTCCGGGTGCCCGGGCTCGGGGGGTGCGGGGTGGGGCGGGTGACGCGGGGTGTCGCGGGGTGACGCGGTTTTCAGGGGACGTGGTGGTGGGTGACGCCGGACTCGACGAGCAGGCGCACGAGGAGGTCCGGCAGGGCGTCCGGGCCGTCGAGCTCCTGGGGGAGCTCGGAGTCGAACCCGTCGCCGACGAGCCGGCCGTATGCCGTGCCGTCCTCGAACGTCGTCGACACCCGAGCCGCTCGGTCCCGGTGAGTCACCCGGAACGCGAGCTCGTGGGGCAGCGTCTCGTCGACCAGGCCGAGCCGGTCGTCGGACTCGGCGAGGATCGCGTTGGCCTCGCTGACCAGCTGCTCGGCCAGCGAGCGGATCGCGACCTGCCGGTCGGCGCCGGTGCCGGTGGCGATCCGGCGGCTGATCCGGGTGTCCGGCATCGGGGCGATCTCCTCGATGTCGGGCAGGTCCGCCTCGGGCGTGCCGACGAGCTCGGCCACGCGCAGCATGAACGGGGTCATCGTGCGTCCTCTCGTGCTTGTCGGTGTGCGCCGGCGGCCTCGAGCCGCTCAGAGTGGAGCCGCTCCGAGTCCAGGGCGGCGCTGACGGCGGCCGCCGCCGGCGGAGGCGACCTCCTTGTCCTGGTCGGCGGAGCCGCCGGACGCGCCGACCGCCCCGACGAAGGTGCCGTCGACGATCACGGGCACGCCGCCGCCGAAGGCCGCGACCCGGCCGCGCTGGGCAATGCCCTCGCGGACGGCATCCTCACCGCTGATCGCGTCGTAGAAGACGTCGGTCGGCAGGCCGCCGAAGCCGGCGACCGTCCAGGCCTTGTCCTGGGCGATCGACCCGGACACCGCGAAGGCGCCGTCCATCCGGGCGAAGGCCAGCAGGCCGCCGGCGGTGTCGGTGACCGCGACGTTGAAGGAACCGCCGATGGCCTCGGCGCGCGCCAGGGCGGCGTCGAGCGCGACCCGTGCCCCGGCATACGTCAGGGCGGTCTCGGTGCGCACGAGCATCAGCGGCTCCTCGTCGGCGATGACGGACAGGTGGGGTTGGGGGACAACGGGGTTGGACAGGTCGGGCGGATTCTGACAGGCACCACCTCGGTGACGGCGGCCGACGGCGCGCCGCCGTCACCGAGGGGTGACGACCGGGGTCAGCTCGGGATCAGGTGAGCACCGAGGTGAAGGCGTCGTTGAGCTCGCGGGCGTGGTAGAACACGCCCTTGCCGAGCGCCTCCGGCGTCCACACCGACATCGGGCGGTCGCGGTAGGCCAGGTAGCCACCGGCGAAGACCTCGTTGCGGTTGCCCGACGGGTCGAAGAAGTAGACGGTCTGGCCGCGGGTGATGCCGTGGCGGGTGGGGCCGATGTCGATCGGCACGTCGTCCATCGAGAACAGGTCCGCGGCGCGGCCGACCTCGACCCAGTCACCGAGCCGGAAGGCGAAGTGGTGGAGCTTGGAGTTCGGGCCGGCGAGCACGGCGAGCTGGTGGATCTGGTTGTTGCTCGTCATCCAGGTGGCGATGATGTCGGCGTCCGAGTCGAGCGAGGTCTGCACGCGCTCGGTGGGGTAGAAGTCGAACACGGCGGTGAGGAAGCGGTCCATCAGGCCCGGGTCCTCGGCGGTGATCAGCGAGTGGTCGAGCGCCGGCACGCCGACACCGACGAGGTGGCGGGGGAAGGCGTCCGGGTTGTGGGTGCCGACCTCGGTGCCCACGCAGGTGGCCTCGTGGTAGACCTCGAAGACGTGGTCGGACGGCGTGGTGAACCGGATGCCGTCGCCGATCTCCGGGTTCTCGCCCTTGCTCATCCGCTCGACGGTGACGCCGAAGGCCTGGCCTTCTTCTCGATGTCGTCGATGTCGCTGGAGTTCTCGACCTTCCAGCCGAACTTCACCAGGCCGACGCCGCCCTCCTCGAGCACGACCGAGTGGTGGTCCCACTCGTCCCAGGCCTTGTAGTAGACCTTGTTGCCCTCGGCCTTGGTCTCGTACAGGCCCAGCGTGTTGGCGTAGTGGTCCTTGGCCTCGGCCAGGTCCGTGACGCGGACATGGGCGTAGCCCATCCTCATGACTCCCATTGCTACTCCTTGTGGGTGGTGCCGGTCGGTGAGGACGCGGCTGCGTAGGCCTCGGCACGCTGCCGAGCCTTCTCGTTGATCTGGTGCAGGAAGGTGCTGACGAGGCGAACGTGCTCGCCGCGCAGCTCGATGGTGATGTCGGTCTCGGGCACGGCACGGCAGCTCAGGCAGGTGCCGTCGTGGCGCTCGGCGTCGGTGATGACGGTGTCGGCGACGGGGTGGTTGTAGTCGAACCCTCCGGAACGGCAGTCGACCTTGCAGATCGCGCAGCCACCGCGCCGACAGCCGACCGTGTAGGCGAACCCCGCCTTGTAGAGACCGCTGAGCACGGTCTCTCCCGGTTCGAGGTAGATGACCTCGCCCGTGGGGTGGATCGTCACGGTCGGCACCGGCGCTCCCTTGCGTTCAGTGATGGGGGCGACTGCGTGCCGCCTCACCATTGAGAGTCGCCGAGCCCCGGGGGCGCGACCACGCACGTTCCTCATACGGGAACATCGGGCACTGCGCTCGTGCACACCCAGCGCCGGATGCCGTGTGCTCGCCGCCCGCTCGCGGCGCCCAGTTCAGCAGGTCAGCGGTTCAACGACGCAGGGGGTTCAACGACGCAGGGGGTTCAACGACGCAGGGGGTTCAACGACGCAGCGCCGCGGCCATCCGCTCCTGGGCGACGGCGGAGTGGAACAGCAGGCCCGACAAGCGGGCCATCTCGTCGCCGTGCTCGTCGAACGCCGCCACGAGGTCGGCGTTGAGCAGCCGCTTGGCCTCGACGAGTCCTTGACGGGCACCCGCCCGGAGGTCGTCGAGCACGCGGTCGACCGCGGCATCCATGGCGTCGGCGACGACGACCTCCGTCACCAGTCCCTGGTCGCGCGCCTCCTGCGCACCGAACGGCCGGCCGGTGAGGAACCAGTCGGATGCCGCGCGCGGACTGAGCCGGGCCCGCAACGGGATGGAGATCACGGCGGCCGCGAGGCCCAGGCGCACCTCGGTGAGGGCGAAGGAGACGTCCACACTGCAGACGACCAGGTCGGCGCTGGCGACGAGGCCGAGGCCCCCGGCGCGCACCGGCCCGTCGAGCCGGCAGACGACCGGCACCGGCAGGTCGGCGATGGCGCGCTGCACGGCGACGATGGTGCGAGCCGACTCGACCATGTCGACGGTCGCGGCCTCCTTGAGGTCGGCGCCGGCGCAGAACACCGGGTGCGAGGAGCGCAGCAGCACTCCGTGCAGCGACTCGTCGGCGCCGGCCTCGGCGAGGTGGCCGGCCAGGTCGGCGACCAGGCGACGGGAGAGGGCGTTGCGGTTGGCGGGGGAGTCGAGCGTCAGCACCGCGATGCGGTCGTCGTCGGCCCGGTGCACCAGTGCGTCGCTCACGGGCCCGACCCTAGCCAGTTCCGGTGAGTTCGGTGCTCAGGTGGTCGCCCCGGCAGCCGTTCCGGCACCCGACTCGGGTCAGGCGCGGGGGCTCACCCGGAAGACCGGCATCCCGGGGGCGACCGCGGCGATCTCGGCGTCCGTGGACTTCTTCGACAGGCCCTCGACGAACCGGCCGACCTCCCAGCCCCACTTGGTGACGTAGACCCGCAGCACCGGTCCCCGCTCGCCGACGGGCAACTCGACCAGGTCGACGACCTCGACCCGCTTGCCGAGGTGCAGCTCGCCGCCACCGGCGGCCCGGACGTTCCGCACCCACTGGGTGTTGCCGCGCGGCGCGACGAGGTAGCGCTCACCGTCGAGCTCCATCAGGTTGACCGGGGTGCTGCGCAGCTCGCCGGACTTCCGGCCGCGCACGACGAGCACCCGCGAGCCCAGCAGGCTGATGCCGTGCGCGGTCAGCCAGCGCACGACGTTGCCTGACCAGACCTCCATCCGGTTGGCCGGCGGGATGTAGCGGTTCGGGTCCACCGGTGCGGCAGCGGTGGGCGCCGGCGTGGGGGTGGGCTTCGATGTGGGGGTGCGGTCGCTGCTCGGCTGGGTCATGTCGTCCTCCGGTCATTGGTGAGAGCGGTGCTCTCGGTTCATGTTCCTAGCGTGACGCCTGATTCCGCCGATGTCAAGAGCAGTGCTCTCGATTTTGTGGCAGGATGCCGCCATGCCCACCACCCGCGCCCGCCGCCGCGAGGACGTCACCGCCCAAATCCTCGACATCGGCCGCCAGCACCTGGCCCAGCACGGGGCGGCCGGGCTCTCGCTGCGGGCGGTCACCCGCGACCTCGGCATGGTGTCGTCGGCGGTCTACCGCTACGTCGCCAACCGCGACGAGCTGCTCACCCTGCTGCTCGTCGACGCCTACAACGCCCAGGCGGATGCCGTGCAGGCGGCGGTCGACGCCGCCGCCGACCAGCGCTGGTCCGAGCGGCTGCTCGCGGCGGGTCACGCGTTCCGGGCCTGGGCGGTCGCCGAGCCCAGCCGCTATGCCCTGCTCTACGGCAGCCCGGTGCCGGGCTACGCCGCACCACCCGAGATCACCCTCGAGCCGGGGACCCGGGTGATCGGCATCCTGATGAGCCTGGTGGGCGAGGGGGTCACCCGTGGCGACGTTCCCGACCGGCCGGCGCCGCACCTACCGCCCGACCCGCTGGCCGGTGACCTGAGGCTGGTCGGGGCCGACGTCGGCATGGCCACCGACCCGGCCGTGCTGGCCCGCGCGCTGCTGCTGTGGTCGGTCGTGGTCGGCGGCACCAGCCTCGAGGTGTTCGGGCAGTACGGCGCCGACAGCTTCCGTCGGCCGCGGCAGGCCTACGACCTGCAGCTTCGGATGGCCCTGGACGTCCTGCGCGGCGGCCTCGACCACCCCTGACTGCCTGCCCTCTTTCCCGACTTCTTGCGAATTTCCCACCCCCGCGCGGGCCGCTCAGCCCTCGCGTCCCGGTGGGAAATTCGCAAGAAGTCGGGTCAGCGCCCGTCGGCGAGCCTGGCCAGGTGGGCTCGCACCACGGCATCGACCAGCAGGGTCGGGAACTCCTCGCGGTAGAGCAGCTTGAGCGTGCTGGCTCCCGAGCTGTGCGCCTCGAGCGCCGCAGCCGCCTCGGCGTCGAGGTCCTCGGCCGGCGGCAGCGGGTAGATCGCCAGATGCTCCTTCCACGCCGAGGCGTGCATGAGGCGGTGACCGTCGACCAGGAAGGTCGGCATGTTGTACGACAGGGTCTCGGTCGCCTCGGGCGCATGGCGCTGCACCAGCTCGCGCACACCGAGGAAGAAGGCGCGGCCGGTCTCGGGGGCGCGCTCGAGGTAGCTCTCGACGGCGTCGGATGAGGGGCTCATCCCGGCATCCTGCCAATCTCACCCGTAGGTGTCACGCGGGCCGCGGCCGTCCTGCACCCGGCGCTGCCCGCGCGACCAGGTGGGCGCGCCCGGCCCGACCACCCGCAGCTCGGTGACCGTGCCGTCGCCGACCTCCTCGGCGAGCCGGGTCAGCAGGCTGGAGGACAGCAGCCGCAGCTGGGTCGCCCAGGCGGTGGAGTCGCCGCGCACGGTGAGGATGCCGTCGACGAAGTCGAGCGGGGCGCAGTGCTGCGCGATCTCGGGCCCGACGATCTGCGGCCACCGCCCGATGACCGCCCCCACCGCGACGTCGCCGACCCACCCGCGCTCGGTGACGAACTGGTCGAGCTGCTCGCCGAGCAGCTTGGGGTCGCGCCCGGTCGTGGAGCGCTCGCCGACCGGAACGTCCTTGGGCCGGCGACGCGGCCGCAGCCCGGGGCGCAACCCCTTCGACTTGGCCGCCGCCCGTGCCCGGGCGAGCGCGGCGGCAGCCGCCTCGGCGGCATCCCCGACGACCGGCTCGGAGGTGACGTCCGGCTCGATGGGGAGGCCTTGGTCAGCAGTGACACCGTAATTCGTTGTGCCGGAGCCGATTTCCGCGTCATCTCGTGGCCGGCGTGCGTCACTCACGCTCGACCACCGAGCCCAGCGTCACCATGAACGTGCGACCCATCAGCTCCGCCGGCACGTCCTCGGGCACGGCCGCGGTGATCACCACCTGCTCGCAGTCGGCGATCATTGCGGCCAGCCGACCACGGCGCCCCGAGTCGAGCTCGGCGAACACGTCGTCGAGCACAAGCACCGGGTCGTCGCCGAGGTCGTGCCGCAGCAGCTGGTAGGCCGCCAGCTTCAGCCCGAGCGCGAACGACCACGACTCACCATGGCTGGCGTAGCCCTTGGCCGGCAGCTCGCCGAGGGTCAGCACGACGTCGTCGCGGTGCGGCCCGACCAGGCTCACCCCCCGCTCCACCTCAGCCCCGCGCACCTCGGCCAGCGACTCCAGGACCTCGGTGCGCAGCTCCTCGGCCTCGGGCACCTCACCCTCCGCGATCCGCGCCGCAGTCTGCTCCCGCAGCGACGACTTGTAGTGCACCCGCGCATCGCTCTGCCCGGCGCTCACCTCGTCGTAGGCCTTGCCGAGGTAGGGGCCGAGGTCGCGCAGCAGCCGCAGCCGTGCGTAGAGCAGCTGCGACCCCACCTGGGCGAGGTGCGAGTCCCACACGTCGAGGGTGTGCAGCGCCGACTCGCGCTCAGCCACCACGTCGACGCCCTCGGATGCCGGCCGTGCCCCGCGGCGACCGCCTCGCCGCAGTACCGGTGCGGCGGACTTCAACAGCGCACCGCGCTGCTTGAGGATCTTGTCGTAGTCCGAGCGCACCCCCGACCAGCGCGGCTGGCGGGCGACGAGCAGGTCGTCGAGGAAGCGCCGGCGCTCGCCGGGGTCACCCTTGACCAGGGCGAGGTCCTCGGGGGCGAAGAGCACCGTGCGTAGCGTGCCGAGCACGTCGCGCGGCCGGCTCAGTGGTGACCGGTTGAGCCGCGCCCGGTTCGCCCGGCCCGGGGTGATCTCGAGCTCGACCATCGTCTCGCGGCCGTCGCGTATCACCGCGCCGCGCACGATCGCCTGGGTGGCACCGAACCGCACGAGCGGTGAGTCGGTGGCGACCCGGTGGCTGGACAGGCTGGCGAGGTAGCCCAGGGCCTCGACCAGGTTGGTCTTGCCCTGGCCGTTCAGGCCCACGAGGGTCGTCACGCCCGGCTCGAGCGGCAGCTCGGCAGCGGTGTAGCTGCGGAAGTCGGCCACGCTCAGATGCCGGACGTGCACCGACGGCTCAGCTCTTCGTGGCGGCGCGCTTCCGCGTCGTGCTGGTGCCCGAGGTCGGGCCCGCCGACGCCGCGCCCTTCGTGCGGCCCGACGCCGTGGCGCCGGTGCCGGACGACGGCCCGGCCTGGTCGGCCTTGCGCCCCCTGGCCGCGGCCTCCTTCGGCGAGCTCGCCGGCTTCTCCTTGGTGGCGGCCTTCTTGCTCGCGGTGGCCGCTGACTTCGGGCCGGCGGTGGCCTGCGCGCGCAGCTCCTCACCCTCGGCCACGGTCATCACCTGGTGGCCACCGAACTGGCCGCGCAGCGCGGCGACCGCCTGCAGCGTCGGCGAGCTCTGCTGGCGTGAGGCGAAGCGCGCGAACAGCGAGGCCGAGATCACCGGCATCGGCACCGAGAGCGCGATCGCCTCCTCGACGGTCCACCGCCCCTCGCCGGAGTCGACCGTGTAGTCGGACACGTCCTCGAGCGTTCGGGTTCTCCTCGAGCGCGGCGACCATCAGGTCGAGCAGCCAGGACCGCACGACCGTGCCACGGCTCCACGCCTTGAACGCGCCGGGCACGTTCTCGACGATGTCCTTCTTCTGCAGCAGCTCATAGCCCTCGGCGTAGGCCTGCATCAGGCCGTACTCGATGCCGTTGTGCACCATCTTCGTGTAGTGCCCGGCCCCCACCTTGCCGGCATGCACGAAGCCCTCATCGCGCGGGCCCTCGGGGCGCAGCGCGTCGAAGATCGGCATCGCCTTCTTCACGTTGGCCGCCGAGCCGCCCACCATCAGGCCGTAGCCGTTGTCGAGGCCCCAGATGCCGCCGGAGACCCCGCAGTCGAGGTAGCCGATGCCCTTGGTCTTGAGCAGCTTCTCGTTCTCGATGTCGTCGGTGAACCGGCTGTTTCCCCCGTCGATGACCATGTCACCCTTGTCGAGCAGGTCCCCGAGCTTGGCCACGGTGTCCTTGGTGGGCGCCCCGCTGGGCACCATCACCCAGACCACCCGCGGGGCCTCCAGCCGCTTGACCAGGTCGGCCAGCGAGCTCGCGTCGGAGACGGACTTGTCGCGGTCGTAGCCCACGACCTCGTGCCCTGCGCGGCGGATGCGCTCGCGCATGTTGCCGCCCATCTTGCCCAGCCCGACCAGACCCAGCTGCATCTCGGAACTCCTCGTGGTGTGTGGTGCGTCGACGATGAGGTGCTGATCCGCGAACGTTACTGCGACGGCATCCTGAAATGGCTGGTCAGGACGCGAACCGCACCGGCATGAGCACGTAGCGGTAGGACGTGTCGGCCTCGCCGTCCTCCTCGGCCTGGCCTGAAAGCACCGCCGGGCGGGAGGCCTGGGTGAACGAGATGCGGCTGTAGGGGGTGCCCACGGCGCCCAGCCCGTCGAGCAGGTAGGTCGGGTTGAAGGCGATCTCGATCTCGGGGCCGGTGAGCACGGCCTCGACCGCCTCGGACGCCTGGGCGTCGTCGCCGGCGCCGGCCTCGATGGCCACCTGGCCCTCGCTGAACCGCAGCCGCACCGGGGTGTTGCGCTCGGCGACCAGGGCCACGCGCTTGACGGCCTCGACGAGCTCGGCGGTCTTGATGACCGACTCGGTCTCGGAGGTCGTGGGGAAGATCGAGGAGACCTTCGGGTACTCGCCGTCGAGCAGGCGGGTGGTGGTGCGGCGCTGGCCGGCCTCGAAACCGACCAGCCCGTCGCCACCGGCGGCGGTGCCGAGCGCGACGTCGATCGAGCCGCTGGCGCCCAGCGAGCGGGCGGTGTCGGACAGCGTGCGCGCCGGGATGAGCACGACGTGGCTGGCGTCGGTCGAGCTGGGGTTCCAGTGCAGCTCGCGCATGGCGAGCCGGTAGCGGTCGGTCGCAAGCAGCGTCATCGTGTCGCCCTCGATCTCGACCCGCACGCCGGTGAGGATGGGCAGGGTGTCACCGCGGTCGGCCGCGACCGACACCTGGGCCACGGCCTGGGTGAACAGGTGGCCGTCGATGGTGCCGCTGGGCTCGGGCGAGGTCGGCAGCGTCGGGTAGTCGTCGGCCGGCATCATCAGCAGGCTGAACCGCGAGGACCCGCAGGTGACCTGCACCTTCGAGCCGTCGGTGGCGATGTCGATCGGGCGGTCGGGCAGGTTGCGCGAGATGTCGGCGAGGAGCCGGCCGAGCACGAGCACGGTGCCGGGCTCGGCGACCTCGGCGGCCACGGTGATCTTGGCCGACACCTCGTAGTCGAACGCCGACAGGGTCAGCGTGCCGTCGTCATCGGCCTGCATCAGGATGCCGGCGAGCACCGGCACCGGGGGGCGGGCGGGCAGGCCGCGGGCCACCCAGGTGACCGCCTCGGCCAGGACGTCGCGTTCGACGCGGAACTTCACGGCTTACCACCTTCGTCCGGCGCGATGACGTCGCGCCTGCTCGTGCACACCTAGATCCCCGTCCGCAGGCTCGGTCGCGCCCGGAAGGGCGCCGAGGCAGGCGGGGTCATGACACTAGTGCACGCCCTCGCGTGGCGGTACCTGATCTGGAGCACACCGCGACGGGGGTCGTGGTGGTGGGTTCCTCGTTCGGGCTCGGTGCAGTCAGGTCGTAGTCGGGGCCGAATCGGAGTTCTGGGGATCTCGTCGTAGTTGTAGGAGCTGTGGATGCTGTGGACGCAGCCGTGTCCGGGCAGGTCGGCGCGGGGATCGGGGTGTGGACGAGCGGTGGTGCGCCCGGGGGACAACCACCCCTTCGGTGTTGACGGTCGGCGGGCGTTCACAGCCGCTCCACCCCGGCGCCGCGAACCGTCCACCTCGACACGCTGGTCGTCCACAGCTGTCCACAGGAGCTGTGGAAAACTCTGCTGTGGTGCGTGGCTCGTGGTGAGCGACGGAAGTTGTCCACAGGGTTGCGCACAGGGGTGGATGCACCGCTACACGTTCGTAACATCGCGGATGCCGGGTGGCCGGCAGGGCGTGACCGGCGCCAGGCTGCGACCAAGGTTCGACAGCATCTGCACACAGGTGTGTGGACAGCCTGTGGACAACTCGGTGGAAGGCGCGCGGGCCCGCAGGTGGGAGGCGGCCGGAGCAGGCCGGCATCCGGCCCGAGATCAGTGCGACTGCTGCTTGATCCGGTTGGTCAGCTCGGTGACCTGGTTGTAGATCGCGCGCCGCTCGGCCATCAGCTGGCGGATCTTCTTGTCGGCGTGCATCACCGTGGTGTGGTCGCGGCCGCCGAACTGCTGGCCGATCTTGGGCAGCGAGAGGTCGGTGAGCTCGCGGCACAGGTACATCGCGATCTGCCGGGCCGTCACCAGCACTCGTGAGCGCGACTGGCCCTGCAGGTCGTCGAGGGTGAGCCCGAAGTAGGCGGCCGTCTGGGCCATGATCGTCGCCGGCGTCACCTGGCTGGAGGCGTCGTCGGGGATCAGGTCGCGCAGCACGATCTCGGCCAGGCTCATGTCGACCGGCTGGCGGTTCAGGCTGGCGAAGGCGGTGACCCGGATCAGGGCGCCCTCGAGCTCGCGGATGTTGGTGGAGATCCGCGAGGCGATGAACTCGAGCACGTCGTCGGGCACCGACAGGCGCTCCTGAATGGCCTTCTTGCGCAGGATCGCGATCCGGGTCTCGAGGTCGGGGGGCTGCACGTCGGTGAGCAGGCCCATCTCGAACCGGCTGCGCATCCGCGCCTCGAAGCCGCTGAGCAGCTTGGGCGGCACGTCGCTGGTGATGACGACCTGCTTGTTCGCGTTGTGCAGGGTGTTGAAGGTGTGGAAGAACTCCTCCTGGGTCTGCACCTTGCCCTGCAGGAACTGGATGTCGTCGATGAGGAGCACGTCGACGTCGCGGTAGCGGCGCTGGAAGTTGGCCGCCTTGTCGTCGCGGATGCTGTTGATGAAGTCGTTGGTGAACTCCTCGGAGTTCACGTAGCGCACCTTGACGTGCGGGAAGAGGTTGCGGGCGTAGTGCCCGATGGCGTGCAGCAGGTGCGTCTTGCCCAGCCCGGAGTCGCCGTAGATGAACAGCGGGTTGTAGGCCTTGGCCGGCGCCTCGGCCACCGCGACCGCCGCCGCGTGGGCGAACCGGTTGCTGGCGCCGATGACGAAGGTGTCGAAGGTGTACTTCGGGTTCAGCCGGGTCAGCTCGACCTGCTCGGGCTGCTGGCTGCCGGGCCGCGGGCGGCGAGCCCCGGGCACCTCGACCAGCCCCGGGATGCCGTTCGCTGCCGAGCCGCGGGCGGCGTCGGCCGCGCCGTGGTTGGCCGGCCGGCCGGTGAAGGCGGAGGTCTCGGTGCCGTCGACCTCGTCCTCGCCGATGTCGAGGTCGTCGATCTGGCGCCGCCGGTCGGCCGCCCGCAGGTCGTGACCCGCGTCGTTCAGGCCGTTCAGGTGGCCCTCGTCGTCGAGGTCGAGGGCCGGCGCCTCGGCCAGCGAGGGGTCGACGGTGACCGCCAGGCGGACATCGCGACCAAGCTGGCTGCCCAGGGTGGCGGTGACCCGCTCACGCAGCCGGGTCTCGACGATGTCCTTGGTGAAGTCGTTGGGCACGGCGATCAGGGCGGTGTCGTCGAGCAGCCCCACCAGCTTGGCGAGCGACAGGAAAGCCCTCTGCTGCACCGGGATTCCGTCGGAGTCCAGGACCTCGAGGGTCGTTCGCCACAGCTGGGTCATCGTCGCGTCGGCCACTGCGTCCCCGTCCTCCTCGAAGCCCACCGGGCCTGATCTCGGCGGCCGGTCCACTCGGCCTCGTACACCCTGTCCACATGGTTGTCCACAAGCTGTGGGTATGCCGCGTGGTCACCCGGGCGTGTCGTGCCGGGTGGTGGGCCGTGCTCCGTGCGATCCTAGGGCGTTTTGCCGAACCCGGGCGACCAGATCCGTTGGTTTGACCCCCGTGGTCGCTCTCGCGTACCTTTAACGGGCCTGTGGTTCGGCTGTTTTCGCATGCCCGTGACCCGCGCCCGCGAGGGCGCTGCTTTCCCGCGAAGGTCATGGGTTTCCGATCGCAGCCGACACCCACCGGCTCCCCGACCACCCGGGCCCACGGGCCCACCGAAGCAGACGAGAGAACATCGTGAGCAAGCGGACCTTCCAGCCGAACAACCGTCGCCGGGCCAAGACCCATGGCTTCCGTCTTCGGATGCGCACCCGTGCGGGCCGCAGCATCCTCGCCGCTCGTCGCCGTAAGGGCCGCTCCGAGCTCTCCGCCTGAGGTCGGCGGTGCTGCCGGCGCCGAACCGACTGCGTGAGCGGGCGGACTTCACGTCGGCGGTGCGCTCCTCCGGGGGTTGCCGAGCCGGCTCCAGGCTGCTCGTGGTCCACGCCACCTCGACCGACGCGCGTGCGGGTCTCCCGCCGCGGGTCGGTTTCGTCGTGTCCAAGGCGGTCGGTGGCGCCGTGGTCCGCAACCGCACCAAGCGCCGGCTCCGCGCGCTGGTCGCCGACCGGATCCCCGGCATCCCGACCGGTCTCGACCTGGTGGTGCGGGCCAACCCGCCGGCGGCGAGCGCGACGTACGGGGAACTCGCGGGGGCCCTGGACCCGTTGTTGCACAAGGTGATCCGTCGACTGGGAGGTGCTGCGTGAGCATCGGTCGAGTGCTGGCGACCCCCCTCATCTGGGCGATCCGGGTCTACCAGCGCGTCATCTCACCGATGCGGCCGCCCACCTGCCGCTACTACCCGTCGTGCTCGGCCTACGCCGTGACCGCCCTCGAGCGCTACGGCGTGTTGCGCGGCTCGTGGATGGCCGCTCGCCGGCTCGGGCGTTGCCACCCCTGGACCCCGGGAGGGGTCGACCACGTGCCGCTGCGCGACCCCGACACCGGCCGGCCGATCCCCGGCACCACCGGACCGCGTGGCGTCGGTGACGACGCGGCGCACCGGCATCCTGCGGGCCACACCCCGCACCAGACCCCCTGACCACGTCACGACCGTGACCTCACCCCGCCGGCTTCGACCGGCACAGCCGTAAGGACGACATGGGCGACCTCTTCAACACGATCATCGGGCCAATCGAGTGGCTCGTGGCGTGGATCATGTACGGGTTCCACCAGGCCTTCACCTTCATCGGGATGAACCCGGCCTCCGGGTGGACCTGGGCCCTGTCGATCGTCGGCCTCGTGATCGTGATGCGCGCGGCGATGATCCCGCTGTTCGTCAAGCAGATCATGGCGTCGCGCAAGATGCAGATGATCCAGCCCGAGCTGCAGAAGATCCAGAAGAAGTACAAGGGCAAGTCCGACCCCGAGTCACGCCAGGCGATGACCCAGGAGACGATGGAGCTGTACAAGAAGGAGGGCACCAACCCCTTCAGCTCGTGCCTGCCGATCCTGGTGCAGTCACCGTTCTTCTTCGGCCTGTTCCGGGTGCTCAACAGCATGGATGAGATCGCCTCGGGCGCACACAAGGCGATCGGGCCGATCACCCAACCGGTGGCGGCGCAGTTCGAGCAGGCCACGATCTTCGGCGCCTCGCTGTCGTCGACGTTCATGAAGGCCCCCAACACGGCGACCCAGGTCGTCACGGTCGTGCTGATCATCTTGATGTCGGCCACGACGTTCACCACCCAGCGCCAGCTGATGACCAAGAACATGCCGGCCTCGGCCCTGGACAACCCGTTCGCCAAGCAGCAGAAGGTGCTGCTCTACGTGCTGCCGCTGGTGTTCGCGGTGTCCGGTGTGAACTTCCCGATCGGTGTGCTCATCTACTGGTTCACCACCAACCTGTGGTCGATGTGCCAGCAGTTCTACGTCATCCGCCGGATGCCGGCGCCCGGCTCTGCGGCCGAGAAGGCCTACCATGCCCGGCTCGAGCGCAAGGGCAAGCCGATCCCCGGTGCTGCCGGCGCGAAGCTGAAGGCCGAGGCCGAGGCGGCGGAGGCCGCCGAGCTGGTCAAGCAGTCGGGCCAGCGCCAGCAGCCGGCCAGCAAGAAGCGCAAGAAGAAGGCTGCCGGTCCCAAGCCAGCCGGCCAGGCCGGCGCCACGTCGTCCATCCAGGACACGCCGCCGCCGAGCACGGCGAACGGCCAGTCGGCCAACGGCCAGCCGCAGGACGGGCCCCCGCCGCCCGGCGCCAAGCCCGCCAAGAAGGCCGGCTCGGGCACCAAGCCCCCCACGACCTGATCCCCCTGATCGCAGGAGAACCCCATGAGCGAGAACCTCACGCAGGACCAGCCGGACACCGATCCCACCGTGGGCACGGCTTCTCTGCCCGACTCTGAGCAGGCCGCCGAGGGCCCTGCGCCCACGAACGTGCAGGTCAGCGACCCGGAGCTGGAGCAGGACGCCGGCTCGGAGGACGCCGACGACGCGCCTGCTGGGCCCACTCAGAGCAACCGGCGGGCCAACCTCGAGCGCGAGGGAGAGGTGGCGGCCGACTTCCTCGAGACGCTGCTCGACATCTGCGACCTCGACGGTGACATCGACGTCGACATCGACGGTGACCGGGCTGCTGTCTCGGTGGTCGACTCCGAGGACGGGCGGGTGCCGCGGCGCCTCGTCGGGCCGAACGGTCAGGTGCTCGACGCCCTGCAGGAGCTGACCCGGCTCGCGGTGCAGTCCGCCACCGGCGACCGCAGCCGCCTGATGCTCGACGTCGCGGGCCACCGCGCCGAGCGCCGCGCTGCCCTGGTCGCGGTGGCCAAGGAGGCCATCGACGAGGTGCGCAGCACCGGTGAGCGCAAGCCGCTCACGCCGATGACAGCGTTCGAGCGCAAGGTGGTCCACGACGAGGTGCTGGCCGCCGGTCTGGTGTCGGAGTCCGAGGGCGCCGAGCCTCGTCGGTTCGTCGTCATCCTCCCGGCGTGAAGCGACGTTTCACGTGAAACATGACGGGCCCGACGAGGCCGCCGTCGCACTGCCAGCCGCACCTCCGGGTGCGGCTGCGGTGTTTGCGGAGCGACTGCCACTCGCGGTGCGTTTCGCTGAGATCCTCGCGGACACCGGCGTCAGCCACGGGCTGATCGGTCCACGCGAGGTGCCGCGCCTGTGGGAGCGGCACGTGCTGAACTGCGCGGTCGTGGCCGATGCTTTCCCACCGAACGCGCGGGTCGTCGATGTGGGCTCGGGGGCCGGTCTGCCCGGTATAGCCCTGGCGATCGTGCGCCCCGACCTGGAGGTTCACCTCGTGGAGCCGATGTTGCGCCGCACCCAGTGGCTCGCCGGCGTCGTGGCCGAGCTCGGGCTGGGCTCCGTGACGGTGCACCGCGGGCGCGCCGAGGAGCTCGTCGGCACGGTCTCCGCCCCTTACGTCACCGCGCGTGCGGTGGCTCGGCTCGACAAGCTGGCGCGCTGGTGCGTGCCCCTACTGGAGCCGGCCGGGACCTTGGTGGCCATGAAGGGTCGCTCGGCGGCGCAGGAGCTGGCGGACGACCATGCCGCGCTGGTGAAGCTCGGCCTGGTCGATGCCGTGGTGCGTGAGCACGGCGGTGACGTGTTGGACGAGCCGGTGCTCACGGTCGACCTGCGATTCGAGCCGCGGCGACGGGCCGGACGCGGCGGCAAGGCAGTCAGGGTCACCAAGGCCAACAAGGAGGGCAAGGCCGGCAAGGTGGGCAAGGCCGGCAAGGTGGGCAAGGCCGGCAGGGTGGGCAAGGTGGGCAGCGCCGGCAGGGTGGGCAAGGTGGGCAGCGCCGGCACGTTGCGCACGGCACCATCGCGCCAAGCTGCGCCGAGCCATGCCACAAATGGCCAAGCCGACACCCCACAGTCGGCACCGAGGCGGCCCTGAAGTCAACCGTCCACAAGGGCCAGTGTCCGCACCGAGCAGTGGGCACCGAACCGGGCCGGACGTCACCCTGCACAAGAGCCAAGCCGACACCGGCCGGTCTGCACTGATGCGGGCCGAGGACGCCTTGACCCGCATTCGTCCTTCAGGCCCGGGCCAGGGTCACGATGCGCCGAAGCGCCGGATCCCGGTTGCTGGCCGCAGTGGCGGGCGCAGGCCCAGCGCCTCAACTGGGATGCACCGGAGTTGTTGTACGGGTGGCGAGCGGGGGTGTGACACCCGTGGGCCGACGCCGATTGCGCCGACGGCTCGACCCCTTTGCGCCACAAGCAGTCAGTCGGTCAAGGTTGGTCCGCGACCCGCGCCGGCCCCGGCGCGCGGGCAAGTGACACAGGCAGCCGATGTTGATGGTGCCGAGGACCTTGATGCCCCCGACGCCAGCGACGAGCCCTGGTCGACCCGCTCGCCCCCGTCGCCCGCATGCGCTTGGTCGAAAACCTGCGGGTGGTCGAATGCCTGCGGGTGGTCGGTGGTGCTGGCCTGCCAGTAGTGCACCGCGACGGCGCGAGACCGGGCCGTCCGCGGGACTCAGACGTCAGCACCGTCATGCGGGGAGCGACGGCACGGTCATGCCCGATGGGCGTCAACGTCATGCTGGATGGCGGCCACACAATCTGTCCCGATGGCGACGCCGTAGCCCAGTCAGGCGCCTGTTCGTGGGTTTGGTACACCGGGCCCACGGGTGCTGATGGACGCCGCGCGTTTCACGTGAAACATTTCCGGCCAGCGAGCGGCAGCACCCGCGTAGCCAAGGAGGAGAGTCGGCGCGCGATGAGCCTGAGCTCGAGGGTGCGCTGTGTCTCCAATCACCAGGATTCGACGCTGCCGCTGCCGCTGCCGCTGCCGCTGGTGCTGCTGCAGGTGCTGGTGCGGAGGACCGCCGAGCGACCGGTGCGCCGTTTCACGTGAAACATGGGGGTTGCCTCGGAGATGAGATGCGCCAATAGTCATGGATGTCTGCCGTCGGCAGGGGCCGTCGTACCGCGTCCATGACGGCCGTTGCGTGGCACGGCAGGAACTATCGAAACCGGCTTGCAGTGCCGAAGTGCAGCAGTCCAAAGCGCTCGGGCGCCCCCGGCAGCACCAAACCCGGCGATCGCACATACGGTGCTCCCGGCCCCAGCACCCACGCCCGGGGCGCCACCTGGGCGCGCTGGCTCACTGCCGCGACACTCGCGCGGCCGCCGCCCCCAAGGCTGTGCCTTCGAGCGCAGCCGTTTCGTTCCGGCTGCGCCCGACCACGCTGGCGGTCCGCGGGTGAAGCGTGTGCTTGGCACTCGCGTCTGGCTGAAGGCCTGGTTGCCGCGTCCTCTGACCCGGATGTCCTGACGGCGCAGTGACACACCCGGTGGCGGGAGACACGAGTGTTTGACATGCCTGGCCGCCCGGACCTCACAGCAATCTCACCCCAGCGCGAGCAGGCAGCCCACGCCTGACCGTCGCCGCCGTCTGCGGTCGGCCGGTAGTCCGCCGCAGGTCATAGAGCGAATAGGTCACCGGTGGATCACCCAGCTCGCAGGACAGAGGCAAGGAGCGTCGAGCGGCCGTTTCACGTGAAACATGGGTTGAGATAACCCCGCCCGTGGTGACAGCCGTCTGGTCTGCTGCCTGCGTCCAGGAGTGCCGGTGCAGACAAGGAGCTGGGCCGTGTCGTGCGCTCTTCGAGGGGTGGGCGGCCCATTCGGACCACGAGGCGAAACGAATGGGGATGGCCAGGACAACCCATGTGCTCGCAGGCTCCGAGGCAGGCGGGCTCCGCGGGTGGGAGAGAACGAGCCGGTCGTGCGGCCCGGGATGGACCGCCCGCATTGCCGACGGCAGGACGAATGGAACAGTGGACACGAAGAGCGAAGGCGGAGGTGAAGCGTCACCCGCAGTGAAGACGGCAGGGGCGAAGGGACGGTGGACACGAAGGGCGAGGCGGGGGTGGGGGTCAGAAGCACTGCCAGTTGGTGTGGTGCACGGCGCGCCAGCCGGCGCAGTAGCGCTAGCAGGTGAGGCGAGCGGGTCCGGTGTCGGGCACTCCGATGGCGGCGACCGGCGGCGGATGACCAGGAGCGAGGCGGACGTGGTGGCCGGGGTCGGTGCAACGGCGGAGAAGGGAGACGGCCCGCCAGTGCACACGGGCGCGTGAGGTGAGGATCATTGGCTGCGAGGTCGCACGTGTGGCGGCAGGGCACCCGTCAGGCGGCGACCGCAGACCGGGAAGGCTCGGCAGCGTGCCGGGTGACACGGGCGAGCTGGCGGTGGTCCATGGGGGAGCGGGTCGGCGTGACGGGCGGCGATCAGTGGTTCGGTGGCGCCTCGAGGGCGACAGCAAGGTCATGCGGCCATCCACAGCCTGCCGCTCGTCGACTGGTCCTCCACAGCGCGCTGTGGCGCTTTGGCGTGTTGACGTCCCGTGGGGTTGGATTGGCTCGCCCCATCCCCGACGAAGGTGATCGCGTGAGCTCATCGATCGACGTCGCCACTACCCGCACGGCTGCTCTAGGCCTCGGGTTTCCGCGGCTGACCGGCGTCCCGACGGCGCCACTCGGGTGGCCCGCTCCGGACCGCGTTTCACGTGAAACATCCGCTCCAACGCCGCCCAGCGGGGAGCTCAGCGCCGCATCGGCGCAGGTGGCAGGGGTCGAGAACCCCGTCGACCCGCCACACGCCGGGGAGGCCCCCGCCGCGGCCGAGATCGCCGCCGAGCCCGAGACCAGCCCCTCACCCGAGGCCAGCGCGGCGACAGAGACCTCCGCTTCGGGCCAGACCAGTCGGCCAGCTGAGGCTTCCGCTGCGACGGAGACCTCCACTGCACCCGCACCGCCGCCTGACATCGTTCGCGAGACCACACTGCCGGCACTGGCCGGCACCCGAGAGGACCGCATGGACGCGCTCGCCCCCGACGACACCGAGGTGCGCGCCCAGATCGCCGCGGCCATGCCCGGCGCAGACGGAGGAACGCCGCTGGCAGCAGCTGTCGCAGCAGACGCGCGCAAGCGGATCACGCTCAGCGGGCGCAGCGTCCCGCGGCCCGCACACACCCGGGTGATGACGGTGGCGAACCAGAAGGGCGGCGTCGGCAAGACGACGACCACCGTCAACGTCGCAGCGGCCCTGGCCCAGGCCGGCAGCACCGTGCTCGTCATCGACCTCGACCCGCAAGGCAACGCCAGCACGGCGCTGGGCATCGAGCACCACGCCGAGGTGCCGAGCGTCTACGACGTGCTCGTCGAGGGGCAGCCCGTGGGCGGGGTCGTGCAGGAGTGCCCTGACGTGCCGGGCCTGTTCTGCGTGCCGGCCACCATCGACCTCGCCGGCGCAGAGATCGAGCTGGTCTCGATGGTCGCCCGTGAGACCCGCCTGCAGCGCGCCGTCTCGGCCTTCGTCGAGCAGTGCGAGGCGACGGGGGAGCGCCTCGACTACGTGCTCATCGACTGCCCGCCGAGCCTGGGGCTGCTCACCGTCAACGCCTTCGTGGCGGCCACCGAGGTCTTCATCCCGATCCAGTGCGAGTACTACGCGCTCGAGGGGCTCTCGCAGCTGTTGAAGAACATCGAGCTGATCCGCAACCACCTCAACCCGACGCTGCACGTCTCGACCATCCTGCTCACCATGTACGACGGCCGGACCCGCCTGTCGGCCCAGGTGGCCGACGAGGTGCGCGAGCACTTCCCCGACCAGACCCTGCGCGCCAGCGTCCCGCGCTCGGTGCGCATCTCCGAGGCGCCGAGCCACGGACAGACCGTGATGACCTATGACCCGAACAGCAGTGGTGCGCTGTCCTACCTCGAGGCGGCCGTCGAGCTCGCCGAGCGAGGCGCCGCCACGTCGCCGACCTCGAAGGAGTCCGCATGAGCGAGAAGCGTCGCGCCCTGGGCCGTGGCCTGGGCGCCCTCATCCCGAGCGGGACCGCGACGGCCGACCGACCGGTCGACGTGTTCTTCCGGGACCAGGACCGGCCGGCCGCCGTCGATGCCCCCGCCCCCACCGACGCGACCGGAATCCGGTGAAACCGCAGGTCAGGGCCCTGGTGCGGACGCCGGCGCCACCGAGGGGCGCATCGGCCTCCAGCCGGTTCCCGGCGCGGAGTTCGCCGAGATCCCGCTCGACCAGATCCGGCCCGAACCCCCGCCAGCCGCGCACGGTCTTCGACGAGGACGAGCTCGAGGAGCTGGTGCACTCGATCCAGGAGATCGGCGTGCTGCAGCCGGTCGTCGTGCGCCGAGTGCCGCCGGGCACCGAGGACGGCGAGGTGCGCTACGAGCTGATCATGGGCGAGCGGCGCTGGCGCGCGTCGCGTGCGGCCGGCAAGGACGTCGTCCCCGCCATCATCAAGGCCACCGAGGAGGACGACCTCCTGCGCGACGCGCTGCTGGAGAACCTCCACCGCAGCCAGCTCAACGCCCTGGAGGAGGCGGCCGCCTACCAGCAGCTGCTCGACGACTTCGGCTGCACCCAGGAGGAGCTCGCCCGCCGCATCCACCGCTCGCGCCCGCAGATCTCGAACACCCTGCGCCTGCTCAAGCTGCCGCCGCTGGTGCAGCGGCGGGTGGCCGCCGGGGTGCTCAGTGCCGGCCACGCCCGGGCGCTGCTCGGGCTGCCCGACGCGGCGGCGATGGAGCGGATGGCACAGCGCATCGTCGCCGAGGGCCTGTCGGTGCGAACCGTCGAGGAGCTCGTCACCCTGGGTGGCGACGAGGCCCCGGCCGCCCGCCGAGCCCCGCGGCCCGGCACCCGCCGCCCCCAGCTCGACGACCTTGCCGCGCGACCTGTCCGACCGGCTCGAGACCCGCGTCCGCATCGCCCTCGGTCAGCGCAAGGGTCGGCTCACGGTGGAGTTCGCCTCCGTCGAGGACCTCAACCGGATCCTTGACGCCATGCACCTGCGTGACGGTCGCGACGCCTGACCCGAGCCGGGTAGCGGAGGTGCGGCACGGCATCCGCCCGCTGTCTCAGCACGACCACGCACACCAGGATTCGCGTACCAGAAGAGGCGCGGATCTCGTTGCAACGCAACAAGATCCGCGCCTCTTGCGCGCTGGGGGAGACTCAGCCGAGGAAGGGCTCCAGCTCGCGGAGCAGCTTCGGCTTGGGCATCGCGCCGATGATCGTCTTGACGATCTCGCCGTTCTGGTAGACGTGCATCGTCGGGATGCTGGTGATGCCGAGCTTGCCGGTGATCGCCGGGTTCTCGTCGGTGTTGAGCTTGACGATGGTGACCTCGTCGTGGTCGCGGGCGATCTCGTCGAGGATGGGGGCGACGGCGCGACACGGGCCGCACCACTCGGCCCAGAAGTCGACCAGCACGGGCTTGTCGCTCTTGAGGACGTCAGCCTCGAAGCTGGCGTCGGTGGTCTTGCTGACGGCTCCCATGGTGGGGGTCCTTTCGAAGGGTGGTGCGGGTGGGGCGGGGGTCCTTGAGTCGATCCTGCCGCACTGGGCTGACAGGACCGGAGTCGGTCAGTGGGCGAGGAAGCGTTCGGCGTCCAGCGCCGCGGCACAGCCGGAGCCGGCCGCGGTGATCGCCTGGCGGTAGGTGTGGTCGACGAGGTCGCCACAGGCGAAGACGCCGGGCACGTTGGTGCGGGTGGTGCGCCCCTCGACGAGCACGTAGCCCTCGGCATCGAGCTCGACGACGCCCTTGACCAGCTCGTTGCGCGGGTCGTGACCGATCGCCACGAACAGGCCGGTGACCGGAAGCTCGCTGGTCTCGCCGGTAACCGTGTCGCGCAACGTGATTCCGGTCAGCTTGTCCTCGCCGTGGATGGCGTCGACCGCGCTGTTCCAAGCGAAGCGGATCTTGGGGTTGGCGTGGGCGCGCTCGGCCATGATCGCCGAGGCCCGCAGGTCGTCGCGGCGGTGCACGATCGTGACGGTGCGGGCGAACTTGGTGAGGAAGGTGGCCTCCTCGACCGCGGAGTCGCCCCCGCCGACCACGGCGATGTCCTGCTCACGGAAGAAGAACCCGTCGCAGGTGGCACACCACGACACCCCATGACCGGACAGCCGCTTCTCGTCGGGCAGGCCGAGCTCGCGGTACGCCGAGCCCATGGCCAGGATGACGGCCCGGGCGCGGTGCTCGACGCCCTCGCCGTCGGTGACCACCTTGATGTCGTCCTCGAGGCGCACCGACTGCACGTCGTCGGTGACGATCTCGGCGCCGAAGCGCTCGGCCTGGGCGCGCATGTTCTCCATGAGGTCGGGGCCCATGATGCCGTCGCGGAAGCCGGGGAAGTTCTCGACCTCGGTGGTGTTCATCAGTGCGCCACCCGCGGTGACGGCGCCCTCGAAGACCAGCGGCTCGAGGTTGGCGCGCGCCGCGTAGACGGCAGCGGTCCACCCGGCCGGGCCGGAGCCGATGATGATGACGTTGCGGACGTCGCTGGTCACGGGACACATCCCCTTGTGGTGATCGCTGTGGGCAACCGCTAGATGCAGTGCCTCTGGGAAACCGATCCTACGGCCGTGGGATTCCCGGGCCGGCCGCGCCCCGCCGGTCGCCGCCGGCCGAGCGGCGCCAGGTGGGGTCAGTTCAGCGGGACGGGGCCACGGATGAGGCCGGTGTTGCCGGTGGTGCAGGAGCGGTCGACCGCCCAGGCCGCGCGCCCCGCGCCCGAGTGCACGACCAGGACTGCCGCGGAGACGCCGTCGACCTCCGAGATGTCGACGAGGATGCCGGCGTCGGCCGGGATGCCGAGCGCGGTGGCACACGCGCGGGCGCCGATCGGCGTGGCGATCGGCCCCAGTGAGGGCGACTCGGCGCTGAGGTCAGCGATCGGGTCGAGCGTGCCGTCGTCGAGCTCGCGGGCGGTGACGTCGAGCCGGTCGGCTGCGTGGTCGACCCCCGACATCACGACGACCACGTCGCCGGACCCCGCCGCGGGCGCGACCAGGGCCTGCCTGCCTCCCGCCGCGGCGGCGGGGGAGTCTTCGGCGACCGCGGCGGAGTCGGCGGAGCCTGCGTTCGTGCCGAACGCGGCCATCACGTCCCCGGGCAGCGACTTCACGAGGAACCCGCCCAGGCCCAGCACCGCCACCACGCTCGCCGCGACCGCCAGATGGCGCAGCCCGAGACGGCGACGTAGCGGCACGACCTGGGCCCCGGCATCCGGGGTGTCGCCGTCGTCGCCGGCCGGCCGGGACGGCGCGGCGTGCCCGTCGAGGCTCCACAGCTGGTCGATGCCGTCACCGCGCTGTGCCTCGACCGCCAGGGCGGCGCTGATCCGGGCCACCAGGTCGTCGGGCATCGGGCCGGGCTCCGGAAGGCTCGCCAGGAGCGCGCGCATGCCCGTCGGGTCGTGCTCGACGGGTGCGGTGTCGTCGTGCTGCTGGCTCACGAGGTCCTCCGGGACGTGCCCTCGGGCGGTGTGGATGGGGTGGGATGGCGCCGGTCGCAGGGGCCGGGCCACGGGTGGGACGTCACGGCGCCGCCCGTGGTTCCGACGGTCCGGAAACGGCTGCCGGGCCGGCATCGTGCCCCGACTGCTCCGCGCCACGCTCACGGAGCAGCTCGGCCAGCGCCTCGCGACCCCGGAAGCAGCGCGACTTCACGGTGCCCTCCGCGACGCCGAGCACCTGGGCCGCCTCGGCCACCTGCAGCCCGTGCATGTCGACGAGGACCAGGGCCATCCGCTGTCCCTCGGGCAGCTGGGCCAGGGCCTCGCGCACGTCGAGCCGGGTCTCGACCGACGCGTGCCGGTCGTGCAGGTCGGGCAGGTCGAGCTCACCGAGGTCGCCGGCCCGGCGCACGGCGGTCGTCTTCTCGCGCCGCAGCCGGTCCAGGCAGGCGTTGACGACGATGCGGTGCAGCCAGGTGGTGACCGCCGCCTCGCCCCGGAAGGCGTCGGCGCGCCGGAACGCGGAGATGAAGGCGTCCTGCACGGCATCCGCGGCGAGCTCGCGGTTGGAGGTGGTGCGCAGCGCCACCGCGTACATCCGGTCGCGGTGGCGACGGAACAGCTCGCCGAACGCGGCGCCGCCGTCACCGTCGACGTGGCGCCGGAGCAGCTCCTGGTCGGTGAGGGCGGTGAGGTCGTCGAGCATCGCGGTGTCCGGCGTCAGCCGGTGACGACGACCTCGTTGAGCCACGCCCGGCGCTTGCCGTTGTCGTCGGCGTTGAGCTTGGTGAACCACACCACGATGTACTGGCCGCTGACGTCGGCGGGGACGTCGAAGGTGACCGTGCCGTTGGCATCCGCCTTCTCGCCGATCTTGGTGGCGCCCTCGAGCCGGTTGTCGGGCCCCACGTAGACCTCGACATCGCTCGGGTGCGGGATGTCGAGCTCGACGGTCTGCGGCTTCTTGTTCGGGCCGAGGTCGACGATGACGCCCACCCCCTTCTTGAGCCCGCCGAAGGTGTCGGAGCGGTAGTTCTCGGAGAACCAGCCGGTGCTCGGGTCGCCGTCGTAGATCTTGGGGGTGAGCTTGTTGTTCTCGGCGCCGTCGCCCTCGGGGTCGTAGGCCTCGACCTTGAGGATGGCCAGGGGCTCGGGCGGTGCGCCGGTGCCCGTGCCGGTGGGGGAGGCGGAGGGGCTTGACGACGGGGCCGCCGACGAGGGAGCCACCGTGGTGGTGCGGGTGGCTGGGGCCGCCACGTCGCCGATCCCGGCGCTCCCCGACCCGATCCGCGAGACGCCCCACACGCCGATGACTAGGGCGAGCACGACGAACGCGACGACGATGCCCAGGGCCAGCTTCGACTCGTCCTTGGTGAGCGGCTCGGCCGGCACCAGCGGGGCCGGGGCCTCGAGGTCGCCGGAGTCGACCCGCGGTGCGGTGTCGGGGCTGAGCTCGGACACCTTGTCGACGGCGCGCCGGGCCAGGTTGCCGACCCGGCCGCCGACCGAGCCGAATGCGCCGACCACGGCGGCGCCCGCACCGGCGGCAGCGGCGCCGGCTGCTGCCCCGGCCGAGCGGCTCTGCCCGTCGGGGCCGTCGGTGCCGACGGGCGAGGGCTGGGCGGCCTCGAGGCGGCGCGTCGTGGCGTCGGCCTCGGGGTCGGCGGCGGGGGACGCCACCGGGGTGGCGCTCAGCCAGGCTGGGGCCTGGTCGGCGGCGGGGCTGACCCGGGCCGTCTGGTCGGCCTCCGCGTCGAACGGCGTAGGTGCGGCTCCCGCGGCGTCCGCGCGGGGGCCGGATGCCGGAGCGGCCCAGGCAGGGGTGCCGGATGCCGTGCTGCTGCCAGCCACCGCTGCGGCCGAGGCGGCACCCCCCGCCACGGCTGCCGCGGTCCCCGCGCCGTCGAGCGGGCGGCGACGCGGCCCGGTGGCCGCTGCCCCGTCGGCCGGCGAGGTGACGACGACCGGCTGCTCCAGGGTGTCAGGGGTTCCGGCGGTGCCGGGAGCCTCGGGGGCGACCACGCCGGAGCGGGGGCCGGGGCGCCCGGCATCCGGCGTGGTGCGGACGGCGGGCTGCCCGACGACCTGGCGGGAGGGCCACGGCGCCACCTGGCGGGCGTAGTCGCCGGGGCTGGTGGGGCCCTGGTCGTCGTTCAGGGTGAGGCGGCAGATGGCGTCGAGGTCACGCGGCACGCCGGCGGCGATCTCGGAGGGTGCGGCGACGCCACCGGGCACCCGCGGGGCCGGGCCCAGGCCACAGCCACCCGCGCCGAGCGGCCACAGGCCGGTGAGGCCGGCATAGGTGAGGGCGACGACGCCCACGGCGTCGCGCCGGGCGGCATCCTCGGCCTCGGTGCCGTCCTCACCGGCCCGCACGGCAGCGGTCTCGAGGCCGCGCAGCCGGATGTCACCGTCAGGGGTGCGCAGCACGTCGTCGGGCTTGAGGTCGAGGTGGTGCATGCCGCGCTGGCCGGCCGACTCCAGGGCAGCCGCCACCTCACCGGTGATGCGGCGCACCTCGTCGCCGGGCACCCCGCCCTCGCCGACCAGCTCGGCGAGCGTGCGCGCCTCGCCGAGGTCTTCCTCGATGACGTAGGAGACGCCCTCATCGGTGCCGACGTCGAGGATGCGCACGAACGCCCCGTGGGTGACCGAGGCGGCCCGCCGGGCGGCATCGAGCAGGGCAGCGGTGCGGTGGTCGTCGGAGGCGATGCAGAGCAGCGAGACGGTGCGCCCGAGGGTGGTGTCGTCGGCCGACCAGCGCTCGGTGCCGTGCAGCTGCTCGAGCCGACGGCGAACGGTGTAACGGCCACCGAGGACGGTGCCGGGACCCACACCCCTCACCGCTGCTCCTCTCCCTCGTCATTCACCGTGCGCAGACGGCGGTCAGCACCCTTGTGACGGGTCTGCGCCCATAGTAGGCACTGGCAGGTCAGCGCCGTCGGAGCCGGCGCGTAACCGGTTCGAGCGCCGCGCCGATCTCACGGACGCCGAGTGCGTGCGCGACGCCCCAGGTCACCGTCAGCTCGATGATCCCCGCCACCGCAAGCACGACGGCGCCGCCGAGGAACCCGCGCACGCCACGATTCTCGCCGAGGTCCGGCAGCAGGGTGTGGATCAGCCAGTAGAGCGTCAACGCCGTGGCGAGGGCGGGAACAGCGAGCTTGAGGTAGACGGCGCCGGTACTGCGCAGCCCCAGGCGCCCGTGCTGGCGGCGCAGGACGTAGAACCCGACACCGGCCGCCACCACGTAGGCCAGCGCCTGCCCGACGCTCAGCGAGAACGCGGTCAGGCTCGGCCTCAGCGTCGCGGCGAAGAGGGCACCGATGGTCGACAGGCTGGTCGTGACGCACTGGAGGCGGAACGTCATCCAGGTCATCTGGTGGGCGTAGAAGACCCGGTCGTTGAGGTAGGTCCAGGCCATCGGGATGACCAGCCAGATGAGCCCGGCCAGCACGACGGCGATCGCGCGGGTCTCCTGCAGCGTGTTCTTGAAGAACAGGGTCGAGGCGACGTACGGCGACAGGACGCCCACGAACACCACGCCGGGCACGAGGATGACCGAGGGCAGGCGCAGCCCCTGGTCGTGGTAACGCATCACCTGCGCGGAGTCGCCGTGGCTGGCCGCCTCGGACAGGCGGGTGAACAGCGCCGTGATGAGTGAGACCGTGATCAGTCCGTGCAGCATCATGGCGATGAGCAGGGCCGGCCCGAAGGCTGCCAGGCCGGGCGCAGGGTCGCCGGCGGCCTGTCCCAGTGAGGTGGCCCGGGTCAGGACCCGCGAGGTGACGACCAGCCCGAGCTGGCCGACCACGATGGAGCCGAAGGTCCACTTGGCGACCGAGCTGACCTCGCCCAGACCGTGGCCGCGGATTCCCCAGACCGGGCGGTACCGGAAACCGATCCGCCGCAGCGGGAAGATCAGCGCCACGGCCTGCACGACGATCGACAGGGTCGACGTGCCGGCGAGGATGGCGATCATCGCGGGGGTCCAGTCGTCCGGCGCGGCCGACGTCGGGAAGCCGGCCCGCTGGAACCAGACCAGGCCGCCGATGGCGACGATGTTCGCCAGGGCCGGTGCCCACATGTAGGCGGCGAAGCGGCCGTGCGCATTGAGCACCTGGCCCAGGATCGTGTAGAGGCCGTAGAAGAAGATCTGTGGCAGGCAGATCACCGCGAACACCGTCGCGAGGCGCAGGGCGGCGGCGTTGTCGACGTTGTAGTACAGGCGCACGGCGAGCGGTGCGAGCAGCGTGATGACCACCGTCGCCACCGCGAGGATGGCCAGCGAGATGGTGATGATCCGGTTGACGAACTCGTCGCCGTCGGGCCGCAGCTTCGCCCGCACGACCTGCGGGACGAAGATGGCGTTGACGACGCCACCCGCGATCAGGATGTAGAACGAGTTCGGCAGGGAGTTCGCGGCGGTGAAGGCGTCGGCTGCGTAGCCGGTGGTGCCGATCACGCCGGTGAGCAGGGCCGCGCGCACCAAGCCGAGTAGACGGCTGGCCAGGGTGCCCGAGGCCATCACCGCGCCGGCGCGACCGATGCTCTGCTGCCGGGGGCCGGACGGGCTCTGTCCGGCCTCGGCCGCCAGCGTCGCACCGCCCGGGTCGACCTCGACCTCGTCGACGTCGAGGTCGAGGTCGAGGTCCTCCTCGAGCGAGCGGTCGTCGGAGCGGTCTCCGGGCGTCGAGGCGGGGGGCTGGGTCGTCATCGGGAGGTCTTCCGGGGAGGAACGGGCTCAGGCGTCGCCGGCGAGCCGCTGCCACGCGACCCGCGCGATGCGCCGCTCGTTGGGGAAGGTGAGGTGGCGGTGCGCGTCGCGCAAGGGTAGCCACGCGACGTCGATCGCCTCGTGGTCGGGGTCGTTCTCGATGGTGAGGTGGCCCCCGACGGCCTCGAGCAGGTAGTGGTGCACGTACTTGTGGATGCGCCGCTCGCCGGCGGCGAACCAGTAGTCGATGGTGCCGAGCTCGATGAGCACCCGCCCCTCGATGCCGGTCTCCTCCGCGACCTCGCGCGCGGCGGTCTGCGGCAGGGTCTCCTCGCCCTCGATGTGCCCCTTGGGCAGGCACCACTCGACCCGGCCGGCCCGGTTGCGCCGCGCGATCACCGCGATGCGCGCCTCGCCCTCGTGGACGTCGACGACCACCCCGCCGGCGCTGCGCTCCTCGACCGCGGGCAGCCGCCGGGGACTGACCCCGGGCGAGTCGGCGGCGACGTGGCTCATCTGGTCACTGTAACCAGTGGGGCGTGATGGGGCCGGTGACCGCGCACCCCGGGGGCCGACCACGGCCAGGTCGCGGGCGGCATACCCTTGGTGCTCGTGTCCACCCGTCAGCCGTCGGCCGCCCTGCTGCGCCGGCGCGGTCGCCCACCTGGCGCCCGACCTGCCGCTGCTGACCGACCTCGGCGAGCGCTTCGCCGCCGCGGGCCACGACCTGGCGCTGGTCGGCGGACCGGTGCGCGACGCCCTGCTGGCCCGTCCCTCCACCGACCTCGACTTCACCACCTCGGCGCGCCCCGACGTCACCGAGGCCCTGCTCAAGGCCTGGGGCGAGCGCCACCTGGGACATGGGGCGCGACTTCGGCACGATCGGCGCCCGCCGGGGCAGCACCACCGTCGAGGTCACGACCTACCGCGCCGACGCCTACGACGGGCAGACCCGCAAGCCCGTGGTGGCCTTCGGCGACTCCCTCGACGACGACCTGGTGCGGCGCGACTTCACGGTCAACGCGATGGCGCTGCGGCTGCCCGACCTCACCTTCGTCGACCCGCACGGCGGGCTGGTCGACCTCGACGCCGGCCTGCTGCGCACCCCCTCGCCGCCCGAGGTGTCGTTCGGCGACGACCCGCTGCGGATGATGCGCGCCGCCCGGTTCGTGGCCCAGCTCGGGTTCGTGCCCGCGCCCGAGGTCTACGCGGCGATGCGCGAGATGTCGGCCACCATCGGCATCGTGTCGGCCGAGCGGGTGCGCGACGAGCTGGTCAAGCTGCTGCTGGCTCCGCACCCCCGGGCCGGGCTGGAGCTGCTGTGCGCCAGCGGCCTGGCCGGCCACGTGCTGCCCGAGCTGCCCGCCCTGCAGCTCGAGGTCGACGAGCACCACCGGCACAAGGACGTCTACGAGCACTCCCTGACGGTGCTCGAGCAGGCCATCGACCTCGAGGGCCCGGCCGACGGGCCGCCGGAGTCGGTGCCCGGCCCCGACCTCGTGCTGCGCCTGGCCGCGCTGCTGCACGACGTGGGCAAGCCCGCCACGCGGCGCTTCGAGGGCGGTGGCGGGGTGTCGTTCCACCACCACGAGGTGGTCGGCGCCAAGCTCGTGGCCCGGCGGCTGAAGGCGCTGCGCTTCGACAAGGAGACGACCAAGGCCGTGGCGCGGCTGGTCGAGCTGCACCTGCGCTTCCACGGGTACGGCGAGGGCCAGTGGACCGACTCCGCGGTGCGCCGCTATGTCACGGATGCCGGCCCGCTCCTCCCGCGGCTGCACCGCCTCACCCGCGCCGACTGCACGACCCGCAACGTGCGCAAGGCCCGGCGGCTGGCCGCGACCTACGACGACCTCGAGGCGCGAATCGAGGCGTTGCTGGAGCAGGAGGAGCTCAAGGCCGTGCGCCCCGAGCTCGACGGCAACGAGATCGCGGCCGTGCTCGGCATCCGCCCCGGGCCGGTGCTCGGGCGGGCCTACAAGTACCTGCTCTCGGTGCGGATGGACGAGGGGCCGGTCGGCCCGGACGTCGCGCGCGAGCGGCTGGTGGCCTGGTGGGCCGAGCAGCCGGAGTCGCAGAGCTGAGCCCGGGCCCGGCCGGTCGCGGTCCGGCGGCCGGTCGCCGTCGGTGCGTCCCGGCATCCGGTTAGGCTCGACCGTCCGCGTCCGTCGCCCCGAGGGAGCTCGTCCATGCCAGTCCTCGCGTTCCCCGGACCGGCCGCGCCGGCACCGCCACCGGTCACCCTCGAGGTGCCCGACGGCTGGGACGCCCTGCCCCCCGGTGCCGACCTCCTGCGGGCTCGGGGCACCGGCGCCGCGGGCGACCCGGTGGAGGTCGTGGTGCGCCACCACACCGGCCCGGCCGGCTACGCCGCCGCCGACCTGGTCGACGCCCTCGACGAGCAGCCCGACCGGCCAGGCACCGAGGTGGAGCCGTCGTTCGTCGTCGAGATCGGCGGGCGCGAGTGGGTGGCCCGGCACATCTCCTGGGACGAGGACAGCGCACCGGTGGTCGAAGTGCACCTTGCGGCGGGTGTCGACCCTGCCGCAGACAACGAGCTGAGCCGCCTGGTCGTGGCCACCGGCCGGGTGCGGGGATCCAGCCTGGAGGCCGACTACGACGTGCTGCAGTCGGTGCTCGAGACCCTCGTGGTCGGCGGTGCACGATGAGCGGCACCGAGCGGGTGCTGCGGGGCTCGGGGCTGCGGGTGCGCTCGGGGTCGGCGACCTCCATCGGCCGGGTGCGCGACCACAACGAGGACGCGCTCATCGCCGACGGCCCGGTGTTCGCCGTCGCCGACGGGATGGGCGGCCACGCGGCGGGCGAGGTGGCCAGCCGGATCGCCGTCGAGGCGCTCACGCACCTGGTCGAGCACCCGCCGTCCCGCCCCGACGACGTGGCGGAGGCGCTGCGCGCGGCGAACGACGGCATCCTGCGCTCGCAGGACGACGACCCCGAGCAGCGCGGGATGGGCACCACCGTCACCGGGCTCACCCTGCTCGACGACGGCGACGACGAGCACTGGCTGGTGTTCAACATCGGTGACTCGCGGGTCTACCGGCTGGCCGGCGACCGGCTCAGCCAGGTCACGCGGGACCACTCCGAGGTGCGCGAGCTGATGGATGCCGGGCTGATCGACGAGGAGGAGGCCGCGCGGCACCCGATGCGAAACGTCATCACCCGCTCGCTGGGGGCGGGTCCGGCTCCTGAGGCGGATGTGTGGGAGCTGGCGCCCAAAGCAGGGGAGCGGTTCGTCGTGTGCAGCGACGGCCTGTCCAACGAGCTCGACGACGCCGAGATCGCGCGGATCGCGCTCGAGCACGCCGACCCGCAGGCCGCGGCCGACGAGCTGGTCGCCGCGGCGGTGCGCGCCGGAGGCCGGGACAACGTCTCGGTGGTCGTCGTGTCCGTCGACCCGGTCGACTGAGGGCTCGCCCGTGGGCTGACCGGTGAGCCTCAGCCGGTGGCCGCCACGTCGGTGACCGGGACCTTGACGTCGGCGAACCAGGGGCCGGTGAGGGTGACCTCGGTCGTGCCCGCGGGCAGCGGTGGGTAGAGGGCCGACTGCGGCGGTGCCTCCTGCCCGGAGTCGACCTTCAGGGCCGGGTTCGACAGGGCCGCCCAGCCGTCCCCTGCTTGTCGAAGGCGATCGCGGAGTACTTCTTGCCACCGGTGACCATGACCGGGTACTTCTCCCAGGCGCGGACGTTGGCATCGGCCGCGCTGGTGTAGCCGGTGCCGCCGGTGACCCGCCAGACCAGCAGGGTCGAGGCGTCGGTACGGGTCAGCCGGTAGATGGTGAAGGTCGCACCGGCGTAGGTCGAGTCCGGCCGAGCCCGGGTCGTGGCGATCTTGGTGAGCGGGGCGGCGGCGCCGACGACGGCGGCGGACTGGTCCGTCGGGATCGGTGAGGTGCTCGCGGACGGGCTGGCTCGCCCGACGCTCGGGGCGCTGCCCGAGGCCGTGGGCTCCGGGGTGCCGGGCTCGAAGCTGCACGCACCGAGGAGGGTGGCGGCCAAGGCCATGCCGGCGAGGGCACTGAGGGCGGTCGAGGGGTCGTCGGGTCATGGTTGGCCTCACTTCGGCAGGGTGATCGTCACGCGGCGGTTCAGGGCACGCCCCTCGGCGGAGCCGTTGTCGGCGATCGGGTCGGTCTCGCCCTTGCCGACCGCGGTGACCCGGATGCCGACGCGGGATCTTCGGGGCCAGGGCCTTGGCCACCGCCGCCGCGCGCCGCTTGGACAGGTCGAGGTTGTAGGCGTCGGGGGCGTTGCTGTCGGTGTGGCCGGTGACGGTGATCGCCCCACTGCTACCGGCGGCCGTGATCTGCGTGGCGGCCTCGGCGATGACGGCGTTGGCGGCGCCGGTCAGGATCGCCTTGTCGGTGGGGAAGAGCACCGAGGCGTCGAGGTCGAAGCGCGCTGCCCTTGCGCTTGGCCTGGGTCACCTTCTTGGTCACGTCCTGCACCTGGTGCGCAGCGCGAACACGGCGCCCTCCGGGTCGACGACGTCGGGCAGGCGGGAGGTGTCGACCCGCGGCCAGCCGGTGCCCACGGCCGGAGCCGGCCCTCGACCACCGGCTCCAGTGGACCGTCCTGCACCGGGACGTCCTGCACCAGCCAGCTGCCGACCAGTACGTCGACCCGTCCGACGGTCTGCGGGACGGGCGCGAGCAGCACCCAGCCCACGGGTGCGCGGCCCAGGGCGTCCTTGTCCGCCTGCAGGTCGAGGACCCGTGCGACAGGCAGCGACCGACCTCGTCGGTGCGCAGCCCGCTGTACGCCAGCCCCGAGGCGACGTCGATCGCCGCCGCGGTGCACTGCGTCCCGCTCGACCCGTTCTGGTTCAGCGCGTAGTCCTGGCCGTTGCCGCAGGAGCCGAAGACGCGTCCTCCCCGGTCTGGTCCTGCGCCCGCAAGCCCCATCGAGTAGTACAGCACGTCGCCCCGGCAGGCGGCGCACTCCGTGCACGGTCAGCAGTACGGCCAGCCGCGACGTCAGTCGACGCTGCCCATCCAGGCCTGCCCCAGGATGGGGACCCCCGGCACGGGCGCGGCGGGCTCGTGGCGGCCCAGGCCGGCACCGCAGCACAGGTCAGCGCCGCGCGCCGCGGCGAGCACGGTCGCAAGAGTCTTCATCGCGGTGGTCCCCCTCGATGGCAAACAGGTCCGACGCGGACCCTAACGACCTGAGCCTGCCGAAAGGGCCGGGGACCCACACGCAACGGCGAAGCGGGCGGCATCCGGACCCGAAGGTCGAGATGCCGCCCGCTCACGGTGAGGGGTCAGAGCGCGGTCAGCGCTCCTCGCTCCCCGCGGATGAAGGCCTCGAGCTTGGCGCGACCGACGTCGTCGGGGCGCTGCACCGGCGGGGACTTCATCAGGTAGGACGACGCCGACAGCAGCGCGCCGCCGATGCCGCGGTCCTTGGCGATCTTCGCCGCGCGGATGGCGTCGATGATGATGCCGGCCGAGTTGGGGGAGTCCCAGACCTCGAGCTTGTACTCGAGGTTCAGCGGCACGTCGCCGAAGGCGCGACCCTCGAGGCGGACGTAGGCCCACTTGCGGTCGTCGAGCCAGGCGACGTAGTCCGACGGGCCGATGTGCACGTTGCGGTCGTCGGTCTTGCCGGCCAGCGGGCCGGTGAGGTTCGAGGTGACCGACTGGGTCTTGGAGATCTTCTTGGACTCCAGGCGCTCGCGCTCGAGCATGTTCTTGAAGTCCATGTTGCCGCCGACGTTGAGCTGGTAGGTGCGGTCGAGCTGCACGCCGCGGTCCTCGAACAGCTTGGCCATGACGCGGTGCGTGATGGTGGCGCCGACCTGGCGACTTGATGTCGTCGCCGATGATCGGCACGCCGGCCGTCCTCGAACTTCGCGGCCCACTCGGGGTCGGAGGCGATGAAGACCGGGCAGGGCGTTGACGAAGGCGACGCCCGCGTCGATGGCGCACTGCGCGTAGAACTTGTCGGCGATCTCCGAGCCCACCGGCAGGTAGGAGACGAGCACGTCGACCTTGGCGTCGCGCAGGGCGGCGACGACGTCGACCGGCTCGGCGTCGGACTCGTCGATGGTCTCGCGGTAGTACTTGCCGAGGCCGTCGAGGGTGTGCGCCGCGCTGCACCGTGATGCCCGTGGTGGGGACGTCGGCGATCTTGATCGTGTTGTTCTCGGAGGCGCCGATGGCCTCGGAGAGGTCGTTGCCGACCTTCTTGGCGTCGACGTCGAACGCCGCGACGAACTCGACGTCGCGGACGTGGTAGTCGCCGAACATGACGTGCATCAGGCCGGGGACGGTCTGGGACGGGTCGGCGTCCCGGTAGTACTGCACGCCCTGGACGAGCGACGACGGCACAGTTGCCGACGCCGACGATGGCGACGCGAATGGAACCCATGTGCTTCTCCTGGGGAGCTCGGTGGTGCTGGGTGGACTGGTGGATGTGACGGGTGTGGACGGGGTGTGACAGTGGGATGCCGGGTGCGCCGCGGTGGCGCCACCGGCAGCTACGGCTGGGGGCCGGGATCGGTGGGGTGGCGGCGCTCGGCGTCGATGAGCTCGCTGAGCCAGCGCACCTCACGCTCGGTGGTCTCCTCGCCGTGGCGCTGCAGGGCCGAGGTGTAGGCGTCGATCCGCTCACGGTTGCGGGTGGCCGCCTCGCGGACCCGCTCGAGGTCCTCCTGCACCCGTGAGCGCCGCCCCTCGAGGATGCGCAGGCGCACGTCCTGCTCGGTGCGGGCGAAGAAGGCGAACCGCACGTCGAAGCCGTCGTCGTCCCAGGCCGAAGCATCGGTGCGGGCGACGAGGTCGGCGAAGTGCTCCTTGCCGGCGGCGGTGAGCTCGTAGACCACCCTCGGCCGCTTGCCGCTGGGGCCGGCCGGGTCGGTGGTCTGCGCGATCAGGCCGCGGTCGAGCAGGCCCTTCAGCGCGGGGTAGAGGGTGCCGTAGGACAGGGCGCGGAAGGGGCCGAGCGCGGTGTTGAGCCGGCGGCGCAGGTCGTAGCCGTGGGTCGGGCCCTCGTGGAGCAGGCCGAGCACGGCGAACTCGAGCAGGCGGGCGCGACGGGTGGTGACCACGGCGACCTCCTGGGCGGGAACGGACCTGACATACGACGCGTTTGTCCGGTGCGCGACGCTAACACAGATATATCGATGCGATACATCGAGGATGCCGTCCGGGACCTGCTCCCGGAGCACGGGATTCAGGTTTCTCCAAGAAATCGCGCCATACTGGCCGCTGGGTTCGTGCGCTCTCGCACCGTTTCGACGCCCCGAACCCACCCCCTGACCCCTGTCCACGGAAAGCAGCATGAGCTCACGCACCCCCCGCACCCGCGCCGAGGCCCGACAGGCCCAGGCGACCCAGTCACCCTCGGTCCGCTCCGGCGGATCCGGCGGTTCGAACGGGTCCGGCGACGGCCGCGCCACGGCATCCCCGGGCCGTTCGCGCGGCAAGAAGTGGCTGCTGCGCGCCCTGTGGACCGTGCTCGCGCTCGGCGTGCTCGGGCTGGTCGCGGTGGGCATCGCGTATGCCCGCACCGACGTGCCGACCCCCAACGAGCTGGCGACGGCGCAGGCCTCGATCGTCTACTACTCCGACGGCAAGACCGAGATGGCCCGGCTCTCCGATGCCGAGGGCAACCGCGAGTCGGTGCCGCTTGAGCAAGGTGCCCGACCACATGCAGAAGGCGATGCTCGCCGCGGAGGACCAGAACTTCTACCAGAACAACGGCATCTCGCCGACCGGCATCGCGCGGGCCGTCTTCGTGGCGATCAAGGGCGGCCAGGCCACCCAGGGCGGGTCGACGATCACCCAGCAGTACGTCAAGAACTACTTCCTCACGGCCGACCGCACCCTGTCGCGCAAGGCCCGCGAGATCCTGCTCGCGGTCAAGATCGACCAGCAGCAGACCAAGGACCAGATCCTCGAGAACTACCTCAACACCATCTACTACGGTCGCGGCGCCTACGGCATCCAGACCGCGTCGAAGGCCTACTTCAACAAGGACGTCTCGAAGCTCACCCCGGCCGAGAGCGCCTTCCTCGCGTCCGTCATCCGCGGGCCCTCGCTCTACGACCCGGCCCTGGGTGACAAGCAGGTGGCCAACGCCAAGGAGCGCTCCGGCTTCATCCTCGACGCCATGGTCGCGAAGGGCTGGCTGACGCCGCAGGAGCGCGCCGACGCCACCTTCCCGAAGTTCCAGAACTACAAGCCGCGCACCCAGAGCGGCCCCACCGGCTACCTCACCCAGATGGTCAAGAACGAGGTCGTCACCAAGTACAAGATCCCGCAGTCCGACCTCGACCGCGGTGGCTACCGCATCGTCTCGACCGTCGACAAGAACAAGCAGGCCGACATGGTCGCGGCGATCAAGGAGGAGCGCCCCAAGGACACCCCGTCGGTGCACGTCGGCATGGCCTCGATCCAGCCCGGCAACGGTGCGATCGTCGCGCTCTACGGCGGCGAGGACTACATGAAGCGCCAGCAGAACGCCGCGACCCAGGACAAGATGCAGGCCGGCTCGACGTTCAAGATCTTCACGCTGATCGCGGCCCTGCAGTCCGGTGACTTCAGCCTGAACTCGCGCCTGAGCGGTGCCAGCCCGCAGTACTTCAAGCAGTTCGCCGACCCGGCTGCCCCCACGGCCAGCGGCCGCCGTGGCCGGGTGAAGAACTTCGGCAACGAGTCGTTCGGCAACATCGACCTGCGCAAGGCGACCGGCAGCTCGGTCAACACCGTCTACGCCGCGCTGAACATCGACGCCACCCCGCAGAAGTCGAGCAAGGCGGCCAAGGATGCCGGCGTGCGCAGCCCGCTCGAGCCGAACATGGCCAACGTGCTGGGCACCGACTACGTCACCGTGCTCGACATGGCCACCGCCTACGCGACCATCGCCGCCGAGGGCGTGCGGGCGAACCCGTACATCGTCAAGGAGATCCGTTTCCAGGACAAGAGCGTGCCGACCATCAAGGCCAAGGTCGTCAAGCAGCAGGTCTTCGACAAGGACCTGATGAGCGACGTCATCGACGCGATGACCTACCCGGTCGAGGGTGGCACCGCCCGCTACGTGGGCCGCAACCTCGGGCGACCGGCAGCCGGCAAGACGGGCACCTCCGAGAGCTTCCGCTCGGCGTGGTTCAACGGCTACGTCCCCCAGCTCCAGGCGGCCGTCGGTCTGTACCGCAGCGGCAAGGGCGGCGAGGAGCTCCCCATGGAGAACCTGCCCAACGCCGGCGACATCACGGGTGGCACCTACCCGGCGCGCATCTGGACCGCCTACATGAAGGCCGCCCTCGACGGCACCAAGGTGGTCAAGTTCCCGAAGCCGGCCGGCATCAACAAGAACGCCGACCCGCCGCCGCCCCCGCCCCCGTCGACGACCCGGGCGCCGCAGCAGACGACGACCAAGGCGCCGCCGACGACCAGCGCGCCGCCGCCGCCCGCGACGAGTGCGCCGCCGACCCCGACCCGTACGCAGGGGCCGCCGTCGCCGCGGCCGTCGAGGACCCGCACCAACGGTCCCCCGAGGCCGCCGACGCCGACGATCACCCCGCTGGTCCCGTAGCCGGGCGGCGGACCGGCGACCCGCGGCTAGGGTGCCTGCCGTGGACGACGTGCGTGAACCCGTGCTGCCACCGGCCCTGAGCACCCCGGTCGGTGGCCCGGGCGGGCGCCGGCTGCGGGTGGTCGAGCGCGGGCCGCTGGCCCGGCTCGCCCCGGTGGTGCTGCTCCTGGCGCTGCCGCTGTCGGTCGCGGCCCTGCGCCAGGCCGGCTGCCTGGCCCTGGGCTGGGGCGGCGACATCCCGGTGTGGCGCCAGTGCTCCGCCCCGGTGGTGCAGGCGCTGGGCGCCGGTCACCCCGGCGGCGGGATCGCGGGCTGGCTCGGTGGCGGGCTGCGCCCGGCGCAGCCCGTGCTCTCCGGCGCGGTGACCTCCGCGCTCTCGCGCCTCGCCCCCGGGGTCGCCACCGGGCACCAGCAGTGGTTCCTCGCCCTGTGGGTGCTGCTCACCGCGGCGGTGCTGGCCGGGCTGGTCGTCGCCGTTGGCACGGTGCGGCGCCACCCGGATGCCGACCCGGTCGCGCTCGCGCTGTCGCCGGTGCTGGCGCTGACCGTGTTCCGGTCCACCGACCTGCTGCCCCTGGCCCTGGCTGTGGTCGCGCTGTGGGCGTGGAGCCGCGACCGCCAGCGGCTGGCCGGGGTGCTGGGCGGCCTGGCGGTGCTCGCGGGGCCGCTCTCGGCGGTCGTGGTGCTCGCGATGATGCTGCTGCCGAGCCCCGGCAGGCGTGACTCCGCCCGCGGGTTGCTGGTCACCACGGCCGTCACCGTCGCGGCTGTCGCGGTGCCGGTGGCCCTCGTGGATGCCGGTGTGCTCGCCGCCCCGTGGCGGTCCTGGGCTCGCGGCGGAGCCGGGCCGGGCTCGCCCTGGTACCTGTTCGCGATGGCCGGGTTCCCGGTCGGTGCGGGCCAGGTCGCGCTCATCGCCGCGCTCGGCATCCTGCTCGCCGTGGCTCTGAGCGTGCTGCTGGCGCGCCGCCGGCCGCGCCCGGTCGTGGCCGCCGTCGCGCTGGTGGGCCTGTGCGTGGCGCTGTCGACCGCGGCGTCGTTCCAGCCGTGGGCCGCCCTGTGGCTGGCGCCGTTCGTCGCCCTGGTCGGCATCGGCTGGCGCGACCACCTGCTCTGGGCCGGCGCCGAGGCGGTGCACGCCGTCGCGATGTTCGGCTACCTCGACTACCTCGTCGACCCCGCGCACGGGTTGCCTCCCGGCTGGTACGCCGCCGCGCTGCTGCTACGGCTCGCGGCGGTGGGCTGGCTCGCCCGCCAGACGTGGGTGCGCGCGAGTTGGGGGGATGCCGCCCCGGCCGGTACCCTGTGGAAGTTGCCCTCAGCGCGCCCTGTGGAAAACTCCACGGGCGATGTCGGCAGCAATGCATACCCTCCTGTCACGGAGAGACCGTGACCGCCACAGACCAAAGGAGGTGGGTTAACGCATGCGTCAGTACGAACTCATGGTCATCCTCGACCCGGAGCTCGACGACCGGACGGTTCAGCCGTCGCTGGAGCGGTTCCTCAAGGTCGTCACCACCGATGGTGGGTCCGTCGACAACGTCGACATCTGGGGCCGCCGTCGTCTGGCCTACGAGATCAAGAAGAAGTCCGAGGGCATCTACGCCGTCGTCAACTTCACCTCCGAGCCGGCCACGGCCAAGGAGCTGGACCGCCAGCTCGGCCTCAACGAGTCGGTCATGCGGACCAAGCTCATGCGCCCCGGCGCCTGAGCACACGTCCACACCGCACACCTCGGAACGGGACCAGAAGGAGCCACCTGTACCCATGGCAGGCGAAACCACCATCACCATCGTCGGCAACCTGACCGCCGACCCCGAGCTCCGGTTCACCCCCTCGGGGGCCGCCGTCGCGAACTTCACCGTGGCCTCCACGCCGCGCACGTTCGACCGGCAGTCCAACGAGTGGAAGGACGGCGAGACCCTCTTCATGCGCTGCTCGATCTGGCGTGACGCGGCCGAGAACATCGCCGAGTCGCTCCACCGCGGCACGCGGGTGATCGCGACGGGGCGGCTGAAGTCGCGCTCGTACGACACCAAGGAGGGCGAGAAGCGCACCGTCATCGAGCTCGACGTCGACGAGGTCGGCCCGTCGCTGCGCTACGCGTCCGCGAAGGTCACCAAGGCCGAGCGCGGCGGTTCCGGTGGTGGCTTCGGCGGCCAGCAGGGCGGCGGCCAGCAGGCTGCCGACCCGTGGGCCACCGGTGGGTCCGCCCCGGCTCCCCAGCAGGGTGGCCAGGGCGGGTGGGGTGGCCAGCAGGCCGCTCCGCAGCAGCCCTCCGCACCGCAGGGTGGCCAGCAGGGTGGTTGGGGCCAGGCCCCCAGCTACGACGAGCCCCCCTTCTGACCGAACCGAAATCCGGGGGCCCGCGACCAGCACGGGAGCGGACCACCCCACCACTGAACGACACCATCCCTGGGAGACCAGGGCTCATCCGCCGGGACAGCTCCGGCAGAAGGAGAGCACCACGATGGCCAAGCCCGCCATTCGCAAGCCCAAGAAGAAGGCCAACCCGCTCAAGGCGGCGAAGGTCGAGAACATCGACTACAAGGACGCCGCCCTGCTGCGCAAGTTCATCTCCGACCGCGGCAAGATCCGCGCGCGTCGGGTCACCGGTGTGACCGTGCAGGAGCAGCGCCTCATCGCCAATGCCGTCAAGAACGCGCGCGAGATGGCCCTGCTGCCGTACTCGAGCTCGTCCCGCTGACTCACCCCACGAAGTTCGCCCACGCGAAGCGTGGGACCCGCACTCGTTCCTGCTGGGTTGGCAGGCCCGACGCGGGCGTCTACAGAAGGACGTAACACATGAAGGTCATCCTCACCCACGAGGTCACCGGCCTCGGCACCGCCGGTGACGTCGTCGACGTCAAGGACGGCTACGCCCGCAACTTCCTCTTCCGCCGCGGTCTCGCGACGGCGTGGACCAAGGGCGGCCAGAAGCAGGTCGACGCCATCGCCAAGGGCCGCGAGGTCCGCGAGGTGAAGTCGCTCGAAGAGGCGAAGTCCATCAAGGGCAACCTCGAGTCCAAGGCCGTCACGGTCGCGGCGCACGCCGGCAAGAGCGGTCGCCTCTTCGGCGCCGTCTCCACCGCTGACATCGCCGATGCCGTCAAGGCCGCCGGAGGTCCGTCGCTCGACAAGCGCAAGATCGAGGTCCCGACCCCGATCAAGACCACCGGCACGCACTCCGCGCTGGTGCGCCTCCACCCCGAGGTGCAGGCGACCGTCGAGCTCGACGTCGTCGCCGGCTGACCCCAGCCGCGCCCACGAGGCCCCCGCACCGGCAACGGTGCGGGGGCCTCGTCGCGTCGGTACTTCCCGCGGCGAGTGCGGAAGTGGTCGCCCCGGCAGCCACTTCCGCACTCATCGCGAGCCGGATCGGGAGATGTCGGTGCCGCGGCATACCTTGGCGCCATGGCTTCCTCCACGGCGCGACGCGCACCCCGCACCAGCGCCACCTTCCGCTGCACCGAGTGCGGCTGGCAGGCCGTGAAGTGGGTCGGCCGCTGCGGCGAGTGCCAGGCCTGGGGCGAGCGTCGTCCGAGGTCGGGGCCGCCACCGTGCGCACCACCGCCGCCACGGCGGTCGAGCGCCCCGCCATCCCGATCGGTGAGGTCGACGTCCGGCGCGCGGTCGCCCGGCCCACCGGGGTGCCCGAGTTCGACCGGGTGCTCGGTGGCGGCATCGTGCCCGGTGCGGTCGTGCTCGTGGCCGGCGAGCCCGGCATCGGCAAGTCCACGCTGCTGCTCGACGTCGCCGCCCGGGCGGCACGGTCGGGCGAGCACGGCGAGCGGCGGGTGCTCTACGTCAGCGGCGAGGAGTCCGCGGCGCAGGTGCGCACCCGCGCCGAGCGCATCGAGGCGATGGCCCGCACGCTCTACCTGGCCGGCGAGACCGACCTCGCCACCGTGCTCGGCCAGATCGACGCCGTCGACCCCGAGCTGGTCGTCGTCGACTCGGTGCAGACCATCAGCAGCGCCGAGGTCGAGGGCTCCGCCGGCAACGTCAGCCAGGTCCGCGAGGTCGCGGCCTCCCTGATCCAGGTGGCCAAGGCCCGCGGCATCGCCGTGCTGCTCGTCGGGCACGTCACCAAGGACGGCTCGATCGCCGGGCCCCGGGTGCTCGAGCACCTCGTCGACGTCGTCGTGCAGTTCGAGGGCGACCGGCACTCGCGGCTGCGCCTGGTGCGGGCGGTCAAGAACCGCTACGGCCCGACCGACGAGGTCGGCTGCTTCGACCTGTCCGACATCGGCATCGTCGGCCTCACCGACCCCAGCGGGCTGTTCCTGTCCGGGCGCACCACCGAGGTCGCCGGCACCTGCGTCACGGTCACCCTCGAGGGTCGCCGCCCGCTGGTCGCCGAGGTGCAGGCCCTGGTCGCCAAGTCCACCCTCGCCACGCCGCGCCGCGCCACCTCGGGGCTCGACGCCGCCCGGGTCGCCATGATCCTGGCCGTGCTCGACAAGCGGGCCAACGCCCCGATCGGCGGCAGCGACGTCTACGTGTCCACCGTCGGCGGGGTCCGGCTCACCGAGCCGGCCGCCGACCTCGCGATCGCCTGGCCCTGGCCGGCGCCATCACCGAGCGGCCGCTGCCGCCCGGCACCATCGCCTTCGGCGAGGTCGGCCTGGCCGGCGAGATCCGGCCGGTCACCGGCGTCCACCGCCGCCTCGCCGAGGCGCACCGGCTCGGCTTCACCCGGGCGGTCGTGCCGCCCGGGCGTCCTCGGCGGCGGGCCCGGTGCCGGCCGGCATCCGGGTGCTCGAGGCCGAGACGGTGGCGGCAGGCCGTCACCCGCGCCCTGCACCAGGCCGGCTGAGCCGGCTACGCCGCCTGCCGTACAACGTTCTGAGGCTGCGAGAACTCGCACAGCGGAGCGGCCGGAGCGCCGGTCGGCGGTGCCCCGATAGGATGCCCTCACTGGCCGTGGACTCCTCGGCCCGGGGACCCATTCCGACGGAGGCGATGTGCCCACCCTGCAGAGCGACGACGAGCTCGTGCGCGCCACGCTCGCCGCGGTCGCTCCGGGCACCGAGCTGCGCGACGGCCTGGAGCGGATCCTGCGCGGCCGCACCGGTGCGCTCATCGTGCTCGGCAACGACAAGGTCGTCGAGACGGTGTCCACCGGCGGCTTCCCGCTCGACATCGAGTTCTCCGCCACCCGGCTGCGCGAGCTGGCCAAGATGGACGGCGCGCATCGTCTGCGACCGCGAGGTCACCCGCATCCTGCGCGCCGCCACCCAGCTGGTGCCCGACCCGCGCATCGAGACCAGCGAGTCCGGCACCCGGCACCGCACCGCCGAGCGGGTGGCCAAGCAGACCGGCTTCCCGGTGATCTCGGTGAGCCAGTCGATGCGCATCATCGCCCTCTACATCGCGGGCCGCCGGGTCGTGCTCGAGGACTCCAGCGCCATCCTGTCGCGCGCCAACCAGGCCCTGCAGACGCTCGAGCGCTACAAGTCGCGCCTCGACGAGGTCACCGGCACGCTGTCCGCCCTCGAGATCGAGGACCTCGTCACCGTGCGCGACGTCGCCAACGTGCTGCAGCGCCTCGAGATGGTGCGCCGCATCAGCGACGAGATCGCCGACTACGTCGTGCGAGCTCGGCACCGACGGCCGGCTGCTCAGCCTCCAGCTCGAGGAGCTCACCGGCGGCCTGTCGCGACGACCGCGAGCTGGTCATCCGCGACTACCTGCCCGAGGCCAAGGCCGCCTACTCGCTCGAGGAGGCCATCGCCGACCTCGAGGCCATCGACTCCACCGAGCTGCTCGACCTCGCCGCCGGCGCCCGGGCGCATCGGCTTCACCATCGTCGGCGACGCGCTCGACTCCGTCGGTCAGCCCGCTCGGCTACCGCCTGCTGAGCAAGGTGCCGCGCCTGCCGGGCGCCATCGTCGACCGCCTGGTCTCGCACTTCGGCAGCCTGCAGAAGCTGCTCGCGGCCAACATCGACGACCTGATGGACGTCGACGGCGTCGGCGAGGGCCGCGCCCGACTGGTCCGCGAGGGCCTGTCCCGGCTGGCCGAGTCGAGCATCCTCGAGCGCTACGTCTGACCCGCACCGCCGTGCCCGAGCGTTCCCTGCTGCGCGAGCGCGTGCTCGACTGGTATGCCGACCACGCCCGCCCGCTGCCGTGGCGCGACCCGTCGTGCTCGCCGTGGGGGGTGCTGGTCTCCGAGGTCATGTCGCACCAGACCCCGGTCGCCCGGGTGCGAGCCGGTCTGGCACGAGTGGATGTCGCGCTGGCCCACCCCCGCCGACCTCGCGGCCGAGTCGCCCGGCGAGGTGGTCCGCGCGTGGGGCCGGCTGGGCTACCCACGGCGCGCGCTGCGGCTGCGCGAGGCCGCAGTCGCCATCGTCGAGCGGCACGGCGGCACGGTGCCGGATGCCGAGGACGCGCTGCGGGCGCTGCCGGGCGTGGGTGCGTACACCGCGGCCGCCGTGGCGGCCTTCGCCTTCGGGCGGCGCAGCATCGTCGTCGACACCAACGTGCGACGCGTGCTGGTGCGCGTGGTCGAGGGCCGCGAGCACGCCGCACCTGCCCTGACGGCGGCCGAGTCGGCGCTCGCGGCGTCCCTCGTGCCCGACGACCCGGCCACCTCGGCGACCTGGAACGTCGCGGTCATGGAGCTCGGGGCCCTGGTCTGCCAGGCCCGGTCCCCGAGCTGCGAGCGGTGCCCGGTGCTCGACCTGTGCGCCTGGGTGGCCGCCGGCCGCCCCGCCCACGAGGGGCCGCCCCGCCGCGGCCAGGCCTGGCACGGCACCGACCGCCAGGTGCGCGGTGCCGTGCTCCAGCTGCTGCGCGAGAGCCCGGGCCCGGTGGCTCGCGGGTCGCTCGAGGCGGCCGGGCCCGACCAGGCCCAGGTCGAGCGGTGCCTCGCCTCGCTCATCGAGGACGGCCTGCTCGAACCGGCCGGACGCGGCCGCTACCGCCTTCCCCGCTGACCGGCATCCGACGCCCCTGCCCCGTCGGCACGGAAAAGTGTGACGCGTTCGCGGGTTGGAAGGCCGTGCGCCACGGTTCGCGGCCCCCTCACACTGGTCGTATGACCACCACCGCCAGGCCCGGGCCGGACGCCGAACGGATGCCGGTGCCCGCGCCGGGGAACGCGCCGACGCCGGCGCACCGCACCCCCGAGGAGCTGGCTGCCTTCGTGCCCCAGCTGCTCCACGCCCCGCGCGACGTCGGCACGCTGAAGCTGGTCGTGCGCCGACCGGCCCCCGGGCAGCGCGAGGTGCTCGACGAGGGCGAGCTCGACGTCGCGCTCGGGCTGGTGGGTGACGGTTGGTCGCAACGTCCCAGCACAACCTCCCCCGACGGTGGCCCGCACCCCGACATGCAGCTCAACGTGATGAGCGCGCGGATGGTCGCGTTCCTCGCAGGCGACCCGGAGCGCCGCCCGTTGGCCGGTGACCAGCTCTACCTCGACCTGGACCTCTCGCACGACAACCTGCCCGCCGGCATCCGCCTCACCATCGGCGAGCCGTCGGTGCGCGGTGCGGTCATCGAGGTGACGCAGGCGCCGCACACCGGGTGCGCCAAGTTCGTCGAGCGCTTCGGGGCCGAGGCGATGCGGTTCGTCAACGGGCCGGTCGGCCGGCCGATGCGGCTGCGCGGCCTCAACGCCCGCGTCGTGGTGGCGGGGCGGGTGCGCCCCGGTGACCCGGTGACCGTGATCCGCTGAACGGAACTGGCCCGGCCCGGCTGGGCTGAGCGCCAGCGCAGCGCGAGGCCCCGGGCCGGCGTTCAGCGAACTCGCTGACGCTTCTCAGGGTTGCGGCATACAGTGCTGGCCAGAGCCGTGGGCAGCGACGGCGGTGATCACGGAGGACCGGCAGTGGGGGCAGGGCGCACTCGGCGACGAGCCACCATGGCGGTCGCGCTTGCGGTGGGTGCGGTGCTCGTCGGGCAGCCGGCGCTGGCCGACGACGGGCTGGCGACCGGGGGGCGCAGCCGCTACGTGCTCGACCCGAAGGCGACCACCGTCACCGGCACGGTGACCGTCGACCTGCGCAACACCACGCCAAGCCGGGGCGGCTTCTTCTACTACTACGACGGGTTCACCGTGCCGGTGCCTGCCGGCGCGACGAAGGTGCGTGCCCGCAGTGGCGGGTCGAAGCTGTCGGTCTCCCTCAAGCCCAGCGACGACCCCTCTACCCGGCTGGCCCGCATCTCGTTCCCCAACCTGCTCTACGGGCGCAGCCGCACCATCACGCTGACCTTCGAGGTGCCGGGCGAGAAGCCGCGCGCCAAGGACAGCACCCGGGTCGGCCCCGGGTACGCGAGCTTCGCCGTCTACGGCGTCGGGGATGCCGGGCGCAACACCGTCGAGGTCGTGGCACCGACGTCGATGACGTTCGACGCGACCAGCGACGACTTCAGCGCGGCGCAGCAGGGCGCCACCACCACGCACACGAGCACGACCAGCAGCGAGGGCGGCGGGTCCTGGGCCGTGGTGTCGCTGCGCGACCCGAAGCGCACCGACGAGCGCACCGTCGAGGTCAACGGCGCCTTGGTGAAGCTCGACGGGTTCCAGGACGACCCGAGCTGGGGCAAGTTCGTCGCCGGCCAGGTCAGCACCGGCATCCCGGCCCTCGAGAAGCTCGTCGGCGCCCCCTGGCCGGGCGGGCTGGAGCGCATCCGCGAGGACGCCTCGCCCACGCTGCGCGGCTACGACGGGTGGTTCGACGCCACCGACGACGAGATCGTCATCGGCGAGCAGCTCGACGCCGACCTGGTGCTGCACGAGCTCTCGCACGCCTGGGTGTCCGAGGACCGGTTCGAGCAGCGCTGGATCTCGGAGGGGCTGGCCCAGGTGCTCGCCGAGCGTGCCGTCAAGGCCACCGGGGGAACGCCGGCGACACACCCGAAGGTGACCCCCGGGTCCCGTGGGGCGGTGGCCCTCAACTCCTGGGGCGGGTCGGCGAGCTCGCGGGCCGAGAGCGTCGACGACTACGCCTACCCGGCCGCCTACGCCGCGACCACCGCGCTGGTCGGCCGGCTCGACGACGCCCGGCTGTCGGCGGTGATCGGCGCGGGCATCCGCGGGGAGCGCGCCTACGACCCCGCCGGCAGCAAGGACGCCAACGGCGGCCGCACCGACTGGATGCGCTGGCTGGACCTGCTCCAGACCAGGGCTGGCGTCAAGGATGCCGCGCAGGTCGTGCAGCGGTGGGCCCTGACCCCGAAGCAACGGGCCGCGCTGGCGCCGCGCGCGACGGCGCGAACGGCATACGCAAAGCTCGACGCGGCCGACGGCGCCTGGCTGCCCCCGGAGGGGCTGCGCGCCGCGATGACCGGATGGGACTTCGCCCGCGCCGCCGAGGTGCGCACCCAGTTGGCCGGGCTGGGAGCCGAAGCCAGCGCCGTCCAGGCGGCGGCGAAGGGGGCCGGCATAGCGGTGCCGGATGCCGTGCGCGCCTCCTACGAGCGCGCGGCGAGCGACGAGCAGTATGCCGCCCTCGGCACCACCCTGCCACAGGCCGCCGCGGCGATCACGGCGGTGGGTGCGGCGCAGCGTGCGGCGGCGCAGGACCGCGACCCGCTCAGCACGGTCGGCGCGGCCGTGCTCGGGGTGCAGGGCCGGGCCGACGAGGCGTCGGCGCTGCTCGACCAGGGCGAGTACGCCAAAGCCACGTCGGTGGCCGGCGAGGTGAGCAGCAGGTCGGACCGGGCGCTGCTGGTCGGCCTCGCGCTTCCCGTGCTGCTGCTCCTGCTGGTCGGCGGGGCCGCCCTCTGGTGGCGCCGCCACCATGCGGTCCGCGCTCGCCGACGCACCGAGCAGCCGGTCTCGTTCGCCGCCGACGAACCGGTGGCGACGTCGGGTGAGCCGGTGCCGGCATCCGACGAACGCGGCTGAACGGGTCAGCGGTGGCTACAGCACCCGCAGCATCCGGGTGTTGCCCAGGGTGTTGGGCTTGACCCGCTCGAGGTCGAGGAACTCCGCCACGCCCTCGTCGTAGCTGCGCAGCAGCTCGGCGTAGACCTCCGGGTCGACGGCCTGGCCCTCGATCGGTTCGAAGCCGTGCCGGGTGAAGAACGCGGTCTCGAAGGTGAGGCAGAACAACCGGCTGAGCCCGAGCAGCCGGGCCCGCTCGACGAGCCGCTCGAGCACGGCCGACCCGACGCCGGTGCCGTGGGCCGAGGCGTCGACCGCCAGGGTGCGCACCTCGCCGAGGTCCTCCCACAGCACGTGCAGCGCGCCGCAGCCCACGACCTGCCCGTTCAGCTCGGCCACCACGAAGTCGGTGACCGACTCGTAGTAGGCGACCGCCTCCTTGTTGAGCAGCACCCGCCGCTCGGCCAGGGGCGCCACCAGCGAGCGGATCGCCCGCACGTCCGCCGTGCGTGCGGCGCGGATCACCACCGCGTCGGTGCGCGGGGGCGTCGGCGAGGCGTCGGGGGGCACGACAGGAGCGTATCGACGGCTTGGGCCGCGGGGCTGTGCCGGGTCGGGCCGCGGACTGCACCAGGTCGCATCCGGATGCCGAGTAGGCCCGTGACGCCGAGTGGTCACCGCCCCCGGGCATGGACGCGGCCCGCCACCGCAGGGGTGGTGGCGGGCCGCTGGCAAGAATCCCGGAAGGCTCTTGCGGTCTCCAGTGTGCGTCAGGACGGCCCCCAGTTGGGTAAAGGCCGGTTAAGGGTTTGGCAAGGGACACGCCCGGCCAACTCCGCGACGAGGGGCCCCCGACCGGCTGGTCGGGGGCCCCTCGTCGATGTGGCTGGCAGCAGTGCCAGGTCAGTCCTGCACGGCCACCACGGGCACGTCGATCGGCCCGGCGTGCGGCGTCCCCTCGAAGGTGAACGTCGCGTCCTTGCCCTCGCCGACGGCATCCACGGCGACGATCTCGCCGGCTCGCAGCTCGCCGAACAGGATCTTCTCCGACAGCACGTCCTCGATCTCGCGCTGGATGGTGCGACGCAGCGGTCGCGCACCGAGCACGGGGTCGTAGCCCTTGGTCGCCAGCAGGTTCTTGGCCGCGACGGTGAGCTCCATGCCCATGTCCTTGTCCTTGAGCCGCTTGTCGAGCTTGGCGATCTCGAGGTCGACGATCTGCACGATCTCGGACTGGCTGAGCTGCGGGAAGACGATGGTGTCGTCGACCCGGTTGAGGAACTCGGGGCGGAAGTGCTGCTTGAGCTCGTCGATGACCTTGGCCTTCATCCGGTCGTAGTCGGAGCGGGTCTCCGGGCCGGCCGAGAAGCCGAGCGAGCCCTTGGAGATGTCCCGGGTGCCCAGGTTGGTGGTCATGATGATGACGGTGTTCTTGAAGTCGACCATCCGACCCTGCGAGTCGGTGAGCCGGCCGTCTTCGAGCACCTGCAGCAGCGAGTTGAAGATCTCCGGGTGGGCCTTCTCGACCTCGTCGAAGAGCACGACGCTGAACGGCTTGCGGCGCACCTTCTCGGTGAGCTGGCCGCCCTCCTCGTAGCCGACGTAGCCGGGAGGCGAGCCGAACAGCCGCGAGCACGGTGTGCTTCTCGCTGTACTCGGACATGTCGAGCTGGATCAGGCTGTCCTCGTCGCCGAAGAGGAACTCCGCGAGCGTCTTGGCCAGCTCGGTCTTACCGACACCGGTCGGGCCGGCGAAGATGAACGAGCCGCCGGGGCGACGCGGGTCCTTCAGGCCGGCGCGGGTGCGCCGGATGGCCTGGGAGAGCGCCTTGATGGCGTCGTTCATGCCGACGACCCGCTTGTGCAGCTCGTCCTCCATGTGGAGCAGGCGGCTGGACTCCTCCTCGGTCAGCTTGAACACGGGGATGCCGGTCGAGGCGGCGAGCACCTCGGCGATCAGCTCCTCGTCGACCTCGGCGATGACGTCCATGTCGCCGGACTTCCACTCGGCCTCGCGCTTGGCCTTCTCGTTGCGCAGGTTCTTCTCGTCGTCGCGCAGCCGCGCGGCCTTCTCGAAGTCCTGGCCGTCGATGGCCGACTCCTTCTCGCGCACGACCGTGGCGATGCGCTCGTCGAACTCGCGCAGGTCCGGCGGTGCGGTCATCCGGCGGATGCGCAGTCGCGCGCCCGCCTCGTCGATGAGGTCGATCGCCTTGTCTGGCAGGAAGCGGTCGTTGACGTAGCGGTCGGCCATGTTGGCCGCCGCGACCAGCGCGGCGTCGGTGATGGAGACGCGGTGGTGCGCCTCGTAGCGGTCGCGCAGGCCCTTGAGGATCTCGATGGTGTGGGCCAGCGTCGGCTCGGCCACCTGGATCGGCTGGAACCGGCGCTCGAGCGCGGCATCCTTCTCGATGTACTTGCGGTACTCGTCGAGGGTGGTGGCGCCGATGATCTGCAGCTCACCACGGGCCAGCATGGGCTTGAGGATGGAGGCCGCGTCGATCGCGCCCTCGGCCGCGCCGGCGCCGACGAGGGTGTGGATCTCGTCGATGAACAGCACGATGTCGCCGCGGGTGCGGATCTCCTTGAGCACCTTCTTCAGCCGCTCCTCGAAGTCACCGCGGTAGCGGCTGCCGGCGACCAGGGCGCCGAGGTCGAGGGTGTAGAGCTGCTTGTCCTTGAGGGTCTCGGGCACCTCGCCGCGCACGATGTCCTGGGCCAGGCCCTCGACGACGGCGGTCTTGCCGACGCCGGGCTCGCCGATGAGCACCGGGTTGTTCTTGGTGCGGCGGGACAGCACCTGCATGACCCGCTCGATCTCTTTCTCGCGTCCGATGACCGGGTCGAGCTTGCCCTCGCGCGCGGCGGAGGTCAGATTGCGGCCGAACTGGTCGAGCACGAGCGAGCCGGCGGGAGCGCCCTCGGCGGGGCCGCCCTGGGTGGCACCGGAGCCTCCGGAGGAGCCCTCCTTGCCGCCCTGGTAGCCCGAGATGAGCTGGATGACCTGCTGGCGCACCCGGGAGAGGTCGGCGCCGAGCTTGACGAGGACCTGGGCGGCGACGCCCTCGCCCTCGCGGATCAGCCCGAGCAGGATGTGCTCGGTGCCGATGTAGTTGTGGCCGAGCTGCAGTGCCTCACGCAGGCTGAGCTCGAGGACCTTCTTGGCCCGCGGCGTGAACGGGATGTGACCGGTGGGGGCCTGCTGGCCCTGGCCGATGATCTCCTGCACCTGCTCGCGGACGGCCTCGAGGCTGATGCCGAGGCTCTCGAGGGCCTTGCTCGCGACGCCTTCGCCCTCGTGGATCAGCCCGAGCAGGATGTGCTCGGTGCCGATGTAGTTGTGGTTGAGGCCCCGTGCCTCTTCCTGGGCGAGCACGACGACGCGGCGGGCGCGGTCTGTGAACCGTTCGAACATGGTGCTTCTCCTGACGTCGAGTCCCCTCGATGCTAGTCGCGCCGCCTGTGTTGGAGCCGCTCCATGTCGCGAAGCGGTCACCCGTGGGCGGCGCGGTTACGAGCCATTCAACGCGAGGGTCGGGCCCCGGTGTTCCACGTTCGCTCTCGGCATAGCGCCCGTTGCCGCCCTGTCGAGGGTTCAGGCGGATGCCGGGTGGTCGGCATCCGGCTGCATCCCACGTTGGCGCAGCGAGCCGCGGGTGCGGGGCTCGATCGACCCGATCAGCTCCTGCACCGGTGCGGTGCGCTGCGCCCACGCGCCGTAGCGCTTGGCCAGGGGATCGGCGCTGAGCCCGTGAGCGAGCACGCTGAGCAGCACGGTGAGGCAGATCGTGGCGACGACCCTGATGAGGTTGGCGTCGAGCTCGAGGGCCTCGAGGGCCAGCAGGGTGAACACGACCGACGCGAGCCCCCGTGGGCCGAACCACCCGACGAAGGCGACCGTTTGCCGGCGCAGCCCGGTGCCGAGCAGCACGAGGGCGACCGGCACCATCCGCAGTGCGGTCAGGGCCAGCACCGCGAAGGTGACCTCGGCCCACCCGACGTTCTCGACGAGCAGCGGCACGGCGATCAGCCCGAAGGCGAACCAGACGGCGAACCCGAGCGGGTCGGCGACCGCCTCGGTCAGGCTCAGGGTTCCCTCCTCGTCGGCCCAGCGGGCCGCTCCCGCGAAGGCCGACCCCGCGACGAAGGCCGCGACGAACGCGTTGCCGCCGGCCACCTCGGCCCCGAAGTAGGCGATGAGGGGCAGGACGAGCACCGCGAGCAACCGGGTGTGCCGCGAGCTGATGCCGTGGGCGCGCGACCAGCCGAGGAGGCGGCCTGCCCCGGCTCCGACGACGGCGCCCACCAGGACACCCACCGCCAGGTCGCCCATCGCTGCCCAGATGCTCTGCACCGGCTTGAGGCCCTCCTCGCCCGCGAGGGCTGCGATGGCGAACAGCACGAACGGGGTGCACAGGCCGTCGTTGAGCCCGCTCTCGACGTTGAGCATCCTCCGCACCCGCACCGGAACGACCGGGTTGAGCACCGTGGCGGCACCGAGGCCGGCATCCGTCGGGGCGACCGCAGCCGCGAGCAGCAGCAGCAGCATCGCCGGCATGCCCGGGAAGAGCGCCCAGCCGAGCAGCCATCCGGCAGCGATCGTCAGTGGCAGCCCGACCAGCAGCAGCCGGGACATCAGGCCTCGGTCGGCGGCGATCCGGCGCGGGCGCACCTGGGCAGCGTCGTGGAACAGGATGAGCGCCAAGGTGAGCTCGGTGAGGAGGGTGAGACCCTCCTTGGCGACCTCGTCGAGCGAGGGAAAGGCGAGCGACAGCAGCGCGCCGGCGACGACGAACGCCATCGGCGCCGACACGTCGATGCGGCGCAGTGCCCGCGCGGTGAGCGCGAACGCGAACACCAGCACGAGGAAGACGACGAGCGCCACAGTGCCCATGGGTGCACCCTCCACCCCGGCCCGGCGCAGGGTCACACCCGTGGGGGGTGAGGTCGCAGGTGGGGGGTTGACTTCAGCGTGGGCGCCGGCTCAGCGGCGGCGCTGACAGCGGCCGCACCAGAACAGGTTGCGGCCGGCCACGAGGCGGGTGCGCACCTTGGAGCCGCAGACGACACACGGCATCCCGCCGCGCTTGTAGACGTAGGACGAGCGCTCGGTGAGGCGGGGCACCTCACCGCGGCCCAGCGCCGCCTCGACCTCGAGCACCTGCTCCTCGACGGTGACGATGCGCCCGGTGGCGACGCCCAGCGGCATGAGGCGCTCGAGGTCGTCCCAGATCAGGCGCCAGGAGGCGCGCTTGAGGTTCTTGCCCTCGGTGAAAGGGGAGAGTCGGTGCCGGAAGAGCACCTCGGAGCGGTAGACGTTGCCGACGCCGGCGAGCACCGACTGGTCCATGAGCAGCTCGGCGACGGTGCGCGAGCTCTTGGTGATGCGAGCCCACGCGACGTCGGGGTCGGCATCCGGGCGCAGCGGGTCGGGGCCGAGGCGGGCGAGCACCGCGTCGACCTGCTCGGGGGAGGCGACCTGGCAGAGGTTCGGGCCGCGCAGGTCGGCGACGTGCTGGTCGGTTCTGAGGCGGAGCCGTACGGCCCCGACGGCGGGCACCTCGGCGGTCCACTCGTGCTGGTCGACGGTGAAGCTGCCGATCAGGCCCAGGTGCACGTGCAGCCACCGGTCGTCGGCGAACTCGACGAGCAGGTGCTTGCCGCGCGAGGTGGCTCGCAGGAGCTGGCGACCGCTCAGCTCGGCGGCGCCCTCGTCGAACTTGCCCTGCGGGCTGGTGACCTCGGGGGTGGTGCCGGCGAAGGCCTCGTGGAGGTCGCGGGCGAGGGCGAACAGCGTGTGGCCTTCGGGCATGGACGCAGCGTAGGCGGCGGATGGGGCGTGCTCACGTCCGCGGGTGCTTGGCGCCCAGGTCCTGTCGAGAGTGGACAACACGCCGTGGGCGTCGGCGTACTCGCGGCGGGTTCCCTACCCTCGTCCGGCCGAGGCCTGGCGGAGGAGGCGCAGGGCCCTCGGGCCGAAGCCGTGCAGCGCGAGGAGGTCGGCGTCGGGGGCCGCGTCGACGGCATCCCACGTCGTGAGACCAGCATTGGTGAGGGCCCGGCGCGCGGGGGCACCGATGGCGTGCGCCTCGTTCGGTGGGGTCGCGCGGTCGGGGACGGAGTCAGCCGGCATCCGTGCGCTCAGCTCGCCTTCTTCTCGGCCTTGTCCGACTTGTCCGACTTCTCGCTCTTCTTGGCGGCTGTCTTCTTCGCCGTTGCCTTCTTCGCGGCGGTCTTCGTGGCCGCCGACTTCTGCGTGGGGCTCTTGGTGCCGGTGCTGCTGCTCTTGGCCGCGGTCGGCGCCTCGCCGCGGGAGGCCTTGGCCTTCTCGACCGAGCGGGCCAGGGCTGCGAGCAGGTCGACGACCTCGCCGCTCTCCTCGGGCTCGGCCGCGCTGACGCGCACCTCGCCGCCCTCGACCTTGGCGCGTACGAGCTCCTTGACCGCGATGGCGTAGTCGTCCTCGTACTCATCGGGGTCGTAGTCGCCGGCCAGCTGGTCGATGAGCATCTTGGCCATGTCCATCTCCTGCCTGGTGGCCCGGTCGTCCTCGGTCACGGTCGCGAAGTCGGCGGCGCGGATCTCGTCGGGCCAGAGCATCGTCTGCATGACGATGACGCCGTCGCGCACGCGGAGCACGGCCATGGTCATCCGGGTGCGGATGGAGACCGTGCAGATCGCCATCCGCTTCTCCTTGACCAGCGCGTCGCGCAGCAGGATGTAGGGCTTGGTCGCGGCCTTGTCGGGCTCGAGGTAGTAGCTCTTGTCGAGCCACATCGGGTCGATCTGGTCGGCCGGGACGAACTTGGTGACCCCGATCTCCTTGGAGCTGCGGTTGGGCAGGTCGGAGAAGTCGTCGTCGGTGAGCACGACCATGTCGCCGTCCTCGGTCTCGTAGCCCTTGGCGATGTCGTCGTACGACACCTCCTCGCCGTCGATCGAGCAGGTGCGCTTGTACTTGATCCGCCCGCCGTCCTCCCGGTGCACCTGACGGAACTGCACGTCGTGGTTCTCGGTGGCCGAGTACAGCCGCACCGGCACGTTGACCAGTCCGAAGGAGACCGCGCCCTTCCAGATCGCCCGCATGGTGCTCCACCCTTTCGTATGCCGTGCGCCTCCTCGCGCTCGACGCAAGGTCCCAGCCTAGGCCGGTGAGCGGCGCCCGGACAGGTCCGTGGCGTCCTGCTGTGCAGGTGGGGGGTTCGCTGACGCCGGCGGATGCCGGGCCCTTCGGACGAGTTGGGCGCCGGGGGCGCCCGCTTCGGATGCCTGGCGCGGCAGCCGAGAAGTTCCTTGGGAACGGAGTCGCGGTGTTCCCTCTACCACCGACGTCACGATGGTTCCTCTCGATCGGGAGCCGCGATACCCGTCTCGCGCCGGTCAGGACGTTCGTCGAGAGCGGAGATCGCGATTGGTCCTGCCTAGAACGGGGGCGTGTCGGGGAAGGCGTTGGCCCTGGATCGGGCGACTCCGGCCCGTAGGCCCGAGGTGCTGGTGCAGCGGCGGTGCGTCGGCGGCAGCCAGTGGCGCTCGTTCCGGTCGTGGTGCGGGTGGTGCTCGAGCGTGAAGCCGAGGTGGGTCTCGAGGGCGCTCCACGCGGTGGCGGTGGCGGTGGGGGTCACGGTCACGGTGGTGACGAGGTCTGGTGTGGGTGGGGTTGTGGGTCGGGTGGGGGCGGCATCTGCGGCGAGGACCAGGGGGGTCAGGGCGTCGAGCGGTGCGGTGGTACGGGTGCGCCCGGTGGGGTCGGTCCAGGTGGCGGCACCGTCCGGTGCCAGGCGCAGTTTCCAACCGGGGCGTTGCTTGATGCGGTGGTGGCGCCGGCAGAGGGTGAGCAGGTTGGCGGCGCTGGTGGGGCCGGTGGGCCAGGGTCGTACGTGGTCGAGGTCGCAGAACCTGGCGGCGACGCAGCAGCCGGGGAAGCGGCAGCGGCCGTCGCGGGCGCGGACCAGGGCGGCGAGCTCGGGGCTGGGCCGGTAGGCAACGGTGGCGAGGTCGTCGCGGGGGTCGAGGCGGGCTCCGGTGAGTGGGTCGCAGGGCACGAAGCGCGATGGTGCTTGCTTGGCCCGGCGCCGGAGCTGCGGCGGTTGCTTGCGCAGGTGGTCGCGCAACCAGGTGCGGCGGACGAGCAACGGCTCGGAGGGTCGGCTTCCCTGCACCTCGACCAGGTCATCGTCCGACCCAGTCATCGTCGGCCTATGAGTTAGTAGCGCATGAGTTGCCGGTGGAAGTGTCGTTGGCGCATGGGCCAGGCCCAGTTCAGACTCGGCTGCTGTCGGCGACTGCCTGGGGTGAGCAGCGGCCGCGTCGTCGACGACCGCTGCAAGGGTTGACGACGATGCTGCGCGCACCTCGACCACGTGGTCGTCCGTTCCGGTTGTCGGCGCTGCCGGGTTGTCTGAAGGCACGGCGGGTGTGGAGAGCCCTTCGGCGGCGGTCGCCGACGTGTCCTGGGTGATGGCCGTACCGCCGGCGAGGTAGCCGGCGCTGAGCTCGCTCGCGGTGAGGGTGCCCTGGTCGGTGTTGGCAGTGGCTGCCCCGGGCACCGCGGCTGCGGCGGGTACAACAGAGGCCTCGTCGTCACGCGACACGGCCGGAGCTGGCGCGTGGGACTCGGAGGCAGGGAAGGTGGCCTCAGGACTTCCAGGAGCCAGGTGCTGACTGTTGGCCGGAGGGGGCGCGTGGGGCTCGGAGGCAGCCACGGTGGTCTGGTCAGTTGCAGAGGCCGGCTGGGTGTCGGCTGGCACGGTGAGCACGATCTGGACGTCGATGGTGGCGTTGCCGGTGACCAGGTCGGTCAGGGCTTTGCCGCGGGCTTGTTCGATGTTGGTGCAGGTGCTGTTGGCGACCAGGTCGTGGGCGAGGCGGTCGATGGCGGCCCAGGCGGTGGCGGCGTCCTCGCTGGGGAAGGTGCCGTGCCATTCGTCGACGCCGGGCTCGGCCACCCAGCGGCGTAGCCCGGTGTTCGCCCGCGCCTTCTGGGCGCGCTGATGGACCAGGTCGGGGGAGATGCGTGAGAGCAGCACCCGGGTGCGCCGCCGCAGCGAGGTGGAGTCCTCACCGAGGTGGTCGGTCAGGGCGGCCACGACGGCGTCGGCGACGTCGGCGGGCGCCACGTCGAGCTCGAACGCGACGACCCCGGCCCGGTAGCCGTCCAGGTGCCCGGCCGCCATCGCCTCGTGCAGCCCACCCAGACCGCTGGCGTCGGGCAGGTCACGGGCCTCGGCGGGCACCGGCACCCGGCGGGCGGCCAGGCGCACCGCCTGCTCGACGCGGCGCTGCGCCTGCTGGTGCGTCGCCCCGATCACCGGCGCGATGACGTCGGCGGCATCCAGGGTCACCCGGCCCGGGGCGTGCACGGCCTCGCCGAGGGTGCCGTCCTCGCACCACACGCTCTCGCGCCGGGCGGCCTCGGCGATCGCGGCGTCCTGCACCGCGGTGAGGGTGTTGATCAACGACTGGCAGTCCCCGACGACAGTGAGCCACTCGCCGCGGCTGCGCCCGGCGCCAGGTTCGGCAAGCGCGGTGGCGACCCGGCGTGCACCCAACGTCACGGCGGCGGCAGCGTCGCCCGGTGCCGTGGCGGGAGTCGTGACATTGGCGGCAACCGACCGCTTGGTGTGTCGCTGTGACGTGGCCATGACTTCCCCCTTCCCCGTGACACGATTCTACCGGCTGGGACGTCATCATACAAGTGTTCGAATCCATGTGTTCGCCTGTAGCAGAATCTCTTTGGGCAAGGTGAACTGCGCTTCGCGGCCGCGCGTGCATGCAACCACGCATAGCGGTGAGGGACGCCGGGGTGGTGTGCCGGCCGGGTGGAACGCGGCGGTAGCTGACCGGCTTGGGCGGGGAGTCTGGCCACCCCGGACGCATGAGAAGCCGACCGCTCACGTCAGTGAGGCATAAGGGGTGGGCTGACGGCGGGTGAATTGTGACTCGAGCCGACCGACCCAATGGGCACCTGACCATCCCGGCCGCATGAGAAGGCGACCGCTCACGTCAGTGAGGCACAAGGGGTGGGCTGACGGCGGGTGAATTGTGACTCGAGCCGAAAGACCAGGTGGGCACCTGACCATCCCGGCCCTCTGAGGAGCCAACCGCCTGCCAAGGTGTGGGACACGGCGTGGGGTGACGGCGGGTGAAGCGCGACTCGAGATGACCGGCTCAGCAGGGTGGCCGGTCATCTCGGCCGCATGAGAAGGCGACCACAGACTCCGTGACGTCGACGCGCCAGTTTCAAACCAGTCGCTGCATGAGCAAAGGCGGCACGCTACCCCAGCCACGGGAGACGGCATCCAAGCGTTTGGCTACGGCAGCGACGTCAATGCCGACGACGACCAGCGGCACCCACTCAACGCCACGGCATCCACTGACCGAGGCGCCCACAAGCACCACGAGCGGCAGGATGTGCGCATGCGCCCCATGCTGGCCACCGTCGCCGACCGCGTGCCGGCCGGTGACGCGTGGGTGCACGAGGTCAAGTGGGACGGCATGCGGGTGCTCGTCGACGTGCGCGAGGGCGTGGTGACGGTCTGGTCCCGCAACGAGCGTGACGTGACGGCCGCCTACCCCGAGCTGGAGGAGATCGGCCGCGACTACGACGACATGCTGCTCGACGGCGAGGTGGTCGCCCTCGACGGCGGCCGGCCGAGCTTCCACGCCCTGACCGAGCGGATGCACGTGAGCGACCGGCGCCGCGCCCAGCGACTGGCGGTCACCCGCCCGGTGACGCTGATGGTGTTCGACCTGCTGCGCCTGTTCGGCTCCGACCTGACCACGCAACCATGGTCTGCGAGAAGGGCTTTGCTCGACCGCCTCGACCTGACTGGCCGCAACTGGCAGGTGCCCGAGGTCTACGAGGACGGGCCGCAGCTGCTCGCGGCCACCAAGGAGCAGGGCCTGGAAGGCATCGTCAGCAAACGACGCACCGCTTCGTATGCCGTGGGGCGCCGATCCCCGGACTGGCGCAAGACCGCGCACCGCAGCAGCCTGTCGGTCGTGGTGGGCGGCTGGCGCCCGGAGGTCGGCTCCAACGGACGGCTCGGCGCCGTGCTCGTCGGCCTGCCCGACGGCGCCGGGGGGTGGCGGTATGCCGGCCGCGTGGGCTCGGGGCTGGCGGGCACCGCGGGCGAGGCGCTGGCACTTCGCCTGCGCCCCCTGACCCGCCCGACTTCGCCCTTCGTCGACGAGGTGCCGGCCATCGATGCCAGCGGCACCACCTGGGTCGAGCCCACGCTCGTCGTCGAGGTGCGCACCCTCGAGCTCACCGGCCAGCACCGGCTGCGCCAGCCCGCCTACCTCGGCGTGCGCAGCGACCTGAGCCCGGCCGACCTGGAGGAGGTCGACGATGCCTGAGTACGTGCCCGAGGTGACCCGGGTGGAGGTGGCCGGCCGCAAGCTGCGGCTCACCAGCCTGGACAAGGTGATGTACCCCTCGACCGAGACGACCAAGGGCGAGGTGCTCGCCTACTACGCCCAGGTCGCGCCGCTGATGCTGCCGCACGTCGCCAACCGCCCCGTCACTCGGGTGCGCTGGCCGCACGGCGTCGAGGACCAGATGTTCTTCGAGAAGAACCTGCCCTCCGGCGCCCCGAGCTGGCTGCCGCGGGCGCCGATCGACGACGTCACCTACCCGCTGATCACCGACCTGGCCGACCTCACCTACCTGGTCAACCTCAACAGCCTCGAGATCCACGTGCCGCAGTGGACCGTCGACGACGAGGGCGAGCGCCGCAACCCCGATCGCCTGGTCATAGACCTCGACCCCGGCAAGCCCGCCGGCCTGCACGAGTGCGCGAAAGTCGCTCTCCTGGTGCGCGATCGGCTCGCGATGCTCGGCTTGGAGATGTTCCCGGTGACTTCGGGCAGCAAGGGCATGCAGCTCTACGCAGCGCTGGGGGGCGATCTCACCAGTGACCAGGTGCGCGACCTGGCGATGCAGCTGGCGCAGGAGATGACCAAGAAGTACCCCGGGCTGGTGCTGTGGAAGATGACCAAGTCGCTGCGGCCCGGAAAGGTCTTCCTGGACTGGAGCCAGAACGTCGCCGCCAAGACCACCATCAGCCCCTACTCGCTGCGTGGCCGCGAGCTGCCGTGTGTGGCGGCCCCCCGCACCTGGGACGAGGTCGAGCACGGCGCCGAGGAGCCAGAAGCGTTGCGGCAGTTGATGTTCGACGAGGTACTCGAGCGCATCGAGCGAGACGGCGACCTCATCGCCGACCTGCCCTGACCCGCCGACCCTGAGCGCGCCGGGCGAGCCCCGCGAGCCGCGCGAGGCGCACAGGAACCACACAGGCGGGGCCGAGGCCGTACCCGGGGCACGGCGTGCACGGTGGGGTCATGACCTCCACGACACGATCCATCACCGTCCGTTCCAGCGGTCGCCGACTGGTCGAGGCCCTGTCGACCGCGGCCGCCGTCGCGCTCATCGGGGTCAGCGCACTCTCGCCGCAGGACGCGTCGGCCGCCGGCATCGCGACCGGCTACCGTCAGGTCGGCGGACAACCCTCGGCCACCAGCCCCACGGCATTGCCACCCGAGGCGGATGCCGCAGACGTCACCTACCGCTGGACCGAACGCGGCTGGGTGCGCGCCTGAGCGGACACCTCGGCCGAAAGCGTCAGCCCCCCGGGCGCAGCCGCGGACAGCCGGCGCACTCGACACACCCGGGCAGCTTATAGATCAGGCAGCACGACTCACGCGACGGCACGCCCGGGCGGATCAGACCGGCCGCAGCCTCGGCCTCACGGCGGGCCGCCGCCCACATGTCGGCGACCAGGGCCGCGCGCGCGTGCGGACCGAGCCGCACGACCGACGGGTATGCCGTCGCCACGGGTTCGGCGACGACGCGGTAGTCGCGCTCGGCGCGCGCCAGGCGCTCGGCGAGCAGGCCGGCATCCGGCTCGAGGGTCGTGAGCCGCACCCGCGACGGGACCAGCGATGGCCCGAGGTCGAAGGTCAGCCCACCCAGCTCGGCGCGCCAGGGCCCGAATGCCGCCGCATGCGCCGCGGTGTGCGCCGGCACCTGGAGCAGCCACTGCAGCACGAAGACCGCGGCCACCTGGGGCGGGGCGTCGACGTCGTACCACTGGCCCTGCAGGGCGGTGAGCTGCTGCTGCCAGCCACGAACCTCGTCGTCCGGCGCGCCAGCCACCGAGCCGAGCGAGTGCGGCAACGGCATCCCACCGGCGGTGAACGTGAGCCACGCGTGCCGCCGGGACATCAGCGATGCGGCGCCCACCACGTCGGGGGGCGCCGCATCGGTGAGGTGCTGGTCGATCAGCCGTGGGCCTTGTCGTAGGCGGCCTGGACCTCGGCGGAGATGCGGCCGCGCTCGCTGACCTGGTGGCCGTTGTCACGGGCCCACGCGCGCACCGCGCTGAGGTCGGTCTTGCGGCCGGACCCCTTGGACGCCGAGCGGGCGGTCGCGCGGCGGCCGCCGGTGCGCTCGGCGTGGCCGATCCACACGGCGAGGTCGTCGCGCAGCTTGGCGGCGTTCTCCGAGGTCAGGTCGATCTCGTAGCTGACGCCGTCGAGAGAGAACGACACCGTCTCGTCAGCAGCGGAGCTCTTGTCGATGTCGTCGACCAAGAGCACCTGGACCTTCTTTGCCATGGTTTTCCCTTCGGGGGCTTTGGGTGGATTCCGTGGCAGCGTCATGATGCCGGAAAAGACATTAGCAGCGAATTCCGGACAATGGTGAAACCTTGATGTTCCTGTGGATATCCATCGGTATTTATGTTCAGGCCCGGGTGCCCGGTCCCGGCTCGCCGGAATCGGTGGCGTCCCCTTCGGAATCAGTGGTGCTCTCGGCCGAAGCGGCCCGTGCTCGGTCCTGCTCGGCCTCGAACCGGCGCTGGGCGATGCGTTCGCGCCGGTCACCCTCGAGCATGCTCTTGATGAGGAAGTAGAAAAGGATCGCGACCAGAATGGTCGGCAGAATGGCTGCGAGGTAGGGCCACACGGCATCCATTGGCTCAGGCTCCCGTCGTCGGGTGGGCGGCCACAATCGCGATGACGTGGGGACAGGCGGCAGCCATGCCTCAGGCCTGTGGCTTCAGGTGCGGAAAAAGAATGGTCTCGCGGATGTTCGCGCTGGTGAACAGCATGACCAGCCGGTCGATGCCCAGGCCCAGGCCGCCCATCGGCGGGGCGCCGTACTCGAGCGCCCGCAGGAAGTCCTCGTCGAGCTGCATCGCCTCGGGGTCGCCGCCGGCCGCGCGCAGCGACTGGGCGGTGAGCACCTCGCGCTGCACGACCGGGTCGACCAGCTCGGAGAAGCCGGTGCCGCGCTCGACGCCGCCGATGATGAGGTCCCAGGCCTCGATGAGCCCCTCCTTCTCGCGGTGCGGGCGGGCGAGCGGCTGGGCGATGGCGGGGTAGTCGCACAGGAAGGTCGGCTGCAGCAGGCCGGGCTCGACGAGCTCGCCGAGCAGCTCGAGGAAGACCTTGTCCTTCTCCAGCCCCGGGTCGACCTCGACGCCATGCTTCGCCGCGTACCCGAGCAGCGTCTCCTTGGACGTCTCGAGGGTGACCGCCTCGCCGACGGCCTGGCTCACCGCGTCGTAGACGGGCAGCCAGCGCCACTCGCCGTCGAGGTCGACGGTGCCGGCCGGGGTCTCGACGAGCCGCGAGCCGAGCGCGTCGGCGACGCCGAGGTAGAGGTCGCGCATCAGGGCGCCGATCGAGGTCTGGTCGCCCCAGGCCTCGTACGCCTCGAGCATCGTGAACTCGGCGCGAGTGAGTGGCGTCGATGCCCTCGTTGCGGAAGATCCGGCCCATCTCGTAGACCCGGTCGACCCCGCCCACGACGGCCTTCTTGAGGTTCAGCTCGAGCGCGATGCGCAGCACCATGTCCTGGTCGAACGCGTTGAGGTGCGTGCGGAACGGCCGGGCGGCCGCGCCGCCGTGCACGAGCTGGAGCACGGGGGTCTCGACCTCGAGGTAGCCCTGCGCCTCGAGCACCGACCGGATGGCGCGCAGCGCGGTGGCCTTGGTGCGCACCATGTCGCGGGCCTCCTGGCGCACGACGAGGTCGGCGTAGCGCTGGCGCACTCGGCTCTCCTCGGAGAGCTCCTTGTGCAGCACCGGCAGCGGTCGCAGCGCCTTGCTCGCCATCCCCCAGCGGCTCGCCATCACCGACAGCTCACCGCGGCGCGAGCTGATCACCCGGCCCTCGACGAAGACGTGGTCGCCGAGGTCGACGTCGGACTTCCAGGCGGCCAGCGCCTCCTCGCCCACCTCGGCGAGGCTGAGCATGACCTGCAGCCGCGTGCCGATGCCCTCCTGCAGCGTGGCGAACGCGAGCTTGCCGGTGTTGCGGATGAAGACGACACGACCGGCGACCCCGACTACGTCCTGCGTCTCCTCGCCCTGCTCGAGGTGCCCCCACTGCTCGCGCACCTCGGCCAGCGAGTGGGTGCGCGGGACCGCGACGGGATACGGCGGGATGCCGGCCGCGAGCAGGCGGTCGCGCTTGTCGCGGCGGATGCGCAGCTGCTCGGGCAGGTCGGCCTCGGGGAGGGCGCTCGGGTCGGTGCCTACGGGCGCGGGGGCGGGGGTGTCCGTCACGAGGGTCAAGCCTACGGTGGCCCGCACGCACCGGATGCCGGGCGTCGGTGGTGGCCGATAGCGTCCCGCGTATGCCGTCCGCCTCCTCACCGTGGACCGACGGGCTGCCGGCCCGCCGGCTGCAGCGGGCGCGCGGTGCCGAGCTGCCGGCATCCGACGTCTGGCCGCTCACCATCCCGGCGGTCGCGCAGGTGCTGGCCGACGGGCTCGACCTGGCGCGCTGCACGGTGCTCGTGGGTGAGAACGGCTCGGGCAAGTCGACGCTGGTCGAGGCGCTCGCGATGGCGGCCGGCATGAACGCCGAGGGCGGGTCGACCGGGGCCCACGCACCGCACCCACGAGAGCGAGTCGCCGCTGCACGAGTGGCTCACCGTGGTGCGCGACCCGGGGGCGCCGCGGTGGGGCTACTTCGTGCGGGCCGAGACGATGCACGGGCTGTTCACCTACCTCGACACCTCGCGAGCGGACTCGCCGTGGAGCCGCGACCCGCTCTTCCACGGGCTGTCGCACGGTGAGTCGTTCGTCGCGCTGCTGCAGACCCGGCGGTTCCGGGGCGAGGGGCTGTTCGTCATGGACGAACCCGAGGCCGGCCTGTCCTTCTCGGCCCAGCTGCACCTCGTCGCCGAGCTCGCCGAGATGGCCCGGCGCCCGCGCACCCAGGTGGTGCTGGCCACCCACTCACCGGTGCTGGCCGCCATCCCCGAGGCGTCGGTGCTCGAGCTGGGCGAGCACGGCATCCGCCCCACCACCTGGGACGACCTCGAGGTGGTCACCCACCACCGCAGCTTCCTCGCCGAACCGCGGCGCTACCTGCGGCACGTGCTCGACGACCTCGACTGACAGCTCCCGACCGGGTTGCGCCGCCGTGCTCATGACACGGTATGGTGCTCATGATCTATTGACAGGACAAATGCTCAACCGTAGGTTTGACTGGCATCCATCGAGCCCGGAAGGAACCCCCCGATGGCGGAGTCCAAGGCCCGCAACACCGATCCCCGCTACGGCAAGCTCACCATCGGTGTCTGCCCCGACCAGTGGGGCGTCTGGTTCCCGCAGGACGAGAAGCAGATCGACTGGGACGTCGCGCTCGACGAGATGGCGACGGCCGGCTTCTCCGTCATGGAGACCGGCCCGTACGGCTACTTCCCGACCGAGCCGGCCCGCCTCCAGGAAGAGATGGACGCACGCGGCTTCAGGGTCGTCGCCGGCACCGGCTGGGGAATCCTGCACCAGGCCGAGGCGTGGCCCGACACGGAGAAGTTCTTCCGCGCCATCGGCGAGACGCACGCCGCCGTCGGCGCGGAGTACGTCGTGCACCTGCCCCCGATGTTCCGCGACGAGAAGACCGGTGCGTACACCGACGACAAGGTGCTCTCCACCGAGGCGTGGAACCTCTACATCAAGAACGCCGACAAGCTCGGGCGGATCATGAAGGAGGACTACGGCCTGAAGATGGTGCTGCACCCCCACGGCGACAGCCACATCGAGACCCCCGACGACATCGACCGCATCTTCCAGGCGACCGACCCCGAGTACGTCGGCTTCTGCCTCGACACCGGGCACATCATCTACGGCGACGGCGACCCGATGGAGCTGTGCCGCAAGTACCCCGAGCGCATCTCCTACGTGCACATCAAGGCGATGGATGCGGGCCTGGTCAAGCAGGCCCACGACGAGGACTGGCCGTTCGTGAAGGCCGTGCACGCCGGGGTCTCGGTGGCGCCGCCCGCCGGCCTGCCCGACATGCACGACCTCATCGAGGCGCTCGCCGACCTCGACAAGGAGCTCTACGTCATCTGCGAGCAGGACATGTACGGCTGCCCCAAGGACGCCCCCCTCCCCATCGCCGTCCAGACCCGCGAGTACCTCGCCTCGCTCGGTCTCGGCCTCCTCTGAAGGGCACGACAGTGACCGTCCGCATCGGAATGATCGGCCCCGGCGGCATGGGGCAGGCGCACATCGAGCGCATCCACACCGTCATCGCCGGGGGGCGTGTCGTCGCGGTCAGCGATGTCGACCCGGCCCGCGCGGCCGAGGTGGCCGAGCGCATCGGTGGCACGTCCTACGCGACCTCGGCCGAGCTCATCGAGAGCTCCGACGTCGACGCCGTGATGATCTGCAGCTACGGGCCCGCCCACGAGGTCGACGTGCTGGCCTGCATCGCCGCGGGCAAGCCGGTGCTCTGCGAGAAGCCGCTCACCCCCACGGCCGACGCGGCCCTGCGGATCATGGCGGCCGAGCAGGCCGCCGGCCGCCGGCTCGTCACGGTCGGGTTCATGCGCCGCTTCGACGCGGGCTACCGCCAGATGAAGGCGCTGCTCGACTCCGGAGAGCTCGGCGAGCACCCTCATGGTGCACTGCGCCCACCGCAACCCCACCGTCCCCGACCACTACACGTGGGACATGGCGATCAACGACACCGCGATCCACGAGGTCGACACGATGCGATGGCTGCTCGGCGAGGAGTTCGTCTCCGCCCGGGTCGACATCCCGCGCAAGTCCTCGCTGGCGGCTGAACACCTGCAGGACCCGCTCGTGCTCGTGCTCACCAGCACCTCCGGCGCGCGGGTCGACGACGAGATCTTCGTCAACGCCCAGTACGGCTACGACATCCGCTGCGAGGCGGTCGCCGAGCGCGGCACCGTGAGCCTGGGTGACCAGGAGCTCACCTCGCGTGCGCCGCGACTTCGGCGCCGGCAACCGCATCACGCGCGACCACAACGACCGCTTCCGGGGCGCCTTCGTCACCGAGGTGCAGGAGTGGATCTCGGCGGTCGCCCGGGGCGAACACACCGGGTCGACCTCGTGGGACGGCTACGCGGCCGCCTGCGTGTGCGACGCCGGGGTCAAGGCGCTCACCGAGGACGGCGAGGTTGCCATCGAGATGGTCGACCGCCCGGAGTTCTACGCCTGACGGCACCACCCGCACGTCGCTGCCCCGCCCGGGACGGCGCCACCGTCCCCACCGGGGAGCACCACCGAACCGGCCCGCACGGCCAGACAGGAGCGCCGCACGATGAGCGTCGCCGTTGCCCACCAGATCAACCAGGCCAGCGATGTCGTGCTGGCCGCCGCCGTCGCCGAGGCGGCCGTCCGGGGGACCTCCCTGGTCGTCCTGCACGTCGTCACGGCCAAGGACCTCGACGCCGAGGAGGCGCTGACCCAGGGGATCGGCGACCTGGTCGCCGCCGCCGTGGCAGCCCAGGCTGGCCTTCCCGTCGAGTGGGAGGTGCAGGTGGCGGCCGGCGAGGGCTCCGGCGTCGACCACACCGCCACCGCCATCCTCGATGCGCTCGACCGGGCCGGGTCCGACCTGCTCGTCATCGGGGCCCGCCGGCGCTCGGCGGTCGGGAAGGCGTTCCTCGGCAGCGTCACCCAGGAGGTCCTCCTCGACTCCACGGTGCCCGTCCTGGTCGTCAAGGCGAACGCCTCCTAGCACCCGGCCACGGTGCCCGAACACCGTGGTCGGACACCGAGGAGCCCCGGCAGACCCAGGTCCGCCGGGGCTCTTCCATGCCCGGCTCGCCGCTCCACGCCCGGCTCGCCGCGACCTGGCGGAACCGCGCACGGGCCGTGGCGGCCCGGCATCCGCGGCGGTGGCGACCCGGCATCCGGCGGTTCGGACACCGACAGCGAGGAGCCCCGGCGGACGCGGTGTCCGCCGGAGCTCCTCGCTGTGTGCCAGAGGGGTGCTGGTCAGGCCTCCTCCTCGGCCTCCTCCTCGAGCAGCTGCTCGAACTCCTTCTTGTCGATCACCGGGGCGGCCACCGCGTGCTCTCCCTCAGGGGCGGGGTCCACCACCTTGCCCGGGTCGGCCCCGGCGAGCTCGTGCGAGAGCTCCTCCAGCTCCTGGCCACCGGCCATCTCACCGGTCAGCTGCTCGAGCGTCAGCTCGTTGCGGTGGGCGTCGAGCACCACCCGACCGAGCTTGAGGATGATGAAGTGGTTGCCCACGAGATAGGCGTGGTGCGGGTTGTGGGTGATGAAGATGACCCCGAGACCGGCGTCGCGCATCTTGAGGATGTACTTCAGCACCACACCCGACTGCTTCACACCCAGCGCCGCTGTCGGCTCGTCGAGGATGACGACGTTGGCGCCGAAGTAGATGGCGCGGGCGATGGCGATGACCTGGCGCTGACCACCGGACAGTGCGGACACCGGCCGGTCGAGGTCGGGGATGACGATCCCCATCTTGGTCAGCTCCTCGCCGGCCACCCGCTTCATCTCCGGGATGTTCAGGCCGAGACCCTTGCGGATCTCGTTCCCGAGGAAGAAGTTGCGCCACACCGACATCAGCGGCGCCAGGGCGAGGTCCTGGTACACCGTGGCGATGCCGGACTGCTGGGCCACGCGGGGCGAGGAGAAGGTGGTCTCCTCCCCGTTGAGCTTCATGACGCCCTCGGTGTGCTCGTGCAGGCCGGCCACGATCTTGATGAGGGTCGACTTGCCGGCACCGTTGTCGCCGAGGACGCAGGTGACCTCGCCCTTGCGGACCGTGATATTGACGCCGCGCAGCGCGTGCACGTTGCCGTAGCGCTTGCCCACGTCGTCGAGCTCGAGGATCGGCACGGTGTCCTCCGTGACGACCTGAGGCTTCTCGGACACTGCCGTCATGACGACTCCGCCTTTCGCTTGACCGCCTGGTTCACCAGCACGGCACCGATGAGCAGGATCCCGAGGAAGCTCTTCAGCCAGTCGACGTCCCACCCGGCATACGTGATGCCGAGGTTGGTCATGCCGTAGATGAGCGCGCCGATCGAGGCCCCGAATATCGAGCCGTAGCCGCCGGTGAGGAGGCAGCCCCCGATGACCGCCGCGATGATGTAGATGAACTCGTTGCCCACGCCCGAACCGGACTGGACGTTGTTGTAGTAGAAGAGGTTGTGCATGCCGACCAGCCAGGCGCCGAAGCCGACCCCCATGAACAGGGCGACCTTGGTGCCGGTGACCGGTACGCCGACGGCCCGCGCGGCAGCGGCGTCGCCACCGACCGCGAAGACCCAGTTGCCGACCCGCGTGCGCAGCAGGATGAACGCGACGACCGCCGTCAGGACGATCCAGTAGATCACCGGGATGATGATCTGGATCGACCCGATGGTGAACGTCGAGGCGAACACCGCGTGGGCGCTGTCCCAGCCGTCCATCTGGCTGATCGTGTTCGACGAGACACCGCCGGTGATGATGCGGGTCATCGCCAGGTTGGCGCCCGCGAGCACGAAGAACGTGCCGAGCGTCACCAGGAAGCTGGGCAGCTTGGTGACGTGGAGGAGCCAGCCGTTGAAGGCGCCGACTCCTAGGGAGAACAGCAGGGCGATCGCGACGCCGCCCCAGACGTTCAGTCCCAGGTACCACGCTGCGTGCGCGGCGGTGAGGCTGGAGAAGGTCACGGCGACGCCGGCCGACAGGTCGAACTCGCCGCCGATCATCAGCAGGGCCACGAAGACGGCCATGATGCCGATGGTCGAACCCTGGTAGAGGATCGTCCCGATGTTGTCGATGCTGCGGAAAGCCGGCGCGGTGACGAAGAACAGGGCGGCGATCGCGATCGCCCCGATGAATGCGCCGACCGCCGGCATGCCCAGGAGGGTGGACAGGAACGACCGGGTGCGGACCCGGTCGTCCCCGCCGACCACAGGAGGGCTCGTCTTGGTACTACTGGTGGTCGTTGTTGTCATGAGCTGTTACCGGGTTCCATTAGCTGCGAAGGTCGCGACCGAGTCGACGTTGGTCTTGTCGATGAAGGCCGGACCAGTGGCGACGTTCTGGCCACCCCCGAGGGTGTTGCCGTTCGTCTTGTAGAGCCACAGGCTGTCGAGAGCCAGGTAGCCCTGGACATAGGGCTGCTGGTCGATGGCGAAGGTCACCGAGCCGTCCTGGATCGCCTTGATCAGCTCCTCGTTCGTGTCGAACGTGCCCACCTTGGCGCTGCTGCCCGCACTCTTGACGGCCTTGCCGGCGTCGAGGGCGTACTGGGCGCCGAGGGTGGTGATGTAGTCGATGCTCTTGTCCGCGGACACCTTCGCCTGGATGTTGCTGGTCACCGCGGAGTCGTCGCGACCGTTGACGAAGAGGCGCTCGACCTTGGCGCCGGCGGCACCCTCGGTGACGCCGTCGCAGCGGGCTTCGAGCTGGGACTGGCCCTGCTCCTGGATGACGCAGAGGATGTGCTTGGCACCGTCGTCAGCCGCCCGCTTGCCCACGGCGATGCCGGCGTCCTTCTCGTCCTGGCCGAAGTAGCCGATGGCGCCCAGGCCGAGGGCGTCCGGGCCACCGGCGTTGAACATCGAGACCGGGATGCCGGCCGCGACGGCCTTCTTGATGGCGTCACCGATGGCACCCGTGTTGGGGTCGGTCACGGCGATGCCGTCGGGCTTCTTGTCAATGGCGGCCTGGATGAGCTGGGCCTGCTTGGTGGCGTCCGGGTCGTTGGTGTACTGGAAGTCGATGCCGTCCTTGGCGGCGGCCGCCTCGGCACCCTTGCGGATGCGGTCCCAGAACGTGTCGCCGGGGGCCTGGTGGGTGACCATGATGACGGTCATGTTCTTCTCGGCGGCGGCGCCACCGGCCGTGGTGGCGGTGGCGCTCTTGCCACCGCTGCTGCATGCGGCGAGGACCATGGTGGCGGAGGCAGCGATGGCGGTCGCCGCGACGACCTTCCGGAATCGGCTCTGATTCATGGTGGGACGGTGTCCTTTCAGGGCAACTGTCCCGCAGCTCTGCGGGATCAGTGTGGGTGCCGCTCCGGCGCGACCCGTGGGGGTGGCATCGGTGGTGCGCGCCGGGATGGCGACTGCGGCGGCCGGGCTTCGGGTTCATCGGTCACGGGGGAAAGGGTGAAGTCCACGTGACGGTCGGGCCGGGACCGGATGGTGCTGTTCTGTTGGTCGGAGCGGGTCGGCTCCACGTGCTCATTCCAGCGTGTGCTACGTCACCCTGTCAAGGATTTGTTCTGACATTCGGTCATTAGAATACGGATGATGGGAAAATGATGGATCAGAGGTAGGGGCGCTGGGCGCGCTGGTTCTCGACGTGCTCGGCATACGCCCGCTGGGTGGACTCCAGCGTGGACACCTGGGAGACCGGGACGTCCCACCAGGCCGACCCGGGCGGGTTCGGGCCGATCAGGTCGGTCTCGATGTAGAGCACCGTCGTCTGCTCCGATTCGGTTGCGCGAGCGTAGTTCTCGCGGAACTCCGCGATGGAGGCGCAGCGCAGGACGTCAGCTCCCCAGGACGCGGCGTTGGCTGCGAGGTCAAAGGGAACCTCCTCACCGTCGAGGCGGCCGGTCGAGGACCGGCGCATGCGGTACTTCGTACCAAACCGTTGCGATCCGCGCGACTCGGAAAGCGCGCCGATCGAGGCGAAACCGTGGTTCTGGAGCAGCACGAGGATGACCTTCACCCCCTCGGAGACGATGGTGGCGATCTCCATCGGCAGCATCTGGTAGGTGCCGTCGCCGACGATGGCCACCACCTCGTGCCTGTCGCCGACGGCCAGCTTCACGCCGAGCGAGGCGGGGATCTCGTAGCCCATGCAGGAGAACGCGTACTCCACGTGGTACTGCTCGGGGGTCGACGCCCGCCAGAGGCACTGCAGGTCACCCGGCATCGATCCGGCGGCGTTGATGACGACGTCCTTCGGGCCCATCAGCTCGTTCAGCGCCCCGAAGACCTCGGTCTGGGCCGGCAGCGGCGTGTGGTCGCGGTGGTAGCACTCGTCGACGACCGCCTGCCACGCCGCGTCGAGGTCGACCGCCTCCCGCCGGTAGGCGGCATCCACCTGCCAGCCCTCGAGGCCGGCGGTGAGGGCACGCAGTGCCTCCCGCGCGTCGGCGACGAGCATCGCCGCGCCGTGCTTGGCTGCGTCGAACCCGAGCACGTTGACGTTGACGAACCGCACGCCCTCGTTCGCGAAGATCGTGTGGCTGGCGGTGGTGAAGTCGGAGTAACGCGTGCCGATGCCGATGACGACGTCGGCCTCACGAGCCAGCGCGTTGGCGGCCGACGAGCCGGTCGACCCCACGCCGCCGACGGCCGACGGGTGGTCCCAGTTGATGGCTCCCTTGCCGGCATGGGTGTCCGACACCGGGATTCCCGTGGCAGACGCGAAGGCGCGCAGCTCCTCGGAGGCCTCGGAGTAGACGACGCCACCCCCCGCCACGACAAGGGGCCGCTTCGCCGAGCGGATGACGGCCAGCGCCCGCTCCAGCGCGGCGGGCTCGGGCACCGGGCGCCCGATGTGCCACACCCGCTTGGCGAAGAAGGCGAGCGGCCAGTCGTGCGCCTCGGCCTGCACGTCCTGCGGGAGGCACACCGTGACCGCACCGGTGTCGGCCGGGTCGGTGAGCACCCGCATGGCGTTCAGCAGCGACGGGATGAGCTGCTCGGGGCGGTTGATCCGGTCGAAGAAGCGCGACACCGGCCGGAACACGTCGTTGACGGTGACGTCGAGGGTTCCCGGGTCCTCGAGCTGCTGGAGCACGGGGTCGGGCACCCGGTTGGCGAACTGGTCGGACGGCAGGAGCAGCACCGGGATGCGGTTCGTCGTCGCCAGGGCCGCACCGGTCACCATGTTCGTCGCGCCCGGGCCGATGGAGGTCGTCACGGCCATCACCTGGCGGCGGTTGCGGGCCCGGCTGAACGCCGTCGCGGTGTGCACGGCCCCCTGCTCGTTGCGCGAGAGGTAGTACGGAAGGTCGCCGAGCACGTCGTCGCCCTCCGCCCCGTCCTCGCCCTGCACCTGCGCCTGGAGCAGCGCCTGGCCGACGCCGGCGACGTTGCCGTGGCCGAAGATGCCCAGGATGCCGGTCACGAGCCGCTGCTCGACCCCGTCGCGCTCGGAGTACTGGTTGGACAGGAACTTCACGAGTGCCTGGGCGGTGGTGAGCCGCACGGTCTGGGTCATGGCTGCGTCGGTCCTTCGTCGTCGTCGTCGATGGGGCCCGGCCCGGGTCGGGGTCAGGGACCGGGAACGATCACGTCGCGCACGATCTGGTCGAGGGCCTCGTCGGCCTCGAGGAACTGGCGCAGGGTGATGCGGGTGGCGCCGAAGTCGTCGAACTCGGCGTGCGTCATCCCGTCGACCTCGTAGGCACGCACGAAATCGGGGATGGTGAGCAGCGCGTCGATGATGGCCCGGTCGACCGGCTCGTCGATCCGCGAGACGGGGTCGTGCCCGCTGGCCTGGAACTTCTCCTGCCAGGCGAAGGGAGGTGACAGCACGATGTCGCCGCCGACGAGCTCGGTCCACTGCAGCTGGTTGCGGTAGGCGGCCGCGAGCAGCCGGGCCTGGAACCCGCGCTCGAGGAAGACCTCGTAGGCCTTCTTGAACGCCGCGACACCGGCCCACTCGAGGTGCTCGGGGTCGATCTCGATGCCGTCGCGCTTCACGACCGTCTTCATCCAGTCGTCGAGGCGGCCGACCATGATCGTCACGACCGGGCCCATCGACGCGGTCTCCTTGTTCTCGGCCTTGCGCCGGTCCAGACCGCGCTGGATCGCGGCGCCGGCCTCGACGGCCTGCGGCACGGTGAACGAGACGGTGACGTTGATGCTGACCCCGCGGTAGGTGGCCTCCTCGATGGCCCGGATGCCGACCTCGGTCGCCGGGATCTTCACGATGATGTTCGGGGCGAGCGACGCGAAGTGCTCGGCCTGGTCGGCGAGCGCCGCGGCATCCCGGTGCAGGCGCGGGTCGGTCTGCATCGAGAGCCGGCCGTTGCGCCCGTCGTGCTCGTCGAACGCCGGCTCGAGGTACTTGGCGGCCTCGATCGAGACCTCCTCGACCACCTGCCAGCCGATCTGCGACTCCGTGGCGGTGGGGCGCTCGTCGGCGATGTCGGCGATCCGGGCCTGCCAGCGCGAGAGGTCGGAGCGGATGGCGGCCAGCGCGATCACCGGGTTGCAGGTGGCGCCCACGGCTCCCCAGCCGATGGCGGTGGTCAGCTCGGACAGCGTCGAGGAGTCGTTCCACAACGCGGTCGGGGTGGTCTGGGTCATGGTGAGCAGGGGTGAGGTGGTCACGGGGTTCCTCCGGCGGTGTGGGCGGCGACGCGCTCGCGCATCGTGGTGAGCTGGTAGCGGGCCATGGCGTCGGCGTTTTCGTCCTCGGCGAACACCGAGTTGCACATGACCGTGTCGGGGCTGTCGTAGAAGCCGATCTCGGCCAGGCCTGCGAAGAAGTCGTCCCAGTCGACGTCCCCGGCGCCGATCCGCAGGTGCTGGTGGACCCGGGCGGTGTTGCCCGGCGGGTTGGAGATGTAGCGCAGGCCGTGCGAGGCGTGGTGGTCCATCGTGTCGGCGACGTGCACGAGGCGGATGAGGTCCTTGCCCGCGCGCATCACCTCGCGCATCGGGTGGCCCATGTGGAAGCTGTGGCAGGCGACGAACACCATGCCGACGTTGGGGCTGTTCAGGCCGCGGATCACCCGGATCGCCTCGAGGCCGTCCTCGACGAAGTCGTCGGGGTGCGGGTCGATGAGCAGGTCGATGCCTTCGCGCTCGATGACCGGGAGGAGCTCCTCCATCGAGCGGTAGAACGCCGCCTCCGACTCCTCGGCTCGCTCGGGCCGGCCGGAGAACTCGGTGCCGATGACCTTGACGTCGAGGTCGACGGCGAGCTGGATGATCCGTGTCCAGTTCCGCACGGCCGCCTCGCGGGCCCACTCGTCGGGGCCGCTCCAGCGCTGCACGGGGAGCAGGGAGGCGATGCCGACGCCGGCATCCGCGCACGCCTTCTTCAGGGCGCCCACCAGCGCGTCATCCGCCCTGGGGTGGCGGAAGAACGGGATGACGTCGGCGTGTGGCGTCAGCTGGAGCCACTCGTAGCCGAGGTCGGCCACGACGCCCGGGAAGTCGAGCAGCGGGTGGTCGTGGTGGAACGGCGTGGGGTCCTGCGCGATCTTCACCGGTCGCGTCCTCCTTCGACCCGTCGTGACGGGCACTGGCTGAATGCGTGAATGTTAGGACATTAGCACTCGAGCCCCAGGAAAGCGCAAGAGACGGGTGGAGCGTTCCGCTCAGCGGTCGTGCACGGTGACGTCGAAGGCGTACTGGTCGTAGCGGTAGCAGTGGTCGCCGTACTCGACGGCCGAGCCGTTCGCGGCGTACGCCTTGCGGGTCATCGTCAGCAGCGGGTCGCCCGCCGAGAGCTTGAGCAGACGGCGCTCGCGGGCATCGGGTCGGCGCGCGCCGATGGTCTGGTGCGCGATGACCGGCCGCACGCCGCGGGTGCGCAGGATGGCGTAGAGGCTGGCGTCCTCGAGGTCGGCCGCGGTGAGGTCGGCGAACTGCGGCGGCAGCCAGTTGTGCATCAGGGCCGTGGGGGTGCCGTCGACGGTGCGCAGCCGCTCGATCGAGACCAGGTGGGCCTCGGCGGGCACTCCGAGGGCCTCGGCCGCAATCGGGTTGACGTCGTTGGTGCTGAACGAGATCACCTCGGTGTGCGGCTTCTGGCCGCGCCGCACCATGTCGTCGTAGAGGCTGGTGAGCTCGTCACGGCGGTGGATGACCTGGCTCGCCACCGTGGTGCCGACGCCGCGCCGCCGCACGAGCAGGCCTCGGCCCACCAGCTCGGCGATGGCTCGGCGCACCGTGGGGCGGGAGAGGTCGAGGCGCTCGGCCAGGGCCAGCTCGTTCTCGAACGGGTCGCCCGGCTTGAGCCGGCCGTCCTCGATGGACGCGGTGAGCTGCTCGGCCAGCTGGTGGTACAGCGGCACGGGGCTGCTCCGGTCGATGACGACGGGGATGACGTTCACGCTGCGAGTGTAGGGCCGAGCAGGTGTGCGAGTGCGAAATGTCAAATGTCCTAACAAATGTTGACAGCAGCCGGGAGGCTGGTGCAGCCTTGTCGCACACACCCACGACACCCGCCACGACCCGGACCCCTGAGGAGGAGCCGTGCCCGAGCCGCTGACGCGCTCCTTCGACGTGCTGGCGATCGGCCGGGTGGGGGTCGACCTCTACCCGATGCAGACCGGCAAGAAGCTCGAGGACGTCACCACCTTCGGCAAGTTCCTCGGGGGCAGTGCGGGCAACGTCGCCGTCGCGGCCGCCCGGCTCGGCCACCGCACCGCCCTGGTCAGCCGCACCGGCAACGACCCCTTCGGCCGGTTCGTGCACCGCGCGCTCGCCGAGCTCGGGGTCGACCCGGTCTACGTGACCATCGACCCGTCGCTGCCCACCCCGGTCACCTTCTGCGAGATCTTCCCGCCCGACCACTTCCCCCTCTACTTCTACCGCTATCCCCAGGCGCCCGACCTGCGGGTGACCCCCGAGGAGATCGCCCCGGTCGCCGTGCGCGAGAGCAAGCTGTTCTGGGCCACCCTCACCGGTCTGTCGGCCGAGCCCAGCCGCACGGCGCACGCCACCGCCTGGGAGCTGCGCGACCGCCGCCCGCACACCGTCATCGACCTCGACTACCGCCCGCAGTTCTGGCGTGACCCGTCCGAGGCCACCTGGATGGCGGGCGCGGCGATCTCGGCCAGCACCGTGGCCATCGGCAACCTCGAGGAGTGCCTCGTCGCCGTCGGCACCGATGACCCCGAGGACGCCGCCCAGGCGCTGCTCGACCGCGGGGTCGAGATCGCCGTCGTCAAGCAGGGGCCCAAGGGCGTCCTGGCCGTGTCGTCCTCGGGCGAGCGGCACGTCGTGCCACCGGTCCCCGTCGAGGTCGCCAACGGCCTCGGGGCCGGTGACGCCTTCGGTGGTGCCTTCTGCCACGGCCTGCTCGAGGGCTGGCCCCTCGAGCGCACGCTGCGCTTCGCCAACACCGCAGGCGCCATCGTCGCCTCCAGGCTCGAGTGCTCGACCGCCATGCCCGAGGAGCACGAGGTGTTCGCCCTCATGGACGGGACCTCGACATGACGACGATCGACGCCGCGGCCCTCACCGCCCGACGCGTCAGCGAGCCGGATGCCGTGCCGGCCGCCTGGGCGGCGCGCCGCCGCCGCCGTTCGCTGAGTGCCGACGGCCGGCTGCTGCTCATCGCCGCCGACCACCCGGCGCGTGGAGCGCTCGCCGTCCGCGACGACGCACGTGCCATGGCCTCGCGCCCGGCCCTGCTCGAGCGGCTCGCCATCGCCCTCCAGCGCCCGGGGGTGGAGGGCGTGCTCGGCACGCCTGATGTGCTCGAGGACCTCCTGCTCGCCGGCCTGCTCGACGACCGGGTCGTCATCGGGTCGATGAACCGCGGCGGCCTGCAGGGAGCGGTCTTCGAGCTCGACGACCGGTTCACGGCCTACGACGCCGACACCATCGCCGCCAACGGGCTCGACGGCGGCAAGATGCTCACCCGCATCGGGCTCGACGACCCCGGCACGGCCGCCACGCTCCAGGCCAGCGGCGACGCCGTGACTGCACTGGCCCGGCACGGGCTGCTGGCCATGGTCGAGCCCTTCATCACGGTGCGGCGGGGCCCCGACCGGGTCGAGAACCTGCTCGACCCCGACTCGGTGATCGACTCGATCCACATCGCCGCCGGCCTCGGCGCGACGAGCGCCCGCACCTGGCTCAAGCTGCCGGTCGTGCAGGAGATGGAGCGGGTGCTCGAGTCAACGACCCTGCCCTGCATGCTCCTGGGCGGCGATCCCAAGGGCGACCCGACCCAGACGTACGCCGAGTGGGGCCGCGCCCTCGCCTGTCCCTCGGCCGCCGGGCTGGTCGTGGGTCGGGCCCTGCTCTTTCCCTCCGACGGCGACGTCGCCTCCGCCGTCGACGCCGCCGCCGAGCTCGTGCACGGAGGCCCTCGATGAGCACCGGCCGCGACAACACCCTGTGGTGCCACCCGGCTGGCACCCTCGCCGCCGACGGCTGGGACTGCGTGGTCGACGACGCCACTCCCGGGTGGGCCCACACCGGGCTGCGTACCGCCACCCTGAGGGCGGGCGGCTCGCTCGGGCTCGACCTCGGCCGCTACGAGGCGATGGTGCTGCCGCTCGACGGCCCGGTGGTGGTCGAGGTGCTCGGCGCCGACGTCCCGTCAGTGACCTTCGAGCTCGCCGGTCGCGCCGGAGTCTTCGCCGGCCCCACCGACGTCGCCTACGCCCCGCCCGGTTCGACCCTGCGGGTCTCGGCCCCCGACCGCCTGTCGGGTTCGGATGCCGTGCGCGTCGCGGTCTGCCTGGCGCGCGCCGACGGTGGCACCGGCATCCCCGCGCGGTTCCTGCCGGCGGCGGAGGTGCCCGTCGAGCTGCGCGGTGCCGGCAACGCCTCACGCCAGGTGCGCAACTTCGGCGTCCCCGGCGCGCTCGACGCCCACCGGATGATCGCCGTGGAGGTGATCACCCCGGCCGGGAACTGGAGCTCGTGGCCGCCGCACAAGCACGACACCGACCGCCCCGGGGTGGAGGCCGACCTCGAGGAGATCTACTGGTACGAGCTGCAGTCGACCGACGAGCGCGGCACCGACCCGATGGGCTACCAGCGGGTCTACGGCACGGACGAGCGGCCGATCGACGTGGTCGCCGAGGTGCGCACCGGCGACGTCGTGCTCGTGCCGCACGGCTGGCACGGCCCGGCCATCGCCGCGCCGGACGCCGACCTGTACTACCTCAACGTCATGGCCGGCCCGGGCGCCGAGCGCTCCTGGCTGATCTGCGACGACCCGGCCCATGCCTGGGTGCGCGACACCTGGTCCGACCTCTCGGTCGACCCCCGACTCAGCGACCAGGGAGCTGACCGACCATGCGCATCGGCCTCGCCGGCACCGGACGGATCGGCGCCTTCCACGCCAGGACGCTCAGCACGCTCGACGGTGTCGACGAGCTCGTGCTCGCCGACCTCGACACCGACCTCGCGCAGCGCGTCGCGAGCGACCTCGGTGTGCGCGCGGCATCCAGCATCGACTCCCTGCTCGGCTCGGGCCTGGACGCCTTCGTCATCACGGCCGGCACCGCCGCCCACGCCGAGCTGCTCGAGGCGGCCATCGCCCGCGGCATCCCCACGTTCTGCGAGAAGCCCGTTGCGCTCGACCTCGAGCGCACCATCGCGCTCACCGAGCTCGAGGCGACCAGCGGTGTGCCCGTGCACATCGGTTTCCAACGGCGGTTCGACACCGGCTACCGCCGGGTGCGCGACGCGGTCGCCTCGGGTGAGCTGGGCTTCATCCACACCATCCGGGCGGCGACGATGGACCAGTCGCCCCCGCCGGCGGCCTACCTGCCGACCTCGGGCGGCCTGTTCCGCGACTGCAGCGTGCACGACTTCGACATCATCCGGTTCGTCACCGGGCGCGAGGTCAGCCGGGTGTTCGCGGCGGGCGCCAACAACGGTGAGCCGTTCTTCACCGAGCAGGGCGACGTCGACTCCGCTGCCGCGACCCTGGTCATGGATGACGGCACCCTCGTCGCGGTGACCGCCACCCGCTACAACGGCGGCGGGCACGACGTGCGGATGGAGGTGCACGGCTCGCGCGGCACCCTGGGCGTCGGGCACGACACCGCGTTCGCCATCACGTCGGCCGAACCCGGCATCGACTGGCCCCCCGGGCCCCGGCACTGGTCGTTCATGGAGCGGTTCCTGCCGGCCTACGTCACCGAGCTCACCGCGTTCGTCGACGTGGCCGGCGGTGCCACCCCCAGCCCGTGCACGGTCGCTGACGCCCTCGAGGCGTTCCGCACCGCCGAAGCCTGCGCCCGCTCGATGGTGAGCGGCCGGCCGGTCGACCTGACCGACATCCCCACCGTCCGCGCCGAACTGTCGGTTCGCGCCTGATTCCGCCCGTCAACCCGCGTATTCCATCGCCATATCCCATCTGGGACACTGATTCACCACTTCGCCCGAACAGGACCTGATACCCGTGACCACCACTCCCACTCGCATCACCCACCTGCTGAACGGCGCCCCCTGGGAGGGCACCGCCGAGCGCACCAGCCCGGTCTTCAACCCCGCCACCGGCGTGCAGACCGGCGAGCTCGACCTCGCCTCGGCCGACCTGGTCGGCGAGGTCGTCACCGCGGCGCACGAGGCCTGGGCCTCGGGGTGGGGCAGCATCTCGCTGGCCAAGCGCACCCAGGTGCTGTTCAAGTTCCGCGAGCTGCTCAACGAGCGCAAGGAGGACATCGCCGCGCTGATCACCGCCGAGCACGGCAAGGTGCTCGTCCGACGCCCTCGGTGAGGTGACCCGGGGCCTCGAGGTCGCCGAGTTCGCCTGCGGCATACCGCACCTGATGAAGGGCGGCTTCACCGAGAACGCCTCGACCAAGGTCGACGTCTACTCGATCCGGCAGAGCCTGGGCGTCGTGGCCGTCATCAGCCCGTTCAACTTCCCGGCCATGGTGCCGCTGTGGTTCGTGCCCGTGGCCATCGCCTGCGGCAACGCGGTCGTCATCAAGCCCAGCGAGAAGGACCCGTCGGCCGTGAACGCCGTCGCCGCGCTGTGGAAGGAGGCCGGCCTGCCCGACGGCGTGCTGAGCGTCGTGCACGGTGACAAGGAGGCCGTCGACGCGCTGTTGACCCACCCCAAGGTCAAGGCCGTGTCGTTCGTCGGGTCCACCCCGATCGCGAAGTACGTCTACGAGACCGGCACCGCGCACGGCAAGCGGGTTCAGGCCCTCGGCGGCGCCAAGAACCACATGCTGGTGCTGCCGGATGCCGACCTCGACCTCGCGGCCGACGCTGCGGTCAACGCCGGCTTCGGTTCTGCGGGTGAGCGCTGCATGGCGATCTCGGCCCTGCTCGCCGTCGACACCATCGCGGACGACCTCGTGCAGAAGATCCAGGACCGCGTGGGCAAGCTCGTCACCGGTGACGGCACGCGTGGCTGCGACATGGGCCCGCTGGTCACCGCCGCCCACCGCGACAAGGTGACGTCCTACCTCGACGCCGGCACCGAGGCGGGCGCGACGCTCGTCATCGACGGCCGCGAGGGCGACGTCGACTCCGACGGCGAGGGCTACTTCCTCAAGCCGACTCTCTTCGACAACGTCACCAAGGACATGTCGATCTACCAGGACGAGATCTTCGGCCCGGTGCTCTCGGTGCTGCGGGTCAAGACCTACGACGAGGCGCTCGAGCTGATCAACTCCAACCAGTACGGCAACGGCACCGCGATCTTCACCCACGACGGTGGGGCGGCCCGCCGCTTCCAGAACGAGGTGGAGGTCGGGATGATCGGCATCAACGTGCCGATCCCGGTGCCGATGGCGTACTTCTCGTTCGGCGGCTGGAAGAACAGCCTGTTCGGCGACACGCACGCCCACGGCATGGAGGGCGTGCACTTCTACACCCGCGGCAAGGTCGTCACCTCGCGCTGGCTCGACCCGAGCCACGGCGGCATCGAGCTCGGCTTCCCGCAGAACGTCTGAGTCGAGTCTCCGGCGCGAACGCGGCCCCCGCACGCGAACGCGGCCCCCGGCATCCGAACCTGTATGCCGGGGGCCGCTTCTCACGTCGCCTATGGACAGTGCCACCACACACGGCGGACACTCGATTTCATCGCCCACCGGACGGCCGGGGGGTTTGAGAAGGGAAGCACACCATGTGGATGTGGTTCTGGATCATCGTCGTCGTGGTGCTTGCCGTGGGTGCTGCCAAGCTGATCGACCGTGGACGTGGTTCGCGTGGGGCGAGCCGCGCCGACGACCTGCCAGGCACGAGTTCGGGCCGTCCCAAGCGGATCGACACCCCGGGCATCTGACCGCGCCGACCATCGGACGACTCAGGTGCTGCAGGCCCTAGAGAACTCGGCGGGCGCTCTCGGCGGCGCGGGTCAGGGCGGCCTGAACGGGCAGGGCACGGTGCTCGTCGGAGAGGATCTCGACGCCCCAGGGCCCGGTCCACCCGGCCGTGCGTAGGGCCGCGACCATGCCGACTAGGTCGAACGTGCCCTCGCCGCAGTAGCGCCGGCGGTTGACGGTGTCCTCGAAGAGCGTGCCGACGACATCGGCATCCGCGTCGTCGAGCTCGACCCCGATGATCCGGTGTAGGGGAACGTCGGCCAGGTCGCCCACCGGGGTGCCCGCGCGGGCGATGTGCCAGGTGTCGATGACGACACCGCCGTTGTCGTGGCCGGCCTCCTCGACCAGGCGCATGCCCTCCGACAGGGAGTTGACGTTCGCCCACGGGAAGAACTCGATGCCCAGCCGGGCGCCGACATCCTCGGCCTGCCCGGCGAGCTCGGCGAACTTCGCAGCCCACACCTCCCGGTCCCAGGGGGCGTTGTCACCGTCGGGCGTCACCTTGAGGTGTCGGGGGTGCAGCACCTCGGCCGCCTCGAGGAGGAGCCGGCGCACCCGGTCGGACTCGGCGCGGTGCTCCCCGTCAGCCCACCACCAGGGGATCGACTCGAGCTCGAGGTGCACCATCGCGTTGTCGTCCAACAGCGTTCGGATGCCGGGCAGCCCGTACTCGTCGATGGCGGCGGGCAGGTCGTCGCTGAGCAGCCCGAAGCCGGTGAAGCCGGCCGCCGCAGCGGCCTCCACCCGGGTGCGCAGGGGGAGCGGGCTGCGCAGGTCGGCGCGGTCGGAGGCGGCGTCACCCGCCGAGCTCCAGCAGGTGGCCATCAGCTCGTCGGAGCCGTTCGTCGTCATGGTCGTTCCGTCTCTCTTCGGAAGGGGCGAGGTCAGCCGCGCGGCCGGGGCTTCATCCCGCTCGCCTCGTAGCACGCGTCGATGAGCTGCATCGTGCGCACCGCGTCGTCGGCACCCACGGGGGCGGGGGCTGGCACCCCGGTGCGCACCGCCGTGCTGAAGGCCTCGAGCTGGTAGGTGTACGACGAGCGGTTGCCGAGGTGCTCGGTGCGCGTGCCGTCCTTGGTGGTGACGACGAGCCGGTCGTCGTTGTGCGGGTTGACGAAGTCCTTGATGACCGCCTCGCCCAGGGTGCCGACCAGCCGGTGGCTCATCTGGTGGTGGTCGCTGGCCATGTTGCAGCCGGCGCTGCCCGTGACGCCGTTCGGGAACACCAGCTCGGCGCTCGAGCCACTCGTCGACGCCCGGGTGGCCGGAGCGCTCGCCGGCCCGGGCGCTGACCAGGGTGGGCTCGCCGCCGACGTACGGGGCCAGGATGCGCATCGAGTGCAGGCTGTAGCAGCCGAGGTCCATCAGGGCGCCGCCGGCGAGCTCGAGGTTCCAGCGGGGGTCGCTGTCGTCGGGGGCCGGCATGTCCATCACCGACTCGACGTGCTGCAGCTCGCCGAGCTCTCCGCTGTCGAGGATGGCGTGCAGCCGGGCCACGAGCGGGTGCCACAGGTAGTGGAACCCCTCGAAGAACTGCCGGTCGGTGCCGTTGGCGACGACCGCCACCTCGGCCGCCTCGTCCGCGTTGCTCGCCGAGGGCTTCTCGGTGAACACATGCTTGCCCGCGGCCAGGGCCAGCTCGTTCCACGGCGCGTGCAGGCTGTTCGCCAGCGGGTTGTAGACGGCCTCGACGTCGGGGTCGTTGATGACGTCGAGGTAGGACTCGTGCACCCTCTCGATGCCGTGCCGCTCGGCGAACGCCGCGGCGCGCTGCGGGTCGCGCGCCGCCACGGCCACCAGTCGGGTTCCGGTGGCGCGAGCCGGCTTGACGAGGGCGAGCTCGGTGATCCGCGCGGCCCCGAGCACGCCCAGCCGCAATGGCTCCATGCGCGCGGCCCTAGACCGTGGCCGAGGAGGCGGTGATCAGCCGGCGCACGTGGTCGGCGCTGATCCGCACGTCGGTGACGGGTCCCTCGCCGCGGGGCTCCTCGGTGAGGATGGTGTCCTGCTCGAGCGTGTACCAGCCCGTGTAGCCGTGCCGCTGGAGGGTCGTCACGATGCTGGCGACGTCGACGTCGCCGGTGCCCAGCGGGCGGTACATCCCCTGCACGACACCCTCGGTGTAGGTGAGCTTCCCGGCCCGCACCTTGTCGGCGACGGTGCTGTCGACGTCCTTGAGGTGGGTGTGCGCGATCCGCTCGGGCGACTGCCGGGTCAGCTCGGCGGGGTCGGTGCCCCCGATGAGGAGGTGGCCGGTGTCGAGGCACAGCGAGATCGACGAGCCCTCGAGCACCCGCTGCACCTCGGCGCCGGTCTCGACCATGGTGCCCACGTGCGGGTGGAGCACCGCGCGCACGCCGTGCTCGGCCGCGAGGGCCGTGATCCGGTCGAGGGTGCCGAGCAGGCGGCGCCAGCCGTCGTCGTCGAGCACCGGGCGGGTGTCGTAGCCGTCGAGCCCCGAGACGGCCGACAGCACCATGACCTCGGCGTGCGTGGCGTCGTAGCCGGTGAGGATCCGGGCGATCTCGGGCAGCGGGTCGTGGCCGGCCTGGTGCATGACGCACCGGCGTGAAGCCGCCGACCGCGGTCAGCTGGTGGGCCTGCAGCACGGTGGCCATCTGCTGCGGGTCGGCCGGGCAGGAAGCCGTCGGGGCCGAGCTCGGTGGCGGACAGGCCGACGTCCTGCATCTCGGCGAGCACGCGCTCCGGGGTGAGCTGGTGGCCCCAGTTGGGCACCTCGCACACGCCCCAGGAGATCGGGGCGCCGGCGATCCGGCTCGAGGGGTTGGCCGCGGCGAGCCGCCGGTCTGGGTGGGAGTGGTCATGAGCGTCGGACCTCGTCGATCTGCACCGGGCGGTGCTCGCTGCAGGGACAGGGTGGCGGCCTCGGCGATGTACGCGACGGCCAGGGCGTCGTCGACGGTGCACGGTGAGGTGCGGGTGCCGGCGACGACCTCGGTGAACGCCGTCGAGCTCGGCCCGGAACGCGCTCGGCGAGGCGGTCCATGAAGAAGTGGGCCGGGCGGCCCGGCGGGCCAGCTGGCGCCCGGGCTCGAGGTTGCGCAGCGGCGGTGCTGTCGCTCCAGCCCGGCGGCGACGCTGTCGCCGGTGCCGTGCAGCTCGAGGCGGACGTCGTGGCCGCGGGCGTTGTAGCGGGTGTTCGACACCACGCGCGATGGTGCCGTCGTCGAAGGTCAGCACCGTGGCCGCGGTGGTCACGTCGCCGAGCTCGGCGAAGAAGTCGGTCGCCGCGGGCGCTGCCGGTGGCGTAGACCTCGACGACCTCGCGGCCGGTGACCCATCGGACGCTGTCGAAGTCGTGCACGCTGCAGTCGCGGAAGATGCCGCCGGAGGTCGGCGATGTAGTCGCGCGGCGGCGGGGCCGGGTCGAGGGTGGTCGACCGCACGGTGTGCACCCAGCCCAGCTCGCCGCTCGTCGACGGCGGCCCGGGCCGCGGCGAAGGCCGGGTCGAACCGGCGCGGGATAGCCGATCTGCACCGGCACCCCGCTGGCGTTGACGTAGCTCGGCGACCGACCACGGCATCGGCGAGGTCGCCGGACGAGCGGCTTCTCGCAGAACACCGGGATGCCGGCATCGACGCCGGCCGCGGATCAGCGCGGTGTGGGCGTCGGTGGCGGCCGCGATGACGATGCCGTCGACGCCGCGGCCGAGCAGCGCCTCGGGCGAGTCCGCCGGCCTCGGCGCCGACCCGCTCGGCGACGACCTCGGTGGTCGCGCCGGACGGCATCCGTGACGACGAGGGAGTCGACGACGGGCAGCGCGGACGAGGGTGTCGCGCGTGGAACGCGCCGATCCGGCCGAGTCCGATCAGGCCGAGCCGCATGGCGTCCTCCTGCGGGCGCGGGCGGCGCAGCGGCCGACGGGCGGTGCGTCATCCGAGACCGCCGATGACGTTCTGGTCCCAGTCGATGACGCGACCCGGTGACGACGCCGCTGCGGTCGGAGAGCAGGAAGACGACGAAGTCGGCGATCTCGTCGACCTGGCCGAGCTTGCCCATCGGCAGGGTCGCCGCCGGCCTTGCTCCTGCCAGTCGTCGCCGGCGCCGTGGGATCTGCGCTGGGTGAGTGTCCTCGCCGTCGGTGGTCGGTCCAGCCGATGTTCAGGCCGTTGATCCGGATCCGGTCCCAGCGGTGGGCGTGCGCGGCGTTGCGGGTGAGCCCGGCGAGCCCCGCCTTGGCAGCGACGTAGGGCGCGAGGTAGGGCTGGCCGCCGTGCGAGTCGATCGAGATGCACGTTGACGATGCGCGCCGGGCTCGCCGCGGCGCACCATGTCGGCGACGGCGGCCTGCATGAGGAAGAACGGGCCGCGCAGGTTGACCGCGACGTGCTGGTCGAACAGCTCAGGGGTGGTGTCGAGCAGGGTGCCGCGGGTGGTGAGGCCGGCCGCGTTGACCAGACCGTCGATCCGGCCGTGCCGCTCGACCGTCGCGGCGACCGCGCCCCGGGCCTGTGCCACGTCGCTGACGTCGGCGCGCACGAAGGAGGCGTCGGCGCCGCCCTCGCGCAGCTCGGCGGCCACCTGCTCGCCCCGCTCGGCGTTGCGGCCGGTCACCACGACGGTGGCGCCCTCGCGGGCGGCGGCGCGGGCGATGCCGGCGCCGAGGCCCTGGGTGCCGCCGCTGACCAGCACGACCTTGCCTGCCAGGAGGTCCTTCATCGGCGTTCTCCGCCCGTCGTCGCGGCGGATGCCGCGTGCTCCCACCCGGGGTTGGCCACCGCTGCCGGCTGCCGGCCGTCGAGCACGTCGACGACCCCGGTGGCCGCGTCGACGAAGGTCGCCGCGGTGCCCTGCCGGCTGAGCCCCATGAGGTGCGGGGTGAGCACCACGTCGGGGTGGTCGAACAGGGGGTGGTGCTGCGGGGGCTCGGGATCGAAGACGTCGAGCCCGACCCCGCCGAGCCGGCCGTCGAGCAGGGCCGCGTGCACGGCGTCGAGGTCGATAAGGCCGCCGCGCCCGCAGTTGACGAGCAGGGCTCCCGGCTTGACCTGACCGAGCAGCTCGGCGTCGAGGAGGTGGTGGGTGCTCTCGAGCAGCGGCAGGTGCAGGGTGATGACGTCGCTGCGCGAGACCAGCTCGGCGAGGTCGTCGCAGCGCACGTCGGCCGGCGGCTCGCTGACCGGGTCGTAGGCGAGGACCTGCATCCCGAGGGCGGTGCCGAGCTCGGCGGCTCGGCGGCCGATGCGGCCGTAGCCGACGACGCCGAGCACCGAGCCGGCGAGGTCGCCGACGCTGACGCTGCCGCGGTCGGCCCAGTGGCCGTCCCTGACCAGGGCGGTGAGCCGGCCGAAGCGCTTGACGAGGTGCATGGCCATCGCGATGGCGCCCTCGGCGACGGCGTTGGTGCCGGCGCCGGGGGTGACCACCACGGCGATGCCGCGCGCGGTGGCGGCCTCCAGGTCGACCCGCTCCACGCCGACGCCGGTGCGGGCGACCACGCGCAACAGCGGTGCGCGAGAAAGGAACTCGCGGTCGACCACGGCATCCGCACGGGCGATGGCACCCTGCGCATGCGAGAGGTCGGCGTCGGTGGGGTCGGCGACGAAGCGGCACCGGCCCCCGAGCACCGGGGTGACCAGCTCGGGGTCGACCACGCCCAGGCCGACGACGACCGGCAGGTCGGCGACCACGTGCGGCTCAGAGGCCTCAGGCACGGCCGGCCACCGAGACCTGGGGGTGGCCGAAGGTGGCGCCCGGGACCTGGGGCACCTGGTGCCACTGGCCGTCGACGGCCGAGGCGGCCGCGGCGGCGATGACCTCGGCGTCGGCGAGGGCCTCCTCGATGGTGGAGTTGCGCTGCTCGCCGCCCGTGACCGCGAGGAGGAACTTCTTGGCCTCGACCACCTTGAGGTCGTCGTAGCCCAGGCTGTTGCCCGGGCCGGGCTGGAACGCGGCGTACTCGCCCTGCGAGGCGTTGCCGAGGATGGTCGTGTAGCCCTGGCTCGGGCCGGTGCGGCCGATCGCCAGCTTGAGCTCGTTCATCTGCTCGAAGTTCCACGACGCCGAGCCCTCGGTGCCGTAGACCTCGAACGCGAGGCCGCACTGCGGCCCGACGATGACGCGCGACGCCTCGAGCGTGCCGACGGCGCCGGCGCCGGGGGAGTCGGCGGCGAAGCGCACCAGGGCTGCCGCGTAGTCGTCGTTCTCGACCTCGCCGAGCTCGCCGTCCTCGATGACCGCGAAGTGGGTGGCCTGACCCATCGGCAGGATCGGCCGCTGCTGGTGGATGGTGGAGAGCAGGCCGCTGACGTCCGTGATCGGGCCGACGACGTACTGCATGAGGTCGACGACGTGGCTGAGCAGGTCGCCCAGCGCCCCGCTGCCGGCGAGGTCCTTCTTGAACCGCCAGGACAGCGCGCCGTTGGGCTCCGAGGCGTAGCCGTTGAAGAACACCGCCCGCACGTTGGTGACGCGGCCGAGCTCGCCGTTCGCGATCAGCTCGCGGATCCGCTCGACGGCGGGGGCGTGCCGGTAGTTGTAGCCGATCGAGGTGGTGACGCCGGCGGCTGCCGCGGCGTCGGCCACGGCCGCGGTGTCGACGGCGTCGCGGCCGACCGGCTTCTCGATCCAGAACGGCTTGCCGGCCTGCGCGGCGGCCACGCCGATCTCGCGGTGCAGCAGGTTGGGGGCGCAGATCGACACGACGTCGACCTCGGGGTCCTCGAGCACGGCGCGGTAGTCGAGGCTGCCGCGCTCGTAGCCGAGCACGTCGCGGGCGTAGTCGACCCGGTCGGCGGCGGTGTCGGCGGCGTGCACCAGGCGGGTGCGCAGGCCCAGCTCGGGGTAGACCAGCGGCACGGCCTGGTAGGCCTTGCTGTGCAGCTTGCCCATCCAGCCGACGCTGATCAGGCCAACGCCGATCTCGGTGGTGCCGTTGTCGGTGACGCGTCCAACCATGACGATGTCGCTTTCGTTTCGGGGGTCGAGGTGTGTGGGTTCGGGAGACGGGGGCTACTGCTGACGGGCCTGGGCCAGCGCCGCACGGGAGGCCGCGGCGAGCAGGGTGGAGTCGGAGCCGATGGCCACGAAGGCCCAGCCCTGGGCGAGGCGCTGCGCGGCACCGGCGCCGTCGTTGACGAGCAGGCCGCCGGCCTTGCCGTGGCGCCGCACCGCCGCCAGCACGGTGTCGAGCGCCTCGACGAAGGCGGGCGCGGTGGTGTCGCCGGGCACGCCGAGATCGTGGCTGAGGTCGCGGGGGCCGACGAACAGCACGTCGACGCCGTCCAGGGCGGCGATGTCGTCAGCGGCGGCGACCGCTGCGGCCGACTCGATCTGCACCACGACGAGCACCTCGTCGTTCGCCCGGTCGAGGGCGCCCGGGTCGAGCCCGAACCGGCAGGCCCGGTTGTAGGTGGCCACGCCGCGGTCGCCCAGCGGCGGGTAGCGCAGGTGGGTGAGCGCCGCGGCGACCTGCTCGGCGCTGTCCATCCGGGGCAGCATCACCCCGGCCGCGCCGTTGTCGAGCACCCGGCCCATCCGGATCCGGGCGTCGGTCTCGACCCGCACCACGGTGGGCACGCCGTAGGCGCCGGCCGCGGGGACGACCTCGCGCACCTGCTCCTCACCACCCGCACCGTGCTCGAGGTCGAGCAGCACCCAGTCGAAGCCGGATGCCGCACAGACCTCCGCGGTCACGGCGGATGCCGTGCCGAGGAAGGTGCCGAGCGAGGGCTCCCCGCCGCGCACCGCGCGGGCCAGGGTGCCGTTGTCGAGCGGGCTGCGCAGCGCGGCGGTCATCCGAACCACCGCTGGGTGGCCTTGTCGTGCTCGTACTCCGCGCGCAGCGGCGGCACCGTCTCGACCTCGGACACCTCGGCCGGGGCGACGTCCCACCACACCCCGGCGCCGGGCAGGTCGGCGTGCGGGATGACCGGCACGACGATGACGACCGTGCCCTGGTGGCCGCGGGTGTCGGCGAGCACCGCGCGCAGCTCGGTGGCGTTCTCGGCGCGCAGCGCCTTGGCACCCAGGCCGGCCGCGATCTGGCCGAGGTCGATCGAGAGGTAGTCGCCGTCGAGCCGCGCGGCATCCTTGACCTCGATGGCGTCGGCGAGCTGCAGCGGGTCGGTGCGGTAGCGGAACTCGTTGCCGAACTCGCGGCCGTTGCGGAACATCTGCAGCCGGTGGATCACCTGGAAGCCGTGGTTCTCGGGGATGACGACGGTGATCGGCAGGCCCTCCTGGGCGGCGGTGACCAGCTCGGTGGGGTTCATCAGGAAGGTGCCGTCACCGAGGAAGGCGGTGACCCGGGCGGACGGGTCGGAGTGCGCCATCCGCACGCCCATCGCCGCCGGGATCTCGTAACCCATGCAGGAGAACCCGAACTCGAGGTGGCAGGTGCGGCCGCCGGTGGCGTCCCAGACCTTCTGCAGGTCTCCGGGCGGCCCGCCGGCGGCGGCCACGATGACGTCACCGGGCTGGGCGTGCTCCTGGAGCACGCCGATCAGCTGGCCCTGGGTGAGCACGGCGTCGGTGGTCGTGACCACGTCGGAGTCGGGGTCGACGGCGGACTTGTCGAAGAGCTGGTCGGGATCGAGGGCGTCGGCGCGCTCGATCGACCAGGCGTCGACGAGCTCCTCGACGCGTGCCTGCCAGGCCGGGTCGGGCGTGACGTCGAGGGCGGCGACCGCCTCGGTGAGCGCGGCCAGGCCGCGCTTGGCGTCACCGACCACGCCGAGGGCGCCGAGCCGGTCGGCGTCGTGCACGTTGACGTTGAGGCTGGCGAAGCGCACGTCAGGGTTGGTGAAGATCGAGTGGGAGCCGGTGGCGAAGTCGGTGAGCCGCGAGCCCACGGTGAGCACGACGTCGGCCTCGTTGACCAGCGTGTTGGTGGCGGGCGTGCCCTCGAGGCCGATGCCGCCGACCTGCCACCAGGCGGGGGTCTGCACGGCGCCCTTGCCGCCGAAGGTCTCGGCGACCGGGGCGCCCAGCGCCTCGGCCAGCGACTCGAGCTCGGCGGTGGCGTCGGAGTAGACGACGCCACCGCCGGCGATGATGACCGGCTTGCGCGCGGAGGCGAGCAACGCCGCGACGGCGGCGACCTCGTCGGCATCCGCTGCGGGGCGTCGGATGACCCAGTCGCGCTCGGCGAAGAACTCGGCAGGGAAGTCGTAGGCGTGCGACTGCACGTCCTGGGGCAGCGACAGCACGACGGCGCCGGTCTCGACCGGGTCGACGAGGGTGCGCATCGCGGCGGGGAGCGCGGTCAGCAGCTGCTCGGGCCGGGTGATCCGGTCGAAGAACCGGCTGATCGGGCGGAACGTGTCGTTGACGGTGAGGTCGTGGTCGACCGGGTGCTGCAGCTGCTGCAGCACCGGGCCCTGGTGCCGGGTGGCGTAGGTGTCACCGGGCAGGAGCAGCACCGGCAGCCGGTTGATCGTGGCCAGCGCGGCGCCGGTGGTCATGTTCATCGCGCCGGGGCCGATGGATGCCGTGACCGCCAGGGTCGAGCGGCGGCGGGAGTGCTTGGCGTAGCCGACCGCCGCGTGCACCAGGGACTGCTCGTTGCGGCCCTGGATGAAGGGCATGCTCTCGTTGAGCTGGTCGAGGGCCTGGCCCAGCCCCGCCACGTTGCCGTGGCCGAAGATGCCCAGCGTGGCCGGGATCAGCCGCCGGCGCTCGCCGTCGGCGACGGAGTACTGCCGGGACAGGTAGGTCACGACGGCTTGGGCGACGGTGAGTCTGATGGTCGGTGCTGCGGACATCGTCCGGGCCCTTTCTTCTGGGGTGGGAGGCAGGTCGGTCGGGGGGAGGTGCGCCAGCTACCAGGGCCGGCCGTGCAGGATCACGGTCTTGACGTCGGTCATCTCGGCGACGGCCGAGCGCGGGCCCTCTTTGCCGATGCCGCTGCCCTTGAGGCCGCCGTACGGCATCAGGTCGGCGCGCCAGAGCGGGGTCCAGTTGATGTGGATGGTGCCGGCGTCGATCTCGCGGATGGCGCGCACGGCACCGGAGACGTCGGAGGTGAAGATGCCGGCGCCGAGGCCGTAGGCCGTGCCGTTGGCCTGGGCGATGGCCGACTGCCAGTCGGCCGCGGTCGACACGGCGATGGCGGGGCCGAACAGCTCGTCCTGGCTGAACGGTGAGTCGGGGTGGACGTCGGAGACGACGGCCGGGCTGATCATGGCCCCGTCGCGCTCCCCGCCGGTGAGCAGCGTGGCGCCGCCGCTGACGGCGTCGCGAATGGACTGCTCGACGCGCTCGGCCTCGCGCTTGGTGATGAGCGTGCCCATCGTCGTGTCGGTGGAGCCCGGATCGCCCGTGCTGATCTTCTGCACCCTGGGCACGAGGGCGTCGAGGAAGTCGCCGGCGATGTCGGGGTGGGTGATGACGCGCTGCACCGAGATGCAGACCTGCCCGGCGTTGACGAAGCCACCGAGCGTGACGGCGGCGGCGGCCGCCTCGATGTCGGCGTCGGGGAGCACGACCACCGGGCACGACGCCCCCAGCTCGAGGGAGAGCTTCTTGACCCCGGCCCGCTCGGTGATGCGGGTGCCGGTGGCCGTCGACCCGGTGAACGAGATCTTGTCGACGCGCGGGTCGGAGACGAGGGCGTCGCCGAGCTCGCCACCGGCGCCGGTGAGCACCGAGAGCACGCCCTCGGGCAGGCCGGCGTCGACGAAGCACTCGGCGAGCGCCAGGGCGGTGAGGGGCGTGGTGCGAGCGGGCTTGAGCACCACGGCGTTGCCCGCGGCCAGCGCCGGGGCCACCTTGTGGAGCACGAGGAGGGCGGGGTAGTTGAACGGCGTGATGGCCACCACGACGCCGACCGGCTGGCGCACCGTGAAGCCGATCTTGTCGAAGCCCGTGCCCGGGTTGGCGTCGAGGGGAAGTGTGTCGCCGTAGAGCTGGGTGCCCTCGAAGGCCGCCAGCCGGATGATCGCACCGGAGCGCGACGCCTCGCCGCGGGCCTCGGTGATCGCCTTGCCGGCCTCGGCGCTGATGAGCTGCGCGGTCGCCTCGGCCCGCTCGTCGGCGAGCTCGGCCGCCCGCAGCAGCACCTGCATCCGCTGGTGCGCCGGGGTGCGGCGCCAGGTGCGGGCGCCCTCGGTGGCGGCGGCGAGGGCGGCGTCGACGTCGTCGAGGCCGGCCACCACCACGGACCCGACCACGGACCCGTCGAACGGCGAGGTGACGTCCTCGCGACGGCCCGAGCGGCCCTCGGCCCACTGGCCACCGATCAACAGCATCATCTGCCTGCTCCTCCATCGACGTTGACGTCGGACCGCCGGGCGACTGACTCGCACAACCGTCGTTCAGTGGATCCAGCGTGACGGGCGACACAGAGGGTGGTCAAGACTTTCCAACCCGTCAATAACACCTCATCGATGAGCGGCAGAGGGCTGAGTGCGTGTCACCCCGTGCGTATTGCGCGGATCGGTGTGTAGGGCGTCACATCACGATTCGTCGTTGCGAACCCGTCACCAATACCTCAGAATGAGGCCATGGCCCACCCCTATCCCATCCGCGAGATCGCCCGGCAGTCCGGGTTGAGCGAGGCGACCGTCGACCGCGTGCTCAACAAGCGGCCGGGGGTGCGGGCCAGCACGGCCGCCACGGTGGCGCAGGCCATCACCGACCTCGACCGGCAGCGCAGCCAGCTGCGCCTCACCGGGCGCACCTTCATCGTCGACCTCGTCATGCAGACCCCCGACCGGTTCTCCGCCGCGGTGAAGTCGGCTCTCGAGGCCGAGCTGCCGATGCTGCGGCCCGCGGTGGTGCGCTCGCGGTTCGACTTCCGCGAGACGGCCCGGCCCGGCGAGCTCGTGAAGACGCTTGACGGCATCCGGCACCGCGGCTCGAGCGGCGTCATCCTCAAGGCGCCCGACGAGCCCGAGATCAGCGACGCGATCGGGCGGCTGCACGACGCCGGCATCCCGGTGGTCACCCTGGTCACCGACATCCCGCTGAGCCAGCGGGTCGCCTACGTCGGCATCGACAACCGCGCCGCCGGGGCGACGGCCGCCTACCTCATCGACCAGTGGCTCGCCGGCCGGGACGAAGCCATCTTGATGGCGTTGAGCCGCAGCGCTTTTCGCGGCGAGGAGGAGCGCGAGATGGGCTTCCGGGCCGCCATGCGCGATCGGGCCGCTGGGCGGCAGCTGGTCGAGGCCACCGACACCGACGGCCTCGACGAGTCGGTCCGCGAGGCGACGAGGGCCATCCTGCGCGAGAACCCCCGCATCGCGGCCGTCTACTCCATCGGTGGCGGCAACCGCGCCATCCTCGACGCGTTCGAGTCCGTGGGCCGCGAGTGCAAGGTGTTCATCGGGCACGACCTCGACCGCGACAACCTGGCGCTCCTCCACGCCCGCCGGCTGACGGCCGTGCTGCAGCACGACCTGCGCCACGACATGCTGCGCGCGTGCCACGTCATCATGCGGGCCAACGGGGCGCTCGACGGGCCGGTCGAGTCGGCGCCGTCGCAGATCAACGTCATCACCCCCTACAACGTGCCGGCGCAGACCCTGCGCTGAGGTCAGCCGGCAACTGCTCTGAGACAGGTGCTGGCTGGGGCGGCCCAGCTCGAGGGAGATGCAGCGGGCGCGCCCTAACGCGCACCATGCATCACCTGAGTCGTCCAGCGCTGTCAGCAGCGCAGGATGCCGCGCCTACGGCATCGCTGACCGATCCGCTCGTGTCTTACAAATGGTGTTACATTGCAACGATGGCTCAGACGATCACGTTCCGCCCCGACGAAGACGCCGAGCGCGCCCTGGCAGTCCTCACCGCTGACGGCACTGCAGTTTCAGCCGCGGTCCGCGCCGCCTTGATCGACGCTGCGCGCGGCCGGGCTCAACAACGACTGCGTGCCGAAGCCGAAGCCCTCGCCGCGGATCCCACCGACCGGGCCGAAGCTGCTCAGGTGCTGCGGGACATGGAGACCCTGCGTGCGTGGTGACGTCCACCGGCTCAAGGCGTCGCGCGGCAGCCGCGGTCATGAGCAATCGGGTCCACGTTTCGCCGTCGTCGTCCAGTCGGACTCGCTTCCGCTGTCGACCCTGATCGTGGCCCCCACCTCCACGTCATCGCGACCGGCGAGTTTCCGACCCGAGGTGACCTTTGCGGGCCGCACGACGCGCGTACTGGTGGAACAGGCTGCCGCGGTGGACCCCTCCCGTCTTGGCGAACGCGTCGCCCACCTCGGCCTCGACGATTTGCGACACGTTGACGCCGCCCTGCGAATCGTGCTCGAACTCTGAGATCCAGGCCGACGCACACGTCGGCGATCACCACGTGGGCCGCACCTGCCGGCCCGATCCGCAGTGGCTGGAAGCCGCGCTGACCACAACAGACGCCTGGAAACGTACCGTTCCCCTTGCCGCGTGGCGCGCGCGGTGCCATCCTGTGCTGGACCGTTCCAGCACCGGAGGTACCGATGACGTTCCTCGACCGGGTCGCCTCCGCGCCGATCTCGTGGGGGGTGTGCGAGGTGCCCGGGTGGGGGCTGATGCTGCCCACAGAGCGGGTGCTGTCGGAGATGACGGGGCTCGGCATCACCGCGACCGAGTACGGCGCGCCGGGCTTCCTCCCGACCCACCCGGACGCGATCCGCGGCGTCCTCGAGCCGCACGGCATGACGCTGCTCGGCGGGTTCACCCCGCTCGTGCTGCACGACCCGGCCCGCCGGGCCGAGGCGCTGGCGCACACCCGTGCGGTCGCCGGGCTGCTCAGCGGTGCCGGCGCCACCACCCTCGTGTGCTGCCCGGTCATGGACGACGACTGGTCGGTGCCCCGGCCACTGGACCGCCACGAGTACGCGCACCTGGTGGCCATGCTGGCGGAGGTCGACGCCGTCTGCGCCGACCTCGGCCTGCTGCAGGTGCTGCACCCGCACCTGCAGACGGTGGTGGAGACCTCGCGCGATGTCGACCGGCTGCTCGAGAGCTGCGACGTCGCGTGGTGCCTCGACACCGGCCACCTCGCGATCGGCGGCACCGACCCGGTGGAGTTCGCGCGGCGGGCCGTCGAGCGGGTGGGCCACGTTCACCTCAAGGACGTGCGCCTCGACCTGGTGCCGCAGATGATGGACCGCTCGACGTCGATCATGGCGGGCGTGCAGGCCGGTCTGTTCCCGCCCCTCGGCGAGGGCGACCTGGACCTGGCCGAGGTGGTGCTCACCCTGGAACGGGCCGGCTACCAGGGCTGGTACGTCATCGAGCAGGACATGGCGGTCACCGGCGCGCTGCCGGCCGAGGGGGAGGGCCCGGTCGTCGGGGTGGAGGCGTCGATGCGCTACCTGCGTGACGTCGTCGCCCCGCAGCTCGAGCAGGGCGTATGACGGGCGGCCACCTCGACCTGCTCACGGTCGGCCGGGTCAGCGTCGACCTCTACGCGCAGGAGGCCGGCGCCTCCTTCCTCGACCCGCAGACCTTCGTCAAGTCGGTCGGGGGCAGCCCCACGAACGTGGCCGTGGCGGCCGCCCGGCTCGGCCTCGCCTCGGCCGTCGTCACCGCGGTGGGGGACGACACCCTGGGTGGCTACACGGTCTCGCGGCTGACCGACCTCGGGGTGCAGACCCGCTTCGTCGGCACCCGGGCCGGTGGGCGCACCCCCGTGGTGCTGGTGTCGCTGGAGGACCCGGCGGAGCCGACGCTCAGCTTCCTGCGCGCCGCCGACGCCCCCGACACGCTCATCGAGCCGGATGCCGTCGACGACCGCACGCTCACGAGCTGCGGTGTGCTGTGGATGAGCGGCAGCGCCCTGGCGGCGGGCCCGACCGCGGCGACGGTGCTGCGCTGGCTCGAGCGCCGGGGACGCCGACCACACACCGTGCTCGACCTCGACCTGCGACCCAGCCTGTGGCCCGACCCCGCCGAGGCGGCGGCGGCCGCGGCCCGGGCGATCGAGCTGTCGACCGTGGTCGTCGGCAACCGCAGCGAGTGCGCGATGGCCGTCGGCACGGCGGACCCGCAGGCCGCCGCCGACGCCCTCCTGTCGCGCGGGGTGTCCACCGCGGTGGTGAAGATGGGCGCCGCGGGTGTGCTGCTCGCATCGGCCCGGGAGCGGGTGGTGGTCGAGCCGATCCCCGTGCCGGTGCGCTGCGGCTCCGGGGCCGGCGACGCCTTCGGGGGCGTGCTCGCCGCCGGGCTCACTCAGGGCTGGTCGCTCGCGCGCACCGGCCGGCTCGCCAACGCAGCGGGCGCCCTCGTCGTGACGCGGCTGACCTGCGCCGACGCGATGCCCACCCTGCGCGAGGTCGAGGCCTTCGCGGCCGACCCGTCGAGAGCCCTGGCCGACGCGCAGACATCCCAGGAGAGGCTGGCCGGACATGGCTGAGCAGACGACGTCACTGAGCCCGGCCGACTACCGGGCGATCACCGAGGTGCGGGTCCGCGAGCCAGGCCGGCTGCGCGAGGCCCTCGCCGGCCGGCGCCGCCGGCCGCTCGTGCGCGACGACGGCCGGATGCTGCTCATCGCCGCCGACCACACGGCCCGCGGCAAGCTGGCGGTCGGGTCGGACCCCATGGCCGCCGCGGACCGGTTCACCCTGCTGGACCGGCTCGTCACCGGGCTGGCCGACGAGCGGGTCGACGGCGTGCTGGCCAGCGCCGACGTGCTCGAGGAGCTCGCCCTCCTCGGGGCGCTCGACGGGCGGCTCGCGATCGGGACGATGAACCGCGGGGGGATCGCCGGCGCCCAGTGGGAGCTCGACGACCGGCTCACGGCCTACGACTCAGCGCACGTCGTCGCCCGGGGGCTTGACGGGGGCAAGACCCTGCTGCGCATCGACCCCACCGACGCGGGGGTGCCCCGCACCCTGGAGCTGGTGGCCCGGATCGCCACCGAGCTGGCCGATGCCGGGGTCATGCACCTCATCGAGCCCCTCCCCTACCGCACCCGCGCCGAGGGAGGGGTCGAGCTCGACCCCTCGGAGGACGCCCTGGTGCGCACCGTCGCGATCGCCAGCGGGCTGGGCTCGTCGTCGGCGCAGACCTGGCTGAAGGTGCCGGCCACCGCCGACCCGGCCCGCGTCGCCGCGGCGACCACCTGCCCCATCCTCCTGCTGGGCGGTGATGCCGGGCGCCGGCACGAGCAGGTGTTCGGCGCCTGGGAGCGGGCGCTCACCGTGCCCAACATCCGCGGGCTGGTGCCCGGTCGGGCCCTGCTCTACCCGGAGGTCCTCACCGTTCGCGAGGCCGTCGCCCGCGCCGGGGCCCTCGTCCACCCGTCCAGCACCACCCCGGTCGAAGGGACCCGCCCGTGAGCAACCACCACCGCGCCGGAACGCTGTCGAGCGCCGACACCGTCGTCACCGTCACCCCGGAGCTGGCCGGCTGGACCTACTGCGGCCTCGAGGTCGTCGACCTGGGCGCGGTCTCCCCGGTGTCGCGCGTGCTCGACGGCGTCGAGGGCGTGCTCGTTCCCCTGTCGGCGCGCGACGTGCAGGTCACCGTCGACGGCGAGCCGTTCGTGCTCCGTGGCCGGGCCGGTGTCTTCGACGCGGTCTCCGACTGGGTCTACCTGCCGCTCGGCGCCGAGGTCACGGTCAGTGCCGGCTCCGGCGAGGTGGCGCTGTGCACCGCGCGGGCCACCGAACGGCATCCGGTGCGAGTGACGGCGGCGGCCGACGTGCCGGTCGAGGTGCGCGGTGGTGGCCGGGCCACCCGGCAGGTCACCAACATCGCGACCCCCGACAGCTTTGCCGGGGCCGACAAGATCATCGTGTGCGAGGTGCTCACGCCGGGGGGCAACGTGTCGTCGTGGCCGCCGCACCGGCACGACGGCATCGGCGACTGCGTGGCGACCAACGAGGAGATCTACTACTTCCGGATGGGCCGCCTCGACGAGCCGCACGGCCACCCGCACGGCCAGGGCCTCTTCCGCGTCTACACGGTCGACGGCACCTCCGACGACACGGTGCTCGTCCTCGACGGCGACGTGCACCTCGTCGGCCAGGGCTACCACGGGCCGTCGACCGCCCAGCCGGAGTACCCGATGTACTTCCTCAACGTGCTCGCCGGCCCCGCTGCCGAGCGCACCATGGCGTTCTGCGACGACCCCGACCACCACTGGATCCGGGAGACCTGGGACGCCCAGGGGCAGGACCCGCGACTGCCGATGACCTCGGCGTCGGGACGGGTGACCCGATGAGGCCGCAGATCCGGATCGCCGTGCTCGGGCTCGGGTGGATGGGGCAGGCCCACTCGCGGTCGGCGCGCCGCATCCCCGGCCACTTCCCCGAGCGGTCCTTCGACCCCCGGCTCGTGGTCTGCGCGGACCCGGTGGCCGACCGCCGACGGCAGGCCGTCGAGGACTTCGGCTTCGAGCGGGCGGTGGAGGACTGGCGCGAGGCCGTCACCGCACCCGACGTGGATGCCGTGTGGGTCACCGCGCCGAACATGCTGCACCTGCCGATGATCGAGGCGGCCGCAGCCGCCGGTAAGGCGGTCTTCAGCGAGAAGCCGATCGGTGGAAAGCCGGAGCACGCGGTCGCCGCGCTCGCCGCCGCGAGCGCCGCCGGGGTCGCCACCGGGGTGGGCTACTGCTACCTCTGGTCGCCCCTGGTGCTGCACGCCCGCGAGCTCATCGCGAGTGGTGCCCTGGGCGAGATCACCCACTACCGCGGGCGGTTCCTGTCGATGTACGGCAGCGACCCCCTCGGCCTGCTGACCTGGCGGTTCTTCCTCGACCAGGCCGGCTACGGCGTCACGAGCGACATCCTCAGCCACTCGGTGGCGATGGCGCAGTTCCTCCTCGGGCCGATCACCGAGGTCGTCGGGATGGCGAACACGACCATCCCGCGCCGCCCCCTGCCCACCGGCGCCGCCAGCCACTACGGCGTGGGGCGCCCCGAGGACCCCCACGGGGACGTGGAGAACGAGGACTTCGCGTCGATGCTGTGCCGCTTCGAGGCAGGCGCGACCGGCACCTTCGAGGCGAGCCGCACCGTCGTCGGCCCGGAGAGCCAGAACGCCTTCGAGGTCTACGGCACCAAGGGGTCGTTGAGCTGGAACCACGAGCGGATCAACGAGCTGCAGTACTACGCGGTCACCGACTCGCCCGACTCCGGCTACACGACCGTCTTCGGTGGTGAGCGCTTCCCGTTCCACGGCGCCTTCGTGCCCGGGCAGGCGAACAGCATCGGGTTCGAGGACCTCATCACCATCCAGGACTTCGCCTTCCTCGAAGCCCTCGCCACGGGCACCCGGTTCAGCCCCGGGTTCGCCGAGGCCGTGGACGTCGTGCGGGTGCAGCAGGCCCTCATCGACTCCTGGGGGTCGCGGAGCTGGGAGGCCGTGGTGGGCCCGGACAACGAGCTGGACCCGGGGCCGGAGGCGACCCGATGAACACCGTCCCGATGGACACCGTGCGGATCACCACCGCCGAGGCCCTCGTGCGCTACCTCGTCGCGCAGCGCACCGAGGTCGACGGGCGGGAGGTGCCGCTGTACCCCGGGGTGCTGGCCATCTTCGGGCACGGCAACGTCACCAGCCTCGGCCACGCCCTCGAACAGCACCGTGCCGAGATCCCGGTGTGGCGCGGGCAGAGCGAGGAGGGCATGGGCCTGGCGGCCGTGGCCTTCGCCAAGGCGACGCGCCGCCGGCAGGTCATGGTGTGCACGAGCTCGATCGGCCCGGGCGCCACCAACTTCGTCACCGCGGCCGGGGTCGCGATGGCCAACCGGCTCCCCGCGCTGTTCGTCTCCGGTGACACCTTCACGTCCCGGCTGCCCGACCCGGTGCTGCAGCAGGTGGAGCACTTCGGCGACCCGACGACGACCGTCAACGACACCTTCCGGGCGGTCGTGCGCTACTGGGACCGGATCACCCACCCGGCGCAGCTGCTGTCCTCCCTGCCGCAGGTCACCCGCACCCTGCTCGACCCGGCCGACTGCGGACCGGCGTTCCTCGGCCTGCCCCAGGACGTCGCCGCCACGGCCTACGACTTCCCCGCGAGCTTCTTCGACCCCGTCATGCACCGCGTTCCGCGGCCGCGGGCCGACCGGGCCGAGCTCGAGGATGCCGTCGCCGCGCTGCGGGGCGCCGAGCGACCGGTCATCGTCGCCGGGGGCGGCGTCCACTACTCCCTCGCCGAGGGCGCGCTCGCCGACTTCGCGACGCGACACGGCATCCCCGTCGTCGAGACGGTGGCCGGCAAGTCGTCACTGGTCGCCGACCACCCGCGGTATGCCGGGCCGATCGGCGTCACCGGCGCCGGTGAGGCCAACGAGGCGTGCGCGGCGGCCGATGTGGTCGTGGCCGTGGGCACCCGGCTCAACGACTTCGTCACCGGGTCGTGGACGCTCTTCGACGACGCGGCCCGCATCGTCGCGCTCAACACCGCGCGGTTCGACGCCACCAAGCACCTCGCCACCCCCGTGGTCGGCGACGCCCGCGAGAGCCTGGCCGAGCTGTCCCGGCTGCTCGGCGACTGGTGCGCCCCGGCCGCGTGGACCGAGCGCGGGGCCGAGCTGCGTCAGCGCCTCGAGACGTTCGTCGCGGGCCGGGTCGCCGACGACGGGATGCTGCCGCTCAGCTATGCGCAGGTGGTGGGGGCGGTGCACCGGGCCGCGACACCCGAGGACTACGTGATGACCGCTGCCGGTGGCCTGCCGGGCGAGCTCAACGTGAACTGGCTGAGCAAGGCCGTCGCCACCTTCGACTGCGAGTACGGCTTCTCGTGCATGGGCTACGAGATCGCGGGCGCCTGGGGTGCGGCGTTCGCTCGCGACGGCGCCGGCGAGGTCTTCTCGCTCGTCGGTGACGGCTCCTACCTGATGCTCAACAGCGAGATCTACTCCTCGGTGCTCTCGGGCCGCAAGTTCGTCCTCGTCGTCTGCGACAACGGGGGGTTCGCGGTCATCGAGCGCCTCCAGCGCAACCAGGGCGGCAGCTCCTACAACAACATGCTGCGCGACTCACGCGGCGCGAACAGCGACGTGCGGGTCGACTTCGTCGCGCACGCCGCGTCGCTGGGCGCCCACGCGACCAGGGCCGGCTCGCTGGCCGAGCTCGAGGCCGCTCTCGAGCAGGCCCGCGGACACGACCGCACCAGCGTGGTCGTCGTCGACGTGCGCGAGGACGACTGGACCGAGGGCGGCCTGTTCTGGCAGGTCGGGGTGCCCGAGGTCAGCGACCTCGCGTCGGTGCGCGACGCCCGGGCCGCCCACGAGGCGGGGATGGCGACCCAACGGCGCGGCATCTGATGGCGCCGGACGCCTCGGCCCCCCGCCCGCCGGCGAGGCCGACGATCCGCGACGTCGCGACCCGGGCCGGGGTCTCCAAGTCGCTGGTCTCGCTCGCCCTGCAGAACGCCCCGCGCGTCGCGCCCGAGACGCGGGAGGTGATCCTCGCGGCGGCCGAGGAGCTCGGCTACCGGCGCAACGCAGCCGCGCACGCCCTTGGCGCCCGCCGCACTCGGACGATCGGGGTGTTCGTCCTCGACCTGCACAACCCGGTCACCGCCGACGTGCTCGACGCGGTGCAGGCCGAGGCCCGGCGGCGTGACTACCGCACGCTCGTGGTCGTCGGTGGCGAGGATGCCGCCGCCGAGCGCGCCGAGCTCGAGAAGCTGCTCGAGTTCCGTGTCGAGGGCATCATCGCGCTGGGGCACCGCCTTCCCCACGGGGCGCAGGAGGCGATCACGGCCGGCTGCCCGGCGGTCCTCATCGGCAGCACCACCCGCGGCATCCCCCACCTGGGCTCGATGAGCAACGACGACGTGCTCGGTGCCGGGCTGGCCGTCGACCACCTCGTGGCGCTCGGGCACCGACGGATCACCCATGTCGACGGAGGCCGGAGCAGCGTTGCGCGAGACCGCCGCCGCGGCTACCGGGCGGCGATGCGACGGCACGGCCTCACCGACGAGTGCCGCGTGGTCGCGGGGTCGTTCACCGACGAGGGCGGCTTCCGCGGCGCCCGCCGGGCCTCTGGACGCCGAGGTGCCGCCGACCGCGCTGTTCGTCGCCAACGACCTGGCGGCGCTCGGTGCCCTGGCGGCGGTGGCCGACCTCGGCCTGGCGGTCCCGGGTGACGTGTCCGTCGTCGGCTACGACGGCACCGCACTCGGCGGCCTGCGACCGATCGGGCTCACCACCGTGGGCCAGCCCCTGCGCGAGCTCGGCACCCGGGCCGCGGCCCACCTGTGCGGGCGCCTCGACGGGGAGCCGCCGGGTGAGCCGCACACGCTGGTGCGCCCGACGCTCATCGAGCGACGGACGACGGCGCCCCCGCCCCCGGCCGGGCGCTGACGCGACCGGCGGGGGCCGGGGCCGGAGCCGGTGTCTCGGCTACAGGGCCTTCTCGGCCTCGAGCAGCGTGTTGGCGGCGAAGGTCAGGCCCTCGAGCTGGTCGAGCTCCTGGTCCTCGTGCTCGATGTTCACCGGGATGTCGGGGTCGACGTCGCGCAGCGCCCGCAGGAACTCGGTCCACCACGACACGTCGTGCCCGCGGCCGACGGCCACGAAGTCCCACGACGAGTTGCTCGGCCAACCGGACAGCGTGGTGCCGCCGCCCAGGGGCAGGTAGCCGGGCTCGCCCTCGGCGACGCGGGTGAACCGGTCGTCGAGCACCCCGTTGACCTTGGCCGCCTCGTTGATCCGGGTGTCCTTCGCGGCGGCCACGACCACCAGCGAGCCGAGGTCCTTGACGGCGAGCACCGGGTCGATGCCCTGCCAGAACAGGTGGCTCGGGTCCATCTCGGCGCCCACGTGGGTCGAGCCGATCTCCTCGGCGAGGCGGTGCATCGTCGAGGGGTTGAAGACGATGTTGCCCGGGTGCATCTCGATGCCGACCCGGACGTCGGCAGCGGCGGCCCGCGCCTGGATCTCGCTTCCAGTACGGGCACGGCCACGCCCCACTGGTGGTCGCGCACGTCGAGCAGTGGGCTCCACCAGGGCAGCGGGTTCCACGCCATGTTGGTGCCGCTCGGGCTGCCGGCCGGGGCGCCCGACATCGTGATCACGCGCTTGACGCCGAGCAGCGCGGCGAGCTCGATGGAGTCCTCGAGGTCCTTGGCGTGCGGGAAGCCCTCGCGCGGGAAGAGCGGGTTGCCGTTGCAGTTCAGCGCGGTCAGGGTGAGGCCGCGCGAGCTGAACTCGCCGAGGTACTGCTGGCGGGCGTCCTCGCTCTCGCGCAGCTGCTCGACGGGCAGGTGGATCGGCGGCAGGAAGCCACCGGAGTTGATCTCGACGCTGGTCATGCCGATGCCGGCGATGATGTCGAGGGCCTCGCCGAGCGGCTTGTCGCCGAGGCAGGCGTTGTAGACGCCGAGGTACATGGGTGCTCCTTGCGGGTTTCGGTTGGGAGAGTTCGGGTCGGTCGGGTCAGGCGGCGTGGTGCGGCGGGCAGGTCGACGACGGCACCGCCGGCGGCGGCCGAGCGGATGACGGCGTCGATGACGGTGAGGTCGCGCACGCCGTCGGCGAAGCTCGCCACCGGCGGCAGGCCGCCCTCGATGCCGGCGACCTGCTCGAGGAACGCCCGCAGCTGGAAGCCGAACAGGTCGCCGACGCCGAACGAGACGCCGGGGAAGTCCATCGGCACGCCGCCCTTGAGGTACGGGTGCGACGGGCCGACGAGCACCTGGTTGTAGCCGTCGAGGCCGTCGTCGCGCATCTGCCGGAGCAGCGAGAACTCGGCCGGCCGGTCCATGTCCCACTTGGCGGCGCCGGTCTCGGCGAAGAGGTCGAACGCCAGCGAGTTCGCATGGCCCGGGGCGACCCGCGAGATCGAGAAGGTGCCGACCGCCCCGGAAGCGAAGTGCGCGGTGAAGGTGGCGACGTCGTCGTTCTCGACCGGCTCCTTCACGTCGGTCAGCTCGGCGCGGGCGTGGCCGTAGGTGGTGCCGGCCGCCAGGTAGCGCTCGGTGACCTTGGTGGTGAAGGCCGCGCCGCCGACCTGCGTCATCGGCCCGCAAACGAACTCGGCCAGGTCGATGAGGTGGCTGCCGATGTCGGCGAGCGCCCCGGTGCCGGGGCCGCCCTTGTACCGCCAGGCCATCGGGGTCTGCGCGCTGCGGGCGTAGTCGCACCAGTAGCGCCCGTTGAAGTGCGACACCTCGCCGAGCTCGCTGTGCACCAGCTCGCGGATCGCCGCCACCGCGGGCTGGCGGCGGTAGACGAACGCCGTGCCGGTGACGAGGTCGGGGTGGGCCGCCGCGGCATCCGCCATGGCCTGGGCGTCGGCGAGTGAGTCGGACAGCGGCTTCTCGCACAGCACGTGCTTGCCAGCCGCGAGCAGCGCCTCGACGATCTCGCGGTGCAGGGCGTTGGCCACGACCACGCTGACCACCTGCACGTCGTCGGCGTCGAGCAGCTCGCGCCAGTCGGTGCCGTGCCGCTGGTAGCCGTAGCGGGCCGCGGCGTCGGCAGCGGTGGCGGCGTTGGCGTCGACCACGGCCGCGTAGTGGATCGGGGGCAGCGGCGGGTCGAACAGGGTCGGGGCGGAGCGGTAGCCGGCGCAGTGCGCCCGCCCGGCCATCCCGGCCCCGATCACGGCCACGCCGATGGGCTGCTGGGACATCGTGTCTCTCCTTGTCAACGTCCTTGGTGACGTGTATAAAGCGCTTTAAGGAATGGTGGACCCGGTGCGGATGCCGTGTCAACCCTTTGTGCGGACAATCTGTCAAGAGGCGGGAGGAGGACGGAATGGCGACTGGCGGCGCGGCATCCGGGCGGGTGCGGCTGGTCGACGTCGCGCAGCGCGCGGGCGTCTCGACCGCCACCGTCTCGCTCGTGCTGCGAGGCCGCCCGGGCCCCAGCCAGGCCACCGCGGATGCCGTGCGCGCGGCGGCCACCGACCTCGGCTACCGCCCCGACCGCACGGCGAGCCTGCTGGCCCGGCACCGCTCGCACCTGCTCGGGGTGCTGCTCGACGTGAGCAGCCCGTTCCACGCCGAGCTCGTGCGGGCGCTCGACAGTGCCTCGGCCGACCGCGGCCTCGACCTCGTGCTGGGCACCACGACGCCACGCACCGACGAGCACCGGGCGGCCGAGACGCTGCTCGACTTTCGCTGCGAGGCACTGGTGCTGCTCGGTCCCCAGATGGCCGATGCCGACCTGACCGCCCTTGCGACGCTCTGCCCGACCGTGGCCGTGGGTCGCGCCGGGGTGGCGGGGGTCACCGGAGTGCTGGCGGCCGACGACCTTGGGCTGGAGGCGGCCGTCGACCACCTGGCGTCGCTGGGGCACCGGCGCATCGCGTTCGTCGACGGGCCGCGGGGCAGCATCGCGACGGCGAGACGAGCCGGCTACCGGGCCGCTATGCGCCGCCACGGCCTGCGCCCGCACTCGGACGTCATCCCCGGCGGTGCCGACGAGGATGCCGGAGTCGCTGCCGCTCGGCGCCTGCTCGGCCGATCCGGGTCCGACCAGCCGACGGCGGTGGTCTGCTTCAACGACCGAGTCGCGATCGGGCTTCGGGACACCGTGCTGCGCTCGGGCGGTGGTGTGCCCGAACAGTTCTCGGTCATCGGCTACGACGACAGCCCGATGGCCCGGCTCGGCACCGTCGACCTGACCTCGGTCAGCCAGGAGCCCGAGGCGCTGGCCGACGCCACCGTCGCGCTCGTCGTGGGCCTGCTCGACGGCGAGGTCGCGGCCCGCCCGGCCGACGTCGTCCTCCCGCCGCGCCTGGTGATGCGCTCGTCGACGGGCCCACCAGCAGGTCGAGGGTAGAGAACACTCCGCGCGGGCCCAGTGCGCGCAGCGTGTCTTCTACCCTCGACGGCTCGGCGTCAGCGTGCGACCTCGTCGATGCGCACCGGGCGGTGCTCCACGGCCGACAGGGTGGCCGCCTCGGCGATCCACGCCGTGCCCATGGCGTCCTCGATGGTGCACGGCGAGGCGACCTCACCGGCGGCCACCGCGCAGAACGTCGCGAGCTCGCTGCGAAAGGCCTCCGTCAGCCGGTCCATGAAGAACGAGTGCGGCGGGCCCGCCGGCCAGCTGATGCCGGGCTGGGTCGGGCGCAGCGGGAGGCCCTCGTCGAGCCCGGCGGCGACGGAGTCCTTCACCCCGTGGACCTCCAGGCGCACGTCGTAGCCGCGGGCATTGGTGCGGGAGTTCGAGACGACGCCGATCGACCCGTCGTCGAGGGTGATGAGCACCGAGGCGGACGAGTAGTCACCGTTGTCGGCGTAGAACTCGGGTGCGGCGTCGGGGTCGACGGCACCGACGGCGAAGACCGAGACGGCTTCGCGACCGGTCACCCAGCGCACCGCGTCGAAGTCGTGCACCGAGCAGTCGCGGAAGAGACCACCCGAGCCGGCGAGGTAGGCGGCGGGCGGCGGGGCCGGGTCGAGCGTCGTCGAGCGCACCGTGTGCACGCGGCCGAGCTCACCGGACCGCACGGCATCGCGGGCGGCGACGAAGGCCGGGTCGAAGCGGCGGGGGTAGCCGATCTGCACCGGCACACCGGACCCGGCGAGGCGGTCGCGCACGGTCACGGCCTCGGCCGCGGTTCCCGCGATCGGCTTCTCGCAGAACGTGGCGATGCCGCGGCCGGCGGACGCCAGGAGCAGCTCGGCGTGCGCCGCGGTGGCGGCGGCGATGACGACGCCGTCGACGCCGGCATCCAGCAGTGCCTGCGGGTCGGCGACCGCCGTGGCCTTGCCCACGCGGGCGGTCACGGCGTCGACCGCGGCGGCCACCGGGTCGGTGACGACGAGCTCGTCGACCCGGTCGAGGGCGGCGAGGGTGTCGGCGTGGAAGGCGCCGATCCGGCCGAGGCCGATGAGTCCGATGCGCATCTGAGGTTGTCCTTGGGCGTCCGGCCTTCGCCACGACGTGGAAGGCATCGCGCCCATGCTCACCTATCGACGTAATTGCTGTCAACCGTATGTTCTGACAAACTTCGTGACAGACAGTCACGTCAGAAGGAGCCCTCGCATGAGCAGCACACCGTTCGTCCTCGCCGCCAGCGCCGAGATGCTCTACGTCGACCGGCCGGTGGCCGACCGGGTGCGCGCGATCCACGACGCGGGCTTCGCCGTCGAGATCTGGGACTGGCGCAACCACGACCTCGACGCGCTCGAGGCGCTCGCCGCGAGCGGCGTCGTGTTCACGTCGATGACCGGCTACACCACCGGCACGCTCGCCGACGAGGACGGCGCCGACGAGCTGCTGCGCACCGCCGCCGCGTCGGTCGAGGTGTCACGCCGGCTGGGCACACCGAGCCTCAACCTGCACGGCACCGGGCTCGACGGCCGCGGGCTGCCGGTGGTGCCGTGCGACGAGGTGACCCCGCTGATGTGGGACACCGCGCGCCGCACCCTGGGCCGCATCGCCGAGCTGGGGGAGCGCGAGGGCGTGACCTTCGTGCTCGAGAACCTCAACACCGCCGTCGACCACCCGCGCACGCCGTTCGCCCGGGCGGCCGACACCCTCGACCTGGTGCGCGGCGTCGACTCGCCCCACCTGCGGCTCAACCTCGACCTGTACCACGCGCAGATCGGCGAGGGGAACCTCATCGAGCTCTGCCGCGAGGCGCTCCCGTGGGTCGCCGAGGTGCAGGTCGCCGACGTGCCCGGCCGGTGCGAGCCGGGCACCGGCGAGATCCGCTACGCCGGGGTGGCACGCGCACTGGCGGATGCCGGGTTCACCGGGGTCGTCGGCCTCGAGGCGTTCGCCAGCCACGACCCGGATGCCGCGCTGGCCGCCTTCCGCGAGGCGTTCACCGCTCCTGAAGCCCCGATACCGCCGCGCCGTGCGCGGGTCACACTCGCCGGCCCTGATTCGGCCGAGTCAGCCAGTCGGCTGAGGCTGCTTGCGGATGGGGACGCCTGCCGGCCGCCAGCCGTCTCCGAGAGCTCCTCCGGCGAGATCGCCTCGCCGAGCGCGCGCCGCACGAGGTCGGCCTGGGTCGGCGGCGACATCCCGTTGACCGGCTGGTCGCGGTCGAGGTTGGTCGGGAACGCGTAGCCCTCGGCGGAGGCCGCGACGACGTCACCGACGCGGGCCGGCGGCATCCCGGCGGCCTTGCGGGCCAGCAGCGCGGGGTAGATCGCCTCGACGACCCGGCGACGGTCGACCGTCTCCATGGCGCGCCCGAACGGTGACGACACCTGCAGCAGGTTCGCCATCCGGCGGACGTCCGTCGTGGAGTTGGAGCCGGCCGCGTGGAACAGGGCGGGGTTGAAGAAGACGGCGTCACCCTTGGCGAGCGGCAGCTGCACGTGGTTGGCCACGAAGTACTCCTGGAACTCGGGCAGCCAGTAGGCGAGGTAGCCGTGCGGGTACTTCTGCGAGTGCGGCAGGTAGAGCGTCGGGCCGGTCTCGACGGGCATGTCGCAGTGCGCGACGGCGCCCTGCAGGGTGAGCACCGGCGACAGGGCGTGCACGTGGGCCGGGAACTCGGCCGAGGTCTTGGGGCTCTGGAAGCCGAGGTGGTAGTCGCGGTGCACCGTCTGGCCGGCGCCGCCGGGGTTCACGACGTTGACCTGGCTGTTCACCTGGTAGCCGGGGCCGAGCCACGACCCGGCCGCCAGGGCGACGATGTCGTTGGAGTAGTACTCGACGAACGCCTCGGGGTCGAGCACCGCGAGCTTCTCGAGCGCGTTCCACACCCGGTCGTTGGCGCCCGGGGCCCCGAAGTGGTCGCCGGCCGGGCCGCCGGCCGCCTTCTCCTGCGCGATGATCTGCTCGAACGAGGGCGCTCACCCGGTCGACGACGTCCGTGCTCGAACGCGCCGCGGAAGACGGTGATGCCGGGGCCGTCGGCCAGCGCCCGGGCGATCTCGGCCTGCACGGCGAGCCGGGAGTCGTCGTCGGTCATCGCGTCGCGCAGCGCCTCGGCGTCGTAGAGCAGCACGCCCTGTGACACCTCGGTGGCGTGCGGGTAGTCGGCCGGGTCGGTGCCGGCCGCGAGGATCGCCAGCAGGTCCTCGAGGTGGCAGTCCTCCGCGCGCAGGAAGCCGGACGATGGCGTCGAGGTCGTGGTGTGGGTCACGGGAGCTCCTGGATGGCGATGGCGTCGTTGCCGGGTCAGGTGTCCAGCGTGGGGTCCGCCATGGGGTCTTGGGAACCCGAGCAACCCATCAAAAACACCTCATTGGCAGTGGGCGTCGGCTCGGCCCGAGCCACTCACCGGCCAAGCCACCGACCCATTGCGGATCTCCCACCCGACTCATTGCGGATCTCCCACCCGCGGGAGGTGGGAGATCCGCAATGAGTCGGCTGCTGGGGATCTCAGACGAGCAGGAGGGCGGCGGCGGCGAGGGCCGAGGCGGCCAGCACGGCGAGGTCGAAGCGGCGCTGGCTGATCCGCTGCACCGTGGCGTAGCCGAGCAGCCCGCCGAGCAGCACGACCGGCGCGAGCACGAGGGCGCGCACGGCATCCACCGAGTGCATGAGACCCAGTGCGATCGAGAACGGCACCTTCACGAGGTTGACGATGAGGAAGAACCACGCGTTGGTGCCGACGAAGCGGCGCTTGTCGATGCCGGATGCCGACAGGTACAGCGTCATCACGGCGCCGGCGGCGTTGGCGGTCATCGTCGCGAAGCCGACGCCGGTGCCGGCCGTCCACGAGGCGGCCCGGCGCTCGTGCACGGTGGACTCGTTGGTGGAGTCGCTGCGCCACTTCACCCAGAGCTGGAGCAGCACCAGCACCAGCAGCACCGCACCGATCGTGCGGCGCAGCGTGGCGTCGTCGACGGTGCGCAGGAACAGGGCGCCGATGACGAGCCCGGGCACGACGGCCGGGAGCAGCCGCTTGATGAGCGACCAGTCGGCGTCGTGCCGGTAGTGCCAGCACGCGACGACGTCGCCGACGATGAGGATGGCGAGGATCGCGGCGGTCGACTCCTTGGCCGGAAGCACCGTGGCGAAGATGGCCACCGCGATGACGGCGAGCCCGCCGAGTGCCGTCTTGGAGTAGCCGATGATGGCTGCGGCGAGTGCCATCAGGGCGAGGCCGGCCGCACTGGGGGCGAGCTCCACGCGGGTCCTTCCTCACGGTCAGGGCTTAATGTCAGGACATTATCGCGCTATTGTGCCGTATGCCGTCGCAGCTGCCGAGCCCCCGCGTCCCCGACTCGCTCGACGCACCCCCGCTGCGGTGGGGGATCCTCGGCACCGGCTGGATCGCCGACAAGTTCGTGACCGCCCTGCACGACAGCACCCGTCAGGTCGTTCAGGCGGTCGGGTCGCGCAGCGACGAGGGCGCTCACCGGGCCGCGGCGGCCTTCGGGGCGCGCCACCGCGCACGCCTCCTACGAGGCACTCGTGGCCGACCCCGAGGTCGACGTCGTCTACGTCGCCACCCCGCACCACCTGCACCTGCCGCACGCGCTGCTTGCGATCGAGGCCGGAAAGCACGTTCTCGTCGAGAAGCCGGTCGGGCTCGATGCCGGTGAGGCGCGCCGGATCGGCGAGGCCGCCGCCCGCGCCGGGGTGTTCTGCATGGAGGCGATGTGGACGCTCTTCCTGCCGAAGTTCGACGTCGTGCGCCAGGTCGTCGCGGACGGCCTGCTGGGCGAGGTGGTGGCGGCGCACGCCGATATGGGCGAGCGCTTCGACGCTCCGCACCGGATCACCCGACCAGAGCTGGCCGGCGGCCCGCTGCTGGACCTCGGCACCTATGCCGTCACCTTCGCGACGTGGACGCTCGGCGCCCCCGACGAGGTCACTGCCGTCGGCACTCCTGCCCCGGGCGGTACCAACGGCCAGCTCGCCATCGCCCTGCGGACCGCCGCAGGCGGCACCGCGTCGCTGCACACCACCATCCTCGCCGACAGCGCGACAACCGCTGCCGTCATCGGCAGCGAGGGCCGCCTCGACCTCGGGAGCCGGTGGTACCTGCCCGGGCCGATGACGCTGCATCCGCGGCAGGGGCCCTCGCTCGGGTGGGCCGAGCCGAAAGTGGAGCACGCCGCCCTGCACTTCGAGGCGGCCGAGGTGGCGCGCCGAGTCGCCGCCGGCGACACCGGGTCACCGCTGCGGCCGTGGGCCGACACGGTGCTGACGCTCGAGGTCATGGACCGGGTGCGGGCCGCGGCCGGCATCGACTTCGCCGAGGCGCGGGCCGCGCGGGATGCCGGGCGCTGACCCGCGGCCCCTCACCTCACCGGGTGCCGAAGTCCTGGGTCCAGTAGATGCCGTAGGTGCTGGCGCTGTTGCGGGCGACGCCCACGCCGATGGCCTTGTTCGAGCAGTTGAGGATGTTCTTGCGGTGCCCGGTGCTCTTCATCCAGGCGGTGACGACGGCAGCGGCGGTGGGCTGGCCGGCGGCGATGTTCTCGGCCGAACCGTAGGCGTAGTTCTGGGCGCGGATCCGCTGCCACGGCGAGCGGCCGTCGCGCGAGGTGTGGCTGAAGTAGTTGTACTTCGCCATGTCGGCGCTGTGCAGCTGGGCGGCCTTGCCCAGCGCCGTGCCGACCCGCAGCGGGGAGCACTTGACCTTCGCCCGCTCGCGGTTGACCAGGGTGATGACCTGCCTGGCCATCTCGGCGTTCGTGGCCGCACTCGCGGTGGGGGCGGTGGCCAGGGCGAGCGGCGCGGCGACGGCCACGCAGACGGCTGCCCTGGTGAGGGTGGTGCGCAGGGGCGAGGAGGACATGGGAGGACCTTCCGTCAGGGGCGAGGGCGCCCGGTCACGGTACGGCGAGGGCGGCGCCCTCGCGCGGTGTGCGCGGCGCCGGCGGCCGTCGTGGCTGCCCCCAGCGGTGCCACGGCGGTCGCCGGCGTGTCTGGGACGGCGGAGGTGGTCGTCACCGGCATCCGGGACGACGCGGTCGTGCGAGGACGCGCGGGCGCGGCAGCGGCCGGCGCCAGCCGGCGGTGCGGGGTCGTGCCCATCAGGACCTCTTGACGACGAGGACCCCTGCGCCGTCAAGGGTAGCGACGGGGCAGGGGTCCTCGGGGGCCGAACAGGATCGACCGTTCGGCCATGGCTCAGAAGCGGTCGAGCGACTTCTTGCGCCAGGCCTTCTTCGCGGCGAGGCGCACGACGTCGCGGCGGCGACGGCCCTCGACCTTGTTGGGCAGCGAGAGCTGCACAACCTTCCAGTAGACCGACGCCGCCTGCTTGCCCAGCGAGCCGGTGACGTAGGGCAGGTCGTGCCGCTCCATCAGGTCGCGGATGCGCGGGGCGATCTCGCGGTAGCGGTTGCTCGGCATGTCGGGGAAGAGGTGGTGCTCGATCTGGTGGCTGAGGTTGCCGGTCATCACGTGCATCGCGGGCGAGCCGCTGATGTTGCCCGAGCCGAGCATCTGGCGCACGTACCACTCGCCGCGGGTCTCGCCCTCGATCGAGGTCTTCTCGAACGTCTCGATGCCGGGCGGGAAGTGGCCGCAGATGATGACGGTGTTGGTCCACATGTTGCGCACCAGGTTGGCGACGACGTTGGCGGTGAGCGTGGTGCGGGCCGATCCGGTGGCCAGCGACAGCGCCGGATGCACGACATAGTCCTTGGTGGCCTGGCGCTTGATCTTCGCGCCGACCTCCTTGGCGTTCGCGCGGAACGTGGCCTTCTCCTCCTCGCTCATCCGGTTCTTCTTCGCGAGGTAGCCGCCGAGCTCGAGGTCGTAGGCCGCGATGGAGTACTCGAAGAGCAGGGCGTTGCCCACGTGCCAGATCGGCTGGAAGAGGAAGAACAGGCTCCAGCGCTGGTCCTCGTCGACCCGCAGGATGCCGTAGCCCAGGTCGTTGTCGCGCCCGAGCACGTTGGTGAAGGTGTGGTGGATCTCGTTGTGGCTGTGCTTCCACTGGCTCGAGGGGGAGGCGTTGTCCCACTCCCACGCGGTCGAGTGGATCTTCGGGTCACGCATCCAGTCCCACTGGCCGTGCATGACGTTGTGGCCGATCTCCATGTTCTCGAGGATCTTGGCCACCGACAGGCCGGCCGTGCCGAGCCACCAGGCCGGGCGGATGCCCTTGACCTTGACCCCCGAGAACAGGAGGGTCGCGCGGCTGGCCATCTCGAGGTAGCGCTGCACCTTGATGACCTTGCGGATGTAGGCCGCGTCACGGGCGCCGCGGCTGTCCATGACCTCCTTGCGCAGGGCGTCGAGCTCGTGGCCGATGCCCTCGATCTGCTCGGGGCTCAGGTGCGCGGCGGGGTTGGGGCGACCGCTCTTCTTGTAGGCCGGCCGCTGCGGGCGCGGGGTGGCGCTCGTGACGGACAGGCGCGGGTTGATGCCGTGCGGCTTGGTCGACGCGTGGTCGGCGGCGACGTGGTGCGGCGCGGTGGGGGAGATGGTGCGGCGCTCGGGGGCGAGGGTCATGAGGAGGTCCTTCCGGGTCTCTCGCGGGCGGGCGGGGCGGGGAGGTGGTTCAGAGCTCGAGGACGCAGGAGCCGGCAACGGCGTTGATGCAGGTCTGCACGGGCAGCTCGTCGCCGGGCTCGACGACGGTGACGTCACCGGTGCGCAGGTCGCGCACGGCGCCCTGTCGCATGGTGACGACGCAGCCGAAGCAGATGCCCATCCGGCATCCGCTCGGCATGAGGACGCCGGCCTCTTCGCCGGCGTCGAGGATCGGGGTGCCACCGTCGGCGTCGACGGTGATGCTGCTGTTGAGGAAGGTGATCTCGCCACCCTCCCCGGGCTCGACCACGGTGGGCCGGAAGCGTTCGGTGTGCAGCTGGTCGGGGATGCCGGCCGCGGCCCAGTGCGCCTCGGCCGCGTCGAGCAGGCCGGTGGGGCCGCAGGTCCAGGTCTCGCGCTCGCGCCAGTCGGGCACCAGGGTGTCGAGCCGGGCGAGGTCGAGCACGCCCTGCTCGTCGTCGAGGTTGAGGGTGAGCGCGAGGCGACCGCGGTCGGCATACGACCGCAGCTCGCCCGCGAAGATGACGTCGGATGCCGTGGGCGCGCAGTGCAGGTGCGCGACGTCGGGCAGCTCGTCGAGCGAGTTGCGCAGCATGCCCATCACGGGGGTGATGCCGCTGCCGGCGGTCAGGAAGAGCACCTTGGCAGGCGCCGGGGTGGGGAGGGTGAAGTCGCCGGTGGCCTGGTCGAGCATGACCAGGGTGCCGGGGGCGGTGGCCCGCACGAGGTGAGTGGAGACCGTGCCGCCGGGGATCGCCTTGGTGGTGATCGCGATGCACCCCGCTGGGATGCCGGCCGCGGCCGTGCCGTCGGCGCGGTGGGTGAGGCTGTAGGCGCGCCAGTGGCGCACGCCGTCGATGTCGATGCCGACGCGGATGTACTGCCCGGGCACGTGGCCGAGCCAGCCGCGGCCGGGGCGGATGACGACCGTCACGGCATCCGCGGTCTCGGGGCGCACCTCGACGATGCGGCCGCGCAGGTCGGCGCCGGAGCGCAGCGGGTCGATCAGGTCGAGGTAGTCGCTCGGCACGAGCGGGGTGGCCAGTGCCTCGGCGACCTTGCGGGCACCACGGAACACGCCCCCGAGCGGTCCGGGGGCGTGGGCTCCGACGCGCGGGCGCGACGGCGCGGCCGGCGGGTGCACGGCGGGCGGGGTCGGTCGGGTCACGGTGGATGCGCTCACGTACGCAAGCGTAACCTACGCAAACGTAACTTACGAAACCGTAACCACGGCTTCCTTGCGGAGGCCGCGTCGCGCCACCAGACCCGTCCACCCCGGCGCGCCCAGGGCATCCCCGCTCCGCTCCCGCCGCTGTTGCCGGCTCGGGTCGTTGCTCCGGATGTGTGTCGCTGCTCAGGACTCATGCCGCTGCAGCAGCACGCATCGGGAGTACGGACCCGAGCCCGGAGCAACGACCCGAGGCGACGGCATCCGGCTGCTTGCGTCGGCTGGTGGGCCTCCCGCGACCCCTCGTCGGCTACGGCGCAGTAGGTGCTCCGATCAGCCCACCTACCAAGCGGTAGCCGACGTCAGCTCGTGGGTCTCGCCCGACCTGGCGTCGGCTACGGCGCAGTAGGTGCTCCGATCAGCCCACCTACCAAGCGGTAGCCGACGTCAGGTCCCGGAGGAGCATCGGTCAGTGGTCGCCGGCCATCAGGCGGCCGATCTCGGTGCGGTCGGCGCCCCGGCCAGGCATCTCGGCCACGACCTTGCCGCCGTGCACCACCGCGATCCGGTCGGACAGCGACAGGATCTCGTCGAGCTCGGCCGACACCAGCAGCACGGCGGCCCCGGCGTCCCGGGCGTCGACGATGCGGCGGTGGATGAACTCGATCGACCCGACGTCGACACCACGCGTGGGCTGAGCGGCCATCACCAGCCGCGGCTTGAACGACATCTCGCGGGCGACGACGACCTTCTGCTTGTTGCCGCCCGACAGCGACTCCCGAGCTCTGGTGCACGCTCGACGACCGGATGTCGAACTCCTCGCGCACCTTCTCGGCGTTGCTCGACGATCGCGTCGAAGTTGCGCACGCCGCCCTTGGCGTAGGGCGCCTGGTCGAACTCGTTGAGCACCAGGTTGTCGGCGATCGAGTAGGCCGCCGACCAACCCGTGCTTCTCGCGGTCCTCGGGGATGTGCCCGACGCCGGCGTGGTGGGTCTGGTGCGGGTTGGCCTTGGTGAGGTCGAGGTCGCCCAGGGTCATCTGCCCCGACACCACCTTGCGCATCCCGGCCAGCGCCTCGACCAGCTCACGCTGGCCGTTGCCCTCGACCCCGGCGACGCCGACGATCTCGCCGGCGCGCACCTCGAGCGAGAACCCGTTCACCGCACCGAGGTCGCGGTCGTCCTTGACGTGCAGGTCGGTGACGGTGAGCACCGTCTCGGCCGGCGTGGCGTCGGCCTTGTCGATGCGACAGCACGACCTCGCGGCCGACCATCATCGTGGCCAGCTTGCGGGCGTCGGTCGTGGCGGTCTCGACCTCGCCGACGACCGCCCCCTGGCGCAGCACGTAGACCCGGTCGCTGACGGCGAGCACCTCGCGCAGCTTGTGCGTGATGAAGACGATCGACGTGCCCGAGGCCGCGAGCTCCTTCATGACGCCGAGCAGCTCGTCGGTCTCCTGCGGGGTGAGCACCGCGGTCGGCTCGTCGAGGATCAGCAGGTCGACCCGGCGGGAGAGCGCCTTGAGGATCTCGACCCGCTGCTGGGTGCCGACCGGGAGGTCCTCGACCTCGGCGTCCGGGTCGACGGGCAGGCCGTGCTTGGCCGACAGCGTGCGCACCATCTCGCGCGCGCTGGCGATGTCGAGCACCTGGCCGGCCTTGGTCGGCTCGTGCCCGAGCATCATGTTCTCGGCCACCGTCATCACGGGCACCAGCTGGAAGTGCTGGTGCACCATGCCGATGCCGCGCCGGATGGCGTCGCGCGGGTCCTTGATCGGCGTGGCGTCGCCACGCACGCTCACCGTGCCGGTGTCGGGGGTGATCAGGCCGAAGATCTGGTTCACCAGGGTCGACTTGCCGGCGCCGTTCTCACCGAGCAGGGCGACGATCTCGCCGCGGCGCACGTGCATGGTGATGTCGCGGTTGGCCCTGACGCTGCCGAAGCTCTTCGACAGGCCCTCGATGTCGAGCAGCACCTCGCCGACGTTGCCCTCACCGAAACCGGACTTCTCCGGCGGCAGCTCGAGCACGGCATCCGTCGTGGCGATGGCCTCGAGGTGCTCGGGCGCGGTGTCGGCGGGGACGGGCGTCGGGTCGTACTCAGGTATCTCGGTCATCACTCGTCTCCCTTGATGTACGGCTGCCCGACGGCGGCCGGCGCTCTCACCCGGCCGGCGGCGATCGCCAGGACGATGATCGTGACGACGAACGGCAGGGTGCCGGTGAGCTGCGGCGGGAGGTCGATGTTGCCGCTCTGCTGCAGCTGCGAGGCGACGGCGTTGATGAAGCCGAAGAAGATCGCCATGACGAAGGCCCGCAGCGGCCGCCAGGCGCCCATGATCATGATCGCCAGGGCGAGGAAGCCCCGGCCCGCGACCATGTTGCGCTCGAACGAGCTCGAGGCGTCCATCGACAGGTAGACCCCGGCGCAGCCGGCGAGGGCGCCGGCGAGGGTGACGTTGACCAGCCGCTGCCGCTCGACGTTGATGCCGGCGGTGTCGGCCGCGGAGGGGTACTCCCCGACCGAACGGGTGCGCAGGCCCCACCGGGTGTGGAACAGCCCGAAGTGCACGAACAGCGCGGCCAGGATCGCCAGGATCGCGAAGATGCTGGTGCCGGTGAAGAAGACCGGCCCGAACAGCGGGATCTTCGACAGGATCGGTACGTCGAAGCTCGGCATCAGGCCCGGGAGCTGCTTGCCCGGCTTGTAGTAGAACGACGTGATGCCGGTGGCGATGATGTTGAGCACGACACCGGCGATGATCTGGTCCATCCGCCACTTCACGGTGGTCCAGGCGAGGAAGCCGCCGAGGATCAGGCCGCTGCCGATGCCGGCCAGCACGCCGACGATGAGCGACCCGCTGTAGGCCGAGGCGAAGAAGCCGGCGAAGGCGGCGACGAGCATCTGCCCCTCGATGCCGATGTTGACCACGCCGGAGCGCTCACCGATGACCCCGACGAGGGCGGCGAGCACGAGCGGGATGGCGTAGCCCCACGCCGAGGTGTACATGCTCGGCGCGATGCCGTTCTCGGCGTAGTAGAAGACGTAGGCCGCGACGAGCACGACCACCGTGACGATCAGGGTCGTACGGTTCTTGGCGATCCACTCGGTCGTCACGTCAGTTCCCCCAGCTCGTTGACGCGGCACTGACCTTGTCGGCGCGGCTGCGGAAGATCCACTTGCCGAGCACGGGGATCGAGACCATCAGCAGGATCGTCGCCAGCAGCACGTCGACCACCTCGGGGGCGATGCCGGTCTCGAACTGCAGGCCGGCCGCGCCGGTGCGCAGGACGCCCACGAGGAAGGCCGCCGGAATGGTCGCCAGTGGGTTGGCCCGGGCGAGCAGGGCGATGGTGATGCCGTCGAAGCCGAGCGTGCCGCCCACGGCCGGCTCGAACCGGAACAGTGTGCCCTCGGCCTCGAGCGCGCCGGCCAAGCCGGCCAGGCCACCGCCGAGCACCATCGACAGGGTGACGATCCAGCTGATGTTGATGCCGGCGTAGCGGGCCGCGTTCTTGTTGGCCCCGACGGTGTTGAACCGGAAGCCCAGGGTGCTGCGCGAGAGCATCCACCAGCAGGCGACGGCGAGCACGACGGCGATGACGAACCCGATCGGGATCTTCGCGACCGCGCCGACCTGCGCGTCGGGCGGGATCAGCTCGGTCTGCGGGATGCCGCTCGTCTTGGACGTCTCGGCCTGCAGCGGACCGGTGACCAGCCACCAGGTGACGCCGGCGGCGATGTAGTTGAGCATGATCGTGGTGATGACCTCGTGCACCCCGCGGGTCGCCTTCAGGACACCTGCGATCCAGCCGACGAAGGCGCCGGCGACGATGCCGGCGACCATGCCGAGTACCGCGCCGAGGATGCCCCAGTCACCGAAGGTGTAGGCGACGACCGCGCCGAACATGGCGCCGAAGATCAGCTGGCCCTGCCCGCCGATGTTGAACAGGCCCACCCGCAGCGGCAGCACGACCGCGAGGCCGGTGAGCACCAGTGGGGCGGTCTTCTGCAGGGTGCGGGTCAGGCCGCCGGGCACGAACAGCGCCTGCTTGATCAGCGTCTCGTACGCGTAGAGCGGAGCCACGCCCTGCAACCGGATCAGCACCGCGCCGACCGCCAGGGCGATGACGAGCGCGACGATGATGACCACACCGCTCTGGTGGGTGAGCAGGAACGCCAGGGGCTGCCGGTCGGGGCGCCGCCCGTCGGACTCGGACCCGTCGGGTGGCGGCGAGGCGGCGGCCTGCTCGGCCACCGTGGGTGTCTCGGACATGTGACTCCAATGTCGGTTGGTGCCCACAGTGTTGCGTGTCGCGCCCCCGGGGCAAAGGGTGCGTGACGACTTGGTCAGACACACTGGGGGCGGGCACCCGGTGGGTGCCCGCCCCCAGTGTTCAGCAGGCGGGGGTCACGCGTGCGCGCGACCCGTGGTCACCTCGGTCAGAGGGTGACGCCGGTCTGCAGCGTGCCGGCCTCCATCTGCTTGACGACCTCGTCGACCTTGGCCTTGACCTCGGCCGGGATGACCGAGTCGAAGTCGTGGAACGGCGCGAGGCCGGCCTTGCCGAGGGTCTGCAGCGAGGCGAAGTCGCCGGCCTTGGCGGCGCCGACGGTCTCGGTGACGCCGTCACTGATGAGCTTCATGGCCGAGGTGATGAGGCACGGCTGGGCGGCGGGGACGGTGTCCCACTGGTCGGTGTCGACACCGATGCAGAAGGTGGTCTTGCCGGCACCGGAGTTCTTCGCGACCTCCTGCAGGGCGCCGTTACCGGTGTTGCCACCCGCGCCGAAGATGATGTCCGCACCCTGGGCGAGCTGCTTCTTGGCCTCGCCGGCGCCCCATACCGGGTCGTTGAACGCGTTGTCGGCGGCGGGGTGGTAGACGGTGGCGACAGTGACCTTGGGGTTGGCGGCCTTGGCGCCCGCCTCGAAGCCCTTGGCGTACTTCTGCACCGGCGGGATCTCCAGACCGAGCACCTGGCCGAGCTTGTTGGTCTTGGTCATCAGGCCCGCGAGGTAGCCGGCGCCGTAGCCGGCCTGGTCCTCGGGGAACACCAGACCGGTGATGTTCTTCTCGGTGACGGCCTTGGCGTCGTAGCCCTGGTCGACCCCGATGAAGCGGGTGGTCGGGTTGGCCTTGGCCGCGGCGGTGGTGGCGTCAGCCATCAGGAAGCCGACCGTGACGATCGTGTCGTACTTCTTGTTGGTGAACTGCTGGATGTTCGCCGCGTAGTCCTTGGCGTCCTGGGTCTCGATGTACTTGTAGAAGCCACCGGCCTTCTCGGCACCGGCCTTCGCGCCCTCGTGGGCGGACTGGTTGAACGACTTGTCGTCGACCTTGCCGGTGTCGGTGACCAGACCGACGCAGTAGACGTCGGCGGAGGCGCAGTTCGAGTCATCCGCGGGCGCACCTGCCGCAGTCGAGCCGGATGCAGCGGGGGTGTCGGAGGCGCCGGTGCTGCCACCACAGCCCGCGAGGGCGAGGGCGAGCGCCGCAGGCACTACGACCAGGTAACGCGTGGACTTCATGAAGTTTCTCCTTGGAGATCGGGTCAGACATGCAGATGCTATGGCCTGCGCTGCGCCGCACGGACGGCCCCCCGAGTGTCGTTGCCGGGTCGTTACCTCGCCAGAGGGGTGAGGTGACGAAGCGCACTCGCTCGCACTGGCGGAACTCACCAACCCGGCATCGACGACCACCCGGCGTCGATGGGAATGGTGGTGCCGGTGATGCCGGAAGCGGCTGGTGAGGCGAGGAAGGCCACCGTCGCGGCGACCTCGCGGGCCGTCACCGGCCGGCCGAGCGCCGACGCCCGGCGGTAGCGCTCGACCCCCTCGGGCCACGCCTGCTCCAGCCCCTCGCGGTCGACCAGCCCCGGCGCCACGGCCACCACCCGGATGCCGCGCGCCCCCAGCTGCGCGGCCGCGGCGGCGGTGAGGTGGTGCAGCGCCGCCTTGGCGACGGCATACGGCGTGTGGGCGGGAGCGGGCCGCAGCCCCTCGATCGAGCCGACGACCACGACGACGCCGCCCTCGCCGAGCCGGGCGGCGGCGCGGTGCAGCAGCGCGGTGGTCGGGCGCAGGCCGGCGCGGTGGAACGCATCCCAGGCGGCCGTGTCGAGGGCGTCCCACTCGAGCAGGTCCTGGGGGAACGCGTTGAGCACGACGACGTCGGGGGCGCCCACCGCGGCGGTGCACTCGTCGAGCAGCCGGTCGCACGCGGCATCCAGCGCAGTGGCGTCGTCGACGGCGAGGTCGGCATGGAGGGCGACGGCACGGCATCCGGATGCCGTGATGTCGGCGACCGCTTGCGCGGCGCCCTCGGCGTCGCCGCGGTAGTGCACGCCGACGTCGTGGCCGTGCTCGGCGAGCACCAGGGCGATGACCCGGCCGAGCCCGCCGCTGGCCCCGGTGACGAGCGCGGTCACCGGGTCACCGCATCCGCCCGACCGGCTCGTCGCGGGTGAGCGCGGCGATCTCGGCGGAGTACGACGGGTAGCCGGCGGTCAGCAGGGAGCGGTCGCCGAGCTCGAAGTGCTCGGGCCGGAAGGCGGGGGAGCACCAGCACGAGAGGAGGGTCCACTCGCCGAGGGTGGACGCGCCCATCCAGGTGCCGCGGCGCACGAGGAACTGGCTGGTGGTCGCGCCGACGTAGTTGAGCACCCCGGAGCCGCCGGGCCGCAGCCGCAGCAGGGCCGCCGGCGCACCCGCCAGCCACTGCCAGCCCTCGTCGATGGTCAGCCGGTGCATCGCCGAGAAGCCGTCGGGCTGGTCGGTGAGCAGCACGGTGATCGCGTTCAGGCCCTGGGTGCGCGGCCCGGCCGCGAACCACGCCCCCTCCTCGGGGATGGGCGACATCTTCAGGCGCGCGATGACCTGCTCGGCGGACTCGGTGCTCATCGCGCCGTCGCCGCCGCTGCCCGCGCGACCTCGCCCCTCGCGCGGGCGCGCGAGAGGAGGTCGTCGGTGTCGAGCCGGGTGCTGCGCCGGTCGCGCACCACCACCTCGCCGTCGACGAGCACGTCGGTGACGTCGCCGCGGCCGGCCGCGAACACCAGCAGCGCCGCCACGTCGTGCACCGGGGTGAGGTGCGGCGCCGACAGGTCGAGCAGCACCAGGTCGGCCCGCTTGCCGACCTCCACCGAGCCGATGGTGTCGCCGAGGCCGAGGGCGCGCGCACCGTCGATGGTCGCTGCCCGCAGCACCTCGGTGGCGCTCGCGATGTCCGGGCGACCGCTCGTGAGCCGGGCGATGAGCGCCACCTGCCGCATCGCCTGCCACATGTCGAGGTCGTTGGAGCTGGAGCAGCCGTCGGTGCCGACGCCGAGCCGGATGCCGTTGCCGCGCACCTCCTCCCAGTGCAGGGCGCCGCTGGCGAGCTTGAGGTTCGACCCGGGGCAGTGCCCGACCGCGGCCCCGGCGGCAGCGACCAGCTCACGGTCGGTGGCCGAGAGGTGCACTCCGTGGGCCAGCACCATCGGCAGGTCGGGCTCGAGCCAGCCGGTGCGGGCGAGCAGCTCGGTGGGGGTGGCGTCGTAGCGCTCGCGGATGCCGGCGTTCTCGGCCGCGGTCTCGGAGACGTGGGTGGTGAGCAGGCCGGGGCGGCCGGTGGCGGCGAGCACCTCGCGCAGGGTGGCGACGACCTCGGCGAGGTTGTCGGGGGAGCAGGTGTAGGTGGCGTGCGGCATGGCGGAGACCGGGACGTCGGGCCCGCCGATCTCGTCGAGGAGCTTCGGCCAGGCGCTGAGGTCGGCGAGGCGCTGCGCCCACTCCAGGCCGTCGGGGCCGGGGCCGTCGAAGAACACCGGGCCGATGACGTGCCGGCTGCCGGCGGCCACGGCGCCACGGTGGGTGGCCTCGTGGTGGAAGTACATGTCGAGCTGGGTGGTGCAGCCGGCCAGCAGGCTCTCCAGCGCCCCGAGGGTGGCGCCGAGCTCGACGGTCTCCTCGTCCATGACCGCCGCCTCTGCGGCCCAGAGGTGCTGGAGGAAGCCGTCGAGGTCGAGGTTCTCCGCGAGGCCTCGCAGGAGGGTCATCGGCAGGTGGGTGTGGAGGTTGACCAGGCCCGGCATCAGCAGCTTGCCGGTCGCGTCGATGACGATCTCGGCGTCGCGCTCGACCGGTGGGTCGCCTTCGCCGGTCGTGATCGACGTGATGATCCCGTCGTCGATCATGACTGTCGCGTTCGTCAAGATCTGGTCGCTGTCGTCGACGGTCACCACGTAGGTGGCGTTCTCGATGCGGACTGTCGTCATACCTGCGGCTCGTCGTCGTTGTCGGTGTCGTCGTCGGGGAAGGTGGCTCGGGTGTGCACCAGCTCGTCGAGGATCTCCACCACCGTGGCGGTGCTGTCGGTCAACACCCGGTCGATGTCGGCCATGGTGATGGGTTCGGTGGCGTCGCCCACCCCCGTGGCGGGGTTCACGACCAGTGAGATGGCGGCATACCGTAACCCGGCTTCGGCGGCCAGGGTCACCTCGGGGACGCCGGTCATTCCGGCGACGTCGGCGCCGGCGAGCGCGGCCAGCCGGATCTCGGCGCGGGTCTCGAAGCGCGGGCCCTCGAAGCAGGCGTAGACACCGCCGTCGCGGATCGAGTGGCCGGCCGACGAGGCCGCCTCGAGGATCTCGCGCCGGATGGCCGGGTGGTAGGGCTCGAGCACGTCGGTGTGCACGACGCCCTCGGGCCCCGACCCGTCGAAGAAGGTGAGCGCCCGCTGCCGGGTGAGGTCGAGGAAGTCGTCGAGGCAGAGCAGGTCGCCGGGGCGCAGGTCGGGGTCGATCGAGCCGGTGACGTTGACGGCCACGACGTCACGCACCCCGAGGTCGGCCAGCGCCCGGATGTTGGCGCGGTAGTTGACCAGGTGCGGCGGCACCGAGTGGCCGGCGCCGTGCCGCGTCAGGAAGACGATCGGCACCCCGTGCCACGTGCCGCGGGTGACCCGCGCGTCGCCGAACGCCGTGCCGACGGTCTGGGTGCTGGTGTCCTGCAGCGCCCCGAGGTCGTAGAAGCCGGTGCCGGCGATGATGCCGAGGGGCGGTCGGGTCATGCGACCGCACGCTACCGGTCGCGCACGCAATCGTGGCAGGCCCGGCGGCGGGCTCCCCACCCCGGTGGCAGGATCACCCCCATGGGTGGACGCGTGGCGATCGCGGCGACCGGGCCGGTCTCGCTCGCGGCCGGGCGCGAGGTCGCCCTGGCCGGGGGCAACGCCGTCGATGTCGCGGTGGCCGCCGCGCTCGCCGCCATGAGCACCGAGCCGGGCATCGTCTCGCTGGCGGGTGGGGCGTTCGTGTCGGTGTGGCCGGCGGCGGGCGAGCCGGTGGTCATCGACGGCAACGTCGAGATGCCGGGTCGCGGCCTGCCTGCCGACCGCTTCGGTGGCGGCGTTCATGAGGTGCTCACCGACTACGGCGGCGGGGTGCGGATGTTCGCCGGGCACGGCTCGGTCGCGACGCCCGGGGCGGTCACCGCGTGCGAGCTGGCGGTCGAGGAGCTGGGGGCGCTGTCGTGGGCCGACGTCGTGGCCCCCGCCACGCGGGCCTGCCGCGAGGGCTACCCGGTCGGTGGTGCGGCCGCCCGCTACCTCACCTTCACGGCGCGCTCGCTCTTCGGGCGTGACCCCGACGCCTACCGGGTCGTGACCCGGGCCGACGGGTCGGCGGTCGAGCCGGGTGACGTCATGACCAACCCGGCGCTGGCCGAGGTGCTCGACCTGGTCGCCCACGACGGTGCGTCGGTGCTCACCACCGGCCAGATCGGCCGGGCGATGGTCGACGACATGGCCGAGCACGGCGGCCTGGTGACCCACCTCGATCTCGCCGAGTACACGCCCTTGGTGCGGCCCCCCGTGCGCCGCACCGTCGGCGAGTGGGACCTCGCGGTCAACCCGCCGCCGTCGGTGGGGGGCCCGATGCTCGCCGTGATGCTCGGCGAGCTGCAGCGCCGCGGCAACTGGCACTGGCCCGACATCATCGACATCCAGCGCATGGTGCTGCGCTACCGGCACGCGGTGCACGACCACGCCCCCGACCTCGACGCGGCCGGCCACGAGCTGCTGCTGTCGGTCGACCGGCACGGGCTCGCCGGCCTGCCGACCAGCTCGAGCACCGCCAACATCTCGGTCGTCGATCGCGACGGCACCGCGTGCGCGGTCACCGTCTCGAGCGGCTACGGCGCCGGAATCACGGTGCCAGGCACCGGGATGCTGCTCAACAACGCCCTCGGTGAGCCCGAGCTCAACAAGCTCGGTCTGCACCGGCTAGCCCCCGGCACCCGGCTCGCGTCGAACATGGCGCCGACCACCGGGCGCACCCGCGACGGTCGGGTGCTCGCCATCGGCTCCCCGGGCGCCGACCGCATCACCACGGCCCTGATGCTGGTGCTCGGCCAGGGCTGCCTGCACGGCGCCGACCTCAGCCACGCCATCCAGGCGCCGCGGCTGCACGTGCGCTTCGACGAGGACGGTCTCCCCGTCGTCGAGCACGAGACGGATGCCGCGATCGCTGACGCCGTGCGCGAGGCGGGGCTGCCGGGGCGCGACCACGGCATCCAGCAGATGTTCTTCGGCGGCGTGGGCGCGGCCTACCGACGCGAGGACGGTGTGCTGCAGGCAGCGGGCGACCCCCGCCGGGAGGCCGCGGTCGAGGTCCTCGACGTCCCCTGACGGGTTCGGCAGTGCACGCGACGGCATCCTGCTAGAACTGAAGGACGCGTGGGGTGCGAGCCCTCGCGTCGCCGACGGAACGGACGAGCCGATGTCGATGCCTGCTGGGTCTCCCGTACGAACCCGCGGCAATCGCGCCCGGGCCCTCACCGCAACAGCCGTACTCGCCCTCGGCGCAACCGGGTTGGCTCTACCTGCGGATGCCGCACCACCGCGTGTCGTGCTCGCCGCGACCCCGGCGCAGCAGGCCCAGGCGGTCTACGACCGGATGACGCAGGCGCAGCGGGTCGGGCAGCTCTTCATGGTCGGCACCTCGGTCAAGGGCCTGGATGCCGCGGCGCGCACGGCGGTGACCACCCACCACGTCGGCAACGTCTTTCTCGCTGGCCGCACCACGTCGGGCGCGGCCCCGGTGCGGGCCCTGACGGCATCCCTCGACGGCCTGACGACCGCCGCGGCGACCGCACGGGTGCCGATGTTCGTCTCCACCGACCAGGAGGGTGGCCAGGTGCAGGTGCTCAAGGGCCCCGGCTTCTCCACGATCCCGTCGGCGCAGACGCAGGGCACCTGGAGCGATGCGACGCTGCGCTCGCGGTCCGGCACCTGGGGCAGCCAGGTCTTCCGCGCGGGGGTCAACGTCGACCTGGCCCCGGTGATGGACGTCGTCCCCCGGTCGCTCGCGACGCGGAACTTCATCGCGACGACCAAGCGCAACTTCGGCTGGACCGAACCGGTGGTGGCCGCGAAGGGGGCTGCGTTCACCCGGGGGATGAAGGCGTCGGGGCTGACGCTGACCGCCAAGCACTTCCCGGGCCTGGGTCACGTCACGGCCAACACCGACACCTCAGCCTCGGTCACCGACACCGTGACGACCCGGACGTCGACCGACGTCCGGTCCTTCCCGGCGGCAGTGGGGGCAGGTGCGTCGTTCGTCATGGTCTCGTCGGCGACGTACAGCAAGATCGATGCGAGCCACCCAGCAGCGTTCTCCAAGACCGTGATCAACGGGGTCCTGCGCGGCGACCTCGGCTTCGGCGGGGTCGTGATCAGCGACGACTTCGGCAACGCGAAGGCCGTGCAGCGGTGGACGCCCGGCGCGCGGGCGGTGAACTTCCTCATCGCGGGCGGTGACATGGTGCTCACCGGGAACACGACGACGCTTCCCGCGATGGTCCGCGCGGTGACGGCGCGCGCCTCGTCCGACGCGGCGTTCCGCGGCATCCTGCGCACCCGGGTGCTCCGGGTGCTCACCGCGAAGGCGGCCGCCGGGCTGCTCGCGGCCCGGCCGCCGACCGACGGCCGGCTCGGCGCGCCGACCGTGCAGGCCGTGCAGCGCTGGTTGGGCCGCTCCCAGACCGGGACCCTCGACCGCGCCACGGTCGTGGCGCTGCAGACGCGGGTCGGTGCGACCGCGGACGGCGCCTGGGGCCCGGCCTCGATGGCGGGGCTGCAGTCCTACCTCGGTATCTCGCGTGACGGTGCCCGCACCTGGAACACGCGCACGGTCAGCCAGCTGCAGAGGTACCTGACCACGCAGCTGTAGGTGGGTCAGGCGCCGGTGACCATCCAGCGGTCGGTGCGCACCCGCAGCCACATGAGCGTGCCGCGCACCGACATGAAAGCGGTGAACGCGATCCACAGCCACACCACGGCATTGACGTCGCCGCGGGTGGTGCCGCCCTCGAGCAGCCAGTCGCCGGCGAGGTGCACCCCGAGGATGACGGGCAGGTAGGCCAGCAGCGTGCCCACCATCGCGCGGGCGAGCCACCGGCCGTCGCCGGCGCCGATCAGCACGCCGTCGACGACGAAGACGAAGCCGGACAGCGGCTGGCCCAGGGCCACCACGACGAGGCCGCCGGCGATCGCCGCCTGCACCGCCTTGTCGGGGGTGAACAGCGGGCCGAGCAGCGGTGCCACGAGGAGCAGCAGGATGCCGAGCACCATGCCGACGAGCACCCCCCAGCGCACGACGAGGCTGGTGGCGCCCCGGGTGCGGTCGAGCTCGCCCGCCCCGAGGGCCTTGCCGGTGATCGCCTGCGCGGCGATGGCCAGGGCGTCGAGGGCGAAGGCGAGGAAGGTCCAGATGGTGGCGGTCACCTGGTAGGCCGCCAGCGGCACGTCGCCGAGGCCGGCCGCGACCCAGGTGGTCACCAGCAGCACCGCGCGCAGGGCGAGCGTGCGCACGAGCAGGGGGATGCCGCCGCGGGCGGCGGCGAGCACCCGGCCGGGGTGGGCGCGCAGCGGCACCGCCGTGCGGGCGGCATACCGCACGAGCACTCCGACGAGGGCAGCCGCCATCAGCGTCTGGGCGATCACCGTGCCCCAGGCCGAGCCGGCGATGCCCCAGTGCAGGCCGTGCACGAACCACACGTTGAGAGCGATGTTGAGGCTGAACCCGCCCACGGCGGCGATGAGGGGGGTGCGGGTGTCCTGCAGGCCGCGCAGCACGCCGGTGGTGGCGAGGACGACGAGCATGGCGGGGATGCCGAGCGCGGAGATCCGCAGGTAGGTCACCGCCTGGTCGATGGCTGCCTCGGAGGCACCGAAGACGTGGGCCACCGGGGCGGCGAAGAGCGCCAGGAGGGCGGCGGTCGCGGCGCCCAGGGCGATCGCCAGCCAGGTGCCGTCGATGCCGGCGGCGATGGCGCCCGCGCGCGACCCGGCGCCCAGCTGGCGGGCCACGACGGCCGTGGTGCCGTAGGCGAGGAAGACGAAGATGTTCGCCGAGGTGAGCAGCACGGCGCTCGCGACGCCCAGGCCGGCGAGCTGGCTGACGCCGAGGCGGCCGACGATCGCGGCGTCAGCGAGCAGGAACAGCGGCTCGGCCACGAGCGCGAGGAAGGCCGGCACGGCGAGCCGGAGCACCTCGCGGTGCTGGCTGCGTCGGGCTGGGCGGCCGTCGGCGGTGCCGCCCGCTTCCACCGTCTCGTCCACGCAGGGCACTGTTCCACGCGCCAGCGCCGGATGCTGCCTCGTCACCCACGTCGCTCACCCCCGGCATCCGCGAAGTCAGGAGCACTTCGCCAAGTCAGGGCCGTATACGGCCCTGACTTGGCGAGAAGGACCTGAGCCGGCGAAGTGCCCCTGACTTCGCCGACCTCCCAGCGGATGCCGGTGTGCCGAGCCTGTGGATGACGAGCCGGTTGCGTCTGCCGACTCTGGCACCGTGGACGAATGCTCGGTCCAGCAGCCCCCGTCCCGTTCGACGCGGGCATCTTGCGTCGCGGCCGTGACCTGCGCGCGGCTGGCATCGAGCCGACCCGGGGCGGCTGGCACCAGGTCCGGAACGGCGTGTGGGTCACCGACCACGAGTGGCGCGGCCTGACGCCAGAGCATGCGCACGCCGCTCTCGTACACGCCACCGGGCTGTGCCTGGATCGTGAGGACCCGGTGTTCGCCGTCACCTCGGCCGCGGCCGTGTGGGGGCTGCCACGGATCGAGCAGTGGCCGGATGCCGTGCGCGTTCTGGTCGCGAGCGAGCAGCGGGGCCGCGGGTCGTCGCTGGTCCGGCCGCACGTGGGCCGTGAAGCCGACGCGGTGCAGCGGGGGGACATCCTGGTGACGACTGCCGCGAGGACCGTCGTGGACCTCGCTCGAACCGGCACCCTCCAGACAGCTGTCGCAGCGGCCGACCACGCGCTGCGACACGGACTCTGCTCGCCCGCCGAGCTCGAGGCCGAGGTGGATGCCGTGCCACCTCGCGTTCGTGGCCGCAGCGCCGCGCGCCTCGTGGGGGCGCTGGCCGACCCGCTGAGCATGAGCGCGGGCGAGAGCCTGTCGCGCGTGCAGATGTATCTGCTCAATCTGCCCAGGCCGGTGCTGCAGAAGGAGGTTCGTGACGGCGCCGGCCTGATCGGCTTCGTGGACTTCGGCTGGGAGGGCGTGTTCGGCGAGTTCGACGGCAAGGTGAAGTACCGCGTCCAGGACGGAGATGCCGGCGATGCGGGGGAGGTCCTCTGGCGCGAGAAGCAGCGCGAGGACCGGCTGCGCAGACAGGGGCGCGTCGCCCGGTGGACGTGGGACATCGCGATCGACCGAACCCGGCTGGGCGCGCGCCTGGCGGAGCACGGCATCCGATCCTTGCCCTCGAACACGTGGTTCGACCTGGGCGCCAGGTCGGCCTCCTGAACGCAGGCGCCCCACCAGCCGGCCCGCGCCGAACCCGTCCGAGGTGGCCCTTGGATCCGGCACACGGGCCGGCGTGGCCCGGCTTGCACTGCCACCTTGGCTGCGGCTCACGCACGGCCCGACTCGCACGAAGTCAGGAGCAGTTCGCTGGCTCAGGAGGCTTTCGCCGAGTCAGGGCCGTATACGCACCTGACTCCGCGAAGTGCTCCTGACTTCGCGAGCTGGGGGTTGGAGGTGGTGGCGGGGTTGGGGTGTCCGGGGCGCAGACTGCCGCGCGCTCGGCATCCCCGTGACTCACGGTCAGAGGTGTTTGAGGGCCTCGCGCCGCGACAGGCCGCTCAGCCGGTCGCCACGCGCGTCGACGAGGGCCTGCACCCAGTGCGCGTCGACCCGCGCGTGCTGGCGCAGCGCCCACCCGATCGCCTTGCGGATGAAGAACTCCTGCCCGAACACCGACCCCTCGAGGTTGGCGTCGATGACGTCGGCGAGCAGCCCGAGGTCGGTCTCCTGGCGGTGCTTGAGCTGCGCGAGGATGGCAGTGCGCCGCACCCAGAGGTGACCGTCCTCGGCATCCGCGCGAAGTAGTGGCGTCACGATCAGCCTGTGCCGCAACAGGATCGGGCCCACCCGGTCGGCGGCCAGCACATCGACGTAGTCCCACCACGCACCGGTCACGACGAGGTGGCGGTAGAGCCCGAGGGCGTCCGGGTCCTGCCATGGCCGGGCCGCCCGGTGGCCGGTCAGCGCGATGGCGGCGTAGCGCTCCTCGCGGTAGGCGGCACCGTCCCACAGGGCGCGCACGTCGGTCTCCCACGCCTGCCGCGAGGCCGGCGCCAGCGACGGGTCGGCCAGCAGCGGCCGGAGCAGCGCGCGCAGCTCGGGCGACGTCAGCCCGCGGTAGGGCATGGCCGACTTCATGTAGCGCTGCTGCCCGGCGGCCCGCTCCGGGTCTCCCGCACCGGCGAGCGCGGCGCGCACCGCCACCACCAACGCGGAGTTGGGTGCTGAGGTGGTCGTCATGACAGCCATCTCAGCACCCAACTCCTCGAGGAGCGAATTCAGAACAGCGTCAGGCGAGCCCGAGCTCCTTGGCCTCTTCCCACAGCTCATCGCGCACCTGCGGGTGGGCGGCGTCGCGGATGATGTGCCGGCACTGGGCCTGCTGGTCGTAACCCCACAGCTCGGCGATGCCGTTCTCGGTGACGATGGCCGACTGCTGGAAGCTGGTCACCGGCTCGTCGACGAGTGGCACCACCGTCGACACGTTCGCCTTGGGGTGCCAGGAGCGCAGCGCGATGAACGACTGCCCGCCGGCGGAGTGCAGCGCGCCGACGATGAAGTCGGTCTGCCCCCCGAAGCCGGAGTAGATGCGGGCGTTGATCCGCGAGGCGTTCGCCTGGCCGAACAGGTCGACCTCGAGCGCGGTGTTGACCGAGGTCATCATCCGCTGCTGGGCGATCAGGCCGGGGTCGTTGGTGTGCTCGGTGCGCATCATCCGCACCCGGTGGTTGCCGTCGAGCCAGTCGTAGAGCTCGCGCGACCCGAAGATGAACGAGGCCGTGAGCGGGTGGTGCGAGTCGAGCGCCCCCACCCGGTCGAGCTCGAGCACCCCGTCGGAGAACATCTCGGTCCACACCCGCATCCCACGGCGGCCGGTGAGCGCGTTGAGGGTGGCGTCGGGCACCCCGCCGATGCCCATCTGCAGGGTGGCGCCGTCGCTGACCCGGCTGGCGACGCGCTCACCGATGGCGGCGCTGTCGGTGTCCGGCACTCTCGGGTCGTGCGCCGGCAGGGGCTCGGAGACCTCGATCGCGACGTCGACCGCCTCGACCGGCACCTGCGCGTCGCCGAAGGTGTACGGCATCTGGTCGTTGATGACGGCCACGACGCGGCCGGAGCGCTGACGGCATCCCTCGATCGCCGCGGGCAGCACGTTGACCTCGATGCCGAGGCTGAGCTGACCATCGCGGGGCGGGGCGCAGTGAATGATGACGACGTCCGGCGGGATGCGGCGCTGCAGCAGCACCGGCACCAGCGACAGCCGGCTGGGCACGTAGGACAGGTCGGAGTGGCGACGCATGCCGGCCCCGACGAAGCAGGTCTCGGCAGTCACGCCCGCACGGTCGGGGATGCCGGGGGGCGCGTTGAGCGCGTGGATCGTGTACGTGTCCTTGTTCTCGTCGAGGGCCCGCACGGCGGGCCACGGCACGGCCACGTTCCCGGAGACGACCACCCGGGGCTTGCCCGGGAGGGAGGCGAACAGGCGGCCCAGCTCATCGACGGTGATGATCCTCATGGGCGCCATCATTCTCCACTCGGGAGATTCCGTCAGGTGAGGTTCGGCTGACCTCAGCGGCACGGCATCCGGATGCCGGGTGGGCCCGCCCGCACGGATGCACGGCTCGGGCATTCTGTGCAGCAGGATTCGCGAGACGCTGCTGTGATGCACATCAAGGGCGTCCTTGCTTGTGCATGGTGACTGAACGAGCGCACAGTCAGCCCATGACCCTGCTCCCCGCCGCGCGCCCGCGTGCGGTCGAGCAGGCCGCCGCACCTCCGCACACCCGGGTCGAAGACGTCGCCGGCATCGTGACGGGGTCCTTCCTCGCCTCGCTGGGCCTGTTCGTGCTCGCCGCAGGAGGGGTGACCACGGGCGGCACCGCCGGCCTGGCGCTGCTGCTCTCGCACGGCGGGCGGTGGTCGTTCTCGCTCTGTTTCGTCGTGGTCAGCCTGCCGTTCGTGGCGCTGGCCGTGCGCGGCAAGGGATGGGCGTTCACGGCACGTTCCGCGGTGGCCGTGGCGCTGGTGTCGGGCTTCTCGGCGCTGCAGCCGCAGCTGATGGGCGGCCTCACGGTCGGGCCGTTGTACGCCGCGCTCGTGGGCAACCTGCTGGCCGGCGTCGGCATCCTCGTGGTGTTCCGGCACCGGTCGAGCCTCGGCGGCTTCAACGTGGTGGCCCTGCTCTGCCAGGAGCGGCTCGGCTGGCGGGCCGGCTACGTGCAGATGGCCCTGGACGTGGCCGTCGTGCTGGCGTTCGCGGTGGCCAGCCGCGACCTCGCGCTGTCCCTGGCCTCCGCCGCCGGGGCCGTGCTGCTGAATCTCGTCATCGCGATGAACCACCGGCCCGGGCGCTACACCGGGGGCTGAGCGACCGGCGCTTATCCGGGCGTCGGGTCGGGAGCCGGGCCGGGACCGTCGTCCTCATCGGGCCGCGCGTCGGGAGCGCGGCCTACCGTTGGGGTATGTGCCGCAACATCCGACCCCTGAACAACTTCGCGCCTCCGGCCACGACCGACGAGGTGCGGGCCGCCGCCCTGCAGTACGTGCGCAAGGTGAGTGGCACGACCAAGCCTTCGGCCGTGAACCAGGAGGCCTTCGACCGGGCCGTCGAGGAGGTCGCGCACGTGACCGCCCACCTGCTCGACGCGCTGGTCACGACCGCCCCGCCGAAGGATCGCGAGGCCGAGGCCGCCAAGGCGCGGGCGCGGTCCGCGGAGCGCTACGGCCGGGCCGGCTGACGCCGCCGGCCCGTCGCGACACGCCGGGGCCCGAACGGGGTGTCGGTGCGGGTCGCCGACGGGTCGTACCCGCGGGTAACGAGGTGTGACGGCATCCCTCCAGTCCTGCGACATGTGGATCGTGACACGCCCGAGACTTTCTCGGGTGCACATGGGGTGGATGGCGTTGGTGCAGGTCAGCGGCTTTTGACGGCCGTGCGGAAGGCGTCGTCCACAGGCTTCTCCACGGGCTGTGCACACGGCATCCGGGCGTTTTGCACATGTTGTCCCCAGGTTGTGCACACAGATATGAGCGATGTCGACGGTTGGGCTTGGCGGTCCCGGCCGGTGCACCTACGGTGACTGGCGGTGGGCTGTCGGTGTCGTCTGGTCTGCTTCTCCTGAGGCCGGCGGTCCGACCGCGACCAGTGGTCAGTCGAGCCCGGTGCATGCCGGATGTGAGGGGTGAGCGGGTGTCCATCGCGGAGCTGAACGCGGCGTTCGGCGGGCCCAGCGACGGGCGTGCCGACGACCGGGTGCCACCGCAGGACCTCCACGCCGAGCAGTCGGTGCTCGGCTCGATGCTGATCAACAAGGACGCCATCGCCGACTGCCTCGAGGCGGTCAAGGCGCACGACTTCTACCGTCCCGCGCACGAGCTGATCTTCGACGCCGTGCTTGACCTGTTCGGCCGTGGCGAGCCCGCCGACGCGATCACCGTCGCCGACGAGCTGGGCAAGCGCGGCGACCTCACCCGGGTCGGCGGCCAGGCCTACCTGCACCAGCTGATCCAGTCGGTGCCGACCGCCGCGAACGCCGGCTACTACGCCGAGATCGTCGCACGAGCGGGCGGTGCTGCGTCGCCTGGTCGAGGCCGGCACCCGCATCGTGCAGATGGGGTACGCCCAGGGCGAGGGCGACATCGACGACATCGTCAACCGCGCCCAGGCCGAGGTCTACTCGGTGGCCGAGAAGCGCGGCGGCGAGGACTACAACGTGCTCGGCGACCTGCTCAACGAGACGATGGAGGAGATCGAGGCCGCGTCCGGCCGCACCGACGACCTGATCGGCGTGCCGACCGGCTTCATCGAGCTCGACCAGCTCACCAACGGGCTGCACCCGGGCCAGATGATCGTCGTGGCAGCTCGACCGGCCGTCGGAAAGGCGCTCGCCCTCGACACACCTCTGGCCACGCCTGAAGGGTGGACGACGATGGGCGACGTGGAGGTCGGTGACGAGCTCATCGATGCTCATGGCCGGCCGACCACCGTCGTGGCCGCGACTGACGTCATGGAGCATCGGCCCTGCTACGAGGTCGAGTTCTCGGATGGCAGCGTGATTGTTGCCGACGCAGAGCACCAATGGCTCACCGACACCAGGGCCTCGAGACGGTCGTTCCAGGCGGCTCGTGACCAGCGCAACCGCACGAAGAACCAGCGGACGTCCGCTGAGGTTCGGACCACCGAGCAGATCGCGGCCACGGTGCGCACGTCCTCCGGCGACCAGCGGCTCAACCACTCCGTGCAGCCGGCCGAGCCCCTGCAACTACCTGAGCGCAGCGATCTCCCGCTCCCGCCCTACGTCCTGGGTGCCTGGCTCGGCGACGGCACCTCGGCACAGGCACAGATCACGACCGCTGACCCCGAGATGGTCATGTTCCTCGAGGCCGAGGGGCTGGTCGTGACCGCGACGTCCTCCCCCATGCGCTACTCACTCAGGCTCCCCGTGGTTGGAGTCGAACCTCGCGAGTGTGTGGTCTGCGGATCGGTCTTCACTCCGCGCACCAGCCAGGTCAAGACCTGCGGCCGGTCCTGTGGTGGGCAGGCCAAGGGCACCACTCGGCTACAGCCCCGCTGCCCTGACTGTGGGGCGCTGTGCACCGAGCTGCGCCAGTGCCAGGAGTGCCGAGACGACCATGGCACCGTCAAGGCTCTCCTGCGGCGGGCCGGAGTGCTCGATGACAAGCACATCCCCTTGGTCTACCTGCGGGCGAGCGAGTCGCAGCGCCGAGAGCTGCTCGCCGGGCTGCTCGACACCGACGGCACGGTGAGCGCTGGGGGCTGCCCGCAGTTCACCACGACGAGCCGGCGGTTGCTGGAGGGCGTGACCGACCTCATCGCCGGGCTCGGTTACCGGTTCGGCTTGTCCCGCAAGTCCGTCCGCGGGCGATCCGAAGCGAGTTCGACGGCCTACACGGTCACCTTCAGCTCCGATGAGCAGGTCTTCCGGCTGACCCGGAAGGCGCAGCTGCACAAGGACCGCGCAGGTCGCCGCTTCCAGCGTCGCAACTCCCGGTTCATCGTTGACGTGCGGGCGGTGGAGTCCGTGCCGGTGCGCTGCGTCGAGGTCGACAACGAGGACCACCTCTACCTGGCGGGTCGGGCGATGATCCCCACCCACAACTCGACCCTCGGCATCGACATCGCGCGGGCGGCGGCCATCAAACACAACATGGCGGCCGCGGTGTTCTCGCTCGAGATGAGCCGCACCGAGATCACCATGCGCATCCTCTCGGCCGAGGCCACCATCCAGCTGCAGGACCTGCGCAAGGGCCTGAAGAACCAGGAGCAGTGGACCAAGCTGGCGCGGATCATGGGCAAGATCTCCAACGCCCCTCTGTTCATCGACGACAGCCCCAACATGTCGCTGATGGAGATCCGCGCCAAGTGCCGCCGGCTCAAGCAGCAGCACAACCTGCGCCTCGTTGTCATCGACTACCTGCAGCTGATGACCTCGGGCAAGAAGGTCGAGTCGCGCCAGCAGGAGGTCGCCGAGTTCTCCCGGGCGCTGAAGCTGCTCGCCAAGGAGCTCGAGGTGCCGGTCATCGCGATCAGCCAGCTCAACCGTGGGCCGGAGCAGCGCACCGACAAGCGGCCTCAGATGTCAGACCTGAGAGAAAGCGGTTCGATCGAGCAAGATGCCGACGTCGTCATCCTCTTGCACCGCGACCGCTCCGACCCCGAGCGCGACGGGGAGGCCGACATCATCGTGGCCAAGCACCGCAACGGCCCGACCAAGGACATCATCCTGGCCTTCCAGGGGCACTACTCCCGGTTCAACAACATGGCCCGCGACGGAGGTTTCTAGCCGGCCACACGGCATCTCCTCCTGTGTAGATGCACGCGAAACTGTAGGACGTTGTCGAGATGCAGCCTTATCTGGGGGCGAGTACAACTTCACGGGCCCTGACCTGCGTCGTCGTGCGGTGGACAGTGTCCTCGACGAGACTCGTGCGGTCCCACAGCGACTGGACATGCCCGACGGTCATCCGGGATATGTGGGTGATCCGTCCTCAACTGCCGAATGGCGGACGTGCGGGCGCCGCCGGTCGACCGGTCAAGAATCGCCGGTGGAAGTCGACGATCCCGCCATGTCTCGACCCCTCGATGAGCCCGTGACCGCAGGTGATGCACGGTGCGCGCCCTATCGCGCACCGTGCATCACCCGACGAACCCCGCGACCTGCTCCTGCTCCCAGCTCGGGGCGTCGACGGCCGCAGCTCGAGGTGCGTCCACCGACATGCAGTCGAACGCCGGCAGCTGCGTCGCCAGCATCACGAACACGCAGGCAAGCCCAACTGCATGTCACGAGGCGCACCCGTCCTCAGCTGCCGCAGATGGCTCAGCCGCTTGCCCGTGTCTGGCGCTCGGTCCCCGTGTTGAAGTGACGATCCAAGTAGGCGTCGGTTGTCAGTTCGCTCCTTCGGATCAGCGAGAAGACCTCGACTCCGTGATCAGGCTTGGTGAACATCGCATATGCCTGTGTCAGCGGAAGCACCTCACCACCCAGAACCAGGTGGCATCAGACATGGCGGCCATCCTCCTCGAGCGGCACCCGGAGTGCAGGCTCATGCCGCCGGACGTGCGCGGTCCTTGCCGGTGCGCGGCAGTCCGGCAGGATGAAACCTATGTCTCTGATGACGTGCCCGCTCTGTGGTCAGGAACAAGCTGCCGCTGGTCCCGGAGGGTCATCGCACCGCGAGGGCTCCGGCGAGTGGGTGCACTCGTGGACGCCCTTCATCGAGGACCTGCGCGGAACGCCCAACAGGCTCGTGCATCCGAACTGCTTCGTCGATGCGTCCGGGATCGACGCTCTCAGTGCTTTGGTGACAGAGCACGATCAGCGCATGCGAGTTGAACTCGCAAAGCACTGGTAGACCACCCCTAGATGCGCCATAGAGCTGGGTTGCGATGGGTCGAGCGAGCAGCCTGACCGCAAGCCAGGCACCGCAACGCCCGCCAAGAGAGCAGTGCAGTTAAGACCCGGATCGGTGCCGCTTCTGGACCCCGGCCGTCAGCTCGTTCGGTGGACGTGATCCGCGGCCAAGAGGAGGTAGACCGCAGCGGTCCACGTGTAGGCGCGGTCCCGAGGCCCGCACCGGTACCGGCGTCGAAGTTCTCGGCGAAGCCGGAGCGTTCGCACAGCTCGCGGAAACGGGCGCTGACCTCGTCGGCGAGGGCGACGAACCCGCTGCGTCGCAGGCCGTCCTCGACGAGGGCTGTGGACGGTGCCCAGATCGGGCCGCGCCAGTAGCCGTCGGCCTCGTAGTGCGCTGAGGACACCGGCTCGGTGGCGAGGCCGTGCGCGGTGAGGTGGTCCTGCGAGCCGATCCGCCATGACCGATCGCGGACGTCGAGCGGAAGCCGGTCGCCGAGAACGAGGGGCAGCAGGTTGAGCAGGCTTGTTGCGGTGCTCGGGCGGCCGGACAGGGCGCCGACCGCGACGAAGTCGTGCCCGTCCACAGCTGGTCCAGCAGGGCGCGGACCAGCAGGTCGCCGCTTTCGCGCCATCCTGTCGAGCGGGCGGCCGAGCTCGTCGGACGAGGTCGGCCAGGACGTCGAGCTGGAGCACCAGGAAGGCGGCGAGGTCTGGCGACTCGATGACGCGGTCGACGTCGAAGGTCGTCGCGTTGTCCCAGCCGCTGTCGTTGCCGTGCTGGTAGTACGGCAGCGCGTGCCCGGGACGCCGGCGCGAGTCGAGCCAGAACCGGCTCCATCGGGCCAGGCCGTCGTGGATCTGCCCGAGCTCGCTCGACGGTCGAGATCGCGGGTCGCGGTGGCCCGGATCCGCCGTAACGCCCACCCGTGGATCGGCGGCTTGACGTAGTTGTACAGAACCTCGGAATGGGTGACCGAGTCCGGCAGGGCGCCGGACTCGTCCTGGTGGTCGAAGGGCGCCAGGAACTGGTCGAGCGGCCGCGTCGGTGCGACCAGGAGCAAGCGCCAGGGCGTTGAAGCAGTGGTCCCAGCTCCACACCTTGTCCATCCAGTGCTTCGACATCAGCACGGACTCGCGGGTGACGAAACCGCTTGGCGCGACCGTCGCCGACCACAGCACGTACGCGGCGAGGGCCGCTGCCGGGGTGCTCGGGTCGCGCCAGGAGGCGATGTCCTCGAGGTAGCAGTCGAAGTCTGCCGCACTGTCGGCCACGACCTCGGCGAACGTCGAGGTGGAGGAGAGCGTGCTCTGCTGCGAGGTCACCTCGCGAATCTCGGCCTCCCAGGCTCGCTCCGTCGCTCCCCAGTAGCACCGAGCGGGTCGAGGCTCCCAGGCTCTCGCAACCCTCGACGGCCCAGGCGCCACTGAGCACGCTCACCCGGTAACGGCGTCCGGTCTCGTAGACGGTGAAGACCAAGGCGCTGTCGACTCGGGTCCATGAAGAGGTAAGGCACCGCTGAACGGGGTGAGGTCGCTCGCGGCATCCGTGACTCGCAGGCCCAGCCCGGTGCCGCGCAGGCGGATGGCGTCGCGGCCCGCGAAGGCCGCCTCGACGGACCCGCCCTCCGACACCCAGCGGAAGGTCGCGGGATCCGCGGACCACGTGGTGTCCACCGGCGCACCATCGCCCTCCGGCTGCAGCGCGAGGACCGCGTGGAAGCCGTTGCGGTGCGAGACGAGGTGCACGGTCGCCGGTCGTCGTGTGTGCGGCAATGACCGGCGAGAGGTTGAGCCAGGACCCGCGCCGCGAGAACGGGATCTCCCGGATGTCGAAGCGAACCCCGGCGTCGGGCCCGATGGTGGCGGGCTCGCCGTCGTGGGAGAGGAGGGTCGTGTCGCGGGGGGGCATGAAGCAGTCCTCGGGTCAGTCCTTGACGGCGCCGGCGGTGACTCCGGCGGCGACGTACCGCTGGGCCACGACGAGCAGGATGGCAGTGGGGATGGAGGCGACGACGGCGGTGGCCATCAGCGGTCCCCACTCCTGGTTCTGGGAGCCGATGTAGTCGTAGATGCCCATCGTGATGGGCCGCAGGCGGCCACCCTCTCGGTTGAGGGTCGAGGCGAAGATGAAGTCCGACCACGCCCACAGGAACGCGAACAGCGCCACCGTGACGGCCGCGTTGCGCGAGATGGGCAACACGATCCGACGGAAGGTCGCGCCAGGTCGAGGCTCCGTCGATCGGCCGCTGCCTGCAGCAGCTCGCGCGGGATCCCGGACATGAACGCGGTGAAGAGCATCACGCCGAACGGGACGGCGATGGTCGAGTCGGCGACGATCAGCCCGGGGATGGTGTCGAGGATTCCGAGCTGCAGTAGATCGTGTAGAAGCCGAGTGCCATGACCACCGCTGGGATCATCTGAGCGACGATCAGCAGGAAGTTGCAGAGCTTGCGGCCCGGCACGAACAGCGTGGAGAGCGCGTAGGCCGCAGGCGCGGAGATGAGCAGGGTCAGCAGCACGGTGCCGAAGCCGATGAGCAGGCTCGTGCCGAGGTAGGGCAGCTGGTCCTGCAGGACGACCGCGTAGTTGTCGAGGGTGAAGGCGCGGGGAAACAGGTCCGCGCCCGGCGGATGGCGGGTCGCTGGGTGAACGACACGTTGATCATCCAGTACAGCGGGAAGAGCATGACGGCGGTGAGCGCGACGCCGATCGCCGTCTTCCACCAGGTGCGCGTGTTCCGGCGCATCTCAGTCCTCCTGCACGCCGCTGGACGGCGAGGTAGACGAGGCCCATGACCAGTGCGATGAGCAGGAGGATCGTCCCGACCACCGAGGCCTGTGAGTACTTGATGACGGCCGAGGTGCCCTTGCCGAACGCCATGCCGTAGGCCCAGGTGGCCAGGGTCTGGGACGTTCCGGTCCCGGTGGTCATGATCCAGATGATGTCGACGACCTTGAGCGTGTAGACGAAGCCGAGGAGCAGGGTGATCGCGGTGACCGGGCGCAGCAGCGGGAAGGTGATCGACCAGAACTGTCGCCACGGGCCAGCGCCGTCGAGCGCAGCAGCCTCGTAGAGGTCCTTGGAGATGTTCTGCAGTCCCGAGTAGAGGATCACCAGGTTGAACGGGATGCCGAGCCAGATGTTGGCGATCGTGACGGCCCACAGCGAGTTGTCGGCGTTGAGCCACCAGATCGGGTCGACGCCGAAGAGGCCGAGGAACCGATTGATGATGCCGGTGTCGGCGTCCATCATCCACTGCCACGTGGTGGCCGACACGATGATCGGCAGCAGCCACGGGACGAGGAAGAGCCCTCGCAGCACGGTCGAGAGCGGGAAGTTCGTTGTAGAAGAAGACGGCCAGCGCCAGACCGATCGTGTACTGGAAGACCAGGGAGACCACGACGAAGATCGCGGTCTGCTCCACGGTCGGCAAGAACTGTGGTGAGGACAGGACCTCGCTTGATAGATGTCGAGCCCGACGAACGGTGCCTCTCCGGTGACGAACGTGGCGCGGGTGAACCGCTGCAGGCTCATCGAGACATTGACCGCGAGAGGGTAGGCGTAGAACAGGATCAGGTAGACGATCAGTGGGGCGGCGAAGATCAGCCCGGTCACGCGTCTGCGCCGCAGCCGCGGGCGCGGCACCTTGCGGCGCTTGGCGCGTGCCGGCTCCATCGTGGCCTCCGGCCTGCTCGCGGTGGTCTGGCTCATGGCTTCTCCGTCAGTTCAAGGGCTCGGGTGGGCGGTCCGGTGCAGACCCGGTGGTTCTCGGACCGCCCACCGCGAGAACGGGCCTCAGCCCTTCGCCTCCTGCGCGGCAACCTTGAAGGCCTCAGCAACCTTGGCCTGGTCACCACTTGCGTTGAGGGCGGCCTGCTCGGCCTTCGACAGCGCGGCCGAGGTCGTCAGGTACTGCGTCCCGAGGTCGGTCGTGCGCCCCTGGGCACCGTTGATCGCGTCCGCCCACGGCGCGTACACCGGCTCAGCGGCGATCTGCTGCGCCCTGGTCGTCTTGTTGGCGGTGAAGTAGCCGAGCATGTTGTCGGTCGTGATCTGCTTGTCGGTCCCGAGCAGGCAGTCGATCACCGCCTTGGCGGCGGCGTAGTGGCCAGCGCTGTTGTCCTTGTGGACCGGCACGACCCCGAACTCGCCACCCGTGGGCACCGGAGCGGCGCCGCCGGATGCCGACGGGATGGGCATCATCTTGATCGGGAACTTCTCCGCGGCGGCGGCCTTGGCGAACCAGGAGCCGTTCTCGGCGAAGGCGTACTTCCCCGTGAGGAACTGGTCCCAGGACGCGGACTGGTTGTCAGTGATGGCAGACTTCGGGGCGTAGCCCTTGGCGACCCAGTCGGAGACGAGCTGCCCGGCCTGCACGGCCTGCGCCGAGCCGATGTCCTTCAGGTTCGCCCCCGCACCCCAGAACCACGGCAGGAACTGGAAGGTACCCTCCTCGCCGGGGACGCCGGCAAAGGTGATGCCCTTGTCGCCGGCCTTGGTGACCTTCTCGAGCGCGGCGTTGAGGCTGGCCCAGTCCTTGATCGTCGACGGGTCGACCCCGGCCTTCTTGAGGATGTCCTCGTTGTAGTAGAGCCCGAGGGTGTTGGCGCCGATCGGCACTCCGTAGGTCTTGCCGTCGACGGTACCGGGGCCGGCGAGGTTGGAGTCCGCGTCTCCCGGTGGGATGCCGACGGTGTCGAGGGAGGCCAGCAGGCCCGAGGCGGAGGCCTCCGGCACGGCGGGGTTGTCGAGGAACACCACGTCGGGCGCGTTGTCCTCGCGGACGGCGGTGGTGAGGTTGTTGATGAGGTCGGTGTTGGGTGCCGTGGTGCGGTTGATCGTGGCTCCGCTTGGGGCGCACGCCTGGACGTACTTGGCCCAGTCCGAGCTGGCGTCGTACTGCGGGTACGGGTCCCAGAAGCCGATCTTGGTCACGGCCGTGGATGCGCCCGCGGATGACGAGGAGCCCGTGGACCCACCACCACCACAGGCGGCCAGCGACGTGGCGACGACGGTTGCGAAGACGATGCCAGTTGCTCGCCTGACCTTCGGGGTGGTGTGCATGGTGTTTCCTTTCACTTCATTGTGAGCGGGTGGTGAACCGGTTCGACGACCCACCTACCCTCGTCCGGGCGGCCACGGGGGCCTGGCTACCCTGTGCTTCCGCGGTCGCGAAGGACCGGGGTGACGAACTGGAGAAGAGGGGGGCCGGTCTCCAGCGGTTGCGAGATGCGACTGATCAGCCGGGACACCGCCTGCCGACCGAGCTCCTCAGCGGCAGACTCCACCGCGGTGTAGGGCAAGGAGAACTCCTCGCCGAAGTCCCGCGAGTAGAGGCTGACCACGCTGAGGTCCTCGGGGACGCTCACCCCGCGCTCGCGCAGGATGGAGGGCAGTGCGGCGATCGTCGCGTCATTGTGGACGATCAGGCCCGTGGCGGAGGGGTGGGCATCGAGGATCGACTTCATGGAGGTGCCGATTCCCGGCTGGCGTGACTCGCCGTGGTAGACGTGAATGCGCAGGCCGTAACGGGCGGCGCGCTCCACCGCGGCATCGCGGAAGCGCCAGGCATACGAGCCGCCGCGCTCGACGACATGCTGCGGCGGCGCGACGAGGACGAGCTCGCGGTGCCCACGCTCGTTGAGGTGGTCCACGAGCAGCCGCGCAGCCTCGCCGAAGTCCAAGTCGACGATGTCCAGCCCGGCGGTGTCCCTCGGCAGGCCGAGGAGGACCCCCGGCTTGGCGACGGCGCGTAGTGCCGGAAGCCGCGGATCGTCGGCGGTGACGTCGAGCAGGATGATGCCGTCGACCATGTTCGAGTCCGCTATACGGCGGAGCGCCGTGGGTCCGTCAGGGTCGGTGACCATGAGGATGTCGTAACCCAGGTCACGAGCCGTCGTGGAGATCGGCAGGACGTACTGGAGCATCGCGGGGGCGAACTCGTCCTGGTGGAACTGCAGGAGAACTCCGAGAACCATGGTCTGGGACGTCGCCAGGGCGCGGGCGCCCGCGTTGGGTGTGAAGTCGAGATCCGCGATGGCCCGTTCGATCCGGCGTCGGGTCTCCGCCGAGATCGACCGTTTGCCCGAGAGCGCGTACGAGACGGTGCTGCGAGCCACACCCGCACGTCTGGCTACGTCCTCGATGGTGGCCATCCTCGCGCATCCCCTCGTCGTCGAAGCGGTTCGATTCTCATATTGTTAGCGCAAACATTGCCGGTCGTCAAGGGTTGGTGGAATGGGGTGGGGTGTCTTCATGCACACCCAGAATCACGATGCGTGTGCCGCGGCGTCCGAGCGGCGTGTCAGGAACCCGGGTCGGCCTTGCGGGGCGGCGGCCCGGCGTCCGGTGGTGAATCGAGCTGGGGTGCGGATGGCCACTACAGCGAGACAGTGCCCGCGATTCCCCAGTGCGCGGGACGAGCCAGCACCGTCGACAAGCGAGAGGCAGGGCCGCCCGATACCTGCGCGTGTCGAATCGCCATAGACCCTCGCGTTCTATGAACGAGTTGGGGTTCGAGACCACAGGCCCCACCAACGGTCCGCCCCGATACGCAGCGTTGTGACTGGGCCAAGCACGCGTTGGTGGCGCAGAAGCCAACGCCATCGAACCGGCCCTGCGAGCCGTGCCAACGGGTACCGAGATCGTGATCGACGTCGACAACCTTCACGACGTACGAGATCGCGTTGTGAGTGCAGGGCTAGAGCTCGATGCGGACGTGCAGGTCAGGCCTTGGGGTCTTGAGGACTTCCGCCTGAGGGATCCAAACGGCTATTACTACCGCTTCACCAGCCGGCGCTGAGCGGCGCTACCGCTCGCGGCGTCCTCCGGGTGGTGCCCCGCTGAGCAACCGCACTCCAAGGCCCCGTTCCCATGGTTGGAGAACCGAAGCAGGCCCCGGCGGGGCAGAGCCTGCCGGCCTGCGGGCTACTTGCACCCCGGCGGCTGGACGCCGCCGTCGGCAAGGGCATAGACGAGGTCGGCGTTGCGCGCGGTGAAGGTGGCACGACCGGAAGCGTCAATGACGAGGCGACCCTTCTGGAACGGGTTGTCCCACCCTGCGGGCGCCTGCCCAGTCGCCGCCGATGGCATCCCCTGTGCTTGCCAGGTGCGGCCGCCGATCTGCGCGAACTCGATTCCGCAGTGCGTGAGCAGGGCGTAGCCCACCTCTTCTCCGGTGCGGGGCATCTGGGTGAGGTACGGCTGCTGGTAGTAGTCGGCGGGATCCAGGGTCTGATCCGCGGTGCTCGCGCAGCCTGCCACCAAGGTCACCGTCACCGCTGCGACAGCCGCCCACCGCGTGTACGTCATCCCTCGCCTCCAGCCTGATCGTCCTGGGTGACGCCAAGTCAAACCCCGCCAGGAGTAGCGCCTTGGACATCGGACATCGGACATCGGACATCGGACATCGGACGCCGGACGCAAGGCACCGGGCCTCTGGGCGACAAGTGGCCTGCCGACCGTGAAACGACTGGCGCCCCCGGCTCCGCAGTGGCGACACTCGACGGATGCACGTCGACGTCGAGGTGACCGGTGGCACCGTCCGTGGTGCGACCGGAGGAGACCTCAGCGTCTTCCGCGGCATCCCGTATGCCGCCCCGCCGCGGCCGTTCGCTGCGCCCGAACCGGTCGAACCATGGAGCGGCGTGCGCGAGGCGACCCGCTTCGGGCCCCCGCCGCCCCAGTCCGGTGCTTTCGGCATGGACGCCCTGACCGACGGCGACGACGATGGCGACAACCGTGGCGACTGGCTGACGGCGAACGTGTGGTCACCGCGCCTCGACGGCCGGCTGCCGGTGATGGTGTGGGTGCAGGGCGGCGCCTACCTGTTCGGCACGTCCGGGCTGCCGGAGTACGACGGCAGCATCCTGGCCCGCGGGGGCGTCGTGGTGGTGACCTTCAACTACCGGGTCGGGTTGGAGGGCTTCGGTCAGGTGGACGGCATCCCCGCCAACCGCGGCCTGCTCGACCAGGTGGCGGCCCTGCAGTGGGTGCGCGACAACATCGCCGCGTTCGGTGGCGACCCGGAGCGGGTCACCGTCTTCGGCCAGTCGGCCGGCGGCGGCTCGGTCGCCGCGCTGCTGGCGATGCCGCGCGCGGCCGGGCTGTTCCAGCAAGCGGTGGTGCAGAGCATGCCCGGCACCTACTTCACCCCCGCACTGGCCGCCGACATCACCCGGGCCTGCGCCGCCGCGCTCGGCCTCGACCCAGCAGACCTGCCCGACGTCGACCCCCTGGTGCTGCCGGCCGCAGGCGACGCGGTCGCGGCGACGATGGAGCGGCACGCGGACCGCTGGGGGACGGCGGCGCACGCCCACGTGCCCTTCGCACCGGTCGTCGACGGCGACGTGCTGCCGACGACACCGTGGGTCGGGCTGACCGGCGCCGTGCCGCTGCTCGTCGGGCACACCCGGCACGAGCAGCGCCTGCTCACCGCCCTGAGCGGGATGCTGGGGACGGTCACCGAGGCGGCTGCCGCGCAGTCCGCCGAGGTCTTCGCGCCCGACCCGAGCCGCTACCGGGCGTCCTTCCCCGACCCCGAGGACCTCTACGAGGTGGTGCGATCTGACTGGCTCTTCCGGATGCCGTCGCTGCACCTTGCGCTCGCGCAGGTCGCGGCCGGCGGGAGTGCCCACCTCTACGAGCTGACCTGGCCGGCGCCGGGATTGGGTGGCGTGTTCGGCGCCTGCCACGGCCTGGACGTGCCGTTGGTCTTCGGCAACCTCACCGCTGGCCAGCCCGCCGCGCTGATCGGTGACGTCACCCCGGAGGCGGAGGGGGTGTCGCAGCAGATGCGCCGCGCGTGGACGGCCTTCGCGACCACCGGCGACCCCGGTTGGCCCGACCACGCCACAGGCGCCACCAGACTCTTCGACGTCGAGCCGTCGGTCACCGACTACCCCGAGCGGGTGTCTCGCGAGATCTGGCGCGACCCCCCGCAGGTGCTCGACCTCCTCGATCCGAGTTCGCCGCCCACCTAGCGCTCGTCGTCGCGAGCGAAGCCGTCGTGCGACCAGCGCGCCGCCTCGTCCTCGAGCCCGACCCGGCCGCGAGGTTCGACAGGGGCGGGTCGTGCCATTTGCCCCGGGTAGATCGGGGCCGTGCAGACCTTCCTCCCCTACCCTGACCCGCGAGCCAGCGCCGCGGTGCTCGACGACCGCCGGCTGGGCAAGCAGCGGGTCGAGACCTTCCAGGCGCTGCGGGCCCTGACCTGGCCGGAGTACGGCTGGAAGCACCACCCGGTCGTGAAGATGTGGCGCGGCTTCGCGCCGGCCTTGGTGTCCTACGGGCTGGTCTGCGTCGACGAGTGGCGGGCCCGTGGCCGCGCCGATGCGACACGCGTCGCCCTGCTGGAGTTCATCGGCGGCGCGGAGCCCGACTGGGACGAGCTGCACGACGCCGGCGCGGTGCCCCCGTGGGTCGGCGACGAGGCCCTGCACCTGAGCCACCGCTCGGCCCTGGTGCGCAAGGAGCCCGAGCACTACCGCCCCATCTTCGGTGACGAGCCCGACGACCTGCCCTACGTCTGGCCCGACGCCGCCTTCCCGCGCTGGCCGCTGCGCCGCGGCAGCGACCGCCCCCTGCAGCTCGCGGATGCCGTGGCGCTCCTCGGGCTGGACGAGCCGCCTCCCGGCGCCGCAGACCTCGTGGCCACGCTCGTCAAGGGCCATGACGTTCGTCTTCCAGCGGCTGACGCCCCGGTGGGAGATCCGCAATCAGTCGGGTTGGCTGCCGCTGCCACGGGAAGCACCCAGCCGTTGGGGCTGCTCGCCGGTCTCTGCACGCCCGGCACGACGCTGTGGGTCGTCGACCGCGCTGCCCTCCCGCGCAGCACCCCGGCACCGGAGCCCCGCGAGGGCACCGGCGCCGTCTCGGGGTCGATCGCCCGACAGCCGTCGGACGCCGACCTGCTCGCCATGGCGGAGGAGGCCGCCGCCGAGCCGGAGTTCCGCTTCGTGCGCCGCACCGCCGCTACGCGCGAGACCGCGGATGCCGTGGGCGCCGGTCTCGTGGTGACCCCGGCCGCCGCCGACCCGGGCGACGGGATCGGCCGGCCCCGTCTGGTCCTACCCTGACCGCCCGCCCACCCGAGCAGAGCGAACCAGCTCAGCCGAAGCTGTCGTAGTGCACCCGGTCGAGCTGGATGCCGTTGTCCCGCAACACCTGTAGCGTCGCGTCGGTCATCGGCGGCGGCCCGGCGACGTAGAACACGGCATCCGAGAGGCGCGCGATGACGTCGCCGAGCGCGGTGGTGACGAACCCGGTGGCGCCCGCCCACCCGGGCGGTGGGGAGAGCAGCGCACCATGCAGGCGCCCGCCCGAGAGCCGACCGATCGCCGACTTCAGCTCGTCCCAGCAGACCAGCTCGGCGACGGTGCCGGCCCCGTAGAACAGGTGAACGTCCCGGTCGGTGCCCATCGCGGCCAGCTGCTCCGCCAGCGCCAGGATCGCCGAGATGCCGGTGCCGCCCGCCACGAGCACGACCGGTTCGTCGCCCGGGCGCAGGAACATGTCGCCGTAGGGCAGCTCGAGCGACACGACCTCGCCCTCCACCACCGAGAACAGCCGGCCGCTGCCCGGTCGCCCGGCGTACTGCTTGGCGATGAAGCTGACCTCGGTCGACCCCGGCTGGCCGGCCATCGAGTAACAGCGGCGCAGGCCGTCACCGAAGTCGAGGATGGCGTGCTGGCCAGGCCGGTACACGGCCTCCGCCTCGAGCCGGAACCGGAACCGGGCGAGGTCGGGGCCGAGGTCCTCGCGCGCCACCAGCTGCCCGAGGTGGTCGCGCACCGGCCGCTCCGGCCCCGAGTCGGGGTTGGCGTGCGTGGCCCGGATCGACAGGTCCGACCGAGCGGTGGACTGGCACACCGGAACCCGGCGTCGTCGGGCGTCTCGCGGGTCGACCGACGGCGCTTCGAAGAGCAGCTCGGTCTCGCCCTCGACCACGGTCACCTTGCAGGTGCCGCAGCCGCCCCAGCCGCACTCGAAGGGCAGCCAGGTGCCCGCCCGGCGAGCGGCCGTCAGGATCCGCTCGCCGTCGGGCACCTCGAAGGTGAGGTCGCTGCCGACGATGCTCACCCGGTGCCCGACAGCCCGCCCCCGCTCGACCTGCGTCATGTCCGCTCCCGCCGCCGTCAGGGGCCGACGGGCTCCGCCACGGTGCGCACCGCGTCGTCCGCCGCGGCCACCACCAGGGCGGGCTCGAGCGGGTTGGGGGCCTCACCGAACAGCGGCGCCAGACCGGCCACCGCCGTGTGGGCGCGCGGCTGCCAGGTGGCGAGCCAGCCGTGCACGACGTCGGCCATCGCGGGATCCTGCGCCACGGCGTAGCGCAGCAGGGTGCTGGTCCAGTCGCGGCTGCGCTGGGCGTCGAGCTGGAACTCGGCCATCAGCAGGCTGAGGTACTCGTCGCCGTTGCGCGAGGCGAGCTCGGAGAGCTGCTGGTTCACCACGGCATCCAGCGCCGGCTTGATCGCGACGTCGAGCGCGACGAACGCCTCGCCCCAGTCGCGCACGGTGAGCAGCTGCTCGAGCACCTCGCGCAGCGGCTGCCACGCGACGCCCTTCTCCCACCGGTCCTTGGCGGTGGCCGTCTCGGCGAGGTCGTCGCCGTGACCGTCGGCCAGCGCCCGGGTGTGGTACGCGATCCGCTGGATGCGGCGCAGCTCGTCGGCCGCCTGGAAGTTGGAGCAGTTGATGATGAACGCCGTCGGCGCCATCTGCCCGATGTAGAGCCCGGTCATCTGCAGCACGTGCAGCGGGAACCGCAGCGGCACGAACAGCTCGCGCAGCGTCTCGACCCAGGCCGGGTCGAGCGCGGCGACGGACTCGGCGGCCTCGTGGTGGTCGGTGAGCAGGTCGACGTAGGTCTCCCGGTCGTGCTGCAGCATCACGTAGTCGGCGTAGGTGAGCTTGGCCGGGTCCTGAAGCCCTCCCAGTCGTCGACGTTGAAGGGCGACCCCTCGCGGTTCTCGAGGTAGAACAGGTTGAACGGCGCCTGCGGGTCCATCTCGAACGGAGCGGGCTCACGCCGGAAGTGGTAGTTGAACTTCGCCGCGGTCGCCTCGTACGAGCTCGGGCGTCGCTTGACGTCACCGAGCAGGCTCCACGTCTTCGGGGGCTTGCGCTGGGTCGTGGCCATGGGTCAGTCCTGCCTCTCGAGGAACCAGACGACCTCGTCGTCGGTGAGCTTCATGCGGCCGGCGAAACCGGCCAGCTGGGGTTCGAGCTGGTGCAGCTTGAAGGTGCGCCCGAGGGCGTCCTCCAGGCTGGCGCGCGTCATCCGGCACACGTTGGGGGTCGCGATGCGGATGTAGCCGCCCTGGTCGTCGACGAGCACCTCGACGTCGGGGTTGTCCTCCTCGATCGCGATGATCACCGCCTCAGCGAGGTTGGCGTCGAGGCCGCGGACGACCGGGCCCACCATCTTCGGGTGCGCATCCATGGGTGGTGCCTTTCTGGGAGCGGTGGGGGAGAAGGGCGTAGGGGCGTTCAGGTCTGGAAGCGGTTGTGGTGTCGCTGCCCGTCGTCGGGGATGCCGACCCGGATCTCGTCGGAGACCACCCGCACGTCGAACTCGAAGAGCTGGCACCCGCTGGGGTTGAGCCCCTTGCCGGTGGCGCAGGTCGAACTCCCACCGGTGGCCGGGGCAGATCAGCACGTTGGTGTCGGGGTCCCACTCGCCGTCGGCGAGCAGCACCTCCTGGTGCGGGCACATGCCCTGGTACGCCTTGATCTCGCCGCCGTCGAGGTGGGCGAGCATGACCTGCTCACCGCTCGACCTCGACGTCGAGGAGGTCGCCCTCCCAGAGGTCGTCGACGTAGGCCGCGTTGACGAAGCGCGTGCCGCCGCTCATCCGTAGACGACCTCGAGCACGTCCATCGGGGCGCAGCCCGTGCCGGCGATCGTGGCGTCGTCGTCGAGGATCGTGCCCTTGTAGCGCACCTTCAGCGGGCGGTCCTGTGCTGCAACCCGTTTGCCGATCCCGTGGTGGGCGATGGCCTGGGCCACCGCGGTCATCGGGTCGGTGTCGTCGGGCGTCACGAGCACGACGACGAAGTCGCCCTCGATGATGCCCTGCACCGGAAACATGGCCATGGTCTTCTCCTGGTTCGAAGGTGGGGTGCTCGGGGGCCGGTCAGGCTGCGCCGGATGCCGCGGGGCCGGCCGTGACCGGCGCCGTCGCGTGCGCCCAGTCGTAGTCGGAGCCGTCCTGGCCGCACTCCTCGGGCGACAGGCCCATGTAGGCCAGGGCTCCGGGGATGGTCGGGGGCTGGATGACGCCGCCGAGCAGGCGGTCGATGATCGAGGTGTGCCCCGCGAACTGCTCGGGGGTCTGCTCGAACACCCACTGGCACGGCTCGGAGCAGAACGTGTAGGTGCGCCCGTCGATGGTGAGCTGGTGCGGCAGCGGGCTGTCCAGGTAGCCGGCGGCGTACCCGGCCGGCGTGCACACGGGCACCTGGCAGCTGTTGCAGACGATCGGGAAGCGTCTCGGGCAGGGTCAGCTCCGACGTGGCCCGTCGCGGACGTTCTTGCCCATCTCGTCCCAGTACTTGCCGAACGAGTCGTTCCAGCCGGGGTACTTCTCCTCCAGCCAGGCCCGCTCCTCGGGGCCGACGCCGGCGACCGGGTTCCACCACACGGTGGGCCGCCAGAAGTAGACGCCGAGGTGGTAGGCGTGGTGCACCCAGTTCATCTCGTTGATGCAGCTGGTCCCAGTACCACGGCGGCTCCAGCCCGAAGTCGCGGAACTGGTCGATGAACTGGGTGTTGATGAACTCCTCCATGAACTCCTTGAACGAGTGCGTGCGGTGCTCCAGCGGCGTGTAGTAGTCCATCGACAGCCCGGTCAGCAGCGAGAAGATCTTCCAGGCCCGCCAGAACATCTTGTCGAACAGGGCCTGGGCGATGTCCTTCTTGCCGGCCGCCACGAGGATCTTCAGGGTGGGCTCGCCCTGCTGGGCGTGCCGCGCCTCGTCGGTCTGGATCGAGGAGATCAGCGATCCGAAGTCGATGTCGCCGATCTTCATCGCGTCCGCGGCCATGCCGAGGAACTGCAGGTTCGTGAAGCCGGTCTCGAACGTGAAGGTGAGCTGGATCGCCATCGAGACAGCGTCGTTCGCGGTGAACATGTCGTCGAAGAGGTGCCGCGACGCGATGATCCCCCACTCGTTGGTGTGGTAGGCCTTGTGCGCCCAGTCCAGCCGCGGCTCCTTGGCCAGCGCCTGGTAGGGGAAGTAGGTCTGCAGCTGGCCGTGCCGCGTCTCGTCGAGCGCGCCGTAGGTCGCCATGTTGCGCCAGGCGGCGGCGCGGCCGAAGCGCGCCATCCGGGCCTCGCCGATGCCGGCCTGGTACTCCGCCACGGCGATCGCGCCGTAGTGAGCGGTGACCGCCGCCAGCCAGCCGGGGTCGAGGTTCTCGAAGATCTTCGAGCGCCCGACGACGTTGTTCACCGAGAAGAGCCCGGCATCCTTGCCGGCCTGGTTGTGGACGTACTCGGCGTAGGTGATCTTGTAGGGCTCGTCCCAGGTCCACCAGTCGCGGGTCGGTACGCCGAACCCGTTGGAGAGGAGCTGGGGGAAGACCTCCTCCTCGGTGACGTACGAGAAGTCCCAGTTCATGTCGCGGGTGAGGTCGTACCACTGCGAACGTGCGAGTCGCGGCATTGTTTCTCTCCTGGACGGACGGACCGGCTGTCGGGCCGGTGCCGGCCCGCGTCCCGACAGGATCGGGTCGCGGCGGCGCCCGCGGCGAGGGCCTGCCAGGGCCAACTCCGGCCGGTTGTTGGCCACCACCGGCCAGAACCGAACCGGTAGCCGCGTTCCTCAGGGCGCAACGGGGTGTGGTCGCCCGGGCCCGCGCGTCGGTACGGTCCGCCCATCCACGGCAACGTCGCCCGAAGGAGCCCACCATGGCCGGAACCAGCTCGCTCGCACTCCAGCCCGGTGACCACCTGTGCGGCTTCTACTACGGCGACGAGGAGCGTGACGCCCTGCTCCTGCCGTTCCTGCGCGGCGGCCTGCAGTCGGGTGACAAGTGTCTCGGCGTGGTGGACTCCACCCCGGTCGAGCAGGTGATCGCCGACGTCACCGACGGGCTGGATGCCGACGCCCTCCTCGCGTCCGGACAGCTCGAGCTCTACGCCTCGGCCCAGACCTACCTGCGTGGTGGCGCCTTCGACCCCGACGCGATGATCGCGTTCTGGGAGCAGATGGCGGCCGACAACAGTGCCGCTCCCACCTTCGGCTTCGCCCGGGTCTTCGGTGAGATGTCCTGGCTGGAGCGGGCGCCGGCACCGCGCGAGGACGTGCTGCAGTACGAGACATGGGCCGACGGCTTCGCTGCACGGTTCGAGCACGCCATCCTCTGTATGTACGACCTGCGCCGGCTGGGCAGCGGCATCCTGCTCGACCTGATGCGCACCCATCCCAAGCTGCTGCTCGGGGGCCTCGTGCTCGAGAACCCCCACCACGTCGCCACGACCGAGCTCGCCACTGCCGGCACGTGACGGCCGCCGTCGCTCTCGTCCCGCAGGCCCGGCCCGAAGCCGCGGCTGGACCAGCGGGGGAGTCGCTGCAGGGCCAGCTGTCCAGCGTGCGCGGACTGCTGGCCATCTCGCTCGTGATGATGGAGCGGCGCCAGGAGCGGGACGTGCTGCACCTGGCGGCCACCGCGGTGCCGAGCCTGGTGCCGTGCCACACCATCGGCATCCACCTCGACGGCGGTGGATGGGAGTCCGCGCTCGCCACCAGCGCCGACACCCTGGCGTGGGCGGAGGCCGCGTTGGCCGGGTGTCCCCCCACCGGCGGACCGGTCGACCTGGTGGGGGAGACCTGGGCCTGGGCGCTCCCCCTGCGCAGCCTGGAGGAGTTCATCGGCCACCTGGTGGTCGCAGGCCGAGCCGAGCCCACGCCCGCCGAGCTGGTGCTGCTGCGCTCGCTGGCCCAGCAGACCGGCGTCGCGGTGGCCAATGCCCGGCTGCACGCCAGCAAGGAGGCGGCCAACGCCGCCCTCGCCCGCACGGTCGGCGACCTGCAGCGCAAGACCGACATCCACGACCGGTTCACCCAGGTGGCGCTGCGCGCGGGCGGGCACGACGGCATCGTGCGGGCGCTGCACGAGCTCACCGGCCTGCCCGCCGGCATCGAGGACCGGCGGGGCACGCTGCTCGCCTGGGCCGGTGCGGACCAGCCAGCGGCCGGTCCAGACCCGGCGCCGCCGGTCGCCCCAGCGGATCGGCCCCGGCGGGAGCAGCTGCTCGAGCGGGCCCTGCGCACCGGCCGGCCGGTCCGCAGCGACGGACGGCTCGTCGCCGTCGCCCGGCCGCGCCCCGACGTGGTCGGGGTGCTCTTCCTCGTCGACCCGGACGGCTCCGCCGGCGAGGCGGAGATCGTGGCCCTGGAGCACGGGGCCACCGTGCTGGCGATCGAGCTGGCCCGGCTGCTCAGCCTCGCCGAGACCGAGCTGCGCCTCGGGGTCGACGTGGTGGCCGACCTGGTCGGTGGCACCGACGTGGCCGGGGCCTCCCGGCGGGCCGAGGCGCTGGGGCACGACCTCACCCGCCCGCACCGGGTGGTCGTCATCGGGGCGTCACGCCCGCAGCCCGAGCCCGATGCCCTGGTGCACGCCGTGCGCGGCGCCCTCGCCGGGGCCCACCAGCCGCTGCTGATGCAGCGTGGCGAGACGGTGGTCCTCCTTCTCGAGGTGCGCTCGTCGGACGACCGGTCCTTCCTCCCGGGGCTGGTGGCCGGGTTGCGGGCCGCTCCCGGTGGCCGGTCGCTGCACGTCGGCGTCGGCGGGGTGTGCCTGGGCCCGGACGACTACCCCCGCTCCTACCGGGAGGGCCGGCTGGCACTGCGGATCCCCGAGGGCAGCGGCCAGCGCGAGGCGGCTGTCGTCTACGACGACCTGGGGGTCTACCAGCTGCTGTCCGAGGTCTCGGACCTGAGCGGGGTCGACGCGTTCGTGCGGCGCTGGCTCGGCCCGCTGCTCGACTACGACGAGCGACGCGGGAGCGCCCTAGTGCTCACGCTGTCGCACTACCTGGATGCCGGGGGTCGTTACGACACCGCCGCCGCCACCCTCGCGATCGGGCGCAGCACGCTGCGCTACCGGCTCTCCCGCATCCGCGAGCTGTCCGGCCACGACCTCGCCGAGGCGGACACCCGCTTCCAGCTGCACCTGGCGACCAAGGCCTGGCTGACCCGTCGGGCGCTGTCGGGCCGCTGACCCGAGTCGCGACTGGACCGGCCACACCCCTACGGGGCGTCCACGACCTGCCCGTTGCGGGGGAGGTCGCCGCCGAAGGTGATGGGCACCGGGCCGGCGTGCCCGGCATCCGCACGGTCGATCGCCTGCAGGTGCACGTGCGGCTCGGTGCTGTTGCCGGAGTTGCCGCACTGCCCGAGCGGCTCGCCGACCCGGACGCTGTCACCCAGCCGCACCCGCACGCTGCCCTGCCGCAGGTGGCACAGCGCCACCACGGTCCCGCCCGGCACCTGGACCAACACGTGGTTGCCGGCCAGCTGGGGCCATCCTCCGGCGACCCGACCACGCTGGGTCATGGCATAGCGGATGGACGGCAGCCCGCGGAAGGCGTGGTGGTCCGGCTCCGAGTCGTGCACCGCCACGACCATGCCGTCGACCGGAGCCAGGACCGCGCGACCGAAGCCCACGAAGCGCTCCGGCGCCTCGGTGCGCAGCAGGGAGCCGAGGGTGACCCGCGCGGACCGCCCCGCGTCGTCGACCGGGACGAAGTCGATCGCGTAGTCGGTGGCGAACAGGGTCGTGCCGTGGCTGGGGACCCGGTCGGCCGGGCTGTTCTGGGTCAGCCAGCGACCCCGGAAGGGGTAGGCGAGGTCGAGCGTCATGACCACCTCGAGCTCCCGTCGCCGCACCCTGACGTCGTCCCAGCACTGAGTGTACCGTTCGGTTCAGGGATCGGATCGGACACGACACATGGGGGTGGGACGGATGCTCGGAGACCGGTGGGGCGTCACGCCCGACGAGGTGGCACGGCCCTACCCGTGCGACGACTTCGTCGACACCCCGGACCTCCAGGCGTGGCGCGCGGCCGACGTCGCGGCACCGGCGGATGCCGTGTGGCCGTGGGTGACCCAGGTCAGGGCGGCGCCCTACTCCTACGACTGGATCGACAACCTGGGGCGTCGCTCGCCGCAGCGACTCCTGCACCTGCCCGAGCCGCGGGTCGGCGACCACTTCACCAGCGTCGGGGGGCGGCCGCAGGGGCGGATCGTGTCGGTCACCCCCGGCCGGCAGCTGACCGCCACCATCCTGGGCGCCCACCTGTCCTACGTCCTTGAGAGCGCCGCCCCGTCCACCACACGCCTCCTGCTCAAGGTCGTCATGGAGCGCACCCGCCTCGCGACCTTCTGGTCGGTCGGCGACCTGGTCATGGCCCGGCGCCAGCTGCTCACCCTCAAGCACCTCGCCGAGACCGAGCACCGGTCAGGCGCCCAGCGACCCTGAGAGCCCCGTGGCCGACGACGGCCGCGACCCGAGGGGACTCAGGGTCGGCTCAGGGTCGTTGTCAGGGGTGCCCCCGATGTGCCCGACCCGCCCACACCGACAGTCTTCTCGGCATGATCACTGTCGAGTCACCTCACCAAGACCTACGGCCGCGGGCTTCACCGCCGTCGACGACGTCTCCTTCACCGCCGGCCGCCGGCCGGGTCACCGGCTTCCTCGGGCCCAACGGCGCCGGCAAGTCCACCACCATGCGGATCATGGTCGGCCTCACCCCGCCCACCTCGGGCTCCGCCACCGATCGTCGGCCGCCGGTTCGTCGACCTGCCCAACCCGGGCCCGAGGTCGGCGTCCTCCTCGACGCCTCGGCCCAGCACGCCGGCCGCACCGGCCGCGAGATCCTCACCATCGCCCAGCGCACCATGGGCCTGCCGACGAGCGCGGGTCGACGGAGATGCTCGACGCTGGTCAGCCTCACCGAGGACGAGGCCGACCGGCGGGTGCGCAACTACTCGCTCGGCATGCGCCAGCGCCTCGGCATCGCCACCGCGCTGCTCGGCGACCCGGAGGTGCTGATCCTCGACGAGCCGGCCAACGGGCTCGACCCGGCCGGCATCCGCTGGATGCGCGACCTGCTGCGCGACTACGCCGACCGCGGCGGCACCGTGCTGCTCTCCTCGCACCTGCTGCACGAGATCGAGGTCATCGCCGACGACCTGGTCGTCATCGGCAACGGCCGGATCGTCGCCCAGGGCACCAAGGCCGAGCTGCTCGCCGCCGCCGGCACCATCGTCCGCGCCCGCGACGTCGCCGACGCTCTGGCCGCGCACTGGACGCGGCGCCGGCCTCACCGGTCACGCCACGCGCGACGGCAGCGCTGCGCACCGAGGCCGACGCCGCCGAGCTGGTCGGCGAGGTCGCGCTCGCGCGCCGGCGTCGCCCTGACCGAGCTCCGCGCCGCCGACGGCGCCGGGCTCGAGGAGATGTTCCTCGAGCTCACCGCAGACACCCAGCGAGAAGGAGCAGCGGCATGAGCACCACGACCGTCCTCGACACCGCCACGACCGAGCCGCGACGGCCGCGAGCGCGGCGCACGGCATCCGCGCATCCCGCTGACCCGGATCGTCGGGGTCGAGCTGCGCAAGATGTTCGACACCCGGTCCGGCTTCTGGCTGATGGCCAGCATCGCGCATCACCGCGCGTGCTGGCGACCGCGGCCGTCATCGTGTTCGCGCCGGACGACCAGCTCGACCTACGACACTTCGCCGCCGCCGATCGGCATCCCGATGACGGTCATCCTGCCGATCATCGGCGATCCTCGTCGGTCACCAGCGAGTGGAGCCAGCGCAGCGGCCTGACCACGTTCACCCTGGTGCCGCACCGCGGCCGGGTGATCTGGGCCAAGCTCATCGCCGCCGTCGGCGTCGGCGTCGTCGTCGATGCTCGTCGCGCTCGTCGATCGGCGCGCTCGGCAACCTGGTCGGCAGCGGCGATCACCGGCGCTCGACCCGGTCTGGAACGTCACGCGTCACCGAGCTTCGCGCTGCATCGTGCTCGGCAACGTGCTCGGCATGCTCGTCGGCTTCATGCTCGGCGTGCTGATCCGCAACTCCGCCGGCGCGATCGTCGGCCTACTTCGTCTACAGCCTCGTGCTGCCCGCCGCTGGCGCAGCTGCTCGCCGCCAACGCCGGCTGGTTCGCCGACGTCCAGCCGTGGGTCGACTTCGCCGACGCCCGGCAACGTGCTGTTCAACGGCAGCGTCACCGGCGAGCAGTGGCAGCACCTCGCGGTGTCCGGCACCATCTGGTTCCTGCTACCGCTGGCCATCGGCCTGGTCATCGTGCGCCGCGTCCGAGGTCAAGTAGCCGCAGCGCCGTGACCGAGCCCGCATGCCGTCGCCGGCCGTCCCACCCTCGCTCCACCCCGGGGCAGGTGGGAGCGGCGGCTTTCCAGCGACTCGCGGCGGTGCGCGTTGCCGTGCAGGGCGACGTAGGTGTCGCCGAACGTCGAGAGCAGGTCGTCGTCGAGCCGGCGCACCGCGCCGGGCGGGTAGCGGTAGTCCATCGCCGCGGTGACCGCCGCGCTGTCGACGTCGCGCAGCGTCGAGCCCAGCTCGTCGAGCGAGGCGATGCCGAGCTCGAGCAGCAGCCCGGAGATCCACTCGTAGTGCTCGGTGCGCGACCAGCCGGCGTTCGGAGTAGCGCCCGGCCAGGAAGGTCGCGAGCTCCTGCGCGCTGATCCGCGGGTCGTGCTCGTCGCCGCCGTCGACGGCGCTGTCGCCCAGCCCCGCCTGCAGCCGGTCGCGGATCGCCTCGAACTCCTTGTCGGCCAGCTCGAGCAGCCCTGCCGCCAGGGTGAACCGCCGGTCGAGGTCGGGCACCTGCTCGGGCGGCACCGTGCCCTTGTAGCGGATGTCGTGCTCGAACTCCGCCCACGCGTGCTGCAGCACCGTGCGCAGCTGGATCGAGGCGCAGAACAACGGGTCGTATGCCGTGGGCGCGCCCGGCGCTCGCGACACCAGCAGGTGCCGGCTGGCGTAGCCGAAGCGTCCGGCCGCGCGCGGTCTCCTCGCCGAGGTCGCGGTCGTCGAGCACGGTGAACTGCTCGGCGAGCAGGCCGGCGACGGCGTCGATGTCGCGCTGCACGTAGGTGATGACCCGCACCCCGACCTGGTCGGTGACCGCCCGCAGCGGGTCGGCGGTGCTGTCGTCGGCGAGCACCCCGCGGGCCTTGGCGGCGAACGACCCGATCGCCTTGGTGCGCCCGGTGACGCTGAGGTAGTTGATGCCGGCGTCGTCGATCGTGCCGGTCACCAGGGCGACGAACTCGTCGGTGGCGGGCAGCAGCCGCGGTCGCAGGGCCGTGTAGTCCGCCACGGCTCGGTCGACGCGGCGCAGGGACATGGGGCCCACTGTCCCACGCGCGGACCGCGCCCTCGCCGGCTCGGGGTGCGCACGGCATCCGAGGACCGGCGAAGGCACCACGGGCACGCGATCTGCGACAGGCTGGGAAACCCCGAACGAGGAGCAGCACCATGGGAAGAGTCGTCTCGTCCGCGATGATGTCGCTGGACGGCTACATCGCCAAGGCCGACAACACCATCGGCCGGCTGTTCGACTGCCTCAACAACGGCGAGGTCGACGTGCCCACGGCCACCTCCGGCATGACGTTCCACATGACGCCCCAGTCGGCGGAGTACTGGCGGGGGTGGATGGACGCGGTCGGGGCGATCGTCGTCGGCCGCACGCTGTTCGACTTCACCGACGGCTGGGGCGGCCAGCACACGATGGGTGCTCCCGTCGTCGTGGTCACCCACGAGGTGCCGACCGACTGGGTGGCCGACCACCCCGACGCGGCGCTCAGCTTCGTCACCGACGGGGTCGAGGCCGCGGTCGCCGCAGCGCAGGAGATCGCCGGTGACCGGGTGGTCGCCGTGGCGGCGGGCACGATCGCGCGGCAGTGCCTCGAGCTCGGGCTGCTCGACGAAGTGGCCGTCGACCTGGTGCCGGTGGTGATGGGCCAGGGCAAGCCGTACTTCGGCGAGATGGGTATCACCGACGTCATGCTCGGCGACCCGACGACCGTCATCCGCGGTGAGCGGGTCACCCACCTGGTGTTCCCCGTGCAGCGCTGAGCGAGTGCGGCCCCACGCGATCCCCGGGCCGGTCAGGTGTCACCCAGCGGGCCGTCGAGCACTCGGGGCACGTAGTCGAGCAGCTGCGAGCGCCCGTCGAAGGTGCGGCTCTCGACCAGCTTCAGGGCCACGTCGGGGTAGCCGTCGTAGACCCGCTCACCCCCGGTGGCCCCGGTGATCACCGGGAAGACCACCAGCCGGAACCGGTCGACCAGCCCCGCGACGAGCAGCGAGCGACACAGCCGGATGCTGCCCAGGGTGCGCAGCGGGAGGTCGCTCTCGGCCTTCATCGTGCGCACCGCCTCGACCGCGTCAGTGGTGACCAGCCGCGCGTTCGGCCAGGCCAGCGGGTCGGTCAGGGTCGAGGAGAAGATCACCTTCGGCATCGCGTCCAGGCCGGTGAGGCTGTCCGCCTCCTCGGGCCGGAAGTCGCCGCCCCCGGCGGCGTCCGTCGACAGCTGCGACATCACCCGGTAGGTCGTGGCGCCCATCAGGGTGAGGTAACCGCCCTCGGGCTGGTCCTCCTCCAGCCAGCCCGAGGTACTCGGGCCCCTCCAGGCCCCACCAGCCCGGCCACCCGTCGGCCGAGGCATACCCGTCGAGGGAGGTGATCAGGTCGACCATCAGCTCAGGCATCGTGATGTCCTCTCGTGTCCCGGGTGCAGCAGCCGGGCGCCCTCCGCCCGCCGCCACCGGCCCGGTCACGGACCGAGCCCCCCACCCATCGTGCCGCCGGACGTCAGCCGTCGGTGCGTCCGGTGCGCCTCGATCCGGGGTGAGCCATGACACCGCGCCGGGACGGCGCAACGGCTCGATACTGGAGGCGTGAGGTGGTCGACCCGACGGATGCAACGGGGGCGCGCCGTCGCTGCGCTCGCTGCGCTGCCGGTGCTGCTCGCCGCGTGCGCCAGCGGCACCGACGAGGCAGCCGACGCCGTCGGTGGGTCAGCGACGCCGTCCCACTCCTACAGTGCTGGCCCGGTCTCGCACGAGTACCGGCCCGGCCTGCCCGCCTTCCCGCACCTGCCGCAGGGCGTGACGTCGGCCCCCGTGGTCGTCATGATCCCCGGGGGTGGCTGGCAGACCGCCGACCCGAACGGCCTCGAGCCCCTCGCCGCCGCCCTCGCGAGCCGAGGCGTCGTGGCGATGCCGGTCGTCATCCGCGCGGGTGCCGACGGCGCGGTCTACCCGGCGCCGGTCGAGGACGTCGTCTGCGCCCTGGCCGACGGGGTCGCCACCGCTCGCGAGGCCGGCATCGAGCCCACCCGGGTCGTGCTGCTCGGGCACTCCTCGGGTGCCCACCTCTCCGCCCTGGCCACCCTCGACGCCCGCGACCACACCCCGAGCTGCGAGGACCCGGTCGTCACGCCCGACGCCCTCGTCGGGCTGGCCGGGCCCTACGACATCCGCAACTTCTCGGATGCCGCCGAGAACCTCTTCGCCGACGACGCCACCGACGCGACGTGGGACGCCGCCAACCCGGTGCTGCTAGCGGGGCAGCGCCCCGAGGTGCCGGTGCTGCTGCTGCACGGCGACGCCGACGAGCTGGTGCCGCCGACGTTCAGCACCGACTTCGCCGACGCCCTGCGCGCCGGTGGGCACCCGGTGACGCTCGACGTCATCCCCGGGGTGAACCACGGCGAGGTCTACTCCGCCGAGGTGGCCGCCCAGCCGGTCGCCGACTGGCTGGCCGCCCTTCCTCGTTCCTGAACCAGGGGATGGTCGCGGACGGTCAGGGCGCCGGGCGGCGCGACCCACCGGCGTCCACACCTCGCTCGGGCTACCGCCTGGTAAGTACGCGGATCACATCGCTTACCAAGGGGTAGGCGAGGTCACCTCGGGCGCGCCTGCACCAGCATCCGCACTCGGCGCGGGCTACCGCTTGGGAGGTGCACCGATCACCGCACCTACCAGGCGGTAGGCGAGGTGACCGCGGCTGCGGGAGTTGCCCTCGGGCTCAGCGGGCGCGCACCATCACGTCGCGCTCGCCGGTGGTGTCCTCGATCTCGTGCTCGGCCTGGGTGAGCAGGTGGTCGGCCAGCCGGCGCAGGGCCCGGGCGACCGCCACCTCGTCACCGATGTGCGCGACCTCGGCATCGCGCCCGCCACGGTGGCTCGTGCCACGGGCGGTGAGGGCCTGCGCGGAGTCGGCGAGCAGCGCGACCGTGGCTGTGGTGTCGTCGCCCTGCTCGAAGATGGTGACCCGCACCGACCACTCGCGCAGCGTCCCCAGCTCGGGCCGCGCCACGACCTCCTCGTGCGGCACGGACGCCGACTCGGTCACCCGCAGCACCGCGCCGGGGCCGGGGAACATCGTGCTGGTGTGCCCGTCCTCCCAGCGCACGACGTAGGGCGGTCCGCCGTCGGCACCGCGGGCCTCGAGCACCTCCCCGGCCCGGGTGGGCTGGTCGACCAGCTCTCCGGCCAGGATGATGTGGTCTCCGGGGGTCGCCCTCATGGCTGCTCCTCACACGCGTCGTCACCGTGCCACGAGGATGCCGGGGCGGTGGCGTCGGCCCCGGAACCCGTCACCGATTGTCCTCCTCGCGGGGCCGCCGCACAGCCCGGTCCGGGTGGTGCGTGTCACCTTCGGGCGCCCTCGCCGCTCACCGGCGGCCGGGCTAGTCTGCGGGCCGGACGTGGCGCTCGCCGTGGATGCCGCGCCACGCCACCCGCCGCTCCCCAGGAGGCCGAGCATGCGCCGACCGGACCTGACCGTGCTCGCCATCCCCGCCTTCGTCGGCGCCATGGCGGCCGAGGTGCTGTGGCAGCGCCGGCACCCCGCGCCCGCCGGCACCACCCGGGCCGGTGACTACGAGCTGGCCGACACCCTCGCGAGCCTGACCATGGGCGTCGGCAGCCTGGTGGCACCGTTCGTGTCGGCCCGCCTGCTCGACCCGGTCACCCCGGGCCGCGGCCGCTGGGCCAAGGTGCTGATGGGCGTGGCCGTCGGCGCCTCGGCCGCCACCACGCTCGCCGACGTGGTGCGTCGCCGACGCGCCGAGGGAGCGCTGCCGGACGCCGGCACCATCCCGGCCGGCGACCCCCGGGCAGCACGCACCGGCCCGGATGCCGTGCCGCACCTTCGCGAGGCGCCGCTGGCCCGGCGCGTCACCGGTGCCACGGCGGTGGCCGCCGTGAGCGCCACGGCCCTCACCGTCGCGACGACCTGGTCGGCACAGACCAGCGGCACCCGGCTGTTCGGCCTCACGAAGCGGGACCTCGGCACCGGCCTGGCGGCGAACGCCGTCGCGATCCTGGGCTGGGACGCCATCTACTACTGGAACCACCGGTTCAACCACGAGAGCCGCTGGCTGTGGGCGATGCACGTGGTGCACCACAGCAGTGAGCGCTACAACCTCTCGACGGCACTGCGCCAGCCGGTGGCGGAGGGCCTGACGATGAGCGTGCCCTACGGCCTGCTGGCGCTGGCCGGGGTGCGGCCGAGCGTCATCGAGAACGCCAGGGCGCTCAACCTGATCTACCAGTTCTGGATCCACACCGAGGCCGTGCAGTCGATCGGCTGGCTCGAGAACGTGCTGAACACCCCCTCGCACCACCGGGTCCACCACGGCGTGAACCGGCAGTACCTCGACCGCAACCACGGCAGCATCCTGATCCTGTGGGACCGGCTCTTCGGCACCTTCGAGCGCGAGGACGAGCGGGTGGTCTACGGCCTGACGACCAACATCGACACCTTCAACCCGGTCACCATCGCCACCCACGAGTGGCGCGACATCGCTCGTGACGTGGCCGGCGCGGCGACCTGGCGGGAGCGATGGTCGTTCCTGTTGCGCGGCCCCGGCTGGGCGTACGACCACAGAGGCATGTCGCGTGCGCCACGAACCGGCTTTCGTGCCGGGACCACCGCAATAGCCTGAGCGCGAGGGCGACACCGGTCGGGCCTCGTCACCTGCGATGGAGCACCCGTGCAGATCCCCGAGAACGTGTTCGTGGTCACCGGCGGGGGCAACGGGATCGGTCGCGAGGTCGTGCTGGCGCTGCTCGCCCGCGGCGGCCGCGTCGCCGCCGTGGACGTGAGCCGGGCGGGGCTGGACGGGACCGCCGAGCTGGCCACCACGGCATCCACCGACCGGCTCAGCACCCACGTCGTCGACCTCACCGACCGGGATGCCGTCGCGGCGCTGCCCGAGGCGGTGCGCGAGGCCCACGGACGCGTCGACGGGCTGGTCAACGTGGCCGGCATCATCCAGCCGTTCGTGACGTTCGCCGACCTCGACTACCCGCAGATGGAGAAGGTGCTCGCGGTCAACCTGTGGGGCGTCATCCACACCTGCAAGGCCTTCCTGCCGCACCTCGTGGCCCGGCGCGAGGCATGCATCGTCAACGTCTCGAGCATGGGTGCGCTTGCGCCGGTGCCCGGCCAGACGATGTACGGAGCGAGCAAGGCGGCGGTCAAGCTGTTCACCGAGGGGCTCTACTCCGAGCTGCGCGCCACCAGCGTCGCCGTCACGGTGGTCTTCCCCGGCGGCGTCGACACCGGCATCGCGCAGAACTCGGGCGTGGCGATCCCCGGGATGGACACGGCGCCGAGCGACCTGGCGGCCAGCATGACCAGCGCGCCCGAGGCAGCCCGGCAGATCGTGCAGGGCATCGAGAAGGGCAGCTACCGCGTCGTCATCGGCAAGGACGCCCGCGGGCTCGACCGGCTGTCGCGGTTCTCGCCCCAGCGCGCCACCGACCTCATCGCGAAGAAGATGGCCTCGCTCCTCGCCACGTGACACTTCTCGGGAGGCGCAGTGACCTTCTCGGCGCTTCCGCGAGCGGGCACACTGGGCCGATGGCGAAGCCCTACACCGTGACTCGGACGACCACCATCAACGCACCGGCGCAGCACGTGCACGCGCTCGTCAACGACTTCCACGAGTGGCAGCAGTGGTCGCCGTGGGAGGGACTCGACCCCCAGATGCGGCGCACCCACACCGGGCCGGATGCCGGGGTCGGCGCCGCCTACGCCTGGGAGGGGAACCGCAAGGCCGGAAAGGGTGACATGACCGTCACCGGTGACACCCCCGAGCGCCTCGACGTCGACCTGCACTTCGAGAAGCCCTTCAAGCAGCACAACACGTTCGCCTTCCTGATCACCCCGGTCGACGAGACGACCACGACGGTCGAGTGGCGGATGGATGGCGAGCTGAGCGGCGTCACGCGGCTGTTCTCCGTCGTGAAGTCGATGGACTCCCTCATCGGCCCTGACTTCGAGAAGGGACTGGCCCAGCTCAAGCGGGTCGCCGAATCCTCCTGACCCCCAACGGCTTCGGTGGGGTCCTTGATCGCTGTCAGGCGATCCAGGTGCGGGTGGCGCCGAGCACGCGCTCGCCGTCGAGGTCGGCGAGCGACATGCCCACGAAGGCCGTCGCGCCGGGGGAGGTCTGCCACCGGAAGGCGTAGGACGTCGCGGTGGCACAGGCCGCGATGGCGGCGCCGGCCTCGGCCGAGCTCTGCGCGTTGTCGAACGCCGCCTGGGTGCGGGCGAGGTATGCGGCGAAGAGCTCGGCATAGGGGTCGTCGGCGGCGTTGGGGCGCTGCACGTTGGCGACGAAGTCGGAGGCCACCGCGGCCGGCTCGATGACGCTGACCCAGACGCCGAACCGCTCCGCAACCACGGCCAGTGACTGCATGAACCCCTCGACCGCGAACTTGGCCCCGCAGTAGGCATCGGCGAAGGGCTGCCCCACGGCACCACCAACGCTGGTCACCGTGACCACCCGGCCGTGCCCGCGCTCACGCATGCCGGGCAGCACCAGCTTGGTGAGCGCCACGACGCCGAGGTAGTTGACCTCGAGCTGGTCGCGCACAGTGTCCATGCCGAGCTGCTCGGCCGTGCCGACACAGCCACGCCCGGCGTTGTTGACCAGCACGTCGATCCGGCCGTGGTCGCGCAGCACCCCATCGACACAGGCGGCTGCTCCGGCCGCGTCGGTGACGTCGAGGGCCCGGACGTCGAGCTCGACGCCGGCTGCCGCAGCGGCGGCGAGCAGGGCAGTGGCCCGCCCGGTGTCGCGCATCGTGGCCACGACGATGAGCCCGGCGCGGGCCAGGTCGACTGCGGCCACCAGGCCCATCCCGCTCGAGGTGCCGGTGACGAGGGCGATGTCGGGCATGGTGGCCTGCCTTCTGGTCGTTCGGGTGCCCGTGTCGAGGTGGGGTCGACGGGCGTCGCCTCACCGTATGCCCGTTGCGTGGGTGGTGGAACGGCGCCGACCGTGGTTCGACACCGCGTCGGTGCGGGGGCCGGGGGCCGGCGTCCCCCGCGGTTAGGCTCCCGGGGTGGGCCACCCCTCGTCACCCGAGCTCCTCACCCTGCACGCCGTGCGCGTGACCGGGATGACGGACGCCTTCGCTATCGCGCACCGCACGGGGCTCACCCGCGAGGCGGTCGAGGACCTGCTGCTCGACGACGAGGCTCGCGGTTGGGTGCAGCGCGTCGCCTTCGCCGATCTCGCCGGGTGGTCGCTCACCGAGACCGGCCGGCTCGAAGGCGAGCGACGCCTCGCCGACGAGCTCGACCGCACCGGGACCCGCCTTGCGGTCGAGCGGGCCCACGACACCTTCGCCCGGCTCAACGAGCGGTTCCTCCTCACCCTGACCCGCTGGCAGATCAGGCCGCAGGCGTGGGACCGGCTCGCGGCCAACGACCACGACGACCCGATGTGGGACGGCCGGGTGCTCGACGAGCTGGCGTCCTACCGCCGCCGGCTCGGCCCGCTGTGCGCCGAGCTGACCGCCGCCCTCGAACGGTTCGCCGGCTACGACGAGCGGTATGCCGCCGCGCTCGCCCGCGCCGAGGCCGGCCAGCCGCGGTGGGTCGACGGAGCCGGGGTCGACTCGTGCCACACGGTGTGGATCCAGCTGCACGAGGACCTGCTGTCGACGTTGGGCATCGACCGGAGCACGGTGGACTGACACCAAGGGGGAGCAATGGCGAAACTGCGGGTGCACGCCTTCTCGATCTCGCTCGACGGGTTCGGGACCGGTGAGGGGCTCACCGACGACGAGCCGTTCGGGCACGCCGGGGAGCGCCTGCACCGGTGGATGTTCGACGCGCTCGACCGAGCGCCCTCGGCCGCCCCGGTGGATGCCGACCTCGTCGCCCGGGCCTGGGACGGCATCGGCGCCGAGATCATGGGCCGCCGCAAGTTCCACGTGGGCCGCGGCCCGCTGCCCGATGACTGGCAGGGCTTCTGGGGTGACGAACCACCCTTCCGCACACCGGTTCTGGTGCTCACCCACCATCCACGCGCAAGCCTGGAGATGGCCGGGGGCACGACCTTCCACTTCGTGGACGCGACGCCGGAGGAAGCACTCGCCCTGGCGGTCGAAGCGGCCGGCGGCCTCGACGTACGCCTGGGGGGCGGCGCCGAGACGATCCGGGCGTTCCTCGACGCAGACCTCGTCGACGAGCTGCACCTGGTGATCGTGCCGATCGTCCTGGGCCGGGGCCAGCGGCTGTGGGACGGGCAGGAGGGCCTCGACGAACGCTTCGACATCGAAGTGCTGCCCGGCGGGTCAGGCGTCACGCACCTGCTGCTCAGCCGGCGTCACGCTCGCTGACGGCCCTGCTCAGCCGGCGTCACGCTCGCCGACCCGCTCGCCGACCCCCTCGCTTGCCCGCGCGCTGACGGCGGACAGCCAGGCCAGCAGCACCAGGCCGCCGAGCACGCCGGGCAGCAGGGGCCCGGCCCCGGGAACGACGTCGGGCAGCGGCCACGGGCCGACCACGTCGCCGAGCAGGGCCGCCACGCCCGCGACCGCCGTGCCGGCCACGACCGCGCCGGGCACCTCGTGCGAGTGCCAGAGGGCGACGGTCGTCACCAGGAGGTGCACCCCGAGCACGAGCAGGGCGAGCGACCAGTCCGCCCGGAACCCGGCCACGCCGTCACCCCCGGGCCAGAGCAGTCGACCGGCCGCGGCGGCGAGGAGCACGGCATACCCGGTCCTGCTCACCAGGGCGGCGTAGGCGCAGGAGTGGGCCCGCTCGTGCAGCACCCCGTAGAGGCCCCACCCGACGACCACCTCGAGGGCCGCGACGACGACGAAGCCGACGCTGACGACCATCCGGGTGCCGGTGGCATCGGCGGTGTCGAGCAGCGCGGTGGCCGGGATGGACAGCACGGTGACTGCGACGAGGGAGGCGATGGCGGGCATGGCCGCCCGGCGGTCGGCGGCGGCTCGTTCGGTGGCGGACCGGGTCGTGCGTGCGGGTCGCGTCACGGTGCCGGCCGGGCGGGTCCGGGAGGTCGTGGTCGTCATCCCGCCAGCGTGGTCGCGCCCGGTGGGCGGGGTCTGTCCGGATCGACCCTGAGTCGACCCCGACCGCACCCCGGCCACCCCGGAACCAGACCCCGCCACGGGTGGTGCTGGCCGCACGCCGGAAGGCCCCGCCGCACCTCGTCCGTCGTTGGCCAGCATCAGCGCGCTGGCCGCCCGGGCCGGTGCGGACCTTCCCGAGGAGCCCCGTGTCGTCCGTCGTCATCGCCGTGCTGACCGTCGCCGCCTACCTCCTCGTCGTGGCCTGATCTGGCGGCGCAACGACGTGCGCTACGACGCCCTCGCGCAGAGCCGCGCGAGCGTCATCCGGGGGATCGTGGTGCCGATGGGGGTCGGGTCGGTGCTGCTCGCCGTGGTCACCTCGGTGCTCGGCTGGTGGGGCCGGCGCTCACCCAGAGCCCGCGGTCGGGGCCGGCCTGGGCGCTGGTCGTGCCGGCGGTGCTCGCCGTCGCGGCCGCGCTGCTCACGATGGTCGTGTTCTCGCTCCTGCACGCGATCAACGGACTGTTCGGGCAGTCGTGGAGGCAGACCGCCGTGCAGCTCTTGCTCACCTTCGTCGCGGGCGCGGCCTTCTACGTGACGCGGATGACGATCGGCTCGCTCGTCGTGGCCATGCTCATCCACGCGCTGTGGGACTTCGGCCTGCTCGGCACCGCCGCCACCGACCGGACGGTGCGCCCACCGCAGGCCGCCGCCGTTGGCGTCGTGTACCTCACCGGCATCGTCGCGCTCTGGTTCGTGGCCGCGGGCTGATCGCGAGCCGCCCGTCAGGGTGACGGCGAGGAGTTCGCCAGATCGTCGACCTCCGGGTCTGGTCAGGGGACCCCCTGCTGGTGGAGTATCCAACCCATGTCTCCGATGCGCATCGACCGCCGCTCCGCACTCAAGGGCCTCGCCGCCGGCACCGCGGCACTCACCGTCCCCCGGGTCTTCGACCCCGCCGCGGCCGCTGCTCCGGCCAGCAAGGGCATCTTCGGCTACGGCGTCGCGAGTGGCGACCCGACCGGCAGCTCGGTCGTGCTCTGGACCCGGGCCACGCCCGCCGAACCGCCCCGGCGAGCCGGTGGCCACACCGGGCAGTGGGCTCGGCAAGCCGCTCGAGGTGCAGTGGGAGGTGGCCCTCGACGAGGAGTTCAAGCGCGTGGTGGCCGAGGGCGAGGTGCGCACCTCCGCCGCGAGCGACCACACCGTCAAGGTCGACGTGCGGGGGCTGAAGCCGTACACCCGCTACCACTACCGGTTCAAGGCTCGGGGCGAGCGAAGCCCGGTCGGGCACACCCGCACTGCCCCGGACGTGCCCGGCGAGGTGCACGCCCTGCGCTTCGCGCTGGTCAGCTGCAGCAACTACACCGGTGGCTACTTCACCGCCTATCGGGCCATCGCCGCGCGCGACGACCTCGACCTCGTGCTGCACGTGGGCGACTACATCTACGAGTACGGCAACGGCGCCGACCGCTACGGCCCGGACGCCCTGGTCGGTGTGCGTGACGGCGCACCGGCCACCGAGACCATCGACCTCGAGGGCTACCGGCTGCGGCACGCCCTGCACAAGGCCGACCCCGACGCACAGGCGGCGCACCGGGCACTGCCGTGGATCACGATCTTCGACGACCACGAGGTCGCCAACAACTCGTGGGCCAACGGCGCCGAGAACCACCAGGCCGGCGAGGGCGTCTACGCCGAGCGCCGCGCCCAGGCGATGCAGGCGTACCTCGAGTGGATGCCGTTCCGCCTGCCCGACCAGTCGGTGCCGCACCAGGGGACGCGCTTCTTCAAGCGGTTCACCTTCGGCGCGCTCGGCGACCTGTCGATCCTCGAGACCCGTCAGAACCGCAGCCAGCAGGTTGCCGTGCCCGGCGTGCCGTTCGACGGCTTCGTGCCGATCGGCGTCAACGCGGCCATCGACGGCGCCATCGCCTCGCCCCTGCGGCACCTGCCCGAGCCAGAGCAGATGACCTGGCTCAAGGAAGGCGTCGCCCAGCAGGGCAAGACGTGGCACCTGCTCGGCAACCAGGTGATGATCTCGCCGGTCATCTACCCCGGGGCGGCCCTTGGCGCTCCCGGCCTGAACTTCGTCAACGGTGACCAGTGGGACGGCTACGCCGCCGACCGGGCGAACCTGCTCGGGCACATGGCCGCCCAGCCGGCCCAGGCGGGCGACGTGGTGGTGCTCACCGGCGACATCCACGCGTCGTTCTCCTGCGACGTGCCGATCGACGCGACTCCCGGGTCGCCGCTGTACACGTCGGCTGCCGTGGAGTTCGTCTGCCCGTCGGTGACGAGCGACGGCTTCTACGAGGTGCTCGGTGGCACGCCGCAGCTCGCGGGCCAGCCGCCCGAGGTGGTCGTCGGGGCGACCCGCCAGGCGATCGGCGCAGCACAGCTGCTCAACCCGTGGCTGAAGTACATCGACGGCGTCAGCCATGGCTTCGTCGTCATCGACGTGACGCCCGAGCGGGTGCAGGTTGACTACCACCACACCCCGGTGCCCTCGAGCGCCGCGCCCGACCCGCGGGTCGACCCGACCGTCGTGCCCACCTACGCGCGGAGCCTGCAGACCCTGGCGGGCACGCACCGGGTCACCTCGGCATCCGGGCCGGTGGGCGCTCGCAGCGACCAGCCGGCATCCATCGGTCGCCGCCACTGAGACCACCGACAACCAGCACCACCAAACGCGTGACACCGGCGGCGGTGGGCGATGGAATGGGGCCATGCCCCAGAAGATGGCCCTGCGTGCCTACATCGACCAGCTGCGCACCGAGGGATACACGGTGCGCGACGACCACGGCGACGACCCGGTGCTCATCGCGCCCGGCGGCAAGGCGGTCGAGACCTGGCGGGAGGACTACCCCTACGACGAGCTGATGACGCGCAACAGCTACGAGGTCGAGAAGTACCTGCTGCAGATCGAGCTGCTGAAGTTCCAGTACTGGACCATCGACACCGGGGCCAAGCACGTCGTCGTCTTCGAGGGCCGCGACGCCGCCGGCAAGGGCGGCACGATCAAGCGGTTCACCGAGCACCTGAACCCGCGGGCCCTGCGGGTTGTCGCCCTCACGAAGCCGACGTCGACCGAGAACGGGCAGTGGTACTTCCAGCGGTACGTGAACCATCTGCCGACCGCCGGCGAGATCGTGCTGTTCGACCGCTCCTGGTACAACCGGGCCGGTGTCGAGCGGGTGATGGGCTTCTGCACCGACGAGGAGTACTCGGTGTTCATGGGGCAGGCGCCGATGTTCGAGCGGATGCTCGTCGACTCGGGCACCACGGTGACCAAGCTGTGGTTCTCGGTGACCCAGGACGAGCAGCGCACCCGGTTCGCGATCCGCCAGATCGACCCGGTGCGGCGCTGGAAGCTGTCACCGATGGACCTCGAGAGCCTGGACCGGTGGGACGCCTACACCTCCGCGAAGGAGGCGATGTTCGAGCACACCGACAAGCGCTACGCCCCCTGGATCACGGTCAAGAGCAACGACAAGAAGCGGGCTCGGGTCAACGCGCTGCGCGCCTTCCTGCACCAGTTCGACTACGCCGACAAGGACCCCGAGGTGGTCTTCGCCCCCGACCCGCAGGTCGTCGGCCGCGCCAAGCACACCACCGGGGACTGAGCCCAGCGGTCGCGGGCGCACGTCGGATGCCGTTGCCGGAGCATAGGATTCGCGGTGCCCGCGATGGCGCCGCGTGCCCGGCTCAGGCGGCGTTCTCGTCGGGTTGGTGGATGCCGAACGTGTTGCCCTCGGTGTCGACGAAGTAGCCCTGCCACGCCATGCCGGGTAGAGCCACCTTCGGCAGGGCGACCTGCCCACCGGCGGACTGGATCACGGCTGCGGTGGCGTCGTAGTCCTCGACGCCCATCGTCAGGATCGCGGCGTTGGTGCCCGACCCCGCGTCGGCTGCCGGTGCTGGCCGGCCCATCAGGCCGCCGTCGATGCCGGGGCCGGACGGGTCACCGGTGTGCACGCCCCAGTAGGGCGAGCCGGTGACGGCGGACCAGTCGTCGTAGGTCCAGCCGAACACGTCGGCGTAGAAGGCCTTGGCGCGCTCGAGGTCGTCGGCCTGGATCTCGAAGTGGATGGGACGGGACATGTGGGTCCTCCTCGCTCGGGTGCACCCCAGACTGGCACGCGGCACCGACAGCCGGTGGCCTGCGTAACGGCATCCGGGCCGCCCCGCCGGCAGCGCGTCATCCGAGCTGGCACTGGCCGTGCCGGCGGCGCAGCTCGGTGACGATCTCACCCTGCCGGCGCCTCGCCGAGCGTTCGCGCGGTCCAGCCGCACGGCATCCGCGGAGCACGTCCTCGGTGTCGGCAAGCTCCACGATGAGGTCTCGGATGGAGGGGTGCTGGGTCGTCGCCATGTCCTCTACGGTCGTGCGGTGGCCTCGGTGCGGCCTCGGTCGCCACTGTGGGGTTGCTGTCAGGGTTTGGCGTTGCTCCGTCAGGGGTTGTCGACGGACGTGCGCTGCTTGGCGGCGACGTAGTCGGCGAGGCGGCGGTCGGCAGCCTCACCGAACAGGATCTGCGCGACCTCGGTGAGCCCCGGCGAGCCGAGGATGTCGCGGTCGCTCACCACGAGGTCGATCTTGCTGCGGCGACGCATGAAGTCGTCGAGGGTCACGACCATCTCGTGCTCGGCCGCGGTGTAGAGCTCGGCCCGCAGGTAGTCGGTGGACCCCATGACGTCCTGGCCCATGGTGGGGTCGGCGCGCACCATCTCGAGCAGGTCGAAGGCGCGGCGGCCGTAGCGCCGCCAGAGCCGGTCGCTGAGCGGCTCGACCTCGGGGCGGGTGCGCAGCGCGTCGAGGCGCATCAGCCGGGCCTGCCGGTAGAACTCCTTGCGGGTGGCCTTCGCCGGCTCGCCGTACCAGTTGCGCAGGTCCTTCTCGAGCGGGATGCCGAGTGCCTCCACCTGCTCGGCGACCTCCTCGCCGACGTTGAGGCAGTCGGTGAGCTTGCCGCCGAAGACGGTGACGACGGCGCGGGCAGTGTCGCGCTCGATCTCGTGCTTGCGGCTCAGCGAGGTCCAGTCGGCGTCCTTCTGGTCGCCGCCCTCGGCCCTGACCACGAGCGGGCGCACCCCGGAGCGCTCGGCGATGACGTCGTCGGCGGTCAGCGGCTCGGGGAGGTCGAGCCGGGCGTTGATCTGGCCGAGCAGGAACTCGCGGTCCTCGTCGGTGACGTGGGTGAAGGGGGTGTCGATGCGGGTGTCGGTGGTGCCGATCACCGACCGGTGGCCCATCGGGATGACGTAGAAGAGCCGCTGGGTGTCGTCGAAGAAGGCGAGCACCCGGTCGTGGCGGGTCGTGGTGAGCCGGGGGACGACGAGGTGGATGCCCTTGGAGTAGACGATGCGGTGCTTGGTCGTCAGGCCCCAGGAGGTGTTGAGCTCGTCGACGAAGGGGCCGACCGCGTTGACGACCACCCGAGCGCTGGTGGTGACCTCGTCGCCGGAGTCGGTGTCTCTCAGCCGACACACCCACCGGTCACCGACCCGCTCGGCGGAGACCAGCTCGACGTAGTTCGCGACCGCCGCGCCGGCCTCGATGGCCGAGCGCACGAACGAGAAGACGAAGCGGGAGTCGTTGTCGACGAGGTAGGCGTCCTGGTACTGCACGCCGCCGCGGGCCGTGCTGGTGTTGATGACCGGCTCGACCTCCTCGACCTGCTCGGTGTTGAAGACCTTCGGTGGCTTGGTGCCGAAGAGGCCGATGCCCCAGTAGGCCGTCGCCCCCAGTGCCGCGAACCACGGGTGGTAGGGCGCGGTGCTGTCGAGGGTCGCCAGGAAGGAGATCTCCTTGATGTTGTCGGGGTATGCCTTCATCAGCCGGTTGCGGGAGCGGCACAGCCCGAAGACCAGGGGCAGCTCGTAGTGCTCGAGGTACTTGAAGCCACCCCACACCAGGTTGCTCGACTCCTGGCTCGTGAAGCCGCCGAAGTCGCCCCGGTCGATCAGGGCCACGGAGGCCCCGCGCCCGGCCAGGGCCGCGGCCGAGACCGCCCCGTTGATGCCGGCCCCGACGACGAGCACGTCGAAGAGCCCGCCGTCGATTCGTGCGATGTTGGCGCGCCGCAACGTCATGGCTCCAGCCTCCCACCTTGCTGTGCGGGTTCTGCCACGGGTGTGACGCCTGCGGCCCGAAGGACCTCGAGTGGTTGACGGCGTCGAATGTTAGTTACTAACATTCGATCTATGGGACGGAGGGAACGCACCCGCGAGGCGTTGCTCGAGGCCTCTCTCGAGCTGTTCGGGGAGCAGGGGTACGAGGCGACGACGACGGCGGCCATCGCCCGGCGGGCGGGGGTCAGCGAGATGACGCTCTTCCGCCACTTCGCGACCAAGGACGCCCTGCTCGTCGACGACCCGTACGACCCCCTGATCGGCATGGCCGTCACCGCGCGTCCGGCATCCGAGCGGCCGCTGGTTGCCGCCGTGCACGGCGTTCGGGACGCGTGGGGCGCCATCCCGGAACCCGCCACCGATGAGGTGCGCGAGCGGCTGCAGGTCGTCGCGACGACGCCGTCGCTCGCCGGTGCGCTCGCCAGGAGCAGCCGCGAGACCGAGGAGGCGATCGCCGACGCTCTCGACCGGCGGGGGGCGTCGACGGTCGAGGCGCGGGTCGTCGCTGCCGCCGTCGTGGCCGGGCTCAACGCCGCGCTGCTCGACTGGGCGCGCGGCGCAGACCCCGACCTGGGCAAAGCCGTCATGACGGCACTCGACGCCCTGGGTGACCCGTGGTGAACGTGCTCGAGCTGCAGGCGGTGAGCCGGGTGTTCCGCGGTGGGGCCGGCGTGCACGACCTGGACCTGGTTCTGGAGCCGTCGGAGATCGTCGCGCTGGTCGGCCTCAACGGTGCCGGCAAGTCGACCCTGATGCGGCTGGCGCTCGGCATGCTGCGCCCCGACGCCGGACAGGTCCTGCTCGACGGTCGGCCGTTGGCGCGGGCACCACGCGAGACCTGGTGCCGGGTGGGTCACCTCGTCGAGGTTCCGCTGGCCTACCCGGAGCTGAGCGCTCGGCAGAACCTCGTCCTCGCAGCTCGACTGCACGGCGCCAGAGCGGCGTGCGTCGACGCCGCGATCGAGCAGTGGAGGCTCGGCGCTTACGCCGACCGGCGGGTGCGCAGGCTGTCGCTGGGCAACCGGCAACGGGTCGGGCTGGCGGCCGCGCTGCAGCACGGGCCGCGGCTCGTCGTGCTCGACGAGCCGACGAACGCCCTCGACCCGGCAGGGGTGCTCGTGCTGCGCGATGCGCTGCTGCGGCGGGCGGACGAAGGGGCCGGCGTGCTCGTCAGCAGCCACCACCTCGACGAGGTCGCCCGCATCGCACACCGGATCGTCATGGTGAACGGTGGCCGGCTGATCGGTGAGCTGCCGCCGGCCAGCACCGACCTCGAGCGCAGCTTCTTCGAGCACGTGCGCCTCGACGACGAACGTCGCGAGGTGCTGGCATGAATGCGGCAGTGCGCGTCGAGGCGCTCAAGCTCACCCGGTCGATGGTGGGCATCGTCGGGTCCGCCGCGATCGTGCTCGGCATCGGAACCCTGTGCGCGGTCATGATGGCCGCCCTGGCGTCCGGTGACCCGCAGCTCGTCGCCAAGCTAGGCCCGGATGCCAGCCGGGACTGGCCGGGTCTCGTGGCGGTGGCCGCACAGATCAGCGGTGCGGGCGGGCTCCTCGCCTTCGGTGTGGTGGGGGCCTGGTTGTTCGGCCGCGAGTTCACCGACGGCACGATCACGGGTCTGTTCGGGTTGCCCGTGGGTCGCGGCACCATCGCGGCCGCCAAGCTGGCGGTCTACGCGGCGTGGGGGGCGGTGGTGAGCGCCGCGGTGGTCGTGGTGGTGCTGCTGCTCGGCCTGGCGCTGGGGTTCGGCGCGCCCGACGCGGCTGCCTGGCAGGAGCTCGGCCGTCTGCTGGTGCTGGGAGTGCTGAGCGTGGCCGTGGCTGTGCCGACTGCGTGGGTCGCCACCATCACCCGGTCGCTCCTGGGAGGGGTCTCGGTGGCGATCGGCCTGGTGGTCGTGGCACAGGTCGGGGTGCTGGCCGGTGGCGGCGGGTGGGTGCCGCTGGCGGCTCCCGCCCTGTGGGCGCTCTCGGGCGGGGCCGCAGTGTCGGCAGCCCAGCTCGGCGGTGCTGCCGCGTTCGCCGCGGTGGCTGCCGCCGCCACCGTCTGGTTGTGGCACCGGCTCCAGCTCGACCGTTGACGTGGGCCCGCGGCCCCGCAGACCTGGCCGCGCGGGACCCCCGAGGCCGGATCCCCCTGGCGGGAACGTCCGGCGGGAACGTCCGGCGGGAACGTCCGGACCGGCTCAATAGGGCGGCTCGTCGTCGCCGCGGGGGTCGGGCCTGCGTCGGTGACTGCTCGTGCGGTGGCCCGGCACATGGGGCCATGCCTGCGCCAGGACCACTCGGTCGGCTCGTGGGCGGTGCGAGTGGGGTCGGTGCACGTCCATCGTGACTCGGGTGCGGTGACCGGTCGAGTGGAGCGACGTGCTGCGCAGGGCGACGGCGCGGGTGAGGTCGGTGGTGGTGACGGCGGCGGCGTGGTGCTCAAGCGTGAACTCGAGCCCGCTGTGCAGGTCCCCGATGCGTCCGAGGAGGTCGTACATCGTTCTCGAACCGCTCTCGCTCACGGGCACACACGACGCGTACCCGCCGGTCTGTGCATCGGTCCTTCCGCACCGGGGCCCCTGCGGGTGGGAGTCCGCGTCGGAGGCACCCGCGGGGGCAGCGAGGACAACGGCGTGTAGTGCGTCGATGGCCGAGGTGGTGCGGACCCGGCCGGTGGGGTCGGTCCACGTGCAGGTGCCGTCTACGGCGAGCCGCACTGTCCAACCGAGCCGTTGCTTGATGCGGTGGTGCCGGCGGCACAGGCAGATCAGGTTGGTGGGGGAGGTCCCCCCGGACGGCCAGGGTCTGACGTGGTCAAGATCGCAGAACCTGGCGTTGACGTGGCAGCCAGGGAAGCGGCAGCGCCCGTCGCGCTGCTTGACGAGCGCGCCCACGGCGGCGGGTGGTCGGTATGCGCTGCTTCCGCCGCACCCGAGCAGGGCTCCGGTGACGGGATGACAGGCATTGGTGACGGTCCGTGACTCCACGGCCTTGCCCACGATGTCGAGGAACTCGCGAGTCACGAATACCGGCTGTGCGATGCCGCTGACGGTCACCTGAACCAGGTCGTTCGGGGCCCCCGCGGATGACGCGTCGAGCGTGGTGCGCGGAGCCTCGGCAGTCGTGCCCGGGGTGGCTGGCACCGCATCCGCGGCGGCGTCGGTTGGGGCTGTTTCGTCGTCGCCACCTACTGCCGCCGCCGGGACGGTGAGGGTGAGGACCGTGGTGATGGTGGCCGACGCGGTGACGAGGTCGATGAGGGCCTGGGCGCGGGCTCGCTCGATCCGGGATCAGGTGCCGTCGGCCCGCAGCTGCTGCGCGCACGCGTCGATGGCGGCCCAGGCCCGTGCGGCATCCTCGGATGGGAAGGTGCCCTCCCACTTGTCGACCCCGGGCTCCTCGGCCCAGCGCCGCAGGCTGCACTGCTGACGAGCCGTCGTGGCCCGCTGCCGGAGCAGGTCGGGGCTGATGCGGGAGAGCATGGTGCGGCAGCGCCCCCGCAGCCGTGGCCCCGTCTCATCGGCCCAGTGGCTCGCCAGGGCACCGACCACGGCCTCGGCCACTTCGGCCGGTGCTTGCTCGAGCTCCTCGGCGACCACACCGGCACGGTAGGGGTCGAGATCTCCGCGGCGCATCGCTGTGTGCAACCCGGCCAGCCCCGTCGCCGTGTCGCTGCCGGCCGGCCCGTCGGCGGCCAGCCGCACCGCAGACCGCACGCGGTGCTCGGCGTGCCTAACCGACACGCTCAGCGCCCCCGACACCAGCGCCGGGCCGTCGAGCGCCACGTGGCCGGGAGCGCGGTGGCCCTCTACCGCCGTGCCGTCCTCGAGCACGTCGTCCTCGAACGCACACACAGCGACGATCGCCTCGTCCTGCACTGCGGTCGCCGCGTTGATGACGCGCTGAGCCGTGGACACGACCTCGGCCCACTCGGCGCGACTGCCCGCCACCACACTGGGGCTCGGCGCGATCACGAGCTGGGACTCGGCGGCCCGGAGCGCGCGAAGCAGCTCACCCGGCACCCCGGTTGGCGGCCCCGCCGGTGTCGTCTCGAGCTCCACTGTCTCCCCCTTTCCGCGTGCTCGAACTCTACGGGCGACCACTGACAGACCCTCGGGATGTGGTGGGGACACTTGTCCAACAACCTAGCTCGCTCGAAACCGCCCCAAGTCGTGCTGCGGCGCGGCCCTGTCAGGGGCGATCCGTCAGAGCGGCGGCCTGGCTGGTGAGGTGTCGCTGCTCGGCCAGGTTCGTCGCGCGGGCCGCTGCCGCGAGGTAGGCCCGCCGAGCCTCGGCCCGGTCGCCGGCGAGCTCGGCCACGTGTCCCCTCACCGCGTGCATCCGCTGGTGGTCCCCCAGCACCGGCTCGAGTGAATCGAGAACCAGCACAGCGGCATCCGGGCCTTCCGCCTCGGCGAGAGCCACGGCCTTGGCGAGCGTGACGAACGGGCTGGGCGCCACCGTCTCCAGCAGTCCGTACAGCGCCAGCACCTGCGGCCAGTCGGTGTCGGCGGCCGTCGCGGCCCGGTCGTGCACCGCGGCGATCGCGGCCTGCAGCTGGTAGGCCCCGACCCCACGGCTGGTCCCGATCGTCGAGTCGAGCAACGCGGTGCCCTCCGCGACGAGTGCCTGGTCCCAGAGGCGCCGGTCCTGCTCGGCGAGCGTCACGAGGTCGCCGGATGCCGTCACGCGCGCCGGCCGCCGCGCGTCCAGCAGGAGCATCAGCGCGAGCAGCGACGTCACCTCCGGGTCGTGGGGAAGCAGCCGGTGCAGCAGGCGGCCCATCCGGATCGCCTCCGCCGAGCGGTCGGTGCGGGTGAGCTCGCCACCTGTGCTCGCGGCATACCCCTCGTTGTAGAGGAGGTAGACCACCGCCAGCGCGCGCTGCACCCGGTCACCCAGCGCGTCGCTCGCGGGCAGCTCGAATGTCGCCCCAGAGTCACGCAGAGTCCGCTTCGCGCGCGAGATCCTTTGCGCCATGGTCGATTCCGGCACGAGGTAGGCAGTGGCGATCTCTGCAGTGGTCAGCCCACTCACGGCGCGCAGGGTCAGCGCCACGGCTGAGGCTGGCGAGAGGGCCGGGTGGCAGCACATGAGCAGCACGGAGAGCGAGTCGTCGTGCTGCACCACCTCAGCACCCTCGGGTCGCGTTGCCGCCCAATCGCGTTCGCGTCGGCGGCGGGCCGCCGCGCTGCGCTGCTCGTCGACGAGCCGGCGGGTCGCCGTGGTCACCAACCAGGCGCGCGGATGGTCGGGGATGCCGTCGCGCGGCCAGGTCGTGTGCGCGGCCACGAGGGCTTCTTGGACGGCGTCCTCGGCGGCAACGAAGTCGCCACTTCGGCGGGTGAGGATGCCGACCACCTGCGGCGCCAGGTCGCGCAGCAGGTCGTCGGTGGTGCGGCCCGGGCCGCCGCTGGTGGCGCTGCCCGGGCCGTCGTCGGAGCTGTCGTCGGCGTTCAGCGCCGGCCCCCCGCGCCCTCCAGCCACTCGCTCATCGAGTCGACGTCGGACGGGCCGTCGTCCATGACCCGGCGCACGTGGATCGGCTGCTGCAGCGGCACGCCCCCCGGCCCTGGCACGGCCGACACCAGCGCGGCGATCTCGAGGGCCCGCTCCTCGGTCTCGACGTCGATGACCTGGAACCCGGCGGCCCACTCCTTGAACTCTTGGAACGGCCCGTCGGTGACCACCCGTCCCCCGGCGGCGTCGGCGCGAACGATGTGGGCGGAATCCGGCGGGGTGAGGATCGTGGCGCCGACCAGCTCGCCGCTCTCGAGCAGCCGGTCGTTGAGGGCGCGGTAGTAGTCGAGGTGGGCGGTGATCTCCTCCGGCTGCCACTCCTCCATGGGGGAGTCGACGACGCCGGGCTCGAAAGTGACGATGAGCAGGTACCTGGCCACGGGTGGCCCCTTCCGGTCGACGGGCGCGGGGCCCGATCTCGATGCTGACACCCTAGGGACGGAGCCGCCCCCGGGGTCTCGACATCGACCGCCGGGTCAGTTCAGCGTCATCAGGCCGTGGCGTGCGCCCCCGCGGTCTGGGTCTCGTCCGAGGAGCCGCGGCGCAGCACCAGGAACAGGCCGATGAACGCCAGTAGGAAGGCGCCCCACTGGAGGGTGCTGAGGAGGGTCCAAGGCGACTTGGCGTCGGCGGCGGCCTTGCCGAAGCCGATGACAGTGAAGTCGACCCACGCGTGCAGCACCATGCAGACGATGAGCGTGCCCGACACCCGGCGGGTCATGTAGAACACCGTGCCCGCCGCGAAGGCGAAGACGATCTGCTGGATCGTCGAGCCGATGCTCTGCCCGAAGAAGGCGTTCAGCGCGTGGATCAGCCCGAAGAGCAGGCAGCTGAGTGCCCAGGCGATGGGCTCCTTGAACCCGCCGCGCAGCCCGACCAGGCCGGTGCCGCGGCAGAGCATCTCTTCGCTGAACCCGACGAACAGCGTGCCGATGGCGAGGAGCGCCAGGTAGCCGAGAGTGCGGTCGGACGACGGAGCGCCACCGAGAAACAGGCCGACGCCCGGGAGCGCCATCAGCACCGGCACCACCCACACCCACTTGGGGGCGCGCATCGCCTCGTGGATGGCCGGGCCCCACCACCCGAGGTAGCTCGTCACGCCGGCCAGGAAGACGGCACCGAGCAGCACGGGGATGACGATGCCCTTGACGACGGTCGAGGTCGAGTCGCCGACCTCGTCGTAGTTGAGCCCGACGACGGCCCAGGTGATGCCGACGATCGCCATGTAGACGACGGCGATGCCGAGGGTGATCAGGGGGCGGGGTTGCACGCGCATGGTCAGGCCTCGGATCCGTGTGTGCGGCCGCAAGTGTGGACCGATGCGCACGAAGCCTAGACCCGAAGTCCTTCGTTCGCGAGACATTGTCCATCGTTGTCATGGGCCGCTTGGACGGGTTGGTGGGCGGCGAGGCTGTGGCCGACCGCGGCGGCTCAGGGGGTGGCGTGGACGGCGACCGCTGCTCGGCCGGCTACGGCGTGACGCTGACCCCGGTGAGCTCCTCGCTGCGCTCCCAGAGCAAGGCGGCCAGGTTCTCGTCCTGGGCCAGGGTGCTCAGCTTGGCCTCGCCGACGGGGCCGCGGGTCTCGCGGAAGCCGGTCGGGCCGGAGTAGGAGCCCGGAGCGGCCTCGGTGGCGGCGTAGAGAATCGCCTCGGCGCCCTGCTCGGGGCTCGGGAAGAACAGCCGCACCGTCCACTGGCCGATGGTGCCGATGACCGGGATGGAGCCCAGGCCGTCGGGGCTGGCGACCAGGTTCGTGGCCGAGACGCCGGGGTGCGCGGCCGTCGACGTCAGCCGTGAGCCGGATGCCGTGGCGCGCCGCTGGAGCTCGAGCGCGAAGAGCAGGTTGGCCAGCTTGGAGCGGCCGTAGGTCGTGTTGGGGTTGTAGCCCTGCGCCGGGTTGCCCTCGACGACCTTGCCGTCGCCGCTGTGGTGCGCGATCGAGGCGACGGTGGTGACGCGCGGGGCGGGCGCCTCGAGCAGGTGCGGCATCAGCAGGCCGGTCAGCGCGAAGTGGCCCAGGTGGTTGGTGCCGAACTGCAGCTCGAAGCCGTCGGTGGTCTCGCGCCGCCGGGGCGGAGCCATCACGCCGGCGTTGTTGACGAGCAGGTCGAGCGGGCCCTCGAAGCGGTCGGCCAGAGCGTGCACCGACTCCTGAGAGGCGAGGTCGAGCCGCTCCACGCGCACCGCGCCCGGCACGCCGATGCCGCGGATCCGCGCGGCGGCGGCCTCCCCGGCATCCGTGTTGCGCACTGCGAGAATCACATCGGCGCCGTGCCGAGCCAGCTCGCGGGCCTCGACGAGGCCGATGCCGGAGTTGGCGCCGGTGACCAGGGCCGTGGTTCCGGACAGGTCGCCGATCTGGTCGGGGGTCCAGCGCATGGGGGTCTCCTCGAGTGGCACGGGTGCGGAGCCTCAGTATCCGTCGGCCGCGCCGACCCGGATGACTCGGGGTGGCTGGCCGGGGTGGCTGCACGCGCGCGGGTGGCGGTGGACTCAGAACCCGGCGTACCGGGCGATGCGGGCGGCGAGGTCCGGGTCGGCGCGCAGCGCCCGGCCGTCGAGGGCGGTGACGAGCGCGGGTCCGCGCCCGGACGAGACCAGCCACACGGCATCCGCCGTGAACAGGTGCTCGACGGGCACCAGCTCGTAGCGGGTCGCGTAGCCATCGGCGCGCGCCGGTGTGAAGATCGCCGCCACGGTGAGCGACTCCAGGATGCCGGTGCCCCCGGTGGGGGTGCTGAGCAGGGCGCCGTCGCGGGCGACGAGCAGGCCGGACGTGGGGCCGTCGAGCGCGTAGCCGTCGGTCGAGGTGAAGACGACGTCGTCGGCCCCGCGGCGCCTGGCCTCGCTGGTCGCGGCGGCGTGCACGACGTAGGACAGCGTCTTGACGCCGCCGAGCAGCCACGGTGCGTCGGTGAAGGCGTCGCTCGGGCGGCCGCTGCTCAAGGTGACCGCGGTGATGGTGCGGGGCGGTGCTCCTGAGCCACTGGGGGTCGCGGGAGCTGGGCCCCGGTGGGTGATGGTGACGAGCGCTGTCGGCCCGGCATCCGCCCGCCACTCGCGGCCGCGGGTGAGCAGCAGCTTGAGCACCGCTTCTCCAGGGGTCGACCATGCGCTCACCGCCTGTGCGACCAGCTCGCGCCACTGCTCGCGCGAGGGGTTGGCGAGGACCATCGTGCGCGCGGAGGCGGCGAGGCGGTCGAGGTGCCCGTCGAGGTCGACCACCGTGGCCTGGCCGGTGGGGTCGGTCATGACCCGGGCGGAGTCGAAGCAGCCGTCGCCACGGGTGAGGCCGAGGTCGTCAGCAGTGACCACCGGCTCGTCCGGGTCGACGACGCCTCGGCCCAGCACGGCGACCAGCTGCACCACTTCGCTCATGCCCTCAGGCTCCCAGACGACCAGGGCGCCGGCCGACCCCGGTGTGGTCTGGCCAGGCCTTGACGAACACCGGGATCGTCGCGACGGTGTCGATGCCGCCGAAGAGGATCTCGAGCGGCTGGACGGCGCAGTTGTCGACCCTCATCCGGTGCGAGACGGCGATATCGATGTCACGGTCGACGACCAACGCTGCGAGCTGGTCGGCGACAGCGCTGGGCACCCGACAGCGGGCCCTGGGTGCTGCCGTAGTCGCCCACGCCGAGTGCCTCGTAGCCGAAGCAGAACGGCGGCATCAGGTCGTAGAAGAAGCCGTTGTGGTGGTCCGGAGCGAACGAGACGACGAGAGTGGGGGCGTAGTCCACCACGAAGGCACGAGCGGCCGTGAAGGCGGCGTCCACCCAGCTCCACGTGTTTCCGCCCGCGGGCCACTGGATCCAGACCGAGCAGGCCGAGCGGTTCACGGCCCAAGCGTTGCTGTTCCTCAGTGAGCGAGCATCAACCGGATGATCCGGTATCCACGGCCCAGTCCGCCCACCGGACCTGAATCAGCGCCCTGAACGGGACATCCACATCACGGGACGGCGGCGAAGTCACTCCAGCCGGACAGGTCCGCAGCCATTCTGTCGACCAGTGCCCCTACCGCCACGAGGCAGGTGTTGAGATCTTGGGCGGGAGCGCAGGATCGCCCAGCAACCCGCATCAGTGCCAACGCTGTGTGATGGGTGCGGCTCCACAGGGATGCCACCTCGGCAGGCCGGTCACTCACGCGAGTCAGGTCTGCAGCAATCCATGAGCCGATGGTTGCGGAGAACCGCAAGGCGTCCCTGCACTGCGCGGCATCGCTGTACGTACAGGCGACGTGGAGGCCGAGCTGGTACTGGGCGAGCTCGGCCTTGGCACTGGCCACCCATCTGAGCAGCTCGGCCATGACCGCAGGTGACTGCTCTGACGTCGGACGGTGAAGGGGTGGCACTGTCGTGACGCTGCTGGTCACTGCGGTTGTTGGGTCGGATGCCGGACGGTCGGGTTCGGCCGTCGTCGACGTGCTCTTGTCCCGAACCGTTGCTGAGCCGTTGGCTCCGTCCGCGCCGTGAGAGCCCACGCAGGCGGCTGTCAGCGTGACCGTGGCCACCATGAGGGCGAGGCAGGCATTACGACGGAGTCGCATGACCTCAACCGCCGAACTCCGGTGCCGCGGTGCCTCGCACCCCTGGCGTCGCCGCGAAGACGGAGCCGGCCTGTGGCTCCATGTCCGCGGGCAGGTTCTCACGGGAGGTGGTGATGAAGAGGGTCGCGAGGTCGGGGCCGCCGAACGTGCAGGCGCTGACCTGTCGAGCCGGCAGCGAGATGACCTCCTGCAGCCGTCCGTGCCGGTCGTAACCATGGACGGCCGAGCCGCCCCACAGCGCTACCCAGACCCCGCCCTCGGAGTCGACGGAGAGCCCGTCCGGTGCTCCGTCGTCTGGCGAGATCGCCACGAACGTGCGCCGCCGTACGAGCCGGTCATCCTCGTTGTCGAGCATGTCGACGCGTCCGGTCCTGGTGTCTGCGTAGTAGGCAACGAGGCCGTCCGGAGAGAAGGCGATGCCGTTGGAGACCCCCACGTCGTCAAGGGCGATCTCTGTTCGCCCCGATGGCTCCACCCTCCACAGCTGGCCGCCACCTGGAGATCCGTCCGCGGCCATGCTTCCGGCGTACAGGGTGCCTGCCGGCGAGCATGTGCCGTCATTGAACCGGCGCCCACGGGGCAGGCGAAGCTCAGGGGCGAACCGCGTCGGTCGGCCGTCGGAGGAGTTGCTGACGGCGAGGGAACGCTCGGTGGCCACGACGTAACCCCCACTCGCGCGTGGCCGGTGGAAAGCGGCCAGAGTGGCGACGTGAAGCCGCTCGACACCACCGTCACGCAGCGTGAGCAGGTCTCCGGCGAACATGTCCACCACGCGGAGCCCTCCCCAGGACTGAGCCCACACGGGGCCCTCGGCGTGGTAGGCCACCGGACCGGTGATGTTCTCAGCCAGGGCCATGACGGTTCCCTTCGGTCCCTCGTGCGCTCCAAGCCGAGTGTACGAAACCGGCGCGATGGCGCTCCCTTCGCGCTGGCACCGACGGCCCCACGACGCCCGCGGCCAGCTACGCCCAGGGTGACACCACGTCGAAGGTGCTCGCCACACGCCGGATCTCGTCGTCGGTCAGCCGCTCACCGCGGCCACCGGCAACCAGGTCCATGTACTCGTAGCGGGCGCCGGTCTCGGCATACTCGACGCGGTCGACTGCCCGCGTCACCGACAGGTCGGAGCGCGCCATGACGCCGTGCTTGCTCCACAGCACGATCTCGTGGGTGCGCAGCCCGTCAACGTTCGCGGCCATCAGCTCGTCCGACCCGGGGACCATGAAGTCCAGCACGGCCACCCCAGCCGGTAGGGCGACCACCGACTCCGGCTCCCAGCGCAGGATCCGCCTGTTCATCGAGGCGGCGTCGCGGTATGCCGGGATGTGGCTCAGGTAGGTCAGGTGGGGCGGCTGCGCGTGTACGACCGCCTGGAAGGTGATGCCGCGGCGGGACACCTGGTCGTCGTGGACAGCGAGGTGCGAGTTGAGCTCGCTGGTCAGGCGTTCGAAGAGACGCCGGGGCGAGGTGTGCAGGGTGGCGGTGCGGCCGCCCTCATGCACGCTCACCGCTCCGACCGCGCTCAGCGGGTCGTCGGCGATCTGGCGCAGCCGACGCCCCGAGCCGGTGACGAGGAGAACTCGCCCCGCCAGGGCGGGGGCAGCCAGCGGGAGGTCGATCTCCTCGCCCAAGGGGAAGTCGCGCCGCACGTCGAGGTCCCACCCGACGCACACCGAGATGTTGCCGGCGGTCGCCTCGCTGGCGTCGATGTCACCGATTCGCCTGCCACCAGCCCCCATGCTCGCAAGGAGCTCGTCGAGGTCGGGGAGCTGGGTGGTGGTGTTCACGGGATCCTCCTCCGTTATGTAACGTTTCAACCCTATCATGGGCCCCGAGGCAGGCCCGCACAAGACGGGGGAGCGGGTGCTCAGGCCGGTTCGGCCCGAACCCGAACCTTCGGTGCCGAGGTGGAGGACCGGACCACCAGCTCGGGGGTGAACTGCACCTGCTGGTGGTGGTGCTCGGGCTCGCCCGGCGTCTGCCGGCCGCCCGCCGGCTCGGCGAGCAGCAGCTTGGCTGCCGTGTAGCCCAGCTCGTGGCGGGGCTGGGCCACCGAGGTGAGGGGCACGGCGGCGGCCCCGGCGAACTCGATGTCGTCGTAGCCGACGATCGAGATGTCGTCGGGCACGACCCAGCCATGGGTCATGACCTGCTGCAGGAAGCCCAGCGCGAGCAGGTCGTTCCCGCAGAAGGCCGCCGTCGGGCGGCGACGCGCCGGCATCCCCACCAGGCGCTGCGCTCCGACGCGGCCCCCAGCCACCACCGGCGCGGCGGTCTCGATGATCGTGAGGTTCTTCTCGGGCAGTCCGGCGCGCTCCATGGCCCTGCGGGCCCCCGTGAGGCGGTCGGCGAACTGCGTCAGGCTCAGTGGCCCACCGACGAAGGCGATCCGCTCGTGACCGAGGTCCAGCAGGTGTTCGACGGCGAGGTCCCCTCCCTCGACGTCGTCGACGGACACGCTGCACCATGACTCGGCATCGACCGCCGGCCGGTCCACGAGCACGACCGGGACGCCGCGGTCCTTGAGCTGGCGCAGGTGGCGCCAGTCCTTGTCCAACGGGGTGATCAGCGCCCCGCGGATGCGCTGCTCCATGAGCACATCCAGGTGCTCGTGCTCCCGCTCGAGGTCCTCCCCGGACGACGCGAGGTAGAGCACGCAGCCGGCCTCGCGGGCGGCCTGCTCGGCGCCTTTGGAGACGTCGGTGAAGAACGGGTTCGAGGGGTCGAAGATCAGGAATGCGATGATCCGGCTCTGCCCCGCCCGCAGCTGGCGCGCGGCCTCGTTGCGCACGAAGCCGAGCTCCTCGATCGAGCGGAGCACCCGCTCCCTGGTGTCGGGCTTGACCATGTCGGGGTGGTTCAGCACGTTGCTGACCGTGCCCACGGACACCTTGGCCCGTAGCGCGACGTCCTTGATGGACGCAGTGTTCATCTCGCTGTCCCTCCGGTGGAGCCGCTTGGCCGCGCCGTCCCGTGAGGTGGACGGCATCGTTTCAACAAATTGAAGCACACCAAGCCCTCATAGCCCACGCCCGCGGGCTCACGGACCGCCTTCTGGCGATGCGGTCCGGGTGCTCATCCGTGCTGCAGTGCAAGGAATTTCGGGCGAACCCTTGACGGCCCGGCGGCGGCGGTCCTACTCTCTCCCTAAGTAATTGAAACGTTCAATTGCCTCGAGCTCCCTCAACAAGGAGGATCAATGAAGATCACCAACCGGACGTTCCTGGTGTCGGCCATTGCCATCAGCAGCATCGTCACTCTCACCGCGTGCAGCGGGTCGTCCGACGACAGCTCAGGCGGTGGGTCCGGCAAGACCGAGATCACGCTGCTGACCGACAGCAGCGAGACGGCCGTGAAGGCCGCCGAGGCAGTCATCGCAGCCTTCGAGAAGGCCAACCCCACCATCACCGTGAAGCCGGCCACTCGTCCCGGCGGCACCGACGGCGACAACGTCGTGAAGACCAAGCTGTCCACCGACGACATGGAGGACGTCTTCTGGTACAACTCCGGATCGCTGCTCGCCGCGCTGAGCCCGGAGAAGACGCTGCTCGACCTCACCGGAACCGAGGCGCTCAAGGACACCGACCCGGCATTCCTGCCCGCCGTGACGCAGAACGGCAAGGTGTACGGCGCTCCGCAGGGCACCGCCATGGGTGGCGGTATCCTCTACAACAAGAAGGTCTACGCGGACCTCGGTCTCACCGTGCCGAAGTCGTGGGCGGAGTTCGAGGCGAACAACGACAAGATCAAGGCCGCCGGCATCGCACCGCTCATCGGCTCGTTCAAGGACACCTGGACCACCCAGCTGTTCATCCTGGGTGACTTCTACAACGTGCAGAAGAAGGTGCCGGACTGGGCCACCAAGTACACCGCCAACCAGGTCAACTACTCCTCGGAGCCGGCCCTGGGCGGGTTCCAGAAGCTGCAGGAGTCCGCGGCCAAGGGCTGGTACATCAAGGGTGCCGGTTCCACCACGTTCGACCAGGGCATGGCCCTGCTCTCGGCCGGCAAGGGCGCGCAGTACCCCATGCTGACCTTCCCGATTGCCGGCCTCAAGCCCGAACAGGGCAAGAACATCGGCTTCTTCGGGATCCCCGGTGACGACACGTCCACGGCCGGAGCCACCATCTGGATGCCCAGCGGGCAGTACATCCCCAAGACCAGCAAGCACCCCGAGGAAGCGAAGAAGTTCGCTGCCTTCGTGGCCTCACCGGCCGGCGCGGCCGCGGTCGACGCCGTCCTGCCGCCGGCCGGGCCCTGGCTGGTCAAGGGCGCGCCGACGCCCGCCGACGCCCTGCCGGTGGTCAACGACATCAACAGCTATATCTCCGGAGGCAACAACTCCCCGGCACTGGAGTTCCTCTCCCCCGTCAAGGGCCCAGCCCTGGAGAAGATCACGGCGTCCGTGGCGACCGGTCAGACCGACGCCGCTGAGGCGGCCAAGCAGTACGACGCCGACGTGACCAAGCAGGCCAAGCAGCTCGGACTGCCCGGTTGGTGACAGGACCCCGGCCGAGCACACCAGCTCGGGCGACCGGTTCCCGCGGCGACGCCGCCGCGGGGACCGGCCGGTCCGCCCCGCCCAAAGCGCGGACCACCGGTCAGCACAGCACCTTCACCAGGTCGTACTCGTACTGGTTCTACGTCCCGGCCGGACTCATCTACCTGGCCATCTTCATCATCCCGACGGTCACCTCCTTCTACTTCGCCCTGACCCGCTGGACCCTTTTCGAGTCGGAGTTCATCGGCCTGGACAATTTCGTCCAGTTCTTCTCCGAGCAGGCGCTGGTCTCCAGCTTCCGCAACACCCTCGTCTACGCGGTCCTGACCAGTGGCACCAAGGTCGTCCTCGGGATGCTCCTCGCCGTGGTCCTGACCGCCCCCTTCCGCACCCGCGGGTTCCTCAGGTCCGTGGTCTTCTTCCCGGTCCTGGTCAGCACCGTGGCCGTCGGCTTCACGTTCGCCGCACTGCTCGCACCCACCTCGGGCCTGGTCAACACGGCCCTGGCCTGGGTCGGCATCACCGGCCCCGACTGGCTGGGTGACCCCAACACCGCCCTGATCTCGGTGGCCGTGGTCGACGTGTGGAAGGGCGTGGGACTGGCGACGGTCATCTACATCGCGGGAATCCTGTCCATCCCCCAGGAGTACTACGAGGCCGTTGCCGTCGACGGCGGGAACGCGTGGCACAAGTTCCGCAACGTCACCCTCCCCCTGTCGAAGGCTGCTACCTTCACCGTCATCCTGCTGTCGCTCATCGGCGGGCTCCGGTCCTTCGACCTGATCTGGACCATGACCGGCGGTGGCCCGGGCTTCTCCAGCGACGTCATCGCGTCCGTGATCTACAAGCAGTACCAGGCCGGCTTCTTCGGGCTCGCCACGGCCGGCAACGTCGTCCTCTTCATCATGGTGGCGATCATCGTCTACCCGCTGAACCGCTACTTCAACAGGCGGGAGGTGGACCTGTGAAGAAGGCAAAGCTCTGGAACCTCGGGTGGGAAGTCATCGCGGTCCTCGTGGCCCTCGTGGTCTTCATCATCCCGTTCATCTTCATCTTCCTCACCGCCAGCAAGACCTCGGACGACGCCCTGCTGCTCGAGTTCTCCTGGCCCACCGAGTGGCCGATCTGGTCCAACATCAAGGAGGTCTTCCAGACCCGCGACTACATGCTGGTGACCGCGCTGATCAACAGCACCATCCTCACGGTGGTCTCGGTCGCGGTCCTGGTGATCCTCTGCTCGATGGTGGCGTTCGTGCTGCAGCGCCGACCGGGCAAGGTCGCGAATGTCGCCAACGGTCTGATCCTGGCCGGCCTGATCATCCCCCCGGCAGTCGTCCCGACCATCTGGGTGCTGCAGGGGCTGCACGTCTTCAAGACCCTGCCGGGCCTGATCCTGGTCGAGGTGGCGTTCGGGATGTCCTTCACGATCCTGCTCTACCGCGCCTTCATCTCGGCCATCCCGCGTGAGCTCGACGAGGCGGCCATCACCGATGGCTGCACGGGTTTCTCGCTGTTCTTCCGGATCATCTTCCCGCTGCTGCGTCCCGTCACCATCACGGTGATCCTCACCCAGTCGGTGTTCATCTTCAACGACTTCGTGAACCCGCTGTACTTCCTGCCGGGGGACGACAACGCGACCGTCCAGCTGACGCTCTACAACTTCCGGAGCCAGTTCAACACGGAGTACAACCTGCTCTTCATGAACATCGTGCTCATCACCATCCCGCTGCTCATCCTCTTCATCTTCTTCAACCGGAAGATCGTCTCGGGGATGACGGCCGGGGCGGTCAAGGGCTGACCCCGCCCGGTCGGCTCTCCGCGGATTGAGGGCTGCGGGGAGCCGGCCCACGGGTCCAAGATCGCACCATGGAGCGCATCACGCACTGCGCCCATGGGTCCAGAACGCACCACGGAGCGCATGACGCACGGCGCCCGCTCGACACGTCACACCAACCCAGAGAGTTCACTGATGAGCCATTCCTGGTCTGCCCGGATGATCGGCGCGAACGACGACTTCGCCGGAGCGCCCCTGCTCCGCAGGCAGTTCGACCTCCTGCCGAATCACGGCACCGTCGTGCGAGCCACCCTGCGGGTGAGCGCCCTCGGAGTGGTCGAGCCGGTGCTGAACGGCGTGCACGTCGGCGACGACGTCCTCAGCCCGGGCTGGTCCGCCTACGAGTGGCGGCTGCGCTACACCGAGCACGACGTCACCGACCGCCTCACCGAGCACGAGGGGCCGGTGGTCCTCGGCGCCCGGCTCGGCAACGGGTGGTACCGCGGCCGGCTCGGCTGGAGCGGCGCCCGTGACATCTACGGCAGCGAGCTCGGGCTGATCGCCGAGCTCGACCTGGAGTTCGAGGACGGCCACCACCAGATAGTCGTCACGGACGAGAGCTGGCAGGCCGGCCCGTCGGAGGTGACCTCGAACGACGTGTACGACGGCCAGAGCATCGATGCCCGCCGGCGCGACGACTCCTGGACGGCCCCGGGTGCCGCGCCCCAGGGCTGGGTCGGGGTCCACGAGGTGCCGTTCGACCCCGAGGTCCTCACCGAGTACGTCGGCCCACCGGTGCGCCGCCAGGCCACCATCGCCGCACAGCAGGTATGGACCTCACCGGTGGGCAAGGTGCTCGTCGACTTCGGGCAGAACCTCGTGGGCTGGCTCCGGTTCACCGTCCGGGGCGAAGACGGAGACACCATCACCGTCCGACATGCCGAGGTGCTCGAGGACGACGAGCTGGGCGTCCGACCGTTGCGCACCGCACAGGCGACCGACCGGATCACCCTCTCCGGGGGCGAGGACCTCTTCGAGCCCACCTTCACCTTCCACGGCTTCAGGTACGCCGAGGTCACCGGGTGGCCCGGCGAGCTCACCGTCGACGATGTCGAGGCCGTCGTCGTCCACTCCGAGCTTCAGCGCACCGGCTGGTTCGAGTGCTCCGACCCGGACCTCACCCAGCTGCACCGCAACGTGGTGTGGGGCCTGCGCGGCAACTTCCTCGACGTCCCCACCGACTGCCCGCAGCGAGACGAGCGGCTGGGCTGGACCGGCGACCTTGCCGTCTTCGCGCCGACCGCCGCCTACCTGTACGACGTCAAGGGCTTCCTCGACGACTGGTTCGCCGACGTCGCGGCCGAGCAGGCGGCAGCCGACGGCCTGGTGCCGTTCGTGGTGCCCGACGTGCTCAAGTTCCTGCCGATCCCCAACGACTTCCCGAACCCGGACTCGACCGCGGTCTGGAGCGACGTGGCCTGCTGGCTTCCCTGGGCACTCTGGGAGGCGTACGGCGACCGCGACATGCTCGCTCGGCACCTCCCGGTCATGCTGTCCCATCTGCGCCGGGTCCGCACCAGGCTCTCGCCCACCGGTGTCTGGGACAAGGACTTCCAGTTCGGAGACTGGTTGGACCCCGACGCCCCGCCGGACAACCCCGCAGCCGCCAAGGCGGACCCGGGCGTCGTGGCCACCGCCTCGGTCTACCGATCGGCCGTCATGACCGCCCAGGCCGCCAACCTCGTGGGCCGCACCGACGACGCAGCCGACATGGACGCCTTGGCTGTCGCGCTGCGCGCTGCCTTCCAACAGGAGTACGTCGACGGCGGGTTGGTCACGTCCGACTGCCAGACCGTCTACGCGCTGGCCATCTGGTTCGGCCTGCTCGACGAGAATCAGCTCGACGTCGCCGGCTCACGGCTGGCGGCGCTCGTGGAGAACGCCGACCATCGCATCTCCACCGGGTTCGCCGGCACCCCCTACGTGCTCGACGCGCTGACGGCGACCGGCCACCTCGACGCGGCGTACCGCATGCTGCTCCAGCGGGAGAACCCCGGGTGGATGTACCCGATCACCATGGGGGCCACCACGGTCTGGGAACGGTGGGACTCGATGCTGCCGGACGGCAGCATCAACCCGGGGGAGATGACCTCGTTCAACCACTACGCGCTCGGTGCCGTGGCGGACTTCGTGCACCGCGTGGTCGGCGGCATCGAGCCGGCTGCACCTGGCTACTCCACGGTGCGTGTCGCCCCGCGGCCCGGCGGTGGCCTGACCTGGGCCAGGTCGAGCCTGCGGACGCCGCACGGCGAGGTCGCCGTCGACTGGAGGGTCGAGGGCGGCGCTCTCCGCCTGGCCGTCGACATCCCGGATGGCGTGAGCGCGATCGTGAGCCTGCCGGACGGGCAGGAGCACGAGGTCCGCGCCGGAAGCCACCGGTTCGAAGCAGCGGTCGAGGCGTCATGACCGGAGACGCGGTGACCCGGCCGGACGTACGGGAAACACCGGACCCGACGGAGCTGCGCGGGCCGTGGCCCGGTTCGACATGGCCCCGCAAGGTCGTCGTGTCAGGAGTCTCCGGCACGGGGAAAAGCATCGTGGGGCAGAAGCTACGGGCCACCGACGAGGTAGTGCTGGCCTGCTCGGCCCTGCGCCGAAGCCATCGCGGCCGGCTCAGGCTCGCCGTCCCCTCGCTGTTCTTCGTCCAGCTCGTGGCGCAGTCCGGGCCGAGCGAGGTCAGGCAGGTGGTCGACCGCCTGCTCGCACGGCTCGCGCCCACTGCGGGTGCCCCTTCATCATCACCACCGCCGCCGGTCCATGACCCGTACCCCAACTCAACCAACCACCTCGAAGGAAACGACCTGTCACCAGGTCTCGACGCCGCCGGTCAGTCCCGGCCGGTGCAGAGCCTGTCGCCAGCGTCCCCAGGAAGCAGCGCACCATGACATCGTTCAGCGACATCGCCAGCCGGCTCGAGGAGCTGGCCATCGAGGTGCCTTCGTGGGCCTACGGCAACTCCGGCACCCGCTTCAAGGTGTTCGGCAGCCCCGGCACCCCTCGCACCATTCAGGAGAAGATCGCGGATGCCGCTGCAGTGCACCGGTTCACGGGCCTGTCCCCGACAGTCGCCCTGCACATCCCGTGGGATCTCGTCGACGACTGGGCGGCCCTCGGCGCCCACGCGAAGGACCTCGGTGTGGGACTCGGCACGATCAACAGCAACACGTTCCAGGACGACGACTACAAGCTCGGCAGCCTGACCAACGCCGACCCGGCGATTCGCCGCAAGGCCGTCGAGCACAACCTGCACTGCATCGAGATCATGAGCGAGACCGGTTCCCGCGACCTGAAGATCTGGCTCGCAGACGGCACCAACTACCCGGGCCAGGGCGACATCCGGGCGCGACAGGAGTGGCTCGCCGAGGGCCTTGCCGAGATCTACGCGCAGATCAGCGAGGACCAGCGTCTTGTCCTCGAGTACAAGTTCTTCGAGCCGGCGTTCTACCACACCGACGTGCCCGACTGGGGCACGGCATACGCTCACGTGGCTGCCCTCGGCGAGCGTGCGTTGGTCTGCCTGGACACCGGCCACCACGCCCCGGGCACGAACATCGAGTTCATCGCGGCGCAGCTGCTCCGACTGGGCAAGCTCGGCTCGTTCGACTTCAACAGCAGCTTCTATGCCGACGACGACCTCATCGTCGGGGCGGCCGACCCGTTCCAGCTCTTCCGCATCCTCGTCGAGGTGGTGCGCGGCGGAGGCTTCGGAGCGGGCTCCGAGGTCGCGCTCATGCTCGACCAGTGCCACAACATCGAGAAGAAGGTTCCCGGCCAGATCCGGTCGGTGCTCAACGTCCAGGAGATGACCGCACGCGCGCTCCTCCTCGACGCCGAGGCGCTGGATGCCGCCCGGCACGCCGGCGACGTGCTCGCTGCGAACGCGGTGTTCATGGACGCCTTCTACACAGACGTCCGCGCCGACCTCGCCGCTTGGCGTGAGCAGCGCGGCTTGCCTGCCGACCCGATGCGGGCCTACGCCGACAGCGGCTACCAGGAATCAATCGAGGCCGACCGCGTCGGCGGCGCCCAGGCAGGATGGAACTGAGCATGCCCCCTCACAGCACCCCCGCGGCACTGATCGAGCGCTCGAACCGGCTCGGCGCAGACCCGCGCAACACCAACTACGCCGGCGGCAACACCTCCGCCAAAGGCGAGGCCATCGACCCGGTGACCGACCAGCCGACCCAGCTCCTCTGGGTCAAGGGCTCCGGCGGCGACCTGGGCACCCTCACCGAGAAGGGGCTCGCGGCCCTGCGACTGGACCGGATGCGGGCACTGGTCGAGGTCTACCCCGGCGTCGACCGTGAGGACGAGATGGTCGCCGCCTTCGACCACTGCCTGTTCGGCGTCGGCGGCGCCGCCCCGTCGATCGACACCGCGATGCACGGGCTCGTCGACGCCGACCACGTCGACCACCTCCACCCCGACTCCGGGATCGCGATCGCGACGTCGGCCGACGGCGAGGCCCTCACCACCGAGATCTTCGGCGACCGCGTCGTGTGGGTGCCCTGGCGCCGACCCGGCTTCCAGCTCGGCCTGGACATCGCCGAGGTAAAGCGCGCCAACCCCCAGGCCATCGGGTGCATCCTCGGCGGCCACGGCATCACCGCCTGGGGCGACACCTCGACCGAGTGCGAGGCCAACTCGCTGGAGATCATCCGCACCGCGGAGGCCCACATCGCCGAGCACGGCAAGGCCGACCCGTTCGGCGCCGTAGTGCCCGGCAACAAGCCGCTGCCCGAGGCCGAGCGCCGCGCGAAGGCAGCAGTCCTGGCACCGGTCATCCGTGGGCTCGCCTCGACTGACCTGCGCATGGTCGGCCACTTCACCGACAGCGACGTGGTGCTCGACTTCCTGTCCCGCGAGCGGCTGCAGCCACTCGCCGCGCTGGGCACCTCGTGCCCCGACCACTTCCTGCGCACCAAGGTCTCGCCGATGGTCCTCGACCTGCCGGGCACGGCCTCCGTCGAGGAGACGGTCGCGCGCCTTCGCGAGCTGCACACCGACTACCGGGCGGCGTACTCCGCCTACTACGACCGCAATGCCGGCCCGGACAGCCCGGCGATGCGCGGTGCCGACCCGGCCATCGTCCTCGTGCCCGGCGTCGGGATGTTCTCCTTCGGCAAGGACAAGCAGACCGCTCGGGTCGCGGGCGAGTTCTACGTCAACGCCATCAACGTCATGCGCGGCGCGGAGTCGCTGTCCACCTACGCCCCGATCGACGAGTCAGAGAAGTTCCGCATCGAGTACTGGGCCCTCGAGGAGGCCAAGCTCGCCCGGATGCCCAAGCCCAAGCCCCTCGCGACCAAGATCGCGCTCGTCACCGGTGCCGCGTCCGGCATCGGCAAGGCCATCGCCACCCGGCTCGCGGCCGAAGGCGCCTGCGTCGTCATCGCCGACCTGGCCCTGGACCGGGCGCAGGCGGCCGCAGCGGAGATCGGCAACGCCGACGTCGCCGTCGGGGTCCAGGTCGATGTCTCCGACGAGAGCGCCGTGCAGGCCATGGTCGCCGCGGCCGCCCTGGCCTTCGGTGGGCTCGACATCGTGGTCAACAACGCCGGGATGTCGCTGTCAAAGCCATTGCTCGAGACCACCGTCGAGGACTGGGACCGCCAGCACGACGTCATGGCCAAGGGCTCCTTCCTCGTGTCGCGTGCAGCCGCCCGGGTGCTCGTCGACCAGGGCATGGGGGGCGACATCGTCTACATCTCGAGCAAGAACTCCGTGTTCGCGGGCCCGAACAACATCGCCTACTCCGCCACCAAGGCCGACCAGGCCCACCAGGTGCGGCTGCTCGCGGCCGAGCTCGGGGAGCACGGGATCAAGGTCAACGGCATCAACCCCGACGGTGTGGTGCAGGGCTCCGGCATCTTCGCCGGCGGCTGGGGCGCCAGCCGCGCCGAGGTGTACGGCGTGCAGGAGGACGAGCTCGGCGCGTTCTACGCACAGCGCACCATCCTCAAGCGTGAGGTGCTGCCCCAGCACTGTGCCAACGCCGTGTTCGCCCTCGTCGGACCAGACCTCACCCACACCACCGGGCTGCACATCCCCGTTGACGCCGGCGTGGCCGCCGCGTTCCTGCGATGACGGTGGCGGCCCGATCGGGTCACCAGGACCGGCCAGCCACCGTGGAGCGAAGGGTGGACGCCCTCCTCGCGGCGCTCAGCGACGACGACCGCGCTGCCATCGCCCTGGCCGACTGGTCCCCACTGACCGACCGGGGCCTTCCGTTCCCGCACTACGTCGACAGCGGCTCCGGGCTGCGCGGCGTGGACGGTGCGACGGTGTTCCCCGTGGGCCTCGCGCTTGCCGCGACCTTCGACGCGGAGCTGGCGCGAAGCTACGCTGCCGCCGTCGCCCGCGAGGCGCGCCATGCCGGCTTCACCTGTGTCCTCGGCCCCACCCTCGACCTAGCTCGAGACCCTCGTGGAGGCCGTATAACGGAGGCCTTCGGTGAGGACCCCTGGCTCAGCGGCCACCTCGGTGCCGCGCACGTCGGCGGCATGCAGGCCCAACACGTCATGGCCCAGGTCAAGCACTTCATCGCGTACACCACCGAGGAACGTCGCACCGGGCACGGCCCGGTCTGGGACCGAGGTGGCGCGGCCGACGTCGTGGTGAGCCGCGGAACCCTGGATGCCGCGTACCTGCGCCCGTTCCGGGCAGCCGTCGACGCCGGCGCCTGGTCACTCATGGGCTCCTACAACCGCCTCGGCGGCCAGTACGTCTGCCACTCGAGCGACCTGCTGGCGATCCCTCGTGACGAGTGGGGCTGGCAGGGCTTCTACGCCCCCGACTTCATCTTCGCCGTCCGCGACCCCGAGGCCGCGTTGGCGGCAGGCCTCGACGTGCCGGGTCTCGAGGGTGCAGCCGGGCGCACTGCGCAGATGGTGGCGGCTGCCGGACCCGACGCCCGCGACGCCATCGTGCGGCGCATCCTGCGGGCCCTGATCGGCTCAGGCCTGGTCGACGACCCGCCCTCAGCACCCAGCCCCGGGCCGGCGTCGAACGAGGACCACCTCACCATCGCTCACCGCACCGCCGTCTCCTCCATGGTCCTGCTGCGCAACAGGGGGGTGCTCCCGTTCGACCCGACCGTGCGCTCGGTGGCGGTCATCGGGCCGGCCGGTGGGGACGCCCTCTACACGAGTGGTGGGTCCTCGGCCGTCGCCCTGAGCCCCGAGCGGCTCCTGCCACCGCTCGATGCGCTCCGTGCCCGCGGCGGCACGGGCGTGGCCGTGGCCCACGCCCAGGGGACGTGGGGTGACGTCCCGCTGCCGGTCGTGCCCGCCTCCGTCTTCTCGCTGCCGGACGGGTCCGGTCCCGGCGTGCTCGTCACGTGCCGGGCAGCGGACGGGTCGACTGTCGAGGAGCTGCGCCCCGGCATCCACCACGTGCTGTCCGCGGCCGAGCTCCGGAACGCCCTTCCAGTGCGGTGGCAGACCCGGCTCACCTCCGTCGTCACCGGCCCCCACCGGTTCTCGCTCGACGTCGGTGGTCGTGCGGCCGTGCGCCTGGCCGGCATCGAGCTCATGGCGGGATCGCGCGAGGCGTCGCCCTTCATCGCTGGTCCTGCCTACCCGCTCCAGTGCGTCGTCGACCTGGTCGCCGGCGAGCCAGTGGAGCTCGAGGTGGAGTACGAGGTCGGGTCTGGTCTCGTAGAGCCCGGAGTAGGCCTGCTGCCGAAGCTCACCCTGGGCTGGCAGCCACCCGATGGGCTCCTCGACGAGGCGGTGGCCCTCGCGGGGCGCAGCGACGTGGCCGTCGTCGTCGTGAACGCCGCCAGCGGTGAGGGGATGGACCGCGGCAGCCTGGCGCTGCCCGCAGACCAGGACCGGCTGGTGGCTGCGGTGGCCGCTGCCAACCCCAGGACCGTGGTCGTCCTGAACACGCCCGGTGCCGTCACCATGCCGTGGCTGGACCAGGTCGCTGCCGTCCTGCAGGTCTGGTACCCGGGGGAGGCGTTCGGCCCCGCCCTGGCCGCCGTGCTCTTCGGGGACGCCGGCCCGGGCGGTCGGCTCCCGGTCACCTTTCCGCACGAGGTCGGCCACCTGCCAGGTGGAGGCCGCGCCCCTGGCGAGTCACCCGCCGCTCTCCGCTTCGACGAGGGCGACCGCATCGGCTACCGGGCCGTCGGCGTGCGCCAGCACGGGTCGTTGTTCCCCTTCGGACACGGGTTGAGCTACTCGACGACCAGCCATGAGGTGCTCACCGCGACGCCGGGCCCGGGTGGGCTGGCCGTCTCGCTGAGGCTGGTCAACCATGGTGACCGTCCGGCCGTGCACGTGTCACAGGCGTACGTGGCGCCCCGCGGCGACGCCGACGATCGCCGGCTCTGCGGCGTGGCCCGGGCCGAGATCCCTCCCAGGACATCACTGGAGGTCGCTATGACCATCGCACCGGGTGACCTGGCGATGGCCGGCTCGCGATCGGAGCGGGTCCTGGTCATCGCCACGGATGCGGCTGCACCGGGCGAGCGTGTCGACGAACCGGAGGACGCATCATGAGCCACCGCACGGTCAACGTCGCGGCGGTCGACCTGGGCGCCTCCAGCGGGCGGGTCATGCTGGCCGAGGTGGGTCCGGACACGCTGACGATGCAAGCCACGGCGCGCTTCCCCAACGAGCCGGTCCGGCTGCCCTCTGGGCTGCACTGGAACCTCACCGAGCTGTACCTGCGCACGCTCGATGGCCTTCGCGCTGCGGTCGACCGGACGGCGGGCAGCGGGGGCCTCACCTCCGTCGGCATCGACTCCTGGGCCGTCGACTACGGGCTCTTGGTCGGCCATCGGGTGCTGTCGATGCCGTTCCACTACCGTGACCCGGCGCGGGGCCGGCGAGGCCCCGAGCGGGTCGACGCCCTCCTGCCGCGCGACGAGATGTACCGGCGCAACGGCCTGCAGTTCCTCCCGTTCAACACCGTCTACCAGCTCGCCGCGGACCCACTGGTGCAGCAGGCGGAGTCGCTCCTGCTCCTTCCGGACCTGTTCGGATTCTGGCTCACCGGGAAGTCGCTCACCGAGCGGACCAACGCCTCCACGACCGGGCTGCTCTCGGCAGCCACCGGCGAATGGGACCTGGACCTGGTCCAGCAGCTTGGCCTCCCACGCGGGCTGCTCGGCGACCTGGCGGACCCCGGAACGGTCCTGGGCGAGATCGCTGCCGACATCGGCGCCAGCGGGGTTCCGGTCGTCACCGTCGGGTCCCACGACACGGCATCGGCGGTCGCGGCCGTGCCGATTGACTCCTCGAACGCCGCCTACATCTCCTGTGGCACCTGGGGGCTCGTCGGGGTCGAGCTCGACGCCCCCGTGATCAGCGATGCCGCCCGCGAGGCCAACTTCACCAATGAAGGAGGCGTCGACCGCACGGTCCGCTTCCTCACCAACGTCATGGGCACCTGGCTGCTCAGCGAGACACTGCGCTCCTGGGATCCGGTCGGTGGACAGGAGGCACTCCCGTCGCTCCTCGAGGCGGCTGCGGCGGAGACGACGGCCCCGGTGTTCGACGTGCAGGACCCACGTTTCCTCCCACCGGGGAACATGCCCGCGCGCATCGCGGCCTGGTGCACCCAGCACGATCTGCCAGCACCGACCACCCAGCCCGCGGTCATCAGGTCGATCGTCGAGAGCCTGGCGGCCGCCTTCGCGCAGGCCGTCGAGGAGGCCAGCCGCCTGTCGGGTCATCGCGTCGACGTGATCCACGTCGTCGGAGGCGGGGCTCAGAACTCGCTGCTCTGCCAAGCCATCGCGAACCGCTCGGGCCGACCGGTGGTGGCGGGGCCGGTCGAGGCCACGGCCATCGGCAACGTCCTCGTCCAGGCCCGCACCGCCGGTGTGGTGGGGCGGGACCTTGCGGACCTGCGCGACCTGGTGCGCCGAACCCAGGCCGTCGTGACCTTCGAACCGAGCGACGTCGGTGGGAGGGTGTCGTCATGACAGTGGCGGTGATGTCGACCTGCATCGGCGACGCGATGTTCCCGGATGCCGTGCGCGCGACGGTGCGGTTGTTGCGCCGGCTGGGGTGCGAGGTGGAGGTGCCGGAGGCGCAGACCTGCTGCGGTCAGCCGATGGTGAACACCGGCTACCTCGACGAGGCAGTGCCGTTGGTGCGCAACTTCGTGTCGGCGTTCGAGGGGTTCGAGCACGTGGTGGTGCCGTCGGGGTCGTGTGCGGGGTCGGTGCGTCACCAGCACTCGTTGGTCGCGGCCCGGTCGGGGGATGCCGGGTTGGCGGATGCGGTGTCGCGCACCGCGCCGCGGACTCTGGAACTGTCGGAGTTCCTGGTGGATGTGTTGGGGGTGGTCGATGTGGGGGCGTCCTTCCCCCACCGGGTGACCTACCACCCGACGTGCCACTCGCTACGGATGCTGCGGGTGGGGGACCGGCCGGAACGCTTGCTGGCGGCGGTGGTCGGCATTGACGTCGTGCCTTTGCCGCGCGCGGAGGAGTGCTGCGGTTTCGGGGGGACGTTCGCGGTGAAGAACTCGGAGACGTCGGTGGCGATGGGGTCGGACAAGGCCTCGCACGTCCGGGCCACCGGCGCGGAGGTGCTGGTGGCGAGCGACTCCTCGTGCCTGATGCACGTGGGTGGGCTGCTCTCACGCCAGCGGGCCGGCATCCGCACCATGCACCTGGCCGAGGTGCTCGCGTCGACGGCCGACGAACCGGCGGAGGTGAGCCGGTCATGAGCGCGGCACCGGAGCACGCCACGTTCCTCGGCATGCCGCCGTTCCCGGTGGCTGCCCGGCGCGGCGCTGGCCGACACCCAGCTGCGTCGGAACCTGGCCCACGCGACTGGCACGATCCGGGCGAAGCGGGCCGGGGTGGTCGCCGAGGTCGACGACTGGGAGTCGTTGCGGCAGCGCGCGGCCGGCATCAAGGACGCCACGCTGGCGAACCTCGACGAGCACCTGCTGACCCTCGAGGCGTCACTGACCGCGGCCGGGGCGACGGTGCACTGGGCACGCGACGCGGCCGACGCGTGTGCGGTGGTCGCCGACGTGGCGAAGGCGCACGGCATCCGCGAGGTCGTGAAGGTCAAGTCGATGGCGACGCAGGAGATCGAGCTCAACGAAGCGCTTGCCGCGCAGGGGATCTCGGCGTGGGAGACCGACCTGGCCGAGCTCATCGTGCAGTTGGGTGACGACCTGCCCAGCCACATCCTGGTGCCGGCGATCCACCGCAACCGCTCCGAGATCCGGGACATCTTCAACTCCAAGATGGCGGCTGCCGGGCGGCCGGCTCCTGAGGGGCTGAGCAACGACCCGGCGGAGCTGGCCGGCGCGGCGCGACTGCACCTGCGCGAGAAGTTCCTGTCGACGAAGATGGCGGTCTCCGGCGCGAACTTCGCTGTGGCGGAATCGGGCACGCTGGTCGTGGTGGAGTCCGAGGGCAACGGCCGGATGTGCCTGACCCTGCCCGAGGTGCTGGTGACGGTGGTCGGCATCGAGAAGCTGGTGCCCACGTGGGCCGACCTCGACGTGTTCCTGCAACTGCTGCCGCGGTCATCGACTGGGGAGCGGATGAACCCCTACACGTCCACCTGGTCGGGGGTCACGCACGGCGACGGGCCGCAGGAGGTGCACGTCGTGCTGCTCGACAACGGCCGCACCCGGGCGCTGGCCGACGAGGTGGGGCGGCAGGCGCTGCGCTGCATCCGCTGCTCGGCGTGCCTCAACTCGTGCCCGGTCTACGAGCGGGTCGGCGGGCACGCCTACGGCTCGGTCTACCCCGGCCCGATCGGCGCCATCCTCAACCCGCTCCTCAAGGGCGTCGGCACCAACGCGCAGGTCGACTCGCTGCCCTACGCCTCGACCTTGTGCGGGGCCTGTGCCGACGTGTGCCCCGTCGCGATCGACATCCCCGGCATCCTGGTGCACCTGCGCACGAAAGTCGTCGACTCGCACCGGGGTGACAGCGTGCCCAAGGCCGAAGCCGTGGCCATGCGCGCCGCGTCGTGGGGGATGGGCGATGCCGGCCGGATGGGCCTGGGGGAGCGCGCCGCCGGGCTCGTGGGGCGCTTCGGTCGCGGTCGGGGGATGCCGGGTGGGCGCCGCGCGCTGGCATGGCTGCCCTGGCCCGGGTCGCGCTGGACCCAGGCCCGCGACCTGCCCCTGCCGCCGGCCGAGTCGTTCCGCGCTTGGTGGAGACGCGTGGGCCGCGACGAGGGGCAGCGATGAGCGCCCGCGACGACGTGCTCGCCGCCGTCCGGACAGCCTTGGGCCCGGGCCGGGTGCCTGCCCCAGGAGCTGCGCCCGTGCACGACGGCGGCGCCGGAGCGGCAGCCACTGCGCCCCAAGCCATCGAACCGAGCATGATGCTCGACCTGTTCGCCGAGCGGGTGGCCGACTACCGGGCCACCGTGACCCGTTGTGCTGCAGCCGACCTGGCGGATGCCGTTGCGTCGGCACTGGACGGCACGGCATCCATCGTCTCGGCGTCCGGGCTCGAGCTCGACGTGGCGGGCGCTCTCGTCGACGACGGCCTGACCCACGCCGAGCTCGACGCCATCGACGCCGTGGTCACCACGGCCGCCGTGGGCATCGCCGAGACCGGCACGGTCATCCTCGACCACGGCCCCGGCCAGGGACGCCGGGCCATCACCCTGCTGCCCGACCTGCACGTCTGCATCGTGCGCGAGCACCAGGTCGTCCCTGACGTCCCCGACGCCTTCACCCGCCTCGACCCGCACCGCCCCCAGACCTGGATCAGCGGACCCTCCGCCACCAGCGACATCGAGCTCAGCCGAGTCGAGGGAGTCCACGGCCCCCGCCACCTGCACGTCATCCTCGTCACCGGCTGACGACGAGTGCGCCGAGCGTCGCCAGAGTGACCTGTTGGTCGATTCAGGGACGCTCAGGAGCCGGGGGTCAGCGTCTCGGACCCCGGGGCGGCCTCTCGCTCGGCGAGGCTGCGCAGGATGCAGAACTCGTTGCCCTCGGGGTCGGCCAGGATCACCCAGCCGGTGCCGGGGCCGTACTGACCGCGGTGGTCGGCCACCTTGACGGCGCCGTGCTGCAGCAGCCGGGCGAGCTCGTCGTCGCGGCGGCCCTCGACGGGCTCGAGGTCGAGGTGGATGCGGTTCTTGCCCGACTTGCCCTCGGGCACCTCGATGAAGAGCAGCTTGTGGCTGCCGTCGCGGCTGAGGATCATGCACTCCTCGTGGCCGGGCAGGTTGGGGTCGCCCTCGACGTCGACGTAGTCGAGCACCCCCTTCCACCACTCGGAGAGCGTGTACGCGTCGCGGCAGTCGATGGTCGTGTGGGACACCCGTGCGGTCATCCCGCAACCCTGCCACCGTGGTCGCCCCGGGCACCAGCGGAGCTGCACGCCACGTCCACCGACCGCGGCTGATCAGACGACGATCGCGGCCCGGATGCCGTCCGAGAACACCTCCGGCGGGTCCGGCAGCCAGCGCGCCTCGCCCGTCGCGCGGCGGTGCGCCGACCACGCGACAGCACAGGCGTCGAGCACGTCGTCCGGGGCGTACCCGCTCCCCTTGAGCAGCGACGGCCGGGCGATGCCGGCCGCGGCCAACGCCGCAAGCCGGGCCTGCTGCCCCTCTGCGGTGCGCTTTCCGGGAAGGGGGCCGCCGGACATCGTCGCGAACGACACCTCCGGGTGCACCTCCACGACGTCGACCGTCGGCCGGCTGAGCAGCCAGGAGTCCACCTCGAGGATCTTCGCCCGCAGCGCGAACGCCTGGGCCCCCACGCCCTGGCCGCTGAGGCCGCGGTTCACGGCATCCGCGGCGGCACGGTCGGCAGCGAGGTAGGCGGGGCGGGTCAACGTCGTGAAGACCGAGCTGGCCCGGCCGGGCAGCGCACGGCGAGCGAGTACGTCAGCCTGCCGGATCGAGCTGTCCGGCAACCCGATCGGGATGTCGATGCCGACCACCTGCACGTCCAGCTCTGCCCGCACGGTCTCGACCAGCGCCTCGATCGTGGGGGCGACGACGACCCGCGGCCGCGGCGCCCCCGGCACCAGGAGGGCCCCGACCCAGCCCCCCGGGCACCCGTCGACCCCCAACACGGGCACGGTCACCTCGATCGGCGCCAGCGCCACCGGGGATGCCGTCGCAGTCGCCGGCGCGGATGCCGTCCCGGCCGGTTGGGCAGCGCGCAGCCCGTCGAGTGCTCCCAGCACCAGGTCGAGGGTGATCTCGAACTCGTTGCCGAAGGAGTAACCGGGCTGCAGGGCACGTCCCTCGGCGAAGGCCGTGAAGTGGGGGTAGTCGGCGCGCACCTCCGGGCCCAGGATCTCGGCGCCCAGGGCGGCGAGGTCGGCCTCTCCCTCGAAGGGCAGGCTGACCTCCTGCGCCATGAACCCGTAGAGGTGGGCGTCGAGCAGGGCGAAGGCCGTGCCGGCAGCATGCAGTGAGAAGCCCTGCGCTGCAAGGCAGCCCAGCACCGCATCATGGTGGCGCATGCTCTGCGGGCCGGGGTTGCGGCGCGAGTCCATCAGCCCCACGGCCCACCGGTGGCGCAGCAGCACGGTTCGCCCCGAGACCGACCGGGCCCGCAGCTCGGCCCGCCAGTCACCACCCACGACCGGCAGGTGCAGGTCGGCGAACACGGCGTCGACCATCGCGTCGAGCAGCGCCTCCTTGCCGGCGACGTGGTGGTAGAGCGACATCGCCTCCACGCCCAGCCGCCCGGCCAGCGCCCGCATCGACAGTGCTGCCAGCCCTTCCTCGTCGGCGAGGCGCATCGCCTCGTCGACCACTCGGGTGTGGTTCAGCGACGGGCGGGCGGACGGCATCCGGGCTCCTGGTGGTGGCGACAACGGTCGGGACTTGCCACATCTTACGGTGTAAGGCTACGGTAGCCACCATCCACTCAGACTTACAGCGTAAGGAACCGATATGCAGGCCATCGTCCAGGACTCCTACGGCAGTACCGACGTACTCCGCCTCGAGGAGGTGCCCGACCCCGTCGCCGGTCCCGGCGAGGTGCTGGTGCGGGTCGGCGCGGCCGGCGTCGACCGCGGCACCTGGCACGTCATGGCCGGGCGGCCGCTCGCCGCCCGGCTCGCACTCGGGCTGCGCGCGCCGAAGGACCGCACCCCCGGCCACGACCTGGCCGGCACCGTCGAGGCGCTCGGCGAGGGTGTCACCGAGTACGCCGTCGGGGATGCCGTTTACGGAACCGCCCGTGGGTCCTTCGCCGAGCTCGCCGTCGTGCCCCTCACCCGGCTGGCGCGAAAGCCGGCGAACCTGTCGGTCGAGGAGGCAGCAGCAGTGCCAGTGTCGGCGCTGACGGCGTTCCAGGCCGTGCGTGCCGGCGGCGTGAAGGCCGGCGACCGGGTGCTCGTCATCGGGGCGTCGGGCGGGGTCGGCTCCTACGCCGTGCAGCTCGCCGTCGATCTTGGAGCCCACGTCACGGGGGTCTGCGGGCCGGCCAAGGCAGACCTCGTGCGCAGCCTCGGCGCCGAGCAGGTCGTCGACCACACGACGACGCCACTCGAGACCCTCGGCGAGCGGTTCGACGTCGTGCTCGACATCGCAGGGCACCGGCGGGTGCGGCTGCTGCGCGGCCTGGTCACCGAGCGCGGCTGCCTGGTGATCGTGGGCAGCGAGAACGAGGGCCGGTGGCTCGGCGGCCTGCAGCGCGCGATGGGGGCGGCGCTGCTGTCACCCTTCGTGAAGCAGCGGCTGGTGATGCTGATGGCCTCCGAGGACGGCGCCGACCTGGCTGCCCTCACCGAGGTGATCGAGCGCGGCGGAATCCGCCCGGCAGTCGAGCGCACCTTCCCCCTCGCGGAGGCACCCGCGGCGATCGACCACGTCAGCGGTGGTCATGCCCGCGGCAAGGTCGTCGTCACCGTGGGCCGAGCGCAGCAGTCGGGTGCTCAGGCGGTCGCCGGGGCAGCCGTTTCAGCACCCAACCCCGGGTGATCACGAGTTGGGTGCTCAGGCGGTCGCCGGGGCAGCCGTTTCAGCACCCAGCTCGGCAACCGGCAGCGACTCCTGGAGGTAGGCGACGGCATCCGCGGCGGTCCACCCCTGGGGGTGGCGCCGGCTGAGCTCCTCCACGCCGGCGAGGTCCTCGCCCAGGGTGACCAGCGGCGCCTCGTCGTAGCCGTCCTTGCGGTGCTGGCCCAAGCCGATGGTGGCGGTCAGGCCGTTGCACAGGCACTTGCGGCCCTCGGTGTCCTCGGCCGCGCCGCCCTTCTTCACGAACATGTGCACCGGCTCGCCGGCGCAGCGGAAGCCGACCGAACCGTCGGCCCGCTCGTAGGGCTGGCGCAGGTACGACAGGTCGCACAGCCGCTCACGCGACTCGTACACCTCGGCCGAGCTGACCGTGCCCTCGAGCTGGACCACCTTGAACGGGAAGCCGGTCGGGCTGGCCCGCGGGTCGTTGCGCACGGTGAGGTCACCGGCGCGCAGCTGCTCGAGCGCGAGGTCGCGGGCGGCATCCGTGAGCCCGGACTCCGCGCACAGGGCGAACAGGGTGCCCACCTGCACGCCGACGGCACCGGCCTCGACGGCCGCGGCCACCTGGTCGGGCGTGCCGTAGGCGCCGGCCATCCAGAAGGGAAGGCCCAGCGCGGCCATCTTCGTCAGGTCGGCCTCGTCGCGGGCGCCGTAGATCGGGGCGCCATGCTCGTCGAGCTGCATCTTCCCGCGGGGCGGCGCCGAGTGGCCGCCGGCCGGGGGGCGCTCGACGACGAACCCGTCGGGGCGGATCTCGGGGTCGCGGTGCAGGTAGGAGGCCAGCTGGTCGAGCGAGACGATCGCCAGGAAGTCGGGCCGGGTCAGCGGAGGCAGGTCGGCGCCCATCAGGTCGCGCGGGTCGGCCTCGACGAACCGGTGGGTCGTGCTGCCGGCCACGTCGACCGGGATGCGGCCGACCTCGCCGGCCGCCAGCGCCCGCAGCAGCTGCGGCACCTCACGCGGGATGCCGGCGCCCATCACCACGTAGTCGACGTCGCCGAGCATCGCGCCGAGCAGGGCCGTGGGAGTCGCGAGCTGGATCTTCTCGAGGCAGTTGATGCCGACCACGCCGTCGTGCCCCTCCTTGGCGAGCCACACCTCGGCGAAGTTGCCCACCAGGGCGAGCTCCTGGCCGGCGCGGGTGGTCTCCAGGGTGAGCTTGGGCATCGGAAGGTAGGGCGTATCGGCGCCGCGACCACCCTCGACGAAGTACCGGTCGAGCACCCGCTGCGCCATCGCGGGGCTGGGGAAGTGGGCCAGCGCGCGGCGGTAGTGCCCGCCCTCGTCGCCGTCCTGCAGGCGGCGGGCGAGCACGGCATCCATGGCGGTGCCGGACACGACCCCGAGGTGACCGGCGCGGGAGACCTCGCGGGCCAGGCGCCAGCCGGAGACGGCCACGCCCATCCCGCCCTGGATGATCGCCGGGCGCGCTCGGGCCGGGGCCACGGGCTCGCGGGGGGCGGTCTCGGCGGGAGTTGCGGCCATGGGTGCCACCTTCGTCTTAGGGCAACCTACGTTCGCGTAGGTTTCGCTACCGTAAGTTACGGTAGCGTAGGTTGCAGCCGGCTGTCATGCGGGTGGTTGAACGTTCTCTCAGGTCGGACAACGCCCAACCGGATGCCGCTCACCCTCTCGACCCGCCGCGAGTGCGGAGGTGGTCGCCTGGGCGACCACCTCCGCACTCGCGGCGGGCTGGGGACGAGGGCTAGCGGGACGCCCCCTCGCGCACCCGCTCCGGGGATGCCGTAGCCACCTCCTCGTGGGCTGCCTCCGACGAGCGCCCGGTCGCCTCGGCAGTCACCACATGCGACTCGACCACCGACTCCTCGACGGGGTCGTCGTCGATCATCCGCGACTCGTCGAATGGCCGCTGGCCGCGCAGCACCGCCATGGCCTGGTCACGGTCGATCTCCTTGACCCAGGTGCCGATCAGCACGGTGGCCACCGCGTTGCCGGCGAAGTTGGTGAGGGCGCGCGCCTCGCTCATCATCCGGTCGATCCCGACGATGAAGCCGACGCCGTCGACGAGGTCGGGGCGGTGCGACTGCAGGCCGCCGGCCAACGTCGCCAGGCCGGCTCCGGTCACGCCAGCTGCACCCTTCGAGGCGATCATCATGAAGACGAGCAGCGAGACCTGCTGGCCGATGCTGAACGGCTTGTCCATGGCCTCCGCGATGAACAGCGACGCCATGGTCAGGTAGATCGCGGTGCCGTCGAGGTTGAACGAGTAGCCGGTCGGCACGGTGATGCCGACGACCGGCCGCGAGACGCCGAGGTGCTCCATCTTGGCGATCAGGCGGGGGAGGGCCGACTCCGACGACGAGGTCGACAGGATGAGCAGGAACTCGCGGGCGAGGTAGCGGAACAGCATGAAGATGCTCATGCCGGCGACGACCCGCAGCATCGTGCCGAGGATGCCGATGACGAACAGGGCGCAGGTCGCGTAGAAGGCCACCATGATCAGGCCCAGGCTCTTGAGGGCGTCGAGCCCGGTGGCCCCGACGACAGCGGCCATCGCCCCGAACGCCGCGATCGGCGCGAGGTACATGATCATCGCCATCAGCCGGAAGACGAGCCGCTCGAGGTGCTTGATGCCGCGCAGGATCGGCTCGCCCTGGGGGCCCATCTTCTGCAGGGCGAACCCGACGAGCAGGGCGACGAGCAGCGCCTGCAGCACCGACCCCGAGGTGAGGGCCGACACGAGCGTGTCGGGCACCAGCCCCAGCACGAAGTCGACGGTGGAACCGGCCTCGGCCGTCTTGGCGGCCGCCTGGCCGCTCTCCGCCAGGGCGTCGGTGAGGTGCAGACCCGCCCCGGGCTGTACCAGGTTGCCGACCACGAGCCCGATGGCCAGGGCCACCGTCGACATGGTCACGAAGTAGGCGAGAGCGAGGCCGCCGACCTTGCCCACCTGGGCGGCGCGCTTCACCGAGCCGATGCCGAGCACGATGGTGCAGAAGATGATCGGCGAGATCATCATCTTGATGAGGTTGACGAAGACGGTGCCGAGGGGCTTGAGCTCCTTGGCGAACTCGGGGAACAGGAAGCCCACGGCGATGCCGGCGACCATCGCGATGATGACGGAGACGTAGAGCCAGTGGGTGCGGTCCCGCTTCGGTCGCGGGGCGGATGCGGGTGTGCGGCCTGGGGTGGCCGTACTGTCGGGTGACGTGCTCATGTCGCTGAACTCCTTTGTCCGAGCGCTCTGCTCTTCCCATCGAGGGTCGCGATCCAGCGGGTTATCGTCACCGTTGTGTTCGCAGTGTTCACGGGCCACGGCGGCTCGGGCGCCCGGTGAACGTCCCTCGGGGCGTGCCCCGCTCCTCCGCCGGGCCGGCCGACCCACCCGAGCGCGGGGGCTCCTGGAGCGTCGCCGCGCAGACCGCCGCGCTCGTCGTCGCGCTGGTGGCGACCGTGGTGCTCGCCGGCCTGGCGGCCGCCTATGTGCAGGCCCGGCGCTCGGTCACCCAACAGTCCAGCGCTCAGGTGCTCGCCGTCGCCCAGTCGGTGGCGGCCGAGCCCGAGGTCGTCGCGGGGGTCCACACTGCGGATGCCGGGGGCACCCTCCAGGCGCTCGCCGAGGGGGTGCGCAGCCGCACGGCGACCGACTTCGTGGTGATCATGAGCCCGCAGGGGATCCGCTACAGCCACCCCGACCCCGCGGAGGTCGGCCGCCGGTTCCGCGGGCACATCGAGGCGGCGCGTGCGGGCCGTGTCGTGCTCGAGGACTACGCCGGCACCCTGGGCCCGAGCCGTCGTGCGGTCGTGCCGGTGCTCGACGGCCGGGACGTCGTGGGGCTGGTGGCCGTCGGCATCCGCAAGGACGAGGTCAACTCCCGCCTGACCGACGAGCTGCTGCCGCTCGCCGTGGCCGGCCTGCTCGCCGGCTTGCTCGGTGGCCTGGGTGCGGCGCTCATCGCTCGCCGGGTGCGGCACCAGACCCGCGGCCTCAGCGCCGCCGAGCTGCAGGACATGCACGACCACCACGACGCGGTGCTGCACTCGGTGACCGAGGGCCTGGTGCTGGTCGACCCCACCGGCCGGGTGCGGCTGGCGAACGACGAGGCGGTGCGCCTGCTCGACCTGGGCGACGACCCCGCCGGGATGCCGGTCGCCGACCTCGGGCTGCCCACCACGCTCGTCAGCGCGCTCACCGACGAGCAGCCCCGCGAGGACACCCTGCTGGTCACCGAGCGCCGCATCCTCGTGCTCAACAAGGCCCGGGTGCACCGCGAGGGCGAGGACCTCGGCTCGGTGGTCACCATCCGGGACCGCACCGACCTCGAGGAGCTCACCGGCGAGCTCGGCCAGGCCCGCAGCCTCAGTGAGGCGCTGCGCTCGCAGGCCCACGAGTCGGGCAACCGGCTGCACACGATCGTCTCGCTCATCGAGCTCGGGCACCCCGAGCGGGCCGTGGAGTTCGCGACCGAGGAGCTCGACCGGGTGCAGGGCCTCACCGACCGCGTCGTCTCCGGCATCGAGGACCCCACCCTGAGTGCGCTGCTGCTGGGCAAGGCCGCCGAGGCGAACGAGCGCGGGATCACCCTCGTCGTCGCCCCCGACCTGTGGTGGCCCGCCGACCTGACCTCGGCGACCGACACCGTCACGATCGTCGGCAACCTCGTCGACAATGCGCTCGATGCCGTGGCCGGGGTCGACGGCGAGCACCGGGTCGAGCTCACCACCACCCGGAGCGACGGCGTGCTCGAGCTCGTCGTCGCCGACAGCGGTCCCGGCATCCCGGTCGAGCTGCGGGAGCGCGTCGTCGAGCGCGGGTTCACGACGAATGCCGGTGACGAGCGCGGCGGCCGCGGGCTCGGGCTCGCGCTGGTGCGGCACACCGTCGAGCGCCTCGGTGGCGGGCTCGAGATCGGCGCCCCGCCCGGGGGCCGGGTCGCCGTCACCCTTCCCCTGTCCGGCGGCACCCGACCGGCGGCGCTCGCGGGTGGCGAGCACCCGGCATCCGGCAGGGTGTCGTCGTGAGCCCGGTGCCGGCGGGCCCGATCCGGGTGCTCGTCGTCGAGGACGAGCCCATCGCGGCGGAGGCGCACGCCGCCTACGTGGGCCGGGTCGCCGGGTTCGCCGTGGCGGGAGTGGCGCACACCGCCCGCGACGCGTTGCGACACCTCGACCGCGAGCCGGTGGAGCTGGTGCTGCTCGACATGGGCCTGCCCGACCTGCCCGGGCTCGACGTGGTGCGGGCGCTGCGGGCGCACGGGCACGCGGCTGACGTCATCGCGGTGACCTCAGTGCGCGACCTGGAGATGGTGCGCTCCGCGGTGTCGCTGGGGGTGGTGCAGTACGTGCTCAAGCCGTTCGTGTTCCCCACGCTGCGCGACCGGCTGGCTGCCTACGCGGCCTACCGCGCGGAGGTGCAGGGCGCCGACGAGGCCGACACCCAGTCCCAGGTCGACTCGGTGTTCGCGCAGCTGCGGCCAGGCTCGGCCTCGACCGTGCCGAAGGGCCTGACCGAGGACCTGGTGGGCAAGGTCGCCGTGGCGCTTCGGGAGGCGGACCAGCCGCTGTCGGCGGCCGAGCTGGGGGATGCCGTCGGTGTCAGCCGGGTGACCGCGCGGCGGTATGCCGAGCACCTCGTCGACAGCGGGCGGGTGCGCCGGGGCAACCGCTACCCGGGCGTGGGGCGCCCCGAGGTCACCTACGCCTGGGCCTGACCACGCCGGTGGAGCCCGTGGCAAGGCCGAGACCGGACTTCGCTCGGGCTACCGCCTGGTAGGTGCAGCGATCACTCGACGTACGAGGTGGTAGCCGGCGCTGAGTGGTCGGAGGCCCTCTCGGCATCCACACCTGGCGCCGGCTACGCCGTGGTAGGTGTACCGATCACTCGACCCACCAGGCGGTAGCCGAGGGCGCGTGCGGGCCCCCGGGTCGGTGTCCCGGACTCACAGGTTCACGAGCCGCACCTCGCGCAGATCGGGTGGCACCGTGGCGCTCATGACCGAGGACAACAGCCGGGGGGCCCGAATGCTCGAGCCGTGGGGCGGCGCTCCCGATGACGACGTCGACCCGTTGCAGGTGGACCGCCACCACAGGCGCCGTTCGGCGGCCGGCGTCGAGGCGGTCGCCGTGGCGGCGAACCGCACGAGCGGGCAGATGGGGCCGTTGCGGGCCGTGACCACCCTGCGCCACCTCAACCAGGCGGACGGCTTCGACTGCATGGGCTGCGCCTGGCCCGACCCCGACCCGGAGCACCGCAGCATCGCGGAGTTCTGCGAGAACGGCGCGAAGGCCGTCGCCGAGGAGGCGACGAAGCGCCGCGCCGACCGGGCCTTCTTCGCCGCGCCACCCGCGTGGCCGAGCTGGCCACGCTGGACCGACTACTGGCTCGGCCAGCAGGGCCGGCTCACCGAGCCGATGGTCCTGCGCGAGGGCGGCACGCACTACGAGCCGATCTCGTGGGACGACGCGTTCGCGCTCGATCGCCACGACGCTGCGCGGCCTCGACGAGCCCGGACGAGGCGATCGTTCTACACCTGCGGGCGCGCCTCGAACGAGGCGGCGTTCGCCTACCAGCTCTTCGCCCGGGCGTTCGGCACCAACAACCTGCCGGACTGCTCGAACATGTGCCACGAGTCGACCTCGGTCGGCGCTGGCCGAGACGCATCGGCATCGGCAAGGGCTCGGTGCAGCCTGCGAGGACATCTACGACGCCGAGCTGATCGTCATCGTCGGTCAGAACCCGGGCACCAACCACCCGCGGATGCTGAGCGCCCTCGAGAAGGCCAAGGAGCACGGGGCGAAGATCGTCGCGATCAACCCGCTGCCCGAGGCCGGGCTGATGCGCTTCGACAACCCGCAGACGGTCACGCGGGCTCGCCGGGGTCGGCACCGAGCTGGCCGACGTGCACCTGCCCGATCCGGCTCAACGGCGACCTCGCGCTGTTCCAGGCGATCGGCGCGCTGCTCGGTCGAGAGAGGGCGCGCGTCGACCACGACTTCGTCGACCGCCACACCGCCGGCTTCGACGACCTGGCGCGACCACATCTCGCCGCCTCGACTGGGACGCCGTGCTGCGCGCCACCGGGCTGCCGCGCGCGCAGATCGAGCGGGCGGCGCGAGCTGTTCGCGGCGTCCGACCGCACCGTCATCTGCTGGGCGATGGGCATCACCCAGCACCGCAACGCGGTCGCGACGATCCAGGAGATCATCAACGTCGCGCTGCTGCAGGGCAACATCGGCAAGCCGGGCGCCGGGCTGTGCCCGGTGCGCGGGCACTCCAACGTGCAGGGCGACCGCACGATGGGCATCTGGGAGAAGCTGCCCGACCACTTCGCTCGACGCGCTGCGGCAGCGAGTTCGGCTTCGACCCGCCGCGCGAGCACGGCCTCGACATCGTCGACACGATCCGCGCGATGCGCGACGGCGACGGCTGAAGGTGTTCGTCGGGCTGGGCGGCAACTTCGTCGGCGGCCACCCCCGACACCGAGGTGACCGACGAGGCGATGCGCTCGGCGCGAGCTCACCGTGCAGGTCTCGACCAAGCTCAACCGCTCGCACGTGCTGCCCGGGCGCGCAGACGCTGATCCTGCCGTGCCTCGGCCGCACCGAGAAGGACGTGCGGCGGGCGGGCTGGCAGGGCGTGACGGTGGAGGACTCGATGTCGAGCGTGCACGCTGTCGCGTGGGGCGCACGAGCCGGCCAGCGCGCACCTGCGCTCCGAGGTGGCATCGTCTGCCGCATCGCGGAGGCCACGCTGGGCTCGCGGCCCGAGGGGTCGCGCATCGACTGGGACGCCATGGCGCGAGGACTACACGGTGATCCGCCGCCACATCGGGCACGTCGTGCCGGGCTGCGACGCCTACGACGAGAAGGTGGAGCGGCCCGGCGGCTTCGTGCTGCCGCACGCGCCTCGCGACACCCGGACCTTCGACACGCCCTCCGGCAGAGCCGAGTTCGGCGGTCAGCCCGCTGGAGGTGCTCGACGTGCCGGAGGGCCACCTGCTGCTGCAGACGCTGCGCAGCCACGACCAGTTCAACACCACGATCTACGGCCTCGACGACCGCTACCGCGGGCATCGCCGGTGGCCGGCACGTCGTGATCGTGCACCCCGACGACCTCGCCCAGCTGGGGCTCGAGCCGGAACAGGTGGTCGACGTCGTGTCGGTCTGGGAGGACGGCTCCGAGCGGGTGGCGCGCGACTACCGCCTCGTGTCCTACCCCACCCCGCGGGGCTGCGCCGCCGCCTACTACCCCGAGTGCAACGTGCTGGTGCCCCTCGACTCGGTGGCCATCGGCAGCAACAGCCCGCGTCGAAGTCGGTCGTCGTGCGGTTCGAGCCGCCCGGCACCACCACCTCGCACGGTGCCGGTGGTGGCGCCAAGGCCGGCTCCGACCACGCGCACCGCAGCAACGTCCAGCCCAAGCACCTCAGCTGAGCGTGGCCGTGCCTACCGGCTGAAGTGTCGAGTGACGCGTCTCAGCCGCGTGCGGCGGCCGCTACCAGCCGCACCGCGTCGCCCGGCCGCAGCTGGGCGGCGCGGTCGCAGGCGGATGCCGTGAGCACCCCGACCACGGGGTAGCCGCCGGTCACGGGGTGGTCGGCGAGGAACAGCACCGGCTCCCCGCCGGGTGGCACCTGCACGGCGCCACGCACCATCCCCTCGCTGGGCAGCTCGACGTCGCGCCAGGGCGCCACCCGCTGCACGGGGGAGCCGGCCAGCCGCACCCCGGCCCGGTCGCTGTCCGCCGACACCAGGCGCTGCACCCCGAGCAGGCCGCCCAGCCCCGTGGGCCAGCCGCCCACCCAGGCCGCGCGCGGGCCGGGCAGCACCTCGAGCACCGCCGGGTCCGCCACTGTCCGGTGAGGGATGCGCCACGTGGTCGACGGTGGGGAAGCCCCGGCCCGGCGCCCCCACCGGCAGCACGTCGCCCACCCGCACCGGCGGCGGCCCGAGCTGGGACAGGGTGTCGGTGGAGCGCGAGCCGAGCACGGGCGGCACGTCGATGCCCCCGCGCACGGTGAGGTAGGTGCGCAGGCCCGTGACCGGCATCCCGAGGGTGAGGGTGGCGCCGTCGGGGACGTCGACCAGGCCGGCATGGGCCACCGGGCGGCCGTCGACCGTCGCGGGCGCGGGGGCGCCGGTCAGGGCGACGGTGACCCGCCCGTGGGCCCGCACGGTGAGCCCACCGAGCAGCACCTCGAGGGCGGCCAGCCCGGGTGCGTGGCCGACGAGCCGGGCGCCCAGCCGGTAGGAGCCGCGGTCGGCGGCGCCCGAGCGGCCCACCCCGACGGCGGCCAGGCCGGGCCGGCCGTCGTCCTCGACGAGCACCAGTGGGCCGGTGCCCAGCACCTCGAGCGTGGGGCTCATGTCGCTGGCCGCCGCGTCGACGAAGCGCACCGTCGTGCCCGGGCCGAGCAGGGCCGGTGGCTCGCGGTCGGCGTCCCAGAGCACGGCGTCGGTGGTGCCGAGCAGCTGCCAGCCGCCGGGGGAGGAGCGTGGGTAGACGCCGGAGAACTCCCCGGCGAGCCCCACCGACCCGGCGGGCACCGACGGGCGGGGGCGGTCGCGCCGGGGGACGTGCAGCCGTGGGTCGCCGCCGACGAGGTAGGCGAAGCCGGGCGCGAAGCCGCCGAACGCCACTCGCCAGGGCGTGCCGGTGTGCGCGGCGACCACCTCGGCGCGGGTCAGGCCGGTGAGGGCGGCCACCTCGTCGAGGTCGGGCCCGTCGTAGCGCACCACGACCTCGACCTCGTGCGACTTGCGCTGCGGTTTCCGGCAGCCCGAACGGGTGTCAGAACCGTCGGTAAGTCGCACGGAGTCGGGGAGGCTGCGGACAGCGGCGCTCAGGGCAGTGAGGTCGGTGCCCTCGCGGGTGAGCAGCAGCACCGTGCGGGCCGCGGGCACCACGTCGGTCACGTCGTGCCAGGGCGACGGTGCCGGCCTCGACCGCCGGGCCGGCCGCTGCCTCGATCGCGGCGCGCACGACGGCGTCGAGCGCGAGCACGGCATCGAGATCGGCCACCTCGAGCAGCAGACCCTCGTCGCCGACCGGAAGCACGTCGACGGCCGTCGGGCGGCCCGGCCCAGGCGGGTCCGCCGGCACGGGATGCCGGCCGGTCGCCCCGTCACGGACCCGCGGTCGCGAACGGCGTGATCGTCACCCCGGCCGCCTCGAGCCGGGACCGGACCGCACGGGCCAGCTCGACCGCCCCCGGGGTGTCTCCGTGGGTGCACACCGAGCGGGCCGGCACCGCGATGAGCGTGCCGTCGACCGCCAACAGCGTTCCCTCGGAAGCGATTCGGAGCACCCGCTCGGCGACCTCGGCCGGGTCGTGGAGCAGGGCGCGAGGGTGCGAGCGCGGCACGAGCCGGCCGTCGGCGGCGTACCCGCGGTCGGCGAACGCCTCGGCCACGACCGGCAGCCCGGCCGACTCCGCGACCCGCAGCAGCACCGAACCCGGCTGTCCGAGAAGGGGAAGCGACGGGTCGTAGGCGGCCACGGCATCCACGACCGCTCGCGCCTGCACCTCGTCGACGGCGGCGGTGTTGTAGAGCGCGCCGTGCGGCTTCACGTAGGCGACGCGCGTGCCCGCCACCCGGCACATCGCCTCGAGCGCGCCGAGCTGGTAGAGCACGTCGGCGGTGAGGTCGGCGGCGATCCATGTCGATGCGGCGCCGGCCGAAGCCGGCGAGGTCGCGGTAGCCGACCTGGGCGCCGACGACGACCCCGCGCGCGGCCGCGGCGGCCACGGTGCGCCGGATGGTGGTCGGCGTCGCCGGCGTGGAAGCCGCAGGCGACGTTGGCGCTGGTGACGACGTCGAGCATCGCCTCGTCGTCGCCGAGCACCCAGGCGCCGAACGACTCGCCGAGGTCGGCGTTGAGGTCGATCCGCACGCTCATGCCCCGAACGCTAGCCCGGCCGCCACGAGATCGCTCCGGGCATGCCACGACCGCCGCCCGGTTGCCCGGACGGCGGTCGTGTGGGTGCCCCGAGGGGCAACAGGTGGAACGTCAGCCGATGACGGTGATGTTCGCGGCCTGCGGGCCCTTCGCGCCCTGCTGGGTCTCGTACTCGACCTTGGCGTTCTCGTCGAGCGAACGGTAGCCGTTCGAGTTGATCGCCGAGTAGTGGGCGAAGACGTCGGCGGAGCCGTCGTCGGGGGCGATGAAGCCGAAGCCCTTGTCGGCGTTGAACCACTTCACGGTGCCAGTAGCCATGGGAGGCCTACTTTCTGAGTAGGAGAACCCCGCTTGTCGGGGAGTTCCGCGTTGGTGATGCCTGGATACCTCTGCTCAGAAAGTGCTCAGTCCCGGCGGGACGTTCTGCCACTACTTCACAACGGAAAGCTCAACAACTGCGGCCAGCGTAGCGGTCGCTCGCCGGGATCGCCGCATCAGGGACGCACGATCTCCAGAACAGTCGGTGTCTCTCCCGTGGAGGCTTGTCCGGGGCGCCCCGACGGGGCACCTACGCTGTCGCCATGAACGAGCCGGATGCCGGTGCCACCCCGGTGCGCGCGGCCGACCACCCGCTGGCCAGGGCGAAGTACGTCGCGCTGACCACCTTCCGCCGCACCGGCGCTCCCGTCACCACTCCGGTGTGGTTCGCCCCCTCGCTCGACGAGGCGGGGTCCTTCGCCGTCATCACGGTCGACGACACCGGGAAGACCAAGCGGCTGGCACACACCGACACCGTGGAGCTGCAGGCCTGCGACATGCGCGGCAGGGTGGCGCCCGGCACCCCCACCTTCCGTGGCACGGCCCGGGTCGTGCGGGATGCCGCTGACGTCGCCTCGGTGCGCCGCGCGGTGGTCGCGAAGTACGGGCTGCTCGCCCGGATGTCCGACCTCACCGACCCGCTCGCCTCGCTGGTGGGCCGCAAGCGCGCGGCCCGGGCCGGCATCCTCGTCGTCGCCGAGCCGGCGCCGAGGGTCTGACCGCGCGCGGCTGCAGGCAGGCGGCTGGTCCGAGGTGATCGCTGATCCCGGCAGCCAGCTCGTCACCTCGACTCAGGAGGAGCTGGCCGCGCCTGCGCTGTTCGCGGTGCCGAGGTCACGGGCCTTGCGGTCCGCAAACCGGGTGAGGGCCTCCTGGCTCGCCCCGAAGATGGCCGCGACCATGGCGAACCCGGCGAGGTTCTTGGTGTCGGCCGTCGCCAGGTTGGCTGCGACCGCCATGAGGCCGATCACCGCCGACCACGACCCGACGACCACCTTGAGCACGGCCTGGGTGCGCACCGGGTTGAAGGTCTCGGCCTTCGAGGGCATCTGGGCCAGCGAGGGGATGGCGCTGAACATCGCCCCGAGCGCGCCGAAGAGCACTGCGACCCCTACGAGGACCGGCTGACTGACGGTGCCGACCGCCGGGACGAGGGTCAGGTCCCACACCGTGACCGCCACGAGCAGGGCGCCGATGAACACGGCCAGCAGCAGGATCACCACCCGCAGCGAGTTGATGAACGAGCGGCTCTCACGGTGCCCTCGGTCGCTGGACTCGTGGCTCGCTGCCAGCGCGATGCGTGCCGTGGGCACCATGGCAGCAGGCTGTGAGGGGTTGGTGTCGAGCATCGTCGCGAGGTTCTTGGTGCGCGAGTCCTCGGCGCCGAGGTTGAAGATGGCTTGGTTGCGGGCCTCGCGGATGTTGGCGAGCTTCTCGGCATCCGACCCCAGGTCGAGCATCGCCTCCTCGGCCTGGTGCAGCCGGCGCCAGCACTCCTCGATCCGGCTGCCCGACCACCACTCCACCGGGTTGAGGCGACGCCTTGTCAGGAACATGACGTCGTCCACGTGATCGCTGGCGATGATGAGCCGCGGGTTGCCGACGTTCCGTGGAGCCAACAGGTCCAGGTCGACCCTCAGCCGGCCCGCCCGGTCGAGCACCTCCTCCCGCCAGAGCCCGCCCTTGGTCTTCTTGGGCCTCTTGTGCACCCTGGGCGGCGTGCTCTGGTGTGGCGCCGGCCGATTGCGGCGATGAGGCGGGGAGGCCGTGGGTGCTGAGGGGCGGTTCTTCCGCGATGTCGTCGTGGTGCTCATGGCTCTTCCTTCGCTGCGCGGCCGCACCCCGCTCCGGGCCACACCTCCATCGTCTCGCCGGGCCAACGCCTCGGCAGGAAGCTGACTCCTACCTCACACGCGCGAACCGGCAGGTCAGCGGCATCCGGGCGCCTGCTCGGTCGACGGTAGAGAACACGCCGCGCCGGCTCGAGCCTCCACGGCGGGTTCTCTACGCTCGACCGGGGTCCGGGTCAGTCGGGCGCGACGAGCCGGCCGAGGGCGAGCCGGGCGAGCGGGGCGTAGCCGAGGGCCACCGGCCACAGCGCGCGGGTGACCAGCCACGCCCGGCTGCCACCGACGTGCCCGGACCCGGGCCCGGCGGGGACGACACCATGGTCGAGGGACACCCGCACCGGGCCGGAGCGCACGCTCCACGACCAGGTGTGCGCCGCGTGGTCGACGGCGTCGATCCGGAACACCGCGACCACCCCGCCGACCCCGGTGACCCGACCGGTCGTGCCCGGGCGCACCACGGCATCCGGGTAGTCGACCTCACGCAGGTGCGGGCTCCAGGTGGGCCACAGCGCCGGCCGGGTGTATCGGGCCCACACCTCGTCGAGCGAGCCGGGGCCGGTGGCCGACAGCGGCAGGCTGCCCGAGAGTGCCGTGGGGAGCCGCATGAGCCCCAGTGTGTCAACGCCCTCGAGCCTCGCGGCTGCTACACACCGTTCGATCGGTGCTGTCGACCCTCCCGGCGATACTGGCGGCGTGAGCCAGTCGCCGGAGGACTTCGAGGAGTTCGTCGCGGCACGCTGGCACGAGCTGTACGCGGTCGCGACCCTCACCACGGGTGACGCGGGCAGCGCCGCCCGAGTCACGGCATCCGCGCTGGCGACGCTGGCCCGTCACTGGGGCGAGACCACCGGCTCCGGCGCGCCGACGGGTGCCGCGCGGGCCGAGGTGCTCAGGGCCGCCCTCTCGACGGCCGAGGATGCCGTCGCGCCCGCCCGCGACGACGCCTTGCCCGCCGACCGGGTCGAGGACGACGGGGCGGACGACGACCGCCTCCGGGCCGCGCTCCTGGCGGCCCTCGCGCAGGCTCCCCCGACCGCCCGCGCCGCCCTGGCCGTGCGGCAGTGGTGGGACGAGGGGCCCGACGTGGTGGCCACCGCCGCCCGCGTCGAGGTCGCCGAGGTGCAGTCTGCGCTCACTGCCCTCAAGCGCCGGCTGGCCGCTGCGCACGCCGCCGCCCTCGGCCGCGACGAGCGCGAGCTCGCCTGGCTGCTGCCGGCCGCCGTCGCCGACACGCTCGAGCACGTGGTCGACACCGCACCGGTGAGCGACCCGGTCGGCCTCGTCGCGGCCGCCGGCGGCCGCGCCACCCGCCGCCGCCGCACCCGCACCGTGTTCGTGGGCGCCGCACTGGCGCTCGCCGTGGGGGCAGCCACTGCGCTCGCCTGGACCGGTCCGGGAGCCAGCGGCCCAGCCCGACCGCTCCTTCCCCCGCGCGACGACCCGTCGTGGGCCGCCGTGAGCAGCTGGGGTGCGCGCGGAACCTTGGTCGACGACCCCACCGTCGTGTCGATCGCCTCCGACGCCCGGCGGGCCGACCCCACCGCGAGGCTGCTCTACGGCGGGCGGGTGGGCGACACGCTCGCGGTGGTGATGACCGGCGCGAGCCCGGGCGACCCCACCCTTCCGGCGGGCGTGCCTGGCCCGGCGCTCGGGGAAGGCTTCGACGGGGAGCAGTCCTTCCTCCGGCTGTGGACGGCCGCCGCGTCGCTCGGCCCGGCGTCGCTAGTACCCACCACGATCGACGGCGAGCCCACGACGCGCACCGGTGACCTGGTGGCCCTGAGCGTCAAGCAGCACACGGCGGGAGCTCCCCCCACCTTGCTCGTCCTGACCCGCCCGAGCGTCACCGACGGCGCCGTCATCACTGGTGCCCTGCCGCAGCCTGACGGCAGCGTGCGTCCGGTGGTCGTCGGCCTTCCGCTGGTCGACGGCGTCGCCACCTTCGGCCCGACCCGCGTCGGGTTCACCCCGGAGGTCGCCGTGGCCGGCTACCGAGGCGCTCCGGCCGGTGCCTTGACCAACTCCTACGCGCTGCCGTCGAGCGGGCCCGCCGAACGGGTGGCGGTCGCGCAGCGCATCCTGGTGGCTGGCGTGACCGGGCACCGGCCGGACAGCCTCGCGACCGCGTCGGTGCTCGAGGGGGTCGTGCCCGCGTCGGCGGTCGACCCCGACTACGTCGGCACCTACCCCGACTTCGTGGGGACCCACCCCCAGCAGCTGCGCGTCACCGTCGTCACGACGACCACCCGTGACGGAGCCCGGGTGCGCACCACCCGCCTGGCCGGGTCGACCGGCGACGCGCCCTGGACCTACCTGGAGCGGCTGGTCGCCGTGCCGGCCACCGACTCGCACGCCCTGCTCCTCCTGCCCAGTGGCAGGAACCCCGGCTTCGTGGCGATCGCCCCCGACGGTGCCGTCGCCGAGCTCGTGACGAGCGGCGGTCGGCTCCGCGACAGCGCCACGATCCGTGACGGCCTCGCCAGCCTCACCTCCGCGGAGGACCCGCAGAGCACCGAGTTCCGGCTGCGGGTGCGAGCGCCCGACGGCCACGTCGTCTACGACGCCGTGCCCCCGCGGCCGGTCGAGCTCGTCGACAGCGGCGCCGCGGCCCACTGAGCGACCGGAGGGCGTCCCCAGGTTGACCTGTTGGTCGATTCCAGGACGGGAGGTTGGGGCACCTTTGACCTACTGGTCGATCTCGACACGGCCGGGATGATCTGTCCCGGGTTTGTCAAAGGTTAGAGGCGCCCGCACCCACGGGGGTAGCGTTGAGACGTGAGTCTGCTCCGCACCGACCGGTCCTGGCGTGAAGAGGTGCGCCACCGCGTGCCCGTGCGCTACCTGCCCCAGACGACCCCCGACCACCTGCGGGGCACCTGGCGCGACGCCAAGCCGGCCCGCATCGAGGCATCGCTGGCCGCCGCACTGCGCCGTCCCACTCACGGCTGGCTGGTGGCCGCGGCATCCGCCGACGTGCCGACCGGCCGCACCCTGCTGCGGACTGTCGCCGGCCGCGAGGTCGTGCTCTGGCGCGGCAAGGACGGCTCCGCCCACGCCGGGCCCGGCGCCTGCCCGCACCTCGGCGCCCGGCTCGACGCCTGCGACGTGGTCGACGGCACGGTGCTGTGCCGGTGGCACGGGATGCCGCTCGACGACGACCAGCCGTCCTGGCGCACCTTCGCGGCGTACGACGACGGCATCCTGTTCTGGGTGCGCGTCGGCGAGGTCGAGGAGGGCGCCCCGCCCACCGACCGCCCGGTGCTCGCCGCCCGGCCGCCGCTCGAGGAGTCGCTCGCTTCGGTGGTCTCGCTGCCCACCGACTGCGAGCCGCGCGACATCATCCAGAACCGCCTCGACCCCTGGCACGGCGCCTGGCTGCACCCCTACGCGTTCAGCGACCTCAGCGTCGACGACGACGCCAGCACCGACGACCTGCTCGTGCTCGACGTCGCCTACCGCCTCGGCCGCTACTTCGCCGTGCCGGTGCGGGCCGAGTTCGCCTGCCCCGACTCGCACACCATCGTCATGACGATCACCGACGGCGAGGGCACCGGCAGCGTCGTCGAGACCCACGCGACCCCGCTCACCACGCCCGGCACGCACCCCGCCCGCACCGTGATGACCGAGGCGGTCGTCGCGACCTCCGACCGGTTCGGCTTCCGGGTCGCCCGCGGCCTCGCCCCGCTCGTCACCCTGGGGATGCGCGCGTCGGCGACCCAGCTGTGGGCCGACGACCTCGTCTACGCCGCGCGGCTCTACGAGCTGCGCCGCGCCGCCGCCGAGCGATAAGCACGGATGCCGCGGCGCGCGAGCCGCGGCACCGGCCCGAGCCGCGAGCCCATCGGCACCGACCACACCCCGTGCCCGCGCTCGCCCCAGCCGGTGAGCAGCCGATCCGCCGCCATGAACCCGGTCGTGGCGGCCCGTTCCATCAGCGCCACCGGCAGGTCGCAGCGCACGGAGTCGCCGGCCAGCAGCACCCGGCGGTCGGGGGTGCGCACGCCCGGGCGAGACCGCCACGGCTCGAGCCCCACGAGCACGCAGTCGGCCTCGACCAGCCACTCGTCGTGCACGATCTCGAGTGATGCCGTCTCGGGGTAGACCCGGTGCAGCTCGGTGAGCATCCGCTGGCGCAGGTCGACCTCGGCAGTGCCCTCGGGCAGGGCGTAGGCGTGCAGCTCGACGACCGAGCCGTCGTGCGCCGCGCTCCACCGGGTCGCGTGACCCTCGAACTGCTCGAGCACCGAGATGTTGTCGAGCGGACCGTAGCCGCTCGTGCCGAGGAAGGGCGGCCGCTCGGGCGCGACCCTCCCCGACAGCCACAGCCGCCAGACCGCGAACGACGGCGCCGACCGGATGCCGGCCACGGACTCCCGCCACGCCTCACCGGCGCGGTCGTCGCCACCCAGGCCGGGTGACGCGGCGACCACGCGGCGCAGGCCGACCGGGTCGAGGGCCAGCACCACGGCATCCGCCTCGAGCCAGTCCTGGCCGTCGTCGCCGGGGATGCCGTGCAGCACCGAAATGCCGTCGCGCAGCTCGCCGAGCTCGCTGAACTCGGTCACCGAGCGCACCTCGCGCCCGGTGAGCACGCTGACCCCGAGCCGCTCGAGGTGCGCGCCGAGCGGACCCCACAGGGTGGCGTCGTAGTCGTCGCGCGGCACGTCGAAGAGCAGCCCCTCGGCCGAGCCGACGAAGTACATGTGGAACATCGCGACGAGCTCCGCGCCGGAGAACTCGCGGGGGTCGGCGAAGAAGCTGCGGGCGAAGACCTCCAGAGCGAGGTGCCGGGCGGCCTCCGGGAAGCGCAGCTCGTCGAGCACGTCGGCCGCGCTCTTACCGTCGAGCGCGGCGAAGGTGGCCGGGAAGTCGACGTCGAGCAGCCCCAGGGCGGCGTCGACGTCGACGGCGGCCAGCGCCCTTGAGGTCGAAGCTCGGGCTGCGGGCCACGAAGGCGGCGAGGTTCCACGGCGGGGTGCGCGGGATGTCGGAGAACGAGTCGTGCCCGCCGCCGTCGCGCACCAGCGGGTAGTCGTCGAGCGGCCGCAGCCGCTCCAGGGTCGGGTCGGTGCGGCGCAGCACCGAGCGCAGGTTGTAGTACTGCCGGAAGAAGGCGTGGAAGCCGCGGCTCATCTCGCCGCGCTCACCCTCGCCGAGGTCGACCGGCCACGACCGCACCCGGCCACCGAGCCGCTCCTCGCGCTCGAGCACGGTGACCCGCACCCCGCGCTCGGCCAGCGCGAGCGCGGCGGTGAGGCCCGCGATGCCGCCACCGACCACGACGACGTGCCGCGCGGATTCCGGCACGCGCGCGGCATCCACGACCGTCAGGGGCGCGGGCGGCGGGTGGAACACGGCCCGGCGGTCGAGCCCGGGCGTCCAGCGGGCGGTGCGCCCGATCACGACGGGGCCGACCCGACGACGGTGTGCACCAGTCCGTGCTGCCAGCCCGGGTAGGACCGGTGCCGCACGCCGACCAGCCCGGCGGACAGCAGCCGCTCGCAGATGCGCTGCACCGAGTCGAAGTCGCGCACGCTCGTGTAGAGGTAGCGGTGCAGCGGCACGTCCGAGCGCTTCACCACGGCCAGCGGGATGATGATGCCGTGGCACACCGCGGCCCAGAGCACCTTGGCGCGGGTGTTGCCCGCCACCGAGTAGTCGTGCAGCACGAAGGCGCCACCGGGGCGCAGCACCCGCGCCACCTCGCGCACCAGCCGGGCCCGGTCAGGCACGTTGCGCAGCAGGTAGGCCGCGAGCACGCCGTCGACCGAGCCGCCGGGCAGGGACTCGAGGTGCGCGACGGCATCCGACACGACCAGGGTGACGCTCGGCGGCCAGGTCTTGGCCCGGGCCTGCTCGACCATCCCCTCCGAGGCGTCGACCCCGGTGACCGACAGCCCGCGGGCCGAGCGCCCACGGGCCGACCACGCGTCGAGCAGCGCCATGGTCGAGGCGCCCGATCCGGAGCCGAGGTCGAGCACCTGCAGCGGTGCGCCGTCGCCGGAGGGGAGCCGCTCGACGAGCGCCTCGGCCGCGGTGCGCAGCTGGTCGTGGTAGCCGGGGGAGAGGGCGACCATGGCGTCGTAGGTCGGGGCGGCGCGGTCGAACGCGTCAGCGAGCACCCACTCCTCGCGGTGTGGCGCGTTCGTCACGGTGCCTCCTGGGTGGTCGGCCGGCTCAGCCGGCCGGTGTCGTCGGTGGTGGGGGTGGTGGCTGTCGGTGCTGGCCGGGTCATTGTGGTCGACCGGGTCGCCGCGCTCGCCCTGGCGCACCCACAGCATCAGGGTCAGCGTGATCATCGAGAAGCCGAAGAGGTAGTCCTCGACCGGGATGTCCCACGGCACCCGCACCCCGGTGATCTGGGCCGGGTCGTAGATGACGATCGGCGCGGACAGCTTGGTCAGCCAGCCGTCGACGAGCACGTGGAAGAAGTAGACGATCGCCATGGCGATCCAGTACTGGCCCTTGCGGAAGATGCCGGTGTGCAGCCAGAAGACCTCTACCGCAACGGTTCCCAGGACGGACAGCACCGCCAGCAGGGTGTACTCAGGCATCGCGCTCCCGCCACTGACGCCACCAGCCGAGCACCGTGCCGACCGCCTCGTAGGTCAGCAGCGCACAGATCGGGATCACCACGAAGAAGACGACCTCCTCGAGCGGCACCTCGAACGGGACGTGGATGCCGGTCGTGTACTGCGCGCTGTACGTCCAGTGCTCGCGCACGATGCCGACGACGTCCCACACCAGGAAGATCGCGAGCACCGGCAGCAGCGACAGCAGCAGTCGCCGGGGCCGGCGGTAGACCCGGGCGCGGAGCACGAACTCCAGCGGCAGGGTGATGAGCAGGCAGCCCGCCATGAGCAGGAGGTACTGGAAGCGGTCGTCCACGGTGCCGCCTCACGCCGCCTCGGCGTCGGGGCCCAGCTCGGCGGCGGGTGGCAGCTCGGTGCGCAGGCCGGCGGGCCAGGCGAGGGGGTCGGGGCCGAGGGCGTCGAGCAGCGGCACCTGCTCGGTGCACCAGGGCGACACCGCGCGCTGCCCGGAGAGCACCTCGCCACGGAACTGCTCCCACGGCACCCACTGCGCGTCGTCGACCTCCGCCGGGTCGGCCGCGAGCGCGTCGTCGTCGACGAACCCGACGAAGACCGGGCACAGCTCGTGCTCGACCAGCCCGTTCATCACCGCGCGGTAGCGGAAGTCGGGCAGCACCAGCCGAAGGCTGCGCACCTCGACCCCGAGCTCGCTGCGGGCCCGGCGGCGCACCGCCTCGGCGAGGTCTTCACCGGGCTTGGGGTGCCCGCAGACGGTGTTGGTGACCACGCCGGGGAAGCTCGGCTTGCTGGCCGCCCGCGTCGTCACCAGCAGCCGCCCGGCCGGGTCGATCGACGTAGCAGGAGAACGCGAGGTGCAGCGGGGTGTCGTCGTGGTGCACGACCGACTTGGGGGCCTGCCCCACCGGTGACCCGGCGTCGTCGAGCAGCACGACGGGGTCGTCGGACACCCAGGCGCCGTCGTGCGGGTCTCGCGCTGCGCGGTCGGCGTGCACCAGCCGCATCGGCTCGCGCGACACCACCATCCGGGCCGCGAGCGCGGCCTTGCGCGACGTGGAAACCTTTGCCCGAGCAGCGAACACGTCGTAGTCGGCATCCTCGATGCGCTCGAGGATGCGCGCGTAGAGCACCCGCGCCGTGGCCACGCAGCGCCGCGACGCACCGGGCAGCGCCGGGATGCCGTCGTCGGCCTCACGGTAGAGCCGCCGGTTGCGCTCGATCTCGAAGGCCATCAGCGCCCGCCACTCGGGCGTCACGACCCGGGCGTGCGGGTCGGCGCCGAACCGGCGCAGGTCCTCCTGTGGGATGTAGACGCGCCCGCGCTCGAGGTCCTCGCCGACGTCGCGCAGGAAGTTGGTGAGCTGGAAGGCGAGCCCGAGGGCGCGGGCCGGCGCGACGGCATCCGTGCCGGGTCGCAGCACCGGCAGCATCATCTCGCCGATGACCGCGGCGCTGCCGTCCATGTAGCCCAGCAGGTCGCCCCAGGTCTCGTAGGTGCGGCGGGTGAGGTCGCTGCGCATCGCGCCGAAGAACCGGGTGAAGCACTCGTCCTCGATGCCGCACTCGCGCACCGAGGTGGCGATGGCGGCCATCACCGGATCGGTGGACGTGCCGGTGGCCAACGCCACCCAGAACGAGCGCTCGAAGGCGTCGAGCGCCTGCGCGCCGTCTCGGGGCCGGGGTTGGGGCCGGCGTCGTCGACGATGTCGTCGGCGAGGCGTGCGAGCGTGTAGACCGCGTGCACGTGGCGGCGGCTCGGGGCGGGCAGCAGCCGGGCACCCCAGTAGTAGGTGGTGCCGAACTCGCGGGTGACCTGGGCGCAGCGGGCATAGCCGGCGGCCAGCACCTCGGGTGAGGTGACCGGGGTGGGTTGGTTCACCGGACCACCGTACGCGGTACCGGCCGGGCGGCCCCGCTGTACTCCTGCACCCGCTGCGCCGCCAGCTTGCCGCTGACCAGCACCATGGGGATGCCGACGCCGGGCTGGGTGCCCGAGCCGGCGAAGACCAGGCCGGGCACCCGGCGGTCGACGTTGCTCGGCCGGAACGGGCCGGACTGCAGGAACGTGTGCGCGAGGGCGAACGGCGTGCCGAGGTGCATGCCCTGGGCGCCGCCAGTCGTCGGGGGTGACGAGCAGCTCCTCGCGGATGTCGGTCGGATAGCCACCGGCCTCGAGGAAGCGGTGCAGCCGCTCGCGCATCGGCCCGGCCTCGCGCGACCAGTCGAGCCCTGCACCGGTGTGCGGCACCGGCTCGAGCACGTACATCGTGGTTGAGCCGGCGGGGGCCGCCGTGGGGTCGGTGACCGAGGGCACCGTGACCAGGCGCGACGGGTCGGGCATCAGCACGCCCGCGGTCGATGATCGCCTCGAAGGCGCCGTCCCAGTCGTCGCCGAAGTGGATGTTGTGGTGGCGCAGGTGCGGCGCCGGCGCCCCGGCGGCGCCCACGTGCCACACCACCGCGGAGGGGGAGAAGTCGCCGGTGCGCACCGCTCGTGGGGCGTCGACGCCGGGCAGCAGCCTGTCGTAGGCGACCGGGAGGTCGAGGGTGCACACCACGGCGTCGGCGGCGACGCCGCTCGCCGTCGCGGTGGCGACGCCGACCACGGCACCGTCGGAGCGCCGCAGCACCTCCCTCACCTCGACGCCGAGGTGGATCGGCACCCCGGCGTCGGTGAGCGCCTGCGCCATGCCCCGGGGCACCGCGTGCATGCCGCCGTCGGGGTAGAAGACCCCGCGCACGGTGTCCATGTACGTGATGACGGCGAGCACGGCCCGGGCCTTGGCGGGGGCGATGCCCGCGTAGAGGGCCTGGAAGCTGAAGATGCGGGTGAGCCGGTCGTCGGTGAAGAACCGGTCGACGGCCGCGCCGAGCCCGCCGAGCCCGCCGAGCTGCAGCAGCCTGGCCGCCGTGGCGGGGGAGCGCACGAGGTCGAGCGGCGAGGAGTAGTTGTGGTCGACGAAGGTCGCGAACTCGGTGTCGTAGAGCTGCTCGAGCCACACCAGGAACCGGTCGAACCCGGCCGCGTCGGTCTCGCCGACCTTGGTGCGGATCTCCTCGCGCAGGTCGCCCATGTCGGCGCGGATGTGCAGCTCGCTGCCGTCGGGGTAGACCGCGCCGGTAGGCCGGGTCGAGGCGCCGCATCGGCACCAGGGCCTCGGGGTCGCCGCCGATCGCCGCGATGGGGGCGTGCAGCAGCTCGGGCATGGTCATGACGACCGGGCCGGTGTCGATGCGGAAGTCGCCCAGGCGCAGCTCGCCGGCGCGTCCGCCGACGATGGCCTCGCGCTCGAGCACCGTGACGTCGTGCCCGTCGGCGGTGAGGTGGCAGGCGGCGGCCAGGCCGGAGAGCCCGGCCCCGATGACGACGACCCTCACGCGGACCGCCACGCGACGGCATCGGCGAGGTCGCGCAGCGCGGCATCCGCCTCGGGGTCGACGTCGAGGTCGTCGAGCGCCCGGTGGGCGCGCCCCACCAGCTCGGCCACGGCATCCTCGGCCCGCTCGCGCACCCCGGCGTCGACCATCGCCTGCTGGAGGGCGTCGACCCCCGCGTCGTCGAGGGTTCCGGCGTCGCAGGCGGCCAGCAGCGGGCGGGCGGAGCCGGGCAGCAGCTGCCCGGCCCAGGTGAGCAGGGCGGTGGGCTTGCCGGAGCGCAGGTCGTCGCCCGCGGGCTTGCCGGTGCGGGCGGGGTCGCCCCAGACGCCGAGCACGTCGTCGCGCACGGCGAAGGCGTCGCCGACGAGGTCGCCCCAGGTGACCAGGCGGCGCACCAGCTCGGGGTCGGCGCCAGCGACGAGCGCTCCCAGCTGCAGCGGCCGGGTGATGGTGTAGCGGCCGCTCTTGAACCGGGCGATGCGCCGGGAGGTGGGCAGGTCGCGGCGGCGGCCGGCGGTGTGGGTGACGTCGAGCAGCTGCCCCTCGACCAGCTCGACGGCCATCAGCCGCCACGCGGTGCGGACCTCGGGGGCGGTGCCGGCGACGAGCATGGTGGCCTCGCTCAGGGCGAGGTCGGAGACCAGCGTCGCGACGCTGTCCCCGAACAGGGCGGGGTCGCCCAGGCCGGCGTGCGCGAGGTGCCGCTCGGCCGCGACGACGTGCAGGGTCGGCAGGCCGCGGCGCGACGCCGAGCGGTCCATGACGTCGTCCTGGATCAGGGCGAACAGGTGCAGCAGCTCGAGCGCCGCGGCGACGCGCACGAGCTGGGGGTGGGTGTCGGTGCGACCGCCGGCGACGGCCCAGCCCCAGTGGGCCAGCACCGGCCGCAGGCGCTTGCCGTGGTTGCGGGCCCGGTCGGCGAGCTCGCCGACCAGGTCGACGCCGAGCGGGCCGGGGTCGTGGCCGGGCAGGTCGCGCAGCGGGTCGGCGCTGCCGCCGTCACCCGTGCCCGCAGCGGCCTGGCGCAGCGCCTCGGAAAGCTCGGCGAAGGTCGTCTCGAGCAGGGTGTCGGCTGCGCACAGCGTGGCGTCGACGGACCGGGCACGGCGCCGGGCGTCGAGGTCCATGGTGGTCACCTCGGCACTCATCGACTCAACCGCCTCGTCCCTCGCCCTCGGGCATCGATCCAACCAGACCCACCCAGACACCTGCTGTGGTGCCCCGAGCCTAGACATCCGTGTCCATCCTTGCACAGACCTTAGACAAACCGGCATCCGAGCCGGTCCCGTCGGCGGTCGCGGTCTCGGTCCACGGGCCCCAGGACCGCATCCGTCCATCCGAGCCAGAGACAAAACGGCACTGACCTGCAACGATCAGCGCGTGGCGGCCGCACCGGATCCCCCTGGTGACCCGACCCGTAACGCCGAGCGGGTCGGCGACAGCCTGACGCGCCTGGCGCGGGTCACCAGCGAGCTCGTCACGGCCGACTCGGTCGACGCGGTCATCAAGATCGTGACCTACCACATGGCCGATGCCGTGGGCGCGACGATCGCCGCCCTCGCCCTGCGCGACGGCGACGACGTGCGGATCGTCGGGCTGCGCGGGCTGCCCCTGCGCGAGGCGCGGCGGTGGGAGGTGGTGCCGCTGTCGCAGTCGATGGCGACCACCGACGTCATCCGCTCCGGCCGGCGGCTGGTGCTCGTGGGCGCCGCCGCGATCCGCGCGGCGTACGGGGCGCTCCCGGGCATCGAGCGGGGGGAGCGCACCGTCGTGACGCTGCCGTTGCGGGTGGCCGGCCGCACGATCGGGGCGATCCACCTGTCCCGGCCGGGCGCGGCGGAGCCGGACCCCACCGAGCTCGACTTCCTCGACATCATGGCCGACACCTGCGCACAGGCCTTCGAGCGCATCGAGTCCTCCGACGTCGCCCGCCGGCAGACCGCCCGCCTGGAGTTCCTGGCCGAGGCGTCGATCGAGCTGGCCAGCAGCCTCGACCTCGAGGTGACCACGCGCCGGGTCGCCCGGCTGGCGGTGCCCACCTTCGCCGACTGGTGCGCCATCGACATCGTGCGCGACGGACGGGTGCACCGCCTCGCGGTCGCCCACGTCGACCCGCGCAAGGTCGAGCTGGCCGTGACGCTGCAGGAGCGCTGGCCCCCCGACCCGGACAGCCCGTCCGGCGCGCGGGCGGTGGCGCTGTCCGGCCAGCCCGAGCTGGTCCACGAGATCACCGACGAGATGCTCGTGGCCGGCTCGCGCGACCCCGAGCAGCTGCGCATCGCCCGCGAGCTGCAGCTGCGCAGTGCCCTGCTCGGTGCCCATGATCGCCCGCGGCCGGGTCATCGGAGTGCTCACCTGGGTGTCGACCGACGAGCAGCGGCTCTACGAGTGGGACGACGTCCGGTTCGCCGAGCACCTCGCCCGACGGGCCGCGACCGCCATCGACAACGCCGAGCTCTACAGCCAGACGCGGGCCGCGGCAGAGCAGCTGCAGCGCGCCGTGCTGCCGCAGGCCCTGGTCGACGATGACTGCTGGGAGGTGTCGTGCGACTACCGGCCGTCGGGCCGGGCCGAGATCGGCGGCGACTTCTACGACGCCTTCCCGCTCAGCGACGGCCGGCACGTCGCGTTCATCGGCGACGTCATGGGACGAGGCGTCGCCGCGGCGGCGGCGATGGCCGAGATGCGCGCGGCGACCCGCGCGTTCGCCTCCATCGACCCCGACCCGGCCGTGGTGCTCGGCAAGCTCGACCGGATGGTCGCTCACCTACGGCAGCGAGCAGCTGGTGACCCTGGTCTACCTGCTGGCCGACGCCTCCGCGGGGCACCTGCTCGTGGGCAACGCCGGCCACCCGCCGCCGGCGCTGCTGCGCGGCGACGGGTCGGTGGAGTGGCTGCCCTACGCCGACGGGCCGCCGCTGGGGGTCGCGGCGCACGGCCGGGAGCGGGCCACGGTGGCCTTCGGCGTCGGTGACACCCTGCTGGCCTTCACCGACGGTCTGGTCGAGCGGCGCGACGAGGACATCGCGACCGGGCTCGAGCGGCTGGCCCGTGAGGTGCCCCGGCTGCGGCAGGCCTCACTGGCCGGTGGTGTGCAGCTCGTCGTCGACTCCGTGCGCGACGACACCTACGACGACGACATGGCGGCACTGGGCCTGCGGCGCCGGGCCTAACCCCTCGGTGCCGGTGAACGGCATCCGGTAGTGGTGGGCGAACGGTGCCGCCTCGGGCGCCGGCGGCACCAGCGAGACGACCACCCGGCATCCGGGGTCGCCCACCGCGATCCGCTCCTCGAGCAGCACGGCGACGTCGCCGGTGCTGTTGCGGGCCGCGATGCCGCCGAAGACGCTGGACGTCATCCGGCACAGGGCCGGGGCGCGCAGCACCGAGTCGCCGAAGGGGCAGCGGGTGTTCTCCATGACGATCCGCTCGGCCGTGGCCTCCACCACGGTGAAGCCGCCGTCGATGGCGTGCTTGAGCCGCACGAAGCAGTGGCCGAGCTGCTCGGGCGTCATCCGGCCCACCACGGCCTCCGCGAGGCGGAACTCCTTCTCCATCTGCCCGCCGACATCGGTGCCGACCTGCGCGACCGCGGCCTCGGCGGCGTCGGGACCGTGGTTGGCCTCGACGGTCTGCGCGAGCTGCACGACCAGGGCACGCAGGAACGACTCCCTGCCGAACCCTCCCTCGGGCCGGGCCTCGGCCAACGCGGGCAGCACGTTGGTGCGCTGCTGGGGCGGGTTGAAGGTGGCCGTCGTGCGCCGCGGCACCGGCAGCACCACTGACACCACCATGCCCGCATTGGCCCGCACCGAGGCACTCACCGCGGGCGCGAGCGCGGTGATGATCTGCAGCCCCCGACCGGACTCGGCCAGCAGCAGCTCGGGGTCGCTGTCCACCAAGGCGTCGGATGCCGTTGACACCGGCGCCGCGCGCAGCCGGGCGGCGTCGAAACCCGGGCCGATGTCGTAGACCTGCAACACCGGCAGCTCGGTCGCCCAGCCCAGCGAGACCCACACCGGCCCGGCGGTGTGCCGCACCGCGTTACCGACGGCCTCCGAGACGATGAGCTCGGCGTCGGCGATGGCCTCGTCGCTGCCCTGCACCGCGTGGCGCTCGAGGTACTGGGTCACCTCGCGGCGCAGGTCACCGACCAGCTCGCGACGATCCAGGTACCAGTCCACCGTGCCAGTGTGCTCCCGCGCTGGTCAGCGCGGTGGGAGGCGTCCACGCGATCTGGAGCGGTCCCACCGGCCCGCTACGGGGCGGCGCTACTGGCGGGCTCATCCTCGATCGGGTGGTCGATCCTCTCACCGGGCACCGTGCCGCAGAAGTCGTCGACCCAGTGGGCGACCTCGGGGTCGGGCGGGGGGAGGGTGCCGGCGGGGGTGCCGGCTCCGATCGCCCGTAGGTCCTTGAGCAGCGCGAGGCCGCGGTGGCCGTCGTCGTCGGCCGGGCCTCGAGCGTCGAGCACGCTCACCTGCGCCCGCCCGGTGAACAGGATCAGCTCACCGCTGAGCAGCACGGCCGGCACGCCGAGCTGCGGCTCGAGCCGCTGGCAGGTCACGCCGGTGCCGTCGGGGCGCCAGTCCATCGTGCTGACCGAGATGGGGTCCGCGCACCCGCCATCGTCGAAGGCAGCCTGGAGGCAGCTGCCGTACGAGGCCCACACCTGGAAGTCGGGGCCGTTCTCGGTGACGCGAGTGACGTCGGTGAGCGCCAGCCCGCCGGCCTCGGGCCCGAGGTAGTAGGCGGTCCGGCCCTCGGAGCCCACCTGCTGGGCCACCGCCGCCACCGACGGGTCGCCCACGTAGGTTCCGGTCGACGGGCGCACACTGCACCCGTTCAGGGTGAGCAGCACGGCACCCGCGGCCGTCGCCGCACCGACGCCCCGGAGCCTCGGTTGCTCGTGCACGGCACCCTCCCGTCCGGTCGGGATCGACTGTCCTCCGGTGACCTGGTGGCTGCAAGGGGCTCGCGTCGGCCATGCTGGGCGGGTGACCGAACGCAACGTCCTCGGCGGCGAGCTGGAGGTGTGCGGCACCGACCCGGTGACCGGCTTCTACCGCGACGGGTGCTGCAGCACCGGCCCGGAGGACCGCGGCAGCCACACCATCTGCGCCGTCGTCACCGCCGACTTCCTCGAGCACCAGCGGGCCATCGGCAACGACCTGTCGACCCCCGTGCCGGCCTACCGCTTCCCGGGGCTCGTGCCCGGCGACCGCTGGTGCGTGACGGCCGCGAACTGGGCCCGTGCGCACGCCGCCGGAGTCGCTGCTCCCGTGGTGCTCGCTGCCACGTCGGAGGCGGTGCTGCGCGTGGTGCCCCTGTCGGCGCTGCAGCAGCACGCCGTCGACGTGCCCGAGGACCCGAGCTCGCTCGCGCCCTGAGCGACCAGCCGGCACGCGCCCCGGGCAACCTTCGACAGTCGCCGCGCTGACCTGCGGGTTCGCGCGTCCGTGCGGCCCACCCGGCATCCGGCCTGACCTAACGTCGGGCACTCCGACGACCTCGAAGGAGCAGCGATGTCCCACCACGACAACGGCGCCGAGCACGTGCACGACCTGATCAAGGACCAGCGCACCGCCATGCTGACCACCGTCCACGACGAGGCTGGCACCCTGGCGTCGCGACCGATGGCGTGCCAGCAGGCCGACCCCGACGGCACGCTGTGGTTCCTCGCCTTCCCGGACTCGGAGAAGGCCGAGGAGATCCGCCGGCGCCCCGATGTCAACGTGGCCTTCACGCAGGAGGGAAAGTGGGTCTCGCTGGCCGGCCGCGCGTCGGTGACCTCGGATGCCGCCAAGGCGCGCGAGCTGTGGAACGACTTCGCGGAGGCCTGGTTCCAGTGCGAGCCCGAGGACCCGCGGGTCGCCGTCATCCGGGTCGACGGCGAGAGCGCCGAGTACTGGGACTCCCCGGGCAAGGTCGGCACCCTGGTCGGCGTGCTCAAGGCCAAGGTGACCGGCTCTCGCCCCGACGACGGAGAGAGCGACACCGTCGACCTCTGAGCCGCAGCGGTGCCGGGCGCTCAGCGGGTGACGGGTCCGTCCCAGTCCCAGTGCGGCATCCGCGCGTCGTCGGCGACGGCATCGGGCGAGTCGGGGTGCATCCCCATCCGGTCGGTCGACCAGGCGAAGTAGTCGTGCAGCACCGTGCGCAGCCGCTGGTCGGTGAGCCCGACGTCGTCCATGGCGCCGTCGAACAGCTCGACCACCAGGGCGTCGAGATCGCGGTGCGTGCCGTTGCCGGCGTGCATGCGCAGCACAGCCGCCTCGCCATTCATCGTGTCGGTGAACGCGGTCGGCCCGCCCAGCGCCTCGGCCCAGTAGGCGGCGAGCCGCTCCACGTGCTGGGGATGCAGGGTGTCGCGGTCGAACGGATGGCTGGCGACCGGGTCGGCCAGGCAGCGCTGGTGCCAGGCGTGGGCGAGGGCGCGCAGCCCGGCATCCCCGCCGGCGGCCTCGTAGACGGTGGTCATTCGCTCGATCGTCCTCGGCCCGGATGCCGTGGGCAAGGGGGTGCTCGGGTACAGGTTGAGCAGGGAGTGCGGTCTGCACCCGTGACGGTGTCGGCGCCCGGGCGTAACGTCGCGGAACGCGGGCGACCATAGCGCCCGCCCACCACCGCTGGCAGAGGAGAACGCACCATGGGAGCACGGCTCAATCCGTACCTGAACTTCAACGGAAACGCCCGGGAGGTGGTCACCTTCTACCAGCAGGTCTTCGGCGGCGAGCTCGCGATCAGCACCTTCGGCGAGTTCGGTCAGGAGGGTGAGGGTTCCGACAAGGTCATGCACTCCCAGCTCGAGACCCCCGACGGGTTCACCCTCATGGTGTCCGACACCGGGCCCGGCATGGGTGAGGTCGTGGCAGGGTCGAACTTCGCCGTCAGCCTGAGCGGCGACGACGAGGCGCTGCGGGGTTACTGGGAGGGCCTGTCCGAGGGCGCGACCATCACGACGCCGCTCGAGAAGCAGATGTGGGGCGACGAGTTCGGCATGCTCACCGACAAGTTCGGCGTCTCCTGGCTGGTCAACATCGGCACCGGGGGTGGCAGCGGCGAGGGCTGACCCTGCGCGTCAGCCGAGGGCGGCGACCGCCGCCTCGAGCTCGTCGAGCGCCTCGCCGGTGTGCACGGCGAGGCGCTGGAGGTGCGGCAGGGCCTCGCGGTCGCCGACGAAGCCGATGTCCAGGGCTCCGGCGTAGGAGTGCGCGGTGATGTTGAGCGCCATCGAGTGCCCGGGGATCGACACCGGGTAGGTCGCCTCGAGCCGGGCCCCGCGCCAGTAGAGCGTCTCCTTGGGGCCGGGCACGTTCGAGATGCAGACGTTGAGCGTGGTCGGCAGCGGCAGCGGCAGGCCGCTCATCGCCCGGCCCGCCTGCAGGGCGGCCGGCGCGAGGAGCAGCGCGCTGTAGGCCATCACGGCATCGGCGCTCATGCCGCGCATCCGGGCCTTCGCCGCTCGCGAGGATGCCGTGATCGTCGCCAGCCGCACCAGCGGGTCCTCGATGTCGGTGGCCAGCGACACCAGGGTGGCGCCCACGGCGTTGCCGCCACCCTCGCTCTCCTTGGGTCGCACGTTGACCGGGATGAACGCGATCAGTGGGCGCTCGGGCAGCTGCTGAAGGTCGGTGAGGAACCGGCGCAGCCCGCCGGCGCACAGCGCCATGAGCACGTCGTTGAGCGTGGCCCCGCGGGCCTTGGCGATGGCCCGCAGCCGGCGCAGCTCGTACTGCTGGGTGGCGAAGCGTCGCGACTGGCCCACCCGGCTGTTCAGCACCGAGTGGGGGGCCTGGTACGACGTGACCGCTCGGGTGGCGGTGCGGCCGCGCCGCAGCTGGGTCTCGACGAGCGCCTTGGCGACCGAGGGCGTGGTGCCGACCGATGACGCCAGCCCTCGGACGATCGACGCGAAGTCGCCGACCGGGTCGGCCTCACGCGGGGCGCGGGGGCGCCGACCGAGGCTGAAGAAGAACGGGTGCTCGCGGTCGTCGGGGTCCTGCGACAGCCCGCGCTCGAGCAGCCGCATGCCGGTGTAGCCGTCGACGAGCGAGTGGTGGATCTTGATGTAGGCCGCGAAGCGGTTGCCCGAGAGCCCCTCGATGATGTGCAGCTCCCACGGGGGCCGCCGGAAGTCGAGCGGGTTGGAGTGCAGCCGCGACACGAGCACGCCGAGCTCGCGCTCGCCGCAGGGGCTCGGCAGCGCGGAGTGGCGCACGTGGTAGTCGATGTCGAACTCGCGGTCGACCACCCAGCGGTGCACCGGTTGGCGCATCAGCATGCGGGTCTGCAGGCGCAGGTTCCACGGTGACTCGATGGGCGACGCCTTCAGGTCGGCGACCAGGTCGGCCAGGAAGTCGGGGTCGGCGTCCTCCGGCAGGGACAGGTGCAGCATCGACGCGACGTGCATGAGGGTCTCATTGGTCTCCCCCATCAGGAAGATCGAGTCCAGCGGTGAGGCCCAGCGGGATCCGGCCACGGGCCGTCAGACCGCCCGACCGTGCGCGCGGCCGCCGTGCTCGCCGCCGGCGTCAGGGTCGTCGACGGGCAGGGCGGTCGCGACCGTCGCCACCGACGCGACGGGCGACGAGGTGCGCGGCGGGAGAGGTGCGGCGGCCGAGGGGGTCGCGGACCGGCTGTACGGCATCCAACGGCCCTCCGGTTGTGCGAGGCGGTCGGCGATGACGCGCAGCGTCTCGAGCTCGTGGCCGTAGCCGAGGTGCGAGGCGTGCACCTCGATGTTCTCGGTCTGGGGTGCCGGCTCCGAGACGCAGCACTCCCACGCCACGATGCCGTCGGTGCTTGCGAGTAGATGCACGTGGTGGGCACGCTCAGCGGCGCGGCGCGCTGGGCGAGGGCCTCTTCGGTGAACATGCGCTCGAGGTTACGGCGGTTCATGATGCGGTACATCGTCCAGGCGCGGGTGGAGGCCGGGTGCCCGCGGAACGGGCTGCCCAAGGTGATCACCGACCGGGTGTGGCCGGGCAGGGCGCGGGCCATCTCACGGGCGTAGATGCCGCCCGCGCTCCAGCCGACCAGGCTCACCTTGCGCTCGTAGCGGTCGTGCAGCTCGAGCAGCAGGTCCTCGAGCCGGTCGGCCAGGGCGGGGCTCGCGCCGAGGTTGCGGCCCTGGCGCCAGTCGTGTGCCCGGTAGCCCAGGCGGCGCAGGTGGCTGCGCAGGAAGACCGTCGACTCGGGCCCGGCGAGGAAGCCGGGCAGCACGATGACCGGGTGGCCGTCGCCACGCGGCCAGGCCTGCAGGTTGCGCGTGCGCATCGCCGAGCTGGCCAGCTCGAGCCCCATCCGCCACTCGCGGCGCGCCTGCCACGCCGTGGGGGCGGGCGCGCCGTCGGCGATGGGCAGGTCGAACAGGTCGGGCATCACGGCTCCAGGTCCGGGCGCCGCGAGGCCTACCTGCCGGGTCGCGACGCTGCGAGTGCGGCAGTTCGCAGTGTGACACGCGGGGTCGTGCCGTGGGTGGGAACCCGGCGGGAGCCGCCGGGAGTTGGCAGGGGTGGAGCGTCGTACCGTGGTGCTCCAGCCGTCCGAAGGGGACCCGATGACCGCCACCGACCAGCTGCGCGCCGCACTGCGCGACCTCGAGGCCAAGGCCCGCCAGCTCGAGCTCGACAAGAAGCTCGAGACGTTCGCCGACCAGGCCGACCACTACCTGCGCGAGGCCGCCGTCAGGGCCGGCGACTACGCCCACGACAACCGCGACCGCGTCGAGGAGACCCTCGACAAGGCCGGTGCCAAGGTCGACGAGAAGACCGACGGCAAGTACACCCGCTACGTCGAGAAGCTGCGCACCGGCGTGCTCGTCGGCGTCGACTGGGTCGCCCAGCAGCGCGAGAGCACCTCGACGCCGGAGTGGGCGCAGGGCACCCGCTGGGGCCAGGAGCCGGATGCCGGTGCCGCACCCCAGGACGACGTCCCGCCGGCCGCACCGGCCGCACCGGCCGCACCGGCCGCACCGGCCGCACCGGCCGACTCCGCGGACTCGGCCACGCCCGTCGACTCACCGCCCGCCGGCTCGGCCGACTCGGACGCCTGGGTCGACGTCACCGACCCGCCCCCGACGGCGCAGGGCCCGACCGACCCGAAGTGACCGCTGGTTCGAGGTGATCCGCTGACCCCAGCGGGTCGTGAATCACCTCGACTCTCGCAGGTGCACGTCGTTCGAGGTGATCCGCTGACCCCAGAGGGTCGTGAATCACCTCGAATGACGGAGCGGCCCGGCATACCGTGGGGTGATGGCGACGACGCGCACGGAACGCGACACGATGGGCGCCGTCGAGGTGCCCGCCGACCGCTACTGGGGCGCGCAGACCCAGCGCAGCCTCGAGCACTTCGACATCGGCCGCGACACCTTCGTCTGGGGGCGGGCCGTCATCCGCGGGCTGGGGCTGCTCAAGAAGTCGGCTGCGCTGGCCAACGCCGACCTCGGGCTGCTCGACGTCGAGCTGTCCGGGGCGATCGTGCAGGCCGCCGACGAGGTGGCCCGCGGCGAGCTCGACGACCACTTCCCGCTCGTGGTCTTCCAGACCGGGTCGGGCACGCAGAGCAACATGAACGCCAACGAGGTCATCGCCAACCGGGCCATCGAGATCCTCGGCGGCGAGCTCGGGTCGAAGTCGCCGGTGCACCCCAACGACGACGTCAACAAGAGCCAGTCGAGCAACGACACCTTCCCCACGGCGGTGCACGTGGCGGTGGTGCTCGAGCTGGCCGAGCGGCTGCACCCGGCGATCGACATGCTGGTGGCCGCCCTGGACGCCAAGGCCGACGAGCTGCGCGACGTCGTCAAGGTCGGGCGCACCCACCTGCAGGACGCCACGCCGGTGACCCTGGGGCAGGAGATCGGGGCGTGGGCGGCGCAGGTCCGTGACGCCCAGGACGACGTGCGGCACGCCGGGGACCGGGCCCGGGCGCTGGCCATCGGGGGCACCGCAGTCGGCACCGGGCTGAACGCGCCGGCCGAGTTCGGCCCGCTCGTCGCGCAGCACCTGCACGAGGAGACGGGGGAGGCCTTCCACCAGGCCGAGAACCTGTTCGTGCAGCTCGCCTCGCACGACGCGCTGGTCGCGGTCTCGTCCGCGCTGCGCACCCTCGCGGGGGCGCTGATGAAGATGGCGAACGACGTGCGGTGGCTGGCGTCCGGGCCGCGCACCGGCATCGGCGAGCTGCGGATCCCCGAGAACGAGCCGGGGTCGTCGATCATGCCGGGCAAGGTGAACCCGACGCAGTCCGAGGCGATGACGATGGTGGTGACCCGGGTGTTCGGCAACGACGCCACCGTCGGCTTCGCCGGCACCCAGGGCAACTTCCAGCTCAACGTCTTCACGCCGGTGATGGCGCACGCCGTGCTCGAGTCGGTGCGGCTCCTGGCCGACGCCAGCCGCTCGTTCACCGAGCACTGCGTCGAGGGGCTGGATGCCGACCGCGACCGGATCGCGGCCAACCTCGACGCCGACCTGATGCTGGTCACCGCGCTGGCGCCGCACGTCGGCTACGACACGGCCGCGGCCATCGCGAAGCAGGCCCACCGCGACGGCTCGACGCTGCGCGAGGCGGCGCTCGCCTCGGATGCGGTCAGCGGCGAGGACTACGACACCTGGGTCGACCCCGAGGCGATGACCCACCCGGGCTGACCGGGGGCTCGCGCCGGGCCGGTCGCGGCCCTGACCCAGCAGGGCAGAGCGGTTCCGGCGCGCCGCCGGCCCGGCCGGCGCACGTCTCAGTGCCTGAGACCATCACTTGGTGTTATCCATACCGGGTCACTAGGTTATCGGTCAGTTTCGCGTGCAACTACCCGGCGTGCCGAGAGCACCGCCCGGCCCACCCCCGCCCGAGGAGCCCCGATGACCGTCACCGACGAGCTGATCGCCAACAACGCGGCGTATGCCGCCCAGTTCAGCGGCCCGCTGCCGCTGCCGCCCTCGAAGCACGTCGCCGTGCTCGCCTGCATGGACGCCCGGCTCGACGTCTACCGCGTGCTGGGCCTGGGCGAGGGCGAGGCGCACGTCATCCGCAACGCCGGTGGCGTCGTCACCGAGGACGAGATCCGCTCGCTCGCGATCAGCCAGCGGCTGCTCGGCACGAAGGAGATCATCCTGATCCACCACACCGACTGCGGCATGCTCACCTTCACCGACGACGGCTTCAAGGAGTCGATCCGCGCGGAGACCGGGCTCCGCCCGCCGTGGGCCGCCGAGGCGTTCTCCGACGTCGAGGACGACGTGCGCCAGTCGCTGGCCCGCATCGCGAGCAGCCCGTACATCCCGATCAAGGAGTCGGTGCGCGGCTTCGTCTTCGACGTGGCCACCGGCCGCCTCGACGAGGTGCACCCGGCCTGAGGCCGCGCCCCGCGGCTAGGCTCCCAGCACCACGCTCCGGCACCGGCCCGACCTGCGGGCCTGTCCGAGGCACCATGCCCGACCAGCGGAGCGAGGGGCCATGAACCAGCCAGGGGCACGCGGATCCGACGTCACCTTCACGCCGTCCGCCGGCCGCACGCTGGGGGTCGAGTGGGAGCTAGGCCTGCTCGACATCGCCACCCTCGACCTGGTCTCGCGCGCCGACGAGCTGCTGCACCTGGCGAACGCGACCGACGTCACCACCCACGCGCGGCCCACCCGGTCGCGGTTCACCGTCACCCAGGAGCTGCTGCGCAACACGGTCGAGATCGTGACGGGCGTCTGCGCGAATGCCGAGCAGGCGGCATCCGACCTCGCAGACGGGCTGGGGCGGGTGCAGGCCGCGGCGCGCGAGCTCGACGTGCTGCTCTACGGTGGCGGGTCGCACCCCTTCGCCCGCTGGGAGGACCAGGAGGTCAGCGACGGGCACCGCTACGCGACCTTGATCGACCGCACCCAGTGGTGGGGGCGCCAGATGGTGATCTTCGGCGTCCACGTGCACGTCGGCATCCGCTCGGCGGCGAAGGTGTGGCCGCTCATCAACGCGCTGCTCACCTACCACCCGCACCTCACCGCGCTGTCGGCCTCCTCGCCCTACACGGCGGGCGCCGACACGGGCTACGCGAGCAACCGCACGATGCTCTTCCAGCAGCTGCCCACGGCTGGGCTGCCCTTCCAGTTCGAGACCTGGGCGCAGTACCGCACCTACCTGCACGACGTGTTCACCACCGGGGTCATCACCGACGCCAGCGAGCTGCGGTGGGACATCCGGCCCTCGCCGCTGCTGGGCACCATCGAGGTGCGCGCCTGCGACGGCTTCTCGCGGGTCGAGGACGTCGTGGCCGTGGCCGCCTTCATCCACTGCCTGGTGCTCGACCTCGAGCACCAGCTCGACGAGGGCGTGCTGCCGCCCCCGCTGCCACCGTGGCACGTGCAGGAGAACAAGTGGCGGGCAGCGCGATACGGCCTTGACGCCATCATCATCCGCGACGCCGACAACACCGAGGTGCACGTCGTCGACGACATCCGTGACCTGGTGGAGCGGCTGGCGCCGACCGCGCGCACCCTCGGCTGCACCCGCGAGCTCGCCGGCATCACCGACATCCTGGATGCCGGTGCCGGCTACCAGCGGATGCGGGCGGCCGCGGAGTCGAACGGCGCGGTGGACCTGATGGCCGCAGTGCGCGAGATGGTGGTGCCCGCCGCGAGGCGCTGAGCTGCCCGCCCCAGAGCCCAGCAGAGCGACGCCGGCCGCTCAGCTGTCGAGCAGCTCGCGCAGGTCGTCGGCCGTCATCGCCGACGACAGCGCGGCACCCTCGTCGACCACCCGGGCGAACAGGTCGCGCTTGCGCTCCTGCAGGGCCACGACCTTCTCCTCGATGGTGTCGCGCGACACCATCCGGTAGACGTTGACCGGTCGGGTCTGGCCGATGCGGTGGGTGCGGTCGATGGCCTGCGCCTCGGCGGCGGGGTTCCACCACGGGTCGAGCACGAACACGTAGTCGGCCTCGGTGAGGGTGAGTCCGAACCCGCCGGCCTTGAGCGAGATCAGGAAGACCGGCGCGGTGCCCTCGCGGAACGAGGCGATCCGCTCGGCGCGGTTGCGGGTGGAACCGTCGAGGTACTCGTAGGCGATGCCCTCGGCCTCGAGCCGGGCCCGCACGATCTTGAGGAAGCCGGTGAACTGCGAGAAGACCAGCGCCCGGTGGCCCTCCTGGGCCAGCTCCTCGAGCTGCTCGACGAGGGCGTCGACCTTGGCCGACGACGCGAGCCCGGCATACGCCTCATCGACCAGCGACGGGTCGAGCGACATCTGGCGCAGCACGGTGAGCGCCCGCAGGATCGCGATCCGGTTGCCGTTGACGTCGTCGATGAGGCCGAGCAGCCGCTGCCGCTCGCGCTGCAGATGGCGGTCGTAGACCGCCCGGTGCCGCGGGTGCAGGTCGACCGAGAGCACCTGCTCCATCTTCGGCGGCAGCTCGGTGGCCACGGCCTCCTTGGTGCGGCGCAGCATCAGCGGCCGGATGCGGCGGCGCAGCGCCGCGAGCCGCTCGGCATCCCCGCCGTTCTCGATCGGCTTGGCCCACAGCTCCTTGAAGAGTGCCGGCCGCGGGTGCAGGCCGGGCGCCACGATCGACAGCAGCGACCAGAGGTCCATCAGCGAGTTCTCGAGCGGCGTGCCGGTGATGGCGAACTTCGCCCGCGCGGTGAGCCGGCGCACCGCCTGGTAGGTCTTGGCCTGGTGGTTCTTGACGAACTGCGCCTCGTCGAGCACCACCGCGCCCCAGGGGCGCGACCGGAACGCGACCTCGTCGATGCGCGCCACGGCATACGAGGTGATGACGACCTGCGCCCCGGCGATGGTCTCCTCGAGCCCGCGTCCGGCCTTGTTGCGGGTGCGGTCGACGACCACCGTGTGCAGCGACGGGGCGAACCGGGCCGCCTCGCTCTGCCAGGTCGACAGCACCGAGGTGGGCGCCACGACCAGCACCGGGTCGTCGAGCTCGCTGCGCTCGTGCGCCCGCAGCACCATCGCCAGCATCTGCAGGGTCTTGCCCAGACCCATGTCGTCGGCGAGCACGCCGCCCAGCCCGCAGTCCCAGAGCAGCGACAGCCACTGGAAGCCGTCGACCTGGTAGGGCCGCAGCGTGGCGTCGAGCCCGGCCGGCAGCTCCGCCGGCTCGACGGCATCGAGGTCGAGGAGCGCCCCGACGGCGCGGCTCCACCGGTCGCTCTGCTGCTCGACGACGCCGAGCGCGGCGAGCTCCTCCCACAGGCCGGCGTGCACCACCGAGATGCGCAGCGGGTCGCTGGGCTTGTCCTGCAGCGAGCGGGCCTCGTCGACCAGCGCCCGCAGCGTCTCGAGCTCGGGGCGGTCGAGCGAGAACCACGTGCCGCTGTCGAGGATGAGGTGCTCGTGGCCGCGCGCGATCGCCTCGATGAGCGGGGCGAGCGGCACGTCCTCGCCGGCGACGGTGACCGAGATGCCGAGGTCGAACCAGTCGGTGGGCGCGCCCTCGGCAGGGTCGGACGTCGACACCTGGATGAGCGGGGCGTCGCGCGCCTCGCTGTAGGTGGCCGGCTCGCCGACCACGGTGAGCTCGACCGACGGCAGCTCGTCGAGAACCGGCAGCAGCTCGGCGAACGCGACGGTGCGGAAGCCGTGCAGCCGGGTCTCGGGCACCAGCCGCCGCACCCGCGCCACGACCTGCCACAGCGGGTCGAACCCGGCGACCTCCTCGACCGCGAGCAGCTCGTCGACCAAGGCGCGCTCGGCGGCGCGGTCGCGCATCGGGTCGGGCTCCTCGGCGGCCATCGGCACGAGCACCCCGCCGGCCGCTGCGCCGTAGCGGAACCCCCACTCCAGGTGCGCCCGGTGACCCGCCTCGAAGGTGGCACGCAGGGTGAGCCGCGGCGGCACGGCATCGGGCAGGTCGAGGTCGCCGGATGCCGCCCGCACCCGCGCCTTGCGCCGCAGGCCGGGCAGGTGGGTGACGACGAATCGCGCCCAGTCGGCCTCGGGCACCTCGACGACGCCGAGGTCGAGCAGACGCTGCCGGGTGCCGTCGAGCGGCTCGGCCAGGGCCCCCAGCACGAGGGTCTCTCCGTCGTGCAGGAAGAAGCCGGTGGCCGGCTGCCCGACGAGAGTGGTGCGGCCGGCCGCGCCCTCGGGGAGGTCGAGGCGCGGGTGCAGCTCGGCGCCGTCGTCGGTGCGCACGACATCGACGACCAGCTCGGCCGGCTCCGGTGCGAAGGCGACCTCGCCGCCCTCGCCGAGGTCGGTGAGCAGCCGCACGCCGGCGCGGTCGGCGGCCCGAAGGAGTGCCACCCACGACGGGCCGAGGTGGTCGAGCAGGATGGCGTCGGGCATCCGGCCGTAGCCGAAGGCGCGCACCGAGCGCCGGTGGGCGTCGGCGATGGCGGTGAGCACGTCGCGCTGCTCGTCGGCGAAGGAGACCCGCCCGAAGCCGTAGTAGCCACCGGCGAAGGTCTCCCAGGACACCCCGGTGCGGATCCAGCCGCCGCGCACGCCGGGCACCACCGGCCGGATGCGCAGCTGGGCGCGGGCCGGTGCGTCGCGCCGAGGGCTGGTGGCCGGCTCGATGAGGATGCCGACCGGCGTGTGCTCGGGCTCGAGCTCGATGTCGTCGAGCAGGCCGCCGAGGGCGCGCTCCCAGGTGGGGCGCGCGGGTGCGCTCGGCCGCCCGGCGAGCCGGTCGAGCACCGGCTGGCGCTCGCGGCTGGCGGCGGCCACGGCCACGGCGTGCTTGCAGTCGCCGCCGACCGGGCACGAGCAGGTGCTGGCCCATCGGCGCAGCTCGAGCCGCCCCGCACTGGGGGTGGCGACCGGGGTGAGCGAGACGTTGGTGGTGTAGGTCTGGCCGTTGCTGCCGCCGACCCAGCCGGTGGCCCGGGTGCCGTCGTCGGACAGCTCGAGCTCGACGACCCGGCCCTGCTTCGCGTAGGCCAGGCCGCGTGCCACTGTCACCGTGCCGCAGACCTCGTCGAGCTCGCGGTTGGTGAGGTCGGCGAGGCGGTCGACGGTGAACACCCGTGCCACCACGCGACCTCCACGACGCCACCGCCCGGGCCCGGCCGGCCCGATTCCTGAACTCCCAACCGTATGCCGTGCGCCTGACATTCCCGCCCCGCCGTCCACAACCCCCGGTCGGTCCCCGTCCACACCCCCGGTGGTCCCTGCCACCGGACCCCGGGTCTCCTCCCGACTGATTGCGGATAACCCACCGGGGTCACGGGGCGGCGCCCGGTCTCGTGGGTGGGTGATCCGCAATCAGTCGGGCGTGGTGGGGAGGGTCAGGGAGAAGGTCGCTCCTTGGCCCGGCTCCGACGTCACACTTGCTCGGCCCCCGTGGGCCCGGGCGATGGCGTCGACGATGGCCAGGCCGAGCCCGGTGCCCCCGCTCGACGACGACCGCCCCGGGTCGACCCGGTGGAACCGCTCGAAGACGTGTGCGAGGTGCTCGGGCGGGATGCCGGGCCCCGCGTCCGCGACGTCGACCCGCACGGCGCCGGGCAGCGGCACGACCGTGAGCCACACCGGGGTGCGGGCCGGCGTGTGCCGCACGGCGTTGGAGGTGAGCCCCACCAGGGCCTGGGTCAGCCGGTCGCGGTCCCCGGTGACGACGAGCGACTCCGGCGCGTCGACCGTGACCACCCGGTCGGGCGCGACCACGCGCAGGTCGCTCGCGACGTCGCGCAAGAGCACCCCAAGGTCGACCGGGTCGTGCGCGACGACGCCGAGGTCGTCGAGCCCGGCCAGGTCGAGCAGCCCGTCGACGAGCCGCCTCATCCGGGCGGCCTCGTCACCCATGCGACGCATCGCGTCGGCCATCTCGGCCACCTGCTCGGGCGCGGCCGGCTCGCCGTCGCGGGCCCCGGCATCCGGCGCCGTGGACCCACCCGGAGCGTCGGCGACCCCGACCCGCCCGCTGTGCAGCGCGGCATACCCCTGGAGCGTGGTGAGGGGGGTGCGCAGCTCGTGCGAGGCGTCGGCGACGAACCGCCGCATCCGGGCCTGGGTGGTGGCGTTGGTGTCGAGCATCGCGTTGAGCGCCTCGCCGAGCCGGGCGGCCTCGGTGCCGGGCGGCCCGGGCGGCACCCGGCGGGTGGTGTCGCCGGCCGTGATCGCGTCGGCGGCCTCGGTCATCGCGGCGATCGGGCGAAGGCCCAGCCGGTCGACCCACCACAGCAGCAGCCCGACGACGGCGGCGACGGCGAGCCCGACGAGCCCGAGGGTCGTCGTCAGGCGCCTGGTGGCCACGTCGACCGACGTCAGGGGGATGGCGAGCACCGCCTCGGCGCGCCCGTTGGGCAGCGTGGCGGTGACCACGCGCACCCGACGAGCGGCGCCGGATGCCGTGTCGCGCCCCTGCGGCGTCGTCACCCGCTCGCCGGGGCCGAGCCGGGGGAGGAGGCCGGGGTCGCTCTGCGGCGTGAGCACCGGCGTGAGGGTGCCGTCGCGCGACATCCTGCCGACCCAGATGTCGGACAGGCCGGCGGGGGTGGTCGTGGCGCCGTTGGCCTCGGCGCGGGCCGACGCCAGCAGGATGGCCCGCGGGTTCTGCGCGAGGGCGGCGAGCTGGGCGTCGAGGCGGGCGACGAGGAAGGCGCGCTGCACGAGCACCACCGAGGCCCCGGCGACGAGCAGGACCACCGCCAGGGCGCTCGCGGCGACCAGCAACCGGCGGCGCAGGGTCATCACGGCTCCCGGACGGTGTAGCCGACGCCGCGCACCGTGTGGATCAGCTTGGGGTCGGTGGCGTCGACCTTCTTGCGCAGCGTCGACACGAACGACTCGATGATCGCGCTCTCGCCGGAGAAGTCGTACTGCCACACGTGGTCGAGGATCTGGGCGCGCGTGACCACCCGGCCGGCGTTGATGAGCAGGCAGCGCAGCAGGGTGAACTCGGTTGCGGTGAGGTGGTGTTCGGTGTCCCCACGCCACACGCGGTGCTGGTCCTCGTCGAGCACGAGGTCGTGCACCTGGTGGCGCCCGCTGGGGGTGGCGACGCTGCCACGTCGTCTGAGGGCCACGTGCACCCGGGCGACGAGCTCCTCGAGGGCGAACGGCTTGACGATGTAGTCGTCGCCGCCGGCGGTGAGGCCGCGCACCCGGTCGGCGGTGTCGGCCCGCGCGGTCAGGAAGAGCACCGGCGCGTCGACCCCCTTGGCCCGCAGCCGGCGCAGCACCTCGAAGCCGTCGAGGTCGGGCAGCATGACGTCGAGCACGACGACGTCGGGGGATGCCGGGGTGCAGCGTGCGAGCGCCTCCTCACCGGTGGCCGCTGTGGTGGCCTCGAACCCGGCGAGCCGCAGGGCGGAGGACACCAGGTAGGCGATGTTCTCCTCGTCGTCGACGACCAGCACGCTCGGGCGCGGGTCGTCGGTCGTCATGGCCGCCACGCTGCCAGAGCCGGGACGCACCTGTCTGGAGGAATCCTCGAGACTTCCTGTGGATCCCTGGCCCGTACAAGCAGCGGGTTCGACCTTCAGCGGATCGCGAGGTTTCCTCGCGGCAGCTGCGAGCCGGCATCCGCATGGTTGGTGGCATGACCACCCGGCCGGCGTGAGCCGAACCGCACCCGCCCCCGAAGGAGCCCCATGACCCGCCTGCGCACCACCCTCATCGCCGTCGGAGCGAGCACCGCCCTCATCGCGACCGGAGCCGTCGTCGCGTCGACCGCGACGGCCACCCCGGCCCCCGTCGCCGCCGTCGCGCAGCTCGGCGTCGACCCCACTCCGAGCGGCACCGCGGCCGACGTCACCCCTGACGGTGCCGCGGCGCGCACCGCCGCACGTGGCTGGTGGAACAAGCTCACCGACGCGCAGCGCACCTGCCTGCAGGGCGAGCGGATCACCCGGCCGGTCGGCCCGCTCGACGACGCCGAGCGCGCGGCGCTGCGGGCCAAGGTCGAGGCCGCCGCGACGAAGTGCTCGGTCACCCTGCCCCACCCGAAGGCCCGCGCGTTCTGGAACGGCCTCACCGACGCACAGCGCCAGTGCCTCGAGGATGCCGCCGTGAGCCGCCCGTGGGGGCCGCTCACCAAGGAGGAGCGCCAGCAGGTGCGGGCCGAGCTGCGGGCCGCCGCGCAGAAGTGCGACATCACGCTGCCGGCCAAGGCAGCCACGAACAGCCGCTGACCGGCGCCGCAGGTTGGTCGACCGTGGAGAACACGCCGTGCCGGGTCGAGCCCGAGCGGGGTGTTCTCTACTCTCGACCGGGGGTGTTGCCCGCCGACTCCGGATCGCCCGCGACCGCCCCGCGCGCCACGAGTGCCGCCTCGCGCTCCTCGACGATCGCCGAGCAGGCCGCCAGGAAGCGCTGCATGCTCGCCCCGGGGCTGGTGTCACCGAAGTAGTGCAGCACCAGTGCGGCGTGCACGTCGTCGGGGTGCTGCACTGCCGCGGCCACCAGCTCGGCGCCGCGCCCCGCATCCACGGCGTCGAGCAGGCTGAGCTCGCGCACCAGGCCCGACTCGGGCAGCTCGGCCCGCGGCTCGGCCGGGCGGGTGACGACCAGCGGCTTGCCGGTGGCGAGCCAGTCGTAGGCGACCGCGGAGATGTCGGTGACGCACACGTCGGCCGCGTCGACCTGCCAGCCGAACGGCCCGGTGGTGTCGGCGACGTGCTGGGCACCGGCATCCGCCGCGTTGGCCTCGCGGATGAGGCGCAGCACCTCCTCGTGGGCGGTGCGGTAGGCCGGCACGGTGCCCCCCAGCCGGGGGTGCGGGCGGTAGACCAGCCGGATGCCGGGGTCCGCCAGCAGCGAGCGCACGAGCGGTAGGCCGTGGGTGGACACCGAGGAGTAGCGCATGCTCGGCACGTCGCCCTCGGTCGTCGGGGCGTACAGCACGACCGTGCGGCCGTCGCGGGGCAGCGCCGGGCCGGTGGAGTGCACGTCGACCTGGGGGCGGCCGACCTCGACCAGGGAGGACTCGTCGAAGTCGATCAGCTTGCGCAGGATGCGGTCACGCGCGGCCTGGCCGGCGATGAAGACCCGGTCGTAGGCCTTGAGCTGGTTGCTCGACATGTAGTCCTTGTCGGACTCGCCGTGGCAGACGAACACGTGCGCGGGGGTGGCGAACCGCATGGCCGGGAAGTTCGACTGGTTCTGGTTGACGTAGAACACCACCCGCACCGGATGCCGGTCGAGGAAGCGCTCGACGTCCTCGATCGTCACGCACGGCACGACGGGGATCGGGCAGTCCTGCAGCAGCCGGGCGGTGGCCGCCCACTGCCGGCTCACCACGACCACCTGGTGCTGCTCGGCGAGCCGCCGCATCGGTTCGTACCACTGGTCGACCTGGTAGATGTTCTCGGGCAGGTCGGGGAAGTAGACGACCGCGGTGACGGTGCCGTCGGGCACGGCGGGCCGGGTCGCCAGCAGCTGTCGCGCCGTGCGGCGTCCACGCAGGGCGTCGACCGCGCGGGCCCCGACCTGCCGGGCCTTGGCGGCGTCGGCGGCCAGACCCATCAGACGGTGAACCGGTCCGCGACGTCGAGGGCGCGGTCGAGGATGTCGAGCCCCTCGGCCATCTCCTCCGCGGTCGTCGTGCACGGCGGCACCACGTGGGTGCGGTTGAAGTGCACGAACGGCCAGAGCCCCTCGGCCTTGCAGGCGGCGGCGAAGTCGTTCATGGGCGCCGCGGCGGCACCACCGGCGTTGTAGGCGACGAGCGGCTCGCGCGTCTCGGCATCCTTGACCAGCTCGAGCGCCCAGAAGAAGCCGAGCCCGCGCACCTCGCCGACGCTCGGGTGCTTGTCGGCGATCTCGGCCAGGCGCGGCGCGATGACCGTGTCGCTGACCTTGCGGACGTTCTCGAGGATGCCCTCCTCCTGGAAGATGCCGATCGACGCCACGGCCGACGCGCACGCCAGCGGGTGGCCCGAGTAGGTGAGGCCGCCGGGGAAGGCGCGCTCGGCGAAGGTGTCGGCGATGGCGTCGGAGATGACCACGCCACCGAGGGGCACGTAGCCGGAGTTGACGCCCTTGGCGAAGCAGATCAGGTCGGGCGTGACGCCCCAGTGGTCGACGGCGAACCACTCGCCGCAGCGGCCGAAGCCGGCCATGACCTCGTCGGCGATCCAGATGATGCCGTGCTCGTCGCAGATCTCGCGGACGCCGGCGAGGTAGCCGTCCGGCGGCACGAGGATGCCGTTGGTGCCCACCACGGTCTCGAGCATGATCGCCGCGATGGTCGAAGGCCCCTCGACCATGATCGTGTCGCGCAGGTGCTGCAGCGCGCGCTCGCACTCCTGCGCCTCGCTGGTGGCGTGGAAGGCCGAGCGGTAGGGGTACGGGCCCCAGAAGTGCACGATGCCGCTCATGCCGGGCTCGCTCGGCCAGCGCCGTGGGTCGCCGGTGGCGGTGATGGCTCCGGCGGTGGCGCCGTGGTAGCTGCGGTAGGCGGTGAGCACCTTGTGGCGGCCGGTGTGCAGGCGCGCCATCCGCATGGCGTTCTCCGTCGCCTCGGCGCCGCCGTTGGTGAAGAAGACCCGGTTGAGGGTGCCCGGCGCAAGGTTGGCGATGAGTCGCGCTGCTTCGGAACGGGACTCGTCGGCGAAGCTCGGCGCGATGGTGCACTGCCGGGCCGCGGCCTCCTGGATCGCCGCGACCAGCTTGGGGTGCTGGTAGCCGATGTTGACGTTGACCAGCTGGCTGGAGAAGTCGAGGTAGCGCTTGCCCTCGAAGTCCCAGAAGTGGCTCCCCGACGCGGCGGCGATGGGCAGCGGGTTGATCAGGGCCTGCGCCGACCAGGAGTGGAACACGTGGGCGCGGTCGTCACGCGAGACCTGCGCGCCTCGCTCGGGGTCGGCGGTGATCTGCGGCTCGGGGAAGGTGCTCATCGGGCGGTCGCCTCTCGGGTGCGGCTCAGGACGGAAGGGTGAAGATCGTGCGGTGCCACGGCTTGTGGGCGACCGCGGTGTTGTCGTGCATCACGTGCTTGATGTTGGTGTACTCGTCGAACGAGTAGGCCGACATGTCCTTGCCGAAACCACTGTGCCGGTAACCACCGTGCGGCATCTCGCTGATGATCGGGATGTGGTCGTTGACCCAGACGCAGCCCGCCTTGATCTCGCGGGTGGCCCGGCCGGCGCGATAGGTGTCGCGGGTCCAGGCCGAGGCGGCGAGCCCGAACTGGGTGTCGTTGGCCAGGCGGATGGCCTCGTCGTCGTCGTCGAACGGCACGACCACGAGCACCGGGCCGAACACCTCGTCGCGCCAGATCTCCGAGTCGAGCGGCACGTCGCTCACGAGGGTCGGCTCGTAGTAGCAGCCGCGGGCGAGGTCGCCGGTGGGGGACTGCCCGCCGGTGACGACCTTCGCGTAGCCGCGGGCGCGCTCGACCATGCCGGCCACCTTGGCCTGGTGGGCGGCCGAGCTGAGCGGGCCGAGGTCGGTGGCCTCGTCGCTGGTGGGGCCGATGCGGACAGCGGCCATCAGGTCGGCGACGCCCTGGACGAAGGCGTCGTGCACGCTGCGGTGCACGACAGCGCGGGTGGCGGCGGTGCAGTCCTGACCGGCGTTGATCAGGGATGCCGCGACGGCGCCGTGGACGGCCGCCTCGAGGTCGGCATCGTCGAACACCACGAACGGCGCCTTGCCGCCGAGCTCGAGGTGCACGCGCTTGCCGGTGGCGGATGCCGTGGCCATCACCTGGCGCCCGACGTTGGTCGAGCCGGTGAAGCTGGTCATCGCGACGTCGCGGTGGCCCACGAGGTGCTGGCCGGCGACCGGGCCGGTGCCGGTGACGACGTTGACGACGCCGGCGGGAGCGCCGGCCTCGGTGAACGCCTCGGCGAAGAGGATCGAGGTGAGGGGGGTGATCTCGGCCGGCTTGAGCACGATGGTGTTGCCGGCGGCGATGGCGGGCAGCACCTTCCAGGCGGCCATCTGCAGGGGGTAGTTCCAGGGGGCGATCGAGCCGACGACGCCGATCGGCTCGCGCCTGATGGATGACGTGTGGTCGCCGGAGTACTCGGCGCTGGCCATGCCGTCGAGGCGGCGGGCAGCCGTGCCGAAGAACGCGGTGTTGTCGACGGTGCCCGGCACGTCGAACTCGCGGGCGAGGCGGATCGGCTTGCCCGCCTGGCGGCTCTCGAGCTGTGCGAGCTCCTCGGCGCGCTCGTCGAGCAGGCGGGCCGCCTTCAGCAGCACCGTCGAGCGCTCGACGGGGGTGGCCCGGCCCCACTCCTCGAAGGCCGTGGATGCCGCGGCGACCGCGGCGTCGACGTCGTCGTGCCCCGCGAGGGTCACCGTTTCGATCGTCTCGTTGGTGCTCGGGTCGAGCACGTCGAAGGTTTGTCCCGAGGTGGCGTCGCGCCGTTGCCCGCCGATGTACTGGTGCATGAGCGCGAGCATACGGGGCGGTTGTGGGTTCCGGAAAGTGCAGTCCCTACCCCGTCAAGGTGCGGATTCCGCGGTCCGCATCCGTCACGGCATCCGGTATCGGTCGATCGATCGACGTAGGCCTCGGCGGCTGGGACCTGGCGATATGTCGCGCGGCCGGTATCGACCCTGCTGCATTCCAGCGCAGCAGAGCTGAGGTGGCCGTGGGGGTGGCAGCCACGGCGGCACGGTTCGTTGCCGGATCAGCGCTGCTGCGCTCGAATGCAGCAGTGCCGAGCCGCGGCGGCACGGTTCGTTGCCCGATCAGCGCTGCTGCGCTCGAATGCAGCAGTGCCGAGCCGCGGCGGCACGGTTCGTTGCCGGATCAGCGCTGCTGCGCCTCGCTGCAGGTCCGTGCTCCCGTGGTGAGCCGCTGCTCCCGGCGGGTGTCGCTGCAGCAGCACGCGCCCGGAGGAACGATCTGCGTTCGAAGCATCGACCTGCATGCGCAGCAGCGACCTGCATGCGGAACAGCGACCGACGTCAGGACCGCGCACGACGACGGGGCGCCGGCCACCGAAGTGGCCGACGCCCCGTCGGCGTGCGTGCTGTGGTGCTCGGCGTCAGCCGTTGACCGCGCGCTTGAGCTGCGCGGCCGCCTTGAAGCCGACCGAGGTCGACGCGGCGATGGCGATCTCCTCGCCGGTCTGCGGGTTACGGCCGGTGCGGGCCGCGCGCTCGCGGGTCTCGAACGTGCCGAACCCGGCGAGCCGGACGTCCTCACCCTTGGCGAGCTGCTCACCGATGACGTCGAGCGCCGCGCCGATGATCTCCTCGGCGGCGGTGGCGGAGACGTCGGCGCGCTGCGCGACGACCTGGGCGATGTCCTTCTTGGTCATGTCACTCCTTGATGCGGGGAATCGATCGTGTCGACGCTAGCAAAGGCCGGGGTCAGAACCACGATTCCCCCCACGAGACGTCGCGTGCAGCACGGTAGGCGATCGGGTCGCGCCTGGTCACCAGGAGCCGCTGCGTGGACCCCGCGGAGTCGCAGACCTCGAGCTGCACCAGCCCCTTGCGGGTGACCGGGTGCCGCAGCACCCGCGCCGCAGCGCGCGGCAGCGGGTCGCGGCTCGCGACGACGTAGGAGAACTTCTCGTCCTCGTGGCCGAGCCGGCCGCCCTTGACCCGCCGGTGCAGCGCGCTGCGGTCGAGCCGCACGGCGAAGTGGCACCAGTCGCCCGGGCGGGCCGCCACCGGGCAGGCGCCGTCCTGCGGGCAGGGGGCCAGCAGGTGCCACCCCGCGTCGGTGAGCCGGGAGCGGGCGGCCAGCACCGCGGCATACCCGCGCGGCGTGCCGGGCTCGACCACCAGCACCAGCCGGGATGCCGCCGCCACCGCCGCGTCCACCACCGGCGCGTGCAACGGCTCGGCCAGCTCGCCGAGCAGGTAGCTGACCACCACCAGGTCGGCGGTGGGGAGCGCGGTGCCGGGGCCGAGCAGCATCCGCGACCAGTGGGCGCCGGCCACCGGCGGCGGGCCGTGCCGCCCGATCCGCGCACCGAGGGCCAGGGCGTCGGCCGAGCCGTCGAGCACGGTCACGCGCTCGAGCCCGTCGAACGCCTCGGCCGCCGCCCAGCTCGCCGCCCCCGTGCCACCACCGACGTCGAGCAGGGTGCGCACCTCGAGGTCGGGGGCCAACTGGGTGGCGTGGCGCATGGCCCGCGACACCGCAGCGTGCGTGGCCGGCATCCGGTACGCGGCGTAGGCCGCGGCCGTGGTGGGGTCGCGCAGCACCTGGGCGGTGGGGGGCGCCCCAGTGCGGTAGGCGTCGATCAGGGATGCCGTGGCACGCCGCAGCGGCTCGGCCGGCAGGCCGTCGAGCACAGCCTCGAGGGCCTGGCTGAGCGTGTGCGGCACGTCGCCATCGTGCCGGATCGCGGGGAGATCGGGATGACATCGGGATCCGCGGGTGTTCCATCCCCGATCGCCAGCGAGCGGAATATACCCGTGGGGGTATTGTGTTGCCCCTTCAGCGGAATCACCAGACCCCGACCGAGGAGTATCCAGCATGGCCACCGTCGAGCTCACCGCCGACACCTTCGAGCAGACCATCACGACGAGCGACATCGTGCTCATCGACTGGTGGGCGTCGTGGTGCGGCCCGTGCCGCCAGTTCGCGCCGACCTACGAGAAGTCCAGCGTGAAGCACGACGACGTCGTGTTCGGCAAGGTCGACACCGAGGCCGAGCAGGCCCTGGCCGGGGCCGCGCAGATCACCTCGATCCCCACCATCATGGGCTTCCGCGAGGGCATCCTCGTCTTCCGCCAGTCCGGGGCGCTGCCGCCGGCCGGCCTGGAGCAGGTCATCGAGGGCATCAAGGCCCTCGACATGGAGGACGTGCGCCGCCAGGTCTCGGCCCAGCAGGCTGCACCCCAGCAGGCCTGACCGGCCACGTACCGCGGGCCGGCATCCCGTGACAGGGTGCCGGTCGCGGTACTTCGGCCCCCAACCGGCATACGACCGGGGGTATGTTTGACCCAACACATCGAGCACCTGGAGGACCCCGCATGGAGCTGAACCCCGACGAGATGCAGGCCGTCGTCAAGCGGCTCAAGCGCGCCCAGGGCCAGATCGGTGGCGTGCTGAAGATGATCGACGAGGGCCGTGAGTGCCAGGACATCGTCACCCAGCTCGCGGCGGTCTCCAAGGCGCTCGACCGGGCCGGCTTCGCCGTCATCGCACTCGGCCTGCGGCAGTGCATCACCGACCCCGAGGGGCACGAGATGGACGTCGACACCATGGAGAAGCTCTTCCTGTCGCTCGCATGAGCGGGCCCACGATGGATGCCGGGGCCTGGGACGCCCGGTATGCCGGTGCCGAGCTCGTGTGGTCGGCCGGCCCGAACGTGTGGGTGCGTGAGCTGTGCGCCCCGATGCCGCCGGGGGTCGCCCTCGACGTCGCCGCCGGGGAGGGCCGCAACGCGCTGTGGCTCGTCGAGCAGGGCTGGGCCGTTGTCGCGGCGGACTTCTCCGCCGTGGGCGTCCAGCGGATGAACGAGATCGCCGACCGCCGTCTGACGCACCGCCGTTCGGCGTTCAGGGCGGTGGTGGCCGATGCGACGCAGCCGGCCCCGCGTCCCCCGAGTGACCTGTTGGTCGATCCCGGGACGGAGGCGCGTCCCGGACGTGACCTATTGGTCGATTCCGGGACGGATGCCGGTGCCGACCGCCCGGCCTACGACCTGGTGCTGATCTCCTACCTGCACCTGCCGCGCATCGACTGGGGCGAGGCGCTCGCGGCCGCCGTGCATGCCACCGTCGTGGGTGGGGCCGTGCTCGTCGTGGCCCACGCCGTGCGCAACCTCACCGAGGGCGTCGGTGGCCCCAAGGACCCCACCATCCTGCTCGACCCCGAGGACGTCATCGCTTCGGCCGCCGAGCTGCCGGTCGACGTCGAGCTCGCCCAGCTGCGCCGGCGTGACGTCGAGGGCAGCGACCGCCCGGCGCTCGACGCGGTGGTGCTGTTCCGCAAGCGCGCCGACTGAGGCCTGGACGGCTGAGCGCTGGCACAAGATCGACCAATAGGTCGAAGTTGCCCCGCTCTGCCACTGCCAGTGCTGGGACAAGATTGACCTGTTGGTCGAAGCTGCCCCGCGTGACTCAGGGCCGGCGGAGCTCGCGTCAGCCGACCGGCTCGAGGGCCTCGACCTCCGCCTGCGACCGGATGCCGGCCTGCCAGGTGCGGATGCCGCCGTCGAGGTTGCGTACCTCTCGCCCGTGCTGCGCCAGGATCCGCGCCGCGGTGTGCCCACGCACACCCACCGCGCAGTGCACGACGACCGGCCCGGCCGGGATCTCGTCGAGCCGCTCGCGCAGCGAGTCGAGCGGAATGTGCACGGCGTCGGGGATGACGCCCACGGCGGTGCGCTCGCCGGCGTCTCGCACGTCGACGACCACGGCACCGGCCGCCACGGCATCCGCCAGCTCGTGCCACTGCACCGAGGCGCTGGTGCCGCGACGCAGGTTGTCGGCGACGTGGCCGAGCATGTTGACCGGGTCCTTCGCCGAGGAGAAGGCCGGTGCGTAGGCGAGCTCGAGCTCGGCGAGCGCACTGGCGGGCAGACCCCCGGTGATGGCGGTGGCGATCACGTCGATCCGCTTGTCGACGCCGGAGTCGCCGACGCCCTGGGCACCCAGGATGGCGTCGGTGTCGGGGTCGACGAGCAGCTTCAGGGCCATGGCGTCGGCGCCCGGGTAGTAGGTGGCGTGCGACGCCGGATGGGTGTGGATGGCCCGGTAGCGCCGACCGGCGGCCCGCAGCCGCTTCTCGGACCAGCCGGTCGAGGCCACCTGCAGCCCGAAGACGCCGACGATGGCGGTGCCCAGCACCGGCCGGTCGCGCACCGCCAGGCCGGCGATCACGTCGGCCGCCCGGCGGCCCTGCAGGTTGGCGGTGTTGGCCAGCGGCACCAGGGTCGCGGACCCGTCGACGGCGTCGACCTTCTCGACCGCGTCGCCGACGGCGAGGATGGCGGGGTCGGACGTCCGCAGCCGGTCGTCGACGAGGATGCCGCCGTGCTCACCCACGGCGAGCCCCGCGGCCTCGGCCAGCGTGGTCTCGGGCCGCACGCCGATGGCGGCCACGACGAGGTCGGCCGGGACGCTCTCACCAGTGGTCAACGTGACGTCGTCGGGCCCGATGGACGCCACGCCGGCGCCGAGGCGCAGGTCGACGCCGTGCTGGCGGATGCGGTCGTGCACCGGGCTGACCATCTCCGGGTCGAGGGGCGTCATCACCTGCTCGGCGGCCTCGACGAGCGTCACGGACAGGCCCAGGTGCACGAGGTTCTCCATCACCTCGACCCCGACGAACCCGCCCCCGACGACCACGGCGGTGCGGGCACCGTGGGTGGCGGCCACGAGCGCGTCGGTGTCCTCGACGTCGCGCAGGGACAGCGCGCGCTCGATGCCGGGGATCGGCGGGCGCACCGCGCGGGCGCCGGTCGACAGCACGAGGGCGTCGTACGGCAGCTCGACCACGGTGTCGGCGGCGAGGTCGCGCACGACCAACACCCGCCGGTCGCGGTCGATGCGCACGGCCTCGGTGTGCACGCGCACGTCGAGCCCGAAGCGACGGTGCAGCGCCTGCGGGGTCTGCAGCAGCAGCGACGACCGCTTCGCGATGACACCGCCCACGTGGTAGGGCAGGCCGCAGTTGGCGTAGGAGACGTGGCCGCTGCGCTCGACGACGGTGATCTCGGCGTCCTCGAGCAGCCGGCGCAGGCGGGTGGCCGCGCTCATGCCGCCGGCGACACCCCCGATGATGATGATCCGCATGGGCACCAGCATACCCCGTGGGGTATGCTGGTGCGACGTCGCCCCCGAACACGAGGAGTTCCCGGCATGTGCCGAGCAGTGACCTGCCGCAAGTGCGGTAAGACGACCTGGGCCGGCTGTGGCCAGCACGTCGACAGCGTGCTGCGCGGCGTGCCGGCCAGCGACCGCTGCCAGGGCCACGAGGGCGAGCCCAGCACCGGCTTCCTCAGCAAGCTGTTCGGCCGCTGACCTTCGCCTCGAGTGCGCAAGTGGCTGCCAGGGCAACCACTTGCGCACTCGCCGCGAAGGTGGGGAAGTGGGGGTCAGGCCGGGGTGGCCGACCCGGAGACGAACCACAGCCAGGGCTTGGCCGGGCCGCCGCCGATGAACCCCGCGTAGGCCAGGTCGACGTCGAAGCCCGCGCCCGCCACCAGCGCCGCGATGTCGCGGTCGACGTGGCAGCCGCCGGCCAGCGGGCCCCAGAACGGCTGGACCCGCCGCTGCCAGCCGGCGACGCGCTCATCGGCAGCCAGCGAGTGCTCGACGAAGCGCAGCGACCCGCCCGGCCGTAGCACCCGGCGGGCCTCGCCGAGCGCCTGCTCGATCTCGGGCACGGTGCACATCGTCCAGGTCGACACCACGGTGTCGACGCTCGCGTCGGGCAGCGGCAGGTGGGCGCCGTCCAGCCCGACCCGCGTCACCGGCATCCCGGACGCCGTGACGCGCGCCTGCGCGCGCTGCCAGGACAGCTCGGCCGGCTCGACCGCGAGCACCCGGCTCACCTCGCCCGGGTAGTACGCGAGGTTGCGCCCGGACCCGAAGCCGATCTCGAGCACCTCGCCGGTGGCGCCGCCGCAGACGGTCGTGCGCCAGCTGCCGGCCGTCGCGTCGTTCAGGCCGCGGTCGGTCAGGCGCGGCACCACCTGCTCGTCCCACCACCGGCGCACGCCCATCGCCCCAGTGTGGCGCACCGGTGTTCGGGGCAACCGGCTCAGCGGTGGCGCTTGAGGACCATCCGCACGAGCCGCACGCCGAAGGCGAAGAACCGGAACGCCTGCACCGGCAGGCTCTGCCGCATCCGCAGCGTGCGTTCGGTGGGCAGCGGTGCGGCGCCGAGGTCGAGGGCGGGGCTGAACGTCTCGTGGCTCATGTCGCTCACTCCGGGATCAGCTGCCAGCCGAGGCGGCCCTGCGCCTTGTACATGAACAGGTGGTGCATCAGCAGCTTGACCCAGTGGCCGCTCAGCCCGATCTCGGCCCGGGTGTCGGAGAGGTCGCGGCCCGTGGGATAGACGGTGTAGTCGGGCACCACCGGCAGCATCGTGAGCGCCGCCGCCGACCCCCGGCGCAAGCCCGCTCCCGCGGACGCGACCGTGGCGGCCCCCATCTGTGCCATCGACGCCACGTGCGCCGGGCGGTCGTCGCCGTGCTTGACCCGGTCGACGATGGTCAGTGCCGCGGTCTTGCCCATGACGCCCGACGGCATCCCGGTGCGCGGGGCCGACGGGGTGATGACGGTGCCGGTCGGGCTCACCCGCGGACGCGAGATCTGGTGCGGTGGGGCGAAGGCGATGCCGACCGCGAAGATCCGCGGGTGGCCCAGGGCCTGGTAAGTGCTCGGCCAGTCGGCGCCACGCCACATCTCGTAGGGCTTGGGGAAGTAGTCGGCGTCCACGCGCATGAACCCGTTGGGCGCGAACAGCTGTGAGGTGATGTCGGCCCCGTCGCGGCCGACCGCCTGCATCGGCACCCCGCCGAAGGGCGGCATGAGCATCGCGAAGTCGAAGTCGAGCTCCTGGTGCACGCCGTCGAGCGTCTCGAAGGAGATCACCCCGGGCTCGACCCGGTGCACGTGGGCCCCGACGATCGCCTCGACACCGCGCTCGCGGTACAGGCTCGAGGTCCACAGCTCCGAGGAGGTGGTGAAGCCGCGGTCGTCGAAGGTGATGCCGTCGACGCCGAAGTCGCCGAGCCGGGCCTCGTTGGTGAGGTAGACGAGCCGGGCCCGGTCGCGCACCCCGGCCTCGCGCAGCTCGTGGTCGACGTTGAAGACGTACTCGAAGGCCGCGCCCTCGCAGGTGCAGGTGCCGTGGCCCATGCCGACGACCAGGGTCTGCGGCACGCCTGCCCGGAGCAGCTCGATGGTCTCCTTGAGCCGGGCCGACGCCTGCACCGCGTGCTCCGCGGTGCACACCGACAGCGTGTGCCCGCCGTCGGGGCCGAGGCCGGGAGTGAGGTCGAAGCGCAGCTGGGGACCGGTGGCGTTGACGAGGTAGTCGTAGCGGAGGCGCTCCTGCTCGCCGGCCCGGTCGGGGCTGGTGTAGACGATGTCGACGGCACCGCGGGGGCTCGCGTCGTCACCCTCGGGGAGGATGGTCACGGCCCTCGCCTGGTGGAAACCGATGCCCTTGGCGGCATACACGGGCGCCAGTGCGAAGACGACCGACTCCTTGGGCATCCGCCCCACGCCCACCCAGATGTTGCTGGGGATCCAGTTCCATGACGAGCTCGGTGACACGACGGTGACCGTGCTGCCGCTGGGCAGCAGCCGGTTGAGGTGCAGTGCCGCGGTGTGCCCCGAGACCCCCGCACCCAGGACGACGACGTCGGCCATCTCTCTCCTTCTGGGCGTCCCTGCTACCACAAGATATCGGCCGGGTCATGACGGAATCCGGCGCTGTGGTGGTGCTCACAGATCGCCCCGTCATACCCCAGCGGGTATAACGTCGGAAGCGTCGAGCCGGCCTCCTGGTGCCGGGCCGGGTGGTCTGTCCGGGCACCGATGCGAGGCCGGCTCGGCGCCCCTCTGCCCGAGGCGTTCTCGCGGGCGGCACCGCTCCATCGCTGATCAGCGCGTGGGGTCGACGAGCACGATGCCGGTCGAGGGCGCCGACCCCATCGCGACCAGCGCCGCGCCGGCCGCCTCGAGCCCGAGCGGGTCGCCCGGGGCCAGCAGGTCGCCGAGGTCGAGCCGGCCGCTCACCACGTCGTCGAGCAGCGGCGGGTAGTCCGCGGCCGCCATTCCGTGGCTGCCCAGCACGTCGAGCTCCCACCCGATGACTCGCTCCATCGGCACGTCGGCCCGCCCGGCGCTCGGCGGTAGCAGCCCCACCTGCACGTGCCGACCGCGACGGCCCAGCGCGAGGATGCCGGTGCGGCAGGCCGGCGGCGAGCCCAGGGCGTCGATGCTCACCGACACCCCGCCACCCGACCAGGCCGAGACCGCTGCCAGCACCTTGTCGGTGCCGATCGACGCGTCGACCACCTCGTCGGCGCCGTGGAACAGCGCACGATCGAGCGAGGCCGCCGAGACGTCGACCGCACAGACGAACGCGCCCCGGCTGCGCGCGATGGCGACGGCGGCCAGCCCCACACCGCCACAACCGATCACGAGCACCGAGTCGCCCTCGCGCACCGCCGCCCTGGCGACCACGGCCCGGTAGGCCGTCGCGACCCGGCAGCCGAGACCGGCCGCGACCCCGGCATCCAGCCCCTCGGGCAGGGCCACGAGGTTGGTGTCGGCGGCGTGCACGACCACCAGCTCAGCGAAGGAGCCCGGGTCGGTGAAGCCCGGCTGGCGCTGGTTCGGGCACACCTGGGCCGCCCCGGCCCGGCACACCGCGCACGCCCCGCAGGCCATCACGAAGGGTGCGGTGACCGCGCGACCCAGCCACCCGGCATCCACGTCGTCGGCCACCGCCTCGACGACACCGGCCAGCTCGTGGCCCGGCACGTGCGGGAAGGTGGCGATGTCGTCGTCGTGGCCCATCCAGCCGTGCCAGTCGCTGCGGCACAGCCCGCTGGCCGTCACCCGCACCACCGCGCCCCCGGGCGGTGGCGTCGGGTCGGGAAGGGTCACGACGGCGGGGGTCGCGCCGAACGCGGTGTAGGTCAGGGCTCGCACGGCCACACCCTCTCACCTGGGTATCCGGTCACGGTTGGGACACGACCCGCCGGGGCGCTGGACGCCGGCAGGCATGATGGAGACACAATGGGTCCGTGGAGGATGGGAGCGCTCCCACGGAGCCTGCGGACACCGAGGTCTCGACCCGGTCAACCCGTCCCATCTCGTCTGGCACCCGTGTCGGAGCCGTCCGGGAACCCGGCACCGGCACGGGAGCCAGGCGTCCACCCACCATCGACGAGGTCGCCCGGCAGGCCGGGGTGGGGCGCGGCACCGCCTCGCGGGTCGTCAACGGCTCGCCGCACGTGTCGCCCGCCGCCCGCGCCGCCGTCGAGCAGGCGGTCGAGTCGATGGGCTACGTGCCCAACCGGGCCGCCCGGTCGCTGGTCACCCGCCGCACCGACGTCGTCGCCCTGGTCGTGTCCGAGCCCGGCCACCGCGTGTTCGGGGAGCCCTACTTCGGCGCCATCGTGCGCGGGGTCGGCGAGCGGCTCGGCGCCTCCCCCTTCCAGCTGATGCTGACCATGGCCGGCACCGAGCGCGACCGCGCCCGGGTCGCCGCCTACCTCACCGAGCAGCACGTCGACGGGGTGCTCCTGCTCTCGCTGCACGCCAACGACGGTCTCGTGGAGACCCTCGACCGGCGCGGCGTGCCCACCGTGTGCGGCGGCGCGGTGGCCGGCACCGACCCGGCCGTGCTGGTCGACGCCGACAACCGCGCCGGAGGAGCCGCCGCGGTCGAGCACCTGCTGGCGACCGGTCGCCGACGGATCGTCGTGCTCACCGGGCCGCAGGACATGACCTCGGGGCGCAACCGGCTTGCGGGCGCCCGCGACGCCCTACGGGCGGGCGGCCGGGACACCGACGGACTCGTCGTGGCGTTCGGCGACTACAGCGAGGACAGCGGCGAGGTGGCGATGCGCGAGGTGCTCGGCGCCGGGGTGGTGCCGGATGCCGTGTTCGCCGCCTCCGACCTGATGGCCGTAGGCGCGCTGCGGGTGCTGCGTGAGGCCGGGCTGCGGGTGCCCGACGACGTCGCGCTCGTGGGCTTCGACGACTCAGCCGTGTGCCGGCACACCGACCCCGCCCTGACCTCGGTGCACCAGCCGGTCGAGGAGATGGGCCGGGTGATGGCCGACCTGCTGCTCGCGCGGATCGCCGGCGAGCCCGTGCCGCGCACGACGGTGCTGCCCACCCGGCTGGTCGTGCGCGCGTCCGCCTGAGGGCCCCACCGAGCGGCTTCGGCTCAGGAGAGCCGGCGCCAGGTCGAGCAGCCGGTGGTCTCGAAGAACCCGTCGGTGGCGTGGATCGTGACGACGGTGGCGGCCGTGCTCTGACCCGACCTGAGGGTGTCACCGCTGGTGGCGGAGACGGCCCATCGGCAGGTCCGGCCGGCGGCGGGTGCTGCCGATGCGTAGGTGCCGGGCGCAACTCCTCGGCCCACCTGGTAGGTGCCCACCGCCCCGGCGATCCTGCTGCCCTTCGCCGGCGCTGCTCGGGAGGCCCCGGGTGCGGCCGCGGCATCCTCGCCCGCCACCTGACGGTCCAGCGTGGCCGGGTCGAGGCCGCGAAGCTGGGCGGCACCACTGGGCGCCGGTGAGGCGCTTCGAGGGGTGCCGTCACTCACGCCGGGAGTGCCCTCCACACCGGTCCCCGTCGACGTGGGGCTGGGAGGGAGCGCCCGGGAGTACGTCGCGGTGCGGGTGGCGCTCCAGACACCGAGTGTCACGGGGAGCACCAGGGTCAGTGCCACCGCGGCGGTCAGCACCGCCCATCGAGTTCTGCGTCGACCGGTCGTCGGCATGGTCGTGCCTCCGGTGTGGGGCCGGCCCTCTAGCAGGACCTGAAGGACCCCACCCAAGAAGAGTGCGCGGGACACCTTGTGGAGACCTTGTCCCCTGCCAGGCCGGCGGCCCCCGGGGTCACCAAGCGCCCGTCCCTCCAGTGCACCTGCCAACAGGCAGTCGGCCACCGACGGCGGCAATGCCACGCTCAGCAGGGGTCTTCGGAATGCCGACTACCTGTTCGGGGGTCCGGTTCTGGCTCGTCAGCGGGGACGAGCAGGCCTGCGAGACAGAGGGATCGGCGCACCGAGGGGTCGAGCAGCGCCGGGTCGGTGGCACCCGCCAGGACGTCGTCCACGGCGGTACGGTGCCCGGCCGGCACGTCGACCCGCGCCACCCGGGTCACCAGGGTGGTCAAGCCGTCGGCGCGCTCGGCCTCCCAGTGCGCGGCGAGGTGGTGCCGGGGCCGCCAGGTGGTCGCGGGGTCGTGGGTCGCCGCGTGCTGGCGCAGCGCCCCCATCGGCTCGGCCCGCTGTGCGGCTCGCACCCGCCGGGCCAGAGCCGCCGAGAGCTCCTCGTCGGTGACGCGCTCGAGGGCTGCAACGACCGCCGCCCGGATGCCGGGGAGCGCCTCAGCGGCCACCTCGGGATCGAGCGGGTCGACACCCAGCTCGAGCGACGCGCGCACCGCCGGGTCGGCGTCGAGCACCCGGGCGGCCGCCCGCAGCAGGTCGTCGGCCAGCTGGCGCCGGGTCCAGACGTGCACGCCCAACGTGAGGTGGATGCTCGTCCCGCCGAGGGCGGTCGCCGAGTGCAACCAGCCCCGCGGCACGTAGAGGCAGTCGCCGGGGGCGAGCACGGCATCGATGGTGGGCGGCGCCTGTGCGGCGCGGCGCACGGCATCCCGGTTGTCGGTCCACGGCTGGTCGCGCAGCGGCGACTCTATGACGGGCGGGCGCACCTGCCAGTGCTTCTCGCCGCTGACCTGCAGCACGAAGACGTCGTGCACGTCGTAGTGGTCGTCGAAGCCGCGGTTCTGCGGTGGCGTGACGTAGGCGTTGACCTGCACCGGGTGGCCGAGGTCGGCGGCGAGCTCCTGGGCGGCGTCGGCCACCGGTGGCCAGGTGCGGTGCAGGGCCTGCAGCACGATCGTCGCGCCCTGGGCGAAGTGGCGCAGGACAAGGTCCTCGCTCACCTGGTCGCCGATCGTGGCGCCGACGCCCCCGCCGAGGGTGAAGGAAGAGGGCTCGAGGGTGCTGCCCTCGCGGGCCATCCGCAGGAAGGGGGTGCGCAGGGCGCGGCGGGCGAGCAGCTCGTCGACGGCATCCGGGCCGAAGAGGCCGGGGTCGGGTGTGCGCTCGGCCGCCCGGGTCAGCAGCGGCTGGCGGCCCCAGTGCCGGTCAGCGAACGTCGCCCGGTCCAGCGCCACGAGTGACGCCAGCCCGTGGCCCTCCCCCGAGGTGGGGGAGGCCACGGGCCGGGTCCGCGATGAGGTGGTCACTGCGAGGCGTCGGCCCCGCCGTCGGCCCCACCGTCGTGCTCACCGGGCTGACCGGCGTCGCCGGCACCGGCGTCGGCCGGCCCCTCGTCGGGCCCACCCGTGCCGGCACCGCCACCGGCGCCGCCGTCCGCCCCGCCGTCGTGCTCGCCCGGCATCCCGCTGTCGCCGGCACCGGCGTCGGCCGGCCCCTCGGCGTTGCCCAGCTTGCCGTCGCCGTCGGGCAGCGGCTCGATGGTGCTGTCGCTCATGTGTCCCCACCTTCCTGTCGGGCGCCGCCGGCGGCGGCGCGGAGCCTCATTCCAGCAGCCGCACCGAGGCTTTAGGACTTTGCGACCTGCACGGATGCCGTTCGTCGAGGGAAGGCGCTCGCCGGGCGCGCCGACGCCGTGGAGCGCCCGCGCGGGCCGGGCCGGCGCTGCCACGATGGGCCCATGGCCCTCGACGTCGAGCTGTCCGAGGTGCGCGACTTCCTCGCCCACCACGAGCCCTTCGACGTGCTGCCGGACGCCGTGCTCGACACCCTGCCGGCGCGGATGAGCGTGGAGTACTTCCGGCGCGGCACGAAGCTCATCGAGCGCGGCCGGGACAACTCGCACCTGTACGTGCTGCGGTCGGGGGCCGCGGAGGTGCACGACGCGCAGGGCAGCCTGGTCGACCGCGGCGGCGAGGGGTCGTGCTTCGGTTCGATCACCCTGACCCAGGGCAACCCGTCGACCTTCGACGTCACCGCCATCGAGGACTCCCTGGCCCTGCTGCTGCCGGCCGAGGACTTCCACCAGCTGTGCGCTGACCACCCCGAGGTCGATGCCTTCTTCGACGCCCAGCGGGCCAGCCGGATGAGCGGTGCGGTCGCGGCGCTGCAGCTGAGCTCGACCGGCAGCGCGATCCTCAAGACCCGGGTGCGCGACCTCGTGGGCCGCAATCCAGTGGGGGTGGCCACCACGGCCACCGTGCGCGAGGCGGCGCAGGTGATGTCGCAGCACCGGGTGTCGTCGTTGCTGGTGATGGACGGCGAGCGGCTCGCCGGCATCGTCACCGACCGCGACCTGCGCACCCGGGTGCTCGCCGCGGGGGTCGACCCAGCGGTGGCCGTCACCACGGTGATGACCGCCGACCCGGTCACCGGGGCGGTCGACGCGCTGGCCTTCGAGGTGCTGCTCGAGATGGTGGGCCGGCACATCCACCACCTGCCGATCGTCGACGGCACCGGGCTGCCGGTCGGCATCGTCACCACCACCGACCTGCTGCGCCTGGAGCAGGCGAACCCGGTCTACCTGGCCGGTGACATCGCCAAGCAGCCCGACGTCGCGGGAGTGGCCAAGGTGGCCAACCGGCTGCCCCAGATGGTGCAGGCGCTGGTCGAGCAGGACGCCTCCGCCGACGACATCGGCCGGGTCGTCACCGCGGTCGGGGATGCCGTGGAGCGGCGCGTCATCGCGCTCGCCGAGGCCGACCTCGGCCCGCCGCCGGTGCCCTACTGCTGGGTGGCACTGGGCTCCCGGGCCCGGCTCGAGCAGGCGCTGGCCGCCGACCAGGACAACGCGATCCTGATCGACGACGCGGTGCACCCCGGGCACGCCGCATGGTTCGAGGCGCTGGCCACCCGGGTGGTCGACGACCTGGTCACCTGCGGCTACCCGCGCTGCCCGGGTGACGTGATGGCCACGAACCCGCGGTGGCGTCAGCCGCTGGCCGGGTGGCGCCAGGAGTTCACCTCGTGGCTGCACCAGCCGGTGCCCGACGCCATCCTGGGCGCGAGCATCTTCTTCGACATGCGGCCGGTGCACGGCGACGTCGGGCTCTTTGCTCGGCTGCAGCGGCACGTGCTCAAGGCGTCTCCCGCATCCAAGGTGTTCCTGGCGCACCTGGCCAAGAACGCGACCGCCAACGAGCCGCCGCTGGGGTTCTTCCGTGGCTTCGTGCTCGAGAAGGCCGGCGACCACAAGGACACCCTCGACATCAAGCGCGGCGGCATCGGTGCCGTCGTCGAGCTGGCCCGGGCGCACGCACTATCGGTGGGTAGCCCGGCGGTGAACACCCAGGCCCGCATCGAGGCGGCGCGCGAGGCGGGCATCTTCGGCGCCGAGCGGGCCGACGACCTGCGCGACGCGTTCGAGTTCATCTCGTACGTGCGGCTGCGCCACCAGGCGGCGCAGGTGCGCCGCGGCGAGCCGACCGACAACTTCGTCTCGCCCGACGAGCTGTCCAGCTTCGACAAGCGGCACCTGCGCGAGGCGTTCGCGATCGTGCGAGGCGCCCAGTCGGCCCTGTCGCACCGCTACCCCATGCAGTACATCTCGTGAGCCTGTTCCGCCGCACTCCCGAGCAGCGGCGCGAGCGGGCCGCGCGCGCAGCAGCCCCCGGCCCCTTGGCCGACTACCTGTCGGTGCCGCTGCCGGGCGCGGACACGCCCCTGTCCGAGCTGCGGCTGCTGGCGGTCGACATCGAGACGACCGGGCTCGACCCCAAGCGCGACCGGGTGCTGTCGATCGGCTGGCTGCCGGTCGATGGCGGCCGCATCGAGCTCGGCGGCGTCGGGCGGGTGGTCGTGCGCGATGCCGGCGGTGCCGCGGGCGTGGGCCAGAGCGCCACGGTGCACGGGCTCACCGACGACCGGCTCGCCGGCGGGGAACCCCTCGAGGATGCCGTCGCGCGCCTGCTCGCCGCGCTCGCCGGGCGGGTGCTGCTCGCGCACTTCGCGCGGATCGAGACGCAGTTCCTCGCGGCGGTCTGCGAGCGGGCGTGGGGAGCGGGGATGCCCTGCGTCGTCGTCGACACCTTCGAGCTGGAGCGGCGGGTGGTGGCCGGCGGGTGGGGGGCCGAGCCGGAGCGGGGAGCGTTGCGGCTGTGGACCGCTCGGGAGCGGCGCGGGCTGCCGGTCTATCGCGCGCATGAGGCGCTCACCGACGCCCTGGCCTGCGCCGAGCTCTACCTGGCCCAGCGGGCCGAGCTCGAGGCTGCCTCGCCGGAGACGACGCTGACCCTCCGCCACGTGGTGGCGTGAGGGTCAGTCGGTGTGGTTCGCCCCGGTGTTGGGGTGCTCAGATCACGCGGTCGTGGCTGGTCTGCGCGATGACGTGGATCTCGAAGGCCTCGCGCGCCATGTCGCGGTCGGCGTGGGCGCTCCAGCCCCCGCCGTGGTGGCGGCTGGTGCGAAGGCGGGCCGCGATCGTGCGGGCCTTGTCAGAGGTGAAGATAGAGGTTCGCATGACTCCAGTGTGCGCGGGTTGACTCTTCAGCACAACGCGAAGTTACTTAGCAGTAGTGAAGTCTGACTTATCATTGATACATGCTCGACCCACACCGCCTCCGCGTCTTCCGCTCTGTCGTCGCGAGCGGCTCGGTGCAGGCGGCCGCCGACAACCTGGGCCTCACCTCGTCAGCGGTCAGCCAGCACCTGTCGGCACTGCAGAAGGAGACCGGGCTGACCCTGTTCCAGCGGGTCGGCCGGGGCATCGCGCCCACGGAGGCGGCGCTGGTGCTCGACGCGCAGAGCGACGAGGTGATGAGCCAGTGGAACCGCCTCGACTCGGTGGTGGCCGACCTGCGCGACGGGCGCTCGGGCCGCCTGTCGATCGGCTACTTCTCCTCGGCCGGTGCCAACTGGATGCCGTCCCTCGTCAAGCGGCTGACCGCCGAGTTCCCGGACATCGTGCTCGAGCTGGTGCTCAACGAGGTCGAGCAGCGGGTGCCGCGGCTCGACATCGACCTGGTCATCGACCCGCCCGGCGGGCGGCTGCCCGACGGCTACTCCCGCACCGAGCTCACGGAGGACCCGTTCGTGGCGATCGTGCCGCGCGGTCACCCGCTGGAGGACGCAGGGACGATCGCCCTGACCGACCTGCGGGGTGAGACCTGGGTGAGCAACGACTACCCACGCTCGCCCGGGCACCGTCTGGTGGTGGCGTCGTGCAGTGCGGCCGGGTTCCGCCCGCGGTTCAGCGTGCAGGCCCAGGACCACTACACCGCCATCGGCTTCGTTGCCGCCGGCATCGGGGTCTCCGTGCTGCCGGGCCTCGCCGCGCGCAACCTGCCGGCCGGCGTCGTGCGGCTCGGCATCGCGGCACCCACGCCGGTGCGGCACCTGGCGGCGGTGGTGCACGACCTGGGCGCGCCGAACCCGCCGGCGGTGCGGGCAGTGGCGCTGCTCAAGCAGCTGATCGCCCACCCGAGCTCGTCGCCGCGCCGCCCGCGCGGCCGCTGACCCGCGAACTCAGGAGCACTTCGCCCAGTCAGGGCCGTATACGGTCCTGACTCGGCGAGAACCGCCTGAGCCCGCGGGGACCTCCTGACTTCGCGGACACGCACGACCGGGTCACCCCCAGTACAGCGCCCGGGCCGGACAGAACTTGATGGCCGCGTCGCCGTCGTCGACCGGCACGGTGGCGTCGTCGACGACGGGGTAGCCCCACTCGTCGAGGCGCACCTGTCGCGGCAGCAGGCTGGCGCACATCCCGTGCCCGGTGCAGGCGACGCGGTCGACCCGCAGCTGCGGATGCCGGGAGGTCGGCACGGCCCGCACGGCGGCGGAGGCGCGGGGGTCAGGCACGACTCGCGACACGGGAGGTCCTCTCGCTGGGGCACCGGCCGTCACGGTGGGCCTTCAGGTGCGGGCCGAGCGCCTGCAGGGCGCTCGCCGCGAACCGGGCGACGCCGTCGGGGAAGCGGCAGGCACCGCGGTTCGGGAGCAGCCCGGCGTGGGCCCGCACGGCATCCTGCCGGGCGGGGGTGGGGCGGTGGACCAGCAGGTCGTGCCAGGTCGCCGCCAGCGCCGGCACCCCGAACATGCACGGCCCGCACTGGCCGGCGGACTCTCCCGCGGCGAACCCGAGGTAGGAGTCGACGACCGCGACCGGGCAACGGTGGGGGTCGAGCACGTCGATGATGCCGGGGCCGACCGACCCGCCGAAGCGCGCCAGGTCGGCGCTCGACCAGGCCAGCCCTCGCGCGGCCACCAGCGGCACGAGCACGCCGCCGAGGCCACCGATGACGAGGTGCTCGGCACCACGGTCGGATGCCGCGGCGTCGAGCAGGCCGGCGAGCGGCACGCCCGACTCGGTCTCGAGAACGCCGGGGTGCCTGACCGCGCCGGTCAGGGTGACCAGCCGCGGCCCGGGCTCGGCGGCAGTGCCGAACGAGCGGAACCAGGCCGGGCCGTTCTCGGCCACCTGGGCGACTCGCCACACCGTCTCGGCGTTGAGCACGACGGTGGGGCGCACGGCGCGGCCGTCGGCGTCGCGCCCCCCGCGCACGAACGGCATCCGCTTGGTCATCGGGCGGGCCAGCCGACCGTGCGCGAGCGAGATCAGCGAGGTCTCCTCCGACGACACGTAGCGGGCCGGCGCCTCGAGCACGTCGAGGCCGGCCTGCTGCAGGAGGGTGGCGGTGTACGAGTCGCGGTGCGCGGCGTACCGCACCCTGCGGGCGCGGGGCGGGGTGACCAGCTCGGCGCCACGGACCAGCTCCGCGAGGTGGTGCTCGACGACATAGGCGTCCTTGGCCGCGCCGATCTCGCCGTCGCAGGCGTTGACGATGACGGCGGCGCCCTCCTCACGGGCGGCGCGCACCTTGACGGCGGTGCTGAACGCGGCGCCCCCACGGCCGGTGAGGCCGGCGGCGTCGAGCAGCTCGCGGATGTCGGTCATGACCACTCCTGGCGCAGGACGTCGGACCGGCGGGCCGCGTCGGCGTGCCGGGCGTTGGCCCGCCAGGCGAGGGCGGCGATGCCGACCAGCCCGCAGGCCACGGTGGTGGCGCGCAGCAGCGGCTCGCTGGCGGTGCCCATGGCGAACCCGTGCACGAGCGCGACCGGCCACAGCAGGTAGGCCGTGAGGTGCACGCCCCGCCACAGCCGCTCGGGGATGCGGTGCCGCAGCCACGACGTGACGGCGACCGCGATGACCAGGTCGACCGCGAGAGTTCCCAGACCCACCCAGAGCGTCTGGTAGCTGCTGGTGAAGGGCACGATCGCGGAGATGGCGTCGATCGACACGTAGGTCTCGGCCACGGCCGTCGCCACGTGCACCCCGAGGAAGGCGACCATGCCGAGCGAGAGCCAGCGGTGCAGACCCATCAGCACGGTGGCGCGCTCGCCGTGGGGGGCCCGGCGCCCGGAGGTGACCGCACCGAGCACGAGCACCACGGTGAGCAGGGCCAGGCTGACCAGCCCGGTGGCTCGCGAGACGTACCAGAGCAGCTCGTTCACGGCCGCGCCTCCGCTGCCGGGGTGGGCCAGCCGGCGGTGTGCACGGCGCGGCCGTCGAGGTGCTCAAGCCGAGCCGGGATGCCCTGTGCCGCAAGCCAGTCGGGAGCCTCGGCGCCCAGCACGACGGCCGCGGTCGACGCGGCGTTCGCCTCGAGCGCGGTGGCGGCGACGCAGGTGACCTCGGCCCACAGGGCGGGCGCGGTGCGCCCGGTGCGGGGGTCGACGATGTGGTGCCGAAGGTGGCCGTCGGCGCCGGGCCAGGTGCGCAGCCGGGTCGAGCTGGTCGCGATGGCCTGGCCGGAGACCAGGGCCACGACCTCGCGGCCCGGTGCGGTGGAGCCGTCGACGGCGATGCTCCAGCCGTCGCGCGGGGTGTCGCCGGACAGCGCGATGTCACCGCCGAGGTTGACGAGGAACCCACCGGGCAGGCTGGCGGCCAGCCGGGCGGCCACGACGTCGGCCGCGTGCGCCTTGGCGCTCGCCCCGAGGTCGAGCAGGCAGCCGCGCGGCACGCTGAGCAGGCCGTCGGCGTCGATGGTCACGGTGCGCCAGCCGGGGACGGCCGCCCCGCCGCTGGTGGCCGTGCCGCTGGGGCCGGGGCGGCCGCGCACGACGTCGATGTCGGCGTCGTAGCCGCTCACGACGACGGCGACGCCGACGGTGGGGTCCACGAGGCCGTCGGTGATCCGGGCCGCGTGCAGGGCGGCCCGCACCGAGCCGGCCAGGATCGGGGAGGCGTGCAGGTGGGCGGGCCCGCTGCCGGCCGCGACCGCGAGCCGGCACACCTCGGAGTCGACGCGGAACCGGCTGGCCGCGAGGTCGAGGGCCTCGAGGTGGCGTCGCAGCAGGTCCGTGGCCGGAGCGAGGGCGCGAGGGTCGGTGGTGAGGAGCCGAACGGTGGTGCCGATCGCGCGGAACTCGGCGCCCACGGCATCCCCGGCAGGAGCCGTGCTGCGTGCCGTCGTGGCGGAGGCGGCCGGCTCGCGGTGCGGCAGGGTCGGCAGGTCCGCGACGCCGGCGGGTCCGCCCGCAGCGGTGGTGAGCGTGGTCATGGCGTCAGGAGCCGTTGGTGCTCGACTGCGCAGGGGCCTGGGCGGGGGCTGGGGGAGCCACCGGCGCGAAACCGTTCGACGTGGTGGTGGAGGCGCTCCCCGAGGTGCTCGAGTCGTCCGAGGACGAGTCGTCGTCGGAAGACGAGGAGTCGTCGTCGGACGACGACTGCGACGACGTGCCCGAGGTGCCGGACGACGTACCGACGGTGTCGACGGTGGTCGCGCCGGCGGCGGCGGTCGTGGTCTGGGCGTCCGCGAGGTGCAGGGCCACTCCGCCGGTGGTTACTGCAGCCACCAGCATCGCGCCGGCGGTCAGGGCCTTGGCCCGGCCGAGGGCTCGGGGGGTGGTGGACATCGGGGCCTCCTGGGGTGGGGGTGCTGCCTTACACCTCCACGGTGGGGGCCGTACCTATGCGCAGGCTGTGTGTCGCCGGTGCCTGCTGTGTGGCTCTGCGAAGTCAGGAGCACTTCGCGGAATCAGGGCCGTACACGATCCTGACTCGACGAAGTGCTCCTGACTTCGCGAAAGACCCTCGGTCAGACGCGGGCGGCCTCGGTGGTGTCGGTGTCCTCGCGCTCCGGCTCGGCGCCCGGCTCCGCCGCCGCCGACTCGCCCGACCCGATCGGTACGGATGCCGTGGGGGCGCCGCCCAGTGCACCCGACTCCAGGCGCTCAGCAAGCTTGACGCCCTCGACGTCGAGGTCGGGCAGCAGCCGGTCGAGCCAGCGCGGGAGGTACCAGGCTCGGTCACCGAGCAGGTGCATGACCGCCGGGGTCAGCGTCATCCGCACCAGCACGGCATCCACCAACACGCCCACCGCCAGGCCGAAGCCGATCGGCCGCACCATCACCAGGTGCGAGAAGGCGAACCCGAGGAAGACCGAGGTCATGATGATCGCGGCCGCGGTCACGACCTTGGCGCCGTGCACGAACCCGCTGCGCACCGCGGTGCGGGAGTCCTGGCCGTGCGAGCGGGCCTCGTGCATGCCCGACACGAGGAACATCTGGTAGTCCATGGCCAGGCCGAACAGCACCCCGATCAGGATGATCGGCATGAACGAGAGCAGTGGCCCGGGCTGGTTCACACCGAGGACGCTGCCCAGCCAGCCCCACTGGTGCACGGCCACGGTGGCACCGAAGGCCGCACCGACCGAGAGCAGGAAGCCGGCCGTGGCGACGACGGGCACCACGATCGAGCGGAACACCAGCATCAGGATGATGAGCGAGAGCCCGACGACGACCACGAGGTAGCCGGGCAGGGCGGCACTCAGCCGCTGCGAGATCTCGATGTTGGCGACGGTCGAGCCGGTGAGCCCGATCTCGGTGCCGGTGTGCCGGCCGAACGTGTCCGCGGAGAAGTGGATCGCCTCGACGGTGTCGACGGTCGCCGGGTCGGCCGGGCCGGTGGTGGGCACGACCTGGAACGCCAGGGTGGACGTGTCGTCGCTGACGCCGAAGGGCAGCACGCTGCTCACGCCGTCGACCGACATCAGGTCCTTCGAGATGGCGGCCTGCGCGGCGAGCACCTCGGCATCCGTGCGGGGGGTGTCCTGCGCGGGCAGGGTCGCGACCGTGATGATCGGGCCGTTGACGCCCGGGCCGAACTCGTCGGCGATCGTCGTGTACGCCGTGTGCGCGCTCGTGCCGGTGGCCTCGCTGCCGCCGTCGGGCAGGCCCATGCGCAGCGACAGCACCGGGATGCTCATGACGCCGAGCAGGGCCACGACGCCGACCACGGTCAGCCACGGGTGGCGGGTCACCGCGCCGACGTACCAGGCGCCGTGCTCCTCCTCGCGCTGGTGGGCCGCAGCGGTGCGGGTCGAGACGTCACCGGCGGTGGCGAAACCGTGCGCGCGCCAGCCCCGACGGGACACCACGCGGGTCTTCATGAGCGCGAGCACGGCCGGGCTGACGGTGACGGCGACGAGCACCGTGACCGCCACGGTCGCCGCGGCGACGAGACCCATCTGGGCCAGGATCGGGAGCCCTGAGAGCACCAGCGCGGCCAGGGCGATGACGACTGTGGTGCCCGCGAAGACCACGGCACTGCCGGCAGTCGCCACCGAGCGCGCGATCGACTCGTGCAGGTCCTCACCACGCAGGATGTTGCCGCGGTGCCGGTTGACGATGAACAGCGCGTAGTCGATGCCGACGGCCAGGCCGAGCATCAGGGCCAGCGACGGCGTCATCGTGTTGAGGTCGGTGAACACCGTGAAGGCCACCGCACCGGCGAGCCCGACGCCCACCCCGAGCAGTGCGACGAGCAGCGGCAGGCCGGCCGCGATCAGGCTGCCCAGCATGACGACCAGCACGAGCAGGGCGACGGTGAGGCCGAGCACCTCACCGGGGCCGATCAGTGAGGTGTCCTGGGTGATCTCGACGCTGTAGGCGGCGGTGAGACCGGCGGCCTTCAGGGCGGCGTCGCCGCGGGCGGGGATGAGCGCGCGGTCGTCGACCGGCACCGACTGGGCGTTGTCGTCGAACTGGATCTGCACGACCGCGTGCGTGCCGTCCTTGGTGACCAGGCGGGTTCCGGCGGTGCCGGCGGCGACCGCCTTGCCGTCCTCGTACTGGGTGCGCCCCGCGGTCAGGTCGGCCTCGCCCTTCTCCACCTGCGCCTGGGCCTTCTCCAGCTGCGCGCGGCCGGCCTCGACCTGGGCGCGGAGCCCGGTCAGGGTCGGGTCGGTGGGGTTGGCGGCCTCGAGCTGTGTGATGAGCGCCTCGCCGCCGGCGAGCTGGCCCTGACCCTGCGCGAGCTGCGCCTTGCCGGCATCCAGCTGCTTCTGCCCGGCCTCGAGCTTGGTCGCGGCCGCGGTCAGGTCGGTGGCGGACTTGTCGAGCCGGGCCTGGGCCTCGAACGGGTTGTTGACCCGCTTGACGTGCGGCACCTGCGCCCAGGTGGCGAACACCTGCTCGGCGGCCGCGCGCTGCTCGTCGGTCATGGGTGTGCCGTCGGCGCTCTGCAGCACCACCGTGCCGGCGCCCCCGGCGGCCGCGGGGATCTCCTTGCCGAGCCCGTCGATGACCTTCTGGAAGGTCGTGCCGGGGATGGAGATCTGGCTGGTCAGCGGCTTGCCGACGGTGCCCGCGAGGACGCCGAGGCCGACGAGCAGCACGAGCCAGATGGTGAGCGTGCGCCAGGCGTGGGCGGCGCACCAGCGGCCGAGGCGGTACAGGAGCGAGGACATCGGGGCCTTCTCGTGGGTGAGGGAGTCAGTGCGTGGACGCGGGGAGGGGGGCCCGCTGGGGGTCCAGGCCGGTGCGGACGTGCCCGATCGCGGCGGTGAAGCAGCCGCGCAGCGAGGCGGGGTCTGCGGATGCCGGGTGGCCGCCATCCGCAGTCGCGGCGCCGTCGCGCAGCCAGACCCGGAACGCGGCCTCGGCGGCGCCGACCAGGCTGGAGGCGAGGGTGGCGACGTAGAGCTCGGTGGTGAGGGGGTCGGTGGCCACCAGCGAGTCATCGAGCGAGAGGCGGCGGCGCAGCCACCCCTCGAGCCAGTCGAGCCAGGTGTGCAGCTCGACGAGGATCAGGCCTCGGGCGTGGGGGGAGGCCTCACCGGCCGCGGCCAGCACGCCGATCCGCTCGAGGAGGTCACCGTCGGCGGGGTCGGTGACCACGGCGAGGGCACTGTCGAGCACGTCCTCGTCGACCGGGCGAGCCTCGAGGCGGTCGCCGACCGAGGCGAAGAACTCGGTGACGCTGGCGGTGAGCACCGACTCCACCGACGGGAAGTAGTTGAAGAAGGTGCGGCGCGAGACGCCGGCCCGGTCGGCCACCGCCTCGGCGGTGAGCCCCTCGAAGCCGGCGTCGCGCACGATGGCGTAGGCGGCCTGCACCAGGGCGTCGCGGGTCTCGGCGCGCTTGCGGGTGCGCAGCGAGCAGCCGTCGCTGGTCGAGCCGGGCCGGAGGTTCACCCGGCTGACGGTACGTGGTTGTGCACGGCAGTGCAAACCTGCACGGGTATGCACTGCCAACCTTTGACAGGCTCCGCGTGAGACGCTGTGGGCATGGCTGAGCGCACGGCAGCGGAGCCGCGCGAGGAGGCGCTGGTGCGCCGCATTCGCGAGTCCGTCATCGGTGAGGACCACGTGATGACCACCCCCTACGGGAGGCGCCGGGTCACGTACGCCGACTACACGGCATCCGGTCGGGCGCTGACCTTCCTCGAGGACTTCATCCGCAACGAGGTGCTGCCCGGCTACGCCAACACGCACACCGAGAGCAGCGGCACCGGCCTGCAGACCACCCGGCTGCGCGAGGACGCCCGCCGCATCATCCGCGATGCCGTGCACGGCGACGACGACACCGTGGTGATCTTCGCCGGATCCGGGTGCACCGGCGCGATCGACAAGCTGATCGGGGTGCTCGGGCTGCGCATCCCCTCGACCCTCGAGGACCGGTGGCAGCTGAGCGAGCACATCCCGCGCGACCAGCGCCCGGTGGTGTTCATCGGGCCGTACGAGCACCACTCCAACGAGGTGCCCTGGCGCGAGTCCATCGCCGACGTGGTGACCATCCGCGAGGACGCCGACGGTGGGGTGTGCCTCGAGCACCTGCGCGAGCGGCTCGCCGAGTTCGCCGACCGGCCGCTGAAGATCGGCTCGTTCAGTGCGGCGTCCAACGTCACCGGCATCGTCAGCGACACCTACGGCATCTCGACCCTGCTGCACGAGCACGATGCACTCGCGTTCTGGGACTTCGCCGCCGCCGCCCCCTACGTCGACATCGAGATGAACGCGCCCGCCGGCCACCCGCTGGCGTACAAGGACGCGATCTTCCTCTCACCGCACAAGTTCATCGGCGGCCCGTCGACCCCCGGGGTGCTCGTGGCCCGGCGCGAGCTGTTCACCAACCGGGTGCCGGTCGTGCCGGGCGGCGGCACCGTCGCCTACGTCAACCCCGAGGATCACGCCTACCTCACCGACCCGGCCCACCGCGAGGAGGGCGGCACGCCCGCGATCATCGAGGCGGTGCGCGCCGGGCTGGTGTTCCAGCTCAAGGAGGCCGTGGGCGTCGAGACGATCCGGGCCGCACGAGGAGCGCCTACTGGCCCGGGCCGTCGCGGCCTGGCGTGACGAGCCCGCCATCGAGATCCTCGGCAACCTCGACGCGCCCCGGCTCTCGATCGTGTCGTTCGTGGTGCGGGCGCCCTCGGGGCACTGGCTGCACCACAACTTCGTGGTCGCCGTGCTCAACGACCTGTTCGGCGTGCAGTCGCGCGGCGGCTGCTCGTGCGCCGGCCCCTACGGCCACCGGCTGCTCGGCATCGACCTCGAGCGCTCGCACGAGTTCGAGCGCGAGATCACCGGCGGCTGCGAGGGCATCAAGCCCGGCTGGGTGCGGGTGAACTTCAACTACTTCCTGTCCGACACCGTCGCCGACTACGTCGTGGATGCCGTGCGCCTGGTCGCGCGCGACGGCTGGCGGCTGCTCGGCGACTACGTGTTCGACCCGGCCACCGGGATGTGGCGGCACCGCGAAGGGCTGGTCGAGCCGCCGATCCGGTTGCGGGACATCGGGTATGGCGCTGACGGGTCGATGGTCGTGCCGCGCTCCGATGCCCGCGGCGGCGAGGAGCTGCTCGCGCAGCACCTGCGCGACGGCGCGGCCATCCTGGCCGCTGCCACCCCGCCCGACCTGTCGGCGCACCCGGCCGACGTCTCCGCCGACTTCGAGCACCTGCGCTGGTTCGACCTGCCGGCGAGCGCCATCGCCCACTGAGGCACCTTCGCCTCGTGCGGCGGTGACCCCCCATGGGCCACTGCCAAAGGTAAGGCTCGCGGCGGTCAGTAGGTGCTGAGGTCGACCGACTCCAGGAACCAGTGCGAGCGGAGCCGGACGATGTACGTGGTGTCGTCGGAGCGTGCCACCACCTCGTCCTCGATGCCGACGGCGAGCAGGTTGCCGCGCCGAGGCGGTAGCTCGTCGAGGGTGCACGTGAAGACTGCCTTCTTTCCGTGCGGCACCGGCGCCACGTCGTCGAGGTCGAAGTCCAGGCCGCCGACCATGACGGTGGGTTCGGCGTGCTGTGCATAGGACCGGAGGAAGGGCTTGTCGTAGACGCGGGCGCCCAGCGGCGGGTCGAGGTCGAGGCGGGCGAACGGGCGGCTGGTGTAGTCGACCTTGAGGTCGGAGAGGCCGGCCTCGTCGTAGTGGTCGAACTCGCGCCCGGACTCCTCGCACCGGAACGTCGCGACCACGTGCACCCCGTGGGCGAGAGGTGGCACCGCCTGGGCGAGTCTCAGCCCGACCTCGGTGCGGACCAGGCAGCTGCTGCGGGTGTCGTCGTCGGAACCCTTGAGCCGCAACCGGATGTCGCTGCCGAGCCGGCCCTCCGTGTGGTCGTAGAGGAGCCGGGCGTTCAGGTCGTGGTGGTCGGGCTCGTCGGAGAGGTGGGCCTCCAGCGTGGGCGGGGACCAGCGGAACGCTTGCGGCAGGTAGGTGGCCACCTTCGCGACGATAAGGGTGAGGTGCTGCACCGGGCAATGCGCGGCCAGGTGGTAGGCGAGGTCGGGGGCGGATGCCGATCAGGGCGCTCAGCGGTCGGCGGTCGACGAACGGCTCGTGGCCGACCGCTGCTCGCGGATGATCTCCAGCCCGCGCTCGGAGCCCTCGACCATCTCGGCGAGGGAACGACGGTGCCCGTGCGGCCGCATCATGCTCGGGTACTCGACCTGTTCGGCGTCGGGATGAAAGAACGCCGCGAGGTCGTCACCGGTGGCGCCGGCTGCGATGGCCACGTAGAGGTTCCTGAGGTGGTTCTCATGAGAGGTGTCCATGTGCACAACCTAAGTTGCACAACTAAGGTTGTCAACAATACGGTGGATGCCGTGAAGGCCACCGAACTCGACCTGCCGACCCTCGCCTCCCTGGCCGGGGGCGGCTCCGCGCGAATCGTTCTCGACCGGATCGAGGCGGCCGGCTTCTCGGGCGTCAAGCCCTCCCACGGCTACGTCATCCAGCGGCTCGTCGACGACGAGCCGACGATCACCGCGCTCGCCGAGTCTCTGGGCATGACCCAGCAGGGCGCGTCGAAGCAGGTGCGCGACCTCGAGTCGCTGGGGTACGTCGAGCGGGTGGGCGTCCCCGGCGACCAGCGGACCCGCAGGGTGCGGCTGACAGCGCGGGGGCAGGGGCTGCTCGCGACTGCTCGTCGCGCGCGGGCCGACCTGGAGGCCGAGATCCTCGAGCAGGTCGGGGTGCGGAACCTCCGGGCGGCGAAGATGGTGCTTGCCGCCCTCCTCGGGGCCACGGGCATCGGCGAGCAGGTCGCCACCCGCACCGTTCCCGCCCCCGAGGGGTGAGCCGAGACGCCGCTGCGCCATAGCCTCGACGCCATCTCCGTGGAGGTCGCGGTCGAGGTCGTCTCGTTCGTCGCCGTCCGGCCGGGTGGTGGTGGCGCCACCGCGGCACCGACGAGCCGATGCCGTGGGGGGCCTTCTGCCTGGTGATGGCGCCGTTCCTCATCGACGTCACCGGCAACACGCTCGACCTCTACGACACGATCGAGGTCTGGGACGACCTGAACCACTTCGTGAACTGGTTCCTGCTCATGTGGGGCATCGGGCTGCTGCTCTTCCCGTCCGCCGAGTCGGTTCGCCGGCCGTTCCTCACCGTCCTGACGATCGTCGGGGCCGGGGCGCTGCTCGCCGTGCTGTGGTGGCGGCGCCGTGCTCCCGGCGCCGCGGCACGATGACGCCGCGACCGGCACCACCGGCGCCACCTGCGCCACCTGCGCCTGGCCGGCATCCCGCATCGTCCGCCACCGGCGCACAGTACGGTCGCACCGTGGAGAGCACCCCGATCCTCCTGCCCATACCGGGCGAGCTCGTCGACCCGCCGGTCAAGGACCTGCCGGAGCGGGTGCGGCTCCTGCAGGCACGCGAGGACGCGGTCGGCACCGGGCTCACCCTCGGGATGCGGACCACGAACCGCTTCACGAACTCCCGCGCCACCCTGCTGGCCGCGGGCACGACGTACTACCTCTTCCTGGCGCTGTTCTCGATCCTGACGCTGGCCTACGGCCTCACGGCGGTGCTCGGGGCCGACCAGCTCGCCAACTACATCACCGAGGCGCTGTCGACAGCGTTCCCCGGGCTCATCGGCAGCTCCGGCATCGACCCGGAACAGCTGCGCAGCGCCGCCCAGACGACCTCCATCGTGAGCGCTGTCGGCCTGCTGTACGGCGCCACCGGAGCGGTGTTCGCGGCCAGCCGGTCACTCCACGCCATCTATGGAGCGCCGCCGAACCCGCGGAACTTCGTGTGGGTGCGGGTGTGGGCCTTCGGCTGGTTCCTCGTGCTGGCGCCCCTGGTGATGCTGTCGTTCGTCGGAGTCAGCTTCACGGCCAACCTCACCGGCCGCCTCCTCGACGTGCTGGGCCTGAGCTGGGACGGCTCCCGGCTGCTGCTCGGGGTCGCCGCCGTGGTGGTGACCATGGCGCTCAACTTCCTCGTGGTCTACCTCGTGCTCAGCCGGCTAGGTGGCATCCGGCCCGCCCGCGCGCCGCGGCTCGTCGGCGCGGCAGTGGGGGCGGTCGTCATCGAGGTGCTCAAGCAGGCGATGGCGCTGCTGGTGGGGTTTGCCGTCGACAAGCCGCAGTACGGTGCGCTGGCGGCACCGATCGGCATCATGTTCGTGCTGTACCTGCAGTCCAGCGCCCTCTACGGGGTGGCGTCGCTGACGGCAGCACTGGCGGAGACGCAGCCCGACCCGGCTGAGCGGCCACCTGACTCGGACGCCGCCCCTGCGCCCGACAGCGAGTCGCCCGGCTGACCCACTCGAGGTGCCGGGCACCCGGGGATGCCGAGGGGTCAGGCCACGCCGTGCGGCGGCTGGAGCACCTCGGTGCGCGTCACGGCATCCGGGGTGATGGCGCCGTAGACGTGCGGAAAGCGTTCTCCGGTCACCGGGTTGACGACGTCCCAGCGCAGCGGGGCGCTCAGGAGTGCGGTGTCGAGCGTGAGCAGCACGAGCTCACCGGCATACGACGCGTAGTAGCGGAAGAGCACCCCCGGCAGCTGCTCGGGCGTCGAGCAGTGGATGAAGCCCTCCTCCTCGAGGGTGCGCCCGAGGGTCGACCAGCGGTACTCGCCGGTGCGCAGCGCCTCGTCCCAGTGCGCGACCTCGGCGAGGTGCAGCACGTCGCCGCTGCTCACTCCACGCCCTCCTGCGCCAGCAGCGTCACCAGCGGCACCAGGTCGGCGATCGAGTCGACGACGCGGGTCGGCCGGTAGGGGAAGTGCTCGACCTGCTCGGGCCGGGTGGAGCCGGTGGAGACGAGAACGGTGCGCAGGCCCGCCTCGAGGCCGCTGATGATGTCGGTGTCCATCCGGTCGCCGACCATCACGGTGGTCTCGGAGTGCGCCTCGAGCCGGTTGAGTGCGCTGCGCATCATCAGCGGGTTGGGCTTGCCGATGAAGTAGGGCTGGCGGCCGGTGGCGGTGCTGATCAGCGCGGCGACCGAGCCAGTGGCGGGCAGCAGCCCAGCGGCACTGGGCCCGCTGGGGTCGGGGTTGGTCGCGATGAAGCGGGCACCCCCGGCGATCAGCCGGATCGCCTTGGTGATGGCCTCGAACGAGTAGGTGCGGGTCTCGCCGAGCACGACGTAGTCGGGGTCGCGGTCGGTCATCACGTAGCCGACGTCGTGCATCGCGGTGGTCAGGCCGGACTCACCGACGACGTAGGCCGTGCCGCCGGGCCGCTGGTCGGCGAGGAAGTCTGCGGTGGCGAGCGCGGAGGTCCAGATCGCCTCCTCCGGCACGTCGATGCCGCTGCGCAGCAACCTCGCTCGCAGGTCGCGCGGGGTGTAGATCGAGTTGTTGGTGAGCACGAGGAAGGCACGGCCGGACGCCTTGAGCGCCTCGATGAACTCCGCCGCTCCCTCGATCGGGTCGTCCTCGTGCACGAGCACGCCGTCCATGTCGGTGAGCCAGGTGTCGATCCGCCGAGTGGTGGTCATGCGCCCCATTGTGGCGGTCCCTGCGTACATTGCCCGGTATGCCGTCCGCCTCCTCCCGCAGCCGTCCCACCTCATCCCGGGTCCGGCCCGCCGTGCCGGGCGACGTGCCCGTCATCCTCCGACTGGTGCGTGAGCTCGCCGAGTACGAGAAGGCGCTCGACCAGGTGGAGGCCTCCCAGGAGCAGCTGGGGGAGGCGCTGTTCCCGGCCGGCCGCGAGCCCGCTGCGTTCGCGCACGTCGCCGAGGTCGACGGCGAGGTCGTGGGGTGCGCGATCTGGTTCCTGTCGTTCTCGACCTGGACCGGCACCCACGGCATCTGGCTCGAGGATCTGTACGTCACGCCGGCACAGCGGGGTTCGGGCCTCGGGCAGGAGCTGCTACGCACCCTGGCCGCGATGTGCGTCGAGCGGGGCTACTCCCGGCTCGAGTGGTGGGTGCTCGACTGGAACACCCCGAGCATCGGCTTCTACGAGTCGATCGGTGCCGTGCCCCAGGACGAGTGGACCCGGTTCCGCCTCGATGGTGGCGCGCTCGGCACGATGGCCTCGCTCGGGCCTCCCGGCACCTCGTCCTGAGACCGGCCCGGAGGGGCGGGCTGCGTCCGCGGGAGTAGCCGAGGTGTCTCCGCACGGATGACGCGTCGGAACGCAGTGCCGCGGCACGGTGGTGTCATCACCGAAGGAGGCGCCATGCGCATCAGCTTGTCCGTCACGAACTTCAGCTGGCCCGGGGGGTCCGCCGCCATCGCCGACTCGCTGGCCGAGGTGGCCCGCGCCGCCGACGAGGGCGGCCTCGACACCCTGTGGGTCAACGACCACCTGCTGCAGGCAGACCCCGGGGCGGCGCCCGGCGAGCGCGACATGCTCGAGGTGTACACGACGCTTGGCTACCTCGCCGGGTGCACGCGAGGGCTTCGCCTGGGGGCGATGGTCAGCCCGGTGACCTACCGGGAGCCGGCGCTCCTGGTCAAGGCCGTCACGACGCTCGACGTCCTGTCCGGTGGCCGCGCGTGGCTGGGCGTCGGGGTCGGCTATCCCGTCGAGGCCGAGGCGATGGGCCTGCCGATGCCGCCGACGGCGGAGCGCTTCGAGCGCCTCACCGACCTGCTCGACCTGTTCGAGCAGATGGGGCGCGGAGACCCGAGCCCGTTCCGGGGGCGGCACTACCGGCTGGCCCGCCCCGAGAACCAGCCGACAGCGGTGCAGCCGGGGGGCATCCCGGTGCTCGTCGGCGGCATGGGCCGGCAGAAGACCCTGCGCCTCGTCGCGCGCTACGCACGGGCCTGCAACCTGTTCGACATCCCGGATGGCGGCGTCACGGTGCGTGAACGGATCGAGGTGCTGCACCGGCACTGTGCCGAGCTCGGGCGCGACCCGGCCGAGGTGGAGACGACGATCAGCACCCGCCTCGAGCGCGGTGAGGACGCGGACCACGTCATCGAGCGGCTGACCGCCCTGCGGGCGTGGGGCATCGAGCACGCCGTCTTCATCACCGGCGGGCCGTGGACCCCCGGCACCGTGCAGACCCTCGCGGCCGCGGCCGCCCGGGTCCGCACGCGGTAGGCAGGACGGGCCGCCTGGTCGGGTGCGTTCGAAGGACTGGTACACCAGCACGCTCGGGCGCACGTCCCCGGAGGCTGGCACCATGGGCGGATGGGCAGCCCGCTGGATGCCGTGACCTGGCCGGTGCGCACGGCTCGCCTGGCGCTGCGGCGCACGACCCTCGATGACCTCGACGCGACCTGGGAGTACCGACGGCTTCCCGAGGTCGGCCGGTGGCTCACGTCCGCCTCCTCGACGATCGAGGAGTACCGCGCCAAGTTCGAGGACCCCGACCGGCTCGCGACACTGCTCGTTGTCGAGCTCGACGGCGCGGTCATCGGTGACCTGATGGTCAAGGTCGGGGACGCCTGGGCCCAGGCCGAGGTCAAGGAGCTCGCCCGGGGGGTCCAGGCCGAGCTGGGCTGGGTGCTCCACCCCGACCACGCCGGCCACGGGTACGCCACCGAGGCGGTGGGCGAGCTGCTGCGGCTGTGCTTCGACGAGCTCGGGCTGAGGCGACTCACCGCCGACTGCTTCGCCGACAACGAGGCGTCGTGGCGCCTCATGGAGCGGGTCGGGATGCGGCGCGAGGTCCACACCCTGCGCGAGTCGCTGCACCGGTCCGGCGAGTGGCTCGACGGCCTGGGCTACGCCCTGCTGGCCGACGAGTGGCGCGACAGAAGCTAGTCACCAGGTCGCGATCCGGTCAGCCCTGCGGGACGTTGGCGTCGAGCTCGGCGAGCCAGGCGCGTGACCCGGCGTCGGACGGCATCCGCCAGTCGCCGCGCGGCGAGAGCGATCCGCCGGCCACCACCTTCGGGCCGTTGGGGATGGCCGAGCGCTTGAACTGGTTGGCGAAGAACCGCTTCACGAACACCTCCATCCAGTGCCGGATGGTGGCGAGGTCGTACTCCGGCCGCGCGCCGTCGGGGAAGCCGGCCGGCCAGGCGCCCCGCCCGGCGTCCGACCACGCGTGCTCGGCGAGGAACGCGATCTTGCTCGGCCGGTAGCCGCGGCGCAGCACGTGGAAGAGGGTGAAGTCCTGCAGGGCGTAGGGGCCGATGGAGTCCTCGGTCGACTGGATCTTCTCGCCCTCCTTCGACGGCACCAGCTCGGGGCTGATCTCGGTGTCGAGGATGCCGAGGAGCGTGTCGTTGACCGGCCCCTCGAACTGCCCCGACGAGACGACCCAGCGAATCAGGTGCTGCATCAACGTCTTCGGCACCCCGGTGTTGACGCCGTAGTGCGACATCTGGTCGCCGACGCCGTAGGTGCACCAGCCCGAGCGCCAGCTCGGACAGGTCGCCGGTGCCGAGCACGATGCCGCCGCGCTGGTTGGCCGCCCGGAAGAGGTAGTCGGTGCGCAGCCCGGCCTGCACGTTCTCGAAGGTGACGTCGTAGACCTCTTCGCCGCGCCCGAACGGGTGGCCGAGGTCGGCGAGCATCTGGGTCGCGGCCGGGCGGATGTCGAGCTCCTCCCAGGTGATGCCGAGCGACTCCATCAGGTGGATGGCGTTGCTCTTGGTGCCCGCGCTGGTCGCGAAGCCCGGCATCGTGAAGCCCAGGATGTGGGTGCGCGGCAGGCCGAGCCGGTCGCACGCCTTGGCCGCGACGATGAGCGCGTGCGTGGAGTCGAGGCCGCCGGAGACGCCGATGACGATGGTCGGCATCCGGGCCGGGTCGCCGCCGCCGATGGCGCGCATCCGCTGCTCGAGGCCGGACACCTGGATGTTGTACGCCTCGTAGCAGTCGAGCGCGAGGCGCGCGTCGTCATCGGGCACGAACGGGAACCGGTCGACCGCGCGGCGCAGGCCGAGGTCGCCGGTGGGCGGTCGCAGCTGGAACGGCACCACGCGGAACCCGCCCTCGTCGGCGGCGTAGGCGTCGGCGTTGTCGCCGAAGCTGCCCTGGCGCAGCCGCTCCTGGCGCAGCTGGTCGAGGTCGACGTCGACCACCGTGCGGCGCGGGCCGTCGGGGAAGCGCTCGGACTCCCCGAGCAGCGCGCCCATCTCGTAGACCATGGTCATGCCGTCCCAGGACAGGTCGGTCGACGACTCGCCGGCGCTCGCGGCGGCATAGAGGTAGGCCGCGTTGCAGCGGGCGCTCGCCGAGCGGGCGAGCAGATGGCGGTCCTCCGCGCGGCCGACGGTGATCGGGGATGCCGACAGGTTGAGCAGCACGTTGGCGCCCGCGAGCGCGGCCTCGTGGCTCGGGGGCACCGGCACCCACACGTCCTCGCAGACCTCGACGTGCACGGCGAGGTCGGGGAGGTCCTCGGGGGTGAAGATGAGGTCGGGGCCGAAGGGGAGCTCGCCGTCGACGTCGGCACCGGGCCACTGGGGGCGCACGAGGAACTCGCCCTGGTGCCCGGCGCCGGAGGCGAACCAGCGCTTCTCGTAGAACTCGCGGTAGTTGGGCAGGAACGACTTGGGGGCGACCCCGAGCACCTCTCCACGGTGGATGACGACCGCGCAGTTGTAGAGCCGGTTGCCGTGCCGCAGTGGGGCGCCCACGACGACGAGGGGGAGCAGCTTGGCGGTGGCCTCGGCGATGGTGACGACGGCGTCGTCGACCGCCTCGAGGAGGACGTCCTGCATCAGGAGGTCGTCGATGGCGTAGCCGCTCAGGGACAGCTCGGGGAAGAGCGCCACCGCGACGCCCTCGTCGTGGCACTCCTTGACGACGGCCAGGATGCGCTCGGCGTTGGTGGCGGGGTCGGCCAGGGCGACGGGCAGGGTGCACGCGGCGACCCGGGCGAACCCCTGGGCGTACGCGTTCCGGAAGTCCATGGGCCGAGCCTATTGCGCCGGATGCCGGGCCGGACGCGGTCTGCGGCTGCCACACTCGACGGCATGACCGACTGGCGGCAGGGCCTGTGGATCCCGATCTGGGTGCTGGGCGGCGTGTTCGCGAGCTCCGGCCGGGGGTCGTGGCGCGCCGTCGGGGCTGTCGTCGTGGGGGCCCTGGCGGGAGCGGCATGGCAGGTCCTCGCCCGCCGCGACCCCACCGACCGGCTCAGCTGGTTCGCCGTGGGAACCCTGCTCCTGGGGCTCGGGCTGACGCTCGACCCGCTCCTCAGCGGCAACACCGATCCGATCGACCCGGGCTCGGCGCTCTACCTCGCGTCGGTCGCAGCAGCCGTCGTCCTCACCGAGCAGGTGCTGCGCCGGCGCGAGCTCGGGCCGGTGACGCTCGACATGGTGCACGCCCCCGACGAAGCCGACGCCGCCGGCAGCCAGCAACGCGACGACGGACGCTGACCGTCAGTCGGCGAGCAGCACGGCGGTCATGAAACGGGTGGCGGTCTCGACGAGGTCGTCGGTCGAGATGTCCGACCCGGGGTCGACCGCCCGCAGGCCGATCTCGTTGAGGCCCCCCACGACGCACACGGCCTCGAGGTGGCTGATCCGCCGCACCGCGGTGCCGTTGGCCCGGGCCCGCTCGACCATCTCGAGGATCGAGGCGGCGTTGCGGTCGACGACCTCGCGGCGCACCCGCGCGGCATCCTCGCCCAAGGTGGCGAGCTCGCTGAGGTGGCCGCGCCCGAGCACCGGGTCGGTGGTGACGACGCCGAGGAAGGTGCGCGCGGCGTTGGCGAGCTGCACGGTGGCCGGCAGCTCGCCAGGGCGCAGCGCGGCATCCACCTGCGCGACCATCGCCGCGCTTCGGGTGGCGAACAGCGACAGGTAGCACGCGGTCTTGTCGGCGTAGTGCTCGTAGAAGGTGCGCTTCGAGGTCCCCGCGTGGCGAGCCACGTCTGCGATCGTCGTGGCGGCCAGGCCCTTCTCCGTGACGGCGGCGGCCATCGCGTCCTCCAGCCGGCGGCGCACGGCGAGCGCGTGCTCGTCGAGGCCCTCGGTGGTGACGGTCATGGTCGTCGGCGCCGCCGTGACAGGTGTCCGGTCCCGTTTGCTCATGCTGGTACCGTACCGTACCATCGGAGGTGGTACTAGCCAGTACCACGCTGGACAGCCAGTGGAACCCCGTGCAGAAGGACCCGTCCCGTGCAGCTCATCGTCGACCAGGTCGCCGTTGCCGGCGCCCGCAGCCCCCTCGTGCAGCCCACCTCGTTCGTCGCACCCCCATCGCGGGTGACGCCCGTGGCGGGTGACCCCGGGTACGGACAGGTGGCGCTCGCGCTGGCGCTCGCCGGGCGGATGCCGCTCGCGGGTGGCCGCGTGACGCTCGACGGGTCGGACGACCCCGCCGCGCTGCGGCGCCACGTCGCGGTCGTCGACGTGCCGGGGGTGAGCGCCCCCGAGGACGGGCTCGCCGTGCACCACGTGCTTGCCGAGGAGCTCGCCTTCGCCGGCCGACCGTCCGGTCGCCGGGCCGTCGAGGCGTTCCTCACCGCCCACGGTGTCGGCGCCGCCGCCGACGAGCCGTTCGAGGCCCTCGCCCCGGAGGACCGGGTGCGCGTGCTGGCCCACGCGGCTGCCGAGCGCACGGCCACCCGGGTGCTGGTCGTGACGAACCCCGACCGCCGGGGTGGTGACGCCAGCACCTGGTGGCCGGTGCTCGAGGCACTCGCCGCCGAGGGCATCACGGTGGTGGTGCAGGTGACCCACGCGACGATGCGCCAGCTCGACCTGCCGGTGGACGCCGAGCTCGGCTGCGCCGCGGCGGTGGTCGCATGACCGCGCTGCGTCTCGCCCTCACCGAGCTGCGCCGCATCGGTGCCAGCCGGGTCGGCCGCCTCGCCCTGGTCGCCATGGTGCTCGTGCCGTCGATCTACGGCGGGCTCTACCTCTACGCCAACAACGACCCCTACGGCGGCCTGAACCGGGTGCCGGCCGCCCTCGTCGTCGAGGACACCGGCACCACGCTGTCGACCGGTGAGCGGCTCGAGGTCGGTGACCAGGTGGCCGACACGCTCGTTGGAGAAGAACACCTTCGACTGGGCGCGGGTCGACCGCGCGACGGCCGATGCCGGGCTCGAGGCGGGCGACTACGACCTCGTGCTCGTCGTGCCCGCGAGCTTCTCCGAGGACCTCGCGTCCAGCGCCACGAACGACCCCCGCCAGGCAACGCTGCAGATCCGCACCAACGACGCCAACAACTACCTGGCCCGCACCATCGCGAACACCCTGGTCAGCCAGGTGACCGCTTCGGTCGCCGAGCAGGTCAGCTCGACGGCAGCGAGCCGTTTCCTCGAGGGCTTCGCCGACATCCACGCCCAGGTCAGCGATGCCGCGGATGGCGCGAAGCAGCTCGCCGACGGTGCCGGCACGGCGGCCAAGGGCGCCGGTGCCCTGGCCGACGGCGCCGACCAGCTCGTCGCGGGGGAGAAGAAGCTGGTCACCGGCACCGACGAGCTGGCCTCGGGCGCCGGTGACCTCGCCGACGGCCTCGACACGCTGCGCGACGCGACCGCCGACCTGCCCAGCCAGACGGCGCAGCTCGCCGACGGCGCCCGGCAGGTCTCCGACGGCAACGCGAAGGTCGCCTCCGCGGGCCGGGACGTGGCGGATGCCGCGGACACCCTGGTCGGTGACCTCACGGCATCCCAGGGTCGCCTCGCCGACGAGCTGAAGGCCGCGGGCTTCACGCAGGCCCAGATCGACACCGTGCTCGCGCGGGTCGACGGGCTGTCCGGGCCGCTGACCGACGCCAACGCCAAGGTGCAGTCCACCTCCACAGACCTCGACCGGCTGGCCGCCGGCGCCGACCGGGTCGCCGACGGCGCCGAGCAGCTGGCGGCATCTGCACCCCAGCTCTCCGGCGGCATCGCCAAGGCCGCGTCCGGCAGCGCAGCCCTGGCCAGCGGGGCCGACCAGCTTGCCGCCGGCCAGCGCACGGCCCTCGACGGCGCGACCAAGCTCGCGTCGGGTGCGCACGACCTCGACGACGGCCTCGGGACGCTGGCCGGTGGCGCCAACAAGCTCTCCGACGGGCTCACGAAGGGTGCGGCCGGCATCCCCGACCCGTCGGCGGCACAGCGCAAGGCGATGGCGCAGACCATCGGCAGCCCGGTCACGGTCGACCGCGATGCCGAGGCGCAGGCCGCGAGCTACGGCGCCGGGCTGGCACCGTTCTTCATGAGCCTGGCCCTGTGGATCGGTGGGTTCGTGCTGTTCACCCGGATGCGGGCGCTGTCGAGCCGCGCGCTCGCGGCGGGCCAGCCCGGGTGGCGGGTCGCGCTCGGTGGCTGGCTCGGCGCCGCCCTGCTCGGCGCGGCGCAGGCCGTCGTCGCCTTCGGGGTGGTGGCGCGCGGCGTGGGCATCGACGTGGCGCATCCGGCCCTGCTCGTGCTGTTCATGGTGGGGGTCAGCGCCGCGTTCATCGCCATCATCCACGCGCTGATGGCCCGGCTCGGGGTGGTGGGCCAGTTCGTCGCGCTGGTGCTGATGGTGCTCCAGCTGGTCAGTGCCGGTGGCACCTTCCCCTGGCAGTCCCTGCCGACGCCCCTGCACCCGCTGCACCACGCGCTGCCGATGTCGTACGCGGTCGACGGCGTGCGCCGTCTGATGTACGGCGGCCCGCTGGGGCAGCTGTGGGTCGACGTCGCCGTCATCGGCGCCTGGGCGATCGGGGCCCTGGTCTTCTCGTCGTGGGCCGCGCGGCGGGCCGGCACCTGGACCGCCGCCCGGGTCAAGCCCGAGCTGGTGGCCTGACAAGGGACCGGCGTGCGGCCAGGGGCCACGCGCCGGTCCGTCGTCGAGCGGCGGGGGCAGGTCAGCCGTCGCCCTCGCCACCGGTGGGCGTCGTCGCGCCGACCTTGCTCCATGAGGCCTCCGCCCCGCTGTGGCCGATGCGCACCACCTGCACGGTGGTGGCCACCACGGCCAGCACCGACAACACGATGACGGCGGTGAACAGTCCGGAGCGGGGTGCGGATGCCGGGGCACCGTCCCCTGTCGTGGCGGCGGGGGTGGCGGCCCGGGCGCGCCGGTCGAGGAACCACAGGACCCACGCGAGCACGGCGACGAGGAACACGTAGAAGACCAGGGTGTCGCCGAGCTCGGTGTGCTCCTCGAGCGCCGGGCTCTCGGCGACCCGCCGCTGCAGGGCCTCGCCGCTCTGGCTGGCCATGGGCGTCAGGATCAGCGCGATGGTGGCCGTGATGGGGGTGAGGAGCCCGGCCCAGTGGCGGATCCGCGGCGACACCGCGGCCAGCAGCAGCAGCAGCGAGGCGAGCGGCACGAGGACCACCACCGCGTGGACGATGAGCGGGTGCAGCGGGATTCCGCCGATGGTGTCGAGCACGAGATGACCTCCGGTCGTGGGCGCGCAGACCTGCGCGGGAGCATGGCCGCGGAACCCCGTGGCCGTCGCCCTACAGAATTGCCCTCGACCGGGGGCGCTCTCCCTAAGCGTGCGTTAAGTCTCCCTGTGTCTTCCCTGTCCGCGAGCGAAGGTCAGGGAGTCAGCACGATCTTCCCGGTGGCCCGTCGCTCGTCGATGGCGGTGAGGGCGGCCACTACGTCGTCGAGGTCGCGCACCTCGCCGATGACGGGGTCGAGCGCGCCCGACTGCAGCAGGGGCACCAGGTCGTCCCACTGCCGACGCAGGAACCCCGGGCCGGGGCCGCCGCGGCCGGTCCACCACGCGCCCCACCCGACCCCGACGACCGAGATGTTGCCGAGCAGCAGCCGGTTGACCTTGACCTCGGGGATGGAGCCGGCGGTGAACCCGATGACGAGCAGCCGGCCCCCGGGTGCGAGCGAGCGCAGCGAGTCGGTGAAGCGGTCGCCGCCCACCGGGTCGACCACGAGGTCGACGCCGCGCCGGCCGGTCAGGCCGGCGACGGCCTCCCGGAAGCCGTCGGCGAGCACGACCTCGTGCGCCCCCGCGGTGCGCGCGACCTCTCCCTTGTCGGCGGAAGAGACGACGGCGATGACCCGGGCGCCCCACGCGGCGGCCAGCTGCACCGCCGCCGTGCCGATGCCGCCCGCCGCGCCCTGCACCAGCACCGTCTCGCCCTCGCGCAGGCCGCCGCGCTCACGCAGGGCGAAGTGGCAGGTGAGGTAGTTCATCGGCAGGGCCGCGCCCTGCTCGAAGCTGACCTCGTCGGGCAGCGGGAACACCATCGCGGCATCCGCCTCGACCACCTCGGCGAAGCCACCGAGGAACGGGAAGGCCGCCACCCGGTCGCCCGCGGCGAACCCGCTGCTGACCGGTGCCGAGCGCACCGAACCCGGCGACCTCGGAGCCGGGCACGAACGGCAGGTCCGGGGTGATCTGGTACTGCCCGCGGGTCAGCAGCACGTCGGGGAAGCAGACGCCGGCCGCCGCGACCTCGATGACGACGCCGTCACCGGCGGGTTCGGGGAGGTCGACCACCTCCACGGCGTCGGGTCCGTCGAGGCTGGTCACCTGGGCTGCGCGCATCTCGCCATCGTAGGGATGCCGGCATCCGGGCGTCCGCTGGTCGCCGAGGGGTTGTCGCCGGGACCGTAGCGACCTATTGTGCTAGTTAACTAGTTCAATGGAGGTCACGATGATCGAGTTCACGCTGGACGGCCGCTCCGGCATCTCGCCGTACCTGCAGGTGGTGCAGCAGGTGCGCCAGGCGCTGCGGCTCGGGCTGCTGGCCGAGGGCGACCAGCTGCCCACGGTCAAGGACGTCGTGGCGAGCCTCGCCATCAACCCGAACACCGTGCTGAAGGCCTACCGCGAGCTGGAGCGCGACGGCCTGGTCGCGGCTCGACCCGGTGTCGGCACCTTCGTCACGCGCTCGCTCGCGGGCGACTCGCTCGCCGCTCACGAGCCGCTGCGCCGCGACCTGGTGCGGTGGCTGGCGCGGGCGCGCGCCGCCGGCGTGGACGACGAGAGCATCGAGGCGTTGTTCCGCAGCGCCTTTCGCGGCGAGCAGCGGGGCGTAGCGTGACGGCCGTCATCGGCACCGATGGGCTGGGCAAGCGGTACCGGCGGCGCTGGGCGCTGTCGAACTGCACGCTCGAGGTCCCTGCCGGGCGGGTCACCGGGCTGGTGGGCAGGAACGGTGCGGGCAAGAGCACCCTGCTCAACCTGGCGGCGGGGCTGCTGCGCCCCACGACCGGCGCCATCGAGGTCTGCGGTGGCCGGCCGGCATCCGACGTCGCCCAGCTGGCCAAGGTCGGGTTCGTCGCCCAGGACACCCCGACGTATGCCGGGCTGAGCGTCCGTGACCACCTCCGGCTCGGAGCGCGGCTCAACCCCGGGTGGGACGACGCGCTGGCGTGGTCGAGGGTCGAGCGGCTCGGGCCTCGACCCCGGCCAGCGGGCCGGGCGGCTGTCGGGCGGCCAGCGGGCCCAGCTCGCGCTCGCCCTCGGCCTGGCCAAGCGCCCCGAGCTGCTGATCCTCGACGAGCCGGTCGCGAGCCTGGACCCGTTCGCGCGCCGCGAGTTCCTCCAGCTGCTCATGGAGGCCGTCGCCGAGCAGGAGCTCAGCGTGGTGCTCTCGTCGCACGTCGTGTCCGACCTCGAGCGGGTCTGTGACCACGTCGTGGTGCTCGTCGACTCCGAGGTGCGCCTCGCGGGTGACGTCGAGACCCTCCTCGACACCCACCACCGGCTCACCGGGCCGCGCCGGTCGACGCACTCGCTGCCGGCCGACCAGCAGGTCGTGACCGAACGGCACACCGACCGGCAGTCCACCCTCGTCGTGCGGACCGCGGCCCCGGTGCTCGACCCGGCCTGGACCGTCGTCCGACCTCGGCCTCGAGGACCTGGTGCTGTCCTACCTGGACAGCTCGTCGCCCGAGGCGCCCCCGGCAGCGCGCGCCGCCGCGGCTGGGTCCCCGACGCTGGAGGTGCTGAAGTGATCTGGCTGACCTGGCGCCAGATGCGCCTGCAGGCGGCGACTGCCGTCGTGGCCGTCGCTCGCGGTGACCGTCGTGCTCGCCCTCACCGGCCCGCGCCTGGTCGAGCTGGCGCGCGGGAGCGTCGACGACGTCTTCGACGCAGCTCACCGGCACCGACATCGGCCTCTTCTGGGCGGGAGTGGTCGTCATCGCCGCCGTGCCGGCCCTCGTGGGGGCGTTCTGGGGGGCGCCGCTGGTCGCCCGCGAGCTCGAGGCCGGCACCCACCGTCTGGTCTGGAACCAGACCGTCACCCGCACCCGCTGGCTCACCACGAAGCTCGCCGTCACCACGGCGGTGGCCGCGCTCGCCGTCGGGGCCCTGGCCCTCGCGGTGACCTGGTGGTCGCACCCGCTCGACGGCGTGGTGAGCCGCACCCGAGGCGGGCTGCCGGGGATGCTGACGCCGGTGTCGTTCGCGATGCGGGGCCTGGTGCCGGTGGGCTACACCGTCTTCGCCGTCGCCCTCGGGGTCGCCGTGGGCGCCGTGCTGCGGCGGTCGCTGCCGGCGATGGCCGTGACCCTCGCCCTCTACGTGCTCGTGCAGGTGGCCGTGCCGCTGTGGGTGCGCCCGCACCTCGTGCCGCCGACAAGGGCCGCCGTCGCCATCGCCGCCAGCACGCTCGACTCGATCAGCCTCGACGGCCCGTCGGGCACCGGTGTCGATCGACGTGCACACCGCCGACCGCGGCGACTGGATCCTCTCCAACGACACGGTCGACCGGAGCGGGCACGTGACAGCCCTGCCGGCGTGGTTCTCGGACTGCCAGGCCGCCGGCCCCCACCGCGGTGGAGGGCGCGGTCGCAGGCTCAGCCGGTCGACCCGTGCCTCGCCCGGCTGGCGTCGGAGGGCTACACCCAGCGCGTGGTCTACCAGCCGGCGGGCAACTTCTGGCCGATCCAGCTCGCCGAGACGGCGCGTACCTCGCGGTCTCCGGTCTGCTCGCCGGCTTCGCCCTGTGGTGGACCAGGCGGCGGCTGTCCTGAGCCGAGGCTCCGGGTGAACTCCGTGTGACATTCGCCGGGAATCCTCGAGCCGCGGGAATGCCCGAGGGGGGCGCGTACGCTGCACGACGAATGCCCCAGCCCCGCCACGCCTCGCTCGCGACGCTCGCCCTCATCCTCGGCGGCGTCGCCATCGGCACGACCGAGTTCGTGACGATGGGCCTGCTGCCCGACATCGCGGCCGGCGTCGGCGTCGACATCCCCAGCGCCGGGCACACCATCTCGGCCTACGCCGCCGGTGTCGTCATCGGCGCCCCGCTGCTCGCCGTGCTGGCGGCGACCTGGCCGCGCAAGGCGCTGCTCATCGGGTTGATGGCCGCCTTCACGGTGGGCAACGTGCTCAGCGCGGTCGCCCCGACCTACGGCCTGCTCGTGGCGTCACGGTTCGTCGCCGGCTTCCCGCACGGCGCCTTCTTCGGTGTCGCCGCGCTCGTCGCGGTCGACCTGGCCCGGCGCGGCCAGGCCGGGCGGGCCGTCGGCCGGATGATGCTCGGCATCCCCATCGCGAACGTGCTCGGCGTGCCCGGCGCGACCTGGCTCGGCCAGAACGTCGGCTGGCGCGCGGCGTACTGGCTCGTCGCCGGTGCTCGGCATCGCCACCATGGCCCTCGTCGCGTATGCCGTGCCGCACCTGCCGCGCGACCGCACCCGCACGGTGCGCAACGAGCTGAGTGCCCTCACCAGCCTGCAGGTCTGGCTCACCCTCGGGGTCGGGGCCGTCGGCTTCGGCGGGATGTTCGCGATGTACTCCTACATCGCCCCGACCGTCACCGAGGTGACCGGGCTCTCCGCCTCCGCCGTGCCGGTGTTCCTCCTCGTCTTCGGGGCCTCCGGGTTCGTCGGCAACCTCATCGCCGGGCGGCTGGGCGACTGGTCGGTCATCCGCTCCCTCGTCATCGGCATCACCGGGCTCGGCGTGGGCCTCGCCCTCTTCGCCGTCGCCGCGCCCTACCCCGTGGCGGCCCTGGTGATGCTCGCCTTCACCGCGGTGATGACCGCGGTGCTCGTCGTCAACCTCCAGCTGCGGCTGATGCAGGTGGCCGGCACGGCGCAGACCCTGGCGGCCGCGGGCAACCACGCCGCGCTCAACCTCGCCAACGCGCTCGGGGCCTGGCTCGGTGGGGCCGTCATCGCCGCCGGCTACGGCTACCGGGCCCCGTCGGTCATCGGCGCCGTGCTCGCCGTGCTGGGCCTGGGCATCCTGGCCGTGTCGGTGCTCGTGCACCGTCGTGACCACCCCGAGCGGGCGACGCTGCGACCGACCGGTGCCGGGCCCTCGCCCGATGCCGAGATCGTCGCCAAGGTCACCTGACCGCGGCGGTGGGCACGCGGCATCCGTAGTCTGACGGCATGCCGAGCACCGTGACGTGCCGGGTCGAGGGCGGCGTCGCCCAGGTCCGGCTCAACCGCCCAGACAAGCTCAACGCGCTGACCCTCGACACGCTCGAGGACCTCGTGACGCACCGCCCGGGACCTGTCCCGCGACCGCACCCTGCGCGGGGTGGTGATCGGCGGGGAGGGCGACTCGTTCTGCGCCGGGCTCGACTTCGCGACCGTGCTGAAGAACCCGCCGCGGGTGGCGCGCTCGTTCGTGCCGATGCCGTGGCGCGGCACCAACCTGTTCCAGGAGGCGTGCTGGGCGTGGCGGCGGGTGCCGGTGCCGGTCGTGGCGGCGGTGCACGGCCACTGCTACGGCGGCGGGCTGCAGATCGCGCTGGCCGCCGACCTGCGGATGACCACCGCCGACGCGCAGTGGTCGGTCATGGAGGCCAAGTGGGGGCTGGTGCCCGACATGAGCGGCGTGCAGGCGCTGTCGCAGCAGGTGCGGATGGACGTCGCCAAGCGCCTGACGATGACCGGTGAGGTGGTCAGCGGGGCGCAGGCGGTGGAGCTGGGGCTGGCCAGCGAGGTGCACGACGAGCCGTTCGTCGCGGCGACCCGGTTCCTCGAGCAGGTCGCGCAGCGGTCCCCGGATGCCGTCGCCGCCACCAAGCGGCTCTTCGGCCGCACCTGGTCGGCCGGCGACCGGCGCACCTTCGCGCGCGAGCGCCTCGAGCAGGCCCGGCTGCTGGCCAACCGCAACACGACGATCGCCCGCGAGGCGGCGATGGCCCGGCTCGCGCCGGTGTTCGAGCCCCGCCGCCGCTGACCCGCCCCCTCCCGACTCCTTGCGGATCCTCCACCCCGGCTCCCCGACTTCTTGCGGTTCTCCCACCCGAGCTCCCCGACTTCTTGCGGATCTCCCACCCGGGCTCCCCGACTTCTTGCGGATCGCCCACCCTCGCGGCCGCGTGGGAGGCTACCGAGGTGGCAGATCCGCAAGAAGTCGACGACGTCCGGCACGTGACGTGCACCCTGTGCGAGGCGATGTGCTCGCTCGAGGTGCGCCTCGACGGTGACGGCGCGATCGCGTCGATGCGCGGCCACGAGGCCGACCCCCTCTCGCGCGGGCACATCTGCCCCAAGGCGTTCGCCCTCCAGGACATCCACGAGGACCCCGACCGGCTGCGCCGACCGGTGCGCCGCACCGACGACGGCGGCTGGCGCGAGGTGTCGTGGGACGAGGCCATCGCGTTCGCGGCATCCCGGCTCGTGGCGGTGCAGCGCGAGCACGGTGACGACGCGGTGGCGGTCTACCAGGGCAACCCCAACGTGCACAGCCTCGGCGCGCTGACCCACAACCCGACCCTGGTGCGGCTGCTGCGCACGCGAAACCGGTTCTCCGCCACCTCCGTCGACCAGCTGCCGCACCACGTCGTGGCCTGGGCGCTCTACGGGCACCAGTTCCTCCTGCCGGTGCCCGACATCGACCGCACCGACCTGCTCGTGCTCGTCGGCCACAACCCGATGGCGTCGAACGGCTCGCTGTGGACCGTGCCCGACTTCCCCCAGCGGCGTCGCGAGCTCGCCTCTCGCGGAGGCCGGTTGGTCGTCATCGACCCACGCCGCACCGAGACGGCCAAGGTCGCCGACGAGCACCACTTCGTGCGGCCGGGGTCCGACGCGGCGGTGCTGCTGGCGGTCGTGCGCGAGCTGCTGGCTCGGTGACGTGCACCCTGCCGACTACGTCGACGGTGTCGACGCGGTGCGCGAGGCGGTCGCGGGCTTCACGCCCGAGCTCGCCGAGCAGGTCAGCGGCATGTCCGCGGATGCCGTGCGCACCCTCGCGCGGGACCTCGCCGCCGCGCCGTCGGCGGCCGTGCACGGGCGGATGGGCGTCTCGACCCAGGCCCACGGCGTGGTGTGCCAGTGGGCGGTGCAGACGATCAACATCCTCACCGGCAACCTCGACCGGCCCGGCGGCACGATGCTCACCACGCCCGCCGTCGACCTCGTCGGCCGGGGCGTGCTGGGGCCCGGCGGCTTCGGCAGGCGGCGCTCGCGGGTTCGCGACCTGCCGGCCTTCGGCGGCGAGCTGCCGGTGTCGGCACTGGCCGAGGAGATCGCCACCCCCGGTGAGGGGCAGGTGCGTGCGCTGCTCACGATCGCGGGCAACCCGGTGTCGTCCACGCCGTCCGGGCACCGGCTCGACGAGGCACTGGCCGGCCTCGACGTGATGGTGTCGATCGACTTCTACGTCAACGAGACCACCCGGCACGCCGACGTCATCCTGCCGCCGACCGGTCCGCTGGAGCGCGACCACTACGACCTGATCTTCCACACCCTCGCAGTGCGTGACACGGCCCGCTGGTCGCCGGCCCTGTTCGAGAAGGAACCGGACGCGCGGCACGACTGGGAGATCGCGCGCGACCTCGGCGCAGCCCTGCTGCGCGAGCGGTCCGACGGGCTGCGGGACCGGTGGTCGAAGGACACCCTGCAGACCGAGGCGCGGCTGCGGCTGACTCCACGGCGACAGCTCGACGCGCTGCTGCGCTCGTCGGGCGCACGGCTGTCGGTCGCCAAGCTCGAGAAGATGGCTGCCGGTGCCGACCACGGGGCCCTCAAGCCCCGGCTCCCCGAGCGGCTCGCGACCGCCGACCACCGCATCGACCTGGCGATGCCGCTGGTGCTCGAGTCGCTGCCCGGGCTGCTCGCCGAGCTGTCGGCGGGCGCCGGGCTCGGTGACGGCGAGCTGCTGCTGATCGGCCGCCGCCACCAGCGAGACAACAACTCGTGGCTGCACAACTCGGCCCGGCTCACCCGAGGGCGCCCCCGCCACGCCCTCCTCGCGCACCCCGACGACCTGGCCGCGCGCGGCATCCGCGACGGCGACACGGTGGTCGTGCGGTCGGCCGTGGGGGAGGTGGAAGTCGAGGTGGCCGCCACCGACGACGTCATGCCCGGTGTCGTCTCCCTGCCGCACGGCTACGGCCACCGGCGCTCGGGGGTGCGGCTGCGCAACGCCGAGGAGCTGCCCGGGGTGTCGATGAACGACCTCACCGATCCCGCTGTGGTGGAAGGGCTTTCGGGCAATGCCGTGCTCAACGGGGTTCCGGTCACGGTCGCCCCCAGTGCGGTGGCTGGCACCCCGTGACGCCGGATGACGTGCGCGCCGCTGGCGCTCGACCTTCCAGACGTCGTCGAGCTGCCGCACCACGGGTTCCCCTCGTTCCGCGCCGGATCGCGCGGGCGCATCTTCGCGACCCTGCCGACCGAGGACATCCTGCGGGTGATGCTCGAGCCTGAGTCGATCCGCGAGGCGGTCGCGCAGTGGCCGTGGTGCCGCGAGGGCTGGTGGGGGAAGACGCTCTCGACCGTCGAGGTGGTGCTCGCCGACGCGGATGCCGTGGTGGTCACCGAGCTGCTCGACGAGGCGCACGCCCGGGCAACCGCCTGATGACCTCGGGCGCCACTGCTGCGCTCGGCTGCAGCAGTGCTGATACCGGCGTCATTGCTGCGCTGTGGCGCAGCAGTGCCGAGGCGCGAATAGCTACCCCTCGGGCCGAGCCTGCCCGGTGAGGAGGGGGAGGGCGCGGGCGCAGTGCTCGACGAGCGCGAGCCGGCCGGCATCCCGCTCGGCCGCCGTGAGCGCGGCCCACTGCAGCGCCCGGTCCTCGAGGTAGGCGACCCAGCCGTGCACGGCCGGCAGCGCGGCATCCGGCAGCCCGGTGGCCGCGACCACCACACCGGCCACGTGCTCGCGCACGGTCTCGACCGGGTCCTCACCCGCTGCCCGGGCGATGGGGGCCTGCCCCAGCACCAGCGCCACGTACGAAGCGCGCCGTCGGGCCACCTGGTCGAGGAACCGCTCGACGACCTGGCGCACGGCGGCCTCGCCGACCACCCCGGCATCCGGCGAGACGTTGCGCCCCACCCGCCGCCGCGCGGCCTCGACGACGGCCCGGTGGTAGTCGGTCTTGGTCGGGAAGTAGTGGAAGAGCAGCCCGCGCGAGACGCCCGCCTCGGCCGCGACCTCGTCGAGCGAGAGCTCCTGCACCGGGCGCTCGACGAACTTGCGCAGCCCGATGCCGACGAGCTGTCGACGGCGGTCCTCCGGCGTCATCCGCACCCGCGCCGAGGCTCCCATGCTATTGAGCATTGCTCAACAACGGTCTAGGGTCAAGGACATGGACTTCGCCCCCTCGGCCCGCGCCGCCGACCTCGCTTCTCGGGTCCGCGCCTTCATCGACACCGAGATCGAGCCGGTCGAGCCCGGCATCGTGCGTGACGTGGCCGCCCGCCGGGCCCGCGGCGAGGACGCCTGGCCGCCGCCGGCCGTGGTCGCCGACCTGCAGGCCAAGGCCCGCAGCCAGGGCCTGTGGAACCTCTTCCTCCCGGCCGGGCACGGCGACGCGTATGCCGCGCGCTTCGGCACCGACGGCGGCACCGGGCTGACCAACACCGACTACGCCTCGGTCGCCGAGCAGACCGGCCGGTCGGCCCTGGCGCCCCTCGTCTTCAACTGCAACGCCCCCGACACCGGCAACATGGAGGTGCTGCTGCGCTACGGCTCGCCCGAGCAGCAGCAGGAGTGGCTCGAGCCGCTGCTCGAGGGCCGTGCCCGCAGCGCCTTCTTGATGACCGAGCCAGGTGTCGCCAGCTCCGACGCCACCAACATGCAGGCCACGGCCAGCCTCGACGGTGACGACGTGGTGCTCGACGGCCGCAAGTGGTGGTCGACCGGCGCCGGCCACCCCGACTGCAAGGTCGGCATCTTCATGGGCCTCACCGACCCCACCGCCCACCGCCACCGCCAGCACTCGATGGTCGTCGTGCCCCTCGAGGCCCCCGGCGTCACGGTCGAGCGGATGCTCACCGCGCTCGGCCAGTACGACGAGCCGCTGGGCCACGGCGAGGTCACCCTGCGCGACGTGCACCTGCCCGCCACGGCGATCCTGGCCGGCCCAGGACGCGCCTTCGAGATCGCCCAGGGCCGGCTCGGCCCGGGACGCGTCCACCACTGCATGCGGCTCATCGGCCTCGCCGAGAAGTCGCTCGAGCTGGCCTGCGAGCGCGCCACCACCCGGGTTGCCTTCGGCAAGCCGATCGCCAACCTCGGCGGCAACCGCGAGCGGCTCGCTCGCGCGCGCATCGCCATCAACCAGGCCCGGCTGCTCGTGCTGCACGCCGCCTGGAAGCTCGACACGGTCGGCATCGAGGGTGCCCAGTCGGAGGTGTCCGAGATCAAGGCAGCCGTGCCGCAGATGGCCTGCGACGTCATCGATCTCGCCATCCAGCTGCACGGCGGGGGAGGCATGAGCGAGGACTTCCCGCTCGCCGCCGCCTACGCCGGCGCGCGCAGCCTGCGCCTGGCCGACGGACCGGACGAGGTGCACCTCGGCGTGGTCGCCCGTCACCTGCTGCGCCCGTATGCCGCCCGCGCGGCCGAGGCGCAGGGGGCTGCCCGATGAGCAAGCGCGTCCTCGTCACCGGCGGCGCGTCCGGCCTCGGCCTGGCCCTCACCGAGCTGATGGTCGCCCGCGGTGACACCGTGCTCGTCGTCGACCTCTCCGAGGAGCGCCCCGGCAGCGTGCCCGAAGGGGCGGCCTACCGCCGCCTCGACGTACGCAGCCAGCAGGACTGGGATGCCGCGCTGGCGTGGGTCCGCGAGACCTGGGGCGGGCTCGACATCCTCGTCAACAACGCCGGCATCGCCACCGGCGGCCGGATCGACGTGGAGGCGATCTCCGACTGGGAGCGGGTCGTCGACATCAACCTGCTCGGCGTCGCCCGCGGCTGCCACACCTTCGTGCCGCTCCTCAAGGAGCAGCGCAGCGGTCACATCGTCAACGTCGCCTCCTTGGCCGGCCTCGTGCACGGGCCCGGCATGGCGAGCTACAACGCCACCAAGGCAGGCGTGGTCGCGATCAGCGAGACCCTGCAGTTCGAGCTCGGCCCGTGGGACATCGACGTGTCGGTGATCTGCCCCGCGTTCTTCCGCACCAACCTGCACCAGTCGTTCGCCGGCAAGGACGCCGCAATGCAGGAGGCCGGGGTGCGTCTGATCACCCAGGCAAAGGTGGATGCCGGCCACATCGCCGCGATCGTGCTCAAGGGCGTGGACGCGAAGAAGAAGATCATCCTCACCGACCGGCTCGGCCACCAGGCCTACTTCTTCAAGCGCTTCGCCCGGCCGATCTACGACCGGATGCTGACCGGCCAGGCCGCGCGGCTGGCCAAGCGGGCCGGCGCCGGCCCCGAGGACTTCGTGCCGTGAGCGCGGTCGCCGGTGCCGCGCCGGTCCGCGACGAGGATGCCTTCGACGTCGAGCGCGTCGCCAACTGGTTGCGGGAGAACGCCTCCGGCGAGTGGGGGCTAAACGGCGTCCCCGAGGTGCAGCAGTTCGTCGGCGGTGCCTCCAACCTCACCTACCTGCTCCGGTATGCCGGTGGGCCGGCATCGAGGGGACGTGACCTCATCCTGCGGCGCCCCCCGACGGGCACGAAGGCCAAGGGGGCGCACGACATGCGCCGCGAGCACGACATCCAGGCGGCGCTGGCGCCGGTCTTCCCGGCGGTGCCCCGGATGGTCGCCTTCTGCGATGACGAAGGAGTCGTCGGGTCGCAGTTCTACGTCATGGAACGGATCGAGGGCACCATCCTGCGACGCGACGTCCCCCCAGAGCTCGGGATGACACGGGACGGCGTCGCCACGTTGTGCCACAACGCCATCGACACCCTCGTCGCGCTGCACGAGGTCGACCTCGAGGCCGCCGGGCTGGCCGGGCTCGACCGGGGCGAGGGCTACGTGCACCGCCAGGTCGAGGGCTGGTGCGGGCGCTACCGGCGGGCGCGCACCGACGACGTCGGTGACTTCGAGGCCACGATGGCATGGATCGTGGCGCACGAGCCGGCCGACCGACCGCACGTGCTGATCCACAACGACTTCCGGTTCGACAACCTCGTGCTCGACCCGGCCGACCCAACCAGGATCGTCGGTGTGCTCGACTGGGAGATGGCCACCGTCGGCGACCCCTTGATGGATCTCGGTGCGGCACTTGCCTACTGGGTGCAGGCCGACGACCACCCGGCGTTCCTCGCGGTGCGCCGCCAGCCGACGCACACCCCGGGGATGCTGACCCGCGCCGAGGTCGTCGAGCGCTACTCCGCGGCACGCGGCCTCGACGTGAGCCCGGAGCAGTGGCGCTTCTACGACGTGTTCGGCGCGTTCCGCCTCGCGGTGATCGCCCAGCAGATCTACTACCGCTTCCACGCGGGCCAGACGAGCAACCCGGCATACGGTGAGTTCCGGGAGGTGGTGCACTTCCTCGACCAGCACTGCGCCGCGCTCATCGCCAGCGCCTGAGACCCACGACGACCCGACGACGACGACGACAAGGACGGACCCGCATGCCGACCACCCTGATCACCGGCGCCAGCTCCGGCCTGGGCGCCGAGATGGCGCGCCAGCTCGCCGACCGCGGCTGGGACCTGGCGCTGGCCGCCCGGCGCACCGAGCGGCTCGAGGGCCTGCGCGACGAGATCCTGGCGGCCCATCCCGGCCGGCGGGTCGAGCTGCGCGCCCTGGACGTCACGGACGACGCCCAGGTGTTCGAGGTTTTCGAGGCCTTCCGACACGACTTCGGCACGATCGACCGGGTCATCATCAACGCGGGCCTGGGCAAGGGCGCCCCGATCGGCACCGGGCGCTACGACGCCAACAAGCAGACGGCGATGACCAATTTCGTCGCCGCCCTGGCGCAGACCGAAGCCGCGATGCAGATCTTCCGGGCGCAGAAGCGTGGCCACCTGGTGATGATCTCGTCGGTGTCGGCGATGCGCGGCATGCGCAAGACCGTCACGACGTATGCGGCGACCAAGGCGGGCGTCGCGACGCTGGCCGAGGGGCTGCGCAACGAGATGCTGGGCGAGCCCGACCTCGACATCCGGGTGTCCACGATCTACCCGGGCTACATCCGTTCCGAGATGAACGAGCGGGTGAAGAAGACGCCGTTCATCGTCGATACCGAGCCCGGGGTGCGCGCCATGGTCGAGGCGATCGAGAAGGAGCGGGCCAACGCGCTCGTCCCGTCGTGGCCGTGGGTGCCGTTGGGTCTGGCGATGCGGCACCTGCCGCTGCCCCTCGTGCGGAAGATCATGTGACCATGGCCCGCGTCCTCGTCACCGCACACCTTCCCGGCGACGGGCCGGCGCGCCTGGCCGCCGCCGGGCACGAGGTCACCTACCGCGACGTCACCACCGCCATGCCCCGCGACGAGCTGCTCTCCGCGGTCCGTGGCGTCGACGCGCTCGTGGCGATGATGGTCGACCGGGTCGACGGCGAGTTGCTGGATGCCGCCGGGCCCGGTCTGCGCATCGTCGCCGACGTCGTCGTGGGGTACGACAACGTCGACGTCGGCGCCTGCACGTCTCGCGGGGTGCTGGTGACGAACACCCCGGGCGTGCTCACCGACGCCACCGCCGACATCGCGCTGGCCCTGGTGTTGATGAGCACGCGCGGCCTCGGGGCCGCTGAGCGGCGGGTGCGCCCCGGCATCCCGTGGCAGTGGAACTTCACCGCCGACCTCGGCACCGGGCTCCGCGGGAAGACCCTGGGCATCGTCGGCCCGGGGGCGATCGGCCTCGCGACGGCGCGCCGGGCGACCGCCTTCGGAATGGAGATCCTGCTCGCCGGCCGCTCCGCGCCCGACCCCGGTGCTGTGGAGGGGTTGGGCGCCCAGGTGGTCGACCTCGATGAGCTGCTCACGGCATCCGACGTCGTGTCGCTGCACTGCCCGCTCACCCCCGACACCCACCACCTCATCGGCCCCGAGCAGCTGCGGGCCATGAAGCCGACCGCTCACCTGGTGAACACCGCACGCGGCCCGGTCGTCGACGAGGCGGCCCTGGTGGCTGCGCTCGAGGCCGGTGAGATCGCCGGCGCGGGGCTCGACGTCTTCGAGGACGAGCCGCGGGTGCACCCCGGGCTGCTCGTCCGCGACGACGTCGTGCTGCTGCCGCACGTCGGGTCGGCCACGGTCGAGACGCGCACCGCGATGGCCGACCTCGCCGTGGCGAACGTGCTGGCCGTGCTCGGGGGTGACGACCCGGTCACTCCGGTGAGCCGCTGAGCCAGTCCTGGGCGATGCGTCGACCGGTGTGCCGCAACAGGGCTGCCGCGCCGGCGATCGAGCGCTGCGGGTCGGGTTCGAGGTCGGAGAGCGGGTAGGCCGCGCTCACCCCGAGGCTCGCGAGCTCGCCGGGGTCGAGGTCGAGCCGCCCGCTCACGGCCACCACCGGGATGCCGTGTGCGGTCGCCCGCCGCGCGACCCCCACCACCGCCTTGCCGGACAGCGTCTGTGCGTCGAGCGCACCCTCGCCGGTGACGAACAGGTCGGGCCGGCGTTGCTCACCCCCGTCGCTCGATGCGCCGGCCAGCACGTCGTCCAGGCCGATCAGGTCGAGCACGACATCCACCCCGGAGCGACGCTCCGCCCCGAGCACGGCGAGCAGCGCGAACCCCACGCCACCGGCCGCACCCGCCCCCGCCTGCTGGGACAACTTCGACCAATAGGTCGATCGTGTCCCAGCCTGGTCTGCCTCGGGGCGGGACAACGTCGACCTATTGGTCGATTCGGGGACGGGGAGGGCGGCCGCGACGACGTCGGCCCAGTGGGTCAGCGCGGCCTCGAGCACGGCGACGTCCTCGGGGGCGGCGCCCTTCTGCGGGGCGAAGACGGCCGCCGCCCCGGACGGACCGAGCAGGGGGCTGTCGACGTCGGCCGCGAGCACGAGGTGGATGCCGGCCAGCCGCCGGTCGAGCCCGGACAGGTCGAGCCGGTCAAGCTCGGCCAGCGCGGCCCCACCGCCGGGCAGGTCGTTCCCGTCGGCGTCGAGCAGTCGCGCACCGAGGGCGGCCAGCAGTCCCGCGCCACCATCGGTGCTGGCCGACCCACCCACCCCGACGACAACCTCGTCGGCGCCCAGGTCGAGCGCGGCCGACAGCGCCTCGCCCAGCCCGCGGCTCGACGCGGTGAGGGGGGCCGGGACGCCGCCCGGCAGCCGGCCGAGCCCGCACGCATCGGCCATTTCGATCACGACGGTCACCCTCGCTGGTTCCACCGACCCGCCGGAAAGGGCTTGGCTCGCCGCCTCGGTGCTGCTGCGGTGGGGTGCAGCAGCGGCGAGGTGCGCGGGGTCGAGCTCGGTGCTGCTTCGGTGGGGTGCAGCAGTGTCGAGGCCCGCCACCACCCACCCAGCGGGAGCCGCCGCGAGCGTCGCCGCCACCGGTGCCCCGGTCGGGCCGTGCACCGCGGCCGGCACCGCCTCCCATCCTGCGGCCAGTGCCGCCGCCACGGTCCCCTCACCGCCGTCGGCGACCGGCACCACCACGACCTGCGCGCCGGGCGCGATGTCGAGCAGGCCCAGGCGCACGGCATCCCCCACCTCGAGCGAGGTCAGCGAGCCCTTGAACGCATCGCTCGCGACGACGACCGTCGGCACCGTCCCCCCAGCCATCGGCAGACCCCGATCAGAGGTGCCGGTGCATCACGTGCAGCCCGACCCGGCCGTGCGTCGCCGACTCGAAGGCCTCCGGCACGGTGCCCACCACCTCGAACCCGAGGTCGCGCCAGAGGTGCACGGCAGCGAAGTTCGTCTCGACGACTGCGTTGAACTGCATTGCGGCAAATCCTGATTCGCGCGCCCACGACAGCACCCACTCGCCCAGCGCCCGGCCGACGCCACGACCCCGCGCAGCCTCCGCGACCATGAACGACGCCGTCGCCACGTGGCTGCCGCGCGACGGACGGTTCGGCCCCGCCTTGGCCGAGCCGAGCACCGACCCGTCGTCATCGACGGCGACGACGGTCACCCCGGGCGGCGACTCGACCCACAGTGCCCGAGCGTCAGCCGAGCCCAGACCCTCGGGGTAGGCGTAGGTCTCGCCGGCGGCGACCACCGCGCGAAAGACCGGGTAGAACGCCGGCCAGTCGGCATCCGCGATCGGCCGGATCAGCACGCCCGCGTCAGGCCTCGGGCTGCGGGCGCATGTGCAGCCACGGCCGGGTCAGCTCGAAGTGCCGGCCGGTCACCTCGTCGACCTCGATGGCGATCGTGTTGAACTTCGCCGTGTCGACCCAGGGGCGCAGCGGGAGCTGCTCGATCTCGTCCTCCTCGTGGCCCTCGAGCTGGCGGGCCCGGCCACGCACGATGACGCTGACCGCCTCTTCCTCGCCGAAGTCGTCGATCTCGAACGCGACGTCGGCGTTCATCGTCAGGCCGAGCAGCTTGCTGCCCTCGGCCGTGCGGAACACGATGCGTCGGCGTGCGTCGACCGCGTAGTTGATCGGCACCAGGTGCACCTCGTCGGCGAGGTGGAACGCCAGCCTGCCGAACTCCTCCTCGTAGAGCATCTGCCAGCAGGTGTCCTCGGGGATGGCGGTGACGGGCGAGTGCTCGGACATGCGGCCTCCTGCACGGGGGGATCTTCCTGGCACGAATCTACTGGGGCACGGGCAGCGGGACACCCCCGCGAGATCGTTCTCACCCGTCGCGCCCCTGATCCTGCCCCCTATCCAGCCCGGGTGGGTAGCCTTCGCGGCGTGACTCGCGTCGAGGTGGTCGTCATCGGAGCCGGGCCGGGCGGTCTGGCGGTCGCCGCGGCCCTCAAGGGCCACGGCCGCAACCCGCTGGTCGTCGACCGGGCCGACCGCGTGGGCAGCTCGTGGCGGCGCCACTACGACCGGCTGCACCTGCACACCCCCCGCCGTTGGTCGGGCCTGCCCGGCTACCCCATCCCGCGCAGCTTCGGCCGCTGGGTGGCCCGCGACGACGTGGTCCGCTACCTCGAGGCGTACGCCGCCCACCACCGCCTCGACCTGCGCCTCGGGTCGGGCGTCACCCGCGTCGACGCCGTCGCCCCGAGCACCGACCAGGCCCGCTGGGCCGTGCGGCTCGAGGACGGCAGCACCGTCTCGGCCGACCACGTCATCGTGGCGACGGGCTACAACCACACCCCGGTCGAGCCCGACTGGCCCGGCTTGGACACCTTCGGCGGCGAGGTGGTGCTGGCCCGCGACTACCGCAACGGGCGCCCCTACGCCGGGCGCGACGTGCTGGTGGTGGGCAGCGGCAACACCGGCATGGAGATCGCCACCGACCTCGCCGACCACGGCGCCACCCGGGTCTGGCTCGCGGTTCGCACCCCGCCGCACATCCTCCCGCGGTCGCGGCTGGGCTGGCCGGCCCAGGGGACCGGCATCCTCGTGCGCCGGCTGCCGCCACGGCTCGTCGACCGGGTCGCCAAGGTGCTCGCGGTCGTCCAGGAGCCCGACCTCACCGAGTTCGGGATGCCGCGTGCCGGCACCGACCTCTACTCGCGGGTGCTGGTGGGCCGCGTGCCCGTGCAGGACGTCGGCATCGTCGACGCGATCCGCGCCCGGCGCGTGGAGCCCGTGGCCGCGGTGCAGTCGGTCGAGGGCGGCGAGGTCGTGCTGGCCGACGGTTCCCGCGTTCGCCCGTCGGTGGTCGTGGTCGCCACGGGCTACCGGGCCGGGCTCGAGCCGCTGGTGGGCCACCTCGACGTGCTCGACGGCCGCGGCCTGCCGCTCGTGCACGGCGCCCACGAGCCCGCCAGCACACCCGGCCTGTGGTTCACCGGCTACACCAACCCGATCTCCGGGATGTTGCGCGAGCTGCGCATCGACGCCGAGCGGATTGCCTCCGCGGTCAGTCGGGAAGGCGCTCGGTCTCCAGCGTGAAGCGGTGCGCCCGTAGCCGGTCGACGAGGGGGGCACCGAGCGCGGTCGCGGGCGTCAGTACCCCGGCGGCATCCGGAAGCTGGTCGCCGTCCTCGACGAGGCTGAGCGCCGCCTGCCCGAGCATCACGGCGGTGCCGCTGTAGCCGGGGTCGTAGGGGGCGGCCACGGTGGTGCGGTAGCGGGCGCCGTTGGTCGCCTGTGCCGTGACCTCCATCCGGAACCGGCCCTTGGCCTGCGCCTCCTCGCTGGGGCCCTCGCCCGGCTTGGGCAGCACCCGGTCGAGCAGGGCCCGGGTCGGGCCGAACGCGAACCCGGCCAGCCCGGCACCGAGCGCCACCGACACCCCACTGGCGGTGACGGCCCCGACCGGGCCGGCGCCGTAGTCGGAGTACTCGGCGTAGCGGAACCCGTCGCCGTAGCCGAGCAGCGACGCCGATCGCGCGACGATGCGCGTGTTGAACGCGGCCATCACGAACGGGCCGGTGAAGTGGCCGTTGTCGGCATCCCGCTTGACCGGTGACGCCTTGGTGACCGTGTCGAGCAGACCACTCAGGCCGCCGCGCTTCGGCGCTGTCGTGGATGCCGTGCCGGTCGAGGGGCGTGCCGGACGGCCGCCCTCGGCAAGAGCCCACGGGTCGCCGACCACGCGACGGGCGGCCTTGTCGACCTTGAGCTCGTCGACCTGGGTGCGGGCGGAGTCGATGGTGCCGCCGCTGAAGCCGCCCTTCATGCTGCGCACCGCCAGGTGGGTGCGGCCGAGCTCGGCGCCGTCGACACGGGCCGCCTGCGCCGTGAGCCAGACCCCGAGGTCGCTGGGGATCGAGTCGAAGCCGCACGCGTGGATGATGCGTGCGCCGGTGCGCTGCGCGGTCTCGTGGTTCGCGGCGATGCTGCGGTGCACGAACAGCACCTCGCCGGTGAGGTCGCAGTAGTGCGTGCCGGCCTCGGCGCACGCGGCAGCCAGCGGTACGCCGTACTTCACGTAGGGCCCCACCGTCGTCACCACGACGCCGGCGCGGCTCGCCAGGTCGGTGACCGCCTGCTCGTCGGTGGCATCGACCACGAGCAGCGGCCAGCCCTCGGCGGCCGGTCCGAGGTCGGCGGCCACGCCGCGCAACCGGGTGAGGGAGCGCCCGGCCAGGGCGATGCGCACCCGCGGGTCGGCCTCGGCGGCGAGGTGCCGGGCGGTGAGCCGCCCGACGAACCCCGTCGCGCCGAACAGGACGATGTCGAACTCACGTGCCTTCGCGGTCATCCGCACACCCTAATGCCGGGCTGCAACGTCCCTTCTCCGGTGTCGTCGTGTGGGGTGGGAGGCTGTTGGCCGAGCCGTCGTCCCGGCGCTGGGGCAACTTTGACCTATTGGTCGAAGTTGTCCCACGGCCGGGAACCACCAGACGGGTCAGGGGACGACGACGACCTTGTGGGCGGTGGGGTCGGAGCGGAGCGCCTCGAGGGCTGAGCCGTAGTCCTCGAGCGCGAAACGGTGCGTGATGAGTCCGTCGGTGCGCGCCCGCCCCGCCCGCAGCGCCGCGATCGCCGCCGGGAACGAGCTGATCTCGGCGAACGAGCCCTTGATGGTGAGCTCTCGCCGGAACACGTCGTACGGCGACACCGACACCCGGTCGGCTTCGTCGGCCACCCCGTAGAAGACCGCCGTGCCGCCGTTGCGGGTCAGCGGCAGGAGCACCTCGGCCACGACCGCAGCCCCAGTGGCGTCGACCGTGAGGTCGTAGCCGGCACCGCCGGACAGCTCGGTCAGGGCGCGCACGTCGCCGGCGAGGTCGTTCCGGTCCATCACGTACGTGCGGTCGGCCCCGAGTGACGTGGCGAGCTCGAGCTTGAAGGCGGTCGGTGCCGCGACCGTCACCGAGGCGACGCCCGCCGACCGCAGCAGCTGGGCGAGCAGGATGCCGGTCGGCCCGGCGCCGATGACGAGCGCGCTCGAGCCGTGTCGCGGCGCGATGACGTCGACGGCGTGCGCGGCGCACGAGGTGGGCTCGACGAGCACGGCGGTGTCGTCATCCAGCCCGGCGACGGGGAAGACCTGCACGGCCGGGGCCACGAGGTACTCGGCGAAGCCCCCCGGCAGGCTCGACCCGATGCCGGTGAGCCCGTCACAGAGCAGCGGCCGGCCCTCACGGCAGTAGGCGCAGCGACCGCAGCTCGCGTTGGGGTTGACCGCCACCCGCTCGTCCAAGGCCACACCGGCGAACTCCTCGGCACCCGCGACGCCGTCGCCGAGGGCGTCGACCACCCCGACCACCTCGTGCCCGGGCACCATCGGGTAGACCGCCATGAACCGCCCGTCGTGCAGGTGCAGGTCGGTGCCGCAGACCCCGGTCTGGATGACGCGGACGCGCAGCTCTCCCGGCCCGGGCTCGGGCACCGGCACCTCGCGCACGCCGAACCGGCGCGGGGCGTCGTAGACCACCGCCCTCATCGCGCCGCCGCCCGCCGGTGCGCCACGGCTGCCTCGGTCAGCCGACCGTCGAGGGGTACGCCGCCGCCACGGTCGCGTCGTAGCGTGCCCGGATGTCGCGACCCGTGCCGGTGTCGCCGGGGTCGACCGTCACGTCGACGTCGACCTCCCAGCGCGGCGGGGCGTCGCCCCCGGACAGGGCCCAGGCGGCCTGGCGAGCGGCACCGACGGCGACGTACTCGCCGGGCTCGGCACCGCCACCGGCACGCCGAACAGGTCGGGCGCGATCTCCTGCACGGCCGTCGAGGCGGCGGCACCGCCGATGAGCAGCACCCGCTGCACGGGGCACGCCCACGGCGCGCACGGCATCGACCCCGTCGGCGAGGTTGAGCAGCATCCCCTCGAGCGCCGCCCGCGCCAGGTTCGCCGGTGTCGCGTTCGAGCGGGTGAGCCCGTGCACCGAGCCGGTGGCGGACGGCAGGTTGGGGGTGCGCTCGCCGTCGAGGTAGGGCAGCAGCGTCAGGCCGCCGGCGCCGGGCGGCGTGCCGAAGCGCGAGCCGTCGAGGCCGGCGAGGTCGGTGCCGAGCATCGCCGCGCCGGCCCTGAGAACCCGCGCCGCGTTGAGCGTGCAGACCAGGGGAAGGAACCGCCCGGTCGCGTCGGCGAAGCCGGCACGCTGCCCGTCGGGTCGGCGGTCGGCGGTCGTGTTGCGCGCGAACGCGGTGCCGCTGGTGCCGAGCGAGACGACGACGTCGCCCGGGTCAAGGCCGAGACCGAGCGCGGCGGCCATGTTGTCGCCCGTGCCCGGAGACGACCATCCGCCCGGCGTTAGCCGACGACCTCGGCCGGCCCGGCCACGCGGGGCACCGCGAGGTCGACGTGCCCGAGCGCCAGTCGGAGCAGGTCGTGGCGGTAGTCGCGGGTGCGCCGCCGACCAGTAGCCGGTGCCGGAGGCGTCGCCGCGGTCGGTGGTCGCGCTCGCGCGGGCCCGTCGGCGCGGATGCGGCCGGTGAGCCAGTCGTGTGGGAGCACGCAGGTGCGGGCCTCGGCGGGCCGCTCGGGCTCGGCTCGGCCAGCCAGCGCAGCTTGCTCACGGTCGTGGCGGCGACGGGACCACGCCGGTCGCGTCGGCCCACGCCTGGGCCGCCCGCTCGTCGACCAGGTCGTCGGCTGCCTGGCGAGCGGGTGTCGTTCCACAGCAGCGCATCGCGCACAACTCGCCGGACTCGTCGAGCAGCACCATGCCGTGCTGCTGGCCACCGACCGCCACGGCGGAGACCCCGTCGAGGAGTCCGCCGCCACTCGCCTCCTGAAGGCCGGCCACCAGTGCCGGGGGTCGACCTCGGTGCCGTCGGGGTGCGCCGCCCGGCCGGTGCGCACGACCGCGCCGGTCTCGGCGTCGCAGACGACGACCTTGGTGGACTGGGTCGAGGAGTCGACCCCGGCGACGAGCGGGCGATCTGGCATGTCCGTCACTCTCTCAGCATTCGGGCCCTGACGTCACAGGGGGTGGGCAGACGCCCAGCGCTGGGCCCATTCAGCGCTGGGCGTCGCCCGTCGGCCCGGTCTCGGCCGGACCACGGGACCCGGGTCGCGGACCGCCCTCGCGGCCCGCGACCGGGTCAGTGCTGCTCGGACAGGCTCCACATCGTCCAGAGCTCGGTGCGCATCCGCCGCGGCTGGCAGAGGGTGTAGAGCACCGCACCGGCGATGTCGGCGGGCTGCATGAACGGACCGTGCTCGGGGTCGCCGTCGCCGAAGCGCCCGTCTGCCGCCGCGAACGCCGTGTTGACGCCTGCCGGAGCCATCACCGTGGTGCGGATGCCCTCCCCGCGCAGCTCGCGGTCCATGGCGGTGCCGAAGTTGATCTGCGCCCCCTTGGTGGCCGCGTAGACGGCCTCCTTGCCGCCGCCGATGAGCAGGCCGGCGACCGAGCCGATGACGACGATGTCACCGCCGTCGCCCTGGACGCGGAACTGCCGCACCGCCGCCCGGGACAACCAGACGGTTCCCTTGAGGTTGACGTCGATCATCAGCCCGACCTGCTCGGCGTCGACGTCGAGCAGGCCGCCGTAGAAGCCGATGCCGGCGTTGGCCACGACCGAGTCGACCCGGCCGAACGCCTCGACACCGGCGGCACCAGAGCGTCACGGTCTCCTCGAGGCGGTATGTCACCGACGGCGAGCGCGACGCGGTCGGTGCCGAACTCCTCGAGGAGGGGCGCACGGCACCTCGGTGATGTCCCCGACGACCACCTTGGCGCCGGCCTCCAGCGCGAGCCGGGCGGTGGCGCCACCGATGCCGCCGCCGGCGCCGGTGACGACGACGACGGTGTCCGTGAGGCTGCGCGACGGGTGCCCATCGGGGTGCCTCCTCGCCTCTGGACTGCCCGACTGGTCGGGTCACTTGACGGCGCCGATCGACAGGCCGCGGACGAGCTGCTTCTGCGCGATCCACCCGGCCGCGATCACCGGCAGCGCGGCGACCGTGGCCGCCGCCGACAGCACCGCGAGGAACTGGCCACGACCGTCGACGAAGCTGCCGAGGAACGGCGGCGTGGTGCGGGCGATGGTGCTGGTGAGCAGCGGGGCCATGAAGTACTCGTTCCAGGCGAAGATGAAGCAGATCAGCGCGGCCGCCGCGACGCCCGGCATCACGATCGGCAGCACGACCCGCATGATCTCGCGGAACAGACTCGCACCGTCGACCCGGCCCGCCTCGACGATCTCGAACGGGACCTCGATGAAGAACGAGCGCATCATCCACACCGCGATCGCCAGGTTGATCGACACGTAGACGACGACCAGGACCCCGATGTTGTCGAGGCCGCCGATCGTCTTCAGGATCATGTAGAGCGGCAGGACGACGGCGGCCACCGGCATGAACCGGGTCGAGATGAAGAACAACAGCGAGCCCTCGACCTTCTTGACCCGCCGGATGCTGAGCGCGTAGGCGGCGGGGATGGCGAGCAGCACGTACCCGATCGTCGAGGCGACCGAGGCGATGAACGAGTTCAGCATGTAGGCCGACATCCCGCGGTCCATGGCGATCCGGTACCCGTCCAGAGCGGGGGTGAAGAACAGCTCCGGGTTGATCGTGGACGCCACCGACTCGGGCTTGAAGCCGTTGAGGAACATCCAGAAGACGGGGAAGAAGAAGGCCAGCACCAGCACCCAGGTGAGGATGGTGACGACCGTGTTCTGGGCCGTGGGGCTCATCGGTCGCCTCCAGCCATGAAGACCTTGAAGGGGGTCCGGAGGGCGACCGTCGCGACGATGACCGTCAGGAGCACGATGACGACGCCGTAGGCGGCCGCCTCACCGACGTTCAGCCCGATGAAGGCCCGTTCGTACAGCAGGTACGCCAGCGTCTTGCTGCCGCCGGTGCCCTTGGTCAGGATGGCGATCGGGTCGAAGACCTGGATGATGATGATCGTGCCGAGCAGGACGGCGATCTCCACGTACATCCGCAGGTACGGCAGCGTGATCCAGGTGAAGATCCGCCACCCCCCGGCGCCGTCGACCACCGCGGCCTCGAGCACCTCCTTCGACTGGCCCTGAAGGCCGGCCAGCAGGATGAGCATCATGAACGGGGTGAACTGCCAGGTCAGCACGATGATCACGGTCGCCATCGGATGGTTGGTGCCCCAGGCGATCTCGTCGATCCCGAGGATGCGCAGCACCCAGTTGAGGATGCCGATGTTCGTGTCGAACATCGAGTACTTCCAGATCAGCGAGGCGGCCGCCGGCATCAGCAGGAACGGCGTGATCATCAGCGTCCGGGCCATCGCCCGGCCGGGGAACTTCCGGTCCAGCAGGAGCGCGAAGACCATGCCCCAGGATCAGGGAGAACACCACGGCGGAGGCGGTGATCAGGACCGTCGCCTTGATCGACGGCCAGAGGTCGCCGGAGGTGAAGACGGAGACGTAGTTCTCGAAGCCGACGAAGCCCTTGTCGTCGGGGTAGAGCAGGTTCCAGCGGATCGTGGAGAACCCGATCGTCACGAGGAACGGGATCTGGGTGAGGATCACGGCGAAGCTGATGGCCGGCAGGATCAGCGACCGGTTGGCCCAGGCCTGCCTGCGAACAGGATGGGCCGGTGGGGCGCCCGGCCGAACCCGGGGCCCCCCCCCCCGACGTTCCCTACTTGTGTGCCTCGCCGGCCTTGGCCGCGACCTCCTGGCACTTGCCCAGGGCGTCGTCGACCGAGGAGCGGTTGGCGGGGTCGTCGGCCACGAACTGCGCGCACTGGTTGCCCACGTCCTGGAACTCCGGGATGGCGACGTACTGGATGCCGACCCACGGCTGCGGGTCGACGCCCGGCTGCTTCGGGTTGACCGACGACATCACCTCGAGCGTGATCGGCGCGTACGCCGCAGCCGCGGACTTGTACTCCGGGACCTCGTAGGTGGAGGTACGCGACCCCGGCGGGACGTTGGACCAGCCGACCTTGTTGCCGACGAGCTTGATGTAGTCCTTGCTCGTCGCCCACTTGACGAACTTCTCCGCCGCGTCCTTGTTCTTGGTCGAGGCGGGGATCGCGAGGTTCCAGCTCCACAGCCAGCCGGACTCGGCGGTCTTCACGACGGGCATGTGGGCGTACCCCATCTTGCCCTTCACCGGGGAGTCGTCGGCCTCCAGCAGGGAAGCGGCGACGGAGGCGTCGGCCCACATCGCGGACTTGCCCTCCTTGAGCGCGGTCAGGCACTCGTTGAAGCTGTAGGAGACCGGGTCCTTCTCACCCGACGTGTCGAGCAGCGTCTTGTAGAAGGTGACCGCCTCCTTCCACGCCGGCGTGTTCACCGTGGCGTTCCACTGCTGGTCGTACCAGCTGCCGCCGAAGGTCTGCACGACGGTGGTGAGCGGCGCGAACAGATCGCCCCAGCCCGGCTTGCCCCGCATGCAGATCCCGGACATGTCCTTGGTGTTCACCTTGGCTGCGGCGGCAGACACCTCCTGCCAGGTCGGCTTGTTCGGGATCGTGATCCCCGCCTTGTCCAGGACCTCCTTGTTGTACATCAGGATCGAGGACTCGCCGTAGAACGGGACGGCGAACAGCTTGCCCTCGTAGGACAGGGCGTCCCGGACCGGCGGCAGGATGTCGTTGACGTCGTACGCGGCGTCCTGGCTGAACGGGGTCAGGTCGACCAGCCACTTGTTGGCACCCCACTGCGGCGTCTCGTACGCGCCGATGGTGACGACGTCGTACTGCCCGGCCCCGCTGGCGACGTCGGCGGTGACCGCGCTGCGCAGGTCTCCCTCCTCCATCACCTGGAAGTTCACGGTCACCCCGGGGTTGGCCGCCTCGTACTCCCCCTTGAGGCTCTCCATGTCCTTCATCTGGGGGTTGTTCACGGTGGCCAGGTTCAAGGTCACCTTCTGGCCGGCGTCACCCGATGCCGCCGCCCCCGTGGACGACGACCCACCGCCCGCGGAACACGCGGCCAGCAGGGTCGCCGACACCGCCAGACCGACAAGCGACACTGCTCGCCTCTTGATGATGAACATCCGATCTCCTGTTCTCCGAGAAGGCCCTGTCCCGCCGAGCGCGGTGCCGGGTGTGAGCGTCACCGGAGGGCAGCCCGGGAACCTCACCGGGGCTTCTCCAGAGATTCGCTCCTCTGTCGTGTCCGGAGCCTAGGAGTGGTGCGAATCACAGAACTAGTCACGCTGTCATCTGTTGTCGATACTATTTTGCCGACGCCCCCTGAGCCTCGGTGTCGCGATGCCGTTGGCGCACAGGGATCCGACTGCTGCGGCTCTCCGCCGACATAACGGTTTGATATCAGCGTCGTTCGAGGGCGAGCGACGCCGCGAAGGGGCAGGTGAACCTCGTGACCGGACCTCGCAGTCCCGGTGCGCTCCCCAACCAGGCCACGGACCAGGCGCTCCGAGAGATCATCGCGAAGGATCCGCAGCGGTCGTTCCGGTGCATCATGCACGACTTCCCCAGCCCGATCTGCGGTTGGCAGGCGCACCCCGAGTACGAGATCCACCTCATCCAGCACTCGACCGGGGAGCATCATCGCCGGCGACCACGTCGGCACCTTCGGGCCCGGTCACCTGTCGATGGTCGGCCCGATGCTGCCGCACGACTGGGTCAGCGACCTGGCCCCCGGCGAGATCGCCTACGACCGCGACGCGCTCGTGCAGTTCACCGACGAGTGGCTGCGCGGCTGCATGGACCTGATGCCCGAGCTGCAGCGGCTCGACCCGCTGCTGAACCGTTCGACCCGCGGCATCCAGTTCAGCGGTGAGACCGCGCGGTTCGGCGCCGACTGCCTGCTCGCGGTGATCCGGTCGTCCGGCCCGGTCCAGATCGCGCGGATGTTCGAGCTGCTGGCCCTCCTCGCCGAGGCGCCCGAGGACGAGTACGAGCTGCTGGCCAGCCCGTGGCTGGGGATCGGCGACGACGCGAGCGCCAACGCCGCGGTCGAGGCCGGGCTGGCCTACATCTTCGACAACCTGACCGGCGACATCCGGCTCTCCCAGGCCGCCCACCTCGCCTACATGTCCGAGCCGACCTTCTCCAAGTACTTCAAGCACGCTTCAGAGGATGACGTTCAGCAACATGGTCAAGCGGCTGCGGGTCGCCCATGCCCGCCGGCTGCCGACACCACCGACCTCAGCGTGGCCCGGGTGGCATCGGCCAGCGGCTACAACAACATGTCCAACTTCAACCGGCAGTTCCTGACCGAGGTCGGGATGACGCCGAGCGCCTACCGCAGGCTGGACCCGACCCAGAAGCCACCGGTCCCGACCACCCGGGTGGGGACGAAGGCGGATCAGCCGTCCTGAGCCCCGCCGAGCAGGGCCTGGAGGCGCTGCTCGGGACCGCCGTCGACCAGGACCTCGCGCCAGCCGGCGAACTCCTCGACGAACTCGGCGCTGTCCGGGAGGTCGCCGAAGATCCGCCGGTTCTGCAGGAACGCCAACGGGTCCGTGCTCTGCCGGGCCCCGGCCGCCAGCAGGTCTCGCCGCGCTCGCGTCGTCCGGTACCTGGGCGGCAGGCAGCCGGTCCGCCGCCACCAGCTCCCAGTACCGGGCCCAGGCGGCGACCATCCCCGCGCCCAGCCGGACCGGACGGCCCGCAGCCAGGTTGTCCCGGACGACGGGCAGCACGAAGGTGGCCATCCGGTTGGTGCCGTCCGTCCCCAGCCGGCGGACGGTGTCGCGCATCCAGGGGTTGCTGAACCGTTCGACCAGGGTGTCCAGGTACTCGTCGAGGTCGACCCCCGGCACCGGGTCGAGCGTGGGCACCGCCTCTCGCCGCATGTACTCGAGCAGGTACTCGCGCAGCTCGGGCCGTCGCATCGCGTCGTCGACGAGGGCGTCTGCGAACAGGCCGCCGAACCAGGCCAGACCCTGGTGGCTGGCGTTGAGCAGCCTCAGCTTCATCAGCTCGTACGGCCGGACGTCCTCGACGACCTGGACGTCGACCTCCTCCAGACGCGGGCGGCCGGTGGGGAAGTGGTCCTCGACGATCCACTGCGTGAACGGCTCCGCCGGGACCGGCCACTGGTCGTCGAGCCCGAACCCGGTCCGCAGCAGCTCACGGTCGGCGTCGGTGGTGACCGGCGTGATCCGGTCCACCATCGCGTTGGGGAAGGCGACCTGGTGCCTGATCCACGCCTCGAGGTCCGGGTCCACCTGACCGGCGAACCCGGTGACGGTCTGCCGGGTGCAGTCACCGTTCCCCTGCAGGTTGTCGCACGACAGCACGGTGAACGGCGCGACGCCCGCGGCCCGCCGCCGTCGCAGCGCCTCCACGATGTAGGCGAAGGCCGTCCGGGGGCGGTCGAGGTTCCGGGCGTCGTGGAGGACGTCCGGGTGGTCGGCCGCGAAGGCCCCGTCCGCGGGCCGCTTCAGGTAGCCGCCCTCGGTCACCGTCAGGCTGACGATCCGCACCGCTGGGTCGACGAGCCGTCGAGAACACCGCCTCAGGGTCGTCGGCGCGTAGTGGTACTCGAGCACCGAGCCGATCACCCGCGGCTCGATCGCCCCCTCAGGATGCCGCAGGACCAGGGTGTAGAGCCCGTCCTGCGCGGACATCACGTCCCGCATCGCCGCGTCCGCGGGGAGCAGACCGACCCCGCAGATCCCCCAGTCGAGATCGACGCCCGAGCTCATCAGGCGGTCGACGTACATCGCCTGGTGCGACCGGTGGAAGTTGCCCAGCCCAAAGTGGACGATCCCGAAGGTCCTTCGCGTCGTTGCGTCACGACTCTCGCCGCCGTCAACCCGCTCAGCCGACCGCGCAGACGCGGACCCCGTGGGCGAGAGGAAAAGATAGGTGCCAGGTTCAGATTCGTCGACACGACGATCGTCACCGGCTCCGCTACTGAGCACCCGCACGTCCCACGGGCCCAGGTCAGGCTCACGCCGGCGAGTACGCCCTGCTCCGCCGAGAAGACGTCCACACGTCCCTGGCGCCCGGTCGCCATGCGCGCGCCCAGTTCCAGTTCTGCACCACCGTGCAGGGCGGCGCCCGTACGGGGCCCGTCCGGTCGTGCGGTGACCAAGGGGTGACCTCCACCCCAGGCTGACGGGGACGGCGCCAGCCACCGGGCCGGCGCCTGCGCAGGTCCCGTCCGGGCACCGTCCCGTACGCGGGTAGACCGGCCCGCCCGTGGCAGCGGGTCGTTAAAGGCAGCCACCCCGGCCGAGGTCCGGGTGAGTCTACTCGCGAGCTCCTCGGCGCCCTCGACGGTAGCCCCTCGGCCCAGCGGGTCGCTCCTGCGGCGCAGGTGCGGCGGTTGGCGGCGGCCGCCCGCAGCGGAAGGTCACGTGACGTGCTGTACTCCTCGTACCAGGCGCCGGCCACCTCGCCCAGACCGGGCCGGGGCCCGCTCGGCCACGGGCCCGGCCCTCGCTGTCGCCGTCGCCGATGCGCGGCCGAGCACAGGTGCCCGCCGCTGTGCGCGTAGGCGGCCGAGGCGGTCGAGGTCGCGTCCCGGCGGTGTAGAACGCGGGACGACCAGCACGGGAACGGCGCGCGCCGGCAGGGTCCCCACCGTCGGGCGGCTGCAGCTGCCGCGGCGGCACCAGGCGCTGCTGGCGCTCGGCGTCGAAGATCCCCCGGAGAACGCGTCGACGATCGTGCCGGTACGCGTCGGGGTCGACCACTCGTCCGGCGCCGGCAGACCGGCCCCTCGGTGCGTCAGCGCGAACTTGCTGTCGGAGTCATAGAGCACGGCGACGTCGGACGTCGGGCTCCGCGCGGCGAAGGCGGCCCCGGCCGGCCGAGGTCGGCGCCGAGCCGGGCGATCTCGCGGTAGATCCGGCCCGGGCTGCCGCTGTGCGGCAGCACGCCGCCCCAGTAGGTCTCGGCGCCGAAGGGCAGCGTGTGCCAGTGCCAGTACTCGATCATCCGCGGCGCCGCGCGGCGACGAGCGCCCAGGCGGCCTGCCGCCACTGGCCGTCGTACGGCGGGAAGGTTGCTCGGCGAGCCGCCGATCGACGTCGCGTTGGTCTCGGTGACCAGGAACGGCGCCTGCTTCGAGGAGAACATCCGGTCGGCGCTGGCGGCACCGCCCACGGGCCGCGGACGACCCGCCCATCGGCCCGGTGTCGACCGGCGAGTCGCTCGGGCAGCGCGAGGGCGTCCTGCATCGCGTAGTACGGGTTGCCGGCGGTGACGTCGAGGCCGGCGTCGAGCGTCGTCGTCGTCGACGCCGGGCCGCTCGTAGCGCGATGCAGGTGGTGACGAACTGGTCGGGACGCGCGTACTCGCGGACGATGTCGGCCTGCCAGCCGATGAACTCGGTGGTCAGCTTGGCCTGGAATCGGCGCCAGGCCAGGTCGTACTGCGGCTGGACGTTGCCGTCCGGCGTCCACAGCTCCGCCCAGGTCGGTGAGCCGGTGCGACCAGTAGACGAGGCCCCACTCCTCGGTTGAGCGTCTCGACGTCGCCGTAGCGCGTCGCGCAGCCCGTCGACGAAGCGCTGGAAGACGCCGTGGTTGTGGAACAGCGCGCATGCCCGGCTCGTTGTCGACCTGGTAGCCGATGACCGCGGGGTGGTCGCGCGTAGCGAGCGACGACGTGCCGGATGACCCGCTCGGCGTGGAACCGGAACGCCGGGTGGGTGAAGTCGACCTCCTGGCCGGCGCCCCAGGGGATCGGCGCTGCCGGTCGGCGGCTCGGCGGCGATCTCGGGGTAGCCGGCGCTGCAGCCACGGCGGCACCGCGTACGTGGGCGTGCCGAGGATGACCCAGATGCCGCGCGCGTGCGCGCCGTCGAGCACCGGCTGCAGCCAGTCGAGGTCGAAGTCGCCGTCCTCGCGGCTCCCAGGTCGACCACACCGACTCGCCGACGCGGATCACCGTGAAGCCCGGCCTCCGCCATCAGGTCGAGGTCGCGCTCGAGGCGGTCGTCGCGGCTGGTACTCGGCGTAGTAGGCGGCGCCGAACCCGAACGCTGACCAGGCACCCGTTCCAGCGCTCGCGACTACGTCACCAGTTGGCCGATCAGGTGCTCGACCACCGCTTGCTCTGCAGACGGACGAAGCCGAAGTCCCGCTCCGCCCGGCCTCCTCGACGTCGAACTCCTTCATCAATGGCGCAGAAGCTCCTCGACGGACTCCCCCGCGTCCACGTGTCGGTGCGGCCGGTCAGGCGCCCGGCGTACCCCACGGCCTCCTCGACCGCGGGTCGGCGCGGAGGCCTCGCCTTCTCGGCGAGCATCAGTCGGTCGACATGCAGGCCTTCGCCGGCTCCACCGCCCGTCCATGTACTCGGTGCGGGAGGCTTGTCGTCGAAGTACCCCGGCCCGTGTAGCGGGGCCCGTCGGGATAGCCGGGGAAGCCGTTCTCGACCAGGTCGACAGTGAAGAAGGCCGAGATGAGTCACCGTCGCCGAAACGAGGTCCTCGTCTACTCAGACCGCGCTGACCGTTGAGGTCGATGTGAACAGCTTGCCACTCCACCGCGCCTGACCCGGCGTGCGTGTCGTTGAGATTCGCCATCTGCTCGTGACCAGTCTCCGGGTTGAGGCCCACGATGTCGCGGTGCTCAGCTCGCGATCGCGCGACGTGCCGGGCATCGGCAGAAATGTCGCCGCGCGGCTCGTTCGGCTCAGGCTCCAGTGCGATTCAGGTCGTAGCCCTCGACTTGATGTAGCCGCGACGGTGCGAGGCCCTCCTTGTCGCGCTCGATCGCGGCGTAGACGTCCTTCGAACCGTCGTACTCGCTGCCCTCACGACGCCCCACATCACGAAGGTGAGGCACCCATGTCGGCCGCGAGGTCGACCGCCCGCAGCACCTTCCGCAGCCGAACCGGCGCACCGACCGGTCGTAGAAGGTCAGACCGCCGTCCTTGAACGCGGGTTGGCTGAAGGTCTTCGTCGTGACCCCCTCGATCACGAGGCCGGCCTGTCCGTAACGTCCTAGAAGACGTTGACGATCCGTCCTTCGTGACCTCGTCGGCGTCGATCGGAAACACGTCGTTGTCGGGGAAGGTGACCCCCACGCGCCGATCTCGGCGAGCTTGCTCGACGACTCCACGGGTCAAGCAGCCGGCTCGGGCCGCCGAACAGGTCGATACCCTTCCAACCCAGCATCCACAGACCGAACGAGAGCCTGTCCTCTCGTCGGGTCGCGAGTGGTCGTGTACCCTACGGTGTCGGTCTTTTTTCGAAGAACTGTCATCGCGAATCACCTAGGGTCAAGGTCTGGCCCGACCCCCGGGCCGCCTGCTCCCGGCCACCGCGGTCCGTCGCGCCCGCGAGGTCTAAGCAGGCCTCCCTGCGCGAGAGCAACCTCGGCCTGGTGTGCCGGACCGGTTCGCGCGTCACCGTGCGCCTGTCCCGCGCCGCTGTCGCCGCGGCCACCTCGATGACCCGCTCGACGCCTCGCGCCTCGCCGACGACCTGGTCGCCGCCGGAGTCCTCGACGAGCTGGACCCTCGGAGGCGTCGGCCCGGGCCGCCCGCGAGCCCGCTGGTCGCCGGTGCCGGGCTCGCCGCCCTCGGGCTCCAGGTCGACGCGGGGCGACTCGCCGCCCCGTGGTCGACCTGCGCGGACGATCGTGGCCAACACGTCGTGACGGGGGCTTCGTCAACTCGACGCGACCGCGGTCCTGGCCGGCGCCTCGAGCTGAGCCTCTCGGTGGCGACCCTCGCCTTCGACCCCCGAACGGGTGACGTGCCGGGATGACCCTGCCGGGGATCGTACCCCGGCGTCCGGCGCGGCTGATCCTGACTGCCAACCTCGGCTGGTCCGACCTCGACCTGCCTTGGCCCTCGACCCCGCCTCGACGGGTGGCCTGGCTCCCCCGCATCGGCAACGAGGCCGGACCTCGCCGCCCGCGCGGTGGCCGAGTCCGCGCCGGGCCGGCCGGGACGCTCACCGACTTCGTCTACCTGTCAGGAGAGATCGGCATCGGCGGGTCCGTGGTCGTCGCCGGGGTCGGGATGCCGGGACGTCACGGCTGGGCGGGCGAGATCGGGCACGTCTGCGTCGACCCCGAGGGGCCGGCCTGCCCGTGCGGCTCGACGGGGTGCCTGGAGCGCTACGCCGGCAGGGACGCGATCTTCGGCGGTGCCGGGCTCCCGGCATCCGCCGGTGCGCACGACCTCGCCCGCGCGGTCCGAGACGGGGACGCGCGAGCCGGGGCGGCGGTCAGCCGGGCGGCCTGGGCCCTGGGCGTCGGCGCTCGCCGGCGTCATCAACGTCCTGGACATCCCGGCGGTGGTTCTCGGCGGGCACCTCGGCCAGGTTGCCGACCTGTTGCGCCCGGAGCTCGGACGCCACCTGCGGTCGCGCACCCTGTCGGCGCGCTGGGTGACGCCGGACATCGTTGCGGCAGAGGTCGATCCGGCTCCCGGGGCCACCGGCGCGGCCATGCTCGAGCTCTCCACCGTGCTGGCCCACCCGGCGCGCTGGCTGTAGGTCGGCCCCGCCGGGCTACGCCGAGAAGCGCTCCGCGAGAGCGGACATCAAGCCGTCGACGTGCGAGTCCACCTGCCTGCGGCCCGGGTCGGCGTCGTGCCAGGCCACGATCTCGCGGGCACCCTCCTCGAAGCGCACGGGCGTGACCCGTCCGGGGTTTAGGCTGCGGATCTTGCGGTTGTCGAACACCGCGGAGTGCGCCTTGTCGCCGAGGAGGCCGCGCCCCACTCGGCATCGAAGGCGGCGAAGACGTCCGACGGGACGTGCACGATGTGCGGTTGTGCCCCCGCTGCCGCGCCGAGGGCGTAGGCGATCTGGTCCCAGGTGAGCACGTCGTCGGAGGTGATGTGGAAGGCCTCGCCCAGCGTGCGGGGGTTGCCGAGCAGCGTGACGAAGTCGCGGGCGAAGTCGGTGTGGTGGGTGAGGGTCCACAACGACGTGCCGTCGCCGTGCACGACCACCGGCTCCCCTCGCCGCATCCGGTCGACCGCCGTCCAGCCACCGTGCGAGGGGCACATGGGTCTCGTCGTAGGTGTGCGAGGGGCGCACGATCGTGATCGGGTAGCCCTCCTCGCGGTAGAGCGTGGTGAGCAGGTCCTCGCAGGCGATCTTGTCGCGCGAGTACTGCCAGTACGGGTTGCGCAGCGGCGTCGACTCCGTGATCGGCAGGCGCGAGGGCGGGGTCTGGTACGCCGAGGCGGAGCTGATGAAGACGTACTGGCCCACGCGCCCGCGGAAGAGGTCGGTGCGGGCGCGCACCTGCTCGGGCGTGAACGCGAGCCAGTCGACGACCGCGTCGAAGTCCTCGCCGCGCACGGCATCCGCCAACGCTGCGGAGTCGTTGACGTCGGCGGTGAGGCGGTGCGCCTCGGGCGGCAGGGGGCGGACGGACGTCGAGCCCCGGTTCGCGACGGTGAGGTCGATGCCCTGCTCGACCGCGCGCCGGGAACAGGCGGAGCTGATCGATGCCCGTGCCGCCGAGGAAGAGGACCCGTGGCGCGGTCATGGCTGGCGTCCCGGACGTCGTCGCTGCCCTGTCGACCTGGTCCTGCGCCTCCGCCAGCAGCTCGACGACGCGCACCCCGAAGCGGAGGTCGAGCTCGTGCGCCATTCCACTGGCGGCGCTCTCCACCAACTCCTCCGCGGCCGTCGCGAGGAGGGCTCCGAAGGCGTCGTCGTCGGGGCGTGGCGGCATCGTCGAGAGCCCCGCTCGCCCCACAGCGCGGCCTCGTACGTGGCCGGCGGCGGGCGGCGCGAACTGCGACAGCGCGATGGTGCTGGTCTGCCCGGACTCGTGGTGGGCGACGAGGTGGACCTCGTCCCCCGGCCCGGTACCGCCGTCAGCGAGCCGATGGGCCCCAGGGTGGCGATGAGCGTGGAGAACGCGTGCGGCCCGGTGTCCCAGAGGGCGCCCGCCTCGTGCCGCCACGGTGAGGCTCCGAACGGGTTACCGGGCTCCTGGAGGGCGCTGAACCACCGCACCCACCCGCCGTGCCAGCCCGCGGTGCGGCGCACGTCCTCGATCCATTCGCGGGTCTCGTCGACGAACCGGTCGGTGAAGAAGACCACCGACGACACACCGGCCTCCATCGCCGCGGTATCGAGCAGGGCGCTGCGCCGCGTCGGGATCGGCGGCCACCGGCTTGTCGAGGAGGAGGTGCTTCCCGGCGCGGGCGGCCTCCAGTGCCATCTCGGCCTGGACGGCTGGGGGCACCGCGAACGCCACGGCGTCGACGTCGGCCAGCAACGCCGGGTAGTCGTCGTAGGCCGTGACGCCGAACGACTCGGCGAGGGGCTGCGCCCGACCGGGCGCGCGTCCCCAGATGCCCACCAGCTCAACCCCTTCGGCTGCCACCAGCCCGGGGCCGTGCGCCATCTGCGCCCATGGGCCGGTCCCTACTAGTCCGAAACGCATGCGTCCATCCCTTCGTGGTCGGCCGTTCCTGCGGGCGCCTGTCGTCAGGGCGCGATGCTGGCCGGGTCGGCCAGCAGCCCCGTGAACGCCAGCTCGGCCGCACCGACGAGCGGTGCGTCGAGCCCGAACTTCGAGGCGACGACCTCGAGCTGGTCGCTGGGCGCGACGAGTGGCAGCTGGGCCAGCTCGGTGCTGATCTGCGCCGCGCGGGCCTGCCAGACCAGGGCGAGGGAGTCGCCGAAGACCACCATCTCCGGGTTGAAGACGTTGATGACGGCGCGCAGCCCGACCGCGATCCAGCGGGCGATGTCGTCGAGCGCCCGGCAGGCCTGCTCCTCGCCGCCGGCGGCGGACCCGATGACCTCCTGCACGGCTTCGGGCCCCCCGCCCGGCAGCCGGCCGGCCAGGGTGAGCAGCCGGTTCTCGCTGATCTTCGTCTCCCAGCACCCCGTGCTGCCGCACCGGCAGGGTGGCCCGTCGAGCGGCGACCGACAGGTGACCGATCTCGCCGGCGAAACCTCTCGCCCCGGTCAGCGGCTGGCCCCCGACGATGAAGCCACCGCCGAGGCCCACGCTCCCGGAGAGGAAGGCGATGTCGTCGCGCCCCACCGCCACCCCGCGCAGGTGCTCGGCCCGCGCCCCGAGGTTGGCGTCGTTGTCGCACACGACGGGCATGCCGAGCCGAGCGGACAGGGCCTCGGAGAACGGCTCGTTCGACCCAGCCGAGGTTGGGGGCGAAGGAGACCGCTCCGTCGCGCAGGGCGACCGCCCCAGGAACCGCCACCCCGATTCCCACACAACGTCTTTCGCGCTCCTCGCGCAGTGTGTCCTGGATCATCTGCGCCAGCGACTCCACCACTGGCGGCATGTCGTGCTCGCCCCGGTGGTGCGGCCGCTCGCGGCGGGTCAGCACCTCGCCACCGAGGCCGATGCTGGCCACCGTGTTGCGGTCGACGCCGAGGTTGACGGCGATGACGGTGACGTCCTCGCGGGGCTGCACGACGTAGCTGGGTCGACCGTTGCCGCGGGTGCTGCCGGGCCGGACTCGCTCACGAGGCCGAGGTCGACCAGCGATGCCGTCAGGTCACCGATGGTGCTCCGGTTCAGGCCGAGGTCTCTGGTGAGCGTGGCGCGCGACGTCGGCCCCCGGAGGTGAACCCGGGTCAGCAGGCGCCCCATGTTGTTGCGCTTGAGCTCCTCGGGGCGCAGCGTGCCGCGGGGCGGCACCTCGCTCCGGGTGCGTCCAAGTGCGCTGCTCGTGGTCACGTCGTCGTCTCTCCACACGGCCGGTCCGAGCCAGGTGCGCCCGTCTGCGTGCCCGAGTGTATGTTGCGGCGCACAACTTTGGGAACCGCAGCGCAGGTCAATCCCCGGTGGCGGCCGGACCAGCCTGATCGAGGTCGAGGTCGAGGTCGAGGTCGAGCGCCAGGGTCCCGACCCCCGCCGTCGCCGAGGCGGTGGGTCCGGTGCGGGAGCCGAAGGGGCCGGTGGCCCAGGTCAGGGTCCAGCCGTCGCCGAGGTGCTCCAGCCCGCTCACGACGTCGGCGACCACGTGCCCTCCGCTGCGAGACACCCGGAGGGACACCCGCTCCCGGCCCGCGTCGTCGAACAGATGGGTGGTCGTCGAGGCGCCGTCGGCGAGGTCGAACACCTCGAAGTGGGGCGCGACGGCGTCGTCGTAGTCGGGCCGGTCCGCCCGGCTGCCGACGGCGATCACCGCTCCCGGGCCGCACGAGCAGCGGCAGGGAGTCGCACGTCGTGCCGCTCGCCGCACCCAGCCCGGGCCCTCGACGGGCTGCCCGTCGAGCAGACCCACCCAGCGGCCCGCGCGGCACGTAGAACTCCACGTCGCCCTCGTCGTCGAAGACCGGGGCGACGAGCAGGTCGCCGCCCGAGCATGTACTGGCGGTCGAGCGTGGGCGCACGGCGCGGTCGTCGGGGAACTCCAGCACCATCGCCCGCATCATCGGGATGCCGGCGCGGTGCGCCTCGACCGCGGCAGCCCCACAGGTACGGCATCAGCCGGTTCTTCAGCTGCGGCGAACTCGCGCGCGACGTCGACCGCCTCCTCGTCGAAGACCCACGGCACCCGGTAGGACTCGGACCCGTGCAGCCGGGTGTGCGAGGACAGCAAGCCGAACGGCAGCCACCGCTTGAACAGCGCGGCCGAGGGCGTGCCCTCGAACCCGCCGATGTCGTGGCTCCAGAAGCCGAAGCCCGCGAGGCCGAGCGAGAGACCGCCGCGCAGCGACTCGGCCATCGACTCGTAGGTCGACTCGCAGTCGCCGCCCCAGTGCACCGGGAACTGCTGGCCGCCGACCGTGGCCGAGCGGGCGAAGAGCACGGCCTCGCCCTCGCCGCGCGCCGCCTCGCACGCTCGTCGAACACCGTCTGGTTGTAGAGGAGCGTGTAGTAGTTGTGCATCAGGGCCGGGTCGGAGCCGTCGTGCCACACGACGTCGGTCGGGATGCGCTCGCCGAAGTCGGTCTTGATGGCGTCGACGCCCGTGTCGCAGCAGGGTGCGCACCTTGCCGGCGAACCACGTCGCGCGGCGTCCGGGTTGGTGAAGTCGACCAGGCCCATGCCGGCGACCCACTGGTCGCGTCTGCCACACCGAGCCGTCGGCCCGGCGCACGAGGTAGCCCGCCTGCGCCGCCTCCGCGAACAGCGGCGAGCGCTGGCCGAGGTAGGGGTTGATCCACGACGCTGACGCCGCAGGCCCGTCTCGCCGAGCCGGCGCAGCATCCCCTCGGGGTCGGGGAACGCGTCGCGGTCCCACTCGAAGTCACACCACTGCAGCGGCTTCATCCAGTAGCAGTCGAAGTGGAAGACGCTGCAGCGGGATGTCGCGCTCGCGCCATGCCGTCGACGAAGCTGGGTGACCGTCGCCTCGTCGTAGTCGGTGGTGAACGACGTCGACAGCCACAGCCCGAACGACCACCGCGGAGGGAGCGCCGGGCGGCCGGTGAGTGCGGTGTAGCGCTCCACGATCTGCCGTGGAGTCGGGCCGTAGATCGACGAGGTAGTCGAGCTCGTCGCCCGGCACCGAGAACTGCAGGGCCGAGACGACCTCCGAGCCACCTCGAACGACACCCGGCCCGGGCTGTTGACGAAGATGCCGAAGCCGGCGTCGGTCACGAGGAAGGGCAGCGACTTGTAGGCCTGCTCGCTGGCGGTGCCGCCGTCCTGGTTCCAGGTGTCGACCGACTGGCCGTTCTTGACGAAGGGGCCGAAGCGCTCACCGAGGCCGTAGACGTTGGTGCCGACCGGCAGGGTGAGGCGCTGCATCAGGTGGGCCGTTCGGGCGCTGTCGGCGCCCTCGACGACCTGCATGGAGCCCAGGGCGGTGGCGCCCGCGGTCGCGAGCACGGCATCCGGCGAACGGAACTCGAGCGTCCAGGGACCGTCGACGGCCATCCGTGCGGTGAGGTCGCCGGCGCGCAGCGACACGCTGCCCCCGGCGGACTCCACCGCGACCTCGCCGGGCGAGGGGTGCAGCTGGAAGTCGGGCACCGGCGAGGTGGTTCGCACCCGATGGGACGCGCGCACGGCGACGACGTCGGGGGCCGGTGAGCTGAGGTCGACGGTGATCGTCGGGGTGTTGAGGTGTGACCCGCGGTGCTCGACGGGCCGGCTCAGGGCGGCGACCGAGACCGTGGAGTCGGAGGTCTCGACCGCGAAGGCCTGCTTGGCGTAGGTGGCGGTGACTCCGGGGCGCAGCAGCCAGTAGCCGTCGTTGAACTTCATCAGTCGCTCCTCGTGTCGGACTACCTGTGGGTAACTCAGGCGGCTCGCCAGAACCGTCCAGCCGACTCGCACGCGACGTACAGGCTGGTCGCCACCTATGTGGACGTTGACAACAATATGGTTTCGAACCCTTGACAGTGTGACATCGCGGACTTGTACGCTGCGCTCATCGACAGGCAGGTGACCGGTTCGGGCCGCCTCGCCGCCACTTCTCAAGGAGTTTTGACCAATGACGTTCAAAAGAACGGCGACCGTTGCGTTCGTCGCGGCGGCGGGCATCATCACGCTCGCCGGTTGTAGCAGTAACGACTCGACGCAGCGGCAGCAGTGGCTCCGGGTCAGCCTCGGCGGCAGCCGCCAAGCGCGCCTGCGTCATGCTGCCCGACGCCGACTCGTCCACCCGCTGGGAGAACGGCGACCGCCCGGCCCTCGAGAAGGCGTTCAAGGAGATCGGCTTCGAGACCGACATCCAGAACGCCCTGAACGACACCGGCAAGTACGCGACCCTCGCCGACCAGCAGCTCACCAAGGGCTGCTCGGTCATGCTCCTCGTCGACCTCAACGGCGCCGGCGCGCAGGTGATGGACAAGGCCCACGCCCAGGGCATCCCGGTCATCGCCTACGACCGCCCGATCAAGGGTGCCGACTACTACGTTTCCTTCGACAACTTCCACGTCGGTGAGCTCGAGGGTCAGATGATCGTCGACGGCCTGAAGAAGGAAGGCAAGGACGCCAAGACCGCCAAGGTCATCTACATGGGTGGAGACCCGACCGACGGCAACGCCAAGCAGTTCCACGACGGCGCCGACAGCATCATGAGCGCCGCAGGCATCAAGCCCGCCGCCGAGCCGCCGGGCATCTGGGACGGCGCCAAGGCCGGCGTCAACTTCGAGCAGGCCCTCACCTCGCACCGGCGGCAAGGTCGACGCCGTCTGGGTCGCCAACGACACCAACGCCGGCGCGGTCATCCAGGTCCTCGACAAGAACGGCCTCAAGGTCCCGGTCAGCGGCCAGGACGCCTCGCCCGTCGGCCTGCAGAACGTCCTGCTGGGCAAGCAGTTCGCCACGGTCTACAAGCCGTTCCAGCTCGAGGCCGACCGCCTCGGTCGACCTGGCCCAGAAGCTGGCCGAACGGTGAGAAGCCGACGGCCGACAAGAAGACCGACGACGGCGTGCCGTTCCTCGCCATGACCCCGATCGTCGGTCACGGCCGACAACATGCAGACAGGTGTTCGACGACGGCAACGCCAAGGTCGCCGAGGTCTGCACCGGCCCGGTGGCCGCCGCCTGCGCCGCTGCTGGCGTCAAGTAACAACAGACGGTTCAGCAGCCAACCGATGTGACGCATCGACCGTGGTGTGGCCGGTAGGGGTATCCCTCCGGCCACACCACGGTCGACACTTGTCACCTGTAACCCAGACACGTCACCGGCGACTGTCGTGGTGTCCGCGACACCGACCCAGCTCCTCAGGCGTGTGGCCAGCCCGACCTACAGCCGCAGGAGTGGCGATGACCGCATTGATCGAACTCGAAGAGATCCGCAAGAGCTTCGGCCCCGTCGACGTCCTCAAGGGCGTCGACATGACGATCGTACCCGGGCAAGGTGTCCGCCCTGGTCGGCGACAACGGCGCCGGCAAGTCGACCCTCATCAAGGGCCTCTCCGGAGCCCAGCCGTACGACGACGGACGAGGTCAGGTTCGAGGGGAGCCCGGTCACCATCAGCACCCCGCCGCGACGCCTCCGCGCTCGGCATCGAGGTCGTCTACCAGGACCTCGCGCTGTGCGAGAACCTCGACATCGTCCAGAACATGTTCCTCGGCCGCGAGCGCACCGCCAACGGCATGCTCGACGAGCCGGACATGGAGGGTGCGGCCGCGCGGACCCTGCAGTCGCTCTCGGTGCGCACCGTGAAGTCGGTGCGCCAGAAGGTCTCCTCGCTCTCCGGTGGTCAGCGCCAGACCGTGGCGATCGCCCGCGCGGTGCTGCAGAAGGCGAAGATCGTCATCCTCGACGAGCCCACCGCCGCCCTCGGTGTCGCCCAGACCGAGCAGGTGCTGGCCCTGGTCCGCCGGCTCGCCGAGTCCGGGCGTCGCCGTCCTCATCATCAGCCACAACCTCGCCGACGTCTTCGAGGTCGCCGACTACATCAACGTGCTCTACCTCGGCACGATGGTCGCGCAGCTCGAGACGCGAAGACCACCACCTACGACGAGGTCGTCGGCTACATCACCGGAAGCAAGATCAAGGACGTTGCCGTCGTGGAAGGCGCCTGAGATGAGCGACATCCGACACCGACGACCACCGCCGAGGCACGCCGGCGCAGCCGCCGTCCAGGCCATCGCGCACCGGCCACGAGGGGAGCCTGCAGCGAGCAGGTCCAGAACTACTTCCGGCGGGTCCGCGGCGGCGAGATGGGCATGCTGCCCGCGCTCGCCGGCGTCCTCGTCCTGGGCGTGCTGTTCTCCTTCCTCAGCCAGTTCTTCCTCACCAACAAGAACATCGCCAACCTGCTGACCCAGACCGCGACCCTGATGATCCTGGCGATCGCGCTGACCTTCCTGCTGATCATGGCCGAGATCGACCTGTCCGCCGGCATCACCGGCGGCGTCGGCATGGCGATCTTCATCCGGCTGGTCAACGACCAGCACTGGAACTGGATCCTGGCGCTGGTCGTCGCCCTGCTGGCCGGGTGCGTCGATCGGTCGCCTCATCGGCTTCTTCGTCGCGAAGATCGGGGTCCCGTCGTTCGTCGTGACGCTGGCCCTGTTCCTGGCCTTCCAGGGCCTGATGCTCGTGCATGCTCGGCGACGCGGGCTCGTACCGCGTCGAGGTGCCGGCCATCGTCGCCATCATGAACAAGAGCATGCCGATCTGGGCGGGCTGGGTGATGTTCGCGGTCGTCTGCGCTCATCTCGCTGGCCACGTCGTTCTACGACCGCAGGCGGCGCCAGAAGTACCAGATGCCGGTGCGCCCGCTCAGCATGCTGTGGCTGCAGTTCGCGGCCGTGGTCATCGGCGTCGGCTTCGTGGTCATCCTGCTGAACCAGAACCGCTCCACCGGCGTCTTCGTGATCGAGGGCGTGCCGATCGTCGTGCCGCTCGCGCTGGCCATCCTCTGGATCGGCCAGCTCGTGCTCGACCGCACCCGCTTCGGCCTGCACATCTACGCGGTCGGCGGCAACCCCGAGGGTGCCCGCCGCGCCGGCATCAACGTCACCCGGGTGCGGATCTCCGCGTTCATGATCTGTTCGGTCCTGGCGGTGGTCGCCGGGTCTGTTCACCGTCAGCCAGGTCGGCGTCGTCGCAGTCCGCGACCGGTCGCGACATCGTGCTGTCCGGTGTCGGCGCCGCCGTCATCGGTGGTGTCAGCCTCTTCGGTGGCCGCGGCCGCCTGATGCAGGCCACCGTCGGTGCGTTCCTCATCTCGATGATCACCAACGGCCTCGGCCTGCTCGGCTACTCCGCCGGCATCACGTTCCTCGTCACCGGCGGCGTGCTGATGCTCGCCGCCACCATCGACGCCCTGACCCGCAAGCGGTCCGGCTCGACGTCGCTGGCGCGCACCTGATCGCGGTGCTCGAAGCTCCGCTGCAGACACGGTTCGTGATCCACAACCCGGTCATCCCCGGTTTTCACCCCGACCCGTCGGTGGTGCGAACCGGGGATGACTACTTCCTGGCCACGTCGACCTTCGTGTGGGACCCCGGCATCCGGCTGTTCCACTCGCGCGACCTGCAGCGGTGGGAGCTCGTCGGGCACGCCCTCGCCACCGGGCACCCACGACTTCCGGGGGCTGGCTGTCCACGAGGGTGTGTGGGCGCCCGACCTCACCCACGACGCCGCGACCGGCACCTTCTACCTGACCTACTCGGTCATGTACAGCACGGCGGCGCGTTACTTCGACGTCGACAACTTCGTGGTCACCGCGCCGAGCATCCAGGGCCCGTGGAGCGACCCCGGTCTACCTCAACAGCGTCGGCTTCGACCCGTCGTTCTTCCACGACGACGACGGGCGGCACTGGCTGGTGACGCTGGAGTGGGACCCGCGCCAGGGCTACGAGCACCCAGGGGCCATCGTCCTCGACGAGTACGACCCCGAGCGCGGACGTCTGGTCGGGGACTCGCGCCGGATCTACCGGGGCGGCTCCGACCGTGGCTGCCTCGAGGCCCCGCACCTCTACCGGCACGACGGCCTGTACTACCTGATGGCCGCCGAGGGAGGCACCGGCTACGCCCACGGAGTCACCCTGGCGAGGTCCGCCGCGATCGAAGGTCCGTACGAGCCGGACCCGCTCAACCCGTTCCTCACCAGCAACCCCGCTCGCATCGAGGGGCGGGGCGACCCCGACCACCTGAAGCCGCAGTTCTTCAACCCGGAAGCCGGGCTGCAGAAGTCGGGGCACGGCTCGCTGGTCAGCACCCCGGAGGGCGAGTGGTACGTCGCGCACCTCTGCGCGCGCCCGGTCGGCCCCGACCACCGGTGCACGCTCGGCCGGGAGACCGCTGTGCAACAGGTGTATTGGTCCGATGACGGGTGGCTGCGCCTGAGCACCGGGGGGACGGTGGCGCAGCTGCAGACGCCGTCGCCGGCCGGCGTGCCGCCGGACGACAGCCCGGTCGACCTCGACCGGCGCACCGGCTTCGCCGGCCCCGGCCTCGACCTGTGGTTCTCGACCCTGCGACGACCTGCGGACGACGACTGGCTGCGGGTCGGCGGCGACGGGCCGGGGCTCCGGCTGCGGGGTGGCCAGGCCGTGACGTCGCGCCACGAGAGCTCGGTGGTGGCGACCCCGCTGCAGGGCTTCGTGGCCTCGGTCGAGACCCGCGTCGACGTGGCGCCGCGGCACTTCTCGCAGTCGGCCGGGCTCGTCGTCCTCTACGACGAGCGGAACCTCCTGTTCGCCCGGGTCTACGCCAGCGAGAGCCTCGGATGCCGTGTCGCAGCGGTGCTCTCGGTGGAGGCGGGCGTCAAGACCGAGCACCTCGACACGCGGCAACCGCTGCCGGACGGCCCGGTCGTGCTCGGTGCCGACCTCGACGTCGACGTCGTCCGGTTCTGGTGGGCGCCGGGCAGCGACCCGGGCACCCGGCATCCGCTGGGGCCGGACCTCGACACGACGTTCATGTCCGACGAGGCCGTCGACGGCTTCACCGGCACCATGGTCGGGTTGGCCTGCGTCGACGGCTACCGCCGCGAGCTCGTGGCGACGTTCGACCACTTCGAGCTGCGCTACCCCGAGAAGGGACATCGTCCGCCGGGAAGCGGGCATCGATGAGCACAGCAGTGGAAGCGCCGCTGGTCTACGCCTGCTGGCAGGAGGCCGAGCTTGCCTTCGACGTGACCGCGACCCTCGACAACCCCTACGTCGATGCCGGGTTCGAGGCCGTCTTCGTGCACCAGGAGGGTCTCACCCTCCGTCGCCCGGCGTTCTGGGACGGTGACCACACCTGGCGGGTCCGCTTCGCCCCCACTCTCGAGGGGCGATGGAACTGGACCGTGCGGGCCCCGGCCCCTCTCGAGGAACTCGATGGCCGCACCGGAAGCATCGCGTGCACAGCACCAGACCCATTGGAGGACAGCGCCTTTCGGCGTCACGGCTTCTGGCGGATGTCCCCGGGCGGCCGCTCGCTGGTCCACGCCGACGGGACCCCTGCCATCCTCGTCGCCGACACCGCCTGGGGGATGCCGTGGCGCGCGACCCACGACCAGGCCGTCACCTACGCGGACGACCGGTCAGCGAAGGGCTTCAACGCCGTGCTGCTGATGTCGGTGCAGCCGGACCTACGCACCGTCGGGCCGCGCGACCGCACCGCCGACGAGGGTTTCGACGTGGGGTTCGAGGACCTGCCGCAGGGGCAGCTCACAGCAGCTGAACCCCGGCTACTTCCAGTACTTCGACGGCATCAGCGCGACCCTGGCGGACCGGGGCATCGCCGCGGTGCTCCAGCCGGTCTTCCAGGGTTTCGGCTGGAAGGGGCCGCCCGTCGCCGGCAACGTCGTGCCGCCCGACGACTACGCCCGCTACTGCCGCTACCTGGTGGCCCGCTACGGGGCGCGACCCACCATCTACCTGGTCGGCGCCGACGGCACCGGCCACGAGCCGCAGAGCGAGGCCGGCGGCCGCGCGGTGAGCGAGTGGGACTGCTACGAGCAGCCGACCGGCCTGCACTACCAGCCGCACACCGTGGCCGACGCGCACCAGGACGCGGAGTGGCTCGACTTCCAGTGGTGCCAGACCGGCCACGGCGGCGAGCACGTGCCGGAGCGGGTCGCCGACATGGCGCGCAACCGGCCGGTGAAGGCGGTCGCCAACGGCGAGCCCACCTATGAGCGCACCGGCGGCCCCGAGCGCGCGGCCGGGTGGTGGCAGGGGCACGAGGCGTGGTGCAACCTGTTCGCCGGCGGCACCATGGGCGTCGTCTACGGCGCCGCCAGCCTGTGGCAGTGGCGCCTGCACCCCGACGAGCCGGGGCACTCCGCCTACTTCGCCGACGCCGGCTCCGGGTGGCGCGAGGCCCTCGACTTCGAGGGGTCGACCTACGTCGGGCTCGTCGGCACAATCCTGGGCGGGCTGCCGACCACCGACATGGTGCCCGACTGGACGCTGGCGATCTCGCCACGGGTCCTGCGTGCGCCCGGTGGCCTGGTGCTCGCCTACCAGGAGAACGGTGGGCCCCTGGACCTGCGCGGACCCGAGGTGCCGCTGAACTACGTCGTGATCGACCCGCGCACCGGCCGCACCGTCGCAACAGGCGTCCGGGCCCACGCCGAGGAGCCGGTTCCCGACTCCAGCACCGACCCGCGCATCTACGTCTGCAGGGACGACGTCCACCCCGCGGGGCGCTCCTGATCCGACGAGGGTCGGAGGCCGTCACCTCGCATAGCATCGCGAGGTGCCCCCGACCGATACCTCGCGCTGCTCCGCCGCGTCCCTGCGCCGGGGCGACCCACAGGCCGGCACCGCCCCCGTCGCGTCGCGCTGGTTGCTCATCGAGCACCAGGGCCCGTGGGCCAAGAAGCCGATCGACACCGAGCCGCTGTTCGGTGCGGTCGGCGCCGAGGTGGACGCGCGCGCCGCGTCGTTCGGCGGCAAGGTGCTGCTGGTGCGCCGGCCCGGCCGCCGCGCGCCGGGTGCGGAGGAGCAGCACTGGTTCGCCGTCGACACGGTGCGCCGCACCCAGGTCCGCGGCACCTGGCGCACCGCCGCCGACCTGCTCGAGGCGGCCCGCGCCCTGGGGGCCGCCCTCTCGGCCAGCCACGAGGATGCCGAGCCGATGGTGCTCGTGTGCACGCACGGCATCCGCGACGCCTGCTGCGCCGTGCGCGGCCGCCCGATCGTCAACACCCTCGCGCGCGCCTTCCCCGACCAGGTCTGGGAGACGACGCACCTGGGCGGGCACCGGTTCGCCGGAACGCTGCTGACGCTGCCTGACGGGGCCTGCTTCGGCCGGCTCGACCCGGCATCCGCGGCCGAGGTGGTCGGCGCCCACCGGCAGGGCCGCACCGACCCGGCGCACCTGCGGGGGACCACTCGGTGGGAGCCGGCCGTGCAGGCCGCCCTCGTCGCGGCGCTCGACGCGCTCGGCCCGGCATCCGCCGACGACCTCGTGCCGGGGGTCGTCGAGGCCGATGGCGAGCGAACGACGGTCGAGGTGCTGGGCCGCGCGCCGCTGCCCGAGCTGACCGTCGTCGACGTCGTCACCGAGGCGCTGCCCGACGCCGCGCTGAGCTGCGGCGACCGGCCCAAGCCGCACGTCGCGCAGCGGGCGAGCGTGCGCGCCTAGGTTCCCCCGCCGCGGCCGCGGTGCCAGCATGGGCCCATGAGCGCGACGGAGCGGTACCGCGAGGCACGTGACCTGTTGATCTCCCTGCGGGGGCGCCACGACGAGGCGCTCGAGCGGTTCGCCTGGCCCGACGTGGGTGAGCAGTTCAACTGGGCGGTCGACTGGTTCGACGCCATCGCTCGCGGCAACGACGCGCCCGCACTGATCGTGGTGGCCGAGGACGGCTCGAGCGAGGAGGTCAGCTTCGACGCGATGGCGGCCCGCTCGGACCGGGTGGGGCGGTGGCTGCTCGGGCTGGGCGTCGGGCGCGGCGACCCGGTGCTGCTCATGCTCGGCAACTGCGCCGAGCTGTGGGACGTCATGCTCGCGGTGATGAAGATCGGTGCCGTCATCGTGCCGACGGCCACCGCAGCCGGGGCCGCCGACCTGGCCGACCGGGTGGCCCGCAGCGGCGCTCGGGCCGTCGTCACCACCCCCGACCAGACCGAGAAGTTCGTCGACCTCGGCGCCGACCTGGTGCGGGTCAGCGTGGGCCACACCGACGGCTGGGCCGACCTGGGCGACGCGTATGCCGTCGACGTCGAGCCGCTGCCGCACCCCGGCACCGCGCCCGGGCGACCCGCTGCTCCTCTACTTCACCTCGGGCACCACCGCACGGCCCAAGCTGGTCGAGCACACCCAGGTGTCGTACCCCGTCGGCCACCTCTCCACGGCCTACTGGCTCGGCCTGCAGCCCGGCGACCGGCACCTCAACCTGTCCAGCCCCGGCTGGGCCAAGCACGCCTGGTCGTGCTTCTTCGCCCCCTGGATCGCGGAGTCGACCGTCGTCGTGCTGTCCTACGCGCGGTTCGACGCCGCCCGGCTGCTCGACGTGCTGCGCGACCACGAGGTCACCAGCTTCTGCGCGCCCCCCACGGTGTGGCGGATGCTGATCAACGCCGACCTGTCGGGCGGCCCGGGCGCGCTGCGCGAGGTGGTCGGCGCGGGGGAGCCGCTCAACCCCGAGGTCATCGAGCAGGTGCGCCGCGCATGGGGGCTCGACCTGCGCGACGGCTACGGCCAGACCGAGATGACCGCCGCGGTCGGCAACACCCCGGGGTCGCCGCTCAAGCCCGGCTCGATGGGCCGGCCGCTCCCGGGGGTGCCGGTGGTGCTGGTCGACCCGCTCACCGACCAGCGGGTCGACGGCCCGGGCGAGGGCGAGCTCTGCCTCGACCTGGCCACCCACCCGCTGCCGCTGATGACCGGCTACGCGGGCGACAACGCCCGCAACGACGAGGCGATGGCCGGCGGCTGGTACCACACCGGCGACGTGGCGACCCGTGACGCCGACGGCTACATCACCTACGTCGGGCGCACCGACGACGTGTTCAAGGCCAGCGACTACAAGATCAGCCCGTTCGAGGTGGAGTCGGTGCTCATCGAGCACCCCGCGGTGGCCGAGGCGGCCGTGGTGCCGGCGCCGGATGCCGTGCGCCTGGCGGTGCCGAAGGCGTACGTCGTGCTCGCCCCGGGCCACGAGCCGACCGAGGAGACCGCGCACTCCATCCTCAAGTACGCGCGCGAGCACCTCCAGCCGTGGCAGCGGGTGCGGCGGCTGGAGTTCTCCGAGCTGCCCAAGACGATCTCGGGCAAGATCCGCCGGGTCGAGCTGCGGGCCCGCGAGGAGGCGCTCGCCGGTGACGGGGCGCCCCAGGGCACCCACGGCACCGAGTGGCGCGACGACATGTTCCCCGACCTGAAGGGCTGACCCGCACCGGGCCTGAGTTGCGGCGCCGGGTGGGTCAGTGGCCGCTCTCGCACGCCCGGTCGATCCAGGCCAGGACCTGGCCGACATCGACCGGCTTGGTGATCACGCCCGTCGCCCCGAGGCGGATCAGGCGGTCGTCGAGGTCGGGAGTCGCGTCGGCGGTGACCACCACGACAGGCACCGCGGCCAGGACGGCATCCCGGCGCAGCCGCTCGAGCACCTCGTCGCCCTGGATGTCGGGCAGGTGGAGGTCGAGGAGGATGAGGTCGGGCGTGCTCTCGTGTGCGGCGCGCAGCCCGCAGGTTCCGTCGTCCGCCATGCGCAGCGTCGCCGTGGGCGGCAGCCGCACGATGTGTGACATCAGGTGCTGGTTCTCGGAGTTGTCCTCGATGTAGAGCACGTCCGCCGGCAGGGAGCCGGTGGGTTGGTGCACATCCTTCGGGCCGTCGCCGTCGGTGCCGGCCCCCGGGCATTTCGGCAGCACCAGCGAGAACACGCTGCCCTCGCCGACCGTCGACTCGACCTCGATCCGCCCCCCCATGGCCTGGGCCAGGCCCTGGCTGAGGGCCAGCCCGATGCCGGTGCCCTCGATAAGCGAGTGCTCGGCGCCCAGGCGTTCGAAGGGCTCGAAGAGGCGGGCGATCTGGTGGGGGTGCAGCCCCGGGCCGGTGTCTGTCACCCGGATGGCCACGGTGCCAAGTCCCAGCTCCGCACAGCCGATCTCGACGCTGCCACCCGGGCGGTTGTACTTGATGCCGTTGCTGAGCAGGTTGGCCAGCACCTGGATGACGCGCCGCCGGTCGGCCCACACGTGCGACACGGAGCCGCGGCACTCGACCCGGCGCAGGGTGACACTGGCCGCCGCTGCCTGGTTGCCAACCAGGTCCAGGGTCTGGTCGACGGCGCTGTCGACCGAGACGGGCTCCATCGACAGCGCCAGCGTGCCCGACTCGATCCGTGAGACGTCGAGGACCTCGCTCACCAGGCCGAGCAGGTGGCCGCCACCGCTGCGGATGTGGGCCACGAACGCCTGCTGCTCGGCTGTCAGCTGCTCGCGCTCGAGCAGCTGGGCGAAACCGAGGATCGCGTTGAGGGGGGTGCGCAGCTCGTGGCTCATCCTGGACAGGAAGGCGTTCTTGGCCCCGGAGGCCGCGAGGGCCGCGTCCCGGGCCTGCTCGTAGCGCTCGGCGAGGTCGTGCGCCTGGCGTTCCGACACCTCGAGTGCGTCCTGGGCGCGCACCCGGTCGGTGACGTCTCGCGCGGAGAGGCTGATGCTGTCACCGACCCTCGCACCCCTGAGGTCGAAGAAGTGCGGATCGCGGCTCTCGACCGGGAAGCCGACCCAGCCGTCGATCGCGAGTGGCTCGCCGGTGTCGAGCGTGTGCTCGTAGGACGCCCTGAGCCTCGCCGCCTTGTCCGGTGGCATGTCGACCAGCAGCGGCCGTCCGAGCAGGTCGGCGCGGTCCTGGCCGAAGTAGTCGAAGGCTGCCTGGTTGCCGTCGACCATCATGTAGTCGACGACTCGTCCGGTCTCGTCGCGGACGCCCTCGAGGAAGAGGTGGATGTCGGCCTGCGCCTCCAGCGAGAGTCGCAGCTTCTCCTCCGACCGCGCCAGCGCCTCCCTCGACCGGTGCGCCTCCTCGGCGTCCCACCACGAAGAGACCCGCCCGACGGGGACACCGGCGGCGTCGAACACCGGGCGAACGCGCAGGTTCGACCAGCGGTAGCCTCCCGCCTTCGACCGCATCCGCAGCTCGGCCTCGACCCACTCGCCCGCGCGCAGCCGCGCCTGCCCCTCACGCATGATCGGCTGGTCATCGGAGTGCACGAAGTCGATCGAGCGACGGCCCACCACCTCCGAGGGCGCCCACCCGGCGACGCGGGTCACCGATCCGCTGATCCACTGCACGACTCCGTCGTCGTCGGTGAGGGCCACGACGTCGCTGCTGTTCTCGGCGAGCAGCTGGAGCCGGGCCCGCAGCTGCTCCTGGTCGGTCATGTCGACGATCTGGGAGATGAGGTACTCCACCCGGCCGTCAAGGCCGCGCATGCCGACCACCGACAGGTCGCCGTGCACCACGGACCCGTCGGGGCGCAGGTACCGCTTCGCGAGCCGGTAGCTGTTGAGCGGACCGGTCAGCACCTCCTCGAGGAGTGCGGCATCGACGGCGAGGTCGTCCGGGTGCGTCAGCTGCTGCCAGGTGGCCGCGCGCAGGGTGGCCTCGTCACGGCCGAGGATGTCGCACAGGGCCGCGTTGACCTCCAAGAAGGAACCGTCCGGCGCGACGAGGGCCATCCCGATGGCGGAATGTCTCATCGCGGACTCGAACCGGGAGTCCCCCGGTTGGCCCTGCCTCACCAGCCCAAGATAAGGCCGTCGGAAGTCGGCGCGTCACCGACGGGACGTTTGCCACACCCATGCCGGGTGACCTTGGCCACCGGGCCGGATTCGGTGCGCCTGCCGTGCGTCACAGTTGCCCGAGACGCACCTGGAGGATTCCGAGATGGCAACCGCGCAGGGTGAGGTGTCCGGGTGACCCCGGAGGTCCTGGCTGCGCTGCGCCGGATCGTCGCTGAGCTCAGCGCCGACGCCGGGGTGCTGCTACGCCTCACTCCGTACGGGGAGTGTGTCGTCACGTCGTCGACCTTGGTGTCGGCCATCGGTGTGGAGGACGTGTGGAGCTCGGCTGGTCCGCTGAGTGACTCCAACCTCCAGCCCGAGCTGGTCACCGACCCCGACCGCCTCGCCCAACTGGTGCCGACCGGCGTGCTGCACGCCCTGGGGGTCGAGCCGCCCGCAGCCCTGGTGGCTCCGGTCGCGGACAGCGCTCTGCGGATCGTCCTGTTCTGGTCGCAAGCGCAGGCCCCGGTCGACGTCACCAGCGCCATGCACTCCGAGGCCATGCGGCAGTTCGAGGCCCTGGCACCGCTGCTCGACGCACAGGTGCAGGCGCGGGTGGGGGAACAGCGGCTCCGGGCGGTGGCCACCGCGCTCGACCAGGCCATCGTGGTCACCGTCAGGGGCGACGTCCGGGCGAACCTCAACGCTGCCGCAGCCCGTCTGCTGAGCCTTCAGCCGGGCCCCGTCGACGGCGAGTCCCTGTCCACCGCGATGCGTTCGCTGGGGCAGCGGTCCATTGACCCGGAGGCGCTCGCCGCCGAGATCGCCCGGGTGCAGCACGTCGCCGACGGCGGTCGCGCGCGACTGGGTGTGGCACCTGAAGGGCTCCCCGTCACACCTGCGCGTCACCAGCGTCCCCGTGGAGACCGCCCCCCAGGGCGGCCGGGTATGGGTCTTCGACGATGTCTCGACCGAGATGGAGCTCAACGAGAGTGAGCGACGGGCGGCCCAGGCACTGGCGAAGAGCGAAGAGCGCTACCGGCTGCTCGCCGAGAACGTCTCGGACGTCGTCATGCTGGGCACCGCCGACGGCACGCTCACCTGGGTTTCGCCGTCGGTCACGGCGATGCTGGGCTGGGGGCCGGAGGACCTACTCGGGGGCAAGATCGGTGACTACGTGCACCCGCAGTATCTCGATGAGTTCACGGCCCGGCGCGACCGGCTGCGGTTCGGCGAGCGCGCGGAGTACGAGATGCCGTTCCGCACTCCGACCGGGGACTACCGGTGGGTCCTCGTGCGGGGCAAGCCGGTGCTCGATGAGGACGGGCACCTCGTCGGACGGGTCGCCGGGTTGTGGGACGTCCAGGCCGCGCACGAAGCGCGGGAGGAGCTCGAGCGCCGGGAGCAGCGCGCCAACCAGGCGCTGGCCGAGAGCGAGGAGCGCTACCGCCTGCTCGCCGAACACGTCTCTGACGTCGTCCTGCTGTTCAGCCTTGATGGCGTCGTCACCTGGGTGTCGCCCTCGGTCACGGCCGTGCTCGGCTGGGCGCCGGAGGACCTGGTCGGCCGCACCAGCCAGCACCTCATCCACCCGGACCACTGGGAGGGGACGTTGGCCAAGCGGCCACGGCTGCTGGCCGGCGAGCGCGTCGAGTACGAGGTGCCGATGCGCTCCGCGGCGGGCGACTACCGATGGATGAACAGCCGGGCGACACGCTTCCATGACGAGCAGGGGCGCCCCGCCGGCCTGATCGCCGGGTGGTGGGACAACCAGGCGGACCACGACGCGAGGGAGGAGCTCGAGCGCGGCAAGCAGCGGGCCGCTCAAGCCCTGGCGGCGAGCGAGCAGCGCTACCGGCTGCTCGCCGAGAACGTCTCGGACGTCGTCATGCTGGCCACCGCCGACGGCACCATCACCTGGGTGTCGCCCTCCGTGACGGCCGCACTGGGCTGGGCCCCGGAGGACCTCGTCGGTCACCGCGGTATCGACGCGGTGCGCCAGGAGAACGCTGCCCCGCTCCGTGCGATGCAGGAGCAGGTCATGCGCGGCGACACCGCGGAGATCGAGGCCCAGATGCGCACCGCCGCAGGTGCAGACCGATGGATGCACGTGCGGGCCAAGCCGGTGCTCGACGACGACGGGCGCGTCGTCGGACGGGTCGTCGGGCTCTGGGACGTGCAGGCCTCGCACGAAGCCCAGGAGGAGCTCGAGCGCAGCGAGCGCCGTTCGACCCAGGCCCTGGCGGAGAGCGAGCACCGCTATCGGCTCCTTGCCGAGAACGTCTCGGACATCGTCATGATGGGCACCCTGGACGGCACTCTGAGCTGGGTGTCTCCGTCGGTCACGGCCACGCTGGGCTGGGCGCCGGAGGACATCCTCGGCACCCGCTTCCCCGACTTCGTGCGGCCGGATCACCTGGCGGTCCTCGAGAGCGAGATGGAGCGGATCCAGCGCGGCGAGCACGCCACGTTCGAGGTGCCGATCCGCACGGCGAGCGGCCAATACCGCTGGATGGAGATGCGCGGCCGGCTGCTCCTCGACGACGGCGGCCAGGTCGTCGGACGGGTCGCCGCTCTCTGGGACGTGCAGGCGGCTCACGACGCGCAGGAGGAGTTCGAGCGCAGGGACCGGCGTGCCGCACAGGCCCTCGCGGAGAGCGAGGAACGCTACCGGTTGCTCGCCGAGAACATCTCGGACGTCATCGTCATGGGCGACCCCGACGGCACCATCAGCTGGGTGTCCCCCTCGGTCACGGCCAGCCTGGGCTGGGCGCCGGAGGACCTGGTCGGCCACCTCCTTCCCGAGTTCGTGCGCGCGGACCACCTGAACGTCCTCCTGAACGGGATAGAGCAGGCGGAGCGCGGCGAGCCCGCCACGTTCCAGGCGCCGGTTCGCACGGCGGGAGGCGACTACCGCTGGATGGAGATGCGGGGAAGGGTGCTCCTGGATGACCGCGGCCGGGTCGCCGGACGGGTCGCTGCGCTGTGGGACGCGCAGGCTGCGCACGAGGCGAAGGAGGAGCTCGACCGCAGCGAGAGGCGCTACCGGCGGCTGCTCGACAACACCACCGAGGTGGTGTTCCAGACCGTCGACGGGGTGGTGACCTGGGTGTCCCCGGCCGTGGAGGGGGCGACCGGCTGGACACCGGCCGACATCGTCGGGACGAGCAGCCGGCAGATCTGGCACCCCGACGACTGGGAACGTGCCTCCTGGGCGCACGACGACGCCCGCGACGGCGTGGCGGCGCGGGAGGTGCTGCGGCTGGTCAGGCCGGACGGCTCGCACCAGTGGATGGAGGTGGTGATCCGGCCCTACGTCGAGCCCGACGGCCGCCCCGGCACCGTGGGGATGACCTACAACGTCTCCGACCGGGAGATCGCCCGCGCGGCGGCCCGTGAGTCCGAGGAGCGCTACCGGATGGTCGCCGAGAATGCCAGTGACGTCGTGTGCCGCTACCGCTCCGACGGTGTCATCGACTGGGTCTCCGGCTCGACCGAGGCGCTGGCCGGACGTACCGCCGAGGAACTCGTTGGCACCGCTGCCCTGAGCCTTCTGGTGGCGGAGGACATCGGCGACCGCGACGAGATCGATGGCCGCATCGCGCGCGGTGAGGTCGTTCATCGGCTGGTTCGGCTGCTCCGACCCGACGGCAGCACTCGCTGGGTCGAGCTGAGGACCAGGGCAGCCCTCACGTCCGAGGGGTCTATCGACTACATCATCGGCACATGGAGCGACGCGCAGGCCGAGGTCGAGTACCGCGAGGCGCTCGCCGCTTCGGAGCGGCAGGCGCGTGAACTGGTCGACGCCTTCGAGGCCGCCCGCGACGAGGCTGTGCGCGCCAGCACGGCCAAGACGGCCTTCCTGTCCCGGATGAGCCACGAGCTGCGCACGCCGCTCAACGCCGTGCTCGGGTTCGCCCAGCTGCTGGCGCTCGACCCGCTGACCCCCGAGCAGGCCGAGGCCGTGCAGCACATCCGCCATGGCGGGCGGCACCTGCTGGACCTGATCAACGAGATCGTCGACATCTCGCGGATCGAGGCCGGGCGGCTGTCGCTGGCGATGCAGACGGTTGGCACCGAGGTCCTGCTCAGCCAGGCGGTCGAGCTGGTGAGGGGGCTGGCTGGTCAGTACGACGTGAGCGTCGTCGCGCAGGGTGCCGAAGCGCCATTGCCCGCTGTGCACGCCGACCAGCAGCGCGCCACGCAGGTGCTGCTCAACCTGACGACCAACGCCGTGAAGTACAACCGGCCCGGGGGCTCGGTGCGGGTCCGGTGCTGCCCCGGCGCGCCGGGTGAGGTCCGCTTCGAGGTGTCCGACACCGGCCCCGGCATCCCCGAGCAGCTGCTGCCGCGGTTGTTCGAGCCGTTCGACAGGCTGGGCGCCGAGAACAGCGAGGTCGAGGGCACCGGCATCGGGCTGGCCCTGGCCGACGCGCTCGCCCGGGCGATGGGTGGGCGCATCGAGGTGTCCACGGAGGTGGGCACCGGCTCGACGTTCACGCTCGTGCTGCGGGCCGCCCCCTCCACCCCGTCGCGAGCGGAGCCGGCCGGCCAGGACCTCGACGCACCTCACGACCCCAGGCTGAGCATCCTCTACATCGAGGACAACCCGACCAACGCGACCCTGATGGAGCGCGTGGTGGCGCTGCGGCCCGGATGCCGGCTCGAGGTCGCCGTCAACGGCGCCGACGGCCTGGCCGCCATGCTGCCGAAGCCACCGGACCTGGTCTTCCTCGACGTACACCTGCCTGACCTGTCCGGTGACGAGGTGTTGCAGCGGCTGCGCACGCTGCCCGGGTGCGCAGCCGTTCCGGTCGTGGTGGTGACCGCGGATGCCTCGCAGGGCGTGCGTGAGCGGATGACGGCGGTGGGATCGGACGGGTTCCTGACCAAGCCGCTCGACCTCGACGACGTGCTGGGCTGGATCGACACCACGGCATCCGGGCGGTGACCGCGTCGTGAGCCCGGCCGGGCAACCGACGCGACGGGAGCTCAGGGGGATGCCGGTGGGCTCGCCGCCGCTGCGGCCCGCGGCACGGCGACGGTGGTCAGGGGTGCGTCGACCGAGCAGGTGCGGGCGGGGTCGGCCTCGCGCCGGTCGATGCGGCGGCCGTTGACCAGCGAGACGTCGTCGTAGGCGGGGCGGCCCTCGATGACGTCGCGGAAGCGGTAGCGGCTCAGGGTGGCCAGCCGGCAGTCGGTGCCGAAGGTGAGCACGTCGAACGCCGACGGCTGCCCCACCAGCTCTTCGCCACCGGCATCCGCCAGGAAGTGGGTGAACGGCCCCCCGCCGGTGAACGTGCCGGCCTGCACCCGGTTGCCCTCGAGGTCGGCCGAGTGCATGTGCCCGTTGACCAGCACACCCCCGGCGAGGTCCTCCACGGCCCACGGCTCGTGGCCGACGACCAGGTCGGGCGCCGGCCGCCCGGCATACGCGGCGGTGAACGCGGCGCGCGCCGGCTCCTGCTTGGCCCGCGCGCCGGTGCCCGAGTCGCCGAACCAGCGAGGGTCGTTGAAGCCGGCGATGCGCACCCCGTGCACGGTGACCTCGGTGTAGTCGCCGCCGGCGCCCTCGAGCAGCACGACGTTGGGGATGCGGTCGAGCCGGTCGAGCAGGGCCGTGTCGGTCGCGCTGTTCGCGTCGTGGTTGCCGCGCACGAAGAGGTAGGGCACGTCGAGTGACGCGATGCCGGTGAACAGGCCGGTGGCGTCGGCCTCCTCGACCGTGCCGAAGTTGACGAGGTCGCCGGCGTCGACGACCAGGTCGACCCCCTCCTCCTGGATGATGGTGCGCATCAGGTCGTACTGGTTGCCCGCGTGGATGTCGCTGACGAGCAGCACGCGCAACGAGGTGTCCGACTGCAGCGGCGCCGCCTGGTACTTCTGCTGCAGGGCGGTCGACAGGGCGATGAGGTTGCGCAGGTATGGCGCCACCTGGGTGGCCCTGGTCTCGACGTCGCTGAGGATGCCCTGGTTCTGCTGCAGGGTGCCGAGCACCCCCGTCGAGGTGAAGGTCTCCTGACGGTCGGGCTGGTAGGTGGCGTAGAGCGCACCGGCGGTGACGGCCGTCGACACCAGCCAGCCGACCAGCCCGGCCACGAGCAGTGCGGTGGGTGGCCGGCGACGGCGGAGCACGGCATACCCGGCGAGGGTGAGCACGACGACGGCGAGCGCGCCGAGCGAGAAGCGCACCATGATCGACACCGCGACGTCGCGGATGGCGGCGCTCAGCTCCTCGGGCCCGGGCCGCAGGCTGGACAGGCTGACGCCGGGGCGGGAGAGCACCTCGGCGATGTTGGCCTTGACCTGCGGCACCGCCCGGATGCCGGGAGCCAGGCCCTGGAACTCCAGGCGCAGGTCGCCGAACGCCGTGGTCGCGACAAGCTCACCGCTGCGCAGCGGGTTGGGGTCGAGCGACACGCTCGCCTGGTAGTGCCGGGTCTGCGCGGTGGCCGGCGCGACGGCCGTGGCCGAGGTGCCGGCGAGGGCGCAGGCGGCGACCAGCCCCACGACCGCGAGCCCCTCCCGCACCCGCCGGGGAGCGATCCGGTGCCCGGCCCACCACCAGGTGCTGACGGCGGTGACCAGCGGCCACCCCACGGTGAGCAGGGCGACGACCCGCTCGTGCAGGCCGAACGTGGTGCCGCCCAGGCCGATGCCGAGTGAGGCGACCGTGATGCCCAGGACCACTGCTGCCGGGCGGGCCACCCGGCGCTCCAGCGCGACCGGGCCGTCGGGCCGGGCCGCGAACCAGGGCCAGGCGGCGAGCAGCGCGAACGACGACGTGGCCACCACGGTGTGCGCTGCCGACGAGTCGGTGCGTGAGGGGAGGGGGAGGGCCGCGACGGCGAGGGTCGCCACCCCGCCTGCGGCGAGCAGCACCCGGCCGGGGCGGCGGGCGGGCACCAGCGCCCACGCGGTGACCAGGTGGGCGAGCCCGGTGATGACCAGGGCGGTCGTCATGATCCAGCGGTGCGGGGTGGTCGACGCCGCGAGGGCGCTGATCGACTCCGCGCCGGAGTCGAAGCCACCCGGCTGCACCGCTGCCGCCCACGTCCACCCGCCGACCAGCGCCACGACAGCGACCGTCGCGCTCAGCATCGCCGTGCGCGGCCGGCCGACCGGCTCGGCAGCGGGAGCCCGGCCCCCGCTCGCGCGCACAGCTCCCTCGGCTGCCGGCGGCGTGGCCGACGGCTCGCTCGTGGGCTCGGGCATGCGCACCACCCTAGGTCGGCTGCCTGAACCCGGTTCCGACCGGAGCCCGCCGCCGGCGGCCGACGCGAGGCAGGATGCCGGGGTGACGATCCTGGTGGGCACGTCGGGGTGGACCTACGACAGCTGGGCCGGTCCGTTCTATCCGACGGGGGTGGCGCGGCGGCGCTGGCTGGAGTTCTACGCCGAGCGGCTCGACACGGTGGAGCTCAACGCAAGCCACTACCGCTGGCCCCGCGACACCGCGTTCACCGGCTGGCACGACCGGCTGCCGGCCGGGTTCGAGCTCGCTGTCAAGGCACCCCGGGCGCTGACCCACGCCAAGCGGCTGTACGCGCCGGAGAAGTGGTCCGAGATCATCGGGCGGGGCATGCGGCTTCTGGGCGACCGCGCCGGGCCGTTCCTCCTCCAGCTGCCGCCGACGATGGAGCGCGACGACGCCCGCCTCGACTACGCCCTGGCCCACCTGCCCCCCGGCATCCGCACGGCGGTCGAGTTCCGGCATCCGTCGTGGCTCGATGAGCGCGTCTTCGGCATCCTCGAGCGGCACCGGGCCGCGTACGTGGTGATGAGCGGCGCCCACCTCCCGTGCGTGCTGCGGGCGACCACCGACCTGGTCTACGTGCGCTGGCACGGACCCAGCGGTCAGCACCTGTACGCCGGCTCCTACCCCGACGACGACCTGCGCTGGTGGGCCGACCGGTTGCTCGAGTGGGAGGGCGCCGGGCACCGCGTCTATGGCTACTTCAACAACGACCAGCACGGGTATGCCGTGGCGAACGCGATGCGACTGCGCGAACTCCTCGGCCCCTGACCGTTCAGGGGCAAGATCGACCAATAGGTCAAAGTTGTCCCACCGCTTGGGGTCGACAGCCGGGGCAAGATCGACCGACAGGTCAAAGTTGTCCCGTTCGGACCGCTGTGCGCCGGAACCTAGGCTGGCGGGTATGCCGGTCACCCCCGTCCCGACCTCCGCCACGCCCTCGTCCGGTCCGTTCGACGCGCCCTTCGCGGGGGTGCTGCTCGACATGGACGGCACGCTCATCGACTCGATCCCGGCCGTGGTGCGGTCGTGGTTGCGGTGGTGCGAGGAGTACGACATCGACCCCGTGCGGCTCACCGGGTTCCACGGGGTCAGCGCTTCGAACGTCATCGCCGAGCTGCTTCCCGAGCAGCGGCGGGTGGAGGCATTCGCCCGGATCCGCGAGATCGAGGTCAACGACGTCGAGGGCATCACCCTGCTGCCCGGCGCGGTCGACCTGCTGGCGGCGCTGGCCGACGGTGGCGTGCCGACCGCCATCGTCACCTCGTGCACCACCGACCTGGCCGACGCCCGGATCGCCGCGACCGGCCTCGCCCGCCCGGCCGCGTTGGTCACGGCATCCGACACCGAGCGTGGCAAGCCGTGGCCCGACCCGTGGCTCGAGGGCGCGCGCCGGCTGGGGGTCGACCCGGCACAGTGCCTGGTGGTCGAGGATGCCGTCGCCGGGCTGCGTGCCGCCCGCGCCGCCGGGTGCGGCGCGACCGTTGCGGTGCTGGGCACCACAGCCCGCGAGGAGCTGGAGCCGGAGGCGGACGCGGTCGTGCCCGACCTCACGCACCTGCCGACCGCTGTCGAGGGTGGTCGGGTGTTGCTGGCCCTGGCATAGGGTCTGCCCATGGACGCCGACGTCGTGGTCGTAGGTGCCGGCCTCGCCGGCCTGGTCGCCACGTGCGAGCTCGCCGACGCGGGCCGGTCGGTGGTGCTGCTCGACCAGGAGAGCGAGGCCAACCTCGGCGGCCAGGCGTGGTGGAGCCTTGGCGGGCTGTTCCTGGTCGACACCCCTGAGCAGCGCCGGATGGGCATCACCGACTCGTTCGACCTCGCCTGGCAGGACTGGGAAGGCACCGCCGGCTGGGACCGTCTGACCGCACCCGACGGCAGCCCCGGCCCTGACCACTGGGGTCGCAAGTGGGGGCGGGCCTACGTCGAGTGGGCGGCCGGCGAGAAGCGGGCCTGGCTACGGGAGCGCGGCATCTCGTTCTTCCCTGTCGTCGGCTGGGCCGAGCGCGGCGACGGCACCAGCGGCGGCCACGGAAACTCGGTGCCGCGCTTCCACATCCCGTGGGGTACGGGCACCGGTGTGGTGGCGCCGTTCGAGCGCTCGGTGCGTGAGCACATCGCGGCCGGGCGGGTCATCTACCGGCCACGCCACCGCGTCGACCAGCTCGTGCGCACCACCGGCGCAGTGACCGGGGTGCGGGGAGTGGTGCTCGCACCTGACGACTCTCCGCGGGGCGTGGCCAGCAACCGCGACGTCGTCGGCGAGTTCGAGTACGGCGGCCAGGCGGTGGTCGTCACGTCGGGCGGCATCGGCGGCAACCATGACCTGGTGCGCGCCAACTGGCCTGAGCGGCTGGGCAGCCCGCCCGCCGACCTGCTCACCGGGGTGCCCGCCCACGTCGACGGGCGGATGCTCGCGATCACCGAGGCGGCCGGCGGCACGGTCGTCAACCGTGACCGGATGTGGCACTACGTCGAGGGCGTGCGCAACTGGGACCCGATCTGGCCGGGGCACGCGATCCGCATCCTGCCCGGCCCGAGCTCGATGTGGTTCGACGCTCGGGGCAACCGGCTGCCTGCTCCGTTCCTTCCTGGCTTCGACACCTTGGGCACGCTGGATCACCTGCGGCACACCGGTTTCGACCACTCGTGGTTCATCCTCAACCGGTCGCTCGCTGGCAAGGAGTTCGCGCTCTCGGGGTCGGAGCAGAACCTCGACCTCACCGAGAAGCGCTACCGCGAGGTGCTGCGCCGGCCGATCACCAAGGTCACCCCGTCGGTGCAGGCCTTCCTCGACCACGGCGAGGACTGGCTCACCGCCGCCACGATCGGCGAGCTCGTGGCGAAGATGAACGCCCTCACCCCTGAGGCACCGCCTCTCGATGCTGAGTACATCGAACGGCAGATTGTCGAGCGAGACCGGCAGGTCGAGAACCGCTACACCAAGGACGCCCAGGTCGCGGCGATCCGGGTGGCCCGCGCCTATCGCGGCGACCGGCTGACCAAGCGGGCCTACCCGCTGCACCGCATCCTCGACCCGAAGTACGGCCCCCTGGTGGCGGTGCGGCTGCGGGTGCTGTCGCGCAAGACGTTGGGCGGGCTGCACACTGACCTGTCGGGTCGGGTGCTCGGGCCGTCGGGGGAGCCGGTGCCGGGGCTCTACGCGGCGGGCGAGGTCGCGGGGTTCGGCGGCGGTGGAGTGCACGGGTACCGCGCGCTCGAGGGGACTTTTGTCGGGGGCTGCCTCTTCTCCGGGAGGACCGCGGGCCAGGCCGCCGCGTCCGCGTTGTGAGCGCGGGCTCCGGCCCGGGGTCCAGCGCTGCCTCGAGTGCCGTTCCACCGCAGCCGAGTACGGCGGATGCCGGGCGCGCGCCGCGCGGGGACGGCACGGCATCCGGCGTCACGGCACCCGGCGTCGTGCCGTTGCGGCACGACTACGACTTCCGCCGGTACTGGGTCGCGCGCCAGGTCTCGACCGCGGGCACGCTCGTCACCGCCGTGGCGCTGCCGGTGCTCGTCTACCGGCTGAGCGGCAGCCCCTCGCTCACAGCGCTGATCACGGTGGTCGAGGGGGTGCCCTACCTGCTGTTCGGGCTGTTCTCGGGTGCCCTGTCCGACCGGCTCGACCGGCAACGGGTGATGGTCGTCGCCGACGTGGTGGCGGGCCTGACCATCGCGTCGGTGCCGCTCGCGTTCGCGCTCGGTTCGCTGACGGCGGTGCACGCCCTGGTCGCCGGGTTCCTCACCCAGGCGGCTTTCGTCTTCTTCGACGGGGCCTCCTTCGGGGCCCTGCCCGCCATCGTCGGGCGCGACCGGCTCGGCGCTGCCAACTCGGCGCTGTGGGGGTTCGCGTCGCTGCTCGACCTCGGCATACCCATGCTGGCGGGGGTGCTGCTCGCGGTCGCCCACCCGGCGACCCTGCTCGGCCTCGACTCGCTGAGCTTCCTGGTGTCCGCGGCTTGCGTCATCTCGATCCGCACCCGGTTGTCACCGAGGCGCTCGAACGTGCCGCCGCTGCGGCCGCGCGTGCTGCTGGCCGAGGTCGGGGTGGGCCTGCGCTTCCTGTGGGGACACCCCGGGGTGCGCTCGCAGACCGTCATCGGGTTCCTGCTGTCGTTGTCGGGTGCGGGGTTCATGGCGCTGTCGGTGCCGTACGCCGACCGGCTCCTCGACATCGGCACCAGCGGGTGGCGCTTCGGTCTGGTCTTCGCCGCCTGGGGTGTCGGCGGCCTGCTCGTCGCGGTGGTGACGCCCCGGTTGCTGCGGCTGACCTCGGCCAACCGGCTCTCGCTGCTCTGGCTGCCGGTGGCCGGGGTGGCAGGCGTGGCCGTGGCGATGACCTCGACCTGGCAGGTGGCGGTGGCGGTGATGGTCGTATGGGGCGTCGCCTACCAGGGGGTCCTGCTCAACTCGCTCACCTACCGCCAGCAGGTCACCCCGGAGTCGCTCCTCGGGCGGGTCAACACGGCGGGGCGGATGCTGTCGTTCGGCGTCGGCTGGACCTTCGGTGCGCTCGGGGCCAGTGCGCTCGCCGGCTTGGTCGGGCTGCGGCCGGCGCTCGTGACGGTGGTGGCCATCGGGCTGGTGGCCACCGTCTTCGGCTGGCTGTCACCGCTGCGCACCATCGACGCCCACGGCCCGGCGGTCGTCGCGCCCTGAGCCACGGCATCCCCGCGAACGTGGGTGAAGATCGCCGGTGAGCCAACGGTCTTCACCCACGTCCCCACGGCATCCCCGCGAACGTGGGTGAACACCGCCGGTGGGCCAACGGTTTTCACCCACGTTCGCGCGAGCTCTGGCGGCGGGTCAGAGGAAGAGGCAGAACGGGTGGCCCGCCGGGTCGAAGAAGCACCCGCACGTCGTCCTGCGGCTGGGTCTCCGCCAGGGTCGCACCGCAGCCGACGGCCCACGCGGAGGCGGCGACGAGGTCCTCGACCCAGAGGTCGAGGTGCTGGGTGGCGCTCTGCTGCCCGGCCTGCGCCGGCCACACCGGCTGCGCCCACTGCTGCTCGTACTCGAAGTTCAGGGTGAGGTGCGGCATCCGCACCTGGGCGAAGCCGCCCGTCTCGGGCTCACCGGGCCCGGGCGGGTCGCTGGTGCTGACCTCGACCCCGAGCAGGCGGGCATAGAAGCCGGCCAGCAGCCGCGGGTCGGGCGCCATCACGGTGACGGACGTGGCGCGCAGGGACGGTCGCTCGTCGGTCGTCATGCCCCAAATCTGCCACCGGGCGCGGCGGCGGTGGGGGTCAGGCGCGAGGGATCAGGAGCCGCGGGTCGGAGCCGCGGCCACGGCATCCGCGGCCAGCACCTGCTCGCGCAGGATCTCGGCGTGCCCGCAGTGCTGGGCGTGCTCGCGCAGCAGGTGCAGCAGCACCCAGCGCAGCGGCAGCGGCCCGCGCCGGTTACCGGGCACCACGTCGTCGAGGCCGAGCGGGGCGATCGCCCGCCGGGAGTCGTCGCAGGCCTGCTCGAAGGCGGCCCGCACCGAGGCGACCGTGTCGGTGTCGTCGAGGTCGAACGACTCGCTCTGCGACTCGGGGATGCCGATCTCGGCGCGAGGTCGGGCGGTCACCGCCTCGTCGAGCCAGACCCGCTCGACGAACGTCGCGTGCTTGAGCAGGCTCAGCAGCGTGGTGCGCGACGGCACCAACCGACGCCTGGCCTGCTCCTCGGTCAGCCCGTCGAGGCAGTCGAGCAGGATCTGCCGGTGGTCGTCGAGGAAGGCGTCGAACTGCTGGCGCAGCGGGGCGTCGTAGACCGTCGGGTCCATCGTGGGGGGAGGCGCATCCATCCGGTCACTGTAGGGCCGGCTACCGACGGCGGGTCAGAGGTACTGGCCGGTGCCCTCGGCGTGACCCGGCTCGCCCTGCGGTCCGCCCGGCCGCGGCATCCCGGGGGCGCCCTGCGGCGGCATCGCGCCGTGGCCCATGCCGGGGGGCAGTTGGCGCATCTGCTGCAGCTGGGCCTGCGCCGCCATCTGCTGCGCGACCAGCGCGGTCTGGATGCCGTGGAACAGGCCTTCCAGCCACCCGACCAGCTGGGCCTGGGCGATGCGCAGCTCGGCGTCGGAGGGCGACTCGTCGGAGAACGGCAGGGTGATCCGCTCGAGCTCCTCGACCAGCTCGGGCGCCAGGCCGTCCTCGAGCTCGCGGATCGAGCGCTGGTGGATCTCGGCGAGCCGGGCCCGGCCCTTCTCGTCGAGCGGCGCGCTGCGCACCTCGTCGAGCAGCTGCTTGATCATCGAGCCGATCCGCATCACCTTGGCCGGCTGCTCGACCAGGTCGGCGGGGTTGGTGCTGCGCTCGCGCCCGTCGTCGGCCGGCCGGTCCTCGTGGTCGGACACGCCCATCCCGTCGGGGGTCACGACGACCACCCGCTCGCCGTCGCTGGTGACGGTGACCGGCACGCCCTGGCGCTCGTCGTCGTCCTGGTCGGGGTCGGGGCGGTGCTGATCGGTCATGGCCCCATCCTGCCCCACCGCTAGGCACCCCTGCCTCGTCGAGTCGGGTGCTCAGACGGCTGCCCGAGCAGCCACCTCGGCACCCGACTCCGCGGAGGCTCCGGGACACCGAAATGGACATCGACAATCGATAGGCATATCGTTCCTCATTGTTATCGTACAGTCGATATGTCAACGATGGGGAGCGTGCCATGACCGACCGCCCGGACCACCCGCAACACCCGCACCACACCGACGGGGCCGGCGACACCGGCCGCACCGGCCCGGGCCACAGCGGCAGCGGGGCACCCCGCCGCGACGTGCTGGCCTTCGACCGGTTCGACCGCTGGGGGCTGGTCTTCCTCCTCGGGGCGGTCGCCCTCGGAGCGATCCTCGCCGGGGTGGTGGAGCCCCTGGCCGACTGGGTCACCGGCGCCCCGCTGACCCCGCTCGCCGACACCGCGGTCACCGTGCCACAGCTCGACGCGGCCGGGATCGGCTACGGCCAGGCCTCGTATGCCGTCGACGCGGTAGACCCCAGCACGGGCCAGCGGCTGCTCGCCCTCGCGCCCGGCCTCCTGACGGCGGTGCTCGTGGTGCTCGCCTGCTGGTGCATCGTGTTGCTGCTGCGCACGGTGGCATCGGGCGACCCGTTCGACCCGCTGAACGTCACCCGCCTGCGGGTCGTCGCCGGCGTGCTCGTCCTCGGCGCACCTGTCGTCTACGTCCTGCAGGTGGTCAGCGACGCGATGGTGCTCACCAGCCTCGACGTCGCCGGTCTGGACACCACGTTCACGCTCGAGATCCCCTGGGTGCCGATGCTCGCCGGGCTGGTCGTGGCCATGCTCGCCGAGGCGTTCAAGGCCGGCAGCCGGTTGCGTGACGACGTCGACGGGCTGGTCTGATGCCGGTCGACGAGCCGCACCGGGTGCGTCTGCCACCTGGACCGACTGCTCGAGGAACGGGGGATGACGCTGGCCGTCGCTCGCCGAGGCCGTGGGCGTCACCGTCGTCAACCTCTCGGTGCTCAAGAACAACCGGGCCAAGGCCGTGCGGTTCAGCACCATCACCGCCATCTGCGAGGTGCTGCAGTGCGAGCTCGGCGAGGTGCTGAGCGTCGAGCGGGAGGCGCGCTGACGGCATCCGAGGTGGTTGGGGCAACTTTGACCTATTGGTCGATCTTTTCCCCGTTCGGACCGGACCGAGCAGCGGGCTGGGTCAGGGGCTGGCGTCCGGGATGCCGGCCGCATCGCCACCGCTGAGCCGCTGGGCCAGCCAGACCGGCAGGATCGAGACGAGCACCAGCACCACCGCGACGACGTTGACCACCGGTGCCTGGTTGGGCCGGAACAGGTTGTTGTAGATCCAGATCGGCAGCGTCGGCGTGCCGGGGCCGGCGGTGAAGGTGGTCACCACGATCTCGTCGAACGACAGCCCGAACGCGAGCAGCGCACCGGCCACCAGCGACGGGGTCAGCAGCGGCAGGGTGATGCGGCGGAACGTCATCCACGCGCCGGCACCGAGGTCGGCCGACGCCGCCTCGAGCGAGGTGCCCATCCGCCGCAGCCGGGCGGTGGCGTTGTTGAACACCACCACGATGCAGAACGTCGCGTGGCCGACGATGATCGTGAACAGGCCCGCGGGGATGCCGAGCACGGGCGTCAGGAAGCCGGTGATCACCGACTGCAGCGCGAGGCCGGTGACGATGCCGGGCAGCGCGATCGGCAGGATGACGAGCAGGTTCACCGCGGTCTTGCCGAAGAAGTCGTAGCGGGCGAGGGCGAGTGAGAGCAGGGCGCCGAGCACGAGGGCCAGCGCGGTGGCGCCGATGCCGGCCTTGACCGAGGTCAGGAACGCCTCGCGCGGCCCGGGGGCGTCGAACGCCAGCGACCACCACTGTGTGGTGAACCCGGTGGGCGGCCACCCGAAGGTCTTGTCCTGGTTGAACGAGTTGATGGCGATGACCGCCAGCGGCACGTAGACGAAGGCGAGCACGACCGCCCCGAACGCCCACCAGGCGATGCGGGCCCGACGGCTGGTCCTCATCGTCGCCACCTCACAGGTTGTCCAGGGCGCCGGTACGCCGCACCGCGAGCAGGTAGGCGACCATGATGAACACCGACACGGTGCCCAGGGCCGCCGCGAACGGCAGGTCGAGGGTGTTGTTCTGCAGCACCGCGGTGCCGAGCACCTGCAGCTTGCCGCCGACGATCGACACGGCGATGTAGTCGCCGAGCGAGAGGCTGAAGGTGAAGATCGTGCCGGCGGCGATCGACGGCTTGACCGCCGGGAGCACGACCCGGCGGAACGTCGTCCACGCGCCGGCGCCGAGGTCGGCGGACGCCTCGAGGTGCGACGCCGGGAGCCGGTCGAGCCCGGCATACACCGGCAGCACCATGTAGGGCAGCCACAGGTAGGTCAGGGTGAGCACCACCGCGGTCAGGCCGTAGCCGGGGGTCGAGCCGAAGACCGAGTCGAGCACGCCGCTGGGCTGCACCATGGCCCGCCAGGCGTACGCCTTGACCAGGTAGGACGCCCACAGCGGGACCAGCACCAGGGCGACGGCGGCACCGCGCCAGCGGCTCGGCACCACGCGGGCCATGAACCACGCGTACGGCACCGCGATGAGGATGCAGAGCACGGTCACCAGCGACGCGATGAGCACGGTGCGCACGATGATGCCGATGTAGGTGGGGGTGAGCACCTCGCGGTAGTTCTCCAGCGAGAAGTCGCGCACGACCGCGCCGGTGAACGAGTCGGTGGTGAAGAAGGCGGTGGCGAAGATCATCGCCAGCGCGCCGAGGTAGGCGACGAGCAGCCAGGCGAGCGGTGCCGCGAGCAGGCCGACGGGGACCTTCCGGCGCATCGTGCCTCCTCGGCTCGGTGTCGTTGTGGTGGGAGTGGGTAGTGGGGGGTGGCGCCGGACCCCTCGAGTCAGGGGGCCCGAGGGGCCCGGCGCTTCACCAGCGTGAGGTCAGCTGTTGCGGATCTCGGTCCAGGCCTTGGTCCAGTCGGCGTAGTCGGTGCACTTGACGTCGGTGCGGCCGTCGAGGCAGGCCTTGATCGGGGTGTTCCAGAACGCGACCTTGGAGAAGTACTCCTCGTCCTCGGCGTGGAACGTTGTGCAGTGGTTCGGGTCGGCGGTCTCGGCGCAGGCCTTCTTGTTGGCCGGTGCCTCACCGAAGTACTCGGCGATCGCCGCGTTGGTCTTCGGCGAGACCAGGTGGTCGATCAGCTTGTAGGCGCAGGTCTTCGACTGGCTCTTCGCGCCGACCATCCAGGTGTCCGACCAGCCGGTCGCGCCCTCCTTGGGCAGCACCGCCTCGACGTTGGCCTTCTCGGCCTGCGCCAGGTTGGCGATGACCTGCCAGGTGGTGCCGACGGTCGAGGAGCCCGACTTGAAGGCCTGGATCTCCTTGAGGTAGTCGGCCCAGTACTCGCCGACGTTGGCGCTCTGCGCCTTGAGCAGGTCCACGGCGGCGGCGAGCTGCTTGTCGTCGAGCGCGTAGGGGTCCTTGATGCCGAGCTCGGGCTTGGTCGCCTTGAGGTACAGCGCCGCGTCGGCGATGTAGATCGGCGAGTCGTACGCCGTCACCTTGCCCTTCTGCGCCGAGGCCTGGTCGAACACGGCCGACCAGCTGTCCGGAGCGGGCGTCACGGCATCCTTGTTGTACATCAGCAGGTTGGCGCCGCGGCCGTGCGGGATGCCGTACATCTGGCCGTTGACCGAGTTCCACGCCTGGTTCTTCAGCGAGTCGAAGATGTCCGGGTAGTTGGTGATCAGGCCCGGTGTTGACCGGCTCGACGTCACCGCCGGCGATGAGGCGCAGGGTGGCGTCGCCGGAGGCGGAGACCACGTCGTACTGGCCGGTGCGCATCAGCTGCACGGCCTCGTCGGAGGTGCCGAAGGTCTTGACGGTGACCTGGCAGCCGCTCTCCTTCTCGAAGTCGGAGACCCAGTCGACCGCCGGGTCGTTCGAGCCGTCCTCGACGTAGCCGGGCCAGGCGAGCACGCTGACCTTGCCCTCGGGGGTGCCGAGGGCCGCCAGCGGCTTGAGGTCGGGGACCTGGAAGCCGCCGGCGGCAGTGGCGCTGCCGCTGGAGCCGGAGCCGCTGTCAGAGCTGCCGCAGGCCGACAGGGCCAGCGCGGCCACGGCGACGACGGCGCCGAGCCGGAGGGTGTTGGTGGTGCGCACGGGGTTCTCCTCGGGGGATGTGCGGGGTTGGGGGCGAAGCGTGTTCAGTTGTGGGTCGGGATCTCGATGACGTGGCGCGAGGCCCAGAGCAGGTCGACCGGCGCCCCGCGGACCGCGCTGTCGGGCGCGGTGCGGTGGCCGTTCTGCTCCAGGACGACGAGACGCCCCCCGGCGGCGAGGTCGACGACGTAGCGGGTGACCGGCCCCGCGTAGACGACCTCGGCGATGGTGCCCGGTGCCCGCACGGCACCGTCCTCGGCAGGTGCCCCCGGCACCTCGAGGTGGATCTTCTCGGGCCGGATGCCGAACGAGCCGTCGCGTCCCAGCACCGCTCGGGCGGCCGCGCCGGCCAGCAGGTTGGAGGTGCCGACGAACCCGGCGACGAAGCCGCTGGCCGGCTGCTCGTAGACCTCGCGGGCGGTGCCGACCTGCTCGATGCGGCCGGCGTTGAACACGGCCACCCGGTCCGAGAGGGTGAGCGCCTCCTCCTGGTCGTGGGTGACGAACAGGAAGGTGATGCCGACGTCGCGCTGGATCGCCTTGAGCTCCACCTGCATCTGCTCGCGCAGCTTGAGGTCGAGCGCCCCGAGCGGCTCGTCGAGCAGCAGCACCTGGGGGCGGTTCACCAGCGCGCGGGCCAGGGCGACCCGCTGGCGCTGGCCACCGGAGAGCTGGTCGGGGCGGCGGGCGCCGTGGTCGCCGAGGCGCACCTGCTCGAGTGCCTCCGAGGCGCGGCGGCGGCGCTCGGCCCGGACGACCTTCTTCACGCGCAGGCCGTACTCGACGTTGGCGAGCACGCTCATGTGCGGGAACAGCGCGTAGTCCTGGAAGACGGTGTTCACGTCGCGGCGGTGCGGCGGCAGGGCGGTGACGTCCTGGCCGACCAGCTCGACGGTGCCCGCGGTGGGCTCCTCGAAGCCGGCGATCATCCGCAGCACCGTGGTCTTGCCCGAGCCGGACGGGCCGAGCATCGAGAAGAACTCCCCGGCGGCGATCTCCAGGTCGGCACCGTCGACGGCCACCACGGGCGGGGTTCCGGCGAACTCCTTGCGCAGGCCGTGCAGCCGGATCGCGGGTGCCGAGGGGGTCACGACGTCTCCTCGTTGGGGTGGTGCGCGGTAACGATCTCGTCACTGCGCTTGCCGGGGAAACATATGGGTCCATAGGTTTTGCCGCAAGGATCGTCCGCGGTCCGTTATGAAACGGTGTCCTCCGCGAGAACGCGGTGGAGCCGGCGAGAGCGAGCGGAGGGCGATCGGTGAGCGAGCAGGTGGTGCCGGGTGGCGCCTCGATCCAGCTGGGGCCGTATGCCGCGGTCTTCGCCCCGCTGGATGCCGAGCGCCGGGCGGATGCCGTCGCGCGCCGGCTCGGCGACTCCATCGCCTTCGGCCTGCTGCCGGACTCCTCGCCCCTGCCCGCCGAGAGCGACCTCGCGGAGCGGTTCGGGGTCGCGACGGTGACCGTGCGCGAGGCCTTGAGCACGCTGCGCGCCGAGGGCCTGATCCGCACCCGGCGGGGCCGTGGGGGTGGGTCGTTCGTGTGTGCCCCGGTCGACGGGGGGCGTGCGGCGCTGCTGGATCGGTTGCGGCGCACCGGCATCGGCGAGTGGCGCGACCTGGCCGACCACTACGCGACGGTGAGTGGGGGGTGCGCCCGGTTGGCGGCCGACCGCGCCGACGACGCGGACGTCGAGCGGCTGGCGGTGCTGGCCCGCCGCCCTGCGCCCGCGGTGGCGGCCGGCATCCAGCGGCTCGAGGGGCAGTTCCACCTCGACCTCGCGGCGACCGCGCAGTCGGCCCGGCTGACCCGCGAGGAGATGGCCCTGCAGGCCGAGCTGGGGCCGGTGCTCTGGCTCGCGCACGCCCAGGTGGGCTCGCCCGAGCAGGCCGCGGCCCGGCACCGCGCCATCGCGGACGCCGTGCGCGACGGTGCGCCCGACGAGGCGCGGGCGCAGGCGGAGGCGCACGTGGGGGAGCTCTTCGGCGCGGTGCGCCGCATGGTCGTCAACGCACGGAGGTCGGCATGAGCGCGGGAACCGGAACCGGAGCTGGCGTCGTCATCGAGGAGCAGGAGGCCCGGGCGCTGGCGACGCGCGTCGAGGAGGTCGGCGGCTGGGTCGAGGCGACGGTCGGCTCCTTGGCCGACGAGGTGGCGCGACAGCTGTCCGGGCGCCGGCCGCGGCGCAGCGACCTCGACATCGAGGAGCACTGCCGGGCGTTGCTCGAGCAGCGCGAGGTGCCGCTCGCCGGTGCGGGCTTCGTGGCGCAGACCGGGGTGCTGCACGACGCGCCCTACTGGCTGGAGTGGTGGACGGCCAACCCCGACATCGGCGTCGCGAGCTGCCGGCGCCTGGCCGCCGACACCGACCCCACGTCGGTCGGCTTCCGCGACTACACCGAGCTGCCCTGGTTCGTGACCCCGCGCGAGAAGGGGACGATCCAGATGACCGGGCCCTACGTCGACTACGTGTGCACCGACCAGCACACGCTCACCGTCACCCAGCCCGTCGTCGTGGGCGGGGCGTTCGCCGGCGTGGTCGGCGTCGACCTGCTCGCGGCCACCGTCGAGCGGCTGCTCGGAGCCGACCTCGACACCGCCACCGGGGTGCACGTCCTCGTCAACCGGGTCGGGCGGGTGGTCGCGTCGTCGGACGTCGAGCACGTGGCGGGTGACCTGGTGCGCGGGCTGCCCGAGATCCCATGGTTCACCGGTCGCCGTCGGTCGGGCGACGGCGACGGCGGCGGCTGGCGGTTCGTCGCCTGCGGTGACCTCCCGCTCGCGGTGCTCAGCCGCCGCTGAAGCGTCACCCTGCGGCCGGCACCGCGGTGACCACCACGTTGTCGCGGTGGCTGCGCAGCTCGGGGAGGTACTCGCCCCCGCAGGTGATGAGCACGAGCAGGGGCTTCCCGTCGCGCGCAAAGATCTCGTCGACGGGCAGGGCCTTCTTGACGACCAGCTCGCGGCCCACGACCTCGTACCGGTGCTTCGTCCCGTCCGCAGTGGTGATGGTCACGCGCATCCCCGGCTTTGCGCCGCGCAGGGGGGCGAGGGCTCCAGGGCCGTCCTCGCGGGTGGCAACGTGGCCGGCGATCACGGTGTTGCCCTCCGGGTCATCAGGAGCCGAGCCGTACCGGTACCACCCCACGCTGGTCGGCGCGGCGGGGATGACCATCGCACCGTCCTCCTGCACACCGACGCCCGTGATGGTGGCGTCAACGCCCAGGTCGCGGATGACGAGCCGGGCGGGGGCCGGTGCGTCCGTGGTCCGCAGCGCGTCGAGGGAGCCGTCACGGGTGCCGACCTGGGGGAGTGACCGGCTGGGGGTGGGCTCGGGTGCGGTGGGGGATGCCGTCGCCGTGGCAGCGCTGGGCGTCGCACTCGCCGTGGACCGCATGTCGGACAGCGCCGTGCCGGTCGAGTCGTCGGGCCGGCCGGCGAACCACGTGGCGAGGGCGATCAGCGCGGCCACAGCGCCGACGACAGCCAGGACGGACACGGTGGTCCAGGTGCGGCGACTGGTGCTCAGGCTCACGGCTGCCTTCTGGGTCGGGATGGCGGGTGCGGTACTGGGTGGGGAACGGCGGTAATGCCGGGGGTCCGCTGGGAGCGGGCCCCCGGCATCCGACGGGGTCGGTTCGCGTGGGTCAGACCTGAACCGTCAGTCGTTCACGCGCACCTTGCGGGCCTGGGCAGCAGCTCCACCGGCGACGAGCACGCCGAGCAGGGCGAGGCCGCCGAGCAGCACGGGCGTGTTGTCTGCCGGGGTGTCGGCGGTGCCGGAGGGCACGCCGGACGGCGAGCTGTGCAGCCCGGAGATGGTCTGCACGGCGACGGCGAGGTTCTTGTCCGCGGCCGAGCCCCACGCGTAGACGATCGTGGCCTGGCCCTCGACGACCGGCACGTCGGCCGGGCCGATCACCGGGTCGGTGGTGCCGGTGAGGGCGACGGTGGCGGAGACGGTGCCGGCGGGCAGGTCGGCCTTGGCCTCGTCGGGGTTGGCGAGGTTCGTGAACACCGCCGTGCCACCGGCGAGCACGTCGACCGGCCCGGCGGCGGCGGTGTGCCGCACGATGAGGCGGCCCTGGCCGGCATCCACCTTGCTCACGTCGTTGACGAAGGGCGTGAGGACGGGCTTGCCGTCGGCGTCGAGGTGGGCCGCGACGGTGATGTTCGCACCCGCGGGCACGGTCACGTCGTTCGCCTCGATGGCGGGGTCGCCCGACGGGTCGGCCTTGGCCGGGAAGACGGCCAGGTTGTAGGTGCCGCCGGCGAGCTTCACCGGGTCGGTGACGGTGCCGGGTGTGAAGTTCGTCAGCAGCGCCTCCTCCTTGGTGTAGGTCGCGTCGGCGCTGACGTAGACGTCGACGGTGAGGTCGGGGACGCCGTGGACGACGACGACGGTGGCGTCGTCGGCTGCCGCGGCGGGGGTGGCGAACGCCGCGATCGGAAGGGCGGTGACGGCCAGGGCCGCGGCCCCTGCGAGGAGAGTGCGCATGCTCGTGTCCTTCGGGGTGGAGGTCGGGTGACACCTCCTCTTCCCGCTGGGACGCTCCTGCGGATGCACCCCGCCGCACCTTTGTCGAAGGTGTTCTCGGCGCGGGTGCTCACGCGGTGGTGGAGGCAGCGCCCTTGTGCTCGGCGTCGGCCGGCGTGTCGCAGCCAGGGCGGCCGATGCCGCGCAGCATCGGCTGGGTGACCGCGGCCAGCACCGCGGCGGATGCCGCTGCCGCCACCGTGACCGCGAAGGCGCCGGTGTGGCCGTGCAGGTCGGCGAGCCGGCCGGCGGCGGCCGACCCCACGGCATACCCGAGGCCGGTGGCGCCCGCGAGCAGCGTCATCGCCGCACCGACCCGCGATGCCGGGGCAGCGCGCTCCCCGAGCATGAACACACTGATCATGTACGGCGCGACCACGAAGCCCAGCACCAGCACGACCGCGAAGAGCCGGGGGATGGTGTCGGTCACCAGCAGCGGAAGCGACAGCAGCGCCAGCCCGATCGCCGCCACGAGGACCCTTGCGGCATAACCGAATCGCGCAGGCAGCGCGGCAACGGCCAACCCGGCGATCACCGACCCGACCCCGAGCGAGGCGTGCACCAGCCCGGCGATGCCGGCCTGCCCGGCATCCGTGGCGAGCACGGTGGTGCCGGTCTGGATCGAGCCGAAGACCACCCCGATCAGCAGCTGGGCCACGAGCAGCACGACGAAGGTGGCGGTGACCAGCCGGGCTCCGGTCACGACCGCGGCCCGGTGCGTGTGCGCCAGCCGCGCCGTGGGGTGCAGCGCGAACGCGCAGCCGAAGACGAGCAGGATGCCGGCAGCGACGACCAGCGCCAGCTCGGGGCTGGCCGCGACGACGATCAGGCCGAGCAGGGCCGGGCCGAGCACGAAGGAGGCCTCGTCGGCCGCGCCCTCGTAGGAGAAGGCGGCCTCCATCAGGTGCGGCTGGTGGTGCTTCTCGCGTCGGGTGATCGGGCGCCAGCGCACCCGGGCGAGCGGCCCGATCTGCGGCATCGCGGCACCGGCCAGGGCGGCGGTCGCGACGACGAGGGCCGGGTCGACCTGCGCGTGCGCCAGTGCGACCAGCGCCAGCAGCCCGAGGCCGCCGAGCACCGACTGCACCAGCACGACGGGTCGCTGGCCGACGCGGTCGGCGAGGCTCCCTGCAACGGGTGAGCCCACGGCATTCGCGACCGCGAGGGCGCCGGCGGCGGCACCCCCGGTGCCGTAGGAGCCGGTCGTGCCGGCGACGAGCAGGAGGGTGCCCATCTGGGCCATGGCCAGCGGGAGCCGGCCGACGAAGGCGACGGCGACGTACAGCGGGCCGGCGAGCGTGAACAGCCGCCGGTAGGAGGCAAGGGGTGACATCGAGGGCTTCCAGGTCTGCGCCCGGGTAGGGCGGAGCGAGCGTGCGCCGAACCCGCCTCCAACGACGCACCAGGGACCCTGTGCTCCATCAATTCTACCGGCCCCAGCGCGCACCCCCGCCCAGCTGCTCGCCCAGCCGCTCCGCCCGGCCAGGATTCCGCCCCCTCGTCACCCCGAGCTGCAGCCACGCCCGTGGCCCTGCCGACTGATTGCGGATCTCCCACCTCGCGCCGGGTGGGAGATCCGCAATCAGTCGGGTCGGGTGGCCGGCCTCCCCGGTCGGCCACCCGCGGAGCCGTCGGCCCTGCCCGCCCAAGACCGCACGAGGTCCGGATGCCGTCCCGACCCATTGCGGATCTCCCACCTCGCGCCGGGTGGGAGATCCGCAATCAGTCGGGTCGGGGGGCCGGCCTCCCCGGTCGGCCACCCGCGGAGCCGTCGGCCCTGCCCCGCCCAAGCTTGGACTTCGTGCGATTTGCACACGGTTCTCGCCACCCCCTCGCTGCGAGAACCGTGGGTAAACCGCACGAGGTCCGGATGCCGTCCCGACCCATTGCGGATCCCCCACCGCTGCCGTCGCCCTTGCCCAGCTCCTGCCGGTGGGAGATCCGCAAGGAGTCGGGGTCAGGTGGTGCGGCGGGTGACCTGCGGTGCCTTCCGGATGCCGGCCCACGCGATAGCGCCCGCGACGAGAGGGACGAGCAGCCCGACGACGAGCAGGGACAGCCACGGGATGACGAGGATCGTCGAGGCGTCTGCCGGGAGGCCGGTGGTGGTGTAGGTGTTGCTGGTGAGCGGGCGGGCGATCGCGATGCCTGGCACCAGCCCCACCGCGACGCCCAGCACGCACCCGACCGCAGCCAGCAGGAACGCCGCCGCGGCCGCCATCAACCGCCGGGTGCCACGGGTGGCCCCGAGCGCCGCCAGGGTGGCCTGGTCGCTCTGCTGCTCGGCCAGGGTCAGTGCCGTCGAGGTGAGCGTGATGACCAGGATGAGCAGCGCGAAGACGCCGATGAGCACCGCGACGACCACGAAGTCGTCACGGGTGAAGCCTCGCTCCACGGTGACCTGCAGCTCGTCGCCGACGGCCTGCTGCAGCTTCTCGCCGACCGCCTCGGTGATGGGGGCTCCGGACGGGTCGCGCAGGGTCAGGCTCGCCGGGCGCGTCGGCCATCCCTTCGTGGTCGCGGTGTCGGCGGCGAGCAGGAGGCTGGCGTTCAGCATCCTTCCCTCCGCCTCGGGGCCGCGGGGCAGCTCGAGCACCGGGAGCACGACCTGCTGATCGACCTGCACCTGCGGGTCGATCGGCCCGGTGGCCGCGGGGTCGACGAGTGAGGTGCCCCTCGCGAGGGTGACCGTGGAGCCGCGCGTGGCGCCGGCCGGCAGGTCGCGGGCGACGACGGCGCCGGCGCGCACGGCATCCGCCTGGGTGGCGTCGAGGCCGAGGCGGCGGACGATCTCGGCGACCGGCAGGAGCAGCACCTGCCCGCTGCCCTCGAACGTCGTTCCCCCGACCGAGCACGGCGCCACACTGGGCGGCAGGGTGTCGAGGGTCCCGGCGGCTTCGGCGGCACGGAAGGCGGCCTCCTGCTCGGCCTCCCACTGTGGGTCGCGCACGGTGCGGTCCGCGGTGCACCCGGGTGGCACGACGTTGAGGAAGCCGACCCGGTAGGGCTTGGTCGGGACCGTGCCGGCGCCGTTCGCGAACGGGTCCTTGGTGTCGAAGACACGCGTTCGGCGTGACGAGGAGGTTCGGTGCGGCGGCCCGCAGTGCGTCGGTGGGCGGCGTCTCGCCCGGGGTGTAGAGGTTGACGACCGCCTCGCCGGGCAGCGCCTGTGGCTGGTACTCCCGCCGGCTCTGCTCGGTGTCGCTGGCCAGCCCGGTGAGCCCGAAGGTCAGCCCGGCGACGGCGGCGAGCACCGCCGCGACCGACGGGGCGCTGCGCGAGCGGTGCCGGGCGAGGTCGCGCGCCGCCATCCGCAGGGTCGTCGGGAGGTGACCGCCGAGCAGGCCGACACCAGCCAGGATGACCGGCACGAGCAACAGGGTGCCGAGGATGAGCACGACGGCGCCGATGGTGACGCCGTACTCGCCGCTGTCCTGGATCCCCAGCAGGCTCGTGACGTTCGGCAGGCCTGCCACGCCGGTCGACCCGAGCACGGCGGCGGCGCCGACGAGCGTGAGCACCACGCCGGCCACCAGCACGAGGACGCTGGGCCGCGGCGAGATGCTCTGCCCACGCATGACGCCGACGATGTCGAGCCGGCCGAGGCGCCTCGCGGGGGCCAGGGCGGCCACCAGGGTGCTTCCCAGGGCGCACAGGGCGATGCCGGCCAGCAACCCCCAGCGCACGTCGAGCGGGGGAGTCGGGCTGAAGTCGCCGTCGCCCCGGGCCAGGCTCATGACCACGGGGGTGGCGAGGACGCCGAGCACGGTGCCGACCAGGGCGGAGGTGCCGCCGAGGACGAGCGCCTGCGCCAGCACGGTGCGTCGCAGCACAGCGGTGCTGGCGCCGTTGCTGGCGGCGAGGGCGAGCGTGCGCCGTTGCCGGGTGGCGCTCACCGCGAAGGCGGGCCCGACGAGCAGGGCCGTGATGATGAGCAGCATCGCCGCGCCGAGGCCGACGATGAGGCTGACCTGGTCCGCGCCGACCGAGGTCTCACCCTGGATCTCGGCGGGTAGCTCGCTGATCGACGGCGGGTCGAGCAGCACCTGCCGTGAGGTGACTCGCAGGCCGTAGTCGTTGAGGCGTCGAACGTCGCTCCACGTCACCGGGGACCCGCCCGGCACGAACCAGCTCGTGATGCCGGTCGCGGCCGAGCCGGCGGGCGGGCTCGGCACGATCAGGGCCTCCATGCCGTAGGGGCTGGTGCTGGCCGCGACGCCGACGACGTCGTACACGTGGTCGGTGCCGTCGACGGTCACGGAGAGCCGCCCCTGGTCGGGAAGGCCGCGGAACCGGCCGAACTCGGTGACGAGCGCCTGCGAGCCGCCCTGGGGCCAGCGCCCCGAGAGGAGGCGCAGCCGTGGCGCGAGCCCGTCAGGCCTGGGGACGGCGAGCCCTTCGACGCTGATCCGTCGATCGCCGACGGTGGCGCGCCCGGTGAAACCGCTGAGCGGGGTGACCGGAGCGCCGACCAGGGCACCGACGGCGTCGGCGTTCGCAAAGCCGTTCGCCTCGGGGTCGTAGCCCGGGATGGGGGTGGCCTGCCCCGCCGAGCCGCTGGACCCGCGCTGCGGGTCGGCGCCTTGGAACACCTTCGCGCCGTCGACGCCGTCGATGACCGCCTGACCCGAGCCCAGCACGAAGGGGATGCTCTCGACGCTGTCGAGCTCCTGCGTCATCGACAGGGTGACGACGAGGCTGAGCAGGAGGGTGGGCACCGCCACCATGACGACGATGAGGGCGCTGCGGCCCTTGTGCCGGCGCACGTCGCGGCGGGCCATCCGCAGCGCGACCGCCCAGCTCGAGCGCCACGCGGCCAGCCGGCTCGGCTCGTGGGGTGGCTCGGGCGCCTCGCCCGCGTCGCCCACCGGGGCGTCGGGGCGGACCAGGGTGGTCATCGAGCGGCCTCGTTGGCGGCGAGGAGGTCCTCCGGGCTCTCGCGGTGGCCGGTGGTGTCGACGACCACCCCGTCGCGCAGGAAGACCACCCGGTCGGCCCAGGCCGCGTGTCGCGCCTCGTGGGTGACGAGCAGCCCGGCGACGCCCTCGTCGCACCGGTCGCGCAGCACCCGCAGCACCTCCTCGCCGGTGTGGCTGTCGAGCGCACCGGTCGGCTCGTCGGCGAGCACGAACCGGCGGCTGCCCACCAGCGCGCGGGCGATGGCGACCCGCTGCTGCTGGCCGCCCGACATCTGGTCGGGGTAGCGGTCGGACAGCTCCATCAGGTCCATCAGGTCGAGGGTGTGCCGGGCCTGCCGGCGGGCCTGGCGTGCGCGGGCGCCGTCGAGCTCGAGTGGCAGGGCGACGTTCTCGGCCGCGGTGAGGCTGGGGATCAGGTTGTAGTCCTGGAAGACGAACCCCATCCGGCGGCGGCGCAGCTTGGCGAGGTCGCGCGGGCCGAGGTCGGTGAGGGTGGCCCCGCCGATGGTGACCGTTCCCGAGGTCGGCCGGTCCAGCCCGCCGGCGACGTTGAGCAGGGTCGACTTGCCCGACCCGCTCGGGCCCATCACGGCGACGAGCTCGCCCGGGTGGATCTCGAGGCTGACGCCGGCCAGCGCGGTGACGGCGGTCTCGCCGCTGCCGTGGACTCGGGTGACGTCGGTGATGACGACGTGCGGTGCAGTGCTCATGACTGGTCCCCCCCGGGGTGGGTGCTGCTGACGACGGCCGGCTCGTGCCGGCCCGCGGTGGTGGTGGTGCTTCCGTTGGTGGCGCCGGTCGGGCCGGATGCCGGGCGCACGGGGCGACGCGCGAGCATCGTCTCGACGTGGTCGAGCCAGCGGACCTCGGCCTCGGCCGCGAAGATGAGGTTCTCCAGCACGAGGAGCCAGGCCAGGCCGTTGTCGCCGGTGGGGCGCGGCTCGGCGAGCGGGCCGAGGCGGGTGACGGCATCCGCCTGCGCTCGGGCCTGCGCGGCACCCGGCGGGGGCGGCATCGACTCGCGCTTGAGTCGGGTCAGGTCGTGGAGGTGGCGCAGGGTGGCGGTGCGCTGTGTCTGCACGACCCGCTGCACGTCGACGTCGGGCGCGGTGACGGCCAGGGCCAGCTTGATGGTGAGCTCGTCACGGGGGGTGTTGGAGCGGTCGACCGGGGTGCTCCACCAGGTGCCGAGCTCGGCGAGCCCGGCGGGGGTGAGCCGGTAGGCGATCCGACCCTCGGCATCCGGCTGGCCGGCTGACTCGACGAGACCGTCGCGGCCCAGTCGGTCGAGGGTCGTGTAGACCTGCCCGACGTTGAGCGGCCAGGTGCCGCCGGTGCGCGCCTCGAACTCGCTGCGCAGCTGGGCGCCATACTTCTCGCCCTCGGCGAGCAGGGCCAGCAGCCCGGACCTGACCGACACGGGTGCGCTCCTCTGCTGGAGTGGGAATACTCGGTATCACCAAGTGACGTGCGCCATGTATACCGAGTATGTTCGGCTCGGTCAAGCATGACCGACGACGAGAGGGGCACGAGGGCCCGGGTGAGTCCACTGCGAGTTCGTCCGGTCGGAGGCGCCCCAGGCTGCCTCGTCATGCTCCTCGTCTCCGTCGTGCTGTCGGTGCTGCTGACGGTGGGGCTGAACCTGCTGCTGCGCTGACGTTGGCCGCCCGATCGGGCGGGGCTCACGCCGGAGGGTGCGTGACCGGCATCCGCTCAGTGGGCGAGCACCTGCGCGACGAGCGCGAGGGCGGCCGGCAGAGCCTGCACCCACAGGATGCGACGGCTCGCGGTGACCGCGCCGTAGATGCCGGCGACGACCACGCACGAGAGCGTGAAGAGGGCGAAGGCGTAGCGGTGGGCCTCGGGGCCGACGAGCGCGAGCACCAGGCCGGCCACGAGGAACCCGTTGTAGAGGCCCTGGTTCGCGGCGAGCACCTTGGTCTGGGTGGCGAGCTCGCGGCTGGTGCCGAAGGCGGCCCGGCCGCGCGGGGTGTCCCAGAGGAACATCTCGAGCACCACGATGTAGACGTGGATGAGCGCCACGAGGGCGGTGAGGACCGTGGCGATCACTGTCATCCCCGATGTCTACCGCACCGGTGCCCGCGACGTCAGGGGCCGGATGCCGGCTGCCAGCCCGCGCGGCCTGTTGGTCGACGCCGTGGGGACTGCCGTCAGGGGACGTCCGGATGCTTCACCTAGTGAGCCGACCTGCATTCGTGGTGCGCGTCGGCTCACCTCATGAAGCATCCAGGGGATTGGTGCCAGGTGGCCTGCCTGGTGAAGCATCCGGGGAGTTGGTGCGGGCTTGGCTCACCTGGGGAAGCATCCGGGGGGTTGGTGCGGGCTTGGCTCACCTGGGGAAGCATCCGGGGGGTTGGTGCGGGCTTGGCTCACCTGGGGAAGCATTCGGGGGGTTGGTGCGGGCTTGGCTCACCTGGGGAAGCATCCGGACGTCTCGGGACGAGCTACTGCAGCGATCGCCTCCGGCGCCCCGGCAGCGGCCCCGCGGCGTGCTGGGTGGTGACCGCGCAGGCACGAGGTGCGTCAGGCCCGCTGACCGGTCGCAGGCTCCGCGCGTCAGCCGGTGGTGAGGAGGATCTTCCCCACGTGCTCGCTCGCCTCGAGCTCGCGGTGCGCCGCGGCGGCGTCGGCCAGCGGATGCCGGGACTGCACGATCGGCTGCACCCGCCCGGCCGCGACGAGCGGCCAGACGTGCTCGCGCACCGCCGCGACGATGGTGGCCTTCTCGGCCGCAGGCCGCGCCCGAAGGGACGTGGCGATGACCGCCCCGCGCTTGGCCAGCAGCGCCCCGATGTCGAGCTCGCCCCGGGAACCGCCCTGCATCCCGATGATGACCAGTCGACCGCTTGTCGCCAAGGCAGACACGTTGCGGGACAGGTATTTTGCCCCGACGATGTCGAGGATGACGTCGGCGCCCTCACCAGTCGGTGGCCGCGCGCCACCGCCTCGACGAAGTCCTCGTCGCGATAGTTGACGAGCACCTCGGCGCCGAGCTCTCGACAGGCCTCCAGCTTGGCCGCCGACCCCGCCGTGACGATGACGCGCGCCCCGACCTGGCGGGCCAGCTGGATCGCCATCGTCCCGATGCCCGACGACCCGCCGTGCACCAGCAGCGTCTCGCCGGGCTGCAGGTTGGCGATGAGGAAGACGTTCGACCACACCGTGCAGACGACCTCCGGCAGCGCCGCGGCATCCACCAGCGACACACCTTCCGGCACCGGCAGCAGCTGCCCGGAAGGCACCCGCACCAGCTCGGCGTAGCCACCGCCGGCGAGCAGGGCGCAGACCTCGTCGCCGACGGCCCACTCCTCGACACCCTCGCCGAGCGCCTCGATGACGCCACTCACCTCGAGGCCCGGCACCGCCGACTCCCCGGGTGGCGGCGGGTAGTGCCCCTGGCGCTGCAGTGTGTCGGCCCGGTTGACCCCGGCGGCCGTCACGCGGACCAGCACCTCGCCGGGGCGCGGGGTCGGCGCCTCGACCTCGGTGAGGACCAGGGCATCGGGCCCGCCGAACTCGGGAACGGTGATCGCCTTCATGCGGTCACCGTATTCGGTCCGCACCCGGCTGGGTGAGCCCGCACCACGGAGCCCTCGGCGGCGACCCAGCCCCGCTCAGCCTGAACGCACCACTAGCGCCGGCGGAGCGCCACGGCCGTCGCCGTGACGACCGCCACCAGACCGCCGGCGCCCAGCGCCTTGCGGAACGGGTTGACGCCGCGGGCCAGCTCGTCGACTCCCCACCACGTCGACACCAGCACCGTGGCGATCGCAGCCCCACGCTGCACCCCTGACCCGCGCGGCGACACCGCGGTGAGCACGACGCCCACGTCGAGAGCACCGCTGGCAGGTTGGCGCCTGGAAGAGCACCACCTCCCGGTCTCACGACTGGTCACGCCCACCCGAGGGGGTCCTCGCCCGGTGACGGACGGCCGGGAACGTGTAGGTGCGGTGCGCGCTCATCCGGTCACGCTAGACGCTGGTTCGCCCCTCAGGGGAGTGACGGCCCTCTCCGGCCGACCATCGTGGCCGCCCCGCACCGTCGCCGGGGCGTTCAGCCTCTGGACCGCCCCAGCCGCGCGCTCAGGCTGTTCGCGGCCCGGTGCACCGCCTTCACCAGACCGGCCGCCGCCTCGGCATCCACGTCGGCCTGGGGGTAGGTCACCGCCACCCCCGCCACCGGGTAGTCGTTGTGGTCGAGCACTGCCACGGCGACCGACCCCAGCCCCGGCGTCACCAGCCCGTCCTCGACGGCATGGCCCCGCTGGCGCACCTGCTGCAGCTGCGAGCGCAGCTGCGTGGTGGAGGTCGGCCCACGTCCGTCGCGGTGCACCAGCGCAGTGCGGTCGGGGTAGAGGGCCCGCACCTGCGCGGCGGGCAGCGCGGCGAGCATCGCCAGCCCGGATGCCGTGAGCACCGCCGGGAGCCGCACCCCCACGTCCGTGACGAGCAGCGGACGCCCGGGCGCGCGCTCCTCGATGACGTAGAGCACGTCGCGCCCGTGCAGCACCGCGAGGTGGGCGTTGTGGCCGGTCGCGTCGGCCAGCCGGTCCATCGCGCCGCGGGCCATCCGCTCCAGTGGTGCCTGCCGCTGGTAGGCCGAGCCCAGCTCGTAGACCGCCAGGCCCAGGCCGTAGCGGCGCTCCTCGGGCAGGTGCCGCACGTAGCCGCGGTCGACCAGCACCGCGAGCAGGTGGTAGACGCTCGAGCGGGGCAGGCCGAGGTCGCGCGCGATGGCCGCAGCGGGCACCGGCTCACCCCGGCGCGCGATGAGCGCGAGCACGTCGAGGGCCTGGCCGGCGGCGGGGGCGTTGGCCACGATCAGCCCACCCAGCGGTAGCGACGCTCGGGGCGCCCCGTGGCGCCGTAGCGCAGCCGCACGTCGGCCGAGCCGGTGGTCACGAAGTGCTCGAGGTAGCGCCGGGCGCTGACCCGCGAGATGCCCACCACGTCTGCGACCTCGGTCGCCGACAAGGTGCCCTCGGCCGCCCGTAGCGCGTCCTGCGCCAACAGGGCCGTCTCGGCGCTCATCCCCTTGGGCAGCGCCACCATCGCCCCGGTCGCACCGGCGGCCCGCACGAACACCCGGTCGACGTCGTCCTGGCCGGTCACCTGGGTGCCGTCGAGCAGCCGGCGCCGCTCGGCATACCGCTGCAGCCGCTCCTCGAGGTCGGCGAACCCGAAGGGCTTGAGCACGTAGTCGGCGACGCCGAGGCGCACGGCCGCCCGCACCGAGTCGCCCTCCTTGGCAGCGGTGATGACGATGGCGTCGCACGGCTGGGGGAGGGTGCGCAGGTCGGCGAGCAGGTCGAGCCCGAAGCGGTCGGGTAGGTAGAGGTCCAGCAGCAGGAGGTCCGGGCGCAGCGTGGCGACGGCATCCGCCGCGTCGGCCCCCGAGTGAGCGACGCCGACGACCTCGAACCCCTCGACCCGCTCGACGAAGCCGACGTGGATGCGGGCCACCATGAAGTCGTCGTCCACCACGAGCACGCGGATCACGAGAAGGACTCCGCTGCAACCGTTTCGGCGAGGTTGGTGACGCCCAGCCGCGCCACGAACGAGGTCACGCCGTCGTCGCGCTCGACGTGGATCTCGCCGCCGCGCCGCCGGCAGACCAGCCGGATGAGCGCGAGGCCGACGCCGTGCTCCATCGGGTCGACGCGCTTGGTCGTGACCCCGTGCTCGAAGATCGTGGGCACCAGCTCGTCGGGGATGCCGGGGCCCGAGTCGGACACCACGATCTCGACCGTGCTCGCGTCCTGGCGGATGCGCACCCGCACCCACGCCGCGGATGCCGGGCCTCGCGGTGCGTGCTCCAGCGCGTTGTCGACGAGGTTGCCCAAGACGGTGGCGACGTCGGCGGCATCCCCGGGCTCGAGGCGCTCGAGGGTCGTCTCGTCGCTGATGGTCAGCTCGACGCGGCGCTCGTTGGCGGTGGCGACCTTGGCCATCAGCAGGGCGGCGATCGTGGGGTCGCGCACGAGGGTGTTGACGGTGAGGTCGAGGGCGTCGCGGCGCTCGCTGAGCGCGTCGACGTAGCGCACCACCTCGTCGAGCTCGCCGATCTGGATCAGGCCGCTGATGGTGTGCAGCTGGTTGGCGAACTCGTGCGCCTGGGCGCGCAGCACGTGGGCGGTCGAACGGAACGCCCCGATCTCCTGCTCGAGGTCGGCCAGCGCCGTGCGGTCGCGCATCGTGGTGACCGTGCCGAGCACCCGGTCGCCGCTCACCACGCGCATGGTGCTCATGACGAGCACCCGGCCGCGACGGATGACCACCTCGTCACGGGCGGCGGTCACGTGGTCGTCTGCCTCTATGCCGCCGGTCCCACGGGGGCTGGTGTTCTCGCCGACCAGCACCTCGCGCAGCCGGCCCTCGATGCGCAGGTCGGCGATCGAGGTGCCGATGGCGTGCTCGGGCAGGTCGAGCAGCTGGCGCGCCACCTCGTTGACCAGGGTGATGCGGTGCTGCGGGTCGAGGGCGATCACCCCCTCCGCGATGCCGCGCAGCATCGCCTCGCGGTGCTCGGCGAGGCCGGCGATCTCGCGCGGCTCCATGCCGCGAGTCTGGCGCTTGATCCGGCGCGAGAGCAGCCAGGACCCGCCGAGCCCGACCGCGAGAGCGATGCCCAGGTAGGTGAGCAGGTAGGACGACGTGCCCTGCAGCCGCTCCCAGGTCGACGGCACGCGCTCGGCGACCATCACGGTGCCGAGGTGGGCGCCCACGGCATCCGCGGACTCGCCGAGCACGGGCACCTGCGAGACCAGGTGGTCGACGCCGTCGATGCGCTGGGTGCCCGACCAGCTCGCGCCGGTCTCGACGCGTGGGCTGCCCAGGGCCAGCCGCGCGCCCTCGATCGAGGGGTCGGTGGAGACGCGCACGTCGAGGTCGGGCTCGGCGAAGCTCACCGACGTGACGCCGGTCTGGGTGACCAGGCTCTGGGCGAGGGTGGCGAGCCCGGTGCGGGTGTCGGGCTGGGCGAGGCTGGCGCGCACCAGCGGGCTGACGGCGACCTGCTCGGCGAGCCCAGCCACCCGGCGGCCCTCGACCCGCTCGAAGGTGGCCGCGGACTGCGCGAGCGATACCCCCGCCACGGCCACCAGGACGACGACGATGATGCCCAGCTGGAGGGCGAACAGCTGCCCCGCCAGCGTCGGGCGTCGTCGCCTTCGCGTGACCACTATGAACTCAACCTTCTCTGCTGACAGAAGCGCGACAGTAACCCACCGGCGCACCCACGATTCTCACGTTCGACTTCCTCCCACGAAAGTGATCTCAACGATGAGACTCCACCGCATCGCCCTCGGCGCCGTCGTCGCGGCCACCCTCGCCCTCACCGGTTGCGGGGCCACGAAGGACCAGGCGTCCGGCGACTCGTCCGCCAGCTCGGGAGGCGCCGCAGCGCCCGCGAACGGCCTGCAGTACATGGTGCCCAACGCCCCCGGCGGTGGGTACGACACGACCGCACGAGCTGCGGCGCAGGTGATGGAGAAGGAGGGCATCACCGGCACGGTGCAGGTCTTCAACCTCCCCGGCGCGGGTGGCACCGTCGGCCTGCAGCGCGTCGTCAACGAGAAGGGCAACGGCAAGCTCGCCATGCAGATGGGCCTGGGCGTCCTGGGCGCGGCCTACACGCAGAAGTCGAAGGCCTCGCTGAACGACACCACCCCCATCGCCAAGCTGATCGAGGAGGCCGGGGCGATCGTCGTGCCCAAGGACTCCCCGTACACCGACATCAACCAGCTCGTCGCGGCGTGGAAGAAGGACCCGAAGAGCCTGTCCGTCGGTGGCGGTTCGTCGCCGGGCGGCCCCGACCACCTGCTGCCGATGCAGCTCGCCCAGGCGGTCGGCATCGACCCCAAGACGGTCAGCTACGTGTCGTACGACGGTGGCGGTGAGCTGCTCCCCGCGCTGCTCGGCAGCAAGATCGCCTTCGGCGCCTCCGGGTTCGGTGAGTTCCTCGAGCAGGTCGAGGCCGGGGACATCCGCGTGCTCGCCGTGACGAGCCCGGAGCGGGTCGAGGCGCTCAAGGACGTGCCCACGCTGAAGGAGAAGGGCATCGACCTGGAGTTCACCAACTGGCGCGGCGTGGTGGCACCTCCCGGCCTGTCGGCCGAGGACAAGCAGGTCTGGATCGACGCCTTCACCAAGATGCACGAGTCGGCCGCGTGGAAGGCCCAGCTCGAGGAGAAGGGCTGGGTCGACGCCTTCGCCACCGGTGACGAGTTCGGCACGTTCCTCAAGGAGCAGGACACCCAGGTGGCCCAGCTCCTCCAGACCCTCGGCCTGGCATGACCGCCCAGACCACCACGGCTCCGGCACCGAGCCGGGTCAGGGACCGCGCACAGTACGGCCTGTGCGCGGCCCTGGCCCTGGTCGGGCTGGTCGTCATCTGGGACGCCACGCCGGATCGGTGCCGCGACGAGCAGCAACGACCCGGTCGGCCCGAAGGCACTGCCCTTCGTCATCGGCGCCGCCCTCCTCGTGGTGTCCGCCCTCTACGCGCTCGACGTCTCACGCGGCGGGGTCGGCGAGCAGGAGGCCGGCGAGGACGTCGAGCTCGGCCACCCTGCCGACTGGCGCACCGTCGGCCTGCTCGGCGGCGCCTTCCTGCTCAACGCGGTGCTCATCGAGCGGCTCGGCTGGGTGATCAGCGGTGCGCTGCTGTTCGCCATGGCCTCCTTCGCCCTCGGCAACCGCCACCACGTGCGCGGGCTCGCCATCGGACTCGCCCTGAGCCTCATCACGTTCTACGGCTTCGCGATCGGGCTCGGCGTCAACCTGCCGGCCGGCATCCTGCAGGGAATCCTCTGATGGACAACGTCTCCGCACTGCTCGGCGGCTTCGCCGACGTCATCACGCCGATGAACCTCCTCATCGCGCTCGTCGGGGTCATCGTCGGCACGGCCGTCGGCGTGCTCCCCGGAATCGGCCCCGCCATGACGGTGGCGCTCCTGCTGCCGATCACCTATGGGCTGCCGGTCTCGCAGTCGCTCATCCTCTTCGGCGGCATCTTCTACGGCGGGATGTACGGCGGGTCGACCACCTCGATCCTGCTCAACACCCCCGGGGAGTCCGCCTCGGTCGTGACCGCCCTCGAGGGCAACAAGATGGCCAAGACGGGTCGGGCCGCCCAGGCGCTCGCGACGTCGGCGATCGGCTCCTTCATCGCCGGCACGATCGGCACGATGCTCATCGTCCTCGTGATGCCGCAGGTCGTGAGCTTCGCCATCTCGCTCGGGTCACCCGAGTTCCTCGCCATCATCCTCGTCGCCTTCGTCGGCACCGCCGCGATCCTCGGCTCCTCCCGGGTGCGTGGCTTCGCCGCGCTGCTGATCGGCATCACCCTGGGCCTGGTCGGCACCGACTTCGTCACCGGCCAGCAGCGGCTCACCTTCGGCAGCCCGTTCCTCGCCGACAACATCGACGTCGTGGTCATCGCGGTGGGCATCTTCGCCGTCGGCGAGGCGCTCTGGGTGGCGGCGCACCTGCGTCGCAAGGCCGCGACCGTCATCCCGGTGGGTCGGCCATGGCTGTCCAAGGCAGACTGGGGACGCTCGTGGAAGCCGTGGCTGCGCGGCACCGCGCTCGGCTTCCCGTTCGGCGCCATCCCCGCCGGCGGTGCGGAGATCCCGACCTTCCTGTCGTACCTGACCGAGCGCAAGCTCTCCAAGCACCCCGAGGAGTTCGGCAAGGGCGCCATCGAGGGGGTCGCCGGCCCCGAGGCGGCCAACAACGCGTCGGCCGCGGGCACGATGGTGCCCCTGCTCGCACTCGGCCTGCCGACCAACGCCACGGCGGCGGTCATCCTCGCCGCGCTGATGAGTTACGGCATCGAGCCAGGCCCGCTGCTGCTCACCAAGGAGCCTGACCTGGTCTGGATGCTCATCGCCAGCCTGTTCATCGGCAACTTCTTCCTCCTCGTGCTCAACCTGCCGCTGGCTCCGACCTGGGCCAAGCTGCTGCGCATCCCGCGGCCCTATCTGTACTCGGGGATCCTCTTCTTCGCGTCGATGGGTGCGTATGCCGTGCAGGGGCAGCCGTTCGACCTCTACCTACTCCTGGCGCTCGGCATGCTCGGCTTCGCGATGCGGCGCTTCGGTCTGCCGGTGCTGCCGCTGATCGTCGGCGCCATCCTCGGGCCGCTGTTCGAGCGGCACCTGCGTCGGTCGCTGCAGACCACCGGCGGCGACGCCTCCGGCCTGCTCGGGGGCCCGGTCGCCTGGGTCTGCTACGGCGTCGTCATCGTCGTGCTGCTCTGGCCGCTCGTCGCCCGGCTGCGCCGGGTCGTCGACCGCGGCACCGACGGCACCGGTGGTCGCGGCGGTAGTGCTGCTGGCGGCTCCGGCGGACCGCAGGACTCCCCTGTCGGGGCGCCCCTGGACGATCGAGGCTCGCGCGGCGCCGAGGACCGTGGTGCCTTCGACGACGCCGGGCGCGGCAGAGCCTTCGACGACGCCGAACACGCGTCGGTCGGCCGGTCGAGCGAGCGCGACGGACCCCCGGCATCCACGTCGGGCTCCACCCAACCCAGCACCAGGAAGGACCTCGAGTCATGACCGTTCTCGTCGGCTACGTCCCCACCCCGCTGGGGGAGGCCACCCTGCGTGCCGGGGTGGAGGAGTCGCGGCGCCGCTCCGAGCGCCTGCTGGTGGTCAACATGTCGCGCGACGACGTGCTCGTCGACGCGCACCGGGCGGCGAGCGACGACCTGCAGCGGGTCGAGCGCGACGTCACCGAGCTCGGCGTCGACGTGGAAGTGCTGCGCATCGAGCAGGGCAGCGACCCGGCCGATGCCCTGGTGCGGGTGGCCGACGAGCGCGACGCCTCCGTGGTCGTGATCGGGCTGCGCCACCGCACCCCGGTCGGGAAGCTGATCATGGGCTCGGCCGCCCAGCGGATCCTGCTCGACGCCCGGTGCCCGGTGCTGGCGGTCAAGGAGGACACCGCGTGAGCGTCGTCTCCACCGCCGACCTGTGGGACGAGCACGGCGACGCGCTGCAGTCGTGCTCGGTGCAGCTGCGGCACTACGGCGGTCGCACGGCGTTCAGCGGGGTGATCAGCACGGTGCGGTGTCATCGCGACAACGCGCTGGTCAAGGCCGCGCTCGCCGAGCCCGCGGAGGGGCGGGTGCTCGTGGTCGACGGCGGTGGCTCGCTGGAGTCGGCGCTGATGGGCGACCTCATCGCCGCCTCGGCCGTGGCGCAGGGGTGGGCCGGCGTCGTCATCCACGGTGCGGTGCGCGACGTGGCCGCCCTGCGCGACCTGCCGCTCGGCGCGCTGGCGCTGGGCTCGAACCCGCGCAAGAGCGCCAAGGACGGGGTGGGCGAGCGCGACGTGCCGGTCGCCTTCGGTGGGGTCGAGTTCGTGCCGGGGCAGACCCTCTGGGCCGACCAGGACGGCGTCGTCGCCACCCGCCCCTGACGGTGGCCCGGGTCAGTCGACCTGGTCCAGGCGAGTGAGGATGCGGCGCAGGGTCGCCCGGTCGCGCTCGGGGAGCCGGGCGAAGTAGGCCTCGGCGTCGGCGCGACGGGCGGCCCCGGTCTCGTCGACCAGCCGTCGCCCGGATGCCGTGAGCGCCAGCACCGTGGCTCGCCGGTCGGCCGGGTCCTGGTGGCGCTCGAGCAGCCCGCGCGCCTCGAGGGCGTCGACCACGTCGGTGACCGAGCGGGGCGCGACCCGCAGGTGGGCCGCGAGCTCGCCGGGGCGGATCCCGTCGTGGTGACCCACCACCCGCAGGGCGCGGACCTGGTGCGGGGCCAGGTCCCACGGCGCCATCGCCTCGGCGCCGCGACGGCGCAGGGAGCGCGCGACGCGCATCACCAGGTCACCCAGGTCGGGGTCCGCGGCCCGCTCGCCATCGAGCCTGTCGGATGCCGTGTGCTCGCCGCCCGTAAGCGCCCCGCCCGAGCGGCCCGCTCGGTCGGTGCCCCCGGGGGTTGGCGACTGCTGCTGGGCCATGCGGGAATGCTAGCGGCTCATGCTGCGTTTGGCTCATTGTGAGGTAACCTCACGATAAAGCTTCCCGACACGCACGTCGGACTCCCCGCTCCCGACCCGAGAGGAGGGGTGCGCATGACAGCCACCCTCACCCAGACCCGTTCCACCCGTCCCACCACTCCCTCGACCGACGTCCCCGTCGGTGTCCGCGGCGCACCCGACCCCACGGCATCCCACGGCGGTGGCCGTGGCGGAGGTCGCGGCGGCGCCATGCGCGTCGACCCGCGTGACCGTGCCCAGCTCGCCGAGACCCCGGTGCCCCTGCCGCGGGTGCTCGCGCTGTTCCGCCCGCACCGCCTGCGAGTCGCGGTCGTGATCGGCATCATCGTCGTGACGAGCATCGTGGCCCTCGCCCAGCCGTTCCTGGTTCGCGAGATCGTCGATGTTGCTCTGCCGCAACAGGACTCGCGACTACTACTGCTCGCCGTCGGCGCGATGGTCGCCGTCGCGGTGGTGACCCAGCTGCTCGGCGTCGTGCAGACCTGGCTGTCGACGCACGTCGGTCAGCAGGTGATGCACGAGCTGCGCACCTCGGTGTTCGCGCACCTGCAGCGCCAGTCGCTCGGCTTCTTCACCCGCACCCGCGGCGGCGAGGTGCAGTCGCGACTCACCAACGACGTCAACGGGATGCAGGGCGTGGTCACCTCCACCGCCACGTCCATCGCCTCGAACCTGACGACCGCCGTCGCCACCACGGCCGCGATGGTCGCGCTGTCGTGGCGGCTGTCGCTGCTCTCGCTGCTCGTCATCCCGCCGGCCCTGTGGCTGACCCGCAAGGTCGCCCTGCTCCGCCGTGCGGTCACCGCAGCCCAGCAGCGGCACCTCGCCGAGCTCAACACCCAGATCGAGGAGGGACTGTCGGTCAGCGGGGTGCGGCTCGCCAAGACCCTCGGCACCTCCGCCCGCACGGCCGAGCGGTTCGGCGCGACCTCGCACGAGCTGGTCGACCTCGAGCTGCGCTCCCAGCTCGCCGGGCGCTGGCGGATGGCGACGATGCAGATCGTCTTCGCCGTCATCCCCGCACTGGTCTACCTCGCGGCGGGGCTGCCCGCGACCGCCGGTGGCATGACCATCGGCACCCTGGTGGCCTTCACCGCCCTCCAGGCCGGCATCTTCCGGCCCCTCATGGGTCTGCTCAACGTCGGCGCCCAGTGGGTCGCCTCGATGGCCCTCTTCTCGCGGGTCTTCGAGTACCTCGACCTGGTCCCGGACGTTCCGGCGCCGACGCACCCGGTGGCGCTCGACCCGGCTTCCGTGCGCGGTGACGTGCGCATCGAGGGTGCGACGGTGCGCTACCCCGGCGCCGACCGGGATGCCGTCGCAGACCTCACGCTGTCGGTGCCGGCCGGGTCCACGCTGGCGCTGGTCGGGGCGACCGGCTCGGGCAAGTCGACGGTCGCAGGGTTGCTCGCCCGGCTGCACGACCCGGACCACGGGCGGGTGACCGTCGACGGCATCGACGTGCGCGACCTCGACCCCGACCTGCTCGCGTCGGTCGTGGGGGTCGTCTCGCAGGAGAGCTACCTCGTGCACGCAACAGTGCGCGACAACCTGCTGCTGGCGCGTCCGGAGGCCTCGGACGGTGAGCTCTGGGCCGCGCTGGCCGCGGCCCAGGTCGCCGACCTGGTGGCCTCGCTGCCCGACGGGCTCGAGACGGTCGTGGGCGCGCGCGGGCACCGGTTCTCCGGGGGCGAGCAGCAGCGCCTGGCGGTGGCACGCACCATCCTGCGTGACCCGCCGGTGCTCGTGCTCGACGAGGCCACCTCGGCGCTCGACACCGCGACCGAGCGGGCCCTGCAACGCGCGCTCGACGAGCTGGCCCGCGGGCGCACCACCATCACGATCGCCCACCGGCTCTCGACCGTGCGCGGCGCCGACCTCATCGCGGTGCTCGACGGCGGGCGGCTCGTGGAGTCGGGCACGCACCACGAGCTGGTGGCTCTGGGCGGCCGGTACGCGGCGTTGGTGGCGGCGACGGAGCCGTCCGCACAGCGCGTCGCCTGACCCCTGCGGACTGCTGCGGGAGCGGGGCAAGATCGACCGATAGGTCAATCTTGTCCCACGCCCAGGTGAACCAGGGCGGGGCAACTTTGACCTTCTGGTCGATGTTGTCCCGGGGTCGTCTCGTTGGCGAGACGGTATGCCGCCGCGGCACCTGTGCAGGGCACCCTCCGGACCGCTCCAATGGACGGCATGAGCGACGCCACCACGCCCGGCATGCCCCTGTCGTACCCGGATGCCGGCGCCGCGGTCTCTTCGACCGCCGCCACCGCCAGCGCGAACGACGACGCGCGGCCCGGGCTCGTGCCCGTCACGGTCGGCACCGGCCCGCTCACCATCGACGAGGTGGTGCGGGTCGCCCGCGACGGCGCTCCGGTGCGCCTGGCCGAGGAGTCGCTCACCGAGGTACGCCGCACCCGCGAGGTGATCCGCGGCCTGGCCGACGACATCGAGCCGCACTACGGCGTCTCCACCGGTTTCGGTGCCCTGGCCACCAAGCACATCCCCGTCGAGAAGCGGCACGCGCTCCAGCGTTCCCTGGTCCGCTCGCACGCCGCGGGATCCGGCCCCGAGGTCGAGCGCGAGGTCGTGCGCGCCCTGATGCTGCTGCGCATCTCGACGCTCGCCACCGGTCGCACCGGCATCCGCGAGGAGACCCTCACCACCTACGTCGCCATGCTCAACGCCGGCATCGCGCCGGTGGTGCACGAGTACGGCTCGCTCGGCTGCTCCGGTGACCTCGCCCCCCTCTCGCACTGCGCGCTCGCCCTGATGGGCGAAGGCGCGGTGCGCGACGGGAACGGCGAGCGGATGCCGGCCGCCGACGCGCTGGCCGCGGCCGGCATCGCGCCCGTCGAGCTCGAGGAGAAGGAGGGTCTGGCCCTCATCAACGGCACCGACGGCATGCTCGGGATGCTGTGTCTCGCCATCCATGACCTGCGCGAGCTGCTCGTGGTCGCCGACGTCGCTGCGGCGATGTCGGTCGAAGGCCTGCTCGGCACCGATGACGTGTTCGCGGCGGACCTGCACGACCTGCGCCCCCAGCCGGGGCAGGCAGTGTCGGCCAGCAACATCCGAATGCTCATGGCGCACAGCGAGATTCGCGATTCGCACCGCACCGAGGCGTGCACCCGCGTGCAGGATGCGTACTCGCTGCGCTGCGCCCCGGTCGTGGCCGGTGGCGCCCGCGACACCGTCGACCACGCCGCCCGCGTGGCCGGGTGGGAGCTGGCGTCTGCCGTCGACAACCCGGTCGTCACGCCCGACGGGCGGGTCGAGAGCAACGGCAACTTCCACGGGGCGCCGGTGGCCTACGTGCTCGACTTCCTCGCCATCGTGGCGGCCGACGTCGCCTCGATCTCCGAGCGCCGCACCGACCGGTTCCTCGACGTGTCGCGCAGCAACGGGCTCCCCCCGTTCCTCGCCGACGACCCCGGCGTCGACAGCGGCCACATGATCGCGCAGTACACCCAGGCGGCGATCGTCTCGGAGCTGAAGCGGCTGGCGGTCCCGGCATCCGTCGACTCGATCCCGAGCTCGGCGATGCAGGAGGACCACGTCTCGATGGGCTGGTCCGCCGCCCGCAAGCTGCGCCGCTCCGTCGACGGGCTCTCGCGCGTGCTGGCGGTCGAGGTGCTCACTGCGGCACGCGGCCTCCAGCTGCGGGCCCCGCTCACGCCGGCTCCCGCGTCGGCCGCCGTCGTGGCCGCCCTCAGCGCGGCCGGCGCCGGCCGCCCCGGCCCCGACCGCTGGCTCTCACCCGAGATCGACACCGCACACCGCCTCGTGCTCGACGGCACGGTGCGCCGGGCCGCCGAGTCCGAGACCGGCCCGCTCTCCTGATCCCGACTGATTGCGGATAAGCCACCCGAGTAGGCCCTTTCCCGGGCCCGTAGGGGGTGGCTAATCCGCAATCAGTCGGGAGTGAGGCGGTCAGGTGCGGACGGCGCGAACCACGAGGTCGGCGGTGTGCTCGGCCCCGGCGCCACCGCTCACGTGGCGCTCGCGGCGTTCGTGCACCTGCACCTGCCAGCCCTCGCCGAGCCCGGCTGCCACGTCGTCGGGCGACATCAGCAGGTCGGGATCGAACCCCCGTTCCCGGGCGCGCTCGGCGTCCACGTCGGCGTGGTGCACGACGAGCAGCGTGCCACCGGTGGCGGCGAGACGGGCCAAGCGGGCGACCGGGTCGGTGGACAGGTCGAGCGCGGGATAGAACGACAGGACGAGGTCGAAACCGTTGTCGGGCAACGCATCTGAGCCCTCGTCGGAGAGCCCGGCATGAACCCAGACAACCTCAGCACCGGCAGCCGACGCTGTGGCCCGGGCGCGGTCGAGGGCCACTCCCGACGGGTCGAGTGCCGTCACCTGCCACCCGCGCGCGGCGAGCCACACGGCATCCGCGCCCTCGCCGCAGCCGATGTCGACGGCCCGGCCGGGCGGCATCCCCACCACCTCGGCCACGAGGGCCTGGTTGGGCTCGCCGCTCCAGATCTGCTCGGCCTCGGTGTAGACGGCGTCCCAGCGCGGCGCGTCGGGCACGAGCGGGCTCCCGGTGTCGTGGTGATGCGGCATGCCCCGAGTCTGCCCCCGACGAGGTGCCGCGGGGCACCCACCCGCGGCCCGACCACCGTGCCGGACCCCGTGCGACGTCTCGCATTCCAGACAGCCAGACCGCGGTGGGGGTTGGGGCGCGCCCCGCGAACGGCCACAGTGAAGGACGACACAGATCCCTCGAGGAGGACTCATGGACGGCGCCCGCCCGGTCCGCGCAGCACGCGGCACCACCCTCACCGCTCGCCAGTGGTCGACCGAAGCCCCGCTGAGGATGCTGATGAACAACCTCGACCCCGAGGTCGCCGAGCGCCCCGACGACCTGGTCGTCTACGGCGGCACCGGCCGGGCCGCGCGCGACTGGAAGTCGTTCGACGCCATGGTGCGCACCCTCACCACGCTCAAGGCCGACGAGACGATGCTCGTGCAGAGCGGTCGACCCGTCGGTGTCATGCAGACTCACGAGTGGGCGCCGCGGGTGCTCATCGCCAACTCCAACCTGGTCGGTGACTGGGCCACCTGGCCCGAGTTCCGCCGGCTCGAGCACCTCGGGCTGACGATGTACGGCCAGATGACGGCCGGCTCGTGGATCTACATCGGCACCCAGGGCATCGTGCAGGGCACCTACGAGACCTTCGCCGCGGTGGGCGAGAAGCGCTTCGGTGGCACCCTGGCCGGCACCCTCACCCTCACCGGCGGCTGCGGCGGCATGGGTGGCGCCCAGCCGCTCGCCGTCACGATGAACGAGGGCGTCTGCCTCATCGTCGACGTCGACCCGGCCCGCCTGCACCGCCGCGTCGAGCACCGCTACCTCGACGAGGTGGCCGTCGACCTCGACGCCGCCATCGAGATCGCGCTCAAGGCCAAGGCCGAGCGTCGCGCCTGGTCGGTGGGTGTGGCCGGCAACGCCGCCGAGGTCTTCCCCGAGCTGCTGCGCCGGGGCGTGCCGATCGACATCGTCACCGACCAGACCAGCGCCCACGACCCGCTCAGCTACCTGCCGGAGGGCATCTCGGTCGAGGACTGGGCCGAGTACGCCGAGAAGAAGCCCGAGGAGTTCACCGACCGGGCCCGCGCGTCGATGGCCAAGCACGTGCAGGCGATGGTCGACTTCATGGATGCCGGTGCCGAGGTCTTCGACTACGGCAACTCGATCCGCGACGAGGCCCGCCAGGGCGGCTGCGAGCGGGCGTTCGACTTCCCCGGGTTCGTGCCGGCCTACATCCGGCCGCTGTTCTGCGAGGGCAAGGGCCCGTTCCGCTGGGCCGCGCTCTCCGGTGACCCCAAGGACATCGCCGCCACCGACCGGGCCGTGCTCGACCTCTTCCCCGACAACGACAAGCTGCACAAGTGGATCCGTGGCGCCCAGGAGCGGATCGCCTTCCAGGGCCTGCCCGCCCGGATCTGCTGGCTAGGGCAGGGCGAGCGCGACAAGGCCGGCCTGGCGTTCAACGACCTCGTGCGCACCGGTGCCGTGCAGGCGCCGATCGTCATCGGCCGTGACCACCTCGACACCGGGTCGGTGGCCAGCCCCTACCGCGAGACCGAGTCGATGCTCGACGGGAGCGACGCCATCGCCGACTGGCCGCTGCTGAACGCGCTGGTCAACACGGCATCCGGCGCCTCGTGGGTCTCGATCCACCACGGCGGCGGGGTCGGCATCGGCCGGTCGCTGCACGCCGGGCAGGTCTCGCTGGCCGACGGCACCGACCTGGCGGCCGAGAAGCTGCACCGGGTGCTGACCAACGACCCCGCGATGGGCGTCATCCGGCACGTGGATGCCGGCTACGACATCGCCGAGCGCACGGCGCAGGAGCAGAGCGTCCGCATCCCGATGCGCGAGAGCTGACCCCACCTCCCTCCACCCCGACTTCTTGCGGATTCCCCACTCTCTCGCGGTGCGCGATGGTCGCTCCCAGGGTGGGAAATCCGCAAGAAGTCGGGTCAGCCCAGGAAGGTGAGCAGCTCGCGGGTGAAGCCCTCCGGGTCGGCCCCGTGCACCTCGTGGCCGGTGTCGAGGGTGACCGAGCGGCCGTCGGGCAGGGCGCCCACCAGCTCGGCGACGTGCCCGGCCGCGACGAAGCTGCGCGGCCCGCCCGCCACCACGAGCGTCGGCGCGACCACCGACCCCACGACCTCCGGCCACCCGAGGCCGGGGTCGTCGATCTCCGGCCGCACCTGCTCCACCACCCGCCAGTCGAAGCCGAGCTCGCCCTCGGGGCGGGTCGGGGGGTCGGGCCGCCGCGGGTGCGGCATCCCGACGTCCTCGAGCACCAGCCGGCGCAGGCGACCCGGGTGGGCGGCGGCGACGCGCAGCGCCACGAGACCGCCGAGTGAGTGGCCGACGAGGTCGACCGACGGCTCCCCGGCGTGGGCGAGCAGCTCGCCCACATCGTGCGCCATCTGCGCGATCGAGTACGTTCCCGGCCAGTCGCTCTCGCCGTGCCCCCGAAGGTCGACGGCCCGCACGGTGCGCGACGTGCACAGGGATGCCGCGACGGCGTCCCAGGAGCGCGCCGTCGCCCCGGTGCCGGGCAGCAGCACCACCGGAGGCGCCACCGGTGACGAGCAGTGCCACTCCAGCATCGAGAGCACTACGCCCCCAGCGTCGACCGCCCGCCGTTCGGGCACGGTCAGGCGGGGTCGGTGACGTCGACGACCTCGGCACCGAGCACCCGCACCGCGTCGTCGGCCGCCACCGTCGCGGCCACCCCGTGCGCCCCGGCCCCGAGCGACACCGTGCGCCCGCTCATCGTCTCGTCGGCGACGACCGGCCAGGCCGTGCTCGACCCGAACGGCGTGATCGTGCCCCGCTCGTAGCCCGTGACCTGCAGCGCGGTGGCGGCGTCGGGCATCGAGACCCGGTTGACGCCCAGGTGGGCGCGCAGCTTGGGCCACGAGATCTCGCGGTCGCCGGGCACCAGCACGAACAGGAAGTCGTCGTCCGCGCGCCGCACCACCAGCGTCTTGACGATGTCGCGCGGCTCGACACCACGGGCCGCCGCCGCCTCCGCGAGGGACCCGACCCGCCCGTGCCGGGTGAGCGTGAAGTCGATGCCGGATGCCGTCAGCGCGCCCGTGGCGCGTTCCTCACCACTCGCGGTCATCGCCCCAGCGTAGGGCCGGTGTCGAATGTCTTGTCGCCGAGACAATCACCCGGTACGTGCGAGCCGTATGACGCGGTCGACAGGGTCAAATGGAGCCATGTCCACGACGCCACTCCACGGCGGGGCCGCCGCCGGCTTCCGGCGGATGTGGCACGACCTGGAGGCGCTCGGCCAGGACGGCGACAGCGGGGGATACCACCGGTTCGCCTGGACCCGCGAGGACTCCGACCTGCGCGAATGGTTCGCCGGCGAGTGCGCCGACCGGGGGCTCGACCTCACGACCGACCGGATGGGCAACCAGTGGGCGTGGTGGGGCGACCCGGATGCCGCGGTGGCCGCCGGCAACCCGGGTGTGGTCATCGGCTCACACCTCGACTCGGTGCCGAACGGCGGGGCCTTCGACGGCCCGCTGGGGGTGGTCGGTGCGCTGGCGGCGGTCGACCAGCTGCGGCACGACGGCTTCGCCCCGGCCCGTCCCGTGGGGGTGGTCAACTTCGTCGACGAGGAGGGCGCCCGGTTCGGCGTCGCGTGCGCGGGGTCGCGCGTCATCACCGGCGCCCTCGGGGCCGACCGGGCCCGCGGCCTCACCGACAACGACGGCGTCACCATGGCCGAGGCGATGCACCGCGCCGGCCGCGACCCCGCCACGCTGGGGCGCGACGACGAGACCCTCGCCCGGATCGGTGCGTTCGTCGAGCTGCACGTCGAGCAGGGTCGCCACCTCGTCGAGCTGGGGGCATCAGTCGGCGTCGGCAGCGACATCTGGCCGCACGGCCGCTGGCGGATCGACGTGCCCGGCGAGGCCAACCACGCCGGCACCACGGCGCTCGCCGAGCGAGAGGACGCCATGCTCGGCCTGGCCGCCATGGTCATCGCCGCCCGGCGAGCCGCTCAGGAGCAGGGCTGCGTGGCCACGGTGGGGAAGGTGCACGTCGTGCCCAACGGGGTCAACGCCATCGCGAGCTGTGCCACCGGCTGGCTCGACGCGCGCGGCTCCGACCCGGATGCCGTGCTGCGCGTGGTCGCCGAGGTGCGTGACGTGGTGGCCGACTTCGACGGCCTGGTCACCCAGGAGTCGTGGACGCCCACCACCGACTTCGACCCGGCGCTCGTGCGCCGGTTGGCGAACCGGCTGGGTGGCCTGCCGGTCATCGGCACCGGAGCCGGCCACGACGCCGGCATTCTGGCCAACGACGGCATCCGCAGCGCGATGCTGTTCGTGCGCAACCCGACCGGGGTGTCGCACTCTCCTGACGAGTGGGCCTCGGCCGACGACTGCCTCGACGGCATCGCGGCCCTCGCCGACGTCGTCACCGACCTCGCAGGGGCTGGTGCATGACGAGTTTCTGGTGCGAGCACGCGGTGCTCCCCGGGGGTCTGCGCCACTCGGTGCGGGTCGTCACCGACCGCGGGCGGATCCTCGACGTGCACCCCGACGCGCGCCCCCAGCCCGACGACACCCGGCTGGGCGGCGTCGTGCTCCCCGGCCTCGCCAACGTGCACAGCCACGCCTTCCATCGAGCCCTCCGCGGGCGCACCCACGACGACGGCGGCAACTTCTGGACCTGGCGCGACGCGATGTATGCCGTGACGCACCGTCTCGACCCCGAGACCTACCACGCCCTCGCCAGAGCCGTGTTCGCCGAGATGCTGCTCGCCGGCTACACCACCGTCGGGGAGTTCCACTACGTGCACCACGCGGCCGGCGGCCGCCGCTACGACGACCCCAACGTCATGGGCAAGGCGCTGATCAGCGCGGCCGCGCGAGGTCGGCATCCGGATCACCCTGCTCGACACCTGCTACCTCACGGGCGGGCTGACCGCCGGCGGTCACCTGCCGCTCGACGTGGTGCAGAAGCGCTTCTCCGACGGCGACGTCGAGGCCTGGGCCGAGCGGTTCACCCGCCTCGCGGACGACGACACCGTGCGGATCGGCGCCGCGGTGCACTCGGTGCGGGCCGTGCCGTGCGACGACCTGGCGGTGGTGGGCGACGTCGCGGCGCAGGACGACCGGCCGCTGCACGTGCACCTCTCGGAGCAGCCCGGTGAGAACCTCGCCTGCGACGGGCTTCTACGGCTGCTCCCCGACCGAGCTGCTCGCCGGCGAGGGGCTGCTCACGCCGCGAACCACCGCGGTGCACGCAACCCACTTGTCCGACACCGACATCGAGCTGCTCGGCGCTGCCCGGGCCACCGCGTGCTTCTGCCCCACCACCGAGCGCGACCTGGCCGACGGCATCGGCCCGGCCCGTCGGCTGCAGGATGCCGGCGTGCGGCTCGCGCTCGGGTCGGACCAGCACGCGGTGATCGACCCGTTCGAGGAGGTGCGCGGCCTCGAGATGCACGAGCGCCTCGAGAGCCTGCGAGCGGGGCCGGTTCGCCCGGTCCGAGCTGCTCGGCATCGCCTCGCTGCACGGCTACCGCGCCCTCGGCTGGGACGACGGCGGGGTCATCGCCAGCGGTCACCTCGCCGACCTGGTGGCGGTGCGGCTCGACAGCCCGCGCACGGCCGGCTGCGGGCCGGACGGTGTGCTCTACGCGGCGACCTCGACCGACGTCACCGATGTCGTCGTCGCCGGCGAGCAGGTGGTGTGCGAGGGCCGGCACCGCGCGGGCGACGTGGGCCGGATGCTCACCGACGCGATCGCGGCGGTGCGGAAGTGACGGCCGGGTCTCGTTCCGGCACATCGGCATCCGGAGATCGGGCGACCGCGACGTCGGCGCCCGGCACCGTGCTGGTGACCGGCATCAGCGAGCTGGTGACCTGTGCCGGGCCGGACGGCGCCACTCCGACCAACGACCTCGCCACGGCGGCGATAGACCGTCTCGGCATCCGCCACGACGCGGCAGTCGTCGTGGCTGACGGGCTCGTCGCCTGGGTCGGGCCATCCGTCGACGCCCCCGCCGCCGACCGCGTCGTCGACGTCGGTGGGCGTGCCGTCATCCCCGGCTTCGTCGACAGCCACAGCCACCTCGTCTATGCCGGCGACCGGGCGGCCGAGTTCACCGCGCGGATGGCGGGCGTCCCCTACGACGGTGGCGGCATCGGCGTCTCGGTGGCGGCCACCCGGGCGGCCAGCGACGACGAGCTGCGCGCCCTGCTGCGAGCGCGGGTCGACGAGATGCGCGCCCTCGGCACCACCACCGTCGAGGTCAAGGGCGGCTACGGGCTGACCGTCGACGACGAGGTGCGCGCGCTGCGTCTGGCACGTGAGGTCACCGACGAGACGACCTTCCTGGGGGCCCACGTCGTGCCCCCCGAGGCACGTGACGACCGCGCGGCCTACCTCGACCTCGTCTGCGGGCCGATGCTCGCGGCCTGTGCGCCCCACGCCCGCTGGGTCGACGTCTTCTGCGAGCCGGCATCGCCGCACGCCTTCACTGGTGACGAGGCGCGCCGCGTGCTCACCGCCGGCCGGGATGCCGGTCTCGGCCTGCGCGTTCACGGCAACCAGCTCTCCGCCGGCCCGGGGGTGCAGCTCGCGGTGGAGCTGCGTGCGGCCAGCGTCGACCACTGCACCTTCCTCACCGGCGACGACGTCGACGCGCTCGTGGGGGCCGCCGGCACGACGGTGGCCACCCTCCTGCCCGGCGTCGAGTTCTCCACCCGCTCGCCCTACCCCGACGCGCGCCACCTCCTCGACGCCGGCGTCGACGTGGCGCTGGCGACCGACTGCAACCCGGGAACGTGCAACACGGCATCCATGCCGTTCGTGGTCGCGCTCGCCGTGCGGGAGATGCGGATGACCGCGGCCGAGGCACTGGTGGCGGCCACAGTGGGGGGCGCCCGTGCCCTGCGGCGCAACGACATCGGCCGGGTGGCGGTGGGGTCACGTGCCGACCTCGCGGTGCTCGACGCGCCGTCGTACGAGCACCTCGCCTACCGGGCGGGGATGCCGCTCGCCCGGGCGCTCGAGCTGGCCTGACCGGCTCCGGCTATTGGCCCGGGACGCCCGTCAGGCGGCCCCCCTCCGGGTGGCCGCCTGACCGAAAGCACTGTGCTGCAGCGCTACTGGCGCATCAGCGTCCTGGGGCGTGACGTCATACCGGCTCGTCGGCGATCTCGCCCGGCAGGTGACCGGCCGACTTCTCGTAGAACTTGGCCGCCCTGCGGGTCGCCAGGGTCTTGGCGGCGCCGACCGCGAGGCCGGTGATCATCGCGTAGGCCACGGCCTTGGCCAGCGGGGCGTTGGGGCTCTTGGGGTTGATCTCGTCACCCTCGGCCTTGGCCCAGATGGCGTCGATGACCTTGGTGGCAACGACCCCGGCGAGGATGGCACCTCCGGTGCCCATGATCTTCCACGCGACGGCTCCCATGGCCATGTTCGTCCTCCAGACGCAGATTGCCGTCGGGCGCAGCAGCGCCCGACGAGGTCGTGCTCACTGTAGTCGGCGGGGTTATGGTGGGGGAGTCCAACGACAGGGGAGCGCCCCAAGCGCTGAGAGTGCGGTTCGCCGCAGACCCTCGAACCTGATCCGGTTAGCACCGGCGAAGGGAGTCGGGAAATCTCAGGTGCGTCAACGGCACACCCGCGACCGCCACGGCCGCGAGGTTCCGGCGTCGTACCTCCCCGAGGTCTTCACACCACACACCTCGGGAGCAGCACATGGCCACACAGCTCACGGAGGCGCCGACCCGGCGCTCCATCACCGCGACCCGCCCCCTCATGGGCTGGCGCACCGTCGACATCCTCACTCTCGCCTTCCTCGGCGCGGCCCTCGGCGTCGCGTTCTGGGGCTGGGGCGTGTTCTACAACGGGCCCGTCACGGCCCTCAAGATCGGCTACGCGCCGCTGATGGGCCTGTTCGTCGGGCCCTGGTTCCTCGCCGGGGTCATCGGCGGGCTCGTCGTGCGGCGCCCCGGTGCGGCCCTGTTCTGCGAGGTCGTCGCCGCCCTGGTCTCGATGCTTCCGGGCACCGAGTGGGGGGCCACGGTGCTCGTCTCCGGCATCCTGCAGGGGCTCGGCGCCGAGCTGGCGTTCGCGATCCTCGGCTACTCGGCGTTCGGCGCGGCCGCGGCGGCGCTGGCCGGCGTGCTGTCGGCCCCCTTGGAGTGGGCGTTCGAGGTGGTGAAGTTCCCCTCCTCGTGGGCCGACGTGCCGGTGCTGTCGGTGCTCGCCGACGGCGGTGGCTGGTATGCCGAGTGGGTGCTGCGCGACAAGCTGGTCTACCTGGGCGCCATGGCGGTCTCCGGCGCAGTGCTGGCGGGGCTGGTCGGGTGGCTGCTGGTGCGGGCGCTGGCCCGGGCCGGCGCCCTGTCGGCGTTCCCCGCCGGGCAGGAGCACCGGGAGCACCACGCTGTCTGACGCTGTCGGGCCGGATGCCGTGGGCGCGCCAGCCGCCACCCCCACCGGGAGCGGTGCCGGGCTCGGGCTCGTCGAGGTCGACGACCTCACCTGGCGGCCGTTCGGGCGCCGCGAGCCGGTGTTGCGCGGCATCTCGCTGACCCTGCGGCCCGGGGAGCGGGTGCTGCTGGTGGGGCCGTCGGGGTCGGGCAAGTCGACCCTGCTGCGGGCGCTCGCCGGGCTGCTCGAGACCGTGGATGCCGGTGAGCTCAGTGGAACCGTGACCGTCGACGGGGCCGCTCCTGGTGATCGGCCGGGTGCGGTCGGGCTGGTGCTGCAGGAGCCGGGCGCCGGCGTGGTCGCGGCCTCGGTGGGTCGCGACGTGGCGTTCGGCCCGGAGAACGTTCGGATGCCGCGTGAGGCCATGGCCGGTGTCGTCGCCTCCGCACTCGGCTCCGTCGGGCTCGGCGACCTGGCCCTCGACACCCCGACCGGCACGCTGTCGGGTGGGCAGACCCAGCGGCTCGCGCTGGCCGGGACACTCGCGCTCGACCCGTCGGTCGTGCTGCTCGACGAGCCGACGGCGATGCTCGACCCGGGCTCGGCCCGGGAGGTGCGTGGCGCCGTGGCCGCCCTGACCGCGGGCCAGCCCCCACCGACGCTGGTCGTCGTCGAGCACGTGCTCGGGCCGTGGGTCGACCTGGTCGACCGGCTGGTCGTGCTCTCGGTCGACGGGCGGGTGGTCGCCGACGGCCCGGTGCGCTCGACCCTGGCGAGCGAACGCGACCGTCTGCTCGCGATGGGCATCTGGGTGCCGGGCGCGGGGCCGCCCGAGCCGCTGGCCGTGGACCCGTCACTCGTGGCGCCGCGGCTGCCCCGGAAGAGTCCTGCCAGCGGCCTCATCGGTGCTGCGCCCGACCGCAGCAGCGTCGAGGCGCCGCACGGCACTGCTGCTCCTGAGCTCAGCAACACCGAGGGGGCGGGCTCTGCTGCGCCCGAGCGCAGCAGCGTCGAGCCGCCAGCAGGTACATCCTTGGCGGCGTCACCGTTCGTGGTCGAGCGCACCACCCGGTTGGTCGACGGCACAGCCTGCACCCGTCGCGCGGCCGTGCTGACAGAGCCGCTGGTGGCGGCGCCGGGCACGCTGACCGCGCTCGTCGGGCCGAGCGGGTCGGGTAAGTCGACCGTGCTGCACGCCCTGGCCGGGTTCCTGGCGCCGACCGACCCCCACGCCGTGCGGGTGCGCCCACCGTTCCCCGCACCGGACCCCGCACCGGACGGGACGGTGCCCGCTGCGCCTGCCGCACCTGGTGCCACCGGTGCGCGCGACGAGCCGGATGCCGTTACCCCGGCGTCGCTCGCCGCCCCCGACCTGGCCCGCACGCTGGCCTGGGTGCCGCAGTGGTCGAGCTCGACGATCGTGGCCCGCACCGTGCTCGACGAGGTGCTGGCCACCGCGTCCACCCTCGGACAGGCGCCGGCCGGCGAGCGTGCCGCCTCAACCGATCGGGCGCGCGCCCTGCTCGCCGCCCTGGGCCTCGACCACCTCGAGGCGGCCGACCCGCGCCAGCTGTCCGGCGGAGAGCAACGGCGGCTCGCCGTTGCGGCCGCCATGCACCACGGCCCCCCCGTGCTCCTTGCCGACGAGCCCACGGTCGGGCAGGACCGGGGCACCTGGGCCGCCGTGGTCGGGCTGGTCGCCGCCTACCGGGAGGCCGGGGGCGCCGTCGTCACCGCCACCCATGACGCGCACGTCGTCGACCGCGCCACGACGGTGCACCACCTCGCAGCCCCCGACACGCCCCCGATGCCCGAGCCGGCCGGGGTGCCGCTGGTGGCGCGATGCGGCGCGCTGGCCCTGCTCGTCGGCGCCCTGCTCGCGGTGCCTGCCGGGGTGCTCTCGCCGCACTGGACCACCAGCCTCGCCGTGCTCGCGACCCAGGTGGTGCTCGCCATCGTCGGCCTCTGGGCGCCCGGCGCGCGAGGCGGCGCGCTGGCCCGCGCCCGCCGGGTCGCCATGCGGATGATCCCCGGGCTGGTGGCGGCCCTCTCGGTCGGCTGGTCGACCTGGTTCCTCGCCGGCCGCGACCTCGACCCGGCCCTGACCGTCAGCCTGCGGGTGCTCGTGATCGTGCTGCCCTCGGCGGTGCTGATCCCGTGGATCGACCCCGACGCCCTGGGCGACGCGCTCGCCCAGCGGCTCCGGCTGCCCGACCGCCCGGTCGTCGCCACCTCGGCGGCCCTGCAACGCGTCCACGGTTTCGGCGAGATCTGGCGCGAGCTCGGCCGAGCCCGCCGCATCCGCGGGCTCGGGGTCACCTGGCGCCGCCCGCGTACGGTCGTCGCGCACCTCGGCGCCCTGACCATGGGGCTGCTGGTGCGCACTCTGCGCGCCGCCGCCGACCTGGCCGTCGCCATGGACGCCCGGGGTTTCGCCACCGCGACCGCCCGCTCGTGGTGGATGCCGGCACCGTGGCGGCTGCGCGACACCGTCCTCGTCGCGCTGGCGACCGTGCCGCTCGTGGTGGCGATCCTCGCCCGCTGACCTCACGGCATCCGACGGGTTGCGGAACACCCACCTGCCAGCGCCCCCGAGCGCGTGGGTGATCCGCAATGAGCCGGGTGACGGCATCCACCCGTGGGAGGGTCGGCATCCGTACTCCTCGATGACCGAGGACACGAGCGCGAGGGTGGAGGTGGCGATGGCCGAACGGGAGGCCTTCGACGCCTACGTGCGGGAGCGCTGGGTGCCGCTGCTGCGCACCGCAACGCTGCTCACCGGCGACCGGCACGCCGCCGAGGACCTCGTGCAGGAGACCCTCGTGCGGGCCGCGCAGCACTGGGCCGGGTCGACCCCGCGACGGCGGACGCCTACGTACGACGCATCCTCTACACCCGGTCTGTCGACGCCTGGCGGTGGCGGCGGCACCAACCCGACCCGGTCGACAAAGCCGCGCACCCCGAGAACGCCGACCGGCTGCCGAGCACGCGGATGCCGTCGACGCCCGGCTCACGCTGGCCGAGGCTCTGCGGCGCCTCACCCCGCGCCAGCGCGCCGTGCTCGTGGCCCGGTTCTACGAGGACCGCACCGAGGTCGACGCCGCACGGGTGCTCGGCTGCTCGGTGAGCACCGTGAAGACGCAGACCTGGCACGCCCTCGAGCGACTGCGGGTGCTCGCGCCCGAGCTCGCCGCAACGTTCGGCCGAGAGGAGACGCTCCGATGAGCCCCGACCGACTGGGAACCGCCCTACACGACCTCGTCGACGACGTCGAGGACGGGGTCGTCACGCCCGCCGCCGACGACCTGTGGGCCGGTGGCCGGCGCCGCCGTCGCACCGCGCGCCTTGTCCCTCTCGTGGCAGCCGCCTGTGTCGCCGCGCTGGTCACCGTCGCGCTCTGGCCGGCCGACGGCCCCCGCGCCTCGGTGCCCGCCGTGACGATCGACGACGACGGCTACGCCCGGCTGACGGCCTACCCCTCGGCCATCCCCAAGCCGCTGTTCACCCACGAGAACGACCGCCCAGGGGTCACCGCAGCGGTTCTGGTCGACGCCGACGACCCGACCGTCTTCCACACGGTGTCACCAGCCGGAGTCGTGCAGCCGCTCACCCTGCCCCAGGTCGCGACGGGCGCGCCTCCATCGCTCTCGCCCGACGGTCGCTGGCTCGCCCGTGGCCCCGCGATCACCGACCTGGTGCGCGGTGGGACCGTGCCCTCACCCGACGTCCTGGCCCAGCTCGCGAGCACCCTGCGGTCCACGCCGGGCGGGCCTGCCCACTGGGCACCGGACTCGTCACGCGTCTTCGTCTCGGCGCAGTGCGGACCGACCTCTCTCCCGACGGGACCCGGCTGCTGCTCGCCAGGAAGATCACCGACAGCGGCACCGGTGTCCTGGAGGCCACCCAGGCGGCGCTGTTCGACGCGCAGACCGGTCGCCCGCTCGGCATCCCCGATGCCGCGGGTCGCTTCGGGCCGGTGCCCGAGACGGCCGGGCCGTACCTCGAGTGGGGCGGCTGGGGGTGCCGGCCGGCCTCCTTCGCCGGCAACGAGCTGCGAGGCACGCCGGAGGCCGATTCCATGGCGGTCTGGCAGGAGCGCCTGTGGGTCTGGGGTGGGCGTCTGCTGGTGCTGCTGGGCCTCGGCGCGGTGGTCTGGTGGTTCACCCGGCGGCGCAGCTGGAACGAGGGAGCCGGCCCGGGGCCGGCCCCGTACTTCCTCCCCAACCGTGGGTGACTCCTGCGCCTGCGAGCGCCCGCTGACCCACGGCATCCGACTGATTGCGGATTCCCCACGGGGGCAGCGCCCGCGACCGACCCGGTTCGGGTGGGTGATCCGCAACACGTGGGCCGCGGCATCCACCCGTGGGATGGTCGGCGTACGTCTTCCTGGATGACCTGACCCGCAGGACGTGACCGAGGAGGACGAGTGGCTGACCGCCAGGCGTTCGATGCGTACGTCCGAGAGCGGTGGGACCCACTGCTGCGCACCGCCGCCCTGCTCACCGGGGATGCCGCCGCAGCCGAGGACCTCGTGCAGGAGTCGCTGGTGCGGGCCGCTCGGCACTGGCACCGGGTCGACCCCGGTGCGGTCGACTCGTACGTGCGCCGGGTCATGTACACCCGCTCGATCGACGCCTGGCGCTGGCGCCGCCACCAGCCCGACCCGGTCGACCCCGTGCGCTTCGAGCGGGCCGGCGCCGACGACACGGATGACGTCGCGACCCGGCTGACCCTCGTCGACGCCCTGTCGCGGCTGACCCCGCGCCAGCGCGCCGTGCTGGTCGCCCGGTTCTACGAGGACCGCACCGAGGTCGATGCCGCACGGGTGCTCGGCTGCTCGGTGAGCACCGTGAAGTCCCAGACCCGCCATGCCCTCGAGCGACTGCGCGTGCTCGCGCCCGAGCTCGCCACCACCTTCGGCCGTGAGGAGGCCCCACGATGACGCACCCCACCGACGAGCTCACCCGGCTGCTGACCGGGGTCGCCGACGACATCGTCGAGCGCGACCGCGTGCCCGCCCCCGACGCCCCCCTGCTCTGGCGGCACGGCCGCCGCACCACCTGGGCAGTGCGCGCCTCAGCGGCGGCGCTCGCAGCCTTGTTCGTGCTCGTGCTGGGCTCGCTGGTGGTGGTGCTGGGCCCGGTGCCGACGGCCCTGCCGGCCGGCACGGGCCCGCTGGCGTACCCCGAGTACGTCTCCGACCTGATGCCGGGCAACTACCAGGCGGGGGACGGCGCGGTCTTCGGCGTCGTCACCGACGTGCCGAGCGGTATCGGCCAGGGTGAGACCGTCTACGTCATCGACCGAGGCGGACTGCTGGCGAAGCTGCCGCACTGGTCGTGGGCGAAGACCGGCAACATTCTCACCCCCGACGGCGTGGGAGTGGCGCTGGCCCCGGATGGCCAGACCCTGCTCACCCAGGAGGGGGTCCTCGACTTCACGGACGGGTCGGTCACCGCGGGTCAGGCGGGCTTCGACCTCAGTTGGCGCACGGCGTCCCGCGGCGTCTGGAGCCCGGACAGCCGGCACGTGCTGGTCGACGCCGGTGCCGGGCCGGTGGTCCTCGACCGCGACGCGTTGGTGACGGACGAAGCCACGGCCGGGACCGACCGCGTGCTGCCGGCCGGCTGGCTCGACAGCGGCACGCTGCTCGGTGTGCGCGTCGAGCCGTCCACCGGCGACGCGGGGCTCGAGGTCGTCACCCACGCCCTCGGCGGCACGGGGTGGGTGTCGGCGACTCCGATCTCGGCGGCGCCGGTCGACGACCGGGCCACGCCACAGGCGGCCTACGCCTCGCCCGACGGCTCGCGCCTGCTCCTGGTGTACGGGGGCGGCGGGGGCGCCCCCACCACGGCCAGGCTCGTCGACACCCGTTCGGGGCGGCCGGTGCAGTTTGCCGGTGCGAACGGTCCGTCGGTCGTGGGCTGGGGCAGCTGTGACCCGGTGTGGCAGGCCGGCCAGCCGCTGGTCGCGGACGGCGGCCTGCGTCGTCCCGCGGGAGCGGAGAGCGTGATGGAGTTCTCGGGGCGGCTGTCGCTCACCTGCGTCGCCCTGCCGGGCAACGAGCTCACCGGGTCACCGGTGCAGGGCAGCGGCGTCTGGCGCGACCGCATCTGGCGGCTCGTGCTGCCGCTTGGCGGCCTCCTGGTGCTTGCCGGTGGCGTGTGGATGGTGGTGGCCCTCCGCCGCAGCCGCAGGCACGGTGAGGACTTCCTGCCGATGGTGCTGCGACTGCCCTTCTGATCCAGAACGGGCGCACGGCATCCGACTGACTGCGATTCGCCCACCTGGCCCGGCATCGAAGACGGCCCTCGCCGGGTGGGTGATCCGCAATGGGTCGGGTTCGCGCAGGTTGGACAGCGGATGCCGGACCGGCGTGCGGTCCGGGCTGTCGGGGGCGGACGGCATACTGGTGGATCGTGTCCGCCTCCTCCCTGACCCAGCCCAGCGCGGCGGTCCGCATCCCGCGCGAGCTGTGGGTGCTCGTGGCGGCGGCGTTCGTCATCGCGCTGGGGTTCGGGCTGATCCTGCCGGTGCTGCCGCAGTTCGCGCAGAGCTTCGGGGTGGGGGCCACCGCGAGCTCGATCGTGGTCAGCGCGTTCGCGTTCTTCCGGCTGCTGTTCGCCCCCGTGGGTGGCCGGCTGATCGCGCGGTTCGGTGAGCGGCCGATCTACCTCGCCGGCCTGGTCATCGTCGCGATCTCCACCGGCGCCACCGCCTTCGCCCACAGCTACTGGCAGCTGCTGATCTACCGCGGGCTGGGCGGCATCGGCTCGGTCATGTTCACCGTGTCGGCCGTCGCGCTGATCGTGCGACTTGCCCCGCCGGCGATCCGGGCGCGCATCTCGTCGGTCTACGCATCGGCGTTCCTGTTCGGCGGCATCCTCGGGCCGGTCGTGGGTGGCGTGCTCGGCAACCTCGGGCTGCGCGTGCCGTTCATCGTGTATGCCGTGGCGCTGCTCGTGGCCGCCTCGCTCGTCGCGATCTTCATCAGCGGCTCGGCGCTGCGCCCGGCCGAGGGTGCGCCGGTGCTTCCCGTGCTGGCCGTGCGCGAGGCATGGCGTGACGTCGCCTACCGCGCCTCGATCGGGTCGGGCTTCGCCAACGGGTGGGCCAACTTCGGGGTGCGCAACGCGATCCTGCCGCTGTTCGCGGCCGTGGTCATCGGCAAGCAGCCGTGGGTGGCCGGCACCGCGTTGGCCGTGTTCGCCGCCGGCAACGCCGTGGGCCTCACCGTGTCGGGGCGGCTCTCCGACCGGGTCGGGCGCAGGCCGTTCATCGTCGGGGGCCTGGTCATCAGCGGGCTGGCGACGATCGTCACCGGGTTCGCGTCGAACCTGCCGGTGCTCGTCGTTCTCTCGGTCGTCGCCGGGGTCGGCGCCGGGATGCTCAACCCGGCCCAGCAGGCCGCGCTCGCCGACATCGTCGGGCGCGAGCGCAACGGCGGGCCGGCGCTGGCCGACGTTCCAGATGTCCGCCGACAGCGGCGCCATCGTGGGGCCGATCCTGGCCGGGCTGCTCATCGACCACGGCAGCTACCCGCTGGCGTTCGGCATCACCGGGCTCGTCACCCTGCTCGCCGTGATCCCGTGGCTGTTCGCCCGCGAGACCCACGACGTGCAGCACGGGGCGCCGACGCCCGAGGACCCCTCGGGCGCGGAGACCGCTGACCTCGCCGACGTAGAAGCGACCGTGGCCGAGCGCACCCGCGAGGCCTGAGCCGCCGGTTCAGCCGGTCGGTGCCGAGGCGGCCAGGGCGTCCTGCACCGACGTCTCGACCGGGCCGAGCACCGGGTCGCGGCCGCTGACGACGTCGAGCACCGCCTTGGCGGCGGCCAGCTTCTCGCGACGCTCGCCCGCGGCCCACTGGGCGGCGTACGTGCGGGCGGTCCAGTCGCCGACACCCTCGGCGTCGAGCCCCACCGCCCGGCAGGTGGTGACGGCCCGCGGCAGGTGGTACCCCTGCGACACGACGAGCATCCGCTCGACCCCGAAGATCCGCTTGGCGCGCACGCACGAGTCGTAGGTGTCGCGGCCGGCGAAGTCGCGCACGACGGCATTCGCCGGGATGCCGTGGGCCACCAGCCAGTCGCGCATGGCCGTCGGCTCGTCGTGGTTCGCCACCCGGTTGTCACCGGAGACGAGGAGGACGCGGGCCCGGCCGGAGTCGTGGAGCGCCTTGGCGACCTCGAGCCGGCCGACCAGGAACGCCGAGGGGCTTCCGTCGGGGTTCAGCCCGGCGCCGAGCACGAGCGCCACCGGTGCGCTGTGGGCTGCCTCCAAGGTGTGCACGTGGCCGCGCGACGACCAGCTGACCCAGGCCCAGGGCCCGAGGGCCAGCACGACGACGACGGCCAGGAGGCCGACACCCACCAGCACGATCCGCCGGCGCCGGCGAGGTGTCGGCTCGACGGCCGGCTCGGCGGCGGTGGTGGTCACGACCGCAGGGTAGCCATGCGCAGTGCGCGGGCCCGGAACGCGACCGAGCCGGCGCGCGTTGACTCTGGGCCGTGCACACCGCACCGGCACCGACCGACCTCGGGGGTCCTCATCACCGCTACCACCGCCACCGTCTCCGCCGTCACCCTCCTCGACCGCCAGGTCGACACCCTGCTCGACCTCGGCTACCCCGCCCTCGCCGGGCTCACCGCCTCCGAGCTCACCGACCGCCTCGAGCCGCTGCGCGCGCTGGCCGCCACCCTCCCCGACCTGCCCGAGCACGACGAGCCCGGCCACGCGTCGCTCGTGCTGGTCGTCACCCGCGAGCTCGTCGACCCCGAGCTCACCGTCCCCCTGCTGCGGCTGGCTCCCAACGGCACCGCTCCCGGCATCCTCGACCGCAACCACGGCGAGGCCGGTCTGGCTCCCTACCGGCCGATCGAGCAGGTCGCGCTGCCGACACCCCTCCGCCTACCTGCTGCTCGACGTCGACCGCGGCGAGGAGTTCCTCGGCGTGCGCCCGGAGGAGGCGCTGCCCGTCGTGCTCGGCCGCGGCCGCACCCCGCTCACCATCGAGGAGGGCATCGCCGTCGTCACGCACGCCCCCCAGCTGCTCGAGAAGAACCGCTGCTTCATGCTCTCCGGGTCGCGCCGCGGCGACCGGCGGGTGCCGGCGATGTGGATCTCGGCCCGGGCGCCGAAGCTCGGCTGGTGCTGGGACGGCAACCCGCACGACTGGCTCGGGGTGGCGTCGGCCGGCTCGCGCCTCGCCTGACGGCCGCGAGCGCACGGTCCAGGCGGCACGGCATCCCACCCGACCTCACCTAACACCTGGTAGGTGCACCGATCACTGCACCTACGAGGCGGTAGGCGAGACGGGGTGCTGTCTGCCAGGCCGGATGCCGGTCACGCGTCGACCCTTGCGGCCGCCTGGGGCGCTGTGGCCGGGTCCTCCTCGTGGTGCGGCCGCACCAGCAGGGCGAGCGTGGCGGCCAGGCAGGCGAGCACCGACCCGATCGCGACGGGCGACACCCAGGTCGTGCCCGGGATGCCGGCATCCGCCTGGAAGCCGCCGACCGCCCACAGCACGGCGAGGTAGACGGCACCACTGGCGTTGATGGCGACAGCCAGCACCGCACCCCACGGCTCGCGCCGCCAGAGCAGCACACCCGCCACCACGAACACCGGCGCCAGCAGCGACAGGTCGATCGCGTAGACGAGGTGCACGGCCGACGGCGGCATGATGTTGGCGGGCAGCGCGCCGGTGAGGGCGAACCGCAAGGACAGCCCGCCCCACGCCGCGACCAGGGCGACCCCCACCAACAGGGTGAAGCCGGCGACCACCCGCGCCCGGGTGCCGCCCGCGACACCGCGTGCTGCGCGGCCGGCATCGATGCTCGTGGCCAGCATCAGCAGACCGCCGATCGAGGCGACCAGCGCGGCGACGTGCAGGAGGAACACCGGGCTGAACGCCGCCCCGAAGGAGTAGTAGGCGTAGTTGTAGACGCCGTAGTGCAGCATGCCCAGCCAGACCAGCACCGACGCACTGCTCTCGCGGCGTCGGCTCGCGAGCATCGCCACGGCGAGCACCGGGGCAGCGATGAGCAGGGTGACCAGGTCGTTGCCGCGGAACGCCGCGACGGCCCAGGTCTGCTCGGGGTACAGGTCGCTGACGACCAGGCCGAGCACCGCCTGCACGACCATCAGCAGCAGCACGACCTCGGACAGGATGTGCGCTGCGCGCAGCCGGGGGCCGGCGCGCAGGATGGTGTGTCGTGCGGGGTGGGGGGCCATCACGGTGCTCCTGGATGAGGGCGCGGCCTCACCGGTCCGGCGCAGCCGTCACCACCTCCACGCTAGCCCCGCGGTCGAGCCCGGATGCCGTCGGAGTCGCCCGCCTCACACCCCCGACCAGCCTCCATAGCCCCGACAAACCCGCACACCCCCGACAAACCCCGCACACCCCGACTTCTTGCGAATTTCCCACCTCGAACGAGCCCGGTCAGGCGGCGCGCAGGGGGTGGGAAATTCGCAAGAAGTCGGGGTCAGCCGGTGACCTCGACGACCTTCTTCGGCATGAACGCCGCGGCCACGACCAGGGTCAGGGCCACGACGAACGAGGCGAGGAACACGGCGTGGATGGCCGGGTCGAGCACCCCCGCGGGCAGCGTCTCGAGGCTGGTCGGCTCCGACCCGAGCCGGTTACGGACGACGGTGTTGGCGATTGCGCCGAACGCGGCCACCCCCACGGCCGAACCCACCGAGCGGGCGAACAGCGTGGCACCGGTGGCCACCCCGCGCCGCTCCCAGCCGACCGACGACTGGGCCGCGACGATCGCCGGGCTGGCGACGTAGCCGAACCCGAGCCCCATCACGAAGTTGGGCGCCGCCAGGTGCAGCACCGAGCTGTCGGCGTCGACCGTGAGCAGCAGCGCTGCCCCGGCGAGAGCGATGACCGAGCCGATCAGCATCGTGGTGCGGAACCCGAACCGCAGGTACAACCGCCCCGACGTGGTGGCGGCGATCGGCCAGCCGATGGTCATCGCCGCGAGCGCGAAGCCGGCCACGATCGCCCCGGTGCCAAGCACCCCCTGGGCGAACAGCGGCACGTACGACGTGAGCCCGAGCAGCAGCACGCCCACCACCAGCGAGGTGCCCATCGCCGCGCCGACCACCCGGTGCCGGAACACCCACAGCGGCAGCACCGGCTCGGCCGCCCGCCGCTCCACGAGCACGAACGCCACGAGCACCAGCACCGACCCGACGAGCAGCCCGATGCTCACCGGTGAGACCCACCCCCACAGCACCCCGCCCTCGAGCAGGGCGACAAGCAGCGCCACCGTGCCCACGAGCATCAGCACCGTGCCGAGCACGTCGACCTTGGGCCGGGCGCGCTCGGGGTCGCGGGCCCGCGGCTTCTCGTCGAACCGGCGCCACAGCATCCATGCCGCGACCGCACCCAGCGGCAGGTTGACGAAGAAGATCCAGCGCCACGAGGCGTAGTCGGCGAACAGGCCGCCCAGGGTGGGGCCGACCAGTGACGAGATCGCCCAGACCGCCGCGATGTAGCCCTGCACCGTCGCGCGCTCGGCCACCGAGTAGATGTCGCCGACGATGGTCATGCCCACCGGCTGCACGGCCCCGGCGCCCAGCCCCTGCAGCGCCCGGAAGGCGATGAGCGCACCCATCGACCAGGCGAGCCCGCACAACAGCGAGCCGGCGAGGAACAGGGCCACCCCCAGCAGCATCACCGGTTTGCGCCCGATGAGGTCGGCGACCTTGCCGTAGATCGGCACCGACACGGCCTGCGCCAGCAGGTAGACCGAGAACAGCCAGGGGAACTGGCTCAGCCCGCCGAGGTCGCGCACCACCGCGGGCACGGCGGCGGCGAGGATGGTCGCGTCGATCGCCACGAGCCCGGTGCTCAGCATCACCGACAGCAGCACCGGCCCCCGCTCGCTGCGCAGGCCCACGCTGGCACGGCTGACTCGGGTCGGCGCGGAGGCGGTCATTGTCGAGCCAACCTCGCGGGCGGCGACGGCATTCCGGCTGTCCAAGCCTTCAGACCCGGATGCCGCCCCGCACCTTCCCGACTCTCCATGCGGATGGCCGCACGGAACGGCCTCCCAGCGGAGTGTTGCCCGGCGTCTCACCTACGAAGTCGGGGAACCCCGGAGTCACCAGCTGGTCTCGACGCAGGCCCGGGCGCTGCGCGGCTCGACCTGGATCGTCGCGTGCTCGATCGCGAACCGCTCGCGCAGCACGGCCGCCGCCTCGGTGAGCACCGCGGTGGGGTCGGCGGCGTCGTCGCACACCAGGTGCACCGTCGCCACGTGCATGCCGGAGGTCAGGGTCCACAGGTGCAGGTCGTGCACGTCGACCACGGCGCCGACCTCGCGCAGGGCCGCCTCGGCCTCGGCGGGCACGATGCCGGCCGGGGCGTGCTGGCCCAGCACCGACGAGCACCTCGCGCCCGAGCATGACCGCGCGCACCGCGACGAACGCCGCGATGGCCAGGGCGATGACCGTGTCCCAGACCGAGGCGCCCGTCGCGGCCACCAGCAGGGCGGCCGCGATGACGCCGACCGACCCCACGGTGTCGGCGACGACCTCGAGGTAGGCGCCCTTGACGTTGAGGCTGTCCCCGGCGCCGCCTCGCAGCAGCACCAGGGCCACGAGGTTGACCACCAGACCGAGGATGCCGACCACGAGCATCGCGCCCGTCGCCACCTCGGGCTCGTCGCCGATGCGCCCGACGGCGGCCACCACGATGTAGACCGCGACCCCGAGCATGAGCAGCACGGCGAGCCCCGAGGCGAAGACCTCCGCCCGGTAGGACCCGAAGGTGCGCCGGCCCGTCGTGTCGGGCCGCCCGGCGATCCTGGTCGCGACCAGTGCGGCTCCGAGCGCCACCACGTCGGCGGCCATGTGCCCGGCATCGCTGAGCAGCGACAGCGAACCGCTGAACAGCGCCGAGACCAGCTCGACGACGAAGAACGCGGCGATCAGCGCGAACGCGACCCGCAGCCGCCACCGGTGCGTGGCGCCCGCGTTGGGGGCACCGTGGCCGTGGCCTCCACCCACCGGAACACCTCCTGCGGCTCGACCGGCATCCGTATCGGCACGACGCTACCCGTCGCGCGCTGTGGCCCCCGGCATACAGTGCCGTGCATGCCCGGGTCAGACGCCACCCCGCGCCGACGTCCGCACCGATGTCCGCCGCCGAGCGCCGCGTGCTCGACGCCATCGACGAGGCCGAGCTGGTGCAGACCCTCGTCGAGCTGGTCCGCGTCCCCAGCGTCACGGGCACCGACGCCGAGAGCGACCTGCAGCACACGGTGGCCCGCTGGTTCGAGGAGGCCGGGCTCGAGGTCGACCTCTGGGCACTCGACCTCGACGAGCTGCGCGCCGACCCTGACTTCCCGGGCAGCGAGGCGCCGCGGCTCGAGGGGCACGGTGTGGTCGGCACGGCATCCGGCGTCGGTGAGCCCGGGCTGGTGCTACAGGGTCACGTCGATGTCGTGCCGGTCGGCGACATCACCAACTGGCTTGACGCGCAACCCTTCTCGGCGCACATCACGAACGGCGTGCTGCACGGCCGCGGTGCCTGTGACATGAAGGCCGGGATGGCGGTCAACCTCGCCGTGGCGCGGGCCCTGCACCGCTCCGGCGTGCGCACCGAGCGCCGGCTCGCGCTGCACAGCGTGGTCAGCGAGGAGGACGGCGGTCTCGGCGCCTTCGCCACCCTGCGGCGCGGGCACCGGGGCGAGGTGGCCGTCATCACGGAGCCGACGAGCGGGCGGCTCGTCACCGCGAACGCCGGCGCCCTCACCTTCCGCATCGAGGTGGCCGGGCGCGCCGCGCACGGCAGCACCCGCCACGAGGGCGTCTCCGCGCTCGACGCCTTCTGGCCGGTGCACCTGGCCCTGCGCGAGCTCGAGGCGCGCGCGCAACGCCGACCGGCATCCGCTGTTCGCCGACAACCCGTTGCCCTACGGCATCTCGGTCGGCACGGTGCACTCCGGCGACTGGGCCAGCTCGGTGCCCGACCTGCTCGTGGCCGAGGGCCGGATGGGCGTGCGGCTGGGGGAGGACCCCGCCATCGCGCGGGCGGCCTTCGAGGATGCCGTCGCCACGGCGGCCGCCGCCGACCCCTGGCTGCGCGACCACTCACCCCACGTGACGTGGCCGGGGGGCCAGTTCGCCTCGGGGCAGCTGGCCGACGGCCACCCGCTGGTCGGCGAGGTCGCGGATGCCGTGGCGCTCGTGAGCGGGCGACGTCCCGGCGTGGCGGCGGCGCCCTACGGCTCGGACCTGCGGCTCTACACCGGGGTGGGCGGCATCCCGACCCTGCACTACGGCCCGGGTGACGTGCGCCTGGCGCACGCCCCGCGCGAGTCCGTGCCGCTCGCCGAGGTGCTGGAGGTGGCGCGGGCCCTGGCGCTGGTCGCCGCCCGCCGGCTCGGCGCGCACTGACTCTGGAGCAGGGGGCAACCGACCGTTGGTCAATACCGCCCGGGTCACGATCGACCAATAGGTCAAAGGTGTCCCGGCCAGGGCTCAGTCGGCCCGGTCGAGGGCGTCGGCGGGCTCGAGCGGGTGCAGCTCGCCCAGGCTCTCTGCGACGACGACCGCCGTGTCGCCCCGAGCGAGGCGGAAGTCCGAGGGCGGGTTGACCAGCGTGTGGCCGTCGCGGCTGACCGCCAGCAGCGTGGCATTGTGCTCGCTCCGCAGCCGTGAGGACAGGTCCTCGAGGCCGAGCTCGGCGTACTCGTCGGGCAGCTCCACGCGGTAGAGCTCGCTGCCCTCGCCGCCCGAGACGATGTCGGTGACCAGTGACGCGAGGCCCGGGTACAGCGCGGTCCGGGCCAGCAGCCGCGAGGCGAGCCGGGAGGTCACCAGGATCTCGTCGGCGTGGGCCCGGCGCAGGTGCTCGACGTGCTTGGGGTTGTTGACCTCCACCACGGTGCGCACCTGCGGGGCCATCGTCTCGATCGCGAGCACGGTGAGGATGGACCGCATGTCGGCCTCGTTCGTGGCGTCCGACGGGCAGATGATCGCCGCCGCGGCGTCGGGGATGCCGGCCCGCTCCAGGTCTGCGGCGCTGGTCGCGTCGCCGCGCACGAAGTAGACGTCCGACCCGGCGGGGCTGCGTTCGCTCTCGTGCAGCACGACCACCCGGCCGCTGAACTCGTCGCTCTGCAGCTCGGCCACCAGCTCGCGCGCGGTGGCGTTCCACCCGCACACGACGACGTGGTCCGAGTAGCCCGAAGCACCCATGCCCTGGCCCTCCTTCAGGAGGAAGTCGATGACGAAGCCGACGATCGCGGCCGTGAGGGTCGCGACGATCGCGACCCCGAAGAAGGCCAGCAGCCAGCCGATGACGTAGCCGCCCGGGCTCTTCACGTACGAGGAGTCGCCCGACCCGATGACGGTGGTCACCGACCAGTAGCCCGACCCGACCAGGCCGTCGAGGTCTCGCTTGTCGGGCTCGAGCACCGTGACGAGGAAGGCCGACGCGACGACGATGACCACCAGCGCGATGACCAGCGTGCGGAAGAAGTGGAAGTCCAGCCCGGCCCGGATGCGGTTCACGTGGAACGCGACCCGCCGGGTGATCGGCAGCTGCCGGAACGTCCGCAGCGGCGCGCCGACGGCGCGGGACAGGCGCACGCGCACCGAGCTCACCCGAGGCCCTGCAGCCGGAGCACCATCGGCACAGTGTGGTGGTCGCCGGGATGCCGCGACAAGGGCAGCGCACAAGCCCACCGCCGGCGGTCGCACTGGGCACAATGCCGGGATGGCCCTGCTGCGCTTCACCGCGATCACCTCCCTCGACGGCTACGTCAACGACGCGGAGGGTGGGTTCTCGTGGGCCGCGCCGTCCGACGAGCTGCACCAGGTGGTCAACGACCTCGAGCGGGAGGTCGGCACCTACCTCGTCGGACGCCGGCTGTACGAGACGATGCGCTTCTGGGAGACCGCACCAGGCGACGTGCCCGGGCCGATGGGTGAGTACGCCCGCATCTGGCGGGCGGCCGACAAGGTCGTCTACTCGAGCACCCTCGAGGACGTCTCGACCGCCCGGACGCGGCTGGCGCCGTCGTTCGACCCGGCGGCGGTCGAGGAGCTCAAGGCCTCGAGTGTGCTCGACGTGAGCGTCGGCGGCCCGACCCTCGCGGCCGAGGCGTTCCGGGCCGGCCTCGTCGACGACGTGCACCTGTTCCTGCACCCGGTGCTCGTCGGGGGTGGCACCCGGGCGCTGCCCGACTCCGTGCAGCCGCGCCTCGACCTGGTCTCGGTCGACCGGGTCGGCGACGTCGTGCACCTCCACCACCGCGTCCGCCGCTGACTCGCCCTCGACACCGGCCCCCACGGCATCCGACTTCTTGCGGATCCTCTCCCTCCCGCACCCGACTTCTTGCGGATCTCCCTCCCGCGCGCTCCCGCATCCGACTTCTTGCGGATCTCCCACCTCCAGCACCCGACTTCTTGCGGATCTCCCACGCGGTGGCCGCGGGGTCCCCGGGGAGCATCCGCAATTAGTGCGGGGAGCCGGGGAGGATCCGCAATGAGTGCGGGAGGGAGGTCGGGGAGGATCCGCAATGAGTGCGTGGGAGGCGGGGGAGGATCCGCAATGAGTGCGTGGGAGTCGGGGGAGGATCCGCAATGAGTGCGTGGGAGTCGGGGGAGGATCCGCAATGAGTGCGGGGGAGGTCAGGAGTCGGGCTCGTCCTCCTCCGACGGCGGCGGGTTGCGCGGGCTGTCGTCGAGCCGGTCGGCCACCCGCGGCACCACGGCCCAGAGCACGGTCAGCACGAGCAGGATGGCGCCGCCCGCGACCCACCCGGCGGCGTCGCCCAGCACGATGTCGACGACGAGGAGCACGACTCCGGAGACGGTCAGCGCCAGCATCGCGAGCCCGGCCATCGCGAACCGGTTGCCCGACTCGACGAGCAGCTCGCGCCGCCGCTTGCGGAACAGCACCCGGTGCATCGCGACCGGCGCGACGACCAGCCCGGTCGTCAGCACCGACCCGGCCAGCACCGCGAGGTAGACGTTGCGCTGGAACGTCGTGAGGTCGCCGAAGCGGTTGGAGAACGGCACGGTGAGCAGGAAGCCGGTGAGGATCTGCACCCCGGTCTGGGTCACCCGGATCTCCTGGAGCAGCTCGTCCCAGTTGCGGGTCAGCGTCTCCTGCGAGGGCTGTCGTTCGTCGCCCTGCGTGTCAGCCATCGGTGTCCTCCTGTGGTGAGCAGAGAAGTCTAGGGGCGCGGTCGGTGGGAGAGTGGTCCGCGTGACCGATGCCGACGTGACGATCGACGGGCTCCCGCCGGGCCTGTCCGCACGCCTCCCGAACGCCGCCGACGCCCCCGACGTGGCGGCGCTGCTGGCCGCCCACCAGCGCGCCGCGAAGGGGTCGGCCGGTGTCGACCACGAGGCGGTGCTCGGCCAGCTGGTGGGCACCGGCTCGTGGACCCGGCGCCAGGTGCTCGTGCACGAGCCGGACGGCCGGCTGGTCGCCTGGCTCTCGGTGCACGACCGGGCCTCGGGCCGCACCCTCGTCGAGGTGACCGTCACCCCGCTCCTGCCAGACGCGGATGCCGGGGCGCTCGCCGCTGCGCTGTTCGGCGCGGCGCAGCGCCACGCGGTCGACATCGCAGGAATGCGCGGAGTGCACTCCTCCCTGCTCGACTCCGGCGCCTACGCCGACGACGCGAGACAGCAACGGTGGCTGGCCGCAGCGGGTTACGAGCAGACCCGCACCTGGCTGCAGATGACCCGACCCGTGACCGCCGACGAGGCCTGGTCGCTGCCGGCGCTCCGCGCGGGGGTCGCGGTGCGCCCGGTCGAGCGGCACGACGACGGGCTGCCGGTGGCGCAGGACCTGCAGGACGTGCACCGGGTGCTCGAGGAGTCCTTCCAGGACCACTTCAGCTCCTACCGCGAGAGCTTCCCCGAGTTCGTCATGCGCCTGCGCGAGGACCCCGGCCACCGGTGGGACCACTGGTGGCTCGCCACCGTCGAGACCGACGAGGGCGTCCTTCCCGCCGGGGCGCTGGTGTCGACGGTGCTGCGCGAGGACGCCGCGGGCTTCGAGGGCAGCTACGTCGACTACATCGGGGTGCACCGCCGTGCCCGGGGCCGTGGCGTCGCAAAGGCGTTGCTGCACACCGTTATTGCCGAGGCCGCGCGCCGCGGACGCAACCGGGTGGGGCTCGAGGTCGACGCGGACTCACCGACCGGCGCCGACGGCCTCTACACCTCGATGGGCTGGGTCACCGACTACCGCACCCAGTCCTGGCACCGCGAGCTCGACCTGCACTGACCGCCCCGCCACGGCGGGCGGGCGGGGCGCGGCGCGGCGCGGCGACGAGCCGTCAGCCCGACCAGATGTCGACGACGACCCGGGTCGGGTTGCGCAGCACCGTGACCCGGAACGGGCGCTTGCCGTCGCGCACCCCGACGAAGGCCTGTCCGATGGCCTCGAAGCCGCCGTAGACCGGCAGGGCCTCGGCCACCACGGTGCCGGCCAACGAGGAGGCGGAGGCGCTTCCCGGTCGCGGGGCGTTCGCGGGCGGGATGCCCACCGAGCTGACCAGCACCTCGAGGAAGGCGTCGCCGCGCACGTCGACGACGTCACCACTGCCGTCGGCGATCGGCTGGTCGACGTACTTCACCTGCAGGGAGGGCCGCCCGGAGCCGGGGAACTCCCAGACCACCCGGTCGTAGCCGGGGTGCCCGCCGACACGCACTCCGCCGATCGCGCCGAGGTCGCCCCCCAGGCTGGGGAAGCCCTTCGAGCTGACCGTCTTCAGCGAGAAGCCGGCGGGAGCCGCTGTCGATCCGCTCGGTGACGGGCTCGCACTCGCGGATGCCGTGTCGCTCGGGGTCGGCGTCGGGGCCGGCGTGCTCGGTGCCGGTGTGCTGGCACTCGTGCCCGATGGCTGGGTCGGCGAGGGGGTGGGCGTGTCGTCGTTCGAGCAGCCCGCAAGGGCCAGCGCGGCGAGCGAGAGCACGGCGACGGTCCGGGCTGTGGGTGAGGTACGGGACATGACGACCTCCTTGCTCTCGACGGTACTCGCGGGTGACTCCACCCTCTTGGTGGCTCGCCCGGGCTCGACCGGGCGCGCCCACCGGACGACGCAGACCAGCCACGGCGCCGAGCGGCATACTCGGCGCCATGAACATCGGTCTGCGCGACCGCGTCCTGCCCGAGAACCAGCGGCGCACCCTCGACGAGCTGTCCGACGACCTCGACCTGCGGTCGGGCGACACCCGCGCCAAGCAGTCGGCGTTCTGGACGATGCTGGTGCTCAGCGGCATCATCGCCACGGCTGGTGTGCTGGCCGACTCCACCGCCACGGTGATCGGGGCGATGATCATCGCGCCGCTCTCGACCCCGATCATGGGCATCGCGCTCGGCATCGTGAAGCGGGAGCGGATCCGGGCCGGCCGGTTCGTGTTCTTCGGGGCGGTCGTCGTGGTGCTCATCGGGGTGATCGCCGCCTTCGTCGTGCCCGACATCGACCTGCAGACCAACTCCCAGATCACCGGGCGCACCTCGCCGACCCTGGTCGACCTCATCGCGGCGATCGCCACGGGCCTCGCGGGCGCCGTGGGGCTCTCGCGCCGCGACGTCGCGGCGGTGCTGCCCGGGGTGGCCATCGCCATCTCCCTCGTGCCGCCCCTCGCGGTCGTCGGCATCTGCCTCGGCGAGGGGTCGGTCGAGCTGGCGCTCGGCGCGCTACTGCTCTTCGTGTCGAACCTGGTCTCGATGGTCATCGCCGGCACGCTGCTCTTCGCGGCGCTCGGTTACTCCGCGGAGGCGGACCAGGAGGCCCGCCTGGTGGGTGCCGCGCGCAAGTCCTACGCCAAGCTCGTGGCCTTGCTCGTGGCGGTGCTCGTGCCGCTCGCGCTCAACACTGCACTCGTCGTCCTGCTGCACACCTGGACCGGCAATATCCAGACGGTCGCCGGGGAGTGGCTCGCCTCCGTGCCGGGGGCAGAGGTCACCGACGTCACCTTCACGTCGAGGTCGTTCGTGATCGACGTCCAGGTCCCCCCTGACGCACTACCGCCGACCCAGGACCTGCTCAGCGCCCTGAACGGCGTGGTGCCCGGTGGCTTCGACATCGTCCTCGACACCACCTATGGCGAGGAGCTCGACGTCGGCACCACCGGTTCGGCCTGAGCCGTGGCCGTGCGCACACGGCCCCCCGAAGCCACCGAGCGGCTGGGTAGGGTCACGCGCATGCAGGGTGAGGCGGCGGGATGCCGGTGACGGCCGGCGAGCGCCGCGCGCCCGGGCGCGGCCCCGACCCTTCGCAGCGGCCCGGCATCACCTCCCGCATCCGGCCGGCACCGGGCCGCAAACGACGCTGGCGGATCTCGGACTCGCAGTCCTTCCCGCTGCCCGTCATCGTCGACCACCTGTCGGTCGACCCGACGACCGGCGAGCGCGAGTGGCTCATCGAGGCCACCGTCGACCTCGTCGAGGGCGTGCCGGCACTGACCCGGATGAGCGTGCGCGTCCCCGGTGGGCTCGACCCGTACCTCATGCAGCGCGAGTTCCGCTGGGCCTCGCCCCTGGAGGTCGTGCGCGTGGGGGTGCCCAACCTCCTCGCCCGTGGCATCGACCCCTTCGACCACGACCTGCCGTTGACGGGCTTCCCCGGGGCGGCCTCCCTTGCTGGGCCGGCGAACGAGCGGCTCACCGACGAGTTCCTCGAGGAGATCGCCCGCGAGTACCTCGCCGTCGGCCGCGGCTACGCCCGGGCGATCGCCGCCGAGCGTGGGGTCGCCGGGCGCACGGTCGTGAGCTGGGTCGAGAAGGCGCGACGGCGCGGCATCCTCACCAAGGTGCCGGCGGGGAGCTACGGCGGCGAGGTCGTGCCGAAGTCTCGGCGGCCGGCGCCCTGACGCGCTGACCGCACACGGTGCGCGGCGCCCCGAGGCTCTCACCGGCGGACCGGGGCGTGGCCGACCGCGCCCGGGAAGTATCTGCCGGCAGGCGGACCACTCCTTTCCTCCAGCACCCCGTTGCAGGAGGACCCATGTCGTTGACCGTCAGCAGCCCCCCGTCCGCGCCCGCGAGGACGCTCGACGCCCCAAGTGCAGCCCTGGCGGGCACCGCCCACCCTGCGCCGGCCCCGGCCGGCCGACGCCGGGTCTGTGCCGCTGCAGTGTCCGTCACCCCGCGCCTCGAGCTGAGCGTCGGCACCGCCGTCACGCGCTACCTCGCGCTCGCCTCCGCGCTGCCGGGCACCGCGATCCACTACGCCGTGAAGGCCAACCCCCACCCGGTGCTGCTGCGCGCGCTCGCCCAGGCCGGATGCCGGTTCGACGTCGCCAGCCCGACGGAGGTGCGCGCCGCGCTCGCCGCCGGTGCACCGGCATCCCACCTCGTGCACTCCAACCCGGTCGCCCGACGCGACCACCTCGCCGAGGCGTACGCGCTCGGGGTGCGGCTCTTCGTGGTCGACTCGACCGGCGAGGTCGCCAAGGTCGCGGATGCCGCGCCCCGGTCGTCGGTGCTCGTGCGCATCGTCACCTCCGGCTCCGGCTCGGACTGGCCGCTGTCGCGCAAGTACGGCTGCACCGTCGACGACGCGGTCGACCTGCTGGTGCGGGCCGGGCGGCTGGGCCTCGACCCGGCCGGGGTCTCGTTCCACGTGGGCTCCCAGCAGCGCGACCCGCAGGCCTGGGCCGCTCCGATCCAGTCGGCCGCCCGGGTGTTCGCCGGGGTGCGTGCCGCGGGGTTCCACCCCTGGCTGCTCGACCTGGGCGGCGGCTTTCCCGCCCGGCTCGACGCCGAGCCGCAGCCGGTCGCCGACTACGGCCGCGCCATCGACGCGCAGCTGACGGCGGCGTTCGGCGCCGATCGGCCACGCACCCTCGTCGAGCCCGGGCGCGGCATCGTCGGGGATGCCGGCACGGTCGTCACCAGCGTCGTGGGCGTGGTCGACCGGGGCGGTGCCCGCTGGGTGTTCGTCGATGCGGGCGTCTTCACCGGGCTGGTCGAGACCCTCGACGAGGCGATCCGCTACCGGCTGGAGACTCCCGGGGTGGCCGGCCCGACCGGACCGTGCGTGCTGGCCGGGCCGACGTGTGACAGCGCCGACGTGCTCTACGAGACGACCCCGGTCTGGCTGCCCCTGTCGCTCGGCGAGGGCGACGAGCTGCGCATCCACGCGGCTGGTGCCTACTCGAGCTGCTACTCGACGGTGGGGTTCAACGGTTTCGCGCCGCTGCCCACCGTCGTCACCCGCTGAGCCCGCCCGACCACCGGGCCGACCCGGCGCCGGCTCAGCCGCGGTCGAGGAAGGTGCAGACGCACACCTTGTTGCCGTCGGGGTCGGCGAGCACCGTGAACGAGGGCGCCTCGGAGTCGTCGACCACGGTGCCGCCGGCCGCCACCGCTGCGGCGATGCGGGCGTCGGCCACCTCGGGGGCCACCCAGACGTCGAGGTGCCAGCGCTGGCGGGGCACGTCGTGCGGCTCGGTCTGCTGGAACCACATCGACGGCCCCTGACCCGTGGGGTCGAAGACCGTGTCGCTCACCACGGCGCCGGCGTCACCGGCGAGCAGGGCGGCCCAGAACGGGCCGAGCCGGGCGTCGTCGGCGGTGTCGAGGGCCAGCTCGACCTGGAGCACCTCGCCCGGGGCCGGGGTGACGTCGTGGCGGGTGGCCACCTCACTGAGCAGCCGGGCGAGGGCGACGTCGTCGGCCTTCACCCAGATGCCCCCGGAGCCGAGGTTCGTGGCCACCCGCAGGTCGACCGCAGTGGGGCCGACGGTGGCCTCGAGGTGGTCGCCGAGCCCGGCTGCTGCGGCCGCGGCGACGGCATCCGCGACGAAGGCGGTGCCGACTGCGGCGTCGGAGGCCCGGAACCGCGCATGGAAGCGCTGGGAGAGCTTGCGCCAGTCGGTCAGGCCGGCGTCGATGATCTCTTGGGTGCTGAGGTTGTCCATCCAAGGACCCTGCCACCGCCCACCGACACCCCACGTTCCCGCGTCCCGAGATCGCCCTCTTGGTCGATCTCGGCACGGGGAACACCGGCGGCGCGCGCAGAGTTGAGTCGAGTGAACGCAAGTTTTGAGCGGTCGGTTTGCTCACGGCATCCGATCGGTCTACCTTGAGTCCCAAGCACTCAACCAGGCACCAACGCAAGGAGAACCACCACATGGCACGTGCAGTCGGCATCGACCTCGGCACCACCAACTCGCGTCGTCGCCGTCCTCGAGGGTGGCGAGCCCACCGTCATCGCGAACGCCGAGGGTGGCCGCACCACCCCGTCGGTCGTCGCGTTCACCAAGGACGGCGAGGTGCTCGTCGGCGAGATCGCCAAGCGCCAGGCCGTCACCAACGTCGACCGCACCATCCGCTCGGTCAAGCGCCACATGGGCACCGACTGGAGCTCCGACGACATCGACGGCAAGAAGTACACGCCGCAGGAGATCAGCGCCCGCATCCTGCAGAAGCTCAAGCGCGACGCCGAGGACTACCTCGGCGAGACCGTCACCGACGCCGTCGATCACCGTCCCCGCCTACTTCAACGACGCCGAGCGCCAGGCCACCAAGGAGGCCGGCGAGATCGCGGGCCTCAACGTGCTGCGCATCATCAACGAGCCCACCGCGGCCGCCCTCGCCTACGGCCTCGACAAGGGCAAGGAGGACGAGCTCATCCTCGTCTTCGACCTCGGTGGCGGCACGTTCGACGTCTCGCTGCTCGAGGTGGGCAAGGACGAGGACGACTTCTCGACCATCCAGGTCCGCTCGACCGCCGGCGACAACCGCCTCGGTGGCGACGACTGGGACCAGCGCGTCGTCGACCACCTGATCACCGTCGTCAAGAACACCTCCGGCGTCGACCTGTCCAAGGACAAGATCGCCATGCAGCGTCTGCGCGAGGCGGCCGAGCAGGCCAAGAAGGAGCTCTCGTCCGCGACGCAGCACCAACATCTCGCTGCAGTACCTCTCGATGACCGAGAACGGCCCGATCCACCTCGACGAGACGCTCACCCGCGCCCAGTTCGAGCAGATGACCAAGGACCTGCTCGACCGCACCAAGAAGCCGTTCCAGAACGTCATCAAGGACGCCGGCATCAAGCGTCGAGCGACATCGACCACGTCGTGCTCGTCGGTGGCTCGACCCGCATGCCGGCCGTCACCGAGCTCGTCAAGGAGCTCACCGGCGGCAAGGAGCCCAACAAGGGCGTCAACCCCGACGAGGTCGTCGCCGTCGGCGCCGCCCTGCAGGCCGGCGTCCTGAAGGGCGAGCGCAAGGACGTCCTGCTCATCGACGTCACCCCGCTGAGCCTCGGCATCGAGACCAAGGGCGGCCTGATGACCAAGCTCATCGAGCGCAACACCGCCATCCCGACCAAGCGCAGCGAGATCTTCACGACGGCCGACGACAACCAGCCGTCGGTGCTCGATCCAGGTCTTCCAGGGCGAGCGCGAGTTCGCCCGCGACAACAAGCCGCTGGGCACCTTCGAGCTGACCGGCATCGCGCCGGCGCCCCGCGGCATCCCGCAGATCGAGGTCACCTTCGACATCGACGCCAACGGCATCGTGCACGTGTCCGCCAAGGACCAGGGCACCGGCAAGGAGCAGTCGATGACGATCACCGGCGGCTCCGCGCTGCCGAAGGACGAGATCGAGCGGATGGTCAAGGAGGCCGAGGAGCACGCCGAGGAGGACAAGAAGCGCCGCGAGGAGGCCGAGACCCGCAACATGGCCGAGCCGCTCGTCTACTCGACCGAGAAGTTCCTCAACGACAACGACGACAAGGTCGCCCCGAGCTGCGCACGCCGGTCGACGAGGCCCTCGTCGCGCTCAAGGACGCCCTCAAGCCCGACTCGGGCGCGTCCAAGGACGACATCCAGGCCAAGATCGACACGCTCAACACCAAGTCCCAGGAGATGGGTGCGGCGATGTATGCCGCAGCGGCCGAGCAGGGCGAGTCCGGCGACGTGCCGGGCGCCGAGTCGACCGACGGTGGCCAGCCGGCGACCGATGCCGGTGACGACGACGTCGTCGACGCCGAGGTCGTCGAGGACGACGACGAGGCGAAGAAGTGACCGAGCCGACCGCCACTGGTGGGCCGCCCGACGGCACGCCCGAGGAGCGTCACGGCGACCCCCGACACCGACGACGCGATCAACACCGAGTCCGTCAACGACGGGTCGGAGGTGGCCCCGGAGCAGTCCGGGGCCACCCCCGCCGGGGTGGCGCCCGCGGAAGGCGACTACTCGGCATCCAACCCCGACGTGCTCACGGGCAACGTCGCGGATGCCGGTGTGCCGCACCCCGACACGGCGCTCGCCGCCGAGCGGCTCGGCGACCTGCAGCGGCTGCAGGCCGAGTACGTCAACTACAAGCGCCGGGTCGACCGCGACCGGGCCCTGGTGCAGGAGCGCGCCGTGCGCGACGTGCTCGAGTCGGTGCTGCCGGTGCTCGACGACATCCAGGCCGCGCGCGACCACGGCGACCTCGACGAGGGGCCGTTCGCGGCCATCGCCGACAAGCTCGAGGCGACCCTGGGCAAGTACGGCCTGAGCCGCTTCGGCAGCAAGGGCGAGCCGTTCGACCCGATGCAGCACGAGGCCCTGATGCACGCCCGTGGCCGACCGGTGACGACGACCTGCCGGCCGACGCGTCCGGCACCACCGTGGTCACGGTGCTCCAGCCCGGCTACCGTGCCGGGGAGCAGGTGCTGCGGCCCGCCCGGGTCGCGGTCGCCGACCCCGAGTGACCGATTTCCACACCGACATCTGAGAGGAGGCGCCGATGGCCAGCCAGGACTGGTTCGAGAAGGACTTCTACGCGATCCTCGGCGTCCCCAAGGATGCCGACCAGGCCGCCATCAAGAAGGCCTACCGCAAGCTCGCCCGCAAGCACCACCCCGACCAGAACTCCGGCGACGCCGGCGCCGAGAAGCGCTTCAAGGAGATCGGCGAGGCCTACGCGGTGCTCTCCGACCCCGAGCAGCGCCAGGAGTACGACGCCATCCGCTCGATGGCGGGCGGCGGCGCCCGCTTCCGCGCGGGTGGCCCCGGCGGCAACGGCGGCTTCGAGGACGTCTTCTCGGCGTTCGGCGGTGGCGACGGCTCGCGGGTGCGCTTCTCAACCGGTGGCCCGGGCGCCGGTGCCGGACAGCCCGACCTCGACGACCTGCTCGGCAGATGTTCGGCGGGGCGGCCGGCGGCACCCGCGGTGCGCGTGGCGGTGCCGACCCGTTCTCCGGGTTCGGTGCGCCGCGTGGCCCCCGCCCGGGCTCCGACGTGCAGGCCCGCACCTCGCTGAGCTTCCGCGACGCCGTCGAGGGCGCCACGGTCACCCTGCAGACGGCCGAGGGGCGCCGGATCACCGCCAAGATCCCGGCCGGCGTCAAGGACGGCCAGAAGATCCGGCTGCGCGGCAAGGGCGCTGACGGCGACCCCGGCGCCGCCGAGGGCGACCTCATCCTCACCGTGGCGGTCGACCGGCACCCGGTCTTCGGCCGCGACGGCGACAACCTCACGGTCGACCTACCCGTCACCTTCGCCGAGGCGGCGCTCGGTGCCACGATCGCGGTGCCGACGCTCGACGGCACCCCGGTGCGCGTCAAGGTGGCGCCGGGCACGCCGAGCGGCCGGGTGCTGCGGGTCAAGGGCCGCGGCGTCAAGGGGCGGCACGGCACCGGCGACCTGCTCGCCCGGGTGAGGTCGTGGTGCCCCAGCGGCTCACCGACGAGGCCCGCGCCGCCGTCGAGGCGCTGCAGGCGCAGGAGAAGGACGTCGACCCGCGCGCCGCCCTGTTCGAGCAGGCCAGGACCTGAAGGGAGCCACGACGATGAGCTTCTCCTCGTTCAGCCCCGACGACGACACCCCCGTCTTCGTCATCTCGGTCGCCGCCCAGCTCGCCGGCATGCACCCGCAGACCCTGCGCCAGTACGACCGGCTCGGGCTCGTCACCCCGTCACGCACCAGCGGCGGCGGCCGGCGCTACTCCCAGCGCGACGTCGCCCTGCTCCGCGAGGTGCAGCGGCTCTCGCAGGAGGAGGGCGTCTCGCTGCCCGGCATCGCGCGCATCCTCGAGCTCGAGGACCAGGTGCTCGCGCTGCGCGCCCGGGTGGCCGAGCTGTCGGCCGAGCTCGACGGGGTGCGGGCCAGCGTCGGTCGTGGTCCCCGGGTGTTCTCGGTGTCCCCGAGCGGTGACGTGTATGCCGCCCGGCTCGGTGAGCGCCCCCGGCACGACCGCTCGACCGCGCTGGTCGTGTGGCGTCCCAAGCACAGCGGCTGACGCGCGTCACGGCATCCGGCACTGCGGCGGCCCGGCCGGCATCCCCGGCCCCGCACGAGCACGCAGAACTTCGGGTGCCACGCAGCGATTGCCGCGTGGCACCCGAAGTCGTGCGTGCGCTGGGGTCAGTGCGTCTCGAGCCGGGTGATCCAGTAGGAGGCGGTGTCGGGCGTCGGGTTGCCGAACCTCGCGTTGACCGCCCAGAGCGAGCCCGCCGCGAACGTCGCGGTGGAGGGCACGTCGAGCGTGGGGTCGGTGAGCGTCCCCTGCGCGGTGGCGACCCAGGCGCCGTGGCGGTGCCGCAGCCGGAACACCGACACGGCGTTCGCCCCGTTGCCGCGCACGTCGTACAGGGTGTTGCCGACGAGCACGAGGCCGTCACCACTGACCGGCCGCGGGCCGCCGCTCACGACGATCTCCCGGGTGACACCGGTGCGCGGGTTCACCTGCCACAGGCCGCCGGCGGTGCTGTTGTTGAGGACGACCGACCCGTCGGGCAGCGCGCGGATGCCGTTGGCGCCGAACGTGCCCGCGGCGGTGGCCGGCCACTCGCCGGTGAGCGCGACGAAGGTCGCCGCACCGCCACTTGGGAGCCCTCGACGGTTCAGGGCGATCCGCCCGAGGCGGTCGACCTGCGAGTCGGTGAACCAGACGGCGCGCTCGGTCACCACGAGGTCGTTGAGGAAGCCCCCGCCGGGCACCAAGACATCGGCCACGACGGCGCCCGTGCGCCCGTCGACGGCCCAGACGTGCGACTCCGCGCCCAGGCTGCCCACCGCCCAGACGAGCCCGGTGCGCCGGTCGAAGTAGAGCCCGCGCAGTGACCGGCCGGCGGCGGCGGCCAGCAGCACCCGGGTGCCGCCACCCCGCAGGTCGCCGGTGACGATGCGGCCGTCGGAGACGGAGCCGACGTAGAAGGTGGTCCCCGGCCCGGAGGTGATGCCCTCGGGGCGGATGCCGTCGGGCAGTGCCACGGTGTCGGGGAGGCCGCGGTGCCCGTGCCGGTCGTCATCGGCGTACGCGGGGGCCGCAAGGGCGGCAGTGGTCGCGGCGGCGGCCAGCGTGATGGCGCCGCGACGGGTCAGAGCGTGGTCGTTCACAGGGTTGTTGGAAGCAGCCATGGTCCATCGTGCGTCAGGCATCTGCGCTGGTGAAGGGCACGGTGCAGGTTCATTGGTAGCGGACCGAATCTGTCCTCCATGGTGTCTAACGTCGTAGGCATGGAGATGAGACTGGAGCTTGTGATGGTGCCCGTGACCGACGTCGACCGGGCCAGGGACTTCTACGCACAGGTCGGGTTCACGATCGACCACGACCGCACCGTGAGTGACGACATCCGGTTCGTGCAGCTGACCCCACCCGGGTCGGGCTGCTCGATCGCCGTCGGCCGCGGGCTCACCGCGATGGCGCCCGGGTCGCTCGACAACCTGCAGATGGTGGTGCCCGACGCGGATGCCGTGTACGCCGAGCTGCGCGGGCACGGCATCGAGGTCGAAGGGGTGACCGACCTCGCGTGGGGGCGCTTCGTGTTCTTCAGCGACCCCGACGGCAACCGGTGGGCGCTGCAGGAGCTGCCCGACTACGCAGCGAACGCGCAGCGCCAGGGCTGAGCCCGGTCGGTCGGCTGCTGGATGCCGGGTGCGCGCCCGGGTGCGCACCCGGCATCCGCTGGCCTGGCTCCGTGCGGGTCAGGCGACCTGGCCGCGGTGCTCACGGGCGGCGGCCACGAGGACGACGATGGCAGCGACCACCGCCGCGGCGGCCACCACCACCGAGCGCGGCTCGGCGGCCAGCCGGCCGTAGGCGATCCACAGCAGCCCCCACGCCATCGCCCCGGCGACCGCCCACCGGCCGCCGAGCTGCCGGGCGAGGAGCACCCCGACGGCGGCGGCCACGGCGAGCACGACGACGGCGGCGAGCTCGGCCACGAAACCCCCCGGGTCGACGCCGCTGGCGACCAGCGCGGCGGTGACGTTGGCGCACGCCGCGACGGCGACCCAGCCGAGGTAGAGCCCGAAGGTGCCGTCGACCAGCACGGTCTCACCGTGCCCGTAGCTGGGGTGCTCCTGCAGGCGGCGCACGAGCACGCCCAGGGTGACCACGAGGGCCGCCATCACCACCACGCTCGCCCAGATCCAGTCCTGCTGGGTCACGAGCAGCCAGGCGGCGTTGAGCACCATGGATGCCGCGGCCAGCCATCCGATGGCCCGGTGGCGGGGCTCGGCGGTCTGCGTTGGCAGCCACTGGTAGATCGTGAAGCCGGCCAGCCCGAGGTAGATGGGCGTCCAGATGCCGAAGGCCGGGCCGGCCGGGGCGATCAGGGTGGCGTCGGCGGCCAGCGCCCCGCCCGAGGACTCCGCCACCCGGGTGCCGATCACGCCCACCCCGACCAGGGTGCCGACCACGCAGAAGACCTCCGCCAAGGTGACCGCGACCTGGCGCAGGCGGTCGGCCGGGACGACGGCGGTGCGGGTGGCGGTGCTCATGGGGTCATTCCACCACGCACCCCGACCGTGTCCTTCGACACGTCGCCGTGCGTGGCGCCCGGCCGCGGACAGGGTTCTCCCAGAGTTCGCCGCTATCCTCAGGGGGTCAGGCGCCTGCCCTGTGGTAGTAACCCGCGCCCTGACCTGCCACGCGACCAGATTGGTGGGCCATGCCCGAAGAGCTGCCGAGCTCGACGCAGCGGCCGGGTGATCCCGAGCCGTCGACGAGCCGTGCCGAGCTGCGCTACCCCCCGGGGGCGTACTACCGGCGCATCGCTCTGGGCACGGTGCTGCCGGGCGCCGGCCTGCTGGGCACCCGGTGGAAGGTGCTCGGCTGGCTGCTCGTGCTCGGTTCGCTGGCCGCCGGCGCCTGGGCGCTCTTCCGGGCCGGGCAGGGTGGCCTGGTGCGGTCGGTGCTCAACGTCGCCGTGCAGCCCGAGCTGCTCCAGTGGGTGGGCGTGGGCATCGCCGTCGGTGCCGTGCTGTGGATCGGCTCCATCGTGCTCACCGCCGAGCAGTCCTGGCCGCGCCGCCGCAGCGGCCGCTGGGGCCGGGTGCTCTTCGCCGCGGCCGCCTGCACCCTGGTCGCCGCGCCGTCAGCCCTGGCCGTGCGCTACCTCGACGTGCAGTCCTCGGTCATCGACTCGGTGTTCGTCGACGACAGCGCGAGTGAGCGACGCGACGTCGCGCTCGCCAACACCGCGGCGCAGGACCCGTGGGCCGACGTGCCGCGGGTCAACACGCTGCTCATCGGCTCCGACGCCGGTCAGGACCGCTGGGGCACCCGCACCGACTCGATGATGGTCGTCAGCACCAACACCAAGACCGGTGACACCCTGCTCATCGGCATCCCGCGCAACCTCGAGCGGGTGCCCTTCCCCAAGAGCAACCCGCTGCACGCCCTCTACCCCAACGGCTACGACTGCGGCGACCAGTGCCTGATGAACGGCATCTGGACCCTCGCCGAGGGCCGTCCCGACCTCTTCCCGGGGATCAAGAACCCGGGCCGCACGTCGACCGTCGACGTCGTCGGCGAGATCACCGGCCTCGACATCACCCAGTCGGTCGTCATCAACCTGCGGGGCTTCAAGGCCCTCGTCGACGCGATGGGCGGCGTCGACGTCAACGTGCAGCAGCGGGTGTGCGTCGAGTGCCACACCGGCTCCTCCGGCGGGGTCGTCTTCACCAACGACAAGTCGCGAGTACATCGAGCCCGGCCTGCGGCACCTCGACGGCAAGCACGCCCTCTGGTACGCCCGGTCGCGCGCCGGCAGCGACGACTTCAGCCGGATGCGGCGTCAGCGCTGCGTTGCCGGCGCGCTGATGCAGCAGGCCGACCCGGTGGGGCTCCTGCAGAGCTACCCGCAGCTCGCGAAGGTCGTCAAGAACAACGTGAGCATCGACATCCCCCGCGACGAGCTGTCGGCTTGGGTCGACCTGGCGCTGCGCATCCAGAAGGGCGGCTCGATCCGCTCGCTGCCCCTCACGGCCGACGTCGTGCGCCCGGGCAACCCCGACTTCGCGAAGATCCGGGCCCTGGTCAAGAAGGGCCTGAAGGCTCCCGCGGCCGCTCCGAGCACCTCGGCCTCGCCCAGCCCCGAAGCCCTCGACCACCGAAGAAGCCGGGCAAGCCCACCCCGACCGCCACGCCCGACGACTCCCAGGCCGTCTCGCTCGCGGCCACCTGCTGACCGGGCTCACCTCTGGGCGCGTGCCCGTGCCGAGTGCAGGCAACCCGCGGATGCCGGGTGCCCACCATCTGCGGGTCCCCTCACTCGTCGAGTCCGGCGCTCTCGGGTCCGGGCGGGGGCACAGCGAGGGGCGCGCGGTCTCGCCGGCGACGGCCCGGCATCCTTGTCACATCCGCGACCCCAGCAAGACTTGAGCGGAATACACTCAACTTTGGCAGGGTTGCCCTGAAGGAACCCGAAACCCACCGTCCCTCGCTCGAGGAGAGTCCCGCATGGAGCTGAAGCCCACCACCAAGGTGGCCGAGGCCCTGGCCGTCGCCCAGCGCGCGGCGCAGGCCGCCGGCCACCCCGAGATCACCCCCGCCCACCTGGCCCTGGCGCTCGCCGAGCAGGAGGGCACCACCACGCCCGCCCTGCTCGCCGCTGCGGGCAGCTCGGCCGAGGGCATGGCGGCCACCGCCCGCTCGGTGCTGAGCGGGATGCCGCGCACGACCGGGGCGACCGTCGGCACCCCCGCGCTGGGCCAGGCGGCGCTCTCGGTGCTGCAGCACGCGTCGACCCTGATGGCCGGCGCGCGGTGACACCTACCTCTCGACCGACCTGCTGCTGCTGGCGCTGGCTCGAGACGGGCGCCGTGCAGGGCGACGCGCCAAGGCCCTCGAGGCCCAGATCGACCACCTGCGCGGCGGCGCCAAGGTGCGCCAACGAGGACCCGGAGGCGACGGACGAGGCCCTGGCGAAGTACGGCATCGACCTCACCGAGGCCGCCCGCGAGGGCCGGCTCGACCCGGTGATCGGCCGCGACGACGAGATCCGCCGCGTCGTGCAGGTGCTGTCGCGGCGCACCAAGAACAACCCGGTGCTGATCGGCGAGCCCGGCGTCGGCAAGACCGCCGTCGTCGAGGGCCTGGCCCAGCGCATCGTCGACGGCGACGTGCCCGAGTCGCTGCGCGGCAAGCGGCTGATCGCGCTCGACCTCGGCGCCATGGTGGCCGGCGCGAAGTACCGCGGCGAGTTCGAGGAGCGGCTCAAGGCCGTGCTCGAGGAGATCAAGGCGTCGGCCGGGCAGGTCGTCACCTTCATCGACGAGCTGCACACCGTCGTCGGCGCCGGCGCCACCGGCGAGTCGGCCATGGACGCCGGCAACATGCTCAAGCCGATGCTGGCCCGCGGCGAGCTGCGGCTGGTCGGCGCGACCACCCTCGACGAGTACCGCGAGCACATCGAGAAGGACCCCGCGCTCGAGCGGCGCTTCCAGCAGGTCTTCGTCGGCGAGCCGTCGGTCGAGGACACCATCGCCATCCTGCGCGGCCTCAAGGAGCGCTACGAGGCGCACCACAAGGTCGACGATCGCCGACTCCGCGCTCGTCGCGGCGGCCTCCCTGTCCGACCGCTACATCTCCGGCCGCCAGCTGCCCGACAAGGCGATCGACCTCGTCGACGAGGCCGCGTCCCGGCTGCGGATGGAGATCGACTCCTCCCCGGTCGAGATCGACGAGCTCCGGCGCGCCGTCGACCGGCTGAAGATGGAGGAGCTGCGCCTCGCGCAAGGAGACCGACGCGGCCTCGCGTCGAGCGGCTCGACCGGCTGCGCGCCGACCTCGCCGACCGAAGCGAGGAGCTCGCCGCGCTCACCGCGCGCTGGGAGTCGGAGAAGGCCGGGCTCAACCGGGTCGGCGACCTCAAGGCCCGGCTCGACGACGCTGCGCACCCAGGCCGAGCGGCTGCAGCGCGAGGGCGACCTACGAGGGCGCGTCGCGCCTCCTCTACGGCGAGATCCCGCTCTGGAGGCCGAGCTCGACGCGGCCCAGGAGGCCGAGACGGCCACGGCATCCACCGACCTGATGGTCAAGGAGCGAGGTCGGCGCCGACGACATCGCCGACGTGGTCGCGGCGTGGACCGGCATCCCGGCCGGCCGGCTGCTCGAGGGCGAGACCGAGAAGCTGCTCCCGATGGAGGAGATCATCGGCGCCCGCCTGATCGGCCAGACCGAGGCGGTGCGCGCGGTGTCGCGACGCCGTGCGCCGCTCCCGCGCCGGCGTCGCCGACCCCGACCGGCCCGACCGGGTCGTTCCTGTTCCTCGGCCCGACCGGCGTCGGCAAGACCGAGCTGGCCAAGTCGCTCGCCGACTTCCTGTTCGACGACGAGCGCGCGATGGTGCGCATCGACATGAGCGAGTACTCCGAGCGGCACTCGGTCGCGCGGCTGGTCGGTGCGCCGCCCGGCTACGTCGGCTACGAGGAGGGCGGCCAGCTCACCGAGGCGGTGCGGCGCCGGCCCTACTCGGTGGTGCTGCTCGACGAGGTCGAGAAGGCGCACCCCGAGATGTTCGACATCCTGCTGCAGGTGCTCGACGACGGCCGGCTCACCGACGGCCAGGGCCGCACGGTCGACTTCCGCAACGTCATCCTGGTGCTGACCTCGAACCTCGGCTCGCAGTTCCTGGTCGACCCGATGCTCGAGCCGCGGCGACAAGCGCGAGGCCGTGATGGCCGCGGTGCGGCAGGCGTTCAAGCCCGAGTTCCTCAACCGGCTCGACGACATCGTGGTCTTCGACCCGCTGTCGACCGAGCGAGCTCGCCCGGATCGTCGACCTGCAGGTGCGCGCCCTGGCGACCCGGCTGCACGACCGCCGGATCACCCTCGAGGTCACCGACCGCGGCCCAGGAGTGGCTCGCCGAGCAGGGCTACGACCCGGCGTACGGCGCGCGGCCGCTGCGCCGGCTGGTGCAGCGCGAGATCGGCGACCGGCTGGCCCGGGCGCTGCTGGCCGGCGAGGTCCGCGACGGCGACACCGTGGTGGTCGACCTCGGCGAAGCCGGCCTCCTCCTCCGCTGAGACCAGCCCGCCGAGCGCACGCGCCGGGGCAAAGTCGACCAATAGGTCAATCTTGTCCCGGGGGCACGCTGAACCTGCGGGGCAACTTTGACCTATTGGTCGATCTTGCCCCGCAGAGGCCATCCGACTTCGTGCGGATCTCCCACCCCTGACACAGCACTCATTGCGGATCCCTGACCCACCGGCATCCGACTGATTGCGTTTCGCCAACCGCTGGAGGCGCCCGCAGGTCGGTTCGAGGTGGGGGATCCGCAATAGGTCGCTGGCGGGTGCGGTGACGCCGCGGCCTGTGTGGCGGATCCGCAATGGGTCGCTGGCGGGGCGTGGGCCCGCGGGCGTGGCGGATCCGCAATGCGCTCGCCCGTGCGGTGCTCTCACGGGCGCCGGGGTGGGGGATCCGCAATATGTCGGGATGGGGGTGCGGTTACTGTTGCCGCCATGCGCCGACGCCCCACCCCTGCCTTGCGCCGACGCCCCACCACTGCCCTGCGCGGACGCCGTCGGGTGGGCGCCGTCGCGGGCTCGCTAGCCCTCGGTGTGGTGCTCGCGCTGACCGGCTGCTCGAGTCGACGCCCCCGAGGCCCCGGCGCAGAGCCCGACGGAGCAGCTGGCCGCCGCCAAGACAGCCTTCGACACGGCCAAGACCGTGCAGCTCGACCTGTCCAGCCGCGACGTACCGCCGCGCGAGAACGGCGTCACCGCCGCCAAGGGCGCCGGCGTCATCAGCACCACCGAGCCGGCCTTCCAGGGCACCATCACCGGCACCATCAAGGGGCTGGCCGGCACCATCGAAGTCGTCGCGATCGGCGAGACGGCCTACCTGAAGTTCTTCACCCCGGACTACAAGAAGACCGACCTCGACACGCTGAACGCGCCGAACCCCGCGATGTTCTTCGACCCGGCCACCGGCATCTCCTCCCTCCTGCCGCAGACCGCGAACCCCAAGGACGACGGCCAGACGCGCTCGGGCCAGGAGGTGCTGACCAAGATCAGCGGCACGCTGCCGGGCTCGACCATCGAGAAGCTGTTCCACCTCGGCGACGGCACCGGCACCTTCGCCGTGAGCTACGGCATCACCGACTCCGACCAGTTGCGCACCGCGACCCTGAAGGGGCCGTTCTTCCCCGGGGCCGAGGCGACCTACGTGCTGGTGCTCACCGCCTACGGGGCACCCGTTGAGATCACCCGCCCCTAGGGCGCTGCTCACGACGGCTGCGATCGCCGTCTCTCTCGCCGCAGCCGACACCTACGTCGTGGTGCTGGCCCTCACCGAGATGATGCGCGGGGTCGGCGTCACCATCGACGCGCTGCAGCGGGCGGCACCGATCATCTCCGGCTTCCTGCTCGGCTACGTCGCGGTGCTGCCGCTCATCGGCCGGGTCGCCGACCTCGTCGACCGGCAACGAGTGCTGCTCGCCTGCCTGGGGGTGTTCGTCGCCGGCTCGGCGGTCACCGCCCTGGCCACCGACCTGCCGGTGCTCGTCGCCGGCCGAGTGGTGCAGGGGGTGGGCGGTGGAGGACTGGTGCCGGCCACCCTGGCGATCGTCGCCCAGCTCTGGCCCGTCGACCGCCGCGGGGTTCCGCTGGGCGTGGTAGGCGCGGTGCAGGAGCTCGGCTCTGTGCTCGGGCCGGTGCTGGGCGCCCTCGTGCTGGTGGTCGCCGACTGGCGGGCCATCTTCTGGCTCAACGCATTCCTGGGCGCCCTGCTCGCCGCGGCCGTCGTCGTGACCGGCGGAGGCCGCATCCCCCGGCCCCGCCCCCTCGTCGTCGCACTGTCGACCGTGGCGGCAGTGGCCGTGTGGCTCACCCTGGCTGCTCCCGACGCACTCGTCACCAGTGTCTCGCTCGGGCTGCCGTTCGTGCCCTTCGGTGGGGCGACATCCCGGCTGGCCACCCCGATCGGTGTCGTCGCCGCCGTCTTCCTCCTCGCGGCGCTCGCCGCCGGTGGTCGTGGCGCGTGGCCCTTGTTGCGCAGCGCCGACCTGCTCGGCGCCCTGCTGCTCGGCGGTGCCCTGGGCTGCGTCGTGCTCACCTTCGCGGCCTCCGAGCCGGCCACCGAAGTCGTCGGCCCGCTCGGCGTCGCCCTCCTCCCAGCGGCCGCGCTGCTCGCCGTGCTGTATGCCGTGCACCACCGCCGGGCGCCCTCGCCGCTGGTGCCCCGCGGCCTGGTGCGCGGCCGGCTGGTGTGGGCCCTCGTGGTCTCGCTGCTCGTCGGTGTCGCGCTCGTAGCTGTGGTGGTCGACGTGCCGCTGCTCGCCCACGTCGTGGAGGGCGCGACCCAGACCGAGGCCGCCCTGGTGCTGGTGCGCTTCCTGCTCGCCGTGCCGGTCGGCGCCCTCGCGGGCGGCTGGGCGCTGCGCCGGCTCGGCAACGGCGTCGTTGCCGCCGGCGGACTGGCGCTGACCACGGTGGGCCTCGCCGCGATGAGCACCTGGGGCCGGGGCTCGCTCGACCACCTCCAGGCCACGCTCGTGCTGGCCCTGGCCGGCCTCGGCATCGGGCTCGCCCTCGCCCCGGTCAACGACGCCGCGCTGGCGGAGGCGACGAGCGACACCAGCGGCACGGCATCCGCGCTCGTCGTCGTGGCCCGGATGGTGGGGATGGTCGTGGGCATCGCGCTCCTCACCGCCATCGGGCTGCACCAGTACTACGGGCTGGTCGCCACCCTGCCCGACCCCACCGACACCGAGGCCCTCAAAGGGGCCGCCGTGGTGCAAGTGGCCTGGGTGTTCCGCGGTGCTGCCGTGGCGGCGGGCCTCGGCGCGCTCGCCGCACTGGCTCTCGGACTGCGCCGACGCACCGGCGAGCACGCCACCACCTTCGGCCTCTGAGCGCCGGGTAGCGTCGCGGCCATGGCGACCACTGCTGACCTGCTGACCGACTCGCTCGACCGGGTGCGCGAGACCGCGCACCGGGTGCTCGACAACACCCCCGAGGAGCTGCTGGACACCCCGCCGGCCCCGGGCACCAACACCATCGCCTGGCTCGTGTGGCACCTCAGCCGCGGCCTCGACGCCCAGGTCTCCGGCGCCCTGGGCCGCGACGCGGTCTGGGAGACCGGCGGCTGGCGCGAGCGCTTCGACCTGCCGCTGCCCGCCGACGCCCACGGCTACGGCATGACCTTCGACGAGGTGCTCCAGGTGCAGGCGAGCGCCGAGCACCTGCGTGGCTACCTCGACGCCGCCTCGGCCGCAGCACGCGAGGCCCTGAGCACCGTCACCGACGCCGACCTCGACCGGGTCGTCGACGAGCACTGGGACCCACCGGTCACCCTCGCCGTGCGCCTCGTCAGCATCGTGAACGACTGCGCCCAGCACGCCGGGCAGGCGGCCTACGCGAGCGGCATCCTCAGCCGGCGCTGAGCGACTCGCCGATCGCGTCTGCGACCACGTCGGGCGCCTCGTAGGTGAGCATGTGCCCCAACCCGGGCAGCACGCTCAGCTGCGCACCGCGGATGCCGTCGGCCAGCGCCCGCGCGTCGCCCACCGGGGTCAGCCGGTCGGAGGTGCCGACGAGCACCCGGGTCGGCACGGCACCGAGGTGCGCGAGTGCCTTCGTCTCGTCGTGCTGCTGCAGGGCGAGGAAGTAGCGCCCCAGCGTGGGCAGCGAGGTGTGTTGGATGAGCGTGACCCCGGGCACGACCGTCTCGCGCGCCGTGTCGCGCCCGTAGAGCAGCCGGGTCTGGGCGCGGGTCGACATCAGCCGGCCGGGCGCCACCCGGGGCGCGCGGGCCGAGGCGCGCATGATCGCCCGCTCCAGCGGGAGCCGCAGCCGGTCCTCGCCCACCTTGGCCGACGTCGCGACGAACACCACCCCGCGCACCCGGGCGGCGAGCTCGCCGGCGTGGTCGGCGGCCCAGGCCATGATCGTCATGCCGCCCATCGAGTGCCCGGCCAGCACGAGCGGGCCGGTCGGTGCGACAGCCGTCAGCACCCGCTGAAGCACCTCACCGAGCTCGTGCACCGTCGGGGTGCGTGACTCGGGCGTCGACAGGCCGTGCCCGGGCTGGTCGAACGCCACGATGCGCACGCCGTGCCGAGCGCGCAGCAGCTCGACGACCGGGAGCCAGCTCGCGTGGGTGAGGGTCCAGCCGTGGGCCAGCACCACCGTGACGCCCTCGGCGCGGGTGCCGGCGGCCGCCGGACCAGCCGGCCACTCCACGACGTGCACGTCGGTGCCGGCACCGATGCGCACCCGGTGCCGCACGGCGCCGTCCGGGAGCCGGGCGGAGCGGGAGGCGGCCCGGCGCGCGGAGGTGCGTGACGGCATCCGCTCAGTCCTTCAGCTGCACGACGACGGGCGCGTGGTCGCTGGCGCCGGCGCCCTTGCGCTCCTCGCGGTCGATCGCAGCCCCGGCGACGCGTGCCGCGAACGACGGGGAGCCGAGCACGAAGTCGATGCGCATGCCGCGGCGCTTCTGGAAGGCGAGCCGCTGGTAGTCCCAGTAGGTGTAGACGCCCGGGCCGGGGGTGTGGGGGCGCACGACGTCGACGAACCCGGCATCCAGGAAGGCGTTGAAGGCGGCGCGCTCGCCGGGGGAGACGTGGCTCTTGTCGAGGTAGTACTCCATGGACCACACGTCGTCGTCCTGCGGCGCGATGTTCCAGTCGCCGCACAGAGCGACGGGGGTGCCGTCGGCGGCCCACTCGGTGGCCCGCTCGCGCAGCCGCGCCAACCAGTCGAGCTTGTAGACCATGTGCGGGTCGTCGAGGGCGCGGCCGTTGGGCACGTAGACCGACCAGAGCCGGATGCCGTTGCACGTCGCCCCGATCGAGCGCGCCTCCGCGACCAGCGGGTCGCCCCAGCCCGGGTCGCCGTCGAAGCCGACCTGCACGTCGTCGAGCCCGACCCGGGACAGGATGGCGACGCCGTTCCACTGGTTGGTGCCGTGGTGGGCGACCTCGTAGCCCAGGGCGCGCAGCCGGTCGTAGGGGAACTGCTCGTCCTTGGCCTTGGTCTCCTGCACGAGCAGCACGTCGACGTCGGTGCGGGCCAGCCAGGCCTCCACGCGGTCGATGCGGGAGCGGATCGAGTTGACGTTCCAGGTGGCGATACGCACCTCCTCACCCTACCCACGGGTACGCATCGCCCCGGGCGGCGGGTTCGCGGCATACAGTGCCTCCACCATGAGCACAGCACTCGTCACGGGCGCCTCCGCCGGCATCGGCCGAGCCTTCGCCGAACGCCTCGCCCGCGAGGGCACCGACCTGGTGCTGGTGGCCCGCGACCGCGGGCGCCTCGAGGAGCTCGCGACCGGGTTGCGCACCCGCCACGGGGTGGCCGTCGAGGTGCTGGTGGCCGACCTGTCCGACCGGGTGGCCACCTCCCTGGTCTGCGCCCGCCTCGAGGACGAGGTGCGGCCGGTCGACCTGCTCGTCAACAACGCCGGGTTCGGGCTGAACGGCTCCTTCCTCGACAACGACCTCGCCGACGAGGAGGCCGGCCTCGACGTCATGGTGCGAGCCGTCATGCTCACCTGCCACGCGGCCGGGCGGGCGATGCGCGAGCGGGGACGCGGCGCCATCCTCAACGTCTCGTCGGTGGCCTCGTTCATCGCCAACGGCAGCTACTCGGCCGAGAAGGCCTTCGTCACCGTGTTCACCGAGGGCCTGGCCGGCGAGCTGGCGGGCACGGGGGTCACGGCGACCGCGCTGTGCCCGGGGTTCACCCACACCGAGTTCCACGCGCGGGCCGGCATCCTCATCTCGGCCCTGCCCGAGTCGCTCTGGCTCGACGCCGACGACGTGGTGCAGCAGGCGCTCACCGACGTCGCCCGCGGCAAGGTCGTCTCGGTGCCCGGGCTGCAGTGGAAGGTCATCACGGCCGGCGTGCGGGTGCTGCCCCGTCCGCTGCTCCGCGGCGGCACCCTGCGCCGGCTCGACCGCTTCCGGCGGCCCCGCGCGTCGGCCTCGTAGCGCCGCCCGTCCGCGCAACACCCGGCGAGACAACCCCTCGTCAGGCGCGCCGACCCGGCCTACGATCGGACGATGGTTCCGGGCGCCGAACCAGAGGTGCTGCGCGAGTACCGCCACCTCCTGCGCACCGCCTCCGCCGACTGGCAGGAGACGGCGCACCGGCACGCGCTCTGGGCGCTCGGGCCGCAGGGGCGCGGGTGGCTGCTCGTCGAGCTGCAGCGGCTACTGCTCTCCGGCACCCGGCTGGGGCGCGACGACGTGCACGCCCTCGCCCGCCTCGTCGTGCTCGCCGAGCGGCGCAGCCCTCGCATCCTGCTCGACGGCCTGCCCCGTCACCTGCGCGACGACCTGGCGGCGGCCGTGGTCGGCAGCCCGGTCGGCCGGATGCTGCGGGCGGGTATCGACGTCTGGGACGGGCACGACCCCGACCCCCTGCCCACCCCGCCGCCCGACCCCGACCACCACCAGCGGTGGTTCGAGCAGCGCGCGACCCCCGGCGCGGCCGGCGACCTGTCGGTGTTCCTGCACCCGTACCGCCGCCGGAGCCAGTGACCGGCGGCGGTCACCGACGGCATACGGTAGGCGCGTGACCGACATCGCCGCCGACCGCGCCCGCCTGCTCGAGATCGTCCGCGCCAAGGCCATCGTGCACGGCCGGGTGACCCTGTCCTCGGGGAAGGAGGCCGACTACTACGTCGACCTGCGCCGCATCACGCTCGACGGCGAGGCGGCCCCGCTGGTCGGCCGGGTGATGCGCGACCTCGTCGCCGACCTCGACTTCGACGCCGTCGGCGGTCTGACGCTGGGCGCCGACCCGGTGGCGACCTCCATGCTGCACGCCGCGGCGACCTCCGGTGACCGGCTCGACGCGTTCGTGGTGCGCAAGGAGGGCAAGGCACACGGCCTCCAGCAGCGCATCGAGGGCCCGTCGATCGAGGGCCGGCGGGTGCTCGTCGTCGAGGACACCTCCACGACCGGGTCGTCACCGCTGGATGCCGCCCGCGCGGCCCAGGAGGCCGGCGCCACCGTCGTCGCGGTCGCCACCATCGCCGACCGGGCCACCGGCGCTGCCGAGAAGTTCGCGGATGCCGGGTTCGAGTACCGGCACGTGTTCGGCCTGGCAGACCTCGGGCTGGCCTGACCGGCCGCTCGGAACCGTCCCCCTAGGATCGGTCGCACCACCGGTCACGACCACGGGAGCACCCATGATCGCCGTCATCATCATCGTCGTCCTCGTGGTCGTCGTCGTCGCCTGGGCGGTGCTGACGTACAACGGCCTGATCAAGCTGCGCAACCTGGTGCAGGAGGCCTGGCGCCAGATCGACGTCGAGCTGACCCGCCGGCACGACCTGATCGGCAACCTCGTCGAGACGGTGAAGGGCTACGCCGCGCACGAGCGGGGCACCCTCGAGGACGTCGTCAAGGCGCGCTCGGCCGCCATGGCCCCGGGGCAGTCGCCGGCGGCGCAGGCCGAGAGCGAGAACATGCTCAGCCAGGCGCTCGGCCGGCTGCTCGCGATCGTCGAGGCCTACCCCGACCTCAAGGCGAACCAGAACTTCCTGGCCCTGCAGAACGAGCTGACCGCCACCGAGGACCGGATCGCCTCGGCTCGCCGCTACTACAACGCGACCGTGCGCGACCTCAACACCAAGGTCGAGACCGTGCCGAGCAACTTCATCGCCGGGGCGTTCAACATCGACCGCGCCGAGTACTTCGAGGCCGAGGGGGAGCAGCGCGAGGCCCCGCGGGTCGACTTCGGGCAGCGCGAGGCGGTCATCCCGCCGCCGAGCTCCTACGCCCCGGGGTCGGCCGCCCCGGGGTCGGCCGTCGCGGGGTCGGCCGCCGCGGCCGAGGCACCGGCCGCGCCCGCGGCACCCGCGGCACCGGCATCCGCACCGCCCGCACCTGCCGCCGAACCGCAGGACACGCTCCCGGCATCCCCGTCGGGCCCGGGCAACACCCCACCGGCTCCGCCCGAGGGACCCGGCGCCACCCCGCCCCCGACCGCCTGACCTCGCTGCAGCATCCCGAGGGCTGCCGGCGCCACCACCTGACCCGCGCCGATTCGAGGTGATCCGCTGGTCCGGGCGGTAAGAAGAACACCTCGAACGAGCGTCGAGCGACCGCGGTCGAGGTGATCCGCTGGTCCAGGGGTCAGGACATCACCTCGAACCAAGAGGTCGCGTACGCAGATCGGCTCTCCGGTTGCAGATGCATGCTCCGGTCGCAGATCCGTACTCCGCTGGCGCGTCCTTGCAGCAGCGCGTCACCGGAGCAAGGACTCGCATCGGGCAGAGGTCCTCCCACTCACGCGCGCGACGGAGTTACCCGCCTCGCGAAGTCAGGAGCACTTCGCAGGCGCAGGAGGTTCTCGCCGAGTCAGGGCCGTACCCGCCCCTGATTGGGCGAAGTGCTCCTGACTTCGCTGGGTGGGCCCGGTCCACCGGTCGGTGGACGGCCGGTCCACCGCGCGGGCGTCGCGCCTCGACCCCCGCAGGGCGCAGGGTGGACCCATGGCAGACGCGATCACCATCCGAGGGCTCACCAAGACCTACGCCGACCACACCGCGGTCGATGGGCTCGACCTCGACATCCGCACCGGCGAGTGCTTCGCCCTGCTCGGCCCCAACGGCGCGGGCAAGACGACCACCGTCGAGATCCTCGAGGGCTTCCGCTCCCGCGACGCCGGCGAGGTGCACGTGCTCGGTGTCGACCCGCAGGGCGCCGGCCTGGCATGGCGCAACCGGGTCGGCATCGTGCTGCAGACCACAGGTGGCCTCGACCTGCTCACGCCGCGCGAGGCACTCGCCAGCACCGCCAAGGCCTACTCCGCACCGCGCAAGGTGGACGACGTGCTCGCCTCCGTAGGCCTCGACGACAAGGCCGACGCGCGCATCGTCGGGCTGAGCGGTGGCCAGCGCCGCCGGCTCGATGTCGCGCTGGGCATCATCGGCCGGCCCGAGCTGCTGTTCCTCGATGAGCCGACCACGGGGTTCGACCCGCAGGCCCGCCGCGACTTCTGGGACCTCATCCGGGCGCTCGCCACCGAGGGCACGACCATCCTGCTCACCACCCACTACCTCGACGAGGCCGAGAACCTCGCCGACCGGGTCGGGGTCATCGCCGCCGGCCGGCTGCTGGCGCTCGACACCCCCGAGGCGCTCGGCGGGCGCAGCGCCGAGGAGGCGACGGTCTCGTGGGAGGAGCACGGCATCCGGCGCCAGCTGACCACCTCGACCCCCACGGCCGAGGTCGCCCGCCTCGCGGCCCGGATGCCGGGGGGCGAGGTCCCAGCGCTCACCGTCACGCGGCCCTCGCTCGAGGACACCTACCTGAGCCTGATCGCCCCCCACGTCGGCCCCGAGGCCCTGCCCGCCGGCGCCACCCACGACTCCACGGAGGTACCCGCATGAGTGCCATCGCCCTGGGCCTGGACCGCACGGTGCTCGAGCTGAAGATGTACTCCCGCGAGAAGGAGGCGGTCTTCTTCTCCTTCCTCTTCCCGATCCTGCTGCTCGCGCTGTTCTCGGTGATCTTCGCCGGCCAGTTCGGGGGGCGCGACACCAACGGGATGACGGCCGGCGGCTACTTCCTGCCCGGCATGCTCTCGGCCGGGGTGCTGCTCACCAGCTACCAGACCATGGCGATGTCGGTCGCGAGCGAGCGCGACGACGGCACGCTCAAGCGGCTGCGGGCCACCCCGATGCCGCCGGTGGCCTACTTCCTCGGCAAGGTCGGGCTGGTCGCGACCTCCTCGACCCTGCAGGTGGCCCTGCTCCTGCTCGTGGCCCGCGTCTTCTTCGGCGTGCAGCTGCCCACCACGGCCGACCGCTGGGCGGTGTTCGCGCTGGTGTTCACCCTCGGGGTGTTCGGCGGCACCGTGCTGGGCATCGCCTACTCGTCGATGGCGACCTCGCGCACCATCGGAGCGGTCGTCATCGGCCCCCTGCTCATCCTGCAGTTCATCTCCGGGGTCTACATCGCGTTCGACGACGTGCCGACCTGGCTGCAGCAGATCGCCTCGGTGTTCCCGCTGAAGTGGATCGCGCAGGGCATGCGCTCCGTGTTCTACCCGGCCGACCTCGCCTCGGCCGAGATGGCCGGCTCGTGGGAGACCGGTCGCACCGCCCTGGTGCTGCTGGCCTGGGCGGTGGGCGGGCTCGTGCTGTGCGTGCTCACCTTCAAGTGGTTCAAGCGCGGCACCACGTGAGCCGTCGGGCACCACAATGAGCGACGTGACGGTGACGGGCGCGACCTCGCGCGAGGAGTTCGGGGCCATGTGGCGGCGGCAGCAGCCGTACTGGCACGCGGTCTTCGCCCTCGTCTGGGCTGCCGCGGTCGTCGTGACCCTCGTCGACGACCCCGGCCCGCACGGCCGGGCACCCTCGCTCGTGCTCCTCGGGGTCATCGCACTCGCGTACGCCACCCTCGGGGTGCGGGGGATGACCGACCGCGACTTACGCTGGTCGGTGGCCTACCAGGTCGTGGCCTGGACGGCCCTGCTCGGCATCCAGTGGGTCGACCCGAGCACCCAGGCCTGGCTCCTCTACTTCGCGCTCTTCCCGCAGCTGTGGGCGATGCTGCCCACCCGCTGGGCGGTCGTGGGTACGGTCATCGTCGTCACCGCCTTCTCGGTGGTGCGCTGGGCGCAGCTCGACTTCTCCAGCGAGAGCCTGACCGAGATCCTCATCTCCAGCGTCATCTCGATGGGTCTGTCCCTCTCCCTCGGGCTCTTCATCAACCGGATCGTCGGCGAGGCCGAGAGCCGTGCCCAGACCATCGACGAGCTGCGCGCCACCCAGGCCCGGCTCGCGGCAGTGGAGCGCGACCGCGGCGTCCAGGAGGAGCGGGAGCGGATCTCGCGCGAGATCCACGACACGCTGGCGCAGGGCTTCACCTCGGTGGTGGCTCTCTCCCGGGCGGCCCAGGCCGCGTTGGCGCGTGGCGACACCGCCGCGGCGGGGGAGCGGCTGGCGCTCATCGAGCACACGGCATCCGACAACCTCGACGAGGCACGGCTGATCGTCGCCGAGCTCACGCCCGGGCACCTCCAGTCGCGCACCCTCGGTGAGGCCCTCGAGCGGCTGGGAGCCGCAGTCACCAGTGAGACCGGGCTGCGCGCCGACGTGCGGGTGGCCGGAGACCCAGTGCCGCTCGGCGGGTCGGCCGAGGTCGTCATCCTCCGCACCGCCCAGGAGGCGCTGTCGAACGTGCGGCGGCACGCGTCGGCCGCCCGGGTCGACCTCACCCTGGCCTACGACGACCCCGACGAGGTGGTGCTGACCGTGCACGACGACGGCCTCGGGTTCGACCTCGACGGTGCCCGTTCGGGCTTCGGGCTCGACGGCGTGCAGGCGCGCGCGGCCGAGGTCGGCGGGGCCGTGCAGGTCCTCAGCGAGCCCGGCACCGGCACCACGCTGCGCCTGGTGGTGCCGCGGTGATCCGGCTGCTGGTGGTCGACGACCACCCCGTGGTGCGGGCGGGCATGGTCGCCGTGCTGGGGGAGGAGGACGACTTCGAGGTGGTGGGGGAGGCGGCGAACGGCGCGGAGGCGCTGGGGCTCGTGCCGCGGCTGCATCCGGACGTCGTGCTGATGGACCTGCGGATGCCGGTCATGGACGGCGCGGAGGCCACCGCCCGGATCACCGCCGAGTCCGGCGCCCCGCAGGTGCTCGTGCTCACCACCTACGACACCGATGCCGACATCGTGCGGGCCGTGGAGGCCGGCGCCCGTGGCTACCTGCTCAAGGACGCCCCGACCGGAGTGCTGGCCGACGCCATCCGGCGCGCGGCGCGCGGCGAGACCGTGCTGGCGCCTCCGGTCGCGGCCCGGCTGGCCGACCGGCTGCGGGCCCCCGCGAGACCCGAGCTCACCGGGCGCGAGGTCGAGGTGCTGGGGCTCGTGGCCCGAGGGCTCTCGAACGCCGACATCGGGCGCGAGCTCTACATCGGCGAGGCGACAGTGAAGACGCACCTCATCCGGGCCTTCGCCAAGCTCGGGGTCACCGACCGCACGGCCGCGGTGACAGCCGCCTACGCCTCAGGACTGATCGAGCTACCCCGCCACTGAGCCCGGATCTCGGCCTTGAACCCGCGCTGCCAGGGCAACCGTTTGCGCACTCGAGGCGGGGTGCCGTGGGTCAGGCGGAGCCGTCGCGGACGTCGTCGACGACGGCCTGGCCGGTGGTCTCGGCGGTGGCCGCAGCGATGGCCTTCGCCTCGCGGCGGTGCTTGAAGTACTCGTAGACCATCGGCAGCACCGACAGGAACACGATGAGCAGGATCGCGGCCTCGAGGTGGTCGCGGATGAGGGGGATGCCGCCGAGGAAGTAGCCGGCCAGGGTGATGCTGGTGACCCAGAGGGCGGCGCCGACGGCCGACCAGGTGAAGAAGTGCCGGCGGTCCATGCGGCCGATGCCGGCCACGAGCGTGATGTAGGTGCGCACGATCGGCACGAACCGGCCGATGACCAGGGCCTTGGCGCCGTGCTTCTCGAAGAAGTCGTGGGTCTGGTCGAGGTACTTCTTGCGGATGATCCGCCCGTCGTGGTTGCGCAGTGGCGCCCCGACCGCCCGGCCGATCTCGTAGCCGACCACGTTGCCGGCGAAGGCCGCGACGAACAGCGCGGGGATGGCGACGACGAGGGGGATGTCGAGCTCGCCGCCGGCGATGAAGATGCCGATCGCGAACAGCAGCGAGTCGCCGGGCAGGATCGGGAAGAACAGCCCGCACTCGACGAAGACGATGACCAGGGAGATCCAGAAGAAGGCGGTCCCGTAGGTGTCGAGGAGGTACTGGGGGTCCATCCAGTTGGGCCCGAGTGCGTGCATCACGTGCCCAAGGGTACGGCGAAGCGGCGCTCATCCCCGCTTCCGCCGGCTGTGCAGCGCCTGTGACAGCGGGTCGGCGCGCCCTCCGTGGAGGACCGCGGAGCGAGCAGGCGGCAAGGGGTTTCGTGCTTCGGCGCTACATTGAGCGACGAAACGGGCCGCCCCAGCCTCCCCGCGGCCCCGAAAGCGAAGGATCCCCGCATGTCCGTCATCTCCCCCGTCCGTTGGATGGGCGTGGCCCTCGCCGGGTCCGCCGTCGTCGCCCTCGCCGCCTGCGGCACCCCCACCGACGAGGCCGGCTCTTCGAGCTCCTCCAGCGCGTCGGCGTCTGCCTCCGCCACCTGCGACCCGGCCTCGATGAAGACCAAGACCGCCGGCACCCTGACCATCGGCACCGACAAGCCCGCCTACCAGCCCTGGTTCGTCGACGACGACCCGAGCAACGGCAAGGGCTACGAGTCGGCCGTGGCCTACGCGATCGCCGACAAGCTCGGATTCACCAAGGACAAGGTGAAGTGGGTCGTGGCGCCGTTCAACTCGGTCACCGCCGGCCAGGGCGCGCAGGACTTCGACTTCGACGTCAACCAGGTGTCGATCAGCGACGAGCGCAAGAAGGCGGTCGACTTCTCGTCCGGCTACTACGACGTGCGCCAGGCCGTCATCACCTACAAGGGCAGCCCGATCGACGGCAAGACCTCGGTCGCCGACCTCAAGAACGCCAAGCTCGGCGCCCAGGTGGGCACCACCTCCTACACCGCCGCGAAGGAGCAGATCGCACCCAGCCAGGAGGTGGCGGTCTTCGACACCAACGACCTCGCCGTGCAGGCCCTGAAGAACAAGCAGATCGACGGCATCGTCGCCGACCTGCCGACGGCCTTCTACATGACCGGCGCCCAGCTCGACGACGGCGTCATCGTCGGCCAGCTGCCGAACGCCGGTGGCACCCCCGAGCAGTTCGGCGCCGTGCTCGCCAAGGGCAGTCCCCTCACCGCGTGCATCAGCCAGGCGGTCGACGCGCTGCGCACCGACGGCACGCTCGACACGCTCGTCGGCCAGTGGCTGTCGACCCAGGGCGCTCCCGAGCTGAAGTAGCCCAGATGTCGGGGGACACCTCGCAGCAGACGGGACCCGCGGGCGCCGCCCAGGCCGACCCGTGGGTCCCGTCCGTGCTCGAGCAGGAGCGCCGGGCCTACCGCAGCGCCCGGGCTCGCCGCTCGTCGGTGGTCGCCGCCATCTCGACCGCCGGGCTCGTGGGCGTGGCCGTGGCGCTCGTCGTCACCTCGCCCGGCTGGGAGCGCGTCAAGGAGACGTTCTTCAACTGGGACAAGGCGGTCGACTCCTTCCCGGCCGTGCTCGAGGGTCTCTGGCTCAACATCCGGATCATGATCGTCTGCGCGGTGCTGATCGCGATCTTCGGGCTGACCCTGGCCGTGATGCGCACCATCCGCGGCCCGGTGGCCTTCCCACTTCGACTGTTCGCCACGGCCTACGTCGACCTCTTCCGCGGCCTGCCGCTGCTCCTCGTGCTGTTCCTGCTCGGCTTCGGCGCGCCGGCGCTCCGGCTGTCGGGCCTGCCGAACTCCGCCCTCTTCTGGGGCGCCACCGCGCTCGTGCTCTCGTACTCGGCCTACGTGGCCGAGGTGTTCCGCGCCGGCATCGAGTCGGTGCACCCCTCGCAGCGCGCTGCGGCCCGCTCCTTGGGCCTCAGCTACGGGCAGACCCTGCGCCACGTCGTGCTGCCCCAGGCCGTGCGCCGGGTCGTCCCCCCACTGATGAACGACCTCGTCTCGCTGCAGAAGGACTCCGGCCTGATCGCGGTGCTGGGCGTCATCGACGCCATCCGCGCCGCCCAGATCGAGACGGCGATCGACTTCAACTTCACCCCCTACGTGGTGGCGGGCGCCCTGTTCGTGGCGCTCACCATCCCGATGGCCCGGTTCACCGACCACCTCGCGCGCAAGCAGGGCATGCACGGCGCGACGGGGTCGCTGTGAGGTCGCCGCGATGAGCCTGCTCCAGCTCGACGGCATCCGTAAGTCGTTCGGCGACAACGTGGTGCTGCGCGACATCGACCTCGTCGTCGAGCGCGGCCAGTGCGTGGTGCTGATCGGCGCGAGCGGCTCGGGCAAGTCGACGCTGCTCCGGTGCGTCAACCTGCTCGAGGTCGTCGACGACGGTCGCATCCTCCTCGAGGGCGACGACATCACCGACCCCCGGGCCGACGCGGATGCCGTGCGGGCCCGGATGGGCGTCGTCTTCCAGGCCTACAACCTCTTCCCCCACCTCACCGTGCTCGACAACATCACCCTGGCGCCGGTGCGCGTGCACAAGGTGGCCAAGGCGGAGGCGCGCGAGCGGGCGATGGCCATGCTCGAGCGGGTCGGCCTGGCCGACCGGGCCGCAGCCCGCCCGGACGAGCTGTCCGGTGGCCAGCAGCAGCGGGTCGCCATCGCGCGCGCCCTGGTCAACGAGCCGACGCTGATGCTGCTCGACGAGGTCACCTCGGCGCTCGACCCCGAGCTCGTCGGCGAGGTGCTCGACCTGCTGCGCTCGCTGCGCGACGAGGGGATGACGATGATCCTCAACACCCACGAGATGGGGTTCGCCCGCCAGGTCGCCGACTCCGTGTGCTTCCTGCACGACGGCGTCATCCACGAGCAGGGGCCGCCGGCGCAGGTGCTCGGCGACCCGCGCGAGGAACGAACCCGCCAGTTCCTCTCGCGCATCCACGCGTGAGCGGCGACGTCCCCGAGGTGGGGGTCGGCCCGTGGGAGGGGCCGTGGCCGCCGGGCGAGCAGTGGGATGCCGACCTGCTGCGCGACGGCGACCGCCGCAACGTCGCCGACCGGTACCGGTACTGGCGCATGGATGCCGTCGTCGCCGACCTCGACGACCGTCGCCACCCGTTCCACGTCGCGATCGAGAACTGGGGACACGACTTCAACATCGGGTCCGTCGTGCGTACTGCAAATGCGTTCAACGCCAGCGCTTTCCACATCGTCGGGCGGCGTCGGTGGAACCGGCGGGGCGCCATGGTCACCGACCGCTACCAGCACGAGCTGCACCATCCCAGCGTTGCGGACCTCGTCGAATGGGCGGCATCCGCGTTGGCGGACGGTGGCGGCATCCCGCTCATCGGCATCGACAACGTGCCGGGCTCGGTGCCGCTCGAGACCTACGACCTGCCGCGCGAGTGCGTGCTGGTGCTCGGGCAGGAGGGGCCGGGGCTGACGCCGGAGATGCTCGCGGCCTGTGACGTCGTGCTGCACATCGAGCAGTTCGGCTCCACGCGCTCGATCAACGCCGGGGCGGCGGGTGCCATCGCGATGCACGCGTGGGTGCGCCGGCACGTCTTCGGTCAGCACCCGGCCTGAGCCACCCGGCATCCGGTAGACAGGGCGCTCACGAACAAAGTCGGGGGCGCTGTCGATTCCGGCTGCTACCGACCGTCATCGGGGTGAGGTCGCGCTGTGCGACCAGACCCGAGCGAAGGAGATCGCCATGACCGAGTACGTCGTCCTCATCGTCGGAGACGCCGACCGCTGGTGGACCACGATGGATGCCGAGAAGCGCGCCGCTGGGTACGCCGAGTACACGCGCTTCGGGGAGGAGCTGGCCCAGCGTGGCCACAAGGTCACCGGGGGCGCTGAGCTGCATGCCACGACCGAGGCGAAGCGCATCCCGCGCGGCGGGGGTTCCGTCACCGACGGACCGTTCGCCGAGGTCACCGAGCAGGTCGGTGGCTTCTACCAGGTCGAGACCGACGACCTCGCCGACCTGCTCGACTGCTGCCAGATCATCGCGGCCGTGGGCGACGGCATCGAGGTGCGCCGCACCGTGTCCGCGCAGGAGCGGGCGTGAGCCGGCACCTGCTGCTGCTGCCCGCGCCGGAGGCCGAGTGGGCGCGGCTTCCCGCGGAGGAGCACGAGAAGGGGATGCGCTCGCACGAGCAGTTCCACCGCGACCTCGCCGCCGGGGGTCACCGGGTCGTCGTGGCGGGCCCGCTGACCCCGTCGGCGCAGGCGGTGTCGATGCGGCCCGACGGCTCCGGGCGAGTGCTCGTCACCGACGGGCCGTTCACCGAGTCCGTCGAGCAGATGGTGGGGTTCTACCTCGTCGAGAGCGACGACCGTGCCGACCTGCTGCGGATCTGCGGCGAGTTCGCGGCGCGCGGCGAGCTCATCGAGTTCCGCGACATGGTGGCGGATGACGACCACGACCACGGCGGCACGGCGGGCGACCCCGACGACGTGCGGGCCGCCGCACCATGAGGTACGTGGTGCTCATCGCCTGCGACCCCGGCGACTGGGAGCGGGCGAGCGCCGAGGAGCGCCAGGGCTACTTCGACGCGCACGACGCGTTCGAGCGGGCGGTGGCAGCCCGCGGCACGAAGGTCTCGGGGGCCGCGCTGGCCTCGGCCGACACCGCGACCACCCTGAGGCACTCCGGCGACAGCCTCACCGTCACCGACGGTCCGTTCGTCGAGCTGGTCGAGCAGCTCGCGGGGTTCTACCTCGTCGACCTGCCCGACCTCGACTCGGCCATCGCGGCCTGCGCCGAGCTGCCCCGCAGCTACACCGTCGAGATCCGCCCCGAGGTCGAGGTCGAAGGGTACGAGCCGCCCCGTGACCTCTGACGAGGCCCTCGCCGCCGTCGTGCGCGAGGAATGGGGACGCCTCACCTCCCTGCTCCTCGCGCAGTTCCGGCGGCTCGACCTCGTCGAGGACGCCCTCGGGGATGCCGTGGAGGCCGCCGCCCGCACGTGGCCGCGCGACGGCGCCCCCGAGCGGCCCGCTGCGTGGCTGCTCACCACGGCCCGGCGCCGGCTCGTCGACCGGCTCCGGGCCGAGGCGGTGGCCCAGCGCCGCGCGCCACTGCTCGTCGTCGACGCCCGTGAGGGAGGAGGAAGCCCGATGGCCGACCCCGGCGGCCTCCTCGAGGACGAGCGACTGCGGCTGGTGCTGATGTGCTGCCACCCGGCGCTCTCGGCCGAGGTCGCGAGCGCGCTGGCGCTGCGGCTCGTCGTGGGCGTCACCACGGCCGACATCGCGCGGCTCTTCCTCGTGCCCGAGCCGACGATGGCCGCCCGGCTCACCCGCGGCAAGCGCAAGATCGTGACGGCCGGCATCCCCTATGCCGTGCCGGACGCGGCCGACCTGCCGGCGCGCCTCGACGCCGTGGCGCAGACCGCATACCTCGCCTTCACCGCCGGGTACGCACCGGGCAGCGGCCCCGACCTCGTGCGCGTCGGGCTCGCCGGCGAGGCCGTGCGGCTCGTGCGGGTCACCCTCGCCCAGTGCCCCGACGAGCCGGTGCTCCTGGCGCTGCTCGCGCTCCTGCTGCTCCAGCACTCACGCCGCGACGCGCGCGTCGATGCCGCCGGGCGGCTCGTCCTGCTCCCCGACCAGGACCGCTCCCGTTGGCACCACGACGAGGTCGCCGAGGCGGTGGGCCTGCTCGAGCGGATGCGGGCCCCGGCCGCGGCAACGCTGGCCGAGAGCTACCGGCTCCAGGCGTTGGTGGCGGCCGAGCACGCAACGGCGGCAACGGCATCCGAAACGCGGTGGGACGTCATCTGCGAGCGCTACGCCGAGCTGGTCGCGCTCAACCCCTCCCCGTCGGTGCGGCTCGCCGCGGCTGTGGCGCTCGCCGAGCGCGACGGGCCGATGGCGGGGCTGGCGGCGCTCGCCGACCTCGATGCGGAGATGCCGCACAGCCACCGCCTCCCGGCGGTGCGCGGCGAGCTGCTCGCCCGGGCCGGTGAGGACGTCGCGGCCGTCGAGGCACTCGACGTGGCGATCGCCCGGTGCGCCAACGACGTCGAGCGCGACCACCTCACCCGCCGCCGCGACGAGCTGCGTCGCCAGATCGACCAATAGGTCACTTGAGCGACGTCGGGGGTCGATCTTGAGCCGGCGGCAGGAGCATCCGGACGCCCGGTTCGGATGCCGGGTGCCGGCTACCGCCGGGTAGGCGAACCTCTGCTGTGGCGAAACCCGATCCGTGGAAGGATCGATGCGTACCGGCACTCACAACCTTCCGAGGAGATCACCGTGCCCATCGCAACGCCCGAGGTCTACGCCGACATGCTGGACCGAGCCAAGGCCGGCTCGTTCGCGTACCCCGCCATCAACATCACGTCGAGCCAGACCGTGACGGCCGCGATCCGCGGCTTCGCCGAGGCCGGGTCCGACGGCATCATCCAGGTCTCCACGGGCGGTGCCGAGTACGTCTCCGGCTCGACCATCAAGGACATGGTCACCGGCTCGCTGGCGCTCGCGGCCTACGCCCGCGAGGTGGCCAAGAACTACCCGGTCAACATCGCGCTGCACACCGACCACTGCCCCAAGAACAAGCTCGACGGCTTCGTGCGCCCGCTGCTCGCGGCATCCGCTGAGCAGGTGAAGTCCACCGGCCTGCCGATCTTCCAGAGCCACATGTGGGACGGCTCGGCCGTGCCGCTCGACGAGAACCTGCAGATCGCCGAGGAGCTGCTCGCGCTGGCCAAGGCCGCCAACATCATCCTCGAGGTCGAGATCGGCGTCGTCGGTGGCGAGGAGGACGGCGTCGCCGACGAGATCAACGAGCAGCTGTACACGACCCCCGACGACGCTCTGAAGACCGTGGACGCGCTCGGCCTCGGCGAGAACGGCCGCTACATGGCCGCCCTCACCTTCGGCAACGTGCACGGTGTCTACAAGCCGGGCAACGTCAAGCTGCGCCCCGAGATCCTCAAGCAGTGCCAGGACGCCATCGTCGCCGCCCACGGCGCTGCCGCCGGCGACAAGCCGCTCGACCTGGTCTTCCACGGCGGCTCGGGCTCGCTGCCCGAGGAGATCTGCGGCCGCCGTCGACTACGGCGTCGTGAAGATGAACGTCGACACCGACACCCAGTACGCCTTCACCCGCCCGGTCGCCGACTACATGCTGAAGCACTACGACGGCGTGCTGAAGATCGACGGCGAGGTCGGCAACAAGAAGCAGTACGACCCCCGCGCCTGGGGCAAGGAGGCCGAGGCCGGCATGGCCGCCCGCGTCGTCGAGGCCTGCCAGAACCTGCGCTCGGCGGGCACGCACCAGAGCTGACCCCAGCCCGAACCCGCGCGACCGCAGCGGTCGACCGTAGAGAACACGCCGTGCGAGGCAGACCTCGCACGGCGTGTTCTCTACTCTCGACGGATGGACAACGATCTGCTCGGCATCCCGCCGACCCACCTGCCCGAGGACCCCGCTGCCGAGTCGCTGGCCGGCGGCACCCCACCCGAGCAGGTGGCCGCGGCGCACCCGGCATCCAGCCTGGCCTGGGCCGTGCTCGCCGAGGACGCCCTCGCCGACCACCGCGCCGTCACCTCCTACGCCTACGCCCGCACCGGCTACCACCGCGGCCTCGACGCCCTGCGCAAGTCGGGCTGGCGCGGCCAGGGCCCGATCCCCTGGGAGCACGTGCCCAACCGTGGCTTCCTGCGCGCGCTCGGGGCGCTGGCCCGGGCGGCCAACCAGATCGACGAGGTCGACGAGGTGCACCGGTGCACCGAGTTCCTCCGGGCGTCGACCGCCACCGGGGCCCGCGAGCTCGGTTTCTGACCCAGCGACGTCGGCAGCCCGCTCGGCACGACGGAGGCCCGGGCGCGAACGCCCGGGCCCTCCACGGACAGCCGTTTCTCGAGTCCGCCAGGCCCGGTCGCCTCCCTCTCGCCAAGAAGCGCCCACCCGGAGGTCCCCTGCAACCGCGGCTGTGCGTCTCCATCGTGCATCTCGGGGTCGTCGGGGTGCGACACTTGGCTGCCACTGGCAGGTATCGGCCACCCACGCAGGGGTAGGAGGCAGGCCGCATGGACGACCCCGCGGCATACGACGGGGGTGTGCTCCTCGTGCTCGAGGAGCAGCTCCGGCGCGAGCTCGACCGCATCGAGGAGCGGCGCCGAGATCTCGACGCCTCCCGCGACCTGCTCTCGAAGGTCACCAGCATCGCGCTGGGCGCCACCGAGCCACCCACCGAGCCCATCTCCGACGCCATCGCGCCCTCGGTCGTCAACCGCCTGCTCAGCGACACCACCGGCATGCTGCGCAACTACGTGCTCACCATCTCCGAGGGCCCGGCCCTCGACGAGAGCACCATGCGCGCCAACGAGGAGCGGATCCGGCGCGGCGAGCAGCAGCGCGCGGTCTACCCGGCGAGTGCGCTGTCCTCACCGCAGGGGCAGCGCTGGTTGAGCGTGTGGGAGGGGGTCGGCGAGGACCAGCGGATCGTGCCCAGCACCGACACCGAGTTCGCGGTCTTCGGCGAGACGGCGGTCGTGGCGCTGGCCGGGTGGGACGACCCCAGCCAGGGTTATGCCGTCATCCGCGACCCGCTCACCGTGCGGCTCTACACCGCCTACTTCGACCTCGCCTGGCGGCACGCGGTCCCGGCCCCGTCGGTCAGCGGCCGCGAGGTGAGCGGCGACCCCAAGCTGGTCGAGCTGCTCGAGCTCGGCATGAAGGACGAGGCGATCGCCCGCTACCTCGGGGTCAGCCTGCGCACCGTCCGCCGCCGGGTGGCGCACCTGATGGCGGTCAACGGGGTCGACACCCGGTTCCAGCTCGGCTGGGCGCTCGCCCCGCGGCGCCGCTGAGCGGAACCGGAGCATCCGGCATCCCCGCGATAGGGTGGGGTGTACGAGGCCCCGGCGCGTACCTGCGAGGGGCCTTCGGCGCGTCGCGGCACCTTCGCCCGGCGCACGGTGAGAGGAGCCGCGGATGCCGGCGATCGTGCTGATCGGTGCCCAGTGGGGCGACGAGGGCAAGGGCAAGGCGACCGACCTCATGGGCGGCGACGTCGACTACGTCGTCAAGTTCAACGGGGGCAACAACGCGGGGCACACCGTCGTCATCGAGGGGGAGGACGGCACCCGCGAGAAGTACGCGCTGCACCTGCTGCCGTCCGGCATCCTGACGCCGTCGGTCGTGCCGGTCATCGGCAACGGCGTGGTGGTCGACCTCGACGTGCTGTTCGAGGAGATCGACGGGCTCGAGGCCCGCGGCGTCGACACCTCGCGGCTCGTGGTGTCGGCCAACGCGCACATCATCGCCTCCTACAACCGGACCCTCGACAAGGTCACCGAGCGCTTCCTCGGCGCGCGCAAGATCGGCACCACCGGGCGCGGCATCGGCCCGACCTACGCCGACAAGATGAACCGGGTCGGCATCCGCGTCCAGGACCTCTTCGACGAGCACATCCTGCGCCAGAAGGTCGAGGCGGCGCTGTCGCTGAAGAACCAGGTGCTCGTGAAGATCTACAACACCCGTGCGGCAGAGGCCGACCGGGTGGTCGAGGAGCTGCTGTCGTATGCCGACCGCCTGCGCCCGATGGTGCGTCGACACCTCGCTGGTGCTCGAGCAGGCGCTCGAACGACGGGGCGAACGTGCTGCTCGAGGCCGGGCCAGGCGACGCTGCTCGACGTCGACCACGGCACCTACCCGTTCGTGACCTCGTCGTCGGCCACGGCCGGCGGGGCGTGCACCGGGTCGGGCATCCCCCCGACGCGGGTCGACCCGGGTGATCGCGATCCTCAAGGCCTACACGACCCGCGTCGGCGAGGGGCCGTTCCCCACCGAGCTGTTCGACGACGACGGAGAGACGCTGCGCAAGACCGGCGTCGAGTACGGCACCACCACCGGTCGGCCGCGGCGCTGCGGCTGGATGGACACCGTCATCGGCCGCTACGCCAACCGGGTCAACGGCGTCACCGACTTCGTCATCACCAAGCTCGACGTGCTCACCGGGTTCGACAAGGTGCCGGTGTGCGTGGCCTACGAGGTCGACGGCGTGCGGCACGACGAGATGCCGGTCAACCAGAGCGACTTCCACCACGCCACAGCCGGTCTACGAGCTGCTCGACGGCTGGTGGGAGGACATCTCGGGGTGCCGCGAGTTCGACGAGCTGCCGGCGGCCGCCCGGCCTACGTGCTGCGCGTCGAGGAGCTCATCGGCGCACGGGTGTCGGCGATCGGCGTCGGGCCGGGGCGGCACGAGATCATCCAGCGCTTCCCGCTGCTCGACTGACGTTCCCGGGCGGATGCCGGGCGGTCGGTGGGGTGCCCGGCATCGGTTTCGGAGGGGACGCGGGGTCGGCATGGTAGCCCTGCTTTGTCGTGAAGCGCGGGCGCGACACGCGGGTGAGCCCTAGCATGGCGGGTGCGGGGGCCGAGCTCAGAACTCTGAGGAGTCCCCGTGGTGCATGCCCGACGAACCGCCCGACTGGCCCTCGCGACCATCGCCAGCGTGATCGCGCTGGTCGGCCTGGCCGCGGCGCCACAGTCCGCCTCCGCCGACCCCGGGGCGATGGTGGTGCCGATCACGAGCATCGAGGGAGTCACCGGCCAGGTCGGCGCCTACTGCCACAGCGGGTTGCCGCACAGTGGCATCGACATCTCGGCCGACACCGGCGACCCCGTGTACGCGGCGTACGGCGGCACCTTGCAGCGGCTCACCCAGGCCTCCCTAGGCACCTACATCATCATCACGCACGTCGACGGCTACAGCACGGTGTACGCCCACCTGAGCGGGTACGCGGCGGGGGCGCCGGACAGGTCGACCGTCAGCACCGGCCAGCTGATCGGCTACGCCGGCACCACCGGCAACTCGACCGGCGTGCACCTGCACTTCGAGGTGCGGCTGAACGGCGTCTCGCAGTCCGGCATCAACGCGGCCTTCCCCTGCGGCTCGCACACCCTGGCCCTGACCCCCATCGCGTGGTCCTTCCCCGGCTTGCCGGCCGTGGGGCCGGAACCGGTGGACAACCTGGCGGTCTACCGGCCGTCGAACTCGACGTTCTACGTGCGCGCGGCCAACGGGTCGCAGCTGAGCGCGACCAGGTTCGGCAGCGTCGGCGACCTGCCGGCCGTGGGCCACTTCGAGGGCGCGGCGGTCGACAACGTCGCGGTGTACCGGCCGGCGACGGCGACGTTCTACGTGCGCGCGATCAGCGGGGCCGTGCTGACCTCGGTCAAGTTCGGCAGGACCGGGGACCTCCCCGTGGTGGGTCACTTCCAGGACCTCGCCACCGACAACCTGGCCGTCTACCGGCCGTCGAACTCCACCTTCTACATCCGGGCGCGGGGTGGGGCGCTGCTGAGCTCGACCAGGTTCGGCACCGCCGGCGACCTCCCGGTGGTGGGCCGCTTCGAGAACGCCGCGGTCGACAACCTCGCGGTGTACCGGCCGTCGAACTCGACGTTCTACGTGCGGGCCCTCGACGGCACCCTGCTGACGACCATCAAGTACGGGTCGACCGGGGACCTCCCGGTGGTGGGCTACTTCCAGGGCTCCGCACCGGACAACCTGGGCAGGTTCCGGCCGTCCAACGCGACGTTCGCCATCCGGGCCCACGGCGGTGCCCTGCTCACCTCGGTGGCGTTCGGCAAGACCGGCGACCGGCCGCTGGCCGGCAAGTTCCAGTAGCGCCGGGACGGGTGGGCGCCCCAGAGGATGCCGGCGGGAGGGGCGTCAGGCCGGGCGCAGCACGTGCATCCGGTGCGCCGCACGGGTCAGCACGACGTAGAGCACTCGCACCCCACCGGGTGACTCCTCGACGATGCCCTCCGGGTCGACGACCACGGTGGCGTCCCACTCCAGGCCCTTGGTCGAGAGCGGGTCGATGAGCTGCACCCGCCCGGCCCCGGCCCCGTCGAGCCCGGCCAGCCGCTCGGTCCAGCGACCCCCGGCGATGACGGCGATCGACCCCTCGACCTCACCGAGCAGCTCGTCGACGGCATCGCCCGCGGCCGACGCCAGCGAACCCTCCACCACGCGGTCGACCGGGTCGATCCCGGTCTCGCGCACGGCATCCGGAATGTCGGCGTCGGGCACCATCGGAAGGATGACGTCGCGCGCGTAGTCGAAGATCTCGCGGGCGTTGCGGTAGTTGGTGTCCATGTGGAACGCGCGGCGCTCCTGCCCGCTGAACGCCTCGTCGCGTGCCCGCCCGGCCTCCGCGAGGTCGCCCCACGACGCCTGGGCGGCGTCGCCGACGACGGTCCAGGATGCCGCCCGCCCCCGCCGCGCCAGCATCCGCCACTGCATCGGCGAGAGGTCCTGGGCCTCGTCGACGAGCACGTGGGCATAGCCGGAGGGCCGGTCGATGCGGCCCATCATCAGGCGCTCGCGGGCGTCAGTGGGCGTGATCTCGGACTGGGTCTCCTCGGCGGGCACCCGGCGGTCGACCCCGGCGCGCACGTCGATGACGCCCCACTGCGAGAGCTCGTCGAGCTCCTCGATGTCGTAGAAGCCGACGTCCTCGCGGTCGGCCCGCTGCACCGTGCCGAGCCGGGCGACGAGGTCGTCGACCAGGGCCGCGTCGGACACCGACCAGGTGCCGGTCTCGAGCGCCTCGCGGTAGGAGTACGCCACCGCGGCGCCCTCCTCGTGGTCGAGCACACCGCGCGAGACGGAGTAGACGTGCTCGGTGTCGACCAGGGACAGCAGCAGCTCGCGCGGGTCGACCTGGCGCCACCAGGTCGCCATGAACTCATCGACGTCGCGAGAGGCGTCGAAGGCGTCGAGGAAGACGTCGCGCTCGCCCTGGCGCACCGAGCGCCAGGCGGCCTCGGCGAGTGCCGAGCGCGCGGCATCCGTCGCGAGGTTGTGCTGGTGGGTGCGCAGCACCTCGGAGCGCACCCGGCGCAGCGCGGTGTCGTCGAGGCGCACGGCGATGCCGGCGATGAACGAGCGGAAGACGTTCGGTGCGCCGGCCGGCGGGCGCGAGGTGAGCCGCGACAGCAGTCGCCGGACGCGCAGCGACCCCTTGATCGCCGCCACCTCGGGGGAGTCGAGCCGCTTCGCGGTCATGCCGTCGACGAGGTCGCCGAGCGCGCGCAGCGCCACCGACTCCTCGCCCAGGCTGGGCAGCACGCGCTCGATGTAGGCGGTGTAGGCGGCCGACGGGCCGACGACGAGGATGCCGCCGTTCTCGAACCGCCGCCGCTCGGAGTAGAGCAGGTACGCGGCCCGGTGGAGGGCGACGACGGTCTTGCCGGTGCCCGGTCCGCCGGTGATCTCGGTGACGCCGCGCGAGGGGGCCCGGATCGCCTCGTCCTGGTGGCGCTGGATGGTGGCGACGATGTCGCGCATCTGCCGGCCGCGGCTGCGGGTGAGGGCGGCGATCAGCGCGCCGTCGCCGAGCACTACGATGTCGTCGGGCGCCTCGGGCACCATCAGGTCGTCCTCGGCACCGACCACGGTGGCGCCCTTGCAGCGCAGCACCCGGCGGCGCAGCACGCCCATCGGGTCGACCGGGGTGGCCCGGTAGAACGCGGATGCCGCCGGCGCGCGCCAGTCGACCACCAGCGGTTCGTAGTCGTCATCGCGCACCCCGAGCCGGCCGATGTAGCGCACCTCGCGCTCGTCGGCGGTGGAGTGTTCCTCGCCGAGGTCGAGCCGGCCGAACACCAGGCCCTCGTACTGCTTGTCGATCATCGAGCGGCGGCGGGCCGCGGCGTAGACCAGCGCGTCGCGCTCGAAGAGCCCGGTCATCTCCTCGTCGCGCACGTCGCCGGTGCGGCTGGTGCGGCCGCGCGCCATCCCGTCGGCCTCGACGTCGGCGGCGCGGCGGCTGGCCTTCTCGAGCTCGGCGTAGACCCGGTCGACGTGCGCCTGCTCCAGCGCCAGCTCACCGGCTACGTCGGGGGCGGTCTCGGGCAGGCCCGGGCGGGAGGCGGTCACGGAGCAGGTCTCCTCGGAGCGGCGGCGGAGGTCACGGAACTGTCCAGTCTAATCCCGCGGGCGAGACGCTTCCGCACGGTCCCGATCCGCGGCCCGGTGGCGTCAGACACCGCGCGATGTCCAGCTGTCCCCCGATGTCCCCAGCTGTCCCCAGATTGACCAACTGCTCATTTCCGCGACGGATGCCGGGTGCTCGCCGGGCGCGGATGCCGGGACGCCCGTGCCGCTCCCGCAACCCCGCCACTAGGTTGGTCGCGTGAAGGTACTCGTTGTCGGGTCCGGGGCCCGCGAGCACGCCCTCGTCCGTTCCATCGCGCTCGACCCGGCCGTCGACGCCGTGATCGCCGCACCGGGAAACCCCGGCATCGAGGCCGTGGCCCGCTGCGAGCCGCTGCCCGGCGGGGTCACCGACGCCGAGGGCGTGGTCGCGCTGGCGACCTCGCTGGGGGTCGACCTGGTCGTCATCGGGCCCGAGGCGCCGCTGGTGGCGGGCGTGGCCGACGCGGTGCGAGCCGCCGGCATCGCCTGCTTCGGCCCGTCCGCGGAGGCGGCCCGGCTCGAGGGCAGCAAGGCGTTCGCGAAGGAGGTCATGTCGGCGGCCGAGGTGCCCACCGGCCTGGCGCACGTGTGCACCACCGAGGCCGAGGTCGAGGAGGCACTCGACGCCCTCGGCGCCCCGCACGTGGTCAAGGACGACGGGCTGGCCGCCGGCAAGGGCGTCGTAGTCACCGACGACCGCCAGGAGGCGCTCGAGCACGCGCGGGCCTGCCTGGCCAAGCCCGACGGCGCCGTCGTCATCGAGGAGTTCCTTTCCGGGCCCGAGGTGTCGCTGTTCTGCATCTGCGACGGGGTCGACGTCGTGCCGCTGATGCCGGCGCAGGACTTCAAGCGCGTCGGCGACGGTGACACCGGGCCCAACACCGGTGGCATGGGGGCCTACAGCCCGCTCGACTGGGCGCCCGAGGGGCTGGTCGAGGAGGTCGTGCGCCGGGTGGCCCAGCCGGTCATCGACGAGATGCGCCACCGCGGAACGCCGTTCGCCGGGGTGCTCTACGTGGGCCTGGCGCTGACGCCTCGGGGGCCCAAGGTCATCGAGTTCAACGCCCGGTTCGGCGACCCCGAGACCCAGGTCGTGCTCGCCCGCCTGCTCACCCCGCTCGGCAACGTGCTGCTCACCGCGGCCAAGGGCCGGCTCGTCGACGCCCCGCCGTTGCGCTGGTCCGAGGAGGTCGGCCGTCACGGTGGTGGTCGCCGCCGACAACTACCCCGGAACGCCGCGCACCGGCGACCCGGTCAGCGGGCTGCACGACCTGCCCGGGGCGCCTGAGGTCTACGTGCTGCACGCCGGCACGGCCCGCGACGACGAGGGAACGCTGGTGTCGTCCGGCGGCCGGGTGCTGTCCGTGGTCGCCACCGGGGCCTCCTTGGCGCAGGCGCGCGAGCGGGTCTACGCGGCCGTCGACGTCGTCGAGCTGGCCGGGTCGCACCACCGCACGGACATCGCACTCAAGGCCGAGCGCGGCGAGGTCACCGTCTGAGCTCGCCGACCTCGAGCTGGGTGCTGAGGTGGCTGCTCCAGCGACCATCTGAGCACCCAACTCTCATCCACCTCGCCATGAGTGCGGATGTGGTCGCCAGGGCAACCGCTTCCGCACTCGCCACCGAACGGTGGGCCGGGGCTCAGTTGAGCTTGCGGGTGTTCTCCGGGATGCCGCCACCGGCGTGCACGTCGGCGGCCAGGTTCGCCAGCGCGGTGAGCGCGACGTTCTGGCTCCACGGGCCGTACGAGACGCGCGCCACGCCCAGCCGCTGCATCGTGTCGAGCGGCAGCGCCCCGGGGATGCCGATCAGGTTCACCTTCTGCGGACCGAGCGCCTCGACGAGGGCGGTCACGGTGGCCTCGTCGAGCAGCCCGGGGGCGAAGAAGGTCGAGGCGCCGGCATCGAGGTAGGCGCGGCCGCGCTCGATGGCGTCGGCGAGCACCTCGGCCGGGTCGCGGTCACCGGCCCGCAGGAAGGCGTCGGTGCGCGCGTTGAGCACGAACGGGATGCCGGCCCGCTCACCGGCGGCGACGGCATCCGCGACCGCGCGCACGGCATCCGGCAGTGGCTTGAGCTGGTCCTCGAGGTTGGCGCCCACGATGCCCACGTCGATGGCGCGGGCGATCGTGCCGCCCGGGTCGCCGTAGCCGGCCTCGAGGTCGGCGGTGACGGGAAGGTCGACGGCGGCGGCGATGCGGCCGACGGCCTCGATCATCAGGTCGCGGGGGATCTGCTCGCCGTCGGGGTAGCCGTGGGCGGCGGCGACCGAGTGGCTCGCGGTCGCGAGGGCGGTCGTGCCGGGGGTGTCGGCGACGACCTTGGCCGTGATGGCGTCCCAGACGTTGACGAGGAGCAGCAGCTGGGGGTCGGCGTGCAGTCGCTGGAGCTCTCGGGCCTTGTCGACGATGTCCATCACGCGAAACTACCCGCGTCGAGTGCGGAAATGGTTGCCAGGACGACCGCTTCCGCACTCAGCGCGAGGTGGGGGATGCCGTGCGCCGTGCGGCCAGGGCGGCGATCAGGGCACAGGCCGCCCCGCCCGCCATCAGCAGCGCGAACGCCACGCCGTCGGTCTGGGCGCCCCGCAGGGCCACCACGGCGCCGACCACGCCGGTCGACAGGGCCACACCGGTCGAGATGGCCAGGCCCTGAGCCGCGCTGACCCGGCCCTGCTCGCTCACCGGCGCCAACGCGAGCAGCTGGGTCGACAGCGTCGGCGAGACGATGCCCATGCCCAGGGCAGCGAAGGCCCAGCCGACCATGCCCGGCACCAACCCGATGACGTCGAGCGAGAGCAGCACCGGCCCGAGCGACCCCAGCCCGATGAGCCCGGCACCGAGGCCGGCCCGGGCCGGGGCCGACACCCCCTCCTGCACCCGGTTGATGCTGTTGACCCATGACCCGAGCGCCCAGCAGCAGCCGGTGACCGACAGTGAGATGCCGGCGACGGCGGTTGACGCGTCGTGCGTCTGCACGAGCATCAGCGGGATGAGACCGGCCACCGCCGTGAACGCGGCCGACACCAGCAGCCGCACCGCGATGACGGTCGGCACCCCGCGGGCCAGCCGCACCATGCCGTGGGGGAGTGCCCGCAGCCCGCCGACCACGACGAGCACGGCCGCCGGAGCCGATGATGACGGCTCCGGCGATGCGGGTGTCCGGGTCGGACAGCAGCGGCGCCGAGAACGTGGTCACGGCCAGCCCGGCGGCGAGCAGCAGCGCGGCGACCACGCGACGACGGTCGGATGCCGTGGTCTCGGCATCCGCGCTCGACGCGCCGCCCGCGTGGGTGCGGCGTAGCGCCGGGCGCAGGAGGAGCAGGGCGAGCGGGACGACGAGCAGGGGCGCCACGAAGACGAGCCGCCAGCCCCACACGGCATCGATCGCACCGGCGAGGCTGGGCCCGAGGAGGGAGGGGAGGATCCACGCCGCGGCCAACGACGCGAAGATCTTCGCGCGCAGTGCCTCGGGCAGGGCCTGGGCGACGAGCACCATCAGTGCGGTGTCGATGAGCGCCTCGGCCGCCCCTGAAGCGGTGCGTCCCGCGACGAACACCGCCATGGTCGGAGCCAGCCCGGACACCACCTGTGCCACGACGAACGCAGCCATGCCCCACAGCAGCACCGGGCGAGGGCCGGCCCGGTCGGTCCACGACCCGGACCAGGCCATCGCGATGGTGAACGTCACCAGAGTCGCCCCGGTCGAGGCGCCGAAGAGGCTCCAGCCGTCGAGGTCGCGCACCAGCGTCGGCAGGATGGTGCTGACGGCGCGGTTCTCGAAGGCCGCGAGCGTCACCAGCGCGACGACGCCCACCACGACCGGCAGGTTCGCGCGAGCGAGCAGCCGCACCGGCGTCTCGTCGGTGGTCGTCGGCGAGGCGCTGGTCGGTGCGTCGATGCCCGGTTGGGCGGTGGTCGGCACGACGGTGCCCGGTTCGGCGGCGGTCGGTCCGGCGGTCCCCGAAGTCGTCATGCCCCCATCCTCAAACCTCTAGTGCACTTGAGGTCAAGTCGATTACGGTCGGCCTCGTGGACCGACACGACCTGCTCACGATAGGTGAGGTGGCGACCCGGTCCGGGGTGTCGGTCGCCACGGTGCGCTTCTACGAGCAGCGCGGCCTGGTGTCGTCGGTGCGCACCAGCGGCAACCAGCGCCGGTTCGAGCGGCACGTGCTGCGCCGCATCGCGGTGGTGCGGGCCGGCGCAGCGGTTCGGGCTCACCCTCACCGAGGTGGGCGAGGCGCTGGCCACGCTGCCCGTCGACCACCCGCCCACCAAGCGCGACTGGTCGCGGATGTCGCGCCGCTGGCACGACCTGCTCACCGCCCGGATCGAGGCGATGACCGCGGTGCGCGACGGCCTCGCGTCGTGCATCGGCTGCGGCTGCCTGTCGCTGCGGGCCTGCCCGGTCTACAACCTCGACGACGAGCTGGGCGCGCAGGGCAGCGGGCCACAGCGCTGGCCGGCAGCCGCCCGCGACCACTGACCCGACATCGTCCGACTTCTTGCGGATCCTCACCCGGCATCCCGCACTCCTTGCGGATCTTCACCCGGCATCCCGCACTTCTTGCGGATCTCCACCCCGCAGGAGCGCCGGGGCGGTGGAGGATCCGCAAGAAGTCGGGGACGGGCCGGATGCCGGGGAGGGACCAGGAGTTGGCTCCTGCGTCAGTTGTCGGCGGTGAGGTCAGCTGCCGAGGTGCGGTCAGGCCGGCGGTGAGGTCAGGTGCCGACGGTGACTGCTTCGGCCTCCTCGACGCGAGCCCAGCCGGGTCGAGCTCGGAGTCGACGCCGTGCAGGTACGCCCGGCCCGAGAGCAGCACCGCGACCCCGGCCAGCACCGCCGCCGCCCCGACCCAGAACGGCAGGTGCACCGACGTCTCGCCGAGCCTGCCCGGCGAGGTAGGGCGCCACCGCACCACCGGCGAACCGCACGAAGCTGTAGGCCGACGAGGCCACCCCGCGCTCGACGGGCGACACGGTCATGACGGTCTCGGTGATCAGCGTGTTGTTCACGCCGAGGAACCCGCCCGCGACGACCACCCCCACGACGAGCACCGTCTTGCTGTCCGTCCACAGCGCCATCGCCGCGAGCACGAGCGCGAAACCGACCAGCGCCACGACGATGCCGGCCACCGTGCCGATGCGGCGCTGCACCCACGGCGCGATGAGCACCGAGGCGATCGCCAGGAACAACCCCCAGCCGAAGAACACCAGCCCGGTGCCGCGCGCCGACAGGTCGAGCGGGAACGGCGTGAACGCGAGCAGCGTGAAGAACCCGACGTTGTAGAGCAGTGCGGTCACCGCCACGGTGGCCAGCCCCCGGTGCCGAAGCGCCCGGAGCGGCGCACTGAGCGAGGTCGGCGGCGTGTCGGGCCGGGCGTCGGGCAGCGTGACCCAGGTCGTGACGAGCGCGACGAGCATCAGCGCGCTGACGCCGAAGAACGGCCAGCGCCACGAGATGCCGCCGAGCACGCCGCCGAGCAGTGGCCCGGCGGCGATGCCGAGGCCGAGCGCCGCCTCGTAGAGGATGATCGCCTGCGCCACGGACCCGCGGGCGGCGCGCACGATGGTCGCCAGCGCGGTCGCGATGAACAGGGCGTTGCCCAGCCCCCACACGGCCCGCCAGCCGACGACGCCGGCGATGGTGTCCTGGGTGCCGGCCAGCCCGGCGCCGACGATGATCACGGTCAGGCCGAGCAGCAGCGTGCGCTTCGGGCCGATCCGGCTCGAGACCCAGCCGGTGCCGAGCATCGCGACGCCCATCACGGCCATGTAGCTGGTGAACAGCAGCGACACCTGCGACGGCGTGGCGCCGAGCTCCTCGGCGATCGGCTTGAGGATGGGGTCGACGAGGCCGATCCCCATGAAGGCGACGACGCACGCGAAGGCGACGCTCCAGACGGTCTTGGGCTGGCGCCACATGGCTCAGGTGTCCTTCCGGTCGGGGGTGGTGTGGTGGTGCCGGGTCGCGTCGAGCAGCTCGCCGAGCAGGGCGACGGCGTCACGCAGCCGCCCGGCATCGGGGTGCACGGCATCCAGCACCGGCTTCAGGGCGGCACCGCGGGCGCGGCGCAACCGGGCCAGTGCAGCGGCACCGTCGGCAGTGAGGGCGACCAGGGTCGCGCGCGCGTCGGCGGGGTCGGGGGTGCGGGCCACCAGGCCGTCGGCCTCGAGCCGCTGCACCTGGGCGGTCATCGACGGCTGGCTGCAGTGGTCGGCCTCGGCGAGGGCGGTGATCCGCGCGGCCCCGAGGTCGTCGACGAGCGCGAGCACGCGGGCCTGGGCGTACGGCATCCCGAGGTCGGCGTGCTGCGACGCCCAGCGCGAGAGGCGGGCGGCGCCGCGCAGCAGGTCGTCGGCGAGGGCGTCGGTCGGGGTCATCCATCGATATTTACATAGGAAACCTATGTAAATCAAGCCGAGGCTCCGGATGCCGGGTGCGCGCCCGGCATCCCCGCCGCGGATGACAGATGTCATGGGCCGGACGTGACAGGCGACCCGAGGCGAGCGTCGCCGCCGGCCGCAGGCTGGAGCCATGAACACGACAAGCATCCCCGCGGTGCGCCTGGGCGGGGTCACGAAGTACTTCGGCGACGTGCACGCGGTTCGAGGCATCGACCTCGAGATCCAACCCGGCGAGATGGTGGCCTTCCTCGGCCCCAACGGTGCCGGCAAGACCACCACCATCGACATGGTGCTGGGGCTCTCCCACCCGACGGCCGGCGAGGTCGAGGTGTTCGGCATGGCGCCGCGCCAGGCCATCGCCCGCGGCCTCGTGGCCGCCGTGATGCAGACCGGGGGGCCTGCTCAAGGACCTCACCGTGCGCGAGACGGTGCAGTACACCGCGAGCCTGTTCGCCGACACCAAGCCGGTGGATGCCGTGCTCGAGAGCGCGGGCATCACCGAGATCGCCGGGCCGCAAGGTGGCCAAGTGCTCGGGCGGCGAGCAGCAGCGGCTGCGGTTCGCGATGGCGCTGCTGAGCGACCCGGCCCTGCTGCTGCTCGACGAGCCCACCACGGGGATGGACGTGGAGGGGCGCCGCTCGTTCTGGAGCGCGATCCGCGAGGACGCGCGCCAGGGCCGCTCGGTGCTCTTCGCCACGCACTACCTCGAGGAGGCCGACCTCTACGCCGACCGGATCATCCTGATCAGCAACGGCAGCATCGTCGCCGACGGCACCGGCAGCGAGATCAAGGCGCTGGCGTCCGGCCGCACGGTGCGAGCCACGCTGCCCGCGCCCGACGTCCCGGCCCTCACCCGGATCGGCGGGGTCGAGCACGTCGAGGTGCGTGGCGAGCAGGTCTACGTCCACGCGCAGGACAGCGACCTCGTCGCGCGCTACCTGCTCACCGAGACCGACGCCCGTGACCTCGAGATCACCACTCACGGGCTCGAGGACGCCTTCCTCAGCCTGACCGGCCGCACCACCGCCGACCTGTCCCCCACCGACACCTTGCTCACCGACACCGACCACGCCGACCGCGTGCCGGCGGGCCGCCCGACCGAAGGAGCCCTGCGATGACCGCCGTTCCCACCACCCCGGCGAGCCCGACCAACGGCGCCCGGATGACGGCATCCGCCGCACTGACCGAACGGCGGGTGCCTCGGCTCGGCGGCCTCAACCCACCATGGTGCGCATCGAGATGAAGCGGATGCTGCGCAACCGGCGCACGATCATCTTCGCGCTGGTCTTTCCGACCGCGATGTTCTTCGTCTTCGGCTCGGGAACCGAGGGCAACCAGAGCGTCGGGCGTGGGCAACGTCTCGGCCTACGTCATGGTCTCGATGGCGCTGTACGGCGGCGCGCTGATCGCCGCCTCCACGGGCGCCGGCGTCGCGGTCGAGCGGGCCCTGGGCTGGTCGCGGCAGCTGCGGCTCACTCCGCTGCACCCGACCGCCTACATCCTGGTCAAGGCGTTCGTGGCCCTCGTCATGGGCGCGGTCGCCATCCTTGCGGTCTTCGCGATCGGGGCGGTTCAGGGCAAGCCGCAGATGCCGACCGACGTCTGGGTCGAGTGCGGCCTGCTCACCCTGGCCTGCGTGATGTCCTTCGCGGCGCTCGGCGTCTTCGTCGGCTACCTCGTGCCCGGCGAGAACGTCATGCAGGTGCTCGGGCCCGGACTGGCGCTGCTCGCGTTCCTCGGTGGCCTCTTCATCCCGATCAGCACCTACAGCCCGCTGGTTCGCGACATCGCCTACTGGACACCGATGTACGGCGTGGCCGAGGTGGCGCGGGCCCCGCTGACCCAGGAGCTGCCGTGGTACGCCGTCGTCAACGCGGTCGCCTGGCTGGCCATCTTCGTGCTCGGCGCCGCGTGGCGGATGAGCAAGGACACCGCCCGGGTGTGATGGCTAGCGTGACCACCATGACCAGCGACAGCCCGATCACCGCAACGCCGGCCGCCCGGCGCTGGGGGGTCGGGTTCGCCGCGATCTGGCTGTTCTTCCTCGCCGACCCGCTGCAGGCAGGCCTGGGACACGCGCGACACGGTCGCGGGGGTCGTCGGCGGTCATCGCCACCATCGTCTTCGGCGCCTGTCTACATGACGATCTGGCTCAACCTGCGTCGTGACCGCAACGAATTCGCCGGTCCTCCTGGTGCGGGTTCGCTCGGTGACGTACCTCGTGGTGCTGCTGGCCCTCGCCGGCGTCATGATCGCGACCCTCGGGCAGGCGGGCACCGCCTCGCTCGTCTACGTCGCCGTCGCGGCGGTGATGATCTTCCCGCTACGGTGGCCGGGCTGATCGTGCTGGGGCTGGCCGGGTTGGTAGTGCTGCTCGTGCGGCTCAACCCGGACTGGTCGAGCCCGGTGAGCCTGCTCTTCTCGGTGTTCGCCGCGGCGCTCGCGGTGTTCGGCATCCGGCAGATGATGGCGCGCAACATCGACCTGGTGCGCGCCGAGAAGAAGAACGCCGAGCTGGCCGTCGAGAACGAGCGCACCCGGTTCGCCCGCGACCTGCACGACATCCTCGGTCACTCGCTCACCGTCATCACGGTCAAGGCCGAGCTGGCCAACCGGCTGCTCGACGTCGACGTGGAGCGGGCCCGGGCCGAGCTGACCGACCTCGAGCGGCTCTCGCGCGACGCGCTGGCCGACGTGCGGCGGGCGGTGGAGGGCTATCGAGAGCTGACCCTGCCCGGCGAGCTGGCCCGTGCGAGAACGGCATTGGCGGCGGCCGAGATCGAGGCCGAGCTGCCCAACTCGACCGACGAGGTGCCCTCGCACCTGCGCGAGCTGTTCGCCTGGACCGTGCGCGAGGGCGTCACCAACGTCATCCGGCACAGCGGCGCCACGCGGTGCACGGTGCGGTTGTGGCCGGATGCCGCCGAGGTCGTCGACGACGGGGTCGGAGGTCGGGTGGCGGCCGGGTCGAATGATGGGCGCGGAGCCTCCGGTAGTGGCCTGGTCGGGCTGCGCGAGCGTGCCGCTGCCGTGGGTGCCACGGTCTCCACCCAGGTGCGGGAGCCCCGCGGGTACTCTGCTGCGGGTGGCTGCCGGATGAGCGAGGCACCGATCCGGCTGCTGCTCGCCGACGACCAGGCCCTGGTGCGGGGGGCGCTGTCGGCCCTGCTGAGTCTGGAGTCGGACCTCGAGGTCGTGGCGGAGGTGGGGTCGGGGCGGAGGTGCTGCCGGCGGTGGCCGAGTTCCGGCCCGACGTCGCGCTGCTCGACGTCGAGATGCCGGGGATGGACGGGATCACGGCGTCGGCCGCGGTGCGGGCGGCGTTCCCCGTCGACCCGGGTGCTGATCGTGACCACCTTCGGCCGGCCCGGGTTCCTGCACCGGGCGATGAAGTCGGGCGCGAGCGGGTTCGTCGTCAAGGACACCCCGGCTGCCCAGCTCGCCGATGCCGTGCGGCGCGTCCACGCCGGCCTGCGGGTGGTCGACCCGTCGCTGGCGACCGACAGCCTGGTGGCGGGGGAGTCGCCGCTGACGCCTCGCGAGACCGACGTGCTGCGTCGCCGCCCGCGACGGCTCGTCGGTGGCCGCGATCGCCCGGCGGCTGTTCCTCTCGGAGGGGACGGTGCGCAACCATCTCTCGAGCGCGATCGGCAAGACCGGCGCAGGCAACCGCGCCGAGGCCGTGCTCATCGCCGAGGGCAACGGCTGGCTCTGAGCCGCGGCACCAGGTGCGGCGCGGCGCCGTCGAGAGGGCGGCACCGGCGCGAGCCACCTCATCGAAGGAGTTCGGTGCGGAAGAGCCACCGGATTGGATGCCACGGGCGATGCGGCCCGCTAATCACGCCCACGTTCGACCGGATGACCGCGAGTGATGAAATCGGTTCGCAGGGAATCCAATCCGACGTGGCCGCAGCCCCGAACCCCTGTGGTCTGCGCAACCACGACGGGCTCGACACCGGGCTCATGAACAAGGGAGTTCCCGCATGCGCACCACCACGAAGCTCGGCACGGCCACCCTCGGGTCGGCCCTCCTCCTCACCCTCGGCGCCGGTATGGCCCAGGCCGCGACCGCGGCAGACGGCAACACCATGGCGACGTTGCGTCCGGTGGCCCTCAACGGGGTCGACGCCAGCGGCACCGCGATGGTGACCGTGAGCGGTACCCGCATCGATGTGACGATGGCGGCCTCGGGCCTGCTGGCCGACAACCCGCACGCGGCACACATCCACTTCGGTGCCGACGCGCGTCACGAGTGCCCCACGGCAGCGGATGACGCCAAGGGTGACGGCACCCTCAACACCACCGACGGCGGGCCGGCCTACGGCCCGATCGTCGTCTCGCTGACCAAGACCGGCGACACCTCCCCGGACAGCGGCCTGGCCGTCGACCGCTTCGACACCGCCCCCGGCGGCAAGATCTCCTACGAGCGCGGCAGCATCAAGGTCTCTCCCGGCGTCGCCGAAGCCATCAGCCAAGGGCCAGAGTGTCGTCGTCGTGCACGGGGTGGACCACAACGACAACGGCAAGTACGACGGTGACACCAAGAGCGACCTCGACCCCAGCCTGCCCACCGAGGCCACCGACCCCGCGATCTGTGGCGTCCTCGCCGCGGCCCCCGCCGGCGGTGTCCAGACCGGTGGTGGCGGCACCTCCACCCCGAACGAGGGGTTGGGCCTGGCCCTGGGTGGCGGCCTGATCCTCACCGCCCTGGGTACGGGAGCGTTCGCCGCGCGCAAGGCGACCAACCGCATCTGATGCCGATCTCGACGACGTTCGGTGGCCGCCGCGGGGTTCTTCCCGCGGTGGTCACCGCCGTGCTGCTCGTCCTCGGCGGTGGGCTGGTGGCGCGCTCCCTCGCCGCCCCCGGCCCGCCGCCGCAGCCCGACCGCAGCCAAGGGCAGGTCGCACCGCGGACCACACCGACATCAGCGGCGGCATCGCCACGACCCCGGCCCACGACGGCGGCCCGCCCGCCGGCATCCGGATTCGGTGCGCTCATGCGACCCAGCGCGCCGGTAGCGCTGCGGATCCCCTCGATCAAGGTCGACACCCAGGGCCTGGTCGACCTCGGCCTCGACGACAAGGGCCAGCTCGAGGCTCCGAAGGACTTCCAACAGGCCGGGTGGTATGCCGCGGGCCCGACTCCTGGCGAGTTCGGGCCGTCGGTCATCGCCGCCCACGTCGACAGCCACCTCGGCCCGGCTGTCTTCTACCGGCTCGGCTCCCTGGAGAAGGGCGCGAAGGTCCTGGTCGAGCGCAAGGACGGCTCCACGGCCACGTTCGTGGTCGACCGTGTCGAGCGGTACCCCAAGGCGCAGTTCCCGACATCGCAGGTCTACGCCGACACGGGTGGACGCGCCGAGCTGCGGCTCATCACCTGCGGTGGCGACATCGACCGGCGCAGCGGCCATTACGTCGACAACGTCGTGGCCTACGCGCACCTCGTCGCGTGAGCTGGCGCCCGTCAGAGCTTGGTCATCTTGCGGAAGGGCGTCGCGATGCGGACGGTCCTGTTGCTGAAGTCGACCGTCACCCCGCCCGCGTCGACGCTCACGACTCGACCGAACCCGTATGAGTCGTGTGAGACCCGGTCCTCGACCTTGTACTGCTCGATCACGGGCTCCGGGTGCCGCTGAAAGGGGCTGTTGGGGTGCTGACGGCGCGGGTGTGCAGATGTGGTTTCCATTACAGCCAGTATGCGCGCTTTCTCGTCCACGGCCCCTGGACGCGCATTCCGCGGTTCGACGCCCGAGACCGCGGGGCTGTGGAAGTGGGGCACACTCAGGTCTGCTCGGGCGTTGTTCGGGTTCCACCCTGCACGGGAAGGCACCACTGATGGCAACCGACTACGACGCCCCACGACTGCGCGAAGGCGACGAGGACAAGCCCGAGACCCTGGAAGGGCTACAGCAGGGCGGTTCGCGCACCGTGGACCTGCTCGAGGAGGGGGACCCGGATGGCGGACTGGAGCTGCCGGGCGCGGACCTGTCCGACCTGTCCCTGGAGGTTCAGGTCCTGCCCAGGCAGGCGGACGAGTTCACCTGCATGCGCTGCTACCTGGTCGCGCACCGCTCCCAGCAGGCCACGCCGGGAGCCAGCCTCTGCCGCGACTGCGCCTGACTCGCCACCACCCCAGGCCCGGCTCGCGGATGCCGTGCCCTCCCCGGTCCTGAGCAGGGCGTAGGGCGACAACGCCGAGCAGCATCGTGGCAGAGGTGAGCTCTCTGCGGTCGAGTGCTGGGCCGGCCCAGCGGCCCACTGGTCGGCGTAGGGTCAAAATCGTGGGCGTGGCAGGCGGCAGTCTTCGGGGTCGCGTGGAGGCCGGCGTGTGGCCGCTCGTCGAGACCTTCCTCAGCTCGCACGAGGCGGCAGGCCTGGCGGTTGCGGTGGTGCGCGAGGAGGATGTCGTCGCGCGTGGCTTCGGTGTCCGGGACGTCGACACCGGTGAACCGGTCACCCCGGAGACGATGTTCCACCTCGCGTCGGTGTCCAAGCCCTTTGTCGCGACCGCGATCGTGTCGCTGGCGACCGCTCGAGGGAGCGCCCGGCCGGTGCTCGACCTGGACGCCCCGATCACCGGCTGGGTGCCGGAGTTCACCCTCGCGGACGGCCGCGCAACAGAGGTCACCGCACGGGGTCTGCTGAGCCACTCCAGCGGCCTTCCGGACGTCGCGGAGTACGGCTGGCACGACCCGCAGCTGGGAGCTGATGCCCTCAGCGAGTTCGCGAGCGGCCTGTCGGGCTGGCGGCTGCAGTCGGAGCCCGGCTCGACGTTCTCCTACTCCAATGCCGGGTTCGAGCTTCTCGGGCTGCTGCTCGCCAGGGCGATGGGCACCACGTTCGAGGATGCCGTCCGGCAGCAGGTGCTGGCCCCACTGGGGATGCGCAACAGCACCTTCCTGCGCGCCGAGGTCCCCCGGCACCTGGCTGCCTCTCCGCACGTCGGGATGCCACTGGTGGTGCCTCACGACTCATATCCCTACACCAGGCGGCACGCGCCCAGCTCGAGCCTGCACTCCAACCTGGTTGAGATGTGTCGCTGGATGGTGGCCCACATCGAGCCGGCTGGGGTGGCCGGCAGGGACTTCGACGACCCGCGGGCACGCCTGCATGCCGGGCTGCTCGACCTGTTGTGGCAACCGGTGGTGTCGGTAGGTCGCCCACCGTGGGACGAAGCAGCCGCGCTCGGCTGGGCCGTGGGGAGCTACCGCGGGCACCGGACGCTGAGCCACAGCGGTGCGGACCCCGGGTTCGGCTCGAGGCTCGTGCTCGTGCCTGAACGGCGGGTCGGGGTTGTCGCGCTGGCCAACTCCAACACCGTCCCCACCACCTCGATCGCCGCGGCAGCGCTCGACGTCGTCCTCACCGATTTCCCCCAGCCCGTGAACTCCGACGCGACGCCCGAGACGCTGGGCCAGGGGGTGGCGGCCCTGCGCGGCCGGCTACCCCCGATCGTCGGCCCCGTCGCCGCCATCCTGAGAGCCTCTGGCCCGGACGCCGCAGAAGCAGCGTTCCACCGACTGGCGACGCGCGAGCCGGCCGAGTTCGACCTCGGCGACGAAGGGTTCACCGGTGCCGTGTGGGGAGCGATCGAGCTGCACCGCACGGACCTGGTCTGGCCTCTCCTGCGGCTGTGGACCGTGCTGCGTCCGGACTCAACCGACGCGTGGGCGATGACCGGATGGGCCCACCAGATCGCCGGGCAGGTCGACCTCGCCAGGCGTTTCCTCACGCGCGCCCTCGATCTCGACCCGGAGAACGGGGATGCCGCGTTGATCCTGATCAGCCTCCCGCCGGCGTGACCCAAAGGCGGCCACGAGACGTTCCTGCTCGACCTGCGTCACTTCACCGCGTGCGAGAGGGCGAGTGGGGGCAGCTGGACAGCTGCATGCGGGGTTGCCTGGCCGGTCGTCATGAGCTCAGGAGTGCCATGCGCATCGTCTCGGCCAGCCAGGTCGTGAAGAGGTCCTCATCCCAGGCGGCCCTGGTGACCAGGGTGCGATAGAGGTCGGGGTTGTTCAGGGTCCACAGCACGTCAACGGCGCTGTCCTGGGTGCGACGGACGGCTTGCGTGACTGGAGGGTGGGCCACCACCATGGCGGCCCCGGCTCGTCGTCCGGTGAGCCATTTCTCCCAGAGGGCGTCGATCTCGGGCGAGGAGTCGGCGGCCCGGTGCAGCGCTTCGACGACGTCTGCGGCGCGATGGCCGATCAGTGTGCAGACCTGTGCGTAGGCCTCGAGGGTCTGCTCTGCGGTGGTGGCGTCCCAGACGGGTTGGAACCAGGGGCGGTCGCGCACGGCGACTGGTTCGTCGTCACCGGCGAGAGACTCGTCCAGGACCTTGGAGAGCAGGGCCGCCTTGGTTCCGAAGGCGGTGACCACGGTGGGACGGGACACTCCGGCCAGCTCGGCCACGGCATCCCAGGAGGTAGCGGCGTAGCCGTCCCGCACGAAGAGGGTGCGTGCCGCCGAGACGATGGCCGCGCGGGTCCGGGCAGCACCGTCCGCACGCACGCGGGAGCGGTAGGGACGGCGTCTGGACGGCTCCGGCATTCTGCAATATTATCCAAATATTCATCATCCTTGTGTGATGACTAATTTGAGGAGCCGCCGTGGAAGCCGCCGACCCGTACGTCCTGACTGCCGACGAAGGACCGGCCCTGTGGTTCCTGGGCAACCTGGTCACCCTCAAGACAACGGGCGCCCAGACATCGGGGCAGCTCTGCGTGGCCGAGTTCGTCAACCCCCCAGGCTTCGCGCCCCCGCTGCACCGACACCTGGTGGAGGACGAGATGTTCTACGTCCTGGAGGGCTCGGCCACGTTCCTGGCTGGGGAAGCACGGCTCCGCGGCGGGCCGGGCGACTTCGTCTTCCTGCCCAAGGGCATTCCACACACGTTCACCGTCCACGCCGACCAGCCACTCAGATGCCTGCAGATCACCACACCCGCAGGGTTCGAGAACTTCGCCGCCGCTGTCGGCGAGCCCGCGCCACAACGGCGCCTGCCCGACCCCGGACCCTTGGATCCGGCCGCCCTGGGCCACGCCGCGGCACTGCACCACATCGAGATCCTCGGGCCCCCGCCGGCCACGGGCTGAGCCCAGCAGGACCACCAACCCGCACCTGGATGCACCCGGGACGACGACGGTGACGTCAAGCCTGCTCGGGGTGCCGCGCACCGACCCTCGCACGCGCTCGGAGTTCCTGGCGCCGACCCACCCGGCGCGCTGACCGCTAACGCGAGGTGGCGGATGCCGCTCCGAACGAGGGTCGTTCAGGCGTGACCGCCGCTGATGAGGTCGAGCAGGGTGTCGGCCTCCTCGGCGCAGGCGGGGCATCCGCGCAGATGTGCCGACATGGGCAGGTCGTGGTGCGAGGGGTCGTCGACGAGCGCTTCGACGTAGGTGTCCATCTGCTCGAAGCAGTCCTCGCAGGACAGCCACGGGGTGGTGTTCAAGAGCAGCGCGTCGACGGCAGTCGGGGTGAGGACGCGGTCGGGTTGCGGTTCGAAGGTGCTCATGACGTTCCTGCTGGGGTGCGGGCTGGTGAGGAGTCAGTCAGGTGGCCGTTGCCGACGAGCTCGGCGCGTAGTCGCACCCGCACATCGTGCACCGTCTTGTACAGGGCCCCACGAGTGGAGCCCAGGCGCTCGGCAAGCACGTCGATCGGCACACCATCCACGAGCAGGGCGATGGCGACCCTGCGCTGGTGGGGAGTGAGTGCGGTGGTCATCGCCCGGGTCAGCGCCTCGGCGAGGTCACGGGCCTCGGCGGCGTGGTCGGGCCCGTCGTGCGCCGGCGCCTCGACCTCGAGGTCGCGCAGTTCCACCTCGCGATGCTGCCATTGGATCCGGCGCACCTCCGTGGCGGCTTGGAGGATTGCGAACTTGAAGGCCCAGGTGCTGAATCGGCTGCGGCCCTGAAAGGTGTGCAGCTTCGCCAGCAGGGCGGTCATCGCCTCATCGGCCGCCTGGTTGGCCAGGTCGTCGACGGCGTGGGGTGAGGGGTCGGGCAGCGCGGCGCGCATCCGCCAGAGCTGATGTGCGGCGGCGCGCACCATCAGGGCGTGCAGCTGGCGCATGGCGGCATCCTGCGCGGCGCCGGGTTCTGCCAGTGCGCTCACCCAGTCCTCCGGTTCGTCGCGGCCGACGCGAGTCGACCGCGCCCGGCCCTCGGTGAGGCCGATCGGCGCTGGGTCCTCCCGGCTCAGGGTGCCCATCGGTCGCCGTCCGCGGCGTCGTCCGGCGCCAGGATGCGGGCTGCGAGGTCGGGCGGGCAGCCGCGGTCGACGAGCTGGAGCAGGGCGTGCAGGTCGACGCGCTGGCCGGCGAGCCGGCCTGCCAGCCGATCGGGGAACCCGGCGTCCCGCAGCCGGTTGGCACGCCACCGCGCGACGTCCACCGGTATGCCGCTGTCCGAGCCGGGCGGGGCCGGGGGGAGTGCGCGAGTCGGCTGGGTCGTCATGCGATGTTGGCTGCGCGCAGGGGTGCCGGTCTTACCGGTGATGGCACTCGAGGTAAGACCAGCAGGCGCAGGAGGCACCAACACCGTGCCAGCGTCCCACCCCGGCCCACCCAACGGTCGGCAACCGAGCCCCAGGGACGCACCGACCCTCGAGGAGGACCCATGGCCACCATCGACACCCCGTCCCCGCGCAGCGCACCAGCCACCCCGGACACTGGCAGCGGCACGGCATCCGCCCCGACGACCGCAGCAGCGCTGCGTCAGGACCCCGCCCGACAGGCGTACCTGATCCTGCGGGGCGCCTTCGTCATCGCGCCCATCGTCTTCGGCCTGGACAAGTTCACCAACTGGCTGGTCCAGTGGGACCAGTACCTGGCGCCGACCCTGTCCGACCCGCTGCCGGTCAGCGCTCACCAGGCCATGTACGTCATCGGCGTCATCGAGGTCCTCGCGGGTGTCCTGGTGGCCCTGCACGCCCGGCTCGGCGCCCTGGTCGTCGCCGCCTGGCTCACGGGCATCATCGTGAACCTGCTGCTCATCCCCGGCTTCTTCGACGTCGCCCTCCGGGACTTCGGTCTGCTCCTGTCCGCGGTCGCGCTGCAGCGTCTGGCGACCCGCTACGACTCCCGGCCGATGGCATGGCCGCTGCGCCGGAGCTGAGCCGTGGGCGCCGCGTTCGTCCTCACCGGGGGCGGCAGTCTTGGCGTCGTGCAGGCCGGGATGCTCGCCGCGCTGCACGACCACGGAATCGAGCCGGACCTGCTGATCGGCACCTCCGCGGGTGCGCTCAACGCCGCCCACATCGCCGGACCCGGCACCACTGCAGACCGGATCGACTCTCTCGCCCACCTGTGGCAGCAGGTGCGCCGCCGGGACGTGTTCGTGGCACATCCGCGACGCTGGATCGCCGCGACAGTGGGTGCGTCGCCCTCGCTCTTCGGCGACTCGCACCTGCGCGCGCTGGTGGCGGCCCACCTGGACTACGAACTGCTGGAGGGCGCCCGCCTGCCCGTACACGTCGTCGTCACCGACCTCGTCACGGGCCGGGGGCAGGCCTTGACCCGCGGCTGCGCAGTGGACGCGGTGCTCGCCAGTGCCGCGGTGCCGGGCCTGCTCCCGCCCGTCCAGCGCCAGGGCCGAACCCTCGTCGACGGGGGTGTCGGGGAGTTCGACGCGCTGAGCCACGCTGATGCCCAAGGTGTCGACGACATCTATCTGCTCCCCGCCGGGTACCCCTGCGCCGGACCGGCACCCAGCACTGCGCTGGGGATCAGTCTGACCGCCCTCGCCCTGCTGCTGCACCGGCAACTGCAGGCCCAGGTGCGTGACTACCGCGGGCGGGCCCGCCTCCACGTGCTGCCCCCGCTGTGCCCGCTGGCCGTCTCCCCTGCAGACTTCGGGCACGCCGCGGTTCTGCTCCGCCGCAGCCACCGGGCCAGCAGCCAGTGGCTCGCCCGCGGACAGGACAAGACCGCTCCGGCCCAGGCCCTCTCACTGCACGAGCACCCCTCCTCCGGAACGGCCAGGCCCAGGTCCGCGGCGTCCCTGGTTTGAGTGGGTCTGATGCACGACCATGGTGAAGGTGACTCCCAGATCCGAGGCGGGCCTGCTGTCCGCGGAACGCGCACTCCATGCAGCTCAGCTCGCCGGCGACGTCGCGGCGCTCGACGACCTGCTTGACGACCGCTTGGTCGCCATCGGGCCCGATGGGGCTCGATACACCAAGGACCAGGACCTGGCCGCATACCGTTCCGGCTCCTCGGTGATCACTGAGCTGATCGAAGAAGACGTCGAGGTCCTTGTTGCCGGCTCCACCGGGGTCACGTTCTTCACGGGCACCCTCGGCGGCACGTTCGGTGGGCAGCCCATGTCGGCCCGGATGCGCTACACGCGCACCTGGGTCCACGACGACGAAGCAGGCTGGCGGATCCTGGCGGCCCACATCACCGTGCAGTCGCCGACCTGACGGATCCACATGCCCTCATCGCCGCGAGGCGGCCGAGTCCGCCTGCGTGTACTAACCGAGACGGCGCAGACCCAGGTTGACCGCGTCGGGGTCAGCCGTCGTAGGGCACCTGGGCGGTCCAGCCGGCGTCAGGGCGCACCGCGGCGGCGTACAGCGCCTCCGCCACCTGTGGCGGCGAGAAGGGTCCTTCCTTCGCGAGCACGCCGTTGACCTGGACGGCAACCGCCCGGATGCCGTCGGGCGCGAGCGTCGCGTCCAGGCTGGTCACGAGGTTGCGGACGGCCGCCTTCTGGATGCCCAGCGACGGCGCCTCGTGCCACGGCGTGTCGGCCGCCTGGCTGCCGGTGACCAGCACGCGGGCCCCGGCCTGCATGAACGGCTTGGCCGCCTGCACCGCCGGCAGCACCGGGGCGACGCCGACCGCGAGGTCCTCGAAGAGCTGAGCGGTGGTCAGGTGCAGCGCGTCGACCTGACGAAAGGCGCTCGGGTTGAAGTGGAGGACGTCGATCCGGCCGTGCCGCTGGCCGATGCCGGTGATCAGCCTGGTGACGTCCTCGTCATCGGTCAGCTCCACCCCTTCGGGTTCGGCGTCGAAGCCCTCGTCGCGAAGGACCTGCGACAGCGGCTCCATCTGCTCCGTGCTCTGGCCGACCAGCGTCACGGCATAGCCGCCGCGAGCAAAGCGGCGTGCGGCCGAGAGCCCCAGACCGGGGCCGGCTCCAAGGACGACGTACACGGGAGAAGTCATGCAGCCGATCGTAAGGTGCCGGGACTACCCGGGGAGCGCAGCGTCCCGTTGCCCCCGGCCGCCCCGTCAGGCGCCGGCCTGAGCGAGCTCCTTCGGCTCGGTGACGGGGTCGTCGGACAGCATCTGACGCCGGGCGATGGTGCGTAGGTCCTCGCGGCCCTGATCGTCGAGTGGCTCACCATTCGCCCTCTCCACCTCGGCGACCAACCACCCCCACAGCTCTCGCACGAACGCACGGAACTGCTCGCGTCCCCGTTCGGTCAGCTCCACCCGGCCCGGCGACTCCTGGAGGAGGCCGCGGACGACGCAGTCGTCGATCGCCGGCTGGATCAGGGCCATCGGTACCCGGTGAGAAGCGGCGATGTCGTAAGGGTCCGCGGGACCGTGCACATGGATCTGCTGGATCGCGACCTGGCGCAGGGTCCACACCTGGACGCCGTCGAGCCCGGACTTCGAGGACAGGAGCAGCCGCTCCGCGGCCTCGGGCAGCTGGGTCCGCAGAATCCGCACGACCTGGCCCTCGAGCTGCTCCTGCGCGGTGCGCTGGTCGGGGATGGCGAAGGCGGGCCCGATCTCGGAGGCTCCCGGTCGGGTGAGTCCGCGCATCGGCACCTGCTTGAGGAACAGGGCGACCACGAAGGCCAGCACCGCGACCGGGATCGCGGCGGCGAACACGTACTGGAGCGTGTCCGCGTACGCCGCGACGACGGCCGCCTGTTGCGGCGGTGGGAGCGCCTGGACCGCGCTGGGCGACGTGACCTGGCTCGGGTCCGCGCCGCTCGTGGCGACCGCCTTGGCGAGGTTGGGTGCCAGCTGGTTGGCGTACAGGGTGCCGAACGCGGCCGCGCCGAACGAGCTGCCCATGGTCCGGAAGAAGGTGACGCCCGAGGTCGCGACGCCCAGGTCGCGGTACTCCACGGTGTTCTGCACGATGATCGTCAGCACCTGCATCGACAGGCCGATGCCGACGCCGAGCACCAACATCGCGGCGGACGTCTCGAGGGTCGTGGAGAACTGGTCGAGCCGCGAGAGCAGCCACATCCCGACGCCCATGACCAGCGAGCCGACGATCGGGAACACCTTGTAGCGGCCGGTCTTGCTGACCACGTTCCCGGCACCCACCGACGCCACGATGAGCCCAAGCACCATCGGCAACGTGCGCAGCCCGGACACCGTGGCACTGACGCCCTGGCAGAACTGCAGGTAGGTCGGGAGGAAGGTCATGCAGCCCAACAGGGCGAAGCCGACGATGAAGCTCAGCACCGAGCTCACGCTGAACACGTTCCGCCGGAACAGCCGCAGCGGAAGGATCGGCTCGGCCGCGCGGTGCTCGGACACGATGAAGCACCCGATGAACACCACACCTCCCGCAACCAACCCGATGATGGTCGGTGACCCCCAGCCGTACTCCGACCCACCCCAGCTCGTCGCGAGGATGAGCGCGGCAGACCCGAGCGAGATGAAGACGATGCCGAAGGTGTCGAAGATCGGGCGCCCGGAGGTGGGGACCGACGGAAGGAGCCGGACCGCCAGGGGGATGATCACCAGCGCGATCGGGACGTTGACGTAGAAGACCCACTGCCACGACAGGTGGTCGGTGAAGAAGCCACCCAGCAGCGGTCCCAGGACGGTCGTGCCGCCGAAGACCGCACCCATCGCGCCCTGGTACTTCCCCCGCTCCCGCAGCGGGATGATGTCGGCGATCATCGCCGTGGCCGTGATCGTCAGGCCACCACCGCCGATGCCCTGCAGGGCGCGTGACGCGATGAGCCAGGTCATCGAGTGAGAGAGCCCCGCCAGCATCGAGGCGACGGTGAACAGCACGATGCTGCCGATGAAGATCGTCTTGCGCCCGAACAGGTCGCCGAACTTGCCGCCCAGGATCGTGGCGATGGTCTGAGTCAACAGGTATGCGGTCACCACCCAGCTCATGTGCTGAGCACCACCGAGGTCGCCCACGATCGTCGGCAGGGCCGTGGCCACGATCGTCCCGTCCAGCGCCGCCAGCAGCATCCCGCCCATGATCAGAGCGAACGCGACATTGCGCGCAGACGACGCCAGCAGCGGCGGGTCGCCGGCCTCCGATAGATCGTCCTCAGGCACCTGTACCTGACTCATCTGCGAATCCTAGGCCCGGGCTGCCACTCCTGCTCGATGGCTGGGCCATCACCATGTGTGCCTCTGCGGCGCACTCGGACAGCTTCGCGCCGAGCACCTGGACCACGTCGGCCGGACACCGGACCTAACGGCAGTCGTCAAGCAGCCCGTGCGCGTGCCGTCGGCGCGGGCACCTCATGGGTCATGGGCTGGTCGCGAAGGACGCCTTGAGCGCCTCCATCGTCGCGGTTCGTTCCCTGACCGCGATCCTTCGAAGCACCGGGGTCGCACCTCGGTAGACGCCGTAGGTGACCACCTTGGCGTGATGACGGACGAGCGTGGTGTCGTCGGCGGTGGACGTCAGCGAGTACGCGGGCCAGCCCTCAACGAGTAGCCGCCCACCCTTGGATCGGTTCCACCAGTGGTAGACGAGCGTCTGAGGCGGCCCGAACTGCGAGATCTCTCCGGGTGTGGCCCCGAACGATGTCGTATCGAGGTAGGTCGTTCCGAGCCCTGGCTCTCCGGGCGAGGTCTGCTGCGTGCGCCCGAGGATGCTGCCCTTCTTGGGCATCCAGTCGTTGTGGCCCTCGATGTCGGCCAGCCGAGCAAAGACGTGCTCGATCGGTGCAGGGATGAGTCGTTCGATCTCGAACTCGATGACGCCCATGGTCCTCATGGTGTGCCTCGAGCCCAGGAACCTCAAGGCCTGCTCGCACAGGGCGAAGTCCTTCTCAGCGGTCAGATGAGGTCGTGCTGTGCGGAGTATCAGGGGCCAGTCCCGCGTGCTCCTTGAGGGTAAGAGGTTGGGCGGCCTGCCCGGCCGAGGTTGGAGCTCGTCATGGTCGACGCGACACGAAACCAGTCCGCAGCGGTGGCTGCCTGCACTGTCGATGCGGCCCATCGGCGCGACCACCACCATGGGGACAGCGGGGCCTGTCGTCCTCACCTCGTCGAGGTCGTGCACCTGGGCCGACGAGCCTTCGCCGTCTGCCACGACTGTTGCCGGGACTCAGGCTTCCTTCCCGAGCGCGAGGCCGACCTCTTGGCCTACGCTCACCGGCAGGAAACCGACGGGGATGAACGCTCCACCTTCTCTTCATGGGTGGCGTGAGCGGGCGCCCCGACTGCACCCGGGTGGGTAGCTCGTGTTACTGGCTGGGCTCCGGGACTGCCGAGTCGCTCGAGGTGTCGAGGTTGACCTGTGCATCGCCGAGGTCGAGACCGTGCGCCCCGTGACGGTAGATCTTCACCGCGGCGGCCTGCCGCTCGACGTGCTCACTGAGGTGCGTGAGGTGTCGCTCGCGGTCCGCGATCTCGGTCTCCAGCATCGTCTGCCGAGCCAGGTAGCTGGTCTGGATCAGCTTCGCGACCTGGGGACCAAGCGCGTCCAGGGCGCGGCGCTGCTGGGTCAGGTCCGCGTAGCCCTGGATGCTGGCCAGGTCGGCATCCACCGCCGCGGCGTTGATCTTGAGCTCGTCAAGCAGGGCACGCGCATCGGCGATGAACAGCCGGCCGTTCTTGGCGCGAGACAGCATCACGTCGGCGGCCTGGACCTCCTCGCGCAAGTTCCGCCGCAACCGGGCGACGTCACGCCCCGGCCCGGGCATCATCGCCCGCGGGTGGACCGCGGCCGCGCCCCGGTGCCAGCCCTGCCATCCCTGCCATCCGCGCCAGCGGCGGACGCGCCGGTACACCCGCCACACGACCAGCGTCGCGGTCAGCGCGAGCACCAGCAGCATCAGGAGCACCAGCGTGAGGCTGATCATCAGTGTCCCGCCCACCGCGGACAGGCCGCCGTCACCGGCGAACGCTCTCATGATGACCTCCTGTTACCCAGCGGCTGCCCGCCGACATCCTCGAATATACCGAGCGAGGCTGTGGAGCGGCCGGACTCCTGGGCGACCCAGAGACCGAGAGGGCAGGGCGGATCGGCCTTCTCTTGCCCTTCTGCGCCGGGCGCGAGGATTGTTGACTCACGTGGGGAGCGGCCATGAGCGACATTGATCCGGTCAGTGACGAGCACATGCAACAGGTGCGCCTGGAGCCCTTGATCCCGCACAACGGCACCATCACCTTGGTGGAGTCGGACCCGAACTGGCCGGTGCTGTACCACCGGGAGGCCGGCCGGGTCCGCGGCGCCCTGGGCGCGGCGGTGGTGCAGCTGGAGCACGTGGGGTCGACCTCCGTGCCGGGCCTGGTCGCCAAGCCGATCATCGACATCCTGCTGGTGGTTCGAGACTCGGCTGACGAGCCCAGCTACGTGCCAGCCCTGACCGGGGTCGGCTACCGGCTGGTGATCCGCGAGCCCGACTGGTTCGAGCACCGCCTGCTCAAGGGCCCCGACACCGACGTCAACCTGCACGTCTTCACCGCGGGCGAGCACGAGGTCGACCGCATGCTCCGTTTCCGTGACCGGTTACGAACCGACGCCGGTGACCGGGAGCTGTACGCCGGCACCAAACGAACGCTGGCCACCCAGCAGTGGCGGCACGTTCAGCACTACGCGCAGGCGAAGTCCGAGGTGGTGGAACAGATCCTGCAGCGCGCTTGAGTCTGGCCGCAACGAAACGCAAGTCCACCGCCGCCCGCGCCGTGCGGGGGATGCCGTGGCGGCCTCAGACGTCACCCTCGCCGTCCCAGGTCAAGTGCCGGATGCACCCCTCAGACGCTGTTGCCCCAGCCCTGCTCTCCGCCGGAGGCGCCACGCCGGTCTGGAGCATTCAGATGGCGATCCTGACCCTTGAACGGGGCCCTCGTGCCTCGGTGGTTCTCCATGACGGTGACGAGGACAAGGAAGGCGACGAGCCCGATGATCACAGCCCACCAGAACATGACTGGCTCCCTTCACACCCGTCCGCACAGGCGGACCATTCAGGATCCCACCGGCGCTCTTCGCTGTCCACAAGCGTTGGATGCGCCTGCGAGGTCCCCACCGGGGCAGCGCCCGTCGCCACTGATGGGACAGGATGACGCCATGGACTCTGACTCCCACACGAACCTGCCCTCGGAGCCTGGCTCCACTGGCGCCAAGATGCCCCACCGCGTTCTTGGCCGGACCGGGCGCCCGGTGTCGATCATCTCGCTGGGTACCTGGCAGCTCGGTGCGGACTGGGGCGAGGTCCGCCCTGACGATGCTCATGCGGTGCTGGAGGCCTCGGTGCAGTCCGGCGTGACGATGTTCGACACGGCCGATGTGTATGGCGACGGCCGCAGCGAGCAGTTCATCGCGGAGTTCTTGGCAGGCCACCCGGGGCTCGACACGTTCGTGGCCACCAAGATGGGCCGGCGAGCCGACCAGAGCCTTGCGAACTACTCGATGGCGAACTTCCGTGCCTGGACCGACCGCTCGCGCTCCAACCTGCGCACCGACACCCTCGACCTCGTCCAGCTGCACTGCCCCCCAACCGAAGTCATCAACAGTGACCGAGTCTTCGACGACCTCGACACGCTGGTGGCCGAGGGGGTGATGGCGGCGTACGGCGTCAGTGTCGAGACGGTCGACCAGGCGCTCGCCGCGATCGCCCGGCCGGCAGTGGCGTCGGTGCAGATCATCATCAACGCCTTCCGACTCAAGCCGCTCGAACGGGTTCTGCCTGCGGCCCTGGAGGCCGGGGTGGGCATCATCGCGCGAGTCCCGCTGGCCAGCGGGCTCCTGTCGGGGCGGTACGACGAGTCGACCACCTTCGCCGCCGACGACCACCGCACCTACAACCGTCACGGGGAGTCCTTCGACCGGGGCGAGACCTTCTCCGGGGTCGACTACGACGAAGGCGTGCGCGCGGCCAGGGAGTTCGCTGCCCTTGCCGCGTCGCGTGATCTCTCATCTGCCCGCGCAGCGCTGGCCTGGGTCGCCCAGCTGGAGGGTGTCACCACGGTGATCCCTGGTGCTCGCTCACCCGAGCAGGCCCGGCAGAACGCCACCGCGGGCTCGGTGCCCCCGCTGGGCGAGGACTTCACGGCAGCGGTCACCGAGCTGTACAACCGCCGCCTCCGCGACTCGATCCACGACCTCTGGTGAGGAGCTCGCCCACCTGATCCCGCCCTCGCCCGGTTCGCGTGCAACACCGCTGTGAACGTGAGGTTCACATGTCGGGGTAGAGCGCGGCGAGGATCGTCATGTACTGCAGGATGACGCCGCAGGAGTTGCTGGCCAGGGCCACGGTCACGCCGGTGTCGGGGTTGCGCAGCGCCAGGGTCTCGTAGCCGAGCGTCTCGCCCGAGTGGCCGTACCACGAGCCGTAGCGCAGGGTCCCCTGCCCGTACTCGAGCGTGTCACCCAGGGTGGCCAGGGTGTCTCGGGCCTTCGCGGTGGCGGGCTGGAGCACGGCATCGCCGACGCCGGAGGCGGCGAACAGCCCCAGTTCGGTGATGGTCGAGGCCATGCCGCCGCCGCCCTGGCCGTAGGACAGGGAGTAGTCGGTCAGGTCGGTGCCGAGCTTCACCTGGGCACCACTGCTCGCGAACTCCTTCTGGCACGAGGGTGTGAGCGCGCTGTGCAGGCCCGGGGCCGGCAGCGTGGTGTCGTTGAGGGGAGGAAGTGAGGTGTGGGTCATCCCGAGGGGGTCGGTCACCTCGGACTTCACCAGCTCCTGCAGGGTGGTACCGGTGACTTCCTCGGCGATCTCCTGGAGCAGGATGTAGTTGGTCGTGGAGTAGCCGCCAGGCTGACCGGGAGGGGTGAGGCCGAGGTCGATGCCGGTCTGGATGAGGGTGTCGGCCGCGATCGGGGTGGTGGGGTCCTGGGCGACCTTGGGGACCAGGCCGTGGGGTGTGTTGAGGTAGTCGGGGATGCCGGAGTGCATGTCCAGGAGCTGTCGGATGGTGCGGTCCGCGACGGCGGGGAACTTCTTGGCCACTCCGGGAGCGGCGTCGGTGATGGTGTCGTCGAGGGTGAGCTTGCCGTCCTCGACGAGTCTGAGCATGGTCGTGGCCGTGTAGGCCTTGGAGATGCTGCCGATGTGGAAGCTCATGTCCGTCGTCGCGGGAACTCCCTTCTGCGAGTCTCCGTAGGCCTTGACGAAGGCGCCCTTCTTAGGGTCCCAGACGCCGATGATCAGGGCGGGGAGGTCCTCCTTGCTCTGTGACCAGATACCGGCGACGGCGTCGTCGACCGTGGTGGCGTCTGCGGCGCTCATCTGTTGGGTCGGCAAGGCGACGCTGACCTTCGACGCAGCCGCCGACGACGCCGAGGGCGAGAGCGACGGCGTTGCCCCCGGGGCGTCACCGTTGGTGCCACAGGCCGTGGCGGACGCCGCCAGCAGCACGACGAGGGTCGAGACGATGAGCGTGCGACGCATGAGAATCTCCAGGGAACGTGCCGATCTGACCCGGATGGGGACGCGGCTCAGGCGAGTTGTCCGACCCCAGCCACGGGGCCCGTTGAGCGCTTGGGCGAAGGGCCGTACTGGTTGTCGGCCTGGCTGTCGAGCAGCGTGAAGATCAGCAACACGATGGCGCCGATGAGGGGGATGAAGCCGAGCAGCAGCCACCAGCCGCTGCGGCCCGTGTCGTGCAGCCGCCGCACGAAGACCGCGAAGGTGGGAAGGAACAGCAGCAACCCGGCGATGCCGGCGATCCAGCCGCCTGCGTACGTTGCGTCACCGAAGGTGAGTCCGGCCGACCGGTCGATCACGTTGGCGATGATGCCGATGACGGTGACGAAGACGTACCACCACCAGTACTCGCTGCGTCGAGCCCTCCCGGAGAACGTCGCGTACTTGGAAAAGACACTACTGACGGCCTGGCCAATCGACATGCCATGCTCCCCATCTGAAAGGTCCCTGCCGTAGAAAAGGTAGCGACTTGGGGGCGCGGTCATTGACCTTACACAGTGTGATGTCGGCGACATATCCGCAGGGGGGCGATGCGATCCAAGCGCGGTTCAGCGCCGCCTGGGGGGACCCCATCGCCCACGAACGCTCGGGCGACCGCTCCTTGGCCCGGCAGTGTTCTCTCCGTCTGGTCTGTGGGTCGGCGTGAGCAGCGTCGACACGGGGGGGTTGCGACGCCACACTGGTCGGGTGGCCGAGGTGCAGGGCCTTGACGAGATCGCCAAGCTGCTCATGAACGTGCGCGGAGTGGGTCGGGTCATCGGTGCCCGGCCGAGGGATGGTGCGTCGTGTGACGTCGACTTCGTCATCCTCTCCCGCGTCGCGGGCGGCTACCTGCTGCGCAGCGCCACGGTGGATCTCAACCGGCTGAACGACGTGCGGGACAACCTGTTCGCGGACCCGACCCCGTCAACCTTCACGTCGGAGAACATGACGCTTCCGACGCTCGAGGACGCATTGCAGCTGGCCCACAGCTTCGCGCTGTCCACCCGAGCAGACCCCCTCCCCGGCCCGGCGGTTTGGCAGAAGCCCACACAGTTCTCGAAGAGTCTGGAGCGCCGGCGGGTGCGGTCGCAGATCCTGTGGCTTCCGCAGCCGCCCCAGTGGTGGCACGTCACGCGGTGGATCCTCACCAAGGTGTGGTTCGCGCTGGCCGCGCTACTCGTCATCGCCTCCTTGGCAGTGGCGGTCTACCTGGGCCCGGACTCCGAGCTCGTGTCGAGCCTCGTCCCCCTCGTGGCCACCATCGGGCTGCCGGTGGTCCTGCTCCTCGTTGGTGATTGGCTGAACGGAGGCCTCGACCGGGTCGAGTGCCGCCTCGAGCGGCACCTCGACGGGCCCGATGCCTCCATGGATCGGCCGAGCCACCCTCAGCCGACAGCAGGTTCAGGGTTGTCGGTCGACATGGACAGGCGTGCCGCCTCGGTCACGTCAGGCGCAGCAGCCGACATCGGCGTGATCCCGGAGTCGGCGTGGTCCCAGTCCTTCATGGTTCACGGCAGGCCGCGCGCCGGGTACCTGTTCGGGTGGCTAACGGGCGCGCTCGCCGTCGGGTGGTCCATGAAGGCGCCAGGCGCGTGGGGAGGAGAGCCGCCCCAGAGGATCTGGCCCCTGGCCGTTGTCCTGGTCCTCGTGTCGCTGTTGGCGGCATACCGTGCGTACCGGCGGGGCGTGGGCGCGGATCCGACGGGGGTGATCGTGGCGAATTTCCTTCGTACGCATCGAATCCGGTGGCAAGACCTTCGCGCGATCTCCTATCGGGGGCGGTACTCGAACAACGAGGAGATGGTGTACGCGCTCGAGTTCCTCCTGGCCTCCGGCGCCACCGTCCCTGCGACGATTCCCACGGGTGATGGCAACGCGGGAGGTGGCCTGGATGTGCTGCGGGACAGGATATTCGCGGTGCGTGAGGCCGCGTTCCCCGGCCGGTTCCAGCGCCGCCAGGCAACCGACGGGAAGGCTCAGGTGGTCAGCGTGCACCGCCGTCGGCTGGAGTCCGCGGCCGTGGAAGTCGCCGTCGTCATCCGCCTGTCCAAAGGCAGGTACCGCCACCGGCGGGTGGGATGCCGCGGCAGCGACCTGAGGAGCAGCCTAGCCGACCTCTTCGATCCGCATTCAGGATTCTTCGGTCACGATGGCGACGCGTCGGCTCAGGGGTGGGTCATCGACCAGGACTTCGCCACCCCCGAGGAGGCACTTCTGGCGGCACCGCGGGAGGTGGTTGCGCCTTTGGGCGGGTGGCGGGACGAGGTGAACTTCTCTTCGTGGGTTCAAGGATCCGAGTTCTCCGACTCGATCCGGCCTGAGGCCAAACGTGTCGGGATGTGGGGCCGCGTCTTCCTGGGCGCGGTTGCGGCCGCGGTGCTTGCTGGCACCACCTACGCCGGCTATCGGTTCAACGCCTGGGTCGGCCTCGACACCTCGCAGAGCGACGGGTGGTTGGTGGACATCGCGGACACCGTCGTCTTCGTCGTCATCGGCGCCGCGGCCCTGGTCCTGGCGGTGTGGGTGACCGCCCCGTTGGCGCGGGTCATCGCGCAGCGAAACCTGGCCGCCGAGGCGGCCATGAAGACGAAGGGCAGGGGTCCGACGGCATCTCGCCGGGCTGCCGGTGGCACTGCGTCGATCGGGCGGGCATCGGCTCGGCATGCCCGCAGGACCGACTCTGACGGGAGGTAAGCGGAGGGCGAGGGCTCGAGCGAGGGGGAGCCGCACGACGATCGCGCTGCCGGACCACCCCGGACGTTGACCGAGCCGAGTCCTCACCGAGGTCCGGTACTCAGGACTGAGGGGACGCGCGGGTTGCTGCGTCCAGACATGGAACCGGCGCGGGTCCTGCCGACGAGTCATGGACACGGGTGCGCCCGAGTGGCACCCTCGTTGGAGTCCGCCCGAGTGGCGGCGCGCGGAAGGAGCTGCCATGTTCTGGTGGGTCGCGATAGTCGTGCTGGTCCTCTTCCTCGTCCTCGTCACCGTCGTGGAGGACCGACGGGGCACGAGGAGTCCCTACAAGGGTCAGGACCGCCACCTCAATGCTCCGGAGAAGCGGGGCGGCCTCAGCGGCTGGGGTTCTGGCAGCAATGTCAGCTGACTGAAGCAACCGGACCGGTCTGGCCGAGGGTCACCTCTGCCAGACAAGCTGCAGGTCAGCCATCCACCCGACTGGGCTCACGTGGTGCGCGGGGCCGGCACCATGAAGACCGGCACTGGGGCGGACCGGACGATCTTCGACGCTCGTGAGCCGAGGAAGAGACGAGCAGCCGGCGCCGACGAGCTCGGGCCGATGACCAGCAGGTCACCGTCGCGCCACTCGACGTCTCCCGATGGCCTTGCCCCACGAGAGGCCCTCTCCGACCACGAGGCTGCGGGCGAGCCGATCCGCCAGGGCGGGGTCGCCGTCCCCGACACCCGCGCGGAGGGCGTTCTTCGTGCGATCCACCCACTGCTCGACGACGAGGTCGTCGGCTGACTCCTCCACACTGCCGAAGAGCCGCTTGGGAGGCCGCACGGCGAACGACACGGCTCGCAGACTCGCACCCGCTGCCTCAGCGAGCTGGGCCCCGACGGTGGCCACATGACCGGCTCCGGCCGACCCTCCGACGCCGATGCTCACCCGGCGGATGCGGGAGCCCGGCTCGGGGCGGTAGCCCCGTGGCGCCAGCAGCACCGGCAGGTGGGCCGAGTGCGCGAGCCGGTCGGTGACGCTGCCGAAGGAGATCCGACCCAGGGGGCCCTTGCTCGACGAGCCGAGCACCACGGCGGACGCATCGGTAGTCGGCGGCGAGATCGAGCAGCCCAGCGGGGATGGAGGAGGCCACCCGCACCTCGAAGGTCGCCCTGCACCTCGGCGGCAGGTCGGCCTTGGCCTGATCGAGCACCGACTGTCCCCAGGACGTCAGCGGCGCGAGGTAGTCGCCGTCGACGAACTCCGGAGCACCAGCGGCGTGCGGCGTCGTCACGACGACCGCGACCACGAGTGGCTCGTCGACCGAGCGTGCAGAGCACGCCGGCCAGCTCGAGCGCCGCCGTGCCGCTCTCCTGCGCCGTGTAGGCGACCGCGATCGTCACGGGTCTACGCCCGCACGATGAGCGAGGCCGCTTCGACGTGCGTCACCGGCAGACCGAGCTCGCCCGCGCGGTCGACGACTTCGAACCGCTGCCAGATCGAGTCGCGAGCGGGGAGCGTCACGATGACGATCTGGTCGGGATCGAACTGGGTCACCGCCGCCCGCAGCGCGCGCAGCGGTCGCTGGTCACCGAGCCCACCGGTGGCGTCGAGGTGGCGTGCCCGCAGGGCCGCGAGTGTCCGGTCCAGCCGCTCCTGCGCGGCCTGGGCTGTGGCGTCCCGCACGGACACCGCGCCGTGCGTCGAGGCGGTGCCGGTCTCGACGGCGCTGGCCGGGACGCACACGTAGTAGGTGGCCTTGCCCATCGAGTCGATGCGTTGCAGCTCGCTCATCAGCTCGTCGGCCTCGAGGGTCTGGTTGGCCAGGACGAGCACCCGGCGCGCCTCACCGGTCGGCTCGTTGACGACGCGCGCGGGCAGTCGGGCGATCCGTCCCTTGTTCACGAAGAACAGGACGAGCACCACGGCGAAGGACGCCAGGCTCAGCACGAGCTGGATCCGCACGTCCTCGGTGAGTCCCATCTGGACCAGCACGAGGACGATGCCGAGTGCGGTGAGGACCGACAGCGCGGGGAACCACCACATCTTCACCTTGAGCGTCGACTCGTCGGCGCGATACCTCAGGATGATCTGCGAGATGGCGATGAGCAGGTAGACGAAGAGGATGACGGCGCCGGAGGAGTTGAGCAGGAACGAGAACACGGTGTCGGGCGAGACCGCCGCCATGATGACGGCGAGGAAGCCGACCACTGACGAGGACAGGATCGCCACCATGGGCACACCGCGCGAGTTCACCGTCACCATCGACGCGGGTGCCTCGCGGCGAGCGGCCAGCACGAACAGCATTCGGGATGCCGTGTAGAGGCCCGAGTTCAGGCACGACAGCACGGCGGTCAGCACGACGGCGTTCATGATGTCGTCGGCATACGGGATGCCCATCTCCTGGAACGCCGCGACGAAGGGAGACGCTTCCAACGAGGCGGAGTTCCACGGCAGGATGACGGCCAGCAGGAAGACCGAGCCGACGAAGAAGATCGCGATGCGGGTGATGACCGAGTTCGCGGCCTTGGACACCGCTCGCTCGGGGTTGTCGGACTCGGCCGCCGCGATGGTCGCGATCTCGGCGCCCACCATCGAGAAGATCACCGTGACCACCCCGGCCGTGACCGCCAGGCCGCCATTGGGGAAGAACCCGCCGTACGCCGTGAGGTTGCTGAAGTCGAGGTCGGTGTTGGGCCAGATCCCGAGCACGAAGAGTGCGCCGACGACGAGGAACACGATGATGGCCGCGACCTTGATCCCCGCGAACCAGAACTCGAACTCCCCGAACGACGACACGGAGATGAGGTTGGTCCCGGTCATCAGGAGCATGAGCACCAGGCTGAGCGTCCAGGTCGGCACCCCGGGGAGCCAGAAGTTGATCACCTTCGCCCCCGCGACGGCCTCGAAGCCGACCACGATGACCCAGAAGTACCAGTAGAGCCAACCGACGGAGAAGCCGGCCCAGTCGCCGAGGGCCTTGCGGGAGTAGTCGGCGAAGGAGCCCGTGGAGGGATTGGCCACGGCCATCTCGGCGAGCATCCGCATCACCAGGATGATCAGGATGCCGCACAGGGCATAGGTGATGAATGCTGCCGGCCCGGTGTCGTGGATGACGGTGCCCGACCCGACGAACAGGCCGGCCCCGATGACACCGCCCATGGCGATCATCGTCAGCTGGCGCTGGTTGAGCGCCTTCTTCAGCTGCGGGCCCGCCCCGGACACCTCAAGCCCCTTCGGAGATGACGGTCGGGCAGGATGCTGGCACGGAGCGAGACATGGACAAATCCCCCTTGATCGAAGTCACCTGACGTCGAGCCAGCACGTCAGGGTGTGCGCCGAACTGGATACAGTTGTCACTTCGAGAGCCGCTTTTCACCGTACTCCCGCTCATCCGGAGCCGAGCCCCGCTGCTCCCGCTGTTTTCTACGCTGTGCAAGGTCCGCGATCACCTGGGTCCTGGCGTGGGGCGGGACGTGCCAATCGGTGTGGGCGGCACGGCCGTTCGGAACGGAGGACCGAGATGCTCGGTCAGGCCACGCAGGTTGCGTTCGTCGGGGTGACTGACCTGGATGCTGCCGAGCGTTTCTATGGCGGCATCCTCGGGCTCGACCTGGTCGACGCACGGCCCTTCGCCCTCGTGCATGAGACCCCCACGAACCATCTGCGGATCACGCTGGTGTCGGAGGTTCGCGCAGCGCCCTACACGGTTCTGGGCTGGACGGTCACCGACCTGGAGGGCGAGGTGGACCGGCTGGTCGCGGCCGGCATCCGCTTCAACCGCTACGACGGCATGGCCCAGGACGACCGCGGCATCTGGACCGCACCGAGCGGCGCCCGCATCGCGTGGTTCCTCGATCCCGACGGGAACAACCTCTCCCTGCAGTCCTGATCCGGCTCTCGAGGCCAGCGTGGCTCTCCGCCTCTGGCGCCCTCACGGCATCCGATGGCCTCTCGGTCTGGGGCTCATCGGCAATGTGGAAGAGTGAAACCGGTTCCGCAGCCAACGCGTGAGGAATGGCCCGTGCGAGCACGAACGCTGGTCAGCGCGGCCGAGGGCGCACTGTCCCCCCCGGCCACGAGCCAGGACCGGCCGCTGTGGGAAGCCATCAGCTCTGCGGTCCTGGCGTACGCCGCCGGCGACGCCTTCGGGGTCGCCTACGAGTTCCTTCCGGAGCCGGTCCCGGTCGACGTCACCTCGATCGGCGACCGCGCCGGATGGCCACACGGAGGCGTCAGCGACGACACGCTGCTGAGCCTGCTCACGATCGCCACGGCCACGGTGGACGACCCCGAGCGCGCTGCGTCGTCGTTCCTGGCCGAGCTGCGCCGGTCCGTTCCGCGGCTGCGTGGTCTGGGGCCGACCACCCGGGCAGCACTGGGCCTGCCGGTCGCGCCCCACGAGGCAGCGCTCGTCGGTGGAACCAACGGGGGGATGATGCGCACCGCCCTCCTGGGGCTGGCGTTCCACCCGATCGACGACCTCAGGCGCCGCTCCCTGGTCCGCGCGATGGCCGAGGCCACCCATCCTGATCCCACGTCGTCGGTCTGCGCCGTGGCTGCATCAAAGCTGTTCGCTGTGGTCTCCTCGGGCGTCGACGCCGACAACCTCGCCAAGGTCCTGCGCGCCGAAGTGGACGCAATAGGCCTGCCCGGCAACGCAATCGACGAGTTGCGCCGGCTTGACGCGTGGTCGCCGCCGGCTACCGGCGTCTCGCTCAGCCCCGTCGAGACCCTTCTGGCCGTCGCGACCGTGGCCAGCGACGCTCGCACCTGCCTGGAGGCCTACGGGCTCGCCTGTGAGATGGGCGGCGACACCGACACCGTCAGCGCCCTTGCGGCCGCCCTCGTGGCTGCACGGTCCCCCAAGGCCTGCGAGCTCTTCGCCATCAGCTGGATCGACGACGTCAACTGGGCGGAGATCCCCCAAGCAGCGAAGGCCATGGGCAGCCTGTTCACCCTCCGGAGAGCCAGCCAGGAGAGGTACGCATGAGCGAAGCGCGGCGGGTATGGGTCGTCGGACCGATCGCCTGGGACACCGTCGTCTACGTCGACCAGTTCCCGGTCCGTGGCCGCTTCACGCAGTCCCGGAACACGATCGAGCGCCCCGGTGGGTCGGCAGGAAACGTCGCCCAGGCCCTGGCAAGCGCGGGCGTCGAGACCGGGTTCGTCACGACGATCGGCGACGATGCGATCGGCCACCGGCTGGAGTCCACCCTGGCGGCAAGCAGGATCGCCCACCTCGTCGTCAACCGCACGCCCGGCGGCTCACGCCACGTCATGGTCCTGGTCGACGCTGCCGGAGACCGGACGATCCTCGGGCTCTCGCCCGACACGATGGGCCACATCACCACTCGAGATGCACCGCTCGAGCCCGGCGACATCGTCGTGTTCGTCGTGTGGAGCGACCACTTCCTGCCCGACCTCGAGCACGCCCGGGCGAGCGGTTGCACGACTGTCGTCGGCCTCGGCGCCCTCGACAACCCGGCCGTGACGGCAGACATCGCCTTCGGATCTCGGGCTGACGCCGTCGGCGAGCTGGAGCGTGCCCACCACCTGACCCGGTTCGGCCGGATCGTCGTGACCTCCGGCCCGGAGGGTGCCCTCCAACTGGACGCCGACCGCGAGCTGCGGCAACCGGCGATCCCGGCCGCGGTCGTCGACACCACGGGCGCCGGGGACGCCTTCCTGGCCGGCTACCTCGCCATGTACGCCCGGGGCTTCGTCGACGGGCGACAGGCGCTGGATGCCGGTGCGCGCTGGGCCGCGCTCACCGTCTCGCACGAGGGATCGATCCCGCCCGACTGGAGCCAGGTCGCCACTGCGCCCTGACGAGCCGTCACATCGCGCTGATCGCGTCCGCCTCGGCAGCGCTGAGCTGCACCGAGTGGCTCCCGTGCGTGAGTCGGCGTTCTGGGATGCCGGGGAGGTCCAGGATCGCGGTGACGCGCACCGGCACGGTGGCGTCGATCGTGACACCACCGTCCTTGGTCGACCACTGGACCTCGAGCGGGCCGTACGGCGTCTCGTGGCGCGCACCCGCGGAGTCGAGGCCACCACCCGGTCTCGGGGCGATCCGGGCCACCCGGAAACCGGGGGCCTCGGCATTCAGCCCTGCGACATGCCGGTAGAGCCAGTCGGCGACGGCACCCAGGGCGTAGTGGTTGAAGCCCGTCATGTCGCCGGGGTTGATCGAGCCGTCGGGGAGCATCGAGTCCCAGCGTTCCCACGTGGTGGTGGCGCCCATCGTCACTGGATACAGCCACGACGGGCATTCGCGTTGCAGGAGAAGCCGGTACGCGAGGTCGGGTCGCCCTGCGGTGACGAGGGCGTCGCAGATGATCGGCGTGCCCACGAACCCGGTGGAGATGACGCAGCCCACGTCCTCGACGAGCTGGGCCAGTCGCCGGCCCAGCGTCGGGACCTGCTCGGGGCACAGGTCGAACACGAGGATCAGTGCGTAGGCGGTCTGGGTGTCAGAGGTGGCGAGGCCGTCATCCTCGAGGTAGCGCTCGACGAAGGCGCGGCGGACCTCCGACGCCAGCGCCCCGTAGCGCGCCGCGTCGTCCGCGAACCCCAGGGCGCTCGCCGTCTTCGCGAGGATGTGGCTGGTCCGGGCGAAATAGGCGGTCGCAATGAGGTAGGGGTCGGTCCGCGACGCGAGGGGGTTCTCCGGAGGTGCGGCGGGGTCGAGCCAGTCCCCGGCCTGCCAGTCGGCCTCCCAGATGTGGCTGTCACCAGCGCGCTCGTCCACCAGGTCGACCCAGGCCCTGGCGCTGTCGTACTGGCGACGCAGCAGCTCGAGGTCACCGTGCCTCTCGAACAGCAGGTAGGGCACCATGACCGCCACGTCGCCCCACACCGCGCCCGGCTTGTTCGCGTCCCAGTAGTCGTTGCCCGGCACGAAGGGCACGTACCAGGGCACCGGTCCGAACTGGCGCTGCTCCGCAGCGACGCTCCTGAGCCAGTCCGACAGCATCCCTGACGCGTTGTGGATCCAGGCACCCGCAGGCATGAAGAGGTTCAGGTCACCGGTCCAGCCGAGGCGCTCGTCCCGCTGCGGGCAGTCGGTCGGGACGTCGACGAAGTTGGACCTCATGCTCCACACGATGTTGTCGTGCAGCCGCTGGAGGTCCGGGTCCGAGGACCAGAACCAGCCGGTGCGGTCCATCGGAGTGTTGTAGACCAGCGACTGGATGGCGTCGGGCGCGATCTCGCCGGGCCATCCCGAGACCTCCACGAAGCGATAGCCGTGGATGGTGAAGCGCGGCTCCCACTCGATCGGCTCTCCCGCCAGGACGAGCGTGTCGGTCTGGGCGGCCTCCCGCAGCGTGTGGGTGCACAGCTCGTGGTCCTCCAGGACCTCGGCGTGCCGGAACCGGATCCGAGTGCCCGCCGGCCCCTCGACCTTTACCCGGAGCCGGCCGGTGTGGTTCTGGCCGAAGTCGAGAATCCGACGTCCGTCGGGCCGCTCGTGGACGGCCACGGCATCCAACGTGTCATCGCTGCTCACCAGCCGGGCGTCGTGCGCTGCCAGGATCGAGAGATCGCTCTCCCGGACGGCAACCGGAGACCACTTGCGGCGGAAGTCCGGTGACGACCATCCTGCCGGCGCCAGTCGGGCGTCGTAGGTCTCTCCGTCGTAGATCCCGCTCGACAGGATGGGGCCGGTCGAGGCGGTCCACCTCGAGTCGGTTGCGACGGTGATCCGTTCACCACCCGTGGTCATGACCTCCAGCTGGGCGAGGACCCCGATCCGGTCTCCGTAGATGTCCCACGTGCCTCCCTCGAAGCCGATCCTGCCGCGGTACCAGCCGTCCCCGGTCCAGGCGCCGATCGCGTTCGGACCCCGTTGCAGGTGCTCCGAGACGTCATAGGTCGCGTACCGCAGCCGGTTGGCGTAGCTGGACCACCCGGGCAGCAGGGCATCGCGGCCGACCCGTACCCCGTTGATCTCGAACTCGGCGAGGCCATGGGCGCTGACGTACAACCTTGCTGAGCGAAAGGTGTCGTCGATGGTGAACTCCCGCCGGAACAGCGGGGGCAGCCGGTCGGGGGTCACCGCGTGGTGGCGGTCACCGGTCGGCCGGTCCTCGTACCACCGTGCCTCGATGAAGCGCGCGGACCAGTCGTGGGCGTGGAGCAGGCCCGTCTCGACGGATGCCGCCTCGCTCCACGGGCTCCAGTCGCACTCCTCCCCGGCCACGCGGATCCGCACCACGGCGCGGTGCCGGGACAGCAGCTCGGGCCCGGGCCACGGGACGAACACCTGCTCCGGTGACTCGACGACCACGCGTGAACGCCGCGGCGTGCTGTGCGCCGGGTCGTCGACGACGGTCTCGACCTCGTAGCGGTGCTGCGCGTAGCCGGGTGGCGCCGCGGCCACCTGCCAGGACAGCCGCGGCCGCGCCTCGCCGACACCGATGGCTCCAGGGTGGTGGTACTCGAACCGAAGGTTCGACGGGGCGTGGGGGGCCCGTCCGCCATCGCCCGAGTGGGCAGTGTCCGTCGATGCAGACATCCGAACCACCTCCATCCGCTGACCCTAGACTGCGGCGAAATGACCGTTCGAGCGCTCCTGATCTCCGGTGCGGGTCGCTACGCCGACCCGTGGCACCCGTTCGCTCGAACGTCGGCGGCCGTTGCCGAGGTGCTGACCCAGGATGGGCTCACTGTCGAGGTCGCGGAGGAGGTCGATGACGCGCTCGCCGGCCTCGCCGAGTCCGCGCCCGACCTGGTGGTCCTGAACATCGGCGACACCGCCGGTCCGCATCCCGACGACGTCATGGACGCGGCACCTGACACCGCCCGCGACGAACGCTCGCGCGCAGGCCTGCTCGCCCATCTCGCGTCCGGTCGGCCACTGCTCGCGCTCCACGTGTCGTCGACGAGCCTCGGGTACGTGCCGGAGTGGGAGAGCATCCTGGGCGGGGTCTGGGTGCACGGGACGACGATGCATCCCGAGCTGGGCGTCGCGCACATCGAGGTCGACACCGACGCCCATCTGATCGTCGCCGGCATCGCTGGCTTCGAGGTGCACGACGAGCGCTACTCGTGGATGCGGGTGTCTCCGCGGGTGCGAGGGCTGGCGTGGCACGACCACGGAGGCACTCGGCATCCGTTGCTGTGGACGCACGAATACGGTTCTGCGCGAGTTGTCTACGACGCTCTCGGCCACGACGAACGGTCCTATGAGAGCACCCCACGGCGAGCGCTGGTGTCGCGATCGGCGCGCTGGTTGCTCGGGGACCTCTGAGGCCGGACGGACCTACGCGAAGCCCCCGGCATCCTGAAAGGTCGACGGGTCGAGCGGAACGGCGCGCAGGGCAGCCCAGAGGTCGTCGGGGACCACCACCTCGTCGAGCTCGATCGACGCCTCGAGGTCGCTGACTGTGCGCATCCCGACGATGGTCGAGGTGATCCGCGGGTCTCGGGTCGAGAACTGCAGGGCGGCCGCGGCGAACGGCACCCCCGCTTGGGCGCACAGCCGGCCCATCTCGTCAGCGGCCTCGATCAGCGCTGCCGGCGCCTCGCCGTACGCGTAGCGGGTGCGGTCGACGGGCCAGCGGGTCAGCATGCCGCCGCCGTACGGCGCCGCGTTGAGCACCCCCAACTCCTGCGCGGAGGCGAGGTCGAGCAGCGGGTCCGCGCTCCGGTCGACCAGGGTGTACCGGTTGTGGGTGATGACCGCCTCGAAGTGGCCGGTCTCGAGGAAGCGGATCAGGAGGTCGACCGGCCCGCCCGACAGGCCGAGGTGCCCGATCAGGCCTTCCTCGCGGGCGGCGACGAGGGCCGCGACGGGCCCATCGGCGGCCATGGCTCGCTCCCACGTGGTGTTCTCGGGGTCGTGGAGGAAGACGATCGGCAGGTGCGGGAGGCCGAGACGGTCCAGGCTCTCCTCGAGCGACGCGCGCATCCGGGAGCCGGAGAAGTCGCCGGTCACCATGTCGCGGTCCGCCTTGGTCTGCAGGACGAAACCGGCCGGGATGCCGCCCGCGGCGCGGATCGCGCGGCCGATGCGTTGCTCGCTCTCGCCGTCCCCGTAGTTGTTCGAGGTGTCGAGGTAGCGAACGACGTTGCTGCGGAACAACGCGTCGGCGAGGGCTGCCGACTCGGCAGCGTCGATCCCTCCGTGCGGGTGGTCGGGAGAGCACCACGCGGCGGCCCCCGCACACAGGCGGGTCACCTCGATGCCCGTCGACCCGAGCGCCTTCGTCCGTGACATGCCGGTTCTTCCTCCAGAGGGCTCAGCCGTAGCGTTGATGCAACGCTACGGCTGCGGCCCACGGTGGGCGGTGTCGGGTCTGACCGCCCGTAGCCACCGCACCACAGGGCGAGGAAGCAGGTGGTACCGCAGTGGTTCCCATTACGGGATGGCTATGAACCTGCGGCTCACCGTCGCCGACAGTGAATCCCTGCGTGCGAAGGCCGAGCAGGAGGGCCGCTCCATGCAGGAGGTCGCCAGGACCGCCATCGCCCAGTACGTGTCGGATCGGCCACAGCGACTGCTGGACGCGATCCAACGAGTGCGCAGCGAGGACCGTGAGCTGCTCGAGCGACTGAGCAAGTGAGCAGCCAGGAGATCGACTACCTCTCGGTGGAGGACCTCCTGGAGATCGCCGCCGGCGTGATGGACGACGTGGCGGTCAGAGATGTCGGCCTGCTGGCGGTGGCCGCGGGTCGACCACGAGTCACCGTCTTCGGTGACGACGCCTACCCGACCCTTCCCGACAAGGCCGCCGCGCTTCTCCACTCCTTGGTCCGCAACGATGCCTGGTCGACGGCAACAAGCGTCTGGCGTGGTCCGCCACCCGCATCTTCTGTCTCCTCAACGATCTGGACCTCACCTACACCGTCGATGACGCCGAGGACCTGATGCTGAGGGCGGCATCCGGCCAGCTCGACGTTCCAGAGATAGCGGAATGGTTGGCTGCTCGCCTGGCACCCACCGGATAGGACGCCGCAACGGCGCCGTCGGGGTGCAGGACCCACCAGCCGGTGTGGCGCCCTGGTGCGTGCCTAGAGGGCTGCGACCACCGCAGAGACCGGTGTGCAGCGCAGGTCGGGGAACTCGGTGCGCAGCTCCCGGTCATCGGTGGTCGGCAGCTCGTCCATGGTCAGCGCTGCTCGGGCCTGCAGCCCCATCACCGGCTTGAGCCGGCCGACGGTGTTGGCCATGACGTGCAGGGCGGCCCGCGGCACGTGTCGCGGGCTCCCGGGCCAGCCGCGCTGAGCCATGACCGGCTCGGCCAGGCGAGTCAGGGTCACGGGCTCCGGTCCACAGATCTCGAGGACGCGTCCGCGCACGGTGTCGTCGACCACCGCGCGTTCCACCAGGGCCGCCACGTCGGCGACACTGACCCAGCTCACGGGGTTGTCGCCGCGCCCGAACACCAGCGGCCGGTGCGACCTGCCGGCAGTGCGTTCGACGAGCGGGGCCCAGGTCTCGGCGTACGCCTCCGCCCGCACGATCGTCCACGCCAGTCCGCCGGAACGCAGGCGCTGCTCGGCTGCGTACTTGGCGCGCATGAGCTCCATCGGGCTGTCGGGCGACGCGGCGACCACCGACACCATGACGACGTCCGCCCCGACCTGCTCGGCCGCCTCGATGAGGTGAATGTTGCCCTCGCGGTCGACGGTCTGCGGCGTGACTCCTGCGGGGCCGATGAACCCCTGCACCGCGGAGACGACCAGGTCCACCCCCTCCATCGGCGTCGCGAGACTGGCCGGGTCGCGCACGTCTGCGCGCACGACCTCCACGCCGGGGTCGATCGTGCCCGGGCGCGGTGCCACCCCGCGGCTGAGGACCCGCACCGGAAGCCCGCGCTGGTGCAACCGGTTGGCGACGACGCTGCCCAGGCAGCCGGTGCCGCCGGTGATGAGGATCATGGCTGTGCCCGGGTGGCTCGGGTGCGCGACATGGCGTGCTCCTTCCCCCGGCGGGGAGTGGCCACCGGCCTGGCTCCTCGCGGTGGCCCTCCACGCTATTCCGGGCGCGGACCGGACGCGTCGAGAGGTGACCAACAGAGCACCTCGACCCGCGCCCACGGCACGGACCGGACGACCGAAACCGGCCCTTACGACGAGGCGCCGAGCCGGTGTCGCACCACCCTGCGGCGCAACGTGGGCGACGCCTCGACCTCGTAACCGGCGTCGAGGAAGACCTGGAGCAGCCCGACTGACGCCTCGTCCCAGATCACGGTCCTTCCTGGCGGCGGCTCGGTGGGGTAGCCCTCGAGGACCCGAGCGCCGACCTGCCGGCCGTACTCGACGGTGGCGGCGGCGAGCTCGTACATCAGCCCCTGTCGGCGGAAGCCCTTGCGCACGACGAAACAGGTGACCGACCAGACGCCCTCGAGGTCCGGGTCCTTGCGCATCCACGCCTTCTGCCGGGCCCAGATCCTCGGGTAGTTCTCCCGGGGCTCGACCGCGACCCAGCCGGCCGGCTCGCCGTCGACGTACCCGACGAGTCCGGACGTGGGGCCGCTCGTGCCGCAGCCGGCCTGCCGCAGGAGTGCGGCGTCGCGCTCGTCCTGGGTCGTGTCGCGCCAGATCCAGCCTGGGACCTTGAGCGCCTGGCAGCGGCACTTGCGGGCGCCGCCGGCCTCGAACACCGCCTCGACATCCCCGCTCGTCGCGTCGTTGGCCGGGCGCCAGCTGAACTCGGGCACACCGGGAGCGTAGTTGCGGGGAAGCGCTCAGGGGGATGCCGTGACGGCCGATCGGCGCCCCGCGCGAGGGTGGACAGGCGATCGACGCCGCGGGACACTGCGAGATGGGCGCGCGGTGCCCGGTGATGGAGGGAGCGGGCCATGTGGTGGTTGGTGGTGGTGGTCATCGTGGTGGCGCTGATCGGGGTCATGTCCGTGACGCTCAGCCGGCGCGGTGAGGGGAGCCCGGGCTACCAGCCCGATGACCCTCGCAAGGGCGAGCAGCTGGGCGGTCCCGGTGGCCAGTGGGGCCCCGGCGGGGACGGGGGCTTCTAAGGGGAGGTCCGCCTCATCACGGGGTGCGACGGCGGCCAGGGGCGCCCGAGGACCCGGTGGGTTAGGTTGCAGGTCGTGGACCTTCCCGATGACCCGGCCGCTGACCTGACTGCCCGGCTGGAGGACGTCTACCGCGACCTGCACGCTCATCCCGAGCTGTCGTTCCAGGAGCACCGCACGGCCGGCATCGTGGCCGCGTGGCTCGGGGACCTGGGCTTCGAGGTGCAGGACGGCATCGGCGGCACCGGGGTGGTCGGGGTGATGGCCCGCTCCGCGCAGCCCGTGGTGCTGCTGCGCGCCGACATGGATGCCCTACCGGTCGCGGAGGCCACCGGCCTGCCCTACGCGAGCTCGGCCCGCGGGCTCGACCCCGAGGGCCACGAGGTTCCGGTGATGCACGCCTGTGGTCACGACATGCACGTGACCTGCCTGCTCGGGGCGGCGTCCCGTCTCGCCGAGGACCCGTCGTGGGCCGGCACCCTCATCGTGCTGTTCCAGCCGGCCGAGGAGGTTGCCGCCGGCGCGGCCGCGATGGTCGCCGACGGGCTCTACGCCAAGGTGCCGCGGCCCGACGTCGTGCTCGGCCAGCACGTGGCGCCGATCCCGGCCGGGTTCATCGGCCTCCGGTCGGGGCCGGCGTTCGCGACCACCGACAGCCTGCGCGTCACCCTGACCGGCGCCGGGGGGCACGGTTCACGGCCGGAGGCGACCGTCGACCCCGTCGTCATGGCGGCATCCACCGTGATGCGTCTGCAGACGGTCGTCTCCCGCGAGGTCGCCGGCACCGACACGGCAGTGCTGACCGTTGGTGCGCTGCGCGCCGGGACCAAGGCGAACATCATCCCGGACGCCGCCGAGCTGCTCCTGAACGTGCGCACCTACGACCCGCAGGTGCGAACCCGGGTGCTGGACAGCATCGCTCGCATCGTGGCGGCGGAGGCCGATGCCTCGCGCGCCCCCGTCCCCCCGCGCATCGAGACGATCGAGTCAGCGCCCGCCGTCGTCAACGACCCGGATGCCGTCGCGCGCACCTGGGCGTCGCTGGAGTCGGTCGTCGGCCCGGGTCGGGTCGTCGACCCCGGCCCGGTGACCGGCAGCGAGGACGTCGGGATCCTGGCGAATGCGGCCCCGGCGCCCTGCGTCTTCTGGCTGCTCGGGGGAGCAGACCCGGCGGCCTTCGCCGGAGCCAGTGACATCGAGGGCATCCGAACAGCGATGGCGGCCCTGCCCTCCAACCACTCGCCGGCCTACGCGCCCGTCGTCAGCCCGACCATCGGCCTCGGCGTGGCGAGCCTGGTTGCCGCCGCGCGGGAGTGGCTCACCACGACCTGAGACGCGAGGCCGGCTCGTCAGGCCGGTCAGGAGTGCACGCCGACGGTGGCGCGTGCCACCTCGAAGAGGTGCTCGGTGTGGGACCCGGTGTCGATGGCGCCGGCCGCGCCGACGACGATCAGGGCGAGCACGGTGGCGGCGAGCGCTCGGCGTGGCCGGGGTGCCGGCCCGAGCATCGCCCGGGTGCGGACCAGCGCGACGGCGTCGGCCATCCGCAGCGCCAGCCTGGTTCCACCCGTCACGACGGGGCCCGAGCCGGCTCGGTGCGCGGCGAGGCTGGCGCGGGCCACCGCGCGCGCCACCACGGAGCGGTCCCCGACAGCGTCGGCCGCGGCCTCGTCGGCCCAGCGTTCGACCGCGCAGCCCACCCCGCGAGCGAGCGGGCGCAGGAGGGGGTTGGCCGCCGCCGACAGCTGCGCGACCTGGACATAGAGGTGGTGACGGTGCCGCAGGTGGGCTTCCTCGTGGGCCAGCAGGACGCGCCGCTCGGCTGCAGGCAGCGCTCGTAGCATGCCGGTGGACACGACGACCCGGCCGCTGAACCCGGGAAGGGCGTACGCATCGGGTGCGTCGTCATCGAGCACGACGAGCCCGTCGGCTCCGCGGCCCAACCTGCGGCAGGTCGCCTCGGCGACCGCGAGGTCGCGACCAGCGGAGAGCACCCGGTGCACCGCCATGCCGAGAAGCGTCACGCAGGCCAGGGCGCTGGCCGCTCCGAGCGCCAGCGGGACGGGCTCCCGGGCCGCCACCGCGCGGGCCGACCATGCTCCGAGCGACGCCACCACGGGCAGCTGGGCGACGGCCACGAACCCGGCGACGGCCAGGACGAAGCCGGTCGACAGCGCGGTCACCAGACCGGCCAGGGTGAGCAGCCGCACGGCGGTGGCCGGGGGCAGCAGGCGTCCGAGCGGGGCGCCGGTGAACGCCAGGATGACGCTGACCACCCAGGGCGCGAGCATCAGGACCGTCGTCGGGGCGTTCACGAGTCGCCGCCGGGGTCGGCGTCGGCGAGCAGCGCGCGCAGCGTCCGCTCGTCCTCCTCGCTGAGGTCGGCGACGAAGCGAGCCAGCACGCCGGCCCGGTCGCCGCGCGAGTCGAGCACGCGCCGCATGCGGTGCGCGGCCAGGGCCTCCTCGACCTGCCCCGGATCGCCGACGAAGGAGTAGGCGTAGGCGCGGCCCGGCATCGACCGGGCCAGCACGCCCTTGGACTCCAACCGGGCCAGGGTGGTCATGACGGTGGTGTAGGCCAGCCCGCCCCCGAGCTCTGCAAGGACGTCGTTGGCCGTCACGGGCTCGCGGGCGGCAGCCACGCAGGCCAGCACCTCACGCTCGAGCTCCCCCCGCCCACGTGCCGCCGTCGATGTCACTGTCACTCCCGTCATCTACTACTCTGTTTGTAGTACGACCTTCATGGTCGCACCACCATGATGCCTCACCCCGACCGGGTCCCCGTCCCGGCGCCCACGCACCGAAGGGTCTCTCCGTCGTGAACCAGCTCCGCCTCCTGGACGACCGCATCCTTCTCGCGGTCAACGCCTGGGCCCGCCAGACGCCGTTCCTGCACGGACCGGTGCTCGCCTACGCCACCTACGGCGTGGTGGTCTTCGGCGCCCTGCTGCTCGCCGCCCTCGTCGCCGCCCGGCACCGGTCCAGCCGCGACCTGGCGTCCACCGGCTGGGCCGCCATCGCGATGCTCCTGGCCCTGGCCCTGAACCAGCCGCTGGGCCACCTGTTCGGTGAGCAACGGCCCTACGTGACCCATCCCGGCATCCTGCGGCTGGCCGACGTCACCACCGACTTCTCCTTCCCCTCCGACCATGCCGTCATGGCCGGTGCGGTGGCCGCGGGGCTGCTGCTGGCCCACCGTTGGCTCGGCTCCCTCGCCGTGGTCGCGGCGCTGCTGATGGCGTTCTCCCGGGTGTACATCGCCGCGCACTACCCCTGGGACGTGGTCGGCGGCCTCATGCTGGGGTGCGTCGTGGCAGTCATCGGATGGGTGGTCCTGGCCGCGCCGCTCACGGCCCTGACCGGGTGGCTTCGAACGCTGCCCGGGCTTCGGGGGGTCTTCGCCGACCACACCGGGCCGACCGCCCGCGCACACGCCCGTCCCGACCCGGTGACGGCCGCCCAGCGGTGACAGGGTTCCTCGACCAGCTGCTGGCCGCCGGCCCCTGGGTGGTGCTGGCCGTCGTGGCCCTGGTGGTGTTCGTCGAGGACGCCCTGTTCGTCGGCTTCGTCGTCCCGGGCGAGACGGCCGCGATCCTCGGCGGGGTCGCCGCCCAGCTGGGTCACGTCCCGTTGCCCGCGGTGATCGTCACCGTGGTCGTCGCCGCCATCGCCGGTGACACCGTCGGCTACGAGGTCGGCCGCCATTTCGGACCGCGCATCCTGGGCTGGCGCGCCCTCGACAAGCGACGCGCCCGCCTGGATGCCGCGCAGGACTTCCTGGCACGCCGCGGCGGAATGGCAGTGCTCCTCGGACGCTGGGTCGCCTTCTTCCGCGCCGTCATGCCGGCCCTGGCCGGTGCGTCCCGGATGCCGTACCGGACGTTCCTGACCTACAACGCCATTGGCGGTGTCGTCTGGGGGGTCGTGGTCGTCATGGCCGGCTACCTCGCGGGCAGCTCCTACGCCCAGGTCGAGAAGGCCATCGGGCGAGACGGAGCCCTGATCGCCCTGGGTGTCGTCCTCGTCGCGGTCGCGGTCTGGAAGGTCCGCGAGCTGCGCGCCGCGTCGCGCGAGGCTGCCGAGGCAGCCGACCGCTGACCTGACGTCACCGAGCCCGGCGCCTCGCTGCCGAACGGTGGTCAGCGGGTGGGCGAGAACTGGGTGACGTTGCGCGCCAACCAGTCTCGAAGCGAGCCGGCAGGGCGGCCGAGCAGGTGCTCCACACCCGGGTGCACCTCCGACTCCAGCTCGGGGTGGCCACGGAAGATGTCCACTGCCGCGTCCCCGTAGGGCACACCCATCTCGGCGCGGGCCTGGTCGTCCGTCATCGGCTCGAGGCGCAGGTCCCTGCCCATGGCCTGACCCAGCAGCTCGACCTGGTCACCCGGCGTCAGCGGCGCAGGTCCGCTCAGCCGGTAGGTCCTCCAGTCATGACCGGATGTGGTGAGGGCCAGGGCTGCGACGGCCCCGATGTCGGTGGGGTCGACCATTGCCGGGGCGACGTCACTGAAGGGGGCCTGCACGACATCGCCGGCGGCCAGCTGGTCACGCCATCGGAGCAGGTTCGACTGCAGCGAGCACGGCCGCAAGAACGTCCAGGCCGACCCGGAGGCCCGCACGGCTCGTTCGGAGTCGAGGTGCATGGCGGCCATCGCGTTGCCCGCGTCCCCGAGGTCGGCCGAGCTCGACGACAGCAGCACGACGTGGGCACCGCCCAGACCCTCGAGCAGCGCCCCCTGGGCCGCGTACCCGCTCAACATGAAGGCACCGTCCAGTCCCGACAGGGCGTGATCGAGCCCGTCGGCCCGGCTGGGATCGCCGACGACGCCCTCGACACCCTCGGGCCACGAACGCTCGCTCCGGCTCACCGCACGCACCCTCACACCGCGGGCACGCAGCTCGGTCACCACTTGGGAGCCGACGTTCCCGGTCGCCCCCATCACCAGCACCGCCATCCTGACGATGCCAGCCGCGGACAGTCCCCGATCCAGCCCGCGGTGCCGCGGGCCCGCGGGGGCTACTCGTCGGCGCGGGCCAGGGTGAGGGCGAAGTCGTCGTCGGGGTCGGTCCAGGAGCCCACGAGGTGCAGCCCGGCGGCCTCGAGCTCGGCGCGGATGCCATGCGGCCGGAACTTCGCGGACGTCTCGGTGCGCATCTCCTCACCGTCGTCGAACGACACGACCAGCTCGAGCGCGGCGATCGTGACCCGTTGGGCGGCACGGGCCCGCAGCCACATCTCGATCCGCTCGTCCTCGGCGTTCCAGCGGGCGACGTGGGCGTAGCAGTCGGGGTCGAAGTCGGCGCCGAGCTCGCGGTTGAGCACGTGCAGCACGTTGAGGTTGAACTCCGCGGTGACGCCCGCGGCGTCGTCGTACGCCGCGACGAGCCGTCCGACGTCCTTGACCAGGTCGGTGCCGAGCAGCAACGTGTCTCCCGGGGTGAGGCCCGCTCGCACCCCGGACAGGAACTCGTGGCGCTCGGCCGGCTCCAGGTTGCCGATCGTGCTGCCCAGGAAGGCGACCATCCTGCGCCCGCCCGTGGGGAGGTCCTCGAGGTGCCGCTCGAAGTCGGCGACGACACCGTGCAGCTCGAGGTCGGGGTAGCTGGTGGCCAGGGCGTCCATGGCACCGGACAGGGCCGCCGCACTCACGTCGACCGGCACGTAGCGGCGCAGGTGGCCGGCTGCGGCGAGCGCGTCGAGCAGCAGCCGGGTCTTCTCTGACGACCCGGACCCGAGCTCGACCAGCGTGTCTGCCCCGGACAGTGCAGCGATCTCCGCCGCGTTCGCCTCGAGGATCGCCCGCTCGGTGCGGGTCGGGTAGTACTCGGGCAGCCGGGTGATGTCCTCGAACAGCTCGCTGCCGCGGGCGTCGTAGAAGTACTTCGGCGGCAGCTGCTTGGGGGTCGCGGTCAGCCCGCGCCGCACGTCGGCCCGCATGGTGTCGACGAGGTCGGCGGAGGTGAGGCGAAGGTCGATGCGAGGGATGGTGACGCCGCTGGTCATCGGGGGCTCCATTCGTGGTTACGGGCTGGGGGTCAGGGCAGTGGTGCGGATGCCGTCACGGCCGGCCTCCACCAGGCTCGCCGGAGGAAGGCGTCGCCATCCGTCGGACTCGTCCAGCGGTTCCGACGCCAGGAGCGCCCCGGCGGCCGACTCGTGGCAGAACAGCGGGTCGCCGAACGACGTGGCCGCCAGCCGTTCGCCGTCGGTCGCGAGGAACGACAGCCGCCCGCCGCCCACGGCCTGCGCGGCCGCCACGGTCTCGGCGAGGCCTACGCCGAGCGACGCCCCGGCGGTCCACGCCGCCACCGCGACCCCGAACAGCAGGGCGGAGTCGACCGGCGCAGCGGCCTCCGGTGTGGCCAGGCCCCGTTCGAGGAACTGACGCCGGGCCTGCGGCCAGTCGGCCAGCGCACCGACGTGGCTGAACAACCAACGACCGTGCGTGAAGGGTGCGTTCGACGACTCGTCGGATGCCGCGAAGCCCGGCGTTGCGTCGCGGACCGCCCCGAGCAGGCAGCTCGAGGAGATGGTGGGGGCCAGGGAGGCGAACGACGCGTCACCCCAGATCGGCTGTGCCCGGCGGTATCTCACCGGCTCGTCTCGACCGGGGACGTACCAGCCGACGCCGAAGCCGTCGGCGTTGACCACACCGTGCGTCTGGTGCCGTGGCGCGAAGGACTGGCGGAGCAGCGAGTGCGGCGGCTCGAGGATGAGCGAGGCGAGCGTCACGGGCTCGCCGACCCACGCCAGGTGCCGGCACATCAGGCGTCCCGGGCGGTGCGGAAGCCGACGAAGATCTGCCGGCGCATCGGGAAGTCCCAGTTGCGGAACGTGTTCCGCGCCGCGAGCGGGTCGGTGGCCCAGGAGCCCCCACGCAGCACCTTGTGCTCGGCACCGAAGAAGACCTCGGAGTACTCCGCGTAGGGGAAGGTGCAGAAGCCGGGGTAGCCGTCGAACGTGGTGGACGTCCACTCCCACACGTCACCGATCATCTGCAGGGCGCCGACGGCCGAGGCACCATCCGGGAAGGAGCCGACCGGGGTCGGACCGTAGCGGTGCTGACCCAGGTTGGCCTGTGCCGGTGTCGGGAGGTCGTCACCCCACGGGAACCGGCGGCTTAGACCGGTGGCGGGGTCCCAGGCGGCTGCCTTCTCCCACTCCGCCTCGGTGGGCAGGCGGCGCCCGGCCCACCGGGCGTAGGCGTCCGCCTCGAACCAGCTGATGTGCTGCACCGGCTCGTCGTCGGGAAGCGGCTCGACGCGACCGAACCTGCGCCGCAGCCAGGACTGACCGTCACGCACCCAGAACGCCGGAGTGCGTCGCTCGGACTGGCACCGCCACTCCCATCCGGCCGGGCTCCACCACTGTGAACGGTCGTAGCCGCCTCCCTCGACGAAGGCCCGGAAGGCACCGACAGACACCGGTGTCGCGTCGATCCAGAACGCGGGCACCGACATCCGGTGCGCCGGGCGCTCGTTGTCGTAGGCCCAGGGGTCGGTTGACGTGCCCATCACGAACTCCCCGGCCGGCACGAACACCTCCCGAGGGGGGAGGGTGGCCCGAGGTGCCGGGTCGCCCTCGCCGGCCGGCAGGACGACCTGTCCCCGGCGCAGCTGGTGGGTGGCGAGCATCGTCTCGTCGTGCTGGTGCTCGTGCTGCAGCACCATGCCGTAGACGAACCCCGCGTCGAGCAGCGGTGTGGACGGCTCGAGGCGCACCGTCTCCAAGGAGTCGAGCACCTTCTGGCGCACCGTGCCGACGTAGGCGACCGACTCCTTCGGAGAGAGCAACGGCAGGGTGGGCCGCTCGGCGCGCGGGTGCTCGAACGCGTCGTAGAGGGGGTCGATCTCCGGTCGCATCGGCTCCACGCCGAGGGTCTCGCGCAGCAGCCAGAGCTCCTCGTAGTTGCCCACGTGGGCGAGGTCCCACACCAGCGGGGACATCAGTACCGAGTGCTGGCGCGTCAGCTCCTCGTCGTCGAGGATCGCGGTCGTCAGGCCGAGCGACCGCTGGCGGACCCGCTCCAGCTCGCTCGCGACGTAGTCCTTGAGCTCGTCGCCGTCGCTGGTCGCGGGGTCGAGGGAGGTCATCGCAGCTCCTTCTGCTTCATCATCGACACGACGGCCGTGTGGGGGCCGTCGAGGACGTCGTCTGCCGGGCAGCGCCCGCGATCCACGTAGCGGGAGGCGAACTCGGCGACCGTCTCGCGCAGGGCGGCATCGCGAACCACCGGCAGGACGGCCGCGAACACCGCCTTCGCAGCGCGGGCCAGGGCAGGGTGCGCCAGGCCGTGCCGGGCCGCGGCCAGCCACGAGTCGGCGACGGGCGCGCAGGCCCGCGTCACGGCATCCGCGAGCCCTGGGTGCTCGAGGAGGGTCGCGAGGACGACGACCGGGACGGCCCACCAGCGCGGGTCCTGGGCGTCGAGGTAACGCACCTCGAACCAGCCACGGGGGCGCACGGGCGGGAACAGCGTGGTGAGGTGGTAGTCGAGGTCGTCCTCGGTCGGCGGGGCGAGGTCGCCCACCCGGCCGGCCACCCAGTCGCCGAAGGTGAAGCCGGGGGCGGGGAGCCACGGCAGGCTCTGGGTGCGCAGCATCATCACCGGCGCCGCCAGGACGTACTCCGGCCAGGTGAGCCACGGGTCGCCCGACGGTGGCGGGGACGTGCGCGAGGGGTCGAGGCGCAGCCAGACGGCCTGCCGCGTCGACGTCCACCCGGTGGGCGCCCCGCGGTGGACGGGGGAGTTGGCGAAGGCCGCGCTCAGGGTGGGCCCGACCAGGTGGAGGAGCCGCCACCGGCGGGCCACGTCGACGGGGTCCGCCCCCGCGTCGAGGTTGACCTGGACGCCGGCGGTCGAGGTCATCATGACGCCGCCGAGGTCGGAGCTCACGGTGTCGAAGTAGGCCGCCATTGCGTCGTAGCGCGGCTGGTGGAGCTGCCGCACCGGCGGGCGGACCGGGTCGACGCCCGCGGGAACGAGCACGAGCCCTGCGGCGCCGAGCGCGGACTCGAGATGGGCGACGTCGGCGGCGAGGGCGGCGCCGCAGCCGGTGACGTGTGGTGCGGGCAGGGAGCTGAGCTCCACCTGCCCTCCGGGCTCGAAGGTCACCACACTTCGGCCGGGCAGCGGGCCGGCATCCGCCAGCAGTGACTTCAGGGTTGAGATGGGCACTGCGGCCCGGCGGTCGGCGCCGTGCGCGACCATCCACTCGAGCTCGGCGCCCACGACGCCGGGCGGGCCGGTCTTGAAGCAGACGCCGTGCAGGTAGCCGTGCGCAGCCTGGGCGTCGGGCAGGACGCGTCCCGTGCTCATCGGCCCCGGGCTCTCGACGACGCGGTCGTTGACTCAGGCACGACGCCAGTCTCGCCCTTGGCGGCCGACAGGCTCGGCGAAGCGGCACTGGAAATCGCACCACCCCGTCGCAGGGATGCTGGTGTCACTGCTGACCTCCTCGGCCGGAGAACCGTCATCGATTGTTCTGGCAAGTCTGATTCAGGCGCAAGCATCGATACCCGACGGGGAACGACCTGACCCTGCACTGTCAGCATTGCGGGTACCACCGACAACCCCTACGCGACAGGTACGTGAATGGACGTCAGCCGGTTCGTCGGAGCATGTCTAACGTGCAGGCCAGCCATGGACCGGGCATCCGTCGCAGGGATAGGTTCGGACGATAGCAAAGGGGGACACCGCGGAGCCCGACCTGCTCGGAGCTCCGAGCCGGATGCCGGGCGCCACCGCTGGCGCTGCCGAGCGCTGCATCCGTACGCACAAAGGTTGCTGAACGGGCCGTCCGGGACGGCATCCGTCCGACGACCCTGGTGCTGAGTCGGGCGACGACGGCCTGTGGGGCCACGCTCTGTGTTGGCGCCGAACCGGGGCACGCGAGGGCCGCGTGCACACCGCAAGCTCGTCCCAACTCACCTGAGGAGCCTTCCCATGGGTCGTTCAGCGCAGCACAGCTCACCGTCGGGCCGATTCGCCGGCGCCGTCACGACCCGGGCTGCCGGCGGTGGGGCGGCCCTGGACCCGGGAGATCGCCGCGCTCTCGAGGAGAGCTTCGGCACCGACCTCTCCGCGATCCGGGTGCACGCCGACGGGTATGGGGACGGAGTCGCACGGTCGGTTGGTGCGGACGCGGTGACCGTGGGGTCCGACCTCTTCTTCCGGGAAGGCGCATACCGCCCGGGGAGTGCACCTGGGTTGTGGCTGTTGGCACATGAGGTCGCGCACGCCGTTCAGCAGGCGCATGGGTGGGTCGACCCGGTGTCGCCCGGGCCGGCGTGGGAGCTGCTCGCGGACGCGGCGGCCGACCGGGTGGTGGCAGGGCGCTCGGCGTCCCTGGGCTCCCTCGACGCGGTTCCCTCAACGCCGCAGGTGGGACACACGGCGGTCCAGTGCCACGCGTCGTGGGAGCACCGCCTCCTGGGCGACGCGCTCACCGCGGACCTGAGGAGCCTGACCGGGCCGGGCGGTGACAACCGCGGCCAGCTGCTGACGGCGCTGCGCGACTACCTCCAGATGTGGCAGGTACACCCCGACCGCGTGACGGCCAAGGACATCACCGAGCGATACCCGGACATCCGCACCATGACCCTGAAGGGGAGCGGGCTGCTGGTCACCTACGGCGAGCTCAACACGCTGCCCGACTACCTGTCCCACGCCCAGGCGATGAACGACCTCCCCAAGGAGATCCTGCTGCCGATCCTGCAGGCCGTGCGCCAGGAGGGCTACTTCAACGCCCGCCGGCTGCTCGGCATCGACGATCCCTTCCCCAAGTTCGAGGGTGCCGTCGCCATGCACCTGTCCAACGGCACCCTGAACGACATCTGGGAGTCGATGTGGCTGAACGACCTGACCGCCAACCTGCCCCCGAGCCTGCCGCCGGGCTCCCACCTCGCGAACACGGATGCGTACTCAGCCCTGTTGGCCCGCAACGCCTGTCACTTCGCGCCCTACTCGTGGCACCGCTGGGTGCAGTCCTACGACCTGGCGCTGCAGAAGGCGCAGGAGCACCACCGGACGGGCGACCCGGACGCGCTCGACGCCGCGTGGATCTTCCACGGCTACGCCGACCACTTCCTGCAGGACTCCTTCGCTGCCGGCCACCTGATCAACAAGACGTTGGTCATGCAGTGGTTCGTCGAGTGGGCGGCGCCGACCTGGTTCGAGAAGGTGCCTGACTGGGTCGAGGTGTCGACCATGAGCACGGCACGGCAGCCGCAGATCGCGGCGCCGAGCCTGTACGATCCGGCGGACCCCGGTGGGGTCCGCGACCCGCAGACCGCCCAGGAGCAGGCGACGCGCGACGCGCGCCTGGCCATGTCGGGGGTGGTCGCGGATGCCGACAACGGGATCACGCTGGACGTCGCCTACCAGAACTACCTCGGCTTCCTGGACAGCGCGGTGGTGCAGTCGGCGCCGCTGGCGCTGCATGACGTGATCAACAAGGCCGGCCTCTACGTCAGCTCGCGAGACCAACGGAGCGCGTTCCAGCTCTATGGGGACAACTCGATGCTCACCGGTGGAGACGGCGTCGCGATCGCCAGCGAGACCGCACACATGTCGCAGCAGTCCATCCAGGACGTCCTGGACAAGGGCGTGTCCCCGATCACCCGGCAGACCATCCAGAGCCGGTTCCCGACCGCCGTGCAGACCTCGTCGGGCATGCTCGCACTGCACGACTGGAACACCTCGCTGAAGGGCCAGGCGTTCGAGGTGTTCGAGAGCGTGCACGACATCGTGCTGGGCACGCTCCAGCCTCGGATGGGGCACGTCTCGCAGGACCAGAGCCGCTTCGTCATCAAGCTGTCCTACGACGGGAAGCAGGGGTACCTGGGGCGCGACAGCGACAACTGGGGGCGGCTCGTGGGCAGGGAGAACGCCACCCGGCTGCGCCTGCGCACCGTCGGCGACGAGACGTACTTCGGAACCGAGGACGACTGGTGGATGTCGGTGGGCACCGCGGCCGGACGCCGGGGCTACGTCGGCTTCTACTGGTGGAACAACTCCGGGCACCCCAACTGGCACTACGACCCGGTGGCGCAGCGGCTGACCTCGTCCTTCTACGACGGCGCCGGGGTCTCGCTCCAGGACGACGGCTACATCTACTGCTGGGCGGACTACCCCGCCGCCGACGTCACCCTCCAGGACGCCTGACCGGCGAACGACGACGCATCCGGCGGGGATGGGCACACCACGACCGAACCGGGCGACCTAGCATCGGGCGCGTGGACGTCGGTGGACGCTCGGCTCGGCTGGTGCTCGTGCACGAGGGCACGGTGGTCGGCGCCCTGCCTCCCTTCCAGCTGACCATGCCCTGGTGGCCCGAGGCGGGTGACGTCGTGGTCGCCGCCCGTGAGCGCTTCGGGGTCGAGGTGGTCCTGCTGCGCCTCGTGGAGGCCCGGTCGGACCGGCCGTTCGGCGGGGCGGTGACGTACCTGGCCGAGACCGACCGGCTCCCCGGCATCCGGCTGGAGCCCTGGCCGGGCGACGTCCTCTCCGACGAGCCGCTGCGTGCCCCGTGGGCCAGACCCGGCGGACCGGCGATGCTGGTGGGGTGGGCCGACGAGCAGCTCGGGAAGCAGGGAATCGAGCGGGTCGGGCCGGCCGAGCAGATGCGGTCGTGGAACCTCTCGGGCATCTGGAGGCTGCCGACCTCCCGGGGACCGGTGTGGCTCAAGGCGGTTCCGAGCTTCTTCGCCCACGAGGGCGCCGTCATCGACTGGATCGGGTCACCACCGGCTCCTGAGCTGGTGGCCCGTGCGCCCGGGCGCGTGCTCATGGCGCAGGCCCCCGGCGCGCCGAACCACGACACGAGAGGGCCGGCGCTGGAGCCGATGGTGCAGCTGCTCACCCGCCTGCAGGAGCGCGCGGTGCAGCGGACCGACGAGTTGTTGTCGATCGGTGTGCCGGACCGACGGCTCCCGACCATGCTGGGCCGAGTGGAGTCCGTGGCCGAGCAGTGGGCCGGTTCGCTCTCTCCCGACGAGCGGCGGGCGCTCGCCACCCTCGTCGCGGACCTGCCGAGGCGGCTCGCGCAGATCGACGCCTGTGGGGTGCCGGACACCTTGGTGCACGGCGACTTCCACCCCGGCAACGTCGTGGGGGCACCCCGGGCCTACGTGCTGATCGACTGGGGCGACTCGTTCGTGGGACACCCGCTCATCGACGAGCTGGCCTTCACCCAGCGCCTTGACGCGGAGGACCGGGTCGTCGCCCGCCGCTGGTTCGTCGACGCCTGGCGCCGCATCGCGCCCGAGACCGACCCGGAGCGGGCCGCCGAGCTGCTCCGCCCCGTGCTGCCGCTGCTGGCCGCGGTGATGTACGCCGACTTCTGCGCGGGCATCGAGCCGCACGAGCGGGTCTACCACCAGTCCGACGTGGGTCGGATGCTGCAGCAGGCCGTCGTCGAGGGCCGGCCGGGCTGAGCGACGACCGGCATGCGCGACTGCGCTCCAGTGGGCGACGTCGTCGACTTCGTGGGTAACGATCAGCTTGGGCATCCGGCGTCCTTCATCGGCGAAGTGATCCACGGGTGCGCGGGTCGGCTCACTCGATGGACCGCGACAGGGGGACGCCATGGCCCGGTTGAGCCCCTGCAAGTGCACGTCGCAGCCTGCGAGAGTGTGCCGATGGAGATCCAGCTCAGCATGCTGATCCTCGAGGTCCGCGACCTTGCGGCCTCGATCGCGTTCTACCGGGCCCTCGGGCTGGACCTTCCGGATCCGTCACCCGGGCGACCCGTCGTCATCCATCGCATGGGGAGTGGCGTCAGCCTGCTGCTGACCACCTCCTTCGCGGCCACGTACGACCCCAGCTGGTCGCGGCCTGCCAGCGGTTACCAGCAGCTCCTCGAGTTCTACGTCGGCAGTGACGTTGCGGTGGAGGAGCGTTGGGCGGCCCTGGTCGCAGCCGGCCACCCCAGCCGGATGCCGCCCACGCAGACGGTCGGCCCCTTCGCGGCCATGGTCGACGACCCCGATGGCAACGTCGTCCTGCTGACGTCCGACGAGGCGGCGCGGGTCGACCAGGACGACCCCTAGGTCGCTACTGGGCCCGGCATCCGGCCGGACCAGGTCGCCTCACGCTATCGGCGGACCGGGGAACCGGTGCACCTCCTGCGGCCAGTCGAGTGCAACGGCTATCCGGCCGGCCCAGTAGCGGGCCGTCTCGTCGTCGGGGACGTCGATGACGGTGAACCCGCCCAGGTGCTCCTTGGTCTCGACGTACGGGCCGTCGACGAACAACGGCTTGCCGTCCTTGGCCTCGACGCTGCACACCACGCTGGACGCGTCGATGCCGCCGTTGGCGAACACGAAGGAACCGGCCGCCTCCAGGTCCGCGAGCACCGCCTGGCCCGCCACGCTCTTCTCGCGCAGCTCCTCCGCCGTGTGCTCGCGCACCCACTCGTCGTTGAATGCGATCAGGTACTGCGCCACTGCCTTCTCCTCTCCTGAGCGCGGGGCTTTCCAGCGACTCCGCGGCTGCGGCGGCCCGGGCGGCCGACGCTCACCATCTCCACGAACGGCACCGGACCGATGCGACACCTCTTCGCTGGACACGGTACGAGGAATGTGCCGGGCAGCATCCCGCTGCACGGAACTGGGCGGCGCCGCCTGCTCGACGCTCACCCGGAGGTCGGGCCGGCGGGTCCGGTCACACAGGGGAGGTGATTGTCGTCAGCGACCCGCAGCAGGGTGGCCCTCCGCGAGGATTACGTTCAGGGTCTGGATGCCGAACGCCTCGCGCGTCAGGTCTGCTTGGCGCGGCTTCCTCGGGAGATCGTCGGCTGCGGGCGGCTCACGAACGGGTGGAGCTCGGCGTCAGCCCCGTCCTGCAGCGACCCTTCGCGGTCCGCGTCGTCGGGTGCCCTGCTGTACGAGCCGACGCACGGCAGCGACCTGCCCAGCGTCGGGAACACCTGCTGGTGCTCCACGAGCCTGCCGTCGCGCACCAGGATGAGCTCCTGGCACGCCCTGCAGATGGCCCCGCTGTGTCGGCCCACGGGCGTTCTCCGTTCCGTGCCTGGCTGGCGCGCTCGGCAGCACGCGCAGGCACCTCGCCGTGGGCATACCCGGGAAACCGCAGAAGATGCCGCGCCCGGCTCAGCCGTGCCCCTTCGCGCCTGCCGTGCCCTCCACGACCTGCCGCGGGTGCCACCCCTCGGCACTATGCTGCCGAGGCACGCCGTGGACGAGAGGGGTCACCGGTGAACACCGGATTTCTCGGGCTGGGCACCATGGGTCTGCCCATCGCGCGCAACATGGCCCGCGCCGGCACGGGGCTCGTCGTGTGGAACCGGTCGGACCCAGCCACCGAGGCCATGCGTGCGGTCGGTGCCCGAGTGGCGGAGACACCCCGACAGGTCTTCGACGAGGTCGAGGTCGTGTTCCTGATGCTCGCGAACGGTGAGGTCATCGACGCCGTACTCCAGCGTGGGACACCGACATTCGATGAGCTGGTGAGGGGACACACGGTCGTCCACATGGGCACGACGGCGGCCTCCTACTCGCAGCAGCTGGCGACGGACACCGCGAGAGCCGGTGGCCGCTACGTCGAAGCGCCGGTATCGGGCTCGCGGGTGCCTGCGGAGGAGGGGCGGCTGGTCGGGATGGTCGCCGGGCCCGACGCCGCCGTCGACCTGGTGCTTCCGCTCCTGGCGCCGGTGTGCGGGTCGGTGGTCCGCTGCGGGGAGGTGCCGAAGGCGACCCAGCTGAAGCGGGCGGTCAACCTGTTCCTCATCACGCAGGTCACCGGCCTGGTCGAGGCGTTCCACTTCGCCGCGCGCAGCGGCCTCGACCTCGACCTGTTCCGGTCAGTGGTGGATGCCGGGCCGATGGCCAGCGCAGTGTCCCGCCTGAAGCTGGGCAAGCTCGTGGAGGGGGGACTTCAGCGTGCAGGCCTCGATCAGCGACGTCTACTACAACAACCGGCTCATCGCGGATGCCGCCCGCGGCGCCGGTGTGCCCACTCCCCTCCTGGACGCCTGCCACCGGCTCTTCGAGCACGCCGAGCTGCTCGGGCACGGCCAGGAGGACATGGCGGCGGTGCTACGCGCCCTCGAGGCGCTCGACGAGACGTGAAGCTGTGAAGCCGAGGCCGGCGTAGTCCGAGCGGCAGCCGGGGGGTCGTCATCCGGGCCGTCCGAGCACACCCAGGCCGGCTGGTCACGGGGTGTTGGTGGGCGAGCACAGCAGCTCGCCGTGCAGGACCGCGAACCAGGCCTCCGGCGAGGCGGCCCAGCGTCGCCAGCCCTGCGCCAGCCGCTCGAGGTCGTCGGCGCCGGCCAGCCCCCGGTCGAGCGCCTGCTCGGCCATGCCGGACCCGACGACCCGCTCGGCCCACATCCCGCCCCACCACGCCACGTCCTGCGGCGCGGAGAAGCACCAGACCGACGCCGTGGACGAGACCACCTCGAGCCCAGCGGCCAGCGCCCAGCCCTTGAGGTGGCGTCCGGCATCCGGCTCGGCGCCGTTCCCGCGCGCCACCGCACGGTACAGGTCGAGCCACTCGTCGAGCTCGGGCACCGCCGGGAACCAGGTGAAGGCCGAGTAGTCGCTGTCGCGGACCGCGACGACGCCCTCCGGTGCACAGACCCGGCCCATCTCGCGCAGCGCCGCGACCGGCTCACTGAGGTGCTGGAGCACCTGGTGGGCGTGCACCACGTCGAACGTTCCGGCCGCGTGGTCGAGGGAGTACACGTCACCCACGCTGAACTCGACGTTGAGCACTGCGGCCCGGTCTGCGGCGGCGCGGGCCTCGTGGATGACGGCCTCGGACCGGTCGATGCCGACCACGGACCCGGCGCTTGCCAGCCGCGCGAGGTCGGTGGTGATGGTGCCCGGCCCGCAGCCCACGTCGAGGATCCTGGACCCTGGCTGGATCCGCGGCAGCAGGTACCCGGCCGAGTTCTCCGCGGTCCGCCACCGGTGGGACCGCAGCACCGACTCCACGTGACCGTGGGTGTAGACGTCGTCGGGCGGGCTCATGGTCAGGATCGTCCCACTCATCGCGAAGGTCGGCGGCGCAGCGGTCGACCGGGTGGGATCTCAGGCTTCGCACAGCCCGCAGGGCCCGTGCGCCGTTATGGTCGAGCCGTGGGAGCGGCCAGGGACACCGGGTACGAGCTGCTCGATGGGTTCCTCGTCGAGGCCACTGGCAGGCACCAGCGCCGCGACCCCGTGCTGCCGCCCACGGGCGGCCCCGCCGGCAACGCCGTCCTGACCGCCTGGACCGGGCTCGTGCTGCTCGTGCTCTTCGCGGCCGAGCTGCTCACCCTGTTCGACGTCCGCGGGCTCATCTCCTGGCACGTCGCCATCGGCGCCCTGCTCGTGCCACCGGCCCTGATGAAGACGGCCAGTACGGGCTGGCGGGTGGTCGGCTACTACACCGGTCGTCAGCCCTACCAGGTCGCTGGCCCACCGCCCAGTCTGCTGCGCTGGCTGGGTCCGCTGGTCGTGGCGTCGACCCTCGCGCTGCTGGCGTCCGGCGTCCTCCTCGTGCTGCTCGGCGAGCAGAGCGGCCGGCAGCACATCCTCACAGCACTGGGCTTCGGTATCGACTGGGTCAGCGTGCACCAGGGCGTCTTCGCGGTGTGGTGCGGCGCGACCGGTCTGCACCTGCTAGGGCGCATCGTCCCCGCGGTGCAGTTGACGGTGCGCCGGAGCGGTCCGGGGCGGGTGCCGGGTGCGCTGGCCCGCGGCATCCTGCTCGTGGTCGCGGGCGGCGCCGCGGTGGTCCTCGCCGTGGTGCTCGTGAGGGCTGATACCTCGTGGCAGCCTGGCCGGTTCCCCTCCGACCACGCGCACGCACCGGCATCATCCACGACCCCTCGGGGCTGACGGTCGTCGCTGCAAGAACTGAGTAGCGGGCCCGGCGCTACGCTGGCTCGATGGCCGATCTCGCGGATGTGGAGCGGCTGGTCGCGCTGCTGCCCGAGGTGTCCGAGGGCGCCCGGTTCGGCCACCGGACCTGGCTGGTCGGCGGCAAGGCCTTCGCCTGGGAGCGGCCGTTCAGCAAGGCCGACCTCAAGCGCTTCGCCGGCGACCCGGTACCGCAGGGCCCCATCCTGGCGCTGGTGACCGACGGGCTGGACGACAAGGAGTCGCTCCTGCAGGCCCACCCCGACCACCTCTTCACGATCCCGCACTTCAAGGGGTACCCAGCGGTGCTCATGCACCTGGCGAGTGCGAGCGACGACGACCTTGGGGAGGCCCTGCTCGACGCGTGGCTGGTCCACGCCCCGGATGACGTCGCGCGCTCGCACCTCCAGGAGCGGGGCGAGTAGCGCGGGCGACCGGTCTGGTCACCATGCCCGCCGGTGACCGGGTGCGACCGACATCTGCGCGTACCTCCGCCGAAAGGGTTGCCCGCGAACGGCTATCGTGCGTGGCCGCACCATGCCCACGACGTCGTCCACAGGGAGAGCCAGTGCTCAACGTGATGCTCGCGGGCGGGACCGCCATGCTCGTGGCGCTGCTCGGGACGCGGTTGTTCATCCGGTTCCTCGTCCGACGTGGCTACGGTCAACCGATCCACGACGACCTGGTCCTGCACCACGTCAAGCGCGGCAAACCCACCATGGGCGGCGCCGTGATCATCGCCGCGACGCTGATCGGATACCTCGGCTCGCACGGCGTCCTGGCGGCGGTGGATGCCGGCGGGCTGGCCGGGGTGACCCGCGACCCGATGTCCATGGGCGCCGTGCTGGTCCTCTTCCTCCTGGTCGGTCTGGGCGTCGTCGGCTTCCTCGACGACTTCATCAAGATCCGCGCGGAGCGCAGCCTGGGCCTGAGGTCGTGGCAGAAGCTGGCCGGCCAGACGCTGGTGACCGTGATCTTCGCCGCCCTCGCCCTGTGGACCGACGACGGGCACGGCAGCGCACCGGCCTCGACGGCGATCTCGTTCGTGCGCGACACGGATCTGGACCTGGCCTTCGCCGGCCCTGTGCTGGGGGCCCTGCTGTTCCTCGTGTGGTCGAACCTGCTCATCACCGGCGCCTCGAACGGGGTCAACCTCACCGACGGCCTGGACGGCCTCGCGGTCGGGGCGAGCGTGATGGTCTTCGGGGCGTACACGATGATCAGCCTCTGGCAGCACAACCAGAGCTGCACGCTCGCGCCCGGCCCCACCTGCTACCCGGTCACGGACGCCCTCGACCTCGCCGTCGTCGCCGCGGCCCTCGCCGGTGCCGGTTTCGGTTTCCTCTGGTGGAACGCCGCCCCCGCCAGGATCATCATGGGCGACACGGGGTCGCTCTCCCTGGGCGCGGCCATGGCCGGCCTGGCCATCATGACCCGCACCGAGCTGCTCCTGGTCGTGCTCGGCGGGCTCTTCGTCATCATCACGCTGTCGGTGATCATCCAGGTCGCCAGCTTCCGGCTCACCGGGAAGCGCGTCTTCCGGATCGCGCCCCTGCACCACCACTTCGAGGTCGTCGGCTGGGCCGAGATCACCATCGTCATCCGCTTCTGGATCATCGCCGGCATCTGCGTGCTGGCGGGGCTGAGCCTGTTCTACGGCGAGTGGGTCGTCACGCTCTAGCTCGCACGGCGCTGGTAGCCGAGGTGGACGCACCCCGATTGCGAGTGCGTCGCGCTCGCCAGCGCCAGTCGTCGCAGGTCGGTGCCGTCCGCGAAGAGTCGACGCCCGGTGCCGGCGAGGGTGGGCACGATGACGAGCTGCAAGCGGTCAACGAGGTCGGCGGCGAGCAGGCTCTGGGCGAGGCGGATGCTGCCGTGCACGCCGATGTCGCCTCCCTCCCCCTCCTTGAGGCGGGCCACGTACGGCACCGCACTCTCCTCGACGACCGTGGTCTGCGCCCAGGGCAGGGCCGGTGCGCTCGAGGTGAAGACGTGCTTGGGCGTGCCGTTGATGAAGTCGGCGAAGGGCTGAACGTCCGAGGTCGGCCAGTACTCAACCCAGTAGTCGTAGGTGCCGCGCCCCAGGAGGACGTCGTCCTGGGAGCCGATCACCTCGGAAAGGTTGGCGAACAGCTCGTCGTCGGCCTCGAACATCCAGTTGCCCGGCTCCTCGGCCACCCCGTCGAGGGAGAGCAGGGTGTAGAGCACCACGTCGCGCATGTGGACAATCCTCGTGCTTACTGGCGGGCCATGGCGACCCGGAACCGCTCGTCGGGGGTGATGAAGTGGTCGGCGTCGTTCGCGTCCTCGCCGAGGTCGATCTGCACCCAGTTGACCGTGCCGGTGAACACGCTGCCCTCGCCGGCGTAGTCGGTGCTGACGGGGAGAGGCCGACGTCGGCGGCCTCGTCGGCGGAGAAGATCATCGGGACACTGGCATCGACCCGGCCCTCGCCGACCTGCGCGCCGTCCAGGTACAGGTGCACGGTGCCGCCCGAGCAGGTTGTAGCAGTAGCGCGGCCGGCCGTCGTGCACGTAGAGCGACCACCTGGCGAAGGCTCCACCCTGGGCGATCATGACGCCCTGCGCACCGCCCTCGGGCACCTCGACCTCGGCCGTCACGGCGTGCGACTTGTTCTTGACGTTGAGGTCGAACCTGCCCCGGTACTTGTCGGACCACTCCGTGGACTCGTGGTGCGGTGCGTGCGTGGCGCCCGGTGCGTAGTAGACGAAGAAGGGCTTGTCCGGCATCAGCGACGTCTGCTGCCGCACCCAGGTGATCGCCCGGTCGGTCATGTCCTCGGTGAAGTGGTAGCCCTCCTCGGGGGTCTTGTCGGGCTCGATGGCGGTGGTGCCCTCGTAGATGCCGGGGTAGTACTGGTTGGTCTCGCCGCCGAGGAAGCCGAAGAAGTGCTCGAAGCCCCCGCCCCCGGTGGGCCAGGCGTCGAACGGGCCCATCGGGCTGGTCTGCCACACCGGCACCTCGTGGCACTCGCCGAACTGGGCCGTGGAGTAGCCGTTCAGGCGCAGCGTCTGCGCGAGCGGGGCGCAAGTGTTGGGGCGCACCGAGCTGTAGCCCGGGGCCGCCGAAGGCGCTTGACGCGCCGAAGCCGACGTCGTCGAGCAGGATGACGAGCACGTTCGGAGCCCCGGCCGGTGGGCGGATGGGCTGGATCGGAGCGAAGCTCGCCTCCGGGTCCTTCGCGTCGAAGGGCAGCTCGCCCTCGACTCGGTGTCCGCGATGGGCAGGATGTCGCGCGCGGTCTGGTCGGTCATCGAGATCTCCTGAGCGTGCCGGGGGTGTTCGCAACCGTCGGGACCCGGCGGCTCCCTCGCCCGGTACGGGTGAGCGGGGCCGGTTGGCGACCGACTCTCCTCGCTGGTTCACTGGCTCGGTGAGCGAGCTGCGACCCGTGCCCAGCGACCCGGCATCCCTCAAGGCCTGGATGGCGACCCTGAGCAAGGACGACCTCATGGCCCTGACCCAGCACGTCATCGGTGCGGGTGCGACCGGAGGGCTCGGCTCGCTGAGCCTCCTGGCAGCCCGCACCAACGACATCGACCTCGCGCCGCCCCCGGACGAGCCCAGTCTGCTCACGCTCACCATCGAGCTCCGTGGGTCGAAGCCGAGGATCTGGCGGCGCCTGGCGTTGCCCGGCGACCTCTCGCTGGATGCCGTGCACGTGCTGTTCCAGGCCGCCATGGGCTGGAGCGACTCCCACTTGCACCGCTTCCAGCCGGGCACCGGACAGCGGCTCCAGGAGCCCTACTTCATCACCGAGTTCGACGAGGAGGAGGGCGACGAAGGTGTCCGCGAGGATGCCGTGCGGCTGGACCAGGTGCTGCGCGAGCCGAAGGACCAGCTGACCTATCTGTACGACTTCGGAGACGGCTGGGAGCACCGCGTCACCCTGGAGTCGATGGCCCCACTGACCGCGGTCAACGCTGACCCGGTCTGCCTGGGCGGTGCCCGAAGCTGCCCGCCCGAGGACGTGGGCGGCATCGGCGGGCACCATCAGGTCGCCTCGTGGCTGCGCGCCGGAGCCCCCGTCGACGACGTGCCGGAGCCGTTCCAGGACGCCGAACACGCCCACGACTGGCTCCCGGTGGGCTACGACCCGGATGAGTTCGACGCGGACGAGACGACGGCGGCGATGCGGAGGTGGGCCACCGGCGCTCACCTGCCCTGGCACGGGCTACCCGAACCGCTGGCCGATGTGGTTCAGGGTCTACGGGGTGCAGGTTGGTCGCTTGCGAGTGGCTGGCTGGACGCCCTCGGCTCGCGCCTCGCCGTCGAGCTGGACGAGGACGACGTGGGTCGAGCAGCACGTCCCTGGCTGGCGGTTCTGGATGCCGTCGGGGCGGGCACGACGCTCACGGCAGCCGGTTACCTTCCTCCGGTCTTGGTCCAACAGGTCGCCCGGGATGCCGGCGTGACCGACTGGTGGATCGGCGCCGCGAACCGGGAGGACCACACACCGCCGGTGGCCATGCTCCGCGAGACTGCCCAGGGGCTGGGCCTGCTGCGCAAGGCCAAGGGGACGCTGACGCCGACCGCCCGGGCCCGGGCTGTCGCTGACCGCCCTTCGGCGCTGGTGGGGTCGGTGCTCGAGCGGCTGCCGGTGGGTAAGGGGTTCGAGGCGGATGCCGGGTGGTTCCTCCTGCTCGGCCTGGCGGCGGGCGAGGCCATCGAGTCGATCCACGCAGCCGTCGCGGAGCTGCTGACCGACCGCGGCTGGGGCACCCGCAGTGGCGCCGGGGTCAGTGCGTCTGACGTCCGCGTTGGGGCCGAGCGGACCTTCTACGTGCTGGAGTGCATGGCCGGTGGCTACCGGAGCGTCGATCGCCCGCTGCTCGTCCGACTGGCCCGGGCCAGCTTGTTCGGGATCGACACTTCCCGGTGACGGGTCATCGGTTCTAGCCTGACGGCATGCTCGACCTGGCCGTCATCGACGTCGACGAGATCGCCAGCGCGCTCGCCGACCAGACCGACTATGACCACCGGTGGCTGGTCGACCCGCGCACGGGCGAGATCGCCTTCTGGACCAGCGACCTGGGCATCGACGGCGAGAACCCGGTCGAGCTCGACGAGCTCGACCTGATCGCCATCGACCCCCTCCCGTCGTACGTCTGGTACCAGGACATGGTCGACTTCGCCGACGGCATCAGTGACCGCGCCACTGGCGAACGACTGAGCTACACGCTGCAGGGAAAGGGGGCGTTCCGCCGCTTCAAGAACGAGCTCTACGAGCGCCACCCCGACCTGATCCCGCACTGGCACGCCCTGCGCGACGCCCGGGCCCAGCGGCGGGCCGTGCAGTGGTTGGTGGATGAGGGGCTGGTCGAGGCGAGCGCCGCGGAGCAGTTCATCGAAGACAACGGGGAGCCCACCCTCCCGTGACCTTCGGTAGCGTGCACAGCATGCCCATCACCCTCGAGAACGTCGGCATCGCTGTGCGCGACCTGGAGGCGACGATCGCCTTCTTCACCGACCTGGGGCTCACCGTCGTGGGTCGGGACACGGTCAGCGGCGAGTGGACCGACACGGCCGTCGGCCTGGACGGCAACCACGCGAACATCGCCATGCTCCAGACACCCGACGGCACCGGCCGGCTCGAGCTGTTCGAGTACATCCACCCGGACGCGATCGAGACCGAACCCACCCAGCCGAACGAGATCGGCATGCACCGCGTGGCCTTCTCGGTCGACGACCTCGACGCCGCCCTCGAGATCGCGGCAACGCACGGCTGCCACCCGCTGCGTGGCGTGGCGAACTATCGGGACATCTACAAGCTGACCTACGTGCGCGGCCCCAGCGGCATCATCGTGATGCTCGCCGAGGACCTCACGAAGAGCTGATCCTCACACCGGGGTCAGTGGGGTGTGCGGTGCCTGGCGAAGCGCCACGGTGATGGGCCGGCCGGGAACGACCTCGCGGGTTGCTGCAGGTCGGGTGATGCACGGTGCGCGACAGAGCCCGCCCCGTGCATCACCTCTGGGCCGAGCTGCGGATCGAGGAGCCGACCAGCAGGGCCAGGACGGCCGCCCTCGCGACCAGGGTGCGCGAGATGAACTCGCAGGTCACCGCCGGCCAGTTCCACGCGGCAAGGGGCGTCGACGACTGGCGGGTGCTCTACCACGTGGTCGCGGCGCACTTCCGCACGCCGTCGTTCGCGAGGGGCATCGAGCTCGTCGGCGAGATCGGCCGAGTCGTCGGCACCCAGCCCCAGCCGCCTCGGGTGGACCTGTCGGCCACGGGTGTCACCGTCACCCTGATGAAGCGTGACATCGCCCTGGCCCGGCAGATCTCCGCCGTCGCCGAGCGGCTCGACCTCGTGGCCGACCCGGCTGCAGTACAGCTGGTCAACGTCTGCATCGACGCCCTCGTCAGTGCCACGGTGCTGCCCTTCTGGCGTGCGGTGCTCGGCTACCAGCAGGTCGACGACGACTACCTCTACGACCCGTTGGGGCGGGGCCCGAGCGTCGAGTTCCAGACGATGGACGCCCCGCGCCCGCAGCGAAACCGCATCCACCTCGATGTCGCCGTCCCCCACGAGCAGGCTGAGTCGCGGATCGCCGCCGCGCTCGCCGCCGGTGGCCGGCTCGTCACCGACGCCTACGCGCCGAAGTGGTGGGTCCTGGCCGACGCCGAGGGCAACGAGGCCTGCATCGCCACCTGGCTCGGGCGACACGAGCCACCGGATGCCGTGAGCGCGGGCGGGTGACGCTCGTCAGGCGACGTGGGATGCCGTGAGCCGGCGCCTGCGCGCCCCTCCCGCGGAGCCCGGTGGGTACGGTTCTCCGGTGGCCGGGGACCCCATCGACGACCCGATCACGGAGGCCGAACGCAGGAGGGACATCTCCGACCGGGACCTCACGGCATCTGTCGAGCGATTCCGCGCGGTGGTGCGCCCGGTGTGCCGGGCCTGGGACCTGGTCGTCGACGGATGGCTCGGTGGCGGGTCCGGCATCCCACCCCTGACCGTGCGGCGCGCCGGGGGTGGTGCGGCAGTGCTGAAGATCGCCGAGCCCGGCTCGCTGGACGGTCAGGCGCGCGTCATGACAGCAGCGGCGGGCCACGCGTATGCGCGGGTGCTGCAGTGGGATGCCGACCGCGGTGCCCTGCTGCTGGAGCGCCTGGGCCACGACCTCTGGACCGAGGCGGCCCGACCCGGTGCGGCGCGTCACCTGCTGGCCGAGCAGTGTCGCCGGCTCGCGGGGTCGGCCGGTGCTGACCCGGAACGCGTCTGGCGCTGGGCGTTCGTCGAGCGAGTGACCACTGGTCTGTACCTCGGGTGGTTCGGCCACCCCCAGGAGTCGGAGTCCTTCCTCGACACCGCTGAGCTGCTCGCCCGCTGAGTCTGCCGGCGCCGGCTCGCAGAACGGGGCCGTGCGGAGCAGGGCTACGCTCGGCAAGGTCGAGCTGAGGCAGGAGGTGCCGCCGATGCCGGACGCTCTGGTCGAGACCAAGCTGGTCGTGCCGCGGGCCCGCCAGCGAGACCGTCGACCGGCCCAGGCTCGACCAGCTGCTCGCGCTCGGTGCCGACGTCCCCCTCGTGCTGGTCTCGGCTCCGGCGGGCTTCGGCAAGACCACCCTGCTCGTCAGCTACCTGGCGCGGTCGCGGCACCCGGACCAGGTGGCGTGGGTGTCCCTCGACGAGCGAGACCGGGACGGTGCCACCTTCTGGACGTACGTCCTGCGGGCCGTCGACCGCGCGGCTCCCGGCGCGGCCACGGCATCCCTGGCCCTGCAGCGAGGCGGTCAGGCGCCTGTCGAGGCCGTGCTGACCGCCCTGCTCAACGAGCTCAGCGTGCTGCCGGGCGACCTCACCCTGGTGCTCGACGACTACCACCTCGCCGAGGGGCCGGACACCGGCCCGGGATGGTGTTCCTGCTGGAGCACCTGCCGCCGCAGGTGCACCTCGTGGTGAGCACGCGGTCCGATCCCGCCCTGCCCCTCGCGCGGATGCGAGCGCGCGGGGAGCTCGTCGAGGTGCGTGCCGCCGACCTTCGCTTCACCGGGAGCGAGGCTGCGGCATACCTGAACGAGCTGAACGCGTTGGCGCTCTCGCCCGAGGACGTGGCGCTCCTCGAAGGCCGCACCGAGGGGTGGGCGGCGGCGCTGCAGCTGGCGGTCCTGTCCCTGTCCGGACGTGACGACCGGTCGCAGTTCATCGCCGGCTTCGCCGGTGACGACCGGTTCGTCGTCGACTACCTCGCCGACGAGGTTCTCGACGCACTGCCGGCGGACGTGCGGCGGTTCCTGCTCGAGACCTCGGTGCTCGACCGGCTCACCGGCCCGCTGTGCGACGCGGTGACCGCGGGGACGGGGGGCCGGGCGCGTGCTCGAGTCGCTGGAGCGGCAGAACCTGTTCGTCATCCCGCTCGACGCGCACCGTGAGTGGTACCGCTACCACCACCTGTTCGCCGACGTGCTCCGCGCCCACCTCGACGACGAACGGCCCGGCGACGTGCGCTCGCTCCACCTGCGCGCGGGGGACTGGTACGACGGCACGGGGGACCCCCAGGCCGCCGTCCGCCATGCGCTCGCTGCGGGTGACGTCGACCTGGCCGCGACCCGGGCCGAGCTCGCCGTCCCGGTGTTGCTCCGGGAGCGCCGTGAGTCGGTCATCCGCCGCTGGGTCGACCTGCTGCCCGCCGACGTGGTGGAGCGCCGCCCGGTCCTCGCGGTCGGGTTCATCGGCGCCCTGGCGGCGAGCAACGAGTTCGACTCCCTTGAGCGCCGGCTCGCCGATGTCGAGCGCGCGCTGGCCGGGCCACCCGAGGCCCTCGTCGTGGCCGACACCGCGGGCCTGGCCCGCCTGCCCGGCGCTATACAGACGTATCGGGCCGCCCTCGCGCTGGTGGGCGGAGACCTCCCAGGCACCGTGCGGCACGCCGAGCTGGCGCTGGAACTGGCGGCGGCCGACGACCACCTGACGACGGCGGCGGCATCCGCCCTGGTCGGTCTCGCATCGTGGGCCGCCGGCGACCTGGCCGGCGCGCACTCCGCCTACCGGGTCGCCACGCAGAGCCTGCTCCGCGTCGGGCACCTGTCCGACGTGCTCGGCTGCACCGTCTCGATCGTCGACATCGAGCTCGGCCTTCGGCCGGCTGGCCGATGCCGAGCGCAGCTGCCGCGAGGCCCTCGCACTGGTTCCGGCCGGTGCGCCGTTGCGGGGCGCGGCCGACCTGCTGGTGCAGGTGAGCAGGGTGGCGCTGGCCCGGGGCGACCGCTCCGAGGCAGCCGCGCAGCTGCGCCGGGCCGAGCAGCTCGGTGAGGCGGCCGGGCTTCCGCAGCACCCCTACCGCTGGCGGGTCGCGCTGGCCGAGGTGAGTGCCGCACAGGGGGACCCGGCAACCGCGCTCGGGCTGCTCGAGGACGCCCAGCGGGTCTACGTCGCCGACTTCGCACCCCAGGTGCGCCCGGTGGATGCCGTTCACGCGCGAGTGCTCGCCGCCTCGGGGCGGGTGGCCGAGGCTCTGGCCTGGGCGGCGGGCCGGGGCCTCGCCCCCGCCGACGAGCTGAGCTACCTGCACGAGTACGAGCACGTGACGCTGGCGCGCACTCTCCTCGCCGAGCACACGGCATCCGGCGGCCTGGGCGCCCTGGAGGCGGCGAGCGGGCTCCTCGAGCGGCTGCTGGCGGCCGCCGAGGCGCGGCGACCGTGCGGCGGTCGTGATCGAGGTGCTGGTGCTGCGGGCGCTCACTCGCGCGGCGGCCGGCGACGACCGCGGGCGATGGAGCCGCTCGAGCGGGCGATCCGGCTCGCCGAGGCCGAGGGCCAGGTCGGTGTCTTCACGGCCGAGGGGGCGCCGCTGCGCCGGCTGCTGCGAGCTGCTCGGCCCGGCGCCAACCCAGGGCGTGGCCTCCTGCCGCGGCTGCTCGAGATCATGACCGACCCGGCGGTGAGCCGGCCGCGCAGAGCCGGGCGGAGCGCAGCCGCATCCCCTCGTCGACCCGCTCAGCAGCCGGGAGCTCGACGTGCTGCGCCTGCTAGCGTCCGACCTCGACGGGCCGGCCATCGCCCGCACCCTCGGGGTGTCGCTCAGCACGGTGCGCACCCACACGCAGCACGTCTACACCAAGCTCGCCGTCACCAACCGGCGCGCGGCGGTGCGACGTGGCCACCAGCTGAACCTGCTGTCCCACAACGGCTCTCGCTGAACCCAGGGTCGCGGCGCAGCGACGTCGAACGCGGCCTTCGCCCCGCAGCCTGAGACGGCTCCGCAAAGTTCATCAGGGGCGCTCATCACCCCTGATGACGACGACTCATCACTCCTCTTCCTACCGTGACGGCATCACGACGACCCGCCACCCCCGGCGAACCGTCCCGCACCGGCAGGAGGCGCTACGTATGTCCCACTCAGCGCCCATCCGGCCGCCCGACGCCCACTGGTACGAGATCCGTGTCCAGGGACGTCTCGACGCGCGCTGGTCGACCTACCTCGACGGCGTGCACCTCACGCCCGCCGGCGACGGCACCACCGTGCTCACCGGGCAGGTCGTCGACCAGGCGGCACTGCACGGGTTGCTCGCCGGGCTGCGAGACCTCGGCCTGCCGCTGATCTCGGTCACCCGGGTCGACCCGGACCCCGACGACCACCACCACCCCCACCACGACCACCCAGGAGAACCGTCATGAGCGCCACCACCGCACCGACCAGCCCCAGCACGACGACCGGGACTAGCAGCACCGCTGCACCCCGCGTCGACCGCACCCGCGGCAACTCCCGTGCCGCAGGCATCTTCTACCTCCTCACCTTCGCCGCCTCCATCCCCGCCCTCCTGCTGCTCGATCCCGTGCTCAACGACCCGGGCTACGTCCTCGGAGCCGGCCACGACAACCAGGTCCTGTTCGCCTGCCTGCTCGACGTCGTCACCGCACTGACCGGCATCGGCAGCGCGGTCGCGGTGTTCCCCGTCGTCAAGCGGGTCAACGAGTCGATGGCCCTGGGCTTCGTGATGTCGCGCATGGTCGAGGCGGCCGTCATCCTCATCGGCGTTGTCGCGCTGCTCACCGTGGTCGTGCTGCGCCAGGACCTCGCCGGCACCGCATCGGCCGACGCCGCCTCCCTGACCACGACCGGGCACGCCCTGGTCACCACGCGCGACTGGACCTTCCTGCTCGGCCCGGGCTTCATGGCCTGCCTGAACGCCGTGCTCTTCGGCACCCTGCTCTACCGCTCGCGGCTGGTGCCCCGCATCATCCCCACCATCGGGCTGGTCGGCGCCCCGCTGCTGCTCACCGCCAACCTGCTGACCTTCTTCGGCCAGACCACCCAGACCGGCTCGCTCACCATGCTCGCCACCCTGCCCATCGCCACCTGGGAGCTGTCCGTCGGCTTCTACCTGGCCTTCCGTGGCTTCCGACCGGCGGCCGTCGCTGCGCTGGACGCCTGAGCCGCCGCGGCCGGCATCCCCGGACGTCGCTGACGAACCGCAGGTCACCACCTGGTGGCCTGCGGTTCGTCAGCGACCGAGCGCGTGTGAGCGGCAGGTCGCGGGGCACGCTGGTGCCATGGCCGTCCGTCCTCCCCTGGTGCTGACCGGACCGCCGGCCGTCGGCAAGAGCAGCGCAGCGCGGTCACTGGCTGCCGCGCGACCGCGGTGCGCCGTCATCGAGGTCGATGACCTACGGCAGCTCGTCAGGTCTGGTGCGGCCGCTCCGTGGGAGGGGGAGGCCGGTGCGAGACAGGGTGTGCTCGGGGCGCTCAACGCCTGCGCACTCGCCGCCAACTTCCTGGCCGAGGAGATCGACGTGGTCATCACCGACGTGCTCACCCCCGACACGGCAGCGGTGTACCGCGAGCTGCTGCGCGGATGCCGGGTGGTGCGTCTGAGTGCCCCGCTGGACGAGACGCGACGTCGCGAGGCAACACGGCAGCGGTGGCTGACCGCCGCCGAGTTCGACACCCTGCACGGGGATGACGCGCGGCGCCCCCCACCCGTCGACGTCACTCTCGACGTGAGCGGCCTTGACGCGTCGCAGCAGGCGGCTGCGATCGAACGCTGCTGGGCGCACGAAGCGGGCTGAGGGGTCGTGGAAGGCGGGACGTCGCGGCCACCTGAAGCAGGCCCGCGGCTAGGTTCTCCCCATGCGCTATCGACTACTGGGCCGCAGCGGGTGTGCGGTCTCCGAGCTCTGCCTCGGCACCATGACCTTCGGGGCCGAGACCGACGAGGCCGGCTCGCACGAGCAGCTCGACGTGTTCATCGACGCCGGCGGCACGCTGATCGACACCGCCGACGTCTACTCGGCCGGCGTGTCCGAGGAGATCATCGGGCGCTGGCTCGCGGCGCGCCCGTCGGAGGTGACGGAGCGCGTCGTGCTGGCCACCAAGGGCCGGTTCGCCACACGCCCGGGCCCCAACGGCAACGGCCTGTCGGCGCGGCACCTGACCCGAGCCCTCGACGCCTCGCTGCAGCGGCTCGGTGTCGACGTCGTCGACCTCTACCAGGTGCACGCCTTCGACCCGCACACGCCGCTGGAGGAGACGCTGCGCACGCTCGACGGGTTCGCCCAGGCCGGGAAGATCCGGTACTACGGCCTGTCGAACTTCACCGGGTGGCAGCTCACCAAGGCGGTGCTGACCGCCCGTGCGCTGGGCCTGCGCGAGCCGGTGACCCTGCAGCCGCAGTACAGCCTGCATCGTCCGCGAGATCGAGTGGGAGATCGTGCCGGCCGCGCTCGACGCCGGGATGGGGCTGCTGCCGTGGAGCCCGCTCGGTGGCGGGTGGCTCTCCGGCAAGTACCGCCGTGACCAGCGGCCCACCGGTGACACCCGGCTCGGGGAGGACCCCGGCCGGGGGATGGAGGCCTACGACCGACGCGGCAGCGACCGGACGTGGCGGGTGATCGACGCGGTGCAGCAGGTCGCGGAGGGCCGGGGGATCTCGATGGCCGAGGTGGCGCTCGCCTGGCTCAACAACCGCCCGGCCGTGGTGTCCCCGATCCTCGGTGCCCGCACGACCGGGCAGCTGCGGACCAACCTGCGGGCAGCCGGTCTCGAGCTGTCGGCCGAAGAGCACGCAGCGCTCGACGACGCGAGCGACCTCGGCGCCAGCGACTATCCCTACGGTGAGCTGGGCGTCGACCAGCGCTCGCGCGACCTCGACGGCGGCTGACCCGGCATCCGCCCCCTCGATGAATCGAGGGGTCGAGACATGCCCGAGATCGCGACTCTCATGGGCGATTCGTGACCGGTCGACTGCCGTAGCCCGGCATTCGACATTGGGCGGGCAGCGATCAAGAACTCGCTTGGCCGTGGCGCGATGACCCGGGACGATGTCAAGGTGCCGCTGACCATCTCCGTGCTCGCCGACCGGCCCGACCTGGCCGACGCGATGTGGGACATGCCCAACTCGTGGCCCGAGTTCATGCGCCACGACCCGATCGGCGGGCTGTACTACGCCAACGTCGAGACGCGGTTCGCCGACTTCGTGCTCGTCGCCCAGGACGACACCGGCGAGGTCGTGGCCTGCGCGCACTCGATCCCCTTTGTTCGCGAGGGCGCAGACCTGCCGGACAACGGCTGGGACCACGTCATCCGCAACGGCCTCCTGGCCAACCTGCGCGGCGCGACGCCCGACGCGGTCTCCGCGGTCGAGATTGCCGTGCGACCCGACCGACAAGGCGCCGGCCTCTCGCACACGATGTTGATGGCGCTGCGCGACAACGCCGCCCGCCATGGTTTCTCCGAGCTGCTCGCGCCGGTGCGCCCCAACGGCAAGACCGATGTCCACGAGCCGATGTCGACGTACGCGGTGCGCGTGCGTGACGACGGCCTGCCCCTCGACCCGTGGCTGCGGGTGCACGTGCGGGCAGGGGGCCGCATCGAGAAGGTGGCGCGTCGCTCGATGGTCATCCCCGGCACCGTCGAGGAGTGGCGGGAGTGGACGGGGCTGCCGTTCGACCAGGGCGGCCCGGTCGTGGTGCCCCGTGCACTGGCCCCGGTGCACTGCGACGTCGAGCAAGGGGTGGCGACCTACGTCGAGCCCAACGTGTGGGTCGTGCACCACATCGCCACCTAGCGCCCGGCATCAGCGGCGCAGGGATGACGCGTGGCCCCAGTACCCGGCACCCCCCTAGGGTGCGGTCATGACCATGCAGCGCTCCACCTTCACGTCGCCCGTCGACGGCCTCGAGCTGGCCACCTACACCTGGGACGTCACCGACCCGCGCGGGGTGGTGCAGGTCGCCCACGGGTTGGCCGAGCACTCCTCCCGCTACGACCGGTTCGCGCACGCTCTCAACGATGCCGGTTACAGCGTGCGGGCCTGCGACCACCGCGGCCACGGCGACTCCATCGCCGGCTCGCCCGGCGACTTCGGTGCCGCGGGGTTCGACGGGCTGATCGCCGACCTCGCGGCATACGGCGCCAGCCTGCAGGGCGACCTGCCGCTGTTCCTCTTCGCCCACTCGATGGGCTCGTTCGCCGCCCAGTCGGTGCTCCTCACCCACTCCGGGCAGTACACCGGGGTCGTCCTGTCGGGAAGCACGGCACTGGACCTGCTGGCCGCCGGTCTGGCCCAGGCCGAGGGGCCGGTCGGGCTCGAGGCCTTCAACGCCGGGTTCGAGCCCCGCACCGGGTACGAGTGGCTGTCTCGGGACGAGGCCGAGGTCGACCTCTACGTCGCCGACCCGTTGTGCGGCTTCGAGCTGCCGGACGAGACGGTGCCGATGCTGTTCGGTGCCGCGGCGACGCTTGCCGACCCGAGTGCGCTTGCCGGCATCCGGTCCGACCTGCCGCTGTTGATCGTGTCCGGCTCCGACGATCCCCTCGCCGGCGGCGGGCAGCTCGTGCAGGTGCTCGGTCAGCGCTACCGGGATGCCGGCCTGGCCGACGTGACGGTCACGCTCTACGACGGCGCCCGGCACGAGATCCTCAACGAGACCAACCGCGACGAGGTCACCGCCGACGTCGTGGCCTGGCTCGACGCACACCAGTGAGGCTGCGCACCGCGCCCTGGTGAGCTGGGCCGCTTCCGCGCTCGCCGGCATCCGAGGGACCGGCCACTACCAGACGAAGGGTACGAGGCGAGCGCGCGTCGCCGCGAAGTCGCGGTACCGCGCACCCAGCGCTTGGCTGAGGGCGCGCTCCTCCACCCGGATGCGGTAGACCGTGGCGCCCCCCACCCAGGCGGAGCACGCGAGGACGCCCACCCAGTTGCCGATCATCAGGGCGCACCCGATCACCACCATGAGCAGACCGGTGTAGCTCGGATGCCGCAGCACGCGGTACGGACCACGGTCCACGACCTCCTGGTCGGCGCTCGTCCGCAGCACCAGCGTGAAGTACCGGCCGAGCGTCCGGAACGACCACCACCGCAGGAACAGGCCGAGCCAGGCGACCACGACGCCGATGACCACCACGGCCGCAGCCCGAGGAATCCGCGCGCCGGGCGCGATGGACAGGGCGAACGGCAGGGTCAGGATGCCGGTGACGAACCCGAGCCGGAACACCACCTCCGCGGGAAGGTCGGCAGTGCGTGCCCCGCGCCGCACCCGCCGCACCTGCGCGAGCTCGCCGAGCGAAAAGGCGAGCACGGTGACCAGCAGCGCGTCGCGGCTGGTGGGGAGCTGCTGCACGTCGAGTCCGGCCACTCCGCCACGATCGCAGGTCGACCCCTGCCTGACCCCGCGTCGGCGCCGTGGGAAGGTGGGACATGGACACCGTGGACGACAACGAGCTCGATGCCTTCTGGGCGATCTCCCGGGAGCACGCCCAGCTCTCAGGCATTCCCACCTACATGGGTGCCAACCCGGTGCGAACCCTCCGCCCGCCCGCGTGGTCGTTCGGTGCGACTCCCGAGGTGTCCGACGAGCTGCTCGGGCTGGTCCTCGACGGCACCAAGACGGCGACCTCCAGCGCGCGCGCCGACTACGCCGACGAGGAGGAGCCGCTCCCCGAGCCCGGCATGCTCGGCATCGTCCTCGACGGGGCCGGCCACCCGCGTGCCCTGGTCGTGACCACCGAGGCGCGCGTCGTCCCCTTCGACCAGGTGGATGCCGAGCACGCGCGCGAGGAGGGGGAGGGCGACGGGAGCCTCGAGCACTGGCGAGAGGTGCACGAGCGGGTCTTCACCGAGCGCGCCGCAGGTGGCTTCCAGCAGGACATGCTCGTCGTGCTCGAGCGCTTCCGGGTCCTGTACCCGGCGCCCTGACAGCAGGGCACCGGGCCCGCGGTCGTCGGTCCACGGGCCGCGTTGAGACCCATGTCACTGCCCACACGGGGTTCAGCGGGCGCATCGCGGGCAGGCGTAGTGCATGAGCAACGACAAGGCAGCACAGGCCCGCGAAGGGCTCCTCGACAGCGTCAAGGGCAAGGCCAAGGAGGTGGCCGGAGCCGTGACCGGCAAGGACCACCTCGTGGAGGAAGGGCAGCTCCAGCAGGCTGCCGCCAGCGACCGCAAGGCCGCCCTCGCCGATGAGGCCGTCGCCGAGGCGAAGCGGGCAGAGGCCACCGCCGAGCTGCGCGATGCCAGCCGTGAGGCCGCGCAGGAGCAGGGCGCAGCCCGCGCCCGCGCCGAGCGTGAGGAGTCGGCCGTGAGGCGCCAGCAGGACGGCGAGCACGCGGTCGCCGACCGCCAGGCGCGCCAGCAGGAGGCTGCTGACCGCACGGCTGCCGAGCGTCACGCCGACGAGCTCGCGGAGAAGCGGCTCGACCAGGCCGAGGAGATCGCGGCCGACGCGGACTCCACCGAGAAGGAGGCGGCCGCCGAGAAGCGGCGCCTCGAGCGGCAGGCCGCCGCCGCCGACCAGCAGGCCGCGCAGCTGCGCGCCCAGACCCAGAAGTGAGGACCACCATGATCAGCACCGTCATCGCCCTTCCCTACGAGTTCGCCAGACTCCCCCTGACCCTGCTCGACGCCGGCCTGTCCGGTCTGTCGCAGACCTCCGCCCCGCGGGTGACCCTGGACCGGACCCTCGGCATGTCCGACAAGTTCGCCGGGGTCGTGCTGCGCAACGGCGGCCTCGCCAAGCGCGGCTCGGAACGTCTCGAGCGCTCCGAGAAGCTGCAGTCGGCTGCCAGGCTCGAGCAGGACGCCGAAGCCCGCCGCGAGCAGGCCCGTGAAACCGCTGCCGCCGGTGCCCGGCAGGCCGCGCAGAAGCGCAACGCCGCCCAGCAGCGCGCCGTGTCGGGCCTGAAGGAGGCCGACGCCGCCGAGAAGCGTGAGAAGCAGCAGGCCGAGGCGCAGGCCACCAGGGCGGCCGCGGCCAAGAAGGCTGCCGCCACCAAGCGGGCCAACGCCCGCACCACCGCCGTCAAGCAGGACAAGGCGCGCGCCGACTCCGCCGCCCGGAGCAAGAAGCAGTCCGCCCAGCGGGCCGCGAAGTCCGAGCTCGATGACGCCCGCGCCACCAAGCAGGCCGCCGCCAAGACTCGGGCCGACGCTGACAAGCTCAGCAGCCTCACCGAGGCCAAGAAGCAGGAGCGCAAGCAGGGCTGAGCCCGCGGCCGGCACGCCAGGGCCGGCACCGCGCCGCCCCGGCACCGCGCCGCGCCGCACCGTTCCGTGCGGTGCGACACTGGCGATGTGGGGAGGCCCTGGTTCGCGGTGGTGGTGGTGACGGTGATCGCGGCAGCCAGCGCGTGGGTATTTGGCGACGCCCGTTCTCGCACGGCTCGGGGGCATCCGGTCGTCGCAATCCTGTTCGGGCACACCATCGCTGAGCCGAGTACCTGGGCGGTCCTCTGCCTGGCCGGCTCTGTCGTCTTCATCCCGATGTACCTCGTGGCGCGGCGCGCACCCTAGGGCTGCGGCATACCACCCCGACCGAGCGCAGAGGGCGTCCGGCGCCTCGGGGTAGGGGTTTGGCGCGCCGGGTGCGGGGTACGGCATCAGGCACTATGCCGCTTGAACCGTTGCCCGAGACCCGTGAAGCCCTGCGCCGCATGGGGCACTGGTCGGACCGTGACCTGACGTCCGAGCTGGTGCACCAGGGTGAGCTGGCCGAGGAGATCGTGCCGAACCTGGTGGGGCTGAGCCTTGCCCTGGTGAGAGACGGCTTGACCTTCACGATCGCTGCCACCCCCGACCAGCTGGCGCTGCTCGACGCGATCCAGTACGCCTTCGGCGGCCCGTGCGTCGACGCCGCACTGCACGATGCGGCCGTGCTCAGTGGCGACAGCGCCGACGGCCTGCTCGACGAGCAGCGCTGGGTGCAGTTCGCCCGGGCCGGCGCCGCCCACGGGGTGATGAGCACGCTGTCGATGCCGATCCACGCCGACGGGCGGGTGGTCGCAGGCCTCAACCTCTATGCCTCGACCCCCAACGCCTTCGCGGGGCGGGAGAAGCGACTGGCCACGTTGCTGGGTGCGTGGGCGCCGGGCGCCGTGCACAACGCAGACCTGTCCTTCTCCAGCCGAGCGGCCGCGCGGCAGGCTCCCCGGGTGCTGCACGACAACACCGTCATGGACCAGGCCACCGGGGTGGTCGTCGCAACGCACGCAGTTCCCCAGGCACGGGCCCGCGAGATCATCGCGGATGCCGCGCTTCGGGCCGGGCAGAGCGAGCTCACCGTCGCCCACGAGCTCGTTCGCCGGTTCCTGCCGGGCCAGGACACGGCCCCCTCGCTGCACGAGACGAAGGACTGAGTGGTCGCATGTCACAGCGCGCACGAGCCGGGTCGGTTGCTGGTCCCCCTCTGAGAACGTCGGAAGGGGCCGGCTGATGGGCCACTCCGATGATGAGCGTCGAGATGGTCGGGTCGTCGGCACGGTTGAGCAGGTCGACCTGCGCGACGTGGCGGTCGCGATGCGGTCCCTGTCGGCCGAGACGAGCGGCGACGGCCCGCTGAGCCCCCTGCAGCGGCTGGTGGCGGTCGCTGTCGAGCGCGTCCCCGGCACCCGGTGGGCCAGTGTGAGCCTGCTGCGCGCCGGCCGCTTCACCACCCCCGCCGCCACCGACGACGTCGCCGAGCGAGCCGACGCCTTGCAGTACGAGCTCGGTTCTGGCCCGTGCGTGGATGCCGCCCTCGACGACTCGGTGTACGTCACCGGGGACGTCGGCTCCGGCGACCGGTGGGTGGCTTGGGGGCGGCGGGTCGCCACCGAGCTCGGCGTGCACAGCGTCTTCGCGCAACGCCTCCACGTGCTGGACGACTCCGAGTTCATCGCCAGCCTGAACATCTACTCCGACCGCCGATCGGCGTTCGACGACCACGCGGTCGGCATGGGGCTGGTGCTGGCCACCCACGCCGCCCTGATCCTGAGCGAGACGATCGCGAGGGACCGCGCCGAGAACCTGCGGCTGGCCCTCGAGAGCAACCGGGAGATCGGCGTGGCCGTCGGCGTCCTCATGCACCAGCACCGGATCACCCGGGAGCAGGCCTTCGACCTGCTCCGTGTCGCGAGCCAGGACACCAACCGCAAGCTCGTCGACGTGGCGGCGGACGTCGCAGACACCGGTGTGCTCACCATCCGGCGACGCGCCGGCACCGCCTGACCCCCAGGACTGGATCGACCCACACCGAGGGGCGCGAGCAGGCTGCCCGCACAGGGCGGCATCCCCCTGAGCGAGGGTGATCGAACCGCGCCCACGGGGATGCCTCACCGCGAGGACACTCGGTGTGGATCCGTGCGGATAGCGAGGTACTACCCGCGGCCGGGAAGCCGAATCCGCCTCCCGGACAGTCAGTTTGAGCGCTCGCCGCCCCCAGTACCCATCGTCGAGCGCATCACCGCGCGGTCGGGCCCTGGGCGTGCTTCTCGCAGAGGTTGACATCCCACCGGAAAGGGACGGTAATAGAAGCGCCTCCAACCGCGCGGGGCTGGTCGGCACCATCGGTGCCACAGCTGATGAGGTATGACGATGATCCCAGCGCAAGGCACTCCCTCGGTTCGCGAGCTCATCGCGGAGTACGCCGCCATCGAGGACCGCGTGAGGGTCCTCGAGGCGCGTGTCCTCGGCGGCTGTGCACCGCCGCTGAACCCGGAGCTGATGCGGCTCGCCCAGCGTGAGCGTCAGATCCTGGCCCTTCTGAGACGCCACCCGTCCACGGTCTGACCCCACGTCGTCGGCTGGCTGCGGCCAGATCGACGCAGACGGCAGCACCGCAGCGCGCGTAGCCTGTGCCCATGTGGGCGCGCTTTGCGCAGCTTTCCTGGCGGGACTGGGCGGTGCCTGCCCTTCTCTTCGTGACCGCGCAGCTGGAACTGTGGGTCACCGGCCCCGGAACCGGCCTCATGAACGGGCCGACAGTCCTGTTCTCCCTCGCGTACACCGCAGCGCCGTTGGTTCTGTGCTTCCGGCGAACCCGCCCCACGTTCGTGCTGCTGACGCTGGTCGCCATCGGGCTGCTGACCGGAACACCGTGGCTGTACGTCGAGCTGACCTCCGCGATCTACATGCTCGTCGTCGCCGTGTTCGCCTGCGGACGGTACGGAACGGACTGGTCGCGCTTCCTGGCACTCGCAGTTCCCATGGTGCCCGTACTGGGAGCCATCTGGGTCGACCCCGCCGAGAACCTCGCCGACAGCTGGGGCTGGGGCCTCAACGCGTGGTGGATCTTCGCATTGGGAGCGGGCTTCCGCCACGAACGGAAGCTGCGCGACCGACTTGCCCTGGCCACGGCGGCCGAGGCTGAGGTCCGTTCCGCGCGGCAGCGGATCCGGGTGGCCCGCGAGGTTCACGACGTGGTCTCGCACGGGTTGTCCATCGTGGTCGTTCAGGCCGAGCTCGCCCAGCTGCTGCTGGAGTCGGATCCCCCGGGCGCACGGGCCGCGATGAAGAGCGTGGAGGACGCCGGCCGTCAGGCGCTCACAGAGATCCGGGGGGTGCTGGAGGCCCTCCGCGAGCCCGACCTCTCCGATCCTGACGAGCAGCTGCCGAGCTTCACGGACGTGCCCGACCTGGTGAGCCGCATGCAGCGATCCGGCCTGCCGGTCGTGATGGACGCACCGCCCACTGCGCCCCGGCTGAGCGCCCAGGTGTCGGCCACGGCCTACCGGGTCGTCCAGGAGGCGCTGACCAACGTGCTGCGCCACGCCGGCCAGTCTGCGACGTCGCTCACAATCGGGCACGACGACCAGCAGCTCGTCATCGATGTGCAGGACGCCGGGGGAGAGTCTTGCGGGGCCCCACCGGCACCGCGGCGCAGGGAGGGTTTCGCGTGCACGCGGTCCTCCCTGTCGAGGACGCTCGATGATCACCGTCATCGTGGTCGACGACCAGCCGCTCATCCGCGACGGCGTGGCCGCACTGCTGGGTGCCGAACCGGACTTCAGCATCCTGGGCACCGCTGCCGATGGGGCAGAGGCCGTTGGCCTGATCGGCGCCCTCGCACCCGATGTCGCCCTCATGGACATTCGGATGCCGGACATGGACGGCGTCGACGCGACCCGCCGTGTGGTCGAATCAGGTTGTGCGACAAAGATTCTGATCCTCACGACTCACGGGGCGGAGGACCTCGTGCTGGACGCTCTTCGTGCCGGGGCCAGTGGCTACCTGCTGAAAGACCTGCCGCGGCAGTCACTGGTCGCGGCGGTCCGGTCAGTTGCCTCGGGCGAGGTCACCCTCGAGAGGGAGGTGCTGGCGAAGCTGGTCGCGCACGTGGGGCGGCCGCCGAGCGCTCATCTCACGCATGCGATGGCAGGGTTGTCGCACCGCGAGGTGGAAGTGCTCGGCCTGGTGGGGCTCGGGCAGTCGAACTCCGAGATCGCACAGGCGCTGTGCATCCAGGAGACCACCGTGAAGACCCACGTCGCACACATCCAGGCCAAGCTCGAAGCCCGCGATCGCGTGCAGCTCGTCGTGTCTGCCCACCGCACCGGACTCGTCTGACGCCTGAACCGTCCACGTCTTCTCGGCCGTGGGATGACCTGGAAATGGCACTGCGGGAGGATGTGCGCGCCTTCTCGCACCGTTGGCCGACGCCACCCGTCCACGGTCTGAGCTGCGCCAGTCCAACCTTCGAGTCGCTGAGTCATTCATCGCCCGGGCACAGTGCCCGAGGGGCCGGGCAGGATGTCCATTGTCGTGGGTACCCGGTGCCGACACACTGATGAGGTGAAGGCCCGTGCGCTGATCGTCGTGCCGGTGCTGCTCAACGCGGCCGCCGCTGCCGTGGCGTCGTGGCTGCTGGGGTGGCCGCAGCAGGGGCCGTTGTCCGATGTGCTCGGCACGGTGGTCGGCCACCCGATCGAGCCCTGGCTCGCGCTGAGCTGGTCGCTGACCGGCGCGGTTCTGGCGTGGCTGCGTCCGCGCAACGCCGTTGGCTGGATGCTGATCGCAGTGGGTACCTGCCAAGTCACGCAGCTCCTCGCCGCGGGGTACGGAAGCATGGGAGTCTTCGCGGCGAGTCCGGACTGGCCGTTCGCCAGGTGGTCGGCATGGGCCTCGACAGGCCTGTGGATCCCAGGCCTGGTGCCGCTGGTGACGGTGCTGGTCGCCCTCTACCCCGACGGTCGGCTCCCGGGGCGGGGTTGGCGACTGCCGGTCGCAGCCACATCGGTGGGCATCGCGATGCTGACCGTGATGGCTCTGTCCAGCCAGGACACCTATGACGACATCGCCCCCGGGCCGTCGCCAGCTGCCCTGACGGGGGAGCCCAACGCAGCCATGTGGGCCTAAGTCGTCATCACCCTGGGCCTCCTGCTCGGGGGAACGTTGTCCATCTGGGTGATGTCCGTCATCCGACTCGCTCGCTTGCACGGACCACAACGCCAACAGCTCGCCTGGCTGCTCGTGGTTGGGATTGCCATGACCCTCACGGCGTTCCTCCCGCTGCCGAATTCGATCCAATGGGTGAGCTTCGTCCTGGTGCCCGTCGCGATCGGGATGGGCGTGTTCCGCTACGGCTTGTTCGGTATCGAGTCGGTGCTGCGGCGCACCCTGCTGTACGGGAGCCTGACGGCGCTCGTGCTCGCCTTGTACATGCTGGTCGCCGCGATCACGGGGTCGACGGTCAACGAGAACCCCCTCCCTGCGGTGATCACGGCGGCACTCCTCGCAGTCGGCATCAGCCCGGTTCGAGAGGCACTGCAGCGAGGCGTGGACCGCTTGGTGTTCGGCGAGCGCAAGGATCCTGTCCTCGCACTGAGCCACGTGGCGGATGCGGTAGCCGCGTCTGAGGAGCAGGACCTCCTGGACGCCGTGCTGGTGACCATTGCTTCAGGCCTGCGCTCGCCGGGCGTGTCGGTGATCGCATCCGACGGACGGGTCCTCGGCGAGGCGGGCGTGCTCGCACCAGGGGCCACCGTCCCGTTGACAGTCAGCGGCCAGACCGTCGGGACGTTGCACGTGGCCGACCGCACGCCGGACTCGCACTTCGGGCCGGCGGACGCGCGTCTGCTGGACCTGTTCGCACAGCAGCTTGCCGTCGTGGTCCACGCCCTTCAGCTCGCGGCTGCTCTGGAGGCCGAACGGGACCGGGTTGTGGCGGCTACCGCTGGTGAACGCGACCGATTGCGGAGGGACCTCCACGACGGGCTGGGCCCGTCGCTGACCGGGGTCGGGCTGGGACTCGTGGCTGCCCACGATGCGTTGGAGGCCGATGACAGGAAGGCCGCTTCCCGGATGGTCGACCGACTCCGCACCGAGATCGTTGCTTCGGTGGCAGAGGTGAGGCGGATCATCGACGACCTTCGACCGGCCAGCCTGGAGGAGGCTGGACTGGCGACCGCCCTCCGACGGCAAGCCGGGGCGGCGGGTGTGCCGGTGACCATCGACATGGCCGGGCTACCGCCCCTTCGCAGGGACGTGGAGACGGCTGCCTTCCGGATAGCGAGCGAGGCCCTTGCCAACGTGGGCAAGCACGCGCGAGCCACGTGCGCGCGCATCGACCTGCGCACGACCGATGGCGTGCTCCTGCTGACGGTGACCGACGACGGCCGCGGACTGTCTGCCAAGAACGACGGCACCAACGGCAGCGGAGTGGGCTTGGCGTCCATGCGCCATCGCGCGGAGACCATCGGTGGCCAGGTCCGCTTCATCAGTGGCAACCGGGGCACGACGGTGACAGCAGCCCTCCCCATGGAGCCGCGATGAGTGCGCCCGTGCGTGTTGTGATCGCCGATGACCACCCCATGTTCCGTGACGGTCTCGCTGCTGCACTCCTCGCGGTGTCGGAGCTCGAGGTGGTGGGAGCAGCAGCCGACGGAGATCAGCTGATCGCCATGGTTGACCGCACGCAGCCGGATGTGGTGTTGACAGACCTGGGGATGCCGGGTCTGGGCGGAGCGGATGCCACGCGCCAGATCGTCGAGCGCCGCCCCGGAACCAGGGTGATCGTGCTGACGATGCATGATGACGACGAGGCGATCTACGGCGCGTTGCGCGCCGGTGCGCGCGGCTACCTGCTGAAGGGAGCTGACCGGGAGGAGATCGTGCGAACGGTGTTGGAGGTGGCCGCGGGAGGGTCGGTGTTCGGAGGGGAGGTCGGCCAGCGCATCGTGTCGTTCTTCACCAACGCCCAGCCGCGCTACACGGCATCGGTGTTCCCGGACCTGACGGCTCGCGAGAGCGAGGTACTCGAGCTGGTAGCCGAGGGTTTGGGCAACCACGAAATCGCGGCCCGACTCTTCCTGTCGGAGAAGACAATCCGCAACAACCTGGGGTCGGTTCTCACCAAGCTGCAGGTGCATGACCGCGCTTCGGCCATCGCCAAAGCGCGCGATGCCGGCCTCGGGCAGGGCCACTGACCGACGCGGGGGGATTCCGCCCGGCATCCCAGGACGGTGGCCCGAGCAGCTCGGGCGCCTCGGCCCTGTTGCCCGAGGAGGTGGGCACACCAGACTCCTCGAGTACCGCAGTGCGGTACACGGCACAGGAGGCCAGGATGCACCGACTCAGCACGACCGACTCGCGGCCGGCGATCAGCGTCCTCTCAGCCGTGGGGATGACCGGGAAATGGCACTCGGGGAGGATGCGCGCGCCTTCTCACACCGAGGATGCTCGAGATCGCGCCCACGGTCGAAAGGAGCTTCCAGTGAACGGAGTCCCGGTGTCCTCGTGGACCAGTGGCGTGGCAGTTGCAGCGTGCGCAACCGTCGTTCTGGGTGCCGCCGGGTGTGCCGGCAGGGGCACTCCCGCAGCAGGTGACACCGGTGCTGAGACCGGTGGCGTCGTAGTCAGCGTCCGGTACGAGTCCGTTCAGCAGGGCGGTGACGCCGGAGGCGTGCCACAGCGGCTGTCCGTCATCGCCCAGGGAGAGCGGTTCCGCATGGCGCTGAGTGACCCGGTCACACCCGACGAGGTGTACCAGACCGTCGTGTGGGACGGGAAGGACATGCTGCTGCTCGAGGGAAGCGACGCCAGCAGGGAGCAGGACCCACCAGCGGATCAGCGGCCGACCTCGTTCCTCCTCCAGGTCGGCGACGCGGGCTTCGAGCGGCTGTGCCCGGGCGGGGTGCGAGGGGGTTCCGCCCGGGTGGCCGGCCGGCTGGGGACGACCTACTCCTGCCCGGCTCACGGCACCGGCGACGCGGCGGTCGAGGGCTCGACGATCACCCTGGACGACGAGACGGGTCTGCTGCTGCGCACGGTGGCGGCGTCATCCCACCTGGAGGCGCTCGAGGTCGAGGTGGGTGTGGACGTCGACGAGGGCACCTTCTCCACGAAGATCCCGACCGGGATGGCCGGCCCGGAGGACGCCACGGACGGCTCCGGAAAGCCCCTGACGCTCACGGCCACGGACAGCGTCCCGCTGGCGGGTGGGGGCGAGCTGCACCTGGCGGACGTCCGGCACGGCCCGTCACTGGTCGTGATCGGCGAGCTGCCCGGGGTGACGGCGATGCTGGCGACGCTCTTGCCCAAGACGGGTCAGGGGAAGGCGCCACGGGTGTTCGTGCTGCTCAACCCGATCGCCTTCGACGAAGGGGCACCGGACAGCGCCACGGACTTTCCGCTGGCCACGGAAGAGGGAACCAAGAAGCTGCTCGACAGCGTCTCGGCACAGGTCAGCGGGGTCCGCGTGCCCGTCGGCATCGACATCAAGGGCGGGGCCGCCGGTGAGGACCTGCGCCCCTTCGAGGAGCTCATGGCCGGCACCACGGTACTGGCGGCCATCGACGAGTCGGGTTCCCTCGCCTGGCGGATGACGGACGACGAGCTCGCACGGTCGTCCCGCCAGCTCGACACCTGGATCGCCTCGAACACCTAGCCCCCGACCACGGGGCGACAGCTAGAACCGGCGCCGTTCGACGGATGGCGCGGAGACCGCACGACGGAGGGACGTGATCACGATGTCGGTCCGCTCGGCCATCAGCGCAGGGCCACTGGCCCCCTTCCCGGCGCCGGCGCCACGCTGGGGCTCCGCTCGAGGTCGCACCCGCAGGGCTGCGATGCCGTACACGCGCCCGATCGCCGGCGAGCGGTGGTCCACCCCCGCGAACCTGATCACCGCTGCACGCACGCTGGTAGCCGTCGGGCTCGCGGTCGGCGCGCTGGCGACGCACAGCCTGCGCCTGCTCGTCACCGCCTACCTCGTCTACTGGCTGCTCGACATCGCCGACGGTGCGGTGGCCAGGCGCTTCGACCACGAGACGCGTCTGGGTGCGGTGTTCGACATCACCGCGGACCGGGCCAGCAGCGTGCTGTGCGTCGCGGCCTTCGCCACCCTTCGCCCGGGCCTGGCCGTGCCACTGGCCATCTACGTCGTCGAGTTCGCCGTCGTCGACACGATGCTCTCGCTGGGGTTCCTCGCGTTCCCGGTCAAGGGCCCCAACGACATGCACCTCGTCGACGCCACGGTATGGCGCTGGAACTGGTCGCCCCCAGCCAAGGCCGTCAACACGGCCAGCATCGTGCTCCTGTGCCTGCTGGGCCGCCCGGTGCTGGCGTCGGGGTGCGCCCTCGCCGTGCTCGTCCTCAAGCTGTGGTCGGCCCTCCGGTTGCGCACCGTGCTCAGCGACTCGACGCCGGTGTCGCCATGACCGGGCCGAGCGTTGCACGCCTGGCCGCGCCGGTGGCCCTGATGATGGGGCTCGGGCTGCTCTCCGGGCTGGTGCCGCTCATCAACGCCGAGGCCCTGCTGGTCGCGGCCGTGCTGCAGGCCCAAGGTCGCTGGCCCGCGATGGTGGTTGCCGTCGCCGTGGGCCAGAGCGGCGCCAAGGTGCTGATCTACCTCGCGGCCCGGGACGGCCGCCGGCTGCTGCCGGCCAAGTGGGTCACTCACGACGCCGTGCGCCGGCCGGCACGGCACGGCGGTCCGCTCGCGCGCTTACCGAACGCCATCCGCAGTTTGTCACCGCACGCCGACCGGGTCGCCGAGGTGGTGCGCCGACCGGTCGCCGGCTCCGCCCTCATCCTCGCCAGCGCGGCAGGCGGCATCCCCCCACTGGCGGCGACCAGCGTCATCGCGGGGGCCTCGCGGATGCGCCTGTCGCTCTTCGGCACGACCTGCCTGACCGGTCGGCTCGTCCGGTTCACTGTGATCGCCATCCCGGTCGCCGGCTACCTGGGCTCATGAGCCGCACGCGAATCGCATTCCGACGCAACCCATGTCGGGTGCTAGGGCACGAGCTCGACAACCACCTGGTCGTCGACGGCGGTCCGCATTGCCGACGGTGCCACGAACCGTTCCTCTTCGAGGATGGGCGTGTCACGCACACACGTCACGTGCTGGCCTGCTTGTGGCGCGGTCACACCTACCTGCGAGTCGCCCGGCGCGCCGGCCATCGTGAGTACGCCTGCACCCGCTGCGGGCACCCCCTGGTTCTTGCTGTGGATGCCGACCCGCACCCGGTCGGTGTGCTGGTCCGCAAGCGGGTCCGAATTCGTTGCGGGGCAGCCGGTCACACGGTCCATCAGGTCACGGTCCGGTGCGGACTGACCGAGTATGCCTGCGAGTGCGGTCACAGTTTCCTCCTGGCTGACACCGGGCTCGCCAAGGTCACCCACCCGCTGGTGTGCCTCGCGAGCGGCCACCGCGTCCGCTTCGTGGAGCGGCGAGGCGTCCTCCGCGAGCACCGCTGCCTCGACTGCGGCCACCCGTTCATCTGGATCGGCTGACGCGCCGACCCGACGCAGATCGGCCCCCGTCCCACGAAGGGGACGGGGGCCGAGTCGTGCGTGCTGGTGTCAGACGCGGGTGGTCGAGCGACCGGCGATGACGCGTTCGTAGACGACGATGAGGATGGCGGCGACGATGACGCCCATGATCAGGGCGATCCAGTCGATGCCGCTGGTGTCCCCCTTGTTGAAGACGCCCGTCCACAGCCAGGAACCGACGAGGGCGCCGATGATGCCCAGGATGACGGTCACGAGGGTGGAGATGTTCTGCTTGCCGGGAAGGACGAGCCGTGCCAGGGCGCCAATGATCGCACCCAGGATCACGGTGACGATGATGGTGGTGAGCATGTGTTCGACTCCTTTACGGGTCCAGGACCCGAACTGAACGTTCGACCGGCGGTGGAGCCGCCGACCAGCCACCCGGTTGGGGGGCAGGGGAAATCTAGTTCAGCCGCGGGCCCCGCAGCGCGGCACTGACAGACGGATTTTCGTACCACTCAGCCGCTTCCAGTGGGGCGGGGCCGACGCTGTTTCCAGGGCCCCACGTAGGGCCTGGCCGACCTGCTGCCGCCGCCCCTCCCGTCAGGCCGCGGAAGGTCTGGGGAAGGTGTCCTCCATAGCGTCCTGCCACGTCAGATCAGAGCGCCGGCACGCCGGCTCGACCACGGAGGACCCATGACCATCACCGACAGCTCGCACCGCAACGGCGTCGACACCGCCACGTTGTTCGCCACCCTCGACGCCGTCAAGGGCCAGAACGAGATCGCCAAGTTCCAGTTCCGCGCCAGCAACACCTGGGTGAGCGGCACCCACAGCCGCACCACCATCTCCGACTTCCACGGCGCGATGCAGGAGATGGAGCACCAGCAGCCGACCGTGCTCGACTCCGACCACCCGGCCGTGCTCGTGGGCTCCGACCGGGGCCCCACCCCGGTGGAGTACCTGCTGCACGCCATCGCCTCCTGCCTGACAGCCGGGGTCGCCAACGTCGCGGCGGCGCGCGGGGTCGACCTGGCCAGGGTCACCTCGACGGTGGAGGGTGACATCGACCTGCTCGGCATCCTCGGCCTGTCCGGGGGCACCGTACGCAACGGCTACCGGGAGATCCGCGTCCACTTCGAGGTCGAGGGTGACGCCGACGACGAGACCCTGCGCGGCATCGTCGAGCAGTCCCGTCGGCGCTCGGCCGTCTACGACGCGCTGACCAACCCGACCAGCGTCGTCATCGACGTCTCCACCAGCTGACGCCGACATGGCCGGCCGCCGGCCGGTCCCCAAGCCGGCCGGCTGCGCCAGGGAAGGAACGCGCATGCACACCATCGACACGGTGGTCATCGGGGCGGGTCACGCCGGCCTCGCGGTGAGCCGGCTGCTGACCGAGCAGGGGCGCGAGCACGTCGTGCTCGACCGTGGCCGGGTCGGCCACCGGTGGCGCACCCAGCGCTGGGACTCGCTGCACCTGCTCACGCCGAACTGGATGACGCGGCTGCCGGGGTGGCACCACACCGGGGGCGACCCCGGCGGCTTCATGAGCGCCGCCGCCTTCGCCGACCACCTCGAGGGGTACGCCGCGTCGTTCCGTGCGCCCGTGATCGGAGACACCACCGTCGAGGACCTGCAGGCCCACCCGGCAGGGGGCTACCGGCTCGCCACCGACCGCGGCACGTGGCGGGCCCGGCGGGTCGTCGTCGCCGCCGGGCCGCACGGCTCGGCCAGACTCCCCGCGGGGCTCCGCCACGGGCAGGTTCCCGCCGACGTCGTCACCGCCAGCGACTACCGCAACCCGGCCCGGCTCGCACCGGGTGGAGTGCTGGTGGTGGGCGCGTCGTCATCCGGTGTGCAGATCGCCGACGAGCTCGCCCGGTCCGGGCGTGACGTCGTCCTCTCCGTCGGGCGGCACACGCGGATGCCGCGCCGCTACCGCGGCGCGGACGTCTTCACCTGGCTGGAGCGGACCGGGCGCCTCGCCCGCACGATCGACGACGTGCCCGACCCGGCCGCCGCTCGACGTGAGCCGTCGCTGCAGCTCGTGGGTAGGGCCGCCACCGACAACCGCATCGCCATGGACCTCGACCTGCGCACCCTGCAGGCGGCCGGTGTGCGGCTCGCCGGGCGCTTCGAGGGCCTGGCCGGCCACCGGGCGCACTTCCGCCCCGACCTGGAGGACACCGTGACCGCCGCCGAGGTGCGGCTGCACCGCTTCCTCGAGGCGGTCGACGCCCACATCACGCGTGCGGGTCTCGATGCACGCGTGCCCGCGCCCGTGCGCCCGCCACGGCCGTTGCCCCACCCGGCGCCCGCGGCGCTGGACGTCGTGCGCGAGGGCATCACGACCGTCGTCGTTGCCGTCGGGTATCGCCCCGAGCTGTCGTGGCTGCGGCTGCCCGTCCTCGCCCCGGACGGCTCCATCGAGCAGACGCGAGGTGTGACCGCCGCCCCGGGGGTGTACGTCGTGGGGCAGCGGTTCCAGCACCGGCGGGACTCCGGCTGGATCGACGGAGCCCGCCACGACGCACGGTCGGTCGTGCACCACCTGCTCACCGGAACTCTCGAGCGTCCGATCCGCATCTCGCGCAGGGATGCCGCCGCATGAGCACCGACTACGACGTCGTCGTGGTCGGCGCCCGGCTCGCGGGCGCGTCGACCGCCATGCTCCTGGCCCGCGCCGGTGCCCGGGTGGCACTGCTCGACCGCGCGGGCTACGGCAGCGACACCGTCTCGACGCACGGCCTGGTGCGCGCCGGGGTGCTGCAGCTCTCCCGGTGGGGGCTGCTCGGCGACCTCGTCGCCACCGGGGCGCCCCCCATCCGGCACTCGTACTTCCACTACGCAGACGGCGAGTCCGACCGGGTCTCCATCCGGGCCGGTGCCGGGGTCGACGCCCTCTACGCGCCCCGACGCACGGTGCTCGACCGGCTGGTGGTCGACGCGGCCGCCGCGGCCGGCGTCGACGTCTTCCACGGGATGCCGGTGACCAGCCTGCTGCACGACCGGCAGGGCCGGGTCGCCGGTGTCCGAGCGCGACCGCGCGCCGGGCGGCCGGTGGACCTGCGGGCCCGCATCACGGTGGGCGCCGACGGCATCCGGTCGACGGTCGCGCGGCAGGCGGGGGCTCCCGTGGTGCGCCAGGGCAGCTCGCGCAGTGCCTTCCTGTACCGGTACTACGCCGGTGCCCGCCCCGACGGCTACGAGCTGGCCTGGGGAGCAGGTGGGGCCGCCGGCTTCACCCCGACCCACGACGACCTCACGTGCGTCTTCGTCGGTGCCTCGCCCGCCAGGATGAGCGCCCTGCGCCGGGAGGGAACCGAACAGGCCTTCGCGACCCTGCTCCAGGAGGTCGCCCCGCGCCTGACCGAGCGGGTGCGGTCGGCCCAGCCGGTCGGGCCGATGCGGGGCTGGGCCGGCGAGCCCGGTGTCGTGCGGCGCTCGTGGGGCCCGGGCTGGGCACTGGTGGGCGACGCCGGCTACTTCAAGGACCCGATCAGCATGCACGGCATGAGTGACGCCCTGCGCGACGCAGAGCTGCTGGCCGACGAGCTGCTCGAGGCGCTGGGTGGGGTGGTGCCGGAGGCCGTCGCGCTCGCGCGCTACCAGGCCCTGCGCGACCGGCTGTCGTGGGGGCTGTTCGACGCCACAGAGGCCCTCGCCTCCTACGAGTGGGACCTCGACCAGGTACGTGTCCTCCTGCGCCAGCTCAGTGCCGCCATGAGCGACGAGGTCGACCACCTCCAGTCCCGCCCCCCGCGGCAGCTGGTCACGGTGGGGCGCGCTTCCCTTTCCGCTGACCGCCGTTCGGGATAGCGTGAGCCCGTTCGCGAGGGAGGCTGGCCGCCGGTGGACGTGAGCATCCGAGTCCTCGGGCCCTACGAGGTGACGCTCGACGGCGTCCCCGTGCCCGCAGACGCCTGGTCGCGGCGCCAGTCCGCCGGCCTCGTCAAGCTGCTCGCCCTCTCACCCGGGCGGCGGCTGCACCGCGAGCGGGTCATGGAGGCGCTCTGGCCCGGGGTCCCGGTCGATGCCGCCGGCCCGCGCTTGCACAAGGCGGCCCACTACGCCCGGCGGGGCCTCGGTGACGGCGCCACGGCGTTGGTGCTGCGCCAGGACATGGTCACGCTCCTCGGCGACGCCGACGTGACCGTGGATGCCGTGGAGTTCCGGCGAGCCGGTGAGGCGGCGGTCAGCCAGGGTTCGCCCACCGCGGCGCTGGCCGCCCTGCAGCTGTACCGCGGGCCGCTGCTTCCCGACGACCTCTACGAGCCCTGGGCGCAGGAGTGGCGCGAGGCGCTGCGGGTGCTCCAGCTCGACCTCCTGCGCCTGGCGGGCCGGTGGGACGACCTGCTGCGCGAGGAGTCCCGCCGACGAACAGGCCCACCTGGCGCTGGCACGGGCCGCGGCCGACCGGGGTGACGTGCGCGCAGCCCTGCGGCAGCTGGAGCGGCTCGACCAGGCGATGCGGCACGAGCTGGGCACCTCACCCGGCGCGGAGGCCATCCGGCTCAAGGCCCAGCTCGAGGCCCGCAGCCAGCCCGCTGCCGGCCCCCGCCAGACGGGCAGCCGGCTGTTCGGCCGCCGCGACGTCGCGGAGCAGGTCACCGAGCTGCTGTCGGCGGCCGAGGCCGGGCACGGCGGCACCCTGGTCGTGACCGGGCCCCCCGGGGTCGGGAAGACCGCCGTGCTCGACATGGCCGAGGCGATCGCGCGGCGACGGGGCTGGCGCACGGGGCGCGGCACGGCATCCGCCGTTGAGGGGCCCTGGCCGTACGCCCCGGTGCTCGAGGCGCTGGCCGACATGTGCCGCCAGCACCCTGCGCTGTGCGACGGCCTGCCGGACGTCTACCGCGACGAGATCGAACGGGCCATCTCGGGCCAGGACGTGAGCTGGTCGGGGGAGTCGGCGCACCAGCGCCTCTTCGTGGCCGCCGCGGAGCTGGTTCGCCTCGCCGCGACCGGTCACGGCATGCTGCTCGTGGTCGACGACCTGCACGACGCCGACGAGGCGTCGCTACGGCTGCTGCACTACCTGTCCCGGTTCGCGACCGGTGCCCCGGTGGTGGTCCTCCTCAGCCACCGCCCGGACCTCGCCTCGCCGACCGGTGACGTGCTCGAGAACCTGCTGGACCGGGGGATGGGGACCCGCGTCGAGCTCGCCCCGCTTCCCGAGGCGGCGACGCTGCGCCTGCTGAGCGAGCGCTTCCCCGACCTCACGGCGGAGCAGGCGTCGCACATCTGGCGGGTCAGTGCCGGGCTGCCCTTCACCGCCCTGGAGATGGCGCGCAACGGTGGCGCCGGCCCCGTCGGCGTCGTGCCGCCCCTGCCCGGTGCGGTGCTGGGCACCCTGCAGCGGCTGGCGCTGCTCGGGTCGACCTTCACCACCGACGAGCTCCTGGCGGTCTCGGGCGCCGCCGAGGAGGAGGCCTACCGGCACCTCGAGGCGGCCTTGGCGGCTCTCGTGGTCGAACCGGCCGAGTCGGGTTACCGGTTCCGGCACGCCATGGTGCGTGACGGGGTCATCGAGCGGATGCCGCCGCACGCCCTCGCCCGCGCTCACCGTGAGGTGGCCGAGCGGCTGGTCGAGCTCGGGGCTCCTCCCGGGCGCGTGGCCCACCACTACCTGGCCGCCGGGATGCCAAGTCGCGCAACCCCATTCGTACTCCGCGCGGTCGAGACGGCCGGTGCGCTGGGTGCCTACCGCGACGCGCTGACGCTGGTCGATGCCGTGCGCGGACACGCTGGGCCAGCGGACCTGCCCCGCCTGCTCGCTCGCCGCGGTGACCTCCTGATGTCGCTCGGTGACCCCGAGACCGTGTCGGCCTACCAAGAGGCGGTCGGGGTCACCAGCGGCACCGAGCAGCGGCTGGTGAGAGCCCGGTTGGCCCGGGTGGCAGCGTTCACCGGCGACCTCGAGTCGGCCGGCGCCGCGCTGGCCGGGCTCGCGATCGAGGGCGATGCTGCGGACGGCCCGATCCTGGTGGCCCGCGGCAACGTGGCCTTCTTCAGCGGTGACACCGATGCCGCTTGGGATGCCGTGGCGCAGGCACGCACGCTGATGCAGTCGGGCAGTGACCCGTGGCAGTACGTCGACCTGATGACCCTGCAGGGGCTGATCGCACACCAGCGCGGCGAGTGGTTCGAGCGGTTCCGCCGCGAGCTGCGCGGGGTGAAGGGCACGCCGGCGCTCGGGGCCGCCCTGTTCGACGCCCACCTCTGCGTGGCCGAGTACCTGCTCTACGGGCCCGTCCCGTACGCCGAGGTGGTCGAGCTGGGGGAGGACCTGCGCCGGCGCGCCCGCCGGGCCGGTGTGCTGCGGGGGGTCGCCTTCGCCACCGCCCTGATCGGTGAGGCGGCGCTGCTGATGGGCGACCTCGACCGGGCGCAGCGCGAGCTCACCGAGGCCGTCGACCTGCACCACGACATCGACGCCTCCTCCGGCGAGGCGCACAGCATGCAGCGCCTCGCCGAGCTGCACCTGGCGCGGGGCGAGCGCGACGAGGCCGCGCGGCTGCTGGAGCAGGCACTCCTGCTCGCCCGGTGGTCCGTCATCAGCAAGCACCTGCTGCAGCGCATCTACGGGTCGATGATCGCCGCGTCACCCGACCCGCTGTCGGCCCGCGCCGTGGTGGACCGTGCGGAGGCCACGCTGGGCACTTCGGACCACTGCCCCTTCTGCACGGTGATGTTCGCCGTGCCGGCCAGCATCGCCTGCTCCGACGTGGGCGACGTCGAGAACGCGCGGCGGCAGCTGGCCATGGGGGAGCAGTCGGCCGCCCGGTGGGAGGGCAGTGCCTGGGACGGTGCGGTGCTGGAGGCCCGCGCCCACCTGGCGCGTGCCGAGGGGCGTGCCGACGAGGTCGTCGCGCTGGCCACCCGGGCGGCGGAGCGCTTCACCGCCGCCGGTCAGGCGCGAGACGCGGCGCGGTGCCTGGCTCTCTCGGCTGCTCCGCGCCTCGCTGACGTCACCGCCTGATCTGCGGGCGCGCTCATTCTCGGCGCGCGTCACCGGGGACGGTCGGGGAAGGGCTCGGGAAGGCCGGCTCGGGAGGGTGGGTCTGCTCGACGCCGACCGGCGCGAGCTCCTCAGCACCACCTCACCCAAGGAACTCCCATGTACCAGCTCGACCCCGTCGGCCGGCTTGCCCCCAGCAGCCTCGACGTCAGCCACACCGCGGCCACGCGCCACCATCACCTGGCCGCCCTCACCACCACCTCGGGCTCCCCGTCGTCGTCCACCTACGCTCGTCCCGCCGGGGCGCGTTGGGCCCGCGTCGTCGTCGGCCGCATGCAGGCGCTCGCCCGCGCGACCCGGGGCGTGCACACCACCGAGGTGCCGTGGTGACGACCCTGCACCTGGCGTCCACACTGAACCGGCCGGGGGACCACCCGGCCGGCTCGCCGTGGCCCGACGACGAGTACGTCCGGGGCTGGGGCCTGCTGGCCCAGGCGTTCGAGTCCGGGGACGTGCTGGCCCTGCGCGTCTTCCCGGAGGGCACGTTCGGCGGGTTCCGCGCGGTCTGGCACCGCGACCCCGCCGGCCGGTGGTCCATCTACGTCGACTCGCCGCATCCCGAGACCGCCTGCCCCCGCTACTTCGGCGCGGCCGCTCACCACACCGGCCCCGCCGGCATCCGCGTCGACTGGACCGGCCGGGCATCCGCGCGGGTCACCATGGACCGGCCCTCGCTCGACTGGACGTTCACGGCATCCACCACGCCCGTGCTCCGCGCGCGTCAACAGCGTCAACGCCGCGCTGCCCGACGCCAGCTGGCGGCACGGCTCGATGACGCGGGCCCGTGAGCTGCTGGTCCAGGCGCTGGGGCTGGGCCGCTTCCGGATGACGATGGCCGCACCGAGCGGACACCTGGGCACGCTGATGCCGGCCGCGATGTACTTCGTCGACAGCGCCCGAGCCGTGCTCGAGGGGCGCGACCTCGGCCGGCCGGTGCGGGCACCCGACCTGCCTCGGATCGGTGCCGTGACGCTGCCCGCCCGTGCCGTGCTGGCCACCGGCCAGGTGGTGTGGCGGGCGCCGTGATCAGCCTCGGGTCAGGCGTCGAGCCGTGGCCCGTGGCGGGTGACCACCTTGGCCTGGATGCTCCGCAACCCGGTGTGCTCGCAGTTGAGGGCGGCGGCGATCTGCGCGGCCCAGGCGTCGATGGCGGGCCAGTCGCGGAAGTCGCCGGCCGGCAGGGCGGCCTTGCCGGCCGGGATGAGGGCCAGCATGCGCTCGCCGACGGTGGCCGGCTTTGCCTGTGGGTCGTAGGCGCCGAAGAAGACCTGCACGCCGCGGGCCCGGACCAGTGCGCTGAGCTCGCAGAACTCCTTGGGCTGGCAGGTCTGCAGCACGTCGGCGCCGTCCTTGTCGACCAGGTCGGTGCCGAGCGGCCCGCTGCTGAACAGCCACACCGGGCGCTCGCGCAGGGCGACCCGGTAGCTGCGGGCGAAGTCGGTGGCGTCCTTGTGCCAGTGGAACAGGTAGGCGGCGCCGCCGAGGACGACGGCGTCGTAGGCCCGCACGTCGCGCACCGCGTGCACCGGTTGGACCTCGGTGGGGATGCCGCTGTGGCTCAGGTCTGCGGCGATGCGCTCGGCGATGCCCGCAGTGGCCCCGTGGCGGGTGGCGTAGGCAACGAGCACGACCATGTCGCATCACTCCCCAAGTCGGCGGCGGCACCGGCCTGTGATCCCTTTCTACGCCCCGGGGCACCGGTTGGCTACCCCTCGGAGACGTACGGCACACGACGGCACGGCAACCGGCTGGGGGCCGCCGGGATGCCGCCCGGATGCCGCCGCAGCAGACGTTCGGCAGGGGGTCGCCAAAGCTGCGCCGGAGGCGGAGGATGGCGGCGTGGAGACCTGGGACGCGCTGCGCGCACGACGAAACGTCCGGCAGTTCACCGACCAGCCGGTTCCTGACGAGGTGCTCGACCGCATCCTCGAGGCCGGCCGCCGAGCACCATCGGCCAGCAACTGGCAGCCGTGGGACTTCGTGCTCGTCACCGACCGGGCTCAGCTGGTCGAGCTGGCGAAGGTCTGGCAGGGGGCCGGCCACGTGGCCGGCGCCGCAGCCGCGATCGCAATCGTGGCGCCCGAGCCCGCGGACGACCGGCAGTCGGCACTGCTCCAGTACGACCTCGGCCAGGCGACCTACGCGATGACGGTCGCCGCGGCCGACCTCGGCGTCGGCACGGGCCACGCCGCGGCCGCCGACCAGGAGCAGGCCAGGGCCGTGCTGGGCTTCCCCAAGGGGCACTTCCTGGCCTACGTGCTGTCCGTCGGGTACCCGTCGGACAAGCCGCTGGCCGTCATCGAGCGGCTGAACCGGCGCCCCTTCGAGGAGGTCGTGCACCGCGGCCGCTGGTGAGCGGCCTCGGTGCGGTCGGGCTCGTCAGGCGCCCCGTGCGCGCAGTGCCCGCACCAGGGTCGGGATCATCACGCACGCGGCGGCGAGGTGCAGGCCGATCAGGGTGACCGTCGTGGCGGTGTTGCCCCCAGCCAGCACGGGTGGCACCAACGAGATCGTGGTGAGCGACAACGCCGTCCGCTTGAACCGCTCGGCCGGGCGGGCGGTCCACCGCAGCAGGGCGGCCGCGAGGACGACCCCCACGAGCGAGAAGAAGCCGGTGAAGACGGCGACCCCAGGGACCGGGATGCTCTCGCCACCTGCGGGCACCTCGAAGTCGACGCCGGCGGCGCCGGCCGCCGCGGAGATGAGCGTGGTGGTCACCATCGCGCCGAGCGTGGCGAGGCAGCCGGTGGCGACGAGCCCCCGGACCCGCCGGCCGTTGCCAGGGGTCGGGACCTGCGCCGAGGCGACGTCGACTCCGATCTCACTGGTGTCACGCATGCTGTCCCTCCCCGGGCGCGTCGTGGAGCTCGGTGCCGTCAGCCGGCAGGGACTCCGGCAGGCCGACGCTCGGGAACCGGTCGGCGTGGAACGTGGTGATCTCACCGACGGCGCCACCGCTGACGCGCAGCACGTCGAGCGTGAGCGGGAGGTAGGCCCCCGACCCCGGTTGCCACTGGTAGAAGGCCATGGCGGGCTGCCGGTTCACGGAGGTGTCCACGGCACGCAGACCCTGCATCCCTTCGAAGCCGCTCTCGACCCAGTAGCGCACCACCGTGTCGCGGCCGACGTACAGGCCCGGTGTGGGCGGCATCGAGCAGCGGGCGTCGTCGCGCAGCAGCGTGGCGAGCGCGTCGATGTCGGTCGCCACGCTGGCCTCGGTGAAGCGCCGCACCAGCTCGCGGGTCGCCGCGTCCTCCTCGCCCCCGGTCCAGTCCTGGCGCTGGGCCGGCAGGTGCTCGCGCATGCCGGCACGGGCCCGCTGCAGCGCGCTGTTCACCGAGTTGACCGAGTCGCCCAGCAGCTCTGCGACGTCCTTGGCCGGCCAGCCGACCACGTCGCGCAGGATCAGCACGGCGCGCGGCCGCGGCGCCAGGTGCTGCACGGCCACGAGGTAGGCGAGCTCGATCGTCTCCCGCGCGACGGCGACGCTCTCCGGGCCGCTCGCGGCATCCGCGGGAAGCTCGTCGAGCAGCCGGTCGGGGTACGGCTGCAGCCACGGCACCTCGCCGCCGGTCGCCGGCTCCGGGCGCCGCTTGGCGAGCAGGTCGAGGCAGGCGTTGGTGGCGATCCGGTAGAGCCAGGCGCGGAACGTGGAGCGCCCCTCGAAGGTCTCCCGGCGCCGCCAGGCCCGCAGGAAGGTCTCCTGCACGGTGTCCTCGGCGTCCTCGAACGACCCCAGCATCCGGTAGCAGTGCACGTGCAGCTCGCGCCGGTGCCGCTGCGCCAGGCCCGAGAAGGCCGGCTCGTCGACCTCGACGAGCCCACCCTCACCCAGATCGCTCATCCGCCGTTCCTCCAGTCGCGTGTCCGCGCTCATCCTCGTCATCCTTCCGTCGTGGTGTAGGTGAGACGGGCCGGCGCGCGACAACTCATCACTTCCGGATGCCGGCACGCTCGCCCCGCGCGGTCGGCGGCCGTATCGCTCAGCCCAGGCCCCGGACGCCCTCGATGACGAGCAGGACCCCGAACAGCGCGAACAGCGTGGCGGCCCCCCACTTGATGACGTTCTCGGGCAGCTTCTTCCCGAGCAGCGCCCCCACGCCGATGGCCAGCGCGTCGGCCGCCACCATGCCCACGGTGCTGCCGACCCAGGTGCCGAACCACCCCTCCCGGGTGGCCAGCGTGATGGTGGCCAGCATGGTCTTGTCGCCGAGCTCGGCGAGGAAGAAGGCGACCCCGACGGCGAGGATGGCGGCGCCCTGGCTGGTGCGTGCCTTGTCGGCCTCGTCCTCGGACAGCTCGTCGCCGCGCAGGGTCCACGCCGCGAACACCAGGAACGCCACGCCTGCGGCGACGGAGATCCAGTGCTGCTGCTCGGCGAAGGCGTCACCGATCCAGTACCCGATACCGACCGAGGCCAGGTGCACGAGGGCCGTGGCCGCCGTGATGCCGATGAGCACGTCACGCACCCGGTAGCGGGCTGCGAACGTCATCGCCATCAGCTGGCTCTTGTCGCCGAGCTCGGCCACGAAGATCACGGCGGTGCTGAGCAGGAAGGCGTCCATGAAGGGTGGTCCTCTCCGGCCCGGCCGGAGGTGCCCTGTCCTGGACGACCTTCGACCAGGCGCGTCCACGTAGGGGTCGTCAACTGGTCGAAAGTCTCGTCCGCCACCAGTGGTGGCCTGCCGTGCCGGGCCCGAGGGCCAGTGTGTCGACACGGCTGTTGGGGACTACTCCCTTTCACCGACGAGCCTACCGGAGCCCCCGGCGAGGAAGTCGTGGACGACCGTGGACAGCGCCCGGCCGTGGGGTCCGAGCCAGTAGAAGTGGCTGGGTGCCTCCGTCTCGACGAGCCGAGCACCCGGCACCGCGTCCACCAGGTCCAGTGCGTGCCGGAAGGCGACTCCGCCGTCATGGCGGGATGCCGTGACCAGGGTGGGGCAGGGAACCGACCCGAGCACCGCCCGGCGGTAGGAGGACCGCTCGGCTGTGCCCTGCCGCAGGTCGGTGACGAACCCCGACCCGGAGCCCATCGCCCGGAACGTCGCCCTGGCCGAGGCGCGGTCTGCTGGAGCCCAGGTGGGCCACCACGACCGGACCGGGAGCGTCGACAGGTTCGACATCATCAGGCGCAGGCCGCGGTCCGAGGCGGTCAGCGCCCTGATGGCCCGCCAGGTCGTCCCCTCCGCCCGGGCCGAGAAGGCAAGCGGCCCCGCCATTGCCTCCAGCCGGGTGTCGGGGTACGGAAGGCTCGAGGGGGCGCAGCTGTGCAGCACCAGCCGAGGCCCCAGGTGGGGCAGGGTCACGGCGACGTGGGCGGCCTGGAGACCTCCGAAGCTGATGCCCACGGCTGCCCTCGCCGCAGTGATGCCGAGCCCGGCGCAGACCTGTGCGACGGCAGGGACGAACTCGGCCGCCGTCAGGGGACCGACGTCGGTGCGTCCGTAGCCGGGACGGGAGAAGGACAGCACCCGCAGGCCTCGGGAGGTGTAGAGATCCGACCCCACCGGTGTGGCCGCCGAGCAGTGCCCGCCGGGAAAGACCAGGACGACGTCGCCGCTGGGAGGACCGGTGACGGAGACCTCCACCGGGCCACGTGACGTGCCCACCACCTGGGTCTCCACGGCACGAGCATGGCATCGAGTGTCCTGGCCCCCCCGCTGTGCACCCTCCTCGCGCCCACCGGTGGCCAGGCCACCGTGGCCGGGTTCGACGTGGCCACCGACCCCGACCAGGTGCGGCTGCGCATCGGCGTGGCGCTGCAGGAGGCCGCGCTGGACCCCAAGCAGACCGGTGTGGAGATGCTGCGTCTGCAGGGCCGCTTCTACGGGCTGTCGAGAGCCGACACCGAGCGCCGCCTCGCCGACCTGCGCACCCTCATCGACATCGGCCCGGCCCTCGAGGACCGGGTGGCCACCTACTCCGGCGGCATGAAGCGGCGGCTCGACCTCGCGCTCGCCCTGGTGCACAACCCCCGAGTGCTTTTCCTCGACGAACCGACGACCGGGCTGGACCCGGTGAGCCGGGCCAAGGTCTGGGAGGAGGTGCGGCGGCTGAACGCCGACCTCGGGATGACCGTCTTCCTCACCACCCAGTACCTCGAGGAGGCCGACGAGCTCGCCGACCGGGTGGGGATCATCGACCACGGGAAGCTCGTCGCCGAGGGCACCCCCGACGAGCTCAAGCGGTCGATCGGCACCGACCTGGTGGTGGCGCTCGTCGACGGTGACCCCGAGATCGCCCGCCGGGCGCTGGAGCCCCTGGCCGTGGTCGAGCGGGTCGACGTCAACGGCCCGGAGGTGACGGCCGCTGTCACCGACGGCCCGGCCGCGGTCAGCCCCGTCGCCCTCGCCCTCGCCGAGGCCGGCGGTGGGCTGCGGGTGCGCGAGCTGTCGCTGCGCACACCGACCTTGGATGACGTGTTCCTCTCGGTGACCGGTGCGCGCATCGCGGACCGCGACGGCGACACCGATCCGGCCCGCACGGTGGAGGAGGCCCGATGACGACCGAGGCACCCGGGCGCACCCCGGCATCCGACCCCCACGCCGGTGACGTCATCGCGCGGCACGCGGGCTTCGTGCGAGACCTCGTCTCGGTGGCGACCCGGGCGCTGCGGCAGATCCCGCGCGAGCCCGAGGCCGTCATCCCCGCCCTGATCATCCCGGTGTTCTTCTTCGTCGTGAACGTGGGGTCGCTGTCCAACGTGGCCGAGGCGGCCGGCATCACCGACTTCAAGGCGTTCCAGCTTCCGGTGGCGATCATCTTCGCCGTCACCGGCGTCTCGCGGGCCAGCGCGCTGGTCACCGACATCAACGACGGCTACTTCGACCGGCTGCTGCTGACCCCGATGAGCCGGCCTGCCCTCCTGCTCGGGCTGATGGTCGCCGACTTCACGCTCGTGATCGCCCTGTCGATCCCGGTGCTGATCCTCGGCGCGGTCGTCGGCGTGAGCTTCTCCACCGGCATCCCGGGTGCCCTGCTGTTCCTGCTGCTGGCGGGGCTGTGGGGGCTGGCGTTCACCGGCTTCCCCTACGCGATCGCGCTGAAGACCGGCAACCCGGCGGCGGTCAACTCCAGCTTCCTGCTGTTCTTCCCGTTCGCCTTCCTCACCACCGCCTTCCTGCCGCAGGAGGCCCTGACCGGGCTGGCTGTCGACCGTGGCCACCTACAACCCGGTCACCTACGTGCTCGCAGCGCTGCGCTCGCTGCTGACCGGGGGCTGGCAGGCGACGCCGCTCCTGCAGGGGCTGCTCGCCATCCTTGCCGTGGCTGCCGTCAGCCACACCCTCGCGTTCCTGGCCCTGCGCGGACGCGTCTCCCGCCGCTGATCGTCAGCGGCCCCGTCGGCTGTTGGCGCGCGTGCGCCATCATGGCTTCGTGGTGGTCGAACTACTCGTGATCCCGCAGTGCCCCGGCGCCGACGAGGCGCCCGAGCTGCTGCGACAGGCGCTGGCGGATGCCGGGCTGGCCGGCACGAGCTTCACCGTCACGGTTGTCGACACGGACGAGGTGGCGCGGGCCCGCGCGTTCGCCGGCTCGCCGGCCTTCGTCGTCGACGGCAGCGACCTGTTCGCCCCCGACGGTGGCCACGGCTCGCTGGCGTGCCGGGTGTACCCGACCCCTGAGGGTCCGAGGAACCTGCCGCCCGTGCAGGACCTCTCTGCCGCCCTGCGCCGGTGGGCGGACGCCGCCGCATCCTGACCCTCGCCGCCCAGGCCGGAGGGCAGCCCCGTTCAGCCTTGGTACGGCGGCGCCACGCCCCAGCCCCAGCGCGGTGTCGGTGCCTGCTCCACGGGTCGCGCGTCGGGCTGGGAGTTCTCCATCGCCAGCCGGGTGCCCCACTCGAGGTAGCCGATGATCGCCGCACGGAACTCCGGGTCGCCGGGCAGCTCGGCGTCGTCGGCGGCCAGGCTCATCGTGGCGGCGAACCGGTGCCGCTGCGCCGGTGTGATGGCGAGCCCGAGGTGGTGGCGCAGCATCGACGCGTACCCGCCGTGCTGCTCGGTGTACGTGGTGGGGCCGCCGAGCACCTCGGCCCACCAGTCCGCGACGTTCGACCGGTGATGGGTCGACACCCCGCCGGGGAAGAAGGCGGACAGCTCCTGGTCGGCCTCGACCCGGTCGTAGAAGCAGTCGATCATCCGGCGCAGCGGCACCAGCCCCCCGGCCCACTCGTACAGCGTCGGCACCGTTGGTTCGTCGACCTGGCTCATCGCGCCAGTCCACCCCACCGCGGGCCCGGCCGCATCCGGGGCGCTGAAGCCGGTCAGCCGCGGAAGGGGATGCCCGAGCGCCGCACCGGCACGTGCGGCATCCCCTGGCTGTGCAGCAGCGCGAGGAGCGACTCCTCGGCCGCCAGGCCGTTGGGCGTCGGCGAGATGGCCACCGCCCGGATCGGCAGCGGACCCGGCACTGGCGTGACCGGTCCCTGCGCGGCATCCGAGGTGCCGGTGAGCCGCAGGTAGGGGGCCATGCCGTAGGCCGTGTGCCGGAACCGAGCGACGCCGGTCAGGGCCTCCGCCCTGGTGCCCTCCCCGAACACGACGGTGGTGCGACGCGTCTCCTGCTCCTCGCGGAAGCCGGGGTGCTTGATGAGCAGCAGAGCCTGCTCGGCCGCCGGGTCGAGCCCGATGGCGTAGGACTCGCCGCGCCCCCCGTAGCTGCGCCACATGGCCAAGGAGTCGGGTGACGTCGAGGCGCTGAGGATGAAGAACCAGCCCGGCGACGGCCCCTGCTTGACGTCGGACTCCGCGAGTCGGTCACGAAGGTCGGAGAAGCTCGGATGCCGTGCGTCGGCCAGTGCCGCGAAGCGCTCGAGGAGCAGTTCGTTGCCCAGCTCGACCTCCGAGGTGTCGTTGAGGTAGCCGGACGCCGTGGCCCACAGCACGTTGTTGGCCAGGATCGACAGTAGGCCGGGCCCTTCGGTGTAGTGCCCGACCAGCATCACCAGCCCGGTCGCCGCGCCACGCCGCATCCGCTTCGAGAGCCTGGCGACCGCCGGCTCCATGGCGATCGAGGCGAACCACGCCATCAGCACGGTGAACAGCACCGCGCCGCCGTCGCGCAGCACGAAGCCGACGAAGGTCGCCAGCGCGAACACGAGCACGACGATCGTCGTCACGCGCGCCACTGTGCGGGCCGACGGGGCGGATGCCGTGCGGCTGCTTGCGTCGTTGGCCGCCGGCTGGGTGGTGCTCATCGCGTCCTCCTCGGCGCCGAGGGCGTCCAGCGACCCGAGAGCACGGCATCCATCGGGTAGTAGAGGCGCAGGCCGAGGCGGAACGGGCCATCAGGTGCCGGGAGCCAGTTGGGTCCGTCACCGGGGCGTGGCGCGCGAGCGTGATCGTCTCCGACCCGTCCGGGCCGGTCCGGAACCCCGGCCGCGTCGGTCGGGTGGAGTAGCGCTGGTGGTCGTTGGTGACGAGGAGGTTGTCGGCGCCGTACATGGTGACCGACCAGGAGCCGTCGGGGTGCACCGGCGGCACGGCGTCGGCCGGGAACGTGAGCTCGTACTCGGCGCCGCCGCCGGCGTCGAGGGCAGCGCCCTGCGCGTCGAAGTCGCAGAAGAAGTACGTCGCCTCCGCCATGTCGTTGTAGCCCACCTGGAACAGCTCCAGCGCGGCTGTCTCGAGCACCCGGTCGGTGGGCAGGCCCATGCCGGGGAACGGCAGACGCCACCCGTTGGTGCGGGGCCAGTCGGTGAGGGTCGCGTCGACGATGGCCTGGGCGTCGGCCACGCCGGCCTCGACGACGGCCCGGCTCCACGGCTCGTCGCGGGCGGCGCGCAGCTCGTCGAGGGGCACCAGGCTCGTGGCCCAGGTGGCCGGCGCGGGGAGCGGGTTGCGGCGCAGGTGGTCGGCGCCGATGTCGAGGAAGCGCCACGGGTCGGCCAGCACCTGGGCGCCGGGGTGCACGAGGTCGGCGTGCTCGACGTCGACGAGCGGACCGTCGAGGGGGCGGATGGTGAAACCGGTGCGCCAGGCCCGGACCCGGTCGAGGTCGCCCTCGGTGTCGAGCACCAGGATGCGGTTGAGCAGGCACACCGACGCCGTCGGTGACTCGACGACCCGGATGCCGTCCGGTGCCACGCCGCTCCAGCCCGGCGGCGCGAGCAGCACCTCGACCTCGTCGCGGCCCGACCACTGCGGCCCGAGGTGCACCACGTTGGTCCAGTTGCCGTCCATCGCGCTGACCGAGTAGTACCTGCCGTCGGAGTCGGCCGGGAGGCCGATCAGCACCGGCCCCTGCCGGTCGAGCTCGAGGTGCGCCGCACCGTACAGCGAGTCGTTCATCGGGAGCACGGTCCGGGTGGCCGGCGAGGTGAGGTCCGGAAGCATCATCCACGAGCCCAGCGCCGGGGAGTCCGCCGAGCCGACAGCCCCCGCGCTGACCCCTCCACCAAGTGGGGAACCGGCCGCGGCGGCCGCTTCCCAACCCTGGATGAAGTTGCTGCGCTGCCGCACGAAGGCGAAACCCGGGCTCATCGCGAGCCAGGTCAGCGCGGCGGCGGTGCGCAACAGGGCGGCTCGGCCCTCGCGCACGCGCTCCGGCGGTGCTGCCGCGTCGAAGGACATGAAGGGTCTGGCGGCGAGTTGGTCAGGCACCGTCCGACCCTGAGGCACGCGGTGCGTGCCGGTGTCGCTGCACGCGTGCGTTCACCCCCATGGGGTGACATGTCCCTGCCGTTTCGGGGGTCGCTCGCCGAGGATCTCGACTCGGCGGGGATCTTGGTGTGGAGCCGCGGTGGTGGTGCTTGTCACACCTGAATTTGCCAACGATCGACTCTCGCCCGGGCTGTATCCGTCGTGGGAGGGCACAGGGGGCGGGGACCGGCTCGAGCGGGTCGGCGTCGTGCGGCGTGCTCTCCAGCCGGTCGCTGACGTTTCTGCAGTTCTTCCCCCCGTTGAACGTGACCAGGTGACTGCCCACCAGCGGGCCAGTTCTCCCACAGTCGAACCCGGGCAAAGTCTGTATGCCCCGGGAGGTATAGGGCGCCCTGGCCGTCCAGGTGGCTGCCCTGTGCCTTTCGTAGATCCATCGGGGGATAGCGGAACCGCACGATCCTGAGACGCTGGTCGGGCAACAAAGGCGTGTGCGGGTTGCAGGGGACAAGCACGTGAAGCGTGATGGCGCAGTCGTATCCCCTGGAGGAACCGTGAAAATGTTTGGCTCGGAACGGGCAATGATCTCGAAGGTCGCGTTGCTGGCAGCAGGACTGACAGTCGTGACAATGGCAGCCACCGTCCACCCAGCTGCCTCAGAAGCGTTCCCTTCACGGAACCGCGACTGCACGGCGTGCCACGCCGCCGGCGGCTCGACGACTGCCACGCCGAGCTCGACCTCCCTCACGCCCGGTGCCGCGTACACGGTTGCCGTCGGCCTCGCGGCGAACCCGGCTGGCGGGGCCAGCGGCTACGCGATCGTCCCGGTCACCGCCGGCACGGGCACGACCAACGGTGGCGGCACCACGTCCGCGCTCAGCTACACCGCGTCGATGACGGCGCCGAGCGCACCCGGTAGCTACACCTACAACGTCTTCACCAACCAGGGGCTCACCGACCCTGAGGGCCAGGCGAGCGGCACCACGTACACGATCACCGTCGCCGCGGCGCCGGTGCAGGTGACCACGACGACCTCGCTGGCCATGGCGCCGGCGACGGCCACCGCAGTCGCCCCCGCAGCTCGCACCCTGACCGCCACGGTCACCGGTGCTGGTGCGGCCGGCACCGTGCAGTTCTTCAACGGCGCCACCTCGCTCGGCACCAGCACGCTGGCCGCCGGCTCGGCAACGTTGTCCCTCACCAACATCGCTGAAGGCAGCTACTCCTACCACGCGGTGTTCACCCCGACGGTGCCGGCGGCATTCACCTCCAGCACCTCGGGCAACGTCGCGCTGACCGTGACCGCGCCCCCGCCGGTGCAGGTGACGACCACCACGGCCCTGGCGATGTCGCCGGCGACGGCCACCGCAGTCGCCCCCGCAGCTCGCACCCTGACCGCCACGGTCACCGGTGCGGGTGCGGCCGGCACCGTGCAGTTCTTCAACGGCGCCACCTCGCTCGGCACCAGCACGCTGGCCTCCGGGTCGGCAACGTTGTCGCTGACCAACATCGTTGAGGGCAGCTACAGCTACCACGCGGTGTTCACCCCGACCAACGCGGCACTGTTCACCTCGAGCACCTCGGGCAACGTCGCGCTGACCGTGACCGCCGCTCCGCCGGTCCAGGTGACGACCACCACCGCGCTGGCGATGTCGCCGGCGACGGCCACCGCAGTCGCCCCCGCAGCTCGCACGCTGACCGCCACGGTCACCGGCGCGGGTGCGGCCGGCACCGTGCAGTTCTTCAACGGAGCCACCTCACTCGGCAGCAGCACGCTGGCCTCCGGGTCGGCAACGTTGTCCCTGACCAACATTGCCGAGGGCAGCTACTCCTACCACGCGGTGTTCACCCCGACCAACGCGGCACTGTTCACCTCGAGCACCTCGGGCAACGTGGCCTTCACGGTCACCGCGGCCCCGCCGGTCCAGGTGACCACCACCACCGCGCTGGCGATGGCTCGCCGGCGACCGCCACCGCAGTTGCTCCGGCAGCTCGCACGCTGACCGCCACGGTCACCGGCGCGGGTGCGGCCGGCACCGTGCAGTTCTTCAACGGAGCCACCTCGCTCGGCAGCAGCACGCTGGCCTCCGGGTCGGCAACGTTGTCCCTCACCAACATTGCTGAGGGCAGCTACTCCTACCACGCGGTGTTCACCCCGACCAACGCGGCACTGTTCACCTCGAGCACCTCGGGCAACGTGGCCTTCACGGTCACCGCGGCCCCGCCGGTTCAGGTCACCACCACCACTAGCCTGGCGATGGCTCCCGCCACCGCGACTGCGGTTGCTCCGGCAGCTCGCACCCTCACCGCGACCGTGACAGGCGCCGGCGCGGCCGGCACCGTGCAGTTCTTCAACGGAGCCACCTCGCTCGGCACCAGCACGCTGGCGGCCGGCTCGGCATCGTTGTCACTCAGCAACATTGCCGAGGGCAGCTACTCCTACCACGCGGTGTTCACCCCGACCAACGCGGCACTGTTCACCTCGAGCACCTCGGGCAACGTGGCCTTCACGGTGACCGCGGCCCCGCCGGTGCAGGTCACCACGACGACGTCCCTGGCGATGTCGCCGGCGACGGCCACCGCGGTTGCTCCGGCAGCTCGCACCCTGACCGCGACGGTCACCGGTGCTGGTGCGGCCGGCACCGTGGAGTTCTTCAACGGCGCCACCTCGCTGGGTAGCGCCACCCTGGCTGCTGGCTCCGCCGGTATGTCCGTGACGAACATCCCGGTGGGCAGCTACAGCTACCACGCGGTGTTCACCCCGACGAACGCAGCACTGTTCACCTCGAGCACCTCGGGCAACGTGGCGCTCACCGTGACCGCGCCGCCGCCGGTGCAGGTGACCACCACGACCTCGCTGGCGATGTCGCCGGCGACGGCCACCGCGGTTGCTCCCGCAGCCCGCACGCTGACCGCTACGGTCACCGGTGCCGGTGCGGCCGGCACCGTGCAGTTCTTCAACGGTGTGAACTCGCTCGGGACCGCCACCGTGGCCTCCGGGTCGGCGACCCTGTCGCTGAGCAACATCGCTGCGGGCAGCTACTCCTACCACGCGGTGTTCACCCCGACCAACGCCGCGGCGTTCACCTCCAGCACCTCCAGCAACGTCGACCTGACGGTCACCGCTGCTCCGCCGGTGCAGGTGACCACCACGACCGCCCTGGCGATGTCGCCGGCGACGGCCACCGCGGTCGCACCCGCAGCCCGCACCCTGACCGCCACGGTCACCGGTGCTGGTGCGGCCGGCACCGTGCAGTTCTTCAACGGTGTGAACTCGCTGGGCACCAGCACGCTGGCCTCCGGCTCGGCATCGTTGTCGCTGACCAACATCCCCGTGGGCAGCTACTCCTACCACGCGGTGTTCACCCCGACCAACGCCGCGGCGTTCACCTCCAGCACCTCGGGCAACGTGGCGCTGACCGTTACCGCGACGGTCCCGCCGTCGACGTCCCCGGCATCCATCAACCGGCTGTCGGAGTACGAGGGATACGTCGGCGACCGCGTCACCATCACGGGCTCCCGCTTCGGCACCCCCGGCGTCGTGAAGTTCGGCTCGGCCACCGCGAAGGCCGTCTCGTGGACCACGACCCGTATCGTCGTCGTCGTTCCTGCGATGAACTCGGTGTCGCTGCCGTCGCGCTACGAGCAGCTGCGGATGCGTTGGTACGCCCACGAGTACAAGGTGCTCGTCACCGTGGCCCCGAAGGGTGCAACAGCATCCAACGGTGTGCGGTTCGAGCTCAAGACGCGCGCCACTCGCAGTCGCGAGGAGGACTGACGCGCGAGGTCGGCTCACCGGCCACAGCTCAGCCCGGGCCGCCCGCCGCTGGAGGACTTGCAAGTCCGACGGCGACGGGCGGCCCGGGCTTTCGGGCGCGGCGGTCCGGCATCCTGCTGTTGTCGGCGTCCAGTCGTAGCGTCATCAGTCATGACGACCACGCTGCGTGCCTTGGAGGATGCCGACCTCGACCTCGTGTTCGCGTGGGAGAGCGACCCCCGAGCGAACCGCATGGCGGTGTTCACCCGGGAGGACCCCACCGACCGGGCGGCCTTCGATGCGCATCACCGCAGGTTGCGAGCCGACGACTCGGTGCTCGTCCGGGCCGTGATGCACGACGGGCAGCTGGCTGGCACCATCGGCTCGTTCAGCATCGAGGGCGAACGGGAGGTGACCTACTGGATCGACCCGGCCCGCTGGGGGCACGGCATTGCCACCGCGGCGCTGCGCGAGCTCCTCACCATCGAGACCGAGCGGCCCCTGCACGCGCGGGTCGCGGGAGACAACCACGCTTCACGGCGCGTGCTGGAGAAGGTCGGCTTCCGGCTCGTCGACGAGCCGCCGACGATCGTCAACTGGCGCGGAGTGGAGGTCACCGAGCTCGCCCTCGTTCTCGAGTGAGGCGGTCCGAGCCCGTCGGGGACGACGACCAGCACTCGGCTCCCCGACGGGGCCCTGCGAGGGGCATGCTGAACCGCATGGCAGACAGGGCACAGCCCGGGGGCATGGCTGTCCCGCTCACCGCGTTCGCCGCGGGTGCCGTCGTCGCGCTGCTCGTGGGGGTGTTCGGCACGGTGCACGACCCGACGCTGGCCCGCACGACGACCCTGGGCTTCCGCACCGTCATCGACATGAAGGTCGCGGCGACCCTGGTGATCGCCGTGCTGGCCGTGCTGCAGCTGCTCGCGGCACTGTGGATGTACGGCCGGCTGGGCCCGGCGGCACCGTCCTGGCTGGGGACCGTCCACCGAGCACTCGGTGCGACCACTGTGCTGCTCGTCGTCTTCGTCTCCTACCACTGCCTGTGGACCCTGGGCCTGGTGACCGGAACCTGGGCCGACGGTCGCCCCGTGACGACCCGCACGGTCGTGCACGCCCTGCTCGGCTGCGCAGTCATCGGTGCGGTGGTCGTGAAGGTGGTCGCAGTACGGTCGAGGAGGGCACCCGGGTGGTTCCTGCCCGTGGCCGGCGGACTGCTGTTCGCCCTCCTCGTCGGCGCGGTGATGACGTCGGCGCTCTGGTACGTGGCCGCGAAGGGCTGGCCCGTGCGCGCCGGCCTGGGCTGACGGCGCGGGCGCCGCGTGCCACCATGGCCGGGATGCCGACAGGTTCTGGGGACTTCGACCTGACCATGGCCGAGCTGCGCGCCGTCGCGGGGTATGCCGTGGCCTGCGCCGCACCGGCCCTGGTGATCTTCACCCGGGCCTGCCCGGACGACGACCGCCCGGCGGTCGCGCTGGATGCCGCGCGGACCTTTTCCGAGGGAACGCCCCGGTCGCGCCTCCAACGCACCGCGTCGGCCGATGCCCACCGTGCCGCGAGGGAGGCCGCCACCCCGGCGGCGAGCCACGCGGCCAGCGCTGCGGGAGCCGCCGCGGCAGCGGCCTACCTGCACCCACTGGCGAAGGCGACCCAGGTCGGCCACATCCTGGGGTCAGCAGCCCATGCGGCCCGGGCGGCCGAGCTCGCCCGGGGCGACGACCCGGTCGTCGCCGAGTACGTCATCACGGCCGCCGCGACGCGGGCCACCCCGGTCGTCGCTCGACGTGCTCACCCGCTACCCGCGCGCGCCGGCGGGGCGCACGCGGGTCGCGGTGCTGATGCAACGCCTCGACAGCCTGCTGCGTGACCCACCGCCGCCACCCCGCGTGGTCGACGACCCCGGCCCGTTCTTCCACGGCACTCGTGCCGATCTTGGCCCCGGCGACCTGCTCACGCCGGGGTTCGGCTCGAACTACGGCACCGGGCGCCGGGCCAACCACATCTACCTCACGGCCAGCCGGGAGGGAGCGCCACTGGCCGCCGAGCTGGCTCGCGGCGACGGGCCGCCCCGCGTCTACCGGGTCGAGCCGGTCGGCACGATCGAGGACGACCCGAACGTCACCGACAAGCGCTTCCCCGGCAACCCGACCCGGTCCTACCGCACGACCGAGCCGCTGCGCGTCGTCGAGGAGGTTCTCGGGTGGGAGCCCCCCGACTCCCAGCTGGTCGCGCACCTCCGCGAGCGGATGGGCGAGCTGGCCGAGCTCGGCATCGAGGCGATGGACGACTGACGCGACACCGGGGGAGTAACCCGCCGCGCGAGCCTGTTCCGGTTGGGTACCCCGCGGCATCCGAGCCCTTGGGCCGCGGGGACGGTACCGGTCGAGAGGACCCTGCAGTGGACGAACAGAGCACGTTGGACGACGCCACCCGAGCCGCCCTGAACCAGAGCCAGGTCATCGACCTGACGACGACCGGCCGCAGGACCGGGCAGCCGCGCCGCATCGAGATCTTCCTGCACCACGACGACGGCCGGCTCTACATCACCGGGATGCCGCGCGCCGACCGCACGCGCGACTGGATCCACAACATCGCGGCCGACCCGCACGTCGTCGTGCACCTGAAGCAGTCCGTCGTGGCCGACGTGCCCGCTACGGCGCGGGTCGTCACGGACCTCGACGAACGCCGGCCGTTCATCGAGGCGGCCGCGAAGCGCTGGCGGCGCACCGACGTGCCCGAGATGCTCGAGCACAGCCCGCTCATCGTCCTGAGTGTGGACAGCGAACCAGGGTCGGCGGACCAGCCCGCCACGTGACGGCTCGATCCCGGTTGGGGTGATGCGCCGCGCGCGCCCTGTCGCGCCCCCGGCATCACCGCACGCCTCGATCCCGGTTGGGGTGATGCACCGCGCGTGCCCTGTCGCGCCCCCGGCATCACCGGACGCCTCGATCCCGGTTGGGGTGATGCACCGTGCGCGCCCTATCGCGCCCCCGGCATCACCGAACCTCCTTACGGGAAACCCCTTCGGCCCCGGATGCCGGGTGAACCTACGATGCTCGGATGAGCGCGGACCTGGTCGTCAAGAACCTCGCCGGCGGCCACGCCCACCGCACCCTGTTCGAGTCCCTCGACCTCACCGTGGCGCCCGGGGACGTGGTGGGGGTGGTCGGTGCCAACGGCGCGGGCAAGACCACCCTGCTGCGGATCCTGGCCGGTGACCTCGAGCCGCTGGAGGGCTCGGTCTCGACCGCCCCCGCCGATGCCTTCGTCGGCTGGCTCCCGCAGGAGCACGAGCGCATCGCGGGCGAGACCGTCGGCGCACTACGTCGCCCGCCGCACCGGAGCCGCCGCCGCGACCGTCGCGATGGAGCAGGCCGCCGCCGCCCTCGGCGCGGGCGACCACACCCGCGCCGCGGAGGACGCCTACGCGCACCAGCCTGGACCACTGGCAGGCCAGCGGCGCCCCGGACCTCGACGACCGGCTGGCGCCCGATGCTGGCCGACCTCGGTCTCGACGTCGATCCCGGCGCAGCGATGACCTCCCTGTCCGGCGGACAGGCCGCCCGCGCCGCCCTGGCGGCCCTGCTGCTGAGCCGCTTCGACGTCGTGCTGCTCGACGAGCCCACCAACGACCTCGACCTCGCCGGGCTGGAGCGCCTCGAGGGGTTCGTGCGCGGGTGTGCGCGCCGGCGTGGTGCTGGTCTCCCACGACCGCGAGTTCCTCTCGCGGGTGGTCACGCGCATCGTCGAGCTCGACCTCGCCCAGGGCCGGGTCGCGGTCTACGACGGCGGGTACGACGCGTTCCTCGACGAGCGGGCGGTCGCGCGCCGGCACGCCCGGGAGGCCTACGAGGAGTTCTCCGACAAGAAGGCCGACCTCGTCAGGCGGGCCCGGATGCAGCGGGAGTGGAGCTCGCAGGGCGTGCGCAACGCCATCAAGAAGGCTCCCGACAACGACAAGATCCGCCGCAAGGCGCAGGTGGAGTCCTCCGAGAAGCAGGGCCAGAAGGTGCGCCAGATGGAGTCGCGGATCGCGCGTCTCGAGGAGGTCGAGGAGCCGCGCAAGGAGTGGGCGCTGCAGTTCACGATCGGTACTGCGCCACGCTCCAGCTCGGTCGTCGCGACGCTCGACGACGCCACAGTTCGCCTGGGCCGGTTCACGTTCGGCCCGGCCTCGCTGCAGGTGAGCGCCGGCGACCGGATCGGCGTCACCGGCCCCAACGGCGCCGGCAAGACGACGCTGCTGCGGCTGCTGCTGGGGCGGCTCGCCCCGGATGCCGGCCGCGCCAGCCTGGGTGCCTCCGTGGCAGTCGGCGAGATCGACCAGGCCCGCACCGGGCTGGCCGAGGACGCCGCTCTCGGCGACGCGTTCGAGGCGGCGATGCCCGACATGGCCCCCGCCGAGGTGCGCACGCTGCTCGCGAAGTTCGGCCTCAAGGCCGACCAGGTCTCGAGCCTGGTCGGGCAGGCTCTCGCCCGGTGAGCGCACCCGTGCCGCCATGGCGCTGCTCCAGGCCCGTGGCGTCAACCTCCTCGTGCTCGACGAGCCGACCAACCACCTCGACCTGCCGGCGATCGAGCAGCTCGAGGAGGCACTGGAGTCCTACGACGGGTCGCTGCTGCTCGTCTCGCACGACCGACGGCTGCTCGACAACGTGCGGCTCGACCAGCGCTGGCACGTCGAGGACGGCAGGGTGACCATCACCCACGTGGGCTGATCCCCAGCGCCCCGCACGAGGTCGTGGGGGGCCCGCGAGCGCCGACAAGTGGGCCGCACGACGGAGCGACCGCCGACACCTCGACGAGTAGGTTCGGACGATGAGCGAAGGACCTGTCGACGACGACCGGGTCGGCGCCCGGGCCGAGCTCCTCCCCGAGGAGGAGGCGGTGGGCAGCCCCGACCCCGAGCTGCAGGCCCGCGCCATCCTCGCCGAGTCCGACGAGCGCACGGAGCACCCGGAGCGCACGATGCGCGAGTCCACCCAGACGCCGGACGAGCCGCTCTGACCCGGATGACCGACGTGAGCCACCCCGAGGAGCCCGCTCCCGAGACGACCGACCCCGGCACGACCGAGGTGGCGGAGTCCAACTCCGATGTAGGCATCGGGTCCACCGGCGGACGGGGGTCGACGGCATCCGATCGGCGCCAGCCGGACCGCGCTGACCCAGGTCTGTGGGAGGGCGTCCCACCGTCGCGGATCGAGGACTACGCCGTCGTGGCCGACCTGCAGACGGCGGCGCTGGTCGCCCGCGACGGCTCGATGGACTGGCTGTGCCTGCCGAGGTTCGACTCGTCAGCCGCCTTCGCGTCGCTGCTCGGTGGCCCCAAGGCGGGCCGGTGGCGCATCGCCCCGATGAGTGGCGGCACCTGCACCCGGCGCGCCTACCGCGACGACACGATGATCCTGGAGTCGACGTGGGAGACCCCTGGGGGCACCGTCATGGTCATCGACTTCATGCCGATCCGGCAGACCCAGCCTGACCTGATCCGCATCGTGGTCGGCGTCAGCGGTCGGGTGCGCATGGGGGTCGAGCTGGTGGCCCGGTTCGACTATGGGCGGGTCGTGCCCTGGGTGCGGCATGCCGGTGGCCGATGGGTCGCGGTCGCCGGGCCCGACTCGTTGTGGCTCGACTCGCCGGTGCACCTCAAGGGGCGGAACATGCGCAGCCTGGCGGAGTTCACCGTCGAGGGTGGGCAGCGAGTTCCGTTCGTGCTCACCTGGGTTCCCTCACACGCCGACGAGCCACCGCGCTACGACCCCGAGGTGGCACTGGCGGAGACCGAGCAGTTCTGGACGAACTGGATCGGCCACTGTACCTACGACGGCCAGTACGGCGATGCGGTGCGGCGCTCGCTGCTGGTGCTCAAGGCGCTGACCTACGCCCCGAGCGGTGGCATCACGGCGGCAGCCACCACCTCGTTGCCCGAACAGATCGGCGGCCCGCGCAACTGGGACTACCGCTACTGCTGGCTGCGCGACGCCGCCTTCACGCTTCAGGCACTCACCGGCGGCGGATACACCGACGAGGCCAAGGCGTGGCGCGACTGGCTGCTGCGAGCCGTCGCCGGCGACCCGGAAGACCTGCAGATCATGTACTCCCTCACCGGGCGTCGCCGCCTGCCCGAGACCGAGCTGCCCTGGCTCGACGGGTACGAGGGGTCGGGGCCGGTCCGGGTCGGGAACGAGGCCGCCGGCCAGTTCCAGCTCGATGTCTACGGCGAGCTGCTCGACGGCCTGTACAGCGCTCGCGCCGCAGGGCTCGCCAGCCACCACGACGCGTGGACGCTGCAGAGCCTGCTCACCGACTACCTCGAGGGCGCCTGGCAGCGCCCCGACAGCTCGCTCTGGGAGGTGCGTGGGCCGCAGCAGCACTTCGTGCACTCCAAGGTCATGGCGTGGGTGGGCCTCGACCGGATGATCGACACCGCCGAGGCCTCCGGCCTGAAGGCGCCGCTGAAGCGGTGGCGGGCGACGCGAGACACCATCCACGCGGAGGTGTGCGCGCGGGGCTACGACGCCGAGCGGGGCACCTTCACCCAGTACTACGGGTCCACGGGACTGGATGCCGCGTTGCTGCTCATCCCGCGCGTCGGGTTCCTCCCGCCGAAGGACCCGCGGGTCGTGGGCACGGTGGATGCCGTGCAGCGTGAGCTGTGTGAGGACGGCTTCGTGCTGCGCTACCGCACCGATGCCGACCCGACGTCCGAGCACGGCACGGTCGACGGGCTCCCCGGCTCGGAGGGCGCCTTCATCGCCTGCAGCTTCTGGTTGGCGGACGCGCTCGCGCTCACCGGCCGAGAGCGCCAGGCGCGCGACCTCTTCGAGCGGTTGCTCGAGCTGCGCAACGACGTCGGCCTGCTCAGCGAGGAGTGGGACCCGCACTCGAAGCGACAGCTGGGCAACACCCCTCAGGCGTTCAGCCACGTCGGGCTGGTGAACACCGCCCTGACCCTCGACCGCGACACCGACCACGCCGTCACCCGCACACCCACCCGCACTGACGGCTGACCCCGCCGCGGGCGTCGGGCGCCGGCCGCGTCACTCACCCCAGAAGTCCGCGAGCTGCCTTGCGAGAGAACCACCTTGGGCGTAACCGGCTCGGGCGGCTGGCGGGCGCGTCGACACATCCATCAGGTTGTCGCTGAAGGCGTTGCGGGAGTTGGCATCCGGCAGGATCGTCTCGACGGTGCTGCCGGATGCTCTCAGCTCGTCGACCTGTGCCGCCAGATGCGTACCCCACTCCAATGGGTGACGAGTTCGCCCACCGAGAGGTGAGAGCACCAGCACGCGGGCGAACCCGGCGGCCAGGTCGGCGTTCTCGTTGAGGCGGTATCCGCCATCGATGTACCGGCCATCGCCGATGGCGTACGGCAGCCCGCTGGAGGTGCTGGCTGCGACCGCATCCACCAGGTCGACCCCGCTGTGGCGGTCGAACACCACCGACTCACCCGTGCGGGCATCCACCGCGGTGATGAGCAGCCGTCGATCCGGCCAGCGCTCACTGGGCAGCCGCGGGGTGACCGCAGCGCGCCACCGCGCCGACCCGGACCCTTCGGACCCGGCATCCAGCTCCAGCGCCGCCGCACCCAACCGGCGCCGCATGTCGGCCGGGTTCTGGGCAGCGGCGATGATGCGGCCGGTCCGCTCCAGGTGGTTCACCGGCGGCGCTCCACGTGCGGGCCTGTGCTGGGATGCCGTCGCGCCCCTGGCCGGTGGGGGCTCGGCAACCAGGATGCCGGCGAGCAGCCCGGCCGGGCTCGCGCCGGTCAGCTGCGCCGCGGCGGTCGCCCCGGCGGAGGTGCCGACGACCAGGTCGGCGTCTGTCACGTCGACCCCGGCGTCCGCCAGGCCCGCGACGATGCCGACCAGCCAGGCGTTGCCTGCTGACCCGCCGCCGCCGAGCACCAGCGCTCGTTCGCTCATGACCGGGCACTCTAGGCATCCGGCACGGTCGACGGCGACCGGTTTGTCGTGGGATGGGCGTCGCGGCAGGCATTGTCTGCCTCCCGGTCGCGGGGGTTCCGGCCGGGGACGACGTCGTTTCAGCCGTACGCGAACGTCCCTCGGCATTCCGGAATCGCCGGGCGATCATGGGGCATGCCAGTCCCACTTCCGGGGGAGGGCGCGGCCCTGCTGACGCCTCCTTCACCCACCGAGATCAGCCAGATCTGGCGAGCGCTCGTGCAGGCCGTCGGGGGCGGGACGGCCGGGCTGTCCCCCTTGCAGGACCTCCTGCTGCGCTCGGTCACGGTGGCGCTGACGGGCGCCGAGGACCTCCCGGAGCCCCAGCCCATCACCCCAGAGGAGTTCGGGCAGGCGCTGGAGCGGCGCAACGCCGCCTTCCGGGAGCGGGTGTGCCAGGTCATGGCGCTCGGCGCCCTGGTGCGTCGACCCCCGGACCCCGCGGCCATGCGCCGGGTGTCCGAGTTCTGCGAGGAGCTCAGCATCAGCGGCCAGCTCCTCGAGCTGACCGCGTCCTTCGCCGACGGTGGGTTCGACCTGGCGGTCGCCGACTTCGACCGGCTGGGGCACCTCGGCACCACCCTGCCGCGCGACCTCCTGCCCCAGCCCGGCGCCCCGGCGGGCTCGGTCGAGGAGTCCCCACTTCGTGACTCGGTCTGGGTTGCGCAGGAGTCGGATCCGCAGCTCGCGCGCCGGTGGACCGACCTCGGCACGCTCGAGCCCGGAACTGTCGGTCGAGGGGTGCACGACTTCTACCTGGCGAGGGGGTTCGCCTTCCCGGGCAACCCGGGCTCCGCGCCTCCGTTGCTGGCCCAGCACGACTGGGTGCACGTGCTGGCCGACTACGGCACGGCGCTCGAGAGCGAGCTCGAGGTCTTCGGGTACATCGCCCGGGCCAACGACGACCCTCGTGCCTTCAGCCTGCTGGCGATGGTGGTGAGCCTCTTCGAGACGGGTGTGGTGCGGCACGGCATGGGGTTGTTCGACGCCGACCCGGGCCACCTGGAGCGCAGCGGCATGGCCGAACGCCTCGCCGACGCCATGCGGCGGGGGGCCCTCACGGCCGGCAGCCAGGACTTCATGACCCTCGACTGGTTCGCCGTCGCCGACCGCCCGGTCGACGTCCTGCGGCGCGAGCTCGCCATCCCCCAGAAGTCCTCGCGGGCCCTCGCCCTGGGCAGCGCCGGGCCGTGGGAGCCCGGGGGCATCTCGCCGTTCCAGCTGGCGGCCGGGCGGCAGGCCGCCGAGCGCGACGGCCGCCCCTACGACGAGCCCTCGGGGAGTGGCGAGACTTCCTAGCTGGGGACAGCCGGGGCCCGGCGGCGGGTCGCACTCACTGGCGAGGGTGACGTGCGTCCCACGACTCGTGACGGCAGGGGGACCGAACCCTGTCGCTGCCATACTGCGCTGTGATCACAGCCATTGCGTGGGCGCTGTTCGCCGCGGTCCAGCCCGTCGGCATCGTCGCCTACATCGTCATCCTCACGCGCGGCGGGCGCCGCGACGGGTGGGGGTTCGTGGTTGGCTGGGTGCTCTGCGCCCTGGTCGTCATGGCTCTCACGATCACCGTGGCCGGAGACGTGCAGCAGAGCTCGAACTCCACGGTCGCGGTCGCGGGCTGGGTGCAGATCGTCATGGGCCTCCTGGCGCTGGGCGTGCTGGCGGTCCGCCGGATCCGGGGACCTCGGAAGGCACCGGCCACGCCCGAGGAACCTGAGGTCTCGACCTCCGGGAAGAACCCCGGGCCGGTCGGCTCTGCGGTCATCGCCGCCCTGACCCAGGGCTGGCCCATCGTCGCCGCAGCCGTGGCGGCCGTACTCAGTGCGACGAGCGCGGGCGCCGGTCAGGTGGCCGGCATGGCGGTGGTCATCGTCGTCTGCTCGTGCACCTACCTCGCAGCACAGATCTTCTCGAGCCTCTACCCCGAGGCCACCGACGCGCGCCTGCAGACCCTTCGGCGGCGCATCGAGACCAACCGGGAGACCGTCATCGACGTCGTGCTGGTCGGCGTCGGCGTCTGGCTCATCGCGAACGGGATCATCGCCCAGCTCGCGTCCTGACCGGCCGCTCGCCCGACCGTTCGCCGGTCGACGGGCCGGTCAGCCGAGCGCCGCGCTGAGCAGCCGGAGGGTCTCCTCGCGGGCCGGGGACCGGTCGGTGGCTGTGCCGCGGAGTGCGCCGGCCACGGGGTGGACCATCACCTCGTCGACCCCGAAGGTGGTAGCGAGCTCACGCACCTGTTCAGCCGCCGACTCGGGGGTGCCGACCACCCACCGGTCCAGCATCTGCCGGGCCAGGTCGCCGGTGGTGAGGTCGAGCCCGCTCTCCTCGACGTCCTCGACGAGCTGATGCGCGTGCAGCGGCTGGCCGGTGCGTAGGGCGACCATCGAGCGCAGGTTCGGCAGGGCGAGCCGGTCGGCCTCCTCCTGCGTCGCGGCGACGACGGTATTCACCGTGAGGAAGGTGCGTGGTTCGGATAGCTCGGCCGAAGGCTGGAACTCGCTGCGGTACAACGCCAGTGCCTCGGCCGTGCCCCGGCCGGAGAAGTGGTGCGCGAAGACATAGGGAAGCCCCTGGGCCGCCGCGAGCCGGGCTGAGTAGTCCGACGAGCCCAGCAACCAGACGCCCGGCACCGAGGTCGCACGTGGCGTCGCCCGCAAGGCGTGGGTGCCCGTGGCGAGGCGGAGGCCGACGCCCTCGGGCGAGAGCATCGCGGTGATGTTCTCGACGTACTCGGGGAACCGCGCCACGGCGTCGTCCTCCACGCCGCCGCCTCCGTGCCGCAGCGCCCAGGCCGTCACCGGGTCGGTGCCCGGAGCCCGCCCGATGCCGAGGTCGATGCGCCCGGGGTGGGCCGCCTCGAGCAGGGCGAACTGCTCGGCGACGACGAGCGGCGCGTGGTTGGGCAGCATCACGCCGCCGGAGCCGACCCGGATCTGCTCGGTGGCCGCGGCGACCATCGCGACCAGCACCGGTGGGTTGGTGGCGGCGACCGCCGGCATGTTGTGGTGCTCGGCCAGCCAGTAGCGCCGGAAGCCGAGCTCGTCGGCGACGCGGGCGAGCCGGCGCGTGGCGGCGAGTGCGTCTGCGGTGCTCTGGTCGCTGCGCACGGGCACGAGGTCGAGGACGGACAGGACGGGGGAAGGGTCGCTCACCCACCCTGCAGCCACGACGCCGGTGCGGCTATTCCGTGCAGGCGCTGACACGCCTCATCCGGGCTGCTCAGGCGCGCTCGACGTACCAGGCCTCGCTGATGGTGCGTCGCCGGTTCACCCGGGTCCGGGTCTGGGCGACGAAGCCGACGACGGCGAGGACGAGCAGGGTCAGCGACCAGCCCCAGCTGCCCTTGAGGCCGTCCATGATGGCGGCCTGCGTGAAGTCTGCCGAGTTCAGGGAGCCGAAGATCAGCATGAAGCCGCCCACCACGCTGGCGGCCCCAGCGAGGGAGCTGACCAGGGCGAGCACGATCATCGGCATGTTGGCGAAGACCGACACCACGCCGAGGATTGCGCCGACAGCCAGGCCCACGAGGATCGCGACCCAGTTCCAGTCGATCCCCAGCGCAACCACCAGGCCGGCGCCGATGGCGAAGCCGAATGCGGCCATGGCGATGACGACGGCCACCGCGTAGTACAAGTAGGCGAGCACGGCGAAGATCAGGGCGAAGACGAGCCCGGAGGCCCAGCCGAGCACGGTCCCCAGCACGCGCTCGTCCGCGAGCGCGGCGAAAAGGCCTGAGCCGAAGGCGAACCCGGCGAAGAAGCCCCAGATGGGGAGGACGAACCGCAGCACGAACTGGCCTGCGAAGAGCATGACGACTCCGGCGATGATCGCGAGGAGCCCCAACAGGATGTCTGCCATACCTGCACAGTAGGACTCGCCGCCCGCGATCCGTGGCCGATTCGGCGTCGCGCCGCGCTCCAGATCCGGCATCCGGAACGCAATGGCCCGATCGGGCCATGTGCGACGCGGTCGGGTCTGTCAGCATCACCTCATGAAGCGCCTGGTGGTCTGCTGTGACGGCACGTGGAACAAGCCCGACAGCCAGACCGTGACGAACGTGGAGAAGATCGCGCGCACGGTGCAGAGCGACCCCGGCGCGACCGGTGGTGTCCACCAGCTCGTCTACTACGTCAGCGGGGTCGGTGCCGGCAGCTACGGCGCCGACAAGCTGCTGGGCGGCGCCTTCGGTTTCGGGCTGTTCCACAACGTGATTGCCTGCTACCGGTTCCTGGCGCAGAACTACGAACCGGGCGACGAGGTGTTCATCGTCGGCTTCAGCCGAGGCGCCTACACGGCACGCTCGGTCGCGGGCATGGTCGGGCGGGTGGGGCTGCTCACCAAGGTGTCGCTCGTCGAGGAGCGCCTCCCCACGGCCGTGCACATGTACCGGCGCACCGACGGGCCGGAGGGCGCCTTCGGGGCAAGCGTCGAGGAGTTCCGGCACGACCACTGCAATGCCGTGAAGGTGAGCTTCCTCGGGGTCTTCGACACCGTCGGGGCGCTCGGCGTGCCGGGGCTGCAGCGGGCGCCGCGGTTCCACGACGTGCAGCTGAGCGGCCAGGTGCTGCGGGCCCGCCACTCCCTGGCGATCGACGAGACCCGGCTGAAGTTCGCCCCCACGTTCTGGGAGACCCCGGCGGACCGGGCCGATGCCGCGACGGAGGACCCGCGGGTCAAGCAGGTGTGGTTCGAGGGGGCGCACTCCGACGTCGGTGGCGGCTACCGCGACACCGGGCTGTCGGACACCTCGCTGCTCTGGATGGCGCGCGAGGCCCACGCCGCCGGCCTCGTCTTCGACGTGCCCCTGCTTGCCCACTACGTCGCCAGCGGCTCCGACCCGATCCGGCACAACCCCCTCAACCTGATGTACAAGGCCGACAACCTGTTCCTCGGCGCGAAGTCGAAGCTGGGCGGGAAAGCTGCTGCGAGCGCCTTCGCCGGTGGGCTGCGCCTCATCCGCAACGAGCGGGCCCTGTCGGTGCGGGTCGCGAGCAGCGCCGTGAACCACTTCCTGGAGGGCGGCTATGAGCCGGCGAACCTGAAGACCTGCGCCGACGGCACCCACGGGTTCGCCGACATCGTGGAGCCGGTCACCGCGCTGCCCGAGAGCGGGGTCGACCTCACCCCACTCGGCAGCCCGGCGGCCCCGGCGAGCGCGGCGACCGCCTCGGCAGCGGCAACCCCGCCGGCCCCGGAGGCTCCGGCGATCCCGCCGACGCCGACCGTCAGCGGGTGAGCAGCCCTACTCGCAGACCAGCCGGCACGGGCCCAGCTGCGGTGAGCTCACCTCGATGCGCAGCCCGGGCCGCAGGTCGACCGGCGCGGTGATCCCACCGGTGAGCACGATCATCCCGGCCTCGAGCGCTGCACCGCGGACAGCCAGCCGCCGCACGAGCCAGGCGACCGCCTCGGCCGGGGAACCCAGGGCCGCGCTGCCGCGACCGGTGCGCTGCTCGCCGTCGACCGCCATCGTCAGCTCCAGGTCGGCCGGGGGGACGTCGACCGCCGTGAACGGCCCCACGCAGTAGGCGGCCGCCGACGAGCCGTCGGCGGTGTTGTCCAGCCAGGTGAAGTCCCACGACTCCCAGCGTGGGTCGACGACCTCCACGGACACGGCCCACCGTCCCGCCCGCTGCACGTCCCCGGCATCCACGTCGGGGCCGGACAGGCGTGAGTCGGCACGGAACGCGAACTCGGGCTCCGCCTTCGGGTGCCGCAGGCTCGACACGGCCAACGTGTCGACCCTGGCCATGTCGTCCCAGAGCGACCCGAAGTTCGGCGTGTCGATCCCCAGTGCCTGGCGCATCGCGGCGGAGGTCCAGCCCAGCTTGTAGCCGGTGCGGTGCCGGCCGCGCTCGACCAGTCGCCGGTCGACCTCGGCCGCGACCGCCCACGCCTCGTCCTCGGTCAGCCCGCCGGCCTCCCGTGAGAAGGGGGTGAGCCCGGTCAGGCTCCGGCGCGCGTCCTCGAGACGCTCCGCTGCGGTAGTGACGTCCATGACCACTCCTTCTGGGGCACCGGCCATCGGGGCACCGACGCCCGGGCACCGGAACCGGGCACCACCGAGTGTCCCGTCCGGAACCCCGTTTGTCCCGGGGCTACAGGAATGACGCGACGACCTTCTCGCGGTCGAACGTGACGATGATCCAGCGCATCAGCACGACGTCGAGCACCACCAGCACGAGGCCGAGCACCGCGAAGAGGGCCGGTCCGAGGAGCATCACCCCGGTCGCCTGGCCGACGACGAGCAGGATCAGCGGCAGCACGGCGAAGCCCGCGATCGAGTTGGCCGACTGGTAGGAGCCCACCCGGGCCGAGACCCACACCACGCAGGCGGTCACGAACACCGCGACAGCGGGCACCACGAGCAGCATCATCACCCACCAGTTGAGGGTCGGGAAGTACCACTGCCCGACCAGGGGGTTGCCCAGCACGTTGACCAGCACGGCGTAGACCCCGAAGCACACCCACGACACGACCACCGCGGGCAGCACGGCGCCGAGGATCTTGCCCACGACCAGGGCGGTGTCGCTGACCGGCGTGTACAGCACGCCCTCGAGCGTGTGCCGCTCCTTCTCACCGGCGAAGCTGTTGGCGGCCAGCACGACGGCCACCATCGTCGGGATGATGAGGAAGAAGCCGGCGAACAGGTAGACGGTGGCGATGTAGGCGGCCTGCCCCTGCGCGCTCAGCTCGCCGGTGCCGGGGAAGGCGGAGGTGGGGATCTTCGCGACCAGCTCGCGGGCATCAGCCGCGCTCATCGAGCGCAGGGCGAGCAACAGCCCGATCGGGTAGAGCACGACGAACACGAACGGCACGAGCGCCACCGGCGCGAGCACCTGGCTCGTCGCGGTGCTCTCGCGCAGGTCCTTGGCGGCGATCGTCCAGACCACGCTGCCCCGCCTCATCGGGTTCCCCCGGCGGCCTGCTCGTCCCGCGCGCGGACGAGGCGCAGGTACGCCTCCTCGAGGGTGGGCGGCTCCTCGGCGACGCCGAGGAGGTCACCCGGCATCCCGGCTATGGCCCGCACGACCGCGGGAACCGCCTGCCGGCTGCCCAGCTCGACCACCGCACCGCCGTCGACACGACTGACCGCCTGCACCCCCGGCAGCGCCGCGATCCCGGGCTCGTCGAGTACCGCACCGGCCGCGAGCGTGACCCGCACGCGCACCTCCGGCACCAGCATCCGGGCCACGTCGGCGGGGGCGCCCTGGGCAGCGATCCGCCCGCCGGACAGCACCCCCACCCGCGTGCACACCGACTCCATCTCCTCGAGGCGGTGCGAGGTGATGAAGAACGTGCGCCCCAGCTCGGTGGACAGGTCGCGGATGTAGGCCATCAGCTCGTGCGCCGCCTCCGGGTCCAGGCCCGCGGTCGGCTCGTCGAGGAAGACCAGCTCGGGGTCGGAGACGAGCGCCCGGGCGATGAGCGCCTTCTGCTTCATCCCCTTGGAGTAGGTGCCCACCCGGTCGCCCTGCCGGTCGGCGAGGCCGAACCGGTCCAGCAGCGCGCGCGCCGCGCGCTCGGCATCCGGGCGCGTCATGCCGTAGAGCCGGCCGAAGTAGCTGAGGTTGTCCAGGCCGGTGAGCCGGTCGTAGAGCGCGGTGTCGGTCTGCACGCCGATGTGCGGGCGCACCGCGGCGATGCCGTCCGGCAGGTCGTGGCCGAGGATGCGCAGCCGGTCCGCACGGTCGGGGTGCAGCACCCCGGTGAGGATGCGCACGGTCGTCGTCTTGCCGGCACCGTTGGGGCCGAGCAGCCCGAAGACCCCACCCGGCTCCACGACGAGGTCGACGCCCTCCAGCACCGAGGTCTCGCCGAAGGACCGCGAGAGGTCGGCGACCTCGATCGCCAGCGGCGACCTGACAGCCAGCGCGTCGCCGGCCGGTGTGTGGTGGTGCAGGGTGGTCATCGGCCGTTCTCGGCGCGTCGCTTGATGCCGAGCAGCATCTGGCGCTCCATGACGAACCCGACCGGCTCGACCAGGTGCCAGAGCACGTGCATCCCTGCCGTGGGTGGATACGACAGTCGCTGCCGGCTGAGCAGCCGGGTGCCGTGCCCGTCGGATGCCGGGCGCAGCTGCCACTGCCAGGTCGCCACCCCGCCCGGCGCGTCCGCGGACGCGGGGGCATGCGGCGGGCGCGGGTCGGCGCCGACCAGCACCAGCGACGCGCCGGGCTCGACCGCGCCGACCCGGAAGCACGGGTAGCCGACCGGGCCCAGCCGCACCAGGTCGCCGACCTGCAGCTCCTGGTGCTCGGGCAGCACCTCGTCCGCGCTGTGGATGTCGCAGCCCACGAGGTTCTCCAGGCCGTCGAAGCTGTAGAGCCCCCCGCGCCCCTGGCCCATCTGTACCAGCCACGGCCACACCCGCTTCGGGGGCGCGGCGATCTCGACGGCCCGCGTGTAGCCGAGCTGCGGCTGCGGCACCAGCTCGTCGCCCGGCATCGGGTCGCTCACCTCGGCGTCGAGGGCGCCCCACCGGTTGTACCTGCGCCGGCCGATCGGTGCCGTCAGCAGCGACGCCAGCACCTGGCTGCCGCCGACGAGCACGTCGGTGACCGGAGTGCTTCCCATGGTTCGTCCAGCTGTCCGTGTCGTCGCGCGCCGGCCGCCGGCCGCGGTGGCGCCTGCTCCCAGTCTGGCGCGGGTGGCCCGGCCGAGCCCGGGCTTGTGGCTCGCTTCACTCACCCGACGGTCGGTGCCCCTCCGGGCGCCGGGTCACCGACGTGCCGGGCCCGCTCAGCCGAGCCGGGAGAGGATGTGGTCGCCGACCCGCAGGGCATTGGCGATGGCGGTGAGGGCCGGGTTCACTGCTCCGATGCTCGGGAAGAAGCTGGTGTCGACGACGTAGAGGTTGTCGAGCTCGTGCGCCTTGCAGTCGGAGTCCAGCACCGACGTCGCGGGGTCGTTGCCGAACCGGACCGTGCCGGACTGGTGGGCGCAACCCGCCACGGGGATGTCGTTCTTCATGTAGACGTCGCGCGGCACCAGGTGGTGCGGGTGCATACCGAGGTGGTCGAGGTGGTGCTTGACCCGCCGGTAGAGCTGCTCGAGGGCCTCGCGGTTGTTGGGCGTGTAGCTCAGCGTGACGTCACCGTCCTTGGTCAGGGTCACCCGGTTCTCGGCAGCCGGAAGGTCCTCGGTGGACAGCCAGAAGTCGACGGCGTGCTCGGCCACCTCGCCGAGCGCGAACAGCGGTGCCAGCTCGGCGATCTTCTTCTCTCCGCGGTACATCGGTGCGGAGGACTTGCCGACCATCTGCACATTCCCCATGGGGTACTGGAAGTCGTCGTCGCCCAGGTACCAGTCGTTCAGGCCCAGCGTCTTCTGGAACCGGGTGTCGTTCTTCTCCTTCGACACCGCGAGGAAGGCGCGGCTGTTGTGGAACATGTAGTTCCGGCCCACCTGGTCGGAGCCGTTGGCCAGACCGTTGGGGTGCTTGTCGTCGGCGCTCGCGAGGAGCAGCTTCGCGGAGTTCGCGGCACCGGCAGAGACGACGACCACGGATGCCGAGAACCGCTGCTCGCTCCCGTCGACGTCTGCCACCACCGTGGTGACGGTGCGGCCGGTGGGGTCCGTCTCCAGCCGGCGCACGTGGGCGTTGCGCAGGAGGGTCAGGTTGTCGTACTGCAGGGACGGGCGCACGGCGATCACGTCGGCGTCGGACTTGGCGTGCACCAGGCACGCGAAGCCGTCGCAGGTGCTGCACCGGATACACGCACTGAACGCCGGGCTGGCCTCGTCGAGCATGATGCCGTTGGGGCTGTGGAACGGGTGCAGCCCGACCCGGGCCAAGTCGTCGAAGAGCTCCTGGATGCGCGGCTCGTGCGTGATCGGTGGGAAGGGGTACGGGGCTCCGGGTGGGTCCGTGGGGTCCTCGCCGCGGATGCCGTGCACCTGGTAGAGCGCCTCTGCCTGGGCGTAGTAGGGCTCGAACACGTCGTACCCGACCGGCCACGCCGGTGAGATGCCTCCGTGGTGCCTCAGCTCCCCGAAGTCCTGCTCGCGCAGCCGGTAGAGGGCGGCGCCGTAGAACTTGGTGGCACCACCCACGAAGTAGTGGACCTGCGGCTGGAATGCCTTGCCGTGCTGGTCGTACCAGGTGTCGGCGGACACGTAGCGGTTCTCGACGAAGACCGCGGCGGCATCCCAGTTCTGCACCTCGCGCGGCAGCCAGTCACCGCGCTCGAGGAGCAGCACGCGTTTGCCTGAGGGGGCGAGACGGTGCGCCAGCGTGCCTCCCCCAGCGCCTGATCCCACGATGATGACGTCGTAATCCTGCGCCATGACGATCTCCCTCACACGCTGTCGGTGCTGCTGGTGGTATCGGTGCCCCGGATCGGGTCCAGGACGATGTGGGGCGTGTCCTCCCCGTGGTCGGCCCACGCGTACCGTCGCGGTGTCGTGGTCGCTTCGACGGTCGCGGCGTGGTCGCGGTCGAAGTAGTCCCACGCCCACTCGAGGAAGGCATCGGTCCGGCTGTGCACGCCGCTCAGGAGACTCGCGTGGACGCCGAGCCAGGCCGCGAACGCGATCGGTCCCTCCACCTGATGGCGGTGCCGGCCGACCTCGGCGACAGCGGCGTTGCGGCCGATCATCGCCATGATGCCCTTGTCCTTGTAGTCGAACGGCTCGGTGGGCTCGCCGCGCAGCTCGCGGTCGATGTTCATCGCGGCCCACGTGCCCGACTGCTGGGCGACCGACCCCAGCTGCGGCAGGGCACTGTCGTGGGGCCCCTCCCCGGAGGGGATGTTGGCGACGTCGCCCACCGCGTAGGTGCCCGGGAAGCCGGGCACCGAGAGGTCGCGTGCCACGTCGACGCGGCCCCCGCGCCCGGTGGCCGCGACGCTGTGAGCGGCGATCGATGCGCCGGACTCCCCACCGCCCCAGACGACGGTCCGCGTGGCGATGGTGCTTCCGTCGTCGAGCGCGACCCGGTCGGGGTGCACCGCTGTGACAGCGACACCGAGGCGGACCTGCGCCCCGGCCCCGGTCAGCTTCTCCAGGGCGTAGTGGTGGGCCTTGTCGGAGAACTGCCCGAGAAGAGTGGCGCCGAGGTCCACCAGGGTGACCTGGCCCGGCGTCTGCAGCCGACCCGTCTCCGACAGAGCCAGCATCAGCTCGGACAGGGCGCCGGTCGTCTCCACTCCCGTGGGCCCGCCCCCCACCACGACGACGTCGATCAGTCCGGGGGCGGGTGACGTGGGTTCGGCCATGGCCTCCCGGATGAGCCCCTGCAGGTGCAGCCGCAGCCGCTCCGCGTCCGCCACCGTGTAGAGCGGAAAGGCATGCTCGGCAGCACCGGGAATGCCGAAGAAGTTCGGCTGCGCTCCCGCGGCGAGCACCAGGTGCGACCCGTGCAGGAGCCTGCCGTCGAACAGCGCCAGGGTGCGTGCGGACAGGTCAACGCCGGTCACCGCGGCGTTCACCACCTGCACGGTGGGCTGGTCCCTGAAGATCGCGCGGTGCGGCCGGGCGATGTCCTCGGCCGGCAGCTGCGAGCTGGCCACCTGGTAGAGCAGCGGCTGGAACTGGTGGTAGTCGTTGCGGTCGACGAGCGTGACGTCGATCCCTTGGCTGCCGAGATGGCGCGCGCAGGCAACCCCGGCGAGCCCACCCCCGAGCACGAGGACGGGGTCACCCATCGCTGCTGTCACCGGTCATGGTCGTTCCCTTCGAGGTCAGGGGCGGTGCGGTCGGCCGCTCAGACCGACATCTCCTCCCGGCGGTCGGCCAGGATGATCCGGCCGGCGGCCTCGATCAGCGCGAGGTGGGAGAACGCCTGCGGGAAGTTGCCCAGGTGCCGCGCGCGCTCGACCTCGAACTCCTCCGCGTACAGGCCGAGGGGTGAGGCGATCCGCAGCAGCCGCTCCATGAGGTCGGTGGCCTTGCGCATCTCGCCGACGATGGTGAGTGCCGAGACCAGCCAGTAGGAGCAGATGAGGAAGGTCCCCTCCTTGCCGGACAGCCCGTCGTCGGTCTCGTCGGTGACGTAGCGCAGCACGAACCCGTTCTCGGTCAGCTCCTCCGAGATGGCGGCGACGGTGCTCCGCATCCGCTCGTCCGTGCCGGGCAGGAAGCCGTAGATCGCGGCCAGCAGGGTCGAGGCGTCCAGCGCGTCGGTGTCGTAGTGCTGCCGCAGCACACCCCGGTCGCTGACGCCGTGCTCGAGGATGTCGGCGCGGATCTCCTCGGCGGCGGCTCCCCACTCCTGCTCCAGCGCGGGGTCCTCGCGGATGCCGGCCAGCTTGGCTGCGCGGTCCAGCGCCACCCAGCCCATCAGCTTCGACGACACGTAGTGCTGCGGCGCCCCGCGGGCCTCCCAGATGCCTTGGTCGGGATCGCGCCACGAGGCCAGTGCGCCCTCGGCCTGTGACTTCACCAGGGGCCACAGCCGGCGGGGTAGGCGCTTGCTGCGGCGGGTGTGCAGCAGGATGGAGTCGAGCACCGCCCCGTAGACGTCGTTCTGGCGCTGGTCGAAGGCCCCGTTGCCGATGCGCACCGGTCGGGCGCCCTCGTAACCGGACAGCTCGTCGCGGGTCGACTCGGTCAGGTCACGGCGGCCGTCGATGCCGTACATGATCTGCAGCCCGCCGTCGGGGTTGGGCTCGAGGTCGGCGACGAACTGCATGAACTCGTCTGCCTCCCAGTCGAGGTTGAGCAGGTGCAGCGCCCTCAGGGTGAAGGTGGTGTCCCGCATCCAGGTGTACCGGTAGTCCCAGTTCCGTTCTCCCTGAGGCGTTTCCGGCAGAGAGGTGGTCAGCGCGGCGATGGTCGCGCCGGTCGGCATGTAGGTCAGTCCCTTGATCGTGAGCGCCGAGCGCTCGATCGGGTGCCGCAGGGGGTGGTCGGGGATGCGCGCGCGGGCCAACCACCCGCGCCAGAACGCGATGGTGTCCTCGATCCGCGACGCGGCGTCGTCGACATCGACCGGCACGGCCAGGCCATCGGCCCACGACAGCGCGGCGAAGGCGCGCTCACCCTTGGCCAGCCGGTGCCTCCCACGCACCGCGCTCCCCTCGATGCCCAGGGCCAGGTCGGTGCTCAGCCGCAGCACCTGCCCGGCGCCCGAGGCGTCGGCGACGTGGCCGTCGTCGTCACCGAGGGTCCAGGTCGCGGGGGCGCGGCCGTAGTCGAACGCCGGCTCGCAGACCAGCTCGACCTCGGCCCAGCCCTCCACGCACTCCACGACCCGCACGAGCACGTGGTCGGCATCGGCATCCGCCGGCGGCCGGGTGTGCGGGGTGACGAGGTCGGGACCGGTGCGCCGGACCATGGTCAGGGCGTCGTGCACCACCAGCCAGCCACCAGGGGTGTGCCACGTCGTCGTCATCACGTTGGTGCCGGGCACGTACGACCGCTGGGTCGGCACGTTGATGCCGTAGGGGCCAAGCCGGAACGACCCAGCACCTCGGTCCAGCAGGTTGCCGAAGGCGCTGGGGGAGTCGAACGCGGGCACGCACAACCAGTCGACCGACCCGTCCGGGGCCACCAGGGCGCCGGTGTGGCAGTTCGAGAGGAACGCGTAGTCGGCGATCGGCGGAAAGGGCGACGTCGAAAGGCTCATGTCCCGATCTCCTTCGCTGGGTGGCCTGCTCGACGATGCCCCCCGAGGCCGCCAATGGCAACCCCTGCGAACTGGCCCCGGGCGCGACGTGGCAGGTGGTTCCCGACCGCCGCCGCAGGTGCGGGGTGTCAGGCGCCCCCGGCGAGGAAGCCGAGCAGCGCGACGGAGGGGTGGAGGGCCGTCGAGATGTTTGCCGCAGTGACGAGAGCGAAGGCCCCGGCGAGCAGCACCAGGCCAGTGCCTCCCGCGGCGAGCACCCGCCGCCATGACTGTTCGGACCGGGCCGTCTGGCTGCGCCGGCGCCACAGCACCACCGCACCCACGATCAGCGACACGGTCACAGCGGTTCCCAGCACCACCATGACCGCGTGGTAGCGCACGAAGTCGGCCCGCAGCACCTCTGCCGCAGGCGTCGAGGCACCGCTTCCGACCACCTGCCGCGCGTGCTCCACGACCGGTTCCAGCGGGGCGCCCGGGTCCGCGAACGACAGCACTCCCAGCACCGATGACAGCGGCGCCACGGCCCCTTGGAGGTTGGCGATGACCACCAGCAGCGACACCACAGCCAGTGCGCTGGCTCCCACGCCGAGCAGCGCGAGGGTCCATCGCCGGCCACGGCTGGCGGCATCCGTGCTGGCTCGCCACACCCTCGCGAGAAGGATGCAGAGCACGACGAGGAGCACCGTCGACAGCGTCGCCTTGACGACGTGGAACCGCGCCCAGAAGTCCGCGGTCGCCGAGAGCTCGCCCAGCCGGCCGTCACCGGTGGCCCAGAGCTGCACGAACCCGTTGGTGACACCGGCGCGCAGCGCGGACAGGTCCCCGTAGCGACCCCCGGACAGGGCCGAGGCCAGCGGGAACGGCACCAGGGCCACGAGGGTGACGAGCAACGCGGCCGCCGCCGTCAGCGCTCCGAGGTGCTGCGGTCGGGCCGAGCCGGTGAGAGCAGGTGCGGTGGTCGTCATCAGCGGTTCCTCTCGATCGTGGTGTGCCGGTGGCTGTTGACGTGCCTGTCCGCGGTCTGGCTGAGCAGGAACGCTGTCCTCGGGTTTGTGGTCAGCCTAGGCAGCGCGCGTCATCGGCGTATCCGCCGAAAGTAGAACCGGACCACTGTGCCAACGGCCAGGCCGGGTCAGGCTCCGGGGCTGATGTGCCCGGCGCTGGCACCCGTGATGGTGGAAGACCCACCCGATCACCGCAAGGAGCCCTGATGAGAACGCATCAACCCCCAATCTCACGAGAGCACACCGCGCCGGCCCCCAGCTCGTTCGTTCGAGGTCGGCTCGTCGGCTTGGCCGCGGTCGCGCTCGCGGCATTGGTGGTGATCGAGAACGCGGTGCTGGCGGGAACGGGCGCACCTACTTACGGCGCTCCGATCGAGGAAGTTCTGGCCTACTACGCGGCCAACCGCAACGCCGTCGCCGTTGCGTCCGGTCTGGTGGCCCTGTACCTGCCGCTGCTCCTCGTGTTCGTCACGGCCCTGCACGGTCTCGTGGAGCGGCGCGGCGGCGAGGGTGCCGACTGGTCGCGACTCGCCCTGGCTGCTGGCGCGACGCTGTCGGCAGTCTTGGTGCTTGTCAACGTCCTGCAGGTCGGGCTCGCGGTCTCCGCCGGCGGTCTCGCCGAGCCGACGCCCGCGTTCGAGCTCGTCTGGCAGGTTCACGCGGCGGCGTTCGCGCTGGCGCTGCCGATGCTCGGCGCCACCTTCGTCGGCGCGGCCCTCGCCGCGCACGCCAGCAGGCTGACTCCGCCATGGCAGCGCCCGCTGGGCCTGGCGGGGGGAAGCCTGCTGCTCGCCGCGGGGGTCGGCAACCTCGCGATCGCCGACGGCTCGGCGCTCATCTCCGTCGGGCTCCTGGGGTTCGCAGCCTGGCTCGTCTGGCTGCTCGCCACCGGCGTGCGCCTCATCCGGTCGTGACGGATGGCGGGACGATCCCGCTACGGTTCACCGCATCGAGCGCGCGGCCCTCGGACGTGGTGAACGGCGGACGTGCGTCACGCCGCCCTCTACCGGCCAGCCGCCCCGCGGCAGACGGGGTGACCCCCAGCGCCGATCTCAGTGCGTGACGGGGACGACCCTGACCTCTGCAGTGTGTCCACTGCCGGCGAGCTTGGTGTCGCAGCTGTACAGCGGTGCCCCCAGCGCCTCGGCCAGGGCGATGTAGGACGCGTCGTAGGAAGTGAACTGATGTCGCAGCTCCCAGATGCGTTCAGCGAAGGGCTCGAGGTCGTGGCGGGTGATGGCGAAGGCGAAGTGGTCGTTCCGAGCCTCTTCGGCCGCAGCGGGACGCAGCTTTCGGCCGAGCACGAGGCCGCGAAGTACCGACATGACCTCGACGTCGAGCAGGTGAGGGGCATCCAGGTCGCCGGCGAAAGCATCGAGAAGGTGCGACTCGACGTCTTGACCAACGAGCACCTCGACCATCGCCGAGGCATCAACCACAATCACCGTCGGCCGGCCTGGACCGCTTCGAGGATCTGGTCGGCAGTGGGGCCTTCAGACCGGTCACGATCGCGCAGCCGTGCCACGACCTGGGCGTTCGTGGGGCGCGTCGCGATCCGGGTCAGCTCCGCGCCCACGTAGGCCGACAGGGACTTCCCCTCTGCCGCTGCGCGCTCCTTGAGCGTCTCGGCGACCTCGTCCGAGACATCCCGGATGTACAACGTCGTCATGACGCATGATAGCACTCTGCAAGCACCCACTCGCCGGCGCGACCGGACGAGCGAACCGGCCAACAGGCAGTAGCCCGCCCCCGGCGGCGGTGCCGTGCTCAGCTGACGCCTGTGAGGTGCTGACTGCCTGTCGGCGTGAACGGTGCCGCGCGTTCTCGCAGCTCGAAAGGAGGAGTCATCCCGTTCGGGCGATGCCGGCCCGTGCCCGTCGGCCTCAGGGTGTTCAGCAGGCGGGCGCGGCCGGCGGGGCGCCCAGGAGGAGACGAGTCCGATGAGCCACGACCACGGATCCGGAAGCGCACGGCCGTGACGGCCCTGCACCTCCTCGCGACAGCCGTGGTCCCTGCGGCGGTCGACCCGGTGCCGTGGGCCAGGTCGCAGATGGCGTTCACGCTCGCCTTCCACATCGTCCTGGTCCCGCTAGGGGTCACCTGGGCGGTGATGGCGCTGATCGCGAACTACCGCGGGATCAAGCACGCCGACCGCGACGCACTGCGGCTGGCCCAGCGCTGGTCGACCTACATGGCGGTGACCTTCGCGGTCGGCGCCGTGACCGGAACGGTCCTGTCCTTCGAGTTCGGCCTGCTGTGGCCGAAGTTCATGGGCCAGTGGGGGGCGGCGTTCGGGGTCCCCTTCGCGTTCGAGGGGATCTTCTTCTTCCTCGAGGCCATCTTCATCTCGATCTACATCTTCGGGTGGCGGCGGCTGAGCCCGTGGGCGCACTTCTGGACGGGCGTGCCCATCGCCGTCACCGGCATCCTCGGCAGTGTCTCGGTCGTGGCGGCCAACGCGTGGATGAACTCACCGGAAGGGGTCACGCTCGACGGCAGCGGAGCCGTGGTGGAGGTGGACCCGGTCGGCGTCATCTTCAACAGCGCCATGCCGCTGATGGCCGCCCACATGGTCGTGGCGGCATACATGGTCGGCGGCTTCCTCATCGCGTCCGTCTACGCGGCCGGGATGCTGCGTGGTCGCCGAGACCGGTACCACCGGCTCGGTCTCATCATCGGGTTCTCCGTGGCGGCGATCGCGACCCCGGTCCAGATGGGGGTCGGTGACGGCCTGGCGCGGTGGGTGTACAACGAACAGCCGGCGAAGTTCGCCGCCATCGAGATGGTCACCCAGACCAGCAGCGACGTGCCGGAGATCCTGTTCGGTCACCTCAACTCGCGGGGCCAGGAGGTCGGCGGCATCCCCATCCCGGGCCTCGCGTCGATCCTGTCCGACCCCGCCACGGGCACGTCGACCGTGGTCATGGGCCTGAACCAGATCCCCGCCGGGGACCGCCCGACCGACGGGACCGTCAACGTCACCCACCTGGCCTGGGACGTCATGATCGGCCTCGGCACCCTCCTCTTCCTGCTGACGCTGTGGTGGTGGGCCAGCTGGGTGTTCCGCCGCCGGATGCCGCAGAGCCGGTGGTTCCTCCGCATCGCCGCCACCTCGGGAGTGCTCGCCGTCGTCGCCCTGGAGGCCGGCTGGACGGTGAGCGAGGTGGGCCGCCAGCCGTGGATCGTCTGGGAGCTGATGAAGGTCGACCAGGCCGCCACGGCGAACACCGGCATCTGGGTCACGTTCGTCGGCGTGGTGGTCCTCTACGTGGGGCTCGGGGTCACCACCGTCCTCGTACTGCGGATGATGAGCCGGCGGTTCCGGCGCCAGGACGAGGCAGGTGGGGCTTTCGACGAGGTGGACGTGCCCTACGGTCCCCGTCGGCCAGCCGACGAGCTGCAGGCGCCCAGCCGATGAGCACCGCAGCCGCCGTCGTGCTCGTCGTCGCGATCACGCTCTACGCCGTCTTCGGCGGGGCCGACTTCGGGGCCGGTTTCTGGGACCTCGTGGCCGGCGGCGCCCGTAGGGGAGAGCAGCCCCGGGCGGTGATCGACCACTCCATCGCCCCGGTGTGGGAGGCGAACCATGTGTGGCTGATCTTCGTGTTCGTCGTGCTGTGGACCTGCTTCCCGCAGGCCTACGCCTCGATCACGCTCACGATGTTCGTCCCCCTCACCCTCGCGGCCCTGGGGGTGGTGCTGCGAGGCGCGGGTTTCGCCTTCCGCAAGGTGGTCCTGCGCACCAGCGACCGCCGGGACTTCGGCGCGGCCTTCGCGGTCGGCTCGGTGCTGGTGCCGTACTGCCTCGGCGCGGTCATCGGTGGCGTCGCGTCCGGGCGGGTCCCGGCCGGGGGGGTGGCGGGTGACCCGTGGAGCAGCTGGGTCAACCCCACCTCGGTCGTCGCCGGCCTGCTCGCGGTCAGCCTCTGCGCGTACCTCGCCGCGTTCTTCCTCGTCACCGACGCGCGCCGGCTGGCCGACGACGCCATGGTGGAGTACTTCCGGCGGCGGGCCGCGGCATCCGCCGTCGCCGCCGGCCTCGTGGGTGTCGTGGGGTTCTTCGTCGTCTCCGGCGATGCCCCCTACGTCTACGCCGGCCTCACCTCGCGAGCACTGCCCGTCGTCATCGTGTCCGTGCTCTGCGGCATCGGGGCACTGGTGCTGCTGCTGCGCCACGCGCGCCGCGGGGCCCGCCTGGTGGCGGTCGTGGCCGTCGCCTCGGTCATCGTCGCGTGGGCCGTGGCCCAGTGGGACTACCTGCTCCCCGAGACGCTCACCGTCTCGGCGGGAGCGGCCCCCTCCGGCACGATCACCGCCGTGCTCGTGGCGACCGGGCTCGCCGCGGTGGTGCTCGTGCCGGCGTTCGGGCTGCTGTACGCGCTCGACCAGAGGTCGCTGCTGCCCGAGGAGGGCTTGGACGACCCCCGGATGCCGGCCGCGCACGACGGGTAGCGCGGCTCTCCGACCGTTCCCGGCGAGTGCCTCCACCTGGGCTCCGCCCCCCACCACCCACGTTTGGGGGTTCCCAGCTGGAGCCCCGAGACCTACCGTGGTTCGTCGGAGGGTGCATGCGGAATCGCCTTGCAGCGAGCGCACTGACCGCCGTACTGGTGGCGTCGGCTCTGGGAGGTTGCGCCTCGGACGAAGCTCCGCAGGCCGCAACTGCGTCGACCACCCCGACAGCCACCCGGTCGCAGCAGGTGCTTGGCGGCCCTCCGTGGCCGGACGTCCCTGCTCGCGCCCTGCCCGCGACGGTCACTTCGCCGATGGAGGCCGAGGTGCGCAGCTGGGTCGACAAGAAGCTGCTCCCCGGGGTGACCGTTGCGGTGGTGAGCCCCGACGGCGTCTGGAGCGTGGCGGCCGGGGTGGACGGTGACGGCAAGGCACTGCAGCCCCACTCGGGGATGGCGCTGGCGAGCATCACCAAGACCTTCACCGCGGCGGAGGTGATGCTGCTCGCCGAGCGCGGGCTCGTCGACCTCGACGCCCCGGCATCGTCCTACCTCGACCACCCGCTCCTGGCCAACGGGGTGACCGTGCGCCAGCTCCTCGCCCACCGGTCCTCGATCGTCGATGCCGGCGACGCGGTCTACAGCAAGGTGATGGCCCGGCTCGATGCCCGGTGGTCGGCCCAGCAGGTGCTGGCGCAGGTTCCGGCACCGTCCGCACCGCCGGGGAAGCGGTTCGACTACGTCAACGTCAACTACATCCTGCTCGGGTTGCTGGTCGCGAAGGTCGCTGGCGTCGACCCCGGCACGGCGTTCACCCGGGACCTGTGGAACCGCTCGGCCTGAGCCGCTTCTCGTACCAGGACCAGCAGACGCTCGCGCCGCCGCTGGCCCGGCCGGGGGAGGACGAGGAGCTCCCGCACGGCACCCCGAACCAGCCCTACCTCCCCTCCCGCTCGCTGGCCAGCGCCTTCGGCACCGCCGGTGGAGCCGCCGGCGACGCCGAGACCACCGCCCGCTGGGGGTACGCCCTGTACGGGTCGCGGCTGCTGTCCCCCGCCTCCGTGCAGCAGATGACCGATGTCGGTGACGGGGACGGTTACGGCCTGGGCACCATGGACCTCTCCTCCGGTCGCTTCGCGCACGCCACCCTGGATGCCGTGGGGCACCTCGGGGTCCTGCCCGGCTACCGCACGGTGCTCGCCGTGTTTCCCTCCACAGCGGTCTCCATCGCCATCCTCACCCCCTCCACCGTCGACGCGACTGCCTATGTGAAGTGGCTCGTGGCAGCGGGGAAGCTCACGGGCTAGGGCGCCGCGACCACTGGAAGCCCGTTGGCAGCACACCGGCATCGGTCCCGGATGTCAGCGATGTCACGCGCCGGCCGTCCCGGTTCGAGCCCGGGAGAGGCGGTCTCGGTGTGACACTTCGGCCGGAGGACACCCATGCCCCACGTTCCACACCGTCGTGCGGCCGCTGCCGCAGCTGCTGTCTGCGGCCTTCTCGCGGGGGCGCTGGCCGCGCCGGTGGTGCCCGCGTCCGCGGCGGTGAACGCCTGCCCCCCGGTCAGCTCCTCGGTGGTGCGGAGCGCGCCCGGGTCAGGCAAGACGGTCGCCCTGACCTTCGACGACGGCCCGGGCCCGGAGACCCCCAAGGTGCTCGAGATCCTGCGCAAGTACAACGTGCGGGCCACCTTCTTCGAGATCGGCAACCAGGCCACCATCTGGCCCGGCTACGCCCACCAGGTCGTCGCCGAGGGCCACCTGCTGGGCAACCACTCCTACACCCACCGCGACTTCACCAAGCTCTCCTCCGCCGCGCAGCGATCCCAGCTCGACCGGGCCAGCTCGGCCCTGATCACGGCGACCGGCACCCGGCCGTGCTGGTTCCGGCCGCCGTACGGCGCCGACAACTCCAGCGCCATCGCCAGCGCCGTCTCTCGGCACCTGCGCCCAGCCGTGTGGAACGTGGACACCAAGGACTGGTCCGCCCCCTCCACGCCCGACGCGGCCGGGAGGGCGATGATCCTGCGCAACGCCAAGGCGGGGAGCAAGCTCAAGCACCCCTTGATCCTCATGCACGACGGCGGCAGCCACCACCGCCCCAACATGGTCGCCGAGCTGGACGCGATCATCCGCTACTACCGGGACCACGGCTACCGGTTCGTCGACCTGGCCGGGCACAGCGGCCTGAAACCCTTGCCCGCCAACCGGATCAACTACCGCAGGTCCCCCAGGGCAAGGTGGTCAGGTATGCCGGCGGCCACGGCAAGATCACCGCGACCGGGTGGGCGGTGGACCCGGACGCACCCAAGACCCCGGTCATGGTCCGTGCCCAGCTCGACAACCGCTGGGTTTCCACCACAGCCCTCGCCAACCGGAACCTGGCCACGGTGCCCTCGACGAAGACGCCGATCGACTTCAGCCTGACCATCACCGCCTCGCGCGGCCGCCACGTCGTGTGCTCCTTCGCGGTGAACATCGGCGCGGGAGCGACCGGCGGCCTCGGGTGTACCACCGTGTCGGTCACCTGAGCATCCGTCGAGCGTGGACCGCACCACGGCGTGGGGGCTAGCGTGGCCGGATGGAGCACCCGGAGCCCGTCCGCGTCATCCGCGACGAGGAGCTGCTCGAGGCCGACCCGACATCCGGGATGCTGCGCCGGCGTGCGTTCGAGGCGCCGGGCCTCTGGGCGGGCCAGGTGGTGACCGAGCCGGGTGTCTTCTCGGGGTGGCACCACCACGACTCCAACTCCTCGATGCTCTACGTGGTGCGCGGGGTGCTCCGCCTCGAGTGCGAGGGTGTCGAGGGCTGGGTCGACGCGGTCGCGGGAGACTACGTGCGGGTGCCGGCCTTCACCGTGCACCGGGAGTCGAACCCGGGCCGGGTGGCGTCGCTGGCCGTCATCGCGCGGTCCGGGGACGGCATCCCCACCGTCAACGTGCCGCTCGCCCCGCCCCCGCACCGCTGACTCGGCACGGTGATCCGTGCTCTTGCCGGTCGGCGCCCGGGTGGGAACACTGGATCGGAGCGCCCTGCGCCAGGGAGGGCGACGAGTCTCGGGGAGGGACTGCCGATGTCCGAGGGAGCCATCCACCTGCTGGTGGGCACGACCAAGGGTGCCTTCGTGCTCGACGGCGATGCCGGTCGCAGCCGCTGGAGCGTCCGCGGGCCGTACTGCGACGGCTGGCCGATCAACCACGTCATCGGCGACCCGGCCACCGGCACGATCTGGGCCGGGGGCGGCGGTGACTGGTCCGGGGCCGGGGTCTGGCGCTCCGACGACGGTGGCCGCACCTGGCAGCTCAGCAAGCTGACGTCGGGGCAGGTGGACGCCTGGGCTGCCGACGACCCGGCCTTCGCGGCGTCGATCGGCTGGACCGAGTCCCCGGCGCCGTTCGGCGACCGCTTCTCCCAGGTCTGGTCGCTGGCCCGGGTCGGCTCCCGCCTCTACGCGGGCACCAAGCCCGCGACCCTGCTCGTCAGCGACGACGACGGGGACACCTGGGAGACCGTCAAGGGGCTGACCGACCACCCGTCGGCCGCCGAGTGGGGCCCGGGCGCCGCCGGGCTCGTGCTGCACACCATCGTCGCCGACCCGGAGGACCCGGAGAAGGTGTGGGTCGGCATCTCGGCCGCGGGTGTCTTCGCCACCCAGGACGGTGGGTGTCACCTGGGAGCGGCGCAACGACCTCGCCGACCCCCGCGACGGTGAGGGGCACACGCACCCCGCGGCGGCATCCGACGGTCACACCGGCTTCTGCGTGCACCACGTCGAGCGGGCTGCCAGCGAGGGTGACGTGCTCTACCAGCAGAACCACCACGGGGTCTGGCGCTCGCCCGACGGGGGGCTGAGCTGGCACGACATCACCGGTGGCCTCCCGTCGACCTTCGGCTTCCCGCTGTGGGCGCACCCCCGCGACGCCCGGACGATCTGGACGCTGCCGCTCAACGGCGACACCGAGGGCCGCTACCCACCGGATGCCGCCGCCGCGGTGTGGCGCTCCCGCGACGCCGGTGCGTCGTGGGAGCCGTTGCGGGCCGGCCTGCCGCAGGAGGCGTGCTTCTTCACGGTGCTCCGCCAGGGCATGAGCGGCGACCGACGCGAGCCCGCCGGGGTCTACTTCGGCACGAACACCGGCTCCGTCTTCGCGAGCCCCGACGAGGGCGACACCTGGGCGGAGGTCGCCCGTCACCTGCCCACCGTGCTGGCCGTCGAGGCCTTCGAGCCGGTTGTCACCGAGGGTGCCCCGGCAGGGGTGGAAAGCGCGGTGGCGCGGCAGTAGCGTGAAACGTTCCCGTCGTTCGGGACGGGGGGACCAGGGGAGGAACGATGAATGGAAGAGCACGCACCCGCGCGGCCCTGAGCACGTCGGTCGTCGCGGCGGCCACGGCGGCGCTGGCGCTCAGCGCACCGGTCGCGAGCGCGCACGACGACCACGGACGGGGGGACGGCCACGGTCACGGCCCCTTCACGGCGGGAGCCCCCGGCGTCGGGGACCGCTACTACCCGCTCGCCGGCAACGGGGGCTACGACGTCCGGCACTACGACATCACCGGCACCTACGACCCGGCATCCGACGTCTGGTCGGCGACGACGGTCATCTCGGCGAAGGCGACGCAGAACCTCTCGCGCTTCGACCTCGACTTCGACGGGATGACGATCCGGCGGCTCGAGATCAACGGCTCCCGGGCCAGCTGGGTGCGCGACGGTGCCGAGCTGGTGGTCACGCCCCGGCACAAGATCCGGGCGGGGAGTGCCATCCGGGTCTCGGCCACCTACTCCGGGGTGCCCAGGGAGTTCGTGCTGCCGCTGGGCAACACCTCCCTGCGCACCGGGTTCATGGCCACCGACGACGGCGCGACCGTGGCGGGGCAGCCCGATGTCGCCGCCGGGTGGTTCCCGGTGAACGACCACCCCCGTGACAAGGCGTCCTATGACTTCCACGTCACGGTGCCGCGCGGGCTCGGCGTCGTGGCCAACGGGTTCCTGGCCGGTCAGCGCACCCGTGGCAACACCACCCGGTTCGACTGGCACGCACCCGAACCAATGTCGAGCTACCTGGCCACGATCGATATCGGGAAGTGGGACGTGCAGCGGGGCCGGACGGCATCCGGCATCCCGGTGTACAACGCGGTCGACCCCGACCTGCTCGCCGACCCGGTCTACGGCCCGTCCATCCGCTCCTCCCTGGCGCGTCAGGGCGAGATCGTCGGCGTGCTGGCATCGGCGTTCGGCCGCTACCCGTTCCGCACGGTCGGCGCGATCATCGACGACCAGGACGACCTCTTCTTCGCGCTCGAGACGCAGACCCGGCCGGTCTACTCGAAGTACTTCTGGCCCGACGGCGGCGACGGCGTCATCGCGCACGAGCTCGCTCACCAGTGGTACGGCGATGACGTGGCGCTGCGGCAGTGGCAGGACATCTGGCTCAACGAGGGCTGGGCGACCTACGCCGAGTGGATCTGGGCTGAGCACGAGGGCCAGTTCACCCCCCAGGACGCCTTCGACTTCTTCTACAACGACATCCCGGCCGACGACCCGTTCTGGGCGTTCGTCGTGGGGCAGCCGCCGAAGGATGACCTGTTCGGTGACCCGGTCTACCTCCGGGGTGGGATGACGCTGCAGGTGCTGCGCAACCGGGTGGGCGACGACGCCTTCTTCCGGATCGCCCGGCAGTGGGTGGAGGAGCGTGGGGGTGGCACGGGCACGACTGCCCAGTTCATCGCCCTGGCCGAGCGCGTCTCTGGGCAGCAGCTCGACGACCTGTTCGACGCGTGGCTGTTCACCGGGTCCCGGCCCACCCTGACGACGCTCGGGGCCCGTGCCGCGGCGCATTCGGCGCCGTCGGCGGGTTCGGCCGCGGTGCGCACGTGGGACGCCCAGTTCACCAAGCGCACGGCCGCCGGTCGGTACTGAGCCGGTCGGTTGTTGGGCGACCCGCTCATGCGGGGGTAGGTCCCGCCGCCGCGGCCGGTCTGCTTCCCAGACCGGCCCCGGCGGTGGCCCGCCGGTGCTGGAAGAATCGGCCCATGCCTGACGCCCCGCTGGACCTGCCCGGCTACGCCCACGTCTACTCCGGCAAGGTCCGCGACCTCTACGCCCCGGTCGACCCGGCCACAGGCGAGCCGCGCCCCGACCGGCTGCTGCTCGTCGCGTCCGACCGCATCTCGGCCTACGACTTCGTGCTCGACACCCCCATCCCCGACAAGGGTGAGGTGCTCACCCGCCTGTCCTTGTGGTGGTTCGCCCAGCTCGAGGACCTCGTGCCCAACCACGTGGTCACCGCCGACGTGCCGGATGCCGTGCGCGGCCGTGGCGTGCTCGTCGAGCGTCTCGAGATGCTCCCCGTCGAGTGCGTGGCCCGGGCCTACCTCACGGGCGGCGGCCTGGGTGAGTACACCGCGACCGGCGCCGTGAGCGGCATCCGGCTGCCCGCCGGCCTGGTCGACGGCGACCGGCTCCCCGAGCCGATCTTCACCCCGTCGACCAAGGCGCCGATGGGGGAGCACGACGAGCCGATCCCCTACTCCGTGGTGGCCGGTCAGCTGGGGGACGCGCTCGCGGGTCGGGTGCGTGACCTCACCGTGGCGATCCTCAAGCGGGGCAACGAGATCGCGGCGGAGCGCGGCATCCTGCTGGCCGACACCAAGGTCGAGTTCGGGCTGCGGGGTGACGAGGTGGTGCTCGCCGACGAGGTGCTCACCCCCGACTCGTCGCGCTTCTGGCCCGCCGACCAGTGGGAGCCCGGGCACCCTCAGCCGAGCTTCGACAAGCAGTACGTGCGCGACTGGCTGACCTCGCCGGCATCCGGCTGGTCGAAGTCGACGGGGGAGGCGCCGCCGCCGCTGCCCGACGACGTGGTGGAGCAGACCCGAGCGAAGTACGTCGAGGCCTACGAGCGGCTCACCGGCGAGCGGTTCTGACCCTCACCGCGAGTGCGGAACTGGTTGCCCTGGCGACCACTTCCGCACTCACGGCGAGAGGAAGGGCTGACGTCAGCCCTCGGCGAGCCAGTCGCTGAACCGCCGCGGGTCGACCTGCACCTCGCCGTGGGGGAGGAGCCCCGACCGCAGCCCGGCCATGGGCACCGGCAGGCGGATCACCCGCAGGCCCGGATGCCGTGCCCGCGCCACGGCGCGCGCCATCGCGGCCGAGTCGAGCTCTTCCGGCCCCGCGAGCTGGTGCACCCGCCCGGGCGAGGACTCACCGGGACGGGACTCCACGGCATCCGCGAGAACATCGGCCGCCGCGGCCGGGTGCACCGGGCGAAGCCGCATGCCCGGTACCACCGCGACCGACCCCAGCCGGATCTGGGAGAGGAAGGTCTCGGCGAGGCTGAACCAGGCGGTCGTGCGGACCAGCGTGAGCGGCACCGGCCCGGCGGCGTAGGCCTCCTCCTGGGCGGCCTTGCCCGCGTAGTAGCCGGTCGCGCCACGCACGGCGCGGTCGGACACGTTGACGATCGACAGGCACACGACCGAGCCGACCCGGGCTCGGTGGGCGGCGTCGGCGACCCGCGCCGCCGTCCCGCCGAAGAACGACACGGCCGTGCGCTTCGAGAGCGTGACGACGTTGAGGCAGTCGACCACCGTGTCGGCACCGTCGAGCGCAGCGTCGAGACCCGCCCCGCTCGCGGCGTCGACGCCGGTGGCGCGCGACGCGGCGAGGACGTCGTGGCCCCGGCCGCGCAGCACCGAGGTGACGGTCGCCCCCATCGCACCGCTGCCGCCCAGCACGACGACCCGGCTCACGACGTCACCTCGCCGATCTCGCGGCGGACCATCCCCGTCCAGCGGGCCATCGCGAGGTCGGCGGCCGCGCGGTCGCCGGTGACGGCCACCTCGAAGAGCAGGCCTCGGGCCATCGCGAGTGACTGCAGCGCCAGGGTTCCGGCCCGCTCGGCAGGCACCCCCAGCCCGAGGTAGCTCTCGCGGATGGCGTCGGTCCAGCCGGTGCGCAGCCACGTGCGCAGGCCCTCGGCGTGTGGCTGCGCACGCATCGCGTGGGTCGACAGCTCGAAGAACAGCGGGGCGAAGACCTCCGCCCGGTCGGCGACGCGGGTCCAGAACGCGGCGCCGGCCTCGAACGGGTCGTCGTAGGTCGCGGCCAGCTCGACCAGGGCTGCATGCTCCGCCTGCTCGACGGCCTCGACCACCGCGCCGAGGAGCCCCTCGCGAGAACCGAAGTGGTAGTTCAGCATCCGGTGGCTGGTGCCGATGCCGGCCGCGAGGGTGCGCAGGCTGGTGTCGCCGACGCCGTGCTCGGCGAACCAGGCGACCACCCGGCCGAGCAGCTCGTCCCGGGCCGCCGAGGTCCGGGGTGCGGTGGCGGTGGTTGTTGCCGCCGACGCGGGCGCGGGTGCCGCGGGCGCGTCAGGCACCGGTCGCCGGCTCGGCGGCCTTCGCGGTGCTGTCGAGTGCTGCCGCCTCACGCGTCACGTAGTCCAGGCTCTTGCGCCCCACGGCGAGGCGGATGAGCGGTGCCAGGAACCCCGACCAGTGGATGCCGAGCCCGATGGTGGTGCTGCCGTCCGGCCCGGGGGTGAGGGTGTGGGTGCCCACGGTCCGGATGCCGGGCCGCGCCGACTCCCAGGTGAACGAGCGGCCGGGGTCGATGGCGGTCATCGTCCAGACGGCACGGGGCATCCCGGGCTGCTCGACGGTGTAGCGGGCGCCGACCTCGTCGGGGCGGTCGGCCTCGAGGGGCGTCACGGCATCCACCGTCGGCAGCCACTGTGGCCAGCGGCGCACGTCGGAGAGGACTGCCCAGAGTCGGTCGGCGGGTGCGGTGCTCTGTCGGGTCACATCGATCATGTTCCAAACGGTACATTCGACGGCGGTGCCTGGCAAGAGCCGCCGCCCGGGCGGCCGGACGGGAGGCGGGGGTGCGCTCGGGCCCCGGTAGCCTTGGGCACGGCATCCGCCCCGCTCCACCGACCGGGAGACCGCACCCATGGCCTCGTCGCACGACCTCGTGCTGACCACCGTCCCGGGCGGCAACGCCCTCTCCCCGTTCCGCGCCGCCGCGCTGGTGGCCAGGCTGCAGCGGGTCGTGCCCGGACTCACCGGCCTCTCGGCCCGGCACGTGCACTGGGTGGCGAGCGAGGAGCCGCTCGACGAGGCGACGACGCGCCACGGTCGAGCGGCTGCTCACCTACGGCCCGCCGGATGCCGGTGACGCCGCGGGTGCGCACGTCGCGGTGGTCGTCGTGGCCCCGCGCCTCGGCACGCTCTCGCCGTGGGCGAGCAAGGCCACCGACATCGCGCACAACTGCGGGGTCGACGTGCGGCGGGTCGAGCGGGTCACCGAGTACCACCTGGCCACCGACGAGCCGCTCACCGAAGCCGAGTGGGCGGCCGCCGCCGACCTGCTGCACGACCGGATGACCGAGGCCGCCCTGCCGACCCGGGCCGACGCCGCGGCGCTCTTCGACGAGCGCGAGGCCGAGCCGATGGAGCACGTCGACGTGCTCGGGCGAGGACGTGCGGCGGTCGAGGAGGCGAACACCGTCTATGGGCTCGCGCTGTCCGACGACGAGGTCGAGTACCTCGTCGAGGCGTTCACCGGGCTTCGGCGCAACCCCACCGACGTCGAGCTGATGATGTTCGCGCAGGCCAACAGCGAGCACTGCCGGCACAAGATCTTCAACGCCGACTTCGTCGTCGACGGGGTGGTGCAGCCGCGGTCGCTGTTCGGGATGATCCGCTACACCGAGGAGGTGGCGGGCGAGGGCACCGTGGTCGCCTACGTCGACAACGCCTCGGTGATGGTGGGTGGGCGTCGGGTGCGCTGGCTCCCGGAGTCGGCCGACGGGCCGAGCCGCTACGCCGGGCGCGAGTCCGAGGTGCACGTGCTGATGAAGGTCGAGACGCACAACCACCCGACGGCTATCTCCCCGTTCCCCGGGGCGGCGACCGGCGCCGGTGGAGAGATCCGCGACGAGGGGGCGACAGGTCGTGGCTCGCAGCCCAAGGCGGGGCTGACTGGCTTCGCGGTGTCGAACCTGCACCTTCCTGGGCTCGAGGAGCCTTGGGAGAGTTCGCCGTACGGCGCACCCGGGCACATCGCGACCCCGCTCGAGATCATGCTCGAGGGGCCGATCGGGGCGGCGGCGTTCAACAACGAGTTCGGCCGACCGGGGCTGGGCGGGTTCTTCCGGGTCTACGAGCAGACCGTCGACGGCGTGCGCCGCGGCTTCCACAAGCCGATCATGAGCGCCGGTGGGCTGGGCACGATCGGTGCCGACATGACCGAGAAGGTCGTCTTCCCGGCGGGCACGCTGCTCGTGCAGATCGGCGGCCCCGGCATGCGGATCGGGATGGGGGGTGGCGCGGCATCCTCGATGGCGGCCGGCGCCAACGCCGCGGAGCTCGACTTCGACTCGGTGCAGCGCGGCAACCCCGAGATCGAGCGCCGCGCCCAGGAGGTCATCAACCACTGCTGGAGCCTGGGGGCGGACAACCCGGTGCTGGCCATCCACGACGTCGGGGCGGGCGGGCTGTCGAACGCCTTCCCCGAGCTCGTCGACGGGGCCGGGCTGGGCGCGCGGTTCGACCTGTCGAGGGTGCCGCTCGAGGAGTCGGGGCTCGCGCCGAAGGAGGCGTGGTGCAACGAGTCGCAGGAGCGGTACGTCGTGGCGCTGGCGCCCTCGTCGATGACCCTGTTCGCAGCCCTGTGCGAGCGGGAACGCTGCCCCTACGCGGTGGTGGGGGTCGCGCGCGACGACGGCCGGCTCGTGCTCGGCGACGGCCCCGACGACCGCGATGACGAGGACCGTGCCATCGACATGCCGATGGAGGTGCTGCTCGGCAAGCCGCCGCGGATGACGCGCGACGTCACCCGGGTCGCGCGGCACGGCGGGTCGCTCGACCTGACCGGGCTCGACCTGCGCTCGGCCGCGTATGCCGTGCTGCGGCATCCGACTGTTGCCTCGAAGCGCTTCCTGGTGACCATCGCCGACCGCACCGTCGGGGGGCTGACTCACCGCGACCAGATGGTCGGGCCCTGGCAGGTGCCGGTGGCCGACGTCGCGGTGACGCTGGCCGACCACGTCGGCTTCGCCGGTGAGGCGATGGCGACGGGGGAGCGGATGCCGGTCGCGGCGGTGGACGCGCCGGCATCCGGCCGGATGGCGGTCGGCGAGGCGCTGACCAACCTGCTCGCCGCTCCGGTCACCGGGCTGAGCGGCGTCAAGCTGTCGTGCAACTGGATGGCCGCGTGCGGGGAGGACGGCGAGGACGCCGCGCTCTACGACACGGTCGAGGCGGTGGCCATGCAGCTGCTGCCCGAGCTCGGGGTGTCGGTGCCGGTCGGCAAGGACTCGCTGTCGATGCGCACCCGTTGGACGGATGCCGGGTCGGGGGAGGCGCGGCAGGTGACCTCCCCGGTGTCCCTGGTCGTCACGGCATTCGCGTCGTTGCCCGACGTGCGCGGCACCTGGACCCCGCAGCTGCGTGGGGGCACCCCTGGTGGGCCGCCGAGTGCGCTCCTGCTCGTCGACCTGGGGGCCGGTCGCGACCGCCTGGGTGGGTCGATCCTGGCGCAGGCGTCAGGGACGTTCGGCGGTGCGGTGCCCGATCTCGACGACCCCTCGAGGCTGACCGCGCTCGCTGCGGCGCTCAGCGAGCTTCGTTCTGCCGGGCTGGTGCTCGCCTTCCACGACCGGTCTGACGGCGGTGTCTGGGCGGCGGTGTGCGAGATGGCCTTCGCCGGTGCGTGTGGCGTCGACATCGACGTCTCCTCCGTGGCGGGGCTCTTCGCGGAGGAGCTCGGAGTGGTTCTCGAGATCCCGGCCGGCCGGTCCTCCGAGGCGCACGCGATCCTCGACGGGCACGGGCTCCTGCCGCTGGTGGTTCCACTGGGGGCTCCGAATGCTGACCGGCGGGTGCGGGTGCGCGTCGGTGGTGAGCCGGCCCTCGACGAGTCGGTGCGCGACCTCGCCCAGGCGTGGGACGAGGTGTCCTGGCGGATCGCGGGGATGCGGGACAACCCGGCCTGTGCGCAGGAGGAGCACGACGCGGTCGGTGCGGACGACGACCCGGGGCTCGTCGTGGCTCCCTCGTTCGACCCCACAGACGACGTCGCGGCGCCCTACCTGTCGCTGGGGGTGCGGCCGAAGGTCGCGATCCTGCGCGAGCAGGGCGTCAACAGCCACGTGGAGACGGCATTCGCCTTCGACAGAGCCGGTTTCGACACCTACGACGTGCACATGACCGACCTGCAGACCGGTCGGTTCGACCTGGCCGACGTGGTGGGGCTGGTGGCCTGCGGCGGGTTCTCGTACGGCGACACGCTCGGGGCGGGTGAGGGCTGGGCGCGCTCGGTGCTGTTCAACGAGCGGCTCACCGAGGGCTTCTCCGACTTCTTCCACCGTGACGACACCTTCGGGCTGGGCATCTGCAACGGCTGCCAGATGTTCGCCGCGCTGGCCGACCTCATCCCCGGCGCCGAGGCGTGGCCGCGGTTCACCCGCAACCGGTCCGAGCAGTACGAGGCGCGCCTGACGCTCGTCGAGGTGCTCGAGTCGCCGTCGATCCTGACCGCCGGGATGGCCGGCAGCAGGGTGCCGATCGCGGTCGCCCACGGCGAGGGCTTCGCCGACTTCTCGGCCCGCGGTGACTCGGGCCGGGTCGCGCGGGTGGCCAGGTTCGTCGACCACCACGGTGAGCCGGCGACGGCATACCCGTTCAACCCCAACGGTTCTCCCGACGGGCTCACCGCCGTGACGACGCCGGACGGCCGGTTCACCGCGATGATGCCGCACCCCGAGCGGGTCGCGCGCAACGCCCAGCTGTCCTGGACCTCGGGCCCGGTCGAGGCAGAGAGCCCGTGGCTGCGGATGTTCCGCAACGCCCGGGTCTGGGTCGACTGACCGGCCGCCGCGGATCGGGCAGGTGCGTCGTTCAGGGCGCCCGGGTGGCACCAGTATCGGGAGCGCACCAACCGCCCTCGCCGCACCTGATCTGGCCGTACCTCGTGCGGCAGCGCGACGAACTCCTCGAACTGACGGCGCCAGCCGTCTCCACGATGGAGGGGATCCATGTCCGAGGCATTGCCACCGCCCACACCGACGGCCATGCCGACCGCACCGCCCGGGCAGCCGTCCTCGCCGATCGTCCGCCTGAAGACCTGGGTCAACGTCGTGCTGGTGCTGATCCTGCTCGCGTCGTGCTCGGGCGCCAGCAACGTCAGCGACCCGCCACCCAGATAAGCGGTGGGTCCCAGGTCGCCGCCCGCGGAACCTCCGCTCCGTGACGCTCAGCGGCGACGCCAAGCGCCCCGCTCGGGTGGCTCCGGCGAGGATGCCGTGTCGCCCTCGGCCGCGCTGAACGGCTGGGCGCCGGGACGGCGACGCTCCAGCTCGTCCCACGACAGCACCCCGGTCGGCAGCGCGGCGGATGCCGTCGCGCGCCGCAGCGTCCAGAGGTCGAGTGGGCCCGTGGACCCGACGAGCACGAGGTTGCCGAAACGCTTTCCCTTGAGCACCTCGTGCAGCCCCACCAGCGCGACGTGCCCCAGCGCCGTCCGCGCGCTGGCGGCGACCCGCGCGGCGTACCGCATCCCCGGCTCGTCGGCGACGTTGGCCACCAGCAGTCCGCCGGGCACCAGCACCCGGCCGATGTCGGCGAACCACTCGATGCTCGACAGCTCCGGCGGCACCCGGCCGGCCGCATAGGCGTCGACGACCACGACGTCGGCGCTGTCATCGCGAAGGGCGGCGACCCCGGCCAGGCCGTCGACCGGCCGCACCCGGATCCGGTGCCCGCGCGGCAGCGGCAGCTCGCGGCGCACCGCCTCGGTCAGGGCGGCGTCCGGCTCGAGCACGACCTGCGGTGAGCCCGGCCTCGTGGCTTGCACCCAGCGGGCCAGGGTGAGGCCCGCCCCTCCCACGTGGGTGACCCGGAGGGACCCCTCCGGCGCGAGCGTGTCGATGCACAGCGCGAGGTGCTGCACGTACTCGAAGTCGAGCCGCTCGGGGTGCTCGAGGTCGACCGCCGACTGCGGCTGGCCGTCGAGCACCACCGTCACCAGCGTTCCCTCGCGCTCGAACTCGGCCTCGCCCATCCCGGCAGGCTACGCGCCGAGATCGGCGTGCCCCGCCCCCATCCGGCGGCCGCTGCAGTCCAAGGGCACCCGGCCACCCACCCCCCACGACTTTGTGCGGATCCTCCCGCCCCGGGGTCCGCCGACACGCGCGCAGATCCGCAATCAGTCGAGTCACCTGGGCCCGAGCGCAGGGGAAGATCCGCATTCAGTCGGGTCACCTGGGCCCGAGCGCAGGGGAAGATCCGCATTCAGTCGGGTCACCTGGGCCCGAGCGCAGGGGGAAGATCCGCAATCAGTCGAGTCCCCTGGGCCCGAGGGCAGGGGGAGGATCCGCAATGGGTCGGGTGGCAGAGGGCGCGCCTACGATGCCGGTATGCCGCCCCGCCGACGCACCGACCCCGGCCTGGGCCGCGCGGCCCTGGCCGCCTGGCGTGCCGACCCCGCGGGCGTCGACCGGGCCACCCTGGGCACCGCCGTGCGCTACACCCTCGAGGAGCTCGGCTCGCGCGCCCCGGGCCGCAGCGTCGAGGTCCGGGTGCCTCCGTTCGGCGCGGTGCAGTGCGTCGAGGGCCCTCGACACACCCGCGGCACTCCGCCGAACGTCGTCGAGTCCGACGCCGAGACCTGGCTGCGCCTCGCCACGGGCGAGCAACGATGGGGCCAGGCACTGGCCGAGGGTCGGCTGCGAGTGAGTGGCACCCGCGCCCACCTCGACGCCCTGTTGCCCCTCACCGACACCGAGGCCGCCGACTCCACCGGGGAACCACGATGAGCGCGACCACCGGCGGCCGGGGCACGCAGCCACGCGCACACGGCATCCGGCACGGCATCGTCATCGTGCCCGAGCTGCGCTGGCGGGAGGCCGCGCCGCTCTGGTCGGCCGCCGAGGAGCTCGGCTTCGACCACGCCTGGACCTACGACCACCTCGTCTGGGGCGGCCTGCCCGACTCCCCGGTCTTCGCCTTCGCGCCCACCCTGGCCCTCGCGTCCACCGTCACCTCCACCATCGGGCTCGGGGTCTTCGTGACGTCCCCCAACTTCCGGCATCCCTATGTCCTGGCCCGCGACGCCATCACCCTCGACGACGCGAGCGGCGGCCGCTTCCTGCTCGGCGTGGGGGCCGGCGGCGACCTCGACAGCCGCATCCTCGGCGAGGACCGGACGCTCAAACAGCGCACCGAGCGGTTCCACGAGTTCACCGAGCTGCTCGACCGCCTGCTGCGGGACGACCACGTCGACCACGACGGCCCCTTCTACGCCACCCGCGACGCCCGCACCCTCCCCGAGCCGGTGCGCGACCGCGTGCCACTCGTCGTCGCCGGCAACGGCCCGCGGTCGGTCGCCCTGGCCGCCAGGCTCGGTGACGCGTGGGCCACCTACGGCGGCAAGGGCGACACCGTCGACGAGTGGTTCGACCACGTGGCCGGCCTCGTGACCCGCTTCGACGACGCATGCGCCGAGCACCAGCGCGGGCCGCTCGACTGCTACCTCCTGCTCGACGCGTCACCGCGCTACGCCCTGGAGTCGGTCGACCTCTACGCCGACATGGCCGGGCGGGCCGCCGACCTCGGCTTCACCGACGTGGTCACCCACTGGCCGCGGCCCGACAGCCCGTATGCCGGTGACGTGGCGGTGCTCGAGGCAGTCGGCCTCCAGTGTCCTCACCCCCCGCTGACCCCAACTGATTGCGGATAACCCACCGTCGAGCGGCCCTTCGGGCACGAGGTCGGGTGGGTCATCCGCAATCAGTCGGGACTACACCAGGGGGAGGACCACCACGGGGTCGGTCGTGGGTTGCGCCGAGCCACCGGCGGGTTCCACGCTCACCGCCACCTTGTCGGTCGGTGTCGCCTGGCCGGACAGGACCTTCTGCCCGTTGCCGTCGGCATCGACCGAGAACAGCCCGGCCGAGGTGATCGTGCCGCCGGCGCCGATGTACCAGAGCTGGTACGTCTTTCCGCTTGGCGCGGGCGGCAGGCCCTTCACCGAGATGGCAGCCTTGCCGAGCTGCTTGCTGTAGACCACCTCGGTGGTGACCCCACCCCGGGTGCTGCTCACTCGCTGAGCGTCGGTGGCGGTCGTGACCACGGCCAGCGGTGACTGTGGTCCGGTGTCGTCGGACCATGGGCTCCAGACGATCCCGCCAACGGCGATCACCGCGGCGGCCGCGGCGGCCGCGAACCACCCGGTGCGGCGGTGACGGCGGTGGCGACCGATCGGCACGACCGTGCGGTCGGCATCCGGCTGGGTGTCGTCGGCCACAGGGCCCACGACCTCCTTGGGTGTGGCGGTGGGTGCCGGGGGCGCGGGAGGTGCGGCTGCGGCGGGAGCCGACGCACCGGCATCCTGGGTCAGCGGGGGGAGCGGGCGCACCCGGGCGATGCCGGTGAGCACCGCGGCGCGCAGTGCGGGTGGTGGGGCGGTCTCGGTCAGGGAGCCCAGGGAGTGGGCGGTGGCCGAGAGCTCGGAGACCTCGGCGCGGCAGTCGGCGCAGACCGCGAGGTGCTGCTCGAAGGACGTGCGCTCGGCGTCGTCGAGCGCGTCGACCGCGTACGCACCGGAGAGGTGGTGCAGATCGGGGCTCATGCCGGAACTCCCAACGTGTCGCGCAGACGGATCAATCCGTCGCGGATGCGGGTCTTGGCGGTGCCGAGCGGCAGGTCGAGCAGGCGGGCCACCTCGGTGTGGGTGTAGCCACCGAGGTAGGCGAGCTCGACCGCGCTGCGCTGGGCGTCAGTCAGGGTGGTGAGGGCCCGCCGCACGCGCTGCGCCTCGAGGGAGGCCTGCGCCGCCTCGGCGGTGGTGTCGAACTCGACGTCTTGGGAGGTGGCCGCGTGGGCGTCGTCCCGGCGACGGGAGGCCTCGCTGGAGCGGACCCGGTCGACCGCTGTGCGGTGGGCGATGGTCATCAGCCAGGACATCGGGCTGCCTCGCTCCGGGTCGAACCGGGCGCTCTGCCGCCACACGTCGAGGTAGACCTCCTGGGTCACCTCCTCCGACATGGCGTGGTCGCGCACGATGCGCAGCACCAGTCCGAACAGGCGCCCGGCTGTCGCGTCGTACAACGCCGCAAACGCGGCCTCGTCGCCCCGGGCCGACCGGCGCAGCAGGTCTGCGAGGTCGGCGCCGGTCGCGGAAGACCCGGCGGTGGAGGCCGCTGCCTCCCCGGATGCGGACGCACCCGGGGTAGCAGCTGGCATGTCACCCATCATGGACTGTTTGGTCAGCTCGCGGGGAGCAGGACGCTGTCGACGATGTAGACGGTTGCGTTGGCGGTCTGCACGTTGCCGCAGACGACCTTGGCCTTGCCGACGGTGAAGTCCTCGCCCATGCCGTCGACCGTGATGGTCGTGCCGGCCAGCGTCTTGTGGTCACCGGCGAGCTTGTCGGGGGTCAGCCGGCCCTCGACGACGTGGTTGGTGAGCACTGTGGTGAGCAGCCCCTTGGGGTCGCCCATCGCCTTGTCCATCGTGGCCTTGTCGAGGGCGGCGAAGGCGTCGTTGGTGGGCGCGAAGACGGTGATGTCCTTGGCCGTGTTGAGGGTCTCGCCGAGGCCGGCCTTGCCGACCGCGGTGACCAGGGTCGACAGCAGCGGGTTGTTGCTGGCGGCGGTGGCGACCGGGTCGGTGGCCATGCCGGTGAACGAGCCGGCGCCGTCGGCCGGGACCGCCGCGCAGCCGGGGCCGAACGGCATCGAGGCGTTGGCGGCGCTCATCGATTCCGAGGGGCTCGGGGCCGCGGAGGAGGTCATCGGGGCGCTCGAGGAGGCGGCACCGGACCCGGCGTCGGCGTCCGAGGAGCCGCAGGCGGCGAGTGACAGGGGGAGGGCGAGGGCCAGGGCGGCGAGCGTCAGGCGGCTGGTGCGCATGGGAACTGCTCCTTCACGTGTGGGGGACTGCTTGCGTACACACGTGGTTCGCCGCCGGCATCCACAGCGGATTGGTCTGTGGCACAACTTGTTTCGCGGATGCCGGTCCGTCACCTCCCGCCGACCCCCTAGACGACCCATTGCGGATTTCCCACCTCCGCGGGGGCCCTCGCGGGCTGGTGGAGGTGGGATATCCGCAATGAGTCGGGTGAGGTGGCCTCAGTTGATGATGACGACGATGCTGTGCCAGCCGGTGGCGCCCGAGGGGAAGGGGGCGGCCCTCTGCTCGGGCTGGGTGTTGCCCTCGAGGTCGGTGGCGCGCACGGTCAGCTCGTGGCGCCCGGGCAGCGCGTCCCACGGCAGGTACCACTGGCGCCAGTAGTCGATGCCGGCGTCCGGCCCGAGCTTGGCCTCCTGCCACGAGTTGCCGTCGACGCGCACCTCCACCTTCTGGATGCCGCGGTGCTGCGCCCAGGCGACGCCGCCGATCACGACGCGGCCGGCATCCAGGCGGTTCAGCCCGCGCGGGGTGTCGATGCGCGACTGGGTGTGGACCGGGGCGTCGGTGGCCCAGCCGCGGTCGGTCCAGTAGGCGCTCTCTGCGGCGTAGGTGGTGGCCTGCATCCGGGTGAGCCACTTGGTCGCCCCCACGAAGCCGTACAGGCCGGGAGTGACGAGGCGGGCGGGGAAGCCGTGCATCGCGGGCAGTGGCGCGCCGTTCATCGCGACGGCGACGAGGGCCTCGCGGTCGTCGGTAAGTGCCTGCACCGGGGTGGAGATGGTCATGCCCTCGGTGGAGTGGCTGAAGATCTGGTCGACACCCTGGCGGATGCCGGCCCGCTCGAGCAGGTCCTTGGTGCGCACCCCGAGCCAGCGCGCGCTGCTGATGTAGGGCCCGCCGACCTCGTTGGACACGCAGTTCAGGGTGATGTCGCGCTCGACGAGCGGCATCGCGAGCAGCTCGGCGAAGGTCAAGGAGTAGGGCCGGTCGACGTCGCCGTCGATGGTGAGCTTCCAGTCATCGGTGGAGACGCGGGGGATGACCAGCGCGGTGTCGATCCGATAGAAGTCGGCCGCCGGTGTCCGGAAAGCGGAGACACCGCGCACGGTGCCCTCGACGCCGACTGGAAGCGGTGCCAGCGCCTCGGCCGCCGCCGGCAGCGCGACCGCCTCAGGCGAAGCGCCACGGCCGAGGAGCTGCCCCAGCGAGCCACCGGCCGCCGCCACGACACCGAGCCCCGCCGCCGCGGCGAGCACGTGCCGCCGGTCGCTGCGGCCGTCCTGGTGGGCCGAGTGGTCGGGGCCGGCACCGGCCGAGGGGTCGCTGGCGGCCGCGCCCAGCGTGTCGAGCAGGCCGAGGAACCAGCTGGCGAAGGCCACGCCGGCGAGGGCTGTGACGAACCCCGGGATCATGTCGACCGAGGTGCTCGCCGGCCGCAGCACGGCGGCGAAGACCGAGGTCAGGGCCAGGGCGGCGAGCAGGGCCAGGCCGAGGGTGCGGTGGGCGCGGGCCACGAGTCCGATGGCGCCGGCGATGAGCAGGGTGACGATCGCGACCGACCCGATGAGGATCGGCTTGTCGGCCGTGCCGAACTGCGCGACGGCCCACTCCTTGACCGGGGTCGGGGTGAGGTCGATGACCGTGGACCCGACCGCGAGCACGGGGGAGGCCTCGGGCGAGACGAAGCCCGCGACGAGGTGCCCGATGCCGGCGCCGGCGGCCGCGCTGAGCACCGTGCCCAGGGCGTACCAGATCCCGCGGGGGCGTCGCGGGACAGCGGTCGGCGGGGTGGTCGTCATGCAGCAGGTTCGGAACGGGAGGCCGGGGCGGATGTCGTCACGCCCTCAGTGTGCGCGGACCGGGGCCCGGAGCACAGCACTGCCTCACGTACCGTAAGAACCGTGAAACCTGCTCGTCGCCCCCGCTTCCTGCCCTTCATCCTCACCGGGGCCGTCCTGGGGTTCGTCGTCGGAGCCGCGCTCGCGCTCGGCGGGTGGTTCGCCGACCCTGACCCCACCGTGGCCTCGAACTACGCGCCCAGCGCCGGCGTGGGCTACCTCGGCGTCATCGGCGCGCTGCTCTTCGGGCTGGTCGCCGCGGTGGTCGCCGTCCTCGTCGATCGGCGGGCAGACCGGACCTGACCGGTGGGCGTGGGAGAATCGGCGTCGTGCCACGCGGAGACGGACGCCTCACCCACGACCTGATCCCCGGCGAGAAGGGGCCGCAGGACGCCTGCGGGGTCTTCGGAGTCTGGGCCCCCGGCGAGGACGTCGCCAAGCTGACCTACTACGGCCTCTACGCCCTGCAGCACCGCGGGCAGGAGTCGGCCGGCATCGCCACCTCCGACGGCCAGCGGCTGCTCGTCTACAAGGACATGGGCCTGGTCTCGCAGGTGTTCGACGAGCGCTCGCTCGCGTCGCTGCGCGGCCACCTCGCCGTCGGGCACTGCCGCTACTCCACCACCGGCGGCTCCACCTGGGAGAACGCACAGCCCACCCTCGGCGGCCACGCCGGCGGCACGGTGGCGCTGGCGCACAACGGCAACCTCACCAACTCCGCCGAGCTGCGCGACCTCATCGACGGCAAGCGACGGCGACGACGCCCACCGCGGCGAGCTGGCCCGGGGCAACACCACCGACACGGCGCTGGTCACGGCCCTGCTCGCCGACGACCCCGACCGCACCCTCGAGGCGGCGGCGCTCGACGTGCTGCCCCGGCTGCGTGGGGCCTTCTGCTTCGTCTTCATCGACGAGCACACGCTCTACGCCTGCCGCGACCCGCACGGCATCCGGCCGCTCGTCATCGGCCGGCTCGAGCGCGGCTGGGTGGTCGCCTCCGAGACCGCGGCGCTCGACATCGTCGGTGCGTCGTTCGTGCGCGAGGTGGAGCCGGGCGAGCTCGTCGTCATCGACGAGGACGGCCTGCGCTCACGGCGCTTCGCCGAGCCGACCCCCAAGGGCTGCGTCTTCGAGTACGTCTACCTGGCGCGCCCCGACACGACGATCAACGGCCGGGTGGTGCACGAGGCCCGGGTCGAGATGGGCCGCACGCTGGCCCGCGAGCACCCCGTCGAGGCCGACCTGGTGATGCCGACGCCCGAGTCGGGCACCCCCGCCGCGATCGGCTACGCGCAGGAGTCCGGCATCCCCTACGGCCAGGGGCTGGTCAAGAACTCCTACGTCGGGCGCACCTTCATCGCACCGTCGCAGACCATCCGGCAGCTCGGCATCCGGCTCAAGCTCAACCCGCTCAAGGACGTCATCCGCGGCAAGCGGCTGATCGTCGTCGACGACTCGATCGTGCGCGGCAACACCCAGCGCGCCCTGGTGCGGATGCTGCGCGAGGCCGGTGCGGCCGAGGTGCACGTGCGCATCTCGTCGCCGCCGGTGCGCTGGCCCTGCTTCTACGGCATCGACTTCGCCACCCGCGCCGAGCTGATCGCCACCGGCCTGGGCGTCGAGGAGGTCTGCAACTCGATCGGTGCCGACAGCCTGGGCTACATCTCCGAGGCGGGGATGATCGCGGCCACCAACCAGTCGGAGGACCGGCTGTGCACGGCCTGCTTCACGGGCACCTACCCCGTGCCGCTGCCCGAGGACGGCCTGCTCGGCAAGGGCGTGCTCGAGCTGGAGCTGCCGATCACGGCGGGCCCGGTGGGCCGGGCGACCGGTGAGCGCCACCCGCAGCGGCACACCCCGGTGGTCGACGTGCCTCTGCTCGACCTGCCGCTCGACGTCGAGGGCGTGTCCACGTCGGCCGCCGGTGGGGCGGCCGAGGCCCTCCTGCGCCCCTGACGGCGGGTGCGCCCTGATTCGAGGTGTTTCGCCGTCCCCTCGGAGTAGCGAACACCTCGATTCGGTGCTCACCAGCGGCCGGCGCGCGCCCAGTACGCGGCGCAGATCTGGTCGAGGTACGCCTCGGGGGTGAGCCTCCACCCCACGAGTGACACTCGTAGGACCAGATCGTCGCCGAGCTGGATGGCGTTCTGCCGCAGCTCGTCATCAACCATCTGCAGTCCTTGAACGTGGCCTGCACCGTCCACCTCGACCACCAGCCGCGCCTCGCGCCAGGCGACGTCGAGGTAGGCCTTGCCGTCCGGAAGGCGCCGGACCTGCTGACGCGTGGGCTCTGGGAGCCCCCTGCGCCGGCAGGCGGCTACCACGTCGAGCTCACCCAACGAGTGGGCACCGTCGGCGACGTCCTGGACGAGCACGTGAATGAGCTTGCGCCGGTTCCTGCCGCGGATGAGCGACTCGGCCTCGACCAGCTGAGCGCCGGTGCAAAGTCGCTGTTGCACCGGCATCACCAGCAGCAGAGCTGCCTGGCGGTCGGACACCGCCCAGTGCGCCGCTCGCACCGCAGCGACCGGCACCCTGGTACGTGGTGTCCCAGCGGTGAGCAGCTCGCGGTCGAGACGCCGGATGACCTTGTGATGCCGTACGCCTTTGATCGGTCGGAGCTCAGCGGTGTGTTTGACGGAGATGTGCACCATGTCGTCGTCGAAGCCGGTGAGCCCGGCGTGCTGCAGCGCAGACACCCCGTCGAGCGCCGCCGCCTTGGGCCCGGTCTCCCACACGGCGAGCCACCGGTTGGCTGCCACGCCCAGCGGAGCCGTCGTCATCGCGACGGTCTGGTGTCCGTGCACGACCCAGCGCTCCGCCGCGACCTCCCGCCGGATCATGACGTGGTCGACGTCGCAGGTACGAAGCAGGGCGCGCGACAGCACGCTGTCGTGCTCCTCGGCAAGCTCGCGGGCCCGGCGGCGGCGTTCGGCCGTGGAGCCGCGTGGCGGGACTGGCCGAGAGGTTGTCAGGATATCCATGGGGCGACGGTGGACCGTGCCCGGCGTGGCGTCACCCCTGCGCTCGCTGGCTGTGGACGGCCGGCTGGCTGCGGCTCGGCTGTGGACGACGGCATTCGAGGTGAAACGCTGTCACCTCAGGCGAGCAGATCACCTCGAATGCCGATGTGCGGTGACGAATCGAGGTGATGCTCGGACCTGTCAGGCCAGAACTTCACCTCGAATCGGCACCCCCGGGTGTCGGGTGGGTCAGGTGTTCGACATCGAGTCGACCGAGGCCTGCTCCTCGCGGGCCTGGACCGCCATCCGCGAGCGCCGGTAGCCGTAGACGAAGTAGATGATGATGCCGAGCGCCATCCACCCGATGAACCGGATCCACGTCTCGATCGGCAGGGTGAGCATCAGGTAGATGGCGATCGCGGCGGCGAGCCCCGGCAGCCAGGGGCTGCCCGGCACCTTGAACGGCCGGTGCAGGTCGGGGCGCTTGCGCCGCAGCACCGGCACCGCGATGGAGACCAGGGTGAACGCCGCCAGGGTGCCGATGTTGACCATGTACTCGAGCGTGCCGACCGGGGTGAGCGCCGCGACGAGGGCCACGAGCAGGCCGATCGAGACGGTGATCCGCAGCGGGGTGCCGGTGCGGGGTTCACCCGCCCGAAGGATGCCGGGCAGCAGCCAGTCGCGCGACATCGCGAACAGCACGCGCGAGGCGCCGATGAGCAGCGTCATGACGACGGTGGTCAGGCCGGCCACGGCGCCGGCCGAGATCAGCGTCGCGTAGGCCGGTTTGCCGACCGACTCGAACGCCGTCGGCCAGGGCCGCCTCGGGTCGAGATCTTGTCGTACGGGACCATGCCGGTGATGACCAGGGCGACCGCGCAGTAGAGCACCGTGCAGATGACCAGCGAGCCGATGATGCCGATCGGCAGGTCGCGCTGCGGGTTCTTGGCCTCCTCGGCGGTGGTCGCGACGACGTCGAAGCCGATGTAGGCGAAGAACACCAGCGAGGCGCCCGACGACGATGCCGAGCAGGCCGAAGTCGGTGGGGGTGAAGCCGAGGATGGTCTGGAGCAGCGGCTGACTCGAGGGCGCTGCTTGGCCTCGGCCGGCTGCGACGGCGGGATGAACGGGGTGTAGTTGCGCCCGGTTGATGAAGCCCGATGCCGGCGACGATGACGAACAGCACGATGAACAGCTTGATCCCGACGAGCACGAGGTTGACCCGCATCGACTCCTTGATGCCGATGCTGATCAGCACCGTGAGCACGGCCGCCAGGATGAACGCCAGCAGGTCGAAGTGCGAGCCGTAGCCGACCGCCTCGGGTATGTCGATGCCGAGGTGGCCCATGAAGACCCCGAAGTACGACGATCCAGCCCTGCGCCACGACCGAGGCGCCGAGCAGCAGCTCGAGCAGCAGGTCCCAGCCGATGATCCAGGCGATGACCTCGCCGAGGCTCGCGTAGGAGAAGGTGTAGGCCGACCCGCTGACCGGCACCGTACGACGCGAACTCCGCGTAGCACAGGGCCGCCAGCCCGCAGCACGAGCGCCGCGAGCACGAACGACAGCACGATCGACGGGCCCGGCGACCTCCTGGCCGCCCGGCCGGTGAGGGTGAAGATGCCGGCGCCGATGATGACGCCGATGCCGAAGACGGTCAGGTCGAGCGCCGAGAGCGTCTTCTTGAGCTTGTAGCTCGGCCTCTTCGCCCTCGGCGATGGAGTCCTCGATCGACTTGGTGCGCATCATGCTCATGGGTGCCGCCCTCCCTGACGTCGCCTTCCCCTGCCGACCGCAACGACGGTAGTGGGGTGCGCGGCCCGGTGGTGCGGGAGGAACGGGGGGATCGGGGGGGATCGGGCGGATCCCGCTGCGCTCAGCCTCGTTCGGACCAGTGCGCGGGCGGGTAGAGCGGGATCTCGTCGTCCTCGCGCGGTGCTCGCACGACCGGGATCTCGCCGGTGTCGCCGAGGTGCAGCGGGTCACCGAGGTTCGAGCTGCGGTACCACGACTCCGGCCGGCTGACCGGGCTCGGCGGCTCCTCGCGCCCGCTCGGCCTCGGCACCCCGCGCCCGCCGGCGGGAGCCGGCCCACCGGCATCCGGGCCACTGCTCGGGCCACCACCGCCGCCACCGGGTCCGCCGTCGTTGCCCGGCGGCGGTTGCTGAGGCGGCATGGTGTTGGGCGCGATGCGCAGCAGCGAGCCCGGCCCGAAGAGCTGGGTGCAGATGGCCTTGTAGTGGAGGTCGGCGTTCGGCACGTGGTCGATGTTCGACAGTGCCTGGTCCTGCCCGGCCGACTCGAGCACGAAGTTGCCGTAGCCGAGGATGCGACCCAGGATCGAGCGGTCGTACGTCATGTCGGTGACCTTGAGCAGCGGCATCATCGCGACCCGTCGGCGGATGAACCCGTAGAAGAGCAGGAAGCGCTTGTCGGTGGCGACGAACCAGTCGCGCCGCCAGTTCAGCACGCGCCACAGCAGCCACAGCGCAGCCCCCCACCAGAGCAGCAGGCTCGCGTTGTGCAGGAGCTGGCCGGCCGGGGTCAGCGGGACCTTGACGTCAACCCAGAACGCGAATGCCGTTGCGGCTGAGGCGATCAGGATCTCGCGGGCCAGGTGCACCCAGTGCAGCCGGACGGCGACGATGATCGTCTCGCCGTCGACGAGGTAGCGCTCCAGCTCACGGTCGAGCCGTAGGCGGCGCGCCATGTCACCCGTTGATCAGTGAGGTGAAGAACGACGCGACGTTGCTGACCGCGTTGACCGTGAAGTCCCAGGCCGCGCGGAACATGCTGGCCGCCTCGGTGGGGGCGGTGAAGATGGCATAGAGCAGGAAGATGACGACCAGCCACATCACGATCTTCTTGATCGGGGGCATGCTCACGTCCTCCTGGGTCGGGTGTGCCGGGCGCACGCCTCAGCCAGCATGGTGTCAGATGTGACGGGTGTGACGGTTGATGCAACGAACCGGGCGTGTCGCCGCCGGCATCCGGATGCCGTGTCGTCACCCCCCGGCGCTGCCGCCGGGCGCGCTCCGCCCCCACTCACTGGGCCAGCCCGTAGAGCCGGTCGCCGGCGTCGCCGAGGCCGGGCACGATGTAGCCGACCTCGTTGAGCTTCTCGTCGATCGCCCCGGTGACCAGGGTGATGCTCGGGGCGACGTCGGCCAGCTCCTCCTGCAGGTGCGCGATGCCCTCGGGGGCGCTGAGCAGGCACACCGCGGTGATGTCGTCGGCGCCGCGCTCGATCAGGTACTTGATCGCGTCGGCCATCGACCCGCCCGTGGCGAGCATCGGGTCGAGCACGTAGACCTGGCGGCCGCTGAGGTCGTCGGGGAGCCGGTTGGCGTAGGTGATGGCCTCGAGGGTCTCCTCGTCGCGCTGCATGCCGAGGAAGCCCACCTCGGCACTCGGCAGCAGGCGCACCATGCCCTCGAGCATGCCGAGACCCGCACGCAGGATCGGCACGATGAGCGGCTTGGGGTTGCTCAGCTTGATGCCGGTCGTCGGCGCCACCGGTGTCTCGATCTCGAACGGCTCGACCCGCACGTCGCGGGTGGCCTCGTAGGCGAGCAGCGTCATCAGCTCCTCGGCGAGCCGGCGGAAGGTGGGGGAGTCGGTCCGCTTGTCCCGGAGGTAGGTCAGCTTGTGGGCGATGAGCCGGTGGTCCGGGTTGATGACGCGCATGGGTGAAACTTAGCGCGTGCCCCCTCCGCCCGACCCTGCGCTCGCTGCGTGGATGCGCCACGCGCTGAGCCTCGCGCAGCGGGCCGCGGATGCCGGTGACGTGCCGGTGGGCGCGGTGGTGGTGGACGCCTCCGGCGAGGTCGTCGGCGAGGGCTGGAACCTGCGGGAGGCGCAGCAGGACCCCACCGCGCACGCCGAGGTCGTGGCGCTGCGCGCTGCAGCCCAGCGGCTCGGGTCGTGGCGGCTGTCGGGCTGCACGCTGGTCGTGACGATGGAGCCGTGCCCGATGTGCGCCGGGGCCACCATGCTCGCCCGCGTGGAGCGGATCGTGCTGGGCGCCTGGGACCCCAAGCTCGGGGCGTGCGGGTCGGTGTGGGACGTCGTGCGCGACCGGCGCTCCACCCATCGGGCCGAGGTCGTCGGCGGGGTGCTCGAGGACGAGTGCGGTGAGATCGTGCGAGCCTTCTTCGGCAGCCACCGCGCCTGACGACGGCGGTTTGGCGGCGGCCCCGGCGGGTAGTTGAGCCGAGGCCGTGACGCGGTCCGGAGGCCGCCCAAAGTCGGCCGACATGGAGCCCCGACCTTCGACAAAGGTTCGGGTAGCGTCGCGCGCCGACGGTTTCCCGATCGGGAACCGCGAACTCTACGAAAGGCTCTTCCCCGACATGGGCATCATCGGCTGGATCATCATCGGCGGCCTCGCCGGCTGGGTCGCGAGCAAGATCATGAACACCGACGCGCAGCAGGGCATCATCCTGAACATCGTCGTCGGCATCATCGGCGCCCTCCTCGGCGGCTGGCTGCTGGGCCTCGCCGGCATCAACGGCAACAGCGGCTTGATCATCAGCTTCCTGACCGCGCTGCTCGGCGCCTGCCTCCTGCTCTTCGTCGTCAAGGCCGTCACCCAGCGCGCCTGACCTCTCCGGCCCGACCCCTCGGGGTCGACTGCCCGCACCGCGCCGTCTGCCCTCGGGAGGCGGCGCGTTCGCGTGCAGCACCGATTTCGGGGCCGGCCGCCGGAGCGGGTAACCTCTCCGGCGGTGGCGTGTCCGAGCGGCCTAAGGAGCACGCCTCGAAAGCGTGTGAGGGTTTACGCCCTCCGTGGGTTCAAATCCCACCGCCACCGCCACACGAACCGCCCCGCGCCAGCGGGGCGTTTTCGTGTGGCGGTGGCGGTGAGATGCCGGGAGCCGAAGCCGGTCGTGCGACGGAGGAGCACGAGCGGCGCCGGCGGTTCCCACCGCCACGCCCCGCGGCAGCAGGGCGACGACGGTTACCAGCGCCACCGCCCTGTAGGGCTCAGCGGGCCAGGCCGCGGAAGGTGGTCAGCAGGGCGTCGACGGCGTCGTCCGACAGTGACTGCACCGGCACGGCACCCAGGGCATCGATGGTGAGCCGCAGCTGGTCGAGGTAGACCCGGCACCCCTCGCAGAGCGCAAGGTGCCGGTCGACGGCCGCGACCTCCTCAGGGGGCAACACGCCCTCGACGTAGTCGGTGAGCAACTCGACGAGCTCCTGGCACTGCACGTCGCGCGGCGTCAGGGCCGTCACGGCGTGATCACCTCCACCTCGAGGATGGTACGCAGCCGGGCCCTCCCGCGGTGGAGCAGCACCCGTTGGTTGGCCGGCGTCAGGTCGAGCAGCTCGCACACCTCTGTGGCCGGGAAGCCGTGCACGTCGCGCAGCTCGACGACGGCCCGCTGCCGCGCGGGCAGCTGCAGGAGTGCCCGGGCGAGGACGGCTCGCAGCTCGGCCGTCAGCACGAAGGACTCCGGCCCCCACCGCACGGGGGCGGCTCCCTCGCGCCAGCCGCCGGGGTACTGGTCGTCGGGGCCCCGGAACCGGTCGGGGTCCACGGTGGGCTCGACGAGCTCGGCCATGACCACCGCGTCACCCCGGCCGCGGCGCCGGGCTGTGTTCACCAGGATCCGGAACACCCAGGTGCGCAGGCTGGCCCGGCCCTCGAACAGCCGCAGCCCGCGCAGCACTCCGACCCACGCCTCCTGCACCACTTCCTCGGCGCTGGCGTCGGAACGGACGTGCGTGCGGGCCACCCGCAGCATCGCCGGCGACCAGGCGCGCACGACGGTGGCGAAGGCCGCTTCGTCGCCGGCGAGCAGCTGGTCGACGAGGCCCTCCTCCGTGATCGTCACTGCCGCAACATACTTCCGAGCCGCGACCCACGGGAAGCCGTTGCTCGCACCCGTAACCACCCCGAAAGGACGGGCTCGCCCGCAGGGCCGGCGTCACACGAGCTCCGCATCGGCGTGCACGTGCAGCAGAGCCGGCCCGTCGACGGCGAACAAGCGCCGCCATCGCCGTCGTCCAGCTCGTCGGCGCGCCGCACCGGGATGCCCGACCGCCCCGCACAGCTCGGCGTACGCGGCGAAGTCGGGGTTGACCAGCGAGGTCTGCCACACCGGGAACTGCCCGGCCAGCTGCTCCTTGCTGATCTTGCCGAGCGCGCCGTTGTCGAGCAGCACGTGCTTGACCGGGATGCCGTACTTCACGGCCGTCGTCAGCTCGGCCAGGTACTGCCCGAAGCCGCCGTCGCCCGGTGACCGCCACGACCGGTCGCGTCCGGGTCCGCCGCCCAGGCGCCCATCGCCGCCGGGTAGCCGAAGCCGATCGAGCCCAGGTAGCCCGACATCAGCACCGGCTGGCCCGCGACTCCGAAGTAGCGGCCGAAGGAGTAGGCGTGGTTGCCGACGTCGACGGTGATCACGGCGTCCGCCGGGCAGTGCGCGCCGAGTGCGGCGAAGACGGCCGCGCTCGCGACACCCCGTGCCCGCGGTCGTCGGCGGCCCGTCGGGCCTTCTCCGCCCGCCAGATCGCCCACCGGGCGGCGACCTCGGGCGCGCTGGTCGCTGCGACCGGCGCGGCACCGGCATCCACACCGGCGCGCAGCGCCGCAGCGTGACGGCGGCGTCACCGAGCACGCCGACCGTCGACCGGGTGGAAGCGCCCGATCGCCGCGGCGGCGTCGTCGACCTGCACGATGCGGCTTGTAGGGCGCGATGCCGGTGTGGTTGGAGAACGACGCGCCGACGACGAGCAGCAGGTCGCGACTCGTTCATCAGCCAGCGACGCGACCGGCGTGCCCGAGCGCCCGAGCACGCCGCGCCGCGAGCGGGTGGGTGTCGGGCAGCAGGCCCTTGGCGCGGAAGGTGGTGAGCACCGGTGCGCCGAGCCGCTCGGCCAGCGAGCGCACCTCGTCGGCCGCGCTCCGGGCGCCCTCGCCGACGACGAGCACCGGCCGCCGGGCCGTCGCGCAACAGCCCGAGCGCCGCGGTCCAGTGTCGCCGGTGGCGGTGCCACCGCCGGTCGGCCCGGCGCCCGCTCGGGCCGGCCGGCAGGGGCGTCGGATGGCAGTGTCCTGCACCTCGTCCGGCAGCACCAGGTGCGCGACGCCCCGCCCGTCGAGGCGCCTGCTTGACCGCTGTCGCGGCGAGCTCGGCGTGGTCGGACCGCCGCGTGCACGGTGACCGTGGACAGCGTGACGTCGCGGAACACCGCTGACAGGTCGACGTCCTGGAACGCGCCCCGGCCCAGGACCTTCGAGCGGCACCTGGCCGGAGATCGCGATCGACCGGGGCGCCGTCGAGCCGTGGCGTCGTAGAGGCCGGTGAGCAGGTTGGTCGAGCCCGGTCCGGCGATCGCGAAGCACGCGGCCGGGCGGCCGGTCAGCTTGCCGTACGCGGAGGCGGCGAATGCGGCTGCACCCTCGTGCCGGATGCCGACGTAGCGCAGGTCGCCGCGCTCCTCGGCCCGGCGCAGCGCCTCGGCGAAGCCGAGGTTGGAGTGGCCCGACCATCCCGAAGACGGTGTCGACCCCCCACGCGACCAGCGTCTCGACGAGCACGTCGGAGACGCGTGCGCGGCCGCTCGGGCACCTCCGGCAGGTCCACCTACGCCCCGTCGTCACGCTGCTCGACCTCGAAGGCGGTGGGGGCGTCGGAGAACCCCTCCGGCGGCAGCCCGCTCGCTGGGTCGTAGTCGTAGCCGTGCCACGGGCAGCGCAGCAGGCCGTCCTCGATCGACCCCTCGCCGAGCGGGCCGCCCTGGTGCGGGCAGTGGTTGTCGAGGGCGCCGACCCGGCCACCACAGGTGCTCACGGCCAGGGTGCGCCCGTCGACCACCGCGGTGCGCACCCGGCCCTCGTCCGGCACCTCGTCGATCCGGTGCCACGTCATCGGGTCACCCCCGCGTAGGTGACGCCGACGAGGTCGGCGACGTCGCGCTTCCAGCTGGTGAGGTCGCGGGGCGTGAAGTGCGACAGGGAGTCGTGCCCGCAGGCCCGAGCGAGCACGACCATCAGCTCGGTGAGCGACGTCCAGGTAGCGGGTGAGCTGCTCGGCCGCCCGCTGCACCGGCAGGCGGGCCCGCAGGTGCGGCTTCTGGGTCGCGATGCCGACCGGGCAGTTGTCGGTGTGGCAGGCCCGCATGCCGACGCAGCCGATCGCCTGGAGCGCGACGTTCGACACCGCGATGGCGTCGGCGCCGAGGGCCAGGGCCTTGACGATGTCGTGCGGCCGGCGCAGCCCGCCGGTGGCGACGAGGGTCACGTCGCGGCGCCCGCGAGGTCGAGGTGCCGGCGGGCCCGGGCCAGCGCGGCCATCGTCGGCACGCTGATGGTGTCGCGGAAGATGGTCGGCGCCGCGCCGGTGCCGCCGCCCCGGCCGTCGAGGATGACGTAGTCGACGCCGAGGTCGAGCGCGGCGTCGAGGTCCTCCTCGACGTGCTGCGCCGACATCTTCACCCCGACCGGGATGCCGCCCGAGCGCGCCCGCACGTGGTCGACGAGCGCCTTGGCGTCGAGCAGGGTGGTCCAGTCGGTGAACCGAGCCGGGCGACACGGCCGGCGTGCCCTCGGGCAGCCCGCGCACCTCCGCGATCCGGCCGACCACCTTGCTGCCCGGGCAGGTGGCCGCCGGTGCCGGTCTTGGCGCCCTGGCCCAGCTTGAGGTGGAGGGCCTGCACCTGGTCGAGAATGCCCTTCGTCCCAGCCGAACCGGGCCGAGGCGAGCTCGTAGAGGTAGCGCGAGCACTCGGCCTGCTCCTCCGGGAGCATGCCGCCCTCGCCGGAGCAGATCGCCGATGCCGGCCCCCTCCGCCCCGCGCCCGAGCGCGGTCTTGGCCTCCTGCGAGAGCGCCCCGAAGCTCATGTCGGAGACGAACACCGGGATCGTCCAGGTGCAGGGGCCTGGCCGCCGCGGGCCCGATCACCACGGAGGTGTCCACCGGCTCGTCGTCGAGCAGCGGGAAGCGGTGCAGCTGTGCGGTGAGCACCTGCAGGTCGTCCCAGGTGGGCAGCTCGGTGCGCGGTACCCCCATCGCCGCGACCGGGCCGTGCGGGCCGGTCAGCCCGTGCTTGGCCAGCGCGTGGATCTCGGCGACGTACGGCTCCTCGGGGGTGTCCTGGTGCGGGTCGTCGAAGAGCCGGTCGTAGGTGGACGGGCACCGCCCGCGCCGGGCGCATCGACCGGAAGTCGAGCAGCTCGGCGCGCTCGAGGCGCACCTCGCCGTCGACGACCTGGGCCCGGAACTTGTGGATCCGCTCGCTCGGGTTGTAGGCCGAGATCCCCGTGTCGAGCCGGTAGTCCCACCCGTGCACGCCCGCAGACCAGGTTGTCGCCGTCGACGGTGCCCGTCGGCCAGCAGGGCACCGCGGTGCGGGCAGCGCCCCTCGAACACGTGCACGTCGTCGCCGCTGCGGACGATGACCAGATCGAGGCCGTCGGCATCGGCGTGGGAGGGGCTGCCGTGAGCGAGCTCGTCGAGTCGGGCGACGGTCAGGTGGGTGGGGTCCATGTAACGCTCCAGCTCGAAGTGACACAGCAGGTGACATCACGGTGCCGCGAACCGGTCGCGGCGTTACACGGGAGGTTCGATGACCGAGCAGGCACTCACCGCGACCCGACGCTCGCTCCACGCGGTGGCTGAGCTGGTGATCGCCGGGCCGCAGCAGGCCGCCACCGGCGACATCCGGCTGCACGTCGTGCCGGGCGGCTTCGCCGGGATGGCCTCTGGGGTGCGCGTCGACGGCACCGACCTGGTGTGGGACGGAGGCCGCACGCGGCTCGCCGGCACCTGCCGCGCGCTGGCGGCGGCGGCCGATCTCACCGCGGTGGCGCCCGACGCGTACGAGCACGGGTCCGGGGTCGACCCCGACGAGGAGCTCCATCTCGACCCCGACGCCACGGCCCTGCTGCTGGGCTGGTTCGCCCGCGGGGACGCGGCGCTGCAGGAGTTCGCACCGGGGGTGCAGCGGGTGCTGTGGCCGGAGCACTTCGACGTCGGCTACGCGCTGGGCGAGGTGAACTACGGGGTGTCGCCGGGCGACGGCGGCCACCCCGCGCCCTACGCCTATGTCGGGCCGTGGGAGCAGCGGGACGGGCCGTTCTGGAACGCCCCGTTCGGCGCCACTCGCCCGGCCGCACAGCTGCCCGAGGTGGCTGACGTGGTCGAGTTCTTCACACGGGGACGGTCCGCGGCCGAGGGTGGCTGACCGGCATCCGGGGGACGCACCTGGTCGGCATCAGGTCGTGGTGGGAGGCGACGCCGGCAGGAAGACGGTGAACCGGCATCCGCCCTCGACGTTGACGACGTCGACGGCACCAGCGTGCGCCCGGGCCACCCCGGCGACGATCGCCAGCCCCAGCCCCGACCCCGCAGTGGCGTCCGGGGTGCGCGCGGTGCTGCCGCGGTAGCCCGTCTCGAAGACCCGACCGAGCACGTCGTCGGGGATGCCGCCGCACTCGTCCTGCACCGCGATGACCACACCGTCGGGCTCGGCGACGACGGTCGTGGTGACCTCACCGCCGCGCGGGGTGTGCCGGATGCCGTTGGCCACGAGGTTGGCGACCGCCCGCCCCACCTCCGCAGGGGCCACGCGGCACCGAACGCCGGGGTCGGCCGACCCGCTCAGCCGAACGCCCGCGGCATCCGCGATGGGGCCGAGGCCGGCGACGGCGTCGGAGACCAGGTCGCCCACGTCCGCCTCGGTCATCTGCAGGTCGGGGTGGGCGGCCTGCAGGCGCGAGAGTGCGAGCAGCGCGTCGACGAGGTCGCCCATCCGGGACGACCGCGTCGCGCACCTGCCGCATCGCGGCCGGCACGTCGGTCGCCACCCCGTCCTCGACCGCCTCGCTGATCGCGCGGATGCCGGCGAGCGGGGTGCGCAGGTCGTGTGACACCCAGGCGACCAGCTCGCGCCGGTCGGCCTCGGCGCGGGCCTCCTGCTCACGGGCCATCCGGTCGGCGGTGGCGGCCCGGTCAGCGGCGATGACCCGTCGCGCGACGAGGGCGCCGAGCACCGCCGCGACCGGGACCGCCGCGAGCAGGACGAGGAGCACGGTCGTCGAGTCCTCCGGGCGCAGGAACATGGCCCGCGAGCTGGCGTAGACGCCCGCCGCCACCGCCACCACGACGACGACCGGTGCGGCCACCGCGGCCCGCCCAACCGACCGTCGGCCCAGCGCCACCACGACCACGACCCCCAGCAGGCCCACGACGAGGGTGACCGCGGCGGACAGCGCCACCGCCGACAGCTGCGTGGACATCAGACCGCACCCGGCGGCCGGGCGTCCCAGCGGTAGCCCACGCCGAAGACCGTGACGAGCCTGCGCGGAGCGGAGGGCTCGGCCTCGACTTTCTCGCGCAGCCGGCGCACGTGCACCGTCACCGTCGACTCGTCGCCGAACTGCCAGCCCCAGACCTCGCGCATCAGCTCGTCGCGGCGCTGGACCACGCCAGGGTGCGTGAGGAACCAGTCGAGTAGCGCGAACTCCCTTGCCGTGAGGGCGAGCTCGTGTCCCCCTCGGGTCACCACGTGCGCGCGCCGGTCGAGCACGAGGTCGCCGTCGGCGCTCACGTCCACGGCTGAGGTGGCTGCCTCGCGGATGCCGTCCGCCGTGGCGCTCGCGTCGGGGGACGCCCGGCGCAGGACGGCCTGCACACGCAGCACGAGCTCGCGTGGGCTGAACGGCTTGGTGACGTAGTCGTCGGCACCGACCTCGAGCCCGAGGATGCGGTCCTCCTCCTCACCGAGGGCCGTCAGCATGACCACCGGGAGGCGCGGGTGGTCGCGGCGCAGCCGGCGGCACACCTCCAGCCCCCCGATGCCGGGGAGCATCAGGTCGAGCACCACCACGTCGGGGGTCCCGTCCGTCGCGAGGTCCAGTGCCGTGGTGCCGTCGGCGGCCCGCTGCACGTCGAAGCCGGCCCGGCGCAGGTACGCCTCGACGACGTCGCCCACGGTCGAGTCGTCGTCGACGACCAGGGCGGTGCTCATGGTCCGAGGATAGGGGCCGCGCAGGGCGCCCCACCGGGACCGGACGGCCCGTCAGCACCTCGTAAGGAGGCAGTAACCGCTGGGTCATGGTGCCCGCCGGCGCTGGTCGGTTGACTCGACCCAGGTCGCCACGAGGGTCGGCCGGAGAGCGAGGAAAACCGTGAAGCACAAGGCATTCCGCACGATCGCCGTCCTGGTCAGCGCCGGCGGTGCCGCACTGGGGATGGGCGCCACGGCGCAGGCGGCAGGGGTATCCGGGCCGGCCATCTACGTCGACCACGTGCTCTACCGCACTGTCGCCACGCCCACCGACCTCTCCGGAACCGGCGCTCCGGCGCAGAGCTGGGACACCATCTACAACTTCTTCGGCGCCCAGCCCAGCGTCGCCACCGCGGCGCCGGGCGACCCCGGTTACAACGGCGGCCGCTGGCAGGTGCACAAGGTGTCGACCCCCGACGGGTATGCCGCTGCCCTCGCGGCCGGTGACCTCGACGGCAACGGCGTGCTCGACTCGGCCGCCGAGATCGACGCCGCCCTCGCGAGTGGGGAGCTCGTCGACGAGGGCATCGTCAAGTACTTCGTGTGCACGCTCAACAAGGTGCCGCGCGGCCACTGAGCACCCGCGTGGTTCACGCGGTGACGGAGGGGCCGCCGGTGGCAGGGCCGGCGGCGCCCTCGCGGGCCCGGCCTTCCGCCGGCGGCTGGCTGCGCCTGTGGCGGCAGCCGTCAGACCGGTCGGCGAAGCCCCGAAAGGGAGTTGGGTACGTCACGCATCTGCAGGTGGCGTTCAGGGGCGGCTCCTATCCTTGAGGGCGTGACGACAACTGTCGGCGAGCCGCACCGCGCCCACGTCCAGAGGCGCTGCCCGGCGCCTGCGGGCCTCTCTGGTCGTCCGCACGCCCGCGCACTGCCGTGAACGGCCGGGGCGGAGGGACACTGCGCGGGTTGGTCGGGGCCTTTGGCGAGGTGCTCATCACCATCGGGGTGCTGCTGCTGCTGTTCGTGACGTGGCAGCTGTGGTGGACCGACATCACCGCCAACCGCGAGCAGGCCAGCACCATCCAGAGCCTCGAGCAGGACTTCGGAGATGTCCAGCACGGTGGCCTGGGCGGCAAGGACGCGCTGGCCACGCTCAAGAACGTGCCGTTCGGCGAGGCCTTCGCCATCGTGCGCATCCCGAGGTTCGGGGCCGACTTCGCGAGGCCGGTGATCGAAGGCAGCAGCCGCAGCGTCCTGAAGAAGGGTGTCGGGCACTACCCGGGCACGGCGATGCCGGGGCAGATGGGGAACTTCGCGGTGTCCGGTCACCGCACGACGTATGGCCGGCCGTTCCACAACATCGACAAGCTCCGCAGGGGTGACGTCATCGTCATCGAGACCAAGACGAGCTTCGCCGTGTATGCCGTCGACCGGCATGTGCTCGTGCGTCCCTGGCAGGTGGAAGTGATCGCCCCGGTGCCACAACATCCGGGTGCGAAGCCCACCGCGGCCGTGATGACGATGACCTCCTGCCACCCGAAGTACAGGGCCACGCAGCGCTTCGTGACCTTCTCGCACCTCGTGAAGGTCATCCCGCGGTCGGACGGGCTGCCGGCCTCGTACCTGGCCGTCCCGGCCGGGGCGGTGACCTGAGGTGTACGCAGCACTGTGGCGAGCGTTGCCGGGCCCCCGGTGGGTCAAGGCACTGCAGTGTCTGGTCCTCGCTGCTCGCCGTCGTCGCGGTCTGCTTCGTGTGGCTGTTCCCTGCCGTGGCGCCCTACATGCCGTTCAACGACAACTCCGTCGAGACCGGCAGCCAGACCTCCGGCCAGGCGCCATGAGCCGCGCGACGACCAGTGCTGACCCTGGAGTCCCGGACGTCCCGGTCCCGAGCGGTGTCGCTGGCCTGCTGAACGGCGGGCAGTCGCCCGACGGCAGTGTGACCAGGCGCCGGCCGCGAACCCGGCGCCGGGTGCTGCTCGGCATCCTGCTGCTGCTGCTGGGCGTCACCGCCGTCATCGCCTGGGTCGGCGTCGACGCACTTCGCGCTCGTGGCGAGCTGAAGGCGGCGGCCGCGCAGGTGAAGGTGCTTCAGGCGCAGGTCGAGAAGGGCGATCGCGCCGGTGCGAAGTCGACGCTCGGGTCCTTGCAGGCCCATGCCTCCGCTGCGCGGGCCAGCACCCACGGGCCGCACTGGTCCGCGGTGGGTGCCCTGCCGTGGATCGGGCCCAACATCGCCGCGGTGCAGGCCGTCAGCGAGGTCGTCGACGGACTGGCCGTGAACGCCCTGCCGACCCTGATGGACGCCACCGATCTGGTCGACCCGACCACCCTGGTGCTGGACGACGGCCGGGTCGACGTGCAGTCACTGGCCAAGGCGGCTCCATCCGTCATCGCGGCCGACGGCGAGGTGCAGGCGGCCGTCGACACCCTCGACTCGATCAGCCCCGACGGTTTGCTGCCGGCCGTCGCGGCTCCGCTCGAGGACCTGCGCAGCCAGGTCGGCAGGGTCGCCCTGACGACGTCGACCGCCGCCCGAGCGGTGCAGCTGCTGCCCCCGATGCTGGGCGCCGACGGCCCGCGCCAGTACCTGATGCTGGTGCAGAACAACGCCGAGCAGCGCGCCACCGGGGGCGTGTCCACCCTCATCGTGCTCAAGGCCGTGAACGGCACGGTGACGGTCACCGAGACGCGCTCGGCCGGCGGCAACCTGGGCGGCCTGCCCACGCCGATCCTGCCCCTGACCGGAGCCGAGCAGGCCCTGTTCGGCCCGGGCCTGGGCATCTACATGGCCGACGTGACCTTCACCCCGGACTTCCCGCGCTCTGGTCAGCTGGCGGCCGCCATCTGGAAGCAGCAGGTAGGAGCGGACCTCGACGGCGTGCTGTCCATCGACCCGGGCGCGCTGGCCGAGGTGCTGGGGGCGACGGGCCCCGTCAGGCTGAAGTCCGGTCAGGTGCTGACCTCGACGAACGCCGAGCAGCTGCTGATGAACACGGTGTACCTCAAGATCCTCGATCCGCTCAAGCAGGACGAGTTCTTCGCGGCGACCGCGGGCACCGTGGCCAAGGCGATGCTCGCCGGTCAGGGCAAGCCGGCCCCGGTGGTCGACGCACTCGCCCGGTCGGCCCGCGAGGGCAGGGTGATGGTGTGGTCGGCACACCCCCAAGAGCAGGCGCTGCTGTCCGGCACGGTGCTGAGTGGTGAGCTGGCCGGGCACGACGGCACGTCGCCCGTGATCGGGGTCTACCTCAACGACGGCACTGCCGCAAAGATCGGCTACTACCTGCGCACGGACGTGGTCGCCACCCCCACGACGTGCCACCCGGACGGCTCGCAGTCGGTGAACGTCAGGGTGACGATGACCAACACCGCCCCGAAGAATGCGGCGGACCTACCGCCCTACATCGCGTCGGGAAACGTCATCCCGAAGGGGCAGGTTCGGATGAATGTTCTTCTATATTCGCCCACTGGTGGGCGGGTCGATGATGTTCGGGTGAAAAGCGGTGCGCAAGGGGTGTTTTCGCAGACCCATAACGGCCTGGCGGTCGTGGGACGCACGGTCCAGCTCAAGCCCGGCCAGAGCCAGACCATCGACTACAACGTGCTCAGCGGGCCGGCCCAAAACGGGGCCCCGATATTGCGTGTGACTCCTACCATATTCGGCGTGGACCGCGTTGTTCCCTCATCACACTGTGAGTGATCGCCCTACGATCAACATTGTTTCGTCCATGCCTGCGGCGAGATTCATAGCAATTGTCAAGAGGGATTCTCATGATCCGACGCGCCCTGATGCTGGTCGCCGCTGCGGCCCTTCTCGTTCTCACTCCAAGCGTGGCGATGGCGGATCCTGGCTACCACGCTCCCGGCTTCACCTCCACGGTCACTGACTCGACGCCCGCCACCGGCCAGTGCATCACCATGACGGTCAACGGTGGTGCTGCCAGCGCCGGCCAGGTGTTCACGCTGAACGCCACCGGCCCGAGCACGACGTCGCTCACGGCCACGGCGACTGCCGCTGGTGTGGCGAGCTTCCAGTTCTGCCCGACCGCCGTCGGTGACTACACGCTGACCGTCACCAACGCCGACGGCGCGACAGTCGCCACCCAGACCGTCACGGTCCACGCGGCCACCGCTGCGGGGGACGACACGTCCACCGGCAGCCTGAGCCAGACCGGATCCAACGTCCTGGCGATCGGGCTCGGCGGAGTGCTCCTCGTCCTGCTGGGCGCCGGTGCCGTGGTCGTCGCCCGCCGTCGCCGCGCTCCCGCGATGCACGGCTGACCGACAACGACGTCGAGGACCGGGGTCCCTGCGCTGAGGCGCTGGGACCCCGGTCCTTTTCGTGCGGACGCGAGGTCCTTTTCGTGTGGACGAGAGCGGGTTTCGACGTCAGCCGAAGTAGCCCGCGATGCCGGCCTTCTCCGAGGCGAGGGTCGAGGCGTCGAGCGGCGACCCGGCATCCGCCGCGAGGAGTGCCGCCCACCGCTCCAGTGACGCCGAGGCCACGCCGCCGGCGTACAGGTCGGACCGCAGCCGCGCGGTGGCGGCCGTCTCGAGCGCCTTCAGCTCGGCGACCGCCTCGAACCGGGTCACCAGGGGGTTGGCCACCCGGCCGCCCGGCCCAGCCCCTCCGCCGGCCGGGGCGCCCGCGGGCGGCGCACCCCCACCGCCGGCGCCCGGACGGTTGCTGACGCCGAAGGTGAGGTTGTGGTCCCAGCCGAGCACCGTCATCCGGTCGGCGTCGCGGTCCCACCACAGGTAGGAGTTGTTGCCGGGCCCGTCGATGGCGTCGTAGTTGTCCATCAGGTCCTCGAGCGCCAGGTAGTTCGCGAACGACTGCACGTCGAGCCGGTCGGCCAGCCCCGACGCGAAGTCGGCGTCGCTGCTCTCGTTGACGAACTGCAGGAACTCGATGAGCGGGGTGAGGTCGTCGTCGCCGCTCTCCTGGTCGAAGACCTGGTCGTACGACGCGGGGTCCGTGCCTCGGTAGGTGTAGTCGCCGGTGGCCTCGGCCTTGTAGAGCAGGCCGGCGCCGGTCATCGTCCGTGCCGCCCACGTGTCGCCGGGCGCCTCGAGCACCACCCGCAGGGCCCATGCGTCGCCCACCCGGACGGCCGCATACGAGTGCTGCTCGGTGGCCAACCCGGCCGCTCCGAGCAGGTCGAGCGCGACCGCTTCGTTCAGGCTGCTCGCCGAGTTGTTGACCCGGATGACGACATCGGTGACGCCGTGGTGGTTCTGGCCGTCGACCACCTTGTCGAGGCGCACCAACCACGGGTACTGCTCGGCCCCGGCGCCCGTGTCGGCCCGCCGCAGCGTCGAGTTGCCCTTCAGCCGGAGGCCGCACCGCTCGTAGGTGGTTCCGTCGAGGGTGACCGCCACCTCGAGCCAGGTCTTCTCACCCGACTCCTGGAAGGTCGACAGCGCCTGCTGGAACGTCGCGTCGTCGAGGTCGAGCACGACCTCGTGCAGCCGGTCAGCGGTGAACAGCCCGGTGCCGCTGGAGGTGGCGGAGACAGCGGATGCCGTGTGACCGGCATCCGCTGAGCCGCTCAGGGTGGCGCCGGCCGACCAGTCGCCCCAGCGGGTGGCGGCGACCGGGGCGCCGACGGCGACGAGCGCACCGAGGCCGCCGAGGAGGAGGACACGGCGGCGCGGCGCTCGCGGTGCTCGGGGTGCGGGGGGTGTATTCATTCCCCCAGTGCAGGGCCCGGTGCGTGGTGCCCACCGTCATCGCGCTGTCACCCGCCTGTGAGCGGGTGACAGCGCGACGAGCGTTCAGACCAGGTGGGCGTTGCCGTGCTGGCGGTAGTAGTAGCGCCAGATCAGCCGGTGCACCGGGATCCACTTGGGGATCGAGCGGAGCCCCGGGATGAAGGGGAAGAAGATGATGACCAGGCCGATGAAGCCGATGATGTAGAAGATCCACGCGTCGGCGTTGTCCTGCAACGAGGTCGTCGTGGTGGCGTCCTCGGCGGGGTTGAAGGTCGGGATCTGGTACCAGAACGACGCCCACCACAGCCACGGCTGGCCGGGATAGCTGTTGGTGCCGTTCATCATCCCCCAGGTGTTGCCCTGGAGGTTCTGGGCCGTCGCGGCGTCGTCGAGGTAGGAGCCGTCACCGAGGAACAGGATCTGCTTGGTGTTGTCGGTGGTGCCGTAGAAGCCGCCCTGGGCCACCATCGCGCTGTCGAGGGCGCCGGAGGCGGCCATGCCGGTCAGCGCCGTCGCGAGCACCGGCACGGGTCCGTAGTCGCCGGTGGCGGCCTGGTCGGGGTGGAGGGCGCCGTCGGCATCCGCCGTCGCCTGCACCGCGTCGTCGTAGGCGGTCGCCCACGTCGTGCGCTGGTCCGGTGTGGCGGCGTCCCAGGCCGCGATGGCCGTGGTGACCTCCGCCGGCTGCTGCTGGCTCTTCAGCGGCGTGATGACGAAGTCGTTGGCGCCGTCGACCGGGATGCGCACGCCCATCCACTTCTGGGGCTTCAGCGGTCCGACGGCGAGGCCGTCACCTTCTTGGTAGGGCGGCCCGTAGCCGGACCCCTCGGTGGTGCCGGCGAGCTCGCCGACAGCGGTCGCGTAGAAGTTGTCGGCTGCGGTGGTGCCCCAGCCCTTGAAGGTCAGGGCCTTCTCGTCGGGGGAGCTGAAGGCCACGGCGAGCCCGACGGAGAGCACCGCCATCACGACCAGCGCGATGACAAACTCCTTGACGATGTCGTAGCGGCGCTCGGGCCCGGCCCAGGGCAGTGCGGCGACGTCGGTCGACGCCTTGCGGGCGGCGCTCATGACTGCACCTCCGCGGCCGGCGCGAGCTCGTCCGCCGCTGGGTCGTGCTTCAGCGGAATGGGTGGCACGACGCCGTGCTTGCGCACGAGCAGCACGTGCCACACCACGATGAAGCCCACCACCAGCGGCAGCAGGCAGACGTGCAGGAGCAGCATCTGGCCGGCGTTGGCGACGTTGAACCACGCCCCGACGCCCACCGCGTTGAGCCCGTCCTTGGCCTCGAAGGCGATCCACTGCGACTCGAAGTTCGACTGCACGAGGAAGCCGGTGAACGCCGTGCCGACGGAGGTGAAGAACGCGATCGCGCCGGTGATCCAGGTCATCGCCCGGCGGCCGCGCCAGGCGGCCATCCAGAACTTGCCCCACAGGTGCACGACCATGGCGATCATGAAGAGCTGCACCGCCCAGAAGTGGATGCTGTTGACCAGGTGCCCCGTCGACGACGTGTGGTACCACGACGGCCCTTCGAGGGTGAGCAGCAGGCCGCTGACGATGAGCACGATCAGCGCCGCGATCGAGGCGACGCCGAAGACGTAGATCCACGATGCGACGTAGGCCGGCTGGCGGTCGGGGAGGAGCTTCTCGGGCGGGTAGGTGCCGAAGAACTTGTTGCGCAGGCGGTTGGTCCACATCCGGCCGTCGGCGGCGTCGTCCGGCTCGGTGGGACTCGCGGGGGCGCCGGTCTTCTCGATGATGGCCATCAGTCGTCGTCCCCGTGGTGGGGGAACGGCAGCAGCACGGCCAGGACGAAGATGGCGACGGTGATCAGCATGACGACGAGGTTCGACAGGGAGATGCCCAGCCATCCCCAGCTCAGGTAGGTCGCGGGGTCGTTCAGACTGCCCGCTGCGAGTGCATGCAGCATTTGGGGGTCCCTCCGAGGCGCCGGCCGCGGCTCGGTCGGATTCTCTCGTTATACGCCGGGGGGTGTACGGCGTCCACCCCCGTGTGGGGCTGGACACGTCTGGGGCGCATGTGACTCAAAGAGTGCTGTGGGGCTCCGAGCAGCGAAGGTCAGTGCCAGAACGGGTCGAGCCGCGCCAGCTCTCGGACCGCCTCGACCGCCTCGAGGACCAGCCGGTGCTCGTCGACCTCGGGGGCGGCCGAGCCCACCTCGCGCAGCAGGCCGTCGGCGGTGGCGTGGTCGTTGACCTCGCCGAGCGCGGTCTGCACCTGCTCCACGTGCCAGGCGAAAGCCAGCGGTCCGCGGAGCAGCTCGCCCGTCCCGGTCTCGACCAGCAGCGGGTCGGTGGGGTAGAGCGAGGCGAAGAACTCGCACCCGTAGCGCAGTTTCTTGGCCTCGATGCGCACCCGGTGCCGGTCGACCGCAGGCATGGCCGCCAGCCGGTCGACATGGCCGACGACGCGGTGCCACCGCTTCTCGAGCGCCTGCGCGGCCAGCTCACGCACCGGCGGGTCGGCGACCCCCTGCCACGGCGCGAGGAGGACGAGGCCGCGAAGGGAGCGGGCGGCATCCGCCCAGTCGGGAGAGCTCAGGATGGCGTGCGCGACGTCGTACGCCGCCTCGCGGTCGGCCACCAGCCGGGCGACCTGCTCGTCGTCGAGGTCGTCGACGAGCGGGCCGGAGAGCAGCACGTCGAGGTCGCGCGCGGCGCCGAAGGGCAGGGCGAGGGCCCGCAGGCGGTGGGCCATGAAGAACGCGCCGGGCACCTGGCGCAGCAGCGGCCGGAACAGCGAGAACGACGAGCGCAGCCGGCGGATGCCGACCCGGGTCTGGTGCAGGTGCGGCATCGCCCGCGACCGCAGGAGCAGGCCGGCGTTCGTGCGCCAGTGCTCGGTGCACTCGGTGGCCACGACGACGAAGGCCTCGGATGCCGTCAGCGTCGCGTCGAGCGTGACCGGCCGCGCCTTGCGCGCCTCGGCACCAGCGCCGAGCTCGACGGCGTCCCCCATCGGTCAGGTCGCGGACGGCGCCGGGCACATCGGCAGTGCCGTGGTGGTGGGTACGGGCGGGAGCGTCGTGAACTTGGCGCCGAGGGCGAGGTCGACGATGGCCCCCTTGCGCTTGTCCTTCACCATCGTGGTGCCCTTGGGCAGGGAGGTGCGAAGCAGCTTGGCCTGCGCCGTGCCGCCAGCGCCGTAACGGATCTCGGCCACCTTCGGCGCCGCTCGCTTCGCCGGGTCGTTGGCCACCGCGCCGATCACGAAGTCGCGCTCCTTCAGCTGCCGCGAGACGGTGCCGGCGAGCCCGGTGCGGTTGGAGGCGTTGTAGACGTTGACCTTGGTCTTCTCAGCGGTGACGACCTTGGGGTCGTACGGCCTGCACTCGGCGGCGGGGGGACGGGCGCCCCGGGCCGAGGTGTCGGCCTGGTAGTAGGACCATGCGTACCAGAACGCGAAGAACAGACCGAGCACGACGACCCCGAGCACGATGAGCTGACGGCGTTTCCTCCGCTTGCTGACCGATACCTCGGCCTCGGTCGTGTAGTCGCTCATCCGTCTCCTAGAGCACCAGCACCCGCGCGTGCAGCGTCGGGCGTTGGTGCAGGGCGGCGCGCAGGGCCCGGTGGAGACCGTCCTCGAGGTAGAGGGTCCCCTCCCACTCCACGACGTGGGCGAACAGGTCGCCGTAGAACGTGGAGTCCTCCGAGAGCAGCATCTGCAGGTCGAGCTCGCGCTTGGTGGTGACGAGCTCGTCGAGGCGGACCAGCCGCGGCGGCACCGTCGACCACTGGCGCGTGGAGTACCCGTGGTCGGGGTACGGGCGCGAGTCGCCGACGGCCTTGAAGATCACGGAAGTCACTGTATGCCGGGAGCTCTCCGTCGGCGCGAGCCACGCTCGCGCGCGGGCTAGATTGACCTGCGTGAGCGAGAACACGAGCACCTCCCAGGTCGACGAGATCCGTGCGGGCTACGCCTTCGAGGGGCCGTCCCTGGAGTTCGGGGCGGCGGTCGTCGACGGCACGGCGCACGCCGACACGACGGTGCGCATCCCGCTCTCGGCCATGAACCGGCACGGCCTGGTGGCGGGGGCGACGGGCACCGGCAAGACCAAGACGCTGCAGCTGATGGCTGAGCAGTTGCTCGCCCAGGGGGTGCCGGTCTTCCTGGCCGACATCAAGGGCGACCTGTCGGGGATGGCGACCGCAGGCGTCGCCAACGACAAGATCACCGCGCGCTCGGCCGATGTCGGGCTGCCGTGGCAGCCCACGGCATACCCGGCCGAGTTCTACGCGCTAGGGGGACAGGGCACCGGCATCCCCGTGCGGGCCAGCGTCTCGACGTTCGGGCCCACGCTGCTGGCCAAGGTGCTGGGGCTCAACGAGACCCAGGAGTCCAGCCTGGGGCTGGTCTTCCACTACGCGGACACGCACGGTCTGTGGCTCGACACCATTGCCGACCTGCGCGCCGTCGTGCAGTTCCTCACCAGTGACGAGGGCAAGGCCGACCTCAAGGAGCTCGGCGGGCTGTCGTCGGCGACCGCGGGCGTCATCCTTCGCGAGCTGGTGAACTTCTCGGCCCAGGGCGCCGACCTGTTCTTCGGGCTGCCCGAGTTCGACACGGCCGACCTGCTGCGGGTGGCTCCCGACGGGCGTGGCGTGGCGTCGCTGCTCGAGCTGCCGGGGGTGCAGGACCGCCCGCAGCTCTTCTCGACCTTCCTGATGTGGCTGCTCGCCGACCTCTTCCACGACCTGCCCGAGGTGGGCGACCTCGACAAGCCCAAGCTGGTCTTCTTCTTCGACGAGGCGCACCTGCTCTTCAACGACGCGAGCAAGAGCTTCCTCGACGCCATCCAGCAGACCGTGCGGCTGATCCGTTCCAAGGGCGTGGGCGTGTTCTTCGTGACCCAGTCGCCCAAGGACGTGCCCTCCGACGTGCTGGCCCAGCTCGGCAACCGGGTGCAGCACGCCCTGCGCGCCTACACCCCCGATGACGCCAAGGCGCTCAAGGCCGCGGTGCGCACCTACCCCAACACGGCCTACGACCTCGAGGAGCTGCTCACCCAGCTGCCCACCGGCGAGGCCGTGATCACCGTGCTGTCGGAGAAGGGTGCGCCGACGCCGGTGGCCTGGACCCGGATGCGCGCACCGCAGTCGCTGATGGCCCCCTCGGATGCCGCGCTGCTCACCTCGACCGTCGCCGCCTCGCCGCTCGCGTCGAAGTACGGGACGTACCTGGAGCGGGAGTCGGCGTCGGAGATGCTCGGCAAGGCGGAGGTGGCGCGTACCGAGGCCCAGCAGGCCGCGGCGGTGGCGGCCGAGAACGCCAAGGTGCAGGCGGCTGCGGCTGCCGCTGCCGAGAAGCAGCGGCTTGTGGCGGAGTCGGCCGCCGAGAAGGAGCGGCTGGCGGCGGAGTCGGCCGCCGAGAAGGCGCGGCTGGCGGCCGAGAAGCAGGCGGCCAAGGATGCCGCGGCGGCCCAGAAGGCGCAGGAGGCGGCCGACCGCAAGCGGGCCGCCGAGCCCAGCATGGTGGAGTCGGTCGTGACGTCGAGCGCCTTCAAGTCGGCGCTGCGCTCGGCCGGCACGGTGCTGGGCCGCGAGATCACCCGCTCGATCTTCGGCACCTCGCGCAAGCGTTGACCCTCGGCCCTGCCGTCACCCCTAGCGAAGTCAGGAGCACTTCGCGGAGTCATGGCCGGATAGGGTCCTGACTTCGCGAAGTGCTCCTGACTTCGCGAAAGGGGGGCGCCCATGGGGAGGCCGGAGCGGTGCCGGCACCGGCAGAGCGCTCAGAGGGAGAGGACGGCCTTGGCGTAGGCGCACTCGAGGTCGGGGTCGGTGACTGCGCGGACGTAAGCGGGCCGCACGGCATACGTGACCTCCCACCCGCCCTCGGTGCGGCGCACCGCCTCGAGCCGGTCGCCGAGCAGCTCGCGCAGCTGGTCCTCGCGCGGCAGCCAGAGCGCCTGGTCGAGGGTGACCGAGTCGAGTGCCCACTCGGTGGTGCCGTTGAACCCGAGCAGCGACTGGTCGCGGTAGGTCTGCACCTCGACGGTGAGGTCGCTGATCCAGAACACCTCGCCGGTGAGCAGCTCGGCGTCGATGACGAAGCGGTCGCCGGCGGCGGGTGCCCAGAGCACCCCGGCGTCGCGGAGCAGGGCGCGGGCGAGGTCGACCGTGATCATCGGGCCATTCTGGCCCAGCCGCACAGACCGGGCCCGGCGAGCACCAGGGCAGACACCGGCGGCGGCGAGCGGACGCTCAGCCCAGGATCCAGACGACCAGCGTGATGAGCGGCACCGCCCCGACCGTGGTCACCAGGATGGTGTCGCGGGCCAGGGTGGGCGAGCGGTCGTAGCGGGTGGCGTGCACGAAGATGTTCTGCGCGGTCGGCAGGCTCGAGCAGACGACCACGGCGAGCAGCGCGTGACCCGTGAGGCCGAGCGCGAGGTGCGCCACGGCATACGCCACCAGCGGTTGCACGGCGAGCTTCAGGGTGCTGGTCAGCGCCAGCTCGCCGGCCGGCACGTCGCCACCGAACCCGGGGCCGAGGCGCAGCGCGATGCCGTAGGCGAGCAGCATCCCCGGAACGGCCATCGCGCCGATCAGCTCGATGGGGTCCAGCACGATCGGCGGCAGCTGCCAGCCCGTGATGGACAGCAGCAGCCCGATGAGCGTGCCGATGGTGAGCGGGTTGGTGAACGGGCGCACCATCATGTGCCGCAGGGTGGGGCGGCGGCCGCTGGCGTCGGCGTCGAGCAGCGCCAGCGCGAAGGGCTGCAGGACGAGCAGCTGCAGCAGCAGGGTCGGCGCCACGAGGGCCGCGTCGCCGAGCACGTAGGCGGCAACGGGCAGACCCAGGTTGCCGGCGTTGACGTAGGAGCTCGCGAGCGCCCCGATGACCCGTTCGCCGACCGACCGCCGCCACCTCCACCACGCGACCGTGACGTAGATGGCGGCAGGCACCACGACCCCGACCACCGTCGCGACCAGGCTGCGCGACAGCACGTCGTGCGTGTCGGCCTTCGACACGGTGGTGAGCAGCAGCGCCGGAGAGGCGACGAAGAAGGCGATGTGGCTGAGCACCTTCTGCGCCGACAGGTCGACGACCCCGAGGTGCGCGATGAGGGCACCGACGCCGATGACGGCGACGATGGTCGCGAACCCCAGGACGACACCCTCCACGCCGCCATCCTCGCGGGCCTGCGCTGGTGGGCGCGTACCGGTTCCGCGCTCCGGTCCCTTGCCGGATGCCGGGCGCAGCGTGGGCGGTCAGCCCCAGTTGGCGGCCTGGGTCAGGCAGAACGGGTGGCCGCTCGGGTCGAGCAGCACCCGCCAGGTCTCGCCGGGCTGCTCGTCGGGGAGGGTGGCGCCGAGCCCCACGCACTCGGCGGCGGCTGCGTCGAGGTCGTCGACGGCCAGGTCGAGGTGGAACTGCTTGCTGCCGTGCTCGTTCGGCCAGCCCGGCGCCTCGTGGTCGGGCAGCGTGCCGAAGCCCAGCGCCATACCGCCGGGGCCGGTCAGCATCGCGTACTCGTCCTGGGCGTGGGCCACCTCCCAGCCGAGCAGTGCCGACCAGAAGGTCGCGTCGCGCTGGGCGTCGGAGCTGTCGAGGGTGAGCATCTTGAGTGCGGCGATCGCCATGGTGGTGCCTCTCGTCGGGTGGGTCCGTACGGACGGGGATGTCGTCCACCCTGCCTACGCTGGGCCGGTGCCCGATAGGACAAAGGCGACAACCGCACCGACAGCCTCCACGGCGGGGCTTCTGCGGCCGGGCGAGTTCGCTAGGCACGTCGACCTCGTGCGCGAGCCGGTGGGCGTCGAGGCCGCCCCCTGGGTCGAGAACCGCTGGTCGCTGCGCTGGAACCTGCCCGACGGCCGGTGGTACGACAGCGAGGTCCTCCCGCACCCCACCTGCTCGCTCACGGTGGAGCTCGGTAGCCACCCTCGGGCCGGGATGCCGGCCGGCGAGAGCGTCGTGGTCACCGGGGTCTGCACCCGCCGCTTCGACGTCGAGGTGCGCGGATGGGGGCGCGTCGTCGGGCTGCGGTTCCGCCCCGGCGGGCTGACGGCGCTCACCGGCCACCCGGCATCCGCGTGGACCGACCGGTCGGTCGCCGCCGACCAGGTGCTTCCCCGCGTGTTCGTCGCCGAGCTGGCGGACCCCGAGCTGGCGCACGACGGCTCGGCGTGGGCCGAGACCGCCGAGCGTGGTCTGGCTGCTCTGGCGCACGACCGGCCCGACCCGCGCTATGACCTGCTGCTCGACGTCGTCGCCGACATGCTCGCCGACCACTCGCTGCTCACCGTGGCCGACGTCGCCGCCAGGCACGCCGTCACGGTGCGCACCCTCCAGCGCCTCTTCACCCACTACGTGGGGGTCGGGCCGAAGTGGGTGCTCGCGCGCTATCGCCTGCACGACGCCGTCGCCGACCTCGACGCCGGCCGGCCCGGCACGCTCACCGACCTCGCCGTGCGCTACGGCTGGTACGACCAGGCGCACTTCACCCGCGACTTCACCGCGCTGGTCGGCGTCACACCCGGGCAGTACCGCGACCGCGCAGTCACGGCGGATGCCGGCCACCCGGCATCCGCTCCCCGCTGAGGTTCGGGGCTGGGACGGGAGAAACTGCCCTGTCACTAGGGGGTCGAAGGCCGTGAAGCGTCCGGCAGGGTGGCTGGACCCACACCACCGTCCGGGCCCACGAGGCCCGCCGTCGTCGAGGAGTTCCTTCGTGACCCGACCCACCCACAGGTGGCGCGCCGCTCTCGCGCTGGCATCTGTTGCCGCCATCGGCACCGCCATGTTCTCCGGCACCGCCTCGGCCTCCACCGAGGCCGCGTCGACCCCCGTGCCGATCGTGACCCCCGACGGGGTCGTCTTCAGCTACCTGCTCAACACCAAGATCGCCAACCCCGGCCAGACCAAGGTCGTGACCAACGCGATCGAGAAGTCCGGCGGTGTCGTGGTGCAGGCCTGGCCGCAGATCGGCGTCGTCGTGGCCCACTCCGACCGTGCCGCCTTCCGCACCGATGTCGCGAAGGCGGCCGGCAAGGCGCTCGAGTCGGTCGGCGCCACCCGCAGCGTGCCGGTGTCCGAGGGCACCCCCGCGGACCTGTCGGCGACCTGGGGCAAGGGCGCCTCGGGCTACAAGCAGGGCGCGAAGAAGCCGGTCAACGGCGACCTCGAATCCCCGGCCACCCCGGCGGTCGCCACCGACCCGCGTGAGGCCGAGCAGTGGGACCTGCAGATGATCAAGGCCGACCAGGCCCACACAATCACCGACGGCTCGCGCAACGTCCTCGTCGGCGTGCTCGACAGCGGCATCGACGCGGACCACCCCGACCTCGTCGCCAACCTCGACGTCGCGAACTCGGTCAACTGCGTCGACGCCGGTCGGCCGAGCACCACGGGCTGGGAGCCCACGACGAGCGACCACGGCACCCACGTGGCCGGCACCATCGCCGCGGCGCGCAACGGCGTCGGCATCGTCGGCGTGGCGCCGAACGTCCGCCTCGCCTCGGTGAAGGTCGTCAACGACGACGGCTTCATCTACCCCGAGTACGCCGTCTGCGGGTTCGTCGAGGCGGGCCTGAAGCACATGGACGTCACGAACAACAGCTACTACGTCGACCCGTTCGAGTTCTACTGCGACGACCAGCCTGACCAGCACGCCGCCAAGGAGGCCGTGCGCCGTGCGGTCACCTGGTCGACGAAGGAGGGCGTGGTCCACGCGGCCGCGGCCGGCAACTCGGGCAAGGACCTCGCGAACAAGGACACCTTCCTCGACACCGGCAGCCCGGACGACGGGACCGCAGTCACCCGGACGCTCAACAGCACCTGCAACGACATCCCCACCGAGCTCGACGGCGTGGTCACCGTGTCGTCGGTCGAGCGCTTCCCGGCCGGGACGCTGGACAGCCGGCTGTCGAGCTTCTCGAACCGGGGGCTCGGCGTCATCGACGTCGCGGCGCCCGGCTCACGCATCCTCTCGACCGTCGTCGCCAACAACGGCTACGGCCTCAAGAGCGGCACCTCGATGGCCTCGCCGCACGTCGCCGGCGTCCTCGCCCTCATGAAGTCGGCCCACCCGTCGTGGACCCCGGCCGAGATGATCGCGAAGCTCCGTCAGCAGGCCGACGACAAGGCGTGCTCGGCCGCCACCGCTGGGGTTCCCTGCGTCGGGCCGGTCACCGACAACAGCTACTTCGGTGAGGGCATGGTCGACGCCCTCGACGCCGTGAGCTGACCCGTCACACCAGCACGACCCCGGATGCCGGGTGGGCACGGTCCGCGGACCCGCCCACCCGGCATCCGGGCGTGCGCAGCGTCAGACAGGGCGCAGCACCGACGCGAGGGCGTCGAGCACGCTGACGTCCTCGATGGTGCCGGGCACGGTGGGGGTCTTGCCGTCGGCCATCTCGCGCATCGTCTTGCGCAGGATCTTGCCCGAGCGGGTCTTGGGCAGGGCGGCGACGATGTCGACCTGGCGCAGGCTCGCGACCGCGCCGACCTCGTCGCGCACCCGCTGCACGAGCTCCTTGCAGATCCGGATGCCGTCGTCGCCGGTGCCGTTGACGCCACCCTTGAGCACGACCAGGCCCCGGGGCACCTGGCCCTTGAAGTCGTCGGCGACCCCGATCACCGCGCACTCCGCGACGTCGGGGTGGCCGGCCAAGGCGGCCTCGATCGAGCCCGTCGACAGGCGGTGGCCCGCGACGTTGAGCACGTCGTCGGTGCGGCCCATGACATAGATGTAGCCGTCCTCGTCGATCAGGCCACCGTCGCCGGTGAGGTAGTAGCCGTCGTAGACCGACAGGTAGCCCGCGATGTAGCGCTCGTCGTCCTGCCACAGTGTCGGCAGCGTGCCGGGGGGCAGCGGCAGCCGGATCGCGATGGCTCCCTCCACCCCGGGCGTCACCGGCTGGGCCGAGTCGTCCAGCACCTGCACGTCGTAGCCCGGCACCCGCACCGACGGCGAGCCGGCCTTGATCGGCATCGGGTCGAGACCCCTGAGGTTTGCGGCGATGGGCCAGCCGGTCTCGGTCTGCCACCAGTTGTCGACCACCGGCACGCCGAGCAGCGCGCTGGTCCACTCGTAGGTGTCGGGGTCGAGCCGCTCGCCAGCGAGGAACACGCACTTGAGCGAGCTGAGGTCGTGACCGGCCATGAGGGTGCCGTCGGGGTCCTCGCGCTTGATCGCCCGGTAGGCCGTGGGGGCGGTGAACATCGCCTTGACGCCGTGGTCGCTGATGACCCGCCAGAAGGCGCTCGCGTCGGGCGTGCCGACCGGCTTGCCCTCGTAGAGAACGGTGGTGGCGCCGGTGAGCAGGGGAGCGTAGACGATGTAGGAGTGCCCGACGACCCAGCCGACGTCGGACGCCGTGAACCACACGTCGCCGGGGTGGATGTCGTAGACGTTCTCCATCGACCAGCGCAGCGCCACCGCGTGGCCGCCGTTGTCGCGCACGATGCCCTTCGGCCGGCCGGTGGTGCCGGAGGTGTAGAGCACGTAGAGCGGGTCGGTCGCCTCGACCTCGACGCAGTCAGCCGGCTCGGCGTCCGAGACGAGCTCGTCCCAGTCCATCTCCTCCCAGTCGGTGTCGCGCACACCGACATCCGCGCGGCACTGCTCGCGCTGCAGCACGATCACGGACTCGGGCTTGTGCTCGCTGCGGTCGAGCGCGGCATCCAGCATCGGCTTGTACTCGACGACCCGGCTCGGCTCGATGCCGCAGCTGGCCGCCACGATGACGGTCGGCTTGGCGTCCTCGATCCGGGCCGCGAGCTCGGCCGGCGCGAACCCGCCGAAGACGACCGAGTGGATGGCGCCGAGCCGCGCGCAGGCGAGCATCGCGACGACGGCCTCGGGGACCATCGGCATGTAGACGACCACCCGGTCGCCCTTCTCGACCCCCAGCGAGGCGAGCGCGCCGGCGAAGGTGGCGACCTTGTCGAGCAGCTCGGCGTAGGTGAAGGTCTTGACCGTGTTCGTCACCGGGCTGTCGTAGATGAGGGCCGCCTGGTCGCCGCGCCCGTCGCGCACGTGGCGGTCGAGGGCGTTGAAGCAGGTGTTGAGCGAGCCGCCCCGGAACCATCGGTAGAAGGGCGGGTTGGAGTCGTCGAGCACGCTGGTCGGCTCGGTGATCCACTCGACCGCCTTCGCGGCATTCCCCCAGAAGGTGTTCGGGTCGGAGATCGACTGCTCGTATGCCGCTGCGTAGGCGCCGTTGCTCATGACCCCATCGTGGACCCACCCGGGGGAGGGTGCGCCACCGGTTCGGTCGGCATCGTCCGCGGGCGGGCGTAAACCGCGCCGAACGGACCACCGCCGGTGCCCGTCCCGGTGGTGGCGTGGGCGCTTCCCTGCAGCCGGGGGCGCTGCCAGACTCCCGCCATGGAGCTGCCGCAGCACTGGGTCACCGCCGAGGGGTTCAGCCCGCGCCTGGGCAGCGGCGGCGGGATGCTCACGGTGTGGGGGTGGTCGTCGGAGTCCGAGGCGGATGCCGCCCGCGTCGCCGACGAGCGCCTGGCGCAGGCCCTGGAGCGGGTGGCCCGAGAGGGCGGGCTGCCCCCGGGCCACGGCTACTACCCGCGGATGCCGTTGCGCGAGCCGGTGCTCGAGGAGGTCGAGGCGGCATCCGGTGCCGTGCTCGGCGTGGTGACCCGCAACCGGATGGGCTGCGAGGTGCTGTGCACCGACCTGCTCTTCATCGCCGACGTCGACGTGCCCGAGCTCGAGGACCTGACGGCTCGCGGTGGGATGCCGGGAGACGGTTCGGGCGTGTCGGGTGGGGGTGGGTCGACGCCTCGCCGGCGCCCCGGCACCGGGGTGGGCGGGTTCTTCCGCCGGCTGCTGTCGGGGGACCCGGCTCCGACCCCGATGACGCCGTCTGAAGCAGCCGACGACGGGAGCGCGGATGCCGTGCCCGCGTCGCCACGGCCCGGCGGGACCAGCGTCGCCGAGTGCCTGGCGTGCGAGCCCGTGTGGGAGTTCGCCCGCCAGCACCAGGAGCTCGGGGTGCGGGTCTACCGCACCGCCGCGGGGTTACGCGTCATCGTCACAGGCGTCGCGGCATCCCCCGGCTCGGACCGGGCGCGTGCCCTGCTCACCGAGCTCGGCTCGGACCCGCTCTACGTCGAGCTCTGCGCCACCCACGACAGCTACCGGGCCCGGTTGACTCCCAAGCCGTTCCGCGTGGGTGCGCGTGCGCTGCCGGTGCCGTGGCCGTTCGCCGACGACGGTGCGCGCGGCCAGTACGAGGAGTGGGTCTCGCAGTACGACGGGCGCTCGTCGGGGCACGCGGTCTGCCGGCTGGTCAGCGTGTCAGGGCCGGAGCCCGGGCCGGACGAGCAGCGCCTGGTCGGGCTGCACGACACCCGCTGCCGGGTGGGGGAGCGGCTGCCGCTGGCCTGAGCCGCTCGGCGGCCACCGTGTGGGGATGCCTGGCCCGGCTCCCCGGCATCCCTTGGCGCGCGGCCACCCCGCAACGTGGGTGAAGAGCGTCGTCAGGCCAGCGATCTTCACCCACATTGCGTCGGCCCGCCCCGCAACGTGGGTGATAACCGTCGTCAGGGCAGCGATCTTCACCCACATGCCCTGGTGCTGCGGATGGGGGACCCGCGCTGGCCGTGAGCTCGTGCCTCACTCTCGACCAGCGCTCCCAGCATCCCCCGGTCCGCCAAACGACAACGGCACCGCTGCCGCGGTGCCGTTGTCGTTTGGCGGAGGATGGGGGATTTGAACCCCCGAGGGTTTTATCCCAACACGATTTCCAATCGTGCGCACTAGGCCACTATGCGAATCCTCCGCGGGTGAGGTTACTAGAGGGCGAGCCGCCGCCCGAAATCGTCGCCTCGCAACCCCGCGGCTGCCATGATCGCCGGATGGGGAACGACGAGCTCTCGCCGGGCGCCGGCGGGGGGACGTCCGCGCCCGACGGCCTGCCGAAGGGCGCGGCATCCGGGTCGACGACCCAGGACGCCATCCCGGCCGAGCCCACAGCGCCGCCCGCCGATCGTGGCCCCGGGGTGCTCGACGTGGTGCGGTCGACCTTCGCCGGCGCAAGGACGCGCAAGGTCCTGGGCTGGGTGCTGCTCGTCACGTGGGCGGTGTGGCTGGTGGCGGTGTGGGTCGTCCAGCCCCGGTTGGTGCCTCAGGGCTTCCTCGCTGACGACCTCGCCCAGGGCCGGGTCACCTCCTACCGGGTGGTCACGGTCGACGAGGAGGGGAGGCGCGGGCCGGCGTCCGGCCCCTATCGCGTCAACGTCTACCCGGCTGGCGCCGACCACAGCGAGGTCGTCGACAGGGAGGTCGTCGACGGCGAGGTCGTCGACGGCGAGGTCGACGGCCGGCCGGTCACCGTCGCCTACTGGGTCGACTCGCCGGTGGCTTCACTGCGCGTCCTCGACACCAACGGCATCTCCTCCGGCACCGCCGACGAGGTGGTCGCCGGCTTCCGGGGCGCCGGTGTGCCTGAAGCGAGTGCAAGCGTCTTCTTCCGCGGCCTGCCGGCGGACCGCGCGTACAACGCCGCATCCCTGCTTCTGCTTGCCACCTTGGTGGTCGTCATCCTGGGGCCCCGCCCCAGGCGTGGCACCCGGTGGTTCTGGTTCTGGCTGATCGGGGGCCCGCTCGTGGCTGCAGTGCCGCTGTTCGCCGTCGCCGAGCTGCTCCGCCCCAAGGACGAGGCCGCCGACACGGTGCACCCACCGGGGGTCGCCGGCCGGTGGAGCGGGCTCACGGGATGGGTCGCCGGCTTCATGCTCTCGGTCGGGGGTGGGTGGGTGCTCAGCACGCTCAGCGGCGTCTCGCCGATCTGGTTCATCCGCGGCTGACCCGCGAACGGTCCTCGGCGCAGGCTGCGGATTTCTCGGGATGCCGGGTGCCCGCCTAGGATCGTGCCCGGCACCCCGCGTGGTGGTACCCCGCTGAACTCCCCCAGGGCAGGAATGCAGCAAGGGCAGGTGGGCTCTTCCAGGTACGCGGGGTGTCCTCGTACCCGAACCCGGCCGGCGTGGCGGGCGCGGCAGCCGCAGCAGCGGGCCACCCGGCATCCAGCGCCGGAGGGGTGCGGCTCAGCGCGCGGCGGGAACGCTCTGCTGCTCCGCGGCCTCGGTGGACCCGCAGGCGCCACCGCAGCCGTCGGAACCGCAGCCGTGCCCGGCATCCTCGACGGTGTCGGACACCTCGGCGCCGGTGCCGCAGGCACCACCGCAGCAGCCGCCACCACAGCCGCCGCCCCCGGCGACGGGCTCGGGCTCGGTGCCCTGCAGGTCCCAGACCTGGCGGATGGCGTTGAGCATGACCTCGACCGGCTGGGCGCCACTGACGCCGAACTTCTGGTCGAGCACGAACGTGGGCACCGAGGTGATGCCGATCTGGTTGGCGAGCGCGAGGTCGGTGCGCACGTCGATGCCGTGGTCGTCGCTCGCGAGCAGCTCGCGCACGGTGGTCTCGTCGAGGCCGGCCTCGACGCCGAGGCGCACGAGGGTCTCGGGGTCGCCGATCCACTCGCCCTCGGTGTACCAAGCGCGCATCACGCGCTCGGTGACCTCGTCCTCACGGCCGACGGCGCGGGCGAAGTGGAGCAGCCGGTGGGCGTCGTAGGAGTTGCCGCCGCGCAGCGACTCCCACTGGAAGTCGAGCCCGACCGCGGCGGCGTCGGCAGCCATCCGCTCGTGCTGGGCGACCATCTGCTCACGCGGGACGCCGTACTTCTCGGCGATCCGGTCGATCGCCGGGGTGTCGTCGACGGCGGGCGAGGAGCGGTCGAGCTGGAAGCTGTGCCAGACGACCCCCACCTCGTCGCCGTGCTCGAACTGCTCGAGGGCGAGCTCGAGGTGCCGCCGGCCGAGGTGGCAGAACGGGCAGAGGATGTCGGACCAGACGTCGATGCGCACGTCATGAGGGTAAGCCGCCGACCCCCGTGCGACCGAACGCCCGTCCACCGGCCGGGCGGCGGCCCGGTGGCAAGGTGGGTCAGACCCGGTGCTCGTCGGCCGCCGACCTCAGGGTGCGCCGGCCCCAGAGCCAGCACAGCGCCACCGCCGTCACCAGGCTGAGGCCGGTGGTTCCGAGCACCCCCAGGTCGGCCGCCCGGGCGGTGAGCAGCCCCCCGACCAGGGCACAGAGCACGAGGGATCGGGCGAACCACAGCGTCATCACCATCGGGCCCACGTCGGGCAGGAACGCCAGGAACGGCGGGCGCCCCCGGAAGGCGGCCACCCACTGGGCGCCCAGGGCCAGCGCCCCGACGCCGACCACCCACACCGCCGCGTCGAGGAGCCCGACCGGGGATGCCGGGACGAGGGCGTTCACCGCCACAGCCAGCGGGAGCCCGAGCACGAGCAGGAAGGCGGCCGGCAGCACCGTGTGCGCGGCGGCCTCGGTGCCCAGGCCCAGGCCGCTGAGCCGGGGTGTACCGAGGGTGTCACCGAGCAGGCGTAGGCCCTCGGCCCACACCCCGACGCCGAGGTAGAGCGCGGCCACCGCCACGACGCCGATCGCGACCGGCACCTCGGGGTCGCTGAGCGACCAGGCCACCCCGGCCGCCCCGGGCGCGGCGAGCAGGGCCCCGGACAGCAGCAGCCCGGGCTGGCGGCGCAGGCCGATCAGGTCGCGGGCGACCACGGTGCCGAGCCGGCCGCGCGAGCGCAGACGCAGCCCGCGCCCGCGGTGCACGGGGGTGGCGGTCTCGAGCCGGGCCGCCCGCAGGTCACCGGCGAGCACCGCGCCGCCCAGCCGGGTCGAGCGGATGCTCTGCGCGCGCAGCTCGGGGAGCCCGAGGCGGCGCAGCGCTGCGGACGGGCCGATTGCGCGGGGTGCGCGTCGGCGGCGGAGGCCGCTGGTCGGCATCCGGTCGGGGCCGCCCGTGCCGGCACCGACCTGGCCGGCGAGCCAGGCCGCAGCGACCACCACCCCCAGCGCCGGGCCGACCAGCAGCGCGACGAAGAACGCGGTGGGCCCGGTCGTGCCCGACGCCCACAGTCCCCCGCCGAGCACGCCCGCGGTGACGGTGGCACCGGCCACGAGCAGGGTGGCCGAGACCAGCCACCACTCACGCAGGGTGGTCGCCCGGTCGAGGGGGCCGGCGACGACGTGGTCGACCCAGGGAAGTGGCGGCACCACCGGCCCGCGGCGCCGCCCGATGCCGTGCACGAGCACTGTGAGCGCGCCGGCGAGGGCGACGGCCACCAGTGCCGCCCCCGGCCCGAGCAGACGGTCGTGGATCCAGCCCGGGTCGGTCGTGATGAACAGGGCGCGTGCCACGGTGAACCCGTAGGTGAACGCCAGCAGCGCGAGGAGGTAGACGGCATACAGCACCCGCTGCACGGCACCCGTGCCGTGCGGGCCGTGCAGCACGTGGGTGATGTCCTGCAGGCGCTCGGCGTCCTGCGCCCGCTGCTCCGCGGCGGTCAGACCGGACGTCATTCGGCGCCGCCGACGTCGACCACCTCGTCGGCGACCGCGGCCGTGAGCACCGGGTCGTGGCACGCCATCAGCACCGTCGTGCCCGACGCGCACCGGGCGAGGACCAGGTCGCCGACCATCGCCCGCCGGTCGGTGTCGAGCCGCTGCTCGGGCTCATCGAGGATGAGCAGCCGGGCCGGCCGGAACCAGGTGAGGGCCAAGCGGAACAGCTGGCCCTGCCCGGAAGACAGCTCGTGCGGGAAGCGCTCGCCGAAGGCACCGAGGGAGAAGGTGTCGAGCTGCTGCTGCACCCGCTGGGCGCAGCTGGAGGCCTCGCGGCCCCAGGTCGCGTCGACGAGAGTCAGGTGGTCGGCGAGGGTGAGGTCGCGATAGGCCGCTGGGGGGCCGATGAGGGCCGCGACGTTCTCTCGCGTGGAGCGGCGGCGCTCGTCGGCCGGGTCACCGTCGATGGTCACCGAACCGGTGGTGGGGGCGAGCAGCCCGGCGACCAGCCGCAGCAGCGTGGTCTTGCCCGACCCGTTCGGGCCGCGCACCACGACGCACGACCCGGGCTCGGCGACCAGGCTGAGCGGCGCGAGCAGGGTCGCGACGTCGAGCACCTTGGACACCCCGTCGGCCACCACCCGGCATCCGGGGACGGTTCCTGCCGCCACTGTGGACACCTCCGCGTCGCCCTGCACCGGTCGTCGGAACACTAGCCCCACATGCCGACACGACCCGCTCGGAGCACCTCCGGCGAGACGGCATCCACAGGGCGAAGTGCGGCGTGCCGGGTGTCCGGCATCGCGGCTAGGGTTCGGGTGATGAGCACCGCGCTGTACCGCCGCTACCGCCCCGAGACGTTCACCGACGTCATCGGGCAGGAGCACGTCACCGAGCCGCTCATGCAGGCGCTGCGCACCGGTCGGGTCAACCACGCCTACCTGTTCAGCGGCCCGCGCGGCTGCGGCAAGACCACGAGCGCGCGCATCCTGGCCCGCTGCCTGAACTGCGAGACCGGCCCCACGCCTGAGCCGTGCGGCACGTGCGACTCGTGCGTGGCGCTGGCCCGGGGCGGGTCCGGCACGGTCGACGTCATCGAGATCGACGCCGCGAGCCACGGCGGTGTCGACGACGCCCGTGACCTGCGCGAGCGCGCGTCCTACGGCCCGGCCCAGAGCCGCTACAAGATCTACATCATCGACGAGGCCCACATGGTCACGCCGCAGGGCTTCAACGCGCTGCTGAAGATCGTCGAGGAGCCGCCCGAGCACGTGAAGTTCGTCTTCGCCACCACCGAGCCCGAGAAGGTCATCGGCACCATCCGCTCGCGCACCCACCACTACCCGTTCCGGCTCGTGCCGCCGGCCCGGCTGCAGGCCTACATGGAGGAGCTCTGCGTCAAGGAGGGCGTCGCGGTGGCGCCGGGCGTGCTGTCCTTCGTCGTGCGGGCCGGCGGTGGCTCGGTGCGTGACTCACTGTCGGTGCTCGACCAGCTCATCGCGGGGTCGGGGCCCGAGGGCCTCACCTACGAGTCGGCGGCCGCCCTGCTCGGGTTCACCGACGGCGAGCTGCTCGATGCCGCGATCGACGCCTTTGCGGCCGGCGACGCGTCCTCGGTGTTCCGCTCGATCGACAAGGTCGTCGAGACCGGCCTCGACCCGCGACGCTTCGTCGAGGACCTCCTCGAGCGGCTACGCGACCTCATCGTCGTCGCCGCGGTCACCGACGGCGCCGGCTCGGTGCTGCGGCACGTGCCGGAGGACCAGCTCGAGCGGATGCGGCGCCAGGCGGCCGCGTTCGGGCCGGGGGCGCTCTCGCGGGCGGCCGACGTCGTCAACTCCGGCCTCACCGAGATGACCGGCGCCACGGCCCCGCGGCTCCAGCTCGAGCTGATCGCCGCCCGCATCCTGCTGCCGGGTGCTGCCGGCGAGGCCGGGTATGCCGCGCGCCTCGACCGGCTCGAGCGCCGCCTCGACGTGGGCGGCGTGCCCACGTCTGCGGTCTCGTATGCCGCACCCGCACCGCCCGCTGCGGCTGCGCCTCCCGCTTCCGCGGCGGCGCCCGGTGCGCCGTCCCAGCCGATGCCGCCTGCGGCGCCGGTGTTCTCCGCTCCCTCCGCGGCGTCCGGCCCGCCTTCACCGCCGGCGACCTCGGCGGCTCGGCCCGCCTCGCGCGGGCAGGCATCGGCCGCCGACGTCGAGCCGCCACCCGACGACGTCCCGCCCGAGCACGACGCGGGGCGCGAGCCCGCGGGCCGGGCTGCACCGGCATCCGCGCCTGTGGCCGGGCCTCCGGCGGCCGCCCCCGCGGCGGTGCCCGAGCCTGCCCCCGTCGCGCACCCGGTGGGGCCCGGCGGCCTCGACACCGACGCGCTGCGCCGCTCGTGGCCCGACGTGCTCGACTGGCTCAGCCGCAACAAGCGGGTCACCTGGACCTTCGTCGCGCAGAACGCCCAGGTCGTCGACTACGACGGCCAGCGGGTGCTGCTCGGCATCTCCACCGTCGGGCTCGCCGAGACGTTCCGGCGCGGCGCCCACGCCGACTATGTGCGGCAGGCCCTCATCGACGTCCTCGGGGTCGACGCCCGGGTCGAGGGAGTGCCCTCCGACGACGCCGGGGCCACCACCCGCGGCGGGCCACCGCCCGCGGTGCCGTCCGGCTCCGGCACCAGCGCGTGGGATGCCGCACCGGGCCCGGCATCCTCCGGCGGCGCTGCCTCGCCACGACCCGCAGAAGCGGATGGAGGGGGCGCCGGCCGCCGCGGCGGCTCGGAGCCCGGTTCCACCGAGGCATCCGGCGCGCGCGGCGGTGCCGCTCGTACCCGCGAGCCGGCGAGCTGGTCCGACGCACCACCCCCACCCGACACCGCGCCGTCGTGGGCCAGCCCCCTCGAGCAGGCCAAGGCCGCGGTGGCGGTCGAGGACAAGGCCGAGATCGTCGCGGCTGAGCACGTCGTCGACGACACGGCGATCAGCGACGACGACGAGTCGATCGACGACCTCACCGACGTGGGGATCCCGGTGGTCGAGCGCATCCTCGGCGGCACCGTCATCGCGGAGGACCCGCGGTGAGCGCACGGTCCTACCGGGTCAGCCACAGCGTGGTGGCCCCGCTGTCCAAGGTCCTCTGGCGGCCGACCATCACCGGCACCGAGAACGTCCCGCCCACGGGCGGCGTGCTCATCGCGAGCAACCACCTGTCGTTCATCGACTCGTTCGCCATCCCGATCGCGGCGCCGCGGCCGGTCGCCTTCCTGGCGAAGTCCGACTACTTCACCGGCACCGGTGTCAGCGGGGCCGTGCGGCGGGCCTTCTTCGCCAACTCCAATGCCATCCCCGTCGACCGGCACTCGTCCCGGGCGGCCCAGGAGTCGCTCGATGCCGCCCTGGTCGTGCTGCAGGAGGGCCGGGGGTTCGGCATCTACCCCGAGGGCACCCGCTCACGCGACGGCCGCCTCTACAAGGGCCGCACCGGGGTGGCGTGGCTGGCCCTCACCGCCGGCGTGCCCGTCGTGCCGGTCGGCCTGGTCGGCACCGACCGCGTGCAGCCCATCGGGGCGAGCTTCCCGCGGCTGGCGAAGGTGCGGGTGGCGTTCGGGCGGCCCATCTACCCGGCATCCTTCGCGGGCATGCCGGCCGGCAAGGCCCGCCGCGTGCTCACCGACGAGGTCATGGACGCCATTGCCGCTCTCTCCGGCCAGGAGCGGGCCGACACCTACAACGAGCTGCCGCCCGAGTCCACCGGTGCGGCAGTCGGCATCTGAGAAGGAGCACACCATGTCGACGACCCAGCGTTTCCAGGCCACCGGCCTCACCTGCGGGCACTGCGCCAAGGCGGTCAGCGAAGAGCTGATGGGCCTCGACGGCGTGCTCGACGCCCAGGTCGAGGTGGTCGACGGCGGCGCATCGACGGTCACCGTCGTCACCGAGCGAGACCTCACCGACGACGAGGTGGTCGCCGCGCTCGACGAGGCCGGCGAGTACGTCCTCGTCCGCAGCTGACCACCCACCGGACGCCACGGCATCCGGGCGCGGCGGCGGACGACACCGCCCGCCCGAGGTCGTAGTCTCGACGTGTGTACGAAGGCGCGGTCCAGGACCTCATCGACGAGCTCGGCAGGCTGCCGGGCGTCGGTCCCAAGAGCGCGCAGCGCATCGCGTTCCACCTGTTGCAGGCCGACCCGGCCGACGTCGAGCGCCTGGTGCACTCGCTGACCGAGGTCAAGGCGCGGGTGCGCTTCTGTGAGCTCTGCTTCAACGTCGCCGAGGCCACCCGCTGCCGCATCTGCCTCGACCCTCGCCGCGACGTGCACGCCATCTGCGTGGTCGAGGAGCCCAAGGACGTCGTCGCCATCGAGCGCACCCGCGAGTTCCGCGGCCGCTACCACGTGCTCGGCGGCGCGATCAGCCCGATCGACGGCATCGGCCCCGACGACCTGCGGGTGCGCGAGCTGCTCGCCCGGCTCGGCGACGGCGTCGTCACCGAGGTGATCATCGCCACCGACCCCAACCTCGAGGGCGAGGCCACCGCCAGCTACCTGTCGCGGATGCTCAAGGTGTTCGGGCTGCGCGTCACCCGGCTGGCGTCCGGCCTGCCCGTCGGCGGCGACCTCGAGTACGCCGACGAGGTCACGCTGGGCCGCGCGTTCGAAGGCAGGAGGCTGCTCGATGTCTGACGACTGGACCTCGCTGTCCGAGCAGTCCGCGGCCGACGCCCAGGTCTTCCTGTTGACCGTCCGCGAGATCGCGTCGGGCAACAGCCCCGAGGCCACCTTGCCGATGGCGCTGCTCGCCCTGTCGCAGGTGCTCGTCATGGGCGCCCGGCTCGGTGCGGTCGAAGACGTCGTGCCGGTCGCGCGCTTCGAGCCCGACCCGGGCCCGGATGCCGAGCTCGACCCCCTGCGCGAGAGCCTCGCCAACGTCTTCGAGGGCCTCGACGAGTACGCCGACGTGGCCGACCCCGTGGTCGACCCCGAGCCCACCGTGGGCTACCTCAGCAACGACCTGGCCGACATCGCCTCGGCCCTCAGCCACGGGCTCAGCCACCAGGCGGCCGGGCGCCCGGTCGAGGCGTTGTGGTGGTGGCAGTTCAGCTACCTCTCGCACTGGGGCGAGCGCGCGGCATCCGCCCTGCGGGTGGTCCAGGCGCTGCTCGCGCACGTACGCCTCGACGCCGACCCGGATGCCGTGTCCGAGGCCGAGTTCGACGCCCTCCACCCCTGAGCTCACCCTCCCGACAGCCCACCTTCCCGACAGCCCACCTTCCCGACTTATTGCGAATTTCCCACCCTTCCAGGGCCGCGCGACGGCCCTTTCCGGTGGGAAATTCGCAATAAGTCGGGTTTAGGGGGATGCCGGGAGCTCGCCTGAGGCGACGGCGGCGCGCAGGTCGTCGGTGGCGTCCCAGTCGTTGGCGTGCATCGCCGCGACGACCTTGCCGTCCCGCAGCCAGAACGCCCGGAAGTTGAGACCCTCGAGGTCGCCGTGCACGACCACCTCGTCGTCGGCCCCGGCGTTCCCGACGTACTCCATGCCCAGGTCGTACTGGTCGGTGAAGAAGTAGGGCATCGCGTCGTAGACCTCGACGCCGCCGGCCAGGTTGTGGGCGGCGACCTTGGCCTGGTTGATCGCGGTGTCCCAGTGCTCGACCCTGATCCGCCGGCCCAGCACCGGGTGGTCGTGGTTCGCGATGTCGCCGACGGCGAGAACGTCGGGCGCTGACGTGCGCAGCCCGGCATCCACCAGCACGCCGTTGTCGACGGCGAGGCCGGCCGCCTCGGCCAGCGCGACCCGGGGGGTCACGCCGATGCCGGCCACGACCAGGTCGGCGCCCGCGAGGTCCTGCGCGGTCACCTGGGTGCCCAGGCGCAGGTCGACGCCGTGGCTGCGGTGCAGGTCTGCGAAAGCCTTTGCCACGGTCGGGCCGAGCACCCGCAGCAGCGGCAGGTCGGCTGTTTCATAGACGGTCACCTCGCAGCCGGCCGTCCGTGCCGCCGCGGCGGCCTCGAGCCCGATCCAGCCGGCCCCGACGACCGCGATCCGGCCGCCCTTGGCGAAGGCCGCCTTGAGCCGGTCGCTGTCCTCGATGGTGCGCAGGTAGGCCGTGGGCACCCCGCTCTCTTCGGCGAGGGCCAGCCGCCGCGGCTCGGCCCCGGTGGCGAGCAGCAGCCCGTCGTAGGCCAGGTCGCCGGCCGTCGTGTGCACCACCTTGGCGCCGGTGTCGAGCGCGGTGGCCTCGACGCCGAGCCGGAGGTCGACGTCGTGCTCGGCGTACCACTCGACCGGGTGCACGAACGCGTCGTCGATCGGGTCGTTGCCGAGCAGGTAGCCCTTCGACAGCGGGGGCCGCTCGTAGGGCGCGTGGCGCTCCGCGCCGACGAGCACGACCTCCCCGGTGTAGCCCTGCTCGCGCAGCTCGGTGGCGGCGGTGCCGCCGGCCAGACCGGCGCCGACGATGACGATCGACATGGAGCCTCCTCGGACGGTCGTGCGTGGTCGCACGGGGTGCTCGCGACGCTACGCCCGCCGCCCCGCCCTGCCACCCCCTCATCCCCGACTGATTGCGGATCTCCCACCGGGCCAGCCGCCGGGGTAGGTGGGAAATCCGCACAAAGTCGGGGTGGGGCGGATGCCGGGTAGGTGGGTAATCCGCACAAAGTCGGGGCTCCCGGAGGGTGAGCAGGGGGAAATCCGCACAGAGTCGGGTTCGACGCGGGCCTGGCGGGTGGGAAATCCGCAAGAAGTCGGGGTGAGAGGGATCCCGGGTGGGTGGGTTATCCGCAAGAAGTGCGGGCCCGGCGGGGGGATCCGCACAAAGTCGGGGGCCTGGCGGGTGGGGGCTGACCGGCATCCGGGCGCGGTGCCCGGCCCGTGGGGCTGCCGTTAGAGTGGTCGCCGACCCCACACGTACCACTGTCCCGGGAGTAGCGCGTGCCCATCGTCGTCCAGAAGTACGGCGGTTCCTCGCTGGCCGACGCCGAGAGCATCAAGCGGGTCGCCCGACGGATCGTCGAGACGAAGAAGGCCGGTCACGACGTCGTCGTGGCCGTCTCCGCGATGGGCGACTCCACCGACGACCTGCTCGACCTCGCCCGTGACGTCAGCCCGGTGCCCCCGCCGCGCGAGCTCGACATGCTGATGACGGCCGGCGAGCGCATCTCGATGGCCCTGGTCGCCATGGCCATCTCCGACCTCGGCTTCAGCGCCCGCTCGTTCACCGGGAGCCAGGCCGGCGTCATCACCGACGGGGTGCACGGCAAGGCCAAGATCATCGACGTCACCCCGGGCCGCATCACCGAGGCCGTCGGCAAGGGCCACATCGTCATCGTGGCGGGGTTCCAGGGCGTCAGCCAGGGCACCAAGGAGATCACCACCCTGGGTCGCGGGGGCACCGACACCACCGCCGTGGCGCTCGCCGCCGCCCTACGTGCCGAGGTCTGCGAGATCTACACCGACGTCGACGGCGTGTTCACCGCCGACCCGCGCATCGTGCCCACGGCGCGCAAGATCGACCGCATCTCCAACGAGGAGATGCTCGAGCTCGCCGCCTCGGGCTCCAAGGTGCTGCACCTGCGCAGCGTCGAGTACGCCCGGCGCTTCGACATCCCCATCCACGTGCGGTCGTCGTTCTCGCAGAAAGAGGGCACGATCGTCACGGACCAGCCGGACCCCGAAGGAGACGCCGTGGAAGCCCCGATCATCGCTGGTGTGGCCCACGACCGCAGCGAGGCCAAGGTGACCGTCGTCGGCGTGCCCGACCGCACCGGCATGGCCGCCCAGATCTTCGAGGCGGTGACCCTCGCCCAGATCAACATCGACATGATCGTGCAGAACGTCTCGGCCACCGCCACCGGTCTCACCGACATCTCGTTCACGCTGCCCAAGACCGACGGCACCGCGGCCGTCGAGGCGCTGCAGCGCATCCAGGGCGAGGTCGGCTTCTCGTCCATCCAGTACGACGACCAGATCGGCAAGCTCTCGCTGGTCGGTGCCGGCATGCGCTCCAACCCTGGTGTCTCGGCGACCTTCTTCAAGGCCCTGGCCAACGCCGGGGTCAACATCGAGATGATCTCGACCTCGGAGATCCGCATCTCGGTGATCACCCGCGACGACCTGCTCGACGAGGCAGTGCGTGCGGTGCACACGGCGTTCGGGCTGGACTCCGCCGAAGGGGAGGCCGTCGTCTACGGGGGCACCGGCCGCTGACGTGGCTGGCACTGGGGAGGGGACCACGGAGAACGCGATGCCCACACTGGGCATCGTGGGCGCCACCGGCGCCGTCGGCCGGGTGGTGCTCGACGTGCTGCCCACCCGCCACACGCACTGGAGCGCGGTGCGGCTCGCCGCTGGTGAGGAGGACGTCGGCTCGACCCTGCGGGTGGGGGGTCAAGACGTCGTCATCGAGGCCCTGACGCCGGAGTTCTTCGACGGCATCGACGTCTGCATCTTCGACATCCCGCCCTCCATCGCCCGGCACTGGGTCGAGCTCGCGGCGGCCCACGGTGTGGTCGCGATCGACAACAGCACCGAGTTCCGCATCCAGCCCGACGTGCCCCTCGTCGTGCCCGAGGTCAACCCGCGCAAGGTCGCCGACCGGCCGCGCGGCATCATCGCCAACCCCGGCGCCACGGTCATGACGATGATCGACGCGCTCGCCGTGCTGCACGGCGTCTGGGAGCTCACCGGGCTCGTGGTCACCACGTTCCAGGCGGCATCCGGCCTGGGGCGCACGGGCATGACGCGGCTGCACGACGAGCTCGACGTCATCTCCGGCCACCGCGAGCTGGGCACCCGCCCGGGTGACGTGCGCCGGCTCATCGAGGAGGAGCTGGGCGAGTCACCCTTCCCGGCTCCGTTGGCGCTCAACGTGATTCCCTTCGTCGGCCACCACGTCGGGGACGGCTGGACCTCCGAGGAGGTCAAGGTGCGCGAGGAGACCCGCAAGATCCTCGACCTGCCCGACCTGCCCATCTCAGCGACCTGTGTGCGGGTGCCCGTCGTGTCGTCGCACTCGGTCACCATCCACGCCACGTTCTCGCAGCGGGTCAAGGTGTCCGACGCCCGCCGTGCGCTGATCGAGGCCCCCGCCGTGGTCGTGCTCGACGACCCCGACGAGCCGGAGTTCCCCACGCCCAACGACGTCGTCGGCGCCGACCCGCGGTTCGCCGGGCGCCTGCGCCAGGCGCCGGAGTCGCCGCATACGCTCGACCTGTTCATCTGCGGCGACAACCTGCGCAAGGGTGCCGCGCTCAACATGGTGCAGACCGCCGAGCTCGTGGCCCGCGAGCTCGGCGGCGGCTGACCGGCATCCGCGGCGCTCGGATGGCCCAAAACACTCCGGGGGGTGCACGGGGGGCGGAGCCCCCCGTGGGTGGCCGGGTGACCGGTGCGGCGCCCGACGCGCCACAATGGGGCAGCGGGATGCCGTGGCGCCACCCGGCGCCCACGTCCCGGATCGATCCACCTCCGCACCGACCCTCGCACCGCAGGAGCGCACCATGACCGTCCGCACCGTCGCCATGCTCACCGCCGGAGGGCTCGCCCCCTGCCTGTCCTCCGCCGTCGGAGGGCTCATCCAGCGGTACACCGAGCTGGCCCCCGACGTGCGGATCATCGCCTACACCAACGGGTATGCCGGCCTGCTCAAGGGCGAGTCGATCGAGATCACCCCGCAGGTGCGCGAGCGCGCCCACCTGCTGCACAACTTCGGCGGGTCGCCCGATCGGCAACAGCCGGGTCAAGCTCACCAACGTCGCCGACTGCGTCAAGCGCGGCCTGGTGCAGGAGGGCCAGGACCCGCTGCACGTCGCGGCCGAGCAGCTCACCTCCGACGGCGTCGACGTGCTGCACACCATCGGCGGCGACGACACCAACACCACCGCGGCCGACCTCGCGGCCTACCTGCACGAGAACGACTACGAGCTCACCGTGGTCGGCCTGCCCAAGACCATCGACAACGACGTGGTGCCGATCCGGCAGTCGCTCGGCGCCTGGACCGCTGCCGAGCAGGGCGCGGTCTTCGCGCAGAACATCATCGCCGAGCACACCTCCAACCCCCGGATGCTCATCGTGCACGAGGTGATGGGCCGCAACTGCGGGTGGCTCACCGCCGCCACTGCCGAGGCGTACCACAACTGGGTCGCCGAGCAGGACTTCGTGCCCGGCATCGGCAACGACCCGCGCCGCTGGGACGTCCATGCCGTCTTCGTGCCCGAGCGCCCCATCGACCTGCACGCCGAGGCCGACCGGCTGCGTGCCGTCATGGACGAGCTCGGCTGCGTCAACGTCTTCCTGTCCGAGGGCGCCGGGGTGGCCGAGATCGTCGCCGAGCTCGAGGCCGCCGGCCAGGAGGTGCCCAGGGACCCCTTCGGGCACGTGCAGCTCGACAAGGTCAACCCGGGCGCGTGGTTCGCCAAGCAGTTCGCCGAGCTGCTCGGGCGCCGAGAAGACGATGGTGCAGAAGTCGGGCTACTTCGCCCGCTCCGCCGCCGCCAACGACCGCGACCTGGCCCTCATCAAGGAGTGCACCGACCTCGCCGTCGACTGCGCGCTGCGCGGCGAGTCCGGCGTCATCGGGCACGACGAGGAGCGCGGCGACGAGCTGCGCGCCATCGAGTTCCCGCGGATCAAGGGCGGCAAGGCCTTCGACGCGAGCACCCCGTGGTTCACCGACCTGCTCGGCTCCATCGGCCAGGGCTGACCCGGGGGCCCCGGCCGTGGTCGACGCCTGGTGGGTCGCGGTCTGGGTCTACGTCATCCTGCTCGTCGGCCAGCGGCTCTGGCGGGCCCGCCGGTGGGTGCCGCCGGAGTGGCCCGAGGCCGACTACGGGTGGAAGGTGACGCACCTGTTCTGGGTGCCCTTCAACGTGCTCGACGTCGTCTTCGGGGTGCCGCTGGTCTTCGCGCTGATCTTCGCCCTGCTGGCGATCTGAGCCGAGTCCGGTTGCCGCTCAACGCCTTCCGAAGCAACAGGCGAACCCGTCACGGCTCGACGGTGACGCCCTTCCAGAAGGCGACCCGGTCGCGGATCTCCGCGGCGGCATCCTTGGGCTCGGGGTAGTACCAGGCGGCGTCGGCGTTCGTGGCGCCGTCGACCTCGAGGCTCCAGTACGACGCCGTGCCCTTCCACGGGCAGACCGAGTGCGTGTCGGAGGGCCGCAGGAGGCTCTGGTCGACCGCGTCGGTGGGGAAGTAGTGGTTGCCCTCCACGACGACCGTGTCGTCGGACTCGGCGATGACGGTGCCGTTCCAGGTGGCCTTCATGAGCTCTCCTCGAGGTGTGGTGCGCGGATGCCGTGTCGAACGGCCCGGTCCCGGCTCAACCGCGCGGGGGGTCGGTGTGTTCCGGGGTTCGACGCAGCGGCGTGCGCCCGGAGCGGAGCTGCGTCGAGCGAGCCGGGCCCAGTGGCGGAAGCGGGGGGAGTTCCCACAGCGGTGGGCCGCACGCCGTCCGTGCGACCCACCGCCCACGGGGCGATCGTGGTCGACCAGGCCCCGGGTGGGCGTGCACCGTCCCCTGCGACGGTCACGGCCTCCACTGTGCCTGACGGGTCCGACAGCCGCGCGGGTGCGCCCATCCGAACTCATGGTGGTGCTGGCACCACCGTTCACCGAGCGGGTCAGCGCGGCCGCCGGGTGCCCGGCTCGAAGCGCCCCTCCACCGTCGTGCCCTGCCCCGAAGAGGAGATGATCCGCAGCTCGCCGCCGGCGGCCCGGATGCGGTCGCGCATCCCGGTGAGGCCGTGCGCGGCGCGGACCGCCTCGGGGTCGAACCCGTGCCCGTCGTCGCTGATGCTGAACCACAGCCCCCGGCCCGCCTCGTCGTCGTCGCCGGCCCGCACCGTGATGAGCGAGCCCCCGGAGTGGCGGTCGGCGTTGTGGATGGCCTCGGTGCAGCAGAAGTAGACCGCCGCCTCGACCGACGGTGAGTGCCGCCCCAAGGAGCGCACGTCGACCGTGCACGGCAGGGTGGTGCGGCGCCCCGCGGCCGGCAGCGCTCCCACGAGCCCCTGCTCCCCGAGCAGCGGCGGGTAGATGCCGTGGGCCAGGTCCCGCAGCTCGCGGATGGCCGCCTCGAGCTGGCCCTGGAGGGAGATCACGATGCTACGGGCCTGCGGCGGGTCCTTCTCGAACATCCGGCTGGCCCGGCCGAGGTCGACGGCGATGGTGGCCAGGCGCTGCTGGGCGCCGTCGTGCAGGTCGCGCTCGATCGAGCGGCGCGCCTCGACGGCAGCCACGGCGAGCCGGGCCCGCGACTCCTCGAGCTCGCGGGTGTGCTCGCTCAGCTGGGTGATGTAGGTGCGCAGCCCGACAACGAGCGCGCTGACGAGCACCGTCACCAGCACGGCCACGAGCGTGACGGTCCACACGGTGACCGGGTGCACTCGCTCGTAGGCCGGCCGCCGGGCCACCCCGGTGCCGGCCAGCACACCGCTCAGCACGACGGTGGCCACAATCGTCGGGGTGAGCAGTCGTTGGCCCAGGAGGTCGGCGACCATGACCAGCGGGAGCAGCAGGGCGAGCAGCCCGACCGGTGCCAGGAACGGGCTGACCCAGACGATGGCGAGTGCCGTGCCCCAGGTGGCGAGGGTCGTGACGGCGGCCGCGGCGGCGATGCGCTCGCGACCGGCGAGCACCTCCGCGGCCACGAGCAGGATGCCGTACGCGAGGAGCGCGCAGAGCTCGTCGAGGACCGTGGGGGTGGGGCGGAGCAGCACCTGCAGTAGCCCGAGAGCCACGATCGAGCACCAGACCGCCACGAGGCTGAAGCGCAGGTAGCGGTGCAGCCGCGCCACCCGGCGGCTGCTGGGGGCACGCCAGGCGTCAGCCCTCGCGACGCCCGTCACGTCAGACCGCCGGCCCGGCCGGAGCCGGGGACGGGCTGGAGCCGCTGTCGCCGAGGTAGAGAAGGACGGCAGCCACCCGACGGTGGGTGCGGTCGCCGGTCGGTAGGTCGAGCTTGGTGAAGATCGAGTTGATGTGCTTCTCGACGGCCCGCGAGGTGACGTGCAGCGACGAGGCGATCGCCGAGTTGGAAGCACCGGTGGCGATCAGCCCCAGCACCTCGCGCTCGCGGCTTGTGAGCCTCGCCACCGGGCTCGCCTCGAACCGCAGCCGGTGCCGCATCAGCGCGTCGACGACGTGCGGGTCGATGACGCTCTCGCCGCGGCGCACCGCTTCGAGGGCTGAGACCAGGTGCTCGACGTCGGCCACCCGCTCCTTGAGCAGGTAGCCGCGCCCGGTGCTGCCGCCGGCCACCAGCGCCAGCGCCCCCTCGGCATCCGCGTGCTGGGACAGCACCACGACCCCGAGCTGCGGGTGCGTGCGCCGGAAGCGCTCGGCGGCGCGGATGCCCTCGTCGGTGTGGGTGGGCGGCATCCGGATGTCGGCCAGCACCACGTCGGGGGCGTGCTCGGTGACCGCCTGGAGCAGCTCACCCAGGTCACCCGCCTCGATGACCTCGTCGACCGCCGGGTGCTCGGTCAGCAGCGCGACGAGACCGCGGCGGAGCAGCACGCTGTCCTCCGCGAGCACCACGCGCATGCCGGGCATGCCCACATGGTATGAGGCGGACCTTTTGAAACCCTGAGCCGGGCAACGTCCTCGCTCCGCACGGTGCTCGCTACCGGCAGGATGGCGGCGTGCTCCCCGACCTCTTCCTCCGGCCCGCTGAGCGGGACAACACCGACACCGTCATCGACGAGCACCACCCGGAGGGCGTCGCGTGGAGCGAGGGCAACCGGGTGCGGATGATCGCGCACGGCCGGCCCTACATGGCCGAGCTGCACGAGCGGGTGGAGGCCCTCGGCGAGGGGGACCTGCTCTACTTCGTCGACTGGCGCGGCGACCCCGACCAGCGGCTGACCGACGACCCGCGGTCGACGGTGTCGGCGACCTTCGCCGCCGCGGCCCGCCGGGGTGCCGACGTGCGTGGCCTGCTCTGGCGCTCGCACTGGAACAAGCTCGGCTTCCACTCCGAGAAGTCGCGGCTGCTCGGCATCGAGATCGACGAGGCCGGGGGGCAGTGCCTGCGCGACATGCGGGTGCGCACCGGCGGCTCGCACCACCAGAAGTTCGTCGTGCTGCGGCACCGCGACGACCCCTCGCGCGACATTGCCTTCCTCGGCGGAATCGACCTGTGCCACAGCCGGCGCGACGACATCGCCCACGAGGGCGACCTGCAGGTGATCGCGATGCCGCAGGCGTTCGGCCCGCGCCCGGCGTGGCACGACGTGCACGTCGCGATCGAGGGCCCGGCCGTCTTCGACGTCGAGACCACCTTCCGCGAGCGGTGGGAGGACTCGACACCGCTGACCCTCAACCCCGGGCGGCTGCTGTCGAGCCTGGTGCAGAGGGAGCCGCTGGTGCCCCGCCCGCTGGCCGAGCAGTCACCCCCGCCCCCCTCGCCGGCCGAGGCGGCGACCGAGGCGGTGCAGATCCTGCGCACCTACCCGTCGATCCTGCCCAAGGGCTACGACTTCGCGCCGCGGGGGGAGCGCAGCGTCGCGCACGCGAACACCAAGGCCGTCGCGCACGCCCGGCGGCTGATCTACCTCGAGGACCAGTACCTGTGGTCGGAGGAGGTGGGCCGGCACTTCGGCAAGGCCCTGCGCGAGAACCCCGAGCTGCGCCTCATCGCCGTGATCCCCCTGGTGCCTGACGAGGACGGCGCGCTGACGCTGCCGCCCCAGCTGTACGGGCGCAAGCTGGCGATGGACCTGCTTCTGGATGCCGGAGGCGACCGGGTCGCGGTCTACGGCCTGACCAGCGAGGCCGGCTACCCGATCTACGTGCACTCCAAGGTGTGCGTCATCGACGACGTGTGGGCGAGCGTCGGCTCCGACAACTTCAACCGGCGCTCCTGGTCGAGCGACTCGGAGGTGGCCTGCGCCGTGCAGGACCTGCGGGTGTCCGACCGCTCGACGCCGGTGCCACCCGACTCCTTCGCGCTGCGGGTGCGGCGCGAGCTGGTGGCCGAGCACGTCGGCATCCACCCCGACGACGTCCCCGACGACCCGGATGCCGTGTGGGACCTGATGGCGGCCGCCGCCACCGCACTCGACGAGTGGTATGCCGGTGGGCGTGGCCCGCGCGGGCGGCGGCACCTCCCGCGGCCGAGCGCGCCGCTCAAGGGCACCGCGGTGCACTGGCGCCGGCGCTCGGGCGGGTGGTCCGGGGCGCCGGGTGTCCAGCGGCCGCCGGGCCGGCTGCGGCGGCTGTCGCCGCCGGAGTTGAGCCGCAGCCAGCTGCTCTGGGCGCCCCGGCTGTACGACATGTTCGACCCCGACGGCACGGTGCTGCGCGACGACCGCATCTGACCCGCCGGATTCCGGGACGGCCCACCGCCTGTGGGAACCTAGTTCACGACCTGCGGCAGCCGCCGCCCCCGCCACCTCCCGGAGGACTCCCGCGTGCCCGACGCCCCGGCCACCGACTTCCGCCCCGTCATCCTCGGCGGCGACATCACGGCATACAGCCTGGTGCGCACCTTCCACGAGGCGTACGGGGTGCGATCGCTCGTCGTGAACATGACCGACGGCGGCCCGATCGCCATGAGCCGGGTCTGCGACCACGCGTACGTCCCGGGGCTCGAACACGCCGACCAGATGATTCCGGCCCTCGAGGCGCTCGGCCGTGAGCACGCGCAGCCCGGGGTCGGCCTACTGCTGGTCGCCGCGGGTGACTACTACGTGCGGATGATCATCGAGAACCGCGACCGGCTGAGCGAGTGGTTCACGATCCCCTACATCGACCTCGACCTGCTCGATCGGATCGTGCGCAAGGACCTGTTCTATGCACTGCTCGACGAGGTCGACGTGCCGTACCCGACCACCGTGGTGGTCGACGCCGCCCGCGACCTCGGCGAGGAGCGCGACCTGCCCTTCGGGTTCCCGGTGGTCATGAAGCCGGCCGACAGCGCGCTGTACCACTACGCCGAGTTCCCCGGAAAGCTGAAGGTCTTCATCCACGACACCCCCGAGCAGCTGGCGACGGCGCTCGCGGCGGTGCGGGCGTCGAACTACGACGGCAAGTTCCTGCTCCAGGAGTTCATCCCCGGCGACGACACCAACATGCGCGTGCTCACCTGCTACTCCGACCGGCACGGCAAGGTGCGCTTCGGGGCGGTCGGCCACGTGCTGCTCGAGGAGCACCACCCGCTGGCCGTCGGGAACCCGTGCGTGATCATCAACACCGAGATCGACGAGATCATCGAGCAGGCCACCCGCTTCCTCGAGCACGTCGGCTACGTCGGGTTCTCGAACTTCGACCTCAAGTACGACCGGCGCGACGGCACCCTGAAGTTCTTCGAGATCAACGTGCGCCTGGGCCGCTCCAACTTCTACGTCACGGCTGGTGGCAACAACGTGTCCGAGTGGTACGTGCGCGACTGGGTGCGCCACGAGGAGATGGCCGGCGTCGAGATCGCTCGCGGCGAGCACCTGTTCGCGTTCGTGCCGAAGTACGTCATCAAGAAGTACGTGCTCGACCCGGTGCTGCGCGACAAGGCGCTGGCCCTGATGAAGGCCGGCCGGGCGAGCGACCCGAACTGGTACGCCCCCGACCTCACCCTCAAGCGCCGGGCCTACAACGTGGCGTACCACGTCAACCACGCACGCAAGTTCCGCAAGTACTTCGTGGCCCGATGAGCGCGAGCGCCGTTCGTGACGAGCCGGTCGGCGTGCTCGGGGGGATCGGTCCGGCCGCGACAGTGCACTTCATGGCGCGCGTCGTCGAGCGCACCGACGCCTCCCGCGACCAGGACCACGTCGACCTGCTCGTCTGGCAGCACGGCAGCATCCCCGACCGCTCGGCGTTCCTCCTCGGCCACGGTGAGAGCCCCGAGCCGGCGCTCGTCGCGGATGCCGTGGCGCTCGAGCGCGCGGGGGCGCGCTTCATCGCCATCCCCTGCAACACGGCGGTGGTGTGGGTCGAGCAGATGCGCGCCGCGGTGTCGATCGAGGTGCTCGACACGGTGGCCGAGACCGTCGCGGCGGCGAAGCGGGCCGTGCCCGGGCTGACCCGGCTCGGCGTGCTCGCCACCGACGGCACCCTGCTGGCGGGCACGTATGCCGGGGCCGCCGCGGCCGCCGGGCTCGACCTGCTCACCCCCTCGGCCGAGGTGCAGCGGGAGGTCATGTCGATCATCTACGACGGGGTCAAGGCGGGGATGCCGGTGTCGCGCGAGCGCTTCGACGCCGTCGTCGCACACCTGCGCGAGCAGGGCGCCGAAGCCGTCGCGCTGGGCTGCACCGAGCTGTCGGTGCTGCACGAGGACCTCGGCATCGACGACCCCACCGTCGTCGACTCGATCGACGCCCTCGCCCGCCGCGTCGTCGAGCGGGCCGGCGCCCCCCTGCGCACCTGACGTCGTCCGGAGGCCCCGGTCTCCCGCGAACGTGGGTGAAGATCGCCGTCCGGACGACGGGAATCACCCACGTTCCGGTGGTTCGTGGCTGCATCCCCGAACGTGCCGGCCGGCCGCCGTGACCGCGGCCTACGATCGCGACGTGATCGCCGACCTGCTGCCGCTCGCGCTCGGCATCGCGGCCTCCCCGTTCCCGGTCATCCCGGTGATCCTGCTGCTGCTCACCCCCCGCGCCACGGCCAACGCCGGCGCGTTCCTCGGCGGGTGGCTCAGCGGCATCCTCACCGCCACCGCGGCCTTCGTGCTGCTGGAGGCCGTGGTCGAGAAGTTCGACGAGCCGCCGACCTGGCTGGCCTGGGTGCGCATCGCGCTGGGCGCCGCGCTCCTGGTGCTCGGGGTGCGACAGTGGCTCACGCGCAAGGAGGAGCGACCGGCACCGGCCTGGATGCAGTCGCTGGCATCGGCCACGCCACGGTCGGCGGCCCGCCTGGCGGTGCTGCTGTCGCTGGCCAACCCCAAGATCCTGCTCTTCTGTGCTGCCGCGGGGATGACGATCGGCGTCGCCACCGCCGCGCCGGCCGGGGCGGCGCTGGCCGTGGTGCTCTTCGCGCTCGCCGGGTCCGTCACCGTCGCCCTGCCGCTCGTCGCGCACCTGGTGCTGGGGGAGCGGGCGACCGCACCGCTGCAGCGGGCCAACACCTGGCTCACCGACAACAATGCGGCGGTGATGGCGGTCGTGCTGCTCGCCGTCGGCGTCCTCGTGCTCACCAAGGGCATCGGCGGCCTCTGACCCTGGAGCGGCCCTCCGCCCGAACGTGGGTGATTCCCGTCGCCTGGACGGCGGTTTTCACCCACGTTCGAGTGGCTGTCGCCGGGTGTGGCGCTGGCCGCAGCAACCGGTCACCGGTGCAGCGTGGTGGGACGCTGGTCGGAGCCGGTCGTCGTCGGCCGGGTGGGAGATGAGGATGATGTCCACACGCACGCCGACCGCCGCCAGAGCCGCCGTGGTGCTCGTGGCCGTGCTGGGGGTGTTGGCGCCGTCGGCCTGTGCGGCGGGCCCCAACCCGGCGCTCGACACCGGCCCGGACCCCGCGGGGTTCTGGATGGGCCTGTGGCAGGGCTTCATCGCGCCGTTCACGCTGATCGTGTCGCTCTTCACCGACCAGGTCTCGATCTACGAGGTGCAGAACAGCGGCAACTGGTACGACGTCGGCTTCATGATCGGCGTCAGCGCGATCTTCGGCGGCGGCATCGGCGGCGGCGCAGCAGGCCGTCGCCGCTGAGTGCCACCCGACCCATTGCGAATCTGCCACCCCGAATCTGGGTCCACAGCGCCGTGCGGGGTGGGTGATTCGCAATAGGTCGGGGGTTGGGGCGAGGGAGTCAGGCGGAGGGTCAGGACCACCGCTGCGGGACTCGCCTACATCATCACTGTCAGGCGGTGCGGGCGGAGGTGTCGGGGGTTGGGGCGAGGGAGTCAGGCGGTGCGGACCGGGGTGACCGGCGTGCGGTCGAGCACGGGGTCGAGCTCGGCGTAGCGGTGGAACCACGGCTGCGCCTCCTCGAGCTGCGCGGCGACCTGCAGCAGCAGGCCGTCGGCGCCGAGCCGCCCCACCAGCTGCACACCCAGCGGCAGACCGGAGTTCGTCCAGTGCAGCGGCACGCTGATGGCCGGCCGCCCGGTGAGGTTGGCCAGCTGGGTGTAGGGCACCCAGCTGAGGTTGTCGCTGATGATCTGGTCGAGCACGCCGGAGGCCGACAGCAGCTTGCCGGTGCGCGTGCGGGACACCACTCGCGCGGCCCGCTGCAGCGACCGCGACGAGTCGAGCGCCCCGACGGCCAGCGGCGGCTGCGCCAGGGTGGGGGTGAGGAAGATGTCGTGCGTCTCGTGGAACCGGGCCAGCGCCCGGGTGTGCGCGTTGATGTTGGTGACGGCCTCGATCAGGGGCCGGATGCCGGCCGCGCGCCCGAGCTCGGCCGCCGCCAGCGTGTCGGCCTCGAAGTGGCTGTCCGGGGCGCCGAACCGCTTCCGGGCGTCGACGATCTGGGCGTAGAGCTGGGCGAACCAGATGGTGAGGAAGTCGCGCGCCAGTGCCTCGTCGTCGTGCGGGGGGCTGACCTCCTCGACCTCGTGGCCCAGCTCGGCGAGCAGGGTGGCCGCGGCCTCCACCGCGAGCACCGCCTCGCGGTCGGGGTGGGCGTTGATCGCCGACGCGGCGGACCAGCCGACCCGCAGGGTGCCCGGTGCACGCAGGATCGCCTCGGCGAACGGCACCGGCGGCAGGGCGCCCTCGTAGGCGGCCCCGGCATCCGGCGCGATGATCGCGTCGAGCAGGGCCGCACTGTCGCGCACCGTGCGCGACACCACGCCCTGGGTGACCATGCCGAACATCAGCTCGCCGGTCTGTGGGCCGTAGGGGCCGATGCCGCGGCTGGTCTTCAGCCCGACCAGGCCGTTGCACGCGGCCGGGATGCGGATCGAGCCGCCACCGTCGTTGGCGCCGGCCGCCGGCACGATGCCGGCTGCGACCGCCGCGCCGGAGCCGCCCGACGAGCCGCCGGGGGTGCGGGTGACGTCCCACGGGTTGCGGGCCACCCCCCACAGCGCCGACTCGGTGATGCCCTTGGCCCCGAACTCCGGGGTGTTGGTCTTGCCCAGGATGACCAGCCCGGCCTCGAGGAAGCGCCGGGTGACGAGCGCGTGCTCGGTGGCGACGTCGTGGGCCAGGGCGCGCGACCCGCTCGAGGTCGGGAAGCCGGCGTACTCCTGGGCCAGGTCCTTGATGAGGAACGGCACCCCGGCGAAGGGGCCGGTGAGACCCGGGTCGGCGACCCGGGCGTCGGCGACCCGGGTCAGCGGCATCACGACGGCGTTGATCACCGGGTTGACCGCGTCGGAGCGCTGTCGGGCCAGGGCCAGCAGCTCGGATGCCGTGACCTCCTTGGCGGCCACCAGGCCGGCCAGCGTGGTCGCGTCGGAGGTCAGGTACTCGTCGAGGTCCATCCCCAGAATGTAGGCCCACGGCCACCTCGCCGGTCGAGGGTTCCGAACCGGTCAGGGGCGCAGCAGCACCTTGGTCGCCCGGCGCTCGTCCATGGCGGCGTAGGCCTCGGCCACCTCGTCCAGCGGCAGGGTGAGGTCGAACACCCGACCGGGGTCGATCTCGCCGTCGAGGACCTTCGCCAGCAGGTCGGGGAGGTAGGCGCGCACCGGTGCCGGGCCGCCGCGCAGCCCGACGTTGCGCCAGAACATGTGCTCCTGCGGCAGGTCGGTCACGTGCGGCACGCCGACCCAGCCCACCATGCCGCCGGGGCGGGTACAGCGCAGCGCCTGCACCACGGAGTCGTCGGTGCCCACGCACTCGAGCACGGCATCCGCACCGACCCCGCCGGTCAGCTCGAGCACTGCCTCGACGCCGGCATCCCCGCGCTCGGCCACGATGTCGGTGGCGCCGAACTCGCGGGCGATGGCCTGCCGGTCGGCGTGCCGGCTCATCGCGATGACCTGTTCCGCGCCCAGCTGCGCCGCGGCGAGCACGCCGCTCAACCCGACGGCACCGTCACCGACCACCACCACGGTGCTGCCGGGCCGCACGTCGGCGCACACGGCGGCGTGCCAGCCGGTGCACATGACGTCCGAGAGTGCGAGCACGCTCGGCACCAGCGCGGCATCCGGGGCGTCGGGGGTGGCGAGCAGGGTGCCGTCGGCGTTCTGCACCCGGATCAGCTCGGACTGGCAGCCGTTGTAACCAGTTCCGTTCTGGCAGTTGGCATGTGCACCTGCACGGCAGAGGGGGCAGGTGTTGTCGCTGGTGAGGAACCCGCCGACGACGAACTGGCCCCGGCGCACCGTGGTGACCTCGGCGCCGACGTCCTCGACGACGCCGACGTACTCGTGGCCGATGGGGGTCGGCTTCGTCACCGGCTGGATGCCGCGGTAGCGCCACAGGTCGGACCCGCAGACGCAGGTCGCGACGGTGCGCACCACGGCGTCAGTCGGCGCCAGGATGATCGGGTCGGGGCGCTCCTCGAGGCGGACGTCCCGGGGGCCGTGGATGACGGTGCCACGCATCAGCGGTCTCCTCGCGTGTTCGGTGAGGAACCCAGTCAAGCCGTTCGGCGGCCCTCGCGGGGGCCCTGGGGGTGACCGGTCACGGCTGTGCCTGGTCGGGCGGTGGACCGTGGTGGCGGCAGGTGGGTCCGACCCGTCAGGCTGGGGGGACGTGCCCCGTCCCGTCAGGAGATCCGCCATGGCCGACCCAGCGAACAACTGGAACCAGAACATCATCGACGAGTTCCGGGCCAACGACGGCACGGTGACCACCGCCGGGTTCGGCCGCAACCTCGTGCTGCTGCACCACGTGGGCGCGAAGTCCGGCTCCGAGCGGGTTGCGCCGGTCATGGGCCTGCGGCAGGACCCCGACAGCTGGCTGGTCGCCGCCTCGAAGGCCGGCGCACCGGACAACCCGGCCTGGTTCCACAACCTCCAGGCGCACCCCGACGTCTCCATCGAGGTTCCGGGGGAGGGCACGGTGGCCGTGCGGGCCCGCGTGCTCGAGGGCGCCGAGCGCGACGCAGGCTGGGCCCAGTTCACCGCGGCGAGCCCGGGGTTCAAGGAGTACGAGACCAAGACGACCCGGGTCATCCCGGTCGTGGCACTGCACCGCCGGGAGTCCTGAGCGGGCAGCACTGTCGGGGCGACGCCCTGTGGTCGCGGCCTCGCGGCGTCAGGGCGTTACTGACGCACCGGCATCCGACGCGGCATCGGACTCGCGCGCAGCCGCCCGGGCGCCGAACCGGTCGTCGGGGTCGAGCCGGGTCAGCAGGGCCTCGCCGATGGCGGACAGCTGGTCGAGCTGGGCGCGCGAGAGCGGGTCGAGCACGAGGTGCCGCACGGCGTTGACGTGGCCGGGCGCGGCATCGACGAGGGTGTCCCAGCCGCTCGACGTGAGCCGGGCGTTGGTGGCACGCCGGTCCTCGGGGCAGGGGAAGCGCTCGACGAGACCGCGGTCCTCGAGGCGGGCGATGACGTGCGAGAGCCGGGGGAGGGTGCCGTTGGTGCGGTGGGCGAGGGCCGTCATCCGCAGGGTGTGCTCCGGCGCCTCGGACAGCATGGCCAGCACGAAGTACTCGAAGTGGGTGAGCCCGGAGTCGCGCCGGAGCTGGGTGTCGAGCGCCGCCGGCAGCAGCTCGGCGACCGCGGACAGCCGCAGCCACGCCGCGCGCTCCTCGGCGTCCAGCCACTGGGGTTCCATGGCGACTAGTCTAGCGCATTACTTGTAGGAACAACTATTCGCGTGGCACTGTTGTGCACGGAGACACCCACGTCATCAATCCTGAGGAGAACATCATGGCAAGCATCTCGATCATCGGAACCGGAAACATGGGCCAGGCCATCGCGGCGGTCGCGGGGCGCGGCGGGCACACCGTGCACCTGCTCGGCCGCGACGACCTGGGCGCCGGAACTCGGCGACGTCGTCGTGCTGGCCGTGCCGTATGCCGCGGTCACCGACGTCATCTCGGCCGCCGGCGCCGGCGCCGGCCTGGCCGGGAAGGTCGTCGTCGACATCACCAACCCGGTGAACTTCGAGACCTTCGACGGCCTCACCGTGGCCGCCGACGGTTCGGCCACCGCCGAGATCGCGGCCGCGCTGCCCGACTCGAAGGTGCTCAAGGCGTTCAACACCAACTTCGCCGGCACGCTGGCCTCCGGCTCCGTCGGCGACCTCACGACCACCGTGCTGATCGCCGGCGACGACGCCGACGCGAAGTCGCTGCTCGCCGGCATCGTCACCTCCGGTGGCCTCAAGGCCATCGACGCCGGCTCGCTCGCGCGGGCCCGCGAGCTCGAGGCCCTCGGCTTCCTGCAGATCACCCTCGCCGCCGGCGAGAAGGTGTCCTGGACCGGCGGCTTCGGCATCGTCGGCTGACGCGCTCGACCGAAACAGGAACTGGCACAACATGACCCACGCCACCACCTTCGGCGAGCCCGTCGTCGCCATCTACGGCGCCCGCGACCCGGGCGCACCCCTCGTCGTGCTCCTGCACGGCCGCGGCTCGAACGAGCAGGAGATCCTCGTCGCTCGCGCCGCACCTGCCCCGCGGCGTCGAGTACGCCGCCGTGCGGGCGCCCATCGCCGAGGGTGGTGGCTACGCCTGGTTCGCCAACCGCGGCATCGGCCGCCCGGTGGCCGAGTCGCTCGACGCGACGATGCGCTGGTTCCGGTCGTGGCTGGATGCCGTGGCGCCCGCGGGGCGGCCGGTGCTGCTCGTCGGGTTCAGTGGGGGAGCGGCATTCGCCGGCGGCCTGGTGCTCGCCGACCCGGCTCGGTTCGCCGGAGCCGCCATCCTCTACGGCACGCTGCCGTTCGACGCCGGGGTGCCGGTCGACGCCGGCCGCCTCGCGCACCTGCCCGTCTTCGTGGCGCAGGGCGACAGCGACACGGTCATCCCGCGCGAGCTGCTCGACCGCACCTGGGCCTACCTGCACGGGCCGTCGGGGGCGCCCGACGGTCGGCCGGCGCGACCCTGGTGGTCACGGCATCACCGCACCCACCCTGCACCGGCTGTCCGAGTGGGTCGCCGAGCGGCTCAGGTACGTGCGGTCGGTCGGCGCCGCCGTCGTCGGCGCGCCGTCTGGGGTCGCATGGCCGACCTTGCCGGATGCCGTGCTGCCGGTGCGCTCCGGGCCGGCACCGGAGGTGTCGTGGGACATCCCGCAGCAGCAGCTGTCGCAGAACGCGCCGGCTGACCTGCAGGAGGCACTCTTCGAGCGGGTCGGGGCGTTGCCCGGCGTCGATGGTTCGCCCTCGCTGATCTCGGTGCCCGGGGCACGAGCCTTTCGGCTGCCCGGAGGCCGAGGGGCCGCACGAGGCGTTCCTGGTGCCCGACGGTCGCGAGTTCGCGCACCTGCACCCCGCCCACGACGGCTCTCTGCACCTGACGCTGCCCCCGGCGCAGGCGGCCGACCTCGTCGTGCATGGCTGGGGTGTCTTCCACCCGTGGGCCGGCACCCGGCTCAGCGCTGGCTTCGTCATGCTGTTCGGGCCGCGCACCGCCGCCGAGCTCGAGACGGTGGCTGGGGTCGTGTCGGCGAGCCACAAGTACGCGTCGTCACCCGGGGCCTGACCCGGCCGCCCTGGGGTGCCGGGCACGCGGCCTGTTGCGCCCCCGGCACCCTTGAGTGGTCACCGCTCCAGGCGGCCTGCCGTCGGCTCGGCACGTTCACCCAGCGAGCTGTCGAAGCCGGTGTTCCGGATGAGTCGTGCCGGCACGCCGCCGACGATGCTGTCGGCCGGCACGTCCTTGGTGACCACGGCGCCGGCGGCCACGATGGCGCCGTCGCCGATGCTGACCCCGGGGACGACGGTGACGCCCGCGCCGATCCAGACCCGCCGGCCGATGGTGACGGGGGCGGGGGCCATGTCGGCCCGGCGCGCCGGGTCGACCGCGTGGTTGAGCGTGGTCAGGGTCGTCCCGTGCCCGATCAGGCTGTCGTCCCCGATGGTGATGCCGCCGGTGTCCTGGAACCGGCAGCCCTGGTTGATGAAGACCCGTCGCCCGAGCCGGAGGTTCTTCCCGAACTCGGTGTGGAACGGCGGGAAGAGGGTGACGGTGTCGTCGACCCTGCCTCCGGTGAGGCGCGCCAACAGCGCTCGCACCTCCTCGGGCGGGTGGTAGGTGGAGTTGAGCTCGGCACACGTGCGCATGGCGTCCTGGGCCGAGGCCCCCATGAAGGCGTGGTGCTCGGAGCCGCCCTCGATGACGGCGCCACGGTCGACGTGGTCGAGGAAGTCGTGCAGGTCCATCGGGTGGTCCTCCCGCCCGGCCGCCGTTGCCCGGCGCCAGGCTCAATGTCGGTGGGTCAGAGGGTGAGCAGGACCTTGGTGGCGCGGCGCTCGTCCATCGCCGTGTAGCCCTCGGCGGCCTCGCTCGAGCGGCAGGGTGAGGTCGAAGACCTTGCCCGGGTCGATCGTGCGGTCCCAGATCAGCTCGATGAGCTCGGGCAGGAACCGGCGCACCGGGGCGGGACCGCCGTGCAGGTGCACGCCGGCGAAGAACAGCTCGTCGCCCGGGATGGCGACGTCGTGGGAGACGCCGACGAAGCCGACGTGGCCCGCCGGGGCGGGTGGAGTGGATGGCCTGCATCATCGACTCCTGGGTGCCGACGGCCTCGATCGACCGAGTGCGCGCCGAGCCCGCCGGTGAGCTCCTTGATCTTCGCGACGCCGTCGTCGCCGCGCTCCTGCGACGATGTCGGTGGCGCCGAACTCCCGCGCGAGCGCCTGGCGGTCGGCGTGCCGGCTCATCGCGATGATCCGCTCGGCGCCGAGCTGCTGCGCGGCGAGGATGCCGAGCAGCCCGACCGCGCCGTCGCCGACGACGGCGACCGTCTTGCCGGGGCCGGCCTCGGCGGCGACGGCGGCGAACCAGCCGGTGCCCAGCACGTCGGAGGCGGCCAGCAGGGACGGGATCAGGTCGGCGTCGGGGATGCCGGGGGTCGCGACCAGGGTGCCGTCGGCCAGCGGGATGCGCGCGCAGCTCGGCCTGGGTGCCGATGGTGCCCATCAGCACGCGGTGGACGCAGTGGGACTGGTAGCCGGCCCGGCAGATCTCGCAGGTGTTGTCGGAGGCCAAGAAGGACCCGACGACGAAGTCGCCGGGCCTGACGGTGCGGACCTGCGAGCCGACCTCCTCGACGACGCCGACGTACTCGTGGCCCATCGGGCTGGTGGTCGACCGGCTCGGCGCCGCGGTACGGCCACAGGTCGGAGCCGCAGATGCAGGTGGCGGCCAGGCGGATGATCGCGTCGGTCGGCTCGAGGATCGTCGGGTCCTCGCGGTCCTCGACCCGGACGTCGCCGGGGCCGTACATGACAACTCCACGCATCAGGTGCGCTCCTTCTCCTGGTCCTGGGGGACCGGCGGTTCCGCCGGAATCGCGGGGAACGTGACCCCACGGCATCCAGTGAACAGGCGGCGAGAGCACGCAGGAAGTCACTGTCGATGGGTGTACCGAGAGGGCATCCCTCACGGCCCCAGCCGAGGTGTTCGTCCCGCCTACCGTCGATGGGCGTGGACAACCGTGCCAGAGGTCCGTGAGTTCCTGACGACCCGCCGCGCGCGGCTCACTCCCGACCAGGTCGGGCTGCCGTCGACGAGCACGCCGCCGGGTGCCCGGCCTGCGCCGCAGCGAGGTCGCGGCGCTGGCCGGCGTCAGCGTCGAGTACTACGCCCGGCTGGAGCGCGGCCAGATCGCCGGCGCGTCGTCCGGCGTGCTCGACGCCCTGGCCCGGGCCCTGCAGCTCGACGACGCCGAGCGAGCGCACCTGCTGGACCTCGCCCGCGCCGCCGACGGCATCCCGACCTCGGGCCGAGCTCGCCGGCGCACCCCGACCCGGGCGGCCGCGGCCAGGCCCAGCCTGCGGTGGGCGCTCGAGGCGATCACCGACGGGCGTCGCCTTCGTGCGCGACCCGCACCAGAACCTGCTCGCCACCAACTCCCTTGGTGCGGCGTTCTACTCACCCGTCATCGGCGACGGCGGCCGGGTGCCCGAACCTCGCCCGCTTCCAGTTCCTCGACCCCGCGTCACGTGACTTCTACCCGGACTGGGACCTCTTCGCGCAGATGTGTGTCGGGATCATGCGCGCCGAGGCGGGTCGCGACCCGCACGACCGCGGCCTGCAGGACCTCGTCGGTGAGCTGTCGACCCGCAGCGAGGTCTTCCGCCGGCTCTGGGCCGCCCACGACGTGCGCACCCACGGCGCCGGCACCAAGCGGTTCCGCCACCCCGTCGTCGGCGAGCTCACCTTCGCCTACGAGGAGCTCGCCATCACCGCCGAGCCGGGCCTGGTCCTGCTCGTCTACACGGCCGAGCCCGGCTCACCCTCCGCCGAGCGGCTCCGCCTGCTCGCCTCGTGGGCGGCTCCCGCACCGGCCAGCAGCCCCGCGGAGCAGCCCGGCACCCGACACCCCTGACCGAGAGGAACACCCGTGCAGATCACCCGCAGCTCCGTCGACACCGCGAAAGGACCCACCGACTGGTTCACCGGCGACGTCTACATCGATGCCGTCGCCGCGGCCCCGTCCCCGTCGCGGGTCACCGCCAACCTCGTGCACTTCATGCCGGGTGCGCGCACCCACTGGCACCGGCATCCGCTCAGCCAGACCGTCTTCGTCACCGAGGGCGTCGGCCGGTGCCAGCGCCGGGGCGGACCGGTCGAGGTCATCAGGCCGGGCGACCGCGTCCTGTTCGAGGCGGACGAGGAGCACTGGCACGGCGCTGCCCCGAACCGGCTCATGGTCCACGTCGCCATCAACGAGGGCGACGACGACCACGCGGTGGTCCACTGGCTCGAGCCGGTCACCGACGAGGAGTACACGGCGAGCCAGGGAAGCGGGTCGTGAGCCGGGTCCTCGTCACCGGCTCGGCTGACGGGTTGGGCCACGCCGCCCCCAGTCCCTCCTCGCCTCCGGCCGCCACGTCGTGGTCCACGCCCGAAACGACACCCGCGGCGCGGCGCTCCGACCCCTGGTCGAGCCCGGTGCGTCCCTCGTCGTCGGGGACCTCGCCGACGCGGACCAGTTCACCCAGGTGTTGCTGGCGACCAGTGACGACGCAGAGGCTCGCGCCACAGGCGGCTACTGGTTCCACCAGCGCCATTGCGACCCGCATCCCGCGGTCCACGACACACCGTGCCAGGACCGGCTCGTCGCCGCCCTGGCCCAGCACACCGGAGCCGCGCTGCGCCCCATCACCACGAAGGGGGATGCCGAGCCCGAGCAGGACCTGCGCAGCAGCCAATGATCGAGCCGATGCTCGGCACGCCACCCTTACGGGTTCGACGAAGCCTCAGGCAGCAGCTCGTGCAGACAGAGGACGTTCCCGTCGGGGTCTTCGAACCACGCCGCCTTTTCGGAGCCAAGGACGCAGACGTGCTCCACCGTCTTCAGGCCGGGCAGGTCGTAGTCAGCGAAGGTCACGCCGCGCTGCCCGAGATCTCGAATCTCAGCAGCGATGTCGGAGACCTCGAAAGAGATCTCGGTGCGGCCCGTGGGGGTGGCCCCCGGGTCAGGCATGAGCGCCAAGCTGGCTCCTCCGCCCAGAGCGAAGATCTCCTGCCCCTCGCTGTTGCGGCCCAGGTAGCCCAGCCCGAGCCGGTCACGGTAGAACTCGACCGCGGGCGCGGCCTCCGACACCTGGAGAATCGTCGTGACGACGCTTCCTGTGAGCATGACGACCTCCCGCGTTGATCCAGACCCCGCTAGCGTCCTCCAGCGCTGGCACCCACGCAAGGGACCGGCATCGGCCCAACCATCTGGCGGCGGATGGACGCAGTTGGCCCATCCCTTGGGTGCGCGGAGGCGGGTGAACAACCTTGGGAACTCGATCAGGGCGTTGACCGGCGCGGCTGCCACCGTCAGTGTGGTCTGCATGCGACGCGAGGCGCTGTGGGAGTACATCCGCGGGGCGCTGTGGGTGCTACCCACGATCGCGGTGATCTTGGCGCTCGGCATCGGCCTGGTGCTTTCGCAGATCGAGGTGTCCTCGACTCGCTGGTTCGTCTTCCAAGGAACCCCGGACGACGCGCGGACGCTGCTCATCGCGATCTCGAGCACCTTGGCCACGGTGATCGCTCTGGTCCTGGGCCTGACCGTTGTTGCACTGCAGTTGGCTTCGACGCAGTTCTCGCCGCGGTTATTGCGCAACTTCCTGCGAGACCGCACCAACCAGGTGGTGTTGAGCGTGTTCGTGGCCACGTTCACCTACAGCACGGCAGGCCTGTTCACGGTCGGCGTCTCGGCGGGACAACGGGTGGAGGACTACCCGCGGCTCGCGGTCAGCTTCGCTCTGGGGCTGCTGTTCGTCAGTCTGCTCATGTTGGTGTTCTTCGTGCACCACCTGGCGCACTCGATCCAGATCGACGAGGTCATGAGGGGCGTGGAACGCAGCACGCTGCGAGTGATCGAGCACGACCTGCCGTCGCACGGAGTGAGCGCCGAGCCGTCGCCGTCGCCGCCACGTTGGGCCGTCGCGGTCCCGGCGTACCAATCCGGTTGGGTTCAGACCATGCGCCCCGACCTGCTCCTGCCGCTGGCTGCGGGATCACGACCTGATGGCGGTGGTGTCGACCATGGTGGGCGAGTTCGTCGTGGAAGGTGCGCCGTTGTTGTGGGTGTGGGCGCCGTCTCCGGACGCCCCGGCGACGGACCCGGCGAGCTTCCGCGATGTGCTGCCAGTGGCGGTGCGCCTGGGCTACGAGCGCACCGCCGAACAGGATGTGGCCTTCGGGGTGCGGCAGCTCGCCGACATCGCCGTCAAGGCACTCTCGCCCGCGATCAACGACCCCTACACGGCGATCCAGGCACTGGAGCACCTTGGTGTCCTGCTCGCCAAGCTGGTGCGCCGCCCGCTCGGGAACCAACACCTCCGCGACCACACCGGCGTCGTCCGAGTCGTCGTGCCCGGCCGGGACTTGTCCTACTACCTCGACCTGTCGACCGGCCAGATCCGTCGGTACGGCTGCGCCGAGCCTCGTGTCGACCGTGCCCTGCTGCGCGTGCTGGCCACCACCGCCACGTTCTGTGACGACCCGGATGACCGGGCGCTGATCGCGAGGCACGTGCAGCTTGTCGTCGCCGACGCGCAGCGGACCATCGCGCAACCCGCCGATCTTGCGCCGGTGCGTGCGCACGCTGATGCTGTCCTCGCGCAACTCATCGAGCCGGCGTGACAGCAGCACCGCGGTTTCGGCGCTGCCCCGGCGGCGCTTCGGCGTCGCCATGCGGAGAGGGCGGGCGTGACTAGGCTGATCGGGTGAGCCGGCCGTTGTTCGACGCCTCGGAGCGGGCTGCGTTGTGCGACCTTCTCGACGAGCTGGGGCCGGAGGCACCCACCGTGTTGTCGCCGTGGACCACGCGGGATATCGCCGTCCATCTGTTCCTTCGGGAGCACGACTCGCTGGCTGGTCCGGGTCTGGTGGTGCCGGGCCCGTGGTCGCGCCTGGCGGGGCGGCGGCACGAGCAGGTGGCGGGCTCGAGGGAGTTCGGTGAGCTGGTCGAGATCGTCAGGTCCGGGCCTCGGGGCGTGTTTCGTCTGAGCTGGTTCCGGCGCGTGCCCAACCTCAACGAGCTGTTCGTCCATCACGAGGACGTGCGTCGCGCCAACGGGAGCAGCCCGCGAGAACTGGACGCGGCCATGAACCACGCGTTGTGGGAGAACGTCCGCGGCGGCGGCTGGGTCCTTGCCCGTCGGCTGCGTGGTTGCGCTCTTGAGCTGCGGAACTCCTCCACGGGGCAAAGCGTCCGGGTGCGACGGGGGCCGGTGACGGTCAGCGTCACGGGCCAGCCCGGCGAGGTGCTGCTCTACCTGTTCGGACGTCAGCGGGTCGCCCGCGTCGAACTCGACGGGGCGCTCGAGGGTGTGCAACGCGTCGCAGCCACCCGGTTCGGCATCTGAACGCGCACCGCCTACTCGTATGCCGCTTCGGCCTGAGCAGCCAGGTCGCGGATGCCGCCTGGCCGCCCGGCCCGGACCCACGCGCGGTAGAGGATGCCGGCGATCAGCAGGGACGCGCCCAGGCTGACCAGTGGAAGCCCGCGTGCAAGGTTGACCACGAGCGTGAAGGCCACGACGGCAGCGCCGACAAGGTTCAAGACCAGCTGGCCGCCCTGGTGGTCCTGGCGGGCGAACCGCGCCATCGCGAGCAGCCCGGCCAGGAAGCTCATGAAGACCGCCACGGCATAGAACAGCACGAGCTCCTGATCCTGCCCTCCGGCGGCGGCCACCACCAGTGCGGAGACCAGCGCGAACAGGACGACGCCCCATACCGGCGTGTGGTGCATGTTGGTTCGCCCGACCAGCGGCGGAAGGATGCCGGTGTCGCCTCCGCCGACCTCGCGGCCCCGAGCGAGCGCCTTCAGCAGGCCCGGACCGGCTTGGAAGGAAGAGCTCGCGGCGGAAAGCAGCAGCAGTGCGGTGACCAGCTGGAACGCCGCGAACACGGCGTGTGGCGCGGCGACCCTGGCGAGCTCAGCGATCTGGGTGGTGTCCGCAGCCGGGATGCCGATGCGTAGCCGATTCGCCTCGATGGCCAGGCCTAGAGTGATCGTGCCGACGATGCCTAGGGTGAGCCACAACGTCACATGACCGAAGTGACGGCGACCACTGTCCTCGAGCTGGCCGAGCTGCGCGATCGCCGACGACGGTGCTTCGACCCCGGTGGCCAGGGCCATCGCGACCGGGAAGGCCAGCGCCACCGCCAGCACAGAACCGTGGCCGGCGGTACTGGTGATGGTGCCGGTGGGCTGTGGCGCCGCGGTGGTGCCGAAGATCAGGACCGTGGCGGCGACGCCGATGAACGCCAGGGTCATGACCGCGAAGAACAACCGGCCCAGGTGCCCGAACCAGGTGATCCCGGCGACGACCACCACCAGGACCAGGGCCAGGACGAGCCGCCAGGGAGCCAGCGCTGGGAAGTAGGCGATGACGGCCGACGCGCCGGCCGAGACACTGATCGCGATGGTCAGGACGAAGTCGACCACCAGCGCACCGATCGGGACGAACGCCCACCCATCCCCGAAGGCGTCGCCGGCCGCAGCCGAGGCTCCGCCACCGTTCGGGTAACGAGTCACCAGCTGCTGATAGTTGACGATGACCAGCGCGATGATGCACATGACCAAGGCCATGGTGGGAACCAGCAGGGCCAGGTCACCGTGCAGGGCACGCAACGCCGCTTCGACCGCGTATGCGACAGAAGAGACCGGGTCGGCCATCACTGCGAAGGCGAAGGCCAGCAGCAGCACCGACCGACGGTGCAGCAGCCCAGAAGCCCTCGACTGGCGTCCTCGTCCCGGCTCAGCGCCGGAGCTACCGGGCTCGGCGTCACGCGGTGGCTGCGATGCGCCCCCGGTGACCTCGTTGGTGGTGCCAGCCATGGAGTCTCCTGGGGGTCGACGCTGTCATCGCCGACCAGACTTCCCGGCACACCGTGGGAAAGGTACACCCGACACACCGGAAAAGGCGCGCGAGCCCCCGTACACGAATCTCCGCCACCGCACCAAGGGTTTTCGATGGTCACGCGCATCTGGTCGAGGTACGCAACGCACCCGTCGCAGCGCGTGAGGGAGGGATCGGGCTTGTGCCCCGATGAGGTGCTGTCGTTCGACGCCGACGCCCTGGTACGGCTTCTGGACTGGTTCGAGCGTGGAGACGCGGCCTGGCGCGTGGGGCCGTGGACGCGGAGAGGGCGGCTCCTGGCACACCTCCCTCGGCGCGGCGCGGGCCGCGGCCATGCTGCCGGACGTCGACGCGGTCGTCCGGTTCTTCACGAAGGCCAGGTCTGCTGCGGCCGCGGGCGCGTGATGCCTGCGAGTCAGCACGTTGCCCGCGCAGCCTCAACCCACGTTGTGATGGGCGGCCGAGCTTCCGCGGGCAACGACGAACGACACATGTGCCAGCGAGAGGGACCTACTCGGGTCGCGGGGCACGTTCTTCGGGTCCTCCCTTGAGGGGATCGTGGACGGCCATGACCACGATCTGTGTGCCTTGTCCGGAGTCGGTGATGAGGTAGGTCATCTCCACGCGGTCAACCTCGCTCGAGTCACGACGGCGGCGACTCAGGACTTCCCGTCGGATCGCGGACGCCGCGTTGAGCACGGTGGTCTCGCCGGACACCTGCACCGACGTGGCGAAAGACTCCGAGCGCAGCTTGTCGAGTTGTGCCTCAACGACCCTCGTGACGTCCTGAGCGGTGGCCATCTGAACCACGCTGTCCTCGACGGTGATGAGGAGCGGTACGGCATAGCGCTCCAGGAGAACGTCGACCGCCCGCTCGCCTCGGGCCACAGCTCCAAAGTCCTCGAGGTACTCGCTGAACCAACGATCCACGGTTGAGGGGTCCATCGGCCCAGCCTAGGCTGGCGTATTTCTTGGGCCCTGGAGAGCAGTCCCCGACTGCCGCGCCGTCATTGTGTATCCCACAGTGACGCCGGCGAACCGCCGCGTGTCAACGCTCGTGCGGCCCGCCTGCGCCCGTGCGTGATCGACGAGCCACGACGCACAACGGCGCCCCGGGCAGGCGCACCGACACGGCGAGCCCCTCTCGGGACCCGGGGACTGCAGGTGGGATCGCCATCGGCTCGGGACCCGTCCGTAAGAATCCGGCCGCGCGTGCTGCCCATGACATATGACGTTGACTCAGGGGAACCCACCGAGCGACTACCAGAGTCTGGGCGACATCGATCCCATCCTCGGGCGGATCGCCGGCATCCACGGCTGGCCGGACCCGTACGCCTGGGACGACGGCGGCCTGACCGAAGGCAACAACTTCGCCGCGCTGCTGCTGCACATCACCGGGCAGCAGATATCGACCGCTGTCGCGTTTGTCCTCGTCGAGCGGCTGCGTACGGTGCTCGGTGGGCTCCCGACGCCCGCAGGCATCCTCTCGCTCGGACCCGATCGGCTTCGTGCGCTCGGGATGTCACGAGCGAAGGCCGCCGCCATGATGAGCCTCGGCCAGATGCAGGTCGCGGGAGAACTCGACGTGGACGACCTGGATCATCTTGACGATGAGCAGGCCGTCGCAGTCCTGACCCGGGTGCGCGGAGTCGGTCGATGGACGGCGGAGATGTTCCTCGTGCACCAGCTCAGGCGCGCGGACGTCCTGCCCGCGGGTGACCTCGGCATCCGGCGTGCGGTCGAACGCGCTTGGGGGCTGCCTACCCTTCCGGCCATCGACGACGTCCGAGCGTTGGCCAGGGGCTGGTCGCCGCACCGCTCGCACGCCGCCGCGCTGCTGTGGGCGTCGTTGGGTCCGGCCCCCGGGGGAGGGGCGGTCGGGCGACCGCACCCATAGCGCCGGGTTCCTGAGTCGTTCCGTCTCCGGTGCGGTCGAGCCCAGGCGTGGGTCGTCACCTCGTGGGACCTCGCGGCTAGAGCTGGGGCGAGCGCCGGCCACCGAGTGCCCTGACGCGTGAATGGTCTCGAGAACGGTCGTCTTGCGGCGCCGCGGGAGGATGTAGTCATCCGGGACGTAAGACGGTGACAGGCGGTGATGCCAAGTAGGCGACGCATCCACCCGTGCCCTGGTGACCGACGCCGGCGGGCGGTCCGATCCGGAGGTCGCCATGACTACGTTCCACACCGCCACAGTGGAAGGCCTCGACGTCTTCTGTCGCGAGGCCGGAGACCCGGCCAACCCCAAGCTCCTCCTCCTCGGAGGCTTCCCGGCCTCGTCACACCAGTTCAGGGACCTCATCCCGGCCCTGGCCGACCGCTTCCACGTCCTGTCGCCGGACTATCCCGGCTTCCGGAACACGGACATGCCGGACCCTACGACGTGGGGCTACACGTTCGACCACTTGGCGCAGGTCGTGGATGCGCTCCTGACCCAGGTCGCCTTCGCCGGCCCCATGGGCATCTGCATGCAGGACTACGGCGGCCCCATCGGCAACCGGATCATCGCGAAGCATCCCGATTGGCTGACGTGGCAGGTGATCCAGAACGCGAACTCCTACGAGGAGGGCTTCACTGCGGCCTGGGACGGCATCCGCCACGCCCTGTGGGTCGACCGAAACGCTGAGACCGAGGCGGCGCTGGAAGCGTTCCTGCTCCCCGACACGGTCAAGGCGATCTACACCACAGGTCACCCCGACGCGAGCAAGATCAGCCCGGACAACTGGACCACGGGCCAGTACTTCCTCGCACGTCCTGGGGCGCACCGAGTCCAGCTCGACCTCTTCTACGACTACCGGACAAACGCGGCTCCCTACGACACCTGGCAGGGGTCGCTGCGTGAACGCCAGCCGACGACGACGCTGATCCTCTGGGGTCACGGTGACATCTTCTTCACCTCTGCCGGTGGCAGAGGCATACCTGCGCAACCTTCCCGACGCCGAGCTGGTTCGGCTCGAATCGGGCCACTTCGCCGCGGAGGACAACCTGGACCTCATCGCCGAGAAGATCATGGCCTTCTTCGACGCTCGCGTCGCGGCGACGCCGCTCGCGACAGCCGGGTGAGCGCGGGATCTCCCCACTCGGCGGGCCTTTCACTGACGGTCGGACGAGACCGCCACCAGGGCCCGGGCCGAGCGTCAGTGCGGGTGCTGCTGATCTCAGGGAGCGCCCGCCGTCTCTGGGCGAACGCAGCCGTGCTGTGCACCTTCTGTGCACCTTGGAGTACGCCAGCGGACCTCCGGGGATCTTGCATGACCTGCTTGACTGGCCTTTCGGAAGCGGTGGGCTCCACCGAGAGCCGGTTGCCATGATCACCGTCGCGGCCGACGGCAGAGGGGAGGGGGCGCAGATGTCCATGGGGGCTGCCCTTGGCTACGTCGGGGTGAAGGTGCTTGCCCAGGTCCGCACCCAGGTTCCGGTCACTGGGAGCCCGGTCGGTGTACACGGGCTTCTGGCGGACCCTGGGGTCCGCGACAGGGTCAGCGACCGCCTTCGGGCGATCGAACCTCAGGTGCTGTCCGCGGATGGGTGAGTCGGCAGGCCCGAGAGCGGCCGGTCGCCTCGTGGCCGTGAATGTCGGGCTGCCACGTGACGTGGAGTGGCGTGGTCGAACGGTCCGGACCGCGGTCTGGAAGCGCGCGGTCGAAGGCCCGCAGATGCTTCGGAAGCTGAACGTGGACGGGGACGCACAGGGAGATCTCGCGGGTCATGGTGGACCTCATCGCGCCGTGCTCGTGTATCAGCTCGAGGCCTACCGGCACTGGAGCCGCCACTTCGCTCGAAACGACTTCGTACATGGGCAGTTCGGCGAGAACTTCACCGTCGACGGCCTCGCGGATGACGACGTGTGCATCGGCGACCGGTTCGAGATCGGCGGGGCGCTCGTCGAGGTGAGCCAGCCTCGCGTCACGTGCTACCGGGTCGGACTGCGGATGGGAGAGCCGCAGCTGCCCGCGCTCCTGGTCTCCCACCGGCGTCCCGGGTTCTACCTTCGGGTGCTGCGCGAGGGCCTCGTCGAGGCGGGAGACGTGGTCGTCCAGGTCCATGCCGACCCTGCCCAGATGACCGTTGCGGACGTCGATGCCCTGCTCTACCTGCCGGGGCGCGACCCCGCTCTCGTGGAGAAGGCGTTGCGCCTGCCGGCGCTGAGCCCAGGCTGGCGTGGATCGTTCGAGGCACTGGCGGCGGCCGACGGCGCGACCGCGGGCAACGTCGGGCTCAACGATGCCGCCGGAGGGCCGCCCGCCGCCTGGGCCGGCTTCCGCCCGCACGAGGTCGTCAACGTCGTGCACGAGACCTCGACCGTCGTGTCCCTCCACCTGGCCGCGATCGACGGCCGTGCACTCCCGCCAGCCCTGCCGGGGCAGTCCGTCGCCCTTCAGTTCCCGGCCGGCGACGGGGCCAAGCCAACGTCGCGCAACTACTCGCTCTCGGGGCCACCCAGCTCCGCCGAGTATCGCGTCAGCATCAAGCGCGAGGTCGACGGTGTGGTGAGCAGCTTCGTGCACTCGCAGGTGCGCGCGGGGACCATCGTGTCGATGTCGGCGCCGCGTGGCCGATTCACGCTCGAGCCCGCAGAGTCGCCCGTGGTGCTGGTGTCCGCGGGAATCGGCGCGACCCCGGTGCTTGCGATGCTTCATGCACTCGCGGGCCAACGGTCCATCCGTGAGGTGTGGTGGGTCCACGGCTCACGCAACGGCAGTGAGCATCCCTTCGCAGCGGAGGTGCGCCGTGTGCTTGCTGGGCTGCCCAATGCCCACGCAGTGATCTGCTACAGCGCTCCGCGAGCGACCGACCAACGGGGTCGCGACTACACCCATCGCGGCCGCCTGACTGCCGACCTCCTCGGCGGGCTCGACCTCCCCCACCAAAGCCACGCCTACCTCTGCGGGCCACAGGCGTTCATGTACGAAGCCCGCTCCGCCCTCACCGGCCTCGGACTACAAGCCGCCCGAATCCATTCGGAAGTCTTCGGTGCCGCTCCGGCCCTTACGCCGGGAATCGAGACCCGGCCGCTACCGATGCCCCACTCGCCCGCTGGTGCCGTCGGACACGGCCCGGCGCTCACCTTCGCGCGTAGCGGTCTTACGGTGGCGTGGCGCGATGACTTCGCCAGCATCCTCGAATTCGCTGAGGCGTGCGACGTCCCGGTCCAGTGGTCGTGCAGGTCGGGGGTCTGCCACAGCTGTGAGGTGGCTCTGCTCGAGGGCTCTGTCGGGTTTCAGCCGGTCCCCCTCGATCTGCCGGCCGAGGGAAATGTCCTGGTGTGCTGCGCGACACCTCGCGGCGACGTCGTAGTCGACCTGTGAAGGCGCGATGCCACGTGTCTGCGGCGAGTCCCGGGCCGGTGGCCCGCGAGATGACGCGTGTATCCTCACGCCGTGTCCGCTGACCCGCTCGGGGCTCCCGTCGCCAGGGTGGCTTCCCATGCTGGCTTGGACGATGCGTCCCAGGCGTGGGTCGACGGGCTGCGCGCGACGGGCAAACTGCACGAGGCCTGCATCGTCGCACTGCACGCTCTGCTGCTGCGTGTCGCTCGGCACGAGGTCGCGCGCCGTGCAAGCTCGCTCCAGCTGCGTGGCCCGGAGCTCGATGACATCGCCCAGCAAGCCACCGATGATGCGCTGATGGCGATCCGGGCGAAGGTTCCCGACTTCCGGGGCGAGAGCCGTTTCACTACCTGGGCGTATCGCTTCGTGATGCTCGAGGTCTCGACGAAGATGGGCCGTCACTTCTGGCGCTCCCATCGTGCCGTGATGGATGACGACGCATGGGAGCGACTCCCGGACACCACAGCAGGGTCGCCTCACCAGCACAGCGAGCAGCGCGAGGTGTTGGCGGCGCTGCGCCGCGCGATTGACGAGGACCTGACGCCCTACCAGCGCAGGGTCTTCGTCGCGATCGCGTTGAACGAGGTCCCGATGGATGCCTTCGCGCGAGAGCTGGGCGCCTCGAGGAACACCGTCTACAAGGCGCTGTTCGACGCTCGAAGGAAGCTGAAGGCAAGCCTGCGCTCCGCGGGGTACGAGCGACCGACCTACCAGTCAGGGACGCCATGAACGATGACCGGCAGCTCGACGACCTGTTCAGAGCTGAGGACCTCGATGCCGGCTGCGCCGCCGGCTTCGGGGTGTTGCACCAGTACATCGAGACCCAGCTCGCCGGTGGTGACCCTGAGCGTGAGCACCCCGGGCTCGCCGCCCACCTCCGGGCCTGCCCGGCGTGTCGCGAGGACTACCGCGGGCTGAGGGACGCGGCTGAGCGGTTCGGCGACGCCGGGCCGTCGGCACCATGAGCCGATCATCGACGTAGGGAAGGGCAACCATGTGGGTCCGGATCGACGAGGTCGCCTTCGACCCAGGGCACAGTGGTGCGCTCATCAGGCGCACGCGAGACACAGCCGCGGGACTGCATCAGGGCGACGACTTTCGCGGATTCCGGTTGCTGGTGGACCATGCGAACGGTCGCGCTCTCGACGTGTCCTACTGGGACACCGAGGCCGGCGCCTGGGCCGACCGCCCGGAGCAGGACGATGCGCCGGATGACCCAGGAGCGACGGCCTATGTGCGGACCGACGTCTACGAGCTGGCCATCGACGCCTGCTGAGCTGGCCGACCCTGCGTCGGGGTAAGACGCCCCGGTGAACGGATGCCAACTCGGTGAGGTCCCTCTGGCCGTCGAGCGACGGGGCACGGGGAAGGATCCGTGCTTCCTTCAGGGGGGGCCCAGAAAGGGCTGGCGATGCCAGACATGCGCGTGTCCCAGCTGTGGCGGTACCCGGTCAAGTCACTCAGGGGCGAGCCGCTCACGTCGGCGACCCTGACGAGCGACGGGGTCGAGGGTGATCGCGTCGTCCACGTGGCCGGGCCGCGGGGACCGGTCACCGGACGGACCCGGCACGGCCTGCTCACCGTCGCTGCGACTACCGGGCTGGACGGTACGCCGCAGGTGGACGGGCACCGGTGGGACAGCGGGCACGCCGCGCAGCTCGTGCAGCGGCATGCCGGCCCCGCTGCTCGCCTGGTGGCCGACCGCAGTCCGGAGCGGTTCGACGTCCTCAACCTGCTCGTTGCCACCGACGGCGCCGTCGAGCGGTTCGGCCACGACGTCCGGCGACTTCGGCCCAACATGGTCATCTCCGGGATCGCTGCCGATCGCGAGCCCGAGCTTCCCGGGATGGCCCTGACGATCGGCGACGCGGTGATCGGTGTGCACTCGGTGCGCCAGCGGTGCATCGTCACGTCGATCGATCCGGACACCGGCCGGCAGGACCTCGACGTCTTTCGCCGGATCCGGGACGCCTTCGGCAACGAGCTCGCCCTCAACTCCTGGGTCATCCGTGCCGGGATCGTGAACGTCGGGGACGTGGTGCGGATCGTCCCCCTGCGCGAGCTGCCAGACCGGATCGGTGGGTGGGTCGTCGGAGCTGCCTATCCACACGCCTTCGGGTGACGCTCGGGCCCGGTCTGAGGGTATGCCCGACCCGCGTCTGATCAACGGCGTGGAACGAGTCAACCCGATCGACTCAACTCGGGAAAACCCCAAGAAGCCTGGGAAATGGGTCAGAAGGTTGGGACGACTGGCCACGGCCTACTCGGACTTGGCCCGACACACCGGCACCCGTTCAACTCCTGGGCGCGGGTGTGGGACCGCGGCACGACTGCTCCGGGCAGAGCGACGGCCTCGAATCGCCTGACTATCGGTGGCATGTCCGGGAGCGTCTCGTTGACGTCGGTGGCGACCACGGCCGGACTGTCCCCACCTGGCTCTACCCTCCAATCATGAACCGAACCGACCGCCTGTACGCGCTGGTCGAGGAGCTGCGTGCGGCCGGGCCTCGGGGGCGGACGGCGCGACTACTGGCTCAGCACTTTGAGGTGAGCGTTCGAACCATCGAGCGCGACCTGAGCGCGTTGGGGCAGGCCGGGGTGCCCTTGGCGACGAGGACAGGTCGCGCGGGCGGCTACACGCTCGACCGAGCGATGAGTCTGCCGCCGCTCAACTTCACGCCACGCGAGGCGGCCGCGGTCGCCATCGCGCTGAGCCGAAGCGAACACGTCCTCTTCGCCCGTGACGCCCGCAGCGCGCTGCAGAAGATCGTGGCAGCCATGCCCGAGCGTGCCCTCGCGGAGGCACGCTCGACCGCAGACAAGGTCAGGCTCTTGGTCCGACCGGCACCCGACCCGGACGCCGACATCGCCGAGATCATCTGGCGTGCCGTTCGCGACAACCGGGCCCTGCGCATCCGCTATACGGATGTCGGCGGCCTGGAGACCGAACGGCGGATCGAGCCGCAGCACGTCGTGGTCGGCCCCAACGGCTCCTACCTCACCGCCTGGTGCCATCTGCGAGGAGACGACCGGGTCTTCCGCATGGACCGCATCACCCACGCCGAGCCGTCGCCGGCGCCGCCACACCCGGAACGCGTCGTCCACGAGCCAGTCGTCGACGGCCACCAGACCAGACTTCCGGCCTCGGCGCTGCGTCCCGAAGATCCAGTCACAAACACCGACACAGGGTTGTCGCGTCCCCTCGAGACAGTCGAAGCAACCCGCCGACCCGGCGGGTGACCCGACCGCAGAAGGAGACCGACATGACCACCCCCGCTCCCGGCGCCCTGGCCTGGTTCGAGGTCGCCACCCGCGACCCCGACGCCGCCGAGAAGTTCTACGGCAGCCTGTTCGACTGGACATTCAACGCCGACGGCCCGGCCGCGTCCGGCGGCGTGGACTACCGCAACATCACCGCCTCAGGCGCCGAGCAGCCGATGGGCGGCATCTTCGGCACCGGCGGCCAGGTGCCCGACCACGCCGTGTTCTACCTCCTGGTTGCCGACGTCGAGTCCACCTGCGCCGACGCCCAGCAACTCGGCGGCACGGTGATGAGCAAGCACCTCGACCCCGGTCCCGGCGCCCCGACGTTTGCCTACCTGCGCGACCCGGCCGGCAACCAGTTCGGCGTCTTCACCCCACCGGCGGCCTGATGACGCGTGATGTGACGAGTCCGTCCCCGCCGGAGCCCTCTGGCGGGGACGACGCTCGTGACCTCTACGACGAACTCACCGACGACCTGCTCTACGACCCGGCCATCGGCCGAGCCACGATGATGGGCTACCCCTGCGTGCGACTGGCCGGGCAGTTCCTCGCGTCTTTCGACGACAGGGCCAAGCGCCTGGTCGTGAAGCTGCCGCGCGAGCGGGTCACCGAGCTCATCGACAGCGGCGACGGCGACCCGTTCGCCCCGGCCGGGAAGGTCTTCCGCGAGTGGGTCTCGATCCCGACCGTGAACCGCGACCTGTGGGCGACCCTGCTCGCTGAGGCGGTTCAGTTCGCACGTCGAGGACTCACGACCTAGCGCCTCAGTCCAGACACTCGGGCGGGGTCGCGACCGTACTCACGGTGGACGCGACGCTCGACATCGCCTGCCTGAACGAGTCCCACTCCGGAGCGCCAACGTCGACTCACCGGCGAGCTACCTCGCCAGACGAGTCCATCGAGCGTTTCGACGCTGCCCGCGTCCGCGATCAGAGCGTCATCTCAGCGTTCGGGTCGGGCCCGGGGTCCCCTCCGGTCGCCGCGGTCGTGAGCCTGGCGACGTAGCTCTCCCAACCCTGGCGGTGGTGGGCCACGGACTCGGGGTCGGGGAGCCCGCGGTGGGTGAGCCGCACCAGGGTGCCCTCGTCGGTGGCCTCTAGTGTGACTTCGACGGTGGTCGAGCCCGGCGGGACGACGGGGTGGTCCTGCCACCCCCAGGTGAAGACCAGGCGATGTGGAGGGTCGAGCTCTACGAACTCGCCCCGCGCCTCGACCCCCTCGCGCATGTGCACCCTGTACAGGCCGCCCGGGGTAGGGGAGAGCGTCACCTCGGTACCCATCCACAACGCGTAGCGGGCGGGGTCGGTGAGGTAGGGCCACACCACCTCCGGGGGCGCTGCAATGTGCGTGGTCACCTCGAGCGGGGATGTGTTCACTGGTCCTCCTGATTGCGCGGCTCGGCCTCGACCACGGCCTTCAGGTCGTCGAGCCGGCTCTGCCACATGGATTCGATCACGCCACGCAGGTGACCCATCGCCTCCGGATTCGCACGGTACAGACGCGATCGTCCATCGCGCCGTTCGGTCACGAACCCGGCCGCCTTGAGCACCCCGAGGTGCTGGGAGATCGCCGGCCACGACACGTCGAAGCGGGCCGCGATGTCGCCTGCGGACAGCTCGTCGCGCCAGATCAGTTCGAGGATCTGGCGGCGCCGTTCCACGGCGATGACCTTGAGCGGGTCCATTGCTGCCTTCGTCGATGGGTTGCGTCGTCGTCGTTCCCCAGTCTATATTTAAGGCAGCACTTAAACAACGCCGTGCCGCGGCGCGTCGCGCAACGAGAGGAGACACCCATGAACACCACGATCCTGGCGCTCGACGTCGAGGCCGAGGCTGAGGCGCTTGTCCAGATCCTGAGCACGACCGAGGGCATGCGCTCGGTCTGGACGTCGAACTGTGACGTCGCCGAGGGCAAGGCGCGGTTCGGGTTCGCGATGGCCCCGGTTGACCTGAACTGCACGCTGGAGGTCGTCGACGGAAAGAGCGTGCGCTACACCATCGAGTCCGGCTTTCCGTTCTGGAACGGCTCGGTCTTCGAGTGGGAGGTCGGCCCCGCGCTCCGTGCCGAGAGCGGCACCAACCTGCTCTTCCGCCACGGTGGCTTCGAGAACGGGTACCCCGAGACCGACCTGGCCTTCACCAGCCAGACCTGGGCTCTGATCCAGCAGACCATCAAGTCCCACGCCGAGGGCGGAACCCCGGGCCCGGCGCTCGGCTGACGGTCACCGACCAAGGCGCAGCATCGTGAAGGTCGACGTGACCACCGAGATCGTTATCGACCGGCCAGTCAGGGAGGTGTCGGCCTTTGCGGCCGACCCCGACAACGCCCCCAGTTGGTACGCCAACATCAGGTCTGTCGAGTGGAAGAGCGAGCCGCCGCTGCAGCAGGGGACCCTGGTCGCGTTCGTCGCCCAGTTCCTCGGCAGACGGCTCGTCTACACCTACGAGATCGCCACACACACTCCCGGCCAACGGCTGGTGATGCGTACCCAAGAAGGCCCGTTCCCGATGGAGACGACCTACACCTGGGCCGAGGAGTCACCGACCACCACCCGGATGACGCTGCGCAACGCCGGCGAACCCGCGGGTTTCTCCACCGTCGCCGCGCCCGTCATGTCGATGGCGATGCGGCGTGCGAACCGTAAGGACCTGGCCAACCTCAAGTCAATCCTCGATCGGGCCCAGCCATCGCCCTGACGTCGGCAGCCTCTGTTCGCACTCAGGCCCCAGTGGGATGAACCGCTGGATAGGGACATGCCACTCAAGGCCCGGGGCTTCCGCAATCCGCGACGATCAGGTGGCGTCATAAGGGGCGAACCCAGTGACATCTGGCGTGCCGAAACAGCGGGTTGGCACGCAAGCCTGTGGTCGGTCGGCCTCGCTCGTCAGTCGGGTCGTAGCTCGATCCAGGCTCGGACCAGTTCGTGGAGAGCTGGGGTCTTCTCGTTGAGGTCATCGTGGTCGAGCACCTTGAGTGATTATGAGGTTGCCCCGACACCGTCGAGGACCCCAGACGGGTCGGGCAACGAGGCCCCGGTGTGGAACATCAGCGAAACGTGCTTCTTGGCCTTCGGGAGAAACGACGCGATATTGCCCTGATACGTGAAGGTGGGCGCTTTGCCACGTGATGCACTCACCGACTCGACGGTCCGCCGCCAGCAACACGTCGCGGACGGCGAGAACCAGCTCCTTCTGGGGGTTGTCGTAGCGGTCGAACCACGCATCGACGTTAGGGCCATGCTGGACCATCCGGTCAGCATCACGTTGTGCCCGGCACCGGTCGAGACGAGTCGTCGACCAGGAGTCCGTTGGTGCCCATCTGAAGCAGTAGTGCGCCCTGGCGTCAGGCAGGCCCTCACATGCCGGGGAGATCCATGAACTTCTGGGTCGAGATGGCCCCGCCGGCCGCGGTGTGCGGGTGACCCTCGAGGAATCCGTCCAGCTGCTCCTGCGAGTCGGCGTCGACGACCGAATAGCCAGACACCTGGACGTCGGTGTCGCCGTCGTTCTCCAGCGGCGAGCCCATGTCGACCAGTCGATCTCCCACCCGCTCACCCCACGTCATCCACTCCTGCATGCCGGCCGCCGCCTGGTCAGGAGGGATCTGGGCCATCTGGGCGCGCATAGTGCTGGTGGTGTTGTAGAAGACCATGTACTTCGACATGACTGCTCCTTGGTCGTTGCAAGTCGGCACCGAGTCGGTGCCCACTCGGCCGATCCTCCTCCAAAGCCGCACGCAACGACATGGCCCGGGCAGATGACCGAAGTTCCCGTCCCGGGTGCGCCACAACAGGGTCGGATGCCCCGGTTGACATGGATCCTTCAAGCTCGGCCTTGGCGATGTCCGGGGCGGCCATCTCGCTGTCCATCGACTTCTGCACCGGCCCGCGGATGAAGAGCTTGATGACGACCTGGACCATGGACATCCACGCTCACGACGCCATCCTCCCGTGCGCCTTCGCCGACGGGAATCCCCAACCACCATCGGGTCTATGAGGGGCTGGTCGCGTTCAGCTGCTCGGCGAGCTGGTCCAACGCCATCGCCCATCCCACGGCGCCGGGTGAGCCCTCAGGGATGCCGACGTGGGTGAGGACCATCCGGGTCCCGACACTGACGGGCTCGAGTTCCACCCGAACCTCGGTGACCGCAGGGTGACCGGCCGGCATCCCCATCTGCTCGGGGGTCGATCACGTTGCCGTGCTCGTCGGCCATGGCATCGGTGTACACAAGGAGCTGGTTTTCCACGACCTCGAGGAACGTGCCGGTGAACCACATTCCGCCGCGAACCCTGAGGCGTCTGAACCTCCATGCACAGCAGGCGAGTTCCGCCGACCCACTCCCGCTGTAGACACCTGCGGTTGGTACGTCTGGGCCGGCGAAGAGTTGCGCGCGGACGATGACTTCTTCAAGCCAGTTCACTTGGAGCACGTGAAGGAGTGGTGTCCGACAGCCCTCCCGTTCCTGGGGCTCCCACCCGGCTGGCGCTTCCTCATTGCTCCGAACCAGCAGGATGTCTGGTTCGATCCCGCCCTCCTCGAACCCTGATCACCGAAGGGCGGTGCTCACGCTCATGCCGCGGATAGTGACTGCGAGTTCCTGCCGAGGAGGACGGGCGACGCCAGTCGCAGGCAGACGCCGGCATCGGCGCACTCTCTGCGGCATGCTGCCAGCCATGAACGGTGCCGATCCACATCCCGTCTCGTGGGTCTCCTGGCTGGGTGATCACACCTCCACTGACGTCGAGCAATACGCAGATGCCCGGGACTTCCTCGAGGTGCTGCACTCCTTGGCCGTACTAGGGCGTGGCTACGCCGAGGTCTCCCGCGGCCACGAGCCGTTCCCACGCGTCACCGTCTCCGTGGCGTCAGGCTGGGGGCTCGTACATCTCTTCCCCTCGGCGAACGAGTGCCACCTGCTCCGCGGCGATGGTGCCGTACCTGAAGAGAACGTCATTGAGGTACCGGTCATGGGTGAACGGGCGATCTTCTCAGGCGAGTTCGCCCTACCCATAGGCCGTGCGATCGATCTGGTCGAAGCCTTCGTCCGGGGCGCGCCACCTTCCGAACTGGGTACTTGGGCCGCCCTTTAGAAGCGCACTCATCTGCCGCAAGGCGTGCGCGGAGTGGCTTACGTGGTCACACGCAACCACACGGCCGATCGTCCTGTGCCCTGCGGCTTGAGGAGCCCTTCATCCTTCAGCTCATTGAGGACGAGTCGGATGGTGGGATCGCTGATTCCGGGTAGCGCGGCTCTGACATCGGAGATTGCGAAGACGGGCGCACCGTGCCTCAGGACGTGCTCACGGACGCGTTCCGATTTCGTGCCTCCAGACCTATCGGCGGCGACACCCTCAGCGAACCGGGCGTAGCCGCGGGCGAGGAGTTTGCTGAAGTACGCCAGCCAGGGCCACGGGTCGTTGGCGTGGTCGTTCCAGTCGTGGGTTGAGTCAAGCAATGCCTGGTAGTAGTCGTCGGCAGATTCGGCGATGAGCTGTTCCAGCGACACGTAGCGGCCGACCCCATATCCGGCCTCGGCGAGGAGGGCGTTCGTCAGCGCGCGTGCCACGCGACCGTTGCCGTCATCGAACGGATGGATGATGAGCAGATCCAAGACGAACAGGCCAACGAGGAGCACTGGGTGGTGTTGGTTTGCCTTGACGGCATCGGCGTAGCGGTCGACCAAGTCGGCGGCGTAGTACTCGGTACGAGCGGCAGGGACAGGTTTGAATCGAACCGTCTGAACCCCGTCGGGGGACCGGTCGACGACAAGGTTGTCGCTCTGCTTGAAGGTCCCGCCGGTGGCCTTGGTATCCGCAAACAGCAGCCGGTGCAGGTGCAGGAGCAGGCCCACGTTCAGCGGGCGCCAGTCCTCGGCGAAGAGGTAGTCGAGGGCGGCTCGGTAGCCGGCGAGCTCTTGTTCGCTGCGGGTGCGCAGCTCGATGGGCTTGTTGGCGATGATGGCCGCGGCACGGCTGCGGTTCTTGACGACGACGCCCTCGAGGGCAGATGACGCAGTGATGCTCGCGACCCGAGCGCGGTTGGCCAGCTCGGTGAGTAGGTCGGGCACTTGGTTGAGGTACAGGCCCTCGCTGCCTTGGCCGCGGTCGATGTCGCGCAACGTCATGACCAATGGCGCTGGCACAGCGCCGAGGACTCGGTCAAGGTCGACGAACGAGTGCACCAGGAGCCCTCACAGACGGTCTAAACTAGATAATGCGGTGGTCGTTTATGTAGTTTAGACCCTTTGTGAGGGTATTGAGGTAACTCCCGCGCCGGCGCGCCAGGCTGCCGTCTACCTCGGCCCGCTCGATGTGGTGACCGGGCGGCCCTAGGACCCCCTCAAGGGAAGTGACGACGACGCGTCGCGCCGGCACCGTGTCGACCAGCGATGAGCTCGTCCTCCTGCTCCTCCTGCTCCTCCTGCTCCTCCTCTTGTTCGTCCCCGTCATCGTGTTCAGGATCATCATCGTGACCCGGGAGGTCGATTCGTCATGACTGTCGTTATGCCCCAGTTATGCCCGAGGAATCCCAAGCAGAAGGGCCCTGATCGCGTTTCCGCAGATCAGGGCCCTTCGGTCAGCTGTCGGGGTGACAGGATTTGAACCTGCGGCCTCGTCGTCCCGAACGACGCGCGCTACCAAGCTGCGCCACACCCCGTGGCTGTGCCGCCGAGCCCGGGGCGCGGCGACACCCGAGGATAGCCGACCCGCCCCGGCCCGCTGAAATCGGTCCAGCCCCGCCCGGCCAGCCCCACTGAGCGGGCCGACCCCGGTGCTCAGGAGTCGCGGGCGACCAGGGTGAGCAGGGTGGCCTCCGGCCGGCAGGCGAAGCGCACCGGAGCGTACGGCGAGGTGCCGAGCCCGGCCGAGACGTGCAGCCACGCGGCATCCCCCGGAGCCTGCGACGAGGGCACAGCGCCGCCGGCCGGCCCGGAGTAGCCCGCGCCGGGCCACCAGCGCGACAGGCCCTTGGCCGCGCCGGGTGTCGAGGTCGCAGTTGGTGACCAGAGCCCCCCACACCGGCAGTGCGAGCTGGCCGCCGTGGGTGTGCCCGGCGAGCACCACCGAGGCGCCGTCGGCGACCATCGCGTCGAGCACCCGCTGGTAGGGCGCGTGCAGCAGGCCCATCGTCAGCGTGACGTCGTCGGCGGCCGGGCGCGGACACCGAGTGGTAGCGGTCGAACCCGACGTGCGGGTCGTCGACCCCGACCAGCTCGACGTCGTGGTCACCCATCGCGCACGACCGTGCGCGCGTTGTTGAGGTCGGCCCAGCCGCCCTCGCGCAGGCCCTCGACGAGCCGTCCCACCGGCAGGTCGACCCGGGCGTGCTTCACCTCGGCGTACTTGCGGGTGAGGTAGCGCGCCGGGTTCTTGGGCACCGGCCCGAAGTAGTCGTTCGAGCCCAGCACGAAGGCCCCCGGCCGCTCGAGCAGCGGCTCCATCGCCCGCAGCAGCGGGGGCACGGCCTCGGCGTGGGCGAGGTTGTCACCGGAGTTGACGACGAAGTCGGGCTCGAGCTCGGCCAGCGAGCGCACCCACTCGATCTTCGTCGACTGCCCGGGCGTCAGGTGCAGGTCGCTCACCTGCAGGATGCGCACCGGCGCGCTGCCCGGGGGCAGGGCAGGCACCGCGAACCGGCGCAGCGTGAACCAGGTGCGCTCGACGAGCGCGGCGTACGCGACGCCCGCGATGCCGGCGCCCACCAGGCCGCCGACGGTGCGCACGGCGGTGCGGGCGAGGTCGGTCATCCGCACATCCTCGCAAAGCCGGTGGCGTCCGGCCCAATCGCCACCGCAGCCGGATGCCGGGGGCGCGGCCCGGCATCCACCTCACCTTCCTGCCGGTAGCCACGCGAAGCGGGGCCACCTGCGCGTGTTGCCCGGCCGGTGGCAGGGAAAGCCGGGGAGACCTGGGCGAGCGGAGTGGCAGGAGGGCGGGTGCGAGACTGGGCCCATGACCGACGCAACGCTCAAGGCGCAGCTCCAGCACGACCTGCACGACGCCATGAAGGCCCGCGACAAGGTGCGCTCGGGCACCCTGCGGATGACGCTGACGTCCATCACCAACGCCGAGGTGGCCGGTGACGAGGCGCGCGAGCTGACCGACGACGAGGTGCTCAAGGTCGTGGCCAAGGAGGCCAAGAAGCGCAAGGAGTCGTCGGCGGCCTACACCGACGCCGGCCGCCCCGAGCTGGCCGCGGTCGAGGAGGCCGAGCTCGTGGTGTTGGAGGCCTACCTGCCGGCGCAGCTCGGCGACGACGAGCTGCAGGCCATCGTCGCCCGTGCCGTCGAGGCCACCGGGGCGACAGGGATGCCGCAGATGGGCCAGGTCATGAAGGCCGCCCAGGCCGAGGTGGCCGGACGCGCCGACGGCGGCCGGGTGGCCGCCGTCGTCAGGCAGGTGCTGTCCGGGCGCTGATCGCGCCCGCGGCTCAGCCGGTCGGAGGAGGCAGGATGATGCCGCCCTTCCCCTTGCCCTTTCCCTTGCCGTTGGGCCTGGTGTTCGGGTTGTTGTTGTGTGTTGTTGTTGTTCTGCGTCGCCGGCGCCTGGAACGACCCGCCGCCCGTGGAGACGTAGAGGGCGATCTTCGTGCCGGGGAAGGCCGAGCCGGAGGGGTTGGTGTAGGCGATCGTGCCGGCCGGCGACGAGCTGGCGACATTGCCGGCCACGAAGCTGTCGAAGCCGGCGCTGCTCAGTCGGCTCTGCGCCCGGGCGACGCTGGCGCCGACGACACCCGGCAGGGGCACGAGGTTTCCGTTGCGGAGCTTGGCCGACGGGGCCGGGAAGTCCTTGACCGGCATCCCCTGCGACGCGGCGCGCATCATCTTCGACCAGACCGGTGCCGACACGGTGCCACCGAAGACCTGGCTGATGCAGCCGTACGAGCCGAAGCACTTGCCGTTCAGCGAGTAGGCCTTGCCCTTGGAGTTGGCGACTTTGACGTTCCCGATCCAGACCGCGCTGGCCAGCTGCTTGGTGTAGCCGACGAACCAGCTCTGGTTGTGCTTCTCGGTGGTGCCCGTCTTGCCGGCCGCCGGTCGCGCGTTGACGTCCCAGAAGCCCTTGGCCGTGCCGAACTCGAGGGTGCCCTTGAGCAGCTCGGTAGCGCCGTTGGCCACGTCGGCCGGGATGACCTGCTTGCACTGCGGGCCCGGCACCTTGATCGCCTTCTTGTCGGAGGTCGTGATCGAGGTGATGGCATAGGGCTCGCAGCGCTTGCCGCTGGCCGCGAGCGTGGCGTAGGCGTTGGCCAGGCTCATCGGGTTGGTGGTGCCCGACCCGAGGGTGAGGTCGGAGACGTAGGGGTCGATCGGCTTGCCGTCGCCCTTGTGCAGCCCCATCTTGGTCATCGTGTCGCGCACGTCGCACGGGCCGGTCTCGATGACGAGCTCGGCGGCCCAGGTGTTGATCGACTTGGCGATGCCCTCGCCGAGGGTCATCAGCTTGCCGCCGGCGGCGTAGTCGTTCTTGACCGGGAACTCCTTGGCTCCGCACTTGGACCTGGTGAGCCGCTTGTCCTTGAAGACGAAGGGCTTCTTGCCGTCGGCGAAGGGCACCTTGATGGTGCCGTTGAGCGGCATCCCCTTCTCCAGTGCCGTGACCAGGCCGAACGTCTTCGCGGTGGACCCGAACTGGTAGCCGTACTGCCCGCCGCCGTACTTCTGGTCGACGTTGACGTTGGTCTGGTACTTGTCGAAGTCACTGGCCTGGGCCATCGCGAGGATCTTGCCGGTGCCCGGCTCGAGGATGGTGGCCGCGGCGCCGAGGTTCTGCTTGTTGCCGATCGGCACCGCCTTGGTGATCTCGCGCTGTGCCGCCTTCTGGATGGCCGGCTTCAAGGTGGTGCGGATGGTCAGGCCGCCCTGGTTGATCGTCTTCAGCCGGTCGGCGGGGGTCTTGCCCAGCACCGCCATCTGCGGCGACTTCTGGAGGTACTCGAGGACGTAGGCGCAGAAGTAGGGCTGCGGGGAGCGGTGGCAGACACCCTTGACCGGCTGCTTCTTGATCATCTTCTTGACCGGGACCTTCTTGGCCGCGGTGACGTCCTTGGCGCTGGCTATGCCGAGCGACTGCATCCGGTCGAGCACGACGTTGCGCCGGGCCTCGGCCGCCTTCGGGTTGAGCACCGGGTTGTAGGCGGTGGGCTGCTGCACGACGCCGGCCAGCAGGGCGGCCTGCCCCAGGCTGAGCTTGCTGGCACTGACGCCGAAGTAGTTGAGCGAGGCCGCCTCGACGCCGTAGGCCTGGTCGCCGTAGTAGACGAGGTTGAGGTAGCCCTCGAGGATCTGGTCCTTGGTGAAGTTCTCCTCGACGTTCAGCGCGTACTTGAGCTCTTGGAGCTTGCGCGAGTAGGTCTTGCTGGTCGCGGCCCGTGCTGCGCCCTTGTCACCCTTCTTCAGGGCGTTCTCCTGGAGGGTGATCTTGACGAACTGCTGGGTGAGGGTCGAGGCGCCCTGCACCGAGCCGCCCTGCAGGTTCGAGATCATCGCTCGGCTGAAGCCCCGCATGTCGAGCCCGCCGTGGTTGTAGAAGCGGGAGTCCTCGATGGCGATCTGCGCGTTCTGCATGTTCTTGGAGATCTTCTTCAGCGGCACGATGATGCGGTTCTCGTCGTAAGGGTTCGCGATCAGCTTGCCGTCGGCGTCGAGGATGCGTGACTGCTGGGCCAGCGGCGAGACGGTGAACTCGCTCGGCAGGTCGTTGAAGAAGTTCACCCCGCCCTTGGCGGCCTCACCGGTGGCGCCGACCGCGGGGATGGCGAGCCCGGCCATCAGCAGCCCAGCCACGGTGCTCAGCACGACGAAGCCGAACAGCAGCCGGAGCACGGCTGAGAAATTGTGGGCACGACCATCCATGCCCGCAAGGGTAACCCGCGGATGCCGGGTCACCCCGCCACCGTGCGGGTGGTGGACACGGGCTGCACGCCTGCGGGTGGTGGAGGGGTCAACCGTTCGGCTGACTCCTTGACCGTTTCGGACGATACCCGGCTGACCCGGACCCTCATAGCGTTTAGGAGTCGCCAACAACGGACGGCGGGGCGCAGCCGGGACAGCACCACGAACAGAGGTCGACATGAGCATCGCAACCGCAGTCGCACCCACGGAGGGTCAGTGGGTCGCGGACTGGACCGGCATGGGCCGCTGTGCCGGGGCCGACCCCGACGCGCTCTTCGTGCAGGGCAAGGCCCAGCGCGCCGCCAAGACGGTCTGCAAGGGCTGCCCCGTGGTGGCCGAGTGCCTCGCCGACGCCCTCGACAACCGCACCGAGTTCGGTGTCTGGGGGGGCATGACCGAGCGCGAGCGTCGAGCCCTGCTCCGCCGGCGCCCCGACGTGCGCTCGTGGACCGAGCTGCTCACCCAGGCCAAGATCGGCACCTTCAAGGGCGCCATCGCCTGATCCGCCCCGACCGCGCCCGGGTGAGGCACGGCCACCCGGGCGGCCCCCGACTGACCCGGGATGCCGCGTTCAGCCGGCCGCGAGCGCGTCGCCGACGCTGCGCAGCCCCTCGAGGTCGTGGATGTCGGTCGCGCTCGCTGGGACCGTCGAGAGCCGCACCCCGGGGTGACCCGCCACGAACCGGCGCACGTGCCCCTCGTGCCGGGTGGCCACCGAGGCGAGGTCGGCGTGCAGGCGGAGCAGCGCGGAGGTGAGGCCGGCGAGGTCGTCGTCACCGGCATCCGTCGACGTCGTGGGGTCCTCGAGCTGCTCCGCGGCGGCGGCGGCGCGGCTGCCGCTCAGCGCCGGCGCGGCCAGGGTCTGCATCCGGTTGACGACGACGCCTGCGAGCGGCATCCCCTCGCTCTCGAGCCGGTCGACGAAGTAGGCCGCCTCGCGCAGGGCGTCGCGCTCGGGCGCCGCGACCACGACGAACGCCGTGGCCGGCTCCTTGAGCAGGGCGTAGGTGACGTCGGCTCGTTGGCGGAACCCGCCGAACATGGTGTCGAGCGCGGCGACGAAGGTCTGCACGTCGGCCAGCAGCTGGCCGCCGAGAACCTTGGAGATCGTCGCCGCGGTGATCGTCGCACCCACCGAGAAGACCTTGAGGTACGCCTTGCCGCCGGCCCGGGCGGGTGCGGTGAGCAGCCGGATGAAGCGCCCGTCGAGGAACGACCCGAGCCGTTTCGGGGCGTCGAGGAAGTCCAGCGCCGAGCGGGACGGCGGGGTGTCGACGACGATGAGGTCCCAGGTGCCCTCGCGCTCGGCCTCGGCGCGCAGCTGGCCCAGCTTCTCCATCGCCATGTACTCCTGGGTGCCCGCGAACGAGCTGGAGACCGACTGGTAGAAGGGGTTCGCGAGGATCTGCGCCGCCTTGTCGGGGGTGGAGTGCGCCTCGACCACCTCGTCGAAGGTGCGCTTCATGTCGAGCATCATCGCGTGCAGCGACCCGCCGCTGGACTCGCCGACGCCGGCCACCGGCCGGGGGGTGTTGTCGAGCTCGGTGAGGCCGAGCGACTGGGCCAGGCGGCGCGCCGGGTCGATGGTGAGCACGACCACCTTGCGACCCGCCTCGGCGGCGCGCAGTCCGAGCGCGGCCGCCGTGGTGGTCTTGCCGACGCCGCCGGAGCCGCAGCACACAATGATGCCGGTGGCCGGGTCGGCGAGCAGGGCGTCGATGCCGATGTCCTGGGGGGCGGTGCGGGCTTCCTGCGCGGCCCGGGAGGAGCGCGCGGTGCTGCCGGAGCGGGCGGCCATCAGCGCACCCCCTGCGCGAGCAGGTCGTCCGCGAGCACCGCGATGCCGCCGTCCTCGATGCCCTGGGCGAGCACCGGCAGGCTCAGGGTGGGCAGCCCCTGCGAAGCGACCTCGTCGGTCAGCGACCGCTCGAGCTCGACCCGCTCGGCGTGGTCGTGGGCTTCGCTGAGCAGGCCGCTCACCGTCTTGGCGGCCGCCCGCACCCCCACGGCGGCGAGGTCGTCGCGCACCCGGGCCGCCACCCGCTGCGGCTCCGCAGCCGCCGTGTCGAGCAGCGCCTCGTCGACCAGCGGCTCGCGCACCTGGTTGACGATGACCGTGCCGAGGCCGAACCCGGCATCCGACAGCTCGCCGATCGCGTCGACGGTCTCCTGCACCGGCATCTCCTCGAGCAGGGTCACGACGTGCACCACGCTCTGCCGGTCGCGCAGCATCCGGGTGATCGACTCGGCCTGGCTGTGGATCGGACCCATCCGGGCGAGATCGGCCACCTGCACGTTGACGTTGAGGAAGCGGGTGATCCGGCCGGTGGGGGGCGCGTCGAGCACCACGGCATCCCAGGCCTTGGGGCCCTGGTGGCGCTTGGTGCCCGTGGTGCGGCCGACCGCTTCGTAGACCTTGCCGGTCAGCAGCACGTCGCGCACGCCGGGAGCGATCGTGGTGGCGAAGTCGATGACGCCCATCCGCTCCAGCGCCCCGCCGGCCCGGCCGAGCTTGTAGAAGAGCTGGAGGTACTCGAGCAGTGCTGCCTTGGCGTCGACCGAGATGCCCCACACTTCGCCGCCACCCGCGTGGCTGACCAGGCGCACCTCCTCGATGCCGAGCGGCGGCACGTCGAAGGTCTGGCTGATGCCCTGGCGTCCCTCGACCTCGGCGATCAGCACCCGCTTGCCCTGGCGGGACAGGGCGAGTGCGAGGGCCGACGCGACGGTCGTCTTGCCGACGCCGCCCTTGCCGGTGACCACGTGCAGGCGCACGCCGTCCATGGCGCGCGAGAGGGGAGGGGTGGGCACGGCATCCACCCTAAAGGGGGTGACGGAGCAGCCCGGACGCACCTTCGACGGCGGGCGCCGGCCGGCGGTCAGTGCGTGGTGAGGGTGAGCTCCTCGATCTCGGCGAGCACGAGGAGGTAGGCGCTGCTGTCGGGGTCGATGACGTCGAAGTGGTCGGCTCCGCGGGCGACCGCGGTGCGCAGCGGCTCGTCGGGGGCGCGCGAGGCGACGTAGGAGTCGACGACCTCGGCGGGCACGACGTCGTCGAGCTCGCCGGTGACGATGACCGCCGGGCGGGTGAGCCGCTGGCGGGCGGGGTCGGCGTCGGCCCAGGCGTCGGGTGCCTCGTCGGGGGTTGCGCCGAGCAGCGCGCGGGCCGCGTGGTTGCTGAGGCCGAGCCGGTCGACGGCGGCGAGGTCGGCCGCGGGGGCGAGCGCGAGCACGCCGGTGACCCAGGGGGCGTGGTCGCTCGAGGCGAGCCAGAGCACCAGGTGACCGCCGGCCGAGTGGCCGACCACGACGACCCGGTCGGGCAGGTGGGTGTCGGCGTGCACGGACTCGAGGCGAGCGAGGACGGAGGCGCCCGTGCCGGGCCAGCCGCCACCCGGCATCCCGATGCGGGGGTACTCGAGGTTGGCCACGTGGAACCCGTCTCGGGCCAGCGCCTCGGCCAGCGGGTTGTTGTGCGTGCGGTCGTACTGCTCGCGCCAGAAGCCGCCGTGCACCAGGGCGACCGTGACGTGCCGGGCCCGCCCGGGGGTGGGCTCCCAGACGTCGTAGACGTCGGTCTGCAGCGGGCCGGTGACCTCGGTGCGGTCGGGCTGGCGGGCGCTGCGCCGCATGATGCCGGGGTCGTCGTCGCTCATCTCCGCCACGGTAGCCGCCGGGTGCGACGGCGCTAGGGTGACGGGCATGACGAAGTACGAGTACGCCACGGTGCCGCTGATCGTGCACGCCACCAAGCAGATCCTCGACCAGTGGGGTGAAGACGGCTGGGAGCTCGTGCAGGTCCTGGTCATGCCCGAGGGCAACCTCGTGGCCTACCTCAAGCGCCCGAGGGCCTGAGCCGTGGGCGAGGTCGAGCAGCGGCTGGCCGAGCTCGGGCTGGCCGTGCCCGAGCTGGTGCCGCCGGTGGCTGCCTATGTGCCCGCCGTGCTCGACGGCTCGCGGGTCTACGTCTCGGGCCAGCTGCCGATGGTGCAGGGGTCGATGCCCGAGACCGGGCGGGTCGGCGAGGGGCCGGGGCTGGTGTCGCCGGAGCGCGCCAAGGAGCTCGCCGCGTTCTGCGCCCTGAACGTGATCGCCGCCGTGAAGTCGGTGGTCGGTGACCTCGACCGGGTCGAGCGGGTGGTCAAGGTGGTCGGCTTCGTGGCCTCGGACCCGTCCTTCACGGGGCAGCCCGGGGTCGTCAACGGTGCCTCGGAGCTGTTCGCCGCGGCGTTCGGCTCTGCCGGGGTGCACGCGCGCTCGGCCGTCGGCGTCCTGGCCCTTCCCCTCGATGCGCCGGTCGAGGTCGAGGCCATCGTCCACGTGCGGGACTGACCGCCGGTGGGCGGTGAGGGGGCCGCGGACCGCGCAGGTACGGCATCCGGGCGTGTTCCTTTGGATGCCGTGGGCTCACGTCGCGTCGTCGACCACCCGATCTCGCGCGACCCCGGGCTGGGGGCGCGGGCTGCCGAGTGGCTGGCCTCGCCCGACCGGGTGGTGGTGGAACCGCGGGGTGCGTCGACCGTGATGCTGGTGCGCGACGGAGCGTCGGGGGTCGAGGTCTATGTGCAGCGGCGGGTGGCGACCATGGCGTTCGCGCCGTCGACGGTGGTGTTTCCCGGCGGCGGCATCGACCCGGCCGATGCCGCCCTGCCGGTGACGACCCCTGGGCTGGCCGAGCTGGCGGCCGCGATGGGTGCTTCGGTGGAGGGGGCCGCGCCGTATGCCGCTGCGGCCGTGCGCGAGGTCGAGGAGGAGTGCGGGGTGCGCCTGTCGGTGGCCGACCTGCGCGGGCGGGCGCACTGGGTGACGCCGGAGTTCGAGCCGCGCCGCTACGACACGTGGATCCTGGCCGCGGGGATGCCGGAGGGCCAGGAAGCGCGGGGGACGACGACCGAGTCGGACCACAGTGCGTGGGTGCGGCCGGGCGACCTGCTGGCCCGGCACGCGGCCGGCGAGGTGCGGATGCTGCCGCCGACGGTGGTGTCGCTGGAGGAGCTTGCTCGGTTCGGTTCTGCGGCAGCCTTTCTCACCGACCGGCCGGTGGTGGCGAAGGTGGTTCCCGTGCTCGTTGTCGGGGCCGACGGCCAGCCGGTGCTCCGCACCGAGATGCCCTGACCGCCCCCCAGTCCGGGCTCGCCAGGACTCACCGGGCTGCCCTGGCCCGCCGGAGCCGTCGGGCCGCGGGGTGCGCGCCAACAGGCAAACACTGATGGCAGTGCCTCGTGCGTGCACAGTTTGCGCCGGCTGCCGTCACTCGTCACCGCTTTGCCTGTCACCGGGAGCGCCGCGGTGGGTCCTCGGGCACCTCGCCGGCACGCACGACCCGCCAGGAGCGCAGCGCCCAGCGCACCCACGGTTGCTCGTACATGACGTCCTCGAAGGAGAACCGCAGGGAGGACCAGTTGAAAACGGCGAACTCCGTGTGTCGGCGGCAGTCCTTGCGCAGGCCCTTGCGGGTTCCGTGGTGCTCGAAGCCGTCGGCCTCGACCGCGAGCCGCAGCTCCTCACTGCCGAGGTCGACGATGGCGAAGAGCCCCGAGTCCGCCACCTGAAACTGCGGAGTGAGACAGAAGCCCTCCTCGATGGTCAGGGCGCGCAGGACGGACTCGAACGGGTTGGCCGCCCGCCCGTCTGCGCACGCGGCCACTCGCCGCACTCGTCGAGCTCCGGGGCCTGCGGCGCAGGAGGCGGACGTCAGCAGTTCTGCACGCGCCACCATGCCGGTCCGCAGCGCGGAGTCAGCGACGGCGAGGCCCTCGTCGAAGGGGAGTGCGCGGGCGCAGTCGAGGACCGTCCGCAGCGGCGTGGTCACTCCATGGTGCACATCCCTTCTGCCCAGATCAGCCCAGCGTGGGTGGACGGCATCACGCTGTCCCGGCCGTAGGTGCCTCTTGTGTCGCACGGTCACCCAAGCGCGTTCGGGCACTGACTTCACCGCCCAGCCGTGGTGCTGGGCCGCACTGAGGTGGGACAGGGTGGCGCCGATCGACTGCGCGGTGCGCAGGTGCTCGGACGCGGTCGGCAAGACGTACCGCCCGCGGGCTGCTCGCACAATGACGCCGGCCGTGGCTGCGCGACGAATGATGCGCGCTCGATGTACGACGCGGAGCACGCGCCAGGATGCGACCCCACCAACGAACCTCAAGGTCTCGGCGACGTCGTCCATCTCTGCCCTGTCGTCCACCCCCGTATGGTGCCCGGGAGGCCGCGCCGTTCCAGACCGTCATCCACAGGGTCCGGCCTGCGCCTGCTGACAGGCAAACGGGGAGCACACCTCCTCGCCCGTGCCTGACCCAGGGGGGCCCCGGGCCGTCCGGCATCCGGTTGCCTGTCGTGCGAGGCACTCGCCGTTGCCCGGGCTGCCGTAGGAGCGCGCCACGGCATACTCGGGCGGGTGACCGCCACCCCGCCGCCGTCGGTGACCGCCCCGTGGGCGGGGGGTGACGTCACCGCCCGGGCCCACTGTGTGCTGGCGCCCAACCCCGGCCCGATGACGCTCGACGGCACCAACACCTGGGTGCTGCTCGAGCCCGGCTCGACGGAGGCGGTCGTCATCGACCCCGGCCCGCTCGACGACGGCCACCTCGCCGCCGTGCTGCAGCTCGTGCAGGAGCGCGGCGCCCGGGTGGCCGAGACGGTGCTCACCCACGGGCACCTTGACCACGCCGAGGGCGCCCCTCGGTTCGCCGAGCTCACCGGCACCCGGGTGCGAGCCGTGGGGCGCGGCCACGACGACCTGCACGACGGCGACGTGCTGACCACCGGCGGGCTCGAGCTGCGGGTGGTCGCCACGCCGGGGCACACCTCCGACTCGATCTCGTTCGCCCTGCCCGCCGACAACGCCCTGCTCACCGGCGACACCGTGCTCGGCCGCGGCACCACGGTCGTCGCCCACCCCGACGGCGAGCTCGCCGCCTACCTCGACTCCCTCGAGCGCCTCCGCTCGCTCACCGGTGACGGCTCGGTCGTGCGCATCCTGCCCGGGCACGGGCCGGTCGTGCCGGATGCCGCGGCGATGGTCGCGTTCTACCGCGTGCACCGCGCCGAGCGCCTCGAGCAGGTGCGCCAGGCGCTCGCCGACGGCGCGGCATCCGAGGCCGACCCGGTGGAGGGGGTGCTGCGGCGCGTGTACGCCGACGTGCCGTCAGCGGTGTGGCCGGCGGCGCGGCTGTCGATCATGGCCCAGCTGGAGTACCTGTCGCGCTGACCCCGGATGCCGTGTCGCTGCGGTCAGGGGCCCGGATGCCGTGCTGCTGCGGTCAGCGGGCGCGGCGCTTGAGCCGCTCGACGTCCATGAGCAGCACCGCGCGAGCCTCGAGGCGCAGCCAGCCGCGTGAGGCGAAGTCGGCCAGGGCCTTGTTGACGGTCTCGCGAGAGGCGCCGACCAGCTGGGCGAGCTCCTCCTGGGTGAGGTCGTGGGCCACGAGCAGCCCCTCGTCGACCGGGCGGCCGAAGCGGGCCGCGAGGTCGAGCAGGGCCTTGGCGACGCGGCCGGGCACGTCGGTGAAGACCAGGTCGGCGAGCACCTCGTTGGTGCGGCGCAGCCGGCGGGCCAGGGCGGCCAGCAGCGTCGAGGCCACGCCCGGGCGGGTCGCGAGGAACTCCTTGAGCTGCTCGTGGCCCATCGAGACGACCTGGGTCTCGGCGACGGCGGTGGCGGTGGCGGTGCGCGGGCCGGGGTCGAACAGCGACAACTCGCCGAACATCTCGCCCGGGCCGAGGATCGCCAGGAGGTTCTCGCGGCCGTCACTGCTGGTGCGGCCGAGCTTGATCTTGCCCTCGCCGATGACGTAGAGGCGGTCGCCCTGGTCGCCCTCGTGGAAGAGGATGTCGCCGCGCTCGAGGCGCGAGGGGCTCATGGTCGCGATGAGCGACTCCGCCATCTGGTCGTCGAGGGCAGCGAACAGGGGTGCTCTGCGTACGACGTCGTGATCCACGCGGCACAGTGTGCCAGAGAACACAGTCCGCGCGCGGAGGGTGGGCCCAGTCGTGGACGTGTCCGGCATCCACCCCCACGCCTCACGGACGTGCAGGTGGGAGGCCGTCGGACCCTCCCCCTAGGCTGGCGCCGTGCCCGTGCCGACCCTCACCGCCGCCCGGCGTGCCCGCTTCGCCGCCGAGTCCCCGGTCGCCCGCACCCGCCGGGCCCGACGGATGTACCGCGCCCTCCTCGAGCGCTACCCCTACGCCCACTGCGAGCTCGACTTCGAGACGCCGCTGCAGCTGCTGGTGGCCACCGTGCTCTCGGCGCAGACCACCGACGTCATGGTCAACACCGTCACGCCCACCGTGTTCTCGCGCTGGCCCACTGCCGAGGCGCTCGCCGGTGCCGACCGGGAGGAGATGGAGGCTGTGCTGCGGCCCACCGGCTTCTTCCGGGCCAAGACCCAGTCGGTCACCAAGCTGAGCGCGGCCATCGTCGAGCGGTTCGGCGGCGAGGTGCCCGGCCGCCTCGAAGACCTCGTGACCCTTCCGGGGGTCGGCCGCAAGACCGCCAACGTGGTGCTCGGCAACGCCTTCGGGGTGCCCGGCATCACCGTCGACACGCATTTCGGGCGCCTGGTTCGCCGGTTCGGCTGGACCGCCGAGACCGACCCGGTCAAGGTCGAGCCCGAGATCGGCGCGCTGTTCCCGAAGGCCGACTGGACCATGCTCAGCCACGTGCTGATCTTCCACGGCCGGCGCACCTGCCATGCCAAGAAGCCGGCCTGCGGCGCCTGCCCGGTCGCCCAGTGGTGCCCCAGCTACGGCGACGGCGAGACCGACCCGGTCAAGGCCCGCACACTGCTCGCCTACGAGCTGGCCCCAGGTGCGCTCGTCCTTCCCGACCCGCCTCCCGGCCCGTTGCCCGACGACCCGCCGGCCGGCGACGTCCCCGCGGAACACGCCCCCGCCGTGGCCGGCTAGGCACCCGGGCGGCGCCCGTGACCGGCCGTAGGCCGGCGGGCAATTCTCCAGAGCCCGGGGGAACCCCAGATTTGCTGCCTACGATGGCGCCCATGACCACGGCGCGCGCACGGTGCCCCGGCTCGGTGGGCACGGCGTGACCGCCCCGACGCCCGGGTGGCTCGTCGACCTCGCGGCCCGCACCGACGTGGCCGAGCACGAGTGGTTCGCGACCTACGCGCCGCCCGAGGGCGAGGGCCGCCGGTCGGCCGTGCTCATGCTCTTCGGCCCGGACCCCCGCGGCGGCGAGGACGTCGTGCTCACCGAGCGCGCCCACACCCTGCGCTCGCACCCCGGACAGGTGTCCTTCCCCGGCGGCCGGCTCGACCCCGACGACGACGGCTCGGTGGGTGCCGCGCTGCGCGAGGCCGAGGAGGAGGTCGGCCTCGACCCGGCGGGCGTCGAGGTGCTGGCCACGTTCCCCGACCTCTTCCTCGCGCCGAGCCAGCACGCCGTGACACCCGTGCTGGCCTGGTGGCCGAGCCCGGTGCCGGTGGGGGTCGTCGACGCCGGCGAGGTCGAGCGGGTGCTGCGGGTGCCGGTGGCCGACCTCGTCGCCCCGGCCAACCGGTTCACCGCCGTCTTCGGGCCCTACAAGGGCCCGGCGTTCGAGGTGGGCGACCTGTTCGTGTGGGGCTTCACCGCGATGCTGCTGAGCAGCCTGTTCGACCTGGCCGGGCTGGCCGTGCCGTGGGACACCACGTTCGAGCGCCCGCTGCCCGACCGCGTCATGTCGCCGTGGATGCGGGGGAACACCGGGTGAGCGGGTCGACGGCCCTCGACCTGGCCCTGCTGTGCCTGCTCGGTCTGTACGCCTGGAGCGGCTGGCGGCAGGGCTTCGTGTCGGCCCTGCTCGGCCTCGTCGGGCTCGTCGGCGGCGCCTGGCTCGCGCTGCAGCTCGCCCCCTCGCTGCTCGAGGACCACGCCGGCATCTACCCGGCGACACCGGTGGGGGTGCTCGCCCTGGTGGCAGCCGTCGTCGCCGTCGCCCTGCTCGGGCAGGGCCTGATGCTGTTCCTGGCCCGGCGGGTGCGCGACGTCGTCACCGACCCGGCTGTGCAGGCGGTCGACTCGGGGCTCGGCCTGTTCGCCGTGCTCGTCACCGCAATGCTCGTGGTGTGGGTCGTGGCGGGGGCGGTGAGCACCAGTGGCCCGCGCGCAGCGCGTGAGCTGGTCTCGCACTCGGCGGTGGTGACGGCCCTGGACAAGCTGATGCCGTCGTCGGCCGACGGACTCGTGCAGGACCTCACCCAGGCCATGGACGACGGCGTCTTTCCCCGCGTGTTCGAGGGCCTGGGCCCCGAGCCGATCGCACCGGTCGACGCACCCGACGGGTCCGTGACCAAGGACCCCGACGTCGTGCGCGCGCTCAAGTCCGTGGTGCACGTGCGGGCGGAGTCCGACGGCTGCGGGCAGGCACAGGTGGGCAGCGGCTGGGTGCTGTCCCACGGGCGGGTCGCCACCAACGCCCACGTGGTGGCCGGCGCCGACCGGGTCACCGTCAGCGTGCGGGGCACCGGCCGCGAGCACTCGGCGCGGGTGGTGGCCTTCGACCCCCGCCGCGACGTCGCGGTGCTCGAGGTGACCGAGCTCGATGCCCCGCGCCTCGAAGCAGGGAGCCGCACTGGACACCGGCGCCGAGGCCGCGGTGGCGGGCTTCCCCGGTGACCAGGGGCTGTCGGTGGGGGCCGCCCGGGTGCGTGACGTGCTGCGGGCCCGGGGCGCCGACATCTACGGCACCCTCGACGTGACCCGCGAGATCTACTCGCTGCGGGCCGAGGTGCGCCGGGGCGCATCGGGTGGCCCGGTGCTCGACCGGCGCGGCGACGTCGTCGGCATGGTCTTCGCCACCTCGCTCGACGACGCCGAGACCGGCTACGCCCTCACCCTCGACGAGATCGCGCCCGTCCTGCGCCGCGGCGAGCTCGGCTCGCGGCCGGTGTCGACGGGGCGGTGCCTCTCAGGCTGACGTGGTCGGCGTCCCGTTGGCGGCGCCCGTGCTGCCGGATGCCGTGCTGCCTGCGGTGCCGGCGCCCGCCGTCGTGGCACCTGCCGCCGCGGTAACGGCATCCGGCTCGCCCTTGGGGTTCTTGATGGCGGCGATGGTCTGCTGGGCCTGGTCGATGGCGCGCTCGGGGGCCGGCTTGGCCGTCTCGAGGGCCTTCTTTCCCATCAGCCCCAGGATCGCACCGACGATGAGCACGACCACGGCGACGATCAGGTAGCCGGCCCACACGGGCAGCCACGTGGAGATGCCCCAGGCGGCGCTGTGCAGCAGGAAGACGAAGCCCATCAGGGCGAGGAAGGCCGCACCGGCGAGCAGGCCGGCGCCCTTGCCGAGCACCCTGGCGCCGTCGGTGACCTCGGCCTTGGCCAGTGCGATCTCGCCCCGGACGATGCCCTCGAGGTCGTGGGTGGCATCGGCCACCAGCTGGCCGATGGTCCGCTCCGTGCCCGATGTCCCGGTTGCCATGCGCGTCCGCCTCACTGTCCACGTCGGCCCACGTCACGGGCCCTGACGCAGACCTTACCCAGCGCGGGCCGCTGTGGACCTACGTGGTCTCATGCTCGTAGACGTCGGGGATGCCGTCGGCATCGTCATCGCGCGACTCCAGCTCGGCGATGCGCCGGTAGGCCTGGTTGCGGATGCGCAGCAGGACGGAGGCGAGCAGGGCCGACAGCAGGGAGCCGACGAGCACGGCGAGCTTGACGGCGTCGTCGCGCTCGGAGCCCACGCCGAAGGCCAGCTCGCCGACGAGCAGGGAGACGGTGAAGCCGACCCCGGTGAGCATGGCGAGCCCGAAGACGTCGCGCCAGGACAGGTCGGTGTCGAGCCGGGCGCGGGTGAACCGGGCCACGAGGTAGGTCGAGCCGAAGACCCCGACGATCTTGCCGAGGACCAGGCCGGCGATCACGCCCAGCGCGACGGCATCGGTGAGGGCCGGCCCCAGACCGCCGTCGACGAACCGCACGCCGGAAGCGAAGAAGGCGAACACCGGCACGGCGATGCCCGCCGAGATCGGCCGCGATCAGGTGCTCGAACTTGTGGGCGACGTCGGTGCTGCGGTCGTCGGGTCGCTGACGGCCTGGCTCGCGCAGCGTGGCTTGACCGGCACGACGAGACCGAGCAGCACGCCGGCGACCGTCGAGTGCACCCCGGAGGCGTGCACCAGCGCCCAGGTGGCGAACGCGAGGGGCAGCAGCAGCCACCAGGACGTGATCCGGCGTTGCACCAGCACGGCGAACACCGCGAGCGGCACCAGCGCCAGCAGCAGCGGCCCGACCGGCAGGTCGGTGGTGTAGAAGATCGCGATGATCGTGATCGCGATCAGGTCGTCGACCACGGCGAGGGTCAGCAGGAACGTGCGCAGCGCCGTCGGCAGCTGGGAGCCGATCACCGCGAGCACCGCCAGCGCGAAGGCGATGTCGGTGGCGGTGGGGATCGCCCACCCCTGCAGCGCGTCGTCCCCGGTGCCCAGGTTGACCGACGGTGAGACAGCAGCGCGGGCACGACCACGCCGCCGACCGCGGCGACGACCGGCACCACCGCGCTTGGCGGGGTCGCGCAGGTCGCCGACGACGAACTCGCGCTTGAGTTCCAGGCCGGCGACGAAGAAGAAGATCGCGAGCAGGCCGTCGGCCGCCCAGTGCCCGACGCGTGAGGTCGAGGTGCAGCGCCCACTCGATGCCGACCACGGTGTCGCGCAGCGTGAAGTAGGCGTCGGACCACGGCGTGTTCGCCCACACCAGGGCGGCCAGGCGCGGCCACCAGCAGCAGCGCGCCGCCGATGGTCTCGGTGCGCAGCGCCTCGGCGACGACCTGGGCCTCGGGCCAGCTCGGCCGACTGCGGATGGCCGGTCGTTCCTTGGGGGCCGAGGGCGGGGTTGGGGCCGGGTCGGTTCCTGCCATGCCTGGTCTCCTGTGGTTCATGACACGGGGGTCCCCGCGGGGTCGCGGGAGCGGTGCCGACCAGACTTCCCGGCGCTCCGCCGCAAGTCTATCGGCGGCCCACGGGCGGCATCCGACGACGTCGCCGAGGGCCAGCAGCGAGCGGACCGCTCGACAGGCAGTCGGCGCCCGGCGCGCGTTCCGCTGAGCACGAACGCGGCGACCTCGGTGGCCCACTGCCTGTCGGCCGGTCCGCTCGCGCGCACGTGCCGCGGAGGTGAGCGGTGCGGCATCCGAGGGGCACGGACGAGGGGTGTCGGGCACCAGCCCGACACCCCTGTCCCGCCCGGACGTCAGCCGGCCGACGAACCGCCGGAGCCGCTGGTC
>CAVSDQ010000019.1:0-242193 GCA_963726675.1 uncultured Actinomycetota bacterium | reverse complement strand
ACAGGATGGCGGCCAGCACGTGGGAGTCTGCATTGGAGTAGCCGAACTGGCCGATCGGTGGGTTGGTCGGGGTACTCCGAAGGGAGTGGCGCACCCAGTCGGTGCCCGGAGGGAAGAGGGCCGCGTCCGTGGAGAGGCCGCCTGTCATTGTGAGGATCTGGCGCAAAGTCACGGCCTTGGTGCTGGCGGCCATCGCGTCGGCGTACTCGGGCAGCAGCTGCACCAGCGTCTGGCCCACCCCGGGGAGCCGGCCCTCGTCGACTGCCATCCCGACCAGCGTGGCGATCACGCTCTTGGTGATGGACTGGATCTGCAACGTCTGTGTCGCGGCGTGGCCCCCCCGGTACTGCTCGACGACGACCTGATTCCCCAGACTGACCAAGATCGACCGAAGCCGGCGGTGGATCCCCCGATCGTCGGTACTAAACATGGCGTCTACCGCCGCGCGAACCCGGTCACCAGGCGACTGCGATATGTAGCTCGTCGGCTGCCTCGCGGTCGGGTCATCCGTCGCCGGAGCGGTGCACGCCGCCAGCAGGCAGGACGTGGCCAGCAGCAAGGCTCCCCGAGTGCGCCACCGGAATTCAGCTGACACACCCATACGGCAACCCCTGACCCTTCCGGTAGCAGCGCCCTAGGGTACCCAGATTATCTCAGCGGTCGGGTTGTCAATAGACACGCCGCGATGGTGACAAGGGGTCGGCCGCGCCGATTGATCTCTCCGCGAACCGAACAGCCCCCAGGGTCACTGCTCGAGGGCGCTCCTGTAGAGGGGGAGGGGGTCGGGGGGTATGGGCGCGGACTCTCGATGATCACTCTCGGCTTGGCGGACCCCCTGACCATGCCACGACGGGTGCAGGCGTCGCCGCAACCCGGGACTGGAAGGGATGACGAGGCGCGGTCTCTCAACAAATGTTCCCGTGACTTCCAGCGGGTGGCGGAGAGGACCATTTAGCCATGGATGAGCTAACGCACCGAGAGCCCGGCCAAGAGCAACGTCGCAAAGGTCGGTGGTCGTGCCGCTTGCATGTCTGGCACCGCTGGCGGACGCACCGATATCCAAACAGCACTGAAGACGGGGCCCGCTACCAAAAATGCCTCGACTGCGGAAGCAGCGACGTGCCGATCGGCCTCGGCCTCCCCCGCTGATCAGCCCACGTCCGACTTTGCCGCGTTGAGGAAGGTCGGCAGGCGGCGCAGTGACGCACCTCCGGACCATCGCTTGAAGGAGGCAGTCGCCCGTCAGTCGAGCCGCTGGGCAGCCACCGCGCGTGGCCGCAGAAGTCCGCTTCGTTCACACGGCTGCGATCATGGAGCGTGGCCGCTCGCACGCCGAGCCGGTATCGTCAACGAGATGGGCGGCAGCGACGATTTCGAGAGAGGGTTGCGGATCCGGCGGGAGGTTCTCTGAGATCCTCGTCGCCACCAAGGTGGGGCCTTCACCTATCGTGAGGCTTCGTCAGCCACGAATGGCGGGCGCGTTCATTCGGCCGACACTCGCTTATCGCCAAGATGCGGGCGACCGCCAGTCGCGCAGGGACGCGGCGTGGTGACCCACCTCGATCCGCGTTGACTTGTCGGCTCTCCGCGGTTGCTCGCGTCCCGCGAGCACGCGACTTTCCCGTCGGAGACGCGGGTGGCGATATCGTCGTGGGCTGCCAGGCAGACGGCCAGGGGCTTGACCAAGAACCCCGCTTCGTTTGAGCCGGCTCAGTCCTCCCGTTGTGGGCGGTGGCCGGACTGGGCCTCGACGGCGTCGTTGATGTCGGCTCCGCCCTGCTCGACGAGCTCCGCGAAGAGCCGGCCACGGACGACGAGACCGTCCCGAACCGTGAATTGGGTGATGGCGCGCAGGTCAAATGGCTCACCCTGCTCGGTCGTGCCCCACCAGTGCCACTCGCTCCACACCACGTCCCCGTCCTGCACCGAGGCAGGGACCTCGGCGCGCAAGTCGGGCACGCCGGTGAGGATCGCGCCCCAGTTCGCCTTCATCTGCGCCCGTCCGCCAAAGCCGCGCGCCGGATGAAAGGGTTGTTCGCTTTGGTAGTCCTCATGTATCAAGGCCGCCATGCCCTCGAGGTCGTGGGCGTTGGTCCGCGCAACCATCTGCCGGATGACCTCGACACCGGTTGCTGCCACGTCGCGCTCCTTAGTCCTCATCGCTCGCCCCACTAAAGAGCGTCCCACCGCGAGCCGGCACAGAGCCAGCACCCCATAGAGGGACCAGATCAGGCGCGGCAGCCGTCACCGATACGCAATTTGTCGTACAGGCAGTCCGTCGGACTGCTGCACGGATAGCTGACGCCGACGTTGAGGGCACACGGAGTGGGGCCCATGCGCCCGGCAGGCGGCGGAGAGACGCATGTGGAGGCCCGTGTTGGTGGCGACCTTGTCGTGCAGCTCCAATCCGGCGCGTCGTACATGTGGGTCATCGTTGCGTCCACGCCAGCCGCGTGAATTACCACAGACACCACGCCCGGTCCGCATCTGGCGGCTCGGCGACGACCGACATGTGTGCGTCAAACCTTGGCCGGATGAAGAAGATCGTCGGGTGCACGAGCACCAGTTGCGGATGCACGGCGAACCCCGCACGGATGACGACCGAGCCTTGTCGATCTGCCGAGCGATGAGCTAACGCCGAGCGGAGGGTGGTTCCGCGAACGACGTGCGGCAGCCGCCCGTCGATGGCGTGGGAGAGTTGAGGGTCACAGAACCTTGGTCCCGTACATCTCGCCGAGGGGGTCGGCGATCAGCTCGAGCCGGGCGCCGTTGAGGTCCCGGAAGTAGATCGACGTCCGCTTTCCTGGAGGTATTCGACACCTGCGTCGTCGAGCCGACCCCTGAGTCGCTGCCACGTCTCGGGTTCTACCGAGATGGCGATGTGGTGTAGCCCGCCGACGACCTCCGCGTACGGGCCGAGGTCGAGACCCGGGAGTCGAAGAACGCCAACAGGTTGTCGTTGCCGATGTCGAAGAAGAAGTGGTTCGAGCCCTGTAGTCGCGGTTCTCGAAGATCTCGGTCAGCGGGAACTCGAGGACCTCCTGATAGAACCGGATGGTCTCCTCGACGTCGCGAGCGACCACGGCAAAATGGTGCAGGCGGCGTGCGCTCGACTTGGGGCGACGCTCGGCGGGCTGGAGGTAGGCGTCACGGATCTGCACGCGGTCGTTGTCGATCGCGGCGAGGTCGCGCCCGGTCATTGCGTGACTCAGATCCTGAAGAAGATGTTCAAGAATCGGTCGGCAACCGCTCGGTCGCCCCTGATCGTGCCGGCGTTGCTGCGCCCGAACGCCGCGAGCACGAAGCTTCCGGGGTCGAACTCGAGCACAGTCAGGTCCTGCGCATCCCCGGGCGAGTAGGAGAACCCATCCTCCGTGAGCGAGACGCGCGTGTCACCGGCGTTCGGACCGGATGTGATCCGGATGCCGATCTCGCACACGTCGTCACGGGTGACCGCCTTGGTCGTGTACTGCCACAGCACGAACATGAACGGCGTCAGCAAGTCGGCCGCTTCACCCGACAGCCCGTGTGCCCGGCCGGTCCCCTGGCGGATGTCCCAGGAGTGCACGCTGTAGTCCATCAGCTGGAAGGCCGGGAAGAAGAACGAGGGCAACATGCCCATGTAGAAGTGCGGGACCATCAGGTCGGTCCAGTCCTCCTTCGTGAGGCCTTCGAACGTCTCGAACATCTCGTCGAAGTCGGTGCGTAGCCGCCTCATGAGCTCCGGACGCGGCACCGACCGGAGTGCCTGCGCCATCTCGTCGCAGCGGGCCGCCATCCCGGGCAGGCCGTAGGCCGGGTCCAGTTCTTGGTGTTCGCGCACAGCGTCGAACGACACCAAGTAGGCCTCCGTCGTATCCACGAGGTGACCGACGACATCACGGACCTGCCAGTGCCCAGCGCCCGTGGGCGCCTCCCACGCATCGTCACTGTCGGCCAGGTCGAAGAACTGGTCTGCTTCCTGTCGCACGACCCCGAGAACGGTGCCCTTGCCTTCTGGGGTCATGGCGTTCCAGGTGCTCATGTCCAAACCTCCCGCGAAGAGGAGTATCGAAGTGCCGGACGTCGAACCCGGTGGGGCCTTGTCACCGGGTAGAGAGGCCAAGGCCGAGCCGCGCTGAGCGGTACTTGCGCGTTCAACCGCAGACTAGACCCGGAGTGGACCACCGTTCCAGTGCTCGAGGGGAGAAGGTCGCCCAGAGTGGGCGGACAGGCGGCGAAAGGACGCACGTCGGAGGTTGCCTTGAAGTCAGCGTGCGTCGGCAGCAAGACGAGCGGTGCGGGGCCGGATGGGCCTCCGCACTCGCGCCACATACCGGCTGTCAGGTCAGAGCGTTTCCACCAACCAGGGTTCCGTGGCGGGGTGGGGAGCAGGTCCGCCCAAGCGGGCGGTATATGGCGGGCCGTTCTTTAGACCGAGCGTCAGTGCGACCTCACCGGCTCCAATCACGGACGGACTGTCGGCGCGGGACCACATCCGGCGTGGCGCGACCCGAACCTGCAGGCTGGACGTCACCATCAGGTCCGATTCCCGTGGCGCCCGTGCGATGAGCCATAGCAGGAACGAGCCCTGCAGTGGGCGGTGCGGCGTGGCGGTGAACTCCCAGTAGGACACGGACTCCTGCAGGCCATAGCCACGGACGAACACCTCGCCGGGGACGGTGGACTTCTCACCGCTCTTGACGCTCACGAACTTCATGTCGGCACCGATGTCGACGCTTTGTTCGTGAGCGCTGCCGTCATGCTCAAGCAGCGGAAGCAGCGAGTAGGCAATGGGTGCCGGAGCTGCGAGGCCATCGACTCGAGTAAGGATGACGGTCAACGTGGCGCTGCTGAATACCCACTCGTCGGTCGGATGAAAACTGCACGCCAGCTGCAGGTTTGCGAAGACTGCCTGCTCGCGGTTCTTGACCCGTTCGTGGAGCCTGGTGTCGCCTTCCGTCGACGATTCAGTCAACACGAGGACATCAGGAGTGCCCAAGGACGCGCGAGGCTGGTCTGTCTGTCCAAGGGCCAGATCAGGCCTGCCCTCCCTCTCCGGCTTGCGCAAGATCCCCTTTCGAGGGACTCGCCGCCGAAGTAACCTGACCAGCATCGCGGCAATGACCAAGAGTCCGAGCGAGATCGCGACAAGCTCGGTAAACTTGCTCAGCCCTAATGATTCGGAGTCCACAGGGCTCGGGGCCGCCGATGCTGTGCTCGAGGGTTTCGCCGTAGGGCTGCTCGACGGTCCGCTCGTATCGGATGTGGGGGAGGGCGTGGTTGATGATGGTGAGGGTCGCGCAGTCGAGCTCGCCGTCGGAGAGGGTGGCTGCACACTCTGGGTAGCGGTAGGGAGCGGACGCACGTTGGCGGAGCGGTCCTGGATAGCGACCAAGAATGCAGCCACCGCGGCGACCAGAATGGAGACCAGCAGAACCGAGCCAAGCCCCCCGCGGCGGGAGGGGGTGGGCAGCGGCGTCCTTTCCACCCCGTCTGAGGGGACCGAAGGGACGTCGACCTCGATGTCCGTCGTGGAGCGAGGCGGCCTTGCTGTGACGCGCATGGTCCCTCCCATCGTCACCCCGCCCACCATTGCTCATCAGGCTACCGCTGACGGAATGCGAGACTTCGAGATGAAGCGGGCACGCCCGGGACCGTGCCGGGACGGACAGTCCGGCCAGCCCATCGCGGCTCTTCACCGATGAGTGTGGGGTGAGCACGACGCCCCGAGGGGCGGGCTGAGCCTGGGGATGGGGCGAGGTCACCCCTGAGCGCCCGGGATGCCGACATGTCCACCTCGACAACCGATTCATCAGACGGGTGCGATCGAGTGCGGGTTCGTATCGGGACCTGAAGGCAACGCCCTGACGGCTTCTAAGCGAGCCGCATGTGGTCGGAGGAGTTACTCACAGTGGGCGTAGTGACGCAGTCCCAGGGGGATCTACCTAGTGCCGCGATCGCGGGGGTCCGCCCCATGCGGTCCGCTCGGCGATCTGGACCCTGCACTGCCCCTGGTGCGCTCGAGCAGCGGCTCGGTCCTGCGATGATGCCGACATGAGCGAGGCCGTGCAGCGGTACGTGGCGTTCTCGGATCGACCCGACGGTGGCAACCCGGCTGGTGTCGTGCTCGATGCCTCCGGGCTCCGTGACGAACGCATGCTGGCGATCGCCGCCGAGCTGGGCTACAGCGAGACTGCTTTCCTGGCCGGGACCGTCATCCGCTACTTCTCACCGCTGGCCGAGGTCCCGTTCTGCGGGCACGCCACGATCGCCACTGCGGTGGCCCTGGCCGAGCGCGACGGGCCCGGCGAAGTGGTCCTGGACACGGTCAGCGGCCCGGTCCCGGTTACGACCCGGCGCGAGGAGAACGGCCGCATCCTGGCCACGCTCACCAGCGTGCCAGCGCGGATCGCCGATATCGCACCCGCGGATCTGGAGGAGCTGCTCGCGTCCCTGGCCTGGGACGCCGCCGACCTCGACCGCGCACTCCCGCCACGGGTCGGGTTCGCCGGCGCCTGGCATCCCGTCATCGCCGCGGCCACTCGCCAGCGCCTCGCCGATCTCGACTACGACTTCGATCGGCTGGCCACCCTCATGGCCGCGCGCGGCTGGACGACGATCCAGCTGGTCTGGCGCGCAGCCGAGACGCTCTTTCACTCGCGCAACCCCTTCCCGCCGGGCGGCGTCGTCGAGGACCCCGCGACCGGGGCCGCCGCCGCCGCGCTCGGCGCCTACCTGCGCGACCTGAAGCTCGTGCCACTACCCGCCACCATCACCATCAACCAGGGCGAGGACCTCGGGCGACCCGGACACCTCATCGTCGACATCCGCGCTGACCGAGCCGAGATCGAGGTCACCGGCACCGCCGTCGCGATCGGTTGAGCTGCCCGAAAGCGGAGTGTGCGCGTCAGGGCAGGTCCGCATCGGCCTCGCGCGACCGTGCACAGCACCAAGGGTGCACTGACGGTGGACGGAGACCGTGGTGCCGCTCAACCGCGGGCGGCGCACGAGGCGATGAACCGTCTCGCGCGCCGCCCGGGTGGTCGTGACGCGGGACGCACCGACCGGCTCGGGTATCGCCGGGTTTAGAAGAAGCCGAGCGGCTGGTCGCTGTAGCTGACCAAGAGGTTCTTGGTCTGGCTGTAGTGGTCGAGCATCATCCGGTGGTTCTCGCGGCCGAGCCCCGAGATCTTGTAGCCACCGAACGCCGCCCCCGCCGGGTAGGCGTGGTAGCAGTTGGTCCAGACTCGACCGGCCTTGATCTTGCGGCCCATTTTGTATGCGCGTTTGCCGTCGCGCGTCCAGACGCCGGCCCCGAGGCCGTACGGGGTGTCGTTGGCGATCTCCAGCGCTTCCTCGTCGTCCTTGAAGGTGGTCACGGCCAGCACGGGGCCGAAGATCTCCTCTTGGAACACGCGCATGCCGTTGTCGCCCTTGAGCACTGTCGGCTCGAAGAAGTAGCCACCGGCGAACTCCTCGTCGACCGTGGCGCGGTTGCCACCGATGAGCACCTCGGCGCCTTCGCCGCGGCCGATCTCGACGTACGAGGCGATCTTGTCGATCTGCTGCTTGGAGACCTGTGGGCCCATCATGGTGTCGGTGTCCAACGGGTCGCCCTGCTTGATGGCGGCAATTCGCGCGAGGCAACGCTTCATGAACTCCTCGTAGATGCTCTCGTGGATCAGGGCCCGTGACGGAGCCGTGCACACCTCGCCCTTGTTGAAGGCGTAGAGCACCAGGCCCTCGATCGCCTTGTCCAGGAACGCGTCGTCGTGGTCCATCACGTCGGCGAAGAAGATGTTGGGCGACTTGCCACCGAGCTCGGTGGTGGACGGGATGAGGTTCTCGGCGGCGTACTGCATGATCAGCCGGCCCGTGACCGTCTCGCCCGTGAACGCGATCTTCGCGATCCGCGGGTTCGTCGCGAGGGCCTTGCCGATCTCCGCGCCTGGGCCGGTGACGACGTTGATGACTCCCGGAGGGACAGCGCTCTCGATGACCTCCATGAGCTTCAGGACCGACCAGGGCGTCGGTGAGGCGGGCTTGAGCACAGAGCAGTTGCCGGCCGCCAGCGCCGGGGCCAGCTTCCATGCCGACATGAGCAGGGGGAAGTTGAACGGGACGATCTGGCCGACCACGCCCAGCGGCTCACGGAAGTGGTAGGCCACCAGGTCCTTGTCGATCTCCGTCGAGGTGCCCTCCTCGGACCGGGCCGCCGCAGCGAAGTAGCGGAAGTGGTCGATGACCAGGGGGATGTCAGCGTTGAGCGTCTCCCGCACGGGCTTGCCGTTCTCCCAGCTCTCGGCGACGGCCAGCATCTCCTTGTTCGCCTCGATGAGGTCGGCGATGGCGTTGAGCACCGCGGCCCGCTCGGTCGCTGAGGCCTCGCCCCACGCATCCTTGGCGGCATGGGCGGCGTCGAGTGCGAGCTCGACGTCCTCGGGTGTGGAGTCGGCCACCTCGGTGATCGGGCCGGCGGTGGCTGGGCTGAGGTCGACCCGGTACTTGCCCTGAGTGGGTGCGAGCCACTTACCGCCGATGAAGTTCTCGTATCTGGGCAGGACCGAGACGATGCTGCCGGGCTGGCCCGGCGGGATGTACTTCATGCTGTGCTCCTTGAGTGTGAGCTGATCGCTTAAGTCGAGTCGAAGGGTCAAAACTGTTGCGTCACAGGGGGCGCCACGTCGTTGCTCAGTAGGCGATGACGACGCGGCCGTCGATCGCGCCGCGGGTCATCTCGTCGAAGATCTCGTTGATCTCGTCGAGCTTGCGGGTTGCCACGGTGGGATGGATCTGGCCGCGGGCGTAGAAGTCGAGCGCCTCCACCATGTCCCGGCGGGTGCCGACGATGGACCCGCGGACGGTGAGCCCCTTGAGCACGATCTCGAAGATCGACGCCGGGAAGTCCCCGGGGGGCAGGCCGTTGAACACGATGGTGCCGCCGCGGCGGGACATGTGGATGGCCTGGCCGAAGGCGTCTGGGTGGACTGCGGTGACGAGGATGCCGTGGGCGCCGCCGGTGGCGGCCTGGATGACCTCGATCGGGTCCTGGGTGCGAGCGTTGACGACCAGCTCGGCTCCGTGCCGGGTGGCGAGTGCGAGCTTGTCGTCGTCGATGTCGACGGCGGCGACGCGCAGGCCCATGGCCCGGGCGTACTGGACCGCGATGTGGCCGAGCCCGCCGATGCCGGAGATGACGACCCATTGGCCCGGGCGGGCCTCGGTCATCTTCAGGCCCTTGTAGACGGTGACGCCGGCACAGAGGACAGGGGCGACCTCGACGGGGTCGGCACCCTCAGGGATGAGGGCGGCGTACGCGGCGTCGACGAGCATGTACTCGCCGAAGGAGCCGTCCACGCTGTAGCCGGAGTTCTGCTGCTTCTCGCACAGGGTCTCCCAGCCGGTGGTGCAGAACTCGCACTCGCCGCAGGCGGAGAAGAGCCAGGCGTTTCCGACGAGCTGGCCGACGTGCAGGTTGGTGACACCCTCTCCGAGGGCCAGGACCTCACCGACGCCCTCGTGGCCGGGGATGAACGGCGGCGTCGGCTTGACCGGCCAGTCGCCGTGAGCAGCGTGGAGGTCGGTGTGGCAGACCCCGCTGCTGATGAGCTTGACCAGCGCCTGGCCGGGTCCGGGGACGGGGATGGGAAGGTCCTTGATGGTCAGCCTGCTGCCGAACTGCTCGACGACTGCTGCGTGCATGTGTGTCATGGGTGGCCCTTTCGACGTCGTTGTCGCGAATACGACCGACGCTAGGGCGAGGCAGGTTGCGAAAACGTTGCCCGGCTGGTCAGGGGTGGTGCAGCCGTCCTCGGTGCGGCATCGGCATGCCGTACTCCCGGTCGAGCCGGGCCAGCTGCCCGGCCGCGATCGGCCGCAGTGGCGACGTGGGGCCGAGGGCCTCGAGCTGGGCCCGCCACATGAGGTAGTCGTCGGCGCCCCACGCCGAGCGGGTCCAGCTGGACATGAGGTCCGGCTCACCCGAGGTGAGCACGGCCTGACGCAACGACGCCTCGAGGTTCTCCCGCAGCCGCACCACCCCTGGCGCGACCGAGGCCGGCAGCAACGGCCCGCGGTACCGTCGCAGTGCGGCGGCCACGTCGCCCGTGGCCAGGAGGGCCTCCACGACGAGCGAGTCCGCGGTGAGCTCGGCCATCAGCCGGTAGGGGCGTGAGGCGAGCAGCTCCTCACCGAGCAGGTGCCGAAGGCGGTTGAGCTCGGCGCGCAGGGTCGAGGTGCTGGTGTCCTCCTCATAGAGCAGCAGCGCGAGCTCATCCCCCGAGAGCCCACGCACCGTTGACGCCAGCAGCAGCAGGATCTCGCTGTGCCGGTGACTGAGGCGGAGCGTGTGCCGCCTTCGACGACCGTCGTCGATCGTGAGCAGGGAGTGCGAGCGGCCGAGGGAGTCCAGGACCACCGTCAGGCCGCCGGTCGACGGCGGGGCCTCCTGCCCGAGTCGGGCGGCTGCCTCACGCGCGAGCTCGGACTCGGCCAGGCGGGCTGCGGCGCGCACGAGCGCATTGGTCTGTGGGACAACGATGTTGTCGCCCCCGGTGATGTCCAGCACGCCGAGCAGCGTGTGGGTGGTGGGGTCGTGGATCGGCGTTGCGGCGCAGCTCCATCGGTGCATCGAGTGGCGGAAGTGCTCGGCGCCGATGACCTGCACGGAGTCGTTCAGCGCCAAGGCCATGCCGGGGGCATTGGTGCCGGCCAGCCGCTCGTCCCAGTTGCTGCCCTCGATGAAGCCGATCGCCTCTGCCTTGGCGCAAGGCGCTCGGCGAGCCGCAGACCCACAACAGCTGTCCCGCGGCATCGGAGACGGCCATGATGGCGTCGCAGTCACGAGCGGCCTGACCGAGGACGTCGTCGAGCAACGGGAACACCCGCGCCAGTGGGTGGGCCTCCCGAAGGTCACGGAGGGCTTCCGCGGCCAGCGTGATCGGGGCATCGACCGTCTCGACGCGCACGCCTGCAGCGGCCGAGCGAGACCAGGACTCGACCACCTGAGCGCGGACCCGCCGCTTCGAGGGCACTCCCCCATTAGAGCGCGGCCCACCTTCGCTGGCGAGGCCGTAACTCGCGGAGCGCATCAGAGCTGAGGCCGGATCTTTTGCGGGAGGGTCGCCGCCGGTGGCGACCTGTCCACCGAGTGGATGCCGCCCGGCGACACCAACGGCGTGCAAGTTACTGGCCAGTTCAACTAAATGTGGCGAAGCAGACTGGCGCGCAGGCCTGTCTGGGGGCGCGGTCGCGACGTGGTCGCGCGTACGGTCAGGGGTATCGGGGGCAGACCACAGCTTGGCGCTCACCCACCCCCCGCGCCAGGAGCGAAGGCAGCACCATGCAGATCGTCGTGTTGGTGAAGCACGTCCCAGAGCCGACCGCAGTGTGGTCGTTCTCGCCGGACCAGACCCTCGACCGCAGCGCCGTGGCCGGCCGGCTCTCCGAGCTCGACGAGTATGCCGTCGAACAGGCCGTGCGCCTCGTCGAGGGAGGGCTTCAGGCCGAGATCACCTACCTCACCGTGGGCCCTGCGCCTGCTCGGGACGGACTGCTCAAGGCCCTGGCGATGGGCGGCGACAAGGGGGTGCACGTCCTCGACGACGCCATCCACGGGTCCGACTCCCTCGCCACCTCGCTCGTCCTGGCGAAGGCGCTCGAGCACCTCGGCTTCGACCTCGTCCTCGCCGGGATGTCGTCGACCGACGCCGAGATGTCGGTCGTCCCGTCGATGGTCGCCGACCGCCTGGACGTCAACCAGGCCACCTTCGCCGGCGCGCTGTCCGTGGACGGGGCGACCGTCTCCATCACCAGGGAGGGCGACGCAGCGACCGAGCACGTCAGCGCGGCGCTTCCTGCGGTCGTGTCGATCACCGACCAGACCGACGAGGCTCGCTACCCCGCGTTCCGGGCGATCATGATGGCCAAGAAGAAGCCGATCGAGACCCTCTCCCTCGCGGACATCGGCGTCGAACCGGGGTCGGTCGGGCTGGCAGCAGCCGCCACCCGAGTGGTGTCAGTGGCACCGGCGCCGGCGCGGACCACCGGCACCGTCGTCGTCGACGACGGCACCGGCGCCGCACAGCTGGCCGACTTCCTCGTGGCTCGGGGCTCCCTGTGACGGTGCACCGAGCCGCCCCCGCACTCACGCACGCCCACCGGTAGGAGACCCCGTGTCCGAGATCCTCGTCCTCGCCGAGCTCACCCCGAGCGGGGTCCGCAAGGCCACCCTCGAGCTGCTCACCATCGCCCGCCGGCTCGGCGAGCCCAGCGCCATCGTCTGTGGCGACGCCACCGACGACGTCGTCGCCCGGCTCGGCGAGTACGGCGCCACGACTGTGTATGCCGTGTCCGCACCGGAGATCGAGCAGTTCCTCAGCATCCCCAAGGCCGAGGCCGTCGTCACGATCGCCCGGCGGGTCGAGCCGGCCGCGATCCTGGTCACCTCCGGCCCCGAGGGCAAGGATGTCGCCGCTCGGGTGGCGGTGCGGTTGGACAGCGGCCTGGTCACCGACGCCGTCGACGTCGCGGCCGACGGAGGCACGATCACGGCGACCCAGTCGGTGTTCGCCGGCACCTTCCACGTGCGCTCCGAGGTCGTGCGCGGCATCCCGGTCATCACGGTCATGCCCAATGCCGTTGCGGCGCAGGCCGCTCCGGCGCAGCCGAGGGTCGAGAGCATCGACGTCGAGTTCACCGACCGTGCCAGAGGCGCGACGGTGACCAGTCGCACTCCGAAGACCACCAGTGCCCGCCCCGACCTGGCGGACGCTTCCGTGATCGTCGCGGGCGGCCGCGGCGTCGGCTCCGAGGCAGGCCTCGGGGTCATCGAGGCCCTGGCCGACGCACTCGGCGGAGCCGTCGGAGTGACCCGCGCCGTCAGCGACCTGCACTGGGCCCCCCACGACCTCCAGATCGGACAGACCGGCAAGACGGTCGCCCCCAACGTCTACATCGCAGCCGGCGTCTCCGGGGCCATCCAGCACCGCGCGGGGATGCAGTCGAGCAAGACGATCGTCGCCGTCAACAAGGACCCGAAGGCCCCCATCTTCGCGATCGCCGACTTCGGCGTCGTCGGAGACCTCCACACCGTCCTCCCTGCGCTCGTCGACGAGATCGGCAAGCGCCGGGCCTGAGAGATGCCCCCTCACACGGCACCACAACAAGGAGCGTGATCGATGGCGATCGTCAGGGTGGTCCTCGGCGTGGGCATGACCGTCGTGCTGCTGGGGATCGCCGGCGCGCGCCTGTGGTTCCTGTACCGGGTCGGCGCCTCAGCGCAGCCGGTGGAGCCCGGCCGGCATCGGGAAGACCGGGGACATCGCCCGCGCGGAGGTCGTCGAGGTCGCCGGGCAGCGCAAGCTGCTGCAGTGGACCGCCCCGGGGCTGGCGCACTTCGCCGTCTTCTGGGGGTTCCTCGTCCTCGTGCTGACCATCGTCGAGGGATACGGGGCGCTGTTCTCGCCGACCTTCCAGATCCCGGTCATCGGCAACTGGCCGGCGCTCGGCTTCGTCGAGGACCTCTTCGCGGTCTTCTGCCTGCTCGCCGTCGTCGCGTTCACGGTCATCCGGCTGCGCGAGTCGCCCAAGGAGCAGGGACGCTCGTCCCGGTTCTTCGGCTCGCACCTCGGTGCCGCCTGGTTCACCCTCTTCATGATCGTCAACGTCGTCTGGACCCTCCTGCTGGCCCGGGGTGCCCAGATCAACGCGCAGGACGTGAACACGACCGACAACCTGCCCTTCCTGCGCGGCGCCTTCGTCTCACAGTGGTTCGCATCGCTGCTGGAGCCGCTGGGCGAGACCGCCAACGAGGTCATCGAGACGGTCGCCCTGCTCCTCGCCCTGGCCGTGCTGCTCGGGTTCACGGTGTTCGTGACCTACAGCAAGCACCTGCACATCGTGTTCTCACTGCCCAACGTCGCCCTGGCCCGCCGGCCCCGCGCCCTCGGCGCCCTGCTGCCGATGTCCTCCAACGGCAAGGAGATCGACTTCGACGACCCGGGCGAGGACGACCTGATGGGCGTGGGCAAGGTCGAGGACTTCACCTGGAAGGGGCTGCTCGACTTCGGCACCTGCACCGAGTGCGGCCGCTGCCAGAGCCAGTGCCCGGCGTGGAACACCGACAAGCCGCTGTCGCCGAAGCTGCTCATGATGACCCTGCGCGACCACGCCCTCGCGAAGGGCCCGTGGCTCACCGCCGCGGAGGAGGCCCGCGACGGGCTCGACGCGCCCCTGCGGGACCTCGCGTCCGTCCAGCTCATAGGGGACACCGGCTATGACGCCGACAACCCGCTCACGGCATACCAGCCCACCGGGCCGGGCGCGATCATCGACAACGACGTGCTGTGGTCGTGCACCACCTGTGGCGCCTGCGTGGAGCAGTGCCCCGTCGACATCGAGCACGTCGACCACATCATCGACATGCGGCGCTACCAGGTGCTCATGGAGTCGGCCTTCCCCGAGGAGGCCGGAATCATGCTGAGCAACCTCGAGCACGCGTCCGACCCGTGGGGCCGCGGGGTGTCGCAGCGCCTGAAGTGGGCCGAACCGCTCGACTTCGACGTGCGCGTGCTCGGCGCTGACGGCGGGACCACCATCCCCGACGACGTCGAGTACCTCTACTGGGTCGGCTGCGCCGGCGCGCTCGACGAGGGCGCCCAGAAGACCGCGCGAGCCGTGGCGACCCTGCTGCACGAGGCCGGGGTCGAGTTCATGGTGCTCGGGGACGCCGAGTCGTGCACCGGCGACCCTGCCCGCCGGATGGGACACGAGTACCTCTTCCAGATGCTCGCCCAGAAGAACGTCGACGTGCTGAACGAGGCCGGAGCCCGGCGGATCGTCGTCACCTGCGCGCACTGCTTCAACACCCTGCAGAACGAGTACCCGCAGGTCGGCGGTCACTACGAGGTGGTGCACCACACCACACTGCTCTCGCAGCTCGTTTCCGAAGGTCGGCTCGTCCCGGTGGCCCAGGTCGCCGAGTCGGTGACGTACCACGACCCGTGCTACCTCGGCCGGCACAACCGGGTCTTCGCCGCCCCGCGTGAGGTGCTCGGGTCGGTGCCGGGCCTCACGCTCACCGAGATGCCGCGCAACCGGGAGGAGTCGTTCTGCTGCGGTGCCGGCGGAGCGCGGATGTGGATGGACGAGGACCTCGGCACACGGATCAACCTCAACCGCACCGACGAGGCCCTCGCTCTCTCGCCCGACATCGTCACCGCAGCCTGCCCGTTCTGCGTGACCATGCTCACCGACGGCGTCGCACAGCGCCGCCATGGAGGGCGCGGCAGACGAGTCCGTCGAGGTGCTCGACATCGCCGAGGTGCTGCTGCGCTCGGTCCGGCCCGACCTCGACCACCCCGCGCCCCCCGCGGCCGCCACCACACCCATGCCTGACCCCTTGTGAGGACCACGATGCCCGACACCGCCACGACCGACCCCGAGCAGACCACCACAGAGCCGGTCGGCCACTTCGGCGGAGCAGGGCTCGACCTGCCGAGCCTGAACCTCATGCTGGAGGCGCTGAACGACTTCGTCGACGGCGCGCTCTCGCCCGACCTCCAGCTCGAGCTCGACCACGAGGACCGCTGCCCCGAGGACATCGTGCGCGCCATGTCCGACCCCATGACCCTCGGCGTGCAGCTGGTCTTCATCCCCGAGCAGTACGGCGGGATGGACGGCGGTGCCTTCGACTCCTACCGGGTCTGCGAGGTGATGGCACGCAAGGACATCGGCCTCGCCACAGCCGTCTTCGCGACCTTCCTCGGTTCGGACCCCATCGTTGTCGGGGCCACCGAGGAGCAGAAGCAGACGTGGCTCGGGGCCATCGCCGAGCAGGGTGTCGTGTTCGCCTACGGAGCGACCGAGCCGGATGCCGGCTCCGACCTCGGCGCGATGACGACGACCGCCACCCCGGTCACCGACGACGACGGCACCGTCACGGCATACCGGCTCAACGGCCGCAAGCAGTGGATCTCCAACGGCTCCATCGCCGACTTCTCCACCATCCTCGCCGCGACACCCGAGGGGCCGGCCTGGTTCGTCGTCGCCAGGGACACCCCCGGCTTCACGAGCGGCACCCCCGAGGACAAGCACGGGCTGCGGCTGTCCAACACCGCGTCCCTCTTCCTCGACGACGTCGAGGTGCCGGCCTTCAACCTCGTCGGCACGCGCGGCGGGCTGGGGCTGATCCAGGCCCAGCAGGTCTTCGGCTACACCCGGCTGATGGTCGCGGCGTTCGGTCTGGGCGGCGGCTGGGAGGCTCTCGACCGCGCCATCGCCTACTCCACTGCAGCGCGAGCAGGGCGGCGGCCCGCTCAGCGAGAAGCAGGGCTTCACGCACAAGCTCATCGTCCCGCACGCCGTGCGCCTCGAGGCGGCCCGCGCCTACATGGAGGACACCGCCGACCGGCTCGACCGCGGCCTGGGCGACAACGGCGCCATGAACACCGAGGGTGCCATCGCCAAGTACGTGGCCACCGAGGCCGGGAACGCTCGCCGCCGACGCGGCGATCCAGGCCCACGGTGGCTACGGCTACACCCGGCCCTACGTCGTCGAGAAGATCCGCCGGGACGTCCGCATCACGACGATCTACGAGGGCACCTCGGAGATCATGGAGATGACCATCGCCCGGGGCCGCTGGCAGCAGCACCTGAAGACCAGCGGGCGCCACTACGTCGACCTGGCCACCGAGATGGCGTCCCTGCACGCCCGGAACCCGCTCGTCGGCGCCGACGCCGCCTCGCTCGCGGCGACGGCCCTCGCGGTCGTGCTCGACTGCTGCCGGGTGGGACGCCTCACCCGCAACCAGCACATCCTCTTCCGGATCGGCGAGCTCGTCGCCACGGCCGAGACCGCCGTCGTGTTCGCCCAGGCGGCGGACCGGGCGATGGCGGGCCGGCGCTTCGAGAAGTCCCCGACCCGGTTCACCGGCGACGCCCTCGCCGCGATGTCCCGGGTCTTCGCCCGCGAGGCCGCCCAGAAGGTCGCCCTCGACGGTTCCCGGTGGGTCGCCGGCGCGCTGGAGGCGGACAGCCCCGTGCTGGCCGGTCTCGACGGCATCCCGGCCCTTGCGATCCGGGCCGTCCAGGCCGGTCTCGTCGCCGACATGGGTCTCGTGGCGGACGTGTTGTACGGCCGCACCTCGGCCTGACCGCGGCCCACCTCCTCTACACCTCGACCACCCCAGGCTCGCCCTCGCACCACCCCATCGATTCGGACATCACCATGACGCACCACGAGAGCCACCCCGTCGCCGTCGTCGGCCTGTCGGCGATCATGCCCGACGCACCCAGCGGGGACGCGTTCTGGCAGAACATCACCGCGGGCAGGTACTCGATCTCGCAGACGCCGGACGACCGGTGGGACCGAGCCCTCTACTACGACGAGGACCACAGCGTCCCGGACAAGACGTACAGCACGATCGGTGGCTGGGTGCGCGAGTTCGACTGGAGCCCGGTCCCGTGGCGGCTGCCGGTGCCCCCGATGGTCGCCGCGCAGATGGACGAGGGCCAGCGCTGGGCGGTCTCCGCAGCACGGGCGGCGTTGACCGATGCCGGCTGGCCGGCCTGGCCGGTCGACAACGACCGGGTCGCCGTGATCCTGGGCAACGCGCTGGGCGGCGAGAAGCACTACCAGTCGAGCATGCGGATCCGCTTCCCGGAGATGCTGCGTCGCCTCGAGCAGTCAGCGACGCTCGCCACGCTCGCCCCCGAGACCCGCGAGCGCATCGTCGAGGAGACGCGGCGCGGCTACCTCGACAACGTCTTCCGCATCACCGAGGACACCATGCCCGGCGAGCTCGCGAACGTCATCGCCGGCCGGGTCTCGAACCTGTTCAACCTGCGGGGGATGAACTTCACCACGGATGCCGCGTGCGCCTCCGGTCTGGCTGCCCTGAACTCGGCCGTCACCGGCCTCGTCGACCACCAGTTCGACGCGGTCGTCACCGGCGGACTCGACCGCAACATGGGCGTGGACGCGTACGTGAAGTTCTGCAAGATCGGCGCGCTCTCGGCCACCGGCACCCGGCCGTTCGACGCGGGGGCCGACGGCTTCGTCATGGGTGAGGGTGCCGCCATGTTCGTGCTCAAGCGGCTCGAGGACGCCGAGCGCGACGGGGACCGCATCTACTCCGTCATCCTCGGCATCGGCGGCTCCTCGGACGGCAAGGGCAAGGGCATCACCGCGCCGAACCCGGTGGGCCAGCAGCTCGCTGTCCAGCGTGCCTGGGAGCGCGCCGGGGTCGACCCCTCGACGGCCGGGGCCGTGGAGGCCCACGGCACCTCGACCCGGGTGGGGGACGCCTCCGAGCTGACCAGCCTCGCCGCTGTCTTCGGCGGCTCGGGAGCTGCGCCGCGCTCGATCGCCCTCGGATCGGTCAAGTCCAACATCGGTCACCTCAAGGCCGCCGCCGGCGCCGCCGGTCTGTTCAAGATGGTGCGGTCGCTCCACGACAAGCAGCACCCGCCGAGCCTCAGCTTCGTCGACCCCAACCCCAACGTCGACTGGGACACCCTGCCGTTCGCCGTCAACACCGAGCTGCGCCCCTGGGCGCAGCCCGCCAACGATGTCCGCCGCGGGGGCGTCAGCGCCTTCGGGTTCGGTGGCACGAACTTCCACGTCGTGGTCGAGGAGCACGTCCCGGGTCGCCACCGCCCGCCGGCGAAGAGCTTCGCGTCCGCCGGCATCCCGGGTGAGGCGACGGCCGCCGACGCGGCCGGGGCCGGGGGGTTCGCTGTCTCGGGGAAGGCGCCGCTCCGCGGTGCTCTTGTCCTCGGTGGCCGCGACGACGCCGACCTCGCCTCGCAGGTGCAGGCTGCCCTCGCGCAGGCCCGCACCGGCGTCACGCCCCCGCGCACCGCTCCGGACCCGGCGCTCGCCACTGCCGCTGTGCGGGTCGCCGTCGACCACACGGATGCCGCCGACCTCACCACGAAGCTCACCAAGCTCGCCAACGCCTTTGCCTCGGGCAACCCCGCGGCGTTCCGGCTGCTGCGCCAGCAGGGCATCTTCCTCGGGCGGGGCCCCGCGCCCCTGACTGCCTTCCTCTACACCGGGCAGGGATCCCAGTACGTCAACATGCTCAAGTCCCTGGCCGCGCAGGAGCCCGTGGTCACGGCGACCTTCGACGAGGCGGACCGGGTGATGACGCCCCTCCTGGGGCGCCCCCTGACGTCGTTCATCTTCGTCGACGGCGACGACCCGGCCGCCGTGAAGACCCTGAACCAGCAGCTGATGCAGACCGAGATCACCCAGCCCGCGGTGCTCGCCACCGACATCGCCCTCACCCGGCTGCTCGCGGCATACGGGGTGCAGCCCGACATGGTCATGGGGCACAGCCTCGGCGAGTACGGCGCCCTCGTCGCCGCAGGGGCGCTCACCCTCGACAGCGCCCTCGAGGCGGTCAGTGCCCGTGGCCGCGAGATGACCAAGGTGTCCGTCGCCGACAACGGCGCCATGGCGGCGGTCTTCGCGCCGATGGCCGACATCCAGCGGGTCGTCGACTCGGCCGACGGGTACGTCGTCATCGCGAACATCAACAGCACGAGCCAGGCCGTGGTCGGCGGTGCGACCGACGCCGTCGAGCGGATCGTCGAGCGGTTCACCGCCGAGGGCTTCACCGCCACCCGGATCCCGGTCAGCCACGCCTTCCACACCTCGATCGTCGCCCCCGCGTCCGGACCCTTCGTCGACGCGCTGCGGCGGCTCGACCTCAAGCCCCCGACGAAGCCGGTCGTCGCCAACGTGACGGGTGACTTCTACCCCCAGGGCGCCACGACCGAGACGGTCCTGGAGTACGCCGGGCGGCAGATCGCCTCACCCGTGCAGTTCGTCAAGGGCCTGCAGACCCTGTACGCGGCCGGCGCTCGGGTCTTCGTCGAGGTCGGTCCGAAGAAGGCACTGCACGGCTTCGTCGAGGACGTCCTCGGCTCCGAGCACGACGACGTCGTCGCGCTCTTCACCAACCACCCGAAGGTGGCAGACGACGTGGCATTCAACCAGGCCCTGTGCGGGCTCTACGCGGCCGGCATCGGCCTGGATCGGCACGAGACTCCGACGGTCCCCGTCGGGTCTGCCGCGGTCTCCGTGGACTCCCGCGACCGCCGCGCCGGCGGCCCGCGCGGCGGCACCGGCATCCGCGCCCCGCACGGCCACTGCCCTGGACTCGCCCGGTGACGACACGATCCGTGAGCTGGGGCTGCTCTTCGCCGACGTGCTCGAGAAGGGCATGCACCTGTACGGGGGGACGGGCGCCGCTGCGGCGCACCCGATCACGCCACCGGCCCCGGCCCCGGCCCCGGCTCCCGAGCCGGCCCGGCGGGCGGACCCGCCGGCCCTCGAGCCGGTGGTCATCTCGGGTGCGGCCCTCGGTCTGCCCGGCACCGAGCAGACCTTCGACGACGAGAACGTTGCCAAGATCCTCGCCGGTCAGAACTTCATCTCGGTGCTGGGCGACGACGCGCGTCGCCGGATGGCCGACATGCGGATCACCCGGCTCGTCAAGGACGCCACCTCGGGGGCCGGCAGCTTCGCCACCATCGACGACCCCGCCGACGTCATCAAGCTCGCCGGAGTGCACGCCCCCCTCGACGTGGTCGAGCAGTTCGGGGTCGACAAGGCCCGCGACGACGCCCTCGACACCACGACACGGTTGGCCATCGGAGCCGGGTTCGACGCGATGCGTGACGCCGGCATCCCGCTGGTCATGAGCTACAAGACCACGACGCTCGGCACCCAGCTGCCCGACCGCTGGGGGCTGCCCGAGGCGCTGCGGGACGAGACCGGCGTCATCTTCGCGTCGGCCTTCCCCGGCTACGACCGCTTCGCCGAGGCGGTGGAGGGCTACGCGCTCGACCGCGGCCGCCGCGAGGGGCTGCTGGCCGTCGAAGGGCTGCGCGCCCGGATGAGCGACGACGACCCGGCCGCGGCCGAGGTCGAGGCGCTCGCCGCCGAGCTGCGCGAGACCCTCGGGAACGAGCCCTACCAGTTCGACCGGCGCTTCCTCTTCCGGGCCCTGTCGATGGGGCACTCCCAGTTCGCCGAGATCATCGGCGCGCGCGGCCCGAACACCCAGGTCAACGCGGCCTGCGCGAGCACCACCCAGGCCCTGTCGTTGGCCGAGGACTGGATCCGCGCGGGCCGGTGCCGCCGGGTGGTCGTCGTCGCCGCGGACGACGCCACCGGCGAGCACCTGCTGCCGTGGGTGACCGCCGGCTTCCTCGCGTCGGGCGCCGCCGCCACCGACGAACGGGTCGAGGATGCCGCCACACCCTTCGACCGGCGCCGCCACGGCATGATCGTCGGCGCCGGCGCGGCCGCGTTCGTCGTCGAGTCCGCGGATGCGGCTCGCGAGAGGGGAATTCAGCCCATCGCCGAGGCACTCGCCACGGTCACGGCCAACAGTGCCTTCCACGGCTCGCGCCTCGACGTGCAGCACATCTGTGACGTCATGGAGGCCCTGGTCAGCGAGGCCGAGGGGCGTGGCGTCGACCGCCGCGAGATCGCGCCGAGACTGATGTTCGTCTCACACGAGACCTACACGCCCGCTCGCGGCGGGAGCGCCGCAGCGGAGATCAACGCCCTGCGCCGGGTCTTCGGGCCGGCCGCCAGCCAGATCGTCATCACCAACACCAAGGGGTTCACGGGCCACGCCATGGGCGCCGGCATCGAGGACGTCGTGGCCCTCAAGGCACTGGAGACCGGCATCGTCCCGCCGGTCCCCAACTACCAGGAGCCCGACCCCGACCTCGGTTCGCTCAACCTCTCCCGCGGGGGGCAGTACCCGGTGGAGTACGCACTGCGGCTCGCCGCCGGGTTCGGGTCACAGGTCGCCATGTCGCTGCTGCGGTGGACTCCCGTCCCCGACGGCCGGCGCCGGGCGCCGGGTGAGCTCGGCTACGCCTATCGGGTCGTCGACCAGGGAGCATGGCAGCGCTGGCTCGACCGGCTCGCCGGGCAGACCGGGAGCCGGCTCGAGGTCGACCGACGGCGACTGCGCGTCATCGACACCGGGCCCGCCACGATCCCCGTCGAGCGCTCCGGGCACGTCCCAGTGCCGTATGCCGACCGGCTGACCCCCACCCGGGGGTTCGCCCTGGCCGCAGCAGCGCCCGCCGCGACCGGGGCCCCTGCGCCCGCATCGGCCCCGGCGCCGGTCAGCCCGGTACCGCAACCTGCACCGGTGGAGGCGTCCACCACGCCCGAGCCGTCCGCGCCCACCGGCGACGACGTCCTCGCGGTCGTCACCGACATCGTGGCCGAGATGACCGGCTACCCCGCCGACCTGCTCGACCCCGACCTCGACCTCGAGGCCGACCTCGGCGTCGACACGGTCAAGCAGGCCGAGGTCTTCGCGGCCGTGCGTGACCACTGGAGCCTGGAACGCGACGACACCGTGCGGCTGCGCGACTTCCCCACCCTCAACCACGTCGCCGGCTGGGTCCGCGGCAAGCTCGGGGTCACGGCGGTCACCTCGCTGGCCTCCGCGTCTGCGGTGCTCTCCCCCTCGCCGCGACCCTTCGGTGAGGGCGACGACCCCATCCTGGCGACGGTCACCCAGATCGTCGCCGAGATGACCGGCTACCCCGCCGACCTCCTCGGTGCGGACCTCGACCTCGAGGCCGACCTCGGCGTCGACACCGTCAAGCAGGCCGAGGTCTTCGCCGCCGTCCGCGCCCAGTGGGACCTCGTGCGCGACGACGCCGTGCAGCTGCGCGACTTCCCCACGCTGAACCACGTCGCGGCCTGGGTCCGCGGCCGGCTCGGCGTGCCCGCCCCCGCTGCTGGTTCCGGTCCTGCGGTCGCCACGTCCGCTGGTTCGGCACCAGCACCCGCTGCCTCGGCCGCGACTCCCCCTCGCCGCCGCGTCACCTGCGGGCGACCCGATCCTCGACGTCGTCACCGGCATCGTCGCCGAGATGACCGGCTACCCCGCCGACCTGCTCGACCCCGAGCTCGACCTCGAAGCCGACCTCGGCGTCGACACCGTCAAGCAGGCCGAAGTCTTCGCCGCCGTCCGCATCCCACTGGAACCTCGAACGCGACGACACCCTCCAGCTGCGCGAGTTCCCCACCCTCAACCACGTCGCCGGCTGGGTCCGCACCAAGACCGGCGTCGAACAGCCCACCGCCGCAACGGCATCCGCTGCCATCCCCGACCAGACGCTGTCCGCCTCAGGCGGTCGACGAGATCCTCGAGGTCGTCACCGGCATCGTCGCCGAGATGACCGGCTACCCCGCCGACCTGCTCGACCCCGAGCTCGACCTCGAAGCCGACCTCGGCGTCGACACCGTCAAGCAGGCCGAAGTCTTCGCCGCCGTCCGATCCCACTGGAACCTCGAACGCGACGACACCCTCCAGCTGCGCGAGTTCCCCACCCTCAACCACGTCGCCGGCTGGGTCCGCACCAAGACCGGCGTCCCCGAGCCGGCCGCCACCGCCGCCGCGGCATCCGCTGCTCGCCACCGACACGGTCACGAGCGACCCGACCAGCCGCAGGCCCACGAGCGACCCGATCCTCGACGTCGTCACCGGCATCGTCGCCGAGATGACCGGCTACCCCGCCGACCTGCTCGACCCCGAGCTCGACCTCGAAGCCGACCTCGGCGTCGACACCGTCAAGCAGGCCGAAGTCTTCGCCGCCGTCCGATCCCACTGGAACCTCGAGCGCGACGACACCCTCCAGCTGCGCGAGTTCCCCACCCTCAACCACGTCGCCGGCTGGGTCCGCACCAAGCTCGGCACCTCCCCCGATGCACAGCTCGCGTCGGCGACCCTGGTTGCCGGGACAACCGACTCGGCACCCGCCGCTGCTCCCCACACCGTGATCGGTGACCTCGACGCGGTGGATGCGCTCCCCCGGCGCGTGCCCGTGCCGTCGCTGCGCCCGGCCGCCGACCAGTGCCTGCCCACCGGCGTCACGCTCGCCGGAGCCCGAGTCGTCGTGATGCGCGACGAGGGTGGCGTCGGCGACGCGCTCGTCAAGCGGCTGCGCAAGGCCGGCGCGACGGCGCTGGTCCTCGACCCCGGCACCCCTACCGACGACGTGCTCGCACACCTCGAGCAGTGGTCTGCCGAAGGCCCCGTCTCCGGCGTCTACTGGCTCGCGGCGCTCGACGACGAAGGCGACCTCGCGGCATACGACCTCACCACCTGGCAGGAGGCCCTCCGCCGCCGGGTCAAGGCCCTCTACGCGACGATGCGCCGGCTCTGGGACGACGACGCGTTCCTCGTGTCCGCTACCCGGCTCGGCGGCTACCACGGCTACTCGGCCGCCGGCGCGACGTCGGCCCTCGGCGGCGCGGTGACCGGCTTCACCAAGTCCTACAAGAAGGAGCGGCCGGGTGCCCTGGTCAAGGCCGTCGACCTGCCGGTGGACCGCAGGACCGCCGCCGTCGCCGACCTGCTCATCGAGGAGACCCTGCGCGACCCCGGATGCGTCGAGATCGGCCGGGTCGACGGTCGTCGCTTCGGCATCGCCCTGCTCGAGCAGCCGTTCCCGGCCCGCGGGAGCGACGGTGCGACCGACACCGACACCCACACCGACACCGGGATGCCGCTGACGTCCGACTCCGTCGTGCTCGTCACGGGCGCGGCCGGCAGCATCGTCTCGGCGATCACTGCCGACCTCGCTGTCGCCTCGGGTGGAACCTTCCACCTGCTCGACCTCACGCCGGCGCCCGACCGGTCCGACCCCGACATCACCGCGTTCCGCACGGAGCCGGCCTCGCTCAAGGGGACCATCGCGGCACGGCTGAAGGAGCGCGGCGAGAAGCCGACCCCGGTGCGCATCGACCGCGAGCTCGCCCACATCGAGCGTCTCGAAGCGGCGCTCACCTGCATCGAGGCGGTCGAAGCGGCGGGCGGGACGGCGCACTACTACGCGGTCGACCTCACCGACGCCGCCGCCGTCGGTGCGGTCATGGACCAGGTGCGCGAGCGCAGTGGGCGCGTCGACGTGCTGCTGCACGCGGCCGGCGTGGAGATCAGCCGGAACCTGCCGGAGAAGGAGCCCCGCGAGTTCGACCTGGTCTTCGACGTGAAGACCACGGGGTGGTTCAACGTGTGGCACGCCGCACGCACGATGGAGGTCGGCGCAGTCGTCGCGTTCTCGTCCGTCGCGGGCCGGTTCGGCAACAACGGCCAGACCGACTACGCCGCTGCGAACGACCTGCTCTGCAAGGTCGTCTCCTCCATGCGCGCCACTCGGCCGCAGACCCGCGGCCTGGCCCTGGACTGGACGGCCTGGGGCGGGATCGGCATGGCCACCCGCGGCTCGATCCCCAAGATCATGGAGATGGCGGGAGTGCAGGTGCTCCCGCCGGAGGCCGGGGTCGCGTGGATCCGGCGCGAGCTCACGGCCTCGCCGTTCAGTGGCGAGGTGGTCGTCGCGGGCGCCCTCGGGATGATGGCCACGGAGTACCACGAGACCGGCGGCGTCGACGCCGACGCGGTCCGTGCGCAGCACCCGTTCGGGCCGATGGTCGGTGACCTCACCGTGTCGGTGCATGACGGGGTCGTCTCCCGGGTGACCCTCGACCCCGCCGAGCAGGGCTTCCTCACCGACCACCGGATCGACGGCACCCCCGTCCTCCCGGGGGTCATGGGGATGGAGGCCTTCGCCGAGGTCGCCGGGCTGGTCGCCCCAGCGGGCTACCGGGTCGGTGGCGTCGAGGACGTGGGGTTCCTGGCGCCGGTGAAGTTCTACCGGGACGAGCCGCGGACCCTCACGGTCTCGGCCGTGACGACACCGGACCCCGAGGGTGGTGACGACCTGGTCGCGCACTGCACGCTCACCGCGGAGCGCCTGCTGCCCGGGTCGAGCGACCCGGTGCGCACGACGCACTTCACCGGCCGGGTGCGGCTCACCGACGCCCCCGTCGAGGAGGAGCGCAGCGACCTCGACCGGGCCACGCACGAGCCGGTGGTGGATGCCGCGCAGGTCTACCGCTTCTACTTCCACGGACCGGCGTACCAGGTCGTCGAGGCGGCGTGGCGCGACGGCGACGGCTCGACGGCTCGGCTGCCCGAGCCCCTGCCCGAGGACCGCCGGCCGAGCGATGCCCCGCTCGCCCTGGCGCCTCGGCTCGTGGAGCTGTGCTTCCAGACCGCGGGCCTGTGGGAGGCCGCCCGGGAGGACCGGTTGGCCCTGCCGATGAGCGTCGGCCGGGTCCGCGTGCTGCTCGACCCGGCATCGGCCAGCGGGCCGCTCGTCGCGCACGCCGAGGTGCACGACGGGCACGTCGACGCGCTGGTCGTCGACGACGAGGGCCGCGTCGTGGTGCGGCTCGACGGCTACACCACCGTGCCGCTGCCAGGAGGGGTTCCCGACGACGTGCGCGGCCCTCTCCAAGCAGCGTTCGATGCCAGGACTCCGGCGTGAGGCCGGTGCGACGGCTCGCCGTCGTCGAGCGTGGCGAGCCCGCGCTGCGGGTGCTTGCCACAGCGGGTGCGCAGCTCGACACCGACGGCGGCGAGCGGCTTCGCACCATCTCGGTGAGCACCGTGTCGCGGGCCCGGGCCTGGTGGGCTCGCGAGGCCGGCGAGACCTTGACCCTGACCCAGCCCGAGGAAGGGGACATCGCTGTCCCCGACCTGGTCGCCGCCCTCGTGGCGGCGCGGGCCGACGGGGTCTGGCTCGGCATGGTGCCCTGCGCCGACCGGGCCGAGCTCGCCGATGCCTGCGCCGGTGCCGGCCTGGTCGTTCTCGGCCCGCAGGCTGCCGCGATCCGCGCCCTCTGCACGCCGTCCGGTCTGGCCGGGGTCGCATCCGCCGCCGGAGTCCCCTACCGGCCGGCCGGCTCCTTCCCCGAGGGTCCCCGCCGACTCGAGGTCGACGCCGTTCGGGACGCCCACGGCACGGTGTGGACCCTCGGGCTGCGCGAGGTCACTGTCGTGCGGGACACCTGGGCGGTCCTTGCGGAGCTGCCCGCCACCGGCATCCCCGACGGCGCCGCCGCGGCCATGGATGCTGCGACGGTCTCGCTCCTCGAGCGCGCGGGATACCAGGGCGGTGCGGTCGTCCACTTCGCACTCGAGCACGACGGGTCCTTCGCCGTCACCGAGGTCGACACCGACGGCCGGGCCACCCACGTGGCGGCCGAGGAGCGCTCCGGCGCCGGCATCCTCGGCATGCGCCTGCGGGCGGCCCTGGGTGACGCCCTTCCGCCGACACCACCACACGGCGAGGGCTGGACCGTCTCGGCACGGTTGCTCGCTCACGACCCGGACCGCGGGTACGCCTCCACCGGCGGGCGGGTCGAGGTCATCTCGCTCCCCGTCGGCACCGGGGTCAGGGTGGACACCGGCCTGCGGGCCGGGGATGTCGTCGACGCCGACCTCGACCCCGTCATCGCGACCGTGACGTCGTGGGGTCGCACGCGGGCCCAGGCCGTCCAGCGACTCCGCCGTGCCCTGAGGCACACCAGCGTCGTGCTCTCCGGCGGCGCCACGAACCGCGCCAGCCTCATCGCCATCCTCGGGTCGTCGACCGTCCTCGAGGGCCCGCCGCCGCCGCTCTGGTATGCCGAACAGCGGGCCTCCGGTGCCCTCGACCCGGCCCCGGACCCGGTCGCCGTCGTCATCGCTGCGATCGAGGTGTACGAGGCCGACCTGGCCCTGGCCCAGCGGTCGTTCCGCGCCAGCGCCGAGCGAGGCCGTCCCGAACACCCGGAGCGCGTCGGCGTCGCCATCCACCTCGGCTACCGCGGTGGTCACCACCGCCTCCGAGTGGACCGGACCGGCCCCGACCGGTACCGCGTTCACGGCGAGGCGCGGCTCGACGCGGTCGTGGACACCCAGAGTCCGTACGAGCGGCGGGTCCTCGTCGGCGGACGGACCCGGCGAGTTGTCGCGGTCACCCAGGACGAGGTGATCCGCCTCGAGATCGACGGGGTCGCCCACACCGTGACCCGGGAGGACGGCGTCGTCGTCCGCGCGCCGGCGCCGGCCCTGGTCAGCTCTCTGCTCGTGACCGCCGGTGACCCGGTGACCGCCGGCCAGCCGGTCGCGACCCTCGAGTCGATGAAGATGGTCAGCAGGCTCACCGCACCCCTCGACGGTCGCGTGACCGCGGTGCTGGTGCTGCCCAACCAGCAGGTCGAGCAAGGTGACCCGCTGCTGCGCATCAAGACGACCGAGTCGTCCCACCTGCTGCCCGACCCGTTCCGTGGCTCCGACGACGCAGACGTCGACCTCGCTGCCCTCGTCGTCCTCAACGAGGCGCCACCGCCCGACGTCTTCGACGACCTCACGGCATACCTGCTCGGTTTCGACCTGGACCCGGCGGCCGCCAAGGCCCTGCGCACCGCCTACCGGCGCCGGGTCGAGGCCAGCGACCCCGCCGACCACGACCTGCTCGCACGGGAGGACGCCTTCCTCGACCTGTTCGCGGACATCGGGTCGCTCTATCGCCCACGCACCGAGGCGGAGGTGGGCGACCCGGACGTCGCGGACCAGACCAGCACCCAGGAGTTCGTGCTCGAGTACCTCCGGTGGCTCGACCCCGACCGGGGCGGCCTGCCGGCGAGGTTCCGGCGGCGGCTCGAACGAGTGCTCGCGAGGTACGGCGTCGAGGGCCCGGAGGACCGGGCCCTGCTGGCACGGGCCACGTTCTGGCTGTTCCGTTCCTTCTCCCGGGTCCCCGAGCTGGCCGACCTCGTCACCGAGGTGCTGGGGCGCCGGCTGGACTTCGCTGGTCAGCTGCTGCCGGGCGCGACGGCGGCAGACCGGTCACGGCTGGAGCGGCTGGTCGGGGCGACCCAGGGGCGGCAGCCCGCGGTGACCGACGCGGCCCGAGACGTGCTCTACCACTGGTTCGACGCGCCGGTCCTCAGCCGCGTCGTCGCGGAGACCGAGGCGGAGATGCGCGGCCACCTCGCCGGTCTCGTGGCCGAGCCGACCTCACCCGAACGGGCCGACCGGATCGGTCGGCTCGTCTGGTGCCCGCAGCCGCTGCGCTCGCTGTTGCTGAGCGCCTGGCTCGACGCGCCGACCGATGTGCCCACCGACCTGACGGCGTTCCGCCGTGCGGTGCTCGAGACCTACCTGCGGCGGTTCTACCGGATGCGGGACCTGCGCGGGTTGGACTTCGACACCCGCGACGGGCTCGACCTCGGCTACGCCCGCTACCAGCACGACGACCTGCGGGTCCACGTCGTCGTCGGCTACCTGCCGCTGTCCGACCTCCCGATGGCGTCCCGGGTCATCGCCGAGCACCTCGCCGAGAACGCCGGCGACCGTGAGGTCGTCGTCGACCTCGTCACCTGGCAGGACGGCCCTCGACCCGACGTGGCGGTCACGGCAGAGCAGGCGGCCGAGCTGCTCGCGGAGTGCGCCTTCGGCCACACCCTGCACCGCCTCGACCTCACCATCACCTGGCTGGAGGGCGGCGGCCCGGATCGGGGCCGCACCCAGCACGTCACCTTCCGCGCTGACCCCGCCGGGCCCGGCTTCGTCGAGGACACGATCTACCGCAATCTCCACCCGATGCTCGGCAAGCGGCTCGACCTGTGGCGGCTGTCGAACTTCGAGCTCACCCGGCTGCCCTCTCCCGAGGACGTCTACGTCTTCGACGGCGTCGCCAAGGCCAACCCTCGCGACCACCGGCTCTTCGCCCTGGCCGAGGTACGTGACCTCACCCCCGTCAGCGACCCCGACACCGGCCGCGTCACCTACCCGCGGCTCGGGCGCAGCGGCCTCGTGGCCCTCGCGTCGATGCGCAGCGCCATGGCCCGCTACCCCGCCCGAGAACGGCCGACCGCCAACCGGCTCGTCGTCTGGGTGCGACCGACGTGGAACGTCCCCACCGAGGAGTGGCACGACCTCGCGATGACCTACGAGGACCTGGCCCGCGGCGCCAGCCTCGAGAAGGTCGTCCTGCACGTCACCGTTGCGGACACCTCCACCGACAGCGACGGCCGGCAGGTCCTCCGTGACCGGATCGTCGTCCTCGAAGGGCTCGGTGCCGGCGGGCCGACCATCCGGATGCAGGAGCCCGGGCCGAACCCGGTCCGGCCCCTCACCCCGTACGCGCAGAAGGTCCTCACCGCGGCGCGCTTCGGCAGCCCCTACCCCTACGAGATCATCCGGATGCTCACCCCGGCCGAGGGCGACGCCTCGCCCTTCCCGCAGGGAAGCTTCGAAGAGCTCGACCTCGGTGCCGGCGACGACCTCGTCCCGGTCGACCGGCCCCCGGGAGGCAACACCGCGCACGTCGTCGTCGGGTTGCTCACCAACCGCACCGGCGTGCACCCCGATGGGATGACGCGGGTGGCCATCCTGGCCGACCCGACCCAGGGCCTGGGCAACCTCGCCGAGCCCGAGTGCCGGCGGGTCAACGCCGCGCTCGCGCTCGCACTGGCGCGCGGCATCCCGGTGGAGTGGTATGCCGTGTCGTCCGGCGCGCTCATCGCCCTGGACTCCGGCACCGAGAACATGGACTGGATCTCGCTGACGCTTCGCCGGCTCATCGAGTACACGCAGGCCGGCGGTGAGGTGAACATCATCATCACCGGGATCACCGTCGGTGGGCAGCCGTACTGGAACGCCGAGGCGACGATGCTCATGCACACCAAGGGCATCCTGGTCATGACTCCGGCCAGCACCATGGTCCTCACCGGCAAGCAGGCACTCGACTACTCCGGGGCCGTGTCCGCAGACGACAACCAGGGCATCGGCGGCTTCGACCGGATCATGGGGCCGAACGGACAGGCGCAGTACTGGGCGCCCAGCTTCCCGGAGGCCTGCGGGCTGCTGCTTCGCCACTACGACTTCACCTATGTCGTTCCGGGCGAACGCTTCCCGCGGCGTCGACCCACGGACGACCCGGTGAACCGTGACGTCCGCACCTCCCCGCACACCCGGCTGCCCGAGTCCTCGTTCACGACGGTGGGCGACGTCTTCGACCCAGCCACCAACCCCGAGCGCAAGCTGCCGTTCGACATGCGATCGGTGATGCGAGCCGTGGCCGACCGGGACGTCGAACCCCTCGAGCGATGGCGCCAGTGGCAGGACGCCGACACGGCGATCGTCTGGGACGGCACCGTCGGCGGCATCCCGGTGTGCATGATCGGCATCGAGTCGCACACGGTGCGGCGCACCGGTTTCGTTCCCTCGTACGGCCCCCCGGCCTGGACGTCCGGGACGCTGTTCCCCCAGGCCTCGCGCAAGATCGCCCGAGCGGTCAACGCGGTGAGCGGCAACCGCCCGCTCGTCGTCCTCGCGAACCTGTCGGGGTTCGACGGGTCGCCGGAGTCGATGCGCAACTGGCAGCTGGAGTACGGCGCGGAGATCGGTCGTGCGGTGACGAACTTCAAGGGCCCCATCGTCTTCGTCGTCGTCTCGAGGTACCACGGCGGTGCCTTCGTCGTGTTCTCCAAGGCTCTCACCGAGACCATCGAGATCGCCGCGGTGGAGGGGTCGTTCGCCTCGGTGATCGGCGGCGCTCCAGCCGCGGCGACGGTGTTCGCCCGCGAGGTCAAGCGACGCGTCGAGAGCGACCCGGGAGTCGAGAGCGCCCGCGCGCAGGCGGCATCCGCGAGCGGTCCCGAGGCAGCCGCACTCCGGGCCCGGGCGGCCAGGGTCGTCGAGGAGGTGCGCTCGCAGAAGCTGCACGATGTCGCCGACGAGTTCGACGCCATCCACACCATCGAGCGCGCTCTGCGGGTCGGGTCGGTCGACCGGATCATCCCGGCCGCGACGCTGCGCCCGTACGTCGTCGACGCACTCGAACGGGGGATGTCGCGCACCCCCGAGCCGCCTGTCGCAGCTACTCCCCCGGGCTGACCAGCGGACTGCCGACCCAGCTGTGCACCGGCGTCGCGAGGGCGATGTCGGTGGCTCCGGGGAGCATGCTCGGGGGGTCGAGGGGACCCTTCGCGCAGACGGTGAGGAGATAGACCCCTTCTCGGCGCCACCACCCGGCGAGGTCCGGGCCGACCTGCAGGGCTGCGGTGAACGGCGCCCATCCGTCGACGAGGTGGTCGGACCGCACGGTGATCTCCACCGAGCGGGTGTCCGCCCGCAGCCCCACCCGCAGCACCTTGAGTGCTGCCTCCTTGGCCGACCACACCAGGTTCGCCGCCGCGTCGTGGCCGAGCTGGGGGTCTTCCGAGGCCGGGCCCCTCACCCAGTCCTGCTCGGCGGCCGTCAGGAAGTCGGTCACGAACCCCTCGGTGCGTGGCTCGACGACCTCGAGGTCGATACCCAACGCCGGGGCCTCACCTGCGGTGGCGCCGCCGATGACCGCCACGGCGCACCCGGCCCGGTCCGACAGCGAGATGTCCCACGGCGCCGGAGCGCCCTCGATCTCGATGTAGGGGGCGCCGGTCCTCCGGTTCAGCACCTCGATGCGAGCAAGCGCGGCTGGGTCGGTGTCCAGCCCGACCCTTGCGGCGACGGTCCGCTTGCCCACCCATCGACGCAGCAGGTACTCGTTGCGCCGCTTGGTGAAGCGCATGGCGTCACACCGTGCCCGTTCACGGGCCGACAACCACTCGAGTCCCTCGGGGAGGGCATCCTCAGTGCCTGCCCACCAGTGCCTCTCCATCGGTTCATGGTCGCGGCCCGGGACGCTTTCGGCACCTGCTGCGCTCTTCGCGTCCACACCACCATCGTAGGGAGGCGCGGTCAGCCGCTCGGGCCCTCGAGCGCCAGGAGGAGGGCGAAGCGAACGTCTGGGTCCTCCAGCGCCGCGCCGAACACCCTGCGGAGCTCGGCCATCCGGTAGCTCACTGTCTGGGGGTGCACCCCGAGGTCGCTCGACGTCGCCGTGCGGTCACCGTGGTGAGCCAGCCACGAGCGCAGGGTGGCGGCCATGACCGGGCGGCGGGCGGCGGCCACCTGCTCGAGCGGCGCGAGCACCTGGCCGCGCAGGTCGGCGAGCAGCCGCCGGTCGGCGTGGACGACGAGCGTGGCCAGGTGCTCCGCGGCCGTGACGAGGCTGCCGCCGTGAAGCACCCCCTCCTCGACCAGGGTGGCGATGGCGCGGGCATGGGCCAGTGAGATCGGCGCCTCCGCGGGCGGGCGCACCGTGCCGACCGACACGGTGACCCCCGTGGGCCCCAGTCGCGTCCGTGCACGCCGGTCGCGAAGCACGAAGTCGGGCACGAGGGCGCGCACCTCGTCGTCGTGGGACGCGAACAGGACCTCGGGGTGCGGCACCGCGAGCTCGGGCGACGCCGCGGCGTCCCCGGGCAGTTGCCAGATCGCGACGGCGAGGCGGTCCGGCAACGGCCAGCCCGCGTCGCCCGCGAGGTCGTTGACCCGCGGCGCCGAGGTGCCGGCCTCCCCGTCGAGGATCGCCAGTGCGAGCTGCCGGCGAGCCAGGTCACGGTGCCCCGCGCGGCTCACCTGCGCCTGGGTGAACCCCAGGGCGCTGGCCGCCGAGAGCTCGTCGACATAGGCGAAGATCGCCTCCGCCAGCCGGATCACCTGGTCAGTGGGAACCCCCGCCGCGACGGCGGCCCCGGAGAAGTGCACCCAGGCGCCCCGGGCGCCGACCCGGTATGCCGTGAGCAGCGTCTCGAGGGACCGTCCGTAGTGGTCCTCCCGCGCCCCGAACGAGCCGTAGAGCTCAGTCACCGCGGGGTCGAGCGCATCCACCTCCTGCCCGAGGAGGCTGAGGAAGCGCTCCAGCGCCCGCACGATCCCGCGACGCAGGTCGACCCCGTACGGGCCGGCGAGATCCTGGCCCATGCTCGGCAGCACCTCGTCGATGTGCTCGAGGGTGTCCTCGACGAGCACAGGCAGGACAGGTCGCAGCGCCGACGCGATCGACGGGTCGATCGCCGCCCAGGGACGGCCACTTCGCTCGTTTGTCACCACGTGACAAAACCTACGCCTGAAGTGCCTCCGACCGGCCCTATCGTCAGCGAGTGGCGCGCACGAGGATGGAGGTGACCCCATCGTCGCAGAGAGCCGACCGCCATGATCGCCACACCCCCGTCCACCGCCACAGCGCCGACCGAGATCTCGTCGGTGACTCGCGACGCGAGGTGGCGAGGGGCGCCGCCCCGGGTCATCCAGGGCGGGATGGGCGTGGCCATCTCGGGGTGGCAGCTGGCCCGCGCGGTCACCTCGGTCGGCCAGCTCGGGGTGGTCTCGGGCACAGCGCTCGATGTCGTCTGCGCCCGCCGGCTCCAGGACGGCGACACCGGTGGGCACGTTCGGCGCGCGCTGGCCGCTTTCCCCGTGCCCCGGGTCGCCGAGTGGATCCTCGCCGCCTACTTCGTGGAGGGCGGGATCGCTCCGGGACAGGCCTACCGCCCGGTGCCGAGGCACACCGTCGCCTCCGGTGAGAAGCTGCTCGAGCTCACTGTCGCCGCCAACTTCGTCGAGGTCTTCCTGGCCAAGGAGGGCCATCAGGGGCTGGTCGGCGTCAACTACCTGCACAAGATCGACCTGCCCCTGCCGGCTGCCTGCTTCGGTTCCCTGCTCGCCGGGGTGGACGTCGTCCTCGTCGGCGCGGGCAACCCCGCCGACATCCCCGCCCTCGTGCGCGGGTTGGCCAGCGGGGAGGACGTGCGACTCGCCATCAAGGTCATGGGCAGCAAGGTCGCCGACGGGCCGACCGAGGTGTCGTTCAGCCCCCGCTCGGTGGTCCCCGGGGTCGCCGCACTGCCCGTCCCGCTCGTGCTGGCGATCATCGCCTCCAACGACCTCGCGAGTGGCCTGGCCGCCGACCCGGCCGCGTGCCCCGACGGTTTCGTGGTCGAGGGCCCCATCGCCGGCGGTCACAATGCCCCCCCTCGTGGGCCTCGTGCCCTCGACGGCCTGAACCAACCGGTTTACGGCGAGCGCGACGAGGTCGACATCGCCTCGGTCGTCGCCCTCGGGCTGCCGGTGTGGGTTGCGGGCGGCCAGGCCACGCCCGGCGGCCTGCGAGCCGCTCTCGCCTCGGGTGCCACGGGCATCCAGGCCGGAACCGTGTTCGCGTACAGCGACGAGTCCGGCTTCCCCGATGACATCAAGGCCCAGGTCCGCGAGGGCGCGCTCCACGGCGACCTCCTGGTCCGGGCCGACTGGCGGGTCTCGCCCACCGGCTTCCCCTTCCGCGTGGCCGAGCTCCCCGGCACCTTGACCGACCCGGAGGTCGCGGACGCACGACAGCCCGTGTGCGACCTCGGCGTGCTGCGGTCGGCCTACCGGCGGCCGGACGGTGCGGTGGACTTCCGTTGCCCCGCAGAGCCCCCGAAGGCCTACCTGCGCAAGGGTGGCCGGGAGGCCAACCGCGAGGGACGGGTCTGCCTGTGCAATGCGCTCCTCGCCGGGGCCGGTATGCCGCAGCGCCGGCCCAAGGGTGCCGTCGAGCCGGCTCTGGTCACCGCCGGTGGTGACCTCGCCCCGGTCGTGACGATGCTCGGTCTGCGGCGCGCCGGCGCCATCGGGTACACCGCGGCCGAGGTCGTCGCCCACCTGCTCACCGGCGCCGAGCCCGAGGTCGCAGCGAGGAGGCCGCAGCCAGACGGCTCGTAGACGTAGACCCGAGCGGGCGGCATCCGTGCGTTGTCGGTCGCCCAAGGCTCGCTTCCGCCGACCGCCCGCAGCGCGACACAATGTCGCTGGTGGAGCAGCGGCTCAGTGCGACCAAGCTCGAGGACGGCACGGCAGTCACATTCGCCGTCGCCGGACGCGGACCGGTGGCGATCTACGTGCCGGGGTGGGTCTCGCACCTCGAGCTGGGGTGGGCGCTGCCGGCCGAGCGACAGTTCTACGAGGGCCTCGCCGACGGCCGCACCCTCGTGCGCTACGACCGGCCCGGGTGTGGCCTGTCGGGGAGCACGAGCCGCACGGACGTCGAGGACCTCGAGCTGGAGGTGCTGCACGCCGTCGCCACCGCGGTCGGTGCCGACCACTTCGACCTGGTCGGTGCCTCGTTCGGGGCGCCGCTCGCGGTGCGGTGGGCCGCGCGGCATCCGACCTCGGTCAGGCACCTGGTTCTCTACGGCGGCTGGGTCGAGGGAAACGCGGTGGCGGATCCCGCCGTGCGGGAACACGTGCTGGGCCTGGTCGACCAGCACTGGGGTCTCGCCTCGGACCTGCTGACCGAGATCTTTGCCCCCGAGGCGGATGCCGGGTTCCGGGCGACGTTCTCGCGCTACCAGCGCGAGTCCGCTTCTGCGGCAAGGGCCCACGAGCTGCTGGCAGCCTCCTATGGCATCGACGTCTCCACCGACCTCGGTCGAATTCGGACTCCCACCTTCGTGATCCACCGCGAGGGTGACCGGGCGGTGCCCCTGTCGGAGGGGAGACGGTTGGCCGCCGGCATCGACGGTGCGATGCTGACCGTGCTCGCCGGCCGGGCGCACATCCCCTTCGTCGGGGACACCCACGCCCTGCTCGACGCGATGCGGCGAGGCCTGGGCCTGCCCCCGCTGCGCCGGCACGCGCCACCGAGCCTGACACCTCGCCAGCTGCAGGTCGCGGCGCTGGTGGCGCAGGGCTGGTCGAACCGGCAGATCGCCGACGAGCTGGTGATCACCGAGCGCTCCGCCGAGTCGCACGTCGAACGGATCCGCGCCCGGCTCGGCTTCCGCTCCCGCGCCCAGATTGCGGCCTGGTTCGTCGCGACGACAGCCGACCGCTGACCGCCAAGTGCGGTATTTCCACTGCTGACGGAGGGACTGCTGACAGCGCAGGCTCGATGCATGACCTCATCACCGCACACACGCACCCCGTCGACGATCGCGAGCGTCGTTGCGCCCGAACGCCTTCCCGAGGGTGTCGAGTTCGTCGCGCACCCGGCCCGCGGCCGGTTCAACTCGGCCTTCTTCTGGGCCATGGGCAGCTACCTCGACCGGTCCCTGCACTCCCACAAGTCCACGGTGTTCGCCGACCTCCCCGCAACGGTGGTCGAGCTCGGAGCCGGAGTCGGCGCGAACCTGCCCTACCTGCCGGTGGGTTCCCGGCTGATCGCGATCGAGCCCAACCCCCACATGCACCGCCGGCTGCGGCGTGCGGCCCGCGCCCGTGGGGTCGCCCTCGAGATCCGCAGCGTGGTCGGCGAGCAGATCGACCTCCCCGATGCCAGCGCGGATGCCGTGATCTCCAGCCTGGTGCTGTGCAGCGTCAGCGACCCGGTCGCCGTCGTCGCCGAGGTCCGCCGCATCCTGCGACCCGGAGGGCGGTTCAGCTTCGCCGAGCACGTCGCGGCTGCACCGGGCACGCCGACGCGCCGGGTGCAGCGGCTCCTGCGCCGGCCGTGGGCCTGGACGTTCGAGGGCTGCTCCTGCGAACGGGACCTCGCGAGCGTCATCCGGTCAGGCGGCTTCCGCAGCGTCGAGCTCAGCCACTACCGGATCCACTCACCCTTCGTGCCGTTCAACACCCAGATCGCCGGCACGGCGCTCACGTAGACCCGGCCGTCTTCTCGACGACTCACCGACCCGCATCACGAAAGGCGGTCGCATGCATCTCCTCACCACTGCCGCACTGGGCACCGTGCGACGGCCCTTTCTCCGCGGTGCGGCCGCCAGCAGCATCGAGTTGCGCCGCCTCACGCCGGCCGACGGGCACCAGGTCACCCGTCTGCTCGAGCGGCTGTCACCTCACTCGCGCTACCAGCGCTACTTCCGCCTGGTGCGCGCGCTCGCCCCGGCCGAGGTGGCGCGGTTCGTCGCTGTGAGCCCCGACCACCTGGCGGTCGGCGCGTTCGAGGACGACGGGCTCGTCGGCGTCGCGCAGTACTTCCGATCGGCGAAGTGCCCCGACCGCGCGGAGGTCGCCGTCGAGGTCGCCGACAGCCACCACCGACGCGGGGTCGGCGCCCGCGTGGTCAGGGAGCTCGCCCGGCTCGCCGTCGACGACGGCATCACCCGGTTCACGGCGACGGTGCTCACCGAGAACCGGCCGGTGCTGGGGCTGATGCGGCACTCGGGGTGGGACATCACGACGACCCTCGACGGGCCCTACGTCGACGTCGTCGTGACCCTGCCCCCCCGGGTTGCCGGCAGAGGATTGACGCAGCGCGACGGATGCCGCCCGCTCAGCTGAGCGGGCGGCATCCGTGGTCAGCAGGAAGCTACGGCAGGTGTTTGAGGGGAGCAGAGGGGTGGGGGCTGCACGCCCAGGCCGACCGAGTGGGTGTAGCCACCGACCGGAATGGCCCAGCTGAACCCGACGGCGACCGGCCCCGGGGTGGAGCGGTTCGTGGTGGTGCCGTCGCCCAGCTGGCCACTCTCGTTGTTGCCCCAGGCCCACATCGTCCCGTTCGTCTTCACGGCCAGGCTGTGCCACTGGCCGGTGGCTGCCGAGGCCCAGTCGGTGTCGGTGCCCACCTTCACCGGAGACGTCTGGTTGGTCGTGGTGTTGTTGCCCACCTGGCCGTCGCGGTTGAAGCCCCACGCCCACAGGGTGCCGTTGGTCCTGATGGCCAGGCTGTGCATCTTCGTCCCTCCCACTGCCAGCGAGGACCAGTCGGTGTCGGTACCGACCTGCACCGGGCTCACCCGGTTGAAGGTCGTGCCGTCGCCCACCTGTCCCAACGAGTTCCAGCCCCATGCCCACAGGGTGCGGTCGGCCTTGATCGCCACCGTGTGGTGCTGGCCTGCGGCCACCGAGGCCCAGTGGGCGGAGCCAACCTGTGCCGGTGCGCTCCGGGCGGTTGTCGTGCCGTTGCCCAGCTCTCCGAGCGAGTTGTCGCCCCAGGTCCAGAGCGTGCCGTCGGTCTTGAGCGCCACCGTGTGCGTCCCGCCTGCGGCCACCGAGGCCCAGGCGGTTCCGGTGCCCACCTGCACCGGGGCAGACCGGTTCGTGGTGGTGCCGTCGCCCAGCTGGCCGGAGCTGTTCAGGCCCCAGGCCCACAGGGTTCCGTCGGTCCTGATGGCCACGGTGTGCAGGAGTCCTGCTGAGACCGAGTCCCAGGTGGTGCCGGTACCGACCTGAACCGGGGCGGACCGGTTCGGTGGTGGTGCCGTCGCCCAGCTGGCCACTCGAGTTGTCGCCCCAGGCCCACAGGGTCCCATCGGCGCGAACCGCCACGGTGTAGCCCTCGCCGGCGGTTGCCGACACCCACTGGGTTCCCGTGCCCGCTTGCACCGGGAGTTTCCGGAGCGTCGTGGTGCCGTCGCCCAGCTGGCCGCTGGAGTTGCTGCCCCACGCCCATGCGGGGTAGCTGCTGAAGCTGACGGGGTTGACGTGCAGGGCCGCGGTGCCGGTGGTGGTGCCCTTGGTGCCGGTCACGGTGTGGTTGCCCGACCGCGGTCGGTGCGCACTCCGCCGCCGCGCAGTTGTCGCCGTCGACGGTGAAGCCGGTGGTCGCCGTGACGTCACCCAGGGTGTTGCCGGCTGCGTCGAAGCCGGTCGCGGTGTACGTCTGGGACTGGCCGGTGGTGATGGTCGCCGTTGCCGGTGCCAGCACCAGGTGGTGCAGCGCTCCGACGTTGACGTGCAGCGATGCCGTGCCGGTGGCGACGCCGTCGGAACCGGTCACCAGGTAGTCACCGACGATGGTCGGTGCGCACTCGGCATCCGGGCACGGGGCGCCGGGGCCGCGAACGACCTGGCCGCCGACGGTGAAGGTGGTGTCGGCGGTGACGTCGCCCAGGCTGTTGTCGGCTGCGTCGAAGCCCTCGGCGTGGTACGCCTGCGACTCACCGGAGCTGATGGTCGCCGTGGCCGGGGAGAGCACCAGGTGGTCGAGGGCCCCGACGTTCACGTGAAGGGATGCCGTCCCGGTTGCGACGCCATCGGTGCCGGTGACGGTGTAGTCCCCGACGATGGTCGGTGCGCAGGTGGCATCCGGGCACGCGGTGTCGGCACCACGGCCGGTCTGGCCGGCGAAGGTGAAGGTGGTGGATGCCGTGACGTCGCCCACGCTGTTGTCGGCGGCGTCGAAGCCTTCGGCCGTGTAGGCCTGCGACTCACCGGACTTGATGGTGGCCGTCGGCGGCGAGACCACCAGGTGGTCGAGGGCCCCGGCGGTGACGTGCAGCGTCGCGGTGCCGGTCGCTGCACCGTCCGTGCCGGTCACCGTGTAGTCGCCGGCCACGGTCGGTGCGCACTCGGCATCCGGGCACGGGCTGCCGACCTCGCGAGTGACCTTGCCGGCGATGGTGAACGTGGTGTCGTCGGTGACGTCGCCCAGGCTGTTGTCGAACGCGTCGAGCGCCTCAGCGGTGTAGGCCTGCGACTCGCCGGAGGTGATCGACGCCTCCGCCGGCGACAGTGCCAGGTGGTCGAGGGCCGCGGCGTCGACGTGCAGCGTCGCCTTACCCGTCGCCACACCGTCGGTGCCGGTCACCGTGTAGTCCCCGACCGTGGTCGGTGCGCACTCGGCATCCGGGCACGGGGTGCTGCCGTTGCGAGTCACCAGGCTGGCGACGCTGAACGTGGTGTCCGCGGTGACGTCGCCGAGGCTGTTGTCGGAGGCGTCGAAGCCTTCAGCCGTGTAGGGCTGGGACTCGCCGGCGGTGATGGACGCGTCCGCCGGTGACAGGACCAGGTGGTCCAGCGGGCCAGCCGTCGTGGTCGAGGTGACCGTGGCGGCAACGGCGAAGTCCGGAGCCCCGTCGTGGGCGAACAGGGCATAGGAGTACTGGGTCACCGGCGTGAGCCCGGTGTCGGTGTACGACGTCGCGGGCGCGGTGGCATCGGTGACGAACTCCCCGTCGAACGGGTTCGAGGGCGGCGTCGCGCCAGGTGCGCGGCGGATCATCACGCCGGTGAACGACGGGTTGATCGGGTTGGTCCAGGTCAGCGCGATCGAGGTGCTGGCCGGGGTCGCCTGGACGTTGGTGACCGGGCCGGGGCGCGTGGACACCGGAGCCGCCGACATCCATCCCGAGACGTCGGCGACGATGCGCACGGTGCCCTGCGAGGTGCTGTGGATGGCCACCTTGCCGTTGGCCCCCACCGGGGCGATCACCAGGTTCGGCACCGACTGGCCGGCCAGGAAGTTCACGTTCGAGGTGCCCGGGTACGCCCCACCGTCCGCGTAGACGGTCAGGTACCCCGCCTTGGTCGCCTCGTCAGCGGTCACGTTGAGCGCCACCGCCGACACCCCGGATGCCGGCACCCCACCACGACCCAGCACCTGCAGGTGCACCGTGCCGTTGGCAGGGACCGCACCCTTGGGAGCGCCCACCCCGGCCCGGGTGTCCAACAACCGCGCCGGAGCCAGCGAGGTGTAGAGGCCCTCCAGGGGCTGCGCGGCCGGCGTCGCCAGCGCGGGTGCCGCACCCATGAAGTAGCCCGAGACGTCGGCGACGATCCGCACGGTGCCCGAAGAGGTGCTGTGCAGCGCCACCTTGCCGTTGGCCCCCACTGGCGCGATGACCAGGTTGGGCACCGACTGACCGGCCAGGAAGTTCACGTTCGACGTGACCGGGTAAGCGGCCCCGTCCGCGTAGACGGTCAGGTACCCCGCCTTGGTCCCCTCATCTGCGGTCACGTTCAGCGCCACCGCCGACACCCCGGATGCCGGCACCCCACCACGACCCAGCACCTGCAGGTGCACCGTGCCACCCGGCGGGACCGCACCCTTCGGAGCGCCCACCCCGGCCCTGGTGTCCAACAACCGCGCCGGAGCCAACGACGTGTACGTGCCCCCCACGAACCGCACGGGCGCCGCCAGGGTGGGGGTTTCGGCCAAGAAGTAGCCCGAGACATCCGCGATGATCCGCACGGTGCCCGAAGAGGTGCTGTGCAGCGCCACCTTGCCGTTGCTCCCCACTGGCGCGATGACCAGGTTGGGCACCGACTGACCGGCGAGGAAGTTCACGTTCGAGGTCCCCGGGTACGCCCCACCGTCCGCGTAGACGGTCAGGTACCCCGCCTTGGTCGCCTCGTCAGCGGTCACGTTGAGCACCACCGCCGACACCCCGGATGCCGGCACCCCACCACGACCCAGCACCTGCAGGTGCACCGTGCCGTTGGCAGGCACAGCCCCCTTGGGAGCACCCACCCCAGCCCTGGTGTCCAACAACCGCGCCGGAGCCAACGCCCGGTAGGTCCCGCCCAGTGGGGGGGCCACACCGACCACGGCTCTCGATGTCGGTCCGGTCGACGTCTGGGCCCACGCCGGGACGGCGAGGAGGACGAAGCTGGCCATGGTGGCGACGAGTGTCGCGACCGACAGTCGGGTGCGCGCGGAAGCGGACATGGAGATGCAACCCACCTCTCCGGGACCGGGGCACGGTCCTGTGAGCCTGGACCGACAGCGCACCGAAAGAGGATCAGCTACGGAGCTGTCGCGGTCGAATCGGTCGCCGCCAGCATTTCAGCGGCGTTGTGAGGTCCGCAGGCGATTGTTGTGTGCTCCACGTCACCCGCCCGGCCGGGCGGAATCGGGACGGAACCGGGGCGGCATCCGGGTGGATCGCCCCTCGGCCACCCGGGTAATCCCGGTCGCCGCGGACGGGAACCGCGTAGATTGGCCGTTCGTCCACCGGTCAGCGAGCGGCGCCCGTGGTCCGCTCGAACACAAGGGAGCACGATGACCGACCAGCAGCCCGCCCCGCTCCAGCCGCCCACTGCCGCGGCCACGCTCACCCTCACCGCTCCGCCGCCGCCCCAGCCGGTCGCCGCCACCTCCGCCCCGCGCATGGCGCCGGCCGTCGAGGCCGCCGCCCTGCCCGGGCTGGACGCCAAGGTCGACGCCTACCTCGAGCTCGCTGATGGCCGCCGCGCCCCGCTCGCCGGAGTTCGCGGCCAAGGCCGACGACGTGCGCACCATGGGCGACGGCGACATCCGCGCGGCGGCCGAGACGTCGAACCGCCTGCTCAAGATCGCCGGTCAAGGCGCTGCAGGAGGGCGGCCTCGTCCGAGGGCTCGAAGGTCGGCTCGACGCTGCTCGAGCTGCGCCGCACCGTCGAGGACCTCGACCCGAAGGAGCGCGACCGGCGCCAAGAAGTTCCTCGGCATGATGCCGTTCGGCGACAAGGTCACCGACTACTTCCGCAAGTACCAGTCGGCGCAGAGCCACCTCGACGCGATCCTGCACGCCCTGCGCGACGGCCAGGACGAGCTGGCGCAAGGACAACGCCGCGCTCAACCATGGAGAAGCAGCACCTCTGGGACGCGATGGGCCGGCTCAACCAGTACGTCTACGTCGCCGAGCGGCTCGACGCCCGGCTCGCCGCCGCGCATCGCCGACCTCGAGGCGACCGACCCCGAGCAAGGCCAAGGCGCTGCGCGACGACGTGCTCTTCTACGTCCGCCAGAAGCACCAGGACCTGCTGACCCAGCTGGCCGTGTCGATCCAGAACTACCTGGCGATCGACATCGTCATCAAGAACAACCTCGAGCTGATCAAGGGCGTCGACCGGGCCACGACCACGACCATCTCGGCGCTGCGCACCGCGGTCATCGTGGCCCAGGCGCTGGGCAACCAGAAGCTCGTGCTCGACCAGATCACCGCGCTCAACACCACGACGTCCGGCATGATCGAGCGCACCTCGGAGATGCTCGCGCGACAACTCGGTGCAGATCCAGGAGCAGGCGGCCTCGGCGACGATCGGGCTGCCCCAGCTGCAGGCGGCGTTCGCCAACATCTACGCGACGATGGACGCCATCGACACCTTCAAGGTGCAGGCGCTCGACACGATGGCCGCCACGATCGGCACCCTCGAGACCGAGGTGAGCAAGTCGCAGGCCTACCTCGAGCGGGTGCAGCAGCAGGACGAGCGGGTCGCCAGCGGGTCGCTCGACCTCGGCACCAACCGGGGCGCTGGGCGCTGAGCAGCCGCTCAGGCATGTGAGCACATGTCGGGTGGGTTCCTCGACCGTCTCTTCGGGCGCGGTCGACAGCGAGCAGGGCGACCGGTTCGTCGTGCCCGCCGTGCCGACCAGCGCCGACCTGCTCGCCGTCGCTCGACCGGGTCGAGTCGATGGTCGCTGCGGGGGCAGTGCCGGCGCCGGTCGCCTCGCGGGTGCGCCGGGTCGACCAGGTCGTGCGCGACACCATCCCCCGGCTGCCCAGCCTCGGCGTCGGGCAGCCCGCAGGCGTACTCCGTGATGGCCACCGCCACCGACTACCTGCCCGAGGCGGTCGGGGGCTACCTGCGCCTGCCGCGGCAGTTCGCCGACCGCCGTCCGGTCGACGGCGGCAAGACCTCGCTGATGGTGCTCATCGACCAGCTCGACCTGCTCGCCGCCACGATGGACAAGATCTTCGACGCCGTGTGCCGCGCCGACGCCGAGGCCCTCGTCGCGCACGGCCGGTTCCTGGCGGAGAAGTTCGGCGCCGCCTCGACGGGTGGGGCGCTCGACGTCGGGTCGGCGCCGCTGCCGCCGATGCCCGGCAGCACGGCATCGCCACAGAGCGGTGCGGATGCCGGGGGCTCGGCCGCCTGCAGCCGCCGGCCGGGCGGGACGCGTCATGAGCCCGGCCCCAGGCTCGACGAGCCCGCCGCGCACGGCATCCCTCGCCGAGGCGGCGGATGCCGTGGCCGCGCTCGCCACGACCGCTGGTGCTGACGCTGCGGCCGCCCGGCAGGAGGCGCTCGTGCTCGCGGCCGCGGTGGCCGAGTCGGCCCCGGGCGCTGCGGCCGACTGGGGAGTAGCCGTCGGTGGGGCCAGCACGCAGGACTTCTTCGACGCGGCCAGCCGCGGCCGCCGCTGGCGGGGCGCTCCCACCGCGATCCTCGGCATGCTCGCCGCCCAGCGCTCCCCGCAGGCCGTGGCCTACGCGCAGGCCCTGGCCGAGGTGGCCTCGGCCGCCTGCGAGCTCGGGGAGCCGACGATGCGGGTCGTCGGCAACGCCTCGGTCGCCGCCGCCGCCCAGCTCTCCGCCGTGCGCCCCCAACCGGCCATCGGTGCACCGGCCGGCGAGCTCGTGAGCGGGCTGATCGGCGGCACCCCACCGAGCGCGGCGGCATCCCCGGCCTCAGCGGTGTGCGAACACGGCCGGCACCCCGGTCGGCGAGGCACAGCCCGCCGTGCCCCCGACGGCGGCGGCCACACCGGACACCCCACCGCGGACGCTCGAGGAGCTGCTCGCCGAGCTCGACGCCCTCATCGGGCTCGAGCGGGGTCAAGCGCGAGATCCACCGCCAGGTCGCCGCTGCTGCGGGTCGAGAAGCTGCGGGCCGAGGCCGGCCTCAAGAGCCCGACGATCACCCGCCACCTCGTCTTCATCGGCAACCCGGGCACCGGCAAGACCACGGTGGCCCGGCTCGTCGGCGGCATCTACCAGGCGCTCGGGCCTGCTGTCCGAGGGCCACCTGGTCGAGGTCGACCGCTCCGAGCTCGTCGCCGGCTACCTCGGGCAGACCGCCACCAAGACGGCCGAGGTCGTCGCGTCGGCCGCGGGCGGCGTGCTCTTCATCGACGAGGCCTACAGCCTCACCGGCCCGGCCCGGCCGGCGACCAGTACGGCCAGGAGGCGATCGACACCCTGGTCAAGGAGATGGAGGACCACCGCGACGACCTCGTGGTCATCGTGGCCGGCTACCCCGCCCCGATGGCGGCCTTCATCGCCGCGAACCCCGGTCTCGCGAGCCGGTTCCGCACCACCATCGAGTTCGAGGACTACACCGACGACGAGCTGGTCGAGATCCTGCGCCAGCTGGCGCAGGGCGCCGACTACGAGCTCGAGCCGGAGGCCGTCGCAACGGTTCCGCGAGGTGCTCGGCCGCGACCCCGCGCGGCAGCTCGTTCGGCAACGGCCGCTTCGCCCGCAACGCCCTCGAGGCGGCGATCGGCCACCACGCCTGGCGGCTGCGCGACATCGACGGCGCCGACCCTCGAGCAGCTGCGCCTGCTCGTGGCCCGCGACTTCGACGAGGAGCCGCCCGACGAGGGAGCCGCGACGGCACCTGTCGCGTCCGACCGGGAACCGGCGGCTGCGGCCCCGCACCCCGGCGCCCGAACCACCGACCCCGGAGGCACCTCGTGACCACCACCCCGCCCCCGGCGGCGGCCCGCGCGGCCGCACCACCGCCCGCACCGGCGGTGCCGGCCCGGGCCGGCCAGCCGGCATCCCCCGTCGGCGCCGTGCCGCCCGGGATGCCGGCCACCCCAGCCCCAGCCCCCGCCACCGGCTCCAGGGGCCGGATCGACGCGCTGGTGGCCTCCACCCGGGCCTCGCTGGCCGGCACCCCCGGCCGGATGCGGGCCGTGGGCATCGTCAGCGTCGTGGCCGCCCTCCTCTTCGGGCTCGCCGCGGGCCAGGCGTTCCGGTCGGCGGACGGCGCGCTGGGCCGGGCGGCCGCCAACTCCGACCAGCTCGTGCGCATCCAGGCGATCCAGACCAACGTCGTGCAGGCCGACGCCGACGCCACCAACGCCTTCCTCGTCGGCGGCCTCGAGCCGCCCGCCCAGCGCGCCGACTACACCGAGGCGATCGCCTCGGCATCCGAGCTGATCGCGCAGGCCGCGCAGCACCAGCCGGCCGACGGGGCGGCCCTCGGCGCGCTGAACAAGTCGCTCGTGACCTACACGAGCCAGGTCGAGCAGGCGCGCGCCAACAACCGGCAGGCACTGCCCGTCGGGGCGCAGTACCTCAAGAGCGCCAGTGCCGACCTGCGGGCCGACGCCCTGCCGCTGCTGGCCAACCTCGGTGAGGCCAACGACAGCCGGGTCACCCAGGAGTTCGACCGGGCCGGGCGCTCCGCCCTGTGGCTGGTGCTGCCCGGGCTGCTGGCCCTGCTCGTGCTGGGGCTGTCGCTGGTGTGGCTGGCGCGGCGCACCCGCCGCTACGTCAACGTGCCGCTGGCCGCCGCCGCGGTGCTCGTGCTGGTGACCCTGGTTCTGGGCACGCTCGGGCTGCTGTCGGTCAAGAGCAGCGTCGACGCCACGCGCGACGGCGCCTACGCGGCCACCCGCTCCACGGCCCAGGCGCGGATCGCCGGGTTCGACGCCAAGTCGAACGAGAGCCTGACGCTCATCGCCCGTGGCTCGGGGGCGTCGTTCGAGAAGGCCTGGCAGGCCTCGTCCACGGCGGTCGGTGGGGCGCTCTCCGCGCTCGAGCAGAACCCGGCATCCTCGGGCCTGGACCCGCTGCCGTGGACGGGCTACACCAACGTCCACAAGGAGATCCGGACGCTCGACGACGCCGGCGACTGGGAGAAGGCCGTGGCCGCTGGCGACCGGGTCCGGCCCGGAGTCCGGCAACGGCGCGTTCGCCGCGTTCGACACGGCCTCCGACACGCAGCTCACGCAGCTGAGCGGGCAGACCGCGCAGGCCCTCGACGGCACCGGCGGGTGGCTGCCGTTCGCCGGTGTGCTCGGGCTGCTGGCCGGGGTGGTCGCCGCCCTGTGCGCCTGGTGGGGCGTCTCGCAGCGGCTGGAGGAGTACCGATGAGCTGCCGCCCGAACCGCCCGTCCCGCGTGCTCGCGGTGCTCGTCGCCGTGGCTGCCACCCTGGTCACCGGGGCCTGCACCACCGCGGGTGCCTACGACCCGACGCCGCTCTACACGCCGTCGGCCCCGCCCGCGCCGTCGCCCAGCGCGACCACCACACCGTCGCCCCCGCCCTCGGGCACCGACGTCGCCACCACCAACTGCCTGCAGTCGTACGCACCCCCGGCACGATGCCGACGCCCGGCACCATGCCCGCCGGCAGCACCATGGACCGGATCAAGAAGCGGGGCCGGCTCATCGCCGGCGTCTCGGCCGACACCCTGCTGCTCGGCGCGCGCAACCCGGTCACCGGGCGGATCGAGGGCTTCGACATCGACATGCTGCACGCGGTCTCGCAGGCCATCTTCGGCGACCCCAACAAGGTCGAGCTGCAAGGTGATCACCGCCGCCCAGCGGCTGCCCTCCCTCAAGGACGGCACCGTCGACATCGTGGCCCGCAACATGACGATCACCTGCGCCCGCTGGAAGGAGATCGCCTTCTCCAGCGAGTACTACCGCTCGGGCCAGAAGGTGCTGGTGCGGCTCGGCGAGAAGACCGAGAGCGGCGGCCCGATCCGCGGCATCCAGGACCTCGCGGGCAAGAAGGTCTGCGCCCCCAACGGGTCGACGAGCATGGACAAGCTGCGCACCTTCACCGACATCGAGGCCGTGGGCGCCGACACCCACACCGGCTGCCTGGTGCTGTTCCAGCAGGGGGCGGTCGACGGCATCACCGGTGACGACACCGTGCTCGCCGGGTTGGCCGCGCAGGACCCCTACGCCGACGTCGTGCAGGCGCCGGCCTTCACCGCCGAGCCGTACGGCCTGGGCGTCAACGCGAAGAACGTCGACTTCGTGCGGTTCGTCAACGGCGTGCTCGCCGAGATGCGCGCCGACGGCCGGTGGACCAAGAGCTACAACACCTGGCTCGCCGACTCGCTGGGCAAGGCGCCGGCCCCGCCGCAGCCGGTCTACGGGCGGGCCCCGTGATCTCGACGACGCAGGGCGCCACGGCACCGCCGCCCCGGGCCGGCTCGGCCAGCCGCTCGTCGCCTCGGACGCGCTGCACTACCTCGAGGCGCTGGGCACCTGGCGCGACGCCCGCAAGGCCGAGCTCGACCTCCTCGACGAGGCGGCGCTCGGCGCGGCCGACTCGGCGGTCTACACGAGCGACCTGTTGCTCTCGATGGCGCTGTGGAAGGCCGTCGCCGACCGGCACGACCTGCTGGTGGCCACCTGGGACTCGGGGCGGGTCGGCGCCACGGAGCTGGCGCGGCTGTCGACCCTGGTCTGGGGGCGGCTCGACGCGACGGCGCGGCCCACGGCATCGACCGCTGGTGGCGGTGCCACCTCGGTGCCGGCCGGGGCGCTGGCCGTCTCGCTGCCCGAGGCCTGCCGGCTGTCCGACGCGCTGGCCGCGTCCCTGCGAGCGCGGCTCGGGCTCGACCCGTCGGAGGCGGACCAGCAGGCGCGGCTGCGCTCGCTACGCGCCTCGGTGGAGCGGGTTCGCGACCTCGTCGACCGGGAGCCGGCGCAGGACCACGCTGCCGCCTCCTCGGTGCTCGACCGGCTCGACAACCGGGTGGCCGACGTGCTGGCCCGGGCCAAGCGCGGTGCCGACGTGGGCGGGCTCCTGGGGCCACTGGAGCAGGACGCCGCCCGCGCCGAACGCGACCTCATCGTCGGTGCCTCGAACCGCCGCGCCCACGCCCATGACGAGGCCCGCGCCAAGGCGCTGCGCACGGAGCTGGAGGCGCGCGGGGCGGCGCTGCGCGACCTCGCGGCCCGGTGTGTGGCGCAGGTGGCTCCGGCACCACGGTTCGCCGTGCCCGACGTGTCGGCGCTCGGACCGGTGCCCACCGACCCTGCGGCTGTCGACGCCTACCTGGTGCGGTTGGATGCCGTGGGCCGCGCCATGACGATGGCCCAGGACGCGTATGCCTCGGCGCTGTCCGAGCGCGACGAGCTGCGGCTGATGCTCGGCGCGTATGCCGCCAAGGCCGGCGACCAGCGCGCCTCCGCCCGCTCGGCGCAGGCCGATGCCGACCTCGCCGAGCTGCGCCGCCGGGCCGGCGAGACCCTCGACCACGAGCCGGTCGACCTGGTGCGCGGGCGCGCCCTGCTCGCGGCCTACGTGGCCTACGTGGGCAGCGCCACTGGTCAGCCGAAGCATCCCCGTCCCGCCGGAGGAAGGCCCTCATGAGCACCGTCGCCTGCATCCAGCCGGGGTGCACCGGCTCCATCCTCGACGGCTACTGCGACGTCTGCGGGTCGCCCTGGCCTGCCGGTGCGGCCGCGGCATCCCCCAGCGCGGTGTCCGCGAGCGTCTCCTCCGCCACGGCATCCCCCACTGCTGTGCCCGCCACGTCCTCGCCCATCGGCGGGGTCGCCGGCGCCTGTGCCGAGCCGGGTTGCACCGGAACGGTGGTCGACGGGTACTGCGACGTGTGCGGCACCCCGGGCCGGCCGGTGCAGCATCGACGGGCGCGGCCCAGGGCGCCACCGGCCCGACCTCGAGCGCGGTCTCGACGGCGACCTCACCGGCCGGCATCGCCCAGTCGCCCTCGACCGTGTCGCGCGCCTCCAACCAGCTCGCCTCGACGGCACTGGGATCGGCGCGTGCGACCGTGGGCGGCAGCAAGGTCACCCGCCGGGTCGGCACGTCATCCACCCGCCTGCGCGGCGCGCGGCTCGGTGCCGGGATGACGTCCATCCCGCCGGTGCCCGCGGTCGACGCCGCGAAGGCGGTGCTCAAGGACCCGATGGTGCCCGAGGACCGCCGCATCTGCCCGAACTGCGGCTCGGCAGTGGGCCGTTCGCGCGACGGCCAGCCCGGCCGCACCGAGGGCTTCTGCCCCAACTGCCGCAGCCCCTTCTCGTTCACGCCCAAGCTGAAGGCCGGCGACCTGGTCGGCGGGCAGTACGAGGTCGCCGGTGCCATCGCCCACGGCGGCCTCGGCTGGATCTACGCTCGCCCGCGACCGCAACGTGTCCGACCGGTGGGTCGTGCTCAAGGGCCTGCTCAACTCCGGCGACCCCGACGCCCTCGCGGCGGCCATCGCCGAGCGGCAGTTCCTGGCCCAGGTCGAGCACCCGCTGATCGTCGAGATCTACAACTTCGTGACGCACGAGGGTGCCGGCTACATCGTCATGGAGTACGTCGGCGGCACCTCGCTCAAGGAGCTGCTCAAGGACCGGATGCGCGCGGCGGGCGGCGGCCTACGACCCGCTGCCGCTCGACCAGGCGATCGCCTTCATCATCGAGATGCTGCCGGCCTTCCAGTACCTGCACGACCTCGGCCTGGTGTTCTGCGACTTCAAGCCCGACAACCTCATCCAGGTGGGCGACGGCGTCAAGCTGATCGACCTCGGCGGGGTGCGCCGGGTCGACGACCTCGACTCCGCGATCTACGGCACGATCGGCTACCAGGCGCCCGGAGGTGCCGATCGTCGGCCCGTCGGTGGCCTCCGACATCTACACGATCGGGCGCACCCTCACCGTGCTCGCGATGGAGTTCCGCGGCTACCAGAGCACCTACGTCGCCTCGCTGCCGCCGGTCGACCAGACCCCGCTGTTCCGCCAGTACGACTCGTTCTACCGGCTGCTGCTCAAGGCCTGCGCGCCCGACCCCGCCGACCGCTTCGTCTCCGCCGACGAGCTGCGCGTGCAGCTGCTCGGCGTGCTGCGCGAGGTCGTCGCCTCGGCGCGCGAGGGCGCGGCCGAGCACTCCACGTCATCGCTGCTCTTCGACGTGCCCACGGTCTCCGACGACTCGCTCGACTGGCAGGACCTGCCGCGCCTGCGCACGGACGACAGCGACCCGCAGATGCCGTGGCTGCGCACGGTCAGCATCGACGACCCGGTGCAGCGCCTGGCGGCGCTCGAGGGTGCCCCCGCAGACCACGGCCGAGGTGCTGCTGGCCCGGGCCCACGCCGCGCTCGAGGCCGGGCAGCTCGAGCGGGTCGACGACGCCGTGCGGGCGCTGCTGGCCGACGACCCGTGGGAGTGGCGCGCGGTCTGGATGTCGGGGCTGGTCGGCCCTGGCCCGCCGGCAGACGTGGCCGAGGCGCAGAGCGCGTTCAACGCCGTCTACGGGCAGGTGCCCGGCGAGCTGGCGCCCAAGCTGGCCCTGGCCTTCGCCTGCGAGACCGGCGGCGACACCGACGTGGCCGAGGCGCTCTACGTGGTCTGCGCCCGCAGCGACGCCAACTACATCGCGCCGGCGGCGTTCGGGCTGGCCCGGATCCGCTCGGGCAAGGGCGACGTGCCCGGGGCGGTGCGCGCGCTCGACCTGGTGCCGGTGACCAGCCGGGCGTTCACCCAGGCGCGGCGCCGGCGGGCCGGGCTGCTCGCCGAGTCCGGTGGTGGGCTGCCCTCGCTGGCCGCGGCGCTCGACAGCATCGAGAGCCTGACCATCGACCCCGTCGACCGGTCGCGGTTCCGCGTCGAGGTGCTCAGCGCGGCCCTGGGGCTGGTCGAGTCGAACGGCGCCGACACCACCGTGGTCATCGGCGGGCGCCCGGCGGCCGAGCCGGCCCTGCGTGACGGGCTGGAGGCGGCCTACCGCGACCTGGCCGGCTACACGCCCAACCGTGACGAGCGGGTGCACCTCGTCGACCAGGCCAACGCGGTGCGCCGCTGGACGTTGCGATGACGTCGACCACGGGGGATGCCGAGGCGGGGGCTGTCGGGGCTGCGGCCGCGGCGCTGCTCTGCCCGTCGTGCCACAGCCCGGTCGCGAGCGGTGAGCGGTTCTGCGAGGCCTGCGGCGCCGACCTCGGGCCCCAGCCCGAAGCCGGTGCCGTCGAGGCGCCGGCGGCCGAAGCACCGGCCCCGGCGGCGCCCGAGTCTGAGGCGGCTGCCGCCCGCCTGCCACGAGTGTGGCGGCGAGATCGCCGACGACGGCTACTGCACGCAGTGCGGAGCCGCCGCCGTGAGCCCCCGCAACCACTTCACCGAGCAGCCCGCCCCGTGGGTCGCGGCCGTGTGCGACCGCGGCATCCGCCACGTCCGCAACGAGGACGCCGTGGCCGTCGCCGCAGGGCCCGAGCCGGGCGACCACGCCGTGCTGGTCGTCTGCGACGGGGTCTCCTCGTCCACCGACTCCGACGTCGCCAGCCTGGCCGCGGCCCGAGCCGCGCGCGACGTCCTGGTGCGCGCACCCGGCATCCGGTCGAACGACAGCGTGGGCACCCGGGTGGCGGCGAGCACGAAGGCGCTCGTGGCGGCGGCCAACGCGGCCAACGACGCGGTGATCGCCAACACCGCCGCCGGCCCCGGCAACCCGGCCTCGTGCACCTTCGTCGCCGCCGTGCTCGACGGCGCCGACCTCACCGTCGGCTGGGTCGGCGACAGCCGGGCCTACTGGCTGCCCGACGCCGCGGCGCCGCGGCTGCTGACCATCGACGACTCCTTCGCCGCGGAGCAGATCGCCGACGGCATGCCCCGTGCCGAGGCCGAGAACGGCCCCCAGGCGCACGCCATCACCCGGTGGCTCGGCATCGACGCCCCCGACCACACCCCGCGCACGGTGTCCCTCGACCTCGACGGCCCGGGGTGGCTGCTGGTCTGCTCCGACGGGCTGTGGAACTACTGCTCCGAGGCGCAGGACCTCGCCGCCCTCGTGGCCGACCAGGCCGCGCTCGGCGGGGCCCGAGCCGCTCGCGCTGGCCGGCGCCCTGGTCGACTGGGCCAACGCCCAGGGCGGCCAGGACAACATCACCGTGGCCCTCGCCCGCGTCGGCGCCCGCTCGACCCGGCGCCCCGATCACCTCCACCCAGCCCATTGCCGTGTCACCACCGCAGCCCGTCCCCTCCCGAGAGGAAACCCAGCCCGATGGCCACATTCTCCGCTGACGTCTACCAGAACGAGTTCCTCCCCGACGGCGGCACCGACGTGCACGCCATCGTCACCGTGACGTGCTCCGGGGCGGGCGAGGCCGGCCAGTCCGGGGCGGGGGACGCCGCCGAGATCGTCATCGTCGACACCTCCGGGTCGATGAGCGGTGACGAACATCGCGGCCGTGCAGGTGGCTGCGGCGGCGGCGCTCGACCAGGTGCTCGACGGCACGTGGTTCGCGGTGATCGCGGGCAGCCACCAGGCGCGGCTGGCCTACCCGCAGGACGGGCGCTCGGCCATGGTCCGGATGGACGCCACGACGCGCGCGCACGCCAAGGCCGCGGTGCGCGCAGTTCCGGGCCGACGGCGGCACGGCGATGGGCACCTGGCTCACCCTGGCCGACCCGGCTGTTCGCCGCGGTGCCGAGCGCGACCCAGCGGCACGCCATCCTGCTCACCGACGGCGACAACCAGCACGAGACGCCCGAGCAGCTCACCAGCCGCGATCGAGGGCGCCCGCGGCCGGTTCCAGTGCGACTGCCGCGGCGTCGGCGTCGGCCTGGCAGGTGGCCGAGGTGCGCCGCATCGCCACCGCCCTGCTCGGCAGCGTCGACCTGATCGCCCAGCCGCAGGCGATGGCCGCCGACTTCGAGCAGATCATGCGCCAGTCGATGGGCCGCGGGGTCGCCGAGGCGGCAGCTGCGGGTGTGGGCGCCGCAGGGGGCGCAGGTGCTGTTCGTCCGCCAGGTGTCGCCCCACCGTCGAGGACCTCACCGTCGCGCCGGCAGGACGTCAACCCGCTCACCGGGGCCTACCCCACCGGCGCGTGGGGCGACGAGTCCCGCGACTACCACGTGGCCGTCCGGCTGCCCGCCAAGGCGGTCGGCCAGGAGCAGCTGGCCGCGCGGGTGCAGCTCGCCGTCGGGCGACGACGTCGTCGCGCAGGGCCTGGTCAAGGCGATGTGGTCCAACGACGACACCCTGACCACGCGGATCAACCCCGCGGTCGCGCACTACACCGGGCAGGCCGAGCTGGCCGAGGCCATCCAGGACGGCCTGGCCGCCAAGGCGGCCGGCGACGACGCGACACCGCCACGGTCAAGCTGGGCCGGGCCGTCCAGCTCGCCCAGGAGACGGGCAACGAGGAGGCCACGACCCGGCTGCGCAAGGTCGTCGAGATCGACGACGCCGACACCGGCACCGTGCGCCTGAAGCGCAGCGTCGACAAGCTCGACGAGATGGCGCTCGACACGGCCTCGACCAAGACGACGCGGGTGAAGAAGTGACGCTTCCCTGCGCGACGCCGGGCCGCCGATGCCGCAGGCTGGCCCCGTGAGCACCTTCACCTGCCCCAACGGGCACGCCTCGACCGCGAGCGACTACTGCGACGTCTGCGGCGTGCCGATCCCGGCCGGTGCCGCTGCCCGACCCGCTGCTGCGGGCACGCCGGCGGCGGCTCCGGACCCGGCCAGCGCGACCGGAGCCGGTCCGCACTCGACCGGGCGCCGGAGCGACGCCACCGGACCCGGCGCACCGCGCCCGACCCGCAGGCCTGCCCGAACTGCGGCTCGCCCCACGACGCCGGCGGCGCTGTTCTGCGAGGCCTGCGGCTACGACTTCACGACCGGGCACGATGCCGCGCCCGCCGGACCCGTCGACCACCCCGGATGCCGTCGCCGATCGCGCCCGGTGACCCGGACCCCGCGCCGCTGGCCCCGGCCCGATCGACCGTCGACTGGGTGGCCGAGGTGTGGGTCGACCCCGACTGGTACGCGGCCCAGGAGAGCGAGGACGCCGTGCCCGTCGCCGGGCCTGCCCGCGGTCGTCGTGCCGCTCGCCGAGCGGAGCCTGCTCATCGGTCGGCCGTCGGCGAGCCGCAACATCCACCCCGAGATCGACTGCACCGGCGACACCGGCGTGTGCCGGCGGCAGGCGCAGCTGACCACCGACGGTCAGCGCTGGTGGGTCGAGGACCTGCAGTCGTCCAACGGCACCTACGTCGGCCCGGCCAGCGGACCGCTGCCCACCGACCCGGTTCCGCCCGGGCCAGCGTCGCGAGCTCGTCCGAGGACGACCGGGTCTACGTCGGCGCCTGGACCCGCATCGTCGTGCGGCGAGCCACCCCCGAGGAGCGCAACGCCTGACCCCGGTCGGTCAGGGGGACATCGCGAGGAAGAGGAACGCGGCGAAGAGGGTGAGGTGCACGCTCGCCTGCAGCCGGGTCGCTCGCCCGGGAACCACGGTGAGCACGCCCACCACCACGGTGATGGCGAGCAGCACGATCTGGGTGGCACCCAGGCCGAGGTGCAGCGGGGTGGGGACCCAGATCGACGCGACCGCGAGCGTCGGGATGGTGAGGCCGATGCTGGCCATCGCCGACCCGAGGGCGAGGTTGAGCGAGGTCTGGATGCGGTCGCGACGGGCCGCGTTGGCGGCAGCGATCGTCTCGGGCAGCAGCACCAGCAGCGCGATGACCACCCCGACGAAGGACACCGGAAGACCGGCTGCCAGCACGCCCTCCTCGATGGCCGGCGACTCGATCTTCGCCAGCCCGACCACGGCGACCAGCGACAGGAGCAGGAAGCCGAGCGAGACGCCGGCCTCGCGGGTGGTCGGCGGGTCGGCGTGCTCGTCCTCGGTGAGCGTCACTCCCTTGCGCGACACCGGCAGGAAGAAGTCACGGTGGCGCACGGTCTGGGTCACGACGAACGCCAGGTAGAGCGCCAGCGACGCGACGGCGGCGAAGGCCAGCTGCCCCGAGGTGAACTCCGGCCCGGGCGCACCCTCCGTGACGCTGGGCAGCACCAGGCAGAGCGTGGCCAGGGTGGCCACGGTGGCGAGCGCGCCACCGGTGCCCTCGGCGTTGAACCGCACCGTGCTGAAGCGCGTGGCACCGATCAGCAGGGACACCCCGAGGATGCCGTTGATGGTGATCATCACCGCGGCGAACACCGTCTCGCGCGCCAGGGTGGCCGCCTCGTCACCGCCGGAGAGCATCAGGGTGACGATCAACGAGACCTCGATGACCGTGACGGCCACGGCGAGCACCAGTGAGCCGAAGGGCTCGCCCACCCGGTGTGCCACCACCTCGGCGTGGTGCACCGCAGCCAGCACGGCTCCGGCGAGCAGCAGGGCCACGACGACGACGACCCCGATGCCGATGTCGCGGCCCCAGGTGGCGGCCAGGGCGACCAGCGCCACGACGGGCAGCACCCGCCACACCAGGGTCGTGGTGCGTGCGGTGACAGCCATGCTCAGCCCCCGACGCCGGCCGGCGACTCGGTGAGCGCCCGTTCGGCGGCTTCGACGACGTTCGAGAGCAGCATCGCGCGGGTCATCGGGCCCACCCCGCCGGGGTTGGGGCTGACGAAGCCGGCGACGTCCCAGACGTCGGGAGCGACGTCGCCCGCGACGACGGACTTGCCGGAGGCCGGGTCGACGACGCGCGAGACCCCGACGTCGAGCACGGCCGCACCGGGCTTGACCATGTCGGCGGTGATGATGCCGGGCACGCCCGCGGCCGCCACGACGATGTCGGCCTGGCGCACCTCGGCGGCGAGGTCGCGGGTGCCGGTGTGGCACAAGGTGACGGTGGCGTTCTCGGACTTGCGGGTGAGGATCAGCCCGAGGGGGCGGCCCACGGTGATGCCGCGGCCGACGACGACGACCTTGGCCCCGGCGATCGGCACGTCGTAGCGACGGAGCAGCTCGATGCAGCCGACCGGGGTGCAGGGCAGCGGCGCGGGGTGCCCGAGCACCAGCCAGCCCAGGTTGGTGGGGTGCAGCCCGTCGACGTCCTTGGCCGGGTCGACGGCCGACAGGATGGCGTTCTCGTCGAGGCCGGTGGGCTGCTGCACGATGAAGCCGGTGCACTCGGGGTCGTCGTTGAGCTCGTGCACCACCGCGAGCACCTCGTCGAGCGAGGTGCCGGCCGGCAGGTCGCGACGCATGCTGCGGATGCCGATCTCGGCGCAGTCGCGGTGCTTGGCCCCGACGTACCACTGGCTGCCCGGGTCGTCACCCACGAGCACGGTGCCCAGCCCGGGGACCACGCCGCGTTCGGCAAGTGCGGCCACGCGCCGGCGCAGCTCCTCCTTGATGGCGCCGAGGATCGCCTTGCCGTCCAACGTGGTAGCAGTCACGCCACCAATTCTTTCATGGCCGGTCGGCGGGCCCGACCGTGCGACGGGCGTCCCGGCATCCGGCGGCTCGCCTCAGCTGGCAGCGGTGATGCAAGGAGCGGTATGGAGCGCGCCCCCTGCATCACCGCCGCAGATCTACGCGAGGGTGGTGATGCACGCAGCGCGAAGGAGCGCGCACCCTGCATCACCTCTGACCTACCCGTCGGGGAGAAACCAGTCAGTCAGTCGGTCGGTCGGGTGGCGGCGGCGAGCGCGGCCAGGGCGGCCGGGAAGCACTCCTCCGGCGGCGTGACCAGGCCGGCCCCGACCTGGCCGGTGCCCGCCACCCGCCCGGCCATGCCGGTGTTGATCTGCGGCAGGATGCCGGTCCGCACCACCTTGGTGACGTCGATGCCGGTCGGCGTGCCGCGGAAGCCGAGGACCGGGACCTGGTAGACCGGGTGCTCGCCGGCGGTGATCTCGTACATCGTGCGGGTGGCCCGCAATGCGAACGGCACGTCGCCGCCGACGAACCGGACGATGGCCGGGGCCGCCGCCATCGCGAAGCCGCCGATGCCGCCGGTCTCGGTGATCGCCGAGTCGCCGATGTCGGGGTTGGCGTCGTCGGGGCCGTAGTCGCCGAGGAAGAGGCCCTCCGGGGTGTTGGCCGGGCCGGTGAACCAGTGGTCGCCGGTGCCGGAGACGCGGATGCCGAAGTCGGTGCCGTTGCGCGCCATCACGGTGACCACCGTGGAGCCGGGCATGCCCTCGGCCGCGCCGGGTCGCGAGCTTGCACGCCGGCATCCCGAGGTTGAGGAAGAAGTGGTCGTTGCCGCCGAGAAGCGCACCGCCTCGGCGACGTCGGCCGAGGACGCGTCGGCGGTGATCATGCCGGGCAGCAGCTCGCGCAGCAGCATCAGCGAGCCGGCCCGGTTGCGGTTGTGGCCCTCGTCGCCCATCTGCAGCATCTGGGCGATGATCGCGCTTGATGTCGATGGGGCCGGTCGCAGCGCACGGCCTGGCGCAGGAGCGGGCCGAGCACGCGCGCCATCCAGCGCAGCCGGTCGATGACCTCGGGGCCGTAGGCGCCGTAGCGCAGCACCTTGCCGAGGCCCTCGTTGAGCGAGCACCACGAGTCGTGGCCGTGCACGTCGTCGCGCAGCGCGAAGACCCACATCGACGGGCTGACGACGCCGGCCATCGGGCCGACGGCGCCGTGGTGGTGGCACGGCTCGAGGTCGAACTCGCCTGCGGCAAGGCGCCGCTCGGCATCATCGGGGGTGTCGGCCAGGCCCTCGAACAGCACGGCGCCGATGAGCGCACCACGCATCGGGCCGCTGGCACGCTCCCACTCCAGCGGCGGGCCGGCGTGCAGGAAGGTGCCGCGCCCGAGACCCAGAGCCTCGGATGCCGGCACGACGTCGACGAGCACGGCCTCGGCGGTCGTCATCCGCTCGAACGCCAGGGCGTTGGCGGCCACCCGGCGTGGGTCACCCATGACCCGTGCGAGGTCGCGCTCGGTGCCGGCCATCGGCGGCTGCCACTGCGTCTCGGTGACGGGCACGGCCTGGTCGCGCAGCGCGTCGGCGAACAGCGAGACACCGGCGGTCGCGACGACCGGGTCGCTCTCGAGCAGGCCGTGCAGCGGACGGGCACTCGGGGTGGGCGTCGTCATCGCTGGCTCCCGAGGAGGTCGAGCGCGTGCCGCGTGGCCGCGGCGTTGGACAGGAACACCGAGGCACCGGCCTCGGAGAGCCGTTGCAGCGCAACGAGATCGGCCCTGCGGGTCAGCGTCGGTGCCCGTGAGGGACACCACGACCGGCAACGCGCGACCCTCGGCGTGGGCGGTGGCGCGGGCTGAGCGCACGGCATCCGCGAGCTCGCCCGCCGGGTCGGGATGCGTGCCGTGGCCGAGCACCAGGTCGAGCAGCAGCACCCCGCAGGTCGGGTCGGCGGCCTCGCGGGCGATCCGCTCCATCCGCAGCGTCGGGTCGATCATCGGGTGGGCGCGCCCGCGAGTGAGCCCGTCGTCACCGAAGTCGATGACGACATGGCCCGGGTCGGTGAGGTCGGCGCCCAGCGCGAGCTCGGGGGCGTGCGCGATGTTGCTGTGGATGCCGCCGAGCGTCACCTCCGCGACCGTCATCGCCTCGTCGGACAGCGTTCCGCCGCAGAACAGGCCTCGCAGGGAGGGTCCGCGGGTCAGCGCCGGGTCCTCGGGCGGTGGCAACAGTGGCGGGCCAGCTGGGCACGTAGTGGCCCTCGGCGGCCAGGAACGCCTCGACGGCCGCGGTGAGGTCGGGTCGGCCCGGGCCGAGCACCGCCCAGTGCACCCGCAGCCCCAGCGCGGCGGCGTGCGCCTCAACGTCGGCGAGCACGACGGCATCCGGCGGCTTGGACACGACGAGCACGGTCTCGGTGACGGGGTCGCCGGCCAGGGCGGTGAGCGCCTGCCGGGTGGAGCGACCTCCGACGGCGGCCTTGACGGTCGCGGCCACCCACACCGAGGCAGTGGCTGAGACCCACACCGGCGGCGTCGAGCAGGCACATCACCTGCTGCGCACCGGTGCCCGAGGCCGCGACGATGCCGACCCCACCCGGGCGCACGACGTTGGCGAACCCGAGGGCGACGCCACCGACGTGCGCCGTGCCGCAGTCGGGCCCCATCACGAGCACGTCGGCAGCGGCGGCGGCGTCCTTGAGCCGCACCTCGTCGTCGACGGAGACATTGTCGGAGAACAGCATCACGCTCATGCCCGACGCGATGGCGTCGAAGGCCTCGGTCACGGCGTGCTGGCCGGGCACCGAGATCACCGCGAGGTTGGCACCGGAGCGGGCGGCGGCGCGACCCGAGCGTGCGCGGGGCGACCTCGTCGTCACCGCCGCCGCCCGAGTCGCCGGTGCCACGCAGTGCGGCCAGGGCGTCGTCGACCGCCGCAAGGCCGGCGTCGAGCACGTCGGCGTCGTCGACCCGCAGAGCGACGACGAGGTCGTTCGGCCCGGCCTCCGCCGGCACGTCGAAGCCCATGCCACGCAACACGTCGACGTTGAGCTCGGTGGCCATCGCGACCTGGGCGGCCGTGACGCCGGGCGTGCTGGCGACGGTGCGCGACACCTGCATCAGGCTCACCGAGTCGTGATAGGCGCCCCGGCGCAGCTCCACGTGGCTGGTCATGCGGCCCTCCCCCCAGTTGCGTGTTCGAGTTGGGTGCTCAGGTGGCTGCCCTGGGCACCATCTGAGCACCCAACTCCGGAACCCAGCGAGTCCAGGGCAACGCGGATGCCGGTCAAGATGTCGGCCCCGGACGTGTGACCGATGGCGAGCACGGCCGGCAGGGCGCCGCGCAGCGCCTCTGCATCTCCCGCCACGGCGGCGTCGACGAGCGTGACCACCGGCCGGGCGGCATACCCGTCTGCGGCGGCGTCGAGCAGGGCGGCCGAGACCGCGGTCGTGGCACCGAGCCGGGCGCGCACGGCATCCGCGAGCGCGGTGCCGGTGCCCAGCGCGTGGGCCACGAGCAGCGCCCCGGCCAGCGCGTCATCCCCCGAGGGCGTCAGCCCCTCGCCGCGCCCCACCAGGGCGCGGACCGCCACCCCCACCTCGCCGTGAGTGCGGAGGTGGTCGTCCCGGCAGCCACTTGCGCACTCGCCGCAGGACACAACCGACCGGATGCCGTCCGCCAGCCACCCGCGGTCGGGGCCGGACACGCTCGGGGTGGGACGAAGCAGGCCGTCGACCTCGCCGTGAGTGCGCAAGTGGTCGCCAGGGCCACCACTTCCGCACTCGCCGCCAGACGGGAGCGGGAGCGGGAGCAGGAGGGGCAGGGCCCGGCGGACGCGGGCCGGGCGCCAGGTGCGGGCCGCCACGAGGTCGATTGCCGGCAGCACCACCCGTCCCGCACCGACGCGGACCTGGTCGCCCGGGCCCACTCCCCACGGCACCGAGCCGGACGCGACTGCCAGGCGGACGGCGGTCGGGAGGGCGACGGCATCCGAGGTCACGAGGGGGAGCACCCGGCCGCGCACGGACAGGTACAGCGCGTACCGGTGCGCCGCGACGCACCGTCGCGTCGAGTGGCTCGCCGTGCACCAGGGAGGACATCAGCGTGGAGACCGCAGCGGGCAGCGCGGGTCGCGACGCGGGGCGGTCCGGAGGCATGGGGCGACGCTATCGAGGGGTCTACAGTGACCGGATGGTCATTGTTGCCAACGATCGACCGGGGGACGCACAGACCTTGCCATCGAACCCAGACGCCGCCACCGGTTCCGCGGTCGACCTCGACGCCCTCCCCGGCGAGCCCCGCGCCCGGGTGCGGGCCCTCGAGCAGATCGTCGAGAGGCAGGCGGCACTGCTGGAGCGCGAGGACGAGGTGCACCGCGTACTGGTGCGGATCGTGCTCGCCGGTGGCGCGCTGGCCGAGCTGGGCGATGCCGTGGCGGGCTTCTTCGGCGGCGCCGCCGTGGTGACCACCACCGACGGTCGGGTGCTGGCGATGGCAGGTGGCGCGGCCGAGGTCGAGCGCACCCGCGCCCTGGCGTGCTTCGACCGCACCGGTCGGCTGCTCGTCGAGAGCGAGCCGGTCGGCCCTCGAGACCCCGGCTCGCCGGGCAGCACCCGGGCCTTCGTCAAGATCGTCGCCGGCTCCTCCGACCACGGCCTGCTCGGCGCCTTCTCGCCCGAGCGTCCGCTCACGGCCGCTGACGTGCACCTGCTCGAGCGGGCCGCCACGGTCGCGGCGCTGGCGATCACCAAGGAGCAGGCCGTCGCCGCGGTCGAGGGCAAGTACCGCGCCGAGTTCCTGCGCGACGCCCTCGCCGGCCGCGCCGGTGAGGCGGCCGACGCGGTCTCGCACGCGGCATCCCTCGGCTGGGACCTCTCGCGCCCGATGGTGGTCGTGGTCGCCGAGACCGACGAGAACGACGAGGAGACCACCCGCTCCCCCGACGAGGTGCGTTCTCTCCAGGAGCGGTTCGTGCGCGCGTGGGTGCAGGCGGTGCGGGCGCGTGACACCCGGGTGCCGGTCGCCGGCTTCAGCCAGGAGGTCGTCGCCCTGCTGCCGGTGGGCGCCGACACCGACCCGGATGCCGTGCTGCGCACCGTCGGTGACATCGCCAAGGTGGTGCGCGGCGACGGTGGCGGCGGCCGGCGCAGCTTCTCGACGGGCGTCTCGCGGCCGATCACCTCGGCCGCCGACCTGCCCGCCGCCTACGACGAGGCGCTCAAGGCGGTGCACGTCGGGCGCCAGATGCACGGCGAGTCGGCCCTCACCCACTTCGACGGGCTGGGCATCTACCGGCTGCTCGCGCTCATCCCCGACAGCGCCGACCTGCACCGCTTCGTCGAGGAGTCGCTCGGCGAGCTGGCCACCGACGACTCAGCCGAGAACGCCGACCTGCGCAACACGCTGTCGGTGCTGCTCGACACCAACCTCAACGTGGCCGAGACCGCGCGGCAGCTGTTCTTCCACTACAACACGCTGCGCTACCGCATCGCCAAGCTCGAGCGGATGCTCGGCCCCTTCACCTCCGACCCGCAGCTGCGGCTGACGCTGGCCCTGGCGCTGCGGATCCGGCAGATGCGCGGCATCTGACCCAGCACCCGGCACCGGCCCCAGCAGGCGGGCCACACCTACCGGACGTGTCGAACGTCTGCCAAAGGAACCGGCATCCGGCTGTCAACGATTGCTGAGGGTGTCGCCGGACACGGTGGCTAGCGTCCGTGTATCACGGACGTGAGCCGCGTCACGGGCGCCGCGGTCGACCGGATCTCCGCGAGGAAGGAACACGCCATGGCGCTGGGCTTGGGATGGACTCTGAAGAACGACGGGCGCGCACTCGGGCCCGACGAGGTCGTGGCGCCTGACGAGCGCCTGTCCTGGGGCAAGACCGCGGGCCTGGGCGCCCAACACGTCGTCGCGATGTTCGGTGCAACCTTCGTCTTCCCGCTGGTCATGGGGCTCAACCCCCAGCTCGCGATCATGATGAGCGGCGTCGCGACCATCGCTTCCTGCTCATCGTCGAGGGCAAGGTGCCCAGCTACCTCGGCACCTCGGCCGCCTTCGTCGGCGGCGTCACCGCGATCCGGGCGCCAGGCGGCAGCTCCTCCGAGGTCACCGGCGCGATCCTCGTCGCCGGCGCGGTGCTGCTGCTGATCGGCGTGCTGATCCACTTCCTCGGTTCCCGCCGTGCTGCACGAGGTGCTGCCCCCGGTGGTCACCGGTGCGGTCGTCATGCTGATCGGCTTCAACCTCGCCCCGGTCGTCGCCGGCATCTACTGGCCGCAGGACCAGTGGGTCGCACTGGCCACGATGACCTTCACGATCGTCGCGGCCGTGGCCTTCCGCGGCTTCATCAGCCGGATCGCGATCTTCCTCGCCCTGATCTTCGGCACCGCGCTGTCCTGGCTGCTCGACCACACGCGTCGGCGCAGATCACGTCCGTGCTCGGCGGTGCCACCGAGGTCACGACGCACCTGCGCTGGGACACCTCAGGCGTCGGCAGCGCCTCGTGGTTCGGCTTCCCGGCGCAGACGATCACCGGAGCCGACGGCAAGGAGATCGTCGGGTGGCACACCCCGACCTTCACGCTGCCGCATCCTGCTCGTGCTGCCCGCGGTGATCGCCCTGATCGCCGAGAACACCGGCCACGTCAAGGCGGTCGCCGAGATGACCGGCCACGACCTCGACCCGGTCATGGGGAAGGCGCATCGCCGCCGACGGCTTCGGCACCGTGCTGGCCTCGTCGGTCGGCGGCTCCCCGACCACGACCTACGCCGAGAACATCGGCGTGATGGCGGCGACCCGGGTCTACTCGACGGCCGCGTACTACGTGGCCGCCGCGGTCGCGATCCTGTTCGGGCTCTCACCCAAGTTCGGCGCCCTCGTGGCGCGACACCCGGGCGGCGTGCTCGGCGGCATCACCGTCGTGCTCTACGGCATGATCGGCCTGCTCGGCGCGAAGATCTGGAAGGAGAACGGCGTCGACTTCGGCAACCCGATCAACCTCGTGCCGATCGCCGCGGGCATCATCATCGGCATCGGCAACGTCAAGGTCGACCTCACCGAGGACTTCTCGCTCACCGGGATCGCGCTCGGCACGATCGTCACCATCGCCGGCTACCACCTGGCCCGTGCGATCGCCCCGAAGGAGCTGCGCGAGCGTGCCGACGGGGCCGGTGGCACCGCGATCGCCGTGGGCGACCACGTCTACGGCGACAGCGACGGCGTCGACGACCTCTACCAGGAGGGCTACCCGGGGGCTCCGGGCCCCCGAGACCCGGAGCGCGACCGGCGCCCCTGACCCCGCAGCTACTGACCGCCCCGCCCGGGGGCCCGCGACTCCCGGGTGGGGCGGTGCCTTTCCCCGGACCCTTCGAACAGGCAGGATCGAGCAGGTGAAACCCGCACCCTTCGTGCACCACGCACCGCGCACCGTCGACGAGGCCGTCGGCGTGCTGGCCGAGGTCGGCCACGACGGCAAGGTGCTGGCCGGCGGGCAGAGCCTGATCCCGGTGCTCAACATGCGCCTGGCCAGCCCCGGCCACCTCGTCGACATCAACGGCATCACCGGGCTGGATGCCGTCGACGTCACGGACGCCTGGGTGCGGGTGGGGGCGCTGGTGCGCCACACCGGCCTGGAGCGCCACAACGGGGCGGATGCCGCGCTGCCCCTGCTGCGCCAGGCCGTGCGCCACGTCGCGCACCCCGCGATCCGCAACCGCGGCACCACCGTCGGGTCGATCGCCCACGCAGACCCCGCGGGCGAGATGCCCTCGGTGCTGGTGCTCACGGGCGGGGTCGTAGAGGCCGTCGGGCCCGGGGGGCGCCGGGAGGTCGCTGCGGCCGACTTCTTCGAGGGGCCGTTGGAGACCACGCTGGCGCCCGACGAGCTGGTCGAGGCGGTGCGCTTCGGGCGGTTCGCGCCCGGCACCCGCACGGCGTTCCTCGAGTCCGCCCGGCGGCACGGCGACTACGCCCTCGCCGGCGTGGCGGTCGCCGTGGAGGTCGCCGAGGGCGTCATCCGCTCGGCCCGGGCCTCGTTCGTCTCGGTGACACCGGTGCCCACCGTGCTCGACCTCTCGCCGGCGCTCACCGGCTGGGATGCCGGGTCGCCGGTCGGCGGGTCGGTCGCCGATGCCGTGGCCGAGCTGGTGCGCCGGCACGTCGAGCCCGAGGCCGACATCCACGCCAGTGCCGACTACCGCCGGATGCTCGCTGCCGAGCTGACGGTGCGGGCCCTGCGCGCGACCGGCATCCGCGACGTCGAGGGGGCGGCATGAGCGAGTTGAGCGGCACGACCTCGTCGCACCCCGCCGGCCACCGCGGTGAGCCGGCCGCGGAGCCCCTGCTCGACATCCGGCTGCGGGTCAACGGCGTGGTGCGATCGGGGTGGGCACCGGCCCGGCGGCTGCTGTCCGACTTCCTGCGGCACGACCTGGCCCTCACCGGCACGCACGTCGGCTGTGAGCACGGCGTCTGCGGGGCGTGCACCGTGCTGGTCGACGGCCAGCCGATGCGCTCGTGCCTGATGTTCGCGGTCTCCGCGCAGGCCCACGAGATCACGACCGTCGAGGGCATCGGCAACGACCCCGCGGCGATGAGCCCGGTGCAGCAGGCGTTCGCCGAGTGCCACGGCCTGCAGTGCGGTTTCTGCACCCCCGGCTTCATCACCACGATCACCGCCTACCTCGACGAGAACCCCGCCCCCACGCCGGAGGAGGCGCGCGAGGCCATCTCGGGCAACCTGTGCCGCTGCACCGGCTACCAGAACATCGTCAAGGCGGTCGGCCGAGCCGCGGAGATCCGGCGCGAGCGGGGCGACGTCGGCGGGGTGTCGCCGTGAGCACCCGGCAGTTCGGCGAGAAGGTGCAGCGCCGCGAGGACCCCCGGCTGCTCACCGGCAACGGCCGCTACCTCGACGACCTCGGCCACGACGCCCTCGAGGCCGCCTTCGTCCGCAGCCCGCACGCGCACGCCCGCGTTGTCGACGTCGACATCGACGACGCGTGGGAGGTCGACGGCGTCGAGGCGATCTACACGTGGGACGACCTCACCGGGCGGGTGGCCGAGCCGCTGCCGGTGCTCATCCCCCACCCGGCGATGACCCACGCGCGCACCGGCTACTGCCTGGCCAAGGACGAGGTCAACCACGTCGGCGAGGCGGTCGTCATGGTCGTCGCCCGCGACCGCTACGTGGCGGAGGACGCCGCCCAGCGGATCAGGGTGCGCTACGAGCAGCTGCCGGTCGTCGTCGGGGTCGACGCCGCCCGCTCCGCCGCCCGGCTGGTGCACGACGACGTGCCCGGCAACATCAGCGCCCACCTGCTGCAGGAGGTCGGTGACCTCGAGACCGCGATGGCCGCCGCGCCGAACCGGCTGACCCTCGACCTGGCGTTCGAGCGCAGTGCCAGCACCCCGCTCGAGGGCAGGGGCGTCTACGCCAAGTGGGACCTCGACGAGGGCTCCCTGCGCCTCTACTCCTCCACCCAGACCACCACCGGGGTGCGCGCCGCGGTCGCCGCCAAGCTGGGGATGCCGCTCGCGAAGGTCGAGTGCATCGCCCCCGACGTGGGCGGCGGCTTCGGCGTCAAGATCGTGCACCCATGGCCCGAGGAGGTGCTGGTGCCGTGGGCGGCCCGCAACCTCGGCCGCGACGTCAAGTGGACCGAGGACCGCCGCGAGCACTTCGTCTCCAGCGCCCACGAGCGCGGGCAGCTGCAGGAGGTGACCGTCGGCTTCGACGACGAGGGCCACCTGCTCGCCCTCGACGTGCGGTTCTGGCACGACAACGGCGCCTACACCCCCTACGGCATCATCGTGCCGATCATCACGGCCACCCAGCTGCTCGGGCCGTACAAGCCAGGTGCCTACCGCGTCGAGTTCTGGTCGCTGTACACCAATACCGTTCTGGTGACGCCATATCGGGGTGCTGGTCGCCCACAGGGCTGCTACGCCATGGAGCGTGCGATGGACGCGATCGCCGCCCAGCTCGGGCTCGACCGGGCCGAGGTGCGCTCGCGCAACTTCATCCAGCCCGACGAGATGCCCTACGACCACGGCCTGATGTTCCAGGACGGACGGCCTCTGAAGTACGACTCCGGTGACTTCCCGGCATCCCTGGCCAAGCTCAAGGCACTGGTGGGCTGGGACGACTTCGCCGCCTACCGGGCGCAGGCCGAGCGCGAGGGGCGCAGGGTCGGCCTGGGCATCGGCTGCTACGTCGAGGGCACCGGTGTCGGGCCCTACGAGGGCGGTCACGTGCACGTGGAGACCAGCGGCCGGGTCAACGTGGCCACCGGCCTGACCACGCAGGGCCAGGGCCACCAGACGGTGCTCGCCCAGATCGTGGCCGACGAGCTCGGCGTGCGCCTCGAGGACGTGCACGTCACCACCGGCGACACCCGTCGGATGCCGTACGCCGTGGGCACGTTCGCTTCCCGCGGAGCCGTGATGTCCGGCAACGCCGTGGCGCTTGCGGCGCGGGTGGTGCGCGCCAAGGCGCTGAAGATCGCTGCCGACGCCCTCGAGGTCTCGCCCGACGACCTCGAGATCGACGACGGGGTGATCTCGGTGAAGGGTGCGCCCGGCACGTCGATCGCGCTGTCGACGGTGGCCGTCCTCTCCAACCCGCTCCGCTACGCCTTCGACCAGTCTGCCGCCGCCGCAACCCAGTTCGCTGGAACCTTCGACCCTGACAAGCCACCGGTCGCCGAGGACGAGGAGCCCGGGCTCGAGGGCAAGGACTTCTACTCCCCCACCCAGGCCACCTTCGCCAACGGCATGCACGCGGCGATCGTCGAGACCGACCCGGTCACCGCCGAGATCCGCATCCTGCGCTACTGCGTGGTGCACGACTGCGGCGTCATGGTCAACCCGATGATCGTCGAGGGCCAGGTGCACGGCGGAGTGGCGCAAGGCGTCGGCGGTGCCCTCTACGAGCGGATGGTCTACGACGAGTCGGGCCAGCTGCTCAACGCCTCGTTCATGGACTTCCTGATGCCGTACGCCTCCGAGGTGCCGCACATCGAGACCGACCACCTCGAGACCCCCAGCCCGCTCAACCCGCTCGGCCTCAAGGGCGCCGGCGAGGCAGGCACCATCCCGGTGTCCGCCGTCATCGCCTCCGCCATCGAGGATGCCGAGGGGTTCCCCATCCGCTCGATGCCGATCAGCCCGGCCGAGCTCTGGGAGCTGCGCCAGCAGCACGCACCGACCACCGACTCCGTTCCCGCGCAGGAAGGTTCGCGATGAAGATCTCCGGTAGCTCCACGCTCGAGGCCCCCGTCGACAAGGTCTGGGAGGCGATGCTGGACCCCGCCGTGCTGGCGCGGTGCCTGCCCGGCTGCGAGTCGCTTGCGGTCATCGGCGAGGACCGCTACGCCATGTCGGTCACCGCCGGTGTCGCGGCCATCAAGGGCACGTATGCCGGTGAGGTGTCGCTCTCCGACAAGGTGGCGCCCAGCTCGCTGACGATGCGGGCGTCCGGAGCCGGGGCACCCGGCACCATCGACGCCGACGTCAAGGTGCACCTCGAGCCCTCGGCCGGTGGTGGCACCGACCTCTCCTACGACGCCGACGCATCGGTGGGCGGGGCGATCGGCGGCGTGGGCCAGCGGATGCTCGCCGGGGTCACCAAGAAGATGGCCGGCCAGTTCTTCACCGCGCTCGACCGTGACATCGCCGGGCTCGCCCCCGTCGGTGTCGGTACGGACGGCTCCGCGGTGACGGCCGGAGCGGCAGGTGCGGCACCGGCATCCGGCGCCGTGTACCCCGGGCGGGCGGCGACCGCCAACGCCAACGCGACCCTCAACCTGGACAACGGCGCCGGGTTCGCCGTGGGGGTGCTCGTCGGCGGCCTGCTGGCCCTGGCCGGAGTGGCCCTCGGCGCCCGGCTCGGGAGGCGGCGCTGATGCGCGCCTTCACCGTCGCCGCAGTGCAGGTCGCGCCCGTGCCGGGGCCGCTGACCGCAGCATCGATCGCCGCGAACCTCGACAAGCTCGCGGACTTCACCCGCCGCTGCGTCGAGGCCACCGGTGCCGAGCTGGTCGTGCTGCCCGAGTCGGCCACCACCGGGTTCACCCCCGGGTGCCCCACCGAGCAGCTGTGGGAGCTGGTCTCCGAGCTTCCCGGGCCGGTCATCGAGCCGCTGCGCGACGTCGCCGCCGAGCTCGGCATCCACCTGGTGGCCGGCACCTACGAGCGGGGGCCGAACCCCGCGGTCGTCTACAACGCCTCGGTGCTGATCGACCCGCGCGGCGAGCTGCTCGGGGTCTACCGCAAGACCCACCCGTTCTGCACCGAGGCGGTCTCCGGTGGCGGCTGGGTCACGCCCGGCGACACTGTCACCGTGTGCGACACCGAGCTCGGGCGGATCGGCATGATCATCTGCTTCGACGGCGACTACCCCGAGCTGTCACGCATCGAGGCAGTGCTGGGCGCCGAGGTCATCTGCCGGCCGTCGGCGCTGCTGCGGTCGGCCGACATCTGGGAGCTCACCTCACGGGCCCGGGCCTACGACAACCACGTGTTCGTCGTCGGTGCCAACGCCGTGGGCCAGGACCCGGCCGGGGTGCTCTACTTCGGCAACTCGCACGTCGTGACGCCGGTCGGCCACATCGTGGCGAAGGCAGCCACTCACGAGGGCTGGGTGTCGGCGCGGCTCGACCCCGATGAGGCCCTGGCCTCGCTGACGCCCGGCTCGAACATCACCCAGGGCTTCGACCACCTGCGTGACCGCAACCTCGACCTGATCCGCAACCACCGCGCCGAGCTCGAGGGCCCCGCGACGACGTCCTTCCCGCACGCCTGACCACGTAGGGTCAGGCGGGCGTGGGGGGCGTCACTGCATGTCGCCCATCTCGTCCTTGATCGCCTGCAGCATGGCCTGCGTCGCCTTGGAGACGACACCGTCCTTGGAGACGTCGACGATCATCATCATGCCGTTGTCCTCGTGGGCCAGGATGTGGCAGTGGAAGACGTAGGTGCCGAGGAACCGGTTGTACTTCATCCGGATCTTGACCTCGCCCTTGGGCGGTAGCGACACGATGTCCTGCTCGCTGCGCGACTGGTACGGCTTGCCGTTGATCGAGGTCACGATGAAGTCGTTGACGTGGATGTGGAACGGGTGGGCCTCGCCGGAGACGTTCTTGAGCGTCCACTCCTCCACCGCACCGAGCTTGGCGGCGACGTTGACCTTGGTGATGTCGAACTGCTGCTTGTTGATGTAGAACTGGTTGGTCGTGGTGTTCTCGCTGAAGACGAACTCACGGGTGCGGTCGACCTTCGCGGTCAGCAGCTCGGACGGCGGGCCGACCGACGTCGGCCAGGCGACGTCGGGCACGGCGTCGCCGGCCACGGTGACGGTGAGCAGCTGCCGCTCGGGGTAGGTGTCGCCGTCGGGGCCGTTGCTGTACTCGAGCGTCTTCAGGGCGTGGGTGCCGGCCTTGGGCCAGCGGACCAGCACGTCGAAGCGCTTGCCCGGCGGCAGGACGAGCTCGTCGGCGGACCACACGTCCGCGACCGGGTTGGCGTCCTCGGCGATCACGTGGAACGCGGCGCCGTCGAGCTTGAGCTTGTACCAGATGTCGGCGCTGATGTTCGCCGAGGCGCAGCATGGTCGTCTCGTTGGTGCGCACGGTGAGCACCGGGTCGACGAGGCCGTTGACGGTGCGGGTGGTCGGGGCGTTGGAGTCGATGTTCTCCGTGACGATGGCGCCGTCCTTCACCTGCAGGTCCTTCAGGGCCACCATGTGCTCGGGCACCTCCTGCAGGGGGGCTGGGAGGCGGGCGGCCAGCCCGTCGACGACGAACATCCCAGCCAGGCCGGCGAACACCTGCGCCTCGGTGCGGCCGTGCAGGTGTGAGTGGTACCAGTAGGTGCCGGGGTCGAGGTCGGTGGGCAGCCTCAGCACGAAGTCGTTGTCGCTGCTGGGCTTCATGACACGAAGCACGTTGTCGGAGTCGCCGATCGGGGAGACGAACACCCCGTGGCTGTGCAGGTTGGTCGGCTCGTCGAGCTCGTTGCGCAGGTGGATGCGCACGGTGTCGCCCGGCTGCACGTGCAGGGTGGGGCCGATGAACTGGCCGTCGTAGGAGAAGCCCTTCACCGTGGTGCCCGCCACGTCGAAGTCCTGCTGCTTCACCGTGAACGTGGTCTCGAGCACGCCGTCCTTCGACGTCAGGACCGGCGGTTCCGCGAAGGGCTGGTGCTGTTGCACCGGGAAGGTCACTGGCACGTCACCCGCGGTTCCCGTGGGTGAGGGGCTCGCGGTGGAGGTGGGGGTTGGGGTTGCCGAACCGGTCTTGTCCCCCGACCCACCGCCGCTGTCGCACCCGGCGGCCATCGCCGCGACGAGTACTGCCGCGCACATGATGCCGCTGGCCTTGAGCTGGTTGGTGCGCACGAAAGCCCTCCATGTCCCGCACGGACCAGCACCGGCCTGAGTCGGGGTGCTCCCCCATCGCGACGTCGCTCTGCGACCGTATCCCCGTCCGGTCGGTCGGGTCATCACCTCGTGGTGTGACGTAACGGGTTCACGCGATGCCGTCCGGGAGCGGCTGCGCTTCGTTTGTTGCGGAACTGCCCGAACCCTGGAAAGGCCTTCTTCCTCTCGATGGTTAGGCCGAGCTTCGAGGCCCCGCGACAACGTCCCTCCCGTACGCCTGACCGCGCGGGCCGCCCGTCGTCGCTGGCAGTGCCTTTTCGCCGTCACCTCACTCTGTGGTCGCCTTCTCACCCAGCCCGGATGCCGTACGCCGCCTCGGTCGGCCAGCTCTCGTCGCGCTCTGGCCTGTCCACGTCACCTCAGTGAGCAGCCGGCCTCTCGGGCGGCTCGGGAGGGTGCGTGCGCTCGCTTGACGGTTGCCCTCGGTCCCCCACGATGGCCCTTCTAATCTTGGCAAATCCTCTCTGCTGCAGGCGAACACATGCATTCGAACACTTGTGCGAAGTCACGTTCCTCGGTAGAATCGTGTCACGGGGAAGGGGGAAGTCATGGCCACGTCACAGCGACACTCCAAGCGGTCGGCTGCCGCCAATCCGACGACCCCCACCGCAGTGACGAAGGACCCTGCCGCCGCCGTGACGTTGGGTGCACGCCGGGTTGCCACCGCGCTTGCCGGCCCGGGCGCCGCACGGAGCCGGGACGAGTGGCTCACTGTCGTCGGGGACTGCCAGTCGTTGATCAACACCCTCACCGCGGTGCAGGACGCCGCGATCGCCGAGGCCGCCCGGCGCGAGAGCGTGTGGTGCGAGGACGGCACCCTCGGCGAGGCCGTGCACGCCCCGGGCCGGGTCACCCTGGAGGCCGCCGACGTGCTCGCACCGGTGATCGGGGCGACGCACCAGCAGGCGCAGCGCCGCGTCGAGCAGGCGGTGCGGCTGGCCGCCCGCCGGGTGCCGGTGCCCGCCGATGCCCGCGACCTGCCCGACGCGAGCGGTCTGGGTGGGCTGCACGAGGCGATGGCGGCCGGGCACCTCGACGGCTACCGGGCCGGGGTCATCGCGTTCGAGCTCGACGTCGCGCCCGCCGACGTCGCCGACGCCGTCGTGGCCGCCCTCGACTCCCACCTGGGCGAGGACTCCACCTCGCTGCGGCGGCGCACCCGGGTGCTGCTCTCACGCATCTCCCCCGACCTGGTCCGTCAGCGCGCCCAGAAGGCCCGCAACAACACCGGGCTACGCCGATGGGTGGCCGAGCCCGGCGTCGACGAATGGCACGGCACCTTCCCCAGCGAGGACGCCGCCACCGCCTGGGCCGCCATCGACCGCCTCGCCCACGACCTCGTCGCCAACAGCACCTGCACCAGCATCGAACAAGCCCGCGGCAAAGCCCTGACCGACCTGGTCACCGGCAACGCGACCATCGACGTCCAGATCGTGCTCACCGTGCCCGCCGACACCCAGCCGGCCTCTGCAACTGACCAGACCACCGTGGCGGACACCGAACTGCACGCGCCAGCTTCAGCCGCCGTGGCTGGCTTCGAGCCCCACGCGCCCGTGCCGGCCGACAGTCAGCGGCTGGCGCCTGGAACTCCTGATGCCACCGTGTCGCCGGTCTCCGAGCCCGACGCGCCAACTCCGGCCGTGTCGTCGGGCGGCGAGCACTCGAATGCCCCCACCGCAGCGGCGGCGGGTGCGTCAGCCGGGCTCAACACCGACCAGTGCGCCGTCACCAGCGAGCGAGCTCGGCTCCGACCACCCAATCGCGGGTGGAGCGGACGAGCTCGGCTCCGACCACCGGTCGTCGCGAGTGGAGCGGACGAGCCCGGCTCCGACCAGCCGGTCTTGAGTGCCGACAGCGCCCAGGACACCTCGGCGACCGCCGCCGAGAGGCTCTCCACACCCGCCGTACATACAGACAACTTGGTGGCGCCGGAGAACGGATCGGACGACGACCTGGTCCAGGTGCAGGGAAGCCGACCCTCCGAGCCGTTGCTCGTCCGCCGCACCTGGCTGCGCGACCACCTGCGCAAGCAACCGCCGCAGCTCCGGCGCCGGGCCAGGCAAGCACCACCGCGGTTCGTGCCCTGCGACCCCCTCACCGGAGCCCGCCTCGACCCCCGCGACGACCTCGCCACCGATGCCTACCGGCCCAGGCGCCGAGCTCGCCGCCCTGGTCAAGGCCCGCGACGGCCGCTGCCGCTTCCCCGGCTGCTGCGTCGCCGCCAGGTTCTGCGACCTCGACCACGTACGACCCTGGCCGACCGGGCCCACCACCGCCACCAACCTGCTCACCCTCTGCCGGCGCCACCACCGCATCAAACAACGACCCGGCTGGCGACCTGCGCCTGGCACCCGACGGTACCGCCACCTGGACCGACCCCACCGGGCGCACCCGCACCACCGCACCCCTCGACGCCCTGACCCCACTAGTCCTCACCGCCGACGCCGCCCCCACCCGACCCGCACCCCCACCGGCACCCGCCGCCGCCCCCACCGTGACCGCCACGCCCACCGCCACCGCCACCCCCACCGCGTGGAGCGCACTCGAGACACACCTCGGCTTCACCCTCGAGCACCACCCGCACCACGACCGCGACCAACGCCAGTGGCTACCGGCGACACACCGCCGCTGCACCAGCACAGGCCACCTGCGGGCTGGTGTCGCCCGAGCCAGGGCCAGCGCCTTACCCGACACGCCCCCGTTCTGATGGGAGACGTCTCGAGTCCGTCCTCGAGCCGATCATCGAGCTGCGGCTCGAGCAAGTGAGTCAGCCCTCCTCGACAGGCGCGACGTCAGCCGGGTCCGGGCACACCGACGCTGCATCTCGGCCGGCGACCTGCGCGCCGGCTCGGCACGGCGATGCGTCCTGACGCCCTTCCCCGACAAACCGCCCTTCTGACATCCGTCACCGGTGGTCGGCAACCAGGCCGGCAAGGGATCGCCGGCCCCGGCGGACCGGACGGCGCGCCGGTCGGGGAGCGCAGCATCCGGGGCAGCAGCGCCGCGTTGGGGCCTGCTCCGGAACCGATCGCGCTGTGCGGGGTCAGTCGATCATCGAATCGCTCGATGGCCGCTCATCCGATGCCGTGCCGGATGCGGCTGCGCTCCTCCTGGGTGCGGAACTGGCCGAAGCGCGGGAGGAACTTGTCCCACTCGATGATGTGCGCGTCGATCTCGGGGCCGTCGATGCACGCGTGCTTGCGGATGCTCCTGCCGTCGATGGTCACCGGGACCATGCAGGCCCCGCACATGCCGGTGGCGTCGACCATGATCGAGTTCAGGCTCGCCACCGTGGGGACACCGAACCGGCGGGTCAGATCCGACACGGCCCGCATCATCAGCGGGGGCCCGATCGCGACGACCTCGGCGACGCCCCGCCCGGTGCCCGCGACGGCTGCCTCGAGCAGGCCCTCGAGCGGGGTGGTGACGAAGCCCTCGACGCCGAACGTCCCGTCGTTGGTCGTGTAGACGACCTCGAGCAGGTCGCCGAACTCGCGCTGCAGGGCGGCGACCCGCTCGTCGTCTCCGGTCCAGAAGAGCAGGTCGGCGCTGCGGAACCCGGCGATGAGCGTGACGTGGTTGCCGGCTCGCAGGTGCTCGCGCAGGATCGGGTACACCGGGGGCAGCCCGAGACCGCCCGCAGTGAACACGACCGTCTGGTCGGGCGCGTAGGCGTGGATGTCGCTCGGGCGCCCGAGCGGACCGGCGATGCCGGCGAAGGAGTCACCGACCTGCATCCGGTTGATCTCGATGCTGCTGGTGCCGACCCCCTGCACGACCAGGCAGATGGTGCCCGCGTCGACGTCCCAGTCGGCGATGGTCAGCGGGATGAGCTCGCCGTCGGCCCACGGCAGGACGCGCACGAACTGGCCGGCCCTGGCCGCGGCCGCGATGACGGGCGAGTGGACGGTGATCTCCTCGATGCCGTCCGCGAGGTGGGCCGTGGCAAGGATCGTCTGCTCGGACGACGCGCGCTCCGTGAACGCCTTGGCGCTCCTCACCATCACGGCCACCCGATCTGGGGGCACGTCGACGTTCCCGATGATCTCGCGGGCCGCGGCCTGGCCGTCACCGGCGGCGTTGATGGCGGTCGACCCGCCGCGGGCGGCGTCACCCCCGGAGAAGACCCCGTGCAACGAGGTCTCCTGCGACCCGGCGTGGTCGAGATCGATGGTGCCCCACTTCGTGGTGTGCAGCTGCGGCTCGGAGTCCTTGATGATCGGGTTCGAGGCGTTGCCGAGCGCCATGATGACCAGGTCCGCCTTCATCGTCTCGGTGCGGCCGGTCGGCACGGGGCGGCGCCGTCCGGAGGCGTCGGGCTCGCCGAGCTCCATGACGTCGAGGGTCGTCGCGGTGACGAACCCGGTGGCGTCGTCACCGATGAACTCGGTCGGGGACCGCAGCGGCAGCAGGCTGATGCCCTCCTCGAGCGCGTGCTCGAGCTCCTCGACGCGGGCCGGCATCTCGCTGCGCGTTCGCCGGTAGACGATGGTCACGTGGCCACCGAGGCGGTGGGCGGTGCGCGCGGCATCCATGGCGGTGTTGCCACCACCGATGACGAGCACCTCCTTGCCGGCGGTCTCGGGCAGCGGGGTCTCGTAGTCGTCGCGCAGGCCCTGCATGAGGTTGACGCGGGTGAGGAACTCGTTGGCGGACATCACGTTGAGGTGGTGCTCGCCCGGCACGTCCATGAACCGCGGGAGGCCGGCACCCGTTCCGACGAAGACACGCCAGAAACCGGCCTCCCGCAGCTCCTCGATCGTCGCGGTCTTGCCCACGACGAAGTTCTGGACGAAGCGCCCACCGAGCAGCTTGATCTTGCCGACGACGTCGTCGATGAGGTCGTTCGGCAGCCGGAACTCGGGGATGCCGTAGCGCAGCACGCCGCCGAGCGCGTGGAACGCTTCGAACACGGTGACCGGAAAGCCCTCTGCCGCAAGGAGGTAGGCGTTGATCAGGCCCGACGGGCCGGACCCGATGATCGCCACTGGCGGCTTCGCGGCCGCGTCCCACGGGTCGACGGACGCGGCGAACCGGCGGGCGACGCTGCCCGGGTCGACCAGCTTCTCCCGCTCGGGGAGGAACCACTCGAGCTGGCCGAACTGGATCGGCGTCTTGGTGAACATGCACACGCCCTGGCACTGCAGCTCCTGCGGGCAGACGCGCCCGGTGACGTCCGGCAGCGGGTTGCACGACTCGATCAGCTCCAGCGCCTCGTGGAACTTGCCGGTGCCGACCAGCTCGAGCACCTGCGGGATGTGGATCTTGACCGGGCAGCCGCCCTGGGGCTCAGCGCGCCCCGCGATCATGATGCCCACCTCGCAGTGCTTCTCCTCGCACTGCTTGTCGCGCAGCGCCTCGAGCCACACGATCAGGTCGACCTCGCCACGGGTGTATCCCACGTTGAGGTAGCCGAGGTAGCCCTCGTTGACCAGGCCGAAGTCCTTCTCGCGCTCCTCCGGCTCGCGGATGTGCGGCGGGATCGAGTTGCCGGCGGGCCAGCCCTCCGAGAGCCCGGCGAACATCGGGTAGCGGTCGGAGAGGTGGGTGTCGATGGCGCGGATGAACTTGCGCTTGCGGCTGAGGGGAACGCCCCACAGGAAACGCATGATCACCTTGCTGGCATCGTCACCGCGCAGCAGCACGTCCCACAGCGCCCGGGTGAAGTCCTCGCCGAGCTCCGGCTGCGAGAACTCCCAGGTGACGGCGTTCATGCCGTCCTCGATGAACGTCTCGCGGAAGGCCTGCGGGTCGGCCTCGAGGCGTCGGCGCAGCAGCTCGACCCGCGCGTCGACCAGGGTGTCGGTGCTCACTGGATGATCTCCGCGTCACAGGTCTTCTTGACCCGGTCGATCCGCTTGATCAGCTCCGGCGTGAGCTCGACCGTGTCCAGCGCACCCGGGATCATCCGGGCCACCTTCTGCACCGCTCCGTCGACGAGCATCGAGTGCGGCTCGAAGAGCTGCGGCAGCTCCTGGTAGCAGGTGCCGCAGTCGTTGCACTTGGGGATGTCGACCTCGGCGAGGTGGACCGGCGCGTCCGGTGGTGCGGCACCGACCGCACCCACCGTGCCCACGGTGCCCACCGCGCCGGGTGCGGCGGCGGCAGCCGGTGCGGCGCCCGGCATCCGGGCCCGGCCGGCGCGCCCGGCGGCCCCTGACCCAGCGCCCACCGGCGCACGGCTGGTCGTGGCGAGCGACGACATCGCCTCCGCGATGGAGTCGATGGACGACTCGCGCTCGCGCATCGCCTCCTCGTAGCGGGACCGAAGGTCGGCGAGGTCGCTCGTGTGCAGGGCGGTGAGCCGCGCCTCGTGCCCACCGGAGAGGTACTGGAGAATCTGCCAGTAGCGGCGCCGGTCCTTGACCAGGGCCACGATCGAGTCCGAGCACTGCACCTTGATCAGCTTCTGGTTGTCGTCGGTGGCGTACACGAACGGCACCCGGGCCGCCTGCTCGTCGCGGCCGAGCTCGACGTACTCGTCCATCCGCACGGCGATGCCGTCGAGGTCATCGGGCAGCCGCTTGAACTGCTTGCGGAACCGGGTCTCGCCCAGCGCGAACTCGGCCGGCGTGAGCGGCAGCGTCATGAGCGCCAGCTCGCCGGAGTCGTCGCGGTAGGCCAGGTCGGTGTTCGTCCAGGTCTTCGCGATGTCGGGGTTGCCGTCGAGGCTGAACCAGTCGTGCAGCGTCGACCCGCGGCGCGGGTCGTGCACGAAGACCGGGTTCATCCGGCTCTCGACCGCGAGCCGGGCCCGCCGTGACGAGGCCTCCTCCGGGATGCCGTGCTCCGACCCGCACGGGGTGTAGACGTCGAGCACCGCCGCGGCGTCCTGGTACCTCAGGAACTCCATGGTGCTGGTGAGGAAGTGCCCCTGGATGGCCGTGCTCGTCGAGCACACGTAGACGTTGGGGTGGAACGACGCCAGCAGCCCGAGCTCCTTGCGCGACTCGTGCTTGCCGTCGTGGGCCGAGCCGAAACGCGCCAGGTCGGAGTCCTGGCCGGTGAGGCTGGCTGTCGAGGCCTGGCCGCCGGTGTTGGAGTAGACGCCCGAGTTGAGCACGAGCACCTTGACCGGGGTGTCGCTGGCGAGGATGCGCGACATCGCGCCGAAGCCGATGTCGTAGGTCGCGCCGTCGCCGCCGATGGTGAGGACGGTGGGGAGCAGCTCCATCTCCTTGGGGGTGTAGCCCTCCCACGAGAGCGTCGAGAGCGCCTTGTCGTGCACCTGGGGGTCGTAGGAGTCGCTCAGCTCGAGCTCGGCGATGCGCAGCGCACGCACATCGGCGACGCTCTGGGCGGCGACCCCCTCGAAGATGCCCTTGGCCAGCGGCTGGGCGTCCTGGAAGAGGCTGTTGACCCACGGGTCGAGGTAGTTGTTGAACGGCATCGTCGAGGCGTAGACGCTGCTGCAGCCGGTCGAGTTGGCGATGATCGTCGATGCCGGGCCGTTGCCGGTCGGGCCACCCTCCTGCTCGTAGAGGCGCCGCTCGAGCGTGGTGATGGTGCGGGTCAGCCGCTCCTGGCGGGCCTCGTCGGCGACCGTCGCACGCTTGGCGTACAGCCGGTCGACGATGCCGGTGAGCGCCTTGAGGTGCTCGCGGCGGTGCCGCTCGCTGATGGCGTGGGACGTGGACATGACCAGCCGGATGGCGGTCACCTCACCGCAGCCGCGGCAGCCGCCGTGTCCACCCGTGGTGGCGTAGAAGTTGTCGTGGTCGAGCATCAGCCGCTTGATGTCGCCGTCGGGGGTGTCCGAGCCCTCGGTGAACCGGGCCGGCGTGTTCGGCGTTGCGCCCATGAAGCCGAAGCGCTGCTGCAGCGCCCCGAGCACGTCGGCATCCTGCTCCTGCACGGTGAGCGCGCCGGGGCCGCACACGTCGATGCACTCAAGGCAGCCGGTGCACTTCCAGGGGTCGACGGTCGCCGCGAAGAGCCCGCCGGTGCCCGGCTGCTCCTTCTCCATCGAGTCGAAGAACGGGCGGGTGCGCGCGACCGGGTAGGTGGCGAGCTCGGCGACCAGGCGGTCGACGACGTGCGCCATGACCGGGTCCTCGCGCAGCGACGCCGACGCGGACGCCACGATGTCGGAGAACGGCCGCTCGTCCTTGTGCCGCAGGGCCTCACGGGTGCGCTCGGCGATGCCGTAGACCGCCATCCGCAGGCCGTCCTTCTGGCCGGGGGTGGCCTCGATCCGGCCGACGGCGGTGAGCAGAAGGTCGTGCACCTCGTGCACGGTGTTGGGGATCGCGGCGTCGGGGCACACGAGGGCGCAGTCCATGCAGCCGGTGCAGAGGGTCGGGTTGAACTCCGGCACCTCGCGACGGAACAGCCCCTTGTCCTTGGCGGCGCCCGTGCCGGGGGGCATGAACAGCCCGACACCCGGCAGCACCGGCGCCTCGGCGATGGTGCCCTCGCGGAAGGGCCGCATCATCAGGTCCTCGTAGTAGGCCGGGTCGAACAGCCCGCTGGTGTGCTCGGCCGTGGTGCTCGGGCACATGGCGGCCGACATGGCCACCGTGAGCAGCGACTCGCGCGCGTGCTCGTCGCCGATCGCGACCAGCTCGGGGGCGTCGTAGTCGACACGGACGGTCGCCTCGATGCCGTCGATGATCACGGCCATGTTGCTCTCGACGACGTTCGCGCCCTTGCGGCCGAACTTCTTCTCGAGCTGGTGTCGCACCCGCTCGAGGATCTCCTCGCGGGGGGCGCCGGCGGCGACGCGGTCGACGTGCGCGGCCACGGCCCCGATGAAGGCGATGCCCATCATCCGGGTCTCGAGGTCCGGCGTGGGGGCGTGCTTGCGGGCGACCGTGAAGGCGTCGATGGTGTAGAAACGGATCTCCCTCTCCCGGATCGCTTTTCGAGCATGCCGGGGCAGCTCGCGCCACACCTCCTCGGGGGAGAGGCTGGTCTGCAGCATGAAGGTGCCGCCGTGCACCAGGCCCTTGAGCGGGTTGGTGTGGATGAACGCCTTGTGGTCGGGCGCGATGACGACCTCGACGTCCTCGAGCTCGGCGTTGGTCAGCCAGATCGGCTCCGGGCTCAAGGTGATGTAGTAGTTGGTCGGCGCACCGGACTTCTCCGAGCCGTACTTCGGCGCGGACTTGCTGTGCATCCCGAGCAGCCCGGCGAGGATGTCGGTGAGCAGCTTCCCGGTCGCGATCGTGCCGTAGCCACCGACGGAGTGGAACCGGATCCGCATCGCGCCCGGCGGCAGCAGCACCGGGTTGGGCTCTGTGCGCAGCGCCATCAGCTCGGTCTCGGGGTAGGCGGCCCGCAGCCGCTGCTGCACCTCCGCCCCCCGCTCGGACGGGTGGTCCTCGAAGAACTGGGAGCCGAGGTAGATCAGTGGCGGCAGCGTCCCGGCATCCAGCTCCGTGAACGCGGCGACCAGGTGCCGCGGCTGGAGGTCGTGCCCACCCAGCCCGAAGATCGCGGTGGTGAGGCGCGGGGTGTCGGCGAGCGCCGGGATGCCTTCGTGGCGCGGCTCGACGGCGTTCTCGCGAGCGCGGAAGAGGGCTGCGGTGACCAGGGCGGTGAGCGCGGTCTGGTCGCTGCGCTCGAGCACCATGACGGCCTTCTTGCCGGCGAGGGCCGCGACGACCTCGGCCTCGGGGAAGGGTTGGAGCAGCTTGACCGAGACCAGCCCCGCCTTGATGCCGTGCGCGCGCAGGTGCGGCAGCACGGCGCGCACGTCGTCGCCGACCGAGCCGAGCCCGATCATGACGACATCGGCGTCGTCGCAGTCGTAGGTGAGCACCGGCGCGTAGTGGCGCCCGGTGAGCTCGGAGTACTCGCTCATCGCCTGGCGCACCAGGCTCGGGACGGCCGACGCGAAGTGGGTGCGGTGGTCGACCGAGCCGGCCTGGAAGTCGGGCTGGTTCTGCACCGGGCCGGTCAGGCCGGGGTTGTTGACGTCGACAAGCGCGGGGACCAGCTGGCGGGTTCCCTTCTCCCACGAGTTGACCCACTGCCGGCGCCACGGGCCGTGCAGGTCCTCGGGCACCCAGGCGAGCGTGGCGTCGACCAGCGTGCCGTCGTTGTCCTGCTCGACCTCGTCGGCCTTCGCGGCGAGGAAGGCCCGCAGGTCGGCGACGTCGCTGTCGGGGATGTCGCGGCGGTGCCGGGTCAGGAAGCCGCCGAGCTGGAAGACCCGGCCCTTGGACCCGAAGAGCATCTCCTGCGCGACGGTCGGGCACGGGATGCGGCCAGCGGGGTCGCCGAGATACTCGCGCAGCAGCTCGGGCTCGGGCAGGAGCGCCTCGCTGAGCATGTGGCTGGTGGAGAAGCCGTCCATCGCGTTGGCCACCGGGATGAGGGACAGGGCCGAGGCGCGGTAGGAGATCGCCGCGAGGTCGGCCGCCTCCTGCGGGTTGGACCCGAAGAGAACCGTGTAGCCCGAGGCGAGCAGCGCGTAGACGTCGTCGTGGCCGGCCATCACGTTCAGGGCGTGTTTCGACACCACGCGCGCCGCGACCTGCAGCACGAAGCCGCCGATCTTCTTGCCCACCGTGACGTAGTGGGACTCCATCGCGTAGAGGATCCCCTGGCTCGACGAGGCGTTCGAGATGAACTGCCCTCCGGTCAGGGCCGCCCCGAGTGCACCACTCTGGGCGGAGTGCTCACCCTCGGGCTCGAAGAAGAAGGCGTGCTTGCCCCAGACGTTGAGGCCGCCCTCGGCACGAGTGGCCTCGTAGATCTCGGAGATCTCCGTCGAGGGGGTGATGGGGTAGCCGATCACTCCCCCGCAGACGTGGCTCATGACGTGGGCCACGGCTCCGTTGCCGTGGATCACGTTCGGGATGCCGGGGTACTTCGGTGTGGCGCTCATCGCTCTGTCTTCCTGGCCTGGCGTCGCACAGCGAGGCGACGAGTCCGGAGGGGTGGTCTGCTGGGGTGGTGATGCGTCGAGAAAGGACGTCAGCCGTCGGTGGCGGCGCCGAGATGCGGCAGGAAGCCCTCGACGCCGAACTCGGCACACTCGAAGGGCAGGCCGTCGCCGGCGGGGACCTGCTCGGTCCCGGCCTCGGCAGGCAGCTCCGCGGTCGACCGCTCGTCGACGGGGACTTCTGGACCGGTGGTCTTCGTGCTCATGGCGCTCTCCACTGTCGTGGCCACGGTGAGCAGGGTCATGTCCCCGACCGTCGAGCGACAGTGTTATGCCGTCCGGAGGCCAGGGTGCGTGGCCTCGCTGTGGACCCCTCCAGTGTGCTGTCGTGGGTGCCGGCTGCACAGGCCGACGCGATGTGAAGCGCGTCTCGGCGACCCGGCACCCGCACCGTCAGTCGGGCACGGTTCCGCGCACCCACCAGGCGGTGGCGGACAGCTCGAACGGCCCCGGCCCGACGGTCGTGGCGACCTCGTCACGCAGGGCTGCGCGCTGGGCTTCCGGGAGGCCCGAGACGTAGACGCCGGCCGGTCCCTGCCCCTGCAGGAACGGCTCCCAGTAGTCGTCGAAGTCCTCGAAGTCGGTCGAGACGGTGACCCGGCTGCCGTCGACGTCCTCGAGGCCGGCCCGCTGCCACAGGTCCATCAGCCCGCCGGGCCGGCCGAGGGGCATCGTCGCCTCGTCCTGACCGACGACGGTGGGGTCGAGGCGGGCGGCGGCGTCCCAGAGCGTGCGCAGCATCTGCATCCGCTCGCCGTAGTCCCACACCGCGGCGGCCAGCACCCCGCCCGGCCGCGTGACCCGGCGCAGCTGGGCCACGGCCCGGTCGGCATCCGGCACGAACGTGAGCACGAGCAGCGCCAGCGCGGCATCCACCGAGTCGTCCTCGAGCGACAGGTCGTCGGCATCGCCCAACTCGAACCGCACCCGGCGGCCGAACGACGTCGACCGCTCGCGGGCGGCCTCGACGAAGGGTGCCGACGGGTCGACGCCCACCACCTCGCACCCTGGCCAGCGCTCGGCGACCGCGCGGGTCAGGTTGCCGGTGCCGCAGCCCAGGTCGAGCACCCGGCGCGGCTCCGGCATCCCGACCTCGTCGAGGAAGCGGGGCGCGAGCTGCACGCTCCACCGCCCCATGAACCGCTCGTAGGCCCTGGCGTTGCCGAACATCCGACCACGGTGGCACGAACCGCCACCGGTGCACCACCCGGAGTGGGGTCGGCGCCGTCAGCCCCTCGGATGCCGGTCGGCTGGGCGGGCGTCGTGTCCGTCCAGCTGGGCGTCCGCGGCCTCGGCCTCGGGCGCCGGCGATGCCTCGGGCTCGGGCGCGGTACCGTCACCGGCCTGCGCCAGGACGGCCAGCTTGTCGAGCTCGACGTTGAGGGCGCCCAGGACGGCCCCCAGCTGCGAGTGCGCGACCCGGGCGTAGGTGCGCACGTAGTCGAGCTGCTGCGCTTCCGCGGCCGAGGGCGCGGCGGTGGCCGGCCCACTGGCGCCGTTCTCCCCCGACTCCGCCGTCGGGTCGGGCGCACCACCCGCACTGGAGCGGGCCGCCTCGTTCGCGCGCTGCAGGATGACGCGGTACTGCTCGCGCGCGGTCTCCTCGAGGTCGCGGGCGTACGACTGGGCTTCGGCGACCGCCTCGTCGGCGGCGCGCTGCGCGTTGGCGAGCAGCTCGACGGCGCGCAGGCTGACGTCCTGGTAGGCCCGCTCGCGCGCCTCCCGACGCTCTCGTTCGACGTCGTTCTCGTGGACGTCGACGACCTCGTCCTGGTGCGTGTCGCTCACTGGGGGCCTCCTTGCGATGCGGACTCGGGCGTGGGGACGTCGTCGTCGACGACGGGTGCGTCTGCGTACTCCTCGACCAGGATGGCCTCGGGTGGCTTCGGGGTGGCGAGGAGCGCAGCACGGGTGTGGTGCACCATGGCCGGCGAACCGCAGACCATCGCCCGGTAGCGGCCGTCGTAGCCGAGCGTGGCGGCCACGTCGCCCACGAGCCCGCGCCGGCCCGGGAACGTCGGGTCGTCGCTCACGACCGGGGTGTAGCGGAACCACCCCTGCGTGGCCAACGCCGAGAGGCGCTGCCCGGCATAGAGGTTCCAGGCGAACCGGACACCGTGCACGACGTGCACCTGGCGCAGCGGCCAGCCGGTGCGCCGGTGCTCCACGATGTCGTCGAGCAGCGCGAGGAACGGGGCGAGCCCGGTGTTGCCCGCGACGAGCAGGAGGTCGGCATCGTCGTCCGGGTCGAGCACCAGGTGGGTGCCGACCGGTGCACCGATGCGCACGACGTCACCGGGCCGGACCTTCGACACGAACGGCACGCTGACGATGCCGCCGGGGTTCACCGCGACCTGGATGTCGATCGTCCCGTCGGCGCGCGGCGCGTTGGCGGGGGTGTAGAACCGCCAGGACCGCTCGACCTGCGGGATGCTCATCGCCATCGACTGCCCGGAGACATAGGGCACGGGGATCTCGGGCCGCAGCCGGAACGTGGCGATCTCGCGGCTCACCCGGGTCTTGTCGACGACCTCGGCCTCCCACCAGGCCGGCTGGGTACCCTCGGACTCCTCCGCGGCCTCGATCATCGTCGAGGCGACCACGCCGTAGGCCGCCGCCCAGTCCGCGGCGACCTCGGACGTCCAGCGGTCCTTGAGGAAGTGCGACAGGGTCCAGAGCAAGGAGGCACCTACAGCGTCGTAGTGCTCGGCGATGACCGAGAACCGGCGGTGGTCACGCCCGAGCTGCTGCACGAACGGCACGACCGAGCCGAGGTCGTCGACCGAGCTGACGACCGCCCCGAGCGCCCCGACGAGGCGGTCCCGCTGGGCGCTCATGACCAGCGGGAACATCGCGCGCAGCTCGGGGCGGGTGACGAACAGGTGGGCGTAGAAGTAGGAGGGCACGTCGTCGCCGTGCTGCGCGACCTCGTGCCACGTGGCCTTGAGCCGGTCGGTGTCCACTGCCCGGCCCCCGTCAGGCCTGGTTGACGACCTGCGGGCGCACTGCGCCGAGCACGTCGCCGACGTCGCGCTGGATGTCGTCAGGCACCCCGACCTCGGCGAGGATGGCCACGAGCGTCGTCCCGACGCGTGCGTAGTCGGGGTCGGTGATGCCGAGGGGCTGGTGGGACTCCTCGAGGGTGCGGCCGTTGTAGGTGTCGGGTCCGCCGAGCACCGTGGTCAGCATCAGGACCATGTGGCGCTTCTGCGCCGGGAGGTCGATGTCGGCGAAGTAGTGGCCGACCTGGTCGTCCACCACCAGGCGGGAGTAGAGCTCGTCGACGACTGCTGTGACGGCCGGCGTGCCGCCGATCCGGTCGAAGTGGGACGACGGCATGACGAGACCTCCTGGAATAGGCGCGGGGGCTGCACCGCATCACTGGACGGTCGGGACACTACCGAGCGAGCCGCCCCCGCGGCCCCGGAGGAACAGGGCACTTCTGGGGTTCGACACCACGCGGGGCCCGGGCCGGCCGCGCCGCGGGCGAAGTGCGGGTGGATGCGGGTGGGTGGTGCCCCCTGCCGGCACCGACCCACCCGCCCCGCGCCCGGACGCTCATCAGGGCCCCCGTCAGGGTCCGGGCACGAACGGCCCCTTGCCGGCCGTCACGAGGTGGTTCGGAGCCGGGCCACCGCCGGATTGCCGCGCCGGCCCGGGAACGTCGACGGTGGCGAGGTTGGCCGGGGCCGCGCCGCTCCGTCGGCACAAACTGCCAACGAATCGACCCCCGCTGCCCGGTTGAATCGACGGCATGGCGCACGCACGGCGACGGATCAGGGTCGGCATCGACACCGGGGGCACCTTCACCGACGTGGTCGCCGTCGACGAGGACACCGGCGAGCTCGTGAGCACCAAGACCCCGAGCACGCCGGCCGACCCGGCCGACGGGTTCATCGCCGGCATCGAGAAGATCCTCGACGTGCTCGGCGCGACCGGCGACGACATCACCGCCGTCTCCCACGGCACCACCGTCGCCACGAACAAGCTGCTCGAGGGCAAGGTCGAGCGGCTGGGCTTCATCACCACCGAGGGCTACGAGTTCATGCTCGAGATCGCCCGGCAGGCGGTGCCCGACGGCTACGGCAACTCCTACTTCTGGGTCAAGCCGCCGCGCATCGTCGCCGCTGACCACGTGCGCACGGTGGGTGGCCGGCTGGACTTCGAGGGCAACGAGCTGCGCCCGTTCGTCGAGGCGGATGCCGTGGCCGCCGCCCGCTGGTTCCGCGAGCACGGCATCACGACGATCGGCGTCTGCTTCCTGCACTCCTACGCCGACGACGCGCACGAGCTGGCGATGCGCGAGGTGCTGCGGCGCGAGCACCCGGACGCCGTGGTCTCGATCAGCTCGCAGGTGCTGCGCGAGTACCGCGAGTACGAGCGGGCGATGACCACGCTGGTCGACGCCGCGGTCAAGCCGAACGTCAGCCGCTACGTCGCGGCAGCATCGCGCGCGCGGCTCGACGGGCTCGACCGCGCGGCCGACCGATCCCCGTTCTACGTGATGAAGTCCAACGGCGGGGTGCTGTCGGCCGACGAGGTGGTGCACCAGCCGATCACGACGGTGCTGTCCGGCCCGGCCGCGGGCGCGCTCGGGGCGGCGCTGATCGCCCGGCGCGGCCGGGTTCGACCGGGTGCTCACCTGCGACGGCGGCGGCACCTCGACCGACGTCTCGGTCGTGCTCGACGGCGAGCCGACGCTCACCACCGAGGGCACGGTCGGCGCCTACCCGAGCAAGATCCCGATGATCGACGTCGTCACGGTCGGGGCCGGCGGCGGCTCGATCGCCTGGGTGACGCCCGAGGGCACGCTGAAGGTGGGTCCACAGTCGGCCGGCGCCGACCCGGGCCCGCTCTGCTACGGCAAGGGCGGCACCGAGCCGACCATCACCGACGCGCACCTCGTGCTCGGCCGCATCCCGCCGCACCTGCTCGGCGGCGAGATCCCGCTCGACGTCGAGGCGGCCCGGCACGGCATCCGCGACCTCGCCGCCCGGCTGGGGCTCGACGAGGAACGGTGCGCCACCGGCATCCTCGAGATCTCGGCCTGGAACCAGGCCAACGCCCTGCGCCAGGTGTCGGTCAAGCGCGGCCTCGACGTGCGCGACTTCATGCTCACGACCTTCGGCGGCTCGGGGTCGCTGCTCGCCTGCCGGCTGGTCGACATCCTCGACCTCGCCGGGGTCGTCGTGCCGCAGAACCCGGGCAACGTGTCGGCGTTCGGGCTGCTCACCGTCGACGTCAAGAACGACTACGTGCAGACCCACGTCGCGCGGCACGCCACGCTCGACCACGCCGCCGTGGAGCAGGTCTTCGCCGCGCTCACGGCCCGCGCCACCGCCGCCCTCGACACCGAGGGCTTCCCCCGCGACCAGCACGAGTACGTGCGCACCGCCGACCTGCGCTACTTCGGCCAGGCCTACGAGGTGCGGGTGCCGGCCGGGGACGGCCCCGTCGACGAGGCATCGGCGGCTGCGGTCGCCGCCGCCTTCCACGACGCGCACCGCCAGCTCTACGGCTACGACTTCCGCGACGACCCCCGCCAGCAGGTCGAGTGGGTGAACCTGCGGGTCACCGGAGTCGGCCCGATCACCCGTCCCGAGCTGCGCGAGCTTCCCTCCCGCCTCGGCGACCCCCTCACCGCGCGATCGACGCGCCCGGTCTGCTTCGACGCGGATGCCGGTGCCGTCACCACGGACGTCTACTGGCGCCCCGACCTGCGCGCGGGCGACGCGTTCGCCGGCCCGGCGATCGTGGAGGAGTTCGGCTCCACCGTGCCGGTCCACCCCGGTTTCACCGTGCGCGTCGACGCGTTCGGCAACCTCGTGATCACCAAGGAGGCGCGATGAACACCGCCGGCCTGCCCACGGCATACGAGCACGGAAACCGGCTCACCGCAGCGGGTTCCACCGTCGACCCGATCCTGGTCGAGATCGTGCAGGGCACTCTGGCGAGCGTCGAGATGGAGGTCGAGACCGCCATCGCCCGCACCTCCCGCTCCCCGATGATCCGCGACGCGCACGACTTCCGCGCCGGCATCCACGACCGCCAGCTGCGCAAGCTCACCGGCCGCTCCTACTCCGCCCTGGTGCACCCGATCGCGCGCGACTTCCCGCTCGCCGAGATGCGCGAGGGCGACGTGTTCTTCCACAACGACGTCTACGAGTCGGAGGGCGGCATCGGCCACCTGCCCGACCTGTGCGTCACCGTGCCGGTCTTCCACGAGGGCGAGGTCGTGGCGTTCGTGCAGGCCTTCGGGCACCACGACGACATCGGTGGCGCGGTGCCCGGGTCGATGCCGAGCAACGCGCGCACCGTGTTCGAGGAGGGGCTGATGGTGCCCCCGATCAAGCTGTGGGATGCCGGGGTGCCCAACGCGGCCGCGCTGCGGATCATGACCCGCAACAGCCGGATGCCGGACAGCCTCGCCGCCGACCTCGACGCCGAGTGCTCGGCCTGCCTGATGGGCGCGCGGCGGCTCGCCGAGCTGTTCGCCCGCTACGGCCGCGACACCATCGAGACGGCCTTCGACGCCATCCTCGACGCGACGACCGAGACCTATCGGCGCGAGATCCTCGGCAAGATCCCCGACGGCACGTACGTCTGGGAGGACTACGCCGAGCACGACGGCGTCGACGAGCCGCAGCTGCACACCCAGCGGATCACCCTGACGAAGATGTCGACCGGTGGCCCGGGGCCCGGCGACGGCGGGCCGAAGCTGGTCATCGACTTCACCGGCACCGGCCCGCAGGCCAAGGGCCCGATCAACCACTGCGGCGACTACGTGGATGGCAACTTCCTCAAGAAGTGGCTCGCACCGATCCTGCGCAACCTGGCCGACACCCCTGAGCGGATGGCCGAGCTCGACGTCAACGAGGGCGTCGTGCCGCTGATCGAGATGCGCTTCCCGGACAAGGGAACCCTGCTCACCCCGATCTTCCCGGCGCCGACCAACGCGCGCACGTTCGTCATCCTGCGGCTGCTCGGGGTGCTGGCCGGCGTCGTCGCCAAGGCGGTCGACGGGCGGATGCCGGCCGACCAGGAGACCATCCGCTACACCGGCGTCTACGGCAAGGACCGCGACGGCAACGACTACCTGATGCGCGAGGTGCTCGGCGGCGGCTCGGGCGGGCGCTACTACGCCGACGGCGAGGACACCATCCACGTCGTGCCCGACTCGCGCAACCTGCCGACCGAGTTCACCGAGAGCCGGTTCCCGTTCGTCGTCGAGCGGCTCGGGCTGGCCGTCGACTCCGGCGGCGCGGGTCGCTACCGCGGCGGCCTGGGCTACGAGAAGCACATCCGGATGCTGCGCGACGCCCACTTCATGTCCATCGCCGACCGGTCGATCCTCGCCTGCTGGGGCGTCAAGGGCGGCCGGGCCGGGCGCTCGTTCGAGGTGACCATCGACCTCGGCGGGCCGACCGAGCGGGCGGTCGACGCGCTCGCCGACGCCGAGCCGGTGCTGGCCGGCCAGGTGATCCGCATCCGCACGACCGGTGGCGGCGGGTGGGGCGACCCGCTCGAGCGTCCCTACGACGAGGTGGAGCGCGACCTGCGGTGGGGCAAGGTCTCGTTCGAGGGCGCCCGGCGTGACTACGGGGTCGTGGCGTCGGGCGGCAAGGACGGGCCGGTCGTGGACGTCCCGGCATCCGACGCTGTGCGTGAGGAGCTGCGGGCGGCTCGCGCGGACGTGCAGCCGTTCTTCGACCGCGGCCCGGGCTATGCCACCTTGTCCGGAGGGGCGACCGCGGCCGACGTCGACTTCGTCTGAGCCGGCAGGGGGTGGACGCCATGGATGCCGAGCGGCCGGTGCTGGTCGTGGGTGCGACGGGCAAGACCGGTCGAGCGGTGTGCAGCGCCCTGGTCGCCGCCGCATGCCGCACCACCTGCGCAAGGCCGAGGCGGAGGCGGTGCTGCGTGAGGCCCTCGGCGACCGCCTCACCGTGCTGCGGCCGGCGGCCTACCACCAGAACCTCGTGGCGCCGGCCCTCTCGGGGGTGCTGGCGGTCCCCTACTCCCTCGAGGCACCGTTCACGAACGTCGACCTCGATGACGTCGCGGAGGTGGCCGTGGCCGCGCTGCTCGGGGCACACGCCGGGCTGACCCTCGACCTGGCCGGACCCGAGATGCTCAGCACCCGGCAGCTGGCCGCGCAGGCCGCGACGGTGCTCGGTCGGGCGGTGAGGGGCGTGCGGATCTCGGTGCAGGAGTGGCGCTCCGGTCCTGGTGCGGGCCTCAGCGACCAGGCCCGAGATGACCTCACCGCCATGTTCGTCGCCTACGACGTCAGCGGGCTCACCGGCGACCCGACGCTGCTGCCGCGGCTGCTCGGGCGTCCGGCCACGACGTGGGTGGACTGTCTGTCACAGTCGGCGTCGGCCTCCAGGCGCCGGTGACACGATCGGTGCCATGTACGACGAGCAGGCCTGGCTCGACCACGCGGTCGACCTCGCGACGGCGAACGTGGCCCGTGGCGGCGGCCCCTTCGGAGCGGTCGTGGTGCGCGACGGGGTGGTCATCGGGGAGGGCGCCAACCGGGTCACGGCCGACCTCGACCCGACCGCCCACGCCGAGGTGGTGGCGATCCGGGCGGCCTGCCGCCGCGTCGGGGACTTCTCGCTCGCAGGCTCCACGCTCTACGCCTCGTGCGAGCCGTGCCCGTTGTGCCTGTCCGCGTCGCTCTGGGCCCGGGTCGACGCCGTCGTCCACGCCGCGGACGGCGCCGCCGCCGCTCGCGCGGGGTTCGACGACGAGAACTTCCGCCGGCTCATCCGGTCCACCACGGCATCCGCCGCATGGCCGCTGCGCCTCGAGCACCACCCCACCGCACGCTCGGAGGAGCCCTTCGACGCCTGGCGCGCGAAGGCGACCACACCCCCTACTGAGCCTCGACTGGTGCCCCGGCAGGTGCTGGTGCCCGCCTGACTCCAGTGGATGCTCGCCACCGGACGAGCAACTCCCAAAGTTGCTAGCTGGCCACGGGAGCACACTTTCGACGGCTCACCAGGTGAAGCACCTGGGGTGGTGCCAGACTGCTCACCAATAAGCACCGGGGGTTGGTGCCAGACTGCTCAGCAGGTGAAGCTTCCGGACGTGCCCCACGCACCTACCCGTCTGCCCCCGACAGACGCTCGACCGGCGCGCGATCTCCGCTCGCCATACTGGCCGCCGGGGCCCGCGGGGCGCGGCCCGGGAGAGGGGCCACCGCCATGGACGTCAGCACCTTCTATGCGCTGTTCTCCGCCACCTGTTTCACGCTGACCGGCCTGTGGTGGGGCGTCGCCGAGAAGCACCCGCACTGGCTGACCGACCCCGGCATGCGTCGGCGGGTCGGGTCGGTCTACCTCGCCTTCCTGCTGCCGGCGCTGATGGGGCTGTTCGCCCAGATCGGCGGCACCGACAGCCCAGCGTTCTGGCGGATCAGCTTCGTCGTCATCGCCGCGATCGGGTGCGCCTCGACGGTCACTCTCCTGCGACGGGCCCGCGCCGCCGAGGGCGCCGGCGGGTTCGCCCGCTACTGGTGGGCGGCCGCCGTCGTCTACGCCGTCGTCGCGGTGCTCGGGGTGGCGCCCGAGATCGCGCGCTCGATCGGGGTCACTCCACTGCAGGCCGAGGCGACGATGCTCGTGCTGCTCGTGGCCCTGGCTCACGCCCTGGTCTGGGAGTTCATGACGCACGAGGGGCACGCAGAGCCCACCTGAGCGCTGGCCGTGGCTAGCGTGGAGCGATGGCTGAGTACGAGGTCAACCAAGCCGGCGTCGCGCACGTTCGCGACCTGATCGACAAGCACCAGTACGTGCTCGAGAGCACCTGGGGAGACGTGCAGCCCGACGCCGCCGCCGAGAACGCCTACCTCGAGCGGCACTCCTGGGAGGACTACGCCGCGTGGCACCTCGGCCTCACCGACGGGGCCACCGACGAGACCAAGGCCCGCTACGCCTTCGTCGCCGGCGACCTGCGCCGGGTGCACCGCAGCGCCCTGATCGCCTGCGTCTACCGGGCCGGCGAGTGGCGGCACAAGGAGGTCGAGCTCGCGGCCCACGACCTGCTCCAGCACCTCGATGCCGTCAGCGGGCACGCGTAGGCGCGCCCGGCATCCGCTGGCACAACCTGACAGCGACCTCGGGTCGATGACGGTCCGCCCTGCCGAACGCGACCGGATGCCGCGTGGCTAGGTTGGCGGCATACGTCACCTCCCCGACGCCAGGAGCGCACCGTGAGCGGACCACTCGACGACGTCGTCGTCATCGACCTGACCCGCGCGCTGGCCGGCCCGCACGCGGCATGATGCTCGGCGACCTGGGGGCCCGGGTGATCAAGGTCGAGAGCCCCGAGCACGGTGACGAGTCGCGCGGCTGGGGCCCGCCGTTCGTCGGGCCCGACGACCAGCCGGTGTCGACCTACTTCCTGTCGTGCAACCGCAACAAGGAGTCGGTCACCCTCGACCTGAAGTCCGACGACGGCCGTGCGATGCTGACCCGGCTGGTCGCGCACGCCGACGTGCTGCTCGAGAACTTCCGCCCCGGCGTGCTCGACCGGCTGGGGTTCTCCATGGAGCAGCTGCACGCCATCAACCCCGGCCTGGTCGTGCTGTCGATCAGCGGGTTCGGCCACGACGGCCCCGCAGGGCGGCCGCGCCGGCTACGACCAGATCGCGCAGGGCGAGGGCGGCCTGATGTCGCTCACCGGCACCGACCCCGAGCACCCGCAGCGGGTGGGGGTGCCGATCGGCGACCTGCTCGCCGGCATGTACGGCGCCTACGGCGTGGTGTCCGCCCTGCACGAGCGCGACCGCACCGGCAAGGGACGCGTCGTGCGCACCTCGCTGCTCGCCTCGATCGTCGGGGTGCACGCCTTCCAGGGCACCCGCTACACCGTGGCCGGCGAGGTGCGGCAGGGCCGGCGGCAACCACCACCCGTCGATCTGCCCCTACGGCCTGTTCACCTGCGCCGACGGCATGATCCAGATGTCGCTGTCGGCAGCGAGGGCCTGTGGCAGCGGCTGGCGGCCGGCTTCGGGCTCGACCCGTTCGCCCCCGGCTTCGCCACCAACCGCGAGCGGGTCGGCAACCGCGAGGCCGTGATCGAGCTGCTCAACGCGACGTTCGCCGACATCCCCCACGCCGAGCTGATGGCGCGGCTGGCCGAGATCGGCGTGCCCGCCGGTGAGGTGCGCACCCTCGACCGCGTCTACGACTGGGACCAGACCCGCTCGCAGGGCTTGGTCGTCGAGGTCGACCACCCCGTGCTGGGCACCATCGAGATCCCCGGCCCACCGATCCGCTTCGACGACAACGCGTATGCCGGTGGGCGCAGCGAGCACCTGCACCCGCCCCTGCTCGGCGAGCACAACGACAGCGTGCGGGCCTGGCTCGACGAGCTGGACGGCTCGGCCGAGTGGGACGAGCCGGAGGACGCCTGACGAGTGGGCCGCGCGGGCACGACACACAGTTGCCGAACGGCATCCCCGTGTTGGGCAGGTCCTGACAACGCAGGTCTCCGGTCGACGCTCCTAGGGTCGAGACCGGGCACCAGCCCCCGGACCGCGACAGGAGGTGGGCAGCGATGCGGGTCCTGCTCGCCCTGGGCGGCAACGCGATGACCGGCCCCGACGGCAGCGCCACTCCGGGCGCCCAGATCGAGGCGGTCGGCGTGGCGATGCGCGCCGCCGCCCGGCTGGTCGCAGCCGGCCACGAGCTGGTCATCACCCACGGCAACGGCCCGCAGGTCGGCAACCTCCTGGTCAAGAACGAGCTCGCCGCACACGTCGTGCCGCCGGTGCCCGCTCGACTGGTGCGGCGCGCAGACCCAGGGCACGCTCGGCTTCACCATCCTCAACTGCCTCGACGACGCGCTCGCGGATGCCGGGGTGCCGAGCGCCCGTGGCCGCGCTGGTCACCCGCACCCTCGTCGACCGCGACGACCCGCACTTCACCTCCCCGAGCAAGCCGATCGGGCGCTACCTGCCGCGCGAGCGAGGCCGCAGACGCTGATCGACCACGGGCAGGTCTGGGAGGACCGGGGCGCGCAAGGGCTGGCGCCGGGTCGTCGCCTCCCCCGAACCGCTCGAGGTGCTCGACGTCGGCCCGGCGCGCGTGCTGCTCGAGGCCGGCTACGTCGTCGTCGCAGCCGGCGGCGGCGGCATCCCGGTGGTCCGCGAACCCGACGGCCACCTGCGCGGCGTCGAGGCGGTCATCGACAAGGACCTCACGGCCGCCCTGCTCGCCCGCACCCTCGGCGCCGACGTGCTCGTCATCGCCACCGACGTCGACCACGCGGCCATCGGCTGGGGCACGTCCGGCGCAGCGTGAGCTCGGCCGGGTGACCCTCGCCGAGATGCAGGGGTATGCCGCGAGCGGCCAGTTCGCGTCAGGGTCGATGGGGCCGAAGGTCGACGCGGCCTCGCCGCTTCGTCGCCGGCGGTGGCCCTCGGAGCGTGATCACCTCGCTGACCCACATCACCGATGCCGTCGAGGGCGGCTTCGGCACCGTCATCGAGAACCGCTGACTACGGAAGGAACCGCACCGTGCCCGACGCCATCGAGGTCCGCAAGGTCCCGCTGCACACCGTGTCCGACGCCAGCGAGCTGGCGGAGCTCATCGACGACGGCGTGTTCGACGCCGACCGGGTGATCGCCGTCATCGGCAAGACCGAGGGCAACGGCGGGGTCAACGACTACACCCGGATCATCGCCGACCGCGCCTTCCGCGAGATGCTGGTGGAGAAGGGCGCCGACCGCCGCCGAAGGTCAAGGAGGTGCCGATCGTGTGGTCGGGCGGCACCGACGGCGTGATCAGCCCGCACGCGACGATCTTCGCCACCGTCCCGGCCGACCGGGCCGAGCAGACCGACGAGCCGCGCCTCACCGTCGGCTTCGCGATGAGCGAGCCGCTGCTGCCCGAGGAGATCGGCCGCACGCCGATGATCGAGAAGGTGGCCGCGGCGGTGCGCGGTCGCCATGGAGCGGGCCGGCATCACCGACCCGGCCGACGTGCACTACGTGCAGACCAAGACGCCGCTGCTCACCATCCACACCATCCGCGACGCCAAGTCGCGCGGCAAGACGGTCTGGACCGAGCACACCCACGAGTCGATGGACCTCTCCAACGGCACGCACCGCGCTCGGCATCGCGGTGGCACTCGGCGAGATCGAGATGCCGACCGACGCCGACGTCATGCACGACCGCTCGCTCTACTCGTCGGTGGCCTCGTGCTCGTCGGGGGTCGAGCTCGACCAGGCGCAGGTCGTCGTGGTCGGCAACGCCCGCGGGGTCGGCGGCCGCTACCGCATCGGCCACGCGGTGATGCAGGACGCCCTCGACGCCGACGGCATCTGGGCCGCGATCAAGGATGCCGGCCTCGACCTGCCCGAGCGCCCGCACCGCAGCGACATCGACGGCCGGCTCGTCAACGTCTTCCTCAAGTGCGAGGCCTCGCTCGACGGCCAGGTCGCGGGGCGGCGCAACGCGATGCTCGACGACTCCGACGTGCACTGGCACCGCCAGATCAAGTCGTGCGTCGGCGGGGTCACCGCATCGGTGACCGGTGACCCGGCGGTGTTCGTGTCGGTGTCGGCCGCCCACCAGGGGCCCGACGGTGGCGGCCCGGTCGCGGCCATCGTCGACCTCGGCAGCGGCGAGCCGACCGGCTACCGCCCCCCGACCGGCTGACCGAGGTCGCCCGCGTCAGTGGGCGAAGTGGCGGGTGCCGGTGAAGTACATCGTCACGCCGGCGGCCTGAGCCGCCTCGACGACCTCGGCGTCGCGCATCGACCCGCCGGGGGCCACGACCGCGCGGACCCCGGCGTCGAGCAGCACCTGCAGGCCGTCGGCGAAGGGGAAGAACGCGTCGGATGCCGCGACGGCGCCTCGCGCCCGCTCCTCCCCCGCGCGCGACACGGCGAGGTGGCAGGAGTCGACCCGGTTGACCTGACCCATGCCGATGCCGACGGACGCGCCGCCACGCGCGAGCAGGATGGCGTTCGACTTCACCGCGCGGATCGCGCGCCAGGCGAACTGCAGGTCGGCGAGGGTGTCCTCGTCGGCCGGCTCACCCGACACCAGGCGCCAGTTCGCCGCAACGTCGCCGCCGGTGACGGTGCCGTCGTCGCCGGTCACCACGGCATCCACGGTGTCGCGCCGCTGCATCAGCAGGCCGCCGCCGATCGGTCGGATCTCGGCACCGGCGCGGGCCGGCGCCGCGCACTCGAGCAGCCGGATGTTCTTCTTCGCGGTGAGCACCTCGAGCGCGTCAGCGTCGAAGGCGGGGGCCACGACGACCTCGGTGAAGATGTCGGCCACCGTGCGTGCCATCTCGGCGGTCACCGGGCGGTTGGTGGCGATGATGCCGCCGAAGGCCGACACCGGGTCGCACTCGTGGGCCTTGCGGTGAGCCTCCGCGACGTCGGTGCCGACGGCGATGCCGCAGGGGTTGGCGTGCTTGATGACGGCCACCGTGGGCTGGTCGCCGTGGTCGTAGGCCGCGCGCACGGCGGCATCCGCGTCGATGTAGTTGTTGTAGGACATCTCCTTGCCGTGCAGCTGGGTCGCCTGGGCGAGGGCCGGCTGCGGCTGGAAACCGTTGGTGTAGAGGGCTGCCCGCTGGTGGGGGTTCTCGCCATAGCGGAGCACCGTCGCACGCTCCCAGGTCGCGCCGACCCATGCCGGGAAGCCGGTGCCGTCGGAGCTGTCCGTGTAGGCGTTGCCCATCCACGACGCCACGTGCACGTCGTAGGTGGCGGTGTGCACGAACGCCTGTGCGGCCAGGCGCTTGCGCTGCTCGAGGGTGAAACCGCCGCCGCGCACGGCATCCAGCACATCGGCGTAGGTGGCCGGGTCGGTGACGACCGCGACGCTCGGGTGGTTCTTGGCAGCGGCGCGCACCATCGAGGGGCCGCCGATGTCGATCTGCTCGACGCACTCGTCGGGGCTGGCGCCCGACGCCACCGTGGCGGCGAACGGGTAGAGGTTGACCACCACCAGCTCGAACGCCTCCACTCCGAGGTCGGCGAGCTGCGCCACGTGGTCGGGCTTGCGGGTGTCGGCGAGGATGCCGGCGTGCACCTTCGGGTGCAGCGTCTTGACGCGCCCCTCGAGGCACTCGGGGAAGCCGGTGAGGTCCTCGACCCTGGTGACCGGCAGGCCGAGCGACTCGATGAGGGCCGCCGAGCCACCGGTGGAGACCAGCGCGACCCCGGCCTCGTTCAGGCCGCGGACCAGGTCGTCGAGCCCGGTCTTGTCGTAGACGGAGACGAGCGCGCGGCGGACCGGGCGGACGTCCTGCGCGGGGCCGGGGGCGGAGACGGCGGCGGACATGGTGCTCCTTGCGGGGTCGGGTCGGTCAGCTTCCGGGGCACCCAGGCGGGCGATGCCCCGACGTGTGACTTCCCGGTGGTGACCCACCCTCGCCAGTCGTCGCGCGAAAGTCTACCGAGCGGCGGGTCAGGTGGCGTACGGCGAGGGCGGCAACGGGTCGGGCCAGGTGCCACCGAGCACCCGGTCGACGTGCAGCACGACGACCACCCGCTCGGGGTTGGGCCGGGGCTGGCGGTAGCGGACGGCATACCGCTGCTCGGCGTCGTGCACGGAGCCCGGGTCCTCGAGCACCGAGGTGGTGCCCTCGAGGCTGATCCAGCGCCGGCCCTCCACCTGGGTCAGTGCAGCCCGACGCCCCGCCCTGGCCTGCACCACCTTGGCGCTGCTCCGCGCCGCGATCACCCGCGCGACCAACGCCTCACCGTCCCAGGTGAACCCGACCGGCACGGCGTGCGGCGAGCCGTCGCGGCGCAGGGTCGTGAAGGTCGCCAGGTGCCGCTCGGCCAGGAAGGCGAGGGATGCCGGGGTCAGCTCGGCGGGGTCGGTGGCCACGCCGGAAGTGTGTCACCCCACCGGTAGTCAGCCGGCGGCGGTCTCGAGGTGCAGCAGGAAGCCCTGGGCCGGCGCGAGCACCGGCAGGGCGAGCCCCACCGTGCCGAGCGTGGCGCCGCTGACCACGATGCCGTCCCTGACCGCCGTGTCCCACCACGCCGGCGGAACCACCGAGGTGGTGGCCGGCAGGCCGGCCTCGGGGCGCACCCGCACCCGGTAGCGGCGCCCGGGGTCCAGCCCGGGAAGCGGCACCATCCCGGGCGTGACCCCGCGGCCGGTGACGGTCGCGACGACGGTGAACACGGCATCCGCCTGGTCGGGCGACACGACCCCACCGATGACCAGCGCGTCGTCGGGGTGGTCGGAGCGCACCGTGTCGCCCCCGTGCAAGAGCGGCCGCAGCTCGCGGTAGAGCCCCGACCACGCGCGCAGCGCGTCGAGGTCGCCGGGGCTGCACGTGGTGATGTCCCACTCGAGGCCGGCGTGGCCCCCGAGCGCAACGAGCATCCGCAGCGAGAGGTCGAGGTCGCGGTCGGTGGTGTGCGCGCGGGGCGGACCGGCGTGCGAGCCCATCCGCTCAGGGGGCACGAGCAGCCCGGTCCACCGCTGGATGGCGACCCGCTCGAGGGCGTCGTTGCAGTCGGAGGTCCAGACCCGGTCGGTGCGGGCGAGCACGCCGAGGTCGACCCGCGCGCCCCCACTCGAGCACGACTCGATCTCGAGGTCGGGGTGGCGGGCGCGCAGCTCGTCGAGCAGCCGGTAGGTCGCCAGGGTCTGGGCGTGCACGGCGGGCCGGTCGGTGCCGGAGGCGTCGGTGCGCACCGCCTCGTGCAGGTCGCGGTTGTGGTCCCACTTGACGAAGTCGACGGCATACCGGCCGATCACCTCGCTCATCGCCTCGCGCACGTAGGAGAAGGCGTCGGGGTTGGCGAGGTCGAGCACGTGCTGCTGGCGAGAGGGGAGCGGCGCCCCGGCCACCGGGCCGAGCACCCACTCGCGGGTGGGCCCGCACGGCGTCGGAGTCGAGGTTGACCATCTCCGGCTCGAACCACAGCCCGAACTCCATCCCCAGGCCCTTGACGTGGTCGACGAGCGGGCCGAGGCCGTCGGGCCACACGTCGGCCGACACCTGCCAGTCGCCGAGGCCCGCGATGGTCGTCGCGGCGGCCGCCGAACCACCCGTCGTCGAGCACGAACCGCTCGACCCCGATCGACGCGGCGGTGTCGGCCAGCCGCTTCAGGTGGTCGAGGTCGGTGTCGAAGTAGACGGCCTCCCAGGTGTTGAGCACGAGTGGCCGCGGGCTCGAGCGGTAGCCCGGCTGCGCCCGCTGGTGCCGCACCAGCGAGCGGGTCAGCCCGTCGAGACCCTCGGTGGAGTGCACGAAGACGACGGCCGGCGCGGCGTAGGTCTCGCCGGGCGCCAGCCGCACCTCACCGGGCGACAGCGCCTCACCGCCACCGAGCACTGCCGCGTGCGGGCCGGCACCCTCGGGCAGGCGCTCGACGAGGTGCTCGTGGTTGCCGCTCCAGGCGGCGTGCGCGGCCCACACCTCGCCGGACCGGAAGCCGAAGCCGGCCGTGCCCACCACCATCAGCAGGGTCGCGTCGTGGCCGGTGCGCCCCCGCCGGCCGGTGCGCAGCCAGGTGCCGTCGGCGAGCGGATGACGCTGCGGCGACCGCTCGCGACACCAGCGGCCGGTCAGGTCGAGCACCTCGCCGGCCCGGGTGGGCAGCGGCAGCACGGCCCGCAGGGCCGCCACGTCGAGGGGCGCCTCGTCGCCGGAGGTGTTCGTGAGCGACGACTCGACGACGAGCACGCCGTGCTCGTCGAGCCGGTAGCGCACGACCACCTCCACCCCCACGTCGGATGCCGTGGCGCGCACCTCCGCGACCCCGTCACCGCCGTGCAGGGTCGCCACCCAGCGGGGGGCGGTGCGACCGCCGGCGCGGTGCGCGGCATACCCCGGCGTACCGAGCCACCCCTCTCCCGAGGTGGGGAGCACGGTCAGCGGCCACGGCGCGTCGAGGGCGTTGTGCGGCACGGCCGGGGTGGTGACGAGCGCGAGGTCGGCGACCGCGGCATCCGGCAGGTCGGGTCCCCAGTGCAGGACGGACGGCAGCCCGTCGCCCGCCTGGGCGAGGACGAGCGCCGTGCCGGCGCCGCGGAGCACTGTGGTGTCGGCGGTCATCCCTTGGTCGACCCGAGGGTCAGCCCGGAGACGAACTGCTTCTGCAGCACGAAGAACACGATCAGCACGGGCAGGGCCACGATGATCGACCCCGCGGCGACCAGGTTGGTGTCCTGGAAGAACTGCCCACGCAGGTTGTTCAGCGCACTGGTGACGGGGTACTTGTCACCCTTGGACATCAGCACGGTGGCCCAGAAGAACTCGTTGTAGATCCAGGTCACCTGCAGGGTCGCCAGCGCCGCCAGGGCCGGCCTGACCAAGGGCATGGTCAGCTGCCAGTACTGCCGCCAGACGCTCGCGCCGTCCATCTCGGCCGACTCGTAGATCTCGTACGGCAGCGTCTTCATGTAGTTGCTCAGCACGAAGGCGCAGAACCCCATCTGGAAGGCCGTGTTGACGAGGATCAACGCCCAGAAGCTGTTGAGCATCGTGCCGCCCTCGCTCATGAAGGTCGGGAGCGGGATCTCCTTGAACATCCGGAAGACCGGGATGAGCAGGGCCTGCGGCGGCAGCAGGTTGGCGGCGAGGAACACCCCGAGGAGGGTGAGGTTGAACTTGTAGGAGAACCGAGCGAGCACGAAGGCGATGAGCGAGGAGAAGAACAGGGTGATGATCACCGCCGGGATGGTGATGAGCAGGGAGTTCTTCATGTGCAGGCCGAACTGGCCCCGGCTCCAGGCGTTCTTGTAGTTGTCCAGGGTCCACCCGCCGAACGACAGGTACCCGTTGGTCTGCGTGTAGGAGTAGTTCCGGAACGAGTTGTAGAGGGCCCACAGCAGCGGGAAGAGCCACATCAGGGCCAGGACCAGCATGACGACCGTGGCGATCTTGCCGCGGCGCTTGTTGAGGACGCCTCCGCCCGGACCGCGCGCCGCTGCCTTCTTGGTGGGGACGGGGGCCGGAACGGTCGTGGTGGCGCTCATTGCCGGTCCTCCCGGAAGACGATCCGCAGGTAGATGATGATGAAGACCGAGGAGATCACCATCATGATGACCGAGAGGGCCGCGCCGAAGCCGTAGCGCGTCGCCTCGCCGATCACGTTCTGGGACACCAGGGCCGAGATCAGCTCGAGCCCGTTTCGGCCCTTGTTGATCACCCAGACGAGGTCGAACGCCCGCAGCGACTCGATGACCACGATGACCAGCACGATGAGGTTGATCGGGCGCATCACCGGGAAGATGACCTGGAAGAACGTCTTGACCTCGTTCGCGCCGTCGACGGCCGCCGCCTCACGCAGGGTCGAGTCGACCCCCTTCAGCCCGGCCAGGTAGATGAGCATGATGTAGCCGGTGTGCCTCCACGCCGTCGCCACCAGCACCGCCCAGAGGTTCACGTTGGGGTCGCCGTACCAGTCGACGTTGCTACCGAAGACCTGGTTGATCAGGCCCTGGTCGGTCGAGTAGAAGAGCTGCCAGATGAACCCGACCAGGGCCAGCGACAGCACGACCGGGAGGTAGAACGCCGTCTGGTAGAACCGGCTGCCCCACATCTCGCGGTCGAGGATCACGGCGAGCAGCATCCCCAGCAGCGTGGGCAGGATGAAGAGGAAGACCAGCCAGATCAGGTTGTGCCTGATCGCCGGCCAGAACGCCGGGTAGATCGTCGCGATGTCGACGTAGTTCTTCGTGCCGATCCACTGGATGCCGCTGAGCTTGAACCCGTTCCACTTGGTGAAGGACAGGTAGATCGACGCCATGGCCGGCAGCCACACCAGCCACACGACCAAGAGGGTCGGGACGGTGACCATCAGGATGATGACCAGCCGGTCACGAGGCGACTTGCGTCGCTCGTGACGGCGTCCTCCGCCCCGCTTCTTCTTGGCCTTGGCCGTGGATGGTGTGGTGGCTACGGGTGGTGCGGTGCCTGTCGCCATGATGCCTCCGACGTCCGGGTCAGCCCAGAATAGATGTGGCCTGCTGCTGGATGGAGGCGGTGATGGCGTCGATGTTGTTCGGGTTCTTGAGGAAGTCCTGCAACGACGCCGTGATCACGGTGTTGGCCAGGTCGGCGTTGGTGTCGCGGTCGAGGAACTGGGCGATGGACTTCGCCTTCGAGACCAGCTCGACGGACTTCTTCTGGAGGTCGCCGTACGTCGCCGTGCTCGCACCGGAGTTGGCGGCGATGAACGGAGCGCTCGCCGCGTTGTTGCCGGCGTCGGCCGCCTCGGGCGTGCCCAGCCACTTGATGTAGGCCTTGGCCGACTCCTGGTCCTTCCCGCCCGCGGCGACGCAGAAGCCGTCGATCGGGGCGTCGAGGGCGTCGGAACCAATGGTCTGGTCCAGCGCCGGGAAGGTGAAGAAGTCGAGGTCGGCCTGCGTCTCCTTGGGAATGCCGTCCACGACGAAGGTGCCGAGGAGGTACATGCCGCTCTCGCCCTTCGCCATCGAGGTGGCGGCCTCCTGCCAGGTGCGGCCGAGCGAGTTCTCCTGCTGGTAGGGCAGCAGCTTGTCCTTCCAGGTGGTGAAGACGTTCTTGACCTGCGCGCTGTCCCACTTCTCCTTGCCCTGGCACAGGGCCATGTGGAAGTCGTAGCCGTTGAGGCGCATGTTGAGGATGTCGAAGGTGCCCATCGGCGCCCAGGCGTCCTTGGCGGCGAAGGCGATGGGGTTGAGCTTCTTGCCCTGCATGTCCTTCATCAGCGCCGTCATCTCGTCCATCGAGGTCGGCACGGCCCAGCCGTTCTTCTCGAAGACCGACTTGCGGTAGAAGACGGCCCACGGGTAGTAGCTGATCGGCACGAAGTACTGCTTGCCGTCGGGCGCGGTCGCCGACTTCTTGAAGGCGTCACTCATGCCCTCGATGGGCCACACGCTGCTGACGTCGGAGATGAGCTGGTTCTCGGCGAACTGCGCCATGCGGTAGCCGGCGAACCAGGTGAAGACGTCGTCGGGCGTGCCCTGCAGGTAGGTGTTGATGCTCTCCTGGAAGGTGTTGTGGTCGACGGCGTTGACGGTGACCGCGGAGCCGGTCTTCTTGGCGTAGGCGTCGGCCATGCCCTGGAGGCGCTCGTTGGCGGGACCGGAGCCCTTCGCCTCGTTGATGCCGAACGACACGGGGCCGGCCTTGGCGCTGGCGCCGGCGCTGCCGGACGCGGCCGGCGTCGAGTCGTCGCCGCAGGCGGCGAGCACCGTCGGAGCGCCGAGCAGGGCGGCTGCGGTGACCGACCCGCGAAGGATGGACCGGCGGTCGACACCGCGGACCGAGTTGGGAACGACGTTCGCGATGGACGGATCGCGGTGGGCCGGGCGCGCCATGGGGGTCTCCTTTGACATCCAACGGTTCTGACACATTCGATCAGAAACCAACACTGACGAGACCGAGTGTTGCCTTGCCCGCAACGGCTGTCAAGGGTCGACACGAGTCCGCTCGATCACGATTTGGTTCCGGAGATGCGTGCGCCACACTCCCGTTAGCTGGCTTGGAGAACCTTGGACAACGGCTGGACCCCCGCTGGATGCCACGGTTGACTGTGTTGCAAAGTGTTGACTTTTGTTCGACACCTGAACAGACTGGCCGACATGCGCGGATGGCCCGACGACCGGATCGCCTTCGGAGGGGACTACAACCCCGAGCAGTGGCCGCGCGCCGTCTGGGACGACGACATGCGGCTGATGCGCGCAGTCGGGGGTCAGCTTCGTGACCCTCGGGGTGTTCTCGTGGTCGTGGCTGGAGCCGTCCAAGGGCGAGTACACCTTCGAGTGGCTCGACGAGATCATGGACCTGCTGCACGCCAACGGCATCGCCGTCGACCTCGCCACCGCCACCGCCACACCCCCGCCCTGGCTCACCTCGGCCTACCCCGAGATCCTGCCGGTCGACCGCGACGGGCACACCCTGTGGCCCGGCAGCCGGCAGTCGTGGTGCCCGTCCTCGCCGCTCTACCGCGAGCTTCGCCCTAGCCCTCACCGACCGGCTGGCCACGCGCTACTCCGACCACCCGGCGCTGGCCATGTGGCACGTCTCCAACGAGTACGCCTGCCACAACCTGCCCTGCTACTGCGACACCTGCGCCATCGCCTTCCGCCAGCTGGCTGCAGCGCCGCTACGACACGCTCGACGCCGCTCAACGACGCCTGGGGAACGGCGTTCTGGAGCCAGCGCTACACGTCCTACGACGACATCCTCCCGCCGCGGCGCACCACGACGTTCAACAACCCCACCCACGTGCTCGACTACTCCCGGTTCGGCTCCGACACCCTGCTCGAGTTCTACCGTGCCGAGCACGAGGTGATCCGGCGGCACTCCCCCGACCTGCCGATCACGACCAACTTCATGACGCTCGACCACTTCCGGCTGCTCGACTACAACGACTGGGCCCCGTTCCAGGACGTCGTGAGCACCGACCACTACGTCGTCGACGCCCTCCCCCACCCCCGCGCCGAGCTGTCCTTCGCCGGCGACCTGACCCGTGGCCTGGCCGGTGGGCGCCCGTGGCTGCTCATGGAGCACTCGACCAGCGCGGTGAACTGGCAGCCGGTCAACCCCGCCAAGGTGCCCGGTCGGCACCATCCTCGACTCGCTCACCCACGTCGCACGCGGCGCCGACACCATCGGCTTCTTCCAGTGGCGGCAGTCGCGCTCGGGCTCGGAGAAGTTCCACTCGGCCCTGGTGCCGCACGCCGGCGAGGACAGCGACCGGTTCCGCGAGGTCTGCGAGCTGGGCGCCATCGCCGGCCGGCTCGGCGAGCTGGTCGGCTCCCGGGTCGACGCCGAGGTGGCCGTGCTCTGGGACTACGAGTCGGCCTGGGCGGTCGCGGGGCCGTGCATGCCGTCGTCGGCGATCGACTACGCGACCGCCGCGCACACCGTGCACCGGCTGCTGCGTGACCGCGGCATCACCTGCGACGTCGTGCACCCGGATGCCGACCTGTCCGCCTACCGCGTCGTCGTGGTCCCCACGCTCTACCTCGTCTCCGACGCCCAGGCGGATGCCGTGCGCGCGGCCGCCGAGGCCGGCGCCCACGTACTTGTCACCTACTTCTCGGGCATCAGCGACCCCGACGACCACGTGCGGCTCGGCGGCTACCCGGGAGCGTTCCGCGAGCTGCTCGGCATCCGCGTCGAGGAGTTCTTCCCGCTGCGGGTGGCCGAGTCCGTCGCGCTGTCCGACGGCGGCTCCGGAAGTGAGCTGGAGCGAGGACGCCCGGGTGGTCGACGCCGAGGTGGTGACGACCTACGCCGACGGCCCGCTGTCCGGGCGGCCGGCGGTGACCCGGCGCGCCGTCGGGGACGGCGTCGCGTGGTACCTCGGCACCCTGCCCGACGACGCCTCGCTGGGCGCCCTGCTCGACCGGGTCGTGGCCGAGGCCGCGGTCGCACCGGCCGCGGTGCCGCCCACCGGCGTCGAGGTCGTCCGCCGCCGCTCGGGCGAGCGCAGCTGGCTCTTCGTGCTCAACCACACCGACGAGCACCGCGAGGTCGAGGCCGCCGGCCACGACCTGGTCTCCGGGGTCCGGCGTCGGGCCGACGCTGCGACCTCGCCCCCCGCACGGCCGCCGTGGTGCGGGAGGAGTGAGCGTGCTCGCCAGCCAGCGCCGCGCGGCCATCCTCAGCAAGGTCGAGGAGACCGGAGCGGTGCGTGTCTCCGACCTGGTCGAGCAGCTCGGCGTGTCCGACATGACCGTGCGCCGGGACATCGAGCGGCTCGACGCCGACGGCCTGCTCGAGCGGGTGCACGGCGGCGCGCTGGCCCTGCTCCCCCGGGCCACCGACGAGCCCGGGTTCAGCGCGAAGTCCTCGCTGATGACCGCCGAGAAGCACGCCATCGCCGTTGCGGCGGCCGGGCTGGTCGAGCCGGGCGCCACCGATCGGCATCTCGGCCGGCACCACGACGTACGAGTTCGCCCGCGCCATCCGCAACGTCCCGCACCTCACCGTGGTCACCAACTCGGTCCCCGTCGCGCAGCTGCTTCACGAGTCCGGCGGCGGCGGCCACATGGTGGTGCTGACCGGCGGCGTGCGCACGCCGTCCGACGCGCTGGTCGGCCCGGTGGCCGTCTCCGCCCTGCGCGCGCTGCACGTCGACCGGCTCTTCCTCGGCGTCCACGGCATCGACCGCAACGCCGGCCTGACCACGCCCAACCTCGTCGAGGCCGAGACCAACCGCGCGCTCGTGCGCGCCAGCCGGTCGGTCTGCGTGCTCGCCGACCACACCAAGGTCGGCATCGTCGGGCTCTCGACCTTCATGGCGCTGGGCGAGGTCGACATCCTCATCACCGATGCCGGGGTGCCCAGCCGGCGCCCGCGCCGTGCTCGAGGAGCGCGTCGAGCACCTGGTGCTCGCCGACGTGGCGCCTGCCCTGACCGCAGCGGTCCGCGCGGTGCGCCGCCAGGGCGGTGGCGAGGCGGGGTGAACACCACGCTCCGGCACGGTGCGGCGCACGTCGCGCGCGCTCGCCGACGGCCGGGAGATCATCTACTTCGACGACACGCCCGGCGCCCCGCCGCGCACGGTCGACGACACCCGCGAGCTCGGTGAGCCGCGCCGCCGCCGGGCACGTGCGCTACGACGCGCTGGTCGGCGACTGGGTCGCGGTGGCGGGCCACCGGATGAACCGCACCCTGCCTGCCCCCCGCGCGAGTCGTGCCCGCTGTGCCCGTCGGGGCGCGGGCCGCAGCCGACCGAGGTGCCCGACACCGACTACGACGTGGTGGTCTTCGAGAACCGCTTCCCCTCGCTACGCCGCCGGTGGCCGTCGACGACGCCCCCGGCACCGCGCCGTTCGAGCACCGCCCGGCCCTGGGCCGCATGCGAGGTCGTCTGCTTCACCAGCGACCACGACGCCTCGCTTCGCCGCCCTCGACGCCGAGCCGGGTGCGCACCGTGATCGACGCCTGGGCCGACCGCACGGCCTGCCTCGGCCGGCTCCCCGAGGTCGAGCAGGTCTTCTGCTTCGAGAACCGCGGGCCGCGAGATCGGGGTGACGCTGCACCACCCGCACGGCCAGATCTACGCCTACCCCTACGTCCCGACCCGCACCCGCGACGATCCTCCGCGCAGGCGCAGGCCCACCACGACCGCACCGGGCGCCTGCTGGGCCGCGACATCCTCGACGCCGAGCGGGCCGACGGCTCGCGGGTGGTGCGGTCCGGCCGGCACTGGACGGCCTACGTGCCCTACGCCGCGCGCTGGCCGGTCGAGGTGCACCTCGCCCCGCACCGCGACGTGCCCGACCTCGTCGGCCCTCGACGACGCCGAGCGCGACGAGCTGGCCGTGCGTCTACCTCGACCTGCTCGGCCGCCTCGACCGCTACCACGTCACGGCCGACGGCGGCCCGGTGCCGCTGCCCTACATCGCCGCGCTGGCACCAGGCCCCGGTGCGCACCGGGCGCGACGTCTCGCCGCCTGCACCTGCAGGTGATGTCGGTGCTGCGGGCCCCGGGCACGCTGAAGTACCTCGCGGGCTCCGAGAGCGGCGTCGGCGGCTGGGTCAACGACGCGCGGCCCGAGGCGATCGCCGCCCGGCTGCGCGAGCTCGGCTGAGGTCTGCGACTACCGCCAGGAGCGGTCGGCGGCCAAACCGCGCACGACCTCGACGAGCATCTCGCGCTCGAGCACCTTGATCCGCTCGTGCAGCGTCTCGACCGTGTCGTCGGGCTCGACCCGCACGGCCCGCTGGTCGATGATCGGGCCGGTGTCGACCCCCGCGTCGACCCAGTGGCAGGTGCACCCGGTCACCTTGACGCCGTGCGCCATCGCGTCGCGCACCCCGTGCGCCCCCGGGGAAGCTGGGCAGCAGTGCCGGGTGCGTGTTGACCACCCGGTGGGCGGCGAGCATTGCGGGCCCGAGCACCTTCATGAACCCGGCCGAGACCACGAGGTCGGGCGAGTGCTCGGCGACCAGCCGCTCGAGATCGAGGTCCCAGTCGGCCCGCGTCACGTAGTCGGGCACCCGGGCCACGAACGTCGGGATGCCGGCCCGCTCGGCGCGCTCGACGCCGCCGGTGCCGTCGCGGTCGGCCCCCACGGCGAGCACCCGGAAGGGCGCGGCATCGAGCCGCCGAGGCGTCGATGAGGGCCTGGAGGTTGCTGCCCGAACCGGAGACGAGCACGACGAGCCCGAGAGGTGGGCGGTCCGACGACGCGGTCACCGGCGCAGTTTCCAGGCGTCGCGCAGCACGACGACCAGCGCGCCGAGGCCCAGCTCGAGGAGCAGGGCGAGGAACAGCCGACCGGTGGGCGCACCCACGGCCGCCAGCCGGAACTGCCCGGCCGACCCGCCGGCCACCAGGTTGAGCGCTGCGAGGGTGAGGGCGGTGACGGTGCAGGCCGACAGGGCCACGGCCAGCTTGGTGCGCAGCCGCGACAGCCGTGCGACTGACCGCAGCGCGCGGCGGGCGACGAACGCCCCCACCGCGACGACGACCAGCACCGAGAGCGCGGTGAACCACGGGAAGCCGCCGGGCTGCGGCAGCGCGGCGAGCACCGGCACCATCGGCAGCAGGCCACCCTGGGAGCCCGACCAGCTGACCGAGCCGCCCTCGACGACGCGGAACCCGGGGCCGGCCATGAACGACACGGCCCACAGCGCCAGGTTCGGCAGTGCGACCACCTGCGCCAGGGCGAGCACGACGGCCCCGAGGCCACCGGCCGCGACGGCCGTGGAGATGGTGCTCACCTGGTCCCAGGACAGGGCGACCGCCGCGAGGACCACGACCAACCCGGCGCCGAGCAGCATCGCCGGCGCCGGACAGACCCGGACGCACCGCGCGGCGCACGCTGTCGGGCAGCCACGCGAAGCCCAGCCGCCGGCCGAGCACGTCGGGGTCGTCGGCGGCGACCGGCCGCAGGGCGAGCACGAGCGCGAGCAGCGGCACGACCACCACGGGCAGCACCAGCGAGAGCGGGGTGACGCGGAACGGGCCGGCGACGGTGAGCGCCACCGCGACACCGACGGCGACGGCATACCCCGCCCACCAGGCACCGAGCGCGGCCGCGAGCGGGCGCGGCAGCGTGCCCCACCAGTGCTCACCATCGGTGGACACGTCGACCATCGCCTCGCGCGCGCCGAGCCAGGCCACCCCCACGAGCGCGGCCGTGCCGAGCAGTGGCACCACCGACAGGGCCACCCCACCGGTGTCGAGGTGCGCGCCGGAGACCAGCAGCCACAACGCGGCGCCGGTGCCTGCCGCCTGCCAGCCGTCGCCGCGTCGCCAGCGGCTCGACGAGCCAGGCGAGCAGCACCGGCCCGAGCACGACCAGCAGCGAGGTGAGCCCGGTCATCACCCCGACGCCGGCCGGCGCGCACCCAGCGCGACCCCGCCGGCGGCTCCCCGGCATCCCCCGGGTCGTCGTCGGACCCGGGCAGCACGGAACGGAGGCGCTCGCTGACACTCATCGCGACCCAGTCTGCGGGAGAACCGACCCGCGCACGTCCGAGCAACGCCGGGCGCCCAGCCCAACTACCCCGACTTATTGCGGATTTTCCACCCGAGGGAGAGGGCCAGACCTCCGCTCGGACGGTGGAAAATCCGCAATAAGTCGGGAGGCGGTCAGACGGCCCGCGCTGAGTCCGCGCATGATCTCGCGCATCAGCTCGGCGGTCTCGCGCGGCGTCTTGCCGACCTTGACGCCGGCGGCCTCGAGGGCCTCCTTCTTGGCCTGCGCGGTGCCGGACGAGCCGGAGACGATGGCGCCGGCGTGGCCCATCGTCTTGCCCTCGGGGGCGGTGAAGCCCGGCGACGTAGCCGACGACCGGCTTGGTGACGTGGTCCTTGATGTAGGCCGCCGCCCGCTCCTCGGCGTCGCCGCCGATCTCGCCGATCATGACGATCGCGTCGGTGTCGGGGTCGGCCTGGAACGCCTCGAGCGCGTCGATGTGCGTGGTGCCGATGATCGGGTCGCCGCCGATGCCGACGCGCGGTCGAGAAGCCGATAGTCGCGCAGCTCGTACATCATCTGGTAGGTCAGCGTGCCCGACTTGGAGACCAGGCCGATCGCGGCCCGGGCCGGTGATGTCGGCCGGGATGATGCCGGCGTTGGACTGCCCGGGGCTGATCAGGCCGGGGCAGTTCGGGCCGATGATGCGCGTCGTGCCCTTGCTCCTGGGCGTAGTGTGCAGAACTCGGCGGTGTCGTGGACCGGGACGCCCTCGGTGATGACGACGGCGAGCGGGATGCCGGCGTCGATCGCCTCGACGACGGCGGCCTTGGTGAACGCGGCCGGCACGAAGATGACGCGTGACGTCGGCGCCGGTCTCCGCCATCGCCTCGGCGACGGTGCCGAACACGGGCACGCGTGGTGCCGCTCGAAGTCGACGGTGGTGCCGGCCTTGCGCGGGTTGACGCCGCCGACGATCGTCGGTGCCGGACGCGAGCATCCGCTGGGTGTGCTTCGTGCCCTCGGAGCCGGTCATGCCCTGGACGATGACCTTGGAGTCTTCGGTGAGGAAGATCGCCATGGTGTCGTTGTCTCTCTTCGCGCTCGGGGGTCAGTTGCCGGAGGCCAGCTCGGCGGCCTTGCGGGCGGCGCCGTCCATGGTGTCCCGATGAGTGACGCGGCGGGTGGTTGCGCTCGGCGAGGATCCGCCGGCCCTCGCTCGACGTTGTTGCCGTCGAGCCGGACGACCAGCGGCTTGGTCGCCCTCGTCGCCGAGGGTCGTCGAGCGCGCCGACGATGCCGTTGGCCACCGCGTCGCAGGCGGTGATGCCGCCGAAGACGTTGACGAACACGCTCTTGACCTGCGGGTCGCACAGGATGATGTCGCAGCCCGTTGGCCATCACCTCGGCGCTCGCGCCGCCGCCGATGTCGAGGAAGTTGGCCGGCTTCGGCGCCGCCGAACTCCTCGCCGGCGTAGGCGACGACGTCGAGGGTGCTCATGACCAGGCCGGCGCCGTTGCCGATGATGCCGACCTCGCCGTCGAGCTTGACGTAGTTGAGGTCCTTCTCCTTGGCCGCCGCCTCGAGCGGGTCGGTCGCGGCGGTGTCCTCGAGCGCCGCGTGCTCGGGGTGGCGGAAGTCGGCGTTCTCGTCGAGGGTGACCTTGCCGTCGAGGGCGACGATCGTCGCCGTCGGCGGTCTTGACCAGCGGGTTGACCTCGACCAGCGTCGCGTCCTCCTCGCGGTAGACGGTCCACAGAGCTGCTGAGCACCGGCGCGATCTCGGCGGCGGTCGTCGGCGTCGAAGCCGGCGGCCTGCGACGATCTCGCGCGCCTTGGCGTCGTCGATGCCGACGTTCGGGTCGACGGCGACCCGGGCCAGCGCCTCGGGGCGCTCGACGGCGAGCTGCTCGATCTCCATGCCGCCCTCCTTGCTGCCATCGCGAGGTAGGTGCGGTTGGCGCGGTCGAGCAGGACGGAGAAGTAGTACTCCTCGGCGATGTCGGCGCCCTGCGGCGATCATCACCTGGTGCACGGTGTGGCCCTTGATGTCCATGCCGAGGATGGCGCGGGCGTGCTCCTCCGCCTCGTCGGCGGTCTTCGCGACCTTGACGCCGCCGGCCTTGCCGCGGCCGCCGATCTTGACCTGGGCCTTGACGACGGTCACGCCGCCGCTCCGATCCGCTCGGCGGCCGCACGGGCCTCCTCGGGAGTCGTCGGCGACGGCCCCGGCGAGCACGGGGACGCCGTGCTTCTCGAACAGGTCACGGGCCTGGTACTCGAACAGATCCACGAGGCGATCCGTCCTCACTGTCGGTCGGCTGAGATGGGATGTGGTCCGTTGGGGAGCCTAACGGGGCCGGACGGGGTGAGGCGCGCCACGGGTCGCCCCGAGGCGGCCGGTGGGACTCTTCTCACGCCCGAGCGGTCGCCCCGCGCGACGACCGGTGGTGGGATGGGCGGATGCCGACGACGACCACGCCCCGGATGCCGTTCGCCCGCCTCGCGCTCGCCGCCACAGCCCTCGCCCTGGTGCTGGGCGGCTGCGGCGAGTCCTCGACCCCGGGAGGCTCGAGCACCTCGGGCGACCCCGGCGCGGCCCACGCGACACCGAGCCCCACGGCATCCGACGTGCGGCTGGCCCGGGTCGGGCGGCGTGGCGGGGTTCCAGGACACGCTTGCCGTCGCGCCGGACGGCGCGGTGACCGGCACGACGAAGAACGGTGCGGTGTCTGCACCGTGCCGGCCGCGACGGTGCAGACGCTGGCCACCGCCCCGCCGCCGACGACCGGCCTGAACGCCGGCAACGACCGGATCGCCGCGAGCGTCGAGCGCGACGGCACGACGATCGACCTCGGCGAGGCCGCGGGCAGCGACCCGCTGTCGACGGCCGCCCGAGAGGTGCTCGACGACGTGCAGCTGCCGCAGGCCCAGCGCACCGTCTGCCGCTGAGGCGGACGGTGCGCTGCGGACCTCAGTTGGCGCAGGTCTGGGTGCCGGCCGGCACCGAGATGCCGTTGAAGGCGTTCTGGACCGCGAGGCAGTTCAGGCTGTTCTTGCCGTAGAGCTCCTTGGCCGAGGCGATCGCGCCGTTGCGCGCCGCCGCGTAGCCGCTGCTCGAGGTGAGCTTGGTCGTCAGCGTGCGGTACCAGACCTTCTCGGCGACGGCGTGCCCGACACCGGTCATCGTGGCCTTGTTGCACATGGTGCTGTTGTGGGCGGCGCCGCCGATGGTCTTGGCGCCCGTGCCCTCGGAGACCAGGTAGAACCAGTGGTTCAGCGGGCCGGAGGAGTAGTGCACGTCGAGCCGACCGACGGTGCGGCTCCAGCAGTTCGTGCTCACTGCCGTCGAAGCTCGGGTTGTCCATGTAGCGCAACGGCGTGCCGTTGCCGTTGATGTTGATCTTCTCGCCGACGAGGTAGTCACCCGGGTCGGCCGGCGGAGTTCGCGAAGAACTCGACGGCGGTGCCGAAGATGTCGGACGTCGCCTCGTTGAGCCCGCCGGACTCACCGCGGTAGTTGAGGTTGGCGGTGTTCTCGGTGACGCCGTGGCTCATCTCGTGGCCGGCGACGTCGAGCGAGGTCAGCGGGCGGGTGTTGTCGGTGCCGTCGCCGTAGGTCATCTGGGTGCCGTCCCAGAACGCGTTGACGTAGGCGTTGCCGTAGTGCACCCGGCTGCGCGCGCCCACGCCGGTGTTCCAGATGCCGGCCCGGTTGTGGGTGCCCGAGTAGTACTCGAAGGTCTTCTGGGCGCCGAACTGGGCGTCGACGGCTGCCGTCTGGCGCGCCGCACCGACCAGGCTGTAGACCCCAGTGCCCCACGCGTTGTCGGCGTCGACAAAGGCCGACCCGGTGCCGGTGGTGGCGCCGTTGAGGTCGGTGGTGGTGTTGCCGATGCCGTCAGCCAGCTGGAAGTTCGGGGCCGACCCGATGGTGGTGAGGGTGATGCTGCCGTTGTACGGGGTGTTGCCCGTGCCCTCCTCGATGGTCTCGGCGGAGTCGATGACCTTCCCGGTGCGGGCGTCGACCCAGGTCTTCAGCTTGCTCGGGGTCTGGCTGGCGCGGACGCCGGTCGTCGTCACCTGCCACGCGAGCCGCGGGGTGCCCGAGCTGGCGTACACGACGAGCGCGGCGGCGCTGGAGTCGACCCGGTAGCCGGCGCACTTCGCCGCGGTGGCGCTCGCGGCGGCCTTGCTCACGGTGGGCCTTGGTGGAGGCGGGGGCGACGGCCTTGCCGCGGTTCCAGTGGCTGCTCTTCACGGTGCCGTTCGTGCCCTTGGCCACGACGAGGTCGCCGCCCACGACCGGCAGGCCGTCGACCGTGCGGTCGTAGCGCACGTGCCGGGTGCCGTCGCGGTCGGTGACGCACCGAGCGCACGGTGAGCGACTGGTCGGCCGGCAGGCCGAGGTCGTCGCCGGTGGACGCGGCGCGGACTGCTCGGCGGCCTTGAGGGCGGCGTTGCCCCCGGGTGCTGCGGCGGCTCCGGACGCGCCGGTCACGGACGCGGCCACGGCGGCGACCGTGACGGCGAGGGCGACTCCGGTGAGTTGACGTGACGACATGGGACTCCTCGAGGAACGGGCGCCGCGGTGGTCGCGGCAGGTCAATGGTGCGGGAGGGAAGGCCACGACGCGCGCCGAACGCGAGTTTAGGCCCGGCCACAGGCGGCGGATGCCGTCCCCACGGTCGGGTGGGGACGGCATCCGCCGCTGTTGGTGTGGTTGCCGTGGTGGGGCGGGCTCAGCTCGTGGCGACGGAGGTGTCGTCGACGACGAAGGACGTCTGCAGGCTGGAGTCCTCGGTCATCGTGAACCGGATCGTCACCGTCCTGCCCTTGTAGGCCGTCAGGTTGAAGGACTTCTGGGTGTAGGTCGCGTTGGTGCCGACGTTGGAGTAGGTGGCCAGGGTGGTCACCGTGGCTCCGTCGACGACCTGCGCCCGCATCGTGTCGTAGACCGTCGAGCCGGTCTCGGCGGTGTCGGTGCGCAGCCAGAACGACAGGGTCGCGCTGGTCACGCCGGCCGGGATGGCCACGCTCTGGTTGATCGTCTCGGTGCTGGTCGAGCCGTTACCGCCGAGCCAGGCCTTCCACGAGCCGGTGCGTGCCGGGCGACCGGTGTTGTTGGTGATCGGGCCGGCGGTGCCGGTCCACACGGTGTTGCCCGACTCGAAGCCGGGGTTGCCGAGCAGGTTGCTGCCGGGGGGCGGCGGCGGGGGCGTGGTGCCGCCGCAGGTCTCGGTGCCGGCCGGGACCGCGATCGCCGCGAAGGCGCTCTCGGTGGCGAGGCACTGGGCCGACCCGGCGCCGTACAGCTCCTTGGCCGAGGCGATCGCGCCGTTGCGGGCCGCGGCGTAGGTGCTGCTCGAGGTGAGCTTGGTCGACAGCGTGCGGTACCAGATCTTCTCGGCGGCGGCCCGGCCGACGCCGGTCACCGTGGTGCCGTTGCAGGTGGGGCTGTTGTAGGCGACGCCGTTGACGGTCTTCGCGCCGGTGCCCTCGGAGGCGAGGAAGAACCAGTGGTTCAGCGGGCCCGAGGAGTAGTGCAGGTCGAGGTTCTTGGTGCCGGTGGTCCAGCAGTCCTGGCTGGCGCCGTCCTTGCTGGGCCGGTCCATGTAGCGCAGCGGGGTGCCGTTGCCGTTGATGTTGATCTTCTCGCCGATGAGGTAGTCGCCCGGGTCGGCGGCGTTGTTGGCGTAGAACTCGACCGCGGTGCCGAAGATGTCGGTGGTCGCCTCGTTGAGGCCACCGGCCTCGCCGGTGTAGACCAGGCCCGGCGGTGTTCTCGGTGACGCCGTGGCTCATCTCGTGGGCGGCGACGTCGATGGAGGTCAGCGGCTTGGCGTTGCCCGAGCCGTCGCCGTAGGTCATCTGGGTGCCGTCCCAGAACGCGTTGACGTAGGCGTTGCCGTAGTGCACCCGGCTGCGCGCCCCCGTGCCGTTGTTCCAGATGCCGTCGCGGCCGAGCACGATCTTGTAGTAGTCGTAGGTCTTCTCCGCCCCGTACTGCGCGTCGACCCCCGCGGTCTGCCGGCTCGTGGTCGTGCCGTTGCCCCACACGTTGTCGGCGTCGGTGAACTGCGTGCCCGTGCCCGACGTCGCCCCGTTGAGGTCGGTCGTGTAGTTGCCGAGGGTGTCGCGCAGCTGCCAGGTCGAGCCGCTGAGCGTCGTGTTGAGGGTGACCGTGCCCGAGTACTGGCTGTTGCCGGTGCCCTTGACCACCTCGTCGTAGGAGGAGATGACGGCGCCGGATGCCGCGTCGACGATGGTGTGCAGCCGGCTCGGCGTCTGGTCGGCGAGGGTGCCGGTGGTCAGCACGTCGTACGCCAGGCGCGGCGTGCCGGTCGCGGCCCAGACCACGAGCTCGCCGCGGCTCGTCTCGCGCGACGCCTTCGAGCGCTGCTGGCCGGTCGACAGCGCCGTGGTCCGCGCGACGGCCGGCGTGGTGGTCGTCGCGGCCACGCTCCTGCCGTTGTTGAACTGCACGTCCTCGATGCGGCCGCCCTTGGCCTTCTCGACCACGAGGTCGCCGCCGACGACGCGCAGCCCCTTCCAGGTGCGGTCGTAACGGGTGTGCGTCGTGCCGTCGCGGTCGGTCAGCACCGAGCGCTGCACGAGGGTGTCGTCGGCGCTGAGCTTGAGGGCCTGGCGGTCGGACGGTGGGCCGGCAGGGGTGGCGCCGGGCAGGGCCGTCGCGGCGGGTGCGCCGGCGACGAAGGTGGCGGCGGCCGCGCCGAGGGCGAGGCCTGTGGTCAGTCTTCTCACGAGGTGGTCTCCTTCAGCGGTGGGGCCCGGGGTCGGGCACGAGGGGAAACCTGTCGGCTGGGTGCCGCCGTGACAACGGTTTGTGGAAAGAATTGACCTGGGCCCGCCGCTTCTTTACCGCACGGCACACCGGGCCTTGACCGAGGTGGCGACAACCCAGACCGCATGGTGACCATCTGCTCGGAGTCCGGGGTGTAGCGGGGCGCCCGGCCCTACAGTGGCGGGGCCATGGTGACGCTTCCGCTGCCGAGCGCCGTACCCCCCACCGAGCACCCTGCACCGACGCAGGTCTCGGTGGTCCGGCGTGCCGGCGGGCTGGCGTCGGCCGCGCTGCGGCTGCTCGACCCGGCGGTGCTGGCCGGCAACGCCGTCGAGTCGGTCTGGCTCGCCGCCCACGTCGCGACCTGGCCGGTCGGCCTGGTGGGCGGTCGCGGCGCGCGGACCGAGCGGGCCTACCGCCTCGAGCACCTCCCGCCCGTGCAGCGCGGGCTGCTCGTCTCGAACGTCGAGGCCGCGGGCACACCGATCCTGCTGGTGCACGGCATCGTCAGCAACCGCTCGATCTTCACCCTGCTGCGGCGCGGGCTGACCCGGCGCGGCTTCTCCAACGTCTTCGCGACCAACTACCTCACCGTCGCCAACGACGTGCGCGCCGCCGCGGCCGGACTGTCGGTGGAGGTGGAGCGGGTCGTCGAGGAGACCGGCTTCGAGCGGATCCACATCATCGGGCACAGCCTCGGCGGCCTGGTCGCCCGCTACTACGTCACCCGGCTCGGGGGCGACGCGCGGGTGCACACCCTCATCACGCTCGGCACCCCGCACGAGGGCAGCTACGCCGCGTATGCCGTGCCGACCACGCTGATGCAGCAGATGCGGCCGGGCAGCCACCTGATGCGCGAGCTCGACCGGCCGGTGCGGGGCTGCCGCACCCGGTTCATCTCGTACTGGTCCGACAACGACTGGGCCATCCAGCCCCAGCGCAACGCGGCCCTGCGCCACCCCGACCTCGGGGCGCGCAACATCAAGCTGCACGGGGCCGGGCACCTGAGCCTGCCGATGCTGGGCGAGGTCGTGCACGGCATCTCGCAACGCCCTGGCCCACCTCGACGAGCAGGGCGGCACGGTGACGTCGGGCGTCACACCACTGACCCGCGACGAGTGAGGATGCCGTGGCTCCCGAGGGCCGCGCGCTCCGGCTGTGAGGTGTGTCACGGGGTTCAACGCCCGCCGTGCGGGTATTCCCACAGAGCGGGACGATCCGCGACACGCCGTCCACAGGTTGTCGGGTCGGGATTGTGGTGTCACGGAATGGTCACGGTACGGTGGTGCTTAGCCCCGTCTACACCCCCCTGAGGTCATCCCCGCGTGAGTTCTTCGTCCTACCAAGGGCGGCACTACGGCGGACGTCACCGCGTCCAGAGTCGTCGTGCCCGCCTGCCCAGAGCGTTCTCCTCGAGCTTCGTGCTGCCCACTGCGGCGGCCGCGGCGCTCGTGGTGACCGCAACCGGAGCGAGCGTCGTGCACCCCACGCCGCAAGCGCCGCCGGCCCTCGCGCTCGACCGCACGCAGAGCGCCATGGCCCTCAACGAGCAGGTCTCCGACGAGGCGATGGTCACCGACCTCGCCCAGCGTCGGCACGCCGCGTCGATCCAGACCGCCGCCCTGCAGGGCCGTAACGAGGAGGCCGCCCGCGCGGCCCGCAGTGCCCAGCGCAAAGCCGCCGCCAAGGCCAAGGCCGAGCGCGCGGCGAAGCGCTGGGTGCGACCGATCAACACCTGGCACATCACCTCCGACTTCGGGGCCCGCTGGGGCGCCTCGCACGACGGCATCGACCTCGGCGCCAGCACCGGCACCCCTGTCTACGCGATGTCCAAGGGCGTCGTCATCGGGTCGTTCTACGACTCCAGCTTCGGCAACAAGCTCGAGATCAAGTACTGGGACGGCTCGATCTCCTGGTACGGCCACCTCAGCAAGCGGATCGCCCAGAAGGGCGACACCGTGCGGCCGGGCGAGCTGGTCGGGCTGGTCGGCAACACCGGCCACTCGTTCGGCTCGCACCTGCACTTCGAGATGCAGAAGACGACCACCCAGGACCTCGCGATCGACCCGATCGGCCTGGCTCAAGCGCCACGGCCTCGGCTGACGTCCTGACGCCCGTCGGGTCAGAGCTTCTCGAGCGGTGCGTACCGCAGCACGAACCGCTTGACCCCCAGCTCGCCGCCGAAGTCGACCTGGGCCTGCGTCTTGTCGCCCTCACCGAGGGTGCGCACCACCGTGCCGAGGCCGTAGCTGTCGTGGGTGACCCGGTCGCCGGGCGAGAGCGGGATGACCGGCCGGTTGCCGGGCGAGCGCACCCCGGGGCGCTGGGCCAGGGTGGCCACGGCCGGGCGCTGGTCGCGCCGACCGATGGCGGCGGCGCCGGTGAGCTCGCGCTCCCACTCGACCAGCTCGGTCGGGGATCTCGTCGAGGAACCGTGACGGCGGGTTGTACTGCGGTGCGCCCCAAGCCGATCGGACAGCGGCCCGCGAGATGTACAGCCGCTCGCGGGCGCGGGTGATGCCCACGTAGGCCAGCCGGCGCTCCTCCTCGAGCTCCTTGTCGTCACCCAGGCGCGCAGGTGCGGGAAGGTGCCGTCCTCCATGCCGGTGAGGAACACGACCGGGAACTCCAGCCCCTTGGCGGTGTGCAGCGTCATCAGCGTGACGACACCGGCCTGCTCGGCCTCCTCGGTGTCGGGGATCTCGTCGGCGTCGGCGACCAGCGAGACCCGCTCGAGGAAGTCCTCGAGGCTGATCACCTCGCCGGTCTCGCGACGCTCCTCGTCGAACTCGCGGGCGACGGCGACCAGCTCGGCGAGGTTCTCGACCCGGGTCTCGTCCTGCGGGTCGTGGCTGGCCCGCAGCTCGGTGAGGTAGCCGGTCTGGTCGAGCACGGCCTCGAGCAGGTCGGACACCCCGGCACCGTCGTCGTCGCGGACCTGGCCGAGGTCCTCGAGCAGGCTGGTGAAGCCCTTGATCGCCACGACCGAGCGGGTGGCGATGCCGGGGGCGTCGTCGGGGCGGCCCAGCGCCGCGACGAACGCGATGCGCTCGCGCTCGGCGAGTGCCGCGATGCAGGCCTCGGCGCGGTCGCCGATGCCGCGCTTGGGCACGTTGACGATGCGCCGCAGGTTGACCGTGTCGCTGGGGTTGGAGAGCACCCGCAGGTAGGCCAGGGCGTCCTTGACCTCGCGCCGCTCGTAGAACCGGGTGCCGCCGACCACCTTGTAGGGCAGGCCGACCCGCACGAACACCTCCTCCAGGGCCCGGGACTGGGCGTTGGTGCGGTAGAAGACCGCGACGTCGCCGGGCCGCACCCCGTGCTCGTCGCCGAGCCGGTCGATCGCGCGGGCGACGAACGACGCCTCGTCGTGCTCGTTGTCGGCGACGTAGCCGACGATGCGGGCGCCGTCGCCGGTCTCGGTCCACAGGTTCTTCTTGCGCCGGCCCTCGTTGCGGGCGATGACCGCGTTGGCGGCGCGCAGGATGGTCTGGGTCGAGCGGTAGTTCTGCTCGAGCAGGATGGTGCGAGCGTCGGGGTAGTCCTGCTCGAACTCCTCGATGTTGCGGATCGTCGCGCCGCGGAAGGCGTAGATCGACTGGTCGGCGTCGCCGACGACGACCAGCTCGCTCGGCTCGACGCCGTGCTCGAGGCGCGTCTCAGGCCGGCCCGACCAGCTCGCGGACCAGCTGGTACTGGGCGTGGTTGGTGTCCTGGTACTCGTCGACCATGACGTGCCGGAACCGGCGCCGGTAGTGCTCGGCGACGTCGGGGAACGCCTGGAACATGTGCACCGTGGTCATGATCAGGTCGTCGAAGTCCATGGCGTTGGCCTGGCGCAGCCGCCGCTGGTAGGCCGTGTAGGCCTCGGCGAGCACCTGCTCCTGGTGCGGGCTCGCCTCCCCCACCCGGCTCGCGTAGGTCTCCTCGTCGATCAGCTCGTTCTTGAGGTTGCTGACCTGGTGGCTGAACGACCGCGGGTTGTAGCGCTTGGGGTCGAGGTCCATGTCGCGGATGACCATCGACATCAGCCGCTGGCTGTCGGCGGCGTCGTAGATCGAGAAGGTCGAGCGCAGCCCCACCTTGTCGGCCTCGCGGCGCAGGATGCGCACGCAGGCGGAGTGGAAGGTCATGACCCACATCGCCTTGGCCCGCGGGCCGACCAGCGAGGTGACCCGCTCGCGCATCTCGGCGGCGGCCTTGTTGGTGAAGGTGATGGCGAGCACCTGGCCGGGCTGGACGCCCCGGGCCGCCAGCAGGTAGGCGATGCGGTGGGTGAGCACCCGGGTCTTGCCCGAGCCGGCGCCGGCGACGATGAGCAGCGGGCCGCCCTCGTGCAGCACGGCCTCGCGCTGCTGGGGGTTGAGCCCGACGAGCAGCTCCTCCGGGTCGGCGCCCGGCCGGCCCGCGCCCGGACCGCCGTCAGGGCCGAGCCCGGCAGCGGCCGCCTCCGCCCAGGTCGGCACCCCGGCGGCGTTGACCAGCGCCGCGTGGGCGCTGGCACGGGTGGCGGGATCCACGTGCGGCTCGTGGCCCGGGTCGCCGAAGTCGAGGCCGTCGAAGAGGGTGCTCATGTCGGGGTCAACCCTACGTGGCACCGCCGACCCCACTCGTCTCCTGCGCCCCGCGCGCCGGGCGGCGGTGCGCAGCACAAACGTTAGACAACATGGAACTGGGTCGCGCGAATGGCTTCACGATGCTACGAGCGGGTGTCACACTCCTGAAGGTCGCGATATCCGGCGAGTGGGCAGGTGCTCACCCCGGCTCGTCCTCCCACCACCCAACGACGTTGGCCCGACGGCCGCACCCGGGGACGGACCGCGCGGCCACCGGTGTCTGGTTCCCGGTGGCCGCGCGCACGACCCGGCGGCGGCAACACGGCATACGGTGTCGTCCATGGCCTCGCGCAAGGGTGAGTTCGGTGAGCCGGTGGTGCTCGACGTCGACGGCTTCGACGTGCGGGTCTCCAGCCCGCAGCGCGTCTACTTCGCGGCCCGGGGTGAGACCAAGCTCGACCTGGTCAACTACTACCTGTCGGTCGGCGACGGCATCGTCAACGCGCTGCGCGAGCGGCCGTGCATGCTGCACCGCTTCCCCGACGGCGTGTCGGGGGCCAAGGTGCACCAGAAGCGGCTGCCGCGCGGCGCCCCGCCCTGGGTCGAGACGGTGCGGCTGCACTTCCCCCGCTACGGCCTGCACGCCGACGAGCTGTGCGTCACCCGGCTGGCCGACGTGATCTGGGCGGTGCAGATGAGCACCGTCGAGTTCCACCCGTGGAACAGCCGGCGGGCCGACACCGAGAAGCCCGACGAGTGGCGCATCGACCTCGACCCGATGCCGGACGCGCCCTTCTCGCGGGTGCGCCGGGCTGCGCACGTGGCGCACGAGGTGCTCGACGAGCTGGGCGCGGTGGGCTGGCCGAAGACGAGCGGCGGCCACGGCCTGCACGTCTACGTGCGGATCGCGCCCGACCACGGGTTCGGCGACGTGCGCCGGGCGGCGCTGGCGTTCGCCCGCGAGGTGGAGCGCCGCATCCCCGACGACGTCACGACGACGTGGTGGCGCAAGGACCGCGACCCCGAGGCGGTGTTCGTCGACTACAACCAGAACGCCCGCGACCACACCATCGCCGCGGCGTACTCGGTGCGCGGCAACGACATCGGCACGGTCTCGACGCCCTTCCAGTGGGACGAGCTCGACGACGTCGAGCCCGACGACTTCACCATCGCGACCGTGCCGCAGCGGTACGCCGAGCTGGGTGACCTGCACGCCGGCATCGACGACGCGGTCTTCGACATCGCACCCCTGCTGGAGTGGGCCGAGCGCGACGAGGCGGCCGGCGCGGAGCCGCCGCCCGAGCCCGAGGACGACACGGGGAAGCCCTGATGGACCTCGTCGTCGCACCGGGTCCCGGTGTGCCGCAGGGACTCACGGTGCCAGGCGACGTGCTGGTCGAGCGGTTCTCACGGTCGTCGGGTCCAGGTGGCCAGGGCGTCAACACCGCCGACAGCCGGGTCGAGGTCGAGCTCGACGTGGTGGCGTTCGGCGGGTTCACCGACACCCAGCGCGCCCGGGTGCTGCGGGTGCTCGACCCCCGGCTGGTGGGCGGACGGCTGCTCGTCGTGGCCGCGTCCGAGCACCGCCAGCAGCGCCGCAACCGGGTGGCGGCCCGGGAGCGGATGGCCGAGCTGCTCCGTGACGCGATGGCTCCCCCACCGGCTCCACGCCGGGCCACCCGGCCCACCCGCGGCTCGAAGGAGCGGCGACTGTCGGCCAAGAAGCGCCGTGGCGAGACGAAGGCGGGTCGGTCGCGGCCGGCATCCGACGCCTGAGACCGGCTCAGCCGGTGGCCTCGTCGACGAGGCGGACCACCTCGTCGGCGCACCCCCACGACAGCGTCACGCCCGCGCCGCCGTGGCCGTAGCAGGTGACCACCGGTCGGCCACCCACCTCGGATGCCGCGAGGCGCACCTCGGGCGCGACCGGCCGCAGCCCCACCTGGGCCCCGAGCACCTCGGCGTGGGCCAGCGCGGGCACCACGGCCCGGACCCGGCGCACGATCGCGTCGTGGACGTGCCGGTCGGGCTCGGCGTGCCATGACCCGGCGACGTCGGTTCCGCCGCACACCACCCAGTCGGGGTGCGGCAGCGCGTAGACCATGCCGTCGGGGTGCTCGTCGTCGACGAGCCAGTGGGTCAGCCCGGGGTTGGCGAGCAGCGCCACCTGGCCGCGCGACGGCGTGCCGGCGTGGTCGTCGACCAGCGTGCCCGAGCGCAGCCCTGCGGCCACGACCACCACGTCACCGGGCACCTCGGCCAGCTCGCTCACCCAACCCCGGACCAGCTCGACCCCGGCCTCGACGCAACGGCTTTCGAGCCACGGCAGGAACACCGGCATGGTCACCAGTGGCACGGTCGCCACCACGCCTCCCGGGGCGCCGGTCGGCAGCTCGTGCGGGCGCGCCTCCCGCCAGCCCGGGACGGCGGCGGCCCACCAGCGGTCGACGGGGCCGCGTTCGACGACCACGCCCTCGCGCAGGGCCACCCCCGCGTCGGGTTCGCGGGCCAGGTCGGTGAAGCGGTCGAGGGCCACCCGCCCCCACGCGAGCACCCGCTCGCGCGGCTCGACGTGGTACGGGAACCACAGGCCGCCCGCCACGGCCGAGGTGGTGTTCGCCACCGGTTCGTCGCGCACGCAGCGCACCGTGTGGCCGGCCCGCGCCAGCCCGAGCGCAGTCGTCAGGCCGATGACGCCACCACCGACCACCGTCACGAGTGCCACCACCGCATCCTCCCCTAGCGTGGGCCCCATGGAGCCCCTCGACCCGCATCCGGTGACCGGTGACCTCTTCCCCTCACCCGTGCCGGCTGGGAGCGGGTGGCCGGGCGACCCCGCCGACGCGTCTACGCCGGTGGCGGCGACCCCGGCGGCGGTGCGCCGGCTCGCGGCCTCCGCGACCGACATCCCCGAGCTGCAGGCGCGGATCTCGATGTGCCGGGCTTGTCCTCGCCTCGTCCGGTGGCGGGAGGACGTCGCACGCTCGGGGCGACGTGCCTCGTTCGCAGACCAGCCGTACTGGGGCCGGCCGGGACCGTCGTTCGGCGACCCCGATGCCGAGGTGCTCCTCGTAGGGCTCGCACCGGCCGCGAACGGCACCAACCGCACCGGCCGGATGTTCACCGGCGACTCCTCCGGCGACGTGCTGTATGCCGCGCTGCACCGCACCGGGTTCGCCGCGCTGCCGACCTCGGTCGCCGCCGGGGACGGCCAGTCGCTCACCGGCATCCGGATCGTCGCCGCGGTGCGCTGCGCGCCACCGGCGAACAAGCCCACCCCGGCGGAGCGGGCCACCTGCTCGGCCTGGCTCGAGCGCGACCTCGCCCTGTCGGCACCCCGGCTGCGGGCGATCCTGTGCCTCGGCGCCATCGGCTGGGATGCCGCGCTCGCCGCCGCCCGTGGGCTCGGCTGGGACGTGCCGCGCCCCAAGCCGCGGTTCGGCCACGCCGCCGAGGTGGCGCTGACGACACAAGAGGGGCACGGCATCCGGCTGGTCGGGTGCTACCACGTGAGCCCGCACAACACCTTCACCGGGCGCCTCACCCCGGCGATGCTCGACGACGTGCTGCTGTCGCTGCGCGCCGGGTGACGCAGCGGGTAATCCGTTCGCCGCGGAGGCCCGGATCGCCTAGCGTCGCAGGATGATCCGCCTCGACCACCCTCACGTCCGCGTGCACCGCAGCTACCTCGAGGCGCACGACGAGTTCGGCGGCGGCCAACGCGACGGAGACGGCGACTGGGTCGAGCCTGCCGACGACGGCGGCTACCCCGGGATCACCTGGACCCGCGAGGAGCTCGAGACCGACGACGGCTTCGCGCGGTTCGTCCGCTGGCGCCTCGACCGGTGCCGCGACGACTCGCCCCGCCCGACCGGTCACGTGCCCGCGACGTTCTACTGGGCGGTCGACGACGCCGACCCCACCACCTACCTCGGGTCGATCGCGGTGCGGCACGGGCTGACGCCGTTCCTGCTCGAGGTCGGCGGCCACATCGGCTACTCCGTGCGGCCCAGCGCGCGCCGGCGAGGTGTCGCCACGCAGGCGCTGCGGCTCGTGCTCCCCCACGCCGCGGCGCTCGGCATCGACCCGGCCCTGGTCACCTGCGACCTCGACAACGTCGCGTCGGCCCGCGTCATCGAGGCCAACGGTGGCGTGCTCGAGGACGTCCGCGGCGACAAGAAGCGCTACTGGGTGCCGACGGGCGGCTGAGCCCCACGTCGCGGTGGTGGAGTCCTAGGGTGGCGGGATGACCGAGTCGTCCGGCCCCGCCCTGATCGTCACGGCCCACGGTGGCACCGACGTGCTCACCGTCGAGGACCGCCCCGCGCCCGAGCCGGGTGGCGGCGAGGTGCTCGTCGAGGTGGCCGCCGCGGGAGTGAACTTCATCGACGTCTACGAGCGCGAGGGCGTCTACCCGACTTCGCCGCCCTTCGTCGGCGGCAACGAAGGTGCCGGCACGGTCGTCGCCGTGGGTGAGGGGGTCGACGGCTTCCACCCCGGTGACCGGGTGGCGTGGCCACAGGTGCAGGGCAGCGCCGCCCGCTTCGCCGCGCTCCCTGCATCAGTGCTGGTGCTCGTCCCCGACGGCGTCGACCTCGAGACCGCGGCGGCCGTGATGCTCCAGGGCCTCACCGCGCAGTACCTCACCACCAGCACGTATGCCGTGCGCCCCGGTGACGTCGCGCTCGTGCACGCCGCGGCCGGTGGCGTCGGCCAGCTGCTCGTGCAGCTGGTGCGGGCGCGCGGTGGCTCGGTCGTCGCGACGGCCGGTGGGCCGGAGAAGTGCGAGACGGTGCGGGCACTCGGTGCCGAGCACGTCATCGACTACCGCGCGGTCGACGACCTCGCCGCCGAGGTGCGCCGGCTCACCGACGGGCGGGGTGTTGACGTGGCGTACGACGGGGTCGGCAAGGACACCTTCGACGCGTCCCTGGCCTCACTGCGGCCGCGCGGGATGCTCGTGCTGTTCGGCGCGTCCAGTGGGCAGGTGCCGCCGTTCGACATCCAGCGGCTCAACAAGGCGGGCTCGCTGTTCCTCACCCGGCCCTCGCTCGGCCACCACCTGGCCACCCGTGAGGAGCTCGAGTCGCGCGCCGGCGAGGTGCTCGGAGCGGTGGCCGACGGCAGCCTGCAGGTGGCCATCGGCGGGCGCTACCCGCTCGCCGACGCGGCGTCGGCCTACGACGACCTCGAGGGCCGGCGCACCCAGGGCAAGCTGCTCCTCATCCCCTGACCCCGGCGTCCGTGGCCGGGCTCAGCTCGCGGTGGTCCAGAGCACGGCGACGAGCACGTTGACCAGGGCGAGCACGCCGGCCGCCAGCACGAGCTGCGGGCGGGCGCCCTGGCCCTTGCGCTCCTTGGCCGCTGCGATCTCGGCGCAGGCCACAACAGCGATCGCGACGAGCAGCTTGACGCCGATCTTGGCGTTGTTGGGCTCCTCATTGTTGGCCTGCACCAGGCCGACGAGGATGATGCCGGTGACGAGCTGCGCGCGCGCACCCCACACCAGGGCCGGGGTGACGGTCCCGCGCGCCACGAAGAGCGCGCTGCCGATGATCGCGGCCATGCCGAGCAGGTGGAGGACGACGAAGACGTTGATCAGGAATTCCATGGCCACACCCTAGGGCGCGGCGATCTCAGAGGAGGCGGCGACCCATCGCCCAGCGCGGTGAGCTCGTGCCGCGAGGACAGCTGCAGCTTGCGCAGCACCGAGGAGACGTGGGTCTCGACCGTCTTCACCGAGATGAACAGCTCCTTGGCGACCTCCTTGTACTGGTAGCCGCGGGCGATCAGCCGCATCACCTCGCGCTCGCGCGCCGAGAGCCGGTCGAGCTCCTCGTCGACCTCCGCGATCTCACCCGCGGCGGCACCGAAGGCGTCGAGCACGAAGCCCGCGAGCCGCGGCGAGAACACGGCATCCCCGTCGGCGACCCGGCGGATGGCGGTGATCAGGTCGCGCGCGCCGATCGTCTTGGTGACGTAGCCACGTGCGCCGGCGCGGATGACGGCGATGACGTCCTCGGCGGCGTCCGAGACCGACAGCGCGAGGAAGCGCACCGGCGCACCCGAGCGCGCCTGCACCCCGAAGCAGCCGTGGATGACGTCGACCCCGCCGTTGCCGTTGCCGCCGGGCAGGTGCACGTCGAGGAGGACGACGTCGGGCTGCTCGGCCCGGATCACGGCGATCGCGGTGTCGACATCGGGTGCCTCACCGACGAACTCGCACACCGGGATTCCGCTCGCGGCCATCGCATCGGTCAGTTCTGCGCGCACCCCGGTGCGGAACATCCGGTGGTCGTCGACGAGGACAACCCGCACGGGTCCGGGCAGCGCACCTGCGGTCGGGGTCGGGTGGCTCATGACGTTCCTCCTTCGATGGGTGGCAGCGTCAGCTCCACCTCGGTTCCGTCGTCGCGGCGTCGCACGCGCGCCGTGCCCCCGTGCCGCTCCATCCGGCCCAGGATCGACTGGCGCACGCCGAGCCGGTCGTCGGGCACGGTGTCGAGGTCGAAGCCGTCGCCGCGGTCGCGCACGAACGCCTCGACCCCGGTGGGCCCGATCTCGACGTAGGCCGTGACCGGGGTGCCGCCGTGCCGCACGGCGTTGAGCAGGGCCTCGCGCATCGCCTGGGCCAGCGCCGCACCGTGCGGCTCGTAGGGCCGGTCCCCGGTCACGACGAGGTCGATCGCGACGCCGTGCAGGTCCTCGACGTCGTGGGCGACCTCGGTGACCGCCGCGGCCAGCGTCGACTGCGAGCCCTGCGGCCCGGCGTACAGCCACGAGCGCAGCTCGCGCTCCTGCGCGCGGGCCAGCCGGGTGACGGCCGCGCTGTCGTGCGACTGGCGCTGGATGAGGGCGAGGGTCTGCAGCACCGAGTCGTGCAGGTGGGCGGCGATGTCGGCCCGCTCGGTGGCGCGCGCGGCGGCCACCTGCTCGCGGCGCAGGTCGCCCCACAGCCGCAGCGCCCACGGCGCGGCGATGATCAGCGCGCCCGACGAGCACGGCGATGGCGGCGAGCAGGGCGTCCCAGACGGCGGAGATCGACTCGCCGCGCGTGACGATGACGAGGATGCCGGCCACGGCCAGCCCCACGCCCAGCGCCACGCGCATCCAGCCGTAGCGGCCCTCGCCGGAGCCCAGCCACCGCGAGCGCTGGGTGTCGTCGAGGTTGGACCACGCGACGATGGCGCCGACCGCGATCGTGAACAGGGGCACGAGGAGGGTACCGATGACGCCGCCACCGAGCACCGGGGTCAGAAGGACCGCGCCGCCGATGACGAGCAGGCCGCCCACGACGAGCACCAGCCCCCACTGCCGGCGCTCCGGCGGGGTGCCCTGGTCGGGCACCTGCGACGGGTCGATGTCGACGTCGCCCTCCGGGGTGAGGGCCCAGAGGAACACGTAGGCCGCGAGGCCGGCACCGCCGGCGAGCGTCAGCAGGATGAAGGTGATGCGCACACTGCGCCGCGAGACACCCAGGTGGCGGGCCACCGCACCGCAGACCCCGGGGGTCCAGCCGCGGGAGCGGGACCGCACCAGCGGGGGACGCGGCGCGCGGGCCGGCGGGTGGTCGTAGCCGTACGCCGACGGCATCCCCGCCGCGGCACCGGCGTCGGGACCACCGTCGGTCACCGGGCGCGGGTGCGCGGCTGCAGGCTCGTAGGGCGTGGGCACACCCCCATCCTGACCTACCTACCGGGTGAGCAGGGTCGGTCCCGGGGTCGGCTCAGGGGGGCGTCAGGGTCGACCCTCATGGCGAGCACCCCTTCGCCGGGACCACGCTGGGGCCATGACCGAGAACCCCACCCAGAGCGTGCCGCCACCGAGCACCTCCTTCCTCGACGACAGCTTCGCCCGGTTGCGCAGCAGCGGCTACTTCCGCGACACCGACGGCCGCTGGTTCGGCGGTGTCTGCACCGGCCTGGCCCAGCGCTTCGGCGTCGACCCGGTGCTCATCCGGGCGGCCGCGGTCGTGCTTGCCTTCCTCGGTGGCATCGGCCTCACCGCCTACGTCATCCTCTGGCTGCTCCTGCCCGACCGGCAGGGCGACATCCTCGCCGAGCGTGCGGTGCGCCAGGGCGATGCCGGCCCGATCGCACTGCTCGTGCTCGCCGCCTTCCTGGTGATCGGTGGGGTGTTCTCGATCGGCAACGGCAACGGCTGGTTCGCGCCGCTGTGGCTCATCCCGGTCGCCGCGGTCGCCTGGCTGGTGCTGGCCCGCCGCAACCGCGGCACGCCGCAGACCGGTTACGGCAGCGTGGCCGCCCCGCCGCCGCCCTACGGCACCCCCATTCCCCCAGCGCCCCAGGGCGCCACCCCGCCCCCGTCAGGAGAGGCCATGTCCGCCACCCCCAGCTACGCCGCGCCGCCGATGGCGAGCGCCCCGACCCAGACCCCGCCACCGCCGTACGCCGGCAGCCAGCCGGGTGCCTACCGCGCCCCCCAGCCCGGCACCTACGGTGGCCCCCCGGCCGGCGGGCCCTCCGGCCCGTACGGTGGCCGGCCCACCCCGCCCGCCCCGCCGCGCCCGGTGGGCCCCGTCGGCCCGCCCCCGCCGCCGCGGCCCCGTCGTCGCCGCCCCAGCGCCTTCGTCGGGCTGGTCTCGCTCGGCATCGCCCTGGTCGGCATCGGCCTCGGTGCGGCGCTCGACGACCCGCTCGGCTTCCCGGGCAGCTCGGCCACCCTGGGGTTCATCATCGCCCTGGCCGGCGTGTCGGTCGTCGTCCTCACCCTCGGGCTGCGGGGCCGGGCCTCCGGCTTCAGCGGGTTCCTCGTGGTGTGCCTCGCCCTGCTGCTCGTCACCGCCTCGGCCGCCTCCCGCGTCGAGGTCAAGGACGGCGTCGGCGACCGCACCTGGACCCCGGTCCCGGCCGCCGGCACCACCGCCTTCCAGCTCGGCGCCGGCGAGGCCACCCTCGACCTGGGCCGGCTCGCCGCCACCGCGCCCACCCCCGCCCCGTCCGCCCCCGCCCCCGCCCCGTCCTCGACCCCAACGACCACCACCGCGCAGCGGGTCACGGTGGAGATGGGCGCAGGCGACCTCACGATCCTCGTGCCGCCGGGCCTCGACGTGCGGGTCGACGCCAGCGTCGGCTTCGGCGACATCACCCACACCGGCGGCGTCGGCGGCACCACCGACACCAGCGGCAACGACCGCAGCACGTCGACCCTCATCGGCGCCGAGCCCGTGCAGGTCGTCGTCGACGCCCAGCTCGGCCTGGGCCAGATCACCATCCAGGAGCAGTGATGACCACCCCGACCACTCCCCCCACCCCCGACACTCCCGCCCCGCGGCCCGACGACCTGGCCGACGAGATGTTCACTGACGAAGTGATCACCGATGACGGTGCCACCACGGTGCTGCCGACAACGGGCGGGACCATGACCGAGACCGCACCGGCGCCGGCCGCACCGAGCATCCCGGCGCCGGCCACCCCGCCCGAGCCCCAGTGGCTCAGCGGCCCGGCCCCCTTCGCCCTCGTGCTCGGCCTGCTCGGCCTGCTCGTGGCGGGCAGCGTGCTCGTCGGCGAGCTCACCGACATCACCCTGCCGTGGGGCGACCTCGGCCCGTGGAGCGTGGTCGCCGCCGGTCTGGTGGTGCTGCTCGTCGGGGCGATCGGCCTGCGCAGCAGCCGAAGCCGCGACACCCGCGACACCCGCGCCTGAGGTCGCCCGGTGTCGTCAGGCGAGCCCCGCCGCGCGCAGCGCAGCACCGACACTCGCCACGACGGACACCGATCCGAGGTCGTCCAGCGGCACCCACCGCGCGTCGGACGTCGACCCGCCCACGTCATGCACGACGGGGCGGGTCGGCCGTTCGCAGCGGGCCGTGTGCAGCAGCCGCACCGCGTGGTAGTCCTCGAGCCCGCGGGGCGAGCGCCCCACCCAGTGCTGGGTCATCACGTCGACCAGCCGCACCTCGTCGACGACCTGCCCGGTCTCCTCGGCCACCTCCCGCACCACCCCGTCGGTGGGCGACTCCCCGGGGTCGAGCCCACCACCGGGCAGGTTCCACCTACCGGCCGCACCCGTGTAGCCGGCCAGCTGGGTCAGGAGCAGCCTTCCGTCGGCGACGACGACGGCGTAGGCGGCGACGCGCTGGTGCGGGTCGACCCCCAGCCGCTCGGCATCCGTGAGCCCCGGGCCCTCCGGGCCGAGCGGTGGGTCGACCGGTGCGGCCGGCTGCACGGCATACCGCAGGGTGAGGTCGCCCAGCACGCCCTCGACCCCCACGACCGTGCCCGGCCAGCCGCGCACCGCCAGTCCCATCGCGGGGTCCTCGCCGTGCGCGAGCGCGAACCGGGTGACGACCTGGCCGTCCTGGCTCCCGACGACGGTGATCACGGGGCCCGCACCCCGGCCCGGTCGTACTCGGCCAGGGTCGCCGCCAGCACGCCGCCCCAGTCCTGCGCCGGCGGGGTGGCCAGCAGATGACCGCGCATCCGGGCGCGCAGGGCGTCGTCACGGGCGAGCCGGGCGAGGGCGAGCGCGAGCGGGCCGTCGCCGTCGGCGAGCAGGCCGTCGACGCCGTCCTCGACGAAGTCGTCGACCCCCGTGCCGCGCGGCGCCACCACCGGCACCCCGGCGGCCCGCGCCTCGAGCGGGGCGATGCCGAACGCCTCGAGCCGCGCCGCGGTCAGGTAGACGTCGGCCCCGTGGTGCAGCCGGCGCAGCTCCTCCTTGCCGACCCGCCCGGGCAGCTCGACCCAGTCGAGCCCGTGGGTGCGCAGCCGGCGCTCCATCAGCCGGCGCTGCGGCCCCTCACCGGCGATGGTGGCGCGCAGCGGCACCGCCGGGTCGAGCACGGCGCGCGCCCGGTGCAGCACGTCCAGGGTGGCGAGCGGACGCTTGCGCGACACCAGCCGCATCGCCGACACGACGTGCACCGGATGCCGGGTGGCCGCCTCCGCGCGCTCGGTCACCGGCCGCCACCACGCGGCATCCACGCCGTTGGGCACCACCTCGACACGCGCGCCGCGCGCAGCAGTGGACACCCGGGCTGCCGCCATCCCAGAGACCGCGTTGAGGGCCACGCCACGCCCGGCCCAGCGCGACAAGTGACCGAGAGTTCGGAACACCACGGAGGAGCGGCCGATCACGCAGTGGAAGGTAGCGGTGACGGGCAGCCCGGCATCCAGTGCCACGGGCACGAGCTCGGTGGCGAACGGGCTCACGACGCCGAGGTGGGCATGCGCCACGTCGAACCCGCCCGCCTCGAGACGCCGCCGCACCTCGCGAGGAGCGAACGGGTTCACCGGGATTCCACCCGGAAGGGGGATGGCGAGCCGGTGCACGGTAACGCCGTCGTCGCCGGTGGCGGTGTGTCCGCCGCGCTCGCCGTGCGGACCGGCCGTCGCCGTGAACACCTCGACCTCGTGGCCGGCGCGCACCAGCTGCCGCGAGAGGTCGCGCACCTGGCTCTCGATCCCACCCAGCCGAGGCGGGTAGCAGTCGGTGAGCATGGCGACCTTCACGAGGCCTCAGCCTGCCATGCGGGAGGATGGGCATCGATGTCCCCCACCATCGTGGCCTTCCACGCCCACCCCGACGACGAGGCCCTGCTCACCGCAGGCACGATGGCCCGTGCCGCGGCGGAGGGCCATCGCGTGGTGCTGGTGCTGGCGACCGACGGCGGGGCGGGCCTGGCGGCCGCGGAGCTGAGCGGCGACGGGCACCTCGGTGACCGCAGGCTGGTGGAGGCGCAGCGATCGGCCGCAGCCCTGGGAGTCGCCCGCGTCGAGTGGCTGGGCTACGCCGACAGCGGCAGCGGGCCCGAGCCCGAGCCCGACTCGCCGGGTGTCATCCGGTTCTGCCGGGCCCCCCTCGAGGAGGCCGCCGAACGGCTCGCGGCGGTGCTGCGCACCGAGCGTGCCGACGTCCTGCTCTCCTACGACGCCCACGGTGGGTACGGCCACCGCGACCACGTGCGCGTGCACGAGGTGGGCGCCCGCGCCGCCGAGATCGCGCGCACCCCGCGGGTGCTCGAGGCCACCGTGCCCCGCGACACCATCGTGCGGGCGGTGCGCGCCGTCGGCCGGGTCTACCGCTTCCCGATCGAGTTCGACCCGACGTCGTTCGAGCGGGCGTTCTCGGCCCGCTCCGAGATCACCCACCGCATCAACGTGCGCCGGTATGCCGGTGCCAAGCGGGCGGCGATGCGGGCGCACGCGTCGCAGGCGACCGGAGGTGGCGCGGCATCCGCCGGGTCGGGTGGCCAGACCGGCGACCGCACCCTGGGGGCCTTCCTGCGCATACCCCGACCGGTCTACGATCTCGTGTTCGGCAGGGAGTGGTTCCGTGACCCGGCCCTGCCGCCGGGGGGGACCGTGCGCACCGACATCTTCGAGGGGGACCGATGAGCTCCCGCACCAAGAAGATCCTGCAGACCGTGATCGGTCTGGGGCTGGCGGCCGCCATGCTCATCTGGGGGCTGCCCTACTTCGCGAAGACCTCGTGGGCCGACATCTGGACCGTCATCCGCAGCATCCCCCTCAGCCACGCCCTCGGCTTCCAGGCCCTGATGCTCCTCGGGCTGTACAGCTACACCTTCACCTTCACCGGGTCGCTGCACGGGCTGTCCCACGGCAAGGCGCTCATCGTCAACCTGTGCGGCTCGTCAGTGTCGAACCTGCTGCCCGGCGGTGGGGCGGTCGGCCTCGCGGCGACCTACGCCATCTGCCGGTCGTGGGGCTTCTCGCGGCGGGACACGTCGACGTCGGTGATCGTCACCGGCGTCTGGAACGTGATGGCCCGCATCGCCCTGCCCGTCGTCGCCATCGGGGCGCTGTGGTTCGGCGGGGTCACCCTGCCGGGTGCGCTCACCGACCTCGCGGTGGCGGGCATGTTCACCGGCCTGTCCATCCTCGGTGCCTTCATCGCCATCATGGCCAGCGAGCGCGCCGCCCAGGCGATCGGCCGTGCGCTCGACTGGATGCTCGGGCCGCTGACCCGCCGGCGGCGAGGCAAGAAGGATGAGGCGGCCACCACGGCGGCCCTGGCCGCCGGGCACGAGGCGCCCACGCCGAAGCCCCCGATGAGCATCGAGGAGCTCGTGACCGACCTGCGGTCTCGGATCAACGACATCGTCAGCACCGGGTGGATCTCGATGACGCTGGGCATGGTCGGCTTCTTCGGCGCCTACTACGTGCTGTTCGTGCTCATCATGCGCAGCACCGGTGTCACGTTGCCGCTCAACCTGCTCTTCGCGGCGTTCGCCATCGGGCGCCTGCTCACCGCGGTCGGCATCACCCCCGGCGGCATGGGCATCACCGAGACGGCGACGTCTGCAGTGCTCGTGGCCTGGGGGGCCGACCGGCCCGAGGCCGCCGCCGGAGTGGTGCTGTTCTCGATCTTCACCCACCTGATGGAGGTGCCGCTCGGTGCGCTCGGCTGGCTGCTCTGGACCGCCAGCAAGAAGGTCGAGCCGCCCGCCGAGGGCGAGGAGCCGGCCTACCTGCGCACCGCCACCTGAGCCTTGAGCCTAAGCACGCCGACGACGTCACCCAGGCCGCTTCGGCGCTAGTCGAGCAGGGGCACCTCGAGGTCGTAGGCCAACACCATGGCGCGTGCCAGCTGTGCTTCTTGCTCGCTGCTGAGATATCCGACGGTGCGTCCGAGTGCGCCGACCGGGACCGTGAGGACGTTGTCCAAGGACGCCGCGCAGTCATGATCCAGGCCGTTGTCGGGCCCCAGCAGCACCTCGCTGGACAAGCCCTTGATGGTGCTGGTGATCGGGGCAAGGGTCACCTTGGTCATCGCGCCTCGAGCAGCCTCCCGCGTCAGGATGAGCGCGGGCCGCGTTTTGTCGAGGCGGACCAGGCAGATCTCTCGCACCAGCTCAGTCCTCGACCACGGCGTGCGCTCCGGTCCACTCGACCAGGTCGTCGAGGTCGTCCGCCGTTCCCTGGGTACGAAGGATCTCGGCATCCTGCTCGGCGGCCAGTCGACGCATCTCGCGTTCCACTGCAGACGCAACCAGCGCTGCCCTGCTTGGCGCCCTGCCGCTCGCAACGCTGCGGTCCAGGAAGGCGACCATCTCGTCGGGTAGGCGGACTGCGATCTGCGTGCTCATGCGCCCAACACTACTCCTTGGCATCCCACAATGGGATGCACGCTGGAGCCACCGAACGGTCGCTCCCCAGATCGCTGGCCGCTTACACCACCCGGGTCAGTCCTCGCGGAGGAAGACCATCGCCATCGGCGTCTGCTCGCTGCCCTGGCCGAGCGGGTTGTCGGCGAACATCTCCTCGAACCGCGCCCAGTCGCCCGGCACGTCGGAGCCGAGCACGTTGCGCCCGATGTCGTTGGCGTCCATGATCACCGTGCCGCCGAAGGTCGAGCGCCACGGCTCGGGCACCCGCTGGCGGATGGCGGCGGACAGGCGCGCCGCGACGGCATCCGGGTCCTTGGGCGCCAGCTTGGCCGAGACGTTGCTCGGGTAGGCGCTGTACTCGGTGGGGCCGTCGATGGCGTTGATGTCGTTGCCGACGAGCTCGTAGAACATGCCCTTGCGGCCCAGCACCTTGCCGACCACCCCGCCCGCCGAGGCGTACAGGACTCGCGGCAGGCCGGCCTCCTGGATCGCCAGCTGCATCGTGAACGGGCTGCCCAGGCCGATGCCGGCCGGCGTGCGCGTGACGTAGCGAGACAGCACGCGCGCCGGGCGACCCACCTTGATGTCCCAGACGAAGTAGGACCGACCCTGGGTGATGGCGACGACCTTCTCGGACAGGAAGAACCACCAGGGGCCGCGGGTGGCGGCGTCGTGGTCGGGGCCGGCGGAGGGCAGGCCGGCGAAGAACCGGTCGACGTACTCGAGCGCCCTGGAGTCGAGGTCGTCGTCGCGGCTGAACAGCTCGGTGCGCACCGGGTAGCGTCGCACCGGCTCACCGAGCGAGGTGGTGAGGTCGAGCGCATGGTCGGCATTGGGCTCGTAGTCGGTCTTGACGTGCGCCGCCTGGTCGGCGAGCGCGGCGTCGGCAGCCGCGTCGTGCTCGTCGAAGAACTCGCGCAACCACAGCTCGAGGTTGATGAACCGCCAGAACGCCATCGTGTCGACGTCGTTGGCGCCCTTGATCCAGCCCTCGAAGGCGGCGATGACCTCGCTCTGGTCGACGTACGGCCGGTTGGCGAACGACTCGCTGAGGAAGATGTTGTAGAAGTGGTTCTTGAGCCGCATGAACCACTCGACCTGGGGCGTGGTGAAGCCGATCTTGTTGCGGCGGCGGTTGATCGACTCCGGCAGCAGCCCGCGGGTGGCGTCGCGCAGCATCCGCTTGTTCCAGCCGTCCTTGATGATCGCCTCGTCGGACAGGCTGAAGATGAACTTCACGACCTCCTTGTCGAGGAACGGCACCCGCCCCTCGAGCGAGAACCGCATGGTGTTCTTGTCCTCGTAGCGCAGCAGGCTCGGCAGCGAGTTGTGGAACAGGTCCTCGACGAGCCGCTTCTTGAGGTTGGCGCCCTCCGAGACGTAGCGCTCCTCGCGGTGGGCGGCGACGAACGCGCTGTCCATCAGCTGGGTCACCGGGATCGTCTTCTTGAGCTGCACCTTGGACTTGAGCGTGGAGCGGCCCAGCTTGTAGAGCACGTCGAGGCTCTTGGCGAGCTCACCGGCCGCGGCCGTCATCCCCTGGGCGCGCAGCTGGCGCAGGTAGACGAAGTAGTAGGGGATGTAGCCGGCCATCATCTCGTCGGCGCCCTGCCCGTCGAGCAGCACCGTGACGTGCTTGGTGGCCTCGCGCATCACCTGGAACTGCGCGTAGGGGCCGGAGGAGATGAGCGGCTCCTCCTGGGTGCGGATGAAGTCGAGCAGGTCGGCCTTGAACTCGTCGGCCGTCGGCAGGATCTTGTGCGAGTCGACGTGGCCGGTGCAGATGTCGAGGACGTCGTCGACGTAGCGCTCCTCGTCGTTGACCGACCCCGGGAAGATCGCCGAGAAGGTGTTCTGCCGGGTGCCGACCGAGCGCGTCGACAGCTCGTCGCCCTCGCCCAGCAGCTGGTTGATGATGACCGCCACGGCGCTGGAGTCGAGGCCGCCCGACAGGCTGGTGCCGACCGGGACCTCCGACTGCAGCCGCAGCCGCACCGACTCGACCAGCCGCTTCTTGTACTCCGCGGCGGCCGCGTCGTCGTAGGGCCGCTGCTCGTGCGCGAGCTCGAGCAGCTCCTCCTTCAGGCGGGTGAACATGCGCCGCTGGATGCCGGTGCCGTCGGCCGTGAGCATCTCACCGGGCGCGAGCCGCTCGATGCCGTCGAAGAACGTCTCGGTGCCGTCCTCGTGCGCCCGGAAGCGCAGGTAGCGGTAGACCGAGCGCTCGTTGACCTTCTTCTCGTACAGGCCGCTGGCGAGGATGGGCTTGATCTCGCTCGCGAACAGCAGCACCTCGCCGTCGCCGTTGGGGGCGGGCACCGTCGCGACGTACACGGGCTTGATGCCGAAGTGGTCGCGCGCCAGGGTGAGCCGCTTCTCCTCGCGGTCCCAGATCGCCAGGCCGAACATCCCGTTGAACCGGTCGAACGCCTCGGGCCCCCACTGCGCGAACGCCTGCAGCACCACCTCGGTGTCGGAGTCGGTGCTGAACTCGCGGCCCAGCGCCACGAGCTCGTCGCGCAGGTCGAGGTAGTTGTAGACCTCGCCGTTGTAGGCGATCGAGTAGCGCCCGTCGGCGGTGTCCATCGGCTGCTGGCCGTGCGCGACGTCGATGATCGACAGTCGCCGGTGGGCCAGGCCGCACGGGCCGCTGGTGACGACCCCCTCACCGTCGGGCCCGCGGTGCTGCTGGCAGTCGTTCATCCGCTCCAGCAGGGCGTGGTCGGCGTGGAGTCCGTGGTAGCCGGCGATGCCGCACATGCGTTGGGTAGGTCCTCGTGCTCGGGGGTGGGCGCAGCGGCATCCGGGGTGGTTGCCGAGGCACAAGCCTGCCACGGATGCCGGTGCAGACCGATTCGCGCTTGCGCGCCTTCGCTCAGGCGGGCAGGTGGGCGTTCAGCCAGGCGACGACGTCGGCGGTGACCTCGTCGCGGTTGGTCTCGTTGAAGATCTCGTGGCGCGCGCCCGGGTAGAGCGTGCAGGTGACGTCGGCCACGCCCACCGACTCGTACTGCTCGGCGACGGCCCGCACGCCCTTGCCGCTGTCGCCGACCGGGTCGGCGTCGCCCGCGACCAGGAGGATCGGCAGGTCGCGGCGCACGCGGGCCACCTGGCGCCGGTCGTTGATGACGCCGAGGCCGCCGAGCAGGTCGGCGAAGAAGCCGCGAGGTGAAGGTGTTGCCGCACAGCTCGTCGGCGACGTAGAGGTCGACCTCGGCGTCGTCGCGCGAGAGCCAGTCGAAGTCGGTGCGGTTGGGCTTGAAGGCCGCGTTGTACTGCCCGAAGGTCAGCTTGTCGAGCAGCGTGCTCACGTGCCGCGCGCCCGCGCAGCCGCGGCCTCGGTGGCGGCCACCAGGCCGCCGACCTTGCCGAGCAGACCGGGGTCGCCGGCGGTGCCGGAGAGCACCAGGCCGGACAGCTGCGCGGCTGTCCTCGATGACGTAGGCGCGGGAGAGGAACGACCCCATCGAGTGGCCGAGCAGGAAGACCGGCAGGTCGGGGTGCTCCTCGCGGGCGAGGTCGGTGACCTTCCGCAGGTCGGCGACGACGCTCTCCCAGCCCGTCCTGGTCGGCGAAGTAGCCGTGGTCGGCCTTGCTCGCCGTGCTGCCGTGGCCGCGGTGGTCGTTGGCGTAGACCGCGAAGCCGGCGGCCGTGAGCGCCTCGGCCAGGCGGGCGTAGCGGGCCGCGTGCTCGGCCATGCCGTGGGCGATCTGCACGACCGCCCTGGGCGGCCCCTCGGGCAGCCACCGGTAGGTGTGCAGGGCGGTGCCGTCGCTCGCCGTCACGGTCGTGGTCGTGCTCTGCATGGTCGCCGTCCTTGGTTACCGATGAGTATGCCGAGCACAGCCTGCCACGCCGGCCGCACCGGGCACAGCCGCGTCTCTCAGGCGCAGCCCGTCGACACGGCGAGTGCCGCGCAGACCTCGCGCATCCGCTGGTCCGACAGCCGGCCGAGCCGCTCGGTGAGCGCGCCGACGGCCACCGACTCGACGGCATCGAGGGCGGCGACGCACGACCGTGGCACGGGGTCGTGCTCGGGGTCGAGCCCCACCTCGCTGGGTAGGTCACGCACCGTCGTCGTGCACGGTGACACCAGCGCCCGCCGCAAGCCCTCGAACGACCGCGTCGCGCGAGAGCACGACGACCGGCCGGCGCGGCACCTGCGGCGCCTCGGCCCACCACACCTCCCCGCGCAGCGGCACGGCGCTCACGACGACGCCTGCCGGCGCCACGCGTCGAGGTCGCCCCAGGCGTCGGGTTCAGTGACCGGAGTGGCGGAGTAGGCCCGGTCGTAGGCAGCGTCGACCTCGGCACGGCGGTGAGAGTCGAGCAGCGACTCCAGGGCCGCCTCGAGCAGCGAGGCGTCGGTGGCCTTGCCGTGCGCTCGGCGTGCGCGAGCGAGCAGGTCGGCATCCACCGTGGTGCTGACCCTCACCTTCGGCATGCCACGAACGTAGCATGATGGTGGCATTCGGTCGCGCGACACCGCCGATCCGCCGGGTCAGGAGCGGGCGCCGCGCTCGCGCAGCCAGGTGACCGAGTTCGATGGCGCCGGCGCGCTCGGCGGCGCCGAGCGGGGTCAGGTCGTCCCAGCCGCGCCAGTCGACGTCTGCGCCCGCGTCGACCAGCATGGATGCCGTCTCGAGCCGCCCGCCGTGGCAGGCGCCCCAGAGCAGCGCGTCGAGCGACTCGACATCGCCCGACGCGACCGCGGCGGCGACCCGGTCGGTCATCCCCAGCGCCGCGGCATCGAACAGCGAGACGGTGGCCCCGCGCTCCACGAGGAGGCGCGCGGCATCCCACTGGCCGAAGGCGGTGGCGTCGTTGAGCGGCGTGCCGCCACCGATCACGGCGCCGGGTGCGTCGATGTCGGCACCGGCGTCGAGGAGTGCCGTCACGGCATCCGTGTCGTCGCTGCTCGCTGCCCAGTGCAGCGGCGTCTCGGTGTGCTCGCCGACGAAGCGCGCGTCGACGTCGGCGCCCGCCTCGACGAGCCGGGCGACGGTCGCCGCGATGTCCGGGCGGTGGCCCGGCCAGTCGGTCGCGACGTGCAGCAGCGACCGGCCGCCGTGCCCGGGCAGCGGCCCGGCCACCAGGGCCGGGTGGGCGGCGAGCACTGTTGCGAGCGAAGTCTGGTCCCCGGAGCGCACCGCGGCGACCGCGGTCTCAACGGCGTCGGTGGGGAGCCGGTCGGTGTCATCCATGCCGGTCATCCTCCCCTCAGCGGCTGCCCGCCGGTCCGGGAAATCCGGTGGCGGCGGCGAACTGGGCCGTCCTAGCGTGGGCGGCCTGGCAAGCGGACCGGGAGACGACGGATGACGTGTGAGCTGGTGGCGCTGTGCGTCGACGCCAACGAACCGGCGGCCCTCGCGCGGTTCTGGGCCGGGGTGCTCGGCCGGGAGGTCGAGGATGCCGGGTCGGGCGAGGTGGTGCTGCCCCCCGATGGCGCGCCGGGGTTCGCGGTGCGGTTCGCCCCGACGAGCGCGCCCAAGGTCGGGCCCAACCAGATGCACTTCGACCTCCACAGCGACACCCGCGAGGACCAGTCGGCGACCGTGGCGCGGGCACTCGAGCTCGGCGCGCACCACCTCGACGTCGGCCAGCTGCCGCTGGAGGACCACGTGGTGCTCGCCGACCCCGAGGGTAACGAGTTCTGCGTCATCGAGGCCGGCAACGGCTTCCTCGCGGGCACCCCCCGCATCGGCTGCCTGTCGAGCGACGGCTCGCCAGGGGTCGGCCGCTTCTGGAGCGCCGCCCTGGGCTGGCCGCTCGTCTGGGACGAGGACGAGGAGACGGCCATCCAGTCGCCAGACGGCGGCTCGAAGATCTCGTGGGGCGGGCCGCCCTACACGCCGCGCACCGGGACGCAGCGGTGGCGGTGGCACCTCGCCCCGTCACCGGATGCCGGCCAGCCGGCCGAGGTCGAGCGCCTCCTCGCGCTCGGCGCCACCCGCCTCGAGGGCGGCCGACGGGACGACGGCTCGGTGGTGCTCGCCGACCCCGACGGCAACGAGTTCCGCGTGCTGTCGGCCGAGGCGACGAGCTGAGCACCGGGGGCCGGGCGCGGGTGGTGGGCACCCGGCATCCGCAGGCGCAGCCCTGTTCGACACCGCCCAACCGGCCTACCGTGAGGTCCGTGGTGCTCCTGGAACGTGGGGAACAGCTGCACGCCTGCGCCGACTACCTGGCCGAGGCGGCGGTCGGTCACGGGCGCCTGGTCTACGTCGCCGGGGAGGCCGGCATCGGGAAGTCGACCTTCACCGCGCAGGTGGTCGCAGATGCCGGCACGACCGCAGCCGTCGCCGTGGGGGCCTGCGACGGGTCCGCGACGCCCGCCCCGCTGGGCCCGCTCATCGAGATGCTCCCCCACCTGCCGGAGGACGTCTGGCCGCTCGGAGCGAGCCGTCAGGAGGTCTTCGCCCGGCTCTTAGCCACCCTCTCCGACCCGCCCGACGGCCGGCCCCGGCTGCTCGTCGTGGAGGACGCCCACTGGGCCGACGAGGCGACCCTCGACCTCCTCAGGTTCCTCGCCCGGCGCATCCACCGATGCCGTGCGCTGGTGCTCGTCACCTACCGGCCCGAGGATGCCGCCGCGGTGCGCGGGTTGCGAATCCTGCTGGGCGACACGGCATCCGCCACGGGGACGCGACGCATCGACCTCCCCCCACTGACCCCGGATGCCGTGCGCCGCTTGGTCGCGGAGCACGTGCGCGAGCATCCCGAGGCCGCGGGCGCCGACCCGGCGCAGCTGTTCGGCGTCACCGGAGGCAACGCGTTCTTCGTCACCGAAGCGCTCTCGGCGGGCACCGGTCGGGTGCCACCCACGGTGCGCGACGCGGTGCTCGCGCGGGTGGCCCGGCTCGACGAGGAGTCGCAGCGAGCACTGGAGGTCGTCGCCCTCGCGGGCGCGCGCGCCGAGACCGGCCTGCTCGTCGACCTGCTCGCCCACGGCCTCACCGCGATCGACGAGCCGCTCGATCGGGGTCTGCTGCGCCAGGTCGACGGTGACGTCGTCTTCCGGCACGAGCTCGCGCGGCTAGCCGTGGCTGACGAGGTGCCTGTGGGCCGCTCGGTGCACATCCACCGGCGCCTCCTCGCCGCCTTCATCGCGCGTGGCGCCGACCCGGCGTTGCTGGCGCACCACGCCGAGGCGGCCGGCGACGTGGATGCCGTGCTGGCCTTCGCGCCGGCGGCCGCGGCCCGCGCGGCCGAGCTGGGGGCGCACCAGGAGGCCGTGCGCCAGTACCGCCGGGCGCTGCGCCACGCCGACCGGCTGCCCGACGCCCAACGGGCCGAGCTGCTCTGGGCGCTGGGCTACGAGTCCTACCTGACGCTGCACATCGACGAGGCGATCACCGCGACCCGCGAGGCCCTCGACATCTGGGACGCCGCGGGCGAGGGCGTGCGGGTGGGCGACGCCTGGCGCTGCCTGTCGCGGCTGAGCTGGTTCGCCGGCCGGCGCGACGACGCGGAGCAGCAGGCCGAGGCGGCCATCGAGCTGCTGGAGGGCACCGAGACCGTCGAGCAGGCCCTGGCCTACAGCAACAGCGCCCAGCTGCGGATGCTGTCGAGCGACCTCGCCGGCACCCGGGAGTGGGGGCGGCGCACGCTCGACCTCGTCGACCGGCTGCCCGAGGGCGGCCGCCGTGAGGAGGTGCGGCTGCACGCCCTGAACAACCTCGGCACCATGGAGATCACGGCGGGCGATCTCGACGCAGGGCGCGCCCGGCTGGTCGAGAGCCTGGAGGGGGCTCGGGCCGCCGACCTGCACGAGCACGCCGCCCGGGCCTACTGCAACCTCGTGTCCGCCGCGGTGGTGCAACGGCGGCACGAGGAGGCACAGCGCTACCTCGACGAGGGCACCGACTACTGCATCGACCGCGACCTCGACTCGTGGACCCTCTACCTCGAGGGGGGCCGGGCCCGCCTCCACCTGAACCGGGGCGAGGCGACGGCCGCCCGGCAGCTGGCCGAGTCGGTGCTGGAGCGCAGCAACATGTCGGCGATCGATGCCATCGAGCCCGTTCTCGTTCTTGCACACGTGCACTCGCGAGTGGGGGATCCGCGGGCCGAGGGTGAGCTGAGGCGGGCGGCAGAGCTCGCGGCCGGCATGCGGGAAGTGCAGCGGGTCGGTCCCGCGGTCTCTACCAGGTGCGAGGCCGCCTGGATCAGTGGCGACGTCGACACGTGCCAGACGGTCGCCCTCGAGGGCTGGCGGACCGCCGAGTCCGCCGACTGCCCGTGGAACCGCGGGGCCGTCGCGACGTGGCTCCCGGCCGACGTCGTGGTCCCGGTCGAGTTGCTGGCGCCCCCGTTCGCCGCTGAGCGGGCCGGGCGGTGGGTGGAGGCATCGGAGCTGTGGGGGCGGTTGGGCTGCCCGTTCGAGCAGGCGTTGGCACTCGCCCGCGGCGGCACCCAGGAGGGGCTCACCGAGGCCGCCAGGATGTTCGACCGACTGGGCGCGGATGCGGCCGCGGCGCGGGCCCGCGCACTGCTGCGGGCGCAGGGGTGGGTGGCGCCTCGCGCGGCCCGGTCGACACGGCATCCCACGGGGTTGACGGCGCGCGAGGTGGAGGTGCTGGGCCTGGTCAGCGAGGGGCTCACCGACGCGCAGGTGGCCGAGCGGCTCGTCATCTCGCGGCGCACCGCCGAGCACCACGTGTCGTCGATCCTGGGGAAGCTGGGTGCTTCGAGCCGGCGCGAGCTCGCCGACCTGGGTAGTGGTGCGGGTGGAGATGGGTAGCGGGTACCGATGAGCGGGTGGCGGCCGTGCGAATAGAACTGAGGGACACACAAACACCTCGGAAGGAACACCGCAATGCCGCTCTTCATGGACGTTCACTCACTCGGTGACGGAGTCACGATGCAGGACGTGGCCAAGGCCCACGAGGCCGACCTCGCCACCCAGGACGCACACGGGGTCAGCTACCTGCGCTACTGGGTCGACGAGGGCAAGGGCCAGATCTTCTGCCTCGTCGAGGCTCCCGACGTCGAGGCCGCCAACACCGTGCACCGCGAGGCGCACGGGCTGGTGGCGGACGCCGTCTACCGGGTCCAGGAAGGCGTCTGACGCCGCACTGGGTTCGCCGCGAGTCGGGGGTCGTTGCAGGGACGACCCCCGGCTCGCTGTTGGTCACAGTCGCCGAAAAGGGTTCGGCTGCTGGGCTATTGGTTGTCGGCAAACCTAGATATCGAATGTGTGTTCGAGTATGATGAGGTATGTCGACCAGCCAGCTCCGAGCCCGCATCGCCGCGGTCCGCGCCCAGGCCTCCGCGATCGGCGCCGAGCTGGCTCAGGGCGGCTCCGGAATGGAGCCCGACGAGCTGTTCGAGATCACCGGCGAGCTGCAGGGAGCCTCCAACGCGGTCGAGGGGGCGCAGCTGGTCGCGATGGCGCACGCCGCCGCCCACGAGTCGCGGCTGACCGACCGCGGTCTCGTCGAGGTGCACCACGGCCTCGGGTTCGTCGACCCGATGGCCCCCTCCCTGGTGTCGCTCGAGGCCGGCATCGGCGAGTGGGCCGCCGGCCGGCGGGTGTCACTGGCCGCCAAGACCTCGCAGCGGTTCCCCCGCCTGCTGGGGAAGGTGGTCGCCGGTCAGCTCACCACCACCACGATCACCAAGGTCGTCTCCGTCTGCGACGGCCTGGACCTTCAGGCGTGCGCCAGCGTCGAAGACGTCCTGCTCGACCGGCTGCCCGGGCTCGACCCGGCCCGGGTCACCAGTGTCGTCCGCAGGGTCGCCACCCGCGTCGCCGCCGACCAGATGCGCCAGGCCACCAAGAAGAACCGCAAGGACCGGTTCGTCGAGGTCTGCGCCGGACCCGACGGCACCACCATGTGGTCCGCCCAGCTACCGACCGGGCCGTCCGCCGCGATGTGGGACGCCATCAAACGCCACGGCGACACCCTGGCCAACGACAACCCCTCACTGACCCTCGACCAGGCCCGCGCCGACGCCCTGACCGACCTCGTCCTCAGCAACGTCACCGTCACCGCCAAGGTCACCCTCGGCATCCCCGTCATCACCGGCACCGACGCCGTCCAGGCCAAGGCTGCAGCGGTCACGGCGACAGCTGCGGACGGTCACTCGACGGGCGTCGCGGGTGCCGGGCTCCGCAGCGACTTCTCCGTCCTCGCCGCCCTCAACGGGTGCGAGGTCCCGAACATCGGGTTCATCGACGCCGACACCGTCGAAACCCTCCTCGCCGTCGTCCCCACCGACATCGGCCGCGCCCTGCTCGACGCCCGCACCGGCGCCCTCATGGAGTCAGTCACCACCGCCTACCGACCACCGAAGGCGATGAAGGACTTCGTCGCCACCCGCGACGGCACCTGCCGCATGTGGGGCTGCACCCGCCCCGCCACGGCCTGCGACACCGACCACGCCCAACCCTGGCCCACCGGACCCACCACCCCCACCAACCTCGGCGGCCTCTGCCGCCGACACCACCGCCTCAAACAACGCCGCCGCTGGACCTACCAACTCGACCCCCACGGCACCGCCACCTGGACCTCACCCAACGGCACACGCCGCATGACCTACCCCCAACACGCCCACTGGCCACCCATCAACCCCGCCCCGCCGCCCGAGCCGGTCACCCCCAACGCGCCGCCCACAGACCCATACCCCGCACAGCCGCCCTTCTAGCCGCAGGTGAGGGCACCTGCGGACAGGCAGTGGCCTGATGAACGCAGCTTGGCCACGCTCATCAGAGTTTCTCCGTCTGCCGACTGCCTGTTGGCGAGTACGCGCCGCCGAGCTCGTCGGAGCCAGACGCCGAGGAAGTGCTGGGCCACACCAGAAAGGGCGCGGCGGTCACTCCCACTCGATGGTGCCCGGCGGCTTGCTCGTGATGTCGAGCACCACCCGGTTCACCTCGCGCACCTCGTTGGTGATGCGGGTCGAGATCTTCGCGAGCACGTCGTACGGCACCCGCGTCCAGTCCGCGGTCATCGCGTCCTCGGACGACACCGGCCGCAGCACGACCGGGTGACCGTAGGTGCGGCCGTCGCCCTGCACCCCGACCGAGCGCACGTCGCCGAGCAGCACCACCGGGCACTGCCAGATGTCACGGTCGAGGCCGGCGGCGGTCAGCTCCTCACGAGCGATCGCATCGGCAGCGCGCAAGACGTCCAACCGCTCGGCAGTCACCTCGCCAACGATCCGGATGCCGAGCCCGGGGCCGGGGAACGGCTGCCGCCACACGATCCCCTCGGGCACGCCGAGCTCGAGCCCGACCTGCCGCACCTCGTCCTTGAACAGCAGCCGCAGCGGCTCGACCAGCTTGAACTGCAGGTCGTCCGGCAACCCGCCGACGTTGTGGTGCGACTTGATGTTCGCGGTGCCGGTGCCGCCCCCCGACTCGACCACGTCGGGATACAGGGTGCCCTGCACCAGGAACTCGACCGGGTGGTCCGAGTCCCCCGAGTGCGACCCCACCACGTCGCGCGCGGCCTGCTCGAAGACCCGGATGAACTCGCGGCCGATGATCTTGCGCTTCTCCTCGGGGTCCGACACCCCGGCCAGCGCCGACAGGAACCGCTCGCGGGCGTCGACGACGAGCAGGTCGACCCCGGTGGCCGCCACGAAGTCCTTCTCGACCTGCTCCGCCTCGCCCGAGCGCAGCAGCCCGTGGTCGACGAACACACAGGTCAGCTGGTCACCAACCGCTTTCTGCACCAGCGCCGCCGCCACCGAGGAGTCGACGCCTCCGGACAGCCCGCAGATGACGCGCGCCTCACCGACCTGCGCCCGCACCGACGCGACCAGGTCGTCGACGACGTTCGCCGCGGTCCACTCCCCCGACAGCCCCGCCCCGCGGAGCAGGAAGTTCTCGAGCACCTGCTGGCCGAACGTCGAGTGCAGCACCTCCGGGTGCCACTGCACCCCGTACAGCTTGCGCTCGTCGTCCTCGAACCCGGCCACCGGCGCCCCCGACGTCGTGGCCGTGACCTTCATCCCGGCCGGCGCGGCGGACACCGAGTCGCCGTGGCTCATCCACACCGACTGGTCGGTCGGCTGCCCGTTGAACAGCGTCGAGGAGGTGTCGAGGATGGACGCCGGCGTCGCCCCGAACTCCGACAGACCCGTCTTCTCGACGGTGCCGCCGAGCGCCCGCGCCATGGCCTGGAAGCCGTAGCACATGCCGAACACCGGCACCCCGGCCTCGAGCAGCGCGGGGTCGAGCGAGGGGGCGCCCTCCTCGTACACCGACGACGGACCGCCGGACAGGATGACCGCCGCCGGGTCCTTGGCGAGCATCTCGGCCACCGGCATCGAGTGCGGCACGACCTCGCTGAAGCACGACGCCTCGCGCACCCGGCGCGCGATCAGCTGCGCGTACTGGGCGCCGAAGTCGACGACGAGCACGGGCCGGTCGGCGAGGTGCACCGGCTCGCCACCCTCGACGACCACGTGGTCGGGGTCGTCGTGGTGGGGCATGGCGGGGTCCGTGCGGGGGGCGTCGCTCACGCGGCCAAGGCTACTGGCGCACCGCCGCGAGACCTGCCTCGACCTCACGGGCGACCCGGCGCTCGACCCAGAACGACAGGAACGGCACGCAGCCGGCCAGCATGACGAGCACGATCTTCGGCAGCGTCCAGCCGACCTTGAAGCCGAGCAGCGCCGTGGCCACGAGGTAGACCATGTAGATGAAGCCGTGCGGCTGCGGCCACCACGAGAGCGGGTTGTCCGCGCCCTTCAACCCGAAGCCGTAGGACAGCACGATCTCGACCACGAGCAGCAGCAGGCCCACTCCCACGATGAACGCCATCACCTTGAAGAAGGTCAGGCGGGGCCGCACGCCCTCGGCGTCCTCGATGCGCAGCCCACCGGGTGCGGCGGACGAGGGGATGCCGGGCGTCGAGTCGGCGGGGATGCTGGGCTCAGGCGTCGTCACGCGCACCATTGTCACCCGCGGCGACGGGCTCCCTGTCGACGGCCCCCGCCCCCTCGGGCTCCGCGGCCTCCCCGGGCGACTCGGCCACCGACTCCGCCCGCGCTCGGCGGGTCTCGTCACGCACCATCCGGGCCCACATCCACAAGGTGAACGCCGCGAAGATCCACCACTGCACGGCATACGCCGCGTTGCGCCACTGCACGCCCGTGTCGCCGACGGGGGTGGGCACCAGGGTCGGGCCGGATGCCGGTGCCGGGCTCTGCGACTCGAGGAACCCGAACGCGTTGTACAGCTCGCCGGGCCACTCGTTGACGAGCACCGACAGGTCGACCGAGCCGATCTGCCCCGGCGGCACCGGGTCGGGCGAGGGCGACTCCCCCGGCGCCAGGCCGCCGCGGATCGTGAGGGTGCCCTCCGGCGGCGGGTCGGCCGACGCGGCATCCGGCACGAAGCCCCGCACCACGGGCAGGGTGGCACCGCCGTTGTCGAGCACGAACGGCGCGAGAACCCACAGCCCCGGTCGACCCTCGAGCCGGCGCCCGGGCACGAGCAGCTGCCCCTCGGCCACGTAGTGGCCGGTGGCGATGAACGGCCGCGACGACAGGTCGCCGCGGAACGGCGCGTGCGGCTGCAGCAGCGTCGTCAGCTCGGCCGGCTTCTGCGAGCGCGCCTGCTCGACCGCCTCCCGGTGGGCGGTGCTCTCGGCGACGCCGAGCTGCCAGCGGCCGAGCCAGACGAACGTGGCGCAGAGCACCAGCGCGAGCCCGAGCAGGCCGAGGAACCTCGGCGTCAGGGCGGTCCGCAGCACGCTTCGAGGTTACGTCACCCGGCTGCGGGGTCCGGTCGCTGTCTGGTGCGCAGCGGTCCTCCCCACGACGCCCCGCCCGCCGCTAGGGTCGGCGCAGGCCCCGGCCCGGGCAGCGCCGGGGCGGTCCACCGGAAGGGAGCGGTCGCGATGGCAGGGTTCCTCGGACGACGACGCGAGCACGACGACAACGTGCCACCGGGCCAGTACGTCACGCACGACTTCCCGGTGCTCACGGCCGGCCCCACCGAGGTGGTGCCCACCGACCGGTGGCAGCTCACCATCACCGACGGCACGGCCACCGGCACGTTCGACTGGCGCGGGCTGCACGCGTTCGGGCTGCAGCCGCTGACCACCGACATCCACTGCGTCACCCACTGGTCCAAGCTCGGCACCTCGTGGCGCGGCGTGCCGGTGTCGACCCTGTTCGAGGCGGTCGGCGTCGACGACCTGCCCTACGCCCTGGTCACGAGCTACGGGGGCTACACCACCAACGTGCCGGTCGAGGACCTCGTAGACCGCGACGCGATGATCGCCGTCGAGTTCGAAGGTGAGCCGCTGCGCGCCGAACACGGCGGGCCGGCCCGCCTGCTCGTGCCCCACCTCTACCTGTGGAAGAGCGCGAAGTGGGTCACCCGCATCGAGCTGCTCGAGCACGACCACCCGGGGTTCTGGGAGGTCGCCGGCTACCACAACTACGGCGACCCGTTCCGCGAGCAGCGCTACCACGGCGACTGACCGGTGACCGAGCTCCCCGGCACCATCACCGCCCCGGCCACCACGCCCCGGGTCGCTCCGTTGGCGCACCTCGCCTGGCGCGAGGCGTCGGTCGCGGCGATCGTCGAAGAGACCGCGGACGCTCGCAGCCTCGTGCTCGACGTGCCCGGCTGGCCGGGTCACGTCGCCGGGCAGCACGTCGACGTTCGGCTCACGGCACCCGACGGCTACCAGGCCACCCGCAGCTACTCGCTGTCGTCCGGCCCGGGCGAGCCGCCCACGATCACCGTGCAGGAGGTGCCCGACGGAGAGGTCTCCACCTACCTGGTCCGCGACGTCGCGGTCGGCGACACCTTCGGCCTGCGCGGGCCGATCGGCGGCTACTTCGTGTGGACCGGGCAGCACCGACCGCTGCTCCTGGTCGGTGGCGGCTCGGGGCTCGCCCCGCTGCGGGCCATCTGGCGCGCCGCCGACCCCACGACCACGACCGTCGTGCTCGCCTCGGTGACCACGCCCGCCCGGCTGCTGTATGCCGATGAGCTCGCCGAGCGGGTCCGCGCCGGCGCGGTCTCGGCCACCGTCCACCTCTCGCGCGCCGACGTGCCCGCGGATGCCGTGCGCACCGCGACGCCGCTCGAGGCGGTGGCGCTTCGGCCCGGGCGCGTCGACACGGCATCCGTGCTCGAGGCGGTCGACGCGTGCGGCGGCGCAGACGCCGACCCCGCCGTCTTCGTCTGCGGCCCGACCTCGTTCGTCGAGGCCGTGGTCGGGCTGCTCGGCGACGCCGGCCTCGACCCCCGCACGGTGCGTGCCGAGCGGTTCGGCTGACGCCGTGCCAACCGCGCTCCGGCACAACGGCATCCACCCAAACCCCACTCGCGAACGAGAGGCAGAGCCCGATGAGTGACCACGTCGACGGGAACGCCGTGATCGGCGCGCTCTCCCTGGCCCTCGGCACCGACCTCGCACAGGGGTCGCTCGAGTGCGCCGGGTGCGGCGACACCCACGAGATCGCGCGCACCCACGTCTACCTCCGCTGCCCCGGCATGGTGCTGCGCTGCCCCGGCTGCGGAGCCGTCGAGGTGGTCATCGTCGAGATCCGGCACCACCTCACTGCCACGCTCAGCGGCATAGCCGCCCTGCGCACCCGGCCGGCCGGGGCCCCCGCACCCGCGTGACCGAGGCCGCCGCACCGCAGGTGGTCACCGCGATCAGCATCGCGCTCGCCACGAGGCTGCCGATGCGCGACATCGAGCGGGTGCACGCCGAGGCCGGCGCCGGGCTCGTGGGCGACCGCTACCACGGCAGCCGGCACCGGCACGTCTCGGTGCAGTCGGCCACCGAGCTAGCCGAGAGCGCCGAGGCGCTCGGCGCGCCCGTGCCGCACGACCGCACCCGCCGAAACCTCACGCTCAGCCACGGCTCCGTCGCCAAGCGGCCGGGCACCCGGGTGCGGGTCGGTGGGGCGCTGCTCGAGGTCGTCCGCCCGGCGCCCCCCTGCCGGATCATGGACGACGCCGTCGGGCCGGGAGCAGCCCGGGCGATGCACGACCGCGGGGGCTCGATCTTCCGCGTGCTCGAGTCGGGCGACATCGCCGTCGGCGACGCCTGGCACGAGCTGCCCCAAGAGCCCTCCTGACGGAAACTCGTTCGCTCGCAGGCACCTCCGGCGCTTAGCGTGGAGGACTGATGTCGCACGACTACTGGCCCTACGCGATCGACGCGGACGAGGCCCCACCGGTGGACGCCGACCGCCTCTTGCTCTGGCTGGGTCGGCGCCAGTGGCGAACCATCGTGGGGGGCATCCTGTTCGGCGTCCCGTGGATGCTGTCCATCGCCCTGGTGCCGGCGGCGATCGGCAAGGCCATCGACGGCCTCGTCGCCCACGACCCGCAGGCGCTGCTCGTCTGGTCCGCCGCCATCATGGGTTTGGGCCTGCTCAGCGCCATCACGTCGAACGGTCGGCACTGGTTCGCGGTGCGCGGCTGGCTGATCTCCTCCTTCCGCACCGCGCTGCTCACCGAGCGCGCGGTTCGGCGGGCCGGCCCGGCGCTGACCCGGCGGATGCCGGCCGGTGAGGTCGTCACCAGCTTCGCCAGCGACTTCTGGCGGCTGGGCAACGCCTTCGACATCACCGCGCGGATGGCCGGCGCCATCGTCGCCTTCGTGGTGGTCTCGATCATCCTGCTGCAAGGCTCGGTGCTGCTCGGCGTCATCATGCTGCTCGGCGGCCCGCTGCTGCTCGCCTCGCTCACCCTCGTCATGCGCCCACTGCAGAAGCGGCAGGCGGCCCAGCGGCAGGAGGCCGGCCTGCTCACCTCGCTCGGCGCCGACACCGTCGCCGGGCTGCGCGTGCTGCGCGGGATCGGCGGCGAGGACACCTTCCTGGCCCGCTACGCCGCCCAGTCCGGGCGGGTGCGCAGCGCGGGGGTGCAGCTGTCCGGCATCCAGGCGACGCTCGACGCCGCCCAGGTGCTGCTGCCCGGCATCTTCGTCGTCATCGTCACCGGCGTGGGCGCCCACCTCGCCGTCGCCGGGGAGATCACCCCCGGACAGCTGGTGGCGTTCTACGGCTACACGGCCTTCCTCACCATGCCGCTGCGCACCGCCACCGAGTTCGTCGACAAGATGACCCGGGCGCGGGTGGCTGCCCGCCGGATCGTCCTGATCCTGGGGGTCGAGCCCGACCACGCCACCACCGAGACCGGCGCGACCCTCAACGGCTACGTCGTCGACCAGGGCGCGCCGCTCGTCGACCCCGTCACCGGGGTCGTCATCGAGCCCGGTCGGGTGACCGCGCTGGTCAGCGCCCGCCCCGAGGAGACCTCCGAGCTCGCCCACCGCCTGGGCCGCACCCGGCCCGGCCGGCACGGGGTGCGCTGGGGCTCGGTGCCGCTCGACGACCTGCCGGTGGATGCCGTGCGCGCGCGCGTCGTGGTGTCCGAGGCCGACCCGCACCTGTTCAGCGGGCCGGTGCGCGAGGCCCTGGGCGGGGCCAGCGACGAGGACCGCCACGCGGCCGTGTGGGTGACGAGCGCCTCCGACGCCCTCGACGCACTCGAGCACGGCATGGATGGCGAGCTCGAGGAGCGCGGCCGGGCCCTCTCGGGCGGTCAGCGCCAGCGAGTGGCGCTGGCCCGGGCGCTGCTGCGCGACCCGGAGGTGCTCGTGCTCATCGAGCCGACCAGCGCGGTCGACGCGCACACCGAGGCTCGGATCGCCGAGCGGCTGGTGGCCCACCGGGCCGGTCGCACCACGGTGCTGGTCACCGCGAGCCCGCTGCTGCTCGACCGCGCCGACACCGTCGTGCTCGTCGAGGGCGGCCGCGTGGTCACGACCGGGCGTCACCACGACCTGCTGCGGTCGCACCCCACCTACCGCGACATCGTGCTGCGAGGTGGTGAGTGATGTCTCCGCTGCTCGGACGCACCGACCACGCCGCCCGCACCCTGCCGATCGCCTCGAGTGCCACCGTGCGCGCCCACACCGCGGTGCTGCTGCGCGACCACCGCGGCCCCCTGTCGAAGGTGCTCGGCTGGCACGTCGTCGCCGCGCTCGTCGCCCTCGTCGGGCCGTGGGTCATCGGCCAGGTCGTGCAGGAGGTGACCACCGGCGAGCGAAGCCTGGGCCGCATCGACCGGCTCATCGCCCTGCTCGTCGCGGCGATCCTGGTGCAGACCCTGCTGACCTGGGTGGCCCGGCGGGCCTCGTTCGTGCTGTCCGAGCGGATCTTCGCCCGGCTGCGCGAGGACTTCATCACCTCCTCGGTGCGCCTGCCCCTCTCGGTCGTCGAGCGCGCCGGCACCGGCGACCTCGTGGCGCGCACCACCAACGACGTGGAGTCGCTGGCGCACATCATCCGGTTCGGCATCCCGGCGATCGTCGTCGCGGTGACCACGGTGACGGCGACGGCGGTGGCCGCCTTCCTCATCTCGCCGCTCGCTGCTCTGTCGCTGCTGGCCGCGGCCGTGGTGCACGTGCCGAGCTCGCGGTGGTACCTCAAGCGGGCCGGCGACGGCTACCTCTGGGAGCACGCCTCCTACGCCCGACTCAACGGGGTCGCGTCCGAGACCATCGAGGGCGCGCAGACGATGGACGCGCTCGGCCTGCAGGAGGCACGCCGGCGGCGCTTCCAGGACGCGCTCGACGAGTGCGGCGACGCGGAGCGCTACACGCTGGGCCTGCGGCTTCGCTGGTTCCCATGGCTCGAGATCGGCTTCTTCCTGCCCATCGCCACGGCCGTGCTGTGGGGCGGGTGGCTGGCCTGGAACGGCCACATCACCATCGCTGCCGCCACGGCCGTCACGCTCTACGTGCAGCAGCTGCTCGACCCGCTCGGTGAGCTCATCTCGTGGCTCGACGAGATCCAGTTCGCCGCAACGTCGTTGGCCCGCATCCTCGGTGTCTCGGAGGTGCCGCCTGACCGGGTGGCCACCGGGGCGGAGCCCGAGGGCGAGCAGGTCGACGTCGACGACGTGCGCTACTCGTACCGCGCGGGCCGCGACGTGCTGCACGGCGTCTCGCTCGGGCTGGTTCCCGGCGAGCGGCTCGCGATCGTGGGGCCGTCCGGGGCGGGCAAGTCGACCCTGGGGCGGCTGATGGCCGGCATCGACGGCCCCCGGACCGGCCGGGTGACCGGTGGCGGCGTGCCGCTGGTCGACCTCGCGCTGCCCGTGCTGCGTGGTGAGGTGGCCCTGGTGACCCAGGAGCACCACGTGTTCGTCGGCACCCTCGCCGAGAACCTGCGGTTGCCCCGGCCCGAGGCAACCGATGCCGAGCTGCGCGAGGCGCTGGCCGCCGTCGACGCCCTCGAGTGGGCGCAGGCACTTCCCGACGGCCTCGACACGACGGTCGGCTCCGGGGGCCACGCGCTCAACGAGGCGCAGGCGCAGCAGCTGGCGCTGGCGCGACTGGTGCTCGCCGACCCGCACACCTTGGTGCTCGACGAGGCCACCTCGCTGCTCGACCCGCGGGCCGCCCGGCACCTGGAGCGTTCGCTGGCCGCTGTCGTCGACGGGCGCACGGTCGTGGCCATCGCACACCGGCTGCACACGGCCCACGATGCCGACCGGGTGGCCGTGGTCGAGGACGGCGTGGTCAGCGAGCTCGGCTCGCACGACGAGCTGATCGCCCATGACGGGTCCTACGCCGCGCTGTGGCGCTCCTGGCGCGACGAGAACTGACGCCGACGGGGCTCAGCGCCGACCCGGTACGGTGCGTGCAGCAGTCAGTTCCGAGCCGAGGCTCGCGGCGGCAGGAGGCACGCATGGCAGCGGGCGACACGGCATCCGGCGACCTGCCCTCGAACGTCGGAACGGTCATCGACACCCTGCGGCTGGGCTGGGCAGTCGCGGAGGTGCGCGGCCGGCACTGGCCGCAGGGTCCGCGACCGCAGGCCACGCCCCTCCCCCTGCGCCCCGACCTCGTGCTGCCGCTGCGCTCACAGCGGGTGGTCTCGGCGTCGAGGGAGGAGGCCGTCGCCTCGCTCGTCTCCTTCGTGCAGCGGCTGGGCCTCGACCGCGACGCCACGTTCGAGGCCGGGCTGCGCGACGCCCTGGCGCCATGGGCCGACGACACCTCCGGCAGCACGGCGGCCGGCGACGACGAAGCCTGGCGGCCAGCCGGCACCTTCTTCCTCCAGTGGGACGCCTGGTTCCAGGACGAGCTGGGCCGGCGTGCAGAGTCGCTCGCCAACGGCTACCTGCTCGGTCGCGGTCTCGCGGAGTGCTTCTGGGGCCTCGGCCCCGACGAACAGTGGCAGATCGAGGGCGCGACGAGCGCGGTCTCGCTCCCCTTCCTGCTCGGTGCCGACCGGCGCCGTGAGCTGACCCGGATGCTGGGCCGGCTGGAGCCGGGTGTCGCTCACGAGATGACGCCGCCCGCGGTCGCCGGGACCCTCGAGGCCTGGGGTGTCGTCGCGGCCGACCCCCAGTGGGCCGCACACGCCTCGGTGCGCACCAACCTCTACGAGCAGGCCCGCCGCTGGTACCAGCTGCTCGTGCTCGGCCAGGACCCCACCACCCTGATCCGCCCCTACGAGCGGCTGCGCAGCCCGACCAACATCCTGCGGGCCGTCAAGATCTTCTGGCCGCAGATCGCCCTCGCCCTGCTGTCGATCGCCCTCGTCACCGCCTACTTCTCGGTGGTCGGCACGGCCGGCGATGTCGGCTCGGTGCCGGTCTGGTTCTCGTCGCTGCTCGCCACCGGGGGGTTCGGCGCCTTCGCCGCCGCGGGGCTGCTCGCCAAGGGCAAGAGCGCCGCGCAGAGGGTGGTCACCCGGTTGCGCCAGGACGCCTACACCGACCTCGTGGCGGTCAGCGTCACCACCGTGCCGCCGCCCCCGACCGCACCGGGCGGCGACGGACAGCGGCTGCGGCGGCACCGGGTGGAGTCGGCGGTGCGCCGCCGAACGCTCACCCCGCCCACCCCTCCACCGACTTGACGCCGGCCCCACCGCCCGACGTCACCCCAGCCGGTCCTTGACGAAGGCAGCCAGGGCCTCGTGCGACGGCTGCCCCCAGCCGATGCAGAACGGATGGCCGGCCGGGTCGGCGAACACGTGGTGCCCCTCCTCCTTCGTCAGGTCGCCCAACCGGAGCACCCGGGCGCCCAGCCCGACCGCCTGGTCGTGTGCCCGCACCGGGTCTTCGACGTGGAAGTCGAGATGCACCTGTTGCGGAGCCCCGTCCGGCCACTCGGGGGGAACGTGGTGCGGGACGAGCTGGACGCCGATGCGCCACTCACCGGCGGAGTCGATGACGCTGTGGAACGTGTCGTCCTCGAACACGTGGCCGTCGAACATGCCCGCCCAGAACGTGCTCTCCGCGGACAGGTCCGCGGCGTCGAACACGACGACACTTCGAATCTCCCTCATGGAGCGAGCCTACGAAGCCCCGCAGGGCGGATGCCGCTCAGCGGTCGAGGAGCCGGATGGTCACCTCGGCGACGTCGTCATCAGCGAGGCCCTCGGCCGCCCGAACCGCCTTCTTCAGGGGCAGCACGTAGGCGCCCTCCTCGGCGGAGGGGAACAGCGAAGTACGCCACACCGTGCGCCCGACGGTCACCTCGACGCGCACCGAGCCGAACCCGCCGGCACCGTCGCCGACGACCTCGTCAACCTCGTCGCTGACCGCCTCGGGCACCGTGACGAACCGCCAGGTGCCCTCGCGCCACTGCCACACCCGGGCACGGAACGACCACTGGTGCACGGATTCCGGACCGCTCATCCGCCTATCGTGGCGGCACCCACCGACACCGGGTCGGCAGGTGCCGCGGCACGCCCTGCCGACCGCGCCGACCGGGCCAGTGCCTCGACCGACACCAGCGGCTCGACCCGCACCGGGAACCCGGCCGGCACCGCCGGGTTGCGGGCCGGCACGGGGGCGAGCACGGCATACGGCTCGTCCTGTGCCGGGCGCAGGTCGGCGTCACCGCGGTTGGGCCACAACGACATCGCCCGCTCCGCCTGCGCCGTGATCGTCAGCGAGGGGTTGACGCCGAGGTTGGCCGAGACGGCCGAGCCGTCGACCACCGAGATACCGGGGTAGCCCCACACCCGGTGGTAGCCGTCGACCACACCCCGCTCGGGCGACGAGCCGATCGTGGCCCCGCCCAGGAAGTGCGCGGTCATCGGCACGTCGAAGACCTCGAACCACGAGCCCCCGGCCGCGGTGTAGTCACCGGTGGCGTCGCCCAGACGCTTCGCGAGCGCCTGCATCGCCTCGTGGCCCTGCGGGATGTAGGTCGGGTTGGGGTGGCCGTGCCCTTGGCGTGAGGTGAGCCCCGGCCGCCCGAACAAGCCGCGCTTGCCTGACACGTGCAACGAGTTGTCGCGGCTCTGCATGACCAGGCCGATGATCATCCGCTCGCTCCAGTGCCGCGGGATCGGCATCAGGCGCAGCAGGCCCATCGGGTCGCTGCCGACCTTGCGCAGCAGCTCGACCCAGCGCGGCCGGCCCGTGCCGCCCGGCACCGCGACCGTCGCGAGCAGCCCCATCGCGTTCGAGCCCTTGCCGTAGCGGCAGTTCTCGACGTGGGTCGTCTCGTCGACGTGGAAAGACGAGGTGATCGCCACGCCCTTGGTCAGGTCGAGGTCGCCCTCGGGCACGTGCTGCGCCATCGCGCCGAGCAGCGCCTCGGAGTTGGTGCGGGTGCGGTGCCCGAGGTAGTCGGACAGCCGCGGCAGCTCACCCTTCGCCTTCATGTCGTGCAGCAGAGTCTGGGTGCCCCAGGCCCCGGCGGCCAGCACGACCCGGCGGGCCGTCACGACCTGCGGGTCGCGCCCGGTCACCGGACCGGTGCGCTCGTGCAGCACCCGGTATGCCGCGTGCTCGCCCTCGGTTCCCGGCACGACTCCCAGCCGGGTCACCGTGCGCATCGGCTCGATGGCGACCCCGAGGTTCTCGGCGAGCGCGAGGTAGTTCTTGCGCAGCGTGTTCTTGGCGCCCACCCGGCATCCGACCATGCAGTTGCCGCACTCCGTGCAGCCGGTGCGCTGCGGCCCGGCGCCACCGAAGTACGGGTCGTCGACCGTCTCGCCGGGCTTTCCGAAGAAGACGCCGACCGGGGTCTTGCGGAACGACTCACCGACACCCAGGTCCTCGGCCGTGCGCTGCATGAGCTCCTCGACCACGCCGTGGCACGGGTTGGTGACCACACCCAGCATCCGGCTGGCGACCTCGTAGTGCGCAGCGAGCTCGCTCTGCCAGTCGGTGATGTCGGCCCACTGCTCGTCCTGGAAGAACGGCGTCGGCGGCACGTAGAGGGTGTTGGCGTAGTTGAGCGAGCCACCCCCGACCCCCGCGCCCGCGAGCACGACGACGTCGGGCAGCCGGTGGATGCGCTGGACGCCGTAGCAGCCGAGCTGTGGCGCCCACAGGTAGTTACGCGTGTCCCACGAGGTCTTGGCGAAGTCGTCGTCCTCGAAGCGCCGACCGGCCTCGAGCACCAGCACCCGGTAGCCCTTCTCGGCCAGCCGCAGCGCGGTGACCGAGCCGCCGAAGCCGGACCCGACCACCACGACGTCGACGTCCACGTCGACCTCGGGCTCGGGGGTGGTGGACGTGTCGTTCGTGGTCACTTGAGTCGAACCGCCTTCATGACGCGAAGCGCCCCGGTGAGCACCCGGGCGTAGGTCTCGTCCGACATCCCGCCGAAGGGCGCGATGGGCACGAGGTGCTGGGAGGTGATGTTCTGGGTCTCGGTGTACTTCAGCAGGCCCTCGCGGCCGTGCCGCCGGCCCAGCCCGGAGGACTTCATGCCGCCCATCGGGGCGGCCACGCTGCCCCAGGTCGCCGCGTAGCCCTCGTTGACGTTGACCGTCCCGGCGTGGATGCCGGCCGCGATCCGGCGCCCGCGGCGCACGTCGCGCGTCCAGACCGACGCGTTGAGGCCGTACTCGGTGTCGTTGGCCATCCGCACGGCCTCGTCGTCGGAGCCGACCCGGTAGAGCGACACCACCGGCCCGAAGGTCTCCTCGTCGCGGCAGGCCATCGCCGAGGTGACGCCCTCGAGCACGGTCGGCTCGACGACCAGCGGACCGATGTCGAGGCGCTCGCGCCCACCGGTGAGCACGTGGGCGCCCTTGCTGACCGCGTCGTCGATGTGGCCGAGCACCTTCTCCTTCTGGGCGGCGCTGACCAGGCTGCCCATGTCGGCGCCCCAGTGCAGGCCGGTCGACAGCCGCATCTGCGACACCAGCTCGACGAAGCGCGGCACGAACTCGTCGTAGACATCGGCGTGCACGACGAGCCGCTCCGCGCTGATGCAGAGCTGGCCCGCGGAGGCGAAGCAGGCGCGCACGGCGCCCGCGGCGGCCCGGCGCAGGTCGGCGTCGGCGGCCACGTACATCGTGTTCTTGCCGCCGAGCTCGAGGCTGACGCCCACGAGCCGCCGGCCGGTGGACTGGGCGACCCGGCGGCCGGTGGCGGTCGACCCGGTGAAGCTGACGTAGTCGGCGCGGTCGACGACGGCCTGGCCGGTGGGCTCGCCGTGGCCGAGCACGACCTGCAGAAGGTCCTCGGGCAGCCCGGCATCCGCGAAGATCTCGGCGGCGGCCAGCGCGGTGAGCGACCCCTGCACGTCGGGGCGCAGCACCACGGCGTTGCCGGCCAGGAAAGCCGGGATGGCGTCGGTGACCGCCAGGCTCAGGGGGTAGTTCCACGGCGAGACGATGCCGACGACGCCCTTGGGACGGTGGTGCTCGACGGCGCGCGAGAGCACCGGCAGCACGCCGACGTGCTTGGTCTCGCGCAGCAGCGCCGGGCCGCGCCGGGCGTAGTGCCGCGCCACGATGGCGCAGTCGGCGACCTCCTCGTAGGCGTGCGAGCGGGCCTTGCCCGACTCGAGCTGCACGAGGTCGAGCAGCTCGCTCTGCCGGTCGAGCACGAGGTCGTGCACCCGCAGGAGCACCTCGGCGCGCTCCTCGACCGGGGTCGCGGCCCAGCGCTGCTGGGCTCCCCGGGCGGTGTCGACGGCCACCCCGACGTCGCGGGCGGTGGCCAGGGGGAGGTTCGCCAACGGCGCACCGGTCATCGGCGTGCTGGTCAGCTCCTCGCCGCCGTCACCGGAGGCCACCACGCGCGCTATGAGCGCTCGCACGCGGGCCGGGTCGACGGCATACGTTGCGCTGGGGGTGATCTCGGGGTCCGCGACGACTTCGGCCATTACCGAAGGGTAACGACCTCGCCCTGCCCGCGTGACCGCTTCGTGAGGTGCGGCACGCGGGCCGCCGGGACTGGACTCCGGGTCAGCTGCGCTGGTAGGGAGCGACCACGACCTCGACCCGCTGGAACTCCTTGAGGTCGAGGTAGCCCGAGGTGGCCATCGCGCGGCGCAGGGCACCCACCAGGTTGGTGGTGCCGTCGGCGACGCGGCTCGGCCCGAAGAGGATCTCCTCGAGCCCGGCGACCGCCCCGACCTCGACCCGCTCACCGCGGGGCAGCTCGGGGTGGTGCGCCTCGGGGCCCCAGTGGAAGCCCCGGCCGGGGGCGTCGGTGGCCCGGGCCAGCGCGGCGCCGAGCATCACGGCATCCGCGCCGCAGGCCACCGCCTTGACGATGTCGCCGCTGGTGCCCATGCCGCCGTCGCCGATGACGTGCACGTAGCGCCCGCCGGACTCGTCGAGGTAGTCGCGGCGCGCTGCCGCGACGTCGGCGATCGCCGACGCCATCGGGGCATGGATGCCGAGCGTGCGCCGGGTGGTGTGCGCCGCTCCCCCGCCGAAGCCGACCAGCACGCCGGCCGCACCGGTGCGCATCAGGTGCAGTGCGGCCGAGTAGGAGGCCGCGCCGCCGACGATGACCGGGACGTCGAGCTCGTAGATGAACCGCTTGAGGTTCAGCGGCTCGGCGCGGCCCGACACGTGCTCGGCCGACACCGTGGTGCCGCGGATGACGAACAGGTCGACCCCGGCATCCACGACCGTCTTCCACAGCTGCTGGGTGCGCTGCGGGGTGAGCGCCCCGGCGACGGTGACTCCCGCGGCGCGGATCTCGCGCAGCCGCTCGACGATGAGCTCGGGCTGGATCGTCGTCGCGGTAGATCTCCTGCATGCGCGTGGTCGCCAGCACCGGGTCGAGGGTGGCGATCTCGGCGAGCAGCGGGGTGGGGTCCTCGTAGCGGGTCCAGAGCCCCTCGAGGTCGAGCACCGGCAGCCCGCCGAGCCGGCCCAGCGAGATGGCGGTCTGCGGCGACATCACCGAGTCCATCGGGGCCGCGATCACCGGCAGCTCGAAGTGGTAGGCGTCGATCTGCCAGCCGACCGAGACCTCCTCGGGGTCGCGCGTGCGGCGCGACGGCACGATGGCGATGTCGTCGAAGGAATAGGCCCGGCGGCCGCGCTTGCCGCGGCCGATCTCGATCTCGGTCACCGGGTCACCCTATCGACGGCCGAACCTCGCGGAGTCAGGAGCACTTCGCGGGCTCAGGGCCGTATTGCATCCTGACTGGGCGAAGTGCTCCTGAGTTCGCGGAAACGTGCTGGCAAAGCAATTCCGACCTCGTCGTATTCCCGGTCCGCGGGGTGTCCGCTGCTAGCAGAAACCGATTCCGTCCGGGGGGTTAGGTGAGGCACACTTGACCGTCGGCACCGTTGCCGCCGCCGCCCGGCCCGCCGCCCCCACGAGGGGTCGACGACGAGGCCGCCCGGTAGACCACATCGCCCTCCCCCGGACATGGAGCCAACGTGTCATCAGCACCAGCGCAGACCGCGCCCCCCGTCTACCCCGACAAGATCGACGGGGCGGTCCTGAAGATCGCCGGTGTCGTCGTGCTCGGCGCCATCATGTCGATCCTCGACATCACCGTCGTCAACGTGGCCCTGCCGACCTTCCAGACCGAGTTCGGTGAGCCGGGCAACCCGCTGCTCTACTCCACCGTCACCTGGTCGGTCATCGCCTACACCCTGGCGCTGGCCATGGTCATCCCGCTCACCGGCTGGGCGGCCGACCGGTTCGGCACCAAGCGCCTCTACATGACCGCGCTGCTGCTGTTCACGCTCGGCTCGATGCTGTGCGCCACGGCCAGCTCGATCGGCATGCTCATCGGCTTCCGCTTCCTGCAGGGACTCGGCGGCGGCATGCTCATGCCGCTCGGCATGACGATCATGACCCGCGCGGCCGGCCCGGCCCGGATGGGCCGCCTGATGGCGATCCTCGGCGTTCCCATGCTGCTCGGCCCGATCTTCGGCCCCATCCTCGGCGGCTACCTGATCGACAACTACTCCTGGCACTGGATCTTCCTGATCAACGTGCCGATCGGCATCGCCGCGATCACCTACGCCTTCTTCGTGCTGGCCTCCGACCGCCCCACACCGAGCGAGTCGTTCGACTGGGTCGGCGCGGCGCTGATGTCGCCCGGTCTGGCCCTGTTCCTCTACGGCGTCTCCTCGATCCCCGGTGAGGGCACCTTCTTCGCGCCCAAGGTCATCATCCCCGGCACCCTCGGCCTGCTGATGATCGCGGGCTTCGTGTGGTGGAGCTTCAAGCCGAAGCACCCGCTGCTCGACCTGCGGCTGTTCCGCAACCGCAACCTCACGGTGTCGGTGCTGACCATGTTCCTGTTCGCCGCGGCGTTCTTCGGTGGGCTGCTGCTCGTGCCCACCTACTTCCAGCAGGTGCGCGGCGAGACCCCGCTCCAGGCCGGCTGGCTGATGGCAGTGCAGGGTCTGGGCGCGATGATCACGATGCCCATCGCCGGCGCGCTCACCGACAAGCTGCCGGTCGGCCGCATCGTGCCGTTCGGGCTGGTGGCCATCATCGGCGGCATGTTCGCGCTGACCCAGCTCACCGCGACCACGCCCTACAGCTACATCCTCCCCGTCCTGTTCATCATGGGCATGGGCATGGGCGCCACGATGATGCCGCTGATGACCTCGGCCCTGAAGACCCTGAAGTCGCACGACGTGGCCCGCGGTTCGACGCTGCTCAACATCAGCCAGCAGGTCGCCTCGTCGATCGGTGTCGCGATCATGTCGGTCGTGCTCACCAACGGCTTGAAGAACGACCCGCTGCTCGCGGCGTCGACCGCCTTCAACGAGGCCACGGCCGGCGTCAAGGACCCCGCGCAGCTCGGCGCCATCGCGGCGAAGTTCCCCGAGGTCGCCGCCCTGCTCGCCAAGGGCCAGGAGGTGCTCATGGCCGCCATCCACGAGGCGATGGCCGTCGCGTTCGCCAACACCTTCTGGGTGGCCGCGATCCTGTTGTCCCTCACGCTGATCCCGGCCTACTTCCTCCCGCGCAAGCACGAGGAGTCGCACCTGCTCGACGACGCGTCCGCCGACGAGGTCGCCTCCACGGTGATCATGCACTGAGGGCTCAACGCCCAGACCGGATGCCGGCCCCGCACCTGCGGGGCCGGCATCCGTCATGCTGAGCCCGTGCACCCCGGACCCCACGACGGCATCACCGACGTCGACGGCGTGCGCGTCGGCCACACCACCCGTGACGAGCCAGGCTGGCTGACCGGGGTGACCGTGGTCGTGCCGCCACCCGGGACCGTCGGCGGCGTCGACGTGCGCGGTGGCGGCCCGGGAACCCGCGAGACCGACCTGCTCGACCCGCGCAACCTGGTCACCGCCGTGGATGCCGTGGTGCTCGCCGGTGGGAGCGCGTTCGGCCTGTCGGCCGCCGACGGCGTGGCCGCCGCTGCGTACGAGGCCGGCGCCGGCTGGCCGGTCGGGCCTGAGCCGCACGAGCGGGTGCCGATCGTGCCGGCGGCGATCCTGTTCGACCTCGGCCGAGGGGGCTCCTGGCGGCACTCTCCCAGCCCGGCTGACGGGGCCGCTGCCTACCGCGCTGCGGTCGGCGGGCGGGTGGCCTCGGGCTCGGTCGGAGCCGGCACCGGGGCGCGGACCGGCGGCCTGCGCGGCGGGGTGGGCACGGCATCCGCGCTGCTCGCGTCGGGGGCCACGGTCGGTGCGCTCGTCGTCGTCAACGCGGTGGGCGCGGCGTTCGGTGCCGACGGTCTGATGTTCGCGCGCCACCTGGCGACCGAGGAGAGCCTGCCGACCCCGGATGCCGCGCGCGCGGCTGCCTACTGGGCTGCGGTGGCGGAGGAGTCCGAGCGGCTGCGCGCCGGCATCGCCACCACCCTGGCCGTCGTGGCGACCGACGTCACGCATGACCAAGGCCGGGTGCCAGAAGCTGGCCGGCGTGGCCCACGACGGATTCGCGCGGGCCCTGTCGCCGGTGCACACCGCCTACGACGGCGACACGGTGTTCGCCCTGGCGACCGGCGCCCGGCCGGCCGTCACCGGCATCGACGAGGTCGAGCTGCAGACCGCGGCCGCCGACTGCGTGTCGCTCGCGATCGTGCGGGCCGTGCTGGCCGCGACCTCGGTCGACCGCACGGCCGACGGCGGCGTGGCCCTGCCGTGCTACCGCGACGCGATCACCCGCCACCCCTGACCGCGGCGAGTGCGGAAGTGGTTGCCCTGGCAACCGTCTCCGCACTCACGACGAGAAGCGACGGGCTCAGCCGGAGTAGTTCGGTGCCTCGACGATGCCGGTGATGTCGTGCGGGTGCGACTCGCGCAGGCCGGCGGTGGTGATGCGGATGAAGCGGCCCTTCGCCTTCAGCTCGGGCACGGTGCGCGCGCCGACGTAGAACATCGACTGGTGCAGGCCGCCCACGAGCTGGTGCGCCACCGCGCCGACCGGGCCGCGGTAGGCGACCTGGCCCTCGATGCCCTCGGGCACGATCTTGTCGTCGGTGGTGACGTCGGCCTGGAAGTAGCGGTCCTTGGAGTAGGACTTCTTGCCGCGCGAGCTCATCGCGCCGAGCGAGCCCATGCCGCGGTAGGCCTTGAACTGCTTGCCGTTGACGAAGACCAGCTCGCCGGGCGACTCCTCGCAGCCGGCGAGCAGCGAGCCGACCATGACGGTGTCGGCGCCGGCGACCAGGGCCTTGGCGATGTCGCCGGAGTACTGCAGGCCACCGTCGCCGATGAGCGGCACGCCGGCGGGCGCGCAGGCGAGCGAGGCCTGGTAGATGGCGGTCACCTGCGGCACGCCGACGCCGGCGACGACGCGGGTGGTGCAGATCGAGCCCGGCCCGACGCCGACCTTCACGGCGTCGACCCCGGCGTCGATGAGCGCCTGGGCGCCGGCGCGGGTGGCGACGTTGCCGCCGATGACCTGGACGTGCCGGGTGGCGGGGTCCTTCTTGACCCGCTCGACCATCTCGAGCAGCAGGCGGGCGTGGCCGTTGGCGGTGTCGACCACGAGCACGTCGACACCGGCATCGATGAGCGTGGTGGCGCGCTGCCAGGCCTCGCCGAAGTAGCCGACCGCAGCGCCCACGAGCAGGCGGCCGTCGGCATCCTTGCTGGCGTCGGGGAACTGCTCGGACTTCACGAAGTCCTTGACGGTGATCAGCCCGCTGAGCCGGCCCTCGTCGTCGATGATCGGCAGCCGCTCGCGCTTGTGCTGGCGCAGCAGCACCGTGGCCTCGTCGTGGCCGATGCCGACGTGGCCGGTGATGAGCGGCATCGGGGTCATGACCTCGCGCACCAGCGTGTGGCCCCACTCGGCGACGGGCGTGAAGCGCAGGTCGCGGTTGGTGACGATGCCGAGCAGGTGGTTGCCGTCGTCGACGACCGGCAGGCCCGAGACGCGGTAGCGGCCGCAGATCTCGTCGAGCTCCTCGAGGGTGGCGTCGGGGCCGATGGTGACCGGGTTGGAGATCATGCCGGTCTGGGTGCGCTTGACGAGGTCGACCTGGTAGGCCTGGTCCTCGATCGACAGGTTGCGGTGCAGGATGCCGATGCCGCCGTGGCGGGCCATCGCGATCGCCATCCGGGCCTCGGTGACGGTGTCCATGGCGGCCGAGATGAGCGGCACCTTGATCGAGATCTCGCGGGTGAGCCGGGCCGTGGTGTCGACCTCGCTCGGGATGACGTCGGTCTCGCCGGGCTGCAGCAGCACGTCGTCGTAGGTCAGCCCCAGCTCGGTGAACGGCGAGGGCGGTGACGGTTCCGCGGTGGTCGCCGCCACGGCGGGCGTGGTCGCGCCGGTGGCCCGGTCGTCGCGGGTGGTGCTGGGCTCGTCGAGTCCGAGGCTCATCGCCCGATTCTACGTGGTCGGGCGCCCACCTCCGTCACTCCCCCGAGGCGGCGGCCGGGAGCGCCGGTGACCGGGCTGCAGGTCCGGCGCGGCGATCTCAGCCTTCGGATTCCGTAGGTATGGAAAGCGTGAGGTCAGCGCTGGTTTATGGGGTTTGCCGAGGCACTTGACCAAGCCTTTACCAAAGGATTGCCCACCCCCTACCAAGCCGAACTTACCGTGATGATCTGGCCGCTCAGGGAGCGGCAGTGCGATATGTGGAGGTACACATGGCCGAGATCACCCGGCTCCCGGGTCCCGTGGCCGACCTGTGGGACTGGCAGCTCGAAGGAGCCTGTCGTCGCGTGGGTCCGGAGGTGTTCTTCCACCCCGAGGGCGAACGCGGCAGCAAGCGTCGAACCCGCGCCAGCGCGGCCAAGGAGATCTGCCTGGCCTGCCCGGTGCTTCAGCAGTGCCGCAGCCACGCGTTGTCGGTGCGAGAGCCGTACGGCGTCTGGGGCGGGCTCACCGAGGACGAGCGCGAGACGGTCTACGCTCGCGCCCGCCACATCGCCTCGTGACGCGGTGACCGCCCTGAGCGGTCACCGACACCAGACCCGGGGGCGAGAGGCAGTTCGGGTCGCGGGACGTCCCGACCGGTGGGTGACAGTGAGGTCATCCACCGGCCGGGACGTCCTGCGGTCCGGACGACCGGTGTGCAGGCTCGGCGTAGCCTGACCCGGTGAGTGCGCCCCTCGACGTCCCGATCCGCGACGAGTCCATCCGCCTGGGCCAGCTGCTCAAGCTGGCGGGCGTGGTCGACGACGGGGCGATGGCCCGCGAGGTCATCGAGCGCGGAGTGGTGCTCGTCAACGACGAGGTCGACACCCGGCGCGGCCGGCAGGTGCGCCCCGGCGACGTCGTCACCTACGAGTCCGAGACGATCACCGTCACCACCGACCCCTGACCCAGCCCCGCCGCTTCGCGAAGTCAGGAGCACTTCGCCGAGTCAGGATGCTGTACGGCCCTGACCCCGCGGAGTAATCCTGACTTCGCGAAATGCCACGGATGCCGCCCGCTCGAGGTGAGCGGACGGCATCCGGTGTGGTGCGGGGTGCGCCGGACGAGCCGGCGCTGAGAGGAGCGAGCGGTCAGTGACCGTGCCCGTGGCCCTGGCCACCGGCGCCCGCGGGCTCCTCTTCCTTCTTCTCCACGACGAGGGTGTCGGTGGTGAGCACCATCGACGCGATCGACGCGGCGTTGCGCAGCGCGCTGCGGGTGACCTTGACCGGGTCGATGACGCCGGCCTTGACCAGGTCCTCGTACTCGCCGGTGGCGGCGTTGAGGCCCTGGCCGGGGTCGAGGTCCTGCACGCGGGCGACGGCGACGTAGCCCTGCAGGCCCGCGTTCTCGGCGATCCAGCGCAGCGGCTCGGCCGCGGCCTTGCGCACGATGGACGCGCCGACCTTCTCGTCGCCCTCGAGGTCGAGGGTGCCGATGACCTTGACGGCCTGGATGAGGGCGGAGCCGCCGCCGGCGACGATGCCCTCCTCGATGGCCGCGCGGGTCGCCGAGATGGCGTCCTCGATGCGGTGCTTCTTCTCCTTGAGCTCGACCTCGGTGTGCGCGCCGACCTTGATGACGCAGACGCCACCGGCGAGCTTGGCGAGGCGCTCCTGGAGCTTCTCGCGGTCCCAGTCGGAGTCGGTGCGCTCGATCTCCTGCTTGATCTGGTTGACCCGCGCGGTGACCTCCTCGTGGTCGCCGGCGCCGTCGATGATCGTGGTGGAGTCCTTGGTCACGACGACGCGACGGGCCAGGCCCAGGGTCTCGAGGTCGACCTGGTCGAGCTTGAGCCCGACCTCCTCGGCGACGACCTGGCCACCGGTGAGGGTGGCGATGTCCTGCAGCATGGCCTTGCGGCGGTCACCGAAGCCGGGCGCCTTGACGGCGACGACGTTGAAGGTGCCGCGCATCTTGTTGACGACCAGCGTCGACAGGGCCTCGCCGTCGACGTCCTCGGCGATGACGAGCAGCGGCTTGCCGGCCTTGACGACCTTCTCCAGGATCGGCAGGACGTCGGCGATGGCCGAGATCTTGCCCTGGTTGATGAGCACGTAGGCGTCCTCGACGACGGCCTCCATGCGCTCGGGGTCGGAGACGAAGTAGGGGCTGATGTAGCCCTTGTCGAACTGCATGCCCTCGGTGAACTCGAGCTCGGTGCTCGCGGTCGAGGACTCCTCGACGGTGATGACGCCGTCCTTGCCGACCTTGTCGAACGCGTCGGCGATGGTGGCGCCGATCTCCGGGTCCTGGGCGGACAGCGAGGCGACCTGGGCGATCTCGTCCTTGGACTCGATCTCGCGGGCGTTCTTGAGCAGCTCCTCGGACACGGCCTCGACGGCCTTGTCCATGCCGCGCTTCAGGCCCGACGGCGAGGCGCCGGCAGCGACGTTGCGCAGGCCCTCGTGGACCATGGCCTGGGCGAGCACGGTCGCGGTGGTCGTGCCGTCACCGGCGACGTCGTTGGTCTTGGTGGCGACCTCCTTGGCGAGCTGGGCGCCGAGGTTCTCGTAGGAGTCCTCGAGCTCGATCTCGCGGGCGATGGTCACACCGTCGTTCGTGATCGTCGGCGCGCCCCACTTCTTGTCGATGACGACGTTGCGGCCCTTGGGGCCGAGCGTCACCTTGACGGCGTTCGCGAGCGCGTCGACGCCGCGCTCGAGCGACTTGCGGGCGGAGTCGTTGAACTCCAGTTCCTTGGCCATTGCTGTCCTTCGTGATCGGGATGCCGGGGCGGGCTTGCGCTCCGCCGCGGCGGGTTGTCTGTGGTGCACCGGTACCGGACGCGCCCCGGTCACACCCGGTGGCGGGTGCGCACCGGGGCGCGGTCACGGCATACGTGGTTCGTGCGTCAGCCGACGACGGCGAGCACGTCACGGGCGGACAGGATGAGGTACTCCTCGCCGCCGTGCTTGATCTCGGTGCCGCCGTACTTGCTGTAGATGACGCGGTCACCGACCTGGACGTCGAGCGGGACGCGGTTGCCCTTGTCGTCGATGCGACCGGGACCGACTGCGAGGACCTCGCCCTCCTGGGGCTTCTCCTTCGCGGTGTCCGGGATGACGAGACCGGACGCGGTCGTCTGCTCGGCCTCGAGGCTCTTGATGACGATGCGGTCCTCGAGCGGCTTGATGGAAACCGACACGGTGTGCTCCTCCCCTGTGGGGTGAGTCGAAGTGGACGGGGACTGCGCTCCCGGGCCGCTCTCGCCGTCGCGGGGGTCGATCGAGACCCGGGGTGCGCTGGCACTCACCGAGGGCGAGTGCCAATGAGGCAAATCTAGGTCGCTCGTTAGCACTCGGTCAACTCGAGTGCCAGTTGTCGGACGTCCGGGCCCGGGCTGCGCCTCCCGGGATGCGTGTGCCCCTTGGGGTGGCAGGATGCCCGCCGTGGATGTCGGCACCGTTCGAGCGCTGGGGTCGCCCGACGGTCGGGCGATCCTGCGCAGCCTGCCCGCCTACGACGAGCGCGAGGTGATGCGCCTGCAGGACCGGCTGCGCCGGGAGGGCCACAGCCCCGACTTCGTCGCCGCGCTGCTCACCCAGCAGAGGCTCCGCGCCCGGGCGGTGGCGAAGTTCGGCGAGTTCGCCGACGACATGCTCTACACCGCCGACGGGCTCGAGCAGGCCTCGCGCCTGGAGGTGGCTGCGACCCACGCCGGGCGCTTCTACAACGCCTCGCTGGCGACCGTGCACGACCTCGGCTGCGGCATCGGCTCGGATGCCGTGGCGATGTCGGCGCTCGGCGTCACCGTGCAGGGGGTCGACATCGACCCGGTCACCGCCGCGATCGCCGACATCAACCTGCGACCCTGGCCGGACTCGCGCAGCCGGGTGGGGCTGGCGGAGGAGTTCGAGGCGCCGCGCGACCCGCTGCGCTCGCGGGTGGGCGTGTGGCTCGACCCGGCCCGTCGCGTGCCGGGCCTGACCGGCCGGCACGGGCGGATCAAGCGAGTGTTCCGGCTCGACGAGATCCAGCCGACGTGGGAGTTCGTGCTCCAGGTGGCCACCGCGGTGCCCGCCACGGGGGCCAAGCTGTCGCCCTCGATGCCGCACGACGCCATCCCGCTCGGCACCGAGGCCCAGTGGACCTCGTTCGCGGGCGAGGTGCTCGAGTGCGCGGTGTGGTGGGGTCCGCTCGCCCAGCGCCCGGGTCGCAGCGCGCGCATCCTGCGGCCGGACCGCTCCCCGGTGGAGGTCGACGAGACGATGGCCGAGCCGGAGATCCCCACGGTCGAGTCGCTGGGGGCGGTCGGGCCGTGGCTCTACGAGCCCGACCGGGCGGTGACCCAGGCCGGCCTGCTCGGGGCCGTGACCGCGGCCACCCTGGGCAGCGAGGTCGACACCGGGCTCGGCTACGTCGTCAGCGAGGCGCACGTCGACGTGCCCTTCGCCCGGCGCTACGCAGTGCGCGAGGTGATGCCCTTCGGCGTGAAGTCGCTGCGCGCCTGGCTGCGCCAGCACGGCATCACCGGGCTCACCATCAAGAAGCGCGGCGTGCGGCTCGACGACGACGAGCTGCGCCGCGAGCTGCGGATCGGCCGCAAGGCCGGCGACGGCGCCCAGGCCACCGTCATCCTCACCCGGGTGGCGGGCCAGCAGGTCGTCCTCGTCGTGGACCCCGCGTAGCTCCTAGAGCCCGGGGTCGGGCTGGGCGCCGCGGTGGCGGACCGCGGCCGCACCCGCCGCCAGGGCCGCCTCGAGCGCCGCCTCGCGCCCACCCCCCTCAGCCAGGGATGCCGCGAGCGCGCCGCAGAACGCGTCGCCCGCACCGGTGGTGTCGACCACCTCGTGCGCCGCAACCACGTGGGCCGGGCGCGTCTCGCCGTCCCAGGCCGCCCCGTTGGCCCCGAAGGTGACGAGCAGCGACTGGGGCTCGGTGCCGGCCTCGGCGAGCGCCGCCATCTCGTGCTCGTTGGCGACCACCGGGTCGGCGAGGGCGACGACGTCGGCGGGCAGCGCGGCATACGGAGCGGTGTTGAGCACGACCCGTGCCCCACGCGAGGCCGCCCGGCGCACTGCGGTGCACACGACGGCGCGCGGCACCTCGAGCTGCACGACGAGCACGTCGCCGGGGCCCAGGGTGTCGACCGCTGCGACCTCGCGCTCGTCGAGCAGGTCGTTGGCTCCGGGGATGACGACGATCGAGTTCTCGCCGTCGTCGGACACCGCGATGAGGGCGTGCCCGCTCGGCGCGCCCGCGACGACGCGCACGCCGCTGACGTCGATGCCGAGCCGCTCGAGCCGGGCGCGGTAGGCGGTGCCGCCCGCGTCGTCGCCGACGCACCCGACCATGGCGACCCTCGCCCCCGCAGATGCCGCCGCGACGGCCTGGTTGGCGCCCTTGCCTCCCGCGAGCTGCTCGAGGCCCTCACCGAGCACGGTCTCGCCCGGCTTGGGATGGCGCTCGACCCGGGTGACGAGGTCGACGTTGAGCGACCCGAGCACCAGCACCCGCCCGCTCACGACGCCTCCCCACGCACGGTGCGCACCCAGAGGTCGGCGATCCGGGGTCCGTCGATGGTCAGCGCCACATCGACCATTGTGGCCGCGAGGCCGTGCGGGTCGTGGGCGAGGTGGCCGCTCCAGTCGCGGCGGTCGACGACCGTGCGGCCGCGGGTCCAGGTGCCGGCGAGCTCGACCCGCACCGGCAGGCGCTCCGTGCGCACGGCATCGGGCTCGACCAGGATGCCGACCGCGCCCGCGTCGCCGATGGTCGCCCCGGAGTTGGCGAACCGGCGGTGGTGGAAGGAGATCAGCCCCGCGGCGAGGTCGGCGACCGGGGTGTCGAGCTCGCGCAGCCCCTCGACCTGCACGTCGGTGACGAGTGGGTCGTAGAAGACGTCGAGGCCGTACATCGTGACGGGGACGTCGTGCTCGGCGCAGGCGTCGAGCACCATGGCGGCGGCCTCCGGGTCGTGGAAGACGTTGAACTCGGCTGCCGCGGTGGCGTTGCTGATCTCCGCGCCGCCGCCCATGAAGACGATCCTCCCGATCTGCGCGAAGGCTTGCGGGTGCACCGCGGGCGAGCAGGGCGAGGTTGGTCATGGGGGCCAGCGGCACCACGGTCACCGGCGCGCCGGCGGCGTGCTGCGCGTCGATGGTGTCGCGCAGCAGGTCGATCGCCGGGCGCGGGTCGGGCGCGAGGGTGGGCGCCGGCATCCCGAGGTCGGCCATGCCGTCGGCGCCGTGCACGTGCCGGGCGTCGACCGGCTCCTCGAGGATGGGGCGAGCCGCACCCACCCCCACCGGCACGTCGGCGCGACCGGCCGTCTCCAGGACGACGAGGGTGTTGCGCACGACGTCGGCCAGCGGGGCGTTGCCGCCGACGCAGGTGACAGCCCGCAGGTCGAGCCGTGGGTGCAGCGCGGCGAGGAGGAGGGCGCAGGCGTCGTCGACCCCGGTGTCGACGTCGAGGACCACGGGCAGGCTCGGCAGGGCGTCGGTCGGCATGGGGTCGATTGTGTCGGATGCCGTCGCCGCACCGCCTCGAGTCGGGTGCCGAGATGGCTGCCAGGGCGACCACCTGAGCACCCAACAGCGAGCCGACGGCTCCAAGAGTGCGCATTCGGTGTTCGCAGGCGGCTCACGTACCGTCGTCGGGTGCTGTTCGTGACGTCCCCTGCTCGCTCGACTCCTCGGCTGTCCGCGACGTCTCGGCCCCGCCCGACCCGACGCCCGGCCGTCATCACCGCAGCCCCCCTCGTGCTGGCCCTGACGCTCGCCGGGTGCGCAGGCGACCCGGCCGGGCCGCTGACCTCCAGCGCGTCGGGCCGCTCGAGTGCGCCCGCCTCGGCGTCGTCCTCGCCGGCGAGCGCGAGCGCGACGGCGACCCCGAGCGCCACGCCGGGAACGGCATCCCCCTCGCCCAGCCAGGACACGGCAGCCGCCTGCGTCACGTCGACCGTCGAGTCCCTGACGCCGGCGCAGCGACTGGGCCAGCTGTTCATGGTCGGCTTCGACGCCAACGCCTCACTGGGCTCGCTCGACCGCACGGTGCGGGGCTCGCACGTCGGCAATGTCATCTACCTCGGCGGGTGGGACGGCGCCGCCAAGGTCAGCCGCACCTCCGATCACCTCCAGGGCCTGGTGTCACCAAAGAGCACCGGTGACGTGGGGTTGCTCATCGCCGCCGACCAGGAGGGCGGCGAGGTGCACCAGCTGCGGGGGGCCGGGTTCACCCGACCGCCCTCGGCGAAGACGCAGGCGACCATGTCGTCGGCCGCGCTCACCCGCGCCGCCACCGGCTGGGCGCGCGAGCTCAAGGCCGCCGGCGTCAACGTCAACCTCGCCCCGGTCACCGACACGGTGCCCGCTGACATCGGCCGCGCCAACGAGCCGATCGGGCGCTACGGGCGGCAGTACGGCTCGGACCCCGAGACGGTGGAGCGAGCCTCGGCCGCGTTCCTCAAGGGGATGCAGGCCGGCGGCGTCGAGGGCACGGTCAAGCACTTCCCCGGCCTGGGCCGCATCCGCAGCAACACCGACTTCAGCAGCACTGGCATCACCGACGACGTGACCGACGCGAACGACCCCTACCTGCAGCCGTTCGCCGCGGGTGTCAAGGCCGGCGCCGGCCTGGTCATGGTCGGCTCGGCGCGCTACAGCAAGCTCGACCCGAAGGTGCCGGCGATGTTCTCCGAGCCCATCGTCACCGACCTGCTCCGCGGCAAGCTGGGGTACGACGGCGTCGTCATCACCGACGACGTCAACGCCCAGGCCGTGCGCGGCACCCCGGCCCCCCAGCGGGCGGTGCGCTTCATCGACGCCGGCGGCGACATCGTGCTCACCGGCCGCGCGTCGAGCGCCCCGGCGATGATCGCAGCCGTGAAGGCGAAGGCGGCCGACGACCCGGCGTTCGCCGCGAAGGTCGCTGCGTCGGTGCAGCGAGTGGTCACGCTCAAGGAGCGGATGGGCCTGCTCCCCTGCTCGACCCGCTAGGCCTGGACGACGGTGACCGGCATCGAGGAGTCGGCCGGCAGGTCGAGGTCGGAGGGGGCCCGGCCCTTGAGCACCATCTGCGCCCCGAGCGCCGCCACCATCGCGCCGTTGTCGGTGCACAGCCCCGGCCGCGGCACCCGCAGCTGGATGCCGGCCGCGTCGCACCGCTCCTGCGCCATCGCCCGGAGCCGGGAGTTCGCGGCCACGCCGCCGCCGATCTGCAGGTGACCGACGCCGTGCTCGCGGCAGGCCAGCACGGCCTTGCGGGTGAGCACGTCGGTGACGGCCTCCTGGAAGCTGGCCGCGACGTCGGCCACCGGCACCGGCTCCCCCGCGGCCTCGCGCGCCTGCACCCACCGCGACACGGCGGTCTTCAGCCCCGAGAACGAGAAGTCGAAGCGGTGCCGCTCCATGTCGCGGCCGGTGGTGAGCCCGCGCGGGAAGTCGATGGTGATCGAGCCCTCACGCGCCGCCCGGTCGATGTGCGGCCCGCCGGGGAAGGGCAGCCCGAGCACCCGGGCCACCTTGTCGAACGCCTCGCCAGCGGCGTCGTCGATGGTCGCGCCAAGGCTGCGCACGTCGTGCGTCACGTCGGGCACGAGCAGCAGCGAGGAGTGCCCGCCGGACACGAGCAGCGCGAGCACCGGCTCGGGCAGCGGGCCGTGCTCGACGATGTCGACGGCCACGTGGCTGGCGAGGTGGTTGACCCCGTAGAGCGGCACACCGAGGGCGAGCGACAGCGCCTTCGCCGAGGCGACCCCCACCATCAGCGCCCCGGCGAGCCCCGGGCCCGACGTCACCGCAACGGCATCCAGGTCGCGCAACGTGACTCCGGCTGTGGCACAGGCCCGTTCGATGGTGGGGACCATGGCCTCGAGGTGGGCGCGGCTCGCGACCTCCGGCACGACCCCGCCGAAGCGGGCGTGCTCGTCGACGCTGCTGGCGATCGCGTCGACGAGCAGGGTTTCACCGCGCACGATGCCGACGCCGGTCTCGTCGCACGACGTCTCGATGCCCAGCACCAGGGGTGCGTCACTCATCGCCGGGCTCCTCCTGCAGCAACAGCTTTCGCATGACCAGCGCGTCGACGTCACCCGGCTGGTAGTAGCGCCGGCGGGTGCTGAGCAGCACGAAGCCGGCGCGCTCGTAGAGACGCAGTGCGGCGGCGTTGTCGGCGCGCACCTCGAGCATCATGGATGCCGCCCCCGGGCCCGAGCGCGACGCTCCAGCTCGTCGAGCAGGCGCCCCCCGACCCCGCGGCCCTGCGCCCGCGGTGCCACGGCGATCGTCATCACGTCGGCGACGTCGCCCCCGTGGTCGAGCCCGGCATACCCCAGGATGCCGTCGGCCTCGGTCAGCACGACGTAGTCGCGGCGGGGCCGGCCGGCGAGCTCGGCCCACCAGGTGGGCTCGGCCCAGGCGTCGTGAGCGAAGAGCTCGAGCTCGAGCTCCGCCAGGGCCGGGATGTCGGTCCAGCGCGCCTCGCGCAGCGTCGGTGCGGTCACGGTCACGACCGACCTCGCTCGGCGGTCGTGAGCGCGTCGGGACGGCGGAGGTAGAGCGGCTCCACCGGCATCGGCTCGCCTGCGGCGATGCGGCGCAACGCGACCCGCCCCAGCCACCCCGGGTCGACGTCGAGCGGACCGCCGAGGCCGTTGGGAAAGAGCTCCGGGAAGAGCACCGGGCCGCGACCCACGGCCGGCAGCGCGCGCACGTCATCGGCGAGCTCCGCCGGGCGGTCGACGGCGGGTGCGGTGCGCGCCACGGCCCCCTCGGCGCCCCGGGCGTAGCGCGCCCAGTAGACCTCCTTGCGCCGCGCATCGGTGGCGACGAGCACCTCCTCGAGGTCGTCGTGCTCGGCCAGCGCCTGCTCAGCGAGCGCATCGAGGCTGCACACCCCGTGCACCGGGATGCCGAGCGCGTGGCCCAGCGTGAGCGCGGTGACCAGGCCGACCCGCAGCCCGGTGAACGGACCGGGGCCGGTGCCGACGGCGATGTCGGTGAGGTCGGCGGGAGTCGCACCGGCGGCCGCCAGGGTGTCGCGCACGAGCGGTGCGAGCTGCTCGGTGTGCGCCCGGGCGTCGACCTCCACTCCGACGACGGGGTCGCGACCCGGGTGCGAGCACGGCGACGCCGATGGCCGAGGTCGAGGTGTCGATCGCGAGGGTCAGCACGGCACACCACCCAGGGTGACCAGCCCGGCATCCGCGGCCTCGCCGCCCCAGCGACCCCCCACGCCGGTGACGGTGGCGGTGCGCTCCTCGGTGGCGGTGTCGACGTCGAGCACGACCTCGAGCCGGTCGTCGCTGAGGTCCTCGGCCAGGCCGTGCCCCCACTCGACCACGGTGACGCTGTCGTCGACCGAGGCGTCGAGGTCGAGGTCGTCGAGCTCGAGCGCCCCGCCGAGCCGGTAGGCGTCGACGTGCACGAGCGCCGGGCCACCGACGACCGAGGGGTGCACCCGGGCGATGACGAAGGTCGGCGAGGTGACCGGCCCACGCACCCCGAGGCCCTCGCCGATGCCCTGGGTCAGGGTGGTCTTGCCGGCGCCGAGGCCCCCGGTGAGCACGACGAGGTCACCGGCGCGCAGCAGCGCCCCCAGCACCCGGCCCAGGGCGCGGGTGTCGTCGACCTCCGGCAGCGCCACGCGGCGGCCGCTCACGACGCAGCCTCCCGCCTGTTCCGGCCGGCCCGGGCGCGGGCCACGCGGCGCTTCTTCGAGATGTCCTGCACCGTGCGGCGCACCCGCGGCTTGCTGCTCACCGGCACACCCTCGGCCACGGCCCGCTGGGCCCGCGCGATGAGCATGAGCAGCTGCTGGGTGACCAGCTGGGGGTGCTCGAGCATGAGGATGTGGCCGGCATCCTCGACGACGACGTGCTCGGCGCCCGGGATGCGACGCACGATCTCCTCGCTGTGCGAGGGCGGGGTGACCAGGTCACCGGCGCCGTTCATCACCAGGGTCTCGATGCCGACGAGCGGTGCGAGGTCGGCGCTGATGTCGAGCACGTCGAAGTCGGGCAGGAACGCCGCCATGACGTCGAAGGAGGTGGAGAAGATCATGTCGCCGACCATCTGCACCAGCTCGGGGCTCACCGGCGAGTCGAACGCCCACCGCTGCACCACGGCATCCTGCACGCCGCGGCCCATCTTGCGCAGCGCACCGATCGGACCGGCGTGCCGAGACATCCGGGTCAGCACGCCCGGGCCGAACGACCCCACCACCTTGCCGACGGTGGCGCCCAGGCCGAACTCGGTCATCTCGTCGCCACCGGCGCTGGTCGCGATGAGGGCGACCGCCAGCACCCGGTCGCGCACGACGTCGGGGTGCTGCCCGGCATACGACATCACGGTCATGCCGCCCATCGAGTGCCCGACGAGCACGACCGGCCCGCTCGTGCAGGTGGCGTCCATGACGGCGGCGAGGTCGCGGCCCAGCTGCGCCACCGTGCAGTTCTCGAGCGCCGGCTGGCCGGAGCGACCGTGCCCGCGCTGGTCGTAGGTGACGACCCGGAAGCCGGAGTGGATGAGGGCCCGGCGCTGCAGCACCCAGCACTGCATGTTGAGGCTGAAGCCGTGCACGAGCACGACGGTGGGCATCCGCCCGGCGAGGTGGCGCCGGCTGAGGCTGGAGAGGTCGGGGGCGTCGATCTCGACGTGCAGGGCGACGCCGTCGTCGGCGGTGACCCACAGCGACTCGGTCGGGGTGTGCGCCCAGCCGTCCGGGGCGTCGACCGACCGGTAGCCCGCACGCGGCCCGCATCACCCGGTCGCCGACGGCGCTGGCAGCGCTGCCGAACGGGCCCAGCGCCATCAGCCACCACCCCCGAGCAGCACCCGTGGAAGGCGCGGCCCCATCCGGGTGACGATCTCGTAGTTGATGGTGCCCGCGGCCTCCGCCCAGTCCTGGGCCGACGGCTCGCCGTCGGCCGTGCGGCCGAGCACCACGACCTCGTCACCCGCGCTGCCCTGGAACTGCGGGCCGAGGTCGACGACGAACTGGTCCATGCAGACCCGGCCGGCCACCGGCAGCCGGCGCCCGCCGACCAGCAGCGGGCCGCGGCTGCCCGCCGACCTCGGGATGCCGTCGGCGTAGCCCATCGGCACCAGGCCGAGCACGGTGTCGCGCTCGGTGACGTACTCGTGGCCGTAGCTGACGCCCTGCCCGGCCCGGGCCCGCTTGACCAGGGTGAGCCGGGCCGTGACCCGCATCGCCTCGCGCAGGCCGAAGTGCTGCGGGGTCGCCGAGGTCGGGCACCGGCGAGAGCCCGTAGACCGCCAGCCCGGGCCGGACCATGTCGAAGTGGGCCGAGGGGTTGGTGAGCGTCGCCGCGGAGTTCGCGAGGTGGCGCAGCGCCGGGTGCACGCCGGCCCGCTCCAGCTCGTCGGCCGCCTCGCCGAAGCGCACCTGCTGGGCGCGCACGGTCGGGTGCTGCGGCGCGTCGGCCCACGCGAAGTGCGACCACACCCCGGTGACCTCGATCGCGCCCTCGGCCTGCGCCGCCGCGACCCGGGCGACCATCTCCGTCCAGTCGGTGAGGATGCCGCCGCGCCCCAGCCCGGTGTCGACCTTCACCTGCACGCGGGCGGGGCGACCGCGATCGCGCGCGGCGGCCGTGACGGCATCCAGGGTCCAGCCGCTGCCGACGGTCACCTCGATGTCGGCGTCGACGGCGCCGCCGACGTCGCCGCCCGGCGGGAAGAGCCAGGTGAGCAGCGGGGCCGTGACGCCGGCCCGACGCAGCTCGATCGCCTCGGCGAGCTGGGCCACGCCGAGCCAGGTGGCACCACCGGCCAGGGCGGCGCGCGCAGAGGGCACCAGCCCGTGGCCGTAGGCGTCGCCCTTGACGACCGCCATCACCTGCGCCGAACCCGCCCGGCGCGCCAGCTCGGCCACGTTGTCGCGGATGGCGTCGAGGTCGACGCTGACCCACGCCGAAGCGCCCGCAGGCGCGGGGGGCGGGGCGGAGGCGGGCGAGGTGGTCATGGGCCTGACGAGTCTAGGACGCCGGGAGGCGCCCACGACCCAACAGGTGGGCGACCGCCATGGGGATGCCGTGTGCCACCGCGAGCGCCCGCACCGGGCCGCCCGGGTTGGCCCGGTCAGCGGCGACGCCGTGGACCAGTGCGCCGAGGGCGCCGGCGAGGTCGGCGGGCAGGCCGGCGGCCAGCAGGGTGCCGAGCAGCCCGGCGAGGACGTCGCCTGCGCCGGCGGTGGCGAGCCACGGCGGGGCGTCGGCCTGCGACCATGCGGGGGCGCCCTCGCCGGGCGGCACGACGATGGTGGTGGCGCCCTTGAGCAGCACGGTGGCACCGGTGAGCTCGGCCAGGGCGCGGGCGTGGGCCAGAGGTCGGGCCTCCACCTGCTCCCGCGTCACCTCGTCTGGGCCCAACCGGGTGAGGAGGCGGGCGCACTCGCCGGCGTGCGGCGTGAGGAGGGTGACGGCCTCCGACCGCTTCTCGAGCACCTCGGCGTCAAGGAGGTCGAGGCCGCCGGCGTCGACGACGACCGGCTCGGCACCGGCGAGCGCCTCGCGCGCCGCGCCGAGCTGGGCGGCGGCATCCTCGCCCAGCGCCTGGGTGTCGAGCCCCGGCCCGACCAGCCAGGCCTGCACCCGCCCGACACCGTGCACCGCCTCGGGAACGGCGGCCCGCACCAGCCCGGTCGGGGTGGGCGTGCCGACGTAGCGCACCATGCCGGCACCGGACTCGGCCGCGGCGGTCACGCTGAGCACGGCGGCCCCGGGATAGGACTCACCACCGGCCACGACCCCGAGCACGCCGCGGGAGTACTTGTCGTCGCTCGCGACGGGCACCGGCCAGAGCGCGGCGATGTCGTCGTGGTCGAGGCGACGCACGACCGGGTCGTCGTCGATCTCCAGGCCGATGTCGACGACGGTCAGCAGCCCGCAGGCCTGCTCGGTCGGTGGCAGCAGGTGCACGGGCTTCGCGACCGAGAAGGTGACGGTCTCGTCGGCGAAGACGCCGTCTGGGTCGAGCTCGCCGCCCATCGGGTCCTGGCCCGAGGGCAGGTCGACGGCGATGACGTGCGCCGTCTCGGACAGTGCGGCCAACCAGCCGACAGCCCACGGCGGCAACCCCGCCCGGGCGCCGATGCCGAGGATGCCGTCGAGCACGACGTCGGCCTCACCTAACAGCCCGCTCGGGTCGGTCGTGAGCACGACCCCGGCCGCCTCGGCAGCCGCGCGCGCGCCCTCGTGGACCGTGTCGTGGTGCACCGCAACGGCGTTCCAGCCGGCCTCGGCGAGCCGGGCCACGGCGTACAGCGCGTCGGCGCCGTTGTTGCCCGGCCCCACGAGAGCCGCCACCGACCGGCCACCGCTCTCCTCGAGCCGGGCCGCCGCGACCCCCGCGAGCCCCTCGACGGCCCGGGCCATCAGCTCCCCGTCGTCGAGCGTCGCCATCAGCGAGCGCTCCGCGGCGTACACGGCATCCGTCGACCAGGCCTCGATCACAGTGGGGCTCCCTCGGCGACGACGACAGCGGACGCGATGCCGGCGTCGTGGGACAGGGACAGGTGCAGCGAGAGGATGCCGAGCGCGTCGACCCGAGCCTGCACGGTGCCGCGCACCTCGAGGTGCGGGCGGCCGTCGGCGCCACGGTGCACCTCGGCGTCGTGCCAGTGCATGCCCGACGGGGCGCCGAGTGCCTTGGCGACGGCCTCCTTCGCGGCGAACCGCGCCGCGAGCGAGTTCAGCGGCAGGTCGCGCTCACCCGTGGTGAAGAGGCGCTCGCGCAGCGCCGGGGTGCGCTCGAGCGTCGCGCCGAAGCGCGCGACGTCGACGACGTCGATGCCGACGCCGACGATCATTCGACCGTGACCGACTTCGCGAGGTTGCGCGGCTGGTCGACGTCGAGGCCCTTGGCCGTGGACAGCTCCAGCGCGAAGACCTGCAGCGGCACGACGGCCAGCAGCGGCGCGAGCAGCGGCGAGCACTGCGGGATGCGGATGACCTCGTCGGCGTACGGCACGACGGCGTCGTCGCCGTCGTCGGCGATGACGATGATGCGCGCGCCGCGGGCCCGGATCTCCTGGATGTTCGAGACGACCTTCTTGTGCAGCTCGTGCGGGGTGTCGGGGCTCGGCACGATGACGAACACCGGCTGGCCGGCGTCGATGAGCGCGATCGGCCCGTGCTTCAGCTCACCGGCCGCGAACCCCTCGGCGTGGATGTAGGCGAGCTCCTTGAGCTTGAGCGCACCCTCGAGCGCCACCGGGTAGCCGACGTTGCGACCGAGGAAGAGCACCGAGCGGGTGTCGGCCATGAAGTGCGCCATCTCGACCACGCGGTCCATCCGGGTCAGCAGGTCCTCGATCTTCGCGGGGATCTCCTGCAGCTCGGCCATCACGGCCTGCGCGTCGGTCGGCGTAGGTCTCGCCACGCAGCTGGGCGAGGTAGAGGCCCAGGATGTAGCAGGCGGTGATCTGGGCGAGGAACGCCTTGGTCGACGCGACGGCGATCTCGGGGCCGGCGTGCGTGTAGAGCACGGCATCGGACTCGCGCGGGATCGTCGAGCCGTGCGTGTTGCAGATCGACAGCGTCATCGCGCCGAGCTCGGCCGCGTGCTTGACGGCCATCAGGGTGTCCATGGTCTCGCCGGACTGGCTGATCGACACGACGAGCGTGCGTGCCGTCGACGATCGGGTCGCAGTAGCGGAACTCGTGGGCGAGGCTGACCTCGACCGGGATGCGGGTCCAGTGCTCGATCGCGTACTTGGCGACCATGCCGGCGTAGGCCGCGGTGCCGCAGGCGACGATCGTGATCCGGTCGACCGCGCGCAGCTGCTCCTCGCTGATGCGCACCTCGTCGAGCACGAGCCGGCCGGTGTCGTCGGTGCGGCCCAGCAGGGTGTCGGCCACGGCGTGCGGCTGGTCGTTGATCTCCTTCTCCATGAAGGTGGCGTAGCCGCCCTTCTCGGCCTCGGCGGCATCCCAGGTGACCTCGTAGGCCTTGCCGTCGGACGGCGTGCCGTCGAAGTCGATGACCGAGTAGCCCTCGGGCGTGATCGTGACGATCTGGTCCTGGCCGAGCTCGAGCGCGTGCCGGGTGTGGCCGATGAAGGCCGCGACGTCGCTGCCCAGGAAGTTCTCGCCGTCGCCCAGGCCGACGACGAGCGGGCTGTTGCGGCGGGCGCCGACGACCACGCCGGGGCTGTCGGCGTGCACCGCCAGCAGGGTGAACGCGCCCTCGAGCCGCTGCACGACGGTGCGCATCGCGGTGGTGAGGTCGCCGACCCGGTCGTACTCGCGACCGACCAGCTTCGCGGCGACCTCGGTGTCGGTCTCGGAGCGGAACTCGACGCCCTCCTCGAGCAGCTCCTTCTTCAGCGCGTGGAAGTTCTCGATGATGCCGTTGTGGATCAGGGCGAGCCGGTCGTCGTCGCCGCCACGGTGCGGGTGGGCGTTGCCGTCGGTGGGGCCGCCGTGGGTGGCCCACCGGGTGTGCCCGATGCCGGTGCGCGAGGCCGCGAGCGGCTGCGCCTCGAGCGCCGAGCGGAGGTTCTCGAGCTTGCCGGCGCGCTTCTCGGACGTGATGCCGTCAGCCGTGACCAGCGCGACGCCCGCCGAGTCGTAGCCGCGGTACTCGAGCCGCGACAGCCCCTCCATCACGACCTCCAGGGCCGTGTCATCCATCGTCGTACCGACGTAACCCACGATTCCGCACATGGGCCAGCCTAGTTGGGATGCCGGACCCTCGTGGCCGTCCCACCGCCGGCGCGGCGATGGCGCAGGTCACGCCGGTCGTGACGTCCCGGCATACGCAACAATGGCGCGGGTGAGCGCCACGCAGGAGCGACGCACGCTGCCGACGCCCTACGTCGACCTCGACCGCCGGGCGTGGTCGCGCCTGCGCGAGAACCACCCGATGAGCCTGGAGCAGAGCGACCTCGCGCGGCTGCGCGGCCTGGGCGACCGGCTCGACCTCAACGAGGTCGAGGAGGTCTACCTCCCGCTCTCGCGGCTGCTGCACTTCTACGTCGAGGCCACCCACGGGCTCCGGCTGGCGACGAGCGAGTTCCTCGGGGAGCGCCCGACTCGCGTGCCGTTCGTGATCGGGGTGGCCGGATCGGTGGCCGTCGGCAAGTCGACGACCGTCGCGCATCCTCAAGGAGCTGATGAGCCGCTGGCCGCACACCCCGCGGGTCGAGCTCATCACGACCGACGGCTTCCTCCACTCCAACGCCGAGCTCGAGCGACGGGGCCTGTTGCAGCGCAAGGGTTTTCCCGAGTCGTACGACCGCCGCGCGCTGATGCGCTTCGTCGCCGCGGTGAAGTCGGGGATGCCGGTGGTCGAGGCGCCGCAGTACTCGCACCTCACCTACGACATGCTCCCCGACACCGATCCGGGTGCGCCGCCCCGACGTGCTCATCGTCGAGGGGCTCAACGTGCTGCAGCCGCCCGCGGTGCGCCCCGACGGGTCGAGCACCGGGGCGATCTCGGACTACTTCGACTTCTCGGTCTACGTCGACGCACCGGTCGAGGAGATCCGCACCTGGTACGTCGAGCGCTTCCTCCGGCTGCGGCGAGACCGCCTTCGCCCACCCGCAGTCGTACTTCCACCGCTACGCCGGGCTCGAGCGACGACGAGGCGCGGGCCACGGCATCCGCGATCTGGGAGCAGATCAACGAGCCCGAACCTGGTCGAGAACGTGCTGCCGACCCGCGACCGCGCCACGCTGGTGCTCACCAAGGGCGCCGACCACGCGGTCGACCGGCATCCGGCTGCGCAAGATCTGAGCCGCGGGCCGCGCGCGGCACCCGACGGCGGGGCCGGTCAGTACCAGTGCGGCGAACGGGCGTTCCACTGGCTGAGGGCGTTGCACGGCGAGCCGTACGAGAGCTTGATGTAGTTCAGGCCCCACTTGATCTGGGTGACCGGGTTGGTGCGCCAGTCGCTCGCCGACGGTCGCCATCTTGCTGCCCGGCAGCGACTGCGGGATGCCGTAGGCGCCCGAGGAGGAGTTCTCGGCCCGGTAGTTCCAGCCGCTCTCGCCGATCCACAGGCGCTCGAGGCAGCCCCACTGGGACTGCGCTGAAGCCGTAGTCGGGCATCAGCAGCCGCGCGGCCGCCTTGGGGTCGCGCTGCGCGTTGGCGATGACGCGCTTGCGCTCGGCGGCCGCGGCGGCGCGCTCGGCGGCGGCCTTGCGGGCCTTGGCTACGGCGGCGGCCTTGACCTTCTCGCCTGGGCGGTCCGAGCAGCGGCGCCTTCTCGCGCTGAGCGCTGCGGGCGGCGACCACGGAGCGCTGCGCGTTGGTGGCGCTGCGGTCGGCGGCGCACGCGCACGGCGTCGGCCTGCTCGGTCTTGCTCTGCTCCGTGGAGGTGCTCGAGGTGACGCCGTCGACCGCGAAGGTCAGCGTGTCCGCGCTCGCGGTGCCCCCGGACACGGAGGCCGCCAGGGCTCCGGTCGACAGCACGGCTGCCGCCACTCCGGTGGCGAGCACCGGCCGGCCGAGGGCCGTACGGGTCGCGTGGGCAGCTCCCGACCGCCGCGAAGGAGCGGCATGACGGGGCGCGTGGCGCGCGGAGTACCGGGACATGGGCAGGCGGGACCTAACGGGAGGAAGCAGGGGTCGGGGCGCAGGGGAGGCCCTCGGGGCGTTACCGAATCGAGACCTTACTTTAGGTGATTGCGCCGAGCAGAGCGAAATCGACGTCCTGGTTACGGACGGGTCCCGACCGGGGGTTGAGCTAGACCTCGATGCCCTCGAGCAGGTCGGTGACCAGGGCCGCGATCGGGCTGCGCTCGCTGCGGGTCGAGCGTGACGTGGGCGAACAGCGGGTGGCCCTTGAGCGCCTCGATCACCGCCGCGACGCCGTCGTGCCGGCCCACCCGCAGGTTGTCGCGCTGGGCGACGTCGTGGGTGAGCACGACCCGGGAGTTCTGCCCGATGCGGGAGAGCACGGTGAGCAGCACGTTGCGCTCCAGCGACTGCGCCTCGTCGACGATGACGAACGCGTCGTGCAGCGAGCGGCCGCGGATGTGCGTGAGCGGCAGCACCTCGAGCATGCCGCGGTCGAGGATCTCCTCGACCACCTCGCGCGAGACCAGCGCCGACAGCGTGTCGAACACCGCCTGGCCCCAGGGGTTCATCTTCTCGGCCGCGTCGCCGGGCAGGTAGCCGAGCTCCTGGCCGCCCACCGCGTACAGCGGCCGGAAGACGATGACCTTGCGGTGCTGGCGGCGCTCCATGACGGCCTCGAGGCCGGCGCACAGGGCCAGCGCCGACTTGCCGGTGCCGGCGCGGCCGCCGAGGCAGACGATGCCGATGTCCTGGTCGAGCAGCAGGTCGAGCGCGATCCGCTGCTCGGCGCTGCGGCCGTGCAGGCCGAACACGTCGCGGTCGCCGCGCACCAGGCGCACGCTGCTTGTCGGGGCCGACCCGGCCGAGCGCCGCAGCCGCGCGGCGAGCTGCAGCACCAGCCCGGTGTGGCAGGGCGAGCTCGGCGCCCTCGACGCTCTCGAGCGCGGCCGTACTCGTACAGGTGCGTCCATCTCCTCGACGGTGACGTCGAGCTCGGCCATGCCGGTCCAGCCGGAGTCGACGGCGAGCTCGGCGCGGTACTCCTCGGCCTCGAGGCCGCAGCGCGGACGCCTTGACCCGCATCGGCAGGTCCTTGCTGACGACGGTGACGTCGCGGCCCTCGTTGGCCAGGTTGCGTGCCACCGCCAGGATGCGGGTGTCGTTGTCGCCCAGCCGGAAGCCGGCGGGCAGCGACGGTCGGGTCGGTGTGGTTGAGCTCGACCCGCAGCGTGCCGCCCTCGTCGCCGATCGGCACCGGGCGCGTCGAGCCGGCCGTGCCGAGATGCGCAGGTCGTCGAGCATCCGCAGCGCCGTGCGGGCGAAGTAGCCCAGCTCGGGGTGGTGCCGCTTGGCCTCGAGCTCGGTGACCACCACGACCGGGAGCACGACCTCGTGCTCGGCGAAGCGCGGTGATCGCCCGGGGGTCCGACGAGCAGGACCGAGGTGTCGAGCACGTAGGTGCGACGCGGCTCCTTCCCGGGGCGGGCGGGCGGTGCCGGTCGCGTGCTCGAGGCCATGGTCGCTCCTGGGGTGAGGAATGCGGTGGTCGTCGACGCTACGACGATGTTCGACAGCGCTGTCGCGCATGCTCCGGCACCGCGCGTCGTCCGGCCCGTTTCCCGAGTGTTCACGTGACGGGCTGGCGATCGATGGGATGACGATGTGACCAGCGAGGCCGACAGCGTCCGCGTGCCGTCGAACGCGGATCGCCCGGCGCGGATGCCGGGGTGTCGCGCTCAGGCGCCGAAGCGGCGGTTGCGCTCGCCGAAGGCGCGCAGCGCGCGCAGGAAGTCGACCTTGCGGAAGTCGGGCCAGTAGGCCTCGCAGAAGTAGAACTCGCTGTGGGCGCTCTGCCAGAGCAGGAAGCCGCCGAGCCGCTGCTCCCCCGAGGTGCGGATGACCAGGTCGGGGTCGGGCTGTCCCTTGGTGTAGAGGTGCTCGGCGATGTGCTCGACGTCGATCACCTCGGCGAGCTCCTCGAGGCTGGTGCCCTGGCTGGCCTGCTCCTGCAGCAGCGAGCGCACGGCATCGGCGATCTCGCGGCGCCCGCCGTAGCCGACCGCCACGTTCACGAGCATCCCGTCGACGTCGCGGGTGGCGTCCTCCGCGGCCTTGAGACGCGCCGCCGTGGCGGCCGGCAGCAGGTCGAGCGCCCCGACCGGGTGGATGCGCCAGCGGTGGGTCGCCGCCAGGGTGTCGACGGCCTTCTCGATGATGCCGAGCAGGGGCCGCAGCTCCTTCTCCGGGCGGTTGAGGTTGTCGGTCGAGAGCAGCCAGAGGGTGACCACCTCGACGCCCGCCTCGTCGCACCAGGACAGCAGGTTCGCGATGTTGTCGGCGCCGGCCTGGTGGCCCTCGCTCGCCCCGGCCCCGCGGGCCTTGGCCCAGCGGCGGTTGCCGTCGAGCATCACGCCGACGTGACGCGGCACCGACGACGGGTCGAGCTGCCGGGTCAGGCGGCGGGCGTAGGCGGCATACAGGACGTCGCTGAGCCCCATGCGCCTGGCCTCCCGCCTGCTGTCCCGGACCGCCGCGCCGCGAGGTCGCGGACGGCGCGCCCCACGGTACTCCCGCGCCCCGGTCGTCAGCAGCAGGCCGGACCCGGCCGTTACGAGCGCCGGTCGGGGTCGCCCGCGGCACGGGTCACACGGCGCCGACACCCTAACTTACGCTCGGGTAGGTTACGGTTGGCCAATGACGCAGACCGAGCCGACGCCCGGCGCCGAGCCGAGCCGCCGCGAGGCCCTCGAGCAGCGCGTCGAGACGGCGATCGACCATGTCAAGCCCAAGCTGCGCGGCTGGCTGCACGCCGGCATGACTCCCGTGGCGCTGGTCGCGGGCATCATCCTCATCGTGCTCGCCGGCACCACCACGGAGAAGGTGTCGGCCGCGGTCTTCGCCGGCACCGCCGTGCTGCTGTTCGGCACGTCGGCCGTCTACCACCGGGGCACCTGGTCGCCCCGCGTCGGAGGGTTCCTGCGCCGGTTCGACCACTCCAACATCTTCCTGATCATCGCCGGCACCTACACGCCCTTCGCGCTGCTGCTGCCCCCGGCGCAGGCCAAGCGGATGCTCATCATCGTGTGGAGCGGCGCCTTCCTCGGCGTGCTCTTCCGGGTGTTCTGGGCCGGCGCCCCGCGCTGGCTCTACGTGCCCGCCTACCTGATGCTGGGCTGGGTGGCCGTCTTCTACTTCGGCCCGCTGCTGCAGCACGCCGGGCCGGCGGTGATGACCTGGGTCGTCATCGGCGGGGCGCTCTACAGCCTCGGGGCCGTCGTCTACGGCACCAAGCGGCCGAACATCTCACCGCGCTGGTTCGGGTTCCACGAGGTCTTCCACGCGCTGACCATCCTGGCCTTCACGGCGCACTTCGTCGCCGCCTCGCTCGCGCTCACCGGTCCCGCGATCGTCTGACCGGCCGCGGTCCCCGGCCAGCGGGGTCACCGGGTCACTGACCGGTGGCCGGGCCCTTGCCGTCGGTGTCGTCGACGTCCCCGCTCGGTGTGCTGTCGTCGGGACCACTCGCTTCGTCGACCGGTGGGGATGCCGTGTCGTCACCGCCGCGCCAGCTGCGCCGGCCGCGCCCGCCGCACCGGGCACCGGGCCCTCGGCCTTGGCGCCGAGCTCGCCGGGACCCACCTGCGGGTCGTCCTTGCCGAGGTGCGCCGCCTGCTGGCGGTAGGACATCCGCCGCATCCGGGCGTTCATGTTGCGCATCAGGAACCACAGCGCGATGGCCAGGAGGAAGAAGGCGAGGAAGGCCAGGAAGCCCGGCCCGCCGTCGGCGGTGGGTGCCTCGTTCATGCCTCACGCTCCGTGCGGGTGTCGAGGGCGACCGCGAGGTCGCCGGAGGTCGCGAGGGCGTCGGCTTCCGCGACGTCGGTGGGGATGCCGGCGAAGAGGTCGTCCTCGCCCTCAGCGATCGGGATGAAGGACAGGGCCGCCTCGTAGTCCTCGGTCGGCCAGACCTGGGCCTGCACCTCCCGGGTGACCCGGAACCAGGTGCCCTCGGGGTCGACCTGGGTGGCGTGCGCGAGCAGCGCGGCATCCCGCCGCTCGAACCAGGCAGCGCACTCGACCCGGGTCGTCACGGCGCGGTCGGGGCGCGACCAGTTCTCGAGCCACTCGGCATACGGGCTCTCCTCGCCCAGCGCCGTGAGCGCCTCGTGGAACGCCTCGATGCGCGCCCGGCTGAAGGTCTGGTTGTAGTAGACCTTCAGCGGCTGCCAGGCCGGCCCGGCGTGCGGGAACGCCTCGGGGTCGCCGGCCGCGACCACGGCGGCCATCGACACGTCGTGGCACATGATGTGGTCGGGGTGCGGGTAGCCGCCGTTCTCGTCGTAGGTCGTGACGACGTGCGGGCGGAAGCGGCGGATCTCGCGCACCAGAGCCTCGGAGGTGACCGACAGCGGCTCGAGGGCGAAGCAGCCCTCGGGCAGCGGGGGTAGCGGGTCGCCCTCGGGCAGGCCGGAGTCGACGAAGCCGAGCCAGGTGTGCTGCACGCCGAGGATCGCCTGCGCCGCGGCCATCTCGTCGCGGCGCACCTGGGCGAGGTCGCGCAGGATGTGCACGTCGTTCTTCAGCCTCGGGTTGAGCACGTCGCCGCGCTCGCCCCCAGTGCACGACACCACGAGCACCTCGTGGCCCTCGTCGACGTAGCGCGCCATCGTGGCGGCGCCCTTGCTGGACTCGTCGTCCGGGTGCGCGTGCACGCACATGAGCCGGAGCCGGTCGGACATGGAGACCCTTCCCTGCAGCGCTCTCGGGGCGTACCCGAGAATGGACGCCGTCCATCCTCTCATCCGGTGCCGTCCCCACGACCACCGCACACCAGCCCAGACCGAGGACCCGTATGCCGTTGCCCCGCCCCGCTCCCGGCACCACCCGATGGTGGGTGGTCGGCATCGTCGGCTGCCTCGCCGCCGTCGGCGTCATCGTGTGGTGGGGCATCGCCAGCACGGCCGGCAGCGTGCGCCCGGAGGTGACCGCCTACCGGGTCGAGTCCGACACCTCGATCGTCGTGGAGTACGACCTGCACCGGCCGGCCGGCGTCGCCGTGCTCTGCCGGATCACGGCGCTGGACGGCGGGCGCAACCGGGTCGGCACCGTCGACGACGACGTCCCCGCGCAGGGCCCCACCTCGGTGCACCGGGTGGTGTCGCTGCGCACCAGCGTGCGGGCGGTGACCGGGGTCGTCGACTCGTGCACCCGGGTGCTCGACACCCCCTGATGACCGGGCCGGTGGCCCGCCCGGAGGGCTCGCCATGGTGGCGATCCGGGCCCGGCTTGGTAGGCTGGTCGCTTATTCACCTCGGGTCTGGGTCCGACACGCGTGCCGAACGGCATCCTCGGAACCCGGGCCCGTTGCCGTAGCACCGAGGTGCCGCCCCGTGTGGGCAGGCGCCGCCCATGATCCAGGAGTGAGTGACGTGACCGAGACCGCCAACCAGGCGAGCTTCCTGACCCAGGGGGCGTTCGACCGCCTCCAGGCCGAGCTCGACGAGCTCTCCGGGCCGGGCCGCACCGAGATCGCCAAGAAGATCGAGGCCGCCCGCGAAGAGGGGGACCTCAAGGAGAACGGCGGCTACCACGCCGCCAAGGAGGAGCAGGGCAAGATGGAGGCCCGCATCCGCCAGCTCACCCAGCTGCTCGAGACCGCCGTCATCGGCGAGACCCCGGCCGACGACGGCATCGTCGAGCCCGGCATGGTCGTCACCGTCGACATGTTCGGCGACGAGGAGACCTTCCTGCTCGGCTCGCGTGAGATCACCGACGACTCGATGCACGTGTTCTCCGAGAAGTCCCCGATCGGTGCAGCCGTCAACGGCGCCAAGGTGGGCGACACCGTCACCTACGCGGCCCCCAACGGCAAGCAGATCGAGGTCAAGGTGCTCGCCACCAAGCCCTACGACGGCTGAGCGAGCCACACCACCCGCCCGTCAGGGGCGGATGCCGAAGGGCCGGGTCCACACGGACCCGGCCCTTCGCCATCCGCACCTCAACCAACAGTCACGCGCGGGACGCTCGGGTGGGTCGCGCTCTCCCTGACCGCTGCGACGGTGGGATGCCGCTACCTGGCGTCTGCTACCGCCTCGTAGGTGCACCGATCGGTCGATCTACCAGGTGGTAGGGGAGGTCGGGTCGGTGGCTGGTTTGCACGTGGCCTGGGCTACGGCGCAGTAGGTGATGCGATCGCTTCATCTACCAGGCGGTAGCACGGGTCAGGTGGGGCGCTCGCCGGTGATGACGGTGCGCGTGGCGCCGCCGACCCACACCGTGCCGTCGATGACGTCGACGTGCACGCGGCCCTCCCGGCCGATCACGGTGCCCTGCGCGGCGACGTAGTGCTCGGGCAGGTGGCCTGCGGGCACCAGCCACTGGGCGAGGCCGGCGTTGAGCGATCCGGTGACGGGGTCCTCCGCGAAGTCGCGCTCGTCGGAGTAGACCGCCCGGACCTCCGCAGCCACCCCGTCGTCCCGGGCCCCGGGCGGGTAGACCGCGACGAAGCCGGCCTTGAGCCCGGCACACAGGCTCGGGTCCGGCACCGCGGCGAGCACGGCATCCGGTGACCGCAGCAACAGTCCGATCCACCCCGGCCCGTTGTCGACCCACGCGGTCTCCAGCACGTCGGCCGGGTCGAGGCCCAGGGCCGTGACGACCCGTGCCGCCAGTGCCGCGGACACCGGGCCGGTGCGGGTCAGCGGTGGCGCGGCGAAGCGGAGCCGCTCGTCACGCCGCACCTCCACCAGCCCGGCGGCGCACTGCTGCACGACCACGCCCTCGGATGCCGGCCGGCCGCCGGCCTCGAGCCAGGCGTGCGTGCTGCCGAGGGTGGGGTGCCCGGCGAACGGCAGCTCACCACCGGTGGTGAAGATGCGCACCCGGTAGTCGGCGCCGGGGTCGGTCGGCGCGCACAGGAAGGTCGTCTCGGACAGGTTGGTCCAGCGCGCGATGACCGCCATCTGCTCGTCGCTGAGGTCGTCGGCGTCGTGGAACACGGCGAGCGCGTTGCCGCGGCAGGTGGACTCGGAGAACACGTCGACGAAGCGCACGGCAGGCATGCGCCCATGCAACCACGCGGTGTCGGGGCTACGGCATCCGCACCGTGGTGGTGGTCGCGGCCAGGACGGCCGCGGCACGCGCCTCGCCACGCAGGTCGGTGCGCACGACCACGCCGAGCTTGCCCATGGTGGTGCGCATGCCCTCGCCGAGCCCGCTCGTGACGACGGACTCGACCGCGTGCTCGCGCATGAACCGCACGATCCGGGCGTGGTGGGTGCCCTCGGGCCCGGTGCCGTGCAGGTCGCCCCAGCCGACCGCGTGCTCGGTCCACGACGCGACGTGGCCGTCGCGGACCTCGGCGACGGCCACCGCCTGGGCCCGGCCGAGGCCGCCGCCCACGGTGCCGTCGGGTGCGGTGGTGACGGCGACGATCATGTCCCCACCCTAGGCCTGCCCCTCTGGCGGACCTCAGTCGGTGGTGCGGCGCACGTAGGCCCGGATGGCCAGCGGCGCGAGGATCGCCGACAGCCCGATGGTCCAGATGAGGGTCGCGGTGACGGGGTACTGCAGCGGCAGCGCGGCGTCGGGCGGCAACCGGAAGCCCTCGTTGCCCCACAGCTCGCGCAGCGCCTGCACGAGCGCGCTGATCGGGTTCCACTCGGCGAGCCAGCGCAGCACCGGCGGCATGCCCTCGGGGCGCGCGAACGCGTTGCTGAGGAAGGTGATCGGGAAGATCGTGACGAACATGACGCCCTGCACGGCCTCGACCGAGCGCAGGGACGACCCGACCAGGATGCCGATCCAGATCATCATGAACCCGAACAGCACGAGCAGCCCATAGCCGAGCAGGCCCCGGGCCGGCCCGGTGTTGATGTTCCACCCGATGAAGAGCCCGGTGACCGACATGACCACGATGCCGAGGCTGGAGTGGATGAGGCTGGAGACACTGCGCGCCACGACGACCGCCCCGCGGCCGATCGGCAGCGAGCGGAACCGGTCGACGATGCCCTTGCCGAGGTCGTTGTTGAGCCCGATCGCCACGACGAACGAGCTGAACGCCATGGTCTGCGCCATGATGCCGGGCAGCAGCCACTCCTTGTAGTCGACGCCGGGGATGTTGATCGACCCGCCGAAGACGAACGCGAAGAGGAGCACGAACATCACCGGCTGGATGGTGACGTCGGTGAGCATCTCGGGCTGTCGCTTGATGTGCGTGAGGTTGCGCCGGATCAGGGCCCCGATCTGCCGGGTGCCGGTCGCGCCGCGCTCGTCGGGGTGGGTGGCCTGGAAGTGGGTCACCGTGGTGGAGGTCATCGGACCGCCTCCGTCTTCTGCTCGTCGTGGGACGACTCCTGCTCGACCTCGACCTCGGCCTTGTGGCCGGTGAGGTTGAGGAAGACGTCGTCGAGGCTGGGCCGTTGCAGGCCGATGTCGTCGAGGTCGATGCCGGCCTCGTCGAGCCGGGCGGCGATGCGGGTGAGCGCACCCACCCCCTCGGCGGGAGCGGTGATGCGCCGGGCGTCGCGGTCGACGTGCAGCTCGCCGACCTCCGAGCGCACCAGCTCGGCCGCCCGGTCGACCTCACCGGGGCGGCTCACCGTGATGACCAGGCTGGCCGCACCGGACTGGTCCTTGAGCTCGAGCGGGGTGCCCTGGGCGATGATCCGGCCGTGGTCGACGACCACGATGTTGTCGGCGAGCTGGTCGGCCTCGTCGAGGTACTGGGTGGTGAGGAACAAGGTGGTGCCGTCGCGCACCAGGTCGCGCAGCACCCCCCAGAGCTCGACCCGGCTGCGCGGGTCCAGGCCCGTGGTCGGCTCGTCGAGGAACAGCACCGGCGGTGTGGCGATCAGGCTCGCGGCGAGGTCGAGCCGGCGCCGCATGCCGCCGGAGTAGTCCTTGACCACCTTGTTGCCGGCCTCGGACAGCGAGAACCGCTCGAGCAGCTCTTCGATCGACTGCTTCACCAGGCGCCGGTCGAGGCCGTAGAGGTCACCGATCAGCCGGAGGTTCTCGCGGCCGGTGAGCAGCTCGTCGACCGTGGCGGACTGGGCGGTCAGGCCCATCCGGTGGCGCACGGCATCCGGCTCGGCGACGACGTCGAACCCGGCGACCCGGGCGGTGCCGCTGGTCGGGATGCTCAGCGTCGTCATCATGCGCACCGTGGTGGTCTTGCCCGCACCGTTGGGGCCGAGCATGGAGAACACGGTGCCGGCGGGCACCGAGAAGCTGACGCCGTCGACGGCCGTGAAGTCGTCGAACCGCTTGACGAGGTCGACCGCCTCGATGGCCGGGGCGCTCATGACACCAGGCAGAACGGGTGCCCAGCCGGGTCGAGGTAGACGACGAAGCCGCCATCGGTGGCGGGCTGGTGCTCGTGGCGGGTCGCCCCGGCCGCGAGCACCTGCGCCTCGCCCCCGGCGAGGTCGGGGACCCGCAGGTCGAGGTGGAACTGCTGCGGATGGTCGCCGCCGGGCCAGGTGGGCGCGACGTAGTCGGCGATCTCCTGGAACGCCAGGTGCGCCGACCCCTCCGCGGCGCCCGGCGGCGAGATGCTCACCCAGTCGTCGTCATCGTCGTCGGCCTGCACCTCCCAGCCGAGGATGCCGGCGTAGAAGGCGGCAAGCGCGGCGGCATCGGGGCAGTCGATGGCGACGACGTCGAGCACGGGTCGGGTCTGTGGAGCGCTGTTCTCACTCATGACGGACAACCCTAGGTGTGACCTCCGACACAGGTCTTCTCGATTTCTGCCGAGGGCGGCTCAGCCCCACACATGCCCCCGCAACACCGCCCCGGCCCTGGCCCCCTCCTCGACCGTGTTGTTCACGTGGAAGGACACCCGCAGCCGCCCCGCCCGCTCCGCCGCCACGATGCCGTGCCCGGCGAGCAGGGCCGGCACCTCGTCGTCCGCCGACAGGGCGCGCACCGCGCGACCCACCGGCTCCAGCCCGGCCGCCGCGGCGAAGGCGGCCTCCACCTCCAGCGCGTGGCCGTGCAGCGCGCCCACCCCGACCTCCTCCAGCAGCGCCAGCGAGGATGCCGTGCCCACCCAGGAGTGCCACCCCGGCGAGGCGTCGAACCGCCGCGCGTCCAAGGCCAGCCGCAGCGGGGAGCCGTAGATCGACGACCAGGGGAGCTCCCCGGCATACCACCCGGCCGCCGCGGGAACGAGCCGCTCCCACCGGTCCGGGCGCACCGTGAGGAAGGCGGTGCCCCGGGGCGAGAGCAGCCACTTGTAGGCCGCACACACCGTGTACGCGAACCGCCCCGCCTCGACGGGAAGCCACCCGGCGGCCTGGGTCACGTCGACGAGCACGTCCACCCCGTGTCGTGCCGCGGCCGCCTCCACGGCAGCGAGGTCGGCGACCGTGCCGTCGGAGGACTGCACGGCCGACAGCGCGACGAGGCCGGTCGAGCCGTCGACGTGCTCGGCGACCTCCGCCAGCGGCACCTCACGCACCCGGATGCCGCGCGCCTCCTGCGCGAGGAACGGGAACGTCACGCTGGTGAACTCCCCCTCCGGCACGAGCACCGTCGACCCGTCCGGCACCACCCCCGCGACGAGCGCGACCATCGGCGACACCTGGCTGCCGATGGCGACCGTCTCCGCCCCCACGCCGACCAGCCGGGCGTACGCCTCGCGGGCGGCGGCGACGTCGGCGTCGTAGCCCGGCGCGAACGCGATGCCGCGCCGCCACTCGTCCTGCGCCGCCGCGAGGGCCGCGAGGGTCGCCCGCGGGGGCAGGCCCATCGTGGCGGAGTTGAGGTAGGTGCCGTCGGGCTCGAACTCGTCGGCCCACGGCCAGCCAGCGCTCATCCCCACACCGTAGGCCCGTCCCCCGCCGCCGTGAGTGCGGTAGTGGTTGCCAGGGCGACCACTACCGCACTCGCGGTCGGGTCAGGCGGACGGCACGGCGAGCGGGGCGGCCAGGGCGGCTGCCGCCTCGGGATAGCCGTCGGCCAGCAGGCCCACCGCGAACAGCACGTACGCGGCATCCACCCGTCGTGCCGCGCGCTCGGGCACCCGCCATCCACCACCGTGGTCGCTGGTGACCCGCGCCAGCACCCGGTCGCCGACATCACCGGGCGCGTGCCGCAGCACTCCCCCGGAGCCGACCACGAGCGCCACCTCCGCGAGCGGGCGCGGTCGCTCCGACGGGTGCGGGGGCCGACCGTGCCGGCGGACCGCCACCACCGCGGCCGTCGACGCGATCGACTCCTCGGCGGCCCACTCGGCATCCGTGGCGGCCAGGTGAGCGGTGTCGCGCGCGACCTGCGCGGCGTACCGTGCCGTGGCGTCGTCGAGCGGAAGTCGCTCGCGGGCCGCCACCTCGACGACCCCTTCCGCCGTCCACCGCATGCCGAGGTCGGCCTCGACGGTGCGGGCGTGCCAGAGCGTGCCGACGACCTCGCGGTGGATGGTCGCGTCCTCGCCCTGCGGGGTGATCACCGAGTAGACGTCGGTCGTGGCCCCGCCGACGTCGACCACGAGCACGTCGCCCCCCGCGACCTCGGCGAGCACCTCGACGCCGCGCAGCACGGCATCCGGCGTGGGGGCGCGCACCAGCTGGGTGAACCCGCGGCCGCGCGAGAGCCCCTTGCCGCCGATGACATGGGTGAGGAAGGCCTCGCGGATGGCCGAGCGCGCCGCCTCCGGTGCCACGACGCCGATGCGGGGCAGCACGTTGGCTGTCACGACGAACCGACGGCCCGTGGCGGCGAGGATGCCGGCCACCTCGGTCGCAGCCTCGGCGTTGCCGGCGACCACCACCGGTGCCGACAGCCGCGCCTTCGCGATGCGCTCGGCGTTGTGCAGCAGCACGTCGACGTTGCCTCCGTCGGTGCCCCCCACCAGGAGCACGAGGTCGGGGGATGCCGCCCGCAGCGCGGCGACGTCGGCGCCCGACATCGGGCCACACGCCACGTGCACGACCTTCGCGCCGGCCGACAGGCCCACCCGGTGCCCGGCCTCGGCGGTCACCTCGCGCTCGTAGCCGACCACGGCCAGCCGCAGGCCTCCCCCGGCGCTGGAGCAGACCAACACGTCCTGCGGCTCGCCGTGATGGGCAAGCGACGCGCGCACGGCATCCACGCCGTCCATGACGTCGGTGGCGACCGTCGTCGGCGAGCTGGCCGTGCCGAGCACGCCACCGGTGGCGACGTCGACCAGCACCGCCTTGGTGAACGTCGAGCCGACGTCGACGCAGAGGACCGCGGGCACGGCGGGTCAGGTGAGCCGGTCGAGCGCCTGGCCGAGGTCGGCGACGAGGTCCTCGGCGTCCTCGATGCCGACGGACAGGCGGATCAGGTCGGACGGCACCTCGAGCTCGGTGCCGGCGACGGAGGCGTGCGTCATCCGGCCGGGGTGCTCGATGAGCGACTCGACGCCCCCCAGCGACTCCCCGAGGGTCCACAGCTGGGTCTCGGCGCAGACCTTGGTGGCGACGTCCTCGCCGCCCTTGACCCGGAACGCGACCATGCCGCCGAACCGCTTCATCTGGCGGGCGGCGACCTCGTGGTTGGGATGGTCGGGCAGGCCCGGGTAGTGCACCGCCGTGACCCCGTGATGCGGACTGGAGGAACTCGACGACGGCCTCGGCGTTGTCGCAGTGCCGCTCCATGCGCACCGCGAGGGTCTTCAGGCCGCGCAGCACGAGCCACGCGTCGAACGGGCCGGCGACGGCGCCCATCGCGTTCTGGTGGAAGGCGATTCGCTCACTGACCGAGGCGCCGTCGCGAGTGGCGGCGCCGGGGGCGACGACGACCGCGCCGCCGACGACGTCGCTGTGGCCGCCGGCGTACTTCGTCGTCGAGTGCACGACGACGTCGGCGCCGAGCGCGATCGGCTGCTGCAGGTAGGGCGAGGCGAAGGTGTTGTCGACGACGAGGAGGGCGCCGGCCGCGTGGGTGACCTCGGCGATGGCCGCGATGTCGGCGATGCCGAGCAGCGGGTTGGTCGGGGTCTCGACCCACACCATCCGCGTCTCGGGCCGGATGGCAGCGCGCACCGACTCGACGTCGGCGACCTTCGCGATCGAGTGCTCGACCCCCCACGGCTTCGCGACCTGGTTGAACAGGCGGTAGGTGCCGCCGTAGGCGTCGGACGGGACCACGACGTGGTCTCCGGGGGCGAGCAGCGCGCGCAGCACGGCATCCTCACCGGCCAGGCCGCTCGCGAAGGCGAAGCCGCGCTCACCGCCCTCCAGTGCCGCGATGCACTCCTCGAGCGCGGTGCGGGTGGGGTTGGCCGAGCGGGAGTACTCGTAGCCGCCGCGCAGGCCGCCGATGCCGTCCTGCTTGTAGGTGCTCACCTGGTAGATGGGCGTGATGACGGCGCCGGTCGTGGCTTCGGGCTCCTGCCCGGCATGGATGGCGCGCGAGGAGAAGCCGAGGTTCTCGAGAGTCATGGGCGACAGCGTATGCCGGGCGGCGGCGGGTCCCGGGCGCCGGTCGCACGCGGCCGGGATGACTCGGGAGGGTTCAGGCGTTGGGGTGGACATGCTCTTCGGATCCCGTGCCAAGACCACCATGCCCACCGCCGACGACGCCCTGCCCGGCCGTGACCGCCGGCTGTACGTCGTGCCCACCACCCACGAGGTGCTCGGCACCCCCCTGGAGGGGCCCTGGCCCGACGGCACCGAGGTGCTCTACGTCGCCATGGGCTGCTTCTGGGGCGTGGAGCGCATCTTCTGGAAGCTGCCCGGCGTCGTGACCACGGCCGCCGGCTACATGGGCGGCCTCACCCCGAACCCCACCTACGAGGAGACCTGCACCGGGCGCACCGGCCACGCCGAGACGGTGCTGGTGGCCTACGACCCGTCGGTCACCTCCCCCGAACTGCTGCTCAAGGCGTTCTGGGAGAACCACGACCCGACGACCGCCAACCGGCAGGGCAACGACATCGGCACCGCCTACCGCTCGGCGATCTTCTGGACCACCGACGCCCAGGAGGCCGCGGCGCGCACCACGCGGGCGACCTTCCAGGACGTGCTCAGCGGGGCCGGCCGCGGCGAGATCACCACGCAGCTCGCCTCGGCCACCGAGGCCGGTCCGTTCTACTACGCCGAGGACTACCACCAGCAGTACCTGCACAAGAACCCCGGCGGCTACTGCAACCACGGCCCGAACGGCCTGACCTGCCCGGTCGGCGTCGCGAACCTCCCGGCGCAGACCGACGTGCTGCCTCCCGCCTGACGTCGCCCTGATCGCGCCGTGAGTGCGGAAGTGGTCACCCCGGCGACCACTTCCGCACTCAGCGCGGGTGGGGTGTGGCACCCGCGGTGCTCGGCGCGGCATCCGCTGCGCTCGCCGGCTCGCTGGGGTGCCCGACACCGAGGCGGCGGGCGAAGACGAACCGCTGCTGCACGGCATACGACACGAACAGCAACAGGCCCTCGGTGACGAGCTTGGCGAGCAGCAGGCCGGCACCCAGCACCACGACAAGGGTGTGCATCAACGCCCAGTTGGCGGCCAGGACCGCCGCGACGAGGGCGGCGTAGCGCGGGGCCGAGCTCGGGCCGCCGCGGCGGAAGACGAAGCGGCGGTTGGTGGCGTAGTTGACGCTCGCGCTGGTGACCCGGGCACCGACGACCGACACGGCCAGGCTCCCGGTCAGCGCGTGCAGCAGGAAGAGCAGTGCGTAGTCGACGACAGCCGCGACCGCCGAGGATGCCGCGAAGCGCACCATCGGCGCGTAGACCCGGGCTGAGTCGCGCACTGGGCGGAAGTGCGAGGAGGCGTTGTCGTCGAGGTAGACCGTGCTGATCGGCACCTCGACGATGGCGTGCCCGGCTTCGCGGGCGCGCAGCAGCAGCTCGAGCTCGTACTCGAAGCGCTCACCGTCGACCTCGCAGAGCCAGCCGAGCATCTCGGCGGGGTAGGCGCGCAGGCCGGTCTGGGTGTCGGTGAGGTCGATGCCCGTGGTGAGGAAGAACAGCCGCCGGGTCAGGCCGTTGCCCAGCTTGCTGCGGCTGGGCACCGGGCCGGTGAACCGGCGGGCGCCCAGCACCATCGCGGTGCGCGATGCGGCGACCTTCGCGGCGACCGCAAGCACGTCGGATGCCGTGTGCTGGCCGTCGCTGTCGGCGCAGACGACGTCCTCGCCCGGCCAGAGCGCCGCCGCATGGAGGAACCCGGTCTTCAGGGCCCGCCCCTTGCCACGGTTGACGTCATGGCGCACGACGACCGCTCCGAGCGCCGCGGTCGCGTCGAACACCTCGCGCGCGGCCGGTCCGCTGCCGTCGTCGACGACGAGCATGTGCCGGGGCGGGTCGGCGGCGAGCAGGTCGCCCACCAGGTCGACGAGTCGGGCGTCGGGCTCGTAGGCGGGGACGAGGACGATCACGGCCGGCCCCTCAGGCGCCGATGTAGAGGATGTCGGAGGTGCCGCGCTCCTGGCCCCGGCCGAGCGGGTTGTTCACCAGGTGGCCGTCGAAGACCATCGTCGACGAGCCGCCACCGTCGAGGTTGTAGGCCACGGTCGCGCCCCGGTCGACGAAGAGCTGGGCGAGCTCGCTCAGGCCCACGCCGCGGCTGTAGCCGGCGGCTCCGCCCGTCCACCACGATGAAGATCAGGTGGTTGCTGCCGGCCAGCCCGATCGCCGTGCGCGGCTGGAGCCCCTGGATCGAGTGGTTGCCGAAGTTGGTGTCGACCTCGACGCTGTCGATGCCGTCGACGATCCGGCCGTCCTTCACGAGGCCGGGGCCGAACGAAAGCGTCTGCCAGACACCGTCCTTGACGAGTTGGTCGGCATCCGAGGTGGTCTCGTCGTAGAGGCGCATGGTGCCATCGCGGTAGAAGGCGAGCCCCTCGCGGGCCCCCTCGGCGCGGAACACGGTGCCGTTGCGGATCACGATGCCGGTGTCGCGGAAGCCGTAGTAGTCACCGTTGACCGCGAACACCGCGTTGACCGACGACGCGATCGCGCTCGGCACCTCGATGATGTTGAGGCCGAACTCGTCGTTGGCGAAGGCCGACCGCAGGGCCGTGGCGTCAGTGAGGGTGACGTCGCCGACGACGTAGGTCACCTGGTCGGTGCCGCTCCCCACGACCGTCGTGGAGATGTCGATCGTGGCGAGGTCGCTGGTGTAGGTGGTGCCGGAGACAGTGCCACCGGTCGTGGCCGTCACCGCCGGAGCGGTGCCCTGGCTGGCTTCGTAGGCGCTGGCGGAGTCGATCTGCACGTGGTCGATGAGGTAGCGGTCGGCGGCCCAGGCGGAGCCTCCGGCGATGAGTGCGAGCGTGCCGACGCCGCCCCCGAGCAGCGCCCGGCGGGTGGTCGTGGCACGGGGCGGGCCCTGCTTCTGGAGGGTTGTCGAGGTGGTCATGCGACCCACTGTCGGAACGCCGACTGTGCCGCCGCTGTCATCCGTCCGTGGTGTCGCCATGATGGCGACGGGACAGGTTGCGCAACACCGGTACTGCGCGTTCTCAGCGCAGGCTGCCCTCCGGTGCTGTTGCACTGCAACGGTTTTCGACAGACGGCACCCGGTCAAAGGTGGGTCAGCAGGCGCGCACAGCCACCCCACAGCGCCGGCCGCGTCAATGGAGTGGTCAGCCTCTCGACCACCGACCCAGGAGCCCCTCGTGAGCACCCTCCCCTACATCGCCATGGACCTCGTGGCCATCACCGTCCTCGTCTTCGGCCTCTACGTGCCGCGCCACAACCGCCGCGACCTCGTCGTCGCCTTCCTGGGGGTGAACGTCGGTGTCATGGCGGTGTCGGCGGCGCTGCTCGACAGCGCGGTCACCGCGGGCCTCGGGCTGGGCTTGTTCGGGGTTCTGTCGATCATCCGGCTGCGCTCCGACGAGCTCGCCCAGCACGAGGTGGCCTACTACTTCAGCGCGCTCGCCCTCGGCCTGCTCGGGGGCGTGTCGGTCGGCCCCCTCTGGCTGTCCGCCACCCTGATGGCCGCGATCCTGCTCGCCCTCTGGGTCGGCGACAACCCGCGGCTCCTCCCGCGCAGCCGCCGGCAGCTGATGGTGCTCGACCGCGCCTTCGACTCGGAGCCGGCCATGGTCGCCCACCTCGAGGGGCGGCTCGCTGCCCGGGTGCAGGGCGTCACGGTGCAGAAGGTCGACCACGTGAACGACTCGACCTGGGTCGAGGTCCGCTTCCAGCTGCCCAAGCCCGGGGATGCCGTCGCCACCAGCACCGCCGCTGGGTTTGCCGAGCACGCTCGCAGCGGTGCGGTCCGATGACGACCGTGGCCACTGCCCAGGCCGATGCCACGAACGCCCTCCCGGCTCTCGACGACCTGCCCGCCATCGGCCTGCCCGAACTGCTGGAGCGCAGCGAGCTGCAGACCCGGGTCGACCGCAAGTACGTCGTCCGTCCGCCCGAGGCCGACCGCCTGGTCGCGCTGGCGCCGGCCGGCACGAGAGCCCTCGACATCGGCGGCGCCCGCACCTTCGGCTACACCTCGACCTACCTCGACACACCGGACCTGGTCGGCTACCACCTCGCGGCACACCGCAGGCGGCGCCGGTTCAAGGTGCGCAGCCGCAGCTACGACGGCACCGAGCTGGCCTTCCTCGAGGTCAAGACCCGCAACGGCACGCACACCGTCAAGGCCCGGCTCCAGGGGCAGCACCTGCGAGCAGACCGGCTCACCGACGAGGGTCGCGACTTCGTCGTCACCGCGCTAGTGGATGCCGGGATCGATCCCGACGTCGTCGGCCTCCTCATGCCGGTCCTGCGCACTCGCTACCGCCGCAGCACCCTCCACCTGGCCGATGACGCCAGCCGGGTCACGTTCGACCGCGCGTTGAGCTGGCGCGACGAGGTGACCGGTGAGTCGAACCGACGGCCCGACCTCGTGGTCGTCGAGACCAAGTCGGCGGGCGCGGCATCCCCGATGGACCGGCTGCTCTGGGCGCGCGGGGTGCGCCCGACCCGGATCAGCAAGTACGCCACCGGCCTCGCGGCCCTCGACCCCGACCTCCCCCACAACCGCTGGGCGCGCACGCTGCGCCGCCACTTCTGAGCAGGAGACCACCATGAAGCTCCCCCGCATCACCGCCGCCATCAGCGCGGCCGCCCTCGCGCGGTGCTCGCCGGCTGCGCGACGAGCGACGCCTCGACCTCGGCGTCGGCGCGACTGCGACGAGCACGACCTCGAGCGCCTCGGCCACCGCCGGCGCCTCGGTCACCGCCGTGCTGGCCGACAACCAGGAGTCGCACGCCACCGCCGACGACCTCGTCCACAGCGAGTCCGACGTGGTCGACGGTGAGGGCTACACCGTCTTCGTCGGTGGCACACCGGCGGGCTCCACGGTCGGCGGGCTGGCTCTGGGCGGTTCGACGTCCGGCGCCAAGGAGCTCGGCACGGTGACAGCCGGCCAGGCCCCCGCCGGCCGCGGCCACTGACCCCACACCTCCCGACTGATTGCGGATCTCCCACCCCCTGCAGCGCGAACAGCGGCCGCGGACGGTGGGAGATTCGCAATGGGTCGGGTGCAGTGGCGGGTCAGATGCGGGCGGCCACCTCGGTGCCCTGGCGGATGGCGTGCTTGGCGTCGAGCTCTGCGGCGACGTCGGCGCCACCGATGACGTGCACGGTCAGGCCGCGCTCCTCCAGGGCGTCGGCGACGGTGCGCACCGACTCCTGGCCGGCGCAGACCACGACGCTGTCGACGGCATACGTGCGCTGCTCGGGAACCGGCTCGGCACCCTTCGCGGCGCCCTTCGCGGCTCCCTTCGCGGAGCCCTTCGCCGGGCGCGCGGCCACGGTGACGTGCAGGCCCTCGTCGTCGATCCGGTCGTAGGAGACCACGCCGGTCACCTGCTCGACTCCCTTGGCCTTCAACGCTGCCCGGTGCACCCAGCCCGAGGTCTTGCCGAGGTCCTTGCCGACCGAGCTCGACTTGCGCTGCAGCAGCACCACCTGGCGCGGGCTCGGTTCCGGGTGCGGCTTGGTCAGTCCCCCGCGCGTCTGCGCCGGGTCGCCCACGCCCCACTCGGCCTTCCACGCATCGACGTCGAGGGCGGCGGAGTGCTCGGTGGTGAGGAACTCGCTCACGTCGACCCCGATGCCGCCGGCCCCGATGACGGCCACGCGTGCCCCGGCAGTGCGCTCGCCACGCACCAGCTCGGCGTAGCTCATCACCATCGGGTGCTCGATGCCGGGGATGGCCGGCATCCGTGGCACGACCCCGGTGGCGACCACGACCTCGGTGAAGCCCGCGTCGACGAGCTCGTCGGCGTCGACCTTGCGCCCGAGGTGCAGCTTGACTCCCGACAGGTCGAGCCGCCGGGTGAAGTAGCGGATCGTCTCGGCGAACTCCTCCTTGCCGGGGATACGCATGGCGATGTCGAACTGACCGCCCACGTGGTCGCGCGCCTCGAACAGCTCGACCTCGTGGCCGCGGTCGGCCAGGGTCGTCGCGGCGGCCAGCCCGGCCACCCCGGCCCCGACGACCGCCACCCGCTTCACGGTGCGGGTCGGCCCGAGCACCAGCTCGGTCTCGTGCGCGGCCCGCGGGTTGACCAGGCAGGTGGCGCGCTTGTTGACGAAGGTGTGGTCGAGGCAGGCCTGGTTGCAGGCGATGCAGGTGTTGATCTCGTCGGCGCGTGACTCGGCGGCCTTGCGCACCCACTCGGGGTCGGCGAGGAACGGCCGCGCCAGCGAGACCAGGTCGGCCCCACCCGCGAGCACGGACTCGGCGACGTCGGGCATGTTGATCCGGTTGGTCGCGACCACCGGCACCGACACGTGCTCCTTGAGGCGCGCGGCATACGAGGTGAACGCGGCGCGGGGCACGGAGGTGACGATCGTTGGCACCCGGGCCTCGTGCCAGCCGATGCCGAGGTTGAGCATGCTCGCCCCGGCCGCCTCGACCTCGGTGGCGAGCGCGGCCACCTCGTCCCAGGTCTGGCCCTGGTCGACGAGGTCGAGCACCGAGATGCGGTAGACGAGGATGAAGTCGGGTCCGACCGCCTCGCGCACCGCGCGCACCGTCTCGACCGCGAACCGGCGGCGCTTGCTCGGGCTGCCGCCCCAGTCGTCGATGCGCTTGTTGGTGCGCGGCGCAAGGAACTGGTTGATCAGGTAGCCCTCGGACCCCATGATCTCGACGCCGTCGTAGCCGGCCTCGCGGGCCAGCCGGGCCGCCCGGGCGAAGGACGCGATCTGGCGGCGCACGCCTCGGTCGCTGAGCGCGCGGGGTGTGAACTTGCTGATCGGGCTCTTCACCGCCGACGGGGCGACGCACCACGGGGTGAACGCGTAGCGGCCCGCGTGCAGGATCTGCAGGGCGATGCGCCCGCCTTCCGCGTGAACGGCATCCGTGACCTGGCGGTGCTGGCGCGCCTCGCGGCGGGTCGTGAGCTTCGACGCCATCGGGTAGAACGTGCCCTCGACGTTGGGCGCGAAGCCGCCGGTGACGATCAGGCCGGCTCCACCACGGGCCCGCTCGGCGAAGTAGGCGGCGAGCTTGGGGAAGTCGCGGGCGTGGTCCTCGAGCCCGGTGTGCATCGAGCCCATGACCACCCGGTTGGGCAGGGTCACGTGGCCCAGGTCGAGCGGCGCCAGCAGGTGGGGGTAGTCGCTCATCGGCCCTCTTCGTCGTCGGTGTCAGGTCGCGTGCCGCTGTGGTGCGGCAACCCGGGTCGGATGCCGGATGCCGGCGCCCGCTCTCGGCTCACCGCCGGCGTCGCCACCAGCGGCGCTTCGGACGAGCCTCTCCCGATGTTACCGGCGGGTCAACATGCGCCGGCTGTGAGGCTGCTCGCAGCGACTGCCAGCGCTCGACCATGGCGTCGACGTCGACGGTGGGGGCCAGCAGCTGCGGCATGCCGGGGTCGGGCGGCCGCAGCCGCTCCCGCCTGACCCGCGCGTTGAAGTCCTCGAGCACGTGGCGCACCGCGGCCTCGGTGCGCAGGTCGGCGAGCGACTCGGGGTAGGACGCGGCCTCCTTGCGCAGCTGCAGCGCAGGCGGGAGGGCGCCGGTCATGTCGAGCTGCTCGCGCTCGACGTACTTGCGCAGCCACCACATCGGGTCGTCGGTGTCGCCGAGATCCTTCAGCGGCTTGCCGGCCCCGGGCAGGTCGTCGAACTCGCCGCGCTCCTGGGCCTCACGGATCGCCTTCTCGACGGGGCTCTCCCACCGCGGTCGTTCGGGCTGCACCCCACCAGTTTCACCCGAGCGACCGGGTGCGGCGACGGCAAGGGTCGGAGAAATCGGTGTGATGGCACCGTTTTCTCCGACCCTTGTTGCGACCTACCGTCAGCAGTACTTCGGCTTGTTCGTGGACCAGGTGCAGCTGTAGACGGTCGTACCCGCGGCGTTCTTGAGGTATGCCGTGTCGCCGGTGTTGTTCCAGACGTACCAGGTGCGGTTGTAGTAGCGGTTCGTCGCCGAGGCTGTGCCCTTGCCGGTGCGGATCGTGACCGTGGCACCGGCCTTGAGGGTGAAGGTCGGGAACTTGTAGGTGTAACCGGTCCGGTCGCGCAGGGTCCACCCGGTGATCGACCGGCTCGAGGTCGAGACGTTCTTCAGGATGACGTACTCCGCATTGAGGCTGCTGTTCGAGCCCGTGTCCGACCCCGGAGAGTCGGGGTAGACGTAGTAGATCTTCACGCTCGATGCCGCCGACGCCGACGGGGCGACAAGGACCGCCGCACCCAGGAGGAGCGGAACGCAGAGCAGGGCACGCACCAACGGACGCACGACGAATCACCCAAGGTTCTGATCGGAGCCGACCGTCCTTCGGTCGACACCGCCACGGTAGTCCCGGGGCAGACGTCCACGCAGGCGAATCACGAAGCCCGGCACCGGCATTCGAGGTGACGTTCTACCGCCACGGGTCAGCGGAACACCTCGATCGCGGCGCTTCGTCGCGGTCAGTCGGCGAGGAAGGCGAGCAGGTCGGCGCGGGTCAGCACGCCGACCGGCTTGCCGTCGTCGACGACCAGCACGGCGTCGGCGTGCTCGAGCTCCTGGCGGGCGGTGGCGATCGGCTCGCCGGAGCCGACCAGCGGCAGGCCGGGGCTCATGTGGGCCGACACCGAGTCGGCCAGATGCGCCCGGCCGGTGAACAGCGCCTCGAGCAGGTCGCGCTCGGACACCGCACCGGCCACCTCGCCGGACATCACCGGCGGCTCGGCGTTGACCACCGGCATCTGCGAGACGTCGTACTCGCGCAGGATCTCGATGGCGTCGCGCACGGTCTCGGTCGGGTGGGTGTGCACCAGCGCGGGCAGGTCGCCGGCCTTGGCGTGCAGCACGTCGCCGACGGTGCGCCCGCCGTTGGTGCGCAGGAAGCCGTAGGACTGCATCCACTCGTCGTTGAAGATCTTGGAGAGGTAGCCGCGGCCGCAGTCCGGGCAGGATGACGACGACCACGGCATCCGCGGGCAGGTCCTTCGCCACCCGCAGCGCCGCGACGACCGCCATGCCGCACGAGCCGCCGACGAGCAGGCCCTCCTCGCGGGCCAGCCGCCGGGTCATCTCGAAGGACTCGGCGTCGGTGACCGCCACCACCTGGTCGACCTGCGAGGGGTCGTAGGCCGAGGGCCAGAAGTCCTCGCCGACGCCCTCGACGAGGTAGGGGCGCCCGGTGCCGCCGGAGTAGACCGAGCCCTCGGGGTCGGCCGCGACGACCTGCACCCGGCCGCTCTCGCGGTCGGCGGAGACCTCGCGCAGGTAGCGCCCGGTGCCGGTGATCGTGCCGCCGGTGCCGACGCCGGTGACGAAGTGGGTGACCTGGCCGTCGGTGTCGCGCCAGATCTCGGGGCCGGTGGTCTCGTAGTGCGACAGCGGGCCGTTGGGGTTGGAGTACTGGTCGGGCTTCCAGGCGCCCGGGCGTCTCGCGCACCAGCCGGTCGGAGATGGAGTAGTAGGAGTCCGGGTGGTCCGGCGCGACGGCGGTCGGGCAGACCACGACCTCGGCGCCGTAGGCCTTGAGCACGTCGCGCTTGTCCTCGGACACCTTGTCGGGGCAGACGAAGATGCACGAGTAGCCACGGCGCTGCGCGATCAGCGCCAGCCCGACCCCGGTGTTGCCGGAGGTCGGCTCGACGATGATGCCGCCGGGCTTCAGCTCGCCCGACGCCTCGGCCGCCTCGATCATCTTCAGCGCGATGCGGTCCTTCACCGACCCGCCCGGGTTGAGGTACTCGACCTTGGCCAGCACCGTGGCCGCGATGCCCTCGGTGACGGCGTTCAGCTTGACGAGGGGGGTGTCGCCGACGAGGTCGACGATGTGCTCCGCGTACTTCATCCGGTCATCCTTGTCACGGCCCGGATGCCGTCCCGCCCCACACCGGCGCCCGCCTCACCCCTCGCGAATGTGGGTGAAAACCACCGGCTGGACGGCGATCTTCACCCACGTTTCCGATTGCCTCCGGGCTGGGCCACCATGGCGGCATGGACGACTACCTCCAGGTGAACCGGCTCAACTGGGACGAGCGGGCCACCGTGCACGCCGCCAGCGCCGAGTACGGCTTCGACCGCTTCGTCACCGACCCCGAGCACCTCAGCGACGTCGTGCGCTTCGACCAGCCGCTGCTCGGCGACGTGACGGGGCTGACCGGCATCCACCTGCAGTGCCACATCGGCACCGACACCCTGTCGCTGGCCCGGCTCGGGGCGCGGATGACCGGCCTGGACCTCTCGCCGGTGTCGCTGGAGCAGGCGCGACGGCTGGCCGCCGATGCCGGTGCGGAGATCGACTACGTCGAGGCCGACACCTACTCGGCGCCCAGGCGCTGCGCGAGCGCACCTTCGACCTCGTCTACACCGGCATCGGCGCCCTGTGCTGGCTGCCCGACATCGACCGCTGGGCCGGCGTCGTCGACGACCTGCTCGTGCCCGGCGGGCGGCTGTTCGTGCGCGAGGGGCACCCGATGATGTGGGCCGTCGACGAGGCCCGGTCCGACGGCCTGACCCTGGGTTACGCGTACTTCGAGACACCCGAGCCGGTCGACTATGACGAGGGCGGCACCTACGTCGAGAGCGACCACCAGTTCGTCAACACCCGTCAGCTGTCCTGGAACCACGGCATCGGCGAGATCCTCACCGCCCTGCTCACCCGCGGCTTCGAGGTCACCGGCTTCGTCGAGCACCGCAGCGTGCCGTGGGACGCCCTGCCCGGCCGGATGGTGCGCGACGGCGACCTCGACGAGTGGCGCCTGGTCGACGAGGCCGACCGGCTGCCGCTGTCCTACACCCTGCAGGCGCGCAAGCCGGCTCGCTAGGAGCGGTCGCGGGCCAGCCGCGCGAGGAAGCGCTCGTCGTCGACGACCACGCGCTCGACGGTGCCGCGGCCGACCACCGTGCCCCCGGCATCCGTCGCCTCGACCGTGAACCCGATGCGGCGGCCCTCGACGCTTCGCACGAGGGCGACCACGGTGACCGTCTCCCCCACCGCACTTGGCGCCAGGTGCTCCAGGGCCACCGCGGTGCCGACGCTCGACAGTTCCCGCCGGCAGCCGGCCCTCGAGCGCGCGACAGGTGGCCGCCTCGCACCAGGCCAGCAGCCGTGGGGTGCCGAGCACCGCCAGCCCGCCGGACCCGAGCGCGAGCGCCGTGTCGGCATCCGTCACGACGGTGACGACGACGCCCTGGTCACCCACGCTGGTCTCCACGCCGACCACCGTATGCCGGGCCGGCCCGGTGAGCGGTGAGAAGCGGGATGAGCCCGGCCACCCGTCGCGTTACGGTGGGAGACCGGGTGAGACCGGGTGACAGCTGGCGAGACCGAGGGAAGGACGGACGCTGATGGGACGCGCACGGCGAGCCCGCAAGATCGCGGCCACCGCGGCGTACGGCGGCGGCGGCGTGGCGGCCTTCGGTGCTGCCCTCGGCGCTGCCGGTTGGGGAGTCATCCAGGCCGAGGCTGCGCTGGCGCGCCGGGTCATCGGAACCCCCTTCGACGACTCCCCCGACGACAACGGCACCTACGGATCGGGCCGTGGCGAGCCCTACGACATCGTGGTGCTCGGCGACAGCTCGGCGGCGGGGATGGGCGCCGAGGCGGCCCACGAGACGGTCGGCGCCATCGTGGCCAGCGGCATCGCGGCGCTCACCGGGCGGCGCGTGCGGCTGACCAACCGGGCCGTGGTCGGCGCCGAGTCCAGCGACCTGGAGCGCCAGCTGGCCAACGCCCTCGAGGACGTGCTGCGTCCCGACGTCGTGCTGATCATGGTCGGCGCCAACGACGTGACCCACCGCATCGAGCGCAGCGCGTCGGTGCGCCAGCTCGAGCAGACCGTGCGGCGGATCCGCGCGCTCGGCTCCGAGGTGGTCGTCGGCACCTGCCCCGACCTCGGCACCATCCAGCCCATCCGCCAGCCGTTGCGATCGCTGATGAAGCGCTGGTCGCGCGACCTGGCTGCGGCGCAGACGGTTGCAGTAGTCGAGGCCGGGGGTCGCACGGTGTCGCTGGGCGACCTGATCGGCCCCGAGTTCGCCGAGTCCCCGCACGAGATGTTCAGCAAGGACCGCTTCCACCCGTCGGCGGCCGGCTACGCCCGGGCTGCCGCGGCGCTGCTGCCGAGCGTGTGCGCCGCGCTGGGCGTGTGGGGCGCCGACACCACCGACCGGGCCCCCGAGCCACGCCGCGGTGAGGGCGTCGGGCCGGTCGCGGTCGCGGCGGGCCATGCGGTCAAGGAGCCCGGCACCGAGGTGGCGCCGACCGAGATCGCCGGCCAGGCCCGCGGGCCACGTGGGCGGTGGGCGGTCGCACTGCGGCGGCGGCCCGACGACGTGCCACCGGCACAGGACATGCCGGTCGCGACCGAGGGTGAGCCCGCCAGCACCGATGACGCGGAGCCCGCGGCGCCGGCCTGAGCCCGGCCGCCGACCCGTGCGTCGTACGTCGTTGCGGGAGAGGGCTACACCGCGACGATGGCCTCGAGCTCGACCTCGACCTTCCAGCGCGGGTCGACCAGCCCGGCGACGACCACCATCGTGCTCGCGGGGCGGATCTCGCCGAAGATCTCACCGTGCACCGACGACACCGCGTCGACGCAGCTCGGCGTCGCCGTCGGTGATGTAGTGCCGCGTGCGGATGACGTCCTCCGGGCTCCCGCCGAGCTCGCTCAGGGCGGCCAGCGCGATCTCCCAGCAGCGACGCGCCTGTGAGGCAGGGTCGACGCTGACATGACCGTCGGCGTTGATCGGGGCCGTGCCCGAGACCGCGATGTGCTGGCCGACGCGGACGGCGCGGGAGAACCCCACGCTGCCCTCGTACGGCGACCCTGACGATGCGAGCCTGCGCGTGGTGTCCATGGCCTCATCCTGTCGGATCACCGGCCGCCGTGGCAGCCCTAGATGCGAGACCGAGGCCACACCGCAGTGGGCGGCCGCCCGGCATACCCTTGGACCCTGCACTGAGCGAGCGCTTAGTGTCGTCACGACGTCGTGCACCCCGGCACGCCGTCCCACCCGAGGAGCCCCCGTGACCGAAGCCGTCATCGTCGCCACCGCCCGCACCCCGATCGGCCGCGCGTTCAAGGGGTCGCTGAAGGACCTGCGGCCGGACGACCTGTCGGAGCAGGTGGTGCGCGGCCTGCTCGAGCAAGCTGCCGGCGCTCGACCCCGAGACCATCGACGACCTCTACTGGGGCTGCGCCGACCCCAGCGGCGCCCACGGCTCCAACCTGGCCCGGGTCGTCGCGGTGCTCGCCGGCATGGACCACCTGCCGGCCGCCACGGTGAACCGGTTCTGCGCCAGCTCGACCCAGACCATGCGGATGGCGTTCCACGCGATCAAGGCCGGCGAGGGCGACACCTTCCTCGTCGGCGGCGTCGAGTGCGTGTCGCAGTACACCAGCTTCGCCGGGGCCGGCGGCAGCGACGCCGAGGCGCAGAACCCCCGGTTCGCGGATGCCGCCACGCGCAGCGCCGAGATCGCCCGCGCCAACATGGTGTGGACCGACCCGCGCGAGGACGGGCTGCTGCCCGACGTCTACCTCGCGATGGGGCAGACCGCCGAGAACGTGGCGACCTCGCGCGGTGTCTCGCGCCAGCGCCAGGACGAGTGGGGCGTGACCAGCCAGAACCGCGCCGAGAAGGCGATCGCCGACGGCTTCTTCGCCCGCGAGATCCTGCCGGTGACGCTGGCCGACGGCTCGGTCGTTTCACGCGACGACGGGCCGCGGGCCGGGGTGACGCTGGAGGCGGTGCAGGGGCTCAACCCGGTGTTCCGCGAGAACGGCACCGTCACCGCCGGCAACTGCTGCCCGCTCAACGACGGCGCCGTCGGGCGTGGTCGTGATGAGCGACGAGCGGGCGCAGCACCTGGGGCTGACGCCGCTGGCGCGGATCGTGTCGACCGGGGTTTCGGGCCTGTCCCCGGAGATCATGGGCCTGGGGCCGGTCGAGGCGTCGAAGCAGGCGCTGGCCCGGGCGGGGATGTCGATCGGCGACATCGACCTCTACGAGATCAACGAGGCCTTCGCGGCGCAGGTGCTGCCCAGCGCCGACGACCTCGGCATGGACCTCGACAAGCTCAACGTGCACGGCGGCGCCATCGCCCTGGGCCACCCGTTCGGCTCGACCGGCACCCGGATCATGACCACGCTGATCAACGGGCTGCAGTCGCGCGACGGCCAGTTCGGGCTCGAGACGATGTGCGTCGGCGGCGGCCAGGGCATGGCGATCATCGTCGAGCGCCTCAGCTGACTCGGAAGTCCCCGACTTCGTGCGGATTTCCCACCGTTCAGCGGCGCTGCCAGCGGCCCACGGTGGGTGGGAAATCCGCAAGGAGTCGGGGTTAGGGGGGCGCTAGGTGACGATGACGCTGGCCAGCATCACCAGGGCGAAGCCGAACACCGAGATCACCGTCTCCATCACCGACCACGACTTGATCGTCTCGCCCACGGTCAGCCCGAAGTACTCCTTCACCAGCCAGAACCCGGCGTCGTTGACGTGCGAGAAGAACAACGACCCGCAGCCGATGGCCAGCACGAGCAGCGCCAGGTGGTTGGCGCTCAGGGTCGGGGCCAGCGGTGCCACGATGCCGGCCGCGGTGATGGTGGCGACCGTGGCCGAGCCGGTGCCGAGGCGGATGAGCACGGCCACCAACCAGCCGAGCACCAGCACCGAGATGCTGACGCCTTCGGCCCAGTCCTTGATGACGTTGCCGACCCCCGCGTCGATGAGGGTCTGCTTGAACCCGCCACCGGCGGCCACGATGAGGATGATGCTCGCGATGCCGGGCAGCGCCGACCCGACCGAGTCGCTCACCTGGCTCTTGCTCATGCCGGAGCCGAAGCCGAGCGCGAAGTAGCAGTACATGACCGCGATGAGCAGGGCGACGATCGGCGTGCCGATGAAGTCCATCGTCTGGCGGACGCCGGCCTCCTCGTCGGTGACGACCAGCTTGGTGACGGCGTCGAGCAGCATGAGCATCACCGGCAGGGTGATGCCGATGATGGCCGGCGCGAAGCCGACCCGCTTGCGACCCGGCGCCAGCGGCTCGTCGGCCCAGTCGAAGCCCTGCTCGCCGCGCCGGCCCTCCCCCGGGTGGCCGGTCTCGGTGAGCGCCGAGTCCGACGAGCCCCCGCGCCGCTCAGCGCGCTCGACCCGCTCGTTCTTGCTTCGGGTGTCGACGGCGACGCCGCCGGAACCGGCATCCTGCTCGCCGTGGTCGCCCTCGGCAGCGTGCGCGTCGCCTCGCCCGGCGGCCCGGGCCGGCGCCCGCTCCTGCGAGGCGACCCCGAACAGGGCGAGGTCGTCTGCGGACTTGGGCACCCACTGGTCGACGAACCGCGCGAGGATCGGGCCCGCCACGATGACCGTGGGGATCGCGATGATGATGCCGAAGATCAGCGTGCGCCCGAGGTCGGCGCTGAGCAGGCCGATCGCGGTCAGCGGCCCCGGGTGCGGCGGCACCAGCCCGTGCAGCACGGACAGGCCGGCCAACGCGGGGATGCCGACCTTCATCAGCGAGACCCCGGTGCGCTGCGCGACGAGGATGACCACCGGCACGAGGAGCACGACCCCGACCTCGAAGAACAGCGGCAGCCCGAGGATGGCCGCGATCGCCGCCATGACCCAGGGCAGGCCGCCCGGCCCGACCCGGCTGACCATCGACGCCACGATCCGGTTGGCGCCACCGGAGTCCTCGAGCAGCTTGCCGACCATCGCCCCGAGCGCGATGAGGATGCCGACGGCGCCGGCCGTCGCGCCGAAGCCGGCCACGAAGCTCTTCACGGTGTCGCCCGGCGGCATCGTCGCCACCACACCGAGCACGGCCGAACCGAGCATCAGCGCCAGGAACGGGTGCACCTTGCCCCAGGTGATGAGCAGGACCACGGCGAGGATGCCGAGCACGCAGGCCAGGACCAGCTGGGCGTTCCCGGCATACACCGGGGGTGGCTCGTCGGCGAACGGGAGGGCGGTGAGGGCCGTTGAGGCGATGACAGACATCAGGCGTGCTCCTTGCGGTGTCCGAGGGCGGCGAGCGCCCGGTCGAGGACCTGGGCGGCGCTGCCCTCGTTGGTGATGGTCACGCCGGGCTCGTCGTCCCCGAGCGGTTCGAGTGTGGCCAGCTGGCTTGGCAGCAGTGACGGCGGCATGTAGTGGCCGGGCCGGTGCTCCATCCGGTCCTGGATGACGCCGGACTCGGCCGTGACGTGCAGGAAGCGCACGTGCGGGCGCCCCTCACGCAGCAGGTCGCGGTAGACGCGGCGCAGCGCCGAGCAGGTGACGACCGCGGACTCGCCGCGCGCCTCCTTGGCGGAGATCCAGTCGCCGATGGCCCCGAGCCACGGCCAGCGGTCCTCGTCGGTCAGCGGGGTGCCGCTGCGCATCTTGGCGACGTTGGCCTCGGGGTGGAACGCGTCGCCCTCGGCGAACTCCCACCCCAGAACGGTGGACAACCCCTTCGCCACCGTGGACTTGCCGCTCCCGGACACTCCCATGACGATCACGACGTCAGGATCGGGGCCCCCAGGTCGAACATCGCTGTCGGCCATGCTCGAAACGTAGACCTGTGGGCTCCCCTGCGGTCCGTTGTGCACAGGGCAGATCGCACCGTGGTTTCGGGTGGGCGCGCGTCTGGCGGTCAGACCAGCGCGCGTCGAGCCGCAGTGAGCAGCTCCGGGATGCCGTCGCCGCGCCCCGCCGCGTAGGCGTCCCAGACCAGCACGGCCAGCTGGTCGACGACGACCGCCGGCCCCAGGTCTGGCACGGCGACTGATTGCGAATCCCCCACCAGCGAGTGGCAGGGACCCGCCTGCGCGGGTGGGCTTTCCGCCATGGGTGGGGAGGTGAGGTCGGCGAGGAGGTGGCGCAGCAGCGGCATCCTGGCCTCGGCCTGTACCAGCGGCAGCTCGGCCCAGCGGCGGCGGATCCGGTCGAGCTCGACGCGCGCCTCCGGTGCGACGACGTCGGCGGATGCCGGACGCGCGCCACCGAGCCCGGGTGAGCCGACATCCGGCGGTAGAGACGACACCGCCGGGGCAGGTGAGCCTGCCCCGGCGGTGTCGGTGGTGCGGTCTACCGTCACGAACGCAGACGCGCGAAGAGACGGAGGAACTCGATGTAGAGCCAGACGAGCGTGACGATCAGGCCGTGGGCCAGGAGCCACGAGTACTTCTCCGGGGCGCCACTGGCGATCGCGCGGTCGATCGAGTCGAAGTCGAGCGCCAGGGTGAACGACGCCAGGCCGACGGCGAACACGGAGATCGCGATGCCGAGACCGCCGCTGCCACCGATACCGAAGCTGGTGTTGGTGACGACGGCGAAGATGAAGTTGACGACGGCGAAGATCGCGTATCCGATGATCGCCAGCGTCATGATCCGGCGGAACTTGTCGTTGACCTTGATCAGGCCGAACTTGTAGGCCAGGAACATGCCGGCGAACGTCGCGAGCGTGGCGAGCACCGCCATGGGGACCAGGCCCTCGAACTGCGGCTGTGCGTTGAACCACTGGCTCACGGCGCCCATGAAGAGTCCCTCGACCACCGCGTAGAGCAGGATCAACGGGACGCTGAGCGTCTTCCGGAAGGCGATGACCAGGCCGAGCACGAGCGTGCCGATCATGCCGCCCATCCACAGGGCGAACCCAGCGGAGGGGCTGTTCGAGGCGACCGTCCAGCCGGCGGCGGCGAACACGACGACGATCGCGAACAGGGCGAGCGTCTTCATGATGACGTCGTCCATGGTGACCCGACGGGTGTCGGCAGGGCCGGCCGACGGCTGGTTGTACAGGTCCTGCAGCTGCTGGGCGCTCATCCCCGCAGTGGCTGCCTGACCGGCGGCGGCCTGCTGGGCGGCGCCGGGGCCGGGGCCGCCAAAGCTGGCGTAGCCGTCCTTGGCGTCCTTCTCGATGCGGTTGAAGGCCGGGTTGCTGGCCATCGTTCCTCCGTGATGGTCATGGCGGTGTCGTCACCGCACGTGTTACCAGCCTAGACGTGCGAGGCATGGTCGTTGTTCCCGCACCGTCCAAGGGTGGACGAGTGACTCGACGAGAGTAGAGAACGCGCCGTCGGCGGTCGAGCCGCAACGGCGTGTCGTCTACTGTCGTCCGCTGCCGCCGCGGCCGCCGCAGCGTGGTGCCCCCGACGGGGCTCGAACCCGCACCTGTGGCGATTTTAAGTCGCCTGCCTCTGCCAGTTGGGCCACGGGGGCCCCGTCACTGTAGCCGGGCCACCTCCCGCGGGGTCGGGTGCTCAGCCGGTCGCCCCGGCAGCGGACTGGGCACCCGACTTCGCCGTCACGGGCTCGGGGTGGGGGTCAGGGTCGGGCTCGAGGAGGCAGTGCCCGACGCGCTCGGCCCCGCGGACGTCGACGGGGACTGCGTGGTGCTCGGCTGGGCGGAGCCGGCGAGCGGCACGACCACCATGGGAGGGGTCCAGCCCTCCTGCTGCGCGGACCAGGGGTCGGCCCCGGGCACGAGCCGCATCGGGAACACGGACAGGGCGCGCTGGTCCGGTGGCCAGGCGACGAGCTCCTGGCCGTCTGGCCCCGTCGGTACCGGCACGACGTCGGACGAGACCGCCAGCGGCTGCCCGAACTGGTCGTAGAGGCGCACGTCGTCGATCCGATGGCCTGCGGCGTCGTAGGCATAGACGTTGCTGACCGGCTCGCCGTCGAACGCCAGTGCCGGCGCCACGGGCTGTTCGAACGCGCTCGGGTCGCTGGGGCGGTAGGAAGCAGACATGTAGTACGCCAGCATCGGCAGGAGGAGGACAACGGCCAGCGTGTTGGCAACGCCCAGCGCGGCCGATGCCTTGGTGCCCAGGGGCTCCCGACCTCGGAGCACCAGCCCTAGCCACAGCGACAGCGCAGCACCGAGCAGGGGCAGCAGCAGGACCCGCCCGGTGCCAAGCACCGACGCCAGCGCCCAGCCGGCGACCGCGCCCCGGAGGAGCCACCAGGTCGGTCGCAGCTCGCGCAACCACGGATGCCGGGCCAAGAGCTCGTGCGCCTCGCGCTCCATCCGGTCGGTCCACGGCTCGCGCGGCACGGCATCCGGCACCGTGACGTCGACGCGCGGCGGTAGCCCGGCCGCGGACCGCAGCTCGGCGGCATACGCCTCGGGCTGGCCGATCAGGTCACCCAGTGGGCCGCCCGACTCGGCCGCGCGCTCGGCGAGGTCGGCCTCCATCCCGGCCGTGAGCTCCTCGACCTCGTCGGCCGGCAGGTCGGCGAGCCACGCCCGCACCGCTGCCACGTAGGCCCGCACGTCTTCGGCCTGCCGCGCCCCGATCATCGTCGCGTCGTTCATGACCGCACTCCCGCCTCGTCAAGCAGACCGTCCATCGTCGCGGCGAACGCCGCCCACGTTGTGCCTTGCGTCTCGAGCACCGTGCGCCCCTGCGCGTTGATGCCGTAGTACTTGCGGTGCGGTCCCTCGTCGGAGGGCACGACGTACGACGTCAGCGCCCCGGCCGAGTAGAGCCGGCGCAGCGTGCCGTAGACCGAGGCGTCGCCGACCTCCTCCAGGCCCGCGGCGCGCAGCCGGCGCACGACGTCGTAGCCGTAGCCGTCCTCCCGGGCCACGACCGCGAGCACCGCGAGGTCGAGCACTCCCTTGACCAGCTGTGTGCCGTCCACCGGCCCGCCACCCTTCGCTCCCGCACTCCGTTGGTGCGGTTCGCACACTACCGCGCAATCCACATTACCGCGAGAACCAGAACACCACCCGCGTGTCCAGCATCGCTGAGTGACCTATTGGTCGATGTTGCCCCGCGGGATCAGGTGAGGGACAGGGCGATTCCGTCGAGGATGTCGTGCTCGGACGTCAGGACGACGGCACCCGGCGAGCGCCGCACCGCGCGGGCGAGCACCTGCTCCCAGACGAGCGCCCCACCGGCGATGACGTCGACCCGCCCGGGGTGGAGGTAGGGCAGGGCAGCCCGCTCGGCGTGCCCCATCGCCAGCAGCGACTCGCAGGCCTCGCGCATCGTGGCGGCGGGGATGCGCGCCAGGTGCACGGCCTCCGGGTCGTAGGTCGACAGCCGCAGCGCGTGAGCGGTGATCGTCGTGATGGTGCCGGCAAGGCCCACCACCGCACCGATGCCGGTGAGGTCGACGGTCTCCTCGACAGCGTCGAGCGCCGCCTCGACGTCATGCCGGGCCGCGGATACCTCGTCGGGCGTCGGCGGGTCGGAGTGCAGGTGCCGCTCGGTCATCCGCACGCTGCCCACGTCGACCGAGCGCGCCGCCTCGACGTCGGTCGTGCCACGCACCAGCTCGGTCGAGCCGCCACCGAGGTCGACGACGAGGTAGGGGCCGGGCACGCCGACCGACTGCAGGTCGCCGGTGGCCCCGGTGAACGAGAATCGCGCCTCGGTGTCACCGTCCACGACCTCGGGCGCGACGTCGAGGTCGCCGAACGCCTCGCGCACCCCGGCGACGAACTCGTCGGCGTTGCGTGCGTCGCGCGAGGCCGAGGTCGCCACGAAACGCACTCGCTCGACGCCCAGCGACCGGCACTGCTCGGCGTACTCGCGGGTCACGCGCAGCGTGCGCTCCATCGCCTCCGGGGCGATGACTCCGGTGCGGTCGATGCCCTGCCCGAGCCGGACGATCTCCATCCTGCGCACGACGTCGGTGAGCCGGCCGTCGTCGCCGACGTCGGCGACGAGCAGGCGCAGCGAGTTGGTGCCGCAGTCGATGGCCGCGACGCGGGGCCGGATGCCGTCGCTCACGCTGCGCACCTGACCTCAGGACCGCCGGTGGCCGCGACCACAGACCGCCGGATGCCGGTGCTCACGGCGCGCTCCCGGCATCCGCCGTGTCGTGGTCGAGACCCGTCCCGCCCGGCGCGCCGGCCGAGCAGGGGTGTCGCCCCCACCACGGGTCGAGCATGGCGAGGGCCTCGTCGCCGAGCGGGTTGACCCCGGGCCCGGCGGCCAGCGAGTGGGCGACGAGCACGTGCAGGCACTTGACCCGGGCCGGCATCCCACCCGCGGAGACGCCGGCGACCTCGGGCACGTCACCGAGCTGGGAGCGCCGCTCGAGGTAGTCGAGGTGCGCCGCGGTGTACTTCTCCCGCAGGTCAGCGTCGACCTCGAGCCGCTCGCTCATCTCGCGCATGACGCCCTGGCTCTCCAGGGTCGACAGTGCTCCGGTGAGCCGGGGACAGGTGGCGTAGAACGAGGTCGGGAACGGCGTGCCGTCGGGCAGCCGGGGCTCGGTGCGCACGACGTCGGGCTCACCGCACGGGCAGCGGTGGGCCACCTCGGCGACGCCACGGGCCTGGCGGCCGAGCTGCCGGGAGACCGCGTCGAGGTCGGCCTGCGCGACGGGCGGCAGGTCGGCACGTGCGGTCACCGGCGCGCCCCGGGCACGTCGGCGGTACGGGTCGACTGCCAGACCGTCTGGTACCAGGGCAGCGGCACGTCGGGCGTGGCCACATCGGCCACCGGGTCGGTGGTGCCGGTGCTCGGCTTCGCGTCGAGCACGGTGTAGGACAGCTCCCCCGGCTTGACGAACTTCAGCCGCTGGCGGGCCTGCTGCTCGACGTAGGCCGGGTCGCGCCAGCGCTCCTGCTCGGCCTTGAGCGCCGCGACGTCGTGCTGCTGGCCGGCCACCTTGTCCTCGAGTGCCGCGATGTCGCCCTGCTGGCCGACGTAGGCGGCGACGGTCGAGCCGAGCAGCACCATGAGGAAGGCGACGATCGACAGCAGCACCGCGCCGCGGCGTGCGCGGCGGTCCTTGGCGGCCGTGGTGAGCCGCCCACGCCACCCGAGCCGGGCCACCACGGGTGTGGATGCCGCGGTCGCACCTCGGGTGGCCGCCCGCGGGCGCGCCCCGGCCGGACGTCGCGGGGGTCGCGACGCCGGACCGCGGGAGCGCCCGGTGGCCATGCTCGGGCTCAGCCCTGCTGGCGGCGGGCGAAGCGCGGGAAGGCGCCGGCGCCGGCGTAGACGCGCGGCGTCGTCGAGCTCCTCCTCGATGCGCAGCAGCTGGTTGTACTTGGCGACGCGCTCGCCGCGGGCCGGGGCGCCGGTCTTGATCTGGCCGCAGTTGGTGGCGACGGCGAGGTCGGCGATCGTGGTGTCCTCGGTCTCGCCGGAGCGGTGGGTCATCATGCGCGGTAGCCGGTGCGCTGGGCCAGCTCGACGGCGTCCAGCGTCTCGGTGAGCGTGCCGATCTGGTTGACCTTGACCAGCAGCGCGTTGGCCGTGCCGGTCTCGATGCCGCGGGCGAGGCGCTCGGGGTTGGTGACGAACAGGTCGTCGCCGACGATCTGCACCTTGTCGCCGAGCCGGTCGGTCAGGTCGGCTTCCAGCCGTCCCAGTCGTCCTCGGCGAGCGGGTCCTCGATGGAGACGAGCGGGTAGGCGGCGACGAGGTCGGCGTAGTAGGCGATCATCTCGGCGGCCGACTTGGTGCCTGCCCTCGAAGTGCGTAGGCGCCGTCCGTCGTAGAACTCGGTCGCGGCGACGTCGAGCGCGAGGGCGATGTCGCTCGCCGGGCGCGTAGCCGGCCTTCTCGATCGCCTCGAGGATGAGGTCGAGCGCGTCGCGGTTGCTCGGCAGGTTGGGGGCGAAGCCGCCCTCGTCGCCGAGGCCGGTGGCCAGGCCCTTGCTCCTTCAGCACGCCCTTGAGCGCGTGGTAGACCTCGGCGCCCCAGCGCAGCGCCTCGCGGAAGCGTCGTCGGCGCCGATCGGCGCGATCATGAACTCCTGGATGTCGACGTTGGAGTCGGCGTGCGCGCCGCCGTTGAGGATGTTCATCATCGGCACCGGCAGCACGTGGGCGTTGGGGCCGCCGAGGTAGCGGAACAGCGGCAGGTCGGCGGAGTCGGCCGCGGCCTGGGCCACGGCGAGCGAGACGCCGAGGATGGCGTTGGCGCCGAGCTTGCCCTTGTTGGCGGTGCCGTCGAGGTCGATCATGCTCTGCGTCGACGAGGCGCTGCTCGCTGGCCTCGATGCCGAGCAGCTCGGGGCCGAGCTCGTCGATGACCGCGTCGACGGCCTTCTGCACGCCCTTGCCGCAGGTAGCGGCCCTTGTCGCCGTCACGGAGCTCGACGGCCTCGAAGGCGCCGGTCGACGCGCCGCGAGGGACGGCGGCGCGAGCGACGGTGCCGTCGTCGAGGGCGACCTCGACCTCGACGGTGGGGTTGCCGCGCGAGTCGAGGATCTCGCGGGCGCCTACGGCCTCGATGCTGGCCACGCCGGACTCCTTGGTGCTACTGGGGGGTGGGGAGAGAAGGTTCGGGTCCGAGCCTAGCCCTCGCCGCCCGGCATCCCGCCGACCGACCCGCGCCTCGGGCGCCAGGCGTCAGCGCAGGGCGGCGAAGGCCACCGCGATGGCCGTGCCGACCACCGCGTTGTTGCGCACCAGGGCCAGGTTGGTCTCGAGCGACCGGCCGTCGGAGAGCTCGACGAGCCGGCCGAGCAGGTAGGGCGTGATGTCCTTGCCGGTGATGCCGTGCTCGGCGCAGTCGGCCAGGGCACGCGCGATGACGTCGTCGATGTCCTCGCGGGCCATCTCGTGTTCGACCGGCACGGGGTTGGCGATCGAGATGCCGCTGCCGAGCCCGAGGTCGAACTGGGCCTGCAGCATGCGGGCGGCCTCTTCGGGCGTGTCGACCCGCATGGGCACGCGGATGCCGGAGGAGCGCGAGAAGAACGAGGGGAAGTCGTCGGTGCCGTAGCCCACCACCGGGACCTCGAGCGTCTCGAGCACCTCGAGGGTGCGCCCGATGTCGAGGATCGACTTCACGCCGGCCGAGATGACGGCGACCTCGGTGCGCGAGAGCTCGGTGAGGTCGGCCGAGACGTCCATCGAGGTCTCGGCGCCCTGGTGCACCCCGCCCAGGCCACCGGTGACGAAGATCCGGATGCCGGCCAGCGCCGCGATCCGCATGGTGCTCGCGACCGTCGTGGCGCCGTGCACCCCGGTCGCGACCACGTGCGCGATGTCGCGCACGCTGACCTTGCGGATGTCCTGGTCGGCGCCGAACAGCTCGAGCTCGTCGTCGGACAGCCCCACGGTCGGCCTGCCGTTCAGGATGGCGATGGTGGCGGGCACCGCTCCACCGTCGCGCACGATCTGCTCGACCTCGCGCGCCATCGCGACGTTCTGCGGGTACGGCATCCCGTGGCTGATGATCGTCGACTCGAGCGCCACGACCGGGGTGCCGGCGGCCAGTGCCTCGGCGACCTCGGGGGCCACCTTGAGCATCGGGTGCGGTGCGCTGGTGCTGGTGGACGTCATCGGGAGAGCTCCTCGGTGGGTGGCTGGGTGGGGGTCAGATGGGCCGCGACGAGCGCCGCGGTGAGATCGGCGCGAACGGTGTCGGCCGAGGCACAGGTGAGGGCGGCGAGCGCCTGCCCGTAGCGGGCGGCCTCCACCACGTGGGCGCCGTCGAGCAGCGCGTGCACGTAGCCGGCGGTCATCGAGTCACCGGCACCGGTGACGTCGGCGACCACCACGGGCGGGGCGCCGACGAGCACGGCGCGCGACCCGGCATCCGACGCCTGCGCAGCAACCGGCTCGGTGGCGATCGAGAGGAGGCTGCCGCGCGTGCCGCGCCGCACCCAGACGTGCTCGACGCCTCGCCGGTGCAGGAGGTCGGCCGCGGCGCGCACGCCATCCACGGTGTCGGCGACGCGATGGCCCACCAGCGCGGCGAGCTCGTCGACGTTCGGGGTGATGGTGTGGACCCGCACGGAGCCGTCGAACACGGCGGCGGCCGCGGTGGCCTTCGCCACGCTCACCGGCTCGAACACCGAGCGCACCCCGGCCTCCTCGGCGGCCGAGAGCAGCCAGCGGATGACGGTCGCGTCGAGGTTGGCGTCGACCACGAGCGCGTCGGCGCCGCCGAGCAGGCTTGGCACGACGGCGAGGTCGGCGACGCTCAGCTCGTCGGTGGCGCGCATGTCGGCAACCGCGATGTGCAGGTCGCCGGCGTCGTCGAGCACCGCGGCGTAGGTGCCGGTGGGGTGCGTCGAAACCACGACGTGGCGGCACTCGACGCCCGCGGCGGCAGTGCGCTGCAGCACGGTGTCGCCCGCCGGGTCGTCGCCCACCGCGGCCACGAGCACCGTGGGGCTGCCGAGCCGGGCCAGGTTCTCGGCGATGTTGCGGCCCACTCCCCCGACCGTCGCCGACGCGGTGCCGGGGTTGCTGGTGCCGAGCACCGGGGCGCGTGCGGTGCGCACCTTGGTGTCGAGCACCGCACCGCCGACGACGAGCACCGAGTCGGCCTCGGCGCGCAGCAGGTAGCCGCGACCGAGCACGACGCCCTTGCGGGTGAGGTGTGACAGGTGCACCGACACCGCCGCGCGGGTCGAGCCGATCCGCTCGGCGATCGCCGCGGCGTCGAGCAGCGGCTCGGCGCGCAGCAGGTCGACGATCTCGCGCTCGCGAGCGGTCAGGGTCACATTGCAGATGTTAAGGGAATTTGCAGATACAAAGCAAGGGGTGCTGACGAGCCGGGCGAGGTCCCACGACACGCTGACCGATCGCGGACGGCATCAGCGCGTCGCGGGATCTCGTCGTCGAGCGGGGAGGGCGTCAGGTGGGGCGGGCGTCAGGCCGGGCGGGGCGGCTCGGTGGAGGTGGCGAGCTCGGCGAGGGCGGCGCGCACCTCGGCCTCGGCTCCGACGAGGGCGGCGCGGGCCTGCTCGAGGCGCGCAACGGCATCCGGCGTGGGGGTGAGGTCGCGCCGGCGCACCCGGGCGAGCACCTTCTGCGCGGCGAGGTCGCCGGGCAGCGACGGGGGGATGCCGTGCAGCAGGTCAGCCAGCGTAACCTCCCCCGCCGCCGGCGTCACCGGCCTTCTCGGACGCCTTGATCCGCTCCCACGCCTGCTCGACCTCGGCCGGCGTCGAGGCTTCGCCGTCGGCGAAGACGTGCGGGTGGCGGCGCACCAGCTTGTCGACGAGCAGCCCGGCGACGGTGTCGATGTCGAAGGCCTCCTCCGCCGCCTCCTCGGCCACCCGGGCGTGGAAGACCACCTGCAGCAGCACGTCGCCGAGCTCCTCGGCCAGGTGCCGGCGGTCGCCGACCTCGATGGCGTGCAGCACCTCGTGGGCCTCCTCGATGAGGTAGGGCGCGAGGCTCGCGTGGGTCTGCTCGGCGTCCCAGGGGCAGCCACCGGGCGAGCGCAGCCGGTCCATCGTGGCGACGACGTCGAGCAGCCGGCCGCCCTGCACGTCCCACGAGCCGACGACCACCTCGACGTCCGGTGGCACCTCGAGCCGCGACACCTCGGAGGCCAGCGCGTCGGACAGCCCCGGGTCACCGTCGGACGAGCCGAGCCACACGACCGACTCGGTCGCCGCGAGGTCGACCAGGCGCCGGGCCAGTGCCGGCGGGCTCGCGTCACCCACCTCCTCGACGGCGAAGCCCGACTCGTCGACCGCCTCCGCGACCGGCTCGTCGAGGCTGCGGGTGAGGCGCACCGTGGCGCCGGCCACGGCGGCCCAGGCGCCGTGCGAGAGCAGACCGGGCGCGACGCGGGGCGACGTGACGACCAGCGCGAGCCGGCCTGACGTCACTGCGAGGGTGACGGGACGGGAGCGGAGGCGGCGGGTAGCGGCTTGACCCAGGCCGGCTTGGTGAGCTCGATCGCCGCGGTCTGCGGGTTGAACGTGCCGTAGCGCGGGTTGACGTCGATCGACAGGCCCTGCAGCTTCTGGGTCAGCGCCTGCGCGTCGGTGTCGGTGAGCTTGCCCTCGTTCTGCGCCAGGCCGATGGCCGAGGCGAACCTGAGGATCTCGAGAGTGGAGTCGGAGGGGTTGGCGACGCCACGCTTCTGGGCGTCGGCCGTCGCCACCGAGTCGGACACCTTCACCCCGAGGTCGCTGAGGTAGCTCAGCACCACGGGCGCCTGCACCAGCGCGGTGAGGGTGCCGGTGGGGGTGAGCTTGTCCTGCAGCAGCGCGGGGTTCATGGAGTTGATCTCCGACATCGCCGACTGCACCGCCGTCTCGGAGATGACCCGCCCTTCGACGACGGCGGCCCGGTCGGGCCCGGCGGGGCCACCACAGCCGGCCAGCACGAGCGCGGCACCGACGGCGAGCGCCGCCGCGGAGCGGCGAACCGAGAGAGTCACGAGCAGTCCTTTCGAGGTCGGTCCCGCTAGGAGCGGGCGGTGGCCACCCGGGCGGCCTGCCCCACATTGTCCATGACGACCGAGCGGATGACGTCACCAGCCCAGGCGAGCACCTCGCGGTCGCGCAGCGGGCGCCCGGCGACCGGAGCCGTCATCGGCTTGGGCACCAGGATGGTGCCGAGCATGTGCTTGACGATCGAGCGGGGGTAGAGCCGCTGCAGGCGCAGCTCCTGGCTCTCGCGCAGCTCGAGCGGCCCGAACCGCACGTGGTTGCCCTGCAGGCTGATGTCGCCGATGCCGGCAGCCCGCGCCACCGTGCGCAGGCGAGCGACCTCGAGCAGGTTGCGCACCGGCTCGGGGGGCGCGCCGTAGCGGTCGACCAGCTCGGCCTCGATGTCGGCGAGCTGGGCCTCGTCGGCCACGGCGGCCAGCTTCTTGTACATCTCGAGGCGCAGCCGCTCGTGCGGAATGTAGTCGTGCGGCAGGTGGGCGTCGACCGGCAGCTCGATCTTGATCTCGGTCGGGCTGTCGTCGCTGTCGCCGCGGAAGTCGGCGACGGCCTCGCCGACCAGCCGCACGTAGAGGTCGAACCCGACCCCGGCGATGTGGCCGGACTGCTCGCCGCCGAGCAGGTTGCCGGCGCCACGGATCTCGAGGTCCTTCATCGCCACCTGCATGCCCGAGCCGAGGTCGGTGTTGCTGGCGATGGTCTGCAGCCGGTCGAGCGCCGTCTCGGTGAGCGGCACCTCCGGCGGGTAGAGGAAGTAGGCGTAGGCGCGCTCGCGGCCACGCCCGACGCGCCCGCGCAGCTGGTGCAGCTGCGAGAGCCCGAGCCGGTCGGCGCGCTCGACGATGAGGGTGTTGGCGTTGGAGATGTCCAGGCCGGTCTCGACGATCGTGGTGCAGACCAGCACGTCGAACCGCTTCTCCCAGAAGTCGAGCACGACCTGCTCGAGCCGGTGCTCGCCCATCTGGCCGTGGGCCACCGCGATGCGGGCCTCGGGCACGAGCTCGCGGATGCGGGCCGCGGCCTTCTCGATGGTCGACACCTTGTTGTGCACGAAGAAGACCTGGCCCTCGCGCAGCAGCTCGCGCCGGATGGCCGCGGTGAGCGGTCTTCTCGTCGTAGGCGCCGACGTAGGTGAGCACCGGATGGCGCTCCTCGGGCGGGGTCTGCAGGGTCGACATCTCGCGGATGCCGGTGACCGCCATCTCGAGCGTGCGCGGGATCGGCGTGGCGGACATCGCGAGCACGTCGACCGAGGTGCGCAGCGTCTTGAGCTGCTCCTTGTGCTCGACGCCGAAGCGCTGCTCCTCGTCGATGACGACCAGGCCGAGGTCCTTGAAGCGCACCTCCTCGCCCAGGATGCGGTGGGTGCCGATGACCAGGTCGACGGTGCCGTCGGCCAGGCCGTCGAGCACCGCCTTGGCCTCGCGGTCGGTCTGGAAGCGGGACAGCGCGCGCACGACCACCGGGAACCCGGCATACCGCTCGGCGAAGGTGTTGACGTGCTGCTGCACCAGCAGCGTGGTGGGGCACAGAATCGCGACCTGCTTGCCGTCCTGGATCGCCTTGAACGCCGCCCGCACCGCGATCTCGGTCTTGCCGTAGCCGACGTCGCCGCAGACCAGCCGGTCCATCGGGATCGGCCGCTCCATGTCGGCCTTGACCTCGTCGATGGTGCTCAGCTGGTCGGGCGTCTCGACGTACGCGAAGGCGTCCTCGAGCTCGCGCTGCCACGGCGTGTCGGGCGGGAACGCGTGCCCGGTGGTCGCCATCCGCGCGGAGTAGAGCCGGATCAGCTCGGCCGCGATCTGCTTGACGAGCGCTTGCGCGCGGCCCTTGGTCTGCTGCCCAGTCGGAGCCGCCCATCTTGTTGAGCGGTGGGCTGCTCGCCGCCGACGTAGCGGGTGACCTGGTCGAGCTGGTCGGTGGGCACGTAGAGCCGGTCGCCGGGGTGGCCGCGCTTGCTCGGGGCGTACTCGATCACGAGGTACTCGCGGGTGGCGCCGGCGACGGTGCGCTGCATCATCTCGACGAACCGGCCGACGCCGTGCTGCTCGTGCACCACGAAGTCGCCCGGGCGCAGCTGGAGCGGGTCGACCTGGTTGCGGCGCCGCGACGGCATCCGCCGCATGTCCTTGGTCGAGGTGCCCGAGCCGCCGGCCGAGCCGGTGAGGTCGGTCTCGGTGAGGACCGCGAGGCGGGCCCGGGGGCCAGGAAGCCGGGGCCGACGGCGCCCGTGGTGACGGTGATCAGGCCGTGCACCGGCTCGGCCTCGGTCGGCCACCGAGGCGGCTCGGGGCGTCGTGCTCGGCGAGCACCTCGGTGATGCGCTTGGCCAGGCCGGGGCCCTCGGTGGCGACCAGCACCTCCCAGTCGTCGGCGACGAGCCGGCGCAGCTCGGCGACGGCCTCGTCGGTGTCGCCGCGGAAGGTGGGGGCCATCTCGAGGCCGAGGTCGAGGGTGTCGCCGCTCGTCGTCGCCGGCGAACGGCGTGAGGTCGAGCCAGCGCACCCCGAGCTCGCGGGCCTGCTGGCGCAGCTCGGCCAGCGTGCGGAACGACGCCGTGCCGAGCACCGACGCGAGGTCGATGGGCACGGCGTTGCCGCTGGCGGCGTTGGCCCAGCCGGCGTCGAGGAACTCCTGGCTCGTGGCGGTGAGGTCGTGGGCCCGGGTGCGCACCCGCTCGGGGTCGCAGGCGACGAGCACGGCGCCGTCGGGCAGGAGGTCGAGCAGCGTCTCCATGCCGTCGACCAGCGCCGGGGCGAGCGACTCCATGCCCTCGACGGCGATGCCCTCGGCGAGCTTCTCGAGCAGGTCGGCGCGCGCCCGGCAGCTGGTCGGCCAGCGCCGCGGCCCGCTCGCGCACGGCATCGGTCAGCAGCAGCTCGCGGCACGGCGGCGCCCACAGGCCGTGCCGGCGCACCTCGAGCGAGCGCTGGTCGGCGACCGTGAACCAGCGGATCTCCTCGACCGTGTCGCCGAAGAACTCGATGCGCAGCGGGTGCTCCTCGGTCGGCGGGAAGACGTCGAGGATGCCGCCGCGCACCGCGAACTCGCCGCGCCGCTCGACGAGGTCGGTGCGGGCGTAGGCGGCGGCCGCCAGGGCCTCGACGACCTGCTCGAGCGGCACGTCGTCGCCGGCCTGCAGCGCGACCGGCTTCGAGGTCGCCCAGGCCCTTGGACGATGCGGCTGGAGCACCGCGCGCACCGGCGCGACGACGACCGAGAGCGCCCCGTGGGTCGTCGTCGCCGGTCGTCGGGGTGGGCCAGCCGGCGCAGCACCGACAGCCGCTGGCCGACGGTGTCGCTGCGCGGGCTGAGCCGCTCGTGCGGCAGGGTCTCCCAGGAGGGGAACAGCGCGACGGCCTCGGCGCCCAGGCTCGACTGCGAGCGCGGCGTGCAGGTCCTCGGCCTCGCGACCGGTGGCGGTGACGGCGAGCACCGGGCGCCCCGGTGCGGGTCGGCGCCAGGGCCGACACGAGGATGGGGCGGGCTCCGGCGGGTGCCGCCGCGACGACCTCCGCCGAGGGCACGCGCGAGGGCCTCGACGAGGCGGGCGGTGCCCGGGAGGGCGGCGACCCGGGAGCGCAGGGCGGACAGCGACGGCATTTGTCACAGCCTAGTGGCGAGGGCCGACAGCCCCGTCATCGCTCGACGGGCGCGTCGGGCCGCGCGCGGCCCGCGCCGCCCACACGGGAGGGGTGGGCTTCAGCCGCCAGCCGGACCATCCGGTGCCACGCGGGGCCGAGCGAGGCGCCCTGCACACCGACGGCGTCACCGTTGGTGCCCCTGCGCCCGTGCCGTCGCCTCGAGTCGCGCACTGCGCGACGGCGACGGCCAGACGGACTCGTCGACCGTGCTGGTGACCGCGGGCTCGTGATCGGCGACCTGCGGCGGTCGCGGTCGGGTCGGGTCGGGGGCCGGGTCTCGGAGCCCGCGGGCGCGGCGGCCCCTGGCCACTTCTTCTGCTGCTGCTGGCGCCCGCGACGGCTCTGCGAGGCGTAGCTGTAGGTCTCGTAGCCGTAGACCCGGCGGACCGGCCCTGGGGGATGCCGTTGAGCACGATGCCGAAGACGCGCACGTTGACGTTGTCGGCGAGCTGGAGCACCTTCGTCAGGTGCTCCTTGCGGCTCTTGGCCATGTAGGTGATGACGATGATGCCGTCGACCCGCTGGCCCATGATCATCGCGTCGGTGACCGGCAGCGCCGGCGGGGCGTCGATGATGACGAGGTAGCTGCGCGACAGCTCGGCGATCAGGTCGCGCATCCGCTCGGACCCGACGACCTCGCTGGGGTTGTGCGGGATGCGCCCGGCCGGCAGCACGAGCAGCCCCTGGGTGTCGGTGGGCACCAGGGCCTCGTCGATCGGCACCGCGCCGGACAGCACCTGGGTGAGGCCGACCCCGGTGTCGATGTCGAACAGCGTGGCGATCATCGGGCGGCGCAGGTCGCCGTCGACGAGCACGACCTTGCCGCCCCGCAGGGCCAGCGCCCGCGCGAGGAGGGAGGACACGGTGGACTTGCCCTCGCCGGGCTGCGGGCTGGTGACGACCACCGAGCGGGGAGAGGTGTCGGGGTCGGCGAACATCAGGTTGGTGCGCAGGTGCCGCAGCGACTCGCCGACGGGGCCGCGCAGGAGGTCTTCGGAGTGCAGCCGGGAGCGCAGGTCGCGGGAGGTCGGGATGGTGCCGATCAGCCCGCGGTCGGTCATCTCGGTGATGTCCTCCGGCCGCCGGATGCGGGTGTCGAGGCGCAGGCGCACCATGACCACGAGGTAGGCCAGGGCGACGCCCCCGGCCAGCCCGGCGAGCATGATCCGCCGGATGTTGGCGAGGTGGGCGAGGTGGGCAGCACGGCGTTGGTGACCGGTACCAGCTTGATGATGCCGGAGTCCGACGCTCGTGCCGCCGCTCTCGATGAACGAGGCGACCTCGGCCGTGGCGCCCACCACGGCATTGGCGATGTCCTTGGCCCGCTGCGGCGAGGTGGACGTGGCGAACACCTGGATGGCCGGGCTCGACGCGTCGACGGAATAGGTGATGCTGCTGGTGACCGCGGCGGAGGACTCCGTGAGGCCGAGCTTGGTGATGACCCGGTCGGCGACCTCACCGCTCTGGGTGAGCGGGGCGTAGGCGACCGCCTTGGCGCCGGCCAGGTTGCTGCCCAGCGAGGCCTCGGCGACCTGCGTGGCGTTGCCCACCGAGACGAAGGCCTGGGCGCCCGCCGTGTAGGTGCGGGGCTGGCGCGCGGCGTAGGCGACCGCGACACCCACGCCGAGCAGGATGCAGACCATGATCGTCAGCCAGAACCGCCGCGCGATGCGCACTGCGTCGAGCAGCGTCATGCCACCTCCCCTGAAAGGTGCAAGAGCGACCACAGTAGCAACCGTTCCCGGCGCCCCCGCGGGTTCAGGTCACCGGGGGGCGTGCACCTGCTGCTGCGCGTCGAGGAGGCCGAGCGCGACGAGGGACTCCACGGCATCCGCGGCGTCGTCGAGCAGGAAGGGCAGCTCCTTGCGCTCGGTGGGCGAGAAGTCGCGCAGCACGAAGTCGGCGGCATCCATGCGCCCCGGCGGCCGACCGATGCCGACCCGCACCCGGTGGTAGTCCTTGGTGCCCAGCGAGGCGTGACCGAGCGCAGCCCGTTGTGGCCGCCCTCGCCACCACCGCGCTTGAGCCGCACTGCGCCGGCGTCGATGTCGAGCTCGTCGTGCACCACCACCAGCCGCTCGACGGGAACCGAGAAGAATCGGAGCAGCGCCGAGACCGGGCCGCCGGACTCGTTCATGTAGGAGTTGGGCACCGCGATGACGGCCGGCGGGCCGGGGATGCCGCCGGGGCCGGTGCCGAGCCGCACCTGGGCTGCCACGGCTCGGGCCTTGTGCGTCTTCAGCTGGGAGCCGTGGCGCCTGGCGAGCTCGTCGACCACCATGGCGCCGACGTTGTGTCGGTTGCCCGCGTAGGTCGGGCCGGGGTTGCCCAGCCCTATGACGAGCCAGGGTCCGGAGTCACTCACCGGTCCAGTATGCCGTGGGCGATACCTCAGGGCCCGGTCCGTGCGGACCGGGCCCTGAGGCGGTGGTGCAGCGGGGCGTGGCGCCCCGGGTGGATCAGGCCTCGTCGGAAGCCTTCTCGCCCTCGGCGGCGGCACCGGACTCGCCGGCCTCCTCGTCGGACTCCTCGCGCTCGATGCCGGCCTCGGCCTCGGCCTCGGACAGCTCGGCCTCGAGGGCCTCCTCGGAGACCTGCGCGGTGATGTTGACGACCAGCGCCTCGGCGTCGGTGACCAGGGTGGCGCCCTCGGGCAGCTCGACCTGGCCGGCCAGGATCTGGGTGCCGGCCTTCAGGCCCTCGACCGAGACGGTGATGCTCTCGGGGATGTCGGTGGCGAGCACCTCGAGCTGCAGGCTGGTGTGGTCGGTGGTGACGACGGTCTCGGGGCGGCATCGCCCTCGACGTGCACGTTGACGTCGACGGTGACCTTCTCGCCCTTGTTGACGATGACCAGGTCGACGTGCTCGATGACCGGCTTGATCGGGTCGCGCTGCACGTCCTTGGCCAGGGCCAGCTGCTCCTTGCCGTCGATGACGATGGTGAGCAGGGCGTTGCTCTGCTTCAGCGCGAGCATCGACTGGTGGCCGGGCAGGGTGATGTGCACCGGCTCGCTGCCGTGGCCGTAGACCATCGTTCGCTCAGGGAGGACACACGATGAGCGAGCCGCGTGTGCATTCACCCGACGCTCCGACCCGAGATCCAGGAGTATCGGAGACCAGCCCCACTCGCGGCAGTCTCGAACATCAGCACGAGTTGGGCGACCGAACACCGGCGACTCCGATACGCCGAAGGCGATTCGGCTCGACAGGCTCAGTTATCATTACCCCGACGGGCGCCGGGCACTCGACCGGCTCAGCTTTACCATCCGAGCGGGAGAGAGTGTGGCGCTCGTCGGCCCCAACGGCGCGGGCAAGAGCACGCTGCTCCTGCATCTGAACGGCTTGCTGCCCGGCAAGGCGACAGGTCGATCGGTCCATTCCCACGGCGCGGCGGCTGCGACGGCACAATCGGCCCGCGACCGGGGCACTGGTGTGGATTGAGGGACTCGAGGTGAACAAGGCGAATTCGGCCGCTGTGCGACGCCGGGTCGGCCTGCTCTTCCAGGATCCCGATGACCAACTATTCAGTCCCACGGTGATCGAGGATGTTGCCTTTGGCCCCCTGAACCTCGGCCTCCGCCCGGCCGAGGCTCGCCGCCTCGCGCTGGAATGCCTCGAGAAGGTGGATCTTTCCTCGGAGGCGGACCGCCCCCCCAGAACCTCAGCTTTCGGCGCCCAAGCGTGCCTGCCTCGCCGGTGTACTGGCGTGCCAGCCCTCGATCCTCGCCCTCGACGAACCAACGGCGAACCTCGACCCCCGAGGTAGGCGCCGATTTATCGCGTTGATCGCTTCACTGCCGGCCACGAAGCTGATCGCCACCCACGACCTGGAGATGGTCCTCGAGCTATGTACCCGAACGATTCTGATCGATCAGGGGTCGGTGATTGCGGAAGGCCCCACGCGTGACCTGCTCGCCGACGAACCGCTGCTCACCGCGCACGGGCTCGAGGTGCCTTTGAGCTTGAGCCTGGGCCGCTCGGCCCGGCCCACCCCGATCTCAGCGATCGGTCCGGTGGAGCGTCCGGATCAGGTTACTTGAAAGATCCTGAGCCACGCGTTGGCCGAACCACTGCATGAGCGTCCAGGCGCGGAACCAGCGGCCAGGGGATGCCGGATTGCAGACGATGTTCATGCCCGCGATGCGCGGGTAGAGCCAGACCCGCGACTCAGACAATCGGGCCGCCGTCTCGAGGTCGGCCAGGGCCTGGTCGGTTTGTGAAGACTGGCGAAGCAGCAATGCTCGTTCCAGGAAGACTTCAGGATTGAGCGGATCGGTCGACACGTGCGCGATCTGCTCCGTCAATGCTCCCGCCAGGCTTCCCTGGGCCTGCAACATTCGAGCCCGAAGGGCGTGTAGTGCCGGGCGTACCGCCAAGGTGGTCGGCACGGTCCAGGTCGGTCGCAGCGGCATCGAGCCGCCCCTGAGCCAGGGCGACTGCCGCTCGGGTCTCGTAACCGGCCGCGTCGAACGGCGCCTCGCGGATGGCCTCGTCGGAATCGGCGAGCGCACCGTCCCGATCTCCAAAACGGAGCCGAGTGAACGCTCGCAGTCGGGCGAACCGGGCCGATTGCGGCTGGGCCTGTTTTGCCCGGTCGATCCAGGACAACGCCTCGCGATCGTTCAGGGCGGCCAGCACGAGCCCCAGAGTGGCATTTCCATCGGGTCCCTCGGGGCCGGCGGCTTGCAAGCGATCGGCCATCGACCTCAGGTCTCTCGCGAGCATCAGCCGATTGCCGGGCAGCTTCCAGAGTTCGGCGGGGTCGCACAGGTCGAGCGAGGTCAAGTCCTGTCGCGCCAGGCCAGCCGCAGCTTTAGCCGCGCGGTCTCGGGCCGCGGATCGAGCTCGTAAGCGCGCTCGGCATCGTTCTGAGCCTCGCTCGAGAAACCGGTCCGGTACAGGAGCCAGCCGTGTAAGAGCCGGTAGAAGACGTTTTCCGGATCTTCCGCGATCAGATCGGCGAACCGTTCGGTAGCCGCGCCCCAGGTCGCCCAACCTCAGGGCGAGCATGGCATCTCCATAACGGATGGTACGGCGTTCGTCGTCGCTTTCGGCATCGACGAGCAGTTCATCGTACGAGCGACGCGCGGCGGCGTAATTGCCCCGCTCGAGATCGATCAAGGCGCGGTTGAGCCGGATCGTGCGGGCCAGCGAGAGCCGCGACCGGCCTGCGGACGATTGGTCGATCGCCCGGTAGTCGGCCCAGGCGCTGAGGAAATCGCCCAGCCGCTGGGCCAGGAAGCCGCGCTCGAACCTGGGCTCTGGGAAGTCGATCTGGAGTCGCTCGACGCTCCGGATGGCGCGGTCGAGATCCTGCCGGGCGAGGGCCCAGCCCCCGTTTCGCTCCAGGAGCCTGGCCCTGGAGAACAAGGCGAAGGGCCGGCCCGGCTCGAGCGCGATCGCGGCGAAGTAATTGTTCGATGCCCGGTTCGACAGGCCCAGACGATCGGCCTCGTATCCGAGATAATACTGCGACCAGTACTGCGACTGGTCGAGCTCGACACTTCGTTCGAGCCACCGAAGATCGCGTGCCGACCGCGGTTCGATCGAGCAACCACTGCATCAGCCCCCATTGGAAGCAGGCCCATGCCGAGCCGACACTTTCGGGGTCGGGCAGGGACTCGATCGGAGTCGGACCCTTGCCCGAGCGCCTCGCCGGCACCGCTGCTTGAGAGCCAGCCACGGTGCCACGGGCTCCGCCGCTGCCGGTCCGTCCCCCGCGTCTTCGAGGATGCCGAGAGCCACGGCACAAAGATCGACGGCCTGTGAGGTACCGTTCCCGAGGACGCACCTTGGGGAACTTCAAGGCGTTGGCTGCTTGTGACACGGCGCCGAAGAAGCAGATCTCCTGAACTTCCCGCCGGAGCCGGGTCTGCTCCTCCGGGCGGCAGCAGGGTCAGGTCGGAAGTGAGCCTGCGGGGCGGGCCGGTCAACTTCCGCCTTCCGGGCCCCCACGGGGATCACGATCCCGAACCGGTCGGAGGTGCTTGACCAGCTTGATCGAGGGCCTCGTCCGGCGTCTCCGCCGAATCCCAGAAGTGTGAACCGCATCTGGCCGCCCGCCAGATAGAACGCCTCGGCGTCGTTCTGCAACTGCAAGGCGATCTTGGCCAGCTCGTGCCCCGCTCGGGCCTCTTCGTACAGTTCTCGAAGATCCGGCCGTTTCTCGGCACGGTCCTTGGCCAAGCCGGAAGTACTGCTCGGCGAGAGCGAAATTGCCGAGCCCGCGGTACTGGTTGGCGTTCTCGAGATAGCGATCGGCCTCGACCTGAACCCGGGTGCGATCGATTCGCCCTTCGAACCAGAGATAGGTCAAGCTGGCCAGGGCGACGGCGATCGGAGCCACCACGGCCAGCCGGCGTCGATTGCGCAAGAACCACCTGCGGCCGCGGCTCGACCAGGGCTCGCTGGCGCCCCGGAGCGGGCGGTTCGTGACCACCGCTTCCAGGTCGGCTGCCAGCGCGTGGGCCGAAGGGTACCGATCGTCTGGGTTCGGCGCCAAACATTTCAAGACGACCGCTTCGAACGAGGCGGGCACTTCGGGGTAGGTCTGACGGATCGGGGCCACCGGCCTGCAGCGCTCGACGGCCGCGTCTCTCAGGGTCCCGGTCAAACTTCTCGACGTCCGAGCCGGTGTGATCGGAAATGGGCGGATTCCCGTCGCCTCGTAGAGCACGACACCGAGCGAGAAGATGTCGGCTCGCGCATCGACCGCGAGTGGGTTGCCATCGGCCAGTGCCACGAGATGCTCCGGCGCCATGTACGGAAATGTGCCGCCCAGACGGTCGGGACTTGCCGGAGTGAGCTCGTTGACACGCCACCCGGCCAGGTTGAAGTCGAGCAGCATCGGCAGGCCGTCGGCCGTGATCAGGACGTTCGACGGCTTGATATCGCGGTGCAGCACGCCGCGATCGTGGGCATGCACAAGCGCCTCGGCCAGGCGGAGTGCCCACAGCGCCAGGCGCCTCTGCGAACGGCAGCCGTGCGAACGTCTCGCGCTCTGTCGTCGCGCTTGTCTTGGGCCCGGTCGCGCGTTCGGGCTCGATCTGGTCGAGAATCGCCAGAATATCGGCCCCGTGGCGAGCCTCTTCCATCGCCGGGTGGGCCAGCAAGTTCGCCAGTGTCACCCGCCCGAAGTACGGCATGCACAGCAGATGGAGCCCGGTCGCCGGGTCGAGCTGGTAGGAAAAGACCGGTACGATGTGCGTGTGCTGCAACCGAGCGAGGGTCTGCGGCTCGCGCGATTCGCGGCGGGTCACCTTGAGCGCGACCTGACGATCGGCGAGCTGCCGCTCGTGGCCAAGAAAGACGCGCGCGAACGCCCCTTCACCCAGCAGCTCGACCAGGCGGAACCCGGCGATCGTCTCGCCAACCTCAGGAAACGGCACATCGGGTCGCCCCGAGTTCGACGGATGGAGCACGGTCGACGTCATCGGGCCGACTAGCTCATGGATTCCGAGGACCCGTGTCAGTCCCTCCCGTTGCGCGGGGAATCGGTCATAGAGATTCTGGGGTTCGATCGGCTTACCAGACTCCTCACGTAGGCAGAACTCCTCGTACGCCAGCGCGACGAGCTCTTCATTTCCCAGGTCGGGAAACCGGTCGCGGTACCACTCTGTCTCCGCGAGTTCGCCCGCTTCCTCCCACCGAAGTGTCATGTCGAGTCGGAGAACGGCCAGGCGGGCAGCCGCGTCGGCCGATCCTTCCCGCGCCAGGAATCGTGCTGGGTCGCGGCGGTCGCGTGGCTGCGCCCTCCAGTACGCCTCGTACCTGCTCCGCCAGGGCGGAAACGGCCGGGCCACAGGCTTGATCCCACACGTGCGAGCCGCCGATCTCGGTATCGCCGACCGGATCGTGCGGTGGAAGAGCTGGGTCGGCGACCGATGCGCTCGAAAGCCGCGAACGATCGATCGACGCGGTAGGCCCGAGGGACTCGGCGAGGCCCTCAGAGTCGGCACCACGACCCAGCTTGCTGAGGTCCATACCTGTTCGCCTAATCCAGATCGAGGTCCGCGTCGGCGGCTCGCCGACGGAGATCCTCGATCACACGCTGGACCGTCCGTTCGCTGACCCCGAGCCGATCGCCGATCTCGCGGCTCGTCAGACCCTGCGCTTTCAACTCCAGGACCTCGACACGGTCCGCCGGAATCAACTGCCGGAGCTTACCGAGAATCTCGCCCGCCTCGGCAACTTGACTCGGAGTCTCGTCCGTCGCCTGGAAATCGCGGGGACGATCGCCATCCGACCACAGCGGCTCTTCCCGGTGCATGTCCTGCTTCCGGCTGGCCGCCTTGCGATACTCGTCGATCACTTTGTTCTTTGCGGCGCGCGCGAGGAACGCCACGAGGTGACGCGTGTCTTCGAATTCCGCCCCGCCCTCGCGCACCTTCTGGAAGAAGCTGCCCCACACACTCTGGAGAAAGTCGAGGGAATCGAAGCGAGACCGCAGCAGTCGGGGCAATTGACGCCGGACGACCAGCCGAACCTCGGCCTCGTAGCGTGTCAGGAGATCCCGCGCAGGCATCCTCGTCCCCCTGCTCGATCCGCTTGAGGAAGACCCGGAGATCCTCGTCTCCCGAGGGCCGCGCTCGCCGACATCGTGGTCTCCGACCTGGGACAAAAGTCCGTCATGGCGGTCACAGCGCGACAAATACGAACTGTCAGCCTAGCCCGTAACACATGAACACCGCAAGCCAATCACTCGACCGTACCCCCAGCCGTTGGGCCGTGCCGATCGTAGATCGCCCGCATGCGGCACGCTGGTTGCACTGGTGGAGACTTGCTCGCGTCCCAGAACCCGGTACCAACGCCGGTTGGATCAAAAGCGCCATTCCACCCGGCGCTCGCTCGCGAGCCGACAGAGCGAAACCACGCTGGCCGACCGGCGGGTGGAAATGTGCCGTCGCTTCCGGGTAGCCTGTGGACGTTTGGGCAGTCCGCGCCGGCATTGTGGGTCGGAGTGGGGAGCATGCCCGTTCGCGAAAGGCCGGCCGATCGCCGGAATTGTGGGATGGTTCAGATCAAACTGACCGACGGGTCTGTCAAAGAGTATCCGGCGGGAGTCAGTCCCCGGCACGTGGCCGAAGGGATTAGCAAGCGGCTGGCCGACGCCGCGGTGGCAGCCATCGCCGACGGCACGGTGGTCGACCTCGACCGATCGATCGAGAACGGTCGCGAAACACCGGTCGAGCTTCGACTGCTCACCCCCGAGACCGGGAGGCACTCGACGTCCTCCGGCATTCGACCGCCCATATCATGGCCCGGGCCGTGATGCGGCTCTTCCCGGGCACCCGGCTGGCCTTCGGTCCGACCACGGCGACCGGCTTCTACTACGACATGGTCGATTCCCGGCCGAACGATCTCCGAGGAGGACTTCCCGGCCATCGAGGCCGAGATGGCGAAGATCGTCGCGGCGGCCGAGCCGTTCGAGCGGTTCGCAGCTGCCCGTGTCGGAGGCGCGAGCGATTCTGCGCGGACCTCGATCAAGGCCTGAAGGTCGAGCACATCGACGACGAGCTGAGCAAGCGAAGTACGGTGGGATTCTCAGCTTCTACCGCCAGGGGGAGTTCGTCGACCTCTGCCGCGGGCCGCACATGCCGCACGCCGGCAAGGTCGGCGCCTTCAAGCTCCTCTCGATCGCCGGCTCGTACTGGAAGGGTCGAACCGACGGCCCCGTCCTCCAGCGGCTCTACGGCACCGCCTTCTTCGACAAGAAGGACCTGGAGGCCTACCTCGCACTGATCGAGGAGGCCAAGAAACGTGACCACCGCCGTGCTCGGCAAAGCACCTGGAGCTGTTCACCATCTCGCCCCTGGTCGGGTCAGGGCCTGATCCTGTGGATGCCCAAGGGGGCGACCGTCCGCGGCGTGCTCGAGACTTTCATCAAGGACGAACTCACCAAGCGCGGCTACCAGCCGGTTTACACACCGCACATCGGCAAAGTCGATCTCTACAAGTACTCAGGGCCACTTATCCCTATTACAAGGATTCTCAGTTTCCGCCTCTGAAACTGCTCAACGACGCGGCCATCACACTGGTGCCAGCTGCTCGTGAGAGCGAGCTCGACGCAGAACGCTACGCGGCTCCGGTCCGTGAGCCCACCGAGGAACCGAGAGCGAGCGGCACTGCTCAAGGCGGCGGGCTATCGCCGATCCCGCTGGACGGAATGGTCGGGCGAGTCGCCGCGGGAGAAGCTCGAGACCGTCAACGAGCTGGCGATTGCCGGAAGGAATACCTGCTCAAGCCGATGAATTGCCCGCACCACATCCAGATCTACACGGCGCAGCCGCGGAGCTACCGCGATCTGCCGGTCCGGCTCGCCGAGTTCGGCACGGTCTATCGGTACGAGCAATCGGGCGAGCTTGTCGGCCTGACCCGGGTCCGGGGCTTCACCCAGGACGATGCGCATCTGTTCTGCACCGCCGATCAGGTCCGGCCGGAGTTCCGGGCGCACCATGGAGCTGACCCAGCACGTCCTGGGCAGCCTGGGGCTGTCCGACTACAAGGTCCGGCTGTCGCGTGAGTGATCCGGAGCGATCCCAAGTACCAGGGCGCAGCGCGGCGACACCTGGCGACAGGGCCGAGGCCGACATTCGTGCCGTGCTGGAGGAGATGAGCCTCCCCTACGAAGAGGCGCCGGGCGAGGCGGCGTTCTACGGGCCCAAGGCCGACTTCCTGGTCCGCGACTGCCTGGGCCGGCAGTGGCAGCTTGGCACGGTCCAGCTCGACTACATCCTGCCCGAACGGTTCGGCCTGGAATACATCGGGCCGGACAACCAGCCGCATCGGCCGGTCATGATCCATCGCGCCCCGTTCGGGTCGATGGAGCGATTCATGGGCATCCTGATCGAGCACTTCGCCGGCGCCTTTCCGCTCTGGCTCGCGCCCGAGCAGGTCCGCGTGTTGCCGATCTCGGAGAAGGTCGAGACCTATGCGCACAGCGTCCTGGCCGAGCTCCAGCAAGCTGGGCTTCGGGCGACGATCGACCTGCGGTCCGAAGAAGATCGGAGCCAAGATCCGGGACGCTCAGCTCGAGAAACTGCCGGCGATGCTCGTGGTTGGCCAGAAAGAGGCCGAAGGCGGCCTGGTCAGCTATCGCGATCGGCTCGAGGGCGATAAAGGAGCGATGGCCCTCAGTGCAGTCGTGGCGTCGCTCCGCGCAGAGAGCGATGCCCGCACGATTCGTGCGACCGCACCCGTTCCGACCCTCGCGGAACCTGTTTCGGACGACGAAAAGCACATGTACTGAGCGCACTCAGCGAGTTTCTGGCGAGAGCCGGTCGCCGATTCGGTAAGATCCGGCCAGTCGCGGCTGGAGGTTACCTGGCGCGGGGTAACCTGAGGAACGAATGAGCTGGGCGATCGAGGCTCGACCATCGACCCCGGCCAGGGAACCGATCGAAATGCAAGCTCGCGACGTCACCCCCGAGATCCTGGTTGCCGATCAGCCCGATCTGAAAGATCTCGATTCTCTTGCAGCGGCGGGAGTTCGGGGCGTAGTCAACTTGCGCCACGCAGGGGAACCGGAGCAACCGCTCGATCCGACGCGGGAAGGAGCGGAGGTTCGGAGAGCGCGGCCTGGGTTACCTCCACCGGCCGGTCGGCGGAGCACCGATCTCGCCCGAACTGGTCGCCGATGTCACGCGGTTTATCCAGGAATGCAGCCAGGACGGCGGGAAGGCATTGGTCCACTGTCGCAAGGGCGGTCGAGCGGTGGCAGTGGTACTCTTGTCACTGGCGAAGAGCCGCGATTGGAAAAGGGCGGATGTGCTGGAGAGCGGCCGGGCACTCGGCCTGGCGGTCGACGGCAATCTTCGCCTGATGGTCGAAGACTACCTGAATCGTTCCGAAACCGATCGAACGGCTTGACCCGTTTTCGGTCTGGGGGAGAGAAAGCCCGTCATGCTGGCGCACATGGTCTATTTCGCACTCAACGATCGCTCGCCCCAGGCGAAGGCCCGGCTGATCGAAGCCTGCCAGTTGCACCTGACGGGGCATCCGGGCATTGTCTTTTTCGCGTGCGGCACCCTCTGTGAGGAGCTGGACCGCGAAGTGAACAACCGCGCATTCGATGTGGCCTTGCACCTGGTCTTCCGTACCAAAGAGGACCACGACGCGTACCAGATCGCGCCACGACACAATCAATTCGTGGAAGAGAACCGGGCGAACTGGGCCAAGGTCCGGGTGTTTGACTCACTCGTGCAAGGGGCCTGATTGGCCTGGCTCGGCGGGCGTACACGGTCCGAACCCGGCCTCCAGGAGTCGAGAGCGGATGCAGAGGATCCCGGAGCTCGATGCGCTCGCGCCATCGCGGCCTCGGTGATCCTCGTGTTTCATCTCTCTCCCATCAGCTTTCCGCCCGGGTGGACCGGTGTCGACCTGTTCTTCGTGTTGTCCGGGTACCTGATCACGACGATTCTCATCAGCGAGCCACCGAGCTGGCACTTCGTCCTCTCGTTTTACGCGCGCAGAGCGACTCCGCATCTGGCCCATTTATTACATTGGGCTTGGGTTCCTGGTGCTGATCAATCCGTGGATCCCCCAGCCCTATTCGCTCGCCGCGCTACCGTACTACCTCACTTATCTGCAGAATGTGCCGCTCTACTGGACCACGCGGCTACCGGCTTTCACTCCGGCCTACGATCACACGTGGACGTTGGCGTTGGAGGAGCAGTATTACATCCTCTGGCCGGCGCTCGTGATGATCGCGCGGCGCCGCTGGTTGCCGTGGCTGTGTCTCGGCACGGCGGCTGTCGCCTTCGTCGGACGCCGGGGATTCGAGCTGTACTTCGTGTGGCCGGTCGTTTTCGGGCCGTTCCCGGAGCGGGTTCTGCTGTCACGCGTTGCGATGGCTTTGCCCTGGGAGGATTGCTGGCGTGGTTGTTCGGCTCTTCGGAGTCCCGCGGCGGTTCCGGGATGCACTCCTGTGGCTCAGCGTTGGCATTGCTGTGATTTACATGTGGCGTGGATTCGCTGAAGCGGGCCCGACATTCCTTGGTCTGCCCACGCCGGCGGACCCAGCCATGACGATCCTGATGGTCGAGCTGTTCTATTTTGGACTGGTCGGTCTGGTCTTGTCGCACGCGGGGCACCGGGTACTCGCGCCCTTGCGTGGCCTTGGCTCTGCCGGATGGGAGTGATCAGAGTT
>CAVSDQ010000018.1:0-4405 GCA_963726675.1 uncultured Actinomycetota bacterium | reverse complement strand
GCTGTCGGCCCGCAAGGACTCTGCGACCGGTGCTGGCCCCAGCGGCCGATAGTCGACGGTGTCGAGCAGGCCCGCGACGGTGCTGGGCTCAGGCCAGGGTCTGGACCTCGAGCTCACCCTCGGCGTACCGCTTGCGCAGCACCTTCTTGTCGAACTTGCCGACGCTCGTCTTGGGCACCTCGTCGATGAACGCCCACCGCTCGGGCAGCTGCCAGTGCGCGACCCTGTCGCCGAGGAACTCGCGCAGCTACTCCGGCGTCGGCTGTGGCTCCCTCCCTGACCACGACGGTGGCCAGCGGGCGCTCGCCCCACTTCTCGTCCGGCACGCCGACCACGCTGGCCTCGAGCACCTTCGGGTGGGCCATCAGATCGCGTTCTCCAGGTCGACCGAGGAGATCCACTCGCCGCCGGACTTGATGACGTCCTTGGCCCGGTCGGTGAGCCGCAGGAAGCCGTCGGGCGTCAGCGAGCCGACGTCGCCGGTCCGCAGCCAGCCGTCGTCGAACTTGTCGGCTTCTCGGCCTCGTCCTCCGGCCCCGCGAAGCGTAGTAGGAGCCGGTGATCCACGGTCCGCGGACCTCGAGCTCGCCGACGCTCTCGCCGTCCCACGGCAGCTCGCCGCCGTCCGGGCCGACGAGCCGGGCCTCGACGCAGCGCGGACGAGCCGGCCCTGGGTGTCGCGGTAGGCCCAGTGCGTCCGTCCCTCGTCGCACGCGGCCGGCGGCACCGCCGACGGTGCCGAGCGGCGACATCTCGGTCATGCCCCAGGCGTGGAGGACGGTGATGCCGTGCCGCTCCTCGAACGCCTGCATGCAGGCGGGCGGGCACGGCCGAGCCGCCGACGATGACGGCCGCGGCAGTCGAGACGTCGACTCCGGGTGCTCGTCGAGGTAGCGCAGCAGGTCGCTGCCAGATCGTCGGCACGGCGCCGCTGCGTAGGTGACCTTCTCGCTCTCGATCATCGTGCGCGAGCGGCGCCGGCCTGCAGGAACCGGTCCGGCATGATCAGCGTGGCGCCGGTCATCAACGCGGCGTACGGCAGGCCCCACGCGTTGGCGTGGAAGAGCGGCACGATCGACGAGCACCCGGTCGCCCTGGCGCAGGTCGAAGCCGTCATCGCAGACCGTGCATGGCGTGCAGGAAGTTCGAGCGGTGGCTGTAGACGACGCCCTTGGGGTTGCCGGTGGTGCCGGAGGTGTAGCACATCGCGGCGGCGGCGTTCTCGTCGAGCCTCGGGCCAGTCGAACGTGTCGGCTCCGCCCTCGAGCAGCGTCGCGATAGTCGTGCACCGCCTCGACGTGCCCGGCGCCGCGAGCGCGGCGCGGATGTCGTCGCGACCGGGCCGTTGACGACGACGTGCCGGACCTTGGGCAGGTGCGGCAGCAGCTTGGCGAACGGGGCCGCGAGCGTGTTGTCGACGATGACGACCTTCGATCCTCGGCGTGGTTGACGACGTAGACCATCTGCTCGGGGAAGAGCCGGATGTTGATCGCGTGCAGCACCGCGCCCATGCGACGGCACGGCGAGGTAGGCCTCGAAGTGCTCCTCGTTGTTCCACATGAACGTGCCGACCCGCTGGTCGCCGCTCGACGCCGAGGCCGCGCAGGGCGTGGGCCAGCCGGGCGCAGCCTGCCGCCCGACCTCGGCGTACGTCGACGCGGCGGGGGCCGTCGGCGGTCCAGGTCACGACCTCCTGGTCGGCGTGCAGCGTCGTCCCGAACCGCAGGATCTGGCTGACGAGGAGGGGGGTCGGCTGCATCGTGCTGTCCATGGGGACAGCAAACTCGCTAACCCCGCGAAGCGGAAGCCCTCGCTGAGCTCGGGCGAGCCTCAGCCGTCGTCGCCGAGCCGCAGCACCCTCCGGTAGAACGCGACCTCCCGGGTCAGCGCGTCGACGATCGACTCGGCCCGGCGGAAGCCGTGTCCCTCGCCCGGGTAGACCGTGAGCTCCACCTCACGGCCGGCAGCCCGCATGGCGTCGGCCATGTCGCGGGCCTGAGACAGCGGCACGACCATGTCGTCTTCGCCCTGGAGCAGGAGCAGCTCGCCGTGCAGGTGCTCGACGTGGTGGATCGGCGAGCGCTCGCGGTAGACCGCCTCGCCCTCGGGCCATGGGGCGACCAGCCGGTCGAGGTAGCGCGACTCGAACTTGTGGGTGTCGGTGGCCAGGGCGGCGAGGTCGGCCACGCCGAACAGGCTGGTGCCGGCCGCGAAGGTGCGGCTGGTCGTCATGGCGCGCAGCACGGCATACCCGCCGGCGCTGCCTCCGCGGATGGCGAGCCGGGTCGGGTCGACCTCACCCGCCACTGCCAGCGAGGTCGCACCGGTCACGCAGTCGTCGATGTCGAGCAGCCCCCAGCGGCCGAGCAGCCGCTCGCGGTACGCGCGCCCGTAGCCGGTGCTGCCGGAGTAGTTGACGTTGAGCACCGCGAACCCGCGGGTCGTCCAGAACTGCGTCGACAGGGCGAAGGACTCCTGAGCGCGGCTGGTCGGGCCGCCGTGCACCATGACGACCAGGGGTGGCAGCTCGCCCTCGGGCCCCTGGGTGCCGGCCGCGCTCGGACGGTGCAGCAGGCCGTGCACCGTCAGCCCGTCGGTGTCGGTCCAGGTCCAGGCCTGTGCCGGCGACACGTCGTCCGGGTCGAGCGCGAGCGAGCCGGCCGTGCCCAGCACCCGGGGCGCCTCGCCCAGCGGGCCCCGCACGACCTCGGGCAGCCGGTCGGCCAGACCGCGGCGCAGGGCCAGCTCGCCCTCGACGGCCTGGAGCTGGTCGAAGGCGACGCCCTCGACGGGCAGCGGTTCGACCTGGCCGGTGCGGGCGTCGAGCAGCCCGAGCGCCGCTCCGGCGCCCTCCCACCAGCGCACCACGGCCCGGTCGGCGTCGACCACGGCGAGGTCGACCATGCCCAGCGCCCACTGGGGTGCGGCGTGGTCGGCGCGGGCGTCGTGCAGCGCGACGGGGCCGGTACCCGAGTCGCGCTGCACGGTCCACCACCCGGTCTCGTCGGACAGGAACCACAGCGCGCCGTCCGGGCCGAAGGTCGGCTGCACCACGGACACCCCGTCACCGCCGGCGACGACGACGGCCACGCCGGTGCCCTGCTCGCCGAGCTCGGCGCGGAGCAGCTCGGTGGAGTCCCACGGCATGCTCGGATGCCGCCAGGCGACCCAGGCCAGCACGCGACCGTCGGGGGAGACCGCGGGGCGCGAGACGAAGTCGGTGCCGGTGGCCAGCACGACGCCGCCCTCGGCGTTGTCGCCGTGCAGGTCGAGCCGCACCAGCTCGTTGGCCGGTTCCGGGTCGCGGGAGTGGTCCTCGCGCACCGCGAACACGTGGGTGCCGTGCAGCACCAGGCCGCCGAAGCGCCAGGGGCCGGGCGGGGTGATCGGCTGCGGTTGCGTCGCCCCGGCATCCAGCCGGTGCACGCGGTCGTCACCCGCGTGCGAGAACACGACGGTGCCGTCGAGCACGGCATACGCGCCCCCGCCGTACTCGTGCACCCGGCTGCGCACGTCCCACGGGGCGGCCAACACCTCGCGCTGACGGATGCCGTCGTGGCAGACCAGTGCGGTGCGGCCACCCTCGGCCGGCCGGCCCGCCAACCAGTACGTGTCGCGGCCGTCGACCCGCACCTCGTCGAGGGCCTCCTGGCCCGTGGCCAGTGACTCGGGGCTGATCGGTGACGGCCAGGTGCCGTAGGGGAGGCGCATCGCCCTACCGTATGACCGATGGAGCCGGACTACGCCGACCTCGACGAGGCCGGCCAGGTGGAGGTGCTGCGCCGCGTCGCACTGGTCGCCGCGGAGGGCTTCGGCCTCGGCGTGCGCGACCTGACCCTGGTGCTGCACGCGTTCAACACGACGTTCGCGCTCGACACCGACGACGGGCGGCGTCTGGCGCTGCGGGTGAACACCAACTCGCAGAGCACCCCGGCACACATCGCCGCGCAGCAGGCGTGGCTGCACGCCCTGGCCGCCGAGACCGACGTGCTGGTGCCCGACCCCCTCGCCGCGCCGGCGGGTGGCTGGCACGTCGCCGTCGACTGCCCTCAGTGGGGCGGCCCGCTGAACGCGACGGTGGCGTCGTGGCTCGACGGCGACGACGTCGGGCAGTGTGACGAGGAGCAGGCGCGGGCACTGGGGCGCACCATGGCCGTGCTCCACGACCACGCCGACGGCTTCGCCCTGCCGCCGGGCGCCCACCTGACGATGTTCGACGAGCCGCTCTGCCACGACCGGAACCTGCTCGAAGGTGCCGTGCCGATACCGCCGGGTCACGCCGAGGTGGTCGCGGAGTCGCTCGCGCTGTGCCGGCGCCGCTTCGACGAGGTGTATGCCGGGCAGTGCCCGATCGTGCTCCACGCCGACCTGCACGGCGGCAACCTGAAGTGGCACGCGGGGCGCC
>CAVSDQ010000017.1:0-395740 GCA_963726675.1 uncultured Actinomycetota bacterium | reverse complement strand
GAGGGATCATCGGCATGGGCGATGCCGGCACGCACCAGCGTCGCCAGGAGCCGCGACTTCGGGATGTCGAGCAGCGGACGCACCAGCACGATGTCTCCGGCGGCGGGCACCGGCAGCGGCGCGACGGTTGCCATGGCGGCAAGCCCGGACAGCCCGCTGCCGCGGGCCAGGCGCATCAGCACCGTCTCGGCTTGATCGTCGAGGGTGTGGGCAGTGAGGATATGCCGCGCCTCGACCTTCGCCGCCGCCGCCGCGAGCAGGCGGTAGCGCGCGTCACGCGCGGCCTCCTGCAATCCGGTCACGGGCTTGCGGCCCTCCCAGCGCAGGATGCGGTGAGGAACGCCGAGCCGTCGCGCCAACCGGCCGACCGCGCGCGCCTCCGCAGCCGATTGCGGCCGCAGGCCGTGATCGACAGTAGCGGCGATGATCCGCGGGCCCGCCTTGCGCGCGCGGCGCCAGCGCGCCGCCAGGAACAGGAGCGCGGTCGAATCGGGCCGCCGGAGACCGCGACCAGGAGGGCAGGCGCGCGGGCCAGTGGACGAAACAGCGCCAGCGCCTCAGCGGCTGAAACGGCAGCCGCTGCCTCAGCAGCGGACACGCTTCTGCTCTCGCTCGACCCCCTGCTTCACGCTCGCGGCTGCGCGCGGAACTTTCGCCCGACCTCGCCGAGCGACGCGCAGGCGGCTTCTTTCTCGCCCAGCGCAGCGAGCGACTGCCCGAGCCGAAGCAAGGCATCGGGTGCCTTGGCATTGGACTTCGAACTTGGTCGAGACGTTGAGGAAGGCTTCCGCCGCGTCGCGGAAACGCTGGCGCTGGTACAGGCTCTCGCCATACCAGTAGGTGGCCTCGCCGGCGAGCTGATCGTTGGGATGCTTGTCGAGGAACCTGCGGAAGCCGGTCTCGGCCAGCACGAAATCCCGCCGCTGCACGTAGCCGTAGGCGAGGTCGAACTCGTCACGCGGCGACGCCGAAGGCGGCAAGGCCGCCACCGCGCTGGGACTGGCCGCGGGGGCGGCGCGACCCGCGCCGATCGAGGCATCCCCGGCATTCGCCACGGTGCCGGCGGGGATCGAGCCGAGCGCCTGCGGCGCACCTGGTGCATTCGGATTTTGGGCCGGATCGAACGCATCACCACGCCGGGCCGGCGATGCGGCCGGCACCGACTGGGGCGACGCCGACGGTAGCGGCGACGCCTGGGACATTGCGGGCGGACGCGGCTGCCCAAGCGGCCGCGATCTCGCCCCCGGCTCCTGCAGCCTGGCCTCGCCGTCCTCCTGCATGCGACGGACGAGACCCTCGAGCTGCTGGTTGCGATACTGCAGCTGCTCGATGGTGCCGGTGAGCTGCCGAACCTGGGCCTCGAGCCGGTCGAGGCGCAGCAGCAGATCGGAGCCGGACATCTGCGCCGAGCGCTCACCAGCGGCGAGAGGTGCGCCAGGAGGTGGTTGCGGCGCGGCCCGGTCGGCGCCGCCGACACGTTCGCTCCCCCCGAAGAGGCGATCGATGAATCCGAACGGCCGCTCGCCGTCCTGGGCCTGCGCCGGTCGCCCGCCCGAGACGCGGCAAAAAAACCACCGCGCCATCACGACGATGGCGAGCGCGGATGTCGCGGCAGCGCGGACTGCAAAGCTTGCCATGGGTGGCGCGATTGTGAGTACGCGATTGCGGTGACGCGATTACGGGCAACGCGATACGGGTCACGCGATCCGGTGACTCGGAATGGCCGAAGCCCCTCGCTACCAGTAAGAATCCCTGCGACCAAATTGTGACTGGCGGGCGTCGACAAATTTTCCGCACGGGCCAACGACGACGCCGAACGCCGGCAGGAGCTGCGTCGACCGCGTGGGCCGCGGGCGGCCTGGCCGCGGCGGCGGGGCGCCGTGCCGCTTCTCGCCGCCGCTATTGCGGTGCTGCGACAACCGCTGCCGGCGCCCGGCGCGCCGCCAGCCATTCCTCGGCGCGCTGCACCAGCACGAAGAACGCCGGTACGAACAGCACCGCCAGGCAGGTCGACGCGATCATGCCGGTGAACACCGTGATCCCGATCGACAGCCGCGCGCTGGCGCCGGCGCCGCTGGCGAGCACCAGCGGCAGCACCCCGAGGATGAAGGCGAACGACGTCATCAGGATCGGACGCAGCCGCACCCGCGCGGCCTCGATCGCGGCGTCGAGAATCGCCCTGCCCTCGGCCCGCAGCTCGCGCGCCAGCTCGACGATCAGGATCGCGTTCTTCGCCGACAGCGCCATCAGCAGCACCAGCCCGACCTGCACATAGAGATTGTTGTTGAGCCCGCTGCCGGTGAGCGCCGTGAGCGCCACCACCGGGCCGACGAACGACAGCGGCACCGCCAGGATCACCGAGAGCGGGGCGTACCAGCTCTCGTACTGCCCGGCCAGCACCAGGTAGACCAGCAGCAGCGCCAAGGCGAACACGATGTACATCTGATGGCCGACGGCCTTTTCCTGGTAGGACATCGAGCTCCATTCGAACCCCGTCCCCGGCGGCAGCGTCTTGCGCGCGATCTCCTCCATCAGCGTCAGCACCTCGCCCGACGAGAACCCGTCCGCCGGCAGGCCGATGATGGTCGCGGTGGGTCGCAGATTGAACAAGCTGATGAGCGCGGGGCCGACCGCCGGCGTCATCTTCACCAGCGTGCCGAGCGGGATCATGTCGCCTTTCTTGTTGCGCACGGCGAGGTGCTGGATGTCCTCCGGCCGCAGGCGGAACTGCGAATCGGCCTGCACGTAGATCTGGAACACCCGTCCGAACTTGTTGAACTGGTCGACGTAGCTCGACCCGAGATAGCCCGCGAGCGTGGCGAACACCTGGTCGAGGGAGACGCCCAGCGTCTGCGTCTTCACCCGGTCGACCTCGACCGTCAGCTGCGGAACGTCGGCGCGGAACGACGACAGCACCAGCTGGATCGCCGACTGGGTCCTGGCATTCTCGACGATCGCGTCGGTGACCTTCTGCAGCTTGGCCATGTCGAAGCTGCCGTCGCGCAGCACCACCTGCATGGTGAAGCCGGCGTCGTTGCCGACGCCCTGGATCGGTGGCGGCGGCATCACCAGGATGCTGGCCTCCTCGATCGTGCCGAGCGACGCGTTCAGCCGCTTGAACAGCGAGAGCAGATCCTCGCTCTTGCCGCGCTTGCTCCAATCATCGAGCATGATGTAGGCGACGCCGGCGCTGGCGAGCGTCGCGCTGTTGTCGAGCGGCGACACGCCGGCGATGGTGATCACCTTGGCGACGCCGGGGGTCTTGCGGGCGGTCTCGTAGACCTTGTCCAGCGCCTGCTGGGTGCGCTGGAGCGAGGCGCCGTCCGGCAGCTGCACCAGCGCGATCAGGTAGCCCTGGTCCTCGATCGGCAGGAAGCCGGTCGGCACTCGCGCGAAGCCGAAGGCGGTCACCGCAATGATCGCGAGCGCGGCGGCGGCGCTGAGGCCGCTGTGGCCGACCAGGCGGGCGATCAGCCACGCATACCCGCGCTCGAGCCGCGCGTATAGGCGATTGAACGTGCGATAACCGATGTTGCGCCGCTCGGGCGGGACCGCTGGACGCAGCCACAGCGCGCATTGCGTCGGCTTCAGCGTCACGGCGTTGACCGCGCTGATGAGGGCGGTGGCGGCGATCACCAGCGCGAATTGCGCGTACATGCGGCCGGTCAGCCCGGGCAGGAACGCCGCCGGCAGGAACACCGACATCAGCACCAGCGTGATGCCGATGATCGGGCCCAACAGCCGCCGCATGGCGGCGCTGGCGGCGTCGCGGCCGGTCATGCCGCTCTCGATGTTGTGCACGGCCCCTTCGACCACGACGATGGCGTCGTCGACGACGATGCCGATCGCCAGCACGATGGCGAACAGCGTGGAAAAATTGATGGTGAAGCCGAGCGCCGCCATCGCCGCGAAGGCGCCGATGATGGTGACCGGAACGGTGGTCGCCGGCACCAGCATCGCGCGCCAGTCCTGCAGGAAGACGAGAATGACGATGAGGACCAGGAACGCCGCCTCGTACAGGGTCTTGTAGACCTCGTGGATCGATTGCTCGACGAAGCCGCTGGTGTCGAAGGGAATGTCGGATGTCAGCCCCGGCGGGAACTCGTGCTCGAGCTCGGTCATCTTCGCGCGCACGCGGGTCGCGACATCGAGCGCATTCGCGCCCGGCGCCTGGAAGATCGCGAGCCCCGCCGCCGGCTTGCCGTCGAGCTGGAAGACCTGGCCGTAATTCTGCGACCCGAGCTCGACGCGGCCGACGTCGCGCAGCCGCGTGATCTCGCCGGCGTCCCCGGTCTTGACGATCACGTCGGCGAACTGATCCGGATCGGCCAGCTTGCCGGCCACATTGAGAGTGTACTGGAACGACTGGCCGGCGGGCGCCGGCGGCGCGCCGATCTGGCCGGCGGTGACCTGCTCGCTCTGCTGCTGCAGCGCCTGGACCACGTCCTGGCTGGTGAGCCCGCGCGCCTGCATCCGGTTCGGATCGAGCCAGACACGCATCGAATACTGGCCGGCGCCGAACACCACGACGTTGCCGACACCGGGCAGCCGGGCGATCTCGTCCCGCAGGTTGATGGTCGCGTAGTTGGCGAGATAGAGGCTGTCGTAGCGCGCGTCGGCCGAGGTCAGCGTCACGATCTGCAGGATCGCGGTCGAATTCTTCTGCACGATGACGCCCTGCGCCTGCACCGCCTGCGGCAGCGAGGAGAGCGCGCTCGAGACCCGGTTCTGCACCAGCACCTGCGCCAGGTCGAGATCGACGCCGATCTTGAACGTCACGGTCAACGAATAGCTGCCGTCGGCGCCGCTGAACGACTGCATGTAGATCATGCCCTCGACGCCGTTCACCTGCTGCTCGATCGGCAGCGCGACGGCATCGATGACGGTGCGCGCGCTGGCGCCGGGATAGCGCGTCGTGACCTGCACGGTCGGCGGCACCACGTCGGGATATTGTGCGACCGGGAGGCGGAGCAGGGCGACGACGCCGACCACCATGATCAGGACGGCGAGGACGTTGGCCAGCACCGGCCGCCGAATGAAGAAGTCGGCGATCATGGCGCCGTCCGCGCGGGCACGCCGGCGGCGGGAGCGGCAGCGGAGACGCCCGTCGCCGGCTGCGGATCGACCTTCTGGCCCGGAATGGCGCGCTGGACGCCGGCGACGACGACGCGGTCGCCGGCCGCGAGGCCGCTGTCGATCACGCGCAGGTCGCCGACCCTGGGGCCGATCGCGACCTTGCGCTGCTCGACCACGTCGTTCTTGTCGACGACCAGCAGATAGCGCCCGCCCTGATCGCTGCCCAGCGCCGCGTCCGGCACCAGCAGGCTGCTCTGCTCGTCGACGCCGACCCGCACGCGGACGAAATAGCCCGGCACCAGCACGCCGTCCGGATTTTTCAGGACGGCGCGCACGGCGAGCGTCCCGGTCGATGGATTGATCGTCGGCGAGACGTATTCGAGCGCGCCGATGTGCGGATATCCCCGGTCGGTCTGCAGCCCGACCTCGATCGGGATCTTCCATATCTCCTGCGGGGTGATGCCGAGCCGTCTGACCTCGGCCCGCAAGTGCAGGACGTCCTGCTCGCTGACGTTGAAATTCACGTAGATCGGATTCGTCCTCGGTGTCTCCCTCGGCGCCTCGGCGGTCTGGTCGCTCCTTCGGATCATCGACAAGCTCACCCTGGCGCAGTCGCTCGGGTCGCAGACCACCTCGATGAACAACTCGGTCACGCCCGACCGCCCCTGGCTCGACCTCACCTATCAGCTGGTCGGCATCGTCATCGCCCTGGTGCCGGTGCTGCTCGCCCTGCACCTGCTGCGTCGCGACGACCCGAACGAGCCGCACACCATGGGCTTCGACCTGCGGCGGCCCGGGCAGGACCTCTGGCGCGGCGCCCTGCTCGCCGCCGCCATCGGGCTGCCGGGCCTGGCGCTCTACGCAGCCGCCAAGGCCCTCGACCTCAACACCACGATCGCCGCGGCCAACCTGGCCGGCGCCTGGTGGACCGTGCCGGTGCTGGTGCTCGCCGCCGCCCAGAACGCAGTGCTCGAAGAGGTCATCATGGTGGGCTACCTCTTCAGCCGCTGGGGATCGGTCGGCTGGGGCAAGTGGCGCATCATCGTCACCAGCGCGCTCATCCGCGGCAGCTACCACCTCTACCAGGGCTTCGGCGGGTTCGTCGGCAACGTGGTGATGGGCGTCATCTTCGGCTGGTTCTACACGCGCACCAAACGGGTCATGCCGCTGGTCATCGCGCACACCATCCTCGACGTCGTGGCCTTCGTCGGCTACGCACTCCTGAAGGACCACCTGTCCTGGCTCTGAATGTCCCGGACGTGACCTGTCGGTCGATCTGGGACGGCAACCCCCCATGGACGCCGTGAGGCCCGCCGCATTCTGGGCGGCGGGCCTCACGTGCACAGGGGGCGGACTCAGCCGCCGGTGCGCCAGGCCTTCATCAGGTCGTGGTTGAGCGTGGAGATGACGTCCTGCGGGATGCCCTTCGGGCAGGCGGTGGAGCAGGCCCCGACGTTGGTGCAGCCACCGAAGCCCTCGGCGTCGTGCTGGTCGACCATCGAGACCACCCGGGCCATCCGCTCGGGCTGGCCCTGGGGCAGCTCGGCGAGGTGGGTGACCTTGGCGCCCATGAACAGCATCGCGCTGGCGTTGGGGCAGGCGGCCACGCAGGCCCCGCAGCCGATGCACTCGGCGGCCTGGAAGGCTCGGTCGGCAGCCGGCTTCGGCACCGGCGTCGCGTGGGCGTCGGGGGCCGACCCGGTGTTGACCGAGATGTAGCCGCCGGCCTGGATGATCCGGTCGAAGGCGCCGCGGTCGACGACGAGGTCCTTGATGACCGGGAACGCGCTGGCCCGCCACGGCTCGATCGTGATGACCTCGCCGTCGCTGAAGCTGCGCATGTGCAGCTGGCACGTGGTGGCCTTCTCCGGGCCGTGCGCCTTCGCCGGAGATCATCAGGCCGCACATGCCGCAGATGCCCTCACGGCAGTCGGAGTCGAACGCGATCGGCTCGTCGCCCGTGCGGCGTTGAGCTGCTCGTTGAGCACGTCGAGCATCTCGAGGAAGCTCATCTCGGGGCTGATGTCCTTGACCTTGTAGGTCACGAGCCCGCCGGTGTGGCGCGGGCCGGCTTGACGCCAGATCTTCAGGGTGAGGTTCATTCGGTAAGTCCTTGTGTCGTGGACCGTAAGAGCGGGTGGTTCCGGGAGGTGAAGCCCCGCAAGGGGTTTCGGGGGGTGCCGGGGGGCGGGGCCCCTGGCGGGGATTCCGGGGGGCGAAGCCCCCCGGAGGTCACTTGTAGCTCCGCTGCTTGAGTTCGATGGCTTCGTAGGCGAGGTCCTCCTTGTGCAGGACCGGGGCGCTCATCTCGCCGTCCCCGTCCCCTCCCTCGAACTCCCAGGCGGCGACGTAGAGGAACTCGTCGTCGTTGCGCAGGGCCTCGCCGTCCTCGGTCTGGCTCTCGGCCCGGAAGTGACCGCCGCACGACTCGCGGCGGTGCAGGGCGTCGATGCACATCAGCTCGCCGAGCTCGAGGAAGTCGGCCACCCGGCCGGCCTTCTCGAGGCTCTGGTTGAGGGTGTCGGCGGCGCCGAGCACCCGCACGTTGCGCCAGAACTCCTCGCGCAGGCCGCGGATGAGGTCGATCGCCTTGAGCAGGCCCTCCTCCGTGCGCTCCATGCCGCAGTACTCCCACATGATGTTGCCGAGCTCCTTGTGGAAGGAGTCGACGCTGCGCTCGCCGTTGATGGCGAGGAGCTTGGTCGGTGCGCGACTCGACCGACGTGCGGGCCTCGACGACCGCCGGGTCGTCGGCCGCCAGCGGCTCGAACGGGCCCTTGGCGAGGTAGTCGCGGATCGTGTTCGGCAGCACGAAGTAGCCGTCGGCCAGACCCTGCATCAGCGCCGAGGCGCCGAGCCGGTTGGCGCCGTGGTCGGAGAAGTTGGCCTCGCCGGTGACGAACAGGCCGGGGATCGTCGACTGCAGGTCGTAGTCGACCCACAGACCGCCCATCACGTAGTGCACGGCGGGGTAGATGCGCATCGGCACCTCGTACGGGTTCTCGCCGGTGATCCGGGCGTACATGTCGAAGAGGTTGCCGTACTTGGCCTCGATCGCCGCCTTGCCCAGCCGGTCGATGGCGTCGGTGAAGTCGAGGTAGACGCCGCGGCGGAAGTCGCCGACCACCGGTCCGACCCCGCGACCCTCGTCGCAGACGTTCTTCGCCTGGCGCGAGGCGATGTCGCGCGGCACCAGGTTGCCGAAGCTCGGGTAGATGCGCTCGAGGTAGTAGTCGCGGTCGTCCTCGGGGATCTCGCGGGGGTCCTTGTCGCAGTCGTCGCGGTTCTTCGGCACCCAGATCCGGCCGTCGTTGCGCAGCGACTCCGACATCAGGGTGAGCTTGCGACTGGTGGTCGCCGGACACCGGGATGCAGGTCGGGTGGATCTGCGTGTAGCAGGGGTTGGCCATGTAGGCGCCCTTGCGGTGTGCGCGCCAGGTGGCCGTGACGTTGGAGCCCATCGCGTTGGTGGACAGGTAGAAGACGTTGCCGTAGCCGCCGCGAGGCGAGCACGACGGCATCGGCGAGGTGGGTCTCGATCTCGCCGGTGACCAGGTCGCGGGCGATGATGCCGCGGGCCTGGCCGTCGACCACGACCAGCTCGAGCATCTCGTGGCGGGTGAACTGCTCGACGGTGCCGGCGGCGACCTGGCGCTCGAGCGCCTGGTAGGCGCCGATCAGCAGCTGCTGGCCGGTCTGGCCGCGGGCGTAGAAGGTGCGGGACACCTGTACGCCACCGAAGGACCGGTTGTCGAGCAGGCCGCCGTACTCGCGGGCGAACGGCACGCCCTGCGCGACGCACTGGTCGATGATGTTGGCGCTGACCTCGGCGAGCCGGTAGACGTTGGACTCGCGGGAGCGGTAGTCGCCGCCCTTGACCGTGTCGTAGAAGAGGCGGTACGACGGAGTCGCCGTCCTCCTTGTAGTTCTTCGCGGCGTTGATGCCGCCCTGGGCGGCGATCGAGTGCGCCCGCCGCGGGGATGTCCTGGTAGCAGAACGACTTGACGTTGTAGCCGGCCTCGCCGAGGGTCGCGGCGGCGGCGCCGCCCGCCAGCCCGGTGCCGACGATGATGACGTCGAGCTTGCGGCGGTTGGCGGGGTTGACCAGCGCGGGCCTCGAACTTGCGAGTGGTCCAGCGCTCGTCGATCGGGCCGGCCGGCGCCTTGGTGTCGGCGATCGGGTCGCCCTCGGTGTAGAGCCGGTGGGTGATGCCCGCGTTCACGGAGGTGTCGGTCATTGTCACTGCCTCACTTGATCAGGCCGAAGGAAATCGCGAGCACCGGGATGATGAACCCGACGGCGATGACGGCGGCGAGGGTGTAGCCCACGGCCTTGGCGCGCCGGTAGGCAGCCGGGGTGCCGGTCCAGCCCAAGGTCTGCTGCGCGCTGAAGGTGCCGTGCGCGAGGTGCAGCGCGAGCGCGACCATCGCGAGGACGTAGACGGCCGTGGCCCAAGGCACCTGGAAGCTCGCCACGACGAGCCGGTACGGGTTGTTGAGGACGTCGGGGCCCTGCGCGTCGGGGTTGACCGACACCTTGACGATGGTGAACTCGATGAGGTGCCAGACGAGGAAGAGCAGGATCGCGACGCCACCCCACCGCATCCACTTGGTGCGCATCGCCGATCGGGCCGCGGAGTAGCGGGTGCGACGGGCGTTGCCCGCCCGGGCCCACAGCGAGAACGCCGCGTAGAGGTGGCCGATGAGGCAGGCGATGAGCACCACGCGCAGGATCCAGAGCAGCCCGCCGTAGGGGAGGATCGGCTCGCCGAACGTGCGCAGGTGCTCGGCGTAGGTGTTGTAGGTCTCCTCGCCGGACAGCAGCTTGAGGTTGCCGTACATGTGCAGCAGGACGAACCCGACGAACACCAGCCCGGTCCCTGCCATGAGGACCTTGAGGGCGATGGTGGTGCGGCGGGCCGACGCGGGACGCGATGGAGCTGTCGTTGTGGCCACGGGTCGGATCCTAACCAGCGCTCGGAGGTGAGGCGAGGGCAGGCGAACCTTACTCAGGTGTGACATTGGCCCGGTTACCAGCCGGTATGCCGTGAGCGCCCCAGCCGGATGCCGTGTGCAGCGCCGGTCCGGTGCCCGGTCGGCGCCCGGATCGGCCGGCTCAGCCGCCGCCCACGAGCGTCGGGCTGACCGCCGGGAAGTCGGCGTCCCCCGGGATGCCGTTGATGTCGATGGTGTTCATGGCGTACTGCAGCACCGCGAAGCCGAGCGCGTCGGAGTTGACGTCGAGGGCGCGCAGGCTGACGTTGGCCAGCGTGTCGCAGGCCCGGTGGTAGCAGGGGTCGTAGGGCTTGCCGGCGGTGCCGCCCCAGGCCTTCGCCTCCTGCGGCGTCTTGATGCCGTCGCCCCCGGAGAACAGGCCACCCGACGGGATGCCGGCCCGCAGGAACGGCCCGTAGTCGGAGCGGCCGTCGAGGTCGGTGCCCTTGACCGGCAGGCGCCGCTGGGCGAAGAACGCCTCGAAGGTCTTCTCGATGCGGTCCGAGCCGAGGGGGCCCGGCCCGGCACCGACGGCGTCGGAGTCGTCGCCGTCGTGGACGAAGAACACCGGGTTGGGCGACCCGATCATGTCGACGTTCAGGTAGAGCGCGATCCGGTTGCGCTCGTCGTCGGTGAGACCGGTGACGTAGCGGGTGGAGCCGACCAGGGTGGACTCCTCACCACCCCACCAGGCGAAGCGCACCTTGTTGACCGGGTCGACCCGGGCCAGCTGCTCGGCCACCTGGAGCAGGGCAGCCGCACCGGAGCCGTTGTCGTTGATGCCCGGCCCGGCGTTGACCGAGTCGAGGTGGGCGCCGGCCATGACGACGTTGCCGTCGTTGCCACCGCGGGTCTCGGCCAGCACGTTGTAGGTCGTGGCGGGTCCGCGCGAGGTCGCGGTGGCCACGTGCACCACGGCACCGCTCGTGGCCGCCAGCTCGGCGCCGACCGCCTGGGTCACCGACGTGACCGGGATGTCGAGGGCGAAGCCCTCACCGAGGGTGCCGTCGAGGTCACCAGGCACGTTGTTGGCGATGACGACGGCGGCCGCCCCCGCGGCATACGCGTTCTGCGCCTTCGTGGCGAAGGTGCAGCCACCGCGGCTGACCAGCGCGACCGTGCCGACGGGGAACCCGCCGTAGTCGGCGACGTCGCAGCCCGGAGTGGCATCGGCCGGAGCCGCGCGCAGTGCGGTGAGCGGGGCCGTGACGTCGCCGCCGCCCGAGTAGCCGAGGATGGTGTTCGCCACCGGTCCGGCAGGAGTCGGCGCCACCCGCTGCAGCACCGCCGGCCTGAGCGACACGAAGGTCGTGAAGGTGAACGCCCGCACGTCGGGGGTGTAGCCCGCGGCCTTCAGCTGCTGCACGACGTAGTCGACCGACGCGTTGTAGCCCGGGGAGCCCGAGACCCGGGTGCCCTGGTGGGCGTCGGCGACCCGCTGCAGCGCAGCCTGGTGCTTGCGCACCCCGCCCACGGTGATGCACTCGGCCAGCAGGGCGTGGGTGTCGTTCGCGCGGGAAGCGCAGTCTGCCGGCCCGGTCGGCGCCGCGGGCGGGGAGGCATGGGCTACCGGCGCGGCGCAGACCACCGCTGCTGTGGCCGCGAGGGCGGCCCAGAGTCTGCGGGTCGTGCGGGACATGGTGGGCTCCAGGATGCGAGATGTGCCCGACAGGGCGATCACCGACCGTGGCCGCGCGACTCCTCCCGGGTGCCTTCCCAGCGTAAGGAGGTCGTCAACGCCCGGTAAAGAGGGGGGCCGCCGACCTCAGCCGCGGCGCTGGGCGATGGCGGCGTCGTAGAGCTGCTTCTTCGACAGGCCGGTGGCCGCGGCGACGTCGGCGCAGACGTCCTTGAGCCGCTCGCCCGCGGCGACCCGCTCACGGATGCCGTCGAGCTGGCCGGCCAGGTCGGCCACCGGGCCGCTCGACCCGGACACCACCACGGTGATCTCGCCGCGCACCCCCTCGTCGGCCCAGGCCACCAGCTCGGAGAGCGCGCCGCGGCGCACCTCCTCGTAGGTCTTGGTCAGCTCGCGGCAGACCGCGGCCGGCCGGTCGGCGCCGAAGGCCTCCGCCATCGCCGCCAGCGTGCGCGGCCAGCCGGTGCGGCGCCTCGAAGAACACCATCGTGCGCTGCTCTGCGGCCAGCCCGGCCAGGGCGGCGCGCCCGCTCCCCCGCCGGCGGGGCAGGAACCCCTCGAAGCAGAACCGGTCGACCGGCAGGCCAGAGACGGCCAGCGCCATCAGCACCGCCGACGGCCCCGGCACGCAGGTGACCCGCACGTCGACGCCGACAGCAGCGCTGACCAGGCGGTAGCCTGGGTCGGACACCGACGGCATCCCGGCATCGGTCACGACCAGCACGCGGGCGCCCTCGCGCAGCCGCTCGACCAGGTCGGGCGTGCGCTCGGCCTCGTTGTGCTCGTGGTAGGACAGCACCCGGCCGGCCGGGGTCGACGTCGAGCTCGCTGGCACAGCCGGCGCAGCCGGCGGGTGTCCTCCGCGGCGACCACGTCGGCCAGGCGCAGCTCGTCGGCCAGGCGCGGGGCGGCATCGCGGGGGTCCCCGATCGGGGTCGCTGCCAGCACCAGCACGCCGCCGCTCATGGGGCGATCCTCGCACGCGGTGGAAGGCGCGCGGCACGCACAACAGCCCAACCTAGGATGTGCCGGTGACCCGGACCGACGAGCTGCGCCTGCGGCTGCTCGGGACTCGTCCGACCGACCGGCTGTGGGGGTGGCTGGGCCCGGGCCTGATCGCCGTCGTCGGTGGCGTGCTGCGGTTCTGGAACCTGAACCAGCCCCGGGCCCTGGTGTTCGACGAGACCTACTACGTCAAGCAGGCCTACTCGCTGCTGCACTTCGGTGTCGAGATGCGGGTGCTCGACTCGCTGAAGAAGCCGGATGACGCCTTCGTCAGCGGTAGCCAGAACATCTTCTCCACGACCGACGGCGACATGGTGGTGCACCCGCCCGCCGGGAAGTGGCTCATCGCGGCCGGCGAGTGGCTGTTCGGGTCGGGCTCCGGCATGGGCTGGCGGTTCTCGGTGGCGCTGGTCGGCACCCTGTCGATCCTGGTGGTGGGGCGGGTCGCCCGGCGGATGTTCGGGTCGACGGCGCTGGGGTGCGTGGCGGCCTTCCTGCTGGCCTTCGAGGGGTCGCACTTCGTGATGTCGCGCACCGGCATCCTCGACATCATCGTCTCGTTCTGGGCGCTGTGCGGCTTCGCCGCGCTTCTGGTCGACCGCGACCGCAGCCGCGAGATCCTCGCCGAGAAGGTGGGCCCGCTGCCCCGCGGCAGCTGGCCGGTGGGGATGGGGCCCTGGCTCGGCTGGCGGCCGTGGCGGTGGGTGGCCGGCCTCTCGCTGGGCCTGTGCACCAGCACCAAGTGGTCGGGGCTGTTCTTCCTCGCGGCGTTCGGCATCATGTCGGTCTGGTGGGACCTGGGCGCGCGGCGGGCGGCCGGGGTGCGGAAGTGGGGGCGCGGCGCGCTGTTCAAGGACGGCCCGTTCGCCGCGCTGGCCATGGTGGGCACGGCGGTGGTCGTCTACGTGCTGTCCTGGTCGGGGTGGTTCCTGACCTCGATCGGCTACCACCGGCAGTGGGACACCTTCAACCCCGGAAAGGGGCCGCAGTGGCTGCCACCGGTGCTGCGCAACTGGTGGAAGTACCACCAGGACGCCTACCAGTTCAACACCACGCTGCACACGCCGCACCCCTACCAGTCGAACCCGTGGTCGTGGCTGGCGCAGACCCGCCCCACGTCGTTCTACTACGAGACCAAGGCTCGCGGCGTGGCGGGCTGCACGGTCGACCAGTGCTCCCAGGCGATCAACCCGATCGGCACCATCTCGGTGTGGTGGGTCGGCATCCTCGCGCTGCTTGTCGTGCTCTGGTGGTGGCTGGTGCGGCGCGACTGGCGGGCCGGGGCCATCGCCGCGGGGTTCGTCGGCGGCTACCTCCCATGGTTCATGTACCAGGACCGCACGATCTACACCTTCTACGCCGTGGCGTTCGAGCCGTTCGTGGTGCTCGCAGTGGCCTTCCTCATCGGCCTGTGGGTGGGGCGGCGCGAGGACGACCCGGCTCGGTGGCGGTGGCGATGGTACGTCGTCGGCGGCTACCTGGCCTTCACCCTCGCGCTGTTCGCCTTCTTCCACCCTGTCTACGTCGCCGACACCATCCCCTACGAGCAGTGGCGCTGGCGGATGTGGTTCCCCAGCTGGATCTGAGCGGATGCCGGGGGGTTTGAGCGGATGCCGGGTGGCACCCGGGTGCCACCCACGGCATCCGCGCGCACGCGGCATCCGACGGACGCCCCGCAGCGCACAGGCCGACGGGCCGGAGGAGATGTCCCCCGGCCCGTCGCCGTTGTCGTGCTCCGGAAGGTCCCGTCGTCAGCGGGTGGCCGCCCGGGTGTCGATCCGGATCTTCACCGAGGTGCCGCGCTCGTCGAGCACCCGGATGGTGGTGCCGGTACCGGCGACCTTCACACCAGCGGTCGGCTGGTCGGTCTTGAAGTACCGGTTCGGGTTGCTGTCGTCGAACACCGGGTTGCCGTTCTGGCCACGCAGGTAGCTCGCGTTGCCGGTGGCCGGGTTGTGCAGGGTGAACGAGTCGACCTTCTGCAGCCCGAACGTGGCGTCGTACATCTGGATGCGCGGGCGCCACGGCTGGCCGTCGAGGTTGTAGACCGTGCGCGGGTGCGCGTCGATCGGGAGGATGCAGCCCCTCACCGGGGTGCTGGCTCGTGTTGTTGTCGCTCTGGGAGGTGTCCCAGTACGAGATGAGCAGGCCGTCCTGGTAGGGGAAGTGCTCCACGAAGTCGGGCTTGGTGTCGGGAACCCGAAGTTGTACGGGCCCGGTCTTCAGGTAGCGGTCGAACGACACGTACGTCGCGGTTGCGCGCGATGTAGTAGTTGTGCGTAGTCCTGCGTCGAGGAGCGCCCCGACCGAGGTGAAGCCGTCCAGCGTCCAGCCGTTGGGGCTGGTCTCGGCGCCGTCGCGTGAGCAGGTGGTGCCGCCCGCGGTGAGGACGATGTCGTCGACGAAGATGCCGCTGGCACGGCCGGGTCGGTGCCCGCGGCAGCACCGTCGGTGGAGTAGCGGACCCGCAGCTCGATCGTCTTGCCGGCGTACGCCGACAGGTCGAAGGTGGCGCGGCGTCCAGGCCGGCCTGGTGCCGTCGATGCCGTTGCCCTCGGCCGGCCTTGGTGATGTTGCCGGCGATGGCCTTGACAGCCGGTGCCGTCGTTGACCTCGACGTAGGCGTAGTCGCACGCGTCGGCATCGCAGTCCTCGATGTTCCAGCGAGCCTTGAACGTCAGGGACGCCGAACCGGCCGGCAGGGTGACCGAGCGCGACATGGTGTTGTTCGAGGTCGTCACCGGCACCGGAGTACCACTGCTTGGTCCCCGGCGGCCGGTGCGCCGAGGTCGGTGGTCACCGTCCTTCTTCGGGCAGGACGACGACGACGGCCTGCGGCCTTCTTGGAGTTGTACTCGTGCGGGCCGAGCTCGAGGGTGCGGCTGCTGACCGGCGAGCGACGATCTCGTAGTCGAGCCAGCCGAGCTGCAGCTTGTCCCAGGCGCCGAGGTCGGCCGCGCGCGATCCGATGGCCTTGTCGCCGGGCGCCGAGACGCGGCTCTGCGCCATCAGGGTCCACCAGCTCGACGGTTGTCGCCGCCGGCTGGAGGTGTCGTACTCGTCCGGCAGGCCGAGGTCGTGACCGTACTCGTGGGCGATGACCGACAGGCCACCGTTCTCGGGCTGCATCGTGTAGTCGCCGATCCAGATACCGGTGGAGCCGATCTGGCGTGCCGCCGAGCAGCGTTGATCGGCGCGGCCGGTGTTGTCCGCCCTGGAAGGCGTACCAGCGGTGCGACCAGATGGCGTCCTCGCCCTGATACGGGTCACCGTCGGCCTGGTCGCCGCCGGCGTGCACGATCTGGAAGTGGTCGATGTAGCCGTCGGGCTCGTTGAAGTTGCCGTCACCGTCGAAGTCGTAGCGGTCCCACTGGTCGAACGTGGCGATGGTCGGCCTTGATCTGCGCGTCGGTGCGGCCGGCGGCCTTCTGGTCGCGCGACCCAGGCGTCCATGCCGTCCCTGACCAGCTGCCAGGTGTTGCTGCAGACGTTGCTGGCGCAGGGGAAGCCGTCGCTGCGGCCGTAGCGGGCCTCGTTGTACGGGCACCTTCACCCAGTCGGTGACCAGGCCGTCGACGGAGTAGCGGCCGGAGGACTGCTTCTCGTAGTACTGCCGCAGCGACTCGGTGCCGGTGACGGAGCCGTTGCCGAAGTAGAGGTCCTGGTAGTAGGCCTGGCCGTAGTCGCGCGTTCCAGTCGGTCGAGTTGTCCAGCGCGCGGTCGGGCTCGGGGATCTGGTTGAACAGCGGGCCCGTCGAAGCGCGTCGGCCCGGGGATGTTCGGGTCGGTGTCCTGGTCGGGGTAGTCCGGGTGGCGCTGGTTGCCGAACTGCACGACGAGCACGAAGAGCTGGTCGGTGTTCTCCCGAGCGAGCTCGACGTACTGGTCGACCTTCTTGGCCTTCTGCGCCTTCTTGGTGCCCTTCGCGGCCGTGGCGGCCCGCTCGGACTCGCCGACCTTGACGACGGTGCTGCCGCCGATCTCCTGTGGCTTGGCTTCTCCCTTCAGCACCGACGAGACGGCGGTCTTGCGCAGCTCTGCCTGCTTGTCGGCAATGGGGTCGGGCAGGCTGTCGCTCGGGGTGGCGGCTCGTGGCTCGCCGAGCGGGCTCTGCGACGGGGCCTTGGTGGCGCTGGCGGCCGCCATGGGGGCGGTCATCGTTGCCCCCAACCCCGCGGCGAGAGCCAGGCTGAGTAGCCCGGTGGTGGTCTTTCGCACTGGTTGTCCTCCTGCAGATGGTGAATGGGACCGTGCTGCCCACGAGATCACCGAAGAGGCAACACTGCAGGCGACCATAAGTGGCGCTTCCCGGGTGTTCGACCGGAGTGACCTGCGGATCTGCGAGCGGTAGAACCGTTGTGCCGCGGGGCCATCCGCGTCGTGCCTTCGCTTCCGCCGCCGCGCCGGATGCCGGTGCCCGAGCTCTGTCGGTGGGCGGCGCTAGGTTCGGGTCATGTTCCTCCTCGGCGACGACCGTCGCCTCGTCATCAGCGCGAGCGACCTTCGCACGGCAGCGGCCTGTGAGTTCGCGCTGGTGCGCGAGCTCGACGTGGTGCTGGGCCGTGCGGTGCGGGTCACGGCCGACGACGACCCGATGGCTGCGCGGGTCATCGCCCTGGGCAACGAGCACGAGCAGGGCGAGCTGCGGCGGCTGGCCCGGGCGCACCCGGGGCGCGTGGTGCAGTTCGAGCGGCCGGGCTACTCCCCTGACGACCTGGCCCGGGCGCACGCGCAGACGCTCGACGCGCTGCGCTCCGACGCCGAAGTCGTCTACCAGGCCACCTTCTTCGACGGGGGCTTCGTGGGCCACGCCGACTTCCTCGAGCGCACCGACGACGGCTGGCTGGTCAGCGACACCAAGCTGGCCCGCACCGAGAGCGTGCCGGCGCTGTTGCAGATCGCCGCCTACGCAGCGCTGCTGCGCGAGGCGGGCGTGCCCACCGCCCCCGTCGCACGGCTGGTCGTCGGCAGCGGTGAGGTGCGCGACTTCGCGCTCGACGACATCGTGCCCGTCTACCTGGCCCGCCGGGCCCGCCTCGACGCGTTGCTGTTCGAGCACCGCGCGTCCGACGGGCCGGCCCGGTGGGGCGACCCCGCGTGGCTGGCCTGCGGCCGGTGCGCGGTCTGCGAGCCAGAGGTCGAGGCGGCACGCGACCTCCTCCTCGTGGCCGGTGTCCGCGCCCCGACCCGCCGCAAGCTGCTCGACGCCGGGGTCTCGACCATCGACGAGCTCGCCGTGCGCACCGAGCCGGTGGCCGACGTGCGCGGGGCGACGCTCGACCGGCTGCGTGGGCAGGCCCGCCTGCAGCTCGAGCAGGAGCGCGATCCCGAAGGGGGCGTCCGCTCCGAGGTCACCGACCCCGAGACGCTCCGACGGATGCCGCGGCCGAGCCCCGGTGACGTGTTCTTCGACTTCGAGGGCGACCCGCTGTGGTCCGAGCGCGGCTCACGCACCTGGGGGTTGGAGTACCTCTTCGGCATCGTCGAGGTCGACACCGGGTCACCGGTGTTCCGCACCTTCTGGGCCCACGACCGTGAGGCCGAGCGGCAGGCCCTCATCGACTTCGTCGGCTGGTTGAACGAGCGCCGTCAGAGCTGGCCCGACCTGCACGTCTACCACTACGCCGCCTACGAGACCGCGGCCCTGCTCCGCCTCGCGGCCCGCCACGGGGTGTGTGAGGACGAGGTCGACCAGCTGCTGCGCGAGGGCGTGTTCGTCGACCTGTACGCCGTGGTGCGCTCGGCGATCCGGGTCTCCCAACGCTCCTACTCGATCAAGAAGCTCGAGCCCCTCTACATGGAGGCCCGCGACGCCGCGGTCACCAACGCCGCCGACTCGATCGTCGTCTACCACCAGTTCATGGCCGCCCGCGACGCCGAGCGGCACGACGAAGCAGCCCGCCTGATCGACGAGATCGCCGTCTACAACCGCGACGACTGCGTGTCCACGTGGATGCTGCGCGACTGGCTGCTCGCCCAGGGCGCCGGTTCCAGCGTGGCCGGCCCCGACGACGGCCCGGTGGTCGGGGTCGAGGCCGCTGCTGCGCAGACCCCGACCGAGCAGCGGCTGGCGCTGATCCGCCTCGAGACCCTGCTGCGCGACCGCCTCGTCGGCGTCAAGCCGCACGAGCGCTCGGCCGAGCAGCAGGCCGTGGCGCTGGTCGCGTCGTCGGTGCTCTTCCACGCCCGCGAGGACAAGCCGGTGTGGCAGGCGCACTTCGAGCGCTTGCGGCTGCCCGTCGGCGACTGGCGGGTGGCCGACGGGGTCTTCCTCGTCGAGTCGGCCGAGGTCGTCGCAGCCGTGGCACCAGAACACCCCGCGACAGCGCCCGCGGCGCACGCTGCGGCTCGAGGGCGAGCCGATGCGCGGCATTCCGGCCGGCTCCGGCGACGAGGTGAGCACGGTCTACGCCGACCCACCACCGCCCGGGGTCGTGACCTTGCCGGGCCATGCCAACGCCCGCTCCAGCGCCACCGTGGCGGTCCTCGAGGCCCACGACCGGCTCGCCGCGAACGGCCGGCTGCACCAGACCCTCCTCGTCGAGGAGCTCCAGCCCAAGGACGGCGGAGCCCACGAGGCCCTGCCGGTGGCCCTGGTGCCCTCGAAGGTGCTGAGCACCCGGCCCATCGACGACGCCCTCGCCGAGGTGGCGCAGCGGGTGGTCGACGCCGGCGACGACCTCCCGCGCACCGCCGGCATCGACCTGCTGGCCCGGCGGCTGCCGCGGCTGCGGGGCGGTGCACCCCTGCCGGGTGTCGGCGTCGGGCCCGCCCGCCACCTCGATGCCATCGAAGCGGCCCTGCTCGCCACCGACGACTCCTACCTCGCGGTCCAGGGCCCGCCCGGCACCGGCAAGACCTACGTCGCCTCGCGGGTGATCGCCCGCCTCGTGCTCGAGCACGGCTGGGCCGTGGGGGTCACCTCGCAGGGGCACAAGGCGATCGAGAACGTCCTGCGGGCCGTCGTTGCCGCGGGCGTTCCGGCCGAGCAGGTCGGCAAGGCCACTCGCGACCCCGCGGGCGCCACCTGGACGGCCCTCGCCAAGGCCGACGACCTCGCGGCCTTCGCGGCCGAGCACGTGAAGACCGGCCGTGGCTACGTCGTCGGCGGCACCGCCTGGGACCTCACGAGCACGAGGCGCATCGGCCGTGGCCAGCTCGACCTGGTGGTCGTCGACGAGGCGGGCCAGTTCTCGCTGGCCAAGACCCTGGCCTGCTCCGTGGCCGGCGACCGGCTCCTGCTGCTCGGCGATCCCCAGCAGCTGCCGCAGGTGTCGCAGGGCACTCACCCCGACCCGGTCGACGCCTCCGCCCTGGGCTGGCTGATCGGCGACGAGCCGGTGCTGCCCGGCGAGCTCGGCTACTTCCTCGAGACCACCTGGCGCATGCATCCCGCCCTCACCGAGCCCGTCTCGCGGCTGTCGTACGCCGGCCAGCTGCGGTCCGAGGCCACCGTCACCGCCGCTCGCGACCTCGAGGGCGTCGACCCCGGGCTCCACGTGCGCCTGGTCGACCACCACGACAACTCGACGTGGTCACCGGAGGAGGCCGTCGTCGTGCGCGACCTGGTGCACGACCTGCTGGGCCGCACCTGGCACGACCCGGCCGAGCGCGACGCCGACGGCGCACCCGTCGGCCCGCGCCCGCTGGGCCCCACCGACGTCATCGTCATCACGCCCTACAACGGCCAGGTCGGCCAGCTGCGGCGCACCCTCGACGACGCCGGCCTGGTCGACGTGCCGGTCGGCACCGTCGACAAGTTCCAGGGGCAGGAGGCGGCGGTGGCCATCGTGTCCATGGCGGCGTCGTCTCACTCCGACGTGTCGCGCGGCATGAGCTTCCTGCTCGATCGCCACCGGCTCAACGTGGCGATCTCGCGCGGGCAGCACGCTGCCTACGTCGTGCGCTCGAGCGTGCTCACCGACTTCGCGCCACGCACGCCGACGGAACTGATCGACCTCGGCGCCTTCCTCGGGCTGTGCGAGTCAGCGGTCACCACGCAGGACTGCACCCCGCCCGCGGTCGCGGTCGTGCCCGCCTGAGCCGGCGGGCACGACCGCGCTGGTCATCTCACTCGGCCGGCGGTCCAGTGCGTCGTCCACAAGGTCGACAGCTTGACGACACCCCCCGGTTTGGGCGAGTGCCAGATTTTGCCGTGGCCGGCGTAGACGCCGACGTGCGTGACCCGCGAGCCGGCGCTGGGGGCGAAGAAGACCAGGTCGCCGGGGCGGATCGAGCTCTTCGCGATGCGCATCGTGGCGGTGCGCTGCGCCGTTGCGGTTCGCGGCAGGCGCTTGTGGAGCCTGGTGTTGTAGACGTAGACCACCAGGCCGGAGCAGTCGAAGGCCCTGGGGCCGACGGCTCCGTAGCGGTACGGCTTCCCCTTCTGGGCCGCCGAGATGGTGACCGCCTGCTGGGCGATGGTGGCGGCGTCGGCCGGGGGGGCCGGGGTGAACATGACCAGGGCGATGACGGCAGCCAGGGCTGCCAACAGTGTTCGGGCAGCGTTTGGCCGCCCGCGCGTCACGGTGTGCACAAGGGAGTCCCTTCCAACCGCCTGCGAGGTCAGCTGTCGGGTTCGGACGGAAGGCGCCCGGCCGCGCGATGCGCGGCTTCACCCCGAGGCCGATCGGTGGACCGGCCCAAGGTGGGTCCCCCGTTCCTGCCCCGGTTGCAGATCTGAGGGCGAGCGTCAGGGGACAGGACTCGGCGGCCGACGCACGCACCGGTCCCTGCGGACCGGTTCATCTACTGTGCTCCCGAAGTTCACCGAATGTCACATTAGCGACTCAGCCAATTGCCAGACCGGCGGCCGGGCACACCTCACCGGGTCGGCGGTGGGAGCGGATCCGGGCACCGAAGTGACGGCATCCGGCTGCAGGTCGGTGCGGTGGCCGAGGCGCTCGAGCCAACGCACCATCTGGTGGTGCACCGTGTCCGCGCCGCGCAGCCAGCCGCGCTCGTCGAGCAGGTCCTCGTCGATGGTCCACTCCGCCGGATGCACCAACAGCGGCCGGGTCCCGACCCTTGCCTCCGCGTCGCGGTCGGAGATGGCCCGCTTGGTGATCCGGCCGGAGACCGAGTCCTGCCCGGGAGCCTGCCGCACCGAGGGCCACGACCACTAGCACCAGCACCAGCACGGACGTCGCCGTGGTGAGGCTGTCACCCACTGCGGCCAGGCCGCCGGCGACGACGACGAACGGGAGGATGACGGCGATCGCGCGCTGCGCACCTCGGTGACCGGTCCTGATGTCGGTGGTGGACATGCCTCCACGTCACCACCGCCACGTGTCCGCGGCGGCGCCTTGACGGCATCCTGACGCGGTCCTGACGCTGCCGGTCCACCGGCGCGGGACGCCGCGAGGCCGCCGCCGGTCAGCAACACTCCACCCGTGGGGACCCCACGTCGCAGCACTCGCGCACCCTGATCTCGGCGGTGCCCATGGCCACGACGACGAGCAGGCCCCCGAGCCACCCGGCCCTGGTGAGCACCTCGCCTGCCACCAGCACGGCGAGCAGCGCGGCGAACACCGGCTCCATGGTCATGATCACGGCCGCCGATGTCGCGCTCAGCGCCCCCTGCGCCCACGCCTGCACCGCCAGGCCCAGGCAGGTCGCCACCACGGCGACCCAGAGCACGGCCGCCCAGGTGGCCGACGTGCTCGGCACCGCCAGCTGCCCGGCGGGCAGCGCCCAGGCCGCACTCAGCACGGCTGCGACCACCACCGACACGGTCGTCACACCCACCGCGTTCGACGGCGTGGCCCACGCGCTCAGACAGGTGATGTGCCCGGCGAACGCGAACGCACCGGCCAGGGTGATCAGCGCCCCCGAGCTGAAGCCGGTCGCCGGCCCACTGGTGAGCAGGACGAGCCCGGCGGCACTGAGGGCCACCGCCACCCAGCCCTGGCCGGTCACCCGCCCCGAGAAGAGGACCGACGCGAGCACCGGCACCATCACCACCGACGACCCGGTGAGGAAGCCCGACAACCCCGCCGAGGTGTGCTGCAGCCCCGTGGTCTGGAGCAGGAAGCCGACCCCGAGGAGGAGGCCGAGCACCACTGCGCGCCACCGGTCGTCGCGTGACAGTGCTCGCACCCGGCGGGTCGACACCGCCGCCAGCACCAGAGCAGCAACGCCGAAGCGCCACATCAGGAACGTCGCGGGAGCCAGCTGGTCCAGCGAGGACTTGGTGATCGACGAACGTCGATCCCCAGGCCGCCGTGGCGAAGAGAAGTGCCCCGGATGCCGCCAAGCGGCTGGGGAGCGCGGCGTCAGACGTTGCCACCCTGCAAGTGTGCTCCGTTGTGCCGCACCGAGTCTGAGATCCTCGTCACGCCGTCAGGTCGTCACGCCGTGAGGCAGTCGCCGATCAGGTCAGCTCCTCGCTCGTCACGGGGGCTGCCGCCCGGCCGAGGCCTCGCAGCGACCAGCCGATGAGGAAGAGCATGACGCCCAGCACCGCTGCGAGCGCGGCGACGCCGAAGGCGACCACCGAGGTGAACAGTGAAGCCCTCAGGAACGACGCCTGCATCGCGGTGTCGCGCAACGGGTCGTCGCGACCGAGCTCGGCGTAGGTCTTGCCGCCGGTCGCCTCGAGCGCGTGCTTGCTGATCGTCTCCGCCTCGGAGTACGCCGTCCACGGTGAGCTGACGGACTGGCCGGCGAAGTAGGCCGCGTCATCCGAGACCTTGATGTTCTCTGCAGCGAGCTCGTTGGCGACGAGGATGTAGGTGGTCACCCCCGCCACCGCGAAGATGACCCCCACGACCATCGTGATGATCCCGATCGGTCCTGACTTGCCTGGTGTGCTTGCCATGACTGCGCCTTCCCTCGCACTGATGGGTGCGGCCAGTCTGGGCTGCGCCCGCCGGGTGCGGGCTCACCCGCACTGGGTGAGCGGGGCCCCGGCGCGGACCTCCGGCTCGGGCGCGCCGAGCGGTTGGCAGGCGGATCCGGCGTCCGGCGGCTCGGGGCCGTACCTTTCTCCCCGTGGGCAACGTCGGTTGCCGGCATCCGAACTGGACGCGAGGAGACAACCGTGGGTGACGAGGCTGGACGGCAGAATGTGCGCTTCCCGGGCGGTGACGGCGAGGCCTTCGGCTACCTGAGGACACCGGAGTCGGGCTCGGGCCCGGGGGTCGTCGTGATCCAGGAGTGGTGGGGCCTCACCACCCACGTGGCGAGCATCGTCGAACGGCTGGCGGATGCCGGGTTCGTCGCGCTCGCTCCCGACCTCTACGGCGGCTCGACGACCCACGACGTCGCCGAGGCGGCCCAGCTCCTGCAGAGCCTGCCGATGGAGCGCGCCGCCGAGGACCTCGCGGGGGCGGTCGACTACCTCGTGAGCCTGCCGGAGGTGACGAGCTCGACGGTGGGGGCGATCGGGTTCTGCATGGGCGGTGGCTTCGTGTTCGCCCTGGCCGCGCGCCGGCCCGACCTGGTCAGCGCTGCCGTGCCGTTCTACGGGCTGCCGCGCGACGCCTCCCTCGTGCCCGGCATCCGCGCTGCGGTGCAGGGCCACTTCGGGCTCGAGGACCACAGCATCCCGGTCGACAAGGTGCACTCGGTGTTCGGCGCCCTCGACGAGCGCCCTGGGGCGGCTCCTGCCGAGCTGCACCTCTACCCCGCCGGCCACGCCTTCCTCAACGACGAGAACCTGATCGGCACCTACGACCCCGAGGCCGCGGCGCAGGCGTGGTCGCGGGCGGTCGAGTTCCTGACCGAGCACGTGCGGTAGGCCGCGCGTCCGGCGACCGCGCGGCATCCGACGCTTCAACATCCGCACGCGTGGGCGCCCTGCCCTGCAGGGCTAGCCTTCCCGGCGTGAGGATGCGCGGGGGTCTGGCAGCGGCCGTGCTGATCTGTGTCGTCTCTGCGTGCGGGGGCCGGGTGGACGATCGGTCTCCCGGACGGCTGGGTGGCGGTGAACCGCGACGAGCTGGCGGCGTCGGACGAGGCCGCGGTGATCTCCATGGCGTCGAGGATGAACGTCGAAACGGACTTCCTGACGGGCTTCAAGGGGGTCGAGCCGTTCGAGGCCTACGCGGCGGATCCGGTCAACCGGCGAGAGATGCGGGTGGTGTTCGCCCCCGCAGCGGCTCTTCGCATCGCGCCATGGGGTCGAAGCGCTCATCAAGCCGTTCATGGGCACTGTGGACTCCATGGCGAGCCTGCAGACACCGGCGGGCAACCTGGGGGTCGCCTACTTCGTGACCGGTGGGGAGCCGCCGTCCTATGGCGCTCTGCTCTTCGGGGACGGCGCGGACCCAGCGTCGACCATCGTCCCGTACCTCTTTGCGGAGAGCCCGAAGGCACTCCAGGCGCTCGTCCAGCGGGTCGGGCCGAAGCTGACCTTGACCACCTGACCCTCCCGAGGTTGGTCAGCCGGTCGACGTCCGGTCCACCTCGTCCGCAGGCGGCGCGACGACCTCCATCGACTCGCCCCAGCGTCCGTACTCCAGGATCAGGTCGCCACCCTGGGTGAGCACCTCCACCCGCCGCGTGAGGTCTCCCTCGCCGACCCAGAGGGAGTACACGGTGTCCGGGTCGTCTGCGGTTGCCATCGCCGGTTGTACGCCGGATGCCGACCGGGCACCGGAGTGGTGCACGACCAGCTCGTACAGCGTGGTCGGGGTGCCGTACAGGTCGTCCGGCCCCAGGTCCTCCACCGACGTGGCACCGTTCCGCATCGCGCCGAACACGCCTTGGGGGGTGAATGCCTGCGTGACCGCAGCGCCCTGAGCGGGCATCGACGCCCAGCGCGCCGAGGAGACGGACCCGTCCTTGAAGTACGCGGTGCCGTCGACCACCACCAGCTCGGTGTTGGTCTCGCCCATGTTGAGCACGTAGTTTCCCGCCGGGTCACTGCCGAGCAGCATGTAGCCCGAACCATCCACCGTGTCCCCGGAGAAGAGGACCTCGACCGTCCCCTGCTCCGCGGCCGCTGCCTCCAGCCGTGCCACGAAGGCCTGCGCGCGCTGCCCCGCGGCCGAGTCGGGCCGACCCCCGGACCCGGCACGGCCGGAGGGGATGCCGGCGCACCCGGCCAGGGCAACCGAAGCCGCAACGGCCGCAACCAGGACCAGCCGTGCGCGCGTGGTCACGGTCGTCCACCCCCCTTGCTGTCGGCCATCGGTGAGTCGATGTGGTCGCAACGTAGCAGCGTCCGAGGCCTCTCGCAGGGGTCTCCCAAGAGCCGATGGACCTCGCCACCGCGGCTCGGTTCTCGTCTTCCCCGGCACCGCCGTGGTGCACCTTGGCAGGCGCAGCGAGCCGCACCTGTTCGCGCTCGGGTCAGAGATCGAGGGCGTCCATCACGGACCGGTAGCGCCGGGCGTGCTCCGCGACCTCTCCCCCGCCCGGCACATGCAGAGCGCTGGAGGTCAACAGGCGGAAGAGCAGTCCCCGCGCGACCGCCTCGACCGGCACGTCGACCTCGCCCAGGAGCTCCGGTGCTGCACCGTGCCAGCACAGCGCGTCGGCGACCACGATGCCCTCTGCGTAGGACGGTGGGCGCCAGTAGGGCGAGAAGTCGATGACCGACGCCGGCCCTGCGGGCACGAGGAGCACGTTGCCCGCGAGGTCGCCGTGCACCAGCTGGGCAGCTCCTGGCGGTGACGGCACGGCACCCAGACGCCCGACGAGGTCGCGCAGATCGGGTCGAACCCGCCGCGAGGTCTCGCCCCAGGCAGCCCGGTCGGCCACCGCCCACGGGTCGGTGCGCCGGTCGAGGAAGGCCGGTCGAGGCAGGTGGGCCGTTGCGTCGTGCAGAGCACGGGATGCCGTGATGACCGCGCCCCAGTTGGTCGCCCCGTCGTCGACCGTCGCTCCGGGCACCATCGACTGGGCCCCCCACCCCTGGACGACCCACGCGCCGTCGTCGGCGCGACGCACCACCGGGAGCCGGAAGCCGTGCTGCTCGATCCCCGAGACCGTGACGCCGAGCCACTCTTGGAACCCAGCGTCGACGTCGGGCTTGAGGACGACGTCTCCGACGCGCCAGGAGGCGCCCTGACCGCCGGGCAACGGCACGGCCGGCCCGACCACCCCGAATGCGGTCATCACCATGGGCGACGGAGGATGCGACACCTGGCCTACCACTCGCCCTCTCCCACAACCTTTTCGGTGTCGTGCCCCCAGGGCAGGCACTCGATCTCGGGCACGACCGGGGGCACGCCGAGCACGGGGGCGTCGTGGCCGTCCCGGTCGAAGCGGACGAGGAGCACGTTGTCGTCCTCGTCGAGCACGACCCCCCGGGCCCCCTGACGGATGCGGCTGGTCATCCCCCGATCCAAACACGAGCCTGTCGTCGGGCGCACCCGACAATCCGGTGGAGCCGCCAGGCCCCTTCCAGAACAATGACCGACGTGGATCAGGTCGAGGTCGTCGTCGCCCACCAGGACTGTGCGACGCTCCGCGTGGGTGAGGTGTTCCTGAAGGTCGACGGCGACCAGACGCGCAGCAGCATCGAGGTCGAGGCGATGCGGATGGCCCCGGTCCCGACACCGGGCGTCCTGTGGCACCGGCCGCCCGTGCTCGCCCTTGCGGCCCTGCCCGGGGCGGCACTCGGCCGCCTGGGCCAGCCCTCCACCGCGTCGGCGGCCACATGGGAGGCGGTGGGCGCGGCGGTGCGGAGGCTGCACGACGCACCGCTGCCGCCGTGGCCCGGCCGAAGCCTCGACGAGACAGCCGCACGCCTCGACGCGGAGTGCGCCTGGCTCCTCGCCAACGACGTCCTGCCGACGGCCCTCGTCACCCGCAACCAACGGCTGGCCGAGACCGCGCTGCGCCCGTGGACGCCGGCGTTCACGCACGGCGACCTGCAGGTGGAACACGTGTTCGTCGACGGGGAGGAGGTCACCGGCATCCTCGACTGGACCGAGGCAGCCCAGGGCGACCCGCTGCACGACCTCGCCATCCTCACCCTCGGGAACCCCGAGCGGCTCGGCGACCTGCTGTCCGGGTACGGCCGCGCGGTCGACGTCGAGGTGATCCGTGCCTGGTGGTCACTGCGCTGCCTGACGGCTATCCGCTGGCTCGTCGAGCACGGCTTAGACCCGTCCGCCCCGGGCTGCGAGATCGACGTGCTGAGGGCTCAGCCCTGAGAGCTGTAGGCACTACGCCGTCCTCGCTCCGCGGCCGATGCTCGAGCCGCTCCCGTCGGTCACATGACGAAGGACCCGGCGACGAGCGTGCCGAGTCCTTGGTCATGCGGTGGAGCTGAGGGGATTCGAACCCCTGGCCTTCTCATTGCGAACGAGACGCGCTACCAACTGCGCCACAGCCCCGCGATGCGGGAGAAACGATAACACCAGCGCACAGGCACGCCGAAACCGGATCGGCGACCCGGCGGCGCCGCAACCGGAGGTCTGCGGTGGCTCGTCGCAGGTCGCCGACCGGGCAGGACATACGATCGCGGGATGCGACTGCGCCTGCCCCGCCCGGACCGGACTGCGGATGACCCCGCCGCCCTCCCCCGCACCATCGTCGTGGGTTCCGCCGCCACCACCCCCCTGGCCCCCGACGACCCCAACCGGCCGGTCTCGTGGGCGGTGCCCCGCGGCATCCGCACCGCCAGCGAGTGGGCGTGGCGGGCGCTGGTCATCGGCGCCGCCCTCGTCGCGGTGCTCTACCTCACCGGCCTGCTCTCCGAGGTGGTCATCCCGATCCTGGTGGCGATGCTGCTCGCCGCCCTGCTCGAGCCCATCTACCACGCCCTCACCCGGGTGATGCCCCGTGGAGCTGCAGCCGGCATCACGGTGTTCGGCACCCTGGCGATGGTCTTCGGGATGCTGTCGTTCGTCGGCACCCAGCTGACCAGCCAGATCACCGACATCGGCACGAAGGTCACCGACGGCATCGAGCAGATCCGCCACTGGCTCTTCCAGACCTTCGGCCTCACCGACACCCAGCTCGACGGCTACGTGCAGAAGCTGCGCGACTGGGTGAGCTCGGGCAGCCTCACCGACACCGCGGCATCCGCCGGGCTCACCGCGACGCACATCGTGGCCGGCTTCTTCCTCGCGATGTTCTCGCTGTACTTCTTCCTCTACGACGGCCCGCTCGTGTGGGGCTGGGTGGTGCGGCTGTTCCCCAAGACGGCTCGCGAGAAGGTGCACTCCTCCGGCCTGATCGCGTGGACCCAGCTGTCCGCGTTCACCCGGGCGACACTCGTCGTCGCCGCGGTGGATGCCGCCGGCATCGGCATCGGTGCCGCCATCCTCGGGGTGCCGTTCGCCTCGGGCATCGCGCTGCTGGTGTTCTTCGGCGCGTTCATCCCCGTCGTCGGCGCCGCCGTGTCGGGCGCCGTCGCCGTGCTGCTCGCCCTGGTGGCCCTCGGGCCGATCCAGGCGCTGATCATGCTCGGCATCATCCTGGCCGTGCAGCAGATCGAGGCGCACCTGCTCCAGCCGTTCCTCGTCGGCCGCGTCATGAAGATCCACCCGCTCGCGATCCTGCTCGGCATCGCGACCGGCGTGATCCTCGCCGGCATCGTCGGCGGCCTCATCGCCGTGCCGACCGTGGCCGTGCTCAACGCCGTGGGCCACCACCTGCTCGACGGGCCCGAGAGCGAGGACGACACCCCGCCGGGGCGGGCCAAGACCCCGGGCGAGGTGCTCGAGCCCGGCGAGGAGGCCAAGGCCGAAGCCGAGGCCGCCGATGTCGAGGAGCGCACCGAGGCCGGCTCGGACCAGACCGACAAGGTCTGACCCGCCAGGGTCGGCTCAGGCGCCGGCGACCCGGCGCTCGTCGTAGCCGGACTCGTCGCTCTCGCGCTCGACCGGAGCCGGGTCGGGCGTGACGGCGGCCGGGGACACCTCGGGCCGCTGCGCCTTGGCCTTCATCGTGTAGGTCGGGCGGGGCACGGGCACGGGGTCCCAGGTGAGCGGGATGTCGTCCTCGTCGACGATGGGCACCATCACGTCGTAGGCCTGCTCGGCCGGGGCGACGACCTGCGCCGCGACCGGCTCGACCACGGGCGAGTCGGTGCCGACCAGGGCCGGCTCGGCGAGGGTGGCGTCGTCGGCGACCTCGACGGCGGGCGCGGGCGGCGACGACCTCGGCGGCCTCCGGTGCGTCGGTGCCTGCGGGCCGTGCGGATGCCGCGGGGGCGGGCGACCGGCGCACGCCCGGAGCGCGCGGGGTCACCGAGGCGCCGGAGCGACGGCGGGCCAGGTCGGCCTGGCGACGACGGTGGGCCCGCACCAGCGCCTGCTCGGTGCGCACCCCGGACCGGGCGAAGAGGAACGCGGCCACGACAGCCGCCACCGCCGGCGCGAGCGCCCACAGCGGGAGCAGCGAGAAACCGACCAGGGCCACGATGAGGACCAGCTCGGCCAGGGCGGCGAGCAGCAGCAGGCCACGCACGCGTCGGCTGGGCCGCACCCGGCGACCGCCGGTGGCCGAGGCCGCGGGGCGACGCGCCGGGCGAGCCTGCGACGGTGACGACGACGGGCGAGAGGCCGAAGCGGCAACCGGCGGTGCGGCATCCGGGCGGTCGGTGATGCGCTCGGTGACGCCGACCGCACCGGGCTCGGCGGCCACGGCACGCTTGACGAGCACCTGCGGCCGGGCGCTGCGGCCCGGGTGCACGGCATACGACGGGGGCGCCGCCTCGGAGAGGTCGGTGCCGGGCAGGGTGTCACGACGTTCGAGCACGCGCATCGCCTCGCTGAACTGCTCGACCGAGCGCGCGGTGGAGACGTGGTCTCGCCGGCGCACCCAGTACTGCACGAAATAGGCAGCCCAGACACCGAGAAGGACCAGGAAGATCAGGCTCGACGGCGACTGCACGCTACGACGGTAGGTGCGCGTCGCCGTCGGACGCCGGACCCCCGTCGGTGTGTCGCGCAAGTGACTGCTGTGACGACTGTGCCTGGAGCGGCGCGGAGTTCGCCTGCGACTCCGTTGCGGTGATGCGCACCAGGCGCTCCATCAGGGTCTCGCCGGCGAGGTCCTCGGTGGTCAGCGCGAAGGACAGGTGGTCGCGCCACGCGCCGGCGATGTGCAGGTAGTGCAGGCGCAGCCCCTCGCCGCGGAAGCCCAGCTTGCGCACCACAGCGAGGCTCGCAGTGTTCTCCGGGCGGATGTTCACCTCGATGCGGTGCAGGCCCAAGGTGCCGAGCACGTGGTCGCCCGCCACCGCGAGGGCGGTCGGGATGACCATCTGCCCGGCCACCGAGCGGCTGATCCAGTAGCCGATGTAGCACGAACGGAACGACCCCAGCACGACCGAGCCGACCGACAGCTGGCCGACGAACCGCCCATCGACCTCCACCGCGAAGGGCAGCGCCCGGCCCGCGCGGGCGTCACGGTCGTACTGCTCGACGAGCTCCTCGAAGGTGCGCGCCGGTGCGTCGGGGTCGGGCGAGGTCGCGTCCCACTCCTCGAGCCACGCGGCGTTGGCCCGCCGCACCGACTGGAAGGCCGAGCCGTCGGCGACCGTGAGCGGCCGCAGCACCACCTCGACGCCGGTGGGCGTGCGGCCGGTGAGCCGCAGCGGCCACGGCCACACCTCGTCGGGCGCTCCCTCACCACCGCGGGCATGCGACCCCGCGCCGCGCTGGCGCAGCCGGTCCCACATCAGTGGTCACCTCCTTGCGCCTGGCTCAGCGCGTGCGGCAACACCTCGGCCAGCACCTCGAGGGCGTCGCGCACCCCGCCCGTCGACCCGGGGAGGTTGACCACGAAGGTGCGGCCCGCGAGCCCGGCGAGGCCCCGCGACAGCACCGCCGTGGGGATGCCGTGTGCCACGCCGCGAGCCCGGATCGCCTCCGCGACCCCCGGCACCTCGCGGATGAGGAACGGGCGGGTTGCCTCGGGTGTGCCGTCGGTGGGGGTCAGGCCGGTGCCGCCGGTGGTGAGCAGCAGGTCGGGGCCGGTCGCGAGGGCCGCCTCGATGGCTGCCGTCACCGCCGGCCCGTCGGGCACCACGGTGGCGTCGGGAACCGTTGCGCCCCAACCCCGTAGCGTCTCGACCAGCAGGGCGCCACCGCGGTCGGGGTAGACCCCCGCGGCGGCGCGGGTCGAGCAGGTGACGACCACGGCGCTGCGGCCGGCGAGGGGCACGGCATCCGGCTCGGTGGCGGTCACGCGCCCTCCTCCCAGTCGCCGCTGCGGCCACCTGACTTGGCGGTGACCCGCACGTCGGTGATCCGCGCGTGCTTGTCGACGGCCTTGACCATGTCGATGAGCGCCAGCGCGGCGACGGCGACGGCGGTCAGCGCCTCCATCTCGATGCCGGTGCGGTCGGCGGTGCGCACGACGGCCCGGATCTCGACGCCCTCGTCGACGACGTCGAGGTCGACCTCGACGGCGTGCACGGCCACCGGGTGCGCCAGCGGGATCAGCTCGGGGGTGCGCTTGACCGCCTGGATGCCGGCCACCCGGGCCACGCCGAGCGCGTCACCCTTGGGCACGACCCCGTCGCGCAGGGCCGAGACGGCGGCCGGCGACAGCAGCACCCGCCCGGCCGCGGCGGCCCGGCGAGCAGTGACGGCCTTGGCCGAGACGTCGACCATGTGCGCGGTGCCGTCGGCGCGCACGTGGGTGAGGCCGGAGGGCGCGGCGGGCGCTGCGGGCGGCGGGGTCGCGGGGTCAGAGGCCACGGTCGCGATCCTGCCCCAGGAGCGGCAGGCAGCGCAGCCGGTCGCCCGGCTCGACCCGCTCGACGTCGGCGGGCACGACGGCCAGCGCCGTCGCGGCCGAGAGCGCACCGAGCATGTGCGACCCCTGGCCGCCATAGGGCCGCACCCGCCCGTCGACCTCGACCACCCGGGTCAGCTCGACCTTGCCGGGCGCGGCCGGCCACCCCACGTCGGCGACGGCGTCGAACGCACCGTCGGCGTCGGGGTCGAGCCCCGCGAGCCGCCGCAGCGCGGGCAGCACGAAGACGTGGAAGGACACGAACGAGCTGACCGGGTTGCCGGGAAGGGTGACCGTCGGCGTGCGCGAGCGGCCGACGACACCGCAGCCCTGCGGCATCCCGGGTCGCATCGCGACCTTGACGAACTCGACGCCACCGTCGGCCGTGAGCACCTCCTTGACCGTGTCGTAGACCCCCATCGACACCCCACCGGTGGTGAGCAGCAGGTCGGGGGCGCCGGGCAGGTCGTCGAGCAGCGCGCGCATCGTGTCGGCGTCGTCGCGCAGGTGGGCCGCCCCGACGACCTCGGCGCCGGCCGCCTCGACGAGCGCGCACAGCATCACCGAGTTGGAGTCGATGATCTGGCCGTGCTCGAGGGCGGACCCGGCGGGGACCAGCTCGTCGCCGGTGGAGACCACCAGCACGCGCGGGCGCGGGTGCACCGACAGCTCGGGCACGTTGGCCGCCGCGGCCAGCGCGAGGTGGCCCGGGCCGAGGCGGGTGCCGGCCGGCAGCACCGGGTCACCGGTGCGCACGTCCTCGCCGCGGTGCCGCAGCGACGCCCCGACCCGCGGAGCCAGGCGCAGCGACACCTCGGTGGCGCCACCGTCGGTCTGCTCGACGGGCACGACGGCGTCGGCACCCTCCGGCACCGGGGCGCCGGTCATGATCCGCAGCACCTGGCCGGGGTGCAGCACGTGCCGGGTCGTGTCGCCGGCGGCGACGTCGCCCGCGACGGGGAGCACCACCGGCGAGTCGGGGCCGGCTCCCGCGAGCTCGGCCGCCCGCACGGCATAGCCGTCCATCGCGGAGTTGTCGAAGCCGGGCAGGTCGACGGCCGCCACGACGTCGTGCGCCAGCACCAGGCCCAGCGCCGACTCGACCGGCACCGGGGTGGCGGGCAGCGGCGCCACGAGCGCGAGCACCGCGGCGCGGTGCTCGGCCAGGCTGCGCATCAGGCCCGGCCCTCGAGGTGGGTGCCGTCGGGGACCTGGGTGACGTCCGCGCCCACCAGCACGTCACCGGTGCAGACGACGTCGGCGCCGAACGTGGTGTCGCCCTTCGACGCGCAGGCTCGAGCAGCCGCGGATCGAGGGCACGCCGCGCGGGAAGCGCTTCTCGAACGCGTCGACCAGGGCGTAGGCCTTCGAGAGGTCGACGAACGGCTCGTCGTGGTCGATGGTCGACTGCACGACCGAGTCGTCGTCGAGCCGGTAGAGGTCGGAGCGGATCAGGAGCAGCTCGTTGGTGGTCTTCACCGGGCGGAAGCGGGACCGGTCGACGGCCAGGGCGCGCGAGCCGTCGAACACCTCGACCGCCGCGCCCATCGCCGACTCGATCTGGATGACGGCCGGGCTGTCGGGCCGGGTCGGGTCGACCGTCTTGCGGTTGACGATGATCGGCAGGCCGAGGATGCCGTCGGACTCGGCCAGGCGGGCGGCCAGCACGTCGAGGTCGACCCACAGGTTGTTGGTGTGGAACCAGGGGTGCCGCTCGGTGTCCTGGAAGAAGTGGTCTTCGCCCTCGGCCACCATCGCGCTGTCGCGCAGCACCAGGCGGCCGTCGCTCTTGCGCACGCCGAGGTGACCACCCTTGCGGTCGTTGCGAGTTCGGGCAGACACCTCGGCGACGTAGGGGATGCCCTCGCGCGCCATCCACGCCGGCACCGCGCCCTCGCAGGTGGCGCCGAGGTTGTCGGCGTTGGACAGGAAGGCGTAGCGGTAGCCGCGCTCGCGCAGCGCGTCGAGCAACCCGGTGGTCTGCAGCGCGACGTAGATGTCACCGTGCCCCGGGGGGCACCACTCCAGCGTCGGGTCCGCGGGCCACTCGACCGGGCCGAGGTCGTCGGCGCGCAGCTTGGGCTCCATGTTCTGCAGGAAGTCCAGCGGCAGCCCGTCGACGGCGAGGCCGGCGTGGCGCCCGAGGATCTCGAGCGACTCCTCGCGGGTGCGGAACGAGTCCATCAGCACCAGCGGGGTCTGCACCCCGTGCCGGTGGCGCAGGGCCAGCACCTGGCGGGCGATGATGTCGAGGAAGCTCAGCCCGTCGCGCACCGTCAGCGCCGACTTCGGCCCGCTGATCCCCATGCTCGTGCCGAGCCCGCCGTTGAGCTTGACCACCACCGTGCGCCCGAGGGCCGCCGCCACGGCGGCCTCGTCGGGCCGCACATCGTCGAGGTGCGGCACGTCGGTGAGCGGGTCGATGGTGTCCTCGGGGATGGCGCCGGTGGCCGCCGACCGCAGCTGTTCGTGGAACCTGCCGAACACCGCCACCGCGAGCTCTGGAACCCCGGCCTCGCGCATCTTGTCCGTCGCCGCCCGCAGTCCGTCGATGGTCATGCGGCAACCCTACGATGCCGACATGGCCCGCAATCCCGAGAAGTCCGCACGCCGGGCCGAACTGCGCGCCAGGCGGCGGTCGCTCAGCGCCGGCCGCGACGCCATGTCCGACGCAATGCGGCTGGCCGACCAGGTGCTGGGGCTCCTCGCTGACCTCGGCCTCGGTGCCGGTGCCGTCGTCACCTCCTACGAGGCGGTGCCCGGCGAGCCGCCGACGGCGGCGCTGAACGCCGCCCTGCAGGCACACGGCATCCGGGTGCTGGTGCCGATCACGTTGCCCGACTTCGACCTCGACTGGTCCGACGCCGCCGACCCCACCGCGGCACCGCTCGGCACGGATGCCGTGGCGCTCGCCGACGTGGTGCTCGCGCCGGGGCTGGCCGTCGACCGCCACGGAACCCGGATGGGCCAGGGGGGCGGCTGCTACGACCGCGCGCTCCCTCGCCGGCGTCCCGGCACACCCGTGCTCGTGGTGCTGCACCCCGGCGAGCTGCTGGAGCCGACGGCGCCACGGCTTCCGCACGAGCCGCACGACCAGCCGGTCGACGCGGTGCTGACCGCCGACGGCGTCGATGACCTCGGCCTCAGCCCGTCTCGCCTGCACCCTCCGGCCGCAGGGTGAGCACGTCGGGGTCGGTGTCGCGCACCGCGGCCTCGCTGAACGGCCACGGTCGCTGACGACCCGCCACCCAGTCGTCGACCTGGTCGGCGTAGTGGTCGTCGGTGGGGTGGCCGCTCACCCCGGTCTGGTTGATCCAGGTCGACGCGTCGAGGTTGGACAGGTCGACGACCATCCGCATCGACGGCGCCCAGTCGACCTGGTAGCCGACGCTCGCGTTCCAGCCGTTGGCGTCGACGATCGCGGAGCCGCCCGGGCATCTCGTAGGGGCCCTCGTTGACCAGCCAGCGCACCGGCCCGGGCACGCTGTCGCCGCCGAGCACCTTGTGTTCGAGGGTGAGCCGGTGCAGCTTGCCCCACTGCCACTGGGAGGGGTCCTTGCCGAGGGCGCGGGTCAGCTCGAGGCGGGCCGCCACCAGCGCCTGGCGCAGCACCTCGTCCTTGCCCTCGGTGACGTTGGGGGTCAGCTTGTTGTCCCACCACGCGCTCTTGGGGTTGGCGAGCAGCCGCTGCACCGCCGAGCGCCACCGTGCGTCGCCGTCGGCCTTCAGCCCGGCGGGCAGCTCGTCGTCGAAGAGCCGCTCGAGCAGGTTGCGCCACACCGCGTTGTAGTAGGCCGCGGCCGCCCCGGACTCCCCGTCGCCGGTGGGCGTCGTGAAGTCCCAGGTGCGCAGCAGCTCGCGGGCCTCGCGGGTGAAGTCGAGCAGCTCCCCGCTGTCGGGGGCCGCCTCGGACCCCTCGAGCGGCACCGCCAGCAGCGCCGGCACGAGCACCTTGGCGAACGAGTCCTGGGTGTCGAGCTGGATGTCGGCCATGTCGGCCGGTGACACCTTGTCGCGGCCGGCGAGGCGTTCAGCGATGCGGGTCGAGCGCCAGCCCTGGTCCCACTCGCTGGTCAGGAAGGGCGTCGTCGCGTTGGAGACCGCCTGGTTCGCCGCCACGATCACGCCGTCGGGCGGGTCGAGCACCCACGGCAGCTCGGAGAACTCGACGAACCCCTGCCAGTCGTAGGTCGAGTCCCAGCCCGGCGCCGGCCAGTACCCCGCCGGGCTGCGGGGCAGGGCGGGGCGGCGGATCGGCACCTGGCCGGGTGCCTGGTAGCCGATGTGGCCCTGCCGGTCGGCGTAGAGCAGGTTCTGCGCGGGCACCGCGAACGAGCGCGCCGCCTCGCGGAAGTCGTCGAAGTTCGTGGCGAGGTCGAGGTCGAGGATCGCGTCGGCGGTGCGGCCCGGGCAGCAGCCCCGTCCAGGCGAGCGACACGGCATACGTCTCGGTCTCGTCGCCCTCCTGCTCGGTGGGCGCCCGGGAGCCGGCGTCGGCGACCCCGTCGATGACGTCGGAGAGCACCGGCCCGTGCACGGTGCTGCGCACGGTGACGCTCTCGTCGGCGCCGCCCGCCACCTTGATGACCTCCTGGCGGCTGGTGACCGGCTGCCAGTTGCCGTCACGCAGGTACTTGTCGCCGATGACCCGCTCGAGGTAGAAGTCGGAGACGTCGGGGCCGAGGTTGGTGAAGCCCCAGGCGATGTCGGCGTTGTGGCCGATGACGACGCCGGGGACCCCGGCGAACGAGTAGCCGCTGACGTTCATCGGGCAGGTCGGTGACACGGTGCGGCAGCTGAGGCTGTTCTGGATCCAGACGCCCGGCTGGCTGACGCCGAGGTGCGGGTCGTTGGCGAGCAGCGGCTTGCCGGTGGTGCTGCGCGCGCCCGAGACGACCCAGGAGTTCGAGCCCACGCCACTGCCGTGACCGACGAGCTGCGGGATGGAGGTGAGGGCCTCGTGCACCCGTGCGTAGGCGGCCTGCGCCGAGGGGCTGGTGACCCGGCCGTCGGCGGGCGGCGGCACGGCATCCGCCGTGGTGGCGGGCGGGCGTGTGGTGAGGGCCGAGGGCACGGCTGACTGGGTCGCGCGATCGGGCACCTGCGGTGACCACTCGCCGTCGCCGAGGATCGGCGGGTGCGCCTCCGCGTCGTAGGGCGGGTAGATCTGGCTGATCTGCGCGGCGGTCAGCCGCCCGGACAGGCGCGCCCGGGCGAGCTCGTCGTCGTAGTTGCCCTTGAGGTCCCAGGCCATCGCCTTGAGCCAGGAGAGGCTGTCGACGGGCTGCCACTCCTCGATCTCAGGGGTGGGCAGGGTCAGGCCGAGGACCGTGTACTCGAGGGCCACCTCGCGGGGGGTGCGGCCGCGCAGGTAGGTGTTCACGCCGTCGGCGTAGGCCTGCAGCATCTGCCGGGTCTGCGGCTTCAGCGTGGGCAGCTCCTCCTCGGCGATGCGCCGCCAGCCCAGCGTGCGGATCACCTTGTCGGTCTCGATGCCGTCCTTGCCGACCAGCTCGGACAGCCGCCCCGCCGTGATGTGCCGGCGCAGGTCCATCTGGAAGAACTGCTCCTGGGCGTGCACGTAGCCCTGCGCCCGGGCCAGGTCGGTGAGGCTGTCGCCGAAGATGTGGGGGATGCCGCTGCCGTCGCGCATGACCGTGACGGTGCCGGTGAGGCCCGGCAGGTCGGCGGTGCCGGAGGTGCTGGGCAGGGAGGCCCGCACGGTCGACACGATGACGACGGTGGCGACGAGCGCCGCGACGACCACCACGGCTAGGAGTCCATAAAGGACACGACGGGCGACGGCAACACGACTCACCCTGCGAGACTAGGTCACCGGAGAACGACGACATGCGAGGACGGGCCGTGGGAGAGACCTCGACGCTGCCGTTCGCGAGCGGTGCCTCCTCGTCCTCGTTCTCGCTCGACGACCTGACCATGGCTCTGCTCATCGGCAGCCTGGTGCTCGTCGTGGCGGTCGCCGCGGTGCGGCTGTCGCTGCGCTCGGGGCTGCCCTCGCTGCTCATCTACCTCGGCATCGGGCTGGTGCTGGGCCAGCAGGGGTTCGGCATCCACTACGAGAACGAGCAGCTCACCCAGGTGCTCGGCTACGCCGCGCTGGTGCTGATCCTCGTCGAGGGAGGGCTGACGACCCGGTGGTCCGGCATCCGGCGCTCGGTCGCCCCGGCGGCGGTGCTCGCCACGGTCGGGGTCGGGGTGTCGGTGCTCGTCGTCGGGGTCGCTGCGCACTACCTGCTCGGGTGGCACTGGCAGGTCGCCTTCCTCGTGGCCGCCGTGCTCGCCTCCACGGATGCCGCGGCCGTGTTCTCCGTGCTGCGCCGGGTGCCGCTCCCCCGGCAGATCTCCGGGGTGCTCGAGGCCGAGTCGGGCTTCAACGACGCGCCCGTCGTGCTCCTGGTGACCGCGATCGCCGCGGGGATGGCGCCCCAGCAGACGCCGCACCCGCTCTGGCAGGTCGGCATCATCGCGGCCCTCGAGCTGGCCGGGGGCGCTGTGGTCGGGCTGGCCGTCGGCTATGTCGGTGCCCGGCTGCTGCGTCTGGTGGCCTCCACCTCGTCGGCCCTGTTCGCCATCGGCGTCATCAGCGTGGCCGTGTTCGCCTACGCCGCCGCCGACGCCCTGCACAGCTCGGGGTTCCTCGCGTGCTACCTGGCCGCCCTCGTGCTCGGCAACCTGCGGCTCCCCCACCGGCCGGCGGTGCTCGGGTTCGCCACGGCGATCGGCTGGCTGGCGCAGATCGGGCTGTTCGTGCTGCTGGGGCTGCTGGCGCACCCCGACCAGTTCCTCACCGTGCTCGGGCCGGCCCTCGTGGTGGGGGCGGCGCTGCTCCTGCTCGGCCGCCCGCTGTCGGTGTTCGTGTCGCTGCTGCCGTTCGGGATGTCGTGGCGCACCAAGGCCTTCCTGTCGTGGGCGGGGCTGCGCGGGGCGGTGCCCGTCGTGCTCGCCACCGTGCCCGCGAACGGTCGGGGCCCCGGGCGTCCCGTGGCTCTTCGACCTCGTCTTCGTGCTCGTCGTCATCTTCACCCTGGTGCAGGCGCCGACGCTGCCCTGGGTGGCGCGGCGGCTCGGCCTGGCCTCGGCGCACCACCAGGTCGACCTCGCGGTCGAGACGACCCCCCTCGACGACCTGGGGGCCGAGCTGCTCGAGATCGACATCGGGCCGGGCTCGCGCATCGCCGGGGTGCGGGTGTTCGAGCTGCGCCTGCCGGTGGGCGCCAACGTCTCGCTCGTGGTGCGCGAGGGCCGCTCCTTCGTGCCGCGCGACAACGACGTGCTGCGGCACGGTGACCAGCTGCTCGTCGTCGCGCCGAGCGCGGTGCGGGCCGTCGCCGAGGACCGGCTGCGGGCGGTGAGCCGCGGCGGCCGGCTCGCCGACTGGGACTGAGCCGGATGGGCGGGGGAACAGCTGCGGCGCCGGCTCGCTTATCCTTGGGTGACGCCGTCGCCGTCCGGCACCGTCGTCCGGTCGCCCGGGTTGACCCCGGGGCGGCGCCCCACACCTTTTCCGCAGGAGGACCACCGTGCCGACGTACGCCTACGCGTGCACCGAGTGCGACCACCGTTTCGAGGCGGTTCAGTCGTTCAGTGACGACTCGCTGACCGTGTGCCCCGAGTGCGAGGGGCGCCTGCGCAAGGTCTTCAACGCGGTCGGCATCGTCTTCAAGGGCGGCGGTTTCTACCGCACCGACTCGCGCGCCGGCTCCTCGGTGACCTCCGGCTCAGCCACCAACGGGTCCGGGTCCAAGGAGAAGTCGACGAGCAGCTCCGACAAGTCCTCGGGCTCGTCCGACTCGTCCTCGTCGTCCACAGCCCCCGCCAAGCCCGCGGCGTCGTCCACACCCGCGAGCTGACCTGCCGGATGCCGTGCCGCGGCGCCTAGCGTCGTCGGCATGTCGCGTCCCTCCCGCCCGCTGCCTGGCCTCACCGGCCCGGGGCGCCGGGCGCGCTGGCGGCGCCGCGTACTGCGCCGACTGGTGTCAGCGGTGCTCGCCGCGACAGCGGTGCTGCTCGTCGTGCTCGAGCTGCGCCCCCCGCCCGAGGCGCTGACGGCGGCGCTCGTGGCCGCACGTGACGTGCCCGCAGGGGCGGTGCTGGCCGAAGCCGACCTGCGGGTCGACCACGTGCCACGGGCTGCGGTGCAGCCCGGTGGCCTCACCTCGGTCTCGGATGCCGTGCACCGCCGGGTCGGTGCCGCGCTCGCGCGTGGCGAGAGCGTCACAGCATCCCGGCTGGTGCCCCGCGGCGCCCTCGACGAGCTGCCAGCCGGCCGGGTGGCCCTGCACGTGGTGTCGGCCGACCCCGCCGCGGTCGACCTGCTCGCCCCGGGGCTCGCCGCCCGGGTCTACCCCGCCGCGGGCGGCCCGGCCCTGGCGGTCGGGGCCAGGGTGCTGGCGGCCGACCCTCCCGTGCTCGGTGGCCAGGCCTCCCTCAGCGAGGCACCGCCGCGCGGGGTCGTGCTGTCGCTCAGCGCCGCCGAGGCCGACGCGGTGCTCGCCGGCCACGGCTCGCTCGAGGGTCCGGTGACAGTGAGCATCGTGGCGTCCCCGGGCTGAGGGGTCACCACCGCGGCGGCCACCCTTGACGATGCGCCTCAGGGGAGGCCGCCTGGTGGGCGGCACTCGGGGCGGCCCTAGGCTGGTTTCGCCGGGGCAGCGCAGCCCCGCCCTCAGACCTGCTCGACCCCTCCCTTGAATAGGAGCACCCATGAAGGGTTTCCGGGACTTCATCCTGCGCGGCAACCTCATCGAGCTCGCCGTCGCGTTCATCATCGGTGCGGCGTTCGCCACCGTCATCGCCGCGTTCACCAAGCTCGTCCTCGAGGCCATCGGCAAGGTCACCGGCGGCAACACGTTCAACTTCGACAAGTGGCAGCCCGGCGGCTGGTCCACGGTCGGACCGTTCCTCACCGCGCTGATCGCCTTCCTGATCATGGCGTTCGTCGTCTACTTCTTCATCGTCAAGCCCTACGAGACGGCCAAGGACAGATACTTCCCGGCCGAGCCCGACGCCGAGACGATCGACCCCAACACCGAGCTGCTCCGCGAGATCCGCGACGAGCTGCGCGCGCCCCGCGCCTGACCTCACCCGCTCCGCGCAAGGGCCGGCCCGACACCCCGTCGTGGCCGGCCCTTCGCGCTGCCGACGCCTTGCGGCTCGTGGCCGGTCACTCCCAGTGGGGTGGGCGCTGCTCGCGCAACCAGCGGTCGTGCTGGCTCTCCCCCGGTTTCGGCTCCTCACGGGGGGCCAGCACGTCGGGCGCGTCGTCGGCTGACGGGTTGGTGCCCGGGCGCTCGGCGCGCCGGCGCACCCGGCGCCGAGCGCGAGGCGGCTGCTCGCCGGCCGCCTCTGACCGGCGCTGGGCACCCTCCTGATCCGGGTCAGTCATCGCCCGGGGCCTCACGCACCCCGGCTGCCTCGAGGATGCGCGACACGTCGCGGGCCGGGTCACGGAAGACGTCGGTCGACCACACCCGCAGGTGCCGCCAGCCGAGGCGCTCGAGCTGCTCGGCGCGCAACCGGTCGCGGTCGCGGGTGCTGCGCATCGCGGCATACTGCGGCCCGTCGGACTCCACCGCCAGCACCATCCGGCCCTTGCGAGCAGGGTCCTCGATCGCCAGGTCGACCGGGTCGGCCGAAGAGCCGACGTCCTCGTGCACGACGAGCCCGTGGCCACGCAGCCGCCGCGCGAGGTCGGCGAGCACGACGGAACCGGTGCCGGCAGCGGCGGGGGTCGGCACGGCATCCGGCGTGCCCGAACCGTCTGCTGCGGTCGACGCGGCAACGCCCGGCAGCGGGCCACCGGCGGCGTAGGCCAGGAAGTCGCGCAGCATCACCGCACCACGGGCGCGCAGCCGGGACGGGTCGAGGTCGTCGGCCGAGATCGCCGAGACCACCGTCATCGACCGGCGCGCGCGGGTGATCGCGACGTTGAGCCGCCGCTCGCCGCCCTCGAGGTTGAGCGGCCCGAAGCGGTGCAGCACCCGGCCGTGCGGGGTCTTGCCGTAGCCGACGGTGAGCACGATGTCGTCGCGCTCGTCGCCCTGCACCCGCTCGAGGTTCTTCACGAAGAAGGGCTCGGGGCGGTCCTCGTCGAAGAAGGGGAGCAGGTCGCCGGGAGCCTGCGCCAGGGCGTGGCGCACTGCCTCCTCGACCCGCGTCGCGTGGATGATGCCCAGCGCGATGACACCCAGTGAGCGGTGGGGCTGGGTGCGGGCGTGCTCGAGCACCAGCTCGACCACCCGGTCGACCTCGGTCGGGGTCGACTCCAGCGCCGTCTCGCCCTCGCCGATGATGCCCTGCCCGTCGACCGGCACCAGGCGCACCACCGGGTCCAGGCCCGTGCCGGGGAAGGTGACGAGCGACCCCTCGTAGACCTCGGCGTTGGCGAACTCGATGAGCCGCTCGTCGAGCGAGCGGTAGTGCCACGAGAGGCGTCGGCTCGGCAGGGCCGCCGCGAGCACGTCGAGGATCGACTCGACCCCCTCGGTGAGCGCCTCGTCGGCACCGACGGCCGCGGGGTCGTCACCGGTCACCGTGGTGAAGAAGGTCGTGGGCGGCAGCTGGTGCGAGTCCCCGGCCACGACGACCTGCCGGGCTCGCGAGATCGCCGACACCGCCTCGGCCGGTGGCACCTGGGAGGCCTCGTCGAAGACCACGACGTCGAACCACAGCCCCGGCGGCAGCACCGACGCCACGACGAGCGGGCTCATCACCCAGCACGGCCGCACGGCGGTGACGAGGTCGGGGCAACGGGTCACGAGGTCGCGCAGCGGCGCCAGGCGCCGCGCCCGAGCCCCCTCGGCCCGCAGCCAGGTCTCCTGCTCGGGGTGGTCACGCACGACCTCGGCGACGTGGTCGGCCACGGCGGCGCGCACCCGCTCGCCGTTGGCACCCACCACCGCCCGGTCGGCCTCGGCGAACTCCCCGACGCTGCGGGTGAGCGCCCGGCCGTCGTGCGCGGCGACCCGCGGGTCGCGCTGGGCGATCTCCTCCGACAGCGAGGACCACCAGACCCACTCGACCTCCGAGGTCACGAGCTCGGCCGGCACCGCCCGCGCGCGAAGGTCGTCGACCAGCGGCCGCAGCCCGGATGCCGTGAGCTCGTCCAGCGCCGTCGTGATCGCCGGCACCACGCCGAGCCGGCCAGCGGCCGCCGCGAGCGAGTCGACGCGTTCGCGCAGCGCGAGGAGGTCGAGGTCGACGAGGCGCGTGACGGCATCCGCCTGGGTGGCGACACCCGAGGTGTCGGCGCCGGGGAGGTGGTCGTCGAGCCAGGACAGGTCGGCGACGAGGGCGGCATGGGCGGACCTGGCGCGGTCGAGGTCGACCGGGATCTCGGGCCGACCACCCGAGCCGGCGAGCTGGCGCCAGGCCACCCGCTGCTCGCTGGCCGCGGCCAGGGCGGCGTGCAGGTCGGCCGGCGGGCGACCGGGCCGGAGCAGCGCCCGGGCCTGCCGCCGCAACCGCCAGCGGTCGAGCCAGCCGAGCTGCGAGCCGACCGACTTGCGGTAGGCCGAGCTGCCGGTGGCGGTGACCAGGTCGTCGAGCGGGATGTCGAAGACGTCGGGTCGGAAGACCTCGAGGGTGTCGCGCACCTCGCCGACGGTGGCGAGCACCCGGCCCCAGTCGTCGGTCGTGGGCGCGTCGGGCAGGTGGATGCCGCGGAAGACGTCGGCGAGGGTGCTGGCCGTGTCGTCGACCCCACCACCGGCGAGCCGTTCGACCCGCTCCCGGGCCTCGTCCGCCTCGTCGGCCGTGCGGATGCCGGCGCCGAACCACGGGTCGCCCTCCCCCGTGCCGTCCCAGTCGGCGAGGGAAGCCACGGTGGTGATGCCGGCCGCCACCGTGGTGAGCTCGTCGCGGTCGAGCCCGGCGAGCACGTCGCCCCTGAGCCGGATGCGCGACCGTGGTGGCACGGCCAGGCCCGCGAACGCCGAGACCGCCTCCTGCACCCCGTGCAGCGTGACCCCCCACGGGGCCCGCTCCTCGTGCAGCGAGCGCACGTGCTCGGTGAGCCGGTCGGCTGCGGCGCGTCGGGCGGCGGCGGGCACGGTGACCCGCGAGAGCGCGGGCTCGGCAGTGGCTGCCGGCTGCCGCGGGCCGCGGCCCGGCTCGGGTCGGGTCAGCCGGTCGAGCCCGTCAACGAGCTCTCGTGCCACCCGGCGGCGGCCGTGCGCCCCCGCGTGGAGGTCGAAGACCAGGTCGCGCAGGCCCACCCGGTCGAGCCGGCCGACGACAGCGTCGATGGCGGCCCGCTTCTCGGCGACGAACAGCACCCGCTTGCCGTCCGAGGCGAGCGTGGCGATCAGGTTGGCGATGGTCTGCGACTTGCCGGTGCCCGGGGGGCCGTGGATCACCAGGTGCGAGCCCGAGCGCACCGCCTCGATGGCTTCCTGCTGGCTGCTGTCGGCGTCGAGCACCAGCATGTCGCGGTCGGGGTCGTCGAGGTCGAGACGGCTGCGGTCGAGCTCGGAGCGCACCGACCGCAGGGCGTCGGGGTCACCCGCGAGCGCCGCGACGACATCGTGGTCGGCGAGGGCGTCGCCCTGGGCGGCGAGGTCGGCCACCATCGGCAGCTTGGCGTAGGAGAAGGTGCCGACGACCAGCCGCGGCGCCACCGAGAAGTCGGGCACGCCGGCGCACCGCTCGCCCAGCGCGGCGTAGACGGGGTAGGGGTCGAACATCGCGTCGGGGGTGATCAGGGCCTCGAGGGCGTCCTCGTCGAGCTCGATGCCCTGCTCGGAGCGCAGGTAGTTGACGAGCACCGGGTTGATCTCGAGCTCGGGCCCGAGGTCGAGCAGGTAGTCGCCCTGCGCCGCACCGGTGGGTCGCAGGGTGCAGGCCCGCAGCAGCACCGGGGCCGCGGGCGAGCGCGGGGCCCGGCGCCCGTCGGGCAGACGCACCGCCCAGGTGGCCATGCCCACGGCGAGGAAGCAGGTGAGGATGCCGCGCTCCTCGGCCAGCTCGCGGCTCTTGGCGGCGATGGCGCGAGCCCGCCGGCGAGCGTCCTCGAGGGCCGCCGGCTCGCGGACCAGGTCGGACAGCCTGGTGGGGCGGCCGGCCATCATGCTGGCGACCCCGCCGGGGTGGGCGGTGGTGAGGTCGAGCGTGCCGGTGGGCAGGTCGCGGTACCAGAGCAGGGTGTTGCGCCCGCCGAGGTCGACGAGGTGCCGCGTCCAGGTCGCCCGGGCGGCGGCCACCCGGGCGGCGCGCGGGTCCTCGTCACGGGGGTCGTCAGATGCTTCCGACGTGGCCGGGGCGGAAGCCGGCTGCGGCTCGGGCTCCGGGGGAGGCACGGTGCCGGCAGCGTCCTCGCGGGGCGTCGGCGCCTCCTTCCCCCTGAACCAGTCTCTCACCTCAGCAGGCTAACAACGCGGGGGTTCGGGGCCGGTCAGGCGCGGGGGTGGGTCGGGTCACCACCCGGGCCCGTGCCTTCGGCGGCGGCGGGCGGCCGGCATCCGACCCGACCTCACCTACCGCCTGGTAGATGAGGTGATCGCTCGACCTACGAAGCGGTAGCCCACGCTGGGTGCGGATGCTGCGCAGCCGGCATCCGACGTGACCTCGCCTACCGCCTGGTAAGTGAGGTGATCGCTCGACCTACGAAGCGGTAGCCCACGCTGGGTGCGGATGCCGGGCGGCCGGCATCCGACGTGACCTCGCCTACCGCCTGGTAAGTGAGGTGATCGCTCGACCTACGAAGCGGTAGCCCACGCCAGGTGCGGATGCCGCGCCGTGTGCGAGACCGGCCTTCCGGCATCCTGCGGCCTCCATTGCGAAGTCAGGATGCCGGTCAGGCCGGGGTGGGGTGGGTGCGCACCGCGCTGAGCGCCGCCACCAGCCCGATCACGATCGCGACCCCCAGGGCGGCCAGCGCCAGCACGTTGAAGCTGGCCCTGTCGACCACGACACCGGCGAGCGCCCCGCCCAGGCCGGCGACCAGGCCCATGACGAGGTCGGAGGCCCCCTGCGCCCCGGGCCGTTCGATGGCCGGCACCGCCGCGGTGAGCATCGTCGAGCCGGCCACCAGCGTGCACGACCAGCCCAACCCGAGCAGGAACAGCCCGAGCCCGAGGGTGGGCGACCCGCCCTCCGGCGAGGCCGACGCGAGGAGGGTGGCCGTCGACAGGATCATCGACCCCACCACCGCCACGGCCCGCCCACCGAAGCGGTCGACCGCCAATCCGGTGAGCGGGGAGAACGCGAACATCCCGACGATGTGGATGCTGATGACCAGGCCGATCAGCTCGAGCCCGGCATCGCCATGGGCCATGTGCAGCGGCGTCATCACCATCACGCTGACCATGACCACGTGCCCCAACGCCAGGGTGAGCAGCCCGAGCCGGGCCGCCGGGATGCCGGCGATGACCCGCAGGCCGCGGGTCACCGACCCGTGGGCGGGGCCCGTGTCGTCGCCGTCGGCGACCCGGCGGCGCCGGGCCTCGAGCAGCGGGTCGGGCCGCAGCCGCAGGCTGACCACCGCGATGGCGAGGAGCAGCCCGATCACCGAGAAGAGGTAGGGCCCGGTGAGGGTGGGCAGCCCGAGCCGGTGGGCCACCGGCGCGCTCGGCCCCACGAGGTTCGGCCCGAGCACGCTGCCGACCGTGGTTGCCCACACGACGATGCTCAGGTCGCGCGCACGGTGCTTGGGGATCGCGAGATCGGCTGCGGCATAACGACTCTGGCTGTTGGATGCCGTGGCGCCCCCGAAGAGCACGCTCGACACCAGCAGCAGCGCGAAGTTGCCGAGGACACCGGCTGCGATGAGGCCGACCGCCCCGACGGCCGCGAGCACGTAGCCGAGCACCAGCCCGGGGCGTCGCCCGCGCGCCGCCATGAGCCGCGACATCGGGATCGCGATGACGGCCGCACCGAGGATCTGGAAGGTGCCGCCCAGCCCGGCATACCTCGCCGACCCGGAGACCTGCTCGGCGAGCAGTGCGCCGACCGCCACGCCGGCCGACATGCCGACCCCGCCGAGCATCTGCGAGAAGACGAGGGTGCTGACGACGTGACGCTGCACCCGGTCGGGGGCGGCCTGGGTCGTCGTCACCGAAGCAGTATGCCGGGCGGCTCCCACGGGGGATGCCTGCCGGTGGGAGCAGGTCAGCGCCGGCGCCGCACCATGGTCCACTCGTTGTGGCCGTCGACCCGCTGGTAGTCAAGGTCGTCGAGCGCGACCCGCGCGATGGCCAGCCCCCGCCCGCCCTCACTGTCGGTGTCGGGCATCGGGCGCTCCGCCTCGGGCAGCGGTGGACCGGCGTCACGCAGCCGCCCGAGCAGCCGGTCGGCGCGGACCTCCAGGGTGAACGAGTACTGGATCGTTCCCGGAGCGCTCCCGTGCTCGACCACGTTGGTGGCGATCTCGATCACCGCTGTCTCGAACAGCATCAGGTCGCTGGGCGCGAGGTCGGGATGGTCCGCCCGCACCCGGTCGAGCAGCTCGTGCACCAGGCTGAGCGTCTCCGGGAGCGCGAGGGTGTCGACCCGGTAGTCACCAGCCATCGACGGCATCGCCCACGGTGTCGAAGGGCTGCAGGATACGGTCGAGGTTGGTGAGGTCGAGCACCATCCGCACCTGCTCCTGCGCGGAGGCGATCCGCAGGTCGCCGCCGGCCTGGCGGGTGCGCTTCAGACCGGCCACCAGGGCGCCCAGGCCCGAGGAGTCGACGAACGAGGTGCCGGCCAGGTCGACGACGAGGCGCACCCGGCCGTCGACGACCGCCTCGTCGATGGCGCTGCGCAGCGTCGGCGCCCCCACCATCGTCAGGCGTCCCTCACAGCGCAGGACGGTCGCGTCCCCCATCGTCGACCGGTGGACCTCCATCAGCGGGTCTGCTCCTTCTGTTGTCCCCGGCGCAGACCGGGCCGGCGGGGGCTCGCCATCAGGCGCTGCGCTTGACCACGACGACCGTGACGTCGTCCTGGGGGCGCGACCGGTCGGCGTATGCGGTGATCTCCTCGACCAGCTGTTGGGCGCTCAGCCCCTGGTCCCCCAGGACGGAGAGCGCCCCCAGCGCATCATCGGGGCTGTCGAAGTAGTCGAGGATGCCGTCGCTCACCACGACGAGCGCGTCCCCCGGCTCGAGGACGAAGTCGTGGGCCACCCAGTGGTCGCCGCTGATCGCGCCGATCGGCAGGCCGCCCGAGGTCAGCCGACGCGGGACTCCCTCGGCGTCGACGACGACCGCCAGGCCGTGCCCGGCGTCGACGTACTGCCCGCGACCGGTCACCGGGTCGATGCAGGCACCGAAGGCGGTGACGAAGGTGCTGGTGTCACCGAGGTCCTGGTCGAGGTCGTACGCAGTGCGGTTGAACGCCTCCTCGATGCTGATGAACCGCGCCGCGCCCCGCAGCACCGCCCGCACCGAGCTCGCGATGAGTGCTGCGCCGATGCCCTTGCCCATGACGTCACCGGCAAAGATGTGCAGCTGGTCGCGCGCGATGAACCAGTCGTAGAAGTCACCACCGACGTGCCGGGCGGTGACGCAGCGGCCGGCCACCTCGAGGCCGGCCAGGCGGATGACCGACCGCGGGCGCAGCGCCCGCTGCACCACGGCGGCCCGGTGCAGCTCGTTCTCGGTGGCCAGCTCGACCTCGACCCAGTCGGCGAGGGTGCGCAGCAGGCGCAGCTCCCCGGCATCCATCTGGCGCTCCTCGTAGCCCATGACGCACAGCACGCCGACGCGGTGCTCACCGGCGTGCAGCGGCTGCCCGGCGTAGAAGCGCAGCCCTGAGCCCGCCAGGAAGCGCGAGGCCTTGAAGCGCTCGTCGGCCGTGAGGTCGGGCACGACGAGCGGATCGTCGCACTCGATGGTGACCGTGAACACCGAGTCTCGGCGCGGCATCTGGTCGCCGGGCAGACCGGTGCTCGCCTTGGCCCACAACCGGTCCTCGTCGATCAGCGTCACCGCGGCGACCGGCACGCGGAACAGCTCCTTGACGAGCTCGACCAGCCGGTCGAAGCGCTCCTCGCGCGGGGTGTCGAGCACCTGGAGCGCGTCGAGGGCCCGCAGGCGAGCGCGCTCGTCGGTGCGTTCGACGACGTCGGGTCGCGACACGGGACCAGCCTTCCCCACCCTGCGGGGCTCACGGTAGTTCGAGCCGTCTCCCAACCTACGGCGCGATCAGGGTCGGCGCGGCCCGAGTGGGGAGGTGGGGCCGTTCGGCCGATGCCGTGGAGCACCACCGGACGGTGCTGCTGCCGGGCACCTGCCGTCGGTAGGGGTGCCCCCGGCAGGACCCTCGGGCGGAGCCGGTTCGTTCCTCACCGCCTCGCGCCCGCTCCCTTCATCATCCCGGGGCTACGTGCAGCGGTTCGACAGCGCTCGGCGCACTCGTCCCGCTGCAAGTGCCCCCGGCAGGATTCGAACCTGCGACACCTTCTTTAGGAGAGAAGTGCTCTTCCCCTGAGCTACGAGGGCGCGCACGCGGCGTGCCGCGAGGCCACCACAGGGTAGCGGCCACGGCGCAGCGCGACCCACCCCGCGTGTCCCGCCGGGCCCGATGCCGTGCGGTGGGGATGCGCGGCGGGGCGCCCCGGCGGCACCGGTCCGACGCTCGTCGATGTGACCCACGTCACTCCAAGATTCGCGGATCCGCCTGCCCCAGTCGGGGATTGGCGTGGCTCCCGCCGCTCCGCAGCGGGAGCCACGACGGCCGAACGCAAGATTTTCCAAAGGGCCGCCTGAAACCATTTGGATTTCTATCATCGACGTATCGCCTGAGTTCGGTGCCGTGCCCACGCCCCCGGTACAGGCACGGTGCAGGCAGGGAACACCATGAAGCTCTTTCCGGGGACGATCGACCCTCGCGTCCCGGGCGACGACCTCACCTCCCGGACCAACCCGTCGAGCGGCCACCGGTCACCACGACCCCGCCGCACCGGGTTCGCCCGGCCCTCCCGGCTCGTGGCGGCGGCCGCCGCGCTGGCCCTTCCGGTCGCACTGGTGCTCCCCGCTGCCACCGCCCAGGCCAAGCCCCCGGTCGGCCAGGGCTTCACGGTGACCCCCTCGGACCTGGCGTTCATCCTCAAACAGATCAAGATCGCCGAGCGGCACTCGCGCGCCATCGCGGGCACCGAGCCGACGGCAGCGCCCAACCCGAACCCGACCACCGACCCGAACTACTGCGCCGCGCTCCTCGGGCCGGGCCGCGACCAGATCCCGGACAAGCTGGCCCCCTACGGGCTGCGGACCGTCGACGGCTCCTGCAACAACCTGGTCCCCGGGCGCGAAAGGTTCGGTGCTGCCGACCAGACGATGCCGCGGCGCACCACGGCGGTGCTCAGGGATGCCGAGACGTCACCTGCCGCCTTCGGCCCGCCGGTCGCGACGTCGTACCGGCAGAAGAAGGGCTCCGTCTTCGACTCGCGGCCCAGGATGATCAGCAACCTGATCTCCGACCAGACCTCGACCAACCCGGCCGCGGTCGCCGCGGCCGGCTTCCCGGTGCGCACCCAGGGCAACCCCGGTCTCTTCCCCTGCACGACCGAGCCGGGGCCCGACGGCACCGGCGGCGTGCCGGCCGGCTGCGTGCCGAAGTACAAGACCCTCTTCATCCCCAACGTGTCGACCGACGTCGGGCTGACCCCGCCGTACAACTCGCTGTTCACGTTCTTCGGCCAGTTCTTCGACCACGGCCTCGACCAGGCCGTCAAGGGCGGGGGCACCGTCTTCGTCCCGCTCCAGGCCGACGACCCGCTGATCCCCGGCGCCGACCACGTCCTGGGCACCGCGGACGACCTGCCGGCCGACCAGCGCTTCATGGTGCTCACCCGTGCCCAGAACCAACCCGGCCCCGACGGCATCCTGGGTGACCGCAACCCCACCACCGACCCGGGCACCCCCTGCACGGCCCTCAACACACCGGCCGGTTGCGACGAGAGCGCCGACGACGTGCAGGAGGCCACGAACACCGACTCGCCGTGGATCGACCAGAGCCAGACCTACTCCTCGCACCCCGCACACCAGGTGTTCCTGCGTGAGTACGTGAACAACGTTGCGGGCAGGCCGGTTTCGACCGGTGGCCTGCTCGGCGGCAGCGGCGTGCGCGCCACCGGCCTGGCCACCTGGGCCGACGTCAAGACCCAGGCCGCCACCCTGCTGGGCCTGAAGCTGTCGGATGCCGACGCGCTGAGTGTGCCGATGATCGCCACCGACCCGTACGGCAAGTTCATCCCCGGCCCGCTGCGCGGGTTGCCCCAGTACGTGACGACCACCGGGCTGGTCGAGGGGAACACGACCGCCCCGGTCGCCGTGCCCGCGAACGTGCGGACGTTCAACACGCCGTTCCTCACCGACATCACCGACAACGCCGTGCCCCGGCCGGGCTTCACGCCGGATGCCGACACCGTGGTGAGCCCGGCGCTGGTTCCCTGTGCGCAGCCCGGAGTTCCTGCGGGGTGCGTCAACCAGTACGACGACGAGATGCTCGACCTGCACTTCGTCGCTGGCGACGGGCGCGCCAACGAGAACATCGCGCTGACCAGCATCCACCAGGTGTTCCACTCCGAGCACAACCGGCTGGTCACCGACATCCAGAACGTGCTGACGAACGACACCACCCCGAGCGGCGTCGCGGCCCTCACTCAGTGGCAGGACGTCAACGGCGCGGCCGGCTGGAACGGCGAGCGCATCTTCCAGGCAGCCCGGTTCGTGACCGAGATGGAGTACCAGCACCTGGTGTTCGGGGAGTTCGCCCGCAAGATGGCTCCAGCCATCCCGGTGTTCCGCACCTACAACCCCGACATCAACGCGGCCATCCGCGCGGAGTTCGCCCACGCCGTCTACCGGCTCGGCCACTCGATGCTCGACGAGGTGGTCGCCCGCACGCGCAACGGGAAGGACAACTCGATCCCCCTGCTCCAGGCGTTCCTGAACCCGCCCGAGTACTTCAACGGCGGGCCGGCCGACGGCGAGCTCTCGCCGGAGTCGGCCGCCGGGTCGATCCTGATGGGCGCCTCGGACCAGGTCGGCAACGAGCTCGACGAGTTCATGACCGACACCCTGCGCAGCAACCTGCTCGGCCTGCCGCTCGACCTCGCCACCCTGAACCTCACCCGCGCCCGCGAGACCGGTGTCCCGCCGCTGAACGGCTTCCGGCGCCAGATGTTCGCGGCGACCAACGACAGCCACCTCAAGCCCTACAAGAGCTGGACGGACTTCGGCCAGGGCATCAAGCACCCCGAGTCGCTGGTCAACTTCGTCGCGGCCTACGGCACACACCCCACGATCCTCACCGACGTCGGCCCCGACGGCGTGCTGCTCGACGACCCGGGCACCCCGGCCGACGAGAGCGCCGACAACGGCCCGGCGACCCTGGCCTCGAGGCGGTTGGCCGCCAAGCGCATCGTCGACCCCGCCGTGGGTGAGCAGCACGTTCCGGCCGATGCCGCCGACTTCATGTTCGGCACGAACGGCTGGGCCGACGACGCATCCGGCGCGACGAGCACTGGGGTCGACGACATCGACCTGTGGGTCGGTGGCCTCGCGGAGGCGACCGAGATCAACGGCGGCCTGCTGGGCTCCACGTTCGACGTGGTCTTCGAGAACCAGATGACCGACCTACAGGACGGCGACCGGCTCTACTACCTGGCCCGCACCCCCGGCATGAACCTCGGCACGCAGCTCGAGGGCAACTCGTTCGCCGAGATGATCCTGCGCAACACCGTCGGCACCGACTCGCTCAGCGCCGACGCGTTCGGCACGTCCGACTGCAAGTTCCAGCTCAAGGACCTCGACGGCACCGTCGCCGGCTTCGACGCCTTCGGGTCCACGGTCGCCGACGACCCCGTGACGGTGTGCGACGAGAGCAAGCTGCTGCTGCGGATGCCGGACGGCACCATCCAGTACCGCCAGAGCAACAGCGTCGACCCCCCCGGCATCAACAAGCAGGCGGTCTACAACGGCACCACCAACCCCGACCGGGTCTGGGGCGGAAACGGGAACGACACCTTCTGGGGCTTGACCGGCAACGACGTCATCGAGGGTGGCGGCGGCATCGACAACGTGCTCGGCGGCGACGGCAACGACATCATCACCGATCTCGCCGGCGCCGACATCCTCAAGGGCGGGCCGGGCAACGACGCCGTCGACGGCGGCCCGGACAACGACATCCTGCTCGGTGGCGACGGCCAGGACGTGCTCAACGGCGGCGCCAACGACAACCAGGACTTCGGCGGCCCGGGGAACGACTTCATCATCGGCGGCCAGGGCGCGGATGCCGTGCAGGGCGACGGCGGCGACGACTGGCTCGAGGGTGGCACCGGCCAGGACCTGCTGACCGGTGACCACGGGTCACCCTTCTTCGACGACCCGGGCCAGGTGACCCCCGGCAACGAGGTGATGATCGGCCAGAGCGGCGACGACTACGTCGCCGAGGGCGGCGACGACCTGATGGCGTCCAACGCGTCCCCGATCGACACGTTCATCGGCTCGGCCGGCTTCGACTGGGCGTTCCACCAGTTCGACACCGTCCCCGCCAACGACGACCTGAGCATCGCCCCCGGCGTGCAGCTTCCCCCCGGTGTCAGCAGCGACCGCTGGCAGGAGACCGAGGCCGTCTCCGGCTCGGTGAAGGACGACGTCATCCGGGGCGACGACGTGGTGCCGCGCACCCTTGGCGGCGCCGGGTCCTCCGGCTGCGACGTGCTCGACCAGGCCGGCGTCGACCGGATCGCCGGCCTCGGCGCCCTGCTCCCGCACCCGCTCACCGGCGACCCCGTGCCGGTGGTCGCCTCCTCGGCGGCCCACTACTGCCCGATCAGCGGCCCGGTCTGGGGTGAGGGCAACATCCTCATCGGCGGCGCGGGAAGCGACACCATCCGTGGTGGCGGTGGCGACGACATCATCGACGGCGACAAGGCCCTCAGCGTCCGGATCAGCGTGCGCGACGACCTGGGCAACGAGATCGGCAGCACCGACCTGCTGGAGCACACCTACCAGGTCGGGAACCCCCACACGCTGCAGGCCGACGTGTTCGCCGGCATCATCGACCCTGGCAACCTCGTCACGGTGCGCGAGATCGTCGACTCCTCACCTGCCGATGCCGCGACGAGCGTCGACACCGCTGTGTTCTCCGAGCCGGAGGGCAACTACACCGTGACCACGGTGCCGGCGGGGGCAGCGCTCGGCGCCCCGGGCAGCACCACGACGGTCCGCCACAACAACGGCGGCGCTGACGGCACCGACACGCTGCGCAACATCGAGAAGCTGCAGTTCGCCCCGAGCCCGGGGCCCGCGGCACCCACCGGGGTCACCGCCGTGGCCGGCGACTCCTCGGCCACCGTCAGCTGGACGCCGCCGTCCGCCGTGGGCTCGCCCATCACCGGCTACTCGGTCAAGGTCATCGACGCCAACGGCGCGCAGGTCGGCGTGCTGCACCCCGCGGCCGCGGACCAGCACTCCCTGCTCGTGACCGGCCTGGCCAACGGCAGCCCCGTCCGCTTCCAGGTCGCCTCCGTCAACGCCTCCGGCACCGGTGGCTTCTCGGCGCCGTCCGCGGCGGTGACGCCCGACCTTCCCCCCGGCGCACCCGGCATCGGGGCCGCGACGGTCGGCAGCGGCAGCGCGACGGTCCGCTGGACGGCGCCGGTGGCCAACGGTGGCTCTCCGATCACGACGTACTCGGTGCAGGTGTTCGACGGGGCCGACAACCCGGTCGGCGCCGCTCGGCCGGCTGCCGCGAACGCCACGTCGTTGGTCGTCACCGGGCTGGTCAACGGCTCGTCGTACACCTACACGGTCACCGCGACGAACGGCATCGGCGACGGCCCGGCATCCGCCCACAGCGCCCTCTTCACCCCCCGCCTGAGCGGCCCCGGGTTCACCGGCCTGACGCCCAAGCGGGTCTTGGACACCCGAAGCGGCACCGGCGTGGCCAAGGGCCGGATCGGCGCCGGCAGGCAGGTCACCCTGACCGTGCCCGGTCTGCCGGCGTCCGCCACTGCGGTGGTGCTGAACGTGACGGCCATCAAGCCGAGCGCGTCGGGCTACCTGACGGTCTTCCCCGCGGGCACGACCCGGCCGGCGACGTCGAGCCTGAACTTCGTTGCGGGACAGACCGTTCCCAACCTGGTGATGGTCAAGGTGGGCACCGGCGGCAAGGTCACCGTGTTCAACAGCGCCGGCACCGTCGACGTCATCGCCGACCTCGCCGGGTACTACTCCACCGGTGGCGCCGGGTTGGTCGGCGAGACACCGCGACGGGTCATGAACACGGCGACCGGCACGGGCGTTGCGCAGGCCAAGGTGGGCGCTGGCAAGCAGGTGACCGTGACCATCCCGAACCTGCCCGCCGGTGCGAGGTCGGTAGTACTGAACGTCACCGCCACTGCTCCCAGCGCAGCGGGCTACCTCACCGTCTACCCGACGGGATCCGCTCGCCCCACGACGTCGAACCTGAACTTTGTTGCGGGACAAACCGTCTCGAACCTGGTGGTGGTCAACGTCGGCACCGGCGGGAAGGTCACCTTCTTCAACAGCGCCGGCACGGTCGACGTCACGCCGACCTCTCCGGGTCCTACAGCGTCAACCGTGGCGACGGGTTCACCGGCCTGGCCCCGCGGCGGGTGCTCGACACCCGGCTGGGCACCGGCGTGGCCCGGGCCAAGGTGGGTGCCGGGGCGGAGGTCACCCTGACCGTCCCCGGCCTGCCCGCGGGAACGACCTCCGTGGTGCTGAACGTCACCGCCACCAACCCGACCGCCACCGGGCACCTGACTGTCTACCCGACCGGTGTGGTTCGGCCGGCGACGACCAGCGTGAGCTTCGCCAAGGGCAGGACGGTGCCCAACCTCGTGGTCGTCAACGTCGGCCCGGGCGGGAAGGTGACGTTCTACAACAGCTCCGGCACGGTCGACGTGATCGCCGACCTCGCCGGCTACTACCGGCCCTGACGACCGGCGACTAGAGGAGCTCGGCAGCCAGGAGGCCGCGGCGCAGGGCGTCGACCTCGTCCTGATCGAGCTCGACGAGCGGACCACGGACCCGGCGGTTGTCCAGCACTCCCGCGAGCTGCAGGGCTGCCTTGGCCGTGGTGGCTCCATAGCTCGGCACGCCCATGACGGCGTCGAACGCGGGCGTCAGCCTGAGGTGCAGCCGCAGGGCCTCGGCATGCTCCCCGGCCAGGAAGGCGTCGAGCATGTCGTGCAGCTCTCGACCGGCGACGTGCGAGACGACACTGACCAGTCCCACCGCACCGTAGGCGAGGTACCCCAGGGCATGCGACTCGTCGCCGGTGTAGACCGCGTAGCCCAGGTCAGTGAGCACGGCAGCCGCCGGGGCGTCGCCCACGGAGTGCTTGACCGCGACGATCGTGTCGATCTCGCGGGCCGCACGGTAGGTCTCCAGGCCGATCGGGATGCCGGTTCGCCCCGTCACGTCGTAGAGCACCACCGGAACGTCCGTGGCGGCCGCGACGGCACGGAGGTGCGAGAGCACTCCAGCGGGGCTCGGCTTCGAGTAGTACGGCGTTACCAGGAGGAGCCCGTCGGCACCGATCCGTGCTGCCTGCTCCGCCAGCTCGACCGAGTGCGCGGTGCTCGCGGTGCCCACCCCGGCCACGACAGATACCTGGTGCCCGACCGCGTCCTTCACCGCCGACAGCAGCTCACCGCACTCGTCGGCAGAGGTCGTCGGTGACTCACCCGTCGTGCCGGACACCACGATCCCGTCGCTGCCGTTGTCGGCCAGGTGGCGAGCCACACGCGCGGCGGCTTCCAGGTCGACTCTGCCGTCCTCCGCGAAGGGGGTCACCATCGCTGTCACCAACCGACCGAAGGGCGCGTCCTGAGGCATGCCGTCACGGTATGCCGTGACACGTCGGTGAGGCCGATGCCGCCCCGAGCCTTCGCTACGGTCTCGCGCTCGGGCCGCGTACGGCGTGGAGGTGGCTCCGTCAGACCACGCGGAGGGGCCCGCACCTGTCGGTGCGGGCCCCTCGAACGGTGCGTCAGCCGTTGCCGTCGACCGTCACGTGGTGACGATCAACGGGAACGAGGCGACGCCGCCCGTGGCACTGATCACCGTGACCAGCGTCTGGGCCGGCGAGCGGGGGTCAGACACGCCCGCCGAACGCACTGAGAAGGCTCCGGCGGCATCCACCGTCGCGCTCCCGATCGTCTTGCCCTGGGCGTTCGGCCCCAGGACGATGGTCACCCGCTGGCCTGCGAGGATCGACGTGCTGCCGGTGACCCTCCACTCGTTGGTGCCGGTGCGGTAGCGCGCCACCACGTTGCTGAACGTCTCGGCCTGCGGGCTGATGACGACCGTGTCGGTCTTCACCGCGCCACCACCGACCGGGGTGGCCGTCAGGGTGAAGGTCAACGGCGTGTTGTCCGTCGCGTAGAGCGGGTTGGCGTTCCCGGGCAGGGCGAGGGGCAGCGGCATGAACTTGTAGGTGAACGTCGGCTTTGCCGCTGTGGTCGACGACAGGGTCATCGTCGGCCCACCGGTCTGGGTCCAGGCGTAGGACTGGGCGCCGAGGCTGGCGCTCGCATCCAGCGTCACGACCTTGCCGCGCTGCACCGCCTGGTCCGGCCCGGCGTTCGCGACGAACGTCGGTGCCGGTGGGGTGACGGTGATCGTCCGCGTGACGGGCACGCTGGCGATCCCGGTCGGACCGGTCACGATCAGCTGCATCGTGTACGAGCCGGCGACCGTCGGCGTGAAGGTCGCCACCGAGGTGGCCGCACCGGTCAGGGTGACGGTCGGGCCCGCGGTCTGCGTCCACGCGTAGGTCAGCGGGGCCGGTGAGCTCGCGGCGGCATCCATGGTGACCGGCTGGCCCGCGGAGACCGTCACGGGAGCCGTGAAGGACGCGACCGGGGTGGTGGCTGCCAGGCCCGCACCGGCGACCGTCGTCGCGATCGTCGCCGAGCCGCCACGGGCGGACTTGACGGTGATCGACGGCGGCGGGGCCACGGTGGGGATGGTGACCGTGCCACCGACCAGTGGCACGTTGAAGCCGTCGACCGTGAGCGTGGGGTTGTTGAGCGCATCGCTCGAGGTGGCAGTGACGGTCAGGGTGTTGGCCGGAGCCGGAGCACCCGCCGCACCCGCGGTGAAGACCGCGGAGGCGATCGCCACGCCATCCGTCAACGGCACCGTCTTGGTGGCTACCGGTCGGTCGCCGGCATTGACCACGTCGAGGGTCGCGCCGGCCGCCACGGGGTGAGCGGCGGTGAGGGCGAGGCGGCCGAAGTAGCGGGCCCCGTCACCTACCAGCGAGGTGTTGGCGAACCCGAGCGGGTTGGCGCTCACCTGGATCGACTGGCCGGCCTCGGAGGACGCGAACACGTCGACGGTGCCGTTGCCGTCAGCCTGCAGCGAGTACGTGGCACGGGCCACGTCGACGCCGCTGTTGGTCGCGTAGCGGCCCTCTACCGAGAACAGGTCGTTCAGCGCGATCTGGGTGTAGGTGCCGTCAGCGTTCTTGCGCTCGACCTTGACGAAGTTGGTGTTGTACGGGCTGCCGACGACCTTGTGCTGGATGGCCGGGTCGCCCGTGTAGCCGACCGGCGCAGCCGGGGCCGTGCCGTCCCACTTCAGGAACGGGCCGATCCGGCTGCCCAGTGCACTGCCGAAGGCGCCCGGCGTCAGCCCGACGTCCTGGGTCATGTTGATGCCGCGGCCACCTGCAGCCGTGATCTCGTCGATGCCGTAGGGGTGGGTGATCCGCCAGGTCGTGCCGTCGGGAACCGCCTTGTCACGGATCCGGATCCGCCCGAAGACGATCTCATCGCCTGCGATGACCGCTCCGGTGGCGTAGGCCCCTTCGAGGTTCATCTCCACCAGGGCGTTGACGCCCGGCGCCACGAGGGCCGAGGTGGCCAGCTGGTAGAAGTTCTCGTTCGGGAAGTTGGTCGGGTAGACCAACGGGAGGGGGTTGGTCGGCGGGGCGCAGTACGGGTCGGGCACGTCGCCCAGGGGCAGGCACAGCTCGAGGCGCGACGTGCTGCCGTCGGCACTCTTGTCGCGGTACCACGTCGGGAACCCGTTGGCCCCGACCGGCCCGACCTCGATCAGCGATCCGGTGCGAGGGGTGGGGGGCACCACCTCGACGGCGAGTGCCGACAGTGCCGGCACCATCACGACCGCTGCCGCCACGGCTCCTACACCCCACCGCCTCAATGTGTTGTTCATCTGCAAGCCCTTGCCTCTCGTTTCAGCTGGACCGAAGCCGGTGCCTCGGGTACTTCGATGGCGGTCCGCCTGCAACCGCTGTCACGTCGCTCATCCGACGTCTGGATGCCGTATGACCTCACCGGGGCTAGCTCACGACCACGGTGACGGTGTTGGACGTGGCGTCACCGTCGGCGTCGTTGAAGACGCTGAGGGTGACGTTGTAGGTGCCGGGCGCGTCGAACGGCCAGTCGATGGTGGCCGGCGGTGCTCCGAAACCCGACTCCGCGATCTGGATGCCGTCGACGCTCAGGTCCCAGCTCGTGAAGGCGGTGCCCGTCGGCGTCGCCGCTGCCACGCCGAAGGTGGTGACCGCGTTGACTGCCGCTGTCGCCGGCCCGGTGATCGTGGCCGTGGGCTGCGGGAAGACGGTCACGGTGACCACCGTGGTGGCGGTGCCACCACCGGAGTCGGTGACCGTCAGCGTGGCGACCTTCACGCCGGCGGTGAGGTACGCGTGGTCGGCGTCCCAGAGGGAGGGGTCCTGGCCGGTGAACTGGACCGTGGTGCCGTCGCCGTAGCGCAAGGACACCTGGGTGAAGGTCTGGCCGGTGCCGGGCTGGGTCCCGGTGAGGTCGACGCGGGCCAGGAAGCCGTTCAGGCTCGCCTTGGCGGTGTCACCCGTGGAGTTGTTGATGGACAGTGCCGCGACCGGCGGCGCGCCGGGCGGGGTGCCGGTCGTCTCGGTCACCGTCTTGGCGGTCGAGAAGTGCGGCGTGGCGTCCTGCGCGAACACCGCGTAGGAGTACTGGGTCCCGGCGGTCAGGCCGGTGTCGGTGAAGGACACCGCGGTCTTCGACAGCGGGACCGCCACCGAGGCTCCGGCAGTGGGGTCGGCCGGTGGCACGGCGCCCGGGCTCCGACGGATCGTGACCCCGGTGAACCCGGCATTCGTCGGGTTGGTCCACCCCAGCGCGATGGTGGTCTCGGTCTGGCCCGTGACGCTCAGGGCAGTGACCGGGGGCTGGGCGACGGCCACGTCGGTCTTCGCGTTCGCGATCCCGTCGGCGTCGTTGAACGCGCTGAACGTGACGGTGAAGGTACCCACCGTGTCGTAGGTGTGCGTCAACGTCGCAGGCGGAGCCCCGGCACCGAAGACGAGGCCGGTGCCGTCGCCGTAGTTCACCTGGTAGTCGGTGATGACGGTGTTGGCGGGGGTGACGGTGGCCACCTTCACGTCGAGCGGCGACCCCGCGGCACCACCGGTCGAGCTGATCGTCGCGGTGGGTGCGGCGAAGACGGTGACGACGACCACGTCCGAGTCGGTGTTACCGGCGGAGTCGGTGACCTGCAGGGTGGCGGTCCTCGTGCCGGGTGCGGCGTAGCTGTGGAACGGGACCCAGGTGTCCACCGGGCCGGTGAAGTCCTGCGCGGTTCCGTCGCCGTAGTCCAGGTGTCCCGACGCCATGGTCGCGCCTGCAGCAGCCGTCGAGCCGGCCACGACGAAGACGGGCTCGAAGCCGCCCACGCTGGTCTTCGCGGTGCCGGTGGTGGAGTTGTTGACCGACAGCACCGCTGTGGTCCCTGCGACGGTGTCGGAGCGGTAGTAGCCCGCGACATCGGCCAACAGGTGGGTGGTGCCCTTGGAACCGTTGAACAGCTTCACCGTGCCCGTGGCACTGACCGGCACCACCACCAGGTTCGGCACCGTCTGACCCGCCACGAAGTTCAGGTTCGACACCGTCGGCCGGCTCCCCGGCCCGTACACCGTCACGAACCCACTCGCCGTCGGAGCCACCGCCGTCACGTTCAGCACCACGGCCCCAACCCCCGTGGCCGGAACCCCACCATGACCAGTGACCTGCACCGTCACGGTCCCCGACGCAGCCACCTTGGCCGCCTTCGCACCCACCCCCGTGCGCGTGTCCAACAGCCGCGCCGGCGCCAACGAGCCGAAGGCCCCCGACGTGGTCGGCGCGCCGGAGCGGTAGTAGCCCGCGACATCGGCCAACAGGTGGGTGGTGCCCTTGGAACCGTTGAACAGCTTCACCGTGCCCGTGGCACTGACCGGCACCACCACCAGGTTCGGCACCGTCTGACCCGCCACGAAGTTCAGGTTCGACACCGTCGGCCGGCTCCCCGGCCCGTACACCGTCACGAACCCACTCGCCGTCGGAGCCACCGCCGTCACGTTCAGCACCACGGCCCCAACCCCCGTGGCCGGAACCCCACCATGACCAGTGACCTGCACCGTCACGGTCCCCGACGCAGCCACCTTGGCCGCCTTCGCACCCACCCCTGTGCGCGTGTCCAACAGCCGCGCCGGCGCCAACGAGCCGAAGGCCCCCGACGTGGTCGGCGCGCCGGAGCGGTAGTAGCCCGCGACATCGGCCAACAGGTGGGTGGTGCCCTTGGAACCGTTGAACAGCTTCACCGTGCCCGTGGCACTGACCGGCACCACCACCAGGTTCGGCACCGTCTGACCCGCCACGAAGTTCAGGTTCGACACCGTCGGCCGGCTCCCCGGCCCGTACACCGTCACGAACCCACTCGCCGTCGGAGCCACCGCCGTCACGTTCAGCACCACGGCCCCAACCCCCGTGGCCGGAACCCCACCATGACCAGTGACCTGCACCGTCACGGTCCCCGACGCAGCCACCTTGGCCGCCTTCGCACCCACCCCCGTGCGCGTGTCCAACAGCCGCGCCGGCGCCAACGCGACATAGGTACCGGGGGCCGGGGCCGCCGCGGATGCCGAGCCCGGCAACAGCACGGCGAGGGCACCCGCCAACGCCATGGCCCAGACGGTGAGGTGGACGACGAAACGCTTCACGAGAGCCTCGAACCACGCACGGGGTGGGCTGTCGACAGTTCGGCCATTCCTTCGTCGTCATTGGTCCCATTCACCAGCAGCCATTGGCGCGATGTGGACAATGGCTCGGTCGATATGAGCGATGTGTGACGAATGAGGTGTTCGGTGCGCGACGTTCCGGCCATTTCTGCGCCTCGCCGTCCGCGGCTGACCCGGACATCTGTCATGGCATGCTCCTTCGAGGTCTGATGCCGCCTGCCGACATCGGGAAACTCGAGCCCAGGGCCCCTGCGGTGTTGCCATCGCAAACTGCTTTCGGGTTCAGACAGCAAATAGCGCTATCCGGAGCCAATGCTCGCTGACGGCCCTTTGGAAATCCTTGGGGAAATGAGGTCGCACGGCCCCATGTGGGGACCGACGGCATTTTCCCGCAATACCGATCTGCGGCATTTGTGTGAGCGTTTTCGACATAATGTGATGCACCTCACACCCGTGCCGCAGGTGCCCCCGGATGCCGTGGGCCGCAGCGCCGCTGAAGGTGACCTGACAGACCCGGTGTTCGGCCACGAGTCCCGCCCGTCGGAGGGAGCATGGCCTCAACGGGGAGGCGGCACGATGCCGCCCCACCCCGGTGAAGGACACGGCATGGGCTTGGGCCGAAGCAGTGAGTTCGCACCGGCGGCGTCGCCGTGCGCACCGTCGCGCGGTGAGTCGTCGGGTGTGAGCTGGCGGCCCGGGTCACCCGGCGTGGTCGTCACCACGGACGCCTACCGCCTGCTGGTGCGCGACGACCGAGCCGGCGCGCTGCTGAGCGACCCCGACGGCATCCCCTGGCTGGAGCTGGCCCTGCTCGGTGACGCCCACCGCACCGACGGCCGCGACGAGAGCTACGCCGTGCAGCGGCCGCTGCTGCGACGGCATCCGCACGGGCTCGAGGTCACCGTCAGGGCCGCCTCGCCCGCGTGGGCATCGAAGACGGTGCGGCTGACCTGCCACCGCGACCGGATCGAGCTCTCGGTGCACGTCGCGCTGCGCCCCGGGGTTGCGCCCGTGCGACTGTCGGAGGTGACCCTGCTGGGCGGCCGTGCCCTGCTCGCCTCCGGCGCCGGGGGCACCTTCCGCTCCGCGGCCCGCTTCACGGCACTGTTCAGCCCCACCCCCACCGAGCCCGTGCAGGTGGTGCGGCCGACCGGCACCCCCTCCACCCTGGGCGTCGTCGGCGACGCCAGCCCCGGCCGGCTCAACGCCGTGTTCTCACCGCCGCCGCTGTGCTGGGCGCTGGGTCGGACCGTGCCCACCTCCGCTGTCGACGTGCCGCCCGGGCCCTGGCTCGGGATGTCGCTCGAGGCGCCGGTCGAGCAGTTGACCTTCACCACCGCGGCCTACGACCCGCTCGACGGCGGGTTCCTGCTGCGGCTCGACTACGAGGGGCACACCAGCGTCGTGCGCGAGTTCACCTCACCGCTGCTCGTGCTGCGCCCGGCGGCATCCCCGGCCCAGGCCATCGAGCGCTACCGCGAGGCGCTGCAGGCTCGCTGCTGGGCCCCCGCCTCGGCGCGCCCACCGGACCAGCCCGCATGGTGGAGCCGCCCGATCTTCTGCGGTTGGGGTGCGCAGTGCGCCCGCGCCGCCGGGGCGACGCCGGGCGGCCGACCCGGCGGACACGTCGCTGCGACGGTCGCGGGCGGCCGACCTCGCCCGGCAGGACGTCTACGACCAGCTGCTGTCCACGCTCGCCGGCGCAGGCGTCGACCCGGGCACGGTGGTCATCGACGACCGGTGGCAGGCGCAGTACGGCGCCGCGACGGTCGACGACACCAAGTGGCCGGACCTGCGCGGCTGGATCGCGTCGCAGCACCGCGCCGGCCGACGGGTGCTGCTCTGGTGGAAGGCGTGGGACCCCGAGGGCCTGCCCGCCGCCGAGTGCGTCACCGACCCGGCCGGCCGTCCGGTGGCGGTCGACGTGAACAGCGCCGCCTACCGTGACCGCCTCGCCTCGACGGTCCGGCTGCTGCTCGGGCCGGGGCCGGACGGCTTCGACGCCGACGGGTTCAAGGTCGACTTCACCCAGCGGGCACCCTCCGGGGCGTCGCTGCGCGCGACCGACGGCCCGTGGGGCATCGCCGGCGTGCACGCCCTGCTCGGTGCGCTGCACCGCGCGGCCAAGGCCGCCAAGCCCGACGCGCTCGTCGTCACCCAGACGCCGCACCCGAGCTTTGCCGACGTGTGCGACATGGTGCGCCTCAACGACGTGCTCGAGCGGGCACCGGACGGCGGCCCCGTCGACGTCGTCGAGCAGCTGCGCTTCCGGGCCGCCGTGGCCCGGGCCGCGCTGCCCGGCCACCTCATCGACACCGACCAGTGGCCGATGCCGAGCCGGGCGCAGTGGCTGGCGTACACCGCGGCGCAGGGCCTGCTCGGCGTGCCCGCGCTGTACTACGTCGAGGGCATCGACACCTCCGGCGAGCCGCTGACGCATGCGGACCTGGTGGCGGTCGCCCGCACCTGGGCCCGGTACGAGGCGGGCCGCACCGGCGGGACCGCTGCCTAGCGACCCTCAGCCGAGTCGCTCGGTCAACGCGGCCAGCGCCGCCGGGTACAGCGGCACCGGCTCGTGGGCGTCATCCACCGGCCGCCACACCACCGGCAGCACGGTGCCGTCGGACTCGCGGAGCGCAGCGCCCTCGCGGGGTGGCTCGGGGTCGAGCCGGCCGGTGTAGACGAAGACGATCTCGTGCCCGCGCGCGGTTGTCGACCGTGAAGATGTTCTCGACGACGTCGAGGTAGGTGAGATCACGGATGGCGGCGTCGAGCTCCTCGCGCACCTCTCGGATGACGGCCTCGCGGTGCGTCTCGCCCGGCTCGACGCTGCCACCGATGAGTCGGTGGTAGCCGAGGGGGTTCTCGACGGTGGGCGGGCACACGCTGACGGCGTGCGCCGTGCCGTCGGCATCCGGGGCGATGAGCATGGCCTTGACCCGGATCTGCTGCTCGCTGCTCGCCACGGCGTGACCCTACTCGGCGCGCCCCACCGCCGCCGACGACGCGACCCAGCACCAGAGGCTCGTCACCCCCTCCAACGCTCCTCGCGGCCCGGCCCTGCGGGCGCAGATCGTGCAGGGGCGGCCGGTGTTCGAGCAACAGATGCGGGATGCCGGTGCCATCGTGCTCGACGGACGGTTGCCGACCGCTGTGCTCGCCGACAGGGTCGTCCGGATGGCTGACGCGTCATCGTCTGCTGTGCGGTAGGGCGAGCCGGCGACCACGCCAGACGAGCCCCGCCGCCCGGGTGCGGTGCAGGCCACGCCCGGGCGGTGGGGGCTATTCATCAGCGAGACGCCGGATGCCGTTGTCGTGCAGTCCGGTTCGCAGTGTCAGTCGTCGTCGTGGTCGCCCTGGCTCGAAGCGATGTAGGCGCCCAGGTTGGCGGCGGGCTGGATCAGCACGACCGGGTCGTCGCAGTGCTTGGTGCCCGCGATGGTCGTGGAGGTGGAGCCGTCACCGCCCTCGCTGAGCGCGAACGCTCCGGTGGAGGAGCCGAGGGTCCCGTCGCAGACAAGGGTGGCGACCACCGAGCGGACCGGGGTGGTTCCGTTGCCCTGGGGGGGCGGGATCACCAGGCCGCGGATCTTCACCGTGATCCGCCCGTCCTCGCGCACCCTCACCGTGCTCGGCCCGTTGACCCAGGGGCGGCCCCCGGGAAGGATGCCGGCGATCACCGGGCTGGCGGGCGCCGGCATGCTGCCCACGAGCTCGGCCCGAAGGATCGAGTGGCCGCTGCCACCGTCAGCCAGGGCCGGGGCCGCCGTCACGGCCAGCAGGGTCACGGCGGCGGCTGCGGTGGCGGAGATTCGGGTCGTTCGCGTCCTGAGCATGGTTCGTTCCTCTCGTGCTGCGATGTGAGCCACCTCACAGACGGCTCCCGATGCCCAGTCCTACGGGGGCAGCGCCCCAGCGGTTCAGCGAGGGGGCGGCGCGTCATCCGGGCCCGGGGCGGGAGTGGCCGTAGACCTCGAGCTCGGTGGCCTTGGCCGACAGCCAGACCCGCCGGCCGGCAGCCAGCCCGAGCTCGGCGACGGCCGCCGGGGTGACGTCGACCAGCGCCGACGGCTCGCCGGCGAGGTCGAGCCGCACCCGGTCGGTGAGCAGCGAGAGCCCCGTGATCGTCGCGGGCCAGGTGTTGCGCATGCTGGACACGTCGGGTGGTGCGGTGCTGACCACCACGGCCGACGGGCGCAGCGCCACGAGCACCTCGCCGCGTTCGTGGTGGTCGGGGACGACGAAGGAGCCACCCCCGGCCAGCACCACGCGGGGGCCGTCGGCGGTGCCGGCATACAGGTTGAGGCCGACGAGCCGCGCGACGTAGTCGGTGGCCGGGCGTCGGGCGACCTCGGCCGGTGTGCCCTCCTGCACGACCCGTCCGTGCTCGAGCACCATCAGGCGGTCGGCGAGCACCAGGGCCTCCAGCGGGTCGTGGGTCACGAGCAGGCAGGGCCCGATGAAGTCGGCGAGGTGCCGCTTGAGCTCGCCCTGCACGTCGAGCCGGGTGCGGGCGTCGAGTGCGGAGAGGGGCTCGTCGAGCAGCAGCAGCGACGGGTCACCTGCCAGGGCGCGCCCCAGTGCCACCCGCTGGGCCTGCCCACCGGACAGGTCGGCGGGCCGCCGCCGGGCCAGGTCGGCCAGTCCGAGCCGGTCGAGCCACCCGGCCGCGACGGCGCGGGACGGCGCGCGACCCAGCCCGCGCACCCGCGGGGAGAAGGCGACGTTGTCGAGCACGCTGAGGTGGGGGAAGAGCCGGTAGTCCTGGAAGACGACACCGACCGGGCGGTGGGCCGCCTCCACGAAACCACCGGTGTCGGCATCGTCGAGGGTGACACCGTCGAGCGAGATGCGGCCTCCCGAGAGCGGCAGCAGCCCCGCGAGCGCCGACAGCAGGGTCGACTTGCCCGAGCCGTTCGGGCCGAGCACCGCCAGCACCTCACCCGGTGCCGCGCTGACGGCGGCCCGCAGGGTGAACCCGCCGCGGACCACCTCGGCCTCGGCGCTCAGGCCCCTCTGAGCGGCGCTCATGGGGCCGCCCCACCGCGAAGCCACCTATCCCGCAACGACACCAGCACCACGACGGACACCAGCAACAGCACCAGGCTGAGCAGGATGGCCGCCTCGGGGTCGGTCTCGAGCGCGTAGTAGACCGCGATCGGCATCGTCTGGGTACGCCCCGGGAAGCTGCCGGCGAAGGTGATGGTGGCCCCGAACTCCCCCAACGCCCGTGCCCAGCAGAGCACCGCCCCTGCCGCCAGCGACGGTGCGACGAGCGGCAGGGTGACCCGCCGAAACACCGTCATCCGCCGCGCCCCCAACGTCGCCGCTGCCTCCTCGAAGCCGCGGTCGGCCGAGCGCAGCGCCCCCTCGACAGTGACCACCAGGAACGGCATCGCCACGAACGTCTCGGCCATCACCACCGCCGCGGGGCTGAACGGGATGGTGATGCCGAACCACTGGTCGAGGTACTGGCCGACAAAACCGTTGCGGCCGAACGCCATCAGCAGGGCAACACCGCCCACCACCGGTGGCAGCACCAGTGGCAGGGTGACCAGCGCGCGCACCACCCGTAGCCCCGGCACTGCGCTGCGCGCCAGGACCCACGCCAGCGGCACGCCGACGACCACGGAGATCGCGGTGGCGAGCGTCGACGTCCACAGCGACAGCCTCAGCGCCTCGCCCGCCTGCGAGCCGTGCAGGATCTCCCACGCGTTCCCCCACGGCGCCCGGAGGAGCAGCCCGGCCAGCGGGACGACGAGGAAGGCGACCGCGACAAGGGCAGGGACGAGCAGCGGCCAGGGAGCCGACCGGGCCCCCGCGCCCGTCGCAGCCCGCCGCTCGCGCTCCGCCAGGCCCAGCCTCGTGGATGCCGTGTGCCGAGTTCCGTTATCGCTCAACGGGTGCTCGTCACGGTTGCCGGAAACCGGCGGCCGTCAGCACGCTCGCCCCCGCAGGAGACAGGACGTACTCGACGAACGCGGCTGCTGTCGCGGCGTTGGCGCTCCGGGTCAGCGCGGCGATCGGGTAGCTGGTGGCGGCGTTGACGTCTGCCGGGATCTCGACGCCCTTGACCTTGTCACCGGCGGCGAGCACGTCGGTGACGTAGACGACACCGGCGTCGACCTCGCCGAGCTGCACCTTGCTGAGCACCGACTTCACGTCGGGCTCCAAGGTGACCGGCGTGACGGTGACCTTGGCGTTGGCGAACACCTTCTCGGCCGTGGACCCGCAGGGCACCTGGGGCTGGCACAGGGCGGTCTTCACGGCGGCGCCGGTCAGCGAGTCGACCCCGGTGACCTTGCCGGGGTTGCCCGGTGGCACCGCGATCTCCATGGCGTTGGTTGCGAACGTCTTCGGGTCGGCTGCAGCGCCGGCGGCGACCACGGCATCCATGGTCTTCGTGCTCGCCGAGGCGAAGACGTCGGCGGGGGCGCCCGAGGTGATCTGGGTGGCAAGGGCCGAGCTCGCGGCGAAGCTGAGCGTCACCTTCACACCCGGGTGGGCGGCCTCGAACTGCCGCCCCAGGGTGGTGAACGACTCGGTGAGCGAGGCAGCGGCGAGCACCGTGAGGTCACCGCTCACCGTGGCCGAGGACGACGCGGATGCCGTTCCGCCGGCGGCGCCGCTGGAGCCGGCGTCGGTGCCGCTCGAGCCGCAGCCGGCCAGGCCGGCACCGAGCAGGACGGCCACCAGGGCAACGGTGGTGCGACGCATGTGGGCTCCTTCGGCGGCCGTCCGTGGCGGGGTGACGGGGGTGTCTCGGTCAGTGCAGGCGGGGGATCTCGACGGAGACGTTGGTCGCCTTGACCGCCGCGACGGCGAGCACCCCCGGCTCCAGGCCCAGCTCGTCGACCGCCTCGCGGCTCAGCAGCGACACGAAGCGGTGCGGGCCGGCCTGGATCTCGACCTGTGCCATCACGGTGTCCTTGACGACCCGGGTGACCAGTCCGCTGAAGCGGTTGCGCACGGAGGCCGCGACGACGTCACCGGTGTCGAGGTGAGCCGACTCGCGGGCCAGCTCCTCGGCGAAGTGCGCCAGCACGGCACCGTCGACCCCGCGCCGCCCGGACCCGTCGGTGGTGGTCTCGAGCCGGCCACCGTCGGCCCACCGGCGCAAGGTGTCGGCACTGACGCCGAGCAGGTCGGCGGCCTCCTTGATCCGGAACACGGGCACAGCAGGACTGTAGCCGCAGATGCGGCTCAAGTACACGTCATTCACCGCAGTTGCGCCTCCGGGGGGCGATGCACGGCCTTCCTGCGCTCAGCACACGCGGGGCATCCGAGCCTCCTCGAGCGTTGCGAGTTCCCGCAACCGGGCTCGCCAGCGGTGGCGGGCACCGCGTCGACCCGTCACTGTGTCTGCCACCACGACTCAACGACGAGTCGTCACTTCGATGGGGGGCATCACCTTGGCCATACTCCGTTCCACCCTGACCGCCACCGCGGCCGCACTGCTCATGGTGCCCGTGCTGGCCACCGCGGCCTCGGCCGCACCGGCGCCGAACGACACGCCGACGACGGCCACCGTCGTCACCGCACTGCCGTCGACCTACAGCCAGGACACCACCGGCGCCACGACCGACGCCCTCGACGCCTCGCTGAACGCGAACTGCGGCGCGCCGTTCACCAACGCCAGCGTGTGGTTCGCCTACACCGACCCCGACGGGGGCGGCGTGCTCGCCGACATGTCCGCGTCGTCCTACACGGGTGGCTTCATCGTGACGGAGGGCGACCCCGCCACGGGCAACCTCGTCGCCTGCGGCCCCACGACCGTGGGCTTCTCGACCAGCCCGGGCCAGACCTACTACGTGATGGCCTTCTCCGACACCGCGACCAATGGCGGCCAGCTCGAGGTCACCTTCGACGAGGCACCCCCCGCTCCCGAGGCCTCCATCACGGTCAACCCGCAGGCGACCGCCTTCAAGGACGGCAGCGCCAAGCTCACCGGCACCTACTCGTGCAGCAACGCCGACGACTTCTCCAGCGACGTCGACGGCACGCTGACCCAGCAGGTGGGGCGGGTGAAGATCACCGGCGACTTCTTCGTCAGCCCCCTGCAGTGCGACGGGGCGGTGCACACCTGGGAAGCGATCGCCACCAGCCAGAACGGCATCTTCCGCGGAGGCAAGGGCGCCACGGTGGCCTTCACCTTCGCCTGCGGTCCGCTCGACTGCGCGCTCGGCTTCACCGAGCAGACCGTCAAGCTGAACACCAGCAAGAAGTAGCCACGCACCAGGGCCCGGATGCCGTGTGGGAGTCGACCACGCGGCATCCGGGCCGCGCAGCGCTCAGCCGCGGGCCAGCGCCGGTCGCGGGTGCCCGTCGTCCTCGACAGCCGGCAGGCCCAGCCAGACGCCGCGGTCGCCGCCGAGGTGGGTGGCGACGAACTGGTCGAACGGCACCGGTTCGCCGATCAGGTAGCCCTGGGCGTAGTCGGCGCCCAGCTCGCGCACCACGCTCAGCGCGCCCTCGTCGGTGACGAACTCGGCGACGGTGCGCTTGCCGAGTGCGCGGGCGATGCCGATGACCGAGCGCAGGATGGCCCGGTCGACGGCCGACTCGGCGGCGCCCTTGACGAACTCGCCGTCGATCTTGATCGTGTCGAAGCTGAGGTGCTTGAGGTAGTAGAAGGAGCCGTAGCCGGCGCCGAAGTCGTCGAGGGCGAACTGCACACCCAGCGCGCGCAGCGGCTCGGCGAAGCGACGGGCCGCCTCGAGGTCGGCGACCGCGGCGGTCTCGGTGACCTCGACGATCGAGGCGGCTGGGGTCGACGCCCAGGTCGCGCAGGGCGCGCTCGAGGGTGAGCGCGATCGCCGGGTCGCCGATCGAGTGTGCCGACAGGTTGACCGCGAGCCGCATCGCCGGGTCGACCTCGAGCAGCCGGCGCAGCACCCGAACGCCCTGCCGCACGACCCAGTCGTCGACCGCGGGCGACGAGCCCGGCCCGCTCGGCGACCCCGATGAACGCGCCGGGCGAGACCGGCACGTCGCGGTCGACCAGGCGGATCAGCGCCTCGGCGCCGGTGACCCGGCCGGTGTCGAGGTGCAGCAGGGGCTGGAGGTAGAGCTCGAAGTCGTCGTTCTCCAGCGCTGCCTCGATGCGGGCCTTCCACGCCATCCGGGCGCCCGATCGCGGCTGCACCGAGCGGCTGTCGTCGAGCACCGCGAACCGGTCGCGGCCGGCATCCTTCGCGTCGTACATGAGCATGTCGGCCAGGGCCAGCACGTCCTCGGCCCGCTCGTTCGCCGCGGCGAAGGTCACCACCCCGATGCTGGCCGTGACCCGGCGGTTGACGCCCTCGAGCGTGCGGCTGTTGGCCCGCACCCGCTCGACGACCACCTCGGCCACCCGCTCGGCGCCGCGGCGGTCGGCGTCCGGCAGCAGGATGGCGAACTCGTCGCCACCCAGCCGCGCCACCAGGTCGCCGTCGCGCAGCGAGCCGCGCAGCACGAGCGCCGTCGACACGATCAGCTCGTCGCCGGCGTCGTGGCCGCGGGTGTCGTTGACCTCCTTGAAGTGGTCGAGGTCGAGCAGCAGCAGGGCACCGCGCGGGCCGGAGCGCGAGCACAGGCCGAGGTGCTCGGCGAGCGCCGCGTCGAAGCGGCGGCGGTTGGGCAGTCCGGTGAGCCCGTCGTGGTCGGCGAGGTGGGCCAGCCGCTGCTCGTAGCGCCGCCGCTCGGACAGGTCGACGACGTTGACCAGGATGACGTCGTCCTCGGCGCCCTGCGAGGAGATCACCCGGCTGGTGATGGCGACGTGCACGTCCTCGCGTCCGGGGCCGGGGATGGTCCACTCCCCCACGACCCGCGAGCCCGGCGCGGCGACCGCCCGGTGCAGGTGCTCGCCGATGTCGGCTCGGTGGTCGGGGCCCAGGTCGTCGAAGCTGCGCCCCACGAGGGCGTCGACGGAGCGACCGGTCAGGCTGGCGAGCGACGCGTTGACCTGCAGGATGCGGCCGCGCATGTCGAGCACCGCCACCCCGTGCGGGGCGTCGGCGATGAGCCGCTCGGTGCGGGCGTGGGCCGCCTCGACGTCGTCGAGCCGCTGGTGCTCGTCGGTGACGTCGCGCAGCACGAGCAGGGCGCGGTCCGGCTGCGCGGTGATGCTGTCGTGCAGCGGCACGGCGTCGACCGAGACCAGCCGAGCCTGCCCGGTGGTCAGGTCGTCGGCCTCGACGACCAGCCCGCGCACCGTCTCGCCGTCGAGCGCTCGCCGCGAGGGCCGCTCCTGCGGGGGCAGCGCCTGCCCGTCGCGCCGTCCACGCGGCGGCACGGCAGCGGCATCCAGCCCGCCCGGCGCCGACGCCGAGGCCGCGAGCCACCGGCGTGCTGCGTGGTTGTGCAGCAGCACCGTGCCGTCGCGGTCCATGACGAGCAGGGCGTCAGGGATGGTCTCGGTGATGACCCGCAGGTCCTCGGCCTGGCGCCGCGACCTCAGCCCCGCGGCGGCGGCGTCGGCCACCAGCACGTCACGCTCCCACTGCACCGTGGACAGCACCAGGCTGAGCAGGGTCGCGAGCATCATGAACGCCTCGAGGGTGAGCAGCTGGCCCGCCACGTCGCTGACGTCGCCGAACGGGGTGCCGTCGTCGGCGACGGCCAGGGCGAGGGTGACGACCGCCGTGGTGGTGCCCTGCAACGCGGCCAGCGGGATCGGCAGCCGCAGCCCACCCCAGACGAGCACCGCGAGCGGGAGGAAGGACAGCGAGATGCTCCGACCCGGCCCGAAGACCAGCCAGAGCACCAGCAACGAGACCAGCAGCACGGGGACGGCCTCGACGAGGTGGCGACGCCGGACGAGGTCGCGCGCACCGCGCACCGCGAGGCCGGTGCCGGCGATGATGACGATCGCGGCGCCGTTGCGCAGCAGCCAGCCCAGCAGCAGCTCGCCCGTCACAGGGATGCCGCCCACGGCCAGGGCGGTCATGCCGACGGCCGCGCTCGCCACGGTCGCCGCGGTGGTGGCCAGCACGAAGCGACCGACGTCACCGAGCCGGCGCAGGGGCGCCACGCCGTTCCCGGCCCACGGCACCGGCTCCGCCGACGAGCGGGCGGTCAGCCGGCGGTAGGCGACGGCGGTGCCGACGGAGTCGACCACGTTCGCCACACCGAGCACGAGGGCCGCGCCCGTCGGGATGCCGGTCAGGGCCAGCCCGGCGGCGCTGATCACCCAGATCGCCGCCGAGAGCAGGAGGACGTGGCGGCGCCGGGTGGTGACCAGCGCCCAGAGGGCACCCACGCCGGCGGCCGGCCAGAACAGGGACAGGCCGACGTCGGGCAGCACGATGAGGCGCCCGACGGCCACCGCGAGCGCGTAGGCGACGCCGTACGCCAGCATCCTGCGCACGACTGGCCCCCTTCCACTCGCCGGACCCCGACCCCCTGCCGGCTTCAGTATGGATGCCCACCGCGGTGCGCGAAGGGGAACCGGTGGGTGCGCGACGACCGGGCCGCCGTCGCCGGTGCCGGCCGCCCGTTGCCAGCGGGCGGAACCCCGGATGCCGCTCGCGCCCCGCGGGCGGGCGGCATACTGCTGCGATGGACTTCACGACCGAGCTCGAGGCGACCGGCGGCACCACGACGGGGTTCGTCGTTCCCGACGAGGTGGTGGAGGCGCTCGGCGCCGGCCGCCGGCCCAAGGTGGTCGTCACGGTGCAGGGCCACACCTGGCGCACCAGCATCGCCTCCATGGGCGGGCGCTTCCTGCTCGGGGCGAGCGCCGCGGTGCGGGAGGCCGCCGGTCTGGCCGCCGGGCAGACCTATGCCGTGACCGTCGAGCTCGACACGGCGCCGCGCACCGTCGAGGTGCCCGACGACCTGGCCGCGGCACTGGCGGCATCCCCTGATGCGGCCGCGGCCTGGGCCAGGCTCACCTACAGCCAGCAGCGCCAGCACGCCGAGGCGGTGCTGGCGGCCAAGAAGCCCGAGACCCGCGAGCGCCGGGTCGCCACCGTCGTCGCCGGGCTGGGATGACGACGATCGAGGCCGTGCGCGGCGACCTCACCACCGAGCACGTCGACGTGATCGTCAACGCCGCGAACTCCTCGCTGCTCGGCGGCGGTGGGGTCGACGGGGCCATCCACGCGGCCGCCGGCCCGGCCCTGCTGCGCGAGTGCCGCGAGCTGCGGCGCACCAGCCTGCCCGCGGGCCTCGGCGTCGGGGATGCCGTGGCCACCGGGGCGGGCGACCTGCCCTGCCGCTGGGTGGTGCACACCGTGGGCCCGAACCGGCGCGCCGGCCAGACCGACCCCGCGTTGCTGGCCTCGTGCTTCGCGCGCAGCCTCGCCGTGGCCCGCGAGGTGGGCGCGCGCACCGTGGCGTTCCCGGCGGTGAGCGCCGGCGTCTACGGCTGGGACGTCGGGGAGGTGGCTCGGGTGGCCGTGCACACCGTGCAGGCGGAGTGCGCGGCGGAGGACGGCATCGACCTGGTGCGGTTCGTGTTGTTCAGCGACACGTCGCTGGCCGCCTTCCAGGCCGCACTCGCCGACCGGCCCTGACGCCCAATCGGCCATGGCCGCGCCATCAGGCCCGGGCACGCCTCGGCGCCCCGGATTTGCAGGGATCCGGGGCGCCGAGGAGCAGGGGTGCGCAAGAAACGTCAGTGCGCGGTGGTGCCTGCGCGGTCGTTTCGTGCGCGGTGGGTCAGAACCGGCCGTAGCCGCTGACTCCGGAGAAGATCGCGCGCTCCCGGGTGACCGTCCCGGGCTTGGCCGCGTCGATCATCATGCCCGGGCCGGTGTAGATGCCGACGTGGTAGGCCGGCGAACCGAAGAACACCAGGTCGCCCGGCTTGGGGTTGCTGACCGAGGTGGCCGCCCGCTGCTGGGCCGAGGCCGTGCGCGGGATGGAGATGCCGGCCTTGCGGTAGACGTAGGAGGTCAGGCCCGAGCAGTCGAAGCCGGACGGGGTGGAGCCGCCGTAGACGTAGGGGATGCCGAGCAGGCCACGGGCGATGTTGACGATGCCGCTCGCCGACTGGGCCGGGTTGCTGGTGCGCTTCACACTGCGGCTGGCCGGGGCGGCCGACTTGGTCGAGCTGGTGCGGTTCGCGATGGCCCGGGTGACCCGGGTCGCGGGGCTGCGCCACCGGCTTGGGCTTGGGCTTGGGCTTCGGCTTGGCGACGGCCTTGACACCGTTGACGCCGACCTGCTCGACGGCGACCGGGGCGGCCGCCGCGGGGGCGACCACGGCCGGGGCGAGCGCGAGCGCGGCCGGGGCGGCGGTGGTGGTGCTCACCTCGGCGCCGGGCGCCGCAGCGGCCGTCGTCGTGGTGCTCTTGGCGGAGGCGCGGTGCACAGGCGCGGCCTGGGCAGGGAGCGCGAAGGCTGCGACCAGACCGCCGGAGGCGGCCAGGACCGCGGAGGCCTTGACGCTGGTCTCGCCGGCACTCTTGACGATCGTCGAGAAGCTCGGCCACGGGGTTGTAACGAACGGCGTCGCGGTGCCGCCCGGAGCGGGTGTCATTGAGCACAGGGGAAACCTCTCAGTGCCTACGGGGTGAGCTGTCGGGTTCGGGCTGAGGTTGCCCGGCCGGCGACGGTCACGAGGACCGGCGGCGACTTAACCCCAAGGAGACCGATGGTGCTGGGCTCCGAATGTGGTTCCCCCGCTCCTGCCAGGCGGTGGTGCGCTTTGACCTCTGCGGTGGTGGCAGGACTCGGCGTCCACCATGAGGACCCGCCCAGGGGAGGCGAGCCCGACGAACTTAACACGACCTGCTGGGAAAGTCACAAAAGGGTCACGGGGAAATTAACGAGGACCGCCCACCTTGCGGTGAGCGGTCCTCGCACGACCCGTCGGAGGGACGGTCAGGTCAGGGGTTGACCGTGACGTGCACGTGGTCGAAGTGGTTCGCGGTCGGTGACCCGCGGTCCTCCATCGCCTTCCAGCCGATGTCCGGGTCCCAGTAGCGCTGGCGCCAGATGAGGTACTTCACGTTGAACTGGCCGACGTGCGCCTGGACCCAGGCGGCGATGCCGTCGCCCTGCGACTTGCTCGAGATCATGAAGTCGATGGCCTGGCCGGTGCTGTGCTCACCGGCGTTGGCCCGGTAGCCACCGATGGTGCCGAGGTGGAAGATCGAGTCGACCGCGGAGCACAGTCGCTCACCGTTGTTGTTCACGCCGATGTTGGCGCAGCGACCGGAGATGCTCGTGCTGTACGAGGTCTTGGGCGCCGCGGCCGGCGACCCGCCCGACGACTTCGTGCCCTTCGCGGCCTGCACGACCGGCTTCGGCTTCGGCTTGGGTTTCGGCTTGGGCTTGGCGACGGCCTTGACGCCCGCGACGCCGACCTGCTCGGGGACGACCGGAGCCGCGCCCTCGGGAGCGGAGACCGCCGGCGCGACGGCGCTGCGCACGAAGGAGCGCGAGGCCGCCGGGGCGTCGGCACGGGCGGCCGAGGTGGTGGCGGCGGGCACGGCGAGGGCGAGGGCGGTCGGGTTGGCGTCGACGGGCAGCGCCAGCGCGACGGCAGCGCCGGCGAGCACACCGACGGCGGCGAAGGCCTTGGCGGCCCACGTGGCGCTGAGGCGCGAGAAGCCGTCCGGGAGACGACGTACGGGGCCGGGAGCGCGGCGTCGACCAGGAGTCTGAGGACGTGACACGAGGAGGTGGAGCCTTCCGGAGCGGGTAGGGATCCCCGACACCGTAACGGGCTTCGGCGCCCGAAGTCACATTCCGGTAACGACAGATTCTCCGCCCGTCCACCGGTCGGATGCCCACTTCGGCGCCCTGACCAGTGCGGATGCCGGCGTGCGCCGGTCGCCGGCGACTCGCGGAAGTGCGACCCGGGTCACGGCCACGACGGCCGCACCGGGCGGGCGGTGGCGGCCCCGCGCTCAGGTGGCCTGGACGAAGACGTGCGATGCGATGTCGTCGGGCAGCGAGACCCCCGAGGACTCCTCGGCGCCGTCGCGGCAGGCGATGACCCGCACGCCCTCGCGGCGCACCCGCGCTGGCTGGCCCGGCATCAGGCCGGCAGCCGTGAGTAGGCCCAGCGCCTCGGAGTCGACCTGCACCGGCTCGCCGATGCGACGGACCACGACGGTGGCGGGCTCGGTGGCGGCGATGACGTCGAGGGTGGTGAGGCCGCGGCGGAAGTCGGCCAGCTCGGTGAGGTCACCCAGCTCGTCCAGGCCAGGGATCGGGTTGCCGTAGGGCGACTCGGCGTGGTCGGGCAGCATCGCCAGGATCTTGCGCTCGACCCGCTCGGACATCACGTGCTCCCACCGGCACGCCTCGTCGTGCACGAACTCCCACTCGAGCCCGATGACGTCGCGCAGCAGCCGCTCGGCGATGCGGTGCTTGCGCATGACCCGGGTCGCGAGGGTTCGGCCCAGCTCGCTGAGCTCGAGGTGCCGGTCGCCGGCGACCTGCAGCAGGCCGTCGCGCTCCATGCGCGCCACCGTCTGCGAGACGGTGGGACCGGAGTGGCCGAGCCGCTCGGCGATGCGCGCGCGCAGCGGCGTGATGCCCTCCTCCTCGAGCTCGAAGATGGTGCGGAGGTACATCTCCGTGGTGTCGATGAGGTCCGTCACGCAGGCAAGCCTACGTTTACCCGGCGACCCGCGGGACGTCGTTCTGCTCACGGCGCAGCGCGTCGCGTCTCCTCCAGGGCCGCCGCGGCGCGGCGACGAGGGTCGTACTCGGGCACCCAGCGGGCCAGCCAGGCACCCCCGACGAGGGTGAGCAGGCCGACCGTCACGCTCGCGGCACCGATCGTGGCGACCGCGGCGACGGCGCCGACCACCAGCGCCGCGCCGTTGTGGCCGACCAGCGAGATCAGCCGCCACACCCCGAGGAACGGCGCGCGCCCGGCGGTGGGGGCGGCATCCGCGCCCAGCGTCATGACGATGCCGGAGCCGAGGCCGTTGCCGACGCCCATCAGCAGGGCCAGGGTCGCCACGCCGGCCAGGGTGGTGGTGAGCGGCAGGGCGAGAAGGCCGAGGCCCAGCAGCAGGGTCACTGGCACGGCCACCCACACCCGCCCCTTGCGATCCATCACGGTGCCGGCCGGGTAGAACAGCACCACCTCGACGAGAGCGGCCGCGGCGAAGACCAAGGAGGTCTGGGCGGCATCGAGCCCGATGTGCTCGGCCCACAGCGGCACCACGACCACCCGCGAGGACCGGGCCAGCCCGATGGCGAGCACCCCCAGCCCCACCGTCAGCAGCACCCGGCGGTTCTGCCGCACCACCTGCTTCACCGGCACTCGCACGTGCTGCGCGGAGAGCCGCTCGTGGTGGGCACCCAGGTCGGGGGTGGCCAGGGCCAGCCCCGCCGCGAGCAGGCCCGCGACCACGGCCACGGCGAACGCCGCCTGCGGCCCCCACCGCGCGACGACCGGTGCCCCGATCAGCGGCCCGACGAACAGGCCGATGCGGGTGACCCCGCCCAGGGTCGACATCGCCCGGGCCCGCACCGCCACCGGGGCGGCCGCGGTCAGGTAGCTCTGCCGGGCCAGGAGGAAGATCGCGCCGGTGGGGCCCATGAGGCACACGGCCACGCCGAGCACCCACAGCGACGGGGCGACGAGCGCGAGCGCGCAGGCGGCGGCATCCAGCGTGCCGGCGGCCACCAGCGCGCGGCGCTCGCCGATCCGCTCGACGAGCATGCCGGCGGGCACGGCGGCCGCGAACTCCGAGGCGGCGGTGAGGCCGACGAACAGCGCGGCGAGCCCGACCGAGGCCCCCAGCCCGCGGGCGCTCAGCGCCACCACCGGGAGCACGGCACCGGCCCCGACCGACCAGAGCACCGAGGGCCCGAACGCCGGCACGGCGATCCGCCGCAGCGAGAACTGCGCTTCTTCCCCCACCTGCGCCACACCCACCTCCTCGTCCCAACTTTTCCGCCCGATGCGGGAAAGCCTCGCTTCGCACCACAACGGTTCCCCTGCGGACCGAAACGTTCCGGTGCGAACCTCCGGTCGGACGTTTATCTTGACGTCAAGATAACCCGCGCCGGGCCGCCGTGGGTAGGTTGGCGACGTGGAGATCAGCATCCCGCATCGCTACTGCGGGCCCCCGGAGTCCGGCAACGGTGGGTGGGTCTGCGGCACGGTCGCGGCGCACGTGCCCACCACCGGGTCGCGCCCGGCCGTCACCGTGCGGCTGGCGAGCCCGCCGCCGCTCGACCGGCCGATGGCGCTCGAGGCCGAGCCGGCCGACGGCCTCATGGTGCTTCGCCTGCTCGACCGCGGGCACCTGGTGGCGAGCGGCACGGCATCCGCCGACCTCGCCGAGGAGGTGCCGCCGGCGGTGACCCTGGAGCAGGCCCGCGCCGCGGAGGCGCGGTTCGAGGGGCTGACCGACCACCCGTTTCCCACCTGCTTCGCCTGTGGCACCGGCCGCGAGCCGGGCGACGGCCTGTGCCTGCGGCCCGGCCCGCTCGACGACGGCACCGGCCGGTATGCCGCCACCTGGGAGCCGCTCGAGGTGAGCGGGCCGATGGTGTGGGCCGCGCTGGACTGCCCCGGGGGCTGGTCTGCGGGCATCGCGGGGCGGCCGATGGTGCTCGGCACGATGACGGCGCGCCTGCTGGCGTCGCCCGTGGTGGGCGAGCCGCACGTCGTGCTCGCCTGGCAGCGCGGCAGCGAGGGCCGCAAGCACCACTCCGGCTCGGCGCTGTTCTCGCCCGCCGGGGAGCTGCTGGCCCGCGCGGAGGCGACCTGGATCGCCGTCGACCCCACCAGCATCCGACCGAAGGACCTGTCATGACCGCTTCCCCCTCGGCCCCCGCACCTGGCGACCGGGTCGCCGTCGTCACCGGGGCGAGCAGCGGCATCGGCGCCGCGACAGCCCGGCTGCTGGCCGCGCGAGGGCTTCCGAGTCGTGTGCGCGGCGCGGCGGGCCGAGCGGGTCGAGGCGCTGGCCACGGAGATCGGCGGGGTGGCCGTGGCGTGCGACGTCACCCGCGACGACGACGTCGCCCGGCTCGTGGCCGCGGCCGGCGAGCGGGTGCACGTGCTCGTCAACAACGCCGGCGGCGCCCTCGGGCTCGAGCCGGTGGCCCACGCCGATGTCGACCTGTGGCAGCAGATGTACGCCACCAACGTGCTCGGCACCCTGCGGGTCACCAAGGCGCTCCTGCCCGCGCTGGTCGCCGCCGACGGCGAAGGGGTCGTCGTCAACGTCGGCTCGATCGCCGGGTTCCTCGCCTACGAGGGGGGCGGTGGCTACACCGTGGCCAAGCACGGCGTGCACGTGATGACCGAGACACTGCGCCTGGAGCTGGTCGACCAGCCGGTGCGCATCACGCTCGTCGCGCCCGGGATGGTGCGCACCGACGAGTTCTCGCTCACCAGGTTCGCCGGTGACCAGGAGCGGGCGGATGCCGTGTACGCCGGGGTGCCCCAGCCCCTGGTCGCCGAGGACGTCGCCGACGCCATCGTGTGGATGGCGACCCGCCCGGCGCACGTCAACATCGACCTGCTGGTGGTCAAGCCGCGGGTGCAGGCCGCCCCTCACAAGGTCCACCGCGAGCCCCAGAAGGTGCACCGCGAGCCATAGCCTCCTCCCGACTTCGCCGAATTTCCCACCCCGCAGCGGGCCGCTCGCCTGGCTTGAGGGGGTGGGAAATTCGCAAGAAGTCGGGGTCGGGGGCTAGGGCTGGCGGCGGGAGACCTCCCACGAGGTGGCGTCGCCGAGGTCGCCCTCGCCGGTGCGGGTGAACACCAGCCGGTCGTGCAGCCGGTTGCGCCGCCCGGCCCAGAACTCGACCTCGTCGGGCACGATCCGGAAGCCGCCCCAGAAGTCGGGCACCGGCACGTCGTCGTCCCCACCGCGGTCGGGGAAGGCCGCCGCCCGGGCCGCGTACTGCGCCTCGAGCTCGCGCCGGGAGCCGATCGGCTCGGACTGCCGCGAGGCCCACGCGGAGATGCGCGACGCCCAGGGCCGTGAGTCGAAGTACTGCTCGACCTCCTCTCGCTCCACCTCGATCGCGGTGCCGCGGAAGCGGATCGCGCGGTACATCGCCGGCCAGGTCAGGGATGCCGCCACGGCCGAGTTCCTGGTGAGCTCGCGCCCCTTGGTCGACGTCAGGGCCGTGACGAAGCCCGGGCCACGCTCGTCGAAGAACCGCATCAGCACGGTGCGCACGTTGGGCCGCCCGTTGCCGTCGACCGTCGCGACCGAGATCGCCAGCGGCTCGAAGACGTCGCGGCTCACCTCCGCCCGGGCCACGGCCTCGTCGACCCAGGCCCGGGCCTGCGCGTAGGGCGTCTCGAGCAGCGCCTCCTCGGTGAGGCCGTCACCGTCGTAGTCGACCCGTCTGGGATCCGTGCGGATGCCGTTCTCGTCGCCCCGGGCCTCGCTCATCGGGCGATCGTATGCCGGGGGTCGGCCGCCGCACCCGGTCACCGGCCGCTGTAGAACCTCACGGGGTGGGGTGGCGGGCGTCGTAGCGCAGGAACCCGGGCTGGCGCAGCGACAGCAGGCCGATGGCGACGATGCAGGCGATGCCGCCGAACACGGCCGTCGCCCCCTCGCCGATCCGCTCGGCCACCGCACCCCCGAGCAGCTCCCCCACCCGCGGCCCACCGGCCACCACGACGATGAATACCCCTTGCAGGCGCCCGCGCATCCGGTCGGGCGCGGCCGACTGCAGGATCGTCGTGCGGAAGACGGCGCTCACGGCATCCGCCGCCCCGGCGAAGGCCATCGCCACCAGCGCCCCCCAGAGCGCCTGGGAGGGGGTGAGCCAGCCGTTGGCGCCGAGCAGCGCGACCCCGAGCCCGATGATGCCCACCCCCCAGCCGACGATGCTCACCATGATCGCCAGTCCCTGCCGACGCACCGACCCGAGCCGGCCCGACGTCAACGTCGCGAGCACCGCGCCGAGCGCGGCCGCGGCGTAGAGGTAGCCCACCGTGCGCGCCCCGCCGCCGAGGATGACGGCACCGGCCGCAGGGAACAGCACGCGCGGCTGGGCCAGCAGCATCGCGGCGATGTCGGCCACGAACGTCATCCGCACGTTGGGCGCACCGCGCAGGAACCGGAACCCGTCGAGCACCGACGCCAGCCCGGCCCGAGTCGCCTCGCCCGCCTCGTGCGGCTCGGGCGGCAGCGGCTGCAGGCGCCACAGCCCCCACAGTGCCGCCATCGTGACCAGGGCATCGGTCGTGTACGCAGCCCCGAAGCCACCCCACGACACGAGCAGCCCGGCCATGAGCGGCCCGACCATCATCGCCGTCGACATCGCGAAGACGCCGAGCGCGTTGGCGGCAGGCAGCTGCTCTCGCGGCAGGATCCGCGGGTAGATGCTCTGCCGCGCCGGCGAGCTCACCCCGAACGCGCCGTTCCAGACAGCCACCAGCACGTAGAGCACCCAGACGTTCTCGTTGCCGAGCCAGGCCTGCAGCGCGCACGCGATCGACGTCGCCCACGCCACCAGGTTGGCGACCAGCGCGACCACCCGCCGGTCGTGGTGGTCGGACAGCGATCCGCCGTAGAGCCCGAACGCCACGAGGGGCACCAGCGCGAAGAACCCCACGAGCCCGACCGCCGCGGTCGACCCGGTGATGTCGTAGACCTGCAGCCCGATGGCGACCACGGCCATCTGCGAGCCGACGTTCGAGAGCGTGAAGCCGGCATACAGCCGCCGGTACGCCGGGTTCACCCGCAGTGGGGTGAGGTCCGGCAGGTTGGCGCGCAGCACCCGGCGATTGTGCACGAGCGTGCCGGCCCGCTGGACCACAGCCGTGCGGGCATAGGGTCCGACCATGGACAAGCCGGCGCAGATCGCGCTCCTCATCGACGCCGACAACGCGACGGCGTCCCGCATCGATGTCATCCTCGGTGAGCTCTCACGGCTCGGCGAGACCAACGTGCGTCGCGCCTACGGCAACTGGACCAAGACCGGCCTGAAGTCGTGGCAGGAGGTGTTGCACGAGAACGCGATTCGCCCCGTGCAGCAGTTCGACCCGAGCAAGGGCAAGAACGCCAGCGACATCGCCCTGGCCGTCGACGCCGTCGAGATCCTGCACACCCAGCGCCCGGACGCCTTCGCACTGGTCTCCTCCGACGCCGATTTCACCCCCCTGGTCATGCACCTGCGCGAGCACGGCGCCCACGTCTACGGCTTCGGCGACGCCAAGACGCCGCAGCCGTTCCAGAGCGCCTGCACCCGCTTCCTCGTGCTCAACCGGCTCACCTCCCCCAGCGGCCAGGCCGAGCCCGGCCTCCCCGATGCCGGACCGGCGAATGCCGTGGTGTCCCCGGACGACGAGCCCGCGCCCCCCACCACCAAGCGGCGCCGGGCCACGGCCAAGGCGACGAGCACCGTGACCGAGGCGACCGCGGCACCGGCCGCGAAGGCCACGGCATCCGCGAGGAAGACCACCGCCGCGGCGGCCACCAAGGCCGCCGCCGCCACCGAGGCGCACGCCCAGGGCTCGACGCCGGCCCGCGCCACCCGCGCCCAGCTGCGCGGTGACCGCAAGCTCGTGGCCCTGCTGCGCCGGGCGGTGGAGGGCGCCGCCGACGACGAGGGCTGGGCCCGGGTCGGCACGGTCGGCAACCACATCTCCAACCAGTCCTCGTTCGACCCGCGCAACTACGGCTACGCCAAGCTGAGCAAGCTCCTCGAGGCCACCGACCTGTTCGACATCCGCGACGCCGGCGGCCAGAACATGGCCGTCAGGGACCGCCGCGGGGCCGCCGGGACGTCCAGCAACGGGACAGGCGGTGGGAACGCGTGACGGCGGCGTGCACAATGGGGCCGCCCGACAACGGCGACGAGCGACGATTGGGGACCCCATGAGCACCGCAGCACAGACCGGGACGGCCCACCCGGAGAGCGACCCGAACTTCCAGCCCGGCCTGGAGGGCGTGGTCGCCTTCGAGTCCGAGATCGCGGAACCCGACAAGCAGGGTGGCGCGCTGCGCTACCGGGGGGTCGACATCAACGACCTGGTCGGTCGCGTGTCCTTCGGCCAGGTCTGGGGGCTGCTCGTCGACGACGAGTTCGACCCGGGCCTGCCCCCCGCCGAGCCGTTCCCGCTGCCGGTGCACAGCGGCGACATCCGGGTCGACGTGCAGTCGGCCATCGCCCAGCTCGCCCCCATGTGGGGCTTCAAGCCGCTGCTCGACATCGACGACGACGAGGCCCGCGACAACCTCGCCCGTGCCTCGGTGATGGCGATGTCGTTCATCGGCCAGGCCGCCCACGGGCAGTCGACCCCGATGGTGCCGCAGAGCGAGGTCGACAAGGGCCGCACCATCGCCGAGCGCTTCATGATCCGCTGGCGGGGCGAGCCCGACCCCAAGCACGTCGAAGCGATCGACTCCTACTTCATCTCCGCCGCCGAGCACGGCATGAACGCCTCGACCTTCACGGCGCGGGTCATCGCCTCCACCGGCGCCGACGTCGCCGCGTGTATCTCCGGCGCGATCGGCGCCCTCTCCGGGCCGCTGCACGGCGGCGCCCCGAGCCGCGCCCAGCACATGATCGAGGGCGTCGAGAAGATGGGCGACGCGCGGCGCTACGTCAAGGAGGTGCTCGACCGCAAGGAGCGCCTGATGGGCTTCGGGCACCGCGTCTACCGTGCCTACGACCCACGCGCCACCGTGCTGCGCGACACCTGCAAGCGCCTGCAGACCCCCCGCTACGAGGTCGCCATCGAGCTCGAGAAGGCCGCCATCGCCGAGCTCGCCGAGCGCTATCCCGAGCGTCGCATGGAGACCAACGTCGACTACTGGGCCGCCGTGCTGCTCGACTTCGCCGAGGTGCCCGGCGACATGATGACGCCGTTGTTCGTCTCGGCGCGCACGGCCGGCTGGTCGGCGCACATCCTCGAGCAGAAGCGAGCCGGGCGGCTGATCCGCCCCAGCGCGCGGTACGTCGGGCACGGTCCGCGCCCCATCGAGGACGTCAAGGGCTTCCGCGCCCACTGACCCAGGTTCTCCGCGACTTTGTAGGTCAGCAGCCGGTCAACACGCCGCGTCCGCGGCACCGTGACCGGCTGCTGCCATGAAGAGTCGGGGATGACCGGGACCGGCGGCGCGCACTCCGAGCGGGCCGCGCACCGCTCGCGCACCCTTCCTGCCCCGGTTTCCGCCCCGCTCGCCGTCGGCGCGCCACGGACTTACGCTCCCTGGGAGCCGGCCAACGCCGGAGGCTGCCCTGGAGGTGCCCGATGTCGCGCTCCCGCCTGCTGTCCCCACTCGCCGCGCTCGGTCTGGGACTTGCCCTCGCCCTCGGCGCCGGGCCGGCCGCCGTCCCCACCGCGTCCGCCGCGCCGACGGTGCAGGTGACCACCGTGGTCAGCGGCCTGAGCAACCCCTGGGACCTCACCTGGGTCGAGCCGAACCTCCTGCTCTACGACCTGAAGGCGGGCCAGGTCTGGAGCAAGCGCGGCTCGGCCGCCCCGCAGCGGGTCGCCATCACCGGCCTCCCGGCGATCTTCAACGTCGGGGAGTCCGGGCTGCTGGGCATCGTGGCCGACCCGGCATCCGCCACCAACCGGCGCTTCTACACCTGCCAGGGCGTGCAGGACGCGAGCGGCGGCGCCCTCGACATCCGGGTGCTGCGCTGGCGGATGACGAGCGACACCGCCGCCACCTCCGACGGCGCACCGGTCGTCACCGGCATCCCCCTGGTCAGCGGCCGGCACGGCGGATGCCGGCTGCGCTTCGGCACCGACGGCTACCTCTACGTGGGCACCGGTGACGCCGCGGTCGGCACCAACCCGCAGAACCTCGCGTCGCTGGGCGGCAAGGTGCTCCGGGTGGGCTGGGACGGTTCGATACCCGCCGACAATCCCTTCGTCGGCAACGACGGGAACGCCCGGTACGTCTTCAACTACGGCCACCGCAACGTGCAGGGCCTCGCCGCGCGCCCGGGGACCAAGGAGATGTGGTCGGTCGAGCACGGCAGCGACCGCGACGACGAGGTCAACCTTGTCGTTCGCGGGGACAACTACGGCTGGGACCCGGTGCCGGGCTACAACGAGGCGACCCCGATGACCGACCTCACGAAGTTCCCCACGGCGCGCCCGGCGATGTGGACCTCAGGGTTCCCGACCGTCGCGACCAGCGGCGCAGCATTCCTGACCGACGCGCGGTGGGGGGCGTGGCGGGGCGCCCTCGCCGTCGCCCTGCTCAAGGACCAGGGCATCTCGCTGATGCGGATGGACCCGACGCCCGGCCCGAGCCGGGTCGTGGCGGTCACCCCGCTCGCCCAGGCCGAGGGGTTCGGGCGGATCCGGAGCCTGATGCAGGGGCCGGACGGCGCCCTGTGGTTCACGACGTCCAACGGCACCAACGACCGGATCGTGCGCATCGCACCCACCGCGACGCCTCCGGTGCGGGCCGCCGGCGCGCTGGTCGCGTCATCCGGCGTCACGCTGGCCCGCACGGGCACCCAGATCACCGCGTTCGTGCGGAGCACCGGCGACCATGTCTCTCTGCGGCGCAGCACCAACGACGGCAGCACCTGGGGCGGGTACACCCCGGCCGGGGTCAACTCCACCAACGCACCCTCGGCCACGTCGTCGGCCGCCGGCCGGGTCGACCTCGTCACCCGGCTGGCGTCCGGCGCGGTCGTGCACTCGTGGTACCGCGGCGGCCCGCGCCTCGGCTCGACCAGCCTCGGGGGCAACGTCGTCGCGCAGCACGCCGTCTCCCTGGGCGACGGCACGCTCGACGTGTTCGCCGTCTCGCCGCGGGGCGTGGCCCACCGCCAGCACTGGAACGGGCAGCGCTGGAGCGGCTGGGTGTCCGTCGGCGGCCTGTTCACCTCCGGGCTGTCGGCGTCGGCCGACCCCGCCCGCAACCTCATCGTCGTGACCGGGCGCAGCACCAGCGGCGCCACCTACGAGCGCTCCTTCACCCCCACCGCGGCGCTCGGCACCTGGACCGCCCAGGCCGTCAGCATGTCCGGCTGGTCCGACCGGGCCCTGGGCGACACCTGGCCCGGTGTCGCGCGCCTGGCGGTGACCGCGGCATCCGACGGGCGGGCGGTCGTGCAGCGGGGGTCGCTGGTGGTCGCCACCACGGCCGTGTGGACGTCGGCCGGCGACATCGTCTCGCGCCCCGACGGCAGCTTCCTGATGGCTGGTCGCGGCAGCGACGGTGGGCTCTGGGTCACCCGCGGCGGCCCGAGCAGCTACAGCAGCGTCGCCCTCGGCGGGGCGGTGCGCTGAGCGGCCGGCGCGGCCCGGTGGGCGTCCCGGCTCGATCCACGTGGTGGACTTCACGTCCGGCATCCGGGCACGATCGGTGAGGATGGGGAACCGCCACCCGACCAACGCCCGACGACACCGGAGACCCCCGTGAGCGACACCGCCCCCATCACCATCCCCGCCGAGCTGCTCCCCGCCGACGGTCGGTTCGGGTCCGGCCCGTCGAAGGTGCGCCCCGAGCAGATCGAGGCGCTCACCGCGATCGGCCGCACCGTGATGGGCACCTCGCACCGCCAGGCGCCGGTGCGGAACATCGTCAAGTCGATCCGCTCGGGCCTCGCCACCTACTTCGACGTCCCCGACGGCTACGAGGTCGTGCTCGGCAACGGTGGCGCGACGGCGTTCTGGGACGTCGCCGCCTTCGGCCTGGTCCGCGACCGCGCGCAGCACCTCACCTTCGGCGAGTTCTCGAGCAAGTTCGCCACGGTCACCAAGAACGCGCCGTTCCTCGGCGAGCCGACCGTCATCTCCAGCGAGCCCGGCAGCCGGCCGGACCCGCGCGCCGAGGCCGGCGTCGACGTCTACGCCTGGGCGCACAACGAGACCAGCACCGGCGTCATGGCCCCCGTGCAGCGGGTCGAGGGCGCCGATGCCGACGCCCTCGTGCTGATCGACGCCACCTCGGGCGCCGGCGGCCTGCCGGTCGACGTCAGCCAGGCCGACGTCTACTACTTCGCGCCGCAGAAGTCCTTCGCGTCCGACGGCGGGCTGTGGCTGGCCCTGTTCTCGCCCGCCGCGCTGGCGCGCGTCGAGGAGATCGCGGCATCCGGCCGCTGGGTGCCCGACTTCTTCAGCCTGCCCACCGCGATCAGCAACAGCCGGCTCGACCAGACCTACAACACGCCGGCCCTCGCCACGCTCGCCATGCTCGAACAACCAGGTCGAGTGGCTCAACGGCAACGGCGGCCTCGACTGGGCCACCGCCCGCACCAAGGACTCCTCGGGCCGGCTCTACGACTGGGCCGAGGCCAGCGACTACGCCACCCCCTACGTCACCGACCCGGCCAACCGCTCGCAGGTCGTCGCGCACCATCGACTTCGACGACGCGATCGACGCCTCGGCCATCGCAAAGACGTTGCGCGCCAACGGTGTCGTCGACGTCGAGCCCTACCGCAAGCTCGGCCGCAACCAGCTGCGGGTGGCCTGCTTCCCGGCGGTCGACCCCGACGACGTCAGCGAGCTGATCGGCTGCGTCGAGCACGTCGTCGAGCGCCTCGCCTGACGACCCGCACTGCCCGTCCGCAGCGGGGTGCGTCAGGTGCCGCCGGATGCCGTGAGGCCGGCGGTCACGCGCTGCGCCAGCCAGGCCGACTCGGGCACCAGCCCCGGGTCGCAGACCAGGGTCACCACCAAGGCTGCCGGCATAGGAGAGCACGTCGAAGGACACCGCCACGTTGCCGGGGTTGACGGCCACCGGCACCACGGCTGTCACCTCGGCACCGGCCAGCCGCAGGGTGTCGGCCGGCCCGCGGACGTTCGTGACGAAGGTGTGCACGAGCCGCTGGTGGTCGATGAACGGCTGGAACGCTCCGACCGCCGCCAGCCCCCGGAACGCCGGCGTGAGCACCGCCGCCGACCCGCCACGCCCTGGCGCCCCGACGCGGTCCCGCTCGGCCACCAGGGCCGCGAGGCGCGCGGTGGCGTCCGGCACGGCGGGCACCCGGACGGGCACCACCCCGGTCTGGTTGCCCAGGGCGCCTGCCTCACCCTGCCGGCGCCGGGACACCGGCACCGACACCACGAGCTCGGCCACCCGCTCCCCGCGCCGGGCGAGCAGCTCGACCAGCGCACCGGTCACGGCGGTGACCACGACGTCGTTGACGGTGGCCCCGTTGGCGTGGGCGTGGTGCAGCACCGCCTGAGAGGTCGGCCGTGGCCAGCTCGAGGCGCCGCCGGCCGCCGGTCGCCCCCAGCAGGCTGCACCGCTCGGCCAGGCGCGGACGCCGCAGCCCGAGCTCGTCGAGGCCCCCCGCGAGGTGCCCCGCACCGGCACCCGCGCGCCGCAGCCCGGCCAGCCGGTCCGCCCACGCGTCGCGCGCCAGCTCCGCCCAGGGCGGCAGGGGTTCGGGGGCGCGGTCGCCCGCCGGTCCGGATGCCGTGCGCCGCCGCCACCCTCCGCGCGCCTCCCACCCGGGTCGACGATGGCGTCCCCGGCATCCGCCCCACCCCGGCCGGGCGGGCGGTCGGCGAGCGCGCCCAGCACGGCGAGCCCACCCATCCCGTCGGCCACGACGTGGTGGGCGACCAGCGCGAGCGCTGCCACGGTGCCGTCCGGCCGCATCAGCGACCGGGCTCGCCAGAGCGGGCCGTCGGTGGGCAGCCTGGTGAGCACCAGCTCGGCCGCCGCGTCGAGCAGCGCCCGGTCGACCGCTGCGGCACCCCGCGGTCGGACGGCATCCGACGACCCCGGCGACATCGCCATGCTGGCGACCTCGACCGAGTCCACGCAGCGCGAGACCGCCGCGCTCCCGGCATCCAGCCAGACCGCTCTGCCGCCGAGCGGCGGGGTCGCCCGCAGCCGCTGCTGCAGGCGCGGGACGGCCGCCGACCGGGCGAGCAGCAGGTCCCGCAGGTCGTCGGCGGCCACGCGGCTGCCTGGGCCGAGCACGAGCAGCGCGCCGATGGCCATCGGCACCCGGCCCCCCTTGTCGACCGCGAGCTGCAGCAGGTCGTCGGGCCGGGCCCGGTCCAGCGTTCGCGCCGTGGCGGGTCCCACGTCCCCACGGTAGGCGCGGGGTCGAGGCGACCGGGGGGCGGGTCAGCGGGTCAGTGCGTAGACCAGCGCGACGCCCACCAGCACACCGAGCACGCCGAGCGTCATCCGACGCCTGAAGAGGGGGGTCATCGGGCCGGCTCCGGCACCGCGACGGTCGGCCGCTCCGACACCATCGGCACCGAGGTGACCCGCACCCGCGGACGGCGCTGCGACTCGTAGCTCACCCGCACATTCTCCGACCTCGCCAGCCACAGCGACACCCCCACCAGCACCAGGCCCACGGCGACCGCCCCGATGCCGATGGTCCAGCGCGGCCCGAACTGCTCCGAGATCCAGCCGATCAGCGGCGCACCGGCGGGCGTGCCGCCCATGAAGATCGCCATGTACAGGGCCATCACCCGGCCGCGCATCTCGGGTGCGACGCGCGTCTGCACCATGGCGTTGGCGGTGGTCAGCGCGGTGAGTGCGGTGAGTCCCACCGGCACCAGCGCCAGCGCGAACAGCCAGTAGGTCGGCGCCATCGCGGCGAGCGTGGCTGCCACGGTGAACCCGGCGAGCGAGAGCAACAGCACCCGCAGGCGGGGCACCTTGCGGCGCGCCGAGAGCAGGGCGGCGGTCAGCGAGCCGACCGCCATGATCGAGCCGAGCAGGCCGAACTCGCCCGCGCCCTTGTCGAACACCTTGGTCGCCATCAGCGCCATGGTGATCTGGAAGTTCATCCCGAAGGTGCCGAGCACGAAGACCAGCAGCATGACCAGCTGGATGTCACGCCGCATCCGCACGTAGTGGAACCCCTCGCGGATGCCGCCGCGCCCCTTCGCGCGCGGCGCCGGGCGCAGCTCATTGGTGCGCAGCCGCATCAGAGCCACCAGCACGAAGACGAAGGTGAAGGTGTTGAGCAGCAGCGCCGGCCCCACTCCCCACAGGGCGATGACGACGCCGGCCAGACCGGGGCCGATCAGCCGGCCGAGGTTGAACGACGCGGAGTTCAGCGAGACGGCGTTGGTGAGCTTGTCGTCGGGCACCATCTCGGACACGAACGCCTGGCGGGCCGGGTTGTCGATGGCGGTGACGACCCCCTGGAACAGCGCGATCGCGTAGACCTGCCACAGCTGCGCCAGCCCGGCCACGGCGAGGATGCCGAGCAGCAGGCTCGAGACGGCCAGCAGGCTCTGGGTGATCAGCAGGATGCGGCGCTTGCGGAACCGGTCGGCGATCAGGCCGGCCCACGGCGCGAGAAGCAGGAAGGGCAGGAACTGCAGACCGGTGACGATGCCGAGCGCCGTGGCGGACCCGGCGGTGAGCACGGTGAGCACCAGCCAGTCCTGGCCGACCCGGCCCATCCAGGTGCCGATGTTCGACACCAGGGCGCCGGACGCCCACAGGCGGTAGTTGCGGACCTCGAGCGAGGAGAAGGTGGGGCTCACTCGGCGGCCACCCGTTCCAGCAGCGCCGTGGCCTGCGCCAGCACCGCCCGCTCGTCGTCGGTGAGCTTCTCGAGCCGCGCGGCGAACCACTGGTCACGCCGGCGGCGGATGTCGCGGATGGTGCGGCGCCCCTCCGGGGTCAGCGACAGGATGACCGAGCGGCCGTCCGTCGGGTCGTCGGCGCGCGCGACGAGGCCGCCCTCGACGAGGCCGGCCACGGTGCGGGTCATGCTCGGGGCGCTGACCTTCTCGAAGGCCGCGAGCTCCTTGGGGGTGCGGGGCGCCTCCTCGAGCCGGGCGAGCACCGAGAACTGGTGCGGCGCCACCGGCGCGGTGCTCTCGAAGCGCACCCGGCGCGAGATGCGCATGCACGCCATGCGGAGGTCACTCGTCAGCCGGTCGCGCTCGCCGCGGGTCATCGCGCGACGCGCCGAACCGGTCGAGGCCGGCGCAGTGGTCGAGGCCAGCGCAGTGGTCGAGGCCGGCGCAGTGGTCGAGGCCAGCGCAGAGGCGGAGGTCGAGGGTCGCACCGGCGTGGTGGTGGGGGCCATGGTCGTCTCCTCGAGGGTGGCAGATGGTTAGCACAACTCATTACCTCTGCTAACTATTCCGCCGCCCCCCTACTACCCCACCTATTGCGGATATCCCCCCGTCCCCGCGCGGGAAAGGTCCGCAAGAAGTCGGGGTCGGCCCGGGGAGCTTGGTGGGCGATCCGCAATAGGTCGGGTCGGCCCGGGGAGCCTGGTGGGAGATCCGCACAAAGTCGGGTCAACGCGCGGATGCCGTGCCGCCCCGGGAAGGGGACGGCACGGCATCCGTGGTGGTTCAGAACCCGGCACGTGCCGGGCTGTGGCGTCACGCGCGAGGCGACCGCACCAACCCCGCACGTGCGGGGTGATCGCGCTGAGGTCAGGTGACCAGGTCGGTGAGCGGGTCGATGCAGGAAGTAGACGACGAACAGGCCCGAGGATGACCCACATCAGCGGGTGCACGGCGCGCCACTTGCCGCAGCACCACCTTGATCAGCACGTACGACGACGAAGCCGGCGCCGATGCCGACGGTGATCGAGTAGGTGAACGGCATCAGCACGATCGTGAGGAACGCCGGGATGGCGATCTCGACGTCGTCCCAGTCGATGTCCTTGCACCTGCTGCATCATCAGGAAGCCGACCAGGACCAGGGCCGGCACGGCCGCCTCGTTGGGGACGATCGCGCACCAGCGGGCGACAGGAAGATCGCCAACAGGAACAGCACGCCGGTGACCACCGAGGCCAGACCGGTGCGCGCGCCCTCACCGACGCCGGAGGCCGACTCGATGTACGAGGTGTTCGACGAGACGCCGGCCGGCGCCACCGGCCGCGGCAGCGAGCGAGTCGACGACCAGGATGCGCTCGGTGTTCGGCGGCATGCCGTCCTCGTCGAGCAGGCCGGCCTCGGCGCCGATCGCGGTCATCGTGCCCATGGTGTCGAAGAAGTCGGCGAGCATCAGGGTGAAGACGAGCAGCACCGCGGCGACGACGCCGACCCGCTCGAACGAGCCGAGCAGGTTGAACTCGCCGAGGGTGCCGAAGTTGGGCGGTGTCGAGATCTTGTCGGGCCAGGCCGGCACGTTGAGGTTCCACCCGAGCGGGTTGACGATGTCGTTGCCGCGGCGTCGACGCCGGTGACCGTGGGGCCGACCTTGGCGATGGCCTCGACGACGAACGCGACCGACGGTCGTCACCAGGATCGAGATGAGGATCGCGCCCTTGACCTTGCGCACCCACAGGGTGATGAGCAGGCCCAGCCCGAGCGACGAAGACGACCGTCGGCCAGCCGTTGAGCTGGCCGCCGATGCCGAGCTCGACCGGCACGGCGGCGCCGGCGCCGGTGCGGCGCACGAACCCGGCGTCGACCAGCCCGATGAGCGCGATGAACAGGCCGATGCCGACCGAGATCGCGATCTTGAGCTGGCTCGGGCACGGCGTGGAAGACCGCCGTGCGGAACCCGGTCAGCACGAGCACCAGGATGACCAGGCCCTCGAGCACGATCAGGCCCATGGCGTCGGCCCAGGTCATCTGGCTGGCGATCGAGAACGCGACGAAGGCGTTGAGCCCCAGGCCGGTCGCGAGCGCCAGCGGGTAGTTGGCGACGACGCCCATCAGGATCGTCATGACGCCGGCCACCAGCGCCGTGCCGGCGGCGATCGCGGCGAGGTTCGGGCGTGGCGCCGCCGCCGAGGTACTTGCCGTCGGCGTCCTTGGCGAAGCCGAGGATGAGCGGGTTCAGCACGACGATGTAGGCCATCGTGAAGAAGGTGACGAAGCCACCGCGGACCTCCCGGCCGACGGTCGAGCCGCGCTGCGTGATCTTGAAGAGGCGTTCGAGGAAGCCGGCGTGCGGCGGGGTGGTCGGTCCGGTGGTCGTTCGGTGGCCGGGGCCACCGTCTCGGGCGTCGTGTCAGGCGTGGCGTCGGGCATGGCCCGGACCCTAGCCGGGGCACGTTACGGCTGCATGACGTGGGTGCGAGGCGCGGCGGCGTGCCCCGTAGGCTGGGCCCGTGACGACCGCCGGAACCGCACTCCGAGCACCTCGCGGCGCTGGGAACGCCGGCGCCGGTCGAGCCGCTCGTCGTGCGCTCCCGCCCGATCGTCGCGGCCGGCATCGCGGCTGTGGGTGGTCGCCCTCGTCGTGACGCTCGTCGTCCCGGCCCTGCACACCGGCGACCGGTCGTGGTGGCCGTGGACCTGCGTCATCGGCATCGCCCTGGGGGCCATCGCGTGGTGGTACGTCGGCCGCGGGCACGACAACGCCGCAGCCTGAGCCCGGGCGCCCCCGGCGCGCCACGACGGGCGGATGCCGTCAGGCCGGGTCGAGCTCGAAGTCGTCGAGGATCGGCGGCGCGATGCGCTCGGCGGTGTGCAGGTCGACGTCGACCTCGGAGTGCGCACCGCAGCCGTGGTCGAGGCTGACGACGCGGGCGTCGGAGGGCGACCACTCGTTGGCGCACACGCCGAACACCGCGCGCAGCGCACCGGCCATCGGCACGAAGAAGCCGCAGGTGGAGCAGGGCGCCGGGGCCTTGACCGCCACCGGGTGCGCTGGGGCCGGACTCGCCGTCGTACCAGCGCTGGGCGGCGGCCTCGCGGCCCTCGGCGGACAGCACCCGCGGGCGGCCGAGGCCGAGCTCCCACAGGGCCACCTGGTCGACGTCCTCGTCGCCGGTGGCCTCGAAGCCGGGCTCGAGGCTGGGGTCGTCGGCCACGAGCGGGGTGACGTCGCCGGGGCCGACGTCGCCCGGCGCCAGCCGCTCGGCGTAGGGCACCCAGTCGGGCGAGAGCAGGGCGCCCTCGCCGGGCACCAGGTTGGCCTCGCAGACCGTGACCGTCTTGGACCGCGGCACCCGGGCCACCGACACCGCCCAGCGCCAGCCGAGGTAGGCCCGGGCCGTGCAGGTGAAGTAGTGCGTGGCGAGGCGGTCCTCGACCATCTGCATCCCCAGGTGCTCCCCGACGGCGCCGGCCTCGGCGATCGGACACCGCGCGTCGTGGGCGACCTCGACCGCCCCGCGCAGGGTGGGGTCGGTCTTCGGGGCAGCGGTCACAGCTCGAGGTCGCCCGCCACCGCGTGCAGCACCTGGGCGACCTTGTTGCCGTGCGCCTTGTCGGGGTAGTGGCCCGCGGCGCAGCCCCTCGGAGACCGAGTCGAGCAGCTTGATGACGTCCTCGACGATGACCACCATCTCTTCGGCCGGCTTGCGGCTGGCCACCCGACGGTTCGTGGCCACCGAGGGGGCGGGGTCGAGGAGGCGCACCGACAGCGCCTGGGCGCCGCGGCGGCCCTCGGCGATGCTGAACTCGATCCGCTGGCCGCCCTTGAGGCCGGCCACTCCCTCGGGCAGGGCACTGGCCGGGACGAAGACGTCCCCCTCGCCGGCGTCGCCCGACACGAATCCGAAGCCCTTCTCCGAGTCGAAGAACTTCACCTTGCCAGTCGGCACGGTCCACCTCTTTGTCGCGTCTGCGGGTTCGGCACCCGGACGGGCACCAGCGCCAAGGCTAACCGCTCCCGGACGTGGTGCGCTGCCGGGTTGTGGATGCCGGGCGGCGCGACCGCGCCCAAGGGCGCCTCCTGCACCGGTTCGTAAACCCGCTCGATCGGTGTCGGTGCCCCGTGGCACGGTTGGACGATGTCCGAGAACAACGACGTCGGGGGCGGGCAAGGGCAGGCGACCCCTGACACCGCGCAGGCCCCCCAGCACGACCGGTTCACCCTGCGCGGCTTCTGGCGAGCGCTCCCCACCCCGGGCCGGTGGCTGCTGTCGACCACCGCGATCTCCACACTCGGCCGGGGGATGACCCTGCCCTTCACCGTCATCTACGTGCACGAGGTGCGCGGGGTGCCGCTCGACGTGGCCGGCCTGCTGATGGGGATGATCGCCGTCGTCGCCCTGGTCGTAACCGGGCCGATGGGGGCGCTGATCGACCGGCTCGGCTCGCGGGTGGTGCTGGTCTGGGGCAACCTCGCCCAGCTGGTCGGGGCCGTCGTGCTGGCGTTCGCCACGTCGGTGCCCGCGTTCGTGCTCGCGTTCACGCTGCTCGGCATCAGCTTCGGTGTCGGCTGGCCCGGGTTCAACGCCCTCACGGCGAGCATCGTCACGGGCCCCTTGCGCACCCAGTTCTTCGGCATCAACTTCGCCCTGGTCAACCTCGGCATCGGGATCGGCGGCATCGTCAGCGGGTTCCTCACCGACGTCGACCGGCCGGGCACCTTCACCGCCATCTTCCTCGTCGACGCGGCCTGCGTGCTGGTGCCCATCGGCCTGCTGCTCGGGCCGCTGCGGCACGTCGCCGGCCGGCCGGAGCAGCCCCCGGCCGATGCGCCCGACGAGGCCGGCGTCGGCTACCTGACCATCCTGCGCAAGCCGGCCGTCGTCTGGATCACGGCACTCACCTTCCTGTCCAGCTTCGTCGGCTACGGGCAGATGGAGGCCGGGTTCCCCGCCTTCGCCCGGCAGGTCAGCGAGGTGTCCACCCGCACCATCGGCTTCGCCTTCGCCGCCAACACCGCGGTCATCGTCGGCATGCAGTTCCTGGTGCTGCGGTTCATCGACGGGCGACGCCGCACCCGGGTGTTCCTCGTGCTGGTCGGGCTGTGGGCCGCCGCCTGGCTGCTGCTCGGCGCCACCGGGCTGGCCGCCGGCACGATGGCGGCGGCGGCCGGCGTCATCGTCTTCCACGTGCTGTTCGGGCTGGGCGAGACCATGCTGCAGCCCACCGTGCCCGCCATCGTCAACGACCTGGCCAGCGACCGCGACCGCGGCCGGTTCAACGCCGTGTCCGCCGGGGCGTTCCAGGTGGGTGCGATCAGCGCGCCGATCGTGGCGGGGTGGCTGCTCAACCGCCAGCTCGGCGGCGTGTTCATCGGTGTCATCGTCGCGGGCCTGGCGGGGGTCGCGGTGCTCGCGCTGGCGCTCGAGCGGCAGATCACCCCCGAGGTCAACGGCATCGTCGACGACTCGGCCGCCGTGGGCGAGCGGCCCGCCGACGACGAGCGCACCGGTCTCGAGCAGCACGCTCATGGACGACCGGCGCGTCACCGACCGGTGACAACCTCCCCGCCCTCACGTCCACCGTCAGCAGCTGGAGCCCGCCGAGAGGTCCTGAACGGCCTCCGCGGGATGCGGGTCTCGGGGCACGCCACGACCCCGACTTGTCGAGGAGTCGTCAGGTGATGCAGGCGGCGCGCTCCATGACGCGGCATGCATCACCCGACCTGCACTGCTCGGGCCGGGTGATGCAGGCGGCGCGCTCCATGACGCGGCCTGCATCACCCCACGTGCAGGTGCTGGCGTCTCAGGCCCGGGAACCGGACAGTGCGCTCCTGACCTGTCAGCGTGCCCGGCTCAACCGACGACGACCGCCGTGACCTTCATCCCCTCCTTGGCCGCCACGACCCGCACCGTCGGCGCCGACGGCCACCGGCGTGGCCGCGTTGCCGATGACGGGCGCGGTGCCGTCGAGCGTGTAGGTGGCCGAGAACCCGTCGGTGCTCTTGACCGTCATGCGACTTGCCGGCCGTGTAGGCCGTCACCTGGCCGGTCTGCACGACCATGACCGTCGGCGTCCCGGTCACCGAGGTGGTGAACTCACCGTGCAGCACCGCGCCGAGAGCAGCACCGGCGCCCCCGCCCATCCCCTGCCTGCCGCGGTCCCCCGGGGGCACCGGGAGCGACCGGAGCGCCCTGACCGGGCACCTGCGGGACCGGGTTGCTGTTGCCGTTGCCCGCGGCCCTGGCCGTCGTTGGGGTCCATTCCGTTGCCCCGACCCATCCCCGGCCCCTGCTGGTCGAAGTCGCCCCGGCCGTCGCGGTCGCCGCTCGATCATGAAGCCTCGCTCGCCACCGCCGTGGTGTGACACCACCATGGCGGCGGTCAGGCCGATACCGACCACGACCACCAGGGCGGCCAGCACGGCCGCGAGGCCGAGGGCGGCCCGGCCACCACCGGTGGAGGTCGCCTCCGACCACCAGCGCCGCGGCCCGGACGGCGGGCCGGACGGGGGCGCCCAACCGGGGGGCGCCGGCGCGGCAGCGGTCTGCGCCGCGCCCCAGCCCGGCTGGGCCGGGGTGCCCGGCACCGGCTGCGCGGGGCCTGCTGCGGTGGGAGCGCCGCGGTGTCGGCCGCCGGCTGCTCGGGGTGGACGGGACTGGCACGGGTGTGCTCTGGTCACTCATGAGGTCATGATCCGCTCGCGGCGGGCGCGATGACGCCATCCGCGAGGGAACTCACATCGAACTCACATAAGCATAGGACCGCAGCACCCTCGGGCCGTGCCCGGCGCAGCGGCCTCAGCCCCCGGACAGCGCTCGCACGACGCTCGACGGCGACGGGCGGCCGAGCTGCGCGGCCATCCAGACGCTGGTCTCGACCAGGGCGTCGAGGTCGATGCCGGTCTGCACGCCGGCACCCTGCAGCGCCCAGACGAGGTCCTCGGTGGCGAGGTTGCCGGTGGCCGACTTGGCGTAGGGGCAGCCGCCGAGCCCGCCGGTCGAGGCGTCGACGACGCGCACCCCGTCGTGCAGGGCCGCCATCGTGTTGGCCAGGGCCTGGCCGTAGGTGTCGTGGAAGTGCACGCCGACCCTGTCGGGCCCGATGCCGGCGGCGTCGAGCGCCCCCAGCAGCCGGTGCACGTGGCCGACGGTGCCGACGCCGATCGTGTCGCCGATCGAGAGCTGGTCGCAGCCGAGGTCCATCAGGCGCCGGCACACGTCGACGACCTGGGCGACCGGCACCGGCCCCTCCCAGGGGTCGCCGAAGCACATCGACACGTAGGCCCGCACCCAGAGCCCCTCGGTCGCGCGAGCGCTCGACCACCGGCCGGAACATCTCGACCGACTCGGCCACGGTGCGGTTCAGGTTCTTGCGGGCGAAGGTCTCGGTCGCGCTGCCGAACACCGCCACGGCCCCGACCCCGGCAGCCAGCGCCCGGTCCAGGCCGCGCTCGTTGGGCACCAGCACCGGCCGCTGCGGTCCCGAGCCCCTCGTCGCCGAGCAGGCCGAGCACCTCCTCGGCGTCGGCCAGCTGGGGCACCCACCGCGGGTCGACGAACGACGTCGTCTCGACGGTGCCCAGCCCCGCCCCGGCGAGCCGCCGCACGAACTCGGCCTTGACGGCGGCCGGCACGACGGCCGACTCGTTCTGCAGGCCGTCGCGTGGCCCCACCTCGTAGACGGTGACCGACCCCGGGAGGGTCGCGTCGGGCTCGACCTGTGGCAGCGGAAGTCTCACGCCCCGATCCTGACACGAGCGCGACGCGATGACGACCGCGGAGGCTGCCATCCGCGCCCGCCGGTCGGGAGCCAGCCGCTAGCCTCGTGCGCGGGCGCCGACCGGCTCCGTGGGCACAGAGCGAGGACGCGCGACCATGGACGACAGCACCGACCCGGCACGCTCCGGCGACGGGTTCGAGGACCCGACGGCACCGGCCTGGGCCAGCCCGCCCCGCCCCACCCACCCAGCCGCTCCCCTCGAGCCGCTCCGGTGACGCCGCCGTCGCCCTACACCACGCCGGATGCCGGGCACGCGCCGGACCCGTGGGCGCCCGTCGCCCAGCCGCCCTATCCGCAGCCGCCCCAGGACAGCCCGTACGGTGCCAACCCCTACGGCCAGCCCGGCTACGTGCAGCAGCCGTACGGCTCGACCGCCTACGGCCAGACCCCCTACGGGCTGCCCCCGGCCCTACCGCCGCCGACCGGGCCGTACCACCGTACGGCGCTCCCCCACCGACCAACACCGCCCTGCCGCTGACCATCGTCTCGGCGATCGCCACCGTGCTCTGCTGCCTGCTGTGCCTGCCCTCGCTGATCATCGGCATCGTCGCCCTGTCCAAGCAGGCCACCGACCCCACGGGGCGGCCCGCTGACCCGCTAGGGGTGGATCACCTCGGCGTCCGGCCTGGTCGCCGTCTCGGGGCCGTGGCGTTCGTCGTGCTCGGCGTAGCCGCGGCATGTTCGACAGCGGGTCGTTCGAACGACCAGCGCACCTGAGCCCGCTCCGGCTCGACCCGACGCCGAGCGTCATCCCAGCGGACGTCCAGCGAACTCACAGGTTCACCCGCCAGACTGAATGCGTGACCACCCAGACCCCCGAGGCACGCCTCCTCGTCGTCGAGGACGAGCCCAACATCCGCGAGCTGCTCGCGACCTCGCCTGCGCTTCGCCGGTTTCGAGGTCGCACACCGCCGCCAACGGCGCCGAGGCGCTGCGGCTCGCCGGCGACCGACGAGCCCGACCTGCTGCGTGCTCGACGTGATGCTCCCCGACATGGACGGCTTCACCGTCACCCGGCGGCTGCGCGAGCAGGGCCGGCAGCGTGCCCGATCGTCTTCCTCACGGCCCGCGACGACACCGACGACAAGATCACAGGGCCTGACCGTCGGCGGCGACGACTACGTCACCAAGCCGTTCAGCCTCGAGGAGGTCGTGGCCCGCATCCGCGCGGTGCTGCGCCGCACCCGGCGGCGAGGCCGACGACGACGCCAGGTCATCTGCGTCTTCGACGACCTCGAGCTCGACGAGGACTCGCACGAGGTGCGCCGCGGCCGGCCGGGTCATCGAGCCTCAGCCCCACCGAGTTCAAGCTGCTGCGCTACCTGATGCTCAACCCCAACCGGGTGCTGTCCAAGGCGCAGATCCTCGACCACGTCTGGGACTACGACTTCCGCGGCGAGTCCGGCATCGTCGAGTCCTACATCTCCTACCTGCGCCGCAAGATCGACACCGAGGGACTGCCCGCCGCTGATCCACACCAAGCGCGGTGTCGGCTACGTCCTGCGCCTGCCTCCCCAGGGCTGATGGGCCTCGGTTCCCACACCGCGCACCGACGGCGGGCCCGTTGCCCGCGTCGTGCACCGAGCTCGAGGCGGTTCCGTTGCGGACCCGCCTCGTGGCGATCGTGGGCACCCTCGTCGGCGCGGCCCTCATCCTCACCAGCCTCGGTGACCGCGCTGCTGATGCGCTCCGACCTGATGGACCGCGTCGACGCTGAGCTGCTGTCGGTGGCGCGCCCGGTCGCGAACCAGGCCCTCGCCGACCTCGAACCGGCGACACCACGTTCCCGTCGCAGCTACGCCTTCGAGCTGCAGACGCCGGTGCGGTGACCGTCACCAGGCGGCCCACCGGCGTCACCGCCATGCCCGACCTCCCCGAGCTGCCCGATCACCGACCCGCGGTCAGCGAGCAGCGAGCCGTTCACGGTGGGCTCCGCAGTCCGGTCCCGCTCAGTGGCGGTTCGTCGCCGGGCGGGTCACCGGACGCCGACGCGACATTCGCCGTCGGCATCCCCTTGACCACCGTGAACCACACTGTCGCAAGGCTTCTGGTCACCACGGCGACGATCGGCATCGCTCGCGCTGATCGGCTCGATCGTGCTCGCCTGGTTCGCGGTGCGCCGCGCCTTCCGCCCGCTGGCCCGCATCGAGGACACCGCCGCCGCGATCGCCGCCGGCGACCTCACCCAGCGCATCCCGGTGCGCCAGGCCGACGACGAGGTGACCTCGCTCTCGCGCAGCCTCAACGTGATGCTGACCCGCATCGAGTCCGCGTTCGCGGTGCGCGAGGCCAGCGAGGCGCGGATGCGCCAGTTCGTCGCCGACGCCTCGCACGAGCTGCGCACCCCGCTGGCCACGGTGCGCGGCTACGCCGAGCTCTACCGGCAGGGCGCCGTGCGCGACAGCGCAGCCGTCGGGTCGCGCGATGGAGCGCATCGAGGCCGAGTCGACCCGGATGAGCGGGCTGGTCGAGGACCTGCTGACCGCTGGCCCGGCATCGACGACGGCGCCCGTCGTGGAGACCACCCAGGTCGACCTCACCGTGCTGGCCGCGGACGCCGTCGCCGACGCCCGCGTGCGCGCCCCGCGAGCGCCGCATCTCGCTGCTCGGGCTCGACGGCCCGGTCGCGCCGACTCCGGTGCGCGGCACGAGTCCCAGCTGCGTCAGGTCGTCACCAACCTCGTCGCGAACGCCCTGCTGCACACCCCGGACGGCACGCCCGGTCGAGGTCGCCGTCGGGCCCGGACGACTTCGGCGTCGCCCTCGAGGTGCGCGACCACGGCCCGGGCGTGCCCGAGGAGGTCGCGACCAAGGTGTTCGAGCGCTTCTACCGGGCCGACCCCTCGCGCGGGCGCGCCGGCGGCGGCGGCAGCGGCCTCGGGCTGGCGATCGTCGCGGCCATCGTGTCGCAGCACCACGGCCGGGTCGGGTGTCGCCACGACCCCCGGCGGCGGCGCCACCTTCGTGGTCCGGCTTCCACAGGGGACTCCCAGCCATTGATCAGGGCCCTTCCACCTCACCGGGATTGACTGACACCAGTCAGACAGAACCCCGATCTGAAGGAAGGCAGCGCCGATGAGCGAGCAGCCCCCCACCCCGCAGTGGTACACCCCCAGTGGCAGCACCACCACGGCCACCCGGTACGACGGTGCGCCGACCAGCGAGATCCCCGCCGGCTACGGCAGCACTCCCCCGCCGATGGGCCCCCTGGGCACCTTCGGTCAGCCCGTCCCGCAGGCGCCGGCCCCCAAGCCCGCCAAGCGCGGCGCCCAGCTCACCGCCGTCGCGGTGCTGGCTGCGCTCCTGGCCTCCGGTGGCACGGTCGCCGCGACCCAGTACCTGGACGACAACGGCTCCACCGCCGCCACCACCTCCGCGACGACCCAGCTCGGCAGCAACGCCTCCGCCCCGGTGAAGCAGGGCAGCGCCTCGGCCCCGGACTGGACCGCGACTGCATCCGTCGTCTCGCCGAGCGTCGTGAGCATCAGCGCCACCCTGGCCCAGGGTGGGGCGCAGGGCTCGGGCGTCGTCATCGACAAGACCCACGTGCTCACCAACAACCACGTCGTCGCGGGCGCCCAGAAGCTCACCGTGACCCTCGCCGACGGCCGCACCTACGACGCCGAGGTGCGAGGCACCGACCCGTCCACAGACCTGGCGGTCATCACCGTCAAGAACGCCCCCAGCGACCTCACCCCCGTCGCCATCGGCAACTCCGACAAGATCGCCGTCGGTGACCCGGTCATGGCCGTGGGCAACCCCCTCGGCCTGGCCGGCACCGTCACCACCGGCATCGTCAGCGCGCTCAACCGCCCGGTCACCACCGAGGCCGAGAGCCCGGCCCCGAGCGACGGCTCGCAGCTCGACCCCAACGGCCAGCAGCAGCAGCAGTCGGCCGGCGAGACCGTCGTGACCAACGCGATCCAGACCTCCGCGGCGATCAACCCCGGCAACAGCGGCGGCGCCCTGGTCAACGCCAGCGGCCAGCTCATCGGCATCAACTCCGCGATCGCCTCGCTCGGCGCCTCGTCGGGCGGCCAGTCGGGCAGCATCGGCATCGGCTTCGCGATCCCGGTCAACGAGGCCACGTCGATCGCCAAGCAGCTCATCGACAACGGCGCCGCGGCGCACGCCTACCTCGGCGTCACCCCGCAGGACGGCAGCGCCAGCGACGGCTCGGCCACCCGGGCCGGCGCCGAGGTCGCCTCGGTCGGCGACGGCACCCCCGCCGCCGCGGCCGGGCTCAAGGTCGGCGACGTCATCATCGCCGTCAACGGCAAGCCGGTCGAGTCGGCCGACTCCCTCGTCGGCCACGTCCGCGAGAAGACCACCGGCGACCAGGTGACGCTCACCGTGCTGCGCGACGGCAAGAGCATCCAGGTCAAGGCCACCCTGGCAGCCAAGCCGACCACCAACGGCTAAGCCGACAGGGCCACCACCCGGGCGCCCGACCACGCTGCCTGCACAGCGTGGTCGGGCGCCCCTTGGCATACGCGGGCCTGGCGTCGGGGTCTTGGCGTCGGCGCACCGGCCGGTGCCGACCCCGCCGTGCGCAACCGGCCGGCTGCTGACCGGCATCCGCGTGGTCGGCCACGCCCGCCTCACCCGTCAGCTGCGCGCCGTACCAGCGGCAGACCGGCTCCTCCGGGCGCGCCGTGGTCTCCCGGCCACGCGCCACTCCACCGGTGCTGCTTCGCGCAGCGCCCCCCAGCCGCCGATGACCTGCCCCGAGCAGACCAGCAGCCCGGTGCGTCGGTGCACCCAGGTCAGGTGACTGCTGACCCAGGTCGCGAACACCTCGACCGCGCACCACCTGCAGACCGGTGGCTCGGCGAGCTCGTCGACGAGCCCTTCCACGAGCGCTTCCAGCCGGACGACTCCGTCGGCGTCGATGAAGGCCACCATCAGCAGGGCCTTCCCGGCCAGGCCTCCGGCCGTCCGAGGTGGCTCGCCACCTGAGCCGGCGGGTCGCACCTCGGGCGCGGGCAGATGGCGTTCATGTGCGAGCGCCGACGTCCATGTCGCAATGCTGCGTGACCGGCCCGCAAAATGCACTACCTTGCCGCCGGCCGTGCTGAGGTCGGGTCGCCACAATCAGCCGCCGGGGGCCTGCATGGCGTCCACCAGCGCGGCGCGCAGGAGCGGATGGCCGGGGGAGGGCTCCTCGACGGTGAACCATCCGATGTCGTGGTGTTCCTCGGGGGCGACGTTCGCCGGCGTCCCCTGCCAGTCAGGCACCAGCCAGGCGCTCAGCAGTGCCGGTTCTGCCGACGGGCCTGCGAGGAGCCGGCACAGGGGGGTGGCCGAGTGCGTCAGGATGCGCACGCCGAGCTCTTCGTGCAGCTCCCGCGCCAGCGCGCCCAGCTCTGACTCGCCGGCCTCCACGACCCCACCGGGCAGGTCCCACACGTTCGGGTAGGCACGCTTGTCGGGTCGTCGATGCGCGAGCAGGACCCGGCGGTCACGGACCAGTGCGCCCACAACGACCCTCTGCATGGGTACATCGAAGCAGGGGCGCCGGACAACGGCCGTCCCCACGTGCCGCATGCGATTCGAGGAACCCCGCTGCGCGACGGCAGACCGCTCCGCCGTGGCCCGGGAGCAGCACCGGCCAACCGCGTGACGCGCGGCACGCGGACTGGCACAGTGAGCGGATGGACGCGTTGCGGGTGCGGTGGCGGGCGGACTGCACCCCGGTCGCGGGTGAGGCACCGGCCGACACCATCGACGATGTCGGTACCGACCTGCTGCGCCGGTGGCACGAGCCGCACCGCCGCTACCACCAGGCGACCCACCTGGCCGAGGTGCTCACGGCCCTCGACGAGCTGTGCGCAGCCGGTGGGGTCAACGGGTCGAGCCGTTCGGTCGCGGTGCTCGCCGCCTGGTTCCACGACGCGGTCTACGCCGTCGACCCGGCCAACGCCAACGAGGCCGAGAGCGCCTCGCTGGCGGCGCGCCAGCTGGGGCGGTTCCCGGTCGACCCCGAGGTCACCGCGCGGGTGGTCGCCGTGGTGCTCGACACGGCATCCCACGACCTGACGCCGCAGGGGGCTGCCGACCCCGCCCGCGTGGTGGTGCACGACGCCGACCTGTGGGTGCTCGCGGCGCCGGTCGACCGGTTCGACGAGTACTGCGCCCAGGTGCGCGAGGAGTACGCGCACGTGCCCGTGGCTCTCTACGCCACCGCCCGCTCAACGGTGCTGCGGCCCTTCCTGGTGCGTGACCACGTCTACCGCAGCAGCCACGCGCGAGCCGAGTGGGAGGGGTCGGCGCGCGAGAACCTCGCGCGCGAGCTCACCCGGCTCGCGGGCTGAGCACCGCCACGGCCATCGGCCACCAGAACTGGTCGGAGCACTCTCGCTCGAGCTCGGCCCAGGTCATCCACCGGCGGTCGGAGGTGTCGTCTAGCTCGGCGGTGAGGGCCGGCCGGCGGCCCGGCACGCGCACCTCGAACACCTGCAGGAGGTCGCGGCCCTCCTGCCACAGGCCACCCGGGGTGCGGCCGTGGAAGCGCTCGTAGCCCCGGGGGCTGAGCGCGTCCGGCGCGACGACCAGCCCGGTCTCCTCGCGCACCTCGCGAACCGCGTTGTCGCGCACCGACTCCCCCGGCTCTCGCCAACCGCCCGGCGCCCCCCACTCCGCCCGCCGCACCGAGTGCACGGCCGCGAAGTCGCCGGCATCGTCTCGCACGAAGGCCATCGCCGCGAAGACGCGGGCCTCGTCGGCCTCGCGGTCGGAGCGGATCAGGTCGACGTCGGCGCTGGTGCCGTCGACGAACCGGATGCCGCGCACGCGGGCGACGCCCTTGTCGCCGCGCCGCTTCTGCATCCGCAACCCGCTGGCCTGCAGCGCCCGGAGCAGGTCGCGGGCGCTGGTCGGAGCGGCGCCGGCCGCGACGACCGAGGCGTAGCGCTCCTCGGGGATGTCGTAGTGGTCGCCCTCGAACCCCCGCTCGGGGATGCCGATCGCGCGCGCGAACGCGTGCAGCTCGTCGAGGTCGGTGTCGCTGACCAGGTGCGACCAGCGTCGGCCGTGCGCCTCCGCGCGGGGCGGGTCGATGAGGATGGCCACCCCCGCAGCGTAGGGGCGCGAGCCTGTGGATAACCTCCGGCCAGTGTCCCCGTGCCGACCTACGCTCTCGGCAGACGGGCACACCACGGCGGTGGGCCCACGACGAAGGGGAGGCGCCGACATGAGCGCACAGTTCCAGGTCGACACCGACCGCATCGCCGCGGCGGCCGGTGACGTCGCCCGCATCTCGGCCGAGATCGAGGGCCAGGTCGGGGTGATGCTCGCTCGGCTCACCGGCCTGCAGGACGCCTGGACCGGCACCGCGTCGGTCCAGTTCCAGGGGGTGGTCACCCAGTGGCGCGGCACCCAGCAGCAGGTGCGGGCGTCCCTCGACTCGATCGGCCAGGTGCTCGGCGCGGCCGGGTCGCAGTACGCCGAGGCCGAGGCGAGCGCCACCCGGATGTTCAGCTGACCTCGGGCGGGCGCCGGGGTGGCCCGGTGAGGTCGAGCTTCATCCCCTTGTGGCTGTCGACCCAGCCGAGCCGCTCGTAGAACCGGTGCGCGTCGGTGCGGCGCCGGTCGGTGGTCAGCTGGGCGAGCACCGCGCCGCGCGCCCGGCCGAGGTCGACGGCACACTCCATCAGGGCCTGCCCGAGGCCCGCGCCACGCTCCGACCCGGCAATGCGCACGGCCTCGACGAGCAGGCGCAGCCCGCCTCGGCGGGACAGGGTGCGCAGGAAGCTCAGCTGGAGGGTCGCCACAACCGTGCCGTCGGGTCGGCGCGCCACGAGGAGCAGCTGGCGCGGATCGGCGTCGACGTCCTCGAACGCCTCGAGGTAGGGGCGCAGGGTCTCGTCGTCGGTGGTCACCTCCCGGACGCTGCCGAGCGGGTCGTCACGAAGCAGGGCGACGACCGCGGCCACATCGTCCCTGGTCGCCCGGTCGACCAGGTAGCTCCGACCGCCGACCGCCAACGGGTGCGGCAGGTGGGCATCGGCAGCCGAGGAGGGCACGGCCGCAACCCTATTCGGTCGAGATCGCCCGTAGCACGTCGAGGCGCGCGGCGCGACGTCCCGGCCACAGCGCTGCGAGCACGCCGACGACACCGGCGACCGCGACGAAGCCGACGAGCTGGAGACCTGGGATGGCGAGCACGTCGAGCCCGTCGTCGGCCAGTGATCGCTGCAGGGCCAACGCGAAGGCCAGGCCCACCACCACGCCGAGCACCGCGCCGAGCAGGGCGATCGCCACCGACTCCAGGCGCAGCATGGTGCGCAGCTGGCGCCGGCTCAGCCCGACGGCGCGCAGCAGCCCAATCTCACGGACCCGCTCGGTGACCGACAGCGCCAGGGTGTTGACGATGCCGAGCACCGCGATGACGACCGCGAGCCCGAGCAGCGCGTAGACGATGAACAGCAGCCGGTCGATCGGGGTGCGCTGCTCGGCCGCGAACTCGGCCTGGTCGTTCACGTTGACGGTGGGCAGGTCGGCGACCACCGCGTCCAGGCCGGCGCGGAGGGCAGCCCGGTCGGCGCCGGGCTTCGCGAGCACGTACACGGTGCGGTCGGTCGGTGGCACACCGATGGCGTCGAAGCCGTCGAGCGACATGGTGACGTCCGACTGGAGCACGCTGTCGGCGGTGTACGTCGCCACCACGGTCGCCGGGCTCTCGTCACCTGCGTAGCCGATGGTGACCTTCGACCCCACCGCCAGGCCGTTGTCCCGGGCGTAGGTGCTCGACAGGGCCACCGACGTTGCGCCGAGGTCGGCGAGCGATCCGGTGACCACCTCCGGCCGGGCCACCTCGGTGATGGCCGCCGGGTCCACGGCCGTGGCGAAGTCGCGGTCACGGTCGACCTGCAGCACGGCACCCCGCACCTGAGCGACCTGCCCGACCCCGGGCACCTGTGTCACCTCGCGCGCCACCGAGCTGGAGAACGGCTGTCCCACGGGGTTGGTCACGACGTAGTCGGCGATGATGTCCTCGGCCAGGGTCTTGTCGAGGCTGGCCTTGGCCGACGCCCCGAGCACCGCCATCATCGTCACCAGCGAGACGCCGATCATCAGCGCCGAGGCGGTGGCCGCGGTGCGGCGCGGGTTGCGGCGCGTGTTCTGCTCGGCCATCAGCCCCACCGCGCCGAAGCCGCGCCGGTAGACCCAGCCGAGCCCGGCCAGCACCGGGCGGCCGAGCACCGGGCTGAGCAGGGCGGTGCCGACGAGCACCCCGAAGGCGCCGGCGCCCAGCACGTAGGTCGGCTCCGACCCCACACCCAGGAGACCGGCGACCATGCCGGCGATGCCCGCGGCGAGGAGCACGGCACCGACGGTGAGGCGCCACCGCAACCCGCTCTCTGCGAGGGCCACGTCGTCGCGCATCGCCGCGACCGGCGGGACGCTGCCGGCCCGCCGGGCGGGGAGGTAGGCCGCGGCGACCGTGACGAGCACGCCGACCACGAGGCTGACGACCACCGTGCGCGGCTCGAGCACCAGCGGGTTGTCACTGAGGTTCAGGCCGATCCGCCCGAACAGCGCCTTGATGCCGACGGCGAGCAGAACGCCGAGCCCGAGCCCGAGGGCCGAGCCCACGAAGCCGACCACGGCCGCCTCGATCAGCACCGACCGCGCCACCTGGCGGCGGCTGGCGCCGATGGCTCGCAGCAGGGCGAGCTCGCGGCTGCGCTGTGCGACCAGGATCGAGAAGGTGTTGACGATGAGGAAGGCACCAACCGTCAGGGCGATGCCCGCGAAGACGAGCAGGAAGGTCGTGACGAACGACAGCGCCTCGTCGATCCGGCTCGCCGCGCGCGCCGCGGTCGCATCACCGGTGGCGGCCTGGGTGTCCTTGGGCAGCACCTTGGCCACGGCCGAGCGCAGATCTTCCTGGCTGGTCCCCGGGGCCGCCGTCACCCACACCTGCGAGTAGACGTCCTTGCCCTGCATGAACAGCTCTTGGGCCTGCGCGGTGTCGAACATGACCACGCTGGAGCCGACCAACGTCGACCCACCGAACGCAGCGGTGCCGACGAGGCGGGCCGAGACACGCGGCTGCTCGGTGGCGGTCACCAGCGGCACCGACTCCCCGACGAGGTAGCCGGCCTTGTCGGCCGTCGTGGTGTCCATGACGATCTCGCCCTCGGCCGCCGGCCAGCGGCCGCGCTCGAGGGTCGCGACGGGCACCCCGTTGGCCGCCGGCCCGGCGGAGTAGTTGACCGCGATGCCCGGTGGGCCCGAGCCGCCGATCAGCTTGCCGTCCTTGCCGACCACGAAGGTGCCGAAGTTCGTGATCCGGCCGTCGGCCCGGGCCGCACCCGGGACGGCCGCGAGCTCCTTCACCAGGGAGGCGGGCACGGTTCGCGCCCCGGAGGTGCCTCCACCGAAGCCACCACCGCTGTCGGCCGAGGTGCCGGGCCGCACGATGACGTCGCCGACCGCCCCGCTGGTGAGCCCCGTGAAGGCCTGGTCGAGCGTGTCGGTGAAGACGTACGACCCGGAGACGAAGGCCACCCCGAGCACGACGGCGAACGCGCTGAGCAGCAGGCGCAGCTTGCGGGCGAACAGGCTGCGCCAGGTGGCGCGGAGCATGGTCAGCCCCCGACGACGAGGTGGTCGAGCGCCGCCATCCGCTCGAGCACGCGCTCGGGGGTCGGTGCACGCAGCTCGTCGACGACGTGGCCGTCGGCGAGGAAGACCACCCGGTCGGTCCAGCTGGCCGCGCCCGGGTCGTGGCTGACCATGACCACGGTCTGGCCGTGCGTGTCGACGACCCGCCGAAGGAAGCCCAGCACCTCGGCCCCCGACGTGGAGTCGAGGTTTCCGGTGGGCTCGTCGGCGAAGACGATGTCGGGTCGGCCCACCAGGGCCCGGGCACACGCGACGCGCTGCTGCTGCCCGCCGGACAGCTCGCTCGGGCGGTGGCCGAGCCGGTCGCGCAGCCCCACGGTGTCGACGACCTCGTCGAACCACGCGGGATCGGGCCGGCGCCCGGCGATGGCCGAGGGCAGCAGGATGTTCTCCTGCGCGGTCAGGGTGGGCACCAGGTTGAACGCCTGGAAGACGAACCCGATCCGGTCGCGGCGCAGCTCGGTGAGGTGCTTCTCCTTGAGCATGGTCAGGTCGACACCGCCCACCCAGACGTGCCCGGTGGTCGCGTCGTCGAGCCCGGCGGCGCAGTGCATCAGGGTCGACTTGCCCGAGCCGGACTTGCCCATGATCGCGGTGAACTCACCGGTATACAGGTCGAGGGTGACGTCGTCGAGGGCGACCACCCTGGTCTCGCCGGCGCCGTAGATCTTGCTCAGGCCCTCGACCCGGGCGGCGGCCAGGCGCTCACCGAGCTGGCTGGCGGGCGCATTGGCGAGCGTCATGGGAGTCCTTCGGTGCGGGCCGGAGTGCGGCCGGGCGGCGAGCCGACGCGCACCTGCCGCGCACCGTCTCCTGCCCCACCAACGCTAGGCGAGGGCTCCGGTGTTCCGCTGCGGGGGTCAACCCTGAACTGCCCCCGACCCGACCCGGAGCGTCGCGGGCAGCGGGTCGAGGCGCACGGCATACACCTGCTGCAGCCGCGGGTACGCCTCGTCGCCCTCCACGACACCGGTGACCCAGGCCAGCGAGAGGTCGTTCGCCCGTACGGTGACCAGCGCGATGTTGTTGTCGAACCAGGGCCCGTCGGTGACCGTCCACGGGTACCGCGGGCCCGGCACGTCGGGCGACTTGCGCGCGATGAACCGCATCGGCCGCACCAGCGACTTGGCGAACAGCGACACGATCATCCGCACGCCGCGCGGCATCGGGTTGCGGATCGGCGAGCACACCGCCTGCACCACCCGCGACTGCGCGCCCAGCTTCACGGGGTCGGTCACCTGCGCGAGGTAGGAGTTGTGCACGTCGCCGGAGAGGAAGGTGATCGTCTGCGGTGCCGGGCCGCGCTCGCCTCGAGCCACCTGCATGACCAGCTCGAACAGCTCGTCGAACCCTTCGTTGAAGGCAGCCCAGTGCTCGAGGTCGATGCTGCGCCGCATCTTCTCGGCAACCCTCGCGACCCCGCGGCCGTAGGCGCCCTGCGCCATGGCCTCGTCCATCGCCTCGAAGTCGTGCAGTCCGGGGGGCAGCAGGAAGGGCAGCGAGGTGCCGATGAACAGATGGTGCACGCCGCCGCGCAGCACGCCGTCGACCCAGCGCAGCTCGTCGGCGTCGAGCATCGAGCGGCCGTCGGGCCGCAGCTCGCGGGCGGCCCGCGAGTCGATGACGACCAGGGCGCTGTCGCCCATGGCGCGGGTGTAGCTCCACCGGTACGACGTCGGCTCGGCGTCGGCCCGGGCCGCCAGCGCGTCGACCTCGGCGGTGAGGTCGATCTCGCCGGTGGCGCCGGAGGCCTCGTGCTCGACGACCCGCCGCCACAGCCCCTCCTGGGCCAGCTCGGTCGGCGAGAGGTTGCCCAGGTGCTGGTGCACCCAGTAGGACCCCAGCCCGGAGACGATGCGTTCCTGCCACCAGGTCGTCGCGCGGATCTCGCGCCGCCACGACCACGAGGTGTTCCAGTCGTCGCGGAGGTCGTGGTCGTCGAAGATCATCGCCGAGGGCAGGGTCGACAGCACCCACCGGATCACCTCCTCGCTCCATGCGAGCCGGTAGAGCTCGGCGTACTCGACGAAGTCCTTGATCTCCAGGCCCGGCGGCTCGTCGAGGCTGCGCCGGGCGGCCATGAACTCCTCGAGCTCCGCGTGCGGGGTGGTGTCGGCGTAGACCTGGTCGCCGAGCAGCAGCAGCACGTCGGGCCAGCGCACCTCGGGGTCGTCGCGCAGGGCCAGCGCGAGGGTGCGCAGCGCGTCGACCCCGTGGGCCTTGTTGCCCTCCCGGTCGTGCGAGCCGGTCGTGCGGCAGGTGCCGAACGCGAAGTACGGCAGCCGGTCGGGGTCGAGCGTGCGGATGCGGCTGGGCGGCATCCCGGGTCGTGGCCAGACCAGCTCGTCGTCGACACGCACCGAGTAGGTGTCGTCGCTGCCGGGCAGCAGGCCGTCGAGCACGACCAGCGCGTAGTGCGACCCGTGCACCGCCACCGTGGCGGCACCCCAGGTGCGACCGGCCCGCTCCACCGTGACCCGGGCGCTCGCCGCGGTGCGCACCCACACCGTGGCGGAGGTGTCGTCGACGTAGCGCAGCATCGGGCCGAGGACGAGCGGTTCGTCGATCGCGGTGATGGACATGAGGTCATCCTGCCGTCCGCGCGGGGACCGGTGGCCACGACGGAGCACCCGGAGCGCGGCGTGCGGCGCTGCTTCCGCAGCGGGCGCTACCGTGGCGCGCATGGCACCCGGCGAGAGCGGCACCGACGGGTCGGACCAGCCTTCGGACCAACCAGCGGTCCGGGCGTGGTTGGCCCGGCTCGACACCGAGTCGGCGGTGCTGCCCGAGGACCGCCGCACCGAGCTGCGGACCAGCATCGAGGACTACCTGGCCGACGTCGCGCGCGTCGCAGGGCCGGACGACCCAGGGGCCGCAGGGCGGGCCCTGGCCGACCTCGGGTCACCCGAGGCGCTGGTCGCCGAGGCCGGTGGCTACGCCGTGGCCCGGGCCGCGCCGTTTGGCCCGGAGGCCGACGCGGACGCCGACACCCCGACCGGACCACCGTGGCTGGAGGTCGCGACCGTGGCCCTGCTCGCGGCATCCGTGGTGCTGGCGCTGGTGCCCGCGACCGAGGCGGTCGCGCCGGTGCCGTGGTTCGTGGGCACCCTGCTGGTGCTGCTGTCCCGGCGGTGGAGCGTGGGCGACAAGGCCCTCGCCGTGTTCGCCTTCGGGGTGATGGGGGTCCCGTTCATCCTGCTCGGGCGCGACGAGCTGCCCACCTCGATGAGCCTGGTCGTGTCGGTGCTGCTCGTGGCCGGGTGGGTGGCGGCGGCCGCCCGCCTGCTCGCGCGGGCCCGGAAGCCGCGCGAGCCGGGCGTCGGCCTGCGGATGCGCTGAGAGCCCCAACGGCTGGCACGCCCTCCGTCCGTCGAGGTCCCGCGACACGCTGATCAACGGCGCGCACCGTCAGCGTGTCGCGCGATCTCGACGTCACCGCGGACGCAGCGAGGGCGGCCTCCCTGTCGGGAGACCGCCCTCGCGTGGTGCAGCCGGGTGGCCGGGTCAGGAGCTGTCGCTCAGAAGCCCATGCCGCCCATGTCGTCGCCGCCGCCGCCGGCCATGGCCGCAGAGGCCTTCTCCGGCTTGTCGGCGACGACGGCCTCGGTGGTGAGGAACAGCGCGGCGATCGACGCGGCGTTCTGCAGCGCCGAGCGCGTGACCTTGGCCGGGTCGATGATGCCGGCCGCGATCAGGTCGACGTACTCGCCGGTCGCGGCGTTGAGGCCCCAACCCGGCTCGAGGTGCGCGACCTTCTCCGCCACGACGCCGCCCTCGAGGCCGGCGTTGATCGCGATCTGCTTGAGCGGGGCCTCGATGGCGACGCGGACGATGTTCGCGCCGGTCGCCTCGTCGCCGGTCGAGCTCGAGCTTCTCGAACGCGGCCTTGCCGGCCTGGATGCAGCGCGACGCCGCCACCGGCGACGATGCCCTCCTCGACGGCCGCCTTCGCGTTGCGAACGGCGTCCTCGATGCGGTGCTTGCGCTCCTTGAGCTCGACCTCGGTGGCCGCGCCCGCCTTGATGACGGCGACGCCGCCGGCGAGCTTGGCGAGGCGCTCCTGGAGCTTCTCGCGGTCGTAGTCGGAGTCCGACTTCTCGATCTCGGCGCGGATCTGGTTGACCCGACCGGCGATCTGGTCGCTGGTCGCCGGCACCCTCGACGATGGTGGTCTCGTCCTTGGTGACGACGACCTTGCGGGCCTTGCCGAGCAGGTCGAGGTCGGCGTTCTCGAGCTTGAGGCCGACCTCCTCGGAGATGACCTGGCCACCGGTGAGGATCGCGATGTCGCCGAGCATGGCCTTGCGACGGTCACCGAAGCCGGGAGCCTTGACGGCGACCGACTTGAAGGTGCCGCGGATCTTGTTGACGACCAGGGTGGCCAGGGCCTCGCCCTCGACGTCCTCGGCGATGATCAGCAGCGGCTTGCCGGACTGCATGACCTTCTCGAGCAGCGGCAGCAGGTCCTTGATCGAGCCGATCTTGGAGTTCGCGATCAGGATGTAGGGGTCCTCGAGCACGGCCTCCATGCGCTCGGCGTCGGTGACGAAGTACGGCGGATGTAGCCCTTGTCGAAGCGCATGCCCTCGGTGAGCTCGAGCTCGAGGCCGAAGGTGTTGCTCTCCTCGACGGTGATGACGCCTTCCTTGCCGACCTTGTCCATGGCCTCGGCGATCATCTCGCCGATCTGGGGGTCAGCGGCGGAGATCGACGCGGTCGCGGCGATCTGCTCCTTGGTCTCGACGTCCTTGGCCGGCGGCGAGCAGCTCGGCGGAGACGGCGTCGACGGCCTTCTCGATGCCGCGCTTGAGCGCCATCGGGTTGGCGCCGGCCGCGACGTTGCGCAGGCCCTCGCGGACCAGCGCCTGGGCGAGCACGGTGGCGGTGGTCGTGCCGTCACCGGCGACGTCGTCGGTCTTCTTGGCGACCTCCTTGACGAGCTCGGCGCCGATCTTCTCGTACGGGTCCTCGAGCTCGATCTCCTTGGCGATGGAGACGCCGTCGTTGGTGATCGTGGGGGCGCCCCACTTCTTCTCGAGCACGACGTTGCGGCCCTTGGGGCCGAGCGTCACCTTGACGGCGTCGGCGAGCATGTTCATGCCGCGCTCGAGGCCGCGGCGGGCCTCCTCGTCGAACGCGATGATCTTGGCCATTCGGGTGGTTCCTCCCACGCGAATCGAAGGTGAGACCGGGCGGTGCCCGCGACGGACGAGCCGGATGCCGTCGGCTCATGTCGCCGCGGGCACTCGACCCTCACCGGACCGGTCAGGATTGTCACTCTCACTGGGAGAGTGCTAACCCATTATTGGCACTCTCGGGTGGAGAGTGCAAACGACAGGGGGCCCGGTGGACGAGCCCGCAAGCCCCGATCCCGAACGTGGGTGAAGATCGTCGCCGTAGCGAAGGTCTTCACCCACGTTCGCGCGGTGGTGCGCGCGGTCAGGATGCCGCGGCTGCCGGCATCCGGCCCCAGCCGGTGAGGCGGCGGGCGACCCGGTCGACGCCGAGACCGAGACCGAGCGCCAGGGCGATGCCGAGGGCCGAGCCGAGCAGCGGGTTGCCGTCGAGCCAGCGCCCGGCCAGCGCGCCGACGGCGACCGACCAGGTGGCCCAGGTGGCGGCGGCGAGGGCGGCCAGGGGGGCGAAGCGCCGCGGCGGGAAGCCGGTGGCGCCCGCCGTGAGGTTCACGGCCACCCGGCCCAGGGGGACGTAGCGCGCGGTGAGGATGACGAGGGCACCACGCCGCTCGAGCGTGGTGGTCGAGCGCTCCAGGAGACGCCGCGCGCGGGGCCGGGTGACGCGGTCGAGCCGCTGCGGGCCGTAGCGGCGGCCGACGACGAAGGTGAGCAGGTCGCCGAGGAACGCCCCCACCGCGGCCGCCAGCACGAGGAGCACCAGGTGGGGGCCGTGCCCCGCGACGGCCACCGCGGCGAGCGCGACGACGACTCCCTCGCTCGGCACCGGGGGGAACAGGGCGTCGCCGACGGCGATCAGCAGCACCACGGCCAGCACCCACGGGGCCGCCGCCCCGGCCTCGAGCAGCGTCGTCAGGGCGTCGAGCACGGGCGGGGGCCTCTCGGGCAGGGCGGATGGGCACGGGCAGAGCCCGGCCAGGCAGGGGTCTCGAGGTGGACGGGCCGGCGACCGTGGCGGCGGCGCTCGACCCGTCCGCAGCACCAACGCCCGAGCAGCCCGTTGCGTGCCCGACACGACGCGGTCGCTGCCCTGCGGACCTCACTCGACCTACCGCCTGGTAGCTCGAGTGATCGGTGCACTTACGCAGTGGTAGGCGGCATCAGGTGACGTGGCAGCTGTCCCGCCACCACACGGCATCCGGGCTTCGCCTGCCCTACCGCCTGGTAGGTGGAGTGATCACTGCACTTACCAGGCGGTAGGCGACGTCGTACCGGCTGCTGAACCCGACGGGTCCCCTACGCGGCACGTCATCAGGGCTCAGAGCTGGGGGGCGTGCCCCTCGAAGGTCGCCCGCATCGAGCCGTCGGCCTCGGAGTCGACCGGGTCGTCGAGGTCGGCGACGAACACCGCCTGCGCCTCGCGGGCCGGGTTGCCCTCGAGCTCGGCCAGCACCTCGCGCCAAGCAGCGAGGTTGGGGTGGTCGAGGGACGTGCAGGCCTCGGCCGGCGCGAGCGACTCCACGGCCGCCGCGAGCTCGGCCCGCGACAGCGGGAGCGTGGCGGTCGAGCCGTCGTGACCGAGCACGGTCGCCAGCACCACCGCGGGCAGTCCGTGCCGCCCGCCGGGGCCGTTGACGTGGGCGAACTCCCACTCGGGTGACGACGACGCGGGGCTGAGCGCCACGGCATGGGCCACCGGCTGGCGCCACCCCTCGATGCGGGCGGCGAGGTGCTCGCGGATCGCGGCGAGGCCCTGCGGGGTGCTCCAGTCGAGGTCGGTCATCGCCGCATCCTGACAGGGTGGTGAGAGCCGCCCTCGCCCGTGGCAGGTGAACAGCGGGTGAACAGAGCCACTCGCCTTGGTGAAGTCCAGTCGACAGCCTCACACTGGTGAATCGTGGACGCAGCAAACATCACGCTGGTGCTCGTCATCATGACCGCACTGGCCTTCGACTTCACGAACGGCTTTCACGACACCGCCAACGCCATGGCCGCGTCGATCTCGACCGGGGCCCTCAAGCCCAAGGTCGCCGTGGGACTCTCCGCGATCCTGAACCTCGTCGGCGCCTTCCTGTCCGTGCAGGTGGCCCTCACCGTCACCAACGCGGTCATCCACCTGCAGACCAAGGACGGCTCGCCCGACCCCGCCCTGCTGGCCGACGGCGGCGAGGCGGTGCTGCTGATCATCCTGGCGGGCCTGGCGGGCGGCATCCTGTGGAACCTGTTCACCTGGCTGCTCGGATTGCCGTCGAGCTCGTCGCACGCGCTGCTCGGTGGCCTCACGGGCGCCGCCGCTGCGGGCCTGGGCTGGGCCGGGGTCAAGTGGACCGGCGACGGCACCAAGCTCGACGGCGTGGTGGGCAAGATCCTGCTGCCCTCGCTGATCTCCCCCATCATCGCGATCGTCGTCGCCTTCACCGGCTGCTGGCTGGTGCACAAGGTGACCCAGAGCGTCATGCACCGCCTCGAGGAGCGCTACTTCCGCTACGGCCAGGTGGGCAGCGCCTCGCTCGTCTCCATCGCGCACGGCACCAACGACGCCCAGAAGACGATGGGCGTGATGACCCTCGCGCTGATCGCGAGCGGGCACTGGACCAGCACCACCTCGATCCCGGTGTGGGTGAAGTTCAGCGCCGCCACCGCGATCGCCGCCGGCACCTACCTCGGCGGCTGGCGGATCATCCGCACGCTCGGCAAGGGCCTGGTCGACATCACGCCCCGGCAGGGCATGTCGAGCGACGGGGCCACCGCCGCCGTGCTGCTCTCGGCCAGCCATCTCGGCTTCGCGCTGTCCACCACCCACGTGGCGACCGGCTCGGTGCTCGGTGGTGGCCTCGGCCGCGGCACCCCGGTGCGTTGGTCGACCGCAGGGCGGATGGTGACGGCCTGGGCGACCACCTTCCCGATCGCCGCCATGGTCGGGGCCCTGATGTGGTGGATCGGCGACCTGCTCGGCGGGGCCGCCGGCGCCCTCGTCGTCTTCCTCATCCTCGTCGGGGTGTCGACCTGGATCTTCCGCAGCTCGCGGCGTGAGCACGTCAGCGCGGACAACGTCAACGACGAGTGGGAGCGCGCGGCTGAGATCACCTCGCCGGCCTACGAGCACGCCCCGGTCACCCACGTGGGTACCCACCCCGGCCCCCACCCAGGCGCCCACCCGATCGACCCCGACGCCGAGAGCTCCGACACGGTCGAGCCCACCGAGACCAAGACCCACTGAGGACGGATGCCGTGAACACCCTCAACCTGCTCTACCAGGGCGCCAGCAAGGTCTTCGTGGCCGGGCTGGTCTTCGGCGCCGGGCTGCCCGTCGTCTACGCCCTCGCCCTGCGCGTGCTCACCATCGGCTCGACGTCGTACGCCGACGAGACCGGCGAGATCCACAGCACCCCACGGATCTCGAGCCGGCTCTTCGCCGGTCTGCTCATCGCCGTGGTCATCGCCGGGATCGCCGTGGGGATGATGATCATCGTGGCCACCGGCTTCGGCAAGGAAGTCAGCTTCGAGCACATCTACCCGACCATCGTCGAGAAGTCCTAGGAGACCTCCCTTCATGAACCAGCTGTCCGGACCGGTGCTCCAGTGGATCCGCGAGGGCTACCCCGAGGGCGTGCCCGACGACGAGAGCGCAGCCCTGCTCGCCGTGCTCCAGGAGCGGATCGGCGGTGACCGGGCGCTCGATGTGCTCCGCCGCCTCCACCGGGACGGCGTCGTCTCCGACACCGCCGCCGCCGCGCTGCTGCCCGAAGAGAGCCAGATGCGGCGCGTCGCCGCGAAGCTGGTGCTCGGCGGCTGGCCGCTGGCCGGCGACGAGGAGGACGACGACCCGCCGAAGGAGGGCAGCGCGCTGGCCCGGATCGTGTCGTGGCTGCGCGAGGGCTACCCCGGTGGCGTGCCCGAGCACGACTACATGCCGCTGATCGCCCTGCTCGAGCGCCGCCTGACCCGCTCCGAGGTCAAGAAGATCGCCAAGGCGCTGCGCCGGGCCGACGTCAGCCCGGCCGGGCCCTCCGACATCGCCGCCGCGATCACCGAGTACACGCACACCGAGCCGAGCGAGAACGACCTGCGTCGGGTGCGCGACCAGCTGGCGAAGAAGGGCTGGCCGGTCGAGTTCCCCGACCCCGACCTGGACTGATCCCACTCCCCCACGACGGTCCCGGATGCCGGGTGCGCACCGCGCGCACCCGGCATCCGTGCGTTGGTGGCCGGGTTGGAGGTGAAACGCTCACCCTGGCCGACAGCGGATCACCTCGAACCGCCGGGGAGCCGGGGCGGACAGCAGCAACGCCCGTCCGGCTTCCCTCACGGACGGGCGTCACTGGCTTGTGGGGTGGCGGCTCAGGGCTCCAGACCGAGGCGGCGGGCCGAGCGGGCCCGCTGGCGGCTGGCCCGCAGCCGGCGCAGGCGCTTGATGAGCATCGGGTCGTGCTCGAGGGCGGAAGGGTGGTCGATCAGCGCGTTGAGCACCTGGTAGTAGCGCGTCGAGCTCATGTCGAAGAGCTCCTTGATCGCCGTCTCCTTCGAGCCGGCGTACTTCCACCACTGCCGCTCGAAGGCGATGATCTCGCGGTCCCGCTCGGAGAGCCCCTGTGTGGGGGCGACCGTGCTGACCGATTCGGAGGCGGCGCTCACGTGTGTGTCCTCGACCCTTCATCCGTGCCTGCTGAGCGCCCACTCTAACCGGGAAATGACACGCATGTCATTCGCCGGGCGCGTCGGTCAGCGTGTCGGTTGGACGGGGTCAGGACGGTGCGGCACACGCGTCACACGGGTCCCAACGACCCCACGATCAGTCGTCGTCGACAGGCCGGCCGCGGCCCCGCCCAGAGCCGACCCGTGCGGCGGCCACGAGGCAGCCGGCCAGCACGACGGCCAGGACGACCAGCGGGATCCACGACCGGCTCGACGCGGTGAGCCAGGCCGCCAGCGCGGCGGCCACCACCGCGACCGTGCGGATCCGGGAAACGGAGCGAGGAGCCCGTGCGAACGCCTCGTCCGTGCGGCGCCTGGCGTCCTCCTGCGCCGCCGTCGGCGCTCGGGCGGCATCGATCCACCCCGTCGCGTGCACCACCCGGCCCTGCCCGGCCGCCAGCTCGGTGGCCGGCAGGTCGGCGAAGCCTGCGGGAACCGGGAGCTGCAGCAGGTCGACCACGTCGCGCCAGGCGCCGGTGCCGGGACGGGGGCCGGCCAGCTGACGCGACAGGGCCCGTACGAGCCCGGCGCGGTCGGCGTGGTCGGCGTGGTCGGGGACGAACAGGTCGGCGAGGTCGGTGGCTGCGGCCACGGAGTCCTCGGAGTCGAGGCCGGACACCGTGCCCGCGGCCCACTCCAGCGTGCGCACTCGCTTCTCGGCACGCCAGAGCTGCAGCTCCGAGCGCCAGGGGGTGACCGTCACCAGCAGCGCCGGCGCGACGTCGCTCGCCTCCTCGACCACCCGGTCCATCGCCACGGCCCCCTCGCCGTGGGGCAGCACCCACACCCACCCCGCAGCGGGTGCGACGACGCGGACCGGTGTGCGGGCCCACCGCATCGCGTCCCCGACGTGCCCGGCGTCGGCCGATGCAACGACCACGAGCCGAGCAGTCACATCTCCTCGGCGGTCTTGACGACCACGTGCTTGCGATAGTCGAGGAACACCTTGCGGGGCTCTCCGTAGTAGCCCCACGGACGAGAGGTCGCGTACGGGCCCACGGCGACCAGCTCGTCGTACGCCTGCCGGAACCGCTTCAGGTGGAAGAGCACGAAGACGAGCGTGTTCCGGTGCTCGGCGACCACGTGGTGACCGAGGTCGCCGGACGTCGCGAGCCACTCGACGGCCAGGTCGACCGCCTCCGGGGTACCCGGCCGGGCCACGGCATCCGCCGGGCCGTCGTTCGCCATGTGTTCGAAGACCGCGGTGAGCGGCAGGGTGCGCACCCGCTGCCCGGGCGGCGCCTCGGCGGCCACCCGGTCGGCGAAGTCGTACATCTGCTCGTGGGAGCCGAACCACTTCTCGGTGACCAGCTCCAGGGCCGCGCGGTGGCCGGCGTAGTGCCACGGGTCGGCGGCCCGCAGCTCGGCGAGGTAGCCCCACCAGACCTCCGGCGGCGCCTCCAGCCCGCGAGCGTGCACGAGGGCGAGGTGCCAGGGCTCGGGGTCGCCGGGCAACCGGTCCGCGGCGCGCTGCAGCAGTTCGGTCGCATCGGACAGGGTGGCGTGGAAGGCGTCGAACTGCTCGCGGCTGACCTCGCTGGCACGCAGCCTGGAGCGGTGCTCCCAGGCCCGGTGGATGGCGCTGGCACCGCGCAGGACTGCCAGGTCGCCGTCGTCCGGGGACGCCGCCTCCCAGTCGTCGAGCCACTGCGGTGCGCGCAACGACGACGCGGCGAAGACCTCGACCACGTGGGTGCGGTCGTCCCAGGCCTTCGACTCGCGGGTGTGGCGCAGGAGGTCGGCGGCCGGCCGGTGGTCCCCGGCCAGCGCAGCCTCGACGGCGCTCGCCGCCGTCGCCATGGGAGCGTCGAGAACCACACTCTCGGACGGCGCCAGCGCCGCCTCCAGGGCTTCTCCGTGACGCATCATCTTCGCGGCACCGCGAAGGCTCTTGAACACCGTGCGACCTCCCCCACCGCGCGACCCACGCCGCGTCGTTGCGGGAGTCTGGCACATCGCCGCCCAGGCAGACCCGGTTACGAGCGGAGTCAGGCCATGGTGTCGAGGATGGCGGTGATGTCGTCCTCGCTGGTCTCGGGGTTGACGATCGCGAAGCGGGCCAGGGTCTCGCCGTCGTGCGTCGTCGGCACGACGAACGCGAACTCGTCGGCCAGCATCCGGTCCGACCACTGCTGGTAGTCCGTCGGCGACCAGCCCAGGCGCCGGAAGACCACGACCGACAGGTCGCGGTCGCGCACCAGCTCGAGCTCGGGGCGCGCCCTCACCTCCGCCTCGGCGAACCGGGCGACGTCGAGGGTGTGCTCGATGGCGGCCTCGTAGGCGTCGGTGCCGTTGACGGCGAGCGAGAACCAGAACGGCAGGCCGCGAGCCCGTCGGGTGAGGCCGACCGAGTAGTCGGTGGGGTTCCACTCGTCGGCGTCGGTGAGCACGTCGAGGTAGCCGGCCCGCTGGGTGTGCGCGGCGCGGGCCTCGGCCGGCTCGCGGTAGAGCAGGGCGCAGCAGTCGAACGGCGCGAACAGCCACTTGTGGGGGTCGACGATGAACGAGTCGCAGTGCTCGATGCCGGCGTAGAGGTCGCGCACCGAGGGGGCGGCCAGGCCGGCGCCGCCGTAGGCGCCGTCGACGTGGAACCAGATGCCGTACTCGCGGCAGACCTCCGCCACCGAGGCGAGGTCGTCGATGATGCCGAAGTTGGTGGTGCCGCAGGTGGCCACGACGGCGAAGAAGGTCTCCGGCCCGTTGGCCTCCAGCACCTCGCGCAGCGCCGGGCCGGTGCAGCCGCCAGCGGTCGTCGGCGGGCACGCCGACCAGCTCGGCATCCATGACGTCGCAGGCCGAGGAGATCGAGGAGTGGGCGCCGGCGGTGGCGGCGACCCGGTTGGGCCGCACGCCGGCGGCTGCGGTGCGGCGGGCGGTGTGTCGCGCCGCGACCAGGGCGGACAGGTTGCCGATCGTCCCGCCGGGGGTGAACACGCCGCCGGCGCCGGCCGGCATCCCGACCAGGTCGGCGATCCAGCGCAGCGCCTGGTTCTCGGCGTAGACCGCTCCCGAGCCCTCGAGCCACGACCCGGCGTAGATCGACGAGGCGCCGACGACGAGGTCGAACATCACCGCGGCGTCGCTCGGGGCGCACGGGATGAAGGACAGGTAGCGGGGGTGGTCGGTCGACAGGCAGGTGGGTGCGAGGTCCTCGGCGAACAGGCGCATCGCGGCGATGCCGCCGAAGCCCTCCGGCGTGATCGTGCGCCCCACGCGCCGGTCGAGCTCGTCCTCGCTCATCGGCTGGTCGAGTGGTGGCGAGATCCGCACGCGCTCCTCGGCGTACGCCATCACGGCATCCGCGAGCGCCGCGAGCTCGGTGTGCTTGTTCTCCTGGTACCTGGTCCCGTGCACGGCCGCGACTCTAGCCGTCGGCGGGGCCGAGGAGGTACGCCGCGAGGTCGGGAACCGTGTCGACGAGGGCGTCAGGTGCGATGGCGGCCAGGGCGTCGCGCTCCCCCGCCCCCCAGGTGACGGCCACGGCCGACATCCCGGCCGCCCGGGCCGCGAGCACGTCGACCGTCGCGTCGCCGACGTAGACGCAGGCCGCCGGGTCGACGCCGAGGGTGGCCGCGGCGTGCAGCAGCGGGTCGGGGGCCGGCTTGTGGGCAGTGGTGTCCTCCAGGCCGGCCACGACGTCGACGAGGTGGTCGATGCCCACCCCCACGAGCGCCAGCCGGGCCGTCTCGCGCCGCTTCGACGTGGCGACCGCGATGGTGACCCCGGCGGCGGTGAGCTTCTCGAGCAGCTCGGGCACACCGTCGTAGCGCCGGATCAGCCGGGCGGTGTTGGCGAGGTTCCACTCCCGGTAGACCCGGTCGAGCTCGACGCCGTGCTCGGGGCTCTCCTCGAGCAGCGCCGGCAGGAGCGGCCGGCCGATCCAGGCGCGGGCCCTCGCCTCGGTGATCTCCTCTGCGAGCACGGTGCGGAAGGCGTACTGGTACGAGGCGACGATGAGCGGGATGGTGTCGGCCAGCGTGCCGTCGAGGTCGAACAGCACGGTCGCGAAGCGGGGGCGCAGGTCGCGCAGGGACTGGTCGGATGCCGTGGCGGTGCGCTGGTCGGATGCCGGGGTGGTCACCGGGACAGTGTGCCCACTGTCGGCCGCGAGTGCGGAAACGCTCGCCGGAGCGACCACTTCCGCACTCGTGGCGAGTCCGTCAGCGCACGGTCTGCCGCACCGCCGACAGGGCCGAGTCGAGCACCGTGCGCAGCGTCTCGACGGTGAGGTCCTCGAGCCGCCCGGCGGTGTCGGCGCGCCGCAGCTCGGCGCGCACCTCGTCACGGAAGCGGCGCACCAGGGCGTCGGCCTCGGTGAACCGCACGTGCGAGCTCGAGCGGCCGTCGCGGGTCGACCCGGTGTGCTGTGGGGCGGAGGCCCGGGCCTCCTGGGCGGCGGCGGCGAGCTCGGCCCGCAGCCCCTTCATCGTGCCCCGCACGTCGTCGCGCACCCGGGCGGCCCGGTCGCGCACGGTCTCGGCGATGCCCTGCTCGAGCGCCGCCAGCTCGCCGCGTCGTGCCTCCAGCTCGGCGCGGCCGGCATCCGTGAGCTCGTAGGTGCTGCGCCGCTCGACGTCGGTGCGCCGCACCAGGCCGTCCTCCTCGAGCTGGGCGAGCCGCGGGTAGATGGTGCCGGCGCTGGGGCGGTAGGTGCCCCCGAACCGGTCGGACAGCGCGGTGATGACCTCGTAGCCGTGCATCGGTCGCTGCTCGAGGAGGGCGAGCAGGTAGAGCCGCAGCTGGCCGTGGGCGAAGACGGGGGGCATCGTCAGAGCATCCCGTGGGTGCCGTGGCCACCCTGGGGCCGCGGGGTGTCCTGCACGTCCTGCCGCCGGTCCGGCACGTCCTGGGGCTCGAGGGTGTCCTGGATGCCGGGAGCACCGCGCAACAGGGTGACGTGGCCGGACACGGTGCTCGCCGTGACCGAGCTGCGGGCGTCGCCGGTGCGCAGGTCGACCTTGCGGCCCGGGGTGCGGCCACCATGGTCCTCGGCCGTCGACGACCAGCCGGCCGCTGAGCGCGTTGGCCACGACGTGCACGCCCTCGCCCTCGGGCAGGCGCACGGTGACGTCACCCGAGACGGTCGAGGCCTCGATCGACGAGTGCCCGGAGGTGATGTCGAGGGCGAGCTCGCCCGAGACCGTGTTGGCGTCGACCCGGGTGAGTGCTCCGGAGGCGGCGAGCTCGCCGGACACCGAGTTCATCGACAGGTCACCGTCGTGGTCGCGCACGACGACCTCGCCCGAGACGGTGTTCGCGGACAGCACGCCGCGGGTCCCGTCGACGACGAGCGAGCCCGAGACCGTGGACACCGAGACCGGCCCCCGGATGCCGGCGACCAGCCCCTCGGCGCTCACCGTGCCGACCTTCGCCGGCAGGTCGCGCGGCACGGCGATGCTCAGGTCGGCGCGGTCCCGGTCGCGGAAGTTGCGGAACTTGTCGAGCCAGCCCTCCCAGCCGGTGAGCGTGAACTGGTATCCGACCCGCAGCTCGCCGTTGCTCAGCGACACCTCGAGCGGGCGGCCGTCGACGCTGTGCACCTCGACCCGGGCACCGGCCTCGTCGTGCGTGACGACGTCGACCCGGCCGGCGACCAGCTGCACCCGCAGCGACCGCACGTCGTCGACGTCGATGACCTGTGGGCCGGAGACGACCCAGGACTCCTCTGCCATGACATGTTCCCCTTTCGCGATATGTCGTGTTCGCTAGTCACGATATATCGCGATATGTCGCGACGCAAGAGGAGCCGCGTCAGACCGTGGGATACCGCCGGCGCAGGGCGAGGGAGACGTAGACCAGGGCCACGAGCACGGGTACCTCGATGAGCGGCCCGACCACCCCGGCGAGCGCCTGCCCGGAGGTGACCCCGAAGGTGGCGATCGCCACGGCGATGGCGAGCTCGAAGTTGTTGCCGGCCGCGGTGAACGCGAGCGTCGTGGTGCGCTCGTACGGCATCCGGAGGGAACGGCCGAGGAGGAAGCCACCGCCCCACATCAGGGCGAAGTAGGCGAGCAGCGGCAGCGCGATGCGGGCGACGTCGAGCGGGTTGCCGGTGATCGCATCGCCCTGCAGCGCGAACAGTACGACGATGGTGAACAGCAGCCCGTAGAGCGCCCACGGCCCGATGCGTGGCAGGAACGAACGCTCGTATGCCGCACGCCCCCAACGCTTCTCGCCCACCCGTCGCGACAGGTAGCCCAGCAGCAGCGGGATGCCGAGAAACACGAGCACGGATGCCGCGATCTGCCACGGCGAGACGTCCAGGGTCTCCTGCGGCAGCCCGAGCCACCCGGGCAGCACCGAGAGGTAGAACCAGCCGAGGGCGCCGAAGGCGAACACCTGGAAGACCGAGTTGAGCGCGACGAGCACGGCGGCGGCCTCGCGGTCACCGCATGCCAGGTCGTTCCAGATGATCACCATCGCGATGCACCGCGCGAGCCCGACGATGATCAGGCCGGTGCGGTACTCGGGCAGGTCGTAGAGGAACACCCAGGCGAGGGTGAACATCAGCGCCGGGCCGACCACCCAGTTGAGCACCAGGCTCGACACCAGCATCGGGCGGTCGCCGGTGACGGTGTCGAGGGTGTCGTAGCGCACCTTGGCGAGCACCGGGTACATCATCACGAGCAGGCCGAGGGCGATCGGCAGCGAGATGCCGCGCACCTCGACCGCCGACAGGGCGTCGCCGAGCCCCGGCACGAGCCGGCCCAGCACCAGGCCGGCAGCCATGGCCAGGCCGATCCAGACCGGCAGGAAGCGGTCGAGCGTCGACAGGCGGGCGGCGACGTGGTCGGTCGGCGGGGCCGGGGCGTCGGAGGCGGCAGTCACGAGCAGCAGGCCTGCGCCTTCTCCTCGCCGTCGGCGGCGGCGTCGAACCCGGAGGCCGGCGTGCAGCACGCGCCGTCACCGAGGATCTCCAGGCTCGCGGTGGCGGGCCGGGCGTCGGCGGGGTTCTCGTCCTTGACGGTGTAGACCTCCCACGGCGCGCCGGCCGGGTCGTGCACCCAGACCTTGTCCTGCAGGGCGTAGCAGCAGGTGGTGTCGTTCTCGTCGAACGCGGCGAGGCCGGCTTCGACGAACCGGGCGCGGGCCGCGGTGACGGCATCGGTCGACGGCACCTCGACGCCGAGGTGGTTGAGCGCGCCGGCGGTGCCGGTGCCCCGGGTCGACTCGCTGGTCTCGATGAGCACGAGCTTGAGCGGCGGCTCGGCGATGGCGAAGTTGGCGTAGCCCGGGCGGCGCTTGTGCGGCTCGACCCCGAACATCGCCGAGTAGAAGGCCACCGACGCCTCGAGGTCGCTGACGTTGAGCGCCAGCTGGACCCGACCGGTGGCGGGCGGTGCCGCCACGGGGGTGGTGGCGGTGGGGCTGGTCGTTGCGGTCACGGCATCCTCCTGAAATATCGACTACCATCAATGCGTTGCGACCAGCAGACCACAAACATCGATGCACGTCAATATGTGTGAGGAGTCAGACATGTCGCCCACTCCCCTGCCCTTGACGACCGCCGCCTGCTGCGGCATCGGTGCCGAGGGCGGCCTGGGCCGGGAGGCGGCCGAGACCAGCGCGGCGCTGCTCAAGGCGGTGGCCGACCCGGTGCGCCTGCAGCTGCTCAGCGCCATCCGGGCGACGGATGCCGGCGAGGCGTGCGTGTGCGACCTCACCCCGCTCGTCGGTCTCTCGCAGCCCACCGTGTCGCACCACCTCAAGGTGCTCGTCGAGGCCGGGCTGCTCGAGCGCGAGAAGCGCGGCACCTGGGCGTGGTTCCGCCTGGTGCCCAGCCGGCTCGACGACGTCGCCGCCATCTTCCGCTGACCCTGCACCCCTTCTCATTGCGGATTCCCCACCCCTCACCCGCGCCCCAGCTCGGTGCGGCCCGGGGGAAATCCGCAATGAGTCGGGAACACTGGCAGGGAGATACGGTGGGGGCGATGAGCGCGACCACCCCTGCACGCCCCCTCGGGGAGCTGGTGCACCCGTCGTGGGCGCAGGCCCTGGCCCCCGTCGCGCCGGTCGTGTCGCAGCTCGGCGAGTTCCTGCGCGGCGAGGTGGCCGCCGGTCGCGGCTACCTGCCCGGCGGCGCCCAGGTGCTGCGCGCCTTCGAACGACCGTTGGATGCCGTGCGTGTGCTGATCGTGGGCCAGGACCCCTACCCGACGCCCGGGCACGCGGTGGGGCTGTCCTTCTCCGTGGCCCCTGACGTGCACCCGGTGCCGAAGAGCCTGGTCAACATCTACCGCGAGCTCGAGACCGACCTCGGCCTGCCGACGCCGAGCACCGGCGACCTGACCCCGTGGGCCGACCAGGGGGTGCTGCTGCTCAACCGGGTGCTCACCGTCAGCCCGGGCAAGCCGGCGAGCCACCGCGGGCGGGGCTGGGAGCACGTGACCGCCCGGGCCATCGAGGCGCTCGTCGAGCGCGGCGGGCCGCTGGTCGCCATCCTGTGGGGCCGGGATGCGCGCGGACTGGTGCCGCACCTGCCCGGGGTGGCCTGCATCGAGTCGCCGCACCCGAGCCCGCTGTCGGCGCACGCCGGCTTCTTCGGGTCGCGACCCTTCAGCCGCGCCAACGAGCTGTTGGCCGGCCAGGGCGCCCCACCGGTCGACTGGAGGATCCCGTGACCACCCCCGCCGCCAACCGCCGGGTCTGGACCCGCTACGTCGCGATCGGCGACTCGTTCACCGAGGGGATGTCGGACCCCGACCCCACCCGCCCGGACGGCTACGTCGGCTGGGCCGACCGCCTCGCCCACCACCTCGACGCCGTCGCCGAGCGCGAGCACCTGCCCTTCGGCTACGCCAACCTCGCCGTGCGCGGCCGCAAGCTGCACGACGTCGTCGGGCCGCAGCTCGACAGCGCCCTGACCATGCAGCCCGACCTGGTGTCGATGGTGGGCGGCGGCAATGACCTGCTGCGCCCGCAGGTCGACCTCGACGCCCTCGCCAGCCGACTCGAGGATGCCGTGGTGCGCCTGCGCCACAGCGGCGCCGACGTGCTGCTCGCGACACCCACCGACACGCGCGACGCGGGGCTGTTCAAGCCGCTGCGCGGCCGGCACGCGGTGCACACCGCCAACCTGTTCACGATCGCCCAGCGGCACGGTTGCTTCGTGCTGAACCTGTGGGGCATGGCCGCCCTGCGCGACTGGCGGATGTGGGGCGAGGACCGGATCCACCTCACCTCCGAGGGCCATCGCCGGGTTGCCCTGGCGGCCCTCACCGCGCTCGGGCACCGCACCGACCTGGCCGACTGGACCACTCCGCTGCCGCCGGCCGACCGGGGGACCCGGGCCGCCGAGCTGCGCGGCCACGCCTCGTGGGCCCGCACGTATGCCGGCCCGTGGGTGCAGCGTCGGCTGCAGGGCCGTTCCTCCGGCGACGCGGTGAGCGCCAAGCGTCCTCAGCTGGAGCACTTCCGCGACCCCGAGGGAGAGCCCGAGCACCAGGCGCTGCCCGAGGGCTGAGCGCCGCGCCGGCACGGCGGCGCTGGCTCTGCCGAGCCGGCTCGTCAGAGCGCTCGGGCAGCCTCGCGCGCGAGGTTTCGCTCGGCCAGCACGGTGGCGGCCCGAAGCACCCGGATGCGGCCGAAGTGGTCTCGGCGCAGGCTGGGCAGGCCGTGGGCCAGGCCCACCAGCGCCACCGCGAGATGCACCTCGAGCGCCGCCCGGTCGGCGGGCACCCGCCGGGCGGTCGCGGCATACCCACTGACGAGGTCACCGAGCAGGGCGGCAGTGTCGGGCAGGTCGCGAGCGCCCTCGTCGACCCACACCCAGGCGGCCCAGAGCGCGAGATCCCGCTCCAGCTCGGCCATCTGAAGGTGGTCGAAGTCGAGGAGCACCAGGCCGCGGTGGTTGGCCAATACGGTGCGCGGAGAGAAGTTGCCGTGGCTGATCACGTGGCGCCGGGGGCCCGTGTCGTGTTGCCAGGCCCGGTCGATGGCGTGCGACGCATCGACGAATGCGTCGAGCACGAGGCCCAACGTGGTGGGGTCGGCCGCGACGTCGGCGACCTGACGGCGCACCGTACGGGCCAGCGTGGGGCGGTCGCGCACCCGGTCGACGACGACCCCGCTGCCGTGGAGGTGGGCTAGCAGGGTGCCGACCTCCACGGAGCGGGTGCTGGTGGCCCCCGGGGTGCTCGGGTCCGCCAACGCCGTCCCCGGCACCCAGGCAATGGTGAGCTCGCCGGTGCGCACGTCGAACGCGAGCGGTTCCGGCATCCCCGGGCGGCCGCTGTGACCGCGGCGGCCGCGACCCAGCCGGGAGGCCCACAGACCGGTCATCGCAGCGTGGACGGCCACCCCCTGGGCGCCTGGGTAGCCCGTGACGACCACGTCGGAGAATGGGCGGTGCTCGAACCGCACGGGCCGCCGGGCTGCGACGGCGGTGGCGCTCCCGGTGGTCGACTCGAGTGGCATGACTTCAAGTTATTGAAACTGCGACGGCATGCCCAGTGTCCCTGTGGGCGGATGCGCGGTCCGGAGGTACTAGGACCCTGCACGTGCACCCCCCCACCTGCACCGGTTGGTCGCGTGGGCGAGCGTCTCCTACCCTCGACCCATGCCAGCAACGAGGCTGATGCCGACCGAGGAGGGCCAGGACCTCATCGACCTGACCCGCGAGATCTGCGACAAGGAGCTGCGGCCCAGGGTGGATGACGCGGAGCGCGCGGCCGCGACCGACGAGTCCTTCCCGACCGAGGTGTTCCGCACCCTGGGCGCCGCGGGCCTGCTCTCGCTGCCCCACCCCGAGGAGTTCGGCGGCTACGGCCAGCCCTACGAGGTCTACCTGCAGGTGGTCGAGGAGATCGCGTCGGCCTGGATGAGCGTGGCGGTGGGGGTGTCGGTGCACTCGCTGACGGCCTACCCGGTCACCGACCTTCGGCACGCCGCGAGCAGCAGGCCGACCTGCTGCCCGGCATGCTCTCGGGCGAGCAGCTCGGGGCCTACTGCCTCTCCGAGCCGCAGTCCGGCTCCGACGTCGGCTCGATGACGACCCGTGCGGTCGGTGAGGGCGGCAGCGACGGCGAACCCACGGCATACCGGCTGCGCGGTCGACAAGGCCTGGATCAGCCACGCGGGCCACGCCGACTACTACACGACCTTCGCGCGCACCAGCGACGACGGCGGGCGGGGGCTGTCCTGCTTCGTCGTGCCCGCCGACGCCGAGCGGGCTGTCGTTCGGCACCCCGGAGCGGAAGATGGGGCTGCACTGCGACACCGTGCGCGAGGTGATGTACGACGACGTGCCGGTCGAGGCGGCCCGGCGGATCGGGGTCGAGGGCCAGGGCATGGCCATCGCGCTCTCCGCGCTGGATGCCGGCCGGCTCGGGATCGCTGCTGCCGCAACGGGTCTGGCGCAGTCGGCGCTCGACCTCGCCACGTCGTACGCCAAGGAGCGACAGCAGTTCGGCCGGCCGATCGCGGCCAACCAGGGGCTCGCGTTCCTCGTCGCCGACATGGAGGCGGCCGTGACGAGCGCCCGCGCCACCTACCTGCACGCGGCACGGCTGAAGGATGCCGGTCGCGCGTTCTCGAAGGAGGCGGCGGTGGCCAAGCTCGTCGCCACCGACGCGGCGATGAAGGTCACGACCGATGCCGTGCAGGTGCTCGGCGGGGCCGGCTACACCCAGGACTTCCCGGCGGAACGGTTCATGCGCGAGGCGAAGGTGACCCAGATCTTCGAGGGCACCAACCAGATCCAGCGCCTCGTCATCAGCCGGCACGTGTTCCGCTGACGACGATGCGGGCGCCCCTCACCGTCGTCGCCGTGCTGGCCGTCGCCCTGCTGACCGCCGGTGGGTGCGCGCAGTCGAGTGACGGGCCGGCTGCCGGCACCGCGGGGCCCACGCCGTCCCCGGCCACACCGACCCCGACGGCCGCGAGCCCGGGCGGCACGGCATCCGTCACCCCGCCCACAGGTGGCGGTGCGACGCTGCCCGACGACCTGCGCGCCCGGCCCGCCGTCGCCTCCGCCATCGCCGACCTCGCCGAGCGCCAAGGGGTCGACCCCGCACAGGTGGTGATTGCCGCGTGGACACCGGTGACCTGGAACGACGGGTCGCTCGGCTGCCCGCAGGAGGGGATGGGCTACACCCAGGTGCAGGTCGACGGCCAGCTGCTGGTGCTGCGCGTCGACACCGCGCTGTTCCAGTACCACGCCCGAGGCGGCGGTCCCTTCGCCTACTGCGCGAACCCCTCGAAGGGCTACTCCGTCAGCTGACCGCGCCGGGAACGCAAACGACCGGGCCAACTCATACGTGGCCCGGTCAGCACGATTCTCGGGGAGAGCCGTCGCGCGCGGGGCGAGCGACACGCGACATCTGCGACAACGTCGAAAGAACGCCGGATGTCGGCCCACCGACGGCCGTCACGGGTCGAGGTCGCGCGAGATGCCGGGCAGCAGGGTGTCGCCGCCGCGCAGGGCCTCGAGTGCCGCGGGGTTGACCTCGTGCACGAAGCGCAGGCTCTTGCGGCGATAGCGCACGAGCTGCACGATCCCGATGCCCCAGAAGAAGAACTGCACGGACATCGCGATGCGGAAGTCCTGGAGCGTGTAGTCCTGCTGCCCACCCGGAGCCAGCCGGTCGAGCACCACCCCGATGAGCGCGATGGTGACCAGGGATGCCGTGAAGCCGCCGATGTTGACCACCCCGGTCGCGCGGCCGAGGCGGTCCGACGGGTGGAAGGTGCGGGCCAGGTCGAACCCGACCATCGAGCCGGGGCCGCCCATCGCGGTGACGACGACGAGCAGCACGAGCAGCCACAGCGGCGCCGGCCCGGGCCAGAGCAGCACGACCGCCCACACCGTGACGATCGCCAGCACGATGCCGAGCACGAGCTGCGAACGCCGATAGGGCACCCGCGCGGTGAAGGTGGCCACGAGCGGACCCGCGGCCATCGCGGTCAGGGTCATGATCACGAGCAGCCACGAGGCCGTCTGCGTGGACAGGCCCTCGCCCCGGGTCAGGAACGGGAACCCCCACAGCATCGTGAACACGGTGGCGCCGAACTGAGCGGTGAAGTGCACCCAGAGCCCGAGCTGGGTTCCCGGGTTGCCCCACACCTCGCCGAGGGTCCGGGCCAGCGCCCGGACCTTGATCTTCTCGACCGCCTCGCCGCGGTAGGGCGAGTCCTTGACGAGGAACAGGAGGAACACTCCGAGCACGACGCCAACACCCGCCGCCGTCGCGAAGGACCTCGTCCACCCCCAGGTGGCCAGGGCCGCGGCCAGCGGTGCGGCGGCGGCGATCGCACCCACCTGGCCCACCATGCCGGTCAGCTGGGTCACGAACGGTGCCTGCTTGACCCGGAACCAGACGGCCACCAGCCGCAGCAGCGACGTGAAGATCATCGCGTCGCCGGCGCCGAGCAGCACGCGCGCCGCGATGCCGACGGGGAACGACCCGGCGAAGGCGAACCAGAACTGCCCCACCGTCATCAGGGTGAGGCCGGTGAACATCAGCCGCTTCGAGCCGAACCGGTCGAGCAGCACCCCGACCGGGATCTGCATCGCGGCGTAGACGGCGAGCTGCACGACGGTGAACGTCGCGAGCTGGGCGGCGCTGATGTGGAACCGCTCGGCGGCGAGCAGCCCGGCAACCCCGAGCGAGGTGCGGTGGAACACGGCCAGCACGTAGACCGACAACCCCACCAGCCAGATGACCCAGGCGCGCCGCTTCCCGATGTTGTGCACCTGGCGCAGCACGGGACGGGTCACCGCCCGAGTCTAGGAGCCGGCGGATGCCGGGTCGCCGCCCGTCGGCACGCCGCCCCGACGTTGCCCTGGGCCGCACCGTCCCTGCCAACAGGCAATCGGGCACCTCGCCAGCCGGCCTGAGCACGACGGCTCCCGCGACCACGGCCGACTGCCTGTTGGCGGGAACGCTCGGGGCGCGGTCGTCAGCCGCGGAGTCGCTGCTCGGCCACCGTGTTGCCGCCGTCGACGACCAGCACCTGGCCGTTGACGAAGGCCGCCCCCGGGCCGGCGAGGAAGACGACCGCCGCCGCCACCTCCTGCGCCGTCCCCGACCGGCCGACCGGCGTCACCAGCCCCTCGGCCGCCTCGGCCGGTGTCTGCGACCCGGTCGAGACCCACCCCGGGGCCACCGCGTTGACGGTGAGCCCGTGCCGCGCCTCGTCGACGGCGAGCGCCCGCATGAGCCCCACCATCCCCGCCTTCGCGGCGGCGTACCCGACCTCGCCGCGCATCGCCATCGCCGGCCCGGTGACCGAGGTGACCATGACCACCCGGCCCGAACCGCTCGCCCGCAGCAGCGGCAGCGCCGCCCGCGTGGTGAGGTAGGCCGTGTCGAGGTTGCGGGCCAGGGATGCCGCCCAGCGCTCCGGTGGGGTGCCCAGCAGGTCGCCCTCGAGGTAGTCGCCGCCCGATGCCGCCGACACCATGCCGGCGTTGTTGACCAGCACGTCGAGCCCGCCGCCGAGCATCAGAGCGGTGGCGACGGCCGACTCCGCCCCCGACTCGGACGTGAGGTCGGCGACCACGCCGGAGGCGACGTGACCGGCATCCACCAGCTCGGCGACGCGCTCGTGCACCCGCTCGGTCGTTGCGGCCACCACGACGCGCGCACCGCACTGCGCCAGCAGCCGCGCGCACGCCATCCCGATGCCGGTCGGCGACCCCGCGCCGGTGACCAGCGCCGTGCGCCCCGAGAGGTCGAACGCCGACGGCAGCGAAGGAGCCACGCGTCAGCCGACAGCGGCGGTGAACGACTCCTCGAGCACGTCCATGCCCTCGTGGAGCAGGTCGTCGGAGATGGACAGCGGCGGCAGGAAGCGGAAGACGTTGCCGTAGGTGCCGCAGGTGAGCGTGATCAGCCCCCGCTCGTGGCAGCCCTTGTTGACCGCGGCGGTCAGCGCGGCGGCCGGCTCCTTGGTCTCGGGGTCGGTGACGAGCTCCATGGCGATCATCGCGCCGCGCCCGCGCACCTCGCCGACCTCGTCGTACTTCTCGGAGAGCCGGCCGAGCCGGTCGGTGAGGATGTCGCCGATCTCGCGCGCCCGCTGGGCGAGGTTCTCCTCCTCCATGGTCTCGATCGACGCCAGGGCCGCGGCGCACGCGACCGGGTTGCCGCCGTAGGTGCCGCCGAGGCCGCCCGCGTGCACGGCATCCATCAGGTCGGCGCGGCCGGTGACGGCGGCCAGCGGCATGCCGCCCGCGATGCCCTTGGCGACGGTGATCAGGTCGGGGACGACGCCCTCGTGGTCGCAGGCGAACCAGTCGCCGCGTGCGGCAGAAGCCGCTCTGCACCTCGTCGGCGATGAGCAGGATGCCGTGCTCGCGGCACCACTCGGCCAGGCCGGGCAGGAAGCCCTCCGGCGGCACGATGAAGCCGCCCTCGCCCTGGATCGGCTCGATGATGACGGCGGCGGTGTTGTCCTCGCCGATCTGGGCGTGGATCTGGTCGGTGACCGTGCGCAGGGCCTCCTCGGCGCAGTGCTCGGCACCCCCCGGCCAGCGGTAGGGGTAGGCCATCGGCACGCGGTAGAGCTCGTTGGCGAACGGCCCGAAGCGGTGCTTGTAGGGCATGTTCTTGGCGGTCAGGCGCCATCGTGAGGTTGGTGCGGCCGTGGTAGGCGTGCTCGAAGGCCACGATCGCCTGGCGCCCGGTGGCGTGGCGGGCGATCTTCACGGCGTTCTCGACGGCCTCGGCGCCGGAGTTGAACAGGGCGGAGCGCTTCTCGTGGTCGCCGGGGGTCAGCTCGTTCAGCTTCTCCGCCACCTGCACGTACTTGTCGTAGGGGGTGACCATGAAGCAGGTGTGCGTGAACGCGTTGATCTGCTCGGTGACGGCGTCGATCACCCGCTGGTTGCCGTTGCCGACGGTCGTCACGGCGATGCCGGACCCGAAGTCGATCAGCTGGTTGCCGTCGGCGTCGCGCACGATGCCGCCGGCCCCCTCGGTGACGTAGACCGGCAGGCCGGTGCTCACGCCGGCGGCGACCGCGGCCGTCTTGCGGGCCTGGAGCGCCTGCGACGCCGGGCCGGGGATGGAGGTCGCGAGGATCCGCTTCTGCTCGATCATGAGGCCGATCATATCCGTCGGTACAGGCTGTCGATACTGCGGAATCCGTTGGATGCCGTCGCCATCCCCTAGGATCCGGGCGATGAAGGCGACCTCGGGAACGGAACCGGTCAGCGGCGACGGCGACCCGGTGGCAGTGGGTGGTGCGCGCCGTCGCGCGTCCTCGCGCTCGTCGCCGTGGGCTGGGTCTGCCTCACCGCCTGGGCGCCGGTGGTGCACGGGCACCCTGCCTACCCCGTGCTGCTGGCGCCTCACCGTGCTCGGCGCCGTCGCCGCCCTGTGGCGCGCCCGCCGACCGCGCGCCCGCCCGGGCACCTGGCGGCTCGTGGGTCGTGGCGTGCTGCTGGTGCTGGCCGTCGGCTGGGTCGCCGCCATGCTCTGGTTGCGCCCGTTCGCCGCGGTGGAGCCGGCGCTGGCGGCGATGCGCTCCGACGCGGCGGTCGAGGTGACCGATACTTCCACCCGCATCGTGCTGACCCCCGCCGCCGGCACCGCCAGCAAGGTGGGGGTCTTCTTCCAGCCCGGCGCCCGGGTCGACGCCCGCGCCTACGCCGCGGTGCTCCGCCCCCTGGCCGAGGCCGGGCACCCGGTGGTCATCGCGAAGCAGCCCCTCGGCATCGCCTTCCTGGCACTGTCAGCGTTCGACGGTGCCCGGTCCGCGCAGCCCGAGGTGCAGCGGTGGGTGGTGGGCGGGCACTCGCTCGGCGGCACGGTCGCGGCGATCCAGGCCGATGCCGCGGATGCCGACCCGACCGCCCCCGCGGTCGGCCTCCTCCTCTACGCGTCGTACCCCGCGGGAGACGTGCGCGGCTCGCTCAGCGCTGCTGTCGAGTCGGTGTCGGGCTCCGAGGACGGCCTGGCCACCCCGGCCACAATCGAGGCCTCGCGCGCCGACCTGCCCGCCGACGCGACGTTCACCGTCATCGAGGGCGGTACGCACGCGCAGTTCGGGGCCTACGGCGCGCAGCCCGGCGACGGCATCTCCACGATCACCGACGAACAGGCCCGCACCCTCATCACGCAGGCGAGCCTGCGCTTCGTCGACTCCCTCGACCGCTGACCGCAGCCGGGCACGGCCGCTGACCTGCAAAGTTCTGGAAAACGGGAGGTGAACGGTGCTGCGCGGGTAGCCTGTCGAGTGAATCCTGAGAGGCCACTGAGGACAGGGGGGCTCGTGAGACTTCTACTGGTCGAGGACGAACGCCCGCTGGCGGCGGCCCTGGACGACGCCCTGCGCGAGGAGGGGTGGGTCGTCGACCTGGCCGACAACGGGCGCGAGGGGCTGCGGATGGCGGTTGTCGGCAACTACGACGTCGTCGTCCTCGACATCATGCTGCCGCTGCTCAACGGCTACGACGTGCTGAAGTACATGCGGGCCAAGAAGGTGTGGTCGCCGGTGCTCATGCTGACGGCCAAGGACGGCGACTACGACCAGACCGACGCGTTCGAGCTGGGCGCCGACGACTACGTCACCAAGCCGTTCAGCACGCCGGTGCTGCTCGCCCGGCTGCAGGCCCTGTCCCGCCGTGGCGCCCCCGAGCGCCCGGTCGCCCTCACCGTCGGCGGGCTGAGCCTGGACCCCACGACCCGCCGGGTCACCCGCGAGGGCCGCGAGATCCAGCTGACGCCCCGGGAGTACGCCCTGCTGCACCACCTGATGCGCAAGGCCGGGCAGGTGCAGAGCAAGAGCGAGATCCTCGAGAACGTCTGGGACTCCGACTACCCCGGCGCCGACAACGTCGTCGAGGTCTACATCGGCTACCTGCGGCGCAAGATCGACGCGCCCTTCGACGTCAAGCTGCTCGAGACGGTGCGTGGCCTGGGCTACCGGCTCAACCCGGTGAACGGTCCAGCGGGAGCCTGACGGCGAAGCGGCACCAGCCATCGGGGCTCTCGTCGGCCTCCACGGTGCCGCCATGGGCGGCCACGATCTCGGAGACGATCGCCAGCCCGAGCCCGGAGCCACCCGTCTGGCGGGCGCGCGAGTCGTCCAGCCGCACGAACCGGGAGAAGATCCGGGTGCGGTCCTCGACGGGCACCAGCGGCCCGTCGTTGTCGACCTCGAGCAGGGCCTGGTCGCCCACCCGGGACAGCCGCAGCCGCACCGCCTCGTGGCGGTGCCGCTCGGCGTTCTCGAGCAGGTTGCGCACCACGCGGCCCAGCCGGGCGGCATCCCCCCGCACCCGCGCCGGCTCCACGTGCACCGCGACCGGCATCCCGCGTGCCCGCAGCACCGCGGCCTCGGCGGCCACCACGTCGTCGAGGTCGACCTCGGTGTCGGCGATGGTCAGCGCCCGCTCGTCGGCCGACGCCAGGGTGAGCAGGTCGTCGACGAGCAGTGAGAGCCGGTCCACCTCGGCCGAGGCCCGCTCGGCCATCCGCCCTCGCTCCTGGGCCGGGCGGTCCTCGGTGAGCCGGTCGAGCAGCACCCGGATGGTCGCGAGGGGGCTGCGCAGCTCGTGCCCGGCATCGGAGACGAAGGCGCGCCGCGAGACGTCGGCCCGACGGAGCCGTTCCAGCACCTCATTGAGGGTCACGGCCAGCCGGGCCAGCTCGTCGCCACCCGGCGGCACCTCCAGCACCGGCGCCGGGCGCGAGGCGGCGATGCTCTCGACCTGGTCGCGCATCCGATCGACCGGTCGCAGCGCCTGGCCGATGGCGAAGGTCGTCACGGCGCCGAGCAGCGCGACCAGACCGATGGCACCGATGAGCGCGAACTCCGTCGAACGACCTAACGCCGCGGCCCCGGCCCGGGTGCCCACCGCCACGATCACGGTGTAGCGGTGCCCGTCGGGGCGGACCGCATCGGTGGCGGCGACGGCGAACCCGTGGTCGTCCAGCCCGGGCACGGAGTCGACCGTCGTGACCCGCACCTCGCCGGGCGCGACCTTCAGGTGGCGCATCGGCGTGCGCACCGACTCGTCGGTCGTCATCACCACGGTGCCGGTGTCGTCGACGACCTGCGAGACCCGGATGCCGACGTCGGCCGCCCGGACCCCGGCCAGGTCGTCGACCCTGCCGGCGGTGAGCTCGCCGCGCAGCTCGACGGCCTCGGCCGTCGCGGTGTCGCGGGCCGCCGCCGCGAGCACCTGGCCGATCGAGATGTAGATGATGCCGGCCGTGGCCGCGCTGACCAGGATGACGAGCGGCATCGTCACGGCCAGGATGCGGCTGCGCAGGCCGAGCCGCGGGGACATGTCTGGAGTGTAGGTTCGCGGCCGCGCTGGCCCCTGAGAGCCGCCTCAGGGAGCGTCAATCGCGAGGTCGCTCCTCGACCGGTCGCTCAGGGGTCCTGCGCGGAGGGAGCGCCCGCGGCGGTCGTGCCCACCCCAGCGCCATCACGGACGGGTGCCCGGTCGGGCCGCAGCTGCGACTGGGTCCACGGGTAGCGCAGCCGGGTCGCCCACGACTCGGGCGCACGGTCGAACTCCGCGGCGACGACGGTGGACGACACGATGATGAAGGAGATGCACAGCAGCCACCCGACCAGCGCCACCGTGACCCCGAACAACCCGTAGCGCTCGCTGTACGACGTCATCAGCCGGGGCATGTAGACGGTGGTGGCGTAGCCCCACAGGGTGCTGAGCCCCCCGGCGAGGAGGCCCGCGGGCAGCAGCCGCTGCCACGCGACCCGGCGGTTGAGCAGCAGCCAGGGGATGGAGGTCCACACCACGACGCTCGTCAGCAGCGAGCCGGTGAGCCCAGCGGCCCAGTCGAAGGGGATCTCGCGCAGCAGCGAGCGGATGAACGACAGCAGCAACAGCTCGAGCATGAGCGCCCCGAGCGCCACGGCGGCGTAGAGCGAGCTGCGGACCCCGGGTGCCCGCGGCAGCTGCCACGCCTCGAGGTACATCCGCTGGATGCGCCGCGACAGGCTGATGCCGGAGAGCAGCAGCAGGAGCAGGCTGAGCACGCCGATGCTCGCCTCGCCCGCCGGCGCGAACACGGTCTGCACGGCCGCCGCGGAGTCACCGGTGAGCGCGAACTTGCGCACGATGGCGTCGGCGATCGACCCGTGGCTCTCGGTGGGCAGGAGCGCCGAGGTGAGGATGACGAGCGGGATGAGGGCGGTGAACGCCTGGGACGCGATGACCATGGCCCGGTCCAAGCCCTGGATCGCGAAGAAGCCGCGCAGGCACCGGGTGGGGAACCAGTTGTCGAGCCAGTCCTCGTCGAGCCACGTGGGCAGCCGCATCCGTTCTCCTTCGTCCGCTCGACCCAGTCTGCGGATGCCTCCGAGCGGGCGCCTCATCTGGCGCGGGTGAGGCCCCACCCGGCGGCCCCCGAGGCAGCCGCGCGGCCGGCGCAGGAGTCACCCCGGTGGGGTGAGGCGCGGCCGAGCCACGCGGCATACCAATGGGATCACCCGAACCGAGAGGGGGGTCATCCGAATGACCACCACCACCGAAGCGATGGGGCCGATCGACTTCCTGCTGATCGAGTTCCCGAACGAGAAGACCGACGGCGCCGCCGCCGACGCGCTCGCGGAGCTCATCGAGGCCGGCACGATCCGGCTCCTCGACCTGGTCCTCGCCCGCAAGGAGGAGGACGGCACGGTCGAGGTCATCGAGATCGACGGCCTGGGCGGCGTCAACGCCTTCGTGCAGTTCGCCGGGGCCCGCTCGGGCCTGATCGGCCACAGCGACGTGCAAGAGGCTGGCAGCGCGATGGCCCCGGGCACGACCGCGGCGCTGATCGTCTTCGAGAACGCTTGGGCCGCACCGTTCGTCGCGGCGGCCCGCAAGAACGGCGGCGAGGTCATCGCCAGCATGCGCATCCCTGCGTCGGACGTCATGGACGCCCTCGACGCGCTCGAGTCCGCAGAAGAAGAGTGAGGTAACCCCGATGCCAGGACTACTCCGAGGTGTGGCCCGCACCGCCGTCGTCGCCGGAACCGCGACCGCCGTGAGCGGCCGCGTGCAGCGCCGCCAGGCCGACAAGTACGCCGACCGCGACGCGCAGACCGCTGCGAACCGCAGCCAGGCGTACGAGGAGGACATGGCCCAGCAGCAGCCGCAGTACGCCGCACCGCCGCCGCAGCAGCAGTACGCGCCTGCGCCGCCCGAGCCGGCAGGGCCGGCCTCCCAGCAGGACATGCTCGACCAGCTCAAGCAGCTCGGCGAGCTGCGCGATGCCGGCGTCCTCACCGAGGCCGAGTTCGCGGCCCAGAAGGCCAAGCTCCTTGGCTGATGCCGACAGGCCCGCGGCGACGGGTGCGGGCCCCGAGCCCGCGGCCGGCGCCGCGGCAACCGGCGACGTGCCCCCGAGTTCCACGGATGCCGTGGAGCCGGGGGCCGTCCGCGGTTCCGGGACCGTCGGCAGCACGGCCGGCCTCGCGGACGTGACCACGGCGGATGCCGTCGCGGACGACGGCCCCGGCTCCCCGGCATCCGACGACGTGGTGGACGTCCTGCGGCGCCCGGGGCTGCCCCGGCTGGCCCTGGTGGTCATCGTCGCAGGCTCACTGGTGCTGGTCCTGGCCGGGGCGCGGACGACGGGCGGCATCATCGGCCCGGCCTTCCTGGCCCTCGTGCTCACCATCACCGTGCACCCGGTGCGTCGAGCCCTCGTGCGGCGCAACGTCCCCGACTGGCTGGTCGCGATCGCAGTCGTGGTGTCCGTCTACTTCCTGCTCTTCTCGGTGTCCATTGCCCTGGTCATCTCGGCCGGCCGGCTCGCCGAGCTGCTGCCGCAGTACAAGGACGAGATCGGCAAGTACACCGCCAACGTGACCGACTGGCTGCAGTCGCTCGGCGTCACCTCGACCCAGGCCTCGTCAATCACCAGCTCGGTCGACCCGAGCAGCCTGGTCGGGGTCATCGGCGACGCCTTCAAAGCCGTGCTGGGGGTGCTCTCGAACTTCTTCTTCATCGTCACCGTGGCGCTGATGATGGCCTTCGACACCGGCGGCGTCGAGCGGGTGATGGGCGTCGTGCGCACCACCCGTCCCCACCTCGTCGACGCGGCGGTCAGCTTCGCCCACGGCACCCGGGTGTACATGGGCGTGGCCGCGGGCTTCGGCCTGATCGTCGCCGTCATCGACGGCATCGCGCTCTACGTCATGGGTGTGCCCGGCGCGTTCATCTGGGCGGTGCTCGCCTTCGTCACCAACTTCATCCCCAACATCGGCTTCGTCATCGGCGTCATCCCGCCGGCGATCATCGGGCTGCTCGAGGGCGGCCCGGCGCTGATGATCGGCGTCATCGTCGTCTACTCGGTCATTAACGTCGTCATCCAGTCGGTCATCCAGCCGCGCTACGTGGGCGACGCCGTGGGCCTGTCGCCGACCATCACGTTGCTGTCGCTGATCTTCTGGGCCTGGGCGCTCGGCGCGATCGGGGCCCTGCTCGCGGTGCCCTTCAGCCTGTTCATGCGAGCGTTCCTGGTCGAGGCCGACCCGACCGCCCACTGGGTGCTCCCGATCCTGTCGGGGCACCTCCCGAAGGAACCACCAGATCACCCGGCGGCCAGTGCGGCGCCGGACCCCACCGTGGCGGCCTGAGCCGACGCGGACCCAGCACCGGCCCGTTCGCCATCCGAGACGGGGCCACGACGAGAGGCGGATGCCGGCCATGACCGAGCTGACGACGGCGGAACGCAAGGCCCAGGGCAAGGCGGCGCGCGAGAAGGCACCCCTGGAGTCGCACGCAGACATCGGCCCGGACGACGGGCGCGACCCGGTCGGCTTGATCATCGGGCAGGCCGCCAGCCGGGTGCCCGACCTGGTGCCGATCCGGCACGGCCGGATGCTGGTCTCGCCGTTCACGTTCTACCGCGGCGCCGCGCTGCCGATGGCGGCCGACCTGTCGAAGGTGCCGTCGTCCGGCATCCGGGTGCAGCTGTGCGGTGACGCCCACCTGTCCAACTTCGGGGTGTTCGCCGCCCCCGACCGACGGCTGGTGTTCGACCTCAACGACTTCGACGAGACGCTGCCCGGGCCGTTCGAGTGGGACGTCAAGCGGTTCGCCGCGAGCCTCGCCGTCGCGGCCCGCGACATCGGGCTCGACGCCGCCGACCGCAAGACCCTGGTGCTGCACGGCGTCGGCGCCTACCGGCAGAGCATGATCGACTTCACCGGCAAGAAGCTGCTCGAGGTCTGGTACGCCCGGCTCGACATCGAGGAGATGCTCGAGAAGGTGGCCCCCGAGGTCAGCACCGAGGCCCTGAGCCGCACCCGCAAGGCGCTGGCCAAGGCGCGCAAGCGCGACAGCATGCAGGTGCTCAAGAAGCTGACCACGGTCGTCGACGGTCGCCGCAAGATCATCAGCGACCCGCCCCTGGTGGTGCCGATCGACGAGCTCACCGACCAGCTCACCTCGGACCAGATCGTCGACGGGATGAAGACGCTGCTCACGCAGTACCGCCGCACCCTCACCGCCGACCGGCGCCACCTCCTCCACCAGTTCGTCCTCACCGACGTGGCCCGCAAGGTCGTCGGGGTGGGCAGCGTCGGCACCCGTGCGTGGATCCTGCTGCTCGAGGCCGACGGCGGCTCGGAGCCGCTGTTCCTGCAGGCCAAGGAGGCGCAGCGCTCGGTGCTGGCCGACTACTGCGGCGCCAGCAAGTACCGCAACGAGGGCCAGCGCGTGGTCGCCGGGCAGCACCTGATGCAGGCTGCGAGCGACATCTTCCTCGGCTGGCAGCACGTCGACAGCGGCATCGACGGCGGCAACCGCGACTTCTACGTCCGCCAGCTGCGCGACATGAAGTACTCCGCGCCGATCGAGCAGATGCTGCTGCCGGGCCTGGTCGCCTACGCCGAGCTCTGCGGCTGGACCCTGGCGCGGGCCCACGCCCGCTCGGGCGACCGGTTCGCCATCGCCGGCTACCTGGGCAAGTCCGACAAGTTCGACCAGGCCCTGGCCACCTTCGCCGAGCGCTACGCCGACCGCACCGAGCAGGACCACGCGGCCCTGAGCGCGGCCGTCACGGACGGTCGGATCGAGGTCGTCACCGGCATCTGACTCTGCGGAGTCAGGAGCACTTCGCCAAGTCAGGGCCGTATTCGGTCCTGAGCCCGCGAAGTGCTCCTGACTCCGCGAGAAAGCCTCAGGGGAGGACGATCTCGAAGCCGGGGTCGGGCGCGTCGAGGAAGGACATCAGCAGGGCGAGCCGGGCCGGATCGCCGGTGAGGGCGAGCTCGCCCGCGCCGACCAGGGCCTCGGGGGTGGCCTGCCCGGTGAGCAGCCGGCGCAGCGCGCCCGTGGTGAGCGTGAGCTCGAGCTGCGCGCCATCGGTGCTCGCCGGCACCTCGCGGTGCACGAGCACCCCGTTGCGCAGCTCCATGCGCAGGCGCTCGTCGGCATCGGTGAGCACCCAGTCGATGACCACGTGCTCGTGCCACGAGCGTGGGCCGTTGACCCGGATCTTCACCGAGTCGAAGAGCTGGTCGACGGTGAGCACGGCGAGCAGGTCGGCGGATGCCGTCGACGCGGGGGTGCCGACGTTGCCGTGGCGCAGCTCGTGCGCGCCGGTGAGGAAGAAGTTGCGCCAGGTGCCGTTCTCGGCGCCGAAGCCGAGCTGCTCGAGGGTGCGTGCCTGCAGCTCGCGGGCGGCGGCGTTGCCCGGGTCGGCGAAGACGACGTGGTTGACCACGGTGGCCACCCAGCGGAAGTCACCGGCGGCGAACGACTCCTCGGCCTTGGCCAGCACGGCATCCGCGCCGCCCATGAACTCGACGTAGCGCACGGCCTGCTCGACCGGCGGGTGCTCCCACAGGTGGGCCGGGTTGCCGTCGAACCAGCCGAGGTAGCGCTGGTAGATGGCCTTGACGTTGTGGCTCACCGACCCGTAGTAGCCGCGTGGTGTGCCAGGCGGCCTCCAGCGCCGGTGGCAGCTCGATCAGCTCGGCGATCTCGGCCCCGACGTAGCCCTGGTTCATCATCCGCAGGGTCTGGTCGTGCAGGTAGCCGTAGAGGTCGCGCTGCAGCGAGAGGAACTCGACGACGCGCTCGCGGCCCCACGTCGGCCAGTGGTGCGAGGCGAAGGAGACCTCGAGGTCGTCGGCCAGCAGGTCGATGGTCTCGGTGAGGTAGCCCGACCAGACGTGCGGGTCGCGCACCAGGGCGCCGCGCAGGGTCAGCAGGTTGTGCAGGGTGTGCGAGGTGTTCTCGGCCAGGCAGACAGCGCGGTGGTCGGGGAAGGCGAAGTTCATCTCCGCCGGCGCCTCGGTGCCCGGCGTCATCTGGAAGACGATCGCGCACCCCGTCGACGACCTCGCGCTGGCCGGTGTGGGTGATGTCGAGGGTCGGGCGGATCAGCGTGACCGTGCCGGTGCTCGTCGTCATGCCGAGCCCGGCGCCCACCTGCGCGCCGGGCCCCTTGGGCAGCGCGGCGCCGTACATGTAGCCCGCGCGCCGCGACATCGCCGCGCCGGCGTAGACGTTCTCGGCCACCGCCTCGCGCGAGGAAGCCGCGTCGGCGCGATGACGACGCACCGCCCGGCGTCGACGTCGGCCTGGGTAGTCACGCCCTTCACCCCGCCGAAGTGGTCGATGTGCGAGTGCGTGTAGATGACGCCGGTCACCGGCCGGTCGCCGCGGTGCTCGCGATAGAGGGCCAGCGCCGCCGCCGCCGTCTCGACGCTGATGAGCGGGTCGATGACGACCACCCCGCTCTCGCCCTCGACGAAGGTGATGTTCGACAGGTCGAGCCCGCGCACCTGGTAGATGCCGTCGACCACCTCGTAGAGGCCGTGCATCGCCACGAGCGTGCCCTGCCGCCACAGGCTGGGGTTCACGCACGACGGCGCGTCGCCCGCCAGGAACGCGTAGGCCGCGTTGTCCCACACCGTGCGGCCGTCCGCAGCGGTGACCACGGCGGGGTCGAGCCCGCCGATCCGGCCGCGCTCGGCATCCGCGAAGTCCTGGGTGTCGCGGAACGGCAGGCTGGCCTGCAGCGCGGCGTTCTGCCGTGCGACGGAGTCGGTGACGGACGGCGTGCTCATGCGGGCCTCCTCGGGGGCGATCGGGCCAATCACACACGAATGCCGGGCACGTCACCTCCCCTGCCGGGGGTGGCCGCGGCCCGCCGCGGGCTGGCCGCCCGGGCGCGTCCACGCCCCGGGTCGAGGGAGCGGCCGCCAGCGTCGGCTGGCTAGTCTCACTGTCGTGGCAGACCTGCGCAGTGCGCTCGCCGTGCCGCGACCCAAGGTCTCGGTCCCGCGTCGGATCGACCGGGCCGTGGAGCGGCCGCGTCTCCTTCGCGACCTCGCCGGCGCCCGGGGGGACGACGCCACCGAACGGCAACGGCGGCCCCGAGGTGCTCCTCGCCTGCGCGCCGGCGGGCTACGGCAAGACCACCATGCTGGCCGACTTCGCCGACGAGCAGCGGGCCGCCGGGGTGCCGGTCGCCTGGGTGACCTGCGACCGCGACGACGACGGCACCGCGTTCTGGAGCGCGGTGATCCTGGCGGCCACCGAGGCCGCCCCGGAGTCGGCGACGGCTGCTACCCGGCCTGGACGCCCCCACCGGCCCGGCCGACGCCACCTTCGTCGCCAACCTCATCGGGGTGCTCGGCGACGAGGTGCCCGGCATCATCCTGATCCTCGACGACGTGCACGAGGTGCGCGCCCGCGAGGTGCTCGACGGCCTCCAGCACCTGGTGCAGTGGGCCGACGCCCGGGTGCGGGTGGCCCTGGGCTGCCGCTTCGAGCCCCCGATCGGACTGCACCGGCTGCGGCTCACCGGCCGCCTGCAAGAGGTGCGCGCCGCCCAGCTGGCCTTCACCCCGCAGGAGTCCGACGACTTCTGGGACCGGCACGACATCGTGCTCGACAGCCCACGCCCGCGCGGTGCTGCATCGCCCTCACCGAGGGGTGGCCGGCCGGCATGCGGATGGCCGCGCTGTCGCTCGAGCACGGCGACCCGGCCACCTTCGTCGCCGAGTTCAGCGGGGCCGACCGCCCGGTGGCCGACTACCTCGCCGGCGAGGTGCTGGTGCGCCTGCCCGACGACGTCGTCGACTTCCTGCTGCGCACCTGCGTGGTCGAGGACCTCTCGGTCGAGCTGGCCGCCCGGCTGTCCGGGCGCGACGACTCGGCTGCCATGCTCGACGACCTGGCCCAGCGCAACGCCCTGGTCGTGCCGCTCGACCGCAGTGGCACGTGGTTCCGCTACCACGTCGCTGCTGCGCACCTACCTCGTCGCGGCCCTGCGGCGTCGCGACCCCGGCGAGATGGCGGTGCTGCGGGTGATCGCCGCCACCTGGTTCCTCGAGCAGCGCGACCCGGCCGAGGCCCTCGAGCTCGGCGTCGGCGGCCGGTGACGGCGAGCTCGTCGATCAGATCCTGCTCGACCCACGGCCTGGGGCTGGTGCTCGCCGGCGCGGGCGCCATCGTGCGCCGAGCCATCGGGCTGCTGCCCGTGCCGCAGGACACCGCCCCCGCGGTGCTGGTGCACCGCGCATTGCTGGCGGTCGACGCGGGCGACATCTCGGCCGCCGACGAGGCTCTGGCCGCGCTGACCGCGGTGCCCGACGACGGCACCAGCGCGCGGATGACGTCGCTGCGCAAGGCGGCGGCGCTGCACCGCGCCCGGTTGGCCGCCGACCTGGCGGTCGCGCACTCGAGCGACCTCGTCGAGGACGTCGGGCCCTCGCACCTGCCGGCCGACCTCGACCCCGACGTGCGGCTCCTGGTGCTGGCCGACCGCGGCGCGCTGCGCCTCTTCGAGGGCGACAACCAGCGTGCCCGGCGGGACCTGCTGCAGGCGATCGACCTGGCCGGCTGCGGCCGGCCTGCACTCGATCCAGCTCTACTGCAAGAACCTCGTGGCCGGAACCTACGTGGCGCAGAACGACTTCGGGCAGGCCCGGATCTCGGCCGAGAAGGCCATCGCCTTCGCGACGGCGCGCGGCTGGGACCGCACGCCGACGTTGGCCTACTCCTACATGCTCGCCGGCTGGACCGCGTTCCAGCTGCTCCACCCCGAAGAGGCGGCCACCTGGGCGGCCGTCTCGCTCGACGTCATCGACACCACCATCGACGTCGAGGTCGAGGGCGCCGCCCGCACCGGCGAGGCCATCATCGCCTTCGACGAGCCGCCGCAGCGACGCTCGGCCCTCGACCGCCTCGAACGCACCACGGCGTGGCTCACCGAGCGCGGTGCCTCGCCGGCGCTCATCGCCCTGGCCGCCCCGCACGAGCTGCGGATGTGCCTGGGCCTGGGCGAGTGGCATCGCGCGGAGCAGGCCGTCGAGCGGGCCGAGCTGCGGCTGGGCGCCACCGGCGACGTCGTGGTGCTGCAGGCCCAGCTCGCCTCGGCCCGGGGCCGACCGGCCGACGCCAAGCGACTGCTGCGCCCGGTGCTCGCCGGTGACCTGGCCCCCATCCGCACCACGGCGTGCACCTCCGCCTGGCTGCTCGAGGCCCTGCTCGCCGAGCGCTCGGACCGCCGGCCCGCGGCCACCGAGGCGCTGCTCTCCGCCCTGCAGACCGCCGCGCCCACGGGTGCCACCCGCCCGTTCTTCGACGCGGGCACCGAGGTGCACGCACTGCTGCTGCAGCTGCGCGGGCGGGCCGGCCACCTCGAGCCGGTGCTCGACTCGGTGCTCACCGGCATCGCGCACCTGCTGGAGTGGCAGGGTGCGGCCGCCAGCAACGGCAGCACGCTGCCCCCCGGGACGACGACCGCGCCGAGCGGCGGGTGGCTCACCGAGCGCGAGCTGGTGGTGCTGCGCGACCTGCCCTCGATGATGACGCTCGGCGAGATCGCCGCAGCGCAGGGCATCAGCCTCAACACGGTCAAGACTCACGTGCGCTCGATCTACGCCAAGCTCGGCGCCGGCACCCGGCGCGAGGCCATCGGCATCGCCCGCGGCCTCGGGCTGCTCTGACCGGTCGCCCGGCCCCGTCGCACGCGGTAGCGACGCACCCGGCATCCGACTGCGCTCACCCGTCACGCGTGAGGCGAGCCACCACCACCGGTGCCAAGGTCGAGACCACCGCAGTGAGTAGAGAGCGGCCGCGCGAAAGGACGTCATGCGATACGAGTTCATCATTCGCGGCTCGGTGAGTGAGGACGTCCTGGAGTCGCTGCCCGAGCTGTCGGCCACGCCGTACCCCACCGGCGGCACCGTGCTGTTCGGCCCGGTGCAGGACGAGTCCGACGTCTCGAGCCTGCTCGCGAGGTTCTCCGACCTCGGGCTCTCCGTCGTCGAGATGCGACGGCTCCCGGACTGACGCCGGCGTGGGCGACAGCGACGGCCGCCTCTCCCCGGCATCCCTGACCCGGCGAGCGCGCGGCTGGGCCTCGGGCCGCTTCGGCAACCGCACCACCGTCGCTGCCGACCTGCGGGCCGGTGCCGTGCTCGGGCTGGAGTCGGTGCCCGACGGCCTGGCCAACGGCCTGCTGGCCGGGGTCAACCCCATCCTCGCCCTGAACGGGTACCTCGTCGGCACCCTCGTCGGGGCCGTCACGACCAGCACCGTGCTGATGTCCGTGCAGGCGACGGGCGCCATGGCGGTGATCATCTCCGACGTGCCGCAGACCCAGACCGGCGACGCCCGGGCCCAGGAGGCGGTCGCGGTGCTCGCGATCCTCACTGGGGTGGGCATGCTGGCGCTGGGCCTGGCCCGGCTCGGCTCGCTCGTGCGCTTCGTGCCCAGCTCGGTGCTCGTGGGCTTCGTCAACGCCGTCGCGATCAACATCATGCTGTCGCAGGTCGACGAGATCACCGGCTACACCAGCGACGCGCCCAACCGGGTGCTCAAGACCTTCGACACCCTCATCCACCCCGGGCAGATCGTGTGGGCCGGCGTGCTCATCGCGGCCCTCACCATCGGGCTGATCGTGCTGCTCGAGCGCACCCGGCTCGGGGCACTCGGCATGGTCGTCGCGATCGGCCTGGCGTCGGCGGTGCCGGTCGTGCTCGACGCCCTGGGCACGACGATCCTCACCGTGCCGATGCTCTCGGACATCGTCACCGTGCCCCACAGCCTGCCCCAGCTCGACATCCCCTCGCTCGGGCTGGTGGTGGCGATGGTCGTGCCGGCGTTCTCGCTCGTCTTCGTGGGGCTCGTGCAGGGCGCCGCCATCGGCGGCACGATGACCAACCCCGACGGCTCGGCCAACGACGCGTCCGGTGACTTCCGCGGGCAGGGCGCCGCCAGCCTGGCGGCCGGGGTGCTCCAGGGGATGCCGGTCGCGGGCTCGATGTCGGCGACCAACCTCGTGCGCGCGGCCGGCGCCCGTACGGCCACGGCCAACCTGTTCGCCGCCGTCGTCATCGGGGCCTCGATGCTGCTGCTGTCGGACGTGGTGGGCTACATCGCCATGCCCGCGCTCGGCGGCCTCCTGGTGCTCATCGGCTGGCGCAGCCTCAAGGTCGACCAGATGGTGCTCACCTGGCGCACCGGCGCGGTGCCCGCCACGACGATGGCGATCACCTTCGTGCTCACCCTGATCATCCCGCTGCAGTACGCAGTGCTCGTCGGGGTGGGGCTGGCCGTGCTGCTGCACGTGGGGCGCCAGTCGAACCGCGTGGTCGTCAAGCACTGGGTCTTCGACGACGACAAAGGCTTCCCGATCGAGGCCGACCCGCCGGCCGAGGTGCCGGCCCGCGAGGTGGTCGTGCTCGCCACCTACGGCAGCCTGTTCTTCGCGTCGGCGCCGGCCTTCGAGGCGCAGCTGCCGCGGCCGGTCGGCACGGACACCCGCGGCGTGGTCGTGCTGCGCCTGCGGGCCAAGGACGAGCTCGGCAGCACCGTGGTGAAGGTGCTGATCAAGTATGCCGAGCAGCTCGCCGCGAGCGGCTCACGCCTCATGCTCGCGGGCGTGACACCCGGGGTGCGGCGGCAGGTCGACGACACCGGCCTCACGGCCCTGCTCGGCGCCGACGCCATCTTCCTCGCGCAGACCCGGGTGGGCCTGTCGGTGCGCGAGGCCATGAAGCACGCCGAGCAGTGGATCGAGGAGTCGCCGGCCACCACGGCGTCGGGCGACGGCTGAGCGGGACCCGGCGGCACGGCATCCGGGCGCCGGTGCAGGGGTCGGATGCCGGACCCGGCCGGGTCGTGACGTCGCCTACCGCCGGGTAAGTGGAGGGATCACGTCACCTACCAAGCGGTAGCGCAGGGCGAGTGCGGATGCCCGGTGGCCGGCATCCGCACCCAGACGTCGCCTGCCCTTCACCTCCCCGACTCTTGACTCGTTCCAGAAAACGGGCCAGACTGCCAACGTGCCCTCCCCGCCCGACGTCGAGCAGTTGCTCCGGGGGGCCTCCCTGCGAGTGACCCGACCCCGGGTCGCCGTGCTGGCGGCCGTGCAGGAGCGGCCGCACGCGAGCACCGACACGATCATCGAGGTCGTGCGCGAGGACCTCGGCGAGGTCTCGCACCAGGCGGTCTACGACGTGCTGCGTGCCCTGACGACCGCCGGCCTGCTGCGCCGCATCCAGCCCTCCGGCTCGGTCGCCCGCTACGAGTCGCGGGTCGGCGACAACCACCACCACGTCGTGTGCCGCTCGTGCGGCGCCATCGCCGACGTCGACTGCGCGGTCGACGAGACCCCGTGCCTCACGGCATCCGACGACCACGGCTACGTCATCGACGAGGCCGAGGTCGTCTACTGGGGCACCTGCCCGCAGTGCACCGCAGCGCGGGCACCTGAGACCAGACCACCACCGATCCGAGTACCGCACCACCGAACAGGAGACGGACGTGACCGACCAGGCAACCGACGGCGTGACCGACCAGGGCAGCGAGAGCGAGAACCCGGCGATCGACACCCCCACCCCGAAGACAGGGGCGGCCCCGCACCAACCAGGACTGGTGGCCCGACCAGCTCGACCTCTCGGTGCTGCACAAGCACTCCCCCGCCACCAACCCGCTGGATGCCGGGTTCGACTACGCGGCCGGCGTTCGCCACCCTCGACGTCGACGCGCTCAAGCGCGACATCGTCGAGGTGATGACCACCTCGCAGGACTTCTGGCCGGCCGACTTCGGCCACTACGGCGCCGCTCTTCATCCGGATGAGCTGGCACGCCGCCGGCACCTACCGCATCTGGGACGGCCGCGGTGGCGCGCGGCGACGGCCAGCAGCGCTTCGCCCCGCTGAACAGCTGGCCCGACAACGCCAACCTCGACAAGGCCCGCCGCATCCTGTGGCCGGTCAAGCAGAAGTACGGGCAGTCGGTCTCGTGGGCCGACCTGCTCGTGCTCGCCGGCAACGTGGCCCTCGAGGACATGGGCTTCGAGACCTTCGGGTTCGGCTTCGGCCGCGAGGACGTCTGGGAGCCCGAGGAGATCTTCTGGGGCTCCGAGGACGCCTGGCTCGGCGACGAGCGCTACAGCGGCGACCGCGAGCTCGCCAACCCGCTCGGCGCGGTGCAGATGGGCCTGATCTACGTCAACCCCGAGGGCCCGGGCGGCGTGCCCGACCCGGTGAAGGCGGCGCGCGACATCCGCGACACCTTCGCCCGGATGGCGATGGACGACGAGGAGACCGTGGCGCTGATCGCCGGCGGCCACTCGTTCGGCAAGACCCACGGCGCCGGCGACCCCGACCTGGTCGGCCCCGAGCCCGAGGGCTGCCCGGTCGAGCACCAGGGCATCGGCTGGAAGAGCCAGTACGGCACCGGCAAGGGCCGCGACGCCATCACCAGTGGCCTCGAGGTCACCTGGACCCAGACCCCGACCCGGTGGAGCAACAAGTTCTTCGAGAACCTCTTCGGCTTCGAGTGGGAGCTGACCCAGAGCCCGGCCGGCGCGCACCAGTGGCAGCCCAAGGACGGCGCCGGCGCCAACACCGTGCCCGACCCCGAGGACGGCTCGCTCAGCCGCCCGCCGACCATGCTCACCACCGACCTGGCGCTGCGGATGGACCCGGAGTACGAGAAGATCTCGCGCCGCTTCCTCGAGCACCCCGACGAGTTCGCGCTGGCCTTCGCCAAGGCCTGGTACAAGCTGCTGCACCGCGACATGGGCCCGGTCGAGCGCTTCCTCGGCCCGTGGGTCGCCGAGCCGCAGCTGTGGCAGGACCCGGTGCCGCCGGTCGAGGGCGAGCTGGTGTCCGACGCCGACGTCGCCGCGCTCAAGGAGGCCATCCTCGCCACCGGGCTCACCGTGCCGCAGCTCGTGCGCACCGCGTGGGCGTCGGCATCCAGCTTCCGCGGCACCGACAAGCGCGGCGGGGCCAACGGCGCCCGCATCCGCCTGGAGCCGCAGCGCAGCTGGGAGGTCCAACGACGCCGCCGAGCTCGACACCGTGCTGTCGGCGCTCGAGCGGGTCAAGTCCGACTTCGACGGCGCGCGGCGGCGCCACGGTCTCGCTCGCCGACCTCATCGTGCTCGGCGGGCTCCGCCGCGGTCGAGAAGGCGGCCAGGGACGCCGGCCACGACGTCACCGTGCCGTTCCACCCGGGCCGCACCGACGCCACCCAGGAGCAGACCGACGCCGACTCGTTCACGGTGCTGCGAGCCCCGCGCCGACGGCTTCCGCAGCTACCTGCCCCCGGGCGAGAAGCTGTCGGCCGAGACGCTGCTGCTCGACCGGGCCAACCTGCTCAACCTCACCGCGCCGGAGATGACGGTGCTGGTCGGCGGCATGCGGGTGCTGGGCGCCAACGTCGGCGACTCCGACCTCGGCGTGTTCACCGATCGCGCCGCGGCCAGCTCACCAACGACTTCTTCCGCACCCTGCTCGCGCCGGGCACCGAGTGGAAGTCGTCACTGACCCAGGAGAACGTCTACGACGGGCACCGACCAGGCCAGCGGTGAGCAGCGCTGGTCGGCCACCGCGGTCGACCTGGTCTTCGGCTCGCACGCGCAGCTGCGGGCCCTGGCCGAGGTCTACGCCAGCGACGACGCGTCCGAGAAGTTCGTCCGCGACTTCGTGGCCGCCTGGGTCAAGGTGATGGAGCTCGACCGCTTCGACCTCCACCGCTGAGCTGACGCCGACTTATTGCGGATTCCCCACCGTTTCGCGGGCCCGGAGCGCCGCGCGGACGCGTGGGGAATCCGCAATAAGTCGTGCCGTTCGGGTCCCGCGACGCGCTGACCGCACTCATCCGGCATCAGCGCGTCGTGGGATCTCGTCGCGTCCGGCCTCCCTCGACCCCGACTTATTGCGGATTTCCCACCGTTCGCGGACCCTCCCGGTCCGCGGAGTGGGTGGGAAATCCGCAAGAAGTCGGGGTCAGGCGCGGCGGCGGAAGGTGTGGGCCCCGCGGGAGGCCTTGGTCTCGAGGTAGCGGGCGTTCGCGTCGTTGACGTGCACCCCCGTGGGCACCACCTCGGTGACGGCCACCCCGAGCCGGGCCAGCTGGGCGGCCTTGTCCGGGTTGTTGCTCAGCAGGGCCAGCGACCCGATGCCGAGCGCCGTCATCATCTGCGCCGCCACCGTGTAGTCGCGTGCGTCGGCGCTGAAGCCGAGCGCGACGTTGGCCTCGTAGGTGTCGAGGCCGCCGTCCTGCAGCCCGTAGGCGTCGAGCTTGCCGTAGAGCCCGATGCCGCGCCCCTCCTGCCGCAGGTAGAGCAGGTAGCCCCCGACCTGGGAGATCAGCTCCACCGCCTCGCGCAGCTGCGGGCCGCAGTCGCAGCGCTGGCTACCGAAGACGTCACCGGTGAGGCACTCGCTGTGCAGGCGCACCAGTGGCGCGTGGTCGAGGCGGTCGGCCGGGGCGAGCCGGCTGGTGCGGTCGCCGAGCCCCACCGCGAGGTGCTCTCGGCCGTCGACGAGCCCTTCGAAGGTGAGCACCCTTGCGGTGGTGCTGAACCCGTCGCTGAAGCGCAGGGGCACCATCACCTCGGTGCGGATCGTGGCCGGTGGTGGCTGCAGTGGGTGCGTCATCGGGTAGTCCCTCCCTGGTCGTCCTTCTCGAACCGTACCGACAGCGCGTAGCGCAGCAGCACGACGTCCTGGATGCGGCGCACCTCGGCGAGGAGCGCGCGCGGTCGGGGGCCCGACGGCATCCGCATGTCGGCGGACAGCCGCGGCGCGCTCGGGTCGCCGACCACCACGGGCGCGACGACGAGCTGCAGTTCGTCGGCGAGGCCGGCCTCGAGGAACTGGGTCAGCACGTCCTGCCCGCCCTCGACCATCAGCCGGCGCACGCCGCGCGCCCCCAGGTCGTCGCTCACCCAGCCCACGCGTGGGGAGGCGCCGGCGTCGACCACCGTCGCGGCATCCCCGAGCCGCTCTCGGGTGGCGGCGACCGCAGGCGTCGCGCAGTAGACCAGCGGGTTGCCGTCACCGCCGGCGAAGATCGCGGCGCTCGGCTCGAGGCCCGGATGCCGGGTGAGCGTCACCTTGCGCGGCGTCGGCAGGTGCCCCTGCGCGACCCGCCGGGCCCGCCGGTCGGGGTCGCGCACCGCGAGGCGCGGGTCGTCGGCCCGCACGGTGCCGGCACCGACGATTATGGCGTCGCAGCCGGCGCGCACGGCGTCGACCCGGTCGAGGTCGGCCTCGTTGGACAGGACCAGGCGCTGGTCGGTGGTGTCGTCGAGGCAGCCGTCGAGCGAGACGGCGCAGCTCAGCACGGTGTAGGGACGCTCAGCCACGGGGACCACCCGCCACGGCGTCGAGGCCCTGGGCGTCGAGCGCCACCGCAGAGGGCTCCGGGGTGGCCTCGGCCGGACGGCCGCGGCGTAGCCGGCTCGCGAGCAGCAGCGCCGCCCCGGGCAGGGTCCCCACCAGGGCGATGGCCCCGAACGCCACGGCCGTGGCCAGCCCGGACGCCGCCCCCAGCCCTGCGGCGGCGAAGACCCACGCCGCGGCTCCCTCTCGCGGGCCCCAGCCGGCGAGGTTCAGCGGCAGCGCCGACATCACCAGCACCACCAGGGCCAGCGGGAGCAGGTCGACCACCGGGGTGCGCACCCCGACCGCACGGGCGGCGAGGACGAACGTCACGGTGTGACCGACCACGGCCAGCAGCGAGGCCAGCACGATGCCGGCGGATGCCGGGCCCGAGCCGAGCGCCCGCAGGTCGGCGACGAGCAGGCGCAGCCAGCCCGAGATACGCCCGCCGCGCCACCGGGCGAGCACGGCCACGACGAGGGCGACAGCGAGGACGCACCCCACGACCACGACACCGGATGCCGCGGAGACGTCAGGGAGGTCGAAGGGCCGGACGACGAGCAGCACCACCGCCGTCAGGGCGACGAGCACCACCTGGCCGGCCGTGCGCTCCCACGCGACACCACGCAGGCCGCGCCCCACGTCCCCGCCGACCCGGCCGTGCTGCACGCCCCGCCCGACGTCGCCGAGCACCCCGCCGGGAAGCGTGGCGTTGAGGAACTGGGCGCGGTAGCAGGAGGCGAGGGCCGTCGTCAGGGCGAGGTCGGTGCCCAGCCGACGCGCCACCAGCCGCCACCGCCAGGCGCCGCACAGGGTGGTGAGCAGGGCGATGAGGGCCCCGGCCGCGAGCACGGTGGCGTCGGTCGCGCGCAGGGCCTCGACGAACGGCCCGGTGCCGAGCACGACGACGAGCGCACCGAGCACGAGCACGCCGCCGAGCGGACGAGCCCATCGCCACCACGCTGCGTCGATCCCGGCCTCCCTCACCTCCGAGCCCTCCCCACGGTGGGGACCGGCCATCTGTTCGTCCGGACATACGGTGCCGGCGCCCGCCCGGTTCACGTCAGGCCGCCACCCCGGGGGAGCACCCCGGCCACCTCCTTGCTGGTGTCGGACCACGAGGGCAGCAGTGGACGCCGCTCGGCGGCCGCGTGGCGCAGCTGTCGGCGCAGCCGCGGGTCGCCCAGCCACTGCTCGACCGCCCCGGCGAGCGCCACCGCGTCCTCGGGCGGCACCAGCACCCCGGGGCGCCGCCCGCCCGGGGTGTGGCCGAGCGCCTCCGGCACGCCGCCGACCCGGGTCGCCAGCACGGGGATGCCGCGCGCCAGCGCCTCAGTGACGACCATGCCGTACGTCTCCCCCCGCGACGCGGTGACGAACAGGTCGGCCCGCGCGTACGCGGCATCCAGCGCCGTGCCCACCAGCGCACCGCGGAACCAGACCCGGTCGGCAATGCCCAGCTCGAGGGCCCGGCCGCGCAGGTGCTCGACGAAGCCGGGGTCGCGCTCGACCGAGCCGACCAGCTCGCAGTGCCAGTCGTGCCCGGCGACGCGGGCGAGTGCCTCGAGGAGCACGTCGTGGCCCTTGGCGGGGATGACCGCCCCGACGCAGAGCAGCCGCCGCCCGGGCTCCTCTCCCGTCGCCGCCGGGGCGGGCTCGGTGCCGGGGTGGGCCACGGTGACCCGCGACGGGTCGAGGTCGTAGGCGTCGAGCAGCCAGCGCCGGGTCCAGCGGCTCGTGGTCACGACGTGTGCGGCGCCGCGCAGCGCCGACTCCTCGCGGGCCCGCACCTCGCTGCTGTCGCCGGGCTCGTCCAGGGCAAGAGGCAGGTGCACGAGCACCACCAGACGCAGCCGGCCAGCCTGGGCGAGCAGCACCTCCGGGCGGCCGGTGGCGACCAGCCCGTCGAGCAGCACCACGCCGCCGTCGGGCACCCGGGCCAGCGCCTCACACAGCGCGGATGCCGGGTAGACCGTTCTCCCGCAACGCTCCTCGGCGACCACGGTGTGCTCGCGCACCTCCCACCCCAGCGCTGCCAGGCCGGCGCAGAGCCGGCGGTCGTACGCGTTGCCTCCACTCGGCCGGGCCGGGTCGTCGACCCCGTCCGGCACGACCACGTGCACCAGGCTCACAGGTCCCGCTCGTAGGAGGCCCAGGCCACGTGCGACTCACCCAGGGTGACGTGCAGGGCCGCCAGCTCACCGGCATCCCGGCCCACCTCGCCGGCGGCGATGCGCTCGGCGAGCCGGTCGGCGACGACCTGCGCCAGCCGCTCGGTCGTCGTGTTGACCCCGGCCAGCGAGGGGTCGTCGTCGAGGTTGCGGTAGCTCAGCGCCCCCACGACCTCGTTGAGCACCCGGGCCGCCTGGCCGATGTCGACGACCACCCCGTCGGCGTCGAGGGTCTGTGCACGCACGGTGAGGTCGACGATGTACGTGGCGCCGTGCAGCTGCTGGGCCGGGCCGAACACCTCGCCGCGCAGGCTGTGGGCGATCATCATGTGGTCGCGGACGGTCACGCTGAACACGGGGGCTCCTCGGGGTAGGTGATGGTGTGACACAGGGCGGGCAGCGTGCCGTCGGCCAGGCGCGCCATGACGTCGGGCAGCTGCTCGAATGGCGAGCTGCCGGTGAGCAGCACGTCGAACGCGGGGTCCCGCAGCAGGCGCAGCGCCAGGGCGAGCCGGTCGGTATAGGTGCGGCGCCCGCGCTGGGCCGGCGATACGGTGCCGACCTGGCTGGCTCGCACCGCGAGCCGGCTCGAGTGGAACGACCCACCGAGCCGCAGGGTCACCTCGGTGTCGCCGTACCAGCTGAGGTCGATCACCGTGCCCTCGGGCGCGAGGGCGTCGATGGCCAGCTGCAGGCCGGCCGAGGTCGCGCTCGCGTGCACGGCGAGGTCGCAGCGGCGGGGAGCGTCATCGGGCAGGGCGAAGCCGGCGCCCAGCGCCGCGGCGACGGCGGCCCGAGCCGGGTCGACGTCGACCACGGTCACCTCCACCCCGGGGATGCCGGCCAGCAACCGGGCGACGCACAGGCCCACCATCCCTGCCCCCACCACGGCGACGCGGTCGCCGACCAGCGGCGCGGCATCCCAGAGGGCGTTGACGGCGGTCTCGACCGTGCCGGCGAGCACGGCACGGGCGGGTGGCACGTCGTCGGGCACCAGGACAACCGCCTCGACGGGGACGACGTAGGCAGTCTGGTGGGGGTAGAGGCAGAAGACGTTGCGGCCCAACAGGTTTCGCGGTCCTGCCTCGACGACCCCCACGTTGAGGTAGCCGTACTTCACCGGCCCGGGGAGGTCGCCCTCCTGGTGTGGTGCCCGCATCACCTCGCGCTGGTCGGGCGGCACGCCCCCGCGCAGCACGAGGGTCTCGGTGCCCCGGCTGATGCCGGTGTGCAGGGTGCGCACCAGCACCTCGCCCGGCCCCGGCCCGCGCACGGACACGGGCCGGATCTCCCCGTGTCCGGGCTCACGCACCCAGTAGGCGCGGGCCTGCAGCGTCATCAGGGTCCTCCCTTCCACGGCTGCGCTGAACGAGGTCGCCGTCAGGGGACGGTGGTACCGGTACACACGGTGCCAGCACGGGGCCGGTTCAGGAAGTCGGGGGCTGGCGGTGCGGCGGGTGAACCGTCGGCGGGTGCAGTCCGTGATGACGGGTGAGGCCCCCCTACGCGGTGGCGTGGGGTGGCACCGGAGCAGTGGGACGGAGACAGTCATGGGGATTCGGATCATGACCGCGGTGGCGGCGCTGGTGTCGGCGTACGTGCACCTCAAGCTGTGGCTCGACGGGATGAGCGACGTCGACATCATCGGGCCGGCGTTCCTGTTCAACGCCCTCGCCGGCCTGGTCATCGCGGTGCTGCTGGTGGCGTGGCGGCACTGGGCACCGGGGTTCCTGGCTGCCGGCTTCGGGGCGAGCACCCTCGGGGCGTTCCTGCTGTCGGCCACCGTGGGGCTGTTCGGGGTCCACCAGAAGTGGGTCGGCTTCGAGGTCTGGGCCGCTTTCGTGGCCGAGGTGGTCTGCATCGTCGGCGGCCTGCTGGTGATGCGGGCGGCCTGGCCGAGCCGTCGCTCCGACGCAGCCGCGGGCGCGTCCGCAGACCAGCAGACGAGCTCCCGCACCCGCTGACCCGAGCCCCCGGCACCTCGCACCCGGCACCCTGCATCCCGGGTCGCGGGGTGCCGGCTCGACGTCTCGGGGCGGTCGGTCGGGACAGTCAGTCGGGGCGGTCAGTCGGGACGGCCGCTCAGCACCACGACGGACCGCGGCCCCACCGTCAGCGGACCGTCGGGCACCGACACCCCCGCGGGCAGGAGGTCGGGCGGCTCGCTGTCGCTGGTGTCGGCCAGCACTCGCCACGAGCCGGGGACCTGCACCGTGAAGTCCAGTGGCTGCGACCAGGCGTTGACCATGACGTACAGGTCGTCCTCGTCGTAGGTGGCGCCGGACAGGTGCCAGGCCAGGGTGTGGGACTGCTCCGAGAGGTCGGGGCCCCCGGCGGTGCCGAACCACTGCACGTCATCGCGCCAGAACCGGCTGCGGCCGATGCTGCGCCGCGACCTGCGCAGCGCGATCATGCCCTTCACGAAGTCGAACAGCTCACGGTGGGTCGTCGAGCCGGTCCCAGTCGAGCCAGGTGGTCTCGTTGTCCTGGTTGTAGGGGTTGTTGTTGCCGTGCTGGGTGTTGGCGAACTCGTCGCCGGCCACGATCATCGGGTGCCGTTGCTCAGCATCATCAGGGCGAAGAAGTTCTTCACCTGCCGCAGGCGCAGCGCCCGGACCTCGTCGGGGACGCCGTCGTCGCCCTCCCAGCCGCTGTTCCAGCTGCGGTTGTCGCTGGAGCCGTCGGTGCCGTCATGGCCGTTGGCCTGGTTGTGCCGGTCGTTGTAGGACACCAGGTCGTAGAGGCAGAAGCCGTCGTGGGCGGTGATGAAGTTGACGCTCTGGTAGGGCCGGTAGACGTCGCCCGGGCCGTCCGGGAACAGGTCGTCGCTGCCGTAGACCCGCGTCATCAGGGCGGGCACCAGGCCGTCGTCGCCCTTGACGAAGCCGCGCACGTCGTCGCGGAAGCGGCCGTTCCACTGCCGCCACATGATGCCGGGGAAGGAGCGCCCGAGCAGGTAGGCCGCCCATGTCCCAGGCCTCGGCCACCACCTTCACGTCCAGCTGGGCGGCGAGCGCGCCGATCTCGCTGATCAGCGGCGGCGACGTCGTTCGGGTCGATCGCGCCGTCGGCGGTCGCGGGCCAAGATCGACGCCAGGTCGAACCGGAAGCCGTCGACGCCCTGTGGCCGCCCAGTGCGCAGGCTGCGCAGGACGAGCGCCGCGCATCGGCGAGGTCGGCCCCCTGCGTGGTGTTGCCGCAGCCGGAGTCGTCGATGTACGAGCCGTCCTCGGCGACGAGGTAGTACGAGTCGTTGTCGATGCCGCGCAGGTGGTAGGTCGGCCCGGACTGGTCGCCCTCACAGGTGTGGTTGTAGACGACGTCGAGCCAGACCTCGATGCCGGCGGCGTGCATCGCGGCGACCATCTCCCGGAACTCCGTCGACCGGCTCCTGCGGCGGCGTAGGCGTGGTGCGGCGCGAAGAAGTTCAGCGTCATGTAGCCCCAGTAGTTGCCCTCCTGCGGGTCGAACTGCTGCACCGGCAGCAGCTCGACCACGGTGACGCCGAGCTCGACCAGGTGGGGGATCTTCTCGACCAGCCCGCTGAAGGTGCCGCGGTGCGCGGCGGTCACCCCGCTGTTCTCGCGGGCCGTGAACCCCTTGACGTGCGCCTCGTAGACCACCGTGTCATGGGTGTGCCGGGGTGCCGGCGCGGGGGCCGGCTCCTGCGCCCCAGCTCCGCTCGAGGCAGCTGTCCGAGCACGGCCTGGCCGTCGTTGGGCCCGTCACCCCGGGCGGCCTCACGGGAGAAGCCCGGCGGGAAGTGCAGCCGGTGCGCGTAGGGGTCGCACAGCACCTTGGCCGGCACGAAGTGGTTGCGGCCGCCGGACGGGCCATCGACCCGGTAGGCGTAGTAGGCCGCCCCCGGGGCGCGCGCGGCGCTGACCATGCAGTGCCAGATCCGGCCGGTCTTGTGCACGAGCGGGTCCAGGGCGAGCTCGCAGGATCGGGGTGGCCACATCGTCGGCACCGTAGAGCAGCAGCGTCACGCTGGTCGCGGCGCGCGAGTACAGGGCGAAGTTCCACGCCTGCTCCGACTCCACCCAGGTGGCGCCGAGCGGCGCCGCGGCGCCCTCCTCGCGTTCCCACGCCTCGATCGTGCGCAGGCTTCCCAGGGGGTGGGTCACGGTGGTGCTCCTTCGTCGGCGGCGCCCGGTGGTGTGGGCGGCGCCCGGCCTCGGGCGCACCTCCCGCAGTCATTGCTACGCCCCCTCGGCAGCACCCTGCGTCACCCGGCCCGGGTGGCTGGGTGGAAAGTCCGCCTCTTCTGTGACGCCAGTCGACCGGTCAAGAACCGCCGGTGGAGGTCGACGATCCCGGGCATGTCTCGACCCCTCGATCCGCCCCTTGTCCGTCCACCGGCGCGCCACCGGCCAGACGAGCCGGCCCGGAAAAACACCTCGTCAGACCGGCAGGGTGAACAGCACCTTGCCGTCGGCGGTGCGCACCTCGACCGTGGTGATGTCGGTGCGACCGGTCGCGGTGGCCCCGGTGAGCCGCATCGTCTTGCCCGGCAGACCCTTCCAGGTGGCGACCTGCTCCTCACGGCCCGCCGCGGGTGTGCACGACCAGTGCGTAGGCGCGGGACGCCCCGGGGTCGTCCGCGTGCCGTCGTTGCCGGCGCCTCGGGGTAGGAGCACGTCAGGTCGACCTTGGTGCCCCAGGCCACCCCGGTCAGCGCCACGGCGACCTTCGCCGGCCCGGTGTTCCGCTGACCGGCACCATCGCCTGGGCCGGCGCGGCGCTGCGGGTGGCCGACGGCGCCGGCGACGCGGCCGCCACCGGAGGCTCGGAGCGGTCGAAGACACCGCCGACCGCGAGCGCGCCCACGAACAGGGCCGCCACGGCGGCAGCAAGCGCAGCGGTGAGCACCGAGCGGCGCCGCTGCTCGCCCCGCACCTCGCGCACCAGCGCGGGCAGCAGGGTCGAGGGCAGCGGAGCGTCGGGGGTGCGCGCCTCGAGGTCGGCCACGTCGACCTGGGCCAGCAGCCCGGGCAGGCCGGCGAGCTCGCGCACGCCGCGGCTGCACTCGGCGCAGCCCGGCAGGTGGGCCTCGAAGTCGCGGCGCTCGGTGGGGGCCAGCGACCCGAGCACGTAGGCGCCGTCGAGGTGGGCGAACTGGCAGGTCATGCGCCCACCCCCATCTCCTGCGAGCGCGAGCCGCAGGGCTCGCAGCGCGTAGTGCGTGCGCGACTTCACGGTGCCCTCGGGCACTCCGAGCCGGTGCGCGGCCTGGGCCACGGAGGACCCCCGGTAGTAGCACTCGAGCAGCACCGCCCGGTGGTCTGCCGACAGCGACGTGATCGCCTCGGTGACCAGCCACGAGGTCAGCAGCTGGTCGGTGCGGTCGATCTCGTCGCGCCCCTCGGGCACCTCGGCGACGGCCAGCTCGTGCTGCGAGCGCGAGGTGCGCCACTCGTCGATGACGATGTTGCGGGCCACGGTGAACAGCCACGAGCGCACCGACCCGCGTGACTCGTCGAGCCGCTCGTGGTTGCGCCAGGCCCGCAGCAGGGTCTCCTGCACGACGTCCTCGGCGCGCGCGCGGTCCTGCCCGGTCAGGCGCAGGGAGTAGCCCCACAGGGCAGCGGCATGCTCGTCATGCAGCTGCTGCATCAGGGCCACGGCACTGTCCGGCATCCGACCTCCTCCACCGAGCACTACGCGCGCACCGCGCCGACGGTTCAACGCCTACTCGTCGCCGCGCAGGGTGAACGAGCGCAGCCGGTCGCCGGTGAACCACAACGAACCGGCGGTGACCACCAGCGCGGCCAGGACCGCGTACGCGAGGCCGACCGTCGCGGCATCCTCGACCGTCGGGCTGATCTCGCCGGCGACCGCCCGGCCCCACGCCCCCACCGACAGCCACCGCACGCCGACGAAGACCGAGCCGAGCAGGCCCTCCCAGACGAGCACGAAGAGCAGCCCGACGACCACGGCGTGCCGGGTGAGGGCCGCCAGGGCGAGGAAGAGCGCGGTGTAGACCGTGCCGGAGATCGCCGCACCGACGAGCAGGGCCCCGGCTCGCCCCGGCTGCGAGGTGTCGAGCACCAGCGACGGCCACGGCCACCGGCAGCGCCCCCAGCAGCATCGTGGCTCCCCACGCCGCGGCGAACTTGCTGAGCGCGATGGAGTGCCGGTTCACCGGCTTGGCCAGCAGGTAGACCACCGAGCCGTCGTCGATCTCCGGGCCGAGCACGGCCGTGGCCGCCAGCAGCGCGACGAGCGGCATCGCCAGCGTGAAGCCGAGCCCGACCACCGCCTCGACGCCGACCTCGTCGTCGGTGAGCAGCCGCACCAGCACGGCCAGCACCAGCAGGGCGGCCGCGATGAGCAGCAGCACGACCCCGCGGCGTCGGCCGAACAGGGCCTGGGTCGACAGGCGCAGCACGGTGCGGTTCATCGCTCAGCCCCCCACCAGGTAGGCGAAGACGCTCTCGAGCGACTCGTCGGTGGGCGTGAGCTCCTGGATGCGGATGCCGTGCTCGCGCGCCACCCGCGGCAGCCGCACGGCGAACGACCCGAAGTCGCTGACCGACACGTCGACGCCACCGCCGTCGCGTAGCGCGACGGCCACGACCGAGGGCTCCGCGATGAGGGATGCCGCGAGCCGCCGGTCGTCGTCGGCCAGCACGACGTACTGCACCGGGCGGTCGGTCATCAGCCTGCGGATCTGCCCGAAGTCGCCGGATGCCGCGTGCCGCCCCGACACGACCACCTCGATCTGCCGGGCCACCTGCTCGACCTCCTCGAGGATGTGCGAGCTGAACAGCACGGTGCGCCCCTCGGCGCCCATCCGGCGCAGCAGGGCCATCAGGTGCAGCCGCTGGCGGGGGTCGACGCCGTTGAACGGCTCGTCGAGCAGCAGCACCGAGGGGTCGTGCACCAGCGCCGAGGCCAGCTTGACCCGCTGGCGCATTCCCTTGGAGTAGGTGCCGATCCGTCGGCCCGCCGGCTCCCCCATCTCGACGACGTCGAGGGCTCGCTCGGTGGCGGCGCCCGCGTCGGCCAGACCGTGCAGCTCGGCGTTGGCCAGCACGAACTGCCGCCCGCTGAGGTAGCCGAAGCTCAGCTCGCGCTCCGGCACCAGCCCGATGGTGCGGTAGGCCTCGGTGCGCCGCCAGACCGGCTCGCCGTCGAGGGTGACGCTGCCGGCCGACGGGGCGAGGAAGCCGGACATCAGGGCGATGATCGTCGTCTTGCCCGCGCCGTTCGGGCCGAGCAGGCCGGTCACGCCCGGCCGAACCGTCATCGAGATGCCGTTGACCGCGACGACGTTGCCGTACCACCGCGAGGTCGCGTCGAGGGTGAGCACGCTCATGCCGTGGCCACCCTCCGGTAGCGCCACACGAGCGCGGCCAGGCACCCCGCCGACAGGCCGACGAAGACGACGACGTAGGCGAGCACCATCGCGGTGGACGTCGGCGGGGTCGGGGTCTCGACGTCGGTCCACGCGCCCATCAGCCCCCGGTACAGCGAGTACGGCGAGAACAGCCCGGCGACCTCGCCGACCTCCGGGCGCCCCTCGTCGCCGGAGATGCCCTGGATGGCGGTGACGATGCCGTTGGCGATGACGAGCAGGGCGATCGTGGCCACCACCGCGAAGCCGCGGCGCGTCGACCACGACGCGATGAGCCCGGCGATCCCGCTGAGCGACAGGGCGAGCAGCAGAGCGAGGCCGAGGGCGACGCCGACCTCTCGGGTCTGTGTGCCGGCGTCGAGCCCGGCGAGCAGGGCAACGGCATACAGGATGACGAGCGGCAGGAGCAGGAACACCAGGGTGGCCCCGAGCAGGGCGGTCCAGCGCGACAGCGCGTAGGCGCTCGCCTTCAGGGGCCGGGCGAGGTACAGCGAGATCGTGCCGTGCCGGAGGTCTCGCGAGAACAGCACCGGGGCCTGCGACGCCACGAAGATGCCGACCAGCACCTGGGTGGTGGAGGCGTACTGCGCGTAGCCGATCGGCAGCTTGTCGAGGCCGGCGAAGGCCAGCACCCCGCCGACGATGACGGCCGGCAGCAGGTTGAGCGCGAGCAGCGCGAAGGGCAGCACCTTCGACTTGCCCGAGCGGCCGAGGCCGAACGCGTTGCGGAACCCGGTGAGCGTCAGCGCCCGGGCGATGGCACCGGCACCGAGCCGGGGCCCGGTGTAGGGCCGGTAGCCCAGGTCGTGGATGACGCTGCCACCCGCGGGCGTCGCGGCCGAGGGGTCGGTCACCGGTCGCCTCCTTCGGGCTGGGGGTCGGGGTCGGCGAAGACGTCCTCGATGCGCCGGTGGTCGACCTGCAGCCGCACCAGGCCCAGCCCGAGGTCACCGGCGGTGTCACGGATCAGGTCGCGCACGGCATCCGGGCGGTCGGTGGCGTCGACGCTGAGCATGCCGCCGCGCCGGACGGCGGTGACGCCGGCGGCGGTGAGTGCGGTCGCCATCCGGTCGTGGCCGTCGTCGCCGAGCACCTCGACGAGCAGCGCGCCGGTGGCGTCGAGGAACTCGTCGGTGCGCGACGCGCGCAGCAGGCGGCCGCCGTCGAGCACCACGACGTTGTCGCTCACCCGTTCGAGCTCGCCGAGCAGGTGCGACGTGACGATGACGGCGATGCCGAAGTCGTGGCCGATGCGCTGCACCAGGCCGAGCATCTCGTCGCGGGCGGCCGGGTCGAGGCCGTTGGTGGGCTCGTCGAGCAGCACCAGCCGGGGGTCGTGGGCGAGGGCTTGGGCGAGCTTGGCCTTCTGCTTCATGCCGGTGGAGTAGCCGCCCATCGGCCGGTAGCGCTCCTCGGCGAGGCCCACGTGGCGCAGCACCTCGGCGGCCCGCTCGCGGGCCGCCACCCGCGGCAGCCCACTCATCATCGCCATGTGCACCACAAAGTCGCTGGCGCTGACGTCGGGCGGCAGGCAGTCGTGCTCGGGCAGGTAGCCGACGGCCGCACGGATGGCCTCGCCCTCGGTGGCGATGTCGTGCCCGAGCACCTCGGCCCGCCCGCCGGTCGGTGGGATCAGGCCGAGCAGCAGCTTGAGCAGGGTCGACTTGCCCGCGCCGTTAGCGCCGACCAGGCCGGTGGTGCCGCTGCCGATGTCGAGGGTCAGCGCATCGAGGGCCAGCACCGGGCCGTAGTCCTTGGTGAGGCCCTCGGCGCGCACGACGGGAGTCATCCCGCTCACCGTAGCCGCGGCGGGTGACGCGCTCCGCGCCCGGTGGGCAGGGTTCAGGGACGGGTCAGGGTGTCCCCCGAGCCGGGTGCGGCCTGCGTGCCTCCCCACCCGGTCGAGCCTAGAGAACGCGCCGGATGCCGCGCGCACGACACGGCGGTCGCCGCCCGACCCCGCTTCCGAGCTGGGCGCTCAACCGGTCGCCGGGGCAACCACCTGAGCACCCGACTCGGAACGACACCGGCAGGTGGGGCAGGGTTGACCGATGACCAGCACCGAGGTGCCCCACGGCACTCAGGCCCGACCGGCGAACTGGTGGCGCACCGCCGTCGTCTACCAGGTCTACCCGCGCTCCTTCGCCGACAGCGACGGCGACGGCGTGGGTGACCTGCCCGGCATCACCGCGCACCTCGACTACCTCGACGCCTCGGCATCGACGTGCTGTGGCTGTCGCCGGTCTACCGCTCGCCGATGGACGACAACGGCTACGACATCAGTGACTACCAGGACGTCGACCCGCTCTTCGGCACCCTGGCCGACCTCGACGCGCTCATCGCGGGGTGCCACGCACACGGCATCCAGCTGGTCATGGACCTCGTGGTCAACCACACCTCCGACGAGCACCCCTGGTTCGTGGAGTCCCGTGACCCGGCCTCCCCCAAGCGGGACTGGTACTGGTGGCGCCCGCCCGCGGCCCGGGCACGCGCCCGGCACCCCGGGCGCCGAGCCGACGAACTGGGAGTCGACGTTCTCCGGCCCGGCCTGGGCAGCTACGACGAGGCCAGCGGCGACTACTACCTGCACCTGTTCTCGCGCAAGCAGCCCGACCTCAACTGGGAGAACCCGGAGGTGCGCGAGGCCGTCTACGCGATGATGCGCTGGTGGGTCGACCGGGGCGTCGACGGATTCCGGATGGACGTCATCGACCTGATCTCGCAAGCGACCCGGTGCTGCCCGACGGGCCGGTGCCGCACGGTGGCCGGTTCGGGTCGCCGTTCGCCGCAGTGATCAACGGGCCCCGGCTCGACGAGTTCCTCGCCGAGATGAACCGTGAGGTGGGGCTGAGCGAGGGGCAGCCTGCTGACCGTCGGGGAGATGCCGGGCTCGACGATCGACCTCGCCCGGCGGGTCACCGACCCCGCGCGCCGCGAGCTCGAACATGGTCTTCACCTTCGAGCACGTCGACCTCGACGTGCGCCCGGGCGGCGCGAAGTGGGACATCGTGCCGCTCGCGCTGCCGGTGCTCAAGCGCAACCTCGCGGCGTGGCAGGACGGGTCTCGCCGACGTCGGGTGGAACTCGCTGTACTGGAACAACCACGACCAGCCCCGCGCGGTGTCCCGGTTCGGCGACGACTGCCCCGAGCACCGGGTGGCGTCGGCCAAGACCCTCGGCACGGTGCTGCACCTGCACCGTGGCACGCCGTACGTCTACCAGGGCGAGGAGCTCGGGATGACGAACGCCCCCTTCGAATCGATCGCCGACTACCGCGACATCGAGTCGATCCGGTACCACGAGCAGGCCCTCGAGGCCGGGGTTCCGCTCGAGACGGTGATGGCCGCACTGGCCCTCAAGGGCCGCGACAACGCCCGCACCCCGATGCAGTGGGATGCCGGACCGCACGCCGGGTTCACGACCGGCGAGCCGTGGCTGCCGGTGAACCCGAACCATGTCGAGATCAATGCCGCCGCGGCACAGGCGGACCCGGCATCCGTCTTCAACCACTACCGAGCCCTGATCGCACTACGGCACGAGCACCCGCTCGTGGTCGACGGGCGGTTCGAGCTGCTGGTGCCCGACCACCCCCACCTGTGGGTCATCGTCCGCGAGGGCGCGGCCGGGCGGCTGGTCGTGCTCGCCAACTGCTCCTCGCTGCCCGTCACGGCGGATGCCGGAGACCCTCCCGGACCTCGCCGGCGCCACCGTGCTGCTCACCACCCACCCCGGCCACAGCGGGCTCGACCTGTTGCCGTGGGAGTCCAGGGTCTACGAGGTGGGCTGACCTGCCGCCCTGGCAACGGGCCCATGCCTGGGTGGCTGCTCCGGGAGCCACCTGAGAACGCGCAGCGCACACCCCGCAGGCGCAGAACCGGCGTGTACCGTCGCCGGTGGCCGACCGGCCAGCACCCGACGAAGGCGAGGCCACCGTGAAGCAGTCCCGGACCAGAGCAGCCATGGCCCTCGCGATCGGGGCCTCGCTCGCCGCCACGGTCGTCGCGCCATCCCCGGCCTCGGCCACCAAGCCGGGAAGCGGCACCACCACCGGCACCGGCAGCGTGTTCATGGTCAACCCGGTGCAGTCCTCCGGCGACCAGTCGCTCACCGACCAGAATGACTCCGCGGCGGCCGTGCCGCCGAGCCAGTACGCCACCGTGCAGCTGCGCAACCTCGACGGGTCGGGGTTCCTCGTCGGGAAGTGGGCCAACGTGCGCGGCAACACCGGCCCGGCGGCCTACAGCACCACCAACACCTTCTCCTACCTGCGCGACGACGACCGGTTCGAGCAGGTGATGGCCTACTTCTGGGTCAACCAGGCCCAGGAGTACCTCCAGTCGCTCGGCTTCGGCAGCACGCTGCGCCCGGTCAACATGGAGAGCCAGGACGTGCGCATCGACCAGTACGGCGTCGACAACTCGTTCTCCTGGGACAAGCACGACTACCTGCGCTTCGGCAAGGGTGGGGTCGACGACGCCGAGGATGCCGAGGTGATCGTGCACGAGTACGGCCACGCCGTGCACGACTCCCAGGTGCCCGGTTTCGGCACGAGCGAGGAGGCCGGTTCGATCGGCGAGGCCTTCGGCGACTACCTGGCGGTGTCGGTCGGGCTGGCCGCCGCCACGCAGTACCGCTGGCCTGTGAAGGCCGAGGCGGCGTGCCCGATGGACTGGGACTCCACCTCGTACACGTCGGCCCCGCACTGCATCCGCCGCTTCGACCGCAACCTCACCGTCGCGGACAAGCGCGGCGAGGTGCACTTCGACGGCCAGATCTGGAGCCAGGCGCTCTGGGAGATCCGACAGGGCTACGTCGGCCTCGGCCGCACCACGGCCGACTGGGACCAGACGCTCGTCGACAGCCAGTTCGACTACGCCGGCGACACCTCGTTCTCGGCCGCGGCGAAGGCCACGTACGAGAAGGCCCTGGCCAACGACGGTGCCGTCGCGGCCGCCCTGGTCAAGGACCGGTTCGCCGCCCGCGGCATCAACTTCTGACCCGACCGGACCCGTCGAGCGTAGAGAACACGCCGCGTGCCCTCCGGGGTGCGCGGCGTGTTCTCTACGGTCGACCGGGGAAGGTGGCGCGGATGGCCGCGCTGAGCGCCTCGTGGTCGACCGGCTCGCCCGCGGCCGTCCGGGCCCCGACGGCCAGCCCCAGGATGTAGGACCCCACTGGCGCCATCGGTCGGGCGAAGCCGTGCGCGATCTCCTTGGTCAGGTCGTGGATGCCGGTGACGTCGACCGCGTGCGGGTCGACGTCGAGCGCCCGGCAGGCATCGTCGATCCAGTGCTGCCACTCCTGCTCGGCGGCGGTGAGGTCGGTCATCGGCTCCTCTTCGAGTGGGTCCGGCGTCGAGGTCCCACGACGCGCTGAAGCCCCGACGCTGTCGTCAGCGTGTCGCGGGACCTCGGGCTGCCGGGACGGTGCGCCGTCACTTCTTGCTCAGCTCGGGCTTGTCCCAACCGCGTTGCGGCGCACGGTTGCCCGAGCCGCGACCGGGCCGGGCGTCCTTGGACCGGTAGACGAGGTAGGGGCGCGTCAGGTAGCCGATCGGCGCCGAGAAGACGTGCACCAGCCGGGTGAACGGCCACATCGCGAAGAGCAGCAGGGCCAGCAGCGCGTGCAGCTGGAAGCCCAGTGGCGCTGCCGCCATCAGCTCGGGCTTCGGCTGCAGCAGGAAGATGCTGCGGAACCAGACGCTCACACCCTCGCGGTAGTTGTACTCACCGCCGAACTGCAGCAGGCTGCCCGCCACGGTGTTCCACATGCCCAGCACGATGACCGTGCCGAGCACGGCATACATGACCTTGTCGTTGACCGTGGTGGCGCTGAACACCGGCCCGGTGGTGCGCCTGCGGTAGACCAGGATCGCCAGCCCGGCCACCGCGGCGATGCCCGCCGGGATGCCGCCCGCCAGCGCGATGACGTGGTAGGCGTGGGGGCTGAGGCCCAGCGCGTTGGTCCAGACCTGCGGGATGACGAGCCCGATGATGTGGCCCGCCACCACCCCGAGCATGCCGAAGTGGAACAGCGGGCTGCCGATGCGCAGCAGCCGGTCCTCGTAGAGCTGGCTCGACCGCGTGGTCCAGCCGAACTTGTCGTAGCGGTAGCGCCAGACGTGCCCGACGACGAAGACGGCGAGACAGACGTAGGGGACGATCACCCAGAGGAAGACGGTCATCGAGGGGCTCCCACGGGGATGGTCGTGCCGAGCATGGCGGTGGTGTCGACCGGGTCGGGCCGCGGGTTGAGCCGCGGGTCGATGGCGTAGGGCTCGAGGCCGACGTCCTCCTGCGGCGGGCCCTCGGCGACGAGGCGCATCAGTGCCGTCTGGTCGTCACCGTCGAGCTCGGGCAGGGTCGACCGCAGCGCCTGCACGGCGGGCAGCCACGGTGAGCCGCGCTGTGCGAGACCGGCCCTGAGCACCTCGATGCCGACCCGGTGGCGGGTGCAGCAGGTGCCACGTGGTGGCCCAGTCCTGCACCGCCCCGAACTCCAGCACGACGCAGAGGTGATCGGGCAGCTCGACGTCGGTGTCGAACTCGACACCTGCCTTGCGGTAGGCCTGCTTGAACTCCACCAGGGCCACGCCGCGCCGCCGGGTGTCGCCCTGGGCGAAGTACGTGAGGTGCAGCGAGCACTTGCGGGTGACGTCGAACGTGTCGACGTAGTCGGCCTGCAGCTCGGTCCGAGGTCACGCGTGCTCGAGGGTGTCGAGCACCTCGATCGAGCGGCGCGCACTGCGCGTCGGGCAGGGTCGGCGACGACCGACGCGCAGCATCGGCACCCGCTGCACCAGCACGGCATCCGGGTAGTCGAGCAGCAGTGACACGAGCTGCCAGGTGTCGACCAGCTCGCGCTCGCTGATGCCGGGGCTGGGCGTCCCGGTGCCGCCGCCACTTCACTTCTCGCCCCCCGGCTCGGAGCCGGCGGCGTCCGTGCGGGAACATGCCGTCCGGCATCCCACGGCCGTCCCAGTTGAGCAGGTTGACCCGGCCCCGCATCGGGTTGTCCGACGGCAGCGCCTGCATGGTGTCGGCCGACTGGGTCTGCTGCAGCACCCGGAAGTTCTCGACGGCCACCGGCGTCGGCGCAGCGCCCGACCCCTCGCCGAAGATCTCCTGGCCGCCGCCGTACTCCGAGACCGCGCAGTCGGTGGCGAGCTCCTCGAGGGCGTGCGCCTGCTCGGCGTGTGCGGTGGGGATGACGTAGCGCTCGTCGTACTTCGCGAGCGCGAGGAGGCGGAACATGTCGTACATCGCCTCGCCCTCCATCCCGACGGCCGCCGGGATCTCGTCGCGGGGGTCGCGACCGAGGTTGATGTCGCGCATGTAGGAGCGCATCGCCGCGAGCTTCTTGAGCACCCGGTTGACGGGGGCGACGTCGCCGGCGGTGAAGAGGTTGGCGAGGTACTCGACGGGGATGCGCAGGGTGTCGATGGCGCCGAACAGGTTGTCGACGTCCTCGGCGTCGTAGCCGGTGTCCTTGATGACGTCGACCACCGGGGACAGCGGCGGGATGTACCAGACCATCGGCATGGTGCGGTACTCCGGGTGCAGCGGCAGCGCGACCTTGTAGTCCATGATCAGCTTCTTGACCGGGCTGCGCCGGGCGGCCTCGACCCAGTCACCGGGGATGCCGGCCGCCTCCGCCGCGCGGCGCACCTCGGGGTCCTCGGGGTCGAGGAACACCCCGAGCTGGCTCTCGTAGAGGTCGATGTCGTCAGGGGCCGACGCGGCCTCGAGCACCTTGTCGGCGTCGTAGAGCACCAGCCCGATGTAGCGCAGCCGGCCCACGCAGGTCTCCGAGCACACGGTCGGGATGCCGACCTCGATGCGGGGGTAGCAGAACGTGCACTTCTCGGCCTTGCCGGTCTTGTGGTTGAAGTAGATCTTCTTGTACGGGCAGCCGGTGATGCACATCCGCCAGCCGCGGCAGCGGTCCTGGTCGACCAGGACGATGCCGTCCTCCTCGCGCTTGTAGATCGCGCCGCTCGGGCAGGATGCCGCGCACGACGGGTTGAGGCAGTGCTCGCAGATGCGCGGCAGGTAGAACATGAAGGTCTGCTCGAACTCGAACGTCACCTTGTCCTCGATGCCGCGCAGCATCACATCCTTGGCCGCGTGCTCGCGCGAGCCGCCGAGGTCGTCGTCCCAGTTGGCGCTCCACGACACGTTGATCGGCTTGCCGGAGATGAGCGAATGCGGCCGTGCGACAGGGAAGTTCTTCTGCGCCGGGGCGTTGAGCAGTGTCTCGTAGTCGTAGGTCCAGGGCTCGTAGTAGTCCTGGATCGAGGGCATCTTCGGGTTGCTGAAGATGGTGAGCAGCTTCTTCAGCCGGCCGCCGGCGCGCAGGCTGAGCCGGCCGTTCTTGACCACCCAGCCGCCCTGCCACTCGTCCTGGTCCTCGTAGCCGCGGGGGTAGCCGAGCCCGGGCCGGGTCTCGACGTTGTTGAACCAGACGTACTCGGTGCCGGCCCGGTTGGTCCACGCCTGCTTGCAGGTGACCGAGCAGGTGTGGCAGCCGATGCACTTGTCGAGGTTCATCACCATCGCCATCTGGGCCATGACGCGCATGTCGTCCCCCTCCCCTAGTACTCGACCGGCGCGGTGCGCCTGCGGATCATCGTGACCTCGTCGCGGTTGTTGCCGGTCGGGCCGATGTAGTTGAAGAAGTAGGCGAGCTGCGCGTAGCCGCCGATCAGGTGGCTCGGCTTCATCATGATCCGGGTGAGCGAGTTGTGGATGCCGCCGCGCCTCCCGTTGGTCTCGGTGAGGGGGACGTCGATCAGCCGGTCCTGGGCGTGGTGCATGTAGACCGTGCCCTCCGGCATCCGGTGCGACACGATCGCGCGGGCGGCGACCACACCGTTGCGGTTGACCGCCTCGACCCAGTCGTTGTCGCTGACGCCGATCTTCTCGGCGTCGAGGTCGGACATCCAGATCGTCTGGCCGCCGCGGGACAGGCTGAGCATGAAGAGGTTGTCCTGGTACTCGCTGTGGATCGACCACTTGTTGTGGGGGGTGAGGTAGCGCACCGAGACCCCGAGGGCGTTCTGCTCGCCGAGCGCGGTCTCGCCGAACAGCTCGGTCATGTTGAGCGGTGGCCGGTAGACCGGCAGGGCCTCGCCCATGCCGAGGATCCAGTCGTGGTCGAGGTAGAACTGCTGGCGCCCGGTGAGGGTGTGGAAGGGCTTGAGCCGCTCGATGTTGATGGTGAACGGCGCGTAGCGCCGGCCGCCCGACTCCGACCCCGACCACTCGGGCGAGGTGATCACTGGCACCGGCGCCACCTGGGTGTCGGCGAAGGTGATCTGCTTGCCCTCGTGCTCGGCCGAGAGGTCGGCCAGCTCGGTGCCGGTGCGCTTCTCGACGTTGCGGAAGCCGTGGGTGGCGAGGTGGCCGTTCGTGGTGCCGGACAGGTGCAGGATCGCGTCGGCGACGTGGATGTCGGTCTCGAGCTTGGGCTGGCCGGCACCGGCTCCTTGGTGGGCCACCCCGTTGCGGTGCCGCAGGATCTCGACCTCACGGCTCACGGCGTACGGCACTCCCTTGGTGAGCATGCCCACCGACTCCAGCAGGGGGCCGATCGACGTCATCTTGTCGTAGACCGCGGTGAAGTCGCGCTCGACGACGGCGAGCACCGGCAGGGTCTTGCCGGGCACCGGCTCGCACTCACCCTTGCGCCAGTCCTTGACGACGCCGTGCACCGTGGCCATGGCCTCGGGGGTGTCGTGCCACAGCGGCTTGGCGACGACGTCGCGGCGGGTGCCGAGGTGGTCGACGGCGAGCTCGGAGAACTTCTTCGCGATCGCCTTCCACGCCTCCCAGTCGGTCTTCGCCTGCCAGGGCGGCGAGATCGCCGGGTTGAACGAGTGCACGAACGGGTGCATGTCGGTGGTGTTGATGTCGTGCTTCTCGTACCAGGTGGCCGCGGGAAGCACGACGTCGGAGAACAGGGTGGAGCTCGTCATCCGGAAGTCGATCGTCATCAGCAGGTCGAGCTTGCCCTCAGGCACGTCGTCGGGCCAGGCGATGCCTTCGGGACGCTTCTCGGGCGGCGCCTGCTGCGCGGTGACGGCGTTGTCGGTGCCGAGCAGGTGCTTCAGGAAGTACTCGTTGCCCTTGGCGCTCGAGCCGAGCAGGTTGGCCCGCCACAGGCTGAGGATGCGGGGGTGGTTCTCCTCGGCCTCGGGGTCCTCGACGGCGAACTTCAGTGCGCCGGACTTGAGCTGGTCGACCACGTAGTCGGCCGGGGTCTAGCCGGCGGCCTCGCGCCTGGTCGACGAGGTCGAGGCTGCTGCGGTTGAAGGTGGGGTAGCTGGGGGTCCAGCCGAGCCGCACCGACTGGGCCAGCAGGTCCATGACGCCCTTGCCGGCGAAGACGCCGGTGCCCGCGTCGACGTCGTCGGCGGTGAACGTGTCGTACCGGTACTGGCTGGTGTTGACGTACCAGTAGGCGGTCTGGTTCATGTGCCGCGGCGGGCGCTGCCAGTCGAGGGCGAAGGCCATGTGCTGGAAGCCCATGATCGGGCGTACCTTCTCCTGCCCGACGTAGTGCGCCCAGCCGCCGCCGTTGCGCCCCTGGCAGCCGGTGATGGTGGTGAGCACGAGCATCGCCCGGTAGATCTGGTCGGAGTGGAACCAGTGGTTGGTGCCGGCACCCATCAGGATCATGCCGCGGCCGGTGGTGTCGATCGCGTTCTGCGCCCACTCGCGGGCCAGCCGGACGACCTGCTCAGCCGGCACCGACGTGATCTCCTCCTGCCACGCAGGCGTCGCCGGCGTCGAGGGGTCGTCGTAGTCGGCCGGCCAGCTCGCCCGGCATCCCGGGGCGGTTGACGCCGTACTGCGCCAGCATCAGGTCGAGCACCGTCGTGACCAGTCGCCCGCCGATACGGCGCACCGGCACGCCGCGCGTGACGTGGGCGACCTTGCCGTCGTAGGAGTCGAAGCGCGGCAACGTGATTCGCGCGGTCTCGGTGGCGGTGCCGTGGAGGGTGAGCACCGGGTCGATGTCGCCGAGGTCGAGGTTCCACTGGCCCAGGCCCTCGTCGCCGTAGCGGAAGCCGAGCGACCCGCGCGGGATCGCCACCTCGCCGGTGCGCGAGTCGAGCACCGCGGGCTTCCACATGGCGTTCTCGGACGCAGCCTCGGGGATGTCGAGGTCACCGGCCACGAGGTACTTGCCCGGCCGGTAGGCCGGCCCGACAGCGTCGGTGGGCGACCCGGCATCCGAGGTGTCGGGCTCGAGCGCGACGAGGAACGGCAGGTCGGTGTACTTCTTGTTGTAGTCGGTGAAGAAGTCGACCTGCTGGTCGACGAAGAACTCCTTGAGGATGACGTGTCCCATCGCCATCGCGAGGGCGCCGTCGGTGCCGGGGGCGGAGGCGACCCACTCGTCGGCGAACTTGACGTTCTCGGCGTAGTCGGGAGAGACGGCCACGACCTTCTGGCCGCGGTAGCGCGCCTCGGTCATCCAGTGGGCGTCCGGGGTGCGCGTCATCGGGACGTTCGAGCCCCACATGATGAGGTAGCCGGCATCCCACCAGTCGCCGGACTCGGGCACGTCGGTCTGGTCGCCGAACATCTGCGGCGAGGCGTTGGGCAGGTCGGCGTACCAGTCGTAGAACGAGAGCATCGGCGCACCGATGAGCTCGAGGAACCGCGAGCCGGACGCGTACGACACCGGTGACATCGCGGGGATCGGTGAGAAGCCCGCGATCCGGTCGGGCCCCCAGCGCTTGATCGTGTACACGTGCGCGGCCGCGATGATCTCGACGACCTCGTCCCACGTCGAGCGCACCAGGCCGCCCTTGCCGCGGGCCGACTTGTAGCGACTCGCCTTCTCGGGGTCCTGAACCACCGAGGCCCACGCGACGACCGGGTCGCCGCCGACGGCCCGCTTGGCCTCGCGATACATCTCGAGCAGCACGCCGCGCACGTAGGGGTAGCGAACCCTGGTGGGCGAGTAGGTGTACCAGCTGAACGCGGCGCCGCGCGGGCAGCCGCGGGGCTCGTACTCCGGGCGGTCGGCACCGGTCGAGGGGTAGTCGGTCTGTTGCGACTCCCAGGTGATGATGCCGTCCTTGACGTAGACCTTCCACGAGCACGACCCGGTGCAGTTGACGCCGTGGGTGCTGCGCACGACCTTGTCGTGCGACCAGCGGTCGCGGTAGAACGCGTCGCCGCTGCGCCCTCCCTCGGCGTGGATCGAGCGCCGGTCGGCGGAGACCTCCGAGCGGGTGAAGAAGCGGCGGGTACCCACGAGTGCCTGGGTCAGCGGTCCGTCGAGGCCTGCCGTCATGTGGGCTCCTTCGGTGCAGCGGTGCGGAAGGGAGTGGTGGTGCTGACGTGCGCGACACAGGTGGTGGCGTCGACGAACGGCTCGAGACTGACTCGAGTCCCCGGCTCCCCCAACTGGGCCAACGATCCCGCAATCAGCCCGCGATGGATACCGCAGACGACGGCGGGGTTGTCGCGCGCCAGGTCGAGGAAGGGGCAGTGGGCCAGGGTGATCTCCGCGACCCGGCCCCCGTCGGAGGTCTTGAGCTCAGGGGTGTAGCCCCACTCCTGGAGCACGTCGATCATCTGGGCCAGCTTGCCCAGCCACCGGCCGGGGGTGTCGGCGGGCTGCTGCACCTGTTGCGGCGCAACGTGTTCGACCGCCCAGCGCCGACCGGCCTCGGCCGGCGTCATCGTGTGGCCGCTGACGCCCTGGGCGAGGGTCGAGGCGAGCAGCCCGCTGAGCAGCCGCAGGTGGTCGGCTTCGGCCCGCGCGTGGACGTCGTCGAGCGAGCCCGGCGCCAGGAAGTAGACCTTGCGCGGCCGGCCCGCCCCACCCCCGCGGCGCACGGTGGACTCCACGACACCCGCGGCGACGAGCTGGTCGAGGTGGAAGCGCACGGTGGTGACGTGCAGGCCGATGGCGGCGGCGAGCTCTGCGGCGGTGGACCCGGGGGTGTCGACGTCAGCCTCCGGGTGGGCGAGGGCGTCGACCAGGCGGCGGCGCACCGGGGAGGCAAGCAGCGCTGCGGCGTTGGGTGTCGCGTCGGTGGCCATGGCACTCCCATCGAATTGGAGGAATCTGTTCCTCGCCATCGAACCACACCGTAACAGGTGCCTGCCAGCCCGGTCTTCAGCGCCGGGGTTGACGATCCGGCTGTCCGAGAGTACGACTGAGGGACTCCTGAGAGGTGAGGCCACCCTGTCTGGCCGACCCAGAGGAGGGGGTGTACGGTCCCGGTTGTTGCTATTAAAAGGATCGCTTTCATGCAAATGAGGGACTCGACATGACCCAGCTGCTCACCGAACCGGTGGCCACGCAGGCGCTCAGCGCCCCGGCCACGACCCGGAGCCACGTCTCCGGCGGGGCGAAGCGGGTGCTCACCATGTCCACCATCGCCTTCACCCTGATGTTCGCGGTCTGGCTGATGTTCGGCATCCTCGGCGTGCCGATCCAGAAGGAGCTCGGCCTCTCCGACCCGCAGCTGGCCTGGATCAGCGCCGTCGCGGTGCTCAACGGCTCGCTGTGGCGGCTGCCGGCCGGCATGCTCACCGACCGGGTCGGCGGGCGGGTGGTCACCGTCGCGATGCTGCTGCTCACCGCCGTCCCCTGCTTCTTCATCACCCAGGTCACCAGCTACCTGCCACTGCTCGCGCTGGCGTTCCTCGTCGGGTTCGCGGGCAACCTGTTCAGCGTCGGCATCTCGTGGAACGCCGCCTGGTTCCCCAAGGACCGGCAGGGCTTCGCCCTGGGTGTCTTCGGCGCCGGCAACATCGGCGCCTCGGTCACCAAGCTGCTCATCGTGCTGCTCCCCACCCTGATCGCCGGCACGGCCGGCGCCACCTACCTCGGCGTCTTCCCGGGCGGCTGGCGGATCTTCCCCGCCATCTACACCGTGGCCCTCGTCGTCGTCGCGGCCATCACACTCGTCGTCGTGCCGCGACACGACCGCCGGGGCGGCGCCGGCAAGCCGGTGCGCGAGATGCTGGCCCCGCTGCGCCACGTGCGGGTCTGGCGGTTCAGCCTCTACTACGCCGCCGTCTTCGGTGCCTACGTCGCCCTGGCCGCCTGGCTGCCCAAGTACTACGTCGACAACTTCGACATCCCGCTGGCCGAGGCGGCGCTGCTGAGCGCGACGTTCATCTTCCCGGCATCCCTGCTGCGGCCGGTGGGCGGCTGGTTCTCCGACCGCTGGGGGGCCCGCCGGGTCATGTACTGGACCTTCGCCGTGATGACGGTGGCGACCGGCATCCTGATGATGCCCAACGGGCACCTGGTCATCGCCCACGCCGACGGCTCGCAGACCGACCACCTCGGCTACAGCCTGGGCCTGCTGCCCTTCGCCGCGCTGGTCTTCGTGCTCGGCTGCGCGATGGGGGTCGGCAAGGCCGCCGTCTACAAGCACATCCCCGAGTACTTCCCCGACAACGTCGGCTCGGTCGGCGGCCTCGTGGGCATGTTCGGGGGGCTCGGCGGCTTCGCGCTCCCCCTGTTGTTCGCCTACACCAAGGTGTGGTCCGGCTTCCCGACCTCGACCTTCTTCGTGCTCTTCCTGCTCACGAGCACCTGCTTCGCCTGGATGCACCTGACCGTCGTGCGGATGCTGCACCACGAGTCCCCCGACCTCGCCCACCACCTCGAGTCGCCGGCCGCCGCCGCGGCCACCCACTGACCCCGTCCGGCCACCGGCCACGCCAAGGAGAGACCACCATGACCGCAACGAAGGCCCCGACCAAGGGCGAGTGGCTGGAGTCCTGGGACCCCGAGAACGAGACGACCTGGGACAGCTCGCTGGCCTGGCGGACCCTGTGGATCACGACGTTCTGCCTGACCCTCGCGTTCGTCGCGTGGTTCCTGCCGAGCGCGATCATCCCCAAGCTCAACGCCCTGGGTTACGACTTCACCAAGAACCAGCTCTACTGGATGGCCGCGATGCCCGGCCTCGCGGCGGGCCTCTTCCGCCTCGTGTGGATGACCCTCCCGCCCATCCTGGGCACCCGGAAGCTGGTCTCGCTGACCTCCCTGCTGCTCATCGCGTCGACCCTCGGCTGGGGCGTGCGGGTGCAGTCGCCGACCGCTCCGTACTGGGAGCTCATGGTGCTGGCGTTCCTCGCCGGCATCGGCGGCGGGGCGTTCTCCGGCTTCATGCCGAGCACGTCCTACTTCTTCCCCAAGCGCAAGCAGGGCACGGCCCTGGGCTTGCAGGCCGGGCTCGGCAACTTCGGCGTCTCGTTCGTGCAGCTGCTCACGCCCTACCTCATCGCCGTCTCGGCCCTGGCGATCTTCGGCGGCAGCCAGCAGATGACCGTGTCGGGCAAGCCCCCGGCGACCGTCTGGTACCAGAACGCCGCCTTCGTGTGGATCCCCCTGATGGTGGTCGGCGCCGTGCTCGCGTGGACCATGTTGAAGTCGGTGCCGATCAAGGCCAACATCCGCCAGCAGTTCGACATCTTCCGCAACCAGGACACCTGGTGGATGACGATCCTCTACATCATGACCTTCGGCACGTTCTCGGGTCTCGCCGCCCAGTTCGGCCTGCTGATGGCGAACCTCTACGGCAGCGGCAACAGCGACATCGTGCACGGCTCCGGTGCGTCCGCCACCGTGCTCATCGCCGGCTACGCCGTGCCGGATGCCGTGAAGTACGTGTTCCTCGGCCCACTCATCGGGGCGGCGGCGCGGGTCGTGTTCGCCCCGCTCACCGACCGCACCGGCGGCGCCATCTGGACCCTCATCTCCGGCATCGGGCTGATCGGGGCCATCGCCTACACGATCCCAGGCCTCACCCCCGACACGACGTCGGCGGCCACCCTGGAGTCCGGCTTCAACCAGTTCCTCTACGGGATGCTTGCGATCTTCCTGTTCGCCGGCATCGGCAACGCGTCGACGTTCAAGCAGATGCCGATGATCTTCGAGCGCCGGCAGGCCGGTGGCGTCATCGGCTGGACCGCTGCCATCGCCGCCTTCGGACCGTTCTTCTTCGGGGTCGGGGTGACGACCATGGGGCCGGTCGCCTTCTACGCGGTGGGCATCGCCTGGGCGGTCATGTGCGTCGGCATCACCTGGTGGCGCTACGCCCGCCCCGGTGCGCCCAAGCCCGGCTGAGGCGCAGTCCCTCACCGACAGGCGGATGGCCGGACGTGGGGCGCTGGCAGTCGAGAGGTCGAGACACGCTTGTGAGAATCGCGATCCCGGGCGTGGCTCGACCCTCGATCCGCCCCCAGGCCGACGGTGATGCACCGGGCGCGGCCTAACGCGCACGGTGCATCACCCGAGCGAGCAGCCCAGCCCTTGACGGCGCACTTGCATTTTGCAAGTATGCTCCGCATGAGCCTCTTCATCACCTGCCCCGTCCAGAGCGTCGACCGGCGACCGCCTTCTACACGGCCCTCGGCTGGACGCTCAACGCCGAGATGTCCGACCACAACGTGTCGTGCTTCGCGATCGCCCCCGACCAGTACCTCATGCTCGGCAGCCGCGAGATGTACGCGAGCGTCGGCGGCGCCGAGGAGCTGATCGGCGGACCGGACACCCCCTCGAAGGTCACGGTCTCGTTCGACCTCGGCAGCCGCGAGGCGGTCGACGAGCTGGTCGCCCGCGCCGGCGCTGCGGGTGGACGGATCGGCGACATCGACGACTACCCCTTCATGTACCAGCGCCAGTTCGACGACCCCGACGGGTACCACTACTCGCCGTTCTGGATGAAGCCGAACACCGACTCCGACCGAGTGAGCGACCTCGCCGCGGCCCTCGACATCGTCGGAAGCCGGTGGGCCCTGCTCATCGTGGAGCGGCTGCTCGAAGGGCCGCAGCGCTACGGCGACCTACAGCGCGACCTGGGAGCGCCGACGAACATGCTGGCGACCCGCCTGCGCGAGCTCGAAGCGGCCGGCGTGCTGACCCGCCTGCCCCTGCGGCACAACACACGGGCCTACGCACTGACTGATCGAGGGCTCGCACTGCGCGAGGCGATCGTTGCGCTCGGACGCTGGGGTGCCGAGCACTACTAGCCCGGCGCCGACCCGGGCCGTGTGATCACTACACGAACCGCAAGGTCAACGTGCGCTGGGCCTGGGCGTAGGCCGGCTTCAGGACCGCTGGCAAGTGGTGGGCTGGCCAGCAGCACAAGACGTCGCAGGCCGGATGCCGCCCGGTCGCCGTCAGAGCGGGCCGGCGAGGTCGATCGAGGTCGTCGAGGTCGGCCCGGGTGTCGACGTCTCGGCCCGCCGGCCCGGTGATCGCGATCTCGACGTGCGGCACGGCGAGCAGCAGCTTGGCAGGGCGGCTCGCCGCCGGCACCGGCAGCGCCTGCCGCACGGATGCCGTGCGGTAGGCCGCGAGCAGGGGGTTCGGCACCCCGTGGGCGTCGACCGCCACCACGGCCCCCACCTCGGGAGGTGCCGTACGCAGCGCCGCCACGAGCGTGAGGAGCGCGGGCCCGGCATACGGCATGTCGCCGGCGACGACGGCCACCAGGTCGGTCGCCACCACGGCGACCCCTGCGGCGACCCCGGCCAGCGGCCCCCCGCCGGGAGGGTCCTCACGGGCCCACGTCACCGCCCGGCCGCCGTCGCGTCGCGGCCCCACGACAACCACTGGGCCAGCCGGGCGGGAGGGAGCCGACCACCGTCTCCAGCACGGTCGACCCGTGCAGCGGTGCCGCCAGCTTGTCCGATCCGAAGCGTCGGGACGTGCCGCCGGCGAGCACGACGACGGTGACGTCGGTGCTCGAGGTGGAGGGGTCGGCGGTCACGACACCAGTGTGGCGGGCAGGGCCAGCTCGCAGGCCCCGGGCCGGGCGAAGGGCTGCAGCCGCAGACCGTCGGAGACCTGGTCGTCAGCCTCCAGGGCGCCGGCCACCAGGCCGAGGTGCACCTGGCAGACCACGTCGGGGTGTCGGCGGGCGGCATCGAGCAGCGGGCAGGTGCGCAGCAGCACGGTCGGCCCCGACCCCACGTCGGCCACCGGCTCCACCTCGGGCGAGAAGCCGAGCCGGTCGAGCAGGCCGACGACCCGGCCGATCGGACGCTCCTCGACCTCACCCTGATCGGCGCTGTGCCGGGCCGCCAGCCCGGTGCCCCACGCGCGCCCGATGGCCCGCGAGTCCGCGCCGGGGTCGCCGTCGCGCTCGGCGAGCCGCGCGGCGAACGCCGCGGCCAGCGCGACGTACTCCTGCGCCGCCGACCCGCCGACGGCGGCTCCCAACGCCTCGTGCCCGGACCGCGTCACGGCATACCCCGCCGCCGGGCGGCCCCGCCCGCGAGCCGGGGTGCGGGGCTGCTCGGACACCAGCCCGGCACCGACGAGCACCCGCAGGTGGTGGCGCGTCGTGTTCGGATGCCCGCCGACGGCCGCCACGAGCTCGGCGACGGTGGGGGGCTGGGCCGCAGGCCGGGCGAGCACCTGCAGCAGCCGGCGGCGTGAGGGATCGGTCACCTCGACCGGCGGATCGTCCGCCACGGGTGTCGGCTGCGGCCCCAGCGGTGGTATCTTTTTCACAACGTGATTGTAGTAAATATCTCGACCGGAGGCACCATGAACACGCGCACGACTCTCCCCCTCACCGAGGCGACCAGCACGGCGCCGGAGCACGCCGGTGGGTGCGCCTGCGGCGAGACGGCCGGCGAGGTGCCCGAGCTCGACGTGCGCGTCATCCCCCACGCCATCCGCCACGCCACCGTGTTCGGGGCCTGGTCGGCGATCCCGGGTGGCGGCTCGCTCATCATCGTGGCCCCGCACGACCCGAAGCCGCTCCTCGCGCAGCTGGCCGAGCAGGGTCCGGTCACGGTGACCTACCTCGACGAGGGTCCTGACGCCTGGCGGCTGAAGCTCACCCGGGCCTGAGCCCGCACACAGAAAGGGAGCGCGCCATGTGCAGCTACTGCGGCTGCGAGGCCATCGACGTCGTCGGACGCCTCATGGCCGAGCACGTCGAGATCATCAACGCGACCGGCGTGCTCCGCCGCGCCGCCGAGACGGCCGACCCCGCCCGGGCGCACGACGCCGTTGCCGCGCTGCGGGGCCTGCTCGACCCGCACACCAGGGCTGAGGAGGTGGGGCTCTTCGCTGTGCTCGCGCAGGACCCGGAGTTCACCGACCACGTGATCGGCCTCTGCGCCGAGCACGTCATCCTCGACGACCTCCTGCACCGCGTGGAGGCCGGCGCGCACGAGCTCGTGCCCACGCTCGAGCAGGCCCTGCGCGCGCACATCGACCGCGAGGAGAACGGCCTGTTCCCGGCCGCCGCCATCGCCTTCGCCGGGCCGGAGTGGGAACGGGTCGCCGCACTCACCCCCGCTCCCGCAGCCGTGACCGCCGGATGACGCGCACCGCGCCGCCGACATCGCGTCGTACGTGGGCGTTGCGCGACCGCCCGGGCCTGGTCTGGCTCGCCCTCGCCGCCGCGGCGGCCCTGGCGCACCCGCTCCTCCCGGCCACCGGGTGGCTCGTGGTGCACCTGGTGCTGCTCGGCGCGCTCACCCACTCGGCGATGGTGTGGAGCACCCACTTCACCCAGGCGCTGCTCAAGACCCCGACCGAGCTGGACGACCGCACCCAGCAGAACCGGCGGATCGGGCTCCTGCTCACCGGCGCTGCCGCCGTCCTCGTCGGAGTGCCGTCCGGCTGGTGGCCGCTCACCGTCGCCGGCGCCACCGCCGTGTCGGTCGCGGTGCTGTGGCACGGCATCCAGCTCTGGCGGCGGCTGCGGCGGGCGCTGCCCGGACGTTTCCGCATCACGGTGCGCTACTACCTCGCCGCCGCGGCGTGCCTGCCGGTCGGGGCGGCCCTCGGCGCGTGGCTGGCTCGCGGCCTCGACGACGAGCAGCACGGGGCCGTGATCGTGGCCCACTCGATGGTCATGGTGCTCGGCTGGATCGGGCTCACCGTCACCGGCACCCTGGTCACCTTGTGGCCGACCATGCTGCGCACCCGGATGGACGACCGCGCCGAGCGCCTCGCCCGCCAGGCGCTCCCCGTGCTGGTGACTGGGCTCGTGGTGCTCGCCACCGGGGCCGCCCTCGGCTCGCGAACGGTCGCCCTCGCCGGTCTGGTGGGCTACGCCGCTGGGCTCGGATGGTGGGCGCGAGCTCTCGTGGCCCCGGCCCGCGCGGCGCCACCGAAGGCGTTCGCCACCTGGTCGGTCACCGCCGCCCTCGGTTGGTGGGCGGTGGCGATCGCGATGGTCGGGTGGCGACTCGCGACCAGCGCGTCGTGGGACGCGCTCGACGAGGGCTACGACCCCGTGGTCGCGGTGGTGGTCGTCGGCTTCGCCGCCCAGCTGCTCTTCGGGGCACTGTCCTACCTCGTCCCCTCGGTGCTCGGCGGCGGCCCCTCGGTCGTACGGGCGGCACAGGCCTGGCTCGACCGCGGGGCGCTCTGGCGCGTGACCGTGGTGAACCTGGGCCTGCTCGTCTGCCTGCTTCCCGTGCCCGGCGCGGTGCGCGTGGCCGTGTCGGTGCTCGTGCTCGCTACACTCGTCGCGTTCCTGCCGCTGCTGATGCGCGCAGTGCGGGCGGCCGTGGAGGCGCGCCGGGCCCTGCTGGTGTCACTGGTCGACGCCGGCTCGACCGGGGTGCGCCCCAGGCCCGCGCCGGTGCAGGGCAGTATCGCCCGGCCGGTGGCACAGGGTCAGGGTCCGCCTCGGCGGCCATGGGTGCGCGGCGGCTCGTAGCCACCCTCGGGCGGCACCATCTCGGCCCGCACCCCGAGCAGCCGCACCGGTCGCTCGTCGTCGAGCGCCCGGTAGAGGGCCAGTGCGGTGTCGGCGATGACACCGGCATCCCACGTCGGCTCGGGCAGCTTGCGCGACCGGTTCACCGTGAAGAACGGACGGAACCGCACCTTGAGGTGCACCCGGGCGCAAGCCCGCCCCTCGGCCCGGATGTCGTCCACGACCTGCGCCGCCAGCACCCGCACGGCATCCTCGACCTCGGCCGGCTCGAGGTCGACCTGGTAGGTCGTCTCGCGACCGTGCGCCCGGGGCACCCACGGGGTGTCGTCGACCGTCGAGCTGCTCTCGCCCCGTCCGAGCGCGCCCAGCCACGGCCCGCTCTGCGGCCCGAACTCCCCTGCCAGCAGGGCGTCGTCGGCCTCTGCGAGCTCACGCACCGTCGTCACCCCCAGCCCGGCCAGCCGCTGCGAGATGCGCGACCCGACGCCCCACAGGTCGCCCGTCGGCTTGTCCCCCATCACCTCGAACCAGTTGTCGCGGGTGAGCCGGAAGGTTCCCCGCGGCTTGCCGAACTCCGTGGCGATCTTGGCCCGCACCTTGGTGTCGCCGACGCCCACCGTGCAGTGCAGCCGGGTCGCCGCGAGCACGTCCGCCTGGATGCGGCGCGCCACCGCCTCGGGGTCGTCGGCCGCCACCCCGACGAACGCCTCGTCCCACCCGAGCACCTCGACCACCGCGCCGGGCACCGCGCGCAGGGTGTCCATGACCACGGCGGATGCCGCGTCGTACGCCGGTTTGTCGACCGGGAGCACCACGGCATCCGGGCAGCGGCGCACGGCGGTGCGCAACGGCATCCCCGACCGCACGCCGAAGGCCCGCGCCTCGTACGACGCGGTCGAGACCACACCCCGCTCGGTCGGGTCCCCCCGAGCGCCGACGATCAGCGGGAGCCCGGCGAGCTCGGGGTGGCGCAGCACCTCGACGGCCGCGATGAACTGGTCCATGTCGACGTGCAGGACCCAGGGCGCCATGGGTCCCATCGTGGCGGACCGACCGCCGCCGCAGGGTCAGGACTAGGGCGCGTTCCGGTCGAGGTCGGCGAAGGCCGCCCACATCACGAAGAAGTCGAGCACGAGGATGACCACCGCCGCGACGGGCTGGTACGGGATCCACAGGAACGCGCCGAACATGCTGATGGTGGCCACGATGACCGCGACCCCGCGGGCCCAGTCGGCCCGCTGGCGCAGGGCAACCCCGGCGGCGATGGCAGCGACGCCGAGCGCGAGGTGCGCCCAGCCCCACTTGGAGCCGTCCGAGCCGAGGGCGTACCCCTTCGCGGTGGTGAAGTCACCGTCGCTCAGCAGCGCCCCGAACCCCTGCAGGAGGTGGAAGACCCCGACGATGATCAGCAGCACCGCGGCGAACGAGGTCGACGCGGCCCGCTTGTGGGAGTCGTACGTCTTCAGCGGCATGCCTCGCTGGTCGACCTTCTTGGCAGACATGGTGGCGTCCTTCCGCTCGGCTGGCGACCCCCTGCTGGTCCGGGGTCCGGCGTCCCATGGTTGTCCTGCGCCGGGCACCACCGCGTCACCCATACCGGATGACGCCGGGTGGGGTTCGGGGCCGTGAGTACCGTGGGCCGGATGGACCGCACCAGGCCGCAGCACGCTGGGAGGCCAGCCGGATGAGGGCCGTCGTGTACGACCGCTACGGCCCGCCTGACGTGCTCCGGCTCGACCATGTCGAGCGCCCGACCCCTGGGCGCGGTCAGGTGCTCGTTCAGGTGGTCGCGACCTCGGTGAACCTCTCGGACTGGGAGAGCCTGGTCGGCTCGCCCGCGTACGCCCGCTTCGGCGGCCTCCGGCGCCCCGCACGGCACGTGCTCGGCTCCGACATCGCCGGACGGGTCGTGACCGTCGGGTCCGGGGTCACCGGCTTCCGCCCCGGCGACGAGGTCTACGGAGACAACCTCGGCCTCAAGGGAGGCTTCGCCGAGTATGCCGTCGCCCCCGAGTCGGTGCTCGCGCCCAAGCCGGCGTGCGCTCAGCTTCGTCGAGGCGTCGACCATCCCCCAGGCTGGCGCGATCGCGCTGCAGGGCACGCAGGGGGCAGCGCCGGGCACCCGGGTGCTCGTCAACGGCGGTGGAGGCGGCACCGGCATGTTCGCCATCCAGCTCGCCAAGCAGGCGGGCGCCCACGTGACGGCGGTCGACAACGCCGGCAAGCTCGACCACATGCGCTCCCTCGGCGCCGACGAGGTGCTCGACTACCGGCGGGACGACTTCACCCGGCAGCAGCCCTACGACCTGGTGCTCGACCTCGTGGCCCACCGCTCGGTGCGCGACTACCGCCGGGCCCTGGCGCCGGGGGGCCGCTACCGGTGCGTGGGCGGGCCGGCCCGCACCGTGCTGAGCGTCCTCGTGGCCGGGGCGGTCGTCGGCCGGCTCAGCGGCCGCCGCATCGGCGTGCTCGCCGTCAAGCCCGGCCCGTCGCACTTCGGGCCACTCGCCGAGCGCTGTGCTGCCGGTGACGTGGCCATCCGGGTCGACCGCACCTTCACGCTCGACGAGGTTCCGCAGGCGCTCGCCCACGTCGGTGAGGGCCGCGCCCTCGGCAAGGTCGTCGTGGTGGTCGGTCAGTAGCTGGGGAGTCGTCCGCACGTCGACCAACAGGTCACTCTCGGTACGCCAGGCTGGGCCGCGCCGTCCCGTCCCGCTGCGCGGTGGGATCTGGACCTCCTCCGACCTGGCACCGTCTACGGCGCAGTAGGTGTTGCGATCACTTCACCTACCAGTCGGTAGCCGACGTTGCGACCAAGGCCCAGTCGAACGTGGCGTCGGCTATGGCGCAGCAGGTCCACCGATCAGTCCATCTACCAGGTGGTAGCCCGAGTCGGGTGAATCCGGCACTGGTCAGCGCCCCGATGGCAGCCGGTGGCCCTGGTGTCAGAAGCCGGGGAACACCCGGCGCAGGTCGTCGAGGTCGACATTGCCCGACACGGTGACCGCGTCCGGCGTCCAGCGGGGGGTGAGCCGGCCGGTGAGCAGGCGCGCCACGGCATCCGCCGAGCCGGTGAAGGTCGCGGTGGCCTCCGACCCGGCAGCGGGCACGAGCGCCACGGTGTCGGTCACCGACAGCGCGAGCCCGAGGTCGCCGAGCGTCACCACGGCGGGCTCGCCCAGCGCGTCGGCCTTGCCGATGAAGCCGAGCAGGAAGCCCAGGCCGGTCGCGTAGTGCTCGACGACGAGGGATGCCGTGTCGTCGGGGATCGTCGCGGCGTCGTCGTGGGCGACGCGCGCGTCCCACGAGTGCTGGGCGGCCTCGTTGAGCCGCATCCCGGCGAGCGAGGCGACCGGCAGCGGCATCGGCAGGAAGCCGAGCTTCACCTGCAGGTCGGACCGCTGCTCCGGGGTCAGCGCCTCGTACGCCACGACCAGTGCCTCGTCGGAGTCGACGAACCCGTCGGCCTGCTCGCGCGGCGACATGGCGTTCCACCGGTCCCACACCGACTGGTTGAAGCCGTCGCCGGGAGCCTCGCCCTCGCCGGTCGCGGCGCGCAGTGCGGCCAGGCCGATCTCGGCGCCGCTGCCGAGGTGCGAGAGCACCTGGGCCACCGGCCACTCGGAGGCACCCGAGGGCGCCAGCAGCTGCTCGTCGGTGAGGTCGCGCACGGCCGCGACCAGCTCGTCGTGGGTGGAGCGGAGGGCAGTGATCGTCGCGTCAGCGGTGGCAGTCATGCGGTGCGCAACCTCCACGGTGGCGCCGGGATTCCCGGGGCCACCGTGGCCGAGGCAGGAGACCAGCCGACCTCGGCCACGGCACGGCCCGCGCTATCCCTGTCGGGACGGCTCCTCGGGCACGACTTCGCCGACGTGGATCGCGTGGGCGGCGACCTCGACGTCCTCGGTGGAGGCACCGGTGATCTCGGCGCCGACGCCCTCGGCATCCGGGTTGAATCCCGGTGCGGCACCGGGATTCTCGATCGTCCCGTCCTTCCCCCGCTTGCCGGTGAAGGCATCCATCACCATCGAGACGAACGAGCGGCGGCCACCGGTCTTCTTCGACAGCACGTCGAAGGCGACGGCGCCCAAGAGCACCAGGCCCTTGATGACCTGGATCCAGTTGCTGTCGACGCTCATGTTGGCCAGGCCCAGGTTGAGCACGCCCATGACCAGACCACCGATCATGGCGCCGGTCACCGTGCCGACACCACCGGCAACAGCCGCGCCACCGATGAACACGGCGGCGATGGCGTCGAGCTCGAACCCGACACCGTCCTTGGGGTTGGAGGCGTTGAGGTAGGCCGTGAAGACCATGCCGGCAACACCCGCGAGCAGGCCCATGTTGACCATCACCAGGAAGTCGATCTTCTTGGTGTTCACACCGGACAGGCCCGCCGCGTTGCGGTTGCCACCGACGGAGTAGATGTAGCGGCCGGTGACGGTGCGCTGGGTGATGAACGTGTAGATGATGACCAGCGCGAAGAGGATGAGCCCGACCACGGGCAGCCCCTTGTAGGAGGCCAGCAGCATCCCGGTGGCGAGCAGGAGCCCGCCGGAGATGACCAGCTTGATGACGACCACCGCGATCGGCGGCACGCTCATCTCGTAGCGCTTGCGCTCGGCGCGGTTCTTCAGCTCGAAGTAGGTCAGGAACGCGATCCCGAGCAGCGTGAGCACCAGTGTCGGGTTGTGGTAGCCGGTGTTCGGCCCCATCTCGGGCAGGTAGCCGTTGGCGATCTTCTGGAAGGCCTCGGGCACCGGGATCGACTGGGCGTCGAGGATCATCAGGTCGAGGCCGCGGAAGAGCAGCATGCCGGCGAGGGTGACGATGAAGGCCGGGATGCCGAAGTAGGCCACCCAGAAGCCCTGCCACGTGCCGACGAGGACGCCGAGCGCCAGGCCCAGCAGGATCGCCGAGCGGCCAGGGCAGGTTGAAGTTCTCCATCGCGAGCGCGACCGACGCCGCCGACGAAGGCGCCCACCGAGCCGACCGACAGGTCGATGTGCCCGGCGATGATCACCATGACCATGCCGATGGCGAGGATCAGGATGTAGCCGTTCTGCACGATGCAGGTTGGTGATGTTGTGCGGCTCCAGGACAGAGCCCGTCGGTGAGGAACGTAGAACAGCGCGACGAGCAGCAGCAAGGCGATGAGCATGCCGTACTGGCGGATGTTCGCCGCCCGACGGCTGCTTGCGGATCTCGGCGCCGAGGGAGCCACGGCGCTCCTTCGCCACATCGCGGGTGGTGGCGTCCTGGGCTCATGGTCAGCCTGCCTTTCTCTGGGTCATGTAGTGCATGAGGCAGTTCCTGGGTCGGCCTGCTCGCGGCGACCTCGCCGGTGATGACGCCGGCGCGCGAGGGTGTAGATGCGGTCGCAGATGCCGAGCAGCTCGGGCAGCTCGGAGGAGATGACGAGGACGCCCTTGCCCTGCGTCGGCGAGCTGGTTGATGATCGTGTAGATCTCGTACTTGGCGCCGACGTCGATGCCGCGGGTCGGCTCGTCGAGGATCAGCACGTCCGGGTCGGTGAACATCCACTTGGACAGGACGACCTTCTGCTGGTTGCCGCCGGACAGGCTGCGAGACGCCCTCCTCGACATCCGGGCGTCTTGATGTTCAGCGACTGGCGCGGAACTTCTCGGCGACGCGAGTACCTCGTCGTTGTCGTCGACCGCGAGGCCCTTCGCTGAGCTTCTTCAGGCCGCGCCGAGATGTTCGACGCTTGATGTCCTCGATCAGGTTCAGGCCGTAGCGCCTTGCGGTCCTCGGTGACGTAGGCGAGGCCGTGCGTCGATGGCCTCGACCGACGTTCTGGGCGTGGATCTCCTTGCCGTCCTTGAAGAGCCGTGCCGGTGATGCTTGGTGCCGTAGGACTCGGCCGAAGACGCTCATCGCGAGCTCGGTGCGGCCGGCGCCCATCAGGCCGGCGAGGCCGACGATCTCGCCGCGCCGCACGGTGAGGTTGGCGTCGGTTGCACGACGATGCGGTCGGGGTCTGCCGGGTGCTGCGACGGTCCAGTCCGCGATCTCGCAGGAGCTCCTCGCCGATGTGCGGCTCGTGCGGCGGGTAGCGGTGGTCGAGGTCGCGGCCGACCATGCCGCGGATGATCCGGTCCTCGTTGACACCGCCGTCGCTCACGTCGCAGGGTCTCGATGGTCCGGCCGTCGCGGATGATGGTGATGGAGTCGGCGATCTGCTCGATCTCGTTGAGCTTGTGGGTGATCATGATCGCAGGTGATGCCCTGTCGCGCAGGCCGCGCAGCAGGTCGAGCAGGTGCTGGCGAGTCGCTCTCGTTCAGCGCCGCGGTCGGCTCGTCGAGGATGAGCAGCTTGACGTCCTTGGACGAGCGCCTTGGCGATCTCGACCAGCTGCTGCTTGCCGACGCCGATGTCGCGGATCATCGGTGTCGGGGTCCTCGTCGCAGGCCGACCCGGGCCAGCAGCTCGACGGCCGCGCTTGCGTGGGTCGGTTCCAGTCGATGACGCCGCGCTTGGCGTGCTCGTTGCCGAGGAAGATGTTCTCGGTGATCGACAGCTGCGGGATGAGCGCGAGCTCCTGGTGGATGATCACGATGCCGGCAGTGCTCGCTGTCCCGGATGTCGGAGAACTGGCACCTCCTGGCCCTCGAAGACGATCTCGCCGTCGTAGGTGCCGTGCGGGTAGACCCCGGAGAGCACCTTCATCAGCGTCGACTTGCCGGCGCCGTTCTCGCCGCAGATCGCGTGGATCTCGCCGCGCTGCACGTCGAAGTTCACGTCGGACAGCGCCTTGACGCCGGGGAACTCCTTGGTGATGTCGCGCATCGACAAGATGGTGTCGGTCACGATGTCGGTCCTCCTGGGTCGTGCGGGCCTGGTCAAGGATGCCGGGCCGGGTACGGATGCCGGGCTGGGGCCGGGATGGCGGCGGGAGCAGGTGCTCGGCCGCCGCCACCCCGGGTTCAGGGGATCAGCTCTTGAGCTGGTCGGCGGTGTAGTACTTCGCGTCGATCAGGACCTTCTCGTTGTTGGACTTGTCGACGACCACCGGGTCGAGCAGCTGGGTCGGCACGACCTTGACACCGTTGTCGTACGACGTGGTGTCGTTCACGGTGCGGTCTTCTTGGCGAGGATCGCCTGGATCATCGCGACGGTGGCCTTGGCGAGGTCCTGGGTGTCCTTGAAGATCGTGGAGTACTGCTCGTCAGCGATGATCGACTTGACCGACTCGAGCTCGGCGTCCTGGCCGGTCACGACTGGGTAGGGCTTGCCGCCACTGCCGTAGCCGGAGCCCTTGAGGGCCGCGAGGATGCCGATGCGACAGTCCGTCGTAGGGCGAGAGCACGCCGTTGACGTCCTTGTCGCCGAGTACGTCTTGGTGAGCAGGTTCTCCATCCGCTTCTGGGCGGTCGCGGCGTCCCAGCGCAGGATGGCGATGGTCTTGAAGTCGGTCTCGCCGGTCTTGACCTTGAGGGTGCCGTCGTCGACCTTGGGCTTGAGCACGTCCAGGCGCCGTTGAAGAAGAAGGTCGCGTTGTTGTCGTCGGGCGACCCGGCGAACAGCTCGACGTTGAACGGCCTTGGCGCTTGCCGCGAGCCGTCCTCGAGGCCCGTTGAGCAGCGACGTCGGCCTGCAGCTTGCCGACCTTCAGGTTGTCGAAGGTGGTGTAGTAGTCGACGTGTCGGCTGTCACGGAGGAGCCGGTCGTAGGCGATGACCGGGATGCCGTCGGCCTGGCGTCCTGCAGCTGCACCGTTGAGCGCGGTGCCGTCGATCGAGGCGATGATCAGGAGCTTGTGCCCTTGGTGATCTGGTTCTCGATCTGGTTGACCTGGGTGGGGATGTCGTTGTTGGCGTACTGCAGGTCGACCTTGTAGCCGGCAGCCTCGAGCTGCTTCTTGACGTTGTCGCCGTCCTGGATCCACCGCTCGGACGACTTGGTGGGCATGGTGACGCCGACAGTGATGTCGGCGGGCTTGGCCGAGGCGGAGCCGCTGGCCCCGCTCGTCGTCGTGTCGTCCGCGCGCCCGCAGCCGGTGAGGGCCAAGGCGGCGATGCCGGCCACCGCAAGAATCTTGCGCATCGTGGTGGTTCTCCTTCTTCTGTTCGAGGCCGGCGGGCGCCGGACCGTCTGTTCCCGGGTGGGGACTCTGTTTGCCGAACCCGGTTGTCGTGCGTCCGAGGGCTACAGCCCCCCGGCCAGTCGGTGGTAGGCCTGGTTCCAGCGGAGCTCGTTGCGGAAGGACCGCGTGGTGGTGTCTGCGTCGATGAGCGGCAGCTCGAGTGCCGAGCATCTCGGCGAAGTCGGTCGAGCTCGGTGCTCGTCAGCGGCCGTCGACAGCACGGTGTGGTGCGGGCCGCCGGCGGTGCAGCCAGCGCCTCGGCCGAGGTCGGACAGGTCGGGCGCGGGCTGCCACACCGCGCGGGCCGACCGGCAGCTTCGGCAGCGGCTCGTCCGGCGGTCACCACGTCGATCTCGTTGGCCACCAGGCGGAACCGGTCGCCGAGGTCGCGCGATGCCGACCACGACGGCCGGCCCGGGGGCGGCGTCGAAGACCAGCCGCACCGGGTCCTCGCGGCCGCCGATGCCCAGCGGGTGGATCTCGCACGCGGGCGGTGCGCCGCGGCGATGGTCGGGCAGACCTCGAGCATGTGCGCGCCGAGGATCTGCTCGCTGCGCCGGGGCCGAGGTGGTAGGTGTAGTCCTCCATGAACGAGGTGCCGCCGGGCAGGCCCGGCGCCATCGCCTTGAGCGTGCGCAGCAGCAGCGGCGGTCTTCCAGTCGCCCTCGCCGCCGAAGCCGTAGCCGTCGGCCATCAGCCGCTGCACGGCCAGGCCGGGCAGCTGGCGCAGCCCGCCGAGGTCCTCGAAGTTCGTGGTGAAGGCGCCGAAGCCGCCGGCGCTCGAGGAACGTCGCGCAGCCCGGCCTCGATCCGGGCGCGCGTAGCGCAGCGACTCGTGCCGGTCGCCGCCGCGCGCGCAGCTCGGCGGCGACGTCGTAGGCGTCGAGCGTACTCGGCGACCAGCGCGTCGACCGTCGGCGTCGGCGACCGCGTCGACGACCGCGACCAGGTCGTTGACGCCGTAGGTGTTCACCGAGACGCCGAAGCGCGAGCTCGGCCTCGACCTTGTCGCCCTCGGTGACCGCGACGTCGCGCATGTTGTCGCCGAACCGGGCCAGCTGCAGCGTGCGCAGCTCGGCCGCAGCCGGTGGCGGCCCGCGCCCACGCGCCGACCCGCGCGGCGACGACCGGGTCGCTGACGTGGCCGGCGACGGTCTTGCGGGCGACGCCGAGCCGGGTCTGGATGTAGCCGAACTCCCGGTCGCCGTGCGCGGCCTGGTTGAGGTTCATGAAGTCCATGTCGATGCGTCGACCACGGCAGCGCCGCGTTGGCCTGGGTGTGCAGGTGCAGCAGCGGCTTGCGCAGCGCGTCGAGGCCGGCGATCCACATCTTGGCCGGGCGAGAACGTGTGCATCCAGGCGATCACGCCGACGCAGCCGGTCGTCGGCGTTGGCGTCGAGCATCGTCGCGGCGGATCGCGCCGGCGTCGGTCAGCACCGGCTTCCACACGACCTCGACGCGGCGATGCCGCGTGCGCGGCCGAGCGCGTCGGCGATCCGCCGCGACTGCTCGGCGACCTGGCGCGAGGCGTCCTCGCCGTACAGGCCCTGGCTGCCGGTGAGGAACCAGACCTGGCTGGCTGGCGCGTCGGGTCGACTCGTCGCGAGTCTCCTGGGTCCGGTCGTGGTCGTGCTGGCCGTAGACGTTCTGGTAGCGGTCGAAGCAGCGCGTCGATGTCGCCGGCGGCGATCGGGCAGCGGGCTCGCCGAGCTGGCGGGCGAGGTGCACGGTGCGGGCGACGTCCTCGCACATCACCGCGGCCTTGACCGCGTCCCGGGCGTCGCGGCCGATGGTGAAGACGCCGTGGTTGCGCATCAGCACCGCGCGGCGAGCGGTGCCCGCGCAGCGTCGTCGACGATGCCGCGGCCGATCGAGTCGTCGCCGATGAGCGCGAACGGGCCGACCGGGATCTCGCCGCCGAACTCGTCGGCCATCATCGTCAGCACGCACGGGATCGGCTCGCCGCGGGCGGCCCAGGCGGTGGCGTAGGTCGAGTGGGTGTGCACCACGCCGCCGACGTCGCGGCATGTGCCGGTAGACGTAGGCGTGCGCGGCGGTGTCCGACGGACGGGCGCGTGGTCGCCCTCGACGACGTCGCCGTCGAGGTCGGAGACGACCATGGTCGCCGGCGTCGAGCTCGTCGTAGGCGACGCCGGACGGCTTGATCACCAGCAGGTCGGCGCCGGGCACCCGCGCGCGAGACGTTGCCGGCGGTCCAGACGACCAGCCCGTAGCGGGCCAGCTCGGCGTGCAGGGCGGCGACCTCGGCGCGCAGCCGCTCGATCGCGTCGCGCGACGGCATCCGGTGCGGTCGTCGCGGCGGCCACGACGGTCGCCTCGCGCCGGATGCGCTGCAGCCGGTGCATCGACGTCGTTGCCGCCGCGGCCGAAGTGGTCGTGCAGCGCGCGGTACTCGGCGTACAGCTGCGTCGTAGGCGTCGGCGCGCGCCGGCGTCGGGCGTGTAGACGCCGCGCTCGACGCCGGCCCATCGCCGCGGCGGCGGCGGCGACGTCCGGGTAGGCGCCGGCGGCGACCGCCGCGTGGATCGCCGAGCCGAGCGCCGGGCCCTGGTCGCGAGCCGATCGACCGACAGCGGCAGCCGCAGCACGTCGGCGTAGATCTGCATCAGCAGCGGCGTTCTTCAGCAGGCCGCCGGCGACGACGAACTCGGTGACCGGCACGCCGGCTGCCGTCGAACGTCTCGACGATCGACCCGGGTGCCGAAGGCCGTGGCCTCCAGCAGCGCGCGGTAGACGTCCTCCGGGCGGGTGGCCAGGGTCAGCCCGACGACCACGCCCGGACAGCTCGTGGTCGACGAGCACCGAGCGGTTGCCGCTGTGCCAGTCGAGCGCGACCAGCCCGTGCTGCGCCGACCGGCTGCTCGGCGGCCAGCTCGGTGAGGTGCTCGTGCACGGTCGACGCCCGCGCGCGCGCGGCCTGCGTCGTGAGTACGCCGGCGGCACGCGCGTTGTCGACGAACCAGCCGAAGATGTCGCCGACGCCGCTCTGGCCGGCCTCGTAGCCCCAGCAGGCCGGCGACGATGCCGCCGTCGACGACCCCGCACATGCCCGGGCACCTCGGCGCAGCTCGTCGGCCGTTCATCACGTGGCAGGTCGAGGTGCCCATGATGGCGACCATCTGGCCGGGCTCGACGGCGCTGCGGCGGCCGGCGCGGTGACGTGGGCGTCGACGTTGCCGACGGCGACGGCGATGCCCTCGGGCAGACCGGTCCAGGCGGCGGCCTGCGGCGGTGAGCGTGCCGGCGCGGTCGCCGAGCTGGCCGATCGGGTGGTCGAGCTTGTCGTCGACGAAGTCGGCGAAGGCCGGGTTGAGCGCGGCGAGGTAGTCCGCGCGACGGGTAGCGCGCCGTCCTGGCAGGATGCCCTTGTAGCCGGCGGTGCAGGCGTTGCGCACGTAGCTGCCGGTACAGCTGCCAGACGATCCAGTCGGCGGCCTCGACCCAGTGCTCCATCGCCGCGTAGACCTCGGGGTCCTCCTCGAGCAGCTGCAGGCGCCTTGGCGAACTCCCACTCCGAGGAGATCAGCCCGCCGTAGCGGGCCAGCCACGGCTCGCCGCGCTCGCGCGGCGAGCGCGTTGATGCGGTCGGCCTGCGCGCTGGGCGGCGTGGTGCTTCCACAGCTTGACGTAGGCGTGCGGCCGGTCGCGCGAACTCGGTCGAGCTCGCACAGCGGGGTGCCGTCGGCGAGCGTCGGCACCATCGTGCAGGCGGTGAAGTCGGTGCCGATGCCGATGACGTCGGCCGGGTCGATGCCGGCCGCCGCGATCGCCGCCGGGCACCGCGCGTGCGCAGCACGTCGACGTAGTCGCCGGGCACCTGCAGCGCCCAGTCGGGCGGCAGGCGCCGCCCGGAGCCGGGCAGCGCGGAGTCGATGACACCGTGGGGGTACTCGAGCACCGCGGTGCCGAGCTCCGCGCCGTCGGCGACCCGGACGACGACCGCCCGGCCGGACAGCGTGCCGAAGTCGACGCCGATGACGTAACGGTCGTCATCGCGGACCATGCCGGCTCCCTTGCCTCGTGCTCCCGTCGCCGTCGACAGGATGTTAACGCTCACATTGTTAGCGCTCACATACCGGTTCGCGCAAGTCGCGTTACCAACTCGTGATGTAGGAGACGCTCAGCGACGCCGGTTGCGCGGTCGGCGGGCGGTCGACTCGCGGGTGACCAGGCGCGGCGGCACCAGGGTGGTCGGCAGTGCCTCTCCCGCGATCGCACCGACGACGAGGCGCACCGCCTCGCGGCCCAGTGCGGTGAAGTCCTGGCGGATCGTCGTGAGCGGCGGCTGGGCGAACGACGCCTCGGGGATGTCGTCGAACCCCACGACCGAGATGTCGTCGGGCACGGACCGGCCGGCCTTGGCGAGGGCGCGCAGGGCACCCATCGCCATCTGGTCGTTCGCCACGAACAACGCTGTCGTAGAGGGCTTCTCGTCGAAGATGCGCCGGCAGGCCTCGTAGCCCGCCCTGGGCGACCAGTCGCCGGTGACGACGGGGCCCGGGTCGGCACCGGCCTCCGCCATGGCCTCGAGGAAGCCGGCGCGCCGCGCCGCGGCCTGCGGCCAGTCCTCGGGGCCGCTGATGTGCGCGATGCTCCGGTGCCCCAGCTCGAGCAGGTGGCGGGTGGCCATCAGGCCGCCGGCCTGCTGGTCGACACCGGCTGTCGGGGCGTCCTGGCCGAGGAAGCCGTCGAGGGCGATGACCGGCACCGACAGGCCCTGCAGCGCTGCGGCATCCGGCATCTCACCGTGCGCGGCCACGAGCAGGACCGCCTCGACCGCCTGGCTGAGCTGGTGCTCGAAGGCGGTCGCGACGCTCGAGCCGGTGATGTCCCAGAGGAGGTCGAGGGTGATGCCGTACCCGGCCTCGCGAGCGGCCTGGGCAACGCTCGAGACCGTGCTCGCCGGCCCGTAGAGCGCCAGCTCGTCGACGATGACGCCGATCAGGCCGCTGCGCCGGGTGACGAGCGCGCGCGCTGCCTGGTTGCGGCGGTAGCCCAGCTCGGCGATGGCCTTGAGCACCGCGTCGCGCGTCTGCGGACGCACCGCAGAGGCGTCGTTGAGCACCCGCGAGACGGTCTGGTGCGAAACCCCGGCGCGCTGGGCCACATCCGCCATCGTCGGCGCACCCGAGGCGGCTGTCATGCGCGAATCCTAGTGCCGGAGGGGGGTCGCGCAGGGTGACGTCCAGCACGGCGGCGCTACGCCGTCGGCCACCCCGACCCGCTCTTCCCGCGACCGCTCCCCCACACCGGCGCCGGTTGCAGCGGTAACGTCGCGACGGTCATCAGCCGCACCGTAGGGAGTCGCCGTCATGCTGGTCCGCTCGTCCTTCGGCACCCTCGACGACGGCTCGGACGTCACGGCCTACACCCTCGGCGCCGACGAGCGCGGCGTGCAGCTGACCGTGCTCGACCTGGGAGGCACGATCGCCCGGGTGCGGATGCCGGTGCGCGACAACGAGTTTGTCGACGTTGCGCTCGGCCTGCCCACAGCCGGCGACTACGCCGCCCCCACCAACCCGTACCTCGGGGCGACGGTGGGCCGCTACGCCAACCGGATCGGTGACGCGACCTTCACCCTCGACGGGGTGCGTCACGACCTGACGCCCAACGAGGACACCACCTGCCTGCACGGCGGCCCGGGCGGCTTCCACTCCCGGCTGTGGTCGCTCGTGGCGTCAGACGACACCTCGCTCGAGCTGCAGCTCGTCAGCCCCGACGGTGACCAGGGCTTCCCCAGTGAGGTCACCGCCCGGGTGCGCTACTCCCTGACGGCCGACAGCATCACCATCGAGCACCTCGCGCAGACGTCCGCCCCCACCGTCGTCAGCCTCACCAACCACGCCTACCTCAACCTCGCCGGTGCGGGCACGATCGACGAGCACCGGCTCACGGTGGCGGCCGACACCTACCTGCCGGTCGACCCACGATCCATCCCGCTCGGCCACGTCGAGCCGGTCGAGGACACCCCCTTCGACCTCCGCCACGGAGCGGTCCTCGGCGAGCGGGTCGGCGCCGACCACCCCCAGGTGCGCCAGGCCGGCGGCCTCGACCACGCCCTCGTGCTGCCCGGCGACGGGCTGCGCCCGGTGGCCCGGCTCGAGCACCCGCCGACCGGCCGCAGCCTGGAGGTCTCCACCACCCAGGCCTCGGTGCAGGTCTACACCGGCCACAAGCTCGACGGCACCGTCGTCGACCGCGGCGGCCGGGTGCTCGAGCCGCGGGCCGGCATCGCGCTGGAGTGCCAGGCCTACCCCGACGCCCCCAACCGGCCCGCGTTCCCCTCGGCCGTGCTGCGCCCCGGTGAGGAGTACCGGCAGACGACGGTGTGGCGGTTCAGCACCGCCTGACGCCGTCCCGGCGGTGCGCCCAGCGGACCCGGCACCTCTCGCGCCCCGACGGCTGTGGGAAGGGCCACCCCTTCGCTCGCACCGTGCGGAGCGGGCCTAGAGTCCGAAGGGTGACGGCAGTTCCGAACGAGCGCGCCCCGCGCCCCGAGTCGCGGTGGGCCGACCTCGACGGACCGGTGCACTTCCTCGACTTCGGCGGCGCGGCCGACGGCCCGCTGGTGGTGTGCGTACACGGGCTCGGCGGCTCCGCCGTCAACTGGGCCGCGGTCGCACCGAAACTGGCGCAGACCTGCCGGGTGCTCGCCATCGACCTCGCCGGCTTCGGCCACACGCTGGGCGGCTCGCGCTCCACGTCCGTGCAGGCCAACAACCGCCTGCTGCACCGTTTCCTCGTCGAGGTGGCCGGCACCCCGGCGATCCTCGTCGGCAACTCGATGGGCGGCCTGATCTCGATCCGCCAAGCCGCACGCCGCGCCGAGACGGTCGCCGGGCTCGTGCTGGTCGACCCGGCACTGCCACCCGCACTGCGGGCCCGCCCGGACCCCAGGGTCTTCGCCACCTTCGCCGCCTTCATGGTGCCGGTCGTCGGACGCCGGGTGGCGCGCCGACCCCGCGACGAGCAGTCGGCCGTCAAGGCGGCCCGCGACCTGATGGAGCTGTGCTGCGCCGACCCCGACCGGGTCCCGCCCGAGATCGTCGACCTGCACGCCGAGCTCGCCGGCCAGCGCCTCGAGTACCCCGACGTCGACTCCGAGATGCTGACCGCGGCGCAGTCCCTGCTGTGGGTGCTCGCCGACCGCAAGCGCTACGCGGCGATGCTGCAGGACATCGACGTGCCCGTGCTGCTGCTGCACGGCGACCGCGACCGGCTGATCAACATCGCCTCGGCCCGCGCTGCTGCCGCGGCGAACCCTCACTGGCAGTTCGAGATCGCCCATGGTGTGGGGCACGTTCCCCAGCTCGAGGCGCCGCAATGGACCATCGACGCCATCCTCGGCTGGCTCGCCCAGCACCCGGTGGTGGCCGACCTCGCCTCGCAGGCCAAGACGTCCGTACGGCCGAGGTGCTGAGCGTGCAGCGCCTCAGCTCGCTCGACGCGGGGTTCCTCCAGCTCGAGAACGACCGCCAGCAGATGCACGTCGGGTCACTGCTCGTCTTCGAGGGTCCGGCGCCGACCTACGACGAGCTCGCCGCCCACGTGCAGTCGTGCCTGGGCAGCCTGCTGCGCCACCGCCAGCGAGTGCAGCGGATGCCGCTCGACCTCGCCCGCCCGGTGTGGGTCGACGACCCCCACTTCCTGCTCGAGTATCACCTGCGGCACACCGCGATTCCCGCACCCGGCGGTGACGAGCAACTGCGTGCGCTGTTCGGTCGGGTGCTGTCCCAGCGCCTCGACCCGGACCGCCCGCTGTGGGAGCTGTGGTTCGTCGAGGGCCTGACCGGCGGCCGGTGGGCCCTGGTCACCAAGACGCACCACGCGATGATCGACGGCCTCGCCGGCAACGAGCTGATGGAGGTGCTGCTCGACAGCACCCCCGAGGGCAGGGCACGGCCGGTTCAGGCGTGGCACCCGGCCGCGCCGCCGTCGCGACTGGGGCTCACGGCATCCGGCGTGGCTGGCATCGCGCGGCTGCCGGTCGACACGGTCCGCGCCCTCGGTGGTGCGGCCCGGCGCGGCATCGGGTCGCCTGGGGCCCTGGCGAAGGCGGGTGCGGTGCGGGCGTACGGCCTGGCCAGCGTGGGCCGACGGGCCGTGGCACCCACCAGCGTCCTCAACGGGCCGCTGGGCCCGCACCGGCGCTGGGGCTGGGCCAGGGCCGAGCTCTCCGACATCAAGCGGGCCAAGGCGGCGGCCGGGTGCTCGGTCAACGACGTGGTGCTCGCGGCCGTGGCCGGCGGCTTCCGCGAGTACCTCCTCTCGCGCGGCGAGGACGTCGAGACGACGACGATCCGCTCGCTCGTGCCCGTCTCGGTGCGCACCGACGAGCACCGCGGCCAGCTGGGCAACCACGTGACTGCCCTCTTCGCGGAGCTGCCGGTCGACGTCGACGGGCCGCGCGAGCGGCTCGCCGTCGTGACGCACCAGATGACCGAGCTCAAGGGAAGCGGGCAGTCGGTCGGCATCGAGTCGATGCTCGCCGCAGCGGACTTCGTGCCGGCGACGCTGATGACCCTCGGCGCCAAGGTGTACGCCCTCGCGGGTCAGCGGGTCGTGAACACGGTCACCACCAACATTCCGGGCCCCCAGCACCCGCTCTACCTGCGGGGTCACCGGATGCTCGAGCTGTTCCCCTACATCCCGGTCGCCCAGTCGGTGCGGATCAGCATCGGCATCCTCAGCTATGACGGGCACCTGACGATCGGCGTCACCGGTGACTACGACGCCGTTCCGGACATCGACGTGCTCTGCGGCGCGATCGAGCGTGCGCTCGCCGAGCTCGTGGATGCTGTGGCCCCCTGACGGGCGGGCGGCGGTCCGCTGCTACGCGACTCCGCGGCAGGCCCAGGGCTGCAGGCCACGCAGGGCGTAGAGGCGGTTCGCCACGGTGATCTGCTCCTCGCGGGTCGCCAGGTCGGCGCGCGCCGCGAAGTCGTCACCGTTGACGCTCAGCCACGTGGCGTTGTTGAACTGCAGGCCCCCGTAGTAGCCGTTGCCGGTGTTGATGTTCCACCGACCACCGGACTCGCACTTGGCGATCCGGTCCCACATCGCGGCTCGTGACAAGTCGATGGGGTGCGTGCCGGCGGCCGGCTTCGCCGCCACCGGGGCGCTGAGGCCCAACGCCTTTCGGGTGATGGGCCCGACCACCCCGTCGACCGTCAGGCGCTTGGCGGTCTGGAACTTCTTGACGGCGGCCAGGGTCTTGTTGCCGAACGAGCCGTCGACCACGAGGGCGGAGCCCAGGGCGTTCAGCCGGCGCTGGAGGATCTTGTTCTGGCTGCGGTACGGGTTCCCCTTGCGCAGCGTCACGGTGAGGTATGCCGGGGCCGTCGCCGACGGCAGCACGGCGGCCGCGGCCGGGAGCGGCGCAGCCGGGACGAAGGCGGAGGTCGTGGCGACCGGTGCGGCCGACGCCGGGAGCGCCGTGCCGGCGACCATCAGGCCACCGGCCACGCCGACCGTCGCGACGACCCGGGCACCCGAGGAGCAGGCGTGCCCGAGCACGGAGGAGAGCTCGGCGATGATGCTGTACGGTTCGCCGGCGTGTCGCCGGACGGGAGCGGACAGAGCAGTCATGATGGTGCCTCTCGCGCCTACGAGGTCAGCTGTCGGGTTCGGGCTGAGGTCGCCCGGCCGGGCTTTCCGACGCGGTGTCGGGGCCTGGCTTCACCCCCAGGGGCTGCCCTCCAGCAAGCGAGAACGGCCCCACAAGTGGGTCCCCCGCTCCTGCCAAGCGGTGGTGCGATGGGACCCGGAGCAGTGGCAGGACTCGGCAATACCACCCACGGGGCACGATCCATTCAAGAGCGCGTCTTTGCGACACTAGACCCGGCTGGCGCGGGCCACAACCGGTTCGGGGGAGCCGACTGCGCAGGTCAGCCCGCCTCGACCACGCTCTTCAGCGACTCGAGCATGCCCTGCCACGTCGCACTGAACTGCTCGGCCTGCTCGGCGGAGTCGTTGCCGTCCTGGGTCAGAGCGAGGGTCGTGGGACCGTCGCCGCCCGAGAGCATGTAGACGATGGTGTGGTAGTTCTCGGGCGCGTCGGCCTGCCCCATCAGCGGGCTGTAGTGGGTCACCGACAGCCGGTTCGGGGCGTCGACCTCGAGCACCTCGCCCTTGTCCTCGAACGCGCGGCCGTCCATCTCACCGCGCCAGGTGATCGGGCTGCCCACCCGCCAGTCGGTCGAGACCTGCGCGCCCATCATCCAGTCGGCGATCGTCCCCGGGTCGGTCAGCGCCGACCACACGGCATCGCGTCCCGCGTCGATCTCGACCCCTGCCCGTGCCACGTCCCCAGCCATCCCTCCATGGAACACCGACGCCGCGCCGCGCAGGGGTTTGGTTGCGGACCTTCCGGGCAGGTTGTCACCAAGGAGATGGTCATGAACTTCCACCGATCGCACCTTCGCCCGGACGGCACGACCTGGCCGCCGGTCACCCCGGACCCCCCGCCTCCGCCCGGCTACGTAGACCCCGTCGCAGAGCTCGACGACGGGCCGGACACGGCCACCGACGCGGATGCCGCCGGGCCGGCGGGCGCCGGAGACCTCGCCGAGAGCGCCTGAGCCGCACCGCTCGACGGGCCTCGTCGAACCTCGTGAGTAGGCCACCACCCGGTGGGTATGCACCAGCCACACGAGATCGGGAGGCAACGATGCGAGCAGTGGTGTGGCACGGCAAGCGGGACGTCCGGGTGGACCAGGTCCCGGACCCGGTGATCCAGGACCCGGGTGACGCGATCATCAGGGTGACGAGCACGAACATCTGTGGTTCGGACCTGCACCTGTACGAGGTGCTCGGGGCCTTCATGAACGAGGGCGACGTCCTCGGCCACGAGCCCATGGGCATCGTCGAGGAGGTGGGTGCCGACGTCACGGCCATCGCCCCCGGCGACCGCGTCGTCATCCCGTTCCAGGTCTGCTGCGGGCACTGCTGGATGTGCGAGCACGGGCTGCAGAGCCAGTGCGAGACCACGCAAGTGCGCGAGCAGGGAAGTGGCGCAGCGCTGTTCGGCTACTCCGAGCTCTACGGATCGGTGCCCGGCGGCCAGGCAGAGTTCCTCCGGGTGCCCCAGGCGCAGTACACCCACGTCAAGGTGCCGCACGGGCCGGTGGACGACCGCTTCGTCTACCTCTCCGACGTGCTGCCGACCGCGTGGCAGGCGGTGGCCTACGCCGACCCCGAGCCGGAGGGCACCCTCCTGGTGCTCGGTCTCGGGCCGATCGGTGACATGGCCTGCCGCATCGCCCTGCACCGCGGGGTGCGCCAGGTCATCGGCGTCGACCGGGTCGACGCCCGGCTCGACCGGGCCCGCGCCCGCGGCGTCAGCACGATCGACCTGCGCGAGGTCGACGACCTCGGTGACGCGGTGCGCGACCTCACCTCCGGCCGCGGCGCGGACGCCGTGGTCGACGCCGTCGGCATGGAGGCGCACGGCTCGGGCGTGGTCGAGGTGAGCCACAAGCTGGTCGCAGCCATGCCGGACGCCGTCGCCAAGAAGCTGATGACCACCGTCGGCATCGACCGGCTGGCCGCGCTGCGCTCGGCCATCGACGCCGTGCGACGCGGCGGCACGATCTCGCTGAGCGGCGTCTACGGCGGCATGGCCGACCCGATGCCGATGATGACGCTGTTCGACAAGCAGGTGCAGCTGCGCATGGGCCAGGCCAACGTCAAGCGGTGGGTGCCGGACATCCTCCCGCTGCTCACCGACGACGACCCGCTGGGCGTCGATGGCTTCGCCACCCACCGGCTGCCCCTCGAGGCGGCGCCGGGCGCCTATGCCGACTTCCAGGCCAAGAAGAACGGCATGGTCAAGGTGGTGCTGTCCCCCGGGGCGGCGGACCCGGCGACCGGCTGAGCCGAGGAGCCCCCGGCCGCGGGGAGTACGGTGAGGAGCAGGCAGCAACGGGCACCAGCGAGGGCGGGAGGGGCCGCACGTGACCGACGTCGACGACCTCCTCGCTCGGCTGGCGCACGGGCTGGCCCAGGGGGCGGCGCGCGGTCTCGAGCTGCCCGACCGGCTGTGTCGTGCCGCGGCCACCACCCTGGGGTGCGACGGCGCCGCCATCACCATCGCCTACACGCAGGTCGAGCGGGTCACGCTGGCCACAAGCGACGACACGGCGAAGCTGCTCGAGGAGACGCAGGACGTCGTGGGGCAGGGCCCCGGCCCGGACGCCTTCACCTCAGGGGCGTACTCCCGCTTCGACCTGCTCGACGTCGACGGGCCCGACCCGCGCTGGCCGCTGCTCGAGTCGGAGTCGCTCACCGCCGAGGCCCCGGTGGTCGTGCACGCGCTGCCGATGGGCGAGGGTGAGGACCGCGTGATCGGCGTGCTCACCCTGTACCAGCGCGGCACCGACCGCGAGATCGACCTCGATGCCGGCCTCATCGTCGCGCGGGTGGTGGCGGCGGCCCTGCTGGCCGACGGCACCACGGTGCACGGCGACGGCCGCGGGCCGTGGTCCGAGCGGGCCGAGGTGCACCAGGCCACCGGCATGGTCGTGGCCCAGCTCGGCATCCCGGAGGCGGACGCCCTCGCCCTGCTGCGGGCCCACGCCTTCTCGCACGACCAGAGCGTCGCCACAACAGCGCACGCGGTCGTCGACCGCCAGCTCACCTTCTCGGCCAACCCGGATCAGGAGATCGAGTCGACATGACCAGCACCAGCGTCTGGGAGGTCCTGGCCCGCGCCAATGCGGCGATGGTCCGGCCGGACCTCGACGTCACCGGAGCCCTGGCGCGGCTCCTGGCCGGCGTGACGGCCGCCCTGCCCGCGACGGCAGCGGCCGTGCTCGTCGATGCAGACGGCTCGCTCGAGGTGCTGGCCGCCACCTCGCACCGGGCCCTCGACCTCGAGATGCACCAGGCCCAGGTCGACGAGGGCCCGTGCCTCGAGGGTTTGCGCAGCGGCGAGGAGGTGCACGAGGTCGGAGCCGACGCGATGGTGCGCCGCTGGCCGGCGGCGGGCCCCTTCGTCGTGGCCTCCGGCTACCTCTCGGTGCAGGCCCTGCCGCTCACCTGGCACGGGCGCACCTTCGGCGCCCTCAACGTGTTCCGTGCGAAGGCGGAGGGGTTCGAGCACCAGCAAGCCGACTGCAGAGCGCTGGCGGATGCCGTGACGCTGCTCATCGTGAGCGCCCACGTCGATCACGAGCACCTCGCCGCCAGCCTGCACGCGGTGCTCGAGGAACGCTCGGTGGTCGAGCAGGCCAAGGGGGCGCTCGCCTACACCCGCACGCTCGACATGGCCGAGGCCTTCGACGCCCTTGCCGCCCTCGCCGACGACGAGGGGGTCACCCTCGGCGTGGCCGCCCGCCGGGTGATGGCGCGAGCGCGCCAGGGCACCCTGGGCGGGCCGGCCCCGCGGTCATGACTCGAGCTGACCGGGGTCGGCGCCGCTCTCGATGACGCGCAGCGCCACCTCGCGCAGCTTGGTGTTGTGGTCCTGGGAGGTGCGCTTGAGGCGCTCGAAGGCGACGGTGGGGGTCCAGCGGTGCCGCTCGACCAGGATGCCGACAGCCTGCCCGATCTGCTCGTGGCTCTCGACCGCGCGCCGCAGGTTCTGCTCGCGCTCGGCGAAGCCGGTGGCCGCGAGCACCCGGTCGCAGGCGAGCGCGAGGGCCTGGACCAGGAGGTCGCCGGCGATCCGCTCGTCGGCGGTCACCGGCCGTGCGGCAGGGAACGACACCCAGACACGGCACCGGGGGGCGTCGCCACCCGACGCGAGCAGGATGCCGTCGACGTCGCCCCCCAGCGCGGTCGACGGCCCGGCCTCCTCGCCCACGGCGCCGTCGAGCCGGTCGGCCACCGCGGGGTCGAGGTCGGCGCCGTCCACCGGGCCCGACGCGGTGAAGAGCTGCGCGCCGCGGCCCACGGCGACGCCGACCGTGGCCTCGCCGCCGAAGAGCACCGACAGCCCCGCCACCGCCGCCGCGACCACATCGGTCAGCTCGTCGGCCGACCCCAGCTCGGCCGACAGCGCGGCAGCCATCGCCCGGCGCCGGCGCGCCTCGTGCTCGGCGGTGACGTCACGGACGGTGGCCAGCAGCCGGGTCGGGCGGCCCCGCCCGCCGTGCACCGTGCCCACGCGCACCGAGCCGATCACCTGGCGGCCGTCGCGGTGCCGCAGCGCGACCTCGACCGCGCTGGTGCCGTCGGGAGAAGCGGTCGCGAGGTCGACGGCATCCGCGAAGCCCGCCGCCGGACCCCCGCTCGCCGAGTCCCACGGGTAGGGCCGGGTGAAGGGCCCGTCGGCGGCGTCCCAGCCCAGCAGGTGCGTGAACCGGTCGTTGACCTCGAGCACGGTGCCGTCGAGGTCGAGCACGAGCAGGGCGTCGTGCAGCCCGTCGGTGACCGCCCGGCGCCATGCGGCGTCCTGGCTGCGCGCCGCGGCCCGCTCGAGGTTGCTGGCGACCCGCGCCCGCAGCTCGAGCACCGAGAACGGCTTGACCAGGTAGTCGTCGGCCCCGGCACCCAGGGCCGTGCTGGTCTCGTGCTCACCGGCCCGGGCCGACAGGAGCACGACGGGGACGCCGGCCAGCGCCGGGTCCTGCCGGATCGCGTCGACCAGGCCGTAGCCGTCGAGCCCGGGCATCATCACGTCGGTGAGCACGAGGTCGGGAGCCTCGCGCCGCACAACATCCAGCGCCGCCTGGCCGTCGTGCACGAGCTCGAGGTCGTAGTCGTCGCCCAGCACCTGGCCGAGGTAGCTGCGCAGGTCGCGGTTGTCCTCGGCCACCACGACCCGCGGCCGCTCGACGCTCCAGGGGGCCACGCCCCGCCGCCCACCCGGCCCGGCCGGTGCGGACGGGTGCTGCCAGGTCTGCACCTCGCGCAGGAAGTCGTCGACGTGCCGGGGGGTCATCACCGAGGAGGAGCCCTGCTCCTCGGCACCCGTCGCGGGTGCGGGAGGGCCGGCCGGCAGCCGGACCGTGAAGGTGCTGCCGTGCCCCACCTCGCTGGTGACGGTGACCTCGCCCCCCATCAGCTCGGTGAGCTGCTGGACCATCGCCAGGCCGATGCCGGCCCCCTCGTGGGAGCGCGCGCCGGCGGGTGCGGGGAGCCGCTCGAAGCGGGCGAACGCGCGCTCGACGTCATCGGGGTGGATACCGACCCCGGTGTCGTTGACCGAGATCTCGACGACGTCGCCGGCGCACCGCACATGGAGCCCGACCGAGCCCTCGGGGGTGTACTTCATCGCGTTCGCCAGCAGGTTCAGGACGATCCGCTCGAGCATGTCGGGGTCGAGGTGCGCCTCGATTCCGCTGCCGCAGTCGTGCCAGAACGCCAGCCCCGCCCGCTCGAGGGCCGGCCGGAAGGTCTCGGCCAGCCCCGCGGTGAGCGCCGAGACGTCGACCACCCGCAGCCGCGGCGCGAGCCCGCCGGCCTCGATGCGGCCGAAGTCGAGCATGGCGTCGACCAACCGCGCGAGCCGGTGGGTGTTGCGCTCGACGAGCTCGAGGCGTTCGCGCTGGTGGGTGTCCTCCGCCGCCTCCAGCGCCTCGTGGGCCGGGCCGGCGATCAGGGTCAGCGGGGTGCGCAGCTCGTGGCTGAGGTTGGTGAAGAACACGCTCTTGGCGGCATCGAGCTCGACCAGGGCCTGCCGGCGCCGGCGCTCGTCGGCGAGCCGGCTGACGTCGGCCAGCACCGCCGCGACGTGCGTGGCGCACAGGGTGGCGTAGGCCTCGAGCGACGGGTCCCACCGGCGCTGCACCGACTCGCCGAGCACGATGACCGCGGCTCCGCGCCCGCGGGCCGGGCCGGCCGACACGGCCACCGGATAGGCGTGCCAGGCCCGGATGCCGGCCGCCACCGCCTCGTCATCGGCCGCCACCGTGGCGCGGCGCCCGGTGCCCGACACCTGTCGCACCAGGTCGGCGACCCGGGCCCGGGTGCCGGCGCCGACGTCCGGCACCTGCTTCTCGACGAGCTCACCGAGCGCGAGCCGGTCGCCCTCGGGTGGGGCGTCGAGCACGGCGACGACCGGGTGGTCGGCGGCGTTGTCGCGCAGGATGGTGGCCGCCGTGGCCACGACCTCCGCGCGGTCCCGCGCCCCGACCAGAGCGACCATCTCGGCCAGCGTGGCCAGGCGCCGCTCGCCGAGCACCCGCTCGGTGGTCTCGGTGACGGCGCAGAAGACGCCTCCCACCCCGCCGGACTCGTCGGTGATCGGGCTGTAGGAGTAGGTGAAGTAGCACTCCTCCGGGTAGCCGTTGCGGTCGAGGATCAGCCGCTCGTCGGCCGACCAGGTGGCGCCACCGCCGGCCATGACCTGCTCGAGCATCGGGCCGATGACGTCCCAGATCTCGCCCCAGACCTCTCGGCCCGGTGCGCCGAGCGCCCGCGGGTGCTTGCTCTGCCCGAGCATCGGCCGGTAGGCGTCGTTGTAGATCATCACCAGCTCGGGCCCCCACCACAGCAGGATGGGGAAGCGCGACGACAGGCAGATGCCGACCGCCGTGCGCAGGCTCTGCGGCCAGTCCCGCGGGTCGCCGAGCGGGCCGGCCGCCCAGTCGCCCGCCTCGACGAGCGCCGACAGCTCGCTGCCGGGCACACCGAAGGAGCCCTCGGCGGGGCCGGAGGCCAGCGCCTGCTGCGGCTGGGCCCGGTTCGGCGGCGGAGGGCCGATCTGGGGTTCGTGGACGGCCACGACTCGACTCCCGAGAAAGTCAGTGCCCGGTCGGCCGCTGGTTCGACCGCCTGGACGCAGGGCGACTTTTACACACCGAGCCAGCCGGCGGCAACATCGGAGCCGTCGAAGACCCGACCCTCTACAGCGAGCTCAGCCGACCGGCGCCGCCCAGCCGGGATGGCGCGCCACGTCGCCCGGCGAGCGCGCCGGGCACCTGCGCGCGGCCGCCTCGGCGGTGCGGGCGGCATCCGACGAGCTGGGTGACCTGCTCTGCGCGACCACCGGCCGGCTGCTGGGCGAGGCGCGCGACGGCGCCCGGGTGGCGGCCGACCTGCTCGACGAGGCTGCGGTGTCGGGGCTGGTGGGCGGTCGCGCCCTGGCCGGCGGCCCCGGCGCGCTCGACATCGTGCGCACCGAGCCGCGCGGCGTCGTCGGCGTCATCACCCCGTGGAACGACCCCTACCCCGCCGCAGCGGGCCTGATGGCCGCCGCCCTCATCACCGGAAACACGGTGGTTCACAAGCCTTCCGAGCGCAGCGCCGCCCCTGGGGCGCGGCTCACCGAGCTGGTGGCCGCTGCGCTGCCGGCCGGTGTGCTCGAGCTGGTCGAGGGGGATGCCGGGGCCGGGGCAGCGCTCGCTTCCCACCCGGGCGTCGACCGGGTCGCGCACATCGGCAGCAGTGCTGCGGGGGCGTCGGTGCGGGTGGCCTGCGCCGCCCGGGGCGCCGCGGCCGTCACCGAGAACGGCGGCAAGGACGCCCTGCTCGTCGACGCCGGGGTCGACCCGGCCTGGGCAGCGGAGCAGATCGCGATGGGGGCCTTCACGAACGCCGGGCAGCTGTGCACGTCGGTCGAGCGGGTCTACCTGCATCGGGACGTGGCGGATGCCGTGCTCGCCGAGCTGGTGCGCCGGGCCGAGTCGCTGGTGGTGGGCGACCCGCGCGATGCCTCGACCACGATGGCCGCGCTCGTCGACGCGCAGGCGCTCGACACCGTTGACGACCACGTGCAGCAGGCGCTGCGCGCGGGCGCGCGGCTGCTGACCGGAGGCAGCGTGCTGCGGGCCGGCCCCACCGCCTACGCGCCCACCGTGCTGGTCGACTGCACCGACGAGATGCTCGTGATGGCGGAGGAGACCTTCGGGCCGGTGGCCGCGGTCGCCGTCGTCGACTCGTGGGACGAGGCGCTGGAGCGCGCCGGCGGGGGCCGATACGGTCTGGCGGCAACGGTGCTCACTCCGGACACGGCCCACGCGCTGGCTGCGATCGAGTCCCTCGAGGTCGGCACGGTCAAGGTCAACGCGGTCTTCGGCGGGGCACCCGGTGGGTCGGCCGACCCGCGGCGCGACAGCGGGCGCGGAGCCGGCTACGGGCCCGACCTGCTGCGCGAGATGGTCGTGCTCAAGGCGGTGCACTGGGAGGCCACGCCGGCGTCAGCGCGCGTCTGACGGCATCCACTCAGTGCCGGGGCAACCGCCGCGCAGCAGATGGGGTCCCTCCGACTCGTCGGCATCATCAGCCAGGGCGACCTCGCCCAAGCGCTGCCCGACGACCTGACCGGTCAGCTCGTGGAGTCCATCTCGAAGGAGTGAGGGCCGCGGGGGGCCGAGGATGCCGGGGTGTGGGGCGGGGGCCCGCACCCCGGCATTCGCGTGTGGTCGCCGTACCCCCCGGCACTGCCCGGTACTGCACGCGGGTGCCTCGCTGTGCCCATTGTGTGCCCTTGAGGGGAGTGGCTCAGCCGGCTCGTCCTGAGACGCTGGAGCGGTGCATACCGGGCACGCCCGGGCTGCAGGGACCTGCACGTGATGTTGCCACGATGTCGGATCCTCTGGAGGAACCATGAACAGCAGTAGCTTCGCCAGGACGAGCCTCCCGAAGGTCGCGATGCTGGCCGCGGGCCTGGCGGTGCTTGCCGCAGCGGCCACCGTCCACCCGAGCGACGCGCAGGCCTTCCCCAGCAGGGCACGGGACTGCTCGGCCTGTCACAACGCGGGCGGGTCGACCACGGCGCGGGCGAGCACGACGACCCCCGCGCCCGGGGCCAGCTACACCGTCGCCGTGGCCATGACGGCCAACCCCCGCGGCGGGGCCAGCGGCTACGCGATCGTCCCCGTCACCGCCGGCACTGGCACGACCAACGGCGGCGGGTCCTCGTCCGCGCTGAGCTACACCGCGACCATGAAGGCCCCGACCACGCCGGGCACCTACACCTACCAGGTGTTCACCAACCAGGGCAGCACGGGCTCCGCCGGCCACGCCAGCGGCATCCGGTACACCATCACCGTGGCCGCGGCCCCCGCGGCGGTCAGGACGACCACGACCCTGACAATGGCGCCGGTAGCCGCTACGGCGGTGGCGCCCGCGTCGCGGACGTTGACGGCGACCGTCTCGGGTGCTGGTGCGGCCGGCACTGTCGCGTTCTTCAACGGGGCCACCTCGTTGGGGACCCGCACCGTCACCTCGGGTTCAGCGAGCCTGGCCCTGACCAACATCGGTGTGGGCAGCTACAGCTACCACGCGGTCTTCACCCCGACCAGCACGGCGCGGTTCACTGCGAGCAGCTCGGGCAACCTGGCCCTGACGGTCACCGCGCCCCCGCCGGCGCCGGGGCAGGTGCTCACCACCACGGCCCTGAGGATGTCTCCCGTGACGGCCACGGCCCAGGCTCCGGCGGTCAGGACCTTGACCGCCGCCGTCACCGGTGCCCGCGCAGCCGGCACGGTGACGTTCTACAACGGGGCCACCCGGGTGGGCACCAGCACCGTCGCAGCCGGCTCGGCATCGCTGATGCTGAACAGGATCGGCGTGGGCACCTACAGCTACCACGCGGTGTTCACCCCGACCAGCCCGGCTCTGTTCACCTCGAGCATCTCGGCCAACGTCGCCCTGAAGGTCACCGCGGCGCCGGTGCCGGTCAGGGCGATCATCCGCAGCCTGTCCACCGGCGAGGCGCGGGTCGGGCGCTGGGTGACCGTGCGCGGGTCCGGGTTCGGCGCCCGGGGTGTGGTGAAGTTCGGGTCGGCCACGGCGAGCATCCGCTCGTGGAGCACCACCAAGATCGTCGTTGTCGTGCCGCGGGTCAGCTGGCCGTCGAGGTACAGCGACGAGCTCGAGGTCCAGCTCAAGGTCACCCCGAAGGGTGGCGTCGCGTCCCGGGGCGTGGAGTTCGAGATCACGCGGTAGTACGTGCGGGCGGCTATCGGGACGATGGGCCGGTGCTCCAGCCGTGTGGTCGGAGGACGGCACCGTTGCTCACCCGGAGTTCCTTCCGATCCGCTCTTAGCCGGCGAGGAACCGATAACCGGTCCACTGCATGTCAACGGGCGCACCCGTTGGCACCGGGATCGACCCAAGGGATCTGGTCAGGCAGCCTGTCGCACCCGGTCGAGCACGGCACCGGCGACCTCGTCGGGCTCCAGCTCGGGCAGCCAGTGCCCTGCGTCGAGCTCGACGAACAGGTAGTCACCGCTGACGTGGTCCTTGGTGGCATACGCGGCGGCCCGGCCCAGGGCCGGGTCGTGCTGCCCCCACACGTAGGTGGTCGGCACGACGACATCAGCGGCGCCCGCGCCCATGGCGTCGAGCACCTCCCACGGGGGGCGACGTCCTGCCGCGCGGTACCAGGCCAGCGGGCCGTGCAGTGACGCCGGGCTGGAGAACCGGCGGGCGTACTGGTCGGCGAGGTGGGCGGGCAGGCCGGACCCCCGGAGCGAGCGACCGAGGGTGCGCGAGAGCAGCAGCTCGGGCAGCACGGGCACCTGCACCGCCAGCGTGTACCAGCTGCGCAGGGTCTGCAGCGAGCGCGTCATCGCGTGCGCCAGCGCGGCCGGGTGCGGCGTCGACAGCACGGTCAAGGAGTCGACCCGATCGGCGTGGTGCGCCCCGAGGTACCACGCGACCGCACCGCCCCAGTCGTGCCCGACCACGTGCGCGGTGGCGACGTCAGCAGCATCCAAGACTGCCAGGACGTCGGCCGCCAGCGTGCTGACCCGGTAGGCCGAGACCTCTGCGGGGCTGGCCCCGGGCGAGTAGCCGCGCTGGTCGGGGGCCAGGGTGCGCAGGCCGGCCCGGTGCAGGGTGGGCGTCACCTCGGACCAGCAGCGCGAGTCCTGCGGGAAGCCGTGCAGCAGCACCACGACCTCGCCCCCACGTGGGCCCTCGTCACGAACCTCGAGGGCCAGCCCGGCGCGCTCGACGACGTCGATCACGTCAGCGCACCGGGGCCGACGACCGGCTCGATCGGGGGCACCGCACGCTCGGCGCCGGGGTCGGCGTCGGCGTCGGGCGGGCCCACGGCATCCCGGGCGAAGGCCTGGTTGCGGCTGCCGACCTTTCTGGCGGTGGTCAGGTGGCCACCCAGGTAGCCCGAGGCGCCCGTGAGTGCCGCGCCGGCCAGCGCCGTCGCGACGCCCAGCGTGTGCCGCCGGCGCGAGCGCGCGACGTACGAGGCGAGGTAGAGGGTGGCCGCGGCGCCGTTGAGCACCCCGTGCAGCGCACCGACCCGCTGGGTCTCGCGGCCGAGAGGTGCCCACTCGGCCACCCCGGTCAGCGCGGTGGGGCCGGATGCCGCGAGACCAGCGCCGACGAGCCACCGGCTCGCCGCGCGGTCTTCGGGCCGGCCGCGCAGGTCGAGGGCCGTGGCGGCGGTCCAGAAGCCGAGCGGCAGGTCGGTGAGCAGCGGGTGCAGCGCGTGCCCGATCACGCCGGAGCGCAGCAGCTCGCTGCCCGACCACCGGTCCAGCGGGGCGGCGATGACGCCGTAGAAGGAGCGCAGGCGGTCGAGCGACGGGTTCTGCTCCAGGCGCTGGACAGCGGTGACGACGCGGGTCGTGGCGGTGGGCATGCGCTCAGGCGATGACCGCGTCGATGGTCTTCTTCAGGGCGCTGGGCTGCTCAGGGCGGCGCGGTGCCCGCTCCTTGGCCTCGGCCAGCTCGGCGCCGATCTCACGCAGCTGGGTGCGGGTCAGCCCCTCGCGCACCTGCGGGAACCACTCCTGCTCCTCCTCCTCGATGTGGTGCTCGACGTTCTCGATGAGCACGGTGGCCTTCGCCACGAAGCGCTCGTCCTTGTACGTCATCGGCACCAGCTCCATCACGAGCAGGTCGGCCACGTGGTGCTCCTCGTACGACTCGAGCACGTCGTCCTCGAGGTCGGGCAGCAGTGCACGCACCCGCGGGTACATCACCTCGTTCTCGATGTAGGTGTGCACCGTCAGCAGCTCGATGATCTTCTCGACGAGCTTGCCCTTGCGGGCGGGGGTGGTCGAGTCCTTCTGGAACTCGCGGAAGAGCTTGCGCACCTCCTTGTGGTCGTCCTTCAGCATCACGATCGCGTCCTGGGACATTGTCGACTCCTCGCAGGTGGGGGTCGGCGGGCGCAGGGCGCACCGGCCGTGGCGTCCCTGTCGACCTACCCGACACCCCTGCGCGCAAACACGGGCGTGGCCGTGCCACGGTGTGGGTAGGCAGTGATGGCTCCGTGCCTGGGGCCGTGACGCGACCGAAGGAGTGCCGATGCCGGTGACCACCTGCGACGCCGTGGTGGTGGGCGCCGGGCCCAACGGCCTGGTCGCCGCCAACGCGCTCGCGGATGCCGGCTGGGACGTCGTGCTCGTGGAGGCCCAGGACGAGGTGGGCGGGGCCGTGCGCAGTGCCGAGAGCGTCGAGCCGGGCTTCGTCACCGACCTGTTCAGTGCGTTCTACCCGCTGGCCGCCGCCAGCCCGGTGGTGCGCGACCTGCACCTCGAGGAACACGGGCTGACCTGGCGGCACGCGCCCGACGTGGTCGCCCACGCGCTGCCTGACGGCCGGTGTGCCGTCATCCGACGGTCTGCCGCGGACACCGCAGCGGGCCTCGACGAGCACCACGCAGGTGACGGTGACGCGTGGCTGCGGATGGTGGCCGGCTGGGACCGGGTGCGCGACCCGCTGCTCGACGCCCTCTTCACCCCGTTCCCACCGGTGCGGTCAGGGATGCGGCTGCTGCGCCGGTCAGGGGTGGCCGGCACCCTCGACCTCACCCGGCTGGGCCTGCTCTCGGTGCGCCGCTTCGGCCAGGAGGAGTTCGGCAGCGAGCAGGCCCGAGTCCTGTTGAGCGGCAATGCGATGCACAGTGACGTCACCCCCGACAGCGCCGGCAGCGCCCTGTTCGGCTGGCTGCTCGTGATGCTGGGGCAGGACGTCGGCTTCCCGGTGCCGGAGGGAGGTGCAGGGATGCTGGCAGCTGCCCTCCGGCGGCGGGCCGAGTCGCTCGGTGTCCAGGTCCGCTGCGGCACGGCGGTCACCGAGGTGGTGGTGTCCGGTGGCCGCGCGCACGGTGTGCGGTTGGCCGACGGCACGCAGCTGCGGGCGCGGCACGCGGTGCTCGCGGACGTGCCGGCGCCGGTGCTCTACCGCGACCTCGTCGGTGCGCAGCGGCTGCCCGCGCGGTTAGTGCACGACCTGGGCCGCTTCGACTGGGACGACGCGACCCTCAAGGTCAACTGGGCTCTGCGCGAACCCATTCCGTGGACCGCACCGGACGCCCGCGGGGCCGGGACGGTGCACCTCGGCGTCGACAACGACGGATTGGTCGACGTCGCCGCAGACCTGTCCGTCGGCCGGATGCCGCGCACCCCCTTCCTGCTCCTGGGCCAGATGACCACCGCCGACCCCACCCGATCCCCCGCGGGCACCGAGTCGGTGTGGGCCTACACGCACCTGCCACGGCACCTCGCCGGTGACGACGACGCGGTGCAGCGCCAGGTCGACCGGATGCAGGAGGCGGTCGAGGCGGTGGCCCCCGGTTTCGGTGCGACCGTGATCGCGCGCCAGGTGCAGCGACCCGCCGACCTCGAGGCCGCCGACGCCAGCCTCAGCCGCGGGGCGCTGAACGCCGGCACGGCCGCCCTGCACCAGCAGCTGGTGCTGCGGCCGACCCGCGGGCTGGGCCGGCCCGAGACGCCGGTCACCGGCCTCTACCTCGCGAGCGCCTCGGCCCACCCGGGCGGTGGGGTGCACGGGGCCTGCGGCTGGAACGCCGCGGTCTCGGCCCTGCGCCAGCGCGGCCCGCTCGGGCCGGTGCGCCGCGCCCTGTTCCGCACGGCCTGGTCCCGCGTCCTGCACGAGCCGCCCGCCTGAGGTGGGCACCCGGCATCCGCCCGTCGGGTGCTCGGTCAGCGCGGGGCTCCTCAGCGACGCTGCATGTCCCAGGCGAGGTCGATGGCGGCGCGGACGGCTTCGGGCGAGGCGTGGTCCAGGTACGCCTCGACCTTGTGGTGCGCCTCCATCCGGGGCGGCACGCCGAAGCTGTCCGGGTAGCGGTCCAGCAGCGACTCGCGGTGGCTCAGGGGGACCCGGATCACCAGGGTCGTGGGGTTCTGGAGGCGCACGACCAGGCGGTCGTGCACGTACCAGGCAGGACGGGATGCGGTGCCCTTGCGCTTGACCTGCGCCAGCGCCTCCGCGTAGTCGCCCACCTCTTCCGGGGTCACGGCAACCTGGCCGTGGGTCAGTCGTCGCTGCCCGCGAGCCAGGCGCGGTGACGACCCTCGGCGATGTAGGCGAGCCGGCGCAGTGCCTCACGGTTGCGCGGCAGGATCATCGCCTGGCGCACCGGCATCGGCACGACCTTGCCAGGCCCGGTGACGGCATCCTCGGCCAGTGACACCGTGCAGCTGCCGGGGCCGTCGGGCACGACCTCGATCGACACCCGGGCCTCCCCCATCGGCCAGCCCTTCGCCCTCAGCACGAGGCGGTGCGGCTCCTGCGCCTCCTCGACGACCGTGGCGTCGGAGATGACTGCCGGCCAGGGGCCGAAGCTGTGCTTCAGGTGGCTGCCCGGCTGGGGCCACGTGTCGTCGACGGCCCGCACCCGCGAGGCGCCGACGACCCAGGTCGCGTAGAACCAGCCGTCGGCGAGCACCGCCCAGACCGCCTCGGCCGGTGCAGCCACCGACCTGGAGACGCGGGGGCGGGTCGCAGTGTCGTGCTCGGTCATCTCGTCCTCCTGGGGCGGTTGGTCGGTGAGGGTGTCACGGGTGGGCGCCGGGTGCACGGGCAGGTCGACGTTGCCGGGGGTGGGTGGCAGGTCGCGCCACGTGTCGAGCCCGAACGTGCGCATCAGGGGCGTCACCAGGGCGTCGTAGACACCTGGGAACAGGCGGAAGCCGGCGATCGTGACGAGGTTGGCCGGCCCGACGTTGGTCTGCCGCCGCGGATGCCGCAGCACCCACCACACCCGCCGCGCGACGTCCTCGGGCTGCAGCACCGGCGGTGGGGGCTTGCCGTGCCGGCCGAGCACCGTCGCAGCCTGCCGGTAGACGGGCGTGTCGATCCCGCCCGGGGCGATGAGCGAGATCTCGACGCCGTCGCGCTGACGGGCCTCGATCTGCAGGGTGCGCACCAGACCGTGCACGGCCCACTTCGAGAGCACGTACGAGCCCATGTACGGGGTGGCGATCTCGCCGAGCAGCGACCCGATGACGACGAGGTGTCCCCCACCAGTGCGGCGGAAGGCGTCCATGGCCGCGCGGCACACCGCGAGAGTGCCGAAGACGTTGGTGTTCACCACCTCGGTCATCACCTCGCTCGGCACCTCCTCGACGTTGCCGTAGGCGACCACGGCGGCGGAGTGCACCACCCCCAGCCCGCGACCGAACTCGTCGGCCGCCTGACCGATCACCCGGTGCACCGCCTCGGCATCACGCACGTCGAGCTCCTCGACGGATGCCGTGCCCCCCGCCTCGAGGCACTCCTCGGCGAGCAGCTTGAGCACGTCCGGCGCCCGCCCGGTGAGCACGACGTGCACGCCCTCACCGGCCAGCCGCAGCGCGGTGGCCCGGCCGATGCCGCTCGACGCACCGGTGATGACCACCCCGGTGACGTGCTCGGTCGAAGGGCTCACCCGGTCGTCCTTCCGTCGCAGCGCGCGTCGGCTTGTGCCGAGCCTTCGGCCTACCCCCGGGGCGCGGCGGGCAAACCGTGAACACCGCGAATGGGCCCGGATGCCGGGGGTAGGCGTGCGCCATGAGCCCGTCAGCCAAGGACCAGGTCCCACCGCCGCCTCCGGGCGCGCCCGCCCTCGCAACGGTTCCCCTCGAGGAGCCCACGACGCCGCACGAGCCCCTGCCGCCGAAGCCCGAACAGCAGTCGCCCGCAACGGTGTCACCCACCGGCGCCGACCTCGAGGCCGACCCCAGCTCGATGAGCCAGCAGGGCGCGTTCCTCACCACCTCGCACGGGCGCCCGGCTGCGCGACACCGACCACTCGCTGCGAGGCCGGCGCGCGCGGGCCCGACGCTGCTCGAGGACCACCACCTGCGCGAGAAGATCATCCACTTCGACCACGAGCGCATCCCCGAGCGGGTCGTGCACGCCCGCGGCGCCGGCGCGCACGGCGTCTTCGTCGGCTACGGCGACCGCGGCCGACCTCACCTGCGGCGGCGTTCCTCGGCCAAGGACGTCGAGACGCCGGTGTTCGTCCGGTTCTCGACCGTCGCCGGTTCGCGGGGTCGGCCGACACGGTGCGCGACGTCCGCGGCTTCGCGATGAAGTTCTACACCGACGAGGGCAACTTCGACCTGGTCGGCAACAACATCCCGGTCTTCTTCATCCAGGACGGCATCAAGTTCCCCGACGTCATCCACGCGGCGAAGCCGCAGCCCGACCGCGAGATCCCCCAGGCGCAGACGGCCCACGACACGTTCTGGGACTTCGTCTCGCTGCACCCGAGTCGCACGCACATGCTGATGTGGGTCATGTCGGACCGGGCCATCCCGCGCTCCTACCGCACGATGGAGGGCTTCGGCGTCCACACCTTCCGGCTCGTCAACGCCGACGGCGACGACCGTCGCTGGTGAAGTTCCACTGGAAGCCGGTGGCCGGCGTCCACTCGCTGGTCTGGGAGGAGGCGCAGATGCTCGGCGGCATCGACCCCGACTTCCACCGGCGCGACCTCTACGACGCCATCGAGTCCGGCGCCTTCCCGCAGTGGGAGCTCGGCGTCCAGGTCATGCCCGACACCGACGACCAGACCTTCGAGGGCATCGACCTGCTCGACCCGACCAAGCTCGTGCCCGAGGAGCTCGCCCCGGTGCAGCCGGTCGGCCTGCTGACGCTCGACCGCAACCCGACCAACTACTTCGCCGAGACCGAGCAGGTCGCGTTCCACCCCGGCAACCTCGTGCCCGGCATCGACGTCACCGACGACCCGCTGCTGCAGGCCCGCCTGTTCTCCTACCTCGACACCCAGCTCACCCGGCTCGGCGGCCCGAACTTCGACCAGCTCCCGATCAACCGGCCGCACGCCCCGGTCAACGACAACTGCTGCGCGACGGCTTCCACCAGCAGGCGGTCCACGACGGGCGTCGCGCCGTACCGCCCGAACTCGCTCGGCGGCGGCTGCCCGTTCGTCGCCGGCGACGCCGACGGCGCCTTCGTCGACGTGCCGCGGCCGTGGTCGCCGGGGCGCAAGGTGCGCGAGCTCGCCGCGTCGTTCGACGACCACTTCAGCCAGGCGCGCGCTGTTCTGGCTGAGCATGACCCCGGTCGAGCAGGACCACATCGTGCAGGCCTACACCTTCGAGCTCGGCAAGTGCTACGAGCGAGACCATCCGCCAGCGCCAGCTGCTCGCCCTCGCCAACATCGACGGCGAGCTCTGCCGCCGACGTCGCGGCCGGCCTGGGGCTGCCGGCGCCCGAGCCGGCGGTCCGAGGTCGACGACGTCGAGCCCAGCCCTGCGCTCTCGCAGCTCGGCGGCACCTGGCCGGTCGAGGGCCGCACCGTGGCCGTGCGTGGTCGACGACACCTCCGACGCGGATGCCGTCACGGCACTGACCGAGCAGCTGCACGCCGAGCGCCTCGTGCCGCTGCTGCTGGCCCCGACGGGCGGCCCGGTCTGGGCCGACCGCGACCTGCCGGCGCACCGCACCCTGCTGACCTCCCGGTCGGTCGAGTTCGACGCCGTCGTGGTCACCGCGCTGGTGCCGCCCGCCTTCGACGCCCGGCAGAGCCGCGACGCCAAGGCCGGTGCCGGCGCGACGCCGCGCGTCGACCCGCGCCTCACCCTGCTCGTCGACGAGGCGTTCCGGCACGGTAAGGCCATCGGCGTCGTGGGCGACCCGCAGGTGGCGGCGGCCCTGGGGCTGGCTGACGACGAGGCGGGCGTCACCGTGGGCGACGCCGCCACCGTGGGAGCCGCGCTCGTCGCCGGCCTGGCCGAGCACCGCGCCTGGAACCGGTTCACGCCCACCCGCTGAACCGACCACGTGGGCTACCGCCTGGTACCTGCAGCGATCCGTGCACTTACCAGGCGGTAGGCGAGGCGGCGTCCCACGGCGGAAGGCGAGCCGGGGCGGCTTCCGGGCTCTCGACCTGGGCTACCGCCTGGTACCTGCAGCGATCCGTGCACTTACCAGGCGGTAGGCGAGGCCAAGTCCCCCGGATGGTGGTGAGGGCGCGGGTGCCGTGCCGACCAGCCGTGGGCATGGAACAGCCCGCCGACCCGGGATGACCGGATCGACGGGCTGCGCGTGGGAGAGGGTCGGCTGCGCCGGCCCCCCGTCAGATGGACGGCGTGGTGCCCGTCCCGGTGCTCGTGCCGGTGCCCAGCTCGGTGCCGGTGCTCGACACCGAGCCGCTGCTCGCGGACCCGCCGTTGGCGGACGAGAACCCGCCGTTCGAGGACCCGCCGTTCGAGGACCCGCCGTTCGAGGCGCTCTCCTTGACCGACTGGGCCGCGGAGGTGCCGTCGTCCTTGACGTGCTCGATGCCCTGCTGCGCGGTCTCCTTGACCGACTGGGCGGCCTGCTGGGCCGGCTCCTTGAGGTTCTGCGCGGTCTCCTGCGCCACCGACTTCGCCTCGTCGACGAGCGGCTCGGCCTTGTCCTTGGCCGTGGTGGCCAGCTCGCGCTCCTTGCTGCTGGCCGGCAGGAGCGAGCCCACCAGCCAGCCGGCGGCCAGGGCCACCGCACCGGCCGCGAGCGGGTTGCCGCGCGCCTGGCGACGGGCGAGGTCGGGAGCGCTCTTCACGCCCTCCGCGACGTCGTGCGCCTTGTCGGCACCGACGCTGGTCGTGTCGTGGGCGGTGCCCATGACGCTCTCCTTGAGGCGGCCGGCCCGGCCGGTCGCCCGCTGGGCGGTGCGCTTGGCGACGCTGCTCGGGCGCACGCTCTCGGTGAGCACGTCGACGTCCTCGCTCAGCCGGCCGCGGGTGCGGTCGATCTCGGCGCGGATGGCCTCGGGGTCATTGGTGGTGGTCATCGGGTCTCGTGTCCTTTCAGTGCCTCGGGAATGTCCTTGCTGGTGTCCACGGTGCGCGGCGCGAGCGGGGTGACCTGCTTCATCCGGGTGCGGCCCATCGCGGCCATGACGCCGGCTGCCACCGCCCAGAGCACGCCGACGAGCAGCGCCGACCAGCCCAGGCTGTCGAACAGGTCGCCCAGGGCCCACCAGAGGGCGAGCGACAGGAAGATCAGGGCGAGGTGCCCTGCCACCCCGGCCCCGGCGAACATGCTGCCGGCCGCCTTGGCGTGGTCTGCGGTCTCCCGCAGCTCGGCCTTGGCGAGCTCGACCTCCTGGCGCAGCAGGGTCGACAGGTCGGTCGTGATGTCGCCGAGCACCTCACCCACCGATCGCAGGGAGGGGTCGGGCAGGTCGCCCCGGGTCTCGCCACCGTTGGTGGCGCCGGGGGTGCGCAGCCGCTGCTGCTCGGTCATCGGTTCCCTCGCAGGGAGTCGTCGCCCTCCGCGGTCAGCAGGCCCTCGTCGTCGATCGGGCTGGGAGTGCCGTCGGGCGCGAAGGGCTGGCTGGTGCGCGATGCGCCGGGGAGCTCGTCACCGGGCACGGCGGAGCCGCCCTCGACGACGGTGGCCGGGGTGGCGCCCGGCGTGACCGGGGTCGCCGCAGTGGTGGATGCGTAGGGGTCGGTGGCGGTCGGCATGCCGGTGCCGCCGTTGGTCCCCGTGGTCTCGAAGCCCTCGCCATAGCCGCCCGTGCTGCCGGCGGCGTAGCCGGTGCTGGCGTAGGTGGAGGTGCCGTACGCCGAGCCGCCGTTGGTGTCGGCGAACTGCGCGCCCGTCGACCCTGCGAAGTCGCTGCCCGAGGAGTCGCTCGGAGTCACGTGCCTCGTCGACCAGGCTGCGGCTCAGCCGCCCGGCGAGCACGCCGACCCCGGCGGCGATGGCCAGGAAGGTGCCCGGACGCTGGCGGGCGAAGCTGCGCGCCTCGTCGAGCAGGCTGCCCGGGTCGCGCTGGTCGAGCCACTCGCGGCATCCCCCGCGCGGCGGGCGACGTCGTCGACCAGGCCACGGGCCATGCCGTCCTGGTCCGCGGAGCCGGCCATCGAGCCGAGCTGGTCGGCCAGCTCGCGCAGGCTGCCCGCCACGCGGGTCTGCTGGGTGGCCGCCTGGTCGGTGAGGTCCCGGCGGGTCTGGCTCCACAGCTGGCGCACCTGGTCGGTCGCCTCGCGGGTGACCTGCTTGGCCTCCTGCCCTGCGGTCTGCGCGACGTCCCCCGCTGCCTGCTTGGTCTCGTGTCCTACGGTGCCCGCTCGGTCCGCGGGGGTCTGCGGAGTGGTCGTCTGGGTCTCCATGAGTACCCCGTCCTCTCGTCAGGCCGTCGTCGGTCGACGGCGTGAGGGGGGCGTACCCGGCACCCCTCTCGACGAAACCTTCTCCGGCACTTCGGAAGTGGTGGACCAAGGGCTTTGCGCCAAACGGTGTCAGACCGCGCGGGCCGGCTTCACCGGGACCGGCCGCCGGTGGTGCACCGCCAGGATGCCGGTGTCGGCCACCTCGCTCGCCACCTCGGACAGCTTGCGGTTCGAGTGCTGGCTCGCGGCTCGCAGCACGTCGAACGCCTCGTCGCGGGAGATCCGGTGCTGCTGCATCAGGATGCCCATCGCCACACCGATCTCGCGGTTGCTCTCCAGGCCCCGCAGCAGGTTCGTCGCCCGGCCCCGCGCCAGGGTCGCCGTGACGAGCAGCGACCCGTGGCTCGCGAGCACCAGACCCATGCCGGCCGCCCGCTCACCGAACGCGTCGCGCGTCTCGGAGTAGATCGTCAGCGCCGCCGCCACCTCGGGCTCACCGAGGAGGGTGAACCGCTGCCACAGCACGCTCGACACCCCGAGCTCCTGGCTCACGGCGCGCCCCCAGCGCCGCCAGCGCGCGTCGGACCCGACGTCACCGGTGAGGTAGACGCAGTCGTGGAACGCGGCATCCGTGCCGGGACCGGGCCCCGGCTCGAGCCTGCAGCCGCGTCGGCCTGCCGCGCCGTCTCGTCGGTGGCGGCCTCGGTCGTCAGGCGGTTGCGCCGGCGCAGGGTGAGGCTGGCGCTACCGGCGCCGGGCACGTGCGCCACGGCGATCCGCACCAGCTCGTCGAACGCCGGCCCGCCGTCCCCCTCGCTCACCCGGCCGGCCAGGGGACGGAGCGCGTCGGCCAGCACCAGCAGGTGCGCGGCATCGTCGGTGCCACGACGGTCGACCTGCTCGGCTCGCACGCGGCCTCCCCTCCGGCGACGACGCGAGGGGGCGCCCCCACGTCCGGTTCCGAGTATGCCCCCGACTCTCTGCGTCCGGAGAGCCGTCGCGACCGTCGATCTGCCAGCAACCCGTCTGGGCGCCATCCCGCCGGGAATGGCGCCAGCACGGCCGGGTAGGGGACCGACGCCGCCGCACCGGCATCCGGCTGCGGTTGCATCCACCGACCCACCCCCGTCAGCGAGAGGACAGCCCATGAGCCAGCGCACCGTCGAGGTTCCCGCGCAGCAGCAGGAGTGGCCGGGCAGTGACGCCGAGCTCACCCCACCCGCGGACCACGGCGCCGAGTCGTGGACCGGGCGGGACCGGCTGCGCGGCAAGCGGGCCGTGGTCACCGGCGGCGACTCCGGCATCGGCCGGGCCGTCGCGATCGCCTTCGCGCGTGAGGGGGCCGAGGTCGTCATCACCCACCTGCCCGAGGAGGAGGACGACGCTCGCACGACCGCCGAGCTCGCTGGCGCGGACAGCCGGGTCGTGCTGCACGCCGCCGACCTGCGCACGCCGCAGGCCAACCGCGAGCTCGCCGAGCGGGCCGTGGCCGAGCTCGGTGGGGTCGACGTGCTGGTGTGCAACGCAGCCTTCCAGATGGCCCAGGAGGAGCTGGCCGACTTCGCCCCCGAGCAGCTGGAGCGCACCTTCGCCACCAACGTGCTCGGCCCGTTCTGGCTGGTGCAGGCCCTGGCGCCGCAGCTGGCCGACGGCGGGAGCGTCATCGTCACCACGTCGGTCCAGGCCTACTCGCCCTCCGACAACCTGATCGACTACGCGGCCACGAAGGCTGCCCTGAACAACCTCGTCGTCAACCTGGCCCAGGACCTCGGCCCACAGGGCATCCGGGTCAACGCCGTTGCACCGGGCCCGATCTGGACGCCGCTCATCCCGGCGACGATGGCCCCTGAGAAGGTCGAGGGCTTCGGCACGGACACCCCGCTGGGTCGCCCGGGCCAGCCCGTCGAGGTGGCCGCCGCCTACGTGTTCCTGGCCTCCGACGAGGCGAGCTACGTCTCGGGCACCGTCCTCGGCGTCACCGGAGGCAAGCCGGTCTTCTGACCCTCGCCCCACGACCACGGGGGCGCCCGACCACACCAGGTGTGCGGCGGCGGAGCCGGGGGTAGGGCGACAGATGTGCAGGCCACGAGGGGTGCGGAGCCCTCACCGAACGTCGCTCAACAGGAGGTACACGTGCAACCACTACCGGAGACGGCCGCCGCCCTGGCCGCCCTCGCCGTCGCGACCGACGACGGCGACGATGCGCTGGTCGAGGAGTTCGACCACGCGGCGGCGACGACCCGGCGGATCGCTCCCGAGTGCGTGGGGCTCACGCTGACCTTCGTGCAGGACGGGGTCTCGTTCACCTGGGTGGCGACCGACCTCGACTCCGCCGCCCTGGACGCCATCCAGTACCTCGAGGGCGGTCCCTGCGTGGCCGCGGTGGAGCAGGGCTCCGTGGTCACCGACTCGGATGACGACCCGGTCGACGAGCGCGCGTGGCACGCCTTCGCGCAGGCCAGTGCCCGGGCTGGGGTGTCGAGCACCCTGTCGATCCCCCTGATGGCCTCGGACCGGGTCTACGGGGGGCTCAACCTCTACGGCAGCACGCCGAGCGCCTTCGACGGGCATCACGAGGAGCTGGCGGCCCTGTACGGCGGGTGGGCCGGCGGTGCGGTGACGAACGCCGACCTCACCTTCACCACGCTGGCCCGGGCGAGGACCGCCCCGCGGGTCCTCGCGGACGCCACGAGCAGCAACGTCGCGGTCGGCCTGCTCATGGCGGCCCACGGGGTGCCCGAGGCGACGGCCCGTCACCTGCTGAGCGAGGCGGCGGCCCGAGCCGGGGTCTCCGTGGGCCGGGTGGCCGACATCCTGCTCGACACGCGGCTGCTCTAGCCCGGCGACGCCTCGTGGTCGGCGGCCGGCGGCTCGGGGGTCGGCCCCTCGGGGGTCGGCGGCTCGGGCGCTGGTCCGGTGGGCCGGGCTCCGCGCCCGCGGCCGGGGCGGCCGAGGGGGGCCTCGAGCAGGCCGACGTCACCGGTCTCGGCGACGGTGGCGGCGACCTCGGCCACGGCCAGCCCCTTCTGCTGGCCGACCAGGCGCAGCAGGGCGAACGCCTGGTCGCGAGTGAGCCGGTGGCGGTACATCAGCACGCCCATGGCCACTCCGACCTCGCGGTTCGTCTGCAGCGAGCCGGCGAGGTCCGCCGCCACGTCGCGCGCGATCACCGCCGACAGGAGCAACGAACCATGAGTGGCCAGCACCACCCCCAGGTGCAGCGACTGCTCGTCGAACGCGTCGACCTCGGTGGAGTAGACGTTGAGGCTGGCGATGGCGGCCTGCTCCACCTCGAGCAGCAGCCGGTAGGCGAGCACGCTGCGCACGCCGAGGTCGGCGGCCACCCGCGGCCCCCACTCGCCCCAGCGGGTGTCCGTGGCGACGTCCCCGCTGAGGTTGGCCGTGTCCTCGAGCACGGCGTCGACGCACGGGCCGCGCCCCAGCTCGTACTGCAGCGAGTCGGCGCGCAGGGCCAGGTCGTTCGTCGAAGCCCGGGTGTCGAACTGGCCGCGCGACAGCACCGTCAGGCTCACGGCCTCGGCACCGGGGATGGCCTCCAGCGTGGCCAGGCTCAACCGGTCGAGCGGCTCGCCGCCCAGGTCGTCGACCCGGCGGGTCACCGCGTCCAGGGCGTCCGCGAGGTCGCGCAGCTCCAGCGACCGACCTTCGACAGCATCTACGGGCGACTGACCTGACATGGCGATCCCTCCTGGTTCTGCACCGTCTAGGGCGTTACCCGTACCAGTGCGCCCGAAACACCCGGGCCCCGCACGTCCCGAGTGCCGGAGAAGAAGTCATGTGGTCCTTAGACCCTACGAGCGTCGTCCCCATGACACGTTGTAGACCTCCCCGGTTGATCCAACCAGTCGTCTTCCTCGGGACACTTTGGTCCAACAGCGGTGCCATCCCTCTCCAGCAAGGACGAGCTTCATGGCACCCGCGACCATTTCCCCCACGCACGACGACCACACGGCATCCCAGGCCGACCTCGACATCGAGGTCGACACCCTCGCCGCAGAGCTGGCCGAGGAGACCGACCCCGCCCGCCGGGCCCAGCTGGTCGAGCAGATCGTGATCGAGATGCTCCCCCTCGCCGACGGCCTGGCGATGCGCTACAGCGGCCGCGGCGTCGAGACCGACGACCTGCTCCAGGTGGCCCGCACCGCGCTGGTCAAGGCGGTCGACCGCTACCGGCCCGGCGCCGGCCCCGGTTTCGCGGCCTTCGCGCACCCCACCATCTCCGGCGAGCTGAAGCGCTGGTTCCGTGACCACGGCTGGGCCGTGCGCCCGCCCCGCCGCATCCAGGAGCTGCGCGCCGGGCTGGTCGTCGAGGAGGAGCGCCTGCGGCACGCGCTGAACCGCGACCCCCGCGACACCGAGCTCGCCAGCGTGCTGGGGGTCACGGTCGACGAGGTCGACGAGGCCCGCGGAGTCTCCGCCGGCTACCACGCCGTCTCCCTCGACGCGCCGACCTCGGCCGGCACCAACCTCGCCGACCACCTGCTGGTCACCTCCAGCCACGCAGGCACCATCGAGGTGCGCGACGCCCTGCGTCAGGCCGTGGCCGGCCTCACCGATCGCCAGCGCCTCGTGCTGCGGCTGCGCTACGTCGACGAGCTCACCCAGGGCGAGATCGGGGAGCACATCGGGGTCAGCCAGATGCAGGTGTCCCGCATCCTGCGCGGCATCGTCGAGCGCCTGCGGTGCGAGCTGCTCGCCGACGACGAGCGCCAGGCGCACGACTCCGCCGCCTGAGGGCGACAGCACGCCCTGGCTGGCGAACGCCCAAGGCAGGGGTGCGTTTTCGCTCCGGCCCTGGTGGGTACCTACCTGCATGCCGACTGCCGGGAAGACCTCCGGTGGGGGCCGACCGAGGGAGCGACCATGAGGAAGACCTGGGGGGTGGCGGTGCTGCTGCCCGTCGCGCTGGTGGCGGGGTGCGCAGGAGTCGGCGGGTCCGACAGTGGCGGCGGGGGGAACGGGGGCAACTCCGGTGGCTCCGGGTCATCGAGCTGGTCGGGCACCCCGAGCGGCACTCTCACCACGATGGGCTTCGGCGGCGAGGACGAGGTCGGCACCTCGCGGGTCGCGGCGTTCAAGGCGGCAGCGCCCGACGTGAACGTCACCATCAACAAGGGTGACTTCGACGCCCAGCAGTTCCTCACGGCGGTGTCGAGCGGCAACCCGCCCGACCTGGTCTACATGAGCCGCCAGCTGATCGGCACCTATGCCGCGAAGGGCGCCATCCAGCCGCTCGACCAGTGCATCTCCGGGCAGAAGATCGACACCTCGCAGTACCGCCCGGCCGCGATGCAGTCCGTGACGCTCGCCGACAAGGTCTACGGCATCCCGGAGTTCTACATCGTCCAGGCCAACCTGATCGACGGCACCGCGCTCGGCTCCGCAGGCGTCACGCCCGAGCAGATCCAGACCAAGGACTGGGACGCGCTCGCGGCCACATCGGCCAAGCTCTTCCAGCAGGACGGCTCGAAGATCAAGCGGATCGGCTACGACCCCAAGCTCCCGGACTCGTTCCCGCAGTGGGCGATGGCCAACGGCGCATCCATCGTCGGCGACGACGGCGCTCCGCACCTCGACGACCCCAAGGCGGTCGAGGCACTGAAGTACACCGTCGACCTGGTGAAGAGCCAGGGCGGGTGGACCAAGTTCAAGTCCTTCCGCGACTCCTACGACATCTTCGGCGAGAAGAACCCGCTCACCGTGCACAGCATCGCGGCCTTCCCGATGGAGAACTGGTATGTCAACGTGCTGCGCGACTCCATCCCCGCTGGCCTGAAGCTGCAGTCCACCCCTTTCACCGACCGCCAGGGCCAGCCGATGAGCCTGCTCGGCGGCTCGGCCTGGGCCATCCCCAAGGGCGCGAAGAACCCTGTGGCAGCGTGCGCGTGGGCCAAGACGATGACCTCGGCCGACACCTGGATGAAGGCGGCCGAGGCGCGCGAGCAGAAGGTGATGCAGGACAAGTCCTTCTTCACCGGGCTGTTCACCGCCAACAAGGTCGCCGACGACCAGATCCGCGAGAAGTACCTGAAGGACGCGCCCGACGCCGGCTTCAAGGCCGCGATCGACAACTTCTACGGCTCGCTCGACTCGGCGAAGGCGCTGAACCCCTCGGCCGCCGGCGCCGAGATCGACGCCGCGTGGAAGAGCGCGGTGTCACGAGCGCTCGAGGGACAGGACCCGGCCAAGGCCCTGGCGCAGGCCCAGAAGGAGGCGCAGACGGCCTACCAGAAGGTGTCGACCGATGGCTAGCGCGCTCCAGCGGCGCGAGACCCGCGCCGCCCTGGGCTTCATCTCGCCATGGATCCTCGGCTTCTTCATCTTCACCGCGGGCCCGATGGTCGCCAGCCTGGCGCTGTCCTTCACGGACTACTCGCTGGTCGGCACCACCAAGGGGGTTGGTGGCGCCAACTACCAGGAGCTGCTCTCCGACCCGCGGGTGCGCACCTCCCTCGCCAACACGTTCATCTACGCCGCGCTCTACGTGCCGCTCGGCACCGCGGTCGCGCTCGGCCTGGCCCTGCTGCTTCAGCGGGTCGGTCGGGCGGCCGGGTTCTTCCGCACGGCCTTCTACCTGCCGGTGATGACGCCGGCCGTCGCCGCAGGGGCGATGTTCCTGCTGCTGCTCAACGGGCAGCGCGGTCTGGTGAACCAGGTGCTCGGCTGGGTCGGCATCCAGGGGCCGGACTGGACCACCGACCCGAACTGGCTCAAGCCATCGCTGGCCATCGTCAGCCTGTGGGCCGTGGGTGGCAGCGTGGTCATCTTCCTTGCGGCCCTGCACGCCGTGCCCCGCCAGCTGCACGAGGCCGCCATGCTCGACGGCGCGGGTGCGGTGCGCCGGTTCTTCAGCGTCACCGTGCCGATGATCTCCGGCGCGATCTTCTTCAGCGTCATCACGCACACCATCGCTGCGCTGCAGATGTTCGACCAGGCGTACACGACGTTCTACGGCCCCCAGCAGAAGGCCACGGCATCCGATGCCTCGCTCGTCTACATGGTCTACCTGTTCCAGAACGCCTTCCAGTTCTTCCGGATGGGGTTCGCCTCGGCGATGGCCTGGGTGCTGTTCGCCATCATCCTGTTCATCACCGTGATCCAGGTGAGGGTCGGGAACCGGTTCGTCTACTACGAGGGGGACAACCGATGAGTACGCCTGTCGTGCAGGGCATCCCACCGGTCGGTGGCGGTGGCGAGCAGGGCCTGGCCAGCACCCGTGGCCCAGCAGGGGTCGCCCCGCTCGCGGGTGACGGCCGCCCGGGCCGCGACCGCGACACCGTGCGGACCTGGGTCTGGCGCGGCCTCTACCTGGTGGTGCTGTTCCTCGCGACCATGGCGTTCGTCTACCCGCTGGTGTGGCTGGTGTCGGCGTCCCTGAAGCCCAAGGAGCAGGTGTTCGACAACCGGCTCGTGCCCGAGACGGTGCAGTGGTCGAACTTCGCGGCGGTGTGGGATGCCGGGCCGGTGCTGCGCTGGCTGTTCAACTCCGTGACCGTCGGCCTGATGGCCGCCACCGCGGTCACCATCTCGAGCGCCCTGGTCGCGTTCGGGTTCGCCTACTTCCGCTTCCGCTACCGCAACCTGCTCTTCGGCCTGGTGCTCGCCACGATGATGCTGCCCGGCGCGGTGACGGTGATCCCCGTCTACCTGATCTGGAACCAGGTCGGGATGATCGACACCCAGGTACCGCTGTGGGCCCAGAACCTCTTCGGCTCGGCCTTCTACATCTTCCTGCTGCGGCAGTTCTTCCTCGGCATCCCGCGCGAGCTGTTCGAGGCAGCACGGGTCGACGGGGCGTCGTACCTGCGGATGTTCCGCGCCATTGCGCTGCCGCTGGCCCGCCCGGCGCTGGTGATCGTGTTCGTGTTCGAGCTGCAGGCCAGCTGGTCGGACCTGATGAAGCCGCTCATCTACCTGCAGAGCCCCGACTACTTCACGATGCCGCGTGGCCTGAAGCAGATCGTCGACGCGTTCGCGCTCTCCGGGGAGTACCACTGGGAGATCGCCATGGCGGCCACCCTCATCGCGACGATCCCGATGATCATCATCTTCGCGTTCACCCAGCGGTACGTGCTCGACGGCATCGCCACGAGCGCCAAGCAGGGCTGAGCCGCTGTCCTGAGGGTCGCGACGAGCGCTGGAGGCATGCTCGGAGGTACGGCTTTTCGGGCTTGGCTCGACCGCTCGATCGGTCGAGGTGGGAATCAGCCGGCACCGAGGGTCCCGGAGATGACCCGCTCGAGGTGGTGGGGCTGGTGTCGGGTCAGAAGGGCGGTTCGTCCGGCCATTGTGCGCGAGACTTCCTTCGGGCGTGACCGGCCCGCAGCTCGACGGCCGAGGTGCAGTGGCGGTGGGTGGGGTGCGTTCGCAGGGCGACGTCCATCGGGTGCACCAGGTGCTCGAGCCGGAAGGTCAAGTGGTGCTCGAGTGCGCTCCACACCGAGCGGGCCACCGGAGCGGCCGGCGTTGCCGCGGCGGTCGCGGCTGTCGGGTCAGCCGCGAGTACCAGTGGGGTCAGGGCGTCGAGCGGTGCGGTGGTGCGGACATGTCCGGTGGGGTCGGTCCAGGTGGCGGTGCCGTCGGGTGCCAGGCGCAGTCTCCAACCGGGGCGTTGTTTGATGCGGTGGTGGCGCCGGCAGAGGGTGAGCAGGTTGGTGGCGCTGGTGGGCCCGGTCGGCCACGGTCGTACGTGGTCGAGGTCGCAGAACCGGGCGGCGACGCAGCAGCCGGGGAAGCGGCAGCGGCCGTCGCGGGCGCGGACCAGGGCGGCGAGCTCGGGGCCTGGCCGGTAGGCGTTGGTGGCGAGGTCGTCGCGGGGGTCGAGGCGGGCTCCGCTGAGGGGGTCGCAGGGCACGAACCGCGGTGGTGCTTGCCTGGCCCGGCGCCGGAGCTGCGGCGGTTGCTTGCGCAGGTGGTCGCGCAGCCAGGTGCGGCGCACCAGCAACGGCTCGGACGGTCGGCTGCCCTGCACCTGGACCAGGTCGTCGTCCGACCCGTTCTCCGGCGCCACCAAGTTGTCTGTATGTACGGCTGGTGTGGAGAGCCCTTGGGCGGCGGTCGCCGAAGTGTCCTGGGCGCTGTCGGCACTCAAGACCGGCTGGTCGGAGCCGGGCTCGTTCGCTCCACTCGCGACGACCTGGTGGTCGGAGCCGAGCTCGTCCGCTCCACCCGCGGCCAGGTGGTCGGAGCTGAGCTCGCTCGTGGTGAGGGCGCCCTCGTCGGTGTTGGCTGCGACTGCTCCGGTCACCACCCCTGCGGTGGGTGCAGTCGAGTGCTCGCAACCGGGCGACATGGCCGGAGCTGGCGCGTGGGACTCGGAGGCAGGGAAGGTGGCCTCAGGACTTCCAGGAGCCAGCTGCTGACTGTTGGCCGGAGGGGGCGCGTGGGGCTCGGAGGCAGCCACGGTGGTCTGGTCAGTTGCAGAGGCCGGCTGGGTGTCGGCTGGGACGGTGAGCACGATCTGGACGTCGATGGTGGCGTTGCCGGTGACCAGGTCGGTGAGGGCTTTGCCGCGGGCTTGTTCGATGTTGGTGCAGGTGCTGTTGGCGACGAGGTCGTGGGCGAGGCGGTCGATGGCGGCCCAGGCGGTGGCGGCGTCCTCGCTGGGGAAGGTGCCGTGCCATTCGTCGACGCCGGGCTCGGCCACCCATCGGCGTAGCCCGGTGTTGTTGCGGGCCTTCTGGGCGCGCTGACGGACCAGGTCGGGGGAGATGCGTCGAGAGCAGCACCCGGGTGCGCCGCCGCAGCGAGGTGGAGTCCTCGCCCAGGTGGGAGTCGAGGGCGGCCACGACGGCGTCGGCGACGTCGGCGGGCGCGACGTCGAGCTCGAACGCGACGACCCCGGCCCGGTAGCCGTCCAGGTGCCCGGCCGCCATCGCCTCGTGCAGCCCACCCAGACCGCTGGCGTCGGGCAGGTCACGGGCCTCGGCCGGCACCGGCACCCGGCGTGCGGCCAGGCGCACCGCCTGCTCGACGCGGCGCTGGGCCTGCTGGTGCGTCGCCCCGATCACCGGCGCGATGACGTCGGCGGCATCGAGGGTCACCCGGCCCGGGGCGTGCACGGCCTCGCCGAGGGTGCCGTCCTCGCACCACACGCTCTCGCGCCGGGCGGCCTCGGCGATCGCGGCGTCCTGCACCGCGGTGAGGGTGTTGATCAGCCACTGGCAGTCCCCGACGACAGTGAGCCACTCGTCCCGGCTGCGTGCGGCGCCCGGGCCGGCAAGCGCGGTGGCGACCCGGCGTGCACCCAACGTCACTGCGGTGGGGGTCGTCGGATTGGCGGCAGCTGACCGCTTGGTGTGTCGCTGTGACGTGGCCATGACTTCCCCTTCCCCGTGACACGATTCTACCGAGGAGCGTGACTTCGCACAAGTGTTCGAATGCGCGTGTTCGCTTGCAGCAGAATCTATTTGGCTCGGGCTGGAGCCGCCCATCGCAAGCTGGCTGGCGCAAGGGCAAGGCCCGCATCGGGGCCGGCATCCTGAAGCTCCGACCGTTCAGGCTGCGGGCCACGGTGACCACGAACCAAGGTGAGGGGGCACGGGCCGCGTGGCTCCCCGGTAAGCGCAACGCGACCGAACCAACTCAGGTGGGGGCACCCGCTCATCCAGGCGGCGTGTGAAGGCGACCGAAGAGCGACGTGACGCCAACGGGATACGGCGGGGTCCGGGCCAGCGCGGACAGAGCCAGGGGCCGGGGCCGGGGCCGGGGCCGGGGGCCGGGGGCCGGGGGCCGGGGGCCGGGGGCCGGGGGCCGGGGGCCAGGGCGCCTGAGAACGGGACCACTGACTGACGCCAGGTGGTCAGGGGGCGAGCGTCAACGAAGGACAGCAGCCGGCTCAGCCGTCGGTGACGCCGAGCTCGACCTCGGCCAGAGCGGCCGGCAGCCCGCGCACGACCTCTCGGGCCAGGAAGCCGGTGCGGCCCACCTCGGCGGTGAGCCGCTCGCCGGCCCGGCCATGCACGTACGCACCCCAGGCCGCGGCCCTCGCCGGCGACAGGCCGCGGGCCAGCAGCCCGGCCACGGCGCCTGCCTTGACGTCACCCGACCCGGCCACAGCCGCCCCCGGGGCGCCGACGTCGAGGCGCCAGGCCTCCCCCGACGGCTCGCAGACGAACGAGCTGTCGCTGCCGGACAACACCGTGGCGCCGATCCGGCTCGCGGCCTGCCGGGTGGCCGCCAGCACGTCGCCGTCCACCTGCTCCTCGTCCTCCTGCAGCACCTGGGCGAGCTCGCCGGCGTTGGGGGTCAGCAGGGCTCGGGCGGCGAGGTGACGCACGCCGTCGGGGTGCGCGGTGAGGTAGGCCGTGCCCAGCGCGTCGACGACCAGAGCCGACCCGAGCTGCGGCACGACCGCCTCGAGCAGCTCGCGCGCGGCATCCGGCGTGCCGATGCCGGGTCCGGCCAGCACGGTATCCGCCTGCTCGGCCAGCTCGAGCACCCGGTCTGCCGCGGCGCGAACCAGCTCGCCGTCGTCGTCCTCGGGCAGGCCGACGAGGAAGCACTCGGGCAGGGCGACCCCCAGCAGGGCCGCCGTGGATGCCGTGGTGGCCACCTGCACCTTTCCCGCACCCACGCGCAGCGCCGCCTCCGCAGCGAGGAGCACCGCACCCGGGGTCTGCCGGCTGCCGCCGAGGATGAGCAGGCGACCCTTCTCGTTCTTGTTGCCTCCAGGCGACGGCAGCGGCCGGCTGCGCAGCAGGGCGGGGGTGACCACGATCGCCGGGTCGGGCCCGTCACTCATGACCGGTCACCCGCCGTCGCGGCCTGCCCCAGCCCGTGCGGCTCCTCGTGGGTCGGCTCGGCGTCGGAGGCCTCGAGGTGCTCGACGTCGCCGAAGCCGACCAGGCGCAGCCCACCGGCATCCGTTGCCCGGTAACGGGTCAGCGAGCAGTTGGCGAGCGGGGTACTGCCGTCGATGTCGAGCAGCTCCTCCTCGGTGAGCGACTCCAGGAGGTAGCGGAACGCCATGATCACGGCCTGGTGGGTGAAGACCCACACCCGTCGCCCCGCGTGGGTCTGGTCGAGGTCGCCGAGCACCCCGCGCACGCGGAGCACCACGTCGGTCCAGCTCTCGCCACCTGGCGGCCGGTAGTAGAACTTCCCCATCAGCTCGCGGCGCTTCGCCTCCTCGGGGTAGGTGTCGCGGATGCCCTGCCCCGTCAGGCCGTCGAAGAGCCCGAGGTCGCGCTCGCGCAGCCGCTCGTCGAGCACCGGGCGCGGGGCCGACGGGCACCCTCGCAGGGCGTGCTCCATGGTGCTCGCGGCACGCACGTACGGCGAGCCGAGCACCACCTCGGGCCGCGCGTCATCCGCGAGCCCCCAAAGGTGGCGCCCGAGTGCATCCGCCTGTGCCACACCGTTGTCGGACAGCGGGGTGTCGGGGTCGCGGAAGTCGAGCTCGAGCCGGGCCAGCCCCTTCTCGCCGGCCGCCGCCGCCGCGAGGTTGCCCACGCTCTCCCCGTGCCGCACGATGACGAGCTCGGCGACCCACACCGACATCCTGCTCGTACCGTGGCCGTTGTCACCCATGTCAACGCCTCCTCTGCTCGCCCCCACGACTGCGGACGACCCTACGTGCGGCGCACGCCACCCCGGGCCTTCGACAGCACAGTTTCCACGTGCACCGGACGGCGATGGAGCGTCGCCGAACGGGTAGAACGACGTCGTGACATCCGCCCGCACTCCCTGGTGCTTCGCCGAGTGGGGTGACTCCGTTCTCGCCGACGACGCGCAGGTGGTCGCCGCCGACGTCGAAGGGTCACTCGCACTCGCCCGGAGCCGTGAGCCGGTCGCCCGCTCGATGGGTCGAGACACCTGGCCCGTGGTGTCCTCGCTGGCCACCCTGGGCAGCGTCGACCTGACCACCGCGCGCACCGTCGAGCCGCACTGGGATGCCGTGGCCATCCTCGAGCAGGCCGCCGTCCCGGCGCCCGAGGGCGCCACCTGGGGCGTGTACGCCGCCTCTCCCGCGGGCACGCGCCTGTCGGCCGGTCGCGACGAGGGTGGCCTCTGGAGGCTCTCCGGGGCCAAGCCGTGGTGCTCACTGGCCGACCGCGTCTCGCACGCCCTGGTCACCGCCGACCCCGACGACGGGCCGGCCGGCCTGTTCGCCGTCGACCTGCGCGAGGCCGGGGTGTCGGTCGACCCCGGCGCGTGGGTGCCGCGTGGGCTCCGCGAGGTCACCACGAGCACGGTGGCCTTCGTGGCGGTGCCCGCCAGCCCCGTGGGCCCGCCCGGCTGGTACTTCGACCGGCCGGGGTTCGCCTGGGGCGGCATCGGGGTGGCCGCCGTCTGGTTCGGCGGCGCCGCGGCCGTGGCCGGCGCGCTCTGGGCCGCCGCGGCCACCCGCCCGCCCGACCAGGTCGCGCTGATGCACCTCGGAGCGTGCGACGTCGCCCTGCAGGCCACCCTGCTGGCCCTGCGCGACGCGGCCGCAGCAATCGACGCCGGGCGGGCCGGCGGCGCCAAAGGTCGCCTCCTCGCGAGCCGGGTGCGCGCGCAGGCCGCAGCGTGCGCCGAGCAGGTGCTCACCACCGTGGGTCACGCGCTCGGGCCCGCACCGCTCGCGATGGATGCCGTGCACGCCGCGCGCGTCGCCGACCTCACCCTCTACGTGCGCCAGCACCACGCCGAGCGCGACCTCGCGGCGCTCGGCCGGCTCGTGGCGCCCGACCTCGACCGATCCGACCACCGCGCTGCCGGCGGCGGAGCCATCGCGTGAGCATCGCCCCGACGCCCTTCGCGCACACCGACCCCGGCACGCCGGAGAGCACCTGGCTGGGGTCAGACCACTGGGATGGCGTCGGCATGCTCGACCTGCCGGCGGTCGTGCAGCGCTACGCCCAGGTGCTGGTGCTCTCCGCCCACCCCGACGACGAGACGTTCGGTGTGGGTGGGCTGCTGGCCGACCTCGCCGACGCCGGCGCTGCCGTCAGCGTGCTGGTCGCCACCGACGGCGAGCGCTCGCACCCGCTCGGGGGCACCCGGGCCCGCGCCGCCCTCGCCGCCCGGCGGCGTCGGGAGGTGCAGCGTGCGGTGCGGGTGCTGGCCCCGACGGCTCGCACCACCCACCTCGGGCTGCCCGACGGCGCGCTCGCCCAGCACGAGGAGTCGCTGGTCGAGGAGGTGCGCCGCCGCACCGACCCCGACACCCTGGTGATCGCCCCGTGGCTCGCCGACGGGCACACCGACCACGATGCCCTCGGCCGGGCTGCCGCCGATGCCGTGTCGCACAGCGGCGCCGACCTCGTCTACTACCCGATCTGGCTGTGGCACTGGGGATCACCGGAGGCGCTGCCGTGGCCCGACGTCGTGGGGAGCGAGACGTCCCGCACGGCCGCGTGGCGCAAGCGCGCCGCCCTCGCGGAGTTCCCCACGCAGACGACGGCGTGGGGCGACACGGCATCCACGGGCGGTGCGGTTGCACCGGTCCTCGGCCCGGCGATGCTCGACCGGGCGCGGCGCCTCGTCGAGACCCTCGTCGACCCCACCGGGGCCCTGCCGCGGCTCCCGAGCGCCCGCCTGCAGCGGCGGGCGGCAGCGCGCGCTCAGCAGTTCGACCGGATGTACGACGACGACGGTGAGGACCCGTGGGCCTTCGAGGGGTCCTTCTACGAAGAGCGTCGCCGAGCGCTCGTACTGGCCGTGCTCGGATGCCGCCGCTCCGGTCGAGCTCTCGAGATCGGTTGCGCCGACGGCCGGCTCACCGAGGCCCTGCTCGAGCGCTGCGACCAGGTGGTGGCCCTCGACACCAGCCACCGGGCCGTCACGGCGGCGCAGGAGCGAGCGCCGTCGGCCGTCGTCGTGCAGGGCATGGCGCCGGCCGACCTGCCGGCCGGCCCGTTCGACCTCGTGCTGCTCTCGGAGGTCGGCTACTTCCTCACCCCTCTCGAGCTGGTGGCGACCCTGCGCCGGTGCGAGCGGTCGCTGGCGCCGGGCGGTGAGCTGGTGCTGTGTCACTGGCAGCACCCCACCGAGCGCGTGCCGCTCGACGGCGTGCTGGTGCACGAGCAGGCCGCCGCGGCGCTGGGCCTCGAGCGCCGGGCCACGTACCTCGACGACGACCTCCGCGTCGAGGTCTGGGGCGACGGCGGCTCGCTGGCTCGACGGGAAGGACGCGCGTGACCCCCCACGACCGGTTGCGGCAGGTGGTGGTGGCCATCCCGGCGCGTGACGAGCAGGCCCTGCTGCCGGCCTGCCTGCGGTCGGTGACCGACGCGGCCCGCGTGCTGCGGCGGGCGCGCCCCGGCATCCGGCTGTCTGTCGCGGTGGCCCTCGACGGGTGCACCGACCGCTCGGCCCAGGTGGTCGCGGAGTGGGGCGTCGCCTCGGTGGCGCTGCCCGGCACGGGGATCGGCGCCGCCCGCGACGCCGCCGTCGAGCGCGGGCTGGCTGCACTGGGGCACCCGCCCGAGTCGTCGACGTGGGTCGCCTGCACCGACGCCGACACCGTCGTGCCCAGCCACTGGCTGCTGCGGCACGTGATGTGGGGCGAGCGCGGGGCCGACCTCGTCGTCGGCACCGCCGAGCCGGTGGGCGTCGACCGCGCCGAGGCGCTCGCCGCGTGGCACGCACGCCACCAGCTGGTCGAGGGCCACGCGCACGTGCACGGTGCCAACCTCGGCATCCGGGCCGACCGCTGGCGCGCGGTCGGCCGCTTCGGGCCGCTCGCCGTCGGCGAGGACGTCGACCTCGTCGAGCGGGTGCGCGCCGTCACCGACCGGTGGGTCGCCACCGACACCACCCGGGTGCTGACGTCGGGGCGCGCGCACAGCCGGGTCGAGCACGGGTTCGCCGACTACCTGCACGACCTCGACGCCGACACCGGCTGAGGTCGGAGTGGCACGAGCGCCTGAGTCGGGAGCGGCACGAGCGTTCCTGCCGACAGGCAATCGGCCGCTGCGTGGGCCCTCTCCGTGCTCAGGGCTGCACGTCGCGGGTCGACTGCCTGTCCTGGAGATCGCTTCGAAAAGGTGTGCCGACGGCACGGTCAACCGGCGACCTGAGCGTCGCCCGCACGCCCAAGGCCACGCCTCGGAGCACCGTTCGTCCGTCCGTAGGTTCACTGCCGCTCCGGCCGGCTCACCCGAGTGCCTCTGGTGACATGCAGTCGAGCTCGACCGCGTGGGCTCCACGCTCGCGAGGTGGGCCGAGCCCGGCCACTGCATGTCTCGGGGAGCGCCAACCAGCGCACGGATGCCGGCACGCGCAGTGAGCCGCGACGTCGCCACCCCGGGGGCTGGGTCTGTGCGCCCGCGTCTCGCGGTGGCAAAGGTTTGTCCCCAACATGGTCAAGGAACGATTGGCCGGGCGCTGACCGGGGAGGGGCGTGGTCAGGGGGAGCGACGACGCTCCCCCTGGGGATGCGGCCGGGCGCCGCCGTGCGCTGCCCGACCGGTCCCACGACCGGAAGGAAAGCCATGCGATCCACCACCTCACCACCACCACCTCGTCGGCGGCTCGTTGCCCTGGGCACCGCCGTCGTGCTCACCGCCAGCGGCCTGGCCGCCGCGACGGCCACCGCCGGCTCGGCCTCCGCGGACCCGGTCCGTGCCGCCAGCCCGGCCACCAAGTCCGGCCCCGCCTACCTCGACGCCCGCCAGCCCACGGCCCGGCGGGTGGCCGACCTCCTCAGCCGGATGACGCTCGACGAGAAGATCGGCCAGATGACGCAGGCCGAGCGCGGCGGCATCGACGCCGACCCGACCCAGATCACCACTCTCGGCCTGGGCAGCGTGCTGTCCGGCGGCGGCTCGGTGCCCACGCCGAACACCCCCAAGGCCTGGGCCGACATGGTCGACCGCTACCAGCGCGGCCGCGATGGCGACCCGGCTCGGCATCCCGCTGATCTACGGCGTCGACTCCGTGCACGGCCACGGCAACCTGCTGGGCGCCACCGTCTTCCCGCACAACATCGGCCTGGGCGCCACCCGTGACCCCCGCCTGGTGGAGCGAGGTCGCGCACGTGACGGCCGAGGAGACCCGGGCCAGCGGCCCGCAGTGGGCCTTCGCGCCGTGCATCTGCGTCGCGCGCGACGACCGGTGGGGACGCACCTACGAGAGCTTCGGCGAGACCCCGCAGCTCGTCATCTCGATGGAGACCGCCATCGACGGGCTGCAGGGCCGACCGGGCCAGCTGACAGAACAACGACCGGGTGCTCGCCACCGCCAAGCACTTCGCCGGTGACGGCCTCACCACCTACGGCACCGGCTCGAACAACGGCACCATGGGCGACTACCCGATCGACCAGGGCGTCGACCAGGTCAGCCGCACGACGTTCGACCGGCTGGCACTCGCGCCGTACGTCCCCGCGGTGCGCAGGCACCACGTCGGCTCGGTCATGCCGTCCTACTCCGACGTCGACTGGACCGGCGACGGCCTGGGCAACCCGATCAACATGCACGGCAACAAGCAGCTCATCACCGGCTGGCTCAAGCAGCAGCAGGGCTTCGACGGCTTCGTGATCTCCGACTACGAGGGCATCCACCACATCCAGCCCGGCGTCGCCTCGTACGCCACGCAGGTCACCCTCGGCGTCAGCGCCGGCATCGACATGTTCATGGAGCCCTTCGACTTCGCCACCTTCATCACCGACCCTCAAGGCGCAGGTCGCCAACGGCAACGTGCCGATGGCGCGCATCGACGACGCCGTCTCACGCATCCTCACCAAGAAGTTCGAGCTCGGCCTGTTCGAGCACCCCTTCACCGACCGCACGCACCTCCGCGACATCGGCTCACCCAGCCACCGGGCCCTGGCCCGCACGGCGGTGCAGAAGTCGCAGGTGCTGCTCAAGAACGACCGCAACGTGCTGCCGATCGCCAAGGCCGGCCGATCTACGTCGCCGGCAGCAACGCCGACAACATCGGCAACCAGGCCGGTGGGTGGACCCTCACCTGGCAGGGCGGCTCGACCAACGTCATCCCCGGGCAGACGATCCTCGACGGCATCCGGGCCGCAGCACCGCTCGGTGACCTTCAGCGAGACGGCCTCGGCGCGCGGTCCCGCAGTGGGGCCGTCGGCGTCGTCGTGGTCGGTGAGACGCCCTACTCCGAGGGGTTCGGCGACGTCGGTGGCCCGCGTTGGGGCTTCGACCCGGGCGACAACGGCCAGCTCCGCCCCGAGAAGACGATGCAGCTCAGTGCTGCCGACTCCGCCGCCGTCGACCGGGTCTGCGCGGCCGCCGTGAAGTGCGTGGTGGTCGTCGTCTCCGGCCGCCCGATCGTCATCCCGCCGGCCCAGCTCTCGCGGATCGACGGCCTGGTCGCCTCCTGGCTGCCCGGCAGCGAGGGCGGCGGCGTGGCCGACGTGCTGCTCGGCAAGGCCCGGTTCACCGGCAAGCTGCCGGTGACCTGGCCGCGCAGCGTGGCGCAGGAGCCGATCAACGTCGGTGACCGGAACTACCGCCCGGCCTTCCCCTACGGATGGGGCCTGCGCACCCGCTAGCCGATCGACATCCCACGACGCGCTGACCGGAGCGCTTGAACGTCAGCGCGTCGTGCGACGTCGACCCGAACCGCCCGCCCCCGGATGCCGGGGACGGGCGGTTCGGTCGCACCATCGGGCAGACTGCCCGCATGTCGCTTCCCGACCCGGCGCTCGTCGTGCTGGTGGGCGCCTCCGGGTCGGGCAAGTCGACCTGGGCGGCGCAGCGCTACCGCGCCGAGGAGGTCGTGTCCTCCGACGCCCTGCGCGGAGTCGTCGGCAGCGGCCCGCACGACCTCGACGCCTCCGCCGATGCGTTCGCCGTGCTCGAGGCCGTCGTTGCGGCCCGGCTGGGCCGCGGGCTCACCACCGTGGTCGACACCCTGGGGATGGATGCCGAGCGGCGCCTGCGCTGGTTGGCCGCCGCCCGAGCGGCAGGGATGCCGGCGGTGGTCGTGCTGCTCGACACCCCCGACGAGGTGTGCCGGCAGCGCAACGCCGAGCGCGACCGGCCACTGCCCGCGCGGGCGCTGGCCGGGCAGCTGGCGCGACGGCGAGAGGTGGCCGACGAGGTCGCGGCGGAGGGGTGGGACGTCGTCCTCACGGTCACCCCGGAGGCCGGCCTCACTCCCCACTCCACCGGCGACGGCCACGCACGGCGCGGCGCGAGCGGGCGGCGAGCGCACGGCATCCACCGGGGTGCAGGTGGTGCTGCAGGTCTCGCGCTTCCCGTGGGGTGAGGACCCGATGGCGTGGCTGCGCGACGTCGCCCTGGCCGCCGACGAGGCCGGGTTCGCCGGGCTGGCGCTGATGGACCACCTGATCCAGATCCCCCAGGTCGGGCGTGCCTGGGACCCGATCCCCGAGCCGTGGGTGGTGCTGGGGGCGGTCGCCGGACTCGGCACCGGGCTGCGGCTGGGCACGCTGTGCACCCCGGTCACCTTCCGCCAGCCCGGGATCACGGCGAAGGCGGCGGCCACCCTGTCCGCGCTCAACGGGGGACGGGCGTTCGTCGGCATCGGCGCCGGGTGGTGGGAGCGCGAGCACGCGGCCTATGCGATGCCGTTCCCGCCGGCCGGCGAGCGGCTCGACGAGCTGGAGTACTCGATCCGGGTGATGCGCGCGCTGTGGGCGCCGGGCACCAAGGCGCACGCCGTCGACGGGGTGTTCCTGCCCGAGACGACCTGCTACCCGCGGCCCACAGCGCCGATCGAGGTGGTCGTGGGCGGCAACGGCGAGCGACGCACGTTACGGATCGCGGCCGAGCTGGGCGACGCCTGCAACCTGACCACCTCGGACCCGGACGTGGTGCGGCACAAGGTGTCCGTGCTGCACCGGCACTGTGCCGAGGTGGGGCGGGACCCGGCCGAGGTCGCCGTCACCCTCCTCGACCTCCCCGTGGTCGGCCGCGACCGGGATGACGTCTGGGCGCGGGTGGAGCGGCTGCGCGGGCGCACCAAGGCGGCGGCGTTCGCAGCGCGCACGCACGCGGGCACGGTCGCCGAGCACCGGGGGCGGCACGCCGGGCTGGCGGCGCTGGGCGTCTCGACGGTCTTCCTCGCGACGCCCGACCTCACGGGCCCCGACGACGTGCTCGAGCTGGCCGGCCTGAACGTTTGACGTGGTGTGTGCGCTCGAGGGGATCGGGTAGGGGCCCCGCACGCCGGCGGTCGGTGTGCACCGGCGTCGGCCGCGCGTCGGGGGCACCGCGCCGGACGAATCCAACGACTCAGGAGATGACGAATGTCCGCGTACAGCACACTGGTTCGGGCCACCCACCTGGTCACGAACGCGGCCTGGTTCGGCGGCTCGCTGATGGGCGCGGTGGCGCTCAACCCCGCGAGCCGGGAGGGCGACAACACCCGCGAGCAGGCCGAGATCGCCGACGAGGGATGGACCCAATGGGGGCCCGTGCAGGGCGGCGCCATCGGGCTGCACCTGCTCAGCGGGCTCGCGATCCTGGCCGACAACCGGAGACGCGTCGTCGCGCACCGGCCGACGAGCGTCGCCGTCGTCGCCAAGACGGCGCTGACCGGGGCAGCGCTCGCCGCGAGCGCGGCTGCCTACCGGATGGGCGCCGACCTCGGCGAGGCGAAGGAGCGCGCCGACCACGACCCCAGGGCCGCGAAACGGGCCCGCTCGCTGGCTCGCTCGATGCGCTGGCTGCAGTGGGCCACCCCGGCGACCACGGCCGGCATCCTCGTGCTCGACGCCTACCTGGGTGAGCAGCAGCGCGGCGAGGCTGGGCTGCTCGACCGGCCCACCCAGCTGCCAGGAAGCCACCGACACCAGACAGGGAGAACCGCATGACGGACGCGCCGAACCAGCAGGAGCAGCAGGAGGCCGCCACCGAGGCGGCCCAGAACGTCGTCGACGAGGTGACGTCGTGGGAGTACAGCGCCGAGGAGGACACCATCGAGGCCCGGCTCGACGAGGGGCTCGAGCAGGCGAGAGTCGACGTCGATGACGAGGAGCGGCAGCGGCTCGTCGACGAGATTGACGAGGTGAAGCAGGACGAGGGCCGCGGGGCCCCCGACGTGAAGTCGGCCCAGGCGGTCGAGGACCCCACCGGCCACTGACCTCGTGCCCCCACGGGCACCGCGCCCGATCGTGGCTCACCCCTTGCGACGGCGACGGACGCGGAGCACCATCCCGGTGAGAATCACCCCCAGGGCAGCGAGCGCGGTCGTGTCGATCGCCGGGATGAAGCGGACCTGGCCGTTGCTGATCGCGTAGACGCCGATCCCTCGGACCATTCCGCCGAAGCCCGCGCCGGTGCCCTGCTCGTCGGGCGCGGTGCCGCCACCCCCTCCGCCGACGGCCACGGCCACCGGGATCACCGTGAGCCCGTCCCTCTCGATCGGCTCACCGAAGACCCGGCGGATGCCGAGCTGGTCACCGACCCTGGTCACGATCTCGTCAGGGGTCATCACGCGCCTCCAGGTGGTTCACGTCGCACCAGCAAGTCTCCCGTTCAGGACACCACAGTCCGCCGGCCGCTGGAAGTGGCCCAGGCGTGACCGCCTGCACCGCGACCAGTCATCAGCATCCGCTTGACACCCACTACTACGATATCGCATTATTTAAATGCGATATCGTAGTAGCTCTCACGCCGAGAGCGGTCATCAGCACAGGAGCAGCCATGTCCACGACCACCACCCGGCGGGTACCCCCGCCCCAGACCACCACGTCCGGTCCCCCGGCGGTCCCGGCCGTCGCCCGCGCCATGGGTCACCTCGCCTCCTGGCGGGTCTGGCTCGCCAGCGCCGCGCTCTTCACCGTCTTCGCCGGCGCCTTCTTCGGGTCGTCCGCCCCGTTCGCCATCCCCACGGTCGAGGCGGCCTGCGGCCAGGCCCCCCCGGACGTCAGGTTCACCTCGAGCGCCGGCGAGGTCGACGGCTTCCTGCAGGCCTGCGGGGTCGCGGGTCGCGAGGCCTACCGCGCGATGCAGCTGGCCGACCTCGTCTACCCCACGGTGTTCGCCCTGTTCATCGCGAGCTCGCTGGCCATGGTCCTCGCCCGGCTGGCGCCCCGCCGCCCGGCCCTCCTGGCCCTGGCCGCGCTCCCCCTGGTCGCGAGCACGTTCGACTACGCGGAGAACGCCTGCGCCTGGCTGGCTCTGGCGAGCTACCCCGAGGCTGCTGCGAGCACCTCCCTGCTCGGCGCGGCTTCCGCCGCCAAGACCACCTCCTCCTGGGCCGCCGGCATCCTGCTGCTGGGCGCACTCGGTGCACTGGCCGTGGTCGGCTTCGGTCGTTGGGTGCGTACCCACGGCCAGTCGCCCGACTCGCACGGCGCGACCCGGGTGCGCCGATGACCCGTGCAGCCGCCGTCGGGGCTCGTCCGGGGGAGCCCGCGGACGAGCCGGTTCCCGAGCTCGATCCCCGCCTGGGCAACGTGCTCTTCGACGTCTGGCTGGTGTCCCGCGCCACGACGGCCCTGATCGACGACGCCGTCAAGGAGTCCGGGCTGAACGCCGACGAGTTCGCGCTCTACTCGGTCCTGGCGTCGACCGACGGCATGACTCCCTCCGAGCTCGCGCTCTGGATGGCCGCGCCGCCCACCACCGTGTCGAGCTACGTCAAGCGGTTCGAGCGCCGAGGCCACGTCCGACGGGTTCCCCACCCTGGCGACGGCCGCTCCTACCGGGTGCAGCTCACGGTCGAGGGCCGCGCGGCCCACCTCGCCGCCGGCCTGCTCTTCCAGCCAGTGCTCGAGGAGGTGACCCGGCGCCTTGGCCGCGGGGCGACCGACACCCACCGTCGGCTGCGCGACCTCCACCGGGTCGTCACCTCCGGCCCGGCTGGCTGACGCTCACAGCAGTCGTCAGTCCGCTTTCGTGACCGCAGGGCTGCTTCGGGGGTGAGCGCTGCCGGACGCGCAGCATCCTGCGCCACTTACGGCGGACGAGGGGGGTGGTGCACGCCGCACGACAGGGTGCGCCCTCTGCATCACCGGTACTCAGCCCGTTCAGCCGAGGTGCAGGGCGACCGGGCCCCGAGACGGCACGGCGCCGCGCAGCACCTTCTCGGGCACCCGGAAGACCCGCCCCGGGGCGGCCGGCCACCGCACCCGCACCCGGCCGACCTCGACGCCGCCCTGAAACGCCCGCACCACAGGGAGCCGTCGGTACTCGTCGACCCAGAGCAGCAACTGCCCCCGTGGGGATCCACCACCGGGGGGAACACGTTGTGGCGTGACCCAGCGCAACGGAGCGGCCGCCGTGACGCTCAGCAGATCGGGCGCAGACCAGCCTCCCGAACCCTGATCCAGCCAGGTCGTGACCGCACCGGCGACGTGCCGGCCGTCGAGGGCCGCACCGTCGGCCGTGTCGACCGGGTGCACGAGGTTGCCGACCGCGAAGACGCCGGGCACCGACGTGCCCAGCGCCGCGTCGACGACCGGGCCGCGGGTCGCGGCATCGAGGTCGAGGCCGCCGAGCCGGGCCAGCTCGTGGTCGGGCACCCAGTCGCCCGAGGTGATGACCGTGTCGCACTCGATGGTGCGCCGCCGCCCGGTGCCGATCTGCTCGACCTCGACCGAGCGCACCCGCTCTCGGCCGTCGATCCGCACGACCCGGCTGCCGGTGACGACCGGTGTGCGCAGCACGCTGCGGCCGAGCATGGTGAATGCGGCGTAGGCCTCCGCCCGCGGGTGCCGGCTGACCAGGGCGGCCACCGGGCAACCGGCCTCCCGCAGGGTCAGCACGGCCGACCAGCTGACCAGCTCGGCACCGACGACGACGGCGCGGCTGCCCACGGCGGCGTGCTGCAGGTGCACGAGGTTCTGCAGCTGCCCGGTCGTGTAGACGCCCTCCGGCCGGTCGCCGGGGATCAGCCGGGCGGGGCGCGGCCGCTCGCGCGCACCGGTGGCGAGCACGACGGCATCCGCCTGCACGACCCGGCGCCCGCGCGGGGAGGTGACCTCAAGCCGCCGCTCCCCCGCCCAGCCGGTCACCATCGCGCGGGTCTCGAGCGTGGCGCCGGCATCGCGAGCGGATGCCGTGAGCCGGCGCGCGTACGCCGGCCCGGTGACGACGCGGCGCAGGTCGCGGATGCCGTAGCCGAGGTGGTCGCTGTGCCGGGGGATGCCGCCGGTCTCCGCCTCGCGCTCCAGCACGAGCACCTCGCCGTCGACGGCCGGCGCGAGAGCGGCGGCGGCGGTGAGACCGGACGGCCCGCCCGCCGATGACGACGACGGCGACCCGGTCGGCGGTCACGACCGTGCTCCGTCGCCCGAAAGGTGTTCAGCCGAGAGCAGCAGCTCACCGCGGCACCACAGTAGAACCCCTGGCACCGGCCGTTGAGCACGCGGGTGCGCCGGCGCAGCCCGTCGAGGTCGGCCGGCGGGAGGTCGGAGGCGAAGGCGTCGCGGAGCTCACCGGCGGTCACCCGCTCGCAGAAGCAGACGACGGTGCCGTAGGCGGGGTCGGCGGCGATCCGGTCGGCGTCCTGGTAGGGCCGGAGGCCGGCCTCACCGAGGTTCGGCATCCGCGGCGGTGGCGGCAGGTCGTCGCGCTCGGCGGGGGTCGAACCCCGCATCGGCGAGCAGGCCGCGCACGTGCTCGGCGATCGCCATCCCCGCGGTGAGCCCGGTCGACCGGATGCCGCCCACCAGCACGTAGCGCTGCGGAGCGTCCACGTCGATGACGTAGTCGGCGTGCTCGGTGGCGGCCCGCAGGCCGGCGTAGGCCGCGGTGACCTCCTCGTCGAGCAGGTCGGGCATCAGCCGGCGGCCCTTGCCGAGCAGGAACTCGAAGCCGGCCTCCGACGTGCCGGTGGCGCCCTTGTCGGTGAGGTCCTCGGCGGTCGGGCCCGAGCATCACGTTGCCGTAGATGGTGGGGCTGACCAGCACGCCCTTGCCGACCTTCGAGGGCACCGGCAGCACGATCAACGGCACCATCGGGCGGGCCAGCTTGTCGAACACGAGCAGCTCGCCGCGGCGCGGCGTCACCGTGAAGCGGTCGTGACCGAACAACCGGTCGACGACGTCGGCCCCGAGCCCGGCGGCGTTGACCACCCACCGGGCGCGGATCTCGCCCTGGTCGGTCGCCAGCACCGTGTGGCCCGTCTGCGGCGCGCACTCCGGTGACCCGGTGCCGCAGCAACAGCTCGGCGCCCGCGCCGCACGCGCGTCGGTGGCCAGGGCGAGGGTGGTGGTCCAGGTGCAGGTGATCGACTCGCCGGGCACCGTGAGCCCGCCGAGCGCACCGGGCCCGAGCCGCGGCACCCGCCGGTAGACCTCGTCGGCCCCCACGAGCTCGCAGGCCCGGTAGCCGTTGGCAACTCGCCTTGTCTCGCAGACCCGGCAGCGCGTCGAGCTCCTCGTCGGTCCAGGCCACGAGCAGCGCGCCGGTGCGCTCGACCGGGATGCCGGTGCGCTCCGCGTAGGCGCTCAGCAGCTCGTAGCCGCGGGCGACCAGCCGCGACTCGAGCGTGCCGGGGGTCGCGTCGAAACCGGTGTGCAGGATGGCCGTGTTGGCCTTGCTCGTGCCGTCGCCGACGTCGGCGCGGGCCTCGATCATCGCGACGGTGGCGGTGGTGCCGGCCAGCTCGCGGGCGATGGCGGCCCCCACGATGCCGCCGCCGATGACGACGACGTCGAAGACCCGCTCCGGGGGCGGCGGCAATGCGTCACGACTTCTCCTGCGCCAGAACGGCTTCCGCCAGTCGGTGCCACCGCTCGAGGTGGGTGCTGCGCGCGGTCCGCCGACCAGCGCGGGGTGTAGGTGCGCTCCGGGGTCCAGCCACCGACGACGGCTGCCAGGTCGGCATCGGGCTCGAGCGCCAGCCGCGCGCACGCCGCCGCGCCGAGCGGAGTGGCGTGCGCCGACGGGTAGACCTCGACCGGCACCTGGCACAGGTCGGCCTGCGCCTGCATCAGGGCGGCTCGACCGGGTCAGCCCACCGTCGACCCGCAGGCGGGTCAGCGGGGTGCCGATGTCCTCGCCGACCAGTGTGGTGCAGCTCGGCGACCTGGCTGGCGATGCCCTCGACCAGTGCGCGCACCACGTGTCCTGCACCGGTGCCCAGCCGCAGCCCGCTGATGGTCGCGGTCGCCATGGGGTCCCACCACGGGGCGGCCAGGCCGGCGAAGCCCGGCACGAACAGCACCCCGTCGCTGCTCGGGGCGGCACCGGCATCCAGCCCCGACGCGCTGTCGAGGAACCCGGCGTCGACGGCCCACCGCACCGCGGAGGCCGCGGTGTAGACCTGACCGTCGAGGCAGTACGACGTCTCGGACCGCAGCCGCCAGGCCACCGACGACGTCAGGCCAGACGCCGAGCGCACCGCCGTCGCGGCCGGTCTGCGCGAGCACGAACGCACCGGTGCCGAAGGTGCACTTGGCCGTGCCGGGCTCGAGGCACGCCTCGGCGAGCAGGGCGGCCTGCTGGTCGACGATCAGCCCGGTCACCGGCAGCGTGGGGCCGAACACGTCGGTCTCCCCCACCACCTCGTCGCTGGCGACGACGCGCGGCATCCGCTCGCCGTCGAGGCCGAACAGGCCGAGCAGCTCGGGTCGACCACGTCGACGGCATCGAGGTCGAGCAGCAGCGAGCGGCTCGCGGTGGAGGCGTCGGTCACGAACGCCCCGCACAGCCGGTGCACCAGCCAGGTGTCGGTGGTGGTGACCACGCCCTCGGTGGTGAGGGTGTCGCGCAGCCAGCGCATCTTCGGCGCCGAGAAGTAGGGGTCGAGCTCGAGCCCGGTGAGGGCGTGCACGCGGTCGCGGTGCGCGGCGTTGCGGCGGCACCACGGCTCGGCCCGCCGGTCCTGCCAGACGATCACCGGGGTGAGCGCCCGCCCGGTGGCCGGGTCCCACGCCAGCACGCTCTCGCCCTGGTTCGCCAGTGCCACGGCCTGCACCGGAACCCCGGCCTCGGCGAGCGCGCGGCGACCGGCATTGATGACCGAGTCGAGCATGCGCCTGCGGGTCCTGCTCGACCGCGCCGCCGTCGAGGTAGTGCGGGCGCAGCGGGACCTCCACCGCCGACAGCACCGTGCCGACGGTATCCACGACCACCGCCTTGGTGCCCGAGGTGCCCTGGTCGATGGCGAGCACGGTCGTCACGCGCTCAGCCCCTCGCGGTAGCCCACGGCATCGGTCCATGACGAGACCGTAGACCCACCGGCGGCGGTCGCCCGGGTCACCCCCCGGGACAGAGCCGGCGTGGGGCAACATTGACCTATTGGTCGAAGTTGCCCCGCGGGCCGGCCTGCTCAGGCGTCGACGATGACCGGGATGATCAGCGGGCTGCGCCGGTGCGTGCGGTGGGCCCAGCGTGGAGGCCGCGCGGCGCACGAGCTCCTCGATCTGGTCGAGGTCCTCGATGCCGTCGCGCGGCGGCCTTGGTGAGCGCCGCCTGGATGGCGGGCGTGGCCGCCGAGAAGTCCAGCACCTCGGGCGGGAAGCCGTGGGCGAGGTAGTCGGGGTCCTCCTGGCAGCTTGCCGGTGTCGGCGTCGACGATGCAGACGATGGTGACGACGCCCTCCTCGGCGAGGGTGCGGCGGTCCTTCAGGGTCGCCTCGGTGGCGCCGCCGACGGTCATCGCCGTCGACGTAGACGTAGCCCGGCCGGCACCTTGCCGGTGATGGTCGCCCGGCCGTCGACGAGGTCGACGACGACGCCGTCCTCGGCGATCACGCACCCGCTTCGGGTCGACCCCGGTGCGGATGGCGATGTCGGCGTTGGCGCGCAGGTGGCGCCACTCGCCGTGCACCGGCATCACGTTGGTGGGCCGGACGATGTTGTAGCAGTAGGCGAGCTCGCCGGCGCTGGCGTGGCCGGAGACGTGCACCTTGGCGTTGCCCTTGTGCACGACGTTGGCGCCCCAGCGGGTGAGCGCGTTGATGACGCGGTAGATGGCGTTCTCGTTGCCCGGGATCAGCGAGCTGGCCATGCAGGACGGTGTCGCCCGCGGCCGATCCGGATCGGGTGGTCGCGGTTGGCCATCCGGGCCAGCGCCGCCATCGGCTCGCCCTGCGAGCCGGTGCAGATCAGGTCGATCTTGCTGGTCGCGGCAGCTTCTCCAGCGCCTTGAGGTCCGACCACCAGGCCCGTCGGGGATCTTGAGGTAGCCGAGCTCGCGGGCGATGCCCATGTTGCGCACCATCGAGCGGCCGACGAAGGCGACCTTGCGGCCGTGGCGCTGGGCGGCGTCGAGGACCTGCTGGATGCGGTGCACGTGGCTGGCGAAGCTGGAGACGATGACCCGCCGCGGTGCGGTGCGGAAGACCTGCTCGATCGCCGGGCGCGAGCTCCCGCTCGGAGGTGGTGAAGCCGGGCACCTCGGCGTTGGTGGAGTCGACGAGGAAGAGGTCGACGCCCTCCTCGCCGAGCCGGGCGAAGGCGCGCAGGTCGGTGATCCGGCCGTCGAGCGGGAACTGGTCCATCTTGAAGTCGCCGGTGTGCAGCACCATGCCCGGCGGCGGTGCGGATGGCGACCGCCAGCCCGTCGGGGATCGAGTGGTTGACGGCGACGAACTCGCAGTCGAAGGGGCCGAACGTGCTGCCGGTCGCCCTCGGCCACCTCGACGGTGCGCGGGGTGATCCGGTGCTCCTTGAGCTTGGCCTCGATGAACGCCAGCGTGAGCCGCGAGCCGACGACGGGGATGTCGGGCCGCTCGCGCAGCAGGTACGGCACGCCGCCGATGTGGTCCTCGTGGCCGTGGGTGAGCACGATCGCGTCGACCTTGTCGAGGCGGTCCCGGATCCAGGTGAAGTCGGGCAGGATCACGTCGACGCCGGGCTGGTGCTCCTCGGGGAACAGCACCCCGCAGTCGACGATGAGCAGCCGGCCGGCGTGCTCGAAGACGGTCATGTTGCGGCCGATCTCGCCGAGGCCGCCGAGCGGGACGACCCGCAGGCCGTTGCGCGGCAGGGCGGGCAGCGAGTCGCTGCTCTTGCGGCGGGGACCCCGGCGGCTCATCGCGCGTCTCCCGACGCGAGGACAGGGGCGGGACATGGGCGGCTGGGGGCGATGCGGTGGGGGTGGTTCACGGTTCTCCGTTGGTTGGGACGCCGGTCAGGACGTGGTTCGGTCGCGGTCGCGGTGCGCGTTGGGCGGCCCCTGCTCGGATGCCGTCGCGCGTCGCAGCGGTGCGAGATCGGTGCCGTCGTGCGTGGCGCCGACTACGGCGGGCCCGACGGCGGTCAGGAGGCAAACCTACCGCGATCGCGCCGCGGGCACGGCGGTGCAGACCGCGCCAGCGGGCCGGGCAGGCTCCGGGCTACTCCCGCTCGAGCAGCGACGTGAGCCGGGCCAGGTCCTTGGTGGTCGCCCGCTTCATCGCCTGCTCGAGCACGGGGGCGGCGATCCGCGAGAACCCCGACGGGGTGCCCCGGTTGCGCAGGGTCATCCTCGTGGCACCGGTCGGCGTCGCCTCCCAGGTGTAGGTCGTCTCCATCGGGAACGGGCCGTCGGCGGTGCGCATCACGAGGCGGTGCTCGGGGTCGAGCTCGACGACCTCGTAGGTGTAGGCCAGCCGTCGGCCCAGGAACTGGGCCACGAAGTCCATCCGCGACCCGACGGCCAGCGGCGCCGGGGTCCGCCAGTCGACCGACCTGATGTTCGCGTACCAGCGGGGCGCGTTCGTCGGGTCACCGGCGAACCCGGCCACCTCGGCGACGGGCCTGTCGATGATCGTCTCGACCTGCACGTCGACGCTCACCCGGCGACCTTCTCCACGCCCGCAGGGCCCAGGAGTGGGCCGGCACCGGCTCGCCCCCCAGCACGACGGGCTCGTCCGAGAGGTTGAGCGCGAGCTCGGCGTGCTCGCCGTCCGGGCCGGTGGCGGTGAGCAGCACCGACTCGTTGCTCAGCTGCGAGGTCGCCACCCGGGCGCGGGCCAGCCACGGGTTCCGGCGCCGGAACGAGATGGCCTCCTGGTGCCGGTGGAACACTTCGTTGCGCGGCCAGTCGCCGGGCGAGTGGGGGAACTCGGGGCGCACCGCGTCATCCCCGCCGGCCCGCTCCTCCTTGGTGCCGGTCAGCCCGCGCTCGTCGCCGGCGTAGACGGCGGGGGTTCCCGCGACGAAGAACAGCACGGCGACGGCGTGGGTCACGTGCCGCTGGTCGGTGATCGCGGACGCCAGCCGGGTCACGTCGTGGTTGCCGACGAAGGTGAACGGCAGGAACGCCTCGGCGAACTCGTCGTGCCGCTGGAGCGACCAGGCGAGCTCGAACCAGTTCTGCTCCTCGATCGAGCTGCGGATCGCCTTCCACAGCTCGTACTGGGTGACCGAGTCCAGGCCGGACTCCTCGACGTAGCCGACGTAGTCGCCGTGGATGACCTCGCCCACGAACCACGCCTCGGGGAACCGCTCGCGCACGCGGCCCGATCGTGGTGCGCCAGAACGCGGCTGGCACGGCATACGCAGCGTCGAGGCGCCATCCGTCGATGCCGCGCGCCAGCCAGTGCGCCATGACGTCGGTGACGGCCGCCGCCACCTCGGGGTTCTCGTGGTTGAGCACCACGAGGTTGTCGTGACCCTCGAACACCTGCACCTCGAGGCCGTCGACGGTGCGGGCCCCCTCGCCCGTCGCGAACCGCGCCGCCGCCGGCGAGCCCGGGCCGGCCGCCACGGCCTCCTGCCACCAGGGGTGCGCGCGGCCGACGTGGTTGAACACCCCGTCGAGCAGCACCCGGATGCCGCGCTCCCGGCACGCGCTGAACAGCGCGTCGGCATCGGCGTCGTCCCCGAGCCGCGGGTCGACGCGCAGGTGGTCGATGGTGTCGTAGCCGTGGGACTCGGAGTCGAAGATCGGACCGAGCAACAGGCCGTTGCAGCCCAGGTCGAGCAGGTCGTCGAGCCACGCCGTGATCCGGCCGAGCTCGTGGGCGACCTCGCCGTGCGGGTTGGTGGTCGTGTCGGCGCCGACGAAGCCCAGGGGGTAGACGTGCCACCAGATGGCGGTGTCGACCCAGCTGCCGCCCGGCCGTCATGCCGGCCGCCCGGCGGCGTCGAGGTTGTCGATCAGGCCGCCGAGCAGGCGCTGGAGCTGGCACGAACTCCTCGACCTCGAAGCCGATCGACCGCGCGACCTCACTGGGGACGCCGACGACGTCGCGCCGCAGGCGCTCCCCCTCGGCGGTCGGTGGTCACGACGACCCGGCGCTCGTCGTGCGGGTCGCGTCGGCGCTCCACCCGGCCCGGAGGCCTCCAGCCGCTTGAGCAGCGGCGTCAGGGTGCCGGAGTCGAGCCGGAGCCGTCGGCCCAGCTCGCCCACCGACAGCGCGCCGTCGGTCCACAGGGCCAGCATCACGAGGTACTGCGGGTAGGTGAGGCCCACGTCGGCCAGCACCTCGGTGTAGCGGCGGGTGACGGCCCGCGTCGCGGCATACAGCGGGAAGCAGATCTGCCGGTCGAGGTCGAGTGGGTCGTTCGTGCTCACCCCCACGATACCCCAGTCGCAGTTTGCACAATTCGATTGTGCACAATATGACTTGCTGTCATGAACATCCTCTACACCGCCTCCGCTGTCGCCACCGGCGACGGCCGCAACGGCCACGTCCAGACCTTCGACGGCGTCCTCGACGCCCCGGTGCGCACTCCCAAGGAGCTCGGCGGCGAGGGCGGCGCCACCAACCCCGAGCAGCTCTTCGCGGCCGGCTACGCCGCCTGCTTCCACTCGGCGCTGAAGCTCGTCGCCGCGCCGATGAAGGTCGACACCACCGACTCCGAGGTCGTCGCCGACGTCTCGCTGGGCCGCGACGACGACCAGCGCCTTCGGCCTGGCCGTGCGGCTCGAGGTCGGCGCTGCCCGCGCTGAGCCGCGAGGTCGCCCAGCAGGTCATCGAGCAGGCCCACCAGGTGTGCCCCTACTCCAACGCCACCCGCGGCAACGTCGAGGTCACCCTCGAGGTCGCCTGACCGCCCCAGCCCGCACCGGGTGCCGCGCTCACAGCCAGCGCCGCACCCGGTGCCGGTAGTCGTCGTAGGGCTCGCCGAACCGCTCGTGCAGGAACGCCTCCTCGGGGCGGATCGCCCCCCACAGCACCAGCAGCACCGCGGCCGGGAAGAGGACCAGCCCCCAGAACGTCGATGCCAGCAGCGCGAGCCCGATGTAGAGCGCCAGCATGCCGACGTACAACGGGTTGCGGGAGAGGCGGTACGGCCCCTCCTCGATCATCGAGTGCGTCGCCTGCCCCGGCAGCAACCCGGTGTCGTGGCGGGCGAACAACCACAGCGACCAGCCGTTCCACCCGGTGAACAGCACGACCAGCAGCCAGCCGAGCGGCATCCGCCAGGTGCCGAGCGCGACCGGGTCGCCCCACCGCGCGGTGGCCAGCCAGCCGGCGAGCAGTGGCGCGCCGACCGCGACCGGTGGCCAGAGCCGGAACCCGACGGTGTCCTGCGAACCGCGCAGCATCCAGTCATTGTCGGGCCGAATCCCGACCGCGACCCCGCTCGGTGGCTACAACCGGTCCAGGGCGCGCAGGTAGCGACGCGTCATCAGTGCCTGCGCAGCACGGCCGAGCGGTCCGCCGAGGCTGGCCAAGGCGGATGCCGGCCGCGACACCGCGCGGATGGTGAGCCGGATCCGGTCGTCGTCGAGCCGCTCGAGGAGGAACTGCTCCTCCCCCGCCTCCGGGTGGCCTGGGAGGGTGCCGTAGGTGAAACCACGACGACGCGGCTCGTCGACGACGTCAAGCACACGGCAAGGGATCGCCACGGACAGGCGCCCCGGACCCCACCGCATCAGCACCACGCTGCCCCGGCGAAGCGGGATGTCGGAGGCCGCCACTCGCAACCCGGCCCGCTCGTGCATCCGCCACGCGAACAGGTCGCCCGCGGCGGCCTCGAAGTCCGTCGGGTCAAGGTGGCGGACTCGTCCAGGACGCGAAAACCGCTGGATGCCGCGGCATCCGGTGCGAGGGGCGAGGGGTACGTCAGGCGTGCGGCCCGCAGGGCGCCCGCCTGCTGCTCGTCGAGGAGGCGCACCGGCATCCACCCATCATCACCGACGTGCCGCCGGGCAGAGGCCACGCCGCGCACCTGGGCGAGGTCGCGGCATCTGCGACACTCGCGCGATGGGGCACGAGTTCGACAAGGACTACTGGGACGCGCACTGGCAGCAGGCCCACGACCGGCCGGATGCCGGCCACGCGGCGCCGCCGAACCCGCACCTCGTGCGCGAGCTGCGCGCAGCTGGCCCCCGGCACGGCCCTCGAGGCCGGCTGCGGCGAGGGCGCCGAGGCCACCTGGCTCGCGCAGGCCGGTTGGGCGGTCACCGCGGTCGACATCGCGGAGGAAGCGCTGGGGCGGGCCGCTGGGCGGGCCACCGCGCAGGGTGTCGGTGACCGGGTTCAGTGGGTCCGGGCCGACCTGGGCTCGTGGGAGCCTTCGGCGCCGTTCGACCTGGTCACCACGTTCTACGCTCACCCGTCGATGCCGCAGCTCGAGTTCTACGACCGGCTCGCCGCCTGGGTCGCTCCCGGCGGTTCCCTCCTCGTCGTCGGGCACGCGCAGACGGAGGGCGGCGCGCACGGCCACGGCGACCACCATGGCCATGGCCGCGGCGACAGCCATGGCCATGGTGACGAGCCGCCCGCCGAGGCCCGGGTCACCCCGCAGAGCGTCACCGAGCGGCTCGACCCGGCCACCTGGGAGGTCGTCACCGCCGCACGAGCTCACCCGCAGCGTCGATGCCCCGGGTGGTGCGCCGGGCACGCTGCGCGACGTCGTGGTCCTGGCCCGTCGACGACGCGCCAGCCGACCGGTCGAGGACGCCGTTCCCGCCAACAGGCGGTAGGCACGTCAACGGCATCCGCTGAGCATGACGCCGCCGCCTTGAGCGGGCTACTGCCTGTCCGCCGGTACGGTCACCCGCTGCCGTGCAGCGTCAGCTGCCGAAGCGCCCCGCCACCGCGGGTCAGCGGCGCCAGACCGGCGCCGCACCCGCTCCGGACCCAGCCGGCGGACCAGCCACTCCAGGGTCGCGATGCCCTGCACCCTCTGGAACTCACGCAGGGTGGGCAGCCCCGGCGGGGCGGGCAGCCGCGCGCCGTCGAGGAAGAAGCCGGCGAGACCCGCGAGAAAGCCGTCGACCTGGGCACCCGTTGCCCCGACGGCATACCTGCTGACGAGCTGGTCCACGTCGTGCCCGCCGTGCAGGTTGACGTTGACCAGCAGCGCGACCGTGTCCGCCCAGAGCGCCCCGACGCAGGCCCACGGCCAGTCCACGAGCACCACCCGACCGGTCGGTGTGACGAGCAGGTTGTCGGCTCGCACGTCCATGTGCACCACTGTGTCGCCCGCCAGCGACTCCAGCCCCTGCCGGTCCAGCTCGACGAGCCGGTCGAGGTTCGTAACGGCCCACGGATGCAGGTCTCTCGGGGTATGCGCCGAGAGTCGCGCCCAGCCGTCCAAGGTCGTCGAGAGGGCTGTCCGCCGCCGTGGGAAGACCGCTCACCGGTGACGGCGTGAGCTGCCGCGCGATGGTGGCCAGCGTCTGCAACGACGCCTCCAGCTCGGAGCTCACCCACGGCGTCGTCGGATGGCGCCCCTCGACGTCCTCCAGCACCAATGCGACCCAGTCGCCGTCGTCGTAGACCCCGATGAACCGCGCCGCCGGCACGTCCGAGGGCAGCTGCCGGCACACGGCGGCCTCCATCCGGTGGATGCCGGGGCTCTCCTCGTTCTGCGCGCTGCTGACCGCCTTGACGAAGGCCGCGCCACCGTCGTCGGTGATCACGCGATCGGCACTGCCCGGGGACAGGCCGCCCGCCTGCGACGTCGCGGACACCACCCGCGCACCCAGGATCTCCTCGACCCCCGCGCGAACCCCGTCGGGCAGCTGAGCCCAGCCGATCCGAGTCCTGCCCCCCGCTGCCACAGGTCGATCGTGCCACTCGCCGGCCACGGCTCGGCGCCAGAATCTGCGTGCCATCTCGCCGCGCCGGCGGGCTGCCTCGGGTGGCACTCTGGGAAGGCTGGACCGCACGGCGCCCCGCGCGGCCGAAGCGAAGAAGGGGGTTTTGCATGAGACACGTACGGACGTCCTGGCCCACCATCGGCCTGCTGACCGGCGCCCTGAGCCTGGCCCTCGTCGCGGCCGTGCCCACGGTCGCGACGGCGCACGATGACCGGCACCAGGCCGGACCACTGCCCGGCGGCTACACCAACCTGGTCGTCATCTACCAGGAGAACCACTCGTTCGACAACCTCTACGGCCAGTGGGGACGCGTCGGCGGGCGGGTGGTCGACGGCCTGCAGAACGCCCGGGGCACCACGACCCAGGTGGCGCAGGACGGCACGGCATACCGCTGCCTGCTGCAGAACGACGTCAACCTCACCTCGCCGTCCCCCTGTCGACGACGTGCACCGACCCCGCCCACGGGGTGCCGGCGAGCCACTTCCGCAACAGCTGGTTCACCATCGACCGGTTCATCCGGCCCACCGACACCACCTGCCCGGCACCCGGCGTCTTCGCCCCCAACGGGGTGCTGAAGGGCACCGGTCTGCCCGGGCGGCTGCACCCGTGACATCGTCCACCGCTTCTACCAGGAGCAGTACCAGATCGACGGCGGCAAGCAGGACCGCTACGTCACCGGCTCGGATGCCGTGGGCCTCACCATGGGCCGCTACGCGACGCAGTCGCTGCCGATCTACCGCTACCTGCACAGCAAGGGCGCACCCAACTACGTCGTCGCCGACCGGTTCTTCCAGGCGGCCTTCGGCGGCTCGTTCCTCAACCACCAGTACCTCATCGCAGCACGGGCCCCGGTCGACACCGGCGGCGCCACGCCCCCGGCATCCAACTCGGTCGTCGACAGCAACGGGATGCCGACGTCGTACCCGCTCTACACCGCCACGTCGGCGGGGGTGAAGGACTCGCAGCTCACCGTGGCCTGCCCCAACGGCGCGGCCTTCGACTACACCGCGGCCTGCGGCAACATCGCCGTCAACACCGTGCAGCCGTCGAGCGTGCCGTCCGGTGGCGGCGCGAAGATCCCTCTCATCGACGACGACGTCTACCCCAACATCGGTGACCGGATGAGCGACGCCGGCGTCAGCTGGAACTGGTACTCCGGCGGCTGGGACGCCGCCGCCGCCGGCAACCCCGGCCCGCTCTTCCAGTTCCACCACCAGCCGTTCAACTACTTCAGGAACTACGCCGTCGGCGGCTCCGGCCGCTCGCACCTGCAGGACGAGACGAAGTTCTTCGCGGCGGCCAAGGCGGGCACCCTGCCCCAGGTGTCGTTCGTCAAGCCCTACGGCGCCGAGAACGAGCACCCCGGCTACGCGAGCGAGCCCGACGGCAGCGACCACCTCGTCGACCTGCTCAAGGCGATCACCTCCGGACCGCAGGCCAAGAAGACCCTGGTCGTGGTGACCTACGACGAGTTCGGCGGCCAGTGGGACCACGTCTCCCCGCCCACCGTCGACAAGTGGGGCCCGGGCACCCGCATCCCCGCCCTGGTCCTGTCAGCCGGCATGGTCAAGTCGGGCGTGGACAGCACGACCTACGACACGACCTCCATCATGGCGACGATCGAGCACAGCTTCCGGCTGCCCCCGGTCGCGCCGCGTGACGCCCGCGCCACCGACCTCAGCAACGCGGTGCGGGTGGGCGACCCTCGCCACCACGGTCGCGACGACTGACGCGCCATCCCGGATGCCGTGCCGTGCCACCCGCTCCCGGGTGGCACGGTGCGGCATCGTCGCCACCGGTGCGGCTCGCGGCGTCGCCCTGCTGCTTCCCCTCGGGACCCGCCGCCGCGCATAGGTTGGGCCCATGCCTGAAGGCCCCTCGAACACCTCGTCCTCGTCGGCGCCCCGGCACGCGTGGATCGACGCGGGCGCCGGCGTCGCGGGTGACATGCTCCTCGGTGCCCTGGTCGACCTGGGCGCCGACCTGCTCGGCCGTCGCGGCCGCGGTCGATGCCGTCCTGCCCGACGCGGTTCGGCTGGTCGCCACCGCCGTCGTCCGGGCGGAGCAGCGGGCGTGCAAGGTCGACATCGAGGTCGTGGCCGACGACCACCCGCACCGCACCTGGAAGGACATCCGCACCCTGGTCGAGGCAGCCGAGCTTCCGGCACCGGTACGCACCAACGCCCTGGAAGCGTTCGCCCGCCTGGCCGACGCCGAGTCACGCGTGCACGGCATCCCTGCTGAAGACGTGCACTTCCACGAGGTCGGGGCCTGGGACTCCGTCGCCGACGTCGTCGGCGTCTGCGTCGCCCTGCATCTCCTCGGCATCACCAGCGTGTCCGCGAGCCCAGTTGCATTGGGGTCGGGCCGAGTCCGGGCCGCTCACGGCCACCTGCCCGTGCCAGTGCCCGCTGTCCTGGAGCTGTCCTCCGGGTGGGAGGTGTTCGCTGGCGGCACCGGTGAGCTGGCGACCCCCACCGGGCTGGCCCTCGTCCGTGCGCTCACCGACACCTGCGAGACCCTGCCGCGGATGCGGGTCGAGGCCGTGGGAGTCGGGGCGGGCACCAAGGACCCTCCGGGTCGCGCCAACGTGGTCCGAGTCGTCATGGGAACGCTCAGTGACGGCACGAGCGGCAGCCCGACCGAACGGCTCCACGTGCTGGAGTGCAACGTCGACGACCTCGACCCGCGCGTGTGGCCCGACGTCCTGGCCCGGCTGCTGGATGCCGGGGCCGCCGACGCCTGGCTCACTCCCGTGCTCATGAAGAAGGGCCGCCCGGCGCACACCCTGTCCGTGCTCTGCCACCCGGCCGACCGAGCCGTCCTCCGGTCCCTGGTGCTCACGCTGACCACCACCTTCGGCGTGCGGGAGCACGTGGTCGACCGGGTCGCGCTGCGCCGCGAGTGGCGGGCGGTCGACGTGGCGGGGCACCCGGTGCGCATCAAGGTCTCCCTCGACGACGACGGCCGGATCCAGCACGCGACGCCCGAGCTGGACGACGCGGCTGCGGCTGCCGCGGGGGGTGGGCTGGCGCTGCGTCAGGTGCTCGACGAGGCCGGTGCGTCCGCGCGCGCCGCAGGACTCGTCACCGGCGCCGCCCTCCCGCCGCGGACCGAGGGCCGTGGCGAACGTGGGTGATCATCGCCGTCCAGGCGACGATCTTCACCCACGTTCGTGGCGTGGGTGCAGCCCGGTCACTCGTCCGCGGAAGGTTGTTGCCAGGGCGCGGCGATCTGGGCCGCGACGTGCCCGGCGCCGTACCCGTTGTCGATGTTGACCACCACTACCCCGGGCGCGCAGCTGTTCAACATCGTCAGCAGCGGAGCCAGCCCCTCGAATGCGGCACCGTAACCGACTGACGTCGGCACGGCGACGACCGGCGCGGACACCAGCCCGGCCACCACTGCAGGCAGGGCGCCGTCCATGCCCGCCACGACCACGATGCAGCGGGCCGAGCGCAGCTGGTCGAGCCGGCCGAGCACGCGGTGCAGGCCCGCGACGCCGACGTCGACGACGAGGTCCACGGAGCGGCCCAGGTGCCTCGCCGTCAGCACGGCCTCGGTGGCGACCGGCAGGTCGGAGGTTCCGGCGGCCACGACCAGCACCGGCCCTCCCGTCGGGTGCGGTGGCTCGGCCGGCCAGGCGAGCAGCCGTGCCGTCTCGTCGTGCGCGGCATCGGGCAGGTGGTCGAGGACCGCAGCCGCGTGGTCGGCCGACGCCCGGGTGAACAGGGTCCGCGCCCCGGCCCGCCCGACCTCGGCGGCGATGAGCCCCACCTGCAGTGGCGTCTTGCCCTCGCAGTAGACCGCCTCGGCGTAGCCGCGGCGGCGGGACCGGTCGAGGTCGAGCTCGGCGAGGCCGCTCAGCTCGACACCCGGCCGCCAGGCCGGGTCAGTCACGACCGGCCGCCAGGAGGGAGAGCGTGAACGCACCCGACTGGATGCCGCCCAGGTCCAGGGTCACGAAGCGGAACCCCGCTGCGCGCACCGCCGTGATGACCTGGTCGCGCACGGAAGGTTCGGCGGCCCGGGCCACATCGCCGGCCGGGAGCTCGATCCGCGCGACCTCTCCGTGGTGCCGCACCCGGCAGTCGGTGAAGCCGAGCGCCTTCAGGCCGGCCTCGGCGGCCTCCACCTGGGCCAGCTTCTCGGGGGTCACCTCCTCGAAGTGCGGTATGCGCGAGGCGAGGCAGGGTGCTGCCGGCTTGTCGGCGCAGGGCAGCCGCAGCACGTGCGCCACGCGCCGGACCGCCGCCTTGTCGAGGCCGGCGTCGGCCAGCGGCCTCAGCACCTGGTGCTCGGAGGCGGCCCGCGACCCCGGCCGGTCCGGGCGCCGCGCGTCGTCGGCGTTCTCGCCGTAGGCGACCACTGAGAGCCGGTGCCGCGCCACGACCTCGTCGTCGATGCGGGTGAACAGCTCGTCCTTGCAGTGGTAGCAGCGGTCCGGGCCGTTGCGCCGGTAGGCGGCCCCGTCCCCCTCGGCGGTGTGGACCTCGACGACGGGCACGCCGATGAAGGCTGCCACGTCGTGTGCCTGGGTGCGCTCGGTGGCGGCGAGGCTGGGGGACACCCCGAGCAGCGCGACGACCCGGTCGGGGCCGAGGGCACGAACGGCCAGTGCCAGCAGCGTGGCGGAGTCGACGCCGCCCGAGTAGGCGACGCCGACCCGGTCGTGGTCGGCGAGGCCTGCGCAGACGGCGGAGACCGCTGCGTCGTCGGGGCCGAAGGTCAGGTCGTGCACGGCATCCACCCTCTCACTCACAATCGGTCAACGGGCTCGGCCCGACCCCACGGCGGCGTTGCCGTGGGGCCGGGCGCGAGGTGCGGGTGTCAGTCGATGACCTGGCCGTCGGGGGCGATGAGGTGCCCCTGCTGCTGCTTGCGCAGCTCGGTCTCGTTGCGGATCTCGCGGAACCGCGCGTCGGTCAGCGGGTACTTCCAGAAGATCACCATGGCGATGAGGGCCGCCAGCTGCCGGGATCAGGCCCATGGTGATCCGGATGGCGGTGACGGCCGACTCGGGCTGGTCCGGGTTGGGGAGCGCCGCGGTGGCCGAGAGGTAGCCGCCGAACGACAGGGCCGCTGCGCCGAGGGCGCCACCGATCGACTGGGTGATCTTGCGGGTGAAGGAGAACACGGCGTAGGTGGAACCCTCGCGAGCGCTTGCCGGACTTCCACTCGCCGTACTCGACGGTGTCGGCCTCCAGACCGAACATCACCGTGTTGATCAAGCGTGCCGCCGATTCCCTTGATGCCCAGGAAGATCAGCGCTGGGACGACCGCGCCGGCCGGGGTGAAGAAGAGAGCGACGCCGCCGACGATGGTGAACAGGCCGCAGTACTGGAAGAGGTCCTTCTTGCCGAAGCGGTCGACCAGCTTGGGCACGAACGGGGCCGCGATGATCGAGATGCCGCTGTTGACCAGGGTGATCGGGCCGATCCACTTGATGTCACCGAGCACGTACTGGGCGTAGAAGGCCGAGGCGCCGCCGACGGCGAACAGGCCGATCAGGTAGAAGAAGCTCGCGGCGCACAGGTAGCCGAGCGGCTTGTTGTGGCGCAGGGTGTCCCAGGTCTCGCGCATCGAAACGCGGGGCTGGGTGCGCACGACCTTCTCGCGGCAGAGGAAGAAGGTGACCAGGTAGGCGGCCGAACCGACGAGGATGAACAGGACGGTCGTCTGCGTGAAGATCGACTGGAGCTGCTCCTGGTACTGGGCCGGGGTCAGCGATCCCTTCTGCTTCTTCAGGTCGGAGATCTGCGGAGCGATGATGTAGGTCAGCACGATGCCGCCGACGGCGCCGCCGAAGAAGCGGGCGGCCACGAGCTTGGCCCGCTCGTTGACCGACTGGGTCATCGCCGAGGCGAGCGAGCCGTAGGGGATGTTGACCAGGGAGTACGCCAGGCCCAGCGCGGCGTAGGTGACGTAGGCGTAGAGGAGCTTCGCGCCGTCGTCGAGCGAGCTGGGGACGTGGAAGGTGAGGGCGCTGAGGAACAGCAGCGGGACGGCGCCGAAGAGGATGAACGGGCGGAACTTGCCCATCCGGGTCATCGTCCGGTCCACGAGGCGGCCGGCGAAGATGTCCGCGACGGCATCCCACAGCCGCACGACGAAGAACATCGTCGCCGACGGCCGCGGCGGACAGGCCCGCGACATCCGTGTAGTAGTAGAGCAGGAAGGCGGTGCTCAGCGAGAAGGCCAGGTTGTTGGCGAAGTCGCCGAAGCCGTAGCCGACCACTGAGCGCTTGGGGAGTCGTTCGTCGACGAAGCTCTGTGCGATCTCCTCCTTTGTCACAACGGACATTCCAATCTCCTTTGATCTGAACGAACTTGGGGTGTGTGGGTGGTTCGTGTCAAGTACAGGGCGTACGCACGGGCGGTGGCCACGAGTTGCCAGTTGTTGCCGGGGTCAGGCCGGGGCGTGGCTGTCCTCCAGCTCGGAAATCTGGCCGGCGACGTTGTCGCACAACGGTCCACGCGGCAAGCCAAGGAGGTCGAGGACGCGCTCGGCGGCCTCGCGTGGCGAGCCGTCAACCAGGTCGCGCAGTTCCAGGGAGCGAGGGTCGGTGACCGGGGCCCCGTGGCCGCGCAGGTGCGTGACCCAAGCCGCGACGAGGCGAGTGGCTCCGGGGTCGACCCGGCCCTGCTTGAGATCAGCGGCGATGACCGGCACCGCGCGGATAGGGATCTTCTGTGACCCGTCGGCGGCGATCTGGGCGAGGAGGTGCCGGATCGCGGGGTTCGAGAAGCGCTCCAGCAGAGCCAGCCGGTAGGCAGCGACGTCGGCGGGCGGGAGCGCGAGGTTCCGGCTCGCGGCATCCCACCACTGCTCCACCCATGCCCGGGCCGTAAGATCCGCGATGGCGTCGGCCACGGTGGTGTGCCCGCGGGCGGACCCGGCGTAGGCCAGGAGCGAGTGCGAGCCGTTGAGCAGCCAGAGCTTGCGCTTCTCGAACGGCTCCACGTCGTCGACGATGAGGGCGCCGACGGCATCCCAGGCCGGTCGACCCCCCGGGAAGCGACCCGACAGGACCCACTCGCTGAACGGCTCGGTCGGCACCGTCTCGGGGTCGTCGACACCGCACCGGGCGAGCACCTCCGCGCGGTCGTCGTCCGTGGTGCGGGGGGTGATCCGGTCGACCATGGTCGTCACGAACGACACGTGGTCCTCCAGCCAGGGACGCAGGGTCGGGTCGACGGCGGCCGCGAGGTCGTCGACGACCCGCGCGACCATCGCCCCGTTGTCGGGGACGTTGTCGTTGGGCACGACGGCGAGGGCACCGGCTCCTGCCGCGCGGCGCGCCAGCAGGCCGGCGACCAGACGCCCAGGAGTGGTCGTGACGCGGCCGCGCAGGGGGTCGGCGACGAGCGCCGCGATGTCGTCACGCACGGCGTCGTCGGTGAGGTCGAGGCCGCCGTCGGCTCCGCGCCGGTAGCCGGCCTCGGTCACGGTCGACGTGACCACCGCAACCTCGGGGCGCGAGAAGTAGTCGCGCAGGGCTTCGAGGTCGTCGCCGGGATGAACTGCCGACAGGCTCGAAACCACTTCAGGGAGAGGGCCGTCCGGCCCGCGCACGAGCAGGGTGTACAGCCCGTCCTGGGCGCCGAGCGAGAGGGCGGTCGCCGGGGAACGCCCGGTGAAGGCGGCGATCCCCCACTCGTCGGCATCCGGTGCGCGGTCGGTGTACCAGGCCGCATGGGCGCGGAAGAAGTTGCCGAGGCCGAGGTGCACGATGCGCACCGGCGCGGCGGGCCGGCCGTCGGTGGCCCGGCTCAGCCGGCGGGGTGTGAGGTCAGCGTCGGAAGTCACAGCTTGAACACCTTCTGGGGGATGGTCGTCACGAGGTCGACGGCCGTCTCGAGGGCCTCGTCCTCGGGGAGGCGTCCCTCGGCGACGAGCTGGGCGAGGTAGCCGGCGTCGAGCCGACGCGACATGTCGTGGCGGGCGGGGATGGACAGGAACGCCCGGGTGTCGTCGATGAACCCGGACGTGCGGTAGAAGCCGGCGGTCTCGGTGACCGCACCGCGGTAGCGCCGCACCGCCTCCGGTGCGTCGAGGAACCACCAGGGCGCGCCCGCGTAGACGCTGGGGTAGAACCCGGCGAGCGGGGCGATCTCGCGCGAGAAGGTCGTCTCGTCGAGAGTGAAGAGCACGAGGTGGAAGCCGTCCGCGGTGCCGAACCGCTCGAGCAGCGGCTGCAGCGACCGGGTGAACTCCACCGTCACCGGGATGTCGTGGCCCGTGTCCGAACCGAAGGATGCCGCTGTCGGCCGGTGGTGGTCGCGGTGCACCCCCGGGTGCAGGGTCATGACCAGGCCGTCCTCCACGGACATCCGGGCCATCTCGACCAGCATGTGCCGCCGGAAGGCGGTTGCCTCCTCGGGCGCGAGGTCGACCGGAGAGCGCGGCGGAGTAGATCCGTGCTGCCTCGGCCCGGTCGAGGGACACGGTGACGACGTCGTCGTGGCTGTGGTCGGCCGAGACGGCACCGTGCTGCTTGAAGAAGCGGCGCCGGTCCTCGAGGGCGGCGAGGTACCCGTCGTAGTGGCTGGTGTCGACGTCGGCGGCGACGCCCAGGGCCTTGACGAGGTCGGGGAAGTCGTCACGTGCCGGCTCGAGGTAGCGGTCGGGCCGGAAGGTGGGGACGACCCGGGTAGCGACGGCCGGGTCCGCGGCGATGGTGCGGTGGTGCTCGAGCGAGTCGGCGGGGTCGTCCGTGGTGGCCAGGAGCGAGATGTCGAACCGCTCGGCGAGCGCCCGGGGGCGCAGCGCCGGCGTCGCCAGTGCGGCCGCGATCCGGTCGTAGCTGGCGTCGGCCGTGGCGGCGGAGGGTCGCTCGGTCACGCCGAAGACGTCCACGAGGACGCTCTCGAGCCAGAACCGGCTGGGTGTGCCGCGGAAGGCCGGCCAGTGCTCGCAGAACAGGCGCCACGCGCGGCGGGACGCATCGGCGTCCAACCGGGCTCCGCCGACGCCGAGGTCGGACAGCTGTACGCCCTGGGCGTGGAGCAGCCGGAACACGTAGTGGTCAGGTGAGATGAGCAGGGACGTCGGGTCGGTGAACGGGACGTCGTCGGCGATCCACTGCGGTGGCACGTGACCGTGGGGGGAGATGATCGGCAGCTGCCGGGTCGCGGCATACAACCGTCGGGCGATGGCGCGGGTGCCCGGGTCTGCGGGCAGGAGCCGGTCGGGGTCGAGGTGGGTCATGCCTGCCATGGTCACGAGTCGGGGCGCACGGGGTCCACGGGTTGCCACCTGTTGCCCTCTGGCCTTGCGGCCCACCTGAGCGCGGGCGACAGTGGAGCCCATGACGAGCACCCTCGACGAGGCCCCTTCCGTCTCCGCCGCGCGAGCCGCCCGGGTGGGCGGTACCGACGGGGTGCTGACAGCGGACCAGGTCACCGACTTCGTCCTCGACCAGCTCGGTGCGGTCGACCTCGACGGCCGCAGCGTGTGCATCCTCGTCCCGGACGGCACCCGCACCTGCCCGTTGCCGCTCCTGCTGGGCGCGGTGCACCGTGCGCTGCACGGGCGGGTCACCCGGATGACGACCTTGATCGCGCTGGGCACGCACCAGCCGATGAGTGAGGCCGCCCTCGCCCGGCACCTCGGCTACGAGGAGGGGCGGCTCGAGGACACCTATCCCGGGATGACGGTCGTCAACCACGAGTGGTGGGAGCCGCTCGACCTTCGCGAACCTCGGCACCATCCCGGCATCCCGGCTGGCCGAGCTGTCCGAGGGCCGGCTGACGATGGACGTCCCGGTGCTGCTGAACCGGGCGGTCGTCGAGCACGACGTCGCCCTCGTGGTGGGGCCGGTGCTGCCGCACGAGGTGGTGGGGATCTCCGGCGGCAACAAGTACTTCTTCCCGGGAGTGGCCGGCCAGGAGATCATCGACGTCTCGCACTGGATCGGGGCGCTGATCACCTCGGCCGAGATCATCGGGACGACCGCGGTGACCCCGGTGCGGGCCCTCATCAACGAGGGCGCGTCGCTGGTGCCGGCCGAGAAGCTGGCGTTCTGCGTCGTCGGCGAGGCCGGGAGCCTCGACCTGCACTCGATCTCGTTCGGCGACACCATCGCGTCCTGGGCCAGCGCCGCCGAGGTGTGCGCCGCCACCCACGTGCACTACCTCGACGCACCGGTCTCACGGGTGGTGTCCGTCATCCCGACGATGTACGACGACATCTGGACCGGCGCCAAGGGGTTCTACAAGCTCGAGCCGGTGGTGGCCGACGGCGGTGAGGTCATCCTCTACGCGCCGCACATCTCCGAGATCTCGACGAGCCACCCCGAGATCCTCGAGATCGGCTACCACTGCCGCGACTACTTCGTGAAGCAGTGGGACCGCTTCTCGCACATCCACTGGGGAACGCTCGCGCACTCGACCCACCTGCGCGGCGCCGGCACCTACGACCCCGAGACCGGCGAGGAGCGGCTGCGGGTCAAGGTCACCCTCGCCACCCGCATCCCCGAGGAGGTCTGCCGGCAGGCCAACCTCGGCTACGTCGACCTCGACTCGATCGACCTCGCGGCGGAGGAGGCCGACCCCGGCTCCTTCGTCGTGCCGGATGCCGGTGAGGTGCTCTTCCGGCTGCGCTGACCGGTCGAGCCACGCACCACGAGCTTGACCGGCATGACCAGCGGCTCGCCCGTCGGCACCGCTCCCCCGATCATCGCCACCAGGTTGCGCACCGCGGTCTGGCCCTGGGTGCGCAGCGGCGAGGCGACCGTGGTCAGCTCGGGCTCGACGACCTGTGCCAGCAGGATGTTGTCGACGCCGACGACGCTGACATCCTGCGGCACTGCGAGGTGCAGCCGGTGCAGGCCCTTGACGACCCCGATGGCCAGCACGTCGTTGTAGGCGATCACCGCGGTCGTCGGCTGGGCCATGATCTCGCGCACCCGGGCGAAACCCGCATCGATCGTCGGCGCCGGCGTCGGACCCACCCGCCGCACCCGCATCTCGAGCTCGTGGGCGGCCTCGCGCAGAGCCTGCCAGCGCACCCCGTCGGTCCAGCTGGCTTCCGGGCCGGCGAGGTAGGTCACCGTGGTGTGGCCGAGCTCGCCGAGGTGCTCCATCGCGCGGCGCATCCCCCGGGCGTTGTCGATCAGCAGGCTCGGCACCTCGGGGAGCCGGCGGTTGAGCACGACGACGGGTCGCTGCTTGGCCAGGGTGCGGATCGCGCTGTCCGACATCCGCGAGCTGGCGAGCACGACCCCGTCGACGGTCGCGAGCTCGCGCTCGATCCACTCCCGCTCGATGTGCGCGTCCTCCTGGGTGTGCGACAACCGCACGCTGTAGCCGAGCTCGGCCGCCGCCTCGTGGGTCCCCCGGATGATCTCCGCGTAGAACGGGTTGGTGATGTCGGTGACGACCAGGGCGATCGTCCTCGAGCTGGTGCCGGTCAGGCCCGGCAGGGAGGTGCTGCGGTAGCCGAGCTCTCGGGCCGCGGCGAAGATCCTCGCCGCGGTGTCGGCGTTGACGCGACCCGGGCGGGCGAACGCCCTGGACACCGTCGACGCCGCGACGCCGGCAGCCTTCGCCACGTCGTAGATCGTCGGCCTGGGCTCCACCTCCACCAACCTAGGCACCATGGCAACTGGTGGCAATCGCTTGGGCCCGGCCCCCGCCACCTGCGTGAATGGACAGGAACCAACCGACCCCCTCACGCACCGCGAAAGGCCTCCCATGTTGCGCCCCCAGGACACCTCGACCCGCGAGCGGAAGAACCTCGACGGCATCTGGTCGTTCCGACTCGACCCGGATGCCGTCGGCCGCGACAGCGCCTGGTACGCAGCGGCACTGCAGGATGCACGGGACATGGCCGTGCCCGCCAGCTTCAACGACCTGGTCGCCGACGCCGTCGGTGCGCGACTACTTCGGCGACATCTGGTACCAGCGGGCGGTGCGCGTTCCCCGTGGCTGGGACGGCCAGCGCGTCGTCCTCCACTTCGAGTCGGCCACCCACCGCGCCACCGTGTGGGTCGGCGAGCACGAGGTGGTGAGCCACGAGGGCGGCTACACGCCCGTTCGAGGCGGACATCACCGAGCTACGTCGACCGCCGGCGCGGAGCTGCCGGATCACCGCCGTGGTCAACAACACCCTGAGCTTCCAGACCATCCCGCCGGGCGTCATCGAGGACACCCCCAGCGGCCACGCGCCAGCTCTACTGGCACGACTTCTTCAACTACGCCGGGCTGCACCGCTCGGTCTGGCTGTCAGCGACGCCGCCGGCGCACGTCGACGACGTCACCGTGACGACCGGTTTCGAGGGCACCACCGGGTCGGTCGGCTGGGCCGTCGAGGCCGTCGACGCAGACGGGCTCGACGTCGCGGGTCGTGCTCGCGCGACGCCGACGGCGCCGAGGTCGCCAGCGGCCTCGGCGCCGCGGGCTCGCTCGAGGTGCCGGACGTGCACCTGTGGGCACCGGGCGACGGCTACCTCTACGACCTCGAGGTCCAGCTGCGTCGACGACGGCGGGTGTCGTTCGACAGCTATCCACCAGAGCGTCGGCGTCCGCACCGTCGAGGTCCGCGGAACCGAGTTCCTGATCAACGGAGAACCGTTCTACTTCAAGGGCTTCGGCATGCACGAGGACCATGCCGTCATCGGCAAGGCGCACAACAACGCCCACCTGGTGCACGACTTCGAGCTGCTCGACTGGATCGGCGCCAACTCCTTCCGCACCTCGCACTACCCCTACAGCGAGGACGTCCTCGACTACGCCGACCGGCACGGCATCGTCGTCATCGACGAGACCGCCGCCGTCGGCCTGAACATGGGCCTCGGGGGCGGCATCTTCGGCGGCCAGGGCTACACGACCTTCTCCCCCGAGACGATCAACGACCAGTCACGCGAGGTGCACGCCCAGGCCATCCGAGAGCTCGTCGCCCGCGACAAGAACCACCCGAGCGTCGTGCTGTGGTCGATCGCCAACGAGCCCGAGTCCGACACCGCAGGGTGCCGAGGACTACTTCCGGCCGCTGTTCGACGTGGCCCGCGACGCCGACCCGACCCGCCCGGTCGGCTTCGTCAACGTGATGCTCGCACCGCACGGCACGTGCCGGGTGTCGCAGTTCGCCGACGTGCTCATGCTCAACCGCTACTACGGCTGGTACGTCAACACCGGCGACCTCGCCGCCGCGGAGATCGCCTGGACCAAGGAGCTGGAGGGCTGGGCGACCGAGGGCAAGCCGATCATCATCACCGAGTACGGCGCCGACACCCTCTCCGGCTGCACTCCCTCACGCCGCAGCCGTGGACCGAGGAGTACCAGGTCGGACTACCTCGACATGAACCACCGCGTCTTCGACCGGTCGACGCCGTCGTCGGCGAGCACGTCTGGAACTTCGCCGACTTCGCGACCACCCCGGCATCATGCGGGTCGACGGCAACAAGAAGGGCGTCTTCACCCGCGACCGTCGCCCGAAGTCCGCCGCGTTCGCCCTGCGGCGCCGCTGGACCACGGAGGCCTGAGCGATGCCCACCACCCAGCTCGCGAACGTGGGCGTCATCGGCCTGGCCGTCATGGGCAGCAACCTCGCCCGTAACCTTGCCCGCCACGGCCACACGGTCGCCGTGTTCAACCGCACCCACGCGCGCACCCTCGCCCACCTGGAGGCCCATGCGGCGGACGGCCACTTCGTCGGCGCGGAGACGGTGCCGGACTTCGTCGCGTCGCTCGAGCGGCCGCGTCGCATCATCATCATGGTCCAGGCCGGTGCCGGCACCGACGCGGTCATCGACGAGCTGCTGCCCCACCTCGAGCCGGGCGACATCGTCGTCGACGGCGGCAACGCCCAGTTCACCGACACCCGGCGTCGCGAGGCGAGGCTGCGCGACCTCGGCTTCCACTTCGTCGGCACCGGCATCAGTGGTGGCGAGGTGGGAGCGCTCAACGGCCCGTCGATCATGCCCGGCGGCTCACGAGAGTCGTATGCCGCACTCGGGCCGATCCTCGAGTCGATCGCCGCGCGCGTCGACGGTGAGCCGTGTTGCGCCTGGATGGGTCCGGACGGGGCCGGCCACTTCGTGAAGATGGTTCACAACGGCATCGAGTACGCCGACATGCAGTTCATCGCCGAGGCCTACGACGTCCTGTCCGCAGCCGGCCTCAGCGCCAGCGACATCGCTGCGGTGTTCCGAGAGTGGAGCACCGGTGACCTCGACTCCTTCCTGGTCGAGATCACCGCGGAGGTGCTCGACCACGTGGATGCTGCCACCGGCTCCGCGTTGGTCGACGTGATCACCGATGCCGCGGAGCAGAAGGGCACCGGCCGCTGGACCGTGCAGTCCGGGCTCGAGCTCGGCGTGCCGGTGTCGACGATCGCCGAGTCGGTCTTCGCCCGGGCCGCCTCCGGCGACGTCGCCATCAGGACGGCAGCCAAGGGAGTGCTCACCGGGCCCGACCGCGAGCTGGGCGGCGTCGACCGCGCCCTCCTCGTCGACCAGGTCCGGCAGGCCCTGTGGGCCAGCAAGGTCGTGGCCTACGCCCAAGGGCTCGAGCAGATCCGTTCCGCCAGCGCGGAGTACGGGTGGGGCGTCGACATCGCCACGGTCGCCCGCATCTGGCGCGGTGGGTGCATCATCCGCGCGCGCCTGCTCAGCCAGATCAGTGAGGAGTACGCCGCCGGCGGCCTGGCCACGCTTCTCGTCGCGCCCAGCATCGCGGCCGGCATCGCCGATCGACAGGACGGCTGGCGACGGGTCGTCGGGCTCGCGACCTCCGCCGGCGTCCCCGTTCCCGGCTTCTCCAGCGCGCTGGCCTACTACGACACCGTGCGGGCCGACCGGCTGCCGGCGGCGCTCGTCCAGGGCCTTCGCGACAACTTCGGCGCCCACACCTACGGTCGCGTCGACCGGCCCGGGTCGTTCCACACCCAGTGGTCGCAGGGCGGCACCGAGATCCAGGTGTCCTGACGCCATGCCCGACACCCAGCCCGACCCGGCATCCGAGCAGCGCACCGCCAACGCGGCCTACCCGCCCGCGGAGGTGGTGATCGGCCTCGACGTCGGCACCACCGCCACCAAGGCCGTGGCCTTCGGGCTGGGGTCGCGCTGGCGCCGTACCGCCGTGCGGGAGTACCCACTGCTGCAGCCGGCTCCGGGCTGGCAGGTCCAGGACCCCGCCACGATCATCGCGGCGGTGCTGGGTGCCCTCGCCGACGTGGTCACCGAGGCGCGAGGGGCGCGCGTGGTGGGCATCGGCGTCAGCACCGCCATGCACGGGCTGATCGGACTCGACGCCCAGCTGCGTCCTCTCACACCGCTGTTGACCTGGGCCGACTCGCGCGCCACCGACGAGGCGCGCCGACTGCGCGACTCCGGTCTGGCCGCGGAGCTCCACCGCATCTCCGGTACGCCAGTGCACCCGATGAGCCCACTGACCAAGCTGATCTGGTTCTCCCGGCACCAGCCCGAGCTCATCAGCCGGGTGCGACGGTGGGTGGGCCTGAAGGACTACGTGCTGCAGGCCCTCACCGGCACCCTGGCGACCGAGCTCTCCTCGGCCTCCGGCACGGGTCTCCTCGACATCACCACCCGGTCGTGGAACCCGAACGCCATAGCGCTGGCCGGGGTGCGTGAGGAGCAGCTCAGCCCGATCCTCTCGACGACCGCCGCGCTCGGCCTGACCAAGACCGTGGCCGCCAGGCTCGGGATGCCGACCGCAACCCCGGTCGTCGTCGGCGCCGGTGACGGGCCGCTCGGCAACCTGGGAACCGGAGCCCTCCGCCCGGGTGTGGTCGGCTTGTCCATCGGCACGAGCGGCGCGGTGCGGATGGTGGTGCCCCGGCCGGTGGTCAACGAGTCCGGACACCTCTTCTGCTACGCCCTGACCGACGACGCCTGGGTCGTCGGCGGCGCGGTCAGCAACGGCGGCATCGCGGTGCGCTGGGCGGGTGGAGTCTTCGGGCAGGAGAGCGGCGGCGAGCGCACCAGTGACGCCGAGCTCCTCGAGCTGGCCGCCTCCGTCCCGGCCGGCAGCGACGGCCTCGTCACGCTGCCCTACCTGCTCGCCGAACGCGCCCCCCTCTGGGACGACACGCTGACGGGCGCCTTCCTCGGTGTGCGGCACTCCCACACCCGTGGCCACTTCGTCCGCTCCCTCGTGGAGGGTGTCGCCTTGCAGCTGTCGGCGATCGTCGCCGAGCTCAACCAGGTCGAGCAGGTGACCGAGGTGCGTGCGACCGGGGGGGTGTTCCGGTCCCAGCTGTGGCGCGACGTCGTCGCCGGCATACTCGGGCACCCGCTGCGGGTCACCGGCGGCGCCGAGGGGTCCGCCCTGGGCGCTGCAGCGCTCGCGGTGTATGCCCTGGGCCGCGGGTCGACCCTGGAGGCATCGCTGGAGCTGCTGTCGCCGGGGCTGGTGGCCGGGGACGGGCCACTGGTGGTGCCCAGCGAGAGGGACACCGTGGTCTACGGTGCGATGCGCTCGGCCATTCCTGCGCTTCTAGCCTCGTACGCCGAGGCCGCGGCGCTCTTCGCACCACCGGAGGTCACCGAGCGCAGCGAGACTCGCGAGCCGGATGGTGCGGCACCTGTTGTTCCGACCCCCGCGTCGTAGTGCTGCGAAGTCCTGGCTGTCTGCGGCTTGCCCTGCTGCGCGGACTCGACCCCGGCCTTGCAGTCGATGACCACGACGGTGGGCAGTTGGGCGCTGGGATTGCGGTCGGCATCCGCGACATCCCGGCCGTCGCCCATCTCGGGGCGACCATCGATTCACCGTTCACGGCTGCTGTTGGCCCTGCCGGGAGCTGCAGCGTTCAGCCTGACCGGTGCCGTGGCCCGCCTACCGCAGGCCATGGTCGGGCTCGGCTCGGTCCGCCTGCTCACTGGGCTCCACCGTTCCTACACACTCGCCGGGCTGGTTGCCGGTGCCGTGGCCATCTCGCTCCTGACGGCTGCGGCGGTCGTCTTGCCGTTCACACGCGGGGATGACCTCACGGTCCAGGTGTGCGCGGCCGTCATCAACCTGCTCATCGGGGCGGCCATCGGATCGCTGCTCACCACCGTCCTGTCGCACACGGTGCTCGATCGCGAACGTTCCTGGCAGCGCTGAGTAGCGGGGCCTGCAAGGACACAACGACCATGATGCCGATCGCCGCCGCCAGTGCTCGGGACTGGGGTTGTCGATGACCAGGACCACCAACGGGGCCATGGCCATCACCTGGGCGGCGGAAGGACTCATCGGCTCGGTTGCCCCGGGCTGCTGCGCGTGGTCAGGCCCGGCGCCTCGGGAAGAGCTTCGCGAGGCTCAGCCCCGCATAGATGAGGGTGTTGATCGCGACGAACGCCGCAAGCAGCTGGAACCAGCCCGACTGCAGCACGGTGCTGGGCAGGAGGACTCCGGTGACCATCACAGCTGCACCCTTTCCCGCTCAACCGTGTTCCAACCGCTGGACCGCCCCAATGCGATGTCGACCAACGACTTCAGGTAGACGACCATGAGGAACTCGGCGTACACGAGCTCGATCACCAAGGGAAGCGCCACCAGCCGTCCGGGCCACCCGATCGACCACACCGTGACCATCCGCTCGGCGATGAAGATGAGGCCGATCAGCGTCCAGAACAGCACCAACTCGAAGCTGTCCGCCGCCAACAGGGTCACGAGCATCAGCAGCAGGTAGGCGTTGAAGGCGAGCATCCCGTAGCCGATGCCCAGCTGCTGGCCCCAGTACGGCGCCGTCGTGCGGGTCAGGCCGAAGGCGCCGACGTTCTCGAGGGCACCGCGCTGCCAGCGGCTGCGCTGGCGCCACAGGGCACGCCAGGTCGGCATGATCTCGGTGATGCACCGGCACTGCATCGGGGAGACGAGCCTGGCGCCGAGAGATTTCAGGGCGAGGGTCAGCTCGTTGTCCTCGGTCAGGGCGTAAGTGTCATAGACCTTTCCGGGCGGCCCGGGGATGAGCGTGCCGCGCGCCTCCGCCACGGCGCTCAGGGCGAAGGCGCGCATCAGTGAAGCGGTGCCGGTGAGGACGAACACCTTTCCCTTCCGCCGCGAGATGTAGCGCTGGTAGCGGGCGAACTCGTTGCGCTGAAGCTGGCCGATGAGGCCACCGCCCTCCTCGCCGAAGAACACCCCACCGACGGCGATCAGGTCGGGATCGGCCTCCAGACGGGCCACCGCGGTGGAGAGGAACTCGGGCACCAGGGCCGTGTCGGCATCCATGACCATGACGACGTCGTTCGGCTGGGTTCCGGGCAACCACGCTGCCAGCACCTGGTTGAGGGCACCGGCCTTCTTCTCGGTGTTGCCCTCGGTCTCGATGACCTCGACGCCGCACGCCAGGGCGACCTCCTTGGTGGCGTCAGTCGAGTTGTCGGAGACCACGACGACCCGATCGGGTCGGCGGACCTGCGCCTCCAGCGACGCCAGGGCCGCCGGGAGGATGAGCTCCTCGTTGTGCGCGGGGATGAGCACCGTCACACGAACCGGGTTCCGCTCGTTCGAGGCAGGTGATGCGGCCGGTAGAGCTGCTCCCACGAGGTAGGCGTTGCTGGGTCGGTGTGGTTCGTCCCCGATGGACTCTCCCAGTACCTCGCTTCGAAGGCGTCGCAGCTCGGCGGGGACGTCGAGTGGGATTCGCTTGTCACGGGCCAGGATCTGCATACTCACCCGCGTGTGTGCTGCCGCGAGGGCGAACAGCTGGCCGAGGCAGACAGCCACGGCCGCCAGGACGACGGCCCGGGGAGGGAAGAGCGTCGGGGAGCCCTCGGGCAGCCAGCCGATGCGGGAAGCGGGCCGGGCTGTCACCGCGGACCACACCGCATAGACCAGGCACGCGACGGCGATCAACCCGCAGCCCACCGCTGCCAGAGTCAGATGCACCACTTTCCGTCGAGGCACCATGGTCGCCATCGGCCCCCCCTCCGCTCAGCGATCCTCCCAGCATGAAGAACCGATGTCCACGCTCGCGTGGCCGCCACCACCACAAAGGCTGGAGGCGTCCTCTACTGATCGACATCCACTTGGTGGACCCCGAGCCGATGCCCTGTGCCGGATGCGACAGCTGCGCGCAGGGCGCCCCTCGACGTGGCGCTGCGCTACTCCCCCGGCCAGTCACCCGTCCAGCGCTGGAAGGCTCGCGCCCCTGCCCGGTCGATGCCGGCCTTGACGACCCCGAAAACCGCCCCCTGCACTGCAGCCGCCACCAGGACCTGCCGAACGTTGTACTGCGACTCGAGGGCAGTCGGGGCGTGAGTTCGATGGTGGGGTGTGGCCCGCACCCAGACCTCCCGGAAGGTCCGCGCAGCAATCAGGCCACCGGCGGTGCCGAGCACCAGCGCGAACGGCCGGTAAAGCATCTTGACCGCCGTCGTGGCGGGTTGTTCCCGGCTCATGGCTGGCCTCCTTGGTTGACCGTCCCATCGTCATCACCGTACCCGGTCGAGGCATCCGCGAAATGTCCTCGGCCGCCCGACATCTCGCCCTCTTGCCCGAACGGTTCCTGCCTCTCGGCGGGCCCCGACGGCATGCGCTCGCCCCTGCGGTGACGACGAGGGCGAGGAGGCTTTGGCGGGTCGTCGATCGGCCGCGACCGGTTCCCGCCTCGAGAACGGATCAGCGGATGTGCACTGGTCCTCGGCGCCTTCAAGCCTTTCCACTCGGGGATGAGATCCATCATGTTGACGTGCCCCGTGATGTCTCGCTGGGCCCGTTCAGGCACCGGCTTCATTACGACTTTGGTACTAGTACCTCAGTGACCACAGGCGAAGAGATGGAGCGGACGACGCCTGATGCTCGGGTCGTCGCCACGCGCCGTGGTCGATCCGGTGGCGAGGCAGCATGGCGCTGCCCCTACGACGACCACAGTTCGAATGTGGTTGGCACACAGGCCGATACTCACGTGCGTGCGGTCCCGGTGTGGTTTCGAAGGGCGCCTGGGGGCGCCCGCGTCGACGGAGCATCTCGAGATGTGAATCAGGGGCGCCACGGGATGCTGCTTGTGAGCGCTCGCCATTCTTCCGGTTGACCCGACGTCTGGCCGGTGCCACATTTGAAAAACAGCACAGCAGAGGATTACGGGCGGGTTTGTGTGCTAAAGGGCGCGCTTCTCGACGAGTCCGTGATCCATTGGGGATTGCGAGGTACGAGCACGCCACCGCCGCGTCAGGCGGGCAGGACCAACCCGGGAGCCGTAGGGGCATGCAGTTGGCCCCGGTCGCCGCCTCGCCCGGACGTCGGAGTCACCGCGAGCGCCCTCATCCAGGGCTCGAGGATCAAAGTCCACGACAGCTGAAGACTGGTGATCACCCATGGCACTGCACGAATCCGCACTGCGTCGGCCGGACGCACCACCGTCACACCTCAGGCGCCGCGAGCTCCTGGCTGCGCTCGCCGCTGGGACGCTGACCGTCGCATCCGGCGGTGTCATCACCGCCGCACCCGCCAGCGCCGCGACGCCTGCCGGACCGGTCACCCTGGACGAGTTCATGGAGCTGTCCGACATCCTCACCGACAGGGAGTTCAGCTTGGACGACGAGCCCGGCGCCGTGTACCTCGCCTCGCTGGTGGCCGACCCAGCGTTCGACGCGCCGCTTCGCCAGCTCGTGCAGGACACGGTGCGCGCCCAGAGGATGCCGAGCACCTTCGACGAGGTGGTCCGCAGGGGTGCGCTGCGCAGCGACGCTGCGGCTCGGACCGCACAGCAGATCCTGGTGCTGTGGTACTCCGGGCTGGTCAACGACCGCACGGCGGACTACTTGGAGGCGCTGGCCTGGGAGACGCTCTCGTTCCCCAAGCCGCCGAGCACCCCACTCGGTTTCTCGAAGTGGGATGAGGCGCCATGAGTGTCGTGGCGAGCGCCGACGTCGTCATCGTGGGCTCCGGAGTTGCCGGTGCACTGGTCGCCGACCGCCTGGTCAGAAAAGGCGTCAGCGTCGTCATCCTTGAGGCGGGGCCGCCGGTCGACCGGGACCGCGCCGTCGAGATCTTCCGCCAGGCCGCCGCCAAGGTCCCCGAGTCCCCCTACCCGTCCACCGCACACGCTCCTCGACCCACCGTCCTCGACATCGGCGTGCCGGGCACCGGGTACTTCGTGCAGGAGGGCCCGACCGCGTTCGGCTCCACCTACGAGCGGGTCGTGGGTGGCACCACGTGGCACTGGCTCGGGAGCACACCGCGACTGCTGCCGAGCGACTTCCGGATGAAGACCCAGTTCGGGGTCGGCCGGGACTGGCCACTGACCTACGACGACCTGGAGCCGTTCTACGTGCAGGCCGAGAAGGAGCTCGGCGTCGCCGGTGACGGCAGCGAGGACCAAGGGTCACCGCGCAGCGCGGGCTTCCCGATGCCGGCGGTGCCGATCTCGTTCCTGGACAAAGTTGTTGCCACGTCTGCAGCGAAGATCGGCCTGAAGGTCCTGTCGACCCCGCAGGCGCGGAACACCGAGACGTTCAACGACCGGCACCACTGCGTCGGGAACAGCAACTGCATCCCGATCTGCCCCATCGGCGCGAAGTACGACGCGATGATCCACATCGACCGGGCCGTCGAGAACGGCGCCCGGCTGATCTCGAACGCCGTCGTGCACGAGGTACTGCTCCGCGCAGACGGAACAGCGCGCGGAGTGCGGTTCCGTCGCCCGAACGGAACCGACGACGAGGTGACGGCTCGTGCCGTCGTCATGGCGGCCAACGCCATGGAGACGCCGAAGATCCTGCTGATGTCCGGCGGGGGGAAGGGTGTCGCGAACCGCTCGGGTCAGGTCGGCCAGAACCTCATGGACCATCCGACCGTGCTGTCCTACGGGCTGTCGGCACAGGACCAGCCGGTGTACGGACAACGGGGCCCGCTGTCGACCGCCGGCATCGAGTCGCCCCGACAGTCCCCCGCACGCGGCCGGAAGTCGGCGTTCCGGGTCGAGATCGGCAACGACGGCTGGCGGTTCCCGATCGGCGACCCCACCTTCGAGTTCGCCCAAGGCCCGTTCCCGCGGCTACGCGAGGGCGGTGCAGCCCTCGCCCGGCGATGGGAGGACCACGTCGCCCACGAGATCCGGTTCGCCTCGCTCCTAGAGCAGCTGCCCGACCGGGCCAACACCATCACCCCGGCCTTCGACCTGGTCGACGACATCGGGATCCCCCGGCCGCGGATCACCTTCTCGGTCGACGCCTACACGATGGGCGGGTTCGTCGACGCGCAGGCTCTCCACGAGCGCCTGTTCGTCGCGATGCGGGCCAGGGAGCGCACCCACGTCGACTTCACGTTCGGTGCGGGCCACATCATGGGCACGACGATCATGGGAAACGATCCGGCCACCTCCGTGGCCGACGGCTTCGGGCGATCCCACGACGTCCGGAACATGTGGATCGTCGGCAGCAGCGTGTTCCCCACGGGTGGAACGGCCAACCCCACGCTGACCTTGGCCGCGCTGGCGTTACGGACCGAGGTCGCGCTGCGCGCCGCACTTCCGGGGCTGCCTGCAGCGACGTAGGGCACGAGTGGGGACGACGTCTCACTGGACAGCGACATCTGAGCGACGCCAGGAGCCGAGCTTCCGGAGACCCGCCACGCTCGTGACTGGGCCACGCGTCGGCCCTAGTCGTCGCTGTCGCCGTGCTGGGCGGCCTTCCTGCGCTCCAGCCGCCAATGGATCTCGTGCGTCTGCGGGTGGCGCCATTCGCTCATGCGGTACTCGAAACCCGGCAGCAGCACGATGGGGATCGGGTCTGGGGAGGCCGGTGCCACCGCGCCCACCACGATCTTGGCGTCCAGAGGGATGAACGGAGATTGGGCCGGGACAGGGCCGGTGATGATCTCCACAGGGTCTCCATAGGGCCGGGCCATAGCACCGACCGTAGCAGGCGCTGCGTCCTCCCGTGGATGGAGGACGATTTTGCAAACCTCATAGATAGCGTATAGACTCTCTAAAGAGGGCAGCGCAGGGCACCAATGATCTGCTCCGCTGTCACGGGGGTTGTCGCTCTGACCTCCCGAGCCCGGACCTTCCCTCGCTTGCCGTCGCAGGACGGGCCCGCCCCTTTGAAGGACGAAAGAGACTCACCCATGCGCAGAACCCAGGTCGGCCCGTACAGCGGCTGACCCCACAGCTCCGGGGGCCGCACTGCCACAGCGCGCGGGCCCTCGGACGCACCCACAGGGCAGGCGGGGCCTCGCGGGTGCACCGGACCCGGTCTGCTGTGCAGGCGCAGACCGGGTCCACCACCAAACCAGCACCATGCGCTGCGACCGGCAGCGCCCCACATGACCGACTGCATGCCCACAAACGTGGCGAACGGTCATCCCGGAGCCAGGCCAACCGCAGTCACCCCCCAAGTCGGCATCCGCACAAGAACAACAACGGAAAGAGCACAGCTATGAGGAAGTCTCGCAAGATCGCATTGGGCGGCATCACCGCCCTCGCCCTTCTGGGCGGGGTGGTGAGCGTGGCTCAGGCCAGCACGCCGGCACCCACCACGATCAAGGGGTGCGTCAGCAAGAGCACCGGCGTCGTGCGCACATACTCGCTCGGCACTGGCAAGTGCCACACGTGGGAGCGCACGCTCACGTGGAACATCAAGGGTCTCACTGGCGCGACCGGAGCTCGCGGCGCGACCGGCGCGACCGGCGCCGCCGGGCGGGCCGGCGCCACCGGGCCGATCGGGGCCCAGGGCGTCGATGGCGTCGACGGCAAGGACGGCGCTTCCGGCAAGGACGGCGCGGCAAGGACGCCACGTACGACGGCGGACACTGGGGCGTCGTGCACCGCAACGTCATCGGCAACGGTGACGCTGACCTGGCCGGTTCGACCACCACTCCCCCACTAGGAAGCGGCGCTCTGAACCTGCGCACCGGGGCCCCCACGGACAAGGCCGCCTTCGGCAACGAAACGGATTTCATGGGCTTGGAGGTCTCGGAGCTGTCGGCCATCGGCTACTCGGTGTTCACCACCGGCGAGAACCGCGCCGCCTCCGCGAACAACATGCCGTCCATCACGTTCGAGATCGACCCGAACGTGACCGGGAGCGGCAACTACACCTCACTGGTGTACGTGCCGGACAATAGTGCCGCGAACACGTGGACGACGATCGACGCCAAGGGCGACACCGGCAAGCACTGGGGCCTCACCGGCACGTTCTTCAATGCGCAGCCCGACCGCTGCGGTATCAACGGCAGCCGCTGCACCTTCGAAGAGGTGGTGTCGTACCTGTCAGCGAACAACGACAAGACAAGCGGCGCCAAGGTCCTCACCGCCCAGATCACCAAGGGCCGTGACTTCGCCTTCTCCGGCGCGGTCGACGCCCTCGTGATCGGCGACACGACCTACGACTTCGAGCCGCTCGGGGTCTTCGCCCGCAAGTAGTCGACGACGAGGTCGACCCGTTTCGAGCCTGGCTCCGCACCCTGCAGGGGGCGGAGGCAGGCTCGTCCTGTCGGCCTGGCCCTCACTCTGCCGTGATCCGGACAGTAAAGGCGAAGGTCGGCGGTGAAGGCCTTGCCCGTCCGGCTTGTCGACCGACGGCTCGCTGCCCCCATGCCGCTACGCGAGCCTTGGGCCCCCCTTCCGTTGAGGCCGGCGCGAGCATTGGACGATGGCCTTGCCGCGCTCGGCATCCAGATCAACGAGCGTGAGCTGGTCACGGCCTGAGCTTCGACCCCGACGCGGCTCAGATCCGCCAACTGCTGGACGAACTCGACCAACGCCTCAGCGCCGCTGGGATCGCGGCGACCGTCTACGTCGTCGGAGGCGCGGCGATCTCGCTACACCTTCCCGACACGGACCGCCGCACTCAAGACATCGACTGCATCACTACCGATGACCTGGTCGCCCACATCGTTGCGCAGATGGCCGACGAGCTCGGCCTGCCCGAGGGGTGGCTCAACGGAGCCGCCCGCCCGTTCCTCACGCCCATCCCCGCTGACGCCCTCACACCACCCAACTCCCCAGGGCTGCGAGTTCAGTTGGCATCACTCGAGCAGTTCCTCGCAACGAAGCTGGCGGCAGGCCGGGCACGCGACGCAGCGGACATCACCACCCTGGCAACGATGCTGCAGGTGGCCCGAGGCTTCCGGCCGCTCATGCCAGCGGCCCCGAGCCCGGCTCTTCCGCCATTCGGGTGCCAAGTCTCGGCCTACTGGTGTCCAGACTTGCCCCCTTGCGCCCCCGTCCTCGGGCACGTGAACATGGACGTTCTCGCAGTTCAGAGAGGCCAGCGGCAAGGGCAGGCGCTAGAGCTGGCGAAGGGACTCGAACCCTCAACCCCCTGTTTACAAGAGCCAATCGAGGCGCGCGGCCGGAGGGCTCTGACCTGCACAGACACCGGCCGCACGGCGCTGACGGAATCGGCCCTGCCGTCCACGTGCCATACGAGTGAGCGCCAATGTCCACCATTGGCAAGGCATTTACTGGCCCCGTGGCCTCCAGGGACGAGCCACGTAGTCGGCATCACCGTCCATCTGGACACCGGCTACGACAGCACCAAGACCCGCGACCTGTTTCACGAGCTCGGCTGCCCATCCGTGATCAGCCTCAAGGGCTTCCCCCTGCAAGCCGGCGCCCGATGGGTGGTGGAACGAACCAACTCATGGCACAACCGCGGGTTCAAGAAGCTCGCCATCTGCACCGAACGACACACCCGCGTGACCGACGCCTTCATCGCCCTGGCCAACGCCGTGATCATCACCCGACGCCTCATCCGCATCACCTGGACCACCCACCGCTGGGACACCCGACCCACACGACGACCCTGACCTATCCGCGCGATCTCCAAGTCGGCACTCGTCACGACATAGCACTGCTTGCTATATTCAGGACATGGGTGAGCGCGGGCAGCTGCTGGAGCAGGTGATGTCGGAGACCGGCACCACCCAGACCCAGCTGTCCCGGTGGAGCGGTGTACACCAGCCGAGCATCAGCCAGTTCCTCACCGGTCGCACGCAGCTCAGCGACGAGATGCTCGAGCGGCTGCTGGACTGCATGGGCTACCGGCTCGAGGTCATCCGTCGCCCGGTCGAGCCCGTGCTGACTCGGTCCGAGCAGCGGTCGTGGCGGCTGCACCGGCAGCTGTCGAGCCACCTGACGCAGCAGACCTTCGGCGAGTGGCGCCCCCAGATCGAGGAACGGCTCAGTCAGATTGGCTCGCAGGTGACGGGCCAGCCCCACACCCGGAACGTCGAGCGGTGGGGCCGGATGGTCAGCAGCGGTGACGTGTCGGGGCTGCGTCGCGTCCTCACTGGCCTGGACCGCGACAGCATCGAGATGCGTGAGGTCTCGCCGATGGGCGGTCTGCTGAGCCAGGAGGAGCGCCAGCAGGTGCTGGCGGCCCACTGATGCGGCGCGACCAGCTCGAGCACGCCATCCGCACCGCCTGCCAGATCATCGGCGCCGACGCGGTCATCGTCGTCGGTTCACAGGCCCTCCTCGGCTCGGTGGACGAAGGCCTCCTGCCGCCCGAGGCCACGATGTCGCTGGAGGTCGACATCCTGCCCATCGCGCCGGACGAGCCGAGCACCGTCGAGCTCGCCGACCGAATCGAAGGTGTCGCCGGCGAGTGGTCGCCCTTCGAGGAGCTGCACGGGTTCAGCATCGACGGGGTGAGCCTGTCGACGGCCGCCCTTCCAACGGGGTGGCGCGATCGCCTGGTCAAGGTGCAGAACGCCACACAGCAGCGATCGGTGGCACGCCGCGGTTCACCGGATGGTGCCTGGAGCGGCACGACCTGTGCGTCGCGAAGCTGGTCGCACTGCGCGAGAAGGACGCGAACTTCGTCGCGTCCCTGCTGGCTGCCGGCCTGGTGGACCCGACGGTGATCGCGGCTCGGCTGGACCGCCTCGATCCAGAGCATGCTGCGGCCGCCGAGCGCGCCAAGTCCTGGCTCGCATCCTGGGCCTGAACTGCACCCCTGTTGCAATAACAGGTGGCAACTGGCACAGGTCACCGGCTCTTGCGTGGCCAGCCGTGCCCACAGTTGGCCACAGGCGGCCGAATGTTATGGCACGTCCGCCCTCAGGGCGCGCGCGAATCCGAGACACGATCAAAATAGTTGCCCCACAACGTGATACGCGATCTTCCACTTGAGCTGGCGAAGGGACTCGAACCCTCAACCCCCTGTTTACAAGACAGGTGCGCTACCGATTGCGCCACGCCAGCGGGCCCGCGCCAACGGGGGCGCAGACAGCCCCGGAGTCTACGCGGAGCGGCACCCGGCATCCGTCATCGGCCCGTGACGCACCACGCACAACTTCACCCCTCACACAGCAATCTCCGCGTGCCGCACGAACTTCCGCGTTCCCCGAGCCCGCGGCCAGCCCTCAGCACCCGCACGCCGCACCTCAGGCGCGCCGGAGGTCGCCGCCGTCGTCGTCCCGCCCCTCTCGCCCGTCCCGCCCCTCGGGCCGCGCCCCGCGCACCGAGCGGTCCCACGGCGACGCGAGGATCTCGCCGAACACGGTGCCGGTCGCGATGGCGAGCAGGATCGCCCCCGCACCCAGCAGCGTGGTGAGCCCGGACTGGATGGTGAGCGAGCCGGGGGCATCACCGCTGGCTGCCACCAGCTCGTAGAGCCCGCGGAAGATGGTCAGACCAGGCAGCAGGGCGAAACTGGCCGGCACGACGAGCACCATCGACGGGGCGCCGAGCCGTGCCGCGACCAAGCGCCCAGCCGCGCCGAGCGCGACGGCCGCGACCCCGGTGGCGGCGATGGCCCCGATGCCGACCCCGCGAGTGAGCCCGGCCGCCACCACGGCGGTGACCATCGACAGCAGCCCGGTGGGCACGATCAGCCGGCGCAGGCTCTGCACGGTGACGGCACCGCTCAGGCCCACGACGAGCGCACCCCCCACGGCCGCGAACACCGACGACTGGTTCACGTTCAGCTTCAGCACCGACGGCGAGACGAAGCCGGAGTCGACCACCGTAGTCAGCGACAGCATCACGGTCAGCCCACCGGCGATGCCGATGATCAGCCCCATCAGCGCCACCAGCACCGACAGCAGCCGGCCGGCGCCGGTGAGCGGGAAGCCGAAGAGCACGTCCTCGATGGAGGAGGCCATCGAGCGCCCTGGCAGCATCGCGACGATGCCACCGGCCACGATGAACGCGAAGTCCTGCTCCTGCATGGGACGCCCGAGCGCGGTAGCCGCCGCGTAGACCGCACCCGCGAGCAGGGTCGCCACCATGGCGTTGATCGCGTTGGCGTAGAACTCGGGCAACGCAATCCGCGCGTAGAGGCGGTTGACGGCGGTGACCGCGAGCACCACGAGCACAGTGGCCACGGCCGTGGGTGCACTCGCACCGATCATCACGGCGACGGCCGACGCGAGCAGCGCGCTGGCGAGCGACACCGCCCAGACCGGGAAGATGCGCCGGCTGCGCTTGATCTGCCGCAGCCGGCGGTCGGCCTCGCGCGAGTCGATCCGGCCACCGGCCAGCGCCTCGACGAGCTCGTGCACCGCGACCAGGCGGGCGTAGTCGTGACGGGTGCGCCGCACCACGCGCAGCAGGGTGTGCGGCCGCCCGGTGGAGCTCGACGCCTGGATGAGCAGCGACTGCAGCGTGACGTCGACCTCCACCACGTCGACGCCGGCCGCCGCCGCCACGGCTGCCACGCTCCCCACGACCTGCGGAGCGCCGGCCCCGCAACGCAGCATCAGCTCGCCCACGCGAGCCGCGAGGTCGATCGCCCACCGCACCTGGGTGTCCTCGGGCGCCTCACCCGGGATGCGCATGTTGCGGTACGGCGTGCGGCGCAACAGGTCGGCCATCGGCATGGGTTCGGTCGGCGACTCGCCCTGGAAGATGCGCCCGGGGCGGTCGCGGGACAGTCTGCTCACAGCGTCGGCACCACCTGCGACGCCCACCCGGGCGCCGTCGTGCGGGGCCACCACGTGGGGCCGGTGCCCGTGAGGGTCATCGCGAGCACGACCACCGCAACGACCAGCAGGATGCCGGCCGCCACCTGCCCGGCCGCCTCACCAGGCGTCAGCCCCCGCACGATGCTGCGGCTGCCCCTGCGGAGGCTGGCACCGCCGGGACCCCACCACGCGGTGAGCCCGGCGAAGACGCCGGCCACCACCAGCGGCAGCACGTCGTCGGTGCGCACGTCGGTGCCTCGGGCCGCCGTGAGCACCAGGGCGCTGGCGAACATCGCGCACACCCCCACGAACAGCGGCAGCACGAGGGTGGCGGCGGCTCCCAGCAGGCCGAGCACGAGGTGCCACGGGCTGGTTGCCACCGCGACTGCGACGTCGCTCCCGCGGGCGCCTCGCTCGTGCCGGCGCATGACGAGAGCGGTGACCGAGCGGTCGGCCGTGCGGGCCAGGGTGACCCAGGCCAGCAGCCCGAGCACCGCCACCACCGGGGCCCGGGCCGTGACGGCCGCGAGGACGGCGAGCAGCGCCAGCAGCGTGCCCGACCGGCTCGCTCGGCCGATCCGCGGGTCGCCCCACGGCCCGTGGCCGAGGCGGGCGGCATCCCAGTCCGACTCCGAGTCGGGCACCGGCGCCCCCGGCCGCCCGGGCTGGGGGGCGGGGGCGAGCTGCTGCGGGGCCGGCGCGGGTCGCGCCGGCGACTGGGTCGCCTGGCGGTTCATCGGCTGCGCCTGCTCCCAGCCGGGCGGACCGGCCGGGCGGCCGGTCGTCACCATCGGCGCGGGCAGGGGTGACGGGGCGGGCGACTGCACGGGTGTCGGCACGCGGGCCGCGGCGGGCGCAGCGGATGCCGCCGGACCGGCATACCTGCTCGAACCCGCAGCAAGCCCGGCACCCGCGGCGGCCGCTCCGATCACCGGCGCGACCGGCGGGCCGTGACGGCGGGGGCGGCGGCAGCGCGGTGGTGGGCGGCACGGAGAGGCGCTCGGTCGGCGGGCGCACCCGACGCACGAGGATCGCCTCGGTCACCGGCGCACCGTGGGCGTACCGCTCGAGCGCCGCGACGACCTCGTCGTGGTGCGGGCGCTCGCTCGGGTTCGGCGAGAGCGCCGCGTAGAGCAGGGGCTCGATGCGCGGGTCGACCGCCTCGAGGTCGGGGTCACCGGCGCTCACCCGGGCGAGAACGGCACCCATCGGGCCGGTGCCGAACGGCGGTGTGCCACTGGCGGCGAAGGCGGTGGTCGCCGCCCACCCCCACCAGTCGGTGGCGGCTGTGACGTCCTCACCGCCGACCACCTCGGGGGCCAGGTAGCCCGGCGTGCCCATGACCAGCCCGGTCATGGTGAGCCGGATGTCGTCGGCCACGTGCGCGATGCCGAAGTCGATGAGCACCGGGTCGCCGTCGACGAGCAGCACGTTGCCCGGCTTGACGTCGCGGTGCACCACCCCGGCCGAGTGGATGGCGTCGAGCGCCTCGGCCAGGCCGGAGGCGACCCGGTGCAGGTCGGCCGGCGGGAGCAGGCCGCGCTCGGCCACGTAGTCGTCGAGCGAGGGGCCGGGCACGTAGCGGGTGACGATGTAGGGAGTAGGCCCGTCGACGTCGGCGTCGATGATCGGCGCGACCCGCGGGCTGGTGATCCGGCTCAGGCTGCTGACCTCGCGGGTCAGGCGGGCGCGTGCGTCGGGGTCGTGAGCGATGTGCTGGCGCAGCACCTTGATCGCGACCGCGCGGCCGTGCCGGTCGAGCGCGAGGTGCACCACGCCCATCCCGCCCTCGCCGAGCCGCTGGACGAGGCGGTACTCCCCCAGGCGCGAGTGCTCACGCGGCTGCAGGGTCTCGTCGTCCTCCGGCTCGGGGCCGTCGGCGATCGCGTCGGCGGTCATGCCCACCACGGTAAGCCGTCAGGCTGGGTACCGGCTGTCCCCGGTATCGCGCCATCTCCCGACCCATTGCGGATTCCCCACCTCCGGAGCGCCCGAGGGGGGCCCGCGGGGTGGGTGGATCGCAAGAAGTCGGGTCTGGGGCGTGCGTCAGGACTGGATGTAGGTGCGCAGCTGGTCGCGCTCGGCCTGCAGGTCGTCGATGCGGTTCTTGACCACGTCGCCGATGCTCATGATCGCAACGAGCTTGTTGTCGACGACCACCGGCACGTGCCGGAACCGGCGCTCGGTCATCATCGACTCGAGGGCGTCGAGGCTCTCGTCGGGGGTGGCCGTGTGCACCTCGCTGGTCATGATCTGCCCGACCGGGGCGTCGAGCAGGGCCGCGCCGTCGGTGTGCAGGTGCCGCACGATGTCGCGCTCACTGACGATGCCGTGCACGCTCTCGCCGTCGTCGCTCACCACGACCGCGCCGATCTTGTGCTCCGAGAGGAGGCTCAGCAGCTCGGTCACCGATGCGTCGGTGCGCACGGTGATGACGTTGCCGCCCTTGCGCTTGATCACGTCCGAGATCCTCATGCCCGAACCATAGGGGTGCCTCCCGCGACGCGCCAGAGGAACGCGCCCGGATGCCGTGGGCGCGCCCTGGGCATGGCTCCATCCGCCCAGCTCGCGGCAGCCGGAGCACGTTTGTCCCACACCCTGCCGTAGGCTACCGCCGGGGAGGTCACGCGATCGGTTCACCTACCAGGCGGTAGGCGACGTCACCTCGGATGCCGGCCACCCGGCATCCGCTCCCGCCCTGGGCTACCACTCCGTAGGTGCACCGATCACTCCACCTACCAGACGGTAGGCGACGTCACCTCGGATGCCGGCCACCCGGCATCCGAGCGCCGTTGCGGTTCAGGCCCGGTGCGGCACCGCGCCGGTCGAGCCGCGCACCACGAGCTCGGGGCGGAAGACGTACTCCGCCCGCGGCGGCCCCTCGCCGCCGATCTCGTCGAGCAGCGCTCGCACCGCGGCATCCCCCATCGCCTCCACCGCCTGGCGGATCGTGGTCAGCGGCGGGTCGGTGAAGCCCATGATCGTGGAGTCGTCGTAGCCGACGACCGAGACGTCGCGCGGCACGCTCAGGCCCATCGAGCGCGCCTGCCGGATCGCGCCGAGGGCCATCAGGTCCGACCCGCAGATCACCGCGGTGGCGCCGCGCGAGATGAGCCGCCCCGCTGCTGCCGCGCCGCCCTCGAGGCTGAACACCGTGTGCGTGACCAGCCGTTCGAGGTGGGCCGGCTCGACCCCGAGGTGCTCGCGCATCGCCACCCGGAAGCCCTGCACCTTGCGGATGACCGGGGTGTAGCGCTCCGGGCCGAGCGCCAGCCCGATCTCGGTGTGCCCCAGCTGCGCCAGGTGGTTGACGGCCAGGCCCATCGACGCGACGTCGTCGTTCGAGACGAACGGGGCGTCGACCCCGCTCAGCCAGCCGTTGACCAGCACGATGGGCAGGCCGCGGTCACGAAGCCCCTGGTAGCGCGCCGGGTCGGAGGTGGCGTCGGCGTGCTGGCCGCTGAGGAAGATGATCCCGGAGACCCCGCGGTCGAGCAGCATCTGCACGTAGTCGTCCTCGTGCACCCCGCCCGGGGTCTGCGTGCAGAGCACCGGGGTGAAGCCCTCGGCGGCCAGCGCGGTCTCGATGACCTGCGCGAAGGCCGGGAAGATCGGGTTGACCAGCTCTGGCATCACCAGGCCCACGAGCAGCGCCGACTTGGGCTTGAGCCGGGTGGGGCGGTCGTAGCCGAGCACGTCGATCGCGGTGAGCACCGCCTGCCGGGTCGAGTCGGAGACGCCGGGGCGGTCGTTCAGCACCCGGCTGACCGTCGCCTCGCTGACGTCGGCCTGCGCCGCGATGTCGGCCAGGCGCGCTGACCGCGACTCGTTCACGGGGCGCAATCTAACAACCGCGGCGGATGCCGTGCCGCATCTTCTCGAGACCGGGGTACCACAGCGCCACCCCGACACGGCATACTGGCGAAACCGCTTACACCGATGTGGCGGGAGCTCCACCACCTTTACAACGGATCGTCCGGCACGTTCCTGCCGGTGAAGGAAGGCAATGACGCCATGGCAACTGTCAAGTTCGACCAAGCCACTCGCATCTACCCGGGCAACGACTCGCCCTCGGTCGACCGCCTGGACATCGACGTAGCCGACGGCGAGTTCCTCGTCCTCGTCGGACCCTCCGGGTGTGGCAAGTCCACCTCCCTGCGCATGCTCGCCGGCCTCGAAGAGGTCAACGGCGGCAAGATCCGGATCGGCGACCGCGACGTCACCGACCTGTCGCCCAAGGACCGCGACGTCGCGATGGTCTTCCAGAACTACGCGCTCTACCCGCACATGACTGTCGCCGACAACATGGGCTTCGCCCTGAAGATCGCCGGCGTCGACAAGGGCGAGATCCGCAAGCGCGTGGCCGAGGCCGCACAGATCCTCGACCTCGGCGACTACCTCGAGCGCAAGCCGAAGGCGCTCTCCGGTGGCCAGCGCCAGCGCGTGGCCATGGGCCGGGCCATCGTCCGCTCACCCGCAGGTGTTCCTGATGGACGAGCCGCTGTCCAACCTCGACGCCAAGCTGCGCGTGCAGACCCGCACCCAGATCGCCTCGCTCCAGCGCCGGCTCGGCGTCACCACCGTCTACGTCACCCACGACCAGATCGAGGCCATGACGATGGGCGACCGCATCGCCCTGCTCAAGGACGGCATCCTCCAGCAGTGCGACACCCCGCGTGAGATGTACGACCGCCCGAACAACGTGTTCGTCGCCGGCTTCATCGGCTCGCCGGCAATGAACCTCGTCTCGGTGCCGGTCACCGAAGACGGCGTGCAGTTCGGCAGCCACCGCCTCCCCGTCGACCGCTCGCTGCTCGGCAAGGTCGGCAACCAGGTCATCGTGGGCATGCGCCCCGAAGACGTCGAGGTCACCACCAACGAAGACGGCCTCGAGCTCATCGTCGACGTCGTCGAGGAGCTCGGCGCCGACGCCTACGTCTACGCCACCCCGGCTCAGGAGCACGTCAAGCTCGAGGGCGGCGACGACGGCCTTGCCAAGCCGTTCATCGCCCGCGTCGACGGCCGCAAGGTGCCCGACAAGGGCTCGAAGATCTACGTCTACCCCAACCCCGAGCACATGCACGTGTTCGACCCGGGCAGCGGCGCCCGCCTCGGCTGAGCCGCCTCCCCGCACCACGCGACGCCCCGGACGACACCGTCCGGGGCGTCGCGGCATCCACCGCCAGTGGTGCGCGGATGCCGTCCGCACCGTTCCCGCCGTAGGCTCGCCACTGCGCATCCCCCGCTTGTCACGGAAGGCCTCTCATGGCACTGGAGATCTCGGCCGCCCGCCCCGACCCCGCACTGCTCGACCTGCCGTGGCGGGTGCCCCTCGAGGAGTGGCCCGAGGACCTGCTCGCCGCCCTGCCCCGCGGCATCTCGCGGCACGTCGTGCGGTTCGTGCGGCTGTCCGGGCGCGTGCTCGCCGTCAAGGAGATCAAGGCCGACCTGGCCCGGCACGAGTACGAGCTGCTGCGCAGCCTCAACCGGTTGCAGATGCCGTGCGTCGAGCCGTTCGCGGTGGTGAGCGGGCGGGTCGGGCTCGACGGCGAGCCGCTCGACGCGTGCCTGATCACCCGCCACCTGCAGTTCTCGCTGCCCTACCGCGCGCTCTTCAGCCAGAACCTGCGCCCGGACACCGCCGGCCGGCTGATCGACGCCCTCGCGGTGCTGCTGGTGCGCCTGCACCTCGCCGGCTTCTGGTGGGGCGACGTGTCGCTGTCGAACACGCTGTTCCGGCGGGACGCCGGCGCGTTCGCCGCCTACCTGGTCGACGCCGAGACCGGCGAGCTGCGCGAGCGGCTCAGCGACGGCCAGCGCGAGCACGACCTCGAGATCGCCCGGGTCAACATCGCCGGCGAGCTGATGGACCTCGAGGCCGGTGGGCTGCTGCAGGAGGACCGCGACCCGGTGGCGGTCAGCGAGCGGATCATGCTGCGGTACCGCGAGCTGTGGGACGAGCTCACCGGCAGCGAGCTGATCGACGACAACGAGCGGTGGCGGGTCGACGACCGGATTCGGCGGCTCAACGAACTCGGCTTCGACGTCGACGAGCTGGCCATCACCACCGACATCGGCGGCACGTCGATCCAGATCCAGCCGAAGGTGGTGGATGCCGGGCACCACTCACGTCGCCTGCTGCGCCTCACCGGCCTCGACGTGCGCGAGAACCAGGCCCGCCGTCTGCTCAACGACCTCGACGCCTACACGGCGGCGACCGGGCGGCAGGGGGAGGACGAGGAGATCGTCGCGCACGACTGGCTGGCCAACATCTTCGAGCCCGTGACCCGCCGGGTGCCGCGGACCCTGGTCTCCAAGCTGGAGCCGGCCGAGGTCTTCCACGAGGTGCTCGAGCACCGGTGGTACATGGCCGAGCGGGCCCAGCACGACATCCCGATCGAGGTGGCGATCGACGACTACGTCAGCTCGGTGCTGCCCTCGAAGCCCGACGAGCGGGCGGTGCTCGGGGTCGACACGCGTGAGCTACCCGTCATCGCCACTCCGCAGGGGCGAGCCTAGGATCGGAGGGCAACCACCCGATGCTCGCCAAGGGACAGTCATGACCGACCTTCCGCAGGACCCCAGCGACCCGACGCCCGACGAGCCGCAGACCCCGCCCACTCCTGCTGCGTCGCCGGAGGCCGCCGCCCCTCCGCCGCCCGAGGCCGCCGCTCCCCCGCCTCCGGAGGCTGCGCCTGCACCGCCCCCGGAGGCCGCCGCCTCTGCGCCGCAGCAGGCAGCGCCTCCCCCGCCCCATGCTCCCGCTCTCGCTCCGGCTGGCCCTCCCGCTCCTCCGGTCGCGCCCGAGTACCCGCCCCCGGCCCCGCCGGTCGGCTCCTACGGTCAGCCGAATCCCGCTGCGGGACAGCCGGGTTACCCGCAGCCGCCGGCCAACCCCTACGGTGGCTACTCGCGGGCACCGGTCTACGCCGGTGGTGGGGGCCCCGCCTACCCGGGCAGCCTCGCCTACGTCGAGCAGAACTTCGGCAAGGTGGCCAGCTTCGGCCAGCGCGCCCTGGCCTACCTGGTCGACATCGCCATCACCCTCATCGGGCTGATCCCCGTCGTCATCGGCATCATCCTGATCGCGATCGCCGTACCGAGCGACATCAGCACCGACCAGTTCGGCAACACCGTCACCTCGGGCGACTCCAACCCCGGGCTCGCGGCCGCCGGCGGTCTGCTCATCGCTCTCGGCGCGCTGATCGCCATCGGCATCACCATCTGGAACCGAGTCTTCAAGATGGGCCGCACCGGGCAGAGCGTCGGCAAGAAGGTCATCGGGCTCTACCTGCTCGACGACAAGACCGGCCAGCCGGTCGGCGCCGGCATGACCTTCCTGCGCGAGCTCGTCAACGGCCTGGTCAACCAGGTCATCTACATCGGCTGGCTCTGGATGCTCTGGGACGCCGACAAGCAGACCCTCGGCGACAAGGCCGTGCACTCCAGCGTCGTGAACGTGCCGAAGGGCTGACCACCACCCGACTCATTGCGGAAGACCCGCCACCTACCGCGGCGAAATGGCCCCACCTGGGGTGGATCTTTCGCAATGAGTCGGTGTCACACGGGCGAGAGCCAGGTCCAGCCGGGCAGGTTACGAGCCACGGTGTAGGCCACGAACGCCACGCCCAGCGCAGCGGGCAGCCACCGCGGTGGGTCCCAGCGCAGCTGCTCGCCGCGCCACCGGGCGAGCACCCAGCGGATGAACAGCAGGGCGAGGCCGAGGTAGACCGGCACCGCCAGCGGGTTGCGCGCGAAGGCCCCGGCCACGTCGAGGTGTGCCAGGTCGTGGGTGGCGCGCAGCATCCCGCAGCCCGGGCAGTAGACGCCGACGAGGGCGTAGGTGGGGCACAGCGGGTAGTGACCAGGCCGGTTCGGGTCGACGGCTGCGACGTAGGCGGTCGCGGCCGCCGTGACGGCGAGCACCGCGCCGGGGAGCGCGAGACGGCGCACCCGGTCCGTGGTGGGACCGGGGTGCGCCGTCTCGCGGACGAGGGTCACCGGGTCAGTTCGAGCTGCCCGACATGGCCGTGAGGCCGCCGAGGAACAGGAACCAGATGATCGTCAGCACGAGGAAGACCATGCCGATGATGCCCAGGATGCGGCCGATCTGCACGATCTGCCGGTTGGCGTAACGACCGGGCTGCGCGTCGATCTCCTTGAGCGCGCTGTTGCCCATGACGAAGGCAGCGATGCCCAGCGGCGAGCAGCACACCAGCGACAGGATGCCGAGGATGAGGATCGTCATCCCCTTGGGGTGGTCGACGGGCCCACCTGCCCCGCCCATCGGCGGCGGCGGGGCGCCGTAGTCGCCGCCACCGGGCGGCGGGGGCGGCAGGTAGCCGCCATCGCCCGAACCGGGCGGCGGGGGCGGGGGCGGCGGGGGCGAGCCTTGGTCGGACATGAGGTCCCTCTCTGCGACGCGACATTGGGGGTCGTCATGCCCCCGGGGCCGAAGTGCTCCGGCGGCGCCGATCTTCGCACAGACCGACCCCACACACCGAGTATTTGGGGCGTTTCGCTGGGGTCGGACGAGCCGGCGTCAGCCCTTCCGGCGGCGGCGCGCGACCTCGTAGAGCGTGACTCCGGTGGCGATGCCGGCGTTGAGCGACTCCACCGCCGAGCTCATCGGCACCGAGACGATCTGGTCGCAGTGCTCGCGCACGAGCCGCGACAGGCCCTTGCCCTCGGACCCCACGACCACCACGAGCGGCTCCGACGCCAGCTCGAGGTCGGGCAGCTCGACGTCGCCGTCCATGTCGAGCCCGATGATGAAGAAGCCCGCCTTGCGGTAGTCCTCCAAGGCCCGGTTCAGGTTGGTGGCCTGCGCCACCGGGATGCGCGCGGCGGCACCGGCCGACGACTTCCAGGCTGATGCCGTCATGCCGGCCGAGCGCCGGCTGGGAACCACCACGCCGTGGCCGCCGAAGGCCGCGACCGAGCGCACGATCGCGCCGAGGTTGCGCGGGTCGGTGATGCCGTCGAGCGCCACGACGAGCGGGATGCCGGGCGCCTCGGGGTCGATCAGGTCGTTCGGGTGGGCGTACTCGTACGGCGGCACCTGCAGGGCCAGGCCCTGGTGCACGGCCCCGTCGGTGAGCCGGTCGAGCTCGCCCCGCGGCGTCTCGAGCACCGGGATGCCGCGCTCGGTCGCGGTCTTCAGCGCCTCGCGCACCCGGTCGTCGGAGTCGATGCGCCCGGCAACGTACATCGTCGTGACCGGCACGTCGGCGCGCAGGGCCTCGAGCACCGAGTTGCGCCCGGCGACCATCTCGCTGCTCGCCTTGTTCTTGCGGGTGCTGGTGCGCCCGGCCTGCCCGCCACCACGCCGCTCGGCGGCCTTGGCCGACTTGTGCGCCTTGTGGTTCGGGCGGTCGGCGGCCTTGGGCGTGGGGCCCTTGCCCTCGAGGCCGCGGCGGCGCTGACCGCCGGACCCGACCTGGGGGCCCTTCTTGTTCCCGGTGCGCACCGCACCACGTCGTTGGGAGTTACCGGCCATGGTCATTCACTCCGTCTCCGCGCGAGCGACCAACGGGCCCCTGCGGCGGTGTCCTCGAGCGCGATGCCTGCGGCGGCGAGCTCGTCGCGGATGGCATCCGCGGTGTCGTAGTCACGAGCGGACCGGGCTTGGGCCCGGGCCGAGATGCGTTCCTTGACGAGGGCGTCGAGGCTCGCGAGGGCGTCGCCGGCGCCGCTGTCGCCGGCCGACCAGATGGGGTCGAGCGGGTTGACCCCGAGCACGTCGGTCATGGCGATGACCGCGCGGGCGATCGCCGCGGCATCCTCGGAGTCGCCGTCGTCGAGGGCGGTGTTGCCGGCGGTCACGGCCTCGTGCACCGCTGCGAGCGCGCCGGAGACGCCGAGGTCGTCGTCCATCGACTCCCGGAAGTCCTCTGGCAGCACCTCGTCGCCGGTGGGCACGGCGGTGGTGACGCCCGGCAGTGCACGCCGCAGGAAGCCCTCGATGCGCTCGACCGCGGTGGCCGACTCCTCGATCGAGCCGGGGTGGAACTCGATCATCGAGCGGTAGTGGGCCGCGGTGAGGTAGTAACGGACTGCGAGCGGGCGGTGCTCCTTGAGCACCTCGCTGACCCGCAGCGAGTTGCCGAGCGACTTGCTCATCTTCTCGCCGCCCATGGTGACCCAGGCGTTGTGCAGCCAGTAGTTGGCGAAGCCCAGGCCGGCTGCACGCGACTGCGCCATCTCGTTCTCGTGGTGCGGGAAGCGCAGGTCGACACCGCCGCCGTGCACGTCGAAGGTGTCACCGAGGTACTTGCGGGCCATCGCGGAGCACTCGAGGTGCCAGCCGGGGCGGCCGGCGCCGAACGGCGTGGGCCACGACGCAGTCAGCGGCTCGTCGTCCTTGTGCCCCTTCCACAGCGCGAAATCGCGGGCGTCTCGCTTGCCGCGCGGGTCGGCATCCTCGGCGTCGACCATGTCGTCGACCCTCTGCCGGGTGAGCTCGCCGTAGGCCGGCCAGCTGCGCACGTCGAAGTAGACGTCGCCGCTGCCGTCGCCCGCGGCGTAGGCGTGTTCCCTGGCGACCAGGGTCTCCATCAGGGTGACCATCTCGGGCACGTGGCCGGTGGCACGCGGCTCGTAGGTGGGGGGCAGCACGCCCAGCGCCTCGAGCGCCGCCGCAGTCTCGACCTCGTTGCGGTAGGACACGGCGTACCAGGGCTCGCCGCTCTCGGCCGACTTGGTGAGGATCTTGTCGTCGATGTCGGTGACGTTGCGGATGAGCGTGACGTCGAGGCCGTGACCGCGCGCCATCCAGCGGCGCAGCACGTCGAACGCGACGGCGAAGCGCACGTGGCCCAGGTGCGGCGGGGCCTGCGTGGTGAGCCCACAGATGTAGATCCCCGCCTTGCCGGGCACGACGGGGACGAAGTCACGCAGCTCGCGCGTGAGGGAGTCGAACAGCCTGAGGGTCACCCGCGCAAGGGTACCGGCGCGGGCGCCACCCACTTGAATCCACAGAACCGAGCCCTGCCCCGAACGTGGGTGAAGATCGTCGTCCGGACGACGATCTTCACCCACGTTCGTGGTGGATGCCTCAGGAGCCGCGGGCGATCCACTCCTGAAGGTGCGGTGCCTCAGCGCCGATGGTGGTCGGATCGCCGTGACCGGTCAGCACCACGGTGTCGGCGGGCAGGTCGAGCAGCCGGCTGCGGATCGACTCGATGATGGTGGGGAAGTCGGAGTGCGACCGCCCGGTGGCGCCCGGACCGCCCTGGAACAGGGTGTCGCCCGAGAACAGCGCGCCCAGGGCCGGCGCATACAGGCAGCAGGCGCCGGGCGCGTGGCCCGGGGTGTGGAGCACGGTCAGCTCGACGTCGCCGACGGTGAAGATCTGGCCGTCGGAGAGGTCGGCGCCGGGCGGCTCGCTCTGGCTCTGGTCCCACAGCACCCGGTCGTCGGGGTGCAGGGATGCCGTGGCGCCGGTGGCCGCGACCACCTCGCCCACCGCGTTGACGTGGTCGTTGTGGCCGTGGGTGCAGATGAGCGCGACGACCCGGCGGTCGCCGACGGCGGCGAGGATGGCGCCCGCGTCGTGGGCCGCGTCGACGACGAGCACCTCCGCGTCGTCGCCGACCAGCCACACGTTGTTGTCGACCTCCCACGAGCCGCCGTCGAGCTCGAACACCCCGGAGGTGACCACCCGCTCGACCCGCACGCCACCCGGGGAGGTGCGCACCAGCGTCCGGATGTCGGCCGTCACGCGCTCGACCCTCCATCACGACGACCGAGCGCAGCACGTCGCCGCGGTGCATCTTGTCGAAGGCCGCCTCGACGTCGCCGATGCCGATCCGCTCGCTCACGAAGGCGTCGAGGTCGAACCGCCCCTGCCGGTAGAGGTCGACGAGCATCGGGAAGTCGCGCGAGGGCAGGCAGTCGCCGTACCAGCTCGACTTGAGCGACCCGCCGCGGCCGAAGACGTCGATCAGCGGCAGGGTGATCTCCTTGTCGGGCGTCGGCACGCCGACGAGCACGACGGTGCCGGCGAGGTCGCGCGCGTAGAAGGCCTGCTCGTAGGTCTCGGGCCGGCCCACGGCCTCGACCACCACGTCGGCGCCGTGGCCACCGGTGAGGGCACGGATCGCCTCGATCGGGTCCTCGGTCGAGGAGTTCACGGTGTGGGTCGCGCCGAACCCGCGGGCCGCCTCGAGCTTCCGGTCGTCGACGTCGACCGCGATGATCGTCGTCGCCCCGACCACGCTGGCACCCGCTATGGCGGCATTGCCGACCCCGCCGCATCCGATCACCGCGACCGAGTCGCCCCGGCGCACGCCACCGGTGTTCACCGCGGCACCGAAACCGGCCATCACGCCGCAGCCGAGCAGGCCCACGGCGGCCGCGTCGGCATCCCGGTCGACCTTGGTGCACTGGCCCGACGCCACGAGGGTCTTCTCGATGAAGGCCCCGATGCCGAGCGCCGGTGAGAGCTCGGTGCCGTCGGTGAGCGTCATCTTCTGGGTCGCGTTGTGGGTGGCGAAGCAGTACCACGGCTTGCCCTTGAGGCAGGCGCGGCACTGCCCGCACACCGCCCGCCAGTTGAGGATGACGAAGTCGCCGGGCGCCACGTCGGTGACCCCCTCGCCGACCGACTCGACCGTGCCGGCGGCCTCATGGCCGAGCAGGAACGGGAAATCGTCGTTGATGCCGCCCTCGCGGTAGTGCAGGTCGGTGTGGCACACCCCGCACGCCTCGACGCGCACCACGGCCTCACCCGGGCCGGGGTCAGGGACCACGACGTCGACCAGCTCGACCGCCGCTCCCCTGGCTCGGGCGATGACTCCCTGGACGGTCTGCGGCACGGGTGCTCCTCGGGTCGAACGGCGACGGTCTGCGCCACGCTAACCCGCACCGCCGGATGCCGGGAAGGGCGCGCGCCGGTCGTGGCCGCCGGTTCCGTTGTGGCACAGCCCTCGAAATGCGTGGCATCTCGGGGGATTCCGGGGGATTCCGGGGGCGGAGCCCCCGGAGGTCAGGTTTCCGCGCAGGAAAGGCGCCGTATGCTGCGCACCATGCCCTACCCGGTGTTCGACGAGGTGATCCACGAGCCGCACCGGCTGCGCATCTGCGCCATGCTCGTGCCCTCGACCGGCACCGACTTCGGCACGGTGCGCGACGAGATCGGGCTGTCCGACTCCGCGCTGTCCAAGCACCTCAAGGTGCTCAGCGCCATGGGCTACACGCGGCTCGACCGCTCGGTGCGCGACGGCCGCCAGGTGACGACCGTGGTGCTCACGCCCGAGGGCCGCGAGGCCCTGTGCGGGCACGTCGCCGAGCTGCAGCGGATGGCCCGCATCGTCGGCAGCGACCGGCGCAACGAGGTGCGCTCGCGCTGAGAGGGCCGGCGGAGGTCCGTGGGAGGCGGCTGGTCGTAGGTCCGTACTCCGGTGGGGAGCCCTTGCTCCGGTCGTGCGCCGCTGCAGCACCGCGCATCGGGAGTACGGATCTGCGAGGGGAGTACGGATCTGCATCGGGAGTACGGATCTGCGAGGGGAGAACGGATCTACCTCCCGAAGGGGAGCACCCCACGCCCGCACAGCGCACCCGACGTGACGTGGTGGTCGACTCCGGGACGGTCGGTGGGGCAACTTTGACCTATCGGTCGATGTTGCCGCGGGTGCTGATGACCAGGGCGGTCGCGATGGCCGCGACGCCCTCGCCGCGGCCGGTGAGGCCCAGCCCGTCGGTCGTGGTGCCGCTCACGGACACGGGTGCGCCCACGGCATCCGAGAGCGCGGCCTGCGCCTCGGCGCGCCGGGTGCCGACCTTGGGGGCGTTGCCGACCACCTGCACCGCCACGTTGCCGACGTCGAACCCGGCCTCGCGCACCAGCCGGGCCGCCTCGGCCAGCAGGGTCACCCCCGACGCCCCGGCCAGCTCGGGCCGGCCGGTGCCGAAGTGCGCCCCGAGGTCGCCGATGCCGGCCGCCGAGAACAGGGCGTCGCAGGCGGCGTGGGCGGCGACGTCGGCGTCGGAGTGGCCGTCGAGCCCGCGCTCCCCCGGCCAGAGCAGCCCGGCCACCCACAGCTCGCGCTGCGACCCCGGATCGGCGAGGGCATGAACGTCGACCCCGATGCCGACCCTGGGCAGTGCGGTCATGGCGTCAGTCTCGCAGCCCGGCCGCGTGCGCCCCGGCCCGCTCGGCCAGCACCCGCTCGGCGTGCTCGAGGTCGTCACGAGTGGTCACCTTGAACGCGAGCGGGTCACCCTCGACCACGACCACGTGGTGCCCAGCGAGCTCGACCAGCGCCGCGTCGTCGGTGGCGGCCAACCCGCTGCGGTAGGCCGCGACGAGCACCTCACGCCCGAACCCCTGGGGCGTCTGCACGGCCCGAAGCGTGGCGCGGTCGGGGGTGCCGGTGATGACCCCCGCGGCATCCACCGTCTTGACCGTGTCGACCAGCGGGATGCCGGGCACGGCACCGGCCGCTCCACCCCGCACCGCGCCAACGACCCGCTCGAAGACAGCCACCGGGGTGAGGCAGCGCGCGGCGTCGTGCACCAGCACGACGTCGACCTCACCCACCGCGGCGAGCCCGGCGGCCACCGAGTCGGTGCGCGACACACCCCCCACGACCACCACGGCATCCGGGGGCAGGTCGACCCCGGCCCAAGCGGGCGCGGCTGGGTCCGCGTGTTCGGCCGGCACCACCACCACGAGCGCCGCCAGCCCGCGCACCTGCGCGACGGTGTCGACGGCATGGCCGAGCAGCGGGCGGCCACCCACCGGCACGAACGCCTTGGGCAACCCGGCACCGAGGCGGGTGCCCGACCCGGCGGCAACGACGACGACGCCGACGCTGCACGGGGCAGCGTCGGCGTCGGTCACGTCAGTGTGGGCGCGAGCCCGGCGTCAGGACGCGAGGACCTCGTCGAGGATGACTTCGGCCTTCTCCTCGTCGGTCTTCTCGGCTAGCGCGAGCTCGGAGACCAGGATCTGGCGGGCCTTGGCCAGCATGCGCTTCTCGCCGGCGGACAGGCCGCGGTCCTTGTCGCGGCGCCACAGGTCGCGCACGACCTCGGCGACCTTGATGACGTCGCCGGAGGCGAGCTTCTCGAGGTTGGCCTTGAAGCGGCGCGACCAGTTGGTCGGCTCCTCGGCGAAGGGGGTGCGCAGCACCTCGAAGACCTTGTCGAGGCCTTCCTTGGAGACCACGTCGCGTACACCGACGAGGTCGCAGTTCTCGGCAGGAACCTCGATCACGAGATCGCCTTGCGCGACCTTGAGCTTGAGGTAGAGCTTCTCCTCTCCGCGGATCGTGCGGGTCTTGATCTCTTCGATACGCGCGGCCCCGTGGTGGGGGTACACGACCGTCTCGCCGACCTTGAAAACCATGTGTTGTTGTCCCCTTTCGCGACACTCAGGATACCACGCAGCGGCGTGTCGCAATAATCCGGCCCTTCGGCGTTTGCGCAGGTCAGGGCGGGGAAGAGGGCTGCCGGAGCCGTAGATCGGGTCTTGACAGAACCGTGCCCGCCATGCTTCGCGCGCGGGCCCGGGGTGGGTACGGACCGCCCCGCGGACCCATGCTGGGGGCCCTGTGGGCGACACCGACGGTCGCCACCGACACCCCCGCGAACCCGGTCCGAGGGCACCCTGGGCGGCGCGGGCCCGGGCATGGCTATCCTTGGCCGCGTGACGAACCGTGCCGCCTCCGCCCTGCGAGCCACCGCCCTGGCAGGCACCATCCTGCTCGCCTCCGGGTGCGCCGTGTTCTCTCCGGTCCAGACCGACTACGACTACGACTCCGCCGACGGGGTGCCCCTGACCATCGAGGGGCTCGACCTGCGCGACCTCGCCGTGGTGGTGCCCGCCAAGGGCGAGACCGGCATCGTGGTGGGCCAGGCCGTCAACCGCAGCACCTCCGCGGTCGAGGTCACCTTCGCCGTGAAGGGTGCGCCCACCCCGGCCACCGTCGCCGTCCCGGCCAGCTCGGGCAAGACGCTCTCGGATGCCGCGACCGGCGTCGAGATCCCCGGCATCCCGGTCGCTCCCGGCACCATGGTCGAGATGACCGTCACCACCGACCAGGCCGGCGCCAACATCGTCAAGGTGCCCGTGCTGCCGAACATCGGCTACTACAAGGACCTGACCGCCTCGTCCTCCTGAGCTCTCGACGGTAGAGAACACGCCGGGGGTCAGACCTCGAACTTGTAGCCCAGCCCCCGCACCGTGAGGATGTGCGTCGGGTTCGCCGGGTCCGACTCGACCTTGGCCCGCAGCCGCTTGATGTGCACGTCGAGGGTCTTGGTGTCACCGACGTAGTCGCTGCCCCAGACCCGGTCGATGAGCTGCACCCGGGTGAGCACCCGGCCGGTGTTGCGCAGCAGCATCTCGAGCAGCTCGAACTCCTTGAGCGGGAAGGACACCTGCCTGCCGCGCACGGTCACGACGTGCCGCTCGACGTCCATCCGCACCGGGCCGGCCTCGAGCGTGGTCGGCAGCATCTCCTCGGGCTCGGCGAGCCGGCGCAGCACCGCCTTGATCCGGGCCAGCAGCTCGCGCGAGGAGTACGGCTTGGTGACGTAGTCGTCGGCGCCGAGCTCGAGCCCGACCACCTTGTCGATCTCGCTGTCCTTGGCGGTCAGCATGATGACCGGCACGTTGGAGCGCTGGCGCAGCGCGCGGCACACGTCGACCCCCGACAGGCCGGGCAGCATCAGGTCGAGCAGCACGAGGTCGGCGCCGGTCGCGTCGAACGCGGTCGAGCGCGTCGTGGCCGGTCTCGGCCACCGACACCTCGTAGCCCTCCTTGCGCAGCAGGTAGGACAACGGGTCCGAGAAGGACTCCTCGTCCTCAACGATCAGGATGCGCGTCATGCAGGGCTCTCTCCTCGTGCGACTCGGGCCAGGGGCGGCCGTCGTCGTGGTCGACCGCGACCGGCCGGTCGGCCGCCGCGGGAAGGGTCATGGTGAAGGTCGAGCCGCGCCCCTCCTGGCTCCAGACGCTCACCCGACCCCCGTGGTTGGCGCACACGTGCTTGACGATGGCCAGGCCGAGGCCGGTGCCGCCGGTGGCGCGCGAGCGGGCGGCGTCGACCCGGTAGAAGCGCTCGAAGATGCGCTCCTGCTCGGCCGGGGGGATGCCCTGCCCCTGGTCGGTCACGGTGACCTCGACGGAGTCCTCGACCCGGCGGGCGCCGATGCCGACCCGGGTGCCCGACTCGCTGTAGTTGACGGCGTTGGTCACCAGGTTGCGCGACCGCGGTGGTGAGCAGCTCGGCATCCCCGAACACCCGCAGGCCGGCCTCGCTGACCAGGGTGAGCTCGATGTCGTGGGCCTCGGCCGCCACTCGGCACCCGGTCGACCGCCTCGGACGCCACGGCGCCCAGGTCGACCAGCTCGGGCTCGTGGAGGGTGTCGGCCACCTGCAGCCGGGACAGGTCGACGATCTCCTGGACCAGCCGGGTGAGGCGGGAGGACTCGACGAGGATGCGCTGGGCGAACCGCTCGACCGCCTCGGGGTCGTCCTTGGCGCCGAGCACGGCCTCGGCGAGCAGCGAGATGCCGCCCACGGGGGTCTTCAGCTCGTGGCTGACGTTCGCCACGAAGTCGCGGCGGATCTCCTCGACCCGCCGGGCGTGCGTGTGGTCCTCGGCGAGGATCAGCACGTGTGAGACGGCGATGGGCGCCACCCGCACGCGCATGACGACGGATGCCGTGGCGTTGGGTGCGCGGGTGAGGTCGAGCTCTGCCTCGCGGATCATGCCGTCGCGGCGCACCTGCCGGGCGAGGTGACGCAGCTCGTGGTGGACGAGCTCACCGTGGCGCACCAGCCCGTAGCTGACCGCCGACGCCGACGTGTTGACGACCGCGTCACTGGCGTCGACGACGACGGCGATCGAGCGCAGCACCGACAGGACGTCCCCGACGCCGCGGGGCAGCGGCGGCTCCGCCGGCTCGGCCTCGGCGTTGCTGCGCTCCGACCACCGCGTGGCGGCGACGGCCACGGCCCCGATGACCAGGCCGACCGCCCCGCCGAGCATCGCCGCGAGCGTGGGATCCACGAGGTCAGGGTACGGGGCGCGGCGAGGCGGTTCTGCGCATCCCCGGCCGCGCCAGCGGCGGCACTGCCAGAAGTTCACCTCGGGGGCGCCTGTGGTTCATCCCGGGGTGTCACAGTGCCGTGGGTGGGCAGCACGCCCAGGCATGCCCATGCCGCCGTACCGAACCCCGGAGGACACCACCGTGATGCGCAAGGCCTTCCACGAGGAGCTCGACCGCGTCGCCGAGACGCTGGTCGAGATGACCCACCTCGCGTCGTCGGCGATGAGCCGAGCCACGACGGCCCTGCTCGACGCCGACATCCACCTCGCCGACTCGGTGATCGCGGCCGACGCCGAGATCGACGCACGACGGGCCGAGCTCGACCTGATGTCGTTCGACCTGCTGGCCCGCCAGCAACCGGTGGCCACCGACCTGCGCGTCATCGTCACGAGCATGCGGATGAGCAGCGACATCGAGCGGATGGGCGACCTGGCGCGGCACGTGGCCAAGGTCGCGCGGCTGCGCTACCCGGAGTCCGCCGTGCCGGCCGAGCTGCGCTCCACCATCCTGCAGATGGGCCAGGTGGCCGAGCGGATCGTCGAGAAGGCGGGGTCGGTGATCGCCGCCCGCGACGTCGAGGCCGCCCACCAGATCGAGCGCGACGACGACGCCATGGACGACCTGCACCGCGAGCTGTTCGCCCGGGTGACCGACAAGGACTGGCAGCACGGCACCGAGGCCGCGGTCGACATCACCCTGCTGGGTCGCTACTACGAGCGCTTCGCCGACCACGCGGTCAGCGTCGCGCACCGGGTCATCTGGCTGGTCACCGGCGAGTTCGACCCCGAGAGCGAGCAGAGCCACGAGGACGCCGAGGACGGCGCCGCAGCCCTGCGCTGACCCTGAACACACCTGTTCGCACAGCGCTCCCGGTGTGAGACTGGGACGGTGACCCTCACCGTCGAGGACGACTTCCGCGACTTCGTGGCCGCGCGCTGGCCCGACCTCGAGGGCGTGGCCTTCGTCGTCACCCTCGACGTCGCCGCGGCCCGCCGGGTCACCACCGACGCCCTGGCGACCCTGCACCAGCACTGGCGCGAGGCTCTCGACGAAGGTCGGCCCGGGGAGCTGGCGCGCCGCTCGGTGCTCACCGCCGCCGTCGCGGCGACCCCCCGGCATCCGGCCGGCGCACCACCCACGCCGGATGCCGGGGGGTCGCCCGGCGTGCCACAGCGCCCCTGGGATGACCTCGACGACGACGACGACCCGGTGCGCACCGCCCTCGAGGCGGTGCTGCGGGAGGCGACCCCCCTGGAGCGGGCCGTCGTGGCCGCCGGGACGCTCTGGGGAGCGGACCCCGACGAGGTGGCCACCCTGATCGGGATGCCGGTGGCAGACGTCCGTGACCGGGCCGCGGGCCTTCGCGGCCGGCTCATCCGGGCCCACGACGCCGCCCGCGCCGCAGACGGCCTGGAGCCGGCCGACTGGGCGCTCGACGTCGACCTCGACGCCGCCGTCGACCACCTGCTCGCCGGCCAGGGCGACCCGCCCGACCCCGCGGCCCTGGTCGAGGACCGCCGCAGGTCGGTGCAGCGGCGCTCGGTGGTCGCCGGCGGGGCCGCCCTGGTCGCGGCCGGTGCCCTCGGCTGGTGGGTGGTCGGCCGTCGGCCGGCCGCCGCGAGCATCGCCTCGGGGCGGGCCGCCGGCCCCACCGGACTGCCGCCGGCGACCGACCCGGACTGGGAGAGCGTCTCGCGGTGGGCAGCGCGCGGTCGCCTCGCCACCGACGCCCGGGTGCAGGGGCTGGTCATCAGCCGCTCGAACGGCGTGGCCCGCCTGCTGTTCGCCGACGACGTGGAGGGCCGGCGGCTGGTCGTCTCGGGCACCCTCAACCCCGGAACCGAGGACCTCGCCCTGCAGGCCTGGCACGGAGCCGCGGGCGAGGACCCGGGCACGTTGGAGGAGGTGCTGTTCCAGAGCCCGTTCGTCGCCGGCCCCCAGGGCGGCATGGCCGTGGCCTTCCCCACCATGCCGGGAACCCTGCTGCTGGTGCTCGCCCGGCCGACCGCCACCCGGGCGGCCTACTCACCCACGGCCGTCCCCACCGTGGAGGGAACGGTGCACCGCGACTGGGTCGACGTGCCGGTGCGGGCCGGCATCGGGGCCACCCGCTGGGCTCAGGACCCGGGCCCGGCCCTGCGGGCCCGGGTCGGGGCCTTCGACGGGCCGGTCGTCGGCACCACCCAGACCTGGGTCGGAAAGAGCGGCACCGACGCCCTGGCGGGGTTCGCCGAGGAGACCACCCGGTTCGTCACGGCGGCGATCGACGCACCCGTCGGCTCGGTGCAGACCGAGGTCGTCAGCGACGTCACGGTCGGCGGCAGCGTCATCGACCCCACCGCCATCTCCCCCTCGGATGCCGACGGGCGGGTGCGGGTGCTGCGCACCACCACGCGCAGCGGTGCGGTCATCCGCTCGGTGCGCGTCATCGACGACGGCCGCAGCCGGTTGAGCTGGCTCGACCTCGAGCCAGCTGCCGTGATCCCCGCCGACACCCCCCGCGACGAGCCGGTCGTGCTGCGGCTCGAGGACTCCCGGCCCCGGGTCGGGCGCTTCCTCGTCATCGCGCCAGGTGCGGCGCGCGTCCAGCTGCTCGCGACCTCGCCCAACGCCTACCCCGTCTCGAAGGTGATCAGGACCCGCCCTAGTGGCGCTGCGATCGTCGAGGTCGTCAACGCCGACGACGCCGCTGCGTTCCGGCTCGTGCGCCGCGACGCCGCCGGGCGCCCGCTCGGCACCGGGGTGCCCCGCGTCGGCCACAGCCTGCTCGACCTGTGGCCGGCCGACCGCAAGGTCGTGCTGTCATGACCGTCACCGCCGAGGAGGACTTCCGCGACTTCGTGGTCGCACGCTGGGGCGAGCTCGAGCCGGTGGCCCGCCTGGTGACACTCGACGGTCCGACCGCCCGCCGGGTCACGACCGACACCCTGGCCGACCTGCACGGGCAGTGGGGTGCCCTGCTCGACGAGGGGGTCCCGGGCGCCACGGCCCGCCGTCGCGTCCTGACCGCGGCCCTCGCCGCGACCCGGCACCGCTCCCCCGCGCCGACGCGCCACGAGGTCCGCCCCAGCCCCGACGACCTCGACGCCACGGGCGAGCGGGACGACGCCGTGCTGGCCGCCCTGCTGGCCGTCGTGCGAGCAGCCAGCCCGCTCGAGCGGGCGGCGCTCGCCGCCGAGACGGTCTGGGGGGTCGACCCCGGGCGGGTCGCCGACCTGCTCGAGGCGTCGCCCGCCACCGTCATCGACGCCGACCAGTCCCTGCGTGGCCGCCTCCTCGAGGCGCAGACCGCCGCCCGCGCCGCGGCCGGCTGGGAACCGGCGGAGTGGGCCCTCGACCGCGATGTCGAGGACGCCCTCGACCTGCTGCTCGCCGACCACACCGACCCGCCGGATGCCGTGGCGCTGGTCGGCGAGCGCCACCGGCAGGTGCGCCGCCGCTCGGTCGTCATCGGCACGGGTGCCGCAGTGGCCGCCGCGGCCGTCGGTGCCTGGTTCGTGGAGGGGGTCGCGACGGGAACGGCATCCCAGGCCGCGCCCCCGCCACCCGGGCCGGGTGACCCGGTGTGGGTGGCAGCCAACACCTGGCCGGCCCGGGGCCGGCTCGCGGGTGATCCGGGGGTGGCCGCCCTGGTGGCCGGCGCCTCGCCCCGGGCGCACCTGCTCTGGGCCGACGACCTGGCCGGCCAGCGGGTCGTCGTCGCGGCGTCCGCTGAGGCGAGCGGCACGGGGGGCACCCTGGTTCGCCTGTGGGCGGGCGCTGCCGGTGCCGACCCGAGGTCACTCCCGCCGGTCGGCCTGGTGAGGGACCGCGTCACGTTCCGCGACGACGTCGTGCCGATCGCGGTCGAGGACGGGTCGGCCGCCCGGAACGGCCCGGGTGCGGTGCTCCTGCTGGCCCGACCGACCGTGCTGGAGGCGTCGTACTCGTCGCTGGTGGAGTACGGCCGCAACGGTGGGGTGACCCGACAGTGGAGCGAGGTGGCGCTGCGCGACGGCCTGGCGACGGTGCCCCTGCGTGGCCCGCTGCCGCCGGCCTTCCGGGTGCGCATCGACGGCTACGACGCCGGCCCGCTCGGCGCGACACCGCTGGGGCTCCCGGCCCCGAGCCCGTCGGGGCCACTGGCCGAGTCGCTGCTCGCAGCGCTCGGGCCGTTCGTCGCCGCGTGCACCGGGCTCCCGGCCTCGCTGGTGCGCAGCCGCATCACCCTGGAGGCGGCCGTGCCCGGAGACGTGCTCGTGCAGGCGGCGCGCGGTCACCGGCCCGGGCCGGGCCGGGTGGTCGTCGCCCACACCGACCTGCCCAACGGCGTGCTGCTGCGCAGCGTCCGGGTCGCCGGCGACGGCCGCGGCGAGGCCGGTCCGCTCGACGTCGAGACGACCCGGGTGGTCTCCCCAGACTCCGGCCTCGCCCCCTTCACCACCCGGCTGCCGGCGTTCAGCGCCAGCGTCAGCCGCTTCCTCGTCGTCGCACCCGGGGCGGCGCGCGCCCAGCTGGTCGGCACGGCATCCAACACCTACCCGGCGTCGGAGGTCACGGCGCTGAGCGGGGGGACCGGGGTCCTGGAGGTCGCTGACGGCCGCCGCGCCGGGCTCTACCGGCTGGTCACGTGGAACCGGTCCGGGCGCCGGCTCGGTGCGTGGGATGCGCTGTTCCGTCGCCGCGACCCCCGCGACCTCTGGCCGCGGGTGCGCTGACCCCTCAGCACTCCTGCGCCGTGAGTGCGGAAGTGGTTGCCAGAGCAGCCACTTCCGCACTCACGAGCGGAGCGAACGATCAGCGACCCTGGTTGGCGACGGCAGCGGCAGCGGCAGCGGCGGCCTCCGGGTCGAGGTACTCACCCGGGCCGGTCGGCATGAAGTCGTCGCCGAGCAGGTAGACCAGCGGCATGCCGGTGGGGATGTTGAGCCCGGCGATGTCGTCGTCGCTGATGCCGTCGAGGTGCTTGACCAGGGCCCGCAGCGAGTTGCCGTGAGCCGTGACGAGCACGGTGTGGCCGGCGGTCAGGTCTGCCTGGATGTCGTTCTCCCAGTAGGGCATCATCCGCGGGATGACGTCGGCGAGGCACTCGGTGAGCGGCACCTCGACCCCGGCGTAGCGCGGGTCGCCGGTCTGGTCGAACTCGGTGCCGGCCTCGATCGGCGGCGGCGGGGTGTCGAAGCTGCGGCGCCACAGCATGAACTGCTCGTCGCCGTACTTGTCGCGGGTCGCGGCCTTGTCGAGGCCCTGGAGCGCGCCGTAGTGCCGCTCGTTGAGCCGCCAGCTGCGGCGCACCGGGATCCAGTGCCGGTCGGCGGCGTCGAGCGCGAGGTTCGCGGTGTTGATCGCCCGTCGCAGCACCGAGGTGTGCACGACGTCGGGGAGCAGCCCGGCATCCGCCATCAGGCGACCACCGCGCACCGCCTCGGCGCGGCCCTTCTCGGTGAGGTCGACGTCGACCCACCCGGTGAAGAGGTTCTTCTGGTTCCAGTCGGACTCGCCGTGACGCAGCAGGATGAGCGTGTGTGCCGTCATGCCGCCAGCCTAGCCACCCGGCGCGGGCCGGGTCAGGCGGGCTGGTCGCCCGGACCGGGGTCGCCCGGCCGGGCCAGGATGCTGCGGAACGCCTCGAGGTTGCGCAGGCTCTCACCGCGCGAGACGCGCCACTCCCACTCCTTGCGCATCGAGCTCAGGAAGCCCATGACGAGCAGCTCGTTGAACGGCTCGTCGGCGGCGGTGAGCACCACCCCGAGCAGCTGGTCGAGCACCTCGGCGTCGACCCCGGCGGCGGGGATGCGGCCGGTCACGTAGACGTCGCCGGCCTTGTCGACCGCGTAGGCCAGCCCCGGGCAGGCGCAGGTTGCGGCGCAGCAGGAAGCGGTAGACCTCGTCGTGGTTCTCGTCGGGGTTGCGGATGACGAACGCCGACACCGACACGGCGTGGTCGGACACCACGACCGAGGCCACCGTCTTGAGCTTCTTCTCGCCGGGCAGCGAGACGACGTACTCGTCGTCGCGCGCGCCCGGCTCCCAGTCGTGCCCGGACTCGCAGAGGTAGGCCTCGACGGTCGCCGCGAGGGTGGCGCGGTCGGTCACGGGATGACCGCCTGCGGGATGCCGGTGAGCGTCTCGGCGTCGTTGATCGACGCCTCGCGGGGCCGGGCCATCGCGTCGGCGTAGACCTCGGCGAGCCGCTCGGCGGTGCGCGCCCACCCGAAGCCGGCCGCGTGCTCGGCCGAGGCCCGGGACAGCCCGGCCCGCCGGTCGGGGTCGAGCACCACCCCGGCGATGGCGGTGGCCCAGTCGGCGGTGTCGTGGCCGTCGACGAGGATGCCGGCGTCACCGACCGCCGTCGGCAGGCCCCCGACGTTGGCTGCCACCACCGGGGTGCCGCACGCCTGCGCCTCGACCGCCACCAGCCCGAAGGACTCGTTGTGCGAGGGCACGGCCAGCACGTCGGCCGCGCGGTACCACCGGGCCAGGGTCGGGCGGTCGACCGGCGGCACGAAGCGCACGAGGTCGCCGATGCCGCGCTGCTCGGCCAGCTCGGTCAGGCCCATCGGGTTGCGAACGCCCGAGCCACTGGCCCCGCCCAGGATGCCGACGACCAGCCGCGAGCGGAGGTCGGGGCGGCGGCGCACCAGCTCGGCGGCTGCCTTGACGAGCACGTCGGGTGCCTTGAGCGGCTGGATGCGTCCGACGAACAGGAGGAGCACGGCATCCGAAGGGACGCCGACGGCGGCCCGCGCCTCGAGCTGCGAGCCGGGGCGGAAGACCGCCAGGTCGACGCCGGGCTCGGCCACGGCCACCCGGTCGGGGTCGGCGTCGTAGAGGTCGACGAGCTCGGAGGCCTCGCGCTCGGTGTTGGCGACCAGGCGGTCGGCGGCCTCGACCACCTGGGCCTCACCGATCTCGCGGCCCATCGGCTCGGGCAGGTCGCCGTCGGCGAGGTGCAGGTTCTTGACCCGGGCCATGGTGTGCATGGTGTGCACCAGCGGCACACCCCACCGGTCGGCGGCGAGCCAGCCGACCTGACCGGAGAGCCAGTAGTGGCTGTGCACCAGGTCGTAGTAGCCGGGCGGGGCGTGCGCGGCCACCCGCATCATGCCGGCGGCGAAGGCGCACAGCTGGCCGGGGAGGTCCTCCTTGGACAGCCCCTCGTAGGGGCCGGCGGGCACGTGCCGCACGACGACGCCGGGCTCCACCTCGACGACGGCGGCCTGGGAGGCACTCGTGGTGCGGGTGAACAGGTCGACCGCGATGCCGCGGTGGGCGAGCTGGCGGGCGACCTCGAGCACGTAGACGTTCATGCCGCCGGCGTCACCCTCACCGGGCTGGGCCAGCGGGGAGGTGTGCACGGTGACCATCGCGACCCGCTGGAGGCGCGTGGGGACGGCAGGCGTGCTCATGCGTTCGAGTCTGTCACGGTGTCGCGGGGGGTGTCCGTGACGGTGACCACGGCCCGGGGGGCCCAGACGTGCACGGCGATCCGGCCGTCCTGGCGCAGGTCGACGGCGCGCGGCACCCGCACCGGCCCGATCGACACGTCGGTGCCGAGCACCCAGGTGAAGGCCGGCTGCTCGACGACGGTCGGGTCGACCCAGTAGGCGCGCTCGCGCAGGTTGCGCTCGGGCAGGGCCGGCGCGATGCCCACCGTGGCGGGCCGCCAGTCGAGGTGGATGGCGAGCGCGTCGGCACCGGGCACCGCGGCATCCATCCGGATCCGGCCGTCGATCGGCTGGAAGTCGATGCGCAACGGCTTGCTCGTCGTGTCGTCGTGGACGACGCCGACGTAGCGCACGGTGTCCTTGACCCGGGTCACGGCGTCGATCCGCACGTGCATCAGCGTGGAGGTCACGCGCTCGCGCAGGTGGCCGTCGACCTCCTCGATCGTGCCCATCATGGCGGTGACCGGGGCTCCCCGGGTCACCGTGTCGGCGAGCACGGTGCTGCCCCTGGCCAGCCGGAAGCCGGAGTCGTACAGGGCCACCGAGAGGCCGGCACCGAGCGACTGCACGCCACGCGCACCCTGGGCCACCTCGAGCAGGCCGGGGGCGACGTCGGCGACCCCGATGTCGCGCTCGAGCACCTGCGGCACCCACGAGGTGAGGCCCAGGCTCAGGGCGGCGAGCAGCGAGACGACCAGCGCCACCATCGAGAGGCTGACCTGGCCCTCCCGGGACCGCTCCCGCCACCACTCACGCACCCCTTCAGGGTAAGCGGTTCTACGCTGGGGCCGTGCCGCAGCCGCGACCCGTCGGGGTCATCACCCGTGGGACGACGAACCCGAACCGGCTGCGCCGCTGCGACCGCTGGCTGACGGGTCCGCAGGCCTGGCGGTTGCGGCAGGCCGCGGCCCCGCCCGTGGTGGTCGACCTCGGCTACGGCGCCTCACCGGTCACGGCCCTGGAGCTGCACGACCGGCTGCGGCGGGTGCGCCCCGACGTCGAGGTGGTCGGCATCGAGATCGACCCGGCCCGGGTGGCGGCCGCGCGCCCGCTCGAGCGGCCGGGGCTGCGGTTCGCGCTCGGTGGGTTCGAGGTGCCCCTGCCCGGTGCGGCCCGGCCGGTGGTGGTGCGGGCGTTCAACGTGCTGCGCCAGTACGACGAGGCGCACGTGGCGGGCGCGTGGGCCACGACGGTGGCGCGCCTGGCCCGCGACGGCCTGCTCGTCGACGGCACCTGCGACGAGCTGGGCCGGCTCGCCACGTGGGTGGCCGTGACGGCCGGCGGGCCGGAGAGCCTGTCGCTGAGCTGGCGACTGCGCGGACTCGAGCGCCCCGGGGTGGTCGCCGAGCGCCTGCCCAAGGCGCTGATCCACCGCAACGTGCCCGACGAGGGCGTGCACCGGCTGCTCACCGACCTCGACGAGGCCTGGGCGAGGCAGGCACCGCAGGCGGCCTACGGCATCCGGCAGCGGTTCATCGCGACGGTTCGGGCTGTGCGGGATGCCGGGTGGCCGGTTGTCGACGGCCCGTCGCGGTGGCGGCTGGGCGAGCTGACGATCGGGTGGGATGCCGTGGCGCCCCGGGCGCCGTCGCCTCCCCCGGGTGCGGGTCGCTCAGCTGCGGGTCACCAGGGGCCGTAGGGACCCTGGTTGCCCTGGCCGCGGCCCATGACCTGGTCCAGGGCCGGCTTCACGTCGGCGAGGTAGACCCCGGCGGCGACGATCGCGATGATGGCGAGGAAGCCGACCCCGCCGAGCGCGACGATGCCCAGCAGGGTGGCGACGCCGGTGACGAGCAGCCAGAACTGCTTGGTGCGCTTGCCGGCCGCGGTGAAGGCGTCGGCGCGGCGGCGCAGGCAGTCGACGAGCGCGTAGAGCTCGACGCCGAGGGCCACGACGGACAGGCCGAGGACGATCCACTGCTGGAGCTGCGCGAGCGACGACATGGGACCAGCGTAGGCGTCAGACGTCGAGCAGGATCGTCACTGGGCCGTCATTGACGAGCTCGACGTCCATGTGGGCACCGAACCGGCCGGTGTGCACCTCGACCCCGCGGGCTCGCAGGGCGGCGACAACCTGGTCGACGACCGGCTCGGCGACCGGCCCGGGAGCGGCGGCGTTCCACGAGGGGCGGCGGCCCTTGCGGGTGTCGGCGTAGAGGGTGAACTGGCTGACCACGAGCACCGGGGCACCCTCGTCGAGCACCGACCGCTCCCCGTGCAGGATGCGCAGGTCGGAGATCTTGCGGGCCATCGTGGCGACCTGCTCGGGGCCGTCGTCGTGGGTGACCCCGACGAGCGCGAGGATGCCGGGTCGGGTCAGCTCGCCGACGACCTGGCCGTCGACCGTGACCGAGGCCCTGGAGACGCGCTGCAGCACCGCCCTCATCCGCGGCTCACTCCGCGATGCCGACGGCGACCACCGCGCCGACGGGCTCGCCGTGGCCGAGGATCTGGGCGTCCTCGAGGCGGGCGTAGGCCGCGGACTCCACGCCCAGGCGGCGCAGCACGGCCGCCAGCACCACCGGCCGGGCCCGCTGGCCGCCGTCGGCGACCTTGAGCGCGACGCCGCGGCCGTCGGCCAGCCCGACCGCGTAGACCGCCTCGGCGCCGTCCTTGCCGATCAGGCCCTCGGTGCCGCGGATCAGGGCGGTGACGTCGCGCCGGGTGCCGCCGACGAACTCGGGGTGGGAGCGCATGGCGGCGGTGACCGCGGCCTCGGGGGTGCCGAGCTCGCCGGTGGCGACCCGGCCGAAGGCCCGGGCCAGCCCGGCCAGGGAGACGGCCATCACGGGGGCCCCGCAGCCGTCGACGGCGGTGGCGGCGACCGGCTCACCGGCGAGCTCGGCCAGGGTGTCGGCCATCAGTCGCTGCAGCGGGTGGTCGGTGTCGCGGTAGGTCGTGAGGTCCCAGCCGTTGAGGCGGCAGGTGGCGAGCATCGCGGCGTGCTTGCCCGAGCAGTTCTGGGCGAGCGGGCGGGCGGTGCGGCCGGCGGCGATCCAGATGTCACGCTCGTCGGGGTCGTAAGGCAGGTCGGGGGTGTTCTGCAGGTCGGCCTCGGTGAGGCCCGCCGCGGTGAGCATGTCGCGCACGCCGTCGAGGTGGAAGGGCTGTGCGGAGTGGCTGGCGCAGGCCAGGGCCAGGTGCTGCGGGGGCAGGGTGAGGCCGGCGCGCAGCATGGCCACGGCCTGGATGGGCTTGTTCGAGCTGCGCGGGAAGACCGGGTCGTCGGCGGCGCCCCAGGCGTGCAGGACGGAGCCGTCGGCGTCCGTCACCGCGATGGTCGCGCGGTGGGCCGACTCCACGAACCCGCCGCGGGTCACGTGGGCGACGACGGGGGCGTCGGCCAGCGCTGGTGGGGTGGCTGCACTACGGGCGGATGCGGTCTGGTCGGGCACGGGCCGACCCTATCCGCGCGGGGTGGGCGGGCGGCATCCGCCGTGGTGGGCGGGCGGCATCCAGCGTTGCTGGCGCCAGGGATCCGGTGTTCGGGCACCCGGCATCCGACCGGGCGGGGACGCCGAACGACCGGGGCCGGTCGAGCCGGCCCCGGTCGTCGGGGGTGTCACCGGGAAAGGGGGGAACCCGGTGACGGGTGGTCGGCCGAGGCCGACGCGTGGGGGAGGGTCAGCTCGCGGCCGGGGTGGCCGGCTTCTCGGCCGGGACGGCGGCCTTCTCGGTCGGGGTGAGCGGCGCGGTGCCGACCTTCTCGGCGGCCTTCTCGGTGGCCTTCTCGGCGGCGACGGCGGTCTTGCGAACGCTCGTCGTGGCGCCCTTGGCCGACGTGGTGGCCTTCTTGGTGGCGTTCTTGGTCGTGGTGCTCGTGCGCTTGGCCGCGGTGCGGGTGCGCTTGGCCGACTTGGTGACCTCGGCCTCGACGACCTTGGTCTCCTCGACGACGCTGCCGCCGACGATGGTGACGACCTTCGCGGCCTCCTTGCGGGCAGTCGTGACGGTGGCCTTGGCGGAGCGCTCGATGTCGGCGGTCGCCTTGCGGGCGGAGGTGACCGCACCCTTGACCTGGGCGACGGTGACGTCGGCCTGGGCCACGAGGTCCTTGGTGGCCTTCTGGTTCTGGATGCGCTTGACGAGCTTGTGGCCGCGGGCGGCGAGCTCGTCGTAGGCCTCGGTCAGCTTGCCGCCGAAGACCATGGTCTGGTTGATCGCCAGGGCCGGGATCTCCTTGGCGTCGTCGACGGCCTTGGTGGCGCGGGCCTGGACGTTGGCCGGGGCCAGGTCGGTGGACAGCTCGACGCGAGCCTTCTCGGCGCGCAGGGCGAGCTCGGCGCGGGCCTTGTCGGCGCGCAGGCGGGCCTCGCGCACCTTCTCGACCGCGAGGTCGGTGGCGCCGACGGCGGCGAAGAACGGGGTGGTGTCGACGGTGTTCTTGAGGTCCTCGATGACGGACATGGTGTGTCTCCTTCGGTGGTGCGGGGTTGGATCAGCTGGTGGGGGTGCTCGGTGCCTTGGCGGTCTTGCTGGCCTTGGCGGTGGTGGCGGTTTTGCTCGCCGTGGCGCGCTTCGTGGTTGTGGCGCGCTTCGTGGTCGTGGAGGAGGCCTTGCGGGTCGGCGGCGCTGCCGTGGGGGGCTCCTCGAGGTAGGACTCGTAGATGTCGAGGAGGGTCTTCTTCTGCCGCTGGGTCAGGGCCGGGTCGGCGGTGATCGCACCGCGGACGTCGGGAGCCGTGGTGGGCGGGGCGACCTCGGCGTCGAGGATGCCCGCTTTCACGTAGAGGCTCTCGGCCGAGACCTCGAGGCCCTTGGCCAGCTGTTGGAGGATCTCTGCGCTCGGCCGCTTGAGCCCGCGCTCGATCTGGGACAGGTAGGGGTTGGACACCCCGGCGAGCTCGGACAGCTGACGCAGGGAGAGCCGGGCGGACGTGCGCTGCTCACGCAGGTAGTCGCCGAGGCTGCTGCCCAGGTCGTTCAGCGGGTTCTTGCTCACGTGACCATTATGCTTGCTGTAGTTAGCAAAATGCAAACTGCAGCAAGCGTGAGAGCCCTCACAGGCTCGGGAAGCGCGGGATATCTGACTCCGGAAACCCTCTGTCAGGCCACTATTGGATGCTTCCCCTCACGGCGCAACTTTCAAAGTTGCTCGCTCCCAGTGAGCAACTTTCAAAGTTGCTCACCAGGGGGAAGCATCCAATAGCGGCGCGGAAGACCTTCTTGGGGGTACCGAGGGCGGCGGTGGCGGGGCGACTCAGGCGGTGGCGGACTCGCGCTGGCGCAGGGAGATGTCGGCGCAGGCGGCACAGGTCTCCTCGGGCACCAGCCCGACCTTCATGAGCTGGGCGAACACGAAGCAGCCGGCGCAGAAGCCGACGACCGACTCCAGGAGCGCGAACACCAGCAGCACGGCGAGCAGCCCCACGGTCACCACCGGAAGCCCCGCCAGCAGGAAGCCGGTGGCCGCCAGGGTGAACACCAGGCCGACGGTCTGGGCGAAGCGCTTCGGCGGGCCTGCCACCAGCTTCGGCGCCCCCAGCCGCGGCGCGACGACCTTGGTGGCCAGCTGGCCGAGCGGGCTGTAGCGCGGGCCGGCCGCCACCCGCAGCGCGAAGCCGACGGCCAGCACGGCACTGAGCCAGAGCCAGCCGGTCAGCAGGGCCACGGCGGTGATCAGCGCGACGCAGCCGGCCACGACCCGCGCGGCCTTCTCGTTGACGACGGCCGGAAATCCAAAAGCATCACGCACAGCAGCCATAACCGGAGATTATGCAGGGACATTCCGCAGGGCGACCAACCCGTCCAGACCTCGGACGACGGCCCACGACCCGGGATGCCGCGGCGGCGGCACCCCCACCGTCAGCGAGCGCGCCGGTCCTTGACCCCCAACAGGTCTCGCGCCTGCTCGGTGCCCAGCGGCGGCCGCTGCATCACCGTCGCCAGCTCCGCGGCCCGGGCCACCAGCTCGTCGTTGTGCTGCACGACCTGCCCACGGGCGAAGACCACGTTGTCCTCCATCCCCACCCGCAGGTGGCCGCCGACCGACAGCGCCGCGGCCACGATCGGCAGGTGCGCCGCGCCCGATGCCGGTCGCCGACCACGACGTCACCTCGGCCGGCAGCATCGCGACCCCGGCCACCAGCGCGGCGGTCGTGCCCGGCATGCCGCCCGGCACCCCGGTCACGAAGTCGACGTGCACCCGCCCGCCGAACGGCAGGCCGTAGGTGTCGATCAGCCGCTGCAGCGCGTGCACGTGGCCGAGGTCGAACAGCTCGAACTCGGGCACCACCTCGCGCTCCTGCGCCTGCTCGTAGAGCTCGCTCCATGAACGGCCAGGGGTTGAGGAACACGTCGTCGCCGAAGTTGGTGGTGCCACAGGTCAGCGAGCACGAGTCGGGCTCCGCGTCGAGCACCGTCAGCCGCTGCTCGAGCGGGTCGTGCACCGTGCCACCGGTCGACAGCTGCACGACCAGGTCGGTCTGCGCGCGCAGCGCCTCGACCGTGGCGCGCAGCCGGCCGGCATCGAGCGTCGGCCGGTGCTCGGCGTCGCGGATGTGCACGTGGATCAGCGAGGCGCCCGCGGCCTCGCAGCGGCGCGCGGTCTCGACGAGCTCGTCGAGCGTGGTCGGCAGCTGGGGCAGGTCGGCCTTGGCGTGCTCGGCGCCGGTCGGGGCGACGGTGATCAGGGTGCCGGTGGACGCGGAGGCAGCGGGTGCAACGGGGGCCATGCCCCCATCATGGCAGCAACGAACCGCAGGATCTGCGGCGTTCAGGCGCTCACGACGACGGTCTGCGCGGCCGAGATGCCCTCGACGACAAGATCCACGTCAGTCGCCACCGAGCGCTTGACCACGGCGAGCGCCATCGGGCCGTCCTCGTGGTGCCGTGCCACCGAGCTGAGCCGGCCCACCTCGCGCTCGCCGAGCAGCACCGGCGCACCGGCCGGCGGCAGCACGTGCCCGGACCCGTCGAGGTGCAGGAAGACCAGCCGCCGCGGCGGCCGGCCCAGGTTGTGCACCCGGGCGATGGTCTCCTGGCCGCGGTAGCAGCCCTTGTGCAGGTGCACGGCGCGTGCGCAGCCAGTCGACCTCGTGCGCGATCGTGCGGTGGTCGGTCTCGAAGCCGAGCCGCGGCCGCCACGCGGCCACCCGCAGCGCCTCGGCTGCCCAGGTGCCGGCGAGCGGCCGGTCACCGACCGCCGCCTCGAGCCCGGCCCGGCCCACGATCAGCTCGCGCCAGGTGCGGCCCGCCGCCGGGTGGCCCTCGACCGGGCCGTAGGCCACGGTGTCGCCGACCAGCCCGGGCCACGGGTCGACCCAGGCCAGCGGCTCGCCGGGCACCGACTCGGTACCGATGGGCTCCCCCAGCACCGCCCAGTCGGCAGACACGTCGGCCACCTCGACCCGCAGCATGAACCGCATCGACTCCAGCCAGGAGACCAGCGCGGATGCCGTGCCCGGCTCGACCGTGATCCAGGTCGTCTCGCCGTCGTCGACGAGGTGCAGCGCGTGCTCGACGTGCCCCTTGGGCGACAGCACGAGCGACTCGCGAGAGGTGCGCGGCGACAGCCCGAGCAGGTGCTGGGTGGTCATCGAGTGCAGCCAGGTCAGCCGGTCGGGGCCGCTGATCGTCACCACGCCGCGGTGCGACAGGTCGACGGCGGCGAGGCCCTCGGCGAGCAGCCGCTGCTCGCGCACCGGGTCGCCGTAGTGCCAGGCGACGCCGGCGTCGGGGCCTTCGCCCTCGACCGCGCCGTGCCGCGCGAGGAGCGGCGACACCGTGGTCGACGTGGTGGGGCTCATCGGGTGGCCTTCCGGTTCTGGGTGGGTGACTCGGCAGTGGGGGGTGACACCTGCAACACCGCACCCGGTCGATCCTCTTCCGGCGCCCCACCGCCGCGACACGAGCGGCACAGGCCGTGCACGGCGGCGTGCGACACGTCGGACGCGAAGCCCAGCGACTCGTCGAGCCGCGCGACCAGCTCGTCGGCGACCGACAGCGGCGCCTCCCCGACCCAGCCGCAGCCCCGGCACACGACGTGCAGGTGGGTGGCGTGCTCGGTGAGGTGGTAGCTCGGCGCCCGGTGGTCGACGTGGGTGTGCCCGACCAGGCCGAGCTCCTGCAGTGCCTCGAGCGCGCGGTAGACGGTGGAGGCGGGCACGGCATCCGCGCCGTCGGCCGCCACGGCATCCACGATCTCGTCGGGGGTGGCGTGGCCGAGCCGGCCCACGGCGGCCAGCACGCGCTCGCGCTGCGAGGTCAGGCGCTTGCCCCGCGCCCGTAGCCGCTCGCCCAGATCACTCACCGAACCAATGTACGGCGCACACAGGTGCTGCCCAGACCGCCGACCTACACTGACCGGCGTGACGGAGCGGGGCGTTGAGTCGCTGACCCAGAGCGGTGAGGACTCGCGAGAGCTCCGCACCGATGTCGAGCGACCCGACCACCGAGACCGCCGCCACCGCCCGGACCGCAGAGAGCGCCGCCGCGGCCGGCGCGCCCTGCTGGTGATGCTCGCGCTGTTCGTGCTGCTGATCGGCAGCACGGCCGCCTTCTTCGCCTACCTCAGCCACACGGTCGACCAGAACGTCACGCAGGCCGAGCTGCTGCCTGACGCCCGCCCTCCGGTGGTGGCGCCGAACGGCACGCAGGTTGCCGAGACGGGCACCGGCACCAACTTCCTGGTCATCGGCACCGACGCACGGCCCGGGGACGCCGGGCGCTCTGACGTGATCGTGCTCGTGCACGTGCCGGCCGACAACCAGACGGTCAGCATGATCCACTTCCCGCGCGACCTCTACGTCGACATCCCGGGGCACGGCAAGGACAAGATCAACGCGGCGTACGCCTTCGGCCGCGAGCCGCTGCTGGTGCAGACCCTCGAGAACCTGCTCAAGATCCGCATCCACCACGTCGCCAAGACCGACTTCGCCGGCTTCAAGAACATGACGGATGCCGTGGGCGGCGTGAACGTGTACGCCGAGGAGGCGAGCGACGGCACCGGCAACGGTGGCCCGGTCGTCATCAAGCAGGGCTGGAACAAGCTCAACGGTGAGCAGGCCCTGGCCTTCGTGCGCGAGCGCTACACGCTCAGCGAGGGCGACATCTCGCGCGGTCGCCGCCAGCTCGCCTTCATCAAGGCCCTGATGCTCGAGGCGAAGAGCTCGGCCACCATCGCCAACCCGGTCAGGCTGGCCAAGGTCACCGACGCCTTCACCACCAACCTCGTGGTCGACCAGAACTTCTCCACCGCCGACCTGCGGAACTACGCCATCGCCCTGCGCGACGTCGACGGGCGCGACGTGCACTTCTCGACGGCGCCGTTCACCGGCTTCGGCACCTCACCGAACGGTGCGTCGATCGACCTCGTCGACGAGCAGGGCATGGCGGCCCTGGGCGAGGCGCTGCGCACCGACACGATGGAGCAGTACAGCGACTCGTTCGTCACGCCCTGACCGACGGGCCCGCGACCGGCGCACGCCGGCCCCCTCACTCCACGCGCTTGAGCTCCGCCGACACGTGGGACTGCAGGGGCTGGCCCACCGCGGCCATGTCCATGACCCACAGCAGGTCGCTGTTGACGTAGCCGTAGAGCCGGTGGGCCGCGGTGTACTCCTTGGCCGTGGGGCTGCGCATCACTCCGTCGGTGCGCAGCTCGACCTTGGCCGGCTCGGCGACACCCGCGTACATCTCGACGAAGCCGGTCGGGTGGGTGAGCAGCAGCTCGACGTTGGTGCCGTCGGGTTGGTCGGCGACCGGGCGCCAGAAGCCGAGCTCGGTGGCGAGCGGGCGCACCTGGTTGCCGTCGGCGTCGAGCAGCCAGGTGCGTGACTCCCAGCGCAGGAAGGGCCGGCCGTCGTGCGTGCACACGATCTCCTGGCCGAACTGCAGCGACTCCATGGTGGGGTAGCCGACCAGCCCGGCGCCCTGCCAACGGCCGACCAGCCACGCGAGGGGGGCGAGCTGCTCGTGCAGCGAGGTGTCGAGGGTGAAGACCATACGCTGCAGTCTATGGACTCCCCGTCGGCCTCCCTCGTCGTCAAGGTCACCTGCGGCACCGAGGCGCTCGAGCGGCTCAACCAGGGGTTCACGGTGGCGGCGACGGCCCTGGCGTCCGGGGTCGAGGTCAGTCTGTGGCTCACCGGCGACGCGACACTGATGGCCGTGCCTGGCCGCGCCGAGGAGGTGGAGCTGCCGCAGGCCGCGCCGCTCGCCGACCTGCGCGACGCCCTGCTCGAGGGCGCGAAGGTCACGGTCTGCGGTCAGTGCGCCGCCCGGCGCGACCTCACCGTCGACGACCTCCTGCCCGGGGTCGTCATCCGTGGGGCAGCGGCGTTCGTCGAGGAGGTCATGGCCCCCGGGGCCAGGTCCCTCGTCTACTGACCCGAGGGTCGCAACGCCCTCAGCCGACGATGGCGAGGGCGAGGCCGTAGGCGACGACGCCGGGCACCAGCAGGGATGCCGCAGCGGTCGACAGCTGCCCCCGCACCGAGCTGACGCCGGGCAGCACGCAGAGCATCCGTCGGGTCGCATGCGAGACCGCGGCCACGAGGAACCCGACGAGGGCGGCCGGCGCCGGGGAGGGCGACCCGGCCACCGCAGCGGCCACCAGCGCACCGGCGCCGCCGAGCAGCATCGCGATCGGCAGCATCCAGGCGCGCACCTTCTCGAACCCCGCGGCGAGGTCGGCCAGCGAGGCAGCAGCGATCGCCACGAACCCCAGCAGGGCGATGTCGCTGGCCCGGCTGGTGCGCGACAACGGCAGCCAGGTGGTGCCCAGCGCCACGACCGCGAGCCCGAGCGAGGTGATGCCGACCGACTCGGTGAGCCGGGGACGGCCGTCGCGGCGCACCATCTGGTGGCCGAACATCACCGCCAGCCCGACGAGCAGCGCGATGGGCACCAGCCGCAGGTACGGCTCGTCGGTCGTTGCGACGGCGGCCACCGGTGCGAGCACCCCGGTGAGCCCGATGGCGAGCGACGACCCGAAACGGCTCGACGAGCCGAGCAGGGCCGGCCACCCCCACGCCACGACGATGCCCGCCCAGGCCAGGCCGGCGGCGAGCAGCACCGGGTCGGCCAGCAGCGCCAGCACGAGCAGGGCCGCGAGCACGACGACCGCGACGACCACCACGGGCCGGGGCACGGTGGTGAGCGCGGGCAGCACCGGCTCGCGCAGCACCGCCTCACGCCGGGCCCGGCGCTGGGCCCGGGTCTCCACCACGGGCTCCGCGGCGTCCGGCGCGGGCGCCCCCTCGGCCGGCGGCAGCGACGCCTCGGCGCCCTCGTCCACGGCTGCGGACCGCGCCGGCTCGGCCCCGGGGCTCAGGTCGGTCGGCTGGTCGTCCACGCGCGGCATCCTCCCATCATCCTCCGGCGAAGGGCGGCAGGATCTCGACGACGGCGCCGTCCGGCACCGGGTCATCGCCCGTGCTCGCGCGGCCTCCGACGAGCACCGAGCAGACCGGCAGCACCGGCTCGAGCGGCGGGTGCGCGGCCGCGAGCCGGGTCAGCAGGCCACCGACGGTGTGGATGCCGGTGACGTGCTCGGCATCGACGCCCGCGGCGGCGCGGGCGCCCGCCCAGTACCGGACGAGCACCGTCTCAGGGGGCGCTGCGCGCCTTCGCTGGTCTGCATGACCGCCTATCCTGATCGACGATGGCCCAGTTGCTGCTGCTGACGAACACCTTGGCGCCCAGCGCCGAGGTGGTTCCGGCGCTCGGGCTGCTCTCGCACCATGTTCGCATCCTCCCGGCCGAGGCCTCCGCCCTGGTCGACGCCCCCAAGGCCGACGTGGTCGTCGTCGACGCCCGCCGCGAGCTGGCGATGGCCAAGTCGCTCTGCCGGGTCATCTGCACCACGGGCATCTCCATCCCCCTCATCGTGGTCGTCACCGAGGGCGGCCTGGCCGGCATCACCAGCGACTGGGGGGTCGACGACGTCATCCTCGACACCGCCGGGCCGGCCGAGGTCGAGGCGCGGCTGCGGCTGGCCGTGGGCCGCACGGTCGAGGCGGCCGTCGAGGAGGGCGGGCCGATCACGGCGGGCGCCCTGGTCATCGACGAGGCCACCTACTCGGTGCGGCTGCGCGGGCGCCTGCTCGACCTCACCTACAAGGAGTTCGAGCTGCTGAAGTACCTCGCGCAGCACCCGGGCCGGGTGTTCACCCGCTCGCAGCTGCTGCAGGAGGTCTGGGGCTACGACTACTTCGGCGGCACCCGCACGGTCGACGTGCACGTGCGGCGGCTGCGCGCCAAGCTCGGCACCGACTACGAGGTGCTGATCGGCACCGTGCGCAACGTCGGCTACCGGTTCGTGCCGGAGGTCGCCGACTCCTTCTCCGAGCTCGAGGCCTGACGTGGCGCGCACCGAGCGCGTCCTCGAGGTCGGCGACGACACGGCATCCGGCCTGCGGGCGCTGTGGGCGCGGGCCGCGGAGGCCGACGGGGTGGGGGCCGTCTCCGAGGCGTTCCGGCTCGCCGTCGGCCCGGCCCGCGAGGGAGTGGTCCACCTGCTGCGGTGCTCGGATGACGGCACCGTGGTCGGCTACGCGCAGGTCGCCGCGGCGGGCACGCCGGATGCCGTCGCCGAGCTGGTCGTCGACCCGCCCGCCCGGCGTCGCGGCCACGGTCGGGCCCTGCTCGACGCAGCCCTCGCCGAGGGCGCCCGCAGCGTGTGGTCGCACGGCCTGCTCCCGGCGGCCGACGCCCTCGCCCGCGCCGCCGGGCTGGTGATGACGCGCAGCCTGCACCTGATGACGCGCCCACTCACCGACGCGGATGCCGTGGACCCGGTTCTCCCGCAGGGGTTCTCGGTGCGCGCCTTCGAGCCCGGTCGCGACGACGAGACGTGGGTCGCGCTCAACGCGGCCGCGTTTGCACGGCATCCGGAACAGGGCCGGCTCACCGTGACCGACCTGCACGAGCGGATGGCCCAGCCGTGGTTCGACCCGGCCGGCCTGCTGCTCGTCGTCGAGGACGCGACCGGGCAGGTCGTCGCCTTCCACTGGACCAAGGTGGAGGGTCACACAGGTGAGGTGTACGTGGTCGGGGTGGACCCCGCGCACCAGGGGCGCGGGCTCGGCGGACCGGTCACCCGGCTCGGTCTGGCGCACCTCGCCCGGGCCGGTCTGAACGAGGTCGAGCTCTACGTCGACGGCGACAACACCGCCGCCCGGCGCACCTACGAGCGTCTCGGTTTCACCGACGCGGCGGTCGACGGGCAGTACACCCTTGCCACGACCTGACAGGATTGGCCCATGACGGCGAACCCGAGTGCCGAGGTCCACGAGCTGAGGTCGGCCAGCCACGCCGCTGCCGACGCCGCGGCGGACGCGAGCATCGTCAGCGAGGTCTCCATCGCGAGCGCCTCGGCCACCGAGACCCGCACCCACCAACCACGGGCCGCCAACGGCCGGTTCGTCGGCCGGCCGGCGGGTTCCGAGCCCACGGCGGAGCAGGACATCAGCCTGCAGGGCGACCGGTTCCTCGACCGCGAGATCTCCTGGCTGCAGTTCAACGAGCGGGTGCTCGAGCTGGCCGCAGGACGAGAACGTGCCGCTGCTCGAGCGGGCCCGCTTCCTGGCGATCTTCGCCAGCAACCTCGACGAGTTCTTCATGGTGCGGGTCGCCGGGCCTCAAGCGCCGCATCGCCACCGGCCTCGCCGTGCGCTCGGCCTCGCGGGCTCGAGCCGCGCGAGGTGCTCGAGCAGATCTCGCTGGTCGCCCACGAGCTGCTGGTCGATGCAGGCCCGGGTCTTCGGCGAGCAGGTGCGCCCGGCGCTCGAGGACGAGGGCATCACCATCGTGCGCTGGGACGAGCTGTCCGACGACGAGCGCGACCGGCTCGGCGCGATCTTCACCGCGCCGGTCTTCCCGGTGCTCACGCCGCTGGCGGTCGACCCGGCGCACCCGTTCCCCTACATCTCGGGGCTCTCGCTCAACCTGGCCGTGGTCGCTGGTCAACCCGCGCACCGGCAAGGAGCACTTCGCGCGGGTCAAGGTGCCGCCGATGCTGCCCCGCTTCCTGCGGGTGCAGCCCGGGCCCGACGAGTCGCCGCTGGCCGACATGTACGACACCCGGTTCGTGCCGCTCGAGGACCTCATCGCCGCCCACCTCGACCACCTCTTCCCCGGCATGGAGGTGCGCGAGCACCACACCTTCCGGGTCACCCGCAACGAGGACCTCGAGGTCGAGGAGGACGACGCCGAGAACCTCCTCCAGGCGCTCGAGAAGCGAGCTCCCCCGGCGCCGGTTCGGCCCGCCGGTCCGCCTCGAGGTCGCGCGACGACATGGACGAGCACGTGCTGCGACCTGCTCGTCCGCGAGCTCGGCATCACCGAGTCCGAGGTCTACCGCCTGCCCGCACCGCTCGACCTGCGCGGCGCTCAACGTCATCGCCGACCTCGACCGGTCCGACCTGCACTTCCCGCCGTTCGTCGCCACGACCAACCCCGACCTGGCACGCCGCCGAGAGCGCCAAGGCCCGCGACATCTTCGCCGTCGATCCGCAAGCAGGACATCCTGCTGCACCACCCCTACGACTCGTTCTCGACCTCCGTGCAGGCGTTCCTCGAGCAGGCGGCCGCCGACCCGCAGGTGCTCGCCATCAAGCAGACGCTCTACCGCACCAGCGGCGACTGCCCCATCGTCGACGCCCTCATCGACGCCGCCGAGGCCGGCAAGCAGGTGCTCGCCCTCGTCGAGATCAAGGCCCGCTTCGACGAGCAGAACAACATCTCGTGGGCGCGCAAGCTCGAGCAGGCCGGCGTGCACGTCGTCTACGGCATCGTCGGGCTGAAGACGCACGCCAAGCTCTGCCTCGTCGTCCGCCAGGAGGCCGACGGGCCTGCGCCGCTACTGCCACATCGGCACCGGCAACTACAACCCGAAGACCGCCCGGCTCTACGAGGACCTCGGGCTGCTCACCGTCGACGACCAGGTCGGCCAGGACCTCACCCGGCTGTTCAACCAGCTCTCCGGCTACGCGCCGCGCAGACGGTTCAAGCGGCTGCTCGTCGCGCCGCGCTCGCTGCGCTCGGGGCTGATCGACCTGATCGACGCCGAGATCGAGCACGAGCAGCGCCAGCCGGGCTCGGCGGCACATCCGCCTGAAGCTCAACTCGATCGTCGACGAGCAGCTCATCGACGCGCTCTACCGGCGCCTCGCAGGCGGGCGTGCCGGTCGCAGCTGTGGGTGCGCGGCATCTGCGCGCTGCGGCCGGGCGTGCCGGGGCTGTCCGAGAACATCCGGGTGCGCTCGATCCTCGGCCGCTTCCTCGAGCACTCGCGCATCTTCCTGTTCGGCGCCGGTGGCGACCCGTCGGCGCTGATCGGCAGCGCCGACATGATGCACCGCAACCTCGACCGCCGGGTCGAGGCGCTGGTGCGGCTCATCGACCCGCGCCACCTCGCCGACCTCGAGTCGCTGATGGAGCGCGGCATGAGCGACGAGTACTCGTCCTGGCAGCTCGGCGGCGACGGCCGGTGGATGCGCCACCACCTCGACGACGACGGCAACCCGCTGCACCGACCTGCAGGCCGACCTCATCGAGATGCACGCCAAGCGGCGCCGCAAGGCCCGCCGCCGGTGACCGTGTCGACCGGGGGGACGGCATGAGGATCCCGGCGGCAGGGACCTTGCCGTGGCGGCTCGTCGACGGCGGCCTCGAGGTGGCCATCGTCCACCGCCCGCGCTACGACGACTGGTCCTGGGCCAAGGGCAAGCTCGACCCGGGTGAGGACTGGGCCGTGGCGGCCGTGCGCGAGACCGAGGAGGAGACCGGCCTCGTCGTGCGCCTCGGCCCGCCGCTCCCCGAGGCGCGCTACACCCTGCTCGGCCGCTGACGGCACGCCCGACGACAAGGTGGTGCGCTACTGGTCGGCACGGGTCACCGGTGGCGACGGCCACCTGCTCAACGAGATCGACGAGGTCGTGTGGCTCCCGGTGCCCGAGGCGCACGCCCGCCTCGACTACGCCCGCGACCGCGACCAGCTGCTCGCGCTGGTGCGGTTGCAGCAGACCGAGCGGCTCGACACCTGGCCGCTGGTCATCGTGCGGCACGCCCACGCCGTCGCCCGAGGTGAGTGGCGGGGCCACGACGACACCAAGCGTCCGCTCGACGACGTGGGCCGGGCCCGGGCGGCCGCCCTGAGCGCGGTGCTCACCGCCTACGGCGTGACCCGGGTGGTCACCTCCCCCTCCGAGCGCTGCCTGCGCACCGTCGAGCCGTATGCCGTGTCCGCCGGCGTGCGGCTGCGCACCCGCGGGGGGCTGTCCGAGGAGGGCTTCGAGGCCGCGCCCGACAAGTCCCACCGCCACCTCGCCCGCCTGCTCGAGCTGGGCGAGCCCGCCCTGCTCTGCACCCACGGGCCGGTGGTCCCCCCGCTGCTCGACGACCTGGCCGCTCGCCTCGACCTCGACGCCGCCGGGTCGGTCGAGGTCGTCGAGGAGTTCGCCGAGGCCCGCGACGACAAGCTCGACAAGGGCGAGGCGCTGGTCTGCCACGTCGTCGGCACCGGGGAGGCCGCGCGGGTGGTCGCCGTGGAGCGCCACCGCCCCTGACCAGCGCGAACCGGGCGCGCCACGCCCGCGTGCGCCCCGGCATGCCCCGGCGTGGCGCCGGAGGTCGGCTACCTGTTCCTGACCGTTCGGACCACGAATGTCCGGATGCCGTTCACGGTGCGTTCACCCACTGCGAGCAATCGCGTCACCCGGCCTCCATACCTTCACTCGTGTCGGGCAGTGTCGCCCGCTCCCCTGACCCTTGTCCTCCGAGAGGTACTCACAGTGAAGAACACCCGTCTCGGCCAGGTGGCGGCTCTCGCCCTGGTCGGCTCGATCGCCTTTGCGGGCTGCGGCTCCGACAACAACACCGGTTCCGCATCGTCGTCGAGCTCCTCCGCCACCGGCTCCGCGGCATCCGCCGAGTGCTTCGAGGGCACCCTGAACGCCGAGGGCTCCTCGGCGCAGAAGAACGCCATCGAGGAGGCCGTCGGCCAGCTTCCTCGACGAAGTGCCCGAGCGCCACCGTCAACTACAACCCGACCGGCTCCGGTGCGGGCATCAAGCAGTTCATCGCCGGCCAGGTCGACTTCGCCGGCTCCGACTCGGCGCTGAAGACCGATCGAGCCAAGGACGGCGTCGTCGAGGCCGACGCCGCCGCGAAGACCTGCGGCTCGCCGCGCCTGGAACCTGCCGATGGTCATCGGCCCGATCGCGATCGCCTACAACGTCAAGGGCGTCGACAAGCTGATCCTCACCCCCGCGGTGGCCGCCGAGATCTTCAACGGCAAGATCACGACCTGGAACGACCCGGCCATCGCCGCGATCAACCCGGGCGTCACCCTGCCGGCGACCCGCGATCAAGGTCTTCTTCCGCTCCGACGAGTCGGGCACCACGGAGAACTTCACCAAGTACCTCAACGCCGCGGCGCCCGACGCGCTGGACCGATGACCCGGCCAAGGTCTGGAGCGGCAAGGGCGAGGGCAAGGAGAAGTCGACGGCGTCGCCGAGCGGCGTCAAGACCACCGACGGTGGCATCGCCTACGTCGAGTGGTGCTACGCCAAGGACAACGGCCTGAGCGTCGCCCAGATCGACAACGGCGGCGGCGCGGTCGAGCTCACCGCCGAGACGCGTCGGCAAGGCCGTCGCGGCCGCCAAGATCGTCGGCACCGGCAACGACCTGCGCCTCAAGCTCGACTACGCCACCAAGGAGGCCGGGCGCCTACCCGATCGTCCTGGTGACCTACGAGATCGTCTGCTCCAAGGACAAGGACGCCGCGAAGGCCGCGAACGATCAAGGCGTTCCTCACGCACTTCGCCTCGCCGGAGACCCAGAAGAGCCTCGAGGCCATCGGCTACGCGCCGCTGCCGGCCTCGGTGCAGGCCAAGGTGGCAACCGCTATCCAGGCCCTGTCCTGACCCGCACCACCCGGCGCTGACGCGCCGACCGACCGCACGGGGGCGGGCCGAGACCCGGCCCGCCCCCTGCACCACGAGAAGGGCGACCCGCCGTGACACCCACGATCACCGGCCGGAACCTGGTCGACGAGTCCCCCGGGCCGCACGGCCGCGACCCGTTGGCCGGCGACGGCGCCTCCACCGGTCGCCTGGGAGACCGGGTCTTCGGCGGGCTGGCCACGGGGGCGGGCATCCTGGTCGTCGCCATCGTCGCCCTCGATCGGCACCTTCCTGGTCATCCAGGCCGTGCCGGCGCTGCTCAACAACAACGTCAACTTCCTGACCTCGCGCGAGTCTGGGATGTCCAGCGGCAGCCGAGCCGCGCTTCGGCATCCCGGACCTGCTCTGGGTCACGATGGTCACCTCGATCATCGCGATGCTCATCGCCGTGCCGCTGGGGGTCGCGGTCGCCCTGTTCCTCACCCAGTACGCACCGAGGCGGCTGCGCGGGGCCGGCCGCCGCGACGATCGACCTGCTCGCGGCCGTGCCGTCGATCGTCTACGGCCTCTGGGGGCTGCACCATCGTCGGGCCAGTACTTGCACGCCGATCCAGCAGTTCCTGTCCAACGACCTTCGGCTGGATCCCGTTCTTCGACGACGCCGGCGTGAGCGCCAAGAGCACCCTGGCCTTCGCCGGCGCTCGTCCTGGCCATCATGGTGCTGCCGATCATCACCGCCATCTCGCGCGAGGTCTTCGACCAGACGCCCGCCGCCCACAAGGAGGGCGCGCTGGCGCTGGGCGCGACGCACTGGGAGATGATCCGCACCGCGGTGCTGCCGTTCGGCCGGCCCGGCGTCATCAGCGCCGCGATGCTCGGCCTCGGCCGCGCGCTGGGCGAGACCATCGCCGTCGTCATCCTGCTCGTCGGCCTGAACTCGACGGCCGGCTGGTCGCTGGTCGATCTTCAACGGCGGCGAGACCTTCGCGTCGCGGATCGCCAGCAACGCGCAGCGAGTTCGACAGCCCGCAGAAGACCGGCGCCTACATCGCCGCCGGCCTGGTGCTGTTCGTGCTCACCTTCGTCGTCAACGCGATCGCCCGGATCGTCATCGAGCGCAGGAAGGCCTTCACCGAATGAGCACCGCGCAGCTCGACACCAGCACGACGGCTCGCCCCGGCCCGCCCGGCGCGACCCGAGCTGGCGTCCACGTCGGCCGCCCGGGCCACCAAGGACCTCGTCGCGCGCGTCGCTGGTGTGGGCCGCGTTCCTCATCGCCGTGATCCCGCTGGTCTGGATCCTCGGCACCGTGATCGCTCAAGGGCGGCCAGATGCTGCTCGAGTCGCAGCTGGTGGACCAACTCGCAGCGCGGCATCACAGCCGCGCCGGGTCGGCGGCGGCGCGTACCACGCCATCGTGGGCACGCTGCTGCTAGGCCCTGGTCACGCGCGGTGATCGCGGTGCCGATCGGCGTCTTCACCGCGATCTACCTCGTCGAGTACGGCCGCGGCCGGCTCGCCCGGGTGGTCAGCTTCATGGTCGACATCCTCACCGGCATCCCCTCGATCGTCGCGGCGCTGTTCATCTACGCCCTGTGGGTCACGACGTTCGGCTTCCAGCGGGTGGCCGTTCGCGGTGTCCCTGGCCCTGGTGCTGCTGATGATCCCGGTCGTGGTGCGCTCCACCGAGGAGATGCTCAAGCTCGTGCCCGAACGAGCTGCGCGAGGCGTCGTACGCGCTCGGCGTGCCGAAGTGGAAGACCATCGTGCAGGATCGTCCTCCCGACGGCGTTCTCGCGGCATCGTCACCGGCATCCTGCTCGGGCTGGCCCGGGTGATGGGCGAGACCGCGCCGCTGCTGATCCTCGGCCCCTACACCAAGGTCATCGCCACCAACCTGTTCGGCGGCCTGATGGCCGACCCTGCCCACGCATGATCAACCAGGACCGCGGCGAGCGAGCCTGCAGCCGGCCGTCGACCGGGTGTGGGGCGCGGCGCTCACCCTGATCCTGCTCGTCCTCGTGCTCAACCTGCTGGGCCGGTTCATCGCCCGGTTCAGCACGGTCAAGGGCTGACCGCGACACCGCCACCGATCGCAACCGCCACGGCATCCGAGACGACGAAGGACCGACACCATGGCCAAGCGCATCGACGTCAAGGACCTCAACATCTACTACGGCGCCTTCAAGGCCGTCGAGGACGTGACGATGACGGTCGAGCCGCGCTCCGTGACGGCCTTCATCGGGCCGTCCGGCTGCGGCAAGTCGACCGTTCCTGCGCACCCTGAACCGGATGCACGAGGTGATCCCGGCGGCGCGCGTCGAGGGCTCGGTCGATGCTCGACGACCAGGACCTCTACGCCAGCGACGTGGACCCGGTGGCCGTGCGGCGCACGGTCGGGCATGGTCTTCCAGCGGCCGAACCCGTTCCCGACGATGTCGATCTTCGACAACGTCGCCGCCGGGCTGCGGCTCAACGGCGATGAAGGGCAAGAAGCAGCTCGACGAGGTCGTGGAGAAGCTCGCTGCGCGAGCGCCAACCTCTGGAACGAGGTCAAGGACCGGCTCGACAAGCCGGGCGCGGGCCTGTCCGGTGGCCAGCAGCAGCGGCTGTGCATCGCGCGGGCCATCGCGGTCGAGCCGCAGGTGCTGCTGATGGACGAGCCGTGCTCGGCGCTCGACCCGATCTCGACGCTGGCCATCGAGGACCTCATCGACGAGCTCAAGTCGGACTACACGATCGTCATCGTCACCCACAACATGCAGCAGGCGGCGCGGGTGTCGGACCGGACGGCGTTCTTCAACCTGGCCGGCCACCGGCAAGCCGGGCCGCCTGATCGAGATGGACGACACCCAGCGGATCTTCAGCAACCCCACCGAGACAGGCCACCGAGGACTACATCTCCGGCCGCTTCGGCTGACCGGCACCTCCCCGACTTCTTGCGGATCCCCCCCGCGCTCGGCCGGCACCTCCCCGACTTCTTGCGGATCTCCCCCGCGCTCGGCCGGCACCTCCCCGACTTCTTGCGGATCCCCCCGCAGAGGGGCCCGCACCTCCCCGACTTCTTGCGGATCTCCCCCGCGCTCGGCCGGCACCTCCCCGACTTCTTGCGGATCTCCCCCCGCGCTCGGCCGGCACCTCCCCGACTTCTTGCGGATCCCCCCCGCTGAGCGACCCGGGCAAGGGAGAAGAATCGCAATAGCTCGAAGGCGGCTGCTTTCCACAGGGGAGCCGTGGGCGGCGCTCTGTCCACAGATTTGCCGGCACACCATCGGGGGCGGCGGTGTGCCGCGAGATTCATCGGATGCCGTTCACCCACCTGCCGCAGCCCTTCACTCGCGCCGAGTGCCTCGCGTCCGGGGTCACCTCCCGTCTGCTCGACCGGGCGGTCGAGCGGGGTGAACTGACGCGAATAGTGCCGGGGCTGTTCGCCCTGGCATCCCGGTGGGACGAACGCGAGCCATGGCACCGCCACTTGGACATCGCCGAGGCAGCCGGCCGCACCACACCGGACGCCATCGTGAGCCATGCGAGCGCGGCAGCCCTGCTCGGTCTGCCGATGCCGCCCCGGCCGCCGCCGCGCGCCACCCTGACGCTGCTCGACGACCGCCGCACCTCGGAGGGCGACAGTTGGCGCCGGTTTCATCGAGGGCACACGCCTCCCGCACACGTGGTCATCGACCGCGGCCGACCCCACCTCGTTCCGAGCCGTACCGTCATCGACTGCATGCGCGACATGCGCCCCGGCGACGCGCTTGCCGTGTTGGACGCTGCGCTCGGTGCCGGACTCGTCACTGGGCCGGATCTGCTTGAGATGCGCCGACACCAGCGGCGGTGGCCCGGCATCGCCGCCGCTGACCAGATCCTTCGCCTCGGCGACGGTCGACGTGAGTCGTGGCTCGAGTCCTCGAGCGCGTGGGCAATGGCAAGACTGGAGCTGCCGCCCGGCATCCCGCAGGTTGTCGTGTGCGACGCAGCTGGGCGCTTCATCGGTCGCGTCGACGCCCTGTGGCCCGAGCTGGGTGTTGTTGGCGAGGCGGACGGCCAGGCGAAGTACCTGATGGGCGAGAGGCGTGCCGGGCTGCCGGACGAGGAGCTCGATCAGAAGAGCCATGCTCGCGCAAGACGCCCGCGAAGAGGGCCTGCGCGGCCTCGGCCTGGAGGTCTTCCGATGGGGTCCGGCTGAGCTGGCCGACACGGTGGAACTGCACGCGAGGTTCCTCAACGCCGTGGCCGAGGCCCGTCCGGAGGCGGTCACCGCCCGATTCACCTGCTCCTGCTGCGGCCGCCTACTGACTGATTGCGGATTCCCCACCCGGATCGCGGGACTGAGGGCCGCCTGAGACGGTGGAAACCCCACGAGGTCGGGAAGGGTGGCCGATCCGAGGTGGGAGATCCGCAATGGGTCGGGGTGCAGTGGACTGACGCGCGGGTGGGAGATCCGCAATGGGTCGGGTGCAGTGGACTGACGCGCGGGTGGGAGATTCGCAATGGGTCGGGTGCAGTGGACTGACGCGCGGTGGGAGATCCGCAATGGGTCGGGGGCACTGGACTGACGCGCGAGTGGGAGATTCGCAATGGGTCGGGGAAGACTGAGGCCGGGGTGGGGGATCCGCAATAAGTCGGGGAGCGCCGGGGGTCAGAAGAGGAGGGTGAGGAGGGCGAAGGCTGCTGCTGCGGCGATGCCGGCGCCCGGGAAGGTGAGCAGCCACCCGTTGAAGATCGAGCGCACCACGCCCCACCGCACCGCCTTGTGCGACCGGGTGGCGCCGACGCCCATGATCGCCGAGGTGATGACGTGCGTCGTCGAGATGGGCGCGCCGGTCGCCGTGGCGGCGAACAGCACCGTGGCCGACACCGTCTCGGCGGCGAAGCCGTGCGGCGGGTCGACGTCGACGATGCGCCGGCCGAGCGTGCGCATGATCCGCCACCCCCCGGCATACGTGCCGGCCGCGAGCACCACGGCCGACAGGGCGATGACCCACCACGGGATCGTCAGGTCGTCGGCGGACCGGTAGCCAGCCGCCACCAGCGCCAGCGACACGACGCCCGCGGTCTTGGCGGCATCCTGCATGCCGTGCCCGAACGCCATCGCGGCGGCGGAAACGGTTTGCGCGTAACGGAACCCGCGCGCGGTCGGCCCCGGCGAAGCGCGCCGGAAGGTCCACAGGATCGCCGCCATCAGCGCGAACCCGCCGACCAGGCCGAGCACCGGCGAGACCACCATCGGGATGAGCACCCTGTTGAGGATGCTGTCCCACTGGACCGTGGCACCGCCGGCGAGGGCCGCGCCGCAGAGCCCGCCGATCAGGGAGTGCGACGACGACGACGGCAGCCCGCGCCACCAGGTGAGCAGGTTCCACAGCGATCGCCCCGATGAGCGCGCCGCGCACAGATGGCGACGCCGGTGGTGCCCGTCGGCACCTCGATGATGTCGCCGCCGATCGTCTTCGCCACGCGCACCCCGGCGAAGCCGCCGAGCAGGTTCATCACCGCCGCCAGCGCCAACGCGATCCGTGGTGTGAGCGAGCGGGTCGACACCGAGGTGGCGATGGCGTTCGCCGCGTCGTGGAAGCCGTTGGTGTAGTTGAAGCCCATCGCCAGCACGACGACGAGCGCGACCGGAAGCCACTCCACCGACGCTCAGGACTCCCGGACGGCGATCGCCTCGACCTTGAGCGCCACCTTCTCGAAGCCGTTCGCGCGCCGCCTCGAGCGCGTCGATGATGTCCTTGTGCTTCATCACCGTGATGGGGTCGGCGCCGGGGGTGTTGAACAGCTCGGCGAGCATCCGCCGGTAGGCCTTGTTGGCGCGGTTCTCGAGCCGGTCTGACCTCGACCCAGTAGGCGGTGAGGTCCTTCATCCCGCGCAGCCGGGGCATGGCGTCGGCGGTGATCTCGGCCATCCGCGAGATGACCTCGACCTGCTTGGCCACCCGCGGCAACACCTCGTCGACCCGGTAGAGCACGATCAGGTCGACGGCCGCCTCGATCAGGCCCACGCAGCTGTCGAGCGCCACCGCGAGACCGTGCATGTCAGCGCGGTCGAACGGCGTGACGAACGCGCCGTTGACCGCCCGGACGATCTCGTGCGTCGAGTCGCCCGCCGCCGACTCGATCTCGTGCATCCGCTTGAGGATGGCCTCGCGCTCCTCGGCAGGCGCCCCGATCAGCGCGGTGAGCTCGCCGGACGCATCGACGAGGTGCCGCGCCGACGCTGCGAACAGGTCGAAGAAGCGCGGTTCCTTGGGGGTGAGGCGGATCGCCACGAGCGGTCTTTCGGAAGGGGAGTCCGGACAGTGGCTACAGGCTAGGGCGCGACCGCGGATGCCGGGTAGCCGGGTGCCGCTGCACAGTCACCCCGCGCCGCCGGGGGTGGGGACGACCTGGCCGGGCACCGCCCGGGGATGCAGCCCGAGGGCCTCGTCGATCGCCTCGTCAGCCATCCGGCCCTCGCACTGCGACGCCGCCAGGACGAGGTCGCCGACCAGGCGGATCTCGTCCTCGAGCTGCTCGTCGTGCAGCGACGGGTCGTCCTTCATTGCTCCACGGTACGGGGAGCAATGAAGGCCGTGACGGTTTTCCACAAGCCCGAGGTGGCGATCGGGAGATCCGACAACGCACCCCCGCACCAGCCGGTGAAGGACAGGCGTCAGGAAAGCAGAGAGGTGGGTGCCGGACCGGGAGCGCCTCACGGCGCGTGGCCGCTCGTAGCGGCTGATGTTGGGACCCGGGGCTGCCGCGGTCCGGCACCCACAGACGACCCTAACGCCTGCAGCCACCGGATGTGTTCCCCTGTCGAGCCACCATCTGCCGGGCACCCAGCTGTCGAGCGCCCGTCCCGACGTCAGTCGAGCTCGCCCACCCGCCACAGCCGGGCGCAGGCGCGCAGGTCCTCGCCGGTCGCGAGCATGGAGGCGCCGGTGCGGGTGAGGTCGCTCGCCGCCGCGGGGTCGACGGCATCGCTGTCGTGAGCGAGCTCGGCCCGCCCGGCGGCGATGACCGTGCAGAAAGCGGCGGCCCGCTCGAGCGCCACGGCGAGGTCGCCCTCGAACACCCCGGCCAGGATCTGGTCGGCCACCCGCTGCACCTCCTCGGGGCCCGGCGGCTCGGCGATGCCGGCCACCGCGTGCGCCACGTCGGTGAACCGGATGCCGGCCGCGTACTCGCGGCTCGCCTGCTCCGGGCTGCGCCGCACCCACTCGCGTAGCGCGTAGAGGCGCCACAGGGCCCCCGGCAGCGAGCGCGCGGGCCGGGCCGACCAGAGGTCGGCCACGGTGGACAGGCCGAGGTCGTCGACCAGGGTCACCAGCCGGGTGGTCACCTCCGGGTCGTGCGCCGCGCGACCCGTGCCGACGAGGATGGCGGCGGTCTGGTGCGCGACCTCGGTCACCTCGGCCGGCCCGGGCAGCGTGCCACCGTGGGTCTCCATCGCCAGCGGCCCGAAGGGCACCGGTCGCCGGGGCAGGGCTCGTCCGCCGTCACCACTCATCGGCACAGTCTCCCACCCGATCCGGGGGATCAAGCCGCCACGTCCGCCCGAGGCTCGGCATCCGGGCACCTTCGACCGGCACACGACCGACCGCGGCCCCGGCCCCACTCGGCCGCCTGAGCAGCGAGGATGGCACCGCGACAAGGTGTGTCGGGCACCACCTGGGGTAGGAGCGTTCGCATGGCACGAGAAGGCACGGCGGCTGCACGCGCCGAGACAGCACCCGCACCGCACGACGACCGCAAGCCGGACTCCCCGAAGGACATCGACAGGCCGGGATGGAAGTACACGGCCAAGGCGGCGTTCGGCGAGTTCCAGCGTGACCAGTGCACCGACCTCGCGGCCGCGCTGACGTACTACTCGGTGCTCTCGGTCTTCCCCGCCATCCTGGCGCTCGTGTCGCTGCTCGGCTTCTTCGGCCAGGGCGAGTCGACGACCAGCCAGCTGCTCGACATCGTCCGGCAGCTCGGCCAGGGCCAGGTGGCCGACCAGCTCAAGGGCCCGATCGACCAGATCGTCAACGCCCGGGGCGCCGGCCTCGCGCTGGTGCTCGGCCTCGTCGGCGCGATCTGGTCGGCATCGGGCTACGTGGGGGCCTTCGGGCGGGCCATGAACCGGGTCTACCAGGTCGACGAGGGACGGCCGATCTGGAAGCTGCGCCCGGTGGTGCTGGCCATCACCGTCGGCCTGGTGGTCATGGCCGCGCTCGTGCTCGTCGGCCTCGTGGTCAGCGGCCCGGTCGCGACGGCCATCGGTGACGCGGTCGGCCTCGGTGACCTCGCGAAGACCATCTGGGGCATCGTCAAGTGGCCGGTCATGCTCGGCATCGTCGTGGTCATGGTGGCGGTGCTCTACTACGCGACGCCGAACGTGCGCCAGCCGAAGTTCCGGTGGGTCTCGGTCGGTGCGGCGGTCGCCATCCTCGTCTGGGTGCTCGCCTCGGTCGCCTTCGGCTTCTACGTCTCCAACTTCAGCTCCTACAACAAGACCTACGGCTCGCTCGCCGGCATCATCGTCTTCCTGCTGTGGCTGTGGATCACCAACCTGGCCCTGCTCTTCGGTGCCGAGGTCGACGCCGAGCTCGAGCGGGCGCGGCAGCTGCAGTCCGGCATCGAGGCGGAGAAGACCCTCCAGCTGCCGCCGCGCGACACCCGCAACTCCGACAAGGCCGAGGAGAAGCTGGAGAAGAAGGTCGCGGAGGGCCGCCGCCTGCGGCTCGAGTCGGATGCCGCCGACGGGCATGACGGCGACGCCCGTGGGTATGACGACCACCGTGAGAACGGACGCGGTTCACGGGACGGCTCGGCATCAGCGGACCAGCTGGAGGCCCTGCCGTCGGACCGACATCGCGACCGGGCTCGCCGCGACACCTGAGACGCCACCCGCTGAGCACACAGCACCGCGCCGGCCCCAACCGGCCGGTTCGCGAGGACGGTCGACCGGCGTCGACGTGCTTATGATCTGCCGCGTGAGACACGCGGACCCCCGGTGAACCGGCTGCAGCAGGGCCTGGTGCTCGGTGACCGCTACGCACTGCACACCCGCATCGCATCGGGCGGCATGGGCGACGTCTGGGAGGCCGACGACACGGTGCTGTCGCGCACGGTGGCCGTCAAGGTGCTCCGACCGGGCACCGACGAGGAGGAGGTCTTCGCCCGCCGCTTCCGCAGCGAGGCCCTCTACACCGCCAACCTCTGCCACCCGAACATCGCGACGGTCTTCGACTACGGCGAGGACGACAACCTCGCCTACCTCGTCATGGAGCTGGTGCCGGGCGAGCCGCTGTCGGCCTTGGTGCAGCGTGAGGGCGCGCTCCAGCCCGACCGGGTGCGCGCGATCGTCGGCCAGTCCGCCCTCGCGCTCGGCGCCGCGCACGAGGCCGGGGTCGTGCACCGCGACGTCAAGCCGGCCAACATCCTCGTCATGCCCGACGGCACCGTGAAGCTCACCGACTTCGGCATCGCGCGTGCGGTCGACGGCTCGGGGAACACCCAGACCGGTGAGGTGCTCGGCACGCCCCACTACCTCTCCCCCGAGCAGGCCCTGGGTGAGGCTGCGACCGGAGCGTCCGACCTCTACGCGCTCGGCGTGGTGGCGCACGAGCTGCTCACCGGCCGTCGGCCGTTCGACAAGGGAACGCCGGTGGCCACCGCCCTGGCGCAGGTGAACGACCCGCCGCCCCCGCTCCCCCCGCACGTGCCGCCGGGCCTGCGCTCGCTCATCGAGCAGTGCCTGCAGAAGCAGGCGGCCGACCGCCCCGCGTCGGCGCGCGAGCTGGGCGAGCGCCTCGGCGTGCCGGAGGGCGACCTGCCCGAGGCCAGCGAGGATGCCGCCGACGTGGTCGGCACCGCGGCCGCGGCCGAGGAGTCGGTCGACGACCGGCCCGCCGCGCCGCCTCGCTGGGACGGCACCTACGACCCCACACCGACTCCGACCAGCGTGCCGGTCGTGCCCAAGGGGCACGTGCACTGGGCCTGGGTGCCGGGTTTCAGCGCGGCACTGCTGGCCATCGCCGCGGTCTGGTACTCGCTCGGCCGCTGAGGCACCCGAGGGGCGGGGGTTCTACTGGCGCGGCCTTGATCCGGTCATCGGGCACCAGGTGAGGCCGGGTGATGCCGGGTGCGCGTTCGGCAGCGCTCCGTGCATCACCTCGATCAGGTCCGCCGGCTGGGGTGATGCCGGGTGCGCGCTCGGCAGCGCTCCCTGCATCACCGGAAGGCCATCCCATCACGATCCGACCCATAACGCTACGGTGTCGTAGCGTAAAGTGGCCCACATGACCCCCCCCCCCCCAGCGCCCCGGCCGTCGAGCGCAGCATCCCGCCCACCCTGGTGACCCGCGACGAGCTGGTCGACGCCGCCCGCCGCGAGCACCTCAGCGTGGTGCGGCTGCGCACCGACGACCCCCGATGACCGGGCCCGTCCTGGTCGTCGGGGCGAGCGGCAACGTCGGTGCGGCGACGGCGCGGGCCTTGGTCGCACACGGCATCCCGGTGCGGTGCGGCGTGACCGAGCGCGGGCGCCACGCCGCGGGGCCGGGCACCGAGCCCGTCGAGCTCGACCTCTTCAGGCCGGAGACGTTCGGGCCGGCCGTGGCCGGCATCCGTGGGCTGTTCCTGCTGCGCCCACCACCGGTGTCGAGGGTGGGCCCGACGCTGAACGCGCTGACCGACGCCGCCCTCGCGGCAGGCGTCGAGCACGTCGTGTTCTCCTCGGTGGCCGGGGCCGACACCAACCGGGTCGTGCCGCACCACCGCGTCGAGACGCACCTGCGCGAGCACGTGCCGTCGTGGACGATCCTGCGGCCGGGGTTCTTCGCCCAGAACCTCACCGACGCCTACCGCCGCGACATCGTGGTGGACGACCGCATCCTGCTGCCGGCAGGCCACGGCCGGGTCGCGTTCATCGACACCGACGACATCGGCGACGTCGCGGGCGTCGTGTTCGCCGACCCCGCCCCGCACCGCGGGCAGGGGTACACCCTCACCGGGCCGAGGGCGGTCGACTTCGACGAGGTGACGGGGCTGCTCAGCGAGGCACTGGGCCGCAGCATCCGCTACGAGCCGGCATCGGTGCTGGGCTATGCGCGCCACCTGCACCGGCAGGGCCTGCCCCTGGCCCAGGTCGCCGTGCAGACCGTGCTGCACACCGGACTGCGGCGCGGCGACGCCGTGGTCGTCGACCCGACCCTGCCGCGCCTCCTGGGGCGCCCGGCCCGCACCATCGAGCAGTACGTGCGCCGCCACGTCGCGACCTGGGAACGGACGGCGTCGTGAGCGGCGCGCAGGGTGCCGGGCGCTCCACCCCGACCGCGGGTACGCCACCCGAAAACACACCAGCCGAGGCGCCGCCACCAGACCCGCGGATGACGCGGTCCCGGCAGCGCGCCCTCGGCGCCGCCCTCGACCTGGTCGCGGAGCGTGGCATCGCCGGCGCGTCGATCGAGGCGGTCTCGGCGCGCTCGGGCGTCGCCAAGACGACGGTCTACCGCCAGTGGCCCAACCAGGCCGCGCTCGTGCTCGACGCCTTCCGCAGCATCGCCCCCGACCCGCCACTGCCCGACACCGGGACCCTGCGCGGAGACCTCGAGGTGCTGGTGGGCGGCTTCGCCGAGGCGCTGGGGCAGGGACGCGCCGGCGTGTTCATGGCCGCGCTGATCGATGCCGCCCAGCGCGACCCCGACTTCGCCGCACTGCACGCGGTGGAGACGAGGCGCCGGCACCGGCCGGTACTGGCGGTGCTCGCCGGCGGCATCGAGCGAGGCGAGCTGCCCGCCGGCACCGACCTCGACGCGCTCGTCGACCAGCTCGCCGGCCCCGTGCTGCACCGCCGGTTCGTCTCCGGGCTGCCCCCCGACCGGGGGTTCGGTGAGCGCGTGGTCGACGGGGTGCTGCGGGCCTGCACCGCTGGCTAGTCTTCGACGATGACCTCGGTCGAGCCGCAGAGCTGGCACCACGGGCTCGTGGCGCGCTGGTGGTCCCTGTTCCGTACCTCGGGACCGGAGATCGACTACTTCCGGCGGTTCGTCGAGCCGGGCCAGCCGGCCCTCGACGTCGCCTGCGGCGCGGGTCGGCTGCTCGTGCCCTACGTCGCCACGGGGCTCGACGTCGACGGCTGCGACGCGTCACCCGACATGGTGGCGCTGTGCCTGGAGGCGGCCGCCGCCGTGGGGGCCTCACCCACCGTCACCTGCCAGGCCATGCACGAGCTCGACCTGCCGCGGCGCTACCGCACGATCATCGTGTGCGGCGGCCTGGGGCTGGGCTCCACCCGCGAGCAGGACCAGCAGGCCTTGCGGCGCCTCCACGACCACCTCGAGCCGGGCGGGCGGCTGGTGCTCGACAACGAGGTGCCCTACTCCGACGGAAACCACTGGGGGCTGTGGCCCCCGGGCCAGCGCGACGGCCTGCCCGAGCCCGTTCGGACTCCCGGTGAGCGGCGCCGCGGCCCTGATGGCGACGAGTACGCCCTGACGTCAAGGCTGCTCGACTTCGACCCGCTCCTCCAGCAGGAGGCGTGGGAGATGCACGCCTGCCGATGGCGCGACGGCGAGATCGTCGAGGAGGAGCACCACCGGCTCACCTCGAACCTGTACTTCCGCGGCGAGGTCGTGATGATGCTCGAGCGGGCCGGGTTCGCCGAGGTCGACGTCCGCGGCGAGTACAACGACGTGTCGCCCACCGCCGACGACACGTTCCTCGTCTACGTGGCCGCCCGCGGGTAGTCCGACCCGGTCCGGATGGGCCATCGAGCCGCCACGAGCCAGCACAGCGCACCCGACAGCAGCCCGATGGCCGCGCCCCCCACCACGTCGACGGGCCAGTGCGCCCCGATGTACAGGCGGTTGAGCGCCACGAGCAGGGCGACCACCACCCCGACGGCGCGTTGCGGCCGGGTGAGCCACGGCCACAGCGCGGCCACGAGGCCGACGGCGACAGCGGTGTGCGCCGAGGGGTAGGCGTTGCCGTACGGGTCCTTGGGGTAGCCGTGCACGTCGAGCCCGGGGATGGTCGCCGTGGGTCGGGGCTGGTCGGCCACCCGCTTGAGCACCTGGGTGACCAGCTCGCTGATCGCGACACTGACCAGCGCGGCCCGCAGCACCTCCCACCGCTGGTTCCCCCGGTTGGTGACGAGGATCCAGCCGGCGAGGGCTGCGGCCAGCACGGCCAACGGGACGGGCCGAAAGAGTGAGTTGCTCACTGCCAGAACGGTTCCGAACGGCGCCGGTGGGTCGTTCATCCACCGTACGAGGTCGGTCTGCGCAGCATCGGCCCCGGGTTGCAGCGCGAGCCAGTAGGTCGCGGCGACGACCAGCACGGATGCCGCCGCGAGCGCCCAGCTCCGGCTCGGCGCCGGTGGGGCGGGCGCACCGGCGCCGGTGCGCTCGTCCACGCGCTGGTCGTCCGAGTCCTCCGTCATGACCGCAACCTACCGATGACCCGTCGCGCCTCCTCCGGAGTCGTCGGGCGGCAGCCCGGTGGCGTCCGCGGCCGCCAGCACCTCGTCCACCTCGCCGGTCGTCAGGTGGCGGGTGACAGCCGATGCCGCGAGGACCAGGGCTCCCAGGAGCCTGATCTCCTGGAAGAGCGCAGCATCGTGCAGTTCCCCGGCGGAGTCGGAGTGCAAGGCGGCCGTCCCTTCTCTGGCGGCTGGCCCTGCCCTGCCACGTGCCAATGTCTGTCCCGGTGCCCGGGCGACGCACCACGCAGGTCCCGGAGGGCTTGCGGTACTGGTGCCGCCACGATGATGGCAGAGGAACGTTGGGCTTACCTTGCGCGACGTGCCTCGGAAAGCTCCGACTCCGCCCCGAGCGCCAGCGGGAACGTCGCCCACAGCCGTGCACCGCCCAGCTCCGAGCGCTCGAAGACCAGACGGCCGCCCAGGTCGGCGACGGCATCCGCGAGCAGGCGGATGCCAACATGACCCTCCTCGCTGGGGACGCCGTCCGACCCCCAGCCGTCGTCGTCGACCGCCACCTCGACCATGCCGCCGGCCAGGCCGGCGGTGACGGTCACCCGTGAGGCCTGCGCGTGCCGCACGACGTTGCGCAGCCCCTCGCGCACGATGCGGTAGACCATCTGGGCCGCCTCGGTGGACGGTCGGGCCAGCCCGGCATCCATCGACACGTCCACGGTGAGCCCAGCCTCCCGGGCGTGGTCGGCCAGGTCCTCGACGGCGGGCCGGAGGTCCCCCGTGGAGAGGTCCGCCGGGTAGATGGCGGTCATCATCTGGCGCAGCGCCCGTACCTCGGTCTGCAGCTCGCCCTCGACGGACAGCAGGACGCGACGGGCGGCCGATGCCGTCTCGGGCAGGGCACCGCGCACGGCTGGCAGCGAGTAGCTGAGGGCGGACAGGCTCTGCACCAGCCCGTCGTGCAGGTCCGCCGCGATCCTGCGCCGCTCGAGGTCGGATGCCGCGAGCGCGTGCCCCAGCATCCGGTCGCGGTCGGTGCGCGCCTTCGCGACGCGACGGGCCAGGGTGATCGCCAGCGGGATCAGCGCGAGCTGCAGCAGGGCCAGGCTGCCGATCCCCAGTAGCGAGAACTGCTTGAGCAGCCGGGCCTGCTCGGCCTTCATCCGGGCCGTGGTCGAGTAGGACTCGTACAGGAACGGGCTGCGGTCGGCGCCTCGCGCGCCGACGTAGACCTCGAGCAGCGGCCCGTCACCGCGCTCCTGGACGTTCTCCGGCCTGGTCAGGTCCGAGAGCTTGGCAGACACGCGGTGGGTTCCCAGCAGTGCGGCGTCCTCGGGGTCCAGGGTGAACCGCTTGCCGATCAGGCCCCGCTCGTCGGACCAGATGACCCGACCGTCGCCGTCCCACAGCTTGGCGTGCTCGATGGTCCCGTCGGCGATGCGCGAGGTCATCAGCACGTCGATCGCGCGCATCGCAGCCGCATTGCCGCTCCTGGCCTGGGCACTGAGCAGCGGTGCAACCACACCCTGGGCGAAGGAGGACGCCCGGACGCTGGCATCCTCGAGCGCCAGGTCGGCCGCCAGCCCCCGGGCGAGCAGCACCGAGCCTGCGGCGACGACCAGCAGGACGACCAGGCTCGACAGCACGTACCGCCGGACGGCGGACGCCCATCCTGTGACAGGGGCGGCGTCCGACGGCGACACCGGCTCAGCCCTCGTCGCCGACGCGGACCAGGCCGCGGCGGTGGGCGACGACGACCGCCTCGAGCTGGGTGTGGGCGTCGAGCTTCACCAGGATGCTCTTGATGTGCCCCCGGCAGGTGAGCACGGAGATACCGAGCGCAGCCGCGGCGCCCTGGGTGTCCCTGCCCCGGGCCAGCTGCTCGAGGACCTCGGTCTCCCGAGCGGTGAGCACCTCAGGGGGCGCGGCGGGGCTCAGCGTCACCAGGTCACCGACGAGGGTCGGGGGGACGACGAAGCGGTCGCGGCTGGAGGTCCGGACGGCGTCGAACAGGTCCTCGAGCCGCCCGTCCTTCGGCAGCACGGCGCTCGCGCCCGCGGACAGCGCCTCCTGCAGCACCGACCTCGTGACGAAGCCGCTCAGCACGACCACCCGTAGCGTCGGCGAGGCGGCCAGCAGCCGAGGGGTGGCCGCCACCCCGTTGCCGTCGCCGAGGTTGACGTCGATGACGACGACGTCGGGGCGGTGCTTTCGCACCAGCGCCAACGCCTCGTCCACCCCACCGGCCGTGCCGATGCAGCGCAGGTCTGGCTGCGGCCCGAGCGCCAGCGCGATGGCCTCGGCGAAGGTGCGGTGGTCGTCGACGACCAGCACCGTCGTCTCGCGCGGTGCGCCGGCGCGCACGTCCTCGTCTGCCATGTCGAGCTGCCCCTGCACAGTCATTGCACGTGATGCATGTGACCCTCCACACGGGAGCGCCTGCCACAGTGTCAGCCTCGGCGGCGTCGGCGGCAATCGTCTGAACGGTCAGTGTTGCCCGGGTCCGGCTCATCCCCCATCTGGGGTGCACGTCGCACCACAGGTGGGGCATCCGGCCGGGGTCGCATGAGCGCACCCTCGACACATGAGCATGGACGAGACGGCGCAAGCGCCCTCAGCCGAGGTGCCGACCGGCACCCCCGGGACCCGCGTCGTGCCGCCCACGCCGCACGGCTCGCCGAGGGTGGTGCTGTCGCTGTGCGGCGGCGTCACCGTGAGCGGAGAGCTCGGCACCCTGGGGCCCCGCCAGCTCGGCGGCGCCAGGTTCCGGCACATCCTGATCGCCCTGGCGGTGCGCCCCGGGCACCCGGTGTCCAAGGTGCGGCTGGTGCACCTCCTGTGGGGCGACGAACCGCCCGCGGGCGCCATTGCCACCCTCGAGACCTACGTCAGCCGGCTGCGCCAGCGCTTCGACAGCGTCGCGCTCGCCGGTGGGTCGGTCATCCGGACGGTGCCCGGCGGCTATGCGCTGGACCCGGCCGGCATCGCCGTGGACGTCGACGCCTTCACGCACGCCTGTCGCGCCGCCCGCGAGCCCGGCATCCCGCCGGCCGTGGCGCTGGACCGCTGGTCGGTCGCCCTGCACACCATCACGGGTGACTTCCTCGTCGGGGAGGTCGGCCCGGCCTGGGTCGACGAAGCACGGCACCTGCACCAGCTCCGGCTGGCCGAGGCCCTGGCCGAGGCGGCCGAGACCGCGCTCCGCGACGGGTCCGGGGCGGTCGCGGGGCGGTTCGCGGCCCGCGGCATCGCCGTCGACAAGCTGCACGAGGGCTGCTGGCGGCTCCTGCTCGAGTCCTTCGAGGCGCGTGGCCTGCCCGGTGAAGGGATCCGCGCCTATGACGACTGCACGCGCGTCTTCGCGCAGGAGCTCGGCTGCGCGCCGGGTCCCCACGTGCAGGCAGCCTTCGAACGGCTGTTGACCGGCCCCGCGGGGAGCGGGCCGAGCACCGACGACGGCCTCACCGCGGCGGTGCGGGCCGTGGTCCGGCTGTACGCCTCGGTGACCCCGGATGACACGCGGCACCCCCGGCCCGCCGACCTCGCCGCAGCTCCGTCGAAGGTCACCGAGGCCTACCAGCTGCTCCATGACCTGCTCCTGCGGGCCGACGCGATGACCCGTCAGGTGCCCATGACGGCGTGACCACCAGCACGTCGCGCCGCAGGTCCACAGACCTGGGGTGGCGTGGCGTGCATTGCACGCAAGAAAACTGAAAATGGTTGTTACACAACGGTTTTCCCCAAGATCTTCTCAAGGTCGAGGTGGAAGGCTGAACACGATGCGACGCAACCCTGCGCCGCGCCAGGGCGAGAAGGATCGCCTCGGGACCTTGGAGGCCGAACATGAACACGTACACCCCAGCCGAGCGCCCCCGCGGACCGGGCGCCACCGCCGCATCCCCTCGCCGGGGCCGGAACCGGGCCCGCGCAGCGGGCGCACTCGCCGTCACCCTCGTCGCCGCCATGCTGACCGCGGTCTTCGCCTCGTCCTCGGCGTCAGCCGCGATCACCACTGGCACCCTCGTGGCGAGCGGCCTGACCAGGCCGGGCGGGGGCGTCTGGCTCCCCGGCGGGGGTGGGCACTTCTGGGTCTCCGACGGCGTCCTCGGCCTCTGCGAGACGCTGCCGGCGACCGCCAGCACGACCAAGTGCAACGGCACCGCCAAGGGCGGACAGGCCTACTTCTCGTCCACGAAGAACCTCGTCTACGTCGCCGACACCTCGTCCAAGACCAACCAGGTCATGCGGATGCCGTACACCGCGGCATCCGATGGGCTCGGTGGCGCGACCACCATCCAGGTGCCGAACGTCACCGCGGTCGGTGGAGGCTCGGGCGGAGGCCGCGCCCAGGGCGTGACCCTCGTGACCGGCCCCGACGGTGCCGAGCGGCTCTACGTCTCGTACCTCAAGTCCGGTGACGTCATGCAGGTGCTCAACCCCTCCGGCAAGGACAAGACCGGCGCGACGGTCACGCCCACCGTGACCCGGGTCGGCGTGACGTCCGACGGCCGGGGCACCACCGCCCTGCAGGTCTTCACCCGGACCGACGCCGCCGGCGTGGTGCACGACGACCTCTACGTGGCCGAGTCCGGCGGCAACGGCCTGTCCGTCATCAAGGACGTCGACGGCACCGGCGGGCGTCCCGCCTGCAACCCCGCCTCACCGTGCGCCGCCACGACCGTCGCGAACGCGAGTGGTGGCGCCCTGTTCAGCTTCCCCGGTGGCCTGGCCAGTGACGGGGTGCAGCTGTACATCGGCGACTCGCCGCTGAACACGCCCGCGCGGCTGCTCAGCTACAACCCGGTGACCGGCGCCCAGGGGGTGCTGTCCACGGACATCAGCCCGGCGTACACCTCGACCTTCGACGGCGTCCGGCGCACCAAGTACCAGAACATCACCGGCCTCGGGCTGAACCCCGCGACCCTCGACGTCTACGTCGGGGACGACCCCAGCTTCCCGCTGGCCACACCGGTCAACGCCCAGGGCCACCTCTGGAAGGTCGCGGGTGCAGCGGCCCAGCCCGTCGTCACCTCGGTCACCCCGAGCACCGGTGACGTCGCCGGCGGCACCGCGGTCACGATCGCCGGGTCGAACCTGGTCAACGCCGTCGCCGGGTCGGCCGACCCGGTCGCCTTCGGCAGCACGGTCAAGTTCGGGACCCTGACGGCCACCGCGGTCACCTGCCTGGCCGACGGCACCAGCTGCACGGCCACCAGCCCGGCATCCACGGGCGCAGGCGTCGTCGACGTGAAGGTCACCAACGCGGAGGCGCAGACGAGCACCGCCGTGGCGGCCGACCAGTTCACCTACACCGCCGCCGCCCCCGCACCGGGAGCACCCGTCGTCACCAAGATCGCCCCCACCAGCGGGATGAGCATCGGTGGCACCGTGGTCACGATCACCGGAACCGCCCTGGTCAACCCCGACGGCACGGCATCCGTGCACTTCGGCACCGCACGCGGCCACCGCCGTGACCTGCCTGGCCGACGGCACCTCCTGCACCGCGACCAGCCCGGCCGGCACCGACGGCTCGACCGTCGACGTCCAGGTGACGACCACCGTCGGCACCAGTGCGACCGTTGCCGCGGACCGCTTCACCTACGTCACCCCGGTGGCATCGCTCTACAGCTACGGCATCACCGCCCCCAAGGGCGGCGTCACGTGGGTGCCTGACACCACCACCGCCAAGGGCCACTACTGGGTCTCCGACCACGGCAACGGCCTGTGCCGGCTCGACCCCGTCCCCGGAGCGACGATCTTCGCGCCCAACGTCGCCGCGTGCGACCCCGGCTTCACGATCGGCTCCCCCGGCCAGGCCGTCTACGACCCCCGGGCCAACGCCGACGGCACGCACTGGGTCTACGTCCCCGACAACGCCGTCCGGAGCCCGGGTGTGTGGCGCCTGACGTTCCACCCGGCCACGGCGACGATCGACACGCCCACCGCCATGGCTCCCGGTCTGATGGACAACCTGAAGACCAACTCGCTCGTGCTCGACCCGGTGGCCGACACGCTGTACGTCGGTGACCTCGTCGACGGGAACATCCGCCGGGTCAACGGCGCCGGCGCCGACCCGCGCACCCAGAGCGTCGACATCGTGGCCACGACCCAGCCGCAGAAGGTCGGCGGTGGAGCCGCCGGCCGCGGTATCAACGGCACGATGACGAAGCTGGGCAACCTGATCTTCCTCCCGGAGAACAACGCGGCCACCTACTTCGACACCACGGCCGCGTGTGCCAACCCGACGGCCAGCCCCAACCCGGCGCCGTGCGCGACGACGACGGTCAACTTCCTCAACACTCCGAGCCCGGTCTTCGTCGCCGGGGTCGCGGGTGACGCCGTGCACAACCTGCTCTACATCTCGGAGTCCCCCGGAACGGCGAACGCGACCATCTACCGGTTCGACGTCTCGACGATCACGGCCGCCAACCCCGGTGGGTCAGCCGGCGTCGTGTACGTCACCGACGGCCGGGTGCCGGCAGCGGGAACCCCGGATGCCGTCGTGCAGTGCACCCTCACGTGCACCCGACCGGCGGACCCGGCCCTCACCCCGGGCGGCCTGACCGGCTTCCCGTTCGCGCAGGGCCTGTTCGTCGACCCGACGAGCTCGGCGCTGTACATCACCGAGGACGCCACTGCCGGGGCACGATCCGGCCGTGGACACGCCTGGACGGTGCAGTACACCCCCTAGCCGCCGCTCACCGGTCGACCCCGCGCCCCTGCCCCGAGCGCGGGGTCGGCCAGTGTTCGGCCCCCGGCGCTGGTCGGCCTGCGCCCCTGCCAAGAGTGCGGGTCGACCAGTGTCCGGCACCGGTGGCTACAGACGGATGGGCCCCGGCTGCAATAGCCTCAGCAGCGCACCCACCGACTCCCTCGGTGGCAGCCGACTCGCACCAGGAGCACCCGCGATGGCCGACCTCTGGACCCTTGTCGCCGCCGAGCGGGGCGCCCTCGCGGACGACCTCGCCGACCTCACCCCGGAGCAGTGGGGCACCACGTCGCTGTGCCCGGACTGGACGGTGCGGCACGTCGTCGCGCACCTCACCGCCGCCGCCTCGACGAGCCCGGGCGCGTTCGTGGCCCAGTTCGCCGGGGCCGGCTTCAACTTCGACAAGTACGCGAATGCCGGCATCGCGCGGCGGCTCGGCGCCGACCCCGCCGCGACGCTGGCCGGGTTCCGAGCGGTGCAGGGGTCGACGACCGCCCCACCCGGCCCCAAGGGGACGTGGATCGGTGAGGTCGTCGTGCACTCCGAGGACATCCGCCGGCCGCTCGGCATCAGTCACGCCTACGACCCGGAGGCGCTCCGGCTGGCCGCCGACTTCTACAAGGGCTCCAACACCCTCATCGGCGCCAAGAACCGCATCGCCGGCCTCACGTTGAAGGCGACCGACCTGGACTGGTCCCACGGCACCGGCCCGGCCGTCGAGGGCCCGATGGCGTCGCTCGTCGCGGCCATGACCGGCCGCCGGTCGCCCGTCGACGACCTCGGCGGTGACGGCGTCGAGACCCTGCGCAGTCGCTGCGCCTAGCCGGTCGCTTCGGCTCGTGGCAGCGGGCGCGGGCAGACCAGCACGCTGGCAGAGGTCGCCTCCGAGGTGGCCGACACCGGCACGTTGACGATCACGCGGCCCGGGTGACCCGACCGGCATCTCGGCGACCGGAGTCGATTCATGCTGCCCGGGCCGGGTAGGACGATGACAGCCGCTGGGATCCAAGCCGAGTGTCCTCACGGTCAGGCGCCGTCGTGGTCAGGGACCGATCACCCTCGTCCACGGGGGCGCTGCCGGTTGCGCTGCCAGGGCCGTGCTGGCGACCGGGGGGCCGGCACAGGGGCTTCCCCGGTGGCTGAGGTTGGGGCAGGCTTGACCCGAAGGCAGGACGACTGGGAAGGAGTGGTCGGGGTGGAGATCGACCGGCAAGAGATCGTTGACCAGCTCCGTGGCCGGAGCGAGGACGAGGCGGCCGACCGCGCGGAGCGGGAGCTGCCCGAGGAGGTGGACACCGAGGAGGACGAGGCGCTGCTGCACCAGCTCGGGATCAACCCGGCAGACCTGCTCGGCGGGATCGGCGGCACGTTCGGCTGACCTCGCCCATCGCCATCGCCATCGCCGCCGCTGACGGGAGGTGATGCAGAGGGCGGGCTCCATCGCGCACCCTGCAGCACGCGACCGGCAGCGTCAGCGCAGCCCCAACTGCGTCAGCGCAGCCCCAGCTCACCGTGCACCTGGAGCAGGTCCGCGACCTTGCGCAGGGTGGGGTGGGCCCCGCCCGTCGCGACATCCGGCCCGGCGCGCTTGGTGTCCCCCGCGAAGGCGGCGAGCTGGCGGATGGTGGCGACGTCGGCGAAGGCGAGCTGGCTCAGGTCCAGGTAGACCAGCCGTGACCCGTCTAGCTCGAGACCCCGCAGGGTCTGGTCGAGGTAGGAGACCCTGGAGAAGTCGCACTCCCCGTGCAGCGTGACCCGCAGCACGTGTCCGTCGGTCACCGTCTCGACGCGCAGGCCATTCACGTCGCCAGGTCCTCTCGTAGTGGCCTCGTCCGCCATGTGCCTTCCGGGTCCTCCGGAAGCAACCGCTCGACTCGACGGGCTCCGGTCGCGGTTCGCCGGGAACGGCGCGGCCTCGTCTGGCCGTGCTCGAGGAACTCTCGGTGCTGCCTCCATACCCCGGCTGGTCACGACCATGCATCCGCGGGGCTGAAACCGCCGCGGGTCGTCAGCGCAGCCGCGGGCAGGTTGGCGTGTCGGTCTCACGCCCTTGGCTCGGCAACGGTGGGACACTTCGCAGGGGATCTACTCGGCGCCCGGTTCGGGGCGCCAGACGGTGGGCAGGCAGTCTTGGGGGGGGTGCCGATCACGTTGAGCTTCGACCAGGCGCAGGCATGGGTGCTGCCGTTCGACCTGTCGGCCGCCTCCCGGGCACGGGGTCACGTGGCGGAGGCCTGTTCCGGGCTGCCGGAGGAGACGGTGTACACCGCTCGCCTGCTGGTCACCGAGCTCGTCTCCAACGCCGTGCTCCACGGCCGGGGACCGATCCGGCTCACGGTGGCGCGCGACCACACGGGCGTGCGGGTCGAGGTGCACGACGAGAGCCCTCGGCTTCCAGTGGTCATGCATCGGTCGCCCATGGCCGAGCACGGGGCCGGCCTGCGGCTGGTGTCGGCGATGGCGGGCAGCTGGGGGTCTGAGCCGCTGGCCGACGGGCAGCCCGGCAAACGGGTCTGGTTCACCCTGCCCTGAGTGGTGCGTGCGCCTCATCCCTCTCGGGCCCACACCACTTGAGGTCCGACGGCCTGGAAGCCGGCATGGGTGTACGGACCAAGGCTTTCGTCGCGCCAGTGCCCCACCACCGCCACGCCGGAATACAACACCTCGGCGCACCCGAGCATCGGGCGGATCTCCTCGGGCTCGTCGCCGAGCGCCCAGGTGTTCGACAGCTCCACCACGTCGTCGACGCGGTGCAGCACGCCGCCGGCCACCGGCATCCCCGACGAGCGCCGCACCAGGAAGGTGAACCGGGGGTGGTGCAGCAGCCCTGGAACCAGCACACCCGTGGTGTCGTGCGCGGTGTTCCAGGCGGCCAGCTCCTCGTCGTCCGACACGACGGACCAGCCGGGGCGGCCACGTCCGTTCAACGAGGGTCGCCGCCCGCCGGTACAGCCAGGTCGCCCGGAACAGGACGTGGAAGCCGTGGTCGGCGAGGTCCAGGGTCGCGAAGGAGTCGGCGACGGAACAGCGCTCGAAGCGCGCCACGGCATCCAGCACCTGTGTTGTCGGCACGTCGGGGTGCAGCGTCTTGGCCGCCGAGTGCCAGCCCGGTGGTTCAGCGAGCGCCCGCCAGAGGCCGCCCTCCCGGCGGGTCGGCAGTCGGTGCACCCGGAAGACGTCGTCGTACCAGGCCGCACTCGCTCCCACGGCTGCGTCGATACGCCAGTCGGACGTGATCCCCGCTCCCATGCAGCCATCCTCTCGTTCACCGACTGTCGGACACGGGTTCACCAGCGGCTGCCTGTCGCCCCGGTGCTTGCACCGCACCGCCCGCACTGCCACGCTGAGGCTGGCTCGCCGGAACTCGGTGGCGCACAGGACCTGTCCTCGGACCAGCCGGGTGGCGTTCGGCACGGCACAAAGGAGAAGCGCATGGTGCTCGGCATCGGTGGGTTCAGCAGTGGGAAGGCGGGCGGGCCGTACTACGAGATCGAGGTGAACGAGGGCTCGGTCAACATGCGCCACTTCACCAAGATCGCGAACCAGCGCGCTGACAACGGCTATCGGATCGCCCACGTCTACAGCCAGGACCGCAACACCATCGTCGTCTGGGAGCGCACCAGCGGCTGAGTGGCCGCGGGTTCACGGATGCCGATCACGTGGCGGTATCTCAGGAAGGTTGGTGCTGCGCTCCGATGGAGGCAGCGCTCCTGGCCCGGCGCAGCATCACCACGCCCCCGTGGCCGCACCGATGCAGGTGCCGGCCCAGCCCAGCCAGGACGGGTACGGGTCGACCACCATGGCCAGACCGAGCAGCACCAGCGGCAGGCCCACCATGAGCGCCATCTCGAGCAGTGACGGCCCGTGGGTGGCTTCGGTGATCGCCCGAGTGGTCCGGATCAGGTCTGCCCGCTCCGCAGCGGTATCACTACCAGCTCCTCGGGCCAGGACGGACAGGCCGAGCCCCTCGCTGGTGCTCTCGACGCTGAAGACCGCCAGCCCGACCAGTGCGCTCGCCGCGCCGGCCCGGCCGAGCAGCCAGGCGGCGTCGTTCGACAGCGACGAGGCCAGCCCCAGCAACCCGAACAGACCGATCAGGGCTCCGAAGACCGCGAGCCCGTGCACCGCCGGGTGTAGGGAGCGGGTCGCGAGGTAGTCGAGCGTCGCACCGGGGTCTGCGGCGGGCGGGTCACCGTGGCTCGTCCGTGCCACCGCGAAGATGATGGCTCCGGTCAGTGCGCAGGCACCCCCGACCTGCAGGTTCAGGTGCGCACGTGCGTGGGTGCGTGCCTTGACGGCTGACTCGGCCATCGAGATAACGCCCCCCCATGGTCGCGTGGGCGGTGCCCGCCCCGCGGGGACCCGCACGAAGATAGCGCCGGGCTCGTGCGGCGCGCCACAGGAAAACGGAGGTGGGAACCGACTGCCGGCGACACGATGACTGCGGCCCGGCACGTGCATTCAGTGCCCAGTGCGTCGCCAGAAGCTCCTTCGGTGCCTAGGCGCCGGTGGGCGGGAGGCGCCGCCGGTGCAGATGGCGCAGTCCGGCCGCCCACACCCGGGCGACCCGAGCGTCGACATCAGCTGCAGCGCCTCGTTCGTGTAGTCGTCCGCGAACTTCCAGACGAGGTCCATCCGGCCCTCGGTGACAGCAGCATTGACCTTCCACACGTAGGCGTCGTGCAGTTCGCGCAGCAGGTCGGTCTCACCCATCGCGCACCACCCGTCACCCGCATCGGCGGCCGCAGGCCGTCCGGCTCGCCCCTGCTGACCTGGCGAGGAGTGTTGCCACGCGATGGTCGGGGGGCTCCGTCAACTGTAGTCCCGGCATCCGGTCCGGGGCGGGTTGCGAAGGGGTAGGCGCCCCCGTTCGGCTTCCTCCTGTCACGCGTCAGGGTGCGGGGTGGCTGGCCACCAGAACGGCAAGCGCGTGGAGCCGGTCGGTGGTGTCGATCAGGAGGCGGGGCCCGTCGCGGTCCTCGTCCCACGGGGTCCATGGTGCGCCGCGGACCTCGGCCCACGAGGGCATCACGTGCCCCGGGATGTCGGCTGCGCGGCCCTCGACCCGGCGCCGGTGCTCAGCCGGGTCCGGCAGGCACGTCTCGACCTGCACCAGGCGTGCACCCCCACGACGCGCCGCCTCGACCCACCCGGCGCGCGCCAGTGGTGCGGCATTCACGGCATCCACGACCACGTCCGTGCCCAGCAGGAGGTTGGAGACAGCCAGCTCGTGGACCACCGCGTACCCCTCGATGCCGACTTGCCGCCCGGTTCTGGCCAGGGCGGTCTCGGCGGCGTCCACCCGCAGGTAGCAGGCGTGCCGCTGTCGGCAGAGCGCCCTGGCCAGGGTCGTCTTCCCGGTGCCCGGGCGCCCGGCGAACACGGTCAAAGTCGGCGGCGCCGCGTCGAGCCCCGCTGGTTCGTCTTCCTCGCGCATCCGGCCATCCACGCCTGCCTCGGCCCCTCGGAGGACCGGACCGCACGAGAAGGCACAAGTTCACGGGGGAGACATGTCCGGCTTCTGCTTGTCGGCGCCACGGACGCTGTCGAGCACGGTCTGCCCCTGGCGGTCCACCAGCCGGGTGAACAGCTGCTGGGCATAGCCGAAGACCAGCGCCCAGGCCAGGATCTGCGCCGAGGTGTCGAGTGCGCTCAGCCCCGGCACGAACTGGCCACGCATCAGCAGGAGTCCGAGAAACGCGGTGATGGCGCCGGTCGGCAGCTTGAGCACAGCGAGCACCACCGGCAGGTTCGACCGCTCGGACGACCCACGGATGCCGCGGATCGCCCCGGCTGCGGCCACTGCGGCGGCGGCGAGGCCGACGAGCTCCACGACGAAGGTGTCCTGCGGCGAGACCGTCTCCTGCACGTAGTAGTCGATGTCGTGTTCCTGGGTGCCCGCCGAGGCGGCCTCAGGAGTGGTCGAGAAGGGCACGGACTGTGCGGTCGGGCACACGACGACCGCCTTCCCCCCGTCCTCGGGCGCGAAGCAGAGCGGGATCAGGGTCGGCGCCAGGAAGCCGAGGGCCGCCACCGCGATGACGAGCACGGTCATCAGGGCGCTCGTGGCCACCAGCACGTCACGGAAGCTGCGCACCCGCACCTGCTCACGCATCGACGCCGAGCTCGCGGCCCGCACCGCGGAGACGATCACGCCTCGTTCCTCGCGCACGATCCGGCGACGCTTCTCCTTGACGCCGGCGCGGGACTCCTCCTTGTCGGTGTCCTGCGTCGGCAGGTGGTCGGCGTCGTGGACCCCCAGCCGGCGCGCCAGGCGCTCGAACTCGGTGCGCCTGGGGTCTGAGGGGATGAGGTGGCACTGCACGTGGGTCAGCAGACCGGGCAGCTGGCCGAGCACGTAGTCCGGCGGCGCGAAGTTGAGCAGCTGGGTCTCAGCGGCGTCGAGGTTACTCTTCGCCCGCTCGCGCAGGGCGCCCGTGCGGAACCGCGGGAGCCGCTCCCTGGGGGTCGCCTTCGCCAGCTCGGCTGCCTCCCTGGCGGCCTGCAGGTGCTGGGTGATGGAGTCGACGAACAGCCACGACTCGGTCACCTCGGTGTTCACCGATGCCCAGTCGCACAACGTGGTCAGCTCCCGCACCCGGGTGAGCGTGCCCTCCCGCCAGCCCGCCGAGACCGGCCCGCCCACCGGCGAGTTGCGGGCCGGGAAATGGTGGACCGGTGGGGCACCTGCGGGAGAGCCTGGCCCAGACGCGGGCGAGGTCCCGTTGACCGCCGGCGCCGGGGTCCGTTCCGGCCCGGTCCGAGCCGGCGCCCTCCCGTCCGCCACCAGCTCGGGCGCCGTGCTGAGTCGCCAGTTCATTTCTGCCTCCTGCTCCGGTGGGCCGCCGCCGCGCCCCCCCACTCGCCCGGTGACCCGGCGCCACAGGTCACGCGATCTGCTTCCCCGTCGATCAGGAGCACTGCCGCGCACCGGTGATACGCACCCGGATCGGCGTCGCCCCTCCGGCAGCCGGAGGTATCACCACCCGGTGGTCGCTTCTCCTGTTGTGGCGAAGGCACATCTGCGCGGATGGGAGTGGGCATGGACGCGGACGACCCGGGCGGCTACGACCCCCGTGCACTGGACCGCACCGTCATCGCGGTCCCCCTGCTCCAGCGGATCCGGGCGGCCACCGACGAAGGTGACCACACCCCCATCCCCGTTGTGCTCGACCTCAACCTCGAGTTCGCCCCCGACCGGGCGGCTGCCACCGAGCTCGCCCTTCGGCTCATCGAGTCGGCATGCGAGACAACGGGTGAGCCGGGCGTGGCCCAGGGTGTGGCGGACCCCATGGTCGGCGGGCCCTACCTCCTCGGCCGGCTCCAGCCCGAGGTCATCGTCGCCCTCGCCCGGGCGAACGCGGCGCAGGGCAAACCGATCTTCCGGATCTGGCCAGACTTCGAGGTCAAGGCCCTGCTCGACCGCTCGATCTCGACGGTCAAGGCGGATGCCGCCCACGCCGCCTACGCAGCGCTCGGTAAGAACATCTGCTGGGCGGTTCTCGACACCGGCGTCGACGCCCGGCATCCCCACTTCAAGGAGTTCGACAACCTCAACAGCTCTGGGCTGTCGCACCGCGACTTCACGAACGCGCAGGGCGACGCCGCCCACGACGCGAACGGGCACGGCACGCACGTGGCCGGCATCATCGCCGGCCGTGGCACGGCGACCCGGGGGCACCCGCTCAGTGCCGTGCGGATGCAGCGCGACGAGGACGGCGAGGTCAGCGGTGAGCTGACGCCGCTCGCGTCGGTCTCGGGCATCGCGCCGCAGTGCTCGATCGTCAGCTACAAGGTGCTCGACGACCACGGTGTCGGGGGGACGGGCGCCATCCTCACCGCACTCGACGCCATCCAGCAGATCAACGACCACGGCCGCCGGTTGCGCATCCACGGCATCAACCTCAGCCTGGGCTACGACTTCAACCCCGAGTGGTTTGCCTGCGGGCAGAGCCCCCTGTGTGTCGAGGTCGACCGGATGGTGCGCAGCGGGGTGGTCGTCGTGGTGGCCGCGGGCAACAGCGGATATGCCTACGCGACAGACGCATTGACCATGCAGGCAGGCGCCGCGGGGCGGCCGCTCACGATCAACGACCCCGGCAACGCGGCGGGCGCGATCACCGTCGGCTCTACCCACCGCGACTCCCCCCACGTCTACGGGGTCTCCTACTTCTCGTCAAAGGGACCGACCGGTGACGGGCGTGCCAAGCCTGACCTCGTCGCGCCGGGAGAACGAATCCTGTCGGCGGCCGCCGGGGCGATGGCCGACAAGGCCGGCGCCATGGTCGGTCGCACCGTCCGCTACGTCGAGGAGAGCGGGACGAGCATGGCGGCGCCACACGTGTCCGGTGTGATCGCCGCCTTCCTGTCGATCCGACGCGAGTTCATCGGCAGCCCCGAGCAGGTGAAGGAGATCTTCACCTCGACCGCGACCGACCTGGGCCGCGTGCGTGAGTTCCAAGGCCATGGCCTCATCGACGCCATGCGCGCCATCCAGTCCGTCTAGGAGGTTTGACCATGGGTGCAGGACCGCAGAACTACCCCTACCAGGAGCTCGAGTTCGGTAAGGACGGCTCGCCCGTCCACCACGAGCAGGCGGATGCCGTGCGCGCGCTCGCCGACCAGGTCACCGACGTGGTGGCCATCTCCCACGGGTGGAACAACGATATGGACGAGGCGCGAGTGCTCTACCGCAACCTGTTCGGCAGCATGGATGCCGTTCAGCAGTCTCGGGGAATCGGGCTGGGGGACAGGTCGATCGGCGTGGTCGGCATCCTCTGGCCGTCGAAGCGGTTCGCGGATGCCGAGCTGGTGCCGGGTGGTGCGGCGGGGATCGGCGACGCCGACCCGGCGTTGCCCGACGACCTGCGCGCCATGGCCGGCGCCTTCGACACTCCGGAGGCTGAGGCGGTGCTCGACCGGGCGGCCACGCTCGCCGGCCGGCTGGAGGACTCACCGAAGGCACAGCGGGAGTACGCCGACCTCCTGCGCTCACTGGTGAGCGCCGACGGAGCCGAGCCCGCGGATGCCCCGGACGAGCTGTTCGCCCTCGACGGGCCAGACCTCATGGACCGGCTCCAGACAGCGATGCTGAGCCTGTCGCTCGGGGCGGTACCTGCGCCGGCAGGTGGCGCGATGGGGCTGGGCGGCGGGGTCGGCGTGGGGGGCGGCGGTGCGGCCGGAGACGGCCTCGGCGGCGCCGCCGGCCTCGGCTCGATGCTCAGCCACGCGTGGTCGAAGGGGCGGTCGCTGCTCAACTTCGTCACCTACTACGAGATGAAGGCGCGGGCCGGCCGGATCGGATCCGGGTCGGTGGCCCCGGTCCTCCACGCCCAGGTCAGCGGCCGAGCCACCCTGCACCTCGTCGGGCACAGCTTCGGCGCCCGCCTGGTGACGGCGGCGGCGGACGGCCTACCCGGCGCGAAGTCGGTCGGCTCGCTCAACCTCCTTCAGGCTGCGTTCTCGCACAACTCCTTTGCCAAGGAGTGGGAGCCGGGACGACCCGGTGGCTTCCGTCGCATGGTCGACGAACACCGCGTGTCGGGATCCACGATCATCACCCACACCCGCAACGACAAGGCCGTCGGCATCGCCTACGCCATCGCCTCGAGCATCGCCGACCAGGCAGCCTCGGGCCTCGGCGACGCGGACAGCCCCTTCGGCGGGCTGGGCAGCAACGGTGCCCAGCACACCGCGGAGGCCGACAACGGCCAAGCCCTGCAGGACGTGGGCGCGACCTATCAGTTCGCAGGCGGCATCCACAACCTGCTGGCCGACAGGTTCGTCTCCGGTCACAGCGACGTGACCAACACCCAGGTCGCCAACGCCGTGCTCCAGAACATCCTGGCGGCGCCGACCGCCTGAGGTCCGTCTCCGCGCGTCGCCGGAGACCACCGGCCGGCCGGTGGTCTCCGCGACTCCGCCCATGGCCCCTGGCCGGCGGGACGGGCCGGTCAGGGGCTTGCCGCGGGGCCGCGGCTCGCGAGCCGCGGCCCCGCGGTCAGCGTGCGACCGCGCCCTTGAGGGATCCGGCCTGCTTCTTGGGAGTGTGCGTCGTGAGGTGGCCACCAGCCCGCTGGCTGGAGTTGAAGACCTGGGTGTCGTAGGCCATGTGTCCGACCATGTTGGCGAAGGTCTTCGACATCCAGGTGAGCACCTCGGGGTCGTTGTTGCTGAGGTTGTCGCACCACCGGAAGGGGTTGTCCACGCATCCCCCGTCGTCGCCCGGCACGGTGCCCTCGAAGTTGCCCTCGAAGCCGCCGAAGAGGGCGACGTCCGACGCCAGCTTGCAGCAGTCCTGGCCGGTGAGCACACCGCTGGCCGGGATCCCGGCCTGCTGGAACATGAAGGCATCCGTGCCGTCGGCCGAGAAGAGGATGTTGTTCTTCCCGATCGAGTTGAGGTAGTCGATGCCGTAGTCGCGCGCGATCGCCGAGGGAGCCCAGATGCTCGGCGGCATCGGAGTGCCGGGATCGCGGCCGAACAGGTCGACCCCGTCCTTCGGGTCGAGCACGCCGGCGACGTAGTTCGGTGTGGCCAGGACGTCGGCGTCGAGGTCGAACTTGATCTTCGCGAGCTCGGTCGGCGGGAGGGTGTTGACGTAGTAGTCCGACCCGAGCAGGCCGAGCTCTTCACCGCCGAACCAGATGAAGCGCAGCTTGTTGCGGGTGTTGGTGTTCTTCAGCTGCTGGGCGATGTCGAGGATCGCGGCCGAACCCGAGGCGTTGTCGAGCATCCCGGCGCCGTAGATGGCGTCGAGGTGGGCGTCGATGACCAGGACGTTGTTCGGGTCACCGCCCCTCGAGTCGGCGATGACGTTCCAGTCGGACCGGTTCGGGTCGTCGATGGCCTTGCACGTCGACGGTCAGGACGGGGCCGACGCCGGGGCTGTACTGGGCCAGGAGCTGGGTGCCCACGTCGTAGGACGTGAAGAGCACCGGGATGCTGCTCGGTGCCGGCCAGGCTCCCGGAGAACAGGCTGGTCCGGCCCGGGTTGCCCTCGTTGAAGATGACGGTCGCCGAGGCACCCGCGGCCTCGGCATTGGCCACCTTCTGGGCGAAGGTGCAGGTGCCCCGCTGGATCAGGGCGATGTTGCCGGCGACGAAACCGGCGAAGTCCGAGGCGGCGCACCCGCTGGCCGAGCTGGGGGTCGGCGTCGCGGGCACCACGATGCCGCCCGCCGGTTGGAGCTTCGCGGTCGTGGAGCCGGCGACCGGTCCGGGGTTGAACTCGGTGCCGAGGCCGAAGTCGACGCGGTGTCGGCGACACCTCGCGCATCACCGGGGTCGCCGACGAAGCTGAAGTAGTGGAACTTGTACTCCTGCAACCTCACTTGGTATCCCGCTGCCCTCATGACGTCGGCCACGTAGTCGGCCGAGGCCTTGTAGCCGGGCTCGCCCGAGTTGCGGGACGGATGGCCGTCGGCGCCCGGGTTGGCGTCCGCGATCTGCTGGAACTTGACCATGTGGGCCCAGAGGTCGTCCTTGGTCGACGCAGTCGACCAGCTTCTTGCGGGGTGTTGTTGACCCGGTGGGCACAGGCCGTCGGGTTGGCGTTCGCGAGTCGACGGAGTGGCGTTGGCGCTCGAGGCGACCATCGGCAGGCCCCAGGTCGACCGCCACGGCTGCGGCAGTGGCCAGCGCGAGCCGCCCCCTCGACGTCGTCCGTGTCGTGGGCTCATCGTGTGCTCCCTTGCTGACGGCGAACCCGCCGGCGTCATTGTCGACGAGCCTTCCGATGCTACGCCGGTGGCAAGGCCCCCAAAAGGACCGATTTCGGCACCGGTCATCGCGCACCGCGAAGGCTGGAGCCAGCCACCATCAGGGTCGGTGGCCCAGGCTCGCCAGCGACGGGGCGTCCTCAGGGGCTGAGCGTGACCGGAAGGCGCTCGTAGCCGCGCAGGATGCGGGTGCTCCGGCGCACGGCGCCGCTCTCGAGACGCAGGTGTGGGTAGCGCTCGAACACCGTGCGCAGCCCGACCTCACCTTCCATCCGGGCCAGCGCCGCCCCCAGGCAGAAGTGCCGACCGGCGGAGAAGGAGAGGTGCTCGCGGGCGTTGTGCCGAGCCACGTCGAACTCTTCGGGCTTCGGGAATACCTGGGGGTCGCGGTTCGCGCCGGCCAGCAGCGCCACCATCACGGACCCGCGCGGCATCGACACACCCGCGATCTCGGTGTCGGCCATGGCCATTCGGGCGGTGAGCAGCACGGGTGGGTCGACGCGCAACACCTCGTCAACCGCATTGGGCCACAGCTCATCCCGTTCAGCGAGCAGGCTGAGCTGCTCAGGATTGCCGGCGAGCAGCGCGACGCCGTTGCCGAGCAGGTTGACGGTGGTCTCGAAGCCGGCCGCGAGCACCAGCCCGGCCGTCGACCTCAGCTCGACGTCGCTGAGACCCACCCCGTCGTCTTGCGCGACGAGGAGCTGGCTGAGCAGGTCCTCGCCCGGTTGCCGACGCAGATCGTCGATGTGCTGGCGCAGCCACTGGTCGAACTCCCACAGGGCGGACTCCACGTGGCGGAACCTCGTCCAGGACAGCCCGAGGTCGAGGCTGGGCGCGGCCGCGGCACCCAACCTGAGCACCTTCTCGCGGTCGCTCTCCGGGACGCCGAGGATCTCCGCGATCACCGTGACCGGAAGCATGCTGCAGTACCGCGCCGCCAGGTCGACCGGACCACTCGGGTCTATCTGGTCGAGCAGGTCGGTGGCGATCTGCTCGGTGCGGCCACGCAGCTTCTCGACCGCTCGCGCGCTGAACACCCGCGACACGAGCCTGCGGTAGCGGGTGTGGTCCGGCGGCTCCGTCACCAACAGGGAGGGCGGGGTCAGGGGTCCGAGCGGCGCATCCTGCATGGCCCACGCCTGTAGCCGGGCAATGCGCTCTCCCCGGTCCGCTGGGACCAGCCCGGTCCCGGCATCCGGGCTCGACAACAGCTCTCGGACGGCCCCATGGTCCGCGGTCACGGAGGCGAACTTGCCCCGGTAGAACGGGGCGTGCGCGCGCAGCTCGTCGAGGACCGGCTCCAGCGCTGCGAGGTCGCCGGACTGGGAGGCCACGAACATGCGGCCATGGAGGTCGCCCTGCCTGGCCGACCGCCGCAGCACCGTGCGTGGCAGCGCGTGAGCCAGGGACCAGCGCACGGCAGCCCGGGACACCGGCACGGGGTTGAGCTGAGACACGCCTGCCTCCTGGGGGACGGCTGACCACCCATCTTGCCTCGCGAAGAGTCCGCCACCGTCATGAGCAGGAGCGGCCCCGCCGCTGGAGGGTCACGACGAGCGTCGTGAGCGACGACCAGCATTCGACGCCGACGGAGCCGATCGCGGTGTGGCCTCAGCCCGAGCCGCGGACCCTCCAGCCGTATCCGCAGCCGGCCCCGCCGCCAGTGGCGTACGGCTACGGCGCGGGCGTGCCGGTCGGCGGCGCATTCACCAACACGGCGGTGGTCGCGCCTCGGGTCGGCCCGGTGCACGTCGTCATCGCCTGGGTGTTCGCGGCGCTCACGCTCGGCTACGTCTTGCCCTGGGCCATCGCCGCCACGCGGCAGAAGAGCAACACGCTGGCCATCGGGCTGCTGAACCTCCTGGTCGGGTGGACCCTCATCGGCTGGATCGCCGCGATGGTGATGGCCGTCCAGACCGAGGCCATCCAGGTCACGAACGTGGCGTATGCCGTGGCGCCAGTGGTCCACGTCGGGCCACAGACGGCGCCACCAGGCTGGTCTCCCGACCAAGTCGGTACACGACGCTACTGGGATGGCCAGCGATGGACGGGGCACACCGCGCCCTGAGTCCGCGCATGCCGGACCGCCGCAGAAGGAACGGGGATCTGCCGGTCTTGGCCGTCAGAGACCGCCGCCGCCCCCGCCATAGGGACCGCCGGAGTGGAACGAACCAACGTTGTGCGGGTCACTGTCTCCGTGACTCGTGAAGTCCCTGCCTGAGAAGCGACGGTCGAACCACACCCCCACCAGCACGAGCACCACCATGAACACGACAACCCAGAGCCACAGCGGCATGACCGCCTCCCTTCCATCCACCGTCTCGGTGAATGTTGGTTCGAGTGTCCGCCTGGCGCGCGACCCGCGTCCAGACCTGGCCGCCCTTTCCTTTGGTTCAGTGGGTGGTGAGCCGTGCCGGTCAGTCCCGGTCGTTGAAGCGGGCGACCAGCCACAGCACCCCGACGGCCACCAGCCCGGCCAGCAGCAAGGTGTAGATCTCGGCCGTGGGCATGGTCATCATGATGACAGGCCCGCTCGGGCGGTCCTTTCGGCGTCATCTCGCTGTAGACCAGTCACGTGCCGAAACGCTGGCGACGTTGTGCTCCGTGTCGCTGCTCAGGGTCGACGGGTGGTGGTGATCATGTGGGTGCAGGTGTCGGCGCACTGCTGGGTGAGCCAGAGCGAGTTCTGCCGGTCCAATGCGGTGGTCGTCACCGGCGAGGAGGACGTGCTCGTCGTCGACCCGGGCGTGACCGGGGCCGAGCTCACGAGGCTCTCGCAGCAGGTGCGTGCCCTGGGGCTGACGCCGACGATGGGCTTTTGCACGCATACGCACTGGGACCACATGCTGTGGAGCAGCGAGCTCGGCGACGGCCCGCGGTGGGCCACCCAGCGCGCCGTGGAGTACGCACAGGCGCAGCTGGAGCAGGCGCGCGCGGAAGCGGCCCGGTTGGCCGCCGGTACCGACCTTCAGCTGATCGGGCACCTCACCGCCCTGCCCGTCGGAGCCACGACCCTGGCCTGGGCTGGACCGGTCGTCGAGGTCGTCGAGCACGACGGTCACGCGCCCGGACACGCGGCCCTGTACCTGCCTGACGACGGCGTCGTCATTGCCGGCGACATGCTCTCCGACGTGGAAGTGCCGTTGCTCGACCTGGACAGCGGCGCGACCTGACCCGCTGCGCGACTACGAGTCGGGCCTGAGCCGGCTCGATTGCATCCAGCAGCGTGGTTGTCGCGTCGTGGTCCCAGGCCACGGAGCGGTCGCGACCGGTGAGGAGGTCGCTGCCCGCTTCCGCCAGGACCGGTCGTACCTCCACTCGCTGCGGCGCCCCGACCCGGTGCCCGACCCCCGCCTCGACCCCGACGCAAGCTATGGACCCGACTGGCTCATCCCCGAGCACCTCGCGCAACACGCCCGGTGCCTTGGCCAGGCCACGCCCGAGCAGCCCAGCCAGACAGAGTGAGTCCGCCCCGAAAGCGCACTGGCCCTGGGCCGATGTGGGTGGCCTTGCCGTTGACCGCGGCCTAGCGTTGAGTCTCATCGAGCGAACGGATCCGGAGGGCCGAGCATGGACAGGGACCGCGTCTGCGCAGAGCTGGGTCGGGTCCGCGACGACTACCGCGAGCTGCTGGACACCGCCACCGTTGCCGACCTGCGCAGACCCACGGACGGCACCAAGTGGAACAACGAACAGCTGCTCTTCCACATGCTCTTCGGCTACCTCCTGGTGCGAAACCTGCGGCTGCTCGTGTGGAGCTTCTCCCACCTCCCGGACGGAGCGTCCCGGCGGTTCGCCGCGCTTCTTGACCGGGGCACCGGCCCGTTCCACGTCATCAACTACGTCGGCTCGCTGTTCGGCGCGCGCGTGCTCGGGTTCGCCCGGATGGCCCGGCTGATGGACCGTTCGACCGGCCGGCTCCAGGAGTCGGTGCGGACCCAGCCCGAGCAGGCACTGGCTTGGGGCATGCACTTCCCGCAGGGCTGGGACCCGTACTTCGACGACTACATGACGCTGCTCGACATCTACCACTACCCCACGCAGCACTACGACCACCACCGGCGGCAGCTGACCCTCGCGAACGTCCGAGAGCAGTAGCGCAACTCTGCCAGGGTCGGAGCAGGACGCCCGTACCCGGTCACCCGGCCTTCAGCCGAGGCGGCCGGATGCCGTGTCGAGCCGGTCGCGCTCCTCGTGGTCCAACGTGATCGTCGGCGCCAGGACGAGCTCAGCGAGCTGCGCCGGGGAGGTCGCCGAGGCCAACGGCACGGCGACGGACGGTTGGTGCAGCAGCCACGCCAGGGCGATGGCGCCGGCACCGACGTGGTGGTCGGCGGCGATCGCGTCGATGGTGTCGATCAGGCGAAGTCCTTCCCGGGTGAGCAGAGGCCGTACGCCGGCACCGCGGGGTCGTCCCTCGGTGTCCTCAACGGTTCGGTACTTACCCGACAGGAAGCCCCCACCGAGAGCACGGTAGGGAAGCACAGCGAGGCCGGCTCGCTCGCCAGTGGTGCAAGCTCGTGCTCGAAGGGCTGCCGGTGAGCCAAGCTGTAGTGCGGTTGGAGCACCTCCGGTGCGGCGAGGTCGTTGCTGGCGGCCACCTGCATCCACTCGCCGACGGCATCCGCGGTGAAGTTGGACAACCCGATGGCGCGGATCTTGCCGGCCCGGACCAATGCGTCGAACGCCGCAGCGCTCTCCTCGACCGGGGTCTGGTCGTCCTGGTAGTGCGCGAAGTACACATCGATGTGGTCGGTGCGCAGTCGACGCAGGGACTGTTCGGCAGCGGCCGTGACGGTGGTTGCGGCGAGGCCATCGAAGTCGGGGTGGTTACCGCATTTCGTCGCGACGATCATCCGGTCGCGGTTGCCCCGGCCACGCATCCAGTCGCCGAGGATGGACTCCGCTGCACCGTCGGAGTAGGTGTCCGCAGTGTCGACCAGGGCGCCTCCCACTTCGGTGAAGGCATCGAGCACTCGGTGGGATGCCGCGGCATCGGTGGTGCGGCCAAAGGTGTTGCTTCCCAACCCGATCGGCAAATCCAACGCGCCCCACTCCCTGGCTGGAAAGACGCCATCGAGCTCGCTACGGCCTGGGTCCTGGGTCACTGTGTGGGCCTCTCGGAGCGTGGACGGAGACCACAGCGAAACAGGTGGCACCGACATCCACGGGCCTACACGGCATCCTGTGCTTATGTACCCTTGCGGGTACGTACCGGTTGGGGTACATTCAACCCATGGATGCCGTGCTTCAAGCGTTGGCCGACCCGAGTCGGCGCACGGTGCTGGGGATACTGCGAGAGCACCCGGCCAGCGCCGGGGAGCTGGCGCGGGCTCTGCCGATCGCCCGTCCGGGAGTCTCACGGCACCTGAGGGTGCTGCGCGAGGCCGGCCTGGTCGAGGTGCGCCAGGAGGCGCAGCAACGGATCTACAGCCTTCGACCGGAGGCGCTCACCGAGGTCGACGACTGGCTCGAGGACTATCGCGCGCTGTGGCAGAACCGACTCGGCGCGCTGCACACCGAGATCGCACGGGGAAAGAAGGGGAGAGCATGAACACGATCACAACGATGCGGGCCATCGACGACAGCAGAGGAGCTGTCCGGGTCGAGGACGTCTACGACACCGACATCGAAGACCTGTGGCAGGCGTGCACCACACCGGAACGGCTGGCGCGCTGGATCGCCCACGTGTCCGGTGACCTCCACCAGGGCGGCACCGTGCACGCCGTCTTCACGAGCACCTGGAGCGGCCCGGCCAGGATCGACACCTGCGACGCGCCAGATCATCTGCTGGTCACGACCCAGCCCGGCACCGAAGACGAGGCCGAGATCGAGGCGTGGCTCACGCAGGAGGGCGACGGCACCAGGCTGGTGGTGGAGGAGCGCGGCCTGCCGCTCGGCGCGCTGCACTTCCACGGGGCCGGCTGGCAGGTGCACCTGGAGGACCTCGGGCGCTCGCTCGCAACCGGCGGCGGTGTTCATGCCGGCGGCTGGTCCGAGCAGAAGCCGTCGGCCGCTTGGCACCAGCGCTGGACCTCGCTCATCCCCGAGTACGAGCAACAGTCAGTCGGCTGATGTCGGATGGCATCGCCCTGAACGGGACAACGGTCAACGCCCCCACAGCCTCATTGGGCCGGCGACCGGAGCCCGTAACCGGCTGGGGGCAGCCCTTCAGCCCTGGTTCGGCTCGCGGACGTCGCCTGACCGATCTGCGAAGCCATCGTGGTACGAGTAGCCCTCGTGGAAGGTGGTGACCTCGAGACTCGCAGCTTGGCGTCCGATCTCCTCCGCAATCTCTGCGAGTGACCTCAGCACGAGGTCCGGCGTCCCGAGATGATCGGCGACCTTGATCGCGTCGGCATAGCGTTCGATGTGTTCGCGCAGTCTCGACAAGCGGGGGTCGTCGGTGACTGGGTCGCCGAACCCGGGGTCGCCCCAGTGGGGTGGCCATTCCGTGGCCTGCTGATCGGGGATGCGGATGCGTGATTGGGTCTGCTCGACGCGGAGCGTCGCACGTCGCGTCCTTTCATCGATCGACGTGACGGTCACCCTGACGTTTGTCCCGAGGAACGAGTTGGTCTTGAAGACGCTGCCGACAACGAGGTCCTTCGTGCCGTCTTTCGCGGCCATGAGGTAGGACCGGTTTCCTTGTACCCGGTGGACCAAGATGCAGGCCCGTGGGATGCCTGCATCCCACCGGTCGTTCATGCGGAACTCGACGAGGAACCCGGCGATGTCAAGCGCCGCGGCCTGCGCGCCGCGGTCGTGCAACGGTCCCAGAACGACATTGCGGGCAACGTTGTCCGTTCGAGGTATCACGACGACCCGGTCTTCGTTGAGCCAGCCGCGAAGACGCATGTTGACCGCGTTGAGCCCTGGCCCGATGCGTGAGTAGTTGGCGTTCGGGGCGCTGTACGGGCTCCAGGTGCTCATGGTGTCCCAGGGGTCGCCGTACGCGGCGGTGGAGCCGTCGAGGCCGGAGTGCGTTGAGCCGTATCCGTGACCCATCTCCTGTCCCAGCAGGTCCGGAGACAGGGAGTCGCGGTCGCACAGCGCGGCCATGCCCCCCACGAATCCGCACAGGTCGAGCTGCGTGTAACCGCAAACGACCACGCCTGAGTAGGCGGTGAGGGGGACCTTGTGTGCGGATGCCGCGGCCTTGCCGGCGGCGAGCACTCCGCCACGATCGATCTTGCCCGGCGCTGGGGGCCCGTTGCCGATGTAGTCGGCGCGCTTGTAGGGGATCGTGTAGACGCCGACGACCTCCGAGTCGGAGACGTCGATCTTGCCGTGGCTGTTGTCGAGGAAGTAGTCGACCATGTTCATCGTTCCCGTGCCGGTCTTCGTGAAGAGCCGCCGGTGGTACGCGAGCACGTCCCCGTTCTTGCCCGAGTGCACCGTGTCCGACACCAGGATTGGTGGGTCATCCTCGAAGCGGATGACGACGACGAGCCAGGGCGTGCGCTGACGAGCCAACAGGCCCGAGAAGAGTCCCGCGATGACGGGTGACAAGAACGCGGCCTCGGAGACCGTTGTCGCAAAGTCGAATTCGAGCCCATGGCGATGGGCATCTAGTTGGATGTCCACGAGCGACGATGCTGGGATGCCTTGCTGCTCTGAGTCCGGGGCCATTGCGTCCTCCACGATCCTTGGGCGGCCCGCTGACCGCCAAAGGTTAAGAGCCCCTCACGTCACGCCTGATACGTCGGCGGCCCTTCGTGCCAAGACCCAGCTCGCGGGCGCCTGCACTAGGACCTCATCGGACGGTGGGCGTGGTCACGGCAACGTTGAACGACCTGTACGTCACCAAGATGGGTTGCACCCAAAGGCTCGGGGTGAACGAGCCGAGGGACTACCTGTGCTACAACGCCGCGACCACACAACCTTTGACGGCATCGCCGCTCAAGGCCTAGCCCGATAGACGCGGCCAGTTCCAAACGTCCGATGGCGCCCACTCCGTCCGGCTGACCTCCGAAGGTGACCGGAGTACCGCCACGACTCCCCCGCGTCTTGGATGCGGCCGACCACGTCCGCCCAGCGGCGAAGCGACGCATATTGGTAGGGACCGCGTTCACGCGAGTGGGTCTTGGGTCAGCCTGTCGCCCTCCTCGGGGTTGAACCACTGGACGAGAGTCTCGGCCACCCGGGCCGGGTCACCGGTGGGGTTAGACCGTGGGTCGGCGTCCCAGGCACCGCCGTGCCCCAGACCGGTGAACTCGTGCCGCCGCGAGTGGGCCAGGCGACCTTCGAGCATCGTCAGCGCGTCCTTGAGGTACTGCGGGCTCTGATCGCCACCAAGCAACAGCACCTGGGCGGTCACCTGTTCGAGTTCGCCGCGCCGCTCGTTCATCTCGGCGACCACCTGGAAGTCCTGCGCCAAGGTCGGCGCCATCATCTACATCGTGGCCCGGTCGCCGGGGTTCCGGTCCTCCGCACGCATGATGGCCCACGTAGCAGCGCGGGCGAGCCAGTGCGGCATCCGGTTCATGATCGGCGGCCCCATCTGCCCGCCCTGCATTCCGAGCGCCAGCGCCGACGCCAGCCGGTCAGCCGCAAGCTCTCGTCGTAAGCCGTCGAGCAGCTGGCGAGGGCGGGTTTCGTCGGCGAAGTACGGCGGCTCGTACACCGCGATCCGGTTCAGCGATGGAAGCGTGCGCGCCGCATGCAGCGTGATCAATGCCCCTGAGCTGAGCCCAAACACGCACTGCGAACGGGTTGCGCTCAGCACAGCCGCGAGGTCCTCCACCTCCCGGAGCACCCCATAGGCCGCGCCGGCCGGCCCGCTCGCACCCCGCCCCCGTCGCTCAGGCACGTGCACGGTGAAGTGGGTGGCCAAGTGCGCCGACAGGGCGCGGAAGTTCTGGACCGTGCCCATCGCCCCTTGCACCAGGACCAGCCCCGGCCCGGCACCAATCCGCTCGTAGGAGATCGCCGTACCGTCGGCGGAGTTGACCACGTCAGTCTCACGCTCGAGCTGCATTACCAGAGGCTATGGGCCGTCGACGCACTCCCGAGTGCCGACGGTGGTCGGACACGCTGCGGCACGCCGCGTGGCTGTCCTCCAGTCACCACCACGCGACGGAGCGCCGAGCCGCACTACCCCCGTTGCGCGCCCCTTGCGTCTGGGCACCAGCGCACAGGTCCCGGCACGTCCCTGCTCTTGGAACCTCTCCTGGGCCTAGCGTGGCCCCGTGAGACGCACTCGGCTCTCCCTCGCCATTGCCGGGGTCCTCCTCGTCCTGGCGGGCCTGTTCGTGCCGTTGCCGCCAGGTGCGCAATGGACCGCCCACCTCCTGGTCGGCTGGGTCGTCGGAGCGCTGGCCTTCTGCGTCCCCCTGCTGCACCTGGCATTCCGGCTCGACGCGTCCGCGACGGCCGACGTGCTCGAGAATGCCGAGGGTGGGCGCACCGAGACCGATGTCATCGTCGTCATCGCCGCCCTCGCGAGCCTGGGGGCCGTGGCCCTGATGCTGCTCAACAAGGGCAGCGGGGGCGCCGCCTCGGGCCGGGTCTTCGAGGGGTTCCTCAGCGTGCTCGCCGTGGGTGCCGGCTGGCTGGCCGTGCACTCGATCTACATGCTGCGATACGCCCGGCACTACCTCGTCAACGAGCCGGGCTGCATCGACTTCAACGGCGACAAACCGCCCAGGCTGTCCGACTTCGCGTACCTGTCATTCACGTTGGGCATGACCTACCAGGTCTCCGACACGGCCCTCAAGACCCCAGCGGTGCGCCGCATCGTTCTGGGGCACACCCTGCTCTCCTATGTGTTCGGCACCGTGATCGTCGCCGCCACGATCAACCTCGTGGTGGGGCTCGCGAGCTCGAACTGACTGACGCTTTCCCAACGGCGGCCGTACGAGACGCAGCCGGATGCCGTGTGGTCACGGTCGTGTCTCGGGATCGGTGGCAGCCACGGTTGACCCGGCGCACTGAGATGCTCCACCCCGTCGCCCGACCACAATGGTGAGGACCACCGCTGGTAGGGATAGGAGAGCCGTGTCCTACTTTCATCGCACCGGCACGACGACGTTCCGACCGAGCGAGCACGTGGGGGGTGGTTGGACGCCACACGAGCAGCACATTGCACCCGCCCTTGGGCTGCTGGTCCATGTCATCGAGAGCGACCGTAATGCCAGGCGCGGTGACGACCTGGTGGTGGCCAGGCTGTCCTACGACATCTTGGGCATCCTGCCGATCGACGAGGTGACCACGACGGTCAGGGTGATCCGGCCTGGCCGCACCATCGAGCTGGTCGAGGCCCGCCTCGCACACGGCGGGCGAGACGCCGTGCTGGTGCGTGCGTGGCTCCTGCAGCGTCGCGACACCAGCGCGCTTGTCGGGTCCAGCCTGCCCAAGATTCCACCCGCACAGGACATGCCGGCCTGGGATGCCTCGTCCATGTGGCCCGGCGGCTTCATCGCGAGCGCCGACGTGCGACGTGCTGAGCTGGAGCCAGGGAGGGCGGCGTTCTGGGTCCGTACGCCCGTACCCCTGCTGGCTGGGGAACCGACCAGTGCCCTGGCGCGAGCGGTCGGCCTCTTCGACATCGCCAACGGGATGACCGTGCGCGCCCGGCCCGATGAGGTCACCTTTCCCAACGTCGACCTGACCGCTCACCTGTTCGACCAACCCCAAGGGGAGTGGGTGGGCTTCGACACGACCGTCACCTTCGGCGCCGACGGAGTCGGCCTGACCAGCAGCGTGCTTCACGACCACCGTGGCCCGGTGGGTACCTTGGCCCAAGTCCTCACGATCCGCCCATCCTGAGCCCCGCGAAGAAGGCCGGTGCCCGGCAGGCAAAACTGTTGCCCCTCAACGCGTTTCATCGTTGAGGCACGATGTGCAGCTCCCACCTGAGTCTGCTTCAGACTCTCTCCCAGCGTTGAATCAGTGGACGGTTGCTGTGCCGCATGCACGGGTACTAACACCAACGTTCGATTGCTACTGGTACCGCGGCGAGCGGACTCTGGGATCCCCACACGGGGCAGCAGGGGAACAGGACACTTTCAGATTCCGGTTCACCAGGAGAGTTCATGAACAAGTTCGCCGCGGTTGCCACATCCACCGCCACCCTCGCGGTCCTCGCCTTCAACCCAAGTTCGGCATCGGCCAGTGGCGGGTCATCCGGTGGCTGGCCGGCTGCCTATCCCCTTCCCACCAGCCCGGGCACGGTGGTCTCGCAGAGCTCGACCACGGCTGTGGTGCGGTCCACCGACACGGTGGCCGTGGTCACGGCAAAGCTGGACGCCCTGTACATCACGAAGATGGGTTGTATCCAGAGGCTCGGGGTGAACAGGCCGAGGGACTACCTGTGCCACAACCCCGCGACCAACAAGTCCGATGAGGTCCTCTTTTCCTTTGCCTCTCTCGACCCGACGGTGACCGATCCTTCCCGTTCGCACACCACCGCCTTCTTCTTCAAAGGCTGACCAGGCCACGCCGCGACCAAGCGGCTCCTTGGCGGCATCGCCGCTCAGGGCCTGCCCGATAGACGCGGCCGGTGCCAAACGCCCGATGCGAGCCCACTCCGTCCTGCTGACTTCGTTCCTTCTGCGTCAATGATTTGTGAGCCGACCACCTCCGACTCGCGGCGCAATGCCACAGGCTGATCCGCGGTGCACACTCGATGGAGTGAAGACCTACACACTGCTGGATCAGGGGGGACGTCCCTATCGGTCATCGACCCCCGGCACGATTGGAGGGCACCGGGGCACCAAGGTCTACGGGCGCCTGGACTGCCCGACGGCCCTGCGCTGGATCGCCCAGGGCCACTACATCCAAGAGCGGGTGTTCTTCGCCGATGAAGAGGCCGCCATCGCTGCTGGCTACCGACCCTGTGGACACTGTCTCCGTCCGAAGTACCACCAGTGGGTAACAGACCGCGAGGCCCGGAAGGACTAGAAGTTCTTGGGCACTCGGGGCGATGAGACGCACCTCGACTGTGCCCCGTCGTGCCCGATGGGCGGGTCGTCATCCGTCCAATTCTTCGTCGAGGGCCGATGCCATCTGGTCTGCGACGCTGAGATCGTCCGGTCTTGCGCTGTTGCGTAGGCCGGTCACGACCCCCTCGCGGTCGGCGCGTGATCGGTTCTGGCTGAGTTTCGCTTTGCCTTCGACCTTTGACACGGTGAGTTCGACGCCTACGATTCCGCGCAGCTGAGCGTCGATGTACGCGCTTGGTGCGTCGGTGACCTGCCATGGTGACGGGCGTCTGCCCTCATGCTCATGTGTCAACTCCTCGACGGCCATAAGCAGCCACTCAGGTTCGTGATGCACTTGGACCAAACCGGTCAGGTGAACGGCGCTGTAGTTCCACGTGGGTACGACTTTGCCGTGCTCGGCCTTTGCGGTGTACCACGTGGGTGACACGTAGGCATCCGGGCCCGTGACGATGATGAGGGCAGTTGTCTCGGGGCCGATCTCGCGCCAGTGAGCGTTAGCTCTCGCGAAGTGGGCGATCACGGTGTTGTCTCGCCAGATCACCGGTAGGAAGGTGGCGGAGGGAGCGGCAGCCTGGCGGTTGGTCACCAACCATCCGGCGCGCACATCTGCCACGAAGGCGCGCAGTTCCTCTTCGTCGTCTTGGAGGTTGAATGGCGGGGTGTACACGGTTCTCACGTTATCTGGGAGGGGCGCGGGCGGGGTCGCCCCGTTGCTGCAGTGACTCGTGATCAGTGGAGGGCGCGAGCTGCCTCGGCTTTCAGTTCCGCCGCGACCGCGTCGATGAGGCTGGAGCGAAGATTCCATTGCTGCCAGTGCAGAGGGACGTCGAGGTGGCGCCCAGGCGCGATGTCGACCAGCTCGCCGGTCCGGACCGGATCAGTGGAGTGCTCAGCGGGGAGCATGGCCCAGCCAAGGCCGAGACGAGTGGCGACCGCGAAGTCGGCGGATGCCGGAACGTAGTGACATGGGGGGTCGGAAGCGCGCCGGGCGAGGCGGTGGGCGAAGCGGGCCTGAAGGGTGTCCTTGCGGTCGTAGTCGATGCGCGGTGCGCGGTCGAGAGCAGCGGGCGTGGGCCCGTCGGGGAACCACCGCTCTGCGAAGGCCGGGGTGGCATGGGCGCGGAACCGCATCCGTCCCAACGGCGTGGAGGTGCAGCCGGGTACTGGGGTGGCGTCACTGGCGACAGCAGCCATGACGGTCCCCGAGGCGAGCAGTCCTGCGGTGTGGTCCTGGTCGTCCCGTACAAGGTCGAAGACGACCGGCTCGCGCGCCGCGACGCGCGCGAGCGGCGGGAGGATCCATGTTGCGAGGGAGTCGGCGTTGACGGCGATGGGCAGGATCGTGGGGCGCTCGTCGTCAGGTTCGGTGCCGAGCTGGCGCATCGTCTCGTGCTCGAGGAGGGCCAGTTGCTGTCCCAAGCGCAGGAGGGCCTCACCGGCTTCGGTCGCCTGCACCGGTTTGGTGCGCACGACCAGGACGCGCCCGACGCGCTGCTCGAGGGCCTTGATGCGCTGGCTGACCGCGCTCGGGGTGACGTACAGGCTGCGAGCAGCCGCGTCGAAGGTGCCGTCCTTGACCACGGTCGCGAGGGTTTCGATCAGCTCGGAGGGAATCATCGTCATCAATCTGGCTAATGGTGCATCAGGATTCTGAACTGGATTGAAGCACCAATCGCGCCTAGCGTCGAGATGTGAGCAACGGTCAACTCTTCGCGGCCGCCCTTGCCGGGCTTGGTCTCGGGCTCGGGCTGATCGTCGCGATCGGTGCGCAGAACGCGTTCGTGCTGCGGCAGGGGATCCGACGCGAGCACGTTCTACCGGTCGTGCTCATCTGCATCGGCTCCGACGCGGTCCTGATCGTCGCGGGGGTCGCCGGGGCCGGCGCACTCTTCACCGCCGTTCCGTGGTTGACCAGTGCCGCCCGCTGGGGCGGCGCCCTGTTCCTTCTCGGCTACGCCGTCTTGGCAGCCCTTCGCGCTCTGCGGCGCGCCGACCACGACGCCGAGGGGCTTCGCGTCGACTCGAACGCCGTGGGCCAGATGTCCGGTGATGGGGAAGGAACAGAACGCCACCGGCCTCCGCCGTCCGGCCAAGGGGCCTCGGACCGGGCCGGGGCCGCGACGCAGGCGATCGACTCGCACACGACCACTGCCGTCATCGTCCCCGAGCCGGGCAGGCTGCTCGCTGTCATCGGCACCGCCTTGGCCTTCACCTGGCTGAACCCCCACGTCTATCTCGACACCTTCGTCCTGCTCGGCTCCGTCGGCTCCTCCCACGGGCAGGCACGCTGGGCGTTCGCTGCCGGCGCCATCTTGGGCAGCACCCTGTGGTTCTCGACGCTCGGCCTCGCCGCTCGCGCCCTAGCCCCCGTCTTCGCGCGCCCCGTCGCCTGGCGGGTGCTCGACGGCATCATCGCCGTGGTCATGACGGCCGTCGCCACCGGTCTGCTGGTCGGTGGCTGACCCCCTCGATCACAGACCCGAGAGGTCACGCAGTGACGTCACGACATAGGAGCACGCGTTGATCTGTTGCCAGTTCATCTTCAAGCCGGGGGTCTACGACGACGACTTCCACCGCCTGGACCAACAGATCGAGGCATTCGCGCGCGCCCTGCCAGGGTTCGTGCGCGTCGAGATCTGGAACGCTCCAGAGGCCGGCGCCGTCAACGCCATCTACTACTTCACCGACCTCGAGTCCGTACGACAGCTCGCCCAGTTCCCCACCCACAGCGAAGCCAAAGGACAAGTCCGGCGCTGGTACGACGGCTACCGCATCGTCGTCAGCGAAGTGAGGTCCACCTACGGCGACGACCGGCTGCCCGACCCACACTGACGCCTTCACGCGTAGATCCACCGCGACGAACCAGGGGACAGCAGTTCCGCAGGCGGCGCCGAGATGCAAATCCGTTGAGAACGCGCAGTCAGTGTCACGAGCTCGTGACAGAACCCGCCGCTGGTTCCGGTCTGGCGCCCCGAGGCGATCACCCTGCAGCCGATCAGGGCCGGGTTCCCCTGCTTCGGTGCCGCACTGGTGGGGTACCTCGAGGCAACCCGCGATGACGACCACGAGAAGAACCGGCTCTGCCCGCCGTCGCCCTACGGCAACTCGCTGGCGCAGTGGGCGCGGATGACCGTCCTGGGCACCCAGGCCGCGATGACCTTCTCCGCACAACCCGACATCAAGGAGTGGTCCGACCAGGTCGCGCTCAACCCCGCCCGGATCCCACCCGGCCACCCCGGCTCGGCGGCACTGGACGACGCGCGAGATCGGCTGGCGAAACACACACCTCCGGGCTTGGCCAAGCTCGCTGAACTCGCATGACCGGATCTGCTAGGCCCGGACACGTCCAACCCAGTCCGACACGACACCGCGGCGCCATCACGACAACCCGCCGATAGAAGTCGCTGCGAAGTGGCGCACCTCGGCCGACGCTTCGGCGGCGTCGCTGCGGAGCGTTGCGTGTCGTGGCTTGAGGGGGTTGCGCTCCCCCGGAGCGCGTCGTTGTGCTGCGGTGATGGCAATAGAGGCTGTTGTCGTTGGCGGGGCAAGGCACTGGTTTCCGAGTTCCGACGCCGGCGATCATGGGAAACGTCACGCCGTCCCCCACGGGCGGGCGAGTCCGTTGGGTCAGAGGTCCAGGAGGTCCCGTCCGTCGCGGCGCACGGCGGTGCCGAACTGGCGACCGTGCGCGTCCTGCCGGATCAGGCGGAAGTCGGCCGCCTTGCCGGCGGAGTTGACCAGCACGATGGCGACGCCGTGGCGTGTCGTGGTGAGCTTGGACGCGGGGTGGGCGGTGCGAAGGGTCGACAGCAGCTGGACCCGCACGGCGCCCGGCGCGATGACGAGGAAGCGGCTGACCCCGGGACGTAGGTCGTTGAGCCGGGACACGACCGGCTCGTCGGCAGGGGTGTCTGCTGGCAGCAGGGCGGGGGGCTCGATCTCGAGGGAGTTCATCGTGCTGCGGCCGTCGACGATGCGCATCGGGCCAGCGGCGACGCGCACGCAGCGGATGAGTGCGCCCGTCGAAGTACGGGTGCGCAGTACGCGCACCCGGCCGTCGCCGTCCTGCGGCGACATGGCGGCCAGGTCGATGACGCTGCCCGCGACAGGCGCGTCGATGACGACCTCGGTGTGTACCTGCTCGACCGGCAGCCCGGTGGCGGCCGCGACGAACCGGCTGGTCCCCTCCGTGAACCGGGCCAACGGTTCGGTGCCCGCCTGGTCCCGCCAGCTCTGCGCCGTCGATGCCGCCGGCCCGTCGAAGTCGCCGCAGCGCACCCGCAGGGCCGGCCCGGGCTCCTGCTCCCACGTCGTCGAGCCGATGCCCGAGGTCAGCGCCACGTTGGCCCAGGCCCGCTCGATGACACCAGCCCCGGTGGGCAGGACGGCGGACGAGTAGGACGCGGTGGTGGAAGTCGGGCGCGCCAGCACCACGAGAAGGGTTCCGGGATACGTCGGCACGGCGAGGGGGATCACGGCCGTGTTCTCGTAGCCGAGCCCGGTCGTGAAGTGGACCTGCTCCAGGGATGCCGGGTCCGCGCCGGCCGGGCCCTGCCAAACCTGCAGGACCAGGTCCTCGTAGCTGCCGGGGTTGAGCGAGCCGGCGACGACCAGCCGCCGGCCGGCGACGTCGTCGGCCCAGAGCACCCGCGGTCGCGCCCCGGTCACGTGGCCGGTGGCCAGGCCCTGCACGCGCGGGTCGGTTGCCAGCCGGCCCCGTGGCGCCCAGCGGGACAGGCTTGCCCAGCTGATGTCGTCCGGTGGGGGGAGGGCCGTGGGGGCGCCGCTCGCCGGGGCGGTCGGGTGGTGGGGCCACACCCACCATGCTGCGGCTCCCGTGACGGCCACGGCGGCGCCAGCGGCCACCAGTGAACGGCGGCGCACTGCGCGGTGCTCGACGACCAAGGTCGCCGGGTCGGGTGGGCCAGGCAGGCCGGTGAGCAGGCGGTCGACGACGGCGTCGAGGTCGAGGCCCAGTGCACCGTCCCCCCCGTCACGGCCAAGGGCGGACCTGGCCGCCTCATGGGCCGCGACCAGACGTGCGCGCAGCTTCTCTGCCCTCTCTCGCACGTCAGCCGGCGGCATCCCGAGCAGGCCGGCGACCTCGTCGGGCCCTTGTCCCCAAACCGACGCCGCACCGATCAGGGCGCGCTCGAGCGGGGTGGCCGCCCGCACCACTAGCTCGAGCGCAGTGAGCACCGCGTCGTCGCCGTCTGGAAGCGCACCGCTCCCGGTGAGCGGATCTGTACCCGGTCGGTATGGCACGAACGAGGTCCCAACCGTTGCGGGAGAATCATGTCGACCACGGGTGAGGCTGCCTGCGACGGCCCTGGACAGCACCGCGCGGCGGGCCATCAGCTCGGGGCGGCCCTCGTCGAGGGCTTCGCGCCAGTGCAGGCCCGCCAAGGCCGTGGTGGTGACCAGGCGAGCTGCGACCGCATCGAGCGTCACGACGAACGCGACACTCTCCAGGTCGGGCCAGCGCTCGCCGACGAACTCCTCGAACCTCTCGAAGGTCCGGCTCATCCGGCCAGTATCGCCCCTTGCCCGCTGAGGACGAAGCCCGAACTACGCCTGCCAGAGCGTCCCGGTCTTCGTCACGAGGCGAACCCTCGTGAGCCCCCGAATGGGGCTTCGAACGCAGCGAAAGGGGGCACTTTGCGGCTGCTCGTCATCGGCGGCAGGCCGTTGGGAGGAGAGGCGGTCGACAGCCGCGAATTGCAGCACCGTCTTGTCGCGCCTGACGGAGGCACTCAAGACAGGGGTGGGCGCTTTGCCTGACGCCTACGCTGAGTGCGTGAGCGACGAGGCCGACGGTTTCGAGGCCCGGCTGGGCTGTCACGGGCCCGGTGCTCGATCGGGGTATCCGGCGTGTGAAACGGGAGGTCTGGGCGTGGCGGCCTGGCTGGCTGATGGCGCCGGTCCTCGGCTGGGCCGAGGAACGGACCGATTGGGAGGTCGATCTCTACCGCCGCCGGGGCGAGGCGAAGATGACGAACCAGAGCACGCCCGATGAAGAGCAGCAACGAGGCACGCCCGGCCGTGCCGGAGAAGACATCGAGCTAAAGGTCGGAAGGAGAAGACATGCCGCTCCTGCCACGTCTGGAGCCCACCGAGCAGCGGGTCCTCGGGGCCTTGTTGGAGAAGCAGGTCACCGTGCCCACCAGCTATCCCCTCACCGTCAACGCGCTTCGCACGGCGTGCAACCAGAGCACCAGCCGGGACCCGGTCGTCGACTACAGCGACCAGACGGTCGAGTCCACTGCACGCGCGCTCAAGGGGAAAGGGCTGGTGCGGGTGGTCTGGGACGGGCGCGGCCAGCGGACTTTGAAGTTCCACCAGCTCCTCGACGAGGCGCTCGGTCTTGATCCCGGCGAGCGTGCGCTGATCACCGTGCTGCTGCTGCGCGGCCCACAATCCGCGGGCGAGCTCAGGACCCGCAGTGAGCGGCTGCACGGGTTCACTGACCGGGCTGCGGTCGAGGACTGCCTGACCAGGCTCGCCTGCCGGGAGGAGCCGCTCGTCCAGGAACTGGCCCGGCTCCCCGGGTGGCAGGACCCGCGCTGGATCCACCTGCTCGGGCCGGTGGCGCTGCCTTCGGACGCGCACGCAGCCTCCGAGGCGGTCGACCTGGAGAGCATCCTCGTGCAGGGGCCGCAGGCTCGTGATGCCAAGGTGAGCGCCGCATACGACTCGCTCGCCGCTGAATATGCGACCAGGCTCGCCTCAGATCTCGACGACACACCCTTCGAACGGTGGCTCCTGGAGCGGGTCGTCGATCTGGCGGGCGGCCATCCCGTGGCGGATGTCGGATGCGGCCCCGGCCTGATCAGTGCCTACCTGCGCGACCACGGTGCTCGGGTAGTGGGATCGGACCTGAGTGCCGAGATGGTTGCGCAAGCTCGGCGCGCCCATCGCGACATCACGTTCGAGGTGCGCGACCTGCGGCAGCTGATCCGCCCCGTCGATGCGGATGGGTGGGGCGTGGTGCTTGCGTGGTACTCCCTGGTGCACCTGGCCGCGTCCGAGCTTCGCGAGGCGATCGTCGCCCTCGTTCGCCCGCTGCGCTCGGACGGCCACGTGGTGCTCAGTCTGTTCGCCGGTCCATCGATCAGGCACGTCACCGAGCTGTGGGACATCCCGATCGATCTTGACTTTCTCCACCACGACCCGGCCACCGTCATCGCAGCTGCAGAGGCGGCCGGCCTGACCGACCTGGAGTGGTACCAGCGCGGTGTCGTGCCCAGTGAGGGCGAGCCGGTCCACCGCTTCTACCTCATCGGTCGGCGCCGCTGAGCCCAGGCAACCCAGCCCGGACTCCTGCGTCAGGAACGACCTCGGTCGGCGAGCTGTTCAGCAGCGCGGCTCCTTCTGCGGCACCGTCCACAGTGACAGCCCACGATGTGCCGTTGCGAGGCTGCATCCGACCAGGGCCGAGATCGAGCCTGGACAACCGAGACAAGTCTGGACGGTGTCGTCCCTCAGTTGGCGCTGACCCGCACGCACATAGACGGCGAAGAGACGCACTCTTCAGAAGCCCACTCCTAGGCGCCCACGGCCCGATCACATTGGGATTGTCCCGCGGGCCCTCTTCGTGAACGAGGTCGGTCAGTCGGCTTGAAACGGACCCGTGGGGGCGGCCGCGGTGCCGCCGCTGCTGCTCCGGACGACACACCTGCCCGGGTCGGACCGTTGGTAGGGCATGACGCTCCCTCCGTAGCGTCCGCCGCCTCCGTTCTGCACCTCACCGATCAGCGAGCCGTCAGCCCCGTACACGAGCAGGTGCGCCGCCGGATCGGAGCTCGACGCCTTGACGAGCAACTCACCGCCGTGGGCGAGGGTCGCCGTGGTCCAACACTTCTCGACCCTGACGACGTCCACGTCACCCGGCGAAGGATCGGGTACCGCGCTCGCCCCGGGCGGGGCCGGCGACGCCACCACGCCTGAGGCAGATCCCGTGGGCAACACGGTCGGTCCAGGTGCAGCGCTGCCGGCGGTGGGCGGCCCTTGTGCACGCCCGTCCTGAGGCGCACTGCATCCGACAAGTGCCGCGACAGCAATCACTCCTATAGCCAAGACGGCCGAACCCGCAGGCGCAGGAGACGGATGGAGCCCGCGCCCGGGGGCCGCGTTGCTCCCACCACCGTCGTCCGCACGTCTTGGTGCCATGGTCACCGTCCCTCGGACGCAGGCTATGTGCCAAAGCGTCCGTGCCGCAACGGATTTCGACCGCGACTTGACCCGCCTGCCAACTGAGCCGGCCACCAGAAGGGGCAAATACCCCGCGGACCACCCCATGCAAGCTCGCCCGGCATCCCTGTGGTCAAGGTTCTTGCAAGGTCGACCCCCCACTCTTGCGTGATAGCGAAGGCCGATCCGTCACACGTATCTCGTCGCCGGTTCGACTCGCGCTCCGCAGGCGCCAAGCCAAGGAGGCTCCCATGCCTGTCATCTCGCACGACGGACCTCCTCCCGCCGCCACGCCGGTCTGCTCCAGCGCCGCCCCCCTGCTCGCCCTCGCGGCCCCCACGCCGCCATACCCGTAGACCCTCAGTCTCGGGTTCGGCCTCGGGTGACCCGGGGCGACCTACTCGACACCCAGACCGACTGGCGCACACACACCGCTCACGCAGAGGCACGACTAACCCAGGAGAAGAAGGCGACGACCATGGTCCGACACACAGGCAGACTCAGCCGGCGGCTGACCGACCCAGCCAGTAGCGGGGGGGACGGACTTGCGCCACAGAACCGAAAGCGGGGTCGGCCCGCTTGGTTGGCGGTCGGCATCCTGGCCGTGAGTGCTGCCCTCGTCGCCAGCGGCGGCGGAGGCGGCGCTCTCGGTGCCGGCATCCCCGCTGCAGTCATCCCCGTGGTGGCCTCGAGCACGCAGTTCGACCTCACCGGGTTCATCCAGACGGCCACCGTCGACACCCCGGGCGATGCGCACTCGGGCGGCACGCTCGTGGTCAACGGCCACACCGTCGTCATTCCTCGGGAGACCATCGTCATCCTCCCCGCGAGCGCGCTCACTTGGCAGGAGCTCTTCACCAAGGCCCCCGCCCCCTGGACGAACTCGGCAACCGGAATGGCCCTCGACGACAACCCCAAGCCCCCGACGACCTACGAGGTCAACGTCATCGGCAACCGGGTGATCGACGCCAACGGTGACCGCTACATCGCTGGGCTCGTGCACATCTCGCAGCAGGACCTCAACTCCGGCGCGGGCTACATCAACTACATCGACTACCCCAGCGGCACCATGGAGGTCGGTGGCAAGCCGGGCATCCAGGGCACCGGTGCACCGGTGCGCATCAACGACCCCGCGAATCCCACAGCCAAGGACGAGAACGGTGTCGTCAACAGTGGTCGCTTCGGCCGCGCCGGGTCCCCGGACGTCCGGTTCCAGGTCGACCAAGACAACCCGACCATCCTCGCTGAGACCGGGTTCCCGATGTGCCTGCCTCGCGTGACGGCCGACCCCAGCGTCGGCAGCAACCCTGACGACCCCCAGTGCCCGTTGACGAACCGGCCGGTCTTCACCGGGGTCGACACCTCGGGGATCTCGCCCCAGCCGGCCCTCCCGGCCAACGGCTCGTTCTACACCTTGTTCCGCATGGACCGCCCGGCCGACGTCGACGCCCACACCTGCCAGCGTGGCGTGTGCGCCGACCCGCGCAAGCAGGCCCCCTTCGAGGTCGGCGACTACGTCACCTTCGCGGGGAGCCTCGAGAAGGACAGCACCGGGGCGAGCTTCGTCGCCGCCCACACCATCACCGCCAGCCTGGGCATCTACACGCAGCCCGGGGTGGACCCGGCCTACGTGTCGATCGAGGTGGCGCTCATCGGCACCGGTGGCCTGACCGTCTTCGGCGCCGGCGAGGCCGCCGTCCGGACCCGGTTCGAGGGCATGTCCACCGACGAGACGCGCCTCGTGCGTCTCTACGGCGTCGACATCAACCCGACGAACGGCACGACGACCGACCGCGAGTGGGGCACAATCCTCCCCGACCCCGGACCCCCCGCAGGGGCGGTCCGCGGGCGCTGGCGCTTCCGGCCCCCGTGCACGGCGACGACCGCCACCACCAAGGCGTGCACCCCGCCGGCCACCGGCCAGTTCATCCCGCCCACCCGTGAGGTGCGGGCCGTTGTCGACGGTCTGTCGCAGTTCAACCCGGGAACGATCATCGACAACCCCAAGAGCCAGGTCCCCGGTACACCGGGTGCACAGACCGCGGCGAACGGGATCTACTACGGGCAGTACCACGCCCCCATCGGCGAGTACATCTTCCCGGAGAACGTCCCCGGGACGCCTGTTCCCGAGAACAACTTCAACACCATCCCGTTCCTCGCCTACGGCGGCTACCAGAGCGCCACCGGCACTCAGGCCGGGGTCCTCAACCCGTGGCCCAGCAGCGTCACACCTCCTGCACTGACGTGCACGTCGCCCGCGATCAACGGGGGACCGTACTCAGTGGCGAACGGCAGCTCGATCAAGCTCTCGGGCACCGTCGCCGCAGGAGCCACCACCCCCGTCACGCTCCAATGGACGGCGGGGACGCTACCCAATGGGACCGACCTCAACGGTGCCCTCTCCGGGGCGACGACGACGACCCCGACCTTCTCGGCGGTCGGACTGGCTGTCGGCACCTACAACGTCAGCTTCAGCGCCTCGAACCCCTGTGGCGTCTCGACGGTGACCTCCACCATTCAGGTCACGCCGACACCGGCACCGACGATCCAGCCGATCACCGACCAGAACGTGACGGCCGGTAACCTCGTGACCCTGACGGCGACGAGCACGTCGTCACCGACCCCCACGTGGGCCTGGGCACAGGCGCCCGGCGGTCCGTCCACACCGGCGCTCAGCCAGACCCCGGCCGCGGCCACACCGGCGGCCACGTCCACGCTGAAGTTCACGCCGACGGTGGCGGGCACCTACACCTTCACGGTGAAGGCGGCCAACGCCAACGGCACCTCGCCCGCGACGACGGTCAAGGTCGTCGTGGCCCCGTCCGTGCCGACGAACATCACCCTCAACAACGTCTACCGCACGAGCAAGCAGCGCCTGATCATCACGGCAACGTCCACGGACACCACCGTGTCCACGATGAGGCTGATGCCCTACCTCACCGAGGCGGGGACGACGTTCGACCCGGCAACGCTGGGGGCCGCGAACCTCACGGTCTCCCTCGTCGCCCCCGGGTCGTTCACGGTCACGGCCGTCGGAGCCCCGGCGCCGGCCTGCAACCTCGGCGGAACCTACGCGACTCCATGTGCGCAGACGCCGCTGACAGTCAAGGCCCTCAACGGTCTGGGCGTCGTCATCGGAACGAGTCCGGCCACGACGCTCACTCAGATCCGGAACTGAGAGGGATCGCCAGGCCGAGACCTGGACCACGACAGCTGTTGAGTGAACAGCTGTAGGCCGAACGGGCAGGGCCCTGACCGCATCAACGCAGTCAGGGCCCTCCTCGTTGCTGGGGACGCGCAGGCGGGCAGCCCCCAGCCATGGCTGCCCGCCTCACCACAGCCGCGATACCCTCGGCCTTCGAGGGTGCGAACTACACCGGAGTGGTCCCGAGGGTTCTCCCGGCTATAGTCCTCACCCGCCGGGCCTCTAGCTCAACTGGCAGAGCTGCGGACTTTTAATCCGTAGGTTGTGGGTTCGAGCCCCACGGGGCCCACCCACTCCCCTGGTCCACGGCACAGCGAGCATCTGGTCAACCGCACACCCTGGCCGAACCGGGCCAGTGCCCTACTCGGGCTTGCGCCGGCCACGCAGGATCAGCGCGACCCCGGCGATGGCCACGATCGGGCCGATGACCGCCCACAGCACGACCCCGCTCATCACGCTGCCACCGAGCACCCCGATCCCCTGGAAGAACCAGATCAGGCCGATGACGACGAGGATCCCACCGATGACGAGGGTGACTGGACGGCTCATCGCCCGAGCGTAGCCCGCATCCGGCTCAGAGCCGCACGACCATCTTCCCGGTGTTCTCACCGCGCAGCACACCGAGGAACGCATCCACCGCACCATCGATGCCGTCGGCGAAGGTCTCGCGCGACTGCAGCCGCCCGTCGCCCAGCCACTGCACCGCCAGCCCGGCATACTCGCGCGCCAGGTCGTAGTGGTCCCCCACCAGGAAGCCCTGGATGCGGCCACGCGTCTGGATCAGGCGCGACAGGTTGCGCGGGCCGGGCGCAGGCTCGGTGTCGTTGTAGACCGAGATCATCCCGCACACGGCGACCCGACCGCCGAGCCGCAGCGAGCCGATCGCGGCCTCGAGGTGCTCGCCGCCGACGTTGTCGAAGTAGATGTCGATGCCGTCCGGAGCCGCCTCGCGCAGCTGCTTCGCCACCGGGCCGTCCTTGTAGTTGAACGCCGCGTCGAACCCGAGGTCCTCGACCACGTGCCGCACCTTCTCGGCGGAGCCGGCGCTGCCGATGACCCGGCTCGCGCCGAGCGCCTTGGCGATCTGCCCGACCGCGCTGCCCACGGCACCGGCCGCACCGGACACGAACACCACGTCGCCCGGCTGGATCTCGGCGATCCGGGTGAGGCCGGCATACGCGGTCAGGCCCGTCATGCCGAGCACCCCGAGATACGCGGATGCCGGTGCCAACGACACGTCGACCACTCGAGCGCCGCTGGCGTCGATCACGGCCACCTCGCGCCAGCCGAAGCCGTGCAGCACGTGGTCACCCTCGGCGAACCCCTCGGCGCGCGACACCTCCACAACGCCCACGGCACCACCCGTCATCGCCTTGCCGACCTCGTAGGGCGCGGCATACGACTTGGCGGCGCTCATCCGGCCACGCATGTAGGGGTCGACCGACATCACGACGTTGCGCACGCGCAGTTGGCCGTCGGCGAGCTCGGGCAGCTCGCTCTCGACGACCGCGAAGTCATCGGGCGTGGGCCAGCCGACCGGGCGAGCGGCGAGGCGCACCTCGCGGGGGGCGGCAGTGGGCTGGGCGGTGGTGTCGGTCATGACAACCTTCCTGTCGACGTCATCGGGCACGGCAGGGTCCAACGACGGTTCTCTCGCGGGTATGCCGTGACGCTCACCACCGCCGGCCGGCGCGCCCGGGGGTCAGCCGCGGGCGCTGTCCTGACCCGCGAGCCGGGCGGCCCGGGCGGCCTCGACCTTCGCGGCGCGCTCGCGCTCGAGGCGGCGCTGGGGGTCACGCTCGTCGCCGAGCTGGGCCGGGCCGAAGACGTGCATTCCGGCGTACTTCAGCCGCCACATGAAGCGGTAGCCGAGGCTCAGGCCCTCGTTGTCGCTCTTTCGGCTCATCGCCGCTCTCCCGTCGCGTCAGATGCTTAGTGCCCTAACTATATGCCTTCTCGGCGCTACACTTCGACCATGGCCACTTCTCGGACTGCCGGCCCCCCAGCCGCGAAGGACGCCGGCCCCGACCTGCTCGCCCTCGACCGTCAGGTCTGCTTCGCCCTCGCCGTCGCCTCGCGCACGGTGATCTCGCTCTACCGCCCCCTGCTGGAGCCGATGGGCCTCACCCACCCCCAGTACCTCGTGATGCTGGCCCTCTGGGAGGCCGAACCGCTCCGGGTGAACGAACTCGCCGACCGGCTCAGCCTCGAACCCGCGACCCTGTCACCGCTGCTCAAGCGCCTCGAGGCCGGCGGCCTGGTCACCCGGCGACGCGACCCGAACGACGAGCGCGCCGTGTCGGTCGCGCTCACGCCCGCCGGCAGGCGCCTGCGCCGCAAGGCGGAACGCATCCCCCCAGCCGTGGTGGCGCGCCTGGGCATCGAGATCAGCGAGCTCGAGGACCTGCGCGACCGGCTGACCACCGTGATCGAGGCGGCCCGCCGCGAGGACTGAGCCGGGCTCAGTGCGCGGTGAGGGCCGCTGTGACGACGGCCGGGTCCGGGTTGGTGTGCGGGATGCCGTCGATGACGACGGTCGGCACGGTCTCGTTGCCGTCGTTCACGCCGGCCACGTAGGCCCGGCCGGCGTCGTCCTCCCAGATGTTGACCCAGGCGACCTCGTCGCGCCGGCCGCGCACGGACATCCGCAGCCGGTTGCAGAACACGCACCCCGGCCGCCAGTAGACCGCCACCCCGTGCGCAGCCCGGGCCAGCGCCTCGGCGTGCGGCGTGGGGGCCGGGCGTCCAGCCAGCAGGTCCATCAGTCCCATCGGGCCAGCGTAGGCCCGGTGCGCGGTAGCGTCGCCGCAGCGGTTCCGCCCCCGACGACGCGTGTGGCCCGCGGGCGGCTCTCCCGCGCCGACCCCGAACCCTCACCACGGAGGTGCATCATGTCCGACCCCGCCTCCGCCCTCGGCGGCCCGGCCACCTCGGCCACCGTCGGAGCCACCCTCGACATCCCGGTCGAGGGCGCCGGGCGGCTCGCCGTCTCGGTGGCCGTCGCCGCAGGCCTGGATGCCGTCGAGGCCCTCACCATCCGCGGCGCGGACGGCGCCGACATCCCCCACCACGTGCTCGAGCTCGACCGGGGCACCCGCGTGCACGTGATCGACGCGCCGGTGGGCCGGCTGTCGGTCAGCTACGAGGCGACCGTCGCGCTCGCTGAGGTGGATGCCGTGGAGGTCACCGAGAGCGAGCGGTTCCACTACCGGCTGCCCAGCCGCTACTGCCCCAGCGATCGCGTGGAGGGCTTCGCCGCAACGGAGTTCGGCCCGGTCAACGACGAGGCGCAGGCCGTGCAGGGCGTCGTGTCGTGGGTGAACGAGCGGCTCTTCTACCTGCCCGGCTCGACCACCGCCGCCGACGACGCGCTGGTGCCGCTGGGCACCGGGCAGGGCGTCTGCCGCGACTACGCGCACCTGGTGGTCACGTTGTGCCGCGCGCTCGGGTTGCCGGCCCGTTACGTGTCGGTCTACGCGCCGGGGCTGTCACCCATGGACGCGCACGCGGTGGTCGAGGTGGCCGTGGACGGGGTGTGGCGGGTGTTCGACGCCACCCGGCTGGCCCCGCGGGCGTCGATGGTGCGCATCGGCACCGGGCGCGACGCTGCCGACACCGCGATCCTCACCGCGCTCGGGGGCGCCAGCCAGCCGGCGACCTTCACGGTGCTGGCGACGTCCGACCCGAACCTGCCGGTTGAGGACGTCGACGCACTCGTCGCGCTGCGCTGACCCGGGCGGGCGCCCGCGCTCACCAGAGGGCGGAGAACGGTCCGAAGAGGAAGAACGCGACCATCCCCACCGTGTTGACCAGCCCGTGGGCCACCACGGGCGCCCACAGGGAGCGGTAGGCGTAGCGCAGCGCGCCGAAGAACACGGCATCCACGAACACCAGCACCATGCCGGTGGCTCCCTGCTCGGCGTGGATCAGCGCGAAGAGCAGCGCCACGGCGACGACGGCCGCTGACCTGGCGAGGGGCGAGGTGCCGGCGAGGTCGGTGATGCGGGTGAGCAGGTAGCCCCGGAAGGCGAGCTCCTCGACGAGGGCGGCGAGCGTCCAGCTGAGGGCAATGAACAGGAGCAGGCGGGGCAGGTCGCCCTCGAGGCCGGCGAACTCGCTGGTGTCCTGCGTCGAACCGGTGAGGTGCTCGGTCACCGGCATGACGAGCAGGAACACCAGCGTGGTCCACGCCAGGGCCAGGGCCGCGACCTGCGCCAGTTGCCGGCCCGGGTGCGGCAGACGGTGGAAGCCCAGCGTGCTCGGCGACTCCCGGCGGACCGCGAGGGAGACACCCGCCATGACCGCGAGGACGACGGCTGGCAGGAAGAAGTCGAGCAGCACCGCCGTGACTGCGAGGACCACCTCGACGACCGTCAGGGCGGTCCACGCAGGCCCGTGGCGGCGGCGACCTGCGCCCGGCTTCCCAGTGACCTGATGTGGGGGCGTGTGAACGGCCATGACGACCTCGACAGTGCTGTGGGCGGTTCTCCTTCGATGGTCGCGCCGGATGAGGGTGGCCGGAAGGGTGGTGCGCGGAGACCTTGCTCACCCCGCCGGTTCACCGCAGTCGTCAACCCACCGGAGCTGTGGACCCACCGGCCGCAGGGCCGGTCAGGCGTCGAGCGGCACGGTCAGCGCGCCGCCGCAGTGGTAGACGTCTGGCCGGCCGGGCCACACCTGCCCGCCCTCGTGCATCTCGTCGTCGAGCTCGTTGCGCCAGGTGCCGCGGTCGTCGATGAACCAGCGGGCGGCGTGGTCCCAGAGCCGCCGGTACCAGTGCTCCCAGTGGGGGTCGCCGGTGAGCCGCCGCAGCACCGCCGTGGTCTGGATGCCCTCGCACACCGGCCAGTGCAGCCGGATGTCGGCCACGGGCGCGCCGTCCCAGTCGACGGTGTAGACCAGCCCCGGCCGGCCGTCGAGGGCCCACCCACCGTCGAGCGCGCGCCGCGTCAACCCCTCGGCGGCCTCGACCAACCACGTCGGCGACCCGACCAGCGGTGAGGCGTCGAGCTGGAGCAGGAAGCGCGACCACTCCAACGAGTGGCCGAAGGTCGCACCGTAGGGGCGGAACGGGTGCAGCGGCTCGTCGCGGTTGTACTCGGGCAGCACCTGCCAGTCGGCAGTGAAGTGCTCCGGAAGCAGCCAACCCCGTTCTCGCGCAGCGACGTTGATCAAGCGGTCGGCGATGTCCAGCCCGCGCTCGTGCCACACGGCATCCGCCGTGGCGTTGCCCATGGCGATGAACGCCTCGAGGCCGTGCATGTTGGCGTTGGCGCCGCGGTAGTCCTCGGAGTCCGACCAGTCGGGCGCGAAGGACTCGAGCAGCGCCGAGGCCGACGGGTCCCAGAGCCGGGTCTCGACGACCTCGGCGACCTGCGCCAGTAGTGGCGCGGCCCCCGGGTGGCCGACGGTGAGCGCCGTCGCCGAGGCGAGCCCGACGTGCACGTGGTCGTAGGTCATCTTGCGGGTCACAGCACCGGGCTCACTGAGCCAGCCGCCGTGCTCGGTGTCGGCGTGCAGGCCGGTGAGCGAGCTCATCGCGTGGTCGAGCAGCTCCCCCGACCCAGGGATGCCGTGCCGCACCCCGAGCGCCGCCGTGTGCGCCATCCGGGCGGTGAGGAAGAGCTGCGGGCGGCGGCCCGGCATCGGCGACCCGTCGGCGGCCTGGTAGGCGAACCCGCCACCGGGCAGGATCGAGCCGAGCGCGAAGGCGATGATGTCGGCGAAGCCGGCGTGCAGCCACGCGCGGTGGCCGGGCTCGTCGAGCCAGGAGGGTTCCGCCACAGGCGAGTCGGTCACCGCGGAAGCACCTCCACCCGGTAGGTCGTGGTGTGTGACTCGCCGGGCTGCAGCACCACGGCGTTCTCGAAGGTGTTGGCCCCCTCGATGCACACGAAGCGCTCCCAGTCGTCGTCGCCGATGTCGGCGGCCTCCGCGGCCTTGGCCGCCCACGGGTTCCACACCACGAGGTTGCTCGCCCCTTCCGTCGTGATGACCAGCCGGCGCCCGAGGGCCGGGTCGTGGAGGGTGACCGGAGCGCTGGTGCGGTACACGGCATCCGTCTCGCCGGCGAACCCGAGGTCGCCCTGCTGCACGCGCTCGGTGCCGGCGACCTTGTCCAGCAACGATGTTCCGTCCAGCCCCTCGATCCGCACCTGGTGGATGTCGCCGACGACGAGGTAGGTGTGCAGGGCGTCCTCGTAGTCGAAGGCCTCGTCGCCCGTGTTGGTGAGGCTCAGCGACACCACCAGTGCCCGCCCGAACCGGGTGCGAACCTCGGCGCAGTAGGGGTGCGGCCAGTGGGAGGAGGTGGCCTCGTCGGAGGTGAGCCGGTGGACGACCGTGGTCTCGTCGTCGCTGTCGGTCACTTCCACGAGATCCCAGGTGGAGGTGCGCGCGAAGCCGTGCGCGGGCGCCATCCCCGCTGCCCGGCCCGGCCCGAACCACGGCCAACAGACCGGAACCCCGGCCCGGATCGCGCGGCCCGCCTCCAGCCGCAGGGCGCTGCTCACGTAGAGGACCGGGTCGGCGCCGACCGGTGCCCAGCGGGTCACCTGGGCGCCCTGGTCGAACACCTCGCCGGTGCACGCGGAGTTCTCGACGGTGCGCGGCGGCGGGAGGGTCGGCGTCATGGTCCCAACCTAGGGATGCCGGTGACCCGCGCACCAGCGGAACACCCGCTGGTGCGCGGGCCGGCGTCAGGTCGAGGCCGACTCGCGCTCCGGCCGGGGCTCAGCCTCTGGGGCGTCCACCTCGGCGGCCGTCATCTCGTCGGCGACCCCGGCGGCGGCATCCCGGCGCGTGTCACGCCGGTTGGCGAGCACGCTCGTGGTCGTGGCCAGGGCCAGGATGCCGACGATGACGGCGAGCGAGGCCAGGGTGGGAACCTCGGGCACGACCGGCCAGATGCCGTGCGCCCAGTGCAGCACGAGCTTGATGCCGATGAAGGCGAGGATCGCGGCCAGCCCGTGGCCGAGGTGGCGCAGCGAGCCCAGCGCCCCCTCGACGACGAAGTAGAGCGCGCGCAGGCCCAGCAGGGCGAAGGCGTTGGTGGCGAAGACGAGGTAGGGGTCGCCGGTGATGCCGTAGACCGCGGGCACCGAGTCGATCGCGAAGACCACGTCGGTGCCGAGGATCGCCACGGCGACCAGCGCCAGCGGGGTGAGGGCGCGACGGCCCGCCTGGCGCACCGTCATCCGGGTGCCGTCGTACGACTCGGTGACCGGCCAGATGCGGCGCAGCAGGCGAACCGTGCGCAGCGACCCGATGTCGACGGTGTGCTCCTGGTCGGACAGTGCGTCGCGGCCGACCTTGACCGCGGTCACCAGCAGGACGGCGCCGAACAGGAGGAAGGCCCACGAGAACGACGCGATGAGCTGGGCGCCGAGGGCGATGAAGATGCCGCGCAACACGAGCGCTCCGGCGACGCCGATGAGCAGGACTCGCTGCTGCAGTTCGCGCGGCACGGCGAAAGCGGTGAGCAGCAGGAGGAAGACGAACAGGTTGTCGACCGAGAGCGACTTCTCGACGAGGTAGCCGGTGTAGTACTCCAGGCCGCGGTCGCCGCCGTACTGCTGCCAGATCCAGACGCCGAAGCCGACCGGGATGGCGACATAGAACGCCGACCAGCCGATGGCCTCCTTCATCGAGACCTCGTGCGGGCGGCGGGTGATCAGGAAGTCGACGACGAACAGCACGGCGATCGCGCCGATGGTGACCGCCCACAGCGCGGGGGTGCCGATCGAGGCGTGCGTCGCGGCCGGTTCGACGGCGACGAGGACGGACAGGGGGGACATGGGTCTCCTCAAGACAGGACTTCGGTCTTGAGGTCTCCTTCACCGCCCGGATGCCGGGTGGCGCCGCACCGGGTCCGCCGTGGGGCGGACGTACTGACCGGCACGAGCTTGGGAAGTACTCCCCTCGTGTGGACGAGTCTAGGGAACCTGGGCGGACTTACCCAAGTTCAGGTGTGGAATAGCGGGACGTTCGACACGGCATCCGTTCGAGCGTGAGCACGATGAGACCGTGAGCTGTAGGGCCGGGGCGCGTGCGTGGCCGCACGGTGGTTACCCGGCCGGGCGAGTGCGTGGCTGCGGGAGCTCCTAAGCGGACCTCACGCAGGGTGCCAGGACCACTGACGCTGCCTGTGGATAACTCGAGGGGCCTGTCGGTGGACATGTGTACGATTAGTGCATGGCAGGGGGAGCAGTGCTCGGGGAGCGCCGACACCAGATGGTGGCGGCGTGCGAGGCCGTGGACGGGCTCGGTGGGGAGCTGTGGCGGGCGGGGTCGGCCGAGCTGGAGCGGGTGATGGGTGAGGCTGACCGGATGGTCGCCGCGGGTGAGGCGGCCCGGGTGGCGGTGCTCGCCGAGGTGATCAGCCGGGGCGGGACCGGGTCCGGTGCGGAGGCGTTGTCGCCGGTGCAGTGGGTGCGGCGCGCACGCGCCGGGCACCCGGGCGGGTGGGGCGGCGCAGGTGGTGGCGGTGGCGCAGGCGTTCGCGGTGCCTGGGAAGGCGGCGGTCAAGGATGCCGTGCTGTCCGGGGTGCTGCCGGTGCGCAGCGCCGCTGTGGTGCTGTCCGAGGCCGACAAGCTGCTGCCGTCCATCACCGAGGAAGCTCGCCCGACGGTGTTGGACGGGTTGATCCGGATCGCCGCGGCAGCGGGGCCGCGGGAGTGCCGCCGGTTGCGTCCGGAGCTGCTGGCGAAGTACGGCATCGACGGTCAGCTGCAGCGCGAGCAGGACGCCGCGAAGCGGTACGTGTCGCTGTCGCAGCCGCACGTGGACGAGATGGGTGTGGCGGAGTACCGGCTGACTTTGGACCCGGAGGGCAAGGCGGTGCTCGAGGCGGCGTTGGGGCCGTTGTCGGCGCCGAGGCCTGTGGAGGGGGAGCGTGACCTGCGCTCCAGCGACCGCCGCCGCGGGGAGGCGCTGGTGGCTTTGGTGCGCCGTGGGGTGGCCGCTGCCGGCAAGGGGCCGCGGCACACCAAGAGCCAGCTGTTCGTCACCGTCGACCTGGAGACGCTGCGCAACGGGCTGACCGGGTCGGGCACGACGATGGGCGGGTCGGAGGCCGGGACCGTGCTGGCGCCCGGAGACGGTGCGCCGCCTGGCCTGCGACGCCACGATCATCCCCACCGTGATGGGGGTCGCCGGGGCGGTGGTCGACCTCGGGATGGACGTGCGGCTGTTCACCCCCGCCCAGATCAAACGGTTGTGGCTGCGCGACCAGCACTGCACCTACCCCGGGTGTGACATGCCGCCGATGTGGACCGACGCGCATCACCTGATCCACTGGGCCGACTCCGGGCCCACCGACCTGACCAACGCGGCCCTGCTCTGCGAGCGACACCACACCGTGGTGCACCAGCGCAGGTACGCCGGCTGGCTCGTCGAAGACGACGACGGTTCCCGGGTCGAGTGGGACCTGACCATCGGCTCCTACGACCGGCTCCTCGCCACACGCGCGGCGCGAGAACCAGCATGACCCCGCCCCGCACCCCG
>CAVSDQ010000016.1:0-312663 GCA_963726675.1 uncultured Actinomycetota bacterium | reverse complement strand
TCTGCAATCCGGGCGCAGATGACGCGATCAGGCGGCGCTGAGACGCAGGTAGAAGTACGCGGATCTGGACGGCGGACGCGTTGATCGGCACTACGGCAGGAAGAGGTACGCGGTGGTCTTGCAGGAATCGCTGGGCGGCGTCTTCCTCGATTAGCCCTTCGTCCGCCAGCCACTGCACGGCCCGGACACGTGCCCTGGCATCACGCATCGCGTGCCAGGCCGAGATGAGCTCCGGGTGCCTCTGGTAGAGCTCGTTCTTGAAGCGCCGGAAAGCGCCTTTGCCCTCGAGCGAGCGGCCTAGGTGCTCGCCGGCGCCGCGGTCGCTGATGCCGTCGGCGAAGTCGACCATGTCCTGGTACCAGATGTAGGACGGGAGAGGTTCGATCAGGGTCAGGTCCAGCTCGTCGAGCTCGACCGGGTTCTCTCCATCGATGCCCAGGTCGCTGGTCCAGAAGGCAACCTCGCCGTCTTCGGGTTGATCAACCATCGGTGCTCGTAGTCGGTCTGGTCCGCCAGTGCGTTGGCGATCTCCTCAATGTCGAGCGTGTCCAGGTCGAGCATCCAGCCAGCGTAGAACCGGAGTGGGTCAAGTGCACCGGTCCAGACGGCTGGCGGAATGCACGGCTGGCGGCGCTGAGACGCGGCTGGTCTCGACTCCCCGAGCGATGGCCGCCCCGCGGTGACTTGGGCAGCCACGCGCTGCATGGCCGGCCAGCGCCCAGTTCAAGGGGGCATAGCGCGCTCGTTGTGATGGGAGGACGATGGGCGTCTTGGGTCGCTTGGGACCGTTACTGCCCGCGGTCCGCCGCAAGCACTGCTCGCCTCGCGGCGAAGAGACCCCCCGGGTCCGTCATGTCTTGGCGAGTTCCGGACGGTCGGATAATGCGCAACCCCGTAACGACCGGGTGGCCGCCACATTGGCGCGGGTCCTGCTCAGGCGCGCTCCGGCCACGGCCACTCGACCGTCATCGACCCGTCGACGCCGACGGCACGCCAGGTGCCGGACAATGAGTCGAGGCGCTCGAATGCTCGATCGAGGTCGGTGTCGCTGAGGTCGGTGCGAGGAGGATCTTGGTGCACATAGTGACTCCCGGGCAGGTGGCCGCTGTGCCGCAGCCAGCGCGGGTAGACCTGGGCAGCGAGGGCCTCAGACCGCCCCATTTCGGTTCCGGTGGACCTATTGCGCCGCTCGACCTGGCGAGCCCACGCCTTGGTGCGTAGTTCCTCGGTTGGAACGAAGGTCCCAGCGTTGCCGCCCGCAGCGAGCTGGCCGAAGATCCCGTCCCGCAGGCCGAACTCCTCCTCAACCACCCAGTGCACGAGGTCGTGAGGGATCAGGTCGGAGTAGCCCGGTGCCGGGTCCATGCGGAGGTCACCGTGCTGGCTGCGCAGGACGGCTACGGCATACCGACGCTGCCCCGTACGCTCGAATCTCACCTGCATGCCGGCCAACGTAGCCGCCCGTTGCCAGCTGTCTCGACCGGTTATCGCGCCGCTCAGTGGAAGCAGTTGGTAGACGGTCTGAGAGCCTCGTGTCCCACCTCGGCACTCAAGCATCCGATGTGCCGCTGCGGTAGAAGAACTCGCGCTGTGACGCGCGCGCTGCTAGGGATCACTGAGCATCGCGAACGTGGCGCTCGACCGTCAAGAGGTCAAGGACCTCCCGACCGCACTCCTCATCGATCCAGACGGCGCGCCAGCTTCCGGGGTGCACAATGACGGTAGCTCTCGGTCACCAACTCGGTGACCTCCTCCCAGTCGGTGTCGTCGTCGAGCACCATTCCGACGACGGTGGGCGACCATTGCGGCTGATAGAACGGTGGGCCCATGTGGGCCAAGGCGTGCAACTCGTCACCGGACGACCGGAAGGTCAGCACTGTGGTAGGTCGGGTCACCCCGGTCATGTCGCGGTAGGCCGAGGTGTAACCCTCCTGCGAAACCATGACATGGGCGAAGGTCCGGTTCCGGACCCGCCACCTCACCCCAGTCCACGCGTCCTGCTCGTAGGCATCGGGCAGCGCCAAAGCCGTGGCCGCGACCCGGGCGACTACGTCACCGGAGGGCTCGATGCGCGATGGCTTGCACACGCGTCGAGTCTGTCAGCGGACTCCGACAAGTGCTCGCGACCTTCAATGGTTCTTGCGCGTCCCCGCGACCGATTCCTTGAACTGCTCGCATGAGAGACGACAACAAGTTGCCCGTGTCGCGGCGAAGTGGGGCAGGTCGACGTGGTTTCGAGCGCGGTGTGCGCAACCCATGCAGAGGCTCAAGCTCGGCTGAAGTGTTCAAGTCTGCGACCCGGCCGGTTCGGCGCGGACGTGGGCACTCGGGGGCCTCGTGCTTGGCGATCATGTCCGCGGGCAGAGCCGCTATCGGGCGATCCGGCACCCGCCCGTCAGGTGAACGTCCTCCTGCGGGTCAGCCGCAGGGCGGGTGGCCCTCCTGTCCATCAAGCCATGCCGGAGGACGTTAGATGACGATGGTGCCGACGATGCGGGCGGTAGCGGCTCCCGCGACCCAGATCTGTCCGGTGCCGTCGCGGGTGACCGTGATGGTCGCGGCGCGAGCTAGCCGCGCGCCTTGGGAGATGGAGAGCTGCGTTCGCGTGGACTCGGCGGTGAGAAGCCACCTCCCGAGTCCGGCGCTCATGCTGCCACAGGCGGGGTCTTCGGGGACCGCGACTCCAGGTGCGAACGTCCGCATCTCATAGGTGTGCTCGGACCCCTCGGGGTGTGCGCCGATGACGCCGACCATAGCCTTCGGGATGCGGCTGAGGTCCGGGTCCAGGTCGAGGACCTCGGCGGCAGTGGCGAGTTGGACGATCGCCCACCCGGGGCCGGTGTCTACCCACTGGTGCGCGACCACTCGATCACGCCCGATTCCGAAGGCGGAGGCAATTCCGAGGACATGCTCTTCGGTGAGGGGTCCAGACCTAATTAGAGGCGGAGCAGCGAAGGCGAAGCTATCGCCATCGCGACGCACCGCGACGAGGCCAGCGGCGCACTCCTGCACGATGTGATCAGTCTTCCGTGGGACCCCGCCGTTGGCCAGCCACGCGCAGGCCGAGCCCAGGGTGGGATGGCCCGCGAACGGCAGCTCGCCACCAGGAGTGAAGATCCGAAGGCGGTAGTCGGCCTGCTCGGTCGTAGGCGGTAGGACGAACGTTGTCTCAGACAGGTTCGTCCATCGCGCCAACCGAGCCATCTCATCGTCGGTGAGGTCGGCACCGTCGAGGACGACGGCGACCGGGTTGCCGAGGTACGGGGTCAGCGAGAAGACGTCGACTTGGGCGAAGGCTCGGGTCTTTGGCATTTGGGTAGGCCTTCCTGTCGCGGGTGTCTGGGCTGTTGCGGTGCAGCGATGGTTCCGGGTGACTAAGGCATCTGGTTGATGCAGACGACCTTCGGCTCGCTGTATTCGGCCATGGCCCAGGTGATCCCCTCGCGGCCGATCCCGGACTTCTTCGTCCCACCGAACGGCATGGAGTCGAGGCGGAAGTCGGAGGTGTCGTTGATGATTACGCCTCCGACGTCGAGCTGTCTGCTGGCCGTGAGTGCGTCGTTCATGTTCCGCGTGAATATGCCTGCCTGTAGCCCGAAGTCAACGCCGTTGGCGAGGGCGATGGCCTCGTCGAGGGTGTCGAACGGTGTCACGACGGTCACTGGGCCAAAGACTTCCTGTGTCCACAATGGGTGTTCTAGGGGGACGTGCCTCGAGCAGTGTGGGGGCGAAGAAGCTTCCCTCGCGCTGACCGCCGCAGATGATGCGCGCCCCCGCCGCGACAGCGCTGCCGACCGCTCGCTCGATGCGTTGGGCCGCCTGCTTCACTGACGAGGGGTCCCATGTCAGTCGCTCGGCGAGCTTGCGCCCGACGACGGACCGGCTGGCCGTGCTCGCGAACCGGTGGAGAAGGCCGTAGACGGGTCGCTGGACCAGGAGCCGTTGGACGTGCAGGCAGTTCTGGCCGGCCGCCCAGTAGGCGCCCGAAGCGATAGCACTCACCGCGACCTCGAGGTCGGCGTCGGCCATCACGATGGTGGGGCAGTTCCCGCCCAGCTCGAGGCAGAGCTTCTTGACCCCGGCCGTGCGCGCGATCCGTCGCCCCGTGGTCCATCCTCCGGTGAACGAGACGACCCGCACCCGGGGGTCGGCGACCAGGGAGTCACCCAGGTCGGACCCTCGCCCGGTGATGACCTGGAGGACGCCGGGTGGCAGGCCGGCTCGTTCGAACTGCCGGGCCAGCAGAAGGGCCGAGAACGGCGTCTGCTCGTGCGGTTTGAGGACGACGGAGTTGCCCGTGGCGATCGCCGGGCCCAGTTTGTGGGCAACCAAGTTGAGGGGGTCGTTGAACGGGGTGATCGCCGTCACGACTCCCGCCGGTTCGAGTTCGTCGTACCCGACGCGATGTTCTCCCTCCGGGGTGCTGCCCGAACGCGGGGGCTGGTGTCGTGAAGCGGAGGACTCCTCGGCGCACAGGCGCAAGGTGAGACGCGCATCGGGCCACCTCGGCGCGGGCCTCGCGGATCGTCTTGATGCCTTCCATCGCGACGACGGTCGCGAACGCCTCCGCGTTGTCTGCGACCGCGCGGCTCACCTCGGACAGGATGCGCGCCCGTTCGTGAGCGGGAGTGATCGCGCCATTCGCCGGGCATCGCAGCGACGGCGAGCGCGACCAGGGTCGTGGTCGCCGGCCGCGGCGGGTGTACCCGAGGAGGGCGTCGTTCTCCGGATCGCGGATGTCCAGGGTGCGGTGGGACGATCCACCTGCCAGGAGCATCGTGTCGGAGACGTCGCGATCCGATCGGCGCCACGTCGCGGGCGTCGATCACCGTGTCGGTCGCGGTCATGACGATCACCGGCTCACGTGGTCCAGGGTGGTCGCCAACGGCTCGAGGGCGAGTTGGAAGTCGGGCAGGGGCAGGTAGCCGAAGCCGAGGCGGAAGACACGGGCGGACTCGCCGAACCACAGGCCGCGACCCGAGTTGGATCTGGTCCTGGGGAAGTCGTTGCCAGAAGCGCGCGACGGCGTCGTCGTCGAAGTGGTCCGGGCGCAGCCGCAGGCAGCACATGGCGCCGCCTTCTGGTCGGACCCAGTCGAGTCGGTCCTTCTGGCGTGGCTTGCCATTCGCCCAGCAGGTCGAGCGCCTGCGCGAGGAAGGCCCGGCGGGGGGCCAGGATCTCTTCCCGGTGCGCGAGGATCCGTTCCGCCAACGCCTCGTCGAGGGCCGAGCTGGACAAGGTGATGTTCATCTTGGCCACGGTCAGCCGGGCGAGCAGGTCCGGGTCGGCCACGGTCAGCCAGCCGACCCGCAGCCCGGGGGCGCCGTGCGCCTTGGAGATGGAGCCCGTGGTGATGACGCGCGGGTCGCACGCCGAGAAGCTGTCAGGAACGCTCGCGCGTCCCCATAGGTGGCGTCCCGGTAGATCTCGTCGATGAGAAGCAGGGCCTGCGGCGCTCGCTCAGACATGGCTTCCAGAAGCTGCGCGACCTCGCTCTCGCGGACTCGGACCCCGCTGGGGTTCTGCGGGGACGCGATACTGACCAGCTTGGTCCGGGGCGATAGAGTTCGGCGACCGTGTCCACGTCGACCCGATAGCCCTCGTCGAAGGCCAAGGGCGCCGAGAGGACGTGGACCCCGGCGCCGACCAACGCGTCGCGACTCGGCGGAAAGCACGGGGTGAGCGACGACGGCCTCATCGCCGGCTCGGCAGTGCTCGAACGCGAGAAGGAAGAGGGCCAACCCGACCCCTTGCGTCGTCAGGATGGTCTCGGCGGGGGCGCCGGTGAGGCGTCGAGATCTGATCCCGGAGCGACCGGCCGTGCCCGCGGCGCTGACGTAGCCCAGACGAAGGTCACGAATCTCCTCGAGCCCGATCAGGTCCAGCAGCTCCCCCAGCACGAGGTCCTGCGATGTGCTCTCACCCAGGTTGTGCCGCGGGAAGTTGTCCAGCAGGCCGATGATCTCGTTGGCCGGGAATCGCCCGGTCCACTGGGGATTCGCCGTCGTCATCGTCACACTCTCCTTGGGTCGAGGGCTTGGTCGAGGTCGTCGCACAGCGCGTCGGCTGGACTCGAGTCCAACGGAGAGTCGAACCAGTGAGGGCTCGATGGCTGCGGCTCGCATCTGCCCCTCGTCGAGGGTTCCTGACCACATGGCGGCGGCGTGGACGGCGAGGCTGTCGACACCGCCCAGGCTCACGGCATGGGTGAACAGGCGTAGGCGCGCCAGGAGACGCTCGGCCGCGTCGTACCCGCCGCGGAGCTCGAGAGCCATCAGCGCGCCGAAGCCAAGCATCTGCGCAGCCGCCCGCTGGTGTTGGGGGTGGGTCTGCAGGCCGGGGTAATGCACGACGCGAACCTCGCGGTGACTGGCCAGGAACTCGGCGACCTGCTGGGCGGAGGCGTTCTGGCGTTCGGTTCGTACCGCCAGGGTGCGCAGGCCGCGCAGCAGCAGCCAGGCGTCCATCGGGCTGAGGGTGGCACCGAGCACGACGGCGGTGCGCCACACCCGGTCGCAGTGGGCCCGGGATCCCACGACGACGCCGGCGGTGAGGTCGTGGTGGCCACCGAGAGTCTTGGTCGCCGAGTGCATGACGATGTCGGCGCCGAGCTGGATCGGTGTCTGGTTCATCGGTGAGGCGACGGTGTTGTCGACCGTGACCAATGCCCCAGCCCGGTGCGCGGCGTCAGCGACGGCGGCGATGTCCGTGAGCGCCAAGGTGGGGTTGGCAGGGGTCTCGAGGTGCACGAGGCGGGTACCGGGTCGGATTGCCGCGATGAACGCATCGGTGTCGCGCTGGTCAACGAGCGTCGCGGTCACCCCCAGACGCGGCAGCACCTCAGTCAGGAGCAGGCTGGTGCCCATGTAGTGGTTGGCCTGCGCCACGACATGGTCGCCGGCCTGCAGCAAGCCCACCATCACAGTCGAGATCGCGGCCATCCCCGACGCGAAACACAGACCGCTCTCGGCCCCCTCCAGGCCCGCCACGAGAGCGGCGACGCGCTCGTGCAGCGGGTTGCCATACCTCGTGTAGTACATCGGCGTGGCGTGGCGTGGTCGCCATCGCCGCGAACTGCCCCGCGTCTTGCGCGAGGAACGTCGCTGAGTAGGGGATGGTTGGGGCGACCGTGCGTTCGCCGTCCTGAGCGTGGTCACCGTGCAGCACCCAGGTTGCGAGGTCCACGGTCGGACCGGTCGGACATCAGGGGGCTGCCACGACCGGGGAGTGCTGGACGCCGAGTCCGTCGATGGCGACCGTGAGGGATTGGCCGGGCCTCAGGTAGGGGTGGTCTGCCCGGCCGAGTGCCGTCCCGGCGGGTGTGCCGGTGGTGACGATGTCTCCGGGATGGAGCGTCATGAACTGGCTGATGTAGGCGATCAGGTGGTCGATTCGGTGGTGCATGTCGTTGGTGTTCGCGAGCTGCCTGGTCTCGCCGTCGACAGCAAGGCTCATCTTCAGGTCGTGCGGGTCGTCGATCTCGTCAGCCGTCACCAGCCACGGCCCGATCGGGGCGAAGGTGTCGTGCGCCTTTCCCTTGTCCCACGTCCCGCCACGGTGCAGCTGCCAGGTCCGTTCCGTGAGGTCGTCGACGACGCAGTAGCCGGCGACGTGCTGCAATGCGTCTGCTGGTGCGACTCGACGGGCGACCTGGCCGATGACGACGCCGAGCTCGACCTCGTAGTCGAGGGTGGTGCTCGCCGGGCGGCACGAGCACGGGGTCGTCGGGTCCGCAGATGGCGGAGGACGGCTTGATGAAGAGCAGCGGCTCGTCCGGCAGCTGCATCTGGGCCTCGATGGCGTGCGAGGAGTAGTTGAGGCCGACTCCCACGATCTTGCCCGACCTGCGCCAGGCACGGGCCGATACGCGTGTCCGGCGGGACGCAGCGGCAGCCGGTCGACAGTCGAGTCGGGAGAGCTTCGCGAGGCCGTCAGGATTGATGGCCTCCGGGCCGATGTCGGCGATGTGCGCCGACAGGTCTCGCCAGTCCCCGTTGCGTCGATGAGCGCTGGTCGCTCCTGGCCGGCCGGCCCGAGCGCAGCAGCCTCACGACGTCGTCACGCCCGGCCCGCGCTCCCGGACGGCGACGCACTCGATCTCGACTCGGGCGCCCAGGGCCAGACCGGTGACCCCGACGGTGGCTCGAGCCGGGTACGGCGCCGGCATGACCTGCGCATAGACCGTCGTTCATGGCCGGGAAGTCACCGATGTCGACCAGGAACACGTTGCACTTCACGACTGAGGTGAAGTCGAGATCTGCGGCACGCAGCACCGCGGCGAGGTTGTCGAACGCTTGACGAGTCTCGGCCGCGACGCCGCCGGAGACGATCTCCCCGGTGGACGGGTCTTGCCCGGTCTGACCGGAGAGATACACGAGGTCACCGGTGGCGACGACAGCGTGTGAATAGGGTCCGGCGGGTGGCGCGATCTCAGGGCTGGTCACGGATGTGCGCATGAGGCCAAAGTCGCCGAACCCTTGGCCCACGGCCAGCGCCCGGCGGCAACTTCGCAACGAAGTGCGCGCTCCGTTGCGAGCCGTGAGATTGTGCTACGTGGCCTGGATCAGCAATAATCCTGCCAACATGGACGCCATCGACCGAGCGATTCTCGCGGTCCTTGACCGAGCCGGGCGGGTCAGCAACGCGGACCTGGCCGAGCAGGTTGGCCTTTCTCCGTCGCCATGCCTCAGACGGGTTCGCCGCATGGAGAAGGCAGGCGTGATCCTCGGATACCGAGCCGAGATCGAACCGACCGCCATGGGACGCAGCCTGCGGGTCTTGGTCGGGGTCCGGCTCGTACGTCATGACCGGACGGAGGTTCAGGCCTTCGAGAAGGCCGTCGTCCAGCTCTCCGAGATCGCCTTCGCGCACCACGTCACGGGCGGCTTCGACTACCTCCTCCAGGTGGAGGTGGTCGACCTGCCCGCCTTCGAAGACTTCCACGCCAACCGCCTGGCCAGCCTCCCCAACGTGGGCGCTGTCACCAGCTACGTCACGATGAAGACGCTGATACCAGGCGAGCCGGCTACCAGCCCGACCAGCAGTCTCTGACTGATTGGACATGCGTGCGCATCAGGCGGCGGTGAGACGCACCTTCCCTGCGGTCGGGGTCCCCCTCGAAGCAATGTCGCCGGGTAGTTCTGAGCAGTCTGCGCCGGGAGCCTGCGATGTCGCGGTCGCGAGGCGCCTTTCCAATCCCGGTCGATGAACCGGGTTACAGCCCACAGCACGCCGCCGATGAGCAGCCCGGCGAGCAACAGGGTGTAGATCTCGGCCGTGGGCATCGTGATGAAGATGGCAGGCTAGGTATCGCCGACGCGTGGCGGAGCGCGCGGCCATTTGGCGGCCCCGACATCTCGTGCCGCCGGCCCTTGACCTTGACGCTGGGTCAACCCTCCACGATGGCGGTATGCCCAAAGACGCAGGACCAGAAGCCGCCTCACTGACAGGATCGGCGATCCAGGTACAGGGCTTGGTCAAGTCGTTCAAGGAGCTCGAGGTGTTGCGCGGCGTCGACCTCGACGTCGCCGCCGGCAGCATCTTCGCCCTGCTCGGATCCAACGGCGCCGGCAAGACCACCGCTCGTCCGGATCCTCGCGACCCTGCTGCGCGCCGACGCCGGCACGGCCGCCGTGAACGGCTACGACGTGGTCGCCCGGGCCGGCGACGGTGCGCGAGTCGATCAGCCTCACCGGCCAGTTCGCGGCCGTCGACGACATCCTCACCGGCCGCGAGAACCTGCGTGCTCGTCGGCCCGGCTGCGGCACCTGCCGGACGCCGGGCGCGCTTGCCGACGCGCTGCTCGCGCGGTTCGGGCTCACCGACGCCGCCGACCGCCGGGTGGCACCTACTCCGGTGGCATGCGCCGCCGGCTCGACATCGCGATGAGCCTGGTCGGCGACCCGCCGGTCGTGTTCCTCGACGAGCCGACGACGGGCCTCGACCCCGAGGCCGCCTCGAGGTGTGGCAGGCCGTGCGCGACCTCGCCGGCGGGGGCACCACGGTGCTGCTCACCACCCAGTACCTCGACGAGGCCGAGCAGCTCGCCGACCGCATCGCGATCCTGCACGAGGGTCGCATCATCGCGAACGGCACCCTCGCCGAGCTCAAGGCGCTGCTGCCGCCCGCGAAGGTCGAGTACGTCGAGAAGCAGCCCACCCTCGAGGACGTCTTCCTCGCGCTCGTCGGCGCCGCCAGCCACAAGGAGGAATCATGACCGCCACCAAGCGAGCCACTCGATGACCAGCGCACTTCGCTCGCCGACACCGCCGCTGCTCACTGGGCGGTCGCTGCGGCACATCACCCGCAGCCTCGACACCATCATCACCACCGACGATCATGCCGATCGCGTTCCTGCTGCTCTTCGTGTTCGTCTTCGGCGGCGCGATCGACGACCGGGCAGGCGCGTACGTCAACTACCTGCTGCCCGGCATCCTCATCATCACCGTCGCGTCGGGCGTCTCGTACACGGCGTACCGGCTCTTCCGCGACCTGAAGGGCGGCATCTTCGAGCGGTTCCAGTCGATGCCGATCGCCCGGTCCGCTCGGTGCTGTGGGCGCACGTGCTCACCTCCCTGTGCCGCCATCGATCTCGTTGGTCGTCGTCGTCCTCGTCGCAGCCGTGCGCATCGGCTTCCGCTCCAGCGCAAACGTGCTCGCGTGGCTCGCGGTCATCGGCATCCTCGTGCTGTTCGCCCTGGCACTGACCTGGCTCGCGGTGATCCCGGGCCTGACCGCGAAGTCGCGTCGACGGCGCGAGCGCCTTCTCCTACCCGCTGATCTTCCTGCCGTTCATCAGCTCGGCCTTCGTGCCCACCGGCAGCGATGCCCGGACCGGTGCGCGTGTTCGCCGAGAACCAGCCGGTGACCTCGATCGTCAACGCGCTCCGCAACCTGTTCGCCGGGCAACCGGTCGGCAGCGACATCTGGGTCGCGCTCGCCTGGTGCGTCGGGCTGCTTGCGGTCGCCTACGCCCTCGCGATGCGCACCTACCGGCGCACGGCTCGCCTGACGGTCTCGTCGGGCAGGCTCGAGACCCATGCTGACGATCGGCCAGCTCGCGGCCTACGCCGGCGTGACCATCCGTGCGGTTCGGCACTACCACCACGTCGGACTGCTGCCTGAGCCACAGCGTGACGCCTCGGGCTACCGCCGCTACGACGCGGCCGCGGTCGTCGAGCTGATCCGGATCCGTACCTTGGCTGATGCCGGAGTGCCGCTGGCCAGGGTTCGCGACCTGCTCGACGCCGACACGGCGACCTTCGCGGCCGCGACCGCAGAAATCGACCTTCACCTGCGAGCGAAGATCCGGGCACTCCAAGAGCACCGCCGCAGGATCGCGCAGCTGGGTTCCGGGGCGTCGCTAGCACTTCCACCAGAGGTGGGCGACTACCTGGATCGCCTCCGGGGCATCGGGGCCCCCGAGGAGCTCGTCGATCGCGAACGTGACGCATGGATCCTGATGGCCGCACGGTGGCCGGAAGCCCTGCCCGATCTCATGGCCGACAAGGTCGCTCAGCTCGAGAACCCGAAGGTGGTCCGGCTCTATCAGCTCATCGCTCGAGTTGTCGACGAATGGGAGGACGAACAGCTCCTCCAGGAGACGGCCGACCTGATCCATGAGCTCTTGGAAGCGGCGGCGGCGACCGGGCAGCTGGACTGGGAGGCCGAGGATGACGCAGCGTTCATCGGCCTGATGGACTCATTCGCCGACGAAGCCCACCCCGCGGTCGCGCGGCTCCGGGAGCTCGTCGGCCGTCGGGGCTGGACCGGATGGACCCAGGTCGAGAAGCGCGAGCCATGAGGCCACAACGAGCCCCGAGGCAGTGGACGAACCCCGGTCACCGCAGCCCTTCTCGCGGCGATGAGACGCAACTGTTTGGCGTCGGCGGGGAGGCCGCGATGCTGACTGATCGCTGACCTTCTGGCCTGAGAAGGGCGGCGACTGTGGAGGTTCGTTTGCGCGCCCCTGCCACCGGCCACCGGCCAACGGGCCCCAGGTGAGGATGTCGTCAACCGGATTCGAGGAGAGCTCACGCTGAGACGTTCAGGGCCTACCAGCCACCATCGCCGCCGCCTCCCCCGTCGCCGATCGTGTGGTTGCCGTGTGAGCGGTCGAAGCGGGGGTGCTCCTGCCCCGGCAAGTCGTCTGCTCTGCTGGCCCCGCTCGAGCCGCGGCGGTCCAGCATCTTCGCCGCGAGCACGACCAGTACCGCGAACGCGATGATCCATACCCACATCCACATGGGCTCTCCTTTCCGCAGGCCCACCACCGCGGCGGGGGATGCAGTCAGTGTCTGCCTACCAGTGATCGTGCGTCCAGCATGGCGTGGGCTGTCACGAAGCGCTGGAGCCACCGGGTTGTCGTTCCTCTGCTGCGGGCGGGACGACGCAGCAGGGTGCCACCGGCTCGGCCCCTCGCCGGGGGCGGAAAGCCCTGAACGGGTTGAGGACAGGGGCGGTTGGCGCCAAAGGTATGAGCAGTAGGTCGAGGGTCAGCGCTTCCTGGGGGCTCCTCAGAGGAGGCGATGGTCGTCATTGGAGGAGTGAGCCTGCGTTGACGATGAAGCGGACGTAGGGCAGGACGTCGACCGCGGACGGGGTCAGGATGGCGACGCTGAGGTGGTTGTTCGGGTAGACCGCCAGGACGCTGCGGTAGCCGGGTGTGGCCGCTCGCATGCCGTACCCGTCGATGCTGTATTGGTCCCAGTTGCTGCCGGTGAAGTCGATGGTCGCCATGCCGTAGCGGCGTCCGTCGGGGTAGTCGAAGTCGGTCAGCTGGGCGACGCTGGCGGGTTTGAGGATCTGCCCGCCGTACAGGTCGTACCCCCACCTGGCCACGGAGGCGGCATCACCTGCGACGCCGTGGGAGGCCGCGATCGCGCCGACGAAGGATCGGAATGGCAGGTAGGGCCGCCCGCTCTGCCCGTCCGGAAGGTCCTCGTCCTCGCCCGGCGCGGCGATCGGCTCCGGCAGCTGCTGCGCATCCTGGTAGGCCAGACGATGCAACCCCAACGGTGTCCACAAGTCGGCATCGATCGCGTCGGCGGCGCTTCGCCCGGCCGCCTGCTCCACCACCAGACCGGCCAGGACGTAATTGGCCGGGTTCTCAGCGAACGTCCTACCCGGTGGAGCGGTGGCCTTGGGAACAGGCTTGAGGAACTGCTCGGCGGACCACGCGGTGTCCGGGGCGGTGAAGACCGCCGCGTACGGATCGCCACTCGGCTCAGGGACTGCGGCCCGGTGGCTGAGTAGGTGGCGGGTCGTGGCACCGTTGGCCAGTTGGGGAACCGGCACCAGGCTCGAGGCCGGAGCGTCGAGATCGAGCTTGCCCTGCTCAGCCAGCAGCAGCGCCTCAGCGGCCACGAACGTCTGGGTCACCTGACCCAGCGCCAGGCCTGAAGCGGGTTCCAGCTTCTTGCCTTGACCGTCGACCCCGACCGCTGCCGCCCAGGTTCCGTCAGGTGAGACCACGGCCGCGGTGGCGCCCGGCATAAGTTCTTTGTCCACCCAGCGCTGCATCTCAGCAACCATCTTGGCCGCGCGGTCAGCTGCAAGGGTGGACGTCGGAGCAGCAGGCCACGGAAGCGAACTGGACGACGTCGCGGTCGAACCACGGGACGCGGCTGCCGAGGGCGTCCCCCGATCCACCGGTTCGGCACCGGTGCAGGCCGCCAGCGCAACCACCAGGAGCGCAGCTACGCCCAGCCGGGTACAGGTCCCCATAGCGGCCCCTTCCGCCGGAGAGTCAGTTCAACTCTCGTCCTGCACCGAAGTGTCCACCCAGACACCCGCCGATAGCCATGGGTCACTCAGGGTGGTCCGAAGCTCCCGTCGGGACGGACATCGGGCGTTTGGCGGCGCAGAGACGCACCCCTCGCCCTGGGTCGGACGAGGGCTCGAGGCATGGCCGTGCGTTTGCACAGCTTCCTCGCCCGTGCGGACGCAGCCAGTCCCCGGCACCTTTCGGAATCCGATTAGGCAGAAGTGAGCTGGATGGTCCGGGGGGGTCAGACACCTGCGGCCTTCGAGCTGGAGGGTCCGGTTGGGGGCCCGGGGTGGACCAGGCCTGTCTCGTACGCGAGGACGACCGCTTGGCTCCGGCTGGCGAGTCTCAACTTGAACAGCAGGCGCGAGACATGTGTTTTGACCGTTGTCTCGCCGATGGCTAGGGCCCGGGCGATCTCGGCGTTGGAGTGGCCGAGGGCGAGCTGGGTCAGCACTTCAGTTTCCCGGGTGGTCAGCAGTTCGAGGCCGCTCCGCTCGGTTCGTGTCGGGGTGCGCGGTGCGTACGTCTCGACCAGTCGTCGGGTGACCGTCGGGCTCAGTAGGGCGACCCCCTGCGTCGCTCCCCGCAGGGCCGCGAGGAGCTGCGCCTCCGGGGCGTCCTTGAGCAGGAAGCCGGTGGCTCCGGCGCGCAGGGCCTCGAAGACGTACTCGTCCAGGTCGAACGTGGTGACCACCAACACCGCCGGGGCCGGGTCGCGGGCGACGATGGCCCGGGTAGCGGCGATGCCGTCGAGGCGCGGCATCCGCACGTCCATGAGTACGACATCGGGTGTCAGCCGTCGGGCGGCCTCGACCGCCTCGACCCCGTCGGTGGCCTCACCGACGACGTCGAGGTCCGGCTCGGAGTCCAGGATCATCCGGTAGCCGGCCCGGATGAGTCTCTCGTCGTCGGCGAGCAGGATGCGCACGGTCACGACACGGCATCCGGAAGGGGTAGTCGGGCGCGCACACCGAACCCGCCGCCGGGCTCGGCTCCCGCCAGGAACGTGCCCCCGAAGAGCTCGACTCGCTCGCGCATGCCGATCAGCCCGTGGCCTCCCACGGCCGCACCCATACCGGGTCCCTCGTCCGTGACGACGACGTCGATCGCGTCCGTTCCGTACTCCAGTCTGACGTGGGCGGCGCTGCCTGGCGCGTGTTTGAGGGAGTTGGTCAGAGCCTCTTGCGCGATCCGGTAGGCCGACAGCTCGATAGCCGGCGACAGGGTGCGGGCGTCCCCGTTGACGACGAGGTCCACCTGGGCGCCCGAGGCCTGTGCCTGAGCCACGAGGGCACCCAGCTCGGACAGCCGCGGTTGCGGTGACAGCGGTGGCTCGGTCGCCTCGGACGGTTCGGCCGGCCCGGTCGTGCGCAGGATGCCGAGCAGGCGGCGCATCTCCTCCAGGCAGTCGGAGGCGACCGTTTCGATGTCATCGAAGGCGCCGGCGGCCCTGGCGGGTTCGTCGTCGATCATCCGTCGGCCGCCGCGGGCCTGCAGAATGACCACGCTCATCCCGTGGGCGACGACGTCGTGCAGCTCTCGCGCGATCCGTGCCCGCTCGGTGTCCGCGATGGCCCTGGCCTTGGCGTCGGCCAGGTCCCGCTGGTGGCGCATCTGGTCGGCCTTCTCCCGCTGCCGGCGCACTGCCGCTCCCGACAGGAGCACGACGGCGCCGAAGATGACCAAGGTGACGGACTCACCGAGAGGGTCGTCCGTCTGGGAGACACTCACGGCCACGCCAAGCGCCAACGACACCATCGCAGACCATGCGGCGGCCCGCCACGACGATGCGTAGGCCGTCAGACCGAACAAGACCACCAGCAGCGCGACGATCTCGCCGTAGACGTTCGGCCGCGCCACCAGTACCGACTGGGCGACGAGCACGACGCCGACCAGGGGTGCGACGACCATAGGATGCAGGCGCCGCCACGCCAGCGAGACCCCCACGATGACGGCAACCACAACGTTGACGGCCGACGGCGCCGAAGCCGTGGTGCCCTCGAAGGCGTAGCCGGTGAAGAGCTCGGCCACGCACACCCCGGTCATGGCTGCCGACAGGACCACGTCCGATCGGGGCGGGGCTCCCAGCCACCCTGACATGACCGGAGTATAGGAAGGCGGGTGAGCGCGTCGCGTCCTCCGAAGGGACGACGTCGGGCCGCTCCGCCTCATCCGAAGGCATGACGACACGGGTTGCGAACGCTCCTAGCGTTCCGGAACCACCACCTTCCGCCTGGAGGACGTCATGGCACTCACCCACCGCACGACGATCGACGACCCGACCCTCCCTTCCGTGGGCCGGGGGGCACTGCTGGCTGCTGGTGTCGCAGGGTTGGTCTACGCCCTGTCGACGTTCGGCACGTTCCCGGATGGGCCGAACGTCGCGACGGCCACCGCGACGCAGATCCGCGACCACGTCACCACCAACGGCGCGGCGATCCGCGGCAGCGCCGTGGTGAGCATGGCCGCGATCGCCGCAGCCCTGGTGTTCTTCTCCGCGCTGACCCGTCAGGTGCGTGACCGGATGCCGGGCTCACTGCTGGCGGACCTCGTACTCGCCGCCAGTGTCCTCGTCGTCGCCTACCAGTGGCTGATCACGACGGCGGAGGCCATGATCAGCCTGCTGCCTCACCTGATCGGGTCCGACCTGGCCGGCGTGGACGACGCTACGTTGCGTGGCTGGTACGGACTGACCGGGTTCACCCACTTCCTTGGCGACCTCGCGATCATCCCCATGGCCGTGACCCTGGCGTCGTTCTCCCTGGCGAGCCTTCGCGGGCACCTCCTGCCCAGGTGGCTGTCCTGGGCGGGGGTGGCCGTGTCGGCCGCCGGAGCGGTCGGGAGCATCGGCATCCTGCTCGCCGTCGATGCGCTGTATCCCGCCTGGTTCGCCGGGCTGTTCGGGTACTGGTTCTGGGTCCTCGCCGCAGCCGTCACCTTCCTCGCCCGCAGCCGGCGGCACCGCGCTCCCTCGGACATCTAGCCCCAGTCGTCGCGGGCCGCCAGGGCGGAGCCGCTGTCACTCAGCCAGCCCCTAGCCCCAGCTCGGCATCTCGCGACGTGACAGCAGCACTCCGCGGGAGAAACGCAGCAGGAACTTGGGCCCGACCGCCAGGCGGCGCAGTGACGCACGTTGGGGGCCACGTGTTAGCGCGCGTGAGAACCCTGCGGCGAACATGCGGTTCCCGACCCCGGAGCGACACGGCGCCAGCGGACCACTGGGCCAAGTAGGTCAGGCCTTCACCGGCACCGGGTAGATGTTGTCTGCGGGATGACCGGCGCGCTCGTGGATCTTCTGCACTGCCTCGGCGCTTGGCGCTTCAGAGAGGCAGAAGACCATGCCCGACTCGGGATCCGCCCATGCCTGCTTGAAGTTCACACCCTCGTCGTCCTGGATGGCCAGGTCGGCGTTGTGTGCTTCGGTGAGCGCCTCGGGCGTGACCCCTTGCATCGTCGTGTGTACGTCCATGAACTCGGGCATGTCGGCCTCACTTACTCGGGACCTCCTACGATCCTCCGTGCAGGTGGCCCCGGCCATAGCCCAGAAGGATGAGCCGCAAGTAGCGGAGGGCCGAGGCCAGGAAGCGTTCCAGCACCTGCCGAGTGAGAACCATCGGCCCTCCGGAAGTTGTCAAGGTGGTTGAGGCCAGTAGGTGTTAAGCGGCTGGTGCCTGCTCGGGTTCGGGTCGGTTGATCCACGCGGCTCGAGGCAGGGTGAGGATCTTGGGGTCGGTGTTGGTGGTGAACCGCTCGGGGTGAGCGGCCCGGGCGGCGGCCAGGACCTGACTGCGGGCCGTGTCCTTGGCTGCGGCAAGGCCGTAGTGGACGTCAGCGGCGGTGTGCAGGCCAATGCCGCTGTGATGGTGCTCGTGGTTGTAGGTCTGCACGAACTCGTCCATGAACTCCCGGGCGTGCGCCAGCGAGCCGAACCGTCGCGGGAAGACCGGGGCGTACTTCAAGGTCTTGAACCACGCCTCGGAGTAGGGGTTGTCGTTACTGACCTTGGGGCGGGAATGGGACCGGGTCACGCCCAGGTCGCCCAGCAGGGCTGCGACGGTCTTGGAAGTCATCGAGGTGCCGGCGGCGTGCACGACCTTCGGGATGCCGTGGATCCCGAAGATCTGCTGCATCATCTCCGTCGCCAGCAGCCCGGACTCCCTGGCGTGCACGTGCACCCCGACGATGTAGCGCGAGTAGATGTCGATCATCACGTACGCGTCGTAGTAGCAGCCCTTGGCCGGGCCAGCCAGCTTGGTGATGTCCCAGGTGAACACCTGCCCGGGACCGGTCGCGACCAGCTCGGGAACCACCCTCGCGGGGTGCCGCGCAAGCCGGCGGCGTTCCTTGACCTGGGCGTTGGCCGCCAAGATCCGGTACATCGCCGCCACCGAGCACAGGTAGGTGCCCGCCGCCAGCAGCCGCGCATACACCTGCACCGGCGGGGCGTCGACGAACTCCTCGCTGTTCAGCACGGCCAGCACGTGGGCCCGCTCGGCGGTGCTGAGCCGGTTGACGGGAGTCACCACCGCTGCCACCACCGGGGTCGCGTTACGCGCGGCGCGGGCCTTGGCCCGGGCCGCAGTAGCGCGCGACACCCCGCACAGGCCGGCCGCGGCCCGGGTTGGCACACCCGCGCTGAGCAGCTCGCCGTGCGCGGCCATCAACGTCGCCTGCGCGGCCGGTCGGTGTCCGAGCTCTCGGAGATGGACTCCAAGAGCTCGCGCGCTTTTCCCATGATCTCAAGCGCAGTCTCGGTCGTGGCCAGCCGCCGCTCACTCACCTCCAACGCACGGCGCAGCCTGGCGATCTCGGCCTGATCTCGGCTCAGGGCCCCGATCGCCGCACCGGGGTCCTTGCCGGCCAGCACGCCCGCATCACGTAGCCGACGCCACTCACTGACCAACGAGGAGTACAGCCCTTCTCGGCGCAGGTACGCCCCGCCCGCACCCTGCTCGCAGGCTCGCTCGTACCCGGCCAGATACTCAAGCTTCTGCGCCGGCGTGAACCTCCGCCGTCGCGGCCCATCCGCGCGTGAACCCGATTTGCCGCTCATCGGCCCATCATCAACGACGGGCACCGCCGCGGCGGAAAGCATGGAAGAGCTCAAAGGATCGATCCTGATCTCGCCCTGTCAGACGGACTTGCTGTGAACCGCTGGTCTCAACTCACCCTGACAGACAGGGCTCCCCCGCCCACGCATCACTGAGGACTCCGCACTCAGGTTCGTGGCAGCTGAACACACCGGAGTTTGTATCCGCGGCTCGCAGGGCGAGCGGTCAGAAGCGGCGGAATGACCCGTCCGGCGCACAACCCGATGTCGCCCTCATGCCCGTCGGTGTCACATCGTGGTGCGCACTTCGGTGGCGTGGTTGGTGGGCGTCGTTCTGGCCTGGCCAAGGGCCAAGGGCCAAGGGCCAAGGGCCAAGGGCCAAGGGCCAACCGTCGCGACCAGCCACAAGACACCAGCGCTCGACACCGCGGTCTCGAAGAGGACAGGGTGTGTGGGGTGAGTGATTTCAGAGGAGCGACACCGATTCCCGGCCCAGACGCGTTCCGCGCGCGCGGGCGTGATGCGCGATTGAGCCAGGCAGCGATCGTTTTGTCCGCCGGCGCCGCGGTCGGTGGCCACTGGGAGCGCCTCGATTCGCCCGAGGCGGTCGGGCTTCCGCCGGAGCTCGGCCGGATCGAGAAGACCGGCGGTGTCAGTCTCGAGGAGGCCGTGGCGCCGCTTGAGGTCGATGCCGAGTCCTACGTCTCCGCTCGGGGACGCAGGATCCCCGCGGAACGGGGTGCCGAGATGACGCAACGTCTCATCGACCGGCCACATGCGGTGACCGCCGCGGCCTTGGTGGAGGTGAGCCTGCACAGCGACAGCCGCCTGGTGCGCACCTCGGCAGCGGTTGCGGCGCTCGACACGGCGGGTGGGGCGCAGCGAACCGATGTCGTGGCGACGCTCGTGGACGGCGCCGACGCCAGGGATGCCCTGACCCGGCAGATCGCGCGGATCGGACTTGCACGAGTGAACCCGGGTCATGACAAGCTGGCCCATGTCGTCGGCCGCGCGGCAGAACTCACCGGCAGGCACCGTTCTTCGCACACCGCCGTCCTCACCCACGGGACGTTCGCGGCCAGGACCCGCTGGTGGCGTCCGGGCGGCGACTTCTACACCTATCTGGACGGCCTGGTTCCGCCGCTCAACCTCCACGACCCGAGCTTCGGGTGGAGCGGCCTCTACAGCGATCCCGCCCGGCAGCTGGCGGCACAGCAACTGGCCACCTGGCTCGTGGACCAGCGGCTACAGCAGCCAGACATGTTCGCACACAGCCACGGTGGAACCGTGGCCAACCTCGCCACCCGCGCAGGCGCGGAGTTCGAGCGCCTCGTCCTGCTCAGCTGGCCGGTCCACACCCAATGGTTCCCGGACTTCACCCAGATTCAGCGAATCGTCGACATCAGGGTCCGACTCGACCTCGTGATCATCGCCGACCGAGGCGGACAGACCTTCACCCCTCCAGCGGCCTACCGAGGCAAGGTCACCTCCCACGTCAACGGGTGGTTCGACCATGGGGCGACCAACAACCCGGCGTACTGGCAACAGCACGACCTGCCCGCCGCACTGTGATCCGCGAACGCCGATAGGCTTACCCGGGTGGGTGCCGCCTCCTCTGCGAAGGTCCTAGCGACGGGCTCGGTCTGGCGGCTGACCGGCCGCGCGGCGGCCGGTCGGAGGCTTGTCGATGCGGTCAACCAAGGCAGCGAGAATGAGCAGACGATCGCGGCTATCTTCCTCGCCAAGGCTGGCGACCGTGCGGTGCCACTGATCCACGAAGGACTCACTGCCTACGGGCCCTCGCCATCACTCGTCGAGATCCTCGGCAGCATCGGCACCGACACCGCCCGGACAGAGCTCCAGCGGGTGGCGTCGAGTGGCTCGCCAGATCTTGCCCAGGCAGCCCAGCGCGCGCTCCGCACTTTGGACGAGATCGAGCGCCGCCAGAGCTAGTGCATGCCGAAGTCGGAGTTGAGGATGACGAGCCGAGAGGCACCTTGGGTCGCAGGGGGTTTGGCCGAGCACCGGCGGGCTAAGTGGGCGGCGAGGGATAAGTGGGCGTAGTGACTCGGCCCCACAGATCCAAGTGGTGCCGCGGTGGCGAGGGATGTGCCGCAAGCTGACCGCTAGTCGATCTGGGCGCGGCGGTCGGCAGATCGCCAAGGTGCGGTGCCCTTCCAGGGGCGGCCTCCAAGGGGCTCTGACCTGCAGTGATAGGCGTCAAGGCCGTCGTCCAGCAGCCCAATCAGCTGGGCGACGAGGCGCGGGTCTAAAACGGTTCTAGTGTGTTGCACCGGAAGTTCGCAACATAAATAGTAGAATGGGGTATGGCGCGAACTGGTCGACCGAAGGCCGTGTTGGATGTTGACGCGAGGAGGAGCGTGACGCAGCTGGTGCGGTGGGCGCGGCGGGCGAAGTCGTCGCAGGCGTTGGCGTTGCGGTCGCGGATCGTGCTGGCGCTGCGCGGACGGGCTGGACAACAAGGAGTCGCGGCGCAGCTGAGCGGTGGCCAGCCGACGGTGGGTAAGTGGCGGGCCCGGTTCGTCGAGCTGCGGTCTGGACGGGCTGGTCGATGATCCGCGGCCGGGGCGGCCGCCGTCGATCACCGCCGAGCAGGTCGAGGACGTGGTGGTCGCCACGCTGGAGTCGACGCCGGAGAACGCGACGCACTGGTCGCGGGCGACGATGGCCGAGCGCAGCGGGCTGTCCAAGTCCACGATCGGGCGGATCTGGAAGGCGTTCGAGCTCAAGCCGCACCGGGCCGACACGTTCAAGCTGTCCAACGACCCGCTGTTCGTGGAGAAGGTCTACGACGTCGTCGGGCTGTACCTGAACCCGCCCGAGGCCGCGGTGGTGCTGTGCGTGGACGAGAAGTCGCCAGGTCCAGGCGCTGGCCCGCTCCCAGCCGGCGTTCCCGATGATGCCCGGCATGCCCGAGAAGCGCACCCACGACTACGTGCGCCACGGCACCACCAGCCTGTTCGCCGCGTTCAACACCGCCGACGGCACCGTCATCAGCTCGCCTGCACCGCCGGCACCGCACCATCGAGTTCAAGAAGTTCCTGACCAAGATCGACGCCGAGGTCCCCGACGCACCTGGACGTGCACCTGGTCTGCGACAACTACGGCACCCACAAGAGCCCCGGCGATCAAGACGTGGCTGGCCGCGCACCCGCGCTTCCACATGCACTACACCCCGACCTACTCCAGCTGGATCAACCAGGTCGAACGCTGGTTCGCCTACCTCACCGACGACCTCCTGCGCCGCGGCGACCACCGCAGCGTCCAGGCACTCGAGAAGCGACATCCGCGCCTGGGTCGACGGCTGGAACGACGAACCCGAAGCCGTTCATCTGGACCAAGACCGCCGAACAGATCCTCGACTCACTCGGACGACTTCTGAAACGAATCTCACGGCGCAGGACACTAGGTCGATATTGACTGGGTTGCCCTCCCCCGGTCCCATGCACAGGCCAGCGTCACCGTCCGGGACGCCAATTCCATTGCCCCACATGCGACTCTGCGGCATCCCGGGAACCCGGCATCGCACAGCTCAGATGGCGACCGAATCGTCCGCAGGCCCCGCGACACGCTGCGACTGGAGCAGTGGCGCCGGGGCTTTGCCCCTTGGTCTCACGCCGGACTGCCCTGTTCATTCGACGGTTGGTGCCTGAAGGCACGGTGATTCGCCACCGATTCACACCGGGCACCGCAATCAGGGCAGCAGACCAGGTCTGCCGCTGCCAGCCAGGACTCGATGGTCCCCGCAAGCCAGAGGTCCCTGCCTGCAGCCGTGACGAAGTCCGGCGTCGGCAACCGACCCGACGAGCGCCACCGCAGTACTGACGGCCCGCTGGTTCACCAAGGCCCGACGATCCTGGGGGTACACCCGGGCCCCGGGGGAGCAGCAGACGTGCTAGCTGTGTGGGCGACCGTGAGCTCGACCGCCTCGGGCCTCATGGCCCACTGTGACTGTTACCGCGACAAGCACCGTGATCCAGCGCCCAGTATGGACACGCGAATGCCGCAAACTCAACAGAAGCGACGGACAAGCGCACCAGCCGCGGCTCTTCCGAACGTTGGGCGACGCCCGCTACGCGCGGCGAGTAGGAGTCGATACCGGGGTTTGCGGTCATTGCGCTGCTCCATTGAGAGCGCTGTGAAAGGTCTACTCACAGGATTCACGCGGGGCCAGTGGGACGCATGCTGAAGCTCCAAGCTCATGCCTACCCGCGGTTAGCTTGCCTGACAGACAGCGCCATCGGCGGCCACTGCTGTCCATCACGTACCCTGCCTGTCCGGCCGTTCGGTGGGTTCATGCAATCAGACCGACCAGCGCCCAACCGGCAGAGGCAGCGGCCAACCCGATGAGCAGGCTGAGCCCGATGTTGAGGGAGGCCTCCGCGATGGAGCCGTCCTCGATGAGGCGGACGGTCTCGAAGCCGAAGGTCGAGAAGGTGGTCAGGGCTCCGCAAAAGCCGGTTCCGACCAGGGCCAGTACCCATGGCGGCGTTCCGGCGACCGCGACGCCGCCGGCGACGAGGCCGAGTAGGGCTGAGCCGAAGACGTTGACGGTGAAGGTTCCCCATGGGTAGACGCTGTCGTGCCGGGACTGCACCAGCAGGTCGGTCAGGTACCGCAGCGGGGCACCGATCGCGCCACCGAGCACCACGAGGGCGAGCGTCATGTGCTGGCCTTCGGGTCGCCGTCGTGGCGTCCGACGTACTTGACGATCTCGACCTCCTCGAGCATGACCAGGCCCTTGGTGACCAGCTCGTCGATCTGGGGCAGGAAAGCGCGGATGCGTTTGGTGGTGTCGACGATGACCACGGATGCGGGTAGGTCCTCACTCAAGGACAGGATGCGGGTGGTGTGGATGTGGCTGGACTTGCCGTAGCCCTCGATCCCGTGAAAGACGCTGGCGCCGGCGAGCCCGGCCTGGTGGGCCCGGTGGACGATCTCGGTGTACACGGGTCGGCTGTGCCACTGGTCGGACTGGTTGACCAGGACGGTGAGGCGACTGGCGGGTCCACGCAGGGTCATGGCGTGCTCCTCGGGGTCTGGTGGGGGCTGTTGTCGTTGGGGTCGCTTGCTGTTGGGTGCGGGGGCGGCGTGCTGAGCCACCGCGCGGTGAACACCCCGAGCCAGACCGCTGCGAGGCCGACGACCAGCGTCCCTAAGACGTAGGTCAGTGCGGCGACGATCTTACCGGCGGCCAGCAGTGCGTGTGTGTCGAGCATGTAGGTGGAGAAGGTGGTGAACCCGCCCAGGACACCGACCCCGAAGAAGGGTCGCAGGTATCGAGAGGGCGGCCAGACGTCCAGGACGAACACCATCAGGAGCCCGAGCAGGAACCCCCCGGTAACGTTGACCGCGAACGTGCTCCAGGCAACCTCCCCGGGTTCGTGGGGCAGGGCCTGCGCCACCGCGTACCGCGCGGCTGAGCCCACGGCGCCGCCGGCCGCGATCACGGCGAGGATGTCGAGCCGGCCCCGCAGCAGGTGAGCCCTCATGGTTCGCGGTGGCGGCTCGTCGAGCAGGTCTGGGTCGACCGGGAGCGGCGGCTCGCTCACCGGCGCGTCTTGTCCATCCGGAGGCCGACCAGCGGCCAGCCCGGAGCCGTCGGCCTCACTGTGACCCCATCTGCGCACACGTCCTCCTACCCGCCGGGTAGAGACTGTTGGCGACCCAGGTCGCGGTCGTCGGCGAGCCCCACCGGCGTCACTGGAAATGATAGGGCCCACTACGTCGAGCGCACCGGGCTGCCCAGCGCTTTACGTGAGCGGTGCGACACCTCGCCCGCTCTCGCAGGCGAGCACGATGAAGGATGGAAACTGACCTGCCCTCCGTGGAGCAGATGGCACCTGCCGGCTCCACGGAGGAGTGCATCGTGCCACAGCCCGGTAGACAACCCGCCGGACGAGGTTGAGCCCCCGCTGCGGCCTCGAGGTCGTGGACCCTCCCCGCCCGTGTAGGTGCGCGCGGTCGCGTGGTCGGCCCGCAGGCCCAACCGCGCGTTCGCCGCCGCCCGAGCTGACGGCATGATCGATCCAGCAGAGCCTCCTGCAGCGGCACAGCGGCAGCACTCCATGGACCCACCCCGGCGCCGCCGACGCGTTCGTCTCCTTCCTGGCTTGAGAGGCGTTGTCCCCCAACGCCTTGGAAACCGGAGTGCAGAGCGGCCCTGATCGACTGGGGCCAGTGACACACCGCCGGTACACGGCACCCGGGCTGGCGCTCGGGGATGCCGCGGCACGTCGCCTCATCGAGGCGACCTCACGGTCCGCCCACGAACCAGCAGTGGTCAGTTCTCCCGTTGGCGCCCGGATGACGCCGACCCGTCACCGACCCACCGCAGATCCGTGGACGGCCCGCCTCCCTGCACCATGACCTGAGCGTCGGTGCACCCGACTGTTCAGGCAGATCGGAGGTCCATGGGTAACGTCGGCTTGCTGTACGTCGGAGCCGTCCTCTTCATCATCGGCTGTGCCCTCCTCGGCTGGGTGCGTGGCAACGGAGCCGTCCCGTTGAACATTTTCGTCGGGTTGCTTCAGGTCATCACTCCCACCTACCTCATCTTCACGGCGAACGGCGACGCGGACGTCATCTTCGGTGCCTCCGGTCTCTACCTGTTCGGCTTCACCTACCTCTACGTCGCGATGAACACGATCTGGGGTTTCGAGGGGACCGGACTCGGCTTCTTCTCCCTCTTCGTCGCGATCGCGGCGGTCGGGTATGCCGTGGTCAACGTCGTAAGTACCAGGACTACGCCTTCGCCGTCATCTGGCTGCTGTGGGCGTACCTGTGGTGGCTGTTCTTCCAGCTGCTCGGTAGGGACCGGGAGGGCCTGACCGCCTGGACGGGCGCCGTCGCCGCCATCGAGGGCTGGTTCACCGCTGCCATCCCTGCCTTCCTGCTTCTCACCGGGTGGTGGGACGCACTACCGAATGCCGCCTGGGCGGCCATCGTCGCCGTCCTGAACATCGGCGGCCTCGTCCTCGCCCGGGCCCGCCCGCGTTCGCGGGTGCCGGCCATGGTCTGACCCTTCAGCTCACTTTCACACCGCGGCGCCCGTCGCCGCTCCCACCGCAGAGGAGCACCTCGTGCCAGAACTGATCTTCCCCCTCGACTCGACCAAGAAGTTCACCGAGCAGAAGCACCTGGGCCACAACCGTTGGCACCCCGAGGTGCCGGCCAACGTCCACGTCAAGCCGGGCGACTCCTTCCGGATGCACTGCCGGGAGTGGTTCGACGGCGCGATCGTCAACGACGACTCAGCGGACGACATCCTCAACGCGCCGCTGAAGACCGTCCACGTCCTCTCCGGTCCGGTCGCCGTCGAAGGCGCCCAGCCCGGTGACCTGCTCGTCGTCGACATCCTCGACGTGGGGCCGATCCCGCAGGAGGACAGCGGACCGCTGGCCGGCCAGGGCTGGGGGTACAGGGCATCTTCGCGACGCAGAACGGTGGAGGATTCCTGACCGAGCAGTTCCCCGACGCCTACAAAGTCATCTGGGACTTCACCGGGCGGGGTCGCCACCTCTCGGCATGTCCCCGGCGTCTCGTTCGTCGGCATCGTCCACCCCGGCCTGATGGGCACCGCCCCGTCGGCCGAGCTCCTGGCCCGCTGGAACGCCCGCGAAGGCGCCCTCATCGCCACCGACCCCGATCGGGTGCCCCCGCTGGCGCTGCCGCCCGAGCCCGAGCACGCCCTCCTCGGCGCACTCCCGGAGTCGGAGTACGCCCGTGTCGCCGGGGAGGCCGCGCGCACGGCGCCACCGCGCGAGAACGGTGGCAACCAGGACATCAAGAACTTCACCAAGGGCTCGCGGGTCTTCTACCCCGTCTTCGTCGACGGTGCGAACCTCTCCATGGGTGACCTGCACTTCTCCCAGGGCGACGGTGAGATCACCTTCTGCGGCGCCATCGAGATGGGCGGGTTCATCGACCTGCGCGTCGACCTCATCAAGGGCGGCATGGACACCTACGGGGTCTCCGAGAACGCCATCTTCATGCCGGGAACGACCGACCCGCGGTTCAGCCAGTGGCTCGCCTTCTCCGGCACGTCGGTGACCCTCGACGGCGAGCAGCGCTACCTCGACTCGCACCTGTCCTACCAGCGTGCCTGCCTGCACGCGATCGACTACCTCACCAAGTTCGGCTACTCGCCGGAGCAGGCCTACATGATCCTCGGGGCAGCATCCATCGAGGGTCGCCTCTCCGGGGTCGTCGACATCCCGAACTCGTGCTCGACGGTCTACATCCCCACGTCGATCTTCGACTTCGACGTGCGGCCGTCGGCCAGCGGCCCTCACCAGGTGGACCCCGGGATGGGTGTGCCCAAGTCGTCGTTCTGAGCGGCTGACACGTCTCCGCACCCTCCGCTTGCCGGGGGGTGCGGACGGCGGTCGCTCCACTGCTGCGGCGTAGAGTTGCGAGCCAGGTCACACTCACCGTGGAGGAGTCACCGACAGTGCGCCAGCGACGCCCCGGCCCGGCACCGGCCCCCGCTCCGGCCGACCCCCAGCGGGCCGCCTCCGTGCGGGCGATCTCCGAGCAGCTCGCCGGCATCCGCGGGCCCCTCCTGCCGGTGCTCCACGAGGTGGTCGCCACCCACGGGTACGTCGACGACGACGACGTCCCGGTCGTCGCCGACGTCCTCAACCTCTCCCGGGCCGACGTCCACGGGTGCCTGACCTTCTACCACGACCTGCGCCGCACTCCTCCGCCCGCGCACCGGGTCTCACTGTGCCGGGGCGAGGCCTGCCAGGCCCGTGGTGGAGAGGGTCTGTATGCGGTGGCCGCCGACCGCTGGGCCGGGTCGGCCGACGTCGAGGTGGGTGAGGTCTTCTGCCTCGGGCTGTGCGCCGTCGGGCCCTCGGGCACGGTCGACGGCACGCTGCACGCCGCCCTGTCGCCGGCGCGCCTCGAAGCCCTCGCCGAGGGGTGGCAGGCATGACCACGGCCTGGGTGCCCTGCGACGCCGCGGCCGTGGCACTGGGCGCGGATGCCGTCGCCGACGCGCTCACGGCATCCGGGGTCTCGGTGCGCCGCAACGGGTCCCGCGGGATGCTGTGGCTCGAGCCGCTCGTCGAGGTCGAGACTGCCGGTGGTCGGGTCGGGTACGGCAACGTCACGGCATCCGACGTCGTGGCCCTGGTCGACGGCGCCCTCGACGACACCGAGCGCTGCATCGGCGTCGTGGAGGCGCACGAGTGGCTCGCCGGCCAGCACCGGGTGTCGTTCGCCCGGGTGGGGGTCATCGAGCCGACCGACCTCGCGGCGTACCGCGACCACGGCGGCCTCGCCGGTCTCCAGCGCGCCCTCTCCCTGGCATCCGAGGAGGTCGTCGCCGAGGTGACGGCCTCGGGGCTGCGCGGCCGGGGCGGCGCGGGGTTCCCGGCCGGCATCAAGTGGGAGACGGTGCGCACCGCCACCGCCGACGTGAAGTTCGTGTGCTGCAACGCCGACGAGGGCGACAGCGGCACCTTCGCCGACCGCATGCTCATCGAGGGGGACCCGTTCACCCTCGATCGAGGGGATGGCGATCGCGGCGCTCGCGGTCGGCGCCACCGAGGGCTACGTCTACCTGCGCAGCGAGTACCCCCACGCGATCCGCACGCTGCGCCGCGCGATCGACATCGCCTACGCCCACGGGGTGCTCGGCGAGTCGGTGCTCGGCAGCGGGCGGCGGTTCGACCTCGACGTGCGGGTGGGCGCCGGCGCCTACATCTGCGGCGAGGAGACCTCGATGCTCGAGTCGCTCGAGGGCAAGCGGGGCGAGGTGCGCGCCAAGCCGCCGATCCCGGCCCTCGAGGGGCTGTTCGGCCGGCCGACCGTCGTCAACAACGTGCTGACCCTCGGCGCGGTGCCGATGGTGCTCGCCGACGGTGGCGAGGCGTATGCCGCACTGGGCACGGGCCGCTCGCGCGGCACCCAGGTGTTCCAGCTCGCCGGCAACGTCGCCCGGGGCGGCATCGTCGAGGCCGACTTCGGGGTGTCGCTCGGCGAGCTCGTCGACGGGCTTCGGTGGGGGCACGGCATCCGGGCGACCGGTGAAGGCGGTGCAGGTGGGCGGGCCGCTGGGGGCGTACCTGCCGCCGTCGCAGTTCGACCTGCCGATGGACTACGAGGCGTTCGCGGATGCCGGGGCGATGGTCGGCCACGGTGGTGTCGTGGTGTGGGACGACACGATGGACGCGTCGGTCATGGCGCGGTTCGCGATGGAGTTCTGTGCCAAGGAGTCGTGCGGCAAGTGCACCCCCTGCCGCATCGGGTCCACCCGCGGGGTGGAGGTCATCGACCGGGTGCGCGCGGCCACCGACGACGGGGTGCGGCGCACCCAGCTCGTGCTGCTCGAGGACCTCTGCACGACGATGGCCAAGGGGTCCCTGTGCGCGATGGGCGGGCTCACGCCGATGCCGGTGCGCAGCGCGCTCGAGCACTTCCCCGAGGACTTCGGCATCCCGGTCGACACCAGCGAGGGAGCACGGCCATGACGACGATCGACGACACCGCCCTGGAGACGCCCGACCGCGGCACCCCGGCCGTACTCGGTGAGGCCACCGCCCAGGTGAGCATCGACGGCCGCTCGGTAGCGGTGCCGCCGGGCACGTCGGTCATGCGCGCCGCCGCCCTGGCCGGGGTGAACGTGCCGAAGCTGTGCGCGACCGACTCGCTCAAGGCGTTCGGGTCGTGCCGGCTGTGCCTGGTCGAGGTCGACGGCATCAGGGGGACGCCGGCGTCGTGCACCACCCCGTGCGCCGACGGAATGGTCGTGTCGACCCGCACCGAGCAGGTGCAGCAGCTGCGCCGCGGGGTCATGGAGCTCTACCTCTCCGACCACCGCGCCGACTGCCCCGGGTGCGCCCGCGGCAACTGCGAGATGCAGGCCCTGGCCGCCGACGTCGGGCTGGCCGAGGTGCGCTACGGGCTCGGCGGGGCGTCGCACCTCCACGAGCAGGCCGACGAGTCCAACCCCTACTTCGCCTACGACCCCAAGGCGTGCATCGTCTGCTCACGGTGCGTGCGGGCCTGCTCGGAGGTCCAGGGCACGTTCGCCCTGACGGTCGAGGGGCGCGGGTTCGACGCGCGGATCACGGCCGGTGGCAGCGACTTCCTGTCGTCGGAGTGCGTCTCGTGCGGTGCGTGCGTGCAGGCCTGCCCCACCGATGCCCTGACCGAGAAGTCGGTCGTCGAGCTCGGGATGCCGTCGCGCACCGTCGTCACGACGTGCGCCTACTGCGGGGTCGGGTGCTCGTTCAAGGCCGAGGTGCAGGGGTCGGGCGACGCGACCCGCGTGGTGCGGATGGTGCCGTGGAAGGACGGCGGTGCCAACGAGGGGCACTCGTGCGTCAAGGGCCGGTTCGCCTACGGGTACGCGTCGCACCGCGACCGGCAGATGTCCCCGATGGTGCGCGACTCGATCGACGACGAGTGGCAGGTCGTGTCGTGGGACGAGGCCATCGGTCGGGTGGCGTCCGGTTTCCTGGCGCTGCGTGACAAGTACGGCGTCGGCTCGATCGGCGGGATCTCGTCGTCGCGCTGCACCAACGAGGAGGTCTACGTCGTCCAGAAGATGGTGCGGGCGGCGTTCGGCAACAACAACATCGACACCTGCGCGCGGGTCTGCCACTCCCCCACCGGATACGGCCTCAACCACGCGTTCGGCACGTCGGCCGGCACCCAGGACTTCGCCTCGGTCGACCAGGCCGACGTCATGCTCGTCATCGGCGCGAACCCCACCGATGCCCACCCGGTCTTCGCGTCGCGGATGAAGCGACGGTTGCGGGCCGGCGCCAAGGTGATCGTGGCCGACCCGCGGCGCATCGACCTCGTGCGCTCCCCCCACGTGAAGGCCGAGCTGCACCTGCCGGTGCGCCCGGGCACCAACGTGGCCTTCGTCAACGCGCTGTGCCACGTCATCGTCGCCGAGGGCCTGTGGGACGAGCCCTTCGTGCGGTCGCGCTGCGAGGACGCCGACGGCTACCTCGAGTTCATCGCCCGACCCGAGCACTCACCCGAGGCGACGGAGAGCGTGACCGGCATCCCGGCATCCGACCTGCGCTCTGCTGCACGGCTGTTCGCCGCGGGGCCGAACTCGGCGATCTACTACGGCCTCGGGGTCACCGAGCACAGCCAGGGCTCGACGATGGTCATGGGCATGGCCAACCTCGCCATGCTGACGGGCAACCTCGGGAGGGAAGGTGTGGGGGTCAACCCGCTGCGCGGGCAGAACAACGTGCAGGGGTCGTGCGACATGGGGTCGTTCCCGCACGAGCTGCCCGGCTACCGCCACGTGTCGCGGCCCGAGGTGCGCGAGATCTACGAGTCGCTGTGGGGCGTGACGCTGCAGGCCGAGCCGGGGCTGCGCATCCCCAACATGTTCGACGCCGCGATCGGCGGGTCGTTCAAGGGGCTGTACGTGCAGGGCGAGGACATCGCACAGAGCGACCCCAACACCGCGCACGTCGAGGCGGCGCTGCGGTCAATGGAGCTCGTCGTCGTGCACGACCTGTTCCTCAACGAGACCGCGCGGTTCGCGCACGTGTTCCTGCCGGGGGCGTCGTTCCTGGAGAAGGACGGCACCTTCACCAACGCCGAGCGCCGGATCAACCGGGTGCGGCCGGTCATGCCGTCGCGGGTCGGCAAGGACGAGTGGGAGGTCGTCTGCGACATCGCGACCGCCATGGGCTACCCGATGTCGTATGCCGATCCGTCGAAGATCATGGACGAGATCGCCTCCACGACACCGACATTCGCGGGAGTGTCCTTCGCGGCGCTGGATGCGGAGGGGTCGATGCAGTGGCCGGTGACGGATGCCGCGCCGCACGGGACACCGACGATGCACGTCGGGTCCTTCGTGCGGGGGCTGGGGCAGCTGACCGCGACGGTCTACGTGCCGACGACCGAGCGGGCCAACCGGCGCTACCCCCTGGTGCTCACGACGGGGCGCATCCTGTCGCAGTACAACGTCGGCGCGCAGACCCGTCGCACGCCGAACTCCACCTGGCACCCGGAGGACGTCCTCGAGATCCACCCCTCGGATGCCGAGCTGCGCGGGGTCGCGTCGGGTGACGTCGTGGAGCTGTCGTCTCGGGTCGGGACGACGCGGCTCACCGCGCTGGTGTCGGAGCGGATGCCGGCCGGCGTCGTCTACACGACCTTCCACCACCCCGTCACCGGTGCCAACGTCGTGACGACAGAGAACTCCGACTGGGCCACGAACTGTCCCGAGTACAAGGTGACCGCGGTGCAGGTGGAGGTCGTGACGCAGGCGGCGCGGGCCGAGGCAGGCGCGGCCTCGCGGGTGCCCGACGAGGTCATGGCCGCGGCCACCGAGGCGATGGCGCGGCGACGGTGAGCGGTTCGACCGGCCATGACGTCGCGGCCGTGGTGCGGCTGGGCCACGACCTCGTGCGCAACTTCGAGGCCCTGCCGCCCGAGGAGGCGGCGATGGAGATCGCGACGCACATCCGCAAGTTCTGGGAGCCCCGGATGCGCCAGGAGCTCCTGGCCCGCATCCGCTGGGGCGACACCTCGCTGCATCCGCTGCTGGTCCGCGCCGCCGAGGACCTCGTCGACGGCGACGTCGACCGCGACGAGATCAGGCAACCCTCCGGCGGGTAGCGGACGGGCGACGGCGTTTCCGCCGCCCTGAACCAACTGCGGACCAGCTGGGGGGGGCGGGCCACATGGCTGGGTGTCGCTACACTAGCGAACGTTAGACATCGTGGCGGTCCGCGATAGCAGTGACGGACCGCCCTCACGGAGGACCGACCCAAGACGGGATGACGTGAGCGCCGGGGACCGGCCTGCAGTCAACGGTGCAGCGACTCATCAGCGGGTGCCGCACGCCCTCCTGCAAAGGGCACGACATAGTGGGCGCAATGACGCACGATCATTGGCGTGTCCGCTGTGAGGGTGGATCACCAACGCCGCTGTCGCACTGACGAATTCGCCGATTATGCTGAGTCCGGCTGCCCCGCACCTGCAGGCTCGCGAGACCCTGCCAAGAGTGTTCTAGGTCGATAATGACTGGGTCCCTCTCCCCCGGTCTATTCCATGGTTGACCACGTCATCCGCGCACGCCTTCCATTGCGGCGCAGCGGATCCCGTCCGTACGCGAGACCTTCCGGCATCGGCACTCTGGTATATGTTGCTCGCGAGTCTGGCCATGGGGCTCGCCCACCGCCTCCGCAAGTGGCATCCCCGGGGCGGCAGCATCATGGGGACGGTGGCCTCGAGCGTGCCGCCCCCGGTCGCGTCAGTGGCGCAAGGGTTCTGGGGGTGAGGCTGACAGGCGCCTGGCTGGAATGGGGGAATCCCGTTCCGCTTCAGTTCGCCCCGGCTCGTGGTCTGCGCGGGTGCCGGGCAGTTGTCGTGTTTGCCCACGGCGGACCGCGTTCACCGGGAGCATCCGAGCGTGGACGAGGAGGACGCTGCCCGCTGGTGGGCCGGAGGTCCGGCGATCATGGGGATACACCCCGGTCTCCGACAAGCAGGAACAGTGCGACCTGTGCGGGCACACCATTCAGTCCACCGCTGAAAAGCTTGTGGCCCATCGCCACTGGCACCGGGACAAGGAGCGCCATCCCAGTGCCCAGTAGCGGACAGGACGACCGTCAAGAACCCGACCCCGGGCGGGGAGCACGTGTGGACAGACACCGCGCTGACCTTCACCGACGACGGCGCATGGGTTGAGCAGCTCTGCCGACTCTGCGGGCAGATCCAACTTCAGGGCCCAGACGCAAGCACCGCACTGTGCACCTGGTACGACGCCATGTCCCTTCGCCGAAGGCAAGAAGCCCCTCGAGGAAATGAGGTGCCTCATTGGATGAGTATGGGGACGCGGGTCATGTTGACCTGTTCGTCGGGAACGGCGAGGGACGGCCTCGATGTCTCGCCACCGGATGGCCTGTTTCAGCTGGTCGCCCTCGCCGTTGCCGGGAGGCGTGATCGGCGCGAGAGAGCAGCCCGCATCGAGGGCCGAACAATGAGGAACCGACTGTCCACCCGGCCAGCATCGGCGATGTCCGGCCGGGAGGTCAGCGAATGTTCTGCGGATGGGACTGGGGTTCAACGATTCACGGTGTGTGTCTCCTTGATGACGACGGCGCGACGATCAAGACCTGGATGGTCCAGCACACCGACGCCGAGCTCGCGCACTGTTTGCCGAGCTCGCCGAACTGGGCGACCCGGCGCTGATCCCGGTCGCGATCGAACGCGGTGAAGGTCTGGTCGTCGGACTGATCGCCCGGGCGGGCCATCCCGTCCTGATGGTCGAGCCGGCAGCCTTCAAGGCCGCGCGTCCGCGGTGGGATTCAGCCGGCGCGAAGTCCGACGCCGCGGACGCGGACGGTGTCCGCGCCGGACGCGTTCATGCTCGCCGACTACACCCGCACCGACGGGCACCGGTTGCGCCGGGTGGAACCCGCGGCACAGGCCACCAGGGAGCTCGCGGCTTTGGTTCGGGCACGGACCTCCTTGGTCGGGGCACGCACCGCAGCGTCCAACCAGCTGTGGGCCATCCTCGCCGAGCACTGCCCAGGGGCCGCGCTGGTCTTCCACAAGCTGACATCACAGATCGCGTTGGCGTTCTTGGCCGACTACCCCACGCCCCGCTCGGCCGCACGCCTCGGGGAGGGACGCATGCACCAGTTCTGCCGCCGGCACAGCTATCGAGGAGGCAAGAACCCCGGCGGAGTTGGTCAGTCGGCTCCGAGCAGCGCCCACCAACGCGGATCCCATCGCGGAGGAGGTGCTCGAAACGATCGTTCGATCCTCGCTCGCCCAAATCAGCCCGCTCAACAGCCAGATCACCGGTCTTAAACGCCAGCTCGCCGACACCCTGGCCAGGCATCCCAAGACCGTGCTGCTCAAGACGCTGCCGCGCGTGACCACCGTGAGCCTGGCCGCGCTGATCGCCAAGATCGGACCGCTGCTCGAGCGATGCAAGAACCCCGAACAGGTCACCGCCATGTGCGGCGCCGCCCCGGTGACCAAGGCATCAAGCAAGTCCCGCAACGTCGCCTTCCGCTACACCGCGAACAAGCCAGCCCGCGTCGCCATCACCAGCTTCGCCGACAACTCTCGACACCGCTCCGCCTGGGCCGCCGACTCCTACCGTCGAGCACGAGCCCGTGGTGCTCGACACCCACACGCCATCCGAATCCTCGCCCGCGGCTGGGTACGCGTGATCTGGGCATGCTGGACCACAGACACCCCCTACGACCCCACCCGCCACCGCGGCGAACAGCGACTGCACGCGGCCTGACTTGACCAAGAGAGCTGAAGAGTGCGCACGCCCGCTTCCACGGTGGCCTGCACCTTGCCGGCTTCGACACCGGTGTCATCACCTCGCGCCGACGCTGACCGATGCACATTTTCGTCGTCCGCGCGCCTGCGAACCGCCGCGGGGCGGTCGGGCTTCAGGCCTGCCACGTCCCCGCGGTTAGGCAGCGTAGGAACCCTTGACGCGGGCTTCGCGCGGGAGGACTCTTAGCACTTTCACCCGAACATCCATGGTGGGGCGGGCCGCACAACGTCGGCTCGCCTCGGCTACCTCCGGAGGTGGAGCCGTATGGGAAGTGTCGGTTTGTTATACGTCGGGGCCATCCTGTTTCTGAACGGAACGATGCTGCTTGGGTGGATTGACGCCAAGTCCGCAGCGCCACTGAACGTGTTCGTTGGAGCATTGCAGGTCATCACGCCGACCTACCTGATCATCAGCGCGGACGGCGACCCAGACGAAGATCCTCGCCGCCTCTGGGCTGTACCTCTTCGGATTCACCTATCTCTACGTGGCCTGGAACCTGCTGGGCAACCTGGACGGGACCGGCCTGGGGATGTTCTCCCTCTTCGTCGCCATTGCTGCGGTCGTCTACTCGATCATCAGTTTCAATGCGGTGACCCGTTTTCGGCGTCATCTGGCTGTACTGGTCCTTCCTGTGGTTGCTGTTCTTCCTACCTCCTGGGTCGAGAAGCGCGACGAGCTCGGCCGATACACCGGTGCCGTCGCAGCAGTCGAGGGATGGGTCACCGGCGCGATCCCTGCCTTCCTCTCTCACCGGTCGCCTCGACTCATTGCGGCTGGACCGTATATGCGGCGTCCTCGCGGTGTTCGCGGTCGTCGTGTTCGCGCCCTCTTCCCCGTATGCGCCAACCGCCGACGGTTGCTGCCCCCGTGAACAGCCATGTCTGACAGCAATCCCGCGCCGTTGGTCACCGCAGATAAGGACGTAGTCATGCCACAGAACCTGTTTCCGCTCGACAACAAGAAGTCCTTTACGACCAAAAGCACGTCGGCCACAACCGTTGGCACCCCGACATTCCCGCGAACGTCACCGTCAAGCCCGGCGACTCCTTCCACGCGGATTGCCGTGAGTGGTTCGACGGCGCGATCCGCAACAACGACTCCGCGGACGATGTCCGGGACGCACCACTGGCCGGCGTGCATGTCCTTTCCGGACCGTTCCGGGTCGAGGGGGCCAAGCCTGGCGACCTGCTGGTCGTCGACATCCTGCGACGGCGGTCCCGCGGCGATCCCGCGGGAGATCGGCTGGTCGAAAACCGCGACGGCATCTCTGGCGAAGGCTGGGGGTATACCGGAGTGTTTCCGAAGGAGAATGGCGGCGGCTTCCTCGTCGACCAATTCCCCGACGCGTATAAGGCGATCTGGGACTTCCGAGGTGGCAAGGCGACGTCTCGTCACATCCCCGGAGTGTCCTACACCGGGATCTTCCACCCGGGCCTGATGGGCACCGCGCCTTCGGCGGAACTGCTGGCGAAGTGGACTAAGCGAGAGACTGCTCTCATCGCCACGGATCCGATGCGGGTGCCCCCGCTGGCATTGCCGCCGAACCCCGACAGCGCCATTCTGGGCAGTCTGCTCTCGGTGGCGAGTACACCCGGGTAGCGGGCGAGGCGGCACGGACGGCGCCTCCGCGCGAGAACGGCGGCAACCAGGACATCAAGAACTTCACCAAAGGCACGCGCGTGTTCTACCCGGTGTTCGTCGACGGTGCCAACCTCTCCTTCGGCGACTTGCACTTCTCACAAGGCGACGGCGAGATCACGTTCTGCGGAGCTATCGAGATGGGGGGGTTCCTCGACATCGGCGTCGACGTGATCAAGGGCGGCATGGAGACCTACGGGGTGACCGAGAACGCCATCTTCATGCCCGGCAATCACCGATCCCCAGTACAGCGAGTGGTTGGCGTTCTCGGGCACGTCGGTGACCCTGGACGGCGAGCAACGCTACCTCGATCCGTTCCTGGCGTACCAGCGGGCCTGCCTGCACGCAATCGACTACCTGATGAAGTTCGGGTACAGCGCCATTCAGGCGTACATGATCCTCGGTACGGCTCCGATCGAGGGCCGGCTGTCCGGCGTCGTAGACATCCCCAACGCGTGTTCCACGGTCTACCTCCCGCGGGCGATCTTCGACATCGACATCCGTCCCTCCTCCGCGGGTCCCGCACAAGTGCAAGGCGGCATGGACGTGCCCATGTCTCGCTGGAGCGAGCACAAGCAGTGGGCGCCCTACCCCTGGTGACGCCGGAGGTGACGTCCGGTGCGGGTGCGGCCAGCCCTGGGGCTGACCCGCACCAGTCACAGAACAATCGAAGAGAGGCTTCTTTGGTCACTTATCAGTACCTTTGCGAAAGCCACGGCGTTACCGAGGTCAACTACGCGATGGGAACCGCACCCTCGCACTCCGCCTGCGAGGCATGCAGCGAGTCAGCCAGGCGCCTCTTCTCCGGCCCCATGATTGCCCGAGGTGACACGACGGCGCGGCGCCTTATCGAGTCGACCGAGGCGACGAGCGACCGGCCAGAGGTTGTCAGGTCCATCCCGGCTGCCCGCGGGCGGCGCAGGCGGCAGCCGACGGCGCCGCCCAACCCGATGCTGCGCAAGCTGCCGCGGCCGTGATCTCTGGCCGCCCGTAAAGCCCGGCCGGGGTCATCAGCCAAGGGCGTGACCTCGACCGGCTTCGCGGACGCGCTCGCAGCATTCGTCGAGTCGCTTGGGCCTGGGCTTGGGCTCGGGCCCGCGCACGTGGCCAGGCGTGTCGTGGGGCGGCACCGTGGCGCTGGAGCTGTACCGCCGTCACCCTCGGATTGTCGCGACCCTGATCATGATGGACACGTACGCCGGCTGGAAAGGCACGACGGCCTACCTTGAACGTTGTCAACTGCGGGCTTGCTCTTTGACTTCCGATGTAGTTGCCCGATCTCGGTCCGCTGCCAGTGCACGTGTCTCAGCGGGTGTACCGTGCTCAGCGCATGTCGGCAGGCTGGCTGGTCTGCTCCAGCACGCTCATCCACAGGTCGCCGTCCGGGGCGACCTGATTTCGTTCGGAGATCACCAGTGAGATCGGGACGTGGATGGGCCGGTTGTGCCGGCGCCCGACGACCATGTCCGTTCGACCCGCCATGCCGGCGTGGACGGCGGCCTGGGCCAGGCGCAGGCAGTAGACGGCGTCGTGGGGCTCGGCTCGAACCGAGCGGATGGAGTAGCTGGGTTCGAGGTACTTCAGGGTCAACGGGCTGCCCATCTGGGAGAAGTGCGAGGTGATGGCGTCGCGGAGGTGCACCCCGACGTCGGCGAACCTCGCATTCCCCGACTCGTCGGTGGCGTCATTGCCCTGAAGCAGGCCCTGCCCGGCGCCCTCCGCGACCACGACGACGGCGCTGCCACGCTCCTTGACGCGCTGGTGGAGGTAGGCCAGGAGGCCGTTCTCGCCGTCGAGGCCGAAGGGGACTTCGGGAATGAGGACCACGTCAGCGTCGTGGTTGGCCAACGCCGCGTAGCAGGCGATGAAGCCGGAGTGCCTACCCATGAGCTTGACCAGCCCGACCCCTCCCACGGCGGACCTCGCCTCGACCATGCCGACGCTGATCGCCTTGGCGGCACGACTGAAGGCCGTGACGAACCCGAAGCTCTGCCCGATGAACGGGATGTCGTTGTCGATCGTCTTGGGCACGCCGATGACGCCGATCTGCAGTCCTCTTCGCGTGATCTCGTGGACCAGCGCCGAGGCGCCACGCATCGAGCCGTCACCACCGATGACGAACAGGATGTCGATACCCAGCTCGACGAGACGGTCGACCATGACGACCGGGTCCTGAGACCCCCGGGACGTCCCCAGCACGGTGCCGCCCTGCTGGTTGATGTGGTCCACGGATGCCGGGGTGAGGACCATCGGCGGCGCCCCGCCGGGAGTGAGGCCGAGGTAACCGTTGCGGAAGCCGGTGGCGCCCGCGATCCCGTAGTGCTGGGACAGCTCCATGACGACCCCGCGGATGACGTCGTTCTGTCCTGGGCACAGTCCCCCACAGGTGAGGATCCCGACCCTTGCGTTGCCCGGTTCGAAGAACAACCGACGACGAGGACCTCCCGGCTCGAAGCTCGGCCACTGCGGTGCCGCCCCGTCCAGCCCCGACAGCTCGGACAACGTGTCGTGGTACAGCACCCGGTCGCCTTCGCTGACGTAGTGCTCGTTGGTGCGGCGTTCGCCGATGAAGCCGGCGAGGGGCGAGTCGTAACGCGACTCACCGAGCCGCGAGACTTGCAGGTCCACGAGATCGGCCATGCACACAAGCCTCACAGCCGTGCGTGACGGGCGTGTGACGTGAGTGCAACAGCCGTGGTCCCCCCAGCCCTGCGCGCGCGTGGCGCCAGTGGTTCTCTGCTGCAATGCGGCCGGCCCCAAACTCGCCCGAGCCGCCCCGCCGAAGGGCACCTGAGGGCGACCGGGCCAGACCAGCGATCGCTTCGCGACAGACCCTGCACGCGGCCGAAGTGACACTTGTTGAATCACGGGTGTCGGACGCCACGCTCGTCGCCTTTCGCCCGAGCGGACGTGGTCGGCGCCGTCCGAGTACCGACCCCGGTATGCCGTGTGCCCGGGGCGCCCGGCGGGTGCAGGGTCCTCGGGGGTGGTGTCCACCACGATTCCCGAGCGGGCGACGGTGGTCGGCGTAGCGTCGAGCGGGCCGGGTGTGGTGTGCGTTGATGTTCCGGTCTGTGGGCCCGGCACGAGATGGATTTCGGCCCGTGATGGGCCGAGAAGGTCGCTGGATGATGAACGCTCCCAACCCCGCCCGCAGCACCTCGTCACCGCCGGAGCACGGACCGGGCAGCCCATCCGGCACGGCAGCAACCCCTCCGACTGGCCTTCGAGGCCCCCGGGCGGGTACGCCCGGACATGACGTGGGCCGTGTTGTACAAGGCGGGGGGCTGGTCGGCGATGCTCTACGTGCTGCTCGTGCTGGTGCCGGTAGTGCTCGTCTTCGCTGCTCCGCTCCCGCCCACCGACGGCGCCGCCGTGTTGGAGTACGTCGCCGCCCACAAGGTCGTCTACCTGGCCGAGCTGGTGTGCTTCGTCGGGTTGGCGGTGCCCGCCCTGGTCGTGTTCAGCGCGGTGGCGGTGGCGCTCAAGGACGTGAACAAGAGCATCGCGGCCATCGGTGGCCTGTTCGGGATCGCCTCGGAGGTGATCGCGCTGGCGTTGGGCAGCAGCCCGCAGTCGTTGCACGGCGGTCTGGTGGTGCTCAGCAACGCGTACCAGGCCGCCGGCGGCGCCGCCGACCGGGCAGGCCTGGTGGGGGCCGCGGACGCTCTGATCGCCGCGACCAACGCGGTGTCCTGGGCGGGGATCCTGACCGCGGCCGCGATCCTGCTGCTGTCGGTGCTGATGCGCCAGGCACGGTTCTTCGGACCCGTGGTCGGCACGGCCGGGGTGGTGGCCGGGGCGGTAGGGATCGTGGCCGAGGCGCTGCGTCCGATGATCGGCCCGGGCTACATGCTCTACGGGCTGCTGCTGCCCGCCTGGTTCGCGCTGGTCGGCTGGAAACTGCTCCACCTGGACCGTGAGGTCACCTCGTGAGCCGGGTCCGCGGCAGCCTGGACATCGCCCGACCGGTCGATGAGGTCTTCGACGCCGTGGCCGACCAACGCATCGAGCCGAAGTACAACCCCACCATGACAGCCTCGACGAAACTGACCGAGGGACCGATCGGGGTCGGCACCCAGTTCGCAGCCACCGTCATGAGTCGTGGCACCGCGCAGCCGGTCACGATCGAGTACACCGGCTTCGAGCGCCCACACCGCATCGACTCCCGCAGTGTCATGGCCGGCGCCACCGTGCACGGGCACATCCAGTGCGACCCCACCCCTGCCGGCACCCGCTTCTCCTGGGACTGGACCGTGACGCTGACCGGCCCGGCCAGGTTCGCCGGCCCGCTGGTCGGTCTGATCGGGCGACGCCAGGAACGAACCATCTGGACCGGCCTCAAGAACCACCTCGAGGACACCAACACCCCCGACTGAAACGCTGGCTCCTCTTCGCGGTGGGCCGTGTCGCTACGCGTGCAGCCTTTCAAGGACACCTGGAGCAGGTCCGCGCGTCGGATCCGTTCGGCTATCGAGTCCGGAGCCCGACTACTTCTGTCGATCTGTCGTCGTCGGACTGACCGCAGCCCTCCGAAATAGAGGCGGGCACCTGAGGATTTGGCGGCGCAGAGACTCACCTCGATGCAGGTGCCCTTGCCGCGTCATCGCACACCGACGAAGTGCGTCGGCAGCCGGTAGCAGGCGTGCCTGTTGATGATCGTCTCTGCTCGCGAACTGCACACGAGGTCCGCTGAGCCCGGCCCCGGACGGCGGGGCTTTCCTCTCAAGCCCTCAGACGCCCGGGTCGGGGAGGCGGCTGCCGACCGCCAGGGCGTGCGCCTCGCCCGCCACCTGCCGGACCTGCGCGTTGGCCTGCGGGGTGCTCGACACCTGCCAGTTGTCGGCCACCCACCGTAGCGACTCGGCGTCGTAGTCCAGGATGTGCGACATCCGCGCAGTGGTCAGCAGCCCGTGCGCCTGCAGCAGGCGCAACTGTTCGGACTGAACATCGGCGAGGGGCACGACCACAGCGTAGACGCCTCCATCCCCGGCGGCCTTCACAGCACCTGCGGCGTGGACACGCGTCGAAGCCGCCGAGCGGGGGGCAGCGCCAGCGGCCAGAGCGCCACGGTCAGGTGAAGCACCCACCGCCGCACGCGCGAACCGGGCTCACCCCGCACGCGTGAGGCGGCACAAGACATTGCGGTGCGAGGGTCAGGACAGGGCAGAAGCTGGATCTACGACGAATGCCGAGAGGAAGTCCATGCGGTACGAGTTCATCATCCGAGGCTCACTCTCCGAGGACGTCATGGCCGCTCTGCCCGAGCTCTCGTCCACCCCGTACCCCACCGGTGGAACCGTGCTCTTCGGCCCGGTGCAGGACGAAGCCGACGTCGCCACCCTGCTCGCGCGGTTCGCCGACTTGGGGCTGTCCGTCGTCGAGATGCGACGCCTTCCGGACTGACCACTTCGACGCCCTCAGCGCGCCGCGGTTGTACCGAGCCGGAACGAGGGCGAAGGACTGACGCCGCCGAGTGGAACGCCGGCTCGCGGCTGAGACACGCACCTATTGGGCCGACGAAGTGGAGGGTTTGCGGTCGATGATCGTGGGGGGGGGCCGTCAGGGTCGTGTCTTCCAGGGGATGGCTGTGCCCTGGATCGGCCGGTCTGCGTTGCGGCTCATCTCACCGTTGTCGGTGGTGACGCGGTTTCTTCCGCCGCGCTTGCTGGCGTACATGTACGCGTCGGCTCGATCGACGACGTCGTCGGGTGAATCACCCGGCATCGTCATGGTGGCGCCGACCGAGACGGTGACCCGAACCTGCGCGTCACCTTTCTGGATCCAGGAGTTCTCGGCCAGCATCCGGACCCGCTCGGCCGCGGCGTGCAGGCCGGCCGGGTCGGTTCCGGGCAGAATGGCCAGGAACTCCTCGCCTCCCCAGCGCACCGGCAGGTCCCCACGTCGTAGCGCGTTGGCCAAGGACTGGCCCACCATCCGCAGAACCTCGTCGCCGGTCTTGTGACCGAAGGTGTCGTTGACGTCCTTGAAGTGGTCCGCGTCGATGAACAGCACCCCCGCCGGGCTGGTCGGGTTGTTCGTGGCGCCTATCAGGGTCTGCAAGAACAGCTCGCCCACGCGGCGCGGCGGCAAGCCGGTCACCGGGTCCAGCGAATCGTCGTTGCGCAGATGCCGCTGCCCCGCGTAGGGGTTGGCCACCCGGGTCGAGAAGACCTCCACCGATCCCACGATCTGTCCAGCCTCGTCACGCAAGGCTTGGCCTCGCACACTGACCGGGACCCGCTGGCCGTCCTTGTGGTGCAGGTAGACGTGGGCCTCGCGGGGCTTTCCGTCCTTCATCACCGCGGCCAGGGGACATCCGTGCAGACACAGCTGGCGACCGGCGTCACTGACGTGGCGCAGTATCCCTTGCGAGCAGCTGTGCCCCAGGACCTCGTCGGCGTGGTACCCGGTGATCCGCTCGGCGCCGCCATTCCAGTACGTGATCCGCCGGTCTCGGTTGACGAAGTACACGCCGTCGGAGATCACGTCGAGCAAGTCCAGGTAGAACTGCTTGTCCACGAGTCCTCCGACGAACAGCAATAGCCAGGCGGGCATCCGTGCAGCGCCGAGGGCGCACGGGCGGGCTGGTCAGTCAACGCAACATCTCGCGTGAGCGCCGCCCCCGGTGCACCTGACCCCCTGCGGTTAGGCGCACCGGGAACGCGGCCACTTTCCCTGCAAAGGGCCGGACGCACATGTCGCCTTTGCTCTCCGCTGACCGGGACCTTACCTTCTCTTTACTCGATCGCGCGGCACAACAGCGAAACCGACGTTGACTTTTCGCGGCGACGCGGGGCCCGGGGCCTGGCGCGCGCACCGGCCGAGCGGGCCGCGGCCTTCACCCCGTCCCGCGGCACGCACACGCTGTACGTCTCCGCCGGGAACACGCAGCGCACGGTCGAGGTCTACCGTGGTGCTGCAGGCGGCGATGCGGGTGGCTGACGACTGAGCCAGTTCCGCCGACTGAGCAGTCGGCTGAGCGCCCAGAATCGACCTCGCCCAAGATCGGCGCCGCGTCCCCAACTGGGCGAAGCCGGGCACGCTATGTGGGCTTTGAGCCGCCTCTTCCTACCAGGCGTTCAGGCGGCGGAGTGACGCATCTGGATTCGTCGACCAAGTCCTCGGGCCTCGCGCTCGATGCCGTGAACCAAGGCGGCATCCAAAGCCGCACGTGATCCGGTAGTAGCGCGAGCCAGCCTTCAGGCAGCCTTTCCGCCGTCAGGCACGGTCCTGCGCGCGACGGAACTCTTGTGCATGAGCGCGAACGTTCGACCTTCGGTCACGACCGGACGAGGCGCACGCCGGTCGCGAGCAGCCAGATGAGCCAAGCCGCGAACCCCAGGAGGCCGACGAAAATCAGCGCCGAGCCATCGGCGATCGCCAGGGTCCCGACCCCCGCGGTGAGCAGCAGACTCCCGCCCAATAGGCCCAGGAGGCGCTGCCAAACCGGAGTCAGCCCGCTCGCATGCGCGGCGAGGGCCGCGCCGATGAAGGTGGTGCCGAGCATCGGCAGCGCCAGCGCGAACGCCGCCGCGTGAGCATGCCAGACGAGCGCGAACGCGGGCGTCGGTTCGGCGAGCCCGCCGGCGGAGAGCGCGAGCCCGATCTGCAGGACGTTGACAAGCACGAAGATGGCCGACAGCGCCGCGCCCGCGGCCATGGCGAGGCGCGACCAGTCGGCGCCCGCTCCGCCGCGCCGCTCCACGAGGCCGTGCAGGCCCGTCGCGAACACCAGCAGCAGCGGCAGGTACAGAGCCACCAGACCGGACGCGATCGCGACCGAGTCACGGTTGGCCGCGTAGTAGGCCAGAACTTCCTCGATCGGAGCGCCGTAACTCGGTGCGCCCGTGCCCGCCAGCACCACGTTCTCTATCACCACCGACACCACGAACGCGATCGCCGCGGCGCCAACGAGGCGGCCTCGAACCAACCAACTGCGGGCCGGCGTGGTAGCGGTGTTCTGCGGTGATGTCATCTCTTCTTCCTTCCTTTCAGTCGGAGGCGGGTTGTCGAGCAGGTTCGGGGTGTTCGTGCGGATGGTCATCGGTTCTTCCTTCGACAGGAGCGGCCCGTCCGCCGGAGTGGCGGCAGGTCCACAAGCTCCCCGTGTCCGCGGGGAACTCGCTGGCTCGTACACTGTACGTCGTACGCCGTACTATGGGCGTACGCTGTACGATTGTCAAGCCGTCGAGGGAGTAGGAGACCCGTGTCTGTCAGGAGACAACGCCAGGTCGTGTCAGAGGTGGGGCTGAACAGGCAGCGGCTGGTGGCCGAGGCGGTCCGGCTCGCCGACCGCGAGGGGGTCGCCGGGCTGACCATGCGCCGGCTGGCTAGCACGCTCGGCGCGGGCGCGATGTCGCTCTACCACTACGTGGCGAGCAAGGAGGAGCTGCTGGACGCCATGATCGACGTCGTGTTCGAGGAGATCGAGCTCCCCCCGCAGGAGGCCGACTGGCAGTCGGCGATGCGTCGGCGGTCGGTATCCGCCCGACAGGTTCTCGCACGCCACCCCTGGGCGATCGGCCTGATGGAGTCGCGGACATCCCCGGGGCCCGCGCACCTTCGCCACCGCGAAGCGGTCACCGCCTGCCTGCGCAGGGCTGGCTTCTCGGTTCTGATGGCGACACACGCCAACTGGCTGCTCGACGTCTACGTCTACGGGTTCGCCCTGCAGGAAGCCAGCCTGCCGTTCGACACCGCCGGTGAGTTCGCGGACATGGCCGAGGACGTCTTCCTGCCCCAGCTTCCTCCCGACGAGTTCCCCTACCTCAACGAGTCCGCCGCCGAGCTCGTCGCAGCCGGATACGACCCGGCAGAGGAGTTCATCTTCGGCCTCGACCTCGTCCTGGCCGCCCTCGAGCCCCTGAGAGCGTCCACATAGCTTTGCTCACGGGCTGTCGCGGCCCTCTGCACCGCAGCTCCGACCCAGAACCGCCGCACCGGGCGACACACCCGCAAGGTGCATCGCCGGCAGGCGGCGTAGTGACGCGCGCCTTGCGTGCACCGGTCACTCGTCGTTGGCGATGGTGACGGTGACCTTGCCGGCTGGGCGTCCCTGTTCGACCAGCTGGACGGCCTTGGCGGCTTGGGCCAGTGGGAAGGTCCGGTCGATGACGGGGGTGAGCTGGCCGGCCTCGATCAGGTCCGTGATCTCCTCGAGGGTCTCGGTCGTCACCTTGGCGGTGAAGCTCTTCAGGGTCTGGCCGACGAAGAGGCTGAGTACCGCGGCCTTGATGATGTTGCCGAGGGGTCCGACCCAGCGGTTGCCGTCGCCGTACGACTGGATGAGCGTGCCGCGGGGGGTGAGCACCCTGCGGATGGCTCCCGGGGAGTAGGTCCCGCCGAGTTGGAAGACCATGTCGTAGCGAGTGGGACCGGTGAAGATGTCCTGGCTCGTGTAGTCGATGACATGATCGGCGCCGAGATCCCGCACCAGGTCGAGGTTGGCGGTGCTGCAGACGCCGGTGACCTCGGCGCTCGAGGTGCTTGGCGATCTGGACAGCGAAGGTCCCGACCCCGCCGGAGGCGCCGATGACCAACACGTGCTGCCCGGCTTTGAGTCCGCCGGCCCGTAGTCCTTGGATGGCGGTGACAGCGCCCAATGGCACGGCGGCGGCCTGCTCGAAGGTCAGGTTCGTCGGCTTGCGGGCCAGGCGCCCCTGCGGGACCGCGACGTACTCGGCGAACGCGCCGTGGCCGAAGCCGTAGACCGGTTCACCGGGTGCGATACCCGGTGACACCTGCGCCCACCTCCGCCACCGTGCCGGCCAGGTCGCCGCCTGGGATCAGGAACTTCGGCTTGCGGATGCCGCCGATACCCGCCGGCCGCATCAACACCGGCTCACCGCGTATGAAGTGCCAGTCCCAGGGGTTGGCACTGCTGGCCCGCACCGACATCAGCACCTCGTGTTCGCCGACGGCAGGTGTGTCGACGTCGGCGAGCTTCAGGACATCATCGGGGGAGCCGTACCCGCGCTGGACGATCGCCTTCATGGCCTGTTCCTTCCAGAAACGGGGCCCGCTGTCCAGTGCCCGTGCCCATGGCGTCCTGATCCCCAGTCCGCCTCGACACGACTTGACGCCGAGAATCGGGTTGCACGCATCCACGTTCGGCGTTTGTCAGAGGCCCTGACCACCAACTGCAACGTCCCATCCCATGCCGCCGCCAGGTGGCGCGGACCACCAGGGATCCCAGTGCATTCGCGGCTATGACGCACCTACCTCAGCCGTGTTCCTGCCGCAGTGTCGAAGTCAGACTCCAGGGGGCGGCGGGCGTCGTGGTCTTCCCCGCGGGCCCAGGAGGGCGGATGATGGATTTGTTGGAGCCTCACGCCGGCTGGCTCCGGCAGGGGAGCATGACATGTCAACTACTCGACGCGCCGCGGCCGCATTGGGGGCCTTACTGACAGCACTGGTGGCGGGGGTGGTCGGCTCGGATGTGGCGAAGGCTGACCCGGCTACGCCTGCCGGCTACCCCGCGGCGTCGTCCGCGACGCGTGCCCAGGGGCGCTTCTTCGACACCTGCACGGCGCCTTCGCTCGCTGCCCTCTCGGCGTGGCGGGGACCCTCCCCGTACACCGGGGTCAACATCTACTTTGGTGGCCGGAACCGCGGGTGTGCACAGCCGGAACTGACGACTGCCTGGGTGCGCAGCGCTTCGGCCGCCGGGTGGTTCCTGGTCCCCACGTACTTCGGCGACCAGCCGTTCTGTGTTTTCGGTACCAAGCCCTACCGGTACCCGGCCGCTGGCGCCGCTGCCCGCGGAGGGGCTGACGGCACCGACGCCGCGGCTCGAGCTCGCAGCCTTGGACTGCTGCCGGGTAGTGCCCTGTACGCCGACGTCGAGAACTACGACCGCACCAATGGCTCCTGCGTTGCCGCGGTCCGCACGTACGTCTCGGAGTGGACCCGCGCGCTGCACCGCAACGGTTACCTAGCCGGCGTCTACGTCCACCAGGACTCCGGCCTTCGCGACCTGGCAGGCAGCTACTCCTCCACCTCGCGGGCACGACCGGATGCCGTGTGGATGGCCCGCTGGGACAACCTCGCCACGCTGACCGGCTGGCCCACAGCGGGCAACACCCTGTGGGCCGAGTGGCAGCGCGCCAAGCAGTACCGCGGCGACCACGTCGAGACCTGGGGCGGAGTCTCGCTCAACATCGATAGCGACATCATCAAGGGGCCGGTCGCCACCGTCGCCAAGACCTACCGCGTCACCGGCACCATCACTGCGCTCAACGTGCGCAGCGCACCGACCACCACCTCCTCGATCGTCGGCCAGCTCCAGCCGGGTAGCGCGGTTGCCGTGATCTGCCAGGCCCGTGGCCAGCTGATCGGGACCACCCCGGCCTGGGACCGGATCAGCAACGGCGGGTACGTTTCCGACCGCTACGTCTCCACACCGTCGACCACGGGCTTCAGCGCCGCCCTGCCGCGCTGCTCCTACCCGGGGCAGGTCAGCGTCTCCACCCCGGTCAACACCCGTTCCGGGCCGGGCACCACCTACACCAACCTCAACAAGCCCCTCCAGGGCGGATCGCTGGCCTATGTGGCCTGCCAGAAGCCCGGTTCGCTCGTCGGCACGACCAAGGTCTGGAACCAGCTTGCCGACGGCCGGTGGGTCAGCGACTACTACGTCTCCAACCGCTCCAACAGCACCTACAGCCAACCAGTGCCACGGTGCCCATGACATGAAACGCAGTGCCGCTGGAAACTCCCGCCGCGAAAGGCGGCCACGAGGTGCAGCTGACGCGCTGCATACCCCAACGTCGCCGTCGAAGGTCAGGAGGCGTCGACTGGCGGCGTTATGACGCACCTACCGCGGCTATCGGCCATGCGTCGATCTCCAAAGACACCATCTCCCGGATCACCGATCAGGTGGTCGAGGAGATGCAGGCGTGGTGCTCGCGGCCGCTGCAGGGCGTATACACGGCGATCTTGATCGTATCCACGTCAAGGTTGGTGGCAGGCAGGTCGGGAACCACCCTCGTAGGTGCCTCACATGCGCTGCTATTTGACGTCGCGAGCCGCCGCAAACAGCATTATGAGAAGTGCGCCACCAAGGAGGTAAGGGATCAGCCAAAGGACGAAGCTGCGCTCCTCGAAGAAGTCAGCAAGCTTGGCAAGGGCGTATAGGACTAAGCCTATGACCAGCAGCCCTATAACGAGTTCCATGGCAGTCCTCCTTGCTTCGGCGCCCCCTTGTTAATGGCAGCCGCCCAGCCCCGGGCACCAGCACTCCCGACGGGTGGTGTTCCGTCCTCGGCGGCAATCCGATACTGCAAGGAGGCGTCTGCGCACCTGCAGATACGACAACGCTGACTGGTAGGCATGGAGATCACCTCAAAGCCCACCGCTCCTTGGGCTCCTACCGTGCTGAGCACCGGAGCATGTACTTCTCGCGGGAGTGCACCGGGCGGCAGGTTGGCTGACGGACCACGGCTCGAAGGTGCGGCATCACCGGGCGATGGGTCCGGCGGTTCCCCTTCTGCCCCCACACGCTTGGCTTGTCCGTTCCGACGGCAAGGCAGCTGACCACCCTGAATGACCATGGCTCTCGTCGGCGCTGGGGTGGACACTTCCGGGCAGGGCGAGAGCCGAACGGATTCTGGGGCGGAAGGGGCCGCTTGGGCACCTATATTCGAGCCGGCGCAACTGCGCTCTTGGTGGTGGCGCTGGCGGCCTGCACTGGGCCCGATGCGTGCTAGACGACGCCCTCGATCCCCATCTGGTTTCTCTGTGGAGCCGCGGTCGGCGAGGTGCGGTCACCTCAGCCGCGTTGGGCTGTGGCCTGACCCGTCCGGCTCTCACGCCGTCGTATCGAGGGTGCGCCGGCGGGCGAGGTGGGCCCGCCAGCCCCCTGCCGCGCTGATGTCGGCAGCTCGGCCGACTCCGGCGTTTGCCGTGAAACCGGGTACTGTCGACCCGTCCATGAGTCGGACCTGCCCGATCTCCAACGGCGGCTCCACGTCGGCCGCAAGCCGCCGGACCAGCTCGACCGGCACCTCCCACAGCTCGACCTCGATGCCGTCGCTGGGGCCGGTCCCATCGTCAAGCAGCCCAGGTCGCGGCATTGGGCCCTCCAGCCGGACCATCCGGTACCCCGCGGCGGTGTGCCCTCGCTGGTAGAGGCGTGCCCCGGCATCGGTCAGGACCGGGTTCAGGGGCTGCCCGAACAAGTGGGCGCCACAGACGGCCAGCAGGCGCCGCCCCGCCGGGAGGGGTGGCGAGGTGTCCGGTGCCCGCTCCGCGTTTACCACCGACGCCAGATCGAGCAGTTGTGTATCGGCGAAGGCTGGCGCCAGCAGCTGGACTCCGAACGGAAGTCGGTCGGGCCGGCGTCCGGCCGGGATCGCGACCGCGCACAGGTCGAGCAGGTTGGCCATGTTGGTGTAGGTCCCCATCCGGCTGTTGACGCCCACAGGGTCGGCGGTTACGTCGGCGAGGGTGGGGTGGGAGGGGGTCGTCGGGAGCAGCACGGCATCCACGCTGGCCGTCGCGGTGGCGACTCGCCGGGCGAGCCGAGCCAGCCGGTGTTGAGCGGCGAAGAGCTGCTCGGCCTCCATCCCCCGTGCACCCAGGACGATCCGTCGCACGGTCGGGATCGAGGTGTGGGCCGTCCGGCTCGAGGAGGTGACCGAAGGCCGCGAGCCGCTCGGCCACGAAGGGAGCCTCGTACAACATCGTTGCCACCTCGAGCATGGCGGACACGTCCACCGGCACGAGGCGTACCAGCCCGGAGAGCTTCGCCAGGAACGCGTCCCACGCCACGCGGTGCTGCGCGTCGAGGTCGATCGGACCGGCCGGCACGCCGACCACGGACATGACCTGGGAGATCCCGGGAGGCAGCTGGGGTGGTCGCTGACGTGACCATCGGTCCTCAGTATCGAAACCGGCCAGGACGTCGTACACGTCACGAGCCACGGAAACCGTTGGTGCAAAGATGGATACGCAGTCCAACGACGGGCAGGCAGGAAACACCCCGCGGGTGCTGACGAGCCCGCGGGTCGCCTTGAAACCGACGATCCCGTTGAGTGCTGCGGGAACCCGCCCGCTGCCTGCGGTGTCGGTGCCGAGGGCGAACGGCACGACCCCAGCGGCCACCGCCACGGCACTGCCGGAGCTGCTGCCGCCGCTGATGTGGTCCTCGGAGTCGACGCAGTGGCATGCACCGTACGGGGAGCGGGTGCCGACCAGGCCGGTGGCGAACTGGTCCATGTTCGTCTTGCCGATGGGCACCGCTCCTACGGCGACCAGCTGGTCGACCACGCGCGCGTTGCGGGGGGCAGGTTCGGTCAGCTCCGGGCAGCCGACCGTGGTCGGGGTGCCGGCGACATCGATGTTGTCCTTGACGGCGAACGGCAGACCGCGCAGGGGCGAGTCCGTCGTGGTCGTCGGGCCGTGGACGGCATCACCGGCGCGGTCATCCATGACGTGGATGAACGCCGGGTTCCTGAGGGACCGTGCGGCCGCAGCCGACGTGTGGACATCCCAGGAAGGGTTGTGGGAGGCGATCATTGGCTCAGGTCTCGCTCGGAGACGTGGGCGTGGATGATGCGCCAGCCCGCCTCGGTCCGCAGCCAGGTCTGGCTCTGGCGTCCGACGGAGCTCGATCCCGGGTAGCCGAAGAGTGTCGTCACGACGGCAAGGGTGTCGGACCATACGTCGATCCGCGTGTCGGTGAGTCGCCGGCCGGCGGGGACCGGGGCGGCCGTGCTGCGCCACCGCCGGACCTCGTCGGCACCCCACTGCTCCTCGCCGGTTCCGAATCGGACGGTCCGGGTGTCGTCGGCGAACCACCGGTCCGTCGCGGCTGCGTTCCCGGCCGCCAGGGCTGCCTCGTAGGCCGTGAAGCAGTCCATGACGTCTTGGGCGAGCCCAGCCGTGGCAGCCGTCATCACGTCGCGGAGGGTTTTGCGGGGGTCGGCTCCGGTGTGGACGGCTCCGGTGTGGACGCCTGGGTCGCCTTGGTGGCCTGTTGCACCAAGGCGTCCTCCGCGTCGAGGGCCAGCTCGTCGGCTTCCTTCTCACGCCGGGGGAGCTTCATGGTCGCGAGCGCGATGCACAAGGCTGCGGCGAGGAGGTACCCGATGGTGACCTCCGAGTTGGCGTTGAGCTGCACCTTCTCCGCGTTCATGATGCCCGAGGAAGCTGAGGGCGGCAGCGACGACGAGGTAGCCCGCAGCCCACACGAAGTTGCGGTCGATGATGAAGGCGACGATCGCGCCGAGCATCAGGCCGGCGAGCACCGCGCCCTGCCCAGGATCAGGAGCCCGTGGTAGAGAACGCTGTTGCCCTCGAGGGCGGCCTCGCCGACCTGCGCCGCGGAGGTGCCGGCGGCGCCGAGGGCGTTGTCGATCAGGCCCGTCGCCCAGGAGGCGATGTTCGGGATGATCGCGATCACCACGGCGACGTAGTGCGCTCTGGGGACGGCGCTGGAAGGCCTGGGCGCCGATCACGCAGGCCGATGTAGAGCAGGATCGGCACGATCGCCGGCAGTGGGCAGCATCGTGCTGAGCAGGCCGAACAGGCCGAGGAAGCAGAGCAGCGCGATGACGACGCCGCTGGCCATCGAGTAGCCGGTGCGGCCGCCGGCGGCCTTCCAGCCCGGGTGGCCGATGTAGACGGCCGGCGGGAACGGCGAGCCGAGTGCCGAGCCGACGATCGCGCCGATGCCGTCGGCGAGCAGCACGCTGCGCAGGTTGTAGTTGTCGCCGGCCGCCGCCGCGCTCTCCACGTTGGTCATGCCCTCGGTGAAGTTGTAGACGCCGAGCGGGATCGCGGTGGCCAGCAGTGGGCCGATGTCCGTGCAGCCCGCTGCACGAGCAGGTCGAGCTGCAAGGTCGGCAGGGCGATGGCGATGTCCTTGGCGGCCGCGGTGACGTCCGGCGCGGACATGTACCCGCCGATCCAGCCGATCGCGGTGCCGACCAGCAGCGCGGCGAGCCCGATCGGGAAGTCGAACGGCAGCCTGCATGTCGGCGAAGAAGCCGACCAGGATGATGACGAACACGGGCAGGCCGATCCAGGCCAGGCGTCCCACATCTGGGCGGCCGGCCGCATCGAGATGAACGTGATCGAGATGCCGGCGAGGGTGCCGAGCATCGCCGCCCGGGGCGTGAACCGGCGGATGTACGGCCCGACGAACGCGCCGATCAGCACGATGACGCCGATGATGAAGGCCCAGGCCAGCCCGGTCTCCCAGGCCCGCAGCGGGTCCTTGGTCGTGCAGGTAGATCGGCAGCATGATCACGAAGACCACGATGAACATGTGCGGCACGCTGGGCCCGTACGGCATCGCGGTGACGTCGTCGCGGTTCTCCCGGCGGGCCAGCCGGCGGGCCAGGTACGTGTAGTAGACGTTGCCGACGAGCAGCGCGATGCCCAGCGCCGGCAGGATCGTGCCGTAGACGTCGTCCGGGGCAGATGCCCGACGACGCCGATGCACAGCGAGGTGAGGACCAGCACGTTGACCAGCACGTTGAAGCCGAGGCCGAAGAAGGCGTTGGTGTCGCCGCGGGTCCACCACGGCAGGCGCAGGCGCGTTGACGGCGGGTGGACGGACGCGATCGGGCGGTTGAGCACGGACATGGGGGCTCCTTCGACGTGAGGCCGTCAGGGGATGGGTCGGCGGACGATGCGTCGGCCGTGCAGCGAGGGCCGAGAGGAAGGCCGTCGACGGGGCGACCCAGCCGAAGATGCCGCCCTGCGCGGCGATCATCGCCACGGCCGACCCGCTGGAACTCCGGGAAGTACGAGCCCGACGCAGTCCGACAGCACCAGGCACTCGTAGCCGCGGTCGTTGGCCTCGCGCACGGTGGTGTGCACGCAGACCTCGGTGGTGACGCCGGTGACGATCAGCGAGGTGATGCCGTGCCTCGACGAGGTGTCGCTGCAGGTCGGTGGCGTAGAACGAGCCCTTGCCGGGCTTGTCGATGACGAGCTCGCCCGGCAGCGGAGCGAGTTCGTCGATGATGTCGTGGCCGTACTCGCCGCGGATCAGGATGCGGCCCTTGGGTCCGGGGTCGCCGATCCGCATGCGACGGCGCGCCGCGGTGCAGCTTGGCCGGCGGGCAGTCGGACAGGTCGGGCAGGTGGCCCTCGCGGGTGTGGATGACCATGAGCCCGCGCTGCGCGGGCAGTCGGCGAGCACCGCCTGCAGCGGCGGGACGACGGCGCTGCAGGATCGAGACGTCGTTGCCGAGCGTCTCGCCGAAGCCGCCGGGCTCCACGAAGTCGCGCTGCATGTCGATGACGACCAGCGCGGTGCGGGCCGGGTCGAAGGTGAACGGTGAGGCTGGCCTCGACGGCGATGGCGTCGCTCATTGCACTGGTGCTGACGGGTCACGGTCGACTCGGCGCGTCGGTGGCAGCGATGACGTCGTCCGAGTCGGCACCGCGCCGAACACGCCGCCCTGCATCGTCACCATGTGCAGCGCGGCGGCGTGGTTGGACCGGGTCGGTGGCGCCGGTGCAGTCGGACAGGATCAGGCACTCGTAGCCGCGGTCGTTGGCCTCGCGCATCGTGGTGTGCACGCAGACGTCGGTCGTGATGCCGGTGAGGATGAGGTGCGTGATCTCGTTGGTCCGCAGCACCAGATCGAGGTTGGTCGCGTAGAAGGCGCCCTTGCCCGGCTTGTCGACGATGACCTCGCCGGCCACCGGGGCCACCTCGGGCACGATCTCCCAGCCCGGCTCGCCGCGGACCAGGATCCGGCCGCACGGGCCGGCCGAGCCGATCTCGGCGCCGATCCGGGCCGAGCGCCAGCGCTTGTTGGCCGGCAGGTCGGACAGGTCCGGCGCGTGGCCCTCGCGGGTGTGGATCACCGTCATGCCGGTGGCGCGGGCGTGGTCGAGCAGCGCCGCCGTCGCCGGCAGGCCGGCCCGGGTCAGCCCGATGTCGTAGCCCATCGCGGTCGACGTAGCCGCCGGGGCCGCAGAAGTCGATCTGCCAGTCGATGCACACCACCGCGACATGGCGCGGTGTCGACGCAGTGGTCGTAGGGCCAGGAGTACGGGCGGGCGTCGACTGGTCCGACCAGCCATCCGCCTTCCCCACTGGCGGAGCTGAACCGGGTCAACGGCGCTGTCTCGGTCTCGGTCACGCTAGGCCTCCTAGACGTCGCTTCCAAGTGTCGATTGTCGACCGTTTGGGAGGAGTCGTAGGTTGCGCTGATGTGAAATGGACGTTTCGATCAGCGGCTGTGAGCGGCGGTCAGGCGCACACCACTGAAGGCGACTAGTGGAAGTACCGCCGCGATCCGTGCCGCTCGAGCTCCTCGCCGATGACCGCGCGGTCTCCGCTGAGCACGGCGTCGAGCAGGCGCTGATGGCGACGTACTCCCTCCGCCGGCGAGCTGGTGTCCGCCTCCCGACGCAGGTTCGCCGCCATGTAGATCTGCAGCTTGACGATGAGGGGCTCGTAGGTGATGCAGTAGCTGACGGCTGCCGGCCAGGGCGACCAGCGCAAGGTGGAAAGCCCGGTGCGCGTTGCTTGCCGCCAGTCTGTCGCCGCGGTCTGCGGCATGACCCAGCGTCGTCAGGGCAGCCTCGACGGGTCGGACGTCGAGCGTGGCCGCCTCCTTCTCCTGCACCAGCGACATGGCGAACCGCTCGAGCGCGTCACGCACGGCGAACAGCTCGTCGAAGTCGCGCGCCGAAGTAGGTCGTGACCCTGGCGCCTCGGCGCGGGAGGTGCTCGACCAGGCCCTGCTCGACCAGCAGGCGAAGCGCCTCGCGCAGGGGCGCACGGCTGATCTGGAACCGCTGGGTCAGCTGCTCCTCGACGAGCCGTTCGCCGGGCTCGAGCGCGCCGGAAAGGATATCCCCACGGAGGTGATCGGTGACCAGTTCAACGAGGCTCGGCGCGCGCAGCATCCCGCTCGTCACCCCGTCGGTCTCCACGTCTCAGCTCCTGACCCAGTCTGCCTTCCTGCACGAAGTATGACTTCCAGCGTGGAGACGCTTGGGAGGGTGTGGGGACACGCTGAACTCATAGGTCCAACCTCAACGTGCGCGAGGGCCTCCTCCACGCAGGCTGCTTCTACAGGTGCCGGGTCTATCTGATGCCGTTAGCCCGGCTCCCGACGCATGCCAGTCTTCCAATTCTGCCTGAGGGCGACGATGCGGTGCTATGGCGCGGGTCTCGTTCTCGCGCTCATGGCTTGAATGGCGTGCGGATCACGGGGTCAGTGAGCGAATGATCTGGCGGGTGGGGGCGCTTTGGATGTCCCGGTAGCCGGTTCCCGCCCACAGGTGAGCTGTTTGAGCATCACCGGTGGCCAAAGCCGCCGCGCGCAGGGGTGCAGTCAGGTGGTGCAGGTGCGGGTAACCCGCCGGTGCGTCGCCGTGCTCGCGCATGAACCGGTTGTTCAGTCCCCGAGCCCATCGCCCGGTGAAGGCCCGGGTCCTCTCCGTGTGCGTGTACGCCCTGTCGACCAGAGCCGCGCGGTGGACCGGATGGGTGCCCGCCTCGTCGGCTAGCAGCAGCGCCGTGCCGACCTGGGCTGCTACCGCACCCCCTCGCAGCACCGCGTCGACACCTGTCGCGTTGGTCAGTCCACCGGCGGCAACCACCGGAACCTGCACTTCGGACGTGATCGCGGCCAGCAGGTCTTGGAGCCCGACCGTGTCGTCAGGCAAGGCATCGGGGCCCCAGATGCCTCGGTGGCCACCTGCCTCTGGCCCCTGAACGCACAGCGAGTTAGCCCCCCGCTGGACCGCTTCACGCGCCTCGAACACCGTTGTCACCGTCACAGCGCAGTGGATCCCCAGCTCTGCCAAGCGCCGAAACACGGCGGCTGTCGGGCAGCCGAAGGTGAACGAGACCACGTCGGGGCGCAGGTCCAGCGCAGCACCCAGCTTCACGTCCCACCCGTCGTCGTCCCACGTCGGGGCACCCAGGGCCACCCTCAGGCGCGCGGCCTCTGGCTCCAAGGATCGTCGGTAGCTCTCCACCACCTCGGGAAGCGGGTGAAAGGGCTTAACCACGAACAGGTTGAGGCCGATGGGCCCGGACGTCGCCCTTCGCGTCTCGGTGACCTCGGCCGCCACCTTCTCGGCGGTCTTGTAGCCCGCTGCCAGACACCCCAGACCACCCGCCTCGGAGACCGCGGCGGCAAGCGCCGGGCTCGAAGCCCCTCCGGCCATCGGCGCACCCACAACGGGGACCTCCAGGTCCCGCAGGTCGAACATGGACACACACGGTAGCCGTGGAACCGACGGCGTAACCGTCGACGGCAGGCGGCGTCCGCTGACACCGCCATTCGCTTGCGGTAGAGACGCATGCTGCATCTCACTTGTGCAGACGCCAGGCGGGCGGGGCTGGCAGACAAGGGCTCGGCAGGTCGACCGTCCACGGTTCCGAGCCTGGCGCGGTTCCAGCGACAGGTAACGCCGATCGCGTGGCTCTCGGTCACTGGCGACGCGGAGGGCCTACGGTGGCAACGAGCGATCGGCACTGGGCCGCGGAGGTGGCTGGCATGCGGTACTTCGACAGGGTGCAGGCTAGGCGGAAACCCCCGAGTGGTGACGGATCGGTTCTTGTGACTGGTGCCTCCAGTGGCATCGGCGAGGCGACGGTGAGCGCGCTGATCGGGTGTGGTCTCCACGTGTGGGCCACGGTCCGCAGCGAGGTCGACGAGCAGCGGTTGTCGGACACCCACGGTGATCGGGTCACGGTGCGGCGCTGCGACATCACCGACCCAGACCAGGTCGCCGCGCTCGGCGCGGAGGTGGTGGCGTGTGGTCTAGTCGGCCTGGTGAGCAATGCCGGCATTGCGGTGCCTGCACCCTTGGAGTACCTGCCCTTGGACCACTTCCGTCATCAGCTCGAGGTGAATCTGGTCGGCCAGCTGGCCGTGGTCCAGGCGGTGCTGCCCGCGCTGCGCAGGAGTCTGGGCCGCCTGGTCGTGGTCGGCTCCATCGGCGACCGCATCGCCACGCCGATGCTCGGCGCCTACAACGCCTCGAAGTTCGGCCTGCTCGGGCTGACCGACAGCCTGCGGGCCGAACTCGCCCCCTCCGGCATCAGGGTCATCCTGATCGAGCCCGGGGTGATCGCCACCCGGATCTGGACGTCGGGTCGCGTCCGGGGCGAGGAACTCCTCGCCGCCGCACCACCGGAGGCAATCACGCACTACCAGTCTCAGGTCGACCGGATCCGTACTGACGCCGACCGAGCCTCTGGCCGCGGCCTGCCGCCCGCCGCGGTCGCCGACGTGATCACCAAGGCCATGACCACCAGGAACCCTCGACCGCGGTACCTCGTCGGGCGGGACGCCCAGATCGCAGCCCTGATCGCCCGGCTGCCTGACCGCCTCCGCTACCGGCTCACCGCCGCGAAGGCGTGAGACCGCGCAGAGTCGGCCAACGCCAGGCACAGCACCACCTAACCGGTGACGCCACGGCAGTAGTGCCGCGGGCGCGAGGTCGACGCGCGGCTGTTGTGACGCATCGATAGTGGGTCGGTAACGACCGTGGTCGTGGCATTCCCCGCGGTGCGCGGACGCCATGCCTTCGTCGGCCCGGTCCGCGCGGGTGGTCGCATGTAACAGGTTCAGGTCTGTCTACTGCGTCTCCTCCGCCTGCTCGCACCCATGACATCGCGGCATGCTGGTACATCATTTTTTTCCTGGCACCGAGAGGCAACCCGCGATGATCAACTACGAACTGGACGGCAAAGTCGCTGTCATCACTGGCGGCGCCTCTGGTATCGGGCTCGCCTGCGCCCACACCATGGCCCGGTCCGGCGCCGACCTCAGCATCTGGGATCTCGACCAGAGCGCCCTGGTCGACGCTCTCTCCAACCTCGGCCAGTACGGCCACCGCGTCCATGGCGCCGTCGTCGACGTCGCGGAGCGCGCCCGCGTGGACGCGGCAATGCAGGACGTCGTCGACCAGCTGGGCCGGGTGGGTGATGCCGGCGAAGACGGCCTGCTTTAGCGTCATCCCTGTGCTCGACTCACCATTCGGGCCGGTGCCCAGGGGTTCACCGTGGTTGCCGGAACGGCCTTGTTCTCGTTCAGGTCGGTCGTCGTGGTCTCCGTCGCGGCGTTGGCCGGGTCGGTCCGGTAGCTGATCCGAGTGGTGTGGTAGCTGTCTCCGTCCCCGAGGGATGTCGGTGAGGGCCATGGCCATCACCGGGGCGGGGAGTGGGAGGCGGTCGCGGTTGCGGTCAAGTTCCACGACCTTCCGCTCTGGTCAGCGTCCGGTGCCGGTCAGGGCAAGTGTCGTCGAACTACCGACCGCCTTGCTGGTGACCTCGGGTATATATCCATCGAGCCCACCACCAGGGGCAGGAAGCTCACGGACAGGCTGCAGGACCTGCCATGCGTAAGCGTCGCGCAGGTGCCCCTGGTGGCGGAGAACGGAACGGATGACGACGGCCGTGGCCCCCCTTGAGGGACTCACGGCCGTCGTCGACCGCGTGCAGCGACCGCTAGCGGGCCACCACCGTGTTGGACTTGGCCGACGGGGCGCTATCCCCGACCGCGTTGATGGCCACGACCTCGAACTGGTAGTTGCCTGCGGTCAGGACGATGGTCCGCGGGGTCACTGTGGCGTTGAACGTTGTCTGGCTGAACAACGTGGTGCTGCCATCAGCTGCGACGCGGTAGGCCCTTACCTGGTAGTTGGTGATTGCCGACCCACCGTTGCTGGCTGGGGCCGTCCAGACCGCTTGGGCGTTGACCGCGCCTCCGGCAGTACCAGACACGGCGGTACCGATGGTCGGTGCGTCCGGAACAGTGGCCGGGGTGACTGTGTTGGATGCCGCCGACAGGGCACTTGTCCCGTTGGCGTTCACCGCCTGAACCCGGAAGTTGTAGGCCGTTCCGTTGGTGAGGCCGGTGATGACCGTGTTGGGCGTGGCGCCGCTGACCGGCACCGTCCTGACCACGGTTGCTCCCGTTCGGACCGTGACGACCCAGCTGGTGACGGGCGAGCCTCCGTTGCTGCCGGGAGTCCAGCTCAGGCTTGCGCTGGTGTTACCCCTGACGGCCACGACACCTGTCGGTGCGCTCGGGATGCCCTGCGGGGTGACCGCGTTGGACGGTGCCGAGAGTGGGCCGGCCCCGAAGGCGTTGTTGGCACGCACCTGGAAGGTGTAGGTCGTACCGTTGGCCAGGTTGTTGACCACACGGCTGGTGGCCGCCCGGGCGATCCCGGTGATGGTCTGGGTAACCGCCCCACCGGAGCTGACCACGACGTCATAGGAGGTGATGGGCGAGGTGCCGGCGGCGAGGACCGGTGCGGTCCACGTGACGGTGGCCGAGCCCGTGGCGCTGGCGCTTGGCGTCGTCGTCGCCACCACATTGGTGGGCGCCGGCGGCGGGGTGATCAGCAGCACCTGGTCGGTGAACTGCAGCCGCTCCACGTTACGCAGCGTGTCGATGCCGTCGGGGCCAACGGTAGCGGTCACCGTGAACACCCGCTCGCCACCGACGGTGGTGTTGGTGATGGTGTAGTTGGCCCGAGGTCCGGAGAACACCGCGGTGTCCACTGCGGTGGGGTTAGCCGCGGCCGTCTTGATGTCGCGGACGGCGACCAGGTTGCCCGGGTGGGCGATGCCGGCGAACACGGCCTGCTGGAGAGTCATCCCGGTGGTTCCCGGTCCCCACGGGTTCGTGGCGGTGGCGGGGATCGCCTTGTTCTCCATCAGGTCCGTCGTCCCGGTCTCGGTGGCGGGGTCAGCGGGGTTGGTGCGGTAGCTGATCCGCGTCGTGAGGTAGCGGTCGCCGTCGATGATCTCGTTGCCGGCACGGCCCTCGAGCGTGTCGCTGCCGTCCCCGCCGAGGAGGATGTCGCCCTCGCCCCAGACCGGGCCGGTGAGCGGGCAGCTGCCGGACGCCGACAGGGCTGCGACGGCTGCCGCGTCACCCTGCCACTGGTTGACGGGCGGCAGGATGGCCGACAGCCCGTTGATCCGGGCCGCCCCTGCCTGGTCGATGGCGTCGCAACCGGTGAAGCCGCCGGTGCGTCCGTCGATCAGCCGCGGGGTGGCCAGCACACCGTCGGTGCCCTTGATGCTGTCGTTCAGGGGGCCACCGGAGTCGGCCTCGGTCTCCTGCCAGCGGTCGCGGTTGACCACGAGCTGGATGGGAAGACCACCGAGGTTGTTGTTGATCATCATGTCGTCGACAGCGGCCACCGTGTCGTACTGGTGGATCGCCCAGTCGAACCCACCGGCACCGGCGTTGCGGTCGACGGCGGCGTTCTGCGCCATGACGTCGTCGCCACCTTCGGCGTCGTAGTCGTTCTCACCGACCTGGCCGATGAAGATGTCGTTGCCCGGGGCGGTCTCGGCGGGGTCGTCGAAGAACGGGGCACCGTGGTCGCCCTGGAGCAGGTCCTGCCCGGAGCCACCCTCGATCCAGTCGTCGCCACCGTCGCCGAAGACCGCGTCCGCACCCTGTCCGGCGATGACGAAGTCGTTGCCGGGACCGGCGAAGGTCTCGTTGTCGTTGGCGCCGGCGTTGATGAAGTCCTGGCCCTCGTTGCCCATGGGGATGTCGTCTCCGGGGCCGGCGTCGATGGCGTCGTTGCCGGGTCCGCCCTTGGGCACGTCGGCACCGTCGAGGTCGGTGATGATGTCGTCACCCTTGCCGCCCAACGCGATGTCGTCGCCGCCCTGGCCGTCGATGACGTCGTTGCCGTCGCCACCCCAGACGGTGTCGTTGTCGTTACCGCCCTTGACCCGGTCTGCGGCAGCCGTGCCGTTGTAGACGGCCTGGCCGTTGATCCCGGTGGGGTCGATGTTGTTGCGCTGGCGGTAGGAGATGGTGCCGTCCGGCGAGCGAACCAACAGCTGGTTCTCGTCGCAGTCGGGCGTGGTCGGGTCGTCGTCGACGGCACCGGCACTGATGATCGGCGCGAAGTCCGTGGTGATGTCCGGCGCCCCGGTGTACGAGTGGATGTTGGCCAGCTGGAACTTGCAGTCGGCGGTGGCGAAGACGTCGGCCTTGAGCGTGTTCGTGCCGTCGGTGTTGCGCTGGATCATCTCGGAGAACGAGTTGCCCTCGAGCTGGGTGCGCAGGTTCATGCCGGGCGTCCGGTTCAGGTAGTAGAGCCGGTCACCGTCCTGGAGCTTCTCCAGCTGCGTCTGGAAGACGTAGTTGAAGGTGGAGCCCAGCAGGCCGCCGAACAGGTTGGTCACCTCGCCGAGCCCACCGACCCACAGGTCGATGTCGTCGACACCGGTCGTGGTGGTCCCGTCGGCCTTGCTCGCCCAGTCGGGGCCGGTGCTGAACATGAAGTCCGCCGCGTCGCCCGGCTGCACGTCTGCCGCGATGTCGTCCGCGTTGCCGAGGATACCGTCCGGTCCGGCTGACGCCGGCCGTGGGTCCACGATGGCGCGTGCGGCGTCTCGCTTGCCCTTGAGGGTGGTCGCACCGGTGATGGTGGGGTGCTGACCGTAGGCAGCCACGTAGTTGACCAGCGACTCGGGGTGCTTGAGGTGCTGCCCGAAGTCCTGCCAGTTCGTGTACGGCATGAGCTGGCTGTCGTTGGTCTCCGCGAACACCGCCCGACGGAACTCGTTCAGCCGCGGAACGCCGGCGTCCCGAGCGCGGGTCATGTTCAGGGTCGGCAGGTCCAGCGGCAGACCCAGCAGGTTGTTGCGCAGGGTCTCGGTCACGAACTCGTCGAGCTCGTTGCCGACCTGGTCCGAGGAACCCATGACGATCGCGCCAGCGGCCTGCTCGGGTGTGTAGACCGTGTGCGTGGAGTCGACCTTGTTGTCGAAGTACTCCGGCGGGTTGAGGAACGCGGTCAGCAGCGGCAGGTTGTTCTCCACCTTGGAGCCGTCCGCCTTGGTCGAGGTGCGCGCGACGTCGTCGTCGAGCATCGAGTGGCCGAACCGGTACACGGCGTGGGCGAACTCGGCCTCGATGGCGGGGTTAATGTCCGGGGAGTAGATGTGGAACGGCCGGATCGCCGGCACCATCTTGCGACCGAACTCCTCGAACACCAGGTGCTGGTACTCCATCTCGGTGACGAAGCGGGCCGCCTGGAACAGGCGTCCACCGTAGCCGTAGCTGATGTCGTTGCCGTTGAACGCGTGGCCGGCCTGGTAGGCCGCCTTGAGGGCGGCGTTGGCCGGGTCGTTCAGGGTGTTCGTGATGTCGTCCACCAGACGGTTGTGCTCGGAGTGGAAGACCTGGTGGATCGTGGACAGCGCGATGTTCTCGTTGCAGCGACCGTCACCGCAGGTGAAGTGGTCGTTGAGCATCTCGTCGTCGTAGGTTCCGAACGGCTGCGCGGCGAAGTCGGCCGACGCTGACGTGTCGGAGTCAGGGTCCAGACACCCGGCCGGCAACCCGGTGACCTTGGGGTTCACCGTTCCGTCGGGGGTCCGCTGCGTGCAGGGCCCCACGGTGCCGGGGTCGGCGTTGTGCGCGATGTCCGTCAGGAACGGCGTGTCGAAGTGCACGACGTTCGCCGGCACGGCGACGGGAGCGGCGAGGTTGCCCTCGACGGGGCCGGCGGTCGTCACGTACTGCGGCAGGCCGCGCGCGGGACCGGGAACGAAGTTGCCATAGGCGTCGGCGACGAGCATCGGGATGTTCGTCACGTCCTTGTCGGTCAGCAGCAGCCCAAGCTTCTTCGCTGCCTGCTGCTTGGTCGCCGCCCAGGTCGCCATGCTGCCCGTGGTGGCGTTGCCGTCGTTGTAGCAGATGGTGTCCGGGGCGCAGGGAAGGGCGTCGTCCTGCGCGATGCCGTCGAGGAACTTGCCCGTCGAGATGGGCCTGTTGTTGGCGTCCAGCGCGTACTCACGCAGGAAGGCCTGGTGCGAGGAGTGCGAGGTGTACGTCTGGCTCTGGTCGACCCACGGGGAGTCGGTGTTGTTGGCGTCCTGGACGTCATCGGCGGTGCCGAGCTTGCCGTCCGGACCGGGCTGGTTCTGGGCCCGGGTGAGCACCATGAACTGCTGCCCCGGCGGGACCTCGTCACAGTGAGCGGCCGTTGCCGTCCCGCAGTTGGTCCCCTTGATGCCGTCGGGGCCGACGGTGATCAGCGGGTCGTCGGCCTTCAGCGGCACGAACACGGTGCCACCGCTCTTGACGGTCTGGTCGACACCGTGGTCGAAGAACTGCCCGAAGAACGTGAACATCGAGTTGTACGGCGGCGACAGCCCGACGTCGGTGGTGACGTTCGGGATGAACAGGGTCTGGTGGGAGGGCACGCACCCCACCGGATCGGCGTCGACCGGCGGGACCGCGTTGGGGTCGGGATCAGTCGTGCACGGGAACAGCCCGGGGTTCTGCTGGGAGCGCACCGGGGCGCCCGCGGCCGCGATCGCGGCGGGGTTCGTCGACGTCTGGTCGACAATGAGGTTGCTGACGGTGCGGGGCTCGGAGTCGAAGACGAGGTTGCCGCTCAGCTTCTGCTGGTAACCGCCGTTGGACGCGATGACGCCGCTGCCCGGCCCGAAGAAGTCGCTGGGGCTGGCCTCGGCGTCCCGGAACTTGGCGGTGGCCAGCCGGGGGAACGGCTGGTCGGCGGTCGCGAACGTCTCGCGACCGGCGAAGAGGTTGTTGCAGGAGCCGTCGACCGTGCGCAGGCCGTAGGCGGTCAGCCGGTCCGGGATCTGGTCTGGGTCGGGCCCCACCAGCGTGCCGCACTGGTCGGAGGCGGTCTGGGTCACCGAATGGCGCTCGGCGATCTTGATCTGCTTGAGGATGAAGCTCAAGTCACCGGCGGTGACGACGAAGCCGTTGCCCACTGGCGCCTGGACTGCCTGAGCGGAGATCGCGGGCGCCACCATCGCCAAGGGCAGCACGAACGCAGCGCCCACAGCGACCCTTCGGAACCGAACCCCTCTCGACGCAACGTCAGGACTGCGCGCGCTGTCACGAGCGGGCTGGCCCGCTCGTACCGGAGTGCGTCCGCCAAAACTGAGGATCGAGCGATTCATGGCACACCTGCCTGCCTTCGAGGCTGTTCGGACCGTCGCACGCTGTTCCGGCGTCCTTTTGCAAACCTTTTGGAAACCTTTTGAACACCTTTTAGAAACCTTTTGAAAACGCCGAAATATGCCGCGAAAAGACCCGGGGACCTCACCACCGCTTGATGCCCAGTGCGTCGAAACGACTACCGGGCAACCCCCTTCGGTGTAATTGAAATGTGTACGACCACATGTTGGGCCCAAGGTTTTCCCAAGGTCGGCTGCTGGCACGTCCGCACGCTTCGAGCACTCCGCATCCACTTGAACCGCCCCTTGGTCCTGTTGAGGCCGTATCAGAGTCGGGTGCCGGGAGTCTGTGTTGTGGGCCCTTCCATCGTTGCCGGCTGGAACGGCAGCAGAGCAGTTGGAGTGGACATCGGATCACCTCACGCGGCGACCCCTCAGAGGCCCACGCCACGCCCGCCGCTACCGCGGTCAGGCACTCGAACGATCCGACGGCAGACCCGGAGCACTGGCGCGCGGCAGCCCCCGCAGGCGGCTAATGGATCAACGTCGTGGCTCGTCAGGAGCCAGCAAGGCACAGGACCTGCCCCTGGGGCCGAGCCGCAGGCCCCTGGGGCGGGCTTCGAAACATGCCAAGGGGCGGAGGAGCAGGCGGCCCCGACTTCTGAGTGGCGGATCTTTCGCACTCGCGGCACCCATCGTTACGGGCCTGACGGGGTCCGCCTTTGAGTAGGAGCCACGCCTTGATGGCTGAAGACCGCCCAATTTCCCCGGATCCAGTCACCCGGTCTCGAGGTGTCCTCCGCCGTTGAGCGGGTCGTGCCTGACGATGCCGGGCAGTTGGTCGTGGAAGACGACCCGGGCGAGAACGTGTCGGCGCGAACTTGTTGCAGTCTTGTCGAAGACGGGCTTGAGGTGGTTCTGGACCGGACAGGGCGAGGTCACGAGTTGTTCGGCGATGTCGGTCGACATCAGGTGATCTCCCAGCCGAACATCATCGCGTGGTCCTCGTGGGCCAGGTTGTGGCAGTGCGAGACGTAGGGACCGGTGAAGTCGCGGAAGCCGCGGTAGATGATCACGGACTCGCCCGGGTCGAGGGCGACCAGGTCCTCGCGAGAGATGTCGTCGGGGTGCCCGGGGCTGGACTTGGTGACGTCCTTGCCGTTGCGCATGACGGTGCGGTGCTCCTCCATGTGCAGGTGGAAGGGGTGCACCCAGCCGCCGCCGCCGTTGCGGATCTCCCAGAGGTTGAAGCTGTCCTTCTTCTGCTGCGCCAGCGGTGTCTTGCGGGCGGGGTTGCGCAGGCTGGTCGCGACCGTCGCGGGGTCGAACTCCTGGCCGTTGATCAGCCACTCGGTCTCGCCACCCGCGGAACCGCGCTGCACCTCGAAGATGAGGCGGTTGTCCATCAGCGTCTTCCAGTTCGACGGCAGCGGCGGGAGCGCGCGCATCTCGGTGGGGATCTGGCTGTCGTCCGGGGCGTCGTCGCCGATGACGAACTTCAACACCGGCACCTTGTAGGCGGGGTCGGGGAAGAAGCGGGTGGAGCTCTCCCACATCCGTCCGTTCGGCATCTTCATGACGTTCGTGAGGTAGATGACGTCACCCTTGGTGGTCGGCGTGCCGTCGAGGTACCTGGTGAAGTCGATGATCACCTCGCGGCGCTTGGCCGGCCACAGCTCGAAGGAGTCACGCGTCAGGGGGAACGGCAGCAGGCCGCCGTCCGACGCGATCTGGGTGAACTGCATGCACTGCTGGGCGTCCGGGATGCGGTACTGCCCCTCGAGCTCGTCGTTGTCGTAGCCGAGCGAGACGGCGGTCTTCGGGCCCTTCGTCGAGCTCATCAGCTTGAACTCGTAGATGCGGGCGACCGAGGCGTCGAGGAAGCGGAAGCGGTACCTGCGGCGCTTGACCTCCAGCACCGGGTAGGCGGTGCCGTTGACGGTGAAGATGTCGCCGACGAAGCCGTGGCTCGGGAAGTGCTTGTAGAACGTCTTGCCCCACCATTTGGGGTGGGTGGCAGGGTTCTTCGCGTCCTTGAACTCCCCTGCAGTGTCGTGGATGTCCTTGTGGATGGTGACGCCGTCGTCGAGCCGGCAGTCGTAGAAGGCCAGCGGGATGTCGTAGTCGACGTCGAACGACCCGTCCGAGTGGTCGGTGCGCACGCCCGGGAGCCGCAGCCCCTGGCGCTCGTCGCCCATGTCCGTACCACCCTTGTCGCCCATCGGCTTGGGGTCGTAGATCGGGTACAGGCCGACCATGCCCTTGTAGACGTTGGAGCCGGTGTGGTCCATGCGGTGGTCGTGGAACCAGAAGAAGCTCTGCTTCTCGCAGTCCTCACCCCCAGCGGGCCAGTTCAGGTAGAGCTGGTCGACCCAGTCCTTTGTACGCCAGCCGGAGTGCTGCGGCCCGTAGCGCCTCGACCAGTGGGGGTTGCCGTCGCTCTCCGGCGCGGTGTGCCCGTTGTGCAGGTGGGTCAGGAACGACTGGTCGGGCGAGCCGAAGTCCTGAAGGTCCAGGTTGAGCTCGTTCTCGTCGAGGCGATTCGCGAACCGCACCAGGGCGGGACGTCCGTACTCGGCGTTGATCATCGGCCCCGGGAAGGTGCCGTTGAAGCCGTAGATCGTGCTGAACGGCAGGTCGCGCACGGTGCCCGCGGGGTAGGTCTTGCCCGATGCGTCGAACGAGGCGATGGGGCGGCCCTTCTTGTCGATGGGCAGCACCTTCGAGGTGGTGAACGCATGCTGCGCGACGAGGCAGTCGATCTTGTAGACGATCGGATCCGGGTAGGAGTTCAGCGTCGGGATCTGGGGTGTGCGACCCGGCCAGAGTTGGTGCTGATGGTTGCGCAGGGAGTTCTGCTGCCCGTCATCAGGCCCGGGCGGCTCGGCCCAGTTCGTGTAGGCCTCGTACGGCTCTGGGCGCAGCGCCTTCGGGACCGGCAGCTCGTCGCGGAAGGGGTACAGGATCAGCGGGCTGACGGGGAAGGCCTCGATGTACAACAGCGCGTCGGCCAGCTCTGTGGAGGTGGCGCCGAACGCGCCGTCGAGGGACAGCAGACCCTTCTGTGAAAGGTAGGGGGCGCCGACACCCGCCCCCACCACCGCAGCTCCGACGCCGCCTGCGGCCCCCAACCGAAAGAGAGTGCGTCGGGACACTGCCGTGGTGCGCCCTTGTTCCTCGGCCATCGCTTCGGCTTCCTGCACCGGGGTCAGCTCGTCCTTTTCAACTGGCCCGTTCGGCATCCGGAATACATCGGGGGCCTTTCAAGAACCTTTTGAAGGACTGGACAAGGGCGACTTCCGGAATGCTTGAAGGGGGACTTCCGGGTGGGGCGTGTCGGGCTTGAACCGACGACCGACGGGTTCGCCTGCGTCAGCATGGTGCACGCCTGCTCGCGATCGTCTGAACTGTCGTCAAGACTCGCTCACTTGCTCCAGGCGCCCTGAGGATCGCGCTGTCTGATGCGGCGCAGAGACGCACCTCTGTCTGTGCCGGGGTACTGCTGGACGGTCTTGCGGCCGAGCCACTTCATGAGCCTTGCTCGATTCGGTGGTGGAATGCCACGCTTTGGTGGTGTTGTATGACCGTCCGGTCGCCGAACTGATGGTCGAGGCGAGCGCAGCGCTCTCGGAGCGATTCAGACCCAACGACATCGTCGAGTGGTTCGCGCAGCACTACCCCAAGGTGAAGGCGTCCACGGTTCGTGCCCATGTCATCGGGCTGACAGCCAACGACTCCAGTCGCAAGCACTACACCGGGCTGGTACGTCGGCAGCCTTTGTTCTTCAAGAGCCCGAACGGCTGGTTGGAGCGCTTCGACCCAGATGTCCACCTCACTGACGAGCCGGCGGATTCGTACCCCGACGACGGTGAGGAACTGGAGCTAGTCGAGTCGGGGGACATGGAGCCGGACCTATCCCAAGGTGGGGAGGGGACCCAGGAGTTCTACCTCGAGGCGTATCTGGAGGAGTTCCTGGTCAGCAACTGGTCGTCTTTGGATTGGGGCCGTCGGCTTCAGATTTGGGCAAGTCCGACCGGCCAAAGCGGCCATCAGTTATCCACGCCTGTAGGACGGCTCGACCTTCTGTGCAAGGACCTTGATAGTGGGGCGCTCGTGGTGGTCGAACTCAAACGGGGGCGGCCCTCGGACCGTGTCGTCGGCCAGGTTGCGCGGTACATGGGGTGGGTAACCGAGCACCTCGGTGAGGGGCGTCAGGCCGAAGGCATCATCGTGGCGCATGAAGTGGACGATCGACTTACCTACGCTGTGCAGGCTGTCCCGGGGCTCTCCCTGCTTGTGTACGAGATCAACTTCGCCCTAAGACCACCCGGTCCTAAGGCCCGGTAAGGCGAGTCAGGAGCACCTTCACGCGGGCCGCTGCCCGGCAGTGACGCGCGCGGCCGTCAGACCTTTAAGCCTCGATCCACCGATCGGGCTTCTGGGATGGGCTGATGGCGTTGAGGGCGTCGACTGCGGCCGGGGGGCATGGGTAGGTAGCTGACCTCGCTGTCAGGGTGTTCCACTTCGAGTTTCGGGTCGCGCCGTGACGGCTGGGTGGTCAGGAGGTGACCGTTGCTGGTGGGCCGCAGCCGTGGGTGAACAGGCGGGTCCACGCGGTTTCCCAGGGCCAGGCGGTCGGCAGGTGCAAGGTGACCCGCCGGGCTGAGGTCGCCACCCGGGCCGGGATGCTGATCAGCTTGGCGCGGATGGTGGCGGTGGTCGCCTTCGCGAGGTCGGTGCCGCTGATGGTGGCGGCGGTGCGGGTGAGGTTGAACGCGATGACCGCCAGCACCAGCCAGGCGGCGTTGGCGGTGAACTTCCCTGAGGGCAGGTGCGCCAGGGCGGAGTGTTTCAGGTCGGCGTGGACCTGCTCGATGATCGCGTGCCCGCGGTGGGTCTTGTCCGCCGCGACGGTGTCCAGGTCGGTCGGGTCGGTGGTGGTGAAGAACGCGTGGAAGCGCCACGTGTCGAACAACGTGCCCTGCCCCGATGTCTTCTTCGGGTTCAGGTCGGGGATCCGGCGCACCACCAGCCGCCCCGACACCTGCTCGGTGAGTTTCCTCGAGCTGAAGGCGGTGAAGGGCACCTCGGCGACCTCGGCCCGCGACACCCACGTACCGCTGGCCTCGTCGTAGATGGCGTCGGTGTACTCGATCGGTGTCCACGCGTGCTCGCCGATGGTGGCGATCGCCTTCTTCACCTTGGGGTCCATCCGAACGGTGACCGACACATCGGCCCCGCCGCGCAGCGCGGCACCGACCGTGGGCGACCCATAGAACGCGGAGTCCGCACGCAGCAACGGCTTCACCTGCGTGCGGCCGTGCAGCTTGTGGACCGTTCTGAGGGCGTCGGCGACCAGCCGTTTCGCCCCACGCGAGGACCCGCACGAGCCCTTGCGCAGCCGCTGCGCCACGACCACCGGTGCCGACCCGGCGGTGGTGGCGGTGGCCAGCAGCGCGTTCAGACCACGCACCTTGGAGTAGCCGAACCCGGCGCCCTGCTTGGCGTGCCCGTGGACCTCGATGATCGTGTCGTCGACATCGACCAGCACCCGCCCACCGGTGGCGCCGCCGACGACCTGCGGGGCCTGGGCGGCCAGGTTGGTCAGGAACCTGGAGGCGACCGCGTCGAGCTGTCGGACGTGACCGAACGTGAACGCGCGCAGGAACGAACCCAGCGTCGAGGGTGCGTACGCATTGGCGAAGACCCGGCCCATCCCACCGTGCCGCAGCAAAGCCATGTCGTCGATGCTGTCGGCCCCGGCGACCATCCCAGCGACCAGGGAGGCGACCTTCAGGCCGGCGTTGGCACCCTTGTCGGTCGGCACACTCAGATGCTCATCGGCCAAGCGCCGTAGTCCAGCCGCGTCAGCCAACGCCAACACGGGGACCAGCCCTGCAGCCGACACCAGATTCGGGTCGTCGAACGCCACCGACGTGCGCGCCAGAGTGTGAGAGAGTCGCATCCCAGAGGTGCCCTTCCGGGTTGAGGTTTTGGAACCGTCGCAAGTCCCAATCTCCCAGCACGGCAGGGCATCTCGTTGTTACGGCACGCTCACATGCCCAAGCTCATCGGTGGATCGAGGTTAAGAGGTTGTGGCCATCACACCTTCAGGAGCTTGCGGCCGCCCACCAGATGCTCAACATGACGTCCCAACCCAGCGATGCGTCCAACGACCGGTGTAGGCCCAAACGCACGATGCGGTCGTCGTTCGGAGTGAAGGGCCGCCGTGGATCTGGTGTTCCTAGCAATGGTCCAAGGGAATCGACCGCCGGCTTCCAGAGGGTGATCCAGTTTCTGGAGGGGCTGAGGCGGAGCTCGATGTCGATGGTGATGGCTCCCGGGGTCGGATGGACCGGCACCGCTATCGCGCAGCCGCCTAGGACCTGCTCTTTCCAGGCTGGCGTGCTGGCTCAAGCCGCGGTTCGGACGACCATGTCTGCCTTCCTGCTCGGGGCGATGCGCCGTGCCTGGCCAACGGCCAACGGCCAACGGCCAACGTCGACGTGGTGGCGTGGCGTTTCGTGCCGAAGGCCGCATCGAGTCTTCCGGCCCCGATACGTCGCGCGATGGGGAACAGGTAGTTGTCCAGGTCGCCGCCACCGGACGTCAGAGACTTCGACTGCGGAAGGCCGACCTGGAGTTCGAGCGCTAGGTTCGCTGCCTCGTCACAGATCGCGACCGCCGCTTCCACCTCATCGAGGAATGCGTGAAGCCGCAATTGATCGGGGTGGTCGCGAGCGTTCCAACTCTCCAGCACCGGCGGTCGCCTCAGTTCGATGCCGGGCACGTCAGGCGGTCGGTACACGCGCTCAGGGTGACACGAGAGCTGCTTCTGAGCGCCTACCCATGATGGTGGACCGAGTTCTTGAACACCCCGCCCTCCCGGGAAACGGTCACGCCGCCCCCAGCTCCGAGCGTGTGGTCCCCGACCATCTCCACGAACGATCACGCGGCGAAATGACGCAGGGCCAGTGGGGCATCCGCAACACTTCCTGACACACCGAGCGGGCACTAGAGGGCCCCGCCGAGTGCAGAGTTCGGCGGGGCTCTCGTTGAAAAATTTACCGGTGCGCCCTCCCTTCGCGTCATTGGACTTTGGTACTACCACGCCCCCACCGGAGGGCAGGAAGCTTCGTATCGAGCGACGCCTTGGACACGTACCCCTGGCGCCCCTGGCGGCGGTCGACTGGCGGCGCTATGACGCACCTCGACAGCTGGGCGGCCAGGTTGGGGTGGCCTCGACAGGCCACCCCACCCGATGTCAGGCTTGGGAGACAGTTGCGATCGGGGTTGGGGGATGCAGGAGAACGAAACGCAAGACACTGCCTCTGCGGCGGAGGAGCCAATCGAGGGCTCACTCACCGAACCCCGCTCAGTGCCGTGGGACCAGACCCTCGAGAGCTGGAACCCCCTAGCGGTTCTCATGCTCGCCGTCGCTGGCGCCGTGGGTGCTTTCCTCCTCATCTGGCTCGGGTCCTCTTCGACGGCGAGGAGTCGGCACTTCGTGAACTCACCGGCGTTCATCGTCTGGGCGGCAGTCATCGCCGTACAGGGCGGCTTCTGGGCCGTCGTCACTGTCCCGCTATGGCGTGAAGTGGTGAGCACCTACCGTGAGTCCGGGCCTCCCCGCCGAATACTGCTCATCCCGGCGGCCGTCATCCTCCTCATTGCGGGACTCGTGATCTTCTCGCCCGCTCGAGCGTTCGACTGGCCCCTCGCGGGACACAACGTTCGGGTCTGGATCCTCACCGCAGCCGCGGCCCTGAGCGTCGGTGTTCCCGCGGTCTTCGGGATCTGCCTTGTGCAGGACCGCGTGCGACGTCACAAGCCCGGCTCTTTGCACACCTCCGACATCCTGATGGCGGTCAACGCCAGAGCACAGATCAAGCGCTTCCTCGGGCTGGCAGGGGCCGCCATCGGGCTTGTGGTGCTCGCTTCCGGCGCGTTGCAGAGGGCGGTGGTCCCGCTTTTCTTCTCGGCGGCGGTGTTCCCCGCGTCGTCCGTGTTGCTCTACGGGGCGTTCTTCACGGCCATCCTCGTGGTGGTCTACGTTCCCGCGCACCTGTCCCTTCGACGTCTTTGCGCGGACCTACGCGAGATGTGGTTTCCGATGGCCGGGATGCCGGATCCAACCAGCGCCGACTTCGCCTCCTGGCTGCAGGGCAGGGACCAGCTCGATGCGTTCACCCAGTTCAACCTGACAGTGTCGCAGCAGCTGCAGGCGGCGGTCTTCGTGCTCACTCCTCTGCTGTCGGGCATCCTTGGCGCCCTCATCCCCAAGGCAACCTGAAGGAGTTGAGGCGTTCGGCCCGAGGCGGCAGAACAGCCACAGGTGGCGTCCCCTTGTTCGCCGATGAGCTGGACCTGCAACACCCCGCCGGGCGCCGATACGACGCAAGTGGCTAAGCCGTCTCGCGGCGAAGTGACCCACCAATGACAACGCCGATACCAAGGTCGGGCGTACCGCGAGAAGGCGTAGCCGCGACCCTGTGGAGGCAGCCCCTAACATGAGACACTCTATCGCTTGACACTATATCGAAGGGCGATAGATGATGGTTGGCGTGACACGAGAGCCGAGGGACTTCCTGCCGCTGCCCGCCGCCCAGTTCCACGTCCTGGTCGCGCTCTCGGCCGGCGAACTGCACGGGTACGCGATCATGCGGCAGGTCGAGGCCGCCTCCGACAGCGTGGTCAAGATTGGCCCGGCCACGCTGTACGGCACGCTGAAACGTCTCGTGGATGACGGCCTGGCCCAGGAGGTGGCCGCGCCTGCGTCATCGAGTGGGGATGCGCGTCGGCGCTACTACCGGCTGACCGGCCTGGGCGCCCGGGTGTGCGCCGCGGAAGCCGAGCGCCTCGCGGCACTCATCACACTCGCCCGCTCCCACCTCACCCCCGGGTTGGCCTGACGTCGTGCCCGCCTCACTGGCGCGCCGCAGCTACCGGGTCCTGGTCGGGCTCTACCCGACCGCGTTTCGCCGAGAGTACGGCCAAGACCTCGTCCTGCTCTTCGACGACCTGGTGGCCGACCGAGGCACTGCGGCGGCAACGGTGCGCACCGGGATCGACCTGTTCGTCACCGTTCCCCGCTACCACCTGGAGGCTGTCATGACCGCATCGCGCGCCACCCGAACCCACAACGCGGGCCTGGTCGCGGTCCCGCTGCTGGGAGCCATCGCCCTCATCGCCGGACTGCCGTGGATCGGAGGTCTGCTCGTACTGACGGGGGCCGCCCTGCTCATCGTGAACAGAGGACGCCTCGCCGCCTCGATCCGCACTCCGGACACCGCGCAACGCAACCACCGGTTCCGGATGGCCGCGCTGAGCGCGGGCATCTTCGCGGTCTGCGCTGTCGGATACCTCATCGTGATCTCGGACGGGCAGGCCAGCTCCCTGGGGCTGCTCGCAACGAGCCTGCCGGGCATGACGGCACTGATCGCTGCGGTCACCTACCTCGGAGCCGGCCTGGCCACACCGCGATCCACCGCGACCGCCTGAGCGGCAACGCGCACCCGGGCATGGCGAGGGATTGCATGCGCTCGCCCAGGCACCCCTCTGCACAAGCCGCCGCCGCCCGGAAGTTCGACTGGCGGCTGAGACGCAGGTGCCGCTCCACCGGGTCCGCCTTTCGCTCATCGACACGGTCCTTGGATGGTGGAACGCTGGAGAGTTAGCCGGGTGACTGCTGCGGCCTCCGGGAGTCGTCGGCAAGCAATGGAGGTAGTAGCTATGCGCCGCGTTCTATGTCTGGTCGGCATCCACCATTGGGAACATCACGTCAACCGCGAGATGGGCGGTAGGGGCGCCGGGTTTGACCTGTGCTCACATTGCGGTCGGGAGAAGAAGGTGTACGACGAGGGTGGAAACCCGGGCTTCAAGGGGATCCTCTGAACCCCCGGTTTCGGCAGCCCGCGGCAAGGATGCCGCGCTGACGCGCGGGCGGCACTTTGACACATAGGGCGTCCTGCTAGCTGGATTGGCCGCCCCACTCCGAGTTCGAGGAATCGACCGCGTCGGGCGGATCGTGCCTCCTGCCTGGTAGGTCGTTCGCAGACCCCGCTCTCCGACGGCTGACTCGAAAATGGTTCGGTGAGTGGGCAGGCCGAAGGCACCCGGGGTAGCCGGGTGTTCTGGGACCGGGTCAGGCGGTGGGTCGCAGGACGACGGTCTGTCCGGTGAGGTGCTCGAGTTGGCGGATCAGGTCGCGTTGGCGCCTGTGGGGGTTGATCCGGGTCTGGTGGTAATCCGCGCCGAGATCGTGGAAGCGGCTCTCGGGATCCGAGAGCAGGTGCCAGAGAATGGTCAGGACCGAGTTGCCTACTGCGACCAGTGCCCGCTTCTTCCCGCGGCGGCGGGCCAGCCGGCGGTAGCGGTCTCCGAGGAAGGTGTGGGTGCGGGCCAGGCCGGCGACGACTTCCCCGAGGGTGGCCGCCAGCCAGGGGTTGCCCTTGCCGGTGGAGCCGCCCTTCTTGGTGCCCGCGGACTGTCGGTCGATGGGCGCGAACTTCGCCCACGACACCAGATGCGCGGCAGTGGGAAAGACGCTCATGTCCACGCCGATCTCGGCGATCAGCTCCTCGGCCGATCGCAGACCGACGCCGGGGATCTCATCGAGCCGCCGCACGGTCTCGGCGTAGGGCTCGCAGTGGTGTGTGACGACGAGGTCCAGGGTGGCGATCTCGCCGGTGAGGGCATCGATTCGTCGCAGCATGGTGGCGCACAACAACGCGTGATGGTCATCGAAGCTGCCCGTCAACGCATCGTGGAGGCGAGCCAGCTTGGCCCGCATCGGGCCGCGGGCCATCTGCGCCAAGACGGCAGGGTTGCGCTCCCCTGCGACCATCGCCTCCAGCATCTCCCGCCCGGACACCCCGAGCAGGTCGCTGATGACTGAGTCCAGCTTGATCTGAGCGTCCTCGAGCACCTTCTCCAGGCGCGCCTTCTCCCGGGTGCGTTCGCGCACCAGAGTGCGCCGGTACCGGGTCAGGTCCCGCAGCCGGCGGATCGGCGCGGGATGGACCAGACTGGGTCGACACATCCCGGCCTCGATGACCTTGGCCAACCACACCGCGTCCAGCTTGTCGGTCTTGGGGCGCCCAGGGACGTTCTTGACATGCCTGGCGTTCAGCAGCCAGCAGGTGAACCCCTGCGCCTCAAGCAGGTAGAACACCGGCTTCCAGTAGTCCGACGTCGCCTCCATCGCGACCAGCTCCACGCCCTGGCAACGAAGCCAGTCCGCCAGCTTGAGCAGGGCACGGGTATCAGTGCTCAGCTCGCGGACCTGCTGTGCCCGCCGCCCCGGGGCGCTCTCGTGCGGGACCCGCACACACGCGACCAGGGTGGCCTTGCCGATGTCGATCGCACAGACCCTTGCGACCACCGGCTCATCAACGATCACCGACACCATCAACACCTCCTGAAGACAACCACCAACGGTGGCCACCTGCAGGAGCGGCATGAAGGACGAGGCGGACTCGCGTGCTCGAAGCGACAGTTCAGGGCCCCTGAGGGTCACGCTCCCCGCGTCAGACTACTTGACGGCCTCAAAGACCAAGCAGCGCCGACGTCGGCAGGTGACCACCCCCATTTTCACGCGTGACAGGGCGTGCCGATAGGAACAGCGGGGACTACTTGACGCACCAGTCGCATCGGCGAAGCGCGTTGGCGCTGAGCTCGACGCGAGATGGTCGGGACCGGCTGGCACCATGTCGGGTGTGAGGTGGGTACGGGTCCGAAGGTTGCCGACGCCCGCGATGAAATCTCCCGCCGGGAAAAGACGGCCAGATGGTGACGTGGTACCTATTCGTTCCCGCAGCGACGTTGCTCCTGTGGCTTGCCCATGCCTGGGAGTCATGGCATCGACCAACCTCCAGAGGGCCGGCCGGTTGGCTCTTGCTCATCGGGTTGCCCTTGGCGCTGGTCGGCACCGTGGCGGCCTTCGCAGTCGCGCCACCCGACATGGGGCCGAATCCATACGACTCGCTGCCCGGTACTCGCCCTCATGACCAGCGTCTTCGTCTTCTCATCCTCGGTGCTGAGTTGTTCATCGCCTCGGTGGCGATGTTGATGCTTGAGGCGGTGCTGGCGGGCGTGCGCTCTTCAAGGCGGAGGCGAGCGGTGCCAGCGACGGGCAGGTCCCGGCCGGAGTCAGCCGATCGCTCATGACGGCAGGCGGGAAGGCGGCTGGCGGCGCAGAGACGAACCTCGCCCTGGGTCGGACGAGGGTTCGAGGCATGGCCGTGCGTTTGGACAGCTTCCTCGCCCGTGCGGACGCAGCCAGTCCCCGGCACCTTTCGGAATCCGATTAGGCAGAAGTGAGCTGGATGGTCCGGGGGGGTCAGACACCTGCGGCCTTCGAGCTGGAGGGTCCGGCTGGGGGCCCGGGGTGGACCAGGCCTGTCTCGTACGCGAGGACGACCGCTTGGCTCCGGCTGGCGAGTCTCAACTTGAACAGCAGGCGCGAGACATGTGTTTTGACCGTTGTCTCGCCGATGGCTAGGGCCCGGGCGATCTCGGCGTTGGAGTGGCCGAGGGCGAGCTGGGTCAGCACTTCTGTTTCCCGGGTGGTCAGCAGTTCGAGGCCGCTCCGCTCGGTTCGTGTCGGGGTGCGCGGTGCGTACGTCTCGACCAGTCGTCGGGTGACCGTCGGGCTCAGGAGGGCGACCCCCTGCGTCGCTCCCCGCAGGGCCGCGAGGAGCTGCGCCTCCGGGGCGTCCTTGAGCAGGAAGCCGGTGGCTCCGGCGCGCAGGGCCTCGAAGACGTACTCGTCCAGGTCGAACGTGGTGACCACCAACACCGCCGGGGCCGGGTCGCGGGCGACGATGGCCCGGGTAGCGGCGATGCCGTCGAGGCGCGGCATCCGCACGTCCATGAGTACGACATCGGGTGTCAGCCGTCGGGCGGCCTCGACCGCCTCGACCCCGTCGGTGGCCTCACCGACGACGTCGAGGTCCGGCTCGGAGTCCAGGATCATCCGGTAGCCGGCCCGGATGAGTCTCTCGTCGTCGGCGAGCAGGATGCGCACGGTCACGACACGGCATCCGGAAGGGGTAGTCGGGCGCGCACACCGAACCCGCCGCCGGGCTCGGCTCCCGCCAGGAACGTGCCCCCGAAGAGCTCGACTCGCTCGCGCATGCCGATCAGCCCGTGGCCTCCCACGGCCGCACCCATACCGGGTCCCTCGTCCGTGACGACGACGTCGATCGCGTCCGTTCCGTACTCCAGTCTGACGTGGGCGGCGCTGCCTGGCGCGTGTTTGAGGGAGTTGGTCAGAGCCTCTTGCGCGATCCGGTAGGCCGACAGCTCGATAGCCGGCGACAGGGTGCGGGCGTCCCCGTTGACGACGAGGTCCACCTGGGCGCCCGAGGCCTGTGCCTGAGCCACGAGCGCACCCAGCTCGGACAGCCGCGGTTGCGGTGACAGCGGTGGCTCGGTCGCCTCGGACGGTTCGGTCGGCCCGGTCGTGCGCAGGATGCCGAGCAGGCGGCGCATCTCCTCCAGGCAGTCGGAGGCGACCGTTTCGATGTCATCGAAGGCGCCGGCGGCCCTGGCGGGTTCGTCGTCGATCATCCGTCGGCCGCCGCGGGCCTGCAGAATGACCACGCTCATCCCGTGGGCGACGACGTCGTGCAGCTCTCGCGCGATCCGTGCCCGCTCGGTGTCCGCGATGGCCCTGGCCTTGGCGTCGGCCAGGTCCCGCTGGTGGCGCATCTGGTCGGCCTTCTCCCGCTGCCGGCGCACTGCCGCTCCCGACAGGAGCACGACGGCGCCGAAGATGACCAAGGTGACGGACTCACCGAGAGGGTCGTCCGTCTGGGACACACTCAGGGCCACGCCAAGCGCCAACGACACCACCGCAGACCATGCGGCGGCCCGCCACGACGATGCGTAGGCCGTCAGACCGAACAAGACCACCAGCAGCGCGACGATCTCGCCGTAGACGTTCGGCCGCGCCACCAGTACCGACTGGGCGACGAGCACGACGCCGACCAGGGGTGCGACGACCAGAGGATGCCGGCGCCGCCACGCCAGCGAGACCCCCACGATGACGGCAACCACAACGTTGACGGCCGACGGCGCCGAAGCCGTGGTGCCCTCGAAGGCGTAGCCGGTGAAGAGCTCGGCCACGCACACCCCCGTCATGGCTGCCGACAGGACCACGTCCGATCGGGGCGGGGCTCCCAGCCACCCTGACATGACCGGAGTATAGGAAGGCGGGTGACCGCGTCGCGTCCTCCGAAGGGACGACGTCGGGCCGCTCCGCCTCATCCGAAGGCATGACGACACGGGTTGCGAACGCTCCTAGCGTTCCGGAACCACCACCTTCCACCTGGAGGACGTCATGGCACTCACCCACCGCACGACGATCGACGACCCGACCCTCCCTTCCGTGGGCCGGGGGGCGCTGCTGGCTGCTGGTGTCGCAGGGTTGGTCTACGCCCTGTCGACGTTCGGCACGTTCCCGGATGGGCCGAACGTCGCGACGGCCACCGCGACGCAGATCCGCGACCACGTCACCACCAACGGCGCGGCGATCCGCGGCAGCGCCGTGGTGAGCATGGCCGCGATCGCCGCAGCCCTGGTGTTCTTCTCCGCGCTGACCCGTCAGGTGCGTGACCGGATGCCGGGTTCACTGCTGGCGGACCTCGTACTCGCCGCCAGTGTCCTCGTCGTCGCCTACCAGTGGCTGATCACGACGGCGGAGGCCATGATCAGCCTGCTGCCTCACCTGATCGGGTCCGACCTGGCCGGCGTGGACGACGCTACGTTGCGTGGCTGGTACGGACTAACCGGGTTCACCCACTTCCTTGGCGACCTCGCGATCATCCCCATGGCCGTGACCCTGGCGTCGTTCTCTCTGGCGAGCCTTCGCGGGCACCTCCTGCCCAGGTGGCTGTCCTGGGCGGGGGTGGCCGTGTCGGCCGCCGGAGCGGTCGGGAGCATCGGCATCCTGCTCGCCGTCGATGCGCTGTATCCCGCCTGGTTCGCCGGGCTGTTCGGGTACTGGTTCTGGGTCCTCGCCGCAGCCGTCACCTTCCTCGCCCACAGCCGGCGGCACCGCGCTCCCTCGGACTTCTAGCCCCAGTCGTCGCGGGCCGCCAGGGCGGAGCCGCCGCTCAGCCAGCCCCTAGCCCCAGCTCGGCATCTCGCGACGTGACAGCAGCACTCCGCGGGAGAAACGCAGCAGGAACTTGGGCCCGACCGCCAGGCGGCGGTATGACGCAGGGTCTGCTCGTCCTCATCGCCAGAACCTCCACCCTTCCAGTGGCCGTAGCAATGACGCCGACGAGCCCAGCCGCAGGGGGACGCCAGCCAGGAGGTGAGGCTCGCCAGCAGGGTGGGACTTGCACTTGGTAGCGGGCATCTGGCACCTGGAGGGCAACCGCCCACAAGGGCTGGCGGCGGACACATGTTGGCGCGGGGCGTCGACGTACCGCTGGAGGTCACGCCTGTGCGGCGGCGGCGCCGGCTCGATCACACTCAGAATCTGGAACGCGGTGGCGGGGCCCTGTCAGTCCTCTGAGGGGGAGCCCGAGTCGCGTCGCCGCCAGAAGAGCAGCGAGCGGCCGAGGCTGCGCCACATCTGCTTGCCTTCCTCGGGCAGCAGCAGGGCCCGCGCCCGGTCGGTGCGGCGGCGCCGGGCCAGTGCCCCGCGCCAGACCGTGCGGGCGTCGTCGGTGACGTCGACGAGGTCGGCGCCCGGGCGGGCGTAGCGGGCCCGCTCCAAGGTCGTCACCACCCGTCCGAGGGCGTCGTTCTCGTCGGGGGTGAGGTACGCGTCGTTCCCGATCGTCCGGGAGGCCTGGCGCGGGGTGGCCCCGTCGGGCGGCACGAACCCGATGTCCTGCAGGCGCAGCAGCAGTGACTGCCACTCCGCCTCGACACGGTCGGCGTCGTCCACGGCGGCCGCCCTGGCGCGACGGCGCGACAGCCACGCCCCGAACGGCACGATCGCGGCGATGAGCAGCGCGAGCAGCACGACCAGGATCGTTGTCGCGTGCCGGGTGACGAACCGCACGGCACCGGTGCCGGTGGTCCCGGTGGTGATGCCGGTCTGGTCCGCGGTCACATCGCGGGACGGCCCGGTCGACGGGGTGGGCGACGAGGTGGACAGCGAGGTTGTCGGGCTGGCGCTGGAGGAGGACCCGCTGCCGATCGGCATCGTGGCTGTACTCCGGCGCGACCCCGCTGCGGGTGCCGGGGGTCGGCTCGAAGCGCACCCACCCCAGCCGCGGGAAGTACAGCTCGGGCCAGGCATGGGCGTCGGAGACGCGCACGATCCGGTCGTCGCCGTCGATGGAGCCGGGCAGGAACCCAGTCACCATCCGCGCCGGGATGCCGGCCGCCCGCGCCAGCATCACCATGGCCGAGGTGAACTGCACGCAGTAGCCGCGCTTGGTCTCCAGGAAGCGGGCCAGCGGCTCGTCGGACAGGTTCCCGCCGGCTGCCTGGGCCGCCAGTTCTGGGGAGTAGGTGAAGGTCGGGCCGCGCAGGTAGGCCTGGACCTTGCGGGCCACCTGCAGCGCCGTGTCGCCGTCGTCGGTGATCTCGTCGAGCACGGCGCGCACCTCGGGCGCCGCGTCCGGGTCGACCTCGAGCTCGTTGCCCTCGACCTGGGGGTTGTCGAGGTCGGCCGAGAACTGCCCGTCCTCGGGGTCGAGCTCGACGAACTCGGTCGAGTACGAGGTGAACCGCGCGGTGAGCTGCACCAGGCCCTGCACGGTCATGTGCCACGTGCCGGCCGGGAACGGGGTGCCGACCGCGCCCGGGGGCAGCGCGACCTGCGGCACCCCGACATGGTTGTCGACCACCGAGATCCGCTCGACCCGACTCGGCACCCCCGGCCCGGCGATCGGCCCGGGGAGCTGGCCGTCGACCGGCACGAAGGTGAAGTCGGAGCTCGACTGCCACTTCCCGCGCCGGTAGACGTCGAAGATGGTGACCCGCAGCGGCTCGAGCCGGTCGGAGGTGCTGCGGTAGCGCAGCACCGGGTCGGTCGAACGGTTGCCGAGGTCGCGGGCGATATCGATGCTCGAGGCCAGCTGGACCTGCGAGCCGGTCCCAACACGGCCGTTGACGCTGCGGCCCAGCCCGTCGGCCAGGAACGTCGTGGGGAAGTGGGGGATCAGCGCGGGCAGCACGATGGCCACGCCGACGCCGCCGATGCCGATCACTCGGCCGAGCGTCGCGAACGCCGTGGTCGGGTCGGCGAGCGGCCCGGACGACGAGTGCGGGGATGCCGTGCCCCAGGCCCGCAGCGATCGCACCCCCTGCCGCCCCACCAGGGCGAGCCAGGCGAGCGCGGCCGGGACGGCGTACCAGGCACTAAGGCCGTTGCCCGAGTTGGTCGCCGAGGCGAGGAAGGCCGACAGCAGCGGGATGCCGGCCACCACCGGGCTGCGGTACGTCACGCCGATCGCGTCGACCGCCACGGCCGTCAGGCCGATGAGCAGGCTGATGGCCAGGATCGTGCCGCGGTTGGACGGCGCCGGCGCGGTGTTGTTGGTGACGGTCGCCTGCGCCTCCTGGAGCAGCACCCCAAAGGCCCGCCCGGTCTCGAGGGTCGGCAGCAGGTTGCCCCACAGGTGGCCCTGCCCGTGGATGAGGGCTGCCGCGTTGACGAGCAGGACCAGCTGGCCCACCACGACGAGGGGTCGGTTGGCCGTGAGGCGCCGCAGCCCCATCCCGACGAGGGCGACGACCGCCACGAGGATCACGCTGGGCCGGAACCACGTCAGGGGGGTGAACAGGGTGGTCAGCGGCAGGGTTACAGCGAGCGTGGCGAGCGCGGCGAGCAGGGCCTCCACGGGCCGGACCCGGTTCACCGGGACCTCACGCCAATGGCCACCGACCACGGCCGCCCACGTCGGGCCTTGATCATCTGGCCCTGCCCGCTGCGGGAGCGGTTGATCACCGCCGCACGCGGGTAGGCCTGCGAGGCACCGTGGTCGCGCAGGGCGTTCCAGTTGCGGCACAGAGAGAAATACGCCTCCTGCACAGCGTCCTCCGCGGCCTCTCGGTCACCGAGGAGGCAGTAAGTCAGCCGGATCAAGCCCCCGGCATGCATCCGGAAGAGCACACCAAAGGCCTCGTCCCGGTCGACCCGCTCGGTACGGGGGGTGCGAATTCGTCAGGAGGCGAGATCTTCCGCACGAGCGCCTCCGGCTGAACAGGTTCCATGCCCCAAGGTTTCGGAACTGCCCACAATGGTTACACCTCGGGGGCAGAACTTTCTGCCCCCGAACTGACCACGTGTCGATGACGGAGGTCCACAACGGCCATCGCAGCCGATGTACACGGCAGCGGCTACAAGTTGGTCTCGTAGACCCGCAGTCCGAAGCCGGGATAGCCGTTGGACCGGTACTGGGCGTGGGGTCCGATCCCATTGATGAGATCTCGCTCCATCTGGCGGAATGCTACGAATGCCGGCGAGGGTTCTTGGCCAATGCGCGATGCGCTGCCGTGAGCCCCGGAGCTTGCAGCAATAAGTGCGGCACACGCCAAGGCAAAGGTGGCGGGCAATGCTGTTCGGTGTGACATGGTCGTTGTCCTTTTCGAATTGATTGATGGTTTCCGCGGGTCTGTGGAATTGGCCACTTGCGGTGCCGGCTGCGAGGGCAGGCTGGAACTCGCCGTGAGGGCACGGTGGAACACGCCGCGTGGTGCCGCGGTCGAGGGATCAGGTGGTCAAACGGGGGGTTACTCGGAGACGAACCGGACGGACTGGCGGACCTGGTCGAGCTGTGTCACCGTCGTGGGTGTGGGGCTGCCTTCCTGGCGCGCCTCCACGACGATGCTCTGACCGTCCAGGTCCAGGACCCAAAAGTCGATGACGACCCGGCGCCCGGGGTCGAGGGTGGAGTCGCCGGTGGGGACTGCCGGGCTGCGGTCTTCCCACGTCCCGAGGCCGTCACCGCCGTGAATGGCTGCCAGAACGTACTTATCCCCGGATGCCGCGGCTTCGCACCGAAGGCGGTCCGCCTGGATTCGCAGGTGGATCGTGTCTCGACCGAAGGCCGGCACCACCGTCGGTCCTTCGGCGACGGTGAACTGCGGGAGGTCGCTGAGGCGAGCGGCCACGTCGTTCGGCGTGGGGTCGGGTCCGAGGTCGACGGTCTTGTCGGGGTCGCACGGCTGAGGGCCGGCTAGGGCTTTGGGCTCGTACACGTTGAGCACCACCGAGCCGGGCCCGGAGTCCTTCCAGACGCGATGTAGGAACCCGTCGGACGCCCAGTCGCTCCATGGCACCTGCAGCTGGCCTTGGAGGAACTTGCTGTCGTCGCCGGTGCCCAGCCCGACCCGGTAAGTGCCGGCGGTGAGACACTGACTCGCCCCACAGTCCCAGGTCAGGAGGGTGCTGGCGGTGGGTACCGCGGCGGTGGGGGTGGGGGTCGGGATCGCAGGCAGGGTCGACGTCCGATCCGCCCGGGTGAACCCGAACGCTGCCACGCCGACCACCGCGAGCACCGCCGCTGCCGCGCCGGCCTGCAGCGTGGTGCGCCGCCGCCGCCTGAGCTTCCCACGAGCCAGGATGTCGTGAGGGTCCACGGCCGGCGGCTCCAGGCGATCGGACTCTGACGCGAATGTCGTGCGCAGCTCCTCGTCGAGGTTCATGCGGTCACCTCCCCGGTTGCCCGGTCATCGACCCCGCGGCGCAGGGATCGCATCGCGTCGTGCCCTTGCGACTTCACCGTGCCGATCGAGCACCCCAGCTCCTGTGCGACCTGCGCCTCGGTGAGGTCCTCATAGAACCTCAAGACGACCACGGCCCGTTGTCGTGGCGGCAGCGCGCACACCAACGGCCACAGCAGGGAGCGGGAGTCGCTGGCGTCCTCGAAGGAGGCCCGCACGTGCTCGGGAAGCTCGGGCTGGTTCACCTCGTGGTGCAGGAACGAGCGCCGCGACTGCGATATCGCCGTGTTCGCCAGGACACGCCTGACGTACGCCTCGGGAGCCCCCATCCTCCGGATCCGGCCCCACTTCAAGTAGCTCTTCTCCAACGCCAGCTGCAGCAGGTCCTCGGCACTCTCGTGACCTCCGGTCAGCAGCCACGCGAACCGGTAGAGAGGCGCCCACCTCGCAGTGACGAACGCGACGAAGTCCTCGTCGTCGGTCATCTCCGCTACCGGTTCGTGGATCGAGTCCATGCACTATTGAACGCACGCCACCGGCGATTTGGTTGGGTCCACGGCTGGATCCTGTTTCGCCCGGGGCTCAGTTGAGACACCTGGTTGTGGCGATCTCTGGCTCCACGACCTGGCTCGAGCACGTCACCGACGAGGAGTGTGCAACGCCTGAAGCGGGCGACTTCGAAAGCAGGAAGAGCCGCATCGAGCACTGCATCAAGGCACCCGGGCGGGCCGTGATCCAACTACTTCAAGGAGGGGCGTGGGGCGCCCATAGTGGGCGCTGAGACGCGGCCTCCAGCGGGCTCCAGTGGGCGCTGTGACGCGTCGCGGATCGCTGGTTCGCGGCCTCATTTTGGGGATCTGGCCGCCTCGCAAGATGCGTGCTGGTTCGCCGAGGGGTCATCGGTTCGGGCGTGGACTCAGCCGCGCGGAGCGGCGCATGCTTGGTGGTTGCTGTCTGTGACTGGGCAGGCCAGGCGCGGTCGGTCTGCCGTGCGCGGGGTCGTCATGGGCTGGGGGCGGCAGGAGCCCAATGAGGCGGTACCGCAGGTCTTGCGCGGGCTGATCGGAGAGGGGGCGGCGATCCGCGGCGGCCCGGGTCTCGTGTGCCACGTCCAAATCAGTGTCGGCCAGCGACTGGAGGACATTTGCGAGTGCCGGCCAGTCACGCTGGCGGCTGAGGCCGGGATGGACGGCCTCGGCGAGGGAGGCCCAACGCCTCACGGGGTCTTGGGTGCGTGCCTCGAGGCGGGCTTGTATCGCCGCGGTTTCGGCTAAGTGCTCGCTCGCCACCTCCGCGGGGGCACTGTTCCAACGGGTCCCGGCGGTCCGCAGGTGCCCCGTGATCGTCTCGAGGGGGGTTTGGGTGCGGCTGTGAATCGTGTTGGCCTGAGCGGCCCAGAACGTCGGGGGGCTGGCTGCGATGACGCTGGCTGCCGCCTGAGCGGCGGCGTCGGTGGGCAGGTTGGCGAGCCGTTCGTCAACGAGCGTCGCGGCGAGAGGGTGGGCTGTGTCGAGGATGTCGATCAGGGCGTCTGGGCCGTCGGCGTGGAGGACGGAGGCGGGGTCGGCCCCGTCTGGCAAGTCGACGGCGAGTGGGTCTGAGCCGTGTTGTGCAAGGAGCCAGAAGGCGCGCTCGGCCGCGATTTGACCGGGTAGGTCGGCGTCCGTGGCGACGATCGGGCGGGTGCTCAGTGTGGCGAGCTGGCGGGCCTGCTCATCGGTGAGCGCGGTTCCCAAGGGGGCGACGCCGACGTAGCGGCCGCGGCCGGCGAGGGTGACGGCGAGGGCGTCGATGGGTCCTTCAACCAGGACGGGGGTTGCGCCGTTGCGAAGGAGTTCGGGGATGGCCCCGTGGAGCTGGGCGCCCTTGTGGAACAGGACGGTGTCGGCGGTGTTGAGGTACTTCGGTCCGCGCCGGTCGTCGTCGGTGAGGTCGGGGTGGCGGCGGGCGACGAACCCGAGGATCTGGTGTTCGTGGGTGATGGGGAGGACGGCGCGGTCGCGGAACCGGTCGATCAGGTTCCCGGTGCGGGCGCGAGTGGCCAGCCCGGTCTCGAGGAGCTCGTCGTCGGTGACGCCGCGACCACCCAGGTGATCAACCAGGGCGGTCCAGGAGGCCGGGGCGTACCCGGCCGTGACATGGCGGTGGGCACGCCAGCCCGGCAGCCGGTCGTCGAGGTAGGCGCCGGCCCACGCGGTGTCGACGCGGGCGGCGTAGAAGTCCATTGCCATGGAGTTGATCAGGGTCATCCGTGTCGGGTCGGCGACGGCGTGGTCCCATGCGGCGGCGCGGTCGAGCATCCGCTCGATCTGGGCGTCGGTTGGCTCCAGGACGCCCATGCTCTGCCGGTACAGGGCTGCGGCGGCGAGGTCGGTGGCCACGTCATCCGCGTCGGTGTCGTTGTGGTCGAACGTGTCGCTGCTGGTGTCGGGGTGGAGTGGCTCCCACTGTGCCGGGTCAGGCGCCTCGACGAGCGGGTCGCCTTCGGCGGGCCACCACGCCTCCGCCTCCGAGGGCATCTCGCTGTCTGCGTCGTCTGGCGGGGCGGGGTTGTCTTCGTCCTGGGTCGGCGACGAGCGGTGGTCTGCTAGGACGGACAGGCGCCACACCATGGCTTGGCACGTCGTCGACGTCGACGGTCGGGTCGAGCGTCCGGGCCATGTCGACGATCGTGTCGATTCGTTGGCCGCGGGCGAGGGCGTGGTCGACGACGGTGACCAGCGTCGGCCACCACGGACTGTCCTGCAGGTGCTCGCCCCGGCCGGGCCCGACGGCCTGGTGAGGTGGGTGGTCCAGGCAGGGGTGAGGGTGTGGCGTGTCGTCGACGCTGGGTGGCGACGGCGGGGGAGAGGTGGCGGCTGATCCGCCACCAGAGCGCGGCCGCGGCGTGGTCGTCGGGCAGGGGTGCCGTCGGCGACCGCGGTGCGCAGCAGGTGCGTGGGCGTCGATTCCGGCGCGGGAGATCGCGGCGAGCCGCTCGGCCAGCACGGGGTGAAGCTGTCGTGTGCGGACGGCGGAGCGACGGTCCTGCAGGAGTGTGGCCCCACTCGGCCAGGGCGGGGCTGAGTGGTCGCCGCTGAGCCGGTGCTCCAGGCTGCGCTGCCACAGGGCGCGAGCCTTGGTCGAGCTGCTTGGGGCCGGTGGGGCGGTGGTCGCTGTCGGGGATGCCGGTCGCGGCGCGCCACACGGCGAGGTCGGCGAGCAGGGCCGGGTCCGGGTCGGGCTTGTGCTGGTGCGGCACCAGCGTCGGCGTGCCGGTGCGGTGCTGGGCGCGGTGGCGGACCTGGGCGGCGAGGTCGGCGACGAGGTCGGCGCGGGCGGTCAGGTAGGTGCCCCACGTGCGGGTCGGTGCGCAGGGCGTTGGGGATGGCGGGCAGCCAGGGCAGCGGCCCGGCGCCGGCGTTGCGTAGGTCCGGTGTCGTCGAGGCGCCAGTCCAGGACGGCGGCGCGGTCGTCGGCGGTGTCCAGCTCGCGGGATGCTGCGGCGGTCGCGCAGGCGCGGTGACGGGGTCGGTGCCGGTGGCGGCGAGCAGGATCAGGTGGGCGCGCAGGGTGGGCCAGGCGGGGTCGTCGGTGAGGCCGGGCGACGACGCGGTCGGCGCCGGCGTCGAGCGCGGCGATGGCGGCGCGGGCCGAGGTGGTGTTCGGCGGCGACGTGCAGGGCGTCGAGGTAGCGGGCGGCGGCGTCGGCCCAGGCGGGTGGCGGGGTCGGCGTGCTCGCGCAGCAGTGGTGGTGGCGGAGACGGGGGCGTCGTCGCGGGCGAGGATGCTCTCGAGGAGGTCGGTGGCGGTCGGCGGGGTGGACGTTCTCGGGGCGGATGACGGTGTGGGGGTCGCCGTCGCCGACGACCTGGAGGTAGAGGTGGTTGGCGGCGGCGCCGCGGGTGAGCATCGTGTAGAGCTGCTGGCGGGATCTCGGCGCCGGTGGCCAGGCCGTGCATGGTGTCGGCGGTGACGCCTTGGGCGCCGTGGATGGTGGTGGCGTACCCGAGCTCGGTGGACGTCGGCGACGTAGTCGGCGGGCAGGGTGACCGGTCGCCCGGTGCGGGTGTGCTGCACCGTCAGGCGCGCCGTCGGGTGCGACGGCGGGGACGGTCCAGCGGTCGCCGTTCTTGACCCAGTCGGTCGCGCTGAGTCGCAGTCGGCGGTCGTTGCTGCGGGTGATGACGGGTCGCCGACGTGCGCGGTGTTGCCGTCGGCCAGGCGCACCCCCGGCCCCGTCGGGTCGACGGTCGGGCGCAGGCGGTGGGCTTGGGCGCGCTGGTTGAGCTGCGGCGACGAGGTCGCGGGTGGGGGCGAGCATGAGCGCGTCCAGGCCGTGGTCGCGGTCGCGCGCCCAGGCGGTGAACACGTCGTCGGTGATGGTGGCGAGGTCGCCGACGTGGACCCGGTCGTGGTCGAGGTAGAACCCGAGCGCCTCGGCTGCGCCCGTCGCGCAGGGCCAGGGAGGCGGCGCCTTCGGCGGGGTCGGTGAACCGGATCAGCTCGGTCAGGTGCAGCGCGCCGTGGGTGGCGGCGATGTCGCGCAGGACGCCGCCGGCGCCGATCGCGGCGAGCTGCTGGTCGTCGCCGATGAGCCGGACCTGACCCGCCGCGGGCGGTGACGAAGTCGACGGCGGTGTCCAGGGTGAGGGTGTCGGCCATCCCGGCCTCGTCGATCACGACCAGGGTGCTGGGGCCGATCGCTGCGGCCCAGTCGGGCAGGTCGTCGTGGCTGATGGACCAGGTGAGCTTGGCCAGGGTGTCGGTGGTGGCGCCGGTCTGCTCGCGCAGGACCGCGGCCGCGGCGGCGGAGGGGGCGAGCCCGATGACGGTGCCGCCGTCGCTCGGTCCAGGCCGCGGCCAGGGCCCGCATGGCGGTGGTCTTCCCGGCGCCGGCGGGCGCGATCGCCAGCTGCAGCCGGGCCCCGGAGGTGGCCATCTCGCGGACCAGCGCGGCCTGCCCGGCGTTGAGGGTGACCCCGTTGGCGGCCTGCTCGAGCAGGGCCAGCGTCGACGGCGTCCGCGGTGGCGGCGGTGCCCGTCGGCGACGCCCGGCGGCGTCGACGAGGCGCTGCTTCGGCGGCGAGGATCGCGGTGCGAGGTGTACAGGGCGGAGCCGGCGACCTCGTACACGCTGGACCCGTCGCTGCGGCGCAGCTCGGCCGGTTCGGCGACGCCGTCCCGGGCGCGGGTGAGCCGCACCGAGCGCGGCGGTGAGGGCCTGGTCGACGACCAGGTCCACGACCGCGTCTCGACGTGCTCGGCGGGCAGGTTCGGCGGCGCGGACCTGGCGCTGCGCCTCGGCGCGCACGTGCCAGACCTGCCAGGTCGACCGGCGCGGCCTGCACCGTCGTCCCGGACCCGGTGTGGCGGTGTCCCGGACCCACGCCGCGTCCACCGCGCCGAGGCGGTGCTGCGCGGCCGGCGGACAGGGCGGCGGCCACCATCGCCGGACACCCTGCGGGGCCGCCGAGGACCTCCTCGGCCTCGCGTCGCGCCAGGTGGTGCGCTGCTCGGCCAGGGTGCGCGGTTCGTGCTTGGCGTCGCGGGTCTCCAGGGTGGCCTGCTGGGCCAGCTGGATCGCCTCGACCACGGTCGGTGGGCGGCCGTGGTCGGCCTGGAACGCGGTCGCGAGCTCGCCGCGGCGGGCCTCGATGCTGCGCGCGCCGGGTGGACCAGCGCGCGTTCAGGGCCGGGGTCGACGCCGACGACCTCGCGGACCGGCCGCTTGCCGCGGTCGGTGCCGGGGCGCTCGGCGAAGGTCAGCCCGAGCCGGGTCGCGCAGGTGCTTCTCGAGGGCGGTGTTGTAGGTCTCCGAGGCGGCGACGTTGGCCTTGAACAGGACCCGCCCGTCGATGGACAGCCACTTCCCGGACAGGGTCTGCACCTTGTTCGCGACCGCGACGTGGGTGTGCAGGTCGGGGTCCCCGGCGCGGGAGTCGCGGTGGGTGAACGCGGTCGCGACCAGCCCGGTGACGTCGACCTGGCGGACCCCGTTGGTGCCCTCGCGGGTGTACAGGGCGTGCGTCTCGATGAACGCCAGCGCGTCGGCGACGGCGTCGTTGTGGGCCGCGCTCGATCTGCGCCGCGACCTCCGGCGGGGCGACCGCCCACAGGGTGCTGACCGACTTCACCGGGGAGAACGTCAGGTCGTACCCGGCCACCGCGGTGGTCCGCTGGCCGGAGTCAGCTTGGCGATGGTCCCGGACAGCTCGCGGGCGTCGGCGGGGTCCCGGCCGTGCTCGGCGCGGAAGAACTCGGTCGGCGACCTGGGTGCGGATCCGGGCCCGGTCCGTCAGCGCTGACCGGGTAGTCGCGCGGGTGCCCCAGCGCGGCGGCGTGGTCCTCGATCCGCTGGGCGACCTCGACCGGAACGCGGTGACGTCGCCGGTGTACACCTTGAACGGCGACCCCAGCCGGGTGACCGCCCGGTAGTCCCGTCTCGGTCAGGTCCGGGCCCTGCAGCCGCTCCTCGCCGCTGCGCCGGCCAGGGGGTGCTGCCCGGACCCGAACAGCAGCCTGCATCTGCTCGGCGGTGACCTCGTCCCCGACCGCCAGCCCGTCGATCCCGGCCATCCCGGACCCGACCCACAGCCCGGGCGTCTCGCCCTTGTCGGTGTAGTACGACGCCAGGCCCGGCCGGGCGCCTTCGGTGCGGTCATGCGCGGCGACCTGCCGGGTCAGGTAGTCGTACCCGGACCCGGCGGTCAGCTTGTGCAGGCTCATCGTCACACCCCCAAAGGCCACCAGAACCCCTGTTGTGGACAGGTGGTTGGAAACTGAAACGACCAGGGGTGCAAGAGGTGTGTAGGCCACGAGATTTCTGATTTGCCGGGGAGGGACGTCGCGGTCGGGGGTGTCGCGGTCGCGGTTCGGGTTCGGGTGGGTGGGTCGGTCCGCGGAACTGACGGGGCCGGCGGGTGTCCACAAGCGCGGGGTCGGTGGCTTTGGGGGGTGCAGGCGAACAGCGAAGGGAGTGCGGCGATGAGCTCGACCCAGGGGAAGCAGGCCACCCGGCAGGCGGCGCGTCGCGCCGCGGCGGAGGCGCAGGCGCGCCTGATGCGCGAACGGCTCGAGCGCGACCGGCGGTGCGCCGCCCTGGGCGTGCAGGTGCTGGCCGCGCTGCGCGAACGCGACGCCCTCGTGCAGCGGTGCGAACGCCAGGCCGGCCAGGCCCTGCGCGCGCTGGTCGTGGACGAGGGGGTGGGCGTGGCCGAGGCCACGCAGTGGTGCGCCGGGTCGGTGACCACCAGGGAGGTCGCCCGCCTGCGCCGCGTCGCGGAAACCCCTGCCGATGCCGACGACCCCTGACCCACCCGGTGTGACGCGGCCCGTCCACAACCACGCGACGGCGCGTTGGCCGTCCACACATCTGCCCAGGCCCGACCAGCGGTGCGCGGCAGTGCGCACCGTGAAGAACCGTCAGTCGAAGGAGAAGCAGTGAACACCACAGCCCCTCCAGCAGGTGCAGACGTCGTGCTGACGCTGCAGCGCGTCGCCTTGTGCCTGGTCGCAGCAGAAGTCCGGGCCGTCGACCTGCCCGGAACCGACGCCGACCAGTGCGACTTCGCCCTCTGCACGGCGCTGCTGACCTCGCAGGCGCTGCGGCTGCTACCCCCGGGGGTGACCGTTGATGACGGCCCCGCACCGGCGGCCGACGGCGATGCCACTGGGGTTGCTGCAGGCCGCCGAACAGCTGATCCGTGCGCACCCGATCGAGGACCTCCCGCCCGGAACCTCGCGTCTGGTCACCGACCTGTGCGACCTGATCGGCCGGTTCACACCATGACCAGCCGCGACCGCCGCAGCGTCGGCGAGCTCCTCCTCGACGCCGACCACACCGCCCGCGACGTCCTGATGGACGTCGGCTGACCTGGACGCCGCAGCGATGCTCCGCACCTGGGGGGAGACGGTGCGGACCGCGTCCGAACTGTGGCAAGTCCTACCCACCACGGCGACGCCGGCCACCGCGGCGACGCCGGCCGCCACGGCGCGCCGGCACGCAGCCGCGGACCCCATGGCCCAGGTGGCGGCAATGACCGCAGCCCTGGACCGCAGCGCCCGCCGGGGCCCGTGGCCAGGACCCGGACCCACCGACAGCCACCTGCAGAGCATCGCCGACAGCTTCGCCCGAGCCGCCGAGCTCATCCACCGCCACCGTCCGGCCGGGCCGAGCACTAGTCCCGCCGCGCGCGCCGACGCCGACGCCGCCCGCACCCGGATCATCCACACCCTCTACATCGCCGCGCACGGGGTGCGGCTGGCAGTCACCAGGTACGCCCGCCCGCTCGAGGACGCAATGACCGCCAGGGGCAAGACCACCGCCACCGGCAGCCTGGCCGTCGCACGCTCGGTCCAGGCCCGCCTGGACGCAGTGGAGCAGCTCACCGGCGCCTACGTCGCCCGCACCTACCCCGCCGCATTGGCCGGTGAGCACCGCGAGGCCCCGCGCGAGTCGCGGCTGATGACCGCCCTGGCGGAATGGGACGTGCACGCGCACCGCGCGCTCGCCGCCAACCCGAGCGCGGGTCACCTACGCCTGGTCGCGCGAACCCAGGAGCTGGTCCTGGGGCACACGGCGCTGCTCCTGTCCTGCGCCGCGCACACCGGCGCGATCGACCGCTTCCAACACGCCACCCGGCTCGAGCAGCCCCTTGACGTGGCTCGTGCCGCGTGGGCGACCACCGGCCGGTCCTGGGCGCAGCTCGCCGCCCACGCCCCGCGCCCCGACGCGCCACTTTTGACCGAGGCCGCCGCCGAGGTCCGCGCGGCGCTGCGAGAGATAACCCTCGACGGCTCCGCCCAGGCCACCCGTGAGCGTGATCGCCTCCCGCACCGACCTGACCGCCATGATCGGCACCCTTGCGACCGTTCTGTCCACGTCCACCGACCTGGCCCACCTGGTGCGCGACGTCACCACCGACCCGACCGTCACCTTCCCGGCCCGGGCCGTCAATGCGGCCGCCGTCGCGGCGAGCACCACCGCGAACGGTGAGTGCGTCAGGGGCAGCGGCACCGCCGCCCAGGTCGCCATCAAGGACCTCACCCTGAACCGGCAGGTCCGCCTGCCCCCCGTGGTCCGCGCCCGGGAGGCGATCTTCGGCGAGCGGCTGATCGCCGCCAACCAGGCGGCGGCCCACGCAGCGGCCTGGTTGCCCAACGCTGTCACGGCCGGACCCCGAGCGCGAGCAGCCCAGTCCCGGGCCGCGGTCAGCGGCGCAGCAGCCAGTGCGCGTCCCGGTCGCGGTTCCAGGCTGCGCCCGGTAGGTCAGCGGGCCGGCCCGACGATCCGGTCCCGACCCCGAACCTGCGACCGACCTGCCAGTTGCTGTTGTCGCTGCGGTCGCGAAGTGACGTCGCGGGCCTCCGCGTCCACCCACCGGGCGGTGTCGGTGAACGGGCGGGGACGGCCCGCGGGGATCTGCAGCTGGGAGCGCCAACGCAGGACGGTGCGGTCGACCACGCCCAGGTGCTCGGCGATCTTGGCGTCGCTGGCACCGCGGCTTGCCATGATGCGCAGCACCGCGAGCCGTTCGTGCGCGGTGAGTGTGCCCGCGGCCCCGGGGGTCGCTGCCGCTCGGGCTACCGCCACGACGTCAACGATGTCGTCCACCCCGCCGGCTGCTGTTACGGCAGCGTCGGGGTAGGGCGTCGCGCTCGGGTCGTCGATGCTCTCCTCATCCCACGCCAGGGGCGGCGGGTACCCGAGCTTGGCGGCCCAGCCGCGGGTCTCGGGGGACGGGCCGGGGGTCATGCTCAGCCGGTCGTAGACGTCGCGGACCTGCCGCCACCGCTGCACGGTGATCAGGTCGCCCGTGGTGCCGATGATCTGCGCGGAGTTCGCGATGCCGGCGTCGCCCAGGGCGCGGTGCGGCCAGCCCATCGCGAGCAGCGCCTGGACGCGGCGCACCGCACCGATCCGCGGGACGTGGCCGGTGGACTGGGTCAGGTACACGTCTTGGGGGCTCATCTGCAGGACCCGGGCGGCGGTGGCCCGCTGCACGCTGGCCTGCTCGCCGTCGAGGATCTTGCGCACCGTGGTCGGGCTGAGGCCGGTGACACGTCCCAGGGTGCGCAGCGGCACCTGGGAGTTCACGAGGCGGCGCAGCTTGGCCCGGACCGGGGCTGCGGGTACGTACCTGGGCCGGCCGGCGTCGCGGTCGCGGCGGTAGGCCACGTTCCACGCCTTGTCGTAGACCACCGCACACCTCCCCGAGACGCGCTCTCGCGTTCCCAAAGGCCCCGCAGTGATCCGTTGTGGACGCCAGGTGGCTGGGCAAGCGCCTCCGGGGGAGGTGGTGAATGCCCGCGTCCGCAACCGTGCGGAAGGCCGAAGCGGCACAACCGTGCGGCACTGTGGTCGTCAGCGACGTGGTGGTGACCTCGATGCTTGGGTGGGACCGCCCGAGGTGTCGGCGTTGCTCGCCACCATGCGGGCATGACGACAACCGGGGTGGAGCACATCGACGACGCGCTGCGCGGCTGGGCCCGCGGCGTGTACACCGAAGAGGCAGCCGTCGAGCTGCTCATCCGCAGCGGTTGGACCCGGCGGGCCGCGTTCATTGACGACGTCCTCGCCGGCCAGCGCGACCCCGGCGGGCACCCGTGGGTGGACTGGGAGGCCCTCGGACAGATCCTCGACGGCGGTCGCGACAGCGCAATCCTCGCCGCCTCCGGTGGGGAGCTGCGCCTGCTGCGACTCGCCCACTCCTTGGCAGCCGGTGAGCTCGGAGCCGCAGTCGCCGGCCTGGACCGCGACGCCATGGCCTTGGTCCTGGCCGCAATGGCCCACGCCAACGGCTCCCACGAGCACAGCGGTCCTGTCACCCAGGACCCGTCCAGCCAGAGTCGTCGACCAGAGCGGTGGGCGACGGCTCTGGTTCGCATCGGCTGCCCTCGCTCTACCCGTGGCCGACCGCCCCCCACCACTGAGGAAACGGCAGCCGGCAACAAACCAGACCAGTGCCAAGCAGACTTCCGGACGATGCCGCGCATGACCCCGCCGGGTCAGGCCGGGTGGGTCACTCGAGTGGCGCCCTGGGCGGGCTCCGGTGATCAGCGCACCACGCTCAGGTGACGACCGGACGAAGGGGCGCGGGCTTGAGCCTCCACCGATGCCGTGCCCTGCCTGTTGCGAAGGACCCGGCCGGGCCTGGCCGGCGGCGCGGGAGCACAGACGCGGGCGACCGCCCCGTCCCCGAGCACCGCGAGCCGGCCCTGCCAGGCTCGCACCCACCGTGGCCACAGGTACGACGTCGCCCCGATCGTCGCGACCAGCACGGCCAGCCCGCGATGGTCTGCGGTGACCGCCTGCACGACGGCGATGGCGGCGACCAGCCACCGGGCCTTCCACATGACGTGCACCGGGGCAGCGACGCCAAAGAACTGCGCGACCGCCACCATGCCCGCGATGAGAAGGACCCACGAGATGGTCCACCAGCGCAGCACCAGGTCGAACCGGGTGGCCCCGGCACGCACCAGCCCCGCCTCACGGGCCAAGAGCGCGGTAACCCGCTCGACACTGATGGCTTCGCTGGTCATCGCCTCGAGCAGGGCGCGGGTGACCAGGACCGACCGGCGGCCGGTCGCGGTGACATCGGTGGCCGGTCCGCGGGAGCGGATCCAGATGTCCACCAAGGGCGGACCCAGGCCGTGCGAGCCCAGCGCCGTAAGCGCCGGTGCCAGCACCCGCTGGTCCGCCACGGTCAGCGGCGACGCCCCGTAGAGCAGGCGCACCGCCAGCGGCTCCACGCGTTTGATCATCAGTGCCCCAGCGATGACCAACCCCGACGCGAACAGGGCGAGGCCAGGAACCGGCGGCAGCAGGGCACCCACCGCACACGTCACAGCGGTCGACGCCAGCACCGGCACGCTGACCGCACGCGCCTTCGCCCCCGCCAACCGGCCGCGCTCCGCGACCATCAGGTCCACCGCCGCAGGAGACGCGTGCTTCGCCGCGCTCATGGCCGCCTCCTTCCCTGCGTCGGCAGCCACGAGCAGGTGCTCTCGCTGGCCGTGCAGTGTCAGGACCAGTGTCGGCTCAACAACCGACACGCAACGCCCAGACGCCCAAGGGTTGCACCGGCCGCATAGTCCACTGGTGATCGTGGGTGCCATCACGCGCGCAGGAGGGCTTGGAGGCACCCGTGGTGGAGATGAGCTCACGTCCTCGAGTTGCGGAAGAGCCCGTTCGTGCTCCGGGTCGTGAGCGGCACCGGCCGCCCTAAAGAGACCGGCGCCGAGAACAGCGACATCCGGCGCTCTGTTGCGTGGGCGTCGGGCACCAGGATGATGATCGTCGCGCCGCTTTCCCGTAGGCCCGGCATACCTTGGCGCCCCTGGCCTACTGGGTCGCCGAGACATCCTTCCAAGTCGTTACCGACAACGCACGGGGTATGCAGTCGTCGAGCATTTTGGTTTCGGGGGAGGGACGTTCGGCGCGGTGGGCGACGGGGTGGATCGCAGGGGTGGCGAAGTCGGGTGGCGGGCGGCGGTTGCGGTCAGAAGGACCTGGAAGCTCGGTTGGCTGGGAAGCGCGTGCGAGTGGGCGTCAGGGGTGACGGGCAATTCGGGTGTCACCGGCATAGGTGGTCAGGGATGGGCCGTCGCGAGTACTCGGTTCGGGCGCGGTCGTCGCGTTCGCTTGCGGGCGATGGCCGCTCCCAGGCCGGAGCCTGCTCCGAGGATCGAGATGGGGGGCATGCGCGCACTGCGACGGCGGCCCAGCCCGGGTCAGTCTGGTGGCCTCGCGGCGGTGTGTGCCTTGGGACGCGCGCGGCTGGCGCGAGCCCTCGCGGCCGGCGGCGCGAGGTCCTCACCAGCGTGGCTGAACGCCTGCAGCATGTATTGCCCGAACCGCCTCCACGAGTGCTCGGCTCCGGGACCGCTGGTGCGCATGAGGCCGGCGTTCGCGGATAGAAGCAGGTAGAGGTCGCTGTGGTCGAAGTCGTCCCGGATGACGCCGGCCGCTCTGGCCCGGGCGACCAGCACGATGGAGGCGTCCAACGCGCGCCGCGATCTCTCGGCGGAACAGGGCCGTCGCGGTGCGGGGGTCGAGGATGACCTCACTGAAGGACATGTCCGTGGCCTGCTGCTCCAGCATGAACATCACGTAGTCCCGGAACGCCGGCCACGGCTCGGTGAGCGCCTGCTCGGCGGCGTGCTCGGTGCGGTCGGCGTAGCTGGTCATCTTCGCCTCCAGCACCACCGCCACGAGGTCGTCGATCGAGGCGAACCGGCGATAGATGGTGCCCACTCCGACGCCTGCGACCTCTGCGATGTGCTCCAAGGTCACCCCGGTGCCCTCCTGCGCGAACACCCGCCCGGCGGCGCAGATGATCGCCTGCCGGTTCCGCTCGGCATCCGCGCGCAGCGGCCGCTGCGGAGTCGTGTTGCTCGCGCTCACGCCCCCATCCTACATATCTGGAATAGGTTCTCCACTTGTATGGTTGGACGTTAAGTGGAGCGAACGCTCCACTCTGAGACATTTGGAGGGAAGATGGCGATGAAGGCTGTTGTGCTGAGCGAGTTCGATCAGGCACCCGAGGTGACCGAGCTGGAGGTCCCGGCACCGGGCCAGGGCGAGGTGCGCGTGCGCGTGCGGGCGGCGTCGATCAACGGGTTCGACGTGGCAGTGGCGAACAGCTACCTCAAGGGAGCGATGGAGCACCGGTTCCCGGTCGTGCTCGGCAAGGACTTCGCCGGCACCGTCGACGCGCTCGGCGACGGCGTCACCGGCTTCGCTGTCGGCGACCGGGTATTCGGTGTCGTCGCGAAGGAGTTCCTCGGCGACGGCTCATTCGCCGAGTACGTGACCGTCCACGCCGCGGTCGGCATCGCGCAGGTTCCCGACGGGGTCGGCTTCACCGACGCAGCGGCGCTAGGCCTGGCCGGCACCGCGGCGCTCGACGCGCTGGATGCCGCGGAGCTGCCCAAGGGAGCGACCCTACTCATCTCGGGGGCGACCGGCGGTGTCGGACAGCAGGCGGTGCAACTGGCCGCCGCGGCCGGGGCGACGGTGATCGCGACCGCGCACACCGCCGAGGAGACCCAGAAGGTGCGCGAGCTCGGTGCGACTGAGACCGTCGACTACACCGGGGACGTGACCGCGCAGGTGCGCGAGGCGCACCCGGACGGGGTGGACGTCGTGCTGCACTTCGCCGGCGACCCGGCCGCCCTGGCCGGGGCCGTGAAGCCGGGCGGCGCGTTCGTATCGACCATCGTCCTCGACCCGACCCAGCTCCGTGTCGAAGGCATTCGCGTCATCCCGGTCTACGCGCAGCCGACCACGGCGACCCTGGAGCGCGTTGCGGGCAACCATCACGCCGGGACCACCACCGTCACCGTGCAGCGGGTCTACACCCTGGATGAGACCCCGGATGCGCTCGGGCACTTCGCCGCCGGCACGCTTGGCAAGCTCGTCATCACGCTCGACTGACACCGAGCATGCCCAGCCATAGCCGGGACGCTGGCGAAGGCCTCGCCCCCTGAGAGGTGAAGGCTGACATCTGAAGCTTGCCAGTCTCCTCCCCCCGCCGAGGTGGCCCGTCTGCGTCGGCTGAGGTCGAAGCCCGCGGGCAGGGCTGGGCTGCGTGTCGACGGTGGGGCGACGTGACAGGACCCGGCGCGGACTCTGTGTCTCGCACCGGGTCCTGTGGTCGGCGGGTGCCTCGCGTCCGGTCAGTCGACGAAGCTGTGTCAGTCACTCATGTCAGGAGCACGATGTTCTCGGCGACGCAGGCCGGCTTTTCCTGCCCCTCGATCTCAACAGTGAAGCGTCCCAGGAGCTGATAACCGCTCGGCAGCGGTGGCAATCCCAGAAGCTCCCCGCCGCCGCGTACCCTCTGCCCAACTAGTACGGGAGCGGGGAAGCGAACCCTGTTCAGACCGTAGTTCAACCGTACGAGGCCGGGTGGAAGCGCGATGAGCTGGGCGACGAAGTAGGGCAGCAGAGACAGTGTCAGGTAACCGTGGGCGATAGTGCCGCCGAAGGAGCTGGCACGTGCGCGAACGGGATCGACGTGTATCCAGTTGTGATCGTGCGTGATGTCGGCAAAGCCAGACACCATCTCCTGCGTGACCTGGAGCCACTCCGTCGCACCAAGGTCCTGGCCGACGGCGGCCTCGATGTCCTCGATGGTGTAGAAGGTCCTCATCATTCCTCCTCAGCGGGTCTCGTCCCACTGGAGACAGGGCGAGCATATACATATACTATATTTTCTGCGGTCGGCGGCTAAGCCGATTCGGGTGGTTCACCGAACCACAGCCCACGTTCGGAGGTCTGACCATGCGTCCCCTGCGCTCCCTTCTCTTCATGCCCGGCCACCGCGGCACCTGGGTCGACAAAGGCCTCGCGTCCGGCGTCGACGGTCTCATCCTGGACCTTGAGGACGCCGTCCCCGACCCGCTGAAGGCCGAGGCTCGCGCGGAGGTCGCGTCCTCGATCGCTCGGCTTCGTGAGGCGTCGACGTCAGCCGCGGTCTGGGTGCGCATCAACGGGATGGACACTGGGATGGCGGGCGAGGACCTTGCGGAGATCGTGCGTCCAGGACTCGACGCTGTGTTCCTGCCGAAGGTGTACGACGTCAACGACGTGATCGGCGTCGATGCGCTCATCTCGCACTTCGAGCGGGTCAACGGAGTCGATCCCGGCTCAGTTGCCATCGTGCCGAGTCTGGAGACAGCGGAGGCCTATGCCGTATGCGAGAAGCTAGCCGTCGCTTCGCCTCGCGTCGCGACCTTGTTCGGCGGGATCGGTGCCGATGCCGATGTCTCCCGTTCCATCGGCTTCCAGTGGACGGCTCAGGGTGCGGAGACCCTCTACCTCCGTGGACGGGTCGTGCTCGCATGTCGGTCGCAGGGCCTTGAATTCCCGATCTCGGGGATCTGGCAGGACATTCAGGACCTCGACGGTGCACGGTTGTCATTCGAGCAGAACCGGCAGATCGGGTTCCGCGGACAGGTCTGCATCCACCCAGCACACGTGCCGATCGCGAACGAGGTCTTTACCCCCTCCCCGTCCGAGGTGGAGTTCTACGCGGGCATGATCGAGGCGTTTGAAGCAGCTGTGGCCACCGGGGCCGCCGCCGTCGCCTATCAGGGGATGCATGTGGACTATGCCCACGTCAAGACGGCTCGAGAAGTCGTCGCATACGCCCAGTCGCTTTCCGACAGGTAGGAGCGCTCCTGGCGCTCCGTCACACCGGGGGTGCCCACATGGAACCGGAACGAATGGCCCGCGGGGCGACCGGATACCCCGCCCGCTCAGGCGGGCTTCGAGCCGGGGTGGCCCTTGATCAGGGACTTCGCGATCGTGTTCCGGAGGATCTCGGCCGAGCCGCCGGCGATCTCGTATGTCTTCGCGTCGCGCAGGTAGCGGCCGTAGGAGTGCGTGACCTGAGTCCCGTGGGCGCCCGCTACCTGCATCGCCATGCTTGACACCTTCGTGGCGAGGGCGCCGGCCACGAGCTTGGCCGATGACGAGGACCGCTGGAAGTCTCGGCCGCGGTCCAGGTCGCGAGCCGCCTGGTAGCTGAGTAGACGAGCGGCGTCGATCTCCGCGGCTGCCTCCGCGAAGTACCACTGGATGCCCTGGAAGTCGATGATCTTGCCGCCGAACGCTTCGCGGTCGACGGCGTAGGCAAAGGCGTCGTCGAAGGCGGCCCTAGCAATTCCGAGCGAGATGCCGGCAGCGATCGTGCGACTGTTCGACAGTGCCATCATCGCCTGCCGCAGGCCGTTCCCTTCCTGCCCGATCAACGCGTCCTCGGGCAGTTCAACCTCGTCGAGGACCAGGTCGACGTGCGGTCCGTTGCGCAGCCCAAACGTCTCGGCCTCTCGCGTCATGACGGTCGACACGCCAGGGGTGTCCCGGTCGATGGCGAAGGCGGATACACCGACGTCGGTCTGAGCCAAGATCACGATGAAGTCGGCGCGGGATCCAGACGTCACGAACGCCTTGACGCCCGAGACAACCCAGCCGGAGTCGCGCCGGCGTGCGGTGGTTGCCACTGAGGTGATGTCACTGCCCCGGCCGCGCTCGGTCAGGGAGAACGATGCGCGCAGACCGGTGACGTATCGCGGAAGGACGCGCTCCTTGAGCGAGTCTGAGCCGTAGAGCTCAATGATCTTGCTGCTCTGCAAGATGGAGATGAGCGAAACGGCGAGGCTGGCGCTGCCGACGGAGAGTTCCTCGAACACGCCGAGCGCATGCTCGATCGGTGCGGCCTGACCGCCGTACTGCCTCGGGAGAGTCATGCCGTTCCACCCGCGAGCTGCGCAGTCGGCCACGAGGTCGGCGGGATAGAGGTCCTGCGCGTCGATCTCGTCTGCGACGGGTCGGACCGCGTCCTGCGAGAACTCGCGAGCCGGCCGGACGATCGCCTCGTCCGTCAGGATGGGCCACCGCTCGTTCATCGCGTCGCCTTCGTCCCGGAGCCCGTCAGGTCCAACGTGGTCCACGACAGGACCTCCTGGTCGTGCAGCAGGCGACGCTGTACCTTGCCCGCCCCAGCATCGCGAGGGATGGCGCTGATGCGAGCCACGTGCGACGGGCGCATGAACGGAGCCAGCCCCTCGGAGACTGTCCGGATGGCCTCGACGGGAACCTCGTCCGCGACCACATAGAGCACGACCTCGTCATCCACGAGCTCGCCGGGCTTCTTCCATAGGGCGAGATCCTCGAGTTCGCGAATCGTTCCCAGACGCTCCTCGACATAGGGGATCGGAACGAATTCACCTTTGACCCGGATCGACTCAGCGCCTCGCTCGATGAAGATGAGAGCCCCTGACTCGTCTCGCCGGCCCAGGTCGCCCGTCGCGAACCAGCCGTCGGCGTCGCGCGTCGGATCGAGGACCCCATCGGAGAAGTAGCCCGCGAACAGTGTGCCGGGCTGCCGCTCCCGAACGTAGATGTACCCGTCCGGATCGATGCGGTCCTCGATGTCCGGGCGGGCATCGCCACCCCACCGGCTTGCGTTGGCAGGGATGTCCGACCCCAGACGCCAGTGCTGCAGGTGGCTGACGCCGGCAGCCTCGGTGGATCCGTAGGCGGATACGGCGTGTGGGATATCGAAACGCTGCATGAACTCTGCGTCGGCGAAGAACTGGGTCCGCACGCGATGCCCCGCCGAGTCCTCAGACGATGTCGCGCGCTTGAGGATCTCGATGGGGGGCGCGTGGAGCGACAGTGCAGTCACGCCCTCCTCGTGCACGGTCGGCCAGAAGCCGCTCGCCGAGAACTTGGGCACCGTCAGGAGATCAGCTCCGGACGTCAGGCACCCGACCACGCCGTACCCCATTGGGTTGATGTGGAACAGCGGCAGCGGTGCGAAGAACTTGTCCTCGGGCGTGAGGCTCAGTCCGTCGGCGATGGCCTTGCCCAACCGGAGGAAGTAGCGGTGAGTCTGAGCGCAGAACTTTGGAACCCCAGTGGTGCCCGAAGTGTGCATGAACGACGCAAGGTCCATGTCACCCGCTGACAGACCGGGGCACCCTGCAGGGTCTGAAGGCTCCCACGTGGATCGGATGGACAGCGGCGCGGTGGCGAGGGCGCCGGACAGCTGGCCCGGCGCGAGATCCGTGAAGACGAGCGCTGGCTGGAAGTTTTCCAGCATCCGGCCGAGTAGCTCGGGTGGATACGTTGGATTGATAAGTGCCACAGGTATGCCGGCCAGCAAGGACGCCATCCAGGTCACGATGTAGTCCGTCGAGTTCGACGCGACGATCGCGACCCGCTGGTCGGCGCTGATGCCCGACTCACGGAGGAAGGAGGCTCCGCCCGCTGCTTGCCTCACGGCATCGGCAATGGCGATCTGCTCGTGCGGAATCCCCATGCGCATGGTGGGCCGCTCCTCGGCGCGGGCGACCACTAGCTGGGCAAGGTTGTTGATCATGGAAACGGCTCCCGTCGTGGGGCTGCTTTGCCGGCACAGGTCTATAGAATATATGATAGATGTCGAGCCGTCGATCTCTAGGATCGGTACAGGTCGAGACAGTGTGGGAACGGAGGCGGGATGCATTTCCCCGACCTGGTGACCGAGCAGGACTGCGGAACTGAGGGACGGAACATTGTCGGTGCGGCACCGGTGCGCGGTGGACACCTTGCCTCGTACGAGGTCCTTCACCGCTGCCAGGACGCGTGCCTGCGGTTCCTCCACGCCCTGGGTGGATTCGATCAGGCACTCCTCACGCCGCACCTGGAGGCTGATCTGCACGGCGAGGTGCTGGCGGGGGAGCTCGACCTCGATGTCGGCGTCCAGCGCATCGGGCGCACGTCGTTCACGCTCGAGTGCCAGGTGCGTCAGGGTGGGAAACTGATGGCGACCGGCCGCATCGTGATGGTCACGTTCGACCACGAGCGGGGCTCTACGACGCCGCTCTCGGGGGAGCAGCGAGCTGTACTGTCCGCCCATCCGGCCGAGTAGACAGACAGCGCCGGCGCTCTTGCAAGGCGCCGGGCTGCCCGTCAGACGTGGTCGCTGAAGCGCGGGGGGCGGCGCTCCCGGTGGGAAGCGACGCCCTCGAGGATGTCCGGCCCACCGAAGCCGAGGAACTCGAGCGCCAGGGCAGAGTCGAACAGTGAGCCGTGGTCGAAGTACCAGCCGTTGAGAGCCTGCTTGGTCCAGCGAATGGCCTCCTGGGCGCCGTCGCTGAGGTCTGCAGCCACCTCGCGCGCGGTGGCCAGCAACTCCTCGGGGTCCACGGCCAGGGAGACGAGCCCAGCTCGCTCAGCGTCCACCCCGGAGATCTCCCGACAGGTGAGGAGCAGGTACTTCGCCTTGGCCATGCCGCACAGCAGCGGCCACACCATGCTCGCGTGGTCACCGGCTGCTACGCCCAACCGCGTGTGACCGTCGATGATCCGTGCGTTGGTCGCCGCGATCGAGATGTCAGCCATCAGCGCGACCACCAGGCCCGCGCCGACGGCCGGTCCGTGGATTGCGGACACGATCGGCTTGGAGCAGTTGAGGATGTTGAAGAAGAGGTCGCGGGACTCGCGGAACACCCGCATGCGGACTGCGTAGTCATCGATCTGCTTGTCGATGAAGTCGAAGCTGCCGCCAGCGGAGAACGCTTTGCCGGCCCCCCGCACCAGCACCGCGCGGACCGCGGGGTCCTGTTCGATGATCGACCAGATCGCGGGGATCTGTGCGTGAGTCTCTTCGTCGACCGCGTTGAGGTTGGGGCCGTCGAACACCACCTCGAGAACGCCAGGATGGTGGTTCTCAAAGGTGAGGCTCGTGAAACGGCTGTAGGTGTCCAGCATCAGGTCCCTCTGCTCGTGTCCAGCGGGCTCGGCGGCCACGCGAGTGTCGGAAGTCGAGCGGCCCGGCGCTCACCGAGCACTCTAACCTACAAACCAAATATTGTGTATGATCCTGCCTGCGGGCGAGTCAGGAAGACGAGCCACCGACCGGCTGAGGAGGACTCATGAGCGAAGCCCCTCCGGATAACCCAGGCCGTCTGCCGGTAGTGGTGATCGTGGGCGCCAGTTCGAAATGGCAGAGCGACGGGCGCAACACGCGCCTCGCCCATGGTGGCGACATAGATGCCACCATCGTGCCGGTCTCCTCCCGGTGGGGTCTGGGTGGGGCGATCGCGCAGAAGTTCGCCCGGGAGGGCTGCCTGGTCGTCGTCACGACTCGTACCCTCGCCCACGTTCAGGGGCTTGCGAGCGCCATCCAGGCCACCGGCGGTGAGTGCTCGCCGGTCGGGCTGGACGTGGCCTCTGAGGACTCGGTCACGCAGGCATTCGAGTCAATTCGCGGGCGGTTCGGAGATCCGGACGCGGTTATCTACAACGCGGGGTACATGGCCGGGCGCGCCCTCCCTCCATCACAGGAGCTGATGGAGAACTTCCCTTTGGATCTCTTCGAGGAGGCTGTGGGCATCGCCTGCCGGGGGCCGTTCCTGGTCGCCAAGCAGGTCCTCCCCGCCATGCGGCGCCGCGGCAGCGGGACCGTCCTCTTCTCCAACAACCAGTACTCGTTACGAGGACGCAAGCGGCACACAGGCGAATCGCTCTACTACCCCCGGACGATGATGCGGGCGCTCGCACAGGCACTGACCGAGGAGTACTCCTCACTGGGCGTCCACATCGCGAATGTCGTCGTCGACGGCTTCATCGACTCGCCCGGCACGCGGGCTCTCGAAGCCTTCCAGGCAGCCCCGGAGAAGCTGATTGACCCGGCCGCGATCGCTGACGCTTTCTACTACTTGCACCAGCAGCACCCGTCCGGGTGGACGCACGAGCTTCAGATGACCTCGCCGGCAACGCTTCCGAGCTACTGACGGCGCGCTTGCCGGCCCCGACGATGTGGACCGGCCGACGAGCGGTACCCAGAGAGTCCCGCTCACTTGTTGTTCCGCGAAACCGAACTGGCAGGGAGCACGCATGAAGGATCCGCGACGGACCGGTCGACCCAGGTTCGGCTGGTCCGAGAATCCGAGGTGGCAGCCGGACGCCGAGCGGCAGGGTAGAAGCCGGCTGCTGCGCGCGATGGCCTCATGGGGCGTGGGCTCGCTCGAGGACCTGCAGGACCGCGCCATCGCCGATCCGGAATGGTACTGGCGCGCCGTTGTCCGAGACCTGGGCGTGAACTTTGGCCAAGACTTCACGGTGGTGTGCGACGACAGCCGGGGCAAGCCGTTGTCTTCGTGGTTCGTGGGGGGTCGGATCAACGCTGCCACCCATTGCGCGAGTCGTCACGTCGATGCCGGCCTGGGCGCCAAGCGCGCTGTCGTGTATGAGGGGGACGGAGGCCAGTCGCGGTCGTTGACCTACGCCGCACTCGACAGCCAGATCAAGGACTTCGCCGCCAACCTCATCGGGATCGGTGTCCGCAAGGGGGATCGCGTCGTCATCTTCATGCCGGTGGTGCCCGAGGTGGTGGTCGCCTTCCTCGCCTGTGCTCATATCGGTGCCGTCTCCGTGCCTGCCTTCACCGGTTACGGGAGCGAGGCACTCGCGGCCAGGCTGCGAGACTCTGAAGCCGTGGCTTTGGTCACCGCTGATGGCACCACGCGCCGAGGCAAGTTCATCCCCCTCAAGGCGACCGCCGACGCAGCGCTGGCGGACGTGCCGAGCGTCCGCCGCGTGGTGGTCTTCGACCATCAGGGACAGACGGTCCCCATGGAGCCGGACCGGGACGTCTACTGGCACGAGCTCGATCCCGCACCGTCGCCGGTGGACGCAGCCGATCTCGACTCCAACGAGCCGCTCGCGATCCTCTACACGTCGGGGACGTCTGGCGCTCCGAAGGGCATCGTCCTCTCGCACGCCGGGTTCCTCGTCAAGGCCGGCCACGACTTCGCCTATGGGTTCGACGTGCACGAGGACGACGTCCTCGCATGGATCGCCGACATGGGATGGATGCTCGGCCCACTGTTGATCCTTGGGGTGCTCCAGCTCGGCGCGACTCTGGTCCTTACCGAAGGCGTCCCGACCTTTCCCTCGAACCGCCGGCTGTGGGACATCGCGGAACGCAACGGGGTGACGATCCAGGGCATCGCGCCAACCGCGGCCCGTGCCGTCATGGCGGTGTCCGACGGCGACTACGCCGGACTCGACACGATCCACACGTTCGCATCGACCGGCGAGGCCTGGGACGAGCCCACGTGGGAGTGGCTCTTCGATTCGGTGGGCGGCGGCACGCGCCCGGTCATCAACTACAGCGGAGGCACGGAGACTGGCGGCGGGATCCTCATCGCGTACCCGTTCCTACCGATGGATCCGGCCAGCTTCAACGGCCCGCTGGTGGGGATGGACGTAAGCGTCCTCTCGCAGGACGGCGAGTTCGTGCGCGACGCGATCGGCGAGTTGGCCGTCCTCAACGCCTGGCCAGGAATGACGCACAGCTTCTGGCAGGACGATGAGCGATATCTGAACACCTACTGGTCCCGATGGACGGGGGTCTGGGACCACGGCGACCTTGCAAGTATCAGCAAGGACGGCGTGTGGCGCGTCCATGGTCGATCGGACGACACCATCAAGGTATCGGGTCGTCGCGTTGGCCCGGCCGAGATCGAGGCCGCGCTGCTGAAGGACCGCCGCATCGTCGAGGCGGCGGCCATCGGAGTACCGGATCTTCAACGAGGGCAGCGCATCGTCGCCTTCGTGGTGGCCCCGGATCTGGCCGAGTCGGAGTTCTCAGACCTTCAGCGCACCGCCGAGTACAACGTCGGCCGGTCGTTCGCGCCGATCCTCCACGTCGTGCGCACGCTGCCCAAGACGAAGAACGGCAAGGTCATGCGGCGAGTCATCAAGGCGCGCCACCTCAGCCTCCCGCTGGGCAACCTCGTCGCGCTGGACCCGACGACCCCGGTCGAGGACATCCCCATTAACCCCGAGAAGGAGTCCTCCAATGACGCTGGACAGCACTAGCCCCCCGGCGGCCGACGACGTCGAGCCGTCCCTCCTCGCGGAAGGCAGGGGGCTGCTCACCGGTCAGGTCGCCATCATCACTGGCGCTGGGCAGGGAATCGGTCTAGCGATCGCCGAAGCCTTCGTGGCCGAAGGCGCGCACGTCATGGTCGCTGATGTCGATGGTGACAGGGCAGCTGGCGCCATCGCCCCGCTGACCGCAGTGGGGGCTTCGGTCGCTGCCTGCGCGTGCGACGTACGGTCTGAGCCGGATCTACAGCGTCTCCTGGAGGCGACGATGGAGAACTTCGGGCGGGTCGACGCGCTGGTGAACAACGCAGGTGTGACACGCGACGCGTACATCGCCAAGATGTCCGAGGACGATTTCGACTTGGTCCTCGACGTGAGCCTCAAGGGTGCCTGGCTCGGTACGAGGACGGTCGCCCCACTCTTCAGGAGTCAGGGCAGCGGCTCGATCGTCAACGTGTCGTCGCTGTCGGGCAAGATCGGGAACCCCGGGCAAACCAACTACAGCGCCGCCAAGGCCGGTCTGATTGGACTCACCAAGGCCTCGGCGAAGGAGTTGGGACCGTTCGGCGTCCGAGTGAACGCCGTCCAACCCGGCCTCGTGACCAGCGCCATGACTCTCGCCATGAGGCCCGAGATATTCCTTGCCAAGGAGTCCGAGGTCCCTCTCGGACGGGCGGGGCGCCCCGACGAGGTCGCCTCCGCGGTCGTGTTCCTGACGTCGTCGATGGCCTCCTACGTCAATGGTGCCGTGCTCGAGGTAAGTGGCGGACGCGGCATGTGAGCCCTACCTATTCCAAGTGTCTGCAGCACGATGAAGGAGTCTCAGTGTTTGATGCGGTGATCTGCGAGCCGGTCAGAACCCCGGTCGGACGATATGGCGGCGTGTACAGGGACACGCCTGTCACCCACCTGGCAGCGACGGTCATCGCCGGCCTCGTGCAACGGACGGGCATCACGTCGGCAGACATCGATGACGTCATCTTTGCTCAGGGCTACCCCAATGGGGAGGCAGCCGCACTCGGGCGGGTCGCAGCCCTCGATGCCGGCCTCGATGTCTCCGTGCCTGGCATCCAGATCGACCGTCGCTGCGGGTCAGGGTTGCAGGCGGTCATCTACGCGTGCATGCAGGTCATGACCGGCGGTTCCGACCTTGTGATCGCGGGCGGGGCCGAGAGCATGAGCCAGGTGGAGTTCTACATCCCCAATATGCGCTGGAATGCTGGCGCCCAGCCCAAGCTGCTCGACCGGCTGGCCGAGCCGCGCAGGAACTCGGGAGGAAAGCGCTTCCCGGTGCCCGGCGGCATGATCGAGACCGCCGAGAATTTGCGTCGCGACTACGGCATCTCACGTCTCGAGCAGGACGAATGGTCCGTGCGCTCGCACGAGCGGGCCGTCGACGCCATCGAATCCGGTCGGTTCCGGGACGAGACCATCCCGGTCACCGTCGCAGGTGCCAGGAAGGGCACCACAGTGACGATCGAGATAGACGAGCACCCGAGGCCCGGTACAACTGTGGAGTCGCTGGCCAAGCTCAAGCCGCTGCTGCTCGGCCAGGACGCAGACGCCACCGTGACGGCAGGAAACTCGAGCGGGCAGAACGATGCCGCGGCCGCTGCCGTCGTCACGACGCCCCAGCGGGCGGACGAGCTGGGCCTTCGCCCACTCGCACGGATGGTGAGTTGGTCGCTGGCGGGGGTCGAGCCCAGCTGCATGGGCATAGGTCCTGTTCCCGCCGCCGCGCGAGCACTGGAACGTGCCGGGCTCACCATGGCGGATATGGACCTCATCGAGCTAAACGAGGCGTTCGCGGCGCAGGTACTCGCTGTGTTTCGCGGCTGGCAGCTGTCGGAGCGGGATCTTGACCGGGTGAACGTCAACGGTTCGGGGATCTCTTTGGGTCACCCGATCGGCGCGACCGGCGGGCGCATCCTGGCGACGTTGCTCCGTGAGCTGGATCGGCGAGAGGCCCGCTACGGTCTGGAGACGATGTGCATCGGCGGAGGCCAGGGACTCGCTGCTGTCTTCGAGCGCATCCCCGCCTCCGTCTGAGTGTGCTGCGCATGGTGACAGACCCGTCCGTGGGCTTCCAGCGTCCGTTGGAGGGCGTGGTTCGTCGATGGCGCCTCGTTTTTGGCAGTGCCCTCGGACAGGCTCGCTCTGTCGCACTTCGGCGGATAAGTCATCCGCGTCCATCCGCCGGGCGGTGCCGGCGGTATCAACCGGCAGCCGTGGGCGCGTCGGGGCCGACTCGACCTGAAAGGGTCGGGCCTCGGTCCGCCCTGGTGGGGGCGGTCGCATCAGCCGGGCCGGCCCTCATTCACGCACCCGATCGCGCGACAGCGAGGAGTGTGTGAAATGGCGACCTTGGTGACCGGCGTCGGTTTTGTCGGTGCCTACGTCGTGCGGGATCTCGTCGCCTCGGGCCGCGAGGTCGTGGTCTACGGCCGGTTCGGCCCGCAGGACGGTCAGGGCGAGCTTCACCCGAACCTGGCCAATCTGCGTTTTGTGATGGGTGACGAGGCCTACGCGCGGCTGGCGGTGGTGGTGGGCGACATCGTCGATGCGGCGGCTGTGGACCGGACCATCTACGAGCACGGCATCGATGAGGTGGTCCACCTTGCCGCGATGGTGGCCGCGGCCTCGGAGCAGAACCTCCGCAGCGCCGTGGACGTCAACATCGTCGGCACCATCAACCTGTTCGAGTCGGCCGTCCGTCATCAGGTGAAGCGGGTCGTGCAGTCCAGTTCCATCAACGTTTTCGGCCCCCGCTCCGTCAACCCCGACGGCTCGATCGACGACTCGAGTCCTCTCGACCCCCGGAGCGCGTACGGCGCCACCAAGGAGTTCACCGAGCGGTATGCCCGGCGGTACTGGGAGAACCACGGCCTCAGCTCTGTGGGTCTTCGGCTGGGTAAGGTCTACGGGTTCGGCGAGCACGTGAAAGCCGGTCGTGGCGGTGGCAATAGCTGGTTCCGCAACCTGATCGAGAACCCAGCGCGCGGCATCGGCCCGGTCGTCGTCCCCTTTGGCGAACGCTCAATCGACTTCGTCTATGTCGAGGACGTCTCGCGGTGGTTCGTCGAAGTTCTGAGCTCCACTGCCGGCTCCGGCGAGAGCTTCGTCACGGTCGGCGATTACAGGCCCATCCGCGAGGCGTTCGACTTCGTTCGGACGGTCTTGCCAAGAGCTCAGATGACGCTCGAGACCGGCGCCGAGGCGGCAGGGCTCGCGGCGGGAGCGCAGACCAACTGGGCGATCCCGTTCCGCGGGCAACGGGCCAATGACCTCCTTGGCATCGCGCCGCGGTACCCGATGGAGCAGGGCATCCTGCGTACAATCGCGGAGTACCGGCGGATGGCAGGGCTGCCCAATGTGACGCCGCCCGACCAGTAGGTCCGCGGGGGTGCACCCCGTTCGGGCGTTCAGGCGCGGTGGGCGCCGACCATCACGGAGGCCACCGTGCAGGGGCGGTCAGTCTCATTGCGAAAGTTGTGCCAGCCGCCTCGCATGATGACGATGTCACCCTGTCTGATCAACACCTCGCCGGTCTCGAGCTCCATGACTACCTCACCGCTCAGGACGTGAACGTAGTCGACGGAGTCAGAGATGTGCATGCCTGGACGCTCAGGGTCGAAGGCGTCGGTGAAGCCGCCGAGATCGTCGGATCCGACGTCCTGCAACCCCTTGTCCGAATCCGTACCGCCAACGGCCGGCATGAACGTGAAGAACCTGAAGCGCACCCCGCCTGGGCCTGGGAACCAGGGATCGATGACCTGTTCCGGGTCGAGAGGTGAACCGACGGTTGAAATCCCGTCCTCGGTGCCCCACAGCTGGCTCACCTTGAACAAGGGGTTCTCCTCGGCGTCGTTCTCGACGACGGCGGTGACGTTCATTGTCACGAAGGCAGAACGCCCGTTGTCGGTCGTGGTCACGATCACCCGGGAAGAGTCGGGGTGCTCCATGGTGCTGTCCAATCTCTCGCGGTGGGGACAGGGACGGGTGCGTTGACGTTGGACCGCCAAGTGCACACGTCGCTCGGGGCCGAGATTATCCGAAGATAATATAGAACCGCGTCGGCGCATGACGCCAGCGACCTGTGCGCTGAACCGCGTGCTGCCCTAGGAGGGCTGAACCGTTGACCGCGCATCCAGTAAAATATATTCTATACTGACGCACGAACCTGCACGCATCTTTGCGCGGCAGGAGCACCGCGCGCCGCCGCCGTGGCGTCACTTCAAGATCGGAGCTGCTGGTGAGCGTCGCTGACACACTCGCCGCGTTCATTGCGGCAACCTCTTTCGACGACCTGCCTGACGACGTCGTCCACGAATCCAAGCGCATCCTTGTCGATTCCCTTGGTTGTGCCGTTGCGGGCGTGGACGACAAGAAGGGCCGGGTCGCGGTCGAGTTTGCCGGGATGCTCGCTGTGAACGACGAGACGGCGACGATCTTCGGGTCTCCTCGACGGTCGTCGGTCTTCGGCGCGGCCTTCGCAAATGGCGAGCTGATCAATGCGCTCGACTTCGACGCAGTACTCCCGCCCGGCCACGTCTCGCCGTACGTGCTGCCTGGCGCGTTGGCCGTCGCGGAGGCCGACGGCGTCTCCGGCGCGCACTTGCTGCTCGCCGTTGCCTTGTCACACGAGCTCTCCAACCGCATCGGCAAAGGCATGGACTACATCCGTGACACAGTCGACGGACAGATCACGCCCGCGATCCTTGGCTACACCAGCACGGTGTTCGGTGCCACCGCCGCCGTCGCCCGATTGCGGGGGGCAAGCGCGGAGGTGACGTCGCACGCGATCGCCATCGCGGCTGCCAACTCGCCCGTTAACTCGCACCGATCGTGGCTGGAGCACATCCCGACTGCAACCATCAAGTACACGATGGCGGGTCCGGTCACGCAGGTCGCTCTCATGGCCGCGTTCAACGCCATGCTTGGGCATACGGGCGACCCGGGGGTGCTCGACGACGTCGATTTCGGGTACCCGCGCTTCATCGGGACCACCCGTTGGGCTCCGGACCGGATGCTGGCCGGCATCGGCGAGACCTGGTACTTCCCGAACGAGAACTCCTTCAAGCACTACCCGCACTGCCGGGCACAGCACGGTCTCTTCGACCTGCTCATCGATGTGCTGAATGACAACAACGTCGCGACGTCCGAGATCACGGCGATCCGCGCGCAGGGTGAAGGGCACGTGGAGCGTGCCCTCTGGTTGAACGATGAAGTCACCAACATCGTGGAGGCCCAGTTCAGCATCGCCCACGGCATGGCCGTGGCGGCCCAGCGCCTGACTCCGAGCAAGGAGTGGCAGTCGCACGAGGTCGTCTACTCACCCAAGGTGCTGGATCTCGCGCGGGTGGTCACCTACGAGACGCACCCCGAATGGCAGGACGCCATCGTCGACGACCCGCTGGCGCGACCGTCGCGAGTGGAGGTGGACGCCCGGGGCACGACCTTCGTGGCAGAGCTCCGCTACCCGCGGGGAACGGCAGGGGACGCCGACACGAGGATGTCGGACGACGAGTTGGCAGCCAAGTTCCTCATCAACGTCTCCGGGGTGCTCAACGATGCGCAGGCGCGCCGCGCGCTCGACATGCTGATGTCCTTGGACTCGGCGCAAGATGTCAGGCCGGTGCTTCGATCGCTGGCTGCCCCGAGCAGCCCAGGCGTCACGGATGTCCCGCGGGCTGCCCCGACGCCTCGCACCGAGCACGCACGCACGCCGGCCAACAAACCCGCGTAACGGACCGGAACGGATGTCATCGGCCGCCATCGCGGAGGGTGCGTCGAAGCCTCAAGATGGCATCAGGGATGTGGCGCCCGCCGCGGCGCTTGGAAGCAAGGGAGAGTTCACTGTGAATACCCGTCACGAGCCATTCATCGGCGGTTCCTACGCGACGTCCTCGGGCGAGACCTACCCGGTGTACGACCCGGCCACAGGTCGTCCGCTCGCCGACGTGGTTCGCGGGACGTCTGCCCTCGTGGACGCGGCCGTGAGGTCCGCGGACACGGCATTCCCGGCCTGGAGCGCGGAAAAGCCAGGCGATCGCGGACGACTCATGCTCCGGCTGGCAGAGGTCATCCGCGCCCACGCCGATGAACTCGCAGAGCTCGAGACTCGGAACATGGGCCAGACGCTCAAGTCCTCGTACGGCGACGTTGAGCTCGTGGCCCGGTACTTCGAGTTCTATGGGGGCGGCGCGGACAAGGTCCACGGCACTTCCATCCCGCTCGGCCCGGAGTACATCTCCTTCACCACGCAGGTGCCGTTCGGAGTCGTGGGCCTGATCGTCCCGTGGAACGGCCCCCTCAACCAGGCTGCTCGCGCGCTCGCTCCCGCCCTCGCTATGGGCAACACCGTGGTCGTCAAGCCGGCTGAGGCCACCCCCCTCAGCACATTGCGATTCGCCGAGATCCTCGCCAGCAACGGGCTCGCGGCCGGTGTTGTCAACGTGGTGCCGGGCTTCGGCGATGCCGGCGAGGCCCTGACCAACCATCCCCTCGTTCGCAAGATCTCCTTTACGGGCTCCGTCGCGACGGGCAAGAAGATCATGGAGGGTGCGTCCCGACGCCTCGTGCCAGTCACCCTCGAGCTCGGCGGCAAGTCGCCCAACATCGTGTTCGAGGACGCCGACATCGATGCAGCCATCGAAGGCGCGTGGGGCGCCATCCGACCGAAGTCGGGCCAGATCTGCGTCGCTGGCAGCCGCCTGCTGGTTCAGTCGAGCATCTATGACGAGTTCGTCGAGCGCTTGGCGGAGCGAGTGGAGAAGGACACCGTCGCACCAGGGATGGAGGACGGCGACCTCGGCCCGCTGACGACCGCACAGCAGTACGAGAAGGTGCTGAACTACGTGGACATCGGCCAGCAAGAGGGCGGCCGGGTCGTGACCGGCGGCAAGGCCCCCGGCGACGCCCGTCTCGCAGGCGGCTACTTCATCGAACCCACGGTCATCGCCGACGTCGACAACTCGATGCGGGTGGCGCGCGAGGAAATCTTCGGCCCGGTGCTGTGCGTGATCCGTTTCGAGGATGAGGCGGAGGCGATCAGGATCGCGAACGACAGCGACTACGGGTTGGTCGCCGGGGTATGGACGAGCGACGTGTCCCGGGCGCTGCGTGTCGCCACGGCCATGCAGGCGGGCCAGGTCAACGTCAACGACTACTGGGCGAGCGGCCTGGAAGTCCCTTTCGGCGGGTTCAAGTCGAGCGGCATCGGCCGCGAGAAGGGGTTTCAGGCGCTCTATCAGTACTCCCAGAGCCGGTCGATCAGTGTCAGGATCGCGCCGGCGCCTTGAGCAGTGCGCGGAGTCTCATCGCGAGATCGGGGAGCTGACGCGTGGAATACCGCCCACTTGGGGCGCTAGGGCCTGCGTGTTCCCACGCGCACCCTAGGGACGCCGACCTTCGGCGGAGAGGGCATGTTCTCCCGCATTGATGACACGGGTCTCGAGGTAGCGCGCGGCTCGGCTGAACTCGCAACCCTGCCCCGCCGTGTGCCTAGAGCACGCCGAGATCGGTTGCTCACCATCGCGTGCGTACCAGCGTCGCGGTGGCCAAAGACCCTCGACGTGGGATCAGTCACCTCAACAAGTGCCGAGATCGCCGATCAACTGAGTTCTGGAAAGGATCAGGCGGGCTTGGTGTCGCTGGCGTCCTGGTCGGCCCACATACCGCGCTCCTCGAGGACCTCGACGAGCCGCCTGCCCTGCTGGACCATGTGTGTGGTCATCAGGGACCTCGCCAGTTCGGCGTCTCGCTTCTTGAGCGCGGTGACCAAGCGGGGATGCTCCCGCACTGTCCTGCGGGGATTACCCACCCCCCAGACCATGTACCGGCTCGGCAAGCTGGACGTGATCTGGTCAAGGAGGAGAGCGAGCCGAGTCGACTGCGCCGCCACGGCAACCTCCCCGTGGAACTCGCTACCGAGCTCCTGGGTCAGGTCCCAGTCCTCGGCGCCGGCGGCCCGCCGGTACTGGCGCACGTTGTCCTCGAGCATCGTGATCTGCTCATCGGTGATAAGCCGTGCGGCACGCGCCGCAAGCTCGCCGGAGATCGCAGCCTGCGCCCAGTACAGATCAGTGATGTCCTGAGCCGTGATCGCAGTGACCATGAACCCGCGGCGGGGGAGGAGCTCGACCAGGCCCTCGCTGCGCAGTGCCAGAAGCCCCTCGCGTACAGGTGTCTGACTGACTCCGACAGCCTCTGCAATCCGCTCGATTCGAAGGAACTCGCCCGGCTTTGCCTCACCGGTCATGATTAGCTCACGAACGTACGCTGCGACCTCCTCCGGAAGCTGGGTGCGTGCAGGCGCCCCTCGTCGTGAACTAGCTGCTCTGGCCGCCACGGCGTCCCTCCCTTAGTGCATTATCGTTGAGATCACTCTACGGCACCACTCCGTGCAGCCGCGCTAGGCGCGAGTGGGTCATCCGTTAGGCAGGAATACCCCTTTGCCCGCGGTCTGGGCCGCCGCCAGTTCATACGCCCTGTGCGCGTCAGCGAGAGACCAGGAGTCCGTGAACAGGGAATCGACATCCACGCCCCGTTGAACCACGTAGCGTGCGCACTCTTCCATCGCGTTGACTGAGAGCGTCCAGGAAGGGACGACGGAGATCTGCTTGAAGAGCTGATCGGTGAGCTCGAAGTGCACCGTCGATCCCACGCCGACGAAGCAACCGACCCCCCACAGGTCCAGGCTGTCAAGCGCCGCTGTGGCAGCTGGCGTGGCGCCGCTCGTCTCCAGGCTTCGGGAAACGCCTCGGCCCTCGGTCAGCTCCCGGATCGCGGCTGGCACGGACGCCAGCTCCGCCGGGTTCAGGAGCGCATCCGCCCCGAACTCGTGCGCTCGGCCCAATCTGCTCGGTGACACGTCCAATGCGATCACTCGGGCGCCCAGGGTCGTGGCAAGCTGCGTCGCCGCAAGGCCGACTGGCCCCTGGCCGAAGATGGCGATGGTGTCGCGCCCAGTGAGCCCCATTCTCTGCAGGGCGCCCCACGCCGTACCTGTCCCGCAACTGATGGCGGCAGCGGCCAGGTCGGACAAGCCGTCCGGCATCGGCAGGATGGTCCGTGAGGGAACGCTCATGAACTCCGCATGGGCGCCCGGAGCAGTCGCGCCCATAGCCGTGGCACCCGCCCGGCACATCTGGGTCCACCCGATGCGGCACTGATCGCAGGACCCGCAGCCGATGTAGTGATGGATCATGACGCGTCGGCCGATCCAGAAGCGAGGCACTGAGCGGCCCACGTCGACGACCACTCCGGCCGGCTCGTGGCCGGCGACCACCGGCGGTGTGAGTTTTGCGCCGCGGAGCGTGTGCAGATCCGAGCCGCAGATCCCCGACGCTTGCACCTGGATGACGACCTCATCCGCGTCCGCGACCGGCTCGGGGAGGTCGGCGACCTCAAGCCGGCCCTCGCCGTGGAACAGGACACCTCGCATTAGGACCTCACTGGCTCGACGAGGGCGATCTGCGCACCGCCTCAGTTCCAATATAATATATATGCAATAGAATGCGTCAAGAGACGCTCGAACGTCGCGATCGCGTCGCAGGCTCAGTCGAAACGGGGCTCGGCGACACCTGCCGCGTCACATCACCCTTCGGACTGCATCTCGACCTGGAGGGCCGCACGCTCCTTCACGAGGTGAACCACATGCTTCTCGATGAGCTCGAGGTGGCTGGGGTGCGTCGAGAACTCGAGGTAGGCGGACATGGAGGGAAATGTCGTCGATACGACGAAATCCCAGTTGGAGCTGAGCTGGTCCGGGTGGTCCACCTTGCCCACATCTCTGCCGCAGCTGAGGTTCACGATGGATGGAATCCGAGACGGAAGTTCCCGAACCCCGGCCATGAATGCTCCAACGGCCTGGTCGGAGACGTCTTCGAAGAACCGCAGAAGAACTGTGTGTCGGATCACCGATGGGCTCCTTCGCAACTGATGTCTTGCCTCCAAGAAGGCGGCCGTACGCACAGAGTAGACATAATATATCATCACGCGCGACCCGTCGTGCCGTGTTTTGAGCGGTGACTGGTGGGCCACGGGCGGCCCTGCCTGAATGGCGGCCTCCAGTTGCGCCGAACGCGACCTCGAGGAACCCTCACCCATCGCGGCTACTGCTAGGCCACGGTCGCCGACGAGCAATGCCTGCTCAAGAGTCCCTGAGACTCTGGACCGGTGCTAGGTGCCAGTGGCGTGCGCCGGCATCATGGCGTACCCGCCGTTGATGCGCTGGCGGGCCGGCCAGGGACGCTTGTAGTGATCGTGGCGATGAGTGGCTCGGTCATGTGGATGTGACCATCGCTCACGCCGTCAGTGGGACGACACCGATCGCTTCAGCGCGCACCAGCGGCGCAGACAGCGAGTGGGCCTGGGTCACGGCCCGTGCAGACCCTTCGTTCCGCATGCCCTCGGATGTGACGTTGCTCCCAAGACATCACCCGGGCGGGCGGCGCGCAAGCGCCTACTGGGAAGTGAACCCACCATCGACGGGGATGGCGACCCCTGTGATGAAACTCGATCCCGAGCTGCACAGCCAGAGTACGACTGACGCGATCTCGGAAGGCATGCCGACACGTCCCATCGGAAGGTTGCCGATGAGGTCCTCCCAGGAAAGCTCTCCAGCATTGACCATGCGACTGACCATCGGAGTATCAATGGTGCCAGGACAGATCACGTTGACCCGCACCCCGCGCGCGGCGTAATCGAGCGCCACGCTCTTGGTGAGCCCAATGATGCCGAACTTCGTGCCGTCGTAGGCTGCCAGCTTCGGGTTACCGATGAGGCCGCTGATCGAGGAGCAGTTCACGATCGCTCCAGACCCCTGACGTCGCATGATGTTCAGCTCGTGCTTCATGGCGGCCCACGTGCCGCGCAGGTTCACGCCGGTGATGCGATCGAAGTACTTCGCTTCCTCATCGGCTAGATCGACGGCGGGCACCTGAATCCCTGCGGCGTTGAATGCGAAGTCAAGACGCCCGAACTGCCGGTCGGCCACGGACACCGCGTGCGCCACCTGCTCCTCGTCGGCCACGTCGCACGGCACAGCCACGGCTGCTGCGCCTCCGCTCGTCAGCTCCTCAGCCAGCTCCCGCAGAGGTTCCGCCGTGATGTCGGCAAGGACAACCGCGGCCCCGGCCCGAGCGAACCAGCGAGCGGTCTCAGCACCCATACCCGAGCTGGCGCCGGTGATGAACGCGACCCGGTCGCTGAAGTCGTAGGTGGGATCGGTCATCGGGAGCGCTCCTTGTTCGGTCGGACGATGGCCCGAGGGTGGGGTGAGAGTGCCCACCGCCGGGACAGGTATTTTGTATATTCAATATCGTCGAAGCCTCACTTTCAAGGTCTGGACGGACTCATGTCGCATGCTCCACGAAAGAACGCGCTGGTCACTGGTGGATCTGCAGGGATCGGGCATCAGACGGTCGAGCAGCTGACCGCCGACGGTTGGCAGGTATGGGTACTCGACCGGGACGACTACCTGGGGTCGGTGAATGCTTCGCCCCGTGTGCGGTTCCTGCGCTGTGACCTCCGCGTTGCCGACGACCTCGTCACCGCAGTCAAGGCGGTGGTCAGTGAGGCGGGGGTGCTGCATGCAGTTGTGTGCAGCGCCGGGGTGGTCAAGGTCGGGGAACTCGAGCACGCGTCGATCGAAGACGTCGACCTGATGTTCGATGTGAACGTACGAGCTCCGTGGCTGGTGATCCGAGAGACCATTCCCTCACTGCGGGCGGCTGCGACCAAAGGTGACCCCGCGCGCGTCGTCGTCCTTGGATCGATTGCCGGCATCCGGCCCAAGATCGCCGGCGGTGCCTACGCGGCGACCAAGGCGGCTCTTCACGTCCTGGCACAGGTGTTCTCGGTCGAGCTGGGACCTTCAGGCATCACCGTCAACGCGGTGGCACCGGGACCCACGAACACGGGCATGTCCTCGAAGGCGATGGGCGACGGGCAAGCGGTCGGGTTCAAGTCCTCCGGCGTCTCGCCACTGGGAAGGATCGCCGAGCCGGCGGATGTCGCTGACGCCGTCGTGTTCCTGCTGAGCAGCCAGGCTCGGTACATCAACGGAGTGGTGCTCCCCGTCGACGGCGGAACCCGTGCGGCCTTCAACAACCGTTGAGGCCATCACATGAGTCGGCGATGCGGCTGGACCTTGCGTGCCACGGCGCGTGCTGCTCCTGATTGGCAGGTAGCAAGTCGCGCAGGTAACAAGTCGGTCTCGCCGCCACAACCTGCTGGCCGGAAGCCTTGACCATGTTTCATGCATGATATATGTTCTGCGTCACTCCAGCAATGCGGCTGAGGCAGTCAGCGTGGACATCAAGAGACTCCGCGACGGTGCACAGATCGACCGACGAGCTGGGTGGGTGTGGTCCGTGTCGTCGTATGTCCGATGTGAAGGGAAGATCCCATGGCCGTTAGGTCTCTGATCGGCGGGCGTAGCTCGGTTGGCGGGCGCTCGTCGCAGTCCGCTGACCGTTGGCTGCGTGCCGGCCTGGTGGCGGTGGTCGGCGCCGCAGCGCTGGCGCTCGCCGCATGCAGTAGCAGTTCCGGGAGCGGTTCCAGTGGAACCCCGGCGCCGTCCGGCTCGGAATCCTCTAAGTGCGGGAAGATCGGTCTCTCGCTGGTGAGCCAGCAGGTCGCGCGCTTCGTGTTCGAGGAGCAGAAGATCAAGGAGGTCGCCAAAGCGAACTGCGACGAGGTGATCTCGAACTTCTCGAACAACAACCTGCAGACGCAGATCAGCCAGATCCAGAGCATGATGCAGCGCGGCATCAAGGTGCTGATCCTCAACGCCAACGACGCCAAGGCGTTCACCCCGCTGATCAAGCAGGCCCAGCAGCAGGGCATCAAGGTCATCGCGTACGACAACGACGTCGACGCCAAGGCCGACTACGTGATCACCCGAAACAACGTGGCGATGGGTGAGCAGCAGGCGCAGTCACTGCTGGACCACCTGCCCACGGACCGCGCTGCCAAGGTCGCCATCATTCGAGGCGACCCGGCCACTCCGGCCGAGGGTGAGATGGGCCAGTCGTACGACAAGTTGATGAAGAACAACCCCAAGGTCAACGTCGTGTATGACGTCACCACCCCGGGTTGGGACCAGGCCACAGCGCAGAAGGAAGCCGAGGCCGCCCTCCAGAAGGAGCCGAACCTCGATGCCTTCCTGTGCATGTGGGACAACTGCGCGCAGGCCGTGGCTCAGGCAATGAAGTCGGCCGGCAAGCCGGCCGGGGCAGTGTTCTCGACAGGCAGTGACGCCTCTCCGGCGAGCCTGACGTACATCGCGCAGGGCTGGCAGGGGCAAACGACCTGGACTGCCTACGACGCGATGGCCAAGGACGCCGCCGACATCGCTCACTCGTTCATAGCCGGCACCGAGACCCCTAAGCAGGACTCGACCTCGGCCAGCGGCGCGCCGGTGATCAACCCGCCCCTCTTCTCGGTCACCAAGGACACCCTCTGCGAGTACATCGACAAGTACATGCCTCCGGGTTGGACCACGACCGACAAGGTCTTCAGCGGTGGAGCGGTCAACAACTGTGGATGATGCTCGACCCTCCGAGGGCTCTGTGCCTTCGGTCAGGGACCGGACGGCGATTCTCGCCGCCCGGTCCCTGACCAAGGCTTACGGGAGCACCACGGTTCTCAGCGACGTCGATCTGACGCTCCAGGAGGGTCAGGTGCTCGCGGTAGTGGGTGAGAACGGCGCCGGCAAGTCAACTCTGGTGAAGATCCTCAGCGGCGTCATCGCCCACGGGAGTTACTCGGGGACCGATCGAGCTCGCTGGCCAGGCCGTGGAGTTCTCCTCGCTTCGGGCCAGCGACGAGTCCGGCGTCGTCCTGGTTCCTCAGGAGCTGCACGTCGTGCCGCACCTGACCATCGCGGAGAACATGTTCGCGGGGCGGCTCCCTGGACAAAGAGGGCTCTACGACGAAGGCAAGGCCGTGAACGACGCACGTGAGGCGCTGGAGGTCTTCGGCCTGCAGGCGGACCCTCGAGCTCCCGCCTCGACGCTCACGCCGTCGGAGCGACGGCTCGCAGTGCTTGCCGCAGCGCTTCACCGATCGGCGCGAGTGCTCATCCTCGATGAGCCGACCGCGGCACTCACCGATTCAGAAGCCACGGTGCTCCTCGAGCAGCTTCGCGGCTTCCGTCGAGCCGGCGTCGGGATCATCTACATCACCCACCGTCTGGACGAGGTCAGGCAGCTCGCCGACGAGGTGATGGTGCTGCGCAACGGACGGCTGGTGGCCGAGTTCGAGTCGGTGCCCCCTCAGGGCGAACTCGTCAGCGCCATGCTCGGCGAGACGTACTCGGCGATCCAGGAGATCGCCCACCACGACGTGTTCGTCCGGGATGGTCACCAGCCCGCGCTCCACGTGGAGAACATGTCAGTCTATGTCGACGACCGGCGGTTGCGACCTCGCGTGCTCGACGTCAGCCTCGACGTGTACCCCGGCGAGATCGTGGGTCTGTACGGTCTGGTCGGTGCGGGACGCACCGAACTGGGCCGCGCCCTGTACGGAGCTTGGCCGGGCCCGGTCAGCGGAAACGTTGCCATGGGCGGCGTGCAGGGCCTTGCCGGCAGCCCTCGACAGGCACTCAAGCGCGGCCTGTCGCTGCTGGTGGAGGACCGCAAGTCGCAGGGCGTGTTCCAGGAACAGTCCGTCGCGTCGAACATGACGGTGGCCATGCTCGACGAGCTCTCCGCGATGGGGCTGCTCGTGGATGCACCGGCAGAGCGTGACCGCGTCGAGGACTTCATCCAACGCCTGGGCGTCCGCCCGTCCCGTCCCGGGATCGCGATCGATGCACTCAGTGGCGGCAACCAGCAGAAAGTCCTGTTCGGCCGATCCCTGATCAAGGGGCTGAAGGTGCTCATCCTCGACGAGCCGACCCTCGGCGTCGACGTGGGGGCTCGCCGCGACATCTATCAGCTCATCCGCACTGTGGCCCGCGAGCTGAAGGTCGGAGTCCTTCTCATCTCGAGCGACGTGGACGAGGTACTGACCGAAGCCGATCGCATCCTCGTGATGTACAAGTGCCGCATCCGCGGCGAGTTCACCCCGGGCGCAACCGCCCACGACCTGCTGTCCGCCGCGACGGGAGCCACGCTGACATGACCACCCAGAACAGTGATCGTCCGGTCACCCAGATCTCCACCGCGACCGCGGGGTCAAGCAGCCCTCGATCCGTCGGCGCGAAGCTGGCCTCTCTCGTGATGTCACGGTCGATCGTTCTGACGGCTGCCGCCCTCCTCCTCATCTTCTACTTCCAGCAGGTGTCCGACGGGCTGTTCATCACCTCGTCCAACGCCTCGCTGCTTCTACGGCAGACCGCCGTGGTCGCTGTGGTCGCCTGCGGAATGGCGCTGCTGATCATCATGGGCGAGATCGACCTGTCCGTCGGAAGCGCAGCCTTCTTCGCCGGTCTGATCGTCGCCCAGTGCCAGGTAGCCGGCTGGAGCGTGATCACGAGCATCCTGGCCGGCGTGGCGTTCGGCATCGGTCTTGGTCTCATCCAAGGCTTGGTCATCACCTGGTTCCAGGTGCCCGCGTTCATCGTGACCTTGGCAGGATTCCTCCTCTGGCGCGGCATCGGACTCCTGTGGGTCAACGCCATCCCCATCGGCCCGGTCACCAACGACTTCATCGACGTGACCGAGGGGCGGATGTCAACGGTGATGGTGTGGGCGCTCGCTGCCCTCGTGTTGGCGTACGGCGTATGGCAGCTGTTCGCATCGCGGCGGAACGCGGGGCGCGCGACCGGGATTCTGGGACCACTGGTCCGCCTGCTGGTCTACATCGTCGTCGCAGCCGTCGTGGTGTGGGTCGGCCAGACCGTCAGCGGTCTGCCTAACGCGGTCCTGTGGATCACCGTCGTGGCAATCCTGCTCAACGCAGTCCTCGGCCGCGCCAAACTCGGGCGCCGCATCTTCCTGCTCGGATCGAACCGCGAAGCAGCGCTCTACGCGGGCATCAACGCCAACCGACTTGTCCTCATCGGCTTCGTGATCATGGGTGCGATCTACGGGATCGCCGGCACCATGCTGACCGCCCGCGCGGGCGTGGCTGGACCCGATGCCGGCACCAGTCTGGAACTGGTGGCGATCGCTGCCGCCGTCATCGGTGGATCATCGCTGCGCGGCGGAATCGGTTCGATCCGCGGAGCCATCTTGGGAGCGTTCCTGCTCGCGACCATCGACAACGGCATGTCGCTACTTGGCGTCTCCAGCTACGCCCAGAACGTCGTCAAGGGGATCATTCTGGTCATCGCCGTCGCGCTCGACGGCTACTTCCGCCGCCGGGCTACCACGCGCTGATCACCCTCTACCCGGCATTCCGCTGGCTGGACGACGCGGGCCGGGGAGGGGGCCGTCGACCCGAGTCGCATCGCCGCGATGGGCGACCGCGGCGATGGCGGGTCGCGGCGAGCATGGCCATCTACGCCCGGGATCACGGCGTTCCTGCCATCGGCAAGCAGATCTTGATCTATCCGATGCTCGAGGAGGGGAACACGACCCCGACCCGACGTTCACAACCTGGATCCCTGGAGTTGGGACGACAAGCGTCACCGGGTGGGCGGCCCTGCTCGGTGAGGCCATGGGCACCCCGAAAGTCTTGCCTTACGCTGCTGCAGCGCGTGTGTCGGAATCGCGGGACTGCCGTCGGCCTGCATCGAGGTGGGTGAGCTCGACACCCTTCGGGACGAGAACCTCGTGCGGCGCAGGGGCTTCTGAAGGCTGGGATCAGCGCCGGGTGCACGTCACACCGAACGTCCCGCACGCATGCGAGGCATTCGTCCCCGGGGCAAGGGTCAGTCTCCCGGAGCATTGCGATGAGGGAGCAGGTGCTCCGCTCACTCCAAGTGGGGCTGAACGACCCCATCATGGATACGCTCGCCATGGTCCGCTCAGCAGCGTCAGATCGCAGCCTGTCGGTCACCAATCCCAGGCGCGAACGTCGACTGCCGCCGCGCGATGGGCGGAGTGGCTAACCAGGCGTGGCGGAGGTGCGCGCTGGCGCGGAGACACCGAGCCACTCAGCAAGAACCTCTTCCGTGTGGGCCCCCAGCCTCGGCGCGGGTCTGGTCGGCGTGTCGGGCATTAGGGAGGAGTTGATGGGGTTGCCTGCCATCTGGACCTTCCCCCAGGCGGGATCATCGAGATTGAGGATCATTCCGCGATCGTGCAGGTTGTCGATCTTGACCACGTCGGGGATGTTCAGTACAGCGCTTGCGGGGACGTCGTAGTCGAGCAGGCACGCCAGGACGGCTTCGGTGGACTTGTCCGACAGCCAACGATTGATGTACTCGTCGAGCTGCTGCTTGTGCTCGTGTCGCGAGATTCCGCTGGCGAATCCAGGGATGGCGATGAGCTCCTCCATCCCCATGGCGCGGGTGAAGCGCTGCCAGACGGGCTCGCCCAGTACCGCGATCACCACATAGCCGTCGGCCGTGGCGTAGGTCCCGAACGGCGCCGCCAACCCGTGCTGTCCAGGAGAGGCGATCTTCCCAAGGGCGTCATACATGATGAGCACCAGCTCGTTGATGGCGACGACGCCATCGAGCATGGAAATGTCGATGCACGCACCCTCGCCGGTTCGTTCACGGTGGTACAACGCCTGATAGACCGCGCTCTGCAAGTTCGTGGACGCGCAGATGTCCGCAAGAGGGAATCCCGAATAGACGGGCCCGTGCTCGGAACCCTCCGCGCGGAAGAGCAGCCCGCCCATCGCCTGAGCGACGATGTCGAGGGCTGGGAGGAAAGGCAGGTCGCCGCCATTGAACTCCGGCAATCCGAAGCCGGAGATGGCGCCGTAGATGATGCTGGGATTGATCGCACGAACGGCCGCGTAGCTCAATCCCAACTGCTCAAGGGCTGTCGGGCGCAGGTTCTCGATGAAGACGTCGGAAGCGGCCAGAAGCGCGTCGAACGTTCCCCGGTCTCCGCTCTGCTTGAGGTCGAGTTCGATGCTCCGCTTGTTGCGATTGGCACGGATGAAGGACAGGCTTCGATCCTCCTCGCCGCTCGCGCGTCGCGGCTCGACTCCGCGGGACGCGTCGCCCGTTCCCGGGCGCTCGACCTTGACGACGTCTGCGCCGGCGTCGGCGAGCCACATCGTGGCGACGGGCGCGGCGATGAAGTTCTCGAGAGTCAGCACGCGCACGCCTTCGAGCGGGGGCCGTCGACCGCTCTGCCGTTGGGAGGATGAACCCCCGTCGCGATGAACCGGTACCTTCGTCATCTGCGCCTACTCTCATCTTGTGATGTATCAAATATGATACTTGATTCGTCAGCAGATTCGAACCGAGGAGGCTGCCGGTTCGGTTGTGGGAGGAGCCGATCGCCGGTGGTGGGAGCGCGGCGTTCCGGAGCCTTGCCGGTGCGTCCTGCACATGATATATGATCGAGCGTCACGTTCGATGGCTCGTGGGAACCAGACCACAATGGGCGCCGTTATCCGACCCAACGGCCTCCATGGGCGCTTCCATCGTCATCGAATGGGGTTGTGGCTCAGGCCGGATGGCCCCGACGCAACTGCTCTACCGACCTGGATGAGTGAGGAGTTGACGTGGGCCGTCCCCTGCAGGGCGTGAATGTCCTAGCACTCGAGCAGGCGATCTCGGCGCCTCTTTGCACGAGGCACCTGGCCGACCTCGGCGCTCGTGTGATCAAGGTCGAACATCCTCGCGGTGGAGACTCGACCCGTCACTACGACCACATCATTCATGGTCTGAGCGCGCACTTCGTGTGGCTCAACGCCGGCAAGGAGTCCATAGCGCTCGACCTATCTCTGGACGGCGATCGCGAGACCCTCGAGCAGCTGATTGGGAGGACCGACGTCTTCGTCAGCAATTTGGCGCCCGGGGCTCTTTCCCGGTTGGGCCTGAGCACAGACTCCCTCGCTGAGCGATATCCAGCACTCATCATCGTCGACATCTCCGGGTATGGGCGGGGTGGGCCGCTGAGCGAGCGGAGAGCATACGATCTCCTGATCCAGTCGGAGTCCGGGTCCTGCCGGCTGACTGGCTGGCCCGGGAACCCCGCTAAGCCCGGTATCCCCATCGCCGACATCGGAACCGCTCTCTACGCGTTCTCAGCGATACTGGCGGCACTCTTCGTCCGTCAACGAACAGGCTTAGGCGCTGTCATCCCTGTCGCCATGTTCGATGTTGCTGCGGAGATGATGGGCTTTGCGCTCAACCAGTACATCCACACGGGTATCGAGCCAGAGCCGGTAGGGATGGGCTCGCCCATGGTCGCGCCTTATGCCGCATACGAGACGCTGGATGGCCACGTCGTGGTCCTGGGGACAACGAGCGATCACGAGTGGAGAAGGTTCGCCGAAAAGGTCCTTGAGCGCCCCGAGCTTGCAGAAGACCCGGGGTATGCGAGGAACCGGGACAGGGTGGCTCGGCGCGGAGAGCTCGATGACCTCATCCAGGACTGGTGCGCCCTCCATACGCTCGAGGACATCCAGCGTCGGGCAGATGCTGCGGGTGTCGGCCAGGCTCGCCTCAACGGTGTGCGTGACCTGGCAGCGCATGAACAGCTTCGCTCGCGTGATCGTTGGGTCAGCGTGATGACGCCCGGCGGCCCGGTAGCCGCGCTTCGGCCGCCTGCGCTCAGCGAGGAATGGTCATTCACCCCGGGCAGCGTTCCGGACCTTGGTCAACATACCGAAGCAATCAGAGCGGAGCTGGCGGGCGAGGCGAGGAAGTGAGACCTGAGTCCTCGCCAACCGTTCTCGGCGTGGGAACCGCACGTTGGCCCTCGGGTCCTTGGTAAGAAGATAGGAATGGTGACGCATTGAGTAGCAATGAGTTTGACCAGATGCTCGAGGTTGTTCGCGCCCTCGTCCGCAACGAGGTCGTGCCGGCCGAGGGGGAGATCGAAGAGACTGATCGAATCCCCGACCGACTTCGAGCGATGGCGCGGGACATGGGTCTGTTCGGCTACATGATCCCGGAGGAGTACGGCGGGCTGGGGCTCAGCGCCTACGAGGACGCGCGGCTGGCCATGGAGTTCGGCTGGACGACGCTCAGCTTCCGTTCGATGTTCGGTACCAACAACGGCATCGCCGGCCAGGTTCTGGTCAACGCCGGCACAAAGGCCCAGCGTGAGCGTTGGCTGCCGGGGCTGGCGAGTGGGCAGTTTGTCGCCTCTTTCGCGCTGACTGAACCCGAGGCGGGGTCGGATCCGAGCGGCCTGCGGACGAGGGCAGAGCGCAGGGGGGGCGACTATGTCATCAACGGGCAGAAGCGCTTCATCACCAATGCAGGGACGTCAGACCTGCTCATGGTCTTCGCTCGGACCGGCAAGCCTTCGGATGGAGCAAAGAACATCTCGGTCTTCGTCGTGCCCACAGCAGCTGAGGGAGTGACCATAGGACCGAAGGACGCCAAGATGGGTCAACGCGGTGCGACGTCATCAGAGGTGTTCTTTGACGATGTGGTCGTCGCGGCCGAGACCTTGGTGGGTGAGGTTGAGGGGCAGGGCTTCTCGATCGCGATGCGGTCCCTGGTCAAGGGAAGGATCCACATTGCCGCCTTGTCGGTCGGAATGGCAAAGCGTCTGGTCTACGAGAGCTTGAAGCATGCAACGACAAGCCACCAGGGCGGTAAGACGCTGGGGGAGTTCCAGCTCGTGCAGGCGATGCTGGCCGAGAGTGAGGCCGAAGCTTTTGCTGGAGAGTCCATGGTGCTCGAAGCCGCGCGGCGCTTCGATGACGGTTCGGATCGCTCGGTTGCCCCATCGAGCGTGAAGCTCTTCTGTACTGAGATGGTCGGCCGAGTCGCCGACAGGGCCGTGCAGATTCACGGGGGCCTGGGCTATATGCGGGACGTGCCGGTTGAGCGCTTCTATCGTGATGCCCGCCTCTTGCGACTCTACGAGGGGACCAGCGAGATCCAGAAGCTCATCATCGCGCGCAAGCTCATCAAGAGCTTCGCCCAGTAGGCAGCGTCAATGAGGCCTGCGCCGCCTCGTCACGCAACTGGAGTCTGTTGACATGACAATGTCGCTAGTAAAATATGATGTACGGTTTGGGCCCACGGGCTGTACCATGACACTGACGCGATCGAACTGACATCGACCGCACTCGAGGCTCTTCGAAAAGGGGAACGGGGCATGGCAAGCGTGCTGGATGAGGAATTTGCTGTGGGCCTGGCGGAGCTCCTGCCGAAACTCGGGGTGGTTGAGCCGATCCCGGTGGGGGACGTCGCGACCCGTCGCGAGACGATCGGGAGCCTCCAGCGGCTGATTCATGGGATGCCCGAGTACCCCCCTGATGTCACGATCCAAGAGTTCGCAGCCACGGCGAACGACGGCGCCGACATCTCGCTTCGGTGGTATCAGAAGGCGGGCGCCCCCGACGGCCCGGTGGTTCTGTATGTGCACGGGGGCGGCATGATTGCCAGTTCGGCCGAGATCTACGATCCACCGGTAGCCCGATATGTCGGAGCTACCGGCGTCCCGTTCCTGTCGGTCGACTACCGATATGCGCCTGAGTTCCCCGCTCCGACGCCCGTCACGGACTGCTATGCCGCCCTTCAATGGCTCGTCGGAGCCGCGGGGGATCTGCACATAGACGTGGATCGCATCGCGGTCATGGGGGACAGCGGTGGTGGGGGAGTGGCGGCGAGCCTGGCCATCTATGCCAGAGACCATGATGGTCCCCGACTGGCCCAGCAGATCCTCGTCTATCCGATGCTGGACGACCGGAACACGACGCCGGACCCGGACCTTGCGCCGTTCGCCCCCTGGACGTACGACGACAACATCACCGGCTGGACGGCAGTCCTCGGTGATTCAATCGGTGGTCCTGATGTCTCCCCATATGCCGCGGCAGCTCGCCTGGACGACTTCACCGGCCTCCCGCCCGCGTACATCGAGTTCGGTCAGATGGACGTCTTCCGGGACGAAGGCCTCTCCTATGCGCACAGGCTGATGCAGGCCGGCATCGAGACCGAGCTCCACGTGCATCCCGGCGTTCCTCACGGATTCGACGTCTTCGTGCCATCGTGCAGGATCTCGCAGCTCGCGATGTCGTATAGACGCAATGCGCTGAACCGACTGTGAGCTAGTGCACGGGCCCACTGAAGACTTTGTTGCACCCCACGCAGCAGCCGGACGGCATTCCTGAGTCAGGCTGCGAGGGAATCGGAGTGAGTCGCACATGAAGGCCGCGGCAAGCAGCGCAACGTCGGCGAACGCGGCTGCGGCCGCCCCGAGCGGGCGAGCCATCTCCACCCTCTGGGACAAGAAGGCCCGCAGCCACCGCTTCGGGGCAGGTCAAGTCCCCTGCTGGCGCATGATCCACCGGACGGGCTCCAGATCTACCCGGCGGGACGGCATGGCCCAGGCCTCTATACCAGCGATCGCTCCGGCGGCGCGGTGGCGGTGGGCCGCCCGGCCCCGACGAATACCCACGGGAGACCGGTCACTTCATAGTCGCCCAAGTCGACCGAGTGCACGGTCTGGAACAGGCCGGTACCGTGGACGAACGAGTCGTCGGCAAGTTGCTCTGCGTTGGTGACGTGGGCGGCTGCGAAGCCTTCACGCTGCAGTGCGTTCGCGACTCCTTCCCCGTTCTGATCTGTGAGCACCTCGAGCGGCGCCGTGAGGAGGCTTGCGCGGCGGTCGGGAGGTCGACAATCGGCTCCGAAGCGCTGAAGCCACGCCGCGTGCTGACCCGCCGTCAGCGTCACCGCAACAAGTACCTGGTCGGCTGGAGCTTGGACGAAGAAGTCCCAGCGCTTGGGACCGTTGATGTAGTAGTCGTTCGGGTGCGCCCCTTCGAGCGACGACAGCTGGCTGGCCATGAGCTCTGCCATGGAGAGGTCTGCGGAAACGGTCCGCCGCTCACCGTCGGTCAGCGACCACGCGAGGATCCACGTTGCGATGCTGGCCGCCGACAAGGGATCAGCCCACGGCGTGCCCACGTCCGCCATATTGCCCATGGAGTCCTGGCTGGCTGCGACCAAGCCGGCGAATGCGTGGATGTTGTGACCGTAGGCCCGGTAGCCCGACCATTCTCCGGAGGCCCCGAAGCCGCTCGATGTGACGCACAGCTGGCCCGCCTGCATGTTCAGGACGGTGTCCGCATCGACCCCGACGGCTCGCGCTCGGCGCGGCGTGAGGTTGTGGACGATGACGTCGAAGGCGCTTGCGTCCAAGGTCGACCCCCCCTCCGAGACCGAGACATCCATGCCTGTCTTGCTGTAGTTCACCTGGTTGAAGTAGGCGCTGCGATTGAGCCCGTGGACGCCCGCGGCGAACGGGCCGCGTCTGCGGTACACGTCAAGCCGTTCTGGGTCCTCGAGCTTGGTGACCATCGCGCCCATCGCGCCGAGCCATGCAGTCGCGAGTGGGACTGCGAGCACGTGTCCGGCGTCGAGCACCATCAGCTGGTCAAGCGGCTTGCCGCCTCGCGGGCCGGAAGAGGCACCCGTGGACGCTCGGACAAGACCGGGGACCGGGTCCAGATCGTCGACGGTCTCATCCAGTCGGCCGGCGTGGTGTGCCCGCGTCCGGAACTCCTCCATCGTGTTGACCGAGGTGCAGGGCACACCTGCCGCTTGGAGAATGCGCTCACACTCGAGGCGCTCTCGCTTGGAGGTCCACTTCGCGACGATGGTATTGACGAGGTCGGCGTTTGTCCGTGCCTCTTCGATCGTTCCGATGTCGTCGAGGAGCGGCGCGAGCGAGCTGCGGAACGCCTCCCACTGGTGCTGTTCCAAAACCACGATGTAGACCGAGCCGTCGCGGCAGCCGAAGAAGCCGGTTGGAGCGCCGTAGCGGGAAGTGCCTCCAGCGTCGGGGCAGCGCGCCAGCGCGTGCGCCATCTCGAGACACATGCCCGAGGAGATGACAGAGGCCTGGGCGGAGAGATCCGCATGCACGGGCGTGCCTGATGCTCGCAGCTCGTGCACACCGTGCAGTGCCGCGGTGGCCATGAAGACGCCGACAAGGCTGAGGGCGATTTGGCCGGCAGGCAGGATCGGAACCCCGGATCCCGCGACGGAGTGCCCGAGCACTCCGCCCGCTGCGAGTGCCACTGCGTCGGATCCCAGGAGGTCGGCGCGCGACGTCTGCAACCCGTACGCGCTCGCGGTCACCCATACGCCGTCATTGGCGCGGCGCACGTAATCGAGGTACCCCGCGGCTGACCTCGCAGGCGCTGGAAGACCCTCTGGGCCGGCGATGCGGTCGACGAGCACGATGTCCGCGTCGAGGCCCACACCGTCAGGCCGAAGCTTTCGACGCTCCGTCACGTCGGCACCGAACTGAGCGAGGACTCGCGCGGCCACCTGCATCGACGGCGTGGCACCCAGGGCCACGACACGGGTGCCTGCCAGCCACTTCAATCCGGCAGGTGTAGCAGCATTGGCCGGAGCGACTCCGGACGACGGGGTGGTTGACATCGACGCGATCCTCCGATGTGAATGGCTGCAGCATGCCGGGGACTGGGGATGGAAGTAGAATATACGATATAGGAACCACGAGATACCCGGGTAGCGTCTGAGTCCGGCGGCCGTGACATGCGCTGTCGCGGTCGTCTGACGAGGGCTGACGAGGGTTCGCCCGCCTGAGTGAGGGCGGCCGGCCACGGGCCCGTTTGTGCGCCAAGCAGTGGCTAGCCCGCACGTGCCGATGTGCGCGCCTTGCGTTTATGGGTGAAGCGGGCCACACTGACTACTATCGTGCACAATATAGGATAGGGTCGAAATGACGCGGCCACCCACGAGGCGGTCCTAGGTCGGCGAGCCCAGGACCTGACTCCCACATGGCCTCCCGCACGCGGCTCCGCCGGCCAGTGTGCGGTCGTCGTGCTCCGCCAGTTCCAAGTGCTCTTGAGCGCTTACCCACATTGCCGTCTGAATGTGACGGACGCCTGAGAGGACCCAACGTGACACCGCCCGCATTCCGCTCCCGCCGGTCATGCCTCGCGGTCCCAGGCTCGAGCCCGAAGATGCTGGACAAGGCCAAGGGTCTCCCCGTCGACCAGTTGTTCATGGACCTCGAGGACGCGGTCGCGCCGCTCGCGAAGCCGCAGGCGCGCAAGAACATCGTCGCCGCACTGAACGAGGGCGGGTACGACGGCAAAGTGCGCACGGTGCGGGTGAACGACTGGACGACGCACTGGACCTACCGCGACGTCGTCGAGGTGGTCGAGAACGCAGGGTCCAACCTTGACTGCATCATGCTGCCGAAGGTGCAGTTGCCGGAGCAGGTCATGGCGCTCGACATCCTGCTGACCCAGATCGAGAAGACGATGGGCTTCGACGTCGGCCGCATCGGGATCGAGGCGCAGATCGAGAACGCGCTGGGCCTGACGAACGTGAACGCGATCGCCGAGTCGTCGCCCCGCGTGGAGACGATCATCTTCGGGCCGGCGGACTTCATGGCGTCGATCAACATGAAGTCGCTCGTGGTGGGCGAGCAGCCGCAGGGGTACGACGTCGGCGACGCCTACCACCACATCCTGATGTCGATCCTCATGGCCGCCCGCGCCCACGACAAGCAGGCGATCGACGGTCCCTACCTGCAGATCAAGGACGTCGAGGGTTACAAGCGGGTCGCGGGTCGTGCCGCCGCGTTGGGCTTCGACGGCAAGTGGGTGCTGCACCCCGGTCAGGTCCAGGCTGCCAACGAGGTGTTCTCGCCGCGGCAGGAAGACTTCGACCATGCCGAGCTGATCCTCGACGCCTACGACTACTACACCTCCGCCGAGGGTGGTGCCCGCGGCGCGGTCATGCTCGGCGACGAGATGATCGACGAGGCCAGCCGCAAGATGGCCCTGGTCATATCCGCAAAGGGCCGGGCCGCCGGCATGTCGCGCACCCAAACCTTCACTCCGACGGAGGGCTGAGATGACAACTCATGAGGCGGTCCTTGGCCGGTTCTACGACGACTTCGTCGTCGGCGATGTTTACCAGCACGGGTTCGGCCGCACCATCTCCGAGGCTGACTGCACGTGGTTCACGCAGCTCACCTGCAACACCAACCAGAACCACTTCAACGCCCATCTGGCGCAGTCCAACCCGATAACCGACGGCAAGGTGATCGTCAACAGCGGCTTCACCGTGGCTCTGGTACTGGGAATCTCGGTCCTGGATATGAGCCAGAACGCCGTGGCGAATCTGGGGTGGACCGATATCCGGCTAACCCACCCGGTCTACATCGGCGACACTCTGTACGCCGAGAGCGTCTGCACAGACAAGCGAGAGAGCTCCTCCAGGCCGGGGATGGGCATCATCACGATGATCACCCGTGGCTTGAACCAAAAGGGTGACGTGGTGGTTTCGTGGACGCGATCCGTAATGGTCCCGACTCGAGCGTCCGGCGTCGGTCAGGACTACTTCCCCCAGGCGAAAGCCGGCCCACTGGTGGCCGAGAAGGAGAACTCACAATGAGCCGCCTGGCGCAGACTGCGGACTTGACCGAGGAGCAGCACGAGCTGGTCAAGCTCGTGCGCGAGTTCGTGAACGAGCAGATCATCCCGGTCGCGACCGCGCTCGAGCACAAGGACGAATACCCGACCGAGATCGTCGAGGGCATGAAGGAGATGGGGATCTTCGGACTGATGATCCCCGAGGAGTACGGCGGCCTGGGCGAGTCGCTGCTCACCTACGCCTTGGTCGTGGAGGAGATCGCGCGGGGCTGGATGTCGGTGAGCGGCATCATCAACACGCACTTCATCGTCGCCTACCTGATCCTCCAGCACGGCACCGAGGAGCAGAAGCAGCGCTACCTGCCGCGGATGGCGACCGGCGAGGTGCGCGGGGCGTTCTCGATGTCCGAGCCCGGGATGGGCTCCGACGTCGCGGCGATCCGCGCCAAGGCCGTGCGTGAGGGTGACGAGTGGGTGCTCACCGGCCAGAAGATGTGGTTGACCAACGGCGGGTCCTCGAACCTCGTGGCGGTGCTCATGCGCACCGACCTCGGTGAGAGCGACAGCCCGTACAAGAACATGTCGACCTTCCTCATCGACAAGACCTCCGGCTTCGGCGAGACGGCCCAGGGCGTCACCGTGCCCGGCAAGATCGAGAAGATGGGCTACAAGGGAGTCGACACCACCGAGCTGATCATGGAGGGGCACCGCACCACCGACGCCCAGCTGCTCGGCGGGGTGCCCGGCAAGGGCTTCTACCAGATGATGGACGGCGTCGAGGTGGGGCGTGTGAACGTCGCCGCCCGCGCCTGTGGCCTGTCGATGCGGGCGTTCGAGCTGGGCATCGCCTACTCGCAGCAGCGCGAGACGTTCGGCAAGAAGATCGCCGAGCACCAGGGCATCCTGTTCCGCCTCGCCGACATGGCGACCATGGTCGAGGCCAGCCACCAGATGATGGTCAAGGCGGCTCGGCTCAAGGACGCCGGCGAGCGCAACGACCTGGAGGCGGGGATGGCGAAGTACCTCGCCTCGGAGAACTGCGCGAACGTGGTCGAGCAGAGCTTCCGCATCCACGGCGGCTACGGCTACTCCAAGGAGTACGAGATCGAGCGGCTCTACCGCGAGGCGCCGATGCTGCTGATCGGCGAGGGTACCGCCGAGATCCAGAAGATGATCATCGGCCGCCGGCTGCTGGAGGACTACCAGGCCCGCTGACAAGTGAGGCGCGATGAGGAACGTGCTATCGATGAGGCAAGCCCCGCAGCTCACCGCGCACGTGAACCAGCCCGGTAACCAGAACACCAACACAGCGATAGTGAGGCGCTACATGGGAACTACGAGCAATAGCCCGGTCGTCGTGGGCTACATCGACACGGCGGAAGGCCGGGCGGCGCTGCAGCGAGCCGTTGCGGAGGCGAGGCTTCGTTCGGCTCCCCTGATCGTGGTCAGTTCCCAGCGCGGTCGCGACGAGCCCGAGCACGCCCCGGCTGAAGACGATTCCGAACTTGATGGGATTCGGTCTGGCATAGAGGCTGCGGGCGTTGCGGTCACGGTTCGACGTGTCGCCCGTGGCCAAGACCCAGCCAGTGATCTGGTGTCCATCGCTGACGAGCTGGCGGCCGAGCTGATCGTCATCGGCCTCCGTCGACGCAGCCCCGTAGGCAAGCTCGTGATGGGAAGCAACTCACAGCAGGTGCTCCTCGAAGCGAACTGCGCGGTTCTAGCGGTGAAGGCAACCAGCTGAGTCCACGCGGAGGGTGAAGCCCAAAGCTGACGGTGGCCGGATCCGCTCACATCGTCGTTTCGACGGGCTTGCCGGTGCATGGCGGGGCCGTGTGAACGACAGTCGAAAACCTACCCCTTCCGTCGGTTGGGATCCGACCTACAACAACAGGAGAAGACCATGCGGCAAGTAGTGATGCATAAGCCCGGGGACGTCCGCGTCGAGGACCGCGACGAGCCTGGAATCGTCGAGCCGACGGATGCGATCATTCGCCTGAGTGCAGCTTGCATCTGTGGCTCCGACCTGTGGCCCTATCGTGGCGTGATCGACGTCGACCACCAGGCGATGGGCCATGAGTACGTCGGCATCGTGGAGGAAGTCGGTGACGGGGTCATGGACATCAAGGTGGGTGACTTCGTAGTCGGCTCCTTCGTGATCTCGGACAACACCTGTGAGATTTGCCAGGCCGGTTACCAGTCGCAGTGTGTGCGCCGCCAATTCGCCGACCAAGTGGTCGGGTCGCAGGCGCAGAGGGCTCGGATCCCGCTTGCTGACGGAACCCTGGTAGCAACCCCAGGGCAGCCGGACGCCGCAATGATCCCGTCACTGCTCGCCGCGTCGGATGTGCTCGGGACTGGCTGGTATGGCGCAGTCGCCGCGCAGGCTGGACCGGGCAAGACCGTTGCGGTGGTGGGCGATGGGGCTGTCGGGTTGATGGCTGTTCTCGCCGCCAAGCAGCTTGGTGCTGAGCGCATCATCGCCATGTCCCGTCACCCGGAGCGGCAGAACTTGGCCCGCTTCTACGGCGCTACCGACATCGTTGAGGAGCGCGGTGACGAAGGCGTAAAGAGAATCAAGGAACTGACCGGCGGGCTCGGAGCGCACTCTGTGGTCGAGGCCGTTGGAACGCAGGAAGCTTTCATGCAGGCCATCGGCGCAACTCGCGGCGGCGGCCACATGGGTTTTGTCGGGGTCAACTACGACGTCCAAATTCCGGGCATCGGCCTGTTCTTCGCGGGTATTCATGTTGAGGGAGGTCCCGCGCCGGTGCGACGTTTTCTGCCCGACCTCATTCAACTCATTTGGGATCGCAAGATTGATCCGGGCAGGGTTTTCGATCTGACTCTGCCCTTTGAGGAGGCCGCGGCGGGGTATAGGGCTATGGACGAGCGAAGGGCCACCAAGGTGCTACTGACTTTGGGAGAAGAGTTGTAAGGGAGTGGTCGTTGGATATCGCTTCGCTATCGGCCCTGGAAATGCCACGCCACCGCATCCCTCGTACGTCTTGTCTCAAGTGAGGTCAACCATGCAGATCACCCGCAGCTCTGTCGACACCGCCAGGGGTCCGTCGGACTGGTTCACCGGCGATGTGTACATCGACGCCATCGCTGCCGCCCAAGAGCCCTCCCGCGTCACGGCAAACCTCGTCCACTTGATGCCTGGGCGCGCAGTCATTGGCACCGGCACCCACTGGGCCAGACGGTGTTCGTCACCGAAGGTGTGCGCCTGTGTCAGCGTCGCGGCGGACCGGTCGAGCTCATTCGACCCGGCGACCGCGTTCTGTTCGAGGCTGACGAGGAGCACTGGCACGGCGTCATCTCCTCCTCCAGCGCCGCCTCGAGCACCGTGGCGGTGATCGACTTCAACAGCCCGTCCGGGCCGGTGATGTCATCACCGCGTTCTCGAGCGGCCTTGACCAGCTCAGCGATCGCCGCCCGCTCCCTGGCCGACGCCGTCGACGTCCTCTTCTTCGCATGATTTGGCATCGAGCTCACGCCCTTGATTGTCTCGGTCATCAGTGACCAACCTTCCCGCCGACAGCTGTCGGCGTGTCAGGCCAGAAACACCGTTTGGCGGACATACCCCGGACTGGCGGCATGAAACGTGGCCCGAGGATCCGGCTTCGCCGGTCCTAGCCTCCTAGAGCCATGATCGGTCGACCGCCACAGGAAGGTTCAACGCATGGAGCTTATCGCCTCGTTCACGGCGAAGGATGGGAGCGAGGACGCCGTGCGCGACCTGCTCACCGCCTATGCCTTGGTGGTACGTGCGCAGGAGGGAACTGTTCTGTTCGAGCCCAGCACCGCAGTGGAACAGCCGAACGAGTTCGTGGTGTTCGAGCGGTATCGAGACGAGTCGGCCTTCTGGGCTCATGTCGCGACCGTCGAGAACGCCGCCTTTAACCAGAGGCTAGCGCCGTTGATTCGTTCCGATGTGGCTTTGCGGTTCCTACAGCCACTGCAGACCCCGTGACGCTCCTGGTGAGCAGGCAGCAAGGACGCGAGTTCTCTGCGAGCGACGCGCAGCACTGTGGCAGCGGCGCGCCTTAGGGTACTCGACGAGGCGCAGGTATTGCGCCTGGTGGCTGAGTCACTCGACGACACGTTCGTCTGAGCTGTTCGGTCATCCGGTGCCGCTCCGGCCCGCTGGTCGCCATGGCCGTGGGTACCTCGGCGCCCGCCATGCCGACGAGTGGCGCATTTGCTCAGCACCGCCGAGACGCCGTTGCTGATCCTGGATCCTGGTGACGCCGTGGTCGGTGGCCTTGGCGGTGTCACATCGGGTGATGTGGTGCTGGCCATCTCCGCAGGTGGCTCCTCGGCCGAGGCGGTGACCTTCGCTACGCGTGGCCAGGGAGTGCGGGGCTGCGCTGTTGGTGTTGACCGGGATCGCCGCTGGCGAAGCTCGCCCACCTGACCGTTGTCCTTCCACACAGTCCTCGGGCTGACCCCGCAGGCGTCTCGCGATGGGCTCCGGTACCAGGTGCGACAGAGCGATCGAGGACCACAGGCCGACCGCGTCGAACGGGTGTGAGCGGGACGGCGGTCCGGGCGGAGCCGGTGCTCAGGTGTGTCCCGATCTCGCCGCACGCGCTATGCCGCGGTCGGTGCCTCAACAGCCGCAACTCTGTGTGGGTCTGCTCCACTCGAGCCATGCTTGATGACTGGACCAGCGGGGGGAATGGGCACGCTTGGCCTCCCCGCGCGGCGTTGCCGCGAGCCCTCCGTTGATAGGCGTGAAGCTGGGTGTCGCTCTCAACCTGCGTGATGGGCTATGGCCCGTCAACGGCCTTCGGCACCATCCCGCTGCGGACACCTGCGGTTGGTGTGTCTGGGCCAGCGAGGAGTTGCGAGCGGACGATGACTACTTCAAGCCATGTCATTTGGAGCACGTGGAGCCAACGGCCCCAAGACCAGCTGCGATCCGGCGCCCGTTATCGATGGCCACAACGGCTCAGGTACGGGCTTTAGGGAGACATAGCGGAAATCGTCGGTAGCGAGGTGCCGACGCCGAGACAAGGAGGACCATCGTGAGTACCACCCCACGCCCCACCAGCGCGGCCCTACCAGCGCACACCGATGACGAACTGCTGACCTTGCAGGAGGTCTCGGACGTCGTGCGCGTGCCGGTCGCAACCCTGCGCTACTGGCGGCACCTCGGAACGGGACCGCGCAGCTTCCGAATTGGACGGTCGGTTCGCTACTGGCGTACTGAGGTCTATCTGTGGCTTGACAGCCAGTCCGCTGCCGCGCAGGTAGCCTGCGAGGACACCGCAGACGTGGCTACAGGCGTTCTTGGTTGAGAATGGTGGCGCCGCTGAGTTGTCAGTGCTCAAGCAAGGCCGCCAAAGGTGGCATCAGCGAGGCCAGCCTTCACCGAGCCCGTCACGAGCTCGGCTTCGTCGCCGAGACAGAATCCACGTTTCCCCGCACCACCTACTGGCGCATCACCGCCCGGGAGTCGCTGACATCGGACGGCTTATTGCGCCCTGCACCTTCTGAGGAGGACCCATGCCCAGCATTGCGAAACGCGACAATGGCAAGTGGCGGGCGCGTTACCGGGACGAGGGGGGCAAGGAGCATGCCCGGCACTTTCCTCGGAAGGTGGACGCGCAGCGGTGGCTGGACGAGGTGACTGCCTCCCTTGTCACTGGGCAGTACGTCGACCCCAAGGCGGGCAAGATCACCTTCCGCAAGTTCTACGCGGCCTGGTCAGCTCGCCAGATCTGGGTTGCGTCGACGCGCGACAACGCGGACCGGACTGTCAAGGGAGTGCCATTCGGGGACCTGCCGATGAGTACCATCCGAAGGTCGCATGTGGAGGTCTGGATCAAGTCCATGACCGTTGACGGGCTCGCAGCGACGACCATTAAGACCAAGTTCGTGATCGTGCGCTCGGTGATGCGGGCGGCCGTCAAAGACAAGGTGATCTCGTCCGACCCTGCCGAAGGTGCTGTCCTTCCGCGTCGTCGGAAGGCCGAGGCGGCGATGCGGACTCCCACCGTCGAGGAGGTCGGCCGGCTCCTTGCGTCTGCCGACAGCGAGCGGGTTTCGACCCGGAAGGGGTTCCGGGCCTTCGTCGCCCTGTGTGCGTTCGCTGGGCTGCGGCTCGGTGAGGCGTCGGGTGTCCAGGTCCGAGACATCGACTTCCTTCGGCGCGAACTGAAGGTGTCACGGCAGATCCAGCGTGATGGGCCGGGCTACAAGGTCGCTCCACCGAAGTACGGGTCCGAGCGTGCCGTTTCGCTGCCCGACGACCTGCTCACCATGTTGGCAGAGCACATCGCGACGTCGACGTCGCAAGGTGCGCCGGACCGATGGCTCTTCACGATCGGCGGTGAGCCGATGCATGACAACGCTGTGACATGGCGCTGGCGCGCGACTCGGAAGGCGGCTGGACTGTCTTGGGTTCGGCTTCACGATCTCCGGCACTTCTACGCCAGCGGACTGATTGCAGACGGGTGCAATGTTGTGACGGTCCAGCGTGCCCTCGGACACTCGACGGCCACCACCACTCTGAGCACCTATGCGCACCTGTGGCCGACCGCCGAGGACCAGACGCGCAAGGCCGCGGCCGGTCTGATGCGAGCAGCGATGGGCATTCCTGCGGACTCCCTGCGGACTACAGGGAGGTAGACCACGGTTGACCTGCGACTATGCCCTGTTTCAGAAGTACCAGGGGAAGGGTGACCAGTCGGGGTCGCGCTTCTCGAGGAACTGGTCGCGCCCCTCGACGGCCTCGTCGGTCATGTAGGCCAGTCGGGTCGCCTCGCCGGCGAAGACCTGCTGGCCCATCAGCCCGTCGTCGACGAGGTTGAAGGCGAACTTGAGCATCCGCTGCGCCTGCGGGCTCTTGCCCATCACCTCGCGGGCCACCTGCAGGGCCCCGGCCTCGAGGTCGGCGTGGTCGGCGACGATGTTGACCGCACCCATGGTGTGCATGTCGTCGGCGGTGTAGGTGCGGCCGAGGAAGAAGATCTCGCGGGCGCGCTTCTGCCCCACCATCTTTGCGAGGTAGGCGCTGCCGTAGCCGGCATCGAAGCTGCCGACGTCGGCATCCGTCTGCTTGAACGCGGCGTGCTCGCGCGACGCGATCGTGAGGTCGCAGACCACGTGCAGGCTGTGGCCGCCGCCGGCCGCCCAGCCGTTGACCACGGCCACGACGACCTTCGGCATGGTGCGGATGAGGCGCTGCACCTCGAGGATGTGCAGCCGCCCACCCTCGGCCTTGACCCGCCGCTCGTCGACGGTGTCGGCGGTGGTGCCGTCGGCGTACTGGTACCCGCTGCGGCCGCGGATGCGCTGGTCACCGCCGGTGCAGAAGGCCCACTTGCCGTGGCTGCCGGTGCCCTCGGGGCCGGGGCCGTTGCCGGTGAGCAGCACGACGCCGACGTCGGCGGTGCGGCGCGCGTGGTCGAGCACCCGGTAGAGCTCGTCGACGGTGTGCGGCCGGAAGGCGTTGAGCACCTCAGGGCGGTCGAACGCCACGCGCACGCAGCCCAGGCCGACGGCGCGGTGGTAGGTGACGTCGGTGAGGTCCTCGAAGCCGGGCACGTCCTGCCAGGCGTCGGGGTCGAAGGTCTGGCTGACTCCCGGGATCGCGCTCACGGCCGCAAGGCTAGTCGCGAGGTGCCTGTGGATAACTCGGCAGGGCCGTCGGCGGGTCGTGCCACGCTCGTCGTGGAGGTGAGCCGGGGGCTCGCCAGGGATGGGGAAAGTGGATATGGGTGAGGATGCCGACGTGCTGCGGTTCCGGCCGCGCGGACTGTTCGAGGACCCGGGTGACGACCCGGGTCCGTACGGCCTCGACCCGCCGGACGATCGGTATGGCGACGAGGCGGCGTACGGCAGCGCTGGGTACGGCCGCACGGAGTACGCCGGCGGCGGCCTGGGCGAGCTCGCGAAGGTGGTGATCATCGGCGACCGGGTGGTCGACGTGGTTCGGGAGCCGGTGGCCGGCAGCGGCTACGAGTGCGCGGCCCTCGAGCTGAGGGACCGTGGGCTGCTCCGCGGTGCGGTTCCGCCGCCTCCTCCACCTCCGGCGCCCGTGCCGGCGCCCCACGAGCGGACGCTGGCGTGGCTGGCGCGCATCGTCGGGGGTGACGACGCGCTCGCGGCCCTCGACGTGTCACCACTGGAGCCGGTCGAGCTCTGCCTCGACGGCATCCGCGACGACCTGCACGAGCGCGTGCGCGGCATCGATGCCCGGCTCCAACAGTGGGCGCCGGTGCTGCTCGGCGACGAGGGGCCCGCGGCGGCCCGCCTCCTGCTCACCCGTGCGGTCTCGTCCGAGCCGGGGCTGCTCACCCGCAGCGATCGCGACGACGTGGCGACCGGCGCGGTGCTGTGGGCGGTCGCCAAGGGCAACGACCTCGTGGGTACGAACCGGCCGGTTCGGGTTGGCGTCATCCAGGACGTCTGCGGTCTGTCATCCTCGCCCTCCGGCCGTGGCGCCTCGTTCGCCCATGCCGTCGGTGGCGACGGGTCCACCCACTACGGCAGGCCGTTGTGGATGTTCGACGCCCAGCCGGCCGTCATACCGCTCGGCAGCGCCGACCTGCTGGTCGCCCGCTTCCGCCGCCGGTTGGTGCTGATGCGCGACCTGGCGCTCGGCCTGCGGGCACGCACGCCGGATGCCGGATGACGTCCGGTGCCGCGGTGGGCGTCCCGCGACCCAAGCGGCGGCCGCGCCCGGCGGCCGGTCGGGGTCCGCCCGTGACCAGACCGGGTCGCGGCCTACGGTGGGTGTATGCCGCTGCCTCCCGTCGGTGACCTGCTCGCTGCCCTGCACGTGGTCGCCATCCCGATGCGGGTGCCGTTCCGTGGGGTGACGACGCGTGAGGTGGCGCTGTTCGAGGGTCCGGTCGGGTGGGGCGAGTTCGGGCCCTTCCTCGAGTACGGGCCGGTGGAGGCGTCGCGGTGGCTCGCCTCTGCGGTGGAGTCGGCGTGGGTGGGGTGGCCGGATGCCGTGCGCGACCGGGTGCCCGTGAACGCCACGGTGCCGGCAGTGGGGCCCGAGCAGGTGGCCGACGTGCTGGCGCGGTTCCCCGGGTGCACCACCGCCAAGGTGAAGGTGGCCGAGCGGCGGCAGTCGCTCGCCGATGACGTAGCTCGGGTTGCTGCCGTGCGTGACGTGCTGGGGCCCTCGGGTCGGGTGCGCGTCGACGCCAACGGGGCGTGGTCGGTCGCCGACGCCCTTGCCGCGCTGGGTCGCCTGGGCGTCTATGACCTCGAGTACGCCGAGCAGCCGTGCGCGACGGTCGAGGAGTTGCGCGACCTGCGGATCTCGTTGGCTCGCAACGGTGTCGATGTGCCGATCGCCGCCGACGAGTCGATCCGCAAGGTCGACGACCCGCTACGCGTGCGCGACCTCGAGGCGGCCGACATCGTCGTGGTGAAGGTGGCACCGCTCGGTGGGGTGGCGTCCGCCCTGGCGGTCGTCGACGCCTGCGGGCTGCCCGCCGTGGTGTCGTCTGCGCTCGACACGAGCGTCGGAATCTCGGCCGGGGTGGCGCTCGCCGCAGCCCTGCCGTCGCTCGAGCACGCCTGTGGGCTGGGCACCGTCGCGCTGCTGGCCGGTGACGTGGCGGTGGAGCCCCTCGTCCCTGTCGCCGGGTCCTTGGCGGTCGGTCGGGTCGGCGTCGACCCCGAGCGCCTCGAGCAGTTCGCCGCGCCTCCCGACCGCGCGGCGTGGTGGCGAGAGCGGGTGACGGCCTGCGCCGACCACCTGCACGAGGTGACCCGATGATCCACATTCGCTGGGCCTGGGTCTTCCTCGACACCCCACGCCGCGAGGCCGCGCGGTCGTGGGCGTTCTGGTCGACGGTCACCGGCTGGTCGATGTCGGCCGCCCGCGGCGACTCCGGTGAGTTCGCCACGCTCCTGCCCGCCCAAGGCGACGCCTGGCTCAAGGTGCAGGCGGCCGATGACGGGCCGGCCGGCATCCACCTCGACCTCGGCGTCGACGACGTGGCCGCTGCGGCTTCGGAGGCAGAGAGGCTGGGCGCCAGGCGGATCGGTGCGATCGGCGAGACGGTCGTCATCCTGCGCTCGCCGGGCGGCCTGACGTTCTGCCTCACGCCGTGGCACGGCGATGCCGAGCAGGTGCGCGATGGGGCCACCGAGCTGGTCGACCAGGTCTGCCTCGACTGCCCCGACGACGTGCACGATGCCGAGGTCGAGTTCTGGACCGCCCTCACCGGCTGGACGTGGGCCGACGTCGACGAGCCGGAGCTGTCCGTGCTCAGGCGGCCGGCCGGCATCCCGTTTCGCTTGTTGTTCCAGCGACTGGGGGAGCCGACCGGCCCGGTGCGGGCTCACGCCGACCTCGCCTGCAGCGACCGCACGAGCTCGACCGAGCGGCACCTGGCGGCGGGCGCGAAGGTCGTGCAGATGCGCGCGGGCTGGACGGTGATGGCAGACCCGATGGGCCGGGTCTACTGCCTGACCGACCGCAGCCCGACCGCGCCACCCGGCTGACCGGCATCCGCCAGACTGTCGGCCGGCGACACCGTGAGGACGCTCAGGCCGGATGGGGGAGCGGCAGGCCGAGCAGCGCGTTCTCGACGACCTCGGCCAGTGCGGGGTGGATCCAGTACTGCCCACGCGCCACGTCGAGGGCGTGCTGCCCGAACGTCGCGGCCTGCACCAGCGGCTGGATGACCGTGGACGAGTGCGGCCCGACGGCGTGGGCCGCGAGGATCCGGCCGGTGGGGTCGGCGTGCACGGTGAGCAGGCCGGTGGTGTCCTCCAGCGCCCAGCCGTAGGCCACGTCGCCGAAGGCCTGGGTCGCGGTGATGTACGGGGTGCCGGCGTCGTCGAGCTCGGCGGCGGTCGGCCCGAAGGCGGCGACCTGCGGGTGGCCGAAGACCGCGTGAGGGATGGGGCGGTCGTCGGTGGTGCGTGGCTGCCCCGGGAGCCGGCCCACGTCGACGGCGAGGTTGTGCGCGACGATCCGCGCCTCATGGTTGGCCACGTGCTTGAGCTGGTGGGCCGACGAGACGTCACCGAGCGCCCACACGCCAGGAGCCGTCGCCCGCAGCTGCTCGTCGACCACGAGCCGCCCGTCGTCGTGCACGTCGAGCCCACCGGCAGCCGGGTCGAGCCGGTCGGTGTTCGGCACGCGGCCCACGGCGAGGAGCACCACCTCTGCCTCGACGTGGCCCGCGCCGCCGGGCCCGACGACGTCGATCTGCCACACGTCACCGACCCGCTGGGCCGCCGTCGTGGTCGTCGACAGGCGCAGGTCGTAGCGGTGCCGCGCGACCTCGGTGTAGCGCTGGGACACCTCCACCTCGTGGTGCCGCAGCAGCGCCGGCCCGCGCTGCACCTGGGTCACCGCCACGCCGAGGGCCGAGAAGACGTGCGCCATCTCGCAGGCGACGAACCCCCCACCGATCACGGCCATCCGGGGCGGCAGCGACTCGAGCCGCATCACGGTGTCGGAGGTGTGCACGCCGTGCTCGGGGTCGGGCGCGCGCAGGCCGTCGACGTCCAGGCCGACCGGGTGGCTGCCGGCCGCGACCACGAGGCGGTCGGCGGTCACCTCCTCGCCGGTGGCCAGCGCGAGCCGGCGCTCCCCGGTGAACGTCGCGTGGGTGCGGTAGAGGGTGGTGTGCTCCTGGCCGAGGCGGTAGGCCTCGCCGCCGGCCGAGATCGGGTCGATCCGCCCGAAGATCCGGTCGCGGATGCCGGGCCAGTCGACCGTCGGCTCGCCGAAGGTGACGCCGAGGCGGTGGGCCTCGTGGGCGTCGACGACCCGGTCGGCCGGCAGCACGAACATCTTGGTCGGGATGCAGCCGACGTTCAGGCAGGTGCCCCCGAAGGTGCCGCCCTCGATGATCGCGATGTCGAGGCCGTCGAGCTCCGGGGTCAGCAGCGAGTTCCCTGAGCCGCTGCCGATGATGACGAGGTCGTGGTGCGGCATGGCCGCCAGCGTAGGCGTCCGTCGTCCACAGGCCGGCCCGTGGGGGCGTTGCATCCACAGGTCTGGCGCGCGGCTGTCGCGGTTCGGTCGCCGCGGGGAGGGTGGTCGTGTCGAGGGGAGAAGCCGATGGACGACAGACCGCCAGACGGTCGGATGCCGGTCACGCCGCGGGCGCGTTGGCGCGGCGTGGTGCCCAGCCAGGAGGGGTCGTGGCCGAGCTGACGTGGTCCGAGATGGCCGAGCGGGCCAGAGCCCTGGCGGTTCGCGGTCGGCTGGCCGCTCGGTCGATGGACGAGCGGCGTGCAGCCCTGTCGCGCTCCGCCCTCGTCTGGTGGCAGGGCGAGGCGGCCGAGAGCTACCAGCGCCGGGTGCAGGACCGGGTCAACGCGCTGGCCGCCCTCTCGGCGCGGCTCGAGGCGCTGGCACGGCACGCCGACGACCTTGCGGCCGACGCCGAGGTGCTCGCTCAGGCAGAACGTGCGTCGCTCACCGCAGATGCGCAGCAGTGAGCCGTCCTTCAGGGGTGCGGTCCGAGGCCCTCGTCGCCACCGCCGCCCGGCTCGAGGCACTGGCCGACGAGGTCCGCGACGATGCGCACGCACTCGCCGTGGTGGCTGCCCACGTGGGGCCCGCGCCCGTCCGCGGGCCCGGCGGCCTGTCCGTCCTGGCGCAGTGGGTTCGCCTCGAGGGGGAGGCGACGGGCGTCGTGGGTCCCGGCGGGGCGTGGGGTGAGGGGCTGGCGCTCGAGGTGCTCGCGCTGCACCTGCGGGCGGCGGCCCGGGTCTACGCGCAGGTCGAGGCCTCGGTGGTGGCGGTGCTGGCCGGGGTCGGGGCCGGTGCAGACCTGGCGGCCAACGGTGGCTGGCTGACCGACTGTTCGGCCGTCCCGCGGGTGACGCCGGTCGAGGCGACGCTGGAACTCGACGCCGAATCCGGGTTCCACGGGGCGGCCGACCTGGTCGCCGCGGGGGAGGGACTCGACGGCGGGCGGGTGCGGGTGGTCGAGGTGGCACGCGGCGACGGCGGGTCGGCCTGGGTTGTCGTCGTCCCGGGCACCCAGCAGTGGTCACCACACCCCGGCGCAAACCCGTTCGACCTCACCACCGACGTGCGGGCCCTGACCGGCGACGCCACGCTCGCGGCCGCCGGGGTCGCCGCATCTCTGACGATGGTGCGCGGCCGGGCCGGTGGGCGTTCGAGAGCGGGCGACCCGGTGGTGCTCGTCGGCCATAGCCAGGGCGGCATCCTCGCAGCCGCCCTCGCCAGCGACCCCGCATTCACCCGGCGCAACCGGGTCACCCATGTCGTGACGAGTGGCTCACCGGTCGGGCTGATCCCGGTGCCGCCCACCACCGCCGTGCTGTCCGTCGAGCGCGGCGACGACCCGGTGCCTCGGCTCGACCTGTCGCCCAACCCCGACCGCTCGTCGTGGGTCACGGTGCGCACCCCGAGCACCGGCCCGGTCGTCGACGTGCGTGCCCATCGGCTCGAGGGCTACGTCGAGACCCTGCGGGTGGCCGAGGGGGCGCCTCGGGGCACCATCGACGGCCTCGACGCCTGGCAGGCGTCGGCGGGCGGCGTGCTCGGCCGTCCGGTGCGCTCGGTGTCCGAGCTGGCCATCGACCGGGCTCGCCCGCGGAAGGAGCAACCGGTGCCACGGGTGGCGAGACCCTGACCCGGCGTGCGCGGGAGGGAGCGTCGGCGGCCCGTCACGCGCTGATCATCGGCGGAGTCCCTGGCCCAGCCCCGGCTCGTCGCGCCACCCGGCAGTGGCAGACTTCCGGCCGTGAACCCGTCCCAGGCGCTGGCGACCGTGCTCGTCGACGAGCTGGTCAGGAACGGGGTCCGCGAGGTCGTGCTCAGCCCGGGGTCGAGGTCGGCGCCGCTGGCCTACGCCGTGCTCGCCGCCGAGCGGGCTGGGCGGCTGCGGCTGCACGTGCGGGTCGACGAGCGCAGCGCCGGCTTCCTCGCCCTCGGGCTGGCCCGCGGCTCGGGTGCGCCCGTGGCCGTGATGACCACGTCGGGCACGGCGGTGGCCAACCTGCACCCCGCGGTGCTGGAGGCCCACCACGCCGGCACCCCGCTGGTCGTCGTCAGCGCCGACCGGCCCCACGAGCTGCGCGGCACCGGTGCCAACCAGACCACCGTGCAGCCCGGCATCTTCGGGTCGAGCACCCGCTACGCCGTCGACGTGCCGGCTCCGGTCGCACGCCCCGGGCTCGGGCCGTTCTGGCGCAGCACGGTCTGCCGGGCGGTCGCCGCCGCGACCGGCGCCGTTGGCGGGCCGCCCGGGCCGGTGCACCTCAACGTGTGCCTGCGCGAACCCCTCGCCCCGGCATCCGAGGCCGACACCGACCCCGCTCACCGCCTCGAGGCCGACGATGCCTGGCCGGACGCCCTCTCGGGCCGGCCCGACGGCGAGCCGTGGGTGCTCGTGAGCGGCTCCGGGGTCGGGTCCAGTCAACCTCCGGCCTTGGCGGAAGTCGCCCGAACCCTCGTCGTCGTCGGCGACACACGCGACGCCGCGCTGGGGGAGCGGGCCGCGGCCTGGGCCGCCGAGCGCGGCCACCCCCTCGTTGCCGAGCCGTTCGGCACCGCCGCACTGCGGGCGGATGCCGTGCCGCACGGCCCGCTGCTGCTCACCGCCACCGACTGGCTCGACGCCCACACCCCGGACCGGGTCGTGGTGGTCGGCCGGCCGAGTCTCGCGCGCGCCGTGGGCGCCCTGCTGCGGCGTCCCGGGCTCCGCGTCGAGGTGGTGTCGGAGGGTGGCCAGTGGCCCGACCCGTCGCACGTGGCCTCCACCGTGCACCCGCCGCACGCGCTCCGCCTGGGCGGCCCCACGACGCCCGACGACGACCACGGCTGGGGCGAGAGCTGGCGCATGGCGGCACAACGACTCGCGGATGCCGTTGCCGCGCAACCATTTCCGTGGCCAAGCGGCCTGGCTGTCGCCAGTGCCGTCGTGGACGGTCTGCCTGGTGACGCGGTGCTCGTGCTCGGCTCGAGCAACCCGGTGCGTGATGTCGACCTCGCCGTGGCCGGCCCGATCGCCGACGAGGTGCTCGCCAACCGGGGCCTCGCCGGAATCGACGGCGTCGTCTCCACCGCGATCGGAATCGCCCTTTCCCGGGGCACCGGTTCTCCAGCCGTCGGCACCGCGTCGATCCCGGCGGCCACCCCGACCTACGCCCTGCTCGGCGACCTCACCTTCCTGCACGATGCGAACGGTCTGCTCATCGGACCCGACGAGCCGGCCCCCGACCTCACCCTCGTTGTCGTCAACGACGACGGGGGCGGCATCTTCACGACCCTCGAGCACGGTGCTCCCGAGCGCGCCGCAGACTTCGAGCGCGTTTTCGGCACCCCCACCGGAACCGATCTCGAGGCACTGTGCCGGGCCCACGGCATCCGGCACGACCTGCTGACGACCCGGGCCGAGCTGACCGCGGCGGTCGCGGAGGCGCCGCACGGCATCCGGGTGCTCGAGGTCGTGGTCGACCGCGCTACCCACCGCCAGGCGCACGCCGACCTGCGCGCCCTCGCGGCCCGGGCACTCGCCGACTGATTGCGGATTCCCCACCCACGGGCCATGGGTCAACCGGGCGCGAAGGGTGGGCGATCCGCAACCAGTCGCGTGAACCTTGCCGACTGATTGCGTTTTCCCCACCTAGGGCCGCGGGTCATCCGAGCGCCGAGGTGGGAAAACCGCAATCAGTCGGGGTCGTCCGAGGTGGGGGATCCGCAACCAGTCACGTGAACCTTGCCGACTGATTGCGGATTACCCACCCGAGGGCGCGAGTCACCCGGGGGCGGAGGTGGGGGATCCGCAAGAAGTCGGTGTCGTCCGAGGTGGGGGATCCGCAATGAGTCGGGGCTGTCGAAGGACCGATTTCGGCGCGACGGTGCCCCGTTGCGAGAATGCGCTCGTGACCCCCACCCCCCAGCGCACCGACGTCCTCGTCGTGGGCGCGGGCCCCTCCGGCGCCTCCGCGGCGGCCTGGGCGGCCCGTGCCGGCCGCGACGTCGTGCTCGCCGACGCCGCGGTCTTCCCCCGCGACAAGACCTGCGGCGACGGGCTGACCCCCCGCGCGATCGCCGAGCTCGACCGGCTCGGCCTGGGCGACTGGGTGCGCGGCCACACCGTGAACAAGGGCCTGCGCGCACACGGCTTCGGCCAGACCTTGATGCTGCCCTGGCCCGGCGGCAGCCTGCCCGACCACGGCTCGGCCGTGCCCCGCACCGAGCTCGACGACCGCATCCGCACCGAGGCCGTCGAGGCCGGCGCCACCGGGGTGCAGGGCGCCAAGGCGGTCGACGCGCGGGTCGAGGGCGGCCGGGTGAAGGCGGTCACGTTCACCCGCGGCGACGAGATGTTCGACATCGAGTGCGAGCGGCTCGTCGTGGCCGACGGCGTGCGCAGCGGACTGGGCAAGGTGCTCGGCCGCGAGTGGCACCAGGACACCGTGTATGCCGTGGCCGGGCGCTGCTACGTCGACTCCAGCCAGGCGGACGACCCGTGGATCAGCAGCCACCTCGAGCTGCGCGGCGAGAAGGGTGAGGCGCTGCCCGGCTACGGCTGGATCTTCCCGCTCGGCGGCGGCCAGGTGAACGTCGGTGTCGGCGCCCTTGCCACCACCAAGCGGCCGGCCGACATCGCGATCAAGCCGCTGATGAAGCGCTACACCGACGAGCGCCGCGCCGACTTCGGCCTCACCGGCGAGCAGCGGATGCCGACCAGCGCGCTGCTGCCGATGGGCGGCGCGGTGAGCAACGTCGCCGGGGCCAACTGGGCGCTCATCGGGGATGCCGCCGCGTGCGTCAACCCGCTCAACGGCGAGGGCATCGACTACGGCCTCGAGACCGGTCGGTTCGTCGTCGACCACCTCGACACCGACCTCGCCACGACCTGGCCGGCCCTGCTCACCGACCACTACGGCGAGGCGTTCTCCATCGCGCGGCGGCTGGCCGGGATCTTCACCGTCCCCAAGACGCTGGCGGCGCTCGGCCCGGTCGGCATGCGCAGCGACTGGCTGATGACGCTGGCGCTGCGCTGGATGGGCAACCTCGTCACCGACGAGGACCGCGACCGCTCGGCCCGCATCTGGCGCTGGGCCGGCCGCCAGTCCGTGCGCGTCGACGCCCGCCCACCCTTCAGCTGACCACCGGGAGTTGGGTGCTCAGGTGGCTGCCCCAGCGACCGCCTCAGCACCCGACTCGACAAGAGGGCGGCCCGGATGCCGTGCGCCGGAAAGCCGTCGCCTCACCTACCCTCGTTCGCGTTGTGCAGCACGACGGGAACCAGGCCGTAGCCCAGGCGACTGCCGGCGGCCGGGCGGCTGGGTGGGTATCGCCGGCTCGGCCGAGTCACAACCTCTGCTACCTCCTGGTAGGTGGACCGTTCGCAGCACCTACTGAGCCGTAGCCCACGCCACGTCGGCCAGCCGGCGTCAGCCAGAAGGAGGGCCAGCCGCCGACCGACTCCGACGCTGCGCCCGGTGAAATGCAGTCATCGGCGAAGGATGTCCTCCCGAACGGGCTCTACGCCGCGAGAGCCGCAAACTGCACGTCACCAGAGGCACCGGATCGGGAGGCAAGGCGACGAAGCGGAGGCGACAACCGAGGAAGGCGACCAAGGCAGGACGAGCGGAGCGGCCGGATGCCGTGGGCGGGCCGATGGACGGGTCTGGCGGGGAGCGCGACCGAGCGTCAGCCGGGTCCCACGCTCTGCGTGGGCGGGAGTGCGGATGGTCAACGGCCGCACACGGCATCCCACCGCGCAGCGGTCAGCCGAAAGCGCGACCCAGCCGAGCGTCCCCAACGCGACCTATCGGTCGATCTGGGGACGCTGCAGCACCGGCAGAGCGTCCCTGGTGTGACCTATTGGTCGATCTGGGGACGGTCAGGTGGGCAGGACCCGACGTGGGTCAGGCCGGGGCGGATGCCGTGAGGGCGTCGCGCATCGGCACGAACTTGGCCGACGACTCGGCCACCTCGGCCTCGGGGTCGGACCCCGCCACGATGCCGCACCCCGCGAACAGCCGGATCCGCGAGGGATCCTCCACCGACACCGCACCGCACCTCAGAGCGATGCCCCACTCGCCGTCACCGGTGGCGTCGATCCACCCCACCGGCCCGGCGTAGCGCTCACGGTCCATGTGCTCGAGCTCGCCGATCACGGCATCCGCGGCCGCTGTGGGGGTGCCGCACACCGCCGCCGACGGGTGCAGCGACGCCGCCAGGGTCAGCGACGACGCGTCGTCCACGAGCACCCCCGCCACGTCGGTCGCGAGGTGCATGACGTTGGACAGGTGCAGCACGAACGGCACCTCGGGCACGTTCATCGACGAGCAGTGCGGGGCCAGGGCGTCGGCCACCGAGCGCACGGCGTACTCGTGCTCCTCGAGGTCCTTCGACGAGCGGGCCAGGGATGCCGCGAGCGCGAGGTCGTGCTCGTCGTCGCCGGTGCGCCGGATGGTGCCCGCCAGCACCCGCGACGTCACGAGCCCCTTCTCGCGCCGCACCAGCAGCTCGGGCGTGGCGCCCACGAGCCCGTCGACGGCGAACACCCAGGTGGTGGGGTACTGCTCGGCCAGCCGGTGCAGCAGCCAGCGGACGTCGAGCGGCTCGCCCGTGGTGACCTCCAGGTCGCGAGCCAGTACGACCTTGTCGAGCCGGCCGCCGGTGATCCGGGCCACCGCCTCGGCCACCGCCCCGGCCCACTCGGCGGGCGACAGCGCACCGTCGGCGAACGCGACCCCGACCGGCGCCCCCGGCAGGGGCTGTCGCGCGATCGTCGGCGTGCCCGGCACGGCGGGCACGGCCGGCGCCGGCTCCACGCCCACGGTGGTCAGCCACGCCAGCCCGTCGCGCATGCCCACGACGACCTCGGGCGACGACCAGCGTCGCGCCGGTCGCCGAGGCCGCGGCGTACGACACCGACCCGAACGCGACCGGCCCGGTGCCGGGGCGGTCGACCTCGTCGCGCACCACGGCGGTGCCGACCAGCGCCGACCACCACGACTCGAGCTCGGCCATCCGGCCGGGCCCGGATGCCGTGTGGCTCGCCGCGCGCCCCCAGCCCACGATGCCCTCGCCGCGGCGCACCCACGAGCAAACCTCGCGCGCGGAGACGGCGGGGATCAACGACAGCAGCGCCACGCCCAGCTCGGGGTCGAGGGGCACGGTGCGCGAGACGAGGGGGGCGGCCGGCGCGCCGATCGGGTCGAGTGCCGGGGTCCCCGCGGGCAGCGAGGTCATCGCGCAGCAGGATACGACCCGCGGCAGGGAGGCCCGACATCGATGGGAGGATGTCGCGCATGAGCCGCGCCTCCCTCGACAAGGACCCCCGCGACGTCGCCGCGATGTTCGACGACGTCGCGAGCAAGTACGACGTCACCAACGACGTCCTCTCGCTCGGCCAGGACCGGCTCTGGCGGCGCGCGGTCGTGCAGGCCTGCGAGGCGGTGCCCGGCCAGGTCGTCCTCGACATCGCGGCCGGCACCGGCACCAGCAGCGAGCCGTTCGCCGACTCCGGCGTCGACGTCGTGCCCGCCGACTTCTCGCTCGGCATGCTGCGCGTCGGCCACCGCCGCCGCTCCGACCTCGGCTTCACCGCGGCCGACGCGATGAACCTGCCGTTCGCCGACGACTCCTTCGACGTCGTCACGATGAGCTTCGGCCTGCGCAACGTCAGTGACCCGGATGCCGCGCTGCGCGAGTTCCTGCGGGTCACCAAGCCCGGGGGCCGGTTCGTGCTGTGCGAGTTCAGCCAGCCGACCAACAAGGCGTTCCGCACGGTCTACAGCAAGTACCTCATGCGCTCGCTGCCGGCGGTCGCCCGCAAGGTCAGCAGCAACCCCGAGTCCTACGTCTACCTCGCCGAGTCGATCCAGGCCTGGCCGGCCCAGCGGGCCATGGCGCAGCGCATCGCGGGCGCCGGCTGGGAGGGCGTGCAGTGGCGCAACCTCTCTGGAGGCGTCGTCGCTCTGCACCGTGCGACGAAGCCGGTGGCCCCCAGCGTTGAAGGTTAGGCGCGCCTAAGTGCAGGTCCTCGCAGAGCCGTCCTAGACTCCCCCCGTTCGTGAAGACATTCACAAGCACCCCGCCGGAGCCGACGCGCCAGCCGACCTCGCCGGGTGAGGCGTCCGTCACTCCCCCTAGGATGAGCGGGACGCCGTCTGTCCTCCCGGCCAGCTGTGCCCACCCGACGCACACGAGCACCGAAAGGGGAGTTGTCCTGCGATGAGCAACCCCTATGTCCCGCTGCTGATCCTGCTCGCCTTCGGCTTCGGTTTCGCGGCCCTGTCGGTGGGCACCAGCCTCGTGGTCGGCCCCAAGCGCTACAACCGCGCGAAGATGGAGGCCTACGAGTGCGGCATCGAGCCGACCCCCCGCGCCGAGGGCGGCGGGCGCGTGCCGGTCAAGTACTTCCTCACCGCGATGCTCTTCATCATCTTCGACATCGAGTCGGTGTTCCTGTACCCCTTCGCGGTCGCCTTCGACTCGCTGGGCCTGTTCGCCCTGATCGAGATGGTGCTGTTCATCGTCACCGTGTTCGTCGCCTACGCCTACGTGTGGAAGCGCGGGGGCCTGGAGTGGGACTGACGAGCACCACCGCACGCCGCACACCCGACACGAACGCGAAGGAGGCCTGATGGGACTCGAGGAGAAGCTGCCCGCAGGGTTCGTGCTGACCACGCTCGAGAACGTCGTCGGCTACATGCGCAAGGCGTCGATCTGGCCCGCCACCTTCGGTCTCGCCTGCTGCGCGATCGAGATGATGGCCGTCGGCACCCCTGACTACGACATCGCCCGGTTCGGCATGGAGCGGTTCTCCGCCACCCCGCGCCAGGCCGACCTGATGATCGTCGCCGGGCCGGGTGTCGCAGAAGATGGCCCCCGTCGTGCGCCAGGTCTACGACCAGATGCCCAACCCCAAGTGGGTCATCTCGATGGGCGTGTGCGCCAGCTAGCGGCGGCATGTTCAACAACTACGCCATCGTCCAGGGCGTCGACCACATCATCCCGGTCGACATCTACCTGCCCGGCTGCCCGCCGCGGCCCGAGATGCTGCTCAACGCCATCATCGAGCTGCACGACCAGATCCAGACCAGCAAGCTCGGCGTCAACCGCGTCGCCGCGGCCCGGGCCGCCGAGGAGGCGGCGATGAACGCCATCCCCACCTCGCTGATGGCTCCCACCCACGACCACCTCGCCCACCTCGCGGCGCCGGCCGGGAAGAACCTCCTGGCATGAGCGACGAGACGAAGGCCGACGACAGCCCGGTGCAGCCGATCCCCGACAAGGTGGTCGAGAACGCCGAGACCGAGACCGTCGACGACCCCGACGCACTGCGGCCGGCGCACTCGGCCAACATCGCCACCTGGCGCGACCTCGACGACGACGACCGTGAGCCCGTCGTCGTGGGCGAGCGGCGCGGCATGTTCGGCGCCACCCGCGGCCAGGACACCTCCGGCTACGGCGGCCTGGTCACCCCGACCCTGCTGCCGGGCGCCAGCCCGCGCCCCTACGGCGTCGTGGTTCGACGACGTCGCCGACCGGCTCGGCACCGCCCTCACCGAGGGCGGCTCGGTCGCCTACCACGACGCCGTCGAGAAGGTCGTCGTCGACCGCGGCGAGCTGACCCTCTTCGTGCGCCGCGAGCACCTGCTCGGCCGTCGCCCGCGCGCATGCGCGACGAGCCCGAGCTGCGCTTCGAGATGTGCACGGGCGTCTCCGGCGTGCACTACCCGCGGCGAGACGGGCCGCGAGCTGCACGCGGTCTACCACCTGCTCTCGATCACCCACGGCAGCCGGCGGGTGCGCCTCGAGGTCACCGCCCCCGACGCCGACCCGCACATCCCGTCGATCGTCTCGGTCTACCCGGGCGTCGACTGGCACGAGCGCGAGACCTGGGACATGTTCGGCATCATCTTCGACGGCCACCCGTCGCTGACCCGCATCCTGATGCCCGACGACTGGCCCGGGCACCCGCAGCGCAAGGACTACCCGCTCGGCGGCATCCCCGTCGAGTACAAGGGCGGCACCGTCCCGCCGCCGGACCAGCGGAGGGCGTACAGCTGATGACGACCCACGACCAGCAACCCCAGCGTCTTCGAGTTCTCCGAGCCGGATGCCGATGACGTCGCCGACGCGGCCGACCGGCCGACGCCTACGGCGCGTCCGTGCACGAGGGCGACGTCGAGGGCGCCACCGTCTTCAACGTCTTCGGCGGCGACTGGAACGACCTCGTCGACGAGGCCGACCGCGCTCCACGAGGAGCGCATCGTCGTCAACATGGGCCCGCAGCACCCGTCGACGCACGGCGTGCTCCGCCTCATCCTCGAGCTCGACGGCGAGACGGTCACCGAGGCCCGCGCGGGAATCGGCTACCTGCACACCGGTATCGAGAAGAACATGGAGTTCCGCACCTGGGTGCAGGGCGTCACGTTCTGCACCCGCATGGACTACCTCACGCCGATGATCGAACGAGACGGCCTACTGCCTCGGCGGTCGAGCGGCTCCTCGGCATCGAGCGACCAGATCCCCGAGCGGGCCAGCATCATCCGGGTGCTCATGATGGAGCTCACCCGCATCAACTCGCACCTGGTGTGCCTGGGCACCGGCGGCATGGAGATGGGCGCCACCACCGTGATGACGGTCGGCTTCCGCGAGCGCGAGCGCATCCTGCGCATCTTCGAGCTGGTCACCGGGCTGCGGATGAACAACGCCTACATCCGCCCCGGCGGCGTGTCCCAGGACGTCCCGCACGGCGCGATCGACAGGATCCGCGAGATGGTCACCGAGCTGCGCCGCGGCCTGCGCGAGCTCGAGCTGCTGCTCAACGAGAACCCCCTGCTCAAGGGCCGCACCGTCGGCGTCGGCTATCATGGACCTCACCGGCTGCATGGCGCTGGGCATCACCGGCCCGGTGCTGCGCGCCACCGGCCTGCCGCACGACCTGCGCAAGTCGGCGCCCTACTGCGGCTACGAGACCTACGACTTCGAGGTCGTCACCCGCGACCGGCTGCGACGCCTACGACCGGCTGCGCATCCGCATCGACGAGATGTACGAGTCGCTCAAGATCGTCGAGCAGGCCCTGGACCGGCTGCAGCGCACCGAGGGCCAGCCGGTCATGGTCGAGGACAAGAAGATCGCCTGGCCGGCCCAGCTGGCCATCGGCGGCGACGGCCTGGGCAACAGCCTCGACCACATCCGCGAGATCATGGGCAGCTCGATGGAGTCGCTGATCCACCACTTCAAGCTGGTCACCGAGGGCTTCCGGGTCCCGCCCGGGCAGGTCTACGTGCCGATCGAGTCGGCCAAGGGCGAGCTCGGCTGCCACCTGGTCTCCGACGGCGGCACCCGCCCGTACCGCGCGCACTTCCGCGACCCGAGCTTCAACAACCTGCAGGCCGTGGCCTCGATGTGCGAGGGCGGCCAGATCGCCGACGTCATCGTCGCCGTCGCCTCGATCGACCCCGTCATGGGAGGTGTGGACCGCTGATGTCGCACGACTTCGGCCTCCAGACCGCGTCCGGTCACCTCACGTCCCCGAGGAGTCCAAGGAGCCCTACCCCGCCGACGTCGAGGCGCGCTTCCGCGCCGACGCCGCCGAGGTCATCGCGCGCTACCCGCAGAAGCGCTCGGCGCTGCTGCCGCTGCTGCACCTCGTGCAGTCCGTCGACGGCTACGTCACCGGGCGCGGCATCGACCTGTGCGCCGAGCTGCTCGACCTCACCACGGCCGAGGTCTCCGGCGTCGCCACGTTCTACACGCAGTACAAGCGCCACCCCAACGGCACCTACACCGTCGGCGTCTGCACCAACACGCTGTGCGCGGTCATGGGCGGCGACGAGATCTGGGACGCCGTGTCCGAGCACCTCGGCATCGGCCACGACGAGACCACCGCCGACGGCCAGGTCACCCTCGAGCGCATCGAGTGCAACGCGGCCTGCGACTTCGCCCCGGTGGTGATGACCAACTGGGAGTTCTTCGACAACCAGACCCCGGCATCGCACCATCGAGCTCGTCGACGACGCTGCGCGCCGGCCGGCCGGTCGCGCCGACCCGCGGCGCCGAACCAGGTCGGCACCTTCAAGGAGGTCAGCCGCGTGCTCGCCGGGTTCCACGACGGGCTCGCCGACGAGGGCGTGGGCGCCGGCCCGGCCACCCTGGTGGGCCTGAAGATCGCCCACGAGCAGGGCTGGACGGCTCCCGAGGGGCCTCGGCGTCGTCCGGGCCGACGGCAGCGCCGGGCGCACGGCGGGCCGCACCGAGGTCACGCCCGACGCCGACGAGGCCAAGGCCGACACGAGCACCACGAAGAGCGCCGGTGCCCCCGCGCCGACGAGGCCGAGAAGCCCGGCGCGCCGGTCGCCTCCACCGGCGACGGCGTCAGCGGGCTGGCCCGCGAGGTGCCCTCGCCCAAGGACACCGTCGACCCCGAGCCGCCGCAGGAGTCCGAGCCCGACGCCGCCGGCCGGGCCGCCAACGTCTCGGCCAGAGCGCGTCGGTGCCGCCAGCGACGACACCAAGCCAAGACCACGAAGAAGAAGGGCTCCTGATGGCGACCACCGCTCACGCCCATCCTCAGCGCCTTCTGGGACGACCCGAAGTCGTGGACCCTGGAGACCTACAAGAAGCACGACGGCTACCGGGCGCTCGACAAGGCGCTCGGCATGGAGCCGGCGCGATCATCCAGGCCGTCAAGGACTCCGGCCTGCGCGGCCGCGGCGGCGCCGGCTTCCCGACCGGCATGAAGTGGTCGCTTCCTGGCCCCGCCCGACGGTGGCCCGCGCTACCTCGTCGTCAACGCCGACGAGTCCGAGCCGGGCACCTGCAAGGACATCCCGCTGATGATGGCCAACCCGCACGTGCCTCATCGAGGGCGTCACATCACGCTCGTTCGCGATCGGCTGCAAGCACGCCTTCATCTACCTGCGCGGCGAGGTCGTCCACGTCTACCGCCGCCTGCTGCGCGCGGTCGAGGAGGCCTACGCCGCAGGCCACCTCGGCGACGACGTGCACGGCACCGGCGCCAACCTGCACATCACCGTGCACGCCGGCGCCGGCGCCTACATCTGCGGCGAGGAGACCGCGCTCCTCGACAGCCTCGAGGGCCGCCGCGGCCAGCCGCGCAGCAAGCCGCCGTTCCCCGGCGTCGCGGGCCTGTACGCCCGGCCCGACCGTCGGTCAACAACGTCGAGTCGATCGCGTCGGTGCCCGGCATCATCCTCGAGGGCGTCGACTGGTTCACCGGCATGGGCACCGAGAAGTCCACCGGCTTCGGCATCTTCAGCCTCTCCGGGCACGTCAAGAACCCCGGCCAGTACGAGGCCCCGCTCGGCATCACCATGCGCGAGCTGCTCGACATGGCCGGTGGCATGCGCGACCCCGACAAGGCGCTGAAGTTCTGGACCCCCGGTGGCTCGTCGACCCCGTTGTTCACCGACCAGCACCTCGACGTGCCGCTCGACTTCGAGTCGGTCGGCGCGGCCGGCTCGATGCTCGGCACCCGCGCGCTGCAGATCTTCGACGAGACGGTGTGCGTGGTGCGTGCCGTCGACCGCTGGACCGACTTCTACAAGCACGAGTCCTGCGGCAAGTGCACCCCGTGCCGCGAGGGCACCTGGTGGCTCAAGCAGATCCTCGGCCGGCTCGAGCAGGGCGAGGGCAGCGAGGACGACCTCGACAAGCTGCTCGACATCTGCGACAACATCCTCGGCCGCAGCTTCTGCGCCCTGGGCGACGGCGCCACCAGCCCCATCACCAGCTCGCATCCAGTACTTCCGCGACGAGTACATCGCGCACCTCACGCACGGCGGCTGCCCGTTCGACCCGAAGGCGTCGACGCTGTTCGCCAAGGACGACAAGGACAGCGTGCCCGCATGACGATGACGCCGGAAAAGACCAGCCCCGCCGCGCCGCCAGCGGCCGACCTGGTCACCCTGACGATCGACGACCGCGAGGTGTCGGTCGCCCAAGGGCACCCTGATCATCCGGGCCGCCGAAGAGGTCGGCATCGAGATCCCGCGGTTCTGCGACCACCCGCTGCTCGACCCGGTCGGCGCGTGCCGCCAGTGCCTCGTCGAGGTGTGGATGCCGGGTCGCCCCGGCCCCGACGGCACGCCGGGCGAGCCGACCCAGATGCAGGGTCCTCCCGGCCGGATGAAGCCGCAGGCCTCGTGCACGATGACGGTGGCCGCCGGGCATGGTCGTCAAGACGCAGTACTCGTCCGAGGGTGCCGACAAGGCGCAGCAGGGCGTCATGGAGCTGCTGCTCATCAACCACCCGCTCGACTGCCCGGTCTGCGACAAGGGCGGCGAGTGCCCCCTGCAGAACCAGGCGATGAGCCACGGCCGCTCCACCTCGCGCTTCGAGGACGTCAAGCGCACCTACCCCAAGCCGATCAACATCTCCACGCAGGTGCTGCTCGACCGCGAGCGCTGCGTGCTGTGCGCGCGCTGCACCCGCTTCTCGGAGCAGATCGCCGGCGACCCGTTCATCGCGCTCGTCGAGCGGGGCGCGCTGCAGCAGGTCGGCATCTACGAGGACCAGCCGTTCGAGAGCTACTTCTCCGGCAACACCGTGCAGATCTGCCCGGTCGGCGCGCTCACCGGCGCCGCCTACCGCTTCCGCTCCCGCCCGTTCGACCTGGTGTCGACCCCGAGCGTGTGCGAGCACTGCGCCAGCGGCTGCGCGATGCGCACCGACCACCGCCGCGGCACCGTGCTGCGCCGGATGGCGCAGAACGACCCGGCGGTCAACGAGGAGTGGAACTGCGACAAGGGCCGCTGGGCCTTCGCCTACACCTCGGTCGGCGACCGCCTCGAGCTGCCCATGGTGCGCGACGACGACGGTGAGCTGCGCGTGGCGTCGTGGCGCCGAGGCCCTCGAGGCCGCCGCCGCCGGCCTGCGCGCCGCGACCGGCCGCCGGCGTGCTCGTCGGCGGCCGGGTCGGCACCGAAGACGCCTACGCCTACGCCAAGTTCGCGCGCACCGTGCTCGGCACCAACGACGTCGACTTCCGGGCCCGGCCGCACTCCGCCGAGGAGGCCGACTTCCTCGCCTCCTCCGTCGTGGCCACCGGCCCCGACGGTGGCGCGGTCACCTACGCCGACCTCGAGTCGGCCGGCACCGTGCTGCTCGTCGGCCTCGAGCCCGAGGACGAGTCGCCCGATCGTGTTCCTGCGCCTGCGCAAGGCGTTCCGCAAGCACCGCACCGCCGTGTATGCCGTGGCCCCGGTCGCGACCCGCGGCCTGGCCAAGGTGGGCGGCACGCTCATCCCCACCGCCCCCGGCACCGAGCCCGAGGTGCTCGGCGCTCTCGCCGAGGGCTCCGGCACCGACGTCGTCGCGGCCGCCGGCCAGGGCCTGCGCGACAACGCCGTGGTGCTCGTCGGCGAGCGGCTCGCGACCGTGCCGGGTGCGCTGACCGCCGTCGTCGCGCTGGCCGAGGCCACCGGCGCCCGGCTCGCCTGGGTGCCCCGCCGCGCCGGTGAGCGCGGCGCGCTCGAGGCCGGTGCGCTCCCGACCCTGCTGCCCGGTGGGCGCCCGCTGGCGGATGCCGCGGCGCGCGCCGAGGTCGCGTCCGCCTGGGGCGTGGCGTCCCTCGCCGACACCGCGGGTCGCGACACGGCCGGCATCGTGGCCGCCGCGGCATCCGGCGAGCTCGACGCGCTGGTCGTCGGTGGTGTCGACCCGCTCGACCTCGCGGGTCGCGGGTGCCGTCGACGCCTTCACCCGCCCGTTCGTCGTCTCGCTCGAGATCCGCCCGTCGGCGGTCACCGCGGTGGCCGACGTCGTGCTGCCGGTCGCGGCGCACGCCGAGAAGGCCGGCACCTTCGTCGACTGGGAGGGCCGGGTCCGCAGCTTCGAGGCGGTCATCGCCTCCATCGCAGGTCAGCGACTACCGGGCGCTCGACATGCTCGCCGACGAGATGGGTGAGTTCCTCGGCACCCGCACGGTGCGCGAGGTGCGCGCCGAGATGGCGGCGCTGGGCCCGTGGCAGGGTGCGCGCGCAGCGGCCCCGGCCGTCGAGGCCGGCGACGTGCCGAGTGTCGAGGAGGGCACCCTGGTGCTCGCCACCTGGCGCCACCTGCTCGACCATGGCTCGCTGCAGGACGGCGAGCCGTTCCTCGCGGGCACCGCGCCCCGCCCGGTCGCCCGGCTGTCGGCCGCCACGGCATCCGACCTGGGTGTCGTCGAAGGCGACGCGCTGACCGTGCGGGTGCGGCGGCACGACCGTCACCGCCCCCGTGCTGGTCGTCCGAGATGGCCGACCACGTCGTGTGGCTGCCGACCAACTCGGTGGGCAGCGACCTGCGGGCCGCCCTCGCCGGGGCGCCGGGAGCCGCTCGTCTCCGTCACCGAAGGAGGTACGCGCATGAGCGCGTTGCTGGCCCTGCCGCTGGCCGGTCTCGACCGCCACGGGCAACACCGACAACCCGGTCGCCGACTTCAGCGACACCCCGCTGTGGCTGAGCCTGGTCAAGGCGCTGATCATCTTCGTCTACCTGCTGATCTCGACGCTGCTCGTCATCTGGTTCGAGCGCCGCGTCATCGGCCGCATGCAGCAGCGCCCCGGCCCCAACCGCAACGGCCCCTTCGGCCTGCTGCAGACCCTGGCCGACGGCATGAAGTCGATGCTCAAGGAGGACGTCCGGCCCAAGGCGGCCGACGTGTTCGTCTTCATCCTGGCCCCGCTCATCACGGCCACCATGTGCTTCGTCTCGTTCGCGATCATCCCGCTCGGCCGGCGAGGTCTCGATGTTCGGGCACACCACGCCGCTGCAGCTCACCGACACCTCGGTCGCGGTGCTGCTCGTGCTCGCCGTGGCCGGCGATCGGCGTCTACGGCATCGTGCTCGCCGGCTGGTCCTCCGGCTCGACCTACCCGCTGATGGGTGGCGCTGCGCTCGTCGGCCCAGATGATCTCCTACGAGATCGCGATGGGCCTGTCGCTGGTCGCCGTGTTCCTCTACGCCGGCTCGATGTCGACCTCGCAGATCGTCGCGGCGCAGTCGAGCCTGTGGTTCGTCATCCCGGCGTTCTTCAGCTTCGTCGTCTACGTCATCACCATGGTCGGCGAGACCAACCGGCTGCCGTTCGACCTCGCCGAGGGCGAGGGCGAGCTCACCGGTGGCTTCCACACCGAGTACGGCTCGATGCGCTTCGCGATGTTCTTCCTCGGCGAGTACATCAACATGTTCACCGTCGCCGCGCTCGCCACCACCATGTTCCTCGGCGGCTGGCAGGCGCCCCCCGGCATCGCGGCCATCAACGGCGGCATGTTCAACGACGGCTACTGGGGCCTGCTCTGGTTCATCGCCAAGCTGTGGATGTTCATGTTCGTGTTCGTCTGGCTGCGCGGCTCGCTGCCGCGGGTGCGCTACGACCAGTTCATGCGCTTCGGCTGGAAGTTCCTCATCCCGGCCACCTTGACCTGGGTCGTGCTCGTGGCGTTCTTCCGCGCCGGCCAGAACGGCTGGCTCGGCGGCACCGTCGACTTCGCCGGGCGCTCGTTCCCGGTCATCTCGCTGTTCCTCGTCGGCGTGATCGCCGTGCTCGCCCTGGTCTTCGGCTGGATGTGGGACCGCCGCGCCGAGGCCAGGGACGCCTCGTCGCACCCCGGCGTGCCCGAGGAGATCGACCCGTTCGCCGGGGGCTACCCGGTGCCGCCACTGCCCGGTCAGCGCCTGCGCGAGCCTTCGCGGTCGACGCACCGGCGCGCTGACGCTGCGGGCAGCGAGACCAAGGAGGCCGTTCGTGGCTGACGAGCAGAAGAAGTCCGGCTTCTTCTCCGACCTGTTCGCCCCCGTCGGTGGTTTCGGGGTCACCTTCGCCACGATGTTCCGCAAGGTGGACACCGAGGAGTACCCCGAGGAGAAGCGCCCGACCGCGCCGCGGTTCCACGGTCGCCACCAGCTCAACCGGCATCCCGACGGCCTGGAGAAGTGCGTCGGCTGCGAGCTGTGCGCCTGGGCCTGCCCGGCCGACGCGATCCTCGTCGAGGGTGCGAACAACGACGACACCGAGGGCGGTGCCGGCCGGTTCTGCCCCGGTGAGCGCTACGGCCGCGTCTACCAGATCAACTACCTGCGCTGCATCTTCTGCGGGCTGTGCATCGAGGCCTGCCCGACCCGCGCGCTCACGATGACCAACGTGTACGAGCTCGCCGACAACAACCGCGCCGACCTGATCTTCGACCAAGGACCAGCTGCTCGCCCCGCTGCAGGCAGGGCATGCTCCAGCCGCCGTATCCCGATGGTCGACGGCCTCGAGGAGCGCGACTACTACCAGGGCAAGGTCGCCGCGGCCACCGACAGCGCAGCGGCAGCCTTGCGTCGAGGCCCACACGCCGCACGGGCGACGACGCGGAGGTGAGCCTCGTGACGAGCTCCGGCGAGGCAGACGCTGTTCTGACATCCTCGGATCGCTCGCGCGTCGTCGGCGTCCCGCGCTGGCTGCTCTTCGCCAGCAAGGCCGTGCACGCGGCGATCGGCATGGCGATGATGATGATCATCCTGGGCGTGTTCTACATCGCCCAGGACGCCGACTTCCTCGGCATCGTCCAGATCTTCGTCTACACCGGCGCGGTCATGATGCTGTTCCTCTTCGTGCTGATGCTGGTCGGCGTCGACTCCTCCGACTCGCCTGGTCGAGACGATCAAGGGTCAGCGCTGGGTCGGCCTGCCTGCTCGAGCATCGGGCTCGCCGGCATCCTGCTGATCGCCGCCATCGGCCAGGTCACCGTCGGCACGCCCGGGCGTCGGCGCGACCAACGCCGACGAGCCGGCAACGTCATCGGGCTCGCCGAGCTGATCTTCGGCAGTACGTCTGGGTCTTCGAGATCACCAGCGCGCTGCTGATCACCGCCGCGCTCGGCGCGATGGTGCTGGCCCACCGCGAGCGGCTCGACCGCGAGCTCAACCAGCGCGAGTGCGTCGCAGGCGCCGCTTCCGCGAGCGGCGAGCACCTCGGCCGGCCTGCCGGCGCCCGGTGTCTACGCCCGGCACAACGCCGTCGACACCCCGGCCCTGCTGCCCGACGGCACGCCGGCCGAGGCGTCGGTCTCGCGCGTGCTCACGGCCCGCGACCAGAACCTCTCCACCGGAGGTCTACGGGAGGCCGAGGCCCAGATCGAACGCGAGGATCGAGGAGGGGAGCGCAGCGATGAACCTCGATCAACTACATCTACCTGGCGACGATCCTGTTCGCGATCGGCGCGAGCGACCGTGCTGTTGCGCCGCAACGCGATCATCGTCTTCATGGGCGTCGAGCTCATGCTCAACGCGACCAACCTCGCCTTCGTCACGTTCGCCCGGATCCACGGCACGCTCGACGGCCAGGTGCTCGCCCTCTTCGTCATGGTGGTGGCCGCGGCGGAGGTCGTCGTCGGGCTCGCGATCATCATGGCGATCTTCCGTGCCCGCCGCTCGGTCTCGGTCGACGACGCGAACCTGCTGAAGCTGTAAGGAGCGACCAGTGCACCTCACTCACCTTCGGCAGGCGCTCGGCTGGCCAGACGCCGAGCGGAGCGTCACGCTCACGTGGCTGCTCGTCGCGCTGCCGCTGCTCGGTGCCGCGATCCTGCTGCTCGGCGGGCGGCGCACCGACAGCTCGGGGCACGTACCTCGGCACCGTCGTGCCGTGGGTCGCGCTTCGTCGTCGGCCTGGTCGTCATGATCCAGCTCGCGATGCTCAGCAAGCCGCCGGACGGCGCGGGCCTTCGACCTGCACCTGTTCGACTGGATCCCGGCCGGCTCGTTCCAGCTCGACGCCGGGCATGCTGGTCGACCCGCTGTCGATGGCCTTCGTGCTGCTCGTGACCTTCGTCGGGTCGCTGATCCACGTCTACTCCGTGGCCTACATGGAGCACGACCCCGACAGGCGGCGCTTCTTCGCCTACCTCAACCTGTTCGTCGCCTCGATGCTGCTGCTGGTGCTCGCCGACTCCTACCTGCTGCTCTTCGTCGGCTGGGAGGGCGTCGGCCTGGCGTCGTACCTGCTGATCGGCTTCTGGAACTGCAACCCGGTCTACGCGACCGCCGCCAACAAGGCGTTCGTCGTCAACCGGGTCGGTGACCTCGGTCTGATCATCGCGATCATGCTGATGTTCGTCGACCTTCGGCGGGGTCGACTTCACCGACCGTCGTCGCGGGCGTGGCCACCGCCAACCCGGGCGTCGCTGACCGCGATCGGCCTGCTGCTGCTGCTCGGCGCCTGCGGCAAGTCGGCGCAGTTCCCGCTGCAGTCCTGGCTGGGCGACGCGATGGCCGGCCCGACACCGGTCTCCGCGCTCATCCACGCCGCGACCATGGTGACCGCCGGCGTCTACCTCATCGTGCGCTCCGACGTCCGATCTTCAGCGCCACGCCCGAACGCGCGGCTCGCCGTGGCGATCGTCGGCGCGATCACGCTGATCTTCGGGGCGATCGTCGGCTGCGCCAAGGACGACATCAAGAAGGCGCTCGCGGCCTCCACGATGAGCCAGATCGGCTACATGATGCTGGCCGCCGGGCTCGGCCCGGTCGGCTACGCCTTCGCGATCTTCCACCTGCTCACCCACGGCTTCTTCAAGGCCGGGATGTTCCTCGGGGCCGGCTCGGTCATGCACGGCATGAACGACCAGGTCGACATGCGCCGCTTCGGCGCGCTGTCGGTCGTCATGAAGATCACCTGGGTCACCTTCGGCCTGGGCTGGCTGGCCATCATCGGCGTCCCGCCGTTCTCCGGCTTCTGGTCCAAGGACAAGATCATCGAGTCGGCCTTCGTCGGCGACGGCTGGCAGCCCTGGGTCTTCGGCTGGCGCGCGCCATGCTCGGCGCCGGCATCACGGCCTTCTACATGTCCCGGCTGTTCTTCATGACCTTCCACGGCGAGAAGCGCTGGACCGAGGACGACCAGCACCCGCACGAGTCGCCGCTCACCATGACCGTGCCGATGATGATGCTCGCGCTCGGCTCGGCCTTCCTCGGCCTCATCCTCGGCCGCGACCGGCATCATCACCACTGGCTGGCGCCGGTCGTCGGCGAGCCGGCCGACCAGCACCCGGTCATCCCGGCCGACGTGCTCATGGTGGTCACCCTGGTGCTGGTCATCGCGGGCGCGTTCCTGGCCTGGCGTCGCTACGGCGCCGACGTCGTGCCCGAGGTCGCTCCCAAGGGCTCGGCGCTCACCCGGGCGGCCCGCAGCGACCTCTACCAGGACGCGCGTCAACGAGGGCCTGTTCATGCGTCCCGGCATGCACCTGACCCGCGCGCTGGTCTTCGTCGACGCGCGCGGGGTCGACGGCGCGGTCGGTGGCCTGGCGGCCCTGGTCGGCGGGCTCTCGCTCGAGGCTGCGCCACGCTCCAGACCGGCTTCGTCCGGTCGTATGCCCTGACGATGCTCGCCGGTGTCGTCGTCATCCTCGGCGCTCTGTGGGTGATCCAGTGAACTCCCTGCCCCTGCTCACCCTGATGATGGTGGTGCCGCTGCTCGGCGCGGCTCGTCGTCGCTGCGCTGCCCGGCAACGCCGCGCGCCAGGCGAAGCCGGTGGCCCTCGGCGTTCTCGCTGGTCACGCTGGTGCTGGCCGTGCTGGCCTGGGTGCGGTTCGACGCCGGGACTCGGCGAGCAGTTCCAGTTCGCCGAGGTGCACCCGTGGATCCCGCAGTTCGGGGTCTGCTACGCCCTCGGCGTCGACGGCATCGCGCCTGTCGCTCATCGTGCTGGCCGCCATCCTCGTGCCGGTCTGCCTGCTCGCCGCGTGGAACGACCTCACCCCGTCGTCGACGAGTCGCTCAGCGACGACGAGGCCGCGGATGCCGCGCACGCCCTCGCGGTGCGCAACAAGCGCTACTTCGCGCTGATGCTGGTGCTCGAGACGTTCATGGTCGGCGTCTTCGCCGCCACCGACGTCTTCCTGTTCTACGTCTTCTTCGAGGCGATGCTGATCCCGGTCTACTTCCTGATCGGGCCTGTTCGGCGGGCCGCGCCGGCAGTACGCCGCGGTCAAGTTCCTGCTCTTCTCGCTCGCCGGCGGGCTGATCATGCTCGTCGCCGTCATCGCGGTCTACATCGCCGGGCCCGGCGGCGCAGGACGGCTTCCTGATCGACCAACCTCACCGGCAACCTCGACGCGTCGACCACGGCGCTGCGCTGGATGTTCGTCGGGTTCTTCATCGCGTTCGCGATCAAGGCGCCGATGTTGCCGGTGCACACCTGGCTGCCGGATGCCGCCGCCGAGGCGCGCCCCGCGACCGCGGTGCTGCTCGTCGGCGTCCTCGACAAGGTCGGCACCTTCGGGATGATCCGGTTCTGCCTCCCGCTGTTCCCGGAGGCCGTCGAAGTGGGCGACGCCGGTGGTCATCATCCTGGCCGTCATCTCGATCATCTACGGCGCGCTGCTGGCGATCGGCCAGACCGACATGATGCGGCTCATCGCCTACACGTCGGTCAGCCACTTCGGCTTCATCGTGATCGGCATCTTCGCGCTCACCAGCGTCGGCGGCGCGGGCTCGACCCTCTACATGGTCAACCACGGCTTCTCGACCGCCGGGCTGTTCCTGCTGGCCGGCTTCCTCGTCGCCCGCCGCGGCTCCCAGCGGATCCCCGACTACGGCGGCTGGCAGCGGGTCACCCCGGTGCTCGCCGGGTCGTTCCTGGTGGTCGGGCTCTCCAGCCTGGCCCTGCCCGGCCTGTCGTCGTTCGTCTCGGAGTTCCTGGTGCTGCAGGGCACCTTCATGCGCTACGAGGTGGCCGCCGTCATCGCGACGTCTGGGCACCGTGCTGGCCGCGCTCTACATCCTGCTGATGTACCAGCGGACGATGACCGGGCCGAAGCCGAGCTTCGCCGAGGGCGAGGCCCCGCGGACCTGTCGATCCGCGAGAAGGTCGTCGTGGTGCCGATCATCGCCTCGTTCATCCTGCTCGGCTTCTTCCCGAAGCCCGTGCTCGACATCCTCAACCCGGCCGTCGACCGCACGCTGACCTACGTCGGCGTCACCGACCCCACGCCGACCAACGCCTCCGGGAGCACCAAGTGACCGCCGCCGTGATCGCCGCCGAGTTCCAGTCCGTCGACGTCGACTACGCCGCCATCGCCCCGATCCTCGTCGTCGTCATCGGGTCGCTCGTCGGGGTGCTCGTCGAGGCGTTCGCGCCCCGGCGCGCCCGGCACGGCATCCAGGTGTGGCTGACCACGCTGGTGCTGCTCGGCGCGTTCGTCGCGCTGCTGGTCTGGTCGCGCGACAACCAGACCGTCACCCTGGGCGGCTCGGTCGTCGTCGACGGCGTCTCGGTCTTCCTGATGGGCGCCCTGCTGCTGCTCGCGGTGATCAGCGTGCTCATCATGGGCGAGCGGTTCGGTGGCGTCGGGGGCGACGCGTTCACCCCCATGGGCGCCTCCACGCCGGGCTCCAACCAGGAGGACATCGCCACCCGGGCCGGGTATGCCACCTCCGAGGTCTTCCCGCTCACCCTGTTCGCCGTGCTGGGGATGATGGTCTTCCTCACCGCCAACGACCTGATCACCATGTTCGTCGGCCTCGAGGTGCTCTCGCTGCCGCTCTACGTGCTGACCGGGCTCGCCCGCCGCCGTCGCCTGCTGTCGCAGGAGGCCGCCCTGAAGTACTTCCTGCTCGGTGGCTTCTCCAGCGCATTCTTCCTCTTCGGCTCCGCCCTGCTGTTCGGCTACGCGGGCTCCTCGGACCTGCGCGCCATCTCCACGGCGATCTCGACGGCATCCGGCGACCTCGACGGGCTGCTCATCCCCGGGGTGGTCCTCCTGCTCGTCGGCCTGCTCTTCAAGGTCGGCGCGGTGCCGTTCCACTCGTGGACGCCCGACGCCTACCAGGGCGCGCCCACCCCGGTCACCGGCTTCATGGCCGCCTGCACCAAGCTCGCGGCGTTCGGCGTGATCCTGCGGGTGGCGTTCGTCGGCGTCGGTGCCGACCGCTGGGACTGGCAGGGCGGCATCTACGCCATCGCCGTGCTCACCATGGTCGTCGGCGCGGTGCTCTCGGTCACCCAGACCGACGTCAAGCGCCTGCTCGCCTACTCCTCGATCGCCCACGCCGGCTTCATCCTCGTCGGTGTGCTGGCGTTCTCGCAGGCCGCGATCGGCGGCGTCATGTTCTACCTCGTGGCCTACGGCTTCGCCACGGTCGCTGCGTTCGGCATGGTCGCCATGGTGCGCCAGGGCGGCTCGGAGGCCTCGCACCTGTCGCAGTGGGCCGGTCTCGGCCGCCACCACCCGGTGTTCGCGGCGACGTTCTCGTTCCTGCTGCTCGCCTTCGCCGGCATCCCGCTGACCTCGGGCTTCACCGCCAAGTACGCCGCGTTCTCGCCCGCGGTCGCCACCGGTGCGGGTGGCGCGCTGCTCGTGCTCATCGCGGTGCTGGCGTCGGCCGTCACGGCGTTCGTCTACGTCCGGCTGATCGTGCTGATGTACTTCACCGAGGCGCCCGGTGACGACGACGACGTGGTCGTGCTGACCCCGTCGATCGGGTCGACCGTGGCCATCACGGCCGGCGTCGCCGCCACCGTGGTGCTCGGCATCGTGCCCAGCTTCCTGCTCGAGATCGCGAGCAACGCCTCGCAGTTCCTGTTGTGACCCCTGTGACAGCGGAACCGGTCCAGCGCGGCACCCCCTCGGTGCTCGAGCTGCCCGGTGCCTCGCAGCGGCTGCGGGTGCGGCTCGCCGAGGGGCTCGCCGCCGTCAACGCGCTCATCGCGGCGCGCGTCGACTCCGACGACCCGTTCATCGCCCAGGCCGGCTCGCACCTCACGGCAGCCGGTGGCAAGCGGTTCCGACCGCTGCTGACGCTGCTCGCGGCCGAGCTGGGCGACGGCATCGACGAGCGCGTCGTGGCCGCCGCCACCGGGGTCGAGCTGACCCACCTCGCCTCGCTCTACCACGACGACGTCATGGACGAGGCCCAGGTGCGGCGGGGTGCCTCGAGCGCCAACGCCGCCTACGGCAACTCCACCGCCATCCTGGTCGGCGACCTGCTCTTCGGCACCGCCTCCGACATCGTGGCCGACCTCGGCCCGCAGGCCGTGAAGATCCAGGCCCAGACCTTCGTGCGGCTGTGCTCGGGACAGATCCGCGACGACCGCCCCTGCCCGCCGGGCACCGACCCGGTCGACTACTACCTCGGCGTGCTCGCCGACAAGACCGGGGTGCTCATCGCCACGGCGGCCCGCTACGGCGCGATGTTCGGTGGCTGCGACGAGGCCACGATCGCAACGATGCGCGAGTTCGGCGAGCTGCTCGGCGTCGCCTTCCAGCTCGCCGACGACCTGATCGACATCGAGTCCGAGGCCGACGAGACCGGCAAGACCCCGGGCACCGACCTGCGCGAGGGCAAGCGCACGCTGCCGGTCATCCACGTGCTCACCTCCGGCGACCCCGCCGACGACCGGCTGCGCACGCTGCTCACCGGCGACCTCGAGGACGACGCGCGGCTCGCCGAGGCGCTGGGCCTGCTGCGCGGGCACCGTGCGATGGACCTCGCGCGCGAGCACACGTATGCCGTCGCCCGCCAGGCGCAGGACGTGCTCGGCTCGCTGCCCGACAGCGACGCCAAGGACGCCCTCTACGCCCTGGCGACCGGCGTGGTCACCCGCGTCGGCTGAGGCCAGTACGCCTGTCAGCCCGGATGCCGTGACGCAGCTGACCAGGTGCACCGGTACCCCACTCCGACTACCGCCTGGTAGATGGAGTGATCGCATCACCTACTGCGCCGTAGGTGACCCCACGTCGGCAGGGCCGGCGAGCGATGGCGAGACGACGCGTGGGCGGAGCCGGCCGGCAACCTGCAGCGGTCAGGAGGAAGCGCAGCTGAACCCGGCTTACCCGGTGTGACCGATTGGTCAGTTCGGGGACGTGGAGCCGGCCGGCTCCACTGCCGCGGTGGCCGCGTCGCGCATCTTCGGGATGGACAGGGTGATCGCCACCGAGGCGAAGCACAGCGCGGCGGCCACGACCCAGGCCCAGTGGTAGTCGCCCTGGCTGGTGCGCACCCACCCGGCGACGCTGGCGCCGACCCCCGCGCCGACCATGTGCGCGGCGAACACCCAGCCGAACACCACGCCGGAGTCGGCCAGCCCGAAGTGGATGCGGCACAGGGCGACCGTGGGCGGCACCGTGGCGACCCAGTCCAGTCCGTAGAACACGATGAAGACCCACATGCCGGGCGCGATGCCGGGGGCGAGCACGGCATCCAGCGCGAGCAGCGACAGGGCGCGCCCGCCGTAGTAGGCGACCAGCAGCAGGCGGGGGTCGACCCGGTCGGTGAGCCACCCGGAGCCGACCGTGCCGACGATGTCGAAGATGCCGACGACGGCGAGCAGCCCGGCGGCGGTGGTCGACGGCATCCCGTGGTCGTGGGCGGCCGGCACGAAGTGGGTCTGGATGATGCCGTTGGTCGACCAGCCGCACACCCAGAAGGTGAGCACCAGCGCCCAGAACACCCAGCGGCGTGACGCCTTGCGCAGCACCCCGATCGCCACCGAAGCGGGGGAGGCGCCGGTGCGACCGCCCTCGACGACCACGCTTCCCGGCTCCATGCCATAGGGCAGCAGCCCGTGGTCGGACGGTCGGTCGCGCAGGAAGGCGACGACGAGCACCGCCATGAGCAGGGCCAGCCCCGCCACGATGCCGGCCGCGGCGCGCCACCCGTCGTTGACGGCGGTGCGGGCGATGAGCGGGAGGAAGAGCAGCTGGCCGGTGGCGCTGGCGGCCGAGAAGATGCCGGTGACCAGCCCGCGCTGGGTGTGGAACCACCGGTTCGCCACGATGGCACCGAACACCAGGGCCATCGCGCCGGTGCCGACCCCGATGAACACCCCCCAGAGCAGCCAGAGCTGCCACGGCCGGGTCATCATGGTGGTGAGCCCGCTGGCCACGCCCACCACGACCAGGGCCACCGCCACCGTGCGCCGCACACCGAAGCGCTCCATGAAGGCCGCGGCGAACGGCGCGACGAGGCCGTAGAGCACGAGGTTCAGGCTGACCGCCCCCGAGGTGACCGCCCGGGACCAGCCGAACTCGTCCTCGATCGGCTCGAGCAGCACGCCGGTGGAGCTGCGGAACGCCGCCGCGGCGACCAGGGCGCCGAGCGTTACGGCGGCCACGACCCACGCCCGGTGCCATCGCGTGCGGGGTGGGTCGCCGACGAATGTCCCGGGGTCGTGGGTCACCGGCCCAGCATCCCACTAGGGTCGGCACCGTGACGGTCACGGACCACTGGGCGAGCGCGACGGCCGGGCTGCCGGCCCCGCTGGTGGTGCTCGACCTCGACGCCTTCGACGCCAACGCCGACGACCTCGTCGCGCGGGCCGGTGGGCTGCCGGTGCGGGTCGCCTCGAAGTCCGTCCGCTGCCGCACCCTGCTCGACCGGGTGCTGGCGCGGCGAGGCTTCGCCGGCGTGATGGCGTATGCCGTGCCCGAGGCGGTCTGGCTGGTCGGGTCGGGTGTGCGCGACGTGTTCGTGGCCTACCCCAGCGTCGACGAGCCCGCGCTGCGGGCGGTCGCCACCGACGACCTGCTGCGCGCCGAGGTGACGGTGACCATCGACTCGGTCGAGCACGTGCGCTGGCTGCGCGACACCCTGGGCGCCGACGTCGCCGGGCTGGGCGTGGCGCTCGACTGCGACGCGTCGCTGCGGGTGGGCCGGGTGCACCTGGGGGTGCGCCGCTCCCCGACCCGCGGCCCGCAGCAGGCGCTGGCCGTCGTGCGCGCGGCGCTGGGGGTGGGTCTCGACGTGCGTGGCGTGATGTTCTACGACGCGCAGGTCGCCGGGCTGCCGGATGCCGGGCCGCACGTGCGCACGATGAAGCGGCGCTCGGTGCGTGAGCTGGGGGAACGGCGTGCCGCCGTGGTCGCGGCGGTGCGGGAAGAGGCCGACCTGCGCTTCGTCAACGGCGGCGGCACCGGCAGCCTGCACCGCTTCGGCGGCGACCGGGTCGTCACCGAGCTGGCCGCCGGGTCCGGGCTCTACGGGCCCACCCTGTTCGACGGCTACGACGACTTCACCCCACGGCCGGCGATGGCGTTCGCCCTGCCGGTCGTGCGCCGGCCGGGGCCGGGCTACGTCACCGCCTTCGGCGGTGGCTACGTGGCGAGCGGGGAGCCGGGGTGGTCGCGGGTGCCCTCGCCGATGACCCGGGCGCTGGCGCTGGTGCGCACCGAGGGCACCGGTGAGGTGCAGACCCCGCTGCGCGGCCCAGCGGCCGACGGGGTGCGGATCGGTGACCGGGTGTGGCTGCGGGGCGCCAAGGCCGGCGAGCTGCTCGAGCGGTTCGACGCGGTGCACCTGGTGCGCGGCGACGTGCTGGTGGCGACGGTCCCGTCGTACCGCGGTGAAGGAAGGAACTTCGGGTGAGCGAGTGGCGCAACTGGGGCGGCAACGTGCGGGCGACCCCCGCGCAGGTTCAGCACGTCGGCACGCGCGAGGGCGTGGCGGATGCCGTGCGCCGAGCGTCCGCGAGCGGCGCTGCGGGTGCGCGTCTCCGGGGCCGGTCACTCGTTCACCCCGCTGGTGGCGACCGACGGGCTGCTCCTGCACGTCGACGGGCTGAGCGGTGTGCTGGGATTCGACCGCGGAACGCGCCGGGTGCGCGTGCTCGCCGGCACCCCGCTGCACGTGCTCAACCCGGCGCTGCAGGCGCTCGGGCTGGCCCTGCCCAACCTCGGCGACATCGACCGGCAGACGATCAGCGGCGCGATCGCCACCGGCACACACGGCACCGGCACCCGTCGCCAGGGCATCGCCGCGGCCGTCAGCGGACTCACCGTCGTGCTCGCCGACGGCTCCAGCCTCGAGTGCTCCGCCGAGGTGGAGCCGGACGTCTTCGCCGCGGCCGCCGTGGGGCTGGGCGCGCTGGGCGTGGTCACCGAGGTCGAGCTGCAGTGCGTGCCGGCCTACCGCCTGCACGCCAAGGAGGCGGCCGCCTCGCTGACCGAGCTGCTGCCCGTCATCCAGGACGTCGCCGACGGCACCGACCACCTCGACCTGCTCTGGTTCCCGCACTCCGACCGGGTGCTCACGAAGCGCAACGACGTCGTCGGGCCCGGTGAGGGGCCGCCGCCCCTGCCTGCATGGCGCTCGTGGCTCGAGGACGACCTGCTCGCCAACCGGCTGTTCGAGGGGGTGAACCGGCTGGCCACCGCCCGGCCCACCCTGGTGCCCGCCGATCAACCGGCTCAGCTCGCGCTTGCTGGGCTCGCGCGAGTTCGCCGACGACTCGTGGAAGGTGTTCTGCTCCTCGCGCGACGTGCGGTTCGTCGAGAGCGAGTACGCCGTGCCGCGGCATGCCGTGGAGGCGGTGCTCACCGAGCTGCGTGCCTGGTTCGCGCGCACCGACGCGGCCGTGCCGTTCCCGGTGGAGGTGCGCTTCATCGCCACCGACGACGTGTGGCTGTCGACGGCGTACGAGCGCGACAACGCCTACGTCGCGGTGCACCAGTACCACCGGATGGACCCGCGCCCCCTGTTCGCCGCGTTCGAGGCGATCGTGGCCGAGCACGCGGGGCGCCCGCACTGGGGCAAGGTGCACTCGCTGGGCGCGACTGCGGCTCCGCGAGCTCTACCCGCGCTTCGACGACTTCCGGGCCGTGCGCGAGCGGCTCGACCCCGGCCGCCTCTTCACCAACGAGCACGTCGCCCACCTGCTGGACGGGTGAAGGACGTGCTTGTCCCCGAGCGGGAGATCACGGCCGAGGTGCCGCTGTGCCGACCCGACGGCCGGCTGAACCCGGGCGCGGTGGGGTGGACCCGGCATCCGCTGCACGACACCAGCGGCATCGGCGCCGGCCGGCACGGGTGGGGTCGCAACAAGCGCTGGGAGTACTGGGCGGTGACCACACCGACCCACCTGGCGGGGGTCACCGTCTCGTCGCTCGACTATGCCGGGGTGCATGCCATCTGGGTGCACGACCGGCGCACCGGCGAGACGGTCAGCGCCGACGTCATCGACCCGCTCGCCCGTGGCGCGACCCTGCCACCACGGCTGGATGCCGGCCCGGCCCGGGCGCGCACGAAGCACCTGTCTATCGACATCGAGCCGGTGCCCGACGGCACCCACCTGCAGGTCACCGCACCTCGGCTGCGGCTCGACGTGCTCGCCAGCCGGCCGCCGGGGCACGAGGCGATGGGCGTGGTCGTGCCGTGGTCGCCGCGGCTGTTCCAGTACACCGTCAAGGACGTCGCGCGCCCCGCCGCTGGGCGCCTGTGGGTCGACGGGGTCGAGCACGAGGTGCCTGCCGGCGAGTCGTGGGCGGTGCTCGACCACGGGCGGGGCCGCTGGCCCTACTCGATGCACTGGAACTGGGGTGCCGGGTCGGGCGTGGTCGACGGGCGGGTGATCGGCCTCCAGGTCGGCGGCCGCTGGACCGACGGCACCGGCTCGACCGAGAACGCCCTGGTCGTCGACGGGCGGGTGCACAAGGTGAGCGAGGAGCTCGCCTGGGACTACGACCCGGCCGACTGGCTCGCGCCGTGGCGCGTGCACGGCGAGCTCGCCGACCTCACCTTCACGCCGTTCTGGGACCACGCCTCGTCGACCAACCTGGGCGTGCTCGCCCAGCGGGCCGACCAGTGCTTCGGGCACTGGACCGGGTGGGTGAGCGACGATGCCGGCGAGCGGGTGGCGGTCGACGGCATCCTCGGGTGGGCCGAGGACGTGCAGAACCGGTGGTGACGGATCGCCCTCAGGCAGAAGCGGATTCGCCGCCTCGAGCGGTGAGCTCCTCGCGCAGTCGCGGCTCGGTGCGCCGCTCGGGGTGGATGCCGCGCTTGTCGGCGTAGAAGGCGCGCACGAGGTCCATGTCGGCGACCACGTCGCTCGTGGCGGTGAACGTGGGGCCGAACCCGGAGGTGCGCGACGGGCCGTCGATGAAGGCCAGCGAGATCGGCAGCTTCGTCGTGCGTGAGATCCGCCAGAAGCCCGACTTCCAGTACTCGCCCTGGGTGCGGGTGCCCTCGGCGGCCAGGATCAGCAGGAACGGCTCCCCGCTCCTCGCCTCACGCACGAGGTCGCGCACCACGGCGCCGGGGTTGGCGCGGTCGAGGGGGATGCCGCCGAGCCGGGGGAGCAGCCAGCCCAGCGGCCCGCGGAAGAGCTCCTTCTTGATGAGCACGCGCGGTGCGACGCCGCCGCGCCACATGATGAGCAGCATCATGACGAAGTCCCAGTTGGACGTGTGCGGCGCGCCCACGAGGATGCCGCTGCGAGGCACCTCGCCGACGGCGGTCCAACGGGTCGCCCACAGCACGAACCTGGCCAGCCGGCTCAGCATCACGTCCCTCTCCCGGACCCCGCCGCGGCGACAGTGTCCTGCGCCACCACGGTACGGGAGGCCCGCTGACGCCCCGGCCGGCGTTCAGTAGCGCAGCCGCAGGCGTGGCGCCCGGAACCACGGGTCGAAGTAGGTGCCGAACCGGGCCCGCGCCTCGGCGATGCGCCCGGCCGGGTCGTCGAGCAGCACGTCGACGCCGTGCCCGAAGCTCAGCGCGTCGACCGGCAGGCCCTCGAGCCGCTCCAGCGACGCCACCCACGCCTCCGCGTCCGAGCCGACGGCTGCGGAGAACCCGCCCCACAGCGTGTCACCGGCCAGCAGCACCGACCGCCCGCCGACCCGCGCGACGACGCTCACCGAGCCGGGGGTGTGGCCCGGCGTGTGCAGCACCTGCAGCGACGCCCCACCGAGGTCGAGCACCTGCCCGTCCGACAACGCGACCGGGTCGAAGGCCGCGAACACCTCACCGTAGAGCGACCCGGCACAGGTGCGCACCGGGTCGCCGGTGCGCACCGCCTCGGCATCCCCGGGGTGCACGTGCACCTCGATGCCGTGCGCGGCCCACCGCGCCCCGTCACCGACGTGGTCGAAGTGGCCATGGGTGGCGACCACCGCGGTCAGCGCGGACGGGATGACCCCGGCCTGGAGCAGGGCCTGGTCGAGCAGGTCGGCGCCGAGGCCGCTGCCGCAGTCGACCAGTGCGGCGCGCTGCCCGGTGACGAGGTAGGCGGCCGCGTCCCAGGCGTGGGTGATGCCGGGCCCGGCGACCTGCCACAGCCCGTCAGCCAGCCACACCGGCGAGCCGACACCCGCGGCCCGGCCGCCGGCCGGCGCCGCGGCGGCCGTCGTCATGGCGTCCCCACCAGGGGGACCGTGGCCGGTGTGGGCTGGTCGGGCGCGGGCAGGGCAAGGGCGCAGGCAGTGACCCACTCCAGCAGGGGGAGTGGCAGCGGGCGCACCGGCCCCACGACGTCCAGCTCGGTGCGCAGGCGCAGGTCCGAGCTCGACGCGCCGACCCACACCGTGTGCCGGCCGGGGTCGACGATGCGCTCGGTGCGCCCGGCGTGGGCGAACGCACCGGCCGGCACGGTGAAGGTCACCCGCACCGACCCGCCGGCGGGCACGGCGACCCGCGTGAAGCCGAGCAGCCCGAGCGCCGGCCGGGACACCTGGCCCACATGGTCGCGGGCGTAGAGCTGCACGACGTCCTCACCGTCGAGCGCCCCGGTGTTCGAGACGGTGACCGACAGCTGCACCTGCCCGTCGACCGGCAGCGTCGGGCTGGACAGGGCCAGCTCGGAGTAGGCGAACGGGCTGTACCCCAGCCCGTGCCCGAAGGCGAATCGCGGCCGGGTCGTCTCGTCCAGGTAGTGGTGCCGGGCCAGCGGTGTCGAGGAGTGGTGCACCGGCTGCTGGCCGGCACCACGGGCGAAGGTGATGGGGCAGCGCCCGGACGGGTTGAGCTCGCCGAACACCACGAGCGCCAGGGCCTGCGCGCCGGCCTCGCCGCCGAACCAGACGCTCAGCAGGGCGGAGGCGTCCTCGCACACCCCCAGGTCGAGACCGCGACCGGCTGTGACGACCGCGACTGTGGGGGTGCCGGTGGCCAGCACGGCGGTCACCAGCTCGGGCTGCGAGCCGGGCAGCGTCAGGGTGTGCCGGTCGGTGCCCTCGCCGACCGTGCCGGTGCCGAAGTGTCCCGGCCGGTCGCCGACCAGGACGACGACGACGTCTGCGTCCCTCGCGGCTCGGGCCGCCTCCTCGATCCCGGTCGGGTCGTCGTGGTAGCCGGCATCCGGCCCGCCGGCGAAGGTGGCATCCGCCAGTGCCCGGACGGCGAGGTGGCCGGACGGCCGACAGGCCGCCACGTGGGTGACCTGCACCCCGTGCCGCCCGGCGGCGTCACGCAGGGCGTCGAGGAAGGTGGGAACCGTTGGGCCGCAGGCAAACCGGTCGTCGAGGAAGCGGTAGCCGACGTGGTTGGGCCACGCGTAGCTGCCGGCCAGCACGCTCGGGTCGTCGACCCACGGGCCGACCACGGCGATGCGGCGCACTCCGCGAAGGGGTAGCACGCCGTCGTTGCGCAGCAGGGTGACCGACCGCTCGGCCAGAGCCCGGGCCGCGTCGCGGGCGGCCGGTGGGTCCAGCGGGACGTCCGGGTCCGGGCAGTAGGGGTGCTCGAACAGCCCGAGCCGGAACTTCAGGGTCAGCACCCGGGCCACCGCCGCGTCGAGCCGCGCGACCGGCACGCGCCCGGCATCCACGGCCGCGACCAGGGCCGGGAAGTAGTCGGGCCGTGGTAGCTCGAGGTCGACGCCGGCGGCCAGCGCCAGCGCGGCGGCCTGCTCCCGGTCGGCTGCCACGTGGTGGGCGGTGACCAGGAAGTTGAGGGCCCAGTAGTCGCTGACCACCGGCCCGTCGAAGTGCAGCCGCCGCCGGAGCAGCCCGTCGAGCAGGGCGGCCGAGCCGGTGACCGGGTCGCCGTCGACGTCGTGGTAGCCGCTCATCACGGCCGCGACCCCGGCGGCCACCGCGGCGGCGAACGGCGGCAGGTGCACGTCGGTGAGCTCGCGCCAGCCGGCGTGCACCGGGGCGGTGTTGTGCCCGGCCTCGGGGGCCGCGTGGCCGACGAAGTGCTTGGCGCACGCGCCGACCCCGGCCGACTGCAGGCCGCGGACGTAGGCGGCACCGAGGGTCGCGACCAGCAGCGGGTCCTCCCCGATGCACTCCTCGACGCGCCCGAAGCGGTGGTCGCGGGCCACGTCCAGCACGGGCGCCAGACCGAGGTGGATGCCGAGCCCGGCCATCTGCTGCCCCACGGCCTCCGCGGCGGCACGCACGTGCTCCGGGCTGAACGTGGCACCCCAGGCGAGCGCCGACGGCAGGACCGTGGCCCCCGGAGCCATCAGGCCGGTCAGGCACTCCTCGTGCACGAGGGCGGGGATGCCCAGGCGGGTGCCGTCGACGAGGAACCGTTGCACCGCATCCACCTGAACCGCGGTCAGCGGCGGGGGCGTCGGCCCGGACCCGTAGGGGCGGGTGAGGCTGCCGAACCCGTCTGGGTGGGCGGTGCGCAGCCCGTCGAGGAAGCTGCCGGCGGCGAAGGCCGCCTGGTCGTCGTCGCGCTCGTTGACCCAGACCCCGACGAGCTGGGCGACCTTCTCGTCGGTGGTCATCGCGGCGAGCAGAGCGGCGGCGCGGGCCTGCGGCGAGGCGGCCGGGTCGAGCCAGGGCTGAGCTGCGACGGCGCGGCCCGAGCTGCCGTTGATGGGGTGGCCGTTGATGGCCGGTGGCTCGGCGACCAGCGGCAGGGCCGGAAGCGGTTGCACGGGAGGGCGGTCGGCGTCAGACCACTCGCACAGGTCGACCTCGGTCGGCTCCGCGGACGGGTCGTGCGGCACGACCAGGGTGAGCAGCTGGTGCCCGCGCAGCCCGACCCGCAGGTGCCGTCCGCCGAGCCGGATGCCGGCGCTGGTCGGGGCGCCGGAGGTCTCGAACACGCGGATGACGGTCGCCGGCAGCACGGCGTCCTCGGGGGCCTTGAGCACGCTGAGGGCGGCGGTGCCGTCGGTGACGCAGGCGAACGACGCGTTGCCGGGCAGCGTCCCGGGATGCGCACCTTCCCGCGCAACCGTGACCGGGTCGACCAGCGTGGCCGCCGCCTCGGTCACCGCGGCGGATGCCGGCCGGGCCGGGTCGGGCGTGAACGGCACCAGCCGAATCCGGAACCGGTGGGTGCCGATGTCGAGGTGGGGCAGCTCCGGGTCAGTGGCGGCCGGCGCCGGGTCGTGCCATGCGTACAGCGGTGAGCGAGCGAGGGTCAGGCCGACGTCAACGGTTGGGATCAAAAGGGTTGCCTCGCAGCGGGTGTCGACGTCGGCAGCGCTCAGCCCGTCGACCGCCACCCCGAGCCCGGCGAGGGTGCCGTCGACCAGGCCGGTGACGCTGAGCCAGGAGTGCAGCGGCTCCTCGGAGCCGTCCGCCGGCCGGGTGGTGCTGCCGTAAGCCACCTCCCACCGCGCCACGGGGCCGGCGCCGTCGGCGGCGCCCACGATCGCTGTGCGGAAGCGCAGCTTGGCCACGGTGTGCGGCGCGGCCCAGGACAGCCGCGCGCGCACCTCCACGAAGGGGTCGCCGGCGGCGAGCAGGTAGTCCTCGACGAGCCGGTTCGGGCCCAGCGTGCTCACCACCCGCAGCGCCCGGCGCACCGGGCCGTCCTCGAGCACCGTGGGCTCAGCGGCGATGAAGTCCTGAGCCTCGCCGGCAAACTGGCGCACCCGGTGCCCCCAGGTGTCGCTGTCGTCGGCCAGCGCCACGGCATGCGGGCCGTCGCCGAGCACGTTGGGCCCGCCGGCCGCGCGCAGCAGCACCGGCCGACCGGTGGCACGGTCGAGCTCGAGGCGCACCAGCCCGTTGTCGAGCACCGGCCGCTCGCCGTCGCGCAGGCTCCGGGCCGGTGCCGCCCGGCCGGTGCCCCCAGCGGCGGGCCGCAGCCGCAGCGCCCGGTAGCCCACCCCGGGCAAGTCGACCCGCACCAGGAGCCGTCGGGCCCAGCCACCCATCGTGGTCTCGCCGGGCGCGGCCTGGCTGACCAGCACCGCGCCGCTGGTGACGTCCTCGACCTGCAGTGGCCCCGGCTCGCCGTGCGCGTAGGCGATCTCGATGGTCGTGTTGGTGCGCGCGGGGTGCGGGTTGAAGGCCAGGTAGCACTGGGTGTCGGGCTGGAACGGCAGCTCCACACGCGCGGCCAGCGACTGCAGGGCACGGTCCGTTGCCCGGTCGGCCACGGTTGCGGCATAACCGAGCTGGTCGCGCGCGTCGTCGTACGCCGCGGGGATCGCGGTGCCGGCCAGGGTGTCGTGGAACTGGTTGAACAGGGTCACCTTCCAGGCGTCGGCCAGCTCGGCGCGGGGGTAGCTGAGCCCGGTCACGCCGGCCGCGACGGTGGCCCAGCGCTCGGCGCGCAGCAGCGAGCGCTCGGCCCGCCGCATCCACCGCTTCATGTCCTGGTGGGCGCTGTAGCAGCCGACCGAGTGGCGGTGCAGGTCGCCGGTGACCAGCGGGAGCGTGGCGCCGTCGTGGGCGGCGAAGAATGCTCCGAGGGTGGAGGGGCGCAGCTTCGGCAGGTCGGTGAAGTCGTGCAGCCGTCGTAGCGTGTCGAGGTTCTCGCGGGTGGGTCCGCCGCCGTGGTTGCCGACGCCGTAGAAGATCGCGACGTCGCCGTCGGGCGACAGCAGCCCGAGCGACTTGTCGATGTGCCCGGCGATGTCCCAGCGTGATGTGCCGTACTCGTTGGGGATGCGGAACGCGGTCACGACAGCGCCGTCCGGCCCCACCCAGCGGAACGGCCCCGCGGGGAGCTGCTGCTCGTGCGGGCCGGGGCGCAGGAACGCGTAGCGGGTGAGCCCGGCGCCGACGAGCAGCTGCGGCAGGGATGCCGGGTGGCCGAAGCTGTCCTGGCACAGACCGATGTCGGTGCGCACCCCGAAGGCGCGGGCCAGGTGGCGCTGTCCGTACAGGGCCTGGCGGGCCAGCGACTCACCGAGCGGGAGGTTGGTGTCGGGCTCGACCCACCAGCCCCCGGCCAGCTGCCAGCGGCCGGTGGCCACGTGCGCTGCGATCTCGGCGTGCAGGGCGGGGTCGGTGTCGGCGAGCCAGTCGAGGAACACCACCTGGTTCTGGGTGAACACGAACTCGGGGTACTCGGCCAGGCGTTGCAGCGCGGAGGCGAAGGTGGCCCGTACCTCCGCACGCCCCTCCGGTGCGCACCAGGTCCACACCGGGTCGATGTGGGCGTTGCCGATCATGTGCGCGGTGCGGCGGGCGAGCGTAGGGCTCATGGTGGTCTCCGTGGCGGTACTCGCTGTTTGGTTCCGGCCACTACCTCGAGCGTAGTCGGCGGTTCTCGGGGACCGAAGCGCATCCGGGGCAGCTGCTACAGCGGTTCTCAGCGGCTCATCAAAGACGCCGGATGCCGTGCGCGCCCGCGCCCGGGAGGAGGACGATGGCGGGGGAGAGGAACTGCCGTGCCCACCGACCTCGAACGCCCACCCCGCCTGCCGCCCCGCTGGTTCGTCCGGCTCTTCTGGCAGCTGCACCGGGCGCTGTTCCGCGGCACCGGCGGCCGGCTGGGCCTGTGGCGCCCCACGAAACGGTGGGGAACCCTGCGGCTGACCACCACCGGGCGGCGCACCGGGCAGCCGCGGCACGTCATCCTCGGCTACCTCGAGGACGGGAACACCCTCGTGACGCTGGCGATGAACGGCTGGGACCCCGCCGAGCCCGCCTGGTGGCTCAACCTGCAGGCGCACCCCGAGGCCGAGGCCGAGCTCGCCGGCGCACGCCTGCTGGTCACCGGCCGCGCCGCCGAGGGGGAGGAGCGAGCCCGCCTCTGGGCCCGCTGGAGCGAGGTCGACGCGAACCTCGACGCGTACGCCAGCCGCCGGCCACACGACACGGCCGTCGTGGTGCTCGAGCCGGCGCCGTCCACCCGCGCGGGGTGATGCCGGCGATGCTCGCCGCGGCCAGCATGGGCGGATGAGCCGCATCTCGTCCCGCCGGGCCCACAAGCCCCACAAGGAGCGGCACGAGCTGAAGGACATCGGCTACGAGATCTTCATCGCCGCCATCTCGGTGCTGTCGATCGTCAACATGCTCCTCATGTACGTCGTGGAGGACGAGAGCCTCGACACCGTGCTGTACGTGATGAACGGCGTGCTGACCGTCATCCTGTTCATCGACTTCGTGTACCGGTTGGCCACGGCGCCATCCCGGTCGGCCTACTTCTTCCGCCAGTTCGGCTGGGCCGACCTGCTCGCCAGCCTGCCGGTGCTGGAGCTGAAGATCCTGCGCGTCTTCCGCCTGGTGCGGGTCGGCCGGCTGCTGCGCGAGAACGGCATCCGGGTCATCGGCAACCGCCTGATGCGCAACCGGGCGGGCAGCGCGCTACTCACCCTCCTGCTCATGGGCATCCTGGTGCTCGAGTTCGGCAGCCTGTGGATGCTGAAGCTCGAGCAGACCGCACCCGGTGCGAACATCACGACTGCCTCGGACGCGCTCTGGTACGTCATCGTCACCATCTCGACCGTCGGCTACGGCGACCAGTACCCCGTGACGATGGGTGGGCGCATCCTCGGCTCGGTCATCATCGTCATCGGGGTCGGCATCTTCGGCACCTTCACCGGCTACCTGGCGAACCTCTTCCTCGCGCCCAAGCCCCCGAAGGAGGAGGTGGAGGTGGTCAAGACACGGGAGCGGGTGGCCCACCTGCGTGAGCTGATGGCCCAGCAGCAGGCGACCATCGACCAGCTTGACAAGCTCTTGGCCGACGAGCTGCCCGGCGAGACCGGCCCGTAGGAGACTGCTGAACAAGGGTCTTCTCGAGCTGGCCGTTCGTGTGAGTGCTGGCAGGCAGTGGGCTCCGGGCTGGTGGGTGTCTTGGGTGGGAGTCAGCCATCCAGGTGGGACATCTCGTGGCGGATGCCTGCCAAGCCTTCGTGAGCGGTGTGCGGTGCGTCGCCGGGGGCTTGGTCCCGGCCGTCAGGCCAGCTGCCAGGCTCCGTTGTGGTGGGTCAGCCCGAGGGCCAGCAGCCGGCGCAGGTTCAGCGCGGCGATGCGGTGGTGGAGCCAGGCGTTGTTCTTCGCCACGCCGCGGTAGGGCACGCGTCGGTTGCCTCGCACGAGCCAGGCGATCGACCGTTCGACCATCGGCCGGTGGGTCCGATACGTGTCCTGGAAGCCTGGGTTCTGGGCGCGGACCCGGTGCTCGCGCTGGAGTCGTTCATGCTCGTGGACGTGCACCGTGCGGCCGCTGGCCGAAGCGGTGCAGCGTGCCCGCAGCGGACAGCCGCGGCAGGCCACGCCGAAGGTCACGGTCCTTTTCGGGCTCAGCGAGCGGGTGACACCGGCCGGGCAGGTCAGCGTGCCGGCGTCGTGGTCGTAGGCGAAGTCGTCGACGGTGAACCCGCCCGCGACGGCGGGCTGGGTGGGCCACGGCTTGATCACAGGGACATGCCCTGCGGCGCTGCACCGGGCCAGCATGTCACCGGTGCCGTATGCCGAATCGGCCAGCACCTCAATGTGATCCGTGGCCTGGCCGTCATCGCCGCCGATGGAGGCCGCGATCGTGGCGTCCCGATCCAGCAGGTCGACACCGACCGTGGCGTCGCTGTTGTCCGCGCCGCTGGCCTTGGTCACAGCGGCCGCCGTGGTCAGCCCCGTGTCCGGCTCGATCACGATGTGGGCCTTGAACCCGTCCTGGCGTCGTTCCCGGCTCTTGTGGGCGTGCCGGGTGTCGGGATCCACCGTCGAGATCACCCGGTCCGGCGCGGTCTTGCGGGCGGATGCGCCACCGGCCGTCGCTTCCGTCGGAGTCTTCGGCCGGTTCGACGTCTTGGCCTGCGACCAAGGCCAACAGCGCCAAGGCCTCGGCCGGCTTGCCACCGGCTGCTTGGATCGCCTCGAGGTCAACGGCGCTGAGCAGGGCCAGGGAGTCGCCGACCAGCGCGGACACCAGTTCGTCGCGGGCGGCCTGGTCGTTCCAGGCGATCAGCGGCTTCCCGGTCGCCTCATAGCCCTGCCCGGTCAACTCAGCCAGCCGGGCGCACTCGGTGGCGATCAGGTCCTTTGCGCCGGGCACCTCGCGGCCGACCCGGCGGATTTGGGCGATCAGCTGGGTGACGGTGTCTTGGCGGGCGACCGCGTCATCGAGGATCGTGGAGTCCAGCGCCCGACGCTGCTTCCCGGCAACCGCACCCGTTGCGGTGATGACCTCGCGGACCACCTCGAAGATCCGTTGCGGACGCTCACTCGCGGCCAGCCGCCGCCGCCAGTAGGTCAACGTCGAAGGATCGAAGCCCTTCGCGTCGATCGCGTATCCACACGCAGCCTTCCACCGCAGATCGAAGGTCAACGCGTCGACCGCTTCGCGGTCCGAGTGCCCGTACAGCGCCTGCAGCACGATCACCGAGGCGATCACCTCTCCCGGGATCGAGGGCCGGCCCCGCCCAGAAGGGAACAGGTCGGCGAACAACTCCGCCGGGAACAACCGGTCACGATGCTCGGCCAGCAACGCGAACACGCTGCCAGGCTCAAGCAGGTGCCCGGCCACGGACTCCACGTCCAGCAGCTCCCGCTGCCGATCGGCCTCACCTTGCATGACCACACCGTTTCAGGTCAGCAGCACACAGCCTCAACGCCACGCGGATTGTTCAGCAGTCTCCTAGGGACAGGGCTCGGGGATCTCCTCGTCCTCGGCCCGCGCGATCCGGCGCCGCTCCGTCCGCGAGCTGCGGGCGGTGCGCACCGAGTCGATGGTGAGCAGCACCAGCGCCAGCCAGACGATGCCGAACCCGACCCAGAGCCGGGCGCTGACGTGCTCGCCCAGGACGAGCACGCCGACGAGCAGCTGCAGCACCGGGGTCACGAACTGGATGAGGCCGACCGTCACCAGCGGCAGGCGCCGCGCGGCGGCGGCGAACAGCAGCAGCGGCACGGCCGTGACCACGCCGGCGAGCACGAGCAGGGTGGTGTGCCCGGTGCCGTGGTCGAGGAAGGTGGTCTCGCCGCGTGCGACGAGGATGCCGAGCACCACCACCGCGACCGGGGCGAGCACGGTGGTCTCGGCCGCCAGCGAGTGCATGGCCTCCAGGCTCGCGCCGACCTTCTTCTTGGTGAGCCCGTACAGCCCGAACGAGAACGCCAGGCTGAGCGCGATCCAGGGCAGCACCCCGCCGGCCACCGCGAGGTAGACCGAGGCGAACGCGCCGATCGCCACCGCGGCCCACTGCAGGGGGCGCAGTCGCTCGCCGAGCACGACGACGCCGAGCGCCACGGTGACGATCGGGTTGAGGAAGTAGCCCAGCGCCGCCTCGTAGGTGCGGCCGGTGAGCACCGCCAGCACGTAGATCGTCCAGTTGGTGGCGATGAGCAGGGCGGCGATGGTGATGCCGCCGACCAGCTTCGGCCGCGCGACGAACGGCCGGATCCAGCCCAGGTCGCGTCGCACGAGCAGCACGAGGGCACACACGGCGAGGGTCCACAGGATGCGGTGCCCGAGGATCTCGAAGGCCCCGGACGGTTCGAGCGCCGCGAAGTAGAGCGGGAACAGGCCCCAGATGCCGTAGGCGAGGAACCCGTAGATCGTTCCCTTGCGCCGCTCGTCCGCGTCGTTCGCGTCGGGTGCGCCGTCCCCCTCGACCGCCGGTGGGGGCGGTGCGGTCACTCCACCGTCCAGGTGTCGTGCCCGCGCAGCAGGGTGGCGAGGTCGTCGTCGGTGGCGGGGCCGCCGGCGCTGTCGACGGCCGCCCGCACCTGGTCACGCACCATGTCGTCGTAGCTCGGCCGCTCGACCTGGCGGAAGATGCCCATCGGCACGTGCGACATCTCGGGGGTGTCGAGCCGCGACAGCTGGAAGGCCTGCCCCGGGTCGTCGAGGGTGGGGTCGTGCACCACGACCGCGCCCGACTCGCCGGTGGCGGCCTCGGCCTCGCCGATGAACTTCATCGTGCCCGACCCCTTGCGCACCAGCAGCTTGCGGTCGCCCTCGGGGCCGACGCTCACCGGCTCGCCGGTGCGCAGCCGCACGATACGGGCCTCCTGCTGGCTGCGGTCCTTGAGCACCTCGAAGGCGCCGTCGTTGAAGATCGGGCAGTTCTGGTAGATCTCGACCAGCGCGGTGCCGCGGTGCTCGGCCGCCGCCTTGAGGATGCCGGTGAGCTCGGCCCGGTCGCTCTCCATGGCCCGCGCGACGAAGGTCGCCTCGGCGCCCAGGGCCAGCGAGACCGGGTTGAACGGGGTGTCGACCGACCCGACCGGGGAGGACTTGGTGACCTGTCCCAGCCGGCTCGTGGGGGAGTACTGGCCCTTGGTGAGGCCGTAGATCTGGTTGTTGAACAGCAGGATCGTCATGTTGACGTTGCGGCGCAGCGCGTGGATCAGGTGGTTGCCGCCGATCGACAGGGCGTCACCGTCACCGGTGACGACCCACACCGACAGGTCGGGCCGGCTGGTGGCCAGGCCGGTCGCGATCGCCGGCGCCCGGCCGTGGATCGAGTGCATGCCGTAGGTGTCGAGGTAGTAGGGGAAGCGGCTCGAGCAGCCGATGCCGGAGACGAAGACGATGTTCTCGCGCTTGAGGCCGAGCTCGGGCAGGAAGGACTGCACCGCCGCGAGGATGACGTAGTCGCCGCAGCCGGGGCACCAGCGCACCTCCTGGTCGGAGGTGAAGTCGCGCTTGGTCTGCTTGCCGGCGTCGTCGGGAAGGTGCGGGATCGCGTGCAGGCCGCTGACCGGCATCCCCAGGTCGGTGGCGGTCACGAGAGCTCCTCGAGGGTCGTGGAGATGACGTCGGCGAGCTCGACCGTGGAGAACGGCAGGCCACGCACCGACGTGTGCGAGCGGATGTCGACGAGGAACTGCGCCCGCAGCAGCATCGACAGCTGGCCGAGGTTCATCTCGGGCACGACCACCCGGTCGTAGTCGTGGAGCAGCTTGCCGAGGTTGCTCGGGAACGGGTTGACGGTGGTGCAGGTGGGCGCGGGCGACGGGGTGGCCGGCGTTGCGGACCACCCGGGTCGCGGCCGCGATCGGGCCGTAGGTCGAGCCCCAGCCGAGCACCAGGATGCGCGCGTTGCCGCTCGGGTCGTCGATCTCGAGGTCGGGCACGACGATGCCGTCGACCTTGGCCTGGCGCAGGCGGGTCATCTTGTCGTGGTTGTCGGGGTCGTAGCTGATGTTGCCCGTGACGTCGGCCTTCTCGATGCCCCCGATACGGTGCATCAGGCCTGGCGTGCCGGGGATGGCCCACGGCCGGGCCAGGGTCTCCTCGTCGCGCAGGAACGGGTGGAAGACCGGCTCTCCCTTGGCGTCGGTGTCGTTGGGGGCGCTCGCGAACTCGACGTGCAGGTCGGGGAGGGAGTCGACGGACGGGATCGCCCACGGCTCGGACCCGTTGGCGAGGTAGCCGTCGGACAGCAGGAACACGGGGGTGCGGTAGGTGGTGGCGATGCGCACGGCATCCATGGCGGCGCGGAAGCAGTCGGCGGGCGTCTGCGGAGCGACGATCGGCACCGGGGACTCGCCGTTGCGGCCGAACATCGCCTGCAGCAGGTCGGCCTGCTCGGTCTTGGTGGGCAGGCCGGTGGAGGGGCCACCGCGCTGCACGTCGACGATGACCAGCGGCAGCTCGAGCGAGACGGCCAGGCCGATCGCCTCGGACTTCAGGGCGACGCCCGGGCCGGAGGTGGTGGTGACCCCGATGGCGCCGCCGAAGCTGGCGCCGATGGCGATGCCGATGCCGGCGATCTCGTCCTCGGCCTGCAGCGTGGTGATGTCGTGCCGCTTGAGCGCGGCGAGCGAGTGCAGGATGTCGGACGCCGGGGTGATGGGGTAGGACCCCAGCACCAGGGGGAGGCCGGCGCGGTGGGCGGCGGCGGCCAGGCCCAGGGCGAGGGCGTGGTTGCCGGTGATGTTGCGGTAGGTGCCGGACGGCATCGCGGCCGGGGCGACGACGTAGGAGGAGGCGAAGTCTTCGGTGGTCTCGCCGTAGTTCCAGCCGGCGCGCAGCGCGGCAATGTTGGCCGCGAGGATGTCGGGCCGGGCGCCGAACTTGCGGGTGAGGAAGGCCTCGGTGCCGGTGGTCGGGCGGGTGTACATCCACGAGAGCAGGCCGAGGGCGAACATGTTCTTCGCCCGCTCCTTCTCCTTGCGGGTGAGGCCGGGGAAGTCGGCCAGCGCCTCGACGGTGATGCTCGTGAGGGCCACCGGGTGCACGTGGAAGGAGTCGAGGGAGCCGTCGTCGACCGGGCTCGCCGTGTAGCCGACCTTCGCGAGGTTGCGGGTGGTGAACTCGTCGGTGTTGACGATGATCGTCGCGCCACGGGGGACGTCGCCCAGGTTGGCCATCAGCGCCGCGGGGTTCATCGCCACGAGCACGTCGGGGGCGTCACCCGGGGTCAGGACGTCGTGGTCGGCGAAGTGCAGCTGGAAGCTGGAGACGCCCGGCAGGGTGCCCTGGGGGGCACGGATCTCGGCCGGGAAGTTCGGCAGCGTCGACAGGTCGTTGCCCATCGCCGCGGTGTCGCTCGTGAAGCGGTCTCCGGTCAGCTGCATCCCGTCGCCCGAGTCGCCGGCGAAACGGATCACCACATGGTCGAGGGCGTGGACGGTATTGCTACTCACGGTTCACCCTGGGATGTCGACGAAAAATCGATGGCTGCTGTGCCTGAGGGTGTGCCGCGGGCGCAGCGTTTCCCATCGTACGTCCAGCGCCGCCGCTGTCCACGGATGTCCATGAGATGTACGCAACATGTCAACTAGATGGCGCCGGGCCTGATCGGCCGGGAGTGCGCCGGGTCGCGCGTGGTGCATCACCGCGGCGGTGGGCCGGGGTCGGCCGACCGAACGACGACACGAGCACCGCGCTGCACACCGGAGGGCGGACGCCGGCCCGCCGATGTGGCTACGCTGACCGGCATGGAGGGTTACGCAGCGGCAGCAGCGGTGGTGCTGGCCGGCATCCTGCTGGTCACCGCGGCGATGATCGCCCGCCGCCTGGTCGCCCCGCGCGCGGTCAGCGAGAAGGGCCTGCGCACCTACGAGTCGGGCGTCGACCCGGTGGGGTTCGGCTGGGCGCAGAGCCAGATCCGCTACATCTCCTTCGCCTTCCTCTACGTGGTGTTCGCGGTCGACGCGGTCTACCTGTTCCCGTGGGCGCTGGTGCTGCGCGACCCCGACCTCGGTGTCGCGTCGCTCGTCGAGGTGGCCGTGTTCGTCGGCGTCATCCTCGTGGGGCTCGTCCACGCCGGCCGCCGGGGCCTGCTGCGCTGGACGGCCTGACGCCACGGACCAGCGGCCCGACACCATGAGCCCCGTGGAGACTCCCGGGCCGGGCGCCGACCCGCTGCTGCGCGCAGACCGCGCCCCGTCGCCGCGCACCCTCGTCGACGTGCTGCGCGCCACGGCCGACGACCACCCCGACTCCCCGGCCATCGACAACGGCCGCGAGGTGCTCACCTACGACGAGCTGCTCGCGGCGGCGGGTGACGTCGCCAGCGCCCTGCGCGACGAGGGCGTGGGCCGTGGCGACCGGGTGGGTGTGCGCATCCCGAGCGGCACCACCGACCTCTACGTCGCGATCGTCGGCATCCTGCTCGCGGGTGCCGCCTACGTGCCGGTCGACCACGACGACCCCGACGAGCGGGCCCGCCTGGTGTTCAACGAGGCCGGGGTGGCCGCGGTGGTCACCGCCGACCTGGTCATCCTCTCCGCCGAGGATGCCGCCCAGCCGGCACCCGAGGAGGACCCCGCCCTCACCGACGACGCCTGGATCATCTTCACCTCCGGCTCCACCGGCACCCCGAAGGGAGTCGCCGTGAGCCACCGCAGCGCGGCCGCTTTCGTCGATGCAGAGTCACGGATGTTCTTGCAGGACAGGCCGATTCGCCCGGGCGACCGGGTCATGGCCGGCCTGAGCGTCGCCTTCGACGCCAGCTGCGAGGAGATGTGGCTCGCCTGGCGCTACGGCGCCTGCCTCATCCCGGCCCCGCGCTCGCTCGTGAAGTCGGGCATGGACCTCGGCCCGTGGCTGCGCGCCAACGACATCACCATCGTCTCCACCGTGCCCACCCTGGTCGCCCTCTGGCCGGCGGCAGCGCTCGACCACGTGCGTCTCCTGATCCTCGGTGGCGAGGCATGCCCTCCCGAGATCGGCGCCCGGCTGGCCACCGCGGGCCGCGAGGTCTGGAACACCTACGGCCCCACCGAGGCCACCGTCGTCGCGTGCGGGGCCCGGCTCACCGGCGAGCCCCCGGTGCGTATCGGCCTGCCGCTGGACGGCTGGGACCTCGCCGTCGTCGACCCGCAAGGGCAGCGCGTCCCCGACGGCGAGCCCGGCGAGCTGATCATCGGTGGGGTCGGACTGGCCCGCTACCTCGACCCGGCCAAGGACGCGCAGGTGTATGCCGCGATGCCCACCCTGGGCTGGGACCGCGCCTACCGCAGCGGCGACATCGTGCGGTTCGACGGCGAGGGCCTGGTGTTCGACGGGCGGGCCGACGACCAGGTCAAGGTCGGGGGCCGGCGCATCGAGCTCGGCGAGGTCGACAGCGCGCTCCTCTCGCTGCCCGGGGTGAGCGGCGCCGCGGCCGCAGTGCGGCGCAGCGAGGCCGGCAACAGCCTGCTCGTCGGCTACGTCACCACCGAGCCGGGCTTCGACGCCAAGGCCGCGGTCGAGCGGCTGCGCCGGGCGATGCCGGCCGCGCTGGTCCCGCGGCTGGCCGTGGTCGACACCCTGCCGACCCGCACCTCCGGCAAGATCGACCGTGACGCGCTGCCCTGGCCGCCGCCCGCCCGGCCCGGCACCGCGGCATCCGAGCAGGCGCCCGGCATCGACGGCACCGCGGCCTGGGTCGCGGGCCACTGGGCCGCCATCCTCGGCGGCGCGCCGTCCGGGCCCGACGACGACTTCTTCGACCTCGGCGGGGGCAGCCTCACCGCGGCGCAGCTCGTGAGCCGGCTGCGTGAGCGCTTCCCCGAGGTCACCGTCGCCGACGTCTACGACCACCCGGGGCTGGCCGAGCTGGCCGCCGCCCTCGACGACATGGCCACACCCACCGGTCGGCAGAACTCCGCCGTGCTGCCGGTGCCCCTGAAGACCCAGGCCGCCCAGGTGGTCGCGTCGGTGGGCCTGCGCTCCATCGGCGCCCTGCGCTGGCTCACCTGGGTCGGCCTCGGCGCCCTCGTGGGCCGCGGAGTCCTCGGCATCGACTGGCTCCCCGACGTGCGCTGGGGCTGGGTGCTGCTCGGCTGGCTGCTGCTCGTCAGCCCGCCCGGCCGGGTGCTGCTCGGCGCCACCGCCGCGCGGGTCGTGCTGCACGGCATCGGCCCCGGGCGCTACCGGCGCGGCGGTGCGGTGCACCTTCGGCTGTGGCTGGCCGAGCGGCTCGTCGACGAGCTCGGCTCGACCAGCCTCTCGTCGGCGCCGCTGGTCAAGGTCTACGCCCGCCTGCTCGGCTGCCGGGTCGACGAGCACGTCGACCTGCACAGCGTGCCGCCGGTCACCGGGCTGCTCACCCTGGGCCGGGGCTGCTCCATCGAGCCCGAGGTCGACCTCGCGGGGCACTGGCTCGACGGTGGCCACCTGCACATCGGCCGGGTGAGCGTCGGCGCCGACGCCCGGGTCGGCGCGCGCAGCACCCTGCTGCCCGGTGCCGACGTCGGAGACGGGGCGGAGGTCGCGGCCGGCTCCGCGGTGTTCGGCGTGATCCCCGCCGGCGAGGCCTGGTCGGGCGCCCCGGCCCTGTTCTCCGGCACCGCCCGCGGCCCCTGGGGTGACGACCGCCCCCCGAACCGGCCGGCCTGGCTCGCCGCCTATGCCGCCTCGGCGGTCGTGCTCTCGCTCCTGCCGATCGCGGCCGTGGTGGCCGGGCTGGCGGTGGCCGCGCCCGCGCTCACCGGCGCGACCGGCATCCCGGATGCCGTGCGCACGGCGGCGCTGTGGCTCCTGCCCGGGACCGTGGTCGGGCTCGCGGTGCTGGCCGCGCTGGTGCTGGTGGCGGTGCGGCTGCTCTCGTTGGGGCTGGAGGTCGGGCACCACCCGGTGCACGGCCGGCAGGCGTGGCAGGCGTGGTCGATCCTGCGGGTGCTCGACGAGGCCCGCACCTGGCTGTTCCCGCTCTACTCGTCGGGGCTCACCCCCGTGTGGCTGCGCGCCCTGGGGGCCGACATCGGCTCCGACGTCGAGGCCTCGACGGTGCTGATGATCCCGCCGTTCGTGCGGGTCGGCTCCGGCGCCTTCCTCGCCGACGACACCCTCGTCGGCGGCTACGAGCTGGGCGGCGGCTGGCTGCGGGTCGAGCACGTGCGGGTCGGCAAGGGAGCCTTCGTCGGCAACTCGGGGATGGCCGCGCCGGGCCGCCGCGTGCCGAAGAAGGCTCTGGTGGCCGTCCTCTCGGCCGCCCCCCAGCGCGGCGCCGCCAAGGCCGGCACGTCCTGGCTGGGCAGCCCGCCGCGCCCGCTCCGGCGCGACCACGACGACTCCGACACGGCGCGCACCTACGCCCCGCCCCGCCGCCTGAAGGTGGCTCGGGCCCTGGTCGAGGTGTGCCGGGTGGTGCCGGTGTGGCTGCACGTGCTGCTCGTGGTGCTCGCCGCCGCCGCCCTGGCCGCGCTGCTCGACCGCGGGCCGCTCTGGGCCGTGCTGCTCGGCGGCCCGGTGCTGCTGGTCACGGGCCTGCTCGGTGGGGCGCTCACCGTGCTCGCCAAGTGGCTGCTCGTGGGGCGGATGCGACCCTCCGAGCACCCGCTGTGGAGCTCGTTCGTCTGGCGCAACGAGCTGGCCGACACCTTCGTCGAGGTCGTGGCCGCCCCGTGGTTCGCGCGGGCGGCCACCGGCACGGCGGTGCTCAACGCGTGGCTGCGGGCGATGGGCTCACGGATCGGGCGGGGCGTGTGGTGCGAGACCTACTGGCTTCCCGAGGCCGACCTCATCGACCTGCGGGCGGGTGCCACCGTCGGCCGGGGGTGTGTCGTGCAAACTCACCTGTTCCACGACCGCATCCTGTCGATGGATCGTGTCACCATCGCCGACGGCGGAACACTGGGCCCGAACTCGGTGATCCTGCCGGCGGCCCGCATCGGCCGGCACGCCACGGTCGGCCCGGTGTCGCTGGTGATGCGCGGCGAGTCGGTGCCCGACAAGACGAGATGGATCGGCAACCCGGTCGGACCCTGGACGGAGGACGAGTGAACGGCGTCGTCGACCCCTACCTGCCGAGCCACGGTGACGTGCGGTTCCAGGTCGACCACTACGACCTCGACCTGCAGTACAAGGTCTCCGACAACCACCTCGAGGGCCGGGCCCACCTGCGCCTGACCGCGCTCGAGGCCCTGCCCGAGCTGGTGCTCGACCTGCACGGCCTGCAGGTCACCTCGCTGCGCGTCACCGGCGCGTCCGTCGCCCGCTGGACCCACCGGTCCTCGCGGCTGCGCATGCGCCTGCGCACGCCGGTGGGGGCCGGCAGCGAGGTCGGGGTCACCGTCGCCTACCGCGGCCGGCCGCGCCCGATGCCCGGCCCCGACGGCCCGAGCGGTTGGGAGGAGCTCACCGACGGCGTGATCGTGGCCGCCCAGCCACACGGCGCCCCGACCTGGTTCCCGTGCAACGACCGGATGTCCGACAAGGCCACCTACACCGTCAAGGTGCGCACCGACCCCGGCTACCGGGTCGTCTCCAACGGCATCCTCACCTCGCAGCGCCGGGTGGGGCGCCGGGTCGAGTGGGTGCACGAGCAGCCGGTGCCGATGTCCACCTATCTCGCGACCCTGCAGGTCGGGCGCTACGAGCTCGAGCCACAGGCGACCTCTGGCGGAGTCGCGAGCGCGCTCGCCGCCCCCCGGGCCCGGATGCCGGCCGCCCGCACCGCGTTCGCGGACCAGCCCCGCATGCTCGAGATCTTCTCCGGGCTCTTCGGGCCCTACCCCTTCGACGGCTACACGGTGGTGGTGACCGACGACCCACTCGAGATCCCGCTCGAGTCGCAGACTCTGTCGACCTTCGGCACCAACCACCTCAGCCGCAGCTGGGAGGCGCAGCGGCTCATCGCTCACGAGCTGGCCCACCAGTGGTTCGGCAACACCGTCACCGCCGCCACGCTGCGCGACATCTGGCTGCACGAGGGCTTCGCCTGCTACGCCGAGTGGCTCTGGTCGGAGTCGATCGGCCGCACGACCGCGCAGGAGGAGGCCGAGCGGCACCACGTCGTGCTGGCCCGCCTGCCCCACGACCTGGTGCTCACCGACCCCGGGCCGCACCGCGTCTTCGACGACCGGGTCTACAAGCGCGGCGCCCTGACCCTCCACACGCTGCGCCGCGCCGTCGGCGACGACCTGTTCTTCGCGCTGCTGCGCGCGTGGGTCGACCGGCACCGCTTCGGCGTCGTCACCACCGCAGACTTCCTCGGCCTGGTCCGAGACGAGGCCGGCATCGATGCCGACCACCTCCTGAGGCCATGGCTGTGCGAGCGGGCGCTCCCGCCCCTCGTCGGCGCCCCCGCGGCCACCCACTGACCTCGAACGTGGGTGATTCCCGTCGCCCAGCCGACGGTTTTCACCCACGTTCGAGGTCAGGGGACGACGCCGAGCACCACGACCACCCTGGGCCCGAGCCGAGGGCGGGTCGTGCCGCCGCCCGGGTGCAGATCACTCCACGTGGGCTACCGCCCCGGGGGCCGCCGCTCCACGTGGGCTACCGCCCCGTAGGTGGAGTGATCGGTGCACCTACGAGGCATTAGCCCACGCAGGTCGTGCCGCCGCCCCGGGTGCAGATCACTCCACGTGGGCTACCGCCCCGTAGGTGGAGTGTTCGGTGCACCTACCAGGCGGTAGCCGAGGTGGCGAGTCGGTCCGGCACGCGGCTGCCACTCGTCGGGGCTCCCGGCGGCCACCCACTGACCGCGAACGTGGGTGATTCCCGTCGCCCAGCCGACGGTCTTCACCCACATTCGCGGTAGCAGCACAGCCGAGGGAGGCTGAGGTCAGGGGACGACGCCGAGCACCACGACCACCCTCGGGCCGATCCGCCATCTGCCGTGCACCTTCACGGTTGTGGGCTGCCCCGTGGCGTCGTCGGCCGAGGCCACGGCCCGGAAGCCACCCGCGAGCGACAGCTCCACGCGCACCGCGTCGTGCCCGACGACTGCACCGGTCAGCGGGTACCAGGCCTTGTATGCGGCCTCCTTCGCGGAGAAGAGCAGCGTGTCCCACGGGATGCCGGGCCGCTCGGCCACCAGCCGCGCCAGCGCCTCGCGCTCGTCGATCGAGGCGACCACCTCGAGAACGCCGGCCGGCAGCGGGCCGATCGGCTCGGCATCCAGCCCGATGCCGGCGACGCCCCGCCCGAACCGCGACTCGCGTGAGCGGGCCACGACCGCGCCGGTCCACCCGGCGCAGTGGGTGATGCTGCCCACCACACCGCCCGGCCACTCGGGTGCGCCGCGGCGGTCGCGGAGCACCGGCATCCGCGCGAGCAGGGGGTCGAGCGAGGCCAGAGCGAGGCGAGCGCAGTGCCGCCCCGCGGCGAACTCGGCCAGCCGCGCCGCGCTGACCCCCTCCGCCAGCTCTCGCTCGGGTGGGAGCAGCGCGTCGGGGCCGACCGGGCCCTGCGTCGCCACCAGGGCGATCCGCGAGCTCGAGGCCCGTCGCACCGCCCGCACCCGGCCCATGGGGCTAGGGTGCCACTCGTGAGCGTCGACCTGCCGATGCCCCGGGTGGGGCCCGTCGCTGAGCACGCCCCGAAGCCGATCCGGGTCGTGCTCAACTGGGGCCGCCGCTACTCCCTCTGGGTGTTCAACTTCGGGCTGGCCTGCTGTGCCATCGAGTTCATCGCCACCTCGATGGGCCGCCACGACTTCATGCGGCTCGGCGTCATCCCGTTCGCGCCCGGCCCGCGCCAGGCCGACCTGATGATCGTGTCCGGCACGGTCACCGACAAGATGGCCCCCGCGATCCGCCGCCTCTACGACCAGATGCCCGAGCCGAAGTACGTCATCTCGTTCGGCGCCTGCTCCAACTCCGGTGGGCCGTACTGGGACTCGTACTCCGTTACCAAGGGCGTCGACCAGCTCATCCCCGTCGACGTCTACGTGCCTGGTTGCCCGCCCCGGCCCGAGGCACTGCTGCAGGGCATCATCCGCCTGCAGGAGAAGATCGCCGACGAGCGCCTCAGCGGTGCCTCGATCGCCGCCCGCCAGCCCGGCCGCACCGCCGTGGCACCGGCCCGGTATGCCGGCCACCGCACCGCCGCCGCCGGCGAGGTGACCCGCGACCTCGTGACCCGGCCGTGAGCGACGACGCACCGCACCGCGACACTCCCACGCCCGGCCACGGCGCCGACCTGATGTCGACCCCGAGCCTGTTCGCGCTGGCCGTGGTCGCGTTCGCGGTCGAGCTTGCCCTGTTCGGCGGGGTCGCCCTGATCTTCTACCAGACCTTCGGTGGCGGCCTCGCAGGCTGGCTCGCGGCGGCGGTGGCGACGGCCGGCATCCTCGCGTTCTGGGGCTTGCTGATGGCACCGAAGGCGAAGCGGCGGCTGGCCACCACGCCGCGCCTGGTGGTGTCGGCCCTGCTGTGCGTCTTCACCGCCGACGGGCTGCTCCAGGGTGGCTACCCGTGGTGGGGCTGGTTCGTCGGTGTCGCAGGCATCGCGGTGGTCGTGGCCCAGATCGCACTGCCGCGCGCCGACGCCGAGCCGCGCTGAACGGCAAACCCGCTGGTCGGCGTCCGACCCTGTCCCTACGCTGGGGCGATGCCGACGATGAGCATGAACAAGGTCATCCACCTCGCGTTCCGTCGCGACCTCGACCGTTTCGTGCTCGCTCTCGACGCCTTTCCCCCAGGGGACACGGCGCGTGCCGCCGCGCTCGGCAGGGCCTGGGCCAACTTCGACGAGATGCTCAGCGACCACCACGAGGGCGAGCACGAGATCGCCTGGCCGCACCTCGAGCGCGCCGGCGTGTCGCGCACCCTGCTGGACGAGCTGGATGCGGAGCACGAGGTGATGGCCGGGGCACTGCAGGTCGCCCGCGAGGAGATGAACGGTCTGGCGCGAGACCCCAGCGCCGCCCGGGTCGCGGTGGCCCGCGAGGCGATGGGCGACCTGCGGTCAGCCACCGTGCGGCACCTCGACCACGAGGAGGCCGAGATCGAGTCGTTCTACCTCGAGCACGCCGACCACCCGGAGATCAAAGCGATGGGGCGCGAGTTCGGCACGCGCAGCCCGGCCTTCGCCGGGCGGTTCTTCGCGTGGGTCACCGACGGTGCGTCCCCGCAGGAGCAGGCGGCGTTCAAGGAGAGCGTCCCCGGACCGGTCTTCGCGGTCCTGAGCTCGGTCTGGGGCCGCAGGTACCGAAAGGACATCGCGCCCGTCTGGCGCTGAGCGGGCGCACCCGGCCCTTAGCGTGCGGGTGAGGCGCTCATCGCGTCGGTGTGGCGAAGAGCGCGCCTGACGCGTGGCCGAACCCGGCGGTGGATAGGCTGCCGACGTGGCTGACGAGACGCGCGTGGTCGAGGTCGAGGCGTGGGGCGTCTCCCTCGCGGCCGCGCGCGACGAGGGCTTCACGTTCTTCGACTGGCTCACCGCCGTCGACCGCACCTACGACGAGGCCGCACCCGGCTTCGACGTCACCGCCCACCTGCTCGACGCGAGCACCATGGGCGCGCTACGCGGCATCCTGCTGGTGACCCGCGTCGCCGATGGCGCACCCGTCGAGTCGGTGACCGGCATCTTCGCCGGGGCGGCCTGGCACGAGCGCGAGACCTTCGAGATGTTCGGCATCGACTTCGCCGGCTTCGACGACGGCAGCGGGCTGCCGATCCGGCCGCTCCTGCTGCCCGACGGCTTCGACGGCACCCCGCTGCGCAAGTCGTTCGTGCTCGCCGCGCGCGCCTCGAAGCCGTGGCCCGGCGGCAAGGAGCCCGGCGAGGGGCACGACTCGGGCAAGGCACCCGGCCGCCGCCGCGTGCAGGCCCCCGGCGTTCCCCCACCCGAGTGGGGGCCGCGATGAGCCTGCTCGAGGTGGCGGTGCGGGCGGTCGCGGTGCTGCTCGCGTTCCTGACGCTGCCGCTGCTCGTCGGGCAGACCGAGCACAAGCTGATGGCGCACATGCAGGGCCGGCTCGGCCCGATGTACGCCGGCGGCTTCCACGGCTGGGCCCAGCTCGTCGCCGACGGCGTGAAGTTCGTGCAGAAGGAGGACATCACCCCGCGCGGCCGCCGACCGGTGGGTCTTCCGGCTCGCCCCCGCCGTCGCGCTGATCCCCTACCTCGTGGCGCTGGCGACCATCCCGCATCGCTCCCGGCGTCGCCGCGATCGACGTGCCCGCGTCGGTGCTGCTCGTGCTCGCCGCCACCTCGGTGGGGGTGCTGGGCACCCTGATGGCCGGCTGGTCCAGCGCCAACAAGTACGCCCTGCTCGGCGGCCTGCGTGCCGCCGCCCAGCTGCTGTCCTACGAGCTGCCGATCGTGCTCGCCGTCGCGTCGATGGCGATGGCCGGCGGCTCGCTGTCGCTGATGACCCTCACCGACCGCTGGTCGCCGTGGTGGATGCTCTGGCAGCTGCCGGGCGCGGTCGTGCTTCCTCGTCGCCGCGGTGGCCGAGCTGCAGCGGCCGCCGTTCGACATGCCGGTCGCCGACGCCGAGATCGTCATCGGGCCCTACACCGAGTACACCGGCCTGCGCTTCGCGTTCTTCCTGCTCGCCGAGTACGCCGGCATCGTCGTGATGTCGCTGCTCTTCAGCCACGCTGTTCCTCGGCGGCTGGCACGGCCCGTTCGCCGACACCCTCGGCTGGCTGTGGACGCTGCTCAAGGGCTTCGTGGTGCGCGGTCGTGCGTCATCTGGGTGCGCGTCGCGTGGCCCCGGCTGCGCGAGGACCAGCTGCAGCGGCTGGCCTGGCTGGTGCTGGTGCCGCTCGCCCTGGCTGCAGCTGGCGCTCACCGGTCGTGGGGGTGGTGCTCGGATGGTGAGCCAGAAGGAAGGTCGGCCTCCCCGGCCTCCTCAAGGGGCTGGTGACGACCGCGCGAACACGCGTGTCCGCCCCACCCACACTGCCGAGTACCCCGACGTCGCGCCCGACCTGCCGCCGCGCAGCCGCGGGGTCATCGCGCTGCTCGAGGAGAACTGCACGTCGTGCATGCTCTGCGCCCGCGAGTGCCCCGACTGGTGCATCTACATCGACTCGCACAAGGAGACGATCCCGGCCACCACCGAGGGCGGCCGCGACCGGCAGCGCAACGTGCTCGACCGGTTCGCCATCGACTTCTCCCTGTGCATGTACTGCGGCATCTGCATCGAGGTCTGCCCGTTCGACGCGCTGCACTGGAGCCCGGAGTTCGAGTACGCCGAGGTCGACCTGCTCGACCTGCTGCACGAGAAGGACCGGCTCGGCGGGTGGATGGCGTCGGTGCCGCCGCCGCCTGCTCTCGACGAGAAGTCGGCCGAGCCGGCCGAGATCGCCGCCGCCAACAAGCCGGCACGGGGCACCGGCCTGGTCGGTGGGGCCGGTCCGGGTGCGGCCGGAGCCGGGGGACCAGGGGCCCGGATGCCGCGCACGGTGCGTCCGCGCCCCGCCGGCGCCGGTCCTGCTCGAGCGGCCGCTGCACCGACCGAGGCCTTGCCGACCGAGGCCGTGCCAACCGGAGGGCCGGCTGCGGCGACGCCGGCGGAGCCGACCCAGGCGCTGCCCGTCGCTGACCCGACCGAGGCGCTGCCCGCCGGGGTGCCCACCGCGGCGCCCGCCGAGGGGGAGCCCACGGAGCCGCTGCCCACCGGAACCGTTCCGCCCCCGGCGAGGGAGCCGCTGACCGGCACCCCGGAGTCGGTGCCCGACGACACCTCGCCGACCCCGCCGCCCGTGGACGACGAGACATGACCGCACTCGACACGGCGTTCGCGGCCACCGCCCTGGTGGCCGTGGCGGGTGGCTTGCTCGCGGTGACGACGCGGCACGTGGTGCACGCCGCCCTGTGGCTGGTGGTCGCGCTGCTCGGGGTGGCCGGGTCGCTGCTGGTGCTCGGTGCCGAGCTGGTGGCCCTCGTGCTCGTGCTCGTCTACGTCGGCGCGGTGGTCGTGCTGGTGCTCTTCGCGCTGATGCTCACCCGGGCCCCCATCGGGCCCGACCTCGAGCACGCCGCCGGCCCGTGGCGCACCGTGGGGGCGCGCCGTGCTCGGTGGCGCCGTCGCACTGCTCCTGGGCTCGGTGCTGCTGCCGCTGGCCGGCGAGCCCGTCGAGCGCACCGACGTGTCGTCGACCCAGGTCGCCGGCCAGCTGTTCGGCACCTGGGTGTGGCCCTTCGAGCTGCTCTCGCTGCTGCTGCTCGTGGCCGTGGTCGCCGCGCTGGCGGTGTCGCGCATCCCGCGCGAGGAGCGGCCCGAGCCCGGCAGCCCGAGCCGCTCGAGCCGGCAGCCGCACCGGCCGAGCCGGCCGGGCACGAGGTGGCGCCGTGATCCACCTCGCCGGCCCGTACCTGCTCGCCGCCGCCCTGGTCGGCCTGGGCGTGTTCGGGATCACGGTGCGCCGCAACGCCGTCCTGCTCCTCGTCGGCGTCGAGCTCGTGCTCAGCGGGCGGGCTGGTGCTGCTCGTCACGACCCAGGCCGCCGGTGCCGACCGGTGGGCCGCCGGCAGCGTGCTGCCGCTGTTCGTCATCACCATCGCCGCCGCCGAGACGGTGGTGGCGCTGGCCATCATCCTCACCGCCTTCCGGCAGCGGTCGCGCGTCGACCTCGACGAGCCGAGCGGGGAGGCGCCGTGAACGCCTGGCCGATCGTGCTCATCCCCGCGCTCGCCGCCCTGCTCGGGCTCGTGGTCGGCCGCGACGACCGCCTCGCGCGCGGCGTGGCAGTCGGCGGCGGCGCGGTCACCCTGCTGCTGGCCGGCATCGGGTGGGTCGTGCAGGGCGGCACCGCGACGGTCTCGGCCGGGCCGGGGCTGCGCGCGGGCGACGTGCAGGTGCCGCTCGACCTGGTCACCGACCACTCGCGCGTGGCGGTGGCGGCGGTCGTCGCTCTCGTCGCGCTCGGCGTGCAGATCTACTCCACGTGGTACCTCGGTACCGACGACCGCTACCCGCGCTTCGCAGCCACGGTGTCGCTGTTCACCGCCGCCATGCTCCTCGTGGTGGTCTCCGGCGACCTCGTGCTCACCGTGGTCGGCTGGGAGGTCATGGGCTGGTGCTCGTTCCTGCTCATCGGCCACTGGTCGCGTCGGCACAGTGCCCGCCGTGCGGCGCACAAGGCGTTCCTGGTCACCCGGGTCGCGGACATCGGGTTCGTGCTCGGCATCATCGGCCTGGCCACCGGGGCCCGCTCCACCAACCTCGGCACGGTCATCACCTCTTGGGCGCGTCCCACGGCGTGCATCGACAGCCTGGTCGCGAACGGCTCGATCCTCGGTGACGCCCTCACCCAGTGCGCTGCCCCCGACGCCAGGCTGCGGGCGGTGTTCCTCACGCTGGTCGTCATCGGCGTGCTCGGCAAGTCGGCGCAGGTGCCGTTCCAGGACTGGCTCGCCGACGCCATGGAGGGCCCCACCCCGGCCAGTGCGCTCATCCACGCCGCCACCATGGTGGCCGCCGGCACCGTGGTGCTCGCCGGCTTCTTCCCGATCCTCTCGGTCAGCCAGACCCCGCGCTGGGTGCTCGGCATCGCAGTGTCGGTGACGATGCTGCTGGCGGCCGTGCTCGCCTTCGCGCAGAGCGACCTCAAGCGGCTGCTCGCCTGGTCGACCGTCAGCCAGGTCGGCGTCATGCTGTCGGCGCTCGCCGCCGCGCCGCCGGTCGCCGGGCCGGATGCCGGTCTGTTCCACCTCTGGTCGCACGCCATCTTCAAGGCGCTGCTCTTCCTGACGATCGGCTGGGCCGGCCTGGCCGCGGGAGGCACCGCAGCGAAGGCCCTGCGGGGCAGCGCCCTGGCCGCACCACTGCTGCGCGTGTCGTTCCTCTTCGGCCTGTTGTCCCTGGCCGGCGTGCCGCTGGTCGTGGGCGGGCTGTCCAAGGAGCACGTCGTCGCCGTGTCGTGGGAGGGCGCCGTCGAGTCCGGCCCCGGAGTCATCGTGCTCGTCGCGCTGATCGTCACCGCCGCGGTCACCGCGGCCTACTGCACCCGCGCCTACCTGATCCTCACTGCGCACGTGCGGCCCGCCCCGGCCAGCGCGCCCATCACCCTGCCGGTGCAGGGCGTGCTCGCCGTGCTCGTCGGGCTGAGCGTCGTCGGCGGGCTGGTGCTGCTCACCGATGCGTTCCGGGTGGGCTCGACCTCGCTGGTCTGGGTGCTGGTGACGGTGCTGGCCATCGTCGTCGGCGTGGTGGTCGCCCTGCGCGGCGGCTTCGACCGCGACCCGGCTGAGGTGCTGGTGCCCCGCCTGATCCCGCACGCCGACCGGGGTCTCGGGGTCGACGCCCTCTACGTGCGCCTGGTGGCCGACCCGGTGCTCTGGCTCGCCCGCCTCGTCGCGTTCCTCGACACCGAGGTCATCGACGCCTACGTGCGCGGCACCGCCATCGCGACGCGGGCGGCCGGGTGGGCAGGCGGCCGCGCCTTCCGCGGTGAGCGGCCCAGCTCCGCCGTCGGTCTCGTCCTCGCGGCCGTCGTGGTGCTGGGCCTCGCGGGGGTGCTGGCGTGGTCGTGAGCCTGCTCCTCCTCGTCCCCGCCGTCGTCGGTCTGTTCCTCGTCACTGGTGGCCGCACGCTGGCTGTCGAGCCGGCCCGGCTGACGGCCGCCGGGGCCGCCGCCCTCACCCTCGTCCTGGCGGTGGCGGTCTGCATCGCCCGCCCCGGCGTCGACCTGGCGTGGCTGCCCGAGCTCGGCGTGCGCTGGTCGTTCGGCGTCGACGGCATCGCCGTGCCGCTGGTGCTGCTCACCTCCCTCATCGGCGTGCTCGTGGCCGCCCACGCGTGGGTCGACGTGCCCTCGGGCGGCACCCCGGCGACGTTCCTCGGCTGCCTGCTCATCGTCGAGGCCGGCGCGCTCGCCACGTTCACCGCCCGCGACGCCGTGCTGTTCTTCGTCGCCTTCGAGCTCGTGCTGGTGCCGATGTGGGTGCTGATCAGCCGGTTCGGCGACCCGCACGACGAGCGGGCCCGCACCGACGCCGGGCACCGCTTCATCCTCTACACGGCGGTCGGCTCCACGCTGATGCTGGTCGGCATCCTCGCCCTGGTCACCGCGGCCGGCACCTCCGACCTGCGGGCGCTCGCCACCGGCGCCGGTGCCGCGCTGCCCGCCAGTCGCCAGTTGCTGGTCGCGGTGCTGCTCGTGCTCGGCCTGTCGGTGAAGGTGCCGGTGTTCCCGCTGCACACCTGGCTGCCCCCGGCCCACACCACCGCGCCCACCGCGGGGTCGGTGCTCCTGGCGGCCGTGCTGCTGAAGATGGGCACCTACGGCCTGGTGCGCCTGCCGGTGGCCACGGTGCCCGGCGGCTTCGCCCGGATCGCGCCGGTGCTCGGGATCGCGGGCGTCATCGGCATCGTCTGGGGAGCCCTGGTCTGCCTGGTCGAGCGCGACCTGAAACGGCTGATCGCCTACTCGTCGGTGGCGCACATGGGCTTCGTCGCCCTCGCCCTGGCCGCCGGGTCCGAGACCGGCATCCAGGCGGCCCTGTTCGCCAACATCGCGCACGGCGTCATCTCGGCCCTGCTGTTCTTCCTCGTCGGCGGGCTCAAGCAGCGCTGGGGCAGCGTCGACCTCACCGTGGCCCGGCCGGCGCTGCGCGAGACCTCGCCGCGGCTGGGCTTCCTGTTCATCCTCGGCCTGGCCGCCAGCCTGGGTCTGCCCGGCCTCGCGGGCTTCTGGGGCGAGTTCTTCTCGGTGTATGCCGCGTGGCTGCCGGCCGCCGACCGCCCCCGTGCGCTGTTCGTCGGGTGCGCGGTGGTGGCCGCCATCGGCGCGGCGCTCGCCGCCGGTTACTCGTTGCGGGTGGCCCGCACGGTCTGGGTGGGCGACGAGCCCGACCCGGAGGCGGCCGCCGTCACCCCTGACACCCGCGGCGTCGAGCTCGTCGTGCTGTCGGTGCTCGGCACCCTCGTCGTCGTGCTCGGCGTCTTCCCCGGCCCGCTGCTTGCCGTCACCGCCGACGCTGCCGCCCTCATCGCGGGGGGTGGCCGGTGACCCACGACCTCGTGACCTTCGACATCGTCAGCCTCGCGCCGGCCCTGCTGCCCGCCCTGGGTGCGGTGCTCGTGCTGCTCGGCGACGCCATCCGTCCCGGTCTGCGTTCGTGGCAGCCGCTGCTCGGCGTGGTGGTGCTCGCGGTCGCCGCCGGCACGGCCCTGGCCACCGGCCTGCGGGCCGCCGACGACCCGGTGCGCACCCTGTGCCTGCCCGGTTCCGACGGCGCCTGCCTGTGGACCGCCGGTCCGGCCACCGGAACGCTGCAGGCCGGCATCCTGCTCGCCACCGCGGCGGCGCTCGCGCTGCTCCACGACGGGGCGCGCGGGCCACGCGACACGACCGTCACGACCACCCTGCTGCTCGCCGCGGCCACCGGCGGGGTCGCCGTGGCAGCCTCGCGCGACATCGGCACCTGGCTGGTCACCCTCGAGCTGGCCACCGTGCCGGTCGTCGCGCTGGTCGCGCTGCGCGGCACGCGCACGGCATCCCACGGTGCCCTCACGCTGCTGGTCACGTCGGTCACGTCGTTCGCCCTGCTCGTGCTGGGGGCCGCCCTCTGGCTCACCGCCACCGGTGACCCCGCCTTCTCGGCCACCGCAGTGGCGGGCGCCTGGAGCGACCCGGAGCGCCGGGTGGTGTTCCTGCTCGCCGTCACCGTGCTGCTCTCGGGGCTCGGTTTCAAGCTGTCGCTCGTGCCGTTCCACGCGTGGACCCCTCAGGCCTACTCCACCGCCGACCTCGGCACCGCCGCAGCGCTCGCCGCCGCGTCGAAGATCTCCGCGGTGGCCGCCCTGCTCGTCGTCGGGCAGGCAGTGGCCGGCGCGGCCGTCGACACCGGGTCGGTCAGTGTCGTCATCGGCATCCTGGCGGCCGCCTCCCTGCTGCTCGGCAACGTGATGGCGCTGCGCCAGGACGACTCCACCCGCCTGCTCGCCTGGTCCACCGTGTCGCAGGCCGGCTGGGTGGTGCTGCCGGTGGCCGCGCTGAGCGCACAGGGCCTGCGCGCGTCGGCCGCCTACGTGCTCGTGTATGCCGTGGCCACCCTCGTCGCGTTCGCCGCCGTGTCGGTGGTGGGGGCCGGGCCGCTGGAGCGCACCCGCGGACTGCTGCGTCGCGACCGGCTCACCGGTGGCGCGCTGGCCTTTGCGCTGCTCGTGCTCGCCGGCCTGCCGCCCGGCATCATCGGCCTGGTGGCCAAGGTGGTGGCCCTGCAGCCGGTCGTCGGTGCCGGGCTGTGGCCGCTGGCGCTGGTCGCCGTGGTGGCGGTGGTGCTCGGCATCGCGGTCTACACGCGCTGGTTCGCCATGCTCATCGGGCGCGACGCTTCTCCAGCCGCGCCAAGCCCCGAGGTGGTCGCACCGTCCATCGAGGGCGACGCCGCCGACGGCCTTGCTCGTGAGGGGGCCGTGGTCACCGCGGAGCCAGCCGTGATGGCGCCTCCACGCCGGGGGGCGACTGCGGTGCTGGCGGTAGGCACCGGCATCCTCGTGCTGTTCAGCGTGCTCCCGGGGCTGCTGCTGGGCCTGCTGTCCTGACGGAACGAACCGCCCACCCCGCCACGTTGGGACAGACATGCACAAGCACCACAACGGGCTGAAGACCGCTGCCCTGTTCGGCGGTATGTGGGCCCTCCTCCTCGTCCTCGGCTGGGTCGTCGCGTCGTGGCTGGGCAACAGCATCTTCCTGCTCGTCTTCGCCCTGATCGGTGTCGCCACCACGGTCTACGGCTACTGGAACTCCGACAAGCTCGCGATCCGGGCGATGCACGCCTACCCGGTCAGCGAGGCGCAGGCCCCGGCGATGTACCGCATCGTCAGCGAGCTCTCGACCCGAGCCGGCCAGCCGATGCCCAAGCTCTACATCTCGCCGACCGCAGCGCCGAACGCGTTCGCCACCGGCCGCAACCCCGAGAACGCCGCCGTCTGCTGCACCGAGGGCATCCTCGGCCTGCTCGACGAGCGCGAGCTGCGCGGGGTTCTCGGGCACGAGCTGATGCACGTCTACAACCGCGACATCCTCACTGCGTCGGTGGCGGCCGCGGTCGCCGGCGTCATCTCGACGATCGGGCAGTTCCTGTCGTTCGGCATGATCTTCGGCGGCGGTGGGAGCGACGAGGACCGCAACCCGATGGCCGGGCTCGCGCTCGCCATCCTCGCCCCGTTCGCCGCGATGGTCGTGCAGCTCGCCATCTCGCGCACCCGCGAGTACGACGCCGACGAGGACGGCGCGACGCTCACCGGTGACCCGCTGGCCCTGGCCTCGGCGCTGCGCAAGCTCGAGATCGGCGTCGCCCAGGCCCCGCTGGCCCCGACCCAGAAGGTCGTCGACGCCAGCCACATGATGATCGCCAACCCGTTCCGCGCCCAGGACGTCTCGCGGCTGATGTCGACCCACCCGCCGATGGCCGAGCGGATCGCCCGGCTCGAGCAGATGGCCTACGGCTACCGCGCCAACCCCTGAGCCGCGTGCCTGCCGCCGGTTGACGGCGCGCTGGTGTCGCGGGATGGTGGTCGAGGGCCGCGGCGGGGGAGCCGCCGGGCCGGGGCAGCAAGGGGAGTGTCATGTCCGGATCGATCAGCGCGTGGCCGCAGGTGCGGCGAGGAGATCGGGAGCACCCGGTGCGCACGCTGCAGCATCTGTTGCGTGAGCGCGGCCACCCGGTCGCGGTCGACGGCAGCTTCGGCCCCCTGACCGACGCTGCGGTCAGGGCGTTCCAGCAGGAGAAGGGCCTGGCCGTCGACGGAGTGGTCGGCCGGCACACCTGGAGCGCGATCATCCTGACGGTGCGTCGGGGGAGCACGGGTGACGCGGTGCGCGGAGTGCAGGAGGAGTTCCAGTTCCGCAACCTGTCGGGTGACCCGAGCCAGGGCCTCGCCATCGACGGCAGCTTCGGTCCGCTGACCGAGGCGTCGGTGCGCGGCTTCCAGCAGGCGCTGCACACGGACATCCCGGCCGTGGTGGTCGACGGGGTCGTCGGCCCGATGACGTGGCAGGCGCTGGTGAGCGGGATGCTCTCGTTCTGAGGCGGTCGTCCTGAGGCCGCCGAGTATCAGGTCGCAGTCCGCGTCCTCCTGAGTTCAGGCCGCCACCCGGGTGAGCCAGTGACGCAGGAGGGGCCATGAACACCAAGCCGTGGAGAACAGCAGGACCGGGGGCGACGTCACCGGCCGTCGCCGGCATCCAGTACCTCTTGCGGGCGCAGGGGCACCCGGTCACCGTGGACGAGTCCTACGGGCCGGCCACCACCGCAGCGGTGAAGGCCTTCCAAGCCGCCGCGGGTGTGACGGCCGACGGCATCGTCGGGCCGGTGACCTGGTCGCGGCTGGTGATCACCACGCGCAGTGGTTCCCACGGCGACGCGGTGCGTGCCGTGCAGCAGTTCGGGCTCGTCCCGTCCCCCGACGTGGACCCGCTCGTCGTCGACGGGTCGTACGGACCGCTCACGACCGACCGGGTCACCGAGCTCCAGCGGCAGTGGGGTCTGGCGATGGACGGCGCCGCCGGCCCGGAGACCTGGTCGTTCCTCAGCACGTTCAGCCCGGGTGGGTCACCCTGGCCGCTGGTGCTGCAGGGTGCCAAGCAGGACACGAACTGGCGCGTGCTCGCCGCCCAGCACCTGCTGCGCGCGCGGGGCGCGACGATCGCCGCCGACGGCAGCTTCGGGCCGGCGAGCGGTGCGGCCATCAGGGCGTTCCAGCAGACCCTGCGGGGCACCGACCTCGGCACGACCGTCGGGCAGCTCGACTGGCCCGCACTGGTATCGACCGTGCGGCCCGGTGACCACGGCGAGGCGGTCAAGGCGGTCCAGACCCTCGTGCCGGGAGGGCTCACCGTCGACGGGTCCTTCGGCGCACTCACCGAGGCGGCCGTGCGTGAGTTCCAGACGATGTTCTCGCCCCCGGCCGACGCAGTGGTGGGCCCGAACACGTGGCACGCGCTGACCCTGCCCATCTTCGACTGATTCCATAGATCCGGACGCGGTGCCACGTCGACCCGCGCGGCGAACCGTGTCCGTTGGCGCCGAGGCGGGCCGAATACCATCGGGCGCATGATGCGCCGCACCGTGGTTCGTGACGAGGGCGCTCCTCGCGGCGGTGTCGACCGACGTGCGCAATGGTGGTGGTTGGGCCTGCCGGTCGTGCCGTACCAGGGCTACCGGCTCACCCGCACGCTCCCGCGGTTCGCCGATGCCGAGGGGGTCACCGGGCGGGTCGGGTCCGGTGGCCGCCGGATGAAGGTGGTCGCGCTGGGGGACAGCGTCACGGCCGGGTACGCCGTCGGTCACCACCGCTCGTCCGTCGCGGGGCAGCTCGCCACCCGGCTCGCCGACCGCTACGACGCGACCGTCGACTGGCTCGCCTGCGCGAGGTCTGGCGCCACCGCCGGGCAGGCCCTGGGCATGGTCCGCGCCGAGGGCCTGTCCGACGCGGACCTCGTCTTCGTCTCGATCGGTGTCAACGACCTCAAGAACCTGCACAGCACGACGCGCTTCCGCCGAGAGCTCGGGTCTCTCCTCGATGCCGTCCTCGCTGCGGCGCCGCACGCGCAGGTCTGCCTCCTCGGCATCCCACCGCTCGACCACTTCCCGGCGTTCCCCCGGCCCCTCGCCGACGCCCTCGGCTGGCGGGGCCGGGTCTTCGATGCGATCGGAGTCGCCGCAATCGCCGCCCGGGAGAGGTGTTTTCGGATCGAGACCTTCGAACCTCTGGGGCCGGAGATGTTCGCCGGTGACGGGTTCCACCCGAGCGCAACGCTGCACGCGGCGTTCGCGGATGCCGTGATGGCCGGGCTGTCGCTTCCCGAGGACCCCGTGCCCACCCGGTGACCGGGTCGCCCACGAGCACCTGCCTCACCCGGCGTGCAGCGTGACCTCCAGCCAGTGTCGCGAGCGCGTCCCGGGCTCGTATGCCGACTCCACCTGCTTGGCCACCACGCCGGCCAGGCGCTGCTCACGGGCAGTGGCCAGCACCGCGGGACCGCCACCGAGCCAGGTCGGCGGGGTCCGCCACGACGGGCCGGACAGGCCGAGCTGGTCCAGCAGGGCGCGACGCTCCCGGTAGGGCGCCGACAGGGTCGAGCGGCCGTCGAGGTGGAGCACGTCGACGACGAAGTAGGTCACGGGTGCCGACCCGGCCGCTCGCCGGATGCGTGCGGCACCCGAGGCGTGCGCCCGCTGCTGCAGCAGCTCGACGCTGGGGCGACCAGCCGGGTCGAGTGCCACGAGCTCGCCGTCCAGCACGGCCTGGGTCGCCCCCATCGACTCGGCCATGGCGCGCAGCTCGGGGTAGGTGCCGGTGATGTCGTTGCCGTCGAGCGACCGGGCGGTCGGTCGACCACCCTCGACACGGACCACGGCACGCACGCCTCCCCACCTCATCTCGTACGCCCACTGCTCGTCGTCATCGGGCAGTGCCGCGGCGGGCGTGGCCAGCATCGGGGCCACCATGGTCGGCAGCGGCGCCCAGCCGTCCGGCAGCGGGCTCATCCGGTGCATCATCCAGCTCTTCCCTCCCGTGCGGAACAGCACGTACTGCCCCTCGACGCGAGAACCGTGGAGCACCACCTTGACCTTGCCCTCGGTCCACTCCTGCGTCTCGTAGGTGCCGCGGTCCCAGACCGCCACACCGCCGCCGCCGTACTCACCCCGGGTGATGTCGCCCTCGAAGCCGGCGTAGGACAGAGGATGGTCTTCCGTCTGCACCGCGAGCCGGTTGACCGACGGGTCCACCGGAAGCCCCTTGGGCACCGCCCAGGAGACCAGCACGCCGCCGCGCTCCAGCCGGAAGTCCCAGTGCAGGGCGCTCGCGTGGTGTTCCTGCACGACGAAGGTGTCGTCCGCCCCTGGCGCGAGGGGGCCCGGTGGCGGCACCGGCTCCCGGGTGCGGGCGGGGTCCCGCTTGGCGCGGTAGGACGACAGGCCATCGTCGGACATCCCGACATCGTCTCCCGCGGGGTCGCCCTCGAGACCCACAGCACCGCACCACTTGTGCGCCGCGAACGCCGACGCGGGCGGTGCCCCCCGGGTGAGCGCCTGCCCTCGGTGGGCTTCCGCGCGAGCCGGCCGGGATGCCGTAACCGCCTGCGCCGCAGGTCAGGGCGCCGTAGCCTTGGTGTTGACGTGGGGTGTCGTGCTCGTGCAGGAGGCACCGTCACACCTCGTCGTCGTGTGCCGTGCCCCCGCGCCCACCGTGGCCCGGATCGACGGCGTTGACAGGTACGCGGCCTCCGCCGCAGCGAGCCGAGCCGCGTTCCCGACCGGCACCCACCCCGACGTCGTGTACCTGGTGTCGGGCGTCTCGCCGTGGGAGTCGCTGAGCGCCACCGCTGCCGCCGTGGCCGAGCATGGCGCCCTTCTCCTCACCCGGCCGGACGGCATCCCTGGCAGCATCGCGACCGAGCTGAAGCGGCTGGCGCCACCGGCGGTCGTGCTGGTCGGGTCGACGTCCATCTTGTCCAATGCCGTTGCTAATCAGGCGAAGTCATATTCCCCATCGGTGACCCGAGTCGCCGGCACCGGCCGATACCGGGTCGCACAGTCCGTGGTGCGCCGAGCGTTTGCGGCCGGCGGTGAGTCGCACGCGTGGGTGGCGACCGGGCGGGTGTGGACCGACGGCCTGGGGGCCGGCGCGGCTGCCGCGGCTCTTCGCGAACCGCTGCTCACGGTGGATGGCGCGGCCGGCTCGCTGCCTGCCGCCACGATCGACCTCGTGCGCGACCTCGGGGTCACCACGCTGACGCTGGTCGGGGGAGCCACGTCGGTCTCACCAGGCATCCAGGCCCAGCTCGAGGGGCTGCTGGGTGCCGGCAGCGTCACGAGGGCCACCGGGGCCGACCAGTACGCCCTGGCAGCCCGGGTCAACGCCCTCGCCTTCCCTGGCCTGGGCCCGGGCACCTCGTACCTGGCCAACGGGCGGGACTTCGTCAACTCGCTCGGCGTCGAGCGCATGGGTGCTCGTCAACAAGCGCAACGCGTTGCGGCCCAAGACCTACGTTCCGTCGGGCCTGGTCGTGCCGCGCATGACCTACCCGAACGGACAGCGGCTGCGCTCGGACGCAGCATCGGCCCTGACCAAGATGTTCGCCGCCGCCCGCTCCGAGGGCGCCGGCAGCATGGCCATGGCGAGCGGCTACCGGTCCTACAGCACCCAGCGCTCGGTGTACCAGCACCGGGTCTCCACCAACGGAACGGCATACGCGGACAAGTGGATCGCGCGACCGGGGTACAGCGAGCACCAGAGCGGGCTGGGTCTCGACATCAAGCCGGTCGGCAACCGGTCGTGCAGCGTGCACACCTGCATCGGCTCGACCCCCCAAGGGGCATGGCTCCGGCGCAACGCGTGGCGGTTCGGGAACGTCCTGCGCTATGAAAGCGGCTACACGTGCATCACCGGGTACAACAGCGAACCCTGGCACTTCCGCTACGTGGGGGTGCCCCTGTCGACGGCGTACCACCGTGGCGGCTGGCACACCCTCGAGCAGTTCCTCGCCGAACCGGCGGCGCCGACCTACTGAGCCCTTTGGATCGCGCACCGCTCGGCAACCCGCGCGGGCACCTTCCCGAACCGAGCGGTCCGGGAAGGTGCCGACACGTTCAGCCTGCGGCCTCAGCGGGCGTTCGAGGGCCTGCCCCACGGGCCGGTGATGGCCACCGTGTAGCCGGGCGTCTGGATGTTGGCGAACAGGGTGCTGCCTGAGGCGTTGAACACCGGTCCGGCGAACTCGCTGTCGTTCAACAGGTTCAGGGCCAGGGCGTAGGCCTTCCCCTGCTCCGTCACGCCGACGAGGTGCGAGCGGCCCTCTCCGTCCTCGGCCAGGATGAGTCCCCCGTGGGGGGAGACGGTGATGTTGTCGGGCCCGTCGAAGTTCGCGTCGCCGGTGGCCGGGTCGGGGTTGACCCCGAAGATCGTCGTGAGCCGGATGCGCGACTTCTTCGGGTCGTAGAACCAGACCTGGCCGTCGTGCTCGTTGGCGGAGCCGTCAGACCGGCGGGCGAAGCTGGCGACGAAGTAGGCACCGCCGTCGCCCCACCACTGGCCCTCGAGCTTGCGCGACCTGGTGATCTGGTCGTCGGTGAACTGCTTGCGCACCGAAACCGCCCGGGCATCGCGGTCCGGCACCGGCACCCACCGGACCCGGTAGACGGTGTTGACCTCCGTTGCGAGGGACAGGTCGGGCACGTGGTTGCCGTCCTCGTCGAAGCACCTCATCGCCTCGAGGGTGCCGACGTCGACGGCACCGTCGGCGGCGAGCGCGTGCAACGCCCCCTTGCCGGGCTTGAACCCCGCGGGCGGGGTCCAGCGGTAGTACAACCCGTTGGGGCCGCCGGCATCCTCGGTCAGGTAGATGCTGCCCGTGGCCGGGTCGACGGCCGCCGCCTCGTGCGCATACCTGCCGAGGAACTTCAGCGGCAGTGCGGACCGGCCGATGTTGGCGGCCTGGCTCGTGGGGTCGACCTCGAAGACGTAGCCGTGGTCCTTGGTCAGGGTGCCGCCGGCTCGAGCCTCGGTCTCCTCACAGGTCAGCCAGGTGCCCCAGGGCGTGACGCCGCCGGCGCAGTTGTTCCACGTGCCCGCGACGGAGGCGTACTGCTCGAGCACCGTGTTGTTCGCATCGAGCACCATCGTGGAGGTGCCGCCGATGCCGCCGGCGTCGTAGACCAGGCCGTTGACGTGCGGGACCGGGTAGCGGTCCGAGCCGGCCAGCTCGTGGTTGGACACGAGCACCGAGCCGCCGCCGGGCCGGGCGAAGCAGCCCATGGCGTCCGGGTCGCCGGGGTGCACGAACCCGCCGGCGCCGCCGACCCCGGACTGGCCGATCACCGTGTAGGAGAAGCCCTTGGGCAGGGCCAGAAGGGGACCGGCGGGGGAGAGCGGGCCGTAGCCCTTGCTGGTGCGGGTCGCGGCAGCGGCCGAGCTCGTGAACGGGTCGAGGCTGCCGGCGCCGGCGAAGGCGAAGCCGAGCGCCGCCGCGGACCCGCCGACGAAGCTGCGTCTGGACAGGGAGTTGGGCATGGTTGCTCCTCTGGAGTGGTCTGGTTCCTGAATCCTTTCGAGCGCGCCCGACCCGGCGGCGGGGCCAATCCTGAACAGCACGTGAATGGTTCGTCTGGATCTCCCCTCCTCGCTCCGCGGTGTGCCGGGAGGGCGCCAACGGCGGGAAGAAACTTCGATACTGGATGTCGAAGAGCCGGCGTCCGCCGTTCGACGTACGTGCACCAAGCAACCCGTCGTCAACCAGTAGGAGTGATCGCAGATGCCGCGTTTCATGGGATTCGTGAGGATGGAAGAGAACATCGGCACGCCGCCCCAGGCGCTGTTCGACGCGATGGACGCCCACATCGGCGAGCGGGCCGCCAAGGGCGTGTTCCTCGACGGCGGTGGCCTGTACGGCACCGAGGACGCCGTGAACTTCGTGGTCCGCGCAGGGCGAGATCACCCGGGTCGACGGGCCGTACGCCGAGGCCAAGGAGGTCGTCGGCGGCTGGGCCATCATGCAGTACGACACCCTCGAGGAGGCCGTGGCCGACCAGCGGGAGTTCGCCGAGCTGCACGCGAAGCACTGGCCCGAGGTCACGGTGATCTCGACCCTGCGCCAGATCTCCGACGGCCCGGAGGCGCCCGGCGCCTGACGCGGGGCTCACTACGCTGGCCGCGTGCCGGCACGAGACCAGTGCGGATGACCCGAACGACGGCCGTCGTCGCCGCGTGGCGGGCCGAGTCGGCCCGCCTCGTCGGCGCGCTCACCCGGATGACCCGTGACCTCGAGCTCGCCGAGGACCTGGCCCAGGACGCCCTCGTGGCCGCGCTCGAGCAGTGGCCGGCGACGCGGCGTCCCGGACAACCCGGCCGCGTGGCTGATGACCATCGCGAAGCGGCGTGCCGTCGACCACTTCCGGCGCGCCGACACCCTGCGCCGCAAGATCGGCGGAGCTCGAGCACGCCCGTGGCGGAGAGGAGGCGGCGATGCCCGACCTCGACGGCCAGGTCGACCACATCGAGGACGACGTCCTGCGGCTCATCTTCCTGTCCTGCCACCCCGCCCTGACCGCCGAGTCCCGAGCCGCGCTGACGCTGCGCCTGGTCGGCGGGCTCACCACCGCCGAGATCGCGCGCGGGTTCCTGGTCACGCGAGTCGACGATGGGACAGCGCATCTCGCGGGCGAAGAAGACGCTGTCCGCGGCGCACGCCGAGTTCGAGCTGCCCACCGGGGCCGGAGCGGACCGGCCGCATCGACGACGTGATGGCCGTGATCTACCTGATCTTCAACGAGGGCTACACCGCCACCGCCGGCGAGGACTGGATGCGCCCCGACCTGGCGAACGAGGCGATGCGGCTCGCCCGGATGCTGGCCGACCTCGCTCCCGACGAGCCCGAGGTGCTCGGCCTGCAGGCGCTGCTGGAGATCCAGGGCTCGCGGATGCCGGCCCGGCTCGACGAGGACGGTGCTGCCGGTGCTGCTCGAGGCGCAGGACCGCAGCGCGGTGGGACCAGCTGCTGATCCGGCGGGGACTGGCCGCCCTGCAGCAGGCCGAGCTGCTCGCCGCGCGCGGCCAGCCGGTCGGGAAGTACTTCCTGCAGGCCTCGATCGCCGCCGCAGCACGCCCGGGCCGGGCGCGCCGAGGACACGAACTGGCGCCGGATCGCGGCCCTGTACGACGTCCTGGCCGAGGCCGCGCCGGGACCGGTCGTCGAGGTGAACCGGGCTGTCGCGCACGGCCGGGCGTTCGGCCCGGACGCCGGGCTCGCCGTGCTGGCCGGGCTGGACGCGGGCGCCTCGGCGACTCGCCGCTCGTGCCGAGCGTGCGCGGAGACCTGCTCGAGCGGGCCGGGCTGCACGCGCAGGCGCGCGAGGCGTTCACCGAGGCGGCGGCGCGGACCAGCAACGAGAGCGAACGTGCGGTCCTGCAACGGCGGGCCGCCGACAACCTCAGGCTCGGGTCGACGTCGACGTGACCGGGCGGCAGGGTGTGCGGCAGTTCCCTTGATGCCGGACGGTCATGACCGCAGCCTCACCCACTGCCCTTCGGAGACCACCTCGACCCGGCCGTCGACGACGGTGATGGCCGTCTGCTCGTCGACGGCGTAGGCCGGGACCCCGATGTCGGCGGCCCACTTCTCGGCGTGGGCAAGGGTGTTGGTCGGGAAGGCGTTGAGGTGCGGGAAGATCGAGAAGTCGACGACGCCCAGGGCGCGGTCATCCGGGGCGGAGGTCCATTCGACGAAGTACTCCCCGATCCGGGGCGTCATCACCATGCTGCCGGCACTGACCCCGACCCACACCGTGTCGGCCAGCGACGGCAGCAGGTCGGCAAGCCCGGACTCCCGCATCCAGTGGCACAGGTACGTGGCGTCACCGCCGTCGACCAGGAGCGCGTCGGCCTCCTCGACCCAGGGGACCCATCGCCGGGCGCCGATGCTGGGCAGCGCAGTGAGCTCGAGGACACCCAGCGACCCCCAGCCCAGGCCGGAGAGGTGCGGCGAGCCGGGCCCAGCGGCAACGAAGCCGTGCACCGAGGTCGGGCCGCACATCGGGTGACCCCACTGCGCGGTCGGGATGCACAGCGCGCGGCACTGGTCGATCGGCTTGCTGAGGAGCTCCTCGAGCGCCGCGTGGATGCTCGGGTTCGTCACGCCCCCGGAGGTCAGCAGCAGCTTCATGGACAGACAATCACGGGAGCGTCGTCGTCAGGGTGCACCAGACCGAGGGTACGAAGGCTGCGCGCGTGCCTCAACCGGAAAAGCGTGGATGGCGCTGGTCGCATGGGCATTTCCGGTGCTCGCGTTCATCCCCGGCCTCGTGCAGGAGGTCTTGACCATGATCTTCCTCCCCCTCGTCGGAGGTGCCGTGGCGGTGGTCGCCATCGTGCAGGGAGTCCGCGCCCTCCGCTCGCACGGGCCGGGTGTAGGGGATGAGGATCTCGTCGACGATGTGCTCGATGAGGTCGTCGGTGATCTGGTCGCCGGTCACGAGGAACCGGTGCCAGAGCATGGCCTGGCCGAGCTCGCGGGCCACCTCGAACGGGACGTCCGAGCGCACCTCCCGTCGCGCGATGGCGCGCTCGAGCGTCTCGGTCATCGCCTGCTTGCGCCAGGCGATGACGCCACCGCGGAACGCCTCGGCCAGCTCCGGGTCGTGGGGCATCGCCCCGACGATGGCTGCACCGATGGCACCGGTGGGGCCGGCGAAGAACTGGGCCCACCCGCGCAGGATGGCGAGCATGTCACCGCGGTAGCTGCCGGTGTCCGTGTGCGGGATCGCGTCGATGGCCAGCGGGACCAGCGTCTCCCGCAGCAACGCCCCGCGGTCCTCCCAGCGGCGGTACAGCACCGCCTTGCTGGTGGACGCGCGCGCGGCCACTGCCTCCATCGTCACGCCCGTGGCGCCCTGCTCGACCACCAACTCGAGGACGGCGGCCTGGATCGCCTCCGTCAGGACCGCTCCTCGCCGTCGCGTCGACGGCCCCGGCCCGGTGTTCTTCGCGTGCTCAGGTGGCATGCCCGACATCCTACAAGAAACGGTTGCGTATCTTCTGGCCCCGTTCTAACGTCGTCGGTTAAGAAACGAATGCGTATCCAAAGGAGATTCGGATGAACCGTCACACGCGCCTCCCGCTTCCGCCACCGCGCCCGACCTTGTACCCCCTGCGTGAGCCGGGGTCGGCGGTGAGCACGGTCCAGGAGCTGTCCCGCCACCGCCGCCGGGTGACCATCGACCACCAGCCGCTGGCCGGGGTCACCCCGCCGATGCTCGCCTGGTGGTTCCAGCACATCGGCGGGAGCGTGACCTACGGCGACCGAGTCGTGCCCAGCTACCTCGCCTGGCACCCGGTCGACCACATCCGGTGGGAGCTCGCCCGACCGGCCCCCGGGGGCGGCGCCCGCGAGGGTGCTCGCTTCCGCATCGTGGAGGCCTTCCAGGGCCGGCCGGAGTTCTACATCGACACCACCGAGACGGTGGAGAAGCTGGACGACACCGGCATCCGGCTCGTGCGCCGCATCGCCGGGGTGCCGGTTCTGCAGCTGAGCCACACCTGGTCGGCCTGCACGGGTCACGCCCACTACGTCAGCGTCCTGGAGATCGGGGCGAACACCGCCCTCTTCGCTCCGGCCAACCGCTACCTGACCCAGCGCCGATTCGCGTCGGCGATGACCCGCGCCTGGCTCCGGCACAACATCGAGGAGGTCGGGGTGCTCGAGCACATCCTCCCCGCCGCCCACGCCGCGCACACCGACCCCACTCCGCCCCTCGCAGTGGTGCCGCGCTGACGACGGCCGTTGGCCATCCGGCATCGCGAGCCCGGCAGGTGGTCAGCCACTTGTCATCCGGTGGTGACCGCCGGGGAACGTGCCAAGATGATGACCGGGCGGGTCAGCCTCGCGGGAGACGAACGAGCCTCCGGTGAGGGCGGCCGCTGGTGGTCGGAGGTGGGACGTGGACTCGGGACTGATCCGCAGCGATGCCGTTGCATCTCGGGGCTCCCGGGAGTCCGTGCTGAGCGGGCTGTTCCGGGCCCACTGCGTCGAGCTGGTGCAGCTCGCCTACCTCCTGCTCGGTGATCGGGCGTGGGCCGAGGCGGCGGTCCAGGAGGCCTACCTGTCGCTCTTCCGGCACTGGCCGCTCGCCGACGAGCGTTCGGCCCTGGCGTACCTTCGCGCCGGGGTGATCAACGGCTGTGGCTCGCACGAGCGCCGAGTCCGGAGCGCACGGCGACGGCAGCCTCCGGCCCGGGTGAGCATGCTCGAAGCGCACACCGGTCCGGATGCAGCGACGGCCTCTGTCGCACGAGACGAGTCGACCTGGCTCGCGGAGCAGGTTCGCGCGCTGCCTCGTCGCCAACAGGAAGTCATCACCTGCCGCTACTACCTTCAGCTCAGTGAGTGGGAGACCGCCGGGTTCCTCGAGATCCGGGTCGGCTCCGTCAGGCGCCAGGCGCAGCGCGGCCTTGCCACCCTGCGTTCAGGGTTGGAGGGGTCCTGATGAACGCGATCGAGCGGAGGGTCACCCAGGGGCTGCGCGCCTACGGCGATAGACTCGGCGTGACGACGGAGGACGTCGACCGGCTCGAGGGACAGCTCGACCTGTTGGAGCCGGCCTCACGCGACGAGCGTCGGGGGCGGTTCTGGCAGGGAGCGATCGCAGCGTGCGCGGTCACCGGCCTTGTTCTCGGGGCGCTCGCACTGCACCACGACCTGGGCGACAAGGCCCAGACGGACGGCCCGCCGCCGGTCACCCTGGCGCAGCTCGAGGGTATCTGGCGCGTGGCCGGCTCGAACTGGCTGTGGAGGTTCACGGCAGACGGCAGGGTGACCCTGTCGGGGGCGCCCGACCTCCTCACGGGCGTCGGTACGACGACGGCCTTCACCGTCCGCCCGACGCCAGGGGGCTTCACCTCCGAGAACGACCCGACCGGGTTGAGGGGATGCTCCGCGGCGTGGGCTGTGATCATCGCGCCCGAGGGTCGCATGAGTGCCCGTGGAACGGGGCAGACCGCCGCCTGCACGGGCGCGGCAGACCCCCCTGACGGTGTCTGGGAGTTCACCCGGCTGTCTCCGGTGTCGGTCGTGGGAGCTGCGACCCTGCCCGACAGGGCGTCTCAGGACCCGCTGGTCGTCACGGACCTGCAGGCTCTGACAGGGACCTGGCTCCTTCGCGGCACGGGCACGCTGCTGACTGTCGACGCGTCGGCCCGCTATGCCATCCAGGACCTCGGTGCCGCAGCCGATCCCCAGACCGGCAGCGTGAGCGTTGGGCCCAGCGGCCGGGTCACCTTCACCCCCCAGAACACCCTCGAGTGCGCCGCGGTCTACCGGTCCATCAGCTCGACCGACACCGCGCTGGACACCGAGCTCGCGGCCGGCAGCTGCACCCGTCTGGCCGCGACGTCCGACACCTGGATCCGACTCAACTGACGCCCCACGGCGAACGCAGGAAGGCCGGCGTGTCCGCTACGCCGACCAGACCACGACCACGCACGAGGATCTCCGACAGCCAAGGACGCCATCGCATGACCTCACCGTCGACCCCGACCGCCCGACCGCCGCTGGGCCTCACCGCCCGCCTGGCCAGCACGAGGTCGGTCGTCGCCGTCTCGCTCCTCTTCGCGGTCAACGGCCTCGTGATCGGTGGCTACGGCGGGGCCCTTCCCTCGATCCGGGAACGCCTGGGCATCAGCTCGACCCAGATCGCGCTCATGCTCGCCCTCGCCGGACTCGCCGGCATCGCGGCCATGCAGATCGGGGGCCGGCTCTCGGACTCGCTCGGGGCGCGTCAGGTCGCCCTGGCCGGTCTGCCGCTGATCGTGGCGGCGGCGACCACCTTCGCGTTCGCCACCAGCTACCCGGTCGCGCTGGTCGGAGCGGTCCTGCTCGGGCTGGGCAACGGCACGCTGGATGTGGCGATGAACGCGGTCGGGGTGCAGGTCGAGGGTGCGCGCAAGAGACCCATCATGAGCTTCTTCCATGCCCTGTGGTCGGTCGGCGGGTTCGTGGGCGCCGGCTGCGTGGTCCTGATGGCGACCCTCATCGAGCGCACCGGGCCGGCGGTCGTCAAGCCGCTGATGCTGCTCCTGGCCGGCCTGGCGTCCGTTGCCTTCGTCGTGGCGTACGTGATCACCCCCTACGCGGCGGTCGTCCATCACCGGGTGGCCGGCGTCCGCACCAGGATCCCTCGGGTCGCCTGGCTCCTGGGGGCCATGGGCCTCGGGTTCGGACTGGCTGAGGGGACGGCCACGGACTGGTCCTCCCTGCAGGTCACCGAGGTCGCGGGGGTCGACTCGACCACCGGGGCCCTGGGCTTCGTGGCGGTGAGCGGGTCGATGCTCGTGATCCGCCTTGTCGGCGATCGCCTCGTGGCCCGCTTCGGCCGGCGGGCGGTGGTCCGATGCGGGGGTGCGTGCGCAGCGGTGGGGTACCTGTGGGTGACCCTGGCCAGCGGGCTCGCCCTGCTCATCATCGGTTGGGCCATCGTCGGGCTGGGTGTCGGCATGATCGCGCCCCAGGTGTATGCCGTGGCGGGCCACATCGGGGGCGGGCGCGTGCTGGCCGTCGTCGTGACCTTCGGTTACGCGGCATTCCTTGCCGGGCCCGCCGTGATGGGCTTCTTCATCAACCTGGTGGGGATACAGAACGCGATGGTCGTCCCAGCGGTCCTCTGCCTGGCGATCGTCGGCCTCGCTGCCGTCATGCCCAAGCGCGACACGGACCTCGCGACGGGGTGACCCTCCCGACCGTCGAGTCCGGAGCGGTCGGGCTAGCCGGCCTCGACCTTCGGCATGATCTCCTCCTTGAGGCGCTTGAGGTCGTCGAGCGTCTTGGACACCGGCACGTCGGCGAAGGGCGGCCAGAGCAGCGGCATGGTGAGACCCGCCTCCTGGTAGCGCTTGAGCATGTCGGTGATCTGTCCAGCGGTCCCCACCAGGATGTTGGACACCTTGCCGTTGTCGGTCTGGTCGACCTCGGTGTCGGTGATCGTGAACCAGATCATGCTGCACATGTCGAGGTCGTCGACCGACTTGCCGAGCGCCTCGAGCTCCCCGGCGATCGCGGTGCGCCACTCGGTGAGCTCGCGCGGGGTGTCCTGGATGCCGATCCAGCCCGCGAGGCCGTACTTCGCCACCCGCAGGGCGGAGCGCTTCGGGTCGCGCAGGCCGCTGAAGTAGATCGGCGGGTGCGGCTTCTGCACCGGCTGGTGCCCGAACCCGCTGGGACCGAAGTCGGCGAACTCGCCGTGGTACTCGAAGGTCTCGTTGGTCCAGATGCCCTGGCAGATCTCGATCGTCTCGCGCACGTGGGCGTGCCGCCGCGGGAAGAGGTGCGTCGCGCTGGCGGCGGCGAACTCCTCCGGCATCCAGCCCGCGCCGATGCCGACGTTGAGGCGACCGTTGGAGAGGTGGTCGATCGTGGCGCACTCCGCCGCGAAGACGCCCGGGGCCCGGTAGGGGGTGTCGGTGATGCTCATGCCGATGCGCACCTTCTCGGTGCGCGCCGCGAGCCACGGCAGGATCGGCCAGCCCTGGAACCACTTGCCCGTGGATGCGACCGGGAGCTGGGTCGGGAACTCCTTCATCATCCCGAAGGAGTACTGCAGCTCCCCACGGTCGGAGGCCTCGGGGACGACGACGCGGTCGAGCGTCCACACCGAGTCGAAGTCGAGCTCCTCCGCCAGGTCGGTGAGGTCAGCGAGCTCCTGGACGGTGACGTGGTTGCGGAAGGTGGGCAGGTAGAGGGCGAGCTTCATCGGTCATCTCCTCGGGGTGTTCGTGGCCGGGCCGGTCGGGCTGGTGCTGCGACACGGTCAGGCCCTTGTCAGGTACCCAACACAGTGGGCGCTCGGCCCCGCAAGAGCCGCCGGCATCATGGTTTCCTCAACGCGGCACCGGGCCTGCTCCCGGCGTGAGCCGCTGTCGGAGCTCCCGCTTGAGGACCTTGCCGTAGTTGTTGGTGGGCAGTGCCTCCACGAAGTGGTACTCCTTGGGGCGCTTGTAGCGGGCGATGCGGTCGATGCACGTCCGGTCGAGCTCGGTGGTGGTGGGCGGCGGCTCGCCCACCACCACGAAGGCCACCACCGCCTCGCCCCACTCCGGGTCGCGCCGCCCGACCACGGCGACGGACTGCACCCCCGGGTGCGTCATCAGCGCCTCCTCGACCTCGCGGGGGTAGATGTTCATGCCGCCGCTGATGATCAGGTCCTTCGACCTGTCGTGCAGCGTCAGGAAGCCGTCGTCGTCGAAGCTGCCGATGTCGCCGGTGTGCAGCCACCCGCCGCGCAGCGTCTCGGCGGTTTCCTCGGGCTGGTTCCAGTAGCCGGCCATGACGACGCCGCCGCGCACCACCACCTCACCCGCCTGCCCGGGGGGCAGCTCGCGGTCGTCTGCGTCGACGACCCGCACCTCGACGTCGGTGCGCGGGAAGCCGACACCCTGCATCCGCGCCCGCCACCGCGGGTGGTCGCGATCCGCGTGGTCGGCGAGCGAGAGCCCGGTGATCGTCATCGGCGTCTCGCCCTGCCCGTAGATCTGGGCCAGGCGCGGGCCGAAGGTCTCCAACGCTGCTTCGAGGTCGGTCAGGTACATCGGGGCGCCTCCGTAGATGATCGTCTTCAGCCCGGAGAGGTCGGCGCCCGACAGGGCCGGGTCGGCGGCCAGCCGCTTCACCATGATCGGGGCGGCAAAGAAGGACATGCCGGGCCAGTGGGCCAGCAGGCTCAGCAGCTCGGCACCGTCGAGCGCACCGGATGCCGGGAAGACGCTCGCGGCCCCCTTGGCCACGTGCGGGAGCCCGTAGAGCCCCGAGCCGTGCGAGAGCGGTGCCGCATGGAGCACGCAGTCGCCGGCCGCCACCGGGCCGATGTCGGCGAAGTAGCTGAGCGAGGCCATGAGCAGGTTCCCCTGGGTGAGCGTCGCGCCCTTCGGCCGACCCGTGGTGCCGCTGGTGTAGAAGAGCCAGGCGGCGTCGTCGCGGGCTCGGTCGACCAGGGGTATCGGTGCGGCAGAGGTCAATCGGTCCCACTCCGGGCCCGGGATGACGACCACCGTCTCGAGCGAGTCGACCGTGTCGCGAAGCGGCGCAACGTCGTGCTCGTGCTCCTCGTCGGTGAGCACGAGCCGGGTGCCGCTGTGGTCGAGCACGTACGCGATCTCGTCGCGGTGCAGCCGCGCGTTCACCGGCACCGCGACGAGGCCGGCGTGCCACGCAGCGAACTGGGCCTCGAGGTACTCCGGCCGGTTGCGCATGACGATCGCCACCCGGTCCCCGGGCGAGAGGCCGAGCTCGCGCAGGCCGGCCGCTGCCGAGGCGACCCGCGCGGCGAGCTGGGCCCACGTCGCATGCACCTGATCGCCGACGGCCAGTGCGGTCGCCTCTCGCCGCCGCCGTCCGTTGCGCGCGACCCACGTGGCCAGGTTCATGCGGCCAACCTCTCCGTCGACGCTTCGTCCGTCAAGGTGGTCCGGGCCGCGTTGATCCGACGATGAGAAAGCCGACCTAGCATGACCGCTCAACGAGCCGGCCACGTGTGCCCCGGACCCTGGGAGAACCGCGATGAAGCTGTCCACCGACGAAGCCCGCACCCGCCTCGGCGCCCAGGTGCACGGGGTGTTGTGCACCCTGCACCCCGAGCGTGGCCCCGACCCGCAGCCGGTCGTGTATGCCGTGAGCGACGACGGGCACGTCGGTGTGCCCATCGACCGGGTCAAGCCGAAGAGCTCGTCGCGGCTGCAGCGCGAGCGCAACCTCGCGGCCGACCCGAGGGGCTCGCTGCTCGTCGAGTGGTGGGAGACCGAGGACTGGTCGCGGCTGTGGTGGGTCCGCGCCCGGCTCGAGCACCTAGCCGACCCGCCGCCCGCACTCGTCGACGAGCTCGCCGACCGGCTGGCACGCGCGGTGCCTCAGTACGCCGACAAGCCTTTCCACCGGGTGCTCGTGTGCCGCATCGTCGACGTCACCGGGTGGGCTGCCAGCGAGGACGCGTGAGCCAGCGGGGTCAGCGCTTCTCGGTCGCGGCACTCGGGAGCCGCAGCACCATCGACGTGCCCTCCGGCCCCGACCTGCCGACCGAGAGCTCACCACCCATCGCGTCGGCCAGCCCGTGGGCGAGGCCGAGCCCGAGGCCGATGCCCTCCTCGGAGAACCGGTCACCCGCCCCTGCCGGGGCATGGTCGGATGCGGGATCGGGCCGGGCGAACGCCGTGAACGCGCGCGGGAGGAAGTCGTCAGGGATGCCGGGCCCGTCGTCGTCGACGCACGTCACCACCCAGGCCTCGTCCCTCGTCGAGCACGTCCGCACCCGGACGTGACCACCCGCCCTCCCGTGCCGGATCGAGTTGCCGACGAGGTTGAGCAGCACCTGCCGCAGCCTCCGGCGGTCGGCGAGCACCACCTGGTCGGCGAGCTGGAGCGACAGCTCGACCTGCCGTTGCTCGGCCCACGACGACAGCAGGGCGAACACCTCGGCCACCACCTCACCCACGGGCACCGGTTCGCTCACCAACGGGAGGGCACCCGCCTCGATGCGGCTCAGGTCGAGCACGTCGGCCAGGAGGTCCATCACGTGCCCCGCCGCCGCGCTGATCCGGTCGAGCGCCTCCTGGCGGCGGGCCTCGTCGAGGTCGATCGTGCCCAGCAGCTCGGCGAAGCCCACGATGGCCTGGATCGGCGTGCGGGCCTCGTGGCCGACGGCCGCCAGCAGCTCGGACTTGGCGTGCGAGAGCTCCTCTGCCGTCCGCCGGGCCGTCTCGGCCCGGAGGCGCGCCCGTCGGTGGCGTTCAGCGGCCCGGCGCTCGGTGAGGTCGAAGACGTTGACCACGTACTGCGCCGGGGCGCCGTCGCGGCCGTGGAGCAGGGAGACGGTCACCTCCACCTCCACGTCGCGGTGTCCGTCGCGGTGGAGCAGCGCCTCGAAGACCACTGGCGTGGCGCTGTCGTGGTCGAGCGCGTCGAGCTCGTCGAGCCGGGACTCCAGGGCTCCCTGCGTCGGCGTCACGACGTCGGCGAGCGGGCTGCCGACCAGGCCCGGGCGGCCGCGGGTCAGGGTCACCAGCGCGGTGTTGCTCCTGGCGATCCTCCGGTCGAGCCCGACGAGCGCCATCCCGAGGGAGTTGTCGTCGAACGACCGGCGGAATCGCTCCTCGCTCGCGACGAGGTCACCGACCAGGCTCGCGTGCTCGATCGCCACGGAGGTCAGGTGGGTGAACCGGTCGACCAGCAGCTCCTCGCGCCGCGACGGACGGTGCGGCCGACCGTGGTAGACCGCGAAGGTGCCGATCGGCATCCCGTCGCGTCCCTCGATCGGCGTCGACCAGCAGCTGCGCAGGCCGGCCGCATCGGCATCGCGCCGGAAGTCGACCCACCGGGGGTCGGTGCGCACGTCGGGGACGACGACCGCCGTGTTCAAGGCCGCCGCCGTGCCGCAGGAGCCGGCGCGCTCACCGATCGACAGCCCGTCGATCGCTGCGACGTACTCCGCCGGCAGGCTCGGCGCAGAGCCGTGGTGCAACGTCGCGCGCTCGCGGTCCAGCAGCAGCACCGAGCAACGGGCTCCCGGAATCAGCCGCTCGAGCGAGGTGAGGATCTCGGCGAGCACGTCACCCAGCGGGGCGGCAGCGGCGATCAGCTCGAGCACCTCCGCCTGCCGGTCGAGCACCTCGCGGCCGTCCTGCGGGCTCAGCACCGACTCGAGGTCGGAGAGCCCGGCGGTGCTCATGCGTCATCCATCAGCTGGTAGCCCAGTCCCCGCACGGTGCGCAGAAGCCGCGGCCGGGAGGGGTCCTGCTCGAGCTTGAGCCTGAGCCGGTGCACGTGCTCGGTCACGGTGGCCTCGCCCAGCCACTCCGACGACGAGTTCCACACCTTCTCCAGCAGCTGGCCGCGGGTGAACACCAGCCGCGGGTGGGCGGCCAGGAACGCGATGAGGTCGAACTCCTTGGGCGTCAGCTCGACGTCGACCCCGTCGAGGAGCACCCGTCGGCTGGCCGTGTCGATGCTCAGGTCTCCGATGACGTGCGGCTGACCGGCTGGTTCCGGGGTGCTGCGCCGCAGCACGGAGCGGATGCGCGCAGCCAGCTCCCCGGGCGAGAACGGCTTGATCAGGTAGTCGTCGGCACCGAGGTCGAGCCCGACGATGCGGTCGGTCTCCCCGCTGCGGCCCGACAGCACGATGACCGGGGTGTCGGTGCGGCCGGTGCGCCCACCGCGGACCGCCCGGAGGACGTCGAGGCCGCCGAGCCCCGGTAGCGACAGGTCGAGCACGACGAGCGCCGGGTCGTCGTCACGGATCCGGCGTAGGGCGGTCGGGCCGTCATCCGCCTCCACGACACGGAAGCCGGCGTAGTCGAGCTGCCACCGCACGACCGTGCGGATCGCCTCGTCGTCGTCCACGACGAGAACCACCAGGGAGCTGGTGTCGGCGGCACCCTCGCGCGCGGTCTGGCTCACGTGTGATGGGTACCACAGGGGTCGGCACGACGTCACCACCCACTTTCGGCCGTTGTGGCAGCGTTGAGAACGCGCCCCGACCGACAGGCGCGGATGCCGTGCGCACGCCGGCCGCGTCTTCCGCACCTGCCACAGTGGTCCGGTGAGCGTCGACCTGCCCCTGCTCGGGATCGGTCTGCCGGTGTCCGGTCGGTGGGCCACCCGGGAGGGGGTGGTCCGCGTCGCACGCCGTGCCGAGGAGCTCGGATACGCCTCGCTGTGGGGCTACCAGCGCACCCTCTGGCCGGCCGACGGCCGACTGGGAGCCTCGCACCGCAGCGTGCTCGACCCGGTGGTCGCCCTCGCCCTCGCAGCCGGGCACACCGAGCGGATCGGGCTCGGCACGGCCACGGTGTGTGCGCCGTTCACCCCTCCCGCCCTGCTGGCCTCGACGATGGCCTCGCTCGACGTCGTGTCCGGGGGCCGGCTGACGGTGGGGGTCGGCATGGGGTGGCTCCCCGAGGAGCACGTGGCGGCAGGGGTGCCGATGACGCAGCGCGGCCGCCGCTTCGAGGAGTACCTCCGCTGCCTCCTCGCGCTGTGGACGCAGGAGCCGGTCGACTTCGCCGGCGAGTTCTACACCGTCCCGAGCTCCTACCTCTCGCCTCGCTCCCGTGCAGCGTCCGCATCCTCCCCTTCTGGTCGGCGGGACGGCCGAGCCGGCTCTACGTCGGGCCGGGCGGCTGGCCCAGGGCTGGATCGCGAGCAGCCAGCTTGACCCCAGCACGCTGTCGCGGTGCATCGAGCTCGTTCGTCACGGCGCGGTCGACGCGGGGCGCGACCCCCGGGCCCTGCGCATCCTCGTGCGGGTCGTCCCCGACCTGCGTGACGAGGACCCTGGCCCGGGACGGAGGCCCTTCCAGGGAACGGCCAAGCAGCTGCGGGCCGACCTGCTGCTGCTCGCGGCGAAGGGTGCGACGGAGGTCATTCTCGACCTCAACCTGTCGCCTCGGATGGGCACTGGGGATGTCGAGCCGCGCCAGGCGCTCGCCCACGCCGAGCGCCTGCTGGAAGAGCTCGCTCCGAGCGGTCGAGGGGGGATCGGCCCCAGCACCACCTGACGGCCCGCCCAGGTAGCACTGGAGGTTCTCGATGCACCGAGACTGGATCTGGGAGACTGCGAACGGCCGAGCAGGCTCCCCTCGGGACTTCTGGGACGGAATGATGACCATGTCGAGTCCGGACGCGAACAAGGCGTCGCGCTCCGAGCCCGCTCCCCCCGTCGACGGTCCGGCGACGAGAAGGGGCCTGGACGTGACGGTCCACTTCGACCGGGCGTCGGTCTGGCGGACGGGCATGGTCCTCGCGGGTGTGGGGGTAGGGCTGCTGTTGTTCCTGTGGCTGTTCTCGATGCTCAGCCACTTCCTGTTCCTGCTCGTGCTGGCGTGGCTGTTCGCCACCGCCCTGGAGCCCGGCATCCGGTGGTTCGTGCAGCGCGGGCGGTCACGGGGAGTGTCGACCGCCATCGTGGGCGGGAGCACAGTCGTCCTGGCCCTCGCCCTGGCCGTGCTCTTCGGTCAGCTGTTCTTCAACCAGGCCACCGAGTTCGTGCAGGGCCTGCCCGACCTGACCACCTCGGTGATCGACTTCGTGAACCACCGTTTCAGGACCAACCTCGACCCCGCCACGATCGCCTCGCAGCTGCACCTCGACCCGACGCAGATCACCGTCTGGGTCGGTTCCCTGTCCGGGGGGGTCCTCGGTGTCGTGGGTTCGCTGTCCTCGATCCTGTTCGACCTCGTCACGGTGCTGGTGTTCGGCTTCTACTTCGCCGGCGCGGGCCCCAAGCTCGTGCACAGCCTCGCCTCCTGGATGCCGCCGCGCGTACAGGAGGTCTTCATCACCATCACCGAGATCACCATCGCCAAGACGGGCGGGTACGTCGTCTCCAAGATCGTGCTCGCGGCCGCTTCCGCCTTCTTCCACGGCATCTTCTTCGCGGCCATCGGCGTTCCCTACTGGTTGCCGTTCGCCTTGTTCGCCGGCATCACGTCGCAGTTCGTCCCCATCATCGGCACCTACCTCGGGGTCATCCTTCCCGCCCTCGCGACCGTGTTCGGCAGCCCCTGGAAGGCGGTCGCGATCATCGCCTTCGCCGTGGTGTACCAGCAGATCGAGACCTACTACTTCACCCCACGGGTCAGTGAGCGGACGATGGACGTCAACCCCGCCATCGCACTTGGAGCCGTCTTCGTGGGCGCTGCCATCTGGGGCCCCCTGGGCGCGCTGATCGGCATCCCGCTCGCAGCGGCCGGCGTCGCCATCCTCGACACCTACAGCCACCGGTACGAACTGGTTCCTGACGTCCTCAACGTCGGCGACGCGACGGCAGAACCCGAACCGACCTGACGGCCCCCGCATCCCGTGGTGCTCTCCGGCGGATGGCTACCCCCCTGACGCCCTGACGCCCTCATGCGCCGGGCATGACGCGGCGGCGCAGGCGCATCGGGCAGGGCTGCCGACGGTGCGTGCGGGGACCGTGCTGTGGGTGCGGCACTCGTCCGCGTCATGTCGTGGGCCCCGGGGGTCTTCATCGGTGTGAGGCCAGCCAGATCGGCTGCCCACGTGCCAGACACACACCGAGGACTTCGGTCCGCGAAGGAGACACCATGTCGAAGAGCACCACGATCCGCACCGGAACCGCTGCCCTCATCCTGGTGGGTGCCATGGGGTTCGGCCCCGGCCTGGCGGCCAGCAACGCGGCTCCTGCCCACCAGGCGACGGCCGTGACGAAGTCGATGACGTCGCAGGGCCAGGCGTGGAACTACACCGGCACCTGGACCGACAAGCAGGGTCGTACCGGTCAGGCCGTCGTCTCGATCGTCCCGGAGAAGTTCTGGAACGACGGCGGCGACCTGATGATGCGCTCCAAGGTGACGACCACCCTGCAGGGGGCGCGCGGCGCCGTTCCGCACACCAAGACCATGGACCTCAAGGTCCAGGACGTCACCTCCGGCTCGGCCGCCCGCGGCGTCAGTGCCGCCTCGTGCGACATCCTCAACCTCGTCCTCGGCCCCCTGGACCTGAACATCCTCGGTCTCGAGGTGCACCTCAACCAGGTCGTCCTCGACATCGTGGGCGCCACGGGCGCCGGCAACCTGCTGGGCAACCTGCTGTGCGCCGTCGCCGGCCTCCTCGACGGTGGTGCCGTGCTGGGCCAGATCGCCGCCCTGCTCAACCAGATCCTGGCCATCCTCAACGGACTCGGCGCCTGACCCCTCCCAGGCACCGCACCCGTGGTGGTGGTACCCGAAGACTGGCGGGTACCACCACCACCTCCAGCACCACGCCGCAGCAGCCCCACCAGCAGCGTCCAACAGGAGGTCAGCATGACCGTCATCGCGTTCCGTCCCCGCCCTCGGCCGGAGTCCCGACCGACGGATGTCCCGGTTCCCCTGGTGGGGACCTTCCGGGCGCCACGCGGCGGTGTCGGCCACCTGGTGGGTTCCCTGCGGGTCCACCGCCTCGTGATCATCCCTCGCGGCACCTTCGTGACCGGAGTCTTCACCGGGGAGCTGCGTGACCACGACGGCAGCCTGGTGGGGGTCGACACCCGCCGCGCCACGATCGCGGCCGACCTCGTGCGGCAGGGGGAGGGCTACCTGCCGGTGCTGCGGCCGTTCCAGCTCGACCTGATGGGCATCCAGGTCGACGTGGCCGCCACCACCATCGACCCCGCGCTGGCCCCTCCCGCTGAGCGGAGCCACCGGCGCCCCGCCCAGCGGGATCGGCACGCCGGCCCGCGCGGAGTCCCCTCATGAGGCTGCTCGCCCTCCTCACACCGGTGGCGATGTTGGGCGCTCTGTGGGTGCTCCAGCGGCTGGAGGTCTGGATGAGCCACCCGCCGGGCGACGGCGGAGGCGGCTCCTCCCACGGGCTTCACCACCAACGCACCGCGCGTTCAGGTCAGCGGCGGCGGAGGGATACCGACCATGGCTGACGTCGCCATCGAGGCGCCCGGCGCGCCCGAAGGACCGAGGCTCCCGAAGGACCCGAGGCTCCCGATGGACCACGCGCGCCCCCCCTGCTGCGGGACCCGCCCCCACCTCCGGGCTACACCAACCCGGTCGAGCAGAGCGACTTTCTCGAGCAGCGGTCGGCGCCCCCGGACGAGGCGTGAAGAGGCAGCAGGAACCCGTCGGTCAGCGGCAGCCTTCCGGCCCGACCCGCGCCCTAGGGTCGGCTGCGTGACCGGGTGGGCGGCCGACGAGTGGGTGGGGGTGGAGGACCAGGACGGCGAGGTTGCCGACCTGATCCCCATGCTCCGCCGGATCGTGGGCGCCCGGATCGGTCACCACCCGGCCGCCGAGGACCTCGTGCAGGAGACGCTCGTGCGGGTGCTGGCGGCCCGCGACCGGATCGAGCCGGGGATGGTCGAGCCCTATGCCATCGCCACGGTGCGAAACCTGATGGCCACGATGTGGCGCCAGGAGGACCGCGAACAGCGCAACCGGCACCGCGCGCACGACCCGGGCGAACCGGAGCGGGGCGAGGACGTCGTCATCGCGTCCGAGGAGACGGCCGCGATCGCCCGGGCCGTCCAGCGTCTCGACGACCGGGAACGCCGCATCCTCCTGGCGCACGAGGTCGGCGGCGAGCCCACCCGTGACCTGGCCGAGGAGTCCGGCAGCACGGCAGGGGCGGTGGCCGCACAGCTGAAGCGCACCAGAGCCCGCCTGCGCGTGGAGTACCTGCTCGCCCTCGAGAACGTCGAGCCACCGACCGACCAGTGCCGGCCGGTGCTGCTGGCCCTGTCCAGTGCGGACCGGCGTCGTCAACGGGAGGTCGACGCCGCGGGCCACCTCCTCGGCTGCGACCTGTGCGCGCGGCTGAGCGGCCCGCTGCTCGACCGCGGACCCGTGCGCGAGGACGAGCGTCAGGTCACCATCGCCGGGGACCCCGACATCGTCACCGCTCGCCAGGCCGCTCGCGAGATGGCCGTGCGGGCCGGGTTCGAGGGCTCCGAGCTCACCCTGCTCGCCACCGCGGTCTCCGAGATCGCCCGCAACATCGTCCGGTTCGCCGAGCACGGCACCATCACCGTCGAGCTGCTGCGCGAGCCGCGACCCGGCATAAGGGTGGTCGCCCGGGACACCGGACCCGGCATCCCGGACGTCGAGCAGGCACTGGCAGACGGCTACAGCACCGACGAGGGGCTCGGCCTGGGCCTGCCCGGCGCCCGCCGGCTCGTCGACGAGTTCGACATCGCGTCCGAGCGGGGGCGTGGCACCACCGTGGTCCTGACCAAGTGGTTCGACAGGAAGAAGGCACGAGGATGACCGACGACCGCACCGACCTGCTGCCCGGCGAAGAGGCTCTGGTCAGGGACCACCTGCTGCCGCAGCTGGTGGCGCACCTGCGCGAGCACCGGACCAAGCTGCGCGAGGAGTGGGCCCGCCGGATCACCGAGGCGCACCTGCTCGAGGCGATGACGCCCGAGGAGATCTTCGCCGAGGCGACCGCGCGTCTACGACAACTACGTCGAGGTGCTCGAGACCGGCAGCGTCGAGGCGCTGCAGGACTACGCGCGCGACCTGTCCGAGCGGATCATCCCGCGTGGCGTGGAGACCCACGAGGTCGTCGGCATCGTGCTGCTGCTGCGCGACGTGCTGGCCCGCTCCCTGTTCGAGAAGTACCAGGCCGACTTCGCTCTGCTCAACCGAGGTGCTCGACGCCTACGAGCCGGCGGCCAACCGGATCGCCAACACCGTGGCGTCAGCTTCGTCCAGGAGCGCGAGCGCATCATCCGCCAGCAGCAGGAGGCCATCCGCGAGCTGTCCACGCCCGTGCTGCAGGTGCGCGAGCAGCTGCTGATCCTGCCGATCATCGGCGTCCTCGACAGCCAGCGCGCCCGCCAGCTGACCGAGCAGCTGCTGCGCGGCATCCGCACCAATCGCGCCAAGGTGGTCGTCATCGACATCACCGGTGTGCCCGACGATCGACTCCGACGGTGGCGAACCACCTGGTCGCAGACCGTCGACGCCTCCCGGCTGATGGGCGCCAGCGTGATCATCACCGGCCTGTCCTCCGACGATCGCCCAGACGCTGGTGACGATCGGTGTCGACCTGTCGCAAGATGAACGCCGTCGGCGACCTGCAGGGCGGCATCGAGGAGGCCGAGCGGCTGCTCGGCTACGAGGTGACGCGCACGGAGGTGACCGACGGCTCGTGAACTCAGGACCGGCGCTCGTCTCGATCCTGCGACAGGGGACACCTTGATCGCATCGGTCCACACTGCCCTCGACGACTCGCAGATGGTGCGCTTCCAGGAGGACCTGGTGCGCCAGATCGGCGAGCACCGGGCACGTGGCGTGATCATCGACGTCGCCGCGCTCGACGTGATCGACAGCTTCGCCGCGCGCACCCTGCGCGCCCTCGCCGAGATGGCGCGGCTGCGCGGTGCGGTCACCGTCATCGTGGGCATCCAGCCCGACGTCGCCATGTCGATGGTCCTGCTGGGGATGGGCATGGGTTCGGTGCACACCGCGCTGGACCTCGAAGAGGGGCTGGGCTACCTCGCGCAGCTCACCGGGCTGCCGAACGCCAGACGGGGGAGCTCGCCGCGATGACCGACCTGGCGAGCCTGACCCGCGACTACCGCGCCGGGTTCCTGCGCTACCTCCCGCGACGCAGCGAAGCCGCGCTGACCGCCGGCTACGAGCTCGGGCGACGCGCCGCTACGACCGGTGCCGGCCTGCTCGACCTGGTCCGCGCGCACCACGACGTCCTCGGCGAGGTGCTGAGCCGCCAGCCGTTGCCCGACACCGACACCGTGATGGATGCCGGGTGCGAGTTCCTCAGCGAGGTGCTGTCGACCTTCGAGATGGCCCACCGCGTCCTGCACGAGCCATCGCCTCCCGCGTCATGAGGGGGAGCCCACGGCGTCTTCAGCGCAGAAGGCGGGGACGGATCCGTCACGGCACCCCAGTCCCAACCCCATTCCAACCCTCAGTCCCCCGGAAGGGCACCCGTATGAGGCTGTGCACCCACTGCTCCTCGAGCTCCGACGCCTGGAGCGCCCAGACCGCCCCGCCGGGGAGGTGCAGCGAGTGTGGCCGAGCCTTCGACATCCAGGGCGTCCCCATCCAGGACGAGAGCGTGACGTGCCCCGTCCACACGCCCATCCTGGCCAGCTGCCCGCACCCGGCCGCCGGCGACGGCGTCGACGTGCCCGCGGCCTCCTGGCTCGCCGACGACACCGGCGGCGGGTAGCAGCAGACCGAGCTTCCCGGAGCCCCCGTTCGGGTGGCCCTTGCTCGACACTGGGAACAGTGTGCGGTGGACGGCCGCCCTCAACCGAAGGATGCTCATTCTCGTGAGCGCCACGCCCGACCTGGCCCTCGTCGGTCGCGACGACGTCCTGCGTGTCCTGCTCGACCGGCTCGTCGAGCAGGACCCCACAGCGACCTCAATCGGCCTGCTCGGTGACCCCGGAGTGGGCAAGAGCGCGCTCCTGCAACGCGTGGAGAAGGAAGCCCGGGCCCTGGGGCACAGGGTGCTCAGCTCGCGGGGCAACCAGTCCGAGACGCACCTGCCCTACGCCAGCCTCCACCAGCTGGTGCGCACGCTGCTGCCGCGCGTCGACGCGCTGCCCGCCCAGCAGCGCGAGGCGCTCCTGGCCTGCTTCGCGATGGGCGCGTCGGCCGAGGTCAACCCGTTCTTCACCTCGTTGGCCGTGCTCGAGCTGCTCGTCGACGCGGCCGCTCGGACGCCTCTCCTGGTGAGCCTGGACGACCTGGACCTGATGGACCAGCCATCGATCGACGTGCTGGCCTTCGTGGCCCGGCGCGTGGTGGGGGAGCCGGTGCTCGTCCTGGGCACCTCGCGCGCCGAGGTCCCGGCCCTCAGTGACAAGGACACGACGCTGTGGATCGAGCTGCAGGGGCTCGACGACGATGCGGCGGCCGCCCTGCTCGAGTCGCGCTCGCCGGGGCTCGGGTCGAGCCTGCGGGAGCGGGTCATCCAGCAGGCGGTCGGCAACCCGCTGGCCCTCCTGGAGATCGCGTCAGCCGTCGAGGATGGGGGTGACGAGTGGCCGCAGCTCGACGAGGACCTCCCCATGACCTCCCGGCTCGAGGCCGCCTTCGTCGCCCGCGCCGACCAGCTCGACCACCGGGCACGCGCGGTGCTCGACGTCGCGGCCGTCGACGACGGCGACAACCTGCATGAGGTGCTCGCGGCGGCGGAGGTCGTGCACGGGGCGCCGTTGGACCGGTCCGTCCTGCAGCCGGCGCTGGTGATGCGCCTCGTGAGCGTCTCGGGCGACCGCTACCGGATCACCCACCCGCTGGTCGGCTCGGCGCTGCGGCACGCCATGACCCTCGACACCCGGCACCGCGCGCACGCCGCCCTGTCCCAGGTGCTCGCCGACCACCCGGATCGAGCCCTGTGGCACCGAGCCGCATCGGCCTCCGGGCCCGACGAGGAGCTGGCGGGGGCACTGGAGCGGGCCGCGACGGATGCTCGCCTCAGGGGGGCGGTCGCCACGGCCGTGTCGCGGCTGGAGCGTGCAGCCGCGCTGAGCCAGGACGGAGAGGCAAGGGTCCGGCGGCTGCTCGGCGCCGCCGAGCTCGAGTACGAGCTGGGCCGGTACGCGCGCGTCGAGCAGATCCGCGGCCAGGTCGCCACGATGCCGTTGTCGATGAGCGACAGGTCCCGGCTCACCTGGCTCGAAGGTGTCTTCCACGACGGGTCGTCCAGCGAACCGGCAGAGGTTCGTCGCCTCGTCGCACTGGCCCGGCGGGCCACGAGCGCGAGCGACCCCGACCTGGCCCTGCAGCTGCTCTTCGGGGCGGCGCGCAGGGTGTGGTGGCGCGACCCCGGCGACGACGTGCGGCGCGACATCGTCAGCGCTGCGCAGTCGGTGCCGGTGGCCGATGGTGACCCGCGCGTGCTGGCGGTGCTCGCCCTCGCCGAGTCGCTGCAGCTGAGCCCCACCGTCACCGCGCAGTTGGCCAGCTGGCCCGCGGATGCCGGTGGGCGCCCGGACCTTGCCGGGCTCCTGGGCATCGCGGCGTTCTGCGTGGGCGACCACGAGCGGGCCGAGACCTTCCTCTCCACCGCTGTCGTCGAGCTGCGGGCCCAGGGCCGCCTGAGCCTGCTGGCCGAGGTGCTGGCACTGCGGTCCTGGGCCGAGATCAACCTGGGCATCTTCGACGCAGCACGGTCCGCCGACGAGGCGATGCGGCTGGGGGACGAGACCGGTCAGGCGGTGTGGGCCGCCACCGCGCGCGCCGCCGTGGCGCTGGTGGACGCCGTCAGCGGGCGCTGGGCCCCCCACCACGAGCTGCTCGCGGAGGCGGAGCACACCGCGATGAGCACGCCCAACGCCAGCTCCTCCATCCTGTCGGGCATCCAGCTGGCCCGGGGCCTGGGCGAGCTAGGTGCCGACCAGCCGGAACGCGCCTACGCCGAGCTGCACCGCGTCTTCGTCCCCACGGACCCGGCCTACCAGCGGATCCAGCAGTTCTGGGCGCTGGGCTACCTCGCGGATGCCGCGGTGCTCACCGGGCGCCGGCCCGAGGCGATCTCGGTCGTGAACTCGGTGGCCACCCTTGCCGGGCCTCAACCGTCTCCCGGCTCGGTCATCGCCGTGGAGTACTCCCGGGCGGTTCTCGCGGACGACGCATCGGCCGAGGAGCTCTTCCGCTCGGCGCTGGAGGGGGCCGCGAGCCAGTACCCGTGGCACCGGGCTCGCCTGCTGCTCGCGCACGGGTCATGGCTGCGCCGGCAGCGCCGGATCATGGAGTCGCGCGACCCGCTCCGGGCGGCGCGCGGGACGTTCGCCGCACTCGGTGCGAGCGCCTGGGCCGACCGCGCGGACCAGGAGCTGCGGGCCACCGGCGAGCCCGGGTGGCGACCGGCATCCCGGCCGCAGGAGCGGCTCTCGGTGCAGGAGTCCCGGATCGCCGAGCTGGCCGCCCAGGGGCTGTCCAACCGCGAGATCGGCCAGCGGCTCTTCCTCTCGCACCGCACCGTCAGCTCGCACCTCTACCGGATCTTCCCCAAGCTCGGCATCACGAGCCGCAACCAGCTGGCCCGGGCACTCGCCGGTCACACTGACGCCGGGCCGGTGGCCACCGGTTCAGTCAGCTGACGCTAGCCGCCCGCCGCGTCGGCGTGCGGTCGCCGGCACCGGATGCCGCCCGATGACGCAAGTGCCGCGGCCCCGCGCCTTCCTACGCTCCAAGGACCGCCGAGGAGCACCAGGCTCGCGGCGCCGAGAAGGGAGACCGTCGTGGGAACTCCAGTGCTCTTCATCCACGGGCTGTGGCTGCACGCGTCGTCGTGGGACCCGTGGATCCGACTGTTCCAGGATGCCGGCTACGAGCCGCAGGCGCCGGGCTGGCCGGGCGACGGCGCCACCGTCGAGGCCTCGCGCAAGGACCCCGACGACATCGGCGACCACGGCATCGACGACGTCGTCGCGCACTTCGCCGGCATCATCGCGACGCTGCCCACGAAGCCGATCCTCATCGGCCACTCCTTCGGCGGGATGATCGCGCAGAAGCTGCTCGGTCAGGACCTGGCGAAGGCCGCGGTCGCCATCGACGCCGCGCAGATCAAGGGGGTGCTCCCGCTGCCGCTGTCGGCGCTGCACGCGACCCTGCCGGTCTTCAAGAACCCGGCGAACAAGCACCGCGCCGTGTGCCTGACCGCCGAGCAGTTCCGGTTCGCCTTCGCGAACGCCGTGTCCGAGGAGGAGTCGGACCAGCTCCACGAGCGCTGGACGATCCCGGCGCCGGGGCGGCCGCTTGTTCGAGGCGGCAGCGGCCAACTTCAACCCGCACTCACCGGCCAAGGTCGACACCGACAACGAGAGTCGCGGCCCCCTGCTGCTGATCGAGCGGCGGCCAGGACAACACGGTGCCGGAGGTGGTCACCCGGGCGACGCTGAAGCAGTACCGCCACTCCGAGGCGGTCACCGACATCATGACCTTCCGACGACCGCGGCCACTCGCTGACCATCGACTCCGGGTGGCCGGAGGTGGCCGACACCTCCCTGCGCTGGCTGAAGGAGCAGGCGCTGTGAAGCTCGACCTGACCGGCAAGACCGCCGTCGTCACCGGGGCGAGTCGCGGCATCGGGCTGGCCGTCGCCCAGGCGCTCGTGCGCGAGGGGGTGAGCGTCACAGCCGGGTCGCTCAACACCTCCGCCGAGCTGACCGCGCTGGCCGACGAGGGCGACCTCACGGTGGTGCTCGACGACCTGACGACCACGGCCGGCTGCCAGGCGCTGGTCGACGCAGCGGTCGGGGAGTTCGGCGGCATCGACATCCTCGTCAACAACGTCGGTGGTGTCCGCCCCCGCACCGACGGCTTCGTCGAGGTCACCGACGCCGACTGGCTCTGGGCCCTTGACGTCAACCTGCTCTCGGCGGTTCGCGCCACGAGGGCGGCGGTGCCGCACCTCCTCGAGCGGGCGCCGGCCGCGATCACCACGATCTGCTCGGTCAACGCCACCCTGCCCGACCCGGGCGTCATCGACTACAGCGCCGCGAAGGCTGCCCTGCACAGTTTCAGCAAGTCCCTGTCGAAGGAGCTGGGGCCGGCCGGCGTACGGGTGAACACGGTCAGCCCGGGCCCCGTCGAGACGGCCCTGTGGCTCGGTGCGGGCGGGGTCGCCGAGACGGTCGGGAAGGCGCGGGGGCTGGACCCGGCAGCGGTGCGGCAGGCGGCCGTGTCAGGGACGCCGACGGGGCGCTTCACCCGCCCCACCGAGGTCGCCCAGCTCGTGCTCTTCCTCAGCTCCGCGGCCGCGGGCAACATGACCGGCGCCGATGTGCTCATCGACGGTGGCATGGTCACCACGATCTGACGAATCGTGTTGTCTCCCAGGCGAACGACCCGGCCGCGTCAGGTGGCGGTCCTGCCGGGCACCGTCTCTGAGCGCGGCCTGCTGGCCTACCGGTCCGCGGCCGGCCGCTGGGTGGTGTTCGCGACGGTGCTCGGCTCCGCCCTCGCCGCGGTCGACGCGACGATCGTGACCATCGCCCTCCCGGCCATCGGCAGGGACCTCGGTGCCACCTTCGGCGCCCTGCAGTGGACCATCACGGGGTACGCGCTGACGCTGGCGTCGCTGGTCCTGCTGAGCGGCGCGGCCGGCGACCGGTTCGGGCGTCGTCGGGTCTTCCTCATCGGTGTCGTGTGGTTCACCGCGGCGTCGCTGCTGTGCGCGGCGGCGCCCACCGTCCTGGTCCTCGTCGCCTCCCGGGTCCTGCAAGGGGTGGGTGGCGCCCTGCTGACCCCGGCATCCCTCGCCATCCTCGAGGGGGCGTTCGCCGCCGAGGACCGGGCGGTCGCCATCGGCAGTTGGGCCGGTTTCAGCGGGGTCGCCGGCGCACTGGCACCGTTCGCCGGCGGCTGGCTGCTGGCGCTCGGCAGCTGGCGGCTGGTCTTCCTGGTCAACCTCCCGCTGGCCGTCGCCGTCCTGGCGGTCGGGCTCCGCCACATCCCGCGGTCCTGCTCGGAGAACGACGACGGGGGCGCCCTCGACTGGGGAGGTGCTGCCCTCAGTGTGGCGATGCTCGGTTCGGGGACGTACGCCATCATCAGCGCCAGCGTCGGCGCAGCGGCCGGTGCCGTCGTGGCGGGGGTGGCCCTCGTGCTGCACGAACGGCGTTCCCCCAACCCGCTGGTGCCCCTGCGCATCTTCCGCATCCGCCAGTTCAGCGCCGTCAACGGCGTCACCTTCCTGGTCTACGCGCCGATCGCGGTGGTCTTCTTCCTCCTCGTGGTCCAGCTGCAGGTCGTCGTCGGGTGGTCCCCCATCGCGGCCGGAGCGAGCGCGGTTCCGGTCACCCTCCTCACCCTCCTGCTGTCGCGCCGCAGCGGCGCGCTGTCTCAGCGCATCGGTCCCCGTCTGCAGCTGACCCTGGGGCCACTGCTCTGCGCGGGTTCGGCCGTCCTGGCCCTGCGGATCGACGACGGGTCGACCTACCTGCTGGACGTGCTGCCGATGGTCACGTTGCTCGGGCTCGGCCTCGCGGTGATGGTGGCTCCGCTCACGGCCACCGCGCTCTCGGCCCTGCCCGCCCGGCAGTCGGGGCTGGCGTCGGGGATCAACAACGCGGTCGCCCGCACGGCCGGCCTGCTCGCGGTCGCCGCGGTTCCCGTGGCTGCCGGGCTGAACGGTGACGTCGTCGCCAACCCGCAGGCGTTCGACCACGGCTTCGACCTGGCGATGTGGATCTGTGCCGCCCTCTTCACGCTCGGTGCCGGCGTCGCGGCCGCGGCCGTCGTGCAACCCAGACGGCCCGGCCGTACCGAGCCGGCCGCCCTGACCTCTCGCAACACACCCGAACCCCGGGACCCACGAAAGGACGCACCATGAGCACTGCAACCCCTCGGACCCAGCCGTCTCGACGCCGCCTCCTGGCCGCTGCCGCGACGGCGCCGGTCCTCGTCCCTGCCGTCATGGCGGGAACGCTCGCTCCGGCCCGCGCACAGGGCGCTGCCTCCGCCGCCGCGGCTGAACGGCCGACCGTGGTGCTCGTGCACGGCGCCTTCGCGGACGGGTCGGGGTGGTCGGCCGTGGTGCAGCTGCTGCAGGCGGCCGGTTACCCGGTGATGGCACCTGCCGACCCGCTGCGCGGTCTGACGGCCGATGCCGACTACATCCGCTCCGTTCTCGGGACGATCCCAGGGCCGGTCGTCCTGGTCGGCCACTCCTACGGTGGTGCCGTCATCACCAACGCAGCTCGTGGTGCGGGCAACGTCGTCGCCCTGGTCTACGTCGCCGCGTTCATCCCCGACGAGGGCACCAGCGTCGCGACCGCCTACGACCCGCAGACATACCCCGGTTCCCTGCTGACGCCGGATGCGCTGGTCGTGCGGCCCGTGCCGAATGCCGTCGCACCCGGTGGTCAGGACGCCGACCTCTACATCCGACCGGACCTCTTCCGGGGCATCTTCGCCGGCGACCAGAGCCGCGGAACCGCAGCCGTGATGGCAGGCGACCCAGCGGCCCCTCTCGGCGTTCGCGTTCACCGAGCCGTCGGGCGCCCCGGCATGGCGGACCACCCCCAGCTGGGCCCTGATCACGCAGGAGGACCGCGCGATCTCGCCGGGAGGCCAACGCTTCATGGCCGAGCGTGCCGGGGCGACGATCCGCACCGTCCGCTCCGCCCACGACGTCATGGTGTCCAATCCCCGCACCGTGGTCGCGCTCATTGTGAAGGCCGCCGCGACCGCCGGGTGAACGGCGGCGTGCGTCGCACCGCTGCCCCGGCCGGTCCCTTAGACGGCTGCACGCTGCCCACACAACGGCAGCGGAAGCCGTCATCATGAGAAGGCTTGGGGCGACCGCCTCAAGGCTCGGGTTGTGGCCGCGTGAACAGCGAGGTAATTTCCCCTACGGGGGGTGCGCGGCATCTTCACCGTGAAGGGAGACCGTCGATGGGGCGACACAGTGGCGCTGTCTGCAGTGCATGTCAGCAACGCATCCTCGTGCGTGACGGCAGGCTGATCGATCACACCCATGAGTTTCCGACGCTGGGCAAGTCGGTGCCGTGCGTGGGCTCCCAGAGCAAGGCACCCGATGACTGGGCCCTCCAGCAGCCGGCCCCCAGCAGCGCCAGTGCGGCCTGACGACCCGACCTCTCGCAAGCTGGTTCGTTCCAACGCCCGGCCGCGCTCACGCCCGCATCCGTCCCTCGGCCCGGTCGGGCCCAACGTGCCGACGGGTCTGTAGCCCAGCGGGCTACTTGGTGACGTCCACCGAGTAGTGCCCGGAGGCGCAGCCGGTCACCTGCCAACCGCCGTCGACCTGAGTCGCGCCGGCGTCGGTGACGCCGGTGGTGGTCAGGTCCGGGCGGGCGTCGCCGGGCACCCAGATGTCGAGCCGGCAGTTGACGTCCGGGTCGTCGACGGTCGCGCTGAAGGTCAGGTCGGTGCCGATCGAGGACAGCGAGTCGAGCCGTCCCGGGAAGGCGCGGGGGTAGGAACGGCTCAGCGGGATCGCGAAACCTGGGGGCGGCGGGCTGAGCTCTCCCGTGGCGCAGTCGATCGAGATGAAGTTTCCGCTGGTCTTCGCGTCGTCGCCGGTCTCCGGTGAGCCGCAGCCCTGGCGCCACACCCAGAACGCGCCTCCGACGCCGAGCCGGTCCTGGGCCGCGACGAAGCGCTGCACCTTGGCGGTGTCCACCGCGGGGTCACCGAACCATCCCCACTCGCCCAGCCACAGGGCCGCACCGTACGACTTCGCGGCCTCGGCCGACATCGCCAGGTTCCGCTCGATCGACGCGATGGTGAGCCCGAGGCTCTGGTCGAGGGTGATCGACTCGCTGTACGGGTGGGGCGCGAAGACCAGCTGGGTGTCGGACGTGAAGCCGGGGGGCGGGGTCACGTCGAAGCCCAGGCCGGACCACAGGACGCTCGGCTCGACGAAGACCAGGTGGGCGAACCCGCTGCGCTCGGCATCCCGGATCGCGGTGATGGCCGCGTCGTAGTAGCGCCCGAGCAGCAGGCCACTGCTGACCGGCGGGGTCGCGCCGATGCCCGGCTCGTTGAACAGGTCGTAGCCGGCGACGGCCGGCTCGTCCGCGAACGCCTCTGCCACGTCGGCCCAGGTGTGGATCAGCTCGGTCTGGATGCCGTCGCGGTCGGTGTAGAAGTTGCTGTAGGCCGTCGCGACCGCCGGCGCCAGGTCCCGGGCCATGAACTGGCAGTGGGCCGCACCGTCGGTGATCGTCGCCCAGCCGGGGGCGCCATCCCATCCGGTCGTCGGTGACGTCCCACCGGCGCACGTCTCGTCGGGCGCGGCCAGGGCGTTGCCCCAGGCGTCCTCGTGCATGTCGAGCACGGTGTAGAGGCCGTGCGCCTTGGCCGACGCCACAGCGGCCCGGACCTCGTCGAGGTAGGCCTGGTCGAACTCACCCCTGGCCGGCTCCAGCCGCGACCAGGACATGCCCAGACGCACCACGTTGAAGCCGTAGGAGGCGATCCGCGCGAAGTCGTCGTCGGTGGGCTTCTGGGTCGCCGGTACTGCCGGATCGCGCAGGTAGTAGTCGACCATCTGGTTCACGTTGACGCCCCGCAGGAGCACCCGTCGGCCGGTGACGTCACCGATGACGGGCAGCCCGCCCCTGGTCTGCGCCGGCAGTAGGTGCAGCCGTTCCATCCCGCCGCTCGCCGCAGCAGGCGCCACGGCCGGCGGGCCAGGGGTCGTCGTGGGGACGACGAGCGGGACGGCGAGCAGGGCCACGACGGCTCCGACGACGACGCCGGTCCGCGCGCGCGAACGGTCGGGCATCGCGCTGCTGACGCCGTCCGGGAGGACGCCCGCCCGCCAGCGCCAGGTGATGCCGGTTGCCACCGCGGCGACCAGGCCGACGCCGACGCCGTAGCCGATGCCCGTCGCCAGGGAGATCAGCGTCGTCGCGATCCACCAGCTGTCCCCGCCCGCGTGGTCGAGGTGACCGGTCAGCGCTGCCACGACGCTGCCGACCACGCCGAGGGCCCCGCCACCGACGAGGGCCGCGAGCCAGACCGCCAGCGGTGCCCGACCCGGAAGGCGACGAAGTGCTGCCCGGACCGTCAGGGCGAACACGCCGAGGAAGACGACCACCCCGGCAAGGGCGCCCAGAGCGCTCGCGGCGCTGGTGGGTGCCAGCAGCGGCCCGGCGAAGGCGTACCCGACCGGCCCGCGCCGCCAGTTGGAGCTGGCCAGGGCTGCCAGCGCGACGACGACGGCCGTGACCACCACCGAGTACGCGCTGCCCGACGCAAGCCATCGGCCATGCCCGGATGCCGCGACCGCTTCAGCCCCGTTCTCGGATGCCGTGTCCGGCTCGGCTCCCGCGGTACGCCGCCCGCGTGCGAGCACCGCGGCCACGCCGACCAGCGGTCCGGCCACCAGGCCCTTGAGGCCGGCAAACCCGCTGGTGGAGACGGCGAACTTCAGGGCGGCGACGAAGGACAGGTGCGGGCCCACCAGCGGCACGGCTGACACGAGTCCGGTGGCGGCTGCCGCCAAGGCCACTGCTCCGACGACGGCGACCCAGGTGAAGGCGAACAGGCCACGTCTCGAACGGGCCAGGGCGTGCACCGGAAGCATCGTCGCCGCGAGCAGCACAGGGAGCCCGACGAACGACGGAGCCCACTGGTAGGCACTGCCGAACCCGACCACCGGCATCCCCAGCCCGCCCACCGGGGCCAGCAGGCCCGTCGGATCGACGACCGCCAGCACCACGACGAGCAGGAGGACAACCACTCCTGCGGCGGTGGACGCTCGGAACTCCCGCCCTCGCAGAGCGGTGCCCCAGCGGGCCCGGGGCAACGATCGTCTGATCGGCCATGGTGAGCCGGAATCTAGCGGGACAACATGTGGGCTCATGCGCGATCCGGGTATTCGGATCCAGCCGAGATCAGGGCGCCACCGCAGACAGGCCTTACGGCCGATCGACGTGGTGCCGGGTCGAGGGGCAGCATGCTCGGTGGAGGCCCCCGTGGGCCCACAGTTGCCTGACCCGGTCGCGGGTTTCTCCGTCGATGAGGCGCAGGCGCTGGAAGCAACGCTCCGACAGTGAGGATGGACAAGACATGGCCGTTGACCCGAGCACCACCGCGGTGGTCCTGATCGAGTACCAGAACGACTTCACGTCCGAAGGAGGCGTGCTGCACGGGGCCGTCTCCGAGGTCATGGACCGCACCGAGATGCTCGACCGCACCCAGGAGGTCGTTGCGGCAGCCCGGGCCGCCGGAGTGACGGTCATGCACGCGCCGATCACCTTCGCGCCCGGTTACAACGAGATCAGCTCCCACCCCTACGGCATCCTCAAGGGTGTCGTCGACGGCAATGCCTTCGTCAAGGGCACCTGGGGTGCCGAGATCGTGGACGAGCTGGCTCCCGCCGAAGGCGACATCGTCATCGAGGGCAAGCGCGGCCTGGACACGTTTGCCAGCACCAACCTCGACTTCATCCTGCGCAGCAAGGGGATCACCACCATCGCCCTGGGCGGGTTCCTCACGAACTGCTGCGTGGAGTCCACCATGCGGTCGGGCTACGAGAACGGCTACCAGGTCATCACGTTGAGCGACTGCGTTGCTGCCACCTCGCCCGAGGAGCACGACAACGCGATCAAGTACGACTACCCGATGTTCTCCACGCCGATGGCGTCCTCAGACTTCATCGCAGACCTCAAGGGGTAGCGCCGAGGGCCGCGATTGCAGGGCGGTCAGGTCAGTCCGCAATCTGGTTCTGCCAGTGGAGCCTCGTCAGTCGCGCCCGAACATCGCCTCCGTCTCGATCGGCGATGACTGACCGAGCTGCGCCGGTGGAGGTCGCATGCGTGACGGACCGGTGCGGAGCCCCGTCACCGGTCCCGTGCCTGATCAGTCGTGGATCTTGAGGCACGGGATTGGATGCGGGCGTCGGTGATCTCGCGGAGGGAACCGTCACGACCAGCACGCTGGTGCTCCCCAGTGGCCGGCTGCCCGCTGGTGGATCCGGTGCGGCACGGAGGCGAGGCTGATCAGTGGGGTTCGATGGTGAATGAGCTGGCATGCAGGCTGATCACTCCGTCCGTGAAGGTCAGGGTGTCAACTCCGTTGTCCACGTTTCCGGCCGAGGCAGCGGCCGACCATCCCGCCATCACGACGTGGCCTGCGAAGACCGTCCACTGGACCGTGAACTCGACGTCGGGCATTGCCTCGAAGGCCTGACGGTAGAACTGCTCCGCCCCGCCAGTGCCTTGCAAGGCTCCCTGTTGGGTGAGGATCAGCGCGTCGGGTGCGTAGTCGGTGGTGAGCGCCCCGACGTCTCGTCGGGACAGTGCGTCGAGGTGTCGGGTGAAGACCTCTTCTGGTGATCGTTGCATTCTCGATTTCCTCTCGGTACGTCGTGGCGCCTCCGAGGAGCCAGGCGCCGGAACTCGTTTCCTCGTGGTGCTCAGCGCTGGGCCACCCACCGCGGTGCGGGCACGGCGTCTCCGGTGAGGTTGTCGCACCGCACGAACTGGGTGCCGACCCGGGAGAGCCAGCAGGGGTGGTCGATGTGGATGGGCGCCGCGCTCGACAGCCCGGGCAGGTCTGGACCGTGCAGCATGACGGCGGATGCCGGGCCTGCGCTGATCGCAGTGGCGAGCAGCCCTGCGAGGGCGACTGCCTGCCAGCGGTGTAGGTGGGTGGTGCTCATGGTGATCTCCTTGGGGGCTGTGCACTTGTGGTGCTTTCACCGTGCGGCCGGCTCGGGTATCGGCGCATCGGTCGTCGCCCCTCAGATCAGGACCTCAGGCCCCTCAGATGTGTGCTGAGGCTCGGCCGTGATGCCCGGTGCGGGGTGCGGGTCGCCCGGCGTTCCGTGACATCTGGGTCGCCCGGGCGGAAACTGGGCACCATGGTCGCCGCGGCTCATCCGCCGGCCGCAGTCGTCGGTCGAGAAGCGGAGCGGGGACACCTCGCGACGCTGTTCGCCCGCGCCGCGGCCGGAGAGCCGTCGTTCTGCGTGGTCCACGGCGAGGCCGGCATCGGCAAGACCACAGTGGTCCGGGAAGCCAGCCAGGCCTGGGCGGGCGTGGTGCTGTGGGGCACGTGCGTGCACTTCGGTGCCGCCGCGGTGCCCTTCGCGGCGGTCGCCTCCGCCTTGGACGGGTGGCTCGTCGTTGCCGAACAGGAGGTGCGCAGTCAGGTGCTCGATGGCCTGGGCGACGTGGCCGCGCTGCTCCCCAGCTCACCCGCTGTCGCCGAGCCGAAGGCAGGACTGCTGTTGCGACAGCTTGACCGGGCGATCCGGCGAATCGCCGACCGGGCGCCAACGGTGCTGGTCATCGACGACCTGCAATGGGCCGACCAGTCCTCCCTTGACCTCTTGGCCTTCCTGGTCACCGGTTTTCGCGACCAGGCGCTGTGTGTTGTGGTGACGGTGCGTGACGAGGACCGGGTCGAGGGCCACGTCCTCAACCGTTGGCTGGCAGAACTGCGCCGCCTGCCCGGGGTCAGCGAGCTGCACCTGCAGCGACTGGACCTGGTCGATACGGCCCAACAGATCGTGTCCCTGACGGGGCAGTCGTTACTTCCGGATGGGTTCGCCGACGAGGCGTACAGACGGTCGGGAGGCAACCCGTACCTCACCGAGCTCCTGGTGCAGGCCGGAACCTCGAACGCACCCGCCCGGACGGCGTCGGTGCATGACGCCCTGCGGCAGGCGCTGCTCTCGCGCTGGAGCGCGATGAGCGTGCCTGCCCGAGAGGTCTCGCGGTTGCTGGCTCTGGCCGGGAGGCCAGTCGCGCGCTCGGTCCTGGCGTCGGTGGCCGCGCAGCTCGCCGCGGAGTGGGAAACGGGGGCGAGCCTCAGCTCGTCCCTGTCCGAAGCCGTCGCCGCGGGAGTCGTCGAGCCCGGGCGGGACGGTCTGTGGTTCCGCCATCCACTGCTTGCAGAGGTCCTTGCCGATGACCTGCTCGGTCACGACGCGGTGGCGGTGCACGCGGCATACGCCGACGTCCTCGCCGCACAGGGACGGGCGCGCAGGGGTGACGTCGCGGTCCATCACGAGCTGGCCGGGAACCTACCGGCAGCGTTGGAGTGGTCGCTTGCAGCGGCCGACTCGGCAGCCGCCGCCCAGGGCGCCACAGAGCACCTCGAGCACCTGCGTCGTGCCTGCCGCCTCTGGCCGCAGGTGATGCAGCAGGGCGCCAGCGCGGCCGAGCACGTGCGACTGCTGCTGAGAGCCAGCCGCGCGGCGCAAGGGGTGGCGCGTGCAGAGGAAGCACTTGCCTTCATCGAGCAGGCACTGGCCCTGACCGACCGCACGGCGTCACCCGGCATCGCGTGCCGCCTGCTCGTCCTCAAGCACCGGATGGTCATCGACAGGCACCAGCTGCCCTTCAGTACGGTCACCTCGGCGCTGGAGGAGGCACAGCAGCTGGCGGACACCATGCCGGGCAGCATCGAGCGGGCGATCGTCGACGCGGCGCTGGCCTGGACCGAGAACTGGGCAGGCCACGATCGATGCCGCGACCTCTCGTCGGCCGCACTCGTGACGGCTCGCCAGACCCGCTCACCCGATGCGTTGATCCCTGCCCTGACCGCAGCGGCGATGGCCTTTCCGGAATCAGGTGAGGCGATGCCGTGGCTTCAGGAGGCGTACGACCTGGCCGCCTCCAGCGGCGATGCCATCGAGATGCTGGATGCCGCACTCGGGATGAACAACCTGTACCAAGTGCGGGGTGACTACCCGGCCATGGTCGACAGCAACACCGAGCACGGCTTGGCGCTGATCCAGGCAGGAGCCCCCTCCGCGGGTCGGTTCCTCCTGACCTGCGCGGCCGGGCCTGCGCTCACCCTCGGACGGTGGGAGCAGGCCGAGGCCCAGCTCCGGCCCGCCGTGGCCTGCGGTGACGGCGGGCACCGCGAAGGCACGGCCCGCACCGTCATGACGGTGCTCTGCGTGCGCCGCGGCGACCTCCGGCAGGCCGAGGAACACCTGACCCGGGCAGCCGAGGTGTCGTCCACCCACTACCGGGGAACCACCAGCTACCCCTTCGGCCGGGTCGAGCTGTCCATCGCGCAAGCCCACCCCGAGGAGGCCTTGGAGGTGATCGAGCAGTACATCGGGGCAGCCGCCAGAGGCGACCCGCGCGACGCCGACGAGTTCCTCCTCCTCGCCGCTCGCGCAGCAGCCGACCTCGCCCGCCAGGCACGAGACCACCTGTCGCGGGCCGGCAGCCACCAGGCCGAGTCAATGCTGCAGCGCGTGCTCTCCGCCTGGTCCGACGGCGCCACGGAGAGCTTCATCGCCTGGGGGGCCGGAGACCTCATCCAGTACGCCCGCAAGGCCCTGTACGACGCCGAGCTCGGCCGACTACGGGATGTGCCAGCGCAGTCCGAGCTGTGGGCAGCGGCCGGTCACATCTGCCACCGGGCAGGCCTGCCGTGGGAGGAGGCCCTGGCCGCGTGCCGCCAAGGCCAGGCCGCGCTCGACGAAGGAAGGCCCAAGCAGGATGCAGCCGCACCCCTTCGTCAGGCGTTCGGCATCGCGTCCCGACTCGGCGCCGCACCCCTGGCCCGCGAGGTAGCGGTGACCGCAGCGGCCGCACACATCAACCTCGATCCGGTCGGATCCCCGGCCGATGAGACCACGCAGCCGGTGGGCGACCTCGCCCTGCTGACCCCGCGGGAGCGCGAAGTCCTCACCCACGTGGTTGCCGGCCGTTCCAACAGCGAGATCGCCACGGCCCTGTTCATCAGCGACAAGACGGTCAGCGTGCACATCTCCAACGTCCTGCGGAAGACCGGCACGACCACTCGGGTACAGGCCGCAGCGTGGGCGACCCGCCAGGGCCTTGCCACCCGAACTGCCGAGCCGAGCTAGCGCGCCAAGGGGGGCTTCCTCCACGCCGGGCCTGACGCTCGCCGAGGCTCGCGGGATCGTGCGGTGGTTCGTGGATGCGCGCGCGCGCCGGTCAATGCTTGATGAAGCCCGCCACCACTCGACCGAGCTCGTCGCCGGCATCCTCCTGCAGGAAGTGGCCGGCGCCGTGGATGGTCGGGTGGTCAAGGCCCCGGGTGCCGGGCAGCATCTTTCGCAGGATCGGCGCCATGTCGCCGGTGATCGGGTCGCGGTCACTGAACGCGAGAAGGAACGGCATCTCGCTGGTCGAAAGCACTTCCCACGCAGCGCGGTTGGCTTGGCTTGCCGGGTCGTCCCGGTGGGTCGGCACCAGTGTGGGCAGGGCCCGAGCACCGGCCTTGGCCCGCTCCTCGGGGAAGGGCGCGTCGTAGGCCGCTCGGACCTCGTCGGCCATGGGGCGCACACAGCCAGCGGCGACCAGGCGTCCGATGTCGAGCACCTCGGTCTTCTCGACCGCGCGGCGGAACTGCCACCACAGCTCGGGCATGTCGAAGTCACCGGTCGGCAGCCCGGTGTTGGCCGCGACGACCGCGGCGAAGCGACCAGGGTGCTCGGCGACCAGGCGCAGCCCGATCAGCCCTCCCCAGTCCTGGCCGACCAGGGTGACCTGCTGCAGATCGAGGTGGTCGAACGCCAGCTCGCGGGTCCACTCGACGAGCCGGGCGTAGGAGTAGTCACCCTGGTGCACCGGCTTGTCGGAGCGACCGAAGCCGACCAGGTCGGGCACCACGCAGCGGATGCCGCGCTCGGTGAGCACCCGGACCACGTGCCGGTACAGGAACGACCAGGAGGGCTCCCCGTGCAGCAGGAGCGCCACCGGCCCGTCGGCTGGGCCGGCATCCACATAGGCCATCCGCAGGGTGCCTCCGTCCGGGTCGGCGACCTGGGCGTAGGCCGGTTCCCACGGGAAGTCGGGCAGCTGCTCGAAGGCAGCGTCCGGAGTTCGGTACACCTCCATGCCGGCCAGTGTCTCAGGCGGCCGGCGAGGAGATGAGTGTCAGACGTTGCCCGGCGCCGGCTCGGGGACGGTCACTGGTGTGAGCAGCTGCCGGGAGACGAGACCGACCATGGATGCGCGCGAGCTCAGGTACGCCGCGTAGGCGTCGGTCTGGTCCTGCAGGGTCCACTGGACCGTGGCACTGACCCACGCGGCGTCGCGGGCCGCCTCGATGCTCCAGCCCCCCACGACGTTGAGCACGGGTGCGGCTGCACGGTCGACGTCGAGGGCGATCCCGGCGAGGTAGGACTCGCGCACTTCCTGGACCGCGGCGGCGAGGAGGTCGTTGATGGCCAGGAAGTCGGCGCGCACGCCCGGTGAGTCAAGGGTCCGTCCGAGCTGGCGGCAGGTGCGCACCAGAGCCAGGCCCAGGTCGAAGTTGATGTGGGCATTCATCCCGGCCAGGGCGTACTGCAGGCTTGCCGTTCCCGGTTGCGCCCGTAGGGCGAACAGCGGCTGCCAGGCGCTGCTGCGGGTCTGGTCGGGCGCGCGGCAGGCGTCGAGGTAGAGGCCGGCGAAGACGCAGTCGAGGCGCTCCATGAAGGCCACGTCATGGAAGGACCGTGCCGCTGCCGCTGCGCCGACGAGCTCGGTGACGTGCAGGTACATGCGGTGGAAGTCCCCGACGCCGTCGTTCGCCGGCATCGCGGCGCCGAGCAGCCGCATCTCCTCGATGACCTGCGCGATGGAGGAGGGCTGGCCCGGTGGCGGCTCGACCCGAGTGGGGACCCGGCGGCCGGTCAAGGCTGCGGTCGCCTTGGTCACGGCCTCCGACGCCTGGGTGAGGCCGCGCCCTACGGCGGTGACGAGGTTGTGGAGGAAACCCATTGCGGCACCCCTCGTTGCTGTCGGACCGACGCGCCCCACCTTAGGGGGCGCCCCGTGAGGGGCGCACCTTTGCCTCCGCGGGGGCCCGGGCAAGCGTGGATCTCCCCGATGAGCCGGGGCCTCGGCCAGACTGGGCCCCATGCTGAGCGTCCGTCATCGAGGGCCAGCTCGGGGGTCGTCGTCGGGGAGGGCGACAGGATGAGCGTCCTCGTGGCGAAGGTTGCCGGCTTGCTGTTGGTGGTCGCGGCCTGGGGAGCCGTGCTTCGTGGCCTCTTCCTGCTGCCCGCCTCGACGGACCCCGCAGTAGACCTGGAGGCCTGGGCATCCTTCGCAGAGAACGTGTCGGTCTACCTTCCGGCTCTCGCGCTGTGCGTACTGCTCCTGGTTGCTCTTCCGGTGTCGGTGGGTGGCCGGCGGGCTGCCCCGGTCGGTGTCCTCGCGGGGCTCGCGGTCGGCTGCTTCGCGCTGTGGGTGCTCACCCGGGGTGCGCTCCTGGACTACCTGCCGGGACTGAGCGCGTCGCTGTGGCTCGCAGTCGGACTGGGCGGCGTCGGGCTGCTCGCCTACCCCACGGCGTATGTGCTGCAGCCGCCGAAGGCAGCTCGGCAGGCCGAAACTGTTGCGGCCCAACCAGACTCGTGATCGATGCAGCTCCAGATCCCGCCGTCTTCGTCAACGCGACCACCTAGGGCGCCATCGCGCGTTTGTCAACCCACGTTGACGGCATCCGGTCTGTCAACTAAGGTTGACAACGTGAGCGACCACATCCGCACCGCCATCGGCGCCACGCAGGGCGGCGAGCCGCTGCCCGAGCTGCGCCGGCTGCAGGCCCTGCACGCCGACCTCGCCCGCGCAGAGGCCGAGCAGGTGCGCCGGGCCCGGGCCCAGGGCTACTCCTGGGTCGCGATCGCCGGCGCCCTCGGCGTCAGCAGACAGGCCGTGCACAAGAAGTACGGTCGTAGGTAGGGCTCTCGCCCGCTCCCGCATCAACCGGTAGGGAACCCGTATGTCCAGCACCACCACCCCCACCCGCGGACGGCGCGGCCGTCGCGCACCTCAAGAAGGTCCGCGCGCGAGCCTGAAGCAGCTGCTGCCCTTCATCTTCGAACACCGGCGCGTGCTGGTGATCGTCGTGATCCTGAGCATCCTGGGCGCGATCGCGACCCTCGCGCAGCCCCTGCTGGTGGGCCTGCTCATCAGCCGCGTGCAGGCCGGCGAGCCGTTGGGCATGGTCGTCTGGGGTGTCTTCGCGCTTGTCGTCGCGGCATCCGTCATCTCAGGCTTTCAACACTTCCTGCTGCAGCGCACCGGAACTGCGGTGGTCTACTCGTCACGGCGCAAGCTGATCGGGCGCATCCTGCACCTGCCGATCAGCGAGTTCGACGCGCGGCGCACCGGCGACCTCGTCTCGCGGGTCGGCACCGACACGACGCTGCTGTACGCCGTTCTCACGCAGGGTCTCGCGGATGCCGTCGGCAACAGCCTGGTCTTCGTCGGCGCCCTCGTCGCGATGGCGCTCATCGACCCGGCGCTGCTGGGGCTGATCGTCGTCGTGATCGGTCTGTCGATCGGGGGCGTCGTGCTGCTCAGCGGACGGATCCGCACCGCCACGCGAGACCAGCAGGAGAAGGTGGGCGAGCTCGCCTCTGGCGTCGAGCGATCCATCGGATCGATCCGCACCGTGCGCGCGGCCGGCGCCAGCGACCGCGAGGAGGCTGCGATCTCCGGGCTGGCCGAGGAGGCCTACGACCAGGGTGTGCGGATCGCCAAGGTGTCGGCCCTCATCGTGCCGATCGCGGGCATCGCGCTGCAGGTGTCGCTGCTGGTCGTGCTCGGCGTCGGCGGCCTCCGGGTCGCCTCGGGCGCGATCACCATCGCCGCGCTCGTCACCTTCATCATGTTCCTGTTCCTGCTGATCGCCCCGCTCGGGTCGACCTTCGGCGCGATCACGTCGGTCAACCAGGCGCTGGGCGCCCTGGGCCGCATCCAGGAGATCCTCGACCTGCCGACCGAGACGCAGGGCGATGCCGCGATGGCGACGCGCGTGCGGGATGCCGACGACCGTCGCGTCGGTTCGCCCGGCGCGGCGATCGAGTTCCGCGACGTGCACTTCCGCTATCCGGATGCCGTCGTCGCCGCGCGGCGAACGGCGGAGTCCGAGGCGCTCGCCGTCCTCGAGAACGCGCACGTCGACCCCCACTCCATGTCAGGGGCGGAGGACCTGGCTGCCGCCCCGGTCGCTGGGGAGGTGCTGCGCGGAGTGTCGTTCGTGGTGCCGCGAGGCACTCGGGTGGCACTGGTCGGGCCGTCGGGCGCAGGAAAGAGCACGACCCTCGCGCTCATCGAACGCTTCTACGACCCGACGGACGGCGCCGTGCTGATCGACGGAGAAGACGCACGCACCCTCGACCGTGCGGCGCTGCGCGGGCGCCTCGGCTACGTCGAGCAGGATGCCCCGACCCTCGCCGGGACGATCGCCGAGAACCTGCGACTGGCCTCGCCCGCAGCATCCGATGACGACTGCGAGCGCGTGCTGCGCGCCGTGAACCTCGGCGAGGTGCTCGAGCGCAATCCCCTCGGCGTGCACGCCCCGGTCGGCGAGAGCGGCGTCATGCTCTCGGGCGGCGAGCGCCAGCGTCTCGCGATCGCCCGTGCGCTGCTGGCCGCACCGCCGATCCTGCTGCTGGACGAGTCGACCTCCTCGCTGGACGGCCTCAACGAGCAGCGCATGCGCGACGCGATCGACGCCGTCGCGACCGATCGCACGCTCATCGTGATCGCCCACCGCCTGTCGACCGTCGTCGACAGCGACCACATCGTCGTCCTCGACCACGGCCGGGTCGTCGGCCAGGGCACGCACTCCGACCTCGTCGACTCCACGCCGCTCTACCGCGACCTCGCCCGGCACCAGCTCCTGGTCTGACTCGGCAGCTCAGGCGCCTACGACCACCAACGGGAGCGACACGGCATCCTCGCCACCGGCAACGACGAATCGCTTCCCGGCATCCGTCAGCCGGTGAAGGTGGCGCGGTAGTCCGTCGGCGTCGTACCTGTCAGCTCACGAAAGGCGGCGTTGAACGCCGAGAGGGAGCCGTAACCCACTTGGTGGGCGATGGTCGTGACTGGGGTGTCATCGGCGGCGAGGCGCTCGATGGCCTGCAGCACGCGCATCCGCCGAAGAACGGCTCGCCAGGTCATCCCGACCTCGGTCTCGAACCGACGCGCCAACGACCGGGGGACGAGCCCGACCGAGGCCGCGACGTCCTCGAAGTAGACCTCGTCAGCAAGCCGTTCCTCGGTGAGCTGCAACGCTGCTCGCACCTCAGCAGAGCGACCTGCCGGGACGGCGACCGGGCTGGGCTGCTCGGCCAGGCGCCAGGTCACCGCGGCGAGAGCGGTGAACATCGCTCGGGGGTACGCCGGTAGTGGATCGTCAGCCTCCTGCCACCGGCTGCACTCGGCGACCAGGGCGCGAGCCAAGGGGTCGAGGTCGAAGACAGCGAGGTCGCAGACCGGTGGCGGCACGAAGTCGACGTCGAAGAGCACCGAGGCCGTGGTCGCGGGCTGCGGTATGGCGATCACGACCGGGCGCCCGGCGCGCAACAGGGCCGCCCGGGCCGGGGGCAGCAGCCATCGCTGGCCCTCCGCCTCCAGACGCAGTGCCCCGGCGGAGGCGCACAACAGGTAGTGCCGATCAACGACGAACTCGGTCGGCGCAGCCGGTGCGAAGGACCTGGTGAACGCGAACGCCTCGCGGGTCACGGGTGAGCTCTCACCCGCCGATCGTAGGGACGCAGAACCAGTCAGGCGACCGACTCGACCAGCTCGGCGCGGAAGCGACGACTCACCGGCCCGTCGGTGACCATCGGTCGGAGCACCGCGTTGGACCGGGCGAACGCGTCTGACGTCAGGTAAGCGGCGAAGGAGGCCTGGTCGGCCCACTCGTGCACCACCGTCACGGTTCGCTCGTCCTCGCGGGAGGCGTAGACGCGGAAGGCGAGGTTGCCCGGCATCGAGCGCACCTGCGCCCGCTCCCCTTCGAGCTGGGCCAGGGCGCGGGCCCGGTCGGCGCGGGTCGTCGAGAAGTCAAGAATGGCGATGAACACGATCTCTCCTGAGGTGTCGGTGTCGTGGATGGACACATCCAGCCTCGCCCCCCGCGCCTGAGCACGCTTCCGTCCATCGGACGTATCCACGCGCCCAGCAGACACTAGAGAGCCCCACCGTGCAGGGTTCGGTGGGGCTCTCTAAGGGGGAATCTACGGGTTCGCGGCTGCACGCATCATTGGACCTTGGTACTACGCCCCCGCCCGAGGCGCACCACGTTCGTAGTGACCGGCGCCCCGACCAACCACCCCGGACGCCTTCTTCACGCCGGTTCCTCGTTGAACTGCACTGGTCACCGGGAGCATGCTGAAGGATGACCGGTCGAGATGACCCTCGAGCATGGTCGAGGAACATCGTGCGAAGGGGGCCACGGGTCGCCGCTCTGCCGTGACATCGAAAGGATCGTGGCATGGACACTAGCGACGCCCTGGTCGTCCGGGTCCGGGCGGTCCAGGGTGAAGATGACGGGGACCTGCTCGACGTGACCGCCCTGCTGCGTCAGGAGCTTCTCGACCTCGACGTGGACGAGGTCGGCACCGTCGAGACCGAAGCGGCGCCGGCGGATGCCAAGGGCGTCGCCACGCTGGCGGGCTGGCTGGCCGTCCAGCTCGGATCCGTCGAGATGGTCCGGGCGGTGATCGAGGTCCTGCGTGGGTGGGCCGGGCGTCGACGGCGAGACGTCGAGGTCACCATCGGTGGCGACACCCTCAGGCTGTCGGCAGCGACGGCCTCGGAACAGGAGCAGATCATCGATGCCTGGCTCGCGCGGCACGCAGCCGGCACCTGACCTCCCGGACGAGCGCCGCCTCGCCCTGGTCGTCGCGACGCAGTCCTACGAAGACCCGGCCCTGCACCGGCTGCGGTCTCCGGGCCGCGATGCCGACGACCTCCGTGCCGTCCTGGCCGACCCGGACGTCGGCGGCTTCGCGGTGACCCAGGTCATCGACGGCACTGCCCAGTCCGTACGGATCGCCGTCGCAGACTTCCTCAGCGACCGGCGACCCGATGACCTCGTCCTCGTGTACTTCTCCTGCCACGGGCTCGTCGACCTGCGACGACGCCTCTACTTCGCGGCCCGCGACACCACGAAGGAACGGCTCGCCGCGACCGGTGTGGAGGCGCAGTGGCTCCTCGACCAGCTCGATGAATGTCGAGCCAGGCGCCAGGTTCTCATCATGGACTGCTGCTTCAGCGGGGCCTTCGCGACCGGTGCGAAAGGCAGCGAAGATCTGGGCCTCGGCGAGCGCTTCCTCGGGCAGGGGCGCGGCCGGGTGGTGCTGACGGCGTCGCGGGGCAGCGAGTACTCCTTCGAAGGCGAGCCGGTACCGGGACAGGACATCCCGGGGTCCGTCTTCACCCACGCGTTGGTCGACGGCGTGCGATCCGGAGCCGCTGACCTCGACGGTGACGGCTATGTCTCGGTCGACGACGCCTACGGCTACGCCTTCGACCAGGTCAGGTCCTCCGACGCGCAGCAGACCCCGCAACGGTGGCTCTACGGTGCCGAGGGCACGATCCTGCTGGCCCGCAGCCCAGCCGGCGTCGCGATATCCCCCGCCGAGCTGCCCCCCGGCATCACGACGTCATTGGACAGCTCGTACCTACCCGTGCGGCTCGGTGCGGTGAACGCACTCGCCGAGTGGCTGCAGGAGGACGACCCCGCCCGCGTCCTCGCCGCCCGGCAGGCCCTCGACCACGTGGCCGAGAACGACCGGCCCGAGGTGGCATCCCGCGCCCGCGAGCACCTCGCCACCAGCATGCCCACGAAACGATCGCAAGGGTCCCCGGCGCGGTCGGCGCACGCCGGAGGGAACGAGACAGAGAAGACGAGCACAGCGTCCGGCGGCTTCAGAGCGCGTTGGGCCCGCGCGGCATGGCGGCGCGCCGCCCTCATCACCGTCGCAGCCCTTGTCGTCGTCGGAGCCGTGCTCGGCGGCATCCTCTGGACCCGACAGTCGCAGACCTCGCAGACCTCGCAGGGTGCCTCGGGCACCTACGCCGCCGACGGTCCCTGGCGGTTCGAAGTCCACGAGCGGATCTCCGGAGACAACCACGGGTGCACTTTCACCCTCTCGCATGATGGAACCGACGAACCGTGGCAGCCGAAGGAGCCGCTGTACGGGGTCAAGGCCTACCAGATTCCTCTGGCCGGGAACTTCACCTGGTCCGTCAACGACGCGGGCTGCCAGGTGGTCCCCCGGGCAACACCTGGCAACGCCCATCTGCCCGCGGTCTTCCCTGCTTACGAGGGTGACACTGATGCCTTCAAGGTCACCGGGCCGATCACCGTAGAGGTGCGGAACTGGCAAGGTGACGAGTGTGAGCTGACCCTGAAGGACCCCAGCGACCCCAGCCAGGCAAGCTCGGTCGACATCCGCACGGCTACCAAGGGCCAGCCCGCTGTCGTCCTCGATGCGAGCGGTCACAGCTCGGTCTACCTTGCCGGCCTCTCCTGCGATGTACGCGTCAGCGAATAGCGCGCGCAGTGCAGGCATGCCCTTCCAGCGGCGCCGGCTCCACCAGGCCCACCAGGCGACTGCGAGACCCCAGCTGTGGCTCCAACGACGACAGGGCCGCGACAAGGACGGAGGTGCAGGCGATCCACAACGTCCAGATCGCCGATGCGGCTCGGCGCGGCCGCACGGCGACGACGACAAACGGAAGCGCAACCAGGACTGAGAAGAACAGTCCACGCCGGCGTGAGGTATCAACTCGTCGTGGCCCTACCTCCTGAGCACTAGCGGTACATCGGGCACGTACGAACGTGTCGGTAGCGATCGCCGTGGGGCGCATGGTCGACGACGACCCAGACCGTGGGGACGAAGGGCCAGAACGCCCGTCGTCGGTCGTGGCTCGGTAGGGGACCGAGCATGCGCGCCGCAACAACCCGGCATACCAGTCAGCAGTGAAGTGGGGGAGCAATGAGAAATCGCCAGGTACAACAGGACCCAATCGGCTTGCGAGACAACGACAACCACGCACCGGGCGGTGCTACGGAGCCTGCGGTTCCAGCTGCCGGCCGTCGCCGTGAGGTTCCTGTTCGGATCCGGTCCGAGGCAGCCTTCGACCGGTTCCTGGCTCGCGCCGCCCCGGTCGCCGCGGTCGCGCTGCGGCTGTCTCTGGGTCTGATCTTCGTGTGGTTCGGAGCGCTGAAGCTCGCGGGAGACTCGCCGGTCGCCGCGCTCGTGAGCGCGACCCTGCCGTGGGCGAATCCGGAGCTGGTCGTCCCGTTGCTCGGCGCCGTGGAGGTCGGTCTCGGCATCGGCCTGCTCGTCGGAAGGGCGCAACGACTACTGCTGCTCGCCCTGGCCACGCATCTTGCCGGCACGTTCCTGACGTTCCTCATGGCGCCCGGCTTGACCATGCAGGGCGGAAATCCGCTGCTGCTCACCGCGGATGGCGAGTTCGTGCTGAAGAACGCGGTGCTCATCTCTGCGGCCGTTCTGCTGGCCTGCACGTCACGGAGGGTGACCCAAGAGTCGCCCCAGTTTCGGCCCGGGATGCCGCTGAGCCCGACCTGACCGTGACGTCAAGCAGTCCGTGAATGCGCGCGCGCACGCGTCGTTGCCATGGTCAGGCGACTCGCTGCTGAAGGGTTGACAGACCTGGCCCGCTCAGCTCGTCGAGTGGGTGCGGGCGGCCGGCGATGGTCATCAGCAGTGCCTCGCCGGGTCCGGTCACTTCGGCGCCGTGGCCAGCGGTCCATTCGATGTCAGTAGCGTTCAGGGACAAGCCCTTTGCGTTCTTCTTGGCTGGGAGCGTCGGCGCCCCGAGGGTGAAGTCGAGGACCGGGGCCAGGCGGTGGGCCGGGATGGTGCGGGGCAGGTTGAGTGCGCGCCGGATGTCTTGGTGGTGGATCGTTCCGTCGGTCAGCGCGATCCCGCCGCCGAACCCCTTGGCGAGGCCGCTGGGTCGCAGGTTCCGCTGAAGGAGGTCGAGAATCGCCGAGGGCTCGAGCTCGCGATACCGCTGGAGGGCGACCGCGTTGACGGCATTGATCCTGAGCCCGCCGCGGATGAAGGTGGCCGCCGTGGTGGGGGTGGACAGCTCGTCGTAGCTGACGATGTGGGTGGCGACGTCGCGCACCCGCCATTGGTCGCACAGCGACGGGGCGTTCCACTGCTCGTCGGTCAGGCCGTTGAGCAGTGTCAGCAGGTCGGTGCGCTCCTCCTCAGCCAGCGCCATGAGGTCGGGCTTGCTCACGCGGGGTCCTGTTGGCTGCGGGTCAGGGCCTGGTACCGGGCGAGGTAGAGCGGCCAGCCGTCGTCGGCGTCGACGCCATCCCTCATCGACTCCCAGCCGGCGCCGTGCCGCTCGAGGTGGCGGTGGACGAGGGTGACCAGGGTGCGCTGGTCGCCCTCGGCGGTGAAGCTGACCTCCACCTCACTCGTGCGGGTCAGGTCGGTGGCCACCTGCCAGTCGGGGCCGATGTCCCAGCTGAACGCGATCGTGTGGGGCGGGTCGAAGGCCAGGACGCGACCCCAGCGGCAGATGCTGCCGTCGACCCCCCGGTCGTAGATGTCGCCGCCGACGTGCGGCTCGAGCACCGTCTGCTCGATGGGCGCGGGGAGCATGTTGTGCTCGCGCGGCTTGATCCGGTCCAGGTCGGTGAACGCCCAGAAGGCCTGTTCCTGGGGGAGGTGCACCACTACCTGGTGGCGCACGGACCCGTCGGGTTCCACACTCATCCGGCTTCGCCTTTCTGCTCCGTGTTCCGGGTGGTCAGGCTCCCCAGGGCGTCGGACCAGAACTGGTCGACCTGGCGCCGGTACCGTTCCAGTCGCGCCGCGTCGATGCTGTACACCCGGGTGCGGCCCTCGGGTGCGTCGTGCACGATCCCGGCATCCTTGAGCACTTTGAGGTGCTGGCTGACCGCCGGCCGGCTGATCGGCATCTGGTCGGCCAGCTCACTGACGGTGCACGGTGCGGCGGACAAGCGCTCGATGATCGAGCGGCGGCTGGCGTCACCGAGCAGCGCCCACGCATCCGATGGGTAAGTCACCACGAACACGTAAGTTACTGCTTACCTGTTCCCAGCGCAACAGCGACGTGATGACGCGGTGCGTCAGACCCGCACCGGCGGGATGGCCTGACGCGTGGTGGGGTGGGCCGGCCAGCCGCGGATGGTGAGCGTGCCGGTCTCGACGACCTCGAGAGCGACATCCGCGAGCTTGCGGTTGGAGTCCTGGCTGGCTGCGCGCAGCACGTCGAACGCCTGCTCGCGGCTGAGCCGGTGTTCGTGCATGAGGACCCCGATGGCGACGCCGATGTCTCGGTTGCTCTCGAGCGCGAGCTTCAGGTTCCGTGCGCGGTCGTTGGCGAGCATGGTGTTCATCAGCAGACCGCCGTGGGTCGCGAAGACCAGCCCTATCGCCCGTGCGTGCTCGTCGAAGGCGTCGGCTGTGTGGGAGTAGATGTTGAGCGCGGCGATGACGCCGGCGTCCCCGCTGAGCCGGAGTCGCTGCGACAGGACGCTGCGCACACCCAGCTCGCTGTGCACACGCTCGCCCCACTCCAGCCACCGCTCGTCGCTGGCCACGTCCCCACTGACGTAGACGGAGTCGTCGAGCACGGCATCCACGCACGGCCCGAACCCCATGTCGTACTGCAGGACGTCCGCCCTGGTTGCCCCCTGGTCGGTGGTTGCCTCGGTCCGGAACTTCTTGCCACGCAACACGGTGAGACTGGCCCAGCGTGCCGATGGCACACGCTCTGCGGCGAGCTTGACGAGGTCGTCCAGTGCGGGCAGGCCCTCGGCGTCGGTCGCACGATCCGACAGGTCCCGCATCGCCACTGCCAGGTCGAGGAGCTCACCCCACGGGGGCTGGTCGGGCCTGCTCGTCGCATCCGAAGGCTGCAGCATGGCGGTGGCTCCTGGTTCCAAGCACGAAAGGCTGGAAGGGCGGCCTATCTCCGAGTATGCGCTCGTCGTGACCCTCAGCACCATGGCACCTCACAAGGGCCCCTGCTGCAGGTACTCGGCCACCAGACGCGGCTGCACCAAGGGGAGCAAGTGGCCACCCGGAATCACGTCGGGCTCGACTCCGAGCCGGTCACGAGCGACCCGGCGCTGCAGGCCGACCGGGAAGAAGCGGTCGTCAGCGCCGGCGAGAACGCGAATTCGGATCGCCGGCCACGCCGTGAAGTCACACACCGACTCGAAGACGACATCGGCCTCGGGTCGCTGGTACCGCTCGCCCTCTGCCGCGGTCTCGGCGTCGACATCGTGCAGGAAGTAGGTGGCCAGGTCGAAGGGACCGTAGCCCCCAGCGAGGGCGGCCTCCTCCCGGGCCTCGACGGCGCCGGTATGCGCCCACCAGTCGCGTGCCGTCTCGCCGGGGTTCGGGATCATCGCGTTGACCAGCACCAGCTCCCGGACGGTGACCCGCTCGCAGACCAGCGGCGCGGTGAACCCGCCCAGCGACCCTGCGACGAGGACGACCTCGGCGCGTGACCCGATGGCGTCCACCACCAGTTCGGTGTAGCGGGCCAGGCCCGCGGTCTCGTCGTCGCCGGGCAGGTCGACAGCGACTGCCTCGTGGCCTGCATCGGTGAGGAGGCGGGTGACGCGGCTCCAGACCCACGAAGACCCCCCGGCACCCGGGATCAGAACGAAAGTAGGCACACCCGACAGTAGCCAGGCTTTACCCGGTCTACACGCGACCGGTCTCGTGGGCCCACATCGCGACCTCGACCCGGTTGCGGGCGCCGAGCTTCCTCATCAGGCTGGCCAGGTGGGCCTTGACGGTGCTAGCTGTGATGTACAGCTCGCCGGCGATCTCGTTGTTAGTCCACCCCTGTGCCACCTGCACCAGGACCTCCTCCTCGCGTGCGGTGAGCGGTTCCATCGGCTGTCTGGCAGTTTCGTTGTGCGAGTGGGCGAATGCTGCGAGGAGTCGGATGGTGACGCTGGGTGCGATGAGTGCGTCTCCGTCTGCGGCGGCGTGGATCGCCTGGGTCAGCAGGGCGGCTCCGGCGTCCTTGAGCAGGAACCCGCGGGCGCCGGCTTTGAGGGCACCGTGGACGTACTCATCGAGGTCGAAGGTGGTGATGACCACGATCGGCAGGGGGTCGGCGACGTCGGGGCCGGCGAGGCGGCGGGTGGCCTCGATGCCGTCCATCACCGGCATCCGGATGTCGAAGAGGCCGACGTCGGGGCGCAGCTGGAGCGCCAGGCGGACTGCCTCGCGCCCGTCGGCGGCCGCGCCGATGACCTCGATGTCGGGTTGGGCATCGAGCAGCATCGTCAGCCCGGTGCGCACGATGGGCTGGTCGTCGGCGATGAGGACCCTGATGCTCATCGCGGCGTCCCGGTGCGGGGGAGTCTCGCCTCGACCCGCCAGCCCCGGTCTGTGGTGGGGCCGGCGTGGAAGGTACCGCCCAGCAGCGTGGCGCGTTCGCGCATGCCCACCAGGCCGTAGCCGCGGGGGTCCGGCCACCAGCGACGGAGCCGTCGTCGTCGACGGTCAGGCGTACCTGGTCGGCATCGCCGGTGACGGCAACCGTGACCCGGGTCGCGTGGCGGGCGTGCCGTCGAGCGTTGGTGATGGACTCCTGGGCCAGGCGGTAGACCGCGGCTCCGACCGCAGGGCTGAGGTCGTCGAGCTCGCCGGAGAGGGTCACCTCGACGCAGGGACGTGCCTGGCCGTCGGTGGCGAGCTCCTCGACCTCGGCCACGCCGGGCTGCGGCGCGAACTCGCCGTCCTGCGAGGCGCGGAGCGCGCCGACGATGGCGCGCAGCTCGGTGAGGGTGCGGGTCGCTGCGTCCTCGATGGTGGCGAGGGCCTCGACCGCTCGCTCGGGATGGGTGGCTGCGACAGCACGTCCTGCCTGGGCCTGGATGGCGATGCCCGAGACATGGTGGGCGACCGTGTCGTGGAGCTCGCGAGCCAGCTGTTCGCGTTCGCGGGCCTTGGCCTGGTCGATGTCGCGCAGGCGGATCCTCGCGCGGTAGCGAACCGCGGCGCCGAGCGCGGCGGCGAACAGGAAGAACGCGAACGCTGCGACCGTGTCCGCCGGGCTGGTCGGGTCGGCGACGGTGGTGATGGGGAGCCAGACCAGGATCAGGACGAGGCCGCCCGCGGCCTCCCTGCCAGAGCCCCACCGGAACAGGGCGAAGGTCAGGACCAGGGTGGCCGAGACACTCGAGGGGAGACTGCCTTGCGACCCGGTGAGGATTCTGACGATGTCGACCACCGTCAAGGTGCCGAAGGCCACCGCGACCGTGCCGAGCGGGTGATCACGTCGCCACGGCAGGGGGGCGACGGCCGCAAGCGCGACGATGAGAAGAATCGGGCGCGGTGCCATGTCCTCGCGGAGCACCGCTTCCACGACAGCCCAGCAGGTGAAGGCCGCGACCAGGGCCCAGTCCCGAGGCCCCCTGGCCGGGGGGTTCGGGGGCCGCGGTTCGACCCACAGCGAGCGCAGTGCGTCGGTGGCCACCTGATCAGCCTAGGCAGCCCGCGTCATCGGCATATCCGCCGAAAGTACAACCGGGCGTCACCGGCGGCCACGGCATCCGACCGCGACAGCGAGCAGCTCCGGATGCCGCAGCAGGCGTGACTACCCGCCCCCGGCGCCGAGCGGGCGCTCCCGGTGGCGGGCGCCGGTGGGAGCGGGAACGATTGAGTGCTTCAGGTCCACGCTCAGGTGGACCGTCTCGATCGGAGGCCCTGCGATGACTGCACCCCACCCCGAGGCCCGCGGCATCTCTGCCACGGGTAGCACCTCCCGACGAGCGGCCCTGGCGGCAGCCGGGCTGGCAGCTGGAGCGGCCACCAGCGTGGCGGCCGCCAGTGCGGCCAGTGCCTCCGATGGTGCTCGGCCACTGATGGCGCCGACGCTCAGCTCCGCTCAGGCCCAGCGCGTCCTCGAGGCCGCAGAGCGAGCGGCGCGCGGCGCCGGGGTGGCCGTCTTCATCGTGGTCGTGGACGACTGCGGCGACCTCAAGGCCGCCTCGCGGCAGGACGGCAACAGCCGAGCCAGCTTGACCCTGGCCCCCCTCAAGGCCGCGACCGCGGTGGCGTTCCGCACCTCCACCGCCACCCTCGCCACCCGCACGACGGACCCGGTGCGCGCACAGTCCTTGTTGGCTGCCGGCTTCACCCTGCTCGGCGGTGGCGTTCCCCTCAGTGCCGGGGGGCAGGTCATCGGGGCGATCGGTGTCGGCGGCGGGACTCCGGACCAGGACGTGCAGATCGCCGAGGCCGGCGCAGCCGCGCTCCGCACCTGATCCGGCTCCTTCTTGACGGAGCCCGGCTGCATGCCTAGATTCACTAGGTATGAAGCGTGATGCGACCCGCGGCCACCTCGAGGTGCTTCTGTTGCGAGTTCTGGTAGCCGGACCCACCCACGGCTACGGGGTGATCGCCGCGTTGAAGGACCGCAGTGAGGGACTGTTCGACCTTCCCGAAGGCACTGTCTACCCGTCCTTGCACCGCCTCGAGGATGCCGGGTTGGTGGCCAGCGAGTGGGCCACCGTCTCGGGCCGTCAGCGTCGGGTCTACCGGCTGACCCCCACAGGGGAGGCCGCCCTGGTCGAGAGACGACAGGACTGGCAGCGGTTCGCCACCGGGATGTCGGCAGTGCTGGGGTCCGAGGCATGAAGGCGGTGCCCGATCCCATCGCCGTCTACCTCGGCCGGCTGGCGACCCGGCTGTCCGGCCCACCCGAACACGTACGAGGGTTGCTCGACGAGACCCAGGCACACCTGGATGACGCGGTGGTCGACCTGGTCTCGGCAGGCACCGACCCGCTACTCGCTGGTCACGAGGCCGCCGCCCGGTTCGGTGGCGTCGACGTGGTGGCGCGCGCGATGAACAGGGCCACCAGGGCCCGATACCGGCGCCCGGCGGCGCGCGAAGTCGCCACGACCCTGCTGGCGGTCGCTGCCGCGGGGCTGCTGGCGATGGGCGTTGTGGGGCTGCTGGCTCGGGCCGCAGCGGCCCTGACCTCCACCAAGGCGGTGTTCGGCCTGCCTGCCAGCGCCCACCTGCCGGCCACGTCCTGCCTGCACTGGCTGACGGTCCAACCCGCGGCTGCCAGCTGCCGCCAAGCCGCGACCCTCGAGGCCGCCGCCGACCTCACCCTGGGCCTGGGTGTGGCGGGTGTGGCGGGCGTGGTCCTCACTGTTCTGGTCGTGGTGCTTGAACACCGGGCTGGGCGGCGGACTGGACTGGTGCCTCCACGCGCAGGGCCGGCCCTGGCCGTCATCGCCTTCGCGGCCGGCGCCCTCAGCACGGCACTCCTTGCCGCCCACGATGCAGTCATCCTCTCGCTGTGGGGCGCCGGTCTGTTCTGGGTGGCCTCGGCCGTCTGCTCCCTGGCGGCCATCGGCAGCGGCATCGTGCTGTCGCGAGCCCGCCCACTGCGCCACCCGCACGCCGTAGACCAGTCATGAGCGCCACAGCTCGAACGGATCGCCGCGGGGTCCCCAACGCCTGGCGCTACGCCGCCCTGGTCGCCCTCGGCGCCACCCTGGGGCTGCTCGGGGCCCGCTACGTGTTCGTCGGGTCCGGCGTGAGCCTGGTCCCTTGGGGGCTGGTCGCACTCCTCGTCGGGGCCTTCGCACCCTCCCGCCGTGCGGCGTTGGCTGGTGCGTCGGTCTACGGCTTCGCTCTGGCATTCACCTTCATGGTCACCGGCTACGACGGCACAGCAACCATGATGTCGAGGCTCCCGTTCTTCGCCATCCTGGGCCTGGTCGGCGCCGCCTGCGCCGCCTTACTGGCTCTGGCGGGGCACTTCGTGGCAACTGCCACGCGACGCAAGGACTGAGCGGCCGCAGCGTCAGGGCTGCGCAGCCGAGCGAAGTGGCGTGCCACAGTCGTTGCGTGTGGGGGAGGCGTCATGGGGGGAAGTCGGGCCCGGCATCCAGACGCAGCTGGAGCAGCACGTCCAGGGCCACCGAGTCACCGTCCCGGCCACCCGCCCCGACCTGGAGCGGGGCGTCGCTGGGCTCGACGTGGACGCCGGCCAGCCGTGCGCGCAGGGTGGGCGCCACGACGAGGACGTACCAGCGGCCGTCCGTGCCGACGGCAGCGCGGTGGTCGCGTCGCACGTACCAGCCGACGACGTCGGTGCGCACGCTCCCGCCGCCGCTGTAGGGGAGGGCGCGCAGCCGGGTGGGTTCGACGCCCGCCGACAGCATCGCCTCGGCGAAGGCCGCCACCATCGGGGCCGTGCGCCGCGCCTCGGCCTTCGCCGCCCGCGCTGCGGCCGCGCGGTGGTACTCGGCGTTCTCCCGCGCCTGGCGGCGACGGACCTCGGCCGCGTCAGTGGGGTCGCTCTCGGGGCTCATCGGCCGATCATCGCAGCGAGTGATTCCGTCTGGCGGCAGCCCGCAGGCGAAGCCGCCGATCGGGGGTCGAAAGCTGCCTTTGGCAAATCCCAGGGGCCCCGGGACACGTACCGCGGTCACTTCTCGGACGCGAGATCACGCGGCGTACTGACGCGCCGCCTCGAGCCGTCGTGTCCTGGTCGGAGATCCGGTGCCGGCGGGGCGTGCCATGGCCGACGGCACAGAGCCTGTGGACATCAAACGCCGCGATATCTACGCTTCATGGCAGACAGATCCGCACCACCTGCGGTCGACGGCCCGGGGGTGGGCGTGCCGGCTCGTGGTGGGTCCGAGACAGGGGGTCGTCATGAGTGACGGGACAGCTTTCGACGCCGCAGATGCCCAGCGCCTGGCCCGCCGGATGAAGCGGGTGAACGTCCCGATGCGCCTGGTGTTGGGCATGCCGTTCCCCACTCCGCTCGGCGGGCGGCTCATGCTGGTGTACCTGACCGGACGCAAGACCGGCCGGCCCTACCGGCAACCAGTCAGCTATGTCCGCGATGGTGATGTGTTGCTCACTCCCGGTGGCGGCAAGTGGACTCTGAACCTGCGTGCCGGTGACCCGGTGATGATTCGGCTGCGCGGGCGGGACGTGACCACGTGGCCTGATCTGGTCCAAGAGGACGAAGAGGTGAACCGGCTGCTGCTGCAGATGATGTCGCAGAACCCACGCCTGACCTCGTTCGTTCCGTTCATCGGCAGTGACGGTGTCATCGACAGGGCGAACATGCGGACCGCGCTCGAGCATGGCTTCTGCATCGTCAAGTGGCGCCTCGCCCCGGTCTCCTCATCGAGCTGATCTCCCTCGGTATGACGCACCCTCCGGACACGGCGGCTGCGGCGGCCGAGTGCTACGTCGTCAGAAGTCGGTCGTGCCGCGCAGCCTGCGTGGTCGGCCGTCGGGGTCGTAGACGGCCAGGTAGGCCGGGCGCGCCCACCGCCGGGTGGAGGCCGAAACGGCCGGGGGGACGTGACGGCGGATGCGGCTGCCGGTGGCGTCCTCACGCTCGGCCCACAGAGCCAGCGCGCCGCTCAGCTCCGACATCCGGGGCTCGTCCGGGGGCAGGGCGAGGTGCTCGGCCCACAACGACGTCCTGAGCCGGCGGGGCAGCACCTCGCCGGGGTCGACAACGGCACAGGTGATCTCGGAGTCGTGGGTCCATGAGCGCCGGTTGAGGTTGTCGGAGCCGATGGTCATCCACTGGTCGTCGACCACACACACCTTGGCGTGCACGTAGATCGGGGTCCCCTGGGCGTTCTCGAGGTCGAAGAGAGCGAACCGGTCGCCGCCGGCCTGGCGCAGCAGGTCCCACGCCAGTCGTTGCCCGTACAGCATCGGGGGCCCGTCGATGCGGCTGTCCTTCTCTGGGTAGCGGGGCACGACCGCGATGACCTGGAGCTCCGGCTCGCGTCGAAGGGCTGCGGCGAGGGTGTCTGCCACCACGTCGGACCAGAAGTACTGGTCCTCGATGTAGATCAGCCGACGCGCTCTGGAGAACGCACGCGCGTAGGCCCTGGCGATGGAACGTTCCCCGTCCGGGGCGAACGGGTACGCCGGCCGCTTGGCCGGGTACGTGCGCAGGATCTGCACCTGGTGTGCGCCGGCATCCGGTGGTGGGTCCCAGCGCTCGGGCAGCGGCTCGGGGTGTCGCGGCATCCCGACCAGCCGGTGCATCACGGCTCGGTAGGGGTTGCGGTGATCCAGCGGCGTGGGGTCGTCCCAGCGTTCCGCAAACGTGTCGAGGACGTGCGCCACGGCCGGTCCACGAATCTCCGCCATCGCGTCGTGCCAGGGCGGGGTAGGGCCGTACCGCTTGTCCAGTGGGGGCGCCTGGGGGTCGCCGGCATGCGCCGCGTCGTCACGACGGCCATGGCAGAGGTCGATGCCGCCGACGAACGCGACGTCCTCGTCAGGCCTGCCCTTGCTCCGCACGACGATGAGCTTCTGGTGGTGGGACCCGCCGCGGCGCACCCTCTCGTCGAGGAGCGCCTCACCCCCGGAGCCGTTGATGACGGCGCCGAGGTGGTCGTTCTCCTCGGTGTTGAGCTTGCCCGGGTGCGATCTCCAGAGCAGCGCTCGGACCTCGACGCCACGGCGTCCCGCCGACGACAGCAGGTCGGCAACGGTCGGACCCTCATTCGTCATGCGTTCGTCGGAGTCACCTCGCCAGTCGGTGATGAAGATCCGGTCCCCGCGCCGGGTCGCCCCGATGACCTCGAGCAGGCGGGCGAAGTAGTCGGCTCCGTGCACGTGCGGCACGACCAGGTTCCCGGCAGTCCACGGACGCTCCGTGCTCGGCAGGAACCAGTCGCTCACCTACTCACCTTCTCAGCAGGCCCGATGATCGGTCCACTGGTGCCATCCCAGCGCGCTGCCTGATCCCATCTGTCGGCCGGCTACACGGTTCTCCTCCTCGTGGCAGGCGGTTGCGCCTCAATGCGCGGTCGCCATCGCTCCCGTTGGGTGGGTCAGGTAGCCACCGCGGAGCAGGCCGCCCGGTCTAGTCGACCAGCGGGCTGGTCCTGGAGATGCGCACCTCCTCGTTGTCGAGCCGGGCCTGGACCCGGCGCAGCACGATGTCGTCGATCCGCTGCTCGTCGCGCAGCTCGAGGAGTGCCGCGCGCCGGCGGCCGATGAGGGCGAGCGACGAGGCTCGTGTACTGGTCGTCGTGCTGGACGACAGGGTCGCCGTCCGCACCGGAGGCCGCAAGCAGCGTGCGCTGCTTGTCCAGCTCGTGCCGGACCCGCTCGACGACCTTCGTCGCCGCTGCCGAGCTCGGCAGCCGTGTCGTCGATGGCCTCGATGGCCGCGTCGAGGGTGAACTCCTCGGCGAGCTGGACCTCCTCGGCGACCGAGGTGTCGACGGGCAGCCGCGCGAAGCGCACCACCGCCGGCAGCAGGAGTGCCTGCAGCAGGGTCAGCACGATCACGCCGCAGGTGATCAGCACGATCAGGTCCCGGTCCGGGAACGGGGCGCCGGAGTTGAGCGTGTGCGGCACGGCGAGGACCGCAGCGAGGGAGACCGCACCGCGGAAGCCGGCCACCGCGCTCACGGTGCGCTGGCGAGCTCCGACCCGGCGCGCCGCTGCGCCGGGCGACGGTCGACGAGCCGGATCAGGTACGGCGTGGTGTAGATCCAGACCCACCGCACCCCGATCACGACGGCGGTCACCACGAGGGTGTCGACCAGCGCGCGCAGCAGCGTTGTGCTGCGTGAGGCCGCGGAACGCCGACTGCGCCGAGATGCCGATCAGCACGAAGAGCGCACTGCTCAGCACGGTGGTGGACAGTGCCCAGAACGGGAGCGCGATCTGCCGGGTGGCCGCCCCGGTGATCCGCGGCGTCACCTGGCTCATGAACAGCCCGCAGGAGACGACCGCCAGCACGCCGGACGCGTCGACGGCGTCAGCCAGCAGGAACGCCGCGAACGGTGTCACCAGCATCGCGATGGCCTCGAGCATCGGGTCGTCCATGCGCCGCCGGAACTGCCAGCTGACCAGACCCGACCAGCCCACCGGCCAGCACCCCTCCGCCGTACGCCAGCACCAGCAGCCAGGTCACGTGCCAGCCCGGTCAGCTGCTCCTCGCCGACGGTGACCCCGACGGCCAGCCCGTAGAGCACCAGCGCGGTGCCGTCGTTGACCAGGCTCTCGGCGCGCAGCACGGTCACCGTGCGCCGCGGCAGGTCGCGGGCCAGGACGCCGACCGCCGTCGCGTCGGTCGGCGCGAGCGCGGCGCCGAGCACCCACGCCGGCCCCCACTCCAGGCCGAACCCGTGCGCCGCGACCGCCACCGCGGCCGCGGTCGCGACGACCAGGGCGGTGCTGGTGAGGACGACGACCCGCAGGTTGTTGCGGATCTCGCGCAGCGAGGTGGTCAGGCTCTCCCAGTACAGCAGCGCCGGCAGGAAGAGCAGGAGCACGACCTCCGGCGGCAGCTGCGCTTGGCGCAGGTGGGGCACGAACCCGACCAGCACGCCGACCAGCACCAGCAGGATCGCCGGCGCGATCGGGTATCGGCGCGCGAGCGCGCCGCACACGACCAGCGCGACCCCCAGCAGCACCACCATCTCGAGTCCGAGCACCGGCCCATTTTGGCCGACCCGACCGGCGGACGGGTCAAACCGACCCAAGCGCCTCTCCTACAGGCGTCTGTCGACGATCCCGGGATAGACGGCCTGGCAGGCGTGCAGGAGTGGCTCGAGCTTGAGTGCTCCAGACCTCGAGCCCGACACCTTGAGCTTGCGAAAGAGCAGAGCCTTGCCGAGCGGCAGCGTGCCCAACAGCAGTTCGTGCATCGAGTCGGCGCTCAGTTCGGCGGTGAGCGTCGCATCGACCCCGATGGGCTCGAAGGCCGTGGCGACCGGCCGAGTCCTGCCGTCGACCCAGATGTCGATCGAGGGGTCGTGCAAGCGGAAGTTGATCACCATCTGCTGTGCGACGAGCCCGTCCATCCCGTCGTCGTCGGCGACGACGTCGAACATCTCGGAGAAGACCGCTCTGAGCTGCTCGGCGTCGGCGTAGATGCGTCCCACACGCGGAACCCTAGGGCCTGACGGCTCGCGGAGGGTTTGGAGGCGACTCTGAGCGACCCCTCGTCGCGTTTGTTACGACTCATCCCCGCCAGGGCGGGCTGCCGGATCACCGCGCGGCGAGTGCCTCGGGTCGGAAGGGCTCGCCGTGACCGGGCACGATGAGGACGGGTTGGAGCTCCAGGAGCGCGGCGCGGGACCGCTCGAGCGTGGCTTGGTCGTCGGCCGTTGGATCCACGGCCGGGCCGTTGGCCGACCACCACAGGTGGGTGCAGGCCACGAGGCCCTGTGCGGTCTCGACCAGTGTGGTGATGTCCTGTGGTGAGTGCCCTGGTGTGGCCATCAGCCGCACCGACGGGGAGAGCTGGAAGCCATCGGCCGGCCGGTCGGTCCAGATGTCGTTGTGGTAGATCGCCCAGAAGTCGTGGAACCGAGCGCGCTCGAACAGTGCGGCGTTCAGCGTGTGGTCGGGATGGTGATGGCTGAACACCACCTCACCGACGTCGGTGGGTCTGAGTCCCAGGTGCGTCAGCGGGTCGAGGATCTTGCTGCGGTCCGACACCATCCCGGGGTCGACGACGATCACGTGGCCCTCATCGCGGATCAGCGCCACGGTGCTGGCCACCCGCTCGTCGGCATAGCCCGCTGAGAGAACGTGCAGGTCCGCAGTCATGGCGTCATCGTGGCACGCCTCCGCGGCAATTCACGTCAGTGCCACCGGTCGCCGCGGGCGAGGACGAACTGCCGGAGCGCGTGGCGCCACGGGACGGCAACGATCACGATGGCTACCCAGAGAATCTTGATGGTCTCTTCTCGGGTCGCCCCGTTGAGGTCGTCGGCCAGCCACAGGGGCAGTGCGACGGTGCCGAGCCAGAGCAGTTTCCAGCTGACCTCGAACAGCAGGATCGGCAGCATCCGCTCGGGGTAGCGCAGCCCGAGCAGGGCGAGCACCGACATGGCCACCAGCATCGCGACGACCACTCCCTGCTTGAGCTCCCACGGGTCGTGGGAGAAGAGCTCGGGCCACTTGGTGAGTGCGAGCCCGACACCCATGGTGAGGTAGCCGACGCGCATCAGGTTGAGCCGCCAGGTCAGCAGCGGTGGGATGCTGCGGCGGGTCGCGACGCGTGGCTCCGACGCCACGGTTGGAAGTGGGGCTTGCTGCTGGACTGGGTTCATGGTCGGGCCCTTCGAGGATTGGTGCGGTCATCGTCTTGACCACGTTCCAGGCCGACGAACAGGTGGTGGCAGCACTGCGCGCCGGGGCAAGCGGGTTCCTGGTCAAGGAAACGCCCCCGTCACAGATCATCGACGCGGTGCGGCTGGTCGCGGGCGGCGACGCGATCATCTCCCCATCCGTCACACGAAACCTGTTGTCCCACTTCGAGAAGCCGGATGCCGCCGACCGAGCACAGATTGCCACTCGGCGACTTGACGCGGTGACCGACCGCGAGCGCGAGGCGGCGGTCGCCCTCGGCACCGGCGCGTCAAACTCAGAGATCGCGTCCCAACTGTTCATGAGCGAGTCCACCGTGAAGGCGCACGTGTCGCGACTCCTCGTGAAGCTCGAGGTCGCCAACCGGGTGAAGATCATTACGGCGAGCCCGAGACCACCTGCCGCTTCGACGCCCCTATGCCATCCGCATGCAACGGTGGTAGGCATGGCGAGTGCCAGGTCGGCCGGTGAGCAAAGGAACGGTGGCAGCCCATGGAGGTTCGCGAGCTGGGTCATCTCGTGTTGTACGTGCGCAACCTGAAGCGTTCGGCGCGCTTCTACCGCGAGGTGCTGGGTTGGCGTTCGCTGCAGGACCCCGACGAGGTGCTCCCGTTCCCCGCTCTGGCTTTCAGTGCTCCGTCCGGGCGCACGCATCACGAGTTGCTGCTCATCGAAGTGGGCGAGGACGCGGCGCCCATGCCCGCGGGCCGCCGTCTCGGGCTCTACCACTTCGGGTTGAAGGTGGGCGACAGTGACGACGAGCTACGCGAGGCGCTCTCCTCGCTGCGCGCCAACGGGGTGACCGTCCTCGGTACGAGCGACCACACCGTGACCCACAGCCTCTACATCGCCGACCCCGACGGCAACGAGATCGAGCTCTACATCGACGTTCCCGGTGTCGACTGGCGCAACGACCCGAGCCTGATGATGTCACCGGTGAAGCCACTGGCTCTCTGAGCCGCCCGAGCCGGCGCTCCTGGCTTTGACCCAAGCCCGCGGGGCTCCACCTCACGCGGCGAAGTGACGCAGTTCCGGCTCGCATCGGCGCGGCCGGAGGCACCGGCTCACGGCCGTCGGGATGCCTGGCCTGCGAGTTCAGCGCGAGGGGTGATCGAGGCGTGCTGGGCGGTTGCGGTTGCCTTCGAGCGGGATGGGTGGGGCGTCGGAGAGCGCACCCAGGCGGGTGAGCACCTTGTCGAGGAGGCGGAGGAGCTGGGCGCGTTCGCGGGGTGAGAGCTGGTCCAGGGCGTCGCGTTCCAGGACGCGGATGCCGGCCAGGAGACGGTCGGCGACGGCGCGCCCTTCGTCGGTGATCTCGACGAGGGTGCTGCGCCGGTCCTGCGGGTTGGGTGTGCGCCTGGCCCAGCCTCGAAGCTCCAGCAGGTCCAGGGTCGCTGTGGTGTTCGCCGATGCGACCAGCATCCGTTCGCTGATCTGGGAGGGGGTGAGCGGTTCGCCAGCGCCGTCGAGGATGGCCAAGGTCGTCGCCGCTGGTTGGCCGACGCCGAAGCTGGCCTGGACGCAGCGGTCGAGCTCGCTCAACGCTGCGGTGCCGGCGCGCACCAGCGACGCGTGTGCCTCAGTGCTGGCGGCGTCACCGTCGGGGTACTCGTCGGCGAAGTCGCCGTCCACGCGCACCAGCCCGAGTTTGGCCGGGGAAGGGCGAAGCCGCTTCCCCGGCCGACGTCGATAGGGCTCAGCCAACGGTGAAGATCTCGATCTGGGGTGGCCCGGCCACGCCGGCCCGGTCCATGCCGGCCTTGAGTGCGGGGTCGCCCGCGAAACCGGCCGCCTGCTCGGCGCTGGGGAAGTCGTGAGTCACGAGGATGTCGTTCCCGTCGTTGGCGAGCTGCAAGACCCGCGCCCCGGTGCAGCCGTGCTGGCCGCGAAGGCCTTCCAGGCTGTCATAGACGGGCTTCCAGGTGGCGTAGTCGTTCACCTGGTGTCGAACCACAAGCGTTGCGGACATTCCCTGCTCCTTCCACACCCGAAGCGGGCTGCTTCGATGGCGGGACACTACTGATGATTTACCTCGGTGACAAGTAGTTCATATCTGAAATACATTCGGGGCTGCCCCCGAGGTGGAGTCACCGGGGGGAAGCTCAGCGTTGGGCGGGGTACGTTGCGTACACAGGTGGCACCAGTGCCGCTGCCGCCCCGTGGCGTTGTGACGCGCCATGCGCTGAGGTCCTTCCCGCGATGCGGTTTCCGGCCAGGTCGGTGAGTAGCGGGCTCGAGTCTCCAGCGGGTGGAGGGGTCAGGCTGGCTCTGTGATCGACGACGGCTTGCTTTTCGATAGGTGGTCTATCCCGGCGCACTGGGTTGCCGGTGCGCACCATCCGCTTCTACTCCGATGCCGAGGTGGTGGGCGATAGCGCGAGAAGCGCAGGCGGTTACCGGCTCTATGACGGGGAGGCGGCCATCCGACTATGTCTGGTGCGTACCCTGCGCGAGCTTGGTGTGCCGCTTGACACCATCCGAGCGGTGCTCAGCGAGCGGACCTCACTCGCTCAGGTTGCCACCGCGCACGTGGACGCCCTCGAGGTCGTCCTGGTGATCGAACAGGTCCGGGCCGCCCTCGATGCCGGCACCGACCCCGCCTCACCAGCCGCCGCTTCGGTGGTGGACCACCTCATCGACGCCTACGCGCAGACGTTCAGCAGGAGCGATACGACGGCCTACCGAGCCGAGTGCTGCACTGCCTCGCGGTCGCTGCCGACCCTCGAGCCCAGCAGTATTTCCACCTCGTTGCCCAGGTCAACGACTGGCCCCCACAACCCGACGTCACACCTGTATTCGAGTGGTTCAGACAGGCACTCAGGACCCATCCCTCCCCAACCGCCCAGATATCGCCTTGACCCACCCAGCCAAGCGGCGACTCGCGGCGAGAAGACGCAGCTCGTGGTTTGCTGAGCTGCGCTGAACACCCGCTAGGTACCGGACTTCTTGCTTCGGGGTCGGGTAGGGGGTCTTGCCCTGGGCGAGGGCGTCGGTGAGCTGTTCGATGCGGCGGGTCGCGGGTCTCCGGTCGCACTGCGGTTTGGATGCGATTGAGGAAGGCGAAGCGGTTTCGGCTGTCCAGCGCGGCGTAGACCTCGGTGAGGTCGCGCGCGGCCAGGGCGGCGGCGAGGTCGTCGGGCACGACCGCGGTGGCCGGGCTGTCGTAGGCGGCGGCCCATCGGCCGTCCGCCTTCGCCCTTTCCACCTCGGCCAGTCCGGCGGGCCGCATCCGCCCCTCGGCGGTGAGTCGCTCAATGCGCTCGCGGTTGATCTTCGACCAGACGCTCTTCGCGCGCCGAGGGGTGAACCGCTGCACGTACCACTCGTCGTCGATCCGCCGGGAGATGCCGTCGATCCAGCCGAAGCAGAGCGCCACGTCCACGGCCCTCGTCCAGTCGATCGACGTGACGCCGGTGCCCTTCTTGGCCATCCGAACCCAGACGTGCGTGGCGGTCGACGCGTTGTCGACAAGCCAGGTCTCGAACGCCCTGTCGTCCTCGAAGAACACCGCGTCGGTGTGGACCATCGACATGTCGGCAGCCTACGGCCATGTGTTAGAGCATCTCGAGGCCGGACGATTCGCACCGCCTCGCGCACACCAGACCCCTATCGGGCCGCGGTGGCTCCAGGCCCCGTGATCGGTCCGAGCGACTCGCGGCATAAAGAGGCAGCGGGCGTCCGTGTCGGTGGGGATCAGACACCCCGCTCAGTTCGGGGTATCCACTGCCTCGGGCGGATCGTCCCTCGTGGCTGGGGCGTCGGGAGACCCCGCCCTCCGATGGCGATAGGTCATAGCCCCAACGACGGCGAAGCCCAGGAGAAGGAGGATGATCCAGAACCACATCGCGACCCCCTTCCACGGCTCGTGGGTTGTCGTCCAGTCTCCGCCAGGTGTCGCGCCATGTCGAGGAAGCGCAGCCTTCGAGCGGGCCCGAAACCAAAGGCGCCAGCATCCCTTGCTGACAGACCCCAAAGATCGGATCGTGGCAAGGGACGCAGGTCGATCGAGTTGAGCGTGTCGCTTGGCGGGGGCCGAAGCAACTGGTGTCTTCCGGTAGCGCCGGCGGCGGCGCCATACCCAGGCGTGGAGCGCACGCCCGAGTACGAGGCCGTTGCACGCCTCTTGTCGAACAACCGAGGCGTGGGTCGCGTCGTCAGCGCCATGCCCAGGTGAGGTCCAGCACGTGGCCACGCTAGTCGCAATGACGCGCTCTCTCACAACCGTTTTCGAGGTCGGCTGGGGCCGCAGAGACGCACCTTCTTCCAGTGGCGCGACCCCGTGAGGATCCCGCGCCGCTATAGGTCCAACAGCAGCGCCAGCGTCTCGCGGACCTCGTTGAGGACCACGGGTCCGACATTGCCGGTGCGCTCATGAACGCGAGTCATGGCAACGGATCGCACGTGCTGGCACTGCGCCGAGCAAGGCGCCACGAGCCGGTTGTCCTCATCGGGGTCGATCAGGATCTCAGTGCCGCTCGTGCGGATCGTGCGGGTCAAGGGAACGACCTGGACGACGATGGGTCCGCCCCTGAGGATTCGGGCGGCTGTCACAACGACGGCCGGGCGACGGAGTCCGGCCTCGCTGCCGGTGGGCATGCCGAGGTCGAGTTCGACGACGTCACCCGGCGTCAGCATCGAGCCACGCGGTCTCGACCTCGGTGAGCTCTCCAGCGAGGTCCCGTGCCATGGCGTCCTGGCGAAGTGCGCGGATGGCGTTGCTCACTGTCTCGTCGATTGTTTCGTGGCGTTCGGCCGCCAGGCGCGTCACCCGCGCATGGGTGTCTCTGCTGATGCGGATCGTCGTTGTCTGGGACACAACGCAAGGCTAGCGCCTGTAGACTGATCCGTCTACAGGCGGCCTTGGTCCGGGAGTGTGCGCGCACGGGGGCTTCAGGCGGCGGCGAGACGCACGTTGCAGCACACGCAATAGACATCGCTCTTGCGTCGCCGAGTTCCGGCGTCGACCGCAGCAGCGGTGATGCCTCATCGCTGTCTCGAAGGCGTGATGCGGCCAGCCGCTCACGGTCACGCGTCACAGAACGGGGTGGCGCCGGATCTCACGATCTGGGTCGATGTCGGGTGCGCGAGTCCTCAGCTACTTCGTCCGTCTGATCCGGCACCTCGGCGATGGGCGACGAGCGCCGTTGTGTAGGGCTGTGTAGGCGTTGGCACATCCTGGGTCGGCACCGTCAGGGGGCCGGACTTTGGACGGCGTGTGACAAGAGTTCCGCCACGGCCGCCGAGTCGGTGGCGGACACAGAGCTTGCTTGTGGTCCCAGCCGGCGGATCTCGCCTTCGCTGAGAACGACGAAGCCGCCTCCGCCCCCGTCCCCTTCCCCCGGCAGCAGACTCATGCTCAAGCCCTCAGTCACGATCGCCGAGAACTGGGACACGTGGGGCGCCGACGGCATGTTCCCAGTAACCTGCCATGAGCCATCGGGAAGGAATTTCGCTGGCGGCGAGATCGCGAATCCATCGTTGGGAGAGCTCGAGGAATCCTTGGCTGTGGAATCGTCAAACTTTCCAACGACAAAGACGAAGTCGCTTTTGCCGAGTCCGGCCGCGTGGCCCTCGAACGTGTACTCCACTGCGGGGGGCGGGTCGATATCGGCAAGCGCCAAGGATTCCAGTTCGACTTCGGGGGCCGCGTCGATGGTCGCTGCGGGGGATGCGCTCACTGTCTTCGGAATGTCCGGTCCCTTGAAGACCAGGCGCCGATTGATGCCGCGATGACCACCCCAAGGGCGGTGATCCCGGCCACCACTATGGGCACCGAGTTGGGCCCTTGTTGAGTGCCCGGCGCTCTCCACCTAGACATGGCACCCCCGTCTCTTCGCCGTTCAACCTCCAACGCACAGCATGGACTTGGCAACCTCGTACGTCCACCAGCAAACTCGGGTTCAGCCCTGGCTGACTGGCCGTGAGCTCATCAGGGTTGGCCAGCTCGAAGACCTCCTCGCGGTTGACGCTGCGCTCGCGGGCCGGCATGGCAGACGCCGGGCAGTTGAGCAGGGTGGCCTCTCCCGCCTGGGTCCTAACCGCCGCCAAAGCTCGCCCTTCCGCAAGGCGGCGCTGAGACGCACCTTGAAAGAGTGAACGGCTGGGAGAGCTACTGGCCGGCAAGTTTGTTGACTGTCGGGGCCAACACTTCGGCGGAGCCGGCGCCCAGGACGATGTAGGAGAAGCCGATCTCTTCTCGCCGTCGTTGAATCTCTTCGGCAGCGGCTGCTGGGTCGTCGGGGAGGATGGCCAGCGAGTCCGCCTTCCGCAACGCGTCCGGATCGGTGTCTCGGGCCGACGCCATGAACGGCGCGACAGTGTCACCGATGACCGAGACGTGCACGGCGAGCTCGATCTGTCGCCCGGCGCGGAACTCGCGGGCCATCTCGGCGAGGTGTTCACGTGTGTCGCTCGGCGACGCCGCGAAGGTAACAGTGTCGGCGACCTCCGCGGCCAACGCCCGCGCCTTCGGCCCGCGAACGGCCATGACCACCGAGGTGTGGACATCGGGACCGTCGAGTTCCCGCAGTCGGGTCACAGTCTCCCGCACCACTTCCAACCGCTCCCTGGGTGCCAGGACCGGCATCCCGACGTCGTGAAGCTCGTCCTCGATCCCGGGCCTGCCAGTGCCGATGCCCATCTCGAAGCGACCCTCGGTGAGCAACGACATCGAGTGCGCCTCCCACGCGGTGCTCCACGCAGGGCGCAGTGGCGATGCGTACACCCAGGTCCCGACGCGCAGGTTCGTCCAGGCGGCGGCCATGGCAAGCGTTGGGCCAGGCGCGGGCTGCCATTGGGGGACGTCCGGCATCAGCACAGTCGAGTACCCCCAGTCGGCGAGCCGCCGTAGCTGGTCGCGCCAGGAGCCCACGTCGGCCAGCACAGGGGTGACGACTCCGAATCGAAACGGTCTGCTCATGGGCGGGACTCCGTTCAAACGGGGGCAGGACAATCCGATGGTCTCGGCCTCACCAGTACAACGAACGCGGTGACCCGGATGCGACACCCGCGGCGTGGACCGGGCGCGACGCGACCTTTCGCCTGCAAACGCTGCCGGCCGAGACCGCCTGACCGCCTCGCAGCGTTGAGACGCAGGTCCAAAGGTCGGCGACGCGGACGCGAGCATCCCCCTGGGCCTCAGATGCGGCGTGGCCGGCGACGCTGTGGGAGCCGCTATCTCGCCGACGAAGGTTTGGAACGGTGGTGGGGCCTACCGGTCCGGCCCTGTGTGAACGCTTTCGCCTACTTCGCCTGGGGCGGCCATCGGCTTGGGAAGTCGCTCAGGCCTCCATGTTCGATTCGACACATCATCGTGGCGACGGAGGGCCTCCCGGCCGGTCCACCCGTTCCCAGCCACGGTCGAACACCTCGAAATCCGTTGTGCCGCAACGCCCCAACCGCGCAGCGCACACTTCGGGGCTGCCTACGGGCAGTCGTGGTGCAGACGTGGCGGGCGCGTACCGTGAATATCATGACCACACAAACTGCAGGGCTACCCACCTACCCGACCAGCATGGAGGACGTGGAGCCGCTGCTGGGCAAGGCGCACGACGGCGACGTGGAGGCGACTGTCGCCCTGATCAGGGCACCTTTCCCCGTCCCGATGACCGGCGTGCCCACCGGGGTCCTGGTGGAGGCTGCCACCGACGTCTACCTCGAGCGCCACCACCTTGCGATCCGCGTCGACGCGCGCGCCGTCCCCGAGGTCATCGCCGGCGTCAAGGCCGCCTGCCATGCCGTTCACGCACCTGTGGAGACAGACACGATCGCCCACCAGGTCCTGCTGCACTCGCCGGTCGAGCCGTACAGCGACTGGCTTGACACCGATGCTGGCCACCAGTACACCTCGCGGATCCGCGAGCGTTTCGTCACCGCCTGAGCCGGCACCTGCGCCGGAGGTGGTGCGGCACCTGCGAAACTGAATCGCGCATGGCAACCGGCTCTCCCCTCATCACCCCGACGAACTGAGGAGGTGGCCGGCCCACACGAGAGGTGCCGCATGCCAGTTCTCCGATTCTTCATACCGCTGGCTACGGACAGAGGCGCCGCGCGGTCACCTCGCGGCAGGTCACTGGCGGCCCCCGGCCTACGAGAAGGCGTCGAAGCCGGCCATGCCAGTCACTCTTGGGATGCCAGGGTGCGGCCGGCGGCGGTATGAAGCGTGTTCGTTGCCGCCGGGCGTCAGTCGTCGCCGGCGTCAGGGCCAGGCGAGTCACGTGCAGGCCGCTGGAAGGCGACCCTATGAGTCATCAGGGAGCAAGAGTGCCGTCGCCACGGCCGCCGCGTACGACGTCCCATACATTGGTTCAGCATGGCCGGCGGCATCGGTAATGGTGCCAAACGCGCTGGTTAAGTCGCCCCCTGTGGCATGGATGGACACATGCGAGGAAGGCACTGCCACGTTTTAGGCGGCGGGAGCGCCACTGAAGTCCTAAGCCTGGACGACAGTAGATCCGGGCAGTCGTGCCGGGTAGCCGAATGCTTGCCTCGTGCTGGTGTTGCCCGCCGCTGCCACAATCATTGGTGTCGGGATGCCGTTGGCCTGGCAGATCTCCAGGACCATCGTCAGGCTGCCACCCAATGTGGTCATGCACTGGCTCGAGCTCTGCGCCGAGAGACTCACGTTCACGATGTCGAACATCCCCGACCAGTGCGCGTAGGTCATGGCGCACAGCAGCTCGTAGCTGGTTCCGCTTCGGGCGTTCACGACCCGCAGAGCGGTGATGTCTGCGCTCGGGTTGATGGCCCGGATGAGCTCGGCCACGGCCAGCCGTGCCGTGTCCAACCTCGTCGTCCGCGGCCTCGTCGGGGGCCAGGCCACCCGTGAAGTCGTACATGCGGGCCTTGCCGAGAAGATGACCGGAGTCCACCACGGCGACCTGGCGGCCGGGCGCCGACCCGACGCGAGCGTCCGTGGCGGCCGCCTTCAGGGCGTGGACGTCGATGGCAATGCCGGGTCGGCCGCCCGAGGTGGTCTGGCCGCCAGTGGCAAGCCCGGTGTGATGCTCGGGCTGCACGAAGATCGGCAGCCTGTGCGTGATCATCTCGACCTGCAGGCGCTCGGCAACGGGAGCACCAGATCCGTAGTGGTGAACCAGTTTCGCCGTGGCCGGCGCTTCAGGGTCACCGAAGTCCCGCCGGCTGTCGAGCCCGTGAAAGGTTTGGAGTCGTGGGGGGTGCAGGTGCATCTCTCGCACCGTCCGAAGCTGCTCCCACCCGGACTCCAGTTCACGCAACGCGCCGTAAGGACCTGCGAACGTTACCGAGCCGTCAACCAGGTCACACATCTTCAGCCGCAATCCGCAACTTGTTCCAGCGCGGTCACGCGCGTCAAGGGCGCGACCTTGATGGTGGTGACAGCCCCAGTCGTCACCTTGACCTGCAACGCCCCGTTGGAAATCTTGGCGATCTTGCCGCAAGCAGTGGTTGCAGCACCGTTCTCCGTAAAGGTCACCTTGGTGGGTCGGGTTGAGTCGGGCTGCAGCCAGAAGATGCCCAGGGCCCCGAGTGGTGCCGGGAATCCACTTCTCTGCCAGGGCTCGCAGCCCGGCTTGCGAGGTGACGCTCTCCTTGCCAACCAGCTGGGCCGCAGCCACGAGCTTTGGTTCCTGGACCGGCTCGAGGCCGTACTTGTTCTCGTTCGCGACTTTGGTCGGACGCCGCACCCAGTAGGTGCCGCAGCCCGTGATCGTCAACTTCTTGGGGTGTGCGTGGGGCTGCCCGCATTGGCACTTGAACAGTGTGGCGGCGTTGAAGGGGTCCTGGCCGTCGGCACCGGGCACGGCGGGCGCGGCCGATGCAGTGACAAAGATGGCTGTTTGGTGAACGCTGAAGGTCGAGGCGTGTTCGCAGCGCGGGCAGGGTCCGGAGAGGTCGAGAATCCCTGAGCCCGCCTGCCCCGCCCACGCCTGCAGAGATCCTGACCTCAACTCTGCCGGTCCGTCTCCCCAAGGGAGCTCAGGCACGCATCCTTTTTGTACGCCTCGGGAACGGCCCCCTCCACAGCACCATTGTTCGGGCCGATCCGCCGAGCCGTCACGACGGCTGTGGCATCAGTTCAAGAACCGCGCCAGTTGCCGGCCCACTCCTGGAGCTCCGTCTTCTACCAAATTCACCCTAGGCATCGAATGCTGCGAGGAGCCGAACCGACGTAGGCGTCGTGCCCTCGTTGGTCACCTTGAACACCTGCGGCCCGTCGGTGACGAGCCGGCTGAGCACGTCGGCGTTGGCGAGCAGGAAGGCCCCGTTGATGGCGATGGCGTCCCCGTCAGTGGCGCTGTGCGCGGGGACGACGGTGACCGCCGCCGGCTTGCCCGTGGTGTTCTCCTTCGCGGTGATCGCCAGCAGCGTGAGCGAGACGTCGTCGGGCACGAGCGCGATCTCCACGGCGTCGTCGGCATCACCCTGCGGGGCGAGCACTGTCTCTGACACCGTGTACGTGTCGAGCGTGAGATCCGCCCCGACCGGGAGGACGGGCCCGTCGGCCACCGTCACCCTTGCGGTGAGTCGAGATGTGCACCATTTACGACCTCCTGGTTGCTGGATTCGCCGCGGGCCGGCCACCGAAGTCCGACGTCGGGACGTGACAGTACGGTGGCGCGCGCCCGTCACCGGCCGGTCACTGCAGCGTCACCGTTCGCGGAGGCGCGGATTACCGCGCGTGCGCGATCTGCGCCGGGCTTGGTCACCGAGATGCCGGTGACGGGTCGGTGACGGCCGGTTGACGGGGACTGCGAATGCTCGCAGGAGGAAGGTCCGCTCAGTCCGGCCGCGACGTCGAAGGAGCCCCCATGAGCATCGCCACCACGTATCCGGGTGTGTACGTGACCGAGGTACCCAGTGGGAACCGCACCATCTCGGGCGTCGCGACGTCCATCGCCGCTTTCGTGGGCACCGCCCGCAGAGGTCCGGTCGACACGCCGGTCCCGATCAGCAACTTCACCGAGTTCGAGAGCACCTTCGGCGGGCTCGTTCGGGACAGCGGTCTCGGGTACGCCGTCCGCGACTTCTACCTCAACGGCGGAGGCCGGGCCATCGTGGTGCGGGTGGCGCACGACGATGCCGCCGCCGCCACCATCGACCTGGGCGCCCCCCTCAGCCTCGTGGCGTACGGCGAGGGTGCGTGGGGCGACGCGATCACGGCGACGGTCGAGCACCCGGCCGACCCGGTGGCGACTGAGATCGCGAAGGCCCAGGGGGTGACGGCCGCGGACCTGTTCACCTTGACTGTCGCCCTGGGGGACGAGGAGGAGGTCTTCCGCAACGTCACCGTGGTCGACGGCCCGGCGCGACTGACGAACCTGATCCAGTCGTCGCGGCTGGTTCGTGTGAGGGGGGTGCCAACCGGCAGACCGGCGGAGGGCGACTACACGGTGACCCTGGCGGGTGACGACGGTGGCACGGTCGACGTGAACGATTACACGCACTCAGGTCGCGGGTTCAACGCGCTCGACACGGTCGACCTGTTCAACCTCCTGGTCATCCCGCCACCGACGCCTACCAACAACCTTCCGCCCGCGGTCTGGCCGGCCGCTGCGACGTACGCGCACCTGCACCGGGCGTTCCTCATCATCGACCCCGAGGCAGGGACTGGGGTGGGACCCTTCGCGACGTGGGCGGGCGGGCTCGGCCTGTCCAGCGACGGGGCGCGCAACGCCGCCGTCTACTACCCCCGGATCCGGCATGCCGACCCGCTCCGCGGTGGCCAGCTCGACACCTTCGCCCCGAGCGGGGCGATCGCCGGCGTGTTCGCCCGGACGGACGGGTCGCGCGGCGTGTGGAAAGCGCCCGCAGGCCTCGAGGCCGCCCTGGGCGGCGTCGTCGAGCTCGAGAAGGTGCTGACGAACGACGAGAACGGCGCGCTCAATCCCTCCGGCTACAACGCCCTGCGCACCTTCCGGGACGCCGGCTCGGTGGTCTGGGGGGCGCGCACGCTGCGCGGCTCGGACGTGTTGAGCGACGACTACAAGTACGTGCCGGTCCGGCGGCTCGCGCTCTTCCTCGAGGAGAGCCTCTTCCGCGGCACGCAATGGGTGGTGTTCGAACCCAACGACGAGCCGTTGTGGTCGCAGATCCGGCTGTCCGTCGGGGCGTTCATGCAGGACCTGTTCCGCAGGGGCGCGTTCCAGGGCGCGAGCCCGCGCGACGCGTTCTTCGTGCGGTGCGACACCGAGACCACCACGCAGTACGACATCGACCGCGGCATCGTGAACATCCACGTCGGGTTCGCTCCGCTCAAGCCCGCGGAGTTCGTCATCATCTCCGTCCAGCAGAAGACCGCGGCAGCGGCGCGGTAGCGCCCGGCGCTCACGAGAAGGATTCCGACATGGCTGAGTTCTCTGTCAACGCCACGCGATTCGACCCGTACAAGAACTTCAAGTTCCGCGTGAAGTGGGACGGAAGGTACGTGGCCGGCGTGTCGAAGGTCAGCGCGCTGAAGAAGACCACCGAAGTGGTCAAGCACCGGGTCGGCGGTGACCCGTCGTCCAGCCGCAAGTCGCCCGGCCGCACCGAGTACGAGGCGATCACCCTGGAGCGGGGCGTCACGCACGACGTCGAGTTCGAGCAGTGGGCGAACAAGGTCTGGAACTACGCCTCGGGCCTGGGCGCGGAGGTCTCCCTCAAGGACTTCCGCAAGGACCTGATCATCGAGCTGTACAACGAGGCCGGACAACTGGTGCTCGCGTACAAGGTGTACCGGGCTGGGTCTCGGAGTACCAGCCGCTGCCCGAGCTCGACGCCAACGCCAACGGAGTTGCGATCCAGCACATCAAGCTCGAGAACGAGGGCTGGGAGCGCGACTACGCAGTGGCCGAGCCGAGCGAGCCCTCCTTCGTCGAACCGTGACGGGGCACGCCGTGAACTCAGCTGCGGCGACCCTGGACCTGTGGGAGGCGCTCACGGCGACGACGCCGCCCGCGCGCGGTGCTGTCGTGCTCGTCGCTCGCGGCGTTGCACCGGATCTCGACGCAGCTCGCAACCTGCCGCTCGCGGTCGCAGCACGCGAGGCGCTCGCCGAGCTCCGCGAACGCGTCGGTCCCCGGCTCGACGCCGTGGCCTCGTGCCCGGTCTGCGAGTCGCTGCTCGACGTCTCGCTACCCCTCGACGAAGTTCTGGCGGGCTGCGAGGTCCTCGCTGACGGCGTGCGGGTGGACGGGGTCGTGGTGCGCGGGCCGACGACGGCGGACGTGCTTGAGGCACTGGCCTCCGCAGAGCCCGCAGCGACGCTGCGGGCGCGGTGTGTGACCTGGCCCGAGGGGACCGTCCAGTACGCCGACGCCGAGCTCACCGCGCGCGTTGCCACCGCGGCCGAGCAGCTGGCGGGCGCTGCAGGCGTCAGCGCGCGCCTGGACTGTCCCGAGTGCGGGGGGCAGGTCCTCGCCGACGTCGACGTCGTCAGGCTGCTCACTGAGCGAGTGACCGAGCAGGCCCAGGGCCTGCTGGCTGACGTCGCGGTGCTCGCCACCGCGTTCGGATGGTCCGAGCGGGACGCACTCGCGATGTCGCCGGCTCGGCTGCGGGCCTACCTGGGGCTTGCCCGAGCGCGGGTGTGAGGAACACGCGATGAGTGACGTGTTCGACCGGGTCGTGAGCCGGGCAGCGGTGGCAGCGGCCCGACCGCCTGCGGCTGGCCTGACGACGCGTCGGGGGCCAGCGTTCGGTGTGCCCGACGCGTCGGAGGCTGCCGCCCAGGAGCGAGTGTCGGGCTCGATGGGCGCCGGGCTCACCGAGGCCGTGGTCGAACGCGTGGTGGGCGAGGGCGACCACGTTGTCCCACAGACCAGTACGGTCGGATCCGAGCCCGCGCCGGACGCCCGAGGTTCGGGGCGCCGACCCTCCAGGCCCCGCAGCCCGGTCAGCCCGGTGCTCGCGCCGGAGCCACAGGTTGGCGGACGGGATGGCGAGAACGAACCCGACCCGGACCGCGGGAGGCGGTTGCAGGCGGTCAGCTCGACGTACGAGCCGGCGAGCGAGCCTCCGACCCTCGGCTCTCACCACCAGGAGCCTGCCCCTGACGGTCCTCGACCGGCTCCTGGGCCAGCACCTCGCGAGGTGCCCGCGGATGCCGTCGGCGCCCCCGCCGACGTCGCCATCGGTGTCGAGGTGACCGACGCCCGCACGCCAGGCGCCCGACCCGCGCACGCCGACCTGCACGCGCGACCACGCCCCCCGTGGCAGGACCTCACGGCCCCGACACCGCCGGCCCGGACCGTTCCCGCAGAGGAGCTGCTGCGTGAGTACCTCGCCCCGGCCCTCGTGGCCCGCGGTGAGCTGAGCGCCCAGGAGGCCGCGCGCCTGACCGCCGCCGAAGGACTCGACCCGATCGGGATGCCCGCGGGCGGGGACGTCCACGTGCACCTCGGGCAGGTCGTCATCCAGCAGGCCATCCCGCCCGAGTCCGAGTCGTCACGCCCAGCGGGCCCTGACGCCGCCCGCCCTGACCTGGTCGACCACGCCGACTACCTCGCCCGTCAGCGCCGGAGGTGGTGATGAGCAACACCCACGCGATCGCGGCGGTGACGGCGACCATCCGATTCGTGCTCTCCGAGGCGATCAGCCACGAGCCGGACCCGGTTCCCAACCGCAACGTGACCACGCTGCGCCCGGCGCAGCTCGCTGATCTCGCCGGCGCCGACGGGCCGGCCCGCGGTTTGAACGTGTTCTGCTACCAGGTCACCCCCAACCACGCGTGGAACCTGCACGACCTGCCGACCCGCGGACCCTCGGGATCCCTGACGACGCGGCCGCTGGCGGCGCTCGACCTGCACTACCTGATCACCGCCTACGGCAGCGAGGAGGCGCTCGAGCCGCAGCGCCTGCTCGCCCAGGCCGAGCTCGCCCTCGCGACGACGCCGGTGCTGACCAAGGACGTCGTCGAGGCGGCGATCGAGGCGTACGACAGTGGGGTGACGGCGTTCCTCGCCCGCGCAGACCTCGCGAGCCAGCCCGAGCCGGTCAAGCTCAGCCCGGCGCCGCTGTCCCTGGAGGAGATCTCCAAGCTTTGGGGGGTGCTCGGCACGCCGTACCTGCTCTCCCAGGCCTACACCGCGACCGTGGTCCTGATCGAGGCTGACCTACCGGCCCGCAGCCCGCTGCCCGTTCGGACCCGGAACCTCCAGGTGCGCCCGTTCACCCGAGCCGAGATCGCCTCCGTCGCCACGCAGGACGGTGCGCCCGCCACGGCCGGATCGACGATCATCATCGACGGTTCGGGGCTGGCGTCGGTCCGCGCGTACGTCGCCGTCGGGGGGCGGCGGCTCACGCCCACCGCGTCCTCGACGTCGGCGCACGTCATCGTCGACCTGCCGACCACCCAGGTCGCGGATCCGTCGAGCGGGGAGGTCGGGAGCGTGCCCGCGGGGGTGCACGGGCTGCAGGTGGTGCACGTGCGGCCGGCCGACCCCATGACTGGCGAGCCCGAGCGCGTCACGGGGCGGTCCAACGCGGTACCGCTCGTCGTCGTGCCGACCCTGTCGAACGTGTCCGCGGCCGGACCGCAGGTCAGCCTGCGCGTGGAGCCGGCTCTCGCTGAAGGGCAGCGGGTGGTGGTGACGTTCGGGCGGTTCCCCGAGGCAGGGGACCCGCCCCACACGCCGCCGCGCGTCGTGGCTGCCGCCCCCCCGCCGTGGCCCGCGCACGCGGCGCCGATCGCCGGCGACCCGTCGCGCACCGACCTCCAAGTCGACCTCGACGAGGCACTGCCCGCCGGAACCTGGCTGGTGCGCGTCTCGGTCGACGGCGTCGAGTCGATCCCGACCATCGGCGCAGGCGGCACCTACGACTCGCCCACCGTGACAGTGCCATGACGCTCGCACCCGATCGCCCCGACGCCGACGTGGACCAACCGCCGCTCACCGAGGTTCGCCGCGACCTGACCGTCGCCGAGCTCGCCGTCGCGCGGGCCCAGCTGACCGGCACCGATCCCGCGCCGGCCGAGGCTGCCCTCGCCGACCTCCGAGCGCGCGCCGCCGGGCCCGCACCGCTCGACGAGCTCACCGACGGGCTCGACCTGTCCGCCTTCGAGCGCGCCACCCTGCTGCTCGCCTGCGGCCCCGACCTCGTCGGCGCCGTGGCGCGCGAGCTCGCCGAGCGGGCGGGCGGCCCCCGGTTGACCTTCGCCACCGCGCTCGAGGTGCTTCCGGACGCCCACTGGGATGCCCTCACGCACGGTGCGCCGCTGCGGCGGTGGCAGCTCCTCCGACTCGCGGAGCCCGACGCGGTCCTGAGCAGCCCCCTCGTGCCCGACGAGCGCGTCGTCCACCACCTCGTCGGTGTTGCCACCCTGGACGAGCAGCTCGAGCTGGCCAGCCATCCGCTCGTCGTACCCCCGCACCTGATGCCGTCGCACGCCCGCGTCGTCGCCGACGTCGTCACACGCTGGCAGGGCGGCGGCACCGTGGTGCTGCGTGGTCCGCAGCCGCGGTCGACGCGGGCGCTCGCCGCGGCCGCCTGCGCCGCCGCCGGGCTGTGGCCGCGACTGCTCGGCGCAAACACGCTCGCAACGGATGCCGGCGGCATCGCGACCACCCTGCGCCGGCTGGTGCGGGAGACAGTTCTCGGCCGGGTGGCGTGGGTGCTCGACGTCGACGAGGCCAGCGCGCCGACGGTGGCCGAGCTCGGCCGGCTGCTCGCGGGCTCTCAGGCGCCGATCCTGCTCGTCTCCTCGACGCGACCCGGAGGGGCCGCTCTCGACGCACTCGGGCTGCCCGTCGTCGAGGTGCCGCGGCTCGGGGCGGGGGAGCGGCGTACGGCGCTCAGCATCGCGCTCGACCGAGCCGGTGCGGTCTCGGTCTCCGACGACGAGCTCGACGCCGCGGCAGGCTCGTTCGATCTCACGCTGCCCGACATCGACGCGGCCGCTGCCGACGTCGCGGACGGAACGGATCTGTGGACCGCGTGCCGCCGTCGTCCCCGGGCCGACGTCGGGGCGCTGGCGAGGGTGCGCGCCGCACGAGCCGGGTGGGACGACCTGGTGTTGCCCGAGCGGCAGCTCGAGCAGCTGCGGGCGCTGGCCTCGACGGTGCGGCACCGGGCCCTCGTGCTGGACGACTGGGGCTTCGGCGACCGGACCGAGCGCGGCCGCGGCACGGCCGCGCTGTTCGCGGGCGAGTCCGGCACCGGCAAGACGTACGCCGCCGAGGTCATCGCCCACCAACTGGAACTGGACCTGGTGCACGTGGACCTGTCGCAGGTGGTGGACAAGTACCTGGGGGAGACCGAGAAGCGCCTGGCCCGGCTGTTCGACGCCGCCGAGGACGGTGGCATGGTGCTGCTGTTCGACGAGGCCGACGCGCTGTTCGGGAAGCGTTCGGAGGTCAAGGACAGCCACGACCGGTACGCGAACGTCGAGGTGGGCTACCTGCTGCAGCGGCTCGAGTCGTTCGGAGGGCTCGCCATCCTGACGACGAACGCGCGCTCCGCACTGGACCCGGCGTTCACGCGGCGCCTGGCCGTCATCGTCGACTTCCCGTACCCGGACCGTGCGTCCCGCGAGCGCATGTGGGACCTCAGCCTGCCAGCCGCCCTGCCACGGGCGGACGTGTCGCTCGCTCGGCTGGCCGATGCAGACCTGTCCGGCGGGGCCATCGCTGCTGCCGCGCTGCAGGCGGCCTACCTCGCAGCGGATGACGGCGGGGTGGCGACCATGGAGCACCTGGGTCGGGCGGTGCGCTGGGAGCTGGCCAAGACGGGCCGGGTGGTGGCGAAGTCTCCCCGTGGCTGATGACGCTCACCACGCACACGAGTCAGCGGGGCCAAGGCACGCCGGGTAGGAGCGCCCGGACGAAGTCGACCCAGCTCTGCGACTCCTGGGACGCGAGTCCCGCGCCTATGCGAGCCGTGATCTGGCCGGCGTGCCGCTGCATCTCCGATCGCGCGCCGGAGGTCAAGGCGCTTCGGCCGGTGGTCTTCCAGTCGACCTCCAGCAGGATCCCGCCAGGACCCGAGAAGAGCAGGTCGGCCCTTGACCCGCCGAGCCCGCTCTGGATGGTGCGTTCTGCCTGAAGCGTCCAGCCGAGAGGGAGCGCTCCAGGTGCCAGCGCCCTCGCTTCTCGGGCCGCAGCGGAATGGAACAATGTTCCCGCCAAAGCCCAGTTCCGGCTGTTCACCGCCGCGAGGAACTGAGGGTTGGTGACGACAGCCGCGCCGGCCCGCGAGCCGATCCCGTCCACGACCCCGAGCACCGGGTTGAGAGCCCGAGACGGGAACACCTGGGACAGGATCTGTGTGTAGGCCTCGGGGGACACCTGTATCTCGGTCGCGCCGGCGATCCTCTGGCGCACTGCTTGGCCGGTCGCCTCAGCCCCTGTCGATGTCGTCGCGGCCGAGACGCCCGAGGCCGCCGATGCCCGGCCAACCGCCTGAGTCGTCGACGAGGCTCCGGTCCGGACCGCGGTCTGCCCAGCCTGGCTCGCCACCTCTTCACGAACCGCCTGCGATGCCACCTGACTGATCGCTCGTCGTTCGACCGCTTGGGCCGCGGTGTCGGCCACCACCGTGGTGGTCGCGCGGCTCGCAAGGCCGGCGAGCGCTGTGGGCGCCACTTCTGCGGTGCTGATCATCATCGCCGCCAGTGCGTTGCGGGCGGCGCGACCGACAGCCTGGGAGAGCGCGCCGTGCGCCGCCATCCCCGCGGGGCTGAGGGACAGGCCCTCGACCACGGTCACCGCGATGTTGATCCAGGTGGCCTTGTCGATGACATCCGAGATCTCGAGCAGGCCCTCGGCAGGTAGGTAGACCTCCGTCTTGCTGTCCCAGTCGGTAGAGCCTGTGATGTTGGGCGCGTACCACGGGTTCTCGTAGAGCACGATCTTGACCACCGACCAGCGCGGGACCGACAGGCCGCCGACGAAGGCGGAAATCGGCAGCGTGCGGGTCTCGGCGCGGAAGTCACCGTTGGAGAAGACGTGCACCGGGATCTTGACGTGGATGTCCTGTCCGTCTCGTCGTGCGGTAAGAGGCGCGGAACCGAAGCGTGTGGTCCTCACGGGGAACGTCAGGACGGGTCGCCGTCCAGCCTGGGCCTCAGCGAGCCGGCGCTGGTACGTGCCGGGGTCTCGCTCATCGATGAGCTGCTGCACGGTGGCGTCCGTATCGGGCCCGCGGATGATACGCACGGGTTGGCGCTGAACTCTTGTGCGGGGCAGCCCCGTGCCCTTGCGTACGACGGCGGGGTTCGCCTCCGCCGCCCGCGCCTCAGCCTCGGCCTGCCCGTCGTCGAGCTCGGACCCGGTTTGTTGCTGAACGACGTGTGCCAGCTCGTGCCCGATCCGGCGAGCGCCCTCTGCCGTATCGGGCGAATAGGCGCCGCGCGCGAATCGGATCCCGTGACCGCTAGTCCACGCGTGGGCGTCCAGTGCGGCTGATGAGCGGGCGGCATCCTCGTCGGTGTGCACCCTCACGGCGCTGAAGTCGTGCCCGAACCGCGCTCCGAAGTACGCAGCCGTTGACGACGGAAGTCGCTTTCCCGAAGACGCCGTTCCGTCTCGGTTCGTGGGCCGGCTACGGTCGGGGTGCTCGCCACTCGAGGTCTTGTGGTCGTGAGTCGCCCCGGTCATGGCCGGCTCTTCTTCTTCGAGTAGCCGAACGCCTCTCCAAGCCCCGGGATGATGCCCGACTCGGCGAACTTCATCACGTCGAAGGTCACCATGACGCGGACGTCGGGGGTGCCCGGAACCTTCGGACCTGACGGCAGGGACTGCTTGGACTCCACGAACCCGGTGTCGGTCGGGAACAGCCTGGGCGCCTTCAGCACGTCGGGGTAGGTGCCTCCCTCGACACTCAGTCCGGGGAGGAGGCCGAGCTTGCCGGTCCCGCCGGCGAGCCTGAGCGAGCGCGATGTCGGGTCGTAGTCCCACTTGAGGTCGGCGCTCAGGCTCAGCCCCTTCCAGCCGAGCTTGTCGCCGCCGAGCTTGAGCACATCGGTGAGGTCGAAGCCGGTCTCGAACTTCCACAGCGGTGACTTCGCGTCGGGCATCGTGTAGGAGAACTTCTGCAGCGTCGCGTAGGGGATGAGCCCGACCGGCGCCGCCAGGTTGACGCCCGACAGCACCTTGCGGCCGCCCGGGTCGCTCAGCAGTGCTCCGCCCGCGAGCCCGACCGTGCCCGCCCCGAAGGTGATCAGCCCCGCCTTCTCGCCCGTGGACAGCGAGCCCCACTCCCGCTTGGCACGCGCGCCCGCTGCGTCGGTGACCGGCTCGACGATCTCCTTCTTCACCTTCTCGTTGTTGGGCAGCGCCTTGCCGACGGACTTGACCCCCTCCACAAACGCGTCCTCGTCCTTCTTGGGGGGCCCGGGCGGGGTCGTGCCGTCGTCGAGCTGCGGTCCCGTCGTGGGGCGCGGGGCTACGCGCGCGCGTCCGCCCGCGCCGACCCGGTCCGCTGCGGTGTGGGCAGCCCGCTCCCCGCCACGATCCGGCGACGCGCCCCTCGGTGCCCGCCCTCCCTGCTGCACGACGTGCGCGAGCTCATGCGCGATCCGGCGCTGCCCGTCGGCCGTACCCGGCGCGAACATGCCCGGGGCGAAGTGGACGTCGTTGCCGGCCGTCATGGCGCGGGCGTCGAGCCCTCGCACATCGGTGTGCACGCGCACCGCGGAGAAGTCGTGGTCGAACGCGTGCTCCATCTGCCGGCGGATCGAGGTCTCGAGTCCGCGTGCGGCGTGCGGCGTGCGGCGGTCCGTCGACGATCGCGACCCGACCTTCTGCCACAGCTGCTCCCTGGCTGCCATCGACGACCCCCTCACGGCTTCGGCGTACCGACCATGTCGGTGGCGGCCTCACTGGCTGCCTTGGCCGCTCTTTCGTACTCGGTCCACTCGGCCCGCCATGTCGTGACCGCGGCGTCGATCTTCGCGATCGGCATCCCCACGGTCACCGGGTACACGGGCGGTGGGTTGCCCCGGAGGTAGCGGACGTAGTCCAGGCCGTGCGAGCCTTCGTGGAACCCGAGCGAGCTGCTGCGCGTGTTGACCTTCGCTCCGGCCAGGTCCTCCGTCGTGGTCCCGCGCCCGTACCCGGACGTGGCCGGGGCTGAAGCCTCAGGGCCGAAGAAGGTCTGGATGGTCGCCACCGGGGCGGGTGCGTCAGTGACCTTGTTGACGGTGATGCCGTCCGCGGACGTCCAGCGGCCGCCGCTGTACTTGAACTGCGCCGTCGTCTCTGCGCGCTTCCCGAGCTTCGGATTCGTCGCGTCGGGGAGGATCCGGACAAGGAATCTGCTGACCGGGAAGGTGACGGCGCCGTCCTGACCGGGGCTCAGGCCTTCGGCGACCGGTGTCGAGATGCCGGCGACCTGCTGGTGCGGCGCGGGCCACGCCCACATCGGGATCCGTCCGCTGTTCCGGACGTAGAGCTCGTCGGCGCTGAGGCTCGTCGACGTCGTCGCCAACGGGATGAGCGCGCGCACGGCGGCGACGTACAGCGCGCGGACCTCAGCCCGCAGGGTCCCGTCACCCCCGTGGGCGACGGCGATGGTCTGCTCCGTGTCGGTGATCGCGCGGTACCAGCGGTCGAGCGTCGTGGCGAGCTCGGCGGCCGTCACGTCCTTCGTGGGGGCAGCGAAGGTCTTCGTGGCCGCTGCCAAGACCGCCTTCCTCGCGTCCGGCGGTGCGAGATCGTCGCGCTGGAGACTGGGGCCTGCGTGGCGTTGCGCCACGACGTGGGCGAGCTCGTGCGCCACCAGCGCTCGCGGTGCGTACGGCGGGACGACGACGTCGGTTCCGACCGAGAACCCGCGCGCTCCGACCACCGCCGCGGCCTCGGCAGCCTGGGCGTCATCGTGCACCCGGACCAGGCTGAGGTCGTGCGCCAGCACGGGCTCGACCTCCGCGCGAGCCGCCGCGTCGAGGCCATGCCCCGGCGTGGAGAGCGCGGCACGGACAGGCGCAGGGAGCCGGGTGGGACCGGCTGGCTCGGTGGCCGCCTGACCCATCTGGCGCTCGACCTCGGCGGAGGCTCCCACGGGAGTCACCCCTCGGGCGCGGGACCTGCGGCCCCGCGTGAGACCCGCACCCGCAGCACGTTGCCCGCGACCAGCTCGCTGCCCAGCACCGTGTTCCGCCGGATGCCGGGCGCCTCCTCCTCGACGACGGCGAGAGTGAGCCCGGCGTCGACTGCGCGCCGCTCGACGAAACCGAGCGTGCGACCCACCAGGTCGATGAAGGGATTGAGGTCCGGCGTGAGCGGTCCCGGCACCGGCCTGGGACGCACGACCGGCGCATCGATCATCGGCTGCAGGACGTTGACGACCTCGTCCGGGAAGACCGCCAGGTCGATGCGGCCCCGAACGATCGGGCCGTTCGGGCGTCGCGGCCGCTCGTCCGTGAACCAGAACCACGTGTCGAAGCGGCCGCCCGTGACTTCGTCGGTGCTGGGGAGCTCGAGGCGGGTCCTGCCCTTGTCGTCGACGAACGTGTCGGTGTGCCCGTTGACGTGGAGGCGTTCGAGCCCTTCCCTCCGGTCGCCGGAGATGGCCCAACCGTCGATCTGGAACCGCATTCGCAGCGGGAGCGGCGGCTCGAAGAGGGTGTGGTCGGGGATCTTCCGCATGGCGTCGACGACCTGGTGCAGCACGCCGTCCAGGTCGAAGTCGTCCTGGGCTTGGCCGGGCGACCAGATGATGAGAGGGCCGTCGGCGTTGGTCTCGCCGACGAGCTCGATCGTGCGGCGTGCCCAGACCGAGGTCGCGCTCCCGAACGGCTCGAACTCGGGCCGGACCGGCCAGGGCAGCTCGAGCAGCAGCCGGACCACCGGCTTGCCTTGCACGCTGGCTTGGTCGACGGGCATGTCGAGCTGGACGGCGATGCCGGGGAAGCGGCCGCCCAGCTCGTCGAACCCGTAGACCTCGTCGTTGAGCAGCTCCGTTCCCGTGAAGAACTTGATGCCCGTCACGTGGATCCCGTCCGTGCGAGAACCGGGTGGGTCGAGTTGCGAGTTGACCTGGATCGCGGCCTCGTCGGAGCCCGGCAGGCGCACCTCCAGCACGTCGCTCGTCGCCGTGTCGAACACCGGCTGCCAGGCGAATGCCGCCACGCCGGCAGCGTTGGTCGGGGCTACGACCTCGGCCGCGGCGTCGGGGTTACCCGTCAGGGTCGCGGGCACCGGGTCGCCCTCGGTCACAGGTAGCACGAGGGCGCCGTCGCTCCCTGTCGCGACCACCTTGTCCCCACTCGACGGACCGCAGGGGCTGTCGACGGAGACCCGGACGAGCCGGGGCACCGTCCGCCCGGCGACGGCCACCTCCTGACCGTCCCCGCCGAGCAGCCGGATCGACCGTGTCCGCACGAGCTGGTCGAGCGCCTTCTGCACGGTGTCCTGCTCGGCGAAACCGTCGCATGGAGGGGTCCAAGCGACCTCGCTCGCGACCGAGAGGCGACCCGTGACGATCACGTCGACGTCGACCGGGTCGTCCAGGTCGTTGAGCCGGTGCGCGGTGAGCGTCTGCGTCGTGGGCCCGCCCGCGGCCAGAGTCCAGCGCACCTCGGCGACGCCGTCGTCGTCCGTCCGGGCGGTGACGCTGGTAGCGGGTCCGCCGGGAGGCGTTGTCGCAGTGAGCTGCCCGCCGTCTGAGGCGGTGAACTCAACGCGCGCGTCGGCGACGGGGAGACCACCGTTGCGCACCGCGACCCGCACCGGTTCGTCCAGCTGCTCGCCCGGCATCGCTTCCTGACCGTCGCCGCCCAGCAGGTCGATCGTGATGAGGTCGGTCAGCGGCGGGAACAGGTGGCGGCAGTCGCCGATCAGCGTCCATCCCGCGTCGGTGCGGTCGAGCACCGCGAGCGACGCGATGTGGTGCACCGGTCCGACGGGCGGCATCGCGGTGGGGTTGGCGAGCGACCCCGGCCACTCGATGGTCCCGTGGGTGGCCGCGATCCCGTAGGCGAGACGCGAGGTCCGCGCGGGGATGAGCCAGAAGTCGCCTGGCGCCGGGGTTCCGCTGGCGGGCGCGAAGGCGACCTCGATCCCGTTCTCCAGCGCGATGTAGTTGCCGTTCGCGAGCACGGCCCGAGGCGCGCTCTCCCAACGGCGCACGATCGGGGTCTCGCCGATGTCACCCAAGGCGCTGGGTCCGCCCGCCGACCAGTCCACGTGCAGCTCGGTGTCGATGACCCGCTTCACCTGCGCGATCCATCCGGGCTCACCGCGCACCTGGCGTCCCGCGCTGGTGACCTCGATCCACACGTCCTGCCCGATCGAGAGCTCGTCGTCGTGACCGGTCCGGTCGATGGTGAGCTGTGCGTCGGCGATCGGGGAGGCCTCGAGCTTGTCGAGCCCCGCCACGACCGAGCCGTTCTCGCGGGACCACACGAAGCGGGTTCCCCCGGCCTGCACGTCGAAGATCTCGACCCGGTAGAGCTGGTTCTCCAGGCGCGTGTAGCCGCCTCCGGAGGTGATCGAGCACGGGTCCGCTGCTGCGCTCGCCGGTTGGAGCCGGGCCCGCATGGTCTGTGGTGTGCGCTCGCCGACGGCGGTCACCTGTGAACACACCTGACCCGATGACACGGGCGCGAGCTTGACCTGCCACACCGTCTGGGTGCGGAACGCCGTGTCCGGCCCGCCGAGCGCCGACTCCAGCAGCGCTGGACGCTCGTCACTGGTCACCAGTCGGTCGAACACGTCGAGATACACCGCGTAGCGTCCGTTGGCGGGCTCCGCCGGCTCCAGGAACGGCTGGTCCGACAGCGGTGCGGCGAACGCGACCGGTGCCGCGGCATCCGTCTGGTTCGTGGACTCCACGAGGGCGCCGTCGACGTAGTACCGGCCCGCGGTGACGGCGAGGTCCGACCAGGTCGCGTTCGAGGGTGCGGCGCCAGTGGTCGCGTCGATGATCCCGAACGGTCCGACCCCGCCGTCGAGCGGAGCCGGTCCGCCCTCGGCCCCGACGATGTCCGCCGTTCGGACCTCGTCGTGGTGGGCATCGATGGATGCCTGTTCGTTCCACTCGGCATCGAGGAGAACCCGGCCCTGTTGCAGGACGACGGACCGGTAGCCCTGGGAGGGATCGAAGGTCCAGCGGGTGAGGTCAGCGTGCATCGTCAGCTCCCGAAGATCCCGATCTGCATGCCCGCCGGGACGTACGGCTCGACGAGACGGCGGGCTGCGTCCATCCGCAGGGGACGGCGCAGGTGGTGGTGGACGCCCATCTCGGCGCCGCCCTCACCGCCGCGACGGATCGCGGTCGGTGTCGACGGGGCCAGAGCGGGGTAGAAGGGCGACGCCGGGTCGCGCGAGAGGTACGCCGGGCCGACAGCCGGGATGCCGTCCGCGGCGGGGACGCAGCGGAACCGGCGTGGCGCGCGCGAGCCCGGTGCGAGGTAGGAGAACCGGGCGCAGCCTCGCTGCCGGTCGACGACGGTCACGATGCCGTCGCAGATGCTGGAGGTCACCTCGAGGACGTGGCACTCAAGGGACCCCATCAGCGTGGACCCGGCGATGTCGGCGTGCGTGCCGGCCGCAACGACGGCCGGCCCGGCCGCCCCGCCGTCGAGCACGGTGAGCTCCGGGTCGATCACGCTGTCCGTGACCGTGAGCCCGGGCACCGTCTCGACCAGCTCGACCCCGCCGACGAGGCTGCGCACCACCGTGACCTCGAGCGCATCGTTGCGGCCGGTCGAGGTCCCGTCGTTCTCGACGACGATCCGCCCGGTCACGGTGCACTGGCTCACCGTCAGTGAGCGCAGCCCGCCCGGCGTGACGCGCACGTCGCCCAGCACGACGAGGCCGTCGAGCAGCAGTGCGCTCCCCGCGCCGCCGAGCACCGCGACATCGCCTACCAGCCGAGGCTGCCGGCCCTCGGCCGTGTACACGCCGGGCGTCGGGGCGGCGACATCACCGTCGAGCAGCGTGCGCTCCCTCCACTCCGTGGCCACCACGACGAGGCGCCCGTCGTCCGGCAGCTCCAAGTGAGCTGTGAGGGAGTAGTCCTCCTGGTCCGCGATCGCCACCACCCGGGTGCCGCCCGGCTCGGCGGCGTTCCAGCCTGCCGTGACCGCCGCGACGGCGTCATCGAGGGTGACGATGCCGGGCGCGCCGGGCCCACCGGGCACCCGCACCTGTGCGTCGAACCGGTCGCGGCGCTCATCGAGGGCGGCGAACGGGTCGGCGTCGAGCACCCGCTCGTGCACCGCTGAGCGGTCGTAGGTGCCGGCGCCGATGTCGGCCAACGCGCCCGACGCGTGATCGACATGGATGGTGTGTGGGCCGTGCACGGCCGGGTCGTAGGGGTCACCGTCGACGTACGGCTCGACCTGCCCGTCCACGGGGTCGACCATGGCCTGCCACCCGGCCAGCACCTGCGGCGGGTCGGCCGTGTCGGTGGCGAGGTCCTCCAACCGGCACACTCGCACACGGTGCGGTGGCAGCGGGTCGTCCGAGCCGTCGACGCGGACCGCCACGGGTAGCGGCGGCAGGTCATCGTCGGCGGCGGCCGCGATCCGTGCCTGCCGCAGCAGATCGAGCAGCCGGCGCGGGCGAAGCGGCACGGCGAGGTCCGACTCGACCGCCAGGTGCTCGATCTCGGCCTCAGCGGTGGGAGACGCGAACCAGGGGCTGGGGCGGCCGAGGGGGTGCGTCAGCCAGGCCGGCCCCACGGGGTGCGCGGGCGCGAGGCTCGCGTCGTACACCTGCACCGGGAACACGAAGAGGCCGACGTTCGGGATGCCGTACCGGCCGCGCCCCCCGTCCGTCCCGGTTCGACGTGCCGCACCTCGCCCGTGTGCGCGAACCGCGTCAGCGCTGCGCCGGCCAGGGCGGAGGACTCCAGCTCGACCGACAAGGCGCCGCGAAGCGACGCGAAAGTCGGCCGCTCCGGACGCACGTGGTTGACATGGGTCGTGGTCCCCAGGAGGCGGTAGAACTCGACGGCCTTGGTGGGCCAACCGGTCACGTCGCGCACCACCTGCTCCAGCACCGCGACCGTGCCCTTGCGCTGCCGGTATCGCACCGTGTTGGCGACGACGCCGCGGCGGCTGACTCCCGCGCCCGACTCGGTGCCCAGGTCGCCGGGTAGCCCGACCAGGCCGACGAGGTCGGCGAGGTAGGGCAGCACCCACTCGGGAGCCGTCTCGACGAACCACGAGTCATACAGCTGTTCGAGGTCGGTCTCCACCAGACTGAGCTCGGCCGCGGCCGCGGCCAGCAGGGTGCGTACCAGGCCGCCGATCTCGGCGTCGCGATCACGCACGTGGGCGGGCAGGAGCGACTCCAGATACGCCGCACGGCCGGCCACCAGCTCGTCGTCGATCATGGCCGGACCTTGACGTCGAGCAGCGCGTCCGCCAGGCGCAGTGCCTGCGCCGGCAGCAACTGCGGGTCGGGGCCCGGCTCGTCCAGGTTCCAGCGGGCGGGGGACGCGACCAGCAGCGCCGCGTCGGAACCGGGCAACTCGACCGACGTGCTGAGCACCGGCATCGTCACGGACAGCACGCCGGACACCTCGGCCGCGACCACGAGCACGGACGACGAGACGAGCGGTGCCCCCGGGGGGAGGCTGCCGAAGCGATCGAGCAGGGCGGTGACAACCGCGTCGCGAACGGCATCCGGTTCGTACCGGGGGTCGATGTCGAGCAGGAGCGAGGCGCCGACGTTGATGACGACGCCCGCCTCGACACGGCGCGGGGCTCGGTTCTCGCGGGCCCCGTCGAGGGTCGTACGCAGGACGCCGAGCAACGTGGGCGAGGCCGGACCGCCATCGGCCGCGAGGACGGACAGGACGACGGTCTCGACCCGCCCGTTCCACACCAGGTCGGCTCGCGCGTGCCCGACGCCGGCGTATCCGCGCGCGAAGTCCTCGTAGTCCGCGACCGACACGGCCCGGTCGAGCGTGCGGACCCGATGAGGTGCATTGACCCGGGCCTGCTCCAGGTCCTCAGGGGGCGCCGAGTCGTGAGACGGGGCGAGGTTGCTGATCCTCTCGATGCCGAGCGGCTTGCGGACGGGCAGTGAGATCTGGCCGGGGTCGGCCTTGCCGTCGTCGCCGATCCCGACCCGGTAGGTGGCCCGGACGTTCTCGCGCCCGGTGGGCAGGCGCGCCCCGTGGACTCCGTCTCCGAAGACGACGTCGGTGTTCGCCTCGGCGTCCTGCCGCACGACGTAGACCTGGTCGTGGGGAGCGGCGTCGAACAGGGTGGGCACCTCGGACCACGCGACGCCCTCGACGCGGACCTCCAGCGCCGCGACAGCGCCGGTCGCCGCAGCCGTCGAGCGCACGTACGTCAGCGGGGGTCGGCGCAGCCGGAACCGGGGGAACGCGACCCGACCGTCGCCGCTGCCGAGGACCTGGTGCACGGTCTCGCCGTGCGTCGCGTGGGCGAGGTTGGCGTGCACCACGACCGTGCCGGGATGGTAGGCGTGCTCGAGCGCAGGGGAGAGCGCGAGCCGCTGCGTGCCGTCGGCGAGCGACGTGACGGCGGTGACGGTGGCCATCTCCTGCTTCGCGGTGCTGTCGGTGGCCGTCCCGGTGACGGCGACCAGCCGCCCCACGGGAAGCGGCGGCACCGTGCCAGCCACCTGGAGCACGGTGGGGTTGACATCGGGGGCATTCCCCACGAGGGCCCGCAGGGGCATGAAAGCGGCGTCGAGCAGCTCGGGCACGGCGTGCACCACGGCCTGACGGCGGTTGAAGTGGTTGAGATTCTGGCTGAGGTCGAGCTCGAGCCGGGTGACCTTGCCGGCCAGGCCGAACTTCTTCGCGCCGTCCGGGATGACGTCGAGCACCTGGTAGGCCTCGACGTCCGCGGGCTGCTCCAGCACGATCCAGGAGCCGGGCAGGATGTCAGCGTGGTCGCCATCCACCTCGATGAAGCGACCGCCCGCCTTGGCAGCCTGGAGGTCGTTCCATTCCCGGGAGCCATCTGGGCCAGTGGTGGACTCCTTGCTCACGGTTGGCGGCAGGTGCTCCGCGACGAACATGCCCGGGTCTGGCGCGTTGTGCCCGAACAGGCTGAGCCGCTGGGTGAACCGGAGCAGTCGGACGTCGTCCTTGGCAACGAGCTCGTTGCGGCTCGTGTTTCCGATCCGCCGGTGCAGGGTGAGCCGCGTCCAGCCCTGATGGACGCCGGGGGACACCTCGACGCGGGTCACCTGGCGGAAGTCCCACCGCTCGGTGTCCGACCCGTGCGGGTCGGACGCGGTGAGGCTGTCACGCTCGGCCCCGACGAACAGCAGCCAGTCGTCGACCCGGACGGTCGGTGTGGTGGTGTTCAGCCAGATCTTGGACACGCCGAAGCCGAACGGCTGCGCCTCGGTCGCGACTGCCGGTATCGCATTCCACGCCCGGTGCGCCTCGAGATCGGTCGAGGTCTCGAAGGTCTGCGGCAGAGACCCCGGTGCCGGGACGGTCTGTACCGGCGTTCCGGCCTGGACGAACACGAACTCCGGTGCGGTGTCGGCGGTCTCGACGTCGAACGACAGCTCGGCCTGCGCGGCCACGCCGGGACGCAGCTCGTAGCCCAGCGTGCGCGCGAGCTGGCGCACCGACAGCGGCTCGGTCGCCGTGCGCAGGAACCCCTCCTGCGCGATCCGCTCGGTGTAGAACGACACGACATCGGTCACCACGGCCCAGGTGTCGAGCAGGGCGACGGAGGCGTCGTCGGTGCCGAGCTCCGGCAGGGCGGCCCGCATCCGCTCGAGGGCCGCTCCGTGCGGGGCCACTCGCCAACGCAGCTCGCGCTGACCTGGAGGGTTGCTGATCTCGGTTGTGTCGCAGGCGCATTCCTGCTCGCAGTCGCAGTTCATGACCCCCCTCCCAGGTGCACCAGGAGGTGGCCGGCCTCGGGGTTGTTGACGTCGCTGTCGCAGCGCAGCAGCTCGCGCGGGGAGATCTCGAGGATACCGTCGGCCAGGTCGTTGCGTGCCTGACCCGGTGCCGCGTCCGCGCGAGCGAACCGTTCGAGCTCGACCGAGGCCAGCCCGTCAACCGCCATGGCCGCGGCCACGATGTCGGACAGACGCAGCGACTGCCCGAACGTGAACCGGTCGGGGTGGAAGAAGCCCTGTCGCCCGTCAGGGCGTGTTCCAGACGAGAACATCTGCCGCAGAGCGAGTTCGACGTCCTCGCGCAGGTGACCGGGCGCCACGCACCCGGCGAGCACGAGCTCGAGCGGAACGTAGACCGGGCGCTCGAGCTCGACGTCGATGCCCGCCATGCGGCGCAGCTCGAGCTCGGCGGTGACCGCGGCCTGCAGCGCTTCGTCGTCGGCGCGGGCAATCGGGTCGAGCGTCACCTCTTGGGCGTACCAGGAGCCGGTCCAGCGCCGTCGTGCCACAGCCCGCTGGGTGCCGGGGTCGCGCTCCGCGACGACCGCGTAGTCGCGTGACGTCACCGCTCGCTGCTGGGTGCGGAACGCAGCCGGTGCGAGCTGGCGCACCTGCTCGAGCTGCTCGGGTTCAGTCCCGCCGCGGGAGGCGACTGGGTTCCAGACGGAGGGCACCGGGCCGATGAGCTGACCTGCGGGCAGCGCCGACCCCAGGACGCGCACGAGGCTGTTCGCCACCACGTGGCCCTGCCTTCCCCCGCCGAGTCGGTAGGTGGCGCGCAGCTCGGTCGTCGGGCGCCGCCCGTTGAGGCCGTCCCCGAACCGCAGCCTGGAGACCCCGCCCGCCTCCGGCTCCACGACCAGGTGGGTGTCCAGCCGGCTGCTGCCGACCAGGTCGGGCTGGGGGACCCACTCACGTCGGCCGTCCCACAGCCGCAGCGCGGCGCGAGCACGGGTCGGGTCTGGCCGCAGCAGGTCGGCCGCGGCTGCGGTGGCCGGGCGCTGCGGATCCACGTACGCGAGCCCGGGGTGCCGCAGCCGCGGCCGGTAGGACCCGGCGGTGGGGATCGACTGCGGCACGAGCGTCACGGCGCGTACTGTCGCGCCATGGTCGGCGACGACGACGTTGGCGAGCGCGACGGCGAGCACGTCGTCGGCATCCCCCTCGCGCACCCGCAGCGGGCCCGGCAGTGCGTCGGCGAGCGACCAGACGAGCTGCCACACCGCGACGCCCGCGACCAGATCCTCGAACCGCTCCGCGTCCCGCAGCAGCCGCACGGCATACCGGCGGTCGAGGTCGCCCTCGAGTGGCGAGCCCCCCGCCGGCTGCTCGGCGAGCACCAGGAGGTCGCCCTTGGTCAGCTGCGGATCCTCGTCGAGCGCGGTCGTGACGAATGCTGCCGTGGTGCCCGTGGACAGGCAGTGGTCGGCGTCGGTCCAGGCGTACAGCGGCAAGGCGTTGCGCAGCCTTCGAACGCGTAGCGGCTCGGTCGTCTCGAAGACGACGGCGCCGGCGTCGGCGGCCTCGAGCGGTGAGCCGGCAGTGATCGAGAAGGGCAGGTCGGTGACCGGCGTACTCGCCGGGACGAGGAGGTCGTCGGGTCCGGTGCCGTCCTCGGCGACTGGCGTCGCGAACGCCAGCAGGGTGCGCGCCGAGCACCCCTCGTGCACGTGGTAGCCCAGCAGGCGGGCGTGCCGTCTCACCGATGTACGCCGGCGGGCGGTGCCGAGGTAGGCCTCGCCCGCGACGTTGTCCTGCCACGCGGCGAGTCGGTCGCCGACGGCGGCGAACAGCTCGACGAGCATCACGGCCGGATCGGCCGGGTTGGTGTCGGTCCAGCCGGGCACCAGCGAGGCCAACCTGTCGAGCAGCCGGGTGCGCAGTGCCTCGTAGTCGCGAGCCAGGTAGTCGCCGGGGAGCAGGTCCTCGGGTGTCGGCTCGATCGAGGTGTCCGGGTGGCAGTCGAGGTCCGATGGGCAGTCGATGGTGAAGGTGAACGGGGCTGCAGCGAGCGCGATGTCGATCCCGACGGGCGCGGAGGACCCGTCGGCATCGCCCGGATCCTGCAGGCGCAGGGTGTAGGTGGACCAGTCGCCCGACGACGACGTGCGGACGACGAGGGAGCGTGACCGAGCCTCGTCGTCGGGAAGGCCGTCGGTGCCGGTCAGTGCCTGCTCGACGAGCGTCCGGTCGCCGACCGGGAGCCCGGCAGATCCGTCGAGGACCTGTTCGGCCGGGAACGCCCACACCACGGCCACGGGGTTGAGCGCGGGGTCGTTGCGTTCGCCGCCGACGATGCGTACGTGGTCGGCGGTCCACGCCGTCGGCACCGGCCCGTTGACCAGGTGCACGAGGAGGGTGCGCTGCTGCGGGGCGCTCGCGATGTAACCCGGGGTGCCCTTGTGGTTGGAGAGCACCTCGACGAAGTCGATGCCGTCGATCGGCGTACCGCCGTCCAGCACGTGCTGACGCACGCGAACGCGCCGGGCCTCGAGGTCGATCGCAGCGCGAAACAGCCCCGCATCCTCACTCATACGACACCCCCTGCCACGGTCACGGTGCGGCGGCCCTCAGGTCCGGATGCCGTGTGTGGGAGGTACTCGACGATGACCTCGAGCCGTGCGTCCACCGAGACGACGGTGACGTTCTCGACGCGCAGCAGGTCGCCGAGCCAGCGCTGCAACGCGCCGTGCACGAGGGCCTGGGTGGACTGAGCGAGCGCGTCGTCCGACGGCGCGAACACCAGCCGACCGACGCCGCTGCCGAAGTCGGGTCGGTTGATGCGCTCGCCCGGCGCGGTGAACAGCACCTGCTCGACCAGGCCGCGCAGGTAGTCGGCGTCGTCGACCAGCGCCGTGCGGCCGCGGTTGTCGCGGCGCAGCGGGAACCCGATGTGGCGCGGCGCCCAGACGCGCCGTGGAATCTCGTCGGTCATGTGGCACGCACCCGGGTCTGGGTCTGGGACACCGTCATCGGGGTGCCGGTGGGTACGCACTGACCGGGCGCCTGCTGGATGGCCAGGGGCTGCTTCATCGACGTCACGCGCGTCGTGCCGCTCGTGAATGTCCCGGTGACGCACGGCCCGTTGCCTGCGTTGGGTGGCGGGAAGGTGCAGCCCGCGATCGTCCACGGCGGCGAGAGGAACACCGCCGGGCTGCCGCCGACCTTCACCCGGCCGGCCGGCCCGCCCGCCTGTGCCTGGCCCTGGTGGGCGCAGGCCACCGTCGACGTCGTCGTGAGGAGGTAGCCGGGCATCACATCACCTCCAGGGCGCCGTCGTTGATCGACACCGACGCCTGGGAGAGCACGATCTTCTGGGCACCCATCGAGATCTCCAGCCCCGAGCTGGTGGCCTTGATGGTGACGGGGGTCATCACGGCCGGGGAACCGACCTCGATGGTGAGCCCACCACCGCCCGGGACGTCGCTGAGCTCGACCTTGATCGCGTCGGTCTTGAGGACCTTGAACTGGTCGATCGCGGTGCTGGCCGGCACCTGGCCGGTGCCCCAGAAGCACCCGGCGAGGATGGGCTGGCGTGTGTCGCCGCCCTCGAACTCGACCCACACGTTGGCGCCCACGGGCGGTACCAGGAAGAGCCCCACACCGTCGCCCGCGTACGGAGTGCAGGGCATCGCCCAGCTCAGGCTGCCCTCGCCCAGCACCGCCGGGCACGCCACCTGCACGCGCCCGAGCTGCATCGGGTCGAGGGTGTTCTTGACCGTGCCGCGGTACTTGCCGTAGAACCGGCGCGGGTCGCCCGCCTGCTCGCTCATCACACCTCCATCAGACCGGGACGACCGGCACCGTCGAGCCGAGCCCGTCACGGGTGAGTGAGAAGTCCGCCTGGAACGAGCCGCGGTCCACTCGGTGCACGACCTGCTGCACGTACCACAGGCCGTCGTTGTGCCACCCGGCCCCACGCATCCCCACCAGGCCGCGCGGGCGTAGCACCGAGCCGTACACCGACCCGTCGAGCGAGCCGTTGCAGGTCACCGAGTCGGCACTGCGGTCGGTCGCCGCCTGCGCGCGGGCGTACGCGGTGGCCGCACTGACGCCGGTGTCGCGGAACTGGCGGGTGCGCAGGTCCAGGTGGTGAGTCGCCCAGGTGGGCATCGCGGAGAGCGGGACGCGCAGCGCGCCGACCGTCACGACCGGGATCGTGGCCCCGGACAAGGTGTCCCTGACCTGCCCCTCCTGGAGCTCGGGGCCCTGGATGTCCTCGCGGAACCTCAGTGATCCGGTCACGTTCGTCACCGGGCCGAGATCCACGGAGAGGGCCGGCTGCGGGAAGCTCTCGCGGATCGGCGGCCCCCAGTACAGGGTGGACTGGCCCGGTATGGGGCCGGGGGAGACGTAGCAGACGTAACCGTGCCGGGTCGCCAGCAGCTGCAGGTGCGACCAGTCAGTGCCCTGCTGGGTGGGGATGCGCTCGATCGGGAGCGGGATGTCCATGTCCAGGGGTGGGATGACCATGGGGATCAGCCCGTGCGGGGCGTACTGGCCCGCGATCGCGAGCACCTGGAGGGAGTCCTCCAGCGCGGGGAACTCGGCCGAGACCTCGTGCCGGTCGAGCAGCACCGACAGGTCCTGTCCGGTCAGGCGCAGCTCGGCGGTGGACTGCGCGGAGCTGGGCGTCAGCTCGGTCTCGGTCACGATGCCGTCGGCGAGCACGTACGGCATTGCGCCGATGGTCAGTACGACAACGACGCGCGACCCGGCGCGCAAGGTCGACGTCATGCCGACGACCGGCGTGTCGAAGGCGGCCATCGGGCCCGAACGCCCGGCGTCGAGCGTGATCGTGAACGCCGACCGGGCGGCATCGGACTCGGTGACGGTCACCGATCGCACGCGCTCGGCCAGGTAGTGCGGGAGGGGGAGCGGCACCGTCGGTCCGGCCAGGACCGAAAGGTGCACGCCGAGGTCGAAGCTCATGTGACCGCGCCCGGCAGCGGCACCACGATCCGGGTCCCGACGGCCTCGGAGTCAACCAGATCGTCCGGGTCGAGGGCGGCGTTCGCGTCGCAGATGCGCCAGAACCCGAGCGGGTCGCCGGTGAGCCGGAAGCTCAGCAGATCGAGCCGGTCACCGGGCACCACGGTGTGCTCGGAGAGCGCGGCCACGGCCGATGGAGCAGGCGGGAACCGGCGGCGGTAATACCTCACCAGCCGGCGGGTGCCGTCCGCTGTCGTCACCTCGAGCGTCGTCGTCGGGACCTCGTCGTACCGGGACACGTCAGGCCCCCTGCGCCAAGCGGGCGACGCCGAGTGCACCAGCCGTGGTCGCGAGCGTCTCCTTGACCACCTGGTGGGCCAGGAACAGCGAGTACGCAGGGTCGGTCGCCCCGAGGTCGTCGTAGGTGAGCACGTCGAGCTGCAGGTCCACAGACGCACGCAAGGGCATCAAGGTCGCGGAGTCGAACGCCTCCTCCGTGACCGCGACAGACGTGAGCTTGATCGGGACCACGAGCCCCGGACCCCACGCGAGCACGGCCAGCGGCTGGCGCGGCGGCAGGATCTCGATGGTTCCGACGGCGAGCAGAACGGTGTTCGCAATGACCCGCGCGACGCTCGGGTACAGCAGCATCTCCAGCACCGCGAGGCTCGCGGCGACCCCGCCCGGGTTGGTCGCGCCGCCCCCGGCCTCCTGCACGTCAGTCGCGTCGAGCTCGACCTTCATCGAGATCGACTGCGTGGGTGCGCCGAAGACCCGGTCATGGTCCGCGGCGTTAGATCCGCCGGCCGGAGCGCGTGGTCGAAGGGTCCGTGTGACCTGGTCGGGGTTGTACTGGAAAGCCGCGACTCGAGACAGCGCGGAGACCGGGTCGACGGCGACGATGGCGCCGGGAACCGTGCGCGGTGTGCCCGGGAAGCTGCTCACCTTCAGGATGCTGCGCCGAGCGCGTCACAGGGCCGTCACCCCCCCGTCACGCCGCCCCAGTGGGTAGCGCCGCGCCCGAGCCCCGTGGAAGGGCCGTGGCGTCCGAACTCCACGCGACCATGCGCGCGCGGCTCTTCTGGGTGATGCACCGCGCAACGCGAGCCCCTATCTTGGGTGGCGGATGGTTACGACGCCGCGGCGTAAGGGGCTCCGGGATGAACGTCGCACAGCTGCAGCTTCTGGACGGTTTTGCGCTGGAAAGAGGAGGTGCGCGCCTCGTCGTCCCCGTCGGTATCCAGCACTTGATCGCGTTCGTCGCGCTGACCGGCCCCACGCACCGATGCCTCGTCGCCGGCACCTTGTGGCGAGACGTGCCGGAGGCTCAGGCGCTGGCGAGCCTCCGGACAGGAATCTGGCGAACCAACCGTCTCGTGCCCGACCTGGTCAGGGTGGACGGCGATCAGCTGTCCCTGGCCACGTCGATGACGGTCGACAGTAGGCAGCAAGAGGCCTTCGCTACCCAGCTGCTCGGCTACCCCAGCGGTGACGAGCCCTGGATCGATGAGGCGATCGAGACGCTCTGGCGTGGTGAGCTGCTCCCAGGCTGGTACGAGGACTGGGTGGTGTTCGAACGGGAACGTCTTGCTCAACTGCGTTTGCACGCCCTGGAACGGATGGCGTCGCTACTCACGAAACGCTTGGATCTCGACACTGCGTTGAGGTTGGCGTTGGCAGCGGTGCGCGCCGAGCCGCTCCGCGAGACCGCCAACGCGGTGCTGATGTCGGTGTACGTCGCGGAGGGCAACGTGTCTGACGCCGTGCATCAGTACACGACGTTCACCGACCTCCTCCGCCGCGAGCTCGGCATGGATCCGTCGCCGTCCCTGGCTGCCCTGCTTCCCTTGCCGGTGCGGCGGTGACGCCCCGGTGACGACAGTGGGTGATAAACGGATTCGTGGACAACTCGCCTGCCGAACCTGCCGCTCTCTTGGTCCTGTCCTACTGGACCGAGCCGGGTGGCCGGATGGTGGTCCGGGTCACGCGGACGCTCGACCTCCGCGTTCGTGCGGAGGCGACGTCGTACGCCAGTTCACGGGCCGAGGTGCTGGACGAGGTCGTTGACTGGCTCGATGCACTGCTAGCGCCACGGTGACGCCTGTCCAGGTTGGCCGGAAGGAGATCCAGATGCGACTCGACGGTGTTGAGGTGAAGGTCAACGTAGAGGCTGACCAGACCCAGACCGCACTTCAGGTCCTCCACCTGCCGGACGTGGCTCCCTGGCAGATCTTCTTCATCGAGGACGTCATCCCGGGACTCGTCTCCAGCACACCCTTGCTCGACCAGCACCTGATCATCCGCGCCCGCCGGAAGACCCAGGGCGCAGACGACGTGACCGTGAAGTTCAGGCCCGCTCGGCGTTCCCAGCTCGGATCGCGTTGGTTGGGCATGAAGGTGACGAAGGATGGCGACCTCAAATCCGAGCTCAAGGTCGAGGAGGACTGGGCCGCGGGGCGACGAAGCCTGGGGATCTCGCTCACGGCCGAGCGTCCCGATGGTGTGGTGGCGGCGGCCGCTGACGAGGGCAGCGTGGCCCAACTGTTGACGCAGGACCAGCGTCAGTTCATCGAGCAGTGTGCCGGAGCCCGCGTGAACCTCGACGTACTCAGCCCGCTGCCTGAAGTCTCTGCGATGCGCTGGCCCGCGTTCAATGTGCCCGGGCCAGGGGGCGAGGACCTGAAGGTGCGAGCGGAACGCTGGACCGTCGAGTCGCTGGACTTCCTCGAGCTGTCCATCGCGGTCGAGGTCGACAAGGCGCAGGCGTCCCAGCGGGCCTTGGAGGGCTTTGTTGCCGGTAAGGGCCTGCGGGCAGCCACCGCCGAAGCCAAGACCAGCCAGGTGATGCAGCTGCTCGTGGGTATTGCCGCAACGCCCGCGGCCTGAGGTCAGCCGATCACCCGACGCACCAGGCATCGCCATCGACCTACGGCTGCCGTGCCTCTCGCTCTGGAGGAAGCGCGAAGCTCGCCGTTCGACGACCATTCACCCCAAAGGTCCGTCGAGCCATATCGCACTGACGGGATCCGCAGTAGCCTCGGATACACCGACGGATGTCGAGGAGGCCAGAATGGCTGCCCCTACGAACCCTGTTCGCCCACACTGCACTCTCCGAGCGCAGACGGTGCCGGTCCTGTCCCCGGACCTGACACCTGGTCGGGCCAGTGCAATACGCCTGATTCGCGCCAAGTGGGTCAACGGAACGGTGCTTCATTACCACTTCCTTGGCGGGCCCACGGCACAGCAGCAGGCGGTCCGAGATGCGTTCGCCGAATGGAAGCAGCTCGGCATCGGCCTTGACTTCGTGGAGGTCAATGACGCCAGCGAGGCGGAGGTACGTGTTGCCTTCGCGGACGATGGTTCCTGGTCCTACGTCGGCAAAGACGTGCTGGGCATCAACACCACTCAGCCCACGATGAACTTCGGGTGGGACCTGACCGATGACTACGGTCACACGACCGCGTTGCACGAGATCGGACACACGATCGGCCTTCCCCACGAGCACCAGAATCCTTTTGCCGGACTCGTGTGGGACGAGCAGGCCGTCTACACCTACTTCGCGGGGGCACCGAACAACTGGCCCCACGACCAGACGTTCGAAAACGTCCTACGCAAGCTGGATGCCAGCGAGGTCGAGGGGTCCCGCTGGGACGCCAACTCGGTGATGGAGTACTGGTTCCCGGCCGGCCTGATCAAGAAGCCCGCCAAGTACGCCGCTGGCCTCAACCCTGCTGGCGGGCTGTCGGCCGCCGACAAGAAGTGGGTGAAGACGTGGTACCCCGCCCTGAAGGTCAGCACCCCGACCTTGACACCCTTCGTCTCCGCTCGGCTGTCGCTCAAACCTGGACAGCAGGTCGACTACGCAATCGAGCCAGACGCCACCCGCAGTTACGTCCTCAGCACCTTCGGTAAGGCAGACACCGTCATGGTGCTGTTCGAACAAGTCAACGGAGAACTGCGATACGTCACTGGTGACGACGACAGCGGCACCGATCGGAACGCCCAGATCACGGCCAAGATGTTCCAGGGGCGTAACTACGTTGTCCGCTTGCGCTTGTACTGGGCCGGAGGCTCCGGAGACACCGCAATCATGTACTGGTGATTGGCAGCCAGGACTCCATCGTTAGCCGAGCGGGGTTCACATCCACTTGCTCACGGAGCCAGTGGCGCCCGGATCGACGTTGACTTAAAGCCACACGTACGGGTTGAGATCACGGTGCGCAAGCGAGGCTCCGCTAGTACGCAACTGACCCCCTGATACGTGGAAGGCCCGGGGTCAAAGTGATGGCCTTGGCATGCAAGGGGAAGCGGTAGCCGTCGACACGCGGCGTCTGGCGGCTACTAGAGGACTTACCTAGGGCCGGCGTCTGGCCAGACTCGGTCCGGGTGATCGGCGGGAAGCTCTCCCAAGCGGCTGCCCACCAGTGTCGTCGGTGTGGCTCACCTTCGGTTTGCGTCCCGTCGGTCACGGTGACGAGGCGTGGCTCAAGAAGGGTCTGCCCTGCTCGTAGTAGCACTGCCCACCTCGCCGACCATTTGGGTTCGAGCACAGGCGGGAGCAGGAGTATGGAGCAGGTCATCATCGGGGTCGATCCCCACAAGCTGTCGGCCACGATCGAGGTCGTCAACGAGCATGAACACAAGCTCGGGCAGGGT
>CAVSDQ010000015.1:0-154874 GCA_963726675.1 uncultured Actinomycetota bacterium | reverse complement strand
CCCGACACGGCGGGGAGCAGCGGCATGCCCAGACCACGCCGAAGCAGGCTCACTGGCGCCGGCACGGCTGTCGGCGACGCCGCTGTCGTTGACCACGGGTTGGCGAGCCAAGGCGCCACACGGTTCGCTCCGGCATCCGGACACGACGAAGCCCCGGTGGGCGGGTGCCGACCGGGGCTCCGTGGTCCCTGCAGCGGGTCAGACGGTGGCCGGGATCTTCTCGATGGCGGGGGCGTCGACGACCTCGACCTTGTGGGCGTGACGCAGGCCCATGACGCCCAGGGCGCCCATGACGGCCGCACCGATGAAGGAGGCGATGGCCGCCCACATCGCGATGGTGCCGAGGGTGGCGAAGGCGTAGGCGTTCAGCAGCATGCCGCGAAGGGTGGTGCCCATGAAGAGGGTCTGACGCAGGTCGCCGAGGTCCTTGGTGGCCTGGGCGGTCGGGTCGGCCTTGGAGGCGGCGATGAACTCACCGGAGATCTGCGAGTAGGTCTTGCCACCCGAAGCAGCGTTCATGTGCTCCTGGATGTAGTAGTCGGCGTAGGCCTTGGCCTGGGCGCCGGTAGTGAGGTCCTGGCCGGCGTACTGGGAGAGGTTCGCCTTCATGGCCGGGGTGGTGAGCGCCGCGCCCTCGGGCATCGTGATCTGCTGGGCCTTGAGCTGGTCGTGCACGTTCTGGGTCGCGAACGAGGAGGCCCACACGAGCAGCCCGCCGGCGAAGAGGAGGACGACGGCGACGACGATGCCGGTCCAGGAGATGAGCTTGTCGAATGAGCTGCGCATGGTGGTCTCTTGTCCTTCCGAGGCCCCGGGGTGGTGGGCCTGTGGTGGTCTTTCCCTTACGAGACTCACTGTACTACTACGCGTAGTAGTTAACGAATCAACCAAGTGTCTCGGTAGGCCACACCGTCCCGACGCCGCCTGCGGGATGCCGTCCGCGGCCAGTGCGAGTACAAAGCCGACCGGCGGGCCGCCGCGCCCCTTGACGGGCTACTTGGGGTCACCAGCCCTGACCGTGTGCACGGGGTGTGACGTCGCACCTTTGTCTGTCGAACCTCGTGTGCAGCGCTGACCTCCGCACTACGTTGGACGCACGCGCGAGTGTGAGCACCGTTGGGAGGCAAGGGATGCCGGGCATCGAGGGCCGTACCTTGGTCAGCTGCCGACGGCTCGGGGACGACTACGTGCTGCTGACCCGCGACCTGGACACGGTGCACGCCTGGGGAGGACGCGCGGAGATGCTGCGGGCCGACGTTCCGGCGCAGGCGCTCGAGATCGCGGACGTGTCCGGCTCGGCACGGCTCACCACCCCACCGACCGCCGGGCCATACCCGTGGTTCGTCGAGGACATCCAGCACGGCTACTGGTACATCGACCGCGCGCGAGCGACGGAGTTCTGCGCGTCGCTGGCCGAGCAGCCCCAGCCGACCCCCTGACCCCGGTGGGCCGCGGGACCGCGGCTGTGAACCAGCGGGGCCGCCGAGGAGCGTGCGTCAGCGCACCGACACCAAGGTCGTGTGCTCGACGCGGTCCTTGGCCCACCAGATGAACTCGGCCACGTGCTGCGGCCCGGTGAACCCGTCGCCGGCGAGCTCGAGCAGGAGGTCGTTCGACCACACCGCGAGCCGGCCGACCTGCATCGAGGTGAGGTCGACCTTGGGCAGGTGCAGCCCGTATACCGCCCGGGTGAGGTCGCGCTTGCCGGTCTCCTCGGTGGCGTAGGTGAGGATCGGCAGGAACCGCTCGGGCTCCACGATGCACAGCACCTTGGTGAGCAGCGCCTCCTTGAAGCCCGGCATCCCCGTCTCGGCGTGGTCCTCGATGAGCTGGGTGAGGCGGTCCTCGAGCGGCACGGCATCCGGCCCGCGCAGCAGGTAGCTGATCGAGGCGCGGGTGCGGTCGGCGGCGACATCCTCGCCGAGCCGCTTCCAGGCCCGGCTGAACATCGAGGTGTTGCCGACGTTGACGCCGGTCTGGTTGCCGACGAAGTCCTTGAGGTCCTGCGGGGCGCAGCTCGCCAGCCCCTCGACCGAGAACAGCTCACGGCAGCGGGCGTAGTGCTCGGCCACCGCGGGGTCGAGCTCGGCGCCGGTGCCGGCCTTGAGGAACTTGGTCTTCAGCCGCTTGACGCGCGCGGCCAGGGCGGGCTCGACCATCTCGGCGTTCGCGAAGCGGCCCTGGGCCATCTCGAACGGGGTGCGGGTGAAGGTGGGCGCATGGGTCACCACGACCGGGGACCAGGTGTGGCCGCAGTCGCCGCAGCGCAGGATCCGCACGCCATCGGGGCCGTTGCCCTCGAGGTGGATGTCGTTGTCGGACTGGCAGTTGGCGCACGAGATGATGGCCATGTCGCGATCCCTTCCAAAACTGGTGGTGTCGAGACGGTGGAGCCCGGCGCGGCAGTGGCGTGGTGTCGTCCCCAATCTACCATCGATAAATTGTCAGTCTGACCCTAAGATGCGGCGAATGAGCCACACCAGCGAGTACCCGCCGTTCTACGTCACGTGCGACCTCGTGGTGCTCTCGGTGCGTGCCGGGGCGCTGCACGTGCTGCTCGTGCGCCGCGGGGGCGAGCCGTTCGCCGGCCGGCTCGCGCTGCCCGGCGGCTTCGTCGAGATCGACGAGAACCTCGAGGATGCCGCGTACCGCGAGCTCGGCGAGGAGGCCGGGGTCGGGCGCGACGACGTCATCCTCGAGCAGCTCGCCGCCTACGGCGAACCGGGGCGCGACCCACGGCAGCGGGTGGTGTCGGTGGCCTGGCTGGCGCTCGGGGCGGACCTTCCGGAGCCGACCGCGGGTTCGGATGCCGCGGACGCCTGTGGGTGCCCGTCGGGACGGCCCTCGGGTCGGGCACGGCTGGCGGGACGGGTCAGTTGGGCGAGGCTGCGCGAAGTGGCAGGAGCCGCTGGCCTTCGACCACCACCAGATCCTCGCCGACGGGGTGGAACGCGCCCGGGCCAAGCTCGAGGACACCGGCTACGCCGCCGCGCTGTGCGGGGAGGCGTTCACCGTGGCCGACCTGCACGCGGTGTACGAGGCCGTGTGGGGGATCGAGCTCGACAAGGGCAACTTCCACCGCAAGGTCACCGGGGTGGAGGGCTACCTCACCCCGACCGGCGAGGTGCGTGAGGGCGGCCGGGGACGGCCGGCCCGGGTCTACCGCGGCGACCCGCGGGCCACCTTGTCGCCGCCCATCCTTCGCGGCGACCGCTGACCGGCTGGCTTCACGCTGACCCGCTGACCTCGCTCGACCTGCGCGTCGGCCGTTCCTCGGCCGAACGGACAGGTTTCGGAGCCGTTCGGCCGAACCTCGCCGCAGATGGCCGGTCAGCGGTCGAGGTGCCCCTTGTCGCCGACATATGGTCCTGCCTCGGGTGCTCGGGGAAGCGCTCGGATCAGCTATTCACGAGGGGGCAGTTTGTCGACGCCAGCAGGGTGGTATCCACAGGAGGACGGTCGTCAGAGGTACTGGGACGGGGCTCAGTGGACCGAGCACTTCGCACCCGGACGGGGCGACGGGCGAAACGGCCGCCGCTGCCGGAGCGACTTCACCGCAGGGGGCTGTGGCCGCGGGAGCAACCACCGCCCAGCGCCCATGGTTCAAGAAGAAGCGCGTCCTCATCCCGAGCGCGCTGGTGGCTCTTGCCGTCGTCGGATCCGCTCTGGGCGGCGGAGGGGAGGGCAGCACTCCCGCGGCGGCCGAGACTCCGTCCGTGCAGGTGTCGCAGTCGCCGGCGTCTGCACCGACCGACGCCGTCGTACCTTCGCCGGCAGCGAGCGCCAAGCCGGCGGCACCAGCGCCCGCCGCCACCAAGGCGCCGGCGGTCGTGGACACCACTCCCAAGATCGGGACCAAGGTCAGGGACGGCAAATTCGAGTTCGTGGTCACCGGCGTCAAGTGCGGGATCGCCAGGGTCGGGAGTGGCGGATTCGACACCGAGGCGCAGGGTCAGTTCTGCCGCGTCTCGATGACCATCTCCAACATCGGGGACGAGCCCCAGTCCATGTTCGGGGACAACCAGCTGGCCTTCGATGCCAAGGGCCGCAAGTTCTCGGCCGACACCGAGGCATCGATCTACGACCCCAAGTCGGAGGTGCTGTTCGAGGAGATCAACCCGGGGAACTCCATCAAGGGCCGGGTCTACTTCGACGTCCCCAAGAACGCCAAGCTCGTCAAGCTCGAGCTGCACGACTCGATGTTCTCCGGCGGCGTGGAGGTCGCGCTCAAGAAGTAGCGGCTGCGTGGGCGGCTGCCCCTCGGATCCCGCGGTCCGCGGGGCAGCTGGTGCGCGTGGCGCGACACGACGGGCACCACCTGACGGCCGCGGGGTCGCGCGGCTACGCTTCGCCCCATGCTCATCATCGGAATCATTCTCTTCGGCATGATCGCCGGCGCCGGCGCACAGTTGCTGATCCAGCGCAACACCAAGATCAACTGGCCGCTGGCGTTCGCGACCGGCATCATCGGCTCGTTCGTCGGAGGGCTGTTCTTCAGCTTCCTCGCGGGTGACGGCCTCGACCTCAAGCCGAGCGGCATCGTCGGCTCGATCTTCGGTGCCGTGATCGTCACCCTGCTCTGGTACTGGATCCAGGACCGTCGCGCTCCCAAGAAGGAGGAGCACGAGCGGCCGCACGTCGGCCCCTGACCTACCCCCACAGGCCCACCGGCCGCTGTCGAAGGTTGACCGCCGGCATGCCTGTCGACCTGCCCGGCGCACCTAGGTTGGGCGCATGCCAGCACCCGACTCGACCCGCCGGCGCCCTCCGGCGCCCCAGACGGTCCTGGTCACCGGCGCCACCGGCTACGTCGGCAGCCGGCTGATCCCGAGGCTCCTGACCGACGGCCACAGGGTGCGGGCCGCGGTCACCAACCTCGACAAGGCGCGCGGCCGCTGGTGGGCCGACCAGGTCGAGCTCGTCCGGATGGATGTGCTCGACGCCGAGACCGTCGACGCCGCGGTCGAGGGTGTCGACGCCGTGTTCTACCTGATCCACGGGATGAGCGGTGCCGACTTCGCCGTCCGCGATCGGGAGTCGGCCGAGACGATGGCCTTCGCCTGCGCCAATGCCGACGTCCGTACGATCGTCTACCTCAGCGGACTGGTGCCCGACGTCCCCGAGGACGAACTGTCCGAGCACATCGCCTCGCGCCTCGAGGTCGAGCGCATCCTCACCGGCGCCAGCTCCGGCATCCGCGCCATCACCCTGCGCGCCGCGATCGTGACCGGCTCGGGGTCCACCAGCTTCGAGATCGTCCGCCAGATCAGCGAGCGGATGCCGGTGCAGGCGATCCCCGCGTGGATGGACAGCCGGGTGCAGCCGATCGCCGTCGTCGACGTCGTCGAGGCGCTGGCCGGTGCGCTGCGCCTGGAGTCGGAGTCGCGCTCGTACGACGTCGGTGGCCCCGAGCGGATGCCGTACACGCGCCTGCTCGACGTCTACGCCGCCGTGGCCGGGCTGAGTCGCCCCCAGGTGGTGGTTCCGGGCCTGCCGGCCGACCTCGTCGGTACGCTCGCCGGCGCCATCACCGACGTGCCGGCGAGCACCGTCGAGGCGCTCGTCGAGAGCCTGAGGCACGACATGGTCTGCCACGACGTCGACTGGACCTACGACCTGCTGCCCCACGACCACGAGGTCCTCGAGGTCGAGGAGTCGTTCGCGCGGGCGCTCGCCGAGCCGGACGAGCGGGTGCCGCCGGCCGAGCGCGACCCCCTCGGCCCGATGCCGGGTGACCCGGTCTGGGCCGGCGGGCAGGGCGGCGGCCTTGCCTCGGCGGTCGCCGGTGCCAAGGCAGTCGTGGGCGGGCTGGCCGGGCGCCTGGTTCCGGGCAGCTGACCCGGCCCGACCCACCGCGGCTCGACGGCGCCTGTCGAAGGTCCCACAGCGGACGGGTAGAGCCCGCAAGCGCTGGGTAGGCGGATGGCTCGACCATCAGAGCACCGCGCTTCAGGAGGACACAATCATGGCCAACACCGTTTCCCGATCCCTGCACGACGTCGGCCTCTCAGCCTGGTTCGGCGGCACCCTCGCCAACGCGGTCGGGCTCAACAAGGCCGCAGCCGAGGCGGACGGCAGCAGCCGGTCCGGCGCCGTCGCCAACGAGGGCTGGGACCGCTGGACCCCCGTCAACGCCGCGGCGATCGGCCTGCACCTGGCCGGAAGCGTCGGCCAGCTCGCCGGGAACACCGAGCGCCTCAAGGCCCAGAAGGGCGTCGGCACCATGGCCCTGGTCAAGACCGGCCTGACGGCTGCCGCCTTGGGGGCCACGGCCTACAGCCGGATGCTCGGCCAGAAGGTCTCGGCCGACCACGACGTGCCGGTCGAGTCGGGCACCGAGCCCGCCGCCGGTACGCCCGCCGAGGTCGCCAAGGCCCAGCGACGGCTGGCGGTGCTGCAGTGGGTCGTCCCGGCCATCACCGGCGCCCTCGTCGTCATCAGCTCGTTCGCCGGTGAGCAGCAGCGCCCGCACCGGGTTGCCGACGGCGTGACCGCCCGGCTGCGCCGCAAGGGCTGACCCACCCCTTCGACCTTCGACCACCACGGGTCGGCGCGGCCGCAGGTGCGGTTGCGCCGGCCCCCCGGCATACGGTGAGGACCATGGACTTCCGATACCTCGGCAACAGCGGCCTCAAGATCTCCGAGATCACCTACGGCAACTGGCTCACCCACGGCTCGCAGGTCGAGAACGACGTCGCGACCCAGTGCGTGCGCGCGGCCCTCGACGCCGGCATCACCACCTTCGACACCGCCGACGTCTACGCCAACACCGCGGCCGAGACCGTGCTCGGCGAGGCGCTCGAAGGGCGAGCGCCGCGAGTCGCTGGAGATCTTCACCAAGGTCTACTGGCCGACCGGCCCCGAGCGGCCACAACGACACCGGCCTGTCGCGCAAGCACATCATGGAGTCGATCAACGGCTCGCTGACGCCGGCTGCAGACCGACTACGTCGACCTCTACCAGGCCCACCGCTACGACACCGAGACCCCGCTCGAGGAGACGATGCAGGCGTTCGCCGACGTCGTCCGGCAGGGCAAGGCGCTCTACATCGGCGTCAGCGAGTGGACGGCCGAGCAGATCCGCGCCGGCCACGCGCTGGCCACGGAGCTCGGCGTCCAGCTCATCTCCAACCAGCCGCAGTACTCGATGCTGTGGCGGGTCATCGAGGACGAGGTCGTGCCGACCTGCGCGCGAGCTCGGCATCTCGCCAGATCGTCTGGTCGCCCGATCGCGCAGGGCGTGCTCACCGGCAAGTACCTGCCCGGGCCAGGCCGCCGCCGGAGGGCTCGCGCGCGACCGACGAGAAGGGCGGCGCCGACATGATCAAGCGGCTTCATGAGCGACGACGTGCTCGAGCCGGGTGCAGCAGCTGCGAGCCGATCGCCGACGAGCTCGAGCCTGACGATGGCCCAGCTCGCCGTCGCCTGGGTGCTGCAGAACGACAACGTCGCCGCGGCGCTCGTCGGCGCCTCCCGGCCCGAGCAGGTCGCGCGAGAACGTCAAGGCCGCCGGCGTGCGATCCCGGCCGGAGCTGCTGGCGCGCATCGACGACGGCGCTCGGCGACGTCGTCGAGCGCGACCCGGGCAAGACCGCGGAGACCGCTCCCAAGGGTCGCGTGGCCTGAGCCGCTCGGCCTACCGGGCGGCGAGGCACGCCCGGCTGCCCCACGAAGGCGCGCGTGCCCGGCATCCGCACGGTGGATGCCGGGCACGCGGCGTGGGTGCCCCCTGTTGCGATGCGTAGTGGGGTGGCACGCTCGGCACGTGATGGAGCACCCCGGAGCCGAGCAGGAGGACGTCATGGGTCACAGTGCAGGTCCGTACCGTGCTGTGGTGGAGGACGACCGCGACCCCATGCGACGGGGCCGGCTGAAGGTGATCGTGCACGCCGTGGGGGAGGGCCCGGTCTGGGCCTCTGCCTGCCTGCCGCCCGTGCCGTTGGGGATGCTGGCGATGCCGGTGATCGGGTCGACCGTGTGGGTGCAGTTCGAGGGCGGCGACCTCAACCAACCGGTGTGGACCGGAATCACTTGGGACACAGCGATGCTCGCGGACCAGGCCATCACCAGCGCGACCTCCGTGACCGTGCGGGCACCGGTGGTGACCGTCGAGGCCGGCATGACCCAGTTCGCTGGGGTCGTCAGGTGCCAGACGCTGATCGCCGAGTCCGTCGTCGCCTCGTCGTACACGCCAGGAGCCGGCAACATCTCCTGAACGCGGCGCCCCTCGTCGGCGCGGTGCGCCTCGCCTCGGGTCAGGCGCGGCCCAGCCGGCGCATGACGACGTCGTCTGCCGCGGCGAGCGACTCGTCGAGCCCCAGCACCGCGTCGAGGAAGTCCTCGCGGGCCAGGCTGTAGAGGGTGGTGTCCTCCGTGGCGGTCACCGTGGCCGTGCGCGGGACGTCGCGCAGCAGCCCGATCTCGCCGAAGAACTCGCCCGGTCCCTCGAAGCGCAGGTGCTCGCCCCGCTGGGTCACCTCGACCCGCCCGCTGATGATCACCAGGAAGCGGTCGGAGACGTCGCCCTCGCGCACAACGGGCGTGCCGGCGGATGCCGACTCGGTCGTGAGCAGGCTCGCCAGCGCCTCGATGGTGGCCGGGGGAAGCGGCGAGAAGATCGCGATGCCGCGCAGCAGGTCGGTGCCGGCCGGTGCCCGCAGGGTGGCGTCGAGGCGCAGGCACCGGGGGAGGAAGACCAGTGCCGGCACGCCGACGACGACGGCTAGCACGGCCAGCGCCCACCGCAGCCCGAGGCCGGTGATGAGGAACGGCATGACCGCCGACCCCAGCGCCATCGTGCCGATGAGGGCGCCTTCATACGCACCGAAGACGCGGCCGAGCACGGCATTCGGGGTGAGCCGCTGCACGATCGTCGCGAAGTTGACGTCGACGAGCGGGTTGCCGAAGCCGAGCAGCACGGCCGACGCGAACACCGTTGCCGGCGAGGGGTACGCGACGACGAGCAGGAGCGGAAGGGACCACAGCGCCGTGCCCAGGGCGAGGTCGCCGGCGAGCCGGTTCCGCGTGGAGCGGGCGATCGCGTAGAAGCCACCGAGGATGGCGCCCACCCCGAACACCGAGTCGATGATGCCGACCCCGGCCGGGCCGGTCTTCAGGATCTCGACGGCGAAGGTGACGCCGAAGACGATCGTTGCGCCGGCCACGACGGTCTGCGCGCACACGAGGATGGCGACCATGAGCAGGTCGCGGTCGTGGCGGATGTGCTGGAAGCCGCCGGCCATCTCGGCGAAAGCGCCGACCTTCTCCTCGGGCTGGTCGTCCGGCTGAGGCGGATTCGGCGTCGGAGGGCTCGCCACCCCCGGGGGTGGGCCCGGCGATCGGGCGGATGCCCCACACCAGGACTGCGGACAGCAGGAACGTGGCGGCGTTGAGCAGGAACACGACCTCGACGCTCGTGGTCGTCACCAGGAGAGCACCCAGTGCCGGGCCGACGAAGAAGGCCAGGCTCTCGATGGTGCTCGAGGTCCCGTTTGCGGCGGTGAGCTCCTCGGGGCGCGAGGTGAGCGACGGCATCCACGCCATCTGGGCCGGGCGGAAGACGCAGCCGACCAGCGACAGCAGCGTCGCCACCACCAGCACGACTCCGGCCGGGGCGCCGACCGCCAGGCAGGCGGTCGCGACGACGGCCAGTGCGGCGCGCAGCACGTCGCTGCCGATGAGCACCATCTTGCGGGGGAGGCGGTCGGCAAGCACCGAGCCGATCGGCGAGGCGAACGCCATGAGCAGCAGGCGTACCGCCCCCCACACCCCGACCAGGCGGGCGCCGCCGACCCCGTAGGCCCAGACGACGACCGCGGTGGCGTAGGCCCAGTCACCGATCATCGAGCCGGCCAGCGCCAGCTCGATGCGGCGCAGCGCCGGGTTGACGAAGACCGACCGCAGGGAGACCCAGGTGTCGCGGAGCGCACCCCGCACCGCACCGGGTGCGGCGACGAGCGGGTCGGCATCGACGGCCATCAGGGGTCCCTCCCTCGGCAGGACGGCGCCCTGATGCCGTCACGATCGTGGCAGGCGGCCCGTGCTGTCCATAGCCCGAAATGACCAGATCGCCCCGGTCCGTGCCCGATCGGCCGCGGTGACGAGCCCGCCGAGACCTGTTGCGGCTCAGCCGGATGTCGTCGCGAGCAGCGTCCTCAGGTCGATGGGGGCCTGGCCCGTCACCCGGCGCACGTCGTCGGTGACCGTCTCGACCTCGCCGGCGGCGATCGCCGTGTACGTCGAGACCCACGCGTCGTACTGCCAGCCCGGCGCAGGCCCACTTCCTGCGGGACTCGTACGCCTCGTCGACCGTCTCGTCGTGGAAGGTCACCTCTCGGCCGGTCGCCGCACTGATGATGCCGGCCGCGTCGGTGAGAGAGATCGACTCCGGCCCGGTGAGGTCGTAGGTCGCGGAACGGTGCGACTCGGGGTCGAGCAGCACCGCGACGGCGACCCTCGCGACGTCGGCTCGGGCCACCGCCGACACTCGCCCCTCACCGGCCGGCCCACGGATGACACCGTCCTCACCGACCGTCAGCGGCAGGAAGTCGAGGTAGAAGTTGTCGCGAAGGAAGGTGAAAGCCGTTCCGCGTGAACGGATGTGCTCTTCGGTGGCCCAGTGGTCGCGGCCCAGGGTGAAGGTGCAGTCGGCGGAGGCACCGAAGAAGGAGGTGTAGACGATCTGCTCGACCCCGGCATCCACAGCGGCGTCGACGAACGTCCGGTGCTGCTGGAGGCGGTCGGCCGACTCCGAGCCCGACACCATCAACAGCGTCCGCACGCCCTGCAGCGCCTGCACCGAGGCATCCCGGTCGGCGTAGTCCGCGTGCACCGCCACCGCGCCGGGCAGGCGGGGGGCGCGTTCCGGGGAGCGGGCAAGGAGCCGCTGCGGCACGCCCCGGTCGGCGAGGTCGCGGGCGACCAGGCCGCCGAGGGCGCCCGTCGAGCCGGTGACGGCGAGAGTGGGGAGAGTGGTCATGCCGCAAGTGTGGCAAGCGAGGCGTCGACCGCGTCGCGCAGCGACGTGGGGGTGCGGCCGATCAGCCGCTCCAGGTCGCCACTGGTGACCTCGAGCTCGCCGCGGGAGATACCGAGGTCGGCGCTGACGAGCGTCTCGGCGTACGGGCGGGGGAGCCCGGCACCGACCAGGATCTCGGTCAGCTGTGCGGGGGACACCTCGGTGTAGGCAACGGGGCGGCCCGAGGCGTCGGCCACCGTCGCGGCGAGCTCGGCGAGGGTGAAGGAGGCGCCACCCAGCTCGTAGGCACGGCCGGCCGACGTCGGGTCGAGGAGCGCAGCGGCTGCTGCGTCGGCGTAGTCGGCGCGGGCCGCTCCGCTGATCCGCCCGTCGCCGGCCGCACCGACGACCCCGTGCTCGAGGTAGGTGGGGATCTGGGCCAGGTAGTTCTCGAAGTACCAGCTGTTGCGCAGGAAGGTGAACGGCACCCCCGACTCGCGGATGACGCGCTCGGTCTCGCGGTGCTCGGTGGCCAGCGCCATCTGGGCGGTGTCGGCGTGGGGGATGCTCGTGTAGGCGAGCAGCTCGACGCCGGCCTCCTTGGCGGCCTGCACGACGGCGGTGTGCTGGGCCACCCGCTGCCCCATCTCGTTGCCGGAGACGAGCAGCACCCGGTCGGCACCGGCGAAGGCGGCGCGCAGGGTGGCGGGGTCGGCGAAGTCGGCGACGGCCGTGCGCACACCGTGCTGCTCGGCGAGCTCGGCCAGGTGCTCGGTGTTGCGCCCGGTGGCGACGATCGTCGTCGGGGGATGCGCCCCGGGCGAAGGAGGGACTCGACGACGAGGCGGCCGAGGTGGCCGGTGGCTCCGGTGACGACGATGGTCATTGAGGGTGTCCTTTCGGGGCCGCGCCGGATGGGCGGTGCGGTGACGGGTGTGGTCGGCCGGGCCAACCCGGGAGCGGCCGCTATCTTCCCGACGGTTAGTACGCACTTTTGAGTAAGGTACGCACATGCAGGTAAGTCCGCAGGTCAGCGCCTCTACGAGGCTGGAAGGTGTCCGGATGCCGGGCAGCGGCGAGGTGTTCGCGGCCGGTTGTCCGAGCCGGGTCGTGCTCGACCACGTGACCAGCAAGTGGGGGGTGCTGGTGCTCGTCGCGCTCGCCGACGGGCCCCAGCGGTGGAGCGAGCTGCGCCGCCGGGCCGAGGGCATCAGCGAGAAGATGCTCGCCCAGACGCTGCGCACGCTCGAGGCCGACGGCATCGTGCACCGCGACGCGCAGCCGGTCATCCCGCCCCGCGTCGACTACAGCCTCACCGACCGCGGTGCCGAGCTGGTCGCAGTGCTGCTGCCCGCTGTTCGGCTGGGTGGTCGCCAACGCCGACGACATCGTCGGCGACCGTGGCAGGGCCTGACGCACCGTCAGGTCTGGCCCTGCGGCCGCGCGCCGGCCTCCTCGTCGGGCACGTGTTTGGAGGCGATGTGCTCCCCGTGGATGCCGTTCTCCGGCTCGTCGAGGTCGGTCTCGTCTTCGGCACCGGCATCGGCATCGGCGAGGTCGGCCTCCGCGTCGTCCGCTGCCGGCTCGGGGATCGCCACCACGATGGCTGGGGCGGCGCGGGCGGCCTTGACTCCGGCGGCGATCGAGTGCCACACATGGTCGGGCCCCATCTCGTCGAGGAAGCCCGAGCGGGTCAGCACGTCGCGGACGTTGCCGAAGACCCGCACGAGGTAGAGGTCGATGCCCTTGACGCGAAGCCGCAGCATCATCTGCTGCAAGCGCTCGGCGGTGGTGGTGTCCATCTGGTTCGTGGCCTCGAGGTCGAGCACCACGGCGTGCACGTGGCGACGGCCGCGCACCAGGGTCTCGATGTGCTGCACCACCGAGTTCGCGTTGGCCCAGAACAGGGGGCCATCCGGGCGGAGCACGGTGACACCGCGATACGTGCGGCGTGACGGGTCGTTCGACACCGACCCCCACGCGGCCTTCTCGCCGTCGACCCGACCCATCTCGTCGATCTCGACCTGCATCGACCGGTAGACCAGCCCCAGCAGCGACTGCCCGACGGCGAGGAGCAGACCGTTGAGCGGGCCGAGGACCAGCACGCCGAAGAACGCGACGACGGCGGCGAGGAAGTCGTTTCGGCGCACCGCGGCATACCGGCGGAAGGAGGAAACGCTCACCAGCCCCCACACGGCGTGGATGACGATCGCGGACAGCACCGTGCGCGGCAGGTTCGCGAGCAGCCCGGCCGCGAAGAGCACGAACCCGAGCACCACGATGGCCGCGGCGACGCCGCTCATCTGGGTGTAGGCGCCGGCCCTCGCGTTGGCGGCCGTCTTCGACAGCGAGCCGCCGACCCCCATCCCACCGAAGAGCCCGGACGCGAGGTCGGCCGCGCCGTGCGCCACGAACTCCTGGTTGTCGGTCTCGGGGTCCATCGCGCCGCTCGGCGCGAAGGTGCGCACGGCCGCGAGCCCTTCCGCGATGCCCACGGCAGCGATGGCGAGGCCACCGGTGACGATGCCGCTCCACAGCCTGACGTCGACGATGGGGACGGACGGGATCGGGATGCCGGTCGGCACGTCGCCGACGACGTGTACTCCCTTGGCGGCCAGGTCGAGCCGCGTCGAGACCAGGATGCCGCCCACCAGCACGATGAGCGACCACGGCACCCGCGGCGCCAGGCGGGATCCGATGAAGAGGATCGCCAGCGAGGTGGCCCCGACGACCAGCGTCAGCCCGTGGAACTCAGCGGAGTTGGCGAGCAGCACGGCCACCCGCTCGAAGATGCCACCGGTGGGAGTCGGTAGACCCGCCAGTGCGGGGATCTCGCCGAGCACGATGAGCACGACGAGCCCGGCGACGAAACCGGTGACGATCGGTTCGCTGAGGAACTGCGCGACCCAGCCCAGCCGCAGGATGCCGACGGCCACGAGGATGGCACCGGCCGTGATCGCCAGCACCGAGGTGAGCTGCACCGCCAGCTCCGCGTCACCGCCCGACAGGGCTCGCACGATCGACCCGGACAGGACGGACACCGTCGAGATCGGCCCGACGAAAAGGAGCCTCGAGGTGCCGAACAGGGCGTAGGCCAGCAGGGCCGGCGGCAGTGTGTAGAGGCCGACCTGCACGGGGACGCCAGCCACCACGGCGTACCCGAGGGACTGGGGGATGGCTAGGGCGGCGACGAGCAGGCCGGCGAGGATGTCAGCGGGCAGGTGCCTTCCGCGGTACCCGCGCAGCAGGCGCAACCCGATCGGGAGGCCCAGCGCTGGGAGGTGCACGAGGGACAGTCTGCCGCGTGCAGTCCTTCGCCGCCGGGGCGTCTTGGGTCGTCCGGGGTCGTCGGCGGTGTTTGCGGCTCCTCCAGGGCAGGGCGTGACGCCGCCGGATGTGACGTCCGTCCAAGTGGCGGGCCGGTGCGAGGAGGGCTGTCCTACGCTCCGTAGTAGAGCCACGGGACGTCGTCCGGTGGGTGGGCGAAGCGAGAGGGACGGTTCACCATGAAGCGCACGTACGTCGTCACGGGGGCGGCATCGGGGATCGGGCAGGCCACCGCTGCACTCCTGCGCAACCGCGGGCATCGCGTCATCGGCGTCGACGTGCGCTCGGTCGACGTCGTGGCGGACCTGTCGACTCCAGAAGGGCGTCAGGAGGCGATCGACGGCATCCTGTGCGAGGCCGGACGACGGCTCGACGCAGTCATCGCGAACGCCGGTCTTGCCTCGCCGAGCCCGGCGACCGTGGCGGTCAACTACTTCGGTGCCGTCGAGCTGCTCAACGGGCTACGGCCGGCACTGGCGGCCGCCCGTGCGCCCCGGGCCGTCGTGACGTCGTCGATGGCGACCCTGATGCCGGTCAGTGCCGAGCTCGTCGATGCGTGCCTGGCCGGGGACGAGTCGGTGGCGCTCAAGGTGGCGGCGGCGCTGGAGGCCGGTGGGCCGGCGTCGAGCGGGATGATCTACTCGTCGAGCAAGCGGGCGGTGTCGCGGTGGGTGCGTCGTGAGGCGGCGTCGTCGCGGTGGGCCGGGTGCGGCATCCCGCTCAACGCCGTGGCCCCCGGGATCGTCGAGACCCCGATGGTGGCGGGGCTCCTGGGCGACTCGGCGGCACGCGAGGCCACCGACGCCATGGTGCCGATGCCGCTCGGCGGCCACCTCCAGGCGAGCCAGGTCGCGGCGCTGCTGGCGTGGCTGACCTCGGAGGAGAACACCGGCGTGTGCGGGCAGACGGTCTACATCGACGGCGGTTCCGACGTGGTGCTGCGCGGCGACGACGTCTGGGGCTGGAACGACCCGGTCAGTGCGGCCATCGCTGCCGGCTGAGCTCGGCGGTGCGTCTCCATCCCGCCGATTCCTGTGGATAACTCGAGTGGCGAAGTCGGAGGTTTTGGTTAGCGTTTCCCTGCGGAGCCGACGAGGGGCGGCCGGGGAAGGGACGCATGGAGCAACGCACGATTCGGATGCCGGCCGGCCGGGTGAGGTCGCGGGCTGCGGTGGCGGTGGGGTTCGCGGGGCTTCTCGTGGTGTCCGGGGTCCTCGCGGGGTGTGACTCGGAGGCGGCGACCCCGGGGGCTTCGAGCCCGGCTCCGTCGGTGACCGCTGCGTCGCCGAGCCCGTCGGTGTCGTCCCCCTCGCCGTCGGCGAGCCCAACGGTCGCGATTCCGGCGGCCGCCCGAGTCAAGTCCGACAAGGGAGCCGAAGCCTTCGTCCGCTACTTCTTCGACCAGGTCAACGAGGCGTGGACCAATGCCGACCCAGCCCGATCGAGGCGAACAGCCGAGACGGGCTGCGAGTCCTGTGCGTCAGCTTGGCCGACCGCTGCAGGAACTTGCGAGGCGAAGGGCCACAAGTACGCATCGCACGCCGGTGACGGTCATGACACGAAGTCTTTGGCGGGAGCGCCGACAGGGCAGCAGTTACGTTGAAGCCGACACTCGCTGCAGCACCGGTCGACGTCGTTGACTCCGTCGGGGTCGTGTCGTCAGCACCGACAAGGGGGACAGTTCTCGAGGACGGTCGCTGTGATCTGGAAGGACGACCGGTGGTTCATCTACGGCGTGGCCTAGCTCTCTAATCGCGAGCATGCGGCTCTCGGCCCTGAGCTTCGCGGCGACCGGCAGCTCGCGGACATCGGTGGCGGCACCACCAGGGACGGCAGCAGGATCCTGTCGACCAAGGAGGCCACGCAGGCTCTGGGCCGGGAGTTCTCGAGGCACCTCCCGAAGGGCCCGTAGGTCGAGTTCGCGACTACTGCGTTCTGCGGGAAGGGCGTCTGGCGAGCCCGGAGCAGACGACCTCTGCATGCGGGCGGTCGTCGCTGTGCCGGCGAACGACCAGACCCGAGGGCAAGGGACCTGCCGTCAGCATCTTCGCGCGCGAGGTAGACCTTGCGAGTGCAAGCCCTCGCCGGGCGCGAGCTGGCGATGGGCCAGCCGGGGATCGACCTGCTTTCCCCAGTCGTGCCCGGTGCAGGCCAGGCGCTCACCATGGCGATGATCCAGGACGCATTCCACGACACCGACTTCACGGTTCCGACGGTCAACATCCAGCCGGAGGGTGATGTCACCCTGGTGAACCTGCCGACCTACTTCGAGGTGCGGTTCCCCAAGGCCGGCTTCGGTCCCGACGAGGTCGACACCCCGGACCCGGCACGCTTGCTCGGCTACCACATCGAGGTGCGACCCCGGCTGAAGTCGGTGACCTACCACCTGGGCACGAGCACCGTCGGGCCGACCACCTCCCTGGGTGGACCGCACCCGACCGGCGACATCCGCGCCACGTACACCCAGCCCGGTACTCACCGGGTCCGGGCCGACATCGTCTACACCGGGCAGTTCCGGGTGGGCGGCGGCCAGTGGTTCGACATCCCGGGAGACGTCGACCTCCAGGGCACACCCGTCACCCTCACCGTGCGAGAAGCAAAGTCCCGGCTCTACACCCACTGAGGCATCACGGCACGTATCGGCCGGCTGCGACCTGCGATCGGCGAGCTGTTCCCAGAGGCGGTCACAGATCGGCGAACGGGTTGTCGAGCGCTGTCCACAGGACGCGTTGTTGGGGCGGCTTCATCCACAGATCTGCCGCCTCTGGGCGTCGGTCCGCGGCGATGTCGGTGGTCGCACCTAGGGTCGTTTCACCACCACACGACCTGACCGCCCGGCGCGGTCAAGCCACAGCAGGCAGAGGAGCAGGGGAGGCGACGATGGAGGTCACGAAGGCACTGGCCACCGGGCGTCGCCTGCTGCGTGAGCACGACCTGCACGACTGGTCGATCGTCGCCGACCGGGCCAAGACCCGCGCTGGGGTCTGCCGGTTCGCCAAGCGCCAGATCGGGCTGAGCGCACCGCTGACGATCCTGCACTCCGACGACGAGGTGCTCGACACCATCCTGCACGAGATCGCGCACGCCCTGGTCGGTCCGCAGCACGGGCACGACGCGGTCTGGCGCGCCAAGGCCCGCGAGATCGGCTGCAGCGGTGAGCGCTGCGTGTCCTCCGAGTCACCCCGGGTGCCTGGTGACTGGGTCGGCCGGTGCCCCGCTGGCCACGAGAAGAGCCGGCACCGGGCGCCGACCCGGCTGATGTCCTGCGGAATCTGCGCCCGGAGGTTCGACCAGCGGCACCTGTTCACCTGGAGCTACCGAGGCCGACCCGCCACCCTGCCCCCGGCATACACCGCGCAGCTCGCCGCACTGGCCGCAACCCGCCGCCCGGCCCAGCCGCTCAGCGCGACCCCGTTCGTCGGTGACCTCGTCGAGGTGTCGGCCGGGCCCTGGCAGGGTTTCGTGGGGGAGGTCGAGCTGGTGGGCGCCGTCCGGTGCCAGGTGCGAGTCGACGACGACGAGCTGGTCAGCGTGCCGATCGAGGCCGTGCGGGTGCTGCCGGCCAGTGCCGCTCGTCGCTCGCGCGGCAGCCTGCTCTGATCCGCGGCTGCCCTCGACAACTCGCCTTCGACGAGGCACGAACCAGCCGACTGCCACACTCATCCGCCCACGTCGAGGCAGTCTCCTCGCCCTCCTCGGCAGCAGCACCCGCGCCACGGTGAGCACGCTCACCCGGCCCGTGGCCGGAACACCTCCGCACCGCTGGGACAATGGAGGGGTGAGCGAGAACGTGGTCCACGTCGACGGCACCAGCGGCGACTTCACCCGCCCCGTGGTGCGGGGTGTTGGTTTCGGCGAGTGGCGGCCGCCCACCGCCGGCCTCGACCGAGCGTTCGTGCTCGCGGGTGGGGGAGCCACCGGCATCGCCTGGGAGGCCGGCATCATCATCGGCCTGCGCGACGGCGGTATCGACGTGCGCGACGCCGACACCATGATCGGCACCTCGGCCGGGTCGATGGTCGCCGCTCACCTTCGGGTCGGCACCGACGAGGGCAACGCCTTCGCCCGCATCCAGGAGGGCGCCCCGCTGGCCAGCTACGGCCGGCTCGGCCCCTCCGACGCCGCGCGCTACCTGCGCGCCCAGCTCCACCTCGACAAGCGCAGCGGACGGGCCCTCGTCGGCCAGGCCGCACTCAGCGCCCAGACCACCACCGAGGAGGACTGGCTGCAGGCGATCGGCCTCGGGCTTGCCGGCAAGCCGTGGCCCAAGGGCCGGCTGTTCATCACCGCCGTGGACGCCGAGACCGGCACCTCGGTGGTCTTCGACAACACCAGCGGTGTGCCGCTCGAGCGAGCCGTCGCGGCCAGCTGCGCGGTGCCGGGTGTCTTCCCCGCGGTCGAGGTCGGAGGACGCCGCTACGTCGACGGCGGGTTGCGCAGCATCGCCAACGCCGACCTTGCCGCCGGTCACCGCCGGGTGCTCGTGCTCTCGCCCTACCCGATCGCCTCGCACCTGCGCGACCTCCCGCCGGTCCAGCTGCGCATGCTCAAGCCGTCAGCCAAGACGCACCTCGTCGTCCCGGACGCCCGCGACCTGTGGGCGATGGGCGCCAACCCGCTCGACATGTCCCGCGGCGCCGGCACCTTCGAGACCGCCCGGCTGCACGGTGCCCGGATCGCCGAGCGGGTCGCCGAGACCTGGGCCGACTGACCCGACCACGGCGCCCGGTGTATCACCCACCGGGCCCCGTGCCTCCTCAGCAGTAGGGCCACGGACCCCGGTGGCCCACTGCACGCCGGAGGTAACCATGGCTGCGCTCGACGCCCTGCCGTTGCTCAAGCTCCCCTCGTCCTGGCCGCTGCCGGTCGTGGCGACCGTGTGCATGGCAGCGCTCGCGGCCCTGGACCTGTTCGGCGCGTTCGCGGCCAAGGAGTGGGCCGAGAGCAAGAACACCATGGCGCTCGGCGTGGGCGCCCTGTCGTTCCTCGTGCTCTTCTGGGTCTACGCGTCCTCCCTGCAGTACGCCGAGCTGGCGGTCGTCACCATGGGCTGGATCGTGCTGCTGCAGGTCGGCATCCTGGTCATCGACCGGGTCGTATACGACAGCTCGCTGCCGGTCGGCAAGCTGGCCGCCGTCGTCGTCATCCTCGCGGCGCAGGGCTACCTCGTGCTGGCGCCGAGCGGCCCCACCGCCTGAACACAGACCGCTGTCGCGCACCCCACACCCGACGGGGAGGGGACCGGTCACGCCGGCGCCAGGCCGCTCGCTAGGCTCGGCCGCGAGGAGGCGACGATGACGTCACTGCACCACGCCGGCAACCCCGGCAGTCCTGGCCCCACCGGTCACAGCGCCCAGACGGCCGCACAGATCGAGGTGGTCGAGCGGTATGCCGCGCACAACTACCACCCGCTGCCCGTGGTGCTCACCTCGGGCGAGGGAGCCTGGGTCACCGACGTCGACGGCCGCCGCTACCTCGACTGCCTGGCCGGCTACTCGGCGCTGAACTTCGGGCACGGACATCCGCGCCTGCTCGCCCGCGCCCAGGAGCAGCTGGCCCGGCTGACCCTCACCAGCCGCGCCTTCCACAACGACCAGCTCGGCCCGTTCGCCGAGGCGCTGGCCGGCCTCACCGGCAAGGACATGATCCTGCCGATGAACACCGGCGCCGAGGCCGTCGAGACCGCCCTCAAGGTCGCCCGCAAGTGGGGCTACCGGGTCAAGGGCGTCCCCGAGGGCACGCGCCAGCATCGTGGTGATGGAGGGCAACTTCCACGGCCGCACCACCACCATCGTCAGCTTCTCCGACGACAAGATCGCGCGCGACGAGTACGGCCCCTACACACCGGGTTTCCGCACGGTCACCTACGGGGATGCCGATGCGCTGCGCCGCGGCGATCGACGACACCACGGTCGCCGTGCTGCTCGAGCCGGTGCAGGGCGAGGGCGGCGTCGTCATCCCGCCCGAGGGCTACCTGCGCGAGGTGCGCGCGATCTGCGACGAGGCCGGCGCCCTGATGGTCGCCGACGAGATCCAGTCCGGGCTGGCCCGCACCGGGCTCACCTTCGCCTGCGACCACGAGGGCGTGGTGCCCGACATCTACGTCATGGGCAAGGCCCTCGGCGGCGGCCTCTACCCCGTGTCGGCCATCGCGGCCGACCGCGCAGGTGCTCGATGTCATCACCCCCGGCTCGCACGGCTCGACCTTCGGCGGCAACCCGCTGGCCGCCGCCATCGGCCACGAGGTCGTCACGATGCTGTCCGAGGGCACCTTCCAGCGCCGCGCGGCCGAGCTCGGTGCCGTCCTCGCCGACGCGGCTCGCGCCGCTCGTCGGTCGGGATGACGGCCACGGGCTCGCGGCAGTGCGCGTGCGCGGGCTCTGGGCCGGCCTCGACATCCAGCCCGGCGGGCCCAGCGGTCGCGAGCTCTGCGAGCGGCTGATGCACCGCGGCATCCTCGCCAAGGACACCCACGGGTCGACCATCCGGCTGGCTCCGCCGCTGGTGGTCACCGAGGACGAGGTCGGGCTGCTCGTCGACGCGGTAGCCGACGCCCTTCAACAGCCGTAGCCACCACGGGCAGGGCGCCGACGGCTCCAGGAGAGCGCCCCGGTGGCGACTACGCCGACCCGGGGCTTACCGATGCGGCAGCGTCGGCCGCGCAGCAGCGTCATCCGCTGCTGCGCTGTCGACGTCCTCGGCAGCGGGTTGCGCCGGTGCCGCGGTGGCACGCGCGGCGTTGCGGGTGATCTCCTCGACGATCTCGGCCCGCCGCGGGCCGGGCAGGTCGTGCGCCATGTCCGGGAAGACGATCAGCCGTGAGCCCGGCACCGCTCGCGCGGTGGCGATGCCGCCGCTCGGCATCACCAGCTGGTCGCGCAGCCCGTGGATGACCAGAGTGGGCACCCGCACCTCGCGCAGGTCGGGCGTGCGGTCGGGGCTGGCCTGGATGGCGACGAGCTGGCGGATCGTGCCCAGCGGGTTGACGTTGCGGCCGATGGCGGTGCGCACCATGCCGCCGATCTCGTCGGCGTCGAAGTGCGGCCCGGCGATCAGCCGGAAGCCCTCCACGGCCAGCCGTCTCGGCCTCGGCAGGGTCATCCGGTCGCGGCGCCGACATCGACATCGCCACGGTGGGCAGCAGCCGGGGCGAGACGCTGCCGTGCCGCCGGTCGCCAGTGTTCGACATGATCGAGCACAGGCTGAGCACCCGCTCGGGGTGGTCGATCGTCAGCTGCTGCGCGATCATCCCGCCCATCGACACCCCCACCACATGGGCCGTGCCCACGCCGAGGTGGTCGAGCAGCGCCACGGCATCCGCGGCCATGTCGGACAGGAGGTAGTCGGCGCGGGCGTAGCGCCGGTGGGCGAACCCCTTGAACAGCGCGGCCCGGGTGGGCACCGGCCCCTCGGTCTTCGTCGACAGCCCGATGTCGCGGTTGTCCATCCTGATGACGCGGAAGCCGTTGTCGACCAGCCCACTGACGATGTCGGCCGGCCACGCCACGAGCTGCGCGCCCAGCCCCATCACCAGGAGCATCGGTTCGCCGTCGTCCGGCCCGTCCACTTCGTACTCGATCGTCACGTCACCGAGCTGCGCACTGGTCATGCGCGCAGTCTCGCACCCGTCGAACGAGGCCCGGAGCCGACCCGCCCGCGGGCTAGGGTTGGCGGCGTGAGAGAACCCCTGACCTACCTCGTCGTGGGCCTGGCGTTCCTGCTCTTCCTCGGCGCCGGCTACTACGCCCTGCGCGACCGGCTGATCGACGACAAGCTGCTCGGAGTGGCGGCGCTGCTCGAGTTCGGGCTGCTGGTGATGCTGGTGCTCGGGCTCGCCGGGCTGGGGACCATCTCCGACGCCACCGAGAAGGCGACCTTCGTGGCCTACCTGATCTCGTTGCCGCTCATCCCGGTGGGCACCGCGCTGCTGACGATCAAGGAGAAGTCGCGCTGGGCGATGGGCTCGATGGCCGTCGGGGCGTTCGCCGTCGGCGTGATGGCCCTGCGGCTGCAACAGATCTGGAGCGGCAATGGCTGACCCGACCCGCCGGGCCCTCGGCGGCCCGGGCGTGGTGCTCGTCGTCGTCTACGCCCTGCTCGCCCTCGCGGCCACCGGTCGCTCCGTGCTGCAGATCGTCAGCTACTACGACCGGGCCCCGCTGGCCTACTCGCTCTCGGCGCTCGCCGCCATGGTCTACCTGCTGGCGACCTGGTGCCTCATCAGGGGCGGGCGCTGGGTGCGGGTCGGTGTCTGGGCCTGCACGTTCGAGCTCGTCGGCGTGCTCGTCGTCGGCACGGCGTCGTACCTGCTGCCCGACGCGTTCCCGGACAAGACGGTGTGGTCGCACTTCGGTCAGGGCTACGGGTTCGTGCCGCTGGTGCTGCCGGTGCTGGGCCTGCTGTGGTTCCGCAAGGTCGAGCGCGAGGCCATCGCCGCCGAGGCCGTCGACAGCAGCGATGCCCCCGGGAGCACCGGCACCACCCCGACCGACTGACCGCGCGCCGGGCCCCGTCGCCGCACCCGCAGAGTCGGGGTGCTCAGACGGTCGCCAGGGCAGCCACCTGAGCACCCAACTCGGGTGCGAAGCGGGTCAGCCCTGCTCGACGCGCTCGAGGAGCAGCACCGGGATGAGCCGGTCGGTCTTGGTCTGGTACTCGGCGTACGGCGGATAGGCCTCGACGCAGCGCGGCCACCACTCGTCGCGCTCGGCGCCGGTGATCTCGCGGGCGACGGCCGGCCAGGACTCGGTGCCGTCCTGCAGGGTGATCCGCGGGTCGGCCTTGAGGTTGGCGAACCACTGGGGGTGCTCGGGCGCGCCCCCCTTGCTCGCGACGGCGGCGTAGACGCCGTCGTGCTCGACCCGCATCAGCGGCACCTTGCGGACGCCGCCGGTCTTCTTGCCGCGCATCGTGAGCATCACGACCGGCAGGTTCATGATGTGCACCGAGCGGGTGTCGCCGGTCGCCTCGATCTTCTCGACCTGCTCGCGGACCCAGCCGGACGGGGCTGGGGATGTAGTCGGTGTCGCTCATGGGGGATCTCCTCGGGATGGTGGGATCACGGTAGGCACCGCCGCAGCAGGGCGCTCGACGGTTCTGTCAGGAAGAACGGGTGTCAGGAAGAACCTGCGTCGTGAACAACTCAGTGGTCGCTCGAGGTCTTCCAGAGGTTGATGCCGGCATCGACGGCGTGCTTGTCGATCTTGGCGAGCTCCTCGGCGGTGAACTTCAGGTTGTTGCACGGCATCCAGGCTGTTGTCGAGCTGCTCGACCGACGACGCGCCGATGAGCACCGAGGTGACTCGCTCGTCGCGCAGCGCCCAGGCCAGGGCCATCTGGGCCAGCGACTGGCCGCGCGCCTTCGCCATCCGGTCGAGCGCCCGCACGTGCTTCAGCGAGGCGTCGGTGAGCAGGGATGGGTCGAGCGACTTGCCCTGTGCCGCACGCGAACCCGCAGGGATACCCTTGAGGTACTTGTTGGTGAGCATGCCCTGCGCGAGCGGGGAGAACGCGATCAGGCCGAGGCCGGTCTCGCCGACCGCGTCGAGCAGGTCCTCCTCGATCCAGCGGTTGAGCATCGAGTAGGAGGGCTGGTGGATGAGCAGCGGGGTGCCCAGCGACCGCGCGATCTCGACCGCCTCGCGGGTGCGCGGGCCGGAGTACGACGAGATGCCCGACGTACAGCGCCCGGCCCGAGCGGACGATCGCGTCGAGGGCGCCCATCGTCTCCTCGAGCGGTGTGGTCTCGTCGAAGCGGTGGCTGTAGAAGATGTCGACGTAGTCCAGGCCCAGGCGCGCCAGGGACTGGTCGCACGAGGCGATCAGGTACTTGCGCGAGCCGCCGCCCTGGCCGTAGGGGCCGGGCCACATGTCGTAGCCGGCCTTGCTCGAGATGACCAGCTCGTCGCGGTAGGGCCGGAAGTCGCGGGCGAAGATCGACGCCGAAGTTGCGCTCGGCCGAGCCGTAGGGCGGGCCGTAGTTGTTCGCCAGGTCGAAGTGGGTGACGCCCCGGTCGAACGCGCGGCGCAGGGTCGCCTGCTGGCGCTCGAGCGGCACGTCGTCACCGAAGTTGTGCCACAGGCCCAGCGACACGGCGGGCAGGTCGAGACCCGAGCGCCCGACCCGGCGGTACGGCATCCCGGCCTCGTAGCGTCCTGCGGCGGCCTGGTACTCGTCAGCGTGGAAGGTCATGCCCCCATCCTTCCCGACCGATTGCGGATCTCCCACGCCCGGGGGCCGGTTTCGCGGTCCCGGGGCGGTGGAGATCCGCAAGGAGTCGGGTTCGCGGGGTGAGACGCGCTGGGGGAGGGGGTGACCGGCATCCCGACGCGTCTGTATATTCGCCGCAGGTCATGAGTGTCAGCGACAAGCCCCGGCTCGCTGGCCGGCAACCCTCCAACCGCGGTGGGGTGCCCCGGGTGAAGACCTGGCGCACGGCATCCGCCGGGCGCAAGCGCGGGACTGCTACCGGTAGCCCCGCAGGCCACGTATGACGTGTGCCGGGCGGTTCCTCCCGGCGCACCAGAACACAGGGAGACACCGATGACCGACCCCTCGCAGTGGGGCTTCGAGACCACGCAGGTCCACGCCGGGCAGGTGCCCGACAGCGCCACCGGCGCACGGGCACTGCCGATCTACCAGACGACGTCCTACGTCTTCAACGACACCGCCCACGCGGCGAACCTGTTCGCGCTCAAGGAGTTCGGGAACATCTACACCCGGATCATGAACCCGACGCAGGATGCCGTGGAGCAGCGCATCGCCGCGCTCGAAGGCGGCCTCGCGGCCCTGCTCGTGTCGTCGGGCCAGGCCGCCACGACGATCGGCCTGCTCAACATCGCCGAGTCCGGCGACCACATCGTCTCGAGCAGCGCGCTCTACGGCGGCACCGTGAACCTGCTCAAGTTCACCTTCAAGAAGCTCGGCATCGACGTCACCTTCATCGACGACCAGGACGACCTCGAGGCCTGGCGTGCCGCGGTGCGCCCCAACACCAAGGCGTTCTTCGCCGAGACCATCGCCAACCCGAAGGCGATCGTGCTCGACATCGCCGGTGTCGCCGGCGTGGCCCACGAGGCCGGCGTGCCGCTCGTCGTCGACAACACGATCGCGACGCCCTACCTGATCCGCCCGCTCGAGCACGGTGCCGACGTCGTCATCCACTCGGCGACCAAGTACCTCGGCGGCCACGGCACGTCGATCGCCGGCGTGATCGTCGACGGCGGCACCTTCGACTACGGCCAGGACCCCGAGAAGTACCCGAACTACAACACGCCCGAGGAGAGCTACCACGGGCTGGTGTTCGCGCGGGACCTCGGCGTCGGGGGTGGCCTCGGGGCCAACCTCGCCTACATCCTCAAGGCGCGCGTGCAGCTGCTGCGCGACCTCGGCTCGGCGATCTCGCCGTTCAACGCCTTCCTCATCGCGCAGGGCGTCGAGACCCTCAGCCTGCGGGTCGAGCGGCACATCGAGAACGCCCGGAAGGTGGCCGAGTACCTCGAGGCGCACCCGCAGGTCGAGTCGGTGCGCTGGGCCTCGCTCGACAGCAGCCCGAGCAAGGCGCTGGCCGACAAGTACGCGCCCAAGGGTGCCGGCGCGGTGCTCGCCTTCGAGATCGCCGGTGGGCTCGAGGCGGGGCAGCGCTTCGTCGAGGGACTGTCGCTGCACAGCCACGTCGCCAACATCGGCGACGTGCGCTCGCTGGCGATCCACCCGGCATCCACCACGCACAGCCAGGGCGGCGACGAGGACCGGCTTGCCGCCGGCGTGACGCCCGGACTCGTGCGGCTCGCGGTGGGCATCGAGTCGATCCAGGACATCATCGCCGACCTCGACGCCGGGTTCGCCGCGGCGGGTGGGTCCGGCGAGGGCTCCTCCGACGAGGGGCTCGGCCTCGAGCAGCCGGCCGACCTCGCCGGCGCGACGGTCTAGCCGACCTCGGCCGCCGCCCGGTCGGGCGGCGGCGCCTCCCGGTTTCGCGACCGGTCGTCCACGGTGCCGGGGGCGGCCGGTCGCTGCGGCTTCGGACCTCGCGGCCGGTGCGTGAGGGCCTGTGGATAACTCTGCTGCGGTGTCGCCGTCGATGCCTAGCGTTGGGCCATGACGATGATCCGGGTCAACGCCGCCGAGGTGGCCGAGCTGGGGGTCGCCCTCACCGAGACGGGCGCCGCTCTGCTCGACATGGGCGACCCGTCCGCCGAGCGGTGGGCGCTGGGGCCGGGCGAGGCCGGCCCGGCCGTCGAGGAGCTGCTCGGCGGGTGGCGGCACGTGCGCCTGACGCTCGGGGAGTCCCTGGCCGGGCTCGGAGCCACAGCGGTCGACGCCGGGTCGCTCTACCTCGACACCGAGTCCGGGGTGTCGCGCTCGCTGTTCGGGGGGTCGTGGTGACCGGCCTGCCACCCCTGCCCGGCGACCCGGGGGCGACCCGGCTGCTGGCCGACCGCCTCGCCGTCACGGCCGCGGCGGCTGTCCGCGCTCGCCAGCGTCCTGGCCCGGCTGCGCGACGGCGCCACCTGGGACGGCCCGGCCGGTGACGCCTTCGGTGCCCGGCTTCGCGAGGTCGCCCCCGTGCTGGATGCCGTGGCCACCCGCCTCGGTGGGTCCGCGGCGCCGTTGCGGTCGCTCGCCGACGCGCTGGGGGAGGCGCAGGTCGTCGTGTCCGCGGCGGTGCTCGATTTCGACGAGGCTGAGCACTCGTATGCCGTGCTCGAGGACCGCGCCGCGGCGCTGTGCGGTGCGGGACGGTCGGAGGACGACCCCGACCTGCTCGTGATCCGCCACCTGCAGATCGAGCAGGTGGAGGTGCAGCAGCAGGCGCGGGCGAGCCATGCTGCCGCGGCCGAGCGGTTCCGCGAGGCCGACATGCGCTGCGCGACCATCCTGCGGTCGCTGACGGTCGACGGCCTCGCCGACGCCCTGCCCTACCGGGTGCTGGTGGGGGTGAGCACCGCCGGGCACGACCTGGCGACCCTGGAGCCGCTCGCGACGGTGGTCCCCGAGCTGCAGCCGGTCGTCGCGGTGGCCGGCCCGGTGGCCGTGGCGGCCGACACGGCCCTGCTCGTCGCCTATGGCGAGGGCGATGCCGCGGAAGCTGGGAACGGATGCCGCGCTCGCGGCCACCGGCGCCCTGGGCGGGGTGCTGCGCACCGGTGCGACCCTCGGCGCGCGGCGCACCGCCGACGGCATCGTGGCCACGGGGCGGCTGACTGCAGCGCAGCGCGTGGCTCACGGGGCCGTGCAGCAGGCCCGGGCGCGGCGTGACGCGCTGCGGGCGTCGTTCCGGGTGCCGCCGCCCCGTGGCACGGCCAGCTCGCTCATCGGTGGCCCGGCGCCGCGCTCGATGTTGGGGGGCGGGTCCGGCGCCGGGCTGACGATCTCTGCCATGACGGCCCAGCTCAGGTCCAGCGCGCGACGGGCTGCCCACGGGGTGAACACGGCCGCCCGTCAGCGGGTCGACCGGGCCTTCCTCGACGACTGGCGGCTGGCGACGCGCCAACGGCCCGCAGGCGCAGCGGATGTACGCCGCCGGCGCCACGCTCGAGGTGACGAGGAAGACCCTCAAACCCCGCACCGAGAGCACCGAGGGGGGTGGGAATGTGCGGTGAACGAACGGGCAGCGCAGCCCCCTCCACCTGGTGTGGTCGTCGCTGGTGCCCCTCGATAACCGGTCGGGTGCTGCGCCGGCCCGACCTATTCTTGGCGCCATGACTGCCCAGCCCGTCGACGTCGTCGACCCTGCCCGGCTGAGGTATCCCGAGCACCTGCCGGTGGTCGAGCGCCGTGACGACATCCTCGCGGCCCTGCGCGACCACCAGGTGGTCGTCGTCGCCGGTGAGACGGGCTCCGGCAAGACGACCCAGCTGCCCAAGATGTGCCTCGAGCTGGGCCGTGGGGGAGCCGGCCAGATCGGCCACACCCAGCCGAGGCGGATCGCGGCGCGCTCGGTCGCGGAGCGGATCGCCGAGGAGATGCAGGTCGAGCTCGGCGACCTGGTCGGCTACCAGGTGCGGTTCACCGACCACAGCAGCGACGCGACCCGGCTGAAGGTGATGACCGACGGCATCCTGCTTGCCGAGATGCAGCGCGACCGCGACCTGCGGCGCTACGACACGATCATCATCGACGAGGCGCACGAGCGGTCGCTCAACATCGACTTCATCCTGGGCTACCTCAAGCAGCTGCTGCCCCGGCGCCCCGACCTGAAGGTGGTCGTCACCTCGGCCACCATCGACCCGGTGCGGTTCGCGACCCACTTCGCCACCGACGAGCGCGGCAACGTGGTGCGCGAGGTGCCCGTCATCGAGGTGTCCGGGCGCACCTACCCGGTCGAGCTGCGCTACCGGCCGCTCGTCGAGCTGCACCCCGCCGGGCGGCACGTCGTCGCCGAGCGCGACCAGGTGACCGGGGTGGTCGAGGCAGTCGAGGAGCTGTGGACAGAGGCGCCCCCGAGCCCAGACGCCACCGACATCCTGGTGTTCTTCTCGGGGGAGCGTGAGATCCGCGACGCGGCCGATGCGCTGAACGCCCTGAAGCTGCCCAACACCGAGGTGCTTCCGCTGTTCGCCCGGCTGTCGGCGGCCGAGCAGCACCGGGTGTTCCACCGCAGCGGCGGCCGTCGGATCATCCTCGCCACCAACGTCGCCGAGACCTCCCTGACCGTCCCAGGCATCGGCTACGTCGTCGACACCGGCACGGCCCGCATCTCGCGCTACAGCCAGCGCACCAAGGTGCAGCGGCTGCCCATCGAGCCGGTCAGCCAGGCCAGCGCCTCCCAGCGCGCCGGCCGGTGCGGCCGGGTGGCTCCCGGCGTCTGCATCCGGCTCTACTCGGAGGAGGACTTCGAGGCCCGCCCCGAGTTCACCGAGCCCGAGATCCAGCGCACCTCGCTCGCCGCGGTCATCCTCCAGATGACCTCCCTGGGGCTCGGTGACGTCGCGCGCTTCCCATTCGTCGACCCGCCCGACGAGCGCCAGGTCGCCGACGGGGTGCGGCTGCTCGAGGAGCTCGGCGCCTTCGCCACGGACGAGCCGGGCCGCGGGCGGCACCGCGGTCGGGGGCGGCGGCTCACGGCATCCGGCCGCACCCTGGCCCGGCTGCCGCTCGACCCGCGGCTCGGGCGGATGGTCATCGAGGCCGGGCGCCTCGGCTGCACCCGGGAGGTGCTGGTCATCGTCGCGGCGCTGTCGATCCAGGACCCCCGCGAGCGCCCGGTCGACAAGGAGGCCCAGGCCGACCAGTCGCACGCCCGGTTCAAGGACGAGCGGTCCGACTTCACCACCCTCCACAAGCTGTGGCTCTACCTCAAGGATCAGCAGAAAGAACTGTCGCACAGCGCCTTTCGCCGCATGTGCAAGGCCGAGTTCCTGCACTACCTGCGTATCCGCGAGTGGCAGGACCTGCACGCGCAGCTGCGGTCCGCCTGTCGCTCGGTGCGCATCGACCCCGACGTCGCGACTGCAGCCCGCGACGCCGAGCCCGACTGGGACACCATCCACAAGGCGCTGCTCGCCGGGCTGCTCTCGCACGTCGGCGCCCGCGACCAGGCCAAGCGTGAGTATGCCGGCGCGCGCGGCGCCCGCTTCGGCATCAGCCCGGGGTCGGCGCTGTTCCGCAAGCAGCCCGACCTGGTGATGGCGGCCGAGCTGGTCGAGACGAGCCGGCTCTGGGCGCGGGTCAACGCCGCCATCGAGCCCGAGTGGGCCGAGGAGGTCGGCGCTCACGTCGTCGCCCGCACGGTCAGCGAGCCGCGTTGGAGCCGGCGGGCCGGGGCCGCCGTCGCCACCGAGCGGGTCACCCTCTACGGCGTGCCGCTGGTCACCGACCGCACGATCCAGTTCGCCCGGATCGACGCCGAGGCGGCCCGCGAGATCTTCATCCGCTCCGCCTTCGTCGAGGGCGACTGGCAGCCGCAGCACGACTTCTGGAAGCGCAACGTCGCCACCCTCGCCCGGGTCGCCGACCTCGAGGAGCGGGCCCGGCGGCGCGACATCGTGGTCGACGACGAGGTGCTGTTCGCGTTCTACGACGCCCGCATCCCGCCCGACGTGCCGACCGAGCGGCACTTCGACCGGTGGTGGCGAGGTGAGCGGCGTCGGCGCCCCGACCTCCTCACCCTCACCGAGCACGACCTCACCTCGGCGGCCGGCGAGCAGGTGTCCGCTGCCGACTACCCGCGCACTTGGCGGCAGGGGGACCTCGACCTCGATGTCACCTACCAGTTCTCCCCGGGCGCCGCGGCCGACGGCGTCACCGTGCACGTGCCGGTGGCCGTGCTCAACCGGGTGACCTCGGAGGGTTTCGACTGGCAGGTGCCCGGGCTTCGCGACGACCTCGCGATCGCCCTGCTCAAGTCGCTGCCCAAGGCCACCCGCCGGCACTTCGTGCCGACCCCGGACCACGCGATGACCGCCCTGGCCGAGGCCGACCCGGCCCGCGGCGCGCTGACCGACGAGCTGGCGCGGGTGCTCAACGAGCGCACCGGCATCCGCATCCCGTCGCAGGAGTGGGACCTCTCCCGCGTCCCCGACCACCTGCGCATCACGTTCAGCGTCGACGGCCCGGGCGGCCGGGTGGTGGCCCGCGGCAAGGACCTCGACGCGCTGCGCGAGACGGCCGGCGGTGCCGTGCGCGCCGGCATGGCCAAGGCCGGTGCGTCCTTCGAGCGCACCGGCCTGACGACCTGGTCGGTCGGCACCGTGCCCGAGACCTTCGAGGGGCACTCCGGCGGCCTCACCGTCGAGGGCTACCCGGCACTGGTCGACGAGGGCACCAGCGTCGCGCTGCGGGTGCTGCCCGACCGCGGTGCGGCGCAGGCCGCGCACCGACGCGGGGTGCGCCGCCTGCTCCTGCTCAACACCACCGCGCCATGGAAGCGGGTGCTCGCCCGGCTCAGCAACGCCCAGAAGATCGCGCTGGCCGACAACCCGCACGGGTCGGTGCCGGCCCTGCTCCAGGACTGCCTCGACGCCGCCGTCGACGACATCGTCGCCGAGCACGTGCCGGGGGAGGTGCGCACCGAGGAGGCGTATGCCGCCGCGCTCGCCGCCGTGCGCGCCCACGCGGCCACCCGGGTGCTGGTGGTGGTCGAGGCGGTCGAGCCGGTGCTCGCCCTCGCCGCGCAGGTGCGCCGCACCCTCGAGGCGCTGGAGCGGGGCGCGGCCTCTGCGCGCACCGCCGCCACCCGCGCCGACGTGCGAGCCCAGCTCGACAGCCTGGTGCGGCCCGGTTTCGTCGCGGCCACGGGGGTCGCCCGGCTGCGCGACGTGCGGCGCTACCTGCTGGCCATGCAGCACCGCGCCGAGCGGGCGGCCACCAACCCCCGCGAGCCCGTGCTCCAGGAGCAGGTGGATGCCGTGGAGTCGGCCTACGCCGACCTCCTGGAGTCACTGCCCCCGAGCCGTCGGGCGGCCGCCGAGGTCACGGACATCGGCTGGATGGTCGAGGAGCTGCGGGTCAGCCTGTTCGCCCAGTCGCTCGGCACGTCGGGCCCGATCTCCGAGAAGCGGGTGCGGGCCGCCATCGCCGCCGTGGTGGCGAACAGCGGCAGGTGAGGCGGCCGCCGAGCCGGCGCCCGCAGGTGAGCCGGCCGCCGAGCCGGCGCCCGCAGGTGAGCCGGCCACCGAGCCGGCGCTCGCAGGTGAGCCGGCCGCCGAAGGGGTCGACGCGGGGAATCCGCAGGGGCGTCCCGGACGTTCAGGGGGTACGCGCCTCCCCCGTGAAAGGCTTGTGCCGTGCAGAACCCATCAGCGCTCTACCGCTTCGAGACCGACGCCGACCTCACCGTGCTCCGCCCCGGTGTGATGGTCGTCGCCCTCGGGGCCTTCATCGACGCCGGCCAGATCCAGGCGGTCCTCGGTGGCCACCTCCTCGAGACCGGCGACCCGGAGGTCGTGGCGTCCTTCGACGTCGACCAGCTGCTCGACTACCGCGGCCGCCGCCCGGCCATGGTCTTCGACACCAACCGCTGGGTGGAGTACGACGACCCGTCGATGCTGCTGCACCGCCTCACCGACCGCGACGGCCAGACCTACTACCTGCTCACTGGTCCCGAGCCCGACTTCCAGTGGGAGCGCGTCGTCGAGGCGATCCGCGAGCTCGTGGTGACCCTGGGTGTCACGCTGGTGGTGCACACGCACGGCATCCCGATGGGGGTGCCGCACACCCGCCCGGTGGGGATGACGGCCCACGCCACCAACGCGGCCCTCATCGGCGACTCCGAGTCACCGTTCGGGCGCGTGCAGGTGCCCGGGTCGATCGGCGCCCTGCTCGAGCTGCGCCTCGGTGAGGCCGGGCACGACGCCGTCGGCTTCGCGATCCACGTGCCGCACTACCTCGCCGGCTCGGAGTGGCCCGAGGGTGCCCTCGCCTCGCTCAACGCCATCGTCGACGTCACCGGCCTGAACCTGCCCAACGACGACCTCGTCACCCGGGCGCGGGCGAACCAGCAGGCGATCGCCGCCGAGGTCGACGGCAACGAGGAGGCCGGCGCGGTCGTCACGGCGCTGGAGCAGCAGTACGACACCTACCTCGAGGGCCGAACGCGGCCGAGCCTGCTGGCCACCGAGGCCTCGCAGATCCCGTCCGCCGACGAGCTCGGTGAGGACTTCGAGAACTTCCTTCGCTCCGTGAACGACGACGAGCAGGCCTGACGCAACATCGACCGCCCCCGCACCGGATGACCTCCGGGCGGGGGCGATGTCATTCCTTGGCGTCGGACCACCGGGCGATGACCGAGGTATCGGCGACGAACCGCACCGGCGCACCACCGGCCCAGCGCCGGGCGGCGTCGTCGAGCGCCCGGTCGACGCGCGCCGCCACCTCGGCGGCGTGCTCGGCCGGGGTGTGCACCAGCAGCTCGTCGTGCAGGCAGAGCACCACCTGCGCCCCGAGGTCACGCGTGGTCGCCCGAACCGTCGCGGCCCAAGCCTTGAACAGCTCGGCCGCCGCGCCCTGGATGATCGCGTTGCGCGCGAACCGGCCGCGCGCGGCATCCAGCGCCGGGTCGGCGCCGACGGGGCTGGCGGCCAGGAACCGGCCGGTGGGTATGAGCCGCCCGCCGTACGTGCGCAGCGGCTCGCCTCTCCGGCCGGCCGCCGCCGCTCGCTCGAGCAGCCCCATCGCCACCGGGTAGGCGCGCTCCAGCCCCTTGAGGGCCTCGCCGGCCGCCCCGCTGCGCTGGCCGTACATGGCGGCCAGCACCGCCACCTTGGCCACCGGGCGCTCGACGCCCAACCGTTGCGCCACCGGTGCGTACAGGTCGTCGGCCCGGGTGGCGGCCGCGAACGCCGCGTCGCCGGAGACCACGGCCAGCACCCGCGGCTCGATCTGCCCGAGGTCGGCCCGCACGAACACGTGGCCATCGTGGGCGGCCACGCCCGGCCGCAGCACGGCCGGCAGGTTGTGCAGGCCGTTCTCGGCGGTCATCCGGCCGGCGGCACCGTCGCACGCTGTCCACCGCCCGCGCAGCCGGTCGTCCGGCCCGACGTGTGCGTCGAGCCAGCGGTAGCCGTAGGTCGTGGCGATCCGCTCGTCGCGACGCCAGTCGAGGAGCGCCCCGACCAGCGGGTGCACCGTGCGGTAGGGCTCGAGCACCCACTTGCGCGTGTTCGGCACGTCGACCCCCACGGCGTGCAGCAGCTCGAGCACCTGGGCCGGGTTGCGCAGGTCGGTCGACTCCCGGCCGGGGGCCAGCCGCAGCACCACCGCGTCGCGGGCGCGACGCGTCGCCAGCTCCTCGGCCTCCGTCGCGGGCCTCGGGCCGACCGCGTCGGCGAGCAGCTGCTCGGTGCGCACCCGGTCGATCGGCAGCCCGTCACGGCGCAGCTCGAGGCACAGCACCGCGGCCGCCGACTCGGACAGCACCGTGCCCACCAGGCGCACCGAGCCGGCCGCGGCGGCGTCGTGCTGCAGGTTCGCGGTCTCGAGCGCGGCCTGTGCCCAGGCGGCCAGGTTGGCCGGGTTGCGCAGCCACTCCTCGTGGTCGCCGCGCAGGTGCCCGGCGGCGTCGACGAGCGAGTCGGCCCCGATGGGAGGGGTGTTCGCCGCGAACTCGAACAGGTCGCCGGTCGGGGGAGCCGGCACCTCGTCAACGGGGATGCCGTGGGCCGCCGCCCAGCACTGGCCGGCGGTGGCGCTCCATCCGCCGTACAGGAGCCGGTGCGCCTCGGCGACGTCCCAGGCGCGCGCGACGGGCACCCCAGCATCCACGAGGGCGGTGGCCGCCGACTCGGCCGACCACCACACCCAGCGCGGGGACGCGGCCGCCTCCAGGCGCGCCGCCGCCTCGACGACCTGCGCCAACGGGCCGGTCCGGCACCTCCCGTCGTGGAGCAGTGCGGCACCCGGCTCGCCGGCTCCCGGAGGCGTGACCGCGAGCACCGCGACGTCTCCGGGGATCATGTCGAGCAGCGTAGGCGGGCGGTCCGTCACCACCGGTCACGCCCGCTCGGAACGCGCTCGGGACGTGGCAGGATGACGAGACGACGAGGTGGCCGCAGTGGCTGCCGTCAACGGTCCGAGGAGGACGACGTGGCATTGCTCGGCATCGGTGGGAGCCGCGAGGGACAGGCGGTCAAGGACGTCCGCAGTGCCCTGGAGCAGGCCGAGGCCGGCCCCAAGGACGAGGGCGTGCTGGGCAACCAGGCCACCCGCCTGGTGCAGAACGTCCTCGACCTCGGCATCGACGGCAAGGGGTGGTTCCACTCCGCGGAGAAGGTCGCCGGCCATGCCTTGGCAGCCCACCCCGATCCCGAGGCGGCCGTCGATGCCATCGTGCGCCAGCACGTGCGGCTCGGCGCGGCATCCGGCTTCGTCACCAGCGCCGGTGGCTTCATCACGCTGCCCGTGGCCCTGCCCGCCAACGTCCTGGGCTTCTACCTGATCGCCACCCGGATGACGGCCGCGATCGCCAAGGTGCGCGGCTACGACCTGCGGCAGGAGGAGATCCGCACCGCGGTGCTGCTCACCCTCGTGGGGGCCGAGCGCCGACGACCTGCTCAAGAAGGCGGGGATGGCGTCGCCCGGCGGCACCCTCAGCAACCTCGCCGCCCAGCGGCTCCCCGGCCCCGCGATGATGGTCATCCAGAAGGGCGTCGGCTTCCGGCTGCTCGCGACGGCCGGCAAGAACATGTTCGTGCGGCTGGGCAAGATCGTGCCGATCGTCGGTGGCGTCATCGGTGCCGGGCTCGACGGGTTCATGCAGCACCGCGTCTCGGTCAGCGCCGAGCGGGAGTTCCCCACGGCCCGCGCCGCGGTGTCCGCCCCGGGTTCCGCCGGCCAGGTCGGACCCGCCTGAGGGAACCGGAATCTGCGCCCACTCGTCGTTCGTTGTGGACATCGGGCCGCAGGTGCCCGAGCCAGCCAGAGGAACCCCATGTCAAGGAACGCCCGCATCGCGTCGGTCGTCGCCGTCGCCCGCGCGGTCCGGATGGCGGTGCGCCCCGGCGGCCCGTCGATCGGGGGAGCGGGCCGGTGCCGTGCCCCGCATGGTGCGGGCCACCTTCAGCGGCGAGTACGTCGGAGTGTCCAAGGGCCGGCTGCTGCTGATGCTCGGAGCTGCGGGCTACCTCATCTCGCCGCTCGACCTGATCCCCGAGGCCGTGGTGCCGATCATCGGCCTGGCCGACGACGCCCTGGTGCTCAGCTGGCTGGCGACCCGCCTGGTCGAGGAGACCGAGGCGTTCCTGGAGTGGGAGAAGGGCACCATGGCCCCTCCGGCGGGTTCGAGCGGCGGAGCTGCCGGCGGTGCGTCGTACCCCGCCTGCCCGAGCGGCCCGACCGACGCGCCCAACGGCGCGGCCCGGCCCGCAGCGGCACAGACCGTTCCCGGCGACGTGGTGCACTGAGCGGCACCACCGGCTGAGCCGCCCCACCCGCTGAGCCGCTCCATAGGCTGAGCCGCTCCAACCGCTGTGCCGAGCACGGTTCGTCGTCCAACAGCCGCCCTCCGCGCCGAAGCGTCGTCCACAGGGACCCAACCCGATTGGAACGGGTGCGTCCGCCCCCGTGAGCGTGGTCAGCATGACAGCAGACATCACGCTCAGAGGGCCCGGCGACGTCGTCGCGATCCTGCCCTGACCAGCTCGGCCACCGCCCCCGCGACAGCGTCGTGGTCATCTCCCTCCGCGGGAAACGCGTGGGCCTGGTGGCCCGCGCAGAGCCTCCCTCCCGGAGCAGTTCGTCGGTGAGGTCGTGGGCTCGCTGGTGGGCCCGCTCGTGCGAGACGGTGCCACCTCGGTCATCGTCGTCGGTTACGAGGACGACCCCGACACCAGCCAGCTCCTGCTCCTCGCCCTGGTCGAGCAGCTCGAACAGGCCCACATCGACGTCGTCGACGTGGCAGTGGTCCGCGACGGCCGCCGCTACTCGCCGATCTGCTCCGAGCCGTGCTGCCCGCCCGACGGCGTCGCGCTGCCCGACCCTGCCGACGTCCCGGGCGTGGCCGAGTACGTCGCGCTCGGCCGGTCCCCGCTGCGCTCGCGGGCCGACGTGGAGGGGCTGGTCGCCCCCGAGCCGTGGCGATGCCTGGGGGTCGCCCGGGCCATCGCGTCGCGAGCCCGGATGCCGCGCCGCCGGCGCAGGTCCGTCGCCGCCTGGAGCGCCCTGCTCGATCGGGGCGAAGGAGCGCCGCCCCCCGGACCGTGCCACCGTGGCCGACGTGGCTCTCGGGCTGGCCGACATCCCGTGGCGTGACGGGCTGATCGCGTGGCTCGTGCCGTCGGTCCTGCCGACCGACAAGGTCGACCGCGCGGTGCTGGCACTGCTCGGCTCGGCCCTGCCGACCTGGGGCGGTATGGGCCCCGGCCCCGCTGAGCATCCTGGGTTGCGCGTCGCACGCGACGGCGACTCCGCCGCACCAGAAGGCACCGAGCGGGTGGACGACCCTGGTACGCCCGATGGCGGCGCCATCCGGTGGGCCGACGGCGACCCACTGTCCGTCGAGCGAGACGACCTCCTGCACCGCCTGCTGGCGCTGTGCAGGTCCGTGCCCGACGAGTGCCCGGAGGAGGCGGCCGCGGTGTGCACCGTCGCCGCTCACGTGGCCTGGGTCGGGGGCGACGGCGCCATCGCCCGGGCAGCCGTCGAGCGCGCGCTGCGCCTGGCGCCCGACTACCGGCTGGCGCAGCTGCTCGCGCGACTGGTCGAGATCGGGCTGCGCCTGCCGCCGGTCACCGGGGAGACCGAGCGACCCGGCGCCCTGGGCGAGGTCGGCTGAGCACCGCCAGCGGCTCGGCATCGGCGGCGAACCAGGTCGGCTGCCGGCTTCAGGGGGCTCGCAGGGGCGGGCCACGTGGCCCGCGCTCACCACCACCGGGTGGCCGTTCGTGGCCGGCCGAGGCCGTGTGCCCGTCACTCGGAACGTCTGCCGTGCCGCCGCACGACGCGGGTAGCATGGATGCCGGTCATGAGTGCCAGCGACAGCCCCGGCTTGCTGGCCGGCAACCCTCCGCGCGGTGGGGTGCCCCGGGTGATGACCTGGCCCCGGCACGAGCCCTGGGCAAGCGCGACGCGAGGAGCCCACCGGTATGACTGTCACGGATGAGCAGTCCGTGCTCCGAGGTGCCTGGCGTGAGGGGCAGGACCCGGGAGACCGTCAGTTCGCTGACCTGGGCGCTATGGTCCTCGAACGCGGGGGGTCGCTGCCCGCCGTGCGGGTGGCCTACGAGACGTGGGGGCGGCTCAGCGACCGTCGGGACAACGCGGTCCTCATCGAGCACGCCCTCACGGGCGACGGCCACGTCGTCGGCCCGGCCGGCCCGGGACATGCGTCGGCTGGCTGGTGGCCCGGGCTCATCGGCACCGGCCGCGTGCTGGACCCGGACGAGCACTTCGTCGTCGCCGCCAACGTGCTCGGCGGCTGTCAAGGCAGCACCGGACCCTCCTCCACGGCCCCCGACGGCAGTCCGTGGGGCAGCCGGTTTCCGTTCGTGACGATCCGTGACCAGGTCGAGGTCGAGGCTCGCCTCGCTGACCGGCTGGGGATTGCGCGGTGGGAGCTGGTGATGGGCGGCTCGATGGGGGGCATGCGCTCGCTCGAATGGGCCGTCAGCTACCCGGACCGGGTGGCTCGGGCGGTCGTCATCGGCAGCACCGCCCAGTCCTCCGGAGACCAGATCGCCTGGTCGCAGCCCAAGCTGCGCGATCCGGTCGGACCCCAACTTCCTGGGTGGCGACTACTACCGCAGCGGCCGGGCGCCCGACGACGGCATGGGGATCGCCCGACGAATCGCCCACATCACCTACCGCAGCGCAGCCGAGCTGGACGTGCGCTTCGGCCGGGCTGCCCAGCCCGGCGAGGAGCCACTAGGTGGCCACGGCCGGTATGCCGTGGAAAGCTACCTCGACCACCAGGCCGAACGGCTGCGCGGGCGCTTCGACGCGAACTCCTACCTCGTGCTCACCGAGGCCATGAACTCGCACGACATCGGCCGGACGGAGGCGGGGTGGCCAGCGGGGCTGGCCCCCTGATCAAGGCCGACGTTGTTGCCGTCGCCGTTGACTCCGACCGGCTCTACCTGCGCTGGGAGTCCGAGCAGATCGCTGATGGAGCCCCCTACGGACGCCTGGCGGTGCTGGAGTCCAGCCACGGCCATGACGGGTTCCTCACCGAGGTCTCGCAAGTCAGCCACATCGTGCGTGACCTACTTCGCTAGCCCGTGCTGGCCCAACAGCCCATCGGGTACGGTCGGTGAAGGGAGTCCTCTGCGTGGGCGAGGAGGTTCACCGTGTCCGTCGTCGTCGGTTACGTTGCGACTAAGGAGGGCCGCGCCGCCTTGCGCAAGGCGGCGGAGGAGTGCGAGCTTCGCAAGACCAAGCTCATCGTCATCAACTCGCAGCGCGGCGGCAAGGACTTCGATTCGGAGGAGGCGCTGCGCTTTAAGCCGAGACCGAGCTGGAGACGGTGCAAGCCAAGCTCACCAGCGCAGGGCTGGAGCATGAGGTCCGCCAGCTGGTCCGAGGCAACAAGCAGGCCGAGGACCTGATCTCGGTAGCCGAGGCCGAGGACGCTGACTTCATCGTCATTGGCCTGCGACGTCGGACCCCGGTCGGCAAGCTGATCCTGGGCTCGAACGCCCAGCGCATCCTGCTCGATGCCGCCCCCTGCCGGTTCTGGCGGTCAAGGCCGACCTCGCGGACTAGGCGAACCGCGGGCCGGGCAGCCCGGTCGTACCGCAGCACCCCCCGTCTCGCGTTTTATAATGGAAGTGAGCCTGGGCGCGGGGCCCTCAGCGACGCACGTCCATGGTCGCGTCGATGCTTTCCGAGTCTTCAGCCCAGCCAACGGCCCGTCGGCTGTGCCGACACACCCAAGAACGAACGGCGAAAGGCGACCGGTGCCGGTCTCGAAGGTCCCCCACCCCTCAGGGTGATGCACGTGTAATAGGCGCGACTCCCTCACGGGCGGTGTCCGCAGCGAAGGTGACCGACTCATCCGCCGGTAAGAGCACGCCAGCCAAGAAGGTCGTGGCCAAGCCCTCGTCCGCCAAGAACGGGGACGCGTCCGCCGCTCAGCGACCGGCTGCGAAGGCCACCGCGGCCAAGGCGAGCAAGGCCGCCGCCCCGCCCGCAGCGGCCAAGGCTTCCCCACCAAGGTCCTCAGCACCCAAGACCCCGCCGGCCAAGACGGCGGCGCAAGCGCCAGCCCGGGCGAGTGGCAAACCCGGGGGCCGCCTCCGCCGCGAGCGCGCACAAACCGGGCAACGACCGGGCCGTGCCCGAGGCGCTGGAGCCCACACCGCCGCAGCGCGCCCGCAGGCGACCCGCCCGACATCGCCGACGTGGAGCCGACATCGCCGACGTGGCGACTCGGCGGTGCGCGCGGCCGCGACCGGTGAGGACGTCGACGCCGTCGACTCGCCGCCGCAGACGTGGAGGCCGTCATTGCGGCCGTGGACGTCGAGGCCGACGACAAGGACCTCGAGCTGGATGTCGAGGACCTCGACGAGGGCGACGACGACGCCCGAGGAGACCCCGGACGGGCTGGCCGCGAGGAGGAGTCCGACGACGCCGGGCTTCGTCCTTCCGACGACGACGAGGACGACGCTCCCGGTCAGCAGGTCATCACCGCCGGCGCGACCGCCGACCCGGTCAAGGACTACCTGAAGCAGATCGGTAAGGTCGCCGCTGCTCAACGCCGAGCAGGAGGTCGAGCTTGCCAAGCGCATCGAGGCCGGCCTGTTCGCCGAGGAGAAGCTCGCCTCCGGCGAGAAGATCGTCCCCAAGCTCGAGCGCGAGCTGCGAGTGGATCGCCGAGCGACGGCCAGCGCGCCAAGAACCACCTGCTCGAGGCCAACCTGCGCCTCGTCGTCTCGCTGGCCAAGCGCTACACCGGCCGCGGCATGCTGTTCCTCGACCTCATCCAGGAGGGCAACCTCGGCCTGATCCGTGCCGTCGAGAAGTTCGACTACACCAAGGGCTACAAGTTCTCGACGTACGCGACCTGGTGGATCCGCCAGGCGATCACCCGCGCCATGGCCGACCAGGCCCGCACCATCCGCATCCCCGTGCACATGGTCGAGGTCATCAACAAGCTCGCCCGCGTCCAGCGCCAGATGCTGCAGGACCTGGGCCGCGAGCCCACGCCGGAAGAGCTGGCCGCGAGCTGGACATGACGCCCGAGAAGGTCGTCGAGGTGCAGAAGTACGGTCGCGAGCCCATCTCGCTGCACACGCCACTCGGCGAGGACGGCGACAGCGAGTTCGGTGACCTCATCGAGGACTCCGAGGCCGTCGTGCCCGCGGACGCCGTCGGCTTCACGCTGCTGCAGGAGCAGCTGCACCGGTGCTGGACACGCTTCCGAGCGCGAAGCCGGCGTGGTCTCGCATGCGCTTCGGCCTGACCGACGGCCAGCCGAAGACCCTCGACGAGATCGGCGACGGTCTACGGCGTGACCCGCGAGCGGATCCGCCAGATCGAGGCACGGCATCCGTCGTTGTGCGGTCGAGCCATCCGGCTCGCGCCGTAGTGTTCGGTGGATGACGGCCACCCTGCGCCCGGTGCCTCCGGAGCGGATGCCGGCGTGGATCCAGCGCAGCGCCGACGAGTACGCGCGCGACCTCGTCTCGCTCGGGCGATCGGCCGTTGACGCTCAGCGGGTCGCCGACGCAGGGATCGGCGAAGTCGTTCCCCGGCGGCCGGCCCCGCCCGGGCCACGCCGTGCTCGACGTGCTCGACAACGCGGGCGAGCCGGTGGGCTACCTGTGGATCGGCCCCGAGAACGACGCGCAGGCCGGTGGCGACGCCTGGTGGGTCTGGGACATCCTCATCGACGAGCGACGTCGCGGTGAAGGCCTGGGTCGCGCAGCGATGCTGCTCGCCGAGGACTACGCCACAGTGCACGGTGCACGCACCCTGGGCCTGAGCGTCTTCGGGTTCAGCTCGGCGGCCCGGCGCTTGTACGAGTCCCTGGGCTACGGCACCACCAGCGTGAAGATGGCCAAGCGACTGGCACCGTCCGACTGAACCACCGCTGAGTCGGGTGCTCAGGTGGTTGCTGGGGCGGCCGTTTCGGCACCCAACTCCGCGAGCCCGACCGCGGTGGTGGAGTTGGGTTCTCAGGTGGTTGCTGGGGCGGCCGTTCCAGCAACCAACTCCGCGAGCGGTGGGGCGTCGGGTGTCGGGTCAGTCGTCGGCGGACGCGCTCTCGTCGGCTCGGCGCCAGAACAGCAGTCGAGCGACCCAGGCGCCGCCACATCTGCTTGCCCTCCTCGGGGAGCAACAGGGCCCGGGCCCGGTCGGTGCGCCGACGACGGGACAGCGCACCGCGCCAGACCGTGCGGGCGTCGTCGCTGACATCCACGAGGTCGGTGCCGGCCCGGGCGTAGCGGGCCCGCTCCAGGGTGGTGACCACCCGACCGAGGGCGTCGTTCTCGTCGGGGGTGAGGTAGGCGTCGTGACCGATCTGCCGGGACGCCTGGCGCGGCGTGGCGCCGTCGGGCGGGACGAACCGCACCCAGCCCAGCCGTGGGAAGTAGAGCTCGGGCCAGGCGTGGGCGTCGGAGATACGCACCACCCGGTCGTCGCCGTCGATCGAGCCCGGCAGGAACCCGACCGCCATCCGGGCCGGGATGCCGGCCGCCCGCGAGAGCATGACCATGGCGGAGGCGAACTGCACGCAGTAGCCCCGCTTGGTCTCGAGGAAGCGGGCCAGCGGCTCGTCGGACAGGTTGCCGTCGGCAGCCTGGTCGGCCAGCTCGAGGGAGTAGGTGAACTCCGAGCCGCGCAGGTAGGCCTGCACCTTGCGGGCCACCTCGAGCGCCGTGTCGCCGTCGTCGGTGACCTTGTCGAGCACCGCCTGCACCTCGGTCTCGGCGCGCGGGTCGACCTCGAGGTCGTTGCCGTCGACCGGGGGGTTGTCGAGGTCGGCGGTGAACTGGCCGTCCTCCGGGTCGAGCTCGACGAACTCGGTCGAGTACGACGTGGCCGGCGCGCTGAGCTGCACCAGCCCGGGCACCGTCATGTTCCAGGTGCCGGCGGGGAAGGGGCTGCCGATCGCGCCCGGGGGCAGCGCGACCTGAGGAACGCCGATCGCGTTGTCGACCACCGAGATCCGCTCGACCCGGCGCGGCACCTCGGGCCCGGCGATCGGGCCGGGGATCTGCCCGTTGACGGGCACGAAGGTGAAGTCCGCACTCGACTGCCACTGCCCTCGACGGTAGGTGTCGAGGATGCCGACGCGCAGCGGCTCGAGCCGGTCGGACGTGCTGCGGTAGCGCAGCACCGGGTCCTCCGAGCGGTTGCCCAGGTCGCGGGCGATGTCGATGCTCGAGGCGAGCCGCACGCTCGAGCCCGACCCGCCGCGCCCGTCGGCGCTGCGGCCCAGGCCATCGGCCAGGAAGGTCGTGGGGAAGTGCGGGATCAGCGCCGGCAGCACGATCGCCACGCCGAGCGCGCCGACCCCGACCACCCGGCCGAGGGTGGCGAAGGCCGTGGTCGGGTCGGCGAGCGGACCGGACGAGGAGTGCGGGGATGCCGTGCCCCAGGCCCGCAGGGAGCGCACCCCCTGCCGGCCCACGAGTGCCAGCCAGGCCAGGGCGGCCGGCACGGCGAACCAGGCGCCGAGCCCGTCGCCGGAGTTGGTGGCGGACGCCAGGAACGCCGACAGCAGGGGGATGCCGGCCAGCGCCGGGCTGCGGTAGGTCACGCCGATCGCGTCGACGGCCACGGCGGTCAGGCCGATGAGCAGGCTGATGGCCAGGATGGTGCCGCGGTTGGAGGGGGCCGGGGCCGTGTAGTTGGTGACCGTCGACTGCGCCTCCTGCAACAGCACCCCGAGGGCACGCCCGGTCTCCGGCACCGGCAGCACGCCGCCGAAGAGGTGGCCGCGGCCGTGCAGCAGCGAGGTGGCGTGCACCAGCACCAGCAGCTGGCCCAGCACCACCAGCGGGCGGATCGTGGTGATGCGGCGCAGGCCCATCCCGACGAGGGCGACGACCACGACGAGCAGCGCGCTGGGGCGGAACCACGTCGAGGGGGTGAACAGCGTGGTCAGCGGCAGGGTGATGGCGAGCGTCGCCAGCGCGGCGAGGAGGGCCTCGACCGGCCGGACCCGGTTCACCGGGCCCCCACGACCTGGCCGCCGACGACGGCCGCCCAGGCGAGGGCCGGCGTGGTGCGGGCGTCGACGGAGTCGTCATCCAGCCCGAGGCCTGCAGGGTGGCCAGCGTGGCGTCGGTGCGCCCGGCGGCCGGCGCGCCCTTGCGGCTGCGCCCGGCGAAGGCCTCGGGGTCGACGACCATCGCCGCACCGGCCGAGCCGGGCTGGCGCAGCGCGGACAGCGTGCGCGCGTCGTCGTCACCGACCGGGCCGCCGACGTAGACGACCAACCCGCCCTGCGAGGTCAGGGCGTTCGCGGCGTGCAGCACGGTGCGCAGGCCGTCTTCGGGCCCGAGCGCGACCCGGGCCAGGGTCTCGAGCGCCTCGGGGAGGGTCTCGTCGTGGTGCACGCCGTTGTCGGCGCGGGCGTCGGGAGTGAGCAGGTGCACGGCGTAACCGGCATCCACGACGTGGGCGGTGACGGACGCGGCAGTGGTGACGCACCACTCCAGCGAGCTCGCTGCGCCCGGAGCCGCCGTGGCCGACGGTGCGGGTGTCGAGCACCACGACCGCCCGCCGCTTCGCCGGGCGGTCCTCCTGGCGCACCATCAGCTCACCGGTGCGCGCGGTGGCGGGCCAGTGGATGCGGCGCAGGTCGTCACCGTCGCGGTACTCGCGCACCGTCTGGTCGTCCTCGCCGTGCAGGGCGACCATGTGCGGGATGGAGCCCTCCGAGCCGATGCCGCTGCCGAGCGACCGGCCGTGGGGGAGCGGCACCACCTTGGGCAGCACGACGACCTCCGCGTCACCGCTCACCGCGGCGGTGCGCAGGGTGAGCCCGAACGGGTCGCGCACGCGCACCCCGAGCGGGCCGATGCGGTGCACGCCGCGGGTGTGCGACCGCACGGTGTACTGCACCTCCTGCACGTCGCCGGGTCGCAGCGAAGGAAGCACGAAGCGCGGCCGGTCGCCCAGCGCGTAGTCGATGGACTCCTCGGCCATCACCACCGGCGAGGGCGTCGGCTCGACGTTGCGGATGCGCACGGTCACCACCGCCCGCTCGTCGATCGCGACGCGCGACGGGGTGGCGGTGCGCACGACGTCGAGGTGCAGGCCGTGGCGACGCACGAGCACCAGCGCGATCGCCGTGAGCGCGAGCAGCAGGATGCCGACCCGGGTCACGTCGTGCTGCCCGAGCAGGATGCCGGCGGCCACCAGCACCAGGCCCGAGCCGGCGAAGGCCGCACCACGGGTGGTGAGGGAGCGTCGAAGCTGGCGCACGGTGCTCAGCGGGTCGGGGCCGGGACCCGGACCCGCTGGCAGCAGGTCGCCGACGACGTCGGCGGTCGTGCGACGCGCCATCTGGGTCTCGCCGGTGGGGATCAGCCGGTGAGCGAGCACCGGCACGGCCACCTGTTGCACGTCGTCGGGCAGCACGTGGTCTCGCCCGGCCAGTGCGGCGTGTGCTCGTGAGGCGCGCAGGAGGTGCAGGGTGGCACGCGGCGAGGCGCCCAGCCGCAGAGCGGTGCTCGAGCGGGTGGCGTGGGTGAGGTCGACGATGTACTGCCGCACCGCGGGAGACGCGTGCACCTCGCGCACCGCCTGGACCATCGCCGACACGGTGGCGGCGTCGGTGACCGCCTGCAGGCCCTCGAGCGGCGAGACCCCGCCGTGCAGGTCGAGCATCGCCAGCTCGGAGCGGGCCGACGGGTAGCCCATCGAGATGCGCGCCATGAACCGGTCGCGCTGCGCCTCGGGCAGCGGGTAGGTGCCCTCCATCTCGATCGGGTTCTGGGTGGCCATCACCATGAACGGCTTGGGCAGCGTGTAGGTCTTGCCGTCGACCGTGACCTGGGCCTCCTCCATCGACTCCAGCAGGGCGCTCTGGGTCTTGGGCGAGGCCCGGTTGATCTCGTCGCCCACCACCACGTTGGCGAAGATGGCACCCGGGCGGAACTCGAAGTCGCGCACGTCCTGGTTGAACACCGAGACGCCGGTGATGTCGCTGGGCAGCAGGTCGGGGGTGAACTGCACGCGACGCACGGTGCAGTCGATGGAGCGGGCCAGCGTCTTGGCGAGCAGCGTCTTGCCGACGCCGGGAACGTCCTCGACGAGCAGGTGGCCCTCGGCCAGCAGCACGGTGATCGCGGTGCGCACCACCGCCTGCTTGCCCTCGATGACCGAGTTCATCGCGGCGGCCAGGGAGGCCGAGACCTGCAGCACCTGGTCGAGCGACGCGCCCCGCGACGTCGCGTCCGCCTCGGTGTCGGTCGTCGTGCGGCGGGGGTTCTCCAGGTCGCTCACGGCCTTGCCTTTCCTCGTGGGTACCCACCCAACGACCGGTCACGGCGCGGGGTGCCCTCGATCTTGCCTCACGGATGCGGGGTTGACGAGGTTCACCTGGGCGTGGATGCCGCCGCGGGACGCTCGTGTCGAACCCTCCGCCAGGCGGGCCGCCCGACCGTTGCGCCTCCACTCCGCAGCCGCCCACCAGCACCACGGCCGCCCCACCGCCCTCCACCACTGGCGGCCCGGGCCACCCACCGCGCCCCACATCGAGCCCGGCGAGGGGCCGAGGGCATGCCGCGACCGGGGTGGGCGGACCCAGGGGCCCCGCGAGGAGGCCATGACAAGGTGGGTTCGACAGACCTGCTCCACTTCACACCACCGCTCTGAACTGGGAAAACGCTGAGACCAAGACGCCAATCGACTGATAAGTTCCTTCTGAAGAGCAATGGTGGAGTAAAGTGGGGGAAACCGGTGCGGCCGGGTGGGTGTGAAGGGTCGAGGAGGTGGCGCCCATGGACGAGTTCCTGGGCACGTTCACGCCCCGGCTCGACGACAAGGGGCGGCTCTTCCTCCCGGCGCGCTTTCGCGCCGCGCTCGCCGGCGGCATGGTCGTCACGACCGGCCAGGAGGGCTGTCTCTACATCTTTCCCACGGCCGAGTTCCACCGGATCTCCTCGCTGATGCAGTCCGCGCCGAGCTCCTCTCGCGTGGTGCGCGACTTCGTGCGCGTCTTCCGGGCCAGCGCCCACCCCGACACCCCTGACAAGCAGGGCCGGGTCACCGTCCCGGCCGCGCTGCGTTCGTACGCCCACCTCGACAAGGAGTGCACGGTCATCGGCAACGGCAACAAGCTCGAGGTCTGGGACTCCGCCGCCTGGGACGCCTACCTCGCCGAGGTCATGCCCGCCTACTCCTCCTACTCCGTGGACTCGCAGGAGGTGGTGCCGGGCCTCTGACGCCTTCCGCCGTCCCGACCGCCACCACCGACGACGCCCGACCCCGACCCCGACCCGACCGCCGGCCTCCAGCCGACCCGGATCCCGACGCGACTTCCCCCGCGCCGGGCCCGGATCGGATGGGGACCAGCCGCCGGGTCGGCCCGCAGCCGGGCACCCCGACCGCAGCACCCCACGACCGCCCGCCCCCCGCCCCGAATCCCCACCCGACCGGAGGACCACGATGAGCAGCCGAGGAGACGCCGCCGCCCGGCACGTCCCCGTGCTGCGCGACCGCATCGTCGAGCTCCTCGAGCCGGCCCTGCAGACTCCGGGCGCGGTGTGCGTCGACGGCACCCTGGGCATGGGCGGCCACGCCGAGGCGATCCTCGAACGCTGCCCGGCCGCCCGGGTGATCGGCCTGGACCGCGACGAGGAGGCCCTGGCGCTGTCGGGGGAGCGGCTGGCCCGCTTCGGCGACCGCTTCGTCGGCGTCCACGCCGTCTACGACGACATCGCCACCGTGCTGGCCGAGCGCGCCGAGGGCACGGCGCTCGGCATCCTGTTCGACCTCGGCGTCTCCTCGCTGCAGCTCGACGAGCCCGAGCGGGGCTTCGCCTACCGCCACGACGCGCCGCTCGACATGCGCATGGACCAGTCGACCGGCATCACCGCGGCCGACGTGCTCAACACCTACAGCCACGGCGACCTGGCCCGCATCCTGAAGACCTACGGCGAGGAGCGCTTCGCCGGGCGGATCGCGTCGGCGATCGTCCGCGAGCGGGAGAAGGAGCCGTTCACCGGCTCGGCGCGCCTCGTCGAGCTGCTCCGCGGCGCGGTGCCGGCGGCCTCGCAGCGCACCGGCGGACACCCGGCCAAGCGCACCTTCCAGGCGCTGCGCATCGAGGTCAACGCCGAGCTCGAGGTGTGGCAGGCCGCGGTCACCAACGCCATCGAGGTGCTGGCGCCCGGTGGCCGGATCGCCGTGCTGTCGTACCACTCGCTCGAGGACCGGATCACCAAGCAGGCCCTCGCCGCCGGCGCGCACAGCCGCACCCCGCACGGGATGCCGGTGGAGCTGCCCGAGCACGCCGCCTACCTGCGCCTGCTCACCCGCGGTGCCGAGGTGCCCGACGAGCAGGAGCAGCACACCAACCCCCGATCCGCCTCGGCCCGCCTTCGCGCCGCCGAACGTCTCATCCCGAACGGAGCTCCCGCATGAGCCAGCTCGCCCCGGCCAGGCCGTTACCGCGCACCAGCCCTCGCCGCGCGGCGACGACCCCGCGCCAGCTCAAGGTCGTGGCCCCGCCGCAGATGCAGGGCAACGGCCTGTTCCTCGCGCTGTGCGTCGCACTGCTGCTCGGCGGCTTCGTCGCAGTGCTGGTGCTGAACACCGCGATGGCCAAGGGCTCGTACACGATGCGCGACCTCCAGCGCCGGTCGGACGCGCTGGCCGACACCCAGGACGCGCTGCAGCACTCCATCGACGGGGTGTCCGGCCCCGGGCCGCTCGCCCGGCGGGCGCGTGACCTCGGCATGGTGCCGGCGGCCAGCCCCGCGTTCCTGCGGCTGACCGACGGCAAGGTGCTCGGCGTGGCGCAGAAGGCGAAGGCGGACAGCACCTTTAGCGTGGTCACCGAGACCAAGGCCCCGACGAGGAGCACCCCCGTGGCGACACCGCCCGCGCCCACCGCCGCTGACCCGGCGGGCACCACGAGCGCTCCCGCGGCGCCCGCGGCCGGGACGACGAAACCGGCCACCACGCCCGCCGCCACCGAGCCCGACGACGACGACCACGGCCCCCACGGCCACGACGAGCAAGGCCCCCACGGCACCGACGACCAGCCAGACCAAGACCAAGACCAAGACCGCCACCGGAGCGACGAAGCCGCCGGTCGCCGACCCGGCCCCGTCCAACTGACCGACCGCCCCCGCCACCCGACACCACCCCGACGGAGCACGACGTGACCCAGCGCAGGACGCCACCTCCCTCGGGACGCGCGCGGCCCGGGTCGACCCCGCCTCGCTCCCGGCGGGCCCGCGCCCCGGCAGCGGGGCGTCGCCCAAGGCCACCGGCGGCACGGCGTCGACGTCGCGCGCGGCATCCGCGGGCGGCTCCCAGAGCCGGGCCGCCGGCCGACCGGCCGGTGCGCGCCCCACGGCGCCACCGGGCGCCGGCGGAGCGACCGACGGGTGCCCGCCCCGTCGCGGGCTCACGACCCACCGCAGGCTCACGCCCGAACGGCAGCCGCCCCGGCCCCCACGGTCGTCGCCCGTCCAACCCGGCCCGTGGTCGCAGTGGCGGTGGCGCCGGCTCGGGCCGCCGCAAGGTCGCCCGAGCCGCCAGCTCGCCGGCCGGCAACCCACGTCGCCGGATGCGGTTCCTCACCATCGCCAGCCTGTTCGTGCTGAGCATCTTCGGCGCCCAGCTGGTCCGCATCCAGGGCTTCGACGCGACCGCGGTCGCCCAGGAGGCCCAGCCAAGCGGCAGACCGTCCAGCTCATCCCCGCCATGCGCGGGCAGGTGCTCGCCTCGGACGGCACCGTGCTCGCCTCGAGCGTGGTGCGCGAGACCGTCGTGGCCGACCAGCAGGCCGTGTGCACGTACGGCAGCCGCAACGAGAAGTGCGACCCGGCGACCTCCGCGGCAGCGGTGCAGGCGGCGGCGACCAAGCTCGCCCCGCTGCTCACCACCACGGTCTCCGAGCTCGTGGGCGAGCTGACCGGCACCAGCCGCTACCGCATCCTCAGCCGCGAAGTCACCCCGCTGACCTGGAACACGATCTCCAAGCTGGGCATCCCCGGCATCGCCCGCGACCGCACAGGCGACCCGCTCACAGCGCACCTACCCGCAGGGCACGACCACCGCCGCGCTCATCGGTTACATGACCGGGGCCAACAAGCCCGGCGGCGGGGTCGAGTTCATGATGGAGAAGCACCTCAAGGGCAAGCCCGGCAGGCAGACCTTCGAGCAAGGCCTCGACGGCACGGCCATCCCGGTGGGGCAGCGGTCACTGAAGCCGGCCGTCGACGGCAACGACGTCACCCTCACCGTCAACTCGAACCTGCAGTGGTACGCGCAGAACGCCCTGGCCCAACGGGTCAAGGAGACCAAGGCGAAGTCCGGCACCGTGGTCGTCATGGACGTCAAGAGCGGCAACCTGCTGGCCGTGGCCTCCTACCCGTCCTTCGACCCCAACACCGACATCGGCAAGAAGGGCACCCAGCTGAGCAACCTCGCGTTCTCGGACGTGTTCGAGCCGGGCTCGACCTCGAAGATCATGACGATGTCCGCGGCGCTCGAAGAGGGCACCGTCACGCCGTCGACCCCGGTCGTCATCCCCAACCGGCTGCCGCGCTACGACGCGAACTTCAAGGACAGCCACGAGCACGCCACGGAGTACCGCACCGTCGCCGGCACCCTCGCGAAGTCCAGCAACATCGGCACGATCCTGGTCAGCGAGACGCTGAAGCCCAAGACGCTGGAGTCCTACTTCCACAAGTTCGGGCTGGGGGCCAGGTCCGGCACGGGCTACCCGGGCGAGTCCCGTGGACTCCTACCCCCGTCCGACACCTGGAGCGGCACCAAGAAGGCCACCGTCGCGTTCGGCCAGGGCATCTCGGTCACCGCCATCCAGGCCGCCTCCGTCTTCCAGACCATCGCCAACGACGGGGTGCGCGTCGCCCCGCGCCTGGTCGACAGCGCCACGGAGGCCGACGGCACCGTGACCCCCGCCCCGAAGTCCGCGTCGACCCGGGTGGTGTCGCACCGGACCGCCGCCGACGTGTCCCGGATGCTGGAGGGCGTCGTCAGCCCCGACGGCACCGCCGAGGAGGCGCAGATCCCGGGCTACCGGGTGGCCGGCAAGACCGGCACCGCCGACTACTACGACTCCAAGGTCGGGGGCTACAGCGGGCGCACGGCCAGCTTCATCGGCTACGCGCCGGCCGACGACCCGCAGATCGTGGTGGCGGTCATCATCCAGAAGCCGACCTACCCGTACTTCGGCGGCTACGTCTCGGGCCCGGTGTTCAAGGACGTCACGACCTACGCCCTGCAGGAGCTGAAGATCCCGCCGACCGGCGCCAAGCCGCCGAAGGTCACGCTGCACGTCACGCCCGAGGAGGCGTTGTCCGACCCCACCGTCCTGCGCAACGGACACAAGCGCAGCGCCCGGTAGGGTCGCTCCGACGTGGCCGTCCCCCGACCGACCCAGCTCCGCAGCAGCCCCCTCCGTGACCTCGCCGCCCTCGTGGGCGCCGACGACCCGGCATCCGAGGTGTCCGTGACGGGGGTGACCCTCGACTCCCGGGCCGTGCTGCCCGGTGACCTGTACGCCGCCCTGCCCGGCGCCCGCGCCCACGGCGCCGACTTCGCCGGCCAGGCGGCCGCGGCCGGAGCCGTGGCCGTGCTCACCGACCGCGCGGGGGCCGACCGGATGTCCGCCGCGGGCGTCGACCTGCCGGCGGTCGTGGTCGAGCACCCCCGCACGGTGCTCGGCGCGGTCAGCGCGCACGTGCTCGGCACCGAGCACCTGGAGCTGCGGCTGGTCGGCGTCACCGGCACCAACGGCAAGACGACCACCGCCTACCTGGTGCACTCCGCGCTGACGGCGCTGGGCCGGCACCCGGGCCTGATCGGCACCGTCGAGACCCGGATCGGCGACGAGCGGGTCGGCAGCGTGCGCACCACCCCCGAGGCGCCCGAGCTGCACGCCGTGCTGGCCGTGATGGAGGAGCGCGGGCTGCGACAGCTGCGTCATGGAGGTCTCCAGCCACGCCCTGGCCCTGCACCGGGTCGACGGCGTGGTCTACGACGTGGCGCTGTTCACCAACCTCTCGCAGGACCACCTCGACTTCCACGCCGACATGGACGACTACTTCGCCGCCAAGGCCTCGCTGTTCACCCCGGAGCGCGCCCGGCAGGCGCTGGTCTGCGTCGACGACGAGTGGGGCCGGCGGCTGCGTGGCGCGCTCCGGCATCCCGGTGACGACGATCGGCACGGCCGCTGACGCCGACTGGCGGATCCGGGTCGATTCCGCACCGACCCGGCCGCCTTCCGGCTCACCGGTCCCGGGGTCGACCTCCACCTGAGGTCGAGCCTTCCCGGCGACTTCAACGTCACGAACACCGCGATGGCGGCGGCCGCGCTCGTGCTGCTCGGCGAGGATGCCGGCTGCCGTGGGCGAGGCGGTGCTCGCCGACCCGCACGTGCCGGGCCGGATGGAGCGGTGGCGGCCCCGGACGGGGTCGACGCGCCGCGCGCCGTCGTCGACTACGCGCACACGCCGGAGGCGATCCGGGCCGCCCTGCGAGCCCTGCGCCCGACGACACCCGGCAGCCTGGTGGTCGTCCTCGGCGCGGGTGGTGACCGCGACCGCGACAAGCGCCCCCTGATGGGGGCGGCCGCCGCCGAGGTGGCCGACCTGGTCGTCGTCACCGACGACAACCCGCGCTCGGAGGACCCGGCCGCGATCCGCGCCGCGGTGCTCGAGGGCGTCGTGGCCACCCGGGCCGCCGGTCGCGACCTGGCCGTGCTCGAGGTCGGTGACCGCCGCGCCGCCATCGCCGCGGCGGTCGATGCCGTCTGGGCGCAGGGAGCGGCCGCCACGGTCGCCGTCGCCGGCAAGGGCCACGAGAGCGGCCAGGACGTCGGGGGTGTGGTGCACCCCTTCGACGACCGTGCCGAGGTGGCGCGAGCGCTCCGCCGGGCGGCGGCGGAGGGTGTCGCGTGATCGCGCTGTCGCTGCGAGAGGTCGCGCAGGTCACCGGTGGCGCGGTCGTGGTGCCGCCCGACGTCGGACCCCGGCTCGGTCGTCATCGACGGGCCGGTCGTCACCGACTCCCGTGAGTGCGGCCCCGGCGGTCTGTACGTCGCGCGGGTGGGGGAGCACGCCGACGGGCACGACTTCGTGGCCGGCGCGGTCGAACGCGGTGCGGTCGCCGCGCTGGTGACCCGGCCGGTCGAGGGCGTGCGCGTGCGTCGTCGTCGACGACACCCAGGACGCCTTCGCGGCCCTCGCCCGCGAGGTCGTGCACCGGCTGCCGGCCATGGCCGTCGTCGGGCATCACCGGCTCGTCGGGCAAGACGAGCACCAAGGACCTGCTCGGCACCGTGCTCGCCACGGCCGGGCCGACCGTCGCGCCGGTGGGCTCCTACAACACCGAGGTCGGCGTGCCGCTCACCGTCTGCCGGGTCGACCGACGACACCCGCTTCCTGGTGGTCGAGATGGGCGCCCGCGGCATCGGCCACATCGCCTACCTCGCCCGGATCGCGCCCCCGAGGGTCGGGGTCGTGCTCAACGTCGGCACCGCGCACGTCGGCGAGTTCGGCTCGCGCGAGGCCATCGCCGCGGCCAAGTCCGAGCTCGTCGCAGGCGCTGCCCGCCGACGGCCTCGCGGTGCTCAACGCCGACGACCCGCGGTGCGCGGCGATGGCGTCGGTGACGACCGCCCGGGTCGTGCTCGTCGGCGAGGCCGACGACGCCGACGTCCGCGCCGAGTGACGTCGTGCTCGACGCCGGCGGCCGCCCGTCGTTCACCGTGCACACCCCGCACGGGCAGCCGCACGGTGCGGCTCGGGCTGGTCGGGCGAGCACCACGTCGGCAACGCGCTGGCCGTGCTCGCCGCGGCGCACCGAGCTCGGGCATGTCCCTCGAGTCGGTCTGCGCCGCACTGGAGTCCGCGCGCCCCGTCAGCCGCTGGCGGATGGAGGTCGTCGAGCGAGCCGACGGCGTCACCGTGGTCAACGACGCCTACAACGCCAACCCCGACTCGATGCGTGCCGCGCTCACGCGCCCTGGAGCGGATGGGCGAGGGCCGGCGCACCTGGGCCGTGCTCGGCGAGATGCTCGAGCTCGGCGACGAGTCCGACGTGCTGCACGCCGAGGTCGGTGCAGAGGTGGTCGCCGCGCGGCGTCGACGAGCTCGTCGTCGTGGGCGCGGCCGCCGCGGCGCTGGCCGCGGGAGCGCGCGCCGCGAGCCCGGCATCCGGCAGCACCGGCACCCGCGTGCGGGAGGTTCCGGACGCCGACGGCGCCGCGGCGCTGCTCGACGCGGAGCTCGCCGCGGGCGACGTCGTGCTGGTCAAGTCGAGCCGCGACGCCGGGCTACGGTTGCTCGGTGACCGGCTGGCCGGCCCGAGGGAGGAGCTGACGTGAAGGCTGTGCTCATCGCGGCCGTCGTGTCGCTGGTCATCGCGCTCTTCGGCACCCCGATGTTCATCCGCTTCCTCGTGCGCAAGGGCTACGGCCAGTTCATCCGCGACGACGGCCCGACCTCGCACCACACCAAGCGCGGCACGCCCGACCATGGGCGGCGCGGTCATCATCGGCAGCTCGCTGGCCGCCTACGCGGTGGCGCACCTGGTCACCCAGACGCACGCCCACCGTCAGCGGCGTGCTCGTGCTCTTCCTGATGACCGGCCTGGGGCTGGTCGGCTTCCTCGACGACTTCATCAAGATCCGCAAGCAGCGCAGCCTGGGCCTGCGCGCCGGCGCGAAGCTGGCCGGCCAGACCGCTGGTCGCCGTCATCTTCGCGATCCTCGCGCTGCAGTTCCCCAACCGGGCGTTCCGCACCCCGGGCTCGACCCGCGATCTCGTTCATCCGCGACACCTCGCTCGACCTGGCCTTCATCGGGCGCGCTGGTCGGCGTCATCCTCTTCGTCATCTGGGCGCAACATCATCGATCGCCGGCACGTCGCAACGGCGTGAACCTCACCGACGGCCTCGACGGCCTCGCGACGGGCGCCTCGGTGATGGTCTTCGCGGCCTACGTGCTGATCGGCATCTGGCAGTTCAACCAGAACTGCCAGGTCGAACCCGGGCACCGAAGTGCTACGAGGTGCGCGACCCGCGCGACCTCGCGGTCGTCGCCGCCGCGGCATGGGCGCCTGCTTCGGCTTCCTGTGGTGGAACGCCTCACCGGCCAAGATCTTCATGGGCGACACCGGCTCGCTGGCCCTGGGCGGCGCGCTCGCCGGGCTGGCGATCCTCACCCGCACCGAGCTGCTCCTCGTCATCCTCGGCGGCCTGTTCGTCACGATCACCGCTCTCGGTCATCATCCAGGTCGCGCTCGTTCAAGACTGACCGGTAAACGGGTGTTCCGGATGGCGCCGCTGCAGCACCACTTCGAGCTGCTGGGGTGGCACGAGGTGACGATCGTGATCCGGTTCTGGATCATCTGCGGGCTGTTCGTCGCCTTCGGGCTCGGGCTGTTCTACGCCGAGTGGGTCGTGGGCGCGGGATGAGCGGCGGCACCACCGACCGGGTCGCCGGCCTCACCCACCGCGACGCCGGCTGGGCCGGCCTGCGGGTGCTCGTCGCCGGCCTCGGCGTCAGCGGGTTCGCCGCCGCCGACGCCCTGCTCGAGCGCGGCGCCGAGGTCACCGTGGTCGACGCGACCGACCCGGCCCCCGGCCGGTGATGGCGGAGCGGGCGCGGATCCTCGACATCCTCGGTGCCCGGCTCCAGCACGGACCGGATGCCGTTGCCACCCTTCCCGACACCGCCGTCGACCTCGTCGTCACCTCGCCCGGGTGGCGGCCCGACCAGCCGCTGCTGGCCGCGGCGGCTGCGGCCGGCATCCCGGTGTGGGGCGAGGTCGAGCTCGCCTGGCGGCTGCGGCCGCGCGAGGGCGCGGCGCCGTGGCTCACCGTCACCGGCACCAACGGCAAGACGACCACCGTGCAGATGCTCGCGTCGATCCTGCGGGCGGCCGGGCTGCGGGCCTGCGCGCCGGCAACGTCGGCACCCCGGTGCTCGAGGCGGTCATGGACCCCGAGCCCTACGACGTGATCGCCGTCGAGCTGTCGAGCTTCCAGCTGCACTGGTCGCACTCGCTCGCGCCGCAGGCCTCGGCCTGCCTCAACGTCGCCCCCGACCACGTCGACTGGCACGGCTCGCTCGACGAGTACGCCGCGGCCAAGGGCGAGGTCTACGCCAACACCGAGATCGCCTGCGTCTACAACGTGCAGGACGACCCGCACCCGAGCAGCTCGTCGAGGAGGCCGACGTGCAGGAGGGCTGCCGGGCCATCGGCTTCACCCTCGGCATCCCGGGCCCTCGGCAGCTCGGTGTCGTCGACGACGTGCTCGGCGACCGGGCCTTCGTCGAGCAGCGCCGCACCGCCGCAGCCGAGCTCGGCACCCTCGACGACCTGCGTGGCGACGCGCCGAGCCCCGCGCCGCACCTCGTCGCCAACGCGCTCGCCGCCGCCGCCCTGGCCCGGGCGCACGGGGTGCCGGCCGGTGCCGTGCGCGACGGCCTGCGTGCCTTCGTGCCCGAGCCGCACCGCATCGCCGAGGTCGCGACGGTCGACGGCATCCGCTGCGTCGACGACTCCAAGGCCACCAACCCGCACGCCGCGCCGCGCCAGCCTGGCCGCCTACGAGCGCGTCGTCTGGGTGGCCGGCGGCCTGCTGAAGGGCGCCGACGTCGACGACCTGGTGGCGGGGGCCGCCGACCGGCTGCGCGGCGTGGTGCTGATCGGCCGCGACCGGGCCGCCCTCGCGCAGGCGCTGGCCCGACACGCGCCGGATGTCCCCGTCGTCGACGTCGGGCGCACCGACACTGGAGCCGATGGACCTGGTGGTGAGTGAGGCCCGCGCGCTCGCGCGGCACGGCGACGTCGTGCTGCTCGCGCCCGCGGCGGCGTCGATGGACATGTTCCCGACTACGGCGCGCGCGGTGACGCCTTCGTCGCAGCGGTCCGCCGGCTCGCCGCGGGGGAGTAGCCGGTGAGCAGCGCGACCGCACCGGCCCGCGCGAGCAGCCGCAGCACCGACCCGGCTGGCGTGGGTGGCTCGCCCGCTTCGACTCGCCCGTCACCACCTACTACCTGCTGGTCGGCGCGACCGTGGCCCTGGTCGTCATCGGGCTGATCATGGTGCTGTCGGCGTCGTCGATGCGTCTCCATCGACAAGACGAAGTCGGCCTACACGATCTTCCTCAGCCAGGCCGTGTTCGCCGTGATCGGCACGGTCGCCCTCGTTCGTCGCATCGCGGCTGTCGGTGCGTGGCCTGGAAGCGCCTGGCGCTGCCCATCCTGGCCGTCGCGTTCGTGCTCCAGCTGCTCGTGCTCTCGCCGCTGGGCACCAACGTCGGCGGCAACCAGAACTGGATCGCGCATCGCGGGCGTCACGATCCAGCCGTCCGAGATCATCAAGGTCGGGCTGGTGCTCACCGGCGCGCTCGATCCTCTCGGCCAAGCGCAAGCACCTGCACTCGTTCAGCCACGTGCTCGTGCCCTACCTCGTGCCCCTCGCTGCTGCCAGCATCGGCGTCGTGGTGCTCGGCCACGACCTCGGCACGGTGCTCATCCTCGGGGCGATCGTCGCCGGAGTGCTCTTCGCCGCCGGCATCCCGCTGCGCTGGTTCTGCGTTCGCCGGAATCCCGTTCGCCGCCGCCGCGATCGCGTTCGTGCTCACGAGCCAGAACCGCCTGTCGCGCTTCGACGTCTGGCTCGGGGCGCGACACCAACGAGTTCGGTGCCGCCTGCCAGTCGATCCACGGTCGGTACGCCCTCGCCGACGGCGGCTGGTTCGGGCGTCGGCCTGGGTGCCAGCCGCGAGAAGTGGTGCCTGGCTGCTCGGAGCCGCACAACGACTTCATCTTCGCGATCATCGGCGAGGAGCTCGGGCTGCCGGGCACCATCGCCATCCTGCTGCTGTTCGCCGTCCTGGCCCTGGGCCTGCTACCGCCTGGTCACCCGCACCGAGCGACCACTTCGTGCGGATCGCGACGGCCGGCATCATGACCTGGCTCCTCGTCCAGGCGCTGATCAACATCGGTGCCGTGATCGGCCTGCTCCCGGTCATCGGCGTGCCGCTGCCGCTGGTGTCCTCGGGCGGGTCCTCGCTGCATCACGACGCATGTTCGCCCTCGGCATCCTGCTGTCCTTCGCACGCTCCGAACCGGGTTGTGCCGAGGCCCTGTCCGCGCGCCCGTCGACGCTGCGCCGCTCGCTGGCGATCATCCCCGGCGTGGCCGGCCCGGCGCCGGAACCGCTCGATGACGCCGGGCGGTGCCGCCCGTCGTCGGTGCTCCTCGCCGGCGGCGGCACGGCCGGGCACGTCTCACCGCTGCTCGCGCTGGCCGACTGCCTGCGCCGGCGCGACCCGCAGGTGTCGGTCACCGCGCTGGGCACCGCCGCCGGGCTCGAGGTGCGGCTGGTGCCCGAGCGGGGCTACCCGCTGCGTCCAGGTGCCCAAGGTGCCGTTGCCCGCGCCGCCCCTCCGGCGACCTGCTGCGCCTGCCGGCGAACGCTGCGGCGTGCGGTGCAGCGCGGCCGAGGACGCCATCGACGCGACCGGGGCCGAGGTCGTGGTCGGCTTCGGCGGCTACGTGTCGACCCCGGCCTACCTCGCGGCCCGCCGACGCGGCACCCGGTCGTCGTGCACGAGCAGAACGCCCGGCCCGGGCTGGCCAACCGGCTGGGGGCGCGGTTCGCCGCTGGCGTCGGGGTCACCTTCCCGGGCACCCGGCTGCCGCACGCGACTCTCACCGGGATGCCATTGCGCCGCGAGATCGCGACGCTCGACCGGGCCGCTCACCGGGCCGAGGCGCGAGAACGGTTCGGGCTCGACCGGACGCGCCCGACGCTGCTGGTCACCGGCGGCTCGCTCGGAGCCCAGCGGCTCAACGACGCCTTCGCCGGCGCGGTCGCGGCCCTGTCGGCGGCCGGGGTGCAGGTGCTGCACGTGGCGGGCACGGGCAAGGCGTTCACCCCGGATGCCGTCGCCGGGCGCGCCCTACGTGGTGCTCGAGTACTGCGACCGGATGGACCTCGCCTACGCGGCAGCCGACCTGGTGGTCTGCCGCGCTCGGGCGCGAACACGGTGTGCGAGCTCACCGCCGTCGGCCTGCCGGCGGTCTACGTGCCGCTGCCGGTCGGCAACGGCGAGCAGCGGCTCAACGCCGCGGCCGTGGTCGCCGCCGGCGGCGGCATGCTGGTCGACGACGACGCCGTCACCTCGGCGTGGGTCGATGACGTCGTTCGTCCCCTCGCCCTCGACGAGTCTCGGCTGGCCACCATGGCCGCTGCCGCGGCATCGGTGGGGGAGCGCGGCGGTGACGAGCTGCTCGCCGACCTCGTCGCGGCAGCCGCGTCAGGCGGCCGGCCGTGAGCGACCCCACCCCTCGCTATCGACTTCACGGCCCCGGTGCCGCCGCTGGAGCTGCTCGGTCGGGTGCACCTCATCGCCATCGGGGGCGCGGGCATGTCGGCGGTGGCGCGGCTGCTGCTCGCGCGCGGCCTGCCGGTCAGCGGTTCCGATGCCGCAGACAGCCCCATGCTGGCGTCGTTGCGCGACAGCGGTGCTCGCGTCGACGTCGGCCACGACGCGGCACACGTGGCGGACGTCGACACCGTGGTCGTGTCGTCGGCCATCCGCGACGACAACGTCGAGCTCGTCGCCGCCCGCGCCGCCGGCCTTCGGGTGCTGCACCGCTCCCAGGCCCTGGCCTCGCTCATGGGCGCGTCGCGCCGGGTCGCAGTCGCCGGCGCCAACGGCAAGACCACGACCACGTCGATGCTCGTCGTCGCACTGGCTGCCGCGAGTGCCGACCCCTCCTTCGCCTCGGGCGGCGAGATCGCCCAGCTCGGCACCAACGCGGCCCTCGGTTCAGGGTCCGGCCTTCGTCGTCGAGGCCGACGAGAGCGACGGCTCCTTCCTCACCTACCGCCCCGACGTCGCCGTCGTCACCAACGTGCAGCCCGACCACCTCGACTTCTACGGCACGGCCGAAGCGGTCGAGGCGGCCTACGCCGCTTTCGTCGAGTCCGTCGCCGACGGCGGGCTCGCTGGTGGCCTGCCACGACGACGCCGGGTCGCGGCGGCTCGCCGGCACGGCGCGGGCCGCGGGGCGCACCGTCCTCACCTACGGTCACGACTCAGGTGCCGACCTGCGAGTCGGCGAGGTGACCTCGCACGACTTCGGCACCCGGTCGGTCCTCGTGCACGACGGTGCCGAGCGCGTCCTCGAGCTCGCGGTGCCCGGCGACCACAACGTCATGGACGCCTGCGCGGCCTACCTCGCCGCCGTCGTCGGGTGCGGTGCCGACCCGGATGCGGTGCTGGCGGGGCTCGCCGGTTTCGGTGGCGCCCGCCGCCGCTTCGAGGTGCGCGGCGAGGTCGGCGGGGTCACGGTGGTCGACGACTACGCCCACAACCCGGCCAAGGTGGCCGCGGTGGTGGGCACGGCATCCGAGATCGTGCACCGGGCCGGGCACGGGTCGCTGCGGGTGGTGTTCCAGCCCCACCTCTACTCGCGCACGCGGGACTTCGCCGAGCAGTTCGCCGCCGCGCTGGCGCCGGCCGACCAGGTCGTCATCCTCGACGTCTACGGCGCCCGGGAACAGCCGATGGCGGGTGTCAGCTCGGCGCTCATCGGTGACCCGTTGCGTGAGCTGCCGGGGGAGCGTGCAGTGCTCGTGGGCCCGCCCCGTGACGACGCCGTCGCGGCCCTGGTCGAGGCCGCTCGACCCGGCGACCTGCTGCTCACCGTGGGGGCCGGCGACGTCACTGCCCTCGCCCCGATGATCGTCCAGGCCCTGCGGACGCGTACCGAGAAGGTGACCCGATGAGCCTTGGCACCACCCGCCGCCACGTCGAGGACTCCGGGGTCTCGTCCTCGGCCAACCGCTTCCGCGAGCGGGCGCTGTCCAACCGGCGCCGGCCGTGGCGGCGTGCGCTGCTCGTGGTGCTGGCCCTGGGCACCGTCGCCGCCCTGGTCTGGGTGGTCGGCTGGAGCGCCTGGCTCGGGGTCGACGACATCGAGGTCACCGGGGTCAGCGGGCCCGAGGCGCAGGCCGTGGCCCGCCTGGTGCAGGTGCCCGTCGGCACCCCCCTGGCCCGGGTCGACACCGACGCGGTGGGCGCCCGGGTGCGCGAGCGGGTGACCGTCGCCGAGGTGTCGGTGCGGCGCAGCTGGCCGGGCACGCTCACCGTCGAGGTGGTGCCGCGCAGTGCCGCCCTCGTGGTGCGAAACCCTCAGGGTCGACTTGAGGTCGTGGATGCCGAGGGCGTCACCTTCGGCACCGTGCGGGCCGTCCCGAAGGGAGTGCCGGTCGTCACCGCGACCGACCCGAAGGGGACCAGCAAGGAGGCCCTGCTGTCCTCGCTCGCGCTGCTCGACGCGCTGCCGGCCAACCTGGCGACCGGGGTCTCGGGGATCAAGGTGAGCAGCGCCAACCTGATCACCTTCACGCTGGGCAAGCGCTCGGTGGTGTGGGGCAGCGGCGAGGACTCCGAGCGCAAGGTGGCGATCCTCACCGCCCTGTTGAAGACCCCCGCGAAGGTCATCGACGTCAGCGCACCGGACACCCCCGTCACCCGCTGAGCTCCGGCCCGTCACCGGTGGGGCCGTGTGACCAGTGGGACCGATGGGGCGGGTGAGGCAGGTGTCCACTCGCATGGGAGGATTTCCCGAAGGGATGCCGCGACACGCCCACGGCGTCTTTGCCTGACCTCGCGGGCCGACCTAGCGTCGTGCCATCGAACCAGGCGCAAACCGTCACTGTCAACCTTATGTTGAGGGTTTCGGGACCGCTATCCCGCACCATCACGCCCGACTTCGTTCGCCGGATCCACGTCGGACGGACCTGTTACTCCAGTGGAAGGCCGCATCGTGGCAGCACCGCAGAACTACCTCGCCGTCATCAAGGTCGTCGGCATCGGCGGCGGCGGCGTCAACGCCATCAACCGGATGATCGAGGTCGGCCTCAAGGGCGTCGAGTTCATCGCGATCAACACCGACGCCCAGGCGCTGCTGATGAGCGACGCCGACGTCAAGCTCGACGTCGGCCGCGAGCTCACCCGCGGCCTCGGCGCCGGCGCCGACCCGGAGGTCGGCAAGCAGCGCCGCCGAGGACCACGCCGAAGAGATCGAGGAGGTCCTCAAGGGGGCCGACATGGTCTTCGTCACCGCGGGCGAGGGCGGTGGCACCGGCACCGGTGGCGCCCCCGTCGTCGCCCGGATCGCCAAGTGCGCTCGGCGCCCTGACCATCGGTGTCGTCACCCGCCCGTTCACCTTCGAGGGGCGCCGGCGGGCCGACCAGGCCGAGACCGGCATCGCGCAGCTGCGCGAAGAGGTCGACACCCTCATCGTCATCCCCAACGACCGGCTGCTGTCGATCAGCGACCGCGGCGTCAGCGATGCTCGACGCGTTCCGCAGCGCCGACCAGGTGCTGCTCTCCGGTGTGCAGGGCATCACCGACCTGATCACCACCCCGGGCCTGATCAACCTCGACTTCGCCGACGTCAAGTCGCGTGATGCAGGGCGCCGGCTCCGCGCTGATGGGCATCGGCTCGGCCCGCGGCGAGGACCGCGCCGTCCAGGCGGCCGAGCTGGCGATCTCCAGCCCGCTGCTCGAGGCGAGCATCGACGGCGCCCACGGCGTGCTGCTCTCGATCCAGGGTGGCTCGCGACCTCGGCCTGTTCGAGATCAACGAGGCCGCCCGGCTGGTGCAGGAGGCCGCGCACCCCGAGGCCAACATCATCTTCGGTGCGGTCATCGACGACGCGCTGGGCGACGAGGTGCGGGTCACCGTCATCGCGGCCGGCTTCGACGGCGGGGCACCGCTGCACCGGGCCGACAACCGGGCGCTCGGCACCGTTCAGGGCCGGTCGGCTCCGGCCCCGGCGCAGGCTCCAGCACCGGCGGCTGCTGCGGCCCGCCCGGTCTCGTCCCCGGCGCCGGCCGAGCGGCTCGCGCCCCCGACGTCGGCCGACGATGCCGCCGTGGTCACCGAGCACGCCGAGCCGCACCTGGAGCCCGCACGGGCCTCCCACCCGGCGCCGCCGCGCACCGTGACCTTCGACGAGAACGACGACCTCGACGTCCCGGACTTCCTCAAGTAGTCCTTCGACACCCAGCAGGGGCGGGGCGGGCCGGTTCCAAACGGCCCGCCCCGCAGTCGTGTCGGGCGTCGGCTCGACGACCGTGACGCAGAAGTTCGGATCCCGGGCGGAAACTGCTGCGAGCGATGCGAAGTCCCGCGTCCCCGCCGCGCGGAGCCCCTCGGGAGGGGGCATCTAGGGTTGGGGGGTGTTCGCCTGGCATGAGGACCGATCCGGTGTCGTCCGCGCCGTCACCGACCGCTCGGCCGGGGTGAGCCAGGGGCGCTACGCCGGGCTCAACCTCGGCGCGCACGTCGACGACGCGCCGGAAGCCGTGGCCGAGAACCGCCGCCGGCTCGCGGAGCAGCTCGGCCGCCCCGTCGTCTACATGGACCAGTGCCACGGCGCCGAGGTGGCCGTCGTCGACGACGTGCCCGACCGTCCGCCGAGCTGCGACGGCCTGGTCACCCGTTCGACGCAGGTGGCCCTGGCGGTGCTCGTCGCCGACTGCGTGCCGGTGCTGCTGGCGGGCACCGGTGGGGTGGTGGCGGCGGTGCACGCCGGCCGCCCGGGCCTGGTGGCCGGCGTGGTGCCCCGCACGCTCGAGGTGATGCGCGAGCTCGGAGCCGGCCAGGTGGATGCCGTCGTCGGCCCGTCGGTCTGCGGCCGGTGCTACGAGGTCCCCGCGCGAGATGCGGGACGTCGCGGCGGCGGTGCAGCCGGTCAGCGCGACGGTGTCGTGGACCGGCACACCCGCGGTCGACGTGGCCGCCGGGGTCGTGGCCCAGCTGCGCGACGCGGGCGCGGCGCGTGCGCTGGGTGCCCGGCTGCTCGCGGGAGCGCGACGACCTCTACTCCTACCGCCGCGACGGGCAGACCGGCCGGTTCGCCGGGGTCGTGGCCCAGGGGGTCCGGTGACGAGCGCGGCCGACGGGCGCGACGCACCGGGCACGGGGGCCGACGAGCGGGTGCCGGCCCGACGCGACGAGCTGGCGGCGGGCCTGGCTCAGGTGCACACCCGCATCGCGCGGGCGATGGAGGCCGCCGGGCGCATTGACGAGCCGGCCCTGGTGGTCGTCACCAAGTTCTTCCCGGCCAGCGACGTCGACCTGCTCGCCGGGCTCGGTGTCACGCGAGATCGGCGAGAACCGTGACCAGGAGGCGGCGGCCAAGTGTGCCGAGCTGGCCTCCCGGGAGCGGCTCACAGTGCACTTCATCGGCCAGCTGCAGAGCAACAAGGCCCCCTCCGTCGCGCGCTACGCCGACGTCGTGCAGTCCGTCGACCGCGCCAAGGTGGTGCGCGCCCTCGACCGCGGCGCGCACCAGGCCGGCCGCACGCTCGAGGTCACCGTGCAGGTCAACCTCGACCAGGCCCAGGGCCGCGGGGGCGTCGCGCCGGGGGAGGCGCGCGAGCTCGCCGACCTGGTGGCCGACTCTCCGTCGCTGACCCTGCGGGGCGTGATGGCCGTGGCCCCGCTCGGGGGCGACGCCGCGGGCGGCGTTCGCGCGGTTGCGCGCGGTGGCGGACGGCATCCGGGCCGACCATCCCGGCGCCACCTGGGTGTCAGCGGGCATGAGCGGTGACCTCGAGGCCGCGGTGGCCGAGGGCGCGACACACCTGCGTGTCGGGTCGGCAATCCTCGGATCTCGGCAGCCACACCGGTAACTTCAGTTCCGACGCACGGCGCCGATTCGGCGGGGCCGACGACATCAGGAGCACTCATGGCTGGCGCGCTGCGCAAGACGATGGTCTACCTGGGCCTCGCCGAGGACCAGGGTCGCTACGACGACGAGTACTACGAGGGCTACGAGGAGCAGGTCGAGGTCGAGGAGCACGCTCCGGAGCACCGCGGCGCCGAGGTCACCCACCTGCAGACCCGGATGCCGGTGGCGCACGTCGTGCGGTCCTCGGAGGCGGTCGGCATCTCGCGGATCACGACCATCCACCCGCGCACCTACAACGAGGCCAAGACGATCGGCGAGAACTTCCGTGACGGCATCCCCGTCATCATGAACCTCACCGACATGAGCGACGCCGACGCCAAGCGACTCGTCGACTTCGCGGCCGGCCTGGTGTTCGGCCTGCGCGGCTCGATCGAGCGGGTCACGAGCAAGGTTTTCCTGCTCTCGCCGGAGACCGTCGAGGTCAACGCCGAGGACGGCCCGGTCGTCGCCGGGCGCAGCGTCTTCAACCAGAGCTGAGCACCCGCATTCGGCTCACGGGGCCGCGTGGGTCAGACTTCCTGCCATGACAGCCGTGCGTGAGGTTCTGTATTTCGTCGTCTTCTTGTACTTCCTCGTGCTCATCGGCCGCGTCGTCTTCGACTGGATCCGGATCTTCGCGCGCGAGTGGCGTCCCCGCGGAGCGGCGCTCGTCGTGGCCGAGCCCATCTACACCCTCACCGAGCCGCCACTGCGTGCGCTGCGCAAGGTGATCCCCGCGCTGCGGGTGGGCGGGATGAGCATCGACCTGTCGTTCATGGTGCTGTTCTTCGTCGTCTGGCTCCTGCTCCTGCTCCTGTCCTGAGCGGTCCTGAGCGGCGCTGTGCCGCAGCGGTTGTGGGCCGCGCAGAGCAGTTGGATGCCGGTGACGTCGCTCACCTGATGCCGCACCTGTCTCCCCAGCCTCGGGATCGCGTACGCTGACACGACCGGACACCCTGCGGACCGCACTGTCGTGCGGCGCGTCAGAGTGACCGTGACCCGTCGGCCACTCCCAGGAGTTGAACATGGCTCTCACGCCCGAAGACGTCCTGAACAAGACGTTCACCCAGACCCAGTTCCGTCGTGGGTACGACGAGCGGGAGGTCGACGACTTCCTCGACGACATCGTCGCCGAGATGCGTCGGATGACCAAGGAGTCCGACGACCTGCGCGGCGACCTCAACAGCTGCCGCGAGGGCAAGGGCATGGCCCCGGTGGCCACCACCGCCCAGCCCGACACCTCGGCCCGCGACCTCGACGAGCTGCGCTCCAAGAACGCCACGCTCGCCGCGCGCGTCTCCGAGCTCGAGGGCACCCGCAGCGAGCTCACGACCAAGGTCTCCGAGCTCGAGGGCACCCGCAGTGAGCTGACCGCGCGCCTCGGCGAGTTCGAGGGCAAGCACGGCGACATCGAGGGCCGCAACGCCGAGCTCCAGGGCAAGGTGGGCCAGCTCGAGCACCGCAACGCCGAGCTCGAGGCCCTCGCACAGGAGGCGCAGGGCAAGACGCAGGAGGCCGAGGCCCGCGTCATCGAGCTGCAGGACCGCAACGCCCAGCTCGAGAAGTCGCTCGCCGAGACCGAGCAGCGCGCCGGACAGCTCGAGGCCCGCGTGCGCGAGACCGAGGGCCAGCTCGGGTCGCTGCAGGCCCAGCACGAGCAGGATGCCGCCCGCCGCCAGCAGGAGGACGCCGCGCGCGCCGCCGAGCAGGACCAGGCCGGAGCCAGCACCAACGAGCAGATCTCGATCCTGCAGGCGCGTCTCGCCGAGACCGAGCGCGACGCACAGGAGCGCATCGCCGCCGCCGAGCGGCGGGCCGAGGAGGCCCAGCGCGAGGCCGCGCAGCGCCCCCAGGGCGACGCCGAGGGCAACAACCTGGGTGCTGCGGCCCTGGCCGGGGCCGGCGGTGGCGCCAGTGCCGCCGGGGTCATCGCCCTGGCCCAGCGCCTGCACGACGAGCACGTTTCCGCGGGTGAGTCCCGGCGCGACGAGCTCGTCGCCGAGGGTCAGCGCCGCCACGACGAGCTGATCGGCACCGCGCAGGCCAAGCACGACGAGCTGATCGGCACGGCGCAGGCCAAGCACGACGAGCTGATCGGCACCGCGCAGGCCAAGCACGACGAGCTGATCCAGACCGGCACGTCCCAGCGCGACGAGATGCTGTCGACCGCGACGGGCCAGCGCGACGAGATGCTGTCGACCGCGACCGCCCAGCGCGACGAGATGCTCACCGAGGCGCGGGAGCGTTCCACGGGCATGGTGGCCGAGGCGCAGCAGAAGAAGGCCGGCATCCTCGAGGAGCTCGGCCGCGAGCGCGGTCTGCTGGAGCGCAAGATCGAGGAGCTGCGTGGCTTCGAGCGCGACTACCGCTCGCGCCTGCACACCTACATCCAGAGCCAGCTCGCCGACCTCCAGAACACCGGTGTCGACGCTGGGTCCGACAACGAGCAGCAGGAAGGGGCGGCCGCCGAGCCGCAGCCCGAGCGCCAGGGCTGACCCCTGAACCGACGAAGGGCCCGGTCACCTACCGGGCCCTTCGTCGTGCCCGGGAACGACCTCGGCGCAGGCTGCGTTCGTCACACAGTGCGTTTCGTCGTTGAGGCGCGGGGGTGCAGGCCGTATCCTCGCCCCACCGGTCGGCCGATGGGGTCCACCACACACCCTGGAAGCGGGTTCACATGGTTGCCAACCTGGCGTTGTCCGTGGCCAAGCAGGCTGCGGCGACAGCGCGCAAAGCGGTCGGCTCCCGGGGGTCGGCGGCCAAGGCCGCGACGCCCGACGGCTCCCCGACGAAGGTGACCAAGGCGGCGGCGGCGAAGAAGGCGCCGGCAACCAAGGCTGCGCCGGCCAAGAAGGCGCCGGCGACCAAGGCGGCGCCGGCCAAGAAGGCGCCGGCGACCAAGGCTGCGCCGGCCAAGAAGGCGCCGGCGACCAAGGCGGCACCCGCGAAGAAGGCGCCGGCGACCAAGGCGGCACCCGCGAAGAAGGCTGCGGCCACGAAGGCGGCACCGGCCAAGAAGGCGCCGGCCTCCAAGGCCGCGCCCGCGAAGAAGGCGCCGGCCACCAAGGCGGCATCCGCGAAGAAGGCGCCGGCCACGAAGGCGGCACCGGCGAAGAAGGCGCCGGCCGCCAAGGCCGCGCCTGCGAAGGCTGCGCCCGCCAGAAAGGCTGCGGCCACGAAGGCAGCGCCCGCGAAGAAGGCCACGACCACGAAGGCGGCACCGCGGCCACAAAGGCGCCGGCCACCAGGACGGTGCCCGCGGCACAGGTCGCCCCGGCGAAGAAGGCGGCCACGAAGGCCCCGGCGGCGGCGCGCCCGACGAAGGCGTTGCCGGCCGCCCGCACGACCACGACTCCCCGGAAGGCAGCCACCGTGACGAAGGCCCCCGCCGCGACCAAGGCCCCCTCGAAGAGGACCGCGGCCCGTACACCCGTCCTCGTCGTCCGCGAGGACGAGACCCCCTGGACCGCCAAGGAGCTCAGGGCCGTGCGCGCCGAGCTCGAGCACGACATCGAGCAGCTGCGCTCGGAGGTGGCGCACGCCCAGAGCGACCTGGTCGACCTGATGCGCGACTCCGGCGACGGGGCGGGCGACGACCAGGCCGACGCGGGCGCCAAGACCTACGAGCGTGAGCAGGAGATCTCGCTGGCCAACAACGCCCGCGAGATGCTCGAGCAGAACGAGCACGCGCTCGAGCGGCTCGACAACGGCACCTACGGAATCTGCGAGTCCTGCGGCAACCCGATCGGCAAACTTAGGCTCCAGGCCGCTCCTCGTGCGACCCTATGCATGCCATGCAAGAAGAAGCAGGAGCGCCGCTGACGCCCACCCCGTCCAGCCCGTCCACGCCGGCCCCGGTCCAGACCGGTGGCCGGCGACGGCTGTACGTCGTGCTGCTCGGGCTCGCCGCCACCGTCCTCGTGCTCGACCAGGCCACCAAGGTGTGGGCCCTGGCGACCCTGACCCCGGGTGACCCGGTCCGGGTCGTCGGCGACCTGATCCAGCTCAACCTGATCCGCAACCCCGGCGCGGCGTTCTCGATCGGCAACGGCTCGACCTGGCTGCTCACGGCCGTCTCGCTCGGCATCCTGGTCTGGGTCGTCATCGGCGCCCGCAAGGTCGGCAACATGCCGTGGGCAGTGGCCCTGGGGCTGCTGCTCGGCGGGGCGGTGGGCAACCTCATCGACCGGGTCTTCCGCGCCCCCGGGCCCGGTCGGGGGCACGTGGTCGACTTCATCGACTACTTCGGCCTGTTCATCGGCAACGTCGCGGACATCGCCATCGTCGTGGGCGCCGGCATCATCATGGTGCTCTCGTTCCGGGGCACCTCGCTGTCCGGCCCCGTGCACCACCCCGAGCATGCGGATGCCTGACGCCCGCACCGTGCTGGTGCCGGACGGACTGGAGGGCGAGCGGGTCGATGCCGCCATCGCCCGCCTGTTCGGCCTCTCCCGCACGCGCGCGGCCGACCTCGCCGCGGGCGGCGGGGTGAGCGTCAACGCGACCAACGTTGGCAAGAGCCACCGGGTCAGCGCCGGCGACATGCTCGAGGTGCAGCTGCCGGCATCCCCCGTGAGCCCGACCCTGGAGGTCGTGGCCGAGCCGGTGCCCGGCATGACGGTGGTCTACTCCGACGAGGACATCGTCGTCGTCGACAAGCCGGTCGGGGTCGCCGCCCACCCGAGCGTCGGCTGGAGCGGGCCGAACGTGCTCGCCGGCCTCAAGGCCGCCGGCTACCGCATCTCGACCAGCGGGGCCAGCGAGCGCCAGGGCATCGTGTCGCGGCTCGACGTCGGCACCTCGGGCCTGATGGTGGTCTGCGCGAGCGAGCGGGGCTACTCGGTGCTCAAGCGGGCCTTCAAGGAGCGCCGGGTCGACAAGACCTACCACACGCTCGTGCAGGGCCTGCCCGACCCGCTCGTGGGCACCATCGACGCGCCGATCGCTCGTCATCCGGGCCACGACTACAAGTTCGCGGTCATGGACTCCGGCAAGCACGCCGTCACGCACTACGAGCTGCTCGAGGCGTTCCGGCACGCGTCGCTGCTCGAGATCCACCTCGAGACCGGCCGCACCCACCAGATCCGGGTGCACATGGCCGCGGTGCGCCATCCCTGCGTCGGCGACCTCACCTACGGCGCCGACCCCACCCTGGCCGCCCGGCTCGGGCTGGAGCGGCAGTGGCTGCACGCCGTCGGCCTGGGCTTCGAGCACCCCGGCTCGGGGCAGTGGGTCACCTTCGAGAGCCCCTACCCGAGCGACCTCCGGCTGGCGCTCGACCGGCTCTGAGGTTCCCCGACCTTCCCGGCGAGCGGCCCGCGCGACACGCCGCGGAACGGCCGGTTCGGGCGGCCGTCGGCAGCAGAAGTCGAGGCCTGGCGGGCCCTCGGCGCACCGGTTCGGCGACACGGCCCCGACACGCCGAGCGGTGTCCTCGGGCCGACCTAGGATGGTCGGCGATGTCCCTCCCGAATGCCTCCTCGACCCCCCCGACCACCAGCCCGGCGGGGAAGGGCTCCGACTCGTTCGTCCACCTGCACGTGCACACCGAGTACTCCATGCTCGACGGCGCGGCCCGGATCGGTGACCTGTTCGCCGAGGCCGCCGAGATGGGGATGCCGGCCCTCGCCACCACCGACCACGGCTACGTCTTCGGGGCCTACGAGTTCTGGAAGAAGGCCCAGGGCACGGGCGTCAAGCCGATCATCGGCGTCGAGGCCTACGTCACGCCGGGCACGCACCGCACCGACAAGACCCGGGTCAAGTGGGGCGACGAGCGCAGCAGCCGGCGACGACGTCTCCGGCTCGGGCGCCTACACCCACATGACCCTGCTGGCCCGCGACAACGACCGGCATGCACAACCTGTTCCGGATGGCCTCGCCGGCCTCGCTCGAGGGCCAGGTCTACTCCAAGCCGCGGATCGACCGCGAGCTGCTCGACCGCTACGGCAAGGGCCTGATCGCCACCACCGGCTGCGCCGTCGGGCGAGATCCAGACCCGGCTGCGGCTGGGGCAGTACGCGCGAGGCCTAGCAGGCGGCCTCCGACTTCCAGGACATCTTCGGCGAGGAGAACTTCTACTGCGAGCTCATGGACCACGGGCTCGACGATCGAGCGCCGGTCCGATGAAGGACCTGCTCCGGCTGGCGCAGGAGCTCGACCTGCCGCTGGTCGCCACCAACGACCTGCACTACACGCAGCGCCGAGGACGCCAAGGCCCACGCGGCGCTGCTGTGCGTGCAGTCCGGCTCGACGCTGGCGGACCCGAACCGGTTCAAGTTCGACGCCGACGAGTTCTACCTCAAGACCCCGCCGAGATGCGGCACACCTGGCGCGAGCTGCCCGAGGCCTGCGACAACACGCTGCGCATCGCCGAGATGTGCGAGATCTCGTTCACCGAGGGCGAGGGGCGCTACATGCCGCGCTTCGCCGTGCCCGCCGGGCGAGAACGAGCAGTCCTGGTTCGTCAAGGAGGTCGAGCGCGGGCTGCACGAGCGCTATCCCGGGCGGCATCCCCGACTACGCCCGGAAGCAGGCGGAGTACGAGACCGAGGTCATCGTCGGCAAGGGCTACCCGGGCTACTTCCTCGTCGTCGCCGACTTCATCAACTGGGCCAAGGACAACGGCATCCGGGTCGGCCCGGGTCGTGGGTCGGGCGCCGGCTCGATGTGCGCCTACGCGATGCGGATCACCGACCTCGACCCGCTCCAGCACGGCCTGATCTTCGAGCGGTTCCTCAACCCCGAGCGCCCGTCGATGCCCGACTTCGACGTCGACTTCGACGAGCGCCGGCGCGGCGAGGTGATCCGCTACGTCACCGAGAAGTACGGCAGCGACCGGGTCGCCCAGATCGTCACCTACGGCACCATCAAGGCCAAGCAGGCGCTCAAGGACGCCGCCCGGGTGCTGGGCCTCCCGTTCGCGGTGGGGGAGCAGCTCACCAAGGCGATGCCGCCCGCGGTCATGGGCAAGGACATCCCGCTGGCCGGGCATCTTCGACCCCACCACCCGCGCTACGAGCGAGGGCGAGGAGTTCCGCGACCTGCACGCGACCGACGCCGAGGCCGCAGGAGGTCGTCGAGACCGCCAAGGGCCTCGAGGGGCTCAAGCGCCAGTGGGGCGTGCACGCGGCCGGCGTCATCATGTCCAGCGAGCCGCTCGTCGACGTCATCCCGATCATGCGGCGGCAGCAGGACGGCCAGGTCATCACCCAGTTCGACTACCCGAGCTGCGAGGCGCTCGGCCTGGTCAAGATGGACTTCCTCGGCCTGCGCAACCTGACCATCCTCGACGACGCGATCGCCAACATCGAGAGCAACCGGGCGAGGACATCGACCTCGAGGCGCTGTCCAAGGACTGACCGACCAGGCCACCTACGAGCTGCTGGGCCGCGGCGACACCCTCGGCGTCTTCCAGCTCGACGGCGGCGGCATGCGCGCGCTGCTGCGCTGATGCAGCCCGACAACTTCGAGGACATCTCCGCGGCGCTCGCGCTCTACCGCCCCGGTCCGATGGGCGTCAACTCGCACACCAACTACGCGCTGCGCAAGAACGGCAAGCAGGCACCGGTGCCGCTCGACCCGCAGCTCGAGGGCAAGCTGCAGCCCGAGATGATCGAGGCGCTCGGCCGATCCTGGGCACGACCTACGGCCTGATCGTCTACCAGGAGCAGGTCATGGCGATCGCCCAGAAGCTCGCCGGCTACACCCTCGGCAACGCCGACCTGCTGCGCCGCGCGATGGGCAAGAAGAAGAAGTCGGTGCTCGACGCGCGAGTACGTCCCCTTCCGAGCGGGATGAAGGCCAACGGGCTTCTCCGAGGCGTCGATCAAGGCGCTGTGGGACATGCTGCGTGCCGTTCTCCGACTACGCGTTCAACAAGGCGCACACCGCGGCCTACGGCCTGGTGTCCTACTGGACCGCCTACCTCAAGGCCAACTACCCGGCCGAGTACATGGCCGCCCTGCTCACCAGCGTTCGGCGACGACAAGGACAAGTCGGCGCTCTACCTCGGCGAGTGCCGGCGCATGGGCATCAAGGTGCTGCCGCCCGACGTCAACGACTCGATCGGGCAGTTCACCGCCGTCGGCACCGACATCCGGTTCGGCCTGCGGCGATCCGCAACGTCGGCGCACAACGTCGTCGAGGCGATCGTCGCGGCCCGCGAGGAGAAGGGCCGCTTCACCTCGTTCCAGCGACTTCCTGCGCAAGGTGCCGGCCGTGGTCTGCAACAAGCGCACCATCGAGTCGCTCATCAAGGCCGGTGCCTTCGACTCGCTGGCCGAGACCCGGATGGGCCTGATCCGGGTGCACGAGGAGTACGTCGACGCGGTCGTCGCGGTCAAGCGCCAGGAGGCCATCGGCCAGGACTGCCTCTTCGGGTCGTTCGGCGACGACTCGGCGGGTGACTCCGGCGGCGACCTGATGGGCCTGACCGCCGTGCCGGGCGTCGAGTGGGACAAGGCGACCCTGCTGGCCTTCGAGCGCGAGATGCTCGGGCTCTACGTCTCCGACCACCCGCTGTTCGGCGTCGAGCACGTGCTCTCGGCCCATGCCGACACCCCGATCGCGCGCGCTGACCAGCGACGACGCCGGCAAGCCCGACGGTTCGATGGTCACCATCGCCGGGCTGATCACCGGCCTGCAGGTCAAGCGCACCAAGAAGGGCGACCTGTGGGCGATCGCCACGGTCGAGGACCTCGACGGCGCCATCGAGTGCCTGTTCTTCCCGCAGCGCCTACATGACCGTCGCGCACCGATGCTGCAGCAGGACACTGTCGCGGTCGTGCGCGGCAGGCTCAACCGGCGCGACGACACCGTGTCGATCTACGCCCAGGAGCTGACCCTGCCCGACGTCAGCGACGGGCCGCGCGGGCCGGTGGTGGTGACGATGGAGACCGCCCGGGCCACCGCGCAGCGGGTCGAGGAGCTCAAGACGGTGCTGACCAACCACCCGGGCACCACCGAGGTGCACCTGAAGCTGGTCAAGCCCGGGCGCTCGGTCGAGATCCGGCTCGACCCGGCCTACCGGGTCAACGCCACCGAGGCGCTCTTCGGCGACCTCAAGGTGCTGCTCGGCCCGCGCTGCCTGGTCTGACCCCGGATGCCGGGGCGCGCGTCGCGCGCACACGGCATCCGGCGTCGTGCGGGTGACGGCCGGATGCCGGCGCGCAGACAGTGGGCGAACGGTCGACTTCGGCTGTCACGCAACCCCGTCAGGGCGCCGAGCGACGCTTAGGGTGGGCGCGCCCGTCACCCCCACAAGGAGCAACCATGACCACAACCCATCGGCGCCTGGTCGGCGCCGGTATGGCGGCGGCCGCCGTCGCGGCCCTCGTCGCCGCCACGCCCGGCGTGGCCGGGGCAGCCCCTACGAAGGGCAACCCCAACCTGACGACGGTGCAGCTGCTGTCGTTCAACGACTTCCACGGCCACCTCGAGGCGACCGACCCGCCGCTGTGCAAGACCCTCGACCCGAGCCAGACGCCGGTCGGTGGCGCCGAGTACCTCGCGACCACGCTGAAGAGCCTGCGGGCCACGGCGCCGGGGGGCGCCTCCCTCACCGTCGCCGCGGGTGACCTCATCGGCGGCTCGACCTTCCTGTCCGGGCTGTTCCACGACGAGCCGGCGGTCGAGTCGCTCAACGCGATGGGCCTCGACGTCAGCAGCGTCGGCAACCACGAGTTCGACGAGGGCACCGCCGAGCTGCTGCGCATGCAGCACGGCGGCTGCCACCCGGTCGACGGGTGCTACTTCCCCGACGCGCCGTACGGCGGCGCCGACTTCCCGTACCTCGCTGCCAACGTGGTCAAGAAGGACGGCACCGGCACGCTGCTGCCCGGCACCTGGGTCAAGACGGTCGGCGGCACCAAGGTCGGCTTCATCGGGATGACGCTCGAGGGCACGCCGAGCCTGGTCGACCCGGCCGGTGTGGCCGACGTCGAGTTCAAGGACGAGGTGCAGACGGCGAACGCCCAGGCGCAGGCGCTGAAGAAGCAGGGCGTCAAGTCGATCGTCGTGCTCCTGCACGAGGGTGGCGTCAACGCCGGCACCTACCAGCAGTGCGTCGGCGTCTCCGACCCGATCGTCACCATCGCCAAGACCATGACCCCCGAGGTCGATGCGATCATCACCGGCCACACCCACCAGCCCTACGTCTGCCAGATCCCCGACCCGGCCGGCAACCCGCGGCTCGTGACGAGCGCGGCGTCGTACGGGCAGGTGGTCACCGAGACCGACCTGGTCATCAACACCCGCAGCGGTGAGGTGATGCGCGACCGCTCCACCGCCACCAACCACCTGGTGAGCCGTACGGTCGCGAAGGACGCGGCGCAGACCGCGATCATCGCCAAGTGGAACGCGCTGTCCGGTGCACTCGGCAACCCGGGTCGTCGGCACCAACGACGAGGACATCCTCGGTGACAGCAACGGCAACCGCGGCATCGAGACGCCGATGGGCGACCTCGTCGCCGACTCGATCCTGTGGGGCACCAAGGCCCCGGCGAACGGTGGTGCGCAGATCGCGTTCATGAACATCGGCGGCGTGCGGGCCAGCCTGCGCTACGCCCCCTCGGGTGTCGAGGGGCCCGGCGAGATCACCTACAAGGAGGCCTACGACGTCGCACCGTTCGGCAACCTCCTGACCACGATCGACCTCACCGGCCAGCAGATCGTCAGACGTGCTCGAGCAGCAGTTCATCCCCGGCCGCTCGACCGGCCGCGACGCACTGGCCCTCGGTGTCTCGAACGGGTTCACCTACACCTGGGACGCCAGCCGACCTGCGGGCAGCCGGGTCGTCCCCGGGTCGATCTCGCTCAACGGTGCGCCGATGAGCCTGACGGCGACCTACCGGGTCGGCGACGATCAACTTCCTCGCCAACGGTGGTGACGACTTCACGGCCTTCACCGCCGGCACCAACCTGCTCGGCGGGTCGGAGGACCTCGCCAACCTGGTCGCCTACTTCGAGGCCAACCCGGACCTGAAGTCCCCGGCCGACCGCGTCTCCGGTCTCTGACCGACCGCGGCGCCAGCCGTAGCGAGGGCCGTACCCCACCGGGGTGCGGCCCTCGTGGCGTCCCGTGCAGTCCGGCGCGCTGCCCGGCATACAGTGACGCCATGCCGAGCCCCACCCCACCGACCGCGCCACGCCGAGAGCACGTCCGCGAGCACCACGGCGACCGGGTCGAGGACCCGTTCGCCTGGATGCGCGACCTCGAGGACCCTGCCCTGCTGGCCCACCTCGAGGCCGAGAACACCTACGCCGAGGCCCGCACCGAGCACCTCGGGACGCTGCGCACCGCGATCGTCGAGGAGATCCGCTCGCGGGTGAAGGAGACCGACCTCTCGGTGCCGGTCGCGAGCGGGCCGTGGTGGTACTACGCCCGCACCGTGGAGGGCCGCCAGTACGCCGCCCAGGTGCGCTCGCCGCTCACCGACCCGTTGGTGCGGCCGGACCCCGAGGCCGAGAGCGTGTCCGGCGAGCAGGTCGTCGTCGACGGCAACGTCGAGGCCGGTGACAGCGAGTTCTTCTCGCTCGGGGCGCTCACCGTCAGTGCCGACCACCGGCTGGTCGCCTTCGCTGTCGACATCGCGGGTGACGAGCGCTTCGACCTCACCATCCGCGACATCGCCACCGGTGAGGTGCTCGACACCTCGGTGACCGGCATCGGGTACGGCGTCGAGCTGAGCCGCGACGGGCGGTTCGTGTTCTACACCCGCCTCGACGACGCCTGGCGGCCGTTCCAGCTGTGGCGGCACGAGGTGGGTGGCGACCCGGCCGACGACGTGCTGGTGCACCAGGAAGACGACGAGCGGTTCTGGATGGGCGTGGCCTCCAGCCGCGACGAGCGCTGGCTGCTGCTGGGGCTGGGGTCGAAGACGACCTCCGAGGTGCACGTGCTCGACGCCGACGACCCGGGTGCCGGTTGGCGGGTGCTGGCGCCGCGCCGCGAGGGGGTCGAGTACGACGTCGAGCCCGCCGCCGACCGCTTCCTGATCGTGCACAACACCGACACCCCGGATGCCGACCTGGCGTGGGCGCCGTTCGACGCGACCAGCGCGGAGCAGTGGGTGCCCTGGCTGGGCTCGGGCGAGGGCGAGCGGTTCGTGGCCGTCGACGCCTTCGACGACGCCACGGTGCTGAGCCTGCGCACCGGCGGGCTCACGGCGCTGCGGGTGCTGCCCCGCGACCCGGGCTCGCCCTCGGGCCACGGCGAGCCGTGGGACGTCGCCGTCGACCAGCCGGTGCACTCGATCGGCCTGGGCGACAACCCCGAGCCGGCCCAGCGCGCCATCCAGGTCGTCGTCGAGTCGTGGGCCACCCCACGCACCGTGCTCGACGTCGACCTCGCCAGCCGCGAGCGCACGGTGCTGAAGCGCCAGCCGGTGCTCGGCGACTTCGACGCCGCGAACTACGCCGAGCACCGCGAGTGGGCCACGGCATCCGACGGCACCCTGGTGCCGGTCTCGGTGGTGCGTCGCGTCCAGGTCGAGGCCGACGGGAGCAACCCCGGGGTGGTCACCGCGTACGGCTCCTACGAGATCTCCTCCGACCCCTACTTCTCGGTGGCGCGGCTCAGCCTGCTCGACCGCGGGCTCGTCCACGCCGTGGCGCACGTGCGCGGTGGCGGCGAGATGGGGCGGCGCTGGTACGACGACGGCAAGCTGCTTGCGAAGACCAACACCTTCACCGACACCCTCGCTGCCGTCGACCACCTGGTGGCCTCGGGGTGGGTCTCACCCGAGCGGATTGGGCTCGAAGGTGGTTCTGCCGGAGGGCTGTTGGTGGGTGCGGTGCTCAACCTCGCGCCCGAGCGGTTCCGGGTGGCACACGCCGCCGTGCCGTTCGTCGACGCCCTGACGACGATGCTCCAGCCCGACCTGCCGCTCACCGTGGGGGAGTGGGAGGAGTGGGGCAACCCGCTCGCCGACCCTGAGGTGTATGCCGCGATGCGCGCCTACGCGCCGTACGAGAACGTGCGGGCGGTCGACTACCCGGCGGTGCTCGCCACCTCGAGCCTGCACGACACCCGGGTCTACGTCACGGAGCCGGCCAAGTGGGTGGCGCGGCTGCGTGAGACCGTCACCAGCGACCCGATCGACCGACCGGTGCTGCTGCGCACCGAGCTGGCGGCGGGCCACGGCGGGCGCAGCGGCCGGTACGCCGCCTGGGAGCAGATCGCGTGGGAGTGGGCGTTCGTGCTCGACCAGCTCGGAGCCACCGACCGGCTCTGACTCCACGTGTCGCCGTGAGTGCGGAACTGGTCACTCTGGCAACCACTTCCGCACTCATGGCGGGAGTGAGCGGAGTCAGCGGGTCATCAGCAGGGGGCAGTGGACCCGGCTGATCAGGCGCAGCGCGGTCGAGCCGACGTGCAGGCCCGCGAAGCCCCCGGCACCGCGGCTGCCCACGACGAGCATGGACGCACCCTCGGAGCGGTCGACGAGCGCCTGGACGGGCTCGGAGCGCACCACCTCGTAGTCGACCTTCACGTCAGGGTGGGCGGCACGACGGGTGCCGATGGCCGACTCGACGATCTGCTCGAGGTTGGCCTCGTAGGTGCTCCAGCTCGAGCTGGTCGACAGGGTCGGGTCGCTCGCGCTGTGCGCCTCCCAGGCGTGCAGCACGTCGACGGTGCCACCAGTGCGGGCGGCCTCGTCGAAGGCGACGGCGAGGGCCCGCAGCGACGGCTTGGACCCGTCGACACCGACGACCACCCGACCACTGGCGGGCGAGCCCCCGGCGGTCTCGTGGCCCACCACGAGCACGGGGCACCGGGCGTGCGTGATGACCTGCATGGCCACCGCGCCCACGCTGGTGCGGCTGAACACGCCGTGGCCCATCGCCCCGACCACCACGAGGGCGGCGGAGCGCGAGGCGTCGACGAGGGCCTGGCTCGCATAGCCGTCGCGGATGCCGGTGGTGACGGTGAGGTCGGGGTCGACCGAGTGCGCGCGGGCCACCCCGTCGGCGACGAGCCGCTTGGCGTGGCTCGACACCATCGCCGACCCGTCGCTGAGCTCACCGAAGCCGAGCATCGGCAGGTCGGGGGCGAAGGCGTGTAGCACGTAGAGGCTGAACCCGCGGGCGCTGGCGACCTGGGCGGCCCGCGTGACCGCGGCCATGGACAGTGGGGACCCGTCGACCCCGACGACGACTCGTGACTGGGTCATCTCGGCTTCCTCCGATTCGCGAGAGTGTCGCGGCGGCGGCTCGCCAGGGCGTCAGCTCTGACGTCGTCCGTCGTCGTGGGGATCGGTGGTCCCCACACCTCGACCGTGGCACTTTCGGGGTCGCCGCGCAAGGGTCGCCGTCACACGGCGCGCCGCCGTCGAGCTCGCGACTGATTGCGAATCACCCACCGTTAGGCGGCCCGGAATCAGCGCCCCTGGGTGGGCGATCCGCAAGGAGTCGGGAACGGAGTCAGCGGCGCAGCGGCTCGCCGTCCCCGAACACGTCGAGGACCACCCCGCTCGCGCCCATCGCACCGTTGCTCCCGGTCCAGAAGGCCCCCTGCCGCCCGTCGGCCACCACGACCGACCGGCCGCTGACCGCTGCACCGGACGGGCGCAGCACGACGGCGGAGCCGGCGGTGATCCCGACCGCGAGCTCGCTCGGCGCAGCGGTGACACCGGCGTAGAGCCGTCCCCACCGGTAGTCGTCGGCGAGGTGCGGCACGAGGGTCGCCGGCACGAGGCGGAGGCCGGGAAGCCACTGGGCGTCATCGGCCCGGAAGGCGGCGACGCCCTCCGCCTCGATCGCGTCGAGGTCGGTCTCCGGCGCGTTGGCCTTGGCCGACCAGCGGGCGCCGAGCACGGCGGTCATGGCGCCGTCGGCCAGGACGACGGGCGTCGTGCGCACGGCGGTCGTGACGGCATCCCGGAAGGCGGGGTCGGCCATCGTCGAGGCCAACGCGGAGGGGTCCTCGGCGACGAGCACGACGGCGGTCGCTTCCGCGAGGGGCTTGGTCGACCAGCCCTTGCTGCCGGCGACCACGGTGGTGACGCTCCCGGCCCAGCCGGCCTTCTTGACGGCCTGGCCGTAGGCGTTGACCAGGCTGCTGGAGCCGGCGCCGCCGCCGAGCACGACCAGGCGCGCCTGCTTCGCCGGGCTCACCGCACGGGCGGCAGTGACGACATCGCCGATGACGCCGGTGTCGAGCACGCCGCCGCCGAGGAACACCGTGCCGACGACGCGCGACGGGGATGCCGGGGGCGCCCACGCCGCTCCGGTCGGCACCGGGACCACGCTGCCGCCGCGCGCGAAGGTGCGGGTCGACAGGTCGTAGGTGGTGCCGTCCGTCATCAGGTGGGTCAGCACCCGCCGGGCGGAGAGGGTGGCCGGGCTGCCGACCCAGGAGTGGGTGGCGCCGAGCGTCTCGAGGTCGACCAGCGCGGCCGAGCTCTCCCCGAACAGGTCGGAGAGCATGGTGTCGCCGGTGTCACGGATGCCGGTGGCGTAGTCGACGCCGACACCCACCGGGCTCGCGCCGCCGAAGCGCTCGTCGGCCGTCGCGAGGGTGGAGAGGGTGCGGCCGAAGCGCCCCCTCTGGTAGAAGTGCTGGTCGAAGATCGCCCGGGTCGAGCCGACGTCGAGGCCGCGCTCGAGGTCGGGGTCGTCTCCCCACCAGATCAGGGTCGAGCCCTGGCGCAGGCCGTCGGGGGCGTCGAGCGAGCCGGTGTAGCCGTTGATCATCGTGCGCGACTGCACCGCCGCACCGGCGCTCGTGCCGCCCAGGGCGACACCCCGGCGGACGGCCGCGGTGATGGCGGCCTCCGCGGGGGACGCGGCGAGCACCTGCATCGCGAGGCCCTGGTCACCGCCCAGCACGTAGATGCCGTCGGTCGAGGGCGCCGCGAGGGCGGCGGCGTTCGTGGGGTCGAGTGCGTCGGCCCGGTTCAGCAGCACGGCCAGGGTGGCGTTGCACCCGGTGAAGGGGGCGGTCACGGCGGCGTCGCACGCAGCGTCGAGCTGGTCGGTGCGCTGCTGCGCCAGGGTGAGGTTGGCGGCCCGCTCCCTGGCGGAGTCGCCGTACGCCGACGGCACCACGACGAGGTCGACGGTCGGGCCGCTCGCACCCTCGGCAGCCGCCCGGGAGAAGCCGGCCAGGGTGGAGGTCTCGTAGCCGCCGCCGATCGGCGTGAGCACGGTCGGCTCGTCACCGGCCGCGCTGCCGGCGGTCAGGGCGGCCGTCGTGGCGACGACCGACACGGTGAGCAGGGCGGCGGCGGTACGGACGCTGTGGCGGGAGGTGTTCCGGCGGCGGTCACGGGGGTCCGAGGTCATGCAGGGGAACCTAGCCCGATGCCGGGCTCCCCGCGCGCTGAGCCGCAGCCCACGTCAGAGTGAGCGCCCGTGCGGAAGAGCAACGGGCACAGGGCGTCTCGACCCGATGGGGTGGGGGATCCGCAAGGAGTCGGGGAGGTGGGGGTGGGGGATCCGCAAGGAGTGGGGGAGGTGGGGGTGGGGGATCCGCAAGGAGTGGGGGAGGTGGGGGTGGGGGATCCGCAAGGAGTGGGGGAGGTGGGGGTGGGGGATCCGCAAGGAGTGGGGGAGGTGGGGGTGGGGGATCCGCAAGGAGTGGGGGAGGTGGGGGTGGGGGATCCGCAAGGAGTGGGGGAGGTGGGGGTGGGGGATCCGCAAGGAGTGGGGGCTCGGGGTCGGGGAGGAGGGTGGAGGGGTGAGCGGGGCGCGCGCCGCGTCATAGGCTGCCGCCCATGACGCTGATAGCCATCGCGTGGGACGACACCGGGGGCCGCGACGGCCGTGGTGCGGTGCGTCTCCTCGACCAGACCCTGCTGCCGGGCACCACCGAGCACCGCGAGATCGACACCACCGACGGGCTCGTCGTGGCCATCGCCGAGCTGGCCGTGCGCGGTGCCCCCGCCCTCGGTGTGGCGGGTGCACTGGGTGTCGTGCTCGCGATGGACGAGGGCGCCCGTGAGGGCTGGGACGACGCCCGCGTGCAGTCGGCGGTCGACCGGGTGCGCCACGCCCGCCCGACCGCGGTTAACCTCGCGTGGGGGGTGGACCAGGTGCGGCCGCTGATGGGTCAGGGGCGCGATGCCGTGCTGGCCGCCGCACGCCGGGTCGCTGTCGAGGACGAGGCCGCCAACCGCGAGCTGTCGCGGCTCGGCGCCGACTGGCTGCTGGCTCGCATCGACCGCCCGCGGTTGCGCGTGCTCACCCACTGCAACACGGGTTCCCTCGCGACGTCGGCGTGGGGCACCGCCCTCGGGGTGGTCCGTGAGCTGCACGCCCGCGACCGGATCGAGCTGGTGTACGCCGACGAGACCCGCCCGCTGCTGCAGGGCGCGCGGCTCACCGCCTTCGAGCTGGCCGCGGACGGCATCCCCCACCTGGTGCAGGTCGACGGCGCCGCCGCGTCGACGATCCTGCGCGGTCTGGTCGACCTCGCCGTCGTGGGGGCCGACCGGATCGCTGCCAACGGTGATGCCGCGAACAAGATCGGCACCCTGGGGGTGGCGCTCGCCTGCCGCGACGCCGGCATCCCGTTCATGGTGGCGGCGCCGTGGTCGACGGTGGACCTGTCGATGGCCGACGGTTCGCACATCGAGATCGAGGAGCGGGCCGGCGAGGAGGTCACCGTGCTGGACGGCGTGCGGCTGGCGCCCGAGGCGTCCCGGGGTTTCAACCCGGCCTTCGACGTGACGCCGGCACGGCTCGTGGATGCCGTGGCGACCGAGCGCGGTGTGGCCGAGCCTCGAACCGGAACCGATCTGCGGGCCATCAGCTGAGATTCCGGTGTAAGTGGATACCTTCATTCACGGCAGATGAAGGTATGATCTTCAGATGAGCAGAATGAAGGACCAGGCTTCACGGTGTGTCGTCATCGGCGACCTCGTGGGCTCGCGCGGCGCGCCCAACCGGCGGGCCCTGCACCGGGCGGTGGACAAGGCGCTGGTGAGCGTCAATGCCGCCGTCCCGGCCGTCACCGAGCTGCGGATCACGGTGGGCGACGAGTTCCAGGGGGCCTACGACACCCTGGGCGCGGCGATCGAGGCCGCCCTACGGGTGCGACTGGAGCTGCTGCCCTCAGCTGACGTGCGGGTCGGCATCGGCCGGGGGCCGGTGCAGCTCCTCGATGCCGAGCGCGGCATCGAGGACGGCCCGGGGTGGTGGGCCGCCCGGGCCGCCATCGAGGAGGTGGAGCAGGCCGCAGCCCGGGCCGCCACCCGGCACCTGCGCACCGCCTACCGGCCGGCTCCCGAGCTCTCGGGGGCCTCGGCGCCGGATGAGCCGAGACGCGGCGCCGACGCCGTCAACGCGGCACTGCTCTGTCGGGACCATCTGGTTGGCTCACTGTCACAGCGATCGGTCCGACTGTTGAGGGGGCTCATGGATCCACACACCACCCAGAGCGAGCTGGCCGCGCTCGAGGGCATCAGCGCGTCGGCGGTGTCGCAGCGGGTGCGCGCCGACGGCATCGGCGCGGTCCTCGCCGCCGAGGACCTCCTGCGGGGCCTGGCGTGAGCTGGCTGGCCGTGTGGCTCGTCGGGGTCGGGCTCGCCGACCTGGTGCGCGCCGCGGCCGGCACGAGCACCACCGCGCTGCGGATCGCCATGGGGTGCGGGGCCGCCGCGGTGGCGGTGCTCGCGGCCCTGACGGCCCTGACCGCGCCCATCGACCTGGTGTGCCTGGCTGCCGCACTGGTGCCACTGATGCTGTGGGTGTGGTGGTCCGCAGAAGCGGTGGCCACCGGTGCCGGCAACTGGCGGGCCCTGGCGGCGCTGGCCGTGGGGGCGGCCTGGCTCGTCGGGCTCAGCGGGTGGGCGTCGCCGGCCGGAGGCCTGTTCGGCCGATGGCTGCGGTGGGCCGACCTGCCGCTCGTCGACCCGCAGGCGCCGCCCGCGCACGTGCTGCTCGTCGTCGGCCTGCTGCTGGTCAACCTGGCCACCGCCAACGTCGTCGTGCGGCTCGTGCTGCTCGGCGTCGGGGCGATGCGCCCCGTGCTCCACATGCGCACCAGCAGCGACCCGCAGCCCTCCGACCAGCTGCGCGGTGGGCGGTTGCTCGGGCCGATGGAGCGCGTGCTCATCATCGGCCTGGGGTTGGCCGGACAGCTCACCGCCGCCGGGCTGGTCATCGCGGCCAAGGGCCTGATCCGCTTTCCGGAGCTGCAGGCCAAGCGCGACGACCGCACGAGCGTCGACGGCGTGGGCATCGACGCGGTCACCGAGTACTTCCTGGTCGGCTCGTTCGTGTCGTGGCTGGTGGCCCTGGTCAGCCTCGCCGTCACGCGCTGATGATGTTGCCCTTCCACTGCTGCGGGAAGTCGGAGGTCCGGTCGCCGGCGAGCAGCAGCCGGTAGGTCATCATCGCGGCCTCCTCGAGATTCAGGGCTCGGCGCAGGGCCATCGACACGGTGTCGCCGAGGGTCGAGCAGCCGTGGTGTGCCAGCACCACCGCGTCGTGGTCGCGGGCCGCCTCGGCGGCGGCGTCGGCGATCTCCTGCGAACCGGAGGGGTGGAAGGGCACCCGGCCGGCGCTGCCGAGGTAGTACTGGTGGTCGAGCGTCGTGAACCGCAGCGGCATCCCGAGCATGTCGACGAGCAGCACGTGCTGCGGGTGCAGGTGCACGATGCAGGCGGCGTCCGGGCGCACGGCATACGTGCGCTGGTGCAGCTTCCACTCCACCGACGGGCGCGGCCCGGCGCCGACCGGCTCGCCGTCGAGGGTGAGCTCGGCGAAGTCGTCCGGGGTCAGCCGGTCCAGCCAGGTGCCCGTGGCCGTGACCAGGAAGCGGTCGGTGCCGGACAGTCGCACCGACAGGTTGCCACCGCTCGCCTGCACCAGCCCACGCTCGACGAGGTGGCGGCCGGCGTCGACCAGCTCGGTGATGAGGGCGTCGCGTGGGGTCGTCATGCCGCGATTCTCGCGCACCCGGGGCACCCGTCCTTGAGGGGCTCTGCCCGGCGCCGTGGCCTCGAGGAGGGCGGGCACGGCACGGCCCGCCGGGACCACCCGACGGGCCGTCTCCGTCAGCCGAGGTCGGTCAGGGCGCGACCGGCTGCTCCTGCTCGGCCTCGCTCGTGATGGTCTGGTGGCCGCCGGTGTGGCTGACCGCGATCTTGCGCGGCTTGGCCTCCTCGGCCACCGGGATGGTGAGGGTCAGCACGCCGTCGGAGTACTCCGCCTCGATCCGCGACGAGGCGACGCCGTGGCCGAGGGTGAGCTGGCGGGCGAAGGTGCCGGTGGGCCGCTCGTGCGAGAGCCACTGCGCGTCGCGCGCAGCGTGCTCCCGGCGCTCGGCCCGGATGGTGAGCGTGCGGTCCTCGACGTCGACGTCGATGGATGCCGGGTCGACGCCGGGCAGGTCGACCTGCGCGACGAAGCGGTCGCCCGAGCGGTAGAGGTCCATCGGCATCGCGGCGGAGGCGGGCGTGCGCAGGGTGCTGCCGAGCATCCGGTCGAGGTCGCGGAAGGGGTCGAATGCGGTGGCCATGAGGTCCTCCTTGGGGGATCGAGGGGCGGTGGCCCCGGTTACTTGAGTGGGTGTGACTCAAGTTTGCACCGCGATACCGACTCAATGCAACAGGTCATCTCGTCAACGTGGCCGCGCCGTCCGGCGGCGTGCCGCGCGCGCCGGCGGGTCCTGAGCTCGGACGGTGTCCGGGCCCGGCTCGTCGGTTCCCAATGTTCGGAACGAGACGGCGGGGTGACACCGTTGGGCCAGTGACGCCTCCCGCACCCGGGAGTACCGACGACAGGGGACAACAGCGATGGGCTTTCTCGACCGGCTCCTGGGCCGCACGCCGACGACCGACCAGCAGCGCGTCGGGTGGGGTGACGCGAGCAACCTGCGCTCGGCGGCGACTCCGGCCCGACCGCCGGGCAGCGAGGAGGAGCGAGCCCTCGCACGGTACCGCTACCTGCTGCGCACGGCCCCGCCGGAGCAGCTCGAGGCCCTGCACGCCGAGGCCTTCGCGAAGCTGACACCCGAGCAGCGCCAGCAGCTACTGCGCGAGCTGGCCACGGCATCCCCCGGCGAGGCGGGCACCTCGGCCGAGCCGGCCGACCTGGCGCGCGCCGCCACCCGCGCCGAGATGCGGCAGCCGGGCACCCTGCAGAACGCCTTCTCGCGCGGCTCGGCCGGGGGAGGCATGGGAATGGGCGGGATGTTCGCCGGCTCCATGATGGGCACGATCGCCGGCGTGGTCGTCGGCTCCGCCGTCGCCAACATGCTCTTCGACGGGTATGGCGACAGCCCGGAGGCTCAGGAGGCCGGTGACACCGGCGGAGATGCGGGGGCGGACTCGGGCGACGGCGGCACCGACGCCGGCGGCGACGCGGGTGACACGGGCTCCGGCGATGCCGGCTTTGCCGCCGACACCTCGGGCACCGACGTCGGCGGTGACTGGGGTGGCGGCGGTGGAGGTGACTTCGGCGGCGGTGACTTCGGTGGGGGCGACTTCGGGGGCGGTGACTTCGGCGGCTTCTGAGTCGGCCTCCGCTTCAAACCTGGTGGGCCACCCACCCCCCGGCGCGGTCCCACCCGAGCAGTGGTGAGCCGCGCCACTCGGTGCTCAGCCACAGGTGGGTGAGCCCGTCGGGCACCACGGGCGGGTCCGTGGGCAGCCCGCCCAGCGGGGCGCTCAACCGCTCGTAAAGCGGCTTTGGCAGGCCGCCCTCAGCGACTCCGACGAACAGGTGCCGCTCGTCGACCCGGCCGGCCCCGGCCACCTTGGCGGCCCGCCGCGCGACGTGCGGCTCGGCGAGCAGGTCGCTGACGGCATCGGGCAGGGCGGTGAGGACGGGGTCCGCAGGTAGCGGCACGTCGTTCGGCTGCGGCCGGATGGCAGTGCGGGACAACCGGTCCCGACCGAGCAGGACCAACCCGTTGCGGGCAGCTGTGCCCGCGTGCGTGGTGACCTCGAGGGCGGCGGTGCGGCCGTTCGGGTAGGTGAGGTGCACGTCGTAGGCACCCTGGCGGTGGCCGACGTCATGGGCCCGCGCGGTCGCGCCCGTCGCGCGCTCGACGAGGCGGGCCGCGACCTGTTCGTCGGCGCGCAGCCCGTCGAGGCGGCGGGGGTCTGAGCCCATGGAGGGAGGCTAGGCGACGGTGGGCAGCCCGTTCACCCCGGGCGCACGGCGGGCCCAGCTCAGAACGGGGAGTTGTACTCGATGACGCCCTCGCGGATGGCGGTCGCCACCGCCTCGAGCGTCGAGTGGGCCCCCAGCGTGCTGATGACGCCGGTGATCTCGTCGCGCGCGGCCTCGGGGCTGCACGAGAACGCGGTGGCGACGGTCTTGTTCGTGGCCCCCCGGGCCAGCATCGCCAACACCTCGAGCTGGCGCTCGGTGAGGTTCGACCCCATCCCGCGGTTGGACTTCGGCAGCCGGGGAAGTAGCCGGGCCATGGCGGCGGGCGAGAGCAGGGCCTCGCCGGCCGCCACCGTGCGCACGGCGCTGGCCACGTCGGCGGCGGCGCGGTCCTTGGTGAGGTAGCCGGAGCAGCCCGCGTCGATCGCCCGCAGCAGCAGGCTGTCGTCGGTGGACCCCGAGATCATCACGATCATCGTCTCGGGCCACCGCGCCTTGATCTCGGTCGCCGCGACGACGCCGTTGCCCTCGGGCATGTCGAAGTCGAGCAGCAGCACGCGCGGCCGTAGGTGCTCCACCAGGGCCACGGCCTCGCGCCCCGTGGCGCCGGTGCCCAGCACGTCGATGTCGTCCTCCACGGCGAGTAGCCGGGTCAGCCCCTCGGCGAACAGGCGGTGGTCGTCGACGACCACGACACCGATGGAGCCCGCGCTTGGCTCTCGGCCCACGAAGCGGGTGATGGCCTGCATCAGCAGGTCCTCGTCGAGGCGCGGCGGAGTCGCCTCGGCGGCGGCCGCCGGGTCGTGGGTGGGCTGGTGCGCCACCTGCCTGAGCCGGCCGGTCAGCTCTGCTCCGTGCTCGGCAGCAGCCCGGATCTGGTCGAGGTACTCATCCATCGAGCGGCCCTTCACCGCGCGTTCGATGAGCTCGCTGTAGATCAGCATGACGCTGATGACGTTGTTCAGGTCGTGCGCGATGACCGAGAGCTCGACCGGCTCGTCAGCCGGCGGCGTGCCCGCCCGCCCGGCCTCCGGAGAGGTGGGACCCACCGGGGTCTCACCGTCTCGCGGCGGCGTGCGCTCGCGGATCGTCAGGGCGACCCGCTGTCCGGAGTCGTCACCAGCGGCCGGACCCAGCCGGACCTCCGCAGGGAACGGCGACCCCCGGCGGCGACGGGCGGACAGCAGCAGGTCGACGCCGGCCGGGCGCGGCCCGAGATCGGTGACGCGGTCGGCGACCAGGACGTCGATCGAGCAGCCGATCAGGTCCTGCGCCGGCCACCCGAAGAGCTGTTCGGCCCCCGGGTCGACGCGCTCGATGTGACCGCCGGCGTCGACCTCGATGACGGCATCCGGAACGGGCGCGTTGCGCTCGCGCTGCCCGTCGTCATCCGGCTCCACCGTCACCCTGCCATTCCTGGCGCCCGGACCGCCGTCACGCCGTCTCGGCTCAGTCGTACCACACGCACCCTCGACCCGGCAGGCGCACCGAACGGTCGGCGCGCAGGGGGTGCCAGGGCGTACGGTGAGGTCAGGCTGCGGCTGGGCGACGTCCGGCACCACGCGGCCCCGCCCCAGGGGAGGACGAGATGGCACTGCTGCAACCTTCCTCGCCCTCGAGCGAACCGGCTGACAGCCTGTTCGACCGCCGCCTGGCGGCGCTGCTGGAGGCGGCCCCCGACGCCCTCGTCTGCGTCGAGCCCAGTGGCCGGATCGCCCAGCTCAACGAGCGGGTGGGCGCGCTGTTCGGCTACGAGCGAGACGAGCTGCTCGGGGCCGAGGTCGAGGTGCTCCTTCCGCAGGACCTGCGGGCTCGCCACGTGCGCCACCGGGCCGACTTCAACGCCCAGCCGCGGGTGCGCTCGATGGGGTCCGGGCTGGCCCTGGTCGCCCGGCACCGCGACGGGTCCGAGATCCCGGTCGAGGTCAGCCTGGTGCCCTGGCTCGCGGGCGAGACCGGATGGGTGATCGCCGCGATCCGCGACGTCACCAAGGCGCGCGAGCTCGAGGCGGCATCCGCGGAGAGCGAGGCCCGCCTTCGGCAGATTGCCGAGAGCGTCGACCTGGTCTTCATGCTGGTGCAGCTGAACCCGCCCGCCTACCTCTACGTGAGCCCCAAGGCCGATCACCTGATCGGGGTCGGCGGCCAGGCCGCGACCGACGGCGACCGCGCCCTCGTGCTCTCGCTCGTGCACCCCGACGACCGAGCGGCGGTGGAGGAGGGGTTCCTGGTCGACGCGCTTCGAGGGCTGCCTGCGGAGTCCGAGCACCGCCTGCTCTCCTCCGACGGCCAGGTGCTCTGGGTGCGCGTGGTCGCCACGCCGGTGCAGGTGCCCGACGGGCCGCCGGAGCGCACGGTGATCACGATGGAGGACGTCACGTCCCGGGTGCTCGTGGCGGAGGCGCTGCGCGAGGCCGAGGCCGCGGCGCGCGCGGCCAACGACTCCAAGAACCAGTTCCTGTCGAGGATGAGCCACGAGCTGCGCACCCCGCTGAACGCCGTCCTGGGCTTCGGCCAGCTGCTCAGCCGGCAGCTCGCGGGCACCGAGCACGCGGAGGCGGTGTCGTACGTGCTCACCGGTGGTCAGCACCTGCTCGAGCTCATCAACGACGTGCTCGACATCTCGCGCATCGAGTCGGGCGAGATGTCGCTGAGCCTGGAGCCCATCCACCTGGCGGCGCTGGTCGACGAGACCCTGCAGCTGATGGGGCCGCTCGCACAGGCCGGGAACGTGACGTTGCTGCCGGCGGCGGGCGCCGCTGACGTGCTGGTGCTGGCCGACCGCCAACGGGTGAGGCAGATCCTGCTCAACGTGCTGTCCAACGCCATCAAGTACAACAAGGACGGTGGCCACGTCTGGGTCAGCTGGGTGCTCGACGCCGACGGGGTGCGGCTCAGCGTCCGCGACGAAGGGCCCGGCATCGCGCCCGAGCTGCACCGACGCCTCTTCGAGCCCTTCGACCGGTTGGGCGCCGAGAGCACCTCGGTCGAGGGTGCCGGTATCGGCCTGCCGCTGACCCGCTCGCTCGCCGAGCTGATGGGCGGGAGCCTGGGTGTCAGCTCCACCCCGGGGCAGGGGGCCACCTTCACGGTCACCCTGCCCGCGCGGGCGGGTGCCCCCGAGCCGCAGGCCAGGTCGGCCGCCGCCGCGGTCGACCACTCCGGCGCCGGCCAGGACGGGTGCGCCAACACCGTCACGGCCACGCTGCTCTACATCGAGGACAACGAGCCCAACGTCCAGGTGGTCGAGCACCTCCTCGCGCTGCGGCCGGGCTGGACGATGATCCACGCGTCGCTGGGTCGGCTGGGCGTCGAGCTGGCCCAGACCCACCACCCCGACCTCGTGCTGCTCGACCTGCACCTGCCTGACCAGTTCGGCGGCGAGGTGCTGCTGACCCTGAAGCGGCGGGACGACACCAAGGACATCCCCGTGGTGGTCCTCAGTGCCGACGCGTCCCCGGGCCTCGCGACCAGGCTCGTGCACGCCGGTGCCGACCGTTTCATCACCAAGCCGCTCGATGTCGAGGTCGTGCTCGGGCTGCTCGACGAGGTGTCCCTAGGGCGCCTGCGCGAGGACAGCGGCTCCGACCGTGGAGGCCGTGAATGACCGAGCCGGCAACGGGCGCCGGGGGCGAGGGCGCCGCCATCCTCGTCGTCGAGGACTTCGCGGCGCTGCGCGTGCTGCTGACCCGGGTGCTCGGCGCGGCGGGCCACCGCATCACGGCCGCGGAGACCGCGCAGGCGGCGCGGGCCGCGTTCGAGGCGGCCGACTTCGACCTCGTCGTCACTGACGTGGCGATCCCCGGGGGCAACGGCGCCGACCTTGCCCGGCAGGTGGCGGCCGGCCGACCCGGGCTGCGGGTGCTCTTCGTGTCGGGCAGTGCTCCTGACGACCTCGACCTCGAGGTGCCCGGAGCCCGCACCGACTTCCTGCAGAAGCCGTTCGACATCGACGAGCTCGTCGCGCGGGTCGGTGGCCTGCTCGACGGCGATAGGTCGGCGTCGCAGGCCTGACCTGCGGGGACCTTCGCCCCGGATGCCGGGTGATTGCCGCCCGTGGCGCGCGGGAGGACGATGGGGGTCTGGTAGGCCGGGCCGAGCCCAACGACGGTGGTGAGCAATGAGCGCAGGGGCGCGTCGACGGGTCCGAGCGGCGTGCTGGGCCGTCCTGGCGGGCCTGCTGCTTGCCCTGGCGCCGCCCGCGAGTGCCGTGGACTACCCCGTGCCCGACCGTGCCGGGTCGGCGAGGGCAGCCAGTGCCGCATCGGCGAGGTCGGACCTGGCGGCCGTGGCCGAGCTGGGCACGTTCGACTGCGCCCGGTTGCGGGTGGGGCTCAGGCTGGACAACACCGGCTCGTCGCGCGCCGCGCGCTTCAGCTACACCGCCGGGTTCGTGCGCCCGCAGCGCGCGCCCTACTCGGGCCGGGACGGCCGGGTCGACATCGATGTGGCCGCCGGGGCGACCCGGCTGGTCGAGCTGCCGGTGCGGAACGACGCCCGCACCACCGTGACCGTGCACCTCCCCGGCGGCCGCGACGCGAACTGGCAGAGCTCCTGCGGCAACGCGCCCGGGGCCATCTTCGGCCCGAGTGACTGCGCCGCCCTGAAGCTGGGGGTGCTGCTCGACAACCGCACGTCACGCGCGCCCACCCGGTTCCGCTGGGCGCTCGACGACCCCGCCGGCCTCGTGGCCACCGCGTCGGTCGTCGTGGCCGCCGGTGCCGTCGCCCACGCCGACGTGCCCATCGTCGCCGACAGCTGGACCGCCGTGGAGGTCAGCGTCGACGGTCGGGGCACGGTGGCGCGGCTGAACCGGCAGGCCTGCGGCTGGGTGGTGCTCGACCCGCGGGCGATGTTCGGGGTGGTCGACTGCCACGACGTCTCGGTGCCCGTCCTCCTCGACAACGCCCGCAGCAGCACGCGCCTGCGCTTCCACCTGCCGGGCGACGACGTCGTGCTCGGCCCGGGGGAGACCCGGTCGCTGCGGCTGCACGTCCCGATCCGCGAGCTGCTGGAGGTGACCGTCGACGACGTGCTGCCCCGCGGCCGGTCGGTCGTGCGCGCGGTCACCTCGACGGCGCACTGCGCCGCTCTAGCGGCCACGGCGGGCGCCGCCACGACGAATGCGCCCACACCGGCACGTGGAGACTCGGCCGCCGCCCTCGCTGCGGCCGGCCGCGGCGGCCCGGTGGTCGCGAGGGCCGGTGAGCCGGCCGCCGCCGGCTCGGCACCGGCATCCGTGACCGTCATCGGCACCCGGGTGCTGATCGTGCTCGCCGCTCTCGGCCTGCTGTTCGTCGCGCGACGACGGTGGCGCGCGACATCTTCTTGAACTGTCTTGAGGCACACCACAGTTCGCGCAGAACCAGCCCGTCGTCAGTGTGGGAACACAGGTGCGACGACGCACCCCTTTCATGTAGAAAGAAGGCGAGCTCGTGCAGCTGGACTTCGAAGATCGTCCGTGGGGCTCGTGGCAGGTGCTGGATGAGGCGCCCGGTTACAAGGTCAAGGGGATTCGCGTCAGCGGCGGCACACGGCTGTCCTACCAGACCCACGAACACCGCGAAGAGCACTGGGTGGTGGTCTCCGGCGTCGCCATGTGCACCGTGGGGAACGGCACCCGGCGCGTCATGCCCGGTGGGTCCGTCGACGTGCCCCAGGGCGCGGCGCACGCATCGCCAACGACCAGCTCGAGGACGTCGTGATCTTCGAGGTTCAGCGTGGTACCTACACCGGCGAGGACGACATCGTCCGGCTCGACGACGACTACGGCCGCCTCGCGACCCCTGACCCGTCCCGACCTCCCCACATCTTCCGGACACCCCCGCCCCAAAGGCCCTTTCTCGTGATCTCCCCCCGCCGCGCGATCTCGCTCGCGCTCACCCTCGTGCTGACGGCCGGCACCGTCGCACTGACCGCGGCCGCTCCGGCTCAGCGGCTACGTCGCGGTGCAGACCGACATCACCGTGCTCAAGCACGCCGACGAGCTGCTGCTCGCCCTGGTCGACGACATCCTCGACTTCGCCGCGCTCGAGTCAGGCAAGCTCGAGACCGAGCACGTGCCGGTCGCCCTCGGGTGCCTGGTGCACGACACGATCACCATGTTCTCTGCCGAGGCGGAGCGACGAGGGCTGCGCCTGGGTTCCGACATGGCCCCGGACCTGCCGGCCGTCGTGCTCGGCGACGAGATGCGGCTGCGCCAGGTGCTGGTCAGCCTGATCGGCAACGCCCTGAAGTTCACCGAGCAGGGCGAGGTGACCTGCGGGTCCGGTCCAGCACCGCACCGGACGGGGGCGACCAGCTCCTCCTCGAGGTCAGTGTCACCGGCATCGGCATCCACCCGAACGGCTGGAACGGCTGTTCCTACCCTTCTCGCAGGTGGACGCCTCGACCACGCGCCGGTTCGGCGGCCCGGCTGGGCCTGGCGATCTGCCGGTTGGTCGTCGACGCCCTGGGCAGCACCATCGCCGTGCAGTCCGCACCGGGGGAGGGGTCGAACGTCACGGTGTGCCTCGCCGATGGAGGCCGCCGACCCCACCCTTCGACGTCGTGCTGATGGACGTGCACATGCCGATGATGGACGGCGTGGAGGCTGCGGCCGCGATCCGGGCCGGGCTCCCGCCGGACGCCCAGCCGCGCATCGTCGGCATCACCGCGGACGCCATGGAGGGCGACCGCGAGCGGCTGCTCGGGGCAGGGATGGACGCCTACCTCAGCAAGCCGGTGCAGCCGACCGACCTTGCCGCCGCACCTCGACGCCGTCGTCGTCGCCTGAGCCCGAGGAGACGAGGCACCGGGCCGGCAGGATCGGGCGGCCCCGCGACCACCGTCGCTCAGACGACCGCCCTGTCCCGCTCGCCGCGCTCGACCTGCTCGTGCTCGACCTGCTCGTGCCCGGCCTGCTCGTGCTCGAGCGGCCGACCGGCCGCGACCCCGTGCTGCTCAGGGGGCGGTGCGGTGGTGCGGCGGCGCGCGGGCCGGCGCCGCAGGAGCAGGGTCAGCGCGGCGACGAGGGCGAGGGCCGCCAGCACCGCGGACACCCCCTGCAGCAGCGGACCGACCGGGGTCCGCGAGACCACCGTCGCCGGCGGGGCGGCGGCGCCGCCCACGACCCATGAGGTCGACGACACGGCATCCGGGAGTCCGGGGCGCTGCACGACGATCCGCATCCGGGTCGTTCCGGGCGACTCGAACTGCACGGGCAGGCTCCAGCCGTCTTCGGGTAGCGCCTGCGCGTCGCCGACGCTCACCCGGCCACTGCCGTCGCGCCATTCGACCCGAACCGACGTCGGTCGTGGGGGCGCGGGACGGCGGCTGTCGAGCACCTGCACCACGGCGATGTTGCTTCCCGGCCGGTTGGGCTGCACCACGACGTGTTCCGCGAGGTCGGCCGCATTCGTGTCCGCGGCCACCGAGGCCGCCACGTCGCCCGCGCTGGAGAGCTCCGGGGTGGTCGCCGGCTGCCCGCTCGAGAGGAGCGCGGCCAGCACCAGCGACCCGCCGAGCAGCCCGGCCTCCGCCACGGTGGTCCACGGCGGCCGACCACCGTTGTGGTGCCGGCCCCACCGGAAGTGTCGCCAGCCGAGCAGCGCCGCCAGACCGACCAGGCTCACCTTCAGGAGCAGGGTGCGGCCGTAGGTCGTGATGAGCACGGCGTCGACCGACGCCACGGAGGTGCTCGCCAGGACGAGCCCACTGGCCACCATGGCCACGACGCAGGTGGTGGCAGGGGCCGCGAACCGGCGCACCACGTGCCGGAGCTCGGTGCCGCTCACCGACCCCCGCCGCGCGGCCCACGCCAGCAGGGCGACCATCGTGACGCCCCCCAGCCAGGTGGCCGTCGCGACGACGTGGATGATGTCCGACCCGAGGTGCAGCGGGCCGACCGGCGCCGCCCCAGCGTGCCCCAGCAGTGCGGTGCCGGTCGCAGTCGCGAGCAGCCCCGCGACGGCGAGCCCGCCCGTCACCCGGTCACCGCGCCCGGGCCGCCCGGCCACGGCCACCGCGAGCACCACCAGCCCCAGCGCTCGCAGGGCCACCCGCACGCCGTACGTGCCGGCCAGCAGCGTGCCGACGGGGACCCCCGAACCCATCGCCTGGGCGAGGGGGAGCGACACGCACGCGAGGCCCGCGGCCAGCAGGATGCCGAGGACCGGGCGCCGGGTGCGGCGCACCACGGCCAGGGCGGTCGGGGACCCGGCAGCGAGCCGCAGGAAGAGGAGGTGGCCGAGCGCTGCGGCGAGCCCGATCAGGGCCAGCCACCGCAGCAGGGCCTGGTCGACGGGCACCGGTGGCTCGGTGCGGCCGGCGGCGACCACCCGCTGGCCGATGCCGAAGACCACGACGGCCGTCGTGCGGTGCATGTCGTCGGCCGACAGGGTGTCGACGGTGAGGCGGTAGCTGCCCTTGGCCATGGCACCGCGCACGGGCACTACCAGCGTCATCGGCGGCTCGTCCTCGGTCACGGGGGCGGGCACGAGTGACGGGGCACTGCCCGGTGGCTCGGGTGCCGGGGCCGCGTCGTGCGCGGGTGCGGCAGCAGCCGGTGTCGGGGCACCGAGCGCGACCGGCTGCTGGTCGTGGTCGACGAGGGTCACGCGCGTGGCCGGCAGGACGACGGCCTCGCTGAGCCGCAGGGTCAGCTGCGTGGGCGCCGAGACGAGCACGCTGCCGTCGCCGGGGTCGCTCGACACGAGGAAGGCGTGCGCCTGTGCAGGTGCGCCTCCGCCCGCCAGCACCGCCATGGCGGCCACGGCGACGCAGCACCCCCGGCGCAGCAGCCGGGCTCCTCGACCCCCGGTCACAGCACCGGGATGTGCGCCAGCGTCATGCCTGAGTAGCTCAGCGACGCGAACTCGTCATCGTGCACGGCATCCGAGTTGCGGTAGACGAAGTAGTACGTCTGCCCGGCTGTCATGGTGTGCCCCTTCTTCATCAGCGCCACAGTCGACGTCCGCGTTCCGCGGTCCTCGCTGGTGAGCACCGGGGGATGGGTCGTGTCGGACTGGAAGGTCGACGCCTTGGAGGGGTCGAGGCACAGGTAGTTGACCTGCACCAAGCCGCCGTCGCCCACCACCGCGACCCGGGTGACCCGGATGCCGAGCGACTGCTCCATCGCCGCGTTGGTGGGCATCGGCGCACCGGCGCTCGAGGGATGCCGGGTGAGGAGGACGACCGCCGCGACGCCGAGCACGACGATCGCGACCACCCCCATCATTAGTCGACGACGCAGCACTCGACGGCGGTCCGGGGGAGCCGGTTCCGTGGTGTCGTCCTGGTCGCCGGGCGGGCGGCCGACCCCGCTGGTCCCGATGGGGGCCGGCCGCGTGCTGGTGGTGCTGCTCATCGTCCTCTCCTCACCAACGCTGGAGCTGGTCGAGGGAGACGTAGCCGGATGGCCGGATCGCACTGGACTGGTCGACCAGGCCGAGGCTGACGCTGTCGGTCGTCCGCGCCGCCGCTCCGTTGCTCAGCTGCTGCACCCCGAGGAGGGAGCCCGCGGCGTTGTAGACCGCGACGGTGAGCTGGCCCTGGGTGCCGTCCATGGTGACTCGCACCGTCACGATGGCGGTGTTGCCCACCGGGATCGGCTTCCCGGTGACGTCCGGACCGGCCAGCACCGGGGTGAGGGCCAGCCCCGCACCGGTGCCGGTGGCGGTCAACGAGAACGACGTGGTCGTTCCGTAGAGGCCGCGGTAGACGGTCACCGACTTGCCGGCCGGGACGCTGAGCGTGTCGCCGCGCAGCAGCAGCTGGGCGCTGGCCAGTGCGACGGGCGTCGGTGCCGCGTTCGCGACGTAGGCGGGGAGCCTTCCTCCGGTGGCCCGGAGGTAACCGGTGGTGCCCAGGGTCGGGCTGGTGGTGCGCCGGCTGACGCCGCCCGTGGCTGTCCAGCCCGCCCCGGGGAACGACGAGGTGTCGAACGTCAAGGCGGTGACTCCGGTGGGCGCCAGGGTGTACGTGGTGGTGCCGGCGGCACTCCAGTTCCCGGCCTTGTCCTGCAGCCGCACGTTGATCGTCGTCGTCCCGAGCGGCAGCTGGGCCACCGGGATGGTGAACGTCGCCGAGGTGCCCGAGTAGCTGACCGTGACGTGCGTCGCCCGCCCGACGCCCGGGTCGACGGTGCCGAACCAGACCTCGCCGCCGGTGATGTCGCTGGACTGGGTACCGGCGAGGTTCGCCGTGACCGTGACCGTGGCCGGTGTGGCACCGGCCGTCGCCGCGGCGGACAGGCCCGAGATGGCCGGCTTGACGGTGTCGACCAGGAAGCTGGCCAGCGTCGTCGCGCCCCAGTTGCCTGCGGCATCCTGGCCGTAGACGTAGAGCTTGTGCTCACCCTGGACCGTCGCCCAGGTCTTGACCTGCGAGAGCGGAACGAGGCCGTAGACGTTCTCGACACTGGAGTCGAAGGCGCCGTCGGTCGCCTGCAGGGTCAGCCCCTTGTGGGTGGGGGAGGGTGCTGCCGGGTCGTCGAAGAACGCGACGGCCTGGACCACCTTGCTCGACACCTGGCTGTTGTTCTGGGTGTCCTGCACGAGGGCGGTCACCTTCGCGAAGCCCGGGTTGGAGGGGTCGCTGACGGCGCCGTTGAGGGCGCTCGGGCTCATCGCCGAGGCGATGGTCACCGGTCCCACGAGGTCGACGGTGAAGGGGACGTCGAGCAGTGGTCCCCACAGCCCCTGGGTGTCCTGGCTGTGCACGAAGACGTGGTGGACGCCCTCGCCGGTGGTCGAGCGTCACCTGGATGCTGGCGCTCTCGGAGGTGATGGTGCGACCGGCCACGACGGAGACGGGTAGGCCGGCGCCGTTCGTCGGCGTGGTCTGGAAGCTTCCGTCAGCGTTGGTCGCCGGGTCGAGGAAGTACTCGGCCGCCGTGACCTGCCCCCCGAAGCCGCTGTCGTTGCCGGTGGCCGTGAGCTTCATCGTCGGTCGAGCCGTTGGCCGGGTTGGGCGTCAGCGCTCCACCGGTGGTCAGCGGGCCGCGCTTGGGCACGTTGACGGCCACCGAGCCGATGACACCCCAGTTCCCGGCCGAGTCGAGGGCGCGCACGTAGACGACGTGGCGTCCGGCGGCGAAGCCCGGGTCGGCGAGGGTGGCGGCCGGGATGGTGCCGGTGGCTCCGGTCACGGTCGGGCGTCCCGAAGGTGCCGGTCATCGCGATGCCGTTGCCGGGCCCGACCGTGGTCGCGTCGTCGAGGACGACCTCCGCGCCGGCTGACGTTGGAGCCGCCGGTGGCGGTGTCGTCGAGGTCGGCCGTGACGGTCATCGGCGTCGGTCGCGTCGGACGGGTTCGGAGTGGCCGTCACGTGGGTCGAGGTGGGCCGCGCACGTCGGTCGCCGGAGACCGGCGCGGGGCATTCGTGTCGAGGAAGGTGAGCATGCCGCCGAAGGCGGTCTGCGTCGGGTCGGCGGTGGTCATCCCGTCGTTGTCGAGGTGGGTCCCGGACTCGACGAGGGCCAGCTTGGAGTCGGCGCCCGATGGGCACCGAGACGATGCAGTCGGCGGTCTGGCCGGGAACCAGCGGCTCGACGACCTCACCGGCGGGGTAGGCCAGCTCGTGGGCGTCGCGGGCGACGGCCTGCTGGTCGACGCCGAGGATGCTCATCGCGTGCGGCAGGCTGCCGAGGTCGGCGTACCGCAGGAGCAGCCGGTGCCCCTGGTCGGTGGCGATGACGTCGGTCTCGGGGAACGACTTGCCGTTGATCAGGCGGTAGCGCGGGCTGAAGTTGCGCATGTCGAAGCCGGTCGGGTCGGCGTTGAGTGCCGGGTCGACCTCGCTGAGGACCACGACCGCCTCGTCGTCGTAGGCCGAGGTCGGTGCGGCTGTACGCGGTCGCTCCGCCGGCGGGCCGCACGACGAGCACGCCGGCGACACCCATCGCGACCTGGCGTGCCCCGTCGCTCGTGTGACCGGCCTCGTAGACGAAGGTGCCGGGCCGCGACGCTGTCAGCGTGAACGTGTGCGCTGGTGCCGGTCGCGATGCCGGTCGTGGAGGTGGTGCCGTCGAAGCCGCTCCCCAGGCTGGTGGACGGGACGCCGGGCACGGCGAGCGACAGGTTGCCCGGGAGCCCGTTGTGCACCTCGATGTTCACGGTCGTTCCCTGGTCGACCACGAGCACCGGTCCGGGCAGGGTCGGGGTCGCCAGTGGCGGAGCCGGCCAGCCCCAGATGGGGATGTTCCGACCGACGAGCTGCACCGTCCCGGGCCGGGCGTACAGCTCGCAGGTGGCGCTCGTGCCCACGAGCGTGCAGCCCTGCGTCGGCAGGTGCCCGGAGCCGGCCGCAGCGAGCGTCGGCACCTGGCCGAGGCTGCGCGGGAGCAGCGGCCGGTGCCCGGGTCAGCCCGCGTGCCGGGGTCGGCACCGGCGGGTGCCGCGGTGGCCATCCCGGCGGCGAGCAGTGCCGCCGTGAGGAGGGCGGCGCAGCGCGCCGTGGTCAGCTGTCGCGTGGTCATCGTCTCTCGTCCCATCGGGCTCACCTGCAGCCGGCGGGCGGGTCGATGCGGAAGACCGTCATCATCCCGCCGAACGTCGCGCCGTAGTTGGTCGCCTGCTCCAGTGCGTGGCTGTGGGCGATGTGGTAGTACTCGCCGCACTGGTTGTTGTCGGTGATGTAGGTCGGGACGTTGCCCTTGTGACCGAGGTACGGGCTCTCGCTGAACCAGGTGTCGGTGCCGACGAGCAGCTGGTCCGTGATGGCCGGCAGCTGCGTCGGGATCGGGTTGGTGTTCGGGTCCCACTGCTCGACGTTGGTCCAGACCATCAGGGCGTCGAGGGTCTGGCCGGGCTGCACGTTCAGGTCGAACTTGTTGTAGGACAGGTCTTCCCCGCTGGGCCCTCGAGCTGCGGATGGCCGTCGCTGTTGATGACGCGCTCGTCGCTGCCGTGCGGGTGGAACGGGTAGTTCACGGTGCCGGCGTTGAGGTAGCGGATGAGGCGCCGGCTTCGGGTTGGTCGCCGCGTCGTACGGCTGGATGTGCACCATTGCGCCGTAGGGCTGGCTCGGCAGCCAGGAGGCCCGGTTGGGCGCCAGGGTGTCCGGCATGCTGCGCCCGTTGATCATGAAGTAGCGCGCCTTGTACGCCGCTCCAGTCGATCGGTCTCGCCCCGCTCGACGGCGAGGTGCACGTCCGGGTCGATCTCGGAGAGCAGGAAGAGGTACTCGTGCTCGGGGTTGAACGTCGAGTCCGGCCGGTCGTTCACCTGGTCGGGCCCGGCCTTCGGGCGGACCACGAGCGCGCCGAACAGGCCCATCTGGATCTGCTTGTTGACGTCGGTGCCGGACTAGTAGAGGTAGGTGCCCGGCGCGCCCGCGGTGAAGGTGTAGGTCACCGACCCGTTCGTGGCAGGCGCCGCGCTGGACGAGGGAGGTGAGCGTGTTCGTCGGGTCCGAACTGCGGCTGGGCCGGGTTGCCGTTGGCCTTCACCGCCGGACTGCCCGGGGAAGACGATCGACGTCGGCTCGGGCAGCGTGTTGTGCAGGACGACCGTCACCGCCTGGCCGGAGGTCACGCACAGCGTCGGGCCGGGGAGCTGGAAGCCGTGCCCTGCCCTCGTTGGCGTAGCCCCACAGTAGATCGAGTTGCCGTCCGGCGTCGAGACCTAGCCGGTCCGTCGTGCCCAGGGTGAACGTGCTGTTGCGCCGTCGGTGTCGCAGTCGATCCCCTCTTCGGGGGCCGGGCCGGCCTGCGCCGACGACTGCACGGCCACGGCCGCACCGGCCGCGAGCAGGACGGCGGCGGCGCCGAGCGCCACGAGGCGGCGAGCCCGTCCGCGAGCCGGGCGGAGGAAGCGGGTCGCCCAGCCGGGCGTGTTCATCGAGTGCTCCTCATCGTCGTCTGCCCGGTCACGTGTTCGGCTGGGTCTGGGCGGGGAGCGTGCCGGGGGCCTTGACGCTGATCTCGGTCATCATGCCGCCGTAGCCGGGGCCGCCACCGTTGTTCGAGGATAGCGAGTACCGCCGGTCGTAGAGCAGGTACTCGCCCGGACCGCCGGCGCGGTGAAGATCACGTCCCGGCTCTCGCCCGGGCCGATGTCCACCGTGTTGGTCGTCAGGTAGTTCGCGGTACCGTCCCGTCCCTTGCAGCAGGCTCGCGTCCTTCGCGACGACCTGCAGGTCGATGTCGTCGCACGTCATGGAGTGGTTCTGGTAGCCGAGGTTGGCCAGCCGGAGCAGCACCTTCTCGCCGGCATTGCAGGTGATCAGCGACGAGATCGGCTGGTACTGCAGGCGTCCGGCCGCCGCGTCGAGGTCGGGGCGGTACTGAGGCCGCCGTCGGGCCGGTCACCGAGTTGCCGCCGTTGGCGCCAGGGTGTCCGGGTAGGCCCGTCCGTTGAGCAGCCAGAAGCGTCGGCGTCGAAGTCGGTCCAGTCGCTGACCTGGATGTGGGCGTCCCGGTAGTGGGCGGCCGACCACAGCTCGGTGAGCATGAAGGCGAACTCGCGGTCGTAGCGGGTCGAGCCGTCGCCGTCGTTGTAGGCGTACTTTGGTCCGACCGGGTCGCTGCCGACCGGCGTGCGCGTTCTGCTTCGGCCGCACGAAGACCATGCCGGTCATGCCCATCTGCACGTGCTCGACGTCCTCGAAGTGGCAGTGGTACATGTACGTGCCGGCGTCGTGCGGGCGGTAGAAGTAGTCGAACCGCCGCCCCACCGGCACCGACGAGCGACAGCTCGGGCACCCCGTCGAAGAGCGGGATCGCGTTGACGAACCCGTGCCAGTGCATGGTGTGGCCGTCGAACAGGTCCGGCCGCTGCGAGAGGCCGAGGTTGTACAGGCTCAGCGTGATCGTCGTCCTCCTCGTCGAACACGAGCATGGGGGCGGTGATCTGCGCCTTGCCGCGCTGGGCGGCGACCTCGGCGTCGCTCATCCCTGACACGTCCCGGAAGCCGAACACGTAGGTGTTGAAGCCGGCGGGCGCCAGCGGGTCCGGGAAGAACGGCGGGTCGGCGGGCGTCGCGGCCGGCATCGAGACCCAGCCGTCGGTCCCGGCCAGGGCCAGCGGTCTTCTTCGGGCGCGGTCCCGACCTGGGCGACGGTCTTCACCGCGCCGTCGTGCGAGCTGGCGGGGCGACGACGCGGGACACCGCGACCAGCCCGCCGGCTCCGAGGGCGCCGAGGAGGACCCGTCGACGATCCACCGAGGCTGCGTTCATCATCTGCTCCTGCCAGTTCATGGTGTGGCCTGCGCTGCGCCGGCGTCGTACCGGGTACCCGTTGGTCGGGCGGTTCCGTGGATGTCCTTCGGTCGGTGCGGTGACGATGACCGGCGCCGGGTTGCCACCCGCGACGAAGGGCGGCGAGGTGCCGTAGGCGGCGGTCACCTGGCGCGTGCCCATCCCGATCGCGGCCGAGCCGGTCGCCAGGTCGAACTGGCCGAGCAGGCTGTAGGGGAACACCGCGGTGGTGATCGCCGCCTGCCGGAAGGCCGGGAACTGCCGCGAGGCGAGGATGTTGACCCCGATCTGGAAGTCGCTCTTGACCTTGACGGCGTTGACCGAGTCGGCCCCGACGACGTTCGCCGGACCCCAAGGTGTCGGTGGCGTTCTGGAACCATGAGTGGTCCATCGCCAGTTGGATGCCGCCGGGGTTGTCGGGGATCCCGACGTCCCAGCCGGTTGGCGTCGCCATCGGTGATGCCGCTCTCCAGCCCGCCGTAGTACGTGCCGGCGTGGTTGTCCGAGAAGACGTTGTTGAACATGGTCGGGCTGGCGACGGCCGTGCCGTTGGTGAGCATCGACCGTGAAGCCGGGCTGGCTGTCCAGCCGGGCCAGCAGCTGGTCGCTGATGGCGGCCGTGGACAGCCCGGCCGGTGCCGGCAGCCCGTCGCTGGTGACCGCGGTCGCCGTGGTGATGTTCCTGACGACCGTGTTGTTGACGATGTTGACGAACGCCGCGTCGTCCAGGGCGATGCCGCCGCCCTCGTGGGCGGAGACGTTGTTCGCGATCGTGTTGTTGGTGATGTCGATCGTGTCGGTGACGACCCGGTTCGCCGGGCAGGTGTGCCACGGCGGTTCGTGTGCAGCCCGGGGTGGCGACGTTCGAGCCGGTGGTCTGCAGGAGCCGGATGCCGCCGCCGTCGTCGTTGGCCAGGTTGGCCTGGATGACGTTGGCGTCGATGGACACCGGCCCGCTGCCCGCGGAGATGCCGTTGGGGTCGGCCGGCAGCTCACCGGCGACCATGACGGCGCCGCCCTCGTCGTAGGACTGGTTGAACCAGATCCGGTTGTGGTCGATCGAGTTCTTGGCGCCCTGGCGTCCTGTTGGTGTTCTGGTAGCCGAAGGCCGTGATGCGCGCCGCCGTACTCGGCCGAGAAGTTGCCGCAGATGGCGTTGTGGTCGACCGAGTAGCCGTCGCTGCCCGGTGAAGAGCCCGATGCCACCGGCCAGGTTGGTGCCGCCGTTGTCGCGGATCTGGTTGCGCGAGATCAGCTGGTGCCGTAGTTCTGGTTGTTGCCGACGTACGGCGTGCCGACCCGGACGGCGCCGCCGTACGAGCCGCTGTTGCCGCGAATGACGTTGTCCGTGAGGTGCAGGTTCTGCACGTCTGCGTGGACGTAGACGCCGCCGCCCTGGGTGACCAGCGCACCGCCGCCGCCCACGGCGGTCGTGATGCCGCCGGTGATCGCGTTGACTGTTGGTCGCGAAGTCCGACTGCGACGCCGCCGGTGATCGCGAAGCCGTCGAGGGTCGCGGGCCAGACGCTAGCTGGCGCCCCGGTGGCCGGAGGCTGACTGGTCCCGGGCAGGGGTCGTCAGCACCGTGACCGCCGCCGCGTCCGGCACCGCGGGCCGCCGGAGTAGGTCAGGCGGCCGACCAGGCTGCGATCCAGTTCGTGCCACTGGCAGTGTCGAGGTTGAAGCCGGTGCCGTCGATGATCGAGCCCGGGACGAAGGCGTCCGGTCGTCGTCGAACCCACCCGGGCCGACGCCCTGGATGCGCACCTGGTGGTGGACGATGATGTTCTCGGTGTACTCACCCTGGGGGTTCGCGGTCGCTCTGCGTGTTCGGCCACACGACGACGGCCTGTACGGCGCAGCTCGCTCGTCGGGTCGGCGGCGTTCGAGCGCAGCCTGGACGGTGGCGTAGTGCGCTTGCCCGGGCCGACCTGGACAGCCTGCGGGTTGCTCTGGGCGCTCGCCGCTGCCGGTCGCCGTTCAGCGCGAGCAGGGACAGCGTGTTGTAAGCCGGGACACCCGCGGCGCTGGTCAGGCCGAGCTGCAGGGCACCGTTGAGGCTGGCCTGGTCCGCCGAGCCCGTGGGCGTGTACTTGGCGGCACCGTGAAGACGATCTTCGTGTCGGACCAGCGAGGTACGTTCGCCGCGACGTCGGGCTCGTGCTGACCAGCGGGTCCCTGAGCGTCAGCGTGCCCTGCGTCGGCGCCGAACCCGAAGCCCGTGACGGTCACGACGCGGTGTCGGCGCCGGTGTGCTTGCCGCGACGTACGGCGTGGTCACGGCCAGCAGCTGTGGGTGCAGTCGCACCGAGGTCGCACACCGTGGGGTTGGCGACGGTGGTGTCCGGGGCCAGTGCGGTCGCCGCGACCTGGGTCGGCGCCTCGTCGGTCACCGTGTACAGCCCGGGCCAGCCCTGGAAGTTCGTGGCGATGGTCCGGAACCTGGGTTGTAGTCGGCGTTGAGCGCGCCCGGCTGACCCGGGTCGTTGCCGACGAAGCGGTACATGTTCGGGCACGGTCCGGCCGGCACCGGGCAGTTGTAGGTGTCGGTCGACGGCATCAGAGCCTCGTACAGACCGTTGAAGTCGGTGTGCGTCGTGTCGATCCAGGCGCCCGGCCCAGTCGTAGAAGCCGACCGGCACGAACGGCAGGCCCTGGGCCTCGCCGTACTTGACGCTGCGCTTGTCGAGGGTCAGGCCGAGGTCGTTGATGCGTCAGGCCCCAGAAGTGCGTGGGGATCGGCACCTCGGTGAACAGGTTGAAGTTCGGTGCGGTCGTCTGACCGGACCGCACGGTGACGAGCTTGTCGGTGCACGAGCGGCATGGTCGTAGCCCTCGAACGGCGTGCCGCCGCCGGCTGGAACGCCTCGTTCGTGACGTTGACCGTGTGCAGTGCCCGACGCAGGGCGAGATGATGCCGGCCTGCTGCGAGGGCGGTTGTGACGGCGGGCCGTCGGGGTGGCCTGCGGCGGGTCCGGCCGGGTCGTTCGCGGCGGCCGGGGTCGACGGCGGGTAGTTCTCCTGCGGCAGGTAGGTGTCACCGTCGAAGACGTTGACGTCCTCCTCGCTGGTCACCTTGTACATCGGCTTGCCGTCGACCGGGTCTTGGGGATGTCGACGGAGACGATGTAGTCGCCCGGGCCGCGAGGTCCCGCTGAAGCCGTAGTTGCCGTTGACCGTCTGGGCGCCTCCGGCGGCATCGCTCGGCGCCGGCCTGGAAGCCCATCATCGGCGCCTCCACGCACAGCTGGTTCGCGGTGACCCCGAACTCGGGCAGCGCCTGCTGGTCGTGGAGTCGAGCAGCGAGCCGTCGTACTGGCGGGCGGTGCAGCCGCGCGGCGGGCCCCAGGTCTCGGAGGTGTACGCGTCCTGACACCTCGGGACCCTTGACGAAGGCGCCGCGGTTGGCATCGGGGTTGGTCGATGTCTGCTCGTTGGTGCTGCTCGGTGGCTGGGTCGGGTCGAAGGCGGGGTTGGCCTTCTGGAGCGGGACGATCTCCTTGCCCTGCCGGCACTGGTTGGCGAGGTCGAACGCATAGGTCGCCGAGGTCTTGTCCGTGATGCGGCACGGGGTGGACTGCGTACAGGTGCACCGGGACGTCGGGGATGCCGGGCTGGTAGGCCTCGGTCGCCGAATCGGCCGCGTCGAGCTCGTTGCGGGTGGTGTCGTAGCGTGACCGTGCCGACGATGCCGCCGTTCGTCGCTCGGGGTGTATGGCTGCACGCCCCAGTCGATCGGTGCCGTCGAGCCCGATGATCGGGCAGGAAGTTGAGGTCGACCATGCTGCCCGAGCTGGGTGGTGCCGTCGGGCTCGTTCTCGCCCTTCTAGGTGACGCCGGTGGTCTGCGTACCTCGTGTTGAAGGCCTCGAGGATCAGCCACTTGCCCATCGGGTAGCGTCTCGCGGATGTCGTAGACGCCCTGGTCGTTCGTGGTGACGGTGTTGGTCGCCTGGTCCATCAGCGAGTTGTCGCGCTCACGGACGGTCAGGGCGAAGCTGGGGACGCCGCTGCTCACCCGGGTCCCGCTTGCCGTTGCCGTTGGAGTCGACGAAGACATGGCCCTGGAAGTGGGAGAACCAGCCGACGAGCATCTGCTGGCCCACGTCGGTGTAACCGTCCGAGCCGCTGTGCCGCAGCATCCACCTCGGCGTTGAAGCTGTAGATGATGTAGTCCTGGTCGTCGTCCCAGATGGTCACCTGGTAGCTGCCGTCGGCGACGTTCGTGATGTCGAAGGTGCCGTCGCTCGGCCGCGGCCGACGTAGACCTGCTGGTCGCCGTGGTTCAGGTCGGACAGCGCGACCCAGACGTTCGCCAGCCGGGCCCCACCTTCGCGCCCGCGACGCCCTCGCGGTCCGACCTGGCCGTTCTGGCCGCCGATGTACGGCAGGCCCTGCACGACCACGCCCTTGATGCTCACCGTGTCGGCTGGTGTCCGTGGCGGACGGAGCCAGGGCCTGCGTACTTGACGAACCCGAACTGCGTCGCGGGAACGGGCTCCTGGCCGCGCAGCTGCTCGGTGTCGAAGCCGGTGTCGCCCTCCTGGACTCCAGATGTCGTGGTCGTGGCCACCCTCGAGGGTGGTGGTCTGCACCCACTGGGCCCCGGCGAGTCTCGGCGGCGTGACCGTGGCGGCGTAGCGGTTCGGCCCGATGTTCGGGATCTTGATGACGCCCGTTGGCGTCGCTGAGGCACTCCGGGGGCCTTGCGTCGTGTCGACCACCGGCTTGTTGGCCGCGTCGAACGCGATGGCGCCCTTCGCGTCGTGCTGGTAGCTGGTGCACAGCGCGTTGCCGTAGTAGTCGATGCTCACCGTGCCGAACACGTCGGTGAGGTGGGCGTGGAAGCCCGACATGTTCACGCTGCTCTCGGCGTCGACCTCGTAGGTCGCGTCGACCGGTGCGTAGTCGTCGAAGACCTGCAGCTGGATCGTCGTCAGCGGTAGCGGTGTCGGGTTGAGGTCGACCTTGACGGCCTGCGAGCCCCCGTCGACGGTGAAGTGCGCGCCGTCGATCTTGAAGCCGTCGGGACGTCACCGAGATGAGGTACTTGCCGCCGGGGAGGCGCGAGCGGCTTGCCGGCCGCGAAGTCCGCCTGGTCGCCCTCGGCGACGATCGGGGCGAACCCCGAGGTGGGCCGGGTGCTGGGCCAGGGGCAGGTGTCCGCGAAGTTCGGGTCCGTGGAGTGAGCGCCCGCCGCCGTGGAGGGGAGGCAGTCGGTGAGCAGCGGGTCCTTGGCCGTGCCCGGGTTGCCGGTGTCGTCAGCGTTGATGATCCACTGGTAGTCCTTCACCGGATCACCCGCGTGCGGGCTGATGTCCTTCCCGGGACTCACGTCCCGGGAGCTCACGACGGAGAGCGTGATCGCCCCCGCGGAGTACGTGGGACTCGCGGCCGCGACGGTCGCGGCGCGACCGAGACCTGCGGCCCCAGCACTGGCCACGACCAGCGTGGTCGGTGCGATGGCGACCGCCACGACCGCGGCGATGCGGACAACCGGAAGGATTCGAACAGCCCTGCCCATGGGAACTCCCTCTGCTACGGCAGCCGTGCCCCTGCTTGGCACCCGCGGAACGACGTTCCCCGGGGTCGGCTGTCGAGTGAAAGGTTCACCCGCCGGCGCGGGCCAGCAAGGGGTTTGGCCGAAGTTCACAGCGGGCGGCAACGTGCCCGTCAGCGGGCGGTGGCCAACCTGACAGGTTGCTGACAGGATTCAACGTCTGTCGCCAGTGCCTTCTCGACGAAAACGTTTGTCCCAAGGCGAGACTCGGTCCACCCTGCCGGCCGTGGGCCGCATCCCGAGCCCCTGATAACACAACTGGTGGACGTGGTGGGCTTTCGGCCCGCACAATGAGGGCCATTCACATGACAACGGGCAGGGGCGTCCACATGTCGTTGGTACTTGTCGCGGACGACGACTCGCGAATGCGCATGCTCGTGGTGCGGGCGCTGACGAGTGCGGGTCATCGCACCATCGCCGTGGGCGACGGGTTGACTGCCCGCCAGCACCTCGAGTCCGGTCTGGTCGACCTGGCCCTGCTCGACCTGGTGATGCCGGGCGAGTCAGGGATGTCGCTGGTCCGCACCATCCCGACCGAAGAGCTGCCACCCGTGCTCCTGGTGTCCGGGGTCCCCGACGTCAGTGCGCGCATCGACGCGCTGAACTCGGGTGCCGTCGACTTCATCGTCAAGCCCTTTGTGATGGCCGAGCTCGTCGCCCGAGTCAACCGGCATCTGGCACAGGGGAACTCGTCGAAGGTCAGCGATGACGCCATCACTGCCGGCAAGACCCTCCTGTACCCGTCGGGCAGGTTCGTGCAGACCCCGAAGGGGCGCGTGCACCTCAGTGAGCTGGAGTTCTCGCTGCTCGCCTACCTCGCGCGCAGGCCGGGTGTCGCCTGCACCAAGGAGGAGCTCCTCCATGACGTCTGGCGCTCGGAGATGACCTCGAGTGCGAACGTCGTGGAGGTCTGTGTGGCACGCATCCGCAGCCGGCTCGGCGAACACTTCCCGATCCGGACCGTCCGCGGCCGGGGGTACTGCATTGACTCGTGACGCTGGAGGGCGTGGCCGGGTGGCGGACTGGGCGTTCGCGGGGTGCCTGGCGTTCGCAGGTCTCGCGCTGGTGCTCTCGGAGCAGGTTCCCAGCACCGAGACCGTGCCGTTCCACATCGCCCTGGCGGTCTTCGCCCTCGCCTACAGCCGCTACCACTGGCCTGTTCGGCGCACCCTCGTGTCGCTGGGTACGTTCTACGCTCTCGTCGCCGCGCTCTTCCTCCGAGACGCACTGTTGGGTGAGCTGAACTGGACCGAGGCGCTGGAGGTGCCCATCACGGCGCTGCTCGTGACGGGTGTGGTGTGGCAGGTGAACCGCACCCAGCGGGCCCTCGAGCTGGTCGAGGCCGCTGCCCAGCGCAGCCGGGACGAGTCGCGAGACCGCGAGCGGCTCACCCGGCTGACGTCCCACGAGATGCGCACGCCACTGACCGTGGTGATGGGCTTCCTCGACCTCGCCTTCGCCACGGGGGTGAGCCACGAGGTGCGGGAGTACCTCGAGGCCTCGTTCGAGGAGGTCGAGGGCTTGAACAGGGTCGTCGACCGGATGGTCCGTGCGGCGCACGTGCGAGACGAGGTGCAGCTGAGCGAGGTCGAGGTGGGCCAGCTGTTGCAGGGCATCTGCTCCCGGTGGCAGGCGGTGGCCGAGCGGCGCTGGCTCGTCGACGCCGATCAGGTGGTGGTCACGGCGAGCCGGGAGCGACTGGTGGCGGGTCTCGACACGCTGGTGGAGAACGCGATCCGCTACACCACTCGAGGTGACACGGTTCGGCTCATCGGTCTGCGCGAGGGGGACTGGCTGCTGCTCGGCGTCGCCGATGGCGGGCAGGGGCTGCCGCCCGACCTGCGCGACACCGTCGACGAGAGGGTGTCGCCCGGCGCACCGGCCGCAGGGGCGCCGGCCCCTGACGACCTGGGCGCCGCCTGGTACGACGACCCCGAGGCCGGGACCGGTCTGGGCCTCGAGATCGTCCGGCGCTCCAGCCATGTGCGCGGCGGCATCCTCGTCGCGGACCAGGCCCCCGAGGGTGGCGCGATCGTGGCGATGTGGATCCCGGTCGAGCCGCCGACGGAGTGCCTCGGGGCGGACGGGGCTCGGCGGACCGAGCCGATGGTCGCACCTGACCCCGGCCCGCTGCTGCGCCGCACGAGGAGAGCGACCGACCTCGCGCCGCGGGGCGGTCGACCACCGACGCCGTCGGCGACTGGCGCGTCCGCGCCGGACTGGGCGGCGGCCCGGCCCACGGGTGGGCTGGAGAGCCAAGGCGTCCCTGGCCGTTGACCCGGTTCACGCGCGCCGCGGGCGCCGGGGCTGATTCGGGGCGTCGGGTCCTGTCGCGGACCTGCGCGACGTGGCCGTCGACGGCCAGCGCACCATCATGTTCACGATGGGGATGGTTGCGGGATCTCGAAGAACAACCGTCCAACCCGAACCACGTGATGCCCCCGACGACGAGCACCAGCACCAGCGCGAGGCGCCAGGGCCGGAGCCCTGGGACGTAGGCGATGACAGCGGAGGCGCCGGCGGAGACGCTGATGGCGATGGTGAGCACGACGTCGACCACCAGCGCGAGGTCGCCGTCCAGCGCCCGCAGCGCCGCCTCGACGGCGTATGCGACCGAGGAGACCGGGTCGGCCATCACCGCGAACGCGAAGGCCACCAGAAGCACCGACCGGCGGTGCAGCAGCCCGGCGACGCTTGAGTGGCGTTCTCGGGAGACCGTGTTCGCAGGACGGGACCGGGCGTCGAGGCCGGTGGGGCAGTGGGTCGCCCATGGTCTCCGGGGTGCTGCGATACACGGGTGGCACGCCCCGGGGAGGCCGCGAGGCCTCGACCCGGGGCGCTGGGCACATCCACCCGGGGGGGATGAGTGGGTGCACCGTGTCTTGAGCGTGGCACCGCTTCGGGCTCCTGCTGCCAAGTCTGTGATGGATGCCTCTGACCTGGCGGTCGACAGATCACCCGCGGCGGTCCGCGGTCAACCGGGGTGCACCTGGGTGGGGTGCGCCGGCGAAGGGGCTTGGGACGGGGCGACTGCCTCGTGGGAGCTCGTGCGCTTCGGGCCCGACCCGGTGTCGTAGAGCTGGGTGCCTGCGCGCACGCCCACGTAACCGGCGACCAGCACGAGTAGCACCGCGAAGGCGCGCGTCAGTGTGGCCGCAGACACCCTCTCGGAGAACCGCTTCCCCATGAGCGCCCCGACGATGGCTGCCGCCGTGAACGGAAGCACGACGTCCCATGCGATGGCGCCGTGGCCCAGGCGTTCGACGAACGCGGCCAGGCTGGTGAGGGAGATGATGACCAGGGAGGTCCCGACGGCGGTGGGCATGCCGAACCCCATCGCCAGGACGAGCGCCGGAACGATGAGGAACCCACCGCCGACCCCGAGGAAGCCGGTGAGGAACCCCACCACCAGGGCCACCCCGACGACGCGGACCACCTGGGCGACACCGGCGGGGGAGGGTGTCGTTGCTGCGGGCTCGCCCGCTCGTGACCGTCGGAACATGGCCGCTGCAGCGCCCAGCATGAGTGCAGCGAAGGCAAGCAGTAGCAGCTGCGGGTCCACCGCCCTGTTGAGCAGCGAGCCACCGATTGAGGCGGGGATGCCGAGTGCGCCGAAGGCCAGTGCGGCCCGCCAGTCGACGCGCCCGGCACGAGCGTGGCCGATGGCGGCCACGATGGCGGTGACGCCGACGATGATGAGGGACGCCGTCGTGGCCGCTTGCGGGTCGAGGTAGAGGGCGTACACGAGCACCGGGACCGCAAGGATCGAGCCACCACCGCCGAGGGCACCCATGGACAGACCGATGACGGCACCGGCGACGACCGCGATCAGGACCACGTTGTGTCAGGCAGTCCCGCGCGCGGAGAGCTGGGCACGGATGTCGTCCATGTCCAGCGCCACGACGACGGTGATGACCTGCTCGAGGCCGGCGGCGTTGAGGGCTCCGGGCTGGGAGAAGACCAGCACCTGGTCCCGGAAGGCCATCAGGGTCGGAATCGAGGTGATCTGGGCCAAGCCGGCCAAGGACTGCTCCGCCTCGGTAGTGAGGTCGATCGTGGTCATCAGTTCCTCGTCTCTCGTCGGGACCAGTGCGCACTATACCCCGGGGGGTATAGTGTCAGGGTAGTTGGACCTGAGATGTGAAGGAGCCCACCTGTGTGTAGCCCCGCTTCCTGTTCGTCGTGCGGCAAGGCCACCTGGACCGGCTGCGGTATGCACGCCGACCAGGTGATGTCCCGTGTCCCGGCCACGGAACGCTGTTCGTGCCGGTCAACGCCCGCCCAGCCCGCGTCGTGGTATCCCCGGTCAGTCCGCTCGTCCCAGGCGTGAGCCTCAGGGTCGAGGGGTCAGCAGCCTGCGCCCGCCCCCTGGCGCCCGGCCGTGCCGGGTGGGGCAGACGCCACACGGTGGCGACGGTCGTCCTCGTGCCGGTGATGTACTGGTTCTATGCCTCATCTGCGGGGCCCGTCTCCTCCGTCGCAGGGGTCACCGGACTCGGGCTCCTCGCGGTGATGGGCGCCGTCACGTTGGCCACCTTCTTGCGCCCCGTCGGCGGCCTCGCCAGGGCCGCCCTCACCCCGTGCGCGGCGGCAGCGCCCTTCCAGCTGCTCCTCGCGGCGTTCTGTCTCTCCCTCGGCGCCGACCTGCCGCTGCGGTGGCTGACGGCCTTCGCGTTGGCCGGCGCGGCCTTGGCCCGACGCACGACCGGAACGTCCACCTGCTCGCTCGGTCACTTCGGGGGCACCGCCTCCTGAGTGAGTCAGGCGGCTCCTCTCGCAGGGTTCGGGGAGCACCTCGAGAACACCACACGAGGCGCCGGGGCGAGGCCACCCCGGCGCCTGGTGTCGTCCTGCTCAGGATGCTCGGGGATGTGCCAGGTCCCAGGCGCCGTAGCCGCCCAGGATGTCCGAGACGTCAGCGAACCCCGTGGCGCGCAGCAGGCTCGCCGCGACGCTGCTGCGCCAGCCTCCCGCGCAGTAGACCAGCACCGGCTGGTCGGCCCGCAGCTCGTCAAGGCGCGCCGTCAGCTCGGCGAGCGGGATGTGCCGCGCTCCCGGGATCATGCCGCTTGCCACCTCCCCGGCGTTGCGGATGTCGACCACCTGGACCTCTGGCATGGCCAGTGCGTCGTCCGCGGCCGCCGCAACGAGGCGGCTGGCCTGCTCGACACCGTTCTGGTGGGCCAGGAAGTAGGCCTGCGGGTCGGGGAGGTAGCCCACGACGTTGTCGAAGCCGATGCGCGCGAACCGGGTGGCGACCTCCTGCTCGGTACCGTCTGGGGCGATGATGACGACGGGCTGGTCGGGGGTGAACACCATCCCGACCGTCTCCGCCATGCGACCGTCGGCAGGCACGTTCACCGACCCGCGCAGGTGGCCGGCGGCGAACTCCTGCACGTCGCGTGCATCGTGGATCGCGGCCCCGGCGGCCAGTGCGTCCTCCACCTGGGCGTCGGTCAGCGCCGCGATGCTCGCGTCGGTGTCCCGTAGCTCGCGATCGCGTTTGTTCAGGGTCGCGTTGTACAGGAAGTAGCCGGGCGCGGGGGGCTGGCCCTCGGTGACCACGGCGAGGAACTGGTCCTCGGTCATCGGCTGGCACGCGTAGTTGAAGGCTCGCTGGTTGCCGATGGTCGACTGCCGCTCGGTGGACAGGTTCTTGCCGCAGGCCGAGCCCGCGCCGTGCGCGGGAAAGACCCGCACCGCGTCGGGCAGGCCCATCAGCTTGTGCTGCACCGAGTCGTAGAGCATCCGGCCCAGCTCGTCAGCGCTGACGCCGACGGAGGCGAGCAGGTCGGGACGGCCGACGTCGCCGATGAACAACGCGTCGCCAGTGAGCACGCCGTAGGCGACCTCGTCGCCCGGGTGCTCGAAGACCAGGATGCTGATGGACTCCGGCGTGTGCCCGGGGGTCGTCATGACCTCGAGGGTCACCTCGCCCAGGCTGATCCGGTCACCGTCGAAGAAGCGGCGCAGAGGAAAGTCGGCGGACGCTGCTGCGCCGTAGCCGATCCACGCGCCCGTCTCACGGGCGAGCTCGAGATGGCCGGAGACGAAGTCGGCATGGAAGTGCGTGTTGATCACCCCGACGATCTCCAGGCCCTTCGCCCTGGCGTCGTCGAGGTACTCCTTGACGTCCCTGCGAGGGTCCACCACGACTGCTTGGCCGGTGGCCTCGTCGCCGATGAGGTAGGACGCCTGGGAGAGGCAGTCGAGGTAGTACTGGGTGAAGTGCATGGGTCTCCTCCAACGTGTCGGGTGCTGACACTATACCCCGGGGGGTATAGTGTCAGCATGGTCCACCTCGTTGACATCCACACCCTCCTGGCGCGTCACGCCGACGGCGCCTTCGTCCTCGACGTTCGTGAGCCGGCTGAGTACGTCAACGGGCACGTGCCCGGTGCCGTGCTCGCGCCGCTGAGCCACATCACCGCAGCCCTTGGGCCAGTTCCGCGCGACCGGGTCGTGCACGTGATCTGCCAGAGCGGTAACCGCAGCCGATCGATGGCCGACCTGCTGACCTCGCTCGGCTACGACGCGGTGTCCGTCGAGGGCGGGACCTCCGCCTGGATGGCGGCCGGAGGGCCGGTCGTCCGTGGTCCGATGGCTGCGTGAGGAGGTGACGCCGTGACGAAGACAGAGGGGACGACGCTCGACCCCCGTGACACGCAGGCGATCCTCAAGCGGCTCAAGCGTGCCCAGGGCCAGCTCGGTGGCATCGTCAGGATGATCGAGGACGGGCGGGACTGCCAGGACATCGTCACCCAGCTGTCCGCGGTCTCCAAGGCGGTCGACCGGGCCGGGTTCGCCGTCATCGCCCTCGGTCTGCGGCAGTGCCTTGTCGACCCCACGTCAGAGCAGGTCGACGTCGATGCGATGGAGAAGCTCTTCCTCTCGCTGGCGTGAGCGGCCCGACCTCATCCGAGGACGCCCTGGTGGGCCCTGCTATCGGGATCGAGCGGCGGACTCGTCGCCGTGCTCCGCCGTGGTCGCAGGGAAGTGGATCATCGGCTGCTTCCACAGCGGGACGCGTGTGGGGTCCTGGCCTCGGAGCCGCGCGATGACGGTGAAGCTGCGTCTCATCAACAGCGCGGCACTGGTGGCCATCAGGATCGCCACCGGTAGCTCGACCAGCGCTGCAGCGATCGAGCTCCAGTGTTCCGCAGTACCCCAGGACAGGCAGACGTCGAACCACAGGTCGCAGGTCAACAGCGTCGAGGTGACTACCAAGGCGATGACGGCCACTTGTCGACGACGCCAGACGGCCAGCACCGTTGCGGAGAACGCGGCCACGAGGGCAACGTCGAAGCCGACCCAGGCGACCCGCCACGCACCACCTGCAGAGGTGGCCGGCAGCGTGACCGACAGGAAGATCAACCATGGCAGCAGCATCAGGACGCCGACCCCACTGACCGCGAGTACGAGCTTGCGTCGCCCAGGGGAGCGCATGGTCGCGGGGGTGGTATCCATCGTCTCTGCCAACAGCCGCGCGACCGTTGCCCGCTGCTGTGCACTCCACCTGCCCACGTCGTCGCGGGTAGGCGTCGCGGCCTCTCGCTCATTCATGCTGGCCTCCTCGCAGTGAGCCGCGGCACGAACCGTGGGGTGTGCGCGGCGTAGTCGGGGTACGCCTCGAACCGCTGGGCCAGCCGCGCCTCCTCCCAGCGCGCTTTGACGTTCAGGAGCACGACGAGCGCGGTGAGTGCGAGGAGCCTGAGCGCGCTTCCTGACGCCACAGTGATCGAGCCCATCGTGAGCATCAACCCGGTGTAGATGGGGTGGCGTGCGTAGCGGTAGAGCCCGCCGGTGCGCAGCTGGGCATGGGCGTTCGGCAACGGCGTTGCGGTCAGGCCCCGGCCCAGTCCCGTTGCGCCGATGACCATCACGGCCAGGCCGACCACGGTGCCCAGGCTGCAGGCGATGGTCAGAGCGGTGGGCACCGTCCAGTCGTCGCGGCCCGGGAGCAGCACCAGGACACCGATGAGCGCGAACTGGATGGCGACCAGCAGCCGCGCGGTCCTGACGTCACCGGAGGTGGCGCCGTCGTCACGAGCAGCAGCGCTTCGTGTCGTGGGGCTCATCTGGTCCGCATCCTTGGGCAGTCGGAGAACGGCGCCGCCCGGGTGGTCGGATGCCGAGGCATGCGGTGCGTCGATGAGCCCCATCATCTCCTGTGAGACCCCTCACCGCTGACCGTCAGGCCGGACGAACGGGTGAAGACTTCAAGCGTGGCTGAATCAAGATCCGTCGAACTGATGAGTTCGCCCGGTGCCGACCGCACGGAGGAGTCGTTCGTGCTGCTCTCGGCGGTGGCCGACCCGGTGCGCTGGACCGTGCTGAGCCACCTCGCCGAGCAGGGGACGAGCTGCGTGTGCGTCCTGCAGGAGCGAGTTCCGGTGGCGGCCAACCTGTTGAGCTACCACCTCAAGGTGCTGAGGGATGCCGGCCTGGTCACCACGAGCCGTCGGGGGAGGTGGATCGACTACACCCTGGCGCCGGACGCCTCGAGGCGCCTGACGCAGGCGCTCCCGGTCAGTCGTGCAGCCGTGCTGCCATGAGCCTCACGACCCACCTACCCGCCACTCGCACCGGACGCGGGGCGGCCCTCGCCAGCGTCGCCGCGGTCTGGGTGCTGGCGTACTGGGTCAACGGGTGGCTCTGGGACGCACTGTTGTTCGACGTGCTGGGCCTGGATCCCGACGCGCGGCTCACCGAGACCCTGCACTTCTTCCTCTACGACACGGTCAAGATCGCCCTGCTCCTGTCCGGGGTCATCTTCGTCGTCACGATCCTGCGTTCCTACATGAGCATCGAGCGCACGCGTGCGCTCCTGGGTGGGCGGCACGAGGGGGTCGGCAACGTGATGGCCGCCGGGCTGGGCGTGGTCACGCCGTTCTGCTCGTGCAGCGCCGTCCCGGCCTTCATCGGCTTCGTGGCGGCCGGTGTGCCGCTCGGGGTGACGTTGAGCTTCCTGATCGCGAGCCCGCTGGTCAACGAGATCGCGATCGGCCTGCTGCTGACCCTGTTCGGTTGGCAGATCACGGTTGCCTATGTGATCGCCGGAGTGTCCATCGCGATCGGCGCGGGCTGGGTGCTGGGGCGGTTGAAGGTCGAGCGCTACGTCGAACCCTTCGTCTTCGAGACGAAGCTGGGCGGGCAGGTCATCGACACCACCGCCGGCCTGACCCTCGACCAACGTGTGCAGATGGGGGCTGAGGAGGTCGGCAGCATCCTGCGCAGAATCTGGCTCTACCTCGTGGTCGGGATCGGTCTCGGGGCCGTCATCCACGGTTGGGCACCGGAGGACCTCTTCACCCAGTACGCCGGCACGGGCAGCAGTTACGGGGTGCTGATCGCGGTTCTGGTGGGAATCCCGTTGTACTCCAACGCAGCCGGCATCCTGCCGCTGGTCGAGGCACTGCACGACAAGGGCCTGCCGATGGGCACCCTGCTCGCCTTCATGATGGCCGTGGTCGCACTCTCCCTGCCCGAGATGATCCTGCTGCGCCGCGTCCTCAAGCCCCAGCTCCTGGGCATCTACGTCGCGGTGGTCGGTGCCTCGATCGTCGCAGTGGGCTACCTGTTCAACTACCTCCTCGGCTAGCGCCGACGAAAGGAAACACCATGATCATCAAGATCCTGGGCCCCGGCTGCCGCAACTGCCAGAACCTCGAGCGGGCCACCAGGGAGGCCGTCGCCGAGCTCGGGCTGGACGCATCCGTGGAGAAGGTGACCGACTACCCGACCATCGCAGCCTACGGCGTGATGTCGACCCCCGGCCTGGTCGTCGACGACAAGCTGGTGGTCTCCGGCCGTGTGCCGGGGGCATCCGAGATCAAGGTGCTACTGACCGTCGCCAGGTAAGCCCGGGCCGGGCAGCACGATGTATCCCTTTGGGCACGTGGGGCGTCCAAGTACGTGACCGGCCCCGCACGGGGGCCGGAATGACCCAAGGAGCAATTCCCATGACCGCCAACGTCGGCTCCACCGACAAGATCATCCGCCTCGTCCTCGCCCTGGCGGCCTTCGTGTTCGCATTCATCACCGGCATCGCGACTGCCCTCGGCATCGTGCTCGTCCTCGTCGGCTTGGTGCTCGCCGCGACCGCGTTCACCGGCTTCTGCCCCATCTACCGCGTCTTGGGGATGAGCACCTGCCCGGTCCGCCGCTGAGCGGGTGGGGTGGGGGTCCTAGGTTCGAACCATGGCTCTCGACCCCGACGTGCTCGCGGCGGAGCTGCCCGGGCTGGTGAGGTATGCCCTCTACCTGACCAGGAACCAGCCCGATGCCGACGACCTGGTGCAGGACACGGTGGAGCGTGCCATCGCCCGCGGTGACACCTTCCGTGGTGAGAGCTCGCCGACCACGTGGCTGCACCGGGTCATGCATCGCCGCTTCCTCGACACGCGCCGCCGCCGCGTTCCCGAGCCGATTCCAGATGACGAGCTGCTGGCACGGGTCGAGGCGGCTTGGCGCGACGATGCCTACACGGTCGAGCCGGACGTGGTGCTCGCCCGGGCAGAGGTGCAGGACGAACTGCGTGACGCCCTCGTGCACCTGCCCATCACCATGCGCTCGGCCGTTGTGCTGCACGACATGCAGGGGCTGACCTCGCTCGAGGTCGCGACCGTTCAGGGCATCGGGCTCCCGGCCGCCAAGCAGCGGTTGCGTCGCGGCCGCGCCCTGCTCGTCAGTCTGCTCGCGAATGACGACGACCGCCGCCTCGCGATGAAGGGAGTTCCGATGCGCTGCTGGGAAGCACGCTTCCTCGTGGGCGACTACCTCGACGACGAGCTCGCAGGGCGTGAGCGGGCGCTTCTGGAGGGGCACCTGGCCACGTGCCCCACCTGCCCGGGCCTCTACACCAGCATCGTCGGGGTGTCCGCCGCAGTTGGCCGGTTGCGCGACCCCGACTCGGTGGTGCCACCCGAGATCGCCGGCCGGCTCACGGCCACCAGAAGCTCCGAGTAGTCCGGCTCAGTTGGTGACAACCTCGCCGCCGGCCTGCTGCCAGGCGGTGATGCCGCCCTGCAAGTGGTAGGCGTTCGTGAAGCCCTGCCCGGCCATCGTGGTGACGGCCACGCCGGAACGGTTGCCCGAGTGGCAGTACACGGCGTACGGGGCGCTGGGGTCGAGGGAGGCCAGCTGGGTGGCGAAGTCGGGCGAGGAGACGTCGACGTTCACCGCACCCGGAAGGTGGCCCTGGGCGTACTCCGCCGGGGTACGCACGTCGACGATCGTGGTGCCGGGGCGCTTGAGCGCCGCCGCGAACTCGGCTGGGGCGAGAGCGGAGCCCGCGGTGGGAGCGGCGGATGCCGTGGCGCCGGCGGACACCGCAACGGTGCTGTCGCCCGTACCGGAGCAGCCCGACGTGGCGAGCGTCCCACCCAGTGCGACAGCGAGGACGAGTGCGGCAGTGGTGCGTCGGTTCACGACGGTGCTCCTGTGGTTGGGGTCGGGGCGGTGGGAACGCGGAGGTACTCCCGGTCGCCGAGCAGCTCCAGGCGGCGCCACAGCACGCTGCCCGGAACGGCCTGGCTGGCGTGGCAGGCGATCGCCATGCGCTGGCGCCGGCGGTCGACGGCCACCTCGATCAGGTCACCCTGGGGGTGGCCGACGAACGTGGCTCCGTACTCGACGTTGAGCGCGTCGGCGACCGCCTGGGGGAGGGCCCAGCCGAGCACCGGCAGCCCGCGCTGTCTGGCCGCCGCGATCGCGACAACCGACGCCGCCTCGTGGTCGGGGTGGCCGGTCACCCCGCAGACGGGGTCGAAGACGAGCATGCCGTCGGGCCGGGTCTGATCGAGGTGCCGGTCGACGTCCGCGGCCAGCACCGCAGGATCCAGGCCAGCCAAGCCGCCATCGGGATGGCCCAGGGCAGTGGTGGAGGTGATGCCGATTACCGCACCGGCAGCGGCGAGCTCATCGGCGCGCACCGCGGCGAGGTCGGCGGCATCGGCGCCGAGGGTGGACGCCTCACCGCGCGTGAGGCACAGCATCGACACGTCCGCGCCGTCCTGCACGAGGCGGTCGAGGAGGGCGCCGAGCGCGAAGGACTCGTCGTCGGGGTGCGCCACGACCACGAGCACCCGCTGCCAGTCCGGGGGCCAGCTCTGGGAGGTCACGGCACTCACTCCGGCACGCAGATCTCGCGGCGGGCGGCGGCCCCCACGGTGAGCCCGGCGACCGCCAGCACCAGCACCGTGCTGACCGCCCAGCAGCAACAACGCCACGACGTCGTAGGCCGGCTGCGGTCGCGACGCGGCCATGGTCGTCGCGGCGGCGGCCGCGGCCGCCAGAGGGAACGTGTATGCCCACGCCGGCAGCGCGAAGGGCAGTCTTCGTAGCCGCGGAACCTGCGCGAGCAGCAGCAGGACGAACACCATGGTGGCGGAGTAGAGGACGCGAACGACCGGACCGTCGACGGCACCCGTGAGTGCCTGCCAGGACAGCATCATCACCGCGGGCGGCGCGATGAAGATCGCGATCGTCGGCAGCATCTTCGGCGGGAGCGGCGGGTCGTGCAGCAGCACGCGCTGCAGAAGTAGGGGGAGCAGGCCCAGCCAGAACACGACCCCGACCCCGAAGGCGAACCACGCGAGATCGATCGAGCCGAGCTGCTCGGCCGCCAACGGGGTGATGACGTTGCCGACGACAGGGATGAACCAGGCCGGGGTCACCGACCCGTGTCCGATGTCCCTGCGCGAGAACCACACCGTGATCAGGGCGATGGTGGCGGCAAGGTGCCCGATGGCCCCGATCCACCACAGCACCGAGGCCAGGGCAGGTGCGACGTCCTGTCCGGCGGTGGCCAGAACGAGGACGGAGATCGTGATGGTCGTGGCGAACGTCATTCGTACGGGGTGACGCAGCTCGGCGCGCGCGGCGGCGGGGTGCCGAGCCCACTTCAGCGCGTAGAGCGTGCCGACGACGACGAACGCCAAGGTCGCCATCGCCAGGAACGTCAGTGCGGGCCACTGCGGCAGGTCCCACACCTTCGCGGCGCGACGCCAGGCGAGAGAGAGGCCGCCCAGTCCCATCACCGACGCGAAGAGCGTCACCGGCAGGTGTGCCAACGAGTGGTCCGGGCGGTCTGCCACGGGGAGGACGTCGGGGGAGGTGGTCGCGGTCTTCGTCATGTCTGCTCCTTCACGCACCACACTATACCCCCGGGGGTATTAATGACACCGGCAGCGGATTGGTGTCACACGGCGTCGGTCCCCCTGGTCGGTGAGGACCCCGACCAGGCCTGCGTGGACATACGCGACGACCGGGCGCTGTCCGCGAAGCGAAGCGCAGACCCAGGCCGCGGTCAGCGCCGAGACGTCTGCGACCCGGCCGATCCGGAACAGCGAGGTGGTCTCCTCCACGGCCGGGTCCTCGCCTGCGCGCAGCACCGTCTGCACCCCTGGTGCCAGTGCCAGAGCGCTGATGACGACAGCCACGTTGTCGAGGTCGTCGGAGCCCAGCGCGGCAATGGCCCGGGCTCTCCTCAACCCGGTGCGTTCGAGCACGGCACGCTCGGCCGCGTCGCCGACCACAACAGGTAGGCGGCTGGCTCGTGCCTGCGGCAGGTTCTGGGCACCGGGGGTGCGTTCGACGATGACGCAGGGCACGTGCAGCTCGCGCAGCAGCTGGCCGACCCGCAGCCCAACCTGGCCGAGTCCCGACAGCACGACGTGCCCTCGCCACGGCACGCTGCGTGGACCCACGAGAGCCGCCGTCCGCGCGCTCACGATCCACTCGACGAGGCCGGCGACCAGCGCGCCAGTGAACCCGATTCCGAGCAGCATGAGCACGGCGGAGGCCGCCAGGTACCACCCGGGTGCTCCGTGCGCTGCTGCGTCGGCCGGGCCGACGGTCGCCACGAGTCGGGTCGACGAGTAGAAGGCCTCGAACACACCCTCGTGCAGCACGATCACCCCGAGGACCCACTCGATCGCGATGATGACCGTCAGCCCCAGCAGGCCGGCAACGAGCAGGCCCTGGGCGCCGCCGTGGCGGTGGGGGAGCCAGCGAGCCAGCCTCTCGACCGGTCGGAGACCTCCAGGCTGCCAGTCGTGGATCACCGCGGCACCGTCCTCATCGAGGACTGCTCGCGATCCGGCGCTTCCACCCAGTACCGCGAGAGCCGCCGGGTTAATGCACGCGGCGACGACGGCCGGTGCCGCGACGTCTGCAGGTGAGGTGACCGTGCAGTTCGGCACCACGGAACCCAGCTCGCGTCCGATGGTGCGGTCGAAGACCGTCACCACCATCGGCACGCAGGGCTGGAGGTGCTCGGCGAGCAGGGCATAGCGCAACGCGGCCACGTCTCCACGCACCACGACTGCGACCCCGTCGGCGTGCTCGGCGAAGGCAGCGCGCAGCGCTGGTTCGTCAGGGGAGAGCAGGTGCACGGCCTCGGCCCCGTCGTCGACCAGGAGGGTGCACAGCAGGCGGGTGGCTTCCAGGTCACCGATCACGACGACGCGCGCTGCACTGGTCATCTGAGGATCTCGAATCGGTTGTGAGGCAGGAGGGTTGTGCCGTCATGGGCCTTCTCCGGCCGCGAGCTGAGCGCTTGGCCCCCGGCTGTGCGACCGTCCGGCCCAGCGTCGACTGTATGCCCAGGGGGGTATAAGCAGGCGGCGATGTCCGGGCAGGTGACCCACCTCTCACTCGCTTTGACCGATACCCCTATGGGTATAGGTTCAAGGCACCCACCCACGTCGAAGGAGACGCCATGGCTGACGTCGTCATCCTCGGGGCCGGAGTTGCCGGGCACACCGCCGCACTCCACCTGAGCCGCCTGCTACCCCGAGGGCACACGGTCACCGTCGTCTCTCCGAACTCGAAGTGGAACTGGATCCCCAGCAACATCTGGGTCGGCGTCGGGAAGATGGGCAAGGAGTCGGTCGTCTTCCCGCTTGCGCCGGTCTACGCGCAAGAAGGGCATCACCTTCCGTCAGGCCAAGGCCGTCGCGATCCGCCCCTACGGCGACGGCGACGAGCGAGCGCGGAGCGGTCGACATCACCTACACGGGCACCGACCGCACCGGCGAGAGCGAACGGATCCGCTACGACTACCTCATCAACGCCACCGGCCCGCAGCTGAAGTTCGGCATGACGCCCGGGGCTCGGGCCCGATGCCGGCAACACCGTCTCGGTGTGCACGGCGGACCACGCGGTCGCACGCCGCCGCTGAGCTGCGCGCGACCATCGAACGGCTCAAGGCGGGCGAGCGGCAGACCCTGGTCGTCGGCATGGGGCACGGCACCTGCACCTGTGAGGGGGCGGCCTTCGAGTACGTCTTCAACGTCGACCACGAGCTGCGCGAGGCCGGGGTGCGCGACCTGGCGCGCCTGGTCTACCTCACCAACGAGGCCCAGCTCGGCGACTTCGGCGTCGACGGTATGACCTTCGCCGAGCACGGCTTCCAGACGACCTCGCAGCTGTGGACCTCGAGCCTCTACCGCGAGCGCGGTGTCGAGGCGATCCTCGGCGCGCACGTCCATCGTGTCGAGCCCGGTGTGGTGCACTACGAGACGCTCGACGGCGACCTGCACGAGCTCGCCTTCGACTTCGGAATGCTGCTGCCGCCGTTCGGCGGTGTCTCGCTGCAGGCCTTCGATCGCGACGGCGCCGACATCACCGCTGAGGTCTTCGCGCCGAGCGGGTTCATGAAGGTGGATGCCGACTACAGCCCCAAGCCCTACGAGCAGTGGCGCGGCACGGACTGGCCCAAGACCTACCAGGCGGTCGGGCACCCGAACGTCTTTGCGGTGGGCATCGCCTTCGCACCGCCGCACCAGATCTCCAGGCCGCGGACAGAGCCCGGCCGGCACGCTGATCGCCCCGTCGCCGCCGCGCACGGGGATGCCGTCGGGAATCATGGGAAAGACGGCGGCACTGACGATCGTCGACCGGATCAAGCACGGCGATGACCGCCCCGCTCACGAGGCCTCGATGGCCGCAATGGGGGCCGCCTGCGTCGCCTCCGCCGGCACCGGCCTGCGGAGCGGGTCCGCCGCCGCCATGACCATGCGGCCGGTCGTGCCCGACTACTCGGTCTACCCGACCGGCCGCGACCTTGCCGACACGCGCGGTGAGATGGGGCTCTCCGGGCATTGGGAGAAGCTGATGCTGCACCACCTGTTCCTGTACAAGGCCAAGGGCCGTCCCGGCTGGCAGCTGATCCCGGAGTGAGTGACATGACCAACGAGATGTTCAGCCCCACTCCCGACCTGCGCAGCGCACCGCTGCCCACCGACCGGACGCTGCGGATGCGCCGCAACCTGCCCTTCCAGGCCTACCGGTTCGCCGCGCTCAACGTGCGCATCGTCCGGATGGTCGTCAAGGGCCACCACTGAGACCACCTGCACCCCGCAACGCACGAGAAGACCCCGTCCCACCCGACTGATCGGGTGGGACGGGGTCTTCTGAGTGCCAGGTTTCAGCGACCGAACATCTTGGCGAATAGGCCCGTGCTCGGCTCGTCAGCGTGGCCCTGGCAGCGGTCGTTGGCGCGCACGCCACGCATCACGCTGTCGACGTGCTGGCCGCAGCCGGCCCACGTCGTCTTGTTGCATTTGCGACAGGTCACTGCTCGGCACATTCCGGTTACTCCTCTTGCGTGGGGGGACGTGCGCTCCACAATACCCCGGGGGGTATCTGGATGCAACCGGGGGTAATGGCACCGGGCTTCACGAACGCTTCACACTCGCCGCCGAAGTCGCTTCATCCGCACCCTGTTGTATCGGGCATGGGACAACCACCCGAACCCACCACCTGAGGAGCACATCATGAGAACCACGATCCGCCTGACCGCCGCAACCCTGGGCGTCGGAGCCCTGCTGGCGGGAGGTGTGGCCGTGAGCCAGGCGTCCGCCAGCACCACCACGGCGTCGTCAGCGACCGCCGACAGCAGCCTGGCCAGCGCCCTGACCTTCTCTCGCGAGGAGGAGCGCATGGCCCGTGACCTGTACGCCGCCCTCGCTAACACGTACGACGGCGCCCGCCCCTTCAGCATGATCACCAACAGCGAGGACCGGCACTTCGACGCCGTGGGCGCCCTCATCACGCAGTACAAGGTGACCGACCCGTCGGCCGGCAAGGCAGTGGGCGTCTACACCATCCCCGCCATCCAGGATCTGTACGACGGCTGGCTCGCCAAGGGCAAGACCTCCGTCGAGGCCGCCTACCAGGTGGGCGTCGAGGTCGAGCAGCGTGACATCTCCGACCTCGACAAGAGCATCGCCGCAGACCTGCCCGCCGACGTCGACGCCGTGCTGGGCCAGCTGCGCCAAGGCTCGCAGCGCCACCTCGCCGCTTACCAGCGCGCCGTCAGCGGCGACCTCGGGGCCGGCGCCGGGATGATGGGCAACCGTTCCGGCACAGGCAACGGCACCGGCATGCGCGGCGGCAACGGCACCGGCATGCGCGGCGGCAACGGCACCGGCATGCGCGGCGGCAACGGCGCCGGCATGGGTGGGGACTGCCCCTACGCCACGCCCGACGCCACCTGACCTCCCTGCGCGAGGGGAAGCCGGGCCGTGAACGTCGCACCGCGACCACGGCCCGGCGACCGCGCGTCCACGGTGCCGTCATGGGCGCGCATGATGCCGCGGGAGATGGTCAGGCCGATGCCCGACCCGGTGTCGGCACCGGCACGGCGGCGGCCCGGCACCCGGTAGAACCGCTCGAAGACCCGCTCGAGGTCCCCGGGCGCCAGACCTTCGCCGGTGTCGGTCACGGCGACCGACGCGAGGCCACCGTCGGTCGAGACCTCGACCTCGACCCGCCCACCGGAAGCCGTCGCGCGCAACGCGTTCCCCACCAGGTTGGTCACCACCTGGGCGAACCGGTCGGCATCGACGAGAACGGGAACAGGCGTTTCCGGCATCCGCAGCTGCAGTGCCACACCGGCGTCGTCGGTCTGTGGACGCAGCCGCTCGGCCGCGTCGCTGACCACCGTGCGCAGGTCGGCCGCCACAAGGACGATGCCCAGGCGGCCCTCCTCGGTGCGTGAGAGCGCCGAGAGGTCGTCGGCGAGCCGCCGCAGGCGGCGCACCTCGTCACTCACCACGCCGAGCCGCTCGGGGCCGACCGGCAGGACGCCGTCGATCATCCCTTCGACCGACCCCTCGATGACGGTCAGCGGGGTGCGCATCTCGTGGGCCACCTCACCGAGCAGGCGCACCCGTCGCGACTCGGTCTCGGCGAGGGTGCGCCCGAGGGTGTTCACGTCGTCGGCCAGCACGGCCAGCTCGTGCTCCGCCGGCCGGTGCACGTGCACGTCGTAGCGCCCGGCGGCGATCTCGCGGGTGGTCTCACCCAGCTGGCGCAGGGGCCGCACCAGGCGCTGTGCGGCGAAGATCCCGAACACCGTGGCGGCGACGACGCCGACGAGGATGCCGACCAGCAGGGCCTGGGTGACGGCATCGGCGACCTGCCCCCGCAGGGCGCCCGGGTGGCCGGGGCCCTGGCCCATCATCGGCGCGTCCCCACCCATCATCCGGTCGAAGAGGGCGGGCGTGAGCGTGCGCACGACGAGGAAGGTCGCCAGCCCCCCGAGCACCGCGACGAGCGCGTGGGACAGCACGAGCCGCGCGGCGAGCCGGTTCATGTGGCGCTCGCGACCGGGGGAAGCAGGAACTTGTAGCCGACGCCCCGCACGGTGCCGATGACGTGGGGGTCGTTCGCGTCGTCACCGAGCGCGCGGCGCAGGCTGCGCACGTGCACGTCGACGACCCGCTCGTCGCCGTAGAAGTCGTAGCCCCACACGTCCTCGAGGAGCTGGGCCCGCGAGAAGACCCGGCCGGGCGAGGAGGCCAGCGCGCGCAGCAGGTCGAACTCGAGGGTCGACAGGCGCACCTCGGCACCATCGACGGCGAGCTCGCGCCGGCGCTCGTCGAGGGTCAGCTCCTGGAAGCGCAACACGTGGTCGTCGTCGAGGGTGGAGGTGCCACGCCCGGCGGACCGGCGCAGCACCGTGCCAACCCGTGCCACGACCTCCCTGGGGGAGAACGGCTTGGTGACGTAGTCGTCGGCGCCGGTGCGGAGCCCGACGAGGGTGTCGACCTCGTCGGCCCGGGCCGTCACCAGCACCACGTAGACCTCCGAGGACCGCCGGATGGTGCTCAGCACCTCGAGGCCGTCGAGGTCGGGGAGGCCGATGTCGAGCAGCACGACGTCGGGCTCGGTGCCGTCGGTCGCCAGCGTCCGGCGCAGTGCCTCCGCACCGGTGCCGGCCTCGGCGACGACGAACCCGTCGTGCTCGAGGTAGGCGCGCAGCACCGCGCGGATCTCCGGCTCGTCGTCGACGACGAGCACGCGTCGGGCTCACGGGGACCTCCTGGTCGGGTTCGACCCCAGCGTAGGAGGACCGCCTGTGCGCGGCCGCAGCGGCACGACGACGCCCCGCCAGAGGATCTCTGGCGGGGCGTCGTGACACCGCTGGTCAGGGCCGGATCTGGCCCGGCCGGTCAGATGTCGAAGTACATCTCGAACTCGTGCGGGTGCGGCCGGAAGCGGATCGGGTCGACCTCGTTCTTGCGCTTCCACTCGATCCAGGTCTCGATGAGGTCGGTCGTGAAGACGTCACCCTCGAGCAGGAACTCGTGGTCGGCCTCGAGCGCGTCAGCAGCACCTCGGGCAGCGAGCCCGGCACCTGGGCGATGGCCTCGTGCTCCTCCGGGGGCAGCTCGTAGAGGTCCTTGTCGACCGGCTCCGGGGGCTCGATGCGGTTCTTGATGCCGTCGAGGCCCGCCATCAGCTGCGCCGCGAAGCACAGGTAGGGGTTGGAGCTGGGGTCGGGGATGCGGAACTCGATGCGCTTGGCCTTGGGGCTGTCGCCGGCGATCGGGATGCGCACGCAGGCCGAGCGGTTGCGCGCGGAGTAGACCAGGTTGACCGGTGCCTCGTAGCCGGGGACCAGGCGGTGGTAGGAGTTCACCGTCGGGTTGGTGAACGCCAGCAGCGCCGGGGCGTGCTTGAGCAGGCCGCCGATGTACCAGCGGGCCAGGTCGGACAGGCCGCCGTAGCCGCGCTCGTCGTAGAAGAGCGGCTCGCCGTTCTTCCACAGCGACTGGTGGGTGTGCATGCCCGAGCCGTTGTCGCCGAAGATCGGCTTCGGCATGAAGGTCGCGGTCTTGCCCTGCTCCCACACGGTGTTCTTGACGACGTACTTGAACTTCATCATGTCGTCGCCGCTCTGCAGCAGCGTGTTGAAGCGGTAGTTGATCTCCTGCTGGCCGGCGGTGCCCACCTCGTGGTGGCTGCGCTCGACCGCGAGGCCGACGTCGGCCAGGTTGAGGCAGATCTTGTCGCGGGTGTCGGCGAAGTGGTCGACCGGCGGCACCGGGAAGTAGCCACCCTTGTAGCGGGTCTTGTACCCGCGGTTGCCACCCTCCTCGGCGCGGCCGGTGTTCCAGGCCGCCTCGACGGAGTCGATGTAGTAGTAGCTGGCGTTCTGCTTGGTCTCGAAGCGCACGTCGTCGAAGACGTAGAACTCGGCCTCCGCGCCGAAGTAGGCGGTGTCGGCGATGCCGGTGGAGGCGAGGTAGGCCTCGGCCTTGGCCGCGATGTTGCGCGGGTCGCGGCTGTAGGGCTCACCGGTGAACGGGTCGACGATCGAGAAGTTCATGATGAGCGTCTTCTCGGCCCGGAACGGGTCGAGGTAGGCGCTCTTCGGGTCGGGCACGAGCTTCATGTCGGACTCGTGGATCGCCTGGAAGCCGCGGATCGACGAGCCGTCGAACATCTGGCCGTTGGTGAAGAAGTCGATGTCGACCGTCTGCGCGGGCACGTTGAAGTGCTGCATGACGCCCGGCAGGTCGCAGAACCGGATGTCGACGAACTTGACGTCCTGGTCCTTGATGTAGGCGAGCACCTCCTCCGGGGAAGTGAGCTGCTTGAAACCGTCCTCAGCAGAGCTGGACACGAATTGAACCTCCTGGTGCGGGACAAGGGGCTATGGGGGAGCCAGCCCTGGGGCTTTACGACGACACTAGGGAGGAGCGGTTTCCCGACCATGACCCACGTGTTTCGCCGGTGTAACGCAGCCCACCGTATCGGTAGGTGAGATGAGCCGCCCGAGGGGCGGACGCCAGGTGAGACGTGGCCCTGGCTTCGCCGGTCCCTTCACGCGCCGGGCCGCCGACCGCGGTGGCGAGCACGCGGCATACAGTGTCGTGGTGCCAGCGCCCGCCGAACCCGCACCCACCGACCCCGGGATGCCGCCCGCCTCCGACGACGCGGCCGGCGGCCCCGAGACCCCCACGTTCCTGCGCCGCTTCGGCGCCCTGTTCGTCGACTGGGTCATCGCCCAGCTCATCGTGGTGCTGGTCCTGCGCATCGACACCACGAGCGGGGGGGTGCCCGCCCTCATCCCGCTCGGGGTGTTCGCGGTCTACACCGTGCTGCTGCTCGCGCTCACCGGGGGAGCCACCATCGGGCACCGGCTGTTCGGGCTGCAGGTGTGGAAGGTGCGCCCGGGCGCGTTCGCGCTGCAGGTCGGCATCCGCACGCTGCTGCTCTGCCTCGTGCTGCCGGCGGTGCTCACCTCACGCGACGGGCGGGGGTTCCACGACGTCGCCGCCGGCACCCGCATCGTGCGCCCCTAGGGGTCACTTACCGCGCATCGCCTTGCGGTCGACGCGGGCGCGGGTGGGGTCGATGCCCTTGGGGATGGGGGGCCGCATGCCGCCGAGGGACTTCAGGCGCTTGTTGACCACCGAGGTCTCCTCCTTGGTGAGCACCGGCTTCATCCGGGTCAGCTTGCCGGAGACCTTCTTGATCGGCACCTGGCCCTCACCCTCGCCGACCACCCATAGGTGCACCGGCACGCCGGGGGCCACCCGGCTGACCTTCTTCTCCTCCTGCTTGAGCAGCTTGGTGACTCGGGCCGTGGGGCCCTCGCCGATCAGCACGATGCCGGGGCGGCCCAGGGCGCGGAACACCATCGCGGCATCGACCATGTCGCTGGGGCGGGTGCCGCGGGCACCCTCGATGGCGACCGGCTCCTGCCCGGCGTACCAGCCGCGCTTGCCCAGCCCGGTGAGGGTGGCACCTGCGGCGCCCGGCTGGCCCTCGAGGGCGCGGTACATGGCGGTGTTGCCGCGGCGGTTCATCACCACGACGGCCGCGAGCAGCGCCGTCGGGATCGCCATGATCGCGGCGTACCAGACCCAGAACCCGCCGAAGAGGGCCCCGATGCCGATGACGACGGCCGCCGCCGCGAGCGCGGCACCGAGCATCCACCACCCGAGCTTGGGGTCGAGGTTCTTGATGGCCGAGTAGGCCTGACGGATCTGGGCGATGCGGCCGGTCTTGGCTTCGGGCTGGTCGGACACGGGAGGTCGTGCTCCTGGATCAGTGGGGCAGTGCCCGCGAGGTGCCGCGGGCCGGGGGGATCAGGATACGGTGCTCGCCGCGCGGGCGACCAACGACGCCGCCTCCTGGCGGGCCGGGTCTGCCGTGGCGGCGGCGAGGTGCGACAGGTGCTCGGGGATGGGGCGCCCCCAGCGGGTCATCGCGGTGGCCCAGAGCCGCCCGGCGCGGTAGGAGCTGCGCACCAGCGGGCCGGCCATGACGCCCTTGAAACCGAGGTCGGTGGCGACGTCGGACCAGTGCACGAACTCCTCCGGCTTGACCCACCGGTCGATCGGGTGGTGCTTGGGGGAGGGGCGGAGGTACTGGGTGATCGTGAGGATGTCGCAGCCCGCGTCGTGCAGGTCGCGGATGGCCTCCTCGATCTCGGAGTCCTCCTCGCCCATGCCGAGGATGAGGTTGGACTTGGTCACGAGCTCGGCGTCGCGGGCCATGGTGAGCACCCGCAGCGACTTGTCGTAGGTGAAGGCCGGGCGGATCCGCTTGAAGATGCGGGGAACCGTCTCGAGGTTGTGCGCGAACACCTCGGGGCGGGCGTCGAAGACCTGGCCGACCAGCTCGGGCACGGCGCCGAAGTCGGGAGGGAGGATCTCGACGCCGGTGTTGGGGTTGAGCGCGTGGATCTGACGGATCGTCTCGGCGTAGAGGCCGGCGGCGCCGTCGGGCCGGTCGTCGCGGGCCACGCCTGTCACGGTCGAGTAGCGCAGGCCCATCGAGCGCACCGACTCGGCGACCCGGCGGGGCTCGTCGAGGTCGAGCGGCTGCGGGCGGCCGGTGGCGATGTCGCAGAAGTCGCAGCGTCGGGTGCAGGTGTCGCCGCCGATGAGGAAGGTGGCCTCGCGGTCCTCCCAGCACTCGAAGATGTTGGGGCAGCCGGCCTCCTGGCACACGGTGTGCAGGCCCTCGCCCTTGACCATGGCGGCGATCTGGGTGAACTCCGGCCCCATCTTGGCGGTGGTGCGGATCCACTCCGGCTTGCGCTCGATCGGGGTCTGCGCGTTGCGCGCCTCGACCCTCAGCATGCGGCGTCCCTCGGGTGCGACAGTCACCCGCGACAGCCTACGCCGGGCGGGCGAGACGCCCGAATCCTGCGACAGCGAGATGGCTGTGGGCTGCGGATGCCGGGTGCCGGCTCAGCCGAGGACGTCGGTGAGGTGCTTCTCCGCGTAGGGGAGCACGTCCTGCACGGTGATGGGGCGACCGGCCTCGCGGGTCAGGGACGAGACACCGGCATCCGCGATGCCGCACGGGATGATCGCGTCGGCCCATGACAGGTCGGCGTCGCAGTTGAGGGCGAACCCGTGCATGGTGACCCGGCGGCTGACCCGCACGCCGATCGCGCCGAGCTTGCGGTCGGGGCCGCGGTCGTCGGCGAGCACCCACACCCCGCTGCGGCCGTCGACCCGCACCGTGTCGACGCCGAAGTCGCGGCAGACCCGGATCATGACGTCCTCGAGGCGCCGCACGTGGGCGACGACGTCGATCGGCACCTGGGTGAGGCGCACGATCGGGTAGCCGACCAGCTGGCCCGGGCCGTGCCAGGTGATCTTGCCACCGCGGTCGACGTCGATGACCGGGGTGCCGTCGGTGGGCCGCTCGTGCGGCTCGGTGCGCTTGCCGGCCGTGTAGACCGCGGCGTGCTCGAGCAGCAGCGTGGTGTCGGGCAGCGTGCCGTCGACGACCTGGGCGTGCACCTCGCGCTGGGTCTGCCAGCCCTGCTCGTAGTCGACGAAGTCGGGCGCGAAGCCGAGGTGCACGAAACGCATGGGCCCCACGGTACGCGGCGCCTGGCCGAGACCGGGCTGTGCGCCGTCGGAGGCGAACCCTAGGCTTCGGCGCATGAGCACGGAGCCCGACGCCTCACCTGACGACGCCCGCGCCAGCGCGCGCCGTCCCCGCATCGCCATCTGGGGCGCGCTCCTGGTCGTCCTGGCCTGGCTTGTCATCGGTGGCCTCGGCGGCAGCGCCCAGGGCAAGCTCGCCGGCGTCCAGTCCAATGACAACTCCACCTTCCTGCCCAAGAGCGCGGAGTCCACCCTCGTCAGCAACGCCGTCGGCACCTTCAACGACAGCGACACGCTGCCCTACCTGGTGGTCGTCGAGCGCAAGGACGGCGCAGCACTGACTCCCGAGGACCTCCAGGCGGTCGGTGCGTTCGCCGCTTCGGTGCCCGGCCTCGCCCTGCCCGCGATGGGTGAGGGCAAGACCCTCGGCGACTACCTCGTCGCGGGACAGCCGATCGTGCCAATCCCCTCGCAGGACGGCAAGGCCGCCCTGGTGACGGTGCCGCTCGACGCGACGAAGGGCACCGAGGCCAGCGGCGACACCTCCGCCCTCGTCGAGGGCGCCGAGGCGATGCGCGCCGAGATCGAGAAGACACTCGTGCCCCAGGGCCTGAATGGCTACGTGGGCGGCCCCGGCGGCCTGATCGCCGACTTCGCGGCGGCGTTCGCGGGCATCGACGGCATCCTGCTCGGCGTCGCTCTGCTCGTGGTTCTGGTCATCCTGCTCATCGTCTACCGCAGCCCGATCCTGCCGTTCGCGGTGCTGCTCAGCGCGGTGTTCGGCCTCAGCGCAGCCTCGTTGGTGGTCTACCAGCTCGCGCTCAACGACGTGATCACGCTGTCGGGCCAGTCGCAGGGCATCCTGTTCATCCTGGTCGTGGGCGCCTCGACCGACTACGCCCTGCTGCTCGTCAGCCGATTCAAGGAGGAGCTGCACGACCAGCCGAACTCGTGGGTGGCGCTCAAGCGCGCCTGGCGGGGCTCTGTCGAGCCGATCGTCGCGTCGGCCGCGACCGTCATCCTCGGGCTGCTCTGCCTGCTGCTCGCCGAGCTGCGCAGCACCTCCGGGCTGGGCCCGGTCGGAGCCCTCGGCATCGCCGGTGCGCTGCTGGCCTCGCTCACCTTCCTGCCCGCCGTGCTGCTGCTGTTCGGGCGCCAGGCGTTCTGGCCGTTCGCGCCGAAGCTCGACCACGTGCACGCGGAGGACGTCGTCGGCACCAAGGGCATCTGGGGCCGGGTGGCCGACCTGGTCGGCCGGCACCCGCGGCGCACCTGGGTCATCACGCTGGCGCTGCTGCTCGTCGCGGCGGCGTTCGCGCCGACCTTCAAGGCCGACGGGGCCACGATCGACGAGACGTTCCTCAACGACACCGACTCGATCATCGCGCAGCGGGTCATCGGCGAGCACTTCCCGGCCGGCTCCGCGACGCCGGTGCAGATCATCGTGCCGCAGGCCGACGCGGAGGCGGCCCTCGCGGTCGTCACCAAGGACCCCGGCATCGACAGCGCCTTCATCGGGCTGGTGCCGCCGCAGCCCGGCCAGCCGCCGGTGCCGCCGAAGGTCGTCGACGGCAACGTCCTGGTGCAGGCCACGACCAAGGCTGCCTCCGACAGCGTCGAGGCCGAGGACACCGTCAACCGGCTGCGCTCCGACCTCGACGCCGTCAGCACCGACGCCCTGGTCGGCGGCAACGCGGCGACCAACCTCGACGTGCACACGGCGAGCGGGCGCGACCTGCGGGTGATCGTGCCGACCATCCTGCTCGTCATCTTCCTGGTGCTGGCCCTTCTGCTCCGCTCGATCGTCGCGCCGCTGCTGCTCGTGGCCGCCAACGTGGTGTCGTTCGCGGCGACCATCGGCATCTCCGCCCTGGTCTTCCAGCACGTGTTCGGGTTCGCCAGCAGTGACCCGTCGATCGTGCTCTACGGGTTCGTCTTCCTCGTGGCGCTCGGCATCGACTACTCGATCTTCCTGATGACCCGGGTGCGAGAGGAGTCCAAGACCCGGGGGACCAGGCCCGGCATCCTGGTCGGCCTGGCGGTCACCGGCGGTGTGATCACCAGCGCGGGCATCGTGCTCGCGGCGACCTTCTCGGCGCTGGCCGTGCTGCCGCTGGTGTTCCTGGTGCAGATCGCCTTCATCGTCGGTTTCGGCGTGCTGCTCGACACGTTCGTGGTGCGCTCGCTGCTCGTGCCAGCGTCCGCGTACGACATCGGCCCGCCGATCTGGTGGCCGCGCCACCTGCCGGCCGACCGTGAGAGGCAGGGGAGCGAGACGCCGGACAGCCCGGTGCAGGAGCGCGTCGCGCCCTGATGCCGCCCCTAGGCTGTCGCGCATGACACGCGTCGCGCTGGCTGGTTACGGGTTCGCCGGGCGGGACATCCACGCCCCTCTGCTCGCCGAGGCGGACTGCGAGGTGGTGGCGGTGTCGACGCGGAACCCGGAGCGGGCCGCGGCGGCCCGTGACGACATCCCCGGGGTCGAGGTCGTGCCCGGGCTCGACGAGTTGCTCGCGGTTCCAGGGCTCGACCTGGTGGTGCTGGCGACCCCGAGCGGCGGGCACGCCGAGCAGGTCCGGGCGGTAGTAAATGCCGGGGTGGCGTGCGTCGTCGACAAGCCGTTGGCGGTCGATGCGGCCTCGGCGGCCGACGTCGTACGGTATGCCGCGGCATCCGGGGTCTCGCTCAGCGTCTTCCAGAACCGGCGCTACGACGCCGAGCAGGCGACGGTGGCGCGGGTGGTGGCCGAGGGGCTGGTGGGGGAGCCGTTCCGCTACGAGATGCGCTGGGAGCGCTGGCGCCCGGTGCCCAAGGACCGCTGGCGGGAGAACGCCAGCCCGAGCGAGGGCGGCGGCATCCTGCTCGACCTGCACAGCCACCTCATCGATGCCGCCGTGCAGCTGTTCGGCCCTGTCACAACGGTTTTCGCCACCGTGGACGCCCGCACCACCCCGGCCGAGGACGACGCGTTCCTCGTCTGCCGGCACACCGGCGGGGTGGTGTCGCACCTCGGGGCGACCTCGCTGTCCGGGGCGCCGGGCCCGCGGGTGCGACTGCTCGGCACGCAGGCGGCCTACGTCATGGCCGACTTCACCGGTGAGGTGCACGTCTGGAACGGCCAGGCCGACGCCGATGCCGCCCACAGCGGCTGGCTCTACCGGGGCGACTCCCGCGAGCCGGTGGAGCGGGCGGCGACCGGCCAGGCCGACCTCTACCGGGCGGTGGCTGCGGCGCTTGCGTCGGACGACCCGCAGGCCGCGATGCCGGTGGACCCGTGGGACGCCGTGCACACCCTCGCGGTCATCGACGCCGCCCGCGTCTCGGCCACCGAGGGCCGCGTCATGACCGTACAGACCCCCGCACCCTGACCCGACTGATTGCGGATCTCCCACCGCCCACGCCCCGACTTCTTGCGGATCTCCCACCGCCCACACCCCGACTTCTTGCGGATCTCCCACCGCCCACACCCCGACTTCTTGCGGATCTGGCCCACGTCCGGGCCCCGCTAGCGGTGGCAGATCCGCAATGAGTCGGGGTCAGGGGGAGGGGAGCCGGCGTGGCTCGATGCGCTCCTCGCGCACCCCGTCGTCGCCGCTCGGGTCGTGGGTGACGATGAAGGCGGCCTTCCCGTCGGCCTCGCTGACCGCCTCGACCAGCTCGGTGCCGCGGTAGACCAAACCGACACCGTCGTCGGTGCAGTGCGTCTCGGGCAGGGTGCCGTCGGCGACCAGCCGGTGCACGGTGGGCCGGCGGGCCTCCTCCGAGTCGTAGTGGACGCCGCTGCCGTAGGGGAGCAGGCCCAGTCCGTTGGTCACTGCCCGCAGCTCAGGCCCGAAGGAGTCGGTGGTGCCGCCGACGTACCAGCAGATCGAGCCGGCCGACACACCGCTGAGCACCACGCCCGCCTCCCAGGCCGCGCGCATCGCCGGGCGCAGGTCGTGCACGTCCCAGACGGCGAGCAGGTTTGCGACGGACCCGCCCTGGACCCACACCACGTCGGCCTCGAGCAGGTGCCCGGGCACGTCGTCGAGATTGGGCATCGGGAACAGGTCGAGGCAGGTGACGTCGAACCCGGCGACCCGCCCCGCCTCGTGTGCCCAGTAGTTGCCGAAGCCTGGGTCTCCGGATGCCGTGCCCACGAAGGTGAGACGCGGCCGCCGCCCGGTGACGCCGGACAGCTCGACCGCGTGGTGCACCAGGGCGTCGAACTCCAGCCGGGTGCGGCGTCCGTAGCGGTAGCCACCCGAGGTGGCCAGGATCGTGGGGGCGTCGGCAGACATGGCGCCCACCCTAAGGGCCTGTGGATAACTCGACGGCCTCATGTACCGGCGGGGGCAGAGTGGTGCCATGGGCGATTCGGGGGATGCCGTGACAACAGTGGGGTGGCACCCCGCGGGTGACGATGCGGGCGGGTCTGCGTCGGACGGCGAGGTAGGCGAGGGGCTGTGCGGACTGCCTGCCGCTCCCGCGCCGCAGGTGCCCGGGTACGAGCTGGGCGCACTGCTGGGGCGCGGTGGCACCAGCGAGGTGTGGGCCGGGGTGGCGCTCGACGGTGGTCGGCGGGTCGCGGTCAAGGTGGTGCTGGCCGAGCTCGACGCCCTCGAGGTGGCATCGCGCGAGGCCAGCGTCTCCGCCCGGGCCGCGAGCGCACACGTCGTCCCGGTCGAGGCCTGCGTGCCGCTGCTTGACGGTCGGGTGGCAGTGGTCATGCCGCACCTGCTCGGAGGAGCTTTGGACGCGCTGGTCGGGGCTCGTGGCCACCTGTCACCCGGCGAGGTGGTCACCGTGCTGGCGCCGGTGGCCTCCGCGCTGGGGCGGCTGCACGACCTCGGGGTGGTGCACGGCGACGTCTCGCCGGGCAACGTGCTGCTCGACCTCGACGGGCGCCCGTTGCTCGCCGACCTCGGGCTCGGCCACGTCGTGGGCGACGTCTCGCCCGGGGTCTGGGGCACCGACGGCTACGTCGCGCCCGAGGTGCTGCTCGGGGCCGACCCGACCCCTGCCGCCGACGTCTACGCCCTCGGGGCCCTGGGCTGGCTGTGCCTCACCGGCACCGTGCCGGGTCCTCCCGGTCTGCGGCCCGACCTGTCGGACGTGTGCCTGGCCGGCGAGGGCTCCGAGCCGGTGGTCACCGCGCTAGCCACGGCGATCGGTGCCGAGCCGCGCGACCGGCCGGGTGCGCACGAGCTGGCCTGGCTGCTCTTCGCCGCCGCCGAGCCCGAGCCGCTGCGCCTGGTGCACGGTGACGACGAGGTGAGCGCGGTGACCTACCGCCTGCGGGCGGCAGCGGGCCGTCCCCCGACCGGCGCGTCGGGGCGCCGGCACTGGTGGTCACCTCGACGCGGGGCCCGCGACGTCCGGCCCGATCCGGCCGGCGCTGCCCGCCAGGGAAGGGCGCGGCGGCTGGCACCGGTCGTCGGCCGGTCGCCCCGACCGCCGGGCGCGCACCCCGAGCCCCAGCCTCCGGTGCGATCCGGTCGGCACGGCAGTGGAGTCGTGCACCGCGGCTGGGGTCCGGCAACCCGGCCGCGTCCAGCCCCGGCGCCCGTGGCTGGACCGGCACCGCTGACGGGCAAGGCAGCCGTGGCGGGCAGCGCGACTGTGGGCGGCAACGCGAGGGTGGCCGGCAGCGCGACGGTGGCCGGCAGCGCGACGGTGGCGGGCGGCGCGACGGTGGGCGGCGGTGCACCGGTGGCGGGCAAAGCGTCAGTGGTGGCGTCCGCGCCGAGCAGTGTGCGGATGCCGCGGGTGGCGAGGGCTGCAGTGCTCTCGGCCGTGCTGTGCCTGGTGTTGCTCTCGCTCGTCGTGCTCGGCACCGCGGTGCTCGGGCGGGCCGGTGACACCGCCCAGGCACGACCCGGCCTCGACGCCGGCCCGGCCGTCGGCGCCGCATCGACACCCTCCGGTGGCTCGACCAGCACCTCCACGCCCACCCCGGCACGCGGCGGCAGCACCTCGGCGGTCGCCGGAACCGACCCCCGCACGGACGCCCGGGCACCGACCGCCCGGGCGAGCGAGCTGCTCACGGTCCTCGCCGACGCGCGGGCCGCTGCCTGGCGGGACGCATCCCCGGCCATGCTGCACGCCGCCGACGCGGAAGGTTCCGCACTGGCAGCCCGTGATGCCGCCGACGTGGCAGAGATCGAGCGAACCGGGTTGCGTTACACGGGTCTTCGCTACACCGTCGCAGACGTGTCTGTGCGTCTCGGCGACCGCGCAGCGCGCGGTGCTCAGGGCCAGGGTCGACGCGGAGGCCTACACGATCACCGGCGCGACGGGCTCGACCTCGAGACCTGCCGGGGCCGGCATCCCGGTGCTCGTCGACCTTGTCCACACCGACGTCGGCTGGCGGATGGCCGACCTGCGCCCCGTGTCATGACAGCACTCGGTGCACGCATTTCCGTCCGCGGTCCGCCTGCCCGGGTCAGCACTGCTGGGCGGGGCCCCGAGGTCAGCTTCGCGGCGCCGCCTGCGAGGCGAACAGGTTGAGCCCGAGCCGCTCGGCGAGGTACTTGGTCACCAGCTGGCCGCGCACGCTGTTGCCCGCGGCATCCAGGGGTGGCGAGAAGGTGGCCAGGCCGCCCTTCCCCGGCGACACCGTGACGATGCCCCCGCTGACGCCGCTCTTGCCCGGCATCCCGATCTCGTAGAGCCAGTCGCCCGACAGCTCGTAGAGGCCGGCGGTGGCCATCACGGCGAGCACGCGGCGGCACACCCCGGGCAGCACGACCACCTCGCCGGTCACCGGGTTGACACCACCGTTGGACAGGGTGGCGGCCATCACCGCGAGGTCGTGCACGGTCACCTCCAGCGAGCACTGCCGCGTGTAGACGTCGGTCGCCTCGTCGGGGTCGAAGTAGAGCCGCCCGTAGCTCTCGAGGAGGTGGGCGATGCCCTGGTTGCGCAGGTTCGTGGCCGACTCCGAGGCGTAGACCTCCTCGTTGACCTGCAGCTCGCGCCCGGCGAAGCGCGACAGCCCGTCGCGCAACCGGTCCCACTTCTCGTCCGCGGTGTCGCCCGGCACCAGGCTGGTGGTGGCCATCGCCCCGGCGTTGACCAGCGGGTTCATCGTGCGGTCGGCGTTGAGCTCGACGGCCATCAGCGAGTCGAACGGGAAGCCGGTGCTGTTGACGCCCAGCCGTTGCCGCGCCTCGGGGTAGCCGATCGCCTCGCACACCAGCGCGAACACGAACGGCTTGGAGACGCTCTGGATCGAGAACGCCGTCTCGACGTCGCCGATCTCGAAGGACCGGCCCCGGGAGCCGACCACGGAGATGCCGAACCAGTCCGGCGAGGCCTGCGCAAGCACCGGGATGTAGTCGGCCACCGTGCCGTCGGTGTTCGAGCGGTAGCGCTCGAACGCCTCCGCGACGATGTCGCGGACCTCCTCGAACTGAGGCAGCTCGCCCGTGGACACGGGTGAGGGAGTGGCCTCCTCGTCGAAGGGCATCCCCTCGTGCATCGACAGGTCGGCCATGGCGGGTCGAGGGCTCAGGAGACGAGCCAGCGGACGGCGGTCTCGAGGTCTCCGTGGATCAGCTGGTACCCGCTGTCGCGGAGTGCGTCCCCCACGACCCGCTGGCCGCCGAGCACCTCCATGGCGAACTCGCCGAGGACGGCGCGCATGGCGAACGCCGGCGCCGGCAGCACGGCCGGGCGGTGCAGCGCTGCGCCCAGGGCCTTGGCGATGTCCTTCTGTCGCGCCGGCTTCGATGCGGTGAGGTTGACCGGGCCGGTGATCTCGGGGTGGTCGAGCAGGTGCAGGATCGCGCCGACCTCGTCGGGCAGCGTGATCCATGGCATGAACTGCCGTCCCGACCCCAGGGCCCCACCGGCGCCGAACCGCGCCAGGCGCAGCATCGGCTTCATCGCACCGCCTTGGGGCGCCATCACGATCCCGGTGCGCAGCAGCGCGACCGAGGCCCCGGCATCCACGGCGGGCTGGGTGGCGCCCTCCCAGGCGATCACCACGTCGCTGAGGAAGTCGTTGCCGGGCGTGCTGCCCTCGGTGAGCTCCTCGTCACCCCGGTCGCCGTAGTAGCCCACCGCCGAACCGGACACGAGCCGCACGGGATGGTCGGCGGCGGCGACCGCCGCCGCCACGGCGTGCGTGCCGTCGACCCGCGAGGCGAGGATCTCGTGCTTGTACGCGGGCGTCCAGCGCTTGTCGCCGACCCCGGCACCGGCCAGGTGCACGATGCCGTCGACGCCGTCGAGCGTGCGCGGGTCGAGGGTGCGGCTGGTGGGGTCCCACTGCACCTCGTCGGCCGCGCGAGGTAGGCGACGGACCAGGCGGACCACCTCGTCGCCGCGCTGGCGCAGCGCGGCGACGAGCGGTGTACCGATCAGGCCCGAAGACCCGGTGACGACGATTCGGCTCATGGCGGTGTCCTCGCGGCCGGCCGGTCAGAGACCGAGGTCGGCCTCGAAGGCGCCTTCCTCGAGTCGCTGCTTCATCGTGGTCAGGAAGCGCGCGGCATCCGCGCCGTCGACGATGCGGTGGTCGTAGGACAGCGCGAGATAGACCATCGACCGGATGGCGATCGTCTCGCCCTCGTCGCTGCTGACGACGATCGGCCGCTTCACGACGGACCCCGTGCCCAGGATCGCGACCTGCGGCTGGTTGATGATCGGGGTGTCGAACAGCGCTCCACGAGAACCGGTGTTGGTGATCGTGAAGGTGCCGCCCGCCAGGTCGTCGGGCATGATCTTGTTGCTGCGCGTGCGCTCCGCGACGTCGGCGATGCCGCGGGCCAGGCCCGCGATGTTGAGGTCGCCGGCGTTCTTCAGCACCGGCACGAGCAGGCCCTTCTCGGTGTCGACCGCGATGCCGAGGTGCTCGGCGCCGTAGTAGGTGACCTCGTCGCCGTCGATGCTCGCGTTGACGGTCGGGTGGGCCTTGAGGGCCTCGACGGCGGCCAGTGCGAAGAACGGCAGGAAGCTGAGCTTGGTGCCCTCGCGCTGGGCGAAGTCGCCCTTGGCCCGGTCGCGCAGCCGTGAGATGCGGGTGACGTCGACCTCGACGACGGTGGTGAGCTGGGCCGAGACCTGCAGCGACTCCACCATCCGGCGCGCGATCGTCTTTCGCAGCCGTGACATCTTCTCGGTCGTGCCGCGCTTCGAACCCTCCGACGGGGCTGCGGCCGGGGCCTTGGCGGAGGCCGCGGGAGCCTGGGCGGCGGGTGCCGCGGCGGGCTCGGGCTCTGGCGCCTTGGCAGCCTCCGCGGCGGCGAGCACGTCCTGCTTGCGGATGCGGCCACCGATGCCGGTGCCGCTCACCGTGGACAGGTCGATGCCGTGGTCGGCGGCCAGCTTGCGCACCAGCGGGGTGACGTAGGCGGCGGCGTCGCGCTCCCCGTCGCCAGACGGCGCGCCGGACTCCTGGGGTGCGCTGCCAGCACCGTCGGCCTCGGCGGCTGCCGTGTCGGGAACGGCCTGGGCCGGCGCCTCCTGCTGGGCAGGGGCCTCGGCCGGGGCAGAGGCCTCCGGCTGGGCCGGCGCGGACTCGGCCTGCTGCGCTGGGGGAGCGGCCTCGGGCGCGGAGTCCTCCTGCGCCGGCGAGGTCGCCTCGGGCTGCTCGACCTGCGCGGCCGGCTCGGGCTCGGCGGCCTGCTCGGGCGCGGACTGCCCGCCGCCACCGCCGGACCCGCCGACGATCGCGAGGTCGGCGCCGACCGGCACCGTGTCGTCCTCCTGCACGAGGATCTTGGTCAGCGTGCCGCCCACGGGCGAAGGGATCTCGGTGTCGACCTTGTCGGTCGAGACCTCGAGGAGGGGCTCGTCGACGGCCACCTCGTCACCCTCCTGCTTCAGCCACCGGGTGACGGTGCCCTCGGTGACCGACTCGCCGAGCGCCGGCATCTTCACCGTGGTGCCGTCGCCAGACCCGCCGGACCCGCCCGAGTCGCCGGATGCCGTGGGGGCCGGCGCGGCGGCCGGCTGCTCCTGCGGCTCGGGCTCGGCCTGCGGCTCGGCCGGCTCCTGGCCACCCTCGTCGCCGGCCTGCGCCACCGCGTCGCCGTCGGACTGGTCGGAGACCTCGTCGCTCGGGCCGGAACCCTGCGCACCGGACTGCTCACCGCCGGAGTCGCCACCCGCCGGGGCTGCACCGTCACCGATGACGGCGAGGTCGGCGCCGACCGGCACCGTGTCGTCCTCCTGGACGAGGATCTCCTGCAGCGTGCCGGCCACCGGCGAGGGGATCTCGGTGTCGACCTTGTCGGTCGACACCTCGAGCAGCGGCTCGTCGACCTCGACCGTGTCGCCGACCCCCTTGAGCCAGCGCGTCACGGTCCCTTCGGTGACGGACTCGCCGAGCGCAGGCATCTTCACGCGTTCTGACATCGGGACAATTCTCCTTCGTGGGCGGTGGCGGACATCACTCTAGTTGTGCGCGTGGAGCGGTTTCCCGGCGAGCGCCAGGTGGGCTTCGCCGAGCGCCTCGTTCTGGGTCGGGTGGGCGTGCACGAGGGCGGCGACGTCCTCGGCGTGGGCCTCCCAGTTGACGATCAGCTGGGCCTCGCCGATCTGCTCGCCCATCCGCGAGCCGACCATGTGCACCCCCACGACCGGGCCGTCCTTCACCCGCACCAGCTTCACGAAGCCGGCGGTTCGCAGGATCTGCGACTTGCCGTTGCCGCCGAGGTTGTACTCGTAGGTCTCGACCTCGCCGTGCGCCTCGCGGGCCTGCTCCTCGGTGAGCCCCACCGACGCGACCTCGGGCTCGCAGTAGGTGACGCGCGGGATGCCGGACTCGACGATCGGCGCCGGGCGCAGCCCCGCGATGTCCTCGGCCACGAAGATGCCCTGGGCGAAGCCGCGGTGGGCCAGCTGCAGGCCGGGGACGATGTCGCCCACCGCGTAGACCCCGTCGACGGAGGTGCGGCAGCGCTCGTCGGTGACGACGAAGCCACGGTCGAGGGTAACGCCGGCCTCCTCGTAGCCCCTGGTGCCGCTCGACGGGCCGCCGACGAGGCCGCACACGCGCGCGCCCGCGATCCCGCCGCTCGCGCTCGCGCTGGCCGCGGAGGTGATCGACTTCCCGCGCCACCTCGGCATCCACTCGGGCGGCATGGTGATGGCCGACCGGCCGCTGCTCGAGTTCTGCCCGATCGAGTGGGCGCGCATGGAGGGCCGCTCGGTGCTCCAGTGGGACAAGGACGACTGCGCGGCGGCCGGCCTCGTGAAGTTCGACCTGCTCGGCCTCGGCATGCTCACGATGCTGCACATCGCGGTCGATCTCGTGCGCGAGTACGAAGGCGTCGACGTCGATCTCGCGACGATCCCGCAGGAGAAAGAGGTCTACGACCTGTTGTGCGCGGCCGACACCGTCGGCGTGTTCCAGGTGGAGAGTCGCGCGCAGATGGCGACGCTGCCGCGGCTGCGGCCCCGCAGCTTCTACGACCTCGTGGTGGAGGTCGCGTTGATCCGGCCCGGTCCGATCCAGGGCGGTTCGGTGCACCCGTATCTCCGGCGCCGCAACGGCGAGGAGGAGATCACCTACATCCATCCGCTCACCGAGCCGTGCCTGAAGCAAGACGCTCGGCGTGCCGCTGTTCCAGGAGCAGCTCATGCAGCTCGCGGTCGACTGCGCGGGGTTCAGCGCGGCCGAGGCCGACCAGCTGCGCCAGGCGATGGGATCGAAGCGTTCGCAGGCGCGCATGGCGCGCATGCGCGAGCGGTTGATGGAGGGGATGGCCGAACGCGGCATCACCGGCGACACCGCCGAGGAGATCTACACGAAGCTCGAAGCGTTCTCGAGCTTCGGCTTCCCCGAGAGCCACTCGGTGAGCTTCGCCTATCTCGTGTATTCGAGCTCGTGGATCAAGTACCACTACTGCGCGGAGTTCGCGGCCGCGTTGCTGAACGCGCAGCCGATGGGCTTCTACTCACCGCACACGATCGTGCGCGACGCGCGCCGCCACGGCGTGCAGGTGCTCGGTCCGGATCTCAACGCGTCGCGCCGCGACGCGACCCTCGAACCGCGCACCGCCGACGTCGAGCCGGTCGGCCGGCCGGTGCGCGGTTTCCACGCCGAACCGTCGCACCTCGCGATCCGGCTCGGGCTGCGATCGGTGCGCGGGTTGCACGACGCGTTGCTCGATCACGTCGACGACGAACGCGGCCGACCACCGTTCACCGACCTCGAAGACTTCGTGCGCCGAACCGGTGCGACCGTCGATCAGGTGGAGGCGCTCGCGACGGCCGGCGCGTTCGAGCACTGCTTCGGCCAGTCGCGGCGTTCGGCGTTGTGGGCCGCGGGCGCGCTCGGCACCGCGCGGCCGAACGTGCGGCGCGACGGCAGCGTGAGCGAGACCCTGCCCGGTGTCGTCACCGGTACCGACGCGCCGTCGTTGCCGGGCATGACCGAGATGGAAACGGTCGGCGCCGAGCTGTGGGCGATGGGGCTCAGCGTCGGCAAGCACCCCACCGAGTTCGTGCGCGAAGCGCTGCGCGCCCAGGGCGTGGTCACCGCCGCCGATCTGCGCGATATCGCCGATCGCAGCGTGGTGGAGGTGGCCGGGGTGGTGACGCACCGCCAGCAACCGTCGACGGCCAAGGGCACGGTGTTCATCAACCTCGAAGACGAGACCGGCCTCGTGAACGTGATCTGCGCGAAGGGCGTGTGGAAGCGGTTCCGCACCGTCGCCCGCGGCGCGCCCGCGTTGCGCGTGCGGGGTGTGCTCGAGAAGCACCAGGGTGTGATCAATCTCGTGGCCGGCCGGATCACCCGCCTGCCGATCAGCCTCTCCGGCGGCCTGCGCTCACGCGACTTCCACTAGCCGCACCGTGGCGAGCGCGTACCATTGGTCGAAATGACGACGGTGATGAACAAGTGCATCTCGGCGGACTCGCACATCACCGAGCCCGCGGGCACCTACATCGATCGCATCGATCCGAAGTTCCGCGATCGCGCGCCGCGCATGCACTACGACGAGATCCTTCGGCGACGTGATGCTCATCGACAACGGCAAGAGCCTCGTGCCGTTCTGGATGGTCGCCGCGGCCGGTCGCCCGTCCGAAGAGGTCCGGCTCGACACCGGCAAGCACTTCGAAGACCTGTGGCGCGGCGGTTGGGATCCGGTCGCCCGCCTCGCCGATCAGGACATCGACGGCGTGAGCGCCGAGGTGATCTACCCGTCGGTCGGCATGTTGCTCTGCAACTACCCCGACATCGACTACCAGCACGCGTGCTTCGACGCGTACAACCAGTGGATCGCCGAGTTCTGCGCGACCTCGCCCGACCGCCTCATCGGCATGGGCCAGACCGCGATGCGCACGCCGGAGGAAGGCATCGCCGACCTCGAGGCGATGAAGGCGCTCGGGCTGCGCGGCGTGATGCTGCCGGGCATGCCCGCGATCGCCGACTACGACGACCCGATGTACGACGAGTTCTGGGACGCGGTGGTCGACCTCGGGCTGCCGCCGTCGTTCCACATCCTCACGAGCAAGAACGACGAGCCGTTCGGCAAGGTGCGCGGTCCGCGGCTCAACACGTTCATGACGATCCTGCGCGCGAACCAGGACATCATCGGCCTGATGATCTTCGGCGCGGTGTTCGAACGTCATCCCGAGCTGAAGATCGTGTGCGTGGAGGCCGACGCGGGCTGGGCGCCGCACTGGATGTACCGCGCCGATCACGCGTACGACCGGCACCGCAACTGGCTCACCGCGGGCGAGCTCTCCCGGCTGCCGAGCGAGCAGTTCCGCGAGCACGTGTATCTCACGTTCCAGGACGACTGGGTCGCGTTCCGCATGGCCGATCTCATGAACACCGATCGCCTCATGTGGGCGAACGACTTCCCGCACAGCGACGCCACGTGGCCGCACAGCCAGGAGATGCTCGCCGAGCACGCGCAGCATCTCGAGCGACGACGTACGCGGCCGCGCATCCTGCACGACAACGTCGCCGAGCTCTACGGCATCCGCGACGATAGATCGGCGGCGTCTCGATCCGGCACGGTACCGTTCGCGCCGAGTGCAGAGGCCGCGCGACGTCCGAAGGATTGGGCGCGGCTTCGCTCCGTATCTCGCTCGTCGCGTTCGCGGTCGGCTTCACCGCGATGCTGCTGCGGAGCGAGCTGCGCGCCGTGCTTCTATCCCGAACGACGCGCGGGCGCACGCGTCGATGGCCCGCTTCGCCGAGCAGCGCATCCGCGCCGGCCACAATCCGTTCGACGCGTGGTACCCGTACCTCGGGCTCGGCTCGCCGCAGTTCTCGCAGTACCAATCGCTGTCGCACATCATCACCGGCGTGCTCAGCATCCCGTTCGGCGACTCGGTCGTTCCGGTGGATCAACTACCTGCTGATCTGCACGTGGCCGATCACGGTCTACATCGGCGCGCGCCTGCTCGGCCTCGATCGGTGGCAAGCCGGCGCGGCCGCGCTCTTCTCGCCGATGCTCGTCAACGTCACCGGCTACGGCTTCGAGTGGGGGAGCTTCGTGTGGCTCGGCAGCGGCATGTGGTCGATGCTGTGGGCGCTCTGGCTCCTGCCGATCGCGATCGGGTCTCGCGTGGCGTGCGGTCGCGAAGGGGGAGCGGTTCGCGCTCGCCGCGTTCGTCGTCGGCCTCACGTGCGCGTTGCACTTCATCACCGGCTATCTCGTGCTGCTGTGCATCGGCGTGTTCGTGCTCGTGCGCCCGCCGCGACGTTCGTCAAGCGGCTCGGCCGGGGCGCGCTCGTCGGCGTCGGCGGGCTGCTGATCTTCGCGTTCGTGTTCGTCCCGACGATCGGCGGCCTCGACTACGTGAACGTCGACTCGTTCCAGGCGGGCACGTTCTGGATCGACTCCTACGGGCCGGCGCAAGGTGTTGAGCTGGCTGTTCCGCGGCGAGGTGTTCGACTACGGCCGCGTTCCCGATCGTGAGCCTGCTCGTCGCTGGTCGGCGTGATCGTGTGCCTGTGGCGTGCGCCGCGAGACGAGGTCGGCGCGGGTCCCGCTCGGGCTCATGGTCCTGAGCCTGCTGCTCTACTCCGGCCGCCGCGTCGTCGGCCCGGTGGTCGACCGCCTGCCCGGCGGCGACGCATCTCTTCCTGCACCGCTACATCATCGGCGTGCACTTCGCCGGGCTGCTGCTCGCGGGCATCGGCGCGGTGTGGGTCGTTCGCGCCGGTCGCGGTCGGTCGCGCAGCGGCTGCCGCGTGTCGACGGCGCGCGATCGTCGCGGTCGCCGTGGTCGTCGTGCGTGCTCGCCGTCGTCGTGCTGTGTCCGGTGCTCGTCGAACCGCAAGCACTACGCCGACAGCAACCGGTCGTTCATCGACCGGCCAGGTCGTCGCCGACAACACGTACGGCGCGCGACGTGACCGCGCTCATCGAGATCGCGAAGCAGCGCAACGACGGGCGCATCTACGCGGGCGCTTCGAACAACTGGGGCGCGCGATACAAGGTCGATCAGGTCCCGCTCTACCAGCTGCCGGTGCAGCACGACGCCGACTCGCTCGGCTTCTACCTGCGCACCGACTCGCTCAGCTCCGACATCGAGCCGTACTTCGACGAGACCAACCCCGCGCAGTACGACCTGTTCAACGTGAAGTACGTGCTGCTCCCGTCGGCGCGGCAAGCCGACCGTGCCCGACGACCGTTGATCGCGACGCGCGGCGACTACACGCTGTACGAGGTGCGACACGAGCGGCTATCTCGAAGTCGTCGACACGACCGAGCCGGTCGCGGCGAACGACACCGAACATGGCGGCGGTGATGCGCGCCGTACCTCTCGTCGCCGCGCGCTCGCGCAGTTCCGGCACCCGCTCGTCGCGTTCGACGGACGGTCGACGCCGGCGCCGTCGACGCAGCGTCGACGCGCCGTACACCGGGCCGCCGGGCGCGGTCGACTGGACGCAACCGTCTCGCTCGCCGACGGCCGCTTCACCGGACAGGTGCACGGCGCTCGAGCCCGCGTGGGTGATGCTGAAGGAGTCGTACTCGCCGCGCTGGACGGCGACGGTCGACGGCGAGCCGGTGAAGCCGCAGATGCTCGCCCCGAGCTTCGTCGGCGTTCCGGTCCCGGCCGGCACGCATCTCGTGGTGTTCAAGTACCGCCCTCGGTCGTCATATCCGGTGCTGTTCGCGCTCGGTGCGTTCGTTCTTCTCGGCACTCGCTGCTCGGGCCGATGGCTGTGGCGCCGATGGAGATCGCGAGCAGGAAATCCGCGCAATCCGGCAATGCTGGGGTAAACTGGCATGTTCCGTTCGTAGCCGCTCGAGGTTGATGAACGTGTCTGACCCGCCGAGTCCGCAATGCTTCGATTCCCGCGTCGTGCCGTCGCGCGCTTCGTCGCGCTGTTGCGCTCGGACTTTGCCGGAGTCCGGGCGGGTTTCTTCGCGCTTCTGATCTCTTCCGGCGGCGATCTCGTCACCGGTCTCACGCTCGCCTCGATCACCCACACGCTCTCGGTCCTGCCCGGGCCTCTTCATCCTGATCCCGGCCGCGATCGGGATGCGCGGCAACATCTTCGGCGGCCTCGGCAGCCGGCTCGGCACCCAGATCCACGCCGGTACGTTCCGCGTCTCGCGCCGCGTCGACACGCTGTTCGGCCAGAACGTCGGCGCCGCGATCGTGCTGTCGCTGTCGATCTCGGCGGTGCTCGCCGTGCTCGCCAAGATCGTGTCGGTCGCGTTCAGCGGCCGGCAAGTCGATCTCGGTCGTCGACTTCATGGTGATCTCGGTGATCGGCGCGATCATCTCGTCGATCGTCGTGCTCGTGATCACGGTCGCGGTGGCGGCGTTCTGCGCGCGCCGCAGCCTCGACCTCGACAACGTCGCCGCGCCGATCGTCACCGCGGCCGGCGACATCGCGACGCTGCCGAGCCTCTTCCTCGCGACCTACCTGGTCGGGTTCCGCTACGTCACGCCGGTGATCGCGGTGCTGTGCGCGGTGCTCGCGCTCGGCTCGCTCGGTCGTCGCGTTCCGCGCTCGGGCTGCCGATCCTGCGCCGCATCGTGATCGAGTCGTTGCCGGTGCTCGTGCTCGCGGGCGCCGTCGACCTGCTCGCCGGCCTCACGATCGAGAAGCGGCTCGAGTCGTTCCTCACCTTCCCGGCGCTGTTCGTGCTCGTGCCCGCGTTCCTCGAGGACTCCGGGTCGCTCGGGCGCGATCCTCGCGGCCCGGATCTCCACCAAGCTCCACCTGGGCACGCTGGAGCCGGGCAAGGGCGCGTGGTGGGCCGCGATCGACGACGTGATGCTCATCTACGTGTACGCGATCCCGGTGTTCGTGTTCCTCGGCATCTCGTCGATCATCGTCGCCCACGTCGCCGACAAGGCGAGCCCGGGCAACCTCGACATGATGGGAGTCGCGCTCCTGGCCGGGTTCATGGCCACGACCGCTCGGTGGTGGTCGGCTTCTACGCGGCCGTCGCCACCTACCGGTTCGGTCTCGACCCCGACAACCACGGCGTTCCGATGGTCACGTCGAGCCTCGACCTGCTCGGCGCGTTGTCGCTTATCCTGGCGATCGTGATCCTGGGTCTCGGCTGACGTCGGGCATGGCGAACCACTGATGGACGAACGACCTCGAAACCCGGCTCCGAGAAACCTGAAGGCCATGCTGTCGGAGGCGAAGGACACCTCCGAGCTCATGGTCGACCTCGGCTACGCGTCGCTCTTCTTCGCCGACACGCGCATGGCCGACGAGGTGACCGAGCTCGAGGAGCGGCTCACCGAGCTCATCCACGAGATGCGCGAGGTCTGCGTGCTCGCGGCGCGCTCGAAGCGCGACGCCGAGCAGATGTCGAGCGTGCTGCACGTCGTGTCGGCGATCGAGCGCATGGGCAACGCCGCGGTCGACGTGTCGCGCATCGTCACGCACCGGCTCGGCATCCCGCCGGCGCTCGTCGCCGACCTCGCGGCCGCCGAAGAGGTGTCGCACCGCGTGCGCATCCGCGCCGGCTCCGCGCTCGCCGACCGCAGCCTCGCCGACGTCGAGCTGCCGATGGAGGTCGGCATGCGCGTCGTCGCGTTGCGGCGCGGACGCGAGTGGCTGTTCGATCCCGACGGCGAAGACGTGCTGCTCCCCGACGACGTCGTGATCCTGCGCGGCGCGCGCGAGGGCATCGCCGAAGTGCGCGAGCTCGCGGGCGCGCCCGAGTGGCGCCCGGCCGCGGTGGAGGAAGATCCCGCGATCACCGACCTCGACCGCGCGGTCGACGTGCTCGTCGACATGAAGAACGTCTCCGAAGCGGCGGTCGGCCTCGCGTACTCGGCGCTGCTGCTGCGCGACCAGGGCCTCGCCGCGCAGGTGAGCCAGCTCGAGGACCGGCTCGACGAGATGCGCGAGCAGCTCGAGCTCTGGGTGCTGCGCGCCGCGGCCGAGACGGTCGACCCGTCGGGCCTGCGCGGCCTGCTGCACCTCGGCGCGGCGGCCGAGGAAGTCGGCGACGCGGCCCAGCAGCTCGTGTGGCTGGTGGAAGAAGACGAGGAGATGCACCCGGTGCTCGCGGTCGCGCTCGGCGAGACCGACGACGTGGTGGTGCAGTATCCGGTCGCGGCCGGGCAGCCTGCTCGACGGCGCGGTCGTCGGCGGCACGCAGCTCGGCGACGACACCGGCTTCCACCTGCTCGCGATCCGGCGCGGCGGTCGCTACCTCTACCGGCCGCGCGGGCGCATCACGCTCGTAGCCGGCGACGAAGTGCTCGCGAGCGGTCCGCGCGACGGTCGGCGCCGCGCTCGCCGAGCAGTGCGGCTTCCGGCTCGTCGAAGACGACGACACCGGCGCGGTCGAGCTCGTTCCCGTCGGGCGGCTGAGCGCGACTGCGTGCTACGCCGACGGCGTACGAACGCGACGGCGATCGACACGAGCCCGACGATCGCGGCGCCGACGTAACCGAGCGCGGGCATCTCGAGCTTGCGGGCCCGCATCATCGCTTCGGCGCGTGAGCGCGCCCGCGATCAGCCCGCCGATGTGACCGCCGATCGAGATGTTCGGGTCGAAGAAGCCGAGCGCGAGGTTGAACACGAGCAGCGGCCCGAAGCCGGTGTCCCAGAACCGGATGCCGCGCCGGTGCATCACGAGCGTCGCCGCGGCCGCGACGCCGAAGATGCCGCCGCTCGCGCCGCCGGTGAGCGCGTGCGGGCGTCGCGATGAGCGCGCCGGCCGCGCCGCCGAGCACCGACACGAAGTAGATCGTCGCGAAGCGGATCGGGCCGGTCCCCGGCTCGAAGGTCTTGCCGACGATCCAGAGCACGAGCATGTTGAAGCCGAGGTGCACGATCCCGAAGTGCACGGTGGAGTAGGTGAAGAGGCGCCACCACTCGCCGTTGCTGCAGCGCGGCCCGGTAGAGCCCGAGGTTGGTCGACGTCGTGGCCGTTGCCGCTGATCGTTGCGTCGCGCAGGAAGATGCAGCACGAAGAGCGCGACGTTGAGGCCGATGAGCAGCTTCGTCGCGATCAGCGGGTCGCGCTTGATCGTCTGGCGGATCCGCACCGTGCCCTTCGGCCGGTCGGCGCGGATGCACTCGAAGCACTGCGATCCGACCGCGGCCTGGGTCAGGCAGTCGGGGCACGCGGGCCGTCCGCAGCGGGTGCAGGCGCGGCCCGTTTCCCGGTCGTGATGGTGGAAGCAGGTCGGCCATGGCGGATCCCAACCGTACCGGCCGGACTCGTGCGAAATATGTCGCAGCAACTACGGTGCTCTCCGTGGCGGACGCGGCGACGAACGCGTGAAGTTCCCGGGGCCTCGAGTTCCGGCCCGCACCGCACCGGCCCGGACGGGCTGTCGGCGGCCGAGGTCGCCGACCGCGAGCAGCGGGGGCTCGTCAACCGCGCCGACGAGCGCACGAGCCGTTCGCTGGTCGAGATCGCCCGGGCCAACCTGCTGACGCGCTTCAACGCGATCCTCGGCACGATGTTCGTGCTGATCCTCGTGTTCGGCGACGCCCAGGACGGGCTGTTCGGCTTCGTGCTGGTGATCAACGCGCTGATCGGGATCGTGCAGGAGTGGCGGGCCAAGCGCACGCTCGACCGGCTCGCGGTGCTGTCGGCGCCGCGCGCCCGGGTCGTCCGCGACGGCGAGGTGCGCGAGATCGACGTGTCCGACGTCGTGCTCGACGACCTGCTCGAGATCCGCGCCGGCGATCAGCTCGTCGCCGACGGCATCGTGGTGCGCCGCCGACGGGCTCGAGATCGACGAGTCGCTGCTCACCGGCGAGTCGGAGCCGATGAGCAAGGACGTCGACGCGCGAGGTGCTGTCGGGCAGCATCGTCGGTCGCCGGCTCCGGCCGCTTCCAGGCGACGAGTGTCGGGCGCCGACGCGTACGCGCGCCGGCTCGCGACCGAGGCGCGCCGGTTCACGCTCGTGCGGTCGGAGCTCGTCGACGGGACGAACCGCATCCTGCAGCTCGTGCAGTGGGCGATCGTCCCGACCGCGATCCTGCTCGCCTTCAGCCAGTTCGCGGCGACCGACTCGACGCGCGAGGCGATCGCAGGCGTGATCGCGGGCATGGTCGCGATGATTCCCGAGGGTCTCGTGCTGCTGACGAGCCTCGCGTTCGCGCGTCGCGGCGGTCACGCTCGCGCGGCAGCGCGTGCTGGTGCAGGAGCTGCCCGCGGTCGAGGGGCTTGGCGCGGGTCGACGTCGTCGTGCTCGACAAGACCGGCACGATCACCGAAGGCGTGATGCGCTTCGACGACGCTCGAGGCGCTCGGCGCACCACGACGTGGTTGCCGACGCGCTCGGCGCGCTCGCGGCCGACGAGGACCGCAACGCCACGATGCAGGCGCTGTGCGAAGCGTTCCCGACGCCGCCGGGATGGACGCGCACGGCGTCGGTGCCGTTCTCGTCGGCGCGCAAGTGGAGCGCGGCGTCGTTCGGCGACCACGGCACCTGGGTGCTCGGCGCGCCGGAGATGGTGTGGGTCGGGCGGCCCGCCGACGATCCGGTGCGCGTCCGCTTCGAAGAGCTCGCGGCCGAAGGGCCGCCGGGTGCTGCTCCTCGCGCGCACCGACGTCGGCGCTCGACGGCGAGACGCTGCCCGGAGCCGCTCGAGGCGGCGGCGCTCGTGATGTTCGACGAGAAGATCCGCGCCGACGCGGCCGACACGCTGCGCTACTTCGCCGAGCAGGGCGTCACGTGCAAGGTCGTGTCGGGCGACAGCCCGCGCACCGTCGGCGCGGTCGCGGCCCGCGTCGGCATCCCGGGCGCCGAGCATCCCGGTCGACGGGCGCGAGCTTCCCGACGATCTCGACGCGCTCGGCGAGGTGCTCGAGACGCACGTCGGCGATCGGTCGGGTCACGCCGCACCAGAAGCGATCGATCGTGCTCGCGCTCCAGCAGCGCGGGCCACGTCGTCGCGATGACCGGTGACGGTGTGAACGACGCGCTCGCGCTGAAGGACGCCGACATCGGGATCGCGATGGGAAGCGGCGCGCCCGCGACGCGCGCGGTCGCGCAGGTCGTGTTGCTCGACGGTCAGTTCGCGGCGATGCCCGGAGTCGTCGCCGAGGGCCGCCGGGTGATCGCCAACGTCGAGCGCGTCGCCAACCTCTTCGTGACCAAGACGGTGTACGCGATGCTGCTCGCGCTCGCGGTCGGCATCGCCCGCTGGCCGTATCCGTTCCTGCCGCGGCACCTGACGATCATCAGCAGCCTCACGATCGGCATCCCCGCGTTCTTCCTCGCGCTCGGTCCGAGCTCGCGGCGCTACGTGCCGGGATTCGTGCGGCGGGTGCTGCGCTTCGCGGGACGGTCGGGGCTGGTCGCGTTCGTCGCGACGTTCGTCGTGTACGCGTACGCGCGCGAGATCGACGGCGTGTCGCTCGAGGAGGCCCGCACCGCCGCCGCGATCGCGCTGTTGGCGTCGGGCTCTGGATCCTCGTGATGCTGGCCCGGCCGTTCACGTCGGCGCGCGTGATCCTGGTCGCGGCGATGGGCGGGGCGTTCGTCGGGTGTGATGGCGGTGCCCGGCGTGCGCCACTTCTTCGCGCTCGAGTTCCCGCCCCGGAATCTCGGCGTGGTCATCGTGATCGTCGTCGTGGTCGGCCGGGATCGTGTTGGAGATCCTGGCCCGCCTGGCTGCGTCGCGGCCCGGAAGTCGGACGGTCTCAGCAGGTGATCGAGTCGGAGTCGGATCGGGCGACCGGTGTCGGCGAGGTGTTGCCCGAGTACGCCGGCGGCGGTCCGGCACTCGTCGGCCGGGCGAACTCGGTGGTCGCCCAGATCGAGCCGTTCGGCGCGCAGTACACGCCGATGCCGACCGACTGGTAGCCCGGCGAGAGGATGTTGTCGCGGTGTTCCTGCGAGTGCATCCACGCGACGTGGAGCGCGCCGACGTTCACGCCGGCGCTTCCGGTCGCGATGTTCTCGCCGACGTAGTCGAACGGTCCGAGCAGCTGCCCGATGTCGCTGTGGTGCAGGTCGCTCGCGCCCATCGTCTTGCTCCAGTTCGAGCGCGTACGAAGCGAGCGTCGGGTTCCAGGCCAGCGGGGCCAACCCGCGTGCCGTGCGCTCGTCGTTCATGCGGACGAGGAAGTCGGCCGCCGCGGCGCCGATCTTCGGCTTGGGCTTCGCGGGCGCGGCGCACTTCGGCGCTCCCGTCGTGGGTGTGACTGCGAAGGCGTGGGCGTTGGCGAAGGCGATCCAGTAGCCGCGCTTGTGCGGCGCGGTTGCGATCGCGACCGCCGGCGCGCCGGCGCAGGTGCTGCGGCGCGGAGCCGTAGTTCGTGGCGTTGCCGAAGTTGTAGACGCGGCCGTTGGCGGCGAGGAGCAGGTAACCGGTTCCGGTCGAGGCGGGCGCCATGCTCACGATCGGTCCGGGGAGCTGCGCGCCGCTGACCGAGCCCTTGAAGTGCGCGTCGCCGAAGGCGAACACGCCACCGTCGCGGGCGACGAACCAGTAGCCGCGGCCGTTCGGCGCGGGCGCGCCGCCGACGATGGGCTGGTTGAGGCGGATCGCGCCGGTCGATCCGTAGAACTTCGCGTCGCCGAAGGAGAAGACGCCACCGTCACGCGCGACGAGCCAGTAGCCGTGACCGGAGTGATTGGCGACGATGCCGACGATGGGCTGGTTGAGGTTGCGGCCGCCGGTCGAGCCGAGGAACTTCGCGTCGCCGAAGGCGAACACGCCGCCGTCGCGGGCGACGAACCAGTAGCCGTGACCGGAAGGCGTCGCGGCCATGCCGACGATGGGTTGGTTGAGGCGCCGGCCGCCGAGGCCGCCGTAGAACTTCGCGTCACCCGACGCGAACATGCCGCCGTCGGAACCGACGCGCCACGAGCCGTTGCCGCTCGGCGTCGAAGCCATGCCGACGATCGGCGCGTTGAGCGAGAGGGCGCCCATCGAGCGAAATCGCCCCGCTTGGATCTTGGCCCGTGGTTTCTCG
>CAVSDQ010000014.1:0-59115 GCA_963726675.1 uncultured Actinomycetota bacterium | reverse complement strand
TTGTCTTGACGTCAAGATAACGGCCCACCACCAAGGAGCAACGACGCACCCATGGCAACGATCATCTACACGCTCACCGACGAGGCCCCGATGCTGGCCACGTACTCGTTCCTCCCCGTGGTGCAGGCCTTCGCCTCCTCCGCCGGTGTCGACGTCGAGACGCGTGACATCTCCCTGGCCGGCCGCATCCTCGCCGCTCTTCCCCGAGCACCTCACCGAGGAGCAGCGGATCACCGACGACCTCGCCGAGCTGGGCGCCCTCGCCACCAAGCCCGAGGCCAACATCATCAAGCTGCCCAACGTCTCGGCGTCGATGCCGCAGCTCAAGGCCGCCATCGCGGAGCTGCAGAGCCAGGGCTTCGCCCTCCCCGACTACCCCGACGACCCGCAGACCGACGAGGAGCGCGACGATCGCGCGCCCGCTACGACAAGGTCAAGGGCAGCGCGGTCAACCCGGTGCTGCGCGAGGGCAACTCCGACCGCCGCGCCCCGCTCAGCGGTGAAGAACTACGCCCGCAACCACCCGCACTCGATGGGCGCCTGGAGCACCGACAGCAAGACCAACGTCGCGCACCATGGGCGTCGACGACTTCCGCGACAACGAGCAGTCGGTCGTGCTCAGCGCCGACGACACCCTCACCATCCAGCCACGTGGCCACCGACGGCACCGTCACCGAGCTGCGCGACGCCGCTGCCGGTGCTCGAGGGCGAGGTCGTCGACGCCACCGTGCTGCGCGTCGCCGCCCTCGACGCCTTCCTCACAGAACCAGATCGCCCGCGCCAAGGCCGACGACGTGCTCTTCTCCGTGCACCTCAAGGCCACGATGATGAAGGTCAGCGACCCGATCATCTTCGGCCACGTCGTCAAGGCGTTCTTCCCCGAGGTCTTCGAGACCTACGGCGCCGACCTCGCCGCTGCCGGCCTCTCCCCCAACAACGGGCTCGGCGGCATCCTCGACGGCCTGGGCGCCCTGCCCAACGGTGACGAGATCAAGGCCGCCATCGCCACGGGCCTCGCCGACGGCCCGCGCCTGGCGATGGTCAACTCCGACAAGGGCATCACCAACCTGCACGTGCCCAGCGACGTCATCGTCGACGCCTCGATGCCCGCCATGATCCGCACCTCCGGCCACATGTGGGGCCCCGACGGCGAGGAGCACGACACCCTGGCCGTCATCCCCGACAGCTCGTACGCCGGTGTCTACCAGGCCGTCATCGACGACTGCCGCGCCAACGGCGCCTTCGACCCGACCACCATGGGCTCGGTGCCCAACGTCGGCCTGATGGCCCAGAAGGCCGAGGAGTACGGCAGCCACGACAAGACCTTCGAGATCGCCTCCGCCGGCAAGGTCGAGGTCGTCGACGCCGCCGGCGAGGTGCTCATGAGCCACGACGTCGAGGCCGGCGACATCTGGCGCGCCTGCCAGACCAAGGACGTCCCCATCCGCGACTGGGTCAAGCTGGCCGTCACCCGCGCCCGGGCCTCCGGCACCCCCGCCGTCTTCTGGCTCGACGACAGCCGCGCCCACGACGCCAACCTGATCGCCAAGGTCGAGACCTACCTGCAGGACCACGACACCGAGGGCCTGCGACCTGCGCATCCTGCACCCGGTCGACGCCGCGACCCTCTCGGTCGAGCGCATCCGCCGCGGCGAGGACACCATCTCGGTCACCGGCAACGTGCTGCGCGACTACAACACCGACCTCTTCCCGATCCTCGAGCTCGGCACCAGCGCCAAGATGCTCTCGGTCGTGCCGCTGATGAACGGCGGCGGCCTGTTCGAGACCGGCGCCGGCGGCTCCGCGCCCAAGCACGTGCAGCAGCTGGTGCAGGAGAACTACCTGCGCTGGGACAGCCTGGGCGAGTTCCTCGCGCTGGCCGAGAGCTTCCGCCACGAGGCCACCAACGGCAACGCCCGCGCCGGCGTGCTCGGCGAGACCCTCGACCGCGCCACCGAGCGCCTGCTCAACGAGAACAAGTCCCCCGCCCGCCGGGTCGGCCAGATCGACAACCGCGGCAGCCACTTCTACCTCGCCCTCTACTGGGCCCAGGAGCTCGCCGAGCAGACCGAGGACGCCGAGCTGGCCGCCGTCTTCGCCCCGTCGCCGCGCGAGCTCGCGACCGAGCGAGGCGACGAGATCGACGCCGAGCTGCATCGCCGTGCAGGGCAAGCCCGTCGACATCGGCGGCTACTACCGCCCCGACGCCGACAAGACCACCGCCGTCATGCGCCCCTCGAAGACGTTCAACGACATCCTCGACACCCTGGTCTGACACGACGCGACGAACAGCGAGAGCGGATGCCGTGACACGGCATCCGCTCTCACTGTGTCAATGGTGGTGCTGTGTCAGTGGTGGTGCTCCTCCGCGTCGGCCTCGGCCTTGGTGAGGTGCACCGTGCCGGGCTCGTGCTCGGCCGGCCCGTAGATCGAGTAGAGCCGCAGCGGCTCGTCGCCGGTGTTGATGACGTTGTGCCACCACCCCGCGGGGATCAGCACGACGTCGTCGTCACCGACCTCACGCCGGAAGCTCGGCTCCTCGTCGCGGGTCTCCCCCATCACGACCCGCCCGGCCCCCTCCTCGACGCGCAGGAACTGGTCGCGGTCGTGGTGCACCTCGAGGCCGATCTCCTCCTCGGGCTGCAGGCACATGATGGTGAGCTGGAGGTGCTTGCCCGTCCACAACGTCGTGCGGAACGTGCTGTTGCCCAGCGTCGCCGCCTCGATGTCGGTGACGTACGGGTCGGGTCCGTTGTCTGCCATGCGGTCTCCTGCTCATGGGGCCTGTCGAAGGTTTCACCACCAACCTTTCCAGATGGCGGCGCGTCCCGAGCGCTCGACCGTGCTCCGGAGCACAATGTCCCGCATGAAAACACCCACCATGGTGCAGCGCCTCGGCGCGGAGTTCGTCGGTACGTTCTGGCTCGTCTTCGGTGGTTGTGGCGCCGCCATCTACTCATCCAAGTTCCTCGTCCCCGGCGTCATCGCCGGCAGCGGCGGAGTCCAGCTCGGCATCGGCTTCCTCGGTGTGGCGCTGGCCTTCGGCCTCACCGTCGTGACGATGGCGTACGCCGTCGGGCACATCTCCGGTGCCCACTTCAACCCGGCCATCACGATCGGCGTCGCCGTCGCCAAGCGCTTCGAGTGGAAGGACGTGCCGGCCTACGTCATCACCCAGGTCATCGCCGGCCTCGTCGCGGGTCTGGCCCTGTGGGGCATCGCCAAGGGCCAGCCCGGCTTCAAGGCCACCGGCAACATGGCCGCCAACGGCTACGCCGAGCACTCCCCCGGCAAGTACAGCCTGCGCGCCGTCTTCATCGCCGAGGTGCTGCTGACCGCGATCTTCGTCTTCGTCATCCTCGGTGCCACCGACACGCGGGCGCCGGTGGGCTTCGCCCCCATCGCCATCGGCCTCACCCTGACCCTCATCCACCTGATCTCGATCCCGATCTCCAACACCTCGGTCAACCCGGCCCGCTCCACCGGCGTCGCGTTCTTCAACGGCAACGGTGCCCCCGGGCAGCTGTGGGTGTTCTGGCTGGCGCCCATCATCGGCGGAGCCATCGCCGGCGCCACCTTCCACCTGATCACCGGCGTCGACCGTCAGGACCGCGACATCTCCGGTGAGATCGACCCCGAAGACCTGGCCACCGCGTAGGGCGACCCCAGGGCCGCGCTGACCCCGACCCACCTACTCCTCAGGACCCCGCTCACCGCTGGTGGGCGGGGTCCTCGGCATCCGGGCCGGTGACGGCGCGCTCGCCCTTCAGGTGACCAGGGCGATGGCCCGAACGCAGAAGTCCTCGATCAGGGCGTGGGCCTTCGGGAGGTCGGCGCGCACCTCATCCGCCGTCATCTCCGGGTTCTCGGTCGACGCGTACTCCGATTGGTTGCGGCGCTGCCGCATCCGGTTGAACGGCCTGAAGAGATGGCCGAGAGGTGGGTCGAACTGTGCACGCATGGCGTCCTGCAGCACCACGTGACCACCCCTTGCGGTGGCCCGCAGGCCTTGAGCCAGCAGCACCGCTGCCAAACCCTTGCGGGCGGCGTCGTACATCAGGGTGTAGGCGCCCTGCGGGTCGACGTCGACCAGGAGACCGGCCGACGCCAGGTGCCGACGAGCCTCCTCAAGCAGCAGACCGGCGGCCTCTGCCGAGGCAGGAACACGCTGCAGCCGCTGGTCGGCCACGAGCCGGTCGATCTCCCCGGCGCCCTTGTCCCACGGCATCACTCACCGTCCAGGTCGAGGGCAACCATGGGGCTCGATCTGACGTTGCGCAGGAACGGGTCCTCGCTCTCACCGTGCCATGAGGCGCCGGACACCCGACGGATGCTGACCGGTCGCCCGAGCCGCAGCTGCGCCCGCTCGGCGGCGTCGTAGACCTCGTCCGGATCCGGGTCGCCCACGGCCAGCACGTCGATGTCGTTCGGTTCGGAGCCCTCGACCCCCTCATGGCGCGCCGCCCACGACCCGTAGATGAACGCGCCCTCCAGGCCCGCGACATCACCGAGCTCGTCCTCGAGAACGGAGACGGGGCCGTAGGTGAGAAGCATCAGCCGCTGGAGCGGCTCGAACAGCCTCGAGGCGGTGTTGGCCGACACCTGCCGGGTGCGGCCAACCCTCGCCTCAGCCACGAGCCCGGCACTCACCATGCGGCTCACCTCACGCGTAGCGGTCGGCAGGGACACCGAGGCGGCAGCCGCCAGGTCCTTGAGCACCCAAGCGCGCCGGGGGTGGACGAACAGCCGCGCGAGGAGCTCACCCACGGCATCCGAGCGCAGGATGGGGAGCAGCGCCGACGAACTCGTTTTCATAAAACGAAGTATATTCGTCATTTAAGGGAATCGTCGAGGCCCTCGGCGGCGCGCTCCGCGGCGTAGTGCCGGAAGATCAGGTAGGCCGACACCGCGCACAGCACGTGCCAGATGCCGTGCTGCTGCAGCAGCGTGTTCGGGTGGCACCACGGGTGGCCGCGCATGCCGGTGTTCCAGATCGCGAAGGCCACGACCAGGGCACCGACCGACGCCACCCCGAACCACAGGTCCTGGCGCGGCGCCGGCGGCCGGCGACGGAAGAGCGCCACCTCCAGCCCGAGCGCCACGACGATCTCGACCCCGAACGCCGCGTTGCCCGCGTGCCCCAGCACCGGCACGCTGCCGCCGCGCAGGTGCACCGCCATCCCCGCGACCACGGCCACGCACGAACACCACCGCGAGGAACGCCGGCCCACGCCCGCACGAACCGCATCAGCCCGTAGGCCAGGGCGAACCCCGACACGAGGTACATGCTCAGCAGGTCGAGGTGCCCGCCGAAGTCGCTCTGGGTGGCGTGCATCGCCATCGAGCCCGGCCCGAGCAGCACGACCAGCACGGCGTATGCCGTCGCCAGGCCCGGGTGGGCACCCATCGTGACGCCGAGGTGGGCGCGCACCCCGGCATACCAGGCGATGGCCAGGCCGGCGATGACGAAGCCGAGGTTGCTCCAGGTGTTGGCGGGCTGGCGGATCCAGCCGGGGCGGGCCGCCTCGCAGAAGCCGTCGCCGCGACCGACGTCCGGGCCGAGCCAGCCCCAGCGCGCGGCGGCCAGCACCAGGCCCAGCGACACCACCGCCGTCACCAGCGGCCACGACCAGTGGTCGCAGGTCGCGCCCGCCCGGCGCAGCGCTCGTCACGCCGGCAACCTCACCACAGAGCCCGGTGCGGCGCCAGACACCTGCGCTGATAGCGTCGAAGCCACACACCAGACACCTGCGTACGAAGGGGTACCACCGTGAGCAACGCGCCCGTCAAGGTGGCCGTCACCGGCGCCGCCGGCCAGATCGGCTACAGCCTCCTGTTCCGCATCGCGAGCGGCGCGCTGCTCGGCCCCGACACCCCGGTCGAGCTGCGGCTGCTCGAGATCACCCCGGCCCTGAAGGCGCTCGAGGGCGTCGTCATGGAGCTCGACGACTGCGCCTTCCCGACCCTGGCCGGCGTGCAGATCGGCGACGACGCCAACAAGGTCTTCGACGGCGTCAACCTCGCCCTCCTCGTCGGCGCCCGCCCGCGCGGCCCGGGCATGGAGCGCGGCGACCTGCTCTCGGCCAACGGCGGCATCTTCGCCCCGCAGGGCAAGGCGCTCAACGAGGTCGCGGCCGACGACGTGAAGATCACCGTCACCGGCAACCCGGCCAACACCAACGCGCTCATCGCGATGAGCAACGCCCCCGACATCCCCACCGAGCGCTTCTCGGCCCTCACCCGGCTCGACCACAACCGCGCGATCAGCCAGCTCGCCGCCAAGCTCGGCGTGCCGGTCACCGAGATCCGCAAGATGACGATCTGGGGCAACCACTCCGCCACCCAGTACCCCGACCTGTTCCACGCCGAGGTCGGCGGCCGCAACGCCGCCGAGGCCGTGGGCGACCAGGACTGGCTCGGCCAACACCTTCATCCCCACCGTCGCCAAGCGCGGCGCGGCCATCATCGACGCGCGCGGCGCCTCGTCGGCCGCCTCCGCGGCATCCGCCACCATCGACCACGCCCGCACCTGGGTCAACGGCACGCCCGAGGGCGACTGGGTCTCGATGGCGGTGCGCTCCGACGGCTCCTACGGCGTGCAGGAGGGCATCATCTCCTCCTTCCCGGTCACCGTGAAGGACGGCAGTGGGAGATCGTCCAGGGCCTCGACATCGACGACTTCTCGCGCGGCAAGATCGACGCCTCGGTCGCCGAGCTCGTCGAGGAGCGCGACGCCGTCAAGGGCCTCGGCCTGATCTGAGGTGCGCGCGCCAGCCCTCGCCGAACGGGCTCCTCCAGTCGTGACGCGGGCGTGCCGAGCGACGCCTGTCGACCCACCTACTTCACGTCGGACTGGCGGGTCTGTTCCATCACGGCCTCGATGCGCTGGAGCATGCCGGCGTGGTAGTAACGCGAGCCACAGGTCGGGCAGGCGGCCTGCGGCACCGAGGTCAGGACGACCGGGCTCCCGTCCGGGGCCGTCATCCTGACCTCGACGAGGCGGTCCTCCAGGGTGCCTCCGCAGGGACACCGCCCGTCGACCGTCCACCTGTGCACAGGGGCTCCTCCTCGTCCTAGCTCGCCGTGACCCGCGCCACCGGCTGCACGACGGCCTCCGAGGGAAGGTCGTCGTCGGCGAGCACAGTGATCGTTGGCAGGCTAGCTCTGGTCAGTGACTGCAGCCTCGTGCGGGCGTGGCTGGAGGTCAGCACGACCGGCGTGGTTGCCGTGGCGGGTAGGTGACGCAGCTCGTCGCGGAGGGCTGCGAGGGCGAGCTCCTCGACCTCCTCCGTGAGCTCGGCGGCGCTGAGCCGTGCCTCCAGCTCGTGGTCCAGCAGATACACCACGAGCACCCCGCCGCGGGCGGCCTGATCGACGATGTGGTGGCGCAGCCCGGTGCGCACGAACTGCTGCACGCGGTCGTAGTCGGGCGGCACCTCGTGCTCGGGGCGCGGGGATGGGACCGGATCGTCGATGACGGCGTACCGCTCCCAGCCCAGGTCGTCGGCGGGCAGGTCGACGAGACGCTCCAGCAACGTCGGCAAGTGGCGCAAGGGCACTCGGTCCGCAGCCAGGCGGCGCACGAGCCTGGTCAGCTCCGCGGGTGCAAGCTGGCTGCGTGCGGCCGGCACCAGCTCGGGGTTGGTGAGCTCCAGGATGTCGAGCTGCGCGAAGAGCCGGTCCTGAGAGACGACCGACGCCATGGCTTGGCGCAGCTCGACGGCCAGCTGGAGGCAGACGTGCCCGGTGGTCGTCCACGTGGTCAGGCCCGCGTCCTCCAGCCGCGAGCTCTCCACCAGCGGCGTAATCGCACCGGGCTTGTCCTGCCCCGGGATCGTGGCCGGCCGGGCGTCGCACCCCATGAGGCTGAGCCGTTCCGGCGTGTCGTTGACGAGGCATGCGTCGAGCGGCACCAGGGGACACGGCAACGTGGTGAGGTCGTTGATGCGGACCGCGAACGTCCCCTCCGGTAGCCCGTCGGAGCTTTCCAGCACCAGCCGTGGCACGACGAGACCGGTCTCCTCGAAGAGACCGGTGGCCACGAAGCCGAGGAGGTCGTCGGGGTCGCAGACACCCAGCTGCGCGGCGACCGGACCGGGCACCAGGACGCCGACCGTTTCACGGGCGAGGGCGGCCACCAGCAGCTCGGTCCGCTGTGCGACGTCATCCACGTCGTCGGTCTCGCCGAGCAACGCAGCCACCCGGTCGACATCGCCGATGGCGATGCGGAGGTCGACGACATCGCGCAGGAGGCCGGCGAGCGCCGTGGGCGCGGTGACCACCGGGCCCACCGCGGATGCCGTGGCGAGCGACTGTGCGTAAGCCGCGACTGCGTCGTCGGTGAGGAGGAGGCTGGGAGTCACCGCGAGGGCCTGGGCGCAGCACATGCCGACGACCTGGCAGGCCTCGTCCGGGGTGGTACTGGCGAGCCAGCCGTCCGGATCCTCCAGGTCGTCGACGACCGGCCAGGCGCCGCGAAGTGCGGCCGCTGTCCGCGACGGGAGGCGCCGCGGGAAGCGGGAAGGCTTTCCGTCGACGCGGATCACGAGCAGGTCGCTATCGAGCGCGCGGTCCGTGACGACGCGGACCTCGATCTCCGAGGAAATCCCAAGTGCGGACGCCATCTCCAGCAGCCGCACACGGATAACCGTCGCGAGCAGGGCACGGTCGTCGTCCACCGCGGCACGCTCCGCCAGCGCTGGTGCCACCGTCACCTCGACCAGGAGTGTCACTACCCTGCCTCCTCGGCTAGCCGGCCCAGGTAGCTGTCGGCGGGCCACGGCGCCTGATGGAGCGCTTCGAGAGCGTTCTCGCCATCCTCGGGCGACTCGAGGTGGAGGCGGTGCTCCTCCTCAGCCGTCAGTGGGCGACCGGTCACCGCGACCTCCACGGCCCCCGCCGGGAAGGCCGGTGGGGCGGCGCTGCGCCGGTCCTGGCGAACGGCTGCTGCTGCGACAGCGGCCAGGGACATGTGGTCCGGATCCGTGCCGCCCAGGTCACCCAGCTGCTCATCCAGGCTCGCCGCGACGAGGTCGGCCACCTGCTGGTCCAGAAGGATGCCGTCGGCCACGCACGCGCGCAGGGCGCGGGTAGCGGCGAGGAGACGGGTGGTGGCGAGGCGGTGGTGTCGCTTGGACGCGCGCTTCGTCTGCTGGCGGGTGTGAGACGTCTCGTCGCTCAGGTGGGCACGCCACCACGCGGTGGCGGCGTCCACGCCGAAGAGCAGCCCGGCGTGGGCCACGATCGCCTCCTCCAGGGCTGTGACGAGCTGGCTTGGTGCCTCATCCGGAGCCTGCGAGGTGACGCGACCGCCGGTGCGGGTGACCCCGAGGAACTGCACCCGGAACTCGCCGGGAGACAGCGTGGCCGGCCGGAACCGGACGCCCGGCACCTCGAAGCCGAGCCGGTCCGCCATCCGGTCGCGCATCGCGGGAAGAGCTCGTCGAAGAAGGACCGGCCCTGCTGTTCCGGGTCGACCATCGGCACCAGGTCGTCGGCGAGCTCGACCCTGACGAGCGGCACCTCGGCAGCCGTCTCGATGAGCGGGCCGAACCGGTCGAGGCGGCCGAGGCTGGTCCGCAGTCTGGCCAGCCGCACGCCGGACGTCCCGTCGCTGGGTGCGAGCTCGGCGGCCCTCACCAGGGCGTCCACCGCCTCGCGCAGGCGATCTGCTCGCGCCCGGCCCGGCACGGTCTCTTCGAGCGCGAGCGCGAGATTGCTCCAGAAGACGGCCTCGCCGGGACCTTCCTGCGTGGCAGCCCGGTAGAGCGTCTCCGCCTCGGCGTAGTCCCCCGCCTCGTAGCACCGGTTGGCCCGGACGTTGTGGAGCGTCGCCATCGCGCTGTCGCGTGCGGCGCCGTCGGAGTCGACCTCGAACGCGGCGAGGATCGACTGCTCTGCCTCGGCCCACCGTCCGAGCTCACGCAGCGCGGCGCCCTGGTTGCGGCGGTACCAGCCTCGCTCGGGGAACGCCTCCGCGGCCGCCGCGTAGTCCGCGGCCGCCGACTCGTAGTCCTCGGCGGCGTAGGCAGCGTCAGCCAGGAGGCTGTGCAGCACAGCGCGATCACCGTCGCCTTCGGTCACGACGGTAGAGAACAGGCGTCGCACGTCGTCAGGGTCCGTACGCCAATGGGCCGCCGCTGACCCGATCAGGTAGAGGCAGGTCCGCAGCTCGGGAGCGACGGCGACGGCCCGCTCGGCTGTCGCCCAGGCGGCAGCGAACCGGCCGGCAGCTTGTTGCCGCTCGGCGAGGGCCGCCCAGAGGGCAGCGGTGTTTCCGTGGCCTTCCTCGGCGGCTCGGCGCAGCCAGGCTTCACCCTCGTCGGTCCTTCCCTGCTGGTCACTGAGGTCAGCGGCGATCTGCAGGGTGTCGGCACTGTGCGGGTCGATGGCGAGCGCGCGCTCGAGCTGGGTGGTGGCCTGATCGAACCGCCCCTCGTTGGCCAGCAGGCGCGCGATCTCGCCAACGGCGCGGGGGCGGGTCGGGTCCATGTCGATAGCGGTCTGGAGATGGTCGCGGGCACGGTCGTTCTCGCCGTTGTCCCGGTAGGCGATGCCGAGGTCGACGTGCGCGTCGTAGGCATCGTCGGGATCCAACGCCATCCGCTGCTCGGCGACGTGCTGCAGCTGGGTCTCGCGCTCCTTGAACAGCGCGGGCGCGGCGTACGCGAGCATCAGCATCTGGTAGAGCCCGCTCTCGTCGGCGGCGTGATGCAGTCCCTTGAGGGCTCGGGCCTCGGTGACGTCCGGCGTGCCCCACCAGAGCGCGCTGAGCGCGTAGAACGTCTGGCAGGCAGGGTCGTCCGGGTGCTGCGCGATGGAGTCCCCGAGCAGCTGGTCGGCCTGCTCCTGGTCGCCCTGCCACAGCCGGAGATAGGCGCGGGCGGCGACCACGGAGGGAGCGTCGGGGGAGATGGCGATGGCGCGCCGTGCGTACTGCTCGGCCGTGGCCGAGTCGGCGAGCCAGCTCAGCGCCACCCGCGACGCAATCGCGAGAAGCGGGGCCTGCTCCTCCGGCGGCGCGTCAGCCTCCAGCAGCCGCTCGAAGACGGGGATCGCCAGGTGCCACTCGCTGCGGCTCGCCCGCCGGGTGGCCGCGGAGAGCTCATCACGCCACGGCTCGATCGCCTCCGGGAGCCAGCCTGGCGCGGTGAGCGCGTCACACAGCCGCAACCGGCTGTTCGCCATCGCCTGGCCGTACCTGCGCAGCCACACGCTGCGTCCAGCCTCGAGGTCGTCGGCGAACGCACACAGGCACTGCGCCTTCAGCTCCTCCGCGAGCCACCGGTAGTAGGCCTCACGCAACGACGTCACCGCCGGTTGAATGGGGGAACCGACGCTGCGGGCGACGGCGGCGTCGAAGCTGCGGCCCACTGCGTAGGGGTCAGCCGTGACGGCGGCGTGCTGCCGGATCGGCTCCACGAGGTCGACCAGGTCTCGCACGGGCGCGTTCGCCCTTGCCGCGGCGGCATACGCGTCACCGGCCACGCCCGAGAGCCACTCGAGGTCCGGCGCCGGGCCCGCGAGTCGTTCGGAGACGGTCGTCATGACCACTCCACCGGAACCTCCGGGGCGGCCGCATCCGCGGAGGCGGGTGTGTCACCCGTCTGTGGAGGATCGTCGTGGTCGGCAGGCGGCTGCGCGGGTGTCGCGTCCGAGAGACTTCGGATCGGGTCGAAGTCGGAGCTGCGCCGATCGTCGGGCTCACTGTCTTGACCAGAGGGGAACGGCAGCTGCTTGACCGGATCGGGGGCCGACGGGCGTGCCTGCGACCCCGGTCTTGGTCGCGCCCCGGAGCCCTCCCCCGGCCCGCCCTGTTCTGCCTGCGGGGCGTCCGGGACGGGGGCCTCGAAGACGTAGGGGCAGTCGCGGCACTCCCAACCGGGCTTGGGGACGATGAGGCCGGTCGAGCACTCCGGGTTCGGGCAGATCGTGAATGGCTCACGGCACACCTCTGCAGCGCTGCGGCTGCTGCCCGCGGAGGACGTACGCGTTGCAGTGCCCGTTGGGACACCCCTCCTTCTCGACGGCCACCACGTTGCTGCGGGTCCGCGCCGGTGCCGACACCAGGGCCCGCTCGCTGCGCAGGTAGATGACCGGCGTCCCGAAACCGCGGTCGTCCCAGGTCTGGTCGCGGTCGGGGCGAGGCGTCTCCCCGAGCTCTTGCGCGCCTTGGTCATGGCGTCGTCCAGCGGCTCGCCGTCGGCGATGCTCTCGTAGAAGGCGGTGGCGAACAGCTCGGCGTCCTCGACCCCGATGGTGTACTGCATGGCGATGACGCCGCTGATCCGGTCCGACCGCGCCAGCTCGCGGGCCACGCTGGTGAACCCCTCGAGGTTGTCCCTGGTCTGGTCGGCACGCGCCCCCTCGCAGGCGTGCAGGAAGATCAGCCGTGACGGCGCATTGTCGTCGTCGAGACCGGTGCTCAGCACGTCGCTTGCGGTCTTCTCGTTGATCCACACCGCAGGAGAGGGCTGCTGGGGCCGCTCGCCCAGCTCCCGCCGCGCTTCGAAGTCCTCCTGCTCATGTCGCAGGGTCACGTCGTCCTTACGCAGGGCCAGCGCGCCCGGGCGGCCGTGCCCGATGAAGTGGACGACATGGGGCTGGTGCTGGCGGAGCTCCGCCTGCAGCTCGGTCTGAGTCGGCGACTGCATCGCGCGCATGCCGAACCGCTTGGGGTCGAGCGCAGCAACCTTGTCGACGAAGTTGCCGACGCTGAGCTCGGTCATCCCTGGAATGGGAGGGGTCGACACGACGACGAGAATCCGCAGCTTCTCGGCGTCGAAGCCGTCGCGATCCCTCCAGATGCTGGAGTTGGGAACATAGCGGGTCAGGCTCAACGTGGTGTCCTGGCCGGCCAGGAAGAAGCCCGCGTGTTCGGGGAGGTCGAGGTACATGAACTCCCAGGGATAGTCGGCAAGGTCGTTCACCTCCGGTCCCATGACCAGCCGCAGCCTGAGCCGCATCCCGCGAGTGCGACACTGCCGCAGCGTGCTCTCGAAGGCGGTCCGCAGCGGGAAGTCGGGATGGCCGGGCTCATCGCCGAAGGCGATGGCGTACAACGCTTTCCCCAGGACGGCAAGCTCGTCGCGACGGCAGTTCTTGTAGTAGTTGTCGACCCAGCGGTCGAGCAGCTTGACCACGAGGCGGGTGATCTGGCTGCGCCCGAGAATGCCCTGCTGCGCCTTCCCCTCCTCGCGCTGGTACTGCAGGTCGTCGTCGTACTCCCCGTTGTGGTCGTCCTTGATCGTCAGCGTGCAGGTCACGATCCCGGCCGGCGTGGATGTCTGTGTCATGGCCGACCGTCACAGCTCCAGGATCGCCAGCGCGTGGGACCGCGCGTCCTGCAGCTCGCCGATCCCGCCCATGTCACCGAGCTGGCGCGCCCGATCCCGGCGCGACAAGGCCCTGGCGGTCCATTCGGTCTCCAGCTCCTCAGCGTGGTGCCAGGTGAGGTCGGGACTGGTGAACGCGGCGCTGACCAGCGCAGAGAGCCGGACCTTGGTGCTCTGCCAGATCTCCGGTGTGCTCGCTCGATTCGCCTCGTCGAGCACCTCGAGCCAGCGGCGGTACAGGCCGAGCCGGGTGACGTCGACGTCCGCCGGAGCGACTCGCTCGACCGAGTAGACGACGTAGTCGGCGCCGCGGACCGGCGTCGACCCACCTGGGACCGTGGTGTGCAACTCGCCGTCGACCAGGAAGTAGCGCGGCGGGGTCGACCTTCGTCCGCGGCGAGAGCAGCGCGAAGTCACCGGGCTGGACGGGTGCGAACTGGTCCCGCCGCGCGACCAGTGCCCGGTCACCTCCGGTGAGCGCCGTGATGCCGGATATGACGACCCGCGCCAGCGTGGTGTAGGGCGTCAGGCCCCCCGCGAGGTCCAACGCTTTCGCCGTCCCGTCCACCACGTCGAACAGCTGGCCGACGACGTTGCCGCGCGCCACCCGGTGCAGCGCGACCGTCAGGCCAACCCCGCCGGCGCGCAGCGGGTGCGGGCCGGCGACAACGGTATCGGCGATCGTGGCGCTGATCGGCGCGGGGCCGCCAGCCTGCTCGATCATCGATGGTCCGATGACCGCCGGCCTGGTGACCGTCTGGCCGTCGTAGGAGAACTCGGTCGCGACGACGAGCATCGGGGCGAACTTCTCCAGCCACTCCCGTTCGTAGGCCACCGCCACTCTGCGGACTCGGACCTGGAAGTAGTCCTCGCCCGGCACGAGGGGCGGTTGGTCGTCCCCGGGCAGCCTGACCCACTGAGGCGGCTCGGCCTCCTGTCGCGCCAAGCCCTTGACCCAGGACCGGAGAACGTCGAGCCCCTCGGTCATCCAGCCTCCCTCCGGTATCCCCACCTTGAACAAAAGGATGGCGCAGCACGGGGTCGCGCGCCACCCCCGAGTTTCAGCATCGCCGACTCGAACAAGGAGTGACGCGGCGGTTGCCGGAGTCCTCGGCGACGGCTCGCGCCGCGTTGCCGGGATCTCATGGCCACGATTGATCCGTGCAGACCAATGGTGGGCTCGTTGGTCTCGTGGAGGCGCGTCGTTCATGCCCGCACCTGGGGTGCGGGGGCACCCCGAGGGCGACTGGGTGTCGATGGCGGTGCGCTCCGACGGCTCATACGGCGTGCAGGAGGGCATCAGCATCTCCTCCTTCCCGGTCACCGTGAAGGACGGCAAGTGGGAGATCGTGCAGGGCCTCGAGATCGACGACTTCTCACGCGGCAAGATCGACGCCTCGGTCGCCGAGCTCGTCGAGGAGCGCGACGCCGTCAAGGGCCTCGGCCTCATCTGAGCCAACCAAAGACAACGACACCGGCATGCCGCCCGCTCACCAGAGCGGGCGGCATCCGTGCGTCAGGAGGGTTCGGTCGGCCTGGACACGCGCTCGGTCGCGCCCCCGACGGCGAGAACCTCGTCGAAGCCGTCGCGCATGCAGTCCATCAGCACGTCCGGGTCCGGGACCGCGCCGGTGTCGATGTTGATGCCGACGAAGCAGGTGCCGCAGTACGACATCAGGGTGACGTTCAGCGCGGCCCCGATCGTGGGGCCGAAGGCGTAGAAGCCGTCGACCTTCGCTCCCGAGAGGTAGAGCGGCACCGGGATTCCGGGCACGTTGCTGGCGAGGAAGTCGATGTGCTTGAGCATCCCGCCGACGTAGGCGCGCGGCAGGAGGTTCAGCGTGCCCGCGAGCGCGTCGGTGAAGGGCAGCGACCGGTCGGTCTTCATCGGCTCGCAGCGGCGCTGGGTCTCCCTGCATCCGCTCGCTCGGGTCGGCGATGCCCACGGGCAGCCTTGAAGCGCATGAGCGTGATGCGGTTGCCCCCGATGGGGTCGCCGTCCTTGCGGATGCTGACCGGCATCGTGACCCGCAGCTCGTCGACCGGTGCGCCGTGCCGTTCGTGGTACCTGCGCAGTCCCGCGGTGACACCGGAGAGGAACGCGTCGTTGAGCTTGGCCCCCGCGGCATGCGCCGCGTTCAGGACGTCGATCCAGCGGGAACTGCAGCACGTCGTAGTGCCAGGCCAGGTGGCGCTCGGTCATGACCGGCGACAGCGTGGTGGGCACGGGCTGGAGGAAACGCGCGACCGACTGCACGGTGGCGAAGGTTTCGGTGACCGTGCGCGCGGGGGTGCAGCAACGCGTTCGCCGCGTCGCCCGGCGCCGAGGTGAGCACGCCTGTCGAGAAGTCGACGAGCCGAGACCACTCGTGGCCCACGGCATCGCGGACCAGGTCGACGGTGCCCAGGTTCTCGCCGTCGGGCGCATCGGGCATGGGTCCGAGATCCGCAGGCTGCGGCTCGACGTCGAACAGCAGCCGTGCGATGTCCATGCCCCCGACGCCGTCGGTCAACGAGTGGTGCAGCTTCATCACGAGCAGCCGTCTGGCCGCCCTCGAGCTTCTCGATGAACGTGAGCTCCCACAGCGGCCGATCACGATCGAGGCCGGCCATCCCGGTCTTGCGGGCGAACTCCAGGACCGTCGCCAGCGTGTTGGGCTGCGCGGCCTCGAACCGGCGGATGTGCCAGGACAGGTCGAAATCGGGATCAACGACCCAGCGGGGCGTGGCCAACCGCAGCGGCGGCTGAACCACCTTCTGCCGGAACCCAGGCGACAGGCGGGTCACTCGCTCGAGCCGGTCCAACAACCGATCCCAGTGCGGTGTGCCCTCGAGCACCAGGACCACGACGACCGTCGACCGGAGCAGCGGGTCTTGCTCCATGTACCAGGCGAACGCGTTGGTGTCGCGCATGTGAACCTCGACGCGCTCATCCACCGCGACCACATCCATCTCATCCGCGGCGTGCGCCTTGCGCGTCGCCCCGCGAGTCTAGTTGTCGGTTCCGCCCCCCGGGAATGCTCACCGGCCGCGACCGATGCCGACGTGTGCGGTGACGGCGAGCGGGAAGGCGACCTTCCAGGTGCGGTGAGCGGTCGCTGACGCACGCACCCCGCCCGGATGCCGCCCGCTCACCAGAGCAGGCGGCATCCGTGCGCGGCCAGGCATGAACCCTGCACGGGTGGGGCCCGTGGTAACGACTACCGACCCTGCGCGCTCTGGCGCGCCCGAGCAGAGGAAGTCCGATGAGAGTTCCCAGGTCAATCGCACTTGCCGCAGTCGCGGTCTTGGCTGTCGCCTCCCCAGCTGCTGCAGCCCCAGCCCTTTCCGATCCGATTCCCGCACCCATCCCCGTCAGCAGCACCCGTATCGCGCTGAAGCCGGTCGTGACCGGCCTGGTCTCTCCGGTCACCGGCACGTTCGCACCGGGCGACAACAAGTACCTGTACGTCGCCGACCAGGGGGGCCAGATCTGGCAGATCGACACGCGGGGCAGGTCGCCGAAGTCGCTCGTGGCCGACCTGTCCGGCCGGCTCGTGTCGGACCTGGCCAAGATCATCCCGGGCCTGCCCTATGACGAGCGTGGTCTGCTCGGGCTCGCCTTCGACCCGCAGTTCAAGCGAACCGGCCTGCTGTACACGTTCACGTCGGAGAACCCGACCTCCTCGCCGGACTTCACGACCCAACCGGGGGTGACGCCGGGCGGGGGCCAGGCCGTGATCGCCGAGTGGCGCGTATCGAACCGCAAGGCTGAGCACCTCGTGGTGGACCCGTCGTCACGGCGTGAGCTCATGCGCATCGACAAGCCACAGTTCAACCACAACGGCGGCGAGATCGCCTTCGGGCCCGACGGCAAGCTGTACATCTCGATCGGGGACGGCGGGGCAGCCGACGACCAGGGCCCCGGCCACGTCGCGGGAGGCAACGCGCAGAGCCTCGCCCCGGGCAACGTGCTCGGCAAGGTGCTGCGCGTCGACCCGCGCGGGCACAACTCGGCAAACGGCCAGTACGGCATCCCACGCGGCAACCCCTTCGTCGGTCGCGACGGCGCCGACGAGATCTGGGCCTACGGCTTCCGCAACCCCTACCGCTTCTCCTTCGACGCTCGTTCGGGCCACCTGGTGGTCGGCGATGTGGGCCAGAACGACATCGAAGAGGTGGACGTCGTGCGCCCCGGGCGCAACTACGGCTGGCCCGTCAAGGAGGGCAGCTTCCTGTTCGACAACGGCGGTGACGGCGCGGGCTTCGTGACCCAACGATCGCCCGGCATCCCTGCGGGCCTGCTCGACCCCGTGCTCGAGTACGACCACACCGCCCCCGGTGGGGTCCGGTGCGGTGGCGGCGCGCCGCCCAGCGCATGCCAGGGCATCGCCGTCGTGGGCGGGTACGTCTACCGGGGCCACGAAGTCAAGGCCCTGCGCGGCCACTACGTGTTCGGCGACTACTCGCGGGCCTTCGCGCAGCCGCTCGGCCGCCTGTTCGTCAACAAGGGCTCCCAGGTCACCTCGCTGCCCGACCCCGGCATCGCCGTCTTCGGCTTCGCCCAGGACCGCCGCGGCGAGCTCTACGTCCTCGGCAACACCACGGGCGTGCTGTCCGGCACCACCGGCACCGTACTGCGGATCACCTCTCGCTGAGAGCATCGTTCTCCTGCAGGCCTTTTCGAGACCTTCGAGGCCAACGTCCCGGATGCCGCCCGCTCACCCGAGCGGGCGGCATCCGTGCGTTGATCGTCAGTGGATGACGTCGAAGACGTTCTTCTGGATGCCGTTGCTGTAGACCTCGCTGTCCACGAGCTTGAGCTTCTGGGTGTCCTTGTCGGTGTCGCTGAACAGCTTCTGGCCCGCGCCCAGCAGGAGTGGGAAGACGAGGAGGTTGTAGCGGTCGACCAGGCCGGCGTCAGCCAGGGCGTGGTTGAGCGTGACGCTGCCGTGGACGATGATCGGGCCGCCCTCCGACTCCTTGAGTGCTGCGACCTCGTCGAGCGAGCGCAGGATCGTAGTCGGCCCCCAGTCGGATACCAGGTCGTCGTCGGCCAGGGTGGTCGAGACGACGTACTTGGGCAGGTCCTTGTAGTGGCTGAAGTCCTCCATCCCGGGCCACACCGGGGCGAAGAGCTCGTAGCTCGTGCGGCCCAGCAGGATGGCGGTCGACTCCATCTGCTCCGACCCCTTCAGCGCGTAGGCATCCGGGACGAAGTCGACGCTCTTGAAGGTCCAGCCGCCGTTGCGGTAGCCGGTCTGGCCCCCGGGGTCTTCGACCACGCCGTCGAGGGAGATGAAGGCCGTGCTGATCAGGGTGCGCATCGTCGTTCCTTTGCGTTGGGTGTCTTTGGTCGGGTTGAGGCGGCCCCTCGCCGCCTTCTGACCAACCTACGAACGGGGTCGGCCCGATGCGACAGTCGTGCCCCCACGAGTTCGCGCTGGCAGACCGGATCACGACCCACCCCAGACCAGGAGCCGGTCGGGATCAGGGCTCCGGCCCCTGGACCCCACACATGGTCATGCTGAAGAGCCCGTAATCTGGCAGGGATTCACTCCACAACCGAAGAGGCGCGATGCCACAGCACGGGTTCGAAATCCTCGACAATCCGTTGCTCAACCACGGCACGGCACATTCGCGGGAGGAGCGGGAGAGCCGGGGGCTGCGCGGGCTGCTTCCGTACCAGGTCATCTCGCAAGAGGTCCAGGTTGCCCGGGTGCTCGACAGGTTTCACGCCGCGCCGGACGCGCTGGCGAAGTACGCCACCATGACCAACCTGCAGGACCGGAACGAGGCCCTCTTCTACCGGGTGGTCACGGACAACATCGAGACCATGATGCCGATCCTCTACACCCCCACCGTGGGGCAGGCGTGCCAGGAGTTCTCGCGCATGTTCCGCCGGTCGCGGGGCATGTACCTCACGCTCGAGGACCGCGGTTCGGTGGCCGAGGTCCTGGCCAACTGGCCGATCGACGACATCCGCGTCATCGTCGTCACCGACGGCGAGCGCATCCTAGGTCTGGGCGACCTGGGCGCGAACGGTATGGGCATCCCGATCGGGAAGCTCTCGCTCTACACGGCGTGCGCTGGGATCGACCCCGCGGCCACCCTTCCGATCACGATCGATGTGGGGACCAACAACCACGACCTGTTCGACGACCCGTTCTACGTCGGCGTCAAGGAGCAGCGGGTGCGCGGCGAGGCCTACGACGCCCTGCTGGACGAGTTCATGGAGGCTGTCACACAACGCTTTCCACGGGCCCTGGTCCAGTTCGAGGACTTCGGCAACGCCAACGCCTTCCGGCTGCTGCAGAGGTACCGCGACGGCTACTGCATGTTCAACGACGACATCCAGGGCACCGCCGCCGTGGCGCTCGCGGGTGTCCTGTCCGCGTTGCGCGTCACCGGGGGCCGCCTCGCCGACCAGACGTTCCTGTTCCACGGCGCCGGCGGGGCCGGCCTCGGCATCGCCACCTTGATCAGTGCCGCGATGGAGGAGGAAGGGCTGACGGCGGCGCAGGCCCGGGCTCGTTGCTGGTTCGTCGACTCGCGGGGCCTGGTGGTCTCCAGCCGCACCGACCTCAACCAGAACAAGCTGCGCTTCGCGCACGACGCCGCTCCGGCCGCAGATCTCCTGGCCGCCGTCGACGCGGTGCGGCCCACATTCCTCGTCGGCGTCTCTGGCCAGCATGGGGCCTTCACCCAGGACGTGGTGCGGCGGATGGCCGAGCTCAACGAGCGGCCGGCGATCTTCGCGCTCTCCAACCCCACCTCGAAGGCGGAGTGCACGGCATCCCGCGCGTATGAGTGGAGCGATGGGCGAGCCGTCTTCTCCAGCGGAAGCCCCTTCGCCCCGGTGGAGTACCAGGGCCGCACCCTGGTTCCGGGGCAAGGGAACAACGCCTACATCTTCCCCGGTGTCGGCCTCGGCGTGACCGCGGTGGAGGCGGCGCGCGTCACGGAGGAGATGTTCATGGCGGCGGCGCGGAAGCTGGCCGACCTGGTCTCGCAGGACCAGCTTGCCACCGGAAACCTCTACCCGCCGCTGCGGAACATTCGGGACGTCTCTGCGGAGATCGCCGTCACCGTCGCGGAGGTGGCCTACGAGCAGGGGCTGGCTCGCGTGCCACGCCCCGAAGACCTCGAGACCCACATCCGCTCCACGATGTACAGCCCGGTGTACTGACCCGGCCGAGGGCCGCCCCGTGGTGTCGGATGTTGATGCCGCGCACAGGCGTCACCTTCTTCAAGCGGCCGAAGCCGGTGATGCTCGAGGGGACGCTATAGGTGCGACGGCAGGGTCAGCGTCTCGCGGACCTCGTTGAGAGTTCGAGCACACCCGCCTTCAGGCGATGTGACGCATCTGGAGCCGTTCTGTGGCCAGCATCGGGGACATTGACTCGGGGCGCTGTGACGCACGTCGAGTCGGATGCAAGGGCCGAGCGGCATGCGCATGTGGGCTCACTCGCGCATCAGCATTCCCTGCGCCTCGCGCTCGAGATCGACGTACGGCTCTCCGCTGACGTCGACGGCGACCCGCTTGATGGTGCCGCCGGTGAAGCGGAAGGGGTGGGTGCCGGGGTAGTCGTCGGTCACCGGGTCGCCGACGTCGCGACCGACGGCCAGCCCCTCCCCGGCGATCATGTAGCCGCCGGGCTGCAGCTTGATCCGGCCCTCGCCCACCTTGGTGTCCCCGTGGAAGAGCGACAGGATGCCGGTGGCCACCGGCGGCGGGTCCACGCCGTCCTTCTCGAACGACGCCGACAGGATCAGGTTCTCGCCGGTCGGCAGGTCGACGGTGCCGACCACCTTCTGCTCGAACATGCCCACGAAGCTGTTGACGTAGTGCAGCCGGTTGTCCTTGACGTACAGGGCGTGGCCGCCGAAGCGTGACCCCTGGGCGAAGAGCACCCCCTGGGCGCCGGGCTCGGGGAGGTCGACCAGGGCTCCGATCACGAACGACCGGCCGCGCACGACCACGGCCTGGGCCTCGGGCACCTCGGCGTGGTTGGGGAAGTAGACGTAGCGGTCGCGCGGTGCGGACAGCTGCGGCCGTGGCGACACCAGGATCTCTAATGCCGAGCGGTCATCGAGAGGGAAGCCTTCGTTGGCGCCGGCCTCGGCGTACCAGAGGTTGACCATCTCGCGGAGCTTGTCGGGCTGCTCGGCGGCCAGGTTGTGCAGCTCGGAACGGTCGACGTCGACGTGGTAGAGCTCCCACTCGTCATCGTTGAAGTGACCCCAGCCGCTGATCGTCGGGTGCGTGGTGATCGCCTTCCACCCGTCGTGCCAGATGCCACGCGACCCGAGCATCGAGTAGAACTGCGTCTGCCGCTGCCCCGGGGCCGTCGGGTCGTCGAAGCTGTAGCGCATGCTCACGCCGTCGAAGTGGCTCTGGGTGTGGCCCTTGATCGTGGCCGGCGCCTGTGATGCCCAGGGCGTCGAGCACGGTCGGCACGAGGTCGACCGCGTGGTGGTACTGCTCGCGGATCTCACCCTTGGCCGCGATCCCGGCCGGCCACGAGATGATGCACGGGTCGGACGTGCCGCCGTTGAACTCGTAGCGCTTCCACATCTTGAACGGGGTGTTGAAGGCCATCGCCCACCCGTTGGGGTAGTGGTTGTACGTCTTCGGGCCGCCGAGCTCGTCGAGCATCGCGAGGTTGGCGTCGATGTTGTCGGGGATGCCGTTCATGAACAGCATCTCGTTGACCGACCCGTCCGGGCCGCCCTCGCCGCTGGCCCCGTTGTCGGAGACGACGATGACCATGGTGTTCTCGCGCTGACCGGTCTCCTCGAGGTACTCCAGCAGCCGCCCGATCTGCGCGTCGGCGTGCGACAGGAACCCGGCGTAGACCTCGGCCATCCGCGAGAACAGGCGCTTCTCGTCATCCGACAGGGTGTCCCAGGGCCGGGTGGTGTCGACCGGCGAGAACGGCTGGCCCTCGGGGCCGGTGCGGGTCTTCGGGGTGCCGAGCGGGTTCATCGGCGGCAGCTGCGTGTTCGGCGGGACGATGCCCATCTCGACCTGCCGGGCCAGGGTGGTCTCGCGCATCGCCTCGTAGCCCTCGTCGAAGCGGCCGGCGTACCTCTCGATCCACTCCTTGGGGGCGTGGTGCGGCGCGTGGGCCGCGCCCGGCGCGTAGTAGAGGAAGAACGGCTTGTCGGGGGCGACCGCCTTGGCGTCCATGATGAACTCGATCGCCTTGTCGGTGATGTCCTCACCGAAGTGGTAGCCCTCCTCGGGGCTCTTCGGCTGGTCGACCGGGTGGTTGTCGTAGGTGAGCTCGGGGTACCACTGGCTGGTCTCGGCGCCGAGGAAGCCGTACCAGCGCTCGAACCCGCGCCCGGTCGGCCAGTTGCGGCGGGTCGAGGCCAGGTTCATCTCGACGGTGGGGCACAGGTGCCACTTGCCGACCATGTAGGTGTTCCAGCCGCGTTCACCGAGGATCTCCGAGAGCATCCCGTTCTCCGGCGGGATGGTGCCGCTCGCGTTGGCGAAGCCACTGGCACCCTCGGTGATGCAGGCCATCGAGTTGCGGGTGTGGTTGCGACCGGTGAGCAGGCACGAGCGAGTGGGCGAGCACAGGGCCGTGGTGTGCCACTGGGTGTAGCGCACACCGTCCCCGGCGATCGCGTCGATGTTCGGGGTGTCGATCGGCCCGCCGTAGCAGCTCATCGCCGAGAACCCGACGTCGTCGAGCACCACGTAAACCACGTTGGGGGCGCCGTCAGGCGCCCTGGGCGGGGCGAATGGGTCCCAGTCCTCCACCGAGTCTCGGATGTCGACGTTGACCTTGCCCTTGAACGGCACGCCCATGGCTCCTCGATCCTGTTCGATTGCCGCCCCGGAACAACCCGAGGCGAGGCTCGCTCTCTTGGCGACCACAGGTCTCCATCAAACGACTCCTCGCCTTGGTAGACCTCACCTGACGAGGGTGACGCAACGCGCGGGGCCGCCAGCTGCTCATGCGCCATACCGCCCACACCCTGCGAGAAGGCTGATCAGAACTCTTCCCGGTGCCGCTTGCGGCCGAAATGACGCGCAAGGGTCCGAGCTCGCTACCCGAGAGGTTCGAAGGACGAGGTGAAGTGCCTCAGCGTCTTGGGCTCCTGCACGATCCGGTATCCGGGGAGGCTGTCAGCCCCGGCGGCCACCTCCTCGCATACCTCGATCACGTAGTCGATGTGACTTTGGGTGTAGGTGCGCCGCGGGATCGCGAGCCGGACCAGGTCCATGCTGGCCGGCACCTCGGTGCCATCGGGTTGCCTGCCGAACATGACCGTGCCGATCTCGCACGAGCGGATCCCGCCCATCTCGTACAGCGCGATGGCGACCGACTGCCCCGGGTACTCCAACGGATCAAGGTGAGAGGCCAGCGTGCGCGCATCGATGTAGACGGCGTGCCCACCGAAGGGGCTGAGCACCGGGATGCCCCGGTCCTGAAGTGCCGCCCCCAGGTAGGCGGTCGACCGGATCCGATACCTCAGGTAGTCGTGCTGCACGACCTCCTTGAGCCCTTGGGCCAGCGCCTCCAGGTCGCGCCCCGCGAGGCCGCCGTAGGTCGGGAAGCCCTCGGTGAGGATCAACGTGTTGCGACAGGCAGTGGCCAGGTCGTCGTCGTTCATGGCCAGCCAGCCACCGATGTTGCCCATCGGGTCCTTCTTGGCACTCATCGTCATCCCGTCCGCCAAGGCCGCCATGTCGCGCACGATGTCGGAGACCTCCCGCTCGCCCTGGCCCTGTTCGCGTTCGCGGATGAACCAGGCGTTCTCGGCGAACCGGCACGCGTCGAGGAACAACGGCTTGCCGTAGCGATCACAGATCTCACGCACGCCACGCAGGTTGGCCAGCGAGACGGGCTGCCCGCCACCGCTGTTGTTCGTGATCGTGACGAACACGCAGGGCACGTCGCCGGCCCGGCTGACCAGGAGGTCCTCAAGGGCCGCCAGGTCCATGTTTCCCTTGAACGGGTGCTGAGAAGAGAGGTCGCGGCCCTCCAGGATGGGCAGGTCGACGGCCTGTGCCCCGGTTGCCTCGACGTTCGCCCGGGTCGTGTCGAAGTGGGTGTTGTTCGGGACCACCTTGCCCGGGCCACCGATCACCGAGAAGAGGATCTTCTCCGCCGCCCGGCCCTGGTGCACCGGGATGACGTGCTCGAACGGGAACAGCTCACGAACCGCGTCGGCGAAGATGTAGAAGGACGGCGAACCGGCATACGACTCGTCACCGTGCTGGATCGCGGCCCACTGGTCCCGGCTCATCGCACCGGTGCCCGAGTCGGTGAGCAGGTCGACCAGAACGTGCTCGGCCCGCACTTGAAACAGGTTGAACGCGGCTTGACGCAGGTACCCCCTGCGCTCACCGCGAGTGCTCATCCGCAAAGGCTCCACCGAATGGATCCGGAACGGCTCGAAGATCGTGCGGAAAGTGGGCTCGTCCATGCAACCCATCGTCGCGTAGTCAGACCTCGCGCGGAACGGACCTGCGGGGTCTGCCACCCCCGCGCTCCGAATTGCCGCAGTCGCGGCGAGACGCATCACCAGACGTCGGCATCCATTTTCTGTCGCAGAAAGTCCTCTAGCCTCCGAACACGGACCGAGACGCCTTGGACGACCTAGCAGCTGAGTCGCGCAGAGAGCTCGTCACCGACATCGACAAGCTCCTGGACGTAGACGCATCAACCGCCGAGGATCTCGTGCGATCCCCGGAACCACTGTGGGATGCGATGGAACGCGCGGGCGGACCGGTCGACTCCTTGGGTGGCGGTGAGTTCTGTGATCTCTTCCCTCGCGTGCTCGCCTACATCAGGGACGGTGGCCCCGCCGTAGGGCGGGCGCCGGCAGGCGTCGTTGAGACGCACTTCAATGTTCGTGCTCATGCCCAGGTAAGGCGGTTGGCGGACGTAGCGAGAAGCCACCTGTATCTGACTGGCGCCGAACACTTTCTGGGAGAGTTTTGTCCGGTCGACAGTGGTCCGAAGTTGGCGCCCCACGGCAACCGGTGGTCACGCGGAGCGCGGCCGGTACGCGATGGCATTCAGCCTTTCGGCTTGTGTTTGCGTCCCTGCTTCCACCAGGTGGTGTCGAGGTGGTTGCCCTGTGCGTCCCATCGGTCCCAGGCGCCGTCCTTGGCGCCCTGGTCGAAGGCGCCCCTCTGGAGGCGAACGCCGCTGGCCCGGTACCAGGTCCAGACTCCGTGCAGTTCGCCGCGGTCGTATCCACCTTCCGAGCGGAGTCGATCATCGCCGGCGAAGTGGCACCACTGACCGACCCGTTCGCCGTCGAGATACTCCCCGGTCATGGTTCCGCCATGGGGGTCAGGCTCGGACCATCGTCCTGACTTGCGTCCTGCGGCATCCAGGGAGTTGGCGAAGTCATCCGAGCTCGTCAGGGGCTGCTGAGTCGGATCAGGTTGCCGCAGTTGTGGCTCAGGCTCGCTCTGACCACGTCGCCCGTCGGGCTTCTTCGCTGGCTCTGACCGCGCGAACTCAACGGCTTGGACAACCCAGGGTTCCAGGTCGCCGTCCCCTCGTACGCGGTCGGCGGGGACGATGACCATCCCGCGCATGGGTCGCCCGGTGAAGTCCATCTCGGTGGCTCCGGCGCTGATCGCCGCGTCGTGGTTGTCCTTTCCGACGCGGACCATCAGGTCGTCACCGACGATGCCGCAGGCCATGTGGGTGTTGACCATGAACGCCAGGCCGCCGAACATCTTGCGCTCGTCGAAGGCGGTCAGCTCCGCGAGCAGCTCCCGCGTCCGCCCGGCGAGGTCCTCGTCGTAGGCCATTCAGTCTCCTCGGCGGGTCTCGAGCAGGTGCTTGAGCCTGAGCAGGTCCTTGGTGGTGGCGCGATACATGGCGGGCTCCATCATCGGCGCCGTCAACTTGGCGAATCCGGCCGGCGTGCCCCGGTTGCGCAACCTCATCCGGGTACCTCCGCCATCGACCTCGTTCCACGAGTACGTGGTCTCCATCGGGAACGGGCCGTCAGCGGTCCTCATCACCAGCCGACTGTTGGTTTCGAGATCGACGACCTCGTAGGTGTAGGCGAGGGTGCGGCCCACGAAGTGCGCCACGAAGTCCATCCGGGAGCCGACCGAGACCGGCGGCGGGGTCTGCCACGCCACCGAAGTGATGTTGGCGTACCACTGAGGAGCGTTGCCGGGGTCGCCCGCGAAAGACGCCACCTCGTCGACCGGACAGTCGATGACGACCTCGACCTGGACATTCACGCTCACGGGGTCATCCTCCCGCGCGCCATCGCCCACGGGAATCCCCCAACACCTGCGTGGCTCTAGCGGGAACTGGTCGCGTCCAGCTGCTCGGCGAGCTTGTCCAACGCCATCGCCCAGCCGACCGCGCCGGGTGAGCCCTCAGGGATGCCGACGTGGGTGAGGACCATCCGGGTCCCGCCATCAACGGGCTCGAGCTCCACCCGGACCTCGGTGACCGCAGGGTGACCGGCCGGCATCCCCATCTGCTCGGGGTCGATCACGTTGCCGTGCTCGTCGGCCATGGCATCGGTGTACACAAGCAGCTGGTTCTCCACGACCTCGAGGAACGTGCCGGTGAACCACATCCGCCGCGAACCCTGAGGGGTCTGAACCTCCATGCACAGCAGGCGAGTTCCGCCGACCCGCACGTCCATCTCGGCGACCGGGACCGAGCTGCCCACGGGGCCGTACCAGGAGGCGAAGTGCTCCGGGTGCGTCCACAGTTTCCAGATCAGCTCCGGCCGCGCGGGAAACACGCGTTCGATCGTCATCCGCTCGGGTGTCTTCGTCGTGGCCATGATGCTCACGCGTCCCTGTCGTCTCGTCGGAGCTGCTGCAGATAGGTGTCCATCCGGTCCAGGCGGGCCTCCCAGACCGGGCGGTACTGCTCGGCCCACGACGAGACCTCTTCGAGGGGGCCGGGGTCGAGAGTGCGTGGCCGGAACTGGGCGTGCTGGCCGCGCACGACCAGGCCCGCTCGCTCCAGGACCTTCAGGTGCTTGGAGATGGCCGGCAGCGACAGGTCGAACGGTGAAGCCAACTCGTTGACGGTCGCCTCACCCTGGGCGAGGCGAGCCAGCATCGCCCGACGGGTCGTGTTGGCCAGTGCTGCGAACGTCGAGTCCAGCCGGTCCTCAGTTGTTGTCGACATCCCACTCCGCAAGTTGCTAGATGGTTAACTAACCAATTGGTAAATTACTCGGCCCGGGTTGTCCCGTCAAGACGGCGCAGGCCGCCAAGCGCCCGGCAGATGCTGTGCGACCAGCACGCGGCGCTATGACGCACCGCGGCCTCGCCGCCTCGAGTGCGCTGGCGGCGTAACGACGTCGCACCCGTCGGGTCGGCTCCGTCCCGACGTCGATCAGCTCTGGTGGGGTTCGCGGATGGCGAGCACCATCGAGGGCAGCGTCAGTGCGAGTCCTTCGAAGGCCCAGAAGACGGCCATGGCCTGGCCCCAGCCGATCTCGACCGTCGCGACGTCGTTCTCGCTGACCACGACGAACCACACGAGAAGGATGGTCGCGGCGAGGAGAGTGAAACCGGCGAACCAACGGTAGGCGTCGACGTAGGCACGGTCGCGTACGCGGACCTGTCGCTCGTCGAGGTACTCCTCGGGTAGGTCGGCGATGACGCGCACCGACATCCGCAGCACCCACCAGACGGCGATCGCCACCGCGAGGACCCCAAGTGCCGCAAGGGCGGGCAGGGTGACCCAGGCGACGGGCACTGCCACGAGCATGGCGAGCATCGCGGCGACGATCCTCACTCGGGCCCGCTTGGTGCGCAGTCGGTCCCATCGGGTGTCGTGCATCACCGTCTGGACCATGTCGGCGACGGCCTTGTCGTTGCGTTGGCGCGCGTTGAGCCGGTTCCTGGTCATGCTGGCTTCCTCAGGTCTGGGAGTCGGTGAACGGGGTCAGGGAGAACAGCTGCTCGACTGGCACGTCCACGAGAGCCGCGATGCGCAGCGCGAGCGCGAGCGAGGGGGCGTACTCGCCCCGTTCGAGGTAACCGACCGTCTGGTAATGGACCCCGACGGCATCGGCGAGCTCCTGGCGGCTGAGCCCGGTCCGTACCCGGTGCTCCTCGATGCGGGTGTAGACCGGGTCGTCCGACTTCGGTTTTCGTCCCATGGGCATAGCATTACTGCTACATAGCATTAATGCAACGGCGTCGCCGACCGCGATGTCGAGGTTCGACAAAGGCGGAGGACGGCGGCATCCGCGATAGTGCGTCTGATTCATGCGGGGGGTCGACTCTGCCTGGGGTCAGGCCGAACCCGGTACCGTGCAGAGGCATCTGCGCGGCTACCTGGCGTAGGCGACGTCGGCCCCGACGCTGCCGGTCTCCAGAACGGACCCGACGCCGACGAGAGGGCGCCACCCCGTTGCCCGGTCACGGGCTGATCAGAGTGGGCGCGATGAGGGCCAGTGTCAGGACATGGACGGAGGCGATCGCCAGGTTGGACAGCACGACCGGGTGGCGCCACTGGCCAACCGTCCACGGGGTGAGGACCTTGTAGATCACCTGGAGCGTCAGGAGCGTGGCAACGGGGGTAACGGCTGCGGTAACGCCGGCGAGGACGGCGACCAGGAGCAGACCGGAGGCGGTCAGGATCGCCAGGTAGACGGCCGTGAGGATGCCGCGAGCTGGGGACCGCGGGCCGAACACCTCACGCGCCCAATCGGACTGGCGCAGCAGGCCGGTGGTGACCGGGACCAGGACCAGGACGTTGAGGGTCAGTGAGACGACGAGCATGAGGTTGCTCATTGCTGCTGCGCAGCGGCGATCGCTCGCTCGCACCAGTCCCACAGTGCTCTGCGGCGCGCCATGTCGAACGTGACCGGCTCAGCCCGGGTGACCCGTGCCATCTCGACGTACCCGTCGTGCAGGTCACGCTGCTCGTCGCCCAGGGCGAGCGCTACGAGGTGCCGCGACGTACGGCTCGGGGTCGTGGCACCGGGAAGCACGCTCATGACCGGCATGACCTTGCGCCAGGCCCAGTACTCGTGCGGCCGCATGTCCCGGCCCAGCCCGGTGCCGGCCACCAGGCCCGGGTCGTAGACGTTCAGCCTCGCGCCTGATGCCGCCAACTGGTCGGCCCACTCATGGGCCAGGGTCACCAGGGCGAGCTTGCTCGAGGCGTACGCGACCCCACCCGGGGCCCGCGAGCCGCGAGCTTCGGCTGACGCGGGCTCGGGTCGCGCCATCAGCTCCGGCGCCTGCCACACCGGGTCCGGGACGAGTCCGAACGAGGCGCGCCGACCCCGATGGGTGGAGGAGCCCATCAGCAGCGCGTGACCGCCCGTGGCGAGCTGGTCCTTCAGACCGCGAAGAAGTGCGTGCTGCGCCAGGACGTTGACCGCGAAGGTCAGCTCGTGGCCCTGCGCGCTGGCGGTGTGGCGGTTGGCCAGCTGCAGGCCCGCGTTGAGCACCAAGGCGTCCAGCCGGTCGACCACCCCGTTGCCCACCAGCTCGACCACCGATCCGGTCGCGCCCCAAACCGAGGACAGGTCCGACAGGTCCACCCGGATGCCGTGAGCCACCAGCCCCGCGTCACGGGCCAGGCGCACTGCCGCGGCCAGCCCGGCGCGGTCACGGGCCAGCAGAACCAGGGCGGGGCGCGATGGGTGGGCGAGCAGCCGGGTCAGCGTGGCTGACCCGATCCCGCTGGTGGGACCGGTGAGCAGAACCACCGGATGGCGATGTTGGCGGCCACGCCCGACCGTGGTGTCATCTTCTGTCATAACGTGAGTATGGGTGGTGTCATGATGTGACGCAACGGTAGTGTCGAAGCATGCCTCGATCTCCAGAGCCCACCCGGGAACGTCTGGTGGAGGCGGCCGCCGAGCTCTTCGCGGCCCACGGATACGCGGCGACCACGATCGATGAGATCGCCAAGCGCGCCAGGGTCAGCCCCCGGACCTTCTTCCGGCACTTCCCAGACAAGGAAGAAGTCCTCTTCGCCGACGACGACCAGCTACTGCCGGTCATCACCACCGCGATCACCGCCGAACGGCAGCCGGTACGAGCGCAGGACCTGATGACCGAGGTCCTCGGCGGCCTGGCCGACGTCATGGAGCCGGCCCGGCACCGCCTGCGTCAACGGCAGCACGTCATCGACGACGACGTCGCGCTCACCGGCCGCGAGCTGGCCAAGCAGGCCCGCTGGCAGGTGGCGATCGCCCAGGCCCTGGTCACGCGTGGCTTCACCCCTCAGGCCTCCGACCTTCTCGCCGCCGTCGGATTCAACCTATTTCGCGGGGCCCTGCATCAATGGCTCGCCGAGGAAGGCGGACCCACCCTTCGGGAGCGCACCTCTGCCTCGCTGCCCAACGTCCGCGTCGTCCTCGACGCGGTGAGCCGCACCCCCCAATCCACATCGGGCGCAGACTGACCAAAAGGCGAATCGCTATCCGGAGTCCACTGGCGGCTCAGACCTTGGGCGCGGGGAGCGGGTTGGGCTGAAGCTCCTTTTGGAGTTGCTCGGGGAGGCTTGGTTGCGCCCGCCGCGGCTGGCAAACCGTGGACGCCTCGGCGGTGAAGTGCCATCGTGGCTGTGTGGGACGAGCCATCGACGCTGACTACCTGGTGGTGGGAGCCGGCGCCATGGGGATGGCGTTCGCGGACGCGCTGACCAGCCACGCCAACGCACGGGTGGCCTTGGTCGACCGTCGGCACAGCGTCAGCGGGCACTGGCTCGAGGCGTACTCCTTCGTCCGGTTGCATCAGGCGTCTGCGTTCTACGGGGTCGCCTCGACCCTGCTCGGTGGTGGCCAGCTGCAGCAGCACGGGCCGGAGGCGGGCCTGCACGAGCGGGCCGACCCAGTCGGAGATCTGCGCCTACTACGAGCGGGTGCTCGACCGGATGGTGGACTCGGGCACGGTCGAGTTCTTCCCCAACACCGAGTACGTAGGAGACCGCACCGTCGTCTCGCGCGTCTCGGGCCGGCGCTACGAGGTGCCGGAGCGGTGCCGGATCGTCGATGCCCGCTACCTGGCTCCCGGCATCCCGGTGGAGACGCCGCCCCCGTTCCGCGTCGGCGAGGACGCCCGGGTGATCCCGGTCAACGACCTCGTCCGGTTGGAGGAGGCGCCGAGCCAGTTCGTCATCGTCGGGTCGGGCAAGACCGCGACCGATGCGTGCATCTGGCTGCTCTCGCGCGGCGTGGACCCCGACGCGATCTGCTGGGTGCGCCCTCGCGACCCGTGGATGATGAACCGGGCCGTGGTCCAGCCGGATCCGGCGATCTTCCTCGGCATGGTCGCCGACACGATGCAGGCAGCTGAGGACGCGACGTCGCTCGATGACCTGTTCCTGCGCCTGGAGGACGCCGGCATCATGCTGCGCATCGACCGCACCGTCACGCCGACGATGGCCAAGGCCCCCACGCTCGGCGACGTGGGAGCTCGAGCAGCTGCGCACCATCGAGAACGTCGTTCGGCGAGGTCACCTCGAGGCGGTGGACCGGGGCCGGCTCACCTTCGCCGACGGTTCGGTCGCCGTCGCGGACGACGCCGTCATCGTGCACTGCGCCGCGGACGGCCTGAAGTACCCGCCGCTGGTTCCGGTCTGGCGCCCCGAGGCGATCACCCTGCAGCCGATCAGGGCCGGGTTCCCCTGCTTCGGTGCCGCACTGGTGGGGTACGTCGAGGCGACCCGCGAGGACGACCAGCGAGAAGAACCGGCTCTGTCCGCCGTCGCCGTACGGCAACTCGCTGGCGCAGTGGGCGCGGATGAACGTCCTGGGCACCCAGGCCGTGCTGTCCTTCTCCGCCGAACCCGACATCAAGGAGTGGTCCGACCAGGTCGCGCTCAACCCCGCCCGGATCCCACCCGGCCACCCCGGCTCGGCGGCACTGGACGACGCGCGAGATCGGCTGGCGAAACACACACATCCGGGCTTGGCCAAGCTCGCTGAACTCGCGTGACCGGATCTGCTAGGCCCGGACACGTCCAACCCAGCCCGACACGACACCGCGGCGCCACCACGACAACCCGCCGGTGGAACTCGCGGCGCAAGGACGCACCCGCTGGCCTCGGGCACGAGGAGTTCGGGCCCTGCGCGCGACCGGGCCAGCGCGCGACCGGGCCAGCGCGCGACCGGGCCTCCGCGGAGAGGGTGAGCCTTGCCTGAGAGGACACGCTGAGCGACACGTCACCATCGGGTCGTAGATGACCGTTCAACCGTCACGCTGGCCCCGTGGATTCGACCCATGAGGCAACGTGGTCAGGGGGTCCCTGGCATGGCATCCGCATGCCTGTGGTGCGAGACGAGCAGTTCTTCCCGATCTACGGGCCAAACCCTCGAATGTGTCCAGTGGCCATGGATCCGCAGGGCGACTGGACCATCCACTGGGACGCCCCAGACCCGCCTTCGTAAAAGACGCGTGCGACGGCCCCGTGGGCAGCGACCGCAGGGGGTCCTCTCGACTCGTCAGGGCGGCCGGGTCGGTCGCCAAGGTCAGGGATGCAGCAGCGAGCCGTTGCCGGGGCCCGGATTGGGTCCACACCTTGCGAACGGTCTCGCCCACGAGGTTGGGCAGCAGGTCCGGACGCGGCACCGTGACCCCCGACTCGTGTCGCGCCCAGTCCCTGCCTCGAAGACGGGGCTCGCACGGCCACAAAACGCAGAGGGGCGTCCTCGCACCACGCCAACGCAAAATCCCGATCTCGGCAGTTGGCCCCGAGACGCACCGTGACGCGGGGCGGATGGTGTTTTCGGTCGTGCACATCGATCAACAACCGCCGACGGAAACGGCAGGCGTCCGCAATGGCGCAACCCGCGATGTGGCGCGGGGTTGCTGCCTCGCGCATGGTCTAACCGACGCCATTTCGTGGCTCGAAGGAGGCGAACCCCTCCTTGGTGGTGGCGCGCGCGTTGGGCCTGTCGATCTCGTGTACTGCGATGCCGCCGACGCGGTGGAAACCATCGAATTTGGTCGGCCCGGGCAGCGACCTCAGGTCTCTCCGCCGACGTCGAACTCGTAGGCCTCATAGAGCAGGTCAGAGCCGCGTTGCCGGTGGCTGACCAACAGACCCAGTAGCGTCGTGCCAAGACGTCGGATCTGATCCACGCTGGGCTCCGGCCCGGACGTTCGGGCGAGCAGGTCATCGACGAGGTGGCTGATCTGCACGTGTTCTCGGGCGAGGCGGGTGACCGCCCCGGACAGACGTGGCGCTGCCGCGAGCACGTCGGAGTGCACCCCCGCCTCCCCTTGGGTGACCTCGACATGCTCGCGAACGTCAGCCGACAACTCAACCAGCGCCACATGGACGCGCCCGGCCCAGCGGGCACGACCAAGTCGGTGCTGGCTCGGCCATCGCGAGCTCCAGCGCGCTCATCGACTGGCGCAGCTCAGCGCGCCGCAGCCGCAGGGCCTCCAAGGAAGCCTGGTCCGGCGTCGAGGGACTGGTTGCCATCAACACCTCCACGGGGAGAAGTCCTGACGTCCGGGCACTCGGCGTCCGGTGAGCCCGTGCAGCTCGCCCGGGACCCATCCTCGTTGCCCTGGTGGAGCCTGACAAGAGGTCGGTTCAGGCCCGCATGAGAGAGCCCGCCCGGTGCGTCAACGCGGGCGCTCCCTGTAGGTCTTCGCACGCGTCCCAGCGGGAGGTGGGCGGTGCGACGTTTGGGTGCGCAAGACAGTTACGCCTTGTGGACCAATCAGCGCGTGAGCAAACGGTAATGGCCAACAACCTCGACGAGCCCGTTGCCGCATCTAGGACCCGACCGGAGGATCAGTGACTGCACTGGTGCGGTCTGCTCGAGGCGGTGGCGCGGTTGCTACAGGTGCCAGTTGACCGCGTCCAAGCTGCCGGCGCGCACGTCGATCTCGTAGGGGCGCTCGTCGTCGTCAGCGAGGACGGCGGTGAAGCCGGCCGCGTGCAGGACGTGCAGGGCGGCCGTGGTCATCGCGTGGGCGACCTCGCCGTGGAACTTGATCGCCGGGTGGGTGTAGTCGTGGCGCAGCACCGCCTCCTTGGCTTGGCGACCCACCGTCCCGCCGGGCGCCCACATGACGAAGACGCCGCCGGCAAAGTCGGCGCTGGCGTCGACCTCGACGTAGTAGCCGCGGTCGCGGTCGGTGTCCGGGTGGGCCAGGTCGGCGGGGCAGCCGGCAGCGCGCAACGCGGCAACCACGGAGGCGGCCAAGGCGTCCCGCTCGGCGATCTCGTCGTCGCTGGCCCGGGCCCAGCCGGGCGTGAGCAGCGACTGCTCATCGGTCGCGATGCCGTTCACGTCCAGCTCGGTCATGCCTCAACCGTAGTGATACTGACGCCGGCCGGCGCGCCGGCGTGGTCGGGATGACCTGCCAGGTCCGGATGGCCGCGAAGTGCCCACCCGAGGGCGCCGATCCTGCCGCGATCTGGTGGGCGATAGACATCGTCGGCATCGGTCGGCTTGGGTGAAGCACGGTCTATCTCCCCGGCGCCGGCCGGCAGGCTGCGCTGGGACCCATCGCTGGCCGAGATCTCCCTCAGCCGCGAAGGCGCAGGTAGACGATGGCAGCAAGGTAGGCCAGCCCACCGATGGCGCCGAGTGCGGCGTACGGGGAACCGTCCCCGCCTTTGGCAATGTCGACAACGAAGCCGACGATCACCGCGGAGATCACGCTGAGGCCGGCAATGGCGGTGGCTTGACCGTCGATGCGGTTGATCCGCTCGTCGCGACGGTCGAGCAGGCCTGCCGCGGTCTCGCTGAAGCGGCTGAGGACCAGGAAGGTGACCGTGCTGAGGAGCATGAGGGCCAGGCCGAACAGACCGAAGGCCATGTTGTCGCCGAGCCATCCGGCGATCAGATAGGCAAGCCCCATGCTGACCCCGAGGGCGATGGTGGCCCAGCGGTAGCGGGACGGTCGTGGCTTGGTGGTGTCATGCGTCGACATCGAAGATCTCCTCGATTGATGCCTGGAAGTACTTGGCCAGCGCGAAGGCCAGCGGCAGCGAAGGCAGGTAGCGCCCGTTCTCGATTGAGTTGATCGTCTGGCGTGAGACGCCCATCGCGGTGGCGAGATCCGCCTGGGACAGGCCCGACCCGAGGCGGTGGTCCCTCACCGAGTTCCTCATGTGTCAAGTGTGCTTGACACCTCGAGAGGTGTCAAGGGTGCTTTACATAGGCTCTCGTCCGTTAAGTAGCCGCGACTACTTGTTCATGGTTCGATGACCAAGCCGAGCCGTCTCACCTGGGCTCGCCCACTCGCCGATGAGACGCAACTGTCTGACGGCTCTCCCACGCACCCGCTACCAAGCCAGAGCCGCCCGATGCCAATACGGTGCTCGGTATGGATCGTGAGGAGTTGCAGCGTATTCGGGATCTGATCGACGAACTTCGCCAGATGCGCGAGGGCACCGCGGGCGACCTGTACAGGTACTACTCAGGGGCTATCTCGCATCTTCGGCACATCCTCCGCATGCATGGCAAGGACTACGAGCCTGAGTGACCAAAGCTGCCCTCGCACCCACCGCCGAGGCGCTAGCGACAACCCGCCGTTCATGTTTGCCGGGTTGCCAATTGGCCGGCTGGCGGCGTAGAGACGCGACCGACTTCCCGCATGCCTGGTTGGAGGTCGGGCATGGGGGTCGCGGCGCACTGGTCGTTGACGAGGTGGCCATCCGGGCTGGGAGGAATGGAGCAGAGACGCCGCCGCGGTGCCAACCGCTCTACGGGCGGCACCGACTCGCAGTCTTGATGGAGCACACCATGCGCTTCAACGCAATTGGCCTGCCAGCGTGATGTTCCTACCCGCGAGCCATCTGGTCGACACACACCGTGACAGCGAGGATTAGCGGCACGTCCTGGCCTTGGGCAAGCTGAACCCCATAGGTGTCTCGCACGCGGAACCACTTCTTGGAGACCTCGGCGATCTTCTCGCCGTCGCGCTCGATCTCGTACTCGTGATCGACGATGTTGCCGTGGGCCTTCAGGTCCTCGCCGCCGTCGATGTCGATGACGTAATGGTCGCGGATGCCGATCAGCCGCTTATGGACGGTGGCCTGCGTGGACCCGCTCTCAATGGTCATCTTGTCGCGGACGCTGACCACCTTCTCCTGGATCTTGGACAGCTCGTTGCCGCGGGTGTCCTCGAGGATGAAGGTGTCCCGCATCCGCGCGGCCTTGCCGTTGACCCTGTAGACCCGGTTGCCGTCGGAGTCCTCGATCCAGAAGTCGTCCCCGATTGCGAAGATCTTCTCGCGCATCTGGAAGGTCGGTCCGTCGAGCCCGTGGTTGCGCAGCCCCATTACATGTCCCTTCACCGGTGAGCGCAGGTCACGCGGATTTGCGCCACTTGCGTGTAGTTGCTCCTCGAGCGTGCAGCCGCGAGGAGACAGAATTCAAGGCTCTCCCACGGTGCCACGGGGTTCGTCGCCCCTCATCACCCCGATGGGGTTAGGCATGCCCCCCGGGAGGTAGCCACGCGGTCCCGAGCGCCTTAGGCCGTTGACCTGGCGATCGCGCTCGTGTCCGATCTCGCGCATCATCCGACGGTGCGCCAGGCGGCTGAGACGCACGTCTGGGGGCCGGGTCAGGATCTTCTCGTCAAGTGGGGTCTGGTTCGGTTTCGGTTGGGGATTCTTCGGCGGGGCCTGTCTGCTGGTCGGAGCCCGCGGTGCGGTCATTGGGTCGGAAGCGGGCGATGGTGGAGGCCCGGTGCTTGGTGAGCTCGGTGATGAAGGCCGCGATGACGCCGAGGCCGGACACGATGTAGAGCACGGTGAACAGCTTCGCGACATCGGTGGTCGGGTGGAGGTCACCAAAGCCGACGGTTGCCAAGGTGACGACCGAGAAGTACAGGGCGTCGACCAGCGACCAGCCTTCGAGCCACCGGTACACCACGGTGCCGATCAGGACCTGGGCGAGCGCCCAGACGAGGATGACCTTGCCGGTGGGGTCGCGAAACATCGCGCGAAGAGCAGTGAACATCAGCCTGCCGTGCTCCTTCTGTGGTCGAGGGCCTGCGCGGTGCCGAGTACGACGAAGGCGATGGCGACGCCGATGACGGTCTCGAACAGTCGCGCTCGACCCGACTCGGCTGCTTCGGCCCCGAGGATCCGCTGGCTGTAACCACTGCCGCGGTGACCAGCATGGCGAACAGTGCGTAGTTCGCCTCGCGCACCGCCATCATCAAGAACGCCGAGGCCAGGAACAGAATGACCAGTCCCGGGGTGTTGTCACCGACGAGCTCGGCCAGGACAACCGCCACGAGGACACCCGCGACCAAGGTCAGGGCCGCACCGGCCACCACCAGCGGCACGAGCGCCGAGACCCGCGATCGACCATCCGGTGGGAGGTCGGTCGCCAGGACGACGAGCGCGCCGATCACCGCCGCCATCGCACCGGTGCCGACGATCACGATGGCCAGCGCCAGCACGGACAACGCCACAACGCCGACCACCCCGGCCCGCAGGTTGACACGCCGACGGTCCACCGCCAGCAGCTCCTTCATGACCTGGGACACGCGCGCATCGTAGGGATCGGCGGCAGCCGCCCACCAGAGGGCGCCTCATCCGTGGACACCACGACACTCACGGTCTTCGCGAGCACTGTCACCGAACGCAAGCTTCACCAGCCGGCCTGCTCCGTCCGGGAAGGGAAGGCCACACCTTGAACTGTCAGGCGGCGAAGTGACCCGGGGCCAGTCGGGGGCTTCCGCAACACTTCCTGACACGCCGAGCGGACACCAGAGAGCCCCGCCGAGTGCAGGGTTCGGCGGGGCTCTCGTTGAAAAATCTACCGGTTCGCCCTCCCTTCCCGTCATTGGACCTTGGTACTACCACGCCGCCACCGAACGGTAGGAAGCTTCGTATCGAGCGGCGCCTTGGCCAGGTATCCCTGACGCTGCCGGCCGCGGTCGACTCGCGGCTACTTGACGCAGCGTCTACGCGGACGTGCAGATCTCCCGGGCGTCAGCTCGACTCATGCCGCGCCCAATGGCTGGGCCGATTTGGTGCGAGCCACACCACCCGATGATGGATGTCCTCGAGCGGCTCGAGGTCGACATCGGCACTTGGGGGTGCTTCGCTCGTGCTGCTCGGCCATCATTGCGAACGCAGTGCGTTGTCGAGGTCGGCGATGAGGTCCTCGGTGTCCTCGAGCCCCACGGACATCCGCAAGAGTGACTCGTGCGGACGTGCGGAGGCCTCGACCGGGCGGTGGGTGAGCGATGCCGGGTGCTGTAACAGCGAGTCGATGCCACCGAGCGATACCGCATGGGTGATCAGCTGCAGCGAGTCGGCGACGCCCCGCGCAGCTGGTCCCCCGCCGAGCACGTTGAAGGCGAGCAGGCTTCCGGGCCCGGTCTGCTGCTTGCCCAGGAGTCCCATCGGGTCGGCGCCAGGCAGGCTCGGGTGGTGCACGGCGGTGATCGCCGGATGGTCGCTGAGCCAGGCTGCAATCTCGGTCGCGGTGCGTTGTTGTGCCTGCACGCGCAGCGGCAGCGTGGGCAGTCCGCGCAGCAACAGGTACGCGGCGAGCGGGTGCAGCAACGCGCCGGTGATGGCGCGCACCGCACGCAGCCGCACGGCCCAGTCCGCCTCGCAGGCCACCACCCCACCGACCACGTCGCCGTGGCCCCCGAGGAACTTGGTCGCGCTGTGCAGCACCAGGGCAGCGCCGTGCTGGGCGGGCTGCTGGAGCACCGGGGTCGCGAACGTCGAGTCGACCAGCACGGGCACCTCGCCGGCCTGCGCCACGACGTCGGAGATGTCGAGCAGCTCCAGCGTCGGGTTCGCCGGCGTCTCGCAGATCACCAGCCCTGTGTCCGGGTGGATCGCTGCAGCGATCCCGCCCGGCTCGGCCCAGGTCACCTCGGTACCCAGAAGGCCGGTCGCCAGCAGGTGGTCCGTGCCGCCGTACAGCGGACGCACGGCCACCACGTGCGGTTGGCCCTCGCGCAGACATGCCAGCAGGACCGCCGTCAGCGCCGCCATCCCGCTGCTGAAGGCGACCGCCTCACTCGTTGCCTCCAGCGTGGCCAGCGCCGACTCGAACCGCGCGACCGTCGGGTTCCAGAGCCGGGCGTAGACCGGGCCGCCCTCGGTGGGGTGCCCACCGAAGGCCATCGACTCATACGATGCGCCGGCGAGGTCCACGTCGCCGAGCGGATAAGTGCTCGACAGGTCCAGCGGCGGCGCGTGCACGCCCAACCCGACAAGGTCGAGCCTGCCGGCATGAACGGCAGTCGTACGAGGCCCCGAGAACTGCATCGCGTGTCCCATATCCATCAGCGTGAGTGATTCTTGCGCGATACAGTGCATTCCTCGCACAGACTTCGACTTCACACACATTTCGCGTGGTTCATCAACGACACCATTGGGAGAAGGCGTCGATGGCGAAAGATCGTTCAACGGCAACACGCCCGGCGCCGACCGAACTCGACGACGTCGACCTCGCCCTGCTCCGCACCCTGAGCCAGGATGGCCGCGCCCCGAACACGGACCTCGCTGCAGCTGCGGGGGTCGCACCCTCGACGGCGTCCCTGCGGACCCGGGCACTGCGCGCCCGAGGCGTCCTACGCGCGACCCACGCCGACATCGATCCGGCGGCGGTGGGCCGGCCGTTGCAGGCCCTGATCGCCGTTCGGTTGCATGGTCACACCCGAGCGCACGTCGACGCCTTCCAAGCCCTCGCCCCTGCGCTACCCGGCGCGCTGCACGTCTTCCACGTCGCCGGGCAGGACGACTACCTCATCCACGTGGCCGCCGCCGACGCCGACGCGCTGCGGGCGCTGATCCTTGACCACATCACCAGCCACCCCGCCGTGCGAGCAACCCAGACCCACCTGGTGTTCGAGCACCTTCACGGAGTGGGACTGCTCAAACCCTGACCGAATGCAGAAAGCCTGCCCTGGTCCCCTCTCGCCAGCCTGCGCTCACGATGGTGGACATCGTGCTCAATCGGACTTTCACACCTCGTGGTCCGGCGCCCAGAACCGCTGCATCCTGGGCGGACAGGCGAAGAGACGCACCTGTTGAGGGCGCCGCGGACGGCCGGCTCGCCTAATGGGTCAGCCAAGCGGCCCGGCCGGCGCGCCTCGGCCTCGGCCTCGGGAGGGGTCGCCCCGGGGCGAGGGTGCTTGCCCTCGTGCTCGGCGGGGCGAGCAGGCCGTCGGCGAGCACGAAGACGTCCCCGACCGCTGCAGACGCGGTCGGGGACTCCTTCGAGGCGCCCGGCTCAGTCGTCGGATCCGTGGCGGCCCGAGTCGTCGTTGCTGCTGTCGTCCGAGCCATGGCCTGAGCTGTCGGACCTTGGGCCTGAGTTGTCGTCACCGGCCGTGCGGTTGCCGCCGTGGTCGTCGCCGGGCGGGTCATCGGACACCCCGGCCGGGCGGTTGCCGCCGTGGTCGTCGCCGGGCGGGTCATCGGACACCCCGGCCGGGCGGTTGCCGCCGTGGTCGTCGCCGGGCGCGTCATCAGAGACACCGGCCGGGCGGTTGCCGCCGTGGTCGTCGCCGGGCGCGTCATCGGACACCCCGGCCGGGCGGTTGCCGCCGTGGTCGTCGACGGTGGAGCTGGGCGCGGGGGTCGGCGTGGAGGAGTCGTCCGTGGCGCTGGGGGTGGGGTGGGTGGTCGTCGACGCGGACGTAGGTGACGTCAGGGGCGGTCGCTGGGCGAACGAGGCGTTTCCGAGCAGGCCGACCGCCGCCGGGACGGTGATGGCGAATCCGGCGGCCAGGGCGATGAGAGGGCGGCGCATGATGGTGTCCTTTCGGATGAAGCGGGTCAGAGGGTCAGCCGGGGAAGACCAGGCGAGCCGAGCAGGGCTTGCCCGATGCCGCGTGTGTGGCGGTGGCGACGAGGGCACCGGTGAGTGCGATCGCCGCGAGGGTGCGGCGGCTCGGTGCCGGGGCGGGTCATGTCGTCCTCCGAGGTCCCGTCGCCGGTAGGTCCGGCTTGGTGTCGTCACACCATGGGGCTGCCGGGTGGGTGGCCGCCATCGCCCCTTGGTCCTAGTACTCCTGGCGCGGCTTCCCGGAGCGGGCGCGACATCCCGCGGGACTCAGGCCGGCTCGTGCCGGTCGCGTTCATCTGGAGGGCGGCGTGCACGCAACGCGCCGGCCCGAGTTCCTGGCCTGCGCAGGCTCTTCGTGAACCGAGGGTCCGCGAGGAACGTGTCGGCCAGGCCATGGTGGACGTCGTGATCGAGGTCGTAGTACCGGCGCTCGCGTCCCGAGTGCTTCACGTGCCATTCGGCGTGTGGGTCATGCCATTGCGACGCACAAGGCCGACCATCGCTTCGATCGTTGGCAGAGACGAACCGACGCGTCTGAAGGGCGTGGCGCACGCGATCGTGCCTGCCATGCCCTCTCCCGCGTTCGACTGGCGGCTGTTGTGACGCACCCCTGGTGGGCGCGCCCTGACCAGTGGTGGAGACGTCGACTCGCCGGCGTGCAGGATGCGGGTCGCCGCAGGTGTTGGCGTCATGGACCTCTTCGTCGCGGTGCTTCGCCACCGTTAGGTTGTGCTGGTGACTCCGACCCAGCTCCGCGCCTTCGCCGCCGTGGTGCGGCTGGGATCGGTGAAGTCCGCCGCCAAGGAGATCGGGGTCAGCGAGGCGGCCGTCTCGATGCACGTCGCGCAGTTGCGCAAGGAGTTCGACGACATGCTCTTCGCGCGTACCGCGTCCGGTCTGGCCTTCACCCCGGGCGGGTTGCGGCTGGCGAGCCGCGCGGTGGAGATCCTCGGCCTGCAGGACCGCACCGTCCGGGAGGTCAGCCAGGCCGGCGACGGTCGGCGGGTGTTGCGGGTGGCGACCTCGAGCCTGTTCGCCGAGCACGCCGCCCCCGGCCTGATCAACCTGTTCACGAGTCGGGCGGCCGACCTCGAGGTGGAGCTGAGCGTGCACCCGGTCGCACGGTTTCCCACGTTGCTCGCGGCCCGCAACGTCGACGTGGCGATCGGTCCCGCGGCGAGCGTGCCACCTACCGGGTTCGTGCAGCACCAGGTGCTGGTCTACGAGGTGCTCAGTGTCGCCCGGCCCGACCACCCGCTGGCCGGGCAGCCTGCCGACGCACGACCAGGTCCGTCGACAGACCTGGTGCCTGGGGCCGTCTGCCGCCGACGAGGACGGCGTGGTGCCGGCAACCCTCCGACGGCTCGGTGTGCCCGAACAACAGCAGCGCATCTTCCAGAGCGACGCGGCCGCCCTCGAGGAGACCAAGCGCAGTGACGGCCTGGCCCTGGCGGTGCGCTTCGCGGTCTCGGGTGACTTGGCGGCGGGGCGACTGGTGACCCTCGACGGTCCTGGCCTGAGCGCCAAGGGTCGCTGGTCTGCGATGGCGCTGCCCCCGCACGACCAGACCGCCTCGGCCGCCGAGCTGCTGCGCTTCATCACCACCCCGCGCGCCACCCAGTCGATGGTGCGCGGCGCCGGCGTCGACCTCGGCCGGTTCAAGCCGGCCGTGCACGTCACCCTCTGGAGCTAGCCCGCCGAGCGGTGCCCGCGATCGCGTCGAAGACGTCGGGCAGGCCACGCAGGGTGGACGCGGGCAGGAACGCGTCGCAGTAGGGCAGCGCCGCGGCCATCGAGCCGACCAGCGGCTCGTAACCCGGGCGCCCCGGCCCGCGGGTTGAGCCAGACGATCCGCCGGGCCCGGCGCCGGGCCCGAGCCATCACGGCGGCGAGCTCGGCCGGGTCGTCGCTGTCCCAGCCGTCGCGAGGCGATCACCAGCACACCGCCCCGCAGCGGCGTTGCCGTGCCGCGACGCCAGCAGCTCGCGCAGGCAGGTGGCCAGGTGCGTGCCGCCGAACCGGTCGGTCGCCTGGTCGCTCGCCAGCGCGACGGCCGCCGCGGCCGACTGGTGCGAGCAGCGCCGGGGTCAGCCGGGTCAGCGAGGTCGAGAAGGCGAACGTCTCGGCCCGCCGGGTGCGCGCGAACGCCCGCATCAGGTGCAGGTAGACCGTGGCGTAGCTCTGCATCGACTGGCTGACGTCGCACAGCAGCGTGACGGTCAGCGGGCGGCGCACCGGGTGGTAGCGCTGGAGCTCCATCGGCTCCCAGCCGGTACGCCGGGAGGCGGCGATCGTCTCGCGCAGCGCGACCCGATGGCCGGTCGGGCCGCACCTGCTGGCGCCGACTGCGCCGGGTCGGCCACCGCGGCGCGGACTCCTCCAGCCAGCGGCCGAGCACCGCCAGCTCCGCCTCGTCGAGCGCCTCGAGGGGGGTGTCGGCGATCCGAGCCACCGCGCTCGGCAGCAGCTCGGGCAGCGCCCGCTCCCGCTCGACCTCGTCGTCGGCGGACGACGCCTGCGGCAGCGTGTGCCACGGCAGGTCGCCGGTGGCCTCGCCGCCCGACGGTGCGCCGCCCATCGGGGCGAGGACGTCCTCGGGCGACTCGGCCTCGGCGGCGTCCTGCGGGCGTGCGGGTCGACCGGCAAGCACGGCGTCGCCGAAGACCGCCTCGAAGACGGCGTCGAACACGGCCAGGTCGTGCTGGCGGTTGACCAGGGTGAGCCGGGCCAGCCAGTACAGCGAGTGCACCTGCGCCGGCGGTGCGACGTCGAGCGCCTCGCGCGAACGCCGACATCGACCGCAGGGTGACCGGCACGCCGGCGGCCCGCAGCCGGTGGCCGAGCGCGGCCACCAGGGCGGCGCGGTCGACGGCCGCCAGCACGGGCGCCGGCGCCGGGACGGGCGGGTCCACGGCGTCAGCCGAACGCGTAGGTCTCGAGCGACGCGAGCACCAGGTCCCGGTCGTCGGGGGTCTTGGCGAGCGCTCCGAGCGTCGGCACCACCAGCTCGCGGACCAGGTCGGTCGCGCCGAGCGCGGACAGGGCGGCGACCCAGTTGATCGCCTCGGCCACCCCGGGCGGCTTGTCGACGTCGAGCGCCGCGCACGTGGCCGACGAACTGGGCGGCGGACTCGATCAGCGCCGCGTTCGCGGCGGGCGCGCTGCGACGCAGGATCGCGACCACCCGGGCCAGGCTCGGGGTACTCGAGCCAGTGGTAGAGGCAGCGTCGGCGCAGCGCGTCGTGCAGGTCGCGGCTCCGGTTCGAGGTCAGCACCACGATCGGAGGGCGCACGGCCGTGAAGGTGCCGAGCTCGGGCACGGTCACCGACCCTTCGCCGAGTGCCTCGAGCAGGAGTGCCTCGAACTCGTCGTCGGCACGGTCGACCTCGTCGATCAGCAGCACCGGCGGCGCGCGGTCCGTCGTAGCGGATGCAGCGCAGGATCGGCCGCTCGACGAGGTACTCCTCGCTGAACAGGTCGGCCTCGCTGAGCCGCTCGTGCTGCGACTCGGCGATCCGGATGGCCAGCAGCTGGCGCTGGTAGTTCCAGTCGTAGAGGGCCTCGCTCGCGGTGAGCCCCTCGTAGCACTGGAGCCGCACCAGGGGCGCGTCGAGTGCCTTCGGCCAGCACCTGGGCCGCGGCGGTCTTGCCGACGCCCGGTTCGCCCTCGAGCAGCAGCGGCAGGCCCAGGCGCAGCGTGAGGAAGACCGCGGTCGACATCCCCTCGTCCGCGAGGTAGCCGTGGTCGTCGAACCGTCGGCGGACCTCCTCGGCCGAGGACAGGTCGGTCATCGGCTCGTCCTCGAGCAGCGCCTGGTAGTCGTCCCAGGTGTCGACGTCGCGCGGGATGCCGCCGCGGCACCTCGACCCGCGACGACGTCGCCGTCTGCGTCGACCAGCTTCCAGACCGCCTTGTCACCGTGCAGGCCGGCGAGCGTTGCGAACATGCTCCGGTCGAACCACAGCGGGTGGCCGAGCCCGTCGTCGTACGAGCAGACGCCGACGGCGTGCTCGCGCGCGCCCGCCACGAGTGCCTCGATCGTCGCGACGGTCACCCCCGGCTGGTCCCCGAGCAGCAGCACGACGCCGTCGACGTCGTCGTCAACCAGGGCCAGCGCCGTGCGGATCGACGTGGCGCAGCCGTCGCCGAAGTCGGGGTTGTCCACGACGTCGAGCGCCGCTCAGGTCGACGGTCTCGCGCACCGTGCCGGCCGCTCCACCCAGCGCCACCACCACCTGAGCCGACACCGGCAGCGCGGGCCGTGGCCAGCGTGGCGTCGAGCAGCGTGGCCCCCCGGTAGGCGAGCAGCTGCTTGGGCTGGCCGAGTCGGCGCGACCCGCCGGCGGCGAGCACCAGGGCCGCGACGCTCACGGAGCGTGGTCCGCCACGAAGCGGTCGCGGCAGCCGGTCATGCAGAACCAGTGGTCGACCCCGTCCACCACCGCGTGGACGGTGTCGGGGCCGACCGTGACCGTCATCCCGCACACCGGGTCCACGGCCTGGGCGGGCGCCGGCGCCACCGGTGCCGAGGGTGGCGCCGCCAACCCGTCGACCCGGATGCTGCGGACGATCGCGCCCACGATCGACAGGCCCACCTCCGGCGCGGTGCGTGCGCCGATGTCGAGCCCGACGTGCACGTGCACCCGCGCGGCGTCCGCCGGGGTCAGGTCGAGGTCGGCCAGCAGCGACTCGCCGCGGGTGCGGCTGCAGACGACTCCGACGAAGCCGACCCCGCCGTCGAGCGCCGCACGGACCTCCCCGGCCTCGTCGCCTCCGTGGCTGGACACGACCACGGCGGTCGCCTGCCGGGTGAGCGCCTCGTCGCCGGTCGACCACGAACCCCACGACGCGCGCAACGTCGGCCACGGCATCGGCCACCGGTGAGGTGCCGACCAGGTGCAGCGAGCGGTGCGGGCAGCAGCGGTTCGAGGTAGATCTCGAGCGCTCCACCCGACAGGCACGGGTTGACCACGATGCTCGCACCGGGCGACTCCGGGAACACGTCGTCACCGTCGGGCAGCACCCGCAGCAACATGCTCTGCCCCGAGTCGAGGGCGTCGAGCGCCGCCGTCCGCACCGATCCGGCGGCGCAGTGGCCGCCCACGAAGCCCTCGATGGAGCCGTCGGCCAGGATGATCGCCCGGTCGCCCGGCCGGGCCGAACTCGGCTCCTGGGCCCGCACCACCGTGGCCTGCACGAAGGGCACGCCGGTCGTGCTCAGCTCGTCGATTCGTGCCGACAGGGCCATCGTCATTGTCGTCCTCGTCAGATCGGTGGGGTCGGGTCGGCCCTGCATGGCGTCCCACACCCGCGACGGCGTGAGCGGCATGTCGGCGTGCCGGATGCCGAACGGCTTGAGGGCGTCGACCACCGCGTTGACCACGGCCGGCGGCGAGCCGACCGTCGCGGACTCCCCGACGCCCTTGGCCCCGATCGGGTGGTGCGGCGACGGCGTCACGGTGTGGCCGGTCTCCCAGTGCGGCACCTCGAGCGCGGTCGGGATCAGGTAGTCCATCAACGAGCCGCCGAGGCAGTTGCCGTCCTCGTCGAAGGCGATCATCTCCATCAGCGCCATGCCGACGCCGTCGGTCAGACCGCCGTGCACCTGGCCCTCGATGATCATCGGGTTGATCCGGGTGCCGCAGTCGTCGACGGCGATGAACCGGCGCACCTTGACCACGGCCGTGCCGGGGTCGATGTCGACGACGCAGATGTAGGCGCCGAACGGGTAGGTGAGGTTCGACGGGTTGTAGCAGATCTGGGCCTCCAGCCCGCCCTCGAGACCCTCGGGCAGGTCGCCCGCACCGTGGGCGCGCATCGCGATCTCCTGGATGGTCACCGACCGGCTCGGGTCGCCCTTCACGTGGAAGGAGCCCTTCTGCCACTCCAGGTCGGCCACCGACACCTCGAGCATCCCGGACGCGATGATCTGGGCCTTGTCGCGCACCTTGCGAGCCACCAGGGCGGCGGCCGCTCCGGACACCGGGGTCGACCGGCTGCCGTAGGTGCCGAGGCCGAACGGCGTCTGGTCGGTGTCGCCGTTGACGACCTGGATGTCGGCCGGCGGGATGCCGATCTCCTCGGCGACGATCTGCGCGAACGTCGTCTCGTGCCCCTGGCCCTGGCTCATGCAGGACAGCCGCACCACGGCCTTGCCGGTGGGGTGCACCCGCAGCTCGCCGCCGTCGGCCATGCCGAGCCCGAGGATGTCCATGTCCTTGCGTGGACCGGCGCCGACCGCCTCGGTGAAGAAGGCGACGCCGATGCCCATCAGCTCGCCGCGCGCCCGCTTCTCGGCCTGCTCGCGCCGCAGGTCGTCGTACCCCGCCATCTCGAGCGCGAGGTCGAGGGCGCGTTCGTACTCGCCGGAGTCGTAGACCCATCCGGTCTTGCTCGTGTACGGGAACTGGTCGGGCTGGATGAAGTTCTTGCGCCGGAGCTCGACCGGGTCCATCTCCAGGTCGTAGGCCAGGACAGTCGACCATCCGCTCGACGAGGTAGACGGCCTCGGTGATCCGGAACGAGCAGGCGTAGGCCACGCCGCCGGGAGCCTTGTTGGTGTAGACCGCCGTCATCGAGCAGTACGCCGCCTCGATGTCGTAGCTGCCGGTGAAGACGCCGAAGAAGCCGGCCGGGTACTTGATCGGGGCCGCCGTGCCGTTGAAGGCGCCGTGGTCGGCGAGCACGTGCGTGCGGATCGCCAGGATCTTGCCCTCCTTGGTCGCCGCGATCTCGCCGCGCATGACGTAGTCGCGCGCGAAGCCGGTGCTGACGAGGTTCTCGGAGCGGTCCTCCATCCACTTCACCGGCTTGCCGATGACCAGCGAGGCGACGATCGCGCAGACGTAGCCGGGGTAGATCGGCACCTTGTTGCCGAAGCCGCCGCCGATGTCGGGTGCGATGACCCGGATCTTGTGCTCGGGCAGCCCGGACACCAGGGCGTACACGGTGCGGTGGGCGTGCGGCGCCTGGCTCGTCGTCCACAGCGTCAGCTGGCCGCTGACCCGCTCGTAGTCGGCGACGCAGCCGCAGGTCTCCATCGGTGCCGGGTGCACGCGTGGGTAGACGATGTCCTCGGTCACCACGACGTCGGCCTTGGCGAAGACCGCCTCGGTGGCGGCCTTGTCGCCGGTCTCCCAGTCGAAGCAGTGGTTGTCGGTCTTGCCCTCGAGGTCGGTGCGGATGACCGGCGCGTCCGGCGCGAGGGCCGTGCGGACGTCGATGACCGGTTTGAGGATCTCGTACTCGACGTCGATCAGCTCGAGGGCGTCGCGAGCGGAGTAGCGGTCCTCGGCCACCACGAAGGCGACCTCCTGCCCCTGGAACCGCACCTTGTCGGTGGCCAGGACGGCCTGCACGTCGTTGGACAGGGTCGGCATCCACGCCAGCCCCTGCGCGGCCAGGTCGGCGCCGGTGATGACGGCCTTGACCTTGGGGTGGGCCTGGGCCGCGGACACGTCGATGCTGACGATCTTGGCGTGCGCCACCGGCGAGCGCAGGATCGCGAGGTGCAGCATCCCCGGCAGCTGCACGTCGTCGACGTACTTGCCCATGCCCCGGATGAAGCGCGGGTCCTCCTTGCGCAGCATCCGGCCGTGGCCGACCGGGTGCTGGTCGTTGTCGGCCTTCTCGAGGTCTTCCTGGGTGGCGGCGACGCCCTCTTCGAGCCCACGGTCGACGGTGGTCATGACTCACTCCCCACGGTCTCGGCGGCGCCGGCAAGCTCGCGCGCCGCTCTTTCGTGCTCGGCCGCCCACTGGACCGAACGGACGATCGTGGTGTAGCCGGTGCACCGGCAGATCTGCCCAGAGATCGCCTCGCGGATGGTGGCCTCGCTCGGGTCCGGGTCGCGGTCGAGCAGCGCCCGCGCGGTCATCAGCATCCCGGGCGTGCAGAAGCCGCACTGCAGCCCGTGGCACCGCATGAAGCCCTCCTGCACCGGGTCGAGCACCCCGTCGGTCTCGAGGCCCTCGACGGTGCGGACCTCGCGACCGCCGGCCATCGCGGCCAGGACCGTGCAGGTCTTGACCGGCTCCCCGTCGAGCCAGGCCACGCACATGCCGCAGTTGCTGGTGTCGCAGCCCCAGTGGGTGCCGGTGAGCCCGAGCTCGTCGCGCAGGAAGTGGACGAGCAGCATCCGTCCCTCGATCTCGCGGGTGACGGTCTCGCCGTTGACGGTCATCGTGACCTGCATGTCAGCCATTCCTTCCGTCGCGACCGCCGAGGTGGCCCTGGTCGCCGGCGATGCCCGCCCGGATGCGTTCGACGGCCGTGCGCAGGGTGCGGCGGGTGAGCTCGTCGGCGAGGTGCCGCTTGTAGTCGGCGGTTCCACGGTTGTCGGTGATGGGCGAGCAGCTCTCGGCGGCGATCGCTCCGGCCCTCGCGTACAGCTCGTCGGAGGGCGTCTTGCCGCGCAGCAGCTCGGAGATGGCGGGGATGCCGGTGGTGTTGGGGCCGACCGCCGCGAGACCGACCCGGGCGTCGGTGATGAGCTCTCCGTCCATCCAGACCGCGGCCCCGGCAGAGGTCACCGCCCAGTCCCCGGCCCGCCGCTCGACCTTCGCGTAGGCGCTGGAGCCGTTGGGCCGCACCGGCACCCGGACCTCGGTCAGCATCTCGTCGTGCTCGACTGCGGTCTCGTAGGGCCCTCGGTAGAAGTCCTCCATGCGTCACCACGCGCTCGCCCGCGGCGCTGCGGATCACGCAGCTCGCGTCGAGGGTGGTGCACACGGCGGTGAGGTCCTCCGACGGGTCCGCCTGGCAGAGCGACCCGCCGATGGTGCCGCGGTTGCGAACCACGGGGTCGGCGATGACGGCCTCCGCGTCGGCGAAGATCGGGAAGAGGGCCGCGAGCTCGGGTGACTCCAGGAGCTCGCGGTGGCGCGTCATCGCCCCGATCCGGACCTCCTCCGCCCCCACCCGCACATAGGCCAGGTCGTCGTGCAGGTCGTTGATGTCGATGACGTACTCGAGGTTGGCCAGCCGGAGCTTCATCATCGGCAGCAGGCTGTGGCCACCGGCGATCAGCCGGGCCTCGGGGCCGAGGCGTTCGAGCAGCCCGATGGCGTGCTCCACGCTCGTGGCGCGCTCGTACTCGAATGGGGCGGGGACCTGCATGGGCGACCTCCGTGGGAACCGCTGTGACGGCGGTCACATGACTCTCGCCCTCCGGCAGGCGGCCGTCAACGGCCACCTCAGCAAAGTGTTGATTTGGTTCAGAGGAAGGCGACCAGCATGAAGCCCATCGCGGCGGCCATCGCCACGTCACAGCAAGCGGCCAGCCGGCCGGCCACCGTCTCCTCGCCACGGAACGTGCCGGCCAAGCGGAACACCAGGATCATGGCGAAGGCCACGAGCAGGGCGATGACAAGTCCCGTCGGCGGCACCAGGGGGGCGGTCGCGACGAGGACGGGCTGGACCTGCTGCGCGGCGTGGCCCATCGGCATGCCGTGCGCCATGACGGGCAGGGCCAGTGGCGCCGCGGCGGATGCCGTGGCCGTCGGCAGGAGCATCGCGGCCATCGCCGCGCAGCCCAGACCGAGGCGGAGGTACGCCGCGCGTGCGTCTGGGGCGATGAGCCGGACGATGGCCCACCCGGCACCCACCACGAAGACCGTCAGGGCGAGCAGCGCAGCCGCTCGGGTGTAATCGACCACCAGCATCGCGGCCATCGCGACGCCCATCAGCGCGTGCCAACCGTCCAGGTCACGGCGGTGGGCCGGGTCGCGGAGCGACGGGCGCACCATCCGGGCGAGGCAGTAGGTCACCACGACCACCATGGAGGCGGCCAGCAGGAGGGCCATCGCCCGAGCATCGACCCGGCCCGAGCTCCGGTCAACCGCCACCTCAGCCTTCGTTGAGGTGGCACGGGGGCCGGGTGGCGAATCCTGCAAGCTGTCCTCCTCCGTCCAGCAGCCGGGTGCGCAGGCTGCCAGACGGCCAACGCGGCGAAATGCCGCAACCTCCGGCGCCGTGCGACCCGGCGTCTTATGTTGGCTGGGTGGTGGCAGCCGACTCGCCCAAGCCGGAGGCCGCGCTCCTGCATGCGGCTTGAGCGAGAGGATGAGCATCGATGACTGAAGCCACCAGCCGGCACGACGACAGGTCGGCGGAGCAGATTGAGCGTGAGGACGAGGTCGTCGCGCGGGTGCTGGCATCGTTCGACGGCTGCGCTGAACCGCGGCTGCGGGAACTGATGCGCGGAGTTGTCACCCACCTCCACGCCTTCCTGCGCGAGGTCAGGCTGACCGAGGAGGAGTGGGGCGCGGCCATCGCATTCCTGACCGCGACAGGTCACATCACCGACGATCGACGCCAAGAGTTCATCCTGCTCTCAGACAGCCTCGGTGCGTCCATGCAGACCATCGCCATCAACAATGAGGCGCACGGAAACGCCACGGAGGCAACCGTCTTCGGTCCGTTCTTCGTCGACGGCTCTCCGGAGGTGGGCACCGGCGGGGACGTCGCTCTTGGTGCGGCCGGTGAACCCTGCTGGGTGGAGGGGACCGTCCGGGACACCAACGGGCATGCCCTCGCCGCCCGCATCGAGGTGTGGGAAGCCGATGACGAGGGCTTGTACGACGTGCAGTACGGCGATGACAGGACAGCTGCCCGCGGTCATCTCTTCAGTGGGGAGGACGGCTCGTACCGGTTCTGGGCAATCACCCCAACGCCGTATCCGATCCCGCAGGACGGCCCGGTCGGCAGGATGCTCGAGTCGACGGGGCGCTCGCCCATGCGGCCGGCACATCTGCACTTCATGGTGCAGGCGCCAGGGCACCGGACCCTGGTCACGCACATCTTCGTGCGTGGTGACACCTACTTGGGCTCGGACGCCGTGTTCGGGGTGAAGGATTCCCTCATCCGGGACTTCGACCGCCAAGCCCCTGGAACGCCCACGCCCGACGGACGGGTGATCGAGGGCACCTGGTCGCGCACGGTCTTCGATGTCGTGCTCGCGCCCCAAGAGCCGTGAGCACTCTGGGTTTGATCTTCGCCAGTACGCGGCCGGCCCCGGCGGGTCTGCCTTCCGGACGCTGGACCTGCGCGGAAACCGATGGCCCGTGTCGCTTCCGGGGCGCGGTCACCGACCTCACCGAGCTGGCGTCGCCCGACTGACGGGAACAGGTTCAACCCCAGCTGGCGATGTTGGATCTGGCGGCGTAGCGACGCAACTGAAGTGCGGGAGCAACCGGGTTGTCGCTCCTCTGCTGCGGGCGGGAGGACGCAGCCGGGCGCCAGAGGCTAGCTCCCTCGCCCCGCGCGGACAGCCTGAACCGGTGAAGACTTGGGCGGCTCACGTCGAGGAGATGGGCATTGGTCGCTTGTCGATGCGGCGATAGCGGGTCGCGGGTCAGGCCTACGAGGGCTCCCCAGGAGAGGGGGCGGTTCGTCAATCGAGGAGTGAGCCTGCGTTGACGATGAACCGGACGTAGGGCAGGACGTCGACGGCGGATGGGGTCAGGATGGCGACGCTGAGGTGATGGTCGGGGTAGACCGCCAGGACGCTGCGGTAGCCGGGGGTGGCCGCTCGCATGCCGTACCCGTCGATGCTGTACTGGTCCCAGTTGCTGCTGGTGAAGTCGATGGTCGCCATGCCGTAGCGGCGTCCATCTGGGTAGTCGAAGTCGATGAGCTCGGCGACGCTTCCGGGTTTGAGGATCTGCCCGCCATACAGGTCATACCCCCACATAGCCACCGAGGCGGCGTCGCCGGCGACGCCGTGGGAGGCCGCGATCGCACTCGCGAAGGACCGGAACGGAAGGTACGGCCGGCCGGTCTGCCCGTCGGGAAGTTCTTCGTCCTCGCCAGGCGCGGCGATCGGCTCAGGCAGCTGCTGCGCGTCCTGATAGGCCAGACGCTCCAGCCCCAACGGCATCCAGAGGTCGGCCTTGATGGCGTCGGCGGCGCTTCGTCCCGCCGCTTCCTCCACCACTTGGCCAGCCAGGACGTAGTTGGCCGGGTTCTCGGCGAACGTCTTCCCCGGTGGCGCAGTGGCCTTGGGAATGGGCTTGAGGTACTGCTCGGTGGACCACGCGGTGTCGGGGGCGGTAAAGACCGCGGCGTACGGATCCCCGTCGGGCTCGGGCACTGCGGCCCGGTGGCTGAGCAGGTGGCGGGTCGTGGCACCGTTGGCCAGCTGCACGACCGGCACCACTTTCGAGGCCGGAGCGTCCAGGTCGAGCTTGCCCTGCTCGGCGAGAAGCAGCGCCTCGGCCGCAACGAACGTCTGGGTCACCTGACCCAAGGCCATGCCCGAGTCAGGGTCCAGCTTCTTGCCTTGACCGTCGACCCCGACCGCTGCCGCCCAGGTTCCTTCAGGTGAGACCACTGCGGCAGTGGCGCCGGGCATCAGCTCCTTGTTCACCCAGCGCTGCATCTCAGCGACCATCTTCGACGCGCGCTCGGCCGCAAGGCTGGACGTCGGTGCTGCGGGCCACGGAAGAGCGCTGGACGATGAAGCGGTCGGACCCCCCGACGCAGGTGCTGAGGATGGTGCCCGCTGAGGTGCGTCGGGCCCGGTGCAGGCCGCCAGGGTCAGCACCAGGAGTGCGGCTGCGCCGGCTCGCGTATGGGTGTCCATAGGCGGCGCCCCTTCCGCCAGAGAGTCAGTTCGACCTTCGCCCTGCCCCGTAGTGTCCACCCAGACGCCGACGATGGCCATGGTCACTCAGGGTGGTCCGCTACCCACCCTGGGAACGGAGCTCGCGCCCTTCGCGCCGCTAGACGCACCTCAGCCACCCAACTGTTGTGCGAGTGGCCTCAGCGTCAGGGGGCGCAGCCGAGCGAAGTGGCGTGCCAGATCCTTTGCGTTTGGGGGGCGTCAGGAACGGAAGTTGGGCCCGGCATCCAGACGCAGCCGGTGCAGCACGTCCAAGGCCACCGAGTCACCGTCTCGGCCACCCGCTCCGACCTGGAGCGGGGCGTCGCTGGGCTCGACGTGGACGCCGGCCAGCCGTGCGCGCAGGGTGGGCGCCACCACGAGGACGTACCAGCGGCCGTCCGTGCCGACGGCAGCGCGGTGGTCGCGTCGCACGTACCAGCCGACGACGTCGGTGCGCACGCTCCCGCCGCCGCTGTAGGGGAGGGCGCGCAGCCGGGTGGGTTCGACGCCCGCCGACCGCATCGCCTCGGCGAAGGCCGCCACCATCGGGGCCGTGCGCCGCGCCTCGGCCTTCGCCGCCCGCGCTGCGGCCGCGCGGTGGTACTCGGCGTTCTCCCGCGCCTGGCGGCGACGGGCCACGGGCCACGGGCCACGGGCCACGGGCGACGGGCGACGGGCGACGGGCGAAACCATTGACCATCAACGCGTTTCGTCGTTGAAGCCACCAAGTCCAACTCCTACCTGAATCTGTTTCAGATCATCTCGCAGCGTTGAATCAGTGGACGGTTGGTGGGCCGCAGGCACGGGGTACTAGCACCATCGTTCGATTGCTACTGGTACCGCGGCGAACGGACTCTGTGATCCCCCGACCGGTCAGCATCTGGAACGGAACAGGGACACCTTCAGATTCCGGTTCACCAGGAGAGTTCATGAACAAGTTCGCCGCGGTTGCCATATCCACCGCCACCACTAGCGGTCCCCGTCCTCAGCGTTCCCAAGGTCGTGGTCCTTCGGTGACCTGGGCTGGCGATCGTCAGCGCCGAGCAGCCGCTCGGACGTCGAGGGAGGTCATCGCATGAAGACATCGGACCGCGGTAAGCGGGGGCGCAGTGCTGTAACGGTGGGCGCCGTTGCGGTAGCGCTGGTCGCCTCCGGCACCCTGGTGGCCCTTGCCGCCACACCGCCCCCGGCTCACATCAACAACACCGTCGGTCTCAAGCGGGTCGGTCCGATCGACGAGACCAACGGGTTCCCCCTCTGGTACCAGGACACCACCGGGACGCGACTCGAGCTGTGCACCGACCCCGGAGACGCCAACTGCATCGTCGGGGCGGTGCAGAGCCCGGGGCAGCCGGTCGTGTTCCCCAGCAACTTCCCCGACGAGGCGTTCTACTCCAACGCCGGCGCTGCCCTCAGCACCGGCGCGGGCAAGGCGAAGCTCGTCACCGGCATCGAGGCCGCGTTCGCCACCGGCGGTCCGGCTGTCGGGCAGCAGATCACCTTCGGCCGCATCCGCGTCGTCGCGGGCGGCCTGATCGCCGGCGCCGACTACACGGTCACGGACCCCTACGGCACGGAGACCTTCACCGCGGCGGATGCCGGGGCCAGGGGCATCTTTGACACCAAGGACATCGGCTCGCTGACTCCCGACGGGGTGTTCGACCAGACAATCGCCGCCAAGGCCGCGCCGTTCCTGAGATGGCCGGCGGGCAGCGGCGCTCCGGCCGGCTACCTCGGTGACCCAGCCGTGAACCACGTCGTGACCGGCAGCCCCTTCAACACCAACTTCTTCCGCATGGAGGGCCCGGTCGGGTCGTTCACCGGGTCCCCGGACCTGTGCGCCGACGCCACGCTCGGTGCCTCGACGACGTCCACCACCGACTGCATCGAGACGAACCTCTTCTCGGTCGCGGGCAAGATCGCCACGCACGGCGGGGTGCAGGTGACCAAGGCGTACTACGAGACCTCCGGCACCGGCCATTTGATGGACCTGTTCGCCTACTCGACGCCGGGTCAGAACCTGGTCGTCTCCGGGACCGGCGTCTCCCAGACCAAGATGCGGGAGGACGCCGCCAGCAACGGGAAGTACTTCGCCCGGGTCTTCGCTGACGGCCCTCCCCCGACGGACCTGAAGGTGACGAACACGACCGATGCCCCCAACAGCGTCGACCACGTCCAGCAGGCCATGTTCGGGGACCGGGTGCACGTCACCAGTGCGGTCTACAGCAACGACACTCACAACCTGAGCATCACCGCTCAGTCCGGCGACCAGGCCGCGACCCTCTCGGTCGAGGGACTCCCCGGCGGCTCACCCGTCACGGCTGCCAACGGTGCCGTGACCTGGACGTTCCCCGGCCAGCCGGTCCCGCCGGACGACGTCACGGTGACGTCGGACCGTGGTGGCGTCGGTACGGAGGACGTGGTGATCACCGGTGCCGACGACCCGTCGGCCGCGGTCGTGGCCACCATCACCGGCGACACCCACGCTGCCCAGGTCGGGCAGAACGTGTCGTTGGACGCCTTGGCCTCGGCCGGCACCATCACCAGCTACTCCTGGTCAGTCACCCCCGCCAACGGGGCAAGCCTCAACGGGGCGAACGCGACGGGCAAGACGTTCAACGCCACCGCCCCAGGGACCTACACCGTGAAACTAACGGTGACGGGCGCAGGCGCAGGCAACACGAGCAGCGACACCTGGGTCATCGACGTGTCCGACCCGGCTGCCTGCCGGTCGCGAACGCAGGTCCCGACCGCTCAACGTGACGCCCACGTCCACGGTCACGCTGGACGGCACAGCATCCAAGTTCGCCTCCACCTACAGCTGGGTGCAGACGGCCGGCCCCGCTCTGACAGGCACGAACGCCCTGAAGAACGCGACCACAGGGAACCCGACATTCGTCATCCCCGCGTCACCGACCGTTGCCACCTTCACCTTCAAGCTCACCATCACAGACGTCAACGGAACGCCGTCGACGGACTCCGTGAGCGTCAGCACCGACCCGGACGACGTCACGGTCGACAGCGCCACCTACAAGCGGGGCGGTCAGGAGTGGCGGGTCCGGGGATCGGACCAGTACTGCTCGGCCAACAACGTCGTGAGCGTCTACTGGAACAAGCCCGATGGCACCTCTGTCCTCCTGGGAACAACGTCCCCGACGGTGGCCCTCGGTGTCTGCACCTACGACTTCCGGCTCAAGAACACCCCCGCGGCCCTGCAGGCGACCGTGGCTGGGACGGTGTCGGTGAAGACGACGCTGGGCGGTGAAGCCCTGAACAAGGCGTTCACGCTGCTCTGAACTCCGCAGAGGAACGAGTGCCCGGTGCTTCCCCATGGAGCACCGGGCACTCGCCCGTCTGCAGCCTGAGATAGCCATCAGGCGGGCCACAGGCGCGCGCGTTAGGCGGCGATGAGACGCACGTAGCGAGCGTGGTCAGGCCAGAAGGACCACTACGCGATGCCGTGGTCCTCCACGAAGCGATTGCCGCGCGAGGGCCTGGGCGAGTTGGCAATACCCACCGTTCACGTGACGACGAAAACGACGTACCTCGAACGGCGAGACCTTGGTGCATCTGTTTCTTGAAGCGGTGATTGAGGTTCGCTCGGCTCAAGCCGCCGAATGGCAGCCCTTGGCTGCAGTCCCAAATATCCCGATGCACGAGAACGAACCGAGTACTTCCGCGACGTCCGACGTTTCAGCCGAGTGTGTCCACCAGCGCTTGCGCACTGGACAGCAGGCCGGCGTAGCTGGCGTCCGCATCGGCCAGCTCTCGGTAAAGCTCGACCGCACGTTGCGCCGGACCAACCGCTTCTGCGGGCCTTCCCGCGCTGACCAGCCGCTCGGCTAGGACGAAAGTTGCCTGAGCCAGCCTGGCGCGCCTTTCGACATCGGCGGCCAGGTTGTCTAGCGGTGCTTCGAGCAGGTCGACGGCCGCCTGTGCTGCATCGACGGCCGCGGGCGGGACCGGGGGATCGAGCAACGACACCCGCAGGCTCAGGGTCATGAGTGCGTCGCTGACGTCGATCGCCGAAACTCCTGCGGCGGCCAGCTGGCGGTACGCCTGGATTGCCTCCTCCGCTGGGGTGGCGGCCAGGTCGGGTCGGCCGGCGGTCACCTCGCGGGTGAACACGTCTAACAGCAGGATCGCGAACGTGCGGTAGAAGGGGGCCTCCTCGCCCGCCTGGGGCGACAGGGGGCGAAGCAGGTCTGCGCCGGCCACCGCCGCGTCGATCGCGGTCTGGATAGCGCCGTCGCGGTCGGCCGCCCAGGATGACAGTGTGTGCAGTTCACTGGCGACGTAGACCGGTTCGTTCCCGGCCGCGACGGAGCGTTGACAGGCGGCGATCGCGTCGTTGGCGGCGGTGACGAACTGGTTGTACGGGGTGCTCAGGAGGCGGAATGTCAGGTCGAGCTCGATGTCGGCCAGCTGCCGTCGATAGAGCGCATCGTCCTCGGGAGCGACGTCGGCGTGGACCAGGATTTCGACGGCGCGCCGGATGGCGTCGAGGGATGCCTGGGTCTGCCCGGTATCTGCAAGTTCGGCCGAGCGCTGCTTCAGGTGCGCGGCCGCATGCTGCGCGACCGCGTAGGGGCGGGCGATCGACCCCACCGGCGCAACCACCCGCGGGGCGTGGTCCGCCCAGCCGTTCCCGGCGCCAGCCCACCACTGCCGAGCACCGCACCATCTGGCGCGACGAAGCAGATGTGGACGCTGTCGGCGTTCCTCGACAGGGCGGTCAGTGGCGAGCCCGCGTGCGCAGCGCGCGGCGCGGTCACAGCGAACTGCGGATGATCGAGCCAGTTACCCCCAGGAGAGCCGTCCCACCACTGGGTCATCACCGCGTCGTCGGGGCCGATCCAGAAGACATCCAGATGGTTCTGGGTGCGTGCCGCGACGGCCAGCCCGGAGCCCGGCCCGGCCGGCCCGGGAGCGATCGAGAAGGGAGAGTGATCGGCCCAGCGCGCCCCGTCCCCGGCCCGCCACCATTGCGTCATGATCGACCCGTCGGGGCCGATCCAGAACACGTCGATCTGGTCTGGTAGGCGCGAGAAGGCCACCAGTGGTGACCCGAGCCGGGCCGCTCCCGCCGGGGTGATCGGGGAAGTCGCGTGTGGTTGGCCCAGCCGCCCGCCGGATCGATGCCGTCCCACCATTGGGTCTGGACGGAACCGTCCTCGCCGACCCAGAAGAGGTCGAGATGCTGGGACCGCCGACTGGCAACGGCCAGCCCGGCCCCCTGCTGAACCGCGCCGTCACCACTGACGGCGAAGACGGAATGGATGCCGTCCTTGGCCGCCTTGGTCAATGCGGGCGGATCGATCCACAATCCGGTGATGTCCTCATCCCACCACGCCGTGGTCACGGCGCCGCGCTGGTCGACCCAGAACACGTCGAGGTGCCTGGGGAGTGCGCGCGATGGCAACCAGTGGCGAACCTTCCCGGGCGCTGGCGTCCGGACCGATCG
>CAVSDQ010000013.1:0-56548 GCA_963726675.1 uncultured Actinomycetota bacterium | reverse complement strand
GTACAGACGCGCCCCGAGACGGCCGCAGGCTCGCGCGTAAGGAAGGATCATCGTTATGTTGATGCCGAAGAAAGTGAAATACCGAAAGCAGCAGCGCGGCCGCATGCGCGGCAAGGCGTGGCGCGGCGGCGCGGTCGCGTTCGGCGACTACGGGCTCAAGGCCCTCGAGCCGTGCTGGCTGACCGACCGGCAGATCGAAGCGGCGCGCGTCGCGATGACGCGCTTCGTCGCGCGCGGCGGAAAATCTGGATGCGCGTGTTCCCGGACAAGCCGATCACGAAGAAGCCGCAGGAAACCCGCATGGGCAAGGGCAAGGGCGCGCCCGACCAGTGGGTCTGCGTCGTCAAGCCGGGCCGCATCCTGTTCGAGATGGAAGGCGTGACCGAGAGCGACGGCGCGCGAGGCGATGAGGCTGGCGGCGGCGAAGCTGCCGATCCGGACCAAGTTCGCCACCCGCTTCGCGCAGGAGAAGATGCTATGAAGGCCGCGGAACTGCGTGACCTGGGCACCGACGAACTCGGTGCGAAAGAACGCGAGCTCACGGATCAGCTGTTCCGGCTGCGGATCCAGAAGTCGATGGGGCAGCTCGAAGCGCCGGACAAGATCCGCGACGATGCGCCGCGATCTCGCGCGCGTGAAGACCTTTGCTCCGTCAGAAGGGACGGAGTAGTCATGGCTGAGAAGAGTGAAAAGACCGGCGTCGTCGTCAGCAACAAGATGCAGAAGAGCATCGTCGTCGCGGTCGAGTGGCAGGTGCGCCACGGCTGTACGGCAAGACGCAGCGCCGGACGTCGACGTTCATGGTGCACGACGAGACGAACGAGGCGAAGGTCGGCGACATCGTCGAAATCGTCGAAACGCGGCCGATGAGCCGCCGCAAGCGCTGGGCGCTGACGCGCGTCGTCCGCAAGGCGGTGGAGGTCTAAGCCAGCCATGATTCAGATGCGATCGATTCTCGACGTCGCCGACAATTCCGGCGCGCGCAAGATCGCGGTCATCAACCCGATCGGCGGATCGACCGGCCGCTACGCCCGCCTCGGCGACATCGTCACCGCGTCGGTGAAGGAAGCGACGCCGGAAGGCACCGTGAAGAAGGGGCAGGTCGTGAAGGCGGTCATCGTGCGGACGGTCGAAGGAGCAGCGCCGCCGCGACGGCAGCTACATCCGCTTCGACCGCAACGCCGCCGTGCTCATCAACGACAACAACGAGCCGATCGGCACGCGCGTGTTCGGGCCCGTGGCGCGCGAGCTGCGCGAGCGCCGGTTCATGAAGATCATCTCGCTCGCGCCGGAGGTGCTGTAAGGCCATGAGCCGTCTGGCCACCCGATTCGGAAGAACGACAACGTGCTCGTCATCACGGGCAAGGACCGCGGCAAGCGCGGCCGCGTGCTGAAGGTGGTGCCGCGAACGCAAGAACCGGCTGATCGTCGAAGGCGTGAACCTGATCAAGCGCCACACGAAGCCGAACCCCGGCAAGAACGTCAAGGGCGGCATCGTCGAGCGCGAGGCGTCGCTGCACGCCTCCAACGTGCAGCTGGTCTGCCCCGAGTGCGGCGTGCAGACGCGCGTCGGCCACAAGATCCTCGGCGACGGCCGCAAGGTCCGGGTCTGCCGCAAGTGCGAGGGAGTGGTCGACAAATGAGCCGCCTGAAAGAGAAGTACCACAAGGAAGTCGTGCCGGCCCTGCACCAAGGAGTTCGGCTACACGAACGTCATGGCCGTGCCCAAGATCGAGAAGGTCGTGGTGAACATGGGCCTCGGCGAGGCGACGGCCAACGCGAAGATCATCGACACCGGCGCCGACGAGCTCGCGCGCATCACGGGCCAGAAGCCGGTGACGCGCCGCTCGAAGAAGTCGATCGCGCAGTTCAAGGTCCGCAAGGGGCAGCCCGATCGGGACGATGGTCACGCTGCGCGGCGAACGGATGTGGGAGTTCCTCGACCGGCTGATCAGCATCGCGCTGCCGCGCGTGCGCGACTTCAAGGGCGTGTCGCCCAAGGGGTTCGACGGCCGCGGCAACTACACGCTCGGCCTGAGGACCAGCTGCTGTTCCCGGAGATCGACTACATGAAGGTCGACAAGGCGCGCGGCATGAACGTGTCGGTCGTGACGACGGCCAAGACCGACGAAGAGGCGCGGAAGCTGCTGCAGTTCATCGGCATGCCGTTCCGGCAGAATTAGGATCAGGGCATATGGCAACGACAGCGAAGATCGCGAAAGAAGCAAAGACGCCGAAGTTCAAGGTCCGGCTGCGCAACCGCTGCCATCTGTGCGGGCGCCCGCGCGCCTACATGCGGAAGTTCGCGCTCTGCCGTCTGTGTTTCCGCAAGCTCGCGCTTGACGGCGACGTCACGGGCGTGACGAAGAGTAGTTGGTAATCGGGTAATCGGGTAGTCGGGTAATGGACAATCAATTACCAAATTACCAAATCACCAAGTTACCAAATGTGAAGGCTGAGAGAGATATGACTGACCCTATCGCAGACATGCTCACGCGGATCCGCAATGCGGTGACCGCCAAGCGCACGCGCGTCGACATGCCGGCGTCGCGGCTGAAGGCCGAGATCGCCCGCATCCTTCAGGACGAGGGCTACATCCAGGGCTTCAAGCTGCTGGACGGCGCGACGAGAAGACGACCGCGCAGACCAAGACGCTGCGGCTGTTCCTGAAGTACGGGCCGCACGGCGAGCGGCTCATCACCGGCGTCCAGCGCATCAGCCGTCCCGGCCGCCGCGTGTATTTCGGCGCGACGACGTGCCGGAAGTGCTGGCGGGTCTCGGCACGAGCATCCTCACGACGTCGCGCGGCGTCATGACCGGCCGCGCCGCGGTCAAAGCCGGTGTCGGCGGCGAAGTGCTCTGTAACATCTGGTAACTCTCAACTCTCAACGCTCAACTCTCAACGCTGAGAGCTGAGACCTGAGACTTGAGACTTGAGTGTTTGCGAGTAGCAGATATGTCTCGAATCGGTAAAAAACCCATCACCGTTCCCAAGGGCGTGACCGCGAAAGTGGTCGACGGCGCCGTCGGAGCTCCAGGGCCCGAAGGGCAAGCTGCGCCAGGCGCACCCGGCCGGCATCAACTTCGAGCTCGTGGACGGATCCCTGGTCGCCAGGCGCGCGACCGACGATCCGCAGCTCGGCAAGTTCCACGGCCTGGCGCGCAGCCTCATCGCGAACGCCGTCACCGGCGTCACCGAAGGCTTCAAGCGCGAGCTCGACATCGTCGGCGTCGGCTACCGCGCGGAGCTGAAGGGCAAGCAGGTGATCTTTGCGCTCGGCTACTCGCACGCGGTCGTCTTCGACATCCCGAACGGGATTGACGTGGCGATCGACAAGCAGACGCACATCACCGTGACCGGCGTGGACCGCCAGCTGGTCGGGCAGGTGGCGGCCAACATCCGTCGGCTCCGGAAGCCCGACCCGTACAAGCAGAAGGGCGTCCGGTACACCGGCGAAGTGCTGAAGAAGAAGGCCGGCAAGACCGGAGCGAAGTAGGCTCGGGGCTGAGGGCAAAAGGGCTAAGAGCATGAGAATCAAGACGAAGGACGATCGGCGCGTCCGGATCCAGCTGCGGCAGCGCAAGCGGATCTCGGGCACCACGGAGCGGCCGCGTCTGAGCGTGTTCCGCAGCGTGACGCACATCTACGCGCAGGTGATCGACGACCTGACCGGCGAGACGCTCGTGTCGGCGTCGACCGTGGAGGCGTCGGTGAAGGGCACGCTCGACAAGACGGCGCGCGGCGGCAACCTCACGGGCGCCGAGGCGATCGGCAAGGTCATCGCCGAGCGTTCGATCGAAAAGGGCATCACGCGCGTGGTGTTCGACCGCAGCGGGTTCCTCTACCACGGGCGCATCCGCGCCGTGGCGGACGCTGCGCGCAAAGCGGGACTGGAATTCTAGGAGCACTATGCGAACTCGCGAGCGAATCGACCCGAGCCAGCTCGACCTCAAGGACAACGTCGTGCAGATCAGCCGCGTGACCAAGGTGGTCAAGGGCGGCAAGAACCTGAGCTTCAGCGCGCTGGTCGTCGTCGGCGACGGCCACGGCGTGGTGGGTTTCGGCATCGGCAAGGCGAAGGAAGTGCCCTCGGCCATCAAGAAGGGCATCGAGGCGGCGAAGAAGAACCTGATCCGCGTGCCGCTGGCCGCGAACACCATCCCGCACCGGATCGTCGGCAAGTTCGGGGCGGGCAGCGTGCTGCTCAAGCCGGCGCCGGACGGGACGGGCATCATCGCGGGTGGCGCCGTCCGCGCGGTCGTCGAGGCGGCGGGCATCGGGAACATCGTGACCAAGTCGCTCGGATCGGCCAACGCGCACAACGTCGTGCGCGCGACCTGCCCAGGGGCTCGACTCGCTGAAGGATCCGGCAACGATCGCCCGGATGCGCGGCAATTCAAACCCTGGCCACACTGGCGAGAGGGATCGAGATTAAGTCTCTACTACTGTTCAGCGGCGGCCCGCTTACATTCTTGCCAGCCTTGCGAAGCGCTTTCGTCGGTGAGTTTGAAATGGACCGGAGAATATCCTGGAAGCCCCTCATATGGAGCTGTTGCCCGCTATGGGCGCTGCTCTGGCCGAGACTGAAAACAAACGTCTGTTCCATCTGTCAGAACTGTTAGAGCTATTAAGCGCCCCACAGAACCGTCATTTACGGGCGATCACCGACTTCCGGCGTTGTTCGCGGATGAAGTCGAATGGAGACGCTGGGAAGAAACTCGCTCAAAGCAGCACATCGAGCGGGTAGCAGTCCACCAGGTGGAAGGAGAGCCGTGTTTTCTGGGAGTGGATTCCGGCTCCACGACCAGTAAAGTTGTGGTGATCGACAAGCGCGGGCGGTTGATGTTCACCCATTACGCCAATAATAATGGGAATGCCATTCGAGCTACTCAGGAAGGCATGCAAAAACTGCGTCAGTCGTTCGCCGACTGTGTACAGCCCCCCGTCATTGCCCGGACAGTTGCCACGGGTTATGGTGAGGACTTGATCCGGGCAGCCTTCGGCCTGGACGAAGGGATCGTCGAAACGCTGGCCCATTACCGGGCGGCGAAAGCCTTTGACCAGGATGTATCTTTCATCATGGACATTGGGGGCCAGGACATGAAGGCCATCTTCGTACGTGATCGCTACATCTATAACCTCGAGATCAACGAAGCCTGCTCCTCCGGCTGTGGCACGTTTATTGAAACGTTTGCCAGGGCTATGGGCTACGGAGTGGCAGACTTCGCCCAGAAGGCCTGCACCTCCAGTGCTCCGTGCGACCTGGGCACCCGCTGTACCGTTTTTATGAACTCACGCATCAAGCAATCGCTAAAAGAAGCTGCCGAAATCAGCGATATTTCTGCCGGGCTGGCCTATTCGGTCATCAAGAATGCTCTGTATAAGGTGCTTAAAAATCTCGGACACTGCCGAATTGGGGGACCATATCGTCGTCCAGGGAGGCACGTTCCGGAACCCGGCAGTGCAGCGCGCCCTGGAGAAATTGCTGGGCAAGCAGGTGGTTTGCCCGGACATAGCCGAGCTGATGGGAGCATACGGAGCGGCGTTAACCGCTCGGGATGCCTGGCTAAAGGACGGGAATTGCGCCGGCCGGTATATGGGGCTGGAAGGGTTGGAGAGTGTCGCTAGCTATGATAAGCGGATGATCCAGTGCCGGGGGTGTGAAAACCGGTGCACCGTTACCAAGCTAATAGGCGTTGCTGTCGGGCACCGTGTTGAGCGGTGAACTGGCGGGGCACGACGGCACGTCCCCTGTGATCGGCGTCTACCTCAACGACGGCACCGAAGCGAAGATCGGCTATTACCTGCGCACCGACGTCGACGCCACCCCCACGACGTGCAACGCGGACGGCTCGCAGTCCGTGCACGTGAAGGTAAGCCTGACCAACACGGCCCCGAAGAATGCGGCCGACCTGCCCCCCTACATCTCGTCGGGAAATGTCATCCCCAAAGGCCAGGTTCGGATGAATGTTCTTCTATATGCACCGACGGGTGGGCGCGTTGATGACGTTCACGTGAGCAGCGGTGTGCAAGGGGTGTTTTCGCAGACCCACAACGGCCTCGCCGTGGTGGGACGGACGAGTAAGCTGAAGCCCGGCCAGAGCCAGGTCATCGACTACGACGTGCTCAGCGGGCCGGGGCAGACCGGGGTCCCGAAACTGCGTGTGACTCCCCTCATATTCGGCACGAACAAGGTCGTTCCCTCAGCACAATGTGAGTGATCGCCCTACGATCTAAAGTGATTCGTCCGTAAAGCGGCGACATTCATAGCAATTGTCAAGAGGGATTCTCATGATCCGACGCGCCCTGATGCTGGTCGCCGCTGCGGCCCTGCTCGTTCTGACTCCTAGCGTGGCGATTGCGGCCCCGAGCTACGCCGCTCCCGGCTTCACCGTGACGGTCACCGACTCGACGCCCGCCTCCGGCCAGTGCACCACCCCCTGAAGGTCGACGGAGGTGCTGCGAACGCCGGAAAGGTGTTCACGCTCAACGTCACCGGCCCGAGCACGACGTCGCTCACGGCCACCGCCAGCGCCAGCGGCGTGGCGAGCTTCCAGGTCTGCCTGACCAAGGTCGGCGACTACTCGCTCACCGTGACCAACCCTGACGGCGCGGTCGTCGCCACCCAGACCATCACCGTCCACGCGGCCACCGCCGGTGGGGACGACTCCACGGGCAACCTCAGCCAGACGGGTTCCAACGTCCTGCCGATCGCCCTCGGCGGAGTGCTCCTCGTCCTGCTGGGCGCCGGTGCGGTCCTCGTCGCCCACCAGCCGCCGCGAGCCCGGCGATGCACAACTGACCACCACCAACGGTCAAGGACCGGGGTCCCCGCGCTGAGGCGCTGGGACCCCGGTATTTTGTACCGGGTCGCGTCGCGAGTCGGGTCAGCCGAGGTAGGCCGCGATGGCGGCCTTCTCGGAGGCGAGGGTCGACGCGTCGAGCAGCGACCCGGCATCCCGCCGCGAGCAGCGCCGACCACCGCTCCAGCGACGCCAACGCGACCCCGCCGGTGTAGAGGTCGGCCCGCAGCCGTGCGGTGGCGGCCGTCTCGAGCGCCGTGCAGCTCGGCGACCGCCTCGAACCGGGTCACCAGGGGGTTGGCCGCCCGGCCGCCGGGGCCGCCACCCGCCGGGGCTCCGCCGCCACCCGGTGCCGCGCGGCAGGCGGAGCGCCCCCCGCCGCCCGCGCCCGGCCGGTTGCTGACGCCGAAGGTGAGGTTGTGGTCCCAGCCGACCACCGTCATCCGGTCGGCCTCCCGGTCCCACCAGAGGTAGGAGTTGTTGCCGGGCCCGTCGATGGCGTCGTAGTTGTCCATGAGGTCCTCGAGCGCCAGGTAGGTGGCGAACGACTGCACGTCCAACCGGTCGGCCACCCCAGACGCGAAGCCCGCGTCGCTGCTGTCGTTGACGAACTGCAGGAACTCGATGAGCGGCGTGAGGTCGTCGTCGCCGCTCTCCTGGTCGAAGACCTGGTCGTAGGCGGCAGGGTCGGTGCCGCGGTAGGTGTAGTCACCGGTGGCCTCGGCCTTGTAGAGCAGTCCGTCGCCGGTCATCGTCCGCTGCGCCCAGGTGTCGCCCGGTGACTCGAGCACCACCCGCAGGGCCGACGCGTCGCCCGCCCGGATGGTGGCGTAGGAGTGCTGCTCGCTCGCCAGCCCGGCCGCCCCGAGCAGGTCGAGCGCGACCGCCTCGTTGAGGCTGCTCGCCGAGTTGTTGACCCGGATGACGACCTCCGTGACGCCGTGGTGGTTCTGCCCGTCGACCACCTTGTCGAGGCGCACCAGCCACGGGTACTGCTCGGCCCCTCCGATGGTGTCGGTGCGTCGCAGCGTGGAGTTGCCCTTGAGCCGAAGGCCGCACCGCTCGTAGGTCGTGCCGTCGAGGGTCACCGCCACCTCGACCCAGGTCTTCTCACCCGACTCCTGGTACGTCGACAGCGCCTGCCGGAATGTCGCGTCGTCGAGGTCGAGCACCACCTCGTGGATTTGGTCGGCGGTGAAGAGACCGGTGCCGCTCGCGGTGGCGGACGCGGCGGATGCCGTGCGGCATCCGCTGAGCCGCTCAGGGTGGCGCCGGCCGACCAGTCGCCCCAGCGGGTGGCGGCGACCGGTGCGCCGACGGCGACGAGCGCACCGAGCCCGCCGAGGAGGAGGACGCGGCGGCGGGGTGTGCGGCGGGGTCCGGGAGGGGTTGTCATGCCCCCAGTGCAGGTCCCGGCCAATGGTGCACGCCGTCATCGCGCTGTCACCCGCCTGTGAGCGGGTGACAGCGCGACGCAGGGCTCAGACCAGGTGGCTGTTGCCGTGCTGGCGGTAGTAGTAGCGCCAGATCAGCCGGTGCACCGGGATCCACTTGGGGATCGAGCGGAGCCCTGGGATGAAGGGGAAGAAGATGATGACCAGGCCGATGAAGCCGATGATGTAGAAGATCCACGCGTCGGCGTTGTCCTGCAACGAGGTCGTCGTGGTGGCGTCCTCGGCGGGGTTGAACGTCGGGATCTGGTACCAGAACGAGTAAAGCCACAGCCACGCCTGACCCGGATAGTTGCCGGTCTCGTTCATCATGCCCCACTGGTTGCCACCCAGGTGCTCCGCGACGGCCTGCGTCCTCGAGGTAGGTACCGTCCGCGAGGAACAGCAGCGACTTGGTGTAGTTGGTCTGGTAGAAGCCGTCCTGGGTGAGTAGTTGGCCCTCCAGCCCGCCGGACTGTGCCAGTTCCGTCAGTCGCGTGGCCAGCCCGGAACGGGTCCGTAGTCACCAGCCTCGACCTTTGCCGGGTCGTTGTCCACCTTGCCCAGTGCGTCGGCGTAGGCACTGGCCCACGCCTTCTGCTGGTCCGGGGTGGCCTTGTTGTACTTGTCCAGTTCGGACGTTAGCGCGGGGTCACCGGTGCCTGCCCAGCGGCCCGATCACGAAGTCGTGCGCGGTGTCGATGGGCTGCGGACGCCGAACCACCGCTGGGGCTCGGCGGTTCTGCCCGGCCGTCATCGAGTACGGCGCACCGTACCCGGCCGGTGGTGCCGGCGAGCTCGCCTACCGCGGTGGCGACGAAGTCGTTCGGCGCTGTCGTGCCCCAGCCGGAACGTGATGGCCTTCCGGTCGGGTGAGCTGAAGCCACGGCGAGCCCGATGGTCAGCACGGCCATCACGACAAGCGCGATGACGAACTCCTTGACCAGGTCGTAGCGGCGCTCGCGCCCGGCCCACGGCCGGGCGGCACGTCGGTCGACGCCTTGTCGCGCGCTCATGACCTCGCCTCCGCGGACGAGCGCGAGCTCGTCCGCGGTGTCGCGCTGTCAGCGGGATGGGTGGCACGACGCCGTGCTTGCGCACGAGCAGCACGTGCCAGATGACGAGCACGCCGACGACCAGGGGCAGCAGGCGACGTGGAACAGCAGCATCTGGCCGTAGTTCAACGACGTTGAAGAAGGCGCCGATGCCCACCGAGTTCAGCCCGTCCTTGGCCTCAGAGGCGATCCACTGAGAGTCGAAGTTGGACTGCACGAGGTAGCCGGTGAACGCCGTGCCGATCGAGCCCAGGAACGCGATAGCGCCGGTCACCCAGGTCATCGTCCGCTTCCCCCGCCACGCGGCCATGAAGAACTTGCCCCACAGGTGGACGACCATGGTGAAGAAGAACAGCTCCACGCTCCACAAGTGCAGGCTGTTGACGAAGTGCCCGATCGAGGAGACGTGGTACCACGGCGGCCCCTCGAGCGTGAGAACGAGCCCGCTGACGATCAGCGATGACGAGCGCCGCGATCGCCGAGACGCCGAAGACGTAGATCCACGATGCGACGTACGCCGGCTGGCGGTCAGGCAACAGCTGCTCCGGCGGGAAGGTGCCGAAGAACTTGTTGCGCAGGCGGTTGGTCCACATCCGGCCGTCGGCGGCGTCCTCCGGCTCTGTGGGACTCGCGGGGGGGCCGGTCTTCTCGATGATGGCCATCAGTCGTCGTCCCCGTGGTGGGGGAACGGCAGCAGCACGGCCAGGACGAAGATGGCGACGGTGATCAGCATGACGACGAGGTTGGACAGGGAGATGCCCAGCCATCCCCAGCTCAGATAGGTCGCGGGGTCGTTCAGACTGCCCGCTGCGAGTGCATGCAGCATGTGGGGGTCCCTCCGAGGCGCCGGCCGCGGCTCGGTCGGATTCTCTCGTTATACGCCCGGGGGTTTGAGGCGTCCACCCCCATGTGGGGCTGGCCACTTATGGGGCGCATGTGACTGGAATCGTGCTGTGGGGCTGCGAGCAGCGAAGGTCAGTGCCAGAACGGGTCGAGGGCCGCGAGGGAGCGCACCGTCTCGACGGCATCCGCAACCAGGCGGTGCTCGTCGACCTCCGGGGCCGCCGAGCCGACCGCACGCAGCAGGTCGTCGGCGGTGTGGTGGTCGTTGACGGCGCCCAGGGCGGTCTGCACCTGCTCCACCTGCCAGGCGAAGGCGAGCGGCCCGCTGAGCTGCTCGCCTGACCCGGTCACCACCGTGGGCCCGTCGGCGGGGTAGAGGGAGGCGAAGAACTCGCACCCGTAGCGCAGCTTCTTGGCCTCGATGCGCACCCGGTGCCGGGCCGTCGGCGGCATCGCGGCCAGCCGGTCGACGTGGCCGACGACCCGGTGCCAGCGCTTCTCCAGCGCCTGCGCGGCCAGGTCGCGCACCGGAGGGTCGGCGACCCCGTGCCACGGCGCGAGGAGGGCGAGGCCGTCGAGGGAGCGGGCGGCATCCGCCCAGTCGGGAGAGCTCAGGATGGCGTGCACCACGTCGTACGCCGCCTCGCGGTCGGCCACCAGCCGGGCGACCTGCTCGTCGTCGAGGTCGTCGACGAGCGGGCCGGAGAGCAGCACGTCGAGGTCGCGCGCGCTGCCGAAGGGCAGCGCCAGCGCGCGCAGCCGGTGGGCCATGAAGAACGCGCCGGGCACCTCGCCCAGCAGCGGCCGGAACAGCGAGAACGACGAGCGCAGCCGGCGGATGCCGACCCGGGTCTGGTGCAGGTGCGGCATCGCCCGCGACCCGAGGAGCAGACCGGCATTCGTGCGCCAGTGGTCGGTGCACTCGCGGGCCACGACGACGAACGCCTCGGATGCCGTGCCCGTCGCGTCGAGCGTGACCGGGCGCGCCTTGCGCGCCTCGGCCTCAGCGCCGAGCTCGACCGCAACGCCCATGGGTCAGGACGCGGACGGCGCCGGGCACATCGGCAGTGCCGTCGTGGTGGGTATTGGGGCGAGCGTCGTGAACTTGGCGCCGAGGGCGAGGTCGACGGTGGCCACCTTGCGCTTGTCCTTGACCAGCGTGGTGCCCTTGGGCAGGGCACTGCGCAACACCTTGGCCTGCGCCGTGCCATTGGCGCCGTAGCGGATCTCGGCCACCTTCGGCGCCGCCCGCTTCGAGGGGTCGTTGGCCACCGCGCCGATCACGAACTCGCGCTCCTTCAGCTGCCGCGAGACCGTGCCGGCGAGCCCCTTGCGGGTGGAGGCGTTGTAGACGTTGACCCGGGTGGTCGCCGGAGTGACGACCTTGGGGTCGAACGGCGTGCACTCGGCGGCGGGGGGACGTGCGGCCCGGGCAGAGGTGTCGGCCTGGTAGTAGGACCATGCGTACCAGAACGCGAAGAACAGGCCGAGCACGACCACCCCGAGCACGATGAGCTGGCGGCGCTTCCTCCGCTTGCTGACCGACACCTCGGCCTCGGTGGTGTAGTCGCTCATCCGTCTCCCTAGAGCGCGAGCACGCGAGCGTGCAGGGCCGGGCGCTGGTGAAGCGCGGCGCGCAGCGCCCGGTGCAGGCCGTCCTCAAGATAGAGGTCGCCGTGCCACTCCACGACGTGCGCGAACAGGTCGCCGTAGAACGTCGAGTCCTCGGAGAGCAGCGCTCCAGGTCGAGCGTCGCGCTTGGTGGTGACGAGCTCGTCGAGCCGGACCAGGCGCGGCGGCACGTCGGACCAGTCGCGCGGCGTCACCTTGCCGTGGTCGGGGTAGGGCCGCGATCTCCGACCGCCTTGAAGATCACGGCCGGCACTGTATGCCGGGAGCCTCCGTCAGCGCGAGCGACGCTGCGTGCGGCGTGACGACCCGCGCGAGCGAGAACACGAGCACGTCCCAGCTCGACGAGATCCGTGCCGGCTACGCCTTCGACCGGGCCGGCCCTCGAGCTCGGCGCCGCGGTCGTCGACGGCACCGCCCACGCCGACGCGCACGGTCCGGATCCCGCTCTCGGCGATGCTCAACCGGCACGGCCTGGTCGCCGGCGCGACCGGCACCGGCAAGACCAAGACGCTGCAGCTGATGGCCGAGCAGCTCGTCGCCGCAGGGCGTGCCGGTCTTCCTCGCCGACATCAAGGGCGACCTGTCCGGGATCGCGACCGCCGGGGGTGGCCAGCGACAAGATCGACCGCAGCGCGCCGCCGACGTCGGCCAGACGTGGGCGCCCACGGCGTACCCGGTCGAGTTCCTCGCGCTCGGCGGGCAGGGCACCGGCATCCCGGTGCGCGCGACGATCACGTCGTTCGGTCCCGACCCTGCTGTCCAAGGTGCTCGGGCTGAACGACACCCAGGAGTCCAGCCTCGGGCTGGTCTTCCACTACGCCGACAAGGCCGGGCCTGCCGCTGCTCGACCTGAAGGACCTGCGCGCGGTCGTGCAGTTCCTCACCTCCGACGAGGGCAAGGCCGACCTCAAGGAGCTCGGCGGGCTGTCCTCGGCGACGGCCGGCGTCATCCTGCGCGAGCTGATCGACCTTCGCGGACCAGGGCGCCGACGTGTTCTTCGGCGAGCCCGAGTTCGACACCGCCGACCTGCTGCGGACGGCCCCCGACGGCCGGGGCATCGTCGTCGTGCTCGAGCTGCCCGGCGGTGCAGGACAAGCCCGCGCTGTTCTCGACCTTCCTGATGTGGCTGCTCGCCGACCTCTTCGACGACCTGCCCGAGGTCGGCGACCTCGACAAGCCGAAGCTGGTGTTCTTCTTCGACGAGGCGCACCTGCTCTTCGACGGACGCGACCAAGGCGTTCCTCGACGCGATCGCAGCAGACCGTGCGGCTGATCCGCTCCAAGGGCGTCGGCGTCTTCTTCGTGACGCAGACGCCGAAGGACGTGCCCGTCCGACGTGCTCGCCCAGCTCGGCAACCGGGTGCAGCACGCGCTGCGCGCGTTCACCCCGGACGACGCGAAGGCGCTCAAGGCGACGGTCTCGCACGTACCCGAACGCCGGGCTACGACCTCGAGGAGCTGCTCACCCAGCTCGGCACCGGCGAGGCGGTCGTCACCGTGCTGTCCGAGAAGGGCGCGCCGACGCCGGTCGCCTGGACCCGGCTGCGCGCGCCGCAGTCGCTGATGGCCCCCTCGGACGCCGCGCTGCTCACCTCGACCGTCGCCGCGTCGCCGATGCAGGCCAAGTACGGCACCTACCTGGAGCGCGAGTCGGCGTCGGAGATGCTCGGCAAGGCGGAGGTCGCCCGCACCGAGGCCCAGCAGGCGGCGGCGGTGGCGGCCGAGAACGCCAAGGTGCAGGCGGCTGCGGCCGCAGCGGCTGAGAAGGAGCGGCTGGCCGCGGAGGCGGCGGCCGAGAAGGCGCGAGTGACGGCAGAGGCGGCGGCCGAGAAGGCGCGACTGGCCGCGGAGAAGCAGGCCGCCAAGGATGCCGCGGCCGCGCAGAAGGCGCAGGAGGCCGCCGCCCGCAAGCAGGCGGCCGAGCCCAGCATGGTCGAGTCGGTCGTGAAGTCCAGCGCGTTCAAGTCGGCGCTGCGCTCGGCGGGCACCGTGCTCGGCCGGGAGATCACCCGCTCGATCTTCGGCACCTCGCGCAAGCGCTGACCCGCGTCGGGCCGACGACACGCAGTGGCATCCGCAGGGGTGCCGCCTGCTCGCTCAAGCGGTCCACCGCCCCCTCATCCCCGCGAAGTCAGGAGCACTTCGCGCAGTCAGGACCGTATACGGCCATGACTCCGCGAAGTGCTCCTGACTTCGCGGGTGGGGCGCGGTGGGGGAGGCCAGAGACGGTGCCGGCACCAGCAGAGGGGTCAGAGGCTGAGCACGGCCTTGGCGTAGGCGCACTCGATGTCGGGGTCGGTGACCGAGTGGACGTACCCCGGCCGCACGGCATAGGTGACCTCCCAGCCACCCTCGGTGCGGCGCACCGCCTCGAGCCGGTCGCCGAGCAGCTCGCGCAGCTGGTCCTCGCGCGGCAGCCACAGCGATTGGTCGAGGGTGACCGAGTCGAGTGCCCACTCGGTGGTGCCGTTGAACCCGAGCAGCGACTGGTCGCGGTAGGTCTGCACCTCGACGGTCAGGTCGCTGATCCAGAACACCTCGCCGGTGAGCAGCTCCGCGTCGATGACGAAGCGGTCACCGGCCGCGGGTGCCCAGAGCACCCCGGCATCGCGGAGCAGGGCGCGGGCGAGCTCGACCGTGATCATCGAGCCATTCTGGCCCAGCCGACGCGGTCGGGCAGAGCGAGCGCCAGGGCAGACGGCGGCCAGCGGAGTGGGCGGGTCAGCCCAGGATCCACACCACCAGGGTGATCAGCGGCACCGCCCCGACGGTCGTCACCAGGATGGTGTCGCGGGCCAGGGTGGGAGAGCGGTCGTAGCGGGTGGCGTGCACGAAGATGTTCTGGGCCGTCGGCAGGCTCGAGCAGACGACCACGGCGAGCAGCGCGTGACCCGACAGCCCGAGCGCGAGGTGCGCCACGGCATACGCCACCAGCGGTTGCACCGCCAGCTTGAGGCTGCTCGTCAGGGCCAGCTCGCCGGCCGGCACGTCACCACCGAAGCCCGGGCCCAGGCGCAGCGCGATGCCGTAGGCGAGCAGCATCCCCGGCACCGCCATCGCACCGATCAGCTCGATCGGGTCGAGCACGATCGGCGGCAGCTGCCAGCCGGTGATGGACAGCAGCAGCCCGATGAGCGTGCCGATGGTGAGCGGGTTGGTGAAGGGGCGCACCATCATGTGCCGCAGGGTCGGGCGGCGGCCGCTCACGTCGGCGTCGAGCAGGGCCAGCGCGAAGGGCTGGAGCACGAGCAGCTGCAGCAGCAGGGTGGGGGCCACCAGCGCGGCATCGCCGAGCACGTAGGCGGCAACGGGCAGGCCGAGGTTGCCGGCGTTGACGTAGGAGCTGGCCAGGGCGCCGATGACGCGCTCGCCGACCGACCGCCGCCACTTCCACCACGCGACGGTGACGTAGATGGCGGCGGGCACGATGACCCCCACCACCGTCGCGACGAGACTGCGCGACAGCACGTCATGGGTGTCGGCCTTGGAGACCGTGGTGAGCAGCAGCGCCGGGGAGGCGACGAAGAAGGCGATGTGGCTGAGCACCTTCTGCGCCGACAGGTCGACGACCCCGAGGTGCGCGATGAGGGCACCGACGCCGATGACGGCGACGATGGTCGCGAACCCCAGGACGACACCCTCCACCCGGCCATCCTCGCGGGGGCGGGCCTGTGGGCGCGCAGCGGTTCCGCGCCCCGGTCCGGGTCAGCCCCAGTTGGCGGCCTGGGTGAGGCAGAACGGGTGACCGCTGGGGTCGAGCAGCACCCGCCAGGTCTCGCCGGGCTGCTCGTCGGGCAGGGTCGCGCCGAGGCTCACGCACTCGGCGGCGGCCGCGTCGAGGTCGTCGACGGCGAGGTCGAGGTGGAACTGCTTGCTGCCGTGCTCGTTGGGCCAGCCGGGCTCCGCGTGGTCCGGGAGGGTGCCGAAGCCGAGGGCCATCCCGCCCGGGCCGGTCAGCATGGCGTACTCGTCCTGGGCGTGGGCGACCTCCCAGCCGAGCAGCGCCGACCAGAACGTCGCGTCGCGCTGGGCGTCGGAGCTGTCGAGGGTGAGCATCTTGAGTGCGGCGATCGCCATGGTGGTGCCTCTCGTCGGGGTGGGGTGGTCGCCGGCACGCGCCCGTTCGGGCGGGCCGGGATGTCACCCACCCTGCCTAGTCTGGTCCGGTGCCCGATAGGACAAAGGCGACAGCACCTGCGCGACCCGGCGGCACGGCATCCGGCGGGGTCGGTGTCGCCACAGCGCCCACCGCCACGGCATCGACCGCTGGGGTGCTGCGGCCGGGCGAGTTCGCGCGCCACGTCGACCTCGTGCGCGAGCCGGCGGGGCCGTCGGCCGGGCTGTGGGTCGAGAACCGCTGGTCGCTGCGGTGGGACCTCCCCGGCGGCCGCTGGTACGACAGCGAGGTGCTGCCGCACCCCACGTGCTCCCTGACCGTCGAGCTCGGCAGCCACCCACGAGCCGGGATGCCGCCCGGCGAGACCGTTGCCGTCACCGGGGTGTGCACCCGCCGCTTCGACGTCGAGGTGCGCGGCTGGGGGAGGGTCGTCGGGCTGCGGTTCCGGCCCGGCGGGCTGACCGCGCTCACCGGCCACCCGGCATCCGCCTGGACCGACCGCTCGGTCGCCGCGACCGAGGTGCTGCCCCGTGCCCTCGTCACCGAGCTGGCCGACCCACACCTCGCGCACGACGGCTCGGCCTGGGCGGAGGCCGCTGAGGCGGGGCTGGCCGCGCTCGCCGACGAGCAGCCCGACCCCCGCTACGCCCTGTTGCTCGACGTCGTCGCCGACATGCTCGCCGACCACTCGCTGCTCACGGTGGCCGACGTCGCCGACCGGCACGCCGTCACGGTGCGCACCTTGCAGCGCCTGTTCACCCACTACGTCGGCGTCGGGCCGAAGTGGGTGCTCGCGCGCTACCGCCTGCACGACGCGGTCGCCGACCTCGATGCGGGCCGGCCCGGCACGCTCACCGAGCTCGCCGTGCGCTACGGCTGGTACGACCAGGCGCACTTCGCACGCGACTTCACGGCGCTGGTCGGCGTCACCCCGGGGCAGTACCGCGACCGGGCGACGACGGCGGATGCCGGCCACCCGGCATCCGCCCCGCGGTGACGTTCGTGAGGTGGCACTGGCGAAAACTGGCCGGTCACTGCGGAGCTGAGCGCCCCGAGCGTCCGGCAGGGTGGCTGCACCCACACCACCGTTCGGGCCCACGAGGCCCGCCGTCGTCGAGGAGTTCCTTCGTGACCCGACCCACCCACAGGTGGCGCGATGCTCTCGCGCTCGCATCGGTTGCCGCCATCGGCACCGCCATGTTCTTCCGGCACCGCCTCCGCCTCCACCGAGGCCGCGTCGACCCCCGTGCCGATCGTGACCCCCGACGGGGTCGTCTTCAGCTACCTGCTCAACACCAAGATCGCCAACCCCGGCCAGACCAAGGTCGTCAGCAAGGCCATCGAGAGGTCGGGCAGTGTCGTCGTGCCAGGCGCGGCCGCAGATCGGCGTCATCGTGGCGCACTCCGACCGTGCCGCCTTCCGCACCGACGTCGCGAAGTCGGCCGGCAACGCGCTCGAGTCGGTCGGCGCCACCCGCAGCGTGCCGGTGTCCGAGGGCACCCCGTCCGACGTCTCCCCGACGTGGGGCAAGGGCGCCTCGGGCTACACGAAAGGGCGCGAAGAAGCCGGTCAACGGCGACCTCGAGTCCCCGGCCACCCCGGCGGTCGCCACCGACCCGCGTGAGGGTGAGCAGTGGGACCTGCAGATGATCAAGGCCGACCAGGGCCCACCAGATCACCGACGGCTCGCGCAACGTCCTCGTCGGCGTGCTCGACAGCGGCATCGACCCCGACCACCCCGACCTCGTCGCCAACCTCGACGTCGCGAACTCGGTCAGCTGCATCGGCGCGGGTCGGCCGAGCTCGACCGGCTGGGAGCCGACGACGAGCGACCACGGAACCCACGTGGCCGGCACCATCGCCGCGGCGCGCAACGGCGTCGGCATCGTCGGCGTGGCGCCGAACGTCCGCCTCGCCTCGGTGAAGGTCGTCAACGACGACGGCTTCATCTACCCCGAGTACGCCGTCTGCGGGTTCGTCGAGGCGGGCCTGAAGCACATGGACGTCACGAACAACAGCTACTACGTCGACCCGTTCGAGTTCTACTGCGACGACCAGCCCGACCAGCACGCCGCCAAGGAGGCCGTGCGCCGTGCGGTCACCTGGTCGACGAAGGAGGGCGTGGTCCACGCGGCGGCGGCCGGCAACTCGGCCAAGGACCTCGCGAACAAGGACACCTTCCTCGACACCGGCAGCCCCGACGACGGGACCGCCGTCCCCCGGACGCTCAACAGCACCTGCAACGACATCCCAACCGAGCTCGACGGCGTCGTCACCGTGTCGTCGGTCGAGCGCTTCCCGGCCGGGACGCTGGACAGCCGGCTCTCGAGCTTCTCGAACCGGGGGCTCGGCGTCATCGACGTCGCGGCGCCCGGCTCACGCATCCTCTCGACCGTCGTCGCCAACAACGGCTACGGCCTCAAGAGCGGCACCTCGATGGCCTCACCGCACGTCGCCGGCGTCCTCGCCCTCATGAAGTCGGCCCACCCGTCGTGGACCCCGGCCGAGATGATCGCGAAGATCCGTCAGCAGGCCGACGACAAGGCGTGCTCGGCCGCGACCGGTGGCGTCGCCTGCGTCGGGCCGGTCACCGACAACAGCTACTTCGGTGAGGGCATGGTCGACGCCCTCGACGCCGTGAGCTGACGCGTCACACCAGCACGACCCCGGATGCCGGGTGGCACGGTCCGCGGACCGGCCACCCGGCATCCGTGCGCGTGGTGGCTCGAGCGCACGCAGAAGTTCGGGTTCCACGCAGCGACCGCCGCGTGGCATCCCGAACCAGTGCGTGCCCGCGTGGGTCAGGCGCCGGGGCGCAGCACCGGCGCGAGGGCGTCGAGCACGCTGACGTCCTCGATGGTGGACGGGACCGTCGGCGTCGTTGCCGTCGGCCATCTCGCGCATCGTCTTGCGCAGGATCTTGCCCGAGCGGGTCTTGGGCAGGGCCGCCGACGACGTCGACCTGGCGCAGCGAGGCGACCGCACCGATCTCGTCCCGCACCAGCTGCACCAGCTCCGCGCACACCGTGCCGTCGTCGCCGGTCGCCGTTCGACCCCGCCCTTCAGCACGACGAACCCCCGCGGCACCTGACCCTTCAGGTCGTCGGCGACGCCGATCACCGCGCACTCGGCGACGGCCGGATGGCCGGCCAGCACCGCCTCCATCGACCCGGTGGAGAGCCGGTGGCCGGCGACGTTGATCACGTCGTCGGTGCGGCCCATGACGAAGAGGTACCCGTCCGCGTCGACGTGGCCGCCGTCGCCGGTCAGGTAGTAGCCGTCGGAACGCCGACAGGTACGACGCGACGTACCGCTCGTCGTCATGCCACAGGGTCGGCAGCGTGCCGGGCGGCATCGGCAGCCTGATGGCGATCGCGCCCTCGACGCCCGGCGCCACCGGCTGGGCCGATGTCGTCGAGCACCTGGACGTCGTAGCCCGGCACCGGCACGCGACGGCGAGCCGGCCTTGATCGGCATCGGGTCGAGCCCGCGCAGGTTGGCGACGATCGGCCAGCCGGTCTCGGTCTGCCACCAGTGGTCGACGACCGGGATGCCGAGCAGCGTCGGTCGCCCAGTCGTAGGTGTCCGGGTCGAGCCGCTCGCCGGCCAGGAAGAGCGTACGTCAGGCTGGACAGGTCGTACGCCGGCCATCAGGTCGCCGTCGCGGATCCTCCTTCTTGATCGCCCGGAACGCGGTCGGCGCGGTGAACAGCACCTTGACGCCGTGCTCGGCGACGACCCGCCAGAACGCGCCGGCGTCGGGCGTGCCGACCGGCTTGCCCTCGTAGAGCACGGTGGTGGCGCCGGTGAGCAGCGGGCGCGTAGACGATGTAGGAGTGGCCGACGACCCAGCCGACATCGGATGCCGTCAACCACGACGTCGCCCGGGCCGACGTCGTACACGTTCGTCATCGACCAGCGCATGGCGACCGCGTGGCCGCCGTTGTCGCGGACGATGCCCTTGGGCTTCCCGGTGGTGCCGGAGGTGTAGAGGATGTAGAGCGGGTCGGTCGCCTCGACCGGCACGCAGTCGGCCGGCTGCGGCGCCGAGACGAGCTCGTCCCAGTCCAGTCTCGCTCCCAGTCGGTGTCGCGCACGACCTCCGCGCGGCCTGCTGGCGCTGCAGCATGATCACGGACTGCGGGCGTGTGCTCGCGCCGGCTCGAGCGCCGCATCCAGCATCGGCTTGTACTCGACGACCCGGCTTGCCCTCGATGCCGCAGCTGGCGGACACGATGACCGTCGGCTGGGCGTCGTCGATCCGGGCGGCCAGCTCGGCCGGGGCGAACCCGCCGAAGACCACCGAGTGCACGGCGCCGATCCGAGCGCAGGCCAGCATCGCGACGACGGCCTCGGGGATCATCGGCAGGTAGATCGACGACCCGGTCGCCCTTGCCGACCCCCAGTCGCGGCGAGCACGCCGGCGAAGCGCGGCGACCTGGTCGAGCAGCTCGGCGTAGGTGTAGGTGGCGACCGTGTCCGGTGACCGGGCTGTCGTAGATCAGCGCCGCCTGCGTCGCCGCGCCCGTCGCGCACGTGCCGGTCGAGCGCGTTGAAGCAGGTGTTGAGCTCGCCGTCCGGGAACCATCGGTAGAACGGCGGGTTGGAGTCGTCGAGCACGCTCGTCGGCTCGGGATCCACTCGACCGCCTTCGCCGCATTCCCCCAGAAGGTGTTCGGGTCGGAGATCGACTGCTCGTATGCCGCTGCGTAGGCGCCGTTGCTCATGACCCCATCGTGGACCCACCCGGGGGTGGGCGCGCCACCGGTTCGGTCGGCATCGTCCGCGGACGGGCGTAAACCGCGCCGAACGGACCTGACCCGTCGCCCCACCCGGCGCGGCGGCGGCCGTAGGGTGCTGAGCGAAGGAGGGGAAGATGAGCACGTTCGTCCTCGTTCCGGGCGCCGGGGGCCAGGCATGGTACTGGCACCGCGTCGTGCCGCGGCTGGCCTTTCGAGGGCACGACGCCGTGGCCGTCGACCTGCCCTCGGGCGACGCGAACGCGCGCCTCGAGGACTACGTGCGCACTGTCGTTCGGGCGGTGCCCCCGGGGTCGGCGCGAGCCGCCGGAGGGGCGGGTCTGGTGGTCGTCGGGCAGTCGCTCGGCGGGCTGGTGGCGCCGATCGTGGCTCAGCGGTGCCATGCCGACCTCCTGGTGCTGGTGGCGGCGATGGTGCCCCGCCCGGGTGAGACCGGCGGTGAGTGGTGGGTGGTGACCGGGCAGGGCCAGGCCATGCGCCGCTTCGCCGCGGAGCAGGGCCGCGACCCCGACGCCACCGACGACGACACCCTCTACATGCACGACCTGCCGCCCGGCGTGCGCGCTGAGGTGCTGGGCCGGCCGGTGCAGCAGACCGAGGGGCCGTTCCTCGACCCGTGGCCGCTCGACCGGTGGCCCGACGTGCCGACCCGCGTGGTGGTGGGCCGCCACGACCGGCTCTTCCCACTCGACTTCGCCACGGAGCTGGCCCGTGACCGGGTCGGCGTCGAGCCCGACGTCATCGACACCGGTCACCTGCCGGCGCTCGCTGATCCCGAGGCACTGGTCGGCCTGCTCGACCGCTACGCGCACGAGGTCGTCTCGGCCTGACGCTGCGCCGCTTTCGCGTGGCGGGTGGCGCTGCCAGACTCCCGCCATGGAGCTGCCGCAGCACTGGGTCACCGCCGAGGGGTTCAGCCCACACCTGGGCAGCGGGGGCGGCACGCTCACCGTGTGGGGCTGGTCGTCGGACTCAGCAGCGGATGCCGCGCGCGTCGCCGACCAGCGCCTGGCCGAGGCCCTGGAGCGGGTGGCCCGCGAAGGTGGGCTCCCGCCCGGCCACGGCTACTACCCCCGGATGCCGTTGCGCGAGCCGGTGCTCGAGGAGGTCGAGGCGGCATCCGGCGCCGTGCTCGGGGTGATCACCCGCAACCGGATGGGCTGCGAGGTGCTGTGCACCGACCTGCTCTTCATCGCCGACGTCGACGTGCCCGAGCTCGAGGAGCCCCCACGGTGGGGTGCGTCGGGGGACGGCTCGGGCGCTCCGGGCGCGGGTGGCTCGACGTCGCACCGGCGAGCCGGGTCCGGGGTGGGTGGCTTCTTCCGCCGCCTGCTGACCGGTGACCCGGCGCCGACGCCGATGACGCCGGCCGACGAGCCGCCGGACGCATTGGCGGATGCCGTGCCCGCCACCGCGCGGCCGGGCGAGACGAGCGTGGCCGAGTGCCTGGCGTGCGAGCCGGTGTGGGAGTTCGCCCGCCGGCACCCGGAGCTCGGGGTGCGGGTGTACCGCACGGCGGCCGGGCTCCGCGTCATCGTCACGGGCGTCGCGGCATCCCCCGGCTCGGACCGGGCGCGCGCCCTGCTCACCGAGCTCGGGTCCGACCCGCTCTACGTCGAGCTCTGCGCCACCCATGACAGCTATCGGGCCCGGTTGACGCCCAAGCCCTTTCGCGTCGGCGCCAGTGCGCTTCGGGTGTCGTGGCCGTTTGCCGACGACGGTGCACGCGGCCGTGCCGAGGAGTGGGTCTCGGAGTACGACGGGCGCTCGTCGGGGTATGCGGTCTGCCGGCTGGTCAGCGCGTCGGGTCCGGAGCCGGGGCCCGACGAGCAGCGGCTCGTCGCGCTGCACGACACCCGCTGCCGGGTGGGGCAGCGGCTGCCGCTGGCCTGAGCCCGCCCTCGGGTCCTTCCTCGATCGTGGGTGATTTCCGTCGTCTGGGCAACGATCTTCACCCACATCCCGGGGAGGTGCGGGGCGGAGGATGGGGGACCCGCGCCGGTCGCGAGTTCGTTCCTCACTCCCGACCGGCGCTCCCGGCATCCCCCGCCCCGCCAAACGACAACGGCACCGCTGCCGCGGTGCCGTTGTCGTTTGGCGGAGGATGGGGGATTTGAACCCCCGAGGGTTTTATCCCAACACGATTTCCAATCGTGCGCACTAGGCCACTATGCGAATCCTCCGCGGGCGAGGCTACTAGAGGGGATGCCGCCGCCCGAAATCGTCGCGCTCGCGAACCTGGGCTGCCATGATCGCCGGATGCGGAACGAGGAAGGCCGCTCGGCGCAGGTGAGGGGATGGCCGCACCCGATGCCTGGCCGACCGGCCCGGTGTCCGGCGCCACGACGCAGGACACGATCGCGGTCGAGCCCACCACTTCACCGACGGGAGCCGATACCGGCCCCGGGCTGCTCGACCAGCTCCGCTCGGCTCTCGACGGCGCCACGGCTCGCAGGGCACTGGGCTGGGTGCTGGTCGTCGCGTGGGCGGTGTGGCTGGTCGCGCTGTGGGTCGTGCAGCCGCGGCTGGTGCCCCAGGAGTTCCTCGCCGGTGAGCTGGCGCAGGGCCGGCCCACGTCCTTCTCGGTCGTCACGGTCACGCAGGACCGCGGCGCTGGGCCCATCGCCATGGACCGCCTCGAGGTCTCGTCGGTCTCGGACGAGGACCGTGCCGCGGCGCTCGCCGGCGACTACAGCGGGCCTGCAGTCAGCATCGCCTACTGGGTCGACGCGCCGGTCGCGCAGCTGAGGGTGGTCGACCCCAACGGCTTGTCGTCCGAGGTCCCGGCAGCACTGGCCCGGGACCTCGCCGCGGCGGGCGTTCCGGAGGCGACCCCTGGGAGGTTGTGGCTCAACCCGCCGGCCCAGCGCACCTACACCGCCGGCGCCCTCCTGCTGCTGGTGAGCACGATCGTCGTCATCTTCGGCCCGCGCCCACGGCGGGGCACCCGCTGGTTCTGGTTCTGGCTGGTCGGCGGCCCGCTGTCGGTCGGCGTGGCCATCTTCGCCGTCGCCGAGCTGATCCGACCGCGGTACGAGCCCGCAGGCACCGTGCACCCCCGCGGTGTCGCGGGTCGCTGGAACGGGCTGACCGGCTTCGCTGCCGGGATCGTGCTCTCGATGGCCGGCACCGCCCTGATGCTCGCCCTCACCAACGTGTCGCCGATCTGGTTCCTGAACACCTGAACCGGTGCGCGCGCACGCCGCCCAGGTCGACCTGCCAGATCGAGGGGTCGAGACATGCCCGGGATCGATGACTCCTGTGGGCAATTCACGACCGCTCGACCGGCGGTTCGACGCCGGTGACGACTGCAGCGGATTTCCCGGGATGCCGGGTGCCCGCCTAGGATCGTCTCCGGCACCCCGCGTGGTGGTACCCCGCTGAACTCCCCCAGGGCAGGAATGCAGCAAGGGCAGGTGGGCTCTTCCAGGTACGCGGGGTGTCCTCGTACCCGGACGCGACCCGAGCGGCTCAGCCGGCCCGGGCGAACGTCGCTCAGGCGACAGCGTCGATGGTCGCTCGGGCGCCCCGGCCCGTGCCCGGATGCCGGGTGCAGCGGCCGGTGGGATCGCCTTGGGAGCCGGCCGACCGGCATCCACCGCTGTGTGTGGTGCAGCTCAGCGCGCGGCGGTGACGCTCTCAGCGGTCTCGGTCGCGGGCTCGCAGGCACCGCCGCAGCCGCCGGAACCGCAGGCGTGCCCGGCATCCTCGGTGGTGGCGTCGCCGGTCTCGGCCGTGCCGCACCCGCCGCCGCAGCACCCGCCACCACAGCCGCCGCCCCCGGCGACCGCCTCGGGCTCGGTGCCCTGGAGGTCCCAGACCTGACGGATGGCGTTGAGCATGACCTCGACCGGCTGGGCGCCGCTGACGCCGAACTTCTGGTCGAGCACGAAGGTGGGCACCGAGGTGATGCCGATCTGGTTGGCGAGCGCGAGGTCGGTGCGCACGTCGATGCCGTGGTCGTCGCCGGCGAGCAGGTCGCGCACGACCTGCTCCTCGAGGCCGGCCTCCACGCCGAGGCGCACGAGGGTCTCGGGGTCGCCGATCGACTCGCCCTCGGTGTACCAGGCGCGCATCACGCGCTCGGTGACCTCGTCCTCACGGCCGAGCGCGCGGGCGAGGTGGACGAGCCGGTGCGCGTCGTAGGAGTTGCCGCCGCGCAGCGTCTCCCACTGGAAGTCGAGCCCGACCTCTGCGGCGTCGGCCGCCATCCGCTCGTGCTGGGCCACCATCTGCTCGCGTGGGACGCCGTACTTCTCGGCGACCCGGTCGATGGCCGGGGTGTCGTCGACGGCCGGCGCGGAGCGGTCGAGCTGGAAGCTGTGCCAGACGACCCCCACCTCGTCACCGTGCTCGAACTGCTCAAGAGCGAGCTCGAGGTGCCGCCGGCCGAGGTGGCAGAACGGGCAGAGGATGTCGGACCAGACGTCGATGCGCACGTCATGAGGGTAATCCGCCGACCCCCGTGCGACCGAACGCGCGTCCACCGGCCGAACCATGGCCGGCCCGGCGGCCCGATGGCGCGACGTCAGACCCGGTGCTCGTCGGCCGCCGACCGCAACGTGCGCCGGCCCCAGAGCCAGCTCAGCGCCACCGCCGTGACCAGGGTGAGGCCCGTCGCTCCGAGCACCCCCTGGTCGGCCGCCCGGGCGGTGAGCAGCCCTCCGACGAGCGCGCACAGCACGAGGGAACGCGCGAACCACAGCGTCATCACCATCGGGCCGACGTCGGGAAGGAAGGCCAGGAACGGCGGGCGCCCGCGGAAGGCGGCGACCCACTGGGCCCCCAGCGCCAGGGCGCCCACGCCGACCACCCAGACCACGACGGCGAGCAGCCCGACGCGGGAGGCGGGGACCAGCACGCGCACCACCACCGCGAGCGGGAGCGCCACCACCAGCAGGAACGTGGCCGGCAGCGCCGTGTGCGCCGCCGCCTCGCTGCCCAGGCCCAGGCCGCTGAGCCGCGGCGTGCCGAGGGTGTCGCCGAGCAGCCGCAGGCCCTCGGCCCACACCCCGACACCGAGGTAGAGGGCGGCGACTGCCACGACGCCGATCGCCACCGGCACCTCGGGGTCGCTGAGCGACCAGGCCACACCGGCGGCGCCGGGGGCGGCGAGCAGCGCGCCGGACAGCAGCAGCCCGGGCTGGCGGCGCAGGCCGATCAGGTCGCGGGCGACGACGGTGCCGTACCGGCCGCGCGAGCGCAGCCGCAGCCCACGCCCGCGGTGCACGGGAGTTGCGGTCTCGAGCCGGGCGGCCCGCAGGTCTCCGGCGAGCACCGCGCCCCCCAGCCGGGTCGATCGGATGCTCTGGGCGCGCAGCTCGGGGAGCCCGAGTCGCCGCAGCGCTGCGGACGGCCCGAGCGCCCGGGGGCCGCGTCCGAGGCCGAGGCCCTCGGTCGTCATCCGGTCGCGGTCGACCGTGCCGGCGCCGACCTGGCCGGCGAGCCAGGCGGCGGCGACCACCACCCCGAGCGCCGGACCGACCAGCATCGCGGCGAAGAACGCGGCGGGCCCGGTCGTGCCCGAGGCCCACAGCCCGCCGCCGATCACGCCCGCGGTGACGGTGGCACCGGCGACGAGCAGGGTGGCCGAGACCAGCCACCACTCCCTCAGGGTGGTCGCGCGGTCGAGGGGGCCGGCGACGACGTGGTCGACCCAGGGCAGTGGCGGCACGACCGGTCCACGGCGACGCCCGATGCCGTGCACGAGCACGGTGAGTGCCCCGGCGAGGGCAAGCGCGACCACGGCCGCTCCCGGCCCGAGCAGCCGGTCGTGGATCCAGCTCGGGTCGGTCGTGATGAACAGGGCGCGCGCCACGGTGAACCCGTAGGTGAACGCCAGCAGCGCGAGGAGGTAGACGGCATACAGCACCCGCTGCACGGCCCCGGTGCCGTGCGGGCCGTGGAGCACGTGGGTGATGTCCTGCAGGCGCTCGGCGTCCTGAGCCCGCTGCTCGGCGTCGGTGAGACCCGCGTTCATTCGGCGCCGCCGACGTCGACCACCACGTCGGCGACCGCCGCGGTGAGCGCCGGGTCGTGGCACGCCATCAGCACGGTGGTGCCCGAGGCGCACCGGGCCAGGACCAGGTCGCCGACCATGGCCCGCCGGTCGGTGTCGAGCCGCTGCTCGGGCTCGTCGAGGATCAGCAGTCGGGCGGGCCGGAACCAGGTGAGGGCCAACCGGAACAGCTGGCCCTGGCCCGAGGACAGCTCGTGCGGGAAGCGCTCGCCGAGGGCGCCGAGGCCGAAGGTGTCGAGCTCCTGCTGCACCCGCTGTGCGCAGCTGGAGGCCTCGCGGCCCCAGGTCGCGTCGACGAGGGTCAGGTGGTCGGCGAGGGTGAGGTCGCGGTAGGCCGCCGGGGGGCCGATGAGGGCCGCGACGTTCTCGCGGGTGGAGCGGCGCCGCTCGTCGGCCGGGTCGCCGTCGATGGTCACCGACCCGGTGGTGGGCGCGAGCAGACCGGCGACGAGCCGGAGCAGGGTGGTCTTGCCCGACCCGTTCGGACCGCGGACCACGACGCACGACCCCGGCTCGGCGACCAGGCTCAGCGGAGCCAGCAGGGTCGCGACGTCGAGCACCTTGGACACCCCGTCGGCCACCACCCGGCATCCGGGGACGGTTTCCTCCGCCACTGTGGACACCTCCGCGTCGCCCTGCACCGGTCGTCGGAACCCTAGCGCGGCCGGGCGCTGCGGCCCCTCCGAGCGCCTCGGTGGGGCTCGGGCGGGGCTCGGGCGGGGCTCGGGCGGGGCTCGGGCGAGGCCTCGGCGGGAGCCGGCGAGGCGGCGTCCACAGCACGCGGTGCGGCGTGCCGGGTGTCCGGCATCGCGGCTAGGGTTCGGGTGATGAGCACCGCGCTGTACCGCCGCTACCGCCCCGAGACGTTCGCCGACGTCATCGGGCAGGAGCACGTGACCGAGCCGCTCATGCAGGCGCTGCGCACCGACCGGGTCAACCACGCCTACCTGTTCAGTGGCCCGCGCGGGTGCGGCAAGACCACCAGCGCGCGCATCCTGGCCCGCTGCCTGAACTGCGAGAAGGGCCCGACCGCCGACCCCGTGCGGCGTCTGCGACTCCTGCGTCGGCACTGGCCCGCGGCGGCGCCGGCACGCTCGACGTCATCGAGATCGACGCCGCCAGCCACGGCGGTGTCGACGACGCCCGCGACCTGCGCGAGCGCGCCGTCGTTCGCGCCGGCCCGCGACCGCTACAAGATCTTCATCATCGACGAGGCGCACATGGTCACGCCGCAGGGCTTCAACGCGCTGCTCAAGATCGTCGAGGAGCCGCCGGAGCACGTCAAGTTCATCTTCGCGACCACCGAGCCCGAGAAGGTCATCGGCACCATCCGCTCGCGCACCCACCACTACCCGTTCCGGCTGGTGCCGCCCGCGCGGCTGCAGTCGACTACCTGCGAGCAGCTCTGCGACCAGGAGGGCGTCGCGGTGGCGCCCGGCGTGCTGCCGCTCGTCGTGCGGGCCGGCGGCGGCTCGGTGCGCGACTCGCTGTCGGTGCTCGACCAGCTGATCGCCGGGTCGGGGCCCGAGGGGCTCGACCTACGAGCAGGCCGTCGCGCTGCTCGGCTACACCGACGGCGCGCTGCTGGACGACGTCGTCGACGCCTTCGCGGCCGGCGACGCGGCCGCCGTGTTCCGCGTCGTCGACCGGGTCGATCGAGACCGGGCACGACCCGCGGCGCTTCGTCGAAGACCTGCTCGAGCGGCTGCGCGACCTGCATCGTCGTCGCCGCCGTGCCCGACGGCGCCGCGGCAGGTGCTGCGGGGCGTGCCCGCAGGACCAGCTCGAGCGGATGCGCGCGCCAGGCCGCCGCGCTTCGGGCCGGGCTGAGCTCTCCCGCGCGGCCGACGTCGTCAACGCCGCCCTCACCGAGATGACCGGCGCCACCTCGCCGCGGCTGCAGCTCGAGCTGCATCGTGCGCCCGCATCCTGCTGCCCGGCGCTGCACGGCGAAGCGGGTATGCCGCGCGCCTCGACCGGCTCGAGCGCCGCCTCGACGTCGGCGGGGTGCCGACGGCCGGGGTCTCGTATGCCGCACCCGCGCCGTCCGCTCCGGCGGCGCCTCCCGCTTCTGCTCCGTCGCCCGTTACCCCGGCCGCGGCTCCGCCGCCGGCCGCACCGGTGTTCTCCGCACCTCCTGCCGCCGCGGCCTCGGCACCGGCGGCTGCGCCTGCCTCGGCGGGCCCGGCGCCGAGCGCCGACCACGAGCCGCCGCCCGACGACGAGCCCCAGCGCGACGTGGCGCGCGAGCCCGCTGGCGGGGTCGCACCGGCATCCGCGCCGTCGGCCGGCCCGCCACCGCCGCCGCCCCGCACCCGAGCCGGCCCCGGCCGCCCATCCGATGGGCCCCGGTGGCCTCGACACCGACGCGCTGCGCCGCTCCTGGCCCGACGTGCTCGACTGGCTGAGCCGCAACAAGCGGGTCACCTGGACCTTCGTCGCGCAGAACGCGCAGGTCGTCGACTACGACGGCCAGCGGGTGCTGCTCGGCATCTCCACCGTCGGGCTGGCCGAGACCTTCCGGCCGCGGGGCCCACGCCGACTACGTGCGCCAGGCCCTGATCGACGTCCTCGGCGTCGACGCCCGGGTCGAGGGGGTGCCCTCCGACGACGCCGGCGCTCGCAGTGGGCCGCCGCCGGCGGTGCCGTCCGGCTCCGGCACGAGCGCGTGGGATGCCGGGCCGGGCCCGGCGCCCTCCGGTGGGGCTGCCTCGCCCCGACCCGCGGAGGGTGACGGCGGCGGCGCCGTCCTTCGCGGCGGCTCGGAACCCCGCTCGCCCGAGGGGTCCGGCGCGCGCGGCGGTGCCGTTCGCACCCGCGAGCCCGCCAGCTGGTCCGACGCCCCGCCCCCGCCCGACACCGCACCGTCGTGGGCCAGCCCGCTGGAGCAGGCGAAGGCCGCGGTGGCGGTCGAGGACAGGGCCGAGGTCGTCGCGGCCGAGCACGTCGTCGACGACACGGCGATCAGCGACGACGACGAGTCGATCGACGACCTCACCGACGTCGGGGTCCCGGTGGTCGAGCGCATCCTCGGGGGCACCGTCATCGCGGAGGACTCCCGGTGAGCGCACGGTCCTACCGGGTCAGCCACGGCGTGGTCGCGCCCCTGTCCAAGGTGCTGTGGCGACCGACCATCACGGGCACCCACAACGTCCCGCCCACCGGCGGCGTGCTCATCGCGAGCAACCACCTGTCGTTCATCGACTCGTTCGCCATCCCCATCGCGGCGCCGCGGCCGGTGGCCTTCCTCGCGAAGTCCGACTACTTCACCGGCACCGGCGTCAGCGGGGCCGTGCGGCGGGCCTTCTTCGCCAACTCCAACGCGATCCCCGTCGACCGGCACTCCTCCCGTGCGGCCCAGGAGTCGCTCGACGTCGCCCTGGTGGTGCTGCAGGAGGGCGGCGGGTTCGGCATCTACCCCGAGGGCACCCGCTCGCGCGACGGCCGCCTCTACCGGGGCCGCACCGGGGTGGCGTGGCTGGCGCTCACCGCCGGGGTGCCCGTCGTGCCGGTGGGCCTGGGCGGCACCGACCGGGTGCAGCCGATCGGGGCGAGCTTCCCGCGGCTGGCGAAGGTGAAGGTCGCCTTCGGCCGGCCCATCCTTCCCGGCATCGCTTCGACGGCATGCCGGCCGGCAAGGCCCGGCGCGTGCTCACCGACGAGGTCATGGACGCCATCGCCGCCCTCTCCGGCCAGGAGCGGGCCGACACCTACAACGAGCTGCCGCCGAGTCCACCGGTGCGGCTGTCGGCATCTGAGAAGGAGAACACCATGTCGACGACCACCCAGTTCCAGGCCACCGGCCTCACCTGCGGCCACTGCGCCAAGGCGGTCAGCGAAGAGCTGATGGCCCTCGACGGCGTGCTCGACGCCCAGGTCGAGGTCGTCGACGGCGGCGCCTCCACGGTCACCGTCGTCACCGAGCGCGCCCTCACCGACGACGAGGTGGTCGCGGCACTCGACGAGGCCGGCGAGTACGTCCTCGTCCGCAGCTGACCACCCACCGGACGCCACGGCATCCGGGCGCGGCGACGGACGACACCGCCGGCCCGAGGTCGTAGTCTCGACGTGTGTACGAAGGCGCGGTCCAGGACCTCATCGACGAGCTCGGCCGGCTGCCCGGCGTCGGTCCCAAGAGCGCGCAGCGCATCGCGTTCCACCTGCTCGCGGCCGACGCCGGCCGACGTCGAGCGGCTGGCGCGACGCGCTGACGCGAGGTCAAGCGCGAGGTGCGGTTCTGCGACGATCTGCGGCAACGTCGCCGAGGCCGACGCAGTGCCGGATCTGCCGCGACCCGCGCCGCGACCGGCACGCTGATCTGCGTCGTCGAGGAGCCCAAGGACGTCGTCGCCGATCGAGCGCACCCGCGAGTTCCGCGGCCGCTACCACGTGCTCGGCGGCGCGATCAGCCCGATCGACGGCATCGGCCCCGACGACCTGCGCATCCGCGAGCTGATGCACGCGGCTCGGCCGACGGCGCCGTCACCGAGGTCATCCTCGCGACCGACCCCAACCTCGAGGGCGAGGCCACCGCGACCTACCTGGCCCGGCATGCTCGCCGCCGCTCGGGCTGACGCGTCACCCGGCTCGCGTCGGGCCTGCCGGTCGGCGGCGACCTCGAGTACGCCGACGAGGTCACGCTCGGCCGGGCGTTCGAGGGCAGGAGGCTGATCGATGTCTGACGAGTGGACCGTTTTGTCCGAGCAGTCCGCGGCCGACGCCCAGGTCTACCTGCTGACCATGCGCGAGATCGCGTCGGGCAACAGCCCCGAGGCCGCCTTCCCGATGGCGCTGCTGGCCCTGTCGCAGGTGCTGGTCATCGGGCGCCCGGCTCGGCGCGATCGAGGACGTCGTGCCGGTCGCGCGGTTCGAGCCCGACCCCGGCCCGGATCCCGACGCTCGACCCGCTGCGCGAGAACCTCGCCAACGTGTTCGAGGGCCTCGACGAGTACGCCGACGTCGTCGACCCGGTGCTCGAGACCGAGCCCACGGTGGGCTACCTCAGCAACGACCTGGTCGACATCGCCTCGGCGCCTCAGCCACGGGCTCAGCCACCAGGCGGCCGGCCGGCCGGTCGAGGCGCTCTGGTGGTGGCAGTTCAGCTACCTCTCGCACTGGGGCGAGCGGGCGGCATCCGCCCTGCGGGTGGTGCAGGCGCTGCTCGCGCACGTGCGGCTCGACGCCGACCCGGATGCCGTGTCCGAGGCGGAGTTCGACGCCCTCCACCCCTGAGCGCTTCACCTTCCCGACTTATTGCGAATTTCCCACCCCTCCAAGGGCCGCGCGACGGCTCTCTGCGGTGGGAAGTTCGCAATAAGTCGGGGGTCAGGGGGCTGCCGGGAGGTCGCCCGAGGCGACGGCGGCGCGGAGGTCGTCGGAGGCGTCCCAGTCGTTGACGTGCAGGGCTGCGACAACTGTGCCCGCCTTGACCCAGTACGCCCGGAACGCCGACCCGAGATCGCCGTCGATGTCCACCCGGTCGTAACCGTCGGGACCGACACTGCCGACGTACTCCATGCCCAGGTCGTACTGGTCGGTGAAGAAGTACGGCATCCGCTCGTACGCCTCCGCACCGCCGACCAGGTTGTGGGCGGCGGTCTTGCCCTGCTCGATCGCCGTCTCCCAGTGCTCGACCCGGACGCGCCTACCGAGCACCGGGTGATCATGGTTGGCGATGTCGCCGATCGCGTAGCACGGAGGGTCCGAGGTGCGGAGCTGCGCGTCGACCAGCACGCCGTCGTCGACGGCGAGGCCAGCCGCCTCGGCGAGCTCGATGGCGGGGGCGGCGCCGATGCCGACGACCACCAGGTCAGCGGTGCGGAGGTCCGCGGCCCTCACCGGCGCTCCGAGCCGGAGATCGACGCCGTGGGCGCGGTGCAGATCCGCGAACGACCTGAGCGACCTCGGGACCGAGCACCGCGAGCAGCGGCAGCTCGGCCTGCTCGTAGACGGTCACCTCGCACCCGGCAGCACGGGCCGCCGCCGTCACCTCGAGCCCGATCCAGCCGGCACCGACCACCGCGATCCTGGCGCCGGCGGCGAACGCCACCTTCAGGCGGTCGCTGTCCTCGATGCTGCGCAGGTACGCGGTCGGCGTACCCGACTCCTCGGCCAGGCGGAACCGCCGCGGCACGGAGCCCGTCGCCAGCAGCAGCCGGTCGTACGCCAGCGTCTCCCCCGCGGTGATCTCCTTCGTGGCCAGGTCCAGGCCGGTCACGGTGGTGGCCAACCGCAGGTCGACGTCGTGCTCGGCGTACCAGGCGGCGTCGTGGACGTAGGCGTCGGCGATCGGGTCGTTGCCGAGCAGGTAGCCCTTGGAGAGCGGCGGCCGCTCGTACGGCGGATGGGGCTCCGAACCGATCAGCACCAGTCGACCGTCGTAGCCCTGCTCGCGGAGCTCGGTGACGGCAGTTCCGCCGGCCAGGCCGGCTCCGACAACGATGATGGTCATGGGTGCCTCCTCGGGCGGGTCCTGGGGTGGGTCCTCGCGACGCTACGCCGGAACCGTCTCCCTGCCACCCCCCTCATCCCCACTGATTGCGGAAACACACCACCGGGCCGGGTGGAACAGCCCCAGGTGGGTGGAGGATCCGCAATCAGTCGGGGGGTGGGGTTTCAGGATCCGCAAGAAGTCGGGGGTCGGCAGATGCTGGGCGGGTGGGGGATCCGCAATCAGTCGGGACTCCGTGCGACTTGAGTGCGGTTTCCGGCTCGGCACGCCGTCAGAACCGTAGGCAAGTCGCACGAAGTCGGGGGTTGGGGGGTGGGGGATCCGCAATGAGTCGGACCCAGGCGGGTGGGGGATCCGCAATGCAGTCGGGGGTCGGGGGGTGGGGGATCCGCAATGAGTCGGGGGGTGGGGGCTGACCGGCATCCGGGCGCGGCGTGGGTTGCGTGGGCCTGCCTAGAGTGGTCGCCGACCCCACACGTACCACTGTCCCGGGAGTAGCGCGTGCCCATCGTCGTGCAGAAGTACGGCGGATCGTCGGTCGCCGACGCCGAGAGCATCAAGCGGGTCGCCAAGCGCATCGTCGACACGCCGCAAGGCCGGCCACGATGTCGTCGTCGCCGTCAGCGCGATGGGCGACACCACCGACGAACTGCTCGACCTGGCCAACCAGGTCAGCGCCGATCCCGGCGCCGCGCGAGCTCGACATGCTGCTCACCAGCGGCGAGCGCATCTCGATGGCGCTGCTGGCGATGGCGATCCACGCCTGGGCTTCGAGGCGCGCTCGTTCACCGGCAGCCAGGCCGGCATGATCACGGACGCCGCGCACGGCGCGGCCCGCATCGTCGATGTCACCCCGACCGCCTGCGCGAGGCGCTCGACGAGGGCGCGATCGTCATCGTCGCCGGCTTCCAGGGCTTCAACCGCGACACCCGCGACATCACGACGCTCGGTCGCGGCGGCTCCGACACCACCGCCGTCGCGCTCGCCGCGGCGCTCGAGGCCGACGTCTGCGAGATCTACACCGACGTCGACGGCATCTTCACCGCCGACCCCCGCGTCGTGCCGAAGGCGCACAAGATCGACGCATCTCGAGCGAAGAGATGCTCGAGCTCGCGGCGACCGGTGCGAAGGTGCTCTACATCCGCGCTGTCGAGTACGCCCGCCGCCACGGCGTGCTCATCCACGTGCGATCGTCGTTCAACAACAACGAGGGCACCTGGGTCGTCCGAACCAGCGGACCAGAGGGAGAGACCGTGGAAGAGCCGATCGTCGCCGGAGTCGCCGACCGACCTCAGCGAGGCCAAGATCACCGTCGTCGGCGTGCCCGACGTGCCCGGCAAGGCCGCCGAGATCTTCAAGATCGTCGCCAAGACCGGCGCCAACGTCGACATGATCGTGCAGAACGTGTCGGCCGCCGCGACCGGCCGCACCGACATCTCGTTCACGCTGCCCAAGGCCGACGCGCACGGCGCGCTGCGCGGCGCTCGCGCCGATCCAGGCGCGAGGTCGGGTTCTCGAGCCTCCAGTACGACGACCAGATCGGCAAGCTCGTCGGTCGTCGGCGCCGGCATGCGCACCCACTCCGGCGTCTCGGCGACGCTCTTCGAGGCGCTCGCGCGACGCCGGGCATCAACATCGAGATGATCTCGACGAGCGAGATCCGCATCTCGGTCGTCACCGCGGTGACGACCTCCAACGAGGCCGCGCGCGTCGTGCACACCGCCTACGGTCTCGACGGCGAGCGAGAGCCGTCGTCCACGGCGGCACCGGCCGCTGACGTGGCTGTCACCAGGCAGGGGACCACGGGGACGCGATGCCGCACTGGGCATCGAGGGGGCCACCGGCGTCGTCGGCCGGGAGGTGCCGACGTGCGCCCCCCCGCGAAACCCACTGGAGCGCGGTCGCCTCGCCGCCGGGGCCGAGGACGTCGGCTCGCCCTGCGCGCGGCGAGGACGTCGTCATCGAGGCACTGACCCCGGAGTTCTTCGACGGCATCGACGTCTGCATCTTCGACATCCCGCCCTCGATCGCCCGGCACTGGGTCGAGCTCGCGGCGGCCCGCGGGGTCGTCGCCATCGACAACAGCACCGAGTTCCGCATCGACCCCGACGTGCCCCTCGTCGTGCCCGAGGTCAACCCGCGCAAGGTCGCCGACCGGCCGCGCGGCATCATCGCCAACCCCGGCGCCACGGTGATGACGATGATCGACGCCCTCGCCGTGCTGCACAGCGTCTGGGGGCTGACCGAGCTTGTGGTCACCACGTTCCAGGCGGCATCCGGGCTGGGGGCGCACCGGCATGACGCGGCTGCACGACGAGCTCGACGTCATCTCCGGCCACCGCGAGCTGGGCACCCGGCCGGGCGACGTGCGCCGGCTCATCGAGGAGGAGCTGGGCGAGTCGCCCTTCCCGGCACCGTTGGCGCTCAACGTGGTTCCCTTCGTCGGGCACCACGTGGGGGACGGCTGGACCTCCGAGGAGGTCAAGGTGCGCGAGGAGACCCGCAAGATCCTCGACCTGCCCGACCTGCCCATCTCGGCGACCTGCGTGCGGGTGCCGGTGGTGTCGTCGCACTCGGTCACCATCCACGCCACGTTCTCGCAGCGGGTGAAGGTGGCCGACGCCCGTAGGGCGCTGATCGAGGCCCCCGCCGTCGTGGTGCTCGACGACCCCGACGAGCCCGAGTTCCCCACGCCCAACGACGTCGTCGGCGCCGACCCCCGCTTCGCGGGTCGGCTGCGCCAGGCGCCCGAGTCGCCCTACACGCTCGACCTGTTCATCTGCGGCGACAACCTGCGCAAGGGGGCCGCGCTCAACATGGTGCAGACGGCCGAGCTCGTGGCGCGCGAGCTTCCCGGAGGCTGACCGGCATCCTGGGCGCTCGGATGGTGGCCCGGTGAGAGGTGCGGCGCTGGACGCGCCACAATGGGGCTGCGGGATGCGTGGCGCCACCCGGCGCCCCCGTCCCGCACGATCCACCTCCGCCACGACCCTCGCACCGCAGGAGCGCACCATGACCGTTCGCCGCGTCGCCATGCTCACCGCCGGCGGGCTCGCCCCCTGCCTGTCCTCCGCCGTCGGCGGCCTCATCGAGCGCTACACCGAGATCGCCCCCGACGTCGAGATCATCGGCTACCGCGACGGCTACGCGGGCCTGCTCGCGCGGCCGAGTCGATCGCCGGTCACCCCCGAGGTGCGCGCGAAGGCCGCACCTGCTGCACCGCTTCGGCGGCAGCCCGATCGGCAACAGCCGGGTCAAGCTCACCAACGTCAAGGACTGCGTGAAGCGCGGCCTGGTCCAGGAGGGCGCAGGACCCGCTGCACGTGGCGGCCGAGCAGCTCACCCGCGACGGCGTCGACGTGCTGCACACCATCGGCGGCGACGACACCAACACCACGGCCGCCGACCTCGCCGCCTACCTGCACGAGAACGACTACGACCTGACCGTCGTCGGCCTGCCCAAGACGATCGACAACGACGTCGTCCCGATCCGGCAGATCGCTCGGCGCGTGGACCGCCGCCGAGCAGGGCGCGCGTCTTCTTCGCGAACATCGTCGCCGAGCACTCGTCCAACCCGCGGATGCTGATCGTCCACGAGGTCATGGGCCGCAACTGCGGCTGGCTGACCGCCGCCACCGCCGAGGTGTACCGCGAGCTGGCTCGACGCGACCAGGAGTTCTGCCCGGCTTCGGCAACTGACCCGCGAGCACTGGGACGTGCACGCCGTCTACGTGCCCGAGCTGGCCCTTCGACCTCGAGGCCGAGGCCGAGCGCCTGCAGCGCGGTCATGGACGAGCACGGACTGCGTGAACATCTTCCTGTCCGAGGGCGCCGGCGTGGACGAGATCGTCGCCGAGATGGAGGCCGCGCGGCGAGGAGCTCGCCGCGCGACGCGTTCGGCCACGTGCAAGCTCGACACGGTCAACCCCGGCGCGTGGTTCGCCAAGCAGTTCGCCAAGCTGCTCGGCGCCGAGAAGACGCTGGTGCAGAAGAGCGGCTACTTCGCCCGCTCGGCCGCGGCCAACGACGACGACCTGCGCGCTGATCCAGAGCATGCGTCGACCTCGCGGTCGACTGCGGCGCTGCGCGGCGAGTCCGGCGTGATCGGCCACGACGAGGAGCGCGGCGACGAGCTGCGCGGCATCGAGTTCCCGCGGATCAAGGGCGGCAAGGCGTTCGACACCGAGCACCCCGTGGTTCACCGAGCTGCTCGCCGCCATCGGGCAGGCCTGACCGTAGCCCAGCCGTGGTCGATGCCTGGTGGGTCGTGGTCGGCGTGTACGCCGCCCTGCTCGTCGGGCAGCGGCTGTGGCGGGCCCGCCGGTGGGTGCCGCCGGAGTGGCCCGATGCCGACTACGGGTGGAAGGTGACCCACCTGTTCTGGGTGCCCTTCAACGTGCTCGACGTGGTGTTCGGGGTGGGCTGGTCTTCGCGCTGCTTTCGCCCTGCTGGCGATCTCGAGCCGGGGCCAGTCTGCGGCGCCGAACGGGTTCCGGCGCCACCCCAGTAACCTCACGGCTCGACGGTGACGCCCTTCCAGAAGGCGACCCGGTCGCGGATCTCCGCCGCGGCATCCTTCGGCTCGGGGTAGTACCACGCGGCGTCAGCGTTGGTGCGCCGTCGACCTGGAGGCTCCAGTACGACGCGGTGCCCTTCCACGGGCACACGGAATGGGTGTCGGAGGGCCGCAACAGGCTCTGGTCGACCGAGTCGGCGGGGAAGTAGTGGTTGCCCTCCACGACGACGGTGTCGTCGGACTCGGCGATGACGGTGCCGTTCCAGAGCGGCCTTCATGAGCTCTCCTTCGATTGCGGTGCGCGGATGCCGTGTCGAACGGCCCGACCCGGGTCACCGCGCGCGGGGTGGGCGTGTTCCGGCGTGAGACGTAGGGGGCATGGGTGACGCGGCGCGCGTGGTCGTCGACTCCGTCGAACGACCGGGCCGAGCGAGCGGCGGCAGTTCCCACAGCGGTGGGTCGCACGCCGTCCGTGCGACCCACCGCCCACGGGGCGATCGAGTCGACCAGCCCCGGATGGGCCGCGCACCGTCCCCTGCTGTGACGGTCACGGTCTCCACTGTGCCTGACGGGTCCGACAGTCGGCGGGTGCGCCCATCCAACTGGGGGTGGTGCTGGCACCACCACGGCGCGTGCAGGTCAGCGGGGCCGCTGGGTGCCCGGTGGAAGCGCCCCTCGACCGTGGTGCCCTCGCCCGCGGCGGAGATGATGCGCAGCTCGCCGCCTGCGGCGCGGATGCGGTCGCGCATGCCGGTGAGGCCGTGGGCCGAGCGGACCGTCTCGGGGTCGAACCCGTGGCCGTCGTCGGTGATGCTGAACCGCAGCCCCCGGCCTGATGCGTCGTCGTCATCGCTGGCGCGCACGGTGATGACCGAGGCGCCGGAGTGGCGGTCGGCGTTGTGGATGGCTTCGGTGCAGCAGAAGTAAACCGCGGCCTCCACCGAGGGCGAGTGCCGCCCCAGGGAGCGCACGTCGACCGTGCACGGCAGGGTCGTGCGGCGCCCCGCGGCCGGCAGCGCGCCCACGAGGCGCCGCTCCCCGAGCAGTGGCGGGTAGATGCCGTGCGCGAGGTCGCGCAGCTCGCGGATGGCCGCCTCGAGCTGGCCCTGCAGGTCGTGCACGATGATGCGGGCCTGTGGTGGGTCCTGGTCGAACATCCGGTTGGCCCGGCCGAGGTCGACGGCGATCGTCGCCAGGCGCTGCTGGGCGCCGTCGTGCAGGTCGCGTCGATGGACCGGCGGGCCTCGAACGCGAGGCAAGGCCCGCGACTCCTCCAGCTCGCCGGTGCGCTCGCCCAGCCGGGTGACGTCGTCCAGCGCAACCCGGCCGCGCACGCTGACGAGGACCGGAACGAAGATCGCCACGACGAGCACGGTGCGGGTGGTGACCGGGTCGTTGCTCGTACGCCGCCAGCGGGCCGGACAGGACGACCGTGGCGATGATGGTGGGCGTGCGCAGCCGTGGGCCCGGGTGAGGTCGGCGATGACCAGCGGCAGCAGGAGGGCGAGCAGGCCGACCGCTGGAACGGGCTGACCCAGGTGATCGCCAACGCCATCACCCAGGTGGCGACCGTGGTGAGCGACGCCGCGGCGGTGTTCCCGCTCGCGACCGGCGAGCAGCTCCGCGGCCAGCAGCAGGATGCCGCAGGCCGCCAGCGCGTAGAAGTACGTCATTGAGGCCGTCTGCGAAGGCCCGATCACTACGCGCAGCACGGCGAGAGCGAGCACCGACGGTCGGACCAGGTTGACACGCAGGTAGGCGCGCAGCCGGGCCAGCTGCGGCTGCGGGGGAAGCGCCAGGCATCGCCCTTGGGAGCCGCGACACCTTCCAGCCGGCCGCCATCAGCCGGGCCGTGCGAGAGGTAGAGCAGCACCACCTGACCCGTCGGTGGGTGCGGTCGCCGGTCGGCAGGTCGAGCTTGGTGAAGATCGAGTTGATGTGCTTCTCGACGGCGCGCGACGTGACGTGCAGCGACGAGGCGATCGCCGAGTTGGACGCCCCGGTGGCGATCAGGCCCAGCACCTCGCGCTCGCGGCTGGTGAGCCGGGCCACCGGGCTGGCCTCGAACCGCAGCCGGTGCCGCATCAGCGCGTCGACGACGTGCGGGTCGATGACGCTCTCGCCGCGGCGCACCGCCTCGAGCGCCGAGCACGAGGTGCTCGACGTCGGCGACGTGCTCCTTGAGCAGGTAGCCGCGCCCGGTGCTGCCGCCGGCCACCAGGGCGAGTGCCCCCTCGGCGTCGGCGTGCTGGGACAGCACCACGACCCCCAGCTGCGGGTGCGTGCGGCGGAAGCGCTCGGCGGCGCGGATGCCCTCGTCGGTGTGCGTGGGCGGCATCCGGATGTCGGCCAGCACCACGTCGGGGTCGTGCTCGGCGACGGCCCGCCAGCAGCTCCCCGAGGTCACCGGACTCGATGACCTCGTCGACGGCGGGGTGCTCGGTGAGGAGCGCGACGAGGCCCCGACGGAGCAGCACGCTGTCCTCCGCGAGCACTACGCGCATGCCGGACACCTTCACATGGTAGGAGTCGAACCTTTTGAAACCTGAGCCGTCCAACGTCCTCGCTCCGCCCGGTGCGCGCTACCGGCAGGATGGCGGCGTGCTCCCCGACCTCTTCCTCCGGCCCGCCGAGCGGGACAACCCCCACACCGTCATCGACGCGCACCACCCGGAGGGCGTCGGGTGGAGCGAGGGCAACCGGGTGCGGCTGATCGTGCACGGCCGGCCCTACATGGCCGAGCTGCACGAGCGCGTCGAGGCGCTCGGGGAGGGCGACCTGCTCTACTTCGTCGACTGGCGCGGCGACCCCGACCAGCGGCTGACCGACGACCCGGCATCCACGGTGTCGGCGACCTTCGCCGCGGCGGCCCGGCGCGGCGTCGACGTGCGCGGCCTGATCTGGCGCTCGCACTGGGACCGGTTCGGCTTCAGCGCCAGGAGAACCGGCACCTCGGCGAGGAGATCGAGGCGGCCGGCGGCGAGTGCCTGCGTGACATGCGGGTCCGGGCCGGCGGCTCGCACCACCAGAAGATGGTGGTGCTGCGCCACCGCGACGACCCGGAGCGCGACGTCGCCTACGTCGGCGGGATCGACCTGTGCCACAGCCGCCGCGACGACACCGACCACCGCGGTGACCGCCAGCCGCAGACCGATCGCGCCGGTGTACGGAGCCGCACCCACCGTGGCACGACATCCAGCTCGCGATCCGTGGGCCCGGCCGTCGGTGACGTCGAGACCGTCTTCCGGGAACGGTGGGACGATCCGTCGCCGCTGACACGCAACCCCGTGCCCGGCTGCCGGGACGTCCTGGCAGCGCGAGGACCGCACGCCGGCGCCCTCTGCCGCCGCAGCTGCCCGCCACCGCCGCCCGGCCGCGGCGGCGACCGCAGACGGTGCAGGTGCTGCGCACCTACCCGTACCGGCGGCGCGGCTACCCGTTCGCGCCGGACGGGGAACGCAGCATCGCGCGCGGCGTACGCGCAAGGCCATCGCGCGCGCCCAGCGCTGATCTACGTCGAGGACCAGTACCTGTGGTCGGCCGAGGTGGTGCGCGCTTCGCCGACGCGCTGCGTGACGCACCCGGAGCTACGCCTCATCGCGGTCGTCCCGCTGCACCCGGACCAGGACGGCCGTTGCTGCGCATCCGCCAGATCGTCGGGCGCGCGCGCGCCGCTCGACCTGCTCCGGGAAGCCGGCGGCGACCGGGTCGCCGTCTACGGCCTGGAGAACCGCCGCGGTACCCCGGTGTACGTGCACGCGAAGGCGTGCGTCGTCGACGACACCTGGACCTGCGTCGGCTCGGACAACCTCAACCTGCGATCGTGGACGCACGACTCGGAGGCGGCCTGCGCCGTGCAGGACCTGCGGGTGTCCGACCGGTCGACGCCGGCGCCGCGCGACTCCTTCGCGCTGCGGGTGCGCCGCGAGCTGGTGGCCGAGCACGTCGGCATCCACCCCGACGACGTCCCCGACGACCCGGATGCCGTGTGGGACCTGATGGCGGCCGCCGCCGCCGCGCTCGACGAGTGGTACTCCGGTGGGCACGGCCCGCGCGGGCGCCGGCACATCCCGCGCCCCAGCGCGCCGCTCAAGGGCACCGCGGTGCACTGGCGACGCCGCTCCGGGCCGTCGACCGGTGCGGCGGGGGTCGAGCGGCCGCCGGGCCGGCTGCGGCGGCTGTCCCCGCCGGACCTCAGCCGCAGCCAGCTGCTCTGGGCGCCCCGGCTGTACGACGTCTTCGACCCCGACGGCACGGTGCTGCGCGACGACCGGATCTGACCCGCCGGATGCCGGGGCGGCCCGCCGCCTGTGGGAACCTTGGTCACGTCCCGCGGCAGCCGCCGCCCCCCGCCAGCTCCCGGAGGACCCCCGCGTGCCCGACGCCCCGGCCACCGACTTCCGCCCCGTCATCCTCGGTGGCGACATCACGGCTTACAGCCTGGTGCGCACCTTCCACGCCGCCTTCGGCGTGCGCCCGCTCGTGGTCAACATGACCGATGGCGGCCCCATCGGGCTGAGCACGTTGTGCGACCACGTCTACGTCGAGGGGTTCGAGGACACCGCGGTGTTCGTCGGTGCCCTGGAGAAGGTCGGCCGCGAGCACGCCCGCCCCGGGGTGCCGCTGCTGCTCGTGGCCGCCGGTGACTGGTACGTGCGGATGATCATCGAGCACAAGGACCACCTCGGGCAGTGGTTCACGATCCCCTACATCGAGCTCGACCTGCTCGACCGGATCGTGCGGAAGGACGTCTTCTACGGACTGCTCGACGAGGTCGGCGTGCCCTACCCCGAGACCGTCGTCGTCGACATGTCGCAGGACCTCGGCGAGGAGCACGACCTGCCGTTCGAGTTCCCCGTCGTGATGAAGCCGGCCGACAGCGCCCTGCACCACTACGCGCGCTACCCGGGCAAGAAGAAGGTCTTCATCCACGAGACCCGTGAAGAGCTCGCGACGGCGCTCGCGGCGGTGCGCGCATCGAACTACGACGGCAACTTCCTTCTGCAGGAGTTCATCCCGGGCGACGACACCAACATGCGGGTGCTCACCTGCTACTCCGACCAGCACGGCAAGGTGCGCTTCGGCGCGGTGGGGCACGTGCTGCTCGAGGAGCACCACCCGATGGCGATCGGCAACCCGTGCGTCATCATCAACACCGAGATCGACGCGATCATCGAGCAGGCCACCCGCTTCCTCGAGCACGTCGGCTACGTCGGCTTCTCCAACTTCGACCTCAAGTACGACCGGCGCGACGGCACCCTGAAGTTCTTCGAGATCAACGTGCGGCTCGGCCGGTCCAACTTCTACGTGACCGCCGGCGGCAACAACGTCTCCGAGTGGTACGTGCGCGACTGGGTGCGCCACGAGGAGCTGACGGGGGTCGAGATCGCCCGCGGCGAGCACCTGTTCGCGTTCGTGCCCAAGTACGTCGTGAAGCACTACGTGCTCGACCCGGTGCTGCGCGACAAGGCGCTGGCCCTGATGAAGGCCGGCCGGGCGAGCGACCCGAACTGGTACGCCCCCGACCTCACCCTCAAGCGCCGCGCCTACAACCTGGCCTACCACGTCAACCAGGTGCGCAAGTTCCGCAAGCACTTCGTCGCGCGATGAGCGGTGGCGCGACCCGCGACGAGCCGGTCGGGGTGCTCGGGGGCCTCGGCCCGGCGGCGACGGTGCACTTCATGGCGCGCGTCGTCGAGCGCACCGACGCCCACCGCGACCAGGACCACGTCGACCTCGTCGTCTGGCAGCACGGCAGCATCCCCGACCGCTCGGCCTTCCTCCTCGGCCGCGGTGAGAGCCCCGAGCCGGTGCTCGTCGCGGATGCCGTGGCGCTCGAGCGCGCGGGGGCGCGCTTCATCGCCATCCCGTGCAACACGGCGGTGGTGTGGGTCGAGCAGATGCGCGCCGCGGTGTCGATCGAGGTGCTCGACACCGTGGCCGAGACGGTCGCCGCGGCGCAGCGGGCCGTGCCGGGCCTGACCCGGCTCGGCGTGCTCGCCACCGACGGCACGCTGCTGGCGGGCACGTATGCCGCCGCCGCTGCTGCCGCCGGGCTCGACCTGCTCACCCCCTCGGCCGAGGTGCAGCGCGAGGTCATGTCGATCATCTACGACGGCGTCAAGGCCGGGGAGCCGGTGTCGCGCAAGCGCTTCGACGCCGTCGTGGCGCACCTGCGCGAGCAGGGCGCCGAGGCGGTGGCCCTGGGCTGCACCGAGCTGTCGGTGTTGCACGAGGACCTCGGCATCGACGACCCCACCGTCGTCGACTCGATCGACGCCCTCGCCCGCCGCGTCGTCGAGCGCGCCGGCGCCCCGCTGCGCCCCTGAGCCCGGCTCCCGCCTGACCCCTCCCCGCGAACGTGGGTGATTATCGCCACCCTGGCGGCAGGAATCACCCACGATCGAGCCGCCCGACTCGATCGTGGGTGACAATCGTCGTCCTGGCGGCAGGAATCACCCACGATCGAGCGGGGCGGCTCGATCCGGACGGCCCGGGCCTGCCGGTCGGCCGCGGCCTACGATCGCCACGTGATCGCCGACCTGCTGCCCCTCGCGCTCGGCATCGCGGCCTCCCCGTTCCCCGTGATCCCGGTGATCCTGCTGCTGCTCACCCCCCGGGCCACCGCCAACGCCGGCGCGTTCCTCGGCGGGTGGCTGACCGGCATCCTTGCGGGCACCACCGCCTTCGTGCTGCTCGAGGCGGTCGTCGAGAAGTTCGACGAGCAGCCGACCTGGCTGGCCTGGGTGCGCATCGTGCTCGGCGCCACCCTGCTGGTGCTCGGGGTGCGGCAGTGGCTCTCGCGCCACGAGGAGCGACCGGCGCCGGCGTGGATGCAGTCGCTGGCGTCGGCCACGCCGCGCTCGGCGGCCCGCCTCGGGGTGATCCTGTCGCTGGCCAACCCCAAGATCCTGCTCTTCTGCGCCGCCGCGGGGATGACGATCGGCGTCGCCACCGCAGCGCCGGCGGGAGCGGCGTTGGCCGTGGTGCTCTTCTCGCTCGCCGCGTCGGTCACCGTCGCACTGCCGCTCGTCGCGCACCTCGTGCTGGGGGAGCGGGCGACCGCACCGCTGCAGCGGGCCAGCACCTGGCCGAGCGACAACAACGCCGCGGTGATGGCCGTCGTGCTGCTCGCCGTCGGCGTCCTCGTGCTCACCAAGGGCATCGGCGGCCTCTGAGGTGAGGCCCCCCGACCGAAGTGGGTGGAGTGGCGTCGTCGCCCGGACGCCGTGTGACGGCTCAGGACACTTCGAGCCGGTGCCGGTCGTCACCCCCGGTCGAGGCGGGCGGGTTCCGGCAGCTCCGCCGGCTCGTGGCGGGTGAGCACCGAACGGTGAGGACGACCTGCGCCGGTGACCCGCAGGCATCCGGCGTGGTGGCCCCGCCCAGCGTCACGACCAGCGCGTGGTCGACGAGGCCGTCGTCGAGGTCGAGGCGGGCTGCCAGCTCGGCCTCGGTCGCTGCCTCGCGGCCCCCCACCCAGGTGGTGCAGGGGCCGGTGACCCCGAGGGCGAGGGAGATCCGCCCGGTGACGCTGTTCGACAGCGTCCACGGGAAGGCGCCGGGCGCGGCGAGGGCGTAGCCGGTGGTCTGCGCCGCCCGCCAGAACGACAGCGCCTCGCGCGAACCGCTGTCGGGGGTGGCGACGTGGAGGGCGACCCGCTCACCGCCGGGAAGGGCCGGGTCGGCCTCCCCCAGCCGGGCGGCGACCCACGCGGCCACGGCCTCGCCGGACGCGTCCAGGGGCTCGCTCGTCCATACCTGCGCGGTGGCAGTGATCACGCTGGTCATGCGGCCCTCCCCAGGACGAGGGCGGAGTTCAGCCCACCGAAGGCGTAGCCGCAGCTCAGCACCCAGTCGAGCTGGGGGGCCGGCCGCGCAGTGAGCACGACATCGACGTCGAGGTCCGGGTCGACCTGTGCCACACCGGCGTTCGGCACCAAGGTCCGGGTCTCGAGGGAGCGCACCGCGACCACGGCTTCGAGGGCGGTCGCGGCGCCGAGGGCGTGGCCGAGCGCCCCCTTGATGCTGGAGACCGGCGGTGGCGTGCCGCCGAACACGGTGTGCAGCGCCCGTGACTCCGCGGCATCCGAGCGCGGGGTGCCGGTGCCGTGTGCGCTGACCCACCCGACGTCGCCCGGCGACAGGGCGGATGCCGCGAGTGCGGCGCGCATCGCCGCTGCCATGCCGCTGCCGTCCTCGCGGGGTGCCGTGGGGTGGTGCGCATCGGCGCTGAGCCCGAGGCCCCCGACGACGGCTCGGGCGGTGACGGCATCCTCGCGTCGTTGCAGCACCACGAACGCAGCCCCCTCGCCGAGGGTCATGCCGCGCCGGCCGAGGCCGAAGGGCGCGCACCCGTCCGGCGCCATCGCGCGCATCCGGGCGAAGCCGACCATCGCGATCCGCGAGAACGGCTCGACACCGCCGGCGAGGGCGATGTCGACGCGCCCAGAGGCGACCGCACGAGCGGCGGCACCGATTGCGTAGTTGCCTGCTGCACAGGCGGTTCCGAGAGTTCGACAGGGACCGGTCAGGCCGAACGCCGAGGCCACCGTGGTGGCGAACACCTGGGAACCACCCTCGGCGAGGTCGAACCCACCGGTGGCGGTCGACTCCTCGTACACCCCGGACTCACCCATGGTCGTGCCGACGAAGACGCCGACCCGGGCGGGGTCGACCCCGGCGACCAGGCGCCCGTCGGCGTCGAGCAGGCCGGCGTCATCCAGCGCCTCGCGCGCCGCGCGTCGCGCCAGGGCTCGGCCACGCACCCGGGGGCCGGGCACGTCGCCCGCCCAGACCGCGTCGTCGACCCGGCACGCGACGTCGAGCGCGTGGCCCTCCGCGGCGAGGTCGGGCCAGTGCCGCACGGCCGTGCGCCCGTCGAGGATGCCGTCCCACGTCTCCCCGACGTCGCCGCCGAGGGCGCTGACCGCACCGGTGCCGGTGACGACCACCTCGGCGGGACGGCTCACGGCGCACCGACGAGAGCGGACTCGAGGAAGTCGGCGACAGCGTCCATCGAGGTGAGCCCGGGCCAGGCGTCATCCGGCACGGCGATGCCGAACCGGTACTCCAGCCGGGCGACGAACTCGAGCACCGCCAGGGAGTCGACCTCCAGGTCGAGACCGAAGTGGGCTGCGGTGTCGGCGTCCGCGGGCACGTCGGGAGCCGCGACGGCGAGCTTCCTCACGGACGACGGCCAGGATGTCCGAGCGGTTCATGATGCCTCCTCGAGGGGGTGGGCGGTGCGCCTGGTCGGCCGCGGGTGCGTCGAGCAGGGGTGCGGTGGGGTCACCGAGCAGCCGGTAGGTGGGTGCGTGCGGGTCGTGCGGGGCGACCATGACGACGAGGTCGCCGATGGTCGTGACGGTGCCGAGGTCGCGGGCGATCCGCAGCGCCCAGCGGGCGTTGCCGGTGTGCACGGTCGACGTCACCGCGCCGAGCGTTGCCGCCGTGACGCCGCGCAGCGGTAGGGACTCGGCGAACGACAGCCCGGTGCGCCGCCGGCTCGCCGTCTGGCAGGCGAGCGACACGATCGCGGCCGGGGGCCGGTGACCCGGCCGTGCACGGCATCCGCGAGGTGGTGGGCGCGCGTGCCGGCGTAGCCGACCCAGCCGATCGGCCGCCCGTGCCCGACGTAGACGCCGAGGGCCGGCCCGGTCGCCAGCAGGTCGACGAGGTCGTCCCGGCTCAGCTCGTAGGCCGTGGCCCGACGCACGTGCAGCCCGCGGCTCTCGCCCGTCGCGCTGCTCTCGCCGCCGATCCGGACGATGCGGTCGACGAGCCGGTCGAAGCGCGGATGCCGTTCGCCGAGCACGGCGAGCGTGCGCGACTGCTCGGGCCCGCGGGCTGGTTGCCCGTAGGCCGCCGCCCGGGCGTGGACGGCCACGGCGGTGCGGGCGAACCGGGCCAGGTCCTGCGGCGACGTGGCCGGCAGCACGCCGCCGGCACCACCCGACCGTCTCGGGCGGCGAGCACCGGGCCGGGGAGCACGGTGCGCGGCGACCGCTCCCGAGGGCCGACCACGAGCACCGCGCCGGCGCCGTCGGCCAGGGCGGTGACCGCCCTCGACCCGCCGCCGGCCACGCTGCCCCAGGGGAGCAGCCGCAGACCGGGGCCCTGCCGCCAGTGGTCGAGGAGCGGGGCGAGGGCGTCCGCGAGGCCGGGTCGGCGACGACCGTGACCGTCTGCGGGCCCATGCCCCGCTCCTCGTGGCCGGTGTCGATCACGCCGCGCGGACGAGCTCGACGTAGGGCTGCCAGGCGGTGGCGTCCATGGGGGGCGTGGTGAGCACGCTGCGCACGTACCAGTGCATGATCACCTGCGCCTGCATCTCCGGGTTGAGCGTGGCCCAGGTCGAGCCGTCGGCCGCGAGGTCGTCCTCGCCGCCGTCGCCGCGCAGCTCACCCGCGGGGCCGTCCTCGTGACCGGTGCCGAAGTCGGTGGGGATCCTGATCGTGTGGCCGGCGTGTTCTCCTCGGAGTAGCCGTAGTTGTAGCCGCTGTCGCCCACACCGTCGCCGGTCGCCTGCGCGTAGACGGCATCCGCGAGGTAGGCGGACCCGACGTGCTGGTACTGCCACACGTGGGTCAGCTCGTGGATCATCGTGCGCCGCCTCAGCCCGTCGTCCACGTCGAAGTTGACCAGGCTGTTGGTGACGAACGCACGCGAGTCGGGCCGTCCCCGGAACGCAGTCCTGGATGCCGAAGATGATGTCGTTGGTGATGTCGTCGACCGCGAAGAAGATGTGGTCGTAGTCGAGCGCGTCGTCGAAGACGAGCCGGGCCTCGGCGACCTCCTGCGGGGTCATCGCACGGTAGCCGGCGAGGGCGCTGCACAGGATGCTGACCGCGGCACCGAGCGCGGCACCGACGATGTCCCAGCGCCGCCGCGAGGATGTCGACCACGGCCCGGCCGATCGCCTTGGCCGAGCGCACGAACGCCTCCCAGGCGACCTCGCCGAGAGTCCAGACGTCGTCCGCCATCTGGCCGAGCGTCTTCCCGACGGCGTCGAGCGCCTTGAGCAGGTTGTCCAGGGCGTCGCCCGGGTTGGCGAGGGTGGCGGCGACCAGCTGGGCGATGGTCTTGCCGAGGTCGAGCAGCGACTGCACCGTCGTGCGTGAGCACCTCGAGCGACCGGTCGAGTGCCCACGCCATGACGTCGACGAGCGAGGCCCCGGCGTTCGAGCACGCCCTTGATCACGTTGCCGAGGGCCGGCAGGGCGTCGTTGGCGACGTAGGACGAGCACGTACTCGATGCTGTTGCCGACCCGCTTGGTCGCCTCGGCGAGCAGCACGAGGGCCTCGTCGCCCACGGCCTCGGCCCACTCGATGACGGTGCGGATCGCCTCGCCGGCCGCCTCGACGGACTTCAGGATGGCGTCGAACATCGCGGCGCCCTGGGCCTCGGCCCAGTCGAGGATCTCGGTGACGCTGTGCTTGACGAACCGGATCGCGAGCACCGCCTGACGCCACAGCTCGCTCGCCAGGGCCTCACCGCGCTCGATGAGCCACTCGAAGATGTCGCCCACCGGGCCGAGCGCCTGCAGCACACCGGTCACGAGCTTGCGGAGCACGAAGTAGCCCTTGGCGACGACCGCCTCGAGCAGGTCGCGCGACCGCAGCGCCCGACCTCGATCGCTGCCTCGATCAGGCGCGCCGCGACGGCGTACGTGAACTCGACCATCGCGCCGGTGAACTCGACGATCGTCTTGCCGAGCTCGAAGGCCGCCTTGCACGACGTCCTTGAGCACGCTGAACGCGATCTTGGCCAGGTCGCGCAGCACGCCGACGAGGGCACGGCCGAGGTCGAAGGCGATCTGCACGAGCTTCTTCAGCGCGCGTGAAGCCCGCCGAGGCGATGCCGGTCACCAGGTTGACGAGGGTCTTGCCCGGCGTCGAGGAGGCCCTGCACGACGGCCCGGCCGACGGCGATGGCCGCCGCGGTGGCGTACGAGACGAGGTCGACGACGGCCTCGCCGATGCTGGCCGCAGCGGCGGCGACCCGGCGCACGAGTCGGCGCCCGCGGCGACCGTCGCGTCGAGCACCTGGCCCCAGGGTGTTGCCGAGCTCGCGGCAGCGAGCGACGACCTGGCCGAGCAGGTCAGCCGGGGCGGGTCACGAGGGTGAGGAGGATCTCCGCCCATCGCCTTCGACCGAGGGCCATCAGCGCGGTGACGACGCCCTTGACGAGGGCGAAACCGAAGGCGACCGCCTGGGCGAGGATGTTGCCGATCTCCTTGCCGATCGCGATGAGCGCCTCGACGGCCTTCTGGATGAAGCCGATCGCCAACCCGGCGATGGTCGACAGCAGCTGGGCGAGCGTGCGCCCGAGCTGGTCGATGGCCCGGAAGACGTCGACGATCACCGACTGGGCGAGCTCGAGGGCCGCGACGACGACGTCCCGCATCGCGATGCCGATCTGCTCGAGCGCGTTGATCATCGTCTTGAGCACCTGGAAGGTCGCCTCGGCGATCTTGCCGACGAGCTCGGCCAGGCTGGCCGCCGCGCTGTAGAGCGCGTGGGCGAGGTCCTTGACGGCCTCGATGGTCCAGTTGACGATGTCGGAGATCGCGTTGACGAAGGCGTCGCCGATGGCGTGCAGCGCGTCGACGACGGCGTTCACGGCATCCGAGATCGCGTCGCCCACGTCCTCGAAGAACTCGACGACGGCGTCGTCGACGTCGGGGCTGGGCAGGCCCATCGCGTGGGCGCGCATGACGGCCCCGGCATCCCGCAGCCAGCCGCCGACCTCCTCGCCGCCCTCCCGCCCGCCCCCTCCTTGGCGGCGCGCTTGTCGATGGCGCCGTCGGTCTTGAGCACGAGGGACTCCATGACGGCCGCCCCCTGCGCACGGGGGAGCAGCGAGATCGCCTGCACGACACCGCGACCCTGCCCCTCCTGCCGGTACCCCTGGATGAGCGCGCGCCGGTGGGTGTCGTCCATCCCGGCCACGGCCTGGAACAGCTGACGGTGGTCCTCGGTCGTCTCCAAGGTGGCGGCGTAGCCGCGGGCGAGGGCGACCGCCCGGTTGGGGCTGCGGTCGAACGCCGAGGTGAAGGCCGGAGCGGCCTCGACGGCACTGAACTCGGTCTGCTTCAGCTGCTTTCGCAAGGCGGCGAGGTCGGCGATCGGAATGTCGGACGTCGCGGCGGTGATGCGGTTGGGCATGGCGGCTCTCCTGCGTCGGTGGGTTCCTTGGTGCACAGGAGCGCAGCCGGGCGCCGCGCGCGCGCGCGCCCCGCTGACGGGTGATACCTGCCCGGTGGTGTGGCGGTGGCCGCAGGCGGGCGTCATCCGCGTGCGGTGGTGGGACGCTGGGATGGCCGGCCGTCATCGGCCGGGTGGGAGATGAGGACGATGACTACTCGGAGGTCCACCGCGTCGCGGGTCGCCGTGGTGCTGCTCGCGGTGGTGGGGGTGGTGGCGCTGTCGGCCTGTGCGGCGGGGCCCAACCCGGCGCTCGACACCGGCCCGACCCGGCCGGGTTCTGGATGGGCCTGTGGCAGGGCTTCATCTCGCCGGTCACGCTGATCGTGTCGCTCTTCACCGACCAGGTGTCGATCTACGAGGTGCAGAACAGCGGCAACTGGTACGACGTCGGCTTCATGATCGGCGTCAGCGCGATCTTCGGCGGAGGCATCGGCGGCGGCGCGGCGGGCCGTCGCCGCTGACCGCCCGCATCCGACATATTGCGAATAATCCACCCCGGCGGAGAGCGGGTCTGGCCCCGCTGTGGGGTGGTATTTCGCAAAGTCGGGAGTCAGCGCCAGGCTCCCGGACGCGGTCGAGCACCGGGTCGAGCTCGGCGTAGCGGTGGAACCACGGCTGCGCCTCCTCGAGCTGCGCGGCGAGCTGCAGCAGGAGCCCGTCGGAGCCGAGCGGGCCGACGAACTGCACGCCGAGCGGCAGACCGGCGTTCGTCCAGTGCAGCGGCACGCTGATCGCCGGGCGGCCGGTGAGGTTCGCCAGCTGGGTGTAGGGCACCCAGCCGAGGTTGTCGGTGATGAGCTGGTCGAGGATGCCGGTGGCGTCGAGCAGCTTGCCGGCGCGCACCTTCGCGACCACCCGCGCGGCCCGCTGCAGCGGCTGCGGCGGTGTCGATCGCGCCGATCTCGAGCGGCGGCTTGGCCAGGGTCGGGGTGAGGAAGAGGTCGTAGGTCTCGTGGAAGTCGTCGAGCGCGCGGATGTAGTCGTTGACGTTCGTCCAGCGCTGCGAAGAGCGCGCCGACGCCGGCGGCGCGGCCGAGCTCCGCGACCGCGAGCGTGTCGGCCTCGAAGTGGCTGTCCGGCGCGCCGAGGCGCTTCTTGATCGTCGGCTGATCTGGCCGTGCAGCTGGGCGAACCAGATCGTCAGGAAGTCGCGGGCCAGCGCCTCGTCGTCGTGCGGCGGCGTCGACCTCCTCGACCTCGTGGCCGAGCTCGGTGAGCAGGCGCGGCGGCCGCCTCGACCGCGGCGACCGCCTCGGGGTCGGGGTGGGCGTTGATCGCCGAGGAGCGCGGAGTAGCCGATGCGCAGCTGCCCGGGCGCGGCGGTCGAGGCTCGGCAGGAACGGGTCGGGCGCGCAGCGACGTACGCCGCGTAGCGCTGCCGGCGTCCGGCCGACGATCGCGTCGAGCAGAGCCGGCGCTGTCGCGCACCGTGCGCGAGACCACGCCCTGGGTGACCATGCCGAACATCGGCTCGCCGGTCTGCGGGCCGTACGGCGTGAGGCCGCGGCTGGGCTTGAGGCCGACCAGGCCGTTGCACGCCGGCGGGGATGCGGATCGAGCCGCCGCCGTCGTTGGCGCCGGCGGCCGGGACGATGCCGGCGGCGACCGCCGCGCCGGAGCCGCCGGACGAGCCGCCGGGGGTGTGGTCGAGGTTCCACGGGTTGCGGGCCGGGCCCAACAGCGTCGGCCTCGGTGATGCCCTTGGCGCCGAACTCGGGGGTGTTCGTCTTGCCGAAGATGACCAGCCCGGCGTCGAGGAAGCGCTGCGTGACCAGCGCGTGCTCGGTCGGCGACGTCGTCGGCCAGCGCGCGCGAGCCGCTCGATGGTCGGGAAGCCGGCGTACTCCTGGGCGAGGTCCTTGACCAGGAACGGCACCCCGGCGAAGGGACCGGTCAGGCCCGTCGGCGGCGCGCGCGTCGGCGACCTCGGTCAGCGGCGTGACGATCGCGTTGATCTTCGGGTTGACCTGCGTCGGCGCGCTGCCGGGCCAGGGCCAGCAGCTCGGCCGCCGTGACCTCCTTGTCGGCGACGAGGCCGGCGAGGGTGGTCGCGTCGGAGGTGAGGTACTCGTCGAGGTCCATAACCAGAATCTAGGCCCACGGACTCGCGGCCGGACAAGGGTGTCGAAACCGGGTCAGGGCCGCAGCAGCGACTTGATCGCTCGGCGCTCGTCCATCGCGGCGTACGCCTCGGCGACCTGGTCGAGCGGCAGGGTGAGGTCGAAGACCTTGCCCGGGCTCGATCCGGCCGTCCAGACCCGTCGCAGGAGGTCGGGCAGGTAGGCGCGGACCGGTGCCGGGCCGCCGCGGAGGCCGACGTTGCGCCAGAACATGTGCTGCTGCGGCAGGTCGGTGACGTGCGGGACGCCGACCCAGCCGACCATGCCGCCCGGGCGGGCGGACCGCAGCGCCTGGATCGACCGACTCGTCGGTGCCGACGCACTCCAGCACCGCGTCGGCGCCGATCCCGTCGGTGAGCTCCTTGACCGCCTCGACGCCCTCGTCGCCGCGCTCGGCGATGATGTCGGTGGCACCGAACTCCGTGGCGACGCCTGCCGATCGGCGTGCCGGCTCATCGCGATGACCCGCTCCGCGCCGAGCTGGGCGGCGGCGAGGACGCCGGACAGCCCGACGGCGCCGTCGCCGACGACCACCACGGTGCTGCCGGGCCGCACATCGGCGCAGACCGCCGCGTGCCAGCCGGTGCACATCACGTCGGACAGGGCGAGCAGGCTCGGCACCAGGTCGTCGTCCGGGCTGCTCCGGCGTCGCCAGGAGGGTGCCGTCGGCGTTCTGGATCCGGATGAACTCGGCCTGGCAGCCGTCGTAGCCGGTGCCGTGCAGGCAGTTCGAGTGCATCCCGGCGCGGCAGACCGGGCAGGTGTTGTCGCTGGTGAGGAAGCCGCCGACGACGAACTGGCCCGGCTTGACCGAGGTCACCTCGGCACCGACCGCCTCGACGATGCCGACGTACTCGTGACCGATCGGAGTCGGCTTCGGCGACCGGCTGGACGCCGCGGTAGCGCCACAGGTCCGAGCCGCAGACGCACGCCGCGACGGTGCGGACGATCGCGTCCGTCGGCTGCGACGATCGTCGGGTCGGGCCGCTCCTCGAAGCGGACGTCCCCGGGCCGTAGATGATCGCGCCGCGCATGGCGGTCTCCTTTCGGATTCGGTGGACGGTTGCCAGTCAAGCGGCTCAGGGGGTCGCTTGCGAGCTCTGCCGGTGACCGGCTCGCGCCGGTGCCGGGCCGGGCGGTGGACCGTGGTGGCGGTGGGGGGGTCCGACCCGTCAGGCTGTGGGCACTCGATCGCCCCCCGTCAGGAGAACTGCCATGGCCGACTGGAACCAGAACATCATCGACGAGTTCCGCGCCAACGACGGAACGGTGACCACCGCCGGGTTCGGGCGCAACCTCGTGCTCCTGCACCACGTCGGCGCCAAGTCCGGCTCGGAGCGCGTGGCGCCGGTGATGGGCCTGCGGCAGGACCCCGACACCTGGCTGGTCGCCGCCTCGAAGGCCGGCGCGCCGGACAACCCCGCCTGGTTCCACAACCTCCAGGCCCACCCGGACGTCTCCATCGAGGTGCCGGGGGAGGGCACCGTTGCGGTGCGCGCCCGGGTGCTCGAGGGCGCTGAGCGCGACGCCGGCTGGGAACAGTTCACCGCGGCGGCCCCGGGGTTCAAGGAGTACGAGACCAAGACGACCCGGGGTGATCCCGGTCGTGGCCCTGCACCGCCGGGAGTCCTGAGCCCGGGCGATCGGCTCCGGCGTCGCGGGCCAGGCGCTAGGCGGCGTCAGGCCGTGAGGGACGAGCCGGCATCCGACGAAGCGTCGGAGACGGCATCCGACTCGGCATCCGACTCGCGCGCCGCCGCTCGGGCGCCGAACCGGTCGTCGGGGTCGAGCCGGGTGAGCATTGCCTCGCCGATGGCGGACAGCTGCTCGAGCTGGGCGCGCGAGAGCGGGTCGAGCACCAGCTGGCGCACGGCGTTGACGTGCCCGGGCGCGGCCTCGCCGAGCGGCGCAGGCCGACGTCGGTGAGCGTCGCGTTGGTGGCGCGGCGGTCGCTCCGGGCAGGGGAAGCGCTTGACCAGCCCGCGATCCTCGAGCCGACGGACGACGTGGGAGAGCCGGGGGAGCGTGGCGTTGGTCTGCGCAGCCAGCGTGGTCATCCGGGTCGTCCGGTCGGGCGCGTCGGCGAGCACCATCAGCAGCACGTACTCGAAATGGGTCAGGCCGGCATCGCGCGAGCAGCTGCGCGTCCAGCACGCCGGGCAGCAACTCGGCGACGGCGACCAGGCGCACCCAGGCGGCGCGCTCCTGCGCGTTCATGCCGGTGGCCGGCTCGCGGTCGATGGTCGTCACCTCATCAGTGTACGACAAGTGATTGTTCGAACAACAGTTGACACGACAAGCATTATCCTGACGTACAGTCTTAGTTGTACCGCACAATCAATCGTCCCGGAAGGACACCTCAGAACATGACCACGGTCAGCATCATCGGCTCCGGCAACATGGGCACGGCCATCGGCGGCCTCGTCACCGACGGCGGCAATACCGTCGAGTTCATCGGCCACGACGCCCCCGAGACCACCATCAACGGCGACGTCGTCGTCCTGGCCGTCCCGCACCCGGCCATCGCCGACGTGCTGGCCAACCACGGCTCGAAGCTCGCCGGCAAGGTGGTCGTCGACATCACCAACCCGCTGAACTTCGAGACCTTCGACTCGCTCGTCGTGCCGGCCGACAGCTCCAAGGCCGCCGAGATCGCGGCGCAGCTGCCCGATTCCAAGGTCGTCAAGGCGTTCAACACCAACTTCGGCGCCACTGGCCGCCAAGAAGGTCGGCGACCTGGGCACTGTCGTGCTGGTCGCCGGCGACGACGACGACGCGAAGGCGGCGGTCATCTCGCTCGTCGAGGCCGCGGGCGTGGCTGCGAAGGATCGCGGGCAAGCTTTCCCGGGCCCGCGAGCTGGAGTCGATCGGTTTCCTGCAGATCACCCTGGCCGCCCAGGGCTCGATTCGAGTGGACCGGCGGCTTCGGCATCGTCGGCTGACGTCGACGACTGAGTTCGGAACTGGCACACCATGACCCACACCACCACCTTCGGCGAGCCGGTCGTCGCCCGCTACGGCGCCGACGACCCGGGCGCACCCCTCGTGGTGCTGCTGCACGGGCGTGGCTCCGACGAGCGGGAGATCATCCGCCTCGCGGAGCTCCTGCCCGAGGGTCCGAGTACGTCGCCGTCCGCGCGCCGATCGCCGAGGGCGGTGGCTTCGCGTGGTTCGCCAACCGCGGCATCGGGCGTCCTGTCGCGGAGTCGTTGCGCACGACCCTGGACTGGTTCCGGGAGTGGCTCGACGCCGAGGCCCCGGCCGGTCGACCGGTGGTGCTCGTCGGGTTCAGCGGTGGCGCCGCCTCGCGGTGGCCTCCTCCTCGACGACCCGGCGCTACGCCGGCGCCGCCATCCTGTACGGCACGCTGCCGTTCGACGCCGGCGTCCCCGTGAGCCCGGTCGCCTCGAGGGCGTCGCCCGTGCTCGTGGCGCAGGGCGACGACGACGCCGTCATCCCGCGTGACCTGCTCGACCGCACCTGGGCGTATCTGGTGGCGGACTCGGGCGCGACGACGACGACGCGCCGGGACCCGGGCGGCCACGCCATCACCGCACCCACGCTGCACCGGTTGGTGCAGTGGCTC
>CAVSDQ010000012.1:0-698577 GCA_963726675.1 uncultured Actinomycetota bacterium | reverse complement strand
GACGCTCATCTGAAAGTCCTCAGACCTGCTCACTGAAAGTCCCGACCCTGCGTGGCTCCACGGAGTCGGGCGGGGCTCCTTTGACGCTGGTGGTCTCTGACCACGCACCAGCTCATCAAAGGAGCCCCTCCGCTCATGCTCACACGGGAGGACGACATCGACGTGCACGCGTTGCACCGGCAGGGGTGGACGATCTCAGCGATCGCCCGCCACCTGGGAAAGGACCGCAAGACGGTCCGGGCCTATCTCAACGGTCGTCAGGCCGGCGTGCGTCAACGCACCGTCGCGGACCACTTCGAACCGTTCGCCGCGTACGTCGCGCAGCGGCTGGGCGATGACCCGCACCTGTGGGCCTCGACGTTGTACGACGAGCTCTTGGGCCTGGGGTACGACCGCTCGTACCCGTCCATGACGCGGGCGATCCGGACCGGGGGTTTGCGCCCGGCGTGTGAGGCGTGCCGGCCGACGAAGGGCCGGGCGGTGGCGGTGATCGAGCACCCGCCCGGGCAGGAGACCCAGTGGGACTGGGTCGAGCTGCCCGACCCGCCCGAGCACTGGGGGTGGGGCAAGACCGCGTACCTGCTCGTTGGGGCGCTGTCGCACTCCGGGCGCTGGCGTGGGGTGCTGTGCGAGTCGATGGACCAACCCCACCTGATCGACGGGTTGGACCGGGTCGCCCGAGCCCTGGGAGGCCTGAGCAAGGACTGGCGTTTTGACCGGATGGCCACGGTGGTCTCCCCGAGCACCGGCAAGGTCACCGCCTCGTTCGCGGGCGTCGCCAAGCACTACGGCGTGACCGTCAAACCGTGCCCACCACGGCGGGGGAACCGCAAAGGGGTGGTGGAGAAGGCCAACCACGTTGCCGCCCAGCGGTTCTGGCGGACCGTGCCCGACGACGCCACCGTCGAGGAGGCGCAGGCGCTGCTCGACACGTGGTGCGCCACCCGCGGCGACGTGCGGATGCGGGCCACCGCTGATGGTCGCGCCACCGTCGCGACCGTGGCCAAGGCCGAACCGCTGAGGCCGATGCCGGCCCCGTACCCGGCGGTGCTCACGCTCCCTCGGGTGGTGTCCGCGCAGGCGCTGGTGTCCTACCGCGGCAACCGGTACTCCGTCCCACCGCAGCTGCACGGGGCCATCGTGAGCGTGTCGGTGCGCCTGGGCGGCACCCACCTGGACATCGCCACCCTTCCCGCCCCCGGGCGGGCCGCACCCCTGCCGACCGTGATCGCCCGGCACGCCCTGGCCCCGCCCGGCGCCGGCGCGACCATCCGGACCGACGTCCACGTCACCGCCTTGGAGCAGGCCGCCCTCGCCGCGTCCACGACCGCGCGACCGCACCGCAGCAAGCAGCGGCTGCCACCCAGCGCTGCCGCCCGAGCACACGCCGCGACCCTACGAGGACACCACGAGCAGGCCGGCCCGGACCAGGGCGGCGTGGTCGACCTGAGCGTGTACGCCGCCGCCGCAGCAGGGCGCAACACCTTGACCCCACCAGCAGACCCCACCGCACCCAACCGCACAAGGGAGACGAACACCCCATGACCACAACCAAATCCGCAACCGCGGGCACACCGGCCAGCGCCGGGCAGGCCTCGCTGTACCAGCAGCTCCGCGGGCACCTGGCCACCTTGAAGCTGCACGACGCCGCCGAGCACCTGCCCACCGTCCTGGACGCCGCACACACCGAAGGGCTGACCCTGACCGCGGCGCTGGAACGCCTGCTCGCGATCGAGGTCGACGCCACCGAAGCCCGCCGCCTCGCCGGGCGGATACGGTTCGCCTCCCTACCGACCCCGGCGACCCTGGCCGACTTCGACTACGACGCCGCCCCCGGAGTCGACCCCGCCCTGATCAACGAGCTCGCCACCGGCCGCTACCTCGACACCGCGACCAACGTGCTGCTGATCGGGCCACCCGGAGTCGGCAAGACCCACCTCGCCGTCGGCCTGGCCCGATCCGCCGCGCAGGCCGGATACCGCACCTACTTCACCACCGCCGCCGACCTCGCCGCCCGCTGCCACCGCGCCGCGATCGAAGGCCGCTGGGCCACCACCATGCGCTTCTTCGCCGGCCCCACCTGCTTGGTCATCGACGAGCTCGGCTACCTGCCACTGCCCGCCGAAGCCGCCTCGGCCCTGTTCCAAGTCGTCTCCCAGCGGTACCTGAAGACCTCCATCATCCTCACCAGCAACAAAGGCGTCGGCTCCTGGGGTGAGGTCCTGGGCGACACCGCCGTCGCCGCAGCCCTGCTCGACCGGCTCCTACACCGCTCCGTCGTGCTCAACCTCGACGGCGACTCCTACCGCCTGCGAGCCCACCACGCCCGAGGCGAAGCCCTACGAGCCACCACCACCGGCACCCGCCAACCACTACGCTGACCCCGCCACCAGGTGAGGACAATCAACGATCAGACCTGGGGACAATCGATGAGCGCCATCAAGGGCCGGTTCGCCACCGACCGGGCCGGGTACGCGGCGATGCGCTCGTACGTGAGGACGTGGCCGGACCGGGTGTGGGCGGTCGAGGGCGCGAACGGCACCGGCCAGCCTCTGGCTCAGCGGCTGCTGGCTGACGGTGAGGTCGTCGTCGACGTCCCGGCGAAGCTGGCTGCGCGGGTGCGGCTGTTCGACACGGGGCACAACCGCAAGACCGACGCCCATGACGCGCACTCCATCGCGGCTGTGGGGGTGCGTACCAAGACCCTGCGGGTGCTGAGCGTCGATGGTGAGCTGGCCGCGTTGCGGTTGCTGGTCGAGCGCCGTGACGCGCTGAGCCGGCGCCGGGTCCAGACCGTCAGCCGGCTGCACGCACTGTTGGCGGAACTGATTCCGGGACAGGCGAAGAAGGACATCACCGCGCCGCAGGCCAGGGCCCTGCTGGCCACGGTCCGGCCGCGTGATGTGGCCGGGAAGACCTGCCGGAGGGTCGCCGCCGAGGAGCTGGCCGAGCTCTTCGCCGTGGACGCGAAGATCAAGAAGTCCTCCGCCGAGCTCAGGGCCCTGGTCCTGGCCCGTGGGTCGCACCTGATGGACCTGCACGGTGTCGGGCCGGTGGTCGCCGCCCGGGTCCTGGCCGACGTCGGAGACGTCACCCGGTTCGCCGACAGAAACAGGTTCGCCTCGTGGACCGGCACCGCACCCCTGGACGCCTCCTCCGGGGAGCACGACCGGCAGCGCCTGTCCCGGGCCGGGAACAGCCGGGTCAACCATGTCATCCACATCGCCGCGGTCACCCAGCTGCGGCTGAACACCGACGGGCGGGCCTACTACCGGCGCAAGCGGGCCGAGGGCAAGAAGCCCATGGAGGCGATGAGGTGCCTGAAACGCCGGACCTCCGACGCCCTGTATCGACCGCTTGTTGCCGACGCCCAACCAGCCCAGCTCGAGGGCCTGGACGCGGGTCCGGGAGGGCACCGCGGGGCGTCTCACATATCCAGCGCGGCCGGCTCACACCCGCACACCAGCACTTCGGATCAGCCACTTCCCGGACCCGCACCAACGACGCTACCCGCGTCGACAACCACAAGGAAGACCATGCCCACCCGACCCCTCGAACCCGCCTCTTGACAACAGAAGGGTGCCGATGAGACGCAGGTACGAGACCACGGTTCCAGCGCATGGCCGAGCCATGTAGTCCTGTACATCAGGCGGCCGATTGAGAATCATCGTGTTGTGCCCTCGCGACAGCTTGCGGTTGGCCTGACGCCCATGGAGACGCGGCGTCCGGTCGTGCTGCACCTGGCCGATCGGGCCGAAGCTCTGGGCTATGACGCGTTCTTCGTGGCCGAGGGCTGGGGGCACGACGCGGGCGTGCTCCTGGCGGAGGTTGCGACGCGAACGGACCGGATCACCCTCGGCACTGGGGTACTCAACGTGTGGGGGCGCACCCCGGCCACCATCGCCATGCTCGCCACCAGTCTTGCCGAGGCGTCGGCCGACCGGTTCGTGCTCGGACTCGGCGCGGGGAGCCCGCCGCTTGCCGAAGGACTGCACGACGTCGAGTTCACCGAGCCGGTCGCGCGGCTCGCCGCCGTCACGCGACAGGTGCGCGGACTGCTGAACGGCCAACGCCTCGATGCCACGATCGAGCGGGACAACCGACCGCTGAAGCTGGCCATCACACCGCAGCGAGAGATCCCCATCCACCTGGCCGCACTGGGCCCGCAGTCCGTGCGGCTTGCCGGCGAACTCGCTGACGGCTGGGCACCCTTCCTCTTGCCGCTCACCGGGTTCGGCCCAAGCCTGGGGCTGCTCCAGGAGGGCGCGGCGCGCCGTGGTTCGAACAGACCGCTTCCGCTGATCGCGCCCTGCGTCCCCGCGGCCGTCTCGAGCGATCGCGCCAAGGCCCTCGACCTTGCCTCATGGTGGGTGGCCTTCTACCTCACAAGCATGGGTCCCCTCTACCGCGAGACCCTGCGACGACTCGGACACGGCCACGCGGTCGAGCAGGTGCTCGCCGCCAACCCCACCAAGGGCACCTTCGGTGTGCCCGAGGCGGCCCGGGTGCTGTTTGACGAACTGACCCTGTGGGGTGACGCCGAGCACGCAGCCCAGGGTCTGGCCAGCTGGTATGCAGCCGGGGCGCAGATGCCCACCGTCGTCCTTCCACCCGGACGCTCCGTCGAGGAGCTCGACTACATCCTCGAAGCCATCTGCAACTGACACCGCCGACGATCCCAATGGGTCGGCAGGCGGCGGTATGACGCACGCACAGGTGAGACAGACCTCGCGAGGGCGATGCGGTCATGGCTTCAAGATTTCGGGCGTGCGCCATTTCATGGCAGGGCTCAAGCGACCTACGGAGCGGATCTCTGCGCACGCCGTTCGATGAGCACGACTACCCCTGAGACGAGGAGAAGGCACAGTAGCGCGAGCATCCCGGACACGACGGCGCCGAGCACGGTGACCGCGCAGGTCACGACCCCGCCGGCCAGGCGGGGCAGTGCGCCGGACAGGCCGAGGGTGAGCCGGAACAGGCCGAGCCCGATCCAGAACAGGCCCACCCCCACGCACAGCTGGGCGGCGAACCTCCAGCCGAGCCGGTCCGTCGGGTGGACCAGGGCGTGGTGCAGTCCGGCGGCGCTGAGCACGATGCCGAAGAGGATGACCCAGAACGCGTAGCCGTACGACGCGAGCCCGACAGCCTGGGCCCGTTCGGCCGATAGGGAGTCCAAGGCCGCCTCGGCTCGGGTGTCCTCACCGACCCCGAAGTAGGCCCAGTACAGCGTCGCCGCCAGGAGCAGACTGATTGCCGCGAACGCGATCTGTTCCAGACCGATCGCCTCCAGGCCGGTACCCAGGCCGATGCCGATGGCCAGCACCGACTCGCCAAGCGCGATCAAGAGCATCAGTCCGTGTCGTTCCACGAAGTGCCCCGGCACCAGGGTGAACGACGCACCGCCGTCATCCTCGACCTGGTTCAGCGCCGTGACCGAGAACAGCCGCGGCAAACCCACGGCGACCACGAAGGAGGCGAGCCACCACCAGACGAGGATGTCCTCGAAGAACAGGGCCCCGATGAGCCCGAGCACCGCCCCGGCCACGTTCCAGCCGAGCAGCTGCACCACCATGCCGCGGGTGAGCCGAGCAGCCTCCGAGACATACATCCCGGCGTGAACGACCACCACGACCAGGTAGCCACAGGCGAAGACGACCCGATCCGAGCCGTAGGCATGCGGGATCGCCATCGCTGTCACGAACAGGCCGATCATGCCCAGCAACAGCAGGAGCCGCCGTCGAGTGGTGACCGGCGGAGCCGCGTTGGTCAGCCAGGCGTAGCCGCCGTACATCCACCACAGGATCAGCAGCAGCAGCGCCGTTCGCCCGGTCAGCGCCCACCCTCCCGGAAGGACCGTGGCGGTCAGCTGGGTGATCGTGAAGACGAAGACCAGGTCGAAGAACAGCTCCAACGAGGTGACCTGTCCCGCGACCGGCAACCCGACGTCCCGCCGACGCACCTCCATGTCGCGCCACCTTAGGCCGTTCGTCACGTGGACGCACCGACCAGCGGTGCGCCTCCCAAGCCGGTCGGTGCCGTTTGCAGCGACTCCTACGCTGGTGACTCAGACCAGGGCCGTCGGGTAGGCGCACCGGCGCCGATGACGCATTCAGAAGCGCTCGCCTTGAGGTCCGAACGTGCGGACGTCTCATCCAGGCTCGCCACGTACGCGGTCGACGTGGTGTTTGCTCCCGGTCCGGCCTTCGTCGTGGGCACCACCGGGGGCAGGCGAGAGTTTGTCTCTGGCTACGGCGGCTCCGGGGGCTCGGGTAGATGATGAAGTCACGCAGCGTAGGAAGGTGTCAGTCATGACCGAAGGTCGCCCCCCGTTCCCGCCCTTTGACGTGGCCAGTGCACGACAGAAGGTCCAAGCGGCAGAGGATGCCTGGAACACTCGCGACCCGCACCGCGTCAGCTTGGCGTACACCCCTGATTCGATCTGGCGCAACCGCGAGAGCTTCATCGTCGGCCGCGAGCAGATCGTCGACTTCCTCACCGCCAAGTGGCAGCGCGAGCTCGACTACGTCCTGCGCAAGAGTCTGTGGAGCTTCACCGAGAACCGGATCGCTGTCCGCTTTCAGTACGAGTGTCACGACTCCGCTGGCCAGTGGTTCCGCAGCTACGGCAACGAACTGTGGGAGTTCGACGCCCAGGGCCTCATGCGACGGCGAGAAGCCTCCATCAACGACGTGGCCATCACCGAGGACCAGCGCCGCTACTTCGGTCCCCGCACCGACCAAGAACGCAACCCAGACCACGAGATCCCGCTCCAATAGCCTCATGCAAACGCAATGAAAGTGCCGACGGCTTTGAGCGGTGCACAAGACGCCGTCCACACCGCGGCCTTCTCCTGATCGACCTCCGTAACGCAGTGGGCCGTCGAACGTCCTGAGGGCTGCGACCCGCAAGAATATGGAGCGCGTCGGCAGGTGGTCGGCTGGCGGCGCTGAGACGCAGGTGCCGCTCCACGGGTCCGCCTTTCGGTCATCGACACGGTCCTTGGATGGTGGAACGCTGGAGAGTTAGCCGGGTGACCGCTGCGGCCTCCAGGAGTCGTCGGCAAGCAAGAGAGGTAGCTATGCGCCGCGTTCTATGTCTGGTCGGCATCCACCATTGGGAACATCACGTCAACCGCGAGATGGGCGGTAAGGGCGCCGGGTTCGACCTGTGCTCACATTGCGGTCGGGAAAAGAAGGTGTACGACGAGGGTGGAAACCCGGGCTTCAAGGGGATCCTCTGAACCCCCGGTTTCGCCAGCCCGCGGCAAGGATGCGGCGCTGAGGCGCAGGCGGCGCTCTGACGCAGGTCGCCTCGTAGCCGCGGACAGCCGAGGTCGTCAGGCGGCTCGGCGGCGTCGAGGTCACCGACGTTGGCGGAACCAGCCTGTCGCGAGCACTGGCTCGCTTGTCGCGCAGGCGACTCCAATCTCGCAAGTTTCGCGCCCGGATCGCTGGTACCGGCCATGAGGTGAACGTCGTAGGCCTCGCCCGGACCCTCCGGGGAGGCCTTCGACGTCGCCAAGACGGTGTCAGTGGCGTATTGGTTCGAGATAGTTGCGCACCGCGAAGCGGCCGATCCTGTCGCCATGGGTCGTGCCGGACGTGGTGGCGTGGCGGAAGTGGAATCCGACCAGGACGCGCGAGTCGGCATTCTCGGCCGCTGCCTGAGAGAAGCTGTGGAACGAGCGCGTCCTGGGCGACGAGTCTGCGCATGTCTGACCCGGAGGCAGGGTGTAGCTGCACAGCTCGAAGCTCGCGCGGTCGGATCCGAAGAAGCCGCGCAGGACCGCTGCCGCCGCGCCGCCCTCGACGGAGTGCCCTGAGTCGTGGTCCGGGATCGGTGGCGTCGTGACCAGGGGGGACCACGTCGGATCGGGAGCGGTGCGCGCGTTGCCGTCAATGGCGGCTTCGCGGATCGCGGTGATGGGCCTCCAGAAGTTCTGGTCGTACTTCTGGTTGAAGGCACCGATGTAGCCGTCGGTGAGGGCGATGTCCAACAGGCCGAAGAGACGGGCCGCCTGCCAGGCGTCGAGCCGACCCTGTTGGGCAAGGGACCCGGCCAGTTGGTTCCAGAGCAGCGGCGAGCTCTCCACCCAGAACCGAGCCTCCTCGGTTTGGTCCTCCGTTCGGGCGCTCGGGGTGGTCGTCCCGTTGCCCCCCAGCGCCTTGACCTCGTTGAAGTCTCGGGCGTAAGCCAGTGAGTCGAGCGAATAGGGCTCGTCGCTGCGGAACTGTGCCCCCGACCTCAGTGCGAATGGCGTGACGTCACCCCAGCGCGGGGCGAATGCGAAGGGGAACTCCGCGGACGTGAATCGGTACTCGCCCGGCGCGGTTCCCTGCGGGTAGGCGGTGTCGAAGAGGAGCGTGTCGGACCCGTCACCGGTCCTCAGGGCCACGATCGCTTGGGCCGCGGAGGTTCCGAGGGAGACGCCGCGGTCCTTCTCCTCACCGTCCGGGACGGCCGCGAGGGACGTTCGGTAGTAGGTCTCAATGGCGGGAAGCTCAGTGGCGCCACAGGCCGAGAACGGGTCGGGGAGGGTGCTCACCGCGGCGATCAGCGTGCCTCGCGCCGCGGCCGCGATGGCGGCCACCGGCGAGGCGTCGCTCGCTCGGGCGCCGTAGACGTAGGGCTGGGCGCGCGGGCTGATCGCGTTGAGGCTGTCGTGGATCGCGATGTGCATCATTGCGTACATGCGCGACTCGTGCAGCGGGTTGGCGGTGGGTGCGAGCCCACATGCGAGGGCGGCCTGGGCGGCCCGCGCGTTCCAGTCGATCACGGCCTGTCCGGCGTCCCGGGAGCCGTGCGTGCCCTCGGGCCTGTGTCGCCGTGAGCGTGTGCGGCGAGCGCCGGCGCGCTGATGAGCGTGGTGGCGGCTGCGATGACCGCGAGCCGCCGGATGGTGCGTGGTGCCTGGTCCATGACGGACCTCCTCACGTGGTTCCAACGGGGAGTCCGCGCCCGGCGCCCCCGTGAACCGGGGCGTCGGGTGCAGACGTCAGGTGGACCTGCCTGTCGCAGGCCGGCTAGTGCGCCACAACGTGGTTGTCGATGAAGTTGTAGAGCTGGAAGGGGGTGCCGTCGTCGAGGATGAAGACCCCGCCCGGCTTCGCGCAGACGAAGCCGTCCCCGTTGCCCTTCTCGTCGACGGCGTTGTCGTGGACGTACGGTTGGGCGCTGACGTCCCACAGCGTGAAGCCGCTCTGGTCGGGAGGGCAGATGAAGCTGCTGGCCGGGGAGGCCTGGGCGGGCCCGACGAGAATCGACACGACGATGAATCCGGTGGCTCCGATGGCGGATGCCGTCCGGCGAGTGCTGGTGGTGTGCGACATGGACGCTTCCTTCGTGTGTGGCGGCAGGGCACGGACGCGAGGTCCACCGGAAGTTGTCGCACGCAGCGGTAGCAAGCCGGTGCTCATCCGGTATCAGCCGGGTATCAGCACCGTTGACGTGGTCGCGAAGGGCGGTCACATTCGAAGGGTGCGCGTCGCCGTGCTCGGCCCGCTCGAAGTCGACGAGGGGCGGATCCTCCTGGCACCCCGAGATGAGGTGGTGCTGGAAGCCCTCGCTGCACGTCCCGGGGAGACCGTGCGAACCGAGGCGCTCGCGGAGGCGCTGTGGGGTGAACACCGGCCGGCCTCGTGGCCCAAGGTGGTCCAGGGCTGCATCCACCGCCTGCGCAAGGTGCTCGGTACCGCCTCCATAGAGACGGCGGGCCACGGATACCGGCTGGTGCTGCACCGCGATGCCTTCGACCACCTGCGCTTCGAGGACCTGCTGCTGCGCGCCACCGAGCTGTTGGAGACGGGCGAGGCCGAGCGGGCTCGATACGCCAGTGGCCAGGCCCTCATGCTCTGGCGTGGGGAACCGCTGGAGCGGTTGACGGAGTGGGACCGGGGCAGGGTTGAGTCCGAGCGGCTCCGGGAACGTCGCCTCGACGCGGAGGATCTCCACGCCGAGTCCGCGATCCGGTCCGGACGCCACCGCCAGGTGCTCGGTGAGCTGAATCGCATGGTGGCCGAGCAGCCCACCCGCGAGCGGCGCTGGGGTCTGCTCGCGACAGCGCAGTACCGGGACGGGCGGCAGGCGGAGGCGCTCGGTACCCTGCAGCGGGCACGAGGCACGCTCGTCAACGAGTACGGGCTCGACCCGGGGCCCGAGCTCGCCGAGCTGGAGCAGGCGATCCTGCGGCAGGACCCCTCGCTCGTGGTCACCAGCACGCCGCCTGCGGAGGAGGCAGCCTGCCCCTACCTGGGGCTCGTTGCTTACGACCTCACCGACTCCGCCGCCTACTTCGGCCGCGAGATGGACGTGGCCGCGTGCCTGGACCGGCTCGACGCGACGGGTGTCCTGGCCGTGGTCGGGCCGTCGGGCAGCGGCAAGTCATCGCTGGTCCGCGCGGGGATCGCGGCAGCCCTGGTGCGTGACGGCAGCACGGTCCGGATCGTCACCCCCGGCCACCATCCCGAAGACGTCCTCAGCAGGGCGCCGGAGGGCGACAGGGCAGTCCTGGTCGTCGACCAGTGCGAGGAGGCGCTGGCCCTCCCCGAGACCTCCCCTGACCGTGAGGAGTTCTTCGACGGCCTGGTGGACTTCGCCGTTCGTGGACGTCTCATCATCTCCCTCCGCGCCGACCGCCTGGGTGAGCTGGCTGCCCATCCGCCCTTTGCCCACCTGGTGGAGAACGGGCTCTACCTGCTCGGCGCCATGGGACCGGACCAGCTGCGTCGCGCCATCGAGGGCCCTGCCGCGCAGGCCGGGCTTCGGCTTGAACCCGGCCTCGCGGACCTGCTGGTGCGGGAGACCGAAGGCTCGGCGAGCGCGCTGCCACTGCTCTCCCACGTCCTGCGGCAGACGTGGCGACACCGCGAGATGAACACCCTCACCGTGGCCGGCTACACGGCGACCGGCGGGGTGCGCGAGGCCGTCGCGCTCTCCGCGGAGCGCCTCTACCGGGAGATGACGCCTGCGCAGCAGGGGATGCTGCGCGACCTCATGGTGCGCCTGGTCTCCTCGAACGACACCGGCGAACCCGTCCGGACTCGTGTCCTGCGGCGCACGGTGGCACCGGACGACGAGCACACTGCGGTGGTGGAGCAGATGGTCGGCGCCCGGCTCCTGAGCAGCGACGGGGACACCGTAGAGATTGCCCACGAGTCCCTGGCGGTCGCCTGGCCCCGGTTGCGCTCGTGGCTGGACGACGACGTGGAAGGTCTGCGGATCATGCGTCACCTCGCCGTCGCGACCGAGAGCTGGAACGAGCTGGGGCGCCCCGACAGCGAGCTCTACCGAGGGGTCCGTCAGGCCCGTGCCGTCGAGTGGCGCGACCGGGCGCAACCCTCGCTGACCGCCGCGGAGGAGGACTTCCTAGCCGCGTCGACCGAGCTGGCCGAGCGGGAGCAGCGCGCCACGCTGGCCCAGGTCCGCCGCGAGCGGCGGCTCAACCGGCGGCTGCGCGTCGGACTCGCCGCGGTCGTCGTCCTGCTCGGGGTCGCGGTCGTCGCCGGTGGGATGGCGCTGAACGCCGCGGGCCGGGCCGCCCGGCAGGCCCGGTCCGCCGACGCACGCCGCCTGGGCGCCGAGGCGCTGAGGTCCGAGGCATTCGACCGCTCGCTGCTGCTCGCCGCGGCGGGCGTCGTGCTCGACGACTCGGTGGACACCCGCAACTACCTCCTCGCCACCTTGGGTCGCGCACCGTCGCTCGTGTCGAGCGCCCGCAGCCCACGACAGGTCGTGAGCATGGACGTCAACTTCGCCACGGGGCAGGTGGCGGTCGTCAGGACTGGCGGCTCGGGGGTCGCCCTCTACGACGGCAGGGATCTCCACGAGGTGCCGCTCCCCGCGGACCTGCCGGGCGCCGGGGTGCTCGCGAGCCCGGACGGTCAGCGCTACGCCCTGTCGGTGGTCGGCAGCCTGGTCAAGGACCGGGTCGAGCCGCCCGTCCTGTTGCTCGACGCGACGGGTGCCAGGTCCTCGGTCCAGCTCGGCGGCTTCCCGCGGGGGTACTTCGTGTTCGAGAACATCGGTTTCGGTCCGATCACCCGCGACAACATGGCGTTCAGCGCCGACAGCCGGTACCTCGCCGTGGCGATGCGAGACCTTCAGGACCAGGGGCCCAACCTCACGGTCGTGTGGGACCTGCGCTCGCCACGGCGCCCGGTGGCGGTGGTGAAGGTGGGTGAGGTCCGAGACCCCATCGTCAGCCCGGATGGCCGCACCCTGTTCACGGTCGGCACCGGGGAAAGACATCTCCAGGTCACCGAGCTCCCGAGTGGAAGGACGCGCCGCGTGGTCGCCGCGAAGGACCTTGGTGTGCGCGGGCTGGACGACATCCTGGTGCAGAGCCCGGACGCCCGGACCCTCGCGGTCGGGGCTGGCGTCGAGGCCGTCCTCCTCGACGTCGCGACGATGAGGCCGCGGGCCCACCTCTCCGGGCAGGGCCCGACGACCGGTCTGGCGTTCTCAGCTGACGGCACCCGGGTGGCCGCCAGCGGGGACCGCCTGATCGTGTGGGACATCAGCGGGCGCGACCCGGTGCGGCTCCTCGCCCAGGACGGTCAGATGGACCATCCCCACTTCAGCCGGGACGGCCGGACGCTCTACACCCGCACCTACGCCGGCCTGGTCCAGGCATGGGACCTGGCAGGCGACCGCCGGTTCCTGGCAGCGCACCCCGGCGACACGCTGACGTGGGTCGACGCAGGGAGTCGGCTCTCGCCGGACGGGAAGAAGATCGGGTACGTCGCGCTCACCCCCAAGTTCCGGGTGCGCGACGTCGCCACCGGAAAGCTGGGGCCAGTGGTGTCGCCGCCGATGGGGCAGGGGCGTTACCTGGACATCGCATGGCACCCAGACAGCACGATCCTCAACATCACCTCCGGCGACGCCGTCGTCCGGACGTTCGACAGCACGACCGGGCGGGAGATCGCCCAGCACCGGCTGGCGCCTCCTCCGTCCACCGAGGGCGCAGCGATGGCCTTGTTCAGCGTCGACGGGAGGTACCTGCTCGTCGGCACCACGGAGGGACGGCTGCACGTGCTCGACGCCTACACCCTCGCCCCGGCCCGGGCCCCCATCCAGGTGTACGAGAAGCGGCCAGACGAGCCCAGCCCGAAGGAAGTGGAGAACCTCGCCCCCAGCGGCGACCTCCACACCGTGTGGATGAGCGACCGCATCGTCGATTACGTCACCGGGACGGTTCGTTCGATGCCGCAGCTCGGCTTCCCCGTCAACGGCGTCGTCCCCTCCCCGGACGGACGGCGGCTCTTCGTGGACACGGGTACCACCGGAGTCGGTCTTCTCGACGTGGCGAGCATGCACTGGATCTTGAATCCCATTGCGGCACAGGCGGGCCTGATGGGCGGGAACAGCCAGTTCAGCGACGATGGCACGCTGTTCGCCAGCGTGAACGAGAACCGTCTGAGCTACTGGGACGGACGCACCGGCAACTACCTCGGAACGATCACGGTCGACTACGAGGGACAGCCCGCGTTCTCCAAGGACGAGCGACGGCTCCTGTTCGCGGGCTCAACCGGCTCCCTCCTCACCTGGGACCTGGACCACCGCTCGTGGATCGCCGCCGCCTGCCGGCTCGCAGGACGCCCCCTGACCCAGCAGGAGTGGCGAAACTACCTCCCGAACCGCCCCTTCGAACGGGTCTGCGCGACCTGAGGCACCCCAAGCCCCTTCACGCAGCCAAACCAGAGTGGCCAACCCCGGCAGGGTGCGAAGACTTGCATGAAACAGAGCACTGCAGTGCTAACCAGGAACTGCTCGCCTCGGCGGGGTGTGCGCCGACTGGCGGCTACTTGACACTGGTCGCAGGGCCGGTGTCTGGCCAGACTCGGTCCAGGTGATCGGCGGGAAGCTCTCCATGCGGCTGCCCACCAGCAGTGTTGGGTGTGGCTCACCAGCGGTCTGCGGCCCGCCGGTCACCGTGACGAGGCGTGGCTCAAGAAGGGACTGCCCTGCTCTCAGTAGCACTGCCCACCTCGCCGACCACATCGGTTCGAGCACAGGCGGGAGCAGGAGCATGGAGCAGGTCATCATCGGGGTCGATCCCCACAAGCTGTCAGCCACGATCGAGGTCGTGGACCATCACGAACGCATGCTCGGCGACAGGCCGGTTCGCCACCGACAAGGCCGGGTACGCGGCGATGCTGGCGTACGTCAAGGCGTGGCCGGGTCGGGTGTGGGCGGTCGAGGGCAGCCAACGGTGCCGGCCGTTCCCTGGCGCAGCGGCTGCTCGCAGGCCGGTGAGGTACGTCGTCGACGTCCCGGCCAAGCTCGCCGCCCGGGTGCGGCTGTTCGACACCGGTCACAACCGCAAGACCGACGCCCACGACGCGCACTCGATCGCGGCCGTCGCGGTGCGCACCAAGACCCTGCGGGTGCTGGCCGTGGATGGTGAGCTGGCGGCGTTGCGGTTGCTGGTCGACCGTCGTGACGCGCTGAGCCGGCGCCGGGTGCAGTGCGTCAACCGGTTGCACGGCGTTGCTGGCGGAACTGGTTCCGGGACAGGGCAAGAAGGACATCACCGCACCGCCAGGCCAAGGCGATGCTGGCCACGGTCCGGCCCCGTGACATCGCCGGCAAGACCTGCCGTCGCCTCGCCGCCGAGGAGCTGGCCGAGCTGTTCGCCGTCGACGCCGAAGATCAAGAAGTCCTCCGCCGAGCTCAAAGTCATGGTCCTGGCCCGTGGCTCGCACCTGATGGACCTGCGCGGTGTCGGGCCGGTGGTCGCCGCCCGGGTGCTGGCCGACGTCGGCGACGTCGCCCGCTTCCGCTGACCGGAACCGGTTCGCCTCGTGGACCGGCACCGCACCCCTGGACGCCTCCTCCGGTGAGCACGACCGGCACCGCCTGTCCCGGGCCGGGAACCGTCGCGTGAACCATGTCATCCACATCGCCGCGGTCACCCAGCTGCGGCTGAACACCGACGGGCGCGGCCTACTACCGGCGCAAGCGCGCCGAGGGCAAGAAGCCCATGGAAGCGATGCGCTGCCTCATTGGATGAGTATGGGGACGCGGGTCAGGTTGACCTGTTCGTCGGGAACGGCGAGGGACGGCCTCGATGTCTTGCCACCGGATGGCCTGTTTCAGCTGGTCGCCCTCGCCGTTGCCGGGAGGCGTGATCGGCGCGAGAGAGCAGCCCCACCGAGGGCCGAACAATGAGGAACCGACTGTCCACCCGGCGACCAGCGGCGATGACCGGCCGGGAGGTTCACGAATGATCTGCGGATGGGACTGGGGTTCAACGATTCACGGGGTGTGCCTCTTGGGCGACGACGGGGCGACGGTCAAGACCTGGATGGTCCACCACACCGACACCGAGCTCGCGGCCCTATTTGCCGAGCTCGCCGAACTGGGTGACCCGGCGCTGGTCCCGGTCGCCATCGAACGCGGTGAAGGTCTGGTCGTCGGCCTGATCGCCCGGGCGGGCCACCCCGTCCTGATGGTCGAGCCTGGAGCCTTCAAGGCCGCGCGTCCGCGATGGGGCGCAGCCGGCGCGAAGTCCGACGCCGCGGACGCCTACATGCTCGCCGACTACGCCCGCACCGACGGCCACCGGTTGCGCCGGGTCGAACCCCTGGCACAGGCCACCAGGGACCTCGCCGCCTTGGTCCGGGCGCGGACCTCCTTGGTCCAGGCACGCACCGCAGCGTCCAACCAGCTGTGGGCCATCCTCGCCGAGCACTGGCCCGGTGCTGCGCTGGTCTTCGCCAAGCTGACATCACCGATCGCGTTGGCGTTTCTGGACGACTACCCCACACCCCGGTCGGCAGCACGGCTTGGGGAGGGACGTATGCGCCAGTTCTGCCGCCGGCACAGCTATCGAGGCGGCAAGTCCCCCGCCGAGCTGGTCAGCCGGCTCCGAGCAGCGCCAGTCAGCGCGGATCCGATCGCGGACACGGTGCTCGAGACCATCGTTCGATCGTCCCTGGCCCAGATCGGCCTGCTCAACGCGCAGATCACCGGCCTTGAACACCAGCTCGCGCACACCTTGGCCACGCACCCCAAGGCGGCCCTGCTCAAGACCCTGCCGCGCGTGGCCACCGTCAGCCTGGCCGCGCTGATCGCCGAGATCGCGCCGCTACTGGAACGATGCGAGAATCCCGAGCAGGTCGCCGCCCTGTGCGGTGCCGCCCCCGTGACCAAGGCATCAGGCAAATCCCGCAACGTCGCCTTCCGCTACACCGCCAACAAGCCAGCCCGCGTCGCCATCACCAGCTTCGCCGACAACTCCCGACACCGCTCCGCCTGGGCTGCCGACTCCTACCGACGAGCCCGGGCCCGTGGTGCCCGCCACCCCCACGCAGTCCGGATCCTCGCCCGCGGCTGGGTCCGAGTGATCTGGGCATGCTGGACCACCAACACCCCCTACGACCCCTCCCGACACCGCGGCGAACAGCGGCTCCTCGCAGCCTGACTTGACCAAGAGAGCTGAAACGCCGCATCTCCGACGCCCTGTACCGCCAGCTCGTCGCCGACGCCGCAGCCGCCCACGGCGACGCCATCGAGGCGGGCCCGGGAGGGCAATGCGGGGCGTCTCAGATATCCAGCGCGGCCGGCTTGCACCCGCACACCGACACTTCGGATCAGCCACTTCCCGGACCCGCACCAACGACGCTACCCGCGCCGACAACCACAAGGAAGACCATGACCTCGCGACCCCTCGAACCGGCCTCTTGACAACAGAAGGGAGCCACTTGACGCAAGTGAGGCGTCCCAACGGTGTCGGCTACGCACCAAGGTCCGGGGGCGCGCCTGCCGAGCCACTAACCTCCCACTGTGAGGTCCTTGCCGGCTGTAGGGCTATGTCTTGCCTTGGGCGCCGCGGGATGCGGTTTGGACGCCACATCCGTGAACGATACGTCGCCCGCTATCGCGACCGCGCAGGTCCACACGGCCGAGGAGCCGACCCCGGCGGAGCACGATGTACCCGACGCGGTGCGCCGATATGAAGAGAAGCACGGCCTGCCGAAGGCCGAATGGTTCCGGAGGTGTATCAGGTTGAGGTCGATCAGGAGGTGGTCGTCGTACAGACGAACTCTGCGCCTCTCGAGGAATACTTCCAATTGGCGTCAAAGATCTGTCAGGCGTATGCCGGCCTAGTGGAATCGCCAGACCAGCGATTGATCATTCGAGCAGGAAACGGCGACGACTTGGCGAGGTGCGGCTAGGTCGGCCTTATGGGTGCGCCCGGCCTCAAGCAAGTGTCGAACATCGAGAGGGCCCGGTCCGGGCTCCGATTGGGGGCCGACTCGTCTCGCCGAGATCGCTCCGGGCCGCGGCCAAGACGACAGAACGTGCTCGTCAAGAGGTCCTTGCCTGTTCCGGACATTCGTAGTCGGCGCAGAGGTGCAGGTAGGGCTTGGGGTGCTCCATAGGGCCTTGGCCGCTGTCGGTCACCCGGGTTCTGCTCGGACCAGTGGCCTCAAACTTCGAGGTCCCTGACGCGCTCTCGCAAGGTGTCGGGGAGCCGAGTGAACTCTTTGCCGACCGTCACCCGCACACTGCTCGGCGGCTACGTCGATGAACTGTTCGTGGTGGTCGCCCGGAACCTCATCCGTGCCTCGCCAGAGGGCCCCAGCTCGCGTCGACGAGGCAGCCTTCGCCCGGGAGTTCGTGGCGGCGGTCTCGTCCGGACGATCTGGAGGTCACGAGGTTGCACCCGAATCCGTTGGCCTGGCTGTAGACGACCTTGGTGCCGTCCGAGGCATAGTCGGGGGCGAAGGATGCCTGTCCCAGGGGGTTGTCGGTGACCAGGGTGAGGCCGGTGCCGTTCGGACGGACGGTTGCGACGTCGAACTTTGTTGAGTCACCGTCGTGACGCACGAGGGTGAAGGCGATTCGGCGGCCATCGGGAGACCAGCTGGGTGCGGAGCCGTCCACTCCTGGAAGGAGCTCGCGTAGGCCGGTCCCGTCGACTCGCACGGTAAACAGCTGGTGGCTGCCATCTGCCAGCTCTCGGTGGAAGACGAGGTGGCGGCCGTCGGGGGAGAACTGCGGTGCGCCGTCTGGGAGGGAGTCGGGGCCTTGGCTGGTGACGCGCCGCGAGTGGGTCCCATCGGCCTTCATGATGAAGATGCCGTTGAAGTTGACGCCCTGGTCATCGAGCAGGTCCTGGGCGAAGGTGATGTAGCGGCCGTCGGAGGAGTACGACGGGTCGAAGGCGCCGAGGCAAACGCTCCCGTCACACGTCGTGATCGGATGAGCGCTACTGCCATCGGTCCGCATGGCCCAGACGTTGATCTTGCCCACCTGGTCGCAATCCACGGCGTCGACGCAGCGCTCGAAGACGACGGTCCGCCCGTTCGGGGAGAGGTCAGGGACCCCATCCTGGCTGCCTGACGTCAACACCTGAGTGGCGCCGGTTTCGGGGTTCACGGCGACCAGCTGCGGGTTGCCGTCGTTCACTGCAGAGAATCGCGCTGCGATGATGAGGCCGGAGTCTTGGGCCTCTCGCGCTTGAGCTGGAGACGACCCTGCCGTCACGACCGCCAGCGCGATCACTGCTCCGGCCGCTGCGAGGCGGCGAGGGGAGTTCGTATTTCGTCTGGTGCGATGTTTCATGCTGATCCTCCTGGCAGTCTTGGGCGATTCGGTTCGGCGACCGCCGAGGTGGCGTTGGGTTCTTCCTGCTCGGCTGCACGGCGGCGTTGATCCAGGGCGCTGGCTTCAGGAGCGACCTCCTGCACGGACGCCCCAGGTTGGGCGGAAGTCGAAGTCGGGTGAGTTGGAGATCTTCTGTCGTTGCGTCCCGAGGTAGCGCATGGTCCAGATCTCGGCGTCGTTGATGTCGATGCTGGCGCGGTCGGTGAAAACGATGCTCGAGCCGTCGGGGGACCAGTTGGGGTTGGCGTTGCGGCGTCCGGTCGCGGCGTTGTCGGTGAGCCAGACGGTCTTGGACGCGCAGTCGCTCAGGGAGCCGCAGGTGGTGGGGACGGTCGCGATGTCCACGAACGTCTTGTCGGGGTCACCGCGGCCGAAGGACTCGAAGACCAGCAGGTCCTGCGTCGGGCCGTGTCGCGCCGTCGACAGGTCGTTGACGTCGGCGTCGAGGGCGTAGTCGGTGAGCTGGTGCGGGTTGCGTCCGTCGGGGTCGGCACGGAAGAGCGCGGACCGCCCGACCGCGAGGTCTCCGCGCCGGAAGGTCACGTACGACCGGTCGGGCGAGAGCCTCAGGTGGGAGTACTCGAAGCGTCCCTCGTCCGCCTTCGGCGAGAACCGGCGGATGTCGGACCCGTCGGGTCGCGCCGTGAACACCGCGACCGAGGCGGCGTTTCCGTTGGCGTCGATCGGGCCGTTGACGACGACGTAGGCGATCCGGCGGTTGGTCAGCCAGGTCGGGCCGCCGGAGATCCCGATGCACGCGCCGGTGCAGGGCAGGGGGATGTCGTGGGAGCCGGTGCCGTCGGGGTGGACCAGCCGCACGGTCGAGGTCTGGGGGGTGTCGTGCTCGAACATGACCCAACGCCCGTCAGGGGAGACCTGGGCGTCGATGTCGCCCTCGTCAGGGATCACCGGGGTCAGGCTGCGGCGGTGGGTGCCGTCCGCGCGGGCGATCATCAGGTGGTCCCCGGCGTCGGTGCGGTCGGTCCACACCACGATCCCGCGACTCGACGGGCCATCCGGGGCGTGGGTCGAGACAGATGCCGCCGCGGGGCCAGCCCCGCAGATCGCCGCTGCCGCCGCCGCCGAGAGGGCGACAAGCCCTCCAAGCCGGTGGCGTCCTCGTACCGATGACGTGGGCTGTCCTGCAATTCCGGATGGCTTCTTCATTGGCTCGGTCCCTTCGTGGCGATTGCCTTACCCGTTCCCCAATGCTTGAGTGCGGGCGGAACCAACGCTCGAGGACGGCAGTCGCGGTCCAGTCGCGGTCTGGTCGCAGGGGCTGCGCGCACCCGTCCTCGCTACAGGTGCGCGCAGCCTGCGATCCACGGACCGCGAGGACGCGGTTCACCGGGTCAAGGGCGCCACGGGTGCCTGAGCTCCCACACCCTCACGTCCCCGGGCAGCAGCCCCGATGCGGTCGCGGACAGTCCATGTGTGCGCTCCCAGACGCGCAGATCTCCGGGGCCGATCTCGGTGGGTGCGGCGGCCAAGGACATCGGGTTGCCGCTGGTGGCAGGGGATGCACGTCCCACGGTCGACTGGCTGGTGACTGGTTGGCCGGCCGTCGCCGTGCCAGCACCGATGGCGAGCACCCCGCCGGTAAGTGCCGCCGAGGCGACCAGGGACGTGGTGATGCGGGTCGGGGTGAGCCTCATGGTGTCCTCCAGGGTGGTCCCGGCCGTCGGGGGTGGCGGCCGGGACCAACGCTCGGGGACGGCGGTCGCGACCGGGTCGCCGGCGGGTGTCCGTCGGTCGCGGCCCGGTCGCGCTCCGGTCGAGGAGGTCAGGGGAATCAGGGGCAGGTTGGACGCACGGGTCGGCCGGGCATGATCGCGGCGGACTCGGCTGGCGTGAGGTTGCGTCCGGCGGCGCTGCAGGCCGCGGCCACCCAGTCCCTCGGCGACGTGGAGACTTGCACGACGTGCTGATCCTCGAAGAAGACGCGCAGTGCTCGGCCGTCCGCTGAGAAGGTGAGCCACCCAACTGGCCGGTTGTTGGTGACGGGCTGCCCGTACGGTCGCCATGTGCGCGTGTCCCACAGCATGACGTCGCCCTCCTCGCCGATGCTGGCGAGCAGCCGTCCGTCGGGGCTGACCTCGAGGTCTCTGACCCAGCCGCCGGTGATGTGCCGTGGCGGCGCGTCTGCCGTGAGTCGGGCTGCGGACACAACGTGTAGCCAGCCGGTGCTCGTCCCGGCGACCAGCGTCGTGGAGTTCGCGGACCAGGCAAGTGTCTGGACGAACTCGTCCTTCTGGTCGGCGACGGCGGCGCGTCGGTCGACCTTGCCCGTGGTGAGGTCGACGACGACGACCTCACCGTTGCGGGCGAGCGCGGCCCATCGCCCGTCCGGCGATACCTCCGCGCCGTTCATCCCGGATTGTCGGGGCATCTCCTCCATCGGCACCGGCTGGTCAACCAGGCGGGCCTTGGCCAGGTCGATGATGGCGTAGCCTTTGGCGCCGTTCACCACGGCGCGGCGGCTATCGGGGGTGACGGCGATTCCGAAGGCCGGCCAGGGCAGCTCAAGCACTGCCTGCTGATGCCTGGTGAGGGCATCGAAGATGACGACAGCTCCGTGGTCCCCTATCCAGTCGCGTGGGAGGTACCCCAGGATGCCCACGATGGCGGTGCGGCCGTCGGGGGTCATGGCGACCGTCTCGGCCTGGTGCTGGGCACCCTCGGCCCAGCGGACGACCCGGTTCCCGAGGTCGTAGACGAGCTGCCCGAGGTTGCGTCCGGTGGCCGTGTCGGACACGAATGCCGGGTTCGAACCTGAGTCGTGGAGGTCCACGTAGACCCCGCGGTGGGCGGCGACGCTCGAGGAGCCCTGGATGGGCTGGGGGTCGGCGGGTCCCTCGGTGATGGGAGTTCTGGTGCCGGAGAGGTCGAAAGCCACGCTTGTCCCGTCCTGCCCTGCGGTCCAGACCAGGTCATCGTCCGCACCCGTGAAGACCAGCTCATTGACCGGGCCGCTGTGTCCCACCATGGCTCGTTGCAGGGCCATGGTCCGCGGGTCGAGGACCAGCACCCCGCCTTCGACCCCGATCGCGGCCCTGGTTCCGTCCGGGCTCCAAGCGCCGGTGGCCACGTTCTGCGCCACCTCTACCGTCCTGGTGAGGTCCTTCAGGGTCCGGCCGTCGACCACGCGCAGGTCGCTCCCGGTCGCCGTCTTGCGTGCGACGAGCACCCGTGAGGAGTCGGGGGAGACCGCTAGCACGAGACCGTCCAGGTGAGCGGGCCCGTGTTCCGGGTGCGCCGGGTCGAAGACGAGACCGTCGTCTCGCCCCTTCAGGCCCTCGCGGCTGAGCTTGCCGTCCGGCCAGACCTTGAGGAACACGGTGTGGAGCTCTTGCGGCCACGGGGCCGCTGACAGCACCCGGCCGGTCGCCGGGTCGAGGGTGAACACGTGAGAGCGGGTGTCGACCACGAAGCGGCCGTCAGCGCGAAAGCCGCCCCCGATGACGTTGCCCTTCGCACCGGGCGCCGCTCCCGCCAGCTCCGCCTCGCGAACCTTCCAGTCGAGGCGCCCGGTGGCCGCGTCCAACCGGTCGACGCCCCACGCCCCTTCTCCCATCTCGGGAACGAGGACCCCTCGGCCGTCCGGAGTCACTGAGACGGAGGCGACATATCCGTGCGCGGGCGTCTCGGCCTGCCAGAGGACCTGACCCGTATGAGTGTCCACGGCGCTCACCCGATCATTGGCGAAGCCGAGGAACACGGCGGCCCCGTGGGGGCCGGTTGCGATGCGGTAGGTCTCGTCGGGCAGTCGGAGCCGGTGGACCACCCGCGGCTGCCGCGCCAGGAGAGTCAGCAAGGCACCGTAGGTCTCGGGGCTCTGCTCGAGCTTGGTGCCCTCGACGGCGGCAAGGAGTGCGACGTCCGGCTGCTCGATGTTGAGCGCGGTCGCCGCCAGACGTTGAGCATCAGCAGACACGGATGCTGCCTGCGCCTCCTGCCTGGAGCGCCAGGCAAGCGCCCCCGCGACCAGAGCCAGGATGAGAACGCCGGCGATGCCGCCGAGGAGCCGCCGCAGCCGCCGGTTCTGCCGCGCCGTGGCGGCGGCCCGTTCCTCGGCATCGCGCTGCGCCGCGTCGACGGCGTCACTGCTGGCGGCCAGGAAAGCCCGCTCGGTTCTGGTCAGCTCCTCGGGCCGCGCCTCCTCCACCTCGAGAGCCGATGCGAGCCGCGTGCCCGACCATAGCGCGGAGGGGTCGCGGCCGTCATCGTCCCACTCGGTCGCCGCGACGGCCAGTCGGCGCTGCACGGCACGACCCGCGGCATCCTGCTCCAGCCAGCCCCGCAGCCTTGGCCACTCCCGGAACAGGGCCTCGTGCGCGACCTCCACCGATCCCTTGGACACGGTGAGCAGCCGCGCCCGTGCCAGGTCCTCGACAACCGTCCGGATCGACTGTTGGGGAAGCGCGTCGAGCTCCGTCAGTCGGACTCGGCGGCGGGTGACCCCCGCACCGTCGCCGGGGCCGGTCAGCCGCAGCAGCAGGGTGCGCGCGGTCGCCCGCTCGTCGGGGGGGAGTGCGGCATACGACTCCTCGGCGAGCGTGGCGATGGCGCCGCTCAGACCGCCGAGGGCGACGTAGGCCGAGTAGGTGAGCGCACCGCCCTCGCGCCGCTCCCACATCTGCGTCATTGCGGTGGACAGCAGCGGGAGCAGGCCGGGCTCCTGGCCCGCGTCGCTGACGAGGGTGTCCGCCAGCCCGTCCTCGAGGGTGAGCTGTCCCACCGCAGCCGGGCGCTCAACTGCGCGGCGGATCTCCGCGGGCGTCATCGGTCCGACGAACACCGTGCCGTCGGTGAGCAGTGAGCGGAGTGCCTCGTGCTCGGCAGCCTGGCCCAGGAAGTCGGCGCGCACCCCGAGAACGACCGTGACCGGGGAGCGCGGGTCGGTGGCGAGCTCGCTGAGGGTGTCAAGGAACTGTCGGCGCTCCGCGGCGTCGGGACAGACCGTCCAGACCTCCTCGAACTGGTCGACGACGACCAGCAGCCGGCTGCTGTCGTCGTCGACGCGGCTGACGAGGTCGTTGAGCACGTCGACGTCGTCCCTCGGGGGCTGCCCGAGCGCGCCCCGAGCGAGCTCCTTCATCGGGTGCTGGCCGGGCCGCATGGTGACGACGGGCCACGCGGCGCTGCCGGGCAGCACGTCACGGCGCAGTGCGGCCAGGAGCCCGGCCCGCAGTGCCGATGACTTCCCCGAACCGGAGGCACCGACGAGGGCGAGCAGCCTGGTACCCGCCAGCCGGGCGACCAGCTCGGCGACGAGGCGCTCCCGGCCGGCGTACCACCGCGCGTCCTCCACGTCGTAGGCGGCAAGGCCTCGCCACGGGCACGTCGCGGGGTCGGCCGGCTCGAGCACCGTCGAGGTGTCCTGCAGGAGGGCGACGTTGTCCGCGAGTTCGGCCCTGGCGCTGGCGAGCTGGGACGTCGATGCTCCGGTGGCTGCCGCGGCGACCTCGACCCTGCGCATGGCGCGTTCGCGAGCCGCGTCGACAGCGGCGTCGTGCACGGCCCCCGGCCAGCCACCCGAGCGGCGTTCCACCTCCTCCGTCACGACGTCGACGACGTCGGGGGACACGTAGTCGGCGACGATCTCTCGGACACGGGGTGTGTCGAGGGGCGAAAGATCGATGACCTCAGCCCCTCCGGCGACCGTGCCGAGGTGGCCGGCCAGCTGCAGGACCAGAGTCGCACCACCAGCGGCTGGAACGTGGTCGACAACGAGGAGCGTGGAGCTCTCGGTCGCGCTCATCGGAGTCGGTGCGGCGGTGAGCGGCCCGGCATACCGGACCTCGGCCCCCTCCCGCGCCACCTCCGCAGCGAATGCCGCCGCCAGGGCGCTCCCGCCTGCACCTACCGGGCCACGAACGACGACGGTGCAGGGGGGACCACGCACGGCCCGTTGCCACGCGTCACGCAGCCGCTGCAGCTCGGCATCCCGCCCGACGAGTGCACGGGTCGGTCGCAGCTCGAGGGGCAGAGTCGACCGTGAAGCTGGTCGTCCGAGGGTCTGGTCGTGCGCCAGCACCCGTGCGTGAACTGATCTCAGGCCGGCGCCGGGGTCTACGCCCAGCTCGTCGGAGAGCAGGGTACGGGCGTGCTCGTATGCGCCGAGCGCGTCACCCTGCCGTCCGGTGCGGTAGAGGGCCGTCACGAGCATCTCCCAGAACCGCTCGCGGTGGGGATGGTCAACGACGAGCTGCTGGAGCTCGGAGACGCACTCGGCGGCACGGCCCAGGGCGAGGTCCGCGGCGAGCCGGTCCTCCGTCACCGCGAGCCGAAGCTCCTCGAGCCGGCGCGCCTCGGCCTGGGCGAAGTCGGCGTCGAACCCGGCGTATGCCGGCCCCCGCCAGAGCGCGAGTGCCTCACCCAGCGTGCGGCCGGCGCTATCGGGCCGGCCGTCGGCAAGGGCCGCCTTCCCCATCCTCGCCAGGCGCGCGAATCGCTCGGCGTCGACCTGGCCGGCGTCCACGGCCAGCCGGTATCCCGGCCCGTCGGTGAGCAGGACTGCCGGAGTGCCCGACCGGTGCGGCTCAAGCGCGTTGCGCAGCCGCAGGACGAAGGTCTGAACCGACTTGGCGGCGCTGGCCGGCGGATCGTCGTCCCACAGCGTGTCGATCAACTCGCTCGTCGTGACCAGTCGCCCCGAGGCCGCCACGAGCCGGGCGAGGAGCAGACGCTCCTTACCTCCCCGGATCTCGATGAGGCCGTTGACGTCCTCGACACGCAGAGGACCTAGGACCGAGACGTCCACCGTTCCACAGTAGGGGAGTTGCTCCACGACGGATATGACCCTTTCGGAGGGGGCTCGGCGGGCTACTGGCGATGACTGAGGCCCACCCGAAGCACTGTCGACCTGAGCGGTCGCGACTTGGTCGCGAAGAAGTCGCACGCCCGGCTTTCCGCCGCGATGAGGGGCGGCGCCTCGAGGTGCGATGCGATGCGGAGGATGAACCGAGAGGCGTGCATCGCTAGGCGGTGTCTACGAGGACGCGTGTACCCAGGGGCGGGAAGGCGGCGCCGTGGCCACCGCCACTCGCAGGCTCGGCGCTAAGCCCCCGGCGGTGGGCAGTTGGTTGGAGGGCCCCCACCGCCGCCAATCATGCGAGGTGGGTCGGCGTCGTGTCGGACCGAGTAAGCGCACCGCGCGCACTCGCGCATGTTCGGGCCCTCCCGGTGGAAACCGGTGCCACGTGTGTGCGCCAATCAGTCAGAAGACGCCCGCAGCTGTTAATGAGGGACCGTGTTCATCTGCGGACGTTGGGGGGGCGATGCCTCCGCGGGCGGGTGATCATCGATGCATTGGGCCACCTGCGTCTCGCGGCGAAGAGACGCAGGTTTCGGCAACGTGAAATGAGAGCGGATCCGCCGCCTGAGTGTGCGGTCGTTTGGTCGCGCCCCGGCTGAGTCAGTCGTCGTGGCCGAGGTTGGTGGACAGCGCACGGTGCGCTTCTGCCTGCTCCAGGAGGGTGTGCGCTTTGGCTTCGAAGAGCCCGACGGCGTCGGCGCCGGCGGCGAACCTGAAGGGAGGGTCGTCTAGGGCGGCGAGCTGGACGAGGGCTGCGGCGAGCTTGGCGGGGTCGCCGCCCTGCTTTCCGTCCATGCCCTGCCAGGCCTGGATGGTCGCGCCGGTCCGGTCCGCGTAGTCCAGGATCGATGGTTGCGCGTACTGGGTGGACTGGGGGCTGAGCAGTTCGGTGCGGAAGAAGCCCGGGCTCGACCAGCATGGTGTGGATGCCGAAGGGTGCCACCTCGGAGACCAGTCCTTCCATAAACCCTTCGACGCCGAACTTGGAGGCGGCGTAGGCGGTCAGGAAGTCCCCGGTGGAGGTGATCCCTGCGGTCGACGAGATCGTCATGATCAGGCCGGAGCGTTGCGCTCGCATCTGCGGAAGGGCGGCCCGGGTGACGTTGACCGGGCCGAAGAGGGTGGTCTCGATCTGGGAGCGGAACGCCTCGGGGGTCATCTCCTCGAAGAACCCGGCCTGGAAGCTGCCCGCGTTGTTGACCAGCACGTCCAGCCGCCCGAACCGCTGCACGGCGGCGTCGACTGCGGCCGTGGCCGTCGGCCGGGTCGGTAACGTCGAGCGGGACGGCCAGCAGGTTCTCGTGCTCACCGAGAGCACGGGTGATGCTCTCGGGGCGGCGGGCGGTGGCGGCCACGGCGTGCCCGGCGGCCAGGGCCGCCGTGGCGATGTCTACGCCCAGGCCACGCCCGGCGCCGGTGACCAGCCACACGTTCTTCTCAGCCATGTTTCTATACGTCCTTCGTCACAGATCCGATCTTCTGCGCCAGCGGCGCCGATGACCATGCAACCCGGTGCTCGCAGGGCGGAGAAGTCACTGCCGAAACGTGTACTGGCAGGGCACCCCTGAAAGCTCCGGGGTGTCAGTCCTCAGTGCACGGCGACGCTCGCGGCTTCGAGGTCCATGGCCGGCAGCCGCCACGGCCGGACCACGAGCAGGTAGATCGCCAGCGACAGGGCCAGGGAGCCGGTGATGACCGCAGCCATGGTGACGGTGGTGAGGCCGAGCAGGCCGAAGACCGGGCCGATCAGGCCGGCCACCCCGAACTGGGTGGCGCCGAGCAGTGCCGCAGCGGTGCCGGCGCTTTCGGCGTGCCCGTTCAGGGCCAGGGCGGGCGAGTTGGGCAGGGCGACTCCGATGCAGCCGAGGACCAGCCACAGCGGCGCGAGAAGCCCGGGCAGGCCGGCGAACCCGGTGGCCGCGACAACGACCATCGCGACCGCCGCGGCGGTGCCGGTCGTGAGCGTGAGGCCCAGGACCCGCGCGGGGGACCAGCGGGCAACGAGCCGGGGGTTGAGCTGGGTACCGGTGATCAGGGCCAGCGACCCGGCACCGAACACCAGGCCGAACTGCTGCACGCCCAGGCCGTACTGCTCCTGCATCACGAACGAGGACCCACCGACATACCCGAACACGGCCGCCATGGTCAGCCCAGCCACCAGCACGAGGCCGACGAACGTCCGGTCCCGCAGCAATGCCCGGTAGGCGGTCAGGCTTCCGCCGATCCCGCCAGGCAGCCGCCGGGACGGCGGCAGGGTCTCGGGAAGCCCGGCGGCCGCCAGGGCGAGGAGCGCCACGCCGACGACGGCAAGCGCGACGAACACCCCACGCCAGTCCGTCCAGCGCAGCACCTGGCTGCCCAGCGTGGGGGCGAGCACCGGCGCGGCGCCCATCACGAGCAGCATCCGCGACATCAGCACGACGAACGCCCGCCCGCTGGCGACGTCGCGGACGATGGCCAGGGCCACCACGGAGGCCGCGGAGGCCGCCATCCCCTGGATGACCCGGAACGCGCTGAGGGTGAGAAGGCTGGGTGCGATCGCGCACAGCAATGAGGCCAGGACGTGCACTGCGGCGCCGATCAGCAGCGGGCGGCGGCGGCCGAACGCGTCCGAGAGCGGCCCGACCAGGAGCTGTCCCAGCGCGAACCCGACCAGTGTCCCGGTCAGGGTCAGCCCGACCGCTGTCGAGGTGCTCTGCAGGTCACGGGTGATGCTCGGCAGTGCCGGCAGGTACGTGTCGATCGTCAACGGTCCGAGCGCGGTCAGCGCACCCAGGATGAGCACGAGCTTGACGCGTTCCCGGGTAGACATCAGCTCGACGGCCGACGGGGTCGTCGGACGCGGCTCCTGGACAGGGACTTCGGCCCCAGGCCGTCCCTGTGGGGTTCGCGTCGCGGAGTCGGTGCGCTCGTCGACCTCCACGTCAGCGCATGGTGCAACCGTCATCGACTCTGGCCCCTTGCTGTGTTCGTCACCTTGTTCTGCCCCTTCACGTCACGTTCGGATGCCGGTCCGCGGCTGTCGCTCTCGCTGCGGCCGGGTCGGCATCAGAACCAAGTCGATTCACGCCTCACGTAGTCCCGTTCGAGGGTCGCCGACTCCTCGTCGGTCAGCTTCAGATCGGCTGCGGCCGCCGCGTCGGCGAGGTGGTGTTCCTTGGTGGCTCCCACGATCGGTGAGTCCACGACCGGGTTCTTCAGCACCCAGGCGAGCGCGACCTGCCCCATCGAGACGCCCCGGTCTTCGGCAACCTGCTGAACCGCGTCGACGATGCCCTGGTCGCTGTCGAGCCAGACCGGGTTGCCGTTGAAGTCGACGTCGACGTTGTCCCTGCTCCGGGTGGTGCTGCGATCACCCCACGGCCGGGCGAGCATTCCGCCGGCCAGTGGGCTCCACGGCAGGCTGCCCAAGCCCTGGTCGGCGAGCAGGCCGAACATCTCCCGCTCTTCCTCGCGCTGGATCAGGCTGTACTGGTCCTGCATCGACACGAACCTTGTCCACCCGTGCAGGTCGGCGGCGTGCTGCATCTTGGCGAACTGCCAGGCCAACATGCTCGAGGCGCCCAGGTAGCGGGCCTTGCCGGCCTTGACCACGTCGTGGAGCGCCTCCATCGTCTCCTCCACCGGGGTCTCCGGGTCGAAGCGGTGGATCTGGTACAGGTCGACATAGTCGGTGCCCAAGCGAGTCAGGGAGGCGTCGATCTGCTCCATGATCGCCTTGCGGGACAGTCCGGAGCCCCCGGGGCCGGCGTGCATCGTTTGGTGCACCTTGGTGGCCAGGACGATGTCGTCGCGGCGGGCGAGCTCCTTGATCGCCCGGCCGACCACCTGCTCCGAGCTGCCGAAGCCGTAGATGTTGGCGGTGTCCCAGAAGGTGATGCCCAACTCGAGCGCCTGCCGGAACAATGGGGCGGCCGTGTCGTAGTCGAGCGCCCATTTCTCCCGTGAGCCGTCCCCGAACCCCATGGTGCCAAGAGCGATGCGGCTGACCCTCAGCCCCGACGAGCCCAGACGTGTGTACTCCATGTGCGGTCTCCTCCATCGTCGGGCAGCGCTTGCTGTGGGTATCAGTGCAGCCGGTCGGCGGTGGCGGAGGAAGTCACTGGTGTAACGCGTACTGACAGGGCATCCCTGCTCGCAGAGATCGCGCCTAGCCTTCTGGGATGGACAACCGGGACGAGGTCAAGGCGTTCTTGCGCTCTCGTCGGGCCAAGATCAGCCCGGAGCAGGCAGGGTTGAGCGCCTACAACCGGAACCGCCGCGTGCCGGGGCTGCGCCGCGGCGAGGTCGCTGACCTGGCCGGCGTCAGCGTCGAGTACTACGCACGACTCGAGCGCGGCGACCTCAGCGGAGCCTCCGAGAGCGTGCTCCACGCACTGGCGGGCGCCCTGCAGCTGGACGAGGCCGAGCAGCAGCACCTGATGGCGCTAGGCCGGGCGGCGGGGCCGTCGCCACGCCGCCCTCACAAGCCGGCGGTCCAACAGGTGCGGGCCAGTGTCGCTCGCGTCTTGGACCTGATGACCGAGATCCCCGCCTTCGTCAACAACGCCCACTTGGACGTCCTGGCGGCCAACCCACTCGCCCAGGCCCTGTACGCACCACTGTTCGCGGACCGGAGCCGACCGGCCAACCACGCCCGCTTCGCCTTCCTCGACCCCCGCGCCCACGACTTCTGGCTCGACTGGGAACGCATCGCCGACGACACCGTGGCCGTGCTGCGCGCCCAGGCCGGCCGCGACCCCTACGACCGCGCACTGACCGACCTCGTCGGCGAGCTGTGCACCCGAAGCGAGCACTTCCGGGTCCGCTGGGCCGCACACGACGTCCGCCTACACCGCACCGGGCTCAAGCACTACCACCACCCCGTCGTCGGCGACCTCCACCTGAGCTTCGACGCCATGGACCTCTCGGCCGACCCCGGCCTGACCCTGACCGTCCTCAGCGCCGAAATCGGCTCACCAGACGCCGACGCACTACGACTGCTCGCCAGCTGGGCCGCGACCCACCAGCCAGCCGACGCCTTGGCCGCGCCGAAACACGTTTGAGATCTCGCCACGGCTGGTTGCATGACGTCCACATCCCGCTGGGTCGGCGATCCGAATACCAAGCGCTGAAACGCGGCGATGAGACGCGCGTAGAGGCGGCGGTACCTCGAGGTGACTGCGACGCACACTGGGTCGCGCACCGCGGGTTCGTGATCCGGCCTATTCCGCCGAGGTCGGTGGGCGTCCGGCGGCGCGCAGCGTTCCTCGCAGGCGGCCGGTGCCATCCCACGTGGTCGTGAGCTCGATGACCGCGAGTGCCGAGGTGGGCATGGGCACTGTGTCGCCGGTGAGGGTCTCGGCGAGGTCCTCGATCCCGGGATTGTGGCCAACGAGCACGACCACTTCGAGTACCTCATCGAGGTGTCGGACGATGGTGAGCAGCTCACCAACGGAGGCTGCGTAGACGTTGTTGTCGTACCGGGTCCTGGGCGGCTGTTCGAGTTCGGCCGACACCAGCTCCCAGGTGGTCCGGGCGCGTTTCGCGGTGGACACGACGGCCAAGTCGATCGCGTCGATGTTGGCAGCCAACCACCGGCCGGCCTCGGGGGCCTGGCGCCTGCCGCGGTCGGCGACCGGGCGGTCGTGGTCACCCTCGTTGCCCGACCAGTCCGACTTGGCGTGTCTGAGGAGGATCAGCGTGTGCTCGGCCACCAGCCCAGTGTGCTCCCACGCGGAGGTGCCTGCAGCCGCGTCGAGACCTGAGCAGGCCGTGCGGTGAAGAGTGCCGATAGGGCGGCCCCGTCGCTTGCCTAGTCCTGAGCACGCGCGTGCTCACTCCGTCGATGCTGAGATCGCCACGACTGGACCCCGCGGCGAAGTGGTTGGGTGGTCTCCCGCATCCCGTCCGAGGACACTCGAAAGCATGTCGGTCAACACGGTAGGCGGTCCTGATCACGCCCATTCTCGGTTGGCGCAGTCGACAGCGCGTCTCATGGCGGCGGTCTTTGCCGGCATTTGGATGGCGGCGCATTTCGGAGTCGTCGATCTTCTCGTTGTTCCAACGCAGGACGAAGGATTCTTCGACCACTACCTGTTGGAAACCGGTTGGGGTCTGCTCTTCACCTTCCTCATCCCGCTGCCCCTCCTGTTGTGGTCAATCACACCGACATGGCGCCCACTGATGCAGCAGGTCGTCGTCACAGCGATCGGGCTCCTGACCGCGGGCTTGGCAGCATGGGCGCCTCTACAAGTGCTGACTGCCGCCTTTGTGGTCGCGTGCGCTTGGGTGCCCTCGCGGTTGGCCGGCCAGCCCCTCTGGCCTGTAGCCGGCCTATCCGGCAGGGCGCCCAACCGATGGATCGGCGGCCTGGCCATGGCCGCGGCGGCCGCTGGGATTACATATGCGATCAGCATGATCATGGCCGCACATTCGGGTGACCCAGACGAGACCTCACTGGACATGCTGCACCTGCCGGTGCAAGCCGGCTTCGGGTTGGCCGTGGGCGGCACCGCTCTGGTGACAGCATCAGCGTCAGGCGCGAACGCCGCCGGGTGGCGCGCTGCGGCATTGACTCCCGCACTCTCGGCCGTCTGGCTCGGAGTGGTGTCGGCGCTGTACCCGGACCACCTGGCGAGCTTGGGGCGACTAGGCGGTGCAACTGCAGTTGCCTGGGGAGTCGCTTTCGGCCTGTTGGCGTTCACGAGACACGCTGACAAGTAGCCAGCCACACCGCCACGTCGGCTGTGAGGGCGTCGCAGCGGCGCCGCGCCGCGCACACGATCGACAGCGTCTCGCGGCGCTGAGACGCATGCCGTTTCCTTCTGTGATCCTGTGCGGGTCTCGGCGCCTACGTAGTCGGCACTCACACCATCCGGGGCCGCGGGGTGAGGTGCGATGTCCGAGCGGGTGCTTCCTCCAGCGGCGGCGGCGGTCCTAGAGTCAGGAAGGTGACCGTCTCCTCTTCCTTGCCCATCTTGCCGACCTCCCTGGTGGGCAGCTACGCCCAGCCGGACTGGTTGATCGACCGGGAGCGGCTGGCCCACCGGTTTCCCCCACGGGTACGCGCCAAGGAACTGTGGCGGGTCGCTCCCGAGCATCTCCAGCAGGCTCAGGATGACGCCACCGTGTTGGCCATCCGCGCCCAGGAGGAGGCGGGCCTGGACATCATCACCGACGGCGAGATGCGGCGGGAGTCGTACAGCAACCACTTCGCCACCGCCCTCGAGGGCATCGACATCGACAACCCGGGCATCGCCCTGGATCGCAGCGGCCACCCCAACCCGGTGCCGCGGATCGCCGGACCGATCGTGCGTCCGCAACCGGTGGGCGTGCGCGACGTGGAGTTCCTGAAGGCGAACACCAACCAAAGGGTGAAGATGACCGTCCCGGGCCCCTTCACCATGTCGCAGCAGGCGCAGAACGATTACTTCCCGGACCTGGCGTCGGCGGCGCTGGCCTACGCCGCTGCGGTGAACGCGGAGATCAAGGACCTGCATGCCGCCGGCGCAGATCTGGTGCAGATCGACGAGCCGTACATGCAGGCCCGGCCCGAGGCGGCCCGCGAGTATGGCCTCGCCGCGCTGAACGCCGCACTCGACGGCGTCACCGGTGCCACGGCGGTCCACATCTGCTTCGGGTACGCGGCGATAATCCACGAGCGCCCCGAGGGGTACTCGTTCCTGCCCGAGCTGGCTGGCTGTTCGGCCGACCAGATCTCGATCGAGACCGCGCAGTCAGGTCTCGATCTCGGGGTGTTGAGGGACCTCAGCGACAAGACCATCATCCTCGGCGTCATCGACCTGTCGGACCACGAGGTGGAGTCCGCTGAGTCGGTTGCCGACCGGGTGCGCCGAGCCTTCTCCTACGTCTCGCCGCAGCGCGTCACCATCGCCACCGACTGCGGGATGAAGTACCTCCCCCGCGCGAGCGCCGAGGGGAAGATGCGCGCCATGGCAGGCGCTGCCGCGATCCTGCGAGCCGAGCTCTGACGGACGGCGACCGGCCGGGTGTGACCAGCTCTGGCTCGGCCCGCGGCTGCCGCGGGGTCGATGACTGGGCGGTCACTGCCACAGGACCAGCCCGTGCCGAAAGGTGCTCCATTCAGCTCCGAAGTCGCGTCGAAGAGCTTGATGGTCCGATCATCGCGGTCCAATGCTTGCACCCTGGCCCGCTTCACGTGCCTCGCCCACTTCGCACCTGTGGTGCCCTCGAGACCGAAGGGTCGCGCCAGGACCCACGCGGTGCTGTGACGCAGGTCGACCGCGATGAAGTTGCCGAATGCCGGTGCTCTAGCAGTTGTTCTGGTCCTGCCCTGCGCCGACCGAAGCCGGCGTGAAGCGAGCCACACGTGGGGCGTCGATAGCGGTGACTGGGAGCAGAATCCGAGAGACGTGACCGTCGTTGTGCGCTGACACGGCGAACCATCTCGATACAACGCCGCCGACGGATCAGAGCTGTGTGGGAGCCGGAAGCACTGGGCATGCCGCGACCGGCCAGGCGCTTGGGAAGGGGAACATGGCCGACGTGATGATCGTCGAGCTTTCCAGCCTGTGCTCGACCGACCTACTCGCGATGCGGCGACACGAGGTGGTCGATCACGCGGTGCAGGTCCACCATGGCGAGCTGGTGGAGGTGGAGGACCACTACGTGCTTCCCGAGTGGGACGACCCCAAGCGCGCGGAGATCCGCGACCGGGTGGCTGGGTGCCTCGTGGGCGGGGGCGCGGCCTGGGGTGCACGAGCCGAAGTGGGGCTGGTGGCCTTGGCAGCCGTCGACAGCCGGCCGGTCGGTGCCGATCCGGGGGTGGTAGCGCTGGACCTGCTGCATGTCAGTGCCCCGTGGCGAGGTCGCGGCCTGGGGCGGATCCTCACCGAACGCGCAGCAGCCTTCGCACAGTCAATCGGGGCTCACACGCTCTACGTCTCTGCCTCGAACACGCAACGGACGGTGGCGGTCTACCGCCGGTTCGGCGCGGTGGTGGCGGACCCGCCGGACCCCACGTGGTTCACGCGCGAGCCTCTCGACATCCACCTCCGGATCCCGCTGCCACTAGCCGACGCCCGGCGGCGACGCTGACCAATACCGAAGGCACGAAAGCCAGGGCCCAGCGGGTCCTTGTCCGAGGGCCCTACGCGGCGATGAGACGCACCATGCGGCGGTACGACCCATCGTTGGGTCAAGGGTTGGCTCCGACTAGTAGATCGCGATGAGTAGTTCGGTCATGCCGTCCGGCAGAACGGCGACGATCGAGGACCCCCGCCCTGCCGCTCGGGCCTCTGGCGACTCCATTCCGGCGGCATCGCCGACGCCATATCCCTCCACCAAGACCACCTTTTGAAGCAGGTCGCCGGGGAGCCTCTTCTCGCGGCCTAGCGTGCCTGCCACTCGTCCGTTGTCGTCGGCGATGAGCACCTCGAGCAGCCGGTATCCGAAGTCATCGACGTAGGTGCTCATGCCTTGGCCCGGCAGTAGGCGTTGACTCGGGTCGCGCCACATGTGGAACCAGATCTCCCTATGCGGCTCGAACCCGGTGCCTTCGACATCGATCAACTCGTCGTCCTGGGGAGTGCCGTCCACGAGGAATCGCGCGTAAGGCGCCACATACCGCCGTGTCATCTTCAGACTCACGGCCACATTGGCCGGCGCGAACCCCTCCGTGCGCACGAAGCCGTAGCCCGCCTCCTCTGCCGCATCGGCCGTTTCCGCGGTCCCGGACAGCAGGTTGTCGTGCCGCTCCCCGCTCGCGTACAGCCGCAACGGTGTGACCGGTGTGGATGGCCGCGTCAAGAAGACATGACCCTCGATCCGGATCGGCTGGTAGCCGGCCACCCGGGCGTCCTCCACCCCCTGCGGCGAGCACACCGTCAGGTGGTCGCCCTGCTCCGGGTCGAAATACGACCTCAGCGGGACCGTGTGTTCAGTGGGCCCACCGAGCACGGCGCCCTCCGTCCGCACCAGGGTGTATCCGGCATCCACGGCCGAGGCCGCTCCCTCGGCCGTCGACGTTGCGAAGTGGTCGAGTCGTTCGTCACTCCAGTACTGGTCCAGCGCCCGCGTTGCGAACTGGCCATAGGGCCACGGTGAGGTCATGCCCGACGGTACTGCCGGACGAGCGAGCCGAACAGAGATCTCTACCTCTCCGAAAGAATCTGTGAAGACGATCGACACCAACCAAACCAAGGAGGTCGCCCCCGCACACGAATTCACGGCATAGTCAACCCCGCAGAGCCTCATGCGACGCAGTTGCACCACCCCACGGGACTCACCCCTCGCCAGACCGCGGCCGGTCACACTGAGGGCACTGAGACCGAAAGGACCATGAGTCATGGCGCCACCGCCTGTGCACACTCTCGAAGACGCTTCATCAGTCACCTTTGACACCACGAACGGCCTGCGGTACGCGGTTCTGACAGGTCGGGTGTCAGTCTCTCTAAGCCTCGATCCACCGATCGGGCTTCTGTGATGGGCTGTTGGCGTTGAGGTCGCCGGCGTGCGGCCTGAGGGCATGGGTGTGCTGCTGACCTCGCTGTCAGGGTGTTCCACTTCGAGTTCCGGGTCGCGCCGTTGACGGCTGGGTGGTCAGGTCGTGGCCGGTGTCGGTGGCCCGCAGCCGTGGGTGAACAGGCGGGTCCAGGCGGTTTCCCAGGGCCAGGCGGTCGGCAGGTGCAGGGTGATCCGCCGGGCCGAGGACGCGACCCGGGCCGGGACGGTGATCAGCTTGCGGCGGATGGTGGCGGTGGTCGCCTTGGCCAGGGCGGTGCCGGTGATGGTGGCGGCGGTGCGGGTGAGGTTGAACGCGATGACGGCCAGCACCAGCCAGGCGGCGTTGGCGGTGAACTTCCCGGAGGGCAGGTGCGCCAGGGCGGAGTTCTTCAGGTCGGCGTGGACCTGCTCGATGATCGCGTGGCCGCGGTGGGTCTTGTCCGCGGTCACGGTGTCCAGGTCGGCGGGGTCGGTGGTGGTGAAGAACGCGTGGAAGCGCCAGGTGTCGAACAAGGTGCCCTGCCCGGCGGCCTTGTTCTTCTCGGCGTTCAGGTCGGGGATGCGGCGCACCACCAGCCGGCCGGGCACCTGCTCGGTGGCCTTCTTGGAGGTGAACGCGGTGAAGGGCACCTCGGCGACCTCGGCCCGCGAGACCCAGGTGCCGCGTCGGCTTCGTCGAACACCGCGTCGGTGTACTCGATCGGGGTCCACGCGTCCTCGGCGATGGTGGCGATGGCCTTCTTGACCTTGGGGTCCATCCGCACGGTGACCGACACGTCGGCCCCGCCGCGGAGCGCGGCACCGACCGTCGGCGCCCCGTAGAACGCCGAGTCCGCCCGCAGCAACGGCTTGCAGCTGCCGAGCGGCGCCGTGCAGCTTGCTGACGGTCTTGAGCGCGTCGGCGACCAGCCGTTTCGCCCCGCGCGGGGACCCGCACGATCCCTTGCGCAGCCGCTGCGCCACGATCACCGGCGCCGTGCCGGCGGTGGTGACGGTGGCCAGCAGCGCGTTCAGGCCACGCACCTTGGAGTAGCCGAACCCGGCGCCCTGCTTGGCGTACCCGTGGACCTCGATGATCGTGTCGTCGACATCGACCAGCACCCGACCGCCCGTGCCGCTCGCCGGCGACCTGCGGGGCCTGGGCGGCCAGGCCGGTCAGGAACCTGGAGGCGACCGCGTCGAGCTGGCGCACGTGCCCGAAGGTGAACGCGCGCAGGAACGACCCCAGCGTCGAGGGCGCGTACGCCCGGTCGAAGACCCGGCCCATCCCGCCGTGCCGCAGCAGGGCCATGTCGTCGATGCTGTCGGCGCCGGCGACCATCCCGGCCACCAGCGAGGCGACCTTCAACCCGGCGTTGGCGCCCTTGTCGCCCGGCACGCTCAGGTGCTCACCGGCCAACGTCGCCAGGCCGGCCGCGTCGGCCAGCGCCAGCACCGGGACCAGCCCCGCGCACGACACCAGATTCGGATCGTCGAACACCGCAGCCGTCGCCGCGCGGCGTGTGAGAGAGTTTCACCTCAGAGATGCCCTTCCGGGTGGGTCTGATTGGGACTGTCGCAAGTACCAATCTCCCAGCACGGCAGGGCATCTCGTTGTTACGGCGCGCTCACACCCCCGAGCTCATCGGTGGATCGAGGCTAAGCACGGCGCTGGAACCGAATTGGACCTCGACGCCCGTGTGGGTCGAACTTCACCTGCCGGAGATACCCGCTGACCTCGCCTTGTCGGTGGTCAGCATCGCACCGACCGCTGCAATCGTGGCGGCGATCCCGACCCCCTCCCAGGAGATCAGCGCAGCGGTGGCTATCAAGTCCGTTCGTGTTGACCCACCCGGAGCGGTGATCTCTTCTGTACGCCTCGGCGTGGTGCTTCAGCATCGGTACCTCGACGGGGTGGCCGCATTCGCGTACGCCGTCCACGTCCTGGGATCCATCGTGCCAAGGCCACCGGCAAACATAGCCATCGGTGGGCCGGGCTTGCCCTAAGCGCGGCGGAGGGCTTCAATGCCAGGCGGCGTAGAGACGCACCTGCCGGAGGGGGCATTCGCCGAACGCGCGCACACGCTCGATCCCGTGACCCCCCCGCGTGGATCGGAGGTGTGAACCAGCGCAAACGACGGACGGTAACGGCGTGAGTGGGGGTGGTCGTGAACCCGTCGCCTGTCCACGCGACGCTCCCGGGAATATGCTTTGCGACATGAGCCAGCCCGTCGAGCCGTACCAGGCAATGGCCGTCGTCGGCGATTCGTCGACGTGCGCCGGGGGCCAATGTCAGTTCACCTATCCGACAGTCCCCGCCGGCAAGCGTCTGCGAGTGACGAGTGTTTCCGCCCAGCTCGGCCAGACCTACGACACCATCGTCTTGGAAGGCAATGGCGTGTCCTACTTCGTGACCAAGACCCACCCTGATCTCGGCGATGTGACCGCGCCGGTCAGCCTCTACTACGAGGCTGGAAGCACTCCGACGGCGCGTGTCTTCGCCTTTGATCAGGCAGAGCACTCATCACTAATCATCACGCTTGTCGGCGAGCTCTATCCCGTGTAGCGGGCGTAACTTGCACCCTAGATCGATCACCAGTGGTGCCCAGATGCCCGTGAACTGCGGCATGAAGACGTCTGCTCGGTCACCCGCGTTGTCTGCTGGCGGCTAAGAGACGGACGTTTCGCGCGAAGCTCAGGGCAGGTGCCGAGCGGCACGCTTCCGCGCGAGGCGCTGAAGAGCGAGGCAGCCCCACAGGGCTGGCGCCGGCAATCACGCGCAGTGCGACCTGCTCCGCCGGCCCCACGATGTCGGCTCCCAAGGTCATGACGAGCTGCGCCGCGGTGAGCAGGGCAAACACGGCCAGCAGGAACTGCAGTAGCCGTACCAGCACGGTCATGCCACGACGGTACGCCGCCTGATTCGCGGCGCAGTGACGCAGCTCCGCCGTGCCGACTTCACGCTTGGGAAGCCGTGAGCTGCCTGACTCGCTCTCGCCTTCGACAAAGACCCATGTCGGTCCGGTACCGACGCCAAACTCCAAGCTCTCAGGGTGCGCATCGGCGTTGCCTTCCGGCCAATTGAGAGCACAAACCCGCGCGTAGAGTGGCATGGCTCACTCAGATGCCTGTGAGATGGGAGCGTTGCATGATTCCTGGTAGTGCTGTCGGAAGTCTGACCTTCACTGATGCTGATGGTCGGTTGGTCTACGTCGAATCCGGCGTCGCGTCAGTCACGGTGAGTTCCCCGGACGCGGCGATCTACTCCACCCTCGAAGAGGTCTCCGTTGGGCCCGCTCTGGCGTCACCCCCGAGCGCCGTGGTGGCCTTTGTCTGCCCTCAGCGCTTCGACGACAACTTCCGCCAGGGTGAGCCCCCGTCCACCGAAATGTGGCGGTCAGCGTGGAATGGCTGGCGATTCGACGGGCAGCACGTCCTCCTCGGAGTGAGCCTTGCGGTGGAGGGCCCAGGGGTCCGACTTGGCGCGATCAGTTACCACGTGACTTTCCACGGCCACGTCGAGTTGGGACCAAAGCTGGAACGGGATCCTGGACTGCACATCGTGGAACCGCTGCCACCAGTCGAACCGCGCCCGTGACATCAGGAGGTCAGCACGCTGCCCGCTCCAAGCGTCGGTCTGCCGCGGTGCCGGACTCAGCAGCTCCGACTCCACTGCCTTCGCGCTGGCCCGCGCGCGGGGGCGTCGGTCAAAGAAGACTAAGCCAGGTTCTTCCAGGCAATTTCCGACGCCGCCGCGAGCAGGGAGACGGCAGGAGCGCATCCTGCTCGCACACATGGCAGGGTCTCGGCCGGGCAACGTGGAGGCGGACTCTGCCTGAGCCCCTTTTGCTCTGGACTAGTAAGTTGCGATTAGCAACTCGGCGCCGCTCCTCCTCAGGACAGCGACGATCGACGACCCCGCAGTACACCGGTGATGGCACGGCGTTCGACGCAGCGCTCTTCTTCGGCAGACCGGGGCAGTCATCGGTCGTCGTGGGAATTGAGACGAAGTACCACGAGCACGCCACTGCGGAAGCCAAGCCCAATGAGAACTCCAGACTCCCCAGGTACCGCGAGATCGTCGAGCGGTCTGGCGCCTTCCCAGCGGATTGGGAAGGCCGCGTCCTAGCCACCCCTCTACAGCAGATCTGGGGAGATCACCTCCTGCTGCTCGCGCTTCTTCAGCACCCCTCTGGCGCCTGGGGATCCGGGAAGTGCGTGCTGGTCTACCCGGCCGGCAACGTCTCCTTCGGGGAGGCCGCCCAGCGCTACCGGGGAGCCCTCACCGACGACAGCACCTTCGCGACGGTGACCCTCGAGGACCTCCTCGACACCCACACCCTCCACAAGAGCAGCACGGAGGAGAAGTCAGGGAGCGCTACCTCCTCACGGGCCCCACGTAGAGCGGAGGTAGCGACACGCCTGCTAACGACCGTGTGGCCAGAAGTAGGTTCTCGCGGCGATGTGACGCAGGTATGCGGGCCGATGTGGAGGGACGCTGGTCGAGGTCGATGGCTTCCTTCTCGGTGACTTCCTGGGGGCAGGCAGTCAACTGGTCAAACGGTCGACTTCGTCCAGCAGGTGTGTCACCTGGCCGGTCACGCTGAAACGGTTCCGTGCAAAGTGGGCGGCGACAGGCCCACGGGTGCGCTTCCAGTCGGCGGTGAGAGCCTGGTTGATCGCTTCGGCCAACGACGCAGCGAGCGCGGTTGGGTCGTTGGTCTCAGGGACCAGTGTGCCGACTTCGGAGGTGACGAAGTCACGTGGGCCACCTGAGTCGGCTCCAATAACGGGAGTACCGCAGGCCATGCACTCGACGAACACCAGGCCGAAAGGTTCACGGTAGGACGGGAAGCAGCCGATGTCAGCAGAGCTGAAGAGCGTCGCAAGCTCGTCTTGTGGCCGGGGACCGAGGAAGTAGGTGCGGCGCAGCCCGAGTTCGGTGCTCAGCATATCCAGTTCGCGCTGTGCCTCGGCCGGTCCGGAACCAATCACGAGCGTCATAACTCGTCGGTCATCTTGCTCGTAGATCGCTGCCGCGCGCAGCAGCGCGTCCAGTCGCTTCCAGTCGGCGAACTTGCCGCAGAAGACCACGACTGCGTCAAACCCTCCCGCCGGCGCCACCGGTTCGGGTGCGCGGTCGCTGCCCTCAAGTGGTTGGGTGACGAAGCGGGCAAGAACCGCGGCCCGGTCTGTGCCGTCCGGCATCGGCAGAAAGACGTCCTGGTTGTAGCCATTGGGGGAAAGCACCACTCGTTCGCGCGGGAACTGGGGAAACACGTCGACCAGGGCGTCCACCTGCTCGTTCGAGATTGCCGCGACTAGGTCGACCCCATGTTCTGGATCGGCGTAGTCGAAGATCTTCTCGCGCTGCATGAACGGTAGGAACCGCAACGGGAACTCATCCGGCTCGTCTCCTCTCCGCTCGTTGTTAAACATCTTGAGCTCGGTGCCGTGCGCGAAGCACAGCACGGTCATCCGTGGCCGACCGGCCGCGATGCGTCGCTGGTTGACATCGCGCAACACCACCGTGTTCATGAACGCGTGGTGGGCGATGGCGAGGCCGAACTGTTCGCCGGTGCGCGACTCGATCTCCTCCATCCAGTCGGCGACCGCATTCGTCAGCCGCAGCCGGTAGGCGTCCACCTCGGCCTCATCCATCGAGTGCCAGCGATAGTTGCTGGTCGGAGACACAGACTCGCAGATGGGGATGTCGTGATCGAGGGGGAAGACGTGCACGTCCTCGTCCTGAAACCGCTGACGTCGAGAGGGGTACATCGAATAGGCGCGCACGCCACTCAACGCGTTGTACGCCAGATGGTGCGACTCATGCAAGATGCCGGAGCCGGGCGCGTACTCGCCGTCTCGCTGCCAGTTATTGGTGCCGAGCTGGAAGATCAACCGGTCGGACATGGGCCCATGCTACGGATTCACGCTTTGAGTTCGCCGGCTCCGGGTCGTCGCCCCTTGGCCAGCTCGACGCCCACCGAGAGCATCTTGCTGCCGTCTTGTGTATTGCCCGCGATCCACCCAACGCCGGCAAACCGCTCGTCATCGCTGACTACCTGTCTCCGTAACCGACGGTGGGCACGGTGGACGCCGACCACCACAATGCGTCGCCGAAGGACTGGATGGTGGCGCTGGGCTTGCCTCGCTCGGTTTCGAGGATGGCGAGGCTGGCAACGAACAGGACCAAGGACGTCGCCCCAACCACGTACGTGACGACCCGGCCGCGCAGCGACCCGGCCACGTGCCGGTTCAGCACGTGCAGCAACGTGAGCAGCCGCAGAAGGCGAAGTGGCCGTAACAGCGGCAACGCCACGACGAGGAGATCGAACAGGTTGTGGACGAAGAAGCGCCCACGGCGGGGTGCTAGGGCCAACCGGACCACGTAGTCCACCACGAATAGCGCCCATGCGGCCCCGGTCACCACGCGTAGTGCCTCGGCTTTGTCGCCGTCCAGCCCCGGGTTCGAGATCGGCACGGCGTAGGCGACAAGGAAGACCAACGCGGCTGCGGTAAGTGGCCACTCAGACCGTCGTTCCCAACGCTGCAAGCGCGGTTGTGTGCTCATAGGCGGCATCCTGCACTGAGCACCATGCCCCCGCTCGCTGGTCGCCTCGGCTCGCGTGCCGCAGAGCCGACTGGCGGCGTTGTGACGCACTTCGCCGCCCGCTCGACATGCCGACCAGGCGCATCAGCGGATGCCAGTGTCACAGGGGATGTCATGCTCCAGGGTGGCGCCCGCGGTGAGGGTGACGGTTGTCGGCGGGCATCGTGGGTTCGCGGGTGTGACGGTCAGCGTGTACGTACCGGACGGCACTGAGATGTCGTAGTGGCCTTGGCTGTCGGTGGTGTTCCTGCCGGCGCGGCCGTTGCCCAGTGCCTGGACGATCGCGTGGGGCACGGGCCTTGGCGGGCAGACGTTGCCTGCCCGTTCCACCGGGCAGGTAGGCCCGGCAAGGACACGACCTTCCACGGTCGCAGACAGGGCTGCCGATACTGAAGGTATTGCGGAGGGCCCGACCGAGTGCGCCGGCCCGCCCGCGCATGCCGACGCACTCAAGACGAGCGCGACAGCGGCGTAGCGCACCGGCCGTGCCAGCGGATCGGTAGTGACGGACGTTGACCTCATGACGACTCCAGAACAGGCGCACCGAGCCTCTAGCAGGCACTCGCCGCTTAACGTGCCTGTTGTCCTTTCCATTGTCGCGCGCCCACCGGTGGGTGGAGCATGGGATGGATAGCAGCGTTCTGGAACAGGCGGCGTTGTAACGCACGTCAACTTGCCTGGAGGCTCACTAACGGCTTTGAAACGACGGCTCTTCGGCCAGTAGCCTCGGGCAAGCCCAGAGATCGATGGCGGGGGCACACCGACCACATCCACTTGGACCGGCGGCGATGCCCCCACGTCCTTTCGCGAGTCCTCAACCAGTGATCTGGAACGGAGCCGTCGCCCACTTGATGCTGGTCCTGCCCGTGGCCACGACCTCGACCTGGAAAGGCGCGAACTGGCTAAGTGAGGTCGGCACTTCGACGGCGACGTTGGAGAACTTGCCCTGCTCGTTCGTCGTCGGGCTCCCAACGACCTCGCCACCGAAACGGATCTCGACCCCCTCCCTTGGGGCGTAATTCTCCCCACTGACCTTCACCGACGCTCCTCCGGGCCCGCCCTCCTTGCTGACGTACACCGAGGCAGGCGTCCGGAGATCACCTGGGGGGTTGGTTGGGAGGTTGACGCCCGAGCGCGAGACCGTGGTCGTGCTGGCGCCATCGGCCTGCCACGGGCGCAGGGAAGGCACAAGACCGAGGACCGCCGTGACGAGGCCGAGGAACGCAGCCACCACCCCCAGGACCGCCGCAGTGGTACTCCCTCGCTCCCGCTTGGACGTCGTCATGGTCGCTGCACCTCCGGTTGCTCCCTGCTGGGAGGTCGGATCAGCTCGGCAGGATCTCTGCCCACGAGCCGTCCCGATGTCCAGAAGAGTCGGCGCGAGCACGGCTGATACATCGTGAGCCGTTGGAAGCGGACATGATCAGGTGGACAGGGCCGGGTCAACCGCCGGGTTGGTGCTCATGAATCGGTCAGCGAGTGAACGACAGGCGGCGCTGAGACGCAGGTATCCGGGTGCTGGCCTCGCGGTCTGCTGGAGAGCTTGGGTCTCCGGCGCTTGCCGCGGGGTCCGCGATGTTCCTTCAGGGGTTTGTCTCGGCAGTGATAGTTAGGGCGGCTCGGATGGCGGGGTTGGTGGCCAGGTCGTGCACCGTGTGGATGCCGAGCGCCGCAGCCAGTGCGGTCGCGTCGGCAGGGCTGACGCCCTTGAGCGCGGTGACCGGACTCGCGTCGAGCTCGGCCGCGGTCTTGTCGGTGTACGCCTTCTTGACCAGCCGGGCCAGGCTTGGTGGCGGTGGCGATGCCTTGGGCGGTTTGGGTGGTGCCGCGCGCACCACACCGTCGGTTGGCGCCGGGACAGCAGGGCCGCCCAGGGTGACCAGGGCCGGCATGGGTTGCGCCAGGGGGCCGGCCCAGTCGACGGGTGGGACGGGGGTGGGGGTCGGCGTCGGCGGCGCGGGTTGGCTGATGACGCCGCCGTATGCGGGTGGGGTGGGGCGGCGCAGGGTGGGGTCCACCCGGTCGGCCAGGGTGGGGGCGTCGTCGACCCGCGGCACGCCCATGGCGGGGAGTCCGAGCAGGTCGATGATGGTGCGGGGGATCGATGCGTGCGAGTGCCACGCGGAGTCGATGCCCTGGCTCACCATCCCACCGAACATGACCAGCGGGATCCGGGAGCCGCCGATGGCCGCGAACCCGTTCGGGTGCAGGGCGTCTGGTGCCGTCTCGATGTCGGGGGTGGGGACGGAGTCGGCGTAGCCGCCCCAGTCGTCCCAGGTCAGGATGAAGGTCGTGTTGGCCCACCCACCGCCGTCGATGACGGCCTGGACGCGCTGCCACACCAGGTCGTGGCCGCGGGTGACGTACTGGGGGTTGTTCACCGCCGGCGGGTGCTCGTCGTAGCCGGCCGGGCTCCAGACGTAGCAGATCCGCGGAAGGGTCCCGGCCTTGGCCATGGGGATGAACTGCGACGGTGGGTGGATGTTCGCGGCCGCGGTCGGCGCGTGCAGGCCGGTGTAGAACTTGGTGGGGTAGCCCGAGCCGTCCGGGAACGCGGCCCACGACACCCCGGCGGTGTCGGCCACGCTGAAGATCGAGGGCAGGTCCCAGGTCGGGGCGGGGCCGACGAACGGCGGGTTCTTCAACGTCGGCGTCTGGCCACCGATGGCCAGCATGTGCCCCGAGGTGGAGTTGGACCCCAGCCCGAAGTGGTGGTCGCAGAAGGTGAACTGCTTGGCCAGCCAGCTGTAGAACGGGATCACCGTGTCGTTGTCCACCTGGACGTTCAGGGCGGGGTAGTCGCCCATCGCGTAGTGCACCCAGGCGTTGCGGTCATGCGGCTGGTCGAAGTTCGGCGGCGCAGACAGCAGCCCGCCGTGGTTGGCCACCGCGGCGCCCCACGCGGCCAGCGTCGGGAAGTAGAAGTCCGTGGTCTTGTTCTCCTGCAGGAACACGACCACCTGGTGCCCTGCAACCGCTCCGGCCATCAGACCATCACCTCTCGCCGGCAAGCCTGGACACCGTCCTGCACCCGACCCCATGACACTCCCGAATGCCAGCCTGCGCAAGCCCGGCGATCGGGCTGTCGCGCAAGAGTGCAGAGGCTCCCAGGAAACAGCATCGTCGCGAGCGGCTAGGCGGCGATGAGACGCATCTCGATTCGTCGACCAAGTCCGCGGGCCTCGCGCTCGATGCTGTGAACCAGGGGGCATCCAAAGCCGCAAGTGATCCGGTAGTAGCGCGAGCCACCTTCAGGCAGCCTTTCCGCCGTCAGGCACGGTCATGCGCGCGACGGAACTCTTGTGCATGAGCGCGAACGTTTGACCTTCGGTCACGACCGGACGAGGCGCACGCCGGTCGCGAGCAGCCAGACGAGCCAAGCGGCGAACCCCAGGAGCCCGACGAAAATCAGCGCCGAGCCGTCGGCGATCGCCAGGGTCCCGACCCCCGCGGTGAGCAGCAGACTCCCGCCCAATAGGCCCAGCAGGCGCTGCCAAGCCGGAGTCAGCCCGCTCGCATGCGCGGCGAGGGCCGCGCCGATGAAGGTGGTGCCGAGCATCGGCAGCGCCAGCGCGAACGCCGCCGCGTGAGCATGCCAGACGAGCGCGAACGCGGGCGTCGGTTCGGCGAGCCCGCCGGCGGAGAGCGCGAGCCCGATCTGCAGGACGTTGACAAGCACGAAGATGGCCGACAGCGTCGCGCCAGCGGCCATGGCGAGGCGCGACCAGTCGGCGCCCGCTCCGCCGCGCCGCTCCACGAGGCCGTGCAGGCCCGTCACGAACACCAGCAGCAGCGGCAGGTACAGAGCCACCAGACCGGACGCGATCGCGACCGAGTCACGGTTGGCCGCGTAGTAGGCCAGAACTTCCTCGATCGGAGCGCCGTAACTCGGTGCGCCCGTGCCCGCCAGCACCACGTTCTCGATCACCACCGACACCACGAACGCGATCGCCGCGGCGCCGACGAGGCGGCCTCGAACCAACCAACTGCGGGCCGGCGTGGTAGCGGTGTTCTGCGGTGATGTCATCTCTTCTTCCTTCCTTTCAGTCGGAGGCGGGTTGTCGAGCAGGTTCGGGGTGTTCGTGCGGATGGTCATCGGTTCTTCCTTCGACAGGAGCGGCCCGTCCGCCGGAGTGGCGGCAGGTCCACAAGCTCCCCCTCCGCGGGGAACTCGCTGGTTCGTACACTGTACGTCGTACGCCGTACTATGGGCGTACGCTGTACGATTGTCAAGCCGTCGAGGGAGTAGGAGACCCGTGTCTGTCAGGAGACAACGCCAGGTCGTGTCAGAGGTGGGGCTGAGCAGGCAGCGGCTGGTGGCCGAGGCGATCCGGCTCGCCGACCGCGAGGGGGTCGCCGGGCTGACCATGCGCCGGCTGGCTAGCACGCTCGGCGCGGGCGCGATGTCGCTCTACCACTACGTGGCGAGCAAGGAGGAGCTGCTGGACGCCATGATCGACGTCGTGTTCGAGGAGATCGAGCTCCCCCCGCAGGAGGCCGACTGGCAGTCGGCGATGCGTCGGCGGTCGGTATCCGCCCGACAGGTTCTCGCACGCCACCCCTGGGCGATCGGCCTGATGGAGTCGCGGACATCCCCGGGGCCCGCGCACCTCCGCCACCGCGAAGCGGTCACCGCCTGCCTGCGCAGGGCTGGCTTCTCGGTTCTGATGGCGACACACGCCAACTGGCTGCTCGACGTCTACGTCTACGGGTTCGCCCTGCAGGAAGCCAGCCTGCCGTTCGACACCGCCGGTGAGTTCGCGGACATGGCAGAGGACGTCTTCCTGCCCCAGCTTCCTCCCGACGAGTTCCCCTACCTCAACGAATCCGCCGCCGAGCTCGTCGCAGCCGGATACGACCCGGCAGAGGAGTTCATCTTCGGCCTCGACCTCGTCCTGGCCGCCCTAGAGCCCCTGAGAGCCTCCGCATAGCCGCGCTCACGGACCGTCGCGGCCCCTGCAGCGCAGCTCCGACCCATCAGCGCCGCACCTGGTGTACATACGCGCAGGGCCCATCGCCGGCAGGCGGCGAAGTGACGCAGCCGAGCCATGGACGGTGGCTCCGCGCGGGGACGACACTCGATCCATGCCTGGTCGGCCTCCAGGTGGGCAGACAGGGCCCCGTGGAGTGGTGGGGTTAAGGACCCGTTTGGGCGTGGCGGGCCCTACGCCGGTGGTGGCCACGGGCCGCCGGCTTCGATGCGCGCCGGTTCCGACGAGCGTGGTTGGCCGAACAGTGAGTGATGCGGTCCCCAAGGTTCATCTCATCCGCTGGGAAGTCCGCGTGCGGATGAGGGACGTGGGTGCCGGCTGGGTCAGGCTTCTCGTGCCGGGCATCCTGACGGCTTCGACTTCCGACCGCTCAGAGAGGGTCAGCCGTGACCGAGACCGCTGCGACAGGCAAGCCCGCGCTGCAGCTGCGCCGGGTGCTGGTGCCCCTGGCCCTGGCTCAGTTCATCTGCAGCTTCGCCGGCTCCAACATGAACGTGATGATCAACGACATGAGCCAGGACCTGGACACCACCGTCCAAGGCATTCAGGTCGCGATCACCCTGTTCCTGCTAGTCATGGCCGCGTTGATGATCCCCGGGGGGAAACTGACCGACCGGTTCGGCCGGGTGCGGTTGTTCCGGCTCGGGCTCGTGGTCTACGCCATCGGTGCGCTGCTCAGCGCGGTCGCGCCCGGGCTGGGAGTGCTCATCGTGGGCAACTCCATCCTCGAAGGAGTAGGCACGGCCCTGCTGATCCCGCCGGTCTACATCCTCACGACCCTGTTGTTCACGCAGCTCACGTCGCGCGCCCGGGCCTTTGGGGTGATCAGTGCGATGGGTGGCGTGGGCGCCGCGGCCGGACCATTGATCGGTGGCCTGATCACCTCCGCCCTGAGCTGGCGGGCCGCGTTCGTCTTCCAGGCCCTGGTGGTTCTCGTCATCGTGGTCCTCAGCCGCCGGATCCTCGACCCGCTGCCGGCCGACCCGGACCGTGAGTTCGACGTGCGCGGAGCGGTGCTGTCCGCGGTGGGACTGATCCTGCTGGTGACCGGCATCCTCGCGGCGGACCAGAACATCTGGCTGACTCTGGCGCTGATCGCCGTCGGCGGCCTGTTCCTCGTCGGGTTCTTCGTGTCGGTGCGGGCCAAGGAACGGGCCGGGCACGAGCCGTTGCTCTCCTCGGCGTTGTTCCACAACCGCACCTCGAACCTGGGCCTGGTCACCCAGAACACCCAATGGCTGATCCTGCTCGGGACCTCGTTCACCGTGGCGTCGTACCTGCAGGTGGTCCGCGGCTACGACGCCATCCAGACCGGCATCATCTTCACCGCAGCCACCGCCGGACTACTGCTCTCCTCCCTCGGGGCCGAGTGGCTTGCCAAGCGGTGGGCTCAGCGCACCCTGATCCTGGTCGGCTTCGTCATCTCGATCGTCGGCATCGCCGTGCTGATCGCATTGGTGAAGGCGTCCGACAGCGCCTGGGCCTTCGTGCCCGGGCTCCTGCTGATCGGGCTCGGGCTCGGTCTGATGCTCACCCCCTCGGTCAACGTCGTGCAGTCCAGCTTCGGCGAGGCCCTCCAAGGCGAGATCTCCGGGCTGTCTCGTTCAATCTCCAACCTCGGCTCCTCCCTCGGAACCGCGATCGCCGGCACCATCCTGGTCGCCGGGCTGAGCACCGGCGCCTACACCGCCGCCATGGCCTCGCTCGGCGTCGGTGCCGTCATCGGGCTCGCGGCGGCCTGGTTCCTGCCACGACATCCGACGGAGGGCGCCCACCGCCCAGCCCCAGCCGACGCCACACCACTGCAAACGCGTTGACCGATCCACATTCGGCCAGACCAGTGAAGGACACTGGCCGCCGCCGTCTCGCGGCGATGTGACGCACGTTGTGCCCGCCGCCGATGGGTCTCTGCCTTCCATCCTCGCGGGCAGCGTGACTCCCCTCAGGCACGACCCAGCCCTGCAGCTCGGCCTAGTTCGATCGCCTCGTCACGTGACGACACGCCCAGCTTGCTGAGCATCTCCGAAACCCGGTTCCGGACCGTCTTCGGCGCGATGAACAGTCGTGCGGCGATCTGCGAGGTCGGCACGCCTTTCACGAGGAGCTCGAGGATCTCCTGGTCCCTGGCGTCGAGCCCACCGAGCCTGTCGGTGCGAGGCGCGTGAGCCACCGCCGTGGCAATCGCGCCCGAGGCACCCCTACCCAGGACCAGGCCTCCCCGCGCAGCGGTGTGGATGGCAGCCAGCACATCCTCAGGGTCGCAGTCCTTCAAGATGTAGCCGTTCAGCCCGGCGGCGAGGCTGCGGATCACCGCGTTGTCATCGGCATGCATGGTGAGCACGAGGACCCGCACTGGGGGCCAGGTGCGCTTCAACGTTGCGCCCAGCTCGATGCCGTCGCCGTCCGGCAGCTCGAGGTCGACCACTGCCACGTCCGGTTCGGTTGTGTTGGCAAGAGCCTCTGCCACGGTGCGCGCGGTCGCGACGAGGTCCAGACCGTCCTCGGATTCGATCAGTGCCGTGAGTCCCGATAGCACGATCGGGTGGTCATCGACGAGCAGTACCTTGGTCACGCAGTCCCCCTAGTGGGTAGCTCGACGTGAAGCAGAACTCCGCCTCCGTCGCGCGGTTCCACCAACAGCGATCCGCCCAGCTGCTCTGCCCGCCGCCTCAGTGAGGTCAGCCCGACGCCCTCCGCGATCTTGCCGCCGACCCCGTCGTCACGGACGTCCACGGCGACGTGGCCGGCGGGTCGTGCCGCGACCTGGACCGCGACATGGCTCGCGTGGCCATGGCGGATCGCATTGGTGACACCTTCGGCGACGCAGCGGTAGATGGCGACGGTGACCTCGCGAGGCAGCGGGTCCGCAGCAGCGACCTGCACGACGACCTGGTGGTCGTCCTCGTTGAACGTCGAAATGAGGCGCTGCAGTGCGGAGGCCAGGTCCGCGTCGTGGAGGGCCGACGGGGTGAGCCCTGAGACGATCCGGCGCAGGTCCCCTCTCGCCTCGGTCAGCTCGGGAGCGAGCGACTCCAGCAGCGGGGTGGGGTGACGGCGCAGCTCGGCCTGGACCCGCATGCTCATCCCGGCGAGCACCGGACCGAGGCCGTCGTGCAGGTCCCCCAGAATGCGTGCCCGTTCAGCATCTCGTTCGTGAGCGACGTCCTGCCGTGCGTCCTCGGCGTCGACGGCCAGTTCGACCGCCCGGCAGACCAGGGCCAGGGTCGGCAGCAGCTGCGCAACCATGCGTGATTGACGCGGTTCGGGCCCTTCCGGGTCGTCGGACCTGAGGAGCAGGGTACCGACCCGGTCGCCCCCGACCAGTAGGGGATGGTCGATGTGGTCGGGCGGCACGTCGGGACTGTCCTGCCCCAGCACCAACGTCACGTCGGGTTGTCCAGTGGACACGGCGACCATCTCGGCGGCCTTGTCGAGCAGCGCTCGGGGGTCCTGTAGGTGGTGCAGATCGGCCGTGATGGAGGCAACGTCAGTGGGGGTCAAGGTCCCGGTGCCGTACCGGTGGCTGAGCCAGGACCGCCGCCACCAGATCGCAGTCGGCCAGGCCAGTGCCATGGACACTACGGCGGCGAATGCCGCGGCGAGCTCCGGATTCGGGATGCCAGCGCGGGCACTGCCAAGCCGCACGACCAAGCCCGCCGCCGCACCCGTTGTCACCGTGAGCGCGGCCGCCATGACGTCGCGAAACGGCTCGTCGACGGGCTGCAGTTCCGTCGCGGTCGACAACCGCACGACCAGACCCGCGAGCGCCAACATGCTGAAAGTGAGGACCACCGCCGTGCCGCGCGGGTCGAGTGTCGACTCCGCCACCATGACAGTGCCGAGCACAGCCACGGACCACACCAGGAGCCAGAACAGCCGGCGACGCGACACGCGTCCCGGGGCGTAGCCCATCGCTGCCGCCAGCACGACAAGCGTGGCAAGGACGATGACCACGATCCAAGACCTCCACAGGTCCTCGAGTCGGCTCCACATGCGTGCGCCCGTACGTGGCAGCGTGAGCGCCATCATCGCCGTCGGCACCAGTGCCAAGGCCGCGAGTGTGCGGCCGACTCGAGGCTCGAGCCCTCGATCCAGCAGCACGGCAGCCGCGAGCCCGAACGCCGGCCACCCCGCCCCGTACAGCGCACCGGTCGGTACTCGCGCCTGGGAGAAGGCGATCACGAAAGGCAAGGCGCCAACGGCCGTCGCCAGAGCCGCGACGACCACCCCGACGGGTGCGCCGCGGGCACTGGCAACGTGCGTGCTCACACAGCCATGATGTTCCAAGCAGGCGCGCTGCGGGACCCCTGCGGGACCCCGCGGGACATCCGGGGACGTCCCGGGACGGCAACCACCTGTTCGGCGGGACACGGTGGGCGTCACGGTGGGTCATGAAATCCCGGACCAGCCGTGGTTTCCTACGAAGGAGGCACCATGACCGCGACAGCCAGCACAGCCGCCGAGCCCCGGCTTTCCCCTGCGGTCCTCGTTGGCGGCGCATTCGCCCTGACGACACTGCTCAACATCGCCATCCACGTCGGCGAGATCCTCTTCACCCACCACGACCCAAACGCGCCCGAGGGACCGATCGCCAGCATTCAGAGGGTCGCCGTGGTGGGCGGCATCGGCCTGGTCCTGACCCTGGCCATCGCCGTCCCCCTGTCCGGCGACCCCCAGCGCGCCAAAGTCGGAGCGATCGTGCTCGGGGCCCTCGCCGTCATCACACTGCCGTTCTTCTGGTCCGGTGCACCCGCCAGCCTCGGCGCCGGCGCCGCCTGGCTGGGCGGCTTCGCTCGCGGCAGCCAGCCCCAGACCGGGGCCGCCCGAGGCTTCGGCGTCGTAGGCATCGTGATCGTCGTCCTCTGCATCGTCGCGACCGTACTCGGCGGGGCCCTCGGGCCGCTCCTCGACTGAAGAGGCGGGCGAGGTCGCGGGGCCGTCCTCGCGACCCCCAGACCACCCTGACGCCAGCTGATCACCGGCCGCGGTGTCATCGGACCAGAGTTTCGCTCCAGCGAGGCGCCACCGTTACTGCGTGGCCGCCCCTTGCCCTCAACCCATCGCAACTCCGTGAGAGCCCTCGCTGGCGACAGAAGACTCTGCGGCCGGATCTGAGGGTGGAAGCCCAATGTGCCCATTCGCCGATCGATGGACCTCACAAGGTCAGAACCATTCGTTAGTTACAGGAGAGCAAAATGAAGAACACCCATGCAAGCGAAGCCCCGTTCATCACCTGGGGAACCGAGTCATTCGCCGCGACGGATGCCCCTGGACGTCCCGGCGCCTGGCACGGCCGGCGCAATCTCGTTCTCGGCCTGGCCGCAGTCTCCCTTGTGGCCGTCACCGTCGGCGGTGCCAAGTACGCCCGAGTCTCCACCCATTCGCCCGTCGTGGCGCACGCCTCGGAGCTAACCGAGGGAGTCGCCGCCACAGGGGCATACCAGCGGGACGGCAGCGTGTTCACCGAGCAGGTGCCCTCCGCCGCCAGCGCCAACCTGCCCGCCTACGGCCCCGGTGGCAGCGTCTACACCGCGCAGGTGCCCTCAGCCGGGTAGCCGTTCGCTGGGAACGGAACTGGGCTCGGCCACCCGCTCGGGTGGCCGGCCCGCTTCGTCCCCCGGCGCTACCCCGACGAACACGCGGCGATGAGACGCAGTTAGCTCGAAGCGCTGAAGATGCTAGCTTCGGCGCATCGAGCCGGGCCGTGAACTTCGTCCCCGGAGGGGTGTCAGCTGTGGGTCGCTCGTCAGAGGCGAACAGGACCGCGTCGGTTTGGCGACCTTTTCCCGAGGCGGTCGCCCGGGCAAACGTGATCCCTTCATCGCCCCTGCCGCCCTTCGCCTGCGCAGGCCAGGTGCTTCGTGCGGCTTTGATCGCTACTCCCAGGGGCTGGCCAGCTCGACCCCTGCCTCCGCGAACTGGAAGGTCGCGAACCCTCCGTTGGCGACCATCATGCCGAGATCGATCACGGCGAGGGTGTCGGGGTCTTCGATCCACCCGCTGACGAGCGCGCCGTAGCCGACCCGGGCGATGCACGACGACAGCATGCTGATCTCGTCGAGGATGGCGGATCCCCGATCCCAGCTCTCTGCTGCGGAGGACAGCTCCACCATGTGCCAGATCGAACCGCCCATGGAGGCAAGCGCGAGGAAGGAGTCGCACACCGCTCCCCATTTGCGCGGGTCCGACGCGAGGTCGAGAGGGGGGATCCAGTAGTCGTGCGTGGACCAGAAGAACTTGTTGAGCGCGAACGGGATTGTCACGGCGATGTTGTAGACGAAGAGGCGGTCGTCCTTGACCGGGCACCGAGGCACGAGGAAGTTCGCCAGCGCGCGTGACCCACCCCCGACCAGTGCGCTCGCTCCGCCGGCGACGGCCAACGGTCGCGGCACGAGCTTGCTCGGGATCAAGGCCTCTTGGCTGTCGATGACGGCCGAACCAACCCCACCCAGCGCGGCCGCGGTGTGCAGCAGGAACGACACGCCCTTCTTCTGGTTGTGTGTCAGGTTGACCGGCGAGCCCAATACCTCGAGGGCTGACCCTGCACGGACTGGCGCGCGCACGCTCGACACGCCGAACGCCCCTTCGAGCGTGCGGAAGTCCGAGACGGTGATCAGGAAGTTCGTCTCCGGGCTGTCGGGGAACGGCGACGTCTCTCCTCGACCGGCGAGCGTCATCGCGATCTTGTAGACGATGGTCACCGGGACCGCGACGACCCAGCACAGGATGTCGAGGAAAGACACGTCGGGGATGCCGAAGGCGTTCAGGATGTCGGAGACGACAGGGATGTGGATGGGGTGGTCGATCAGGTCCAGTGCCGCCTTGGCCATGACGTAGATGACGTCGAACAGTGCGTCGATCACGACCTTCGAGCTCGTGAGGGCGAGATCGCCCGCGATGCCGACCAGCTTCGTGAGCACCTGCGCGGCGCTGAGCCCCGCCCCATCCTCGACGAGCTTGGTCAGCCGGTCGAACGCGCTGCGGATTGCCGTGGCTTCCGCGGTCGAGGCTCGATCGAGCGCGTCGAGGACGGAGGTCGGAGGTTGCGGGGTGGGGCCCGAGGGGTGGTAGTCAGCCCGGGACACATTGCCCTGGTAGTGATGGGAGAGGAGTGTCTCCGGAGCGGTCTTGCCGAAGGCGGATGCGGAGGGATCGGGCGGCTTGCTCTCCTTGGTCTTGTCGACCCAGGTGAAGTCATCGAGTCCTGCCCAGTTGTCGATGGCCTTGATGGCGGCGTCGGCGGCGACATCGAACTGGCCCTTGACGACCTCGATCTGCTCGACCTGCTCGTACAGGAACAGTCGCAGGACGTTCTTGAAAACCTCCTTCGTCCGTCTCATGTCCTCGACGTCAAAGAGGAACTTGACGAAGTCAATGACGTCCTCGATCACCTCGACGATCTTGTCGAACACGTACTTGAACGCGGCATACACCTTCTCGATGACGTCGAGCACGGCCTCGTAGATGGCCTCGCCGATGCGGATGATCACCCGCCACACCCGCTTGCCGAGGTCGAGGAACCAGTCCACGAACGCGTCCCAGCCCGACTCACCCACCGCGGCCTCAGCCGCAGTACTCGAGCCCGACGACGCGAGGGCGGAGCGCTGGTGCGAATGGGAGTCGAGCATCATGAACAAGTCGCCGGCGTCGACGCGGACGGGGGTCTGGTCGCCCACGAAGCTGCGGTACGCCGACAGGTTCGGCGCCGCCAGCGCTGCCGCGGTGACCACGGCAGTGTCGTGCAGCGCGTCGTGGGCTTGCCACAGGCTGTCCACGTTCGCCGCGGCAGCGGAGACGTCGGATGCGTTGGCGCTGCTCTTCACCAGCTTCTTCGGCGGGCTCTTGGTGGCGTCCTGGTAATGGATCACGGCATCGCTGAGGCCAGGACCAGTTCTGAGCGTGCGCAGCTTGGTGTTCACGGTGGGAGAGTCCTGCATCGGGTTCACCTGCGCAGCCGCGCCGCTTCCGGCGACCGAAGCGGTGAACCGGGTCGCATCTAGCCGGGCGACGGCCTCGACGATCGTGATGGTCCCGGTCGCGTCGGTCTTCGCCTCGACCGGCGTCGGACCGAGCACGTAGTAGAGGTGGTTGATGTACGCGGAGGTCACAGCGTTGCTCTGGGTCACCAGGCTGACCGAGACGCCGGGAGCGGGTCGTCCGACAGCGTCGGTGACCTGGATGCGCGTGGTGTACGAGCTGAACGAGGCGGCAGGTTGGGTGGATGAGGCGGGTGGCAGCACGACGTCGCGCACCGTCCAGGTCCCCACCGCTCCCGGAGACTTCACGGCGATCTTCAGCTGGTCGGATCCTGCGTGGGCGAAGAAGGTCAGTGCATCACTGCTGCGGTTGACGAACGGCGACACGTTGTCCACGGCGCCCATGACGGGCACCGGAACCGTCCAGGAGCCCTGCTTCTCAACGTCGTTCGCGGGGCAGCGCAGCTGGAACACGTCGTTGCTGGCATTCAACCCCCACACCGTCACCACGTCGCTCGTCACTGAGGAGAACAGGCGCGTGACACCGGCGAAGAGGGAACTCGTCATCAGCGCGACCGCTGTGGCGCCGTCGGTCTGGTTGTCACTGGCGAAGTAGTACAGCACGCCGTCGGAGGTGGCGAACAGATCGGAGGTGTCGTCGGGTTTGCGGCACGCCGCGATGGCGGTCGGTGTCCGGTCCTGGCCATCGGACAGGTGCAGCCTGCGCGGCGTGGGTGGCGCCTCGGGGTCGAAGAGGTTGTACAGCGGCCGGTAGATGAACTGGGACTGCCCGCTGATGGAGCCGCTGGTGTACAGACCGTCGATCGGGTACTTGCGCTCTGTCGGGGTGCTGGGATCAGGGCGACCCAGGCAGGTCGAGTACTTCGACACCTCGAGATCGATCGGAAGGTCGTGCGACCGCCACGTGGGGTGCTCCGGCGTCGTGACGTCGATGAAGTAGCGCGCAACCAGGGCGACGGGACTCTGCGGGTCACGGATGACGTCGACCACGATGTAGTCGTTGTCGCTCGCCTCGCTGAGGAACACGTCGACGATCTTCAACCGGGCCGGATCCACCGGCCTTCCCTCCTTGGCAGCGTTGAAGGGACAGGCCGTCCACGAGGGCTTCTCCGCCCACGCGGTGTTCTCGTCGGAGTTGTCCAGACTCAGGTAGAGGTGGTCCGCGCTGCCGTCGTCCACGACCATCGCCAACCGCAGCGAGCCTGCGCCGGCGCCGTGGGTGGTCTGCGCGACGGAGAAGTTCTTGACGTCTGCGCCGGCCGGGAAGTCGTGGCTGATCAGTGCGCCGCCCAGGTCGGTACGCCGCCACCCGTAGGTGTCCTTCGGGGACTCCGCTGTCAGGTAGAAGGCTCTGCGACGGTCGACCGTGCCCACGGAGAAGAGCAGGGCGGACCCGGTCGCGGTGCACAGGGCCTGGAACTTTCCTTCGGGCGAGATCACGTCGGCCTGCAGATAGTTCTGCATCAGCTCCGAGCATGACTCGACGGTGTAGTTCGTCACGAGGCTCTCCTCCACGTTCGCTGCATCGCGCGTATCGCGCCCTTCAGCGGGGCGGGGTGTAGGTGGTGTGGGTGATGAAGTCGAGATAGTCGGAGAACCTCACTGTGCCGAAGGTGAACGTCTGCGACCCGGGGAACACCCAGCTGTGGGCGTCGTTGAGGATGTTCTGCAGCTGTGCTGAGATGTCGGCGAAGGTGCCGCCGATGAGACCCTTGATCCGGTCGTTTACGGGGTTAACCCGGGACAGGATGTACTTCTCGTACTCCTTGGACATCCCGTAGATGCCCTCGTCGTAGAAATACCACGGTGTGGACGTGTTGGTCACTGTCGGTGCCGCGTTGTTGACCACGAGCTTCCCGTCCGCTGTCACGTTGATCTGGAACAGGACCTCGACGGCGTAGTCGATGTACTTGTTGCCCGGCAGGTCGTGATAGTGCGCAACCCACGCCTCGTTGTGCCGGAACTCTTCGTAGCACGAGGCTTGTAGGCGGAGCTTGATGCACGGCGTTTCCCCCTGAACGAGCAGGGACACGTCACCGGTCAGCTTGTAGTTCAGCGTGTAGGCGAAATAGTCGCCGATGAAGCCTGCCCCCGAAGGCGAGATGTCTCCAGTGGCGGGCTTGTCGAAGTCCAATGCCAGAATCTGGGTCGTCCCGGCCGGCTTGCCCATCACGGGCGTCGCGGTGAAGTTCGCCCCGCCGCCGGCGGGAACATCGATCTTGACCGAGACGTAGTCATTCGCCGCGGTCTCGCTCCACGACACGGCCGGCACGAAGGCGACCGGGGCGACCAGCGCGTTGAACACCGACTGCAGATAGGCCACGAACACGTCTCGGCGAACCGCCTGGATCCCCGAGAACGTGCCCAGGTCCTCCGGCTCCAGCCAGTTCCATCCGAAGGAGCGGGCCACAGGTTTCGTGGCGCTGGTCGTGCACAGGTAGTTGAGCGTCGTCGCATCCTGCTGGGCCTTGGTGGGATCTTGCACGGGAGCTCCGGAGGAGTCCACCAGCGCGCAGCATTCCCGGGCGAGCGCCCTGATCGGCAAGGTGGCGGGCTTCGGCTTGTCGACGGTGCAGGCGTATCCGAGAACCGGGTGCCCTGTCTGTCGAAGCTGGCCGATGTAGGCGTCGACGAAGACGCTGGACAGGAGCGACCAGACCGGCCAGTCCTTCGACGAGATGCCGACGATCGTCGGGGACGTCAGCAGCATGACGGTGCTCAGGTCAAGGAAGAGCCTCTTGATCGAGAAGGCGCCGTCCCCGACGCTGTCGATCAACTCCTGGATCTTCCGCTGAACGGCAGGTGGTACCGGCGAGTGGGGGTCGATGACGTCGTCGTTCAGGCTCACCTGCGAGGTGAAGTACCACGGGTCATCGGCCGGCTGGGCGACGTTGATCCACTTCGACGACCCCCGCGGGCCGTAGCTGAATCCCGCGATCTCGAACGCGCTGGAAAGGAGGTTGAAGACGACCGGTGCAGTCGGGCCGTTGCCGAGGGTGACCACGGGAGGCAGGCGCAAAGGGTTCATAGCGGGCAGCCCAACCTTCGCCCGAAGCCCTCCGGCGAAGTTGGCCGCCGCTAGGTTCAACAGGTCCTGGTCGGTCGACGGGTTGCTGGCGTTGGCGACGGAGAACGGGTCCGAACCCTTGGCTTGCACCTTGAGCTGCTCGTAGTCGATCGGCACCAGATTGTTGTCCGCGTCATAGACGAAGCAGGCCACAATGGGCGGCCCGCCGACCCCGTCGAGATACTCCTTCAACGCGACGTTGATGCTCTTCTGGCTCGTCGCGACGACAAGGTCATAACCGTATTGAGTATCGGACAGGTCTGACTGATTCGCGCTCATCTAATAACTCATTCCGAAGCTGCGGAATCGAAGAACGCAGGCCTGACTGGGCCTTCACCCAAAGCGCCCCCGAATAGATTGCGCCCCTACGCCCGAAAGGCCAGATATGGGATGAGGCGATGATGTGAGTGTAGTCACCCTCACCGTCAGAAAGCCAGAGACCGGGTCGAACCTGCCACAAGCGCCCGGCCAGATTGGAGTTCGCCCTCGACAGTGCCGCGCGGACCTCAGGCGCCAAACGGGCCCCGCGATTCGTCGCCTCGGTCGCTCGCGCCGCACCGGCCGCCGCACGACGGTCATCTTCCAACCGTTGCTGCTCGTACTGCACTTCCTGCGGCTGCTTGCGCACTCGCCCCTGTACCCCAAAGGCGTGAAATCGAGTGCAGTTACGACGCAGCGGACAGCCGTCTTCGTGCAGCGACGCGACGGGGTCTGCAGTCGGGATGGGCGAGATGGTGTGGTCGGACGGTCTGTTGGACCAGGCGCGCCAGACCCGGGACGATGTTGCCGACGCCCTTCTCGTTGGGGGTTGAAGGGAGCTGCTGCTGACCGGTGCCGCCAGGGTGGTGGGTGCCTTAACCGGGGGCGACCTCGGCCTGCACGTGCGGGTGGGGCCTGATGCGTTCAACGCGGTGGTCCCCCGGTTGCGGGCGGCCTACCGGGTGGCCAGTGAACAGTCCTGGGCTGCCACGCTCGCCGTCTTCGACGTACCTGCGCGTCTGCCTGCGGGCTTGGCAGTGACGCCGATCGGCTCCGAGCACGACCAGCGGTTCGGCCTCGGCTGGCAGGCCCTGCGCCGGGGCCCGGTCCTGCTCTCTCGGTACAAACGACCTCAAGTCCGCGATCGTGGACACAGATGACTACGAGCAGCGTAAGCCAACCTTCTTCCCCACCTTGGTCACTGATGGTGCACACCACCCGCCTCGCGAGTGAACACATCACTCGCGCACCGCTCGAATCTCGCTCTCGCGGCGGCAGGCAAGTCATCTTGCGGCTGCATGACGATTGCCGGTAGGGCCGGCGTCTGGCCAGACTCGGTCCAGCTGATCGGCGGGAAGCTCCCCATGCGGCTGCCCACCCGGTGACGGGTGTGGCTCACCAGCGGTTTGCGTTCCCGCCGACCACCGTGCCGGCGTGTGGCTCCAGAGGGTCTGCCCCGCTCTCAGCAGCAGTGCCCACCCGGCGTCAACCAATCGAGGATGACGGGAAGGGCGAAGCTCATGGCGAAGGTGTTCATCGGGGTCGATCCGCACAAGCTGTCGGCGACCATCGAGGTCGTCGACGACCGCGAGACGGTGCTCGCCACGGGCCGGTTCACCACGGACAGGGCCGGGTACGCCGCGATGCGCAAGCACGTCGCCGCCTACCAGGATCGGACATGGGCGGTGGAGGGCAGCAACGGTGATGGCGCTCATCGATTGTCCCCAGGTCTGATCGTTGATTGTCCTCACCTGGTGGCGGGGTCAGCGTAGTGGTTGGCGGGTGCCGGTGGTGGTGGCTCGTAGGGCTTCGCCTCGGGCGTGGTGGGCTCGCAGGCGGTAGGAGTCGCCGTCGAGGTTGAGCACGACGGAGCGGTGTAGGAGCCGGTCGAGCAGGGCTGCGGCGACGGCGGTGTCGCCCAGGACCTCACCCCAGGAGCCGACGCCTTTGTTGCTGGTGAGGATGATGGAGGTCTTCAGGTACCGCTGGGAGACGACTTGGAACAGGGCCGAGGCGGCTTCGGCGGGCAGTGGCAGGTAGCCGAGCTCGTCGATGACCAAGCAGGTGGGGCCGGCGAAGAAGCGCATGGTGGTGGCCCAGCGGCCTTCGATCGCGGCGCGGTGGCAGCGGGCGGCGAGGTCGGCGGCGGTGGTGAAGTAGGTGCGGTATCCGGCCTGCGCGGCGGATCGGGCCAGGCCGACGGCGAGGTGGGTCTTGCCGACTCCGGGTGGCCCGATCAGCAGCACGTTGGTCGCGGTGTCGAGGTAGCGGCCGGTGGCGAGCTCGTTGATCAGGGCGGGGTCGACTCCGGGGGCGGCGTCGTAGTCGAAGTCGGCCAGGGTCGCCGGGGTCGGTAGGGAGGCGAACCGTATCCGCCCGGCGAGGCGGCGGGCTTCGGTGGCGTCGACCTCGATCGCGAGCAGGCGTTCCAGCGCCGCGGTCAGGGTCAGCCCTTCGGTGTGTGCGGCGTCCAGGACGGTGGGCAGGTGCTCGGCGGCGTCGTGCAGCTTCAAGGTGGCCAGGTGCCCGCGGAGCTGCTGGTACAGCGAGGCCTGCCCGGCGCTGGCCGGTGTGCCCGCGGTTGCGGATTTGGTTGTGGTCATGGGGTGTTCGTCTCCCTTGTGCGGTTGGGTGCGGTGGGGTCTGCTGGTGGGGTCAAGGTGTTGCGCCCTGCTGCGGCGGCGGCGTACACGCTCAGGTCGACCACGCCGCCCTGGTCCGGGCCGGCCTGCTCGTGGTGTCCTCGTAGGGTCGCGGCGTGTGCTCGGGCGGCAGCGCTGGGTGGCAGCCGCTGCTTGCTGCGGTGCGGTCGCGCGGTCGTGGACGCGGCGAGGGCGGCCTGCTCCAAGGCGGTGACGTGGACGTCGGTCCGGATGGTCGCGCCGGCGCCGGGCGGGGCCAGGGCGTGCCGGGCGATCACGGTCGGCAGGGGTGCGGCCCGCCCGGGGGCGGGAAGGGTGGCGATGTCCAGGTGGGTGCCGCCCAGGCGCACCGACACGCTCACGATGGCCCCGTGCAGCTGCGGTGGGACGGAGTACCGGTTGCCGCGGTAGGACACCAGCGCCTGCGCGGACACCACCCGAGGGAGCGTGAGCACCGCCGGGTACGGGGCCGGCATCGGCCTCAGCGGTTCGGCCTTGGCCACGGTCGCGACGGTGGCGCGACCATCAGCGGTGGCCCGCATCCGCACGTCGCCGCGGGTGGCGCACCACGTGTCGAGCAGCGCCTGCGCCTCCTCGACGGTGGCGTCGTCGGGCACGGTCCGCCAGAACCGCTGGGCGGCAACGTGGTTGGCCTTCTCCACCACCCCTTTGCGGTTCCCCCGCCGTGGTGGGCACGGTTTGACGGTCACGCCGTAGTGCTTGGCGACGCCCGCGAACGAGGCGGTGACCTTGCCGGTGCTCGGGGAGACCACCGTGGCCATCCGGTCAAAACGCCAGTCCTTGCTCAGGCCTCCCAGGGCTCGGGCGACCCGGTCCAACCCGTCGATCAGGTGGGGTTGGTCCATCGACTCGCACAGCACCCCACGCCAGCGCCCGGAGTGCGACAGCGCCCCAACGAGCAGGTACGCGGTCTTGCCCCACCCCCAGTGCTCGGGCGGGTCGGGCAGCTCGACCCAGTCCCACTGGGTCTCCTGCCCGGGCGGGTGCTCGATCACCGCCACCGCCCGGCCCTTCGTCGGCCGGCACGCCTCACACGCCGGGCGCAAACCCCCGGTCCGGATCGCCCGCGTCATGGACGGGTACGAGCGGTCGTACCCCAGGCCCAAGAGCTCGTCGTACAACGTCGAGGCCCACAGGTGCGGGTCATCGCCCAGCCGCTGCGCGACGTACGCGGCGAACGGTTCGAAGTGGTCCGCGACGGTGCGTTGACGCACGCCGGCCTGACGACCGTTGAGATAGGCCCGGACCGTCTTGCGGTCCTTTCCCAGGTGGCGGGCGATCGCTGAGATCGTCCACCCCTGCCGGTGCAACGCGTGCACGTCGATGTCGTCCTCCCGTGTGAGCATGAGCGGAGGGGCTCCTTTGATGAGCTGGTGCGTGGTCAGAGACCACCAGCGTCAAAGGAGCCCCGCCCGACTCCGTGGAGCCACGCAGGGTGGGGACTTTCAGTGAGCAGGTCTGAGGACTTTCAGATGAGCGTCATCAACGGCGCCGGCCGCCCGTTGGCGCAGCGCCTGCTGGCCGACGGCGAGCACGTGCTGGACGTCCCGGCCAAGCTCTCCGCCAGGGCTAGGGCGCTGGACACCGGTCACAACCGCAAGACCGACCCGCACGACGCGCACGCTGTCTCGGTGGTCGCGGTGCGCACCCCGAAGCTTCGGGTGCTGGCCTACGACGTGCAGCTCGAGGCGCTGCGGTTGCTGGTCGACCGGCGGGCTGAGCTGAGCAGGTCCCGGATCCAGTGCGTCAACCGGGTGCACCGGCTGTTGTCGGAACTGGTTCCGGGACAGTCGAAGAGGGACATCACCACCGGCCAGGCCAAGACCATCCTCGCGACGGTCAAACCTCGCGACGTGGCCGGCAAGACCCGCCGCCGGCTCGCCGCTGAGCAGATCGCCGAGCTCGTGGCGATCGAGAAGAAGGTCAAGGCGCTCACCCGCGAGCTGAAGGAGATGGTCCTCGCCTCGGGCTCGAGGTTGATGGAGCCGCCCGGCGTCGGGCCGGTCGTGGCCGGACGGACCCTGGCAGACACCGGCGACGTCGCCCGGTTCGCCGACCGCAACAAGTACGCGTCCTGGACCGGCGCCGCCCCCATCGAAGCCTCATCCGGTGAGGTCGTGCGCCACCGCCTCTCCCGCGCAGGTGACCGGCGAATGAACCACATGATCCACATCGCCGCCGCCACCCAGATCCGCCTCGACACCCCCGGCCGGGCGTACTACCGGCGCAAGCTCGCCGCCGGCAAGTCCCGCCGTGAAGCGATGCGCTGCCTCAAAAGACGCATCTCCGACGCGCTGTACCGACGCCTGCGCGCGGACGCCGAAACCACCGCCCAGAACTTGGACGCGGGTCCGGGAGGGCACCACGGGGCGGCCCTTCAGTCCAGCGCGGCCGGCTTCCACCCGCACACCGGCACTTCGGATCAGCCACTTCCCGGACCCGCACCAACGACGCTACCCGCGCCGACAACCACGCGGAAGGCCAAGGTGCCCAAGGTCCTCGAACCAGCCTCTTGACGTCAGAGGGGTACCTGCTAGACGCAGGTTCTTGTGGCCTGCTGCGCGCGAGATGCGCTCAGCCTCCGTTGGAGTAGGGGGCGCTGGGGGCTGGGAGAGGTTGGGGGTGGGGCAGTCGTCTCGCGGTGTCGGTGCTGGTGATGGCCAGTGCGACACAGCCGAGCACGACCAGGCCGACGAGTAGAGCCAGGGCCAGCGGGACCACGATTCGGCCCATGCCTAGGAGTGCGGTTCGAGGCCGGTGAGTCGCTGAGCACCCTACGGTTGGCGCGGGGTGCGCCACGCTGGTCATCGTGGGACTCGGTCGCTGAGGCCTGCGGTGTGGTTGGCGGCGCTTGCGGGGCGCACGCTCCGCACCGCGTCGGCGCGGACCCCGTCGTGCTGGGTCTGGGCGTAGAAGGACAGCTCGTGCCCGTCCGGGTCGTGGAAACCGATCAGGCGGCCCTGGGCGGCGCTGATCACGGGGGTGTGCGCGATGCCGAGGGCGTCCAGGTGCGCCGCGCAGTCGGCGAGGTCGGCCTCGGCCGGCACGCGCACGTTGAGAAACCCGAAGCGGTCCGTGGCCGCTGCGGCCGCCGGGTGCTGGCGAAGGGCGAGGGTGACCTGCCCCAGGCCGGAGAAGCCGACACCGCGGACTACGCCGTCGTCGTCGGGCCACTCCATCTCCTCGCACAGCTCGAAGACAGCGGCGTACCAAGGGCGGCTGACTGAGAGGTCCGCCACGGGGATCTTCACGGACAGCACGTCCAGTGTGGGAAGGGCCATGGCGGACGCTCCAATCGATACAGTAACGCTGTATCGAAAGTGAACCACTACAGTGGCGCTGGCGTCAACAGATTTCAGGAGAGGACCAATGGGCAGCAGCGCGCAGAGCACCTCCCGCCGGCCGTACAGCTCCCCCGCGCGAGAGGCCGCCGCGCAGGTGACCCGGCAGCGGATCCTGGACGCGGCATCACCGTTGTTCACCGAGTCCGGCTACACCGCCACATCGGTGCGCTCCATCGCGCACGCCGCGGGCGTGGCGGAGAAGACGGTGTACCTGCAGTTCGACACCAAGCCCGCGATCCTCAAAGCGCTCGTCGATGCAGCGATCATGGGCGCCGACCACAGCGTGCCCACGGTCCGCTCGCCGTGGTTCCTCGAGGTCCTCTCCCAGTCCGAACTGGACCGCAAGACCGAGTTGCTGGCCGCGGGCACCACCGCCCTGCACGAGCGCACCGGCGCCCTGTTCGCGGTGGCCCGTGAGGCGGCCGCGGTCGACGCACCGGTCAAGACGATGTGGACCCGCGGCAAACGGCGCCACCTGGCGGACATGACCATCGTGGCTGAGAGCTTCGCTGAACACGGCCTTCTCCCCGCCCATCTGGACACCGCTTGGGCGACTGAACTGCTCTACATCCTGCTCGGCCCCGAGAACTGGGACCTCATCCGCCGCGAGCTCGGCCACACCGAGGCGCACTACCGCAACTGGTTACGCACCACCCTAAGCACCTCGTTCTCGACCAAGCACCAGCAGCAGCCCCAACCGCACCGAGCGCCATCCGGCAAAGCTGCTACCCGTCAGTCACGCGTTGCGGATTAGGCGGCGCTGAGACGCAGGTGCCGCTCCACGGGTCCGCCTTTCGGTCATCGACACGGTCCTTGGATGGTGGAACGCTGGAGAGTTAGCCGGGTGACCGCTGCGGCCTCCAGGAGTCGTCGGCAAGCAAGAGAGGTAGCTATGCGCCGCGTTCTATGTCTGGTCGGCATCCACCATTGGGAACATCACGTCAACCGCGAGATGGGCGGTAAGGGCGCCGGGTTCGACCTGTGCTCACATTGCGGTCGGGAAAAGAAGGTGTACGACGAGGGTGGAAACCCAGGCTTCAAGGGGATCCTCTGAACCCCCGGTTTCGCCAGCCCGCGGCAAGGATGCGGCGCTGAGGCGCAGGCGGCGATAGGACTCAGTTCCCGGCTTGATGAAACAACCTTGGCCGTGTGGAGGCGGGTCAGCCGATACGGTGAAGGTAGGCGATCGGGATGACCCGCACGCCCTGGCTCTTGCGCTCGTATCCGGCGAAGCCGGGCGCGACCTTGACGACCTCGGCGTACTCCCGGGTCCGCTCCGGCTCACCGAGGACCTCGGGGCGGACGGTGGTCACGGTGTCACCCTGTTGCACGGTGGCCAGTTCGGCCTTACGGAGGTTCTTGAACCAGTCCGGCTCCTGCGGCATCCCGCCCTTGGACCCGACGACGAGCCAGCCGTCTGGCCGCTCGAAGGCGGCGACGATGGCTGAGCGCGGCTGGCCGGACCGTCGACCCGGCACGGTGAGGAGCAGGGTGGGATGGCCCTTGATCGAGCTCAGCAGGCGGCCGCGGCTGAGCCGGAAGACCGAGCCCGCCGCCTTGTTGAAGTACCGCATGACTGTGTCCGCTGGCGACGCCATGGCGTCAGCGTAGGCCCCGTCCCGCGCGCGCGCCCTCTGGTCCGGGGTGGCACCGACTGCCACTTGCGTGATGCAGTGGCTGCCGCCCCGCCGGTCGACGAGCGTGCTGGCCGACTCGGCGGGCCGTCAGCCGGCTTGTTGCAGCGGGTCCACGTTCACGGCGGGACTGCTCGCCACGCACGTGCTCAAGCCCCTCCCCAACGGGCCCTTGCCCGGCGGAGTGCCCAACAACTTCGTGCGCCATCCATGGCTTTACGGCCGGCGACATGAGCGGCGGTGAGACGCAGCGGAATGCATCGCCATCCGCAGCCCGTCCGCTCCGCTTCCGACGTGGTTGTGGCTACACGATGGACGCTGATTCCCCGCGGCGTCCATCAGGGCCGGTAGGCGGGTTGTCTCCGATCTGGAGAAGGGTCGCCCGAGGTTCTTTCGTCTCCCCAATCGGCACCTCGTGTTCGCGCCGTCCTTCGGCCTTGCTCGGTCCGCCGGGGTCCGGGGCCTGGGGCAGGGTGATGGTGAACGTGCTGCCGAGGCCGGCGACACTGTCGACCTCCAGTTGGCCCTCCATCAACGTGACCAAGCTCTTGGTCAGAGCCAGGCCTATCCCGGTTCCTTCGATCGCGGTGGACTCGCGCCCAAGACGGTCAAACGGTTGGAAGAGCCGGGGCAGGCACTCGGCGTCGATTCCCAGGCCACTGTCAGTAATGGCGATGCTGACCTCACCATCTCCCACGGTGCGCGTGCTCAGCTCGACCCGGCCCTGCGGGCGGTTGTACTTGATTGCATTGGACACCAGGTTCAGTAGGGCCTGCTTGAGTCGGCGACGGTCTGCGATCACCGAGCAGGTGCCGTCGGAGGTCACGCTGACCGAGATCCTGTTCGTCTCGGCCAGTTGCTCCATCAGCCCGGCCGTCTCGCGGACGAGCTCGCTGACGTCGACCACTTCGACGGTGAGCTCCAACCGCCCGGATTCGATGCGCGCTACGTCGAGGATGTCGTTGATCATGCCCAGCAGGTGCTGCCCACCGAACAGGATGTGCCCCACTGCTTCATCCTGGGCGGGAGTCAAGGAGTCGAGCGCGAGCAGTTGCGCGAAGCCGATGACGGCGTCGAGAGGTGTGCGCAGCACGTGGCTCAACCAGACGAAAACTCGCTCTTGGCCATGTTGGCGCGATCGGCCCCCCCCGAGCGTCCATCAGCAGCTTCTCCTGCAGTCTGCGTTTGGTGACGTCTTGGAAGAGCCCGGCGACGCGACGGACCTGACAGTCGCTGTCGACGATGGGTGAGAACCGTGCAGACACCCAACGCTGCTCCCCATCGGCCCCGACCAGCCTGAAGTCCGTCTCGCACCGTTGACCGCTCGCACAGATCGGCACGATGTTGTCGAAGATGTCCGCGTCATCCGGGTGAACCCTGGCCATCACGACGGCATACGTGGGTGGCGGATCGTCCGGCTCAAGGGCGAACACCTTCAGGAAAGCCGGGTTCAGGTACTCAAGCTCATCCGTGTCGATACGGCGGACCAGGAACCCGACGTCAACGTTGTCAGCCAGTTCGTTGAACCGCTGAAGAAGGTGCGTTTCGGTTCGCCTGCGGTCAGTGATGTCCTCGATCTGAGCGACCGCATAGTCGGGAAGGCCCTCCGCGTCGTGTACGACTGACAGGGACTGCTGAACCCAGATGCCCCGACCGGACGCGGCAAGGTAGCGCTTCTCCCCCCTGCGCACTCTCTGTCCAAGCCCTCCGCCAGCCGGCCGAGGGTTGCCGTCGTCTCCTCCCGGTCCGCGGGATGGGTCAGTGCTGCGGATGTCATCGCCAACAGGCTCGCTGTGTCGTGTCCCGTCAGGCTGCTGAATGCGGCGTTGGCGCGCAGGATACGACCGCCTTCGTGACGCAGATCGATCAGGGCCATGCCGATCGGAGCATGCTCGAACGACGCGCGGAATAGCTCTTCACTGACGCGAACTTTCTCGGCTGCTCGGTTGCGCTGGCTGACGTCGCGGACCACCGCGAGCGCCGCCCTTCCCGCCTCAAGGGTGATCGCGCTGATCCTGACCTCGACGGGTACCAAACTGCCGTCCTTCCGCACGCCGGCCACGTCGGGCCCGGTGCCCATCGGCAGTGGGTGCTCAACGGCGACATAGGCGCCGCGGCGCTTCCGGTGAACCTCGCGCCGACCGGTCGGGACGAGGCACTCGACAGGCTGGCCGATCAACTCGTGGGGCGCATACCCAAACAACGAAACAGCCTGGTCGTTGATCAACTGGATGACACCGTGCGTGTCGGTCACGAGAACGGCATCAGGCAACGCTTGGAACAACTGCCAAGCGTGGCTCTCTGTTGCCGTCAACCTAATGGCCATCACGCTTCCCTCCGCCGAAGGTGGCCCTCGCGATCCTGTCGGCGACAAAGACCCTGAAAAGGCCCCGGACCACGCCGGATACCTCTCCTGAACCCAGGAGCTGAGCCACCGTTCACAACGTCAAGCGCACACGAACCTTACACGGTGGATGGTCCGTACGTGCTGTGAAACGGCAGAATCCGGTGTCGATGTAACGGACCCTCTGGGGATGACCCACCGCCCTCCCTCCCAAAGGCACCGCGCAGGCTTCACCTGGAAGTGACATCAAGTCCCGATTGGAGGAGGAGGAGGAGGAGGCGTCGCACGATGCGACTTCTGCAGCGACTCCACGCGTCGCGTTACACCCCTCGAGGTGGGCGCCCACAGTGGGCGTTGTGACGCAGCCTGCGAGCGGACCAGTTGGTGCAACGATCACGAGCCCGTGCCCCACGCTGACCCTCGGCTATCCGGAGCCGACGCTCGGCTGATCACGGCGGATCCGTGGGAGCCTGTTCTACAGCCTCACTGGCCCCAGCGACGTTGACCGCCGAACTTGTCGTTCAGCCGGTCGGCCGCATGGTCGATGTGGAGCCGGTGCAGACCGTTTCTTCGTCGATGTTGACTTGGTCGTCGGGCCGCGTGACCGGCAAACCGCTTGAGCCACACAGCTTCTCTGCCGCGAAACGGGCCATTTCGGTCCGGGAACGAGTCCGGTCCGAGCGCGTGGGCGTATCAGGCCATTGCCGGCGCCCTCCTGAAGTGTGAACTCGCGATGCGAGTTGCACCACCCAGGAGGGGAGCGCGCCATGCTCCATGTTCGAGACGCAGACGCCGGACGGGTCCGCCTTGCCTCGGCCGCATTGGCGGTGCTGACCTTCGGCGCGTTGCTCTGCGCGTCCGTCCTGTTCGCCCATCCAGTCTTCGCAGCCACCGGGGCCCCGCCGATCACGGTGGGGTTGACCCCGGAGTCGGCGAGACCTGGCGAGGAGGTCGTCGTCTCCTTCTCCACGCCTGACCCCTGGGTCAGTTTCACCAGCTGCCGGGCAAACCTCGAAGGAGAGGGCTTCTCCGACTGTCGAGAGTCCGGCGGCCAGTGGTCCGTTCACTTCACGGTCCCCACTGACGCGTCGCCAGGCGCCAGCCAGGTCAGCTGGGAGCTTGACTACCAGATCCAGGACCGGAGCCTGCTGCTCGACCCGAACCTTGCCATTCGGGGCGACACCAAGGGCACGCTGTCTCTGACCGTGCTCCCCCCGGAGCCCAGCTTCACCGTCGAGGTCAGCCCCCCGTCTGCTCGGCCGGGGCAGCGTGTAAACGTCTCGTTCACACCAACGGATGCCAACAACAGCATCACCAGCTGCCAGGTGAAACTCGACGACGCCACCTACGACGAGTGCACCGCGACCAACGGCCGCGGGTCAGTTCGATTCCAAGTTCCGACCGGCACTGCACCGGGCGCGAGGACGCTCCGCTGGCAGCTTGGCTACCAGTACCCCGATCCGGACGGGCTGGGTTCGGCGGAGACAAAGGGAACCGTCCACTTCACGGTTCTGGCGCCCCAGCCTCCCCCGCCCACCTTCTCCGCGAGTCTACGTCCCGGCTCCGCTCACCCCGGCGACGCCATTTCGGTGCTCTTGGCAGCACTGGACCCAGGTGTGTCCGTCACCGGCTGCAGCGCTCAATTGCGCAACGACACCTTCCACGGCTGCCACCACGTCAAGGAGCACTGGGCTCTGGACCTGGGCGTCCCCAGCGACGCCCAGCCGGGCAGAACTTCAGTCATATGGCACCTCAGCTATCGGGACGTTCGGCCCGGCGCGCGCACCCCAGGCCGCGAGCACGGATCCCTCGCAGTCACGGTGCTCCCGGCCCGGTCGGGCGCCCCTACCTTCTCCGTCGCGCTGCGCCCCGAATCGGCAGACCCGGGGGGCGTCGTCACCCTCGTCTTCTCGCCGCGCGACCCCGGCACCGCGATCACCGGCTGCACCGCGCTGTTCGCCGGCGAGACGTTCCGCGACTGCCGACGATCCGGGGACACGTGGGAGCTTCGGCTCACCGTCCCGGACGGTGCCGAGCGCGGCCGAGGACTGGTGCACTGGACGCTCTCCTACGCGACGGGCACGTCAGCCGGCGGCGGTTCCGAAGGCGACCTCCCGCTCACGGTCCTCGACCCGCCGCTCGGGCCGGACCGGCCCGTCGGCGCCTCCTTGAGCACCGGCCTGAGGATGGTGCCGCTCGCGCTACTCGTGCTCGCCGTCTTCACGCTGGCCGTGCTGCGTGGGTCTCGTGGGCGGGCCCCGAAGGACCGTGCGAACCCGGTGCCCTCGAGCCAGACGGTCCGGGCGACCGCCCACGCCGAAGTACTGCCGGGGCTCACCATCAAGGAGCGGGGCCCGATGCGCAGCAGGGTCATCCGGTTCGTCGCCCAACGTCCGCTTGCCGTCGTCAAGGTGAAGGAGGTCTCCCGATGACCACAACAGAGTGGCCGCAGCCGATTGCCGTGAGCACGATTCTCTTCGGTAGCGAGGACAACGCCGTCGGCGCCCTGAAGGAGGGCCTTGCTTCATCGCCCGTCTCAGGGGTGCTTGGCACGGCCCTTGCCGGGCTGTCCTCGGCTACCCGAGACGCTGCAGTCGGGGAGCTGAGCACCGTCATCAGCGGTCTGCTCAGTCTTGACCTCGCCCACATCCTCCTGGCGGGCTGGCGGAAGCACGGAGCGCTGGTGGCCGCGGCCCGACGGACCGCAACGGCACCCGACACCCAGGAACTGGTCGAGATGGTCACTCACACCATCAACTGGTCCCACGAGCCCTATGTCGAGCTGTTCGTCGACGAGCTTCGCGTGGCTACGGTGCGCATCCAGCTGACATTGGACCTGGAGGTCCAGGCCCTGGTCGCCACCGTCGCCCGCGGACGCCTCGTCGGCGTGCATTCCGGTCGTTGCACTGTCCGGGCGGCCCTCAGCACGGAAGAGGTCCGGCTCGCCGAACAGACGGCGCACATCGAGCTGCCCCTCGTGCTGCCACTGGGCAGTGGGGTGCCGCTCCTGCTGCCTCACTCCGGTCAGCCCATCCCGTCGTCGCTCTCCTGAGCCCGCGGCCGCGGCGTTGCCTGGCCCACTGAGTGGGCGAGTGCCGTCATCAGTGGCGCGCCTGAGTTCAGGTGGGCGTCGATCCGGCGAGCTGAATGGGCGAGGAGCCGCGCCTGCTTCTGGGCACACGCGAACGCGCCAAACCGGCCAAGCGCCTCAGCCGGGCAGGCCGCTCGCGGCGTCGTCGTAGTAGGGCCGGTTCCGCAGCGCAGCAGCGGCCGCCTCGTCGAGGCAGACCACGGTGTCGGGGTGCCACTGCAGCACCGACGCCGGCACCGACGCGGTGAGCGGCCCCTCGAGCGCAGCGGCCACGGCATCCGCCTTGGCGTCGCCGGTGGCGACGAGCACCAGCCGGCGCGCCTCCAAAATCGTGCCCAACCCCTGCGTCACGCAGTGCGTGGGCACGTCGTCGATGTCGTGGAAGAACCGGGCGTTGTCGCGGCGGGTGCGGTCCGACAGTCGCTTGACCCGGGTGCGCGAGGTCAGCGCCGACCCCGGTTCGTTGAAGCCCAGGTGGCCGTTGGCGCCGATGCCGAGCACCTGCACATCGACCCCCCCGAGCGAACGCATCCGCGCCTCGTAGGCTGCGGCGGCCGCCATCAGCGTCGGCACATCGCGCCCCGAACCGTCGGGCACGGACAGCCGCTCAGGCGACAGACCGATCACGCCGCACACCTCGCGCAGCAGCACCTCGCGGTAGCCCTCGGGGTGCCCGGGCGGCAGCCCGACGTACTCGTCCAGGGCAAACCCGTAAGCGCCCGCGAAGGACGCCTCGCCCCGACCGACGGCCAGCCCGAGCTCGCGGTACAACCCCAGCGGCGACGACCCGGTCGCCAGCCCGATGACCGGCGCCCGTTCCCCACGAGCGGGCAGCCGCTCGAGCACCGCAATCGCCGCCCGCCGCGAGGCGTCCTCCGGCGAGGCGCAGACAAACACCTCCATCAGGCGCCCACCCCCACCGGCTCCGTGGAGCCGGGCAACAGCGCCGCCCCCATGGCGGCTACCGGCACGTCGCCGTCGAGCACCCGGATCCTCGACACCAGGTCCAGCCGGCGCAGGAACGGCGAGCTCGAAGCCCGGGCGTCGATGTCGGCGGCCAGCGCCGCCTCGAGTGCGATCGGGTCGCGCGCGACGCCGCCCCCGATGACGACCAGCTCGGCGCCGGTCACAACCAGGACCTGCACGGCCAGGGCGATGCCGTGGGCCAGCGTCCCGACGACGGCGCGCGCCCGCTCGTCACCGGCGGCTGCGGCCGGGAACAGCTCGGCGGCCGGCCGCGACCACATCCGGTGCAGCGCGGTGCCCGACGCGATGGTCTCGAGGCAGCCGTCCTGCCCGCACGAGCAGGGCACGCCCGAGCCGACCGGTAGGTGGCCGATCTCGCCGGCCGCGCCGCCGGCGCCGCGCACGACCTCGCCCCGCCACACGATCGCCGCCGCCAGACCGGTCCCGACGTTGAGGTAGGCCGTCGTGCCGTCGGCGGTCTCGGGCCGCACCGCATGGTGCGCTCCCAAGGCCGCCGCCTTGACGTCGTTGTCGACGGCCGGCCGCCGCCCCGTGCCGGCCTCGATGCCCCCGGCCAGGTCGATGGCGTGCACCCCGAGGTTGACCGCGTGCCGGGCCCAGCCGGTCTGCCGGTCGACCAGCCCGGGCATGCACGCGCCGACGTGGCCGATGTGGCCCCAGCCCCCGACCAGCGCAGCAGCCCGGTCGGCCACCGACACCGCGGTCGCCAGCACCTGCACGTTGCCGCGGCCAGAGGGCGCGGCGACCTGCGCAACGATGCCGGCCGACTCGTCGAGCACGAGTGCCGCGGTCTTGGTGCCGCCGATATCGATGCCGAGCCTCACGGGGATACCTCACCACGGAGCAGCGCCAGCAGGGGACCTGCCACGGCGGGGGAGCCGCCGAAGGTCTCGATGTCAGCGCCGCCACGCGGCCAGCCGCACTCGACGAGCACGACGTCGTGGCCCGCGGCGCGCAGCCGCTCGACCACAGCGGATGCCGGGTGCCCGTCGCCGATCGCCCGGCCCACCACCGCGATCCGCGCGCCGGCCGGCACGTCAGCCTCGGCCACGGTCGCGCCCAGCGCGGCCGGCCCCCAGGCGACGCCGCCGACGGCGAGGTTTGCGGTGCTGTCGACCTGGACGACGGCCACCGGGCCCGGCGCCGCAAGCCATCCGCGCGCCGCGTCCCCGACGCGGAACGCGCGAACGACGTTCTCATCAGCCATGATCGGCGAAGGGGTGAGGTCAGCGGGGATGCCGTGACCCGGCATCCGCTCGCTCGTCGCCGCCGCCAGGGCCCGCACCCGACCGGCGGCCTCGGCCACCCGGTGCTCGGGCAGCCGTCCGGATCGCACCGCGGCCAGCACGGCGGAGTGCACCGCAGCGTACGTCTCGGGCAGTGTCTGGGAGCCCAGGCAGAGCAGGTCGACGCCGGCCACGAGGGCGCGCACCGCAGCCTCCGGGATGCCGGTCTCGGCGCTGGCGCCGGCCATGTCGAGGGCGTCGCTCACGACCACGCCGTAGAAGCCGAGCTCGTCGCGCAGCACGCCGATCACCTTGCGCGAGAACGTGGCCGGGCGGTGCGGGTCGAGGGCCGACACGATGATGTGCGACGTCATCACCGCGCCGACCCCAGCGGCGACGGCGGCCCGGAAGGGTGCCAGCTCGCGCTCGTGCAGCACCTCGAGCGCCACGTCGACGCGGGGCAGTCCGTGGTGGGAGTCGACGACCGTGTCGCCGTGGCCGGGGAAGTGCTTGGCACAGGCCGCGACACCGGTGGACTGCAACCCCTCGACCCACGCGGCGGAATGGCGGGACACCAGCGCCGGGTCGTCGCCGAAGCTGCGCACACCGATGACCGGGTTGTCCGGAGAGGAGTTGACGTCGACGTCGGGGGCCAGGTCGAGCCCGATGCCCAGCGCTGCCAGCTCACGACCGATGCCGGCCGCCACGGCAGTCGTGGTCGACGGGTCGTCGAGCCGGCCGAGCACCGCGTTACCGACGGCGGTCGAGCCGGCCGGGTAGTGCAGCCGGGTGACGTCGCCGCCCTCCTCGTCGACGGCGAGGAGCACGCCCGGCATCCGCTCGTGCAGGAGGGCGCACACGCCGGCCACGCCGTCGGCACCGGCCACGTTGTCGCCGTAGAGGCACACCGACACCAGCCCCTCGGTGTGGGCACGCACGAGCCACTCGGGCACGTCGGCGCCCGGGAAACCGGGCTGGAGGGTGGCCGCGACGTCCGCGGTCAGGGTCATCCCTTCACCGCCCCGCCGACGAGCCCGCTGCTCATCCGGCCCTGCACGATGAGGAAGAAGATGATGACGGGCACGGCGACCAGCGTGGACGCGGCCATCACCTGGCCCCAGTCGGTCTCGCGGCTCGCACTCGCCTGCACGAAGCCACGCAACCACAGCGGCAGGGTGCGCGACTGCTCCTCGGTCATCACGACCAGCGCGACGGTGAACTCGTTCCAGGCCTGCAGGAAGGCGTACACGGCCGAGGCGACCAGGCCGGGGGCGAGCAGGGGGAAGGTGATCTTGAGGAACGCCTTCGTGCGCGAGAGGCCGTCGACCATGGCGGCCTCCTCGAGATCGGCGGGTACGCCGGCGACGAAGCCGCGCAGCATCCAGATCGTGAAGGGCACGACGGCCGCGATGTAGAGCACGGCCAGCCCGATCGCCTGGTTGAGCAGGCCCAGCGAGCTCATCATCTTGTACTGCGCGATGAACAGGCCCTCGGCCGGCAGCATCTGGATGAGCAGCAGTGCGAGCACGAACGACCCGCGGCCGCGGAAGCGGAACCGGCTGATCGCCAGCGCCCCGAGGAAGGCGACCATGATGGCGGCCACGACGGTGCTGAGGGTGACGACGAGCGAGATGGACAGCGCTGACCCGAAGGACGGCTCGGTGGCGACGGCGCGCAGGTTGTCGAGCGAGCCGCCGAACGGCAGGAACGTGGGGTTGGCCGACTGGAGCACGACGTTGGGCAGGAACGCCGAGTTGAGCATCCAGTAGACGGGGAAGGCCCAGACCACGGCCAGCACGAGGGCGACGGTGGTGAGCAGGGTGCGCTTCACGCGCGAGCGGGGCATCACACGTCCTCCTTCATGAGCGAGCGGACGTAGTAGCCGCTGAGGGCGATGGTCAGGAAGAGGATGAGGATGCTGACCGCGCTGGCCGTGCCGAAGTCGCCCTTGCCGGTGCCGAGCTGGTAGACGTACGTGCCCAGCAGGTTGGTCTCGTTGGTGACGCCCCCGGCATCCTGGAGCAGCTTGATCTGCGTGAAGACCCGCAGGTCCCAGATCAGCTGGAGCAGCATGACGATCGAGAGCACCGGGGCGATGATCGGCACGATGATGTGCCGCAGGCGCTGGATGCCGGTCGCACCGTCGAGCGAGGCGGCCTCCAGCACCTCGGTGCTCACCTGGGTGAGCCCGGCGTAGATCGACAGCGCGACGAACGGCACGCTCATCCAGACGATGATCACCGACGCGACGACGAAGAAGGAGAGCGGCTCGGCGAGCCAGTTGTGGCCCTCGGCGCTGTCGACGCCGAGCTTGACCAGGGCCCAGTTGAGCAGGCCGCGCCGCCAGTCGACGATCCAGATCCACACGGTCATCGCAGCGACGACGGGCATCGCCCAGGCGACGAGCAGGGCGACCTGCAGCACCACGCGCACCCAGGTGCTGAGGGCGTTCATCAGCACAGCCATGGCTCCGCCGATGGCGACGGTCACCAGGGCGGTGACGACGCAGAAGACGATCGACCGCACGACGACGGTCCACATGTAGGGGTCCGTCACGAGCGCGATGTAGTTGTCGAGGCCGACGAACGGTGCGGGGGCGCCGAACTGCTGCATCAGGCCGTACTTCTTGAAGCTGGTGACGATCTGCCAGCCGATCGGGTAGCCCAGGGCCGCGATGAGCAGCACCAGGGTCGGCACGATCAGCACGAGGGGGAGACGGTTGCGGGGCTTGCGGTTCCGCTCCTGCGGTGGGGAGGTGGTCGGCGTGGTCGGGGCCGTGGTCGTCCCGGTCGTCATGTGCTGGTGTCCTCGAGTGGGAGTGGTTCCCCGGCGGCCGGCGAGGGTCGCCCACCGGCCGCCGGGGAGGTTCATCACTGGCCGTTGAGCATCGGCGTGATCTTGGCGTCGTACTCCTTCGCCAGGCCGGCGAGGTCGTTCGAGCCCTCGATCTTGCCGAAGAACTCCTCGAGCACCTGCGAGGCCTCGACGGCGGCCCAGCCGGGTGCGGCCGGGGTCAGCTTGGAGTTGGAGGCGGAGTCGATGAGCGCCTTGGCGAACTCGTCGTCGCCCAGTGAGGAGACGTAGTCGGAGTTGGCCGGGCCGAGACCCGCCCCACCGAGCTTCTGCTGGTACTCGGGGCTGAAGATGATCTTCATCAGCTCCTTGGAGAGCTCGGGGTTCTTGGTCTTCGCGGAGATGGCGATGTTCGAGCCACCGGCGAAGACCGGGGCCGGCTTGCCGTCGTTGCCCGGGAGCACGAAGGTGCCGAACTTCTTGTCGTTCCACTCGCGCACGACCTTGCCGTCCTTCTTGGCGGCGTCGCCGATCGACCAGTGCGCCCAGCCCGGAGCCATGATGGTGGCCGCGGAGAGGGTGGTCTTGCCGGTCGCCTTGCCCGTCGTCGTCGGTGATGACGTCGGCGTCGTTGATGTAGAGCCAGGGGGTCTGGTCCTTGGCGTCGGCCGGGGCGTTGCTCGCGGTCTTCTGGATGGTCTGGAGCTGCGCAAGACCCTTGAGGGAGTTCGGGTCGGAGAGGGTGGAGACCCACTGACCGTTCTGCTTCTTGGCCAGGTCGCCGCCGTTGGCGAAGATCCAGGAGATGCCGTTGCGCCAGTCCTGGCCGCCGATGAAGAAGCCGGAGAAGTTCTTGATGTGGCGCGGGTTGGCCTGGGCCACCTTGGTCACGGCGGCGTTGAACTCGTCGAGGGTGGTCGGCGGGTTGACGCCGGCCTCCTTCCAGACGTCCTTGCGCATGAACATGTAGCGCGAGCCGAAGTAGTAGGGCAGGGCGAACTTCTTGCCGTCGACCGAGCCGGCCTCGACGAAGCACTGCAGCAGCTTGTCGCCGCCGAGGGCGTCGTACTGGTCGGAGATGTCGAGGAAGGCGCCGACGTTGGTGAAGGTCGGGCTCTGGGTGTTGCCGAGCTCGACGACGTCAGGGGTGTTCTCGGCGTCCGGCAGGGCCGTGGTCAGCTTGGTCACGAGGTCGGGCCAGGCCTGCTCCTCGATCTTCAGGGTCGCCCCCGTCTTGGCCTTGAAGGTGTCGCTGAGGTAGGTGCGCAGCTCGTCGGGGGTGTCCCCGCCGGCCAGCCACAGAGTGATCGTCTTGCCGGCGTTGGAGGTCGAGCTGGTGGCTGCCGGGGTGTCCGACGTGCCACCACCGCTCGCACAGGCGGTCAGGACGAGCGCCGCGCTGGTCAGCGCGACGATGGGTAGGCGCCGAGTCATTCGGTCTTCCTTTCGGGCGGTGGGGCCGGTCGGCCCCGTGGTGTGCACCGAGGTGCGGTGGTGGTGGGTGGTTCTGCTGTTCTGGTTCTGGTTCTGGTTTTTGCTCTGGTTCTGTGTTGCTGGGTGGTTTGTGTTGCGTTGTGGTGCAGGGAGGTTCATTGGCGGGCGGGTCTAGACGACTCCGAGCCGGTCCCAGAGGACCACCGCGGCGGCGCCGCGCAGCACGATGTCCTCGGGCGAGGCAGCGAGCCGCACGGACAGCGGGAAGTCGGGGTCCGCGAGCAGGCGCTCCGCAAGGGTGCGCTCGAGCACGGGCAGCACGGGGGCGAGCAGCTCCTCCGGCCCGGCGAGCACGACCTCGGACAGGTCGAGCGCCGCGACGATCGGTGCGAGGGCGACGCCGAGGCGCTCGCCCCCTGCCTCCACGACCTCGTGGCCGTCGGGGGCGTCGAGTGCGGCGCGCAGCCGGGGGATGGACAGCCAGGTCTCGAGGCAGCCGCGCTTGCCGCACGGGCAGTCCTCACCGCCGTCGGTGCCGACCGTGACGTGGCCGATCTCGCCGGCGGCGTGGTGGGCGCCGGAGACCCGGCGGCCGCCGGTGACGATGCCGCAGCCGACACCGCGCCCGACGTGCACCAGGACCATGTCCTCGCTGGCGGGGGAGGCGCTCAGCTCGGCCTGCGTCGCGGCATCCGAGTCGTTGATCACGCGCACCGGGATGCCGGTCGCCTCAGCGACGAGCGCGCGCAGCGGCACGTCGGTCCAGCCCAGGTTGGGGGCGGTGCGCACGCTGCCGTTGCGGTCGACGAGACCGGGGGTGCCGATGCCGATACCGAGCACCGGGTGGGGGGAGCGGGCGATGGTGGCCAGCACCAGGTCGACCACGACCGCGGGGTCGACCCCGCGACCCTGGGCAGCGTCGACGGCGGCGGCGCGCTCCTCGCGGACCAGCACCTCGCCGCTGATGTCGAGCACCGCGGCCCGCAGCCGGGCGGGCACGGACAGGTCGACGGCGAGGGTCAGCAGTCGGGCGCGGTCGAGGTCGACGAGGGTGGCCCGCTTGCCCGGCCCCGCCTGCGCCGCGGTGCCGACGTCGAGCACGCGGCCCTCGTCGACGAGCTCGGCGACCAGGTGCGACATGGTCACCTTCGTGACCCCCACCTCGCGGGCGAGCTGGGCCCGGCTGGTCGGGCCGAGGCGGCGCAGGGTCTGCAGGACCAGGGAGAGGTTCTGGCGACGACCGTCGGTGGGGAGGACGGCCGCGGAGGGCCGCACTCGGCGCGGCATCGCACTGGTCATGAGGGTTAGTAAACTTTACTAACTAATCTTGTGCAAGCGCCGAGACGAAGTTGTGACCAACGAGTCTCAGGCGTTCACCTCGACGGGCACGGCTCACCGGCGTCGCCGCGATCGAGGTGATCCTCTGGCGCGAGGGGCGCGCACATCACCTCGAACCAGGCGGTGCTGCTCAGCTGCTGTCGTTGCTGCCGACGGCCTTCTGGCTGAACCGGAAGGCGATCGACAGGGCGACCCAGGCGACCGTGCCGACCAGGGCCTGCCACGACTCGGTCGGGTGCCGGAGCCACGCCAGGCTCGTGACCAGCGTGCCGATACCACCCAGCACCAGCGCGGCACCGCCGATGGAGGTGCCCCAGGCGACGAACCGCTCCTTGGTCTTCTCGGCGAGCCAGCCGCCGGCGATGCCGATGGCGGGGATGAAGACCAGAGCAAGCAGCAAGTTGCCGTCGCCGCCCTCGAGCAGGCGGTAGACGCGGGCACCCACCAGCAGGCCGACGAGTGCACCCACGACGAAGAACACGATGGATGCCGCGAGCCGCGCCACCAGCCAGGCGAACGCGGCACCGACGATCGCGATGACGAGCGTCACCAGGAGGTTGGCGTTGAAGACGCTGGCCAGCAACCAGCCGGCGCCGAAGCCCAGCAGGGTCAGCACCGTGCGGATCGACCAACCGCCGGCCAGGCCCAGCACCAGTCCGATGATGATCATCGTCAGACCGCTCATCGTCGGCTCCTTCGTCGGGGCGACGGCCCGGCGGCGCATCGCTGCGGCCAGTGTGGCGTCCCGCTCTGCCCGCCTCCCCACCCGTCGAGGGTGACCGGGCGGAGTGCGTCCCCGAGCGCGGCTCGGGGCCGCCTCTGGTTGGGTGGGGGGATGCCGTCACTCACCCGCGCCGAGGCCACCTCCCGGGCCGCGCTCATCACCGTCGACTCGATGGCGGTCGACCTCGACCTCGACCGCGGTGCCGAGGTCTTCGGGTCGCGCACCACCATCCGGTTCACCGCCAGCACCCCCGGCGCCGCAACCTTCGTCGACCTGCGGCCCCGCGCCCTGCACACGGTGACGCTGAACGGCCGCCCGCTCGACCCGGCATCCGTCGTGGACGGGCGCCTCGACCTCACCGACCTCGCGGCCGACAACGTGCTCGAGGTCGAGGCGACGATGGCCTACAGCCACGACGGCCAGGGCCTGCACCGCAGCACGGACCCGGCCGACGGCGAGGCCTACGTCTACGGCCACCTCGTTCCTCGACGCCGCCCCGACGGTGTTCGCCTGCTTCGACCAGCCCGACCTCAAGGCGCCCTACACCGTCGTGGTCACGCGCGCCGGCGGAGTGGACGGTGCTCGGCAACGGCGGCGCGACGGTCGTCGCTCCGGGCCGCACCGAGCTGGTCACCACGCCGCCGCTGGCCACCTACTTCGTCACGGTCGTGCGCCGGTCCGTGGGCGTCGGTGCGCGGCGAGCACGACGGCATCCCGCTGGGGGTGCACGCGCGGCGCTCGCTCGAGCCCTACCTCGCCGAGCAGGCCGACGCACGTGCTCGAGACGACCCGGGCCTGCTTCGACTACTACCACCGGCTGTTCGGCATCCGGTACCCGTTCGGCGAGTACCACCAGGTGTTCGTGCCGGAGTTCAACGCCGGGGCCATGGAGAACCCGGGGTGCGTCACCTTCCGCGACACGATGATCTTCCGCGGGGCCGGCCACGCCCGACCAGGTGCTGTCCCGCAGCAACACCATCGCGCACGAGATGGCGCACATGTGGTTCGGCGACCTCGTCACGATGACCTGGTGGGACGACCTGTGGCTCAACGAGTCCTTCGCCGAGTACATGGCCTACCGCACCGTGGTCGAGGTGACCGAGTTCCCCGACGCCTGGGTCGAGTTCGGCGTCATCCGCAAGCTGTGGGGGTATGCCGCGGAGCGTGCGCCGAGCACCCACCCGGTCGCCGGGTCGCCGGCGCCGGACGCCCTGTCGGCGCTCGGCAACTTCGACGGCATCTCCTACGCCAAGGGGGCGTCGGTGCATCCGGCAGCTGATCGCGCACGTCGGCGACGAGGCGTTCGTCGCCGGGGTCGTGCAGCACCTGCGCTCGCACGCCTTCGGCAACGGGGACCTTGCCCAGTTCCTCGCCGCCATGGAGTCCGCCTCGGGCCGGTCGCTGGAGGCGTGGAGCACCGCGTGGCTGCGGACCTCCGGAGCCGACCGGCTCGCCGTCGACGACGGCGTGCTCACCCGCACCCCGCCGGCCGGGCACCCCGCCGACCGCCCGCACACGCTCGACGTCGCCGCCTTCGCCGGCGGGCGTGAGCTCGCCCGGGTCGACGTCGTCGCACAGGGGGAGCGCACCCCGGTGCCCGGGCTCGGCTCGCTGCCCGAGGGCGCGATCGTCGTGCCCAATGCCGGTGACCTCACCTGGGCCGAGGTGTCGCTCGACCCCTCGACCCTGGCCGCGCTGCCGGCCGGCCTGGCCGGCGTGCCGGACGCCCAGGCTCGTGCGGTGCTCTGGGTCGCGCTGCTCGGTGCCGTCTACCGGGCAGAAGTCGACCCCCGGGTGGCACTCGAGGTCTTCGCCGCCGCGTGGCCGCACGAGACGTCGGCGGCGGTGCTCTCGCGGGCCGCCCTGGCCATGACGAACCGGGTCGTGCCGATGTTCCTCCCTCCGGCCGAGCAGGATGACGCCCTGGCCGGGGTCGCGGCTGCGGCCGACGTGCTGGCGGACCGGGCTGCCACGGTCGACGGCGCCGCCGGCGACGGCCTCGCGGTCGTGGCCGCGCGGGTCTGGGTCGGCAGCGGCTGTGACGTCGACCGGCTGCGGCGCTGGGCGGAGGGTTCCGGCATCCCCGCGGTGCTCGACGGTGATGACGACTTCCGTTGGTCGGTGCTGCGCCGGCTGGCGTCGCTGGACGCGTTGTCGGAGAACGAGATCGATGCGGCGGCCGCTGCCGACCGATCGCTGGCCGGCTCGCTGGCTGCGCTCGGGGTTCGGGCGGTGCGGCCGACCGCCGCAGCGAAGGCCTGGGCCTGGGCGGCACTGCGCGACGACGCCGAGCTGTCGAACTACGCCGCGCTCTCCGTGGCCGGTGGCTTCTGGGTGGCCCCGGACCCCGAGCTGGTCCGCCCCTACGTCGAGCAGGTGGGCGACCTCTGCGTGGCGCTCTCGGCGCGGATGGGTGACGACGCCGTCTCGCGCGTGGCCAACGCCATCCACCCCACCCGGCTCGTCGACGACGCGACGGCTGCGGCATCCGCTGCTCTGCTCGAGCGCGACGACCTCACCCCCGGCGTGCGGCGCGCGCTGCTGGATGCCGACCACGAGCTGCGCGAGGCGCTCGCCAGTCGCCGCCGGTTCGACCCCGTGCTCGACGACGGGTCACGGCCGTGACCGCGGGTCGCGACCGCGACGACGGGGGCCGGCCGCGCCAGCAGCGCCCCCGCGACGCCCTGGGCCGGCCGCTGCCCTACGGGGATGCCGGTGTCGAGCCGGTGCCGGAGGTGGCACTGCCGCCGGCGGAGACCATTGAGACTGCGCGCGCGTTGGTGAGCGAGGGACGGCCGTTCGCGGCGCACGAGGTGCTCGAGGCGCGGTGGAAGGCCGGGCCCGACGACGAGCGCGACCTGTGGCAGGGGCTGGCCCAGCTGTGCGTCGGGCTCACCCACGCCGCTCGCGGCAACGCCGTCGGCGCCGACCGGCTGCTCGAGCGCGGGGCCGGGCGACTCGACGCCTACGCCGCCAGCGGTGGGCCGACCTACGGGCTCGACCTCGAGGCCACCGTGGCCTGCGCCCGCCAGCAGGCTGGCCTGGAGGAGTAGGGGCGCCTCACCACCCGTGCGCCCGTGAGTGGGGGTGCCTGGAGGAAGGGGCGCTACTGGCCGGTGCGGCCGTCGATGCACTCGCGCAGCAGATCGGCATGTCCCGCATGCCGGGCGTACTCCTCGACGAGGTGCACCACGATGTCGCGGGCCTCGACGTCCTCGCCGTGCACCTGGATGAGCGCGTCGAGGTCGAGTGTGGCGTAGACCTCGCGGGCGTGCTCGACCTCGGTGCGCCAGGAGCGCCACGCGTCAGCGACGGTTGCGTCGTGGGAGGTGGCGCCGCTGAAGTCGAGGTCGGGGTCGGCATCCGTGCGGTAGAGACGGTCGAGCTCGTGCTGGCCCTCGATGACGCGGCGCCACCACGAGTGCTCGACCCGGGCCAGGTGGCGCACCAGGCCCAGCAGCGACAGGGCCGAGGGCGGCACCGAGCGGGCCGCGAGCTGCGCGGCATCCAGCCCCTCGCACTTGAGCTCGATCGTCATCCGGAAGCGATCGAGGTATTGGCCGAGCACCTCGCGCTCGCCCCGGCCGGGAGCAATCCCCTGACGAGGGTCGCTGTCGGGCTCGGACCACATGCCGTTGTTCGCCATCGCCCCACCCAACCAACTGCGGCCACCCGTGGGCAACCGAGTTCAGTTGCGCTCAGCTGACGGGCAGGGCTGCGAAGTCGCGCTTGACCTGCTTGTACCAACCCATCCCCGCGATGGGGTGCTTCCAGCGGCCCTTCATCTCCTGGAGGGCCTTCTCGTGCTCGGTGTCGCCGGCCGCGACCACGTCCTTCAGGTGCTGGTCCTGGGCCTTGATCACCTCGTCGCCCGTTGCCCCGGTGAGCGGGAGGTCGCAAGCGCCACCCAGCTGTCGGCACGTCATCGTCTTCATGGTCTGCATCCTCTTCTGGGTCATCGGCACGTCCTGTGCCTGACAGCGACCCTAGGCGGCCGGCATCCGCCACGCTTCTCCGTTCCTGACCGGATGTCGGGGCAACCGACCCCTAGTCGGCCCAGAAGCCACGGGTGCCGAACATGTCGCGGTACGAGCTGAACGGCGTTGACGGAGAACGCGACCCGAGGTAGGAGCCGACCACGGCAGCGCCGAGGTCGCCCAGCTCGGGCGCGACGACCTTGCCCCCCGCGCGACGGGCCATCGAGTCGACGAACCGGGCCAGCCCGGCATCCTCACCGAGCCGGAAGAACGTGGTCTGGGCGCCGAGGCGGGCTGCGGCATCCAGCTCGCGCACGGCGAGCGCGATGGTGCGCGGGTGCGGCGGGTAGTCGAAGAACACCTCGCCGCCGGGCTCGAGGTGCGACGTCGGCTCGCCGTCGGTGACGATCAACAGCACCGGCTGCTCGTGCGGATGCCGCCGGAAGTGCCGGTTGGCCAGCAGCAGCGCGTGGTGCAGGTTGGTGCCCTTCTCCCACATGGCATCCAGCGCCGTGAGCTGCTCGATCTGCATCACCTCGGCGTGCCGGCCGAAGCCGATCAGCTCGAGGTGGTCGCCGCGGAAGCGAGACGAGATGAGCTGGTGCAGCGCGAGCGCGGTGCGCTTCATCGGCACCCAGCGGCCGTCCATCGCCATCGAGAACGACGTGTCGACGAGCAGCGCCACGGCGGCCCGGGTGCGCGCCTCGGTCTCGACCACCTCGACGTCGCGGATGTCGAGCCGGATGCCGTCGCCCGCGGCCCGCCCCTCGTCGGCCGTGCGGGTGAGCGCGTTGGTCATCGTGCGGGTGACGTCCCAGGCCTCGGTGTCGCCGAACTCCCACTGCCGGGTGGCACCGCTCGGCTCGCCGGCCGCGCCCGCCGCTCGCACGTCGCGCGCGCCCGAGCGGTTGGACAGCCGCCCGGCGACGTCGCGCAGCAGCGACTTGCCGAGCTCGCGCATCGCCTGGGGTGACAGGCGCAACGAGCCGTCGGCCGCCCGGGTGAGGTAGCCGCTCTCGCGCAGCGCCTTCTCCAGCGCGGCCAGGGCGCGCGCGTCGACGGCTGCCTCGTCGCCGAGCTGGCGGGCCAGGGCGTCGAGGTCGACGTCGTCCATCCGGGCGCCGGGGTGAGCCTGGGCGAGCTGGTCGGACAGCGCGTCGAGCTGGGCGAGGTCCTGCAGCGCCCCGGTGCCGTCGCCGAGACCGAGCCCCTGCTCGCCGTTGAACTGCTCCGAGCCGTCCCAGTCCTCGCCGGGCCGCAGCCCGCGCAGCAGGTCGTCGAGCCGGTCGAGCTGCTGCATCAGGCCGGGGGAGCCGAAGGCCTGCTGCGACAGCTCGGCCAGCTCGGCCCGCTGCTCGGGCGTCATCGACGCGAGCATCCGCTGGGCAGCCGCCGCCCGCGCGGCGAGCGCGTCGATCAGCTCCTCGACGGTCTCGGGGTTCTCGGGGAAGAACTCGCCGTGCTTGTCCATGAAGTCGCGGAACTGCTCGCTGGTGTCGTCGCCGCGGGCGTGCGCAGCAAGCAGGTCGCCGAGGTCGCTGAGCATCTCCTCCACCCGCTCGCGGTCCTCGGGCGTGGCGTTCTCGAGCGCCTGCTTCATGCCGGCGAACCGCTGGTCGAGCAGCTCGCGGCCCAGCAGGTCCTTGATCTGGTCGTACTTCTCGCGCCCCTCGGTGCTGCGCCACTCGTAGTCGGCCAGCTCGGTGACCGCCGCCGCGGGGGATGCCGGGAGCCCCTCCATCCGCATCTCGGCGAACCTCGCGTCGTCGTCGAGGTCGCGGGCCAGCTGCTTGCGCTCGGCGAGCACCGCCTCGTCGAGCAGTTTCTTGATCTCCTCGAGGGTGCCGCCGAGCTGGTGCTTCTGCAGCAGCTCGCGCCGGCGCTGGGCCACCTGCCGGGCGAGCTCGTCAAGGCCGATGCGCGACTGGGTGCCCTGGCGGAGAAGCTCGCGCATCGCCCGCTCGGGCGAGACCCCGGCCATGACGTCCTCGCCAATGGCGTCGAGCGCCTCACGCAGGTCGACGGGAGGCGCGAGCGGGTCGGGCCCCCCGGCATACCGGGCGTACCTCGACGTGCGGCCCGAGCCGCTGGCCCCGCTCACCCGTAGATCGTCTCCCCGTCGGCGCTGTCCTTGCTGATCCGGCGGGCGAGGTAGAGGCCCTCGAGCGCCAGCTCGATGGCGCTGGCCCGCTCGCCGTCGGTGGTGGCGTCGAGCCGCTCGCAGACGGCGTCGTAGACGTCGGACTCGCCGATGACCGGCAGCCCGCGCAGGAACTCCGCGGCGCTGACCCGCTCACCGGTGGTGACCAGCGCGCCGCCCTCGATGGCGTCGACGATGAGGTGAAGGTCGATGCCCCCCAACCGCTTTCGGCAGGTCTCCGCCGTTGAGGTGCGGAGCAGGTGGGCGAGCACCTCGCGCTCGCGGCCCTCCTCGCCCGACTCGAACTCGATCTTGCCGCGCAGCACGTCGAGCGCCGCCTCGAGGTCGACGACCCGGGCCACCGCCTGCTCCTCGCCACGGGTGGTCGCGCGGTGCAGCGCGGCCGCCGCGACGGTCTCGGTGCCGGCGATGGCGAACCGCGCCGAGACGCCGGAGCGCTGGTCGACGGCCGGCGACTGGCGCAGGGCGCGGGTGAAGCGCGCGACGATCTCGACCAGGGCGTCGGGCACGGTGGCGACCAGGTGCGCCTCCTGCCGGATGACGGCCACCTCGTCGTCGAGCTCGCGGGGGTAGTGGGTGCGGATCTCGGCGCCGAAGCGGTCCTTGAGCGGGGTGATGATGCGCCCGCGGTTGGTGTAGTCCTCCGGGTTGGCGCTGGCGACGACGAGCACGTCGAGCGGCAGCCGCAGCACGTATCCACGGATCTGGATGTCGCGCTCCTCCATGACGTTGAGCATCGCCACCTGGATGCGCTCGGCGAGGTCGGGCAGCTCGTTGATCGCGACGATGCCGCGGTGGCTGCGCGGGATGAGGCCGAAGTGGATGGTCTCGGGGTCGCCGAGCCGGCGGCCCTCGGCGACCCGCATCGGGTCGACGTCACCGATCAGGTCGGCGACGCTGGTGTCGGGGGTGGCGAGCTTCTCGGAATACCGCTCGTCGCGGTGGCGCCACTCGACCGGCAGGTCGTCGCCGCGCTCGGCGGCCCGGCGCTTCGACTCGACGGTGATCGGCTCGAACGGGTGCTCACCCAGCTCGGACCCGTCGATGACCGGCGACCACTCGTCGAGCAGACCGACCAGGCTGCGCAGCAGGCGGGTCTTGCCCTGGCCGCGCTCGCCCAGGAGCACGACGTCGTGGCCCGCGAGCAGGGCCCGCTCGAGCTGGGGGATGACGCTGCCCCCGAAGCCGTGCAGCCCGGGCCACGGGTCGTGGCCGGCCGCCAGCGCGGCGAGCAGGTTGTCGCGGATCTCGGCACGCACGGACCGGGCGACGTGCCCGGAGGCACGCAGCTCGCCGACGGTGGTCGGGGCGGGGCGGTCACTCATCGCATCACGATACGTCGGCGCGCCGCTGGGCGATCCTCCGATTTTCCGACCTTGGACACGGGGCCTCCGGACGACGCATCCACAGGCGGCACTCAGGTTCTGTGGCCGGGGCTTTCAGGTTCATGTACGCACACTGGGTGGGGCTCGGCCGCGGTGGCCGTCCCATGCCACGGAAGAGGTGCCCCCATGTCGGTTCAGGGTGACCCGGATCGCGGTGTCCGGCCCGGCCCCGGCGCTCCGCCGTGGAGCTCACCGTCAACGCCGCCGTCCCCCGATCCGTGGACCTCCTCCCTGTGGTCGCGACCGGACACCGTCGGCGGCTACGCGCCGCCCTACTCCCCGCCACCCGTGGCGCCGCCACCCCCGCCCGAGGACCCGGGGCCCGAACCCCGCCGGGCCCGGGCCGTGCTCGCCGCCGTGGTCGCGGCCGTCCTGCTGATCGGTGGGCTGGCGCTCGCGAACACCCTGCAGTCCCCGCCGAGCACTCCGGCCGCCCTGCCGAAGCCGTCGGTGACGCCCACCCTCCCCGGCTCCCCGCCGCGCCCGACCCCTTCCAGCCCCTCCACACCCAGCCCCTCCACGCCCAGCCCCGCCCCCAGCGCCCCGTCGGGCGTCGTGCCCGGGGCGCCGCCCACTACGTCCCCACCGCAGCAGCAGCTGACACCGCAGCAGTCCGCGGCGGCCGCGGCGGTGTCGAAGGGCCTGGTCGATGTCGTCACGACCATCGGCTACGACGGTGCGCAGGGCGCCGGCACGGGCATCGTCCTGTCGGCCGACGGGCTGGTGCTCACCAACCACCACGTCGTCACCGGGGCGACCTCCATCCGGGTCACCTCCATCGGCAACGGGAAGACCTACGACGCCACGGTCGTCGGCTACGACAGCTCGCATGACGTGGCCGTGCTGCGGCTCAAGGGGGCCTCGGGGCTCACGGTCGCCCCACTGGGGTCGTCGTCCTCCGTTCAGGTCGGCGACGAGGTCATCGCCGTCGGCAACGCCGGTGGAGTCGGTGGCACGCCGAGCGCGGTGGCGGGCACCGTGCGTGCTCTCGGCGAGCAGATCACGGTGCAGGACGAGCGCGACGGCTCTCCCCGACGGCTGAGCGGCATGATCCGGTTCGACGCGGCCATCGCGCCGGGCGACTCCGGTGGGGCCGTGGTCGACAAGGCCGGCAAGGTCGTCGGCATGGTGACGGCGGGGTCCAGCAGTGCCGGGTCCGTCGACCCCTCCGCCATGGTGGACGGCTTCGCCGTGCCCATCGACCAGGCGCGGTCGATCGCCCAGCAGATCATCGACGGGCGCTCGTCGAGCACGGTCCACATCGGTGCGAACGGGTTCCTGGGCGTCCAGGTCGCCCCGGACCCCCCGCAGGGAGCAGGGGCGTCGGGGGCCCAGGTGGCAGGGGTGGTGCCCGGGTCGCCCGCCGAGGGCGCCGGCATCCGCACGGGTGACGTGGTCACCACGGTCGACGGTCACAAGGTCGCGTCGGCCACCGCCCTGCACGACGCCATGTCGAACCACAAACCCGGCGACCGCGTGCTGGTCGCCTGGACCGACTCGAACGGCACCAAGCACACCGCCCACGTCCGCCTGGCCTCCGGCCCGGTCGGCTGACCGACCCTTACCCGAAATGAGGACCTCGCCGTGACCACGATCGGCCACCCCGAACCCACCTACGGCACCGCACCCGTCGTGCCCGGCGCCGACCACGCTGCGCTGCTGGCCGACGCCCTGTTCCAGGTCAAGAGGGTGATCGTCGGCCAGGACCGGCTGGTCGAGCGGGTCATGCTGTGCCTGCTCGCCGACGGGCACTGCCTCATCGAGGGCTTCCCGGGCTTGGCGAAGACGCTGACCGTGTCGACGATGGCACAGGCCGTCGGCGGCGACTTCACCCGGCTGCAGTTCACGCCAGACCTCGTGCCCGCCGACCTCGTCGGCACCCGCACCTGGCGGCCCTCGCGCGAGGACTTCGCCATCGAGTGGGGCCCGCTCTTCGCGAACATCGTGCTCGCGGACGAGATCAACCGCGCCCCGGCCAAGGTGCAGTCGGCGCTGCTGGAGGCGATGGCCGAGCGGCACGTGTCGATCGCGGGGGAGACCCGCGCGCTCCCGCGGCCGTTCCTCGTGCTCGCCACCCAGAACCCGATCGAGTCCGAGGGTGTCTACGCCCTGCCGGAGGCGCAGCGCGACCGGTTCCTCATGCACGTCGTGGTGCAGCACCCGACGTACGAGGAGGAGGTCGCCATCGCACACCGGATGTCCGGCCCGATGCCGCACGCCGAGCAGGTGCTCACGAGCGAGCAGCTCGTCGAGCTGCAGGGTGTCGTCCGCGACGTCTTCGTGCACCACGCGGTGCAGGACTACGCGGTCCGCCTCGTCATGGCGACCCGGGAGCCCGCACGGTGGGGCCTGGACGACCTGTCCCGCCTGATCGCCCTCGGCGCCAGCCCGCGCGGCACGCTGGGGCTCCTGTCCTCGGCTCGGGCGCTCGCGGTGCTGCGCGGCCGTCGGTATGCCGTGCCGCAGGACGTGTACGACGTGGCGCCCGAGGTGCTGCGCCACCGCATCACGCTCACCTACGACGCGCTCGCCGAGGGCGTGCACCCCGAGGCCGTCGTCGAGTCGCTCCTCGCCCGGGTGCCGGCACCGAGCATCTCTCCCCAGCAGGAGGGCCGCCGCCCCGTGACGGCCCCGATGGCGGCGGGATGAGCGCCCCGCTGCTGTCGATGGCGGCATCCGACGCCGCGGCCCGGGCCCAGGTGCTGCGACGTCTCGAGCTGACCATCGCGCACCGCATCGAGGGCCGCGACAGCGGTGACCACGCCAGCCACACCTACGGACCCGGCAGCGAGCGGTCCGGCGCCCGGCCCTACGCAGCCGGCGACGACGCGCGGCTCGTGGACTGGAACCTCACCGCCCGCGCGGGCGAGCTGTGGGTGCGGCAGACCGAGGCCGACCGGGAACTCGAGACCTGGGTGGTCGTCGACCGCTCCGCCAGCCTCGACTTCGGCACGGCCGACTGCGAGAAGCGTGACGTCGCGCTGGGCGCCATGGCGGCGTTCGGCATGCTGACCGTGCGGGGCGGCAACCGGTTCGGCGCGCTGGTCGCGGGCACGGACACGTTGCGCCACCTGCCGGCACGCCGTGGACGCAGCGCCTTCCTGGCGTCGCTCGCCGTCGTGCACGACTCCCCGCGCCAGCCCGGGGAGCCCGGTGACGGTGCCACCGTGACCGACGCCCTGCGGCGCCTGCCTGTCGTCCAGCCGCGGCGCAGCCAGGTCGTCGTCGTCTCCGACTTCCTGGGCGACGACCCCTGGGCCGGCGCGCTCGGCGGCCTGGTGCGCCACCACGACGTCATCGCGGTGCACGTGACCGACCCGCGCGAGCTGACCCTCCCGGACGTCGGCATGCTGGCGGTGGTCGACACCGAGACCGGCCGCCAGCGGTACGTCCAGTCCGCGTCGCCGGGCCTTCGGGCGAGGTATGCCGAGGCGGCCGCCGCGCGCCATGGTGACATCGTGCGGCGCATCGGGAGCACGGGTGCCGCCTACCTGCACCTGTCCACCGATCGGGACTGGCTGGGCGACACCGTGCGGTTCGCGTCCGAGCTGCACCGCGCCCGGCGCGCCCGCCCGGCCGACACCGTCATCGCCCGCTTCCGCCCGGCGGTGACCCGATGACCTTCCAGTCCGCGTGGCGGCTGCTGCTGCTGGTGCTGCCGATCGCCCTGCTCGTCGGCTATGTGCTGGTCCAGCGGCGCCGCCACACCCAGGTGATCCGGTTCACCAGCGTCGACCTGCTCGACTCGGTGGCCCCCCGCCGCCAGGGGTGGCAGCGGCACGTGCCGTCGGCGGCGCTGCTGCTCTCCCTCGTCGTGCTCACCCTGGCGTTCGCCGAGCCGGCGGTGGCGATGCGCACGCCCAAGGACAACGCGACCATCATGCTCACCCTCGACACGTCGGCCTCGATGACCGCGACCGACGTCGCGCCGAGCCGGCTCGCCGCCGCCGAGGCCCAGGCCGCGCAGTTCGTCGAGAACCTGCCGCGCGGCATCCAGGTCGGGCTGGTGGCGTTCGACACCTCCGCCCGGCTGCTCGTGCCGCCGACCACCGACCGGGCGCAGCTCACCGACGCCATCAAGTCGCTGTCCACCGGCGGGGGCACGGCGACGGCATCCGGCATCCGCGAGTCGCTCGACGCGATCGCCGCAGTGCCCAAGGGCGCCACCGGGAAGCCGGTGCCTGCCGCGATCGTGCTGATGAGCGACGGCTCTCCCACGATCGGCGACGGCGAGCTGTCACCGTCGGATGCCGCCGACGCCGCCGCGCAGGAGGCGCGCGCGAAGCAGGTGCCGGTCAACACGATCGCGTTCGGCACGGCGGACGGCACGGTGACGGTCCGGGGTGAGGAGGTGGCGGTGCCTATCGACCCCGAGGCGATGGCCGGTATCGCGAAGTCCAGTGGGGGACAGTCGTTCACCGCCGAGAGCGCCGACCAGCTCGGCTCGATCTACACCGAGATCGGCCGTGACGTCGCCTACACGGTGCAGACCCGTGACCTCACCGTGGTCTTCGCGGGCGTCGCGCTCCTCACGGCCCTGCTGGCGGCGGCCGGCGCACTGCTGTGGACCCAGCGGCTGGTCTGAGCCGCCGGCGCGAGCTCGCCGTTGTTCTGCCTCAGTCGTCTGTAGGTCCCGTCAAAGGCGCTTTGGATGCCGTACGCCCGGTCGCGCTTCCGGCTCACCGATGCGCTCGCCAAGGGTTGGAGAAGTGGGGGCTATCGCCCCGAAACCTCGGAGGCTTGTCGGGCGCACGGTGGCAAGCGAACTTGGCTGTGCTGCATCCGGATTGACCTGTGGATCGACAGTTATCGAACATGTGTTCGAGTATGATGAGGTATGTCGACCAGCCAGCTCCGAGCCCGCATCGCCGCGGTCCGCGCCCAGGCCTCCGCGATCGGCGCCGAGCTGGCTCAGGGCGGCTCCGGAATGGAGCCCGACGAGCTGTTCGAGATCACCGGCGAGCTGCAGGGCGCCTCCAACGCCGTCGAGGGGGCGCAGCTGGTCGCGATGGCGCACGCCGCCGCCCACGAGTCGCGGCTGACCGACCGCGGTCTCGTCGAGGTGCACCACGGCCTCGGGTTCGTCGACCCGATGGCCCCCTCCCTGGTCTCGCTCGAGGCCGGCATCGGCGAGTGGGCCGCCGGCCGGCGGGTGTCACTGGCCGCCAAGACCTCCGCAGCGGTTCCCCCGCCTGCTGGGGAAGGTGGTCGCCGGTCAGCTCACCACGGCCACGATCACCAAGGTCGTCTCCGTCTGCGACGGCCTGGACCTTCAGGCGTGCGCCAGCGTCGAAGACGTCCTGCTCGACCGGCTGCCCGGGCTCGACCCGGCCCGGGTCACCAGTGTCGTCCGCAGGGTCGCCACCCGCGTCGCCGCCGACCAGATGCGCCAGGCCACCAAGAAGAACCGCAAGGACCGGTTCGTCGAGGTCTGCGCCGGACCCGACGGCACCACCATGTGGTCCGCCCAGCTACCGACCGGGCCGTCCGCCGCGATGTGGGACGCCATCAAACGCCACGGCGACACCCTGGCCAACGACAACCCCTCACTGACCCTCGCCCAGGCCCGCGCCGACGCCCTGACCGACCTCGTCCTCAGCAACGTCACCGTCACCGCCAAGGTCACCCTCGGCATCCCGGTCATCACCGGCACCGACGCCGTCCAGGCCAAGGCTGCAGCGGTCACGGCGACAGCTGCGGACGGTCACTCGACGGGCGTCGCGGGTGCCGGGCTCCGCAGCGGCTTCTCCGTCCTCGCCGCCCTCAACGGGTGCGAGGTCCCGAACATCGGGTTCATCGACGCCGACACCGTCGAAACCCTCCTCGCCGTCGTCCCCACCGACATCGGCCGCGCCCTGCTCGACGCCCGCACCGGCGCCCTGATGGAGTCAGTCACCACCGCCTACCGACCACCGAAGGCGATGAAGGACTTCGTCGCCACCCGCGACGGCACCTGCCGCATGTGGGGCTGCACCCGCCCCGCCACGGCCTGCGACACCGACCACGCCCAACCCTGGCCCACCGGACCCACCACCCCCACCAACCTCGGCGGCCTCTGCCGCCGACACCACCGCCTCAAACAACGCCGCCGCTGGACCTACCAACTCGACCCCCACGGCACCGCCACCTGGACCTCACCCAACGGCACACGCCGCATGACCTACCCCCAACACGCCCACTGGCCACCCATCAACCCCGCCCCGCCGCCCGAGCCGGTCACCCCCAACGCGCCGCCCACAGACCCATACCCCGCACAGCCGCCCTTCTAGCCGCAGGTGAGGGCACCCGCGGCTAGAAGGGCGAGCAACTCGCCGACGCTCATCGTCTGCGTCGGATGCCGTGAAGGTGTGGGTGGCGGCGAACTCCCAGCGGGAGAACCAGGTCTCGAGCCAGAAGTCGGGCAGGTCACCGATCATCCCCGGTGCTCTTCTCCGCCCCCTGGGTCAGCGGCGGTTCGTGAAGTTCAGGGCCACCTCGAGGTCGGCACCCTTGAGCAGCTGCTGCACCGCCTGCAGGTCGTCGCGCGACTTGCTGGTGACCCGCACCTCGTCACCCTGGATCTGCGTCTTGACGCTCTTCGGGCCATCGTCGCGGATGATCTTGGTGATCTTCTTGGCGTTCTCGGAGGTGATGCCCTCCTTGAGCGGGATGTCGAGCTTGTACTCCTTGCCGGACAGTCGCGGTCCGGCCTCGGGGATGTCGAGGTGCTTGAGCGACACGCCACGCTTGATCAGCCAGGTCTCGACGACGTCGAGCACCGCCTTGCAGCGCTCCTCGGTGTTGGCCTCGATCTTGATGACCTCGCCGGCCAGCTCGATCCGCGCGCCGACGTTCTTGAAGTCGTAGCGGTTGGCGACCTCCTTGGCGGCGGTGTTGACCGCGTTGGCGACCTCCTGCTTGTCGTACTTGCTGACGATGTCGAAGCTGCTGTCCGCCACGGGTCCTCCGGTCGATTCGGTGTGCTGGTTGCGGCTTGCTATCCTTCCATGCGCACCAGGCAGGTTGCCCGAGCGGCCAATGGGAGTGGACTGTAAATCCATCGCGAAAGCTTCGAAGGTTCGAATCCTTCACCTGCCACCAGTGCGAAAGGCCCCTTCACCTGCGGAAAACGCGAGGTGCAGGGGCCTTTCACTGTCGGGGTGCCAGATGCGCGCCAGATGGGACGAATCGGGACGCTCACCACCGGCACGCTCACCACCGGCGCGGGCAGCCCCTCGAGGGCTCAACCTCCTGGCCTTCCACCTCCTGTGGCGCGTGATGGCCTACCAGCACCCATCCCGGGCCGACAAGATCGCGTCAAGATGCGCGGCAGTGCGGCTCGACGGTGGTTCATTGGCGACAAGACCGATGTGGCCGAGCGGTCGATGCGGCCGCTTGCGATCCAGGGGCCCTGTGGCCGCAGCCGGACCAGCGGTCATAGGCTCAGCCAACGTGCGGCACACGAATCCCTCAGGGCACAGAACGACGCGACGCGTGCTGGTCCTGGGCGCCCTGGGCGTGGTGTTCGGGGATATCGGCACCAGCCCCCTGTATGCCATGCAGACGGTGTTCAGCCTCGATGGCGGGATCGTGACGCCGACCCGGGACAACGCCTTGGGGGTGGTGTCGACCATCGTGTGGGCCATCACGCTCATCGTCTCGGTGAAGTACGTGATGTTCGTGTTGCGAGCTGACAACGAGGGGGAGGGCGGCGTGTTGTCGCTGGCGTTCCTGGCCCGTCGGTCGGTGCGCCCTGGTGGCAAGCGCTTCCGGCTGGTGATGATCCTGGGCGTCCTGGGTGCCGCCCTCTTCTACGGCGACTCACTGATCACCCCGGCGATCTCGGTGATGTCGGCGATCGAGGGGGTGGAGGTCTCACAGCCTGGGCTGCGCGAGTGGGTCGTCCCGCTCGGGATCGCCGTGATCACCGCACTGTTCGTCGTGCAGCGACACGGCACCGACCGGGTCGGCCGGTTCTTCGGGCCGATCATGGTGGTCTGGTTCCTGACACTGGCCGCCCTCGGCCTGCCGCACATCTTGGCTTACCCCGAGGCGCTGTGGGCGCTCAGCCCGCACCTGGCGGTCCAGTTCGCCCTGGCCCACCCGTTGGTCAGCTTCCTGGCGCTGGGCGCCGTGGTGCTGTCCATCACCGGCGCCGAGGCGCTGTACGCCGACATGGGCCACTTCGGGCGGCCGGCCATCGCCACCGGCTGGTTCTGGCTCGTGTTCCCCAGCCTGACCATCAACTACCTCGGCCAGGCCGAGCTCATCGCGAAGGACCCCACCACTGCGGCTCGGCCCTTCTTCTACCTGGCGCCTGCTTGGGCCACCCTGCCGCTGGTGGTCCTGGCCACGGCTGCCACCGTGATCGCCTCGCAAGCGGTCATCTCCGGAGCGTTCTCGGTGTCCCGGCAGGCCGAACGCCTCGACTTCCTGCCGCGTCTCACCGTCAAGCAGACGTCCGAGCACGAGGGCGGCCAGATCTACGTCCCTGTCGTGAACTGGATCCTGTACGCGGGAGTCATCGTGCTCATGGTCACCTTCCGCAGCTCCGAACACCTCGCCGTCGCGTACGGCCTGGCCGTCACCGCCACCTTGTGCCTGACGACCTGCCTGTTCCTGGTCTACGCCGATGCCGCGCTGGGTTGGAAGCCGTGGCAGCTCGGCGCGTTCGGGGTCGTCTTCTTGTGGATCGAGCTCAGCTTCGTGGCCGCCAACGCCACCAAGATCACCCACGGCGGCTGGCTCCCGATCCTGATGGCCACGATCATCGCGTTCGTCATGCTCACCTGGGGCAAGGGACAGCAGCTGGTCAAGGCCCGCCGGTCCAAGGTCGAACGACCGCTGGCCGAGTTCCTCGACCAAGCCCACGACGGCGGCCTGCACCGCGTCCCGGGCACCGCGGTCTTCCTGCACACCAGCGACGACACCACCCCGCTCTCCTTGCGAGAGAACATCGACTTCAACCAGGTCCTGCACCGCAACGTCATCATCACCAACACCATCCGGATGAACGTCCCGCACGTCCCCGACGAGGAGCGGGTCAGCATCGACAACCTCGGCGACCAGTGGGACGGCATCTGCCTGGTCCGGCTGCGCTACGGCTTCGCCGACGAACAGAACATCCCTGCGGCCCTCGCCCTCGCCGCACAGAGCCCCGACCTGTCCTTCGACCCCAACACCGCGCTGTACTTCCTGTCCCGGATCTCGGTGCACCCCAGCAAACGCCCCGGGATGAGCCGCTGGCGCAAACGCGTGTACATCGCGATGTCCCACAACGCGGCCGACCCCACCCAGTACTTCCACCTACCCATCTCGCGCACCGTCGTCGTCGGAGCCCAGCTCTTCTTCTAGTCGACGTCCGGGTCGACTTCACGGCCGACCTGCCACGCCGTGCGACACATCGTGGACACCCCGCTCCCCGGGTTGCGACGAGGCGGACGGTGAGGTCCGATGGTGACTGACAACGTTGTCATCCGAGGGGAATCACCATGTCAGCCAGCACCCGCCCGCGTCCGCGACGCCGTCGCGGCATCGTCCTGTTCGTCGTCGCCGTGCTCGCCGCCCTGAGTGTGGGGCCGGCGGCCGCGGCGGCCGACGACACGCCGGAGCACCGGCCCGCCTACCACTTCAGCCCGGCCAAGAACTGGATGAACGACCCCAACGGGCTCGTCTACTACAAAGGCGTCTACCACCTGTTCTTCCAGCACAACCCGCTCGGGAACGTCTGGGGCAACATGTCCTGGGGGCACGCCACGAGCAGGGACCTCGTGCACTGGCAGGAGCAGCCCCTCGCCATCCCGTTCGACGCCAACGAGGGGGTGTTCTCCGGCTCGGTGGTCGTCGACTCCACGAACAGCTCGGGCTTCGGCACGGCGAAGAACCCGGCGATGGTGGCGATGTACACCAGCGCCTACACGCCTGCGAGCGGTCGCGACGGCATCCAGGCGCAGTCCCTCGCGTACTCCACCGACGACGGCCAGACGTGGACCAAGTACGCGGGCAACCCGGTGATCGACATCGGCTCACGCGAGTTTCGCGACCCCAAGGTGTTCTGGTACGCCCCGGCCAAGGAGTGGCGAATGGTGTCGGTGATCGCCACCGAGCACAAGGTCCTCATCTGGCGCTCCGCGAACCTCAAGCAGTGGACTCGGTTGTCGGAGTTCGGCCCTCGCAACGCGACCGGTGGGGTGTGGGAGTGCCCGGACCTCTTCCCGCTCGCCGTCGACGGCGACCGTCGCCACGTCAAGTGGGTCATGCTGGTCAGCCTCAACCCCGGTGGGATCGCAGGTGGCTCCGGCACGCAGTACTTCGTCGGCGACTTCGACGGCACGACGTTCACCGCCGACGGGCCTGCCACCTACGAGCCACCGGCCGGGACCCTCCTGCAGGGCTTCGAGAGCGGGTATGCCGGGTGGACCCCGACCGGGACCGCCTTCGGCTCCCAGCCAGCGACCGGTTCGCTGCCCGGGCAGCAGACCGTCACCGGCTACGTGGGTGACCGGCTGGTCAACAGCTTCATCGACTTCGACGCGGCCCAGGGCGAGCTCACCTCCCCGAGCTTCACCGTCGACCAGCGCTACCTCAACTTCCTGATCGGCGGCGGCAACCACCCCGCCATCCCCGGTGCCACCCAGGGCGACCCGGGCGGATCCTCGTTCACCGACTTCGAGACCCTCGACCCGACGACGCACCTGCCCACCGGGTGGAGCGCCACGGGAGACTTCGTCGGCTTCGGCGCCACCCCGTCGGGCCTGCCGAACCACCAGGGCAGCAACGTCCTCGACACCTGCGTCGTGCCGGACAAGTGCGACCCGGCGGTCGGCACGTTCGTGTCGCCCGAGTTCACGGTGACGCGCGACTACGTCAACCTGCTCGTCGCGGGAGGCGCGCACCCGCTGGGCACGAGCGGACCCACGGTCGTCGAGCTCGTCTCGGGCGGGAGTGTCGTCGGGTCGGTGACGGGCAACGGCTCGGGCGAGATGGACTGGCGCCACATCGACGCCCAGGCGGCGGTGGGCAAGCAGGCCCGGATTGTCGTCCGCGACGATCACAGTGGCGGAGACTTCGGGCACCTCATGGTCGACGACATCCGGTTCTCCGACAGCGCTGCCGGCCCGCGCGACACCCAGACCACAGTCAACCTCGTCGTCGACGGCGAGGTGGTGCGCTCGAGCACCGGGTCCGACAGTGAGGCCCTCGATTGGGCGTCGTGGGACCTCTCGGACCTGCAGGGCAAGGCGGCCCAGATCCGGGTCGTCGACCACAACAGCGGTGGCTGGGGACACGTCCTGGCCGACCAGTTCATGCTCGCGTCGGCTCCCGCCCGCAACGGCACCGAGCGGGCGTCCTGGGTCGACTACGGTCGCGACAACTACGCCGGCGTGAGCTTCAACGGTCTCCCCGACAGCCAGCGCACCGTGCTCAGCTGGATGAGCAACTGGCAGTACGCGGGTGACGTCCCCACCAGCCCCTGGCGCGGGCAGATGACGATGCCCCGCACCCTCTCGCTGGTGTCCTCTCACGACGGGCTCCGACTGCGGCAGGAGCCCGTCGGAGGGGTCCGCAAGGCACTGGTGAACCGCGACATGCAGCACGCGAAGGTGCGTCGGGTCGCTCCGGGCGAGAAGCCGACCGGGCTCAACGCCGCGGTGGCCAGGGTCGAGGTCCGGATGGCGCTGGGCGCGGCATCCGAGGCCGGAATCGTGGTGCGGCGCAGTGCTGATGGCTCGGTGGGCACCCGGATCGGGGTGCGTCGGGACGGCACGCTCGTCGTCGACCGCACTCGGAGCGGCAATGTCGCGTTCAACCCGCTGTTCCCCAGCGTCGAGGAGGCGCCGGTGCGAGTGCACGACGGCGAGGTGACCTTCACGGCATACCTCGACCGCAGCTCGGTGGAGGTGTTGGCCGACAGGGGCAAGGTGTCGGTGACCGACCTGGTCTTCCCGCCTGCGTCGGCTGCGGGCGTCGCGACCTACGTTGTGGGTGGCATGGCCAAGGCCGTCGACATCACGGTGACCCCGATCCGGCCGTGACCGTTCGACGCCGCCGGGGACCTAGGGGTCACCGGCGGCGTCGAGGTCGGGGTGCGCCGGGCGGGTGAAGTGCCACCCGGCATCCAGCCACTGGGGCAGCACGGTGCTCAGTGCCTGCACGGTGCCCCACCGGTCGCCCCCGCCGTCGTGGGCCAGCACGATGCCCCCCGGGCGGATGGCGGCCTGCAGGTTGGCCTCGAGCGTGCCGACGTCCTGCGTGCGCCAGTCGTCGATGGTGCCCGTGACCCCGAGCGGCTGCAGGCCGAGCTCGACGGCGACCGCCGCCGAGCGTCCCCAGGACCCATTGGGCGCCCGGAACCACGGCACAGGTGCGGTCGGGTCGCCCAACGCGTCGCGGACGACGGCCACGGTCGCCCGGATGTCGGCGCGCACCCGGTCGGGGTGCCATGCGCCCTGGTCGGCAAAGGTCATGCCGTGCGCGGCCAGGTGGTGACCCTCGGCCACCGTGCGGCGCAGCACCCCGACGCCTCCGGCGGCCCGCACCTGGGCCCCGACCACGCAGAAGGTCGCCCGCACCCCGTGGGCGGCGAAGAGGTCGAGCAGGGCCAGCGTGGCCTCGCCGTTTGGGCCGTCATCGAGGGTGAGGGCGGCTACCCGCCCACGGCCGGATGCCGTCACGACGGGGTCGGGCGTGGGTGTCACGGCATCCTCCTGGGCCTCTCCGGTCGCGAATCCGTCCATGTGTCGATAACGTTATCGAAAACGATTGACACGATCGGCGTCCGATGCCAGCGTGTCCGCACATCCCCCACTCTCTCAACGGCGAGGAGCGCATCCAGATGAGAACAACCACGGTGGTACGGGCCGTCGCGGTCGGCGCGGCGATGGCCATCCTGGCCGCTTGCGGCACGGGCAGCGAGACCAGCAGCGACAGCACGAGCGGGTCGGCCGGGTCGAGTGGCCCGGTGACCATCTCCTGGTGGCACAACTCCAACACCGACCCCGGCAAGGCCTACTACGACTCGGTCGCCAAGGACTTCGAGGCCTCGCACCCAGGCGTCAAGGTGCAGGTCAGCGCGATGCAGCACGAGGACATGCTCACCAAGCTCGACGCGGCCTTCCAGAGCGGCGATGCCCCCGACGTCTACATGGAGCGCGGCGGCGGCGAGCTGGCCGACCACGTCGCGGCCAACCTCACCAAGGACATCTCCGAGCCGGCCAAGGACGTCATCAACACCATCGGCGGTTCGGTGGCCGGCTGGCAGGTCGACGGCAAGACCTACGCGCTGCCGTTCTCGGTGGGCGTGGTCGGCTTCTGGTACAACAAGTCGCTCTTCGAGAAGGCCGGCATCACGGCCGCTCCGACCACCATGGACGAGCTCTTCGCCGCCGTGGCCAAGCTCAAGGCCGCGGGCATCGCGCCAGTGTCGGTGGGTGCTGGCGACAAGTGGCCGGCCGCCCACTACTGGTACTACACAGCGCTGCGCGAGTGCCCCAAGCAGGTACTTCAGGATGCCGTGAAGAGCCTGGACTTCTCGAACCAGTGCTTCATCAAGGCCGGCGAGGACGTGCAGAAGATCCTGGCCGCCACGCCGTTCAACAAGGGCTTCCTGTCCACCCCCGCGCAGACCGGCCCGACCAGCGCCTCCGGGCTGCTCGCCACCGGCAAGGTCGCGATGGAGATGCAGGGCCACTGGGAGCCAGGTGTCATGCAGGGCCTGACCGCCGACAAGAAGGGGCTCGGCGAGAACACCGGCTGGTTCGCCTTCCCGACCGTCCCCGGCGGGCAGGGTGACCAGAGCGCGGCCCTGGGTGGCGGTGACGCCTGGGCCGTCTCCAAGGACGCACCGGCCGCCGCGGTCGACTTCGTCAAGTACCTGCTCTCCGACAAGGTGCAGCAGGGCTTCGCCGAGCGCGACATGGGCCTGCCGACCAACCCCGCCGCTGGCGACTCGGTCAAGGACCCGGCACTTGGTGGCCTGCTCAAGGTGCGCGACGAGGCCCCCTACGTGCAGCTCTACTTCGACACCGCCTTCGGCCAGTCCGTCGGCGGCGCGATGAACGACGAGATCGCGCTGATGTTCGCGGGCAAGGCCAGCCCGCAGGACATCGTGAAGAAGACCCAGCAGGCGGCGGACGCCGAGAAGTGAGCTCGAAGACCGGAACTGCCGTCGCCGGCGGTGTGACCCCCGTCCCCGACGCCGCCGTCGGCCGTGCACCCGCACGGCCGACGGGGCGTCGGGGGCGCCCCGGCGGGCGCCGCGCGTCACTGCGGATGGCGGGCGAGATCGCGTTCTTCGTCGGGCCGGCGCTGCTGCTCTTCTCGGTGTTCGTCGTCTGGCCGATCGTGCGGGCGGTGCAGTTCTCGCTCTACCGCTGGAAGGGCTTCGGCCCACTGGTCGACTTCGTCGGCCTGCAGAACTACGTGTCGGTGCTGACCAACGAGGTGTTCACCGACGCCTTCCGGCACAACATGACCATCGTCGTGCTGTCGATACTCGTGCAGCTTCCCGTCGGGCTGGCGATCGCGCTGCTGCTCAACCGCCGGATGCGCGGGCAGGGCGTGCTGCGCACCATCATCTTCGTGCCCTACGTGCTGTCCGAGGTGATCGCCGGCGTCGTGTGGCTGCAGCTGCTGCAGCCCGAGTACGGCGTCGTCGACACGCTGCTCGGTGCGGTCGGCATCTCCGGCCCCGAGCAGGGCTGGCTCGGCACCCCCGAGGTCGCCCTCTACACGGTCTTCGTCGTGCTCACCTGGAAGTACCTCGGCCTCGCGGTGATGCTCTTCCTCGCCGGCCTGCAGGGCGTGCCCGACGAGCTGATCGAGGCGGCCGCAGATCGACGGTGCCTCGTGGTGGCAGATGCAGCGCTGGGTCACCGTGCCGCTGCTCGGCCCCACCATCCGCATCTGGGCGTTCCTGTCGATGATCGGCGCGATCCAGCTCTTCGACATGGTGTGGATCCTCACCGGTGGCGGACCGGCCAACTCGACCACGACGATGGCCACCTACATCATCACCGAGGGCACCAAGCGCTACAACTACGGCATCGCCACCGCGGTATCCGTCATCCTCTTCGTCGTCTCGCTCGTCGCTGGCCGCTGCTCTACCAGCGTCTTCGTGCTGCGCCGCGACGTCGCGCAGGCGGATGCCGGGTCAAGGAGGGTCCGATGAGCGTGCCCGTGGTCACACCGCCCACCGCACCGGCCCCCGCGGCGCTCCGCAAGCCCCGGGCCTCGGGCCCCGATCGCGGCGGGTCGCCGCTGGTGTGGTTCGTCGCCCTGATCGTTGTCGCGGTCACCCTCGGGCCGGTGCTCTACGTCGTGCTCGGCGGGTTCCGCACCAACGCCCAGCTGGCCGAGTCACCCGGCGGGGCTGCCGAACCCGTGGGTGCTCGAGAACTACCAGCGGGTGCTCACCAGCGCGAGCTTCTGGCGCTACGCCCTGAACTCGACCATCGTGGCCCTGGTGACGACCGTGGTGGCCGTCGTGTTCGGGCTGATGGCGGCCTACGTGCTTGGCGCGCTACCGGTTCCGCGGGCGTGAGCCGCTCTACACGGTGTTCGCGCTGGGGCTGCTGTTCCCGGCCACCGTCGCGATCATCCCGCTGTTCATCATGATCACCCGCCAGCTGCACCTCGGGAACACCTGGTGGGGGGTCGTCCTGCCGCAGATCGCCTTCGCGCTGCCGGTGACGATCATCATCCTGCGGCCGTTCCTGCAGGCGATCCCCGACGAGCTCGAGGAGGCCGCGTTCATCGACGGCGCCAGCGCATCGGCTTCTTCTGGCGGATCATGCTGCCGCTGTCCGGCCCCGGCGTGGTCACCGTCGGGCGTGCTCGCCTTCGTCGCGTCGCTGGAACGCCTACCTGCTGCCGCTTGCTCCTGCTGCAGGGTGACATGAAGACGCTGCCGCTCGGTGTGCCAGACTTCTCGTCGCAGTACTCCGCCGACACCGCGGGGGTGCTCGCGTTCACCTCGCTGGCGATGATCCCGGCCCTGGTCTTCTTCCTCGCGATGCAGCGCCGGATCGTCGGCGGCCTGCAGGGTGCGGTGAAGGGATGAGCACCCGTGCCCAGGCGACCGCGCCACCCTCGACCACCGAACCCCCCAAGGACCGGACCGTGACCACGACCCAGCCCGCCACCGCGACCGGCGCCGACTCGCCCGACGGCTCCGCCACGACCCGGTGCTCGACCTGCTCGAGCGAATGACGCTGGAGGAGAAGCTCGCCCAGCTCGTCGGCTTCTGGGAGAAGGGGACGGCGAGGCGGTCGCGCCGCTGCAGGGCGAGTTCGCCGCGGCCGCCGGTCTCGACGAGTTCAGCCGCGCACGGGCTCGGGCACCTCACCCGGCCGTACGGCACCCGCCCGGTCGACCCGGTCGAGCGGGCCCGCGTGGCTGTGGGAGTTCCAGCGCCGGCTGGTCACCGGCACCCGGCTCGGCATCCCCGCGATCGTGCACGAGGAGTGCCTCACCGGCCTGGCCGCCTGGACGGCGGCCACCTTCCCGACCCCGCTGGCGTGGGGCGCGGCCTTCGACCCCGAGCTGGTCGAGGAGATGGGCGCCGCGATCGGCGCCTCGATGCGCGCGCTCGGCATCCACCAGGGCCTCGCCCCGGTGCTCGACGTCGTGCGCGACCCGCGCTGGGGCCGGGTCGAGGAGTGCATCGGCGAGGACCCGTACCTCGTCGGCACCGTCGGCACCTCGTACGTGCGCGGGCTGCAGTCGGCCGGGTGTGCACGCCACCCTCAAGCACTTCGTCGGCTACTCGGCCTCGCAGGCCGGGCGCAACTTCGCGCCCGGTGCACGCCGGCCCGCGCGAGCTCGCCGACGTGCTGCTCGTCGCCGTTCGAGATGGCGATGCTCGACGGCGGCGCCCGCTCGGTCATGCACTCCTACGCCGAGATCGACGGGCGTGCCCGTCGCCGCCGACCCCGACCTGCTCACCGGCGTGCTGCGCGACCAGTGGGGCTTCGACGGCACGGTCGTCGCCGACTACTTCGGGGTGGCGTTCCTGCACCTGCTGCACCACGTCGCGGCCGACCTCGGCGACGCGGCCGCGCTGGCGCTCGCCGCCGGTGTCGACGTCGAGCTGCCCACCGGCGACGCCTACCTCGCGCCGCTCGCCGACGCGGTGCGCGACGGCGCGGGTCGACGAGGCGCTGGTCGACCGGGCGGTGCTGCGGGTCGCTGCGCGCAGAAGGACGAGCTCGGGCTGCTCGACGCGACCTTCGAGGAGCCGCCGCCGGAGCACGTCGACCTCGACGGCGCCGGAGCACCGCGAGGTCGCCGCGCCGGCTGGCCGAGGAGTCGGTGGTGCTCCTGCGCCAACGACGGCATCCTGCCGCTCGCCGCGCCGCGCCACGGTCGCCGTCATCGGCCCGAACGCCGACCGCATCGAGGCGCTCTTCGGCTGCTACTCGTTCGTCAACCACGTGCTCCCCCAGCACCCGGGCACCGCGGCCGGCATCGACGTGCCGACCGTGCGCGAGGCGCTCGCCGGTCGAGTGGCCCGGTGCCCGGTTCAGCGTGCGCGCTCGGGTGCGGCGTCGACGACGACGACGTCACCGGCATCGCGGATGCCGTCGCCGCAGCGTCGCGGTTCGGAGGTCGCCGTCGTGGTCGTCGGCGACCAGGCCGGGCTCTTCGGGCGCGGCACGGTGGGCGAGGGCTGCGACCGCGACGACCTCGAGCTGCCCGGCGTGCAGCGCCGGCTGGTCGAGGCCGTGCTCGACACGGGCACTCCGGTCGTGCTCGTGCTGGTCACCGGCCGGCCGTACGCCGTCGGCTGGGCGCTCGACCGATGTGCCGCCGTGGTGCAGGCCTTCTTCCCCGGCGAGGAGGGTGCCGCGGCCGTGGCCGGCGTGCTGTCCGGGCGGGTCAACCCCTCGGGGCGGCTGCCCGTGAGCCTGCCCCGGTCGGTCGGCGCGCAGCCCTACACCTACCTGCACCCCGCACTGGGCGGCGACGGCGACGTCACCAACCTCTCGACCGCCCCGGCCCTGCCGTTCGGGCACGGGCTGTCCTACACCTCGTTCCGGCGCGAGCTGGTGGAGGTGCGGGCCACCACGACGTGCGAGCCGGTGGTGGTGCGGGTTCGGTTGACCAACACCGGATCCCGGGCCGGCGACGGACGTCGTGCAGCTCTACGGCCGCGACGTCGTCGGCTCCCTCACCCGCCCGGTGGCCCAGCTGTTGGGCTTCCGACGGGTGCACCTCGAGGCGGGTGCGTCGGCCGAGGTCACCTTCACGGTGCCGCCGGCACGGCTGGCCTTCACCGACCGCTCCGGGCGGCGGGTGGTCGAGCCCGGCGAGCTGCAGGTGTGGGCCGGGGCCTGCGTCGACGACAGGGCCGACGTCGTGTCGGTCGAGCTGTCCGGCGACGTCCATGGCGTGACGCCGGCCGACGGGCGGCTGACCACGACCCGAGAGGTTCACCCTGCTCCGACATCGATATCGAACCGCCGCAGTGGCCCAGCGCCCGCCCGGTAGTCTCGCCCCGTGACGACTGCCGGACGCGTGCGGATGGAGGACGTCGCCCGCGCGGCGGGGGTGTCCGTGGCGACGGTGTCCAAGGTCGTCAACCAGCGCTACGGCGTGGCGCAGAGCACGATGGACAAGGTCACCGAGGTGATCGAGTCGCTCGGCTACGAGGCGAGCCTGGGGGCCCGCAGCCTGCGCAGCCACCGCACCAACGTGATCGGTGTGCTGGTCGCGGAGTTCGAGCCGTTCAGCACCGAGCTGCTCAAGGGCGTCTCGAGCGCGATCGACGAGACCGGCTACGAGCTGCTCGCCTATTCCGGTGGCCACCACGGCCGGTCGGTGGGGTGGGAGCGGCGTTCGTTGAGCCGGCTCGGCGGCACGCTGATCGACGGCGCCATCCTCGTCACGCCCACGGTGGTCTCCGCTCCGGCGGAGATCCCGGTGGTGGCGGTCGACCCGCACACCGGCCCCGCCGGTTTCCCCACGGTCGACGCCGACAACGCCGCGGGCGCGATGGCCGCCACCGAGCACCTGCTCGGTCTGGGGCACCGACGCATCGCGCTGCTCGGGGGCCGCGAGGACCTGGAGTCGGCGCGCCTGCGCGAGCAGGGCTTCCGCGATGCGATGGCCGCTGCCGGCGTGCCGGTCGACCCCGAGCTGGTGCGCGTGGGCGGCTACCGGCCCGAGAGTGCCAGCGCCCCGGCCCGCGAGCTGCTCTCGCTGCCCGACCGCCCGACGGCGGTCTTCGCCGCCAACGACATCTCCGCGATCCGCACCATCGAGGTGGCCCATGAGCTCGGGCTACGCGTCCCTGAGGACGTCTCGGTCGTCGGGTTCGACAACGTGCCCGAGTCGGTGCTGTGCGACCCGAGCCTGACGACGGTCGCCCAGCCGCTGCACGACATCGGTGCCACCGCGGTGCGGATGCTCGTCGAGCTGCTCGCCGGGCGCGAGCCGACGCCCGGGCACGTCTGCCTGCCGACTCGGCTCGTGGTGCGCGACTCCACCGGACCCGTGCCGGTCGGCACCAACTGGGCGGGCAACTACACCTATCGGGCCGCGCGGCTCGTGCGACCGCGCTCGGTCGACGAGCTGTGCGAGGTGGTGGCGGCAGCCACGGCGGTGCGGGCGCTCGGGTCGCGGCACTCGTTCTCCGACCTCACGGATACCGAGGGCACCCTCGTCGACCTCGCCGGCCTGCCGGCCGACGTGCGGGTGGATGCGGACGACACCGGTGCCGCCGCGGTGGTCTCGGTGGGTGGTGGCACCCGGTACGCCGAGCTGGCGACCGCGCTGCACGAGCGGGGGTGGGCGCTCGGGGCGATGGCCTCGCTGCCGCACATCTCGGTCGCCGGCGCCGTGGCCACCGGGACCCACGGGTCGGGAGACCGGGTGCGCTCGCTGGCGGCGGCGGTGCGGTCGCTCGAGGTGGTCGGCCCCGACGGCACCGTGCGCCGGGTCGAGCGGGGGTCGGCGGACTTCGACGGGTCGGTGGTCGCCCTGGGAGCGCTCGGCATCGTCAGCCGTCTCGAGCTCGACGTCGAGCCGGGGTACGAGATCAGCCAGGAGGTGCGCACCGGGCTGACCTGGCGAGCGCTGGAGGACCGCTTCGACGACATCACATCGGCGGCGTACAGCGTCAGCGTCTTCACCCGGTCGTGGGACGACGTCGACCAGCTCTGGCTCAAGCACCGGGTGGGGGTGGAGCGCGGCACCGACGAGTTCGGCACCGTGGCGGCGCCCGGCACGCTGCACATGATCCCCGGAGGGTCGGAGCAGGCGGTCACGGCCCAAGGCGGGGTGGCCGGGCCGTGGCTGCACCGGCTCCCGCACTTCCGCACCGAGTTCACGCCGAGCAACGGCGAGGAGCTGCAGAGCGAGTACTTCGTCCCCCGCGAGTTGGCCCTCGAGGCCGTCGCGCGGCTGCGCCGGCTCGCGCCGTCGTTCGCCCCCCTGCTGCTCGTGAGCGAGCTGCGTACCATCGCGGCCGATGAGCTGTGGCTCAGCGGCGCCGAGGGGCGCGACACGGTTGCGCTGCACTTCACCTGGGTGCGCGACGAGGTTGCCGTGCGCCGCGCCGTGCGCACGATCGAGGAGGTGCTGGTGCCGCTGGGTGCCCGACCGCACTGGGGCAAGGTGTTCGAGATGGATGCCGGCGCCCTCGCCGACGCGTTCCCCCGCCTGGCCGACTTCCGCGCGCTGCGCGACCGGGTCGACCCGCAGCGGGTGTTCGGCAACGCGTTCGTCGACCGGGTGCTGGGCACCGGCTGAGCGCAGCGCTCGACGCGGGCGCACGGCATCCGAGCAGTTCTGCACCGCATCGGCCGGCCCTGGTGACATGGGGGCGGCACCCGACGTCGGCTACCGCCTGGTAGGTGATCCGATCCGTGCACCTACCAGGCGGTAGGCGAGGGCAGGTCGAGCCGGCGCTCGAGTGGGGCAGTACCTGACGTCGGCTACCTCCTGGTAGGTGATGCGATCCGTGCACCTACCAAGCGGTAGCCCAGGACACGTTGGGTCAGTCCCTCGCTGACGGCGCTCGACGTCCTCGTCCGGCGTCCCGGGCGTTTTGGCACCGCACCGGTCGCCGCGCGCCGCCCGGGAGAGGCGCGTCGGCGGCCCTACTGTGAGCCGTATGGAGGTCACGACCCCCGCAGCGCTGCCGGTCGCACCCTCCGGGGACCGGCCCTTCCGACGGCGGACCTGGATCGTCGTCGGGGTGCTGCTTCTGGTGCTGTTCCTGGCCTTCGTCGTGCGGCAGGGTGCCACGACCCTCTACTACGTGCTGATGGCGTGGTTCGTCGCGCTCGCCATGGAGCCGGCGGTGGCCACGCTGGCGCGGCGGATGAAGCGTTCGCTTGCGACCGGCCTGGTCATGATCGCGCTGGCGCTCGGGCTCACCGCCTTCGTACTGGCCTTCGGAAAGCTCTTCGTCGACCAGGTGAGCAGCTTCATCGGGGCCCTGCCCGAGATCGCTGCCAGCGCCCTCGCGTGGTTCAACCAGGTGACCGGCTCGAGCTTCACCTTCGACACCATCCTCGACCGCCTCGGCATCACGCCGGCCGACATCGCGGGGTATGCCGACGACGTCGCCTTCGGGGTGCTCAACGTCGTCGCCTCGATCCTGTCGGGCTTCTTCGGCATGTTCATCCTCGTCTTCTTCGTCTACTACGTGTCGGCGGGGATGCCGGCGCTGCGCCGGTGGATCGCCCGCCGCCTGCGCCCCGACCTGCAGGTGCCCTTCCTCGCCGCGTGGGACCTCACCAAGATCAAGGTGGGCGGCTACATCGCGGCGCGGGTCGTGCTGGCGGCGATCAACTCGTTCCTCAGCGGCATCGTCTTCGCCCTGATCGGGCTGCCCTACTGGCTGCCGCTCGCCCTGTGGACCGGGCTCGTCGCCCAGTTCGTGCCCAACGTCGGCACCTACATCTCGATCGCGCTGCCGGTGGTCGTCGGCCTCACCTCGGGCGACCCCATCCTCGGCGTCTACGTGCTCATCTGGGGCATCGCCTACCAGCAGGTCGAGAACGTCACCATCGAGCCGCGGATCTCGGCACGCGCCGTCGACCTGCACCCGGCAGTGTCGTTCGGTGCCGCGCTGCTCGGCGCCCAGCTCTTCGGCCTCTCGGGGGCCCTGCTCGGCGTGCCGGTGGCCGCCACGGCCATGGCGCTGCTCGAGATCTACAAGCGGCGTTACGAGCTCACCGACGCCACCGAGGCTCGGGTGGCCGAGCTGGTGGCCCCCAGCGCCGAGCGGGCCTGGGGCGACAAGGACGACGACGAGGGCCCGTATGCCGGGCCGTCGGCACCGTTGCGTGCGGCCCCCGCCGCCCTGGCCGGTGCCGAGCCGCCCGAGGTGGCCGGGCCGCACGAGACCCTCGACCGGCCGCCACCGGGCGACGACCACCCCGACGGCAAGGAGCCGACATGACCTCACGACCCCGCCGGATCGTCGGCATCGTGCTGCTCGTCCTGGCCGCCCTCCTCGTGCCCGTGGCCGTCATCGCCACCTGGACAGCACGCACGGTCACCGACACCGACGCGTTCGTCGCCCGGGTCACCCCGGTGGCGTCCTCGCCGGAGGTGCAGGCGCTCGTGGAGCAGGAGATGACCGCACAGGTGACCCAGGCGATCGACACGCGGGTCGCGCCGAAGGTCACCGGCGCCATCGACGAGCTGGCCGCCCCCGACCTCGTCAAGGGACTGCTGCGCGACCTCGCGGGCAGCCTCGGGGGCGCGGTCGAGACGCGCACGGCATCCATCGTCGCGAAGGTCGTGGAGGCACCCGAGTTCGCCACGGCGTTCGAGGAGGCCACCCGCACCGCCCACCAGGACCTCGTGGCGACCCTCGACGGCGACGCCACGACCAACGGTGCCGTTGTCACCCAGGGCGACACGGTGAGCATCCAGCTCGCCACCGTCGGCAACGCCGTGCGCCAGGAGCTGGTCGGCGCCGGCTTCAGCTTCGTCGACCGGCTGCCGACGCTCGAGGCCTCGGTGCCGATCACCACCGTCGAGCAGCTCAACACGTGGAAGGGCTACTACCAGCTGCTCAAGGTGCTGGTCTGGCTCGGCCCGCTGCTCGTGATCGTCTTCGCGGCCGCCGGGGCCTGGCTGGTGCGCGACGCCGCGGTGGCCGGCCTGTGGTTCACCGGCGTGGCGCTGCTCGCCCTGGTGGTGGCGGTCGTGGCGCTGCGCGTGATCGTCTCCGGTGCGACCGATCGGTTGACCGACCCCGTCGCTGCGGACGCCGCCCGGGCCGTGGTGTCGACGTTCACCGACACCTTGGTGCGCAACGCCACGGTGGCAGGCATCCTGCTCATCATCGGGATGGCGGTGGCCGCCTACTTCGCCGCCCGCCGGCGCCTGACCCCCGAGCCCGCCGCCGCCGCCTGAGCCGGGCTCCTCTCAGGCCAGGGTCGCCTCGGCGGGCAGATCGGGCGCCTTCGCGTCGCGGGGCTCGAGCTCGTCGCGCACCAGCACGTCGGCGTAGACGTAGACGGCGTTGAGCGCCACGAGCGGCACGAACAGCGCATAGACGACGCCGGCGACGGCGTTGCTCACCGCGAAGGGCAGCGAGGTGCCGAGGATGAGGGCGGCACCGAGCAGCGGGCCGATCGCCAGGACCAGCCCGTTGGCCAGCGCGACGAGCACGACGACCTTGACCCAGCGCACCCGTACGAGGTGCGCGCTGCGACGCAGGGCCCCCCAGCCCGACCGGTGCTCGAAGAGCACGACGGGGCTGATGAGCAGGCTGAGCACGATGAGCACGATGGCCACCGGGATGAGCACGACGGTGAGCACCATCAGCATGGCGACGACGAAGACGGCGGCCGGGGTCAGCAACAACGGGATCGCCCGGCGGAGGGCGCCGCCGTAGGCGCGCAGCGGGCCCACCGGCCGCCCCTCGTCGATCTCGCGGGCCGCGAACATCGTCGCTGCCTGGCCGAGGAGGAGGGTGACCGGGGACAGCGTGGCCAGCAGCACCCCGGCGATGGCGACGAGCCAGGTCTGGAGCGTGGCGCTGCCCTCGATGGACTGGGCCACCGACGTCACCCACACCGTCGCGACGCCCGGCAGGATGGTCGCCACGGCGATCGGCACCCCGATGCCGACGTAGAGCAGGAACCGGCTGAGGTACATCCGCCACACCGAGGCCACGACCTGACCCGTGCTGCGCCGGCGCACGAGGCGCAGCGGCGAGGAGGGGCTCCACGTCGTGCGGCGCACCAGCCACGTGACCAGCAGGGCCACGGCGATGAGGGCGACCGCGGCGATGGCGAGGTTGTTCATCGCGAGCCGCAGGAGGTCGGACCCGGTGGAGACGATGCCGCAGAACGAGCTGGTCGCCTGGGTGCCGTACAGGCCGCTGGCGGGCACGGCATACGCGGTGCCTGCCCCCTCGGTGTCGGTCCAGGTCAGCGGCTTGGTCCACTGGTCCTTGGTGTTCGGGCCGGTGGGCCCGTTGTAGAAGCTGGTCTCCCGCTGGCCCCATCGCCCGGTGTACTTCAGCCACTGGTACTCCTCGCCGGCGGCGAAGGCGTCGGAGGGCACCAGCCGGACTCCCGGTCGCACATCCGTGGTCGGGGCACGACTGTCATCGCAGCCGAAGCCCTGCTGGCCCGACCGGCCGAGGAAGAGGGCGGCGTCGTAGTAGTTGGCGTGCGACCCGGCGGCCGGGTGCACCACCGGGTGGGTGCTGTCGACGACCTCGAGCTTGGTGTCGCCCCACTTCGCGATCTCGACGCCCTCGTGCTGGCTGTAGCCGACCCGAGTGGGGTCCTGGGTCAGGGCGGTCGCCGCGTCGGACGCGTCGAACTCGACCTGGATCATCTCCCAGTCGCTCTCGTGCTTGTTGTTGAAGTCGTTGAACGGGTAGTAGAGCCAGTACTGCACGGCCAGGCCCTTGCGGCCCTTCTCGGTGACCACGCGGGCGTACGTCGTGGGGGCCCAGTCCGCGGTCTGCTCGTTCGCCCACTCCTCGTAGGAGCAGCCAGGGCTGAGCGGGCTTCCCGGGAAGTCGAGGTGGTAGCCGGTCAGCCCCTTGCCCAGGTCGGCCTCGGTCGGCGCGATCTTGACCAGGTCGTCGGTGGTCCACGGCCCCCGCAGCGCCACCGTGTCGTTGCCCAGCAGGCTGTCGACGTCGGTGGGCACGAACGGCTCGCCCGGCCCGCAGTCCACCTTCTGCTCGACCAGTCGCACCACCGGCGCGTACTTCTCGGCGAGCGCCTGCTCGTCGGCGGCGGATGCCGGGGTCGTGGGAACGCCTGTCGGCGCGGCACTTGCGGCCACCGGGGCCGCCAGGAGCGCGCCGAGCGCGAGGAGCAGGGCCACGACGGGTGCGCTCTGCAACCCATGGGATCGCCCGGGGCGACGACGCACCGCGGTCTCCTTCGCTGGTGGGACATAACCGGTCCAGCCAGCGTACTCACGGCGTGGTGGCGCGCGCCCGGCGTTCCGCGGACGCGCCGGGAGAGCACGCTCATTACTCGCGAGTCACCACGAGTTGGTGACAGGCTCGGGAACCGGCGGCGACGACCTCGCCCCGAGACACGAGCACCGACGACACGCACACCGGACACCCGGGAGGACCACCGATGTTCCAGCGGATCGCCATCGTCAACCGCGGTGAGGCCGCGATGCGGCTGATCCACGCCGTCCGTGACCTCAACGCGCAGGCCGGTCCGGGCGGCACCGCATCGAGACGGTCGCGCTGCACACCGACGGCGAGCGGCGGCGATGTTCGTCCGCGAGGCCGACGCTCGCCTACGACCTCGGGCCCGGCCTCCGCGCGCCCCTACCTCGACCACGCGGTGCTCGAGCGCGCGCTGCGTCGAGACCGGGGCCGACGCCGCGTGGGTCGGCTGGGGCTTCGTCGCCGAGGACCCGGCCTTCGCCGAGCTGTGCGAGCGAGATCGGGGTCACCTTCATCGGGCCGAGCGCCGGAGGCGATGCGCAAGCTCGGCGACAAGATCGGCTCGAAGCTGATCGCCGAGGAGGTCGGCGTCCCGGTCGCGCCGTGGAGCCGCGGCGCGGTCGACACCCTCGACGACGCCATCGCTGCGGCGGCCGCGGATCGGCTACCCGCTGATGCTCAAGGCGACCGCGGGCGGCGGCGGGCGCGGCATCCGCGATGGTCGCCGTCCGACGCCGAGCTCGCCGACGCCTACGAGCGCACCCGCGACGAGGCCGCAGCGCGCGTTCGGCAGCGGCGTCGTCTTCCTCGAGACGCCTGGTCACCGGCGCCCGGCACGTCGAGGTGCAGGTCATCGCCGACGGCCAGGGCACGGCCTGGGCGCTCGGCGTGCGCGACTGCTCGGTGCAGCGCCGCAACCAGAAGGTCATCGAGGAGTCGGCCTCGCCGGTGCTCGACGCCGGCGCAGGCCGCCGAGCTCAAGGCGTCGGCCGAGCGGCTCGCCCTCGCGGTCGGCTACGCGCGGCGCCGGCACCGTCGAGTTCCTCTACCACCCGCGGCGAGCAGCTTCTTCGCCTTCCTCGAGGTCAACACCCGGCTGCAGGTCGAGCACCCGATCACCGAGGTCGACCACCGGCATCGACCTGGTCAAGGCTGCAGATCCACGTGGCGGCCGGCGGCCGGCTCGAGGGGCACCGGCCGGCCGAGGTCGGGCACGCCATCGAGGCCCGGCTCAACGCCGAGGACCCCGACCGCGACTTCGCGCCGTCGCCCGGGCCGCATCGTGCGGCTCGAGCTGCCCGCCGGCCCCGGCATCCGGGTCGACACCGGTGTCGGCGAGGGCGACTCGATCCCGGCCGACTTCGACTCGATGATCGCGAAGATCATCGCCTACGGGCCGCGACCGCGACGAGGCGCTCGCCCGGCTGCGCCGGGCGATGGCGCGAGACCACGGTCGTCATCGAGGGCGGCGCGACCAACAAGAGCTTCGTGCTCGACCTGCTCGACCAGCCGGAGGTGATCGACGGCAGCGCCGACACCGGCTGGATCGACCGGGTGCGCGGCGAGGGCCGGCTCGTCGCGCACCGAGCACTCCGGCGTCGCGCTGGTCGCCGCCGGCATCGAGGCCTACGAGGAGGCCGAGGCGCGTCGAGCAGCACCGGCTGCTCGAGACCGCGCGCGGCGGCCGCCCGCAGGTGCAGCACGACGTGCGGCCGCGCCGATCGACCTCAAGCTGCGCGGCGCGGCCTACCAGGTCACCGTCGTACCGCACCGGGCCGGCACCGCTTCCGGGTGTCGGTGGCCGAGCCGACCGGGCAGGTGCCGACGGTCGACGCCGACCTCGAGCGGATCGACGCCGCTTCGCCAGCCGGGTCACCGTCGGCGGGCGCACCTACCGGCTGGTCACCGCCACGCACGGGCCGATCCACCTCGTCGAGGTCGACGGCGTCGACCCACCGGGTCAGCCGCGACGAGGGCGGCGTGCTGCGCTCGCCCGCGCCGGCGCTGGTCGTCGCCACGCCGGTCGCGGTCGGCGACGAGGTCGCGGCGGGCGCGCCGGTGCTCGTGCTCGAGAGCATGAAGATGGAGACGGTGCTGCCGGCGCCGTTCGACGCGCGGCTCAAGGAGCTGCTCGGTCGCCGACCGGCAGCCAGGTCGAGACCGGTGCCGCCGCTGGTCCGGCTGGAGCCGCTCGGCGACGGCGGTGGAGGCCACCGCCGTGGCCGCCGACGCGCCCGACCTCGACCTGCCCGAGGACGTCGTCAACGGCGACGTCGCCAAGCGGGCCGCCCGCGGCCGCGCCGACCTGCCGGCGATGCTGCTCGGCTACGACGTCGACCCCGGCGACGAGACGCGCACGCTGGCCGGCTACCTCGCGGCCCGCGACGAGCTGGCCGGCGAGCGGCCGCTCGACCCGCTCGCCGACGAGATCGAGCTGCTCGACCGTCTTCGCCGACCTCGCCGAGCTGAGCCGCAACCGGCCGGTCGGCGAGGAGGCGCACACCGAGAACCGCGGTGCACAGCCCGCGCGAGCACTTCCACACCTACCTGCAGAGCCTCGACGTCGAGCGCGGCGGGCTGCCCGGCCGACTTCCGCGGGCGGCTCGAGCGCGTGCTCGGCCACTACGGCGTCACCGGCGTCGAGCGCACGCCCGGAGCTCGAGGAGCGCGGTGTTCCGGATCTTCCTCGCCCAGCAGCGCTCGGCGCCCGAGGTCTCGGTGGTCACCGCGATCCTGCAGCGCTGGCTCGCCGAGCCGGCCCCCGGCGGCCGAGCGTCGAGGCCGCCGGCCCGCGAGCTGCTCGACCGGCTGGTCGTCGGCCACCCAGCTGCGCTTCCCGGTCGTCGGCGACCTCGCCCGCAGCGTGCGGTTCCGCTGGTTCGACCAGCCGCTGGTCGACGCCGACCGGGCCGCGGTGCTGGCGGTCGGTGGGCGACGAGCTCGACCAGATCGACGCCCTGCCCGACGGCCCCGACCGCGCCGACCGGATCGACGCGCTGGTGGCCATCCCCGAGCGCATCGTGCGGTTCCTCGGCGAGCGGCTCGCGCCGGCCGTGCCCGACGCGCGAGCCGATGCTCGAGGTGCTGATCCAGCGGCACTACCGCGAGTACGCCCTGCACGACCTGCGCGAGGTCACCGTCGACGGCCGGGCCGTCGCGACCGCCGACTACCGGCTCGACGGCCGAGACTCGCACCTGGTGAGCGACCACGGCGACGATCGACGAGCTGGCCGACGGCACCGAGCTCGTCTGCGCTGCTGGCCCGGCTGGTCGGTGAGGCCCCGGACGGCCACCAGGCCGTCGTCGACCTCTACCTGCACTGGGGCGACCTGCCGGACGACCGGACGAGGCCGCCGCCGTCGCTCGCCGACCGGTTGGCGCGGCTGCCGTTCGCGGCCCGGCGTGCGCCGCGTCGCGGTGGCGCGTCGTGCCCGGCGACGACCGCGAGGTCGGCTACTTCACCTTCCGCCCGCAGGCCGACGGCCGATGGACGAGGACCGGCTGGTCCGCGGCGTGCACCCGATGGTCGGCCGCCGGCTCAACCTGTGGCGGCTGCGCGACTTCGACGCTCACCCGGCTCGAGGCGCCCGAGGACGTGCTGCTGCTACACTGCGTCGCCGCCGGACAACCCGCCGGACCAGCGGCTGGTGGCGCTGGCCCAGGTGCGCCAGCTCGCCGTGGTGCGCGACGAGACCGGCAGGGTCACGGCGCTGCCGCACGCCGAGCGGGCCGCTGGCCAACTGCCTCGAGGCGATCCGCCGGGCGCGGGCCGCCCGCGGCGCCGCGGGCCCGGCTCGACACGAACCACGTCTGGCTGCACATCTGGCCCGCCGGTCGAGGCCGACCTCGACCAGCTGACGGCGCTGCAGGGCAAGATCGCCCCGATGACGGTCGGTGCCGGCATCGAGGAGGTGCGCGTCGCAGGGGCGCGATCGCGGGCGAGGCCGGCGCACGCCGTGCCGATCTGCGCGCGGTTCTCCTACCAGCCGGGGTCCGGGGTCACGTTCACCGTCGACGCGCCGGCCGACCGAGCGGGTCGACCCGCTCGACGACTACGCGGAGAAGGTGGTCCGCGCGCGGCGCCGCGGCATGGTCTACCCGTACGAGCTGGTCGGCGATGCTCGCCGGCGGCGGTGGGTCGGCTCGTCGAGTACGACCTCGACGACACCGGCCGGCTCGTGCCGGTCGACCGGCCGAACGGGCAGAACACCGCGGGCATCGTCGGCGGCCTGGTCACCACCCCGACCGCCGCTGCACCCCGAGGGCGTCACCCGGGTGCGTGCTCTGCGGCGACCCGACGAAGGCGCTCGGCGCGGTCGCCGAGCCCGAGTGCGCGCGCGTCATCGCCGCGCTCGACCTCGCCGAGCGAGCTGCGGCGTGCCGGTCGAGTGGTTCGCGCTGTCGGCCGGCGCCCGGATCTCGATGGACTCCGGCACCGAGAACATGGACTGGGTGGCCAAGGCGCTCAAGCGGATCATCGAGTTCACCCAGGACGGCGGCGAGATCAACGTCGTCGTCGCCGGCATCAACGTCGGCGCCCAGCCGTACTGGAACGCCGAGGCGACGATGCTGATGCACACCAAGGGCATCCTGGTGATGACCCCGGACTGCGCGATGGTGCTCACCGGCAAGCAGTCGCTCGACTTCTCCGGCGGCGTCTCGGCCGAGGACAACTTCGGCATCGGCGGCTACGACCGGGTGATGGGCCCGAACGGGCAGGCGCAGTACTGGGCGCCGGACCTCGCCGGCGCCTTCGACATCCTGATGGCGCACTACGAGCACACCTACGTCGCGCCGGGCGAGGGCGGCCCGCGACGGGCGCCGACCACCGACCCGCTCGACCGCGACGTCTCGCCCTACCCGCACGCGCTGGCGGACAGCGACTTCACCACCGTCGGCGACATCTTCTCGCCGGCGACCAACCCCGACCGCAAGAAGGCCTTCGACATCCGCACCGTGATGCGGGCGGTCGCCGACCAGGACCACGCGCATCCTCGAGCGCTGGGCCGGCATGGCCGACGCCGAGACCGCGGTCGTGTTCGATGCACACATCGGCGGCATCCCGGTGTGCCTGCTGGGCATCGAGTCGCAAGCCGGTGCCGCGGCGCGGCTTCCCGCCGACCGACGGCCCCGACATCTACACGGCCGGCACGCTGTTCCCGCGCTCGTCGAAGAAGGCGGCACGGGCGATCAACGCGGCCAGCGGCAACCGGCCGCTGGTCGTGCTGGCCAACCTGTCGGGCTTCGACGGCTCACCCGACTCGATGCGCAACCTGCAGCTCGAGTACGGCGCCGAGATCGGCCGGGCCATCGTCAACTTCGACGGGCCGATCGTGTTCTGCGTGATCTCGCGCTACCACGGTGGCGCGTTCGTCGTGTTCTCGAAGGCGCTCAACCCGCGGATGACGGTGCTCGCCGTCGAGGGCTCGTTCGCCTCGGTCATCGGCGGCGCCCCGGCGGCCGCGGTCGTCTTCGCCGGCGACGTCGACGCGCGCACGGCGGCCGACCCGCGCGTCGCCGAACTGCAGCACCGCGTCGGCGGAGGCAAGCGGAGCCGAGCGCGCCGCTCTGGCGACGGAGCTCGTCGACCGTGCGCACGGCGGTGCGGGCCGAGAAGCTCGGCGAGGTGGCGGCCGAGTTCGACCGGGTGCACGACATCCACCGGGCGGTCGAGGTCGGCTCGGTCGACGCCGTCATCTCGCCGGAGGAGATCCGGCCGCGGATCATCGCCGCCATCGAGGCCACCGCCACTCCCTGACTCCCCAACCCCGACCTATTGCGAATTTCCCACCCATTTGGCCGCGGTTCGCCGCGTCATGGGGTGGGAAATTCGCAATGGGTCGGTATGAGACCAGATCAGCGGACGACCTTGATGTTGAACTGCGCCGTGCCCAGCGCGCCCATCAGCCGCAGCCAGATCGGCAGGTACATCTCGGTGCCGCGCGCCGTCTCGATGCCGCCGAGGTCGACGACGTCGTCGTGACCGAACGACGTGAGGATGCCGGTGACGGTCGCCTTGGCCTCGGCGTCCTCGCCGGACACGAACACCGTGCTGCTCGCGCCGAGCTTCTGCGGGTGCACCATCAGGTCGGCGGTGAGGGTGTTGAGGGCCTTGACCACCCGGGCCTCGGGGAAGGCCCGCTGCACCTGCTCGCCGAGCGAGTCGGTGTTGCTCACCGACAGGGTGGGCGGGAAGCCGTTGGAGAAGTCGAGCGGGTTGCTGATGTCGAGCACCGGCTTGCCGGCGAGGTGCTCGGCACCGGCCAGGCCGAGCACCTCGAGGCTGGCCGCGCCCGAGGTCGCGAGCACCACGAGCTCGGCGCCCGCGGCGGCCTCGGAGTGGGTCGCGAGCGCGACGGCCGGCCGGTCGGCGTGCCACGCAGCGAACGGCGCGGTGCCGCTGCCGTCGGGCTCGGTGCGAGCCAGCGTGGCCTGCGGGTCGCGGGTGCCGACGGTGACGGTGTGGCCCAGCTCGGAAAGCCGGCCCGCGAGGGCGCGGCCGACGCTGCCGGTGCCGAGGACTGCGATGTTCATGGGAGCTCCTGTGGTCCGGGGATCGGTGGAGTAGACAGATCTGTCTACGTCGGAGTGGACGCTAGCAGACAGATCTGTCTACTATCAACCCCATGGCCCCCCAGCCCGCCCGCGAGCGCATCCTCGACACGGCGTTCCGGCTCTTCTACGCCCACGGCATCCGCGCCGTGGGGGTGGACCGGATCATCGCCGAGTCGGGCGTGGCCAAGGCGACCTTCTACAAGTGGTTCCCCGCCAAGGACGACCTCGTGGTGGCCTACCTCGACAAGGTCGACGGCATCTGGAGCGGGCAGCTGCACGACGCTGCCGCGGCCGCCGGGCCCGCCCCGGCCGACGAGCTCGTCGGGCTGTTCGACGCGCTGGGCACCGCCTGCCGGCAGGACGGCTACCGCGGCTGCGCCTTCCTCAACGCGGCCGCCGAGGCGGTGCCGGGCACACCGGTGCACGACCGCACGGTCGCGCACAAGACGGCGGTGCTCGAGTGGGTCACCGGGCTCGCAGCGGATGCCGGGGCGCCCGACCCGCGCGGGCTGGCGCGCTCGCTCACCCTGCTGCTCGACGGCGGCCTGGCCAGCGGTGCGCTCGACGCCGACCCGGAGGCCGCGGAGCGGGCGGCTCAGTCAGCGCGCGTCCTGGTCGAGGCCGCGGTCGGTGGTGGGCACCCGGCATCCGGCTAGGGGCGGGCGAAATGCACGCGACGGGTGGCACGGGGCCGGGGCAGACTGCCGACGTGCCGACCAGTACCCCGCCCGGAGCGCGCACGACCCTCGCCGACGTGCTGCACGTGCTCGACCTCGCCGACACGGTGGGAACCCGGTTGTGGCTCGACGGTGGCTGGGGCATCGACGCCCTGCTCGGGGAGCAGACGCGCGAGCACGGCGACCTCGACGTCACCCTCGAGTCGCGTCATCTCGACGCCTTCTTGGGGGTGCTGTGGGCTGATGGCTTCGAGTCCGTGGGGGAGGAGGGGGCCACGCCGTGGAACTTCCTGCTCTCGCGTCGTCGCGGCGGGCGGCTGCAGGTGCTCGACCTGCACGTCGTGGTGCTCGACGCCGAGGGCAACGGGGTGGTCGGCCCGCCCGAGCACGGGGCCGCGTTCCCCGCCGCCTCGCTGACCGGCCGGGGGCAGGTCGGCGGCCGTGACGTCGACTGCATCTCGGCGCCGTGGGTCGTGCGGTTCCACGACACGTATGTCGGTGACGCCAAGGACCGCACCGACGTGCGCGCGGTGTGTGACCGCTTCGGGATCGAGGTGCCCGAGCAGTATCGCTGAGCCGAGATCGGTTGCGCTGCAGGGCGACTCAGCGCGCGAGTGGCGGGCCGAGTGGGTAGGCCCGCACGTGGCGCCAGCGCCCGATGCCCATCGTCGGGGGTGGGCCGCTCCACAGCTCGACCGAGGTGACCTCCTGACGGAACGGCAGGCGTCGGTCGACCTCGGCTGCGGCCGACCGCAAGGTCGTCAGGTCGTGACCGTGGCCGACGGTCACGTGGGGGATGACCTCGGCTATCGTCCCGCCATAGGGAGGGTGCTCGGGGAACTCGCGGGTCACCGCATCGATGAGCTCGGAGACCCGCTCGGCACCGGCCAGCTCGACGTAGACCACCGCGTCGCCGAACCACGCCGTGCGCGCGCCGACGAGCGTGAACGACGCAATGGCCGCGAAGAGCCGCTCGAGCCGGGCGTGCTCGGCGTCGCCGATGGCCCAGACCGGACGGAACGGGTAGATGACCGTGGCGTGGGCCGGCACCCCCACGCCCGCAGCCAGGTCGAGCCGCGCCCGCCAGGCGCCGACGGCCGGCTCCGCCGCCGGGCACCGCACCAGCAGCGCCGACTCTTCCGGTTGCGCGTCCCCCACGCGCCCAGCCAACTCCTCGGGCGCCGCCCGCGCCACCGGGCTCGACTCCTGTGCGGGCGTGGCAGGCTGACCGGGTGACCACCGTCGGGCTCGTGCTCGCCGCCGGGGCCGGCCGCCGGATGGGCGGCCCGAAGGCCCTCGTGCGGCTCACCGACGGCGGCCCGACCCTCGTCGAGACCGCCGTCGGCCGCGTCGTCGCGGGAGGGTGCGACACCGTGGTCGTCGTCGTGGGAGCCTCCGGTGACAGCCGTCGCGGCCCTCGTCGACGGGGTCGACGTCGTGCACGCACAGGACTGGGACGAGGGGATGGGAGCGTCGCTGCGGGCCGGGCTGACCCACCTCGAGCGGCGGCGACGCCGACCTCGCGCTGGTCACCCTCGTCGACCTGCCCGACGTCACCGCCGAGGTCGTCGAGCGTGTGCTGAGCACCGCGGTCCCCGACGGGCGAGCGGCACTGGTGCGTGCGGCATACGGCGGCGTGCCGGGGCACCCGGTGGCCATCGGTCGCGAGCACTGGGCGGCCGTCATCACCTCCGCCCACGGTGACCGCGGCGCCCGCGACCACCTGCGCGCGACGCCGCACCGGCTCGTCGAGTGCGGCGACCTCGCCACCGGGCGCGATCTCGACACCGCCGGCGACCTCGACGACCTGCGCCGGGGATGATGGCGCCGTGACCGACCCCGAGCGCCGCTGGCCGAGCAGTGTCTACGGTGCCGGGCACGACCCCGACCCGCGCTTCTCACTCGCCAACGAGCGCACCTTCCTCGCCTGGATCCGCACGGCCCTCGCGCTGGTCGCCGGCGCCGCGGCCGTCGACGCCCTCCCGCTGCCGCTGCCCGACACCCTGCAGCACCTGCTCGCCGGCGTGCTCGCCCTGGCCGGCCTGCTCACCGCAGGCGCGGCGTGGCGCGGCTGGGCCCGCACCGAGCGGGCGATGCGCGAGGGGTCCAGCCTGCCGAGCAACCCCGCGATGCTGGTCGTGCTGGTGGCCGTCGCGGTGGCGGCCGTCGTGCTGGGCGTCGCCAGCCTCACCGGTGGCTGACCGCCCGGATGCCGGGGGTCAGCGCACCCGCGTCCGACCCCACCGCCCCGCAGGAGCGCACTGCCCTGGCATGGCGGCGCACCGGCCTGGCCCTGCTCGTCGGGGCACTGACGATCGGCCGGCTCACCCTCGACACGCTCGGCCCGTGGTGGTGCTGCCCACCGTGGTCGCCGCCACCCTCGCCGGCTGGGTGCTCGTCGAGGCGCTGCGGGCCCGGCGGCTGGCCCGCCCGCACCCGGACCAGCCGGGCTTCTCGGTGCTCGCCGACGGGCGGCTGCCCATCGTCGTGGCCGGCCTGGTCGGGGGCCTCGCCCTCGGCGAGCTGGCCGCCGCCGTGGCGCCGCCCTGATCTGACGGCCGCGCCTCACCGCACCGCCGAACAGGCAGTGCGGGGCGCCCCGTGAGCGTCACCGCGTCCGCCGCTTCCGTCCGGGCGCACTTCGTGCGTGGCGGGTCGGCCGGTGGCCACCATTGCCTGTCGGGCGGAACGGTCCCCGCGTGACGTCTGCTGTGAACGATCGCTTCCGGATCGGCACGTCGTCAGGGATGCTGGCGCCATGGACCCGCGGACGACGTTCGGCACGGCGACACGACCTGACCGACGCGCTCGGCGAAACCGGCTACCTCGCCGACGACGGCCTCGCCACCATCGACCTGGCTCGTCGCTGCGCCTGGGCCGGCCGCTGCTGCTGGAGGGCGAGCCGGGCACCGGCAAGACCGCCCTCGCCGAGGCGCTGGCCGAGACGCTGGACCTGCCGCTGATCCGGCTGCAGTGCTACGAGGGCATCGACGCCACCCAGGCGCTCTACGACTGGGACTTCCCCCGGCAGATCCTGCACCTGCGGGCGCTCGAGGCGGCCGAGCGGCGCCGCGCGCGACGTGCGCGAGGTCGAGCAGGGCCTGTTCGACGAGCGCTTCCTCATCGCCCGGCCGATGCTGCGGGCGCTGCGCGACGCCCCTGCCGTGCTGCTCATCGACGAGATCGACCGGGCCGACGACGAGTTCGAGGCGTTCCTGCTCGAGGTGCTCTCGACCTGGCAGGTGACCATCCCCGAGCTCGGCACCGTCACGGCACCGTGCCCGCCGATCGTCGTGCTGACCTCCAACCGCACCCGCGAGGTGCACGACGCGCTCAAGCGGCGCTGCCTCTACCACTGGGTCGAGCACCCCGGCCTCGAGCGCGAGGTCGCGATCGTGCCAGCCGCGGCTGCCGGAGGTGTCGGCCGCGCTGGCCGAGCAGGTGGTGCGGCGCCGTGCACGGCTCCGCGCCGACCGCGAGACTGCTCAAGCCGCCGGGCGTCGCCGAGACCCTCGACTGGGCCCGCGCCCTGCACGAGCTCGGCGCCCGCGAGCTCGACGCCGAGACGCGCGGCGGCCACGCTCGGCGTGGCGGTGAAGTACCGCGAGGACGCCGAGCGGGTCAAGCAAGGCGCTCGACGTGATGCTCACCCGATGACGGCCACCGCCATGACCGAGCCGACCCGAGGAGCTGCTGCTCGGCTTCGCCCGCGCCCTGCGCGCGGCCGGGGTGGCCGTCACCGCCGACCGGGAGCGCACCTACCTGGAGGCGGTCGCGGCGGTCGGCCTCGACGACCAGCCGGCGGTCTACTGGGCGGGCCGGGCCACGCTGTGCGCCGATCGCCGGCCGACCTCGAGCGGCTACGACCTGCGTCTTCGCCGCGTGGTTCAGCGGCCAGCGGGCCCGGGCTGACGGACCGCCCCCCACTGCCCAACGTCGTGCCCCAGGCCGGCCTCGGCGTCGACGAGAGCCGCGACGACGGCGAGGCGACGACGCGGATGTCGTTCGGGCACAGCGCCAGCGCGACCGAGGTGCTGCGGCACCGCGACGTCGCCACGCTCACCCGCCGCGAGCGCGAGTCGCTGGCAGCGCTGTTCGGGGCGCTCCGCCCGCGGGCGCCGCGCCGGCGCGCGCACCGCGTACACGGCATCCCGGCGCGGTGCCGTCGACGCCCGCGCCACCCTGCGCGCGACGCTGCGCCGGATGGGGCGAGCCGGGCGAGCTCGCGCTGGCGCCGCCGCGGCACCCGAGCCCGCAAGGTCGTCCTGCTGGTCGACGTCTCCGGCTCGATGAGCGCCTACGCCGACGCGCTGCTGCGGTTCGCGCACGCCTACTGCGTCGCCGGCGTGCCGGTGGAGGTCTTCACCCTCGGCACCCGGCTGACCCGGATCACCCGGGCGCTGCGCCAGCGCGACCCCGAGCCGCGCCTCGTGGCCGCCGGCGAGGCCATCCCCGACTGGTCGGGCGGCACCCGGCTGGGCGAGGGCGTCAAGGCCTTCCTCGACCGGTGGGGGCGGCGCGGGATGGCGCGCGGCGCGGTCGTCGTGGTCTTCAGCGACGGGTGGGAGCGCGGCGAGCCCGAGGCTGCTGGGCGAGCAGATGCGCCGGCTGCGCGCGGTGGCCCACCGGGTGGTCTGGGTCAACCCGCACCGGGGCAAGGCGGGCTACGAGCCGGTGCAGGGAGGCATCGTGGCGGCGCTGCCGCATGTCGACGACTTCGTCGCCGGGCACAGCCTGGCGGCGTTCGAGGAGCTGGCGGAGGTGGTCGCCCGTGCGTGACGTGCTGCCCGAGCTGATGCGGTGGTGGCGCGCCGGCGAGCCCGTCGGGGTCGGCACCGTGGTCGCCACCTTCCGGTCGGCGCCGCGCCGGCCGGGTGCGTCGATGCTCGTCGGCCCGGACGGCGAGGCCGTCGGGTCGGTGTCCGGCGGCTGCGTCGAGGGCGCGGTCTACGAGCTGGGCCAGGAGGTCGTCGCGTCCGGCGCCCCGGTGCTGCAGCGCTACGGCGTCTGCGACGACGACGCGTTCGCGGTCGGGCTGACCTGCGGCGGCATCCTCGACGTCTTCGTCGAGACCGTGTCGCACGGAGACCTTCCCCGAGCTCGGACGGTGTCGCGACGACATCGAGGCCGGGCGCCCGGTCGCCGTCGCCACGGTCATCGACCACCCGGACCCGGCCTGGGTCGGCCGGCGCCTGGTCGTGCGCCCCGAGGACGCGGTCGGTGCCGACGGCGTCGAGCGGATGCCGGCCGGCTCGCTCGGCAGCCCCCGCGCCGACGCCGCGGTCGCCGACGACGCCCGCGGCCTGCTGGCCGCCGGGCGCACCGAGACCCTCACCTACGGCCCCGACGGCGAGCGCCGCGGTGAGGGGCTGCGGGTGTTCGTCGCGTCCTACGCGCCGCCGCCCGCGGATGATCGTCTTCGGCGCGATCGACTTCGCGGCGGCGGTCGCGCACGGTCGGGTCCTTCCTCGGCTACCAGGTGACCGTGTGCGACGCCCGGCCGGTGTTCGCGACCGCGTCGCGCTTCCCGGCGCCGACGAGGTGGTCGTCGAGTGGCCGCACCGCTACCTGGCCGCGGAGGTCGAGGCCGGCCGGGTCGACGAGCGCACCGTGGTCTGCGTGCTCACCCACGACCCCAAGTTCGACGTGCCGCTGCTCGAGGTGGCGCTGCGGATGCCGTCGGTCGCCTACGTCGGTGCGATGGGCTCGCGGCGCACCCACGACGACCGGCTCGAGCGGCTGCGCGAGGCCGGCCTCACCGAGGCCGAGCTGGCCCGGCTGTCCTCGCCGATCGGGCTCGACCTCGGCGCCCGCACCCCGGAGGAGACCGCGGTGTCGATCGCCGCCGAGATCATCGCGCTGCGCTGGGGCGGCGGCGGGGAGCGCCTCCAGGAGACCGCCGGCCCGATCCACCACCACGCCGCCGACCTTTCCTGACGGGAAAGGGCGCTGGCCTGCAGTTTCCTGTGGATGTCGGTCACCCCCTTGTGGCGGGGGTCACTTCAGGTCAGGATCACGAACACGTCACGGTCCTCACTGCCGAAGGAGTCAAGGATGACTCGGATCAACGTCACCGTCGACGGGGTCATGTGCTCCGACGACGTCGAACCCCGCACGCTGCTCGTCCAGTACCTGCGCGAAACGGTCGGGCAAGGTGGGGACCGTCGATCGGCTGCGACACGAGCAACTGCGGCGCCTGCACCGTGCACCTCGACGGCCGGAGCGTGAAGTCCTGCACCGTGCTGGCCGTGCAGGCCGACGGGCACGAGGTCACCACGATCGAGGGCCTCGCCCGGACGGCGCAGCTGCACCCGATGCAGCAGGCCTTCCACGACAACCACGCGCTGCAGTGCGGCTACTGCACGCCGGGCATGATCATGCAGGCCATCGACCTGCTCAACGAGAACCCGAACCCCTCCGAGGAGGAGATCCGGGAGGGCCTCGAGGGCAACCTGTGCCGCTGCACCGGCTACCACAACATCGTCAAGGCCGTGTCGGCGTGTGCCAGCACGATGGCCGAGTCGGGCAGTGCCGCGGACGAGTCCGCGGTCACCGCGGGGAGCGTGGCCTGATGACCGCCGTCGACGACCGGCCCACCGCCGAGATCGGCCAGGCGCGCAAGCGCAAGGAGGACCAGCGGCTGATCACCGGACGCACCCGCTGGACCGACAACATCCAGCTGCCCGGGCATGCTGCACCTCGCCATGGTGCGCAGCCCGTTCGCCCACGCCCGGATCAGCGCCATCGACACCAGCGAGGCCACCTCGGCGCCCGGGGTCATCGCCGTCCTCACCGGCAAGGACCTCGAGGGCGTTCAGGGCGTCAACATCAACGCCTGGCCGATCACCCCCGACCAGGTCGCGCCGACCCACCTGCCGGTCGTCATCGACCACGTCGCCTGCGCCGGCGAGATCGTCGCCGTCGTCGTGGCCCGCACGCAGCGCGAGGCGCGCGACGCCGCCGAGCGGGTCGACGTCGACTACGACGAGCTGCCTGCCGTGCTCGACCTCAAGGAGGCCGCGGCCGACACGGTGCTCGCCCACCCCGACCTCGGCACCAACAAGTCGGCGTTCTGGAAGCTCGACTCCGCCGAGGCCGGCACCGGCGGCGACGTCGACGAGGCCATCGCCAAGGCACGCGTCGACGGCATCGTCATCGAGCGCGAGTACCGCCAGCAGCGGCTCGATCCCCGCGTTCATGGAGCCCCGCTCCACGGTCGTCGACCCGACCAGCGAGCAGATGACCGTGTGGTCGGCCACCCAGATCGCCGCACATCCTGCGCTTCGCCATCGCCGCGACCATGGGCATCCCCGAGTCGAAGGTGCGGGTCATCGCCCCCGACGTCGGCGGTGGCTTCGGCGGCAAGCTGCAGACCACGCCCGAGGAGTTCGCGACGATCGCCGTCGCCCGCACGCTCGGCCGGCCGTGCAAGTACACCGAGACCCGCTCGGAGTCGCTGATCTCGGCGCACCACGGCCGCGACCAGTGGCAGAAGCTGACCCTCTCGGCCGAGAAGGACGGCACGGTCACCGGGCTCAAGGTCGAGCTGCTCGCCGACATGGGCGCCTACGTCGCGCTCGTCGGCGGTGGCGTGCCGGTGCTGGGCGCGTTCATGTTCAACTCGATCTACAAGTTCCCGGCCTACCAGTTCAACTGCCAGACGGTGCTCACCAACAAGACCTGGATCGACGCCTACCGCGGCGCCGGCCGGCCGGAGGCCACCTTCGCCATCGAGCGGATCATGGACGAGCTCGCCGCCGAGGTCGGGCGTCGACCCGCTCGAGGTGCGGGCCAAGAACTGGATCACGCACGACGAGTTCCCGTTCACCACGGTGGCCGGCATGACCTACGACTCCGGCAACTACGAGGCCGCCACCGCCAAGGCCGTCGAGCTCTTCGGCTACGACGAGCTGCGGGCCGAGCAGAAGCGGCGTCGTGACAGCAACGACCCGGTGCAGCTCGGCATCGGCATCTCGACGTTCACCGAGATGTGCGGCCTGGCCCCGTCGCGGGTGCTCGGCTCGCTGAGCTACGGCGCCGGCGGCTGGGAGCACGCCAGCATCCGGATGCTGGCCACCGGCAAGGTCGAGGTGCTCACCGGCACCTCCCCGCACGGGCAGGGCCACGAGACGGCGTGGAGCCAGATCGTCGCCGACCGGCTCGGCGTGCCGTTCGAGAGCGTCGAGGTGCTGCACGGCGACACCTCGATCGTCAGCAAGGGCCTCGACACCTACGGCTCGCGCTCGCTCGTCGTCGGTGGTGAGGCCCTGGTGCTCGGCGGCCGACAAGGTGATCGAGAAGGCCAAGGTCTTCGCGGCGCACCTGCTCGAGGCCAGCGTCGACGACCTCGAGTTCTCCGGCGGGCCGCTTCACGGTCAAGGGCACCGACAAGGGCATCGGCATCGCCGACATCGCCCTCGCGACGTTCGCGGCGCACAACCTGCCCGACGGTGTCGAGCCGAGCATCGACGCCGACGCCACCTACGACCCGGTCAACTTCTCGTTCCCGCACGGCACCCACCTGTGCGCCATGGAGGTCGACACCGAGACCGGCGCGACCAAGATGCGCAAGTACGTGTGCGTCGACGACATCGGCAAGATCATCAACCCGCTGATCGTCGAGGGCCAGGTGCACGGCGGGCTCGTGCAGGGCATCGCGCAGGCCCTGTGCGAGGAAGCCGAGTACGACGACCAGGGCACCCTGGTCACCGGCTCCTTCGTCGACTACACCGCTGCCGACGGCGGCCGACACGATCAGCTTCGTCACCGACCACACCACCTCGCTGTCCACCACGAACACGCTCGGCACCAAGGGTGTCGGCGAGGCCGGCACCATCGCCTCGACCCCCGCGGTCGTCAACGCCATCGTCGACGCCGTGCGGCACCTCGGTGTCGACGACATCCAGATGCCGTGCACGCCCGAGCGGGTGTGGAAGGCCATCCAGGCCGGCGGGTCGGAACACCAGCACGCTCACGAGTCCGGACACGAGCACTCGCACGGCCATGGCGACCGCGAGGGCTCGACGCAGCCGCACTTCTCGGAGCATGCGCCCAACCAGGACCCCTCAGCCGGCGCTACGGACGGAGCAGACCAGTGATCCCCGCGGCATTCGACTACAAGGCACCGACCACCGTCGACGAGGCCCTCGCGGAGCTTGCCGCCGGCGGCGACGACGCCAAGGTGATGGGTGGCGGCCAGTCGCTGCTGCCCATCCTCCGGATGCGCCTGAACGCGCCGGACACCCTGATCGACCTCGGTCGCATCGAGGCGCTGCGCGGCATCCGCGACGCCGGTGACCACCTGGCCATCGGTGCGATGACGCCCTACAGCGACCTGCTGGCCAGCGACCTCGTCGCACGAGCACGCCGGGCTGCTGGCCAAGGCGGTCGCCGAGGTGGCCGACCCGCAGATCCGGCACCGCGGCACCATCGGCGGCGCCCTGGTGCACGCCGACCCCGCCGGTGACGTCGGGGCCCCGGTGCTGGCGCTGGATGCCGAGCTGGTCATCGCCGGTGCGGGCGGCGAGCGCACCGTGCCGGCATCCGAGTTCTTCCACGACCTGTTCGAGACCTCGGTCGCCGAGGGCGAGCTGCTCACCGAGGTGCGCATCCCGAAGCACACCGGCTGGGCGTCGCACTACGAGAAGTTCGTGCGGGTGTCGCACCAGTGGTCGATCGTCGGAATCGCCGTGGCGCTCAAGGCCGACGGCGGCACCATCAGCGAGGCCCGGATCGGGCTGACCAACATGGGCAACACCCCGCTGCGCGCCCGTGGCGTCGAGGCTGCACTGGTCGGCCGGTCCGCCGCCGACCGTCGGTGACGCGTGCGACGCGGTGACCGACGGCACCAACCCGCCGAGCGACCTCAACGGTGACGCCGACTACCGTCGCCACCTCGCGCGGGTGCTCACCCGTCGCGCCGTCCTCACTACGCTCGCGAGGCTGACTCCCGCATGGAGCTGACGCACGACTTCACCGTCCCGGCCAGCATCGACGACGCCTGGGCCACGTTCATGGACCTCGAGCGGATGGGCAGCTGCTTCCCCGGCGCGGTCGTCACCTCCGTGGACGAGTCCGGGTTCGCCGGCACGGTGAAGGTCAAGCTCGGCCCGATCGCGCTGCAGTACGCCGGCACGGGTGAGTTCCTCGAGCGCGACGACGCGGGGCACCGGGCCGTCATCGAGGCCAAGGGCAAGGACAAGCGGGGCAACGGCACCGCCGGCGCCACCGTCACCGTGCAGCTCGCGCCCTCCGGCGAGGGCACCCGCATCGATGTCACCACCGACCTGTCCGTCACCGGCAAGCCGGCGCAGTTCGGGCGCGGCGTGATGCAGGACGTCAGCGACAAGCTGCTCCAGCAGTTCGTCGCGTGCATCGAGGGCCAGTTCGCCCCTGATGAGCCGGCGGGGGACGACGCCACGGCGGATGCCGGTGCCGCAGCCGCCGCCGTCGCGCCGGCCGGGTCCGCCGCCGGGGCGACAGGGTGCCTCGGCCGGGTCGTCGGGCCTGTCGGCCGTGGCGCCGGCGGCCGAGAACGCCGGGACGGCCGCGGCCCCGCCCGCCCCGCGGCCGCTGCGCCCGGCGCCCCCGGTCGACGACTCGATCGACCTCGGGGCGACCGTGCTGCCGGTGCTCGTGAAGAGCTACGCGCCCTACGGCGTGGCCGCCCTGGCCGGGCTGCTGCTCGGCTGGCTGATCGGCCGCCGCCGCTCCTGACCCCACCCCGACTGATTGCGGATCTTCCCCGTCCCAGCGGACCTTACGGTCCCCGCGAACGGGGGAAGATCCGCAATCAGTCGGGGGAGGTGGCGCCCTCTCGCGAACGTTGGTGAAATCTGGCGTCCAGAGGGCGGGGAGAATCCGCAAGAAGTCGGGGGAGGGTGCGGCCTCCGGTCAGCGGTGGGCGGCGCCGTCGAGGGCGTGGATCTCGTTGCCGACGCGGCGGGCGTCCGCGTCGTACCGGGTCCAGGTCCAGGTGGTGCGAGCCCCGTGCTCGCGCCGTTCGCGGCGGTTGGTGCGCTCCATCAGGTAGGCCACGGGGGCCACGAGGCCGCCGATGGCGGCGAGGGTGAGGATCGTCTCGAGGGTGCTGTTCGTGTCCATGGCACGAGTTTGCTGCTCAACCAATACCTGCCACGAGTGGCGGAAAAGACGTAGTACGTCAATTTTCTGCCATACTGGCTGACATGCCGCTGAAGTCCGTCGCCGTGCTGCTCCAGGAGCCTGTGTCGCTCTTCGAGTTCGGCGTCCTGGCCGAGGTGTTCGGCATCGACCGCACCGAGGAGGGCGTGCCCGCCTTCGACTACCGGGTGTGCGCCGAAACCCCGGGCCCGCTCGACGCGCGCAACGGCACCACGGTCACCGCCGCCTTCGGCCTCGACGCCGCCGCGGATGCCGACCTCGTCGCCGTCCCCGCGTCGCCTGCCGCCCGCACGCCGTCGTCGGCGGTGGTGCAGGTGCTGCGCGACGCCGTCGACCGCGGTGCCTGGGTGATGTCGGTCTGCTCGGGCGCGTTCACCCTGGGCGCGGCCGGCATCCTCGACGGGCGCGACTGCACCACCCACTGGCAGCACACGGCCGAGCTCGCCGCCAGCACGCCGCTCGCCAGGGTCGACCCCGACGTGCTCTACGTGCGTGACGGCACGGTCATCACCAGTGCGGGCACCGCGGCCGGCATCGACGCCGCTCTCTACCTCGTGCGCACCGAGCTCGGCAGCGCGGTCGCCACGGCGATCGCGCGCCGGATGGTCGTGCCGCCGCACCGCGACGGCGGCCAGCGCCAGTTCATCGACCGCCCGGTGCCCACGACCACCGCCGAGAGCCTCGGGCCGGTGCTCGAGTGGATGCTCGACCACCTCGACGAGGCGTTCACCGTCGACGACCTGGCCCGGCGGTCGGCGATGTCGTCGCGCACCTTCGCCCGCCGCTTCGTGGCCGAGACCGGCACCACACCGCACCAGTGGGTCACCGACCAACGGGTGCTGCGCGCGCGCCGGCTGCTCGAGGACACCGACCTGCCGGTCGAGGCCGTGGCCCGTGACGCCGGCTTCGGTTCGGCCGCGCTGCTGCGCCACCACTTCACCCGCTGCACCGGCATCACCCCTACCGCGTTCCGCACCCAGCGGCGCCTGCCCGCCTGACCTGCGCACCTTCACACGATCTCCACACGGTGCCCCCACGGGCCACACCGGCCCGGTCCTACGCTCGCAGCATGACCGAGGGGAGCACCACCACCGCCTCCCGCATCCTCGTGGTCGAGGACGAGCCGCTGATCAACCAGGCCGTCACCGACCGGCTGCGGGCCGAGGGCTTCGTCGTCGAGCAGGCCCACGACGGACCGGGCGCGGTCGCCGCGTTCGAGCGGCACGCCCCCGACCTCGTCGTGCTCGACCTGATGCTGCCGGGCTTCGACGGGCTGGAGGTGTGCCGCCGCATCCAGGCCAGCCGCCCGGTGCCCGTGCTGATGCTCACCGCCCGCGACGACGAGACCGACCTGCTCGTCGGCCTGGCCGTCGGCGCCGACGACTACGTCACCAAGCCGTTCTCGATGCGCGAGGTGGTGGCCCGCATCCGGGCCCTGCTGCGGCGGGTCGAGCGGGCCGCCGCGCTCACGGCATCCGGCGCGCCGCACACCGACATCGGGGGGCTCACCATCGACGGCGCCACCCGGCGGGTCCGGTGCGCGGCGCCGAGGTGCACCTGACGCCGATCGAGTTCGACCTGCTGGTGCACTCGCCGCGGAGCCGGGCACGGTGCGCAGCCGCGACGTGCTGCTGCGCGAGGTCTGGGGCTGGGCCGACGCATCGGGCACCCGCACCGTCGACAGTCACGTCAAGGCGCTGCGCGCCAAGATCGGTGCCGACCTGGTGCGCACCGTGCACGGCGTCGGCTACGCCCTCGAGGTGGCCCCGTGAACACCGACCGCCCGCTCGACGGCGTCGCCTCGATCAAGGTCAAGCTCGGCCTGCTCGTCGGGGCCAGCGTGGTCGTCGCCGTGGTCGTCGCCGGGGTCGGCGAGGTGGCCGAGGTGCCGTGGTGGATGAGCGTGCCGGTCACCGTGGCGGCGGCGCTGGCGGTGACCCAGTGGCTGGCGCGGGGGATGACCTCGCCGCTGCGCGAGATGACCGCCGCGGCCCGCCCGATGGCCTCGGGCGACTACGCCCAGCGCGTCACGGCGACCTCCACCGACGAGGTCGGCACGCTGGGGCGGGCGTTCAACGCGATGGCCGCCGACCTCGCCGCCGCCGACCAGCAGCGCCGCCAGCTGATGGCCACCGTGTCGCACGAGCTGCGCACCCCGCTCACCGCCCAGCGCGCCCTGCTCGAGAACCTCGTCGACGGTGTGGTGTCGCCGGACGACGACGCGCTGCGCGCCGCGCTGACCCAGTCCGAACGGCTCAGCGCGCTGGTCGGCGACCTGCTCGACCTCTCGCGGATCGACGCCGGGGCCGCACCGCTGGCCCTGCAGGAGGTGCGGGTCGCCGACCTGCTGCGGGCCGGCGTGGCCGAGGCCCAGGTCGGCGGGCGGTCGGTGGCCGTGCGGCACGAGACCAGCCCCGCCGAACTCACCGTGACCGCTGACCCCGGCCGCCTCGCCCAGCTGGTGGCCAACCTCGTCGACAACGCCGTGCGGCACAGCCCGCCGCAGGGCGAGGTGCGGCTCAGCGCCCGCGCCGTCGACGACGACACGTGGTGGCTCGAGGTCCGCGACGACGGCCCCGGCATCCCGGCCGAGCAGCTCGAGCGGGTCTTCGACCGGTTCGGCTCGGGCACCGACTCCGGCGGCGGCACCGGCCTCGGCCTGGCCATCGCGAGCTGGGTCTGCGAGCTGCACGGCGGGAGCATCACCGCGCTGCCGACCCCCATTGGACCCTCCGGCGCCCACCTGCGCGCCGTCCTGCCCCGGCGCGCCCGCGCCGGCCGGCCCACCCACCTCCAGGAGGACAGGACCGTGACCACCAGTACGACGCCCACCAGCCCGGCGGCCCCCACACCCCCGGCACGCCCGGCGCGCCCGGCACAGCAGCCGTCGGCTCCGGCCGTGGCACCCCGCCCCGCGGGACCGGCCGGTGGTGGCTTCTCGATCGAGTCGCTCTGGCCCGAGAAGGGCGTGCCGGTGCAGCCGCTCGCGGTGCTGGCGGCGCTCGGCATCGGCGCCTGGGCGGCCCTGACCTGGCCGGAGCGGAACGTCGGCCTGGCCTTCACCCTCACCCTGCTCGCCGCTGGCCTGCTCATGTGGGTCGTCGCCCGGCACCGGCGCAACCCGTGGACCATCGGCTGCGCCGTGCTCGCCGCGCTGCTCGCGTCGACGGCCATGATCCGGGATGCCGGAGGCGTCGTGCCGCTCATGGTGCTGGTCGGCGTCGTGGTCGCCGCAGCCGGCACCACGCTGGCCCGCACCCTGCTCTCGGTGCCGGCGAGCGTCGCCGCGTGGCCGGCATCCGCCCTGCGTGGCCTGCCCCTGCTGGGGCGCACGATCACCGCCACGACCAAGGTGTCGAAGCTCTGGCCGGTGCTGCGCACCATCGGGTTCTCGCTGGTCGCGCTGGCGCTGTTCGGTGGCCTGTTCGCCTCTGGTGACGCGTTGTTCGGGTCGTGGGCCAAGGCGCTCGTCCCCGACCTCGGCTGGGACACCATCGTGGCGCGCACCTTCGTGCTCGTGCTGGTCGCGGGGGTCGCCCTGACGGGGGCCTACCTGGCGATCAACCCGCCGCCGGTCGCCGACCTCGCACTGCCCGAGGGGCGCAAGGCCAGCCACCGCTGGGAGTGGGCCGTGCCGGTGGGCGTCGTCGTCGCCCTGTTCGTCGGGTTCCTCGTGGCGCAGGCAGCCGCCATGTGGGGAGGGCACGACTACCTCCAGCGCACCACCGGGCTGACCTATGCCGAGTACGTGCACCAAGGGTTCGGCCAGCTCACCGTCGCGACCTTCCTCACCGTGGTCGTGGTGGGCCTGACGATGCGCCGCGCCGCCCGTGACACCGCGCGCGACCGGCTGCTGCTCCGCCTCCTGCTCGGCGCCCTGTGCGTCCTCACCCTGGCGGTCGTCGCCAGCGCCCTGTATCGGATGTCGCTGTACCAGGAGGCGTTCGGCTACACGGTGTTGCGCGTCTTCGTCGACGGGTTCGAGCTCTGGCTGGGCCTGGTGATCGTCTTCCTGCTCGTCGGCCTCGTGCGGCTGTCCGGCTGGTGGGTGCCGCGGGCCCTGCTCGTCTCGGCCGCCGTCTTCGCGCTCGGCTTCGCCGCGATGAACCCCGACGCGTGGGTCGCCGACCGCAACATCGACCGCTTCGACGCGGGCCAGCCGCTCGACACCCTCTACCTGTCGACCCTGGGCGCCGACGCGACGCCGACGATCATCGACGGGCTCCCGGCCGAGGTCGCCTCCTGCGTCACGCAGGGGCCGGTCGGCGCACCGCTCAAGGCCGAGGACTGGCTCTCGTGGAACCTGGGTCGCCAGCGCGCCACGACGGCCAAGGAGCAGCTGGCCGCCACCGGAGCCACCGCGACGGACGCCACGTGCTCGGTGGTGCTGACCGACCAGTACCGCCCCTGAGGCCCGTCGCCGCCTCCGCCGCGGAAACCGGCCTGCAGCGGACGTGACCAGGGCGGCATACTCCGGGTCATGGACGACCGCACGGTGCTGGTGCTCAACGGGCCCAACCTCAACCTGCTGGGCGAGCGCGAGCCGGAGGTCTACGGCCGCGCCACCCTGGCCGACGTCGAGGCCCTGTGCCGCGCGGCGGCCGGGCGCGGCGGCCTCACGCTCGACTTCCGGCAGACCAACTCCGAGGGCACCCTCATCGACTGGGTGCAGGAGGGGCGCGCCGCCAGCGCCGGCATCGTCATCAACGCCGCCGGTTACACGCACACCTCGGTCGCCCTGCGCGACGCCCTCTCGGCCTGCCGGGTGCCGCGCGTCGAGGTGCACATCAGCGACATCGCCGCGCGTGAGGAGTTCCGCCACCACAGCTACCTCACCGACGTGTGCGACCACCACGTCATCGGCCACGGGGTTGCGGGCTATGCCGAGGCGGTCGAGTGGGTCGCGGGGCGTCGTGCCCGAGGCTGACCTCCCAGCACGCTGGGAGAGCAAGGAGTGGCTGGCCGCCCTCGAGGCCTGGCTGGTGCCGGCCCTGGCCGCCGTGGGCGTGCGCACCACCGCCCCGGTCGTCCGTGACCGGGTGCGGTTCTGGTCGGTCGTCGCCCGGGTCGAGACGGATGCCGGGCGCGTCTGGGTCAAGGAGAACGCCCCGTCGCAGGCCTTCGAGGCCGCGCTCGTCGAGGTCGTCGACGCGCTGGTGCCGGATGCCGTGGCCACTCCCCTCGCGCTCGACCGCGACCGCGGGTGGCTGGCCACCGCCGACCTCGGCCTGCCGATGTGGCACGACGAGCAGGCGCCCCCGCTCGACGACTGGGTCGCAGTGCTGCAGGCCTGGGCGGCGGTGCAGCACCGAGTCGCCGAGCACGCCGACGCCCTGCTGGCCACCGGCCTTCGCACCTTCCCCGAGCAGCCGGAGGAGGTCGTGTCGTGGGTCGAGCACCTCGTCGACACCTCCCGGGCCCTCCCGGATGCCGACCCACGCCGGCTCGACGACGCCGAGACCGCCTCCGTCGTCGACGGGCTGCCGCGGATTGACGACGCGGCGCAGCGGCTGGCTGCGAGCGGCATCCGGCCGTCGTTGCAGCACAACGACCTGCACCTGGGCAACGCGTTCCGCCGTCCTGACGGGGCGATCGCCTTCATCGACCTCGGTGACGCACTGTGGACCCACCCGCTGACCGCGGCCCGGATCCCGGTGTGGATCCTGCGCAACCGCCTCGAGCTCGACCCCGACGGCCCGGAGCTGCGGCGCGCGGTCGACGCCTACCTCGAGCCCTGGACCGACCGCTGGGACCGCGCCACGCTGCGCGCCCTGCTCGCCGACGCCGACCGGATCTCGTGCCTGCACCGGGCCGAGTCGTGGCGCCGCCTCCAGGCCGACGTGCCGGTCACCCGGGTCGACGAGCCGTTCCTGCGCTCGGTGCCGGAGTGGCTCGTGGATGCCGCCGCGCCCGACCCGTACGCCTCGGCCGTCGCCCGCTGACCCGGGCCGCCGCGACGGCTGGTGACTTCCGAGTAGGTAGTAGGACGTCCTAGTATCGGAAGAACGCCACGAAAGGGACCCCCATGGCAGCGCAGCCGACCACGCCGACCACCTCGACGCCCGACCTGCACGTGCCCGAGCACCCGGTGCGCATCGTCACCGCGTCGGCCCTGTTCGACGGGCACGACGCCTCGATCAACATCATGCGGCGGATCATGCAGGCCCAGGGGGCCGAGGTCGTGCACCTCGGGCACAACCGCAGCGTGCGCGAGGTCGTCGACGCGGCCATCGAGGAGGACGTGCAGGGCGTCGCCGTCAGCTCCTACCAGGGCGGGCACGTCGAGTACTTCGAGTACCTCGTGCAGCTGCTGCGCGAGTCGGGCGCCGGGCACGTCAAGGTCGTCGGCGGTGGCGGTGGGGTCATCGTGCCGGCCGAGATCGAGCGGCTGCGCGCCGCCGGCGTCACGATCTTCTCGCCCGCAGGACGGCCAGCGGCTCGGGCTGCCGGGCATGGTCAACCAGGTCGTGCAGGCGTGCGACACCGACCTGTGGGCCGAGCACCCGACCACGGCGGCGGCGGTGCTGTCCGGCGAGCGGGCGGCCGTGGCCCGCGCGATCACCGCGGCCGAGACCGGGCAGCTCGACGACGACCTGCGCGCCGAGCTGGAGCGCGCGGCGAGCACCCGCCGCACCCCCGTGCTGGGCATCACCGGCACCGGTGGCTCCGGCAAGTCCAGTCGCTCACCGACGAGCTGGTGCGCCGGCTGCGCGTCGACCAGCAGGACAAGCTGCGGGTCGCCGTGCGTCGCGATCGACCCGACCCGGCGCCGGGGTGGCGGCGCCCTGCTCGGCGACCGGATCCGGATGAACTCGCTCGACGGCGACCGCATCTACTTCCGCTCGCTCGCCACCCGCGGCGCCCGCGAGGTGCCCGAGGCGCTCGGCGACGTGCTCACCATCCTCAAGGCGGCCGGCTTCGACCTCGTCGTCGTCGAGACCCCCGGCATCGGCCAGGGCGACGCCGCGATCATCCAGCTTCGCCGACGTCTCGCTCTACGTGATGACGCCGGAGTTCGGCGCGGCGTCCCAGCTCGAGAAGATCGACATGCTCGACTTCGCCGACGTCGTCGCGATCAACAAGTTCGAGCGGCGCGGGGCGCTCGACGCCCTGCGCGACGTCGGCCGCCAGATGGTGCGCAACCGCGAGCGCCTTCGGCAAGAAGCCCGAGGACATGCCGGTGTTCGGCACCTCGGCCGCCACCTTCAACGACGACGGCGTCACCGCGCTCTACCAGGAGCTGCGCGGGCTGCTCGCCGAGGCGGGCCTGCGAGGTCGGCGAGGGTGCGCTCGCCCCGGTCGACCGTGCGGCACTCCTCGGTGCTGCGCCAGGTCGTGCCGCCGCAGCGGGTGCGCTACCTGGCCGAGATCGCCGAGACGGTGCGCGGCTACCACGACGACACCCGCCGGTATGCCGAGGCCGCGCGTCGCGTGCAGCGGCTCGACCGAGGTGGGCCACGAGCTCGACGCGGGCCGGGTCCGACCGGGCCGGCGTCGACGCGCTGCTGTCCGACGCCCAGGACGACCTGCCGCTGGCGGTGTCGCGCCAGCTCGCCGGCTGGTCGTCCGTCGTCGAGGCCTACTCGGGTGACGAGCAGGTGATCACCGTGCGCGACCGCGAGATCCACACCTCGCTCGTCCGGGAGTCACTGTCGGGCAACCGGATCCCGTCGCGTCTCCCTGCCGCGCTACTCCGATGACGGCGACCTCGTGTCGTTCCTGCGCCGCGAGAACCTCCCCGGCTACTTCCCGTTCACCGCCGGCGTCTTCCCGTTCAAGCGCGACGACGAGGACCCCGCCCGGATGTTCGCCGGCGAGGGCGACCCGTTCCGCACCAACCGCCGCTTCAAGATGCTCTCGCAGGGGCAGCCCGCCACCCGGCTGTCGACGGCCTTCGACTCGGTCACCCTCTACGGCCGCGACCCCGACAAGCGCCCCGACATCTACGGCAAGGTCGGCACCTCCGGCGTCTCGGTCGCCACCCTCGACGACATGAAGCGAGCTGTATGCCGGCTTCGACCTCACCTCGCCCACCACGAGCGTGTCGATGACGATCAACGGCCCGGCGCCCACGATCCTGGCCTTCTTCCTCAACACCGTGATCGACCAGCGCCGTCGAGGCGTGGGTCGCCGAGAACGGACGCGAGCCCGACGCGCAGGAGGCGCACGGCATCCGGGCGCAGGCCCTGCAGGTCGTGCGCGGCACGGTGCAGGCCGACATCCTCAAGGAGGACCAGGGCCAGAACACCTGCCTGTTCTCCACCGAGTTCTCGCTGCGGATGATGGCCGACATCCAGGAGTGGTTCATCGCGCAGCAGGTGCGCAACTTCTACTCGGTGTCGATCACCGGCTACCACATCGCCGAGGCCGGGGCGAACCCCATCAGCCAGCTCGCGTTCACCCTCGCCAACGGCTTCACCTACGTCGAGGCCTACCTGGCCCGCGGCATGGACATCGACGACTTCGCGCCGAACCTGTCGTTCTTCTTCTCCAACGGCATGGACCCCGAGTACACCGTCATCGGCCGGGTGGCCCGCCGCGATCTGGGCGATCGCGATGAAGGAGAAGTACGGCGCCAACGAGCGCAGCCAGAAGCTGAAGTACCACGTGCAGACCAGCGGGCGCAGTCGCTGCACGCCCAGGAGATGGACTTCAACGACATCCGCACCACGCTGCAGGCGCTCGTCGCGATCTACGACAACGCCAACAGCCTGCACACCAACGCCTACGACGAGGCCGTCACCACCCCGTCCGAGGAGTCGGTGCGCCGGGCGCTCGCCATCCAGATGATCATCACCAAGGAGTGGGGCCTGGCGCTGAACGAGAACCCGCTGCAGGGCGCGTTCGTCGTCGACGAGCTGACCGACCTCGTCGAGGCCGCGGTGCTGGCCGAGTTCGACCGGATCACCGAGCGCGGCGGGGTGCTCGGAGCGATGGAGACCGGCTACCAGCGCGGCCGCATCCAGGACGAGTCGATGCTCTACGAGCACCGCAAGCACGACGGCTCGCTGCCGATCGTCGGGGTCAACACCTTCCGCAACCCGCACGAGGGCGAGTCGCCGCGCGAGGTCGTGCTGGCGCGCGCCTCGGAGGGCGAGAAGGAGGGCCAGCTCGCCCGGGTCACGCGAGTTCACAGCAGCAGCACTCCGTCGAGGCGCAGGAGGCGCTGGCCCGGCTCAAGGCCGTCGGCGACGTCCGGCGAGAACGTCTTCGCCGTGCTCATGGATGCCGCCCGCGTGTGCTCGCTGCAGCAGGTCACCGAGGCGTTCTTCGAGGTGGGCGGGCAGTACCGCCGCAACGTGTAGGTCGTCTGCGGGTCACCCCGGACGGGTGGGTGAGCACTGACGGGGCGGCGCTACGTTGGGCGAGTCCCGGGGCGTCCCGGGCCAGCGCCCACGAGGAGGCCGATCCCAGTGACCGCCACCCCCGCCCCAGCGCCCCCGGCCGGGGCCACGCCCGACCTCGACCCGGTGAGCATGGTCCGCTCGAAGGCCTACCTCTCGGCCCTCGTGCTCGCGGCCCTGCTCGGCATCCCGATCTCGGCCATCGCGTACGGCTTCCTCGCCCTGGTCGGCTACCTCCAGAAGCAGATCTTCAACGACTGGCCCAGCTCGATCTTCGACGGCGGCCCGCCGGCCTGGTGGCCGGTGCCTTGGCTGATTCTCTGCGGGCTGCTGGTCTCGCTCACGCTGAAGTACCTCCCCGGGCCCGGTGGGCACTCCCCGGCCCTGGGCTTCCAGATCGGTGGCGGGCCCCCGGTCGACCGGCACCTGCCCGGCGTCGTCCTGGCGTCACTCGCGACGCTCAGCCTGGGTGCGGTGCTCGGCCCCGAGGCGCCGCTCATCGCCATCGGCGGCGGCCTCGCGGCCCTGACCGTGCGCCTGGTCAAGAAGGACGTCCCGCCGATGGCGGTGACCATCATGGCGTCGGCCGGCAGCTTCGCCGCGATCAGCACCCTCCTCGGCTCGCCCCTGCTGGGCGCGTTCCTCATCATGGAGGCGGCCGGCATCGCGGGGGTGACCCTGAGCCTGGTCGCGCTCCCCGGCCTGCTCGCCTCCGGCATCGGGGCCCTGGTCTTCCTCGGTCTGGACAACTGGACCGGGCTCGGCACCTTCTCGCTCGCCCTGACCACCGTCCCCCCGGGCGTCGACCCCACCGTGTCGACCCTGCTGTGGGCCATCCCGGTCGGGATCATCGGCGCCCTGCTCGCCTGGGCGGTCCGCTGGGTCGGCCTCTCGGTGCGGCCGCTGGTGCACCGCAACCGGGTGCCGGTCACCGTCGGGGTGGGGGCGCTCATCGGCATCACGGCCATGGCCTACCAGCTGATCACCGGGAAGGGATTCAGCCAGGTGCTCTTCTCCGGCCAGGACGCCCTGCCCGACCTCGTGGCGAACGCCGCCGACTACTCGGTCGCGACCCTGGTGGTGCTGGGCCTGTGCAAGATGCTGGCCTACGGCTTGTCCCTGAGCGCCTTCCGGGGCGGCCCGGTGTTCCCGGCGATGTTCGTCGGGGCGGTGCTCGGCATCGCGATGAGTGGGCTGCCCGGCATGGCCCTCGCACCCGCGATCGGCATGGGTATCGGGGCGATGTGCTGCTCGATGCTCCGGCTGCCGCTCACGTCGGTGCTGCTCGCCGTGGTGCTGCTCGGCAGCGACGGGCTGCAGAGCACGCCAGAGGTGATCGTGGCCGTCGTGGTGGCCTTCGTCATCTCCACCATCCTGCCGACGCCTGGGCCGCCTCAGCCGGTCGAGCCGACGCCGACGCCGGCGGAGACGCCGGAGCCGGCTCGGGCCACCCCGGGGGATGCCGCGGGCGCACCGGCCTGAGCTGCCGGCGGCGGGCGCCCCGACGGCTCACCCGGTCGGGGTGAGTCGCGAGGTCCGGCGTCGCTCGATAGTGGGACGGTCGGCCCGTCGAGCAGGGAGCCCACCAGATGACCGTGCGACCAGTGCGCCTCAACGCGGCGATCGCCTGGCTGTTCATGGTCGGCTCCGCCTGCTTCGTGCATCGGATCGGTGCCGGCCTACCTCAACGCCGTGGGCGGCTGGGTCGACGGCATCACCTACTTCGTCGGGTCGGTCTTCTTCACCAGCGCGTCGTACTGCCAGCTGGTGCAGGCGCAGAGCCCCGCCACGACCGGCGTCGACACCGCCGGCCAGCACGTACCGGTGCCCGCGCAGCGCTGGGGGTGGCTGCCCCACGACCGCGGCTGGATGGCAGCCGCGACCCAGTTCCCGGGCACCCTGTTCTTCAACATCAGCACCTTCGCCGCGCTCACCCACAACGCCACTGCCGCCGAGGCCGACCGCTACGTGTGGCGGCCCGACCTGTTCGGGTCGATCCTCTTCCTCGTCGCCAGCGCCTACGGCATCCTCGCCGTCTCGCGCAGCTTCCTCGCGCTCGAGCCGGCGTCGGTGCCCTGGCGGATCGCCTGGGTCAACATGCTGGGCTCGGTGCTCTTCATGGCGTCCGCGCTCGCGAGCTACGTGCTGCCCTCGACCAACGAGGTGGTCGACACCCGGCATCTCCGTCGCGGGCACCCTGTTCGGCGCCGTCTGCTTCTTCGTCGGGGCGGCACTGATGTTCCCGGCCTGGCGCCAGCAGCTGCGCCCGGTGCAGGCCGAAGCACCCGGCAGCCCCCGTCCCTCGTAGTCCCCGCCACCTAGCCCCCCACTCAGTCCTCCACGCAGTCCTCCACCCACCACACCCTGACCCGCTCATCCACCCAAGGAGAAGTCGATGACCAGCTACCTTCCGTCCGACGCCGACGCCGCACTGTTCGGCAACCGCTTCGCCACCGCGGAGGTGCCGAGCACGAGCTTCCCGGACGACCGGGATGTCGCCGACCGACGCCATGCGCCTGGTCGCCGAGGACATCGCCCTCGAGGGTGACCCGGCCCGCAACCTGGCCACCTTCGTCACCACGTGGATGGAGCCGCAGGCCCAGCAGATCATCGCCGACGAACCTGCACCGCAACTTCATCGACCACGCCGAGTACCCGCGCACGGCCGAGATCGAGCAGCGCTGCATCCGGATGCTCGCCGACCTGTTCCACGCCCCGGGCGAGACGACCGGTGCACGCACGCAGGGCTCCTCCGAGGCGATCATGCTCGGCGCGCTGTCGCTGAAGTGGAACTGGCGCACCCGGCAGCAGGCCGCCGGAAAGCCGACCGACCGGCCCAACCTCATCTTCGGCGGTGACGTGCACGTGGTCTGGGAGAAGTTCTGCCGCTACTTCGACGTCGAGCCGCGCATCGTGCCGCTGGCGCCGGGCAAGTACACGATCGGCCCCGACGACGTCGCACCGCACATCGACGAGAACACGATCGGGGTCGCGGCGGTGCTCGGCACCACCTTCACCGGCCACATGGACGACATCGTCGGCATCAACGACCTGCTCGTGCGGCTGAAGAAGGAGCAGGGACACGACGTGCCGCTGCACGTCGACGGCGCGAGCGGCGGCTTCGTCTGGCCGTTCCTCTACCCCGACTCACCGTGGGACTTCCGGCTCGAGCAGGTGCGCTCGATCAACGTCTCGGGCCACAAGTTCGGGCTGGTCTACCCGGGCATCGGCTGGCTGATCTTCCGCGAGAAGTCCGACCTCGCCCCCGACCTGGTCTTCGAGGAGAACTACCTCGGCAAGACCGACGCCACCTTCACGCTGAACTTCTCCACCGGCTCGTCGATGGTGCTCGCCCAGTACTACAACTTCGTCCGCTACGGGCGCCCCGGCTACACCTACATCATGAAGAACATGCAGGAGAACGCCCGCGTGCTGGCCGACAAGCTCGAGGCGATGGGCCGCTTCGAGATCATCGGCCGCGAGGAGGAGCAGCTGCCGCTGGTGGCCTTCAGGCTGGCCGGTGAGCGAGAGCTTCGACGAGTTCGACATCGCCTGGCAGCTCTCGGCCGAGCGCGGCTGGATGGTGCCGGCCTACACCCTGCCGCCGAACGCGCAGGACGTCACGATCATGCGGGCACTGGTCAAGGAGACGATGAGCCGCGAGCACGTCGACACCCTGGCCCGCGACATCGAGGACGCCTGCCGGACGCTGTCGGCGAAGGGCCCGGCCCACCACACCGAGCGCCAGATGACCGTCACCGGCCCGGGGCACTGAGATGGGGTGCCTGTTCGCGATCTTCGCCGGGCTGTTCCCTCGGGTCGGGCTGCTCATCATCTGGATCGCCCGGCCGGCGCGGGTGGATGCCGCGTTCAGCTCGTTCATCTGGCCGCTGCTCGGGCTGATCTTCCTGCCGTTCGCGACGCTGATCTACGTCATCCTCTGGCAGGCCGGCGGCCTGAGCGGCTGGGACTGGTTCTGGGTGGCCTTCGCCGCCCTGTTCGACATCGGCCACTGGGGTGCCGGCGCAGCCCAGCGCCGCGCGCAGACCACGGCAACCGTCTAGCACCTCCGGTCCGGCCGGGATGCCGTTCGGCCGGACCGGCTCAGCCGAGCCGCTCGCGCAGCCAGGCGATGTCGGCCGACTGGCCCTCGACGCCGCCGGGCGTCTCGACGACCACCGGCGCGCCGGCATCCCGGACCACGTCGGCGAGGTCGGCACCGTCGATGTGGCCCGACCCGAGGTTGGTGTGCCGGTCGGCGCCGGTGTCGAACTCGTCGCGGCTGTCGTTGCAGTGCACCAGGTCGACCCGGCCGGTGACGGCCCGCACCTTCTCGACGACGCTGCCGAGGTCGTTGCCGCCGGCGTGCGCGTGGCAGGTGTCGAGGCAGAACCCGACGGTGTCGCCGCCGCTCGGCCCGGCCGATGGCCTCCCAGAGCCGCTCGATCGCCTCGAGCCGGCGGGCCATCGCGTTGTCGCCGCCCGCGGTGTTCTCGATGAGCAGGGGCACCGGCATCTCGAGGCCGTCGACGCACTTGCGCCAGTTGTCGAAGCCCTTGTCGGAGTCCTCGTCCTTGCCGAGGTGGCCACCGTGCACGATGACGCCCTTCGCGCCGATCTCGGCGGCGGCCAGCAGGTGCTGCTGGAGCAGCTTGCGGCCCGGGATGCGGATGCGGTTGTTGGTCGACGCGACGTTGATCGGGTAGGGCGCGTGCACGTAGAGGTCGATGCCGGCCGCCTCGGCAGACGCCCTGAGCGCCGCGGCACCGCCCTCGAACTGCACGACCGGCCCCTTGTAGCTCTGTGGGTCGCCGAGGAAGAACTGGCTCAGCGTGGCGCCGCGCGCGGCGGCCTCCGCCACCGGGTCGGCCTGGTCGACGTGCCCTCCGATACGCAGCTCCATGGCCCCCACCGTACGGCCCGCCACCGACGCCGGGGGGAGTCGTGCGCGGTGGCAGGATGACGGCCATGCAGCTCGCCAACACCACTGCCATCGTCACCGGAGGGGCCTCGGGCCTCGGCGCCGCCACCGCGGCGGCCCTCGCCGCCGGAGGCGCCCGCGTCGTCGCCCTCGACCTGCCCGACGCCTGCGCCGCCGCGCCGGCCGTCGAGGGGGTCGAGTACGCCGCCACCGACGTCACCTCCGAGGAGCAGGTTCGCGCCGCTGTCGCCCAGGCGTCGGACGACCCGGCCCGGCCGCTGCGCACGGTCGTCAACTGCGCCGGCATCGGGCCCTCGGCGCGGATCGTCGGGCGCAAGGGGGTCCACGACCTCGCGCTGTTCCGCAAGGTCATCGAGATCAACCTGGTCGGCTCGTTCACGGTGCTGGCGGTGGCGGCCGAGGCCATCGCCGCCACCGAGCCCGGCGCCGACGGCCAGCGCGGCGTCATCATCAACACGGCGAGCATCGCGGCCTTCGACGGCCAGGTCGGCCAGGCCGCCTACAGCTCGTCCAAGGGCGGCATCGTCGGGCTGACCCTGCCGGCCGCGCGCGACCTCGCGCAGTACGGCATCCGGGTCGTCACCATCGCCCCGGGCATCGTCGAGACGCCGATGCTGGCGACGGTGTCGGACGAGTTCCGGGCCGGGCTGGCGGCCGGGGTGCCGTTCCCGGCGCGGCTGGCGCGGCCCGAGGAGTACGCCAAGCTCGCGCTCGCGATCGTCGACCACGACTACCTCAACGGCGAGACGATCCGGATGGACGGCGCACTCCGGATGGCGCCGCGCTGAGCGCTAGGGGCCGGATGCCGCGCACCCTCGCCGACGACCTCGGGCACCTCGTCGAGCTGCCCGAGGTGGTGGCGCGCGTGGTCTCGCTCGTGCCGTCGCTCACCGAGGCGTTGGCCGCCACCTGCCCCGACCGGCTCGTCGCGGCGACCGACTGGTGCACCCACCCGGCCGACCTCGACGCCCGCGGGGTCGCGCGGGTGCGCGGCACCAAGAACCCCGACCTCGCGGCGGTGGCGGCGCTGGGGCCGGACCTCGTGGTCGCCAACAAGGAGGAGAACCGCGAGCTCGACGTGCAGCGGATGCGTGAGCGCGGCATCCCGGTCTGGGTCACCGACATCGAGACGGTGCCGGGCGCGGTGGCGTCGATGCGACGGCTGTTCCGCGAGGTGTTGGGGGAGCCGGCCGACCCGGCGTGGCTGGTCGAGGCCGAGGCGGCCTGGTGCGGGCCGGTGCCCACGGCATCCGCCCGCGTGGTCGTGCCGGTCTGGCGCGACCCCTGGATGGTGGTCGGGCGGCCGACGTTCACCGCCGACCTGCTCGCGCGGGCCGGCTTCGAGGTGTCGACAGCGGGGGTCGAGGGGCGCTATCCGGCCGTCGACCTCGTGGCGCTCGACGACCGGGCGGTGGCCGACCTGGTGCTGCTGCCGGACGAGCCGTACGTGTTCACCGAGGGCGACGGACCGGAGGCGTTCGAGCGCCTGCCGACCCGCCTGGTGTCGGGTCGGCTGCTCACCTGGTACGGGCCTGCGCTGGTGGATGCGGCGATTTCGCTGGACCGATCCTGAGCGTGTAATGTCTCCGTCGCGCCCGGGCGGTCTCCGCAGGTGGCGCACGCCCCCTTAGCTCAGTCGGTAGAGCGTTTCCATGGTAAGGAAAAGGTCGTCGGTTCGATTCCGACAGGGGGCTCTGGTCCGACCGGGACCGGTCGCGAGGCACGTTCGGTCGAACCCCCCTGGCGGGGTAGCTCAGCTGGTTAGAGCGCACGACTCATAATCGTGAGGTCGCGGGATCGAGCCCCGCTCCCGCTACCGAGGTCGCGATTTCGGGGAATGCCCGGGGTTGCGTATCCTGTTGTGCTGGTGTCGCGCGAGCCCTCGTGTGCTGGCCCGACACCCATCGATCGATTCACTTTTTCTGAGAGCAGGTTGCCCCCATGGCCAAGGCCACCGACGTCCGCCCCAAGATCACCCTGGCGTGCACGGAGTGCAAGGAGCGCAACTACATCACCAAGAAGAACCGCCGCAACGACCCCGACCGGCTCGAGCTGGCGAAGTTCTGCCCCCGCTGCAAGAAGCACACCGCGCACCGCGAGACCCGCTGACCGCATCCTCGTCAGCCCTCGAGAGGCCGCCGCACCCGCCCGGGTTGTCGGCGGCCTCTCGCTGTGCCTCGGCGTTCTCCTAGAGTGGGCGCCATGCCCGTGAACCCAGACTTCGTCGGCCGGACCTATCCGCCCAGCGGCCCGTATGCCGTCGACGCCGCACTCATCGCCGCCTTCGCCTCCGCCGTCGGCTCGGCCGACCCCGTGCACACCGACGCCGAGGCGGCCCGGGCCGCCGGCTACGCCGACGTCATCGCCCCGCCCACGATGGCGGTGCGCTTCTCGCAGGCCGCCGAGCGCGCCTACGTCGTCGACCCCGAGGCCGGCATCGACTACAGCCGGGTGGTCCACGGTGAGCAGCGCTTCGTGCACCACCGCCCGATCACCGCCGGTGACGAGGTGCTGGGCACGACCACGGTCGATGCCGTGCGGTCCGCGGGCGGGCACTCGATGGTGACCACCCGCACCGAGCTGTCGACCGCCGCCGGGGTCGCCCTGACCACGTCGACGTCCACGATCGTCGTCCGCGGCGGGGAGGAGTGAGCATGGCTGCCCGTCCGCTCTCGGAGGTCTCGGTCGGCGACGTCGTCGGCCCGGTGACCGTGGCCGTCTCGCGCGAGACCCTCGTCGGCTACGCCAACGCGTCCGGCGACCAGAACCCCATCCACCAGGACGAGGACTTCGCCCGGTCGGTGGGGCTGCCCGACGTCATCGCCCACGGCATGTGGACGATGGGCGCCTCGGCCACAGTGGTCACCGACTGGGCCGGGGATGCCGGTCGGGTCGTGGAGTTCGGCACCCGGTTCACCAAGCCGGTCGTGGTGCCCGTGGCCGGCAACGAGCTGGTCGTGCAGGGCGTGGTCAAGGCCGTGGATGCCGAGACCGGGCGGGTGACCGTCGACGTCACCACCACGTGCGAGGGCGAGAAGGTGCTCGGCCGCTGCATCGCGGTCGTGCGGCTCGACTGATGCGGCTGCTGCACGACGAGCCGATCGCCGCGCACACGACGATGCGGGTCGGCGGCCCTGCCGCTCGCATGGTCGTGGTGGAGACTCCCGACGAGCTCGTCGACGCCGTGCGCGAGGTGGACGACGCCGACGAGCCGCTGCTCGTGCTCGGGGGTGGGTCGAACCTCGTCGTCGCGGATGCCGGGTTCGCCGGCACCGTCGTGAAGGTCGAAACGCGCGGTGTGGTGGTCGACTCGCAGGACCAGTGTGGCGGCGCCAACGTGCACGGTCGCAGCGGGGGAGGACTGGGACGGGTTCGTCGCGCTCGCCGTCGAGGAGGGGTGGGCGGGCATCGAGGCGCTGTCCGGCATCCCGGGCTCGACCGGGGCCACGCCGGTGCAGAACGTCGGGGCCTACGGCCAGGACGTCGCGCAGACCGTGGCGCGGGTGCGCGTGTGGGACCGGCTCGAGGGGCGGGTGCGCACGATGACGTCGCTCGACTGCCGCTTCACCTACCGGCACTCGTTGTTCAAGGGCACTGACCGCTACGTCGTCATCGACGTGATGTTCCAGCTCATCCCGGGAACCATGTCCCGGCCGGTGCGCTACGGCGACCTGGCGGCCGCAGCTCGGCGTCGAGGTGGGGGAGCGGGTGCCGCTGGCCGATGCCCGCGAGGCCGTGCTGGCCCAGCGCCGGCGCCGGGGGATGGTGCTCGACGCGTCCGACCACGACACCTGGAGCTGTGGCTCGTTCTTCACCAACCCCATCCTGTCGGCGGCCGACTTCGCGGCCCTGGAGGCCCGGGTCGTCGAGCGCCTGGGGGTCGACTCGCCCGCGCCGCCGCGGTACGCGGCCGCTGACGGTGAGGTCAAGACGAGTGCCGCCTGGCTGATCGAGCGGGCCGGCTTCCCCAAGGGCTACGGGATGCCGGGCCCCGCGGCGATCTCGACCAAGCACACCCTGGCCTTGACGAACCGTGGCTCGGCGACGGCATCCGACGTGGCGGCCCTGGCCCGCGAGGTGCGCGACGGGGTGTCGGACGCCTTCGGAGTGACGCTGGTCAACGAGCCGGTCCTGGTGGGCCACACCCTCTGACCGCCCACAGCGGGTCGCTCAGGCGGTGGACAGGTACTGCCCACCGGACGTCCGGATGCTTCACCTGGTGAGCCGGTCGGCACCACGTGGGGGTTGCTTCACCTGGTGAGCCGAGTGGCACCACGTGGGGGTTGCTTCACCTGGTGAGCCGGGTGGCACCACGTGGGGGTTGCTTCACGCGGTGAGCCGGAGGGATCGCCTGGGAGGTTGTCGTGATGGGGTGAGCCGACTTGGACCGGTGGACCAGCCTCAAGCCACGTCGTTGGAGGAGGCGGGAGGTCGCTCCGGAGCGCGCAACAGGTCGAGGTGGCAGACCGGGGCGTACCACTGCGGCTCCTCCGTCGGCCCACTGAAGAACTCGTGCATCCACCACCACATCGGGGGGTTGACGACCGGTTCGACGACCCGGTGTGCAGGAAAGCGCCGGGACCCGCCCCGGACGCGAGCCACGAGATCGGTCGGGAGCCAGGCCTCCGGCGGAACTGGGGCGTTCGCGCCCGAAGCAGGCTGTCTGGCTGACGTCGATGGGGTGGCGACGGCAGCCTCCGGCACCGTCGGGGACGGCTCGTCGAAGGTCACCCGCAGCTCGAACCCTGTGCCCTCGAGTGCCGAGACCACGGTGTCCAGGCTCATCCGGCCGGCTCCGGCCTCGAGGCGGGCCAGCATCGCCCGACTGAGCCCGCGTGAGGACGCGTACGCGCGCTGGCTCAGGCCCAGAGCGCGTCGGTGGTCGCGCAGGGCCAGACCGACCTCGTCAGCCACGGTCAGGCGAGCGCGGGCGCGGGCAAGCTGTCGGGCGTACTTCCTTGGGATTCCCTGCAGTTCGTCCATGCACCGATCGTGCGAGCTCGCCGCGGTCGGGGCCAGAGGGCGAGCCGATCTGTGGATCGTGCGGCACCGAGGCACGCTCTGTGGATGGTGAGCCGAGGTGGCTCACCAGATGAAGCATCCGGACCTCCCAGAACGGGTACGTTGCGACCTCGCGCGACGGCCCGGCCCCAGGCACCCTCAGCCCCCCTCGCCTCCCAGCCAGGCGGCGATGTCCGCCTCCGCTGCCGCCCGCACGTCCGACGGCGCGCGGCTCGCCGCAAGCGACGCCCGCGCCAGCGATGCCAGCTCAGCGTCCGAGAACCCGTGGTCCACCCGGGCCGTCGCGTACTGGTCGGCCAGCCGGGACCCGAAGATCAGCGGGTCGTCGGCACCCAGCGCGACCGACGCCCCGGCATCCACCAGCACCCGAAGCGGCACCTCCGCCGCCACGTCGTAGACCCCGAGCGACACGTTCGACAGCGGGCACACCTCCAGCGCCACGCCGTCGCGCACCACGCGATCGAGCACCCGGGGGTCCTCCGCCGACCGCACGCCGTGGCCCAGCCGGTCGGGCGCGATGGCGTCCAGGGTCTCGGCGACCGCCGGCGCCCCCAGCAGCTCGCCCGCGTGCGGCACCAGCAGCAGGCCGGCCCGGCGGGCGATCGCGAAGGCGTGCGCGAACTCCTCGGTCACCCCGCGCCGCTCATCGTTCGACAGCCCGAACCCGACCACGGCCCCAGCCCCTGACCCGGCGTGCTTGGCCGCCAGCCGCGCCAGCGTGTTCGCCTCCAGCGGGTGCCGCATCCGGCTCGCCGCCACGATGACGCCGACCTGTGCCGCCCCAGGCAGGGCCGAGGCCAGGCGCGCCTCGTCGAGCACGATCTCCAGGGCCGGTGTGATGCCGCCGACGTACGGCGCGTACGACGTCGGGTCGACCTGCAGCTCCAGCCACCGCGACCCCTCGGCCCCGTCGTCGAGGGCCGCCTCGCGCACGATCCGGCGCATGTCCTGCTCGCCGCGCACACAGGCCCGCGCCGCGTCGTACAGCCGCTGGAACCGGAACCACCCACGCTCGTCGGCGGTGTCGAACCGCGGCGGCCAGTGCGTGGTCAGCGACGACGGCAGCCGGATGCCGTGCCGCGCCGCCAGGTCGCGCACGGTCGCCACCCGCATCGAGCCGGTGAAGTGCAGGTGGAGGTGGGCCTTGGGCAGGTCCGTGACGGACCGCTGGGGCTCAGCGGTCGCGTCGCTCACTCGGTGTCGGAGTCCTCGTCGTAGGAGTCGTCGATGACGTGCACCGCGGCCTCCTCGGCCGAGGCGCCAGCGCCGTCGATGCCGACGTCCTCGCCGACCAGGTCCTTCTCGTCGTCCGAGCCGAGGCCCTCGTCGGGCGCCACCAGCCGCCCGGCCCGCACGTCGCCGACCTCGCCGTCACCGAGCCAGTCGTCCTCGGCGTCGATGCTGTCAGGGTCGTCGCCACCGAGCCGGCCGTCGTCGTCGAGCCCAGACTCGTTGTCAGGGGCGCCGTAGGCCGACGCGGGGTCGGGCACCTCCTGCAGGATCCGCTCGTCGATGGTCTCGTCGCGGTGCTGCTCCTCGGCGGTCACGCCGTGCGCGAACGACCCCCGCGCGTGGTCGGCGGGGGAGTACCCGCGGTCGAGCACGTCGTCGACGTCCTCCTGCACCAGAGTGTCCTCGGGCTGCAGCTGGTCCTCGTCGTCGAGGCTGTAGTCACCCAGGTCGTTGGCGGTGTTCTCCTGCTGTTCGGACATGCCATCACCCTATGTCGGTGAGCCGCTCGGCCGTGGCGAGCGCGACGCACGTCGCTACCCCGGCCATCGCCGTCTCGACCTCCGCCAGCGCGGGGAAGGAGGGCGCCAGCCGGATGTTGCGGTCGCGCGGGTCGCGACCGTGCGGGAACGAGGCCCCCGCCGGGGTCAGGGCGATGCCGGCCTCCTTGGCCAGCGCGACGACCCGCGAGGCGCACCCGTCCACGACGTCGAGGCTGACGAAGTAGCCACCGGCCGGGCGGGTCCACTCGGCCACGCCCAGCCCGGCGAGCTCGGACGTCAGCGCCGCGTCCACGGCGGCGAACTTCGGCGCCAGGATCTCGCGGTGGCGGGCCATGTGCTCGCGCACGCCCTGCGGCGACCCGAAGAACTGCACGTGGCGCAGCTGGTTCACCTTGTCCGGGCCGATCGACGCGAACTGCTGGTGGCCGAGGTACCAGGCGATGGTCTCCCGGGAGGCGCCGAGGAACGCCACCCCGGCCCCGGCATACGTGATCTTGCTCGTCGAGGCGAACATCACCGGTCGGTGCGGGTGCCCCGCGGCCGAGGACAGCGACAGGATGTCGGCCGACTTCGCCTCGACCTCGGTGAGGTGGTGGAAGGCGTACGCGTTGTCCCAGAAGATCCGGAAGTCCGGCGCCGCGGCCGGCATCGAGGCCAGCCGGCTGGCGACCTCCTGGGTGACCACGGACCCCGCCGGGTTGGCGTAGGTCGGCACGATCCAGATGCCCTTGACCGACGGGTCGTCCCTGACCAGGGCCTCGACGGCCCCGACGTCCGGCCCGTCGGCCAGCATCGGCACCGTCACCATCTCGATGCCGTAGGACGCGAGCATCGTGAAGTGCCGGTCGTAGCCCGGCACCGGGCACACGAAGGTGACCTTCTCCTCGTCCTTCCACGGGCGCGGCGAGTCGACGCCCCCGTGCAGCAGGTGCTGCACCAGCACGTCGTGCATCATCGTCAGGCTCGAGCTGCCGCCCGCCACGAGCTGGTCCGGGTCGACCCAGAGCAGCTCGGCGAACAGCTCGCGCAGCTCGCGCAGGCCGTTCAGCCCCCCGTAGTTGCGCACGTCGACCCCGTCGCCGTCCTTGACGCCGTCCGGCAGCGCGAGCAGCCCGTCGGACAGGTCGAGCTGCGCCACGCTCGGCTTGCCGCGGGTGAGGTCGAGCTTCAGCCCGCGCTCCTGCAGCCGGGCGTAGGCCGCCCGCTGCTGCTCGAGGTAGGTCGCCAGCTCCTCCTGGGAGCGCTCGGCGAGGGGGGTTCGGTCGGCGGTGGCGGGGGTCTGGGTGCTCACGCCCCATATCGTGGCAGAGGCCACGGGGGCAGGGTCGGGCGAGTTCGCGCCCGAGCCACGGCGTCCCGTATGCTTGCGATTCGGTGTGATCACCCATCCTTCGGCGTGCCCGGTGGAGTGTGGTCGCGCCGCGCGGAGCACCCACCCGACCGGGTGCTCCGTAGGGCAGTGGCTCAATTGGTAGAGCACCGGTCTCCAAAACCGGCGGTTGGGGGTTCGAGTCCCTCCTGCCCTGCGTCGCACGTGTGGTTCGTCCACGACTGCAGCCGTTCCGGTTGTCTTCGCGGTCGCGCCGCGCGCCAGGCAACCGACAACACAGCTCGACGTGAAGAGGCACCGTGACTGACGTGGGTCAGACCAGGACTCCCTCCAAGCCCGCCAAGGGCAAGGAGCGGGGCGGCAACCCCATCTCCCGGTGGTACCGGGCGCTGGCCCTGTTCGTCAGCCAGATCCTCGACGAGCTGCGCAAGGTCGTCCGGCCCACCCGCAACGAGCTGTGGAACTACACCCTCGTGGTCATCGTGTTCGTCTCGTTCATGATGGCGCTGGTGTCGCTGTTCGACTTCGGCTTCAGCAGGCTCGTCGCGCTGGTGTTCGGTACCTGAGGCTGCGCCATCGCGCCCTCCCCACCGCACGACCCGACATACCAAGAACAAGGAAGAGGTCACCCGTGTCCGACCAGTGGACCGACAACGCCGACGTGGCGTCCGACGACGCCCCCGAGGTGCTGCCCGAGCGCGTGGCCGAGGAGTCGCCCGAGGTCGCCGACGTCGCCACCGACGAGAGCGTGGATGCCGGTGACGTCACCGACGAGGTGGCCACCGACGAGCCCGTCGAGGCCGACGTGGAGGACCCCACGGCTGCCGACGCGGTAGCGGATGCCGCTGACGTCACCGACGAGCCCGCCGACGAGGCCGAGCCCGCGATGCCCACCGACGAGGACGGCGACCTGCTCGAGGCGGTCGACCCGGTCAAGGCGTTCAAGGACGACCTGGCCGGCAAGTTCGGCGACTGGTACGTCATCCACTCCTACGCGGGCTACGAGAACCGCGTCAAGGCCAACCTCGAGACCCGGATCATCTCCTTGAACATGGAGGAGTACATCTTCGAGATCCAGGTGCCGATGGAGGAGGTCACCGAGATCAAGAGCGGTCAGCGCAAGCTGGTCCGCCGGGTCCGGATGCCCGGCTACGTGCTCGTGCGGATGGACCTCACCGACGAGTCGTGGGGCGCCGTGCGCCACACCCCCGGGGTCACCGGGTTCGTCGGCAACGCCCACCAGCCGGTGCCGCTCACCCTCGACGAGGTCTACGGCATGATCAAGCCGGCCGACCTCGAGACCTCCGCCGGCGCCCCGGGCGCCACCGGTGGCCAGGCCGGCAGCGCCGGCGGCCAGCGCGAGGCCGCGGTCGTCGACTTCGAGGTCGGCGAGTCGGTCACCGTCATGGACGGCCCGTTCGAGACCCTCCCCGCGACCATCTCCGAGATCAACCCCGACACCCAGAAGCTCAAGGTGCTCGTCTCCATCTTCGGCCGGGAGACCCCGGTCGAGCTCTCCTTCAGCCAGGTCTCCAAGCTCTGACCCTCCGGGGGGCTCCGCCCCCCGGAATCCCCCCGAACCACAACTGAAGAGCAAGGCCCGCGAGGAACCTCCTCGCCACTGCAAAGGGGTCATCGCCCACGGCGTCGGCCCGAAACCACCACGAAGGAACACCATGCCCCCCAAGAGCAAGAAGGTCTCCGGGTTCATCAACCTGCAGATCCAGGCCGGTGCCGCGACGCCGGCGCCCCCCGTCGGCCCGGCCCTCGGCCAGCACGGCGTCAACATCATGGAGTTCGTCAAGGCGTACAACGCGGCGACCGAGCACCAGCGCGGCAGCATCATCCCCGTCGTCATCACGGTCTACGAAGACCGCTCGTTCAGCTTCATCACCAAGACGCCCCCGGCGTCCGAGCTGATCAAGAAGGCCGCGGGCGTCCAGAAGGGCTCCGGCGAGCCGCACAAGGTCAAGGCCGGCAAGCTCACCAAGGACCAGGTCCGCGAGATCGCCGAGACCAAGATGCCCGACCTGAATGCCAACGACATCGACGCCGCGATGAAGATCATCGCCGGCACCGCCCGCCAGATGGGCATCGACACCGAGCTCTGAGCCCGGTGGCACGGCATCCCCGGATGCCGGTGGGGCACCGACCGGTGCCCCACCAGTGGCAGGGCCAGCGCTGGCCCGACGACCACGACTCCACTCCGAAATCCCAGGAGCAGCAGATGAAGCGCAGCAAGTCCTACCGGTCCGCCGCCGAGAAGATCGACGCGGACAAGGCCTACAGCCCCCTCGAGGCCGTGCGCCTGGCGAAGACGACCGCGTCGGCGAAGTACGACGAGACCGTCGAGATCGCCTTCCGCCTCGGCGTCGACCCCCGCAAGGCCGACCAGATGGTCCGCGGCACCGTCAACCTCCCGCACGGCACGGGCAAGACCGCCCGGGTGCTCGTGTTCGCCAACGGTGACAAGGCCGAGGCCGCCAAGGCCGCCGGCGCCGACTACGTCGGCTCCGACGACCTGCTCGAGAAGGTGCAGGGCGGCTGGCTCGACTTCGACGCCGTCGTCGCCACCCCCGACCTGATGGGCAAGGTCGGCCGGCTGGGCAAGGTGCTCGGCCCGCGCGGCCTGATGCCGAACCCGAAGACCGGCACCGTCACCATGGACACCGCCAAGGCCGTCACCGACATCAAGGGCGGCAAGATCGAGTTCCGCGTCGACAAGCACGCGAACCTGCACTTCATCATCGGCAAGGTGTCCTTCGACGAGAAGTCGCTGGTCGAGAACTACGCGACCGCGCTCGACGAGGTGCTGCGCCTGAAGCCGGCCGCCTCCAAGGGCCGCTACATCACCAAGGCCACCCTGGCCACGACGATGGGCCCCGGCATCCCGCTCGACTTCACCCGCACCCGCAACCTCCTCGAGGAGACCGTCGAGGCCTGAGCCCCGACCCGCGGCAGCACCGCGAGAGCCCGCCCCCCGTTCAGGGTGGCGGGCTCTCGCCGTCGGCCCCGGCCTCCCACAGCCTGCCGCGGCGCGTGGCTACCCTGTGTCGTGTGCGGGCCGGACGGCCCGCCCGACCACCCGGAGGTTGACGTGCCCAAGGACCTGCTCACCGCTGCCTGGAAGCTGCTGCTCGTGCGCGGAGTGATCGGCATCGTGCTCGGCATCGTGCTGATGGTCTGGCCCCAGGCGACGATCGTGGTGCTGATGGTGCTCGTCGGCATCTGGGCCCTCATCGACGGCATCGGTCTGGCCGCCCAGGTCTTCGCCAAGGGCGCCAGCACCGGGCAGCGGGTCTTCTTCGGCGTCATGGCCCTGATCGCCCTCGTGGTGGCCCTCGTGGCGATCTTCCGCCCGGGCACGGCGGCCAGCGTCGTCACCTGGTTCCTCGGCATCTGGCTGCTCGTGCGTGGCCTGTTCGAGCTGGTCGGGGCGTTCAGCTCCACCATCACCGCACCGCGCTGGCTGCTCGTGCTCGGCGCCCTGCTCGACCTCGTGCTCGGCTGGCTGTTCGTCACCAACCCCGGCACCGCGGCCGTCGCCGTGGCCTGGGTCATCGGCCTGTTCGCGATCGCCTGGGGCGTCGTGTTCGTCGTGCTGGCCCTGGCTGCGCGCAGCGCCACCAAGGACCTGCCCGGCGACTCGAGCCTGCCACCGGTCATCCCGGGCGCCACGGTCTGAGCCTCAGACCGCCGGGGTTCCCGACCCGGGCCGGGCACCGATTTGGCCGCGGTCCACCGCGGCCCGTACGCTGTCACCTGACCAAAGACCGCCGGTTGTCCCGTGCACCCGCACGAGACCGAAGGCTCCGCCACGAGCGGGGTGCCAGCGCAGGCCACGAACACGTCACGGTATGCCGTGGAGCCCGCTCCGCGTCCTGCCTCCTGATGAGCCCCGTGCCCTGCGCCGGGGCTCTTCCTCGTTTCCGGGCCCTTCGGCCGGAGGTCCACACGACGGAAGGAGGCGCCCATGTCTCGTGCCGACAAGGCAGCGGCCATCGCCGAGCTCTCGGACAAGTTCAAGAGCTCGAACGCGGCCGTCCTCACGGAGTACCGCGGGCTCACGGTGAAGCAGATCACCGACCTGCGCAACTCCCTGCGGGGCAACGCGACCTACGCCGTGGTCAAGAACACGCTGACCGAGCTCGCCGCCAAGGACGCCGGGGTGACCGCGTTCGACGGTCAGCTCGTCGGGCCGACCGCCATCGCCTTCATCGAGGGTGACGCGGTCGAGGCGGCCAAGGGTCTGCGTGACTTCGCCAAGGCAAACCCGCACCTCGTGATCAAGGGCGGTGTGCTGGACGGCAAGGCCCTCAGCGCCGCGGAGATCACCAAGCTCGCGGACCTCGAGTCCCGCGAGGTCCTGCTCGCCAAGCTGGCCGGCGCCATGAACGCCTCGCTCAGCAAGGCGGTCTACCTGTTCGCCGCTCCGCTCTCGCAGGCCGCTCGCACGGTCGACGCGCTGCGGGCCAAGGTCGAGAGCGAGGGTCCGGCCCAGGCCGCCCCCGCCGAGGCCGCGGCCGATGAGTCCCCTGCTGACGCCGCACCCGCGGCCGAGGCTCCCGACGTCGCCGAGGGTGGCGACGCGAGCTGACCTCACGGTCGGCTTCCCACGAAAACGCCACTCACGGCATACGCAGTACGAAAGGACGCCATCATGGCAAAGCTCAGCACCGACGAGCTCCTTGACGCTTTCAAGGAGATGACCCTGATCGAGCTCTCTGAGTTCGTGAAGCAGTTCGAGGAGACCTTCGGGGTCACCGCCGCCGCCCCCGTCGCGGTCGCCGCTGCCGGCGCCCCCGCCGGTGGGGCCCCCGAGGCCCCCGAGGAGCAGGACGAGTTCGACGTCGTCCTCGAGGCCGCCGGCGACAAGAAGATCGCCGTCATCAAGGAGGTCCGCGCCCTGACCTCCCTCGGCCTGAAGGAGGCCAAGGACCTCGTCGACGGCGCGCCCAAGGCCGTCCTCGAGAAGGTCGACAAGGCCGCGGCCGACAAGGCCAAGGACCAGCTCGAGGCTGCCGGCGCGACCGTCACCCTCAAGTGATCTGAGTCCTCTTCGGGGGACTGCAGCACACCGCCACGGGCGGGTCCCGACCACCAGGTCGGGGCCCGCCCGTGCCGCGTCCGCGGGCCCGACGTGGGCCTTGCAGCGGGCCCGTCGCGGGCCTCGCAACAGGCCCGTCGCGGCCCCTTCGGGGGCGGGTCGACGCACCGGGTGACGCACCAGACACCGCACCGATTTCGCCATCCGCCTTGACGCGGGGGGACCGGACCGACATCCTGTTCGCGTCACTCGCTCCGGCGAGGGGCCGTCGCCCGGGTCCGCTGGTTTTGACCGGGCTGGACGGTCATGTCTTTCTCAGGTATGCTATCTCTTTGCGCTGCCCCCTACCTTCCCCATGCTCGTCGATGAGCCTTCGTGCCGCCATGCCCCCGGTTCTCCCGGGTGGAAGTGCGACCGGAGGTGTCGGTGATCCTGTCCGGTCGGGTGCGGCCAGCCCAGAAGTCTGAACAGGCCTGTGGAAGGACCCTCCTTGGCTGCCTCGCGCACCTCCACAGCACATGAACACCGCAATGACGGCATCACGGTCGTACTGTCGTTCGCCAAGATCCGCGAGCCCACTGGAGGTCCCCGACCTGCTGGCGCTGCAGACCGAGAGCTTCGACTGGCTCCTCGGCAACGAGCGCTGGCAGGCCCGCGTCGCCGCGGCGAAGGCGGCCGGCCGGGACGACGTCCCCGACCGCTCCGGCCTCGAGGAGATCTTCGAGGAGATCTCCCCGATCGAGGACTTCAGCGACTCGATGTCGCTGTCGCTTCCGCGACCACCGCTTCGAGGAGGTCAAGTACTCCATCGAGGAGTGCAAGGAGCGGGACAAGACCTACTCCGCCCCGCTGTTCGTCAAGGCCGAGTTCATGAACAACACCACCGGTGAGATCAAGAGCCAGACGGTCTTCATGGGCGACTTCCCGCTGATGACCGAGCGCGGCACCTTCATCATCAACGGCACCGAGCGCGTCGTCGTCTCGCAGCTCGTCCGCTCGCCCGGGCGTCTACTTCGAGCGCACGCCCGACAAGACGTCCGACAAGGACATCTACACCGCCAAGGTCATCCCGAGCCGTGGTGCCTGGCTCGAGTTCGAGATCGACAAGCGCGACAAGGTCGGCGTGCGCGTCGACCGCAAGCGCAAGCAGTCGGTCACCGTGCTCCTCAAGGCCCTCGGCTTGACCGACGACCGAGATCCTCGAGGAGTTCGGCGACTTCGAGTCGATGCGCCTGACCCTGGAGAAGGACCACACCACGGGCCAGGACGACGCGCTGCTCGACATCTACCGCAAGCTGCGTCCGGGCGAGCCGCCGACCGGGAGGCCGCGCAGACGCTGCTCGACAACTTCTACTTCAACCCGCAAGCGCTACGACCTCGCCAAGGTCGGTCGCTACAAGATCAACAAGAAGCTCGGCCTCGAGAGCGCCGCTGTCGGCAGTCGGTGCTGCACCGTCGACGACATCGTCGCGACGATCAAGTACCTCGTCGCCCTGCACGCCGGCGAGACGACCCTGCCGGGCCGTCGCGCGCGGCAAGGCGTCGACATCCGCGTCGAGATCGACGACATCGACCACTTCGGCAACCGTCGCCTCCGCGCCGTCGGCGAGCTCATCCAGAACCAGGTCCGCACCGGCCTGTCCCGCATGGAGCGCGTCGTGCGCGAGCGCATGACGACCCAGGACGTCGAGGCGATCACGCCGCAGACCCTGATCAACATCCGCCCCGTCGTCGCCTCCATCAAGGAGTTCTTCGGCACCTGCCAGCTGTCCCAGTTCATGGACCAGAACAACCCGCTCGCGGGTCTGACCCACAAGCGTCGCCTGTCCGCGCTCGGCCCGGGTGGTCTGTCCCGTGACCGCGCCGGCATCGAGGTCCGTGACGTCCACCCGTCGCACTACGGCCGCATGTGCCCGATCGAGACCCCTGAAGGCCCGAACATCGGCCTGATCGGCTCGCTCGCGTCGTACGGGCGGATCAACGCGTTCGGCTTCATCGAGACGCCCGTACCGCAAGGTCGTCAAGGGCAAGGTCACCGACGAGGTCGCACTACCTGACCGCCGACGAGGAGGACGAGCACGTCATCGCGCAGGCCAACGCCGCCGCTCACGGCCGACGGCACGCACTTCGCCGAGGAGCGCGTCCTGGTCCGCGTCAAGGGCGGCGAGGTCGAGTACGTCCCGGACGTCGACGTCGACTACATGGACGTCTCCGCCCGCCAGATGGTGTCGGTCGCGACCGCGCTGATCCCGTTCCTCGAGCACGACGACGCCAACCGCGCCCTGATGGGCGCGAACATGCAGCGTCAGGCCGTGCCGCTGGTGCGCTCCGAGGCGCCGCTGGTCGGCACCGGCATGGAGTGCCGCGCGGCCATCGACGCCGGTGACGTCGTCATCGCCGAGAAGGCCGGTGTCGTCACCGAGGTCTCGGCCGACCTCGTCACCGTGGCCGGCGACGACGGCACGACGCCGCACCTACCGGATCGCCAAGTTCGACCGCTCCAACCAGGGCACGAGCCTACAACCAGCGCGTCATCGTCGACGAGGGCGACCGCGTCGAGGTCGGCGACGTCATCGCCGACGGTCCCGCCACCGACGACGGCGAGATGGCGCTCGGCCGCAACCTGCTCGTGGCGTTCATGCCGTGGGAGGGCCACAACTACGAGGACGCGATCATCCTGAGCCAGCGCCTCGTGCAGGACGACGTCCTCTCCTCGATCCACATCGAGGAGCACGAGGTCGACGCCCGCGACACCAAGCTCGGCCCGGAGGAGATCACCCGGGACATCCCCAACGTCTCCGAGGAGGTCCTGGCGGACCTCGACGAGCGCGGCATCATCCGCATCGGCGCCGAGGTCGCGCGACGGCGACATCCTCGTCGGCAAGGTCACGCCCAAGGGCGAGACCGAGCTCACCCCGGAGGAGCGCCTGCTGCGCGCGATCTTCGGCGAGAAGGCGCGCGAGGTGCGCGACACCTCGCTCAAGGTGCCCCACGGCGAGACCGGCACGGTCATCGGCGTCAAGGTGTTCGACAAGGACGACGGCGACGAGCTGCCCCCGGGCGTCAACCAGCTGGTCCGCGTCTACATCGCCCAGAAGCGCAAGATCACCGACGGCGACAAGCTCGCCGGCCGCCACGGCAACAAGGGCGTCATCTCCAAGATCCTCCCGGTCGAGGACATGCCGTTCCTCGAGGACGGCACCCCGGTCGACGTCGTCCTCAACCCGCTCGGTGTCCCCGGTCGCATGAACGTCGGCCAGATCCTCGAGATCCACCTCGGCTGGGTCGCCAGCAGCGGCTGGAAGATCGAGGGCGACCCCGACTGGGCCCGGCTCATCCCCGACGACGCGCGCTCGGCCCCGGCCGGCACGCGGGTCGCCTCCCCGGTGTTCGACGGTGTCGAGGAGGACGAGATCACCGGCCTGCTCGACTCGACCACCAAGACGCGCGACGGTGTGCGCCTCATCGACGGCACGGGCAAGACCCGGCTGTTCGACGGCCGCTCCGGCGAGCCGTTCCCCGAGCCGGTCTCGGTCGGCTACATGTACATCCTGAAGCTGCACCACCTCGTCGACGACAAGATCCACGCGCGCTCCACGGGTCCCTACTCGATGATCACCCAGCAGCCGCTCGGTGGTAAGGCCCAGTTCGGTGGCCAGCGCTTCGGTGAGATGGAGGTCTGGGCCCTCGAGGCCTACGGCGCGGCCTACGCGCTGCAGGAGCTGCTCACCATCAAGTCCGACGACGTCCTCGGCCGCGTCAAGGTCTACGAGGCCATCGTCAAGGGCGAGAACATCCCCGAGCCCGGCATCCCCGAGTCCTTCAAGGTGCTCATCAAGGAGATGCAGTCGCTCTGCCTGAACGTCGAGGTGCTCTCCAGCGACGGCACCACGATCGAGATGCGCGACACCGACGAGGACGTCTTCCGCGCCGCGGAAGAGCTCGGCATCGACCTGAGCCGGCGCGAGCCGAGCAGCGTCGAAGAGGTCTGACAGGTGTGCGGCCGGATGCCGTGAAGCACGGCATCCGGCCCGTCACCAGCCCGACACCACACCAGTTCGACCACAGACCCTAAGTAGTACGAAAGAAGGAACCACGTGCTCGACGTCAACTTCTTCGACGAGCTTCGCATCGGCCTGGCCACCGCCGACGACATCCGTGCCTGGTCGCACGGCGAGGTCAAGAAGCCCGAGACGATCAACTACCGCACCCTGAAGCCGGAGAAGGACGGGCTCTTCTGCGAGAAGATCTTCGGTCCGACCCGCGACTGGGAGTGCGCCTGCGGCAAGTACAAGCGTGTCCGCTTCAAGGGCATCATCTGCGAGCGCTGCGGCGTCGAGGTCACCCGCGCCGCCGTGCGCCGTGAGCGCATGGGCCACATCGAGCTCGCCGCTCCCGTCACCCACATCTGGTACTTCAAGGGTGTCCCCAGCCGGCTCGGCTACCTGCTCGACCTGGCGCCGAAGGACCTCGAGAAGGTCATCTACTTCGCGGCGTACATGATCACCTCCGTCGACGTCGACGAGCGTCACGCCGACCTGCCGTCCCTCGAGGCGCAGATCCACCTCGAGAAGAAGGAGATCGAGAACCGCCGCGACGCCGACATCGACACCCGGGCCAAGAAGCTCGAGGACGACCTCGCCGCGCTCGAGGCCGAGGGCGCCAAGACCGACGCGAAGCGCAAGGTGCGCGACTCCGCCGAGCGCGAGATGGCGCCATCCGCCGCCGGGCCGACGCCAAGGTCGAGCGCCTCGAGCAGGTCTGGGACCGCTTCAAGAACCTCAAGGTCCAAGACCTCGAGGGCGACGAGGTGCTCTACCGCGAGCTGCGTGACCGCTTCGGTCTGTACTTCGAGGGTGGGATGGGCGCCGCGGCGATCCAGAAGCGGCTCGAGACCTTCGACCTCGACGCCGAGTCCGAGCTGCTGCGCGAGATCATCAGCACCGGCAAGGGCCAGCGCAAGATCCGCGCGCTCAAGCGCCTCAAGGTCGTCAACGCGTTCCTGACCACCACCAACCAGCCCGCGGGCATGGTGCTCGACGTCGTCCCGGTCATCCCGCCGGACCTGCGCCCGATGGTGCAGCTCGACGGTGGCCGCTTCGCGACCTCCGACCTGAACGACCTGTACCGCCGCGTCATCAACCGCAACAACCGCCTCAAGCGACTGCTCGACCTCGGCGCGCCCGAGATCATCGTCAACAACGAGAAGCGGATGCTGCAGGAGGCCGTCGACGCCTGTTCGACAACGGCCGTCGTGGTCGCCCGGTCACCGGCCCCGGCAACCGCCCGCTGAAGTCGCTGTCCGACATGCTCAAGGGCAAGCAGGGCCGGTTCCGCCAGAACCTGCTCGGCAAGCGCGTCGACTACTCCGGCCGTTCGGTCATCGTCGTCGGCCCGCAGCTCAAGCTGCACCAGTGCGGTCTGCCCAAGCAGATGGCGCTCGAGCTCTTCAAGCCGTTCGTCATGAAGCGGCTGGTCGACCTCGACCACGCGCAGAACATCAAGTCCGCCAAGCGCATGGTCGAGCGCCAGCGCTCGGTCGTCTGGGACGTGCTCGAGGAGATCATCACCGAGCACCCGGTGCTGCTCAACCGCGCACCCACGCTGCACCGCCTCGGCATCCAGGCCTTCGAGCCGCAGCTCGTCGAGGGCAAGGCCATCCAGATCCACCCGCTCGTCTGCGCCGCGTTCAACGCGGACTTCGACGGTGACCAGATGGCCGTGCACCTGCCGCTGTCCGCCGAGGCGCAGGCCGAGGCCCGCATCCTGATGCTCTCGTCGAACAACATCCTCAAGCCGTCCGACGGCCGCCCGGTGACCATGCCCACGCAGGACATGATCATCGGTCTGTACCACCTGACCACCGAGGTGGAGGACGCCAAGGGCGCCGGCCGGGTGTTCTCCTCGGTGGCCGAGGCGATCATGGCGTTCGACAACGGTGAGATCGAGCTGGGCTCGCTCGTGCGCATCCGGCTCACCCACCTCGTGCCGACGCCGCTGTCGGACCTCCCCGAGGGCCTCGAGCTCGACGCCGAGGGCTTCGCGCAGGAGCTCCTGGTCGAGACGACCCTGGGTCGCGCGCTCTTCAACGAGACGCTGCCCGAGGACTACCCGTTCGTCAACGACCAGGTCGACAAGAAGCGCCTGTCGACGATCGTCAACGACCTCGCCGAGCGCTACCCCAAGGTGCAGGTCGCGGCGAGCCTCGACGCGCTCAAGGAGGCCGGCTTCCACTGGGCGACCCGCTCGGGCATCACGGTCGCCATCTCCGACGTCGTCACCCCGCCGCGCAAGCTCGAGATCCTCGAGGGCTACGAGGAGAAGGCCACCAAGGTCCAGACCCAGTACGAGCGTGGTCTGATCACCGACGACGAGCGTCGCCAGGAGCTCATCGAGATCTGGACCCAGGCGACCAACGAGGTCGCCAAGGAGATGGAGGCGAACCTGCCTCGCACCAACACCATCTACCGGATGGTCTCCTCGGGTGCTCGTGGTAACTGGATGCAGCTGCGCCAGATCGCCGGTATGCGTGGCCTGGTGTCGAACCCGAAGGGCGACATCATCCCGCGACCGATCCGCGCGAACTTCCGCGAGGGCCTGTCCGTGCTGGAGTTCTTCATCTCCACGCACGGCTCGCGAAAGGGCCTGGCCGACACCGCACTGCGTACCGCCGACTCGGGTTACCTCACCCGTCGCCTGGTCGACGTCTCGCAGGACGTCATCATCCGTGAGGACGACTGCGGCACCGACCGCGGCCTGCCGATGCCGATCGCGGCCACCGACGAGCGCACCGGCGCCCGCACGGTGCACGACGACGTCGAGACCTCGGTCTACGCCCGCACGCTGGCGGAAGACGTCGTCAAGGACGGCGAGGTGCTGGCCCCGGCCGGCATCGACCTCGGTGACGTGGTCATCGATGCGCTGTTCGCGGCCGGCGTCGACGCGGTCAAGATCCGCTCGGTGCTCACCTGCGACTCCAAGGTCGGCACCTGCGCGCTCTGCTACGGCCGCTCGCTGGCCACCGGCAAGCTCGTCGACATCGGTGAGGCGGTCGGCATCATCGCCGCCCAGTCCATCGGTGAGCCCGGCACCCAGCTGACGATGCGTACCTTCCACACCGGTGGTGTGGCCGGTGACGACATCACCCAGGGTCTGCCGCGTGTGGTCGAGCTGTTCGAGGCGCGCACCCCCAAGGGTGTCGCCCCGATCGCCGAGGCCTCGGGCCGGATCACCATCGAGGAGACCGACAAGGCGCGGCGCATCCTGCTCACGCCCGACGACGGCTCCGAGGAGCACGCCTACCCGGTCACCAAGCGGGCCCGCCTGCTGGTGCAGGACGGCCAGCACGTCGCCGTGGGCACGCGCCTGACCCAGGGGTCGATCGACCCCAAGCAGGTGCTGCGCATCCTCGGCCCCCGCGCCGTGCAGGTGCACCTGGTCGACGAGGTCCAGAAGGTCTACCGCCAGCAGGGTGTGTCGATCCACGACAAGCACATCGAGGTGATCGTCCGGCAGATGCTGCGCCGGATCACGATCATCGAGGAGGGCGACGCCAACCTCCTGCCGGGCATGCTCGCCGAGCGTGGCCGCTTCGAGGACGAGAACCGTCGCGTCATGGCCGAGGGCGGCAAGCCGGCCTCGGGTCGTCCCGAGCTCATGGGCATCACCAAGGCCTCGCTCGCGACCGAGTCGTGGCTGTCGGCGGCCTCCTTCCAGGAGACCACCCGGGTGCTCACCGAGGCCGCGATGGAGGGCAAGTCCGACTCCCTCCTGGGCCTGAAGGAGAACGTCATCCTCGGCAAGCTCATCCCGGCCGGCACGGGGCTGCCCCGCTACCGCAACATCGCGGTGGAGCCGACCGAGGAGGCCAAGGCCGCGATGTACTCCATGCCGAGCTACGACGACTACACCTACGCCGCCTTCGGGCCCGGCTCGGGTGAGGCCGTCCGCCTCGACGACAGCGAGCTGGGTCTCGACCGTCTCTGACGGTCGCTGCCCCGCCGAACGGGCGGGTGCGCCGGTGGTTCCCACCGCGCGCACCCGCCCGTCGGCGTCTCGTAGGGTGCCGGCGTGACGGATGCCGGTGCCGAGGGTGCGTTCCCCGGCGCGCCCAGCGAGGTGGTCACCGTCGCCCGCGCGCAGACCCCGCACGGTGAGGTGGCGCTGCGCCGCCGCGGCGCGGTGCTCGAGCTCGTGGTCGACGGCACCTTCGCCATGGACACCGTCGACACCAGCACCGAGGTGGCCCTCGCGCAGCGCGCGCTGGGCTCCCACCGCTCACCGCTGCGCGTGCTCGTCGGCGGGCTGGGCCTGGGGATGACGACCCGAGCCGTGATCGCCGACCCGCGGGTGCGCCACGTCGACGTCGTCGAGCTCGCCGCGCCGCTGGTGGAGTGGGCGCGCGACGGGCTGGTGCCCGAGCTGGCCGGGCTCGAGGGCGAGCGGTGCACGCTGCACGTCGCCGACGTGCTCGAGGTGCTCGCCGGCGTCGCGCCACCACACGGGCCGTGGGATGCCGTGCTGCTCGACGTCGACAACGGTCCCGACTTCCTCGTGCACCCGTCCAACGCACCGCTGTACACGGCATCCGGCCTTTCAGCCGCGCGCTCGGTGCTGCGGCCCGGTGGCCTGCTCGTGGTGTGGTCGTCCCACCGGGCCCCCGGATTGCTGCAGTCCCTGGCCGAGGTCGCGGTCGACGGCGACGAGGTCACCGAGGACGTCGTGCCGGTCGAGCGCGAGGGCCGCTCGTTCCGGTATGCCCTTTACTCGCTCGCCCGCTCCGGCAGCGCCCTGCGAGGATGAACGCCGTGAGGACGACACCGTGAACCGGGACCTCGTGCTGCGCCGCGAGCGCCCGGAGGACACCGAGCCCACCCGGGCCCTGCACGACCTCGCGTTCGGGGTGCCGGAGGGGGCCGAGCACTCCGTCGAGACCCGCATCCTGGACCGGCTGCGCGCCGAGGGCGATGTCGTCGACGCCCTCACGCTGGTCGCCGACCTGCACGATGAGGTCGTCGGTCACGTCGTCTGCAGCCGCGCCACGATGGGGGAGGGGCCCTGCGTCGCGCTCGGTCCGATTGCCGTGCTTCCGGCGCACCAGGGCCAGGGCATCGGCTCCGCGATGGTCTCTGCGGTGCTCGTCACGGCCGACCTCGCCGGGGAGCCGTCGGTGGTGCTGCTCGGCGACCCCGGCTGGTACGGCCACTTCGGCTTCCAGACCGCCGCCGAGCACGGCATCGGCTCGCCGGGCCCGTGGCCCGACCGGTTCTTCCAGGTGCGCCCCCTGCAGGCGTGGCACCCCGGGCTGGCCGGCGCCTTCCGCTACCCCCCCGCCTTCGACGAGGACTCCTGAGCCTTCGACGCGGACTGCTGAGCCTTGGACGCGGTCCCCTGAGCAGGGGTAACGATTTGGAGCGGCCCCTACGAACCGGTAATCTTGGTCATCGTGTCTGGCTAGGTCCAGGCCCAGGAGCCGACCTCCTCGCCGGAAGGCGCGGAACCGGCCTCGCCCACCTCTTGCCGGGCGCCCCACTCCTGCAGTTTCCGCAGGTGAGTCATGGGGAGTGCAGGGAGGAGCACCCGGTACGACATCCCCGACGTCGAGGGTCGCACCGGACATCCCAAGGAGCCACGGCAGCATCGCCGCGGCGTCGACCAGACAAGCAAAGGAACCAGGTTGCCTACCATCAACCAGCTGGTGCGCAAGGGCCGGCAGGACAAGGTCACGAAGACCAAGACTCCTGCCCTCAAGGGCTCTCCGCAGCGCCGCGGCGTGTGCACGCGTGTGTACACCACCACCCCCAAGAAGCCGAACTCCGCCCTGCGCAAGGTCGCCCGCGTGCGCCTCACCAGCGGCATCGAGGTCACCGCGTACATCCCCGGCGTCGGCCACAACCTGCAGGAGCACTCGATGGTGCTCGTGCGTGGCGGTCGTGTGAAGGACCTCCCGGGTGTCCGCTACAAGATCGTCCGCGGCGCCCTCGACACCCAGGGCGTCAAGAACCGCAAGCAGGCTCGTAGTCGCTACGGCGCGAAGAAGGTGAAGGAGCTAATGCCTCGTAAGGGACCCGCTCCGAAGCGGCCGCTCGTCATCGACCCGGTCTACCGTCGCCCGCTGGTGACCCAGCTCGTCAACAAGATCCTCCTCGACGGCAAGAAGTCGCATCGCCGAGACGATCGTCTACGGCGCCCTCGAGGGCTGCCAGGAGAAGACCGGCACCGACGCCGGTCCAGACCCTCAAGCGGCGCTCGACAACGTCAAGCCGACCCTCGAGGTCAAGTCCCGCCGCGTCGGTGGCTGCGACCTACCAGGTGCCGGTCGAGGTCAAGCCCCACCGCGCCAACACGCTCGTCGCTGCGCTGGCTCGTCGGCTACGCCGCGCCAGCGTCGTGAGAAGACCATGACCGAGCGCCTCATGAACGAGATCCTCGACGCCTCCAACGGCCTCGGTGCCGCTGTCAAGCGCCGCGAGGACACCCACAAGATGGCCGAGTCCAACAAGGCCTTCGCGCACTACCGCTGGTAACCTCAGCCCTCCGGTGTGCCGTCCGCGCGACCCGCGGACGGCATACCGGAGCGGCCGGTGGTGTTGAACACCCCGGGCCATCGCCCGCACCAGACACACCCCGCACACCCGCGACGAGACGAGAACACTCCGTGGCACAGGACGTGCTGACCGACCTCACGAAGGTCCGCAACATCGGCATCATGGCGCACATCGATGCCGGCAAGACCACGACGACCGAGCGCATCCTGTTCTACACGGGTATCAACCACAAGATCGGCGAGACGCACGACGGCGCCTCCACCACCGACTGGATGGAGCAGGAGCAGGAGCGCGGCATCACGATCACGTCGGCCGCCATGACCTGCTTCTGGGACGAGCACCAGATCAACATCATCGACACCCCCGGTCACGTCGACTTCACCGTCGAGGTCGAGCGCTCGCTGCGCGTGCTCGACGGCGCCGTCGCCGTCTTCGACGGCAAGGAGGGCGTCGAGCCCCAGTCCGAGACCGTGTGGCGTCAGGCCGACAAGTACGACGTGCCCGCGCATCTGCTTCGTCAACAAGATGGACAAGCTCGGCGCCGACTTCTACTTCACCGTCGACACGATCATCGAGCGCCTCGGCGCGAAGCCGCTCGTGCATCCAGCTGCCGATCGGTGCCGAGAACGACTTCGTCGGCGTCGTCGACCTGGTCGAGATGCGCGCGCTGGTCTGGCCCGGCGACGCCAAGGGTGACGTCACCCTGGGCGCCAAGTACGAGATCGAGGAGATCCCGGCCGACCTCGCCGAGAAGGCGGCGGAGTACCGCGACCACCTGATCGAGACGCGTCGCCGAGACCGACGACGCCCTGCTCGAGAAGTACCTCGACGGCGAAGAGCTCACGGTCGCCGAGATCAAGGCCGCGCATCCGCAAGCTGACCATCACCTCCGAGCTCTACCCGGTGCTCTGCGGCTCCGCGTTCAAGAACCGCGGCGTGCAGCCGATGCTCGACGCGGTCGTCGACTACCTCCCGTCGCCGCTCGACGTGCCCGCCATCGAGGGTCACGACGTCGGCGACGAGGACGAGAAGATCATCGCGCGAGCGCCACGCCGACGCGACCGAGCCGTTCTCGGCGCTCGCGTTCAAGATCGCGTCGCACCCGTTCTTCGGCCGCCTCACCTACATCCGCGTCTACTCCGGTCACCTCGACTCCGGGCGCCCAGGTCATCAACTCGACCAAGGGCAAGAAGGAGCGCATCGGGAAGATCTTCCAGATGCACGCCAACAAGGAGAACCCGGTCGACGCGGTCACCGCGGGTCACATCTACGCGGTCATCGGCCTGAAGGACACCACCACCGGTGACACCCTGTGCGACTCGACAACACCAGGTCGTGCTCGAGTCGATGACGTTCCCCGAGCCGGTCATCGAGGTCGCCATCGAGCCCAAGACCAAGGCCGACCAGGAGAAGCTCGGCACGGCGATCCAGAAGCTCGCCGAGGAGGACCCGACGTTCCAGGTCACCGAGCAGAACGAGGAGACCGGCCAGACCGATCATCGAGGGCATGGGCGAGCTGCACCTCGACATCCTCGTCGACCGCATGCGGCGCGAGTTCAACGTCGAGGCCAACGTCGGCAAGCCGCAGGTCGCCTACCGCGAGACGATCCGCGCGCCGTCGAGCAAGTACGACTACACCCACAAGAAGCAGACCGGTGGCTCCGGCCAGTTCGCCAAGATGCAGATCGCGATCGAGCCGCTCGAGGTCACCGCCGACGGCGAGATGTACGAGTTCGTCGAACAAGGTCACCGGTGGTCGCATCCCGCGCGAGTACATCCCCTCGGTCGACCACGGCATCCAGGACGCCATGCAGTACGGCGTGCTCGCCGGCTACCCGATGGTGGGCGTCAAGGCGACCCTGCTCGACGGCGCCTACGCACGACGTCGACTCCTCGGAGATGGCGTTCAAGATCGCCGGCTCGATGGCCTTCAAGGAGGCCGTCCGCAAGTGCGAGCCCGTGCTCCTCGAGCCGATCATGGCCGTCGAGGTGCGCACGCCCGAGGAGTACATGGGCGACGTCATCGGCGACCTGAACTCGCGTCGCGGCCAGATCCAGTCCATGGAGGACGCCACCGGCGTCAAGGTCGTGCGCGGCCTGGTCCCGCTGTCGGAGATGTTCGGCTACGTCGGCGACCTGCGGTCGAAGACCTCAGGGTCGTGCCGTCTACTCGATGGAGTTCGACAGCTACGCCGAGGTCCCCGAAGTCGGTCGCCGAGGAGATCGTCCAGAAGACCAAGGGCGAGTAGACCGCTAGACTGGTCGCTGGTCTCGACTGAAGCACCCGCCACACACAACCAACCCCCAAAGTACGACGCCACGTCCTGACCCGGTCGCAACCAGGCCGATTTCTACAGAAGAGTCCTGAGGAGGACCCAGTGGCTAAGGCCAAGTTCGAGCGGACCAAGCCGCACGTCAACATCGGAACGATCGGTCACGTCGACCACGGCAAGACGACGCTGACCGCTGCGATCTCGAAGGTGCTGCACGACAAGTACCCGTCGACCGAACCACGTGCAGCGCGACTTCGCGTCGATCGACTCGGCGCCCGAAGAGCGCAGCGCGGCATCACGATCAACATCTCGCACGTCGAGTACGAGACGCCGAAGCGTCACTACGCGCACGTCGACTGCCCCGGTCACGCGGACTACATCAAGAACATGATCACCGGTGCTGCCCAGATGGACGGCGCGATCCTCGTGGTCGCCGCCACCGACGGCCCGATGGCCCAGACGCGGAGCACGTGCTGCTCGCCAGCAGGTCGGCGTGCCGTACCTGCTCGTCGCGCTGAACAAGTCCGACATGGTCGACGACGAGGAGATCCTCGAGCTCGTCGAGCTCGAGGTCCGCGAGCTGCTCTCGAGTCCAGGAGCTTCGACGGCGACAACGCTCCCGGTCGTCCGCGTCTCGGCGCCTCAAGGCGCTCGAGGGCGACGCGGAGTGGGCCAAGACCGTCCTCGAGCTCATGGACGCCGTCGACGAGCTACGATCCCCGACCCGGTGCGCGACAAGGACAAGCCGTTCCTCATGCCCGATCGAGGACGTCTTCACGATCACCGGTCGTGGCACCGTCGTCACCGGTCGCGTCGAGCGCGGCACCCTCAAGATCAACTCCGAGGTCGAGATCGTCGGCATCCACGAGGCCCGACGCAGAAGACCATCGTCACCGGTATCGAGATGTTCCACAAGCAGCTCGACGAGGCGTGGGCCGGCGAGAACTGTCGGTCTGCTCCTTCGCGGCACCAAGCGCGAGGACGTCGAGCGCGGCCAGGTCGTCGTCAAGCCCGGTTCGATCACCCCGCACACCGAGTTCGAGGGCAACGTCTACATCCTGTCCAAGGACGAGGGTGGCCGTCACAACCCGTTCTACGACGAACTACCGCCCGCAGTTCTACTTCCGCACCACCGACGTCACCGGCGTCATCACGCTGCCCGAGGGCACCGAGATGGTCATGCCCGGCGACACCACCGACATGACCGTCGAGCTGATCCAGCCGATCGCCATGGAGGAGGGCCTCGGCTTCGCGATCCGTGAGGGTGGCCGCACCGTCGGCGCCGGCAGGGTCACCAAGATCATCAAGTAACCTCCGGGGGGCTTCGCCCCCCGGACACCCCCCAAAAGCGGCGTGTCTGGGGCTTCGCCTCCCCGGAATCCCCCCCAGAAGCACCGGGGCCGGGATCTGTTGGTCGCTCACCGAAGGGCCCCTGCACCTACTGGTGCAGGGGCCCTTCGGTATGTCTCGCCGGCTTCGGGTGGGTGAGGTCGGTCTGGGTGGGTATGACCGCAGGGATCGCTGCCACTGCGGCGGCGCCTGCCAGACCCTGTCCCCGTCATCCGAGGAGTCCACCCGCATGAGCACGAGCGACGACGTTCTCGTCGGGCGCTACCGGCTGCTCCAGCAGATCGGCGCCGGCGGCATGGGGGTGGTCTGGCGCGCCTACGACGAGCGGCTGGGCCGCGACGTCGCCGTGAAGCGGCTGCACCCCACCGTTCGTCCCGACGACCCCGATGCGGAGGTGTCGTCGCACCGGGCGATGCGCGAGGCCCGCATCACCGCGCGGCTGCACCATCCCCACGCCGTGCCGGTCTTCGACGTCGTCGAGCACCGGGGCCAGCCGTGCCTGGTGATGCAGTACTTCCCGTCGTCGAGCCTGGCCGAGCTCATGGCGGCCGGCCCTGCCCTGCCGCTGCCCCAGGTGGCCAGGATCGGGGCCGAGGTGGCGTCGGCGCTCGCGGCCGCCCACGAGGCCGGCATCGTCCACCGCGACGTGAAGCCGGCCAACGTGCTCGTGGCGCCCGACGGAACTGCCAAGATCAGCGACTTCGGCATCTCGCACGCGATGGGCGACGTGTCCCTCACCTCGAGCGGCCTGGTGACCGGCACCCCGGCCTATCTCGCCCCGGAGGTCGCCCGAGGGGAGCCCGCCACCCCTGCCTCCGACGTGTTCTCGCTGGGGTCGACGCTCTACACCGTGCTCGAGGAGCACACGCCGTTCGGCACGCACGAGAACCCGATGGCCCTGCTGCACCGGGTCGCCTCCGGCGAGGTCGAGCCGCCCCGCCGAGCCGGTGCGCTGACGGCGCTGCTGACCGCGATGCTGGCCGTGCGGCCGCAGGACCGGCCCGAGATGGCAGAGGTGGCCCGGCAGCTCGGCCGGGTCGGTGCCGAGGCTGATGCCGCCGACGTCGACGTCAGCGTCCCCGCCGGCATCCCCCTCGCCGCGGGTGCCGACGCGGATGCCGCCGAGAGCCACGGTTCGGTGGGCGCGCTCGACGCGGTGGACGGTGGGGCTGCCGTCGCCGGAGTGGGTGCCGTGGGCGCGGCCGGTGCCGTGGACGGTGCCGTGGACGGGGCCGGGACGCGTTCCCTGCCCGAGGACCCCCTGTGGGCCTTCCGGGACGACGAGCAGCCCCCGGCGGCGGGGGAGCCGACCGGTGGCCCGGGGCGACCCCGCCGCCGGCTGCTGCTGCCGCTGCTCGCCGTCGTGGCCGCCATCGCGGCCGTGGCGTTCGGCGTCGCCCTCTGGCCCGACGACACGCCCACCGCGGCGCCCACCCGGTCCGCCACCAGCCGGCCGTCGCCGAGCCCCAGCACGCCCGCCCCCACGACGGCGTCGCCGAGTCCCAGCGCGTCGAGCAGCGCCCCGGAACCGTCGACCAGCGCACCGACCCCAACACCGACTCCGAGCCCGAAGGCGTCCACCCCGCCGCCCGCCACGGGCACCCCCACGGCCCGCGAGCTGCGGGCTGCGGTGCAGGACTACTACGCCCTGCTGCCGGGCAACCTGGATGCCGGGTGGGCGCGGCTCACGCCGCGGTACCAGAGCACGACGGCTCGCAACCGGCAGACCTACGGGTCCTTCTGGGGGGCGATCGACGCGGTGTCGGTCTCGGACGTCACGGCATCCGCCCCCGGCTCGGTCACGGCCACCGTCACCTACGACTACGCCGACGGCCGGGTCTACGTCGAGCGCACCAACTACCGGCTGGTGCGCCAGGACGGGAGGCTGAAGATCGACCGCTCGAGCGTGCTCAGCAGCAGGCAGCGCTGATGGCCCGATCCAGCAGCCCGCAGCAGACGAAGGGGCCCCCACACCCGGCGGTGTGGGGGCCCCTTCGGTCAGCTGGCTGGGGTCAGCAGGTCAGGCTGACGTTGAAGATGGTGTCCTCGGGGGCCCCGGTCGTCGAGTCCTTGACCGCGACGTGGAGGGTGCTGTCTTGCTCGAAGACCGCGTCGGCCTGGACGATGTGGCTGCCGCCGAAGTCGAGGTCGCTCGTCGTCGGGGTGCAGGCGGCGATGTTGCGGCTGAAGACCAGCTCGTAGGCGCCGACGTCGGTGCGCGTGACGCTCACCAGGCCGGACGCCACGTCGTTGTTGACCGTGGCCGTGACCCCGTCAGATCCGTCGCCGTCGATCGTGGCGTAGAGCGGCTGCACGTAGTAGCCGGCGACATCGGCGAAGACGTGCGCGGTGCCGGGAGTCTGGAGGTTGAACCGGCCCAGCGGGTCCACCGGCATGGTCACCATGTTGGCGACCGGCCCGGCGGGGTTGTAGTTCACCATGGAGGCCAGCGGCTGCGCGTTGCCCAGGGCCCAGCCCTTGACGTCGCTGACGCTGCTCTTCTGGGAGATGGCGCCGAGGTTGAGCTGCACCGCCATGGCGACCTCGGGGATGTTGCAGGTGGAGGCCTTCCCGCCCTGGGAGGCGTAGCTGGACAGCGAGGCGTCGAAGGTGCGCGTGCCGTGCAGGGCGCCCCCGGCCTTGCGGGTGTCGAGGATGCGGCACGGTTCGACGTTCACGAACTGCAGGTCGGAACCGGGGGCCATGGCCGGGTTGGTCAGGTCGGCGGCCGCGATGGTCAGGTGCTTACCGGTGCCGGGCTGGGGGCCGCCGGCAGCGTTGGCGCCCGCGGCGCCGGCGAGGAGGAGGGCGGCGCCGGCGAGTGCGATGCCGGCCCGACGGAGGTGGATGGGTGTGCGCATGACGGGGGGCTCCTTGTGACGGTGTCCGGGGCGATCTGCGGTCGCCCCGAGGACCGCGGATGTGGCCACGGGCCACCTCAGGGTTAGCGCGCCCGGAGAACCCGGGTGCGGCGCTTGGCAAGAGTGTGACGTAGATCACATCCCCGCCGACCCGGGATACGGTCATGCCGGGTGGCCGACGCGCCATGGAGCGCGAGGTGCGCGAACGGCATCCGGCGGCGGTGTAACGGTCGATTTGGCCTGCCGTCCACCCGTCTGGCACACTTTTCAGGTTGCTTGGCGTGCGACGGCGTCCCGAGAGGGTCGACGGCGCCCACCGCGACGAGGTGACGAACCGCCGATGCCGGCGGGGCGGCTCGATTCGCGAAGTGCCAGGCCCCCGGGTTTCCCGGGGAACGACAGACCACAACCGACGTCGACGGGAAACCGTGCGCCGTCGGGCTGCGGAGCAAGGGCGACACGCCCGACCGCGGGGGTCGGTCATCCGGGAAGCACGACTCCAGACAGATGTACGGCGAGAGAGAGACGGGAACGTCAGATGGCGGGACAGAAGATCCGCATTCGGCTGAAGTCGTACGACCACGAGGTCATCGACAGCTCGGCGCGCAAGATCGTCGACACGGTGACCCGCGCCGGCGCGACCGTCGTGGGCCCCGTGCCGCTGCCGACGGAGAAGAACGTGTTCTGCGTCATCCGGTCGCCGCACAAGTACAAGGACAGCCGCGAGCACTTCGAGATGCGCACCCACAAGCGTCTCATCGACATCATCGACCCGACGCCCAAGGCCGTCGACTCGCTGATGCGTCTCGACCTGCCGGCTGACGTCAACATCGAGATCAAGCTCTGAGGCTGCGACATGACCACCATGACTACCAAGACCACCGAAGGGCCTGCTGGGCACGAAGCTCGGCATGACCCAGGTGTGGGACGAGAACGACAAGCTCGTGCCCGTCACCGTCGATCGAGGTCGGCCCCGAACGTCGTCACCCAGGTGCGCGACGCCGACACCGACGGCTACGACGCCGTCCAGATCGCCTACGGCGCAGATCGACCCGCGCAAGGTGAACAAGCCGCTGACCGGCCACTTCGAGAAGGCCGGCGTCACGCCGCGCCGCCACCTCGCCGAGATCCGCACCGCCGACGCCGCCGACTACACGCTCGGCCAGGAGCTCACGCGTCGACATCTTCGAGGCCGGCCAGCTCGTCGACGTCGTCGGCACCACCAAGGGCAAGGGCTTCGCCGGTGTCATGAAGCGTCACGGCTTCAAGGGCGTCTGCGTCCTCGCACGGTTCGCACCGCAACCACCGCAAGCCCGGCTCGATCGGTGGCGGCGTCGACGCCCGAGCCGCGTCTTCAAGGGCATGCGGATGGCCGGCCGCATGGGTGGCGAGCGCGAGACCATCCAGAACCTCACGGTCCACGCCGTCGACGCCGAGAAGGGCCTGCTGCTCGTCAAGGGTGCCGTTCCCGGCGCCCGTGGCGCGCATCGTCCTCGTCCGCAACGCCGTGAAGGGGGCGTGACCCATGGCTGACCGCACCGTCGACGTCGTCGACGCCGAGGGCAAGAAGGCCGGCTCCGTCGAGCTGCCCGCCGAGATCTTCGACGTGCAGACCAACGTCCCGCTGATCCACCAGGTCGTCGTCGCCCAGCTCGCGGCGGCTCGCCAGGGCACGCACTCGACGAAGACGCCGCGGCGAGGTCTCGCGGTGGCGGCCGCAAGCCGTACAAGCAGAAGGGCACCGGTCGCGCCCGTCAGGGCTCGACCCGTGCGCCGCAGTTCGACCGGTGGTGGCATCGTCCACGGCCCGCAGCCGCGCGACTACTCGCAGCGCACCCCCAAGAAGATGAAGGCCGCCGCCCTGCGCGGTGCGCTCTCCGACCGCGCTCGTGCCGACCGCGTCCACGTCGTCGAGTCGTTCGCCACCGGCGACGCCCCGTCGACCAAGGCCGCGGCCGCGCTGCTCGCCGGCCTGTCGCGACCGCAAGAACGTGCTCGTCGTCGCTCGAGCGCGACGACGACCTGGTCTCGATGAAGACGCGTGCGCAACCTGGCCGACGTCCACGTGCTGGCCGTCGACCAGCTCAACACCTACGACGTGCTCGTCTCCGACGACATCGTCTTCACCAAGGCCGCGCTCGACGCGTTCGTCGGCGTCGCAAGGGCCGACGAAGGCGCCGCGACCGAGCGAGGTCAGGCGGCCAGTGAGCGACCGACATCGAACAAGGACCCGCGCGACATCCTGATCGCGCCGGTCGTCTCCGAGAAGAGCTACGGGCTGATCGACGAGGGCAAGTACACCTTCATCGTCGACCCGCGCTCGAACAAGACCGAGATCAAGATCGCCATCGAGAAGATCTTCGGCGTCAAGGTCGCCTCGGTCAACACCATGAACCGCAAGGGCAAGGCCCGTCGCACCCGGTTCGGCACCGGCAAGCGCAAGGACACCAAGCGCGCGATCGTCACCCTCCGCGAGGGCACGATCGACATCTTCGGCAGCGCCGGTCGGCTGACGATCGGTAGAGGACTGAGAACTATGGCTATTCGTAAGTACAAGCCGACGACGCCGGGCGTCGCGGCTCGACCGTGGCCGACTTCGTCGAGATCACCCGCTCCACGCCCGAGAAGTCGCTGGTCCGTCCGCTGACCAAGACGCGGTGGCCGCAACAACCACGGGCCGCATCACCACCCGTCACATCGGTGGTGGCCACAAGCGCGCACTACCGCGTCATCGACTTCCGTCGCCACGACAAGGACGGCGTCGCCGGCCAAGGTCGCTCACATCGAGTACGACCCCAACCGCACCGCGCGCATCGCGCTGCTGCACTACGCCGACGGCGAGAAGCGCTACATCATCGCGCCGAACAAGCTGTCAGCAGGGCGACGTCGATCGAGAACGGCCCCGGCGCCGACATCAAGCCCGGCAACAACCTGCCGCTGCGCAACATCCCGACCGGTACGGTCATCCACGCCGATCGAGCTCCGGCCCGGTGGCGGCGCGAAGATCGCCCGCTCGGCCGGTGCGTCGCGTGCAGCTCGTCGCCAAGGACGGCCCCTACGCCCAGCTGCGTATGCCGTCCGGTGAGATCCGCAACGTCGACGTGCGCTGCCGCGCCACCGTCGGCGAGGTCGGCAACGCCGAGCAGTCGAACATCAACTGGGGCAAGGCCGGCCGCATGCGCTGGAAGGGCAAGCGCCCGACCGTCCGTGGTGTCGCCATGAACCCGGTCGACCACCCGCACGGTGGTGGCGAGGGCAAGACGTCCGGTGGTCGTCACCCGGTCAGCCCCGTGGGGCCAGGCCGAGGGCCGCACCCGTCGCCCCAACAAGCCCAGCGACAAGCTCATCGTTCGTCGTCGCCGTACCGGCAAGAAGCGCTGATAGGAGCCTGGAGATGCCACGCAGTCTGAAGAAGGGCCCCTTCGTCGACGACCACCTGCAGAAGAAGGTGGACGTCCAGAACGAAGCGGGCACCAAGAACGTCATCAAGACCTGGTCGCGCCGTTCGATGATCATCGCCGGACATGCTCGGCCACACCATCGCCGTGCACGACGGCCGCAAGCACATCCCGGTGTTCGTCACCGAGTCGATGGTCGGCCACAAGCTCGGCGAGTTCGCGCCGACCCGCACCTTCCGCGGCCACGAGAAGGACGACAAGAAGGGTCGTCGCCGCTGATGGCGCACCGAGACCAGGACGACCGAGAAATGGTGGAGTCGGTCGCACGCGTGCGACACGTCCGCGTGACGCCCCAGAAGGCCCGCCGCGTCGTCGACCTCATCCGTGGCAAGCAGGCCACCGAGGCCGTCGCGATCCTGAAGTTCGCGCCGCAGGCTGCGGCGGAGCCGGTCCGCAAGGTCGCTCGAGTCCGCGATCGCGAACGCCCGGGTCAAGGCCGACAAGGCCGCGCGAGCGCTTCGACGAGCAGCGACCTGTTCGTGGCCGAGGCGTTCGTCGACGAGGGCCCGACGCTGAAGCGGTTCCGGCCGCGTGCCCAGGGCCGCGCCTGCCAGATCAACAAGCGCACGAGCCACATCACCGTGGTCGTCGACGCCCGAGCCCGCCAGAGGCCACGAACGGAAGGCGACCGAGTAATGGGACAGAAGGTCAACCCGCACGGGTTCCGCCTGGGCATCACCACCGACCACCGTGTCGCGTTGGTTCGCCGACTCGACCAAGCCCGGTCAGCGCTACCGCGACTACGTCGAGCGAGGACGTCAAGATCCGCAAGCTCATGTCCGAGGGCCTCGACCGCGCCGGTATCGCCAAGCGTCGAGATCGAGCGCACCCGTGACCGCGTGCGCGTCGACATCCACACCGCGCGTCCCGGGCATCGTCATCGGTCGCCGTGGCGCCGAGGCCGACCGCATCCGCGGCGAGCTCGAGAAGCTCACCGGCAAGCAGGTCCAGCTGAACATCCTCGAGGTCAAGAACCCCGAGATCGACGCTCAGCTCGTCGCCCAGGGCATCGCCGAGCAGCTCGCGCGCCCGCGTGTCGTTCCGCCGCGCGATGCGCAAGGGCATGCAGTCCGCTCAGCGCGCCGGCGCCAAGGGCATCCGCGTGCAGGTGCTCCGGTCGCCTCGGCGGCGCCGAGATGAGCCGCTCGGAGTTCTACCGCGAGGGTCGCGTGCCGCTGCACACGCTCCGCGCGAACATCGACTACGGCTTCTACGAGGCCAGACCACCTTCGGCCGCATCGGCGTCAAGGTCTGGATCTACAAGGGCGACATGACCGACAAGGAGCTCGCGCGCGAGCAGGCCACCGCGCCGCGCCCGGCGTCGTGGCCCGCGGCGCGTGACGGCGGCGACCGTCCGGCCCGTGCCCGTCGCGCCGACGCCGCCCGCCCCCGTGGCCGAGGCCCCTGCCGCCGACGCAGGCCCCGGCTGCCGCGAGCACGGAACGGAGGCCTGACCATGCTGATCCCCGTCAGAGTCAAGCACCGCAAGCAGCACCACCCGGGTCGCTCCGGCGCGGCGACCGGTGGCACCACGATCGTCGTTCGGCGACTACGGCATCCAGGCTCTCGAGCCCGCCTACGTCACGAACCGTCAGATCGAGTCCGCTCGTATCGCGATGACCCGTCACATCAAGCGTGGCGGAAAGGTCTGGATCAACATCTACCCGGACCGTCCGCTCACCAAGAAGCCGGCCGAGACCCGCATGGGTTCCGGTAAGGGTTCGCCGGAGTGGTGGATCGCCAACGTCAAGCCGGGTCGCGTCCTGTTCGAGCTCGCCGGCGTCGCCGGAGGACCTCGCTCGTGAGGCCATGCGCCGCGCGCATGCACAAGCTGCCCGATGAAGGCACGCTTCGTCGAGCGCGAGGGTGGTGACGTCTGATGGCTATCGGCACCAAGGAGCTGGCTTCCAGCCGAGCTGCGACACCTTCGACGACGAGCGCCTCGTCGAGGAGCTGCGCAAGGCCAAGGAAGAGCTGTTCAACCTCCGCTTCCAGTCGGCCACCGGCCAGCTCGAGAGCCACGGCCGCCTGCGCGCCGTCCGCGCGACATCGCCCGGCATCTACACGATCCTGCGTGAGCGCGAGCTCGGCATCCGGTACCGCCGCCGAAGGCGCGAGGCCGAGTGAGGAACTGACGACATGAGCGACGACGCAAGAACGAGCGAGCCACGTGACGGCCGAGGCGGCCGACGCGACCGCGACGACCGCAAGACGCCGCCGCGGCTACGTCGTCAGCGACAAGATGGACAAGACCATCGTCGTCGAGGTCGAGGACCGCGTCAAGCACCCGCTCTACGGCAAGGTCATCCGCCGCACCAGCAAGGTCAAGGCGCACGACGAGGCCAACACGCGCCGGCGTCGGCGACCTCGTCCTGATCATGGAGACCCGCCCGCTGAGCGCCACCAAGCGCTGGCGCCTGGTCGAGATCCTCGAGAAGGCCAAGTAAGCAGCCCGTTCGGCAGGCTCGCTGCCGAGGCAGCGAGAACCACGCGACAAGGAGACAGACAGTGATCCAGCAGGAGTCGCGACTTCGGTCGCCGACAACACCGGTGCCAAGGAGATCCTTGTGCATCCGTGTGCTCGGTGGCTCCGGCCGTCGCTACGCCGGCATCGGTGACGTCATCGTCGCCACCGTCAAGGACGCGATCCCCGGCGGCAACGTCAAGAAGGGCGACGTCGTCAAGGCGGTCATCGTGCGCACCCGCAAGGAGCGCCGTCGTCGCCGACGGTTCCTACATCAAGTTCGACGAGAACGCCGCCGTGATCCTCAAGAACGACGGTGACCCCCGCGGCACCCGCATCTTCGGCCCGGTCGGTCGCGAGCTGCGCGACAAGAAGTTCATGAAGATCATCTCGCTGGCCCCGGAGGTGCATCTGAGCCATGGCGAAGATCAAGAAGGGCGACCTCGTCCAGGTCGTCATCGCCGGCCAAGCGACAAGCGGCGGCACCGGGCAAGCGTGCATCTCGAGGTCCTCGCGAGACGCCAGCGCGTGATCGTCGAGGGCGTCAACCGCGTCACCAAGCACACCAAGGTCGGCCAGACCCAGCGCGGCACCCAGCACCGGTGGCATCGAGACCGTCAGAGGCGCCGATCCACGTCAGCAACGTGGCGCGTCGTCGACCCCGAGACCAAGAAGCCGCACCCGGGTCGGGTACCGCGTCGAGACAGGTCGAGCGTGACGGCCGCCAGCAGCGCGAGCCGTGTCCGCGTCGCGCAAGCGCTCCGGCAAGGACATCTGATGAGCACGAGACTGCGCTGACAGCCGCAAGCCCAGCCGCGCCTGAAGCCGCAAGTACCGCGACGAGATCGCGGCGCGCTGCGCGAGGAGTTCGGCTACGAGAACGTCAACAGATCCCCGGCCTCGTCAAGGTCGTCGTCAACATGGGTGTCGGCGAGGCCGCCCGCGACAGCAAGCTCATCGAGGGTGCGGTCCGCGACCTCACCGCGATCACCGGCCAGAAGCCGCAGTCACCAAGGCCCGCAAGTCGATCGCCCAGTTCAAGCTGCGTGAGGGCATGCCGATCGGCGCCCACGTCACGCTGCGCGGCGACCGCATGTGGGAGTTCCTCGACCGGCTGCTGTCGCTCGGCGCTGCCCCGCATCCGTGACTTCCGCGGCCTGTCGCCCAAGCAGTTCGACGGCCACGGCAACTACACGTTCGGTCTCAACGAGCAGTCGATGTTCCACGAGATCGACCAGGACAAGATCGACCGCGTCCGCGGCATGGACATCACGGTCGTCACGACCGCGACGACCGACGACGAGGGTCGCGCGCTGCTCAAGCGCGCTCGGCTTCCCGTTCAAGGAGAACTGAGCATGGCCAAGACTGCCCTTGTCAACAAGGCGAACAGCCAAGCCGAAGTTCGCGGTGCGCGGCTACACCCGCTGCCAGCGCTGCGGCCGTCCGCACTCGGTCTACCGCAAGTTCGGCCTGTGCCGGATCTGCCTGCGCGAGATGGCCCACCGCGGCGAGCTCCCCGGCGTCACCAAGTCCAGCTGGTAATTCCCGGGATGCCGGCCGGTCCGGCCGCGTCCACCCGCCGCACCCGCGGCATCCGTACGACCCAAGACCATCTACAGCGCAGGTCCGCCGAGTGTTGCTCGGAGGAAACCGGCGAGAAAGGGCGGAGAAGCCCAATGACCATGACCGACCCGATCGCAGACATGCTGACCCGCGTCTGCGCAACGCGAACTCGGCGTACCACGACACCGTCTCGATGCCGTTCTCGAAGCTCAAGAGCCACATCGCCGAGATCCTCCAGGCCGAGGGCTACATCGCCGGTTGGACCGTCGAGGACGCCGAGGTCGGCAAGACGCTCACCATCAACCTGAAGTACGGCCCGAACCGCGAGCGCTCGCATCGCCGGCATCACGCCGCGTGTCCAAGCCCGGCCTGCGCGTGTACGCCAAGTCGACCAACCTGCCCAAGGTGCTCGGTGGCCTCGGCGTCGCGATCCTGTCCACGTCCTCCGGTCTGCTGACCGACCGTCAGGCCGCCAAGAAGGGCGTGGGTGGGGAAGTCCTCGCCTACGTCTGGTAAGGGGTGACTGACATGTCACGTATCGGACGTCTCCCCGTCGCCGTCCCCGCCGGCGTCGACGTCGCCATCGACGGCCAGGCCGTCACGGTCAAGGGCCCCAAGGGCGAGCTCAGCGCACGTCGTGGCCGACGCCGATCACGCGTCGAGAAGGGCGAGAGCGGCCTCGAGGTCACCCGCCCGGACGACGAGCGCGTCTCGCGCTCGCTGCACGGCCTGACCCGCACCCTGATCAACAACATGGTCATCGGCGTCACCGAGGGCTACGAGAAGAAGCTCGAGATCGTCGGCACCGGTTACCGCGTGCGCGCCAAGGGCGCCGACCTCGAGTTCGCGCTCGGCTTCTCGCACCCCGTCATCGTCGAGCCCGCCCGACCGGCATCACGTTCGCCGTCGAGAGCACCAGACCCGGTTCGCCGTGCAGGGCATCGACAAGCAGCAGGTCGGCGAGGTCGCCGCGAACATCCGCAAGATCCGCAAGCCCGAGCCCGTACAAGGGCAAGGGCGTGCGCTACGCGGGCGAGCAGGTCCGCCGCAAGGTCGGAAAGGCTGGTAAGTAAGCCATGGCACTCGACGATCAAGCGCGCCAAGGGCAAGGCCGCTGCCCGCAGCCGTCGCCACTTCCGCCTCCGCAAGAAGGTCGTCCGGGCACCGCGGCGCGTCCCCGCCTGGTCGTGACCCGCTCCGCGCGCCACGTCTTCGTGCAGGTCGTCGACGACACCAAGGGCCAGACCGTCGCGTCGGCGTCGACCCTCGAGGCCGACCTGCGCGCCTTCGACGGCGACAAGACCGCCAAGGCCCGCAAGGTCGGCGAGCTCGTCGCCGAGCGTGCCAAGGCCGCCGGCGTCGACGCCGTCGTCTTCGACCGTGGTGGCAACCAGTACCACGGCCGCGTCGCGGCGATCGCCGACGGCGCCCGCGAGGGCGGGCTCTGCACCTGTGACGCGCCACGCAGACCACTTCGATGTCGAGATGAGGAACATCTGATGCCAGGACCCCAGCGTCGAGGCACCGGCGGGCCGCGCCACCGCGGAGCGCGGTGGCCGCGAGCGGCCGTGGCGGCCGTGACGGCGGCCGCGGCGACGCCCGCGAGCCCGAGAAGAGCCAGTTCCTCGAGCGCGTCGTGACCATCAACCGCGTCGCCAAGGTCGTCAAGGGTGGCCGTCGCTTCAGCTTCACCGCGCTCGTCGTCGTCGGCGACGGCGACGGCACCGTCGGCGTCGGCTACGGCAAGGCCAAGGAGGTGCCCGCGGCGATCGCCAAGGGTGTCGAGGAGGCCAAGAAGCAGCTTCTTCAAGGTCCCGCGCATCCAGGGCACCATCCCGCACCCCGTGCAGGGTGAGGCCGCTGCCGGTGTCGTCCTGCTGCGTCCCGCCGCCGCCGGTACCGGTGTCATCGCCGGTGGCCCGGTGCGCGCCGTGCTCGAGTGCGCCGGCATCCACGACGTGCTGTCCAAGTCGCTCGGCTCGTACAACGCGATCAACATCGTGCACGCGACGGTCGCGGCCCTGAAGCGGCTCGAGCGTCCGGAGGCCGTCGCCGCTCGCCGTGGCCTGCCCGTGGACCAGGTCGCCCCGGCGGCGATGCTCCGTGCCCAGGCCGCCGGCATCGCCGCAGGCCGAAGGCAGGTGCGTGATGGCTCGTCTGAAGGTGACCCAGACCAGTTCCGAGATCGGTGGCAAGCAGAACCAGCGTGACACGCTGCGCAGCCTCGGTCTGAAGCGCATCGGCGACGTCGTCGTCAAGGAGGACCGTCCCGAGATCCGCGGGATGGTCAAGACGGTGACCCACCTGGTCGCCGTCGAGGAGGTTGAGTGAACATGGCTGACACCACGAAGGCTGCCAAGGCTGCCGAGGGTTCCGCTGCACTGAAGGTGCACCACCTGCGCCCCGCGCCGGGCGCCAAGACCGCCAAGACCCGCGTGGGTCGTGGTGAGGGTGGGCGTCGGGCAAGACCGCCGGTCGCGGTACCAAGGGCACCAAGGCCCGCTACCAGGTGCCCGAGGGCTTCGAGGGCGGCAGATGCCGCTGCACATGCGGTTCCCGAAGCTGCGCGGCTTCAAGAACCCGTTCCGGACCGAGTACCAGGTCGTGAACCTCGAGTGGCTCACCGCGCTCTACCCCGAGGGTGGCGACGTGACCATCGAGGACCTGGTCGCCAAGGGTGCGGTCCGCGACGGGCAGCTCGTCAAGGTGCTCGGCACCGGCGAGATCACGGTGGCCGTCAACGTGACGGTCAACGCGTTCTCCGGCAGCGCCAAGGAGAAGATCGAGGCGGCGGGCGGCTCGGCGACCATCGCCTGACGCCCGACCCATGAACACCGTGCCGCAGGGCAGGATCCCGGGTTTCCTCGGGAACCGGCCCTGCGGCACGTGGCATTGTCCCCGCCGGTGCCGGGCGCCCCGGCAACGACGGGTATCTTGAGAACGATCGATGACGACGCGGCCATCTTTTCGCCGCACCCCTGGAGGACCTGTGCTCACCGCTTTCGGACGCGCGTTCAAGACGCCCGACCTGCGCAGGAAGATTCTGTTCACCCTGGCGATCATCGCCATCTACCGGCTCGGGGCCCACGTGCCCACGCCCGGGGTGAGCTACCCGCTGGTGCAGAAGTGCATCTCCGGCGCCGACAACAGCAACGGCCTGCTCGGCCTGGTCAACCTGTTCAGCGGCGGTGCGCTGCTCCAGCTGTCGATCTTCGCGCTGGGGATCATGCCGTACATCACGGCGAGCATCATCGTCCAGCTGCTGACGCGTGGTCATCCCGCGGTTCGAGGCCCTCAAGAAGGAGGGCCAGGCCGGTCAGACCAAGCTGACGCAGTACACGCGCTACCTCACCATCGGCCTGGCGATCCTGCAGTCCACGACGCTGATCACGGTCGCGCAGAACCCGCAGTCGCTGTTCGGCAACCCCTCGTGCACCAACATCCTCACCGACGACTCGACCGTCACGATCCTGATCATGGTGCTCACCATGACCGCCGGCACCGGCCTGATCATGTGGCTCGGTGAGCTCGTCACCGACCAGGGCATCGGCAACGGCATGTCGATCCTGATCTTCACCTCGATCGCGCGCGCTTCCCGAGCTCGCTGTGGGCCATCCAGCAGCGCTCCGGCTGGACCGTCTTCATCGGCATCATCCTGATGGGCTTCGTCGTCATCGCCCTCGTCGTCTTCGTCGAGCAGTCGCCAGCGGCGCATCCCGGTGCAGTACGCCAAGCGGATGGTGGGGCGGCGCATCTACGGCGGCACCACCACCTACATCCCGATCAAGGTCAACATGGCCGGCGTCATCCCGGTCATCTTCGCCTCCTCGCTGCTGTCGCTCCCGGTGCTGCTCGCGCAGTTCAACCGGCGCTCCGACGGCACCAGCCCCGGGTGGGTCGACTGGATCAACACACACCTGGTGCGCGGTGACCACCCGCTCTACATGCTGATGTACTTCCTCCTGATCCTCTTCTTCACGTACTTCTACGTCTCGATCACGTTCAACCCGGACGAGGTCGCCGACAACATGAAGAAGTACGGCGGCTTCATCCCGGGCATCCGCGCCGGGCGACCCACGGCCGAGTACCTCGACTACGTCCTGACCCGCATCACGGTGCCGGGCGCGCTCTACCTCGCGTTCGTCTCGCTCATCCCGCTCATCGCGCTGGTCCTCGTCGGTGCCAGACCAGAACTTCCCCTTCGGTGGCACCTCGATCCTGATCATCGTCGGTGTCGGCCTGGAGACGGTGAAGCAGATCGAGGCCCAGCTGCAGCAGCGGCACTACGAAGGGTTCCTCCGTTGACCCCGCACCGCCCCGTCCCGCCCGCTCCCCGCGCGGGAGCCGCGACATGCGCCTGATCATCCTCGGCCCGCCCGGTGCGGGCAAGGGCACCCAGGCCGCCCGGATCGCCGAGCACCTCGGCATCCCGGCCATCTCGACCGGCGACATCTTCCGCGCCAACATCAAGAACGAGACCCCGCTCGGCCTCCAGGTCAAGGAGATCCTCGCGTCGGGCGGCTACGTCAGCGACGACGTCACCAACGCCATCGTCGAGGACCGGCTCGGCCAGGACGACTGCGCCCCGGGCTTCCTGCTCGACGGCTACCCGCGCACCCTGGCGCAGGTCGAGGCGCTCGACGGCATGCTGGCCGCCCACGGCGCCTCGCTCGACCACGTGCTCGAGCTGACCGTCGACGACGATGCTGTCGTGGCTCGCCTGCTCAAGCGGGCCGAGTCCGAGGGCCGGTCCGACGACACCGAGGACGTCATCCGCGAGCGGATGGCCATCTACCACCGCGAGACCAAGCCGCTGTCCGACACCTACCGCGGGCACGGCCTGCTGGTCGAGGTCGACGGCATGGGCGAGGTCGACCAGGTCACCGGCCGGATCCTCGCCGCCCTCACCTGACCGCACACGCAGAAGTTCGGCCGGCACGCAGCAATCGCTGCGTGCCGGCCGAACTTCTGCGTGCAGGCCCGCTCAGCCACGGGAGTCCAAGGGCACGGATGCCGCGCGCCGACGGGCTCGCGCCCGGGTCCGTGCCGCACGGACGCGGCGGGCGACCTCGGCCGGGTCCGCCAGGTCGGCCCAGACGAGCCGCACCACCTCGTATCCGAGATCGACGATGGCCGACTCGCGGGCCTTCTCTGCGGCAAGGGCCGCCCGGCCGTCGAGCCCCTCGTACTTGACGAGGCCGTCGAACTCGACCGCCACCACTCCCTCGGCGAGGAAGTCGACCCGCGCCACGAAGGCGCGCCCTCGGCGCAGGGTCTTCTGCGGTTCGACGGAGAACCCGAGGTCGCGGAGCATCACCCGGGTGCGCGTCTCGCCGACCGACTCGCTGAGCGGGTCGGTCAGGTCGATGGCGCGCCGGGCCGGCTCGCGGTGGTGCTCCGGCAGCCGGGCGACGGCATCCTCCAGCTGACGGCGGGTGCAGCGCCCGTCGTGGAGTGCGTCATCCATCGAACAGACGGCCGAGAGCACTCCGGAGCCACCGGCGACCTGGCACAGCGCGAGCGGGACTCCCACCACGTTGAACCCACGAGCCCGGTCGGCGACGAGCCCGTGCCCCGGGTGGGTGCGAAGGCCGCTACGCACGCGAGCCGCCGCTACGTCGGCGACCACGTCAACGACCGAGAGGTCCACGTCGAAGGTGTCGACGGCGTGCAGCATCAGCGCAGCGTGGTGGCTGGCGGCGTCGATGGGCGGCCTCGTGCGGAGGATCGCCCTCGCGCGGAGCCGATAGCGCTCCCAGACGTCCGCGCCGTCGTAGGTCTCCTTCAGCACGTAGGCGCCGCGCCGGACCCGCACGAGCTGGCGCGAGCGGACGAGCGCGTCGAGGTGCACCGCGCGGATCCCCAGGCGTGCGGCATCCGCTGATGACGCGACACCACCCTGGGCCGCGAACACCGCGGCGAGCCGATCGTCCATGGGTCCACGCTTGACGCTCGCAGTGCGCCGCCGCCAGAGGGAACCGGCCGCCTGTGGACAACCCGCACGCAGAAGTTCGGCTCGCGCTCGGCAATTGCTGCGCGGCATCCGAACTTCTGCGTTCGGCGACGGCGGGCGCCGGCGGCGGATGTGGGGGAGGCGGGGGTGCGCCGGTAGGGTTCCGCGGCATGGGGCTGTTCAACCGTGACCGCTGCGAGGCCAAGACGCCCGAGCAGCTCGCCGGCATGCGCACCGCGGGCCTGCTCGTCGGCCGCACCCTCGAGCTGCTGCAGGCCGCGGTGCGCCCCGGCATGACCACCCTCGAGCTCGACACCCTCGCCGAGACACACATCCGCGACCACGGCGGCATCCCCAACTTCCAGCTGGTTCCCGGCTACCGGCACACGCTGTGCACGTCGGTGAACGAGGAGATCGTGCACGGCATCCCCGGGCCGCGGGTGCTGCTCGAGGGCGACCTGCTCTCGATCGACTGCGGCGCACAGGTCGGCCTCTGGAACGGCGACGCCGCGGTCAGTCTCGTCGTCGGTGGCGCCGAGGCCGCCCGTCCGCAGGACCTCGAGCTGATCGACGACACCGAGGCCTCGCTGTGGGCCGGCATCACCGCGCTGCGCGTCGGCGAGAGCCTGTATGCCGTGGGCGCGGCCGTCGAGGACAGCCTCACCGAGAGCGGTGCCCGCCGCGGGCGCGAGTACGGCATCGTCGAGGACTACGTCGGGCACGGCATCGGCACCTCGATGCACATGGACCCGCAGGTGCCCAACTACCGGGTGAGCGGCAAGGGCCCCAAGGTGGTCGACGGCACCACGATCTGCATCGAGCCGATGGTGGCGCTCGGCGACCAGGACAACGTCGTGCTCGACGACGAGTGGACCGTGGCCACCCGCGACCGGTCGCGCGCTGCGCACTGGGAGCACTCGATCGCGGCCACGGCATCCGGCCTGTGCGTGCTCACCGCCATCGACGGCGGCGAGGCGCGTCTGCGCTCCCTGGGTGCGGCCTTCGCCCCGATCGACCCCGCCTGACCACGAACCGCCGCGAGACCAAGGCCGCTCGGCGTGCTTCTCCGCACGCCTGCCGCACCACAGCGCCGGTGTGCCCGACCTCGCAGTGAGGCCGTGCGAACCCGGCACTAGGGTGGGTGCACAGGCTCGTGACGGGCCTGCCCCGACCCCCTGCACGGCCTTCACCGGCCGATTCGCGCGGGCCGGGTGCGCACGGGCGGCCGTGCCGGCACCGCCGCCGAGAGCCGTCGGAAAGGGAGCACGATGACGGACCCGTCGGTCGACCCGACCACCGACCACCACCCCGGCGAGACCACCGGCGACCGGCCCGCCCTGGCGGCCGGCTTCGCGCCGCAGGGCCGCGAGGAGTGGCAGCGGCTCGTCGCCGCCGTGCTCAACAAGGGCCGCGCCGATGACGCCCGGCTCGACGGCGTGCAGGCCGAGGCGGCCCTGCGCCGCCACCTCGAGGGCGGCCTCGAGGTCGACGCCATCTACCTGCGCGACGACCGCGACGACCGCGACCTCGGCGTGCCCGGCGCGATGCCGTTCACCCGCGGCCGCGCCCTGCGCGACGCCACCACCCCGTGGGACGTCTGCCAGCTGCACGACGACCCGGATGCCGCCGTGTCCCGCGCCGCGGTGCTCGACGACCTCGAGCACGGCGTCACCTCGGTGTGGGTGCACGTGGGCGACGACGGCATCGCCGCAGCAGACCTGCCCGAGGTGCTCGCCGACGTGCGCCTCGACCTCGCCCCCGTCGTGCTCTCGTCGGTCACCGACCAGCCCGGGGCGGCCCGGGCCCTGCTCGACCACATGGCCGGCCGCGAGTCGGTGGGCGGCAACCTCGGCCTCGACCCGTTCGGCGCGGCCGCCCGGCTCGGCACCGCTCCCGACCTCACGCCGCTGGCCGACCTGGTGCGTGAGTGCGCCCACCTCGACGGCTGGCGCGCCATCACCGTCGACGCCCGGGTCGTGCACGAGGCGGGGGCCACCGACGTCGACGCCCTTGCGGTGGCCGTCGCCACCGGCGTGGAGTACCTGAGGCACCTCGAGGCGGCCGGCATCCCGGCGAACGAGGCGTTCGGCCAGATCGACCTGCGCGTCGGCGCCACCGCCGACCAGTTCCTCACCGCGGCCGGTGTGCGCGCCGTGCGCCGCGTCTGGGCCCGGGTCGGCGAGGCCTGCGGCGTGGTCGAGGACCAGCGCGGGGTACGCACCCACGCGGTCACGAGCCTGCGGATGTTCACCCGTGAGGACCCCTGGGTCAACGTGCTGCGCAGCACCCTGGCCGCGTTCGGCGCCTCGGTGGGTGGTGCCGACTCGATCACCGTGCTGCCCTACGACACCGTGCTCGGCCTGCCCGAGCGGCTCGGCCGCCGGCTGGCCCGCAACACCCAGATCCTGCTCGCCGACGAGTCCAACGTCGGCCGGGTCACCGACCCCGGTGGCGGTTCCTGGTACCTCGAGTCCCTGACCGACCAGGTGGCGGATGCCGTGTGGTCCCGTTTCCAGGAGGTCGAGCGCGCCGGTGGTGCCGTGCGGGCACTGGCCGACGGGCTGCTGCACCGCTGGGTCGAGCAGGCGTGCATCGAGCGCGACCGCCAGATCGTCACCCGCCAGCGCCCGCTCACCGGGGTGTCGATGTTCCCCGTGACGAGCGGACAGCCCGCCACCCGACGGCTGCGCACCGCCGTCACGGGCGGGGAGCGCGCCCTGGAACCGCGCCGCGACTCGATGGTTTTCGAGAGGCTGCGCGACCGGGCCATGACGGTGGGCGACCCCAGCGTCGTCGTCAAGACGTTGGGAACCCGGCGCGAGTTCGGTGCCCGGCAGGCCTTCGTCACCAACCTGCTCGCCGCGGCCGGCATCCGGGCGGCCGAGGAGGGGTCGAAGGTCGCCGTCCTCACGTCGAGTCCCAAGGCCTACGCCGCCGACGGGGCGGCCGCCGTGGCCGACCTGCGCGGCGCGGTCCAGCGCGTGCTCGTCGCCGGCCGGGCCAGCGAGCTCGGTGCCGCCGCCGACCAGGTCGACGGCGAGGTGCACGACGGCATGGACGTCGTCGCCTTCCTGTCCGACGTGCTCGACCGCCTGGGCGCCCCACCCGACCCGGCCACCGCTGCCACGACGACCACCAGCACGGAGGGTCCGCGATGAGCGCCATCCCCGACTTCACCACGCTCGACCTCGGCGAGGGCCGCCCCGACGGCGCCCCCGCCCCGCAGGGCGAGCCGTGGGACACCCCCGAGGGCATCCCGGTCAAGCCGCTCTACACCGCGGCCGACCTCGCCGGTCTCGACTTCCTCGACACCTACCCGGGCATCGCCGCCGTTCCTGCGCGGGCCCGTACCCGACGATGTACGTCAACCAGCCGTGGACGATCCGCCAGTACGCCGGCTTCTCCACCGCCGAGGAGTCCAACGCCTTCTACCGGCGCAACCTCGCCGCCGGCCAGAAGGGCCTGTCGGTCGCCTTCGACCTCGCCACCCACCGCGGCTACGACTCCGACCACCCGCGGGTCGCCGGCGACGTCGGCATGGCCGGCGTGGCCATCGACTCGATCTACGACATGCGCAAGCTGTTCGACGGCATCCCGCTCGACCAGATGTCGGTGTCGATGACGATGAACGGCGCGGTGCTGCCCGTCCTCGCGCTCTACATCGTCGCGGCCGAGGAGCAGGGCGTCGCGCCCGAGCAGCTCGCCGGGACCATCCAGAACGACATCCTCAAGGAGTTCATGGTCCGCAACACCTACATCTACCCGCCCGACGCCGTCGATGCGGATCATCTCGCGACATCTTCGCCTACACCTCGCGCGAAGATGCCGCGGTTCAACTCGATCTCGATCTCCGGCTACCACATGCAGGAGGCCGGGGCGACGCGCCGACCTCGAGCTGGCCTACACGCTGGCCGACGGCGTCGAGTACCTCCGGGCCGGCATGGCGGCCGGGCTCGACGTCGACGCGTTCGCCCCGCGGCTGTCGTTCTTCTGGGCGATCGGCATGAACTTCTTCATGGAGGTCGCCAAGCTGCGGGCCGCCCGCCTGCTGTGGGCGCAAGCTGGTCAAGACCAGTTCGGCGCCGACGAACCCCAAGTCGCTGTCCTGCGCACCCACTCGCCAGACCTCGCGGCTGGTCGCTCACCGCGCAGGACGTCTTCAACAACGTCGTGCGCACCTGCATCGAGGCGATGGCCGCCACCCAGGGCCACACCCAGTCGCTGCACACCAACGCCCTCGACGAGGCGCTCGCGCTGCCCACCGACTTCTCGGCCCGCATCGCCCGCAACACCCAGCTGTTGCTGCAGCAGGAGTCGGGCACCACCCGGGTCATCGACCCGTGGGGCGGCAGCTACCTACGTCGAGCGGCTCACCGCACGACCTGGCCGAGCGGGCCTGGCGGCACATCGAGGAGGTCGAGGCGGCCGGCGGCATGGCCAAGGCGATCGAGGCCGGCATCCCCAAGCTGCGCATCGAGGAGGCCGCGGCGCGCACCCAGGCCCGCATCGACTCCGGCCAGCAGCCGGTCATCGGCGTCAACAAGCTACCGCCTCGACGAGCGACGAGCCGATCGACGTGCTGCAAGGTCGACAACGCCGCGGTGCGCGCCGAGCCAGCTCGCCAAGCTCGAGCGGCTGCGCGCCGAGCGCGACGAGGACGCCACGAAGGCGGCGCTGCAACGGCTCACGGATGCCGCCCGCTCCGGTTCCGACGGCACGCTCGACACCAACCTGCTGGCGCTCGCCATCGACGCGGCCCGGGCGAAGGCGACGGTCGGTGAGATCTCGGCCGCGCTGGAGAAGGTCTACGGCCGGCACCCGGCCCAGATCCGTACGATCGCGGGCGTGTACCGCGCCGAGGCGGGCGAGCGACGAGACGGTCCACGAGGCGCGGCGCTGGTCGAGCGAGTTCGAGAAGGCAGCAGGGCCGCCGGCCGCGCATCCTCGTCGCCAAGATGGGCCAGGACGGCCACGACCGCGGCCAGAAGGTCATCGCCACGGCCTTCGCCGACCTCGGCTTCGACGTCGACGTCGGCCCGCTGTTCCAGACGCCGGCCGAGGTCGCGCGCCAGGCGGTCGAGGCCGACGTGCACGTCGTCGGCGTCAGCTCGCTGGCCGCCGGGCACCTCACCCTGGTGCCGGCGCTGCGGGCCGAGCTCGACGCGCTCGGCCGCCAGGACATCATGATCGTCGTCGGCGGCGTCATCCCGCCCCAGGACTTCGACGGCGCTGCGCGCCGCCGGCGCCGCCGCGATCTTCCCGCCCGGCACGGTCATCGCCGACGCCGCCATCGACCTGGTCGACGAGCTGCGCGAGCGGCTCGGAGTGACGGCGGTCGACGTCGCGGACCTCGCTGCCGGGGTGCGCGCCGGCTCGCGCCAGCACGTGGCGCGGGCCATCACCCTGGTCGAGTCCACCCGCGCCGACCACCGTGAGCAGGCGGCCGAGCTGCTCATCTCGATCGCCGACGCCACCGGCGCCTCGGTGCGGGTCGGCATCAGCGGGGTGCCCGGCGTCGGCAAGTCGACGTTCATCGACGCCATCGGGATGCCGGCTGCTCGAGCGCGGGTCACCGCGTCGCGGTCGCTGGCGGTCGATCCCACCTCGCGCCGCACCGGCGGCTCCATCCTCGGCGACAAGACCCGGATGGCCGAGCTCGCCGCCAGCGAGGCCGCCTTCATCCGCCCCAGCCCGTCGGGCAGCCAGCTCGGCGGCGTCGCCCGGGCCACCCGCGAGTCGATGCTCGTGCTCGAGGCCGCCGGCTACGACGTGGTGATCGTCGAGACCGTGGGCGTCGGGCAGACCGAGATCGCGGTGTCCGAGATGGTCGACACCTTCCTGCTGCTCACCCTGGCCCGGGCCGGCGACCAGCTGCAGGGCATCAAGCGCGGCATCCTCGAGCTCGCCGACGTCATCGCGGTCAACAAGGCCGACGGCGACGGCGAGGGCCCCGCCCGGGGTGCGGCCCGCGAGCTCGCCGGCGCGATGCGGATGATGATGCCGGGGCCGAACACGCGCCGCCCGCCGGTGCTCACCTGCTCGGCGGTGACCGGCGCCGGCCTCGACGAGGTGTGGTCGGCCGTGCTCGAGCACCGCGAGCACCTCCAGTCACAGGGGTCGCTCGAGGTGCGCCGGGCCCGCCAGCAGCAGGACTGGATGTGGGCCATGGTCGACGCCCAGCTGCACGACGCCGTGCGCGACGCGCCCTCCGTGCAGGCCCAGCAGGCCGAGGTCGAGGCGGCCGTGCGGGCCGGCGAGCTGAGCGCGGTCGACGGCACCGCGCGCATCCTCGAGCTCTACGTCGCCGACCTGCGCGAGCGCGCCTGAGCGGCGGCCGGCCGATGCCATCTGCCGCTGTCACGGCCCCGGCATCCGCCGATTTCGTGCTCAGGGTCCCGCTCCCGTAGTATTGAACGTCGGTCACGTGTGCGTTCCTCGCATGGGTGTTTTCCTGCGTGAGCAGCACGGGGCCGATTTCCATGGGCGGATCGACACCACCGAAGAGTCGCCCAACGGCGGATTGAGAGGGTATGGCCAAGAAGGACGGCGTCATCGAGATCGAGGGCACGATCGTCGAGGCACTCCCGAACGCGATGTTCCGCGTAGAGCTGACCAACGGTCACAAGGTCCTCGCGCACATCTCCGGGAAGATGCGCCAGCACTACATCCGGATCCTCCCCGAGGACCGCGTGGTGGTGGAGCTGAGCCCCTACGACCTGACCCGCGGCCGCATCGTCTTCCGCTACCGCTGAGAACGACCAGTGCATCCGACGAGACAGCGAAAGGCGACATGAAGGTTAAGCCGAGCGTCAAGAAGATCTGCGACAAGTGCAAGGTGATCCGCCGCAACGGGCGGGTCATGGTGATCTGCGAGAACCTGCGCCACAAGCAGCGCCAGGGCTGACGCGAGTCAGACGCAGCACCGCCCCGATGAGGGGCCGCACGAGTCCACAGGGCTTCGAGCACACGCACCAGTGAATGCAGCACGCAGCACCCGACCCCCGACGGGTCACCTGGTAGTCGCAGGTGGGCGCGGGACGTCACCCTCGGCCCGGAGGCCGAGGACCGGACCAGGATGGGCCGGACCGGTGGCTGCTCCAGACCTCCGGAACCACAGAATAGGAACCACCACAGATGGCACGTCTTGTCGGCGTCGACATCCCGCGCGACAAGCGCGTCGAGGTCGCACTGACCTACATCTACGGTGTCGGTCGCACCAGCGCGCAGCAAGGCCCTCGCGGCCACCGGGGTCAACCCGGACATCCGCGTCAAGGACCTGAGCGACGACCAGCTCGTCGCCCTGCGCGACTACATCGAGGACAACCTACAAGGTCGAGGGTGACCTGCGCCGCGAGGTCGCAGGCGGACATCCGCCGCAAGGTCGAGATCGGCTCCTACGAGGGCATCCGCCACCGTCGCGGCCTCCCGGTGCGCGGTCAGCGCACCAAGACCAACGCGCGCACCCGCAAGGGCCCGAAGCGCACCGTCGCCGGCAAGAAGAAGGCCGGCTAGTGACCTCGGCCTGCGCCCGTACGCTCGCCGCCTCAAGGACTTCAGGAGAACTCGAAGAGCACATGCCTCCCAAGGGCCGTACCGCGGGCGCAAGAAGGTGCGCCGCAAGGAGAAGAAGAACGTCGCTGTGGGCCAGGCCCACATCAAGAGCACGTTCAACAACACGATCGTCTCGATCACCGACCCCGCCGGGGCCGTCATCGCCTGGGCCTCCGCCGGCCAGGTCGGCTTCAAGGGTTCGCGCAAGTCGACCCCGTTCGCCGCGCAGACCGCCGCCGAGTCCGCTGCTCGCCGGGCCAGGAGCACGGCATGAACAAGGTCGACGTCTTCGTCAAGGGCCCGGGCTCCGGTCGCGAGACCGCGATCCGCTCCCTGACCGCCGCCGGCCTCGAGGTCGGTTCGATCAAGGACGTCACCCCGAGGCGCACAACGGTGTTCGCCCGCCCAAGCGCCGCCGCGTCTGAGCGCCCGAGACTTCGCGAAAGGTAAGTAGAGAGACATGGCCCGTTACACCGGACCCATCACCAAGAAGTCGCGCCGGCTCAAGACCGACCTCGTCGGCGGCGACAAGAACTTCGACCTCCGTCCCTTCCCGCCCGGCCAGCACGGCCGCCGGCGGATCCAGGAGAAGGAGTACCTCACCCAGCTGCAGGAGAAGCAGAAGGCCCGCTTCACCTACGGCGTCATGGAGAAGCAGTTCCGCCGGTACTACAAGGAGGCGGCCAACCGCCCCGGCAAGACCGGTGAGAACATCCTCACCATCCTCGAGTCCCGCCTCGACAACGTCGTCTACCGCGCCGGCCTGGCCCGCACCCGCCGCCAGTCCCGCCAGCTCGTGACCCACGGTCACTTCCTGGTCAACGGCGTGCGCGTCGACGTGCCGTCCTACCGGGTCGAGCAGTACGACATCATCACGGTGCGCAAGCAGTCCGTCGAGACCCTCCCGTTCCAGCTGGCGCGCGAGACCTTCGGCGACCGCCCGATCCCGGCCTGGATGCAGGTCGTGCCGGGCAGCCTGCAGATCCTCATCCACCAGCTGCCCACCCGGGCCCAGATCGACACGGTCCTGGCCGAGCAGCTGATCGTCGAGTTCTACTCCAAGAACTAGCACTCCGGGGGGCTTCGCCCCCCGGAACCCCCCGAAGGCTCGGTGCTCGCTTCGCTCGCGCGACGCGATGTTCCGAGGAAACCAAGCCTCGCTTCGCTCGGCGGTTTCCTCGGGCTCGCTGCGCGAGCACCGGGTCTCGGGGGAGCGCGTGGCACACGGACAGAGGTGTGCTGCGCCGCCGGTTCGCACCCGGCATTCACGAGGCGTCATATAGCGGTCGCCCGTGGGAAAGAAGAACAACCGTGCTCATCGCACAGCGTCCCGTCCTCTCCGAGGACGTCCTCTCCGAGTCCCGGAGCCGTTTCGTCATCGAGCCCCTCGAGCCCGGCTTCGGCTACACGCTCGGCAACTCGATGCGTCGCACCCTGCTCTCGAGCATCCCCGGTGCGGCCGTCACCAGCATCCGCATCGACGGCGTGCTGCACGAGTTCTCCACGATCCCCGGGGTCAAGGAGGACGTCACCGAGATCATCCTCAACATCAAGGGCCTGGTCGTCTCCAGCGAGCACGACGAGCCCGTCGTGATGTACCTGCGCAAGCAGGGCTCCGGCCCGGTCACCGCGGCCGACATCGCCCCGCCGGCCGGCGTCGAGATCCACAACCCCACGCTGCACATCGCGACCCTGAACGACAAGGGCACCGTCGAGATGGAGCTCACCGTCGAGCGTGGCCGTGGCTACGTCTCCGCGCAGCAGAACAAGTCCGGTGACCAGGAGATCGGCCGCATCCCGGTCGACTCGATCTACTCCCCGGTGCTGACGGTGACCTACAAGGTCGAGGCCACCCGTGTCGAGCAGCGCACCGACTTCGACCGCCTCGTCGTCGACGTCGAGACCAAGAACTCGATGGCCCCGCGCGACGCGCTCGCGTCCGCCGGCAAGACCCTCGTCGAGCTGTTCGGCCTGGCCCGTGAGCTCAACGTCGAGGCCGAGGGCATCGACATGGGCCCCTCGCCCACCGACGCCGCCCTCGCCGCCGACCTGGCGCTGCCGATCGAGGACCTCGACCTCACCGTGCGGTCCTACAACTGCCTCAAGCGCGAGGGCATCCACACCGTGGGTGAGCTCGTGGGCCGCAGCGAGGCCGACCTGCTCGACATCCGCAACTTCGGTGCGAAGTCGATCGACGAGGTCAAGGCCAAGCTCGCCGGCATGGGCCTGGCGCTCAAGGACAGCCCTCCCGGCTTCGACCCCAGCCTCATCGCCGACCGCTACGACGACTTCACCTTCGGAGAGGGCGAGGACGACGCGGCGTACGCCGAGGACGAGCAGCTCTGACCAACGCCTCCAGGCCGTATAACCAAGGAGAACAGCAATGCCCACCCCCACCAAGGGTCCCCGTCTCGGAGGCGGTCCCGCTCACCAGCGGCTCATCCTGGCGAACCTCGCGACCTCGCTCTTCGAGCACGACTCCATCACCACGACCGAGGCCAAGGCCAAGCGCCTGCGTCCCCTCGCCGAGCGCCTCATCACCTTCGCGCAAGCGTGGTGACCTCCACTCCCGTCGCCGGGTGATGACCGTCATCCGCGACAAGAGCGTCGTGCACCGTCTCTTCGTCGAGATCGCGCCCGACATGGCCGAGCGCAACGGCGGCTACACCCGCATCACCAAGATCGGCCCGCGCAAGGGCGACAACGCCCCCATGGCGGTCATCGAGCTCGTCCGCGAGCCCGTCGCCAAGAAGGCCACCGTCAAGGAGGCCGAGGGCGCGACCAAGCGTGCGGCCAAGGACGACGCGGCCAAGCGCAAGGCCGCCCAGGACGAGGCCAAGGCGGCTGCCGCCGAGACCAAGGCCGCCGAGGACGCCGACGTGCAGGACAGCGACGTGCAGGACACGCCCGTCGCCGAGCTGCCCGCCGGTGCCGTCGCCGCGACCGAGGACGGCGCGGCCCCCGAGGGCTACACCGTCAAGGGCAACGCCGACTCCGGCAAGTACCACGTCGAGGGATCGCAGTGGTACGACCAGACGATCGCCGAGTTCTGGTTCACGGACGCCGAGGCCGCCGAGGCCGCCGGCTTCGAGCCGGCCGGTGGCCCGTCGAAGCAGCAGGTCGAGGACGAGGCCTGAGCCGCCGTCCCACACCGGATGCCGTGAACGGCCCCCCTCCCACTGCGGGAGGGGGGCCGTTCCGGCATCCGGCACTACGCTGGCGCGGTGACGCTGCGGATCCGGGTCGACCTGTCCTACGACGGGACGGCGTTCTCCGGGTGGGCCGCCCAGCCGGGCCGCCGCACCGTCGAGGACACCCTGAGCGAGGCCCTCACCACCATCGTGCGCAGCCCGACCCCGGTGCGCCTGGTCGTCGCCGGTCGCACGGATGCCGGGGTGCACGCCCGCGGCCAGGTGGCCCACGCCGACGTGCCGTGGGCCCACTGGGAGAAGGTGAAGGGGCGCTCGGACCGCCCGCTCGAGGAGGCCGCGGCGACCCGGTTGCGCGGCATCCTCCCGCCCGACGTGACGGTGCGCCGGGTGAGCGTGGCGCCCGACGGCTTCGACGCCCGCTTCTCCGCGCTGCGCCGCCGGTACCTCTACCGGATCTGCGACGATCCGGCCACGCTGGACCCCCTTCGCAGGTTCGACACCGTGTCGGTGCGCGGCCCCCTCGACGTCGCGGCGATGGATGCCGCGGCGCGAACCTTGCTCGGGCTGCACGACTTCGCGGCCTTCTGCCGGCGCCGGGTGGGAGCCACCACCGTGCGCACCCTGCTCGACCACCGGCTGGGAGCGGGCGGCCGACGGCACAGTCGAGGCCACCGTCGTCGCGGATGCCTTCTGCCACAGCATGGTCCGCTCCCTGGTCGGGGCGGTGGTGCCTGTGGGGGAGGGGCGGCTGGTCGTCGGCGCGCCGCTCAAGGTGTTGCAGGGCGGAGTCCGTGACTCCCGGGTGCGGGTGATGCCACCGCACGGGCTCTCGCTCGAGGAGGTCACCTACCCACCGGACGACGAGCTCGCGGCGCGGGCCGAGGAGTCGCGGGTCCGGCGTACGCTGCCGTCCTGACCGCCACGGTGCTTCGTGGGAGCCCCCCTGTCACCCCGGGCCTGTCGTGGGGGACGATGGACCGGCGCCGCGAACCGGGGGCGAGCACGCGAGGAGGTGGACGATGGGCGACAGCGTCTGGCAGGTCCCGAAGTCGATGCACGTCACGCGGGACACCCAGGAAGGCACCGCGGCCGGCATCTACGGCGTCATCGTCAGCGCCGCCGTGATGTCCGCCTCGCACGGCGACACCGGGCTGGCCGTCGAGATCTCCGTGCTCGTCACCCTGGTCATCTACTGGGGAGCCGAGCGGTACGCCCGGATCGTGGCCGAGCGCATCCACGAGGGGCACCGGCTCAGCTGGGCCACCGTGCGGCACCAGCTGACCTCCGGCTGGGAGATGATCACCGCGTCGGCGCTGCCGCTCATCGTCCTCGCGGTGCTGAGCCTGCTCGGCGCCGAGGTCGGCACGGCAGTCCTCGGCGCTCTCATCTGCAGCACGGTGCTGCTCTGCATCGCCGGCTGGGCGATGGGGCGTGGTGGACGACTCACGACGCGGGAACGGGTCGTCTCGGCAGGCGTGGCGGGCATGTTCGGGCTGCTCTTCATCGTGCTCAAGACCTTTCTGCACTGAACCGCACCGGCCCGGCACCGAATCTCGGGTGAGTTCGCCGCCCGGGTCGGCCAGACTGGTGCCTCGTGGGCCATCTCGACGTGAACGCCGTCAGCTTCTCCCTGCCCGATGGGAGGCGCCTGCTGCGTGACGTCACCTTCCGGGTGGGTGAGGGCGCCAAGGTGGCGCTGATCGGGCCCAACGGCACCGGCAAGACCACCCTGCTGCGCATCCTCGCGGGCGACCTCGCGGCATCCGACGGCGCCGTGACGCGCAGCGGCGGCCTGGGCGTCATGCGCCAGTTCATCGGGAAGGTGCGCGACGACACCACCGTGCGCGACCTGCTCGTCTCCGTCGCCCCCGACCCGGTGCGCCTCGCCGCCCTCGAGGTCGACCGCACCGAGCTCGCGATGATGGAGCGCGAGACCGAGCAGGACCAGCTCGACTACGCGCAGGCCCTGGCCGACTGGGGCGACGTCGGCGGCTACGAGTGGGAGACCCTCTGGGACGTCTGCACCGTGGCGGCGCTGGGCACGCCGTTCGAGCGGGCCCAGTGGCGCCGGGTCTCGACGCTGTCCGGCGGCGAGCAGAAGCGCGTGGTGCTCGAGGCGCTGCTGCGCGGCCCCGAGGAGGTGCTGCTGCTCGACGAGCCGGACAACTACCTCGACGTGCCCACCAAGCGCTGGCTGGAGGAGCGGCTCGTCGAGTCGCCCAAGACGGTGCTCTTCGTCAGCCACGACCGCGAGCTGCTCGACCGGGTGGCCACCCGCATCGCAACCCTGGAGCCGAGCCGCGGCGGCAACACCGTGTGGGTCCACCCCGGGCGGTTCTCGACCTACGAGCAGGCCCGGGCCGAGCGCAACGACCGGCTCGACGAGCAGCGCCGCCGCTGGGACGAGGAGCTCGCCAAGATCAAGGCGCTCGTCATCATGTACCGACAGAAGGCCACCTACAACGACGGGATGGCATCGAGGCTGCAGGCCGCCGAGACCCGGCTGCGCAAGTTCGAGGAGGCCGGGCCGCCCGAGGCGGTGCCGCTGCGCCAGAAGGTGGCCATGCGGCTCACCGGTGGGCGCACCGCCAAGCGCGCCGTGGTGGCCAGCGGGCTCGAGCTGCGGGTCGACGGCGGACAGCTGATGCAGCCCTTCGACGCCGAGATCTGGTTCGGCGAGCGGGTCGGCGTGCTCGGCAGCAACGGCTCGGGCAAGTCGCACTTCCTGCGCCTGCTCGCGGCCGGCGGCAGCGACCCCGACCGCGAGCACCAGCCGGTCGGTGACATCCGCCCGGCCCCCGTCGAGCACGCCGGGCGGGTGGTGCTCGGGTCGCGGGTGCGCCCGGGCTGGTTCGCGCAGACGCACGACCACGCGGCGCTGCACGGGCGCACGCTGCTCGAGATCCTGCACCGCGGCGACGACCACCGTTCCGGGATGCCGCGCGACCTCGCCGCGCGCGCGCTCGACCGCTACGGCCTCGCGCAGGCCTCGGAGCAGACCTTCGACTCGCTCTCGGGCGGACAGCAGGCGCGGCTGCAGATCCTGCTGCTCGAGCTGTCGGGGGCGACCCTGCTGCTGCTCGACGAGCCGACCGACAACCTCGACCTGCACTCGGCGGAGGCCCTCGAGGACGCCCTCGAGGCGTTCGAGGGCACCGTGCTCGCCGTCACCCACGACCGCTGGTTCGCGCGTGGCCTCGACCGCTTCCTGGTCTTCCGGGCCGACGGCAAGGTGGTCGCGTCGGACGATGCGATCTGGGACGAGGGGCGGGTCGGCCGGCCGCGCTGACGTCCGCCACGTCACACCCGGTTCTCCCGCCGGCCCGCGCGGGCCGGCGGGAGAATTGCCACCATGTACCCGCAGCGCAACAAGGAACGCACCCTGGCGGCGGTGGCCGCGCTCAACCGGGGCGACGTCGACGGGTACCTCGCGATCTACGCGCCGGATGCCGTGGTGCACGGGCTGCCCGAGCACGTGACCCCGGACGTCGCGGGCCACCGCGAGGTGCTCGAGGAGATGCGCCGCGCGCTTCCGGACCTGCGGGCTCAGCTGGCGGCCGTGGTGGCCGAGGGCGACCTGCTCGCCGCCCGCGTCACCTACTGGGGGACCCACCAGGGGCCGATGCTGGGCGCCGCTCCCACCGGCCGGGTCATCACCTGGGACGCCATGACCTTCCGTCGCTTCGACGCGCAGGGCCGGGTCGTCGAGCGCTGGATCATCGGTGACGACCTCGGCCTGCTGCACGAGCTCGACCTCGTCTGAGCGGCTGCTGGGCGCCGCACCAAGCGGAAGTAAAGACATCGCAAGTTCTCAGTACGGAATCCACATGTAAAGCGTTTACGCATCTACGTTTCTCGGCGAAACCACCACCCCCGGACGGCGCGCCGACCGGATCTCCCGAGGAGCAACGATGCCCCGACCACAACGCCTGTATGCCGTCCTGCTGGGGTGCGCGCTCGTCGCCACCCCAGCAGTGGTCATGGCGACCCCCGCCGCGGCGGCGACCCCGACGGTGGCGCTCGTCGGTGACCTGCAGAGCGAGCTCGGCTGCACCGAGGACTGGCAGCCGAGCTGTGCGGCCACGGAGCTGGCGCCGGTCGCCGGATCCTCCGAGTACCGCGCGACGTTCGACGTGCCCAAGGGGGAGTGGAACTTCAAGGTCGCGCTGAACGACTCGTGGGACGTCAACTACGGCGCTGGGGGCGCGCTCAACGGCGGCAACATCCCGCTGCTGCTCGCCGGCCCCGCGAAGATCACCTTCAGCTACGACGACACCTCGCACCAGGTGACCTTCACCCCGGTGGTCGACGAGAACACCACCGCGGCCGACGCGTCACTGGCCCGGGCCTCGCTGCGCTCGTCGCTGACCCGCGAGCGCTTCTACTTCGTGATGGCCGACCGGTTCGCCAACGGCGACACCGCCAACGACAAGGGCGGCCTGACCGGCGACCGCGCTGACGCACCGGGCTTCGACCCGACCGACAAGGGCTTCTACCACGGCGGTGACCTCAAGGGGCTCACCAGCAAGCTCGACTACATCAAGGGCCTGGGCACCACGGCGATCTGGCTGACGCCCAGTCTTCAAGAACAAGCCGGTGCAGGGCGCGCCCGGCCAGGAGAGCGCCGGCTACCACGGCTACTGGATCACCGACTTCACCCAGATCGACCCGCACCTCGGCACCAACGCCGACATGGAGCGCCTGATCGACGCGGCCCACGCCAAGGGGCATGAAGGTCTTCTTCGACATCATCACCAACCACACCGCCGACGTCATCGACTACGCAGGGCGGCAACCACACCTACATCTCGAAGAAGGCGTCGCCCTACAAGAACGCCGACGGCACGGTCTTCGACGACCGCGACTACGCCGGCACGCAGCACCTTCCCGGCGCTGGACCCGGCACGTCGTTCCCGTACACCCCGTTCTTCCACGGCCGACGACGCAACCGTCAAGATCCCGGCCTGGCTCAACGACCCGACGATGTACCACAACCGCGGCGACTCGACCTTCGCCGGCGAGAACTCGACCTACGGCGACTTCTTCGGCCTCGACGACCTGTTCACCGAGCAGCCCGAGGTCGTCAACGGGATGGTGCGACATCTACAAGACGTGGGTCGACTTCGGCATCGACGGCTTCCGGATCGACACCGTCAAGCACGTCAACATCGAGTTCTGGCAGAAGTTCGTCCCCGGACATCCTCGGCCGAGGCCGCAAGGCGACGGCAACGACGACTTCTTCATGTTCGGCGAGGTCTTCGACGGCAACCCGGCCGTGCATGTCGCAGTTCACCACCGAGGGCAAGCTGCAGGCGACCCTCGACTTCGGCTTCCAGGACGCAGGCGCGGCGACTTCGCCAAGGGCAAGCCGACCAAGGAGCTCGCGGACTTCTTCGCCAAGGACGACTGGTACACCGACGCCGACTCCAACGCCTACGAGCTGCCCACCTTCCTCGGCAACCACGACATGGGCCGGGCCTCGATGTTCCTCAAGGCCGACGCGGCAGAGCGAGGCCGAGCACCTCAAGCGGGTGGAGCTCGCCAACTCGCTGATGTTCACCAGCCGCGGCAACCCGGTCATCTACTACGGCGACGAGCAGGGCTTCGTCGGCACCGGCGGCGACCAGGCTGGCGCGTCAGGACATGTTCGCGAGCAAGGTCGACGTCTACAACACCGAGACCGTGCTCGGCGGGCCCGAGGGCTCACGCGACCGCTACGACACCAAGGCGCCGCTCTACCGGACCATCGCCGACCTCTCGAAGCTGCGCGCCAAGAACCCGGCGCTGGCCGACGGCGCCCAGATCAACCGTTACGCCGCCGACGGGGCCGGCATCTTCGCCACCTCGCGGATCAGCGCCCCCAGCACCGAAGACAGCCACCACGGCACAAGCCCGTCGGACGGGCGCCACGGTGACGACGGCAAGGGGCAGGTCGAGTACGTCGTGGCCGCGAACAACGACACCAAGGCCGCGACGGCCACCTTCCCGACGTGGACCAGGGGCAATGGCGCGGTCTTCACGCCGGTGTTCGGCACCGACACGGCCGTCAAGCCCGCGGCCGACGGCTCGGTGAAGGTCACCGTTCCGCCGCTGACGGTGAGCGTGTGGAAGGCCAACAAGCCCATCTCCACCACGGGCGCGGCCCCGACCGTCGAGACCGTGCTCGCCGCGGGCGGCGCCTACGGCCGCACCGAGGTCAAGGCCGACGTCACGGCGAGCACCTTCGCGCAGACCACCTTCCTGTGGCGCAAGGTCGGCGAGACCACGTGGCACGACCTCGGCACCGACGACAACGCGCCGTTCCGCATCTTCCACGACGTGTCCGGCCTGCCGCTCGGCGACGCCGATCGAGTACCGCGCGATCGTCAAGGATGCCGCGGGCCGCGTCGCCGGTGACTCGTCCACCACCCAGGTGGTCAAGCCCCCGACCCAGACCGTGCCCGAGCTCGGTGACCCGGTGACCCAGCCGAGCGCCGTCTCGGTGCCCGGGACGCACAACTCCGAGATGGGCTGCCCGGTGGCGCTGGGCGTGAGCGGTGACTGGGCGCCGGACTGCGACCAGGCCCAGCTGGCGCTCGACACCAACGACCAGATCTGGAAGAAGACCTTCACCCTGCCGGCCGGGCCCTACGCCTACAAGGCCGCCATCAACCGGGCCTGGACCGAGTCCTATGGCAAGGGCGGCGGGTCGGACAACATCGACTACGAGACCACCGGCAAGGTCACGTTCTACTACGACCACGCCACCCACTGGGTCACCTCTGACGCGGAGGGCCCGATCATCACGGTGCCCGGCTCGTTCCAGAGCGAGCTCGGCTGCAGCAAGGACTGGGACCCGGCGTGCATGCGGCCCTGGCTGCAGGACAAGGACGGCGACGGCGTCTACGCGCTCGTCACGACCAAGATCCCGGCGGGCACCTGGGAGTTCAAGGTCGCGCACGGGCTGTCGTTCACCGAGAGCTACCCCGCCGGCAACCTCACCGTGACGGTGCCGAAGGACGGTGCGCGAACGACGTTCCTCTACGACAAGGCCACCCACGAGATCACCGTCACCAGCGAGTGACCTGGCGACGCCCGGTTCAGCGGCCGATGACCACATCGGTGCCGCTGAGCCGGGCGTCGAAGCCCTGGGGGGTCACCTGCACCTCGTCGAGCGACATCCCGGTCGGCACACCGGGGACATCCTGCCGGATGGTGGCCAGCCCGCGGGCCAGGGAGCTCGCGGCGGAGTCGAGGAACGACGGGCCGCCGAGGTCGATGGTCTCGGGCTCGATGAGCAGCTGGCCGCCGTCGGCGGTCACCGTGCCGGTGGCCTTGAGGGTGAGGTCGCGGCCCAGGATGGTGACCGTGCGCTCGACGCCGGTCTTGCCGTTGCCGGCGTCGTAGACGGTGACGTCCGCACCGACCTGCTTCGCGACGGTGGCGAAGGGGATGGTGGCGTCGATGTCGAGGGTCTGGGCCTTCAGGCCCTTCTGGGAGAACCGCACACCAGACCCCTTGGCCACGACGTCGACGAGGTCGCCCTTGGCCGACACGACGTCCTGGCTGCGCAGGTCGACCGCGCCGAGCCAGGTCTCGTCCTCGGCCAGGTCGGTGGGCTGCTGCGCCACGGTCGGCGACCCCGTGGGGCGCGGGGATGCCGTGGTGCCGGTGCCGCTCGGCGCCCCCGAGCCGAGCGAGAGCACCAGCACGACGAGGACCAGGGCAAGGGCGGCGAGGGTCGCACCGACCCCGAGGAGGAAGTTCTTCACGCGCGAAAGGTCTCAGCCACGGCTGGGAGCCCGCTGGGAGCCGGCTGGATGCAGATCCCGGGCCCGCTCGGCGCGCCGGGCCGGCAGGTAGAAGAACGCCCCGAGGATGCTGAGCGCCCCGGCCGTGACCATGGCCACCGGCAGGCTGACCCGGTCGGCAAGCAGGCCGAGCAGGGGCCCGGCGACACCGAACGCGAGGAAAGCCATCATCGAGTTGATCGACAGCACGGTGGAGCGGTTCTTGGCCTCCGCCTCGCGGTGCAGCAGCGCCTCGTGCGGCGGTCCGTTGAGCCCGTGCATCGAGTAGGTGAACAGGTAGGCCGCGACCAGGCCGGCCGGGCCGGTGGCCAGGCCCATGACGACCGCCCCGAGGGCGTTGAGCACGCGGCCGACGATGGCAGCGCGCGCAACCCCGATCCGGCTCGACGTCATGCCCGCCAGCCAGGCGCCTACGCTGAACAGGCCCCACCCGGCCGCCGACACGGGCCCGACGAGGGCGCCCGCCTTCTGGGCGGACCCGACCATCTCCTCGAGCCGCAGCGGCATGAACGCCTCGAAGGTGATCATGCCGATCGACCAGAACACCTCGGCGACGACGATGCCCATGAGCACCCGGTTGCGCCCGAGCAGCGTCAGCCCGCTCTTGATGACGACCGGCGTCTGGCGTGCCTCGGAGAAGGCGTGCGCCAGGCGGGTGCGCTCGGACCCGGCGTGCGGCCGGGGCTCCTGGATGGCGAGCGCGGCGACGACGAGGTGCACGACGGACAGGGCCACCGACACCCAGACCGCGGCATCGAGCGGTGAGGCGTCCTCGTTCCCGAACACGGTGGCGGCGGGGTTCCACCAGATGAGCACGCCGGACAGCACGGCGCCGACGGCGATCGCCCCGCCGAGGATGGAGCCGGCCCGCGAGAGCTGCCGGTCGACGTCGGCACCGGGTGTGGTCTCGTGCACGGTGTCGACGAGCCAGGCCTCGAGCGGCCCGGAGTCCAGCGCCCGGAAGGCTCCCATCAGGGCGCCCGCCACCACGAACGCCCAGAAGCTCTGCGCGAGGGCGTAGCCCACGATCGCGATGACGTTGAGCACCGCGGCCGCGAGGTAGACGGGTCGGCGGCCCACGGCATCCGCGAAGCCGCTGGTGGGCAGCTCGAGGAAGAAGCAGGTGAGCCCCATGACCGAGCCGATGGTGGCGGCCTGGGCGATCGTCAGGCCGCGGCCGGTCTGCACGAGGATGAAGATGCCGACGACGAAGCCGACCGGCAGCCACCGGGTGGTCGTGACCAGGTAGAACCGCCGCTCGGCGGAGCGGGGACTGCAGGTGTGCCGGGGTCATCGGGTCGGTCCGTTCTCCAGGTCGAGCGCGTAGGCGAACAGGTAGACCGCGATGCGCTTGGCCTCGGGGTTGCCCTGGCCCACGCGCCGGTAGCGCGCCACGACCTCGCCGATCTCGTCGCGCATGGCGCTCGAGCTGCTCTGCGGTGAGCAGGACCATGTCGTCGCTGCTGCCGCAGGCGTCCTGCCAGGCGACGGGCCAGCTGGGGGCAGGCGTCGACCCAGCGCTCGGCCTGCGTCGGAGAAGTGCCGCACGTAGTCGCGCGACAGCCAGTTCAGCGCGGTCTCGGAGTCCTCGTCGCCGGCGAAGTCGCTGGGGTAGTAGGAGTGGAAGTCGGTGGCCGCACGCCACAGCCGGCGCTTGCCCTCGCCCTCGCCGGTGTCGGCGACCAGGCCGACCGCCTCGAGCTTGCGCAGGTGGTACGACGTGGCGCCCGGAGTTGGTGCCGAGCGTGGCTGCCAGGTCGGTGGCGGTGGCGGGGCCCCCCGATGCGCAGGCGGGACGAGCAGCCGCGAGCGCAGCGGGTGGGCCAGCACGCGCAGGCTGGTGGCGTCCAGCCGGATGCCGGTGAGCTCGGGACTGGTCGGGTCGGAAGTGGCCATGTGTGCAGAATACCTTTGCACACTTCATGTGCACAAGATGTGTGCAGAGGAATTGTGGACGAGCGTTTCCGCAGGTCAGTCGCGGTGCCGGCCGGGCCTGACGACGATTTGGGGGGCCGACCGGGGACCCGTAAACTTGAGCACTGTTGTGCCGTGCGCCTCCGACAGGGGTCGATGGTCCCTGACGGGAGCACTCGGCATACGCCGTTCCCCCATCCTCGAACGATTCAGGACACCTGATGCGTACCTACACCCCGAAGCCGGGCGAGATCACGCGCACCTGGCACGTGATCGACGCGACCGACGTCGTGCTCGGCCGCCTCGCGAGCCAGACCGCGATCCTGCTGCGCGGCAAGCACAAGGCGACCTTCGCCCCCCACGTCGACATGGGCGACTTCGTCATCATCATCAACGCCGACAAGGTGGCCCTCACCGGCGCCAAGGCCGAGCAGAAGAAGGCCTACCACCACTCCGGCTTCCCGGGTGGCCTCAAGGCGACCTCCTACACCGAGCTGCTCGCCAAGAACCCCGAGAAGGCCGTCGAGAAGGCCGTACGCGGCATGCTCCCCAGCACCACCCTCGGCAAGGCCCAGCTGAGCAAGCTGAAGGTCTACCGCGGCGCCGAGCACCCGCACGCCGCGCAGCAGCCCACGCCCTACGAGCTCACCCAGGTCGCCCAGTGATGACCGAGAACGTGCAGATCGACGAGACCGCCGGCACCGACGTCAACGACGCGCTGGTCACCGAGTACACCTCCGAGTCCGACGGCACCGTCGCCGGCGAGGCGGCCGCCCAGCGTCCGCGCGCCACCGCGCCGGGTGCCGCCACCGGTCGTCGCAAGCAGGCCATCGCCCGCGTGCGCATCGTGCCCGGCACCGGTGAGTGGACCATCAACGGCCGCACCCTGTCCGAGCTACTTCCCCAACAAGGTGCACCAGCAGATCGTCAACGAGCCGCTCACGCTGCTCGACCTCGACGGCTCCTACGACGTGCTCGTGCGCGTGCACGGCGGTGGCCCCTCCGGCCAGGCCGGCGCGGTGCGCCTCGGCGTCGCCCGCTCGCTCAACGGCATCGACGAGGAGCTCAACCGCCCGGCGCTGAAGAAGGCCGGCTTCCTCTCGCGTGACGCGCGCGTCCCCGAGCGCAAGAAGGCCGGTCTGAAGAAGGCCCGCAAGGCTCCCCAGTACAGCAAGCGCTGATCCGGCGTCGCGGCACCACTGTTGTGGTGGATGCCGTGCCCGCACCGAAGGCGGCACCCTCTCCCGGGCGCCGCCTTCGGTGCGCTCGGGAGTAGGTTCGGCTCGTATCCACGGAAGGGCACCCCATGTCACGACTCTTCGGCACCGACGGAGTCCGCGGCCTCGCCAACGGCCCGCTCATCACCGCCGAGATGGCCCTGGCCGTCTCCGTCGCGGCGGCGCGCGTGCTCGGCCAGGCCGGGGCCGACCCCGGGCCACCGCCCCAAGGCGGTCGTCGGGCGCGACCCGCGCGTCTCGGGTGAGTTCCTCGGCGCGGCCGTCGTCGCCGGTCTGGCCGCCGCGGGCGTCGACGTCTACGACGCGGGCGTGCTGCCCACCCCGGCGATCGCCTACCTGATCGCCGACACGGGCGCCGACTTCGGCGTCATGCTCTCGGCGTCGCACAACCCGATGCCCGACAACGGCATCAAGTTCTTCGCCCAGGGCGGGCACAAGCTGCCCGACGAGGTCGAGGACCGCATCGAGGCCGCCGTCGGCGACGAGCTGGCAGCGCCCGACCGGCGCCGACGTCGGCCGCGTCGTCCACATGCCCGACGGGCACACCCGCTACCTCAGCCACCTGCTGCGCGTGCTGCCCCACCGCCTCGACGGCCTGCACGTGGTCATCGACGGCGCCCACGGCGCGGCGAGCCAGGTCTCGCCCGAGGTGTTCCGGCTGGCCGGCGCCGAGGTGATCGTGATCGGCACCGAGCCCGACGGGCTCAACATCAACGACGGCTACGGCTCGACCCACCTCGACCCGCTCAAGACCGCGGTGCGGGCGCACGGCGCCGACCTCGGCATCGCGCACGACGGCGACGCCGACCGCTGCCTGGCCGTCGACTGCGACCGGCAACGAGGTCGACGGCGACCAGATCATGGCGCATCCTCGCCGTGGCGCTCAAGGAGCGCGGGGTCCTCGCCCGCGACACGCTCGTCGCGACCGTGATGAGCAACCTCGGCCTGCTCCAGGCGATGGAGCGCGAGGGCATCCACGTGCTGCAGACCGCGGTCGGTGACCGCTACGTGCTCGAGGAGATGCGTTCGGGTGGCTACTCGCTCGGCGGCGAGCAGTCCGGGCACGTCATCCTGCTCGACCACGCCACCACCGGCGACGGCACCCTCACCGGGCTGATGCTCGCGGCCCGGATGGTGCAGACCGGCCGCACGCTGGCCGACCTCGGCACCGTGATGACCCGCCTGCCGCAGGTGCTGGTCAACGTCAAGGGGGTCGACACCAGCCGCGTCGACAGCGACGAGCACCTGCTGTCGGCGGTGCACCACGAGCAGACCGGCCTCGACGGGTCCGGCCGGGTGCTGCTGCGCCGCTCGGGCACCGAGCCGCTCGTGCGGGTCATGGTCGAGGCACCCACCCAGGAGCAGGCCAACGCGGTCGCCGACCGGCTGGCGGGGGTCGTGCGCGAGCGCCTCTCGCTCTGACGGTCGCTGCCCTTCTCGGCCCATGCTCAGGCGAACGTGGGTGATCTTCCTTCGCCCCAGGGACGGAAATCACCCACGTTTGCGATGAGTAGGGGCGAGGTGGCGGAATGGGGGCCGCACCCGAAGGGTTGGTCCGAACGGTCGGGATCGCCACGACCGGCCGTCGCGCCTCCCCGAGGTGACGGCATCCACTTCCGACCCCGAGGAGAACCGCCGTGCCGCACGAGTCCCTGAACAGCGTCCTGTACACCACCGCCGCGAGCGCCCAGGGCGGGCGCGGGGGCCGGGTCCGCAGCGATGACGGGGTCGTCGACCTCGAGCTCGGCAAGCCCGGGAGCAAGAGCAACCCGAAGGCCAACCCGGAGACACTCTTCGCCGCGGGGTGGGCGTCGTGCTTCAACAACGCGCTCGGCCGGATCGCCACCGCACAGGGCCTCGACGGCGCCGGCGCGGTCACGGTCGCATCGGTGAGCCTGGGCACGACCGGCACGGCCGATGCCCCGGGCGTGGGCCTGTCGGCCGAGCTCACGTCGACCATCCCCGGAGTCGACGCCGAGACGGCGCAGAAGCTGGCCGACGCGGCCCACGAGGTCTGCCCGTACTCCAAGGCCACCCGCGGCAACATCGACGTCAAGGTCGTCGGCGTCCCGGCCTGACGCCTCCCCGACTTCTTGCGAATCTCCCACCGCCGCAGCCCCTCTCGGGGATTCTCCTGGTGGGAAGTTCGCAAGAAGTCTGCGCTGGTGGGGGTGGCGGGGCGACACCAGCGCGGCCCGACCGGCCGTGTCGGTGGGCGATCCTAGGGTCGGCGCAGGAGGTAAGAACATGCGCATACTCGTCGCCACGCACGACACCAACGGACAGGTCCCCGGGGACTACGACTTCTGTATCGAGGGCGAGCTCGTCTACCTGCAGGACCCCTGCGATCGCGACCTGCGAGATCCCGACACCGGCTGCGGGTGCAGCCGGGGGTTCTCGGGCATGAACTCGCACCGGGCGTGCACGACCGCCAAGGTGGTCGAGTCCGACCTGGCCGAGGCCGACGTGCGTGAGGCGCTGAGGTCGAGCCTCGTGGCCGGTGGCTGGCTCGACGCCGACGTCTGCACCGCCGACGAAGCCATGGTGGTCGTCGGTGACCTGGTGCGCGAGGTGCGTTCTGTGGCGGAGCGGCTCCCGGAGGGCAGCATCGTCCGCCGCCGGCTCGACCTCTTCACCTCGACGCCGACGGGCGGCTGAGCCGCCGGCTCACAGCCCTGCAACGACGTGCGCGGCGATCTCCAGGGATGCCGTGGCGGCCGGGGACGGTGCGTTGAGCAGGTGCACGACGCGGCCGTGCCGTTCGAGGAGGAAGTCGTCGACGAGCGTGCCGTCGGGCCGCACCGCCTGGGCTCGCACTCCGGCGGGTGCCCGCACGAGGTCGGCATCGGCGATCTCCGGCACCAGCCGGCGTGCGCTCTCGGCGAAGCGCCGGTGCGACAGCGAGCGCGCCATCTCGGCGGCACCGCTGCGCGCCTGATGCCGGGCGAGCCGCCAGAAGCCGCCGAACCGCAGCGTGTCGGCGAGGTCGCGGGCGTCGACCCGGCCCCAGTCGTAGCCCTCGCGCGCGAGCGCCAGCACGGCATTCGGGCCGGCGTGCACGTGGTCGTCGATGCCCCGGGTCAGGTGCACGCCGAGGAAGGGCAGGTCTGGGTCGGGCACCGGGTACACCAGCCCGCGCACGAGGTGCTCGGCCCGGGGGGCGAGCACGAAGTATTCACCGCGGAACGGGACGATGCGCACCGAGGGCCGGTGGCCGAGCAGGCGGGCGACCCGGTCGGCGTGCAGCCCGGCACAGCTGACCACGAGGTCTGCGGTGTGCTCGCCGCGGGTGGTCTCGACCACCATCTCGCGCGGCCCGTCGGCCCCGCCGAGCACCTCGGTGCCCGGCACGAGGTGCGCCCCGGCATCCCGCAGCCGCCGCACGAGCACCGCGCAGACCGCCCGGTAGTCGACGACCCCGGTCTCGGGCACGTGCAGCGCGGCGAGCGCTGAGACGTGCGGCTCGTGCTCGCGGGTCTCGACCGCGCTCAGCCGGCGGACCGCCAGGCCGTTGCCGAGACCGCGCCGCTCCAGCGCGTCGAGGCGGTCGAGCTCGTCGGCCCTGGTGGCCACGACCAGCTTGCCGGTGACCCGGTGCGGCACTCCCTCATCCCGGGCGAGGGCGAGCATCGAGGCGGCCCCGGCCCGGCACCATCGGGCCTTGAGGCTGTCCGGCGGGTAGTACAGGCCCGAGTGCACGACCCCGCTGTTGCGCCCGGTCTGGTGGCGCGCCCAGTCGTGCTCCTTCTCGAGCACCGTGACTCGCGCTGACGGGTCGTCGCGCACCACCCGCTCCGCGACCGCCAGGCCGAGGATGCCGCCGCCGATGACGACGACGCGCCGGCCCCGCGTCACGACACGCGCCGAGTGCTCAGCGCGCGTGGTGGGCGGCGAGGATGCGGGCGTACTCGCGCCCGGAGTCCTTCACCGTGCGCACCTGGGTGTCGTAGTCGACGTGCACGATGCCGAAGCGCTTGTCGTAGCCGTAGGCCCACTCGAAGTTGTCGAGCAGGCTCCACGCGAAGTAGCCGCGCACGTCGGTGCCGCCCTCGATCGCGTCGGCCACGGCGCCCAGGTGCCCGTGCAGGTAGGCGACCCGGTCGGGGTCGTGCACCTGACCGTCGTCGGACACGGTGTCGGGCCAGGCCGAGCCGTTCTCGGTGATGTAGATCGGCAGGCCGGACTCACGGGCCGAGCGCTCGATGATCTGGCGGTGTCCCTCGGGCGACTGCTCCCACCCCATGTCGGTGAGCGGCGGGTGCGGGTCGACATCGACCACGCCCTCGCAGCCCGGCATCGGGTTGGCGGTGACTTCGCCCTCGCGGGCCGCGCGGACCCGGGCCGGGAAGTAGTTGTTGACACCGAGGTTGTCGAGCGGTGCCGAGATCGTGGCGAGGTCGCCGTCCTGGATGAAGGCGTGGTCGGTGAGGTGAGCGGTGTCGTCGAGGAAGCCGTCGGGGTAGGCGGCGTGGAAGAGCGGCCCGTAGAAGATGCCGTTGAGCGCGTTGTCGGCCCGGCGCACGGCATCCGCGTCGTGCTCGTCGCCGTCGTCGGGGCCCCAGACCTGTGACGGGTTGAGGGTGATCGACAGCTCGGCGCCGGGTGAGCTCTCGCGGATGACGGGCACCGCGGTGCCGTGGGCGAGCATCAGGTGGTGCGCGGCGACCATCCCCTCGACCGGGTCGTGGTGGCCAGGGGCGTGCGCGCCGATCGCGTAGCTGAGGATGCTCGAGCACCACGGCTCGTTGAACGTCGTCCAGTTGGTGACCCGGTCGCCCAGCGCCGCCACCGTGGCGGCGGCGTACTCGGTGAACCACTGCGCTGAGTCGCGGTTGAGCCAGCCGCCTCGGTCGCCGAGCACCTGGGGGAGGTCCCAGTGGTAGAGGGTGACGACGGGCCGGATGCCGTTCTCCAGCAACGTGTCGACCAACCGGGAGTAGAAGTCGATGCCCTTGGCGTTCACCGCACCGGTGCCGCCAGGGATGACGCGGGGCCATGCGACTGAGAAGCGGTAGGCGTCGAGGCCGAGGTCCTTCATCAGGGCGACGTCCTGCGGCATCCGGTGGTAGTGGTCGCACGCGACGTCACCGGTGTCGCCGTTGGCCACCTTGCCGGGGGTGCGGCAGAAGGTGTCCCAGATCGACGGGCTGCGGCCGTCCTCGTCGTGAGCGCCCTCGATCTGGAAGCTCGCCGTGGCGGCCCCCCAGAGGAATCCGTCGGGGAAGGTGCGGGCGAAGGTCTCCATGGCCGTCACGCTACCGGTCCGGCGTGACCTCGTCGCCGACCCGCACCACGCCTCGGGACTCGGGCACCAGCTGCACGGCGAACCACGTCGCACCGTCCCACTTCCGGTGCCGTGCCAGGGTGCGGATCGGTTCGTGCGACCGCTGCAGCGTCGTGGGGTCGACGGTCGTCATCACGCACCGGTCGACCGGCTTGACCACCCTCAGCACTACCGGGCCCACCTGCACCCGGTGCCAGCGGTCCTCCTCGAACGGCTCGAGGTCGCCGTCGACCACCAGGTTGGGTCGGAACCGTTCGACGGCGAGCGGCGCCTCGGGCTCCTCGCCCCGCTCGAGTGCGGTCTCGGCCACCCAGTCGCGCAACCGGCGCAGGGATGCCGCGGAGGCGAGCGTCACCGGGTAGGCGTCGGCGAAGGCGGTCGCCTCGCCGGGCCGCCCGTGCTCAGGGCTGAGCGGGCGTGGGGTCTGCACGTGCACCAGTCGGAGGTCGTCGCGGCCGAGCGCCGCACCGAGCCAGGCGCCGGCCTCGGCCGCGGCGGCGACGCCCTCGAGGGGGCGCCCGTGCACGGTCACTGGCTGGGCGGGCCCGTCGGGCAGGTCGACGTCGAGCGGCTCCGTGCCGGGTGCCGTCAGCCGCAGGGCGCTGGAGAGCGCGGGGTCGGTGGCGCTCGTGTCGGCCGTGATGCCGAGCAGCCCGCTCTCTTCCCGGGCCGTGACGCACTCGCCGGTGGCGTCGACGACCATCCAGCGTCGGTCACCGGCCAGCCCCCACGGCTCGACGTCGCCGTGCAGCACCGGCCGCACCGCGGTGCTCTTGACCGGGTGCAGGTGCACCCCGTCGAGGCGGATCACCCGGAGACGTCCACGCCGACGCCCCCGATGGTGCGCACGACCTTCGCCTCACCGTCGGCGAGGTCGTACTCCGCGCCCACGACACCCAGGGCCCCCGAACGGATCCGGTCGGCGATGAGGGTGGAGCGCTCGCTGATCAGGTCGCAGGTGCGCTCGACGTGCTCGCGCTCGATGTCCTCGATGGTGGGGGTGCGACCGCCGCGCGAGGCGGCGAGCACGCTCGGCGTCACCCGCTCGACGATGTCGCGCAGGAAGCCGCCGGGCACCTCGCCGGTGCGCACGGCCACCTCGGCGGCCTTCACTGCTCCGCACGAGTCGTGCCCGAGCACGACGATGAGCGGGCAGTCGAGCACCGCGACGCCGAACTCGAGCGAGCCGAGCACGCTGGGGTCGACGACGTGGCCGGCCGTGCGGACGACGAAGAGGTCACCGAGGCCCTGGTCGAAGATGATCTCGGCGGCGACCCGGGAGTCGGCACAGCCGAAGAAGATCGCGAACGGGGTCTGCTTGGAGGCCAGCCGGTGCCGGAAGTGCACGTCCTGGTGGGGGTGCGCTCGCTCGTCGGCCATGAACCGGGCGTTGCCGGCCGCGAGGACGCGCCACGCCTGCTCCGGGGTGCGGGGGCGCGTCCCCGGCTGTGTGCGGTGCCGCTCGATCACGCCGCGACGCTACCAGCGGGTGGGGGGCCGGTCGGGGGCTTGTCTCAGGGACGTGACGCCCTCGGCACAGGTCGGTGACAGGTGAGCGCCGCACCGTGAAGACCCGAGCAGGTGACACCCACCCGCCGTGAACACAGGAGCAGTCATGCGTCGCAACACCATCGGACTGGCCGCAGCCGCCCTGGCGGCTGCCGGCGTCGTCGGCATCGCCGGCGCGGCCCTCGCCGCCGCCGACGACACCACCACCCCGACCCCGTCGGCCACCTCGTCGACCGCACCGCGCGGTGACGCCAACGGGCCCGCCGGCGGGTCGCAGGATGCCGCGGTGACCGGCAGCGAGGCCGACAAGGTCATCGCCGCGGTCAAGGCCAAGGACTCCGCGGTGACCATCACCACGGTGCGCAAGGACCCCGACGGGTCGTACGACGCGCTGGGCACCAAGGCCGGAGCCCCGGTCTTCTTCGACGTCAGCGCCGACCTGAAGACCGTCACGGCCCGCACGGGTGGGCCCGGCGGCGGCCACGGCGGTCCTGGTGGCCCGGGCGCCTCGAAGGATGCCGCGGTGACCGGCAGCGAGGCCGACAAGGTGATCGCCGCGGTCAAGGCCAAGGACTCCGCGGTGACCATCACCACGGTGCGCAAGGACCCCGACGGGTCGTACGACGCGCTGGGCACCAAGGCCGGAGCCCCGGTCTTCTTCGACGTCAGTGCCGACCTGAAGACCATCACCGCCGCCACCGGTGGGCCGAGCGGCGGCCACGGCGGTGGCCCCGGTGGCCCCGGCGCACCGGGCGGTGCCGGGACGCTCCCGGGCGGCTCGGGCAGCGGCTCGACGACCAGCACGAACCCGTCGGACGCCAACGCGGCCTACGTCATCTGACCGCCATTCCCTCCGAGTTGGGTGCTCAGGTGGTCGTCGGGACAACCACCTGAGCACCCAACTCGGGGTCAGAGCAGGCCGGTGCGCTTCTCGATGGAGAACGCGACCGGCTTGGTGACCTAGGCGAAGAAGTCGTTGCCCTTGTCGTCGACCACGATGAAGGCCGGGAAGTCCTCGACCTCGATCTTCCAGATGGCCTCCATGCCGAGCTCGGGGTACTCGAGCACCTCGACGTTCTTGATGCAGTCCTGCGCCAGCCGCGCGGCCGGGCCGCCGATCGAGCCGAGGTAGAACCCGCCGTACGCCTTGCAGGCGTCGGTGACCTGCTGGCTGCGGTTGCCCTTGGCGAGCATCACCATCGAGCCGCCGGCGGCCTGGAACTGGTCGACGTAGGAGTCCATCCGCCCGGCCGTGGTCGGGCCGAACGAGCCGGACGGCATCCCTTCGGGGGTCTTCGCCGGGCCGGCGTAGTAGACCGGGTGGTCGCGCAGGTAGGCCGGCATCTCCTCGCCAGAGTCCAATCGGTCGCTGGATCTTGGCGTGCGCGATGTCGCGGGCGACCACGAGCGGGCCGGTCAGCGACAGCCGGGTCTTGACCGGGTGCTTGGTGAGCTCCTCGAGGATCTGCGCCATCGGGCGGTTGAGGTCGACGGAGACGACAGCGCCCTGACCGGTGGATGCCGCGCCCACGGCATCCGCGGTCGCCTCCCACCCAGCCCGGTGTGGGTCTGGTCGGGCAGGAACCGGGCGGGGTCGGTCTCGAGCTGCTCGATGAACACACCCTCGGGCGTGATCTTGGCCAGCACCTGCCGGTCGGCCGAGCACGACACCGCGATGGCGACGGGCAGGATGCGCCGTGCCGGGGGAGCCGCACGACCCGCACGTCGTGGCAGAAGTACTTGCCGCCGAACTGGGCGCCGATGCCGAACTGGCGGGTCAGCTCGAGCACCTTCTCCTCGAGCTCGATGTCGCGGAAGCCGTGACCCGTGGCCGGGTCACCGGCCTTCGGCAGCTGGTCGAGGTACTTGGTGGTCGCGTACTTGGCTGTCTTGAGGGCGAACTCGGCGCTCGTGCCGCCGATGACGATGGCCAGGTGGTAGGGCGGGCAGGCCGCCGTGCCGAGGCCGCGCAGCTTCTCGTCGAGGAAGCGCATCATCGCGTCGGGGTTGAGGATCGCCTTGGTCTCCTGGTACAGGTAGGACTTGTTGGCGGTGCCGCCGCCCTTGGCCATGAACAGGAACTTGTAGGTGGTCTCGTGCCCGGCGGCGGTGTCGGCGTAGAGCTCGACCTGCGCGGGCAGGTTGGAGCCGGTGTTGCGCTCGTCCCACATGGTCACCGGCGCCATCTGCGAGTAGCGCAGGTTGAGCCGGGTGTAGGCGTCGTACACACCGCGGCTGATCGGCTCCTCGTCGCGGCCGGGCGTGAGCACGTGCTGGCCGCGCTTGCCCATGACGATCGCGGTGCCGGTGTCCTGGCACATCGGCAGGATGCCGCCCGCCGCGATGTTCGCGTTCTTGAGCAGGTCGAGCGCCACGAACTTGTCGTTGTTGCTCGCCTCGGGGTCGTCGAGGATGTTGGCCAGCTGCTGCAGGTGCGCCGGGCGCAGGTAGTGGGCGATGTCGTGCATCGCGGTGTCGGTGAGCAGGCGCAGCGCCTCGGGCTCGACCTGGAGGAACTGCCGCCCGCCCGGCCCCTCGACGACCGAGACCCCCTCGGTGGTGAGCAGCCGGTAGGGCGTCTCGTCGGCGCCGACGGGCAGCAGGTCCTCGTAGCTGAAGTCGGTCATCGGATCTCCTCGCGGGTGGGGGCGTAGGCGCCGGCGCGCAGCACGGTGAGGCCGCTGGTCGCGAGGGCGCGGTCGATGGAGGGGCGCACCTCGGGCAGACCGGCGGCGTGCAGCCGGTCGCGGGCCTGGAGGCTGCCGAGCAGGCCGTCGTCGAGCAGGCCCGACACCAGCCCGGCCATGAAGGAGTCACCCGCGCCGACGGTGTCGACGACCGAGGTGGCCCGGGCCGGCTCGCCGTCTTCGTCACCCGATGCCGCGCGCCAGGTGACGCCGTCCGCGCCGAGGGTGACGACGGTGAGGGCGGCGCCGAGACCGGCCCAGCGCGCCATCACCTGGGAGGCCGACTCGCCGGGGTAGAGCCACTCGATGTCGTCCTCGGAGCACTTGACCACATCGCTGAGGGCCACGAGCTCCTCGACCCGCGGGCGCACGGCATCCGCGCTGCCCATGATGGTGGGGCGCACGTTCGGGTCGTACGACACGGTGCCGCCGGTGCGGGCGCGGTGCACGGCGGCGGTGACCTCGGTGTCGCCGGGGGTGAGGGTGGTGCCGATCGAGCCGATGTGGAGGTGGGCGGTGCCCTCGGGAAGCTGAACGGGCGGCAGCTCCCAGTGCAGGTCGAACACGTAGCTGGCGGCGCCGGACTCGTCGAGGGTCGCGGCCGCCGTGGAGGTGGGGTGAGCCGGGTTGGTGCTGCCAGGAAGCAGCTTCACCCCACCGGACTCGACGTGCTCGGCGCACCGGGTGCCGCGCGCGTCGGTGCCGACGAGGGTCGCGAACCAGGTGTCGTGCCCGAGCCGGGCCAGGCCGAGCGCGACGTTGGCCGGCGACCCGCCGACGTGCTCGGCGGTCTGGCCGTCTGGGGTGTGGACGATGTCGACGAGCAGCTCGCCGATGACGACGACCGGCCGGCTGTCCGCGCTCACGGCTGCGCCCTGCGGGTGCGGCGGGAGGGCGGTGAGGAAGGGCTCGTGGGGGTCATCTCGTCCTTGTCTGCGATGACGACGGGGCGGCTGCCCAACCTTATCGCCGGGGCGATTGGGCGTGCCGGGCGCCCGTCGGCGACGATATGGGGGTGACGACGCCCGCACCCCCGAAGAGCCGCTACTCGATGGGGTCCGCCAAGAACCTCGTGCTGTCGCTGGCCGCGGTCGTCGGCATGGTGCTGGTGCTCATCATGATCGTGCCGCGGGTCAGCTCGGTGAGCGGGCCGCCGGTCGACGTGCACGCGACCGCCGTCGACGTGAAGGCGCGCACCGGCTGGCCGATCGTGGAGGCGGTCGACCTGCCCAAGGGCTGGTCCACGACCTCCGCGCGGTTCGTGCGCACCACCGACGGGTTCTCGACCTGGCACGCCGGCTACCAGACGCCGTCGGGCACCTACGTCGCCGTCGAGCAGACGAAGGACCCCACCCCGCTCTGGGTCGAGGCGCAGACCAACCGCGCACCGAAGACCGGCACCCTGGACGCCGGCGGGCGCACCTGGACGAAGTACGAGCGCGACACCAAGGTGCAGAACAGCCTCGTCGCCGAGCCGTCCGCGCCCGGCGAGCTGACCACCCTCATCACCGGCACGGCCGGCTTCGAGGAGATGGCCCAGTTCGTCGAGCACCTCCAGCCGGTCGCGCCCTGACCAGCCCCGGATGCCGGTCAGCCGCCGGCGCTGATCCTCGCCTCCGCGGCGTCGAGCCAGGTGGCGCAGTGCGCCGCCAGCGTCTCGCCGCGGGCCCACAGGTGCATGCTCTCCTCAAGGCCGGCCGAGCCGTTCTCGAGCCGCGCCACGATGTCGACCAGCTCGTCGCGGGCCTGCTCGTAGGAGAGCGCGGCGACGTCGGCGTTCGGGTCGTCGGCGACCTGCCCGGGGGCGTCGCCCGTCTCCAGGTCAGGGGTGCCGGGGTCCGCCACGTCGGCCTTCTTCGCCATGCCGCGCAGCCTAGTCGGCGGTCGCGACAGGGCGGGCGGCGAAGTCGCCCCTGGCGACGCGCACCCGCAGCAGCTCGCCGACCTCGAGCTCGGCCGGGTCGCTGACGACCGTCCCGTCGACCTGCTGCACGATCGCGTAGCCCCGGTCGAGCGTCGACTGCGGGGACAGCGTGCGAACCTGGGCGCGCAGGTGCTCGGTGTGGTCGCGGGCCCGGTGCAGCTGGCTCTCGACCCGCCGCCGCGCCCGGGCCCGCAGCGCCTCGACGACGTCACGCTGGCTGCGCACGAAGGCGCCCTTGTCGGTGAGCACCGGCCGGCTGCGCAGCTCGACCAGCCGGCGGCGCTCGTGGTGCAGCCGCCCCGTGAGCGCGCGCCGACCCCGCTCCCGGGCGGCGGCGACGGCGGCGCGCTCGGCAGCGGCATCCGGCACGATCGCCTTGGCGGCGTCGGTGGGGGTGGAGGCGCGGTGGTCGGCGACGAGGTCGAGCAGCGGGGTGTCGACGTCGTGGCCGATGGCGCTGACCACAGGCGTGCGGGCCGCTGCGACGGCCCGCAGCAGGGTCTCGTTGCTGAACGGCAGGAGGTCCTCGACCCCACCGCCGCCACGGGCGATCACGATGACGTCGACCTCGGGGTGGGCGTCGAGCTCGGCGAGCGCGGCGGTCACCTCGGCCACGGCGGTGTTCCCCTGCACGGCGACCTGGCGGATCTCGAAGCGGGTGGCCGGCCAGCGGCGCAACGCGTTCTCGACGACGTCGCGCTCCGCGGCGCTGGCCCGGCCACAGACCAGGCCGACCCGGCGGGGGAGGAAGGGCAGCGGGCGCTTGCGGTCGCGGTCGAACAGCCCCTCCTGCGCCAGGTGGCGCTTGAGGTACTCGAGCCGGGCGAGCAGCTCGCCGACCCCCACCGGGCGGATCTGCCGGGCGTCGAGCATCAGCGAGCCGCGCTGGGTCCAGAAGGCGGGCTTGGCCTGCAGCACGACACGTGCACCCTCGCTGAGCGGGCCCGGCATCGCGTCGAGGGCGTTGACCGAGATCGAGACCGACAGGCTCATGTCGACGTCCGGGTCGCGCAGGGTCAGGTATGCCGTACGGGCGCCGGGGCGGCGGTTGAGCTGCACGACCTGGCCCTCGACCCACAGCGTCGACATCTTCTCGACGTACTCGCCGATCTTCATCGACAGCAGGCGCACCGGCCACGGCTGCTCCGCCGTCGTCTGGGCCGCCCGCTCGGGCAGCGGTCCGCGACCCTCTCGTGCCGGCGTGCTCATGCGCCGAACTCTAGGGCCGGCATCCCCCGACTTCTGATGATCCCCACCCCTTCGTCCCCGACTTCTTGCGAGTCTTCACCCCGCCTCAAGGGCTCGCGTGGTGGGAGATCCGCAATCGGTCGGTGCGTCAGCGGGTCTGGCGCCGGCGGGCCGAGCGGAGCATGGCGCGGTGCAGGGCGCGCGGCTCGGGTGCGGGCGGGAGAGGGCTCGTGGCCGCGCCGGCACGGCATCCCTCGAGCAGCAGGGCCACATGCCGGCGCCACGCGTCGGGTACGTCGTCGCGGGTCGTCTCGAGGATGCCGGCGATGGCGAAGGAGATGACCGGGAGGTCCTCGGCGGTGAGGTCGCCGCGGAGCAGCGCCGGCGGCCTGCGCCCGCCGCACCACCTCGGCCACCGCGTGCCGGCCCGCGGCGCGGTCGCCACCGAGGCCGCGCAGGGGCCGTGCCTCGGACTGGATGAGGTGGGTGAAGCCGCGGTTGTGCGCCTCGATCTCACCGACCTCGGTCACCAGTCCGGCGAAGCCCTCCCACGGGTCGTCGGCGGCCAGGGCGTGCTCGGTGCTCGCGGTGTACTGCGCCAGGGCCTCGGCGAACGCCTCGGTGATCAGCTCGGCACGGTCGGGGAAGCGGCGGTACAGCGTCGCGATGCCGACCTCGGCCTCGTCGGCCACGGCGCTCAACGGGGCCGAGACGCCGTCGCGGCCGAAGACCGTGCGGGCTGCGTCGAGCAGCCGCACCCGGTTGGATGCCGCGTCGGCGCGCAGTGGCGGCCGCTCGGCATCGGGGTGGTGGGCACATTACCCAGCATAAGTGGAATAGACCCTCCGTTTAGGGCGTTTCGACGCTGAACCGCGCGACGGGCGCGCGCCACGCTCCGGCTCGAAGGACCCCTCATGAACACCGTGCTCTGGATCCTGCAGATCGTCCTGGCGGCCGCCTTCGGCATCGCCGGCATCGGCAAGCTCACCCAGCCCAAGGAGAAGCTGCAGGAGCGGATGGGCTGGGTCGAGGACTACTCGGCCAACACCGTGAAGCTCATCGGCGCCGCGGAGCTGCTCGCCGCGATCGGCCTCATCCTGCCCGCGGCGACCGGCATCCTGCCCTGGCTCACCCCGCTGGCCGCCCTCGGCCTGGTCGTCATCATGGTGCTCGCCATCCCGGTGCACCTCCGCCGCCACGAGACGCAGAACGTCGTCGTCAACGTGGTGCTCGCCCTGCTGGCGGCCTTCGTGGCGTGGCAGCGGTTCGGGCCCAGCTCCTTCTGACGCGTGGGCCCTTCCGCCGTGCCTCGTCCGGGGATTCGGGCACGGACGGCCCGCAACCTACGATGGAGCACATGGCTGACTCCACGAAGCGCGTGCTCCTCGCCGCCCCGCGCGGCTACTGCGCGGGCGTCGACCGGGCGGTCCTCACCGTCGAGAAGGCGCTCGAGCTCTACGGCGCCCCGGTCTACGTGCGCAAGGAGATCGTGCACAACAAGCACGTCGTCACCACGCTGCAGAAGCGCGGGCGCGATCTTCGTCGACGAGACCGACGAGGTGCCCGAGGGCGCCACCGTCGTCTTCTCGGCGCACGGGGTGGCCCCGGTCGTGCACGAGCAGGCGCGGGCCGCTGTCGCTGCAGGCGATCGACGCCACCTGCCCGCTGGTCACCAAGGTGCACCACGAGGCCGTGCGCTTCGCCGACGAGCGACTACGACATCCTGCTCATCGGCCACGAGGGCCACGAAGAGGTCGATCGGCACCGCCGGCGAGGCGCCCGACCACATCCAGCTCGTCGACGGCCCCGACCACGTCGACCAGCGTCACCGTGCGCGACCCCGACAAGGTCGTCTGGCTGTCGCAGACCACGCTCTCGGTCGACGAGACGATGGAGACCGTGCGGCGCCTGCGCGAGCGCTTCCCCTCGCTGCAGGACCCGCCCAGCGACGACATCTGCTACGCCACCCAGAACCGCCAGCTCGCGGTGAAGCAGATGGCCGCCGACTGCGACCTCGTGATCGTCGTCGGCTCGCGCAACTCGTCCAACTCGGTGCGGCTCGTCGAGGTGGCGCTCGAGCACGGTTCTCGCGCAGGCGCATCTCGTCGACTACGCCGACGAGATCGACGAGGCGTGGCTCGACGGTGTCGACGACCGTGGGCGTCACCTCCGGCGCGTCCGTGCCCGAGATCCTGGTGCGCGAGGTGCTCGAGCACCTGGCCGGCGCGCGGCTACGGCGACGTCGTGCCGGTCGTCGCGGCGCAGGAGTCGATCATGTTCTCGCTGCCCAACGAGATCCGCCGTGACCTCAAGGCCGCCGGCAAGAGCGACAAGATGGTGCACGACGCCAGCTTCGCCGAGGCCGGCTCGCTGCACTGAGCGACCAGGGGGCTGTGATGACGCAGGGGGATGCCGGGGACGCGCCGGTCACGCTGGCCACCGGACGCCACGACCTGGCCGACGCCGGCCGGCTGCTGGACGACTTCAACACCGAGTTCGACGACGTCACGCCCGGCCCGACGGCCCTGACGTCGCGGCTGGAGCAGCTCGTCGCCGCGGGCGACACCGAGGTGCTGCTGGTCGGGGAGGCCGACGGCGTGGCCGTGCTGCGCTTCCGGCGCTCGCTGTGGAGCGCCGCCGACGAGTGCTACCTCGCCGAGCTCTACGTGGTGCCCGCCCGCCGTGGCGGCGGGCTCGGGCGCACCCTCCTGCGGGCGTGCCTCGACCGGGCCGTGCTGCGCGGCTGCGACTTCATCGACCTCGCCACGAGCGAGGACGACGTGGCGGCCCGGCACCTGTACGAGGCCGAGGGCTTCCACCGCACCGAGGGCGAGGGCGGCCCGCTGACCTTCCACTACGAGCGCGAGCTCTGATCAGGGGCGGTACCACGTGTGCTCGAGTGGCAGGCGCAACCGCGCCCTGCCGTCACGGCGCAGGTAGGCAGCGGCCACCGCCGGGGCGGTGGGGATGAGGCAGATCTCGCCGACGCCCTTGGCGCCGTAGGCGTAGGGCAGCACCTCCGGGCCGCGCACCGTGTGCACCTGAACCTCGGGTGCCTGCGTCGAGCGGATGAGGCCGAGCCTGCCGAACGTCGTCTGCGGCACGCCACCCTCGACGACGAACTCCTCGGTGAGCGCGTAGCCCAGGCCCATGACCACCCCGCCCTCGACCTGGCCCTGGAGGGCCTGCTGGTTGACCACGGTCCCCGCGTCGTGGGCCGCGACCACTCGGCACACCCGGCCGTCGTCGTCGAGGTGCACCACCTGCGCGCCGTAGCCGTAGGTGACGTGGCTGAGCGGATTGGGCTTGTCCGAGCCGATCGGGTCGGTCTCGGGCGAGAACTCGCCGGCGAACACGCGGCCCTCCACGGCATCCAGACCACCGCCGCTCGCCTCGAGTGCCTGCTTGAGCCCGAGCGCCGCCCGGCGCACCGCCTCCCCGGTGAACAGCGTCTGGCGGGATGCCGTGGACGTGCCGGAGTCGGGCGTCCGCTCCGTGTCGGGCGCCTCGACGACGACGAGGTCGGGTGGCACGTCGACGGTTTCGCACAGCATGTGCAGCGCCATCTGCGCCACGCCCTGGCCCATGCCAGCGGCCGAGGTGCGCACGTGCACCACCCCCTGCTCCACAGAGATGAGGCAGCGGCCGGTGTCGGGCACGCCCATCCCCAGGCCGGAGTTCTTGAACGCGACGGCGAGGCCGGCGGTGGGGTCGGCGTCGTAGTCGTCCTTGACGGCCTCGAGGCACTCGACCAGCCCGGTGGCCCCGTCGGCGACCTGCCCGTTGGGCAGCTCCCGCCCGGGCCGGATGGCGTTGCGGTGGCGGAACTCCCACGGGTCGATGCCGGCCTTCGCGGCGAGCAGGGAGACGCTGGACTCGAGCGCGAACGCGCTCTGGGCGACGCCGAAACCGCGGAAGGCGCCCGACACCGGGTTGTTCGTGTAGACGGCCAGGCCCTCGCAGTCGAAGTTCTGGTAGTCGTACGGTCCGCCCGCGTGGGTGACCGCCCGCTGGAGCACCGGCCCGCCGAGCGAGGCGTAGGCGCCGGTGTCGGCGACGATCCGGGCCCTGAGGCCGGTGAGGTGGCCGTCGGCGTCGCAGCCGAGGGTCATCTCGATCTCCATGGGGTGCCGCTTGACGTGGTAGGCAAGGCTCTCCGCGCGCGAGAAGCGCACCTTGACCGGCCGGCCGGTGTGCCAGGCCGCTAGCGCGGCGTGGTGCTGCACGCTCATGTCCTCCTTGCCACCGAAGCCGCCGCCCACGAGCATCGAGTGGGCGTGCACGCGCTCGGGGGGCAGGCGCAGCATCCGGGCGATCTCACGCTGCTCGTCGTAGACCGACTGCCCGGCGGTGAACACCTCGACGCCGCTGCTGCCCGAGGGGTCGTCGTGCCAGGGGCGCGCCACGGCGCACTCGGGCTCCAGGAAAGCGTGCTCCTGCCACGGCGTGTGGAAGGTGTTCGACACGACGAACGCGGAGGCGGCCAGCGCGGCATCCGCGTCGCCCCGGTTCACCCGCTCGCGGGTGAGCACGTTGCCGCCCGGGTGGAGCAGTGGGGCACCGGGGGCGAGGGCCTGTTCGGGGCTGGTGACCGGCTCGAGCACGGTGTAGCTCACGTCGATGAGGGCGAGCACCCCGTCGAGCGACTCCTCGTGGCGGCACACGACGAGCGCGAGGGCATCGCCGACGTAGCGGGTGGTGTCGCCCTCGGCGACGAGCACGTCCCAGTCGTGCACGAGGTGCCCGATGGTGTTCTCCGGCACGTCGGCGGCGGTGAGCACCGCGATGCAGTCGGGATGGGCGCGCGCCGCAGTGACGTCGACGGCCTCGACGACCGCGCGGGGGTGCGCCGTGCGCAGTGCCTTCGCGTGCACCATCCCGTCGAGCCGGATGTCGTCGGTGTACAGGCCGGTGCCGAGCAGCTTCTCGGCGGCGTCGGGCCGTGGGGCGCGGTCTGACATCCGCACGTGCTCGGGCGGTGGTGCCACCTCCTCCTCGCCGCGCAGGATGCGGCCGGTGCGCAGCACGGCGTCCTCGACCATCCGGTAGCCGGTGCAGCGGCACTCGTTGGCCCGCAGGGCCCGCACCACCTGGTCGCGGGACGGGTCTGGGTCGGCGTCGAGGAGGGCCTTGCTCGTCATCACCATGGCGGGCATGCAGAAGCCGCACTGCACGGCGCCCTCCTGCTGGAACGCGGACACGAACGCCGCCTTCTCCCGCTCGTCGAGCCCCTCCGCGGTCGTCACGTGGTGGCCGCCCGCGGTGGTCGCAGCGCGGGTGCAGGCCTTGACCGTGCGCGTGTCGACCACCACGACGCAGGTGCCGCAGCTTCCGTCGTCGCAGCCGTGCTTCACCGAGGTCAGGTCGAGCACCTCGCGCAGCCACGTCATCAGGGTCAGGCCCTCTGGCACCTCGTGGGCCCGCCCGTTCACCGTCGCCGTGGTCATCGCGTTCTCCTCAGGTCACCGAAGGGTCGGGCAGGGCGCAGGTCAGGAACCGCCCCGCAGGCAGGTCGTCGGTGAGGTCGCCGTCGGTCACGACCCGGTGGCCGCGCAGCAGCACGTCGCGCACCCGGCCCTGCACCCGGCATCCCTCGTAGGGCGTGTGGTCGACGTTCTCGTGCAGGGCGTCCCTCGTCACCGTCCACGCCACGGCCGGGGTCGATCACGACGACGTCGGCGTCGGACCCGGGCGCGAGCGCCCCCTTGCGCGGGTGGAGCCCGAAGTAGCGGGCGGCGTTGGCGGCGGTCACCTCGGCGAGGCGGGTCAGGCCGATCCGCCCCTCGGCCACGCCCGCCGAGTACATCAGCGCCATCCGCAGCTCGATGCCGGGCGCGCCGTTCGGGGTGTGCGCGAAGTCGGTTGCCTTGTCCTTCTGCCCGACGAGGTCGAACGAGCAGTGGTCGGTGCCGACGAACTGCACGTCACCGGCGGCCAGCCCGGCCCACAGTGCCTCGCGGTCGGATGCCGTGCGCAGTGGCGGGCTCATGACGTACGCCCGCCGGGCGAGGTCGTCATCCTCGGGGCCGCCGTAGGCGCTGACGTCGAGCAGGAGGTATTGCGGGCAGGTCTCCGCCGCGACGGTGGTGCCGGCCGCGCGGCCGCGGCGCACGGCATCCAGCCCGGGTCGTGAGGACAGGTGCACGACGTAGTGGGGGGCGTGCGCGAGCCCGGCGATGACCTCTAGCCGGTCGACGGCCTCGGCCTCGAGCGCGGCGGGCCGGGTCGCCGCGTGGAAGAACGGGGTCGTGTGTCCCTCGGCCAGGGCGCGCCGGACCAGCGCGTCGACGAGCCGGCCGTTCTCACAGTGGAACCCGATGGTGGCACCGAGGTCGCGCGAGGCGGTGAGGGCTGCGAGCACCTCGTCGTCGTCCACCATCATCGAGCCGCGGTAGGCGAGGTAGAGCTTGAACGAGGTGACGCCGCGCTCGACCACGGTCGCCATCTCGTCGGCGAAACCGTTGTGCCACTCCGTCATCGCCAGGTGGAAGGCGTAGTCGGTGACGGCCCGCCCCTCCGCCTTCTCCGACCAGCGGTCGAGCGCCGTGGTCAGCGACTGGCCGTGGAAGGCGGTCGCGAAGTCGATGACCGTCGTCGTCCCCCCGGCGAGGGCGGCGCGGGTGCCGGTGGCGAAGTCGTCGGCGGTGACCTCATCGCCGGCTTCCAGGTCGAGGTGGCAGTGCGTCTCGACGCCGCCCGGGAGCACCACGCAGCCGGTGCAGTCGAGCACCTCCTCGCCGGGCTCGGGGTCGAGCCGGCCCACGGCCGCGATCGTCTCACCGGACGTGCGCACCGAGCCATCGTCGACCACCCCGTGGGGGGTCACGACCCGTCCGCCGTGCAAGAGGGTCACCTCACAGCTCCTTCCAGATGCGCTCGGCCCGCTCGGCCGAGTGGGCGAGCACCTCGGCCTCGTCGACCCGGGTGAGCTCGCGCTCGCGCAGCACCCACTCGCCGCCGACCATGACGTCGACCACCTGGGCACCGCTCGTGCCGAACACGACGTGGCCCCAGGCGGACCGCTCGTCGAGTGGGGTCGGGGGGCGGTAGTCGAGCGTGACCAGGTCGGCGGCGGCGCCGGGGCGCAGGATGCCGAGGTCGCATCCGAAGGTGTGCGAGGCGATCGCGGGGTTGTGGACCGACAGCATCGCCACCGCCTCCGCGAAGCCGACCGTGGGGTCGAGGCGGGAGCCGCTGGTGACCAGCTTCGCCACCTGCATCGAGGCCAGCACGTCCGCGGTGTAGGCGTCGGTGCCGAGCCCCACCCGGATGCCGTGCCGCAGCATGTCGACGACGGGAGCGAACCCGACGGCGTTGCCGAGGTTGGAGTGGGGGTTGTGCACGACCGTGGCGTCGCGGGCGGCGAGCAGCTCGACCTCCGCGGGCGACACGTGCACGCAGTGCGCGGCGATGCTGTCCGTGCCCACCATGCCGCGCGCGTCGAGCCGGTCGACGACGGGCCGCCCCGCGGTCGCGAGGGTCCACCGCTCGTCGCCCGGGCCCTCGGCCACGTGCACGTGGTAGCCACCGGGAACCCCGAACGCGGCCGCCGCGATGGTGTCGAGGCTGGCCTCGGAGAGGGTGAACGAGGCGTGCATGCCGAACATGCCACGCAGCCGGTGCTGGTCGGGGGTGTTCGCCGACCGCATGAAGCCGACGTTCTCGGCCACCGCTTCGGCGAAGACGTCCTCGCCGTCGCGGTCGGAGGTCTCGTAGCAGAGGCAGGCCCGCACGCCCACGGCTGCGGCGGCGCCGGCGATCGTGTCGAGGGACCCGCTGACCGCCCGGGGGCTCGAGTGGTGGTCGAACACGGTGGTCACCCCGCACCGCACCGACTCGATGAACGTCGTCGTCGCGTTGAGCCGAACGTCCTCGGGCTCGAGCAGGCGGTCGAGCGACCACCAGAGATTCTCGAGGATCTCCGCGAAGTCGCGGGTGGGGGAGTGCACGGGCATCCCGCGCGCGTAGGCGCTGTAGGCGTGGGTGTGAGCGTTCACGAGGCCGGGCATGATCACTCGCCCGGTCTCGACCACCGTCTCGGTGGGATGGGCGAGGCGCAGCGCGCTCGCCGGCCCCACGGCATCCACCGTGCCGTCTTGCACGAGCACCGCGCCGTCGGGGACGACCGGGCGCTCGGGGTCGGCGGTGATGACGGCCCGGCCGGTGACGATCATCGGGTCGCCCCCCGTCCGGCGTCGGCGAGCTGTGGGCGGAGCAGCCAGGGGTGGTCGGCCTCGAGCGCCGTGAGCAGGCGCTCCAGGTCTTCGGGGAGGTCTCGCGCGCCCCGGCGGTGGGTGACCACGTCGCCTGAGGGGAGCCGCACGAGGTACCCGTCGTCGATCGCGAGGAAGCCGACGTTCGGGGAACCCTCGAAGTCGGCGAGCGTCCAGAACACGGTGGGCTTGTCGCGGTAAGGGAGCCCTGCGGTGGGGCAGAACGTGCCGCAGTTGCCGCACTCGTTGCACAGCGCGTCGAGGCGCACCACCTGGTAGGGGTCGGCCGACCACCGCACCGCCACAGCGACGTTGGCGCGGTTCGGGCAGACCTCCACGCAGATCTCGCACACCTCGTCGCAGCGCAGGCACCGGTCGGCGTCTGCGGCCGGCGCTACTCGGCCGGCGATCACCCCACGCCGGCCGACCAGCACGTCGTGGGGGGTGAACACCACAGCGGGCGGCCGGTCGGCGTCGAACCGGATGCCGTGCGCCCGCAGGATCGCGCGCGCGACCACCTTGGCATCGGCGATGGTCCGCACGACGGTGGCCGGGCCGAGCCGGCCGTCACCGGCGACGTAGACCTCGGTGGTGCCGTCGGCGACCGTGGCGCGCAGGTCGGCGTCGAGCCGGGGGTGCCCGAGGGTGTCGCGGGCGATGCCGTTGGCGTCGTACTCCTGGGGGTCGACCGTCGCGCCGGTCGCCCCGATCACCGTGTCGACCTGCAGCTCGACGAAGGTGCCGGTGCCGCGGGTGGTGCGTCGACCGTCGGCGGCGTAGTCGGTGAGTTCGGTTCGCTCGCAACGCAGCACGCACCCGTCGTACGAGACCGGTGCGAGCAGCTCGTCGATCTCGATGCCCTCGGCCCGCACGGCGTCGACGTCCTCCTGGGCCGCCGGCATGAACGGCTCGGTGCGGCGGTACACCAGGGCAACGTGCTCCACCCCGGGCGTGCGGAGAGCGGTGCGCGCACAGTCCATCGCGACGTCACCGGCGCCGATGACCGCGACCCGGCGGCCGAGCCGGGCACCGCCGCGCCCGTGCGCCTCGCCGAGCACCTCGAGGGCGTCCCGCACGTGCTCGGCACCCTCACGGACCGGGCTGGCGCTGCGCCCCCACGCGCCGGTCGCCACCACCACGTGGTCGAAGCGGCGCCTCAGGTCGGCGACGTCGTAGCCGGCCGGGCAGCCGAACCGGAACTCCACCCCGGTCGCGACCGCGAGGCGGTAGTCGCGGTCGACCTGTTCACGGGTGATCCGGAAGGTGGGGATGACGTGCCCCACGATCCCGTACGGCCCGTCGAGCTTCTCGTGCACCTCCACGGCTATCCCGTTGCGGCGCAAGAAGACTGCCGTGGCGATGCCAGCCGGCCCGGCCCCGACCACGGCTACTCGCACCCCGGGCACCAGTGGCGCCGGCGTGATGGCGGCGAGGTGCTCGTCCTGTGCGGCGTCGGCCGCAGCGAGCTTCACCCCGCGGATGTCGACACCCCGGTCGTAGTCCACCCGGGTGCAGCGCGCCCGGCACGGCTCGGGGCACAGCACCCCGGTGATCGTCGGTGCGGTGTTGTCCCGCGCCACCACGTCGAACGCCTCGGCGAGGCGCCCCTGCGTCACCAGCGCGAGGTACGCCGGCACCTGCTGCTCGATCGGGCAGCCGCCGTGCTCGCACGGGGCGGTGAAGCAGTCGGTCAGTGCCAGGGGCGAGCTGGTCTTGCGCGAGCGCACCTTCTCGCGGTGCCGCTTGTGGGTGCGCTGGTCCGCCAGCACTTGCGCGAGGAGTGCGTCGACGGCATCCGGGTCGATGCCGTGGAAGTCGCGCATCGCCGGGGTGGCGAGCCGGGCCAGCTGGCCCAGCCGCGCGTAGCCGCCGGGCTTGAGCAGCGTCGTTGCAACGGTGACCGGCTGGATGCCGGTGCCCAGGATGTCGGCGACCGTGGTCGCGTCCGCGCCCCCCGCGTACGAGATCGGCATGCGCCCGTCGAAGGTGCGGGCGAGCCGGGCGGCCAGGGTGAGGGTCAGGGGCAGCAGGGCCCGCCCGGACAGGTACATCTCGGGGGCGGGCAGCTCGCTGCGGGTGACGTCGTTCGGCAGGGTGTTGCTCAGCTTGAGGCCGAAGCCGAGGCCCGCGGTCTCCGCCCGGGCCGCCAGCCGGGCGAACATCGGCACCGCGTCGTCGTACTGGAGGTCGGCCGTGAAGTGCGAGTCGTTGAAAGCGACGTGCGCGTAGCCGAGCCGGTCGAGCGTGCCGCGGGCCGTGTCGTACCCCAGCAGCGTCGGGTTGCACTTGACACTGGTGTGCAGGCCCTTGCCGAGCAGGTGCTCGGCGATCCGCTCGACTTCTTCGGCGGGGCAGCCGTGCATCGTCGACAGCGTCACCGAGTCGCACACCCGGGTCGGGACGCGGGCCAGGTGCCGGGAGCCGAAGTGGGCGAAGCGACCGAGGTTGGCCTCGAGCCACGTTGTCGCCGTGCGCCAGGCGTCGGTGCGGGTCGCGTCGCGCAGCCCCTCGAGGAAGCTGTCGACCACCGGCCCGCGGATGCCGTCGAGGTCGTAACCCACGGAGGCGTCGAGCACGACGTCGTCACCGTCGCCGAGACCCAGCTCGACGGCGAGCACCCGGATGGCGAGGCTGGCGTGCACGTACTCGGTGAGCGCCTGCTGCACGGTCAGCTCGGACGACCACTCGCAGTTCTGGCCCTCGTCCTCGGCGTCGATGCACGGCTTCGGCACGGCGGCGCGGATCGCCTCGCCGTCGAGCACCTGCACCGTCTTGAGCTCGATGACCCTTGCGCCCGCGAGGTAGGCCGTGACGATGTTCTGTGTGAGCTGGGTGTGCGGCCCCGCGGCTGGGCCGACCGGCACCCCGACGAGGTGGCCGAACGGGTCTCGGACGCGGCGCCCGCGCGGGTGGTGCACGTGCTGCGCGGGAAGCCCGAAGACGGTGCCGTGCCGGGCGTGCTCGTCGAGCGCCCACCCGACCAGCGAGCCGAAGGCGAGGGGGCGCATCAGGTCGGCCATCACGGCATCCGGTGCTCGGCCCTGACCCGTGCGTTGACCTCGGTGATCATCGCGTCCCACACCGGCAGGTAGCCGCGCAGCTCGCGCCAGAACGACTGCCGGCGCCGGCGCTCGAACAGCTCGAAGGGCGTGCCCTGCTGCTCGACCCAGGTGTAGTAGCCGAGGTTGAAGATGCGGGTGCGCTCGCGCTCGGTCAGCTCGAGGGTCGCGTCGGTGGGCACGGTGGCGAGGTGCTCGCCCCAGACGGCCGCGGCGTCGAGCCGGGTGAACTCGCCGCCGAAGTCGCGCTGCACGATCTTGGCCCGCTCGCTGGCGTACATCCGGCCGCCGTCGGTGGCGACGGTGACGACCACGTCGTCCGGCCCGAGGCCGAGCACCTTGGCTCCAGAGATCGCCGCCAGCACGTTGCAGATGGAGGAGAACCCGAGGTCGCCCAGGGCCGCGAGGATGCCGGATGGCCACCCCCGGTCGGCGAGGTGAGCCAGGCCCTCGGGCTCGTTGAACATCACCTCGAGGTGGTCGGTCGCCCGGTCGCTGACGGCCGACACGAGGTCGTGCCGCATGACGTTGTGGATGAGCGGCACGTGCTTGTCGCCGATGCCCTGGATGTTGTGCTCACCAAAACCGTTCTCCAGCAACGTCGGGCACTCGAGGGCCTCAGCGGCCAGCACCTTGGTGCCGTAGGTGTCCTTGAGGTGCTCGCCGGCGGCGATGGTGCCGGCCGACCCGGTGGCGCTCACCATCAGGGCCAGCCGCAGGTCGCGACCGGAGCTGGTGCGGTAGGCCTCGAAGACGTGGCACAGGGCCGGCCCGGTCACGGCGTAGTGCACCAGGTGGTTGCCGAACTCCGCGAACTGGTTGAACACGAAGTTCTCCGGGTCACGGGCCAGCCGGTGGCACTCGTCGTAGATCTCCTTGACGTTCGACTCGGTGCCCACGGTGCGGATGACGTCCTCGGCGGGGTTCTCGCACCAGCGGTCGAGCCAGTCGAAGCGTTCCTGGCTCATGCCGGCCGGCAGGACGGCCACCCCGCGGCAGCCCAGCAGCCGGCTGATCGCGATGCCGCCACGGGCGTAGTTGCCGGTGGAGGGCCATACCGCCCGGTGGGTGGTGGGGTCGAAGGCACCGGACACCACCCGCGGCGCCAGGCACCCGTAGGCGGCGAGCACCTTGTGGGTCGAGATCATCGGGAACCGGTTGCCCAGCACCACGACCACCGGGCTGTCGATGCCGGTCACCTCGCGGGTCAGCACCAGGTGCTCGGGCACCTCGACCCGGCCGCCGGCGAGGTCGTTGTACCAGTGCACCCGCCACAGGTTGCGGGGGTCGGCGGCCTGCGGGTCGGCGTCACCGACCACGGCCATGGGCACCGACGAGGGGTCGGCGAGCTGCGCGAAGGTCGGCAGCACGACCGCCCGCTCGGCCAGCCGGCGCACGCTGTTGGCCAGCACCTGCTCGTCGACCACCTCGTCGGCCAGCCCGAACTGCCGGCGCAGCGCGTCGTGGGTGTCGCTGCCGGTCTCCAGAGCCCGCATGGGCTCAGTATCCGACCGCGCGGGGGGCGCCGTCGGCGGTTGGCGGCGTAGATCACCGCCCCGGTCGTCCGCCGGTCAGCCCCCGACGAGCCGCCGGAACCGTTCCGGGTCGGACGGCCGCTCGGTGAGGAAGGCCAGCACCGTGTCGGAGGGACCGAGCCCAAGCTCGTCGCCCTGCGCGAGCAGCCCCGCCAGCCCGGCTGCACCGCTCTCACCGGCGTCGATGCCGTCGGCGTGCAGCAGGCGCACCGCGTCGTCGGCGAAGCAGTCGTCGACGGTGACCAGGGCGTCGTAGCCGAACAGGTTGCTCTCGAACGCCACGGGCGAGGGCGTGCCGCAGTTCAGCCCGGCCATGCAGGTGTTCCCGGTCGCGGGCACCGAGACGAGCCGGCCGGCGACCACGCTCTCGGTGACGCACGCGGCATCCGTCGGCTCGACCCCGACGAGCAGCCGCGCGGGCCGCGCTGCGAACGCCCGTGCGACGGCGGCGCTCAGCGCGCCGACCCCCATCTGGGCGGTGACGACGGTGGGCACGGGCAGCTCGCCGCTGTCGACCGCCGTGACCACCTCGGTGAGCATCGTGGAGTAGCCGTCGACGACCCAGCCGGGCACGTCGGTGTACCCCTCCCATGACGTGTCGTCGACCACGACGTGGTCGTCGTCCTCCAGTGCCGCGCTCGCGACGATGGTGTCGTCGTAGGTGCCGTCGATCACGCGCACCTCGGCGCCCTCGGCTGTGATCCGTTGCACGCGAGCGCTGTTGGTGTCTCGGGGCACGAGCACGACGGCAGGCAGGCCGAGCAGCCGGGCCATCCGGGCCACGGCATGCCCGTGGTTGCCGTCGGTCGCTGCGACGAGGGTGAGGGGCGTTGCGGATGCCGTGAGCACCTCGCGCAGCTCGGCCAGCGACGGCGTCGTCCCCGGCGCCCGGCCGAGCGTCGAGAGCACCGCCCGGTAGGTGGCCCACGAGGCGCCGAGGATCTTGAACGACGGCATCCCAGCCCGCTCGCCCTCGTCCTTGACGAGCACCGACCGCACCCCCAGCCGGGTGGCCATGGCCGGTGACGACCGCACCGGGGTGGGCGCGAAGCCCGGCAGCGAGGCGTGGAACGAGGGGGCCGGGCGGTCGCCGCGCGGCACCCGGGACCGGTCGACGTGGGGGTTCCTGACCAGCCGGGACGTGCCCATGGCGCCATCGTAGGGGTGACGTGACGCACGTCGGCGGGGCCCCGCGCCGGCCCTAGGATCGGGGGTGACCCCAGGAGGGGACAGCATGGACTTCGACGCCGCGGTCTGCCGGCTGGCCGCGCTGGACTCCCACGGCATCCACGGTGCCGACGTGCTCGCGACGTGGGACCTCACCGGCGACGAGGTGCGCGCGCTGCTGGCCGCCGCCGACGCGTTGCGGGCCCTGCGCTCGGCCAACTGCAGCTGCCGCGTGGCCGACTCGGGTCTGGCGGTCTCGATCTTCCGCGACAACTCCACCCGAACCCGGTTCTCCTTCGCCTCGGCGTGCAACCTGCTCGGCCTGCAGGTGCAGGACTTCGACGAGTCCACCTCGCAGGTGGCCCACGGCGAGACCGTGCGCGAGACCGCCACGATGGTCTCGTTCATGGCCGACGTGATCGGGGTGCGCGACGACCTCTATCTCGGCCAGGGCCACCGCGAGATGGTCGAGCTGGGCGGCTACCTGGCCCAGAGCCACGCGGCCGGGGTGCTCGAGCAGCGGCCGACGCTGGTCAACCTGCAGAGCGACCTCGACCACCCGACGCAGGCCTTCGCCGACCTGCTGCACCTCACGCACGAGCTCGGCGGCGTCGAGAACCTGCGCGGGCGCCGGCTCGCGATGACCTGGGCGCACTCGCCGAGCTACGGCAAGCCGCTCTCGGTGCCGCAAGGCATGGTCGCGCTGATGGCCCGGCTCGGGATGGATGTCGTGCTCGCCCACCCGCCGGGCTACGAGCTCGTCGCCGACGTACGCGGGTGGCAGAGCGCCACGCGGCGGCTTCTGGGGGGTCGTTCACGGTGACCGACTCGCTCGAGGACGCCTTCGCCGACGCCGACGTCGTCTGCGCCAAGAGCTGGGCGCCCTTCGACGCCATGGTGGAGCGCGCGGCGCGGCACGCCGAGGGAGACGTCGACGGCATCCGGGCCGTGGAGCGGGGGATTCTGGAGCAGAACGCCGAGCACCGCGACTGGACGGTGACCGCCGACCTGATGCGCACGACCCGGTACGGGGAGGCGCTCTACCTGCACCCGCTGCCCGCCGACATCACCGGCGTCTCGTGCGGGGCCGGTGAGGTCGACGCCGACGTGTTCGACGCGCACCGCACGGCGCTCTACCGGCAGGCGGGGAACAAGCCCTACGCCATCGCCGCGATGGTGCTGCTGCAGCGGGTCGCCGACCCGGTGCGCGTGCTGCACGACCTCTGGGACGGTGCCCAGCCGCGCTGGCGGACGTGAACCGGACACCCACGCAAAGGAGACGACAGGTGCCACAGATCGACTACGTCGCGGTCAAGGCCGCCGCCGAGGGCTACCGGGCGGACATGGTGGCCTTCCTGCGTGCGCTGATCCGCAACCCGGGGACGAGCTGCCACGAGGAGGCCAAGTCGCGGCTGGTCATCGCCGAGATGGAGAAGCTGGGCTACACCAGCACCCGGATCGACGCGCTCGGCAGCGCGATCGGCACCATGGGCACGGGGGACACCCTCGTGGCCTTCGACGGGCACATCGACACGGTCGGTGTGGGGAACCCGGACAACTGGACGTTCGACCCGTTCGAGGGCTTCGAGGACGACGTGCTCGTGGGTGGGCGGGGCGCCTCCGACCAGCTCGGCGGGGTGGTCTCGGCGGTCTACGGGGGGCGGATCGCGGCGGACCTCGGCCTGCTGTCGGACGCCTACACCTACCTCGTGACCGCGACGGTGCAGGAGGAGGACTGCGACGGGCTGTGCTGGCTCCACCTCATCGAGGAGGACGGGGTGCGGCCCGCCTTCGTCGTCTCGACCGAGGCCACCGACAACGGCATCTACCGCGGTCACCGCGGCCGGATGGAGATCCGGGTCGACGTCGCCGGGGTGTCGTGCCACGGGTCGGCGCCCGAGCGGGGCGACAACGCGATCTACAAGATGGCCGAGATCCTGCTCGAGGTGCGCGACCTCAACGACCGCCTGCCGGGTGACCTCTTCCTGGGCAAGGGCACCGTGACGACCTCCGAGGTGTTCTCGAGCTCGCCGTCGCGGTGTGCGGTCGCCGATGCCTGCTGGGTCTCGCTCGACCGGCGGCTCACCGACGGCGAGACGTGGCAGGGGGCGCTGCGGGAGATCGAGGACCTGCCCGCTGTGCGCCGGCACGGTGCCACGGTGGCCTGCTACGACTACCGGGCGGTGGCGTGGACCGGCACCGAGTACGGCCAGCAGTGCTTCTTCCCGACCTGGGTGGTGGCCGAGGACTCCCCGGAGGTGGTGGCCGCTGCCACGGCCCACCAGGCGATGTTCGGCGAGCCGCGCATCGACAAGTGGACCTTCTCCACCAACGGCGTCGCGATCGCCGGCCGCCACGGCATCCCCGTCATCGGGGTCGGACCCGGGCGCGAGGACCAGGCGCACGCGCCGGACGAGCTGCAGTGGAAGGACGACCTGGTCAAGTGCGCCGCGATCTACAGCGTGCTGCCGTCGGTCTACTGCGCGCAGGCCGGCTGACCCGTCCGCGGGCAGGGCCGGCCGGTCACCCCGGCAGGGTGATGCCGTTGCGGCCCCCGGGTCGCGACGATCGCGGGTAGGTCGCTCGTGCCCCGCGGAGGGGGGCGCGGGGTCGCAGGTCGAGGAGAGGTGGTTGCCGATGAGCGTGCCCACCTCCGCGCCCGAGGCGCCGCAGCAGCCGTCCGGGGTGGCGCAGTTCGTCCCCGGTCTCAGCCTGTTCCGCACCTACCAGCGCGGCTGGCTGGCCAAGGACGTCGTCGCCGGCCTGGTGCTCTCGGCCCTGCTCGTGCCGCAGGGGATGGCGTACGCCGAGCTGGCCGGGCTGCCGCCGGTCACCGGTCTCTACACCTCGATCCTCTGCCTGCTCGGCTACGCGGTCTTCGGGCCGTCGCGCATCCTCGTGCTCGGCCCGGACTCGTCGCTCGGGCCGATGATCGCGGCGACCATCGCCCCCTTGGCGCTCGCGGGCGGCGACCCGGCCCAGGCCGTCGCACTGGCGTCGGTGCTGGCCCTGCTCGTCGGCCTGGTCATGACCGTGGCCGGGCTGGCGCACCTCGGCTTCGTCGCCGACCTGCTGTCCAAGCCGACCCAGATCGGCTACATGAACGGCCTGGCGCTCACCATCGTGATCGGCCAGCTGCCCAAGCTGTTCGGGTTCTCGGTCGACGCCGACGGCCTGATCGACGAGGCGAAGGCGCTTCGTCTCGGGGGTGGCCGACGGGCTGGTCAACCCCACCGCCGCGGTCATCGGCGTCGCGTCCCTCGTCGGCATCCTGCTGCTGCAGCGGCTGCTCCCGAAGGTGCCCGGCGGTGCTGGTCGTGGTGCGTGCTCGCCGCGCTCGCCGTCAACCTGCTCAACCTGCAGGACTCGGGTGTCAAGACCATCGGCGTGCTGCCGCAGGGCTTCCCGCCGTTCACCATCCCGACGGTGCCCTGGTCCGACCTGCCCGAGCTCTTCCTCGGTGCCGTGGCCATCGCGGTCGTCGCCCTCGCCGACACGATGTCGACGGCGTCGTCGTTCGCCGCCCGCCGCGGCGAGCGGGTGCGCGGCGACCAGGAGATGATCGGGATCGGTGCGGCGAACATCGCCGCCGGCCTCTTCCAGGGCTTCCCGGTCAGCACCAGCGGCTCGCGCACCGCGGTGTCCGAACAGGCCGGGTCGCGCTCGCAGGTGACCGGGGTGGTCGGGCGCTGCGGTCATCGCCTTCGTCCTGGTCTTCGCGACCGGCCTCATGCAGTACGTCCCCCAGCCGACCCTGGGCGCCATCGTCATCGCGGCCGCGCTGTCGCTCGCCGACATCCCGGCCACGCGCCGGCTGTGGCACCAGCGGCGCACCGAGTTCTCGCTGTCCATGGCCGCCCTGCTCGGCGTCGCCCTGCTCGGGGTGCTGCCCGGCATCCTGCTCGCGATCGCGCTGTCCATCCTCAACGTCTTCCGGCGGGTCTGGTGGCCGCACCAGGCCGAGCTCGGCCGCGTCGAGGGCCTCGCCGGCCTGCACGACACCGAGAGCTACCCGGACGCCGAGCTGCTGCCGGGCCTGGTCGTCTTCCGCTTCGACGCGCCGCTGATCTTCGCCAACTCGCGCACCTTCGGCGACGCGGTGCGGGCGATGGTCCACGAGCGGGCAGGGCCTGCGCTGGGTGCTCGTCGCCGCCGAGCCGATCACCGACGTCGACACCACGGCCGCGGACATGCTCGCAGGAGCTCGACGGCTGGCTCGAACGACCGCGGCGTCTCGCTGGTCTTCGCCGAGATGAAGGACCCGGTGCGGGACAAGATCGAGCGCTACGAGCTGACGCGGACCATCGACCCGAGCCACTTCTTCGCCACCCTCGACGAGGCCGTCGCCGCGTACATCGCGCGAGACCGGTGCGACCTGGCGAGACCCCCGCCGAGGAGCAGACACAGAGGAGCGCACGTGACCGCACGACCCGGGCAGGGCACCGCACCGACCCGCCAGCAGCGGCGGCCGCCTGGGTGGCCTACCTCGCCGCTGCGGCGCAGCGGTCGTATTCCTGGTGGTCGCAGCTCATCGCCGCTGGGACGTGCTGCTCGCGAGCTGGCGTCGCTGGCGGTGCTCGTCGTCGCGGCCTGGTTCGCGCTGTCGCCGCCGCGGGATGACCCGCTGGTCGCGGCCGGCGTCGGGGTGGTCGCGCTGGTCATCTTCATCGTGGTCGTGGTCGCCAGCGAGAGCCTGTGGGTGCTCGTCGTCGGGCTGGCGCTCGCGGCCGCCTGCCGCCGGGGCGGCGCGGGTTGCCCTGCGGCCGCACGTCGCCGGACGCCGCGGACGTCGCCGGCGGCGCCGCGGCCGCGCGCCACCGGTGCTGATCATGAACCTCGTGGTCCGGGGGCGGGAAGGCCGAGCGGTTCGAGCTCGACGGCTGCTGCCGCGAGCGCGGCATCGAGCCGGTCGTCCTCACGCCGGGGTCGACCTGCTGCGCAGCTCGCCGAGGACGCCGTGGCGCGCGGCGCCGACGTCATCGGGATGGCCGGTGGTGACGGCTCGCAGGCGCTCGTGGCCTCGGTGGCGAGCCGGCACGGGCATCCCGTTCGTCGTCGTCCCGGCCGGGACCCGCAACCACTTCGCCCTCGACCTCGGGCTGGACCGCGAGGACGTGGTCGGCGCGCTCGACGCCTTCGACGACGGCGTCGACCGGCGGCATCGACCTGGCCGAGGTGAACGGACGAGTGTTCGTCAACAACGCGTCGATGGGCGTCTACGCCAAGATCGTGCAGTCGCAGGAGTACCGCGACGCCAAGATCCAGCACCGCCGCCGAGATGCTGCCCGACCTGCTCGGCCCGGCCGCGGTTCCGCTCGACCTGCGGTTCGACCTGCCGTCGGGGGAGCGGACGACGTCGGCGAACCTGCTGCTCGTGTCCAACAACCCGCTACCAGCTCGCCGCACCTGCGGGGCGGGCACCCGACCCGGCCCTCGACACGCGGCGCGCTGGGTGTCGTCTCGCTGCTGGTGCGAGGTGCGGCGGATGCCGAGAAGTTCGCGGCGCTCGAGGCCGCCGGGCAGGTCGGGCGGTTCTCGGGCTTGAACGAGTGGACGGCCACCGAGTTCGAGGTCCGCTCGGGCGGGCCGGTCGAGATCGGTGTCGACGGCGAGGCGCTCACCATGGACCCACCGCTGCGCTTCGTGATCCGGCCTGGAGCGCTGACGGTGCGGCTGGCCCGGGCCGTGCTCACCCGGCCGGTCGCCGGTCCCGCGGTGCACGTGACGTCGATGTCGACGCTCGGTGACCTGTGGCGTACGGCGCTGGGCCGGCCGGTGGTGTCGACGTGAGCGACGTGGGCGACGCGAGCGAGGTCGGCGGAGGGGACGCCGGGGGCGTCGGCGGCGCGGGCCGGCCGGACGCCGCGGACGCGCCGGTCGACCGGGTCGTCTGGGTGGAGCCCGTCGAGGAACGGCTGGCGCGGCGGCTGGAGGACCGCGGTACGACCGGCCACCCGGTCGCGGCGAAGGCGTCGGGGGTCCTGCACCGGCTCGGGGAGCTCGACCGCGCGGCCTACGTGGCGGTGGCCCGCATGTCGACCCCGGCGCTCGACGCACCGCTGAGCCGGCTGTCGCACTTCGCCAACCACTCCAAGCCCTGGTTCCTGGTGGCCGGTGCGCTGGCCCTGTTCGGCGGCCGCACCGGCCGGCGAGCCGCCCGGGCCGGGGTGGTCGCCATCGGTGCGGCCTCCCTGGTCGTCAACCAGCCGATGAAGCTGGCTGGTGACCGCGCGCGGCCCGACCGCGAGGGCCACGCGGTGCCCGAGGCGCGCTGGGTGCCGATGCCGACCTCGACGTCGTTCCCCTCCGGCCACTCGGCATCCGCCGCTCGCCTTCGCGGTCGCCGTCGGTGACGTGGTGCCGGCACTGCGCTGGCCGCTGCGGGCAGCCGGTGCAACGGTGGCCTTCTCGCGGGTCTACACCGGCGTGCACTACCCGGGCGACGTCGTCGTGGGGGCGGCCACCGGTGCCCTGCTCGGCCGGCTGGTCGGCCGGGCTGCAGTTCGGCGCTCCCTGCGCTGACGACCTGGGGCACGATGTCGGCCATGACGCCGCCGCCGACCCCGACACTGGTGGGATCACGCGTCACGCTGCGGGCCTTTCGGGATGACGACGTGCTGGCCCGGCAGCGGCACGGGTGGCACCGCGGGATCGAGCGGGGCTACGGCGCTGACACCGACACCCGGCCGATGACCGACGAGGAGGTCGCAGCCTGGCCGGGCCACCTGGCGGCTCGGGCGGCTGCGGGGGCGTGGTGCTGGGCGATCGAGAGCGACGGCGAGCTCGCGGGGGCGGTGTTCCTGTCCGACGTCCGCGAGGGCGGTCGCAAGGCGCGCCTGGCGATCGGGATGTACGCGCCGCAGTTCCTGGGCCGGGGGCTGGGCGCCGAGGCGATCCGGCTGGTGCTGCGGCACGCCTTCGGCACGCTGGGGATGCACCGGGTCGACCTCAAGGTGCTCGCCTTCAACGAGCGCGCCATCGCCGCCTACCGCGCCTGCGGCTTCGTGGAGGAGGGCCGCGAGCGGGAGAGCTGTTGGGTCGACGGCCGGTGGCACGACGACGTCGTGATGGGCGTGCTCGACCGGGAGTTCGCTGCCCTGGAGGGGTGACTCACCCCGGCCCGCCGCATCAGCCGCGTGGCGCCAGCGTCAGGGGCGACGTGGTGGCCACGCCGAGGGAGTCGGTGAGCGTGACCTGCCGGGCACCGAAGTCCATCGAGACATCGATGACGCGGTCGGCCCCTCCGGCCCCCTCGCTGCGCCAGACGCCGGGGTCGTCGACAAGGAACGCGGTGGTGCCCCAGCTCGTGCCGGTCGAGTCGTTCATCACCTGGATGTCGACGTTCACGAAGGGCGAGTCCGCGGTGAGGTACTTCGAGGTCACCGTGGCGGGGTCGAGCCCGACCGCTCAGTGGCCCGAGGCGTCCACGGTGCGGGTGGCAGGTCGAGGGTGTCGACGATGTCGCCCACCTTCGCCGAGCCGTCGTCGACCGGCCACACCATGACGGCCACCGAGGTCGGCCCGGCTGACGGGTCGGCCCGGCTGACGGGTCGACCCCGGAGACGGTGCCCTGGACCAGCACGTCGCCCGTACTCGGCCCCTGCCGCACGACCGGCGCCACGGATGCCGGGCCTGCCGGTTCCGGTGGCGTCGCCGACGTGCCGGCCCACCCGGCCACCCCCAGCGCTACCGATGCCACGACCAGCCATCCGGCCCGCCGGCGCGCCCCGTGTTTCACGCGGACATCCGACCACGAACCGCCCCGCTCGAGCGGGCGGACCGCGGAGCAGCCCCTGCTCAGCCGGCGTCGCGTCGGCGCGGCAGGGCGGGGACCCCCAGGTCGAGGTCGAGGAGCAGCTCGGGGCGCGCCTCCTCGGCGGTGGCGGCGTCGATCAGCTCCTGCGAGGTGAGCGGCCGGGGTGCGGTCTCGACCGGTGTCAGCACCGCGATCTCGTCGCCGACGAGGTCGAGGTCGTACATCCGCCGGGCGGTGACCATGACCCGCGACTCGAGCGCCCCGACCATCGCGTTGTAGGCCTCGACGCTCGACTGCAGGCTGCGGCCGACCTTCGCGGTGTGCCCGCCGAGGGTGGCCAGGCGACGGTGCAGGTCGCGGCCGAGGTCGAGCAGCTCGCGGGCGCTGGCCGACAGGGCGTCCTGCTGCCAGGTGAATGCGACGGTGCGCAGCAGTGCCATCAGGGCGCCCGGGCCGACGAGCACGACCCGCTGGGCCAGCGCCCGCTCGTGCAGCGAGGGCGACGCGGCCAGCGCCGCGCCGAGCATCGCGTCGCTGGGCACGAAGCAGACGACCATCTCGGGGCCCTCGCGGAAGGCGGACCAGTACTCCTTGGCCGCCAGCGCGGCGACGTGCCGCCCAAGCCCGGTGGCGTGGTCGACCAGCAGCGCAGCCCTCTCGTCGTCGGGCAGGTCGTCGGCCTGCGCGTCGAGGAAGGCGTTCATCGGGGCCTTGGCGTCGATGACCAGCACCTTGCCGCCCGGTAGCCGCACGACGACGTCGGGCCGCACCCCACGGTCATGCGCACTGACCGCGGTGACCTGCTCGTCGAAGTCGCAGCGCGGCAGCATCCCCGACGCCTCGAGCACCCGCCGCAGCTGCACCTCGCCCCAGGCGCCACGCACGGTCGAGGAGCGCAGCGATCCGGCCAGCGACGCGGTCTGCCGGCCGAGGTGCTGGGTCTCGCCCTCGACCCGGGACAGCAGGGCACGCAGCGAGCCGAACTGCTCCATGCGGTCGCGCTCGAGCGAGCCGACGTGGGTCTCGACGCGCACCAGCGCATCCTTGAGCGGGGCCAGCAGGGCGGCCGTCTCCATGTCCTCGGCCAGCGAGGTCTCGAGGTCGAGCACCCGCTCGCGCAGCAGGTCACGCTCGGCGGCGACGGCGGCCGAGCGCGCGGCATACAGCAGCCGGCACACCGCCACCGCGACTCCGATGCCGACGACCAGACCGACCAGGCCCCACACCGCTGCGTTCATGGGGCGACCATCCCACCAGCCACCGACAGGGGCCGACGAGATCCCGCGACACGCTGATCATCCGCACCGCCCGTCAGCGCGTCGTGGGACCTCGACGGTTCCCACGGGTCCGCGTGGGTAGGGTCGCCGCATGCCCGAGGACGTCCAGACCTACGCCGCCCGGGTCGCGGCGGCCACCGGCCCCGACGGACGGCTGGGCATCGACTCCGGCGGCGTGGTCGCCTGGGACGTCTTCCCGTTCGAGGTCGAGGGCCTCCGGCTCAAGCCCGGCCCCACCCTGGTGGCTGCCGAGGCGCCGCGCTCGGGGGAGGACCCCGCCGACTGCCAGTGCACCCGGCCGGCCGACGACGGCGACCGCAGTGGGTGGGCGACGGTGTGGGAGGACGACGAGTGGCGGCTCAAGGTGGCCCCGCCGTCGGGAGCCCCTCTCGTGCTGTCGCTCGTGCCGCACCGGCACCTCGACGTGCCCGACCTGCCCGACGACCTGGCCGCCTCGTCCGGTCGCGTGCAGGTGGCCCTCGTCCGCGCCGTCGAGGCGCTGCCGAGCGTGGCCCGCTGTCACGTCATCCGGGTGGGTGACGGGGGCGCGCACGCGCACTGGTGGTTCATGGCCCGGCCCGCGCGGATGCCGGAGCTGCGCGGCTCGTTCATGGTCGTCTGGGACGACTTCCTACCGCCCGTGCCGGTCGGGGTGCGTGACGCCAACGCGGCGTTCGTCGTCGAGCGCCTCATGGAAGACCTCGGGGGGCGAGCCGTCCGTGGCTGACCGCCCCCGCCGCTCCGAGTCCGAGCGCGAGCGCCTTCGGCGCATCTCGATCCTCAACGCCCGCCTGCCCAAGAAGCGCACCATCGGCCAGGGCATCCTGCGCAACCCCGCCGGCAAGGTGCTGCTCTGCGAGCTCAGCTACAAGAAGGAGTGGGACCTGCCCGGCGGCGTCGTCGACCCGGGCGAGTCCCCGGCCACCTGCGTCGAGCGCGAGGTCGAGGAGGAGCTCGGCATCCAGGTCACCGCGGGCCGCCTCCTCGCCGTCAACTGGCTGCCGCCGTGGCGCGGCTGGGACGACGCGATGCTCTACCTGTTCGACCTCGGCGTCCACGACACCGGTGAGCTCGACCCGTCGCTCTTCCTCCGCCGCGAGATCGCCGGCGCCCACTGGCGCACGGTCGCGGATGCCGCGGCGCACGTCGCGCCCTACACCGCCCGCATGCTCGAGCTCGCCCACGACGCCGAGCACACGGCATACCTGGAGAACAGCGAGCAGCCCGGGGCGTGAGCCCCGCCCACCGGCGCGGCGGGGGCGACCCGTGCGCGCCGGTAGACTCTCGGCCTCGTGGCCCTTCAAATCGGAATCGTCGGACTGCCCAACGTCGGCAAGTCCACGATGTTCAACGCTCTGACCAAGAACAACGTCCTCGCGGCGAACTACCCGTTCGCGACGATCGACCCCAACGTGGGCGTCGTCCCCCTGCCGGACGAGCGGCTCACGCGGCTGGCCGAGATCTTCGGCTCGGAGAAGATCCTGCCGGCCACGGTCGACTTCGTCGACATCGCCGGCATCGTGCGGGGTGCGTCCGAGGGGGAGGGGCTGGGCAACAAGTTCCTCGCCAACATCCGTGAGGCCGACGCCATCTGCCAGGTCGTGCGGGCCTTCGAGGACGGCGACGTCGTGCACGTCGACGGCAAGGTCTCGCCGAGCTCGGACATCGAGACGATCCACACCGAGCTGATCCTCGCCGACCTGCAGACCCTCGAGAAGGCCGTCACCCGGCTCGAGAAGGAGTCGCGGATCAAGAAGGAGTCCAAGCCGGCGTACGAGAACGCCGTCGCCGCCCAGAAGGTGCTCGAGGAGGGCAACACGCTGTATGCCGCGGGGGCGGCTGCCGGTGTCGACCTCGCCATGGCGTCGTCACTGGGGCTGCTCACGACCAAGCCGTTCATCTACGTGTTCAACCTCGACGAGGAGCAGCTCGCCGACGCCGACCTGCACGCCCGGCTCGGTGCCCTCGTGGCGCCGGCCGACGCGGTCTTCCTCAACGCCAAGCTCGAGATGGACCTCATGGAGATGTCCGAGGAGGACGCCCTCGAGATGCTCCAGTCGTTCGGCGCCGAGGAGTCGGGTCTCGACCAGCTCGCGCGGGTCGGCTTCCACACCCTCGGCCTGCAGACCTACCTCACCGCCGGGCCCAAGGAGTCGCGGGCCTGGACCATCCACCAGGGGTGGACCGCCCCGCAGGCCGCGGGCGTCATCCACACCGACTTCCAGCGCGGCTTCATCAAGGCCGAGATCGTCTCGTTCACCGACCTGGATGCCGCGGGCTCGATGGCCGCCGCCCGTGCGGCCGGGCGGGTGCGCATGGAGGGCAAGGAGTACGTGATGCAGGACGGCGACGTCGTGGAGTTCCGCTTCAACGTCTGAATCGGCACGTTTTTGCAGGTCAGAGGGGATGCGCCCTGTCCCAGTCCGCATACAGTCCGCAAGAAGTTCAGCGCGATGTGCTCGATCTGCTCGTCTGAGTGCCTAGGTCCGGACCCCGCTGCGGCCATGTGATCCGCCCATGAAGCCCCTTGCCGGCGATGAGACGCACGTTGATCCGTCCTGTCATGAATGTCGGACGTTTCGCGAGGGATGGCCAGTGGCTGCTCGCAGGGTCAGGGACAGGCCCCGGGCCATCTCGCGTGGAGCCTGCGGGCAGTGGGCTGGCTTCCCCTGACAGGCAAAGGAGCCATAGCCGTCATCCGCCAAGCATCGCCGCGGGACTCCAAGCAACCGTTTGCCTGTTGGCGAGCGCAGCTCACGCTCCTGTCGCATGGTGCGATGCTCCTCGCCGCCGATTGGGGTATACGACCGGATTGGAACTTTGCGAGGAGCTAATCGAGCGGGACGAAGTCGACGGTTTCCTCATCGAAGATCCATCGCATGGCGGCGTCCCGTGCCTTGGCCCAGCGGACGAGTTCAGCACGGGTGCCGAAGCGGGTCCCCAATTGCCGGAAGCGCCGCCACTCGCCGTCCCACTTGCCCGTGTCGAGCCGCCAGACTCCAGCCCACTTATCAACGCCCGCCTCTAGGAGCGTCACCACGATGTCGCCACGAGCGGCGGATTGCGCTGACGTGGGCACGACAACCTGCAGCAGGAAGTCCACCGGGTCTGGATCAGTGCCGTCCAGATAGTCGGCACGAGAGCGGTCAGACATGGGCGCACGGTAGCGAAGCCCGTCGTCTGCGTGGCCCGAGAAGACCGACTGCCTACGGACAGCGGCCCAGGGCGGCCCCGGACCCTCGCGGGGCGATATGACCGGTCATGCCGCCGATCGTGTGACTCCTTGACGTTGGGTCATGCTCGGCGGACGCTTCGGAATGGCTACTTCACAGATTCTGATTCCCGTCGTGTTGCCGCCGGTCTCGGACCGTCTTCGTCACGCCGTCGCCGCCTACCTGGCCCGGTTCAAGGGCCAGTCCCGCGTCCACACCGAGTCCGACCTGCGCTGCTTCGTCACCTGGTGCGAAGAACGCGGCCTTGACCCCTTGGCCGCCCAACGAGCCCACGTCGAGCTGTACGTGCGGTGGATGCAGGAGGTGCGCCGGTACAAGCCGTCCACGATCAGCCGCCGGGTCGCGGTCGTGGCCGGGTTCTACCGCACCTGCGTGATCGATGAGGTCCTGGAGCACTCCCCGGCGGAGTACGTGCGCCGACCCAACGTCCCGCCCGAGTCACCCACCCTGGGTCTGACCCACCTGCAGTTCGAGGCCATGCTCGCCACCGCACGCACCTCACCGAACCTCAACGACTTCGCGCTGGTGGCGATGCTCGGCCTGCTCGGGCTGCGGATCTTCGAGGCCTGCGGGGCGAACATCGAGGACCTCGGCGAGGAGCACGGCCACCGCGTGCTCAAGGTCCGCGGCAAGGGCGGCAAGGTCGTCCTGACCCCGCTTCCGCCCGCAGTGTCCCGAGCCATCGAGCGAGCCGTCGCCGACCGGGAGCCCGGGCCGATCCTGCGCACCCGAAACGGCACCCGGATGGACCGGCACTGCGCGACCCGCCGGCTGCACCGCCTCGCCGCAGCTGGGGGCGTGCACGCTGCGCGGATGCACCCACACATGCTGCGCCACACCTTCGTCACCACCATGCTCGACGCCGGGGTGGACCTGCGTGACGTGCAGATCGCCGCCCGCCACGCCGACCCCCGCACCACCATGCGCTACGACCGGGCCCGCAAGAACCTGGACCGCCACCCCAACTACATCCTGGCCGCCTACATGGCCTCCGGAACATGAGTCGTGGTGATGGGTGTCTCTCCTGATCGCGAATGCGGCAGACCGCGCCGACGTTGCGCCGCGCCGCTGCGGGTTCCACCGAGGCATCTGGTCATCCACGAGGTTTTCGTTATACGATTTACGGGTGGTGAGTGAAGAGCAGATCCAGCAGTGGGCCGATGAAGCCGAACAGGGCTACGACGTCGAGGAACTCAAGCGTCGGGCCCGCGGACGTCCCGGTCGTGGGGCTCAGCCGATGCAGGTCGTGGCGGTCCGCCTCACCGCTGAGGAGCTCGATGCCCTCGACGCCGTGGCAGCGCAGAAGGACATGAGCAGGTCCGAGGCCATCCGCGCCGCGCTGGCCCACTTCGCTGCGTGAAGGTCCACCCCAGCGCCCTCAAGCACGGCGTCTCCGCAGAGGATGCGATCCAAGCCGCCGAGTGGTCGCTGTGGGTCGAGCCGTTGGCGGAGGACGGTCCGACCCGACGAGAGCTCCGCCTTGGCTTCGACACCCGAGCCCAACTGCTCGAGACCGTCGTCCTGGTCCTCGACAGCGGGGATGAAGTGGTCATCCACGCCATGCCAGCGCGCAAGAAGTACCTGGACCTCCTGCCCTAACCCGGGACAAGGCGCACGTGCGAGATCCGTCCGCAACTGCCGCACATCGATCGCACCGGGGGTCGGCGGGGATCCACGTGTCGCTCTGGTGACAGCTCTAGCGTGGTGCGGTGATCCACGCGCTGTTGTCCCTGGAGAACGTCGCCTTCGGGCTCTACCGGGTGCCCGACATACCGCCCACGGACTACGACCAATTCGCCGAGGCCCTCCTACGGGCCGGGGAGGGGCGTACCTGCATGGCGAGTCGGTGCTCGCCCTGTTCGGGCGGGCTGACGTCAATCCTCGACAGATCAAGGTCGCGGTTCGGCGCCGTGCTCGTCCCAGGTTGCCATCGTTCGTTGAGCTGACCCACGTCAAGGACGACGCCGTACGCACGACGTTCTACGAAGGGCTGGAAGCGCAGCCGGTCTCTGACGCCATCCTCGAATGCCAGGAGCGTATCGAGACCCAGCGACTGATCGACGCGGCCAAGCAGGCGCGAAAGGACGGTCTACTCACGACGAGCGAGTGGCAGCGTGTGATGAAGGGGCTCCGGTCGTGAGCTACCCGGGCGCCCCGACGAGCGTTGCGATCCCTGGAGCAGCGCATCCGCAACCTTGAAAGCGACGACGGCCCCGCCCTTCGCCGCAGGGTTGGGATGGCGTTGGTGGTGGTCGGCCAGATGCTCCCCGAGGGCGCGATCAGGGGCGGCAGCGCGATGGCGCTCCGCTGTGGCCGGGGCACTCGATTCACCCAGGACCTCGACGCCGCGCGCCTCCAGCCGCTCGCTCGGTTTCGCAGCGACTTCGAGGACTCACTGGCCGCTGGATGGGACGGCTTCACGGGGAGACTGGTCGAGAAGGCGGCTCCGCGCCCGCCGGCCGTGCCGACGGGCCACGTGATGCAGCCGTTCGAGGTGAAGCTCGACTACCGCGGCCGGCCGTGGTGCACCGTGAAGTTCGAGTTGGGACACAACGAGATCGGCGACGCCGACGATCCCGACTGTCAGATCGCATCCGACCTGCCGGACTGTTCACCGAGATTGGCCTCGACGTGCCGAAACCCGTGCCGGTCATGCGCTCGGACCACCAGATCGCACAGAAGCTCCCCGCCGTGTCGAGCGAGAATAGCGAGAGGGCTCGCGACCTCATTGACCTTCAGCTACTCGACAAGGGTGAACTCCTCGACCTTCGGCAGATCCGCGCGACATGCACTCGGCTCTTCGACTATCGACGCCAGCAGGCCTGGCCGCCGGGTCGTGAGCCGGCGCGAGGCTCATACCGCGCTTCTTCCTGCAACGGTCCGGCGAACACGGTTCTCCAGCTCAGAGCCTGTTGTTGGCATCGGTCGGCGATGGCCAGCGACCATCGGCACCCCGCGTGATCGTTCCGCTTCAACGTCTGAGAGGCGGCCGCCGCCGGCGACCGGGGATTCATCCCCACGGTGGTCATTGACTGTCGGTATAACAGATGATAATCTCAGTTATATGAGAACTGAGGCGCCGCTCCTCGCTCCGATCTTCCGGTCGGACGGTCAGGCCCGTCTGCTCTCCACCCTGCTGCTCACCGGCGAGGAGCTGAGCATCACCGAACTGGCCGACCGCGCCGGGCTGGCCTACCCGACCGCGCACCGTGAAGTCGGGCGTCTGGTCGACGCCGGCATCCTGATCGAGCGAAACGTGGGCCGCACGAGGCTGGTCCGCGCCAACAGCGGGAGCCCGCTCGTCCGTCCCTTGCGCGAGATCCTCACTGTTGCAACCGGACCGGTGGTGATCCTGGCCGAGGAGCTGGCCCGCATCAAGGGCATCGACTCGGCGTTCCTCTACGGTTCCTTCGCGGCCCGGATGCTCGGGGATGCCGGCCCGGCACCGCGCGACATCGACGTCATGGTGCTTGGGAACCCCGACGTGGACGCCGTCTACGAGGCGTGCGTGCGGGTCGAGGCCGCGGTGCACCGGCCCGTCAACCCGACGATCCTCACTCCTGAGGAGTTCGCGGCCTCTTCCGGCTTTCTGGACAACGTGCGCAGCGCGCCGGCCGTGGCGGTCGTCGGGGAGCTGCCGTGGCGCTGACCCCGCTCACCCGTGTCCAACAGGCGACGGTGCTGGCCCTGGTCGAAGCACGACGCCTCGATGCCGTGCCTGCGGACCTCGCTCGGGCGACCTCGTTCCTGCGCCAGGCGGAAGAGCGCCTGGACCAGCTGCCGCTGCTGACCAGTGTCGTCGTCCGGTATGGAATCGCCTACGACGCCTGTCACGACACCGGCGAGGCGCTGCTGGCGGCATACGGCTACCGCACCACCAACGGCCCCGGCCAGCACGAGGCGCTCGGGCGCTACCTCCGCGCGGTCTTCGACCGGCCGCCTGCGGACCGGGCAGCGCGAGAGTTCGACCGGCTGCGGCGCGCTCGCAACCAAGACCGCTACGAGGCGAAGCCGGTGGGAACGGCTGTCACCGCGAAGGCCGAGCAGATCGCCCGGACGCTGTTCGAGGCTGCACTCGCTAGACGCATTCCGTCGTGACCCAGTAGCGCGGGCGCCTATAAGTTCTTGACCGCCCGGATGGCTGCGACGGCCCGCGGGAACCCGATGTAGGGGAAGCAGTGCACGAGCGCGGCGACCACCTCTGCCTTGGTGTTGCCGGTGTCGAGGCAGGCGCGGCCGTGCGGGCCGAGCTGTGCGGCGGTGTCGCCGATGGTGGCCAGGGCGCACAGGATCAGCAGCTCCCGCTGGCCCAGCGTGAGCCCACCCCGGGTGTAGAAGTCGCCGAAGCAGAACTCCGTGAGGAACCGTGGGAGGGCGGCGTCGAACGGCTGCGGGAGGTCGGCCAGGTTGTCCCGGATCTCGGTGCCGTACAGGGGTGCCTGGACTGCGAGCCCGGCGCTGAACCTGTCGGCCTCGCTCACCGCGCCCTGCTCCGGCAGCGGCAGGGGAATGTCCTTGGCACGAAAGGTCTCGTTGACCGTCGCGACGGCGTTGAGTGTGCGGGGGAACCCGATGAACGGCGCGAGCTGGTAGACGGCTTCGCGGATGCCGACCGGCTCGACGCCGACGTTGAGTGCGGCAGCCGTGTGGGACCCTAGCTGCGGAAGGGCCTGCAGGCAGGCGAGCACCGTGACGGTGATGAGCTCTCGGGTCCGGTCGTCGAGCACTCCCGTGTCGAAGACGTCTCCGAAGATGAACCGGCGCAGGATGCTCATCAGCTCCGGGTCGTCGTCGGGCGCCGCCCCGTCACGTGGCCCGAACAGTCGCTCGTACGTCGCCTCGGCGTGCGCCTGGCGTTCGGAGGTCTCGGGAAGCTTGTCGTCGGGAGCCATGCTGCCGTCCCTTCTCAGTGGTGCGCCCGGAGCGCGTCGAGGATGAGGGTGTGGTCGTCGTCGGAGCTGAGCCCGGAGACCGTGATGGCGGCGACCAGGCCGGCACCGGTGACCCGGAGGGGGAAGGAGCCGCCGGCCATGGTGTAGCGAGCCGGGTCTAGCCATCCGCCGATGAACGGGTCGCGTCCCTCCGCCTCCATCCGCAGGCCGGTGAGCAGGCTGCTGGCCTGGAAGCGGAGGACCGTCGCCGACTTCTTGTCGATCCAGGCGGCCTGATCGGGTGCCGACCCGGGCAGCGCCGCCCGGAAGAGCACCCAGTCGGCCCGTCGCACGTCGATGGCGACCGGAAGCTGCTCTCGCACAGCCCGTTCTGCAAGTGCGGACCCCAGCCGCCAGGCGTCCTCGAGCGTGAAGGCGTCGAGCACCAGCTCGCGCTCCTGCTCCTCCAGCTCACCGATCGTGTACGGCATCACTGCGCTCCTTCTGTAGCGGCCGACAGGTCCTTGACCCGGATGTCGCGCCACCGGCACCGCGCTCCCGCTCCCCACCGGCTGTCCCCGAACACGGGGTCGTTGTCGTGCACCTCGAGGGCCAGGTGCCCCCGCGGCCCGAGCACCTCGAGGACGGCGTCCGGGTCGTAGTCGGGGTGACGCATCGCGGCGAGGTCGACCTCGGCCACGAAGACCCCGTTCACCCAGGTGGTGATGACGGGCTTGGCTCCCACGCACCGGATGCGAAGGCGGTTCCAGCCGGCCCAGTTCCACGCCGCGAGGAACTCGCCGACGTCACCGCTGCGCCGCAGCAGCGCGCGCTTCTCGGGCGTCGCCGGCTCTTGGGAGGTGGAGGGGTCCTCCTCGACCAGGGCGACGGGTCGCCCTGCCACGTCGTGCTCGACGTCCAACGCATACGGGACCGCATGGAAGCTGCCGACCCCGTTGCCGAAGAAGCCACCGATGGACCCTGACTTCCGGTGGTCGACGAGCACCTGGAAGCCCTCCCAGCTGAGGTCCCGCCGGCGCAGCATCACCCCGGTGTCGGCGGGCCAGTCGGGCCACATCTCCAGCTCGAGCTCGACGTCACCGAAGGTCTCGTCCGAGACGAGGTAACCGCCCCAGCCGGGGTGCTCAGGGTCCTGTCGCCCGACGATCATGCCGTCCTCGACGCTCCACACGGCGGGGTGCTCGGTCGCCCGCTCGTTGTAGTCGCCGGGCACCCACGAGGCGACCTCGTGCACCTGGGGGCCGCCGGGCCACACGGTCCCGTAGACCCGCGGTCGGGAGTGCCAGCCGGTGAGGGTCCGCCCGTCGAAGAGCGCGCGCCAGCTGTCCGTCGTCGTCAACGCTGTGTCTCCTTCGTGAGTGCGTGGCGGTGCGCTGGAGGCTGGACGCCCCCGGTTCATCCCGCTCGGTCGGTGGCCCGGCTGTCGGGATCGAGGTCCGGGTCCCACGTCGCCAGCCGGGTACCGGACAGCAAGCCGTCGACGACGGTGGATGCCGCGCCGAGAATGCCTGCGGTGTAAGCGTTCTCGGAGCTCTCGATGCTGATCATCTCGGTGGCCCGCGGAAAGGCGTGGTCGTTCACGGCCTCGCTGACCGGCTCGGTGAGCAGGGGCCCTGCTGCGCCCCCGATGCGGCCACCGATGACGATGGCCGCAGGGTTCAGCAGGTTGGTGGCGCCGGCGATGGCGAGCCCGAGCGCCTCGCCGGCACGGGTCATGATCTTCAGGCAGGCCTTGTCGCCGGCGTGCGCCCCGTCGACCACCTGGACGTCACGCACCTGCTTGGTCGTGATCCGGTCGAGGTAGGGGCTCAGGCCCCTGGCCCGGGCCTCGGTGCCGAAGCCACTGATGGCGCGACCGCTCGCCAGCGTGGTCACGCAGCCCGTGTTGCCGCACCAGCACACGTTCGAGCGGGCCCCGGCGATGGTCATGTGCCCCAGCTCGCCGGCGACGCCGGTGGCGCCACGGAAGAGGGTGCCGTTGGTGATGAGGCCGGCGCCCACGCCGGTGCTGACCTTGACGTACAGCAGGTTGTGGCCCGCTGCGTCCGTCCGCGACCGTGACTCACCGACGGCCATCATGTTGACCTCGTTGTCGACCCAGACCGGGACGCCGTAGCGGTCGAAGAACCAGTCCCCGACCGGGAAGTCCCCCCACCCCGGGTTGACCGAGATGTCCATGGCCAGCCCGGTCGGCGATACCGGGCCGAGGACACCGACCCCGATGCCGCGCAGCGGCCCACGGTCCACGACGTCCTCCAGCAGGCCGGCGAACACGCCGTCGGCCCGCTGCAGCACCACGCGGGGGGGCGCAGGGAACGGCAGCCGGCGGGTGCGCGTCAGCAGCAGCCGGCCGGACAGGTCCGCCAACGCGGCGGTGAGCCCGGTGCCGCCGAACTCGACGGCGAGCACGCAGCCGGCCCGGCCCGCGAAGTGCAACCGGCCGGCCGGGCGGCCCCCGGTGGATGCCGACGCCTCCCCGTCGGTGACCAGCCCCATGGAGATCAGCTGGTCGACCCGCTGGATGACGACCTTGCGGCTCAGCCGGGTCGCGTGGATGAGCTCTGGCCGAGTCGTCGCCTGGCCCTCCCGGATCAACCGCAGCACCTGGTCCAGGTGGTGGTCCCTCGCCGCGGCGGGCGGGGGCGGGGTGACCGGCACGGGGAACCTCCCGAGAGTGTGAACGAGGGTGTGGAGGACAAGGTACGCCCTCCCGGCGACGGGGGTAAGGCGCACGCTCCGGAACAGGCAACTTTAATCCCTGATGGACAAAACCTTGACTTATGTACCCAAGGCTCATATGTTTTCCGCACTCGCCACGAAGGTGGCCCAACGCTGCGGAAGCGGCATCGCCACGGCACGTGGCACTCACAAGGGGATCACAACGGACACCGCTCCAGGGGTGTCCTCGGCGCGCCCGGACGACGGCACGCCTGCCAAACCAGAACTGGGACAACGATGTCTGGATCCAGCATGACCTCGCCGAGGCCGCTCGAGGGCCGGCTCGACGGCGCAGGCGCCACCGTTCTGGGCGTCGGGTTCATCGGCGCGGGTGCCGTCACCCAGGCGATCCACCTGCCGGCGCTGTCCAGGCTCCCCGACCTCTTCGTGGTGCGAGTCGTCATGGACTCGAGGGAGAGCGTCGCGGCATCGGTCGCCGCCCGGGTCGGTGCCCGGGACACGACCTCGGTCGACGACCTGCTCCGCGACGAGTCGGTCGACGTCGTGGTGATCTGCAGCCCTCCGGAGTTCCATGCCGAGCAGGTGGTCGCGGCCTGTCGGGCCGGCAAGCGCGCGATCCTGTGCGAGAAGCCGTTCACCACGAGCGTGGCCGAGGCTGCGTTGGTCGCGCAGGTCAGTGTCGAGACCGGCGTGCCGGTGCTCGTCGGCACGATGCACGCCTACGACCCCGGCTGGCTGGCCTTCGCCGAGGCCTGGGCTGCCGGGCCGGGCGACGCGCGGCACCTGCGCTGCTCGGCGGTGCTGCCCCCAATCCTCGCTTCGAGGACCTGGCCACCGAGGTGACCAACCGCCAGGCGGCGGCGATGCCGCCGGCCTCGTCCGTCGAGGTCGAGGCCGACCTGCTGCGAGCCGGCATCCTCGGCCTGGCCACCCACGACCTCCCGCTGATCCGCAGCCTGCTGGCCGAGCCCGGCGATGTCGTGGTCCACGCCGCCCGGACCCTGGCTCCGTTCGGCTACCTGGTGGTGTTCTCGTGCGGCGAGCAAGTTGTCGAGCTGCACGCGCTGATGTCGGCCAACTGGGACCCCCGCTGGACCCTCGAGGCGTACGCGGACCACCGGGTCGGCACCGTCGACTTCACCCCGAGCTACGTCCAGGCCGGGTCGGCCACCGCCACGATCGCCACCGGTGACCGAAGGGTGCGGCTCGGCCCGTTCGACCACAACGGGTACGTGGGGGAGTGGCGACACCTGCACGACGTAGCCCACGGTCGCCCACCGCGCTACCTGCCGGCCGACCTCGTCGCCGACCTCACGTTCGCCCTCGACCTGGCCGAGGGTGCCGAGGCCGCCTTGCGCGGCGCCGCCGAAGGGGCGGTGCTGCGATGACGGCCCTACGGGTGGCTGCCTCGGCCCCCGCCGCGGGTTCCGGCGCGGTTGCGCCGGTCGTCGCCTCGTTGCCGGTCTCCTTGAGGTGGGTGGAGGCCGGCAACGAGGTCACCCCGGACCTGGTGGCGATCGACGGCGGCACCGGTTGGCCGGGGCGAGTGCGGGATGCCGTGAGGCGCGGAGCGCGCGGCCTGCTGCTCGTGCAGCCGGTCGCCGTCGCACCCGACGACGTGCCGCGGGCCGCGGTCCCGGTGGTCGTCGACCACCGGTTCGCCGGCAACCCCGCCGTCCCACCCGCCACCGGCGACTTCGAGGAGTGGCCCGCCGAGGCGCTGGTCGAGGTGTCGTCGCTGCTCGCCGACCGGGCCGGCGCGCAGCAGCTGCTCCTCGACCAGCTCGCCGTCCTGCGCCTCCTCGGCCTCCCACCGGTGAGCCTCGAGCGGCTGACCTGGTCGCGCGCCGGGTACCACCTCCGGGGGGCGACGTCAGTGGGCTCACCGCTGCTGCTCAGCGCCCACGTCACCACCGGCAGCCCCCCGCAGCTGCGGGTCAGGGGGCTGGCCCCTGACCTGGCGGTCGAGCTGACCGTGCCCGACCCGGGTACGGCGCGACCCGCCGTCCTGGTCCGCACGACCTCTGACGGCGCCACCACCAGGCCCACCGTCTGGGAGACCTCCCACCGCGCCTCCTGGCGTCGCCTCCACGCCGCCGTCGTCGAGGGGGTCCCTACCGACGACCTTGCCGGCCTGCGGGCCGACCTCACCCTCGCGGGTGGCGTGCTGCCCGACCCCTGACCAGGACCGACCCCAGTAGTACCAGCTGGAAACCCACCTCGAGAGGAACCCACCATGAACGACCTCCCCACCCGCCCCACCGACGTCTCCCGACGCAACATCCTGCGGGCGACCGGACTGGGGGCGAGCTTCGCCCTGGTGCCCGGCCTGGCCGCGGCGTGCGCCAAGTCAAAGACCGAGTCCAGCTCGGCGAGCGGCTCCCTGAAGTTCTGGGACATGCCCTGGGCCACGGAGCCCTACAACAAGGCCTCCGCCGACCTCGTCGCGGCCTACAAGCCCGCAGCGAAGCTGCCGGCGGCGACCCTGCAGCGGATCCAGTGGAACAACTTCACCACCACCTTCGCCTCAGCGCTGGCCTCCAAGACCGGCCCGGCGGTGAGCAGCGGCGGCGGCTTCCAGGCCTTCCAGTTCGTCGACCAGGGCTACATCGCCTACGCCGACAACCTGGTGGCGGCGTGGGAGAAGGACGGCTTCGCCAAGGACTTCCTGCCCGGCACGCTCGAGGCGATGAAGACCAGCAAGGGCTACGTCGCCGTGCCGTGGCAGAGCGACGTCCGGGTCTGGTGGTACAGCAAGTCCTTCTTCGACGACGCCGGCGCCAACGGTGCCCACGACGTGGGACGAGCTGATGACCGCGGGTGAGCTGCTCAAGAAGAAGGGCTACTTCGGCTTCGGCGCCGGCGCCGGGGCGGGCAACAACATCGGCGCCCACACGATGGTCATGATGATGATCAACAACGGCGGTGGCATGTTCGACCCCGACGGCAAGCTCGACCTGATGAACGAGCGCAACGTCGAGGCGATCGACTTCGTCCTGCAGCTCGTCAAGGCCGGCATCAGCGACCCCGCCTCGGTCAGCTACACCTCCGACAACCAGCTCGCGCAGTGGAAGGACAAGAAGTACGCGTTCGGCATCTACACCGCGGGGCTGGACGACAACATCGGCGAGCCCGGCGGGGACCTGCTGATCGCCAGCCCGATCAGCGGACCGCACGGCGACAAGGCGATCCTGTCGTTCGACAACAACATCATGATGTACACCAACACCCCGTCGCAGGAGGGGTCCGAGGCGTTCCTCGACTACTACATCAAGAAGATGAAGGTCTACTGGACCACCTGCGTCATCAACGGCATCCCGGTGCTGCAGTCGATCGTCGACACCCCCGAGTTCCAGAAGAGCCCCAACAAGGTCAAGGTCATCAAGGAGTACATGCCCGTCGCCAAGACGTACGGACCCGCTCCACCGAGCTGTTCGCGGCGATGGCGCAGGTCGACGGCGGCCAGCCGCTGGCCCAGTTCACCCAGACCGTCCTCGGCGGCGACACCACCGCCAAGGCGGCGCTGACGACCCTGCAGCAGGGCCTGTCATCGATCGTCAAGTCGTGACATGAGCACCACGACCACAACGCGCGCCAGTACCAGGGCGAGCACCGAGGCCAAGCCCAAGCGCGGGTGGAGCCCCAACTCGCGCACCCTGTTCTTCCTGGTGCTGCCCTCCATCGTCCTGCTGCTGCTGATCCACCTGTTCCCGCTCATCAAGGCGTTCATCGACTCCTTGCACCAGGGCACCCTGATCGACCCGGGCACCTTCGTCGGGTTCCAGAACTACATCGACAACCTGACCAGCCCGACGTTCTGGAAGGCCGCCCGGTTCACGCTGATCTTCACCATCGTCGGCGTCTTCGGCAGCTGGGCCGTCGGCCTCGGCCTGGCGCTGCTGCTGCGCACCAAGATCCCCGGCGGTGGCATCTTCAAGGTGCTGCTGCTGCTGCCCTGGGTCGTGCCGATCGTGGTGTCCTCCACCGCGATCAACTGGCTGGTCGCGACCAGCAGCAGCCCGATCCCGCAGCTGTTCGACAAGCTCGGGCTGGGTCAGCCGCTGTTCCTGGCCGAACCCGACCTGGGCCGCCATCACTGGTCTGCGTCTTCAAGGTCTGGATCAGCTTCCCGTTCATGATGATGATGTCCAGCGCCGCGCTCGCCAGCGTCGACGAGACCGTCTACGAGGCGGCCCGGATGGACGGCGCCACCGGTGTGCAGCAGCTGCGCTAGGTCACCCTGCCGATCATCGCGCGGTCCACCTACATCTCGTGGATCCTCATGACGATCTTCTGCGTCAACGACTTCCCGACCATCTTCCTGCTCACCGGTGGTGGGCCGATCGACGCCACCAACTCGCTGGTCGTGCTCGCCTACCGCACGGTCTTCCAGAACCTGCAGGTCGGCCCGGGCGTCTCGATCGCGTTCATGATGACGATCGTCCTGGTCGTCATCTCCACCATCCTGTACCGGCAGATCCGGAAGGCGGCCCACTGATGGCGATCATCCACCAGACCACCGAGCTCGGCCACGTCGTCGAGGAACACCAGAAGCTCCAGTCCCGGGCGAAGGGCACCCGCGGCCAGTGGTGGCGCTTCGCGCTCATCCTCGTCATCACGGTCATCGCCCTGGTGCCGGTCGGGGTCGTGCTCCTACTGGCGTTCACACCGTCGGCGTCGTCGACCTCCACCGGGCTCACCACGGAGAACTTCCAGAACATCTTCGCCATCACCGACGTCGTGCTGTGGCTGCAGAACAGCCTGCTGGTCACCCTCGGCACGGTGCTGGTCTCCGTCGTCGTCGCCGCACCCGCCGGCTACGTGCTCTCCCGCGGCCGCAGTCGGGCGGTCTCCGGCTACTCGCTGCTGCTGTTCGTCGTCCAGTCGCTGCCGGTGATCACCGCGGTGATCCCGCTGTTCATCCTGTTCGCGAACCTCGGCCTGGTCGACAACCTGATCGGCCTGGCCATCGTCTACGTCGGCACCTCGATGTCGGTCGCGACCTGGATGATGGCCGCCTACATGGACTCCATCCCGATCTCCCTCGAGGAGGCGGCCTGGATCGACGGGGCCTCGGTGTTCGGGGCTTCTGGCAGATCGTGCTGCGCAACTCGCTGCCCGGCATCCTCTCGACCGCGATCTTCACCTTCCTGGTGGCCTGGAACGACTACCTCGTCGCCATCGTGTTCCTGCGCTCGGCGATCGCCTTCACCCTGCCCCTCGGCCTGCAGTCGTTCTTCCAGCAGAACGTCACCGACTGGGGCTCGGTGATGGCCGTCGCGGTCATCGCGATGCTTCCCCCGGTGGCCATCTTCGTGCTACTCAACAAGTACTTCAGCGTCGGCGGCATCGGCGGCTCGCTCGCCGGCCAGTAGGGCGCCACCACCCACGACAGCGGGAGGGGCGGCTCGACGACGAGCGGCCGCCTCTCCCGCACCCACCATCGAGCTCAGACCACCGGAAAGGGGATGTCCCGATGACGTCGGACATCGACACGAGAACACTGGACATCGACACGCTGCTGACCGAGCTGACCCTCGACGAGAAGGCGTCGCTGACCAGCGGCTCCGCGTTCTGGTACACCGCGCCGGTCGACCGGCTCGGCATCCCGAAGATCATGGTGTCCGACGGCCCGCACGGGCTGCGGGCCCAGCCCGGGGAGGGTGACCACGTCGGGCTCGGCGGCTCGCTGCCCGCGACCTGCTTCCCGACCGCCTCGGCGATCGCCTCCGGCCTGGAACCCCGACCTGCTGCGCCGGATCGGCAGGCCCTGGCCCAGGAGGCGCGGGCCTGCAACCTGTCCGTCATCCTCGGCCCGGGCATCAACATGAAGCGCTCGCCGCTGTGCGGGCGCAACTTCGAGTACTTCTCCGAGGACCCGTTCCTGGCCGGCGAGCTCGCCGTCGGCATCGTCGACGGCATCCAGTCCCAGGGCGTGGGCACGTCGGTCAAGCACTTCGCCGCGAACAACCAGGAGACCGACCGGCTGCGCGTCGACGCCCAGGTCGACGAGCGCACCCTGCGCGAGATCTACCTGCCCGCCTTCGAGCGCGTCGTCAAGGGCGCCCAGCCGTGGACGATCATGTGCTCCTACAACAAGGTCAACGGCGCGTCTCGTCGTCGGAGAACACCGTGGCTGCTCACCACCGTGCTGCGCGAGGAGTGGGGCTTCGAGGGCCTCGTCGTCTCCGACTGGGGCGCGGTCTACCACCGGGTGCCCGCGCTGCTGGCCGGCCTCGACCTGGAGATGCCGCCGGCGCTCGGGCGCAGCCCGCAGGCCGTCGTCGCCGCGGTCGAGTCGGGGGAGCTGGCCGTCGAGGTGCTCGACGCCCGGGTCCGCACCGTCCTGGAGCTGGTCGCCAAGGGCATGCCGGTGCTCGAGCTCGACGAGACATTCGACGCGGACGCCCACCACGCCCTGGCCCGGGAGGCGGCCGCCGAGTCGGTCGTGCTGCTCGACCAACGACGGCATCCTGCCGCTGCCCGATGCCGCGAGCATCGCGGTCATCGGCGAGTTCGCCCGCACCCCCCGGTTCCAGGGTGCCGGCTCCTCGCAGGTCAACCCGACCCGGGTGCGACGCGATCCTCGACGAGCTGAGCGCTGTTGTCGGCGACGTCCCGTTCGCCGCGGGCTACGGCATCGGCGAGACCGCGCAGCGACGCGGCCCTGCTGGCCGAGGCGGTCGAGGTCGCCGCCTCCGCGGACACCGTCGTGATGGTGATCGGGCTGCCCGGCGCCGACGAGTCCGAGGGCTTCGACCGCACGCACATGGACCTGCCGGCCAACCAGCTCGCCGCGCTGCGGGCCGTGGCCGCCGCCAACCCCAACGTCGTGGTCGTGCTCGTCAACGGCTCGACCGTCGTCCTCGGCGACGTCACCCCGCACGCCGGCGCGCTGGTCGAGGCCTGGCTGGGCGGCCAGGCCGCCGGCGCCGGCATCGTCGACGTGCTGACCGGCCGGGTCAACCCCTCGGGCCGGCTGGCCGAGACCGTCCCGCACCGTCTCGAGGACAACTCCGCCTACCTCAACTTCCCCGGCGACTCCCAGGTCGTGCGCTACGGCGAGGGCGTCTTCATCGGCTACCGCGGCTACGACAAGGCCGACCAGGGCGTCGCGTTCCCGTTCGGGTTCGGCCTGTCCTACACCACCTTCGAGCTGTCCGACCTGCAGGTGACCACCTCGGGCACCGTGGCCGACGGCACGCTGTCCGCCACGGTCACAGGTCACCGTGACCAACACCGGGGAGGTCGCTGGGGCGCGACGTCGTCCAGGTCTACGTCCGCGACGTCGAGTCCTCGGTCTCCCGGCCCGTGCGCGAGCTCAAGGGCTTCGCCAAGGTGGCGCTGGACCCCGGGGCGTCCAGCCAGGTCACGATCGACCTGGACCAGCGTGCCTTCTCGTTCTGGTCGGTGCTGCACCACCGGTGGGTCGTGGAGGCCGGTGAGTTCGCGATCGAGGTCGGGTCGCACTCGCGTGACCTGCCGCTGTCGCACAGTGTCACGGTCGACGCCCCCAGGGTCGCCCTGCCACTGACGCGCGACTCCACGCTGCACGAGTGGATGAGCGACCCGGTCGGGAGGCAGCTGCTGCACGAGGCGGTGGCGGCGGGCCAGTCGGATGCCGTGATGGACGGTGAGCTGCTCAGCGTGGTCGGCACGATGCCGATGAGCACGCTCGCCAACTTCGGGGGCATGAGCCTGGACCACCCCGCGCTCGACCGGGCAGCAGCAGCATGGCGGGAACGCGCGGCGCAGGAAGGGGAGCCGGGCCGATGACCCGCGGCCACCGGGAGCGCCATGTCCACCAGCACTGAATGGCCGCTGGATGCCGTGCGCACCCTCCGCGACGGACAGCGCACGCAGGTGTGGGTCGCGAACACCGAGAGCCGTTCTGCTCGGCTCGTGTACGAGACCGAACGCCTGCTGCTCGAGGCCCCAAACTGGGCTCCCGACGGCCGGAGCCTCCTGCTCAACGGCGACGGCCTGCTGTGGCGGCTCGACCTACGGCCGGGCGGTGAGCTGAACCAGGTGGAGATCGACGGCCTGCCGCCGATCAACAACGACCATGTGGTCCACGCCGAGCGCGGGCTGGTGTACCTGTCGGCCAACGACGGGCACATCTGGGTGGCACCCATCGAGGGCGGCGCCGCCGGGCGGGTCACCTCCGACCCGAGCCGCTTCCACTTCCTGCACGGCGTGAGCCCGGACGGGACGACGCTGGCGTTCGTCGACCTCCCGGCAGGCGACTTCGGGGCGGCCGGCCGGCTGGCGACCATCCCGGCATCCGGTGGCCAAACTGCTTATCCCGAGGCGGGATCCGCTCACTTGGACGGGCCCGAGTACTCACCCGACGGCGAGTGGCTCTACCTCAACACCGAGGAGTTCGGGGCCGCACCAGGTCACGCCCAGCTGGCCCGGGTACCCGCCGACGGCGGACCGATGGAGCAGCTGGTCGCGTCCGAGACGGTCGACTGGTTCCCCCACCTGTCGCCGGACGGCGAGCACGCCATCTACCTCAGCTTCCCGGCCGGGACCCTGGGCCATCCTGCGGACCTCGACGTCGAGGTCCGGCTGGTTCACACGGCCGACTGGGCCGAGCCGCTGACCCGGTTCCCCCTGTTCGGCGGTCAGGGAACTCTGAACGTCAACAGCTGGTCACCCGACAGCCGTGCGTTCGCGTTCGTCGCCTACCCCGTCGAGCAGGAAGGGCCGAACCCGTGAACACCGGACCCGTGGGCGTCGGTTTCGTCGGCGCGGGGATGATCAGCGACACCTACCTCGAGCACCTCAACAGCTTTCCCGACGTGGAGGTCGTCATCGTGGGCAACCGCGATGTCGACCGCGCCCGGGCCCGGGCCGAGAAGCACGGTGTCGGTCGCTGGGGCACCAACGAGGAGGTGCTGGCCCACCCCGAGGTCGAGCTGGTCGTCAACCTCACCGTCCCGGCCGTGCACGCCGAGCTCACCGCCGCCGCCCTGTCAGCAGGCAAGCACGTCTGGTCGGAGAAGCCGATCGGCACCGACCGGGCCGGCGCCCGGGCGCTCCTGGACCAGGCGGATGCCGCCGGGCTGTTCCTCGCAGTGGCCCCCGACACGGTGCTCGGGCCGGGCCTGCAGAGCGCCAGACGGGCCATCGCCCGCGGCGACATCGGCACGCCCCTGTCGGCATCCACCGTGATGCAGTACCCGGGCCCGGACCTCTTCCACCCCAGCCCGGAGTTCCTCTTCGCGGAGGGCGGCGGGCCGCTGTACGACATCGGCCCCTACTACCTGACGGCGCTGGTGCACCTGTTCGGGCCGTTCGCCCGGGTCGCCGCCGTGGGGAGCACCGGACGACCCACGCGGACGATCCAGGTGGGCGACCGCGCCGGGACGGTCTTCCCGGTGGAGGTCCCGACCCACGTTGGTGCCATCGCGCAGTTCGCCGGCGGCGGCGTCGCGCAGAGCGTGTTCAGCTTCGACTCGCCGCTGGCCCGGTCCGGGGTCGTGGAGATCACCGGCACCGAGGCGACCATGGTGGTGCCCGACCCCAACACCTTCGACGGCGACGTCCGCATCACCCGGGCGCCCACCCTCGAGAGGCTGATGAACGACCCGGAGTGGGTGACCATCCCCGCTACCGGCGTCGTCGCGGGTCGCGGCACCGGCGTGCTGGACATGGCGCGCTGCATCCGAGGTGGTGGACAGCCGATCGCCTCCGGCGAGCTCGCCTACCACGTGCTCGACACCATGATCGGGATGGACGAGGCGATGAGTGGGGGCCAGACCGTCGCCGTCACCAGCACCGTCGACCCGGTGCCGATGGTGGACGAGGCCTGGGACCCCTACGCGTCGACGCTGTAACCCGGTCGACATGGACCCGGCCTGCCCAGCCACCTCGCAGCTCCGGCGGCACGACCACCCAGGGCCTGGCCGTGCCGCCGGTCGGCAGGTGCCCTGCCTGCTTCCTCGGCCGGCTCGGTCGCGGATGCCGTTGCGCCTCCCGGGCGACCGCGTCCGTCATCCCTCGGGGGTGACATCGACGGGGTGGTGCCGCGTCGCTGACGCCGTCGCTGCTGCCGCGCTCGAGCGCCGTGCAGGGGGCTGTCTCCGGTGTCGCCCTCGCGCTCGGGTACGGCTTCGGCGCGGGTGGGTCCGCGCTGTGGCACTACCTGCAGATCCCCACGCTTCGCGGACGGGTGCGACGGGTGGTGCTGGCCGTGCTCGTGCTGGCAGTGGCCCTGGCGCAGTGGCGTTTCGTCGGGTGGCAGAACGACCAGCGGCGGCTGTTCGGGATGGAGCCCATCTCGCCGGCGGAGTGGCCGGTGCTGGCGCTGGTGACGCTGCTCGTCGCGACGCTGCTGCTCGTCGTCGCCCGCGCGCTGCGGCTGCGGTTCCGCACGATGATCCGGTGGTTCCGGCGCATGCTGCCGGAGCGCCTGGCGAACGTCTTGGGGGTCACGTTGGCCCTGCTGCTGGTCTGGGGCCTGGTGTCCGGCGTGCTCGTGCGCGGTTTCTGGGCCGGGGCCAACGCGATGTTCGCGCCGCAGGACCTCATCAACAAGTCGGGCGTCGAGCACGCCCCCACCTCAGCGCTGCGCACGGGCGGCCCCGGGTCGACCGTCACCTGGGACTCCCTCGGCCGCGAGGGCCGGGCCGACGTGGTGCTGCGTGAGCTGCAGCGCACGGGTGCCTTCTCGCGCAAGGTGCTGGTGCTGACGACCACGACGGGTTCGGGCTTCATCCAGCCGGGTGGTGTCGACCCCGTGGAGTACCTGTGGCACGGCGACACGGCGGTCGCTGGCGTGCAGTACTCCTACCTGCCGAGCTGGCTCAGCCTGCTGGCCGACCAGCAGAACGTGCAGCAGGCCTCGCAGTCGGTCTTCCAGACGGTCTACCGCTACTGGAGCACCCTGCCGGAAGGCACCCGACCGCGGCTGTACCTCTACGGCCTGTCACTGGGGTCGTTCGGGGTGCAGTCGGTGCTGACCAACATCGAGCTGCTGAACCAGCCGATCAGTGGTGCCCTCATGGTGGGGCCCCCGTTCGTGAACACGCTGCACCAGCAGCTCACCGCACAGCGCGAACCCACCTCACCGGTCTGGCGGCCGGTCTACGAGGGCGGCGAGACCGTGCGCTTCACCGCCCAGGAGCCGGTGCTGGAGACCAACCCCCAGGGCCCGTCGGGGCTCGCCCGTGCAGCACGGTCCGACCCGGTGGTGTGGTCTCGCCCCCTGTCGTGCCCCGGTGTGGTTGCAGCCCGGCGAACGGGCGCCGGACGTGTCGCCGAGGTTGGAGTGGTACCCCCAGGTCACCGGCTTCCAGGTGCTGCTCGACCTCGCCGGCGCCGGGGGAGTGAGCTGGGGCTACGGGCACCTGTACCAGCCCAGCGAAAGCCTCCATGGGTGGGCCGCGGTGAGCCAGGCACCGGGGTGGTCGAGCGACCAGCTGGCGGCACTTGCCAAGCAGCTCGACGCGACGAACCCGGAGAAGTAGGCCGGGGACCGCCGAAGGCGGCCGTGGCGAGCAGCCACGACCGCCTCCGAGCGGGTCAGCGTGCCGTTCTGGCCGGAGTGACCGGTGTCGGAACGCCCCCCGCGTTGCTGGTGACCGCGAGGCTGCGGGTCACCAACCCAGCCGCAGTGGGCCGGAAGCTCGCCGACAGGCTGCAGGACCTGCTGGCTGGAGCGTCGCCGGGCCACCGGGCAGACGGGTGCCGGCCGTCTGGTCGACCGGCGTAGCCGGAGGGTGGTGACTGCCCGCCACCACCCTCCGGTTTGAGCGACCTGGCTTACCGGCCGGCCACCAGGTTGGAGCGGGCTGAGGCTGGGCCCGTTCCGACTGCGTTGATGGCCACGACGGTGAACCGGTAGTTACCGGCCACGGGCAGGGTCATCGTGAGCGCCCGCACGGTGCTGGCTTGCACGGCCGAGGTGGTCGTGGCGAGCACGGCCCCGGCTGCGCTCATCCGCAGCGCGCTGACCCGGTAGCCGGTGATGGCTGACCCGCCGGTGGAGGCCGGTGCGGTCCACCTGGCGGTGGCGTTGATCGTCCCGCCGGCGACACCGGCGGAGGCGGTGCCGATCACCGGTGCACCGGGCACGGTGGCCGGGGTGACCGCTGCGGACAGGGCCGAGGCGGCGCTGGTTCCCACGGCGTTGGTCGCGGTGACCGAGAACCGGTAGGCCTGGCCGTTGGTCAGGCCGGTGACGACCAGGCTGGTCGCGGTGGCTGCGGCCGGGCGTAGCGCACCGACCTGGGTGCCGGCGGCGTTGATGACCCGCACCGTGTATCCGGTGATGGCCGCGCCGTTGCTGGCCGGTGCGGTCCACCGCGCGGTGGCCGAGGCGTTGCCGCGGGTGGCCGTGCCGATCACCGGTGCACCGGGCACGGTCGCCGGGGTGACCGCGTTGGAGGCGACCGAGTCGGGACCGGTGCCGGCGGCGTTGGTCGCGGCGACGCTGAACCGGTAGGTCTGGCCGTTGGTCAGGCCGGTGACGACCAGGCTGGTCGCCGCCGGCACCGGCCGGGCGCAGCCCGCCGATCTGGACGTTGCCCGGGCCGAGGACCCGCACCGAGTACCCGGTGATCGCGGACCCGCCGTTGCTGACCGGGGCGGTCCAGCTGACGGTGGCCGAGGCGTTGCCGCGGGTGGCGGCACCGATCACCGGTGCACCGGGCACGGTCGCGGGGATCGCCCCGGTACCGGTCAGGGACACCGTGTGCGGGCTACCAGCAGCGTTGTCGGCGATGGTGACCGTGGCCGTCTTCGCACCGGCCGTGGTCGGCGCGAAGGTCACGTTCACGGTGCACGAGGCACCCGGTGCGACCGAGGCGCACCCGGCCGCCGGGGTCGCGGTGAACGACGCCGCGTCGGTCCCGGTCACCGTCACACCGGACACGACCAGGGCCGCGTTGCCGGTGTTGCCGACCGTGATCGCCTGAGCGGCCGAGGTCGTCGCCACGTTCTGGGTGGCGAAGGCCAGACCAGCCGCACCGGCCGGAGTGATCGAGGCGACCGGTGCAGGCGCCGGAGGACCGGCGATGGTAGCCGTCGCCACGTCGCCACCCACGAACCGCAGCGTCTCGACGTTGCGCAGGGTGTCGATGCCGTCGGCCGCGGTGCCACCGGTGTGGTTCACCGTGATGACCCGCTCGCCGCCGACCGTCACCGCGGTGATGTCGTAGTTCGTGCGAACGTCGGAGAACAGGGCCACGTCGGTGTCCGCCGTGGCGGACTTGTCGAGCTCCCGGACGGCCACGATGTTGCCCGGGTCGACGAGGCCGGCGAACACCGCCTGCTGCAGGGTCATCCCGGTGGTGCCGGGGCCGAAGTTGCCGCGGTCAGGGCGGCCCGTCGCTCCATGAGGTCGGTGGTGCCGATCTCGGTGGCCGGGTCGGCCGGGTTGGTGCGCACGCTGAGCCGCACGTTGACGTACCGGTCGCCGTCGATGATGTCGTCGGCGCCACGGCCCTCGATGAGTGTCGTTGCCGGCGCCGCCGAGGAGGATGTTGCCCTCGCCCCAGACGTTGCCGTCGAGGAGGCAGTGGTGCGTCGACGGTGTTGGCGATGATCGGCCGCCGGGACGGTGAGCATCGCCGGGGGTACGAGCTGCGTCCAGCCCGGCGATGCGGGCGACGCCCGCCGCGTCGAGCGCGTCGCAGCCGACGAAGCCGCCGCCACCGACCTGCCGTCGGGACCACGTCGTCACCACGCAGGGTGTCGTTGAAGTCGCCAGCCGGAGAGGGCCTCGACCTCGTTGAACTTGTCACGGACCCCGGGCGAGGATCACGCCGCCGGCGACGAACACCTGGGCGCAGGTCCGTGTCCTGCGGCTGCGGGTCGCTCAGGCCGATCTCCCAGTCGAAGCCGGCCGCGCCGGCCGTTCTTCTCGACACCGGGGCCGGCGACACCGATGTCGTCGCCACCCTCGACGTCGTAGTCGTCGTCGCCGCCCTGACCGATCAGGATGTCGTGGCCGGGCACGTTGTGGTCGTCGAAGAAGAACGTCGAGCTGTCACCGATGAGCAGGTCGGGCTGGTCGCCGCCCTCTTCCCAGTCGTCGCCGCTGTCACCGAAGATGGCGTCGACGCCCTGGCCGCCGATGGCGAAGTCGTCGCCGAGCGCCATGAAGTGTCTCGTTGATGTTGGCGCCGCCGTTGGTGAAGTCGTTGCCGTCGCCGGCCATGATGATGTCCAGGCCGGGACCGGCGTCGATGGCGTCGTTGCCGGGACCGCCCTTGGGCACGTCGTCGCCGGCGAGGTCGGTGATGATGTCGTTGCCCTCGCCGCCGAGTGCGATGTCGGCGCCGTCGCCACCTTCGATGACGTCGTTGCCCGCGACCACCCCAGAAGGTGTCGTTGTCGGCGCCGCCCCAGATCCGGTCGTTGACCACGCCGGTCTTGCCGTTGTAGACGGCCTGGCCGTTGATGCCGGACGGGATCGACGGTGTTGGTCGTGCGGTACCTGATGGTGCCGTCGGCCATGCGCAGCAGCTGCTCGTTCTCGTCGCACTCGGACAGCGGGTCGTCGTGCACCGAGCCGGCGCCGGTGATGAGCTTGCCGGAGCTGCCGACGTCGTGCCGGCCACGTGATGCTGCTCGAGCTCGAACTTGCAGTCGGCCGTGGCGAACGGGTCGGCCTTGAGGGTGTGGGCGTTGGTGTTGCGCATGACCAGCTCGGCGAACGAGTTGCCCTCGAGCTGGGCCCGCAGGTTCATGCCCGGGGTGCGGGCCAGGTAGTAGAGCCGGTCGCCGTTCTGCAGGTCGGTGAGCTGGTTCTCGAACACGTAGTTGAACGTGCTGCCCAGCAGGCCGCCGAACAGGTTGGTGCGCTCGGCGAGGCCGCCGACCCACAGGTCGATCTCGTCGACGCCGGTGATGGTCTTGCCGCCGGTGTTCGCGCAGGCGCCGGTGCCGAACATGAAGTCGGCCGCGTCGGCGGGCGGCAGCACGTTGTCGGCGCTCTCGTCGCCGCCGGGCGTGGCCGCGGTTGTCGTGTCGAGGATGCCGTCCGGGCCGGGCAGGATCGTGCCGTTGACGATCCGGTCGGCGGCGGCGCGGCGCTGCGCCGGTGGTCGCGCCGTGATGGTCGGGTGGGTCGCCGTAGGCGGCGACGAAGTTGACGAGGGACTCGGGGTGCTTGAGCTGCTGCCCGAAGTCGATCCAGTCGGTGTAGGGCTTGAGCTGCCCGTCGTTGGTCGAGGCGAAGATCTGCCGGCGCACCTCGTTCAGCGGCGGGATGCCCTCGCTGCGGGCCCGGGTCATGTTGATGGCGGGCAGGTCGAGCGGCAGACCGAGCAGGTTGTTGCGCAGGGTGTCGACGACGAACTCGTCGATCTCCTGGCCGGTCTGGTCGGACAGGCCCATGATGATCGAGCCGGCCGCATCGGCCGAGCTGAGCGGTCGGCAGTCCCGCCGTCGTAGTAGGCGGCCGGGTTGAGGAACCCGTCGAGCAGCTGGATGTCGTTGTGCGAGCCGTCGGCGTTGATCCGCGGGATGGTGTCCGTCAGCATCGAGTGGCCGAAGCGGTAGACGGCGTGGGCGAACTCGGCGGTGATGGCCGGGTTCACGTCGGTCTGGGTGAACGCGAACGGCTCGAACGGGTTGATGCCGGGCTGCACCTTGCGGGCGAACTCCTCGAACACGAGGTGCTGGTACTGCATCTCGGTCACGAAGCGGGCGGCCTGGAAGAGGCGCTCGCCGTTCCAGCCGCCGGCACCGCCGCGCAGTCTTCCACTCGGCCAGACGCCGTGCGGCCCCGGTCGACGTGTCGGTGGTGAGGGTGTTCTTGATGTCGCCGATGAGCCGGTCGTGCTCGTCGTGGAAGACCTGGTGGATCGCCTGGAGCGCGATGTTCTCGTTGCAGCGACCGTCACCGCAGATGGCGTGGAGGTCGAGCAGCTCGTCGTCGTACTGACCGGAGGCGACGGGGTCGAGGCTGCTGCCTGCCGTGGTGTCGGCGTCCGGGGTCTTCGGGCGCCGCGGGGTTCCCCGGGTCGGCGCTGTGCGCGATGTCGTTGAGGAACGCCGTCCCGATGCGCACCACGTTGGCCGGAGCGGGCACGGGGGTGGTCCGGTTGCCCTCGACGAGCGCGCCGGTGGTGAGCCGGTACTGGGGCAGGCCGTTGCGGTCCGGGGATGAAGTTGCCGTAGGGGTCGGCCTCGATCATCGGGATGTTGTGCGACGTCGGCGTCGACCAGCTGCAGGCCGAGCATCGTCGCCGCCTGGGCCTTGATCATCGCCCAGGTGGCCAGGCCCTCGCCGTCGGGGGTGCTGAGGAACTTGCCGGTGGTGACGGGCCGGTTGACGTTGTTGTTGACGTACTCACGCAGGAACACCTGGTGCGAGGAGTGCGAGGTGTAGGTCTGGCTCTGGTCGACGAACGGGGTGTCGGTGTTCGGCGCGTTGCGGACGCCGTCGGCGCCGGTCACGATGGTGCCGCGGGTGAGGACCATGAAGCGTTCCGGCGGCGACCTCGTCGCCGGTGCCGAGCGATGCCGTCCGGCCCGGGGTCACCAGCGGGTCGTCGGCCTTGAGCGGCACGAAGACGGTGCCGTTGCCGCCGTTGGTGATCTTGTCCAGGCCGTGGTCGAAGAACTGGCCGAAGATCGTGAAGAGCGAGTTGAACGGCGGCGACAGCCCGACGTCGGTGGTCACGTTGGGGATGTCCAGCGTCTGGCGCTCCGGCACGCAGCCGACCGGCAGCCCGTCGGGCCCGACGGTCGGTGGGGTCGTGCAGACGACGACGCCCTCGTTGCCCTGGGAGCGCACCGGGAACCCGGCCGCGGCAACTGCCGCCGGGTTGGTGGAGGTCTGGTCGACGATCAGGTTGCTGATCATGCGCGGCTCGGAGTCGACGACCGACCCGGATGTCTGCGCGTAGGAGGTGATGCCGGTGCCGGGCGCGGCGAACGGGCCGGCGTCCTCAGCAGTCTTGAAGACCGGGTCGGTGAGCCGCGGGAAGGTCTGGTCGGCCGCGCCGTACTTCGCCTGGCCGGGCTGCAGGTTGTTGCAGCTCCCGTCGACGGTGCGCAGGCCGAACGAGAGCAGCGGGCTCTCGATCTGGTTGGGGCCGGTGCCGATCATCGCCTGGCAGCGCACCGGGTCGGCGGAGTCACCCGGCCCCTGGGCCGCGAGCACCGCCGAGTGCGCCTCGGCGATCTTGATCTGCTTCAGGATGAACGCCAGGTCGGCGGGGGTCACGGTGAACCCCTCGCCGACGATGTTGGCGGCTCTCGACGCGCTCATGGCCATCGGGAGCACCAGCGCGACCATGGCCAGGACGGTCGCTGCTGCAACGGCCCTGACCCGTGTCGTGCGCTGGTGCCCGGAGGCGTCCGCGTGACGTGGAGCGATGACGGTATTACTCATGGTTGTTTCCCCTGTTCTGCCCGGTGATGCGGGTCACAGTGGCGGGCGAATCTTCGACATACCTTTTGAAAACCTTGGGGCCGTCCCGAGCGGGGGTCGCCGCCGGACGAGGGCGTGGGTCAGAAGGTGAGGACCACGCGGCCGACGAGGTCGTCGACCGGGATGGGCCCGTAGGTGCGCGAGTCGATCGACTCAGCGCGGTTGTCCCCGAGCACGAACACGGCACCCGGTGGCACCGTGACGGGACCGAAGTAGGTCGAGTCGATCCGTGAGACGTCGACCTGTGGCTCGTGCCGCACGGTCGAGTCGACGACGAGCTCGCCGTCCTCGATCCCCACCGTCTGCCCGGCCAGGGCCACGATGCGCTTGACCACCAGCCGTTCACCGACCGGGTCGCGATAGACGACGACGTCGCCGACCCCCGGCGCGCGCCAGTGGCCGGTGAACTTGTCGACCAGCACCTGGTCGCCGGTGTCGAGCGTCGGGCTCATGCTCTGGGAGGTGACCCGCAGCGGCTCCAGGGCCGTGACCAGGAGGACGACCAGCACCGCCACCACGGCCAGGACCGGCACGATGACGCGGACCGGTGCCCGCGTCATCCGTGGGACGTCCTCGGCGGTCCCGGTCGGTGCGGGCATCAGGCCAGCACGCCGCTGAGCCGCAACGCCCACAGGCCCACGCCGGTGACGAGCATCAGGTTGACGGTGACCCGCCGCGTCCGTGGGGGCAGCAGGGTGACGAGGAGGCAGACCACCAGCAGCTCGGCACCCGTGGCGACCAGGTCCACCGCGCCGACCGCCTCGACACCGTGGCCGGGCTCGACCGGGTGGGCGCCCTCGAGGGGGATGGGCCCCGCGACGTGGCCGCCCTCGTGCGCGGCACCGCCCTCGGGTGGGGTGATCGGTAGGCCGGCGGTGCGGCTCACCACCCAGATGAGGACGATTCCGAGGTTCACGACGATGCCGGTGAGCGCGACGAGCGGTGTGGGCCGTCGCAGCACCGTTGTGGCATAGGCGAGCTGGAACAGGCCGGTGGCGACGAAGAAGGCGCCGTAGAGCCACCACTCCGCGAAGTGCTCTGGGGCGACGGCCAGGTGGATCGCCCCCGCGAGCACCGACGCGAGCGCGATGCAGGCCTGCGTGGTGGTCGAGTGGTGCCGCCGAGAGGCGGTGGCGCCCCGCGGGGCGGACAGGTCGGACAGGTCGGTGCGTGCCGTGGTCGACATGGTGGCTCAGAGCGCCGGGGCGGGCAGGGTCCGGGCCGGGTCTGCCCAGACGGGGTCGTCGCCGCCGGCGCCGCCCACCCAGAACTGGCCCATCATGTCGTGGTCCTCGTGGGGGAGGTTGTGGCAGTGGATCATGTAGCGGCCCTCGTGCGGGCCGAAGCGCATGATGAGCCGGACCCGCTCGTTCTCACCGACGTACACGACGTCCTTGGGGCCGCGCTCGTTGGCCCGGGGAGCGACCAGGACCCCGCTGCGGTCGAACTCGCGGCTCAGGATCTTGAAGTCGATGAGGTGGATGTGCAGCGGGTGGTGCCAGCCGCCGGAGTCGTTGCGGATCTCCCACACCTCGACCCCGTTGAGGGGCGGGCTGGCGAGCGCCTTGGTGTAGGCACTGGCCTCGACCTCGGCCCAGGTCTGCCCGTTGATCGTCCACTGGCCGTTCTTGCGGACGAGGGCCATCGTCCGCGTGGTGGTGGCCGCGGTGGGAGCCAGCGCCATGACGGCGCTGTTCGGGTTGAGCACGCTCGGGATCGAGTTGTTCGCCGTGCTCGTGGCGTTGGCCACCACGTCGAACGCCATCACCTTCCCGGTGTTGGTGTAGTTCACGTTGTTCTTCGGGCTGAGGTTGCGCAGCGTCACCCGCTGGCCGATGGCGTACTTCGCGAAGTCGATGATGACCTCGTAGCGCTCGGCATTGCCGTGCGGAAGGCTCGTCACCGGCTGTGGTGCCGCGGTCAGCCCGCCGTCGGTGGCGATGACGACCAGCGGCTGGCCGCTGTCGAGCTGCCAGCGGTAGGAGCGGGTCACCGACGCGTTGAGGATGCGGAACCGGTACTTGCGCCGCTCGACCTTCATGACGGGCCAGGCGCGGCCGTTCACCAGGATGACGTCGCCGAACGCTCCGGAGTGGTCGTCATCGTCGAACAGCAGCTGGCCCTGGCTGTCGAACATGGTGTCGCTGATGATGAGCGGCACGTCGTAGCGGCCCTTGGGGATTGGCAGCGACTGCTCGAGGGCGTCGTGCATGCGGTACATGCCGGCCAGGCCCATGAAGACGTTCGACGCGGTGTGGTGCACGCCGTGGTCGTGGTACCAGAGGGTGCGGGCGTCCTGGAAGTTCGGGTAGCGGTAGTCCTTCCAGGAGCCGGGGTACGTCACGTCACTCGCGTAGCCGTCGTACTGGGGGAGGGACGCCGACCCGTGGAGGTGCACCGAGGTGAACGGGGTGTACCCCATAGTCGGGTGGGTCGAGGGCAGCTGATTGACTTGTCGCACAACCGTTTCGCGGCCCTGCTGCACGTCGAACGTCGGCCCCGGGAAGGTCCCGTTGTAGCCCCAGATCTGCGTCTGGTAGCCGGGGATGATCTGGGCGGTCGCCTGTCGCATCGTCAGCCAGTAGTAGTCGGTGGTGCCCACCGACTTCATCGGGGTCGTGACGGGGGGCACGGAGAACGGCACCGTGAACGGCTTGGGCAGCGCGCTCTCGGCGATGCGGGTCTGGGCGGCGGCCTGCACGCTGCGTTCCAAGGGGATCGCCATCGCGCCGGCGCCCAGCACGCCGAACGTGAGCATCTCTCGTCTGGTCACTGACATGGACTCGCCTCTCGCCTGCCACTGCTTCTCGATCGCACGAGCAGCGACGGTAGGAAGCGGTTCTTTGGACAACCTTTTGGCGCGGTGCAAGGTTGGACGGCATAGCGGGTGACCGCTGGCAGATACCCGGTTTGGTGCCCCTACTTTTGGGGATGTACGACCGCCCGGCCCGATGGTTCCCTTCAACTACGCGAACGATGCAGGGCGTAAGCGGAAGTAGGACAACCATGGAATTTTCGATGTTCGGACCTCTCCAGGTCAGAGACGGCGACCGCATTCTCGGGCCGCGCGACCTCGGGGGGGTGAAGCCCCGACAGGTGCTCGAGATGCTGCTCCTGGCCCGGGGCCATCTCGTCTCCACCGACGTGATCGCGACGGCACTGTGGGCGGAGGGGGACGAGCCGCGCAACGTGACGGCCACCCTCAACACCTACGTGTGCGTGTTGCGGCACAGCGTGTTCGTCGACCAGGCGCAGGCCAGGCGGGTCATCGCGACGGGAGCGGGCGCCTATCGCCTCGCCCTCGACGAGGTGAGCGTCGACCTCGACCGCTTCGACGACCTCGTGCTGCGCGCCGAGCGGGCACCGCGGCGCGAGCGCCTCGAGCTGGTGACCGCCGCGGTGGGCCTGGCGAGCGGGCCGGTGCTGGAGCACGCGCGGTACGACGAGTGGGTCCAGGAGGACCGCGCCATCTACGAGGACCGGGTCACCCGGGCGCACCTCGACCTGGCGCTCGACAGCCTCGCGGAGGGGCAGCGCTCGGTGTGCCTGCGGCACGCGGAGATCGCCTTGAGCCGGGACCGGTACTCCGAGGAGGCCTACCGGCTCGTCATGCTCGCCAACCACGGGCTCGGCCGCCACGATGCCGTGCGCCGCACCGTCGGCCGCTGCCGCACCGTGCTCGACCGGGACCTCGGCGTGCGCTGCGGGCCCGAGACCGAGCGGATGCTCGCGGCGATCGAGGCGCGGGCCGCCGAGGTCGAGATCCTCCGGGCGTTCTACCCCACGGCGTGGGACGCCAGCGGGGTCGAGCGCGAGCTGTCGGTGGCCTGAGCCGCCGACCGGCGCCCCTGCCGGGCCGGCGGGGTTAGTCCGTTCGGACTATGGACGTTCGTCGTGACCACCTCCACAGTGGTGTGAACCACACTGCAGGGAGGTGGTCACGATGGCCGTAAGAGGCGACGGCCCCGTGTCGGGGGCACGACATGATGCGTGCTGCCCGCCGGGAGCGCCGGCGTCGGGAAGTCCCCGACGATGACGAGTGCACTGATGACGCAAGAGCCGCTACCCGTGGCCGAGGAGCGGTCAGCCATGCCCACCGGACGCACCAAGGTGCTCGTCGTCGACGACCACCGGACGTTCGCCGAGCTGCTGTCCCGCGCGCTGGACGCCGAGGACGACCTGGTGTGCGTCGGCCACGCGCAGGACTCGGCCGAGGCACTCGCCGCCGTGGCCCGGCTGCAGCCCGACGTGGTGCTGATGGACGTGCACCTGCCCGACCGGGACGGCATCTCGACTTCCGCAGAGCTGGTCCGCGACCACCCGGACCTGAAGATCCTCATCCTCACGGCCCACGCCAGCCTGGCCGATGTCGAGCGGGCCGCGTCTGCCGGCGCCTCCGGGTTCCTGGCCAAGGACGGGTCGCTCACCGAGGTGCTCAACGGGCTGCGCACGGCGCGGCGCGGGAGCCTCATCCTGCCCGACGGCCTGCTGGCCCGGCTCTCCGCCGTCGTCGAGCAGGACCGCACGATGCTGCACTGGAACCTCACCCCGCGTGAGCTCGAGGTGCTGCGGCTGCTCGGCCACGGTCGCGACCCGCGGGGCATCGCCAAGGAGCTCGGCGTCACCCTGCACACGTGCCGCGGCTACGTGAAGGGCGTGCTCGCCAAGCTCGGTGTCCACTCCCAGCTCGAAGCGGTGGTGCTGGCCACCCGGACCGGTCTGATCCGACTGGGCGATTGATGTCACCTGCTGGCCGGCCCGGCCTCGCCGGGCCCCCCGGCCGTCACGCCCCGACTCCCGTCCACCGTCCCGCTCCCCGCGACGCGCTGCGCCGGGCGCTGCGCTGGTACCTGATCTGGAACCTGGTCGCCTTCGTCGGCGTGGTCGTGGCCGTGCTCGTCATCAGCTGGGTCGTCGCGCGCAACGAGGCCCTGCGCGACGCCGAGGTCACCGCGCGGGCCGTGGCCCGCACCATCGTGTCGCCGCTCGCCGACGACGAGTTCCGTGCCGAGAACCCCGAGGCGCTGGCCCGGATGGCGCAGGTGCTGGAGGAGCGCGCGCGTGACGGCTCGATCCGCCACGTCAAGGTGTGGGCCGATGCCGGCGAGGGGCGAGGCACGCATCCTCTACTCCGACCTCAAGCCGCTGATCGGGCAGACGTACGAGCTCGAGGAGGAGGAGTACGCGGTCTTCGGCACGAACGACACGGTGTCGTCGATCTCCGACCTCGCGAAGGCCGAGAACAAGCTGGAGCGCCCGGAGGGAGAGCTCATCGAGGTCTACACCGGCACCAAGGACGCCACCGGTGCTCCCATCCTCTTCGAGACCTACGTGCCCACCAACGGGGTGCGCGCCGAGATGATCAGCCTGATCAGCGTGATCCTCCCGCTGCCCATCGCCGCCCTGATCGCCCTCACCCTGGCCACGCTGCCGCTGGCCGTGTCGCTGGCCCGTCGCGTCGACCGTGGGCAGCAGCAGATGCAGCGGCTGCTGGTCAACGCCGTCGAGTCCTCCGACCTCGAGCGCCGCCGGATCGCCCAGGACCTGCACGACGGGGTGGTGCAGGACCTCGCCGGTGTCGGCTACGCCCTCGACGCGGAGGCCCGGCGACTGCCCGAGGGGGGCGGGATGCGCGAGCGGCTGGAGCAGACCGGTGACATCGTGCGCCGCGACCTCGCCACGGTGCGCACCCTGATGACCGACATCTACCCGCCGGACCTCACCACCAAGGGGCTGGCGGAGGTGGTCCGCGAGCTGGCGGTGGACCAGGACCTGACCGCCGGCGTCGTGCACGTCGAGGTCGTCGAGCCACTGACGCCGCACCCCATGGTCGACCGGCTGACCTACCGGGCGGTGCGTGAGGCACTGGTCAACGCGCAGAAGCACGCGCAGGCCTCGACCATCATGATCCGGATCGCCCAGGCCGAGGGCGTGATGACCTTCGAGGTCACCGACGACGGCGTGGGGTTCGACCCGTCGGCGCAGAGCCCCGAGGGCCATCTGGGCATGCGCCTGATCACCGAGATGGCCCAGAACGCCGGCGGGGCCGTGACGGTGGAGTCCGCGGTCGGGTCCGGCACCAGCGTGCGGGGCGAGCTGCCGCTCTGAGATTTCGGGGCGCCGGGCCGATGGGGCCGGCGAGGCCTGCGGGGCGGCTCGAGGTTCGACAACGCGCCGGGCCCCGCAGAATTGCTGCAACGCCAAGGCCTGTGGCCGGGGCTGACCGGCAACACTGGTACGGGTGTCCTCGCGGAAGGCCCCCTGACCGGAAGGAGCGCCGATGACCCTCACGGTGTCGGCGGGCGCGGCCCGGTGCCAGGCGCGTGCCGCGACCCTCCCCCCGGTCCGCGTCGCCGTGGTCGACGACCACCCGCTCCTGCGCGACTCGATCCGGTCCCTGCTGTGCGGTGAACGCGACATGGAGTGGGTCGGCGAGGCGCGCGACGGCGGCGAGGCCGTGGACCTCGTGGCCCGCACCCGCCCCGACGTCGTGCTCATGGACCTGTCGATGCCCGGCATCGACGGCCTGAGTGCCACCCGCAGCATCGTCTCCTCCTGCCCCGACACCCAGGTGCTCGTGCTCACCAGCTCCACCGACCCGGCCCGCGTGCGCCACTCGCTCGGGGCAGGCGCGGCGGGCGTGCTGACCAAGGACGGCGACCCCTCGACGATCCTCACCGGCATCCGCCGCCTCGTGGGCGACGCCCTGCCGGAGCCGACGCGCTAGCGGCCGGCCTTCTGCGCCACCACGGCGAACTTCCGCACCCGTCCCTCGCGCAGCCACCGGCCCCACGTGCGGTGCGCGGTGAGGATGCCGGTCACGGCACCTTCCGCGCTGGCCGGGAGCGAGCCCCGGCGCGACGTCGTCGTAGGCACCGACCAGGGCGTCGACGGTGGCGAGGTGCGACGCGGTGAGGTCCTCCCGCCACGTCACCCGGAACCCGCTGTGCTCGAGGTCGGCCACCAGGGTGTCGAGGGGCGTCAGCCACACGGTGTCGGACCCGGGCATCACGGCCCGCTCTTCCGCCGTGAGGGGGTCGCCCTCCTCGAGGGTGAAGGCGAACCGCCCGCCGGCCGGGAGCTCCGCCCCGACCTGCTCGAGCAGGCCCGGCTTGTCGGCGAAGGCGAGCATCGTCTCGAGCAGCAGCACCACGTCGAACGGGCCCGGCGGCAGTGGCGGCACGCGCGCGACCTCGAAGCGCGCCTCGAGCCCGGCATCCGACGCCCGTTGCCGGGCCCGGTCGACGGCAGCGGCGCTCGCGTCGACCCCGAGGTAGTCGCAACCCAGCTCGGCGGTGACGTGCAGCCCGGGGCCCCCCACGCCACAACACAGGTCGAGCACCCGCACCCCGGGGCCCACCCCCGCACGACGAGCCAGCGACAGCACCTCGCCGGCGGTCACGAAGCTCTGCTGCCCGACGTACTCCCCGGGTGCGAAGGCGCTCGCTCGGGCCTGTGACAGTGCCGCGTCGACCGTGTCGTGGTCGTCGACCCTCATCGGTGGCCCAGGGCCGCGGCCGGCGGGGCGGCCGGGGCGGGGCTGCTGAAGGCGGTGAGGAAGCGGTCGCGGAACAGGGCCATCGGCCACACCGGGGCCTTCTCCGCCGGTCGCAGCCCGGTGGACCACCCCCAGCCCGAGATGGCGTCGACCACCTTCGGGTCGCGGGCGAGCACGGTGACCGGCACCTCGCGGTCGCCGCCGAAGCCGCTGATGATGGTGGAGGGCTGGTGGTCGCCCAGCATGACCACGACGAGGTCGTCGGCGGCGTGCCCCTCGATGAACGACAGCAGGCTGTTCAGCGAGTAGGTGATCGACGTGCGGTAGGCGCCAGGCACGTCGGACCGGTTGCTCCACAGCTGGGCGGCCGTCACGGCATCCGCCTGGATGGGCCCGAAGACCGACCCGTCGCCGAGCGCCTTGGCGTCGACCGTGGTGGGCAGCGGCGCCCACGGGCCGTGGCTCGAGGTGAGCTCGACCTCCGCCATGACCGGTGCGCGGTCGGCCGCCGCCAGCTCCAGCCGGTCGAACGCGGCGAGGGTGTACTGGTCTGGCATCGCCGAGAAGCCGAAGGCCGGCCCCTGGTAGCCGAGGTCGGTGCTGCTGTAGATGCGGTCGAAGCCGTAGAAGCGCTTGCCCTCGGGCCAGGGACCGCGCGTCGAGGGGAGCACGGCCACGGTGCTCCAACCCGCGCGCGAGAAGGCCGAGCTGAGCGTCGTCCGCGGGCTCGCGAGCAGCCGGTCGTAGCGCACCTGGTCACCCACGGTCAGCCCCGACTGGAACGTGGAGTGCGCCAGCCAGCTGCTGCCGCCGAAGGTCGGCGAGGTGAGCCAGCCGCTGGATGCCGTGTAGCCCAGCCGGCGCAGCCGCGCCGTCCCGTCGTCGAGGAGGGTGCGCACCCCGGCCGACTCCGGGCCGTCGACGGCGACCCGGCCGTAGCTCTCGACGAAGGCGAGGACGACGTCCTTGCCCGCGAGGGCCGACAGGTCGGCGGATGCCGGGTCGCCGTAGGAGTCTGCGACCAGGGCGTGCTGGAAGGCGTCCTCGTCGCGGTAGGCCGCGGTCGCCGCCTGCACCTTGCCGGCCACGAAGGGGGCGGCGTCGGCGGCGGCGACCGGTGCGCCCGGGAGGACCTGGAGGCCGGTGACCGCGCAGACGGCCCACACCGCCGAGACGGCGAGAACGGCCCGGGTGCTCCCCCTGCGGTTGCGCGACACCAGCCCCGAGAGGCGGCCGACCGCCCAGGGCAGGCAGGCGATGGCGGCGCCGACGGCAGCGACCGCCGCGACGGCGCTGGCCCACGCGACCCACGGCCCGAGCGAGGCGCGCAGGAAGTCGAAGCCGGAGCCGAGCTCGCCGCGGTCGGTGACGACGTTGAACGGCCGGTCGAGCACCGTGAACGCACCGAGGTCGAGCACCTTGAGCAGGGTGACGACGCCCAGCGCGAGCCCCACGACGAGCGTGACAGCGCGCCCCCAGCGGGCCGAGAGCACCAGGGCGAGCGCGGCGATGGCCACGGCCTCCACCGGCAGCCGCACGAAGGCGCCGGGGGTGAGCCGGTCGGGACGGGTGGGGGCGACCAGGGCGAACCACACCAGCGCCAGCGCCACTGCGGTCGCGCAGACGGCCAGGCCGCGGCGCAGCGGTCGGGGCAGCCTCGACCTGCGCGGCGCCGGTGCCGGGGCGGGCGCCGGTGCCGGGGCGGGCGCCGCTGCCCGGTGGCGCCACAGCCAGCGCACGTCGCGGCCGAAGGACTCGGCGAGCAGGCCCAGCGCGGCGACCACGGCCAGCAGGGTCAGCGCGGGGGGCAGCACCTGGGCGACCGCCACGGTGAGCAGGATGCCGACGCTCGCGGTGACCACCTTGCGCCAGTGGCGGTACTCGAGCGGGGCGCGCATCCACGGCCGCACCCACCCGGCGACGGCGAAGGCGTAGCGCACCAAGCCGGCGGCCAGCACCCACCAGCCGACCACCGGGCCGGCAGCGACGCTGAGCACGAGGATGAGGAAGGCGTCGACCTCCCCGTCGAAGCGTCCGCCGAACTGCGTGACGGTGTGGGTGCGCCGGGCCACCCGGCCGTCGACGGCGTCCAGGGCCAGGGCGGGCACGGTCAGCGCGACCAGCGCCGGGGTGACGTCGTGCCCGAGCAGGGTCTGGGCGGTGAGGGCCGCGACCGCACAGGCGAGCAGCGCGCGGGTCAGCGTGACCAGGTCGGCCGGGCCCAGGGTCTGCCGGCCGTCGCTCGCGAGCCCCCGCACGACCAGGGCCGCGAGCAGCACCGCACTGCCCAGGCCCACGGCCCAGGCGCCGCGGCCCAGGCCCACCATGGCGGTCAGCAGGGCGAGCAGCGCCACGAGCCCGATGAGGCCCACCGTCACGCCCGCCCGCGCGTCCGGGGCCGGTCCGCGGACCGGGCGCCGCACCACGTTCTCCTCGGGGAGCACCGCGAGCCGGCTCACGGGCGCGACCGCGGCGGCAGGGCGAGCAGGTCGAGGTGCTGCACGGTGACGGTCAGCTGCCCGCGCTGTATCTCCTCATGGCGCCGGGCGAGGTAGGCGGGCGCCTCGGCGCCCAGCTCGGGGCGCTGCTCGACGGCGGCGCCCACCCACCCGGCCAACCAGTCCCGGGTCAGCGAGGGGCAGTCGGCATCGAGCCGCCACGGGCTCGGCCGCACCTCGACCCGGGCCCCCAGCTCGCCGAAGGTGTCGACGGCGGCCCGCGCGGCGACCGGCCCCAGCAGGGTGCGGCCGCCGACCGTGCGGCGCTGGTGCCGGTTGAAGGCGCTGCCGAGCGGCGCGTCGAGGGGGTCGCTCGGGGTGAGGCGCACCCGGCCGGTGACGGAGAGGGTCACCAGCGCCGGCACGGCGGCGGCGACGCACGACCGCGCGAAGCGCTCCAGCTCCTGCGCGGTCAGCATGTCGAGCAGGGCCGAGGCCGTGATGAGCGTGGCGCCGGCCAGGTCGTCGGGAGCGAGCCGGGTGAGGTCGCCCTGGCGGGTCTCGACGGTGACGGCCGAGTCGTCCGCCGCGCGCGGTGGGTCCTTGGCGGCGACGCGCAGAAGGTCGGGGTCGCGGTCGTGCAGCACCCAGTGCTGCGGACCGGCCACGTGCGGCGCCAGCCAGCGGCCCATCGAGCCGCTCCCGCAGCCGAGGTCGTGCACGACGGTGGTGCCCGAACCGGTCTGCGCCCGAACGGCCTTGCGCGCGAGGTCGAGGGAGCGGGCGGCCGCGTCCGCCGGTTCGCGCAGCCGCAGCCACCCAGGGGTCACCCGAACCTCGACGGTGGTCACGCCCCACAACACGGACGGGGGCCTGCAGGGGTTCAGCCGGGACGTACCCCCACTTTGGGGTGGGCGACCGGGGCGACCTGATCCGGTCGCCAGTGCTCCGGGCGTTGCGGCCGTTCGCCCCTGGGCTGATGCTGGCCCCATGGCTGCCCTGGGCGCGTTGCTCCTGATCGGCGCAGTGCTGCTCCTCCTCGTCCTGTGCAGCGGCGCGCTGGCCCTCGCGGTGCGCGGCCACCGGCGGGAAGCGGTGCGGGCGGCCGCCTCGGCCGGCATCCTCGTCGTGGTCTACGCGGCCGCGCTGGTGGGTGTCGCGGTCGCCAGCCCCGGTGGAGAGCTGGCGACGGGCGAGTGGAAGTGCTTCGACGAGTGGTGCGCCTCGGTGGCGTCGGTGTCGTGGGCCGGCGACACGGTCGACGTGGCCCTCGACGTGCAGAACCGAGGGCGCCGGTCGCAGGCACCGGACACCGCCCGGGTGTGGTGGCTCCACGACGGCCGGCGCGAGGAGGTGGTCGTGCCGGGACTGGGCTCGCAGGTTCCGGGCGGGTCGACCCGGCGACTGCCTCACGTCCGGTTGACGGCAGCCACCGGCGGTTCCGTCCCGGCTCCTGGTCACCGAGGGTGGCTTCCCCAGCGTGCTGGTGCTCGGTGACGACAACTCGCCCCTGCACCACCAGCCATCCTGGACCCTGCGCTGACCGGCTCAGTGCTCGGGACAAGCCAGAACCGCAGGCAGAGGAGTCACCGGGAGGCCCGGACCGTGCCGCAGTGGTTCAGGTGTCCGTCGGCTTGACCCGGGGGTGAGTCGTGGGCGCGCGCCGCCCGCGGGCGGCTGCGGAAGCCGCGCCGACCCTCGCGACCACCGAGGGCCGCACCAGGGCGGTGGGCGGCTCGACCAGGTTGACCACACGGTTGAAGGTCCGGGCCAGGGGCACCGAGCGGTGCGTCGCGCGCACGAGTCGCTGGGTGTAGCGGTTGGCGAGGTCGGTGCCCGGCGCCTTGGGGCCCGTCGTGCGGGGGTGCAGGAAGTCGGCGCCGACGGCGATCGCCCACGGAGCGTCGATGATGCGGGCGGCGCTGCGGTTGAACCGGGCGGGCAGCACGTCGCACCGCACGCCGGCCTCGGCCACGGCCTCCGCCAGCGCCCGCGCCTGCAACGCCGCGCACGCCATCCCCTGGCCGTAGATCGGGTTGAAGCTGCACGCCGCGTCTCCCAGGGCGACGAACCCGGCTGGGGGCGCGGGCACCTTGTCGTAGTGACGCCGCTGGCTCGACGGGAACCGGTACGACGTGGTGGCGGACAGTGGGCCCAGCCGCTCGAGGAGCTGGGCGACGGCGGGCGTGGGCAGGCTCCGGGCGAACGCGAGCACCTCGTCGGCTGCGGTTCCCGGCACGTCGCCGTGCACGCCGGCGAGGGTCACCATCCACCGCTCGCCCTCGACCGGCAGCAGGGCACCGGTCCGGAAGGACTCCGGTGGAGAAGGACCGCACACGAGGAAGGTGCCGTCGAAGTCGTCCGCCGAGCGGGGCAGGAAGCCGCTGGCGTAGCCACAGTCGATGCTCACCCGGGACACCGGTGGCTCGAGGATGCCGCTCGTGGCCAGCTGGTGGGCGATCCGCGACGACCGGCCCGAGCAGTCGACGACCAGGTCGGCGCGCAGCACTTCGCCATCGACCACCACACCGGTCACCCGGCCGGGCACGGCCTCGACCCGGTCGACCACGACGCCGTCGCGCAGGGCCACCCCGGGCAGCGCGTCGACCCGACGCCGCACCACCTGCTCGAGCAGCGGCCGCGTCATGCTGAGCACCGGCCGCCCCCAGTCGCCCTGCGCGCGGTACCCGCCGGACTGGTGCACCCAGCCGCGGGTGCCGTCGACCCGCACCGCCCCCCGCGACTCCAGCTCGTCGTCGATGCCTGGGAACCAGCCGACCAGCAGGTCGAGGCCGGCCGAGAGCAGGAGGTGCAGGTGCCTCCCCTGGGGCACGTGGCCGCGCGGCTGCGCGGCATCCTCGAGCCGTTCCCGCTCCAGCACGACCACCTCGTCGACGTGGTCGGTCAGCGCCCGCGCGGCGAGCAGCCCCGCGACGCTCGCCCCGACGACGACCACTGACGTCATCGTGCGATTGTGACCGACCGGGCCCGAATGGGGTAGTCCGACGCAGCCGCGGGTGCGTGGTCAGGCGTGCGCGGGCAGCAGCGAGATCTTCTGCCAGATCTTCTGGCTCATGTGGGCCGTCACGGTCTCGATCTCGCTGACCGTGCCGAGCACGACGGGGTCCGAGGTGCGCTCGGCGCACAGGGCCGCGGTCTTGGCGACGAGCGAGACCAGCTCGCTGCAGTAGTCGAGGTAGTGGTGCATCTCCTCGGCATCCATGATCCGGCGCGCCGGGCTGACCGCGGTCGGGTGGTAGCCGGGGCGGGCCTGCTCGGGGTCCTTGTCCAGCTGGTGCATGTCGACGACGTGTGCCAGCGACCGCAGCCGGTGCAGGAGGTCGAGCAGGGTGCGCCGCTCGAGGCGCTCGGGCAGCGCCCAGAGGAAGTACACCGCGATCGAGGCGAACACCAGGTCGTTGACCGTGCTCTCGATGATGCCCAGCCAGTCGACCGAGCTGTCCGTGCCGCCCCGCACCGGGTCGCGCAGGGCGAGCGCGATGGTGGACAGGGCCGCGAGCAGGATGACCGCGCTGGCGACTCGCGCGGCCCAGCGGATGTGCCTGCGGCGTGACTTGGACGCCTCGAACCCCGCGTGGATCTGTGGCACCGCGGTCTGCAGGGCGCGGGCGGCGTCGCCGAGCCGACGGTCGGGGAAGCGCGCCCGGATGTGGGCCTCGAGACGCCCCACGGTCTGCTCCACGTAGCCGGACTCCAGCCTCGGCGCGAGGTCGCTGCTCATGCGGTGACGGTAGCCCTGCTCTCGTTGGCCAGCCAGAGCGACACCGACCCCGCAAGCACGGCGACGAAGCCCGCCAGCATCACCCAGGTCAGCGGCCGGTCGGTGCGCAGCTCGCTGCGGGCCCGCACCGCGCCGATGCCCATGAGCGTGACCATCAGCACCTCCACCTGGAGCATCAGCCGCACGGTGAGCCAGCGCGGGTCACGCGCCACCCCGACACCCGCACCGCCCAGGCAGAAGATGGCGCCGACGACCCGGCAGGTCAGTGGGGTGAGGGCCCAGGGCCAGACGCCGATCATGACGGGCGGGGCGATGAACATCAGGATGCCGGTGACCAGCGCCCCCAGCCCGACGAGCCCGACCGCCCACCGGGCGACGCTCGCCGATGCGCTGCTCGTCGGGCTGCGGCGGCGCCTCGACCCGGCGGTTCAGCAGCCACGCGGCGAGCACGAGCGCCGGGGCGGTGAAATACAGGCCGGCCCACAGCCAGAAGGCCACGTGGTCGTGCGTGAACCGATCCCAGTGGACGACTGTGGCGACTCCGAGCAGGGTTGCGAACAGGGTCACGGCAGGGAAGCCGAGCTTGACTGCAGCCCAACGGTGTTGGCGAGGAACGCTGATGAAGAACCAGAAACCGCCGAGGTAGGCCGACGCGAGCACCATCGGTGTCATCGTGCCGAGGATGGGCCACGCGAACAGCCGCCCGGTGTGGGCCGGGAAGCCGTAGAGCAGCACGAAGGCGACGAGCAGGAACGGCGCGATGAAGAGCGACAACCCGCGGGTGTAGCCCAGGACGTGGTCGTCACGCGGTGTGTCGGCAGGCGCTCGCTGCACGGACATCACCGTCCTTCCGCCGGGGCCGGTGTGCCGGTCACCCGCCGGCCGGGCCGCGGGCGGGCTGACACGGGGCGGCTCCGAGGCCGACAATAGCGCTGAGCAACCCCCGCCATCCAGCCTCAGGGGCCACCATGGGCAGCAGCGACGAGGGCCGCGTCGGCACCATCGCCGCAGTGCTGGCGGCCATGGACACCCGGCTCGAGACGATGCCGCCGGGCCGCGAGGCGCAGGCGGAGTTCCTGGGCACCTACCGGCGCACGACAGCCGCAGTGGGCAAGGCGGTCGCCGGCTCGACCTTCGAGGACCCGGCCTGGGTGGAGGCGTGGGACGTCGCGTTCGCCGGGCTCTACCTGTCGGCCCTCGACGCCGACCTCACCGGCAGCGGCCGGGTGCCGCGACCGTGGCGGCTGGCCTTCCATGCACCCGCGACGACCGCACCGCTGGTCCACGTGCTGCTCGGCATCAACGCGCACGTCAACAACGACCTGCCGCGGGCCCTCCTGGCCGTCATCCCCGACGCCGACTTCGCCGACCCGGAGATCGTGGCGCGCCGCCGCCGGGACCACGAGCGCATCGACGGCGTGCTCGCCGCTCGGGTCGCCGCCGAGGACCGTCAGCTCGCCGGGCACTCCGCGCGCTCGCTGCTCGACCGCGCCCTGCAGCCGCTCAACCGGGCCAGCTCGCGGCGCTTCCTGCGCGAGGCGCGCCGCAAGGTGTGGCACAACACGACCGAGCTGCAGGCGGCGCGGTTGCTCGGGCCGCAGCACCTTGCGATGCGCCTCGCCGAGCTCGAGCTGCTCAGCGCGGCGCGGGTCGATGACCTCCTGCGCCCCGGGCAGGTGCTGCTGAGGCTGGCTGTGTCGGGCTTCGGTGTGGTGCTGCCCCCACCCGACGAGACCCCTCCGGTCACCGGTCAGCCGACGTAGGCGCGCACCAGGGCGTCGACCGCCTCGTCGACGTCCCACTGCATCGTGGCCGGCCCGACGGTGAGCTCGGTCCACGACCAGCCCGGGGTGGCCGAGGCAGACCACGGCGGCGAGAGCCTGACCTGCTCGCGCTCCATCGCCAGGACCCTTCGCTCGTCGAGGTCGGCCACCTCGCGCTCGACGTGGATGCGGAAGGCGTTGGTGTGCGGCGGCTTGGGCGTGACCCGGATGCCGTGTGCCTCCAGCCGCTGTGCCAGCAGCACTGCCCGCTCGTGGTACTCGGCCATCCGGGGCAGCTCGCGGTCGAGTCCGCGCAGCGCGGCGACGGCGAACGGCATCAGGCTGAACAGCGTGCCGCCCATCCGATTGCGCCAGACCCTGGCCTGCGCCACCTCGTCCTCGGGGCCGGCCACCACCGCCCCGGCCAGCCCTCCGAGCCCCTTGTACAGCGAGACGTAGACGCTGTCGGCCAGGCCGGCGATCTCGGCGGGGGAGTGCCCGAGCCGAGGTGCCGACTCCCACATCCGGGCACCGTCGAGGTGCAGGGGAACGCCGCGCTCGTGGCAGGCCTGTGCGAAGGCGACCAGCTCGTCCCACGTCGGCAGCAGGTAGCCGGCGTTGCGCAGCGGCAGCTCGAGCAGCACGGCGCCGAGCCGCCCGTGGATCGCCGCGAGGTGCTCGACCTGCGGCACGGTGGGGCCGTCGGTGAGCAGGGCGAAGTCGAAGCCGTGCAGCAGGCGCGGTCCGTCATCCTCGTGCTGGATCGGGTGGCAGAGCGCGGGGGCGGCGACGCGGCGGGTGCCGGCGGCGTCGCACCACACCCGCAGCATCGCCTGCTGCGCCATGACCCCGCTGGGGAACATCGCGGCGGCGGGTGTGCCGAGCAGGTCAGCGACGCGGCGCTCGAGGGCCGCGACCGGGCCGTGCTCGCCGTAGCGGTCCCAGGCGCCCGGCTCGTCGAGGGCCTGCGCGGCGTCGGCGAGCTCGCGCAGCGCGGCTGCCGGCGTGGGCGGCAGGAGCCCGGGGATGGAGCGGGTCAGGGCGGGCTCGGCCGCCCGGGCGCGCTCGGCGAGCGACGGGCGGGTGCGGTGCTCGGTCATCGGCCCATCCTGCCCGCCCGATGCCGGCAGGAGTCGACACCGGGACCACGCGCGAGGATGGTGGGTTGATGAGCAGGCGGTTCGAGGAGCTCGACTGGCAGCCCACCGCGATGGGCGAGATCAGCCTGCGCCGGCGGCTCGAGCGCACGCTGCAGGTCGACGTCTACGAGGTGAAGCTGGGCGAGGAGTTCCTCATGTCCAGCCTGTTCCCCGTCGCCGAGATCGAGCTCGCGCGGCTGGGCCTCGCCGCCTGCCCCGGTGACCGGCTCGACGTCGTCGTCGGTGGCCTCGGGCTGGGCTACACCGCCGTCGCCGCGCTCGAGGACCCGCGGGTGCGCTCGCTCGTCGTGGTCGAGGCCCTCGAGCCGGTCATCGGCTGGCACGTGCGACAGCTGCTGCCGGATGCCGCCGGGCTCGCCACCGACCCACGTGCCCGGCTCGTGCAGGGCGACTTCTTCGCGCTCGCTGCGACGGCGTCGCCGTTCGCGCCGGAGGGACCGGCGAGGGTGCACGCGGTGCTGCTCGACATCGACCACACGCCTCGGCACGTGCTGCACCCCAGCCACGCGGCGTTCTACAGCGCCGAGGGGCTGCACGCGCTGCGCAGGCACCTGCACCCCGGCGGGGTCTTCGCGCTGTGGTCCGACGACCCGCCGGACGACGACTTCCTGGCGCTGCTGCGTTCCGGGTTCGACGCCGCCGAGGCGCACGTCGTGAGCTTCGACAACCCGCTCACGGGCGGCACCTCGGCGAACACCGTCTACGTCGCGGTCGGCTGACCGCGGCCTGCGGTCACTCCATCTCGTCGAGCTCGGCGTCGAGCTCGGCCTCCATCACGGCGACAGCGAAGCCGAGGGCCTCGGTGATGTTGACGGCGGCGGCCATCGTGCGGGCGGTGCCGATGATCGGGGCCACTGCAACGAGCACGTTCTGCACGTCCTCGAGGGTCACGCCCGTGTCCATCGACGGCCCGACGTGGGCCAGGTAGGAGATCGGCTTGGCGTCGACGGCGGCGAGGGCGGCCAACCGGATCATGACGAGGGCGTCAGCGGGCAGGTCACAGCGCTCGAGGGAGGCGTCCGTGATGGCGGCGATGGTCTCGAGGACGGGGTTGTCGGTCTGGGCGGGCATGGTGGTGCTCCTTGGTGTCGTCGGTGGTGCTCCGCTGGCCCGGGTGGGCTATCGGATGTTCAAGGGCCGGCCGGGCCGGCCCGGGGGGTCGAGGATGAGGTCGACGACCAGGGCGGTCCAGCCGGTCTGGTGCATGGCGCCCAGGCCGGCGCCGTTGTCACCGTGGAAGTACTCGAAGAAGAGCAGGTTGTCCTTCCAGGCCGGGTCCTCCTGCAGGCGCTGCACCTCGCCGAAGACCGGGCGGCGGCCCTGCGCGTCGGGGAGCCAGATCGACAGCAGGCGGTCGGAGAGGTCCTGGGCGACCTGGCCCATGGTGCGCCGTTCACCTGACCCCGTCGGGTACTCGACGGTGAAGTCGTCGCCGAGGAACCGGTGCCACACGACGAACTGGCGCACCGCGAGGTAGTTCAGCGGCATCCACACCGGGCCGCGCCAGTTGGAGTTGCCCCCGAACATCCCGGTCGTGGACTCCGCCGGCTCGTAGTCGACCGTGGCGCCCGGCATCCCGGGGATCTCATAGGGGTTGCCCTCGTAGCGCTTCGAGACCGCCCTCAGGCCGTGCGGCGAGAGGAAGGCGTCCTCGTCGAGGAACTCAGCGAGGGCGGCTTGCAGCTCCTCCGGTCGCAGCACCGAGACCAGCACGTTCTCGTGCCCGTCGATCTCGCGCACCAGGCCGGCCAGGCTCTTGCCGTCGGCGGTCCAGGCGTCGCGGATGGCGGCGAACCGCTTGCCGAGCCGGTCGACCTGAGCCGCCTGTGGCCGGGGGATGCCGACGGCGGGCAGCAGCGGGATCAGGCCCGCGATGGTGCGCACCTTCACGGGCACCGACTCGCCCGAGGGCCGCAGCAGCCGGTCGTAGAAGAACGCGTCCTCCGGGTCGTAGAGGTCGGTGTTCTCCAGGGCGGTGCGGATCTGGAGGAACTGCTCCAGGAACTTGACGACCATGTCCTCGTAGACCGGGTTCTCCTGCGCGAGCGCGATCGAGATGACCAGCATCCACATGGCGTAGTACGCCATCCAGGCGGTGCCGTCGGCCTGCTCGAGCCGGTCGCCGTCCTTGAGGTTGGAGCGGTCGATCGGGCTGATGTTGTCCAGGCCCAGGAACCCCCCGCCGAAGAGGTTGTTGCCGTCGATGTCCTCGCGGTTGAGCCACCAGGTGAAGTTGACGAGAAGCTTCTGGAAGATCCGCTCGAGGAAGTCGCGGTCCTGCCCGCCGTCGACCACGAACACCCGCAGCGCGGCCAGCACGTGCACGGGCGGGTTGACGTCGTCGAAGTTCCACTCGTAGGCCGGCAGGGCGCCGTTGGGGTGCTGGAACCACTCCCGCAGCAGCACGAGCATCTGGTACTTCGCGAAGGCGGGGTCGAGGTGCACCCAGGCCGTGGCGTGGAAGGCCAGGTCCCAGGCCGCGAACCACGGGTACTCCCACGGGTCGGGCATGGCGAGCACGTCGAAGGAGTCGAGGTGCCGCCAGTCGGCGTTGCGGCCCGAGTGGCGGCCCTCCGGCGGCGGTGGCTGCCCTGGGTCGCCGTCGAGCCAGCGAGCGACGTCGTAGGGGTAGATCTGCTTGCTCCACACCAGCCCGGCGCTGGCCTGCCGCAGCACCCGCAGCTGCTCGGACGTGGTGTCGTCCGGCGCCAGGTGCGTGTAGAACTCGTCGGCATCCACCTCTCGCGCCGTGACTACCGTGTCGAATGTTGTTGCCGCCCAATCGGGTGCGGCTGGAGCAGTCGGCTCCGGCCGGTGCAGCCGCAGGCGCAGCTCGGCCGTGCCGCCGGCCGGCACGGTGACCCGGTAGCGCAGTGACGCCTTGCTGCCGACCCCGGCGGGGTTGACGGTCGCCGCGCCGGACACCACGTGGTCGTTGATGCCGTCCTTGGGGTAGGGCGTGCTCGCGGGCCCGCCGAAGACCCGGGGGAGGTTGGTCTCGTTCTCGCAGAACAGCGCCTCGGGGGCCAGCCCGTCGGGGCCTGGCGCGGCATCCAGCCGGTAGCCCGCGAGGGCGTGCTCGGTGACCTCCAGCGAGCTCCCGTCGCCCGAGATGCGCGGCCGGGGCGCCCCTTCCGCCCAGGACCAGGTGTTGCGGAACCACAGCGTGGGCAGCACCTCGAGGGTCGCCTCGTCAGGACCGTGGTTCTCCACGACGATGCGCATCAGCACCTCCGTGGGGCTCGCCTTGGCATACGTGACGTCGACCGACCAGTAGCGGTCGTCGTCGAAGACCCCCGTGTCGAGCAGCTCGAGCTCAGGGTCGTGCAGCCCACGGCCGTGGTGCACGAGGGCCTCGTAGGGGAACTCGGCCTGCGGGTAGTGGTAGCGCCAGTGCAGCAGGGCGTGGCTGGGCAGGCCCTCGAGGTACCACCAGTACTCCTTGACGTCCTCGCCGTGGTTCCCCTCGGGGCCCGAGAGCCCGAACATCCGCTCCTTGAGGATGGGGTCGCGGCCGTTCCACAGGGCCAGCCCGAGGCACAGCTCGTGGTGGAGGTCGGAGATGCCGGCCATCCCGTCCTCGTTCCACCGGTAGGCCCGCGACCGGGCCTGCTCGTGCGGGAAGGAGCGCCAGGCGTCGCCGTCGGCGGAGTAGTCCTCGCGCACCGTGCCCCACGCGCGCTCGCTGAGGTAGGGCCCCCACTCGTACCAGGGGTTCGCGGTGAACAGGCTGTTCTCGGCCCGGCCGGTCGCCTGCGCCAGCCGGGCGTGCTCCGCCGTGGGTGGGACAGCTGCGGAGTCGTCCATAGCGCCATTGCACCGCCCGCCCGCCGGGGCCGCATCATCCGGTGCGGGTGATGCCCCGTGCGCCGGCGCCGTCGAGACTGCCGGGAGGCAGCGCACCGCACCACAGGAAGGCCACGACATGGACCACCGCACCCCGGGCACGACGAGGGCGGGGCGGTGGCTCGTCCCGGCCGGCGCAACGGCGGCGCTGCTGCTCACCGGCTGCGGGGGAGGCGGCATCACCCTGCCCACCCCCTCGGTGACGCTGCCCACGATCCCCTCGATCTCGGTGTCCGTGCCGTCCATCTCGGTTCCCCCGACCGCCGCGGTGCCCGACACGCCCACACCGGAGCCCACCCAGACGCCGAGCGACACCCCGACGCCCACTCCAACACCCACGAAGACGACCAAGCCACCCACACCCACCCCGACGACGAAGCCACCGACCCCGACCGCAACGACCTCGGTGGTCGTGACATCGACGGTGACCCCCACCAAGGAGGTCACCCGCACCGCGACGGCGACCGCGACGCCCACGCCCACGCCGACACCCACGCCGTCCCCGTCCGCCACTGCCACGGCCGCACCCCAGCCGGTCGCTGACGAGGGTGGCGGTATCCCGGGCTGGGTCTGGCTCCTGCTCGCCGCACTGCTCGCCGGTCTCGCCGGCTTCCTCGTCGTGCGCAGCCGGCGCCGGGCCGCCTGGGATGCCGAGCTCGCCGAGGCGGAGGCCGACGTGGCGTGGTTCGGCCGCGTGCTGCTGCCCCAGCTGCAGCAGACCAACACCCCTGACGCCCTGGCCGGCGGCTGGCAGGTCAGCGCCGCCCGGGTGAGCGCCGCCGAGGACCGGCTCACCGGCCTCGAGGCCGCGGCTCCCGAGGAGGAGCGCGCCGCTCGGGCCCGCACGCTGCGGGATGCCGTGCGCAGCTCGCGAGCGGACGTCGAGTCGCTCGTCGCGACCCGTGACCAGGCCGCCACCCCGGTGCAGCTCGCGGCCGCGACCAGCCGGCTGCTCACCGCCCTGAACCCGCCGCCGCCCCCGGTCGCCGGAGCCGGCACCGCCTGAGCCAGCACCGCTCGGGGCCAGGCCCGCGCCCGGTTCATGACCCGATGATGACAGCGACCTGACGGCCGCATGACACGAACCTGAGGCGTGCGTGAGCCGGTGCTGACGGCGCCATGACGCGGGCCTGACCACCGCCTGACCGGGCGGATACGGCTGCGTGACAAGTGGGCCCGAGCCCTCGCCACCGGGTGTCGCGCCGGGGTGCCATGGCGCAGTACGAGCGCCTGCAGGGGGTGCTCGGAGGCAGGGATGTGAGCCGCATGCAGCGACACGACCACGTGCAGGACACCGGTGGGAGCTCGACGGATGGCGCGCCGAGGGGCACGGCACCGGGCGACCCGAGGAGCCGACGGCATGGGCCGCGGCGCGCTCGCGGGGGAGCGACGGCATCCGCACTGCGCCGGGCCGTGACGGCCCTGAGCGCCGCCGCGCTGGCGTTCGGCGTCGTGGCCGCGGTGCCGGTGCTCACCGCGCCTGCCGCCCGGGCGGCGGTGCCGACGACGAACGCCGTGACCGTCAAGGTGTCGGCGGCGCGCACGGAGACCCATTTCCCCGGCGCGTCCGGCTGGACGACGGTCACCAAGGGCAGCGCGGTCACGGACTACCGCTACCTGATCAGCGTCGACAACTCCGGCAAGTCCGCCCCCTACGGCGGCCCGAAGCCCGGCTCGGGGTGCTCGGCCGAGGACGGCAGCTACCCGGCCGACTGCTCGTGGCCCTCGGTGCGGCAGGACCCGGGGGCAGCCCCGATCTACCGGCAGGGCACGAGCGCCGACTTCGCGAACGGTGCCGCGTCGCTCGACCTGCCCGACGGCGACTACCTGATCAGTGTGCTGGCCGACAACTACAAGATCGACGGGACGCACTTCACCGTGCCGCTCGAGCAGGACTCGTCGGTGGGCGACAAGGGGCTGGTCGAGGTCGGGGTGCAGCCGGACCCGCTGCCCGACGCGACCCTGCGCGCGCAGGTCTTCCTCGACGAGGCCTCGACCAACGGGGCGATCGACAACGGCGAACCGGGTCTGGCCGGGTTCCAGGGCCACATCAACGACACGCTCGGCGAGGTCACCACCGACGTCTACGGAAACCCGCTGTGCACGGTCTACGCGGGCGAGAACCCGGACACGCACGTCATCCCGTGGAACACCACCTACCGCAACGACGACGGCACCCCGAAGACGGTCAGCAAGGTCGGCGGCAAGTGCTTCAGCGACAGCACCGGGATGCTGACCATCCCGCACCTCGGCACCAACCGCTACACGACGACCGTCACCCCGCCGGACGGGACCGACTACATCCAGACCACCACCCTCGAGGGCAACCACGACTTCGACACCTGGTTGATGGAGAACGCGACGGGCTACGACACCGAGGCCACCGTCGGCTCCGAGCCGGTTCCCACCCCCCAGTTCGGCTTCGTGACGCCGAAGAACACCATGGGCAGCGGGAACGGCTCGATCACCGGCACGGTCGTGGCAGTCAAGCAGTACTACCCGCCGGTGGGGGGCAGCTTCAACTACCTGATGGGCATGACCGGGGCCAAGCTGGACCACCCGATCGCCGACCCGGTGCTCTCGCTCGACGACCTGGAGAACGGTGACCAGGCCGTCTGGGTCGGCCGTGGCGACGCCAACGGCCACTTCACGATCCCGAACGTGCCCGACGGCAACTACCAGCTGACCTGGTGGGACGAGCCGCAGAACTACATCCTCCAGCTGGTCAACGTGACCATCTCCAAGGGTGAGGCGGTCGACCTCAAGCAGCTGCCGGTGACCGGGTGGTGGACCGAGCTCTCCGGGCACGTCTTCCTCGACGCGAACAAGAACGGCAAGCGTGACCCGGGGGAGCAGGGCGTCGCGCAGTTCCCGCTGACGATGCGCAAGAAGGACAACTCGCTGATGGACCGCGGCTCCACCGCCGTGGGCACCGACAGCAGCGGTTTCTACACCTTCGAGAGCGCCTACCCGCTGTCGGAATGGGTTGTGATGGAGGCGTATTCCGACAACTTCTACACGACCGGTGTCACCTACCAGGCCGACAACCAGCCCACCGCCACCACAGTGCTCGGTTCCGGTGTCGACGTGAGCACGCTGCCCATCATCGGGCTGTCCGGCACCCTGGACTGGGGCGTGCAGAAGTACGTCGCGAGCAAGGGGGAGAACGGCGGCATCGTCGGCTCGGTCTCCTACGACACGACCCGCAACGAGCTCGACCCGCAGTACGCGGCGTCCGAGGACTGGCAGCCCGGCGTCCCGAACATCCCGGTGCGGCTCTACGCGCCCGTCGAGTGCCCGGGCGACTCGGTCACGCCGTGCGACGCCACCGACCGGTTCGTCGTCGACACCGACGGCTCGCTGAAGAAGGGCAAGCTGCTCAACTCCTACCTGTCCGAGCACTGGAGCCCGCCGAGCGGGTGCACGGCACGCGACGTCGACGGCACACCGCTCGACCACCCCACCGACGAGGACGTGCTCTCGCCGGACCAGTCGGCTGACGGCGAGTGCGTCGCCGCGCTCGTCAACGGCGTGCAGTTCGGCCCGTACGCCACCGACCAGGGCACGCCCGACGCCAACTTCGGTGCCGCGGTCGACGGCAACTACGGCTTCGGTGACGTCTGCCTGGCCCCCGGGACGCTGGACGACAAGGACCCGGCGAACCCCACCTGCCAGGACCTGACCGACCCGGATAACCCGGTCGACGTCCCCTTCACGCCGATCACCGCTGACAGCTACCTGGTCTCGATCGACATCCCGGACGACGCGTCCGGCAACCCGGAGTACTCGGTGACCAGCGAGGAGGACATCAACATCGCGCGTGGTGACGCGGTCGCCGCGCAGGTGCCCCCGCCGTCGTGCGCCGGCGCGCTGCACACCGTCGACGTCGCCGACTCGGGCCCCGACGGCTACCCCGTGAAGGACCTCGGGCTGGGCGTCCAGGTGCCGGCCTCGACGCCGGTGGACAACGCCGCCTTCGCCGGGATGGGCGGGTCGCCGTACGAGGGCACCGCCAAGGCCCGCTGCGACACCAAGCTGGTCGACCTCAACAACGGCAAGTCCATCGTGCCGATGTTCCACGTCTTCACCGACGTGCCGGTCCCGTCGCGGCTGCGGGGGCTCATCGTCGACGACCTCAACTTCTCGGTCGACAAGCGGACCGTGCTGTTCGGCGACAAGGCCGGCGTGCCCTACGCCCCGGTCGGCATCTACGACTACACCGGTCGTCTCGTGCACACCGCCGAGTCCGACTTCAACGGCTACTACGACGTGCTGATGCCGTCGACCGACCACATCAGCTGCCCGACGCCCTCCGGCGTCTGCACGAACCTCTACCGGTTCGTCGGCAACGACCCCGGTGCGCCGGGTCACCTCAACCAGAACTACAACCCCAGGTTCCGGACCATCGCGACCGAGTTCGAGGCGATGCCGGGTGTGACCATCCCGACCGACCTCGCCCCCACCCAGGTCGGCGTCAGCGTCGGCATCCCGGGCACCAGCCCGACCACCGTGCAGTGCCTCGTCAACCAGGCGGCGCCACAGCTGTTCCGGGTATCCCGGCCGTTCGTCCGGCCCACCGACACGGGCACGAACCGGCAGATCACGATCACCGGTGATGGCTTCGGCGACACCCGAGGCGCCGGCTCGGTGAGCCTGGGGTCCACGGTGCTCGCGGCCACGGCGATCAACTCCTGGAGCGACACCGAGATCGTCATCACGATCCCGGGTCCGGCCGGGTTCGGGAGCGGCCCCTACCAGCTGAGCGTCACCGCCGACAACGGGAAGAAGACCGTCAACGGCCTGACCTTCCACGTGCTCGGCAACGGCACCGCCGCGTACGCGGCGCACGTCTACGAGGTGGGCCCCGGGTCGCTGTCCAAGCGGGACGGCGCCGTCACATCCCGGTACGACCCCGACTCGACGGGGAGCCAGACCGGGAGCACCGGTGTCAGCCACGCGATCCAGAACGCGCTCGACGACGCGGCGAGCAGCAACGACACCGACCTCGTGGTCGTGTACCCCGGCACGCCGACGGCCGACAACCCGCGCGGTGCGTACTACGAGAACCTCGTGGTCACCCGGCCGGTCAAGCTCCAGGGGGTGGGCGCGGGTGGCTTCCAGGGGCCGAACACCAACAGCCCCCACGTGCAGGGGACCGTGGTCGACGGCGCCGGCTTCGCCGGTGACAGCGGCATGGCCACCGACTGGCTGACCCGCGTGGATGCCGCGGCCTGGGTGGGCGACGCGCCCGTCAGCGTCGGCTCGGTCATCTCCCTGTTCGCCGACACGACGACGCGCTTCAGCAACAGCTCGACTGCCTTCACCCCGCTCATCGACGGCTTCGACATCCGCGGCGGCGACCAGCAGGGCGTGCCGGGCAACATCAACGACCTCACCGGTCAGCTGACCAACCTCCCGCCGAACATCAGCACCCAGGGTGGCGCGGTGTACGCCCACGCGTACGTCGCCAAGCTCCAGGTGTCGAACAACGTCGTCGAGAACAACGGCGGCTCCTACGGCACGATCCGGATCGGCACGCCGGACATCCCGGCGCCGAACAGCAGCCAGCACAACCCGGGCGCGCGGATCGTGAACAACCGGATCGTGCAGAACGCCGGCACCAACCTCGCGGGGGCCGTCGGGCTCTTCGCGGGCGCGGACGGCTACGACGTGTCGGGCAACGACGTCTGCGGCAACTTCTCGCTCGAGTACGGCGCGGGCGTCAGCGTCTACGGCCTCAGCCCGAACGGGAAGATCCACGACAACCGGATCACCCTGAACAACTCCAACGACGAGGGCGGCGGCATCATGATCGCCGGTGCGCTCCCGGCCGACCCGGACGTCCTGTCCGAGGGCTCGGGCGCGGTGGAGATCTACGCGAACCACATCCAGGGCAACCTCGCCAACGACGACGGTGGCGGTATCCGCTTCCTACAGGCCGGGAACTTCCCGATGAAGGTCTACAACAACGTCATCGCGGGCAACATCTCCACCCACGAGGGCGGCGGCATCGGCATCAACGACGCCCCGAACGTGCAGGTCGTGAACAACACGATCATGGACAACCTCACGACCGCCACGGCCGTGACCTCCAACGGGCTCCCGGCACCCGCCGGCGTGTCCACCTCCGAGAACAGCCAGCAGCTGCAGGCCACGTTGGCCGCCGGTTCACCGACCTTCAGCAAGCCCGTGCTCTTCAACGACGTGCTCTGGAACAACCGGGCGGGCACCCGGGCCGGCACCACCGTCACCGGCCTCGGCCTCGACGGTGACACCGACCCGGTCGACCTCTGGGACGTCGGCGTGGCCGACGGCACCGGTGTCCTGGACCCGGTGAACTCGGTGATCCAGCAGGACGCGGCTCAGCACGACTACGCGACGGACCCGACGAACCGGAGGACGGACCCCGCGATCGCCCAGGCGTGGCCGCCCTCGGTGTCCTTCGCGACCTGGCGGCAGAACCCCGCCTTCGTGGACGCCACGCTCGTCACCCCGACCGCCGCCGGGGAGGTCCCCCCGGACCTGATGGGTGACTACCACCTCCAGGCCTGCTCCGGTGGAACCTCCTCGCCGGCCTGCGACATCGGTGCCGCGAGCCGGGCCAACATCCCGGCCCCGACCTCGGACATCGACAAGGACGCCCGGCCCTCCGGCCCGGCCGTCGACGCCGGATCCGACGAGGTGCCACAGGCCGCGCCGCCGCCCCCACCGCCGACCACCGGCTTCCTCTTCTCGACCGCCGGCAACGCCACGGTTCCGGGAGTGGGCGGCACGGCCGACGACGCAGACGTCTACCGCTGGAACAGCACCTCCTACAGCCGTGCGGTCGACGTGACCCTGCCGGCATACGGCGTGCCGGCCAGTGCCAACGTCGACGGGCTGGCAGCGGTCGACGCCACGCACTTCTACCTCTCCTTCGCCGACAACACGACCCTGACTCCCGCGAACAAGCCGGCCCTGACGGTGCAGGACGAGGACGTCGTGTACTGGAACGGCAGCGCCTGGTCGGTGTACTTCGACGGCACGGCGCACGGCCTGACGAGCGCCGCGCTCGACGTCAACGCCATCGATGTGCGGGGCGGCGTCCTGTACTTCGCCACCTTCGGGTCGGCCAATCCTCCGGGGGTCACCGGGACGCCCGACGACGCGGACCTCTACAGCTGGAGCGGCACCGCCTACGCGCGGGTGTTCGACGCCTCCACACACGGCATCGCGGTCAAGGCCCGGGTCGACGGCGCGGTCCGGGTGGATGCCACGCACTACTACCTGTCGTTCAGCGCCGACACGTCGCTGCTGGGCTTCGGGACCGTCCAGGACGAGGACATCGTCGCCATCGAGCTGACCGGCAGCCGCTACCGGTGGACGACGTGGTTCAACGGCACGGCACACGGCCTGACGACCGCCGCGCTCAACATCGACGCGTTCTCGCTGCCGACCGGGGCCACGGCGCCATGAGCGCCCCGACCGGCGACGGCACGTCACGCCGACACCACCACACCTTCGACGCAGGGAACGCCATGACACACGCAGATGAGGCAGGGCCGGCCCAGGGTGCACCCACAGGCGCGGCATCGCGGCTGGGCGCGGTGCGGCTCAGCCGGCGTCGGGCCCTCGGGCTGGCCGGCAGCGCCGCCCTCGTGGCCGGCACAGCCACCTGGGCCGGCCGGGTGCTGTACCCCGAGCAGGTGGCGGTCGCCGACGGCGCTCCCGCGAACCTGTACCTCGCGGGCACCGACGGGTGGATCCACCTGCCGCCCACCCCCGCCATCCCACCGTTCCACCCGGACACCCTCGCCCCGGACGGCCTCACGACCTACGTCTTCGGGTTCCGCAACGTGACCGGCATGACCGACGCCCAGCGGCTCGCGCAGAAGAACAAGGCCCAGCACTCGGCGCCGCTGTTCTGGGTGAACCAGTACGACGGCAACACCGCCGACGAGTTCCGGGTGCAGCTGACCAACCTCGGCCTGGCCCTGCGGCCAGACCTGTTCGACGCGCACACCCTGCACTGGCACGGCTTCCGAAACGTCATCCCGTTCTTCGACGGGGAGCCCTCCGGGTCGGTGTCGGTGCCGGCCGGACGGGAGTTCACCTACGTCTACCGCCCGCGCGACCCCGGCACGTACATGTACCACTGCCACGTCGAGGACGTCGAGCACGTGCACATGGGCATGACCGGGCTCGTCTTCGTCCGGCCGCTCCAGGACGGCCAGTCCAAGACGTTCGGCGGGCGCACGTACACCCGCTTCCTCTACAACGACGGCGACGGGTCGACCGGCTACGACCGGGAGTACGCCATGTTCCTGTCGGAGGTCTGGGCCGAGGCGCACTGGGCGGACGCCCACATCCAGCTCCCGGAGTGGAGCGACTACCGCGCCGACTTCGCCCTCCTCAACGGGCGGGTCTACCCAGACACCATCGCTCCCAACGGGCCCTCGGTGGACGCCTTCCACCCGCAGGCGGGGGTGACCTTCGACGCCGACGGCGACCTCATCCCACCCGCCGGCCACCCCGAGCTGCAGTACCAGCCGCAGTCCTCGCTGGTGACGTGCAACGCGGGCGAGCGGGTCGCCCTCCGCTTCTCCAACCTGGGGTTCCGCGAGTCCGCGATGACGCTGACCGGCATCCGGATGCGGGTCGTCGGACGCGACGCCACCCCCATGCGGGGGCGGGGCGGCACGGACACCTCGTACGAGACCGACACGCTGAACATCGGTCCGGGCGAGAGCTACGACGTGCTCTTCACCGCCCCTCCCAAGAGCGGGCCCGGGTACGACACCTACTACCTCTACAACCGCTCTCTCCTGAGGTCGAACAACCTCGCACCGGACGGGTTCGGTGGCCAGACCACCGAGATCCACGTCTACGCGAGCGGCGTCGACGCGCAAGCGTTTCCCAACGACCTGGGAGGGGTGACGGCATGACCACCTCACTGCGTTCGACGCGGCGGCTCGTCCGCCGCGGGCTGGCACTCGCGACCGGCGGCATCCTCGCGCTCGGTGCGGCGCTGGCGACCCAGGTCGCACCCGCGGCCGCTGCCGACCCACCGCGCAACGGCATCGTCTGCACGACCGGCGGGCCGGCTGCCAAGCAGCCCGTCTTCGACCTGACGACGCGCACCGGCTACATCGACCTCCCCGACGGGAACACGGCCTTCATGTGGGGCTACTCGCACGGCTTCGACCCGTTCCAGCACCCCGGGCCCGTGCTCTGCGTGCACGAGGGTGACGTCGTCACCGTCATCCTGCACAACACCCTCAAGGTGCCGACCTCCATGGTCTTCCCGGGCCAGGACGACGTGCGGGCCGACGGTGTCCCGTCGCAGCCGCAGGGGGCCGCAGGCGCGATGATGACCAGCCTGGCGCCGGGCACCGCTGCTGCCACGGCCACGACCCAGCCCACCGTGACCTACACCTTCACGGCCAAGCGCGCCGGCACCTACCTCTACGAGGCCGGCACCGACCCGGAGACGCAGGTGCGGATGGGCCTGTTCGGTGCGCTGATCGTGCGACCGGTCGACGGCACCGGCGTGGCGCACGACGACCACGCCTACGACTCGAGCGACAGCGCCTTCGACCCCACCGAGGAGTTCATGGTCCTGCTGTCGGAGATCGACCCCTACCAGCACCAGGCCGTCGAGCGGGGGAAGACCTTCAACATCACGAAGTACAAGGCCCGCTACTGGCTGATCAACGGCCGCGGCTACCCCGACAGCATCGCCGACAACGGTGCGTCGTGGCTGCCGAACCAGCCCTATGGGTCACTCGCGACCATCCAGCCGTACGACGCCGTGAAGCACCCGCTGAGCGGGATGGCGCGCTACCTCAGCGTGGGTAGCGAGGACTACCCGTTCCACCCGCACGGCAACAACGGCCTCGTCATCGGTCGCGACGGGCACGAGCTCAAGAACGGCACGGCGGACCTGTCGATGGAGAAGTTCGCCATCAACATCGGCCCCGGCCAGACCTGGGACGTGCTGTTCAAGTGGTACGACGCGGAGGGCTACAGCCCGACGCACCCCGTGACGGTGACGGTGCCCAGCCTGGCCAACCAGGTGGTCGGGACGTTCTACAGCGGGAGCCCGTACCTCGGGTCGACCCAGGCGCTTCCACCGGGGGTGCAGACCCTCAACCAGTGCGGTGAGTACTACATCATCTCGCACAACCACGCCCTGTATCAGATCACCTCGTGGGGCGTCACGATGACCGGGCCGATCACGTACATGCGTATCGAGCCGCCCACCCCGAACAACTGTGGATGAGAGAGGGGCGACGATGAGCACAGCACTGCGGAGAGCAGCCCTCAGCATCGCGGCCGGAGGCGGTCTGGCGGTCCTCGGGATCCTCGTGGGTCCAGCCGGGTCGGCCAGCGCCGACCCGGTGGGGATCGACCTGTACGCCGAGAACGGCACGACCGACCTGCCCGGGACCGGAGGCGCCGGCATGCCGGTGCTCGGGTACTGCACGTCGACCCCGTGCACGGTGACCGCCCCCGGTGGGCCGAACCTGCGTGTGGCGGAAGGGTCCACGGTCAGCATCACGCTGCACAACGGGCTCAGCGGCGAGGCCACCTCGCTGTACGTCGGTGGCCAGGCGATGGTCCCCGACACCACGCCGGTCGCCGCCGACGGGACCCACTCGTACAGCTTCACGGCGTCGCGCCCTGGTACCTACCTCTACGAGGCCGGCGTCGGAGCCGGCGCGCAGCACCAGGTGGCCCGCGGGCTGTTCGGGGCGCTCGTCGTCGAGCCTGCCACGGCGGGCCAGGCGTACGACGCGAGCACGACCTTCGACGCCGAGGGCGTCCTCGTCCTCAGCGAGGTCGACTCGCGGCTCAACCGGTCGGCCACCCCGGCCGCCTTCGACATGCGCTCCTTCGCGCCGCAGTGGACGCTGATCAACGGGGCGCCTGCTCCGGGCGCAGCCACCGTGACGGCGTCCTCGGGGCAGGACGTGCTGCTGCGCTGGGTCAACGCGGGCGCGGGCTACCACTCGATGACCGTGCTCGGCGCCGACCAGCGGGTCGTCGCCCTCGACGGCAGCCAGCTCAAGAACGCCGCTGTCGACATCTCCCGCCGCTACGTGGCCGAGACCTTCGGGCCCGGCCAGACGGCCGACGCCATCGTCACCGTGCCGCCCACGGCCGCGGACCGACGCCTTGCGGTCTACGACGCGAGCCTGACGCTGCACAACAACACCACCGCCGGGACGGGAGGGATGCTCACCTTCCTGCAGGTCGGCGGCAGCGGAAGCGGTTCGGACGTATCCGGGCCGGCGACCCACGTGGTCAGCTGGAACGGCACCGCCCTGTCCGCCTCGGTGGACGCGTCAGCGGTCGCCGGTGCCACGGTCACCGGCGCCGAGTACTTCGTCGACACTGTCGGCGCCCCCGGCACCGGCACGGCGATGGAGGCCACGGACGGCTCCTTCGGCTCCGCCACGGAAGCGGTGCGACCCACGGCGGCCTCCGCCGCCACGCTCGCGACCGCGCTCGCCACCGGGCAGCACGTCGTCTACGTCCGCGGGCTCAGCGCCACCGACTGGGGCCCGTTCAGCTCGGCGCTCGTCACGGGCTCGGATGCCGTCGGCCCGACGACCACCGGCGTCGTCGTGACCCCCGACCACACCAACGGCAGCGGCACCGTCGCCGTGAGCGCGACCGGCAACGACACCACGTCGGGCAACAGCGCGATCGACGCGGCCGCGTGGGCCATCGACGGTGGCGACGCGAACCCCATGACCCTGCAGACGACCGGTCCGGTCGCCAGCGTGGTCGGGACCATCCCCGCCTCCATTGCGCTGGGCCTCAGCGAGGGCACCCACACGGTGACCGTGCGCACCCGCGACGTGGTGGGCAACTGGAGCGACCCCGTCGGCGTCCCGCTCATCGCGGACCGGAGCGGGCCCGCAGTGACGTCGACCGTCGTGGTGAACCCGAGCCCGAACAACGGCACGATGCCGGTCAACGGCACCTCGGCCACGGTCCGGGTCTCGGCGACCGTCACCGACCCCGCTGTCGGCGCCGACGGGACGGCACAGAGCGTCATCACGGCCGCCCGTGGCTACCTCGACGCCGGCACGACCGCCATCGTCATGGAGGCCGCCGACGGCGCCTTCTCCGGGACGACCGAGAACGTCTACCTCGACATCCCGCTGGCGACGGTCAAGCAGCTGACCGACGGTGCACACCCGATCACCGTCCAGGGCCGTGACGCGGCCGGCAACTGGGGCACCAAAGCCACCGGCACCCTGGTCGTCGACAAGTCCGGCCCGGTGGTCTCCGGCCTCGGTCTCACGCCGAACCCGACCAACGGCGCCACCTCGGTGACGCTCAGCGGAACGGCGACGGATGCCGGCAGCACGGTCACCCGCGTCGAGTGGTCCATCGGGTCGGGCACCCCGGCCGCCGCCACGGTGTCCCCGAACGGTGCCTTCACGGCGACCATCCCGCTCGCGGCCTACACCGAGGGCGACTACCCGGTCACCGTCCGAGGGGTCGACGCGCTCGGCAACCGGTCGACGACCACGGTCGTGCTGCACCTGACGCCGAGGCTGTGGTTCTCGACGACGGGCGCCACCAACCCTCCGGGCGTGACCGGGACGGCCGACGACGCCGACATCTTCCACTGGACCGGCAGCCGGTTCGGGCGGACGGTCGACGCCAGTGCCGCTCCCTACGCCCTGCCGACGGGCGTCAACGTCGACGGCTTCAGCCGGGTGGACGCGACGCACTTCTACCTGTCCTTCACCGGCTCGGTGACCCTGCCGGGCATCCCGGTGACGGTGCAGGACGAGGACGTCGTCTTCTGGAACAACGGCACCTGGCAGCTGTTCTTCGACGGGAGTGCCCGCGGCAACATGACCCAGAACGTCGACGCCATCAGCGTCGTCGGCACCGCGATGTACTTCTCGCTCTCCACCACCACGGCTCCCGCAGGGGTCAGTGGAGGAGACGACGCGGACATCTACCGCTGGGCCGGTGGCACCGCGACCACGTACACGAGGGCGGTCGACGCATCGGGCACCGGCAGCATCGGGCTGGCGAGCACCGTGAACGTCGACGGCTTCGTGTGGCGCTCCGCGACGGACTGGCTGATGTCGTTCTCCGGCGACACCACCGTCGGCGGCGCCGGAGTCCAGGACGAGGACGTGGTGCGCCGCACCAACGGCACGTGGTCGACCTACTTCGACGGCACCGCCGCCGGACTCACCTCCGCCAACCAGGACATCGACGCGTTCGACATCCCCTGACCCGGGCGGGCGCCGGCCGCACTCCGGCCGGCGCCCCTCCGAGAGGAGCACCACCATGAGCGCAGCCACCCTCACCGCCCCCACGCCCACACCGCAACCACCGGCGCCACGTCGGCGGCGGTGGCAGCCTCGATGGGTCCTGGTCGCAGTCCTCCTGCTCGTCGTCGCCGTCACCCTCGGGGTCAAGGCGGTCGGGGCGAGCGCCGGTGACGTGCGCTCGGGCACGGAGGCCGTCTCGGCCCAGGAGTTCGCGGCGCACACCGGCATCACGGTGACCCTGCTCGGCGTCACCGGGGGCGGCGGGATGATCGAGTTCCGCTACCAGGTCGTGGACCCCGACAAGGCCAGCCTGCTGCTGCACGACGAGAAGAGGACCCCCATCCTCGTGGCCGAGGCCACCGGCGAGACGCTCGGCATGGTGTCGCGCCCGCACGCCCACAAGGCCGAGCTCCAGCTCGGCAGGACCTACTTCTTCATGTTGGCCAACACCCGCAACGCGCTGCGGGACGGCACGAAGGTCACCGTCATCATCGGTGACGTCCGGATCGAGCACCTCGTGGCCAGGTCATGACCCCTCGCGGTCATCGCGCCCGGCAGCGCCCGCTCGGCCACACCGCACCCGTCCTGGTCCGGGTGGCCCGCCTCGTGCTGCTCGTCGTCGTCATCGTGGTCGGGTCGGCCTCGGCCGCGTCGGCCCACAACGACCTCGAACGCTCCGACCCCCCGAACGGGGGCCTGGCCGCCATCGGTCGCACCGGGCTGACGCTGTGGTTCGGCGAACCCGTCGACGAGCGCACGAGCTCGTTCACGGTGCGCCGCACCGACCCCTCGCCGGCCGAGGTGCGGACCACGGTCGTGCTCGAGGAGAACGGGTCGGCGGTCCGCCTCACGACGCCTCCGCTGCAGCGCGGCACCTACTCCATCGAGTGGTCCGTGCTGGGGGACGACGGGCACCCCACCCACGGAATGGTCACCTTCGGTGCCGGGGTGCGGCCGGACGGCGCGGCCGCCCAGGTCGACGCACCGGCCAGCCCCTGGAACCTCGGGCTCCGGCTCGCCGACCTTGGTGGGATGCTGCTGGCGATCGGCGCCGTGGCGGTGTCCGGGCGGGTGATGGCCGCGCTCGGCGCCACGGGCCGGACCCTGCGCCCGCGGGTGCTGCGCCTCGGTGCGCTTGCTGCCGCCGTCTCGCTCGCCGCCGCCGTCGCGACCCCCGTGCTGCGCGCGGGTGAGCAAGTGGGGCCGACCGGGCGTGGGGACGGCTCCTGGCAGGGGGCGGTCGGCGACCTGCTGCTGGGCAGCACCTGGGGGACGTTGTGGCTGTTGCGGATCGCGGCCGGAGCGATCGCGTGCGCCGCCCTGTGGCGGTGCGGTCGAGACGCGACCGGCAGCTCGCCCGCCGACGACTCGGTCCGGCGGGTCCGCCCCCTCGTCGTGGCGGCCGGCGCGCTCGTCGCAGCCGCCGCCCTCGACGCCTGGGCCGGGCACGCCGCGACGCTGCCGGCGCGCGCCACCGTGGCGATCCTCGCCGGCGCCCTCCACCTCCTGGCAGCGGGAGTGTGGGCCGGCGGCCTGCTCGTCGTGCTCGTCGGGGTGCGGCCCGTCGCCCGGCTCGACCCTGCTTCTCGACGGGTGCCGGTGCTCGCGGCCCTGCGCGCCTACAGCCCGATGGCCGCGCTCGCGGCCGGGGTGCTCGGCGCGACCGGGCTCTACCTGGCGGGGCGCCACGTGCAGAGCCTCTCGACGGTCTCCGCCAGCACCTACGGGACGGCCGTGGTCGCCAAGTCGTTGCTGCTGGCCGTCGCCCTGGGGATGGCGGCCTACAACACCCTGATCGTCAACCCGGCAGTCGCGGACCGCGTGCTGGGCCGCCGGGTCGCCTGGCGGCCGGACCGGCGCCGGCTGGCCGCCACAGCAACGGTCGAGGCGGCGGTCCTGGTGACGGCGGTGGCCGTGGCGGCGCTGATGACCACGGTGCCCACGGCCACGGAGGTCGCCCGCGCGGACGCGCTCGTCGCTCCGGCGCACGCCACGGTGGACGGGCTGTTCGTCACCTTCGAGGCCGTGCCCACCGGGTCCGGCCAACGGGTCCTCGTGCGCATCGAACCCGTCATCCGTCCTGTGGCCGCCGTCGTCACCGGCGTCGAGCTCGCAGTCACGGATCCGTCGGCGCCGGCGACGTCCGCCGGTGAGGCCAACGTGGTGCTGCGCACCACCGAGGAAGGGCGATACGAGGGTTCTTTGCCCACATCTCCCGACGGCGACTGGCAGGCGCGGCTCGTCCTGCACCGCGCCTGGTCCGAGGACTCGTTCCTCGTGGTGCCATGGTCCTCCGGCACCGCGGACCGCACCACCGGGCTCGAGCGCACGACATCGGCGCTGGCACTCGTGCTCCTCGCGGCCCTGGTGTCGGTCCTCGCCCTCCTGATCGCTCGACGTCGTTCGACCACAGCGCCATTGGTGCCGGACGACCTGGAGATCGAGACCGCCGTGGGTACCCCGGTGGGGGCGAGCCGGTCATGACCGGCACCCGGGCCCGCCGGCCGCACCGCGCACTGCTCACCGCCGCCACGGGTGCCGCCGTCGCTGCCTTCTGCCTGGGGTCGGTCCTTCCCGCAGCGGCGGCCACGCTGCGCCCCGGCGGCCCCGGCCAGGGGGGAGGGTCGGGCGTCGTCGGGGACCGCGGCACCTCGCGGGTCGTGGTCACCCTGCGCGACGCGCCCGACCTGCGGGGCGTGTCCGCGCTCGGCCGGGCGCAGCGGTTGAGCACCGTGGTGCGCCGGCTGCGGGCGCATGCCGACACCGCCCAGGCACCCCTGCGCGGGCGGCTGCGAGCCCTGGCGGCGGCCGGCGAGGTGACGTCGCAGACCCCGCTCTGGGTGGCCAACGCCGTGGCGGTGACGGCCACGCCCCGCGCGGTGCGTGAGCTGGCGGCCCGTCCCGACGTCGCCAGTGTCACCCCGGACGCCATCACGGTCGTGCCCACCGCCCTGCCCGTCGAGCCGAACATCGCCGCCGTGCACGCTCCCGACCTGTGGGCGGCGGGGCAGACCGGCCAGGGGGTCGTCGTGGCGACCCTCGACACCGGGGTCGACCTCACGAACCCGGACCTCGCCGCCCGCTGGCGCGGCGGCACCAACAGCTGGTACGACCCCTACGGCCAGCACCCGAACGGGCCGGTCGACCTCGACGGGCACGGCACGGCATCCGCCGGCCTGGTCGTCGGCGGGTCCGACGGCGGCTCGAGCTACGGGATGGCGCCCGGCGCCACCCTGATCGCCGCCCGGGTCTTCGACGACCGCGGCGCGACGACGGCCACCGCCATGCACCTCGCATTCCAGTGGCTGCTCGACCCCGACCACGACCCGGCCACGGCCGACGCGCCCCGGGTCGTCAACGCGTCCTGGGCACTGGGCGCCGGCCCCTCGTGCAACCTGGCCTTCCAGCCCGACGTGCGCGCGCTGCGCGCGGCCGGCATCCTGCCGGTCTTCTCGGCCGGCAACTTCGGGCCCACCGCCTCGACCAGCGCCAGCCCGGCGAACTACCCCGAGTCGCTGTCGGTCGGGGCGGTCGGCGCCACCGACACCATCTGGGCCTACTCCAGCGCCGGGCCATCGACCTGCGGCGGCCGCACCCGGGTCTTCCCCGACCTCGTGGCACCGGGGGTCTCGGTGCTCTCATCCGACGTGTTCGGCGGGTTCCAGTACCTGAGCGGCACCTCGGTCGCGGCACCGCACGTGGCGGGAGCCGCCGCGCTGCTCCTCGGCGCCCACCCCAACCTGTCGCCGGCCTCGGTGGAGTCCGCCCTCACCGGCGGCGCGGTCGACCTGGGCCCCGCCGGGCCGGACGAGCGCTACGGCAACGGGCGTCTCGACGTCATGGCGGCGGACGCCCGCGCGGCGACCACGCCCCCCGACTTCGCGGTCACTGCCGCCACGCCCACGCTCACGACGGTGGCGGGCGGCTCGGCATCGACGGCACTCACGGTCACGCCGGCCGACGGCTTCGCCGAGGCCACAAGCCTGTCCGTGCAGGGGCTGCCGGCCGGTGCGTCCGCGACGCTCACCCCGACAGTGCTCGGGCCCGGCGTGTGGGGCTCCACGCTGGTGGTCAGCACGACGAGCGCGGCGGCACCCGGCAGTCACCCGTTCACCGTCACGGCATCCGGCGGTGGCCTGACCCGCTCGGTGGCGGCGACCCTGGTGGTCACCGCTGCAGACTTCAGCGTCACGGCATCGCCGTCGCGGCTCCCGGTGAACCGCGGGGGGTCGGCGAGCACGACGGTCGTGGTGGGCGCCAGCGGTGCGCTCGCGGCGCCCGTCGCGCTGTCGACTCCCTCACTGCTGCCGTCCGGGGTGAGTGTGGCGTGGACCCGCAACCCGGTCACCGCTCCCGGGTCGGCCGCGCTGCGGTTCTCCGTCACCTCGCGAGTCCGCACGGGCACCTACCCCGTGGTGGTCACCGGCTCCTCGGGCGGCCGGACGCACACCGTCACGGTGTCACTGCTGGTGAGGTAGCGCCGACGAGGTGATGCGCGCTCTGCGCCCGGATGCCGTCGCCGCCGTTCGGGGCGAGGGGGATCGAGAGCGCCACCCGGGCACCGCCGTCGACCGACCTCGACGCGACGATCCGACCACCGGCGGTGCGGGCGATTCCGGCCACGATGCGTAGGCCGAACCCGGTGCGGGAGTACAGGTCCCGGAGCCGCTGCGCGGCGGCATCCGCACCGACGGACGTGTCGACGCTGTCCTGGACCCCGTCGCTCTCACCCACGATGCGGATGATCAGCTCGTCGGACAGCCCCGAGCCCGAGTCGGCGACCCCCACCTCGGCGTGCCCGTCGACGGAGGTCGAGAACAGGCAGATCCGGTCGCCGTCGACGGTGTACCGCACGGCGTTCTCGACGAGCGTGTCGACGGCTGCCCGCAGTCGCTCACCGTTCACGGGCACGAGGTGCACCCTGCTGTCGACCACGAGATCCCGGTCGACCACACCGCTCCACCGCCGGCGTACGTCCTCGAGCAGCGCGCCCACGTCGGTGGGCTCCTCGGGGCCCCCGAGGTCGAGTGCCACGGCGCGCACCAGGCGGTCGGTGACCCGGGCCAGCTGCACCAGCTCGTCGTGCACGGTGAGCAGGTCTTCACGGCGCTGCTCCTCGCGCTCGTCGACGAGCAGCTGCTCGACGTAGCCGGTGGCGATGGTGAGGGGCGTGCGCAGCTCGTGCGACGTCATCCGGCTCAGCCGGTCGCGGGCGGCCGCCCGCCGCCGGTCGGCCTCGGCGAGCCGGTTGCCCTGCTCGACCGCCTGCACGCGGCGCCGCACGTGGAACATGACGATGGTGGCCAGTGCCACGGAGGCGACGACCTCGACCAGCTCCACCCGCGGCAGCTCGCCACGCGCCGTGCGGGGCACCATCACACCCGCCGAGAAGGCGCCGAAGGCCACCACGGAGGTGGCGGTGGGCACCACCGGCCACACCCCGAAGCCGTAGAGCGCCGCGAACGAGAAGATCACCACCTCGATGGTGACCATCTCCTCCATCGGCCCGCGCACCAGGGACACCGCCGCGGCGGTCAGCACCGCCAGCCAGGCGGCGAACAGGGCGGCTCCCAGCCGCTGGTCAGTCCTCGGCGATGCAGTATCCGACACCGCGCACCGTCTCGATCGTGGTGAGGCTGGGCAGCTTGGTCCGCAGCCGTGCGACGCAGACCTCGAGGACGTTGCTGCCGGGGTCGAAGTCGTAGCCCCAGATGTCGTGCAGCAGCTCCTCTCGGCCGCACACGTCACCGCGGCGCCGCAGCAGGTGGGCCAGCACCGCGGTCTCTCGCTCGCTGAGGGGACGCACCCCGTCGGGCAGCAGCAGGATGCGCCGGTGCGTGTCGAGGCGGAAGCCGGGGTGGCTCAGGTAGCGGCCGTTCTCGGGCCGCTCGTGGGGGGTGCCGAGGTGCCGGTTGACCCGGGCGATCAGCTCGGCCAGCACGAAGGGCTTGGTCACGTAGTCGACCGCCCCGCTGTTGATGGCCTGCACCCGGGCGCCCACGTGGCCGACCCCGGACAGCACCATCACGGGGGGCCGGACCGGCAGCTCGTTGACGTGCTTGAGCACGGTGAGCCCGTCGATGCCGGGCATCACGAGGTCGAGCAGCACCAGGTCGACCCGGTGCGCGTCGAGGTAGTCGCACGCGGCCTCGCCGTCGGCGACCGGAACCGGCTGGTGCCCCGCGGCCGAGAGGTCGCGGGACAGCAGCGTGCGCAGCTTGACCTCGTCGTCGACGATCAGAATGGCTGCCACAGCCCGCCCTTCGCTCGGGTCCCCCCTGCCGAGGACCGTTGCACCGCCTGAGGTGCGTGACACCACACCACATGGCGAGGACCCGCCCTGCACGAGTCCTCGATGACCGTAACGTCCGCCGGCCGAGGGCGGCTATCACCCGAACGGACTATGGACAACCCCCAACGTGGGGGGGCGGTGTGACCGACGAGACCGTGTCGACCGGGCCCCCCCGGAGGATCATGGTGGCATGGCCGAGCACGAGGTCAGCACCCCCCTTCCCACCAGTGCGTCAGGCGCGACCGGCGACGAGATCCTGGGCGCCACCGGCGCCGTGGTCGTCGCCGTCGACGGGTCCGCCGCCGACGAGGCCGTCGTCGACTGGGCAGCCGACGAGGCCGCGCGGCTGGGCGCGCCCCTGCGACTGGTGACCGTCGTCGACCCGCAGGTGCAGCTCTCGCCCTACGAGACCCTGGTCTCCGGGGCGCCGAGCCTCGCCGAGCACCTCGACGATGGGGCGCACCGCATCCTCGACCGGGCCGCCGAGCGGGCCCGGGCCCGGCGCGACGACGTGCACGACGTCGCCGTCGCCGTGCCCTGGGGCCCGCCGGCGGCCGCCCTGGTGCGGCTGTCGCAGAACGCCGCCCGGGTGGTCATCGGCGCGCCGGCGCGCGGGCGCCTCGAGCGGATCCTCCTCGGTTCGGTCGCCCTGCCCGTCGTGGCCCACGCGCACTGCCCCGTCGCCGTCGTGCCCTCCGACACGGTGGTGTCGACGCCGCGACGCATCCTCGTGGCGGTCGACGGCAGCGACGCCAGCAGCCGCGCCGCCGCGCTGGCCTTCACCGTCGCCGATGCCGCCGGCGCCGGCATCACCTGCGTGCTCGGCTGGAACATCGAGGTCCACGAGGGGGTGGTGGTGACCGAGCGCTCCAGCAGCCGCTGGGAAGCGGTGGAGGAGCGCTACACCGCACTGGGGCACCGCGTCATCGACCCGGTGGCCGAGCAGTACCCCGGTGTGCCGGTGGAGATCGTCGTGCGGCACGGGTCGCCGGCCCGCGCCGTGGTCGAGGTCGCCGTGGAGCGGGACGTCGACCTGGTCGTGCTCGGGCGGCGGGGAGCCGGTGGCTTCCGCGGGCTGCTGATGGGGTCGGTGAGCCGCCGCGTCGTCGAGCGAGCCGGGCGCGTGGTGCTCGTCGTGCACTGATGGCGCGACCGAGCGGTGCGGCGCTGGGCGAGGTTGCGCATCCGCCCTGTTCAGCAGGGGTTCGAGGCACCAGGTTCGGCCCGGACCCCGGAGGTGTGAATGGCATCAGCCGCGACGACGCGTGTTCCCCCGTCACGTGTCCTGCTCGTCGCCGGCTTCGGTGCCTTCCTCGCCTTCCTCGACGCCACCATCGTCAACGTGGCGTTCCCTTCCATCCGGGAGTCGTTCTCCGACACCACGATCGGTGAGCTCTCGTGGGTGCTCAACGCCTACAACATCGTCTTCGCGGCGTCGCTCATCCTCTGCGGCCGGCTGACCGACGTCGTGGGCCGCCGCCGGTCCTTCGTCGCCGGTGTCGCCGTGTTCACCTGGCCTCGGCAGCCTGCGGCCTCGCCCCGTCGGTCGAGCTGCTGATCCTCGCCCGGATGGTGCAGGCGTTCGGTGCGGCGATGCTGGTCCCCGCGTCGCTCGCGCTGGTGATCGCGGCCTTCCCGGCCGACCGGCGGGCGCACGCCATCGGGGTCTGGGGCGCCTCGGCCGCCGTCGCCGCGGGAGTCGGCCCACCCATCGGCGGTGCCCTGGTGCAGCTGGGCGGCTGGCGCTGGGCGTTCCTGGTGAACCTCCCCTTCGGCCTGGTCGCGGTGTGGGCGGCGCGCCACGAGCTGGTCGAGAGCCGGGCGCCCGGCCGCCGCACCATGCCCGACCTGGTGGGGGCCGCCGTCGCACTGGGACTCTTCGTGGTCAGCTCGAGACGGCACCGTGCGCCGATGCTCGACCCGATGCTCCTTCGCCTGCGATCGTTCGACCTGGGTTCTGCCGCAACGGTGGCTGCGGGCTTCGGCTTCTACGCCTACTTGCTGACCAACGTGCTGTGGCTGCAGTACGTCTGGGGCTACGACGTGCTCAAGGCCGGTCTCGCGCTGGTGCCCGGCGCGATCGTCGCCGCTCTCGTCGCGTCGGGTCTCGGGCCCCTCGCCGAGCGCCACGGCTACCGGGTGTTCGTCGTGCCCGGGGCGCTGGTCTGGGCGGCTGCCCCCGCCAGCTCGGCGGCGTCATCGGCATCGCGGTGCTCGTGGTCATCCTCGGCGACCCGACGCCGGCGACGGTGGTCGACTCCCTACATCAGGGGTGGGTCCTGTCCATCGTCGCGTTCGTGGTCGTCGCCCTGCTCGCCCTGCCGCTGGGCCGAATCCGTTCCGCGGTGGAGGAGGACGACGTCGACGACCACCGGCCGCCGGTCGTGCTCCCTCCGAACCCGCCGGCCGAGTGGGCGGTTCCCGTGGCGCTCGGCACCGCGGACGCCGTCGACCTGTCCGAGCTGCCGCTGTTCTCCGCGCTGCCCACGGCGGCTCGTCACCGCCTGGAGCACGCGGCCCGTGCCGTCGACCTGCCGGCCGGAGCGGTGCTGATCCGGCAGGGCGACCCACCCGGGTCGGCGTTCGCCGTGCGCACCGGTCGGCTCGAGGTGCCCGTCGACGGCGCGGTGGTGCGCGAGCTCGGCCCGGGACAGGTGCTGGGCGAGCTGGCGCTGCTGACCGGCGAGCAGCGCTCGGCCACGGTGCGCGCCCGCCGCGACACGACCCTGGTCGAGGTTCCCCGTGCGGCGCTCGAGGACGTGCTCGCCACCAACCCCTCGGCGGCACGGTTCGTGCTCGGTCAGGTGGCCGAGCGGCTGCGCACGGCCGGGGGAGGTGGCGCGGCCCCCCCGCCGCCCGAGCGCGTCTCGGTGGTCGCCGTCGTCGGGCTGGGCCCCGCCGTCACCGCTGCCCAGGTGGGTGCCGTGGGGGAGGCGCTCGGCCGGCGGCTGCGCCAGCACCTGCAGGGTCGCGACGCCGGGGATGGTCAGCCCCGACGGGCTGGCCCGCGCTGAGCGTGACCACGACCGGGTGCTGCTGGTCGCGGCATCCGCAGACGGCCTGGATGCCGCCTGGCGCGAGTTCTGCCTGCGCCAGGCGGATGCCGTGGTGCTCGTCGCGACCGGTGACGAGCCGGCGCCCGCGGTAGGGCCGTTCCCCGCGCCGGCCCGGCGCCCCGAGCTGGTGCTGCTCGGCACCGTCCCGGGCCCCGAGCAACGGGTGGCCGGGGTGGCGGCCACCGACGCCTGGCAGCTCACCCTCGTCACCGGCGACCTCGCGGCCGGCCTGCGGCCGCTCGCCGACCGGCTCGCCGGCCGCTCGCTCGGGCTGGCCCTGGCCGGTGGCGGGGCGCGGGCCTTCGCCCACGTCGGGGTGCTGCGCGAGCTCGAGGACGCCGGCCTGCGCGTCGACCGGGTCACCGGCACCAGCGTCGGCGCGATCATCGCCGGCCTGCACGCGACCGGCGTCGACGGGGCGGCCCTCGAGGAGATCTGCTACGCGGAGTTCGTGCGCCGGCGGCCGTTCAGCGACTACCGGCTCTCAGCCCGGTCGCTGGCCCGCGGGCGGCGGGTGCACGCGGCGATGGAGCGCGACTACGGAGCCGACACGGTGCTGGAGGGCCTGCCCCGTCAGCTCTCCATGGTCAGCGTCGACCTGGTCAGCCGCACCCGCCAGGTGCACCGTCGCGGCCGGCTGGTCGACGCGGCCCTGGCGTCGTCACGCCTGCCGGTGCTGTTCGCGCCGCTGACGCAGGATGACGGCCGGCTGCTCGTCGACGGTGGGGTGCTCGACAACCTGCCCACCGACCTGCTCGTCGAGCGCGACGAGGGCCCCGTCGTGGCGGTGACCATCGGGTCGGGTGGTGAGGGGCCGCGCCGCCCGGGGCCGCCCCGGGTGCCGGGGCTGGGCGACACCCTGATGCGCACGATGATGATCGGCAGCGGGGGAGCCGGTGACGCCGCCCGCGCCCGTGGCGCCTGGGTGGTCGGGCCGTCGTCGATGGGGGTGGGCCTGCTCGAGTTCCACCAGCTCGACCGCATGGTGCGCTCGGGCCGGGCGGCGGCGCGGGCCCTGCTGGACCAGGCGTCCGGTGACCTGCGACCGGTGGCCGGCGACGGCATCCGGGCTGTCGAGCGGGACCCCGGGGAGCTGCTCGTGGCTCAGTCGCCGAACGGCCACCCGTCGAGCATGCCCGGCGGGCGGCCCGGCTCGATGTAGTGCTCGTGGCCGAAGAATGCCGCGAACATCTCGGGCGGCATCGACAGCATCATCCCCACGTCGGTGGTCTGGCTGCGGTGCGCCTCGAGAGCGGCCCGGCGCCGCTCGAGCCACGGCCCGACGTCGACCCGCCAGGAGATGGCGGACTCCGGCTCGCCGAGCGGGTTGCCGTCGTCCATCGGCTGGTCGGGGTCGAAGGCCTCCTCCTCGGAGGCCCCCGCCGCCCGCGCCGCGTCGGAGAACCGGCGCGCGGCGTCGCGGTTCATCGTGGACTCGAGCACCCGGGGCCGCCGCGCGGCGAGCTCGACGCCGCGGTGCAGCACGCGGTGCACCTGCACGTGGTCGGGGTGGCCGTAGCCGCCGTGCCAGTCGTAGCCGACCGCGATGTCGGCGTCCTCCTCGTCGAGGACCGCCGCGAACCGCGCCCCGGCCTCGTCGAGCGGTGCGGCGGTGAAGGCGCCCTCGTGCGAGTTCTGGTCCCAGCCGGTCATGCCCGAGTCGGCGTAGCCCAGCCAGACGACGCGGTGCAGCCCGATCGCCGCGGCCGACGCCTCGGCCTCGACTCGGCGCCGGTCGACCACCGTCTCGTCGGGCGCGAGGTCGTCGGGCGCCTCGCCGTGGTCGCCGTGCGTGGCGAACACGACGACGACGCGGTGGCCCTCGTCGACGGCGCGGGCCATCGAGCCGGAGGTCTGCGAGGCCTCGTCGTCGGGATGGGCGTGGAGGAAGACGATCGTGGACATCAGCCCATTGTGCCGAGGCCCACCGACGGCCCGGAGACCGGTGGTGCGCAAAGCCCGCAGGGCGGTGCCGAGTGCCTACGGTGATCGGTGGCCCGGTCACGACCACCGCGCGCCGGGGGACCTAGGAGGAACCATGAGCTCTGTCGACGCCGTCGACCCCGACCGCCCCGACGCGGTCGACCACGACACCGTGCCGCCCGCCCGCACCGGGCTGCTCGTGCTGGCGGGTGTGCTGCTCGCGCTCCCGGTCATCGCCCTGATGTGGGTGAGCAGCTACAGCCGCGACGAACCTCGGCTGGGCGCGTTCCCGTTCTTCATCTGGTACCAGTTCCTCTGGGTCTTCCTCACCTCGGCGCTCACCTACACCGCCTACCGCATCGTCCTCGTCGCCCGGCCGCACCGGCCGATGGACGACCTGGGGCAGCACGGCGAGTGGTCCGCCGACGACGCGAGGTCCGACGTCCGGGAGGAGCAGCGATGAGCGACGTCAACGGAGTCGCCCTGATCGTCCTCGATCGTGCTCTTCGCCGCTGGTCACCGGCATGGGCTTCTGGGCCAGCCGCTGGCGCCGCCCGACGAGCATGGAGTCGCTCGACGAGTGGGGCCTGGGCGGCCGCGCGTTCGGCACCTGGATCACCTGGTTCCTGCTCGGCGGCGACCTCTACACGGCGTACACGTTCATCGCGGTGCCGGCGGCGATGTTCGCCACCGGCGCGGTGTCGGGCTTCTTCGCCGTGCCCTACACGATCGTCCTCTACCCGATCATCTTCATCTTCATGGCGCCGGCTGTGGTCGGTCAGCCACCGGCACGGCTACGTCACGACCGGCCGACTTCGTGCGCGGCCGCTACGGCTCGCGCGGGCTGTCGCTGGCCGTCGCGGTGACCGGGATCCTCGCGACGATGCCCTACATCGCGCTGCAGCTGGTCGGCATCCAGGCGGTGCTCGAGGTCGTCGGGCTCGGCGGCGGCGACAACGTGCTCGCCAAGGACCTGCCGCTGCTTCATCGCGTTCGCCGCTGCTCGCCGCCTACACCTACTCGTCGCGGCCTGCGCGCCCCGGCGGTGATCGCGTTCGTCAAGGACACCCTGATCTACCTCGTCATCATCGTGGCGATCATCTACCTGCCGCACGAAGTTCGGCGGCTGGGCGCACATCTTCGACGCCGCGCAGACCAAGATGGCCGACGCCCAACCCGGCCGACCGGCAAGCCGACCGGCGTCGTTCATCCCCGGCGCGCACGCAGTACTGGGCCTACGCCACGCTGGCGCTCGGCTCGGCGCTGGCGCTGTTCATGTACCCGCACTCGATCACCGCCAGCGCTGTCGCTCCGACAGCCGCAACACGATCCGCCGCAACGCGGCGATCCTGCCGGCGTACTCGCTTCGTGCTCGGCCTGCTCGCCCTGCTCGGCTGGGTCGCGATCGCGGCCGGCACCAAGCCGATCGGCGCTGGACGGCAAGCCCAACCCGCAGCTGGTCATCCCGCAGCTGTTCGAGGACGCGTTCCCCGCGCTGGTTCGCCGGCGTCGCCTTCGCGGCGATCGCGATCGGGGCGCTCGTGCCGGCGGCGATCATGTCGATCGCGGCGGCCAACCTCTTCACCCGCAACATCTACAAGGAGTGGCTCAAGCCCGACGCGACCGCCGCAGCAGGAGGCCAAGGTCTCCAAGCTCGTCTCGCTGGTCGTCAAGTTCGTTCGCGCTGGTCTTCGTGCTCGCTGCTCGACAAGCAGAACGCCATCAACTTCCAGCTGCTCGGCGGCATCTGGATCCTGCAGACGCTTCCCGGCGATCGTGTTCGGCCTCTACACCCGGTGGTTCCACCGCTGGGCGCTGCTCGCCGGCTGGGCGGTCGGCATGGTCTACGGCACCTGGCAGGCGTACAACGTCGCCAACCCGGCGACCGGCATAGCCACTTCGGTGGCTCGCTCGCGAACATGCCGGTCATCGGGCAGCTCGGCTACATCGCCCTGACGGCCTTCGTGCTCAACCTCGTCGTCGCGGTCGTGCTGACGTTCGTGCTGCGGGCGGCCAAGGTGGCCGACGGCGAGGACGAGACGATCCGTGGCGACTACTTCGCCGACGCGGGCGACCCCCGCGTCGAGAAGGTGCAGCAGCCTCTGCACCAGGAGGCGCCGAGCATCTGAGTCGTTGAACCCTGAGCGGCCGCCGAACCTCCACGTCGGCCGCCGAACCTTCAGATCGCGGATGCCGTGCCGCCCGGAACCGGGGGCGGCACGGCATACGCTCGCCGCATGCGCATCGCGGTGACCGGAGGGTCGGGAAAGCTCGGACGTCACGTCGTCGAACGGTTGAGGGGGAGTGGGCACGACGTCGTCAACCTCGACACCTCCGGGGAGCGGTGGAGCGGCTGGGTGGCGGTCGACCTCACCGACTACGGCCAGGTCGTCGACGCCCTCGGTGGGGTGCGGGGCGAGCAGCCGGCGGCGGATGCCGTGGTGCACCTTGCCGCGATCCCGGCGCCCGGGCTGCACAGCGACGTCGCGACCTTCCGCAACAACCAGCTGACCACCTTCAACGTGCTGCACGCCGCGACCCGGCTCGGCATCGACAAGGTGGTGATGGCGTCGAGCGAGACGGTGCTCGGGCTGCCGTTCGACACCCCGCCGCCCTACATCCCGGTCGACGAGGAGTACCCCGCCCGGCCGGAGTCGGTCTACTCGCTCGGCAAGCACCTCGAGGAGACGATGGCCGTCGAGCTGTGCCGGTGGCACCCGACGCTGTCGGTCACGGCGCTGCGCTTCTCGAACGTCATGGACGTCGAGGACTACGCGCAGTTCCCCTCCTTCGACGCCGACCCGGCCCTGCGCCGCTGGAACCTGTGGGGCTACATCGACGGGCGCGACGGCGCGCTCGCGGTGGAGAAGGCCCTGGCGCACACCGCGCCGGGGTTCGACCGGTTCATCATCGCCTCGCCCGACACCGTGATGAGCCGCTCGAACGCCGAGCTCGTGGCGGCGGAGTTCCCGGGGGTCGAGGTGCGCGGTGACCTCGGCGAGCACGACACGCTGCTGTCGATCGACAAGGCCCGCCGAGTGCTCGGGTACGACCCGCGGCACTCGTGGCGCGACGAGGTCGGCGGCTGAGCGCTCGGGTCCCGGATTCGGGGGCCCGGCCCGTGCACGGCAGGATGGGCGCATGGTCACCGCCGCCCCGCCGCCCCGGCTCGTCGAGCTCGCCCACGCCCACGGGGTCGCGACGGAGTACTGGAACTGGCAGGGCCAGCACGTCACCGTCTCCGCGGCGGCGATCCGCGCCGTCCTGACCGCCCTGGGGGTAGCGGCCGAGGGTGACGACGCCGTCGAATCGGCCCTCGCCGGAGTCGAGCTGGCGCCGTGGCGGCGCACCCTGCCGGCCACCGTGGTGGCGCGCGAGGGGTGGACGCCGTGGGTCCACACCCACGTGCCCGCGGGCACCGGCATCCGGCTGGAGATCGTGCTCGAGGACGGCTCGGTGCGCGAGGTGCCCCAGGTCGAGCGGTGGGTGCCCGAGCGCGAGGTCGACGGGCGGCTGGTAGGGGAGGCGACCTTCGAGGTGCCCGGTGACCTGCCCGTGGGGTGGCACCGCCTCGTGGCGCACCTCGACGTGCCGGCGCTCGACCCCCGCACCACCGAGGCCACCCTCGTCGTCACGCCGCAGCGGCTCGAGCTGCCGCCCGCGGTGGCCGAGGGGCGCGTCGTCGGGCTGATGGCGCAGCTGTACCAGGTGCGCTCAGGTGAGTCGTGGGGCGTCGGCGACCTCGGAGACCTCGCCGACCTGGCCACCTGGGCCGCGGCCGCGCACGACGCCGACTTCGTGCTGATCAACCCCCTGCACGCCGCGGAGCCGGTGGTGCCGATGGAGCCCTCTCCCTACCTGCCGACCACCCGACGCTTCGTCAACCCGCTCTACCTGCGGGTCGAGGACGTGCCCGAGCTGGCCCGGCTCGACCACGCGGCCTACCGCCGGGTGGCCACCCTCGCCGCCGGTGCCCGCGCCCTGAACTCGGTCGACCGGATCGACCGCGACGCCGCGTGGACCGCGAAGAAGGAGGCCCTGCGGCTGGTCTTCGACGTGGGGCTGACCGGCCGGCGGGCCCAGTCGTTCGTCGACTTCTGCGACCGCGAGGGCGACGGCCTCACGACCTACGCCACCTGGTGCGCGCTCGTCGAGGAGTACGGCATGCCGTGGACCTCGTGGTCCGCCGAGCTGCAGGACCCCTCGAGCGCCGCCGTCGCCACGTTCCGGGAGCGGCACGCCAGCGAGGTCGACTTCCACTGCTGGCTGCAGTGGCTGCTCGAGCAGCAGCTGGCCTCGGCCCAGCAGGACGCCCGGGCAGCGGGCATGCCGCTCGGCATCGTGCACGACCTCGCCGTCGGGGTGCACCCGCTCGGCGCCGACGCCTGGGGGCTCGGCAACGCGCTGGCGCGCGGGGTCACCGTGGGCGCCCCACCCGACCAGTTCAACCAGCTCGGCCAGGACTGGAGCCAGCCGCCGTGGCGCCCCGACCGGCTCGCCGAGCTCGGCTACGCGCCGTTCCGCGACATGGTGCGCAGCATCCTGCGCGACTCGGGCGGCATCCGGGTCGACCACATCATCGGCCTGTTCCGGCTGTGGTGGATCCCGGCCGGTGGCACGCCGGCCGAGGGCACCTACGTGCACTACGACCACGAGGCGCTGCTCGGCATCCTCGTGCTCGAGGCGCAGCGGGCCGGGGCCGTCGTCATCGGCGAGGACCTCGGTGTCGTCGCCCCCCACGTGCGCGACTACATGACCGAGCGGGGGCTGGTCGGCACCTCGATCCTGTGGTTCGAGTGGGAGGACACCGCGCCCAAGCCGCCCGAGCACTACCGCGAGCTGTGCCTGTCGACCGTCACGACGCACGACCTGCCGCCGTCGGCGGGCTACCTCTCGCTCGAGCACGTCGCCATCCGCGAGCAGCTGGGGCTGCTGACCCGTCCGGTCGAGGAGGAGCGCGCCCAGGAGGAGGCCTCGATCGCGCGGCTGCGCGACGCCTGTGTCGCCCGTGGGCTCCTCGGGCCGGCCGCCGGCATCGACGCCGTCGTCGAGGCGCTGCACCGCTGGATGGCGCTGACGCCGAGCCGGATGCTCGCCGTGGCCCTGGCCGACGTCGTCGGCGACCACCGGGCGATCAACCAGCCGGGCACCAACGACGAGTACCCCAACTGGCGGGTGCCGCTCGCCGGGCCCGATGGCCGCCCGGTGACCCTCGAGGACGTCCGCGACGCCGACCTGGCACCGGTGCTCTTCGCCGCCCTGCGCGGCCGCCCCGTCGACTGAACACTCCCCTTGGCCTACCGCCTGGTAGGTGCACGGATCACTCGACCTACGAGGCGGTAGCCGGAGCCAGGTGCGGATGCCGGGTGACTGGTGCTCGACGTAGCGTCGCCTACCGCCTGGTAGGTGCACGGATCACTCGACCTACCAGGTGGTAGCGCAAGCCGAGTGAAGCCAGGTGCGGATGCCGGGTGACTGGTGCTCGACGTAGCGTCGCCTAACCCGTGGCAGGTGGACCGATCACTCGACCTACGAGGCGGTACCCCAAGCCGAGTGAAGCCAGGTGCGGATGCCGGGCCGGGCCATCGCTCGCCGGGGGCTCAGCTGACGGACCGGCTGCGGTCGACGTGCCGGGGCCGAGCCACGACGGCGGGTCGTGGGCGGGCCGCTGCGGCGTGATAGGCGTTCTCCACCCGGCGCAGCACCCTTGACGGGTCACTGCGGATCCGGTGTGGTGTCACCCCGGCCACCACGACACCGGCTCCGACGAGGTCGGCGTCGGCGTCCACCGTGTCATCCCAGTCGTCGCCCTCGGCGTGGTACCGCCTGGAGTGGACCATCACCGCCATCGCGACGTCGTCGAACCACACATCGGGAGCGGTGAGGGCACTGCCGTCGGGCCGCTCGAGCCACGGGTTCGCCCACGCAGGCGACAGCACGCTGGACCCGGCCACGAGCTCGAGCACCTCGGACTCGGGTAGGGACCAGGCGCCGGATGCCGCGTGTTCGAGGGGCACCCTCAGTGCTGCGGCATCCCGGCTGCGCAGGCGGTGCACCCACTCGGCGAGGTCGTCGACCGATGCCAACCCTCGTTGCACCGCCTCGATGAGGATGGCGGTCCGAGTGTCCTCACTGCGGGCCAGACGGGCGGCGTCGACGGCAGCCCGAGCCGGAGAGGAGAGCCGGATCGGCCCCCGGGTGACGACCGCGTCGTCATGCAGCAGGGTTCGTCGCACCTCGGCGAAGCCGCTGCGCCGTGAGCTCAGTGGTGGCGGCACCAGCAGGTGCACCCGATCGCGGGGGTCGGCTGACGTGATGCCGTGCTGCGCGGCCGCCGTGGCACCCGCCAGGACCGATCGGTCGCCGGCCCACAGCAGTCCGGCGACCAGCCGTTGCCGCGAGCGAGGCGTCTCTCGAGAGAGGACGACGACGTGCGGAAGCAGCACCCGCCAGGACCGGCCGCTGTTCCACCGCACCGCAGCAGGTGACACCCCGTGGGCGACGAGCTGGGCACGCGTGACCACACCGTACTGGCGGGCGATGACGGCGTGCAGCTCCTTCGAGAAGTCGGGCATGGATCCGAGCGTCGCCCTCAGCCCGGTCTCGCCGGAAGCCTCTCTCCGAACCTGTGGACAGGGGTGCTGGAGGGGCCGAGCTGTGGATGGCGGTGCTCGAGCGGCCGAGCTGTGGAAGGCACCGTGGGCCGGATCGAGCTGGGGACTGAGCTTCTCTAGCCGCGACCCACCGGACCGGGCAGCCCACCACTCAGCGTGCGCTACGACGTGGTAGGTCGAGTGATTGGTGCACCTACCAGGTGGTAGCCGGCGCCGGGTGCGGCGAGTTGTCGCACTGCCGCCAACGTCGCCCGGGCTACCGCCCGGTAGGTCGAGTGATCGCTGCACCTACCAGGTGGTAGCCGGCGCCGAGTCGGGCTTGGCGCTTCCTGGCCGGGCCCCGGGTCAGCGGTCGAGGGCCTTGGCCAGGGCGGCGGCCAGCCGGCCGGGCTCCTGCTCGCGCAGCTCGTAGCGCGCCCGGGTGAGGGGCACGTCGACCGAGAGGACCCGGGTGATGTCCACGGGCGTCCCGGACACGATCGCGTCGATGGCGCCGGCATCCACCATGGCCCGGATGGTCGCCTCGAGGTCGCGGGTCTGCGCCTCTCCGTAGCCCATCGCGGGCAGGATGCCGCGCGCGTTCGGGTACTTCGCGTAGGTCGCCGCGATCGAGCCCACCGCGAACGGCGTCGGGTCGACGATCTCGGCGGCCCCGGCATCCCGGGCGCCGACGACGCCGGCCCCGAAGCTCATCGAGCCGTGGGTGAGGGTCGGGCCGTCCTCGATGACCACGACGCGGTTGCCGGCGGCCACGGAGCGGTCGTCGAGGGTGACCGGGCTGTCGCAGCGGAGCACGTCGGCGCGTGGGTTGAGCGACCGCGCCGACGCCTCCACTGCCGCGACATCCTCGGCCGCCGCCGAGTCGCACTTCGCGACGATCACCAGGTCGGCCATCCGCATGTTGGCCTCGCCGGGGTGGTACCCGGCCTCGTCACCGGGGCGCAGCGGGTCGGCCAGCACGATGTGCAGGTCGGGTGCGTAGAACGGCAGGTCGTTGTTGCCGCCGTCCCACAGCACCACGTCTGCCTCGGTCTCGGCCTCGCGCAGGATCTGCCCGTAGTCGACGCCCGCGTAGACGACGACGCCGGCCTCGATGTGCGGCTCGTACTCCTCGCGCTCCTCGATGGTGCACTCGTGCTTCACCAGGTCATCGACCGTCTCGAAGCGCTGGCAGGCCTGGGCGACGAGGTCGCCGTAGGGCATCGGGTGCCGCACGGCGACGACCCGCAGACCCATGTCCTGGAGCAGGCGGGCGACGTAGCGGGTGGTCTGGCTCTTGCCAACACCGGTGCGCACGGCGGTGACCGCCACGACCGGCCGGCGTGAGCGCAGCATCGTGCGTCGGGTGCCGGGCACCACGAAGTCGGCGCCGGTGGCGATGACGCGTGAGCCGAGGTGCATGACCTGCGCGTGCGACAGGTCGGAGTAGGCGAGCACCACCGTGTCGACCGAGTCGCGCTCGACGAGGCCCTCCAGCTCGCTCTCGTCGACGATCGGGATGCCGTGGGGGTACAGCGGGCCGGCCAGCTCGGGCGGGTAGGTGCGGCCGTCGATGTCGGGGATCTGGGTGGCCGTGAAAGCCACCACCTCGACACTCGGGTCCTCCCGGTACATCAGGTTGAAGTCGTGGAAGTCGCGGCCCGCCGCACCGAGGATGATGATGCGCTCGCGGGACTGCGCCGAGGTCGTTGAGCTCATGGCGTCTCTCCGTCAGGGCTGGGTCGACCACGGAGTGCGGGACCCGCCGCCCCGATGCTACGCCGGTGTCACAGAGTCGGACTCAGGACGTGATGCGGGACGCACGCCGCGCCACGGCATCCGCCTGCACGAGCGACGCGAAGCGCTCGGCGACGGGCGCCCAGGCCGCGCGCAGCACCTCGCGCGCGGCGCTCACCTCCGCCAGCAGGGCCTCCTGCTCCGGCGTCAGGCCGTCGGGGGACTCCCAGCGCAGCCACGCGCCGAACACCTCCGGTGAGGTCTCGGGGTGGAACTGCACGCCCCAGGCCGAGGGGCCGAAGCGCAGGGCCTGCGGTCGCCCATCGGGCAACGTCGCGAGAACCGTTGCACCAGAGGGGACTTCGAGCACCACGTCATCGTTGTAGTGGATGGCTGGCAGCCCGTCGACGCCCGACAACAGCTCATCGGATACCGCGGCACCGGTCAGGTGCACCGGCACCGGCCCGACCGTGCGACCCGAGGGGTTGCGATCCACCCGGCCACCCAGGGCCACGGCCGCCAGCTGGTGGCCGAGGCACACCCCGAGGGTCGGCACGCCCAGCGCCACCGCGTCGGCCAGCAGCGCCCGGGTGGGGGCCAGCCAGGGCGCGAGCGCGTCGTCGTTGGCCCCCATCTCCCCGCCGAGCACGACCAGCCCGTCCGGGGCGCCGACCACGTCGGCCCAGCGCTCGGCCACAGGGTCCCCGAGGTCGCCGCGCACGACGTCGAGCTCGAGCCCGAGCGCGGCCCACCACTCGCCGAGCCACGCCACCGGCGCGTCGGGCTCGTGCTGCACGACGAGCAGGCGCGCCATCAGCCGAGCTGGGTGCCCATGAGGGCACCGATGCCGTAGGTCACCGCCATCGCGAGCAGGCCGCCGATGACGACGCGCACCGTGGCGCGCTTCGCGTCCGACCTGCCGAGCCGGGCGCTGACCAGCCCCGTGAACGCCAGGGCGAGCACGACGGCCACCACGGTGACCGGGATGCGCCAGGCGGTGGGCGGCAGCACGATGGCCAGCAGCGGCAGCAGCGCGCCGATGGTGAACGCCGCCATCGAGGCCCAGGCCGCGTGCCAGGGGTTGGTGTAGTTCTCCGGGTCGATGCCGAGCTCGACCTCGGCGTGCGCCGCGAGGGCGTCGTGGGCGGTGAGCTGCTCGGCCACCTGGAGGGCGAGGTCACGGCTCAGCCCCTTGCCCCGGTAGATGCCGGCCAGCTCGGCCAGCTCGGCCTCGGGCTCCTCATCGAGCTCGCGGATCTCCTTGGCGATCAGCGCCTTCTCGGAGTCCCGCTGGGTGCTGACCGACACGTACTCGCCGACCGCCATGCTCATCGCGCCCGCGGCCAGCCCGGCCAGGCCGGCGGTGAGCACCGCGCCCCGGGCGGTCGTGGCCGCCGCGACGCCGATGACCAGGCCGGCCGTCGACACGATGCCGTCGTTGGCGCCGAGCACGCCGGCGCGCAGCCAGTTGAGCCGGCCGGCGACCGAGCCGTCGTGAGCCTCGTGGTGCGAGGGGGCAGTGGTGGAGGGGGAGTCAGCCACCGAAGGTCGCTCCCTGCGCGCGGGCGGCTGCCGAGATGCGGTGCGCCAGCTCGATGTCGAGCTGGGTGAGCCCGCCGGCGTCGTGCGTCGTGAGCAGCCAGTGCGTGGTGCGCCAGCGGATGTCGATGTCGGGGTGGTGGTTCATCTGCTCGGCCTCGTCGGCCGCGGCGTCGACGATGCGGATGGCGGCCGGGAAGTCCGGCGCCTCCACCGTCGCCACGATCGCGTCACCCTCACGGCGCCACCCGTCCAGCCCGGCCAGCTGGGTGCGCACCTCGTCGTCAGTCAGGAGTCGGCTCATGCGCCCCATTGTGGGGCACCCGCCGGATGCCGTGCGCGCCCCGCCCGCGGCGGGTGCGCCGTCAGAGCACCGCGCCCGGGTTCGTCCGCGCTGCGAACGGGTCGCCCTCGAGCCCGTCGTCGTCGGGCGCGACGAACACCGGCGCCACCTCGTGGGCGGTGATCTCGCCGCGGTCGATGGCCTCGGCCCAGTGGCAGGCCACCCGGTGCCCGGCCGACACCCCGGGAAGGTCGACGACCCGCAGCTCCGGGCGCTCGTCGTCGCACCGGGTCTCCTGGCGCCACGGGCACCGGGTGTGGAACCGGCATCCGGTCGGGGGGTTCGACGGCGAGGGCAGGTCGCCGGTGAGCAGGATCTGCTGGCGGCTGTCCTCGACGAGCGGGTCGGGCACCGGCACGGCGGACAGCAGGGCCCGGGTGTAGGGGTGCAGCGGCTGTGCGTAGAGGTCGTCGGCGGTGGCCTCCTCGGCCATGCCGCCGAGGTACATCACACCGATCCGGTCGCTGATGTGGCGCACCACGGCGAGGTCGTGGGCGATGACGAGGTAGGTGAGGTCGAACTCCTCCTGCAGAGCGTCGAGCAGGTTGATCACCTGCGCCTGCACGGACACGTCCAGGGCCGAGACGGGCTCGTCGGCCACGATCAGCTTGGGCTCCACCGACAGCGCCCGGGCGATGCCGATGCGCTGTCGCTGGCCGCCGGAGAACTCGTGGGGGTACTTGGTCAGGGCGGCCGCGGGCAGACCCACGGCTGACAGCAGTTCCCTCAGCCGCTTCTTGGTGGCCGGCCCGTCGGTGGCCAGACCGTGCGCGCGCATCCCCTCGGCGAGCAGCGACTCGACCGACTGGCGCGGGTCGAGGCTGCTCATCGGGTCCTGGAAGACCATCTGGAACTCCTTGCGGCGCGCCCGCAGCCCCTTCCCCTTCAGGCTCGCGACATCGGTGCCGTCGATGATGACGCTGCCCTCGGTCGGCGGCTCGAGGTTGAGGATCGCCTTGCCCAGGGTCGACTTGCCGCAGCCGGACTCGCCGACCAGGCCGTAGGTCTCGCCCCGGCGGATCTGCAGGTCGACGCCGTCGACCGCGTAGACGTAGCCGATGGTCTTGTCGAAGATGACGCCCCGCTTGATCGGGAAGTGCACCTTGACTCCGCGCACGTCGACGAGGACGTCGCGGTCCTCGGGGCGGGGCCTGACGGGGGTGGTGGCGGTGTCGGTCATCGGGTCACCTCACGGGGTTGTGGCAGCGCAGGGCCCGGCGGCCGGACTCCTGAAGCTCCGGTGTCGTCTCGACGCAGACCTCGAGCGCGTTGGGGCACCGGGGGGCGAAGGCGCAGGCGTGGTCCCAGGGCAGGTTGTCGGCGACCGACCCGGGGATGGGCGTGAGCGGCTCGCCGCGCGGTGCGTCGAGCCGGGGGATGGAGCCGAGCAGGCCGTTGGTGTAGGGGTGGCGCGGGTCGGCGAACAGCTCGTGGCGCTCGCCGCGCTCGACGATGCGGCCGGCATACAGCACGTTCACCTCGTCGCACAGCCCCGCGACCACCCCGAGGTCGTGGGTGATCATGACCAGGGCGGTGTTGGTCTCCTGCACGAGCTCCTTGAGCAGGGCGAGGATCTGCGCCTGGATCGTGACGTCGAGCGCCGTGGTGGGCTCGTCGGCGATGAGCAGCCGCGGGGCGCAGGCCAGCGCCATCGCGATGAGCGCGCGCTGGCGCATCCCACCGCTCATCTGGTGCGGGTAGTCCTTCAGCCGCCGGTCGGGGTCGGGGATGCCGACCCGCTTGAGCAGGTCGCGGGCCACCGGCTGGGCCGCCTTGCGCGACATGCCGCGGTGCCGCTCGAGCACCTCGGTGACCTGCAGCCCCACCGGCACCACCGGGTTCAGCGAGCTCAGCGGGTCCTGAAAGATCATCGCGATGTCGCGGCCACGTCTCTCGCGCATCGCCTTCTCGTCGAGCGCGAGCAGGTTGGTGCCCTCGAAGGTGGCCTCGCCCTCGACCTGGTTGCCGCGCTTGGGGAGCAGGCCCATGATCGCCAGCGAGGTGACCGACTTGCCGCAGCCGGACTCGCCGACCAGGCCGACGGTCTGGCCCGGGCGCACGTCGAAGGTGACGCCGTCGACGGCCTTGAACGGCTTCTCGCCCTGGCGGGTGAAGGTGACGCGCAGGTCGCGCACCGACAGCAGGGGCTCCTGCCCGGATGCCGTGCTGGGGGGTGGGGTCGCCGTGGCGGTCATCGGCCGCTCACCTCCTGCTCTTGGGGTCGAGGGCCTCGCGCAGCGACTCGCCCATCAGGGTGAAGCCGAGCGCGACGAGGATGATGCACAGCGCCGGGTAGATCGCGAGGTGCGGGTTGTCGTAGATGAACTGCTGCGAGCGGCCCAGCATCTGGCCCCACTCGGGGGCGTCGTCGTTGGGGTTGCCCAGGCCCAGGAAGGACAGCGCCGCGGCGTCGATGATCGACGTCGCCAGCACGAGGGTGGCCTGCACGATGACCGGCCCGAGCGAGTTGGGCACCATGTGCCGGAAGATGACGGCGCTCGGCGTCACGCCGAGGGCCCGGGCGGCCAGCACGTGGTCGCTGCCTCGCTGGGCGAGCATCGAGCCGCGCAGCAGCCGGGCGAACACGGGGATCTGCACGACGGCGATGGCGATGATCACCGTCCACTGGCTGGGCTGTCGGGCCAGCGCCGCGATCGACAGTGCCAGCAGCAGCGACGGGATCGAGAGCAGCACGTCGACGACCCGCATCACGAAGGCGTCGATACCCCCGCCGAACGCGCCGGCCAGGATGCCGAGCACCAAGCCGCCGATCAGGCCGATCAGCGTGGCCAGAACGCCAACGATCAGGGTCTGCTGGCTCCCCACCATGAGGCGCGAGAGGAAGTCGCGGCCCTTGTCGTCGGCGCCGAGGGGAAAGCCCGGCTCCGGCCCGGGGATGGGGTTCGACTGCGGGCGCACCTTGTCGAGCAGGTAGCCGACCGCGGGGTCGTGCGGGGCGAGCCACGGGGAGATGACCGCGAACACGATGAAGATCAGCGTGATGGCCGCTCCGACCAGGAAGACCGGGTCACGGCGCAGCCGGCGCCAGGCACTGGCGATGAGGGAGACACCGGGTGCCTCGTCGACGGTGCCGGCGTCGTCGACGAGCACGTCGACCGCCGGGGTGCCGTCCTGGACCGAGCGGGGCCCCCGTGGACCGGCGCTGCTCGCGGCGAGGTCGTCGATCCGCTGCTTGCGGTGGTCCATGGGGTTGAGGGACTTCCATGGCGTGGTCATCGGGTTCGCACTCTCGGGTCGATGACGGCATACGAGATGTCGACCAGCAGGTTGACGATGACGTAGATCGCCGCGGCGGCCAGGATCAGCACTTGCAGCACGGCATAGTCGCGGCCGTTGAAGGACTGGTACAGCGTCGACCCCAGCCCCCCGAAGTTGAAGACCGTCTCGGTGAGCACCGCGCCGGCGAGCAGGCCGCCGGTCTGCAGGCCGATCGTGGTGATGACCGGCAGCAGGGCGTTGCGCATGACGTGCCGGGCCCGGATCGTCTGCATCGTCAGGCCCTTGGACTCTGCGGTGCGCACGTAGTCCTCGTCGAGCACCTCGAGCACCGAGGCCCGGGTGATCCGGAAGATCACCGCGAACGGGATGGTGGCCAGCACGATCGAGGGCAGCACCAGGTGCCGCAGCGCGTCGGCCGAGCAGTCGAACTCGCGGGTCAGCAGCCCGTCGGCCACGAAGAAGCCGGTGACCCGGGTGCAGCCGAGCGCGGAGTCCTGCCGGCCGGACACCGGGAAGGTGTGGCTCTGCACGGCGAACCAGTACTTGAACAGGAACGCCAGGAAGAACACGGGCACGGCGACGCCGATCAGCGACAGCACGATGGTGCCGTTGTCGAACGTGGAGCCGTGCCGCTTGGCGGCCAGGTAGCCCAGCGGGATCGCGAACACGATGGCGATGGCCATCGCACAGATGCTGAGCTCGATGGTGGCGGGCAGCCGGACCAGGAAGATGTGGAACGCGTCCTGGCCGGGCAGTACCGCCGTGGACACGCCGAACTCGCCGCGCGACGCACGCTGCAGGAACTTCAGGTACTGCACGTACACCGGCTGGTCGAGGCCGAAGGCCTCGGTCAGGGCCGCCCGGGTCGCCGGGGTGGCGCGCTCACCGAGGAGCGCGGAGACGACGCCACCGGGCAGGGCGCGCAGCCAGAAGAAGAGCAGGAGGGACAGTGCGAACACCACACCGACCATCTGGAGCAGGCGTCGAATGATGAATCTCGCCACAACGGGCCCCTTTCGTTCGCCGGAGACGTCGGTGGCCGCCTCGGACCCTAACGGTTCGAGGCGGCCACCGACTACTGTGCTGCAGTTCGGTTCGGGGCCGCGGCCCCGACCGTCACTTCTTGACGGTGACGGTGTCGAACATCTCCGCCGTCAGCGGGCTCGGGACGAGCCCGTCGACGTTGCCGCTGACCACGAGGGCCGGCGGGGAGTGGCTGATCGGGATGCCGGGGATGTACTCCTCGGCGATCTGCTGGTTGATCTTCTTGTAGGCGGCCTCACGCTCGGCCACGTCGACGATCGCGTCGGCCTTCTTCAGGTCCTCCGAGAGGGTCTTGCCCCACGGGTAGGCCTTGGTGTTGAAGTCGTTCTGGTCGATGTTCGCGAAGAACGTGCCGATGAAGTTGTCCGCGGCGTTGTAGTCACCGGTCCAGCCCAGCAGCCAGGCGTCGTACTTGTTGGCGTTGGTGTCGTCGAGGTAACCGCCGTTCCACGGCTTGCTCACCGTCTGGACCTTGATGCCGACGGCCTCGAGGTCCTTGGTGAAGCGCCGCGTGGATCTTCTGCGGGTCCGGCATGTACGGACGGCGTGACCTCGGTCGGGAACGCGAACTGCAGCGTCATGCCCTCGGCGCCGGCCTCCTTGAGCAGGGACTTGGCCTTCTCGGGGTCGTAGCCGCAGGGCTGGAGGTCGGTGTTGTAGCCCGAGACGGTGTCGGGCATGAACTGGGTCGCGACCTTGGCGCCCTCGGGCAGCTGGGTCTTGACCATCTGGTCACGGTTGAGCGCGTGGCAGATCGCCTGCCGCACCTTGAGGTCCTTCAGCTTCGGGTTCTTCCCGGCGTTCAGGCCCAGGTAGAGGATGTTGAACGCGGGGCGCACGGCGACGTTGTTGCCGTCGTCCTTCAGGCCCTTCCAGTCCACCGGGTTGGGCAGGTCGTAGCCGTCGATCGAGCCGGCCTTCAGCTCCTGGCGACGGGTGCTCTCGTCGGGGATGATCTTGAAGACGATCTTGGGGGTCTTCGCCTTCTCGCCGAAGTACTGGTCGTTGGCCACGAGCGTGACGGTCTTGTTGGCCTCGTCGTACTTGTCGAGCTTGTACGGCCCGACACCGACCGGGGCGTTGGCGTAGGCGGGGTACTTGAAGCCCTCGCCCTGGGCCACGACGTTGTTCGCGTCGCCGGCCTTGAGCGCGGTGGGCGACTGCATCGAGAACGAGTCGAGCGACAGGATGGTCGGGAAGCTCGAGGTCGACCGGGTGATGTTGATGACGGCCGTCGAGGGGTCCTTGACCTCGCACGACTTGTACAGCGAACCCTCGGGCTTGTCGCTGAACGAGCCGAAGAAGTAGCCCCAGTACTGGGCCGCGGTCTGCCCCGCGCCCTTCTGGTTGTACATCCGGTCCATGTTGTAGCAAACAGCCGCGGCGTCGAACGGCGTGCCGTCGGAGAACTTGACGTTCTGCTTGAGCTTGAAGGTCCAGGACAGGCCGTCGGCCGACGGCTCCCAGCTCTCGGCCAGGTCGGGCGCGACGTCGGCGGTGCCGGGCTTGATGCCGAGCAGGCCCGAGTTGATCTGACGGGTGACCCGGAAGGTCTCACCGTCGGTGGCGTAGAACGGGTCGAACACCGCGGGGGCGCCGGCCGCACCGAACGTGAACGTGTCCTTGGTGCTGCTCGCGCCGCTCGCGCCGCTGGATGCCGTGTTACCGGAGTTCCGGTCGGACTGCGCGCAGGCGGTCAGGGAGAGGGCGGCCGCCGTCAGAACGACGATGGGCACCTTCCGCGTGTGCTTCATCGATAAACCTCGCTTGGGTGTGCGAACCTCGAGGCGTCCGGGGCGGACGGTCGAGCTGGGCCCGGCGACGTGGGCTCGCTGGCCCCCGTCCGCCGTTGCGGGTGACCATAACGGCAAATGCACCCGCTGAACCGGCGTGGCGCGAGTGGTTATCCAAGTGAGACCTCGCGCTTGCGCAGATCCTCCGCTCCGCCTGCTACGGCGGGCGCGCCGACGGCGCCGGCCCGGCGACGGCATCCGGCGTCTTCCAGCCCCCTCTACACCGATTGGGTCTGGCGTGCAATACCTGAGAGACTGGTGGGTATGTCTGTCTCCCACCGCGTCGACCTGCGCAACGTCGCGATCGTCGCCCACGTCGACCACGGCAAGACCACCCTGGTCGACGCCATGCTGTGGCAGTCCGGCGCGTTCGGCGAGCACGAGCACGTCGACGAGCGCGCGATGGACTCCGGTGACCTCGAGCGCGAGAAGGGCATCACGATCCTCGCCAAGAACACCGCGGTGCGCTACGCCGGCAAGGCTGCCGTCGAGGCCGGCATCCCGGCGGGATGACCATCAACATCATCGACACCCCCGGCCACGCCGACTTCGGCGGCGAGGTCGAGCGCGGCCTGTCGCATGGTCGACGGCGTCGTGCTGCTCGTCGACGCCAGCGAGGGCCCGCTGCCGCAGACCCGCTTCGTGCTGCGCAAGGCGCTCGCGCCGAAGCTGCCCGTCATCCTCGTCGTCAACAAGGTCGACCGCCCCGACGCCCGCATCGCCGAGGTCGTCGACGAGACCTACGAGCTGTTCCTCGACCTCGCTGCGACGCACGACGACCCGACCTGGACCGACGCCCTCGACGTTCCCGATCGTCTACGCCTCGGCCAAGGCCGGCCGCGCCTCGCTGACCCGGCCCGCCGACGGCGGCATGCCCGACGGCGCCGACCTCGAGCCGCTCTTCCGACACGATCCTCGAGACCATCCCGGCCCCGTCCTACGACGACGAGGCCCCGCTGCAGGCGCACGTCACCAACCTCGACGCCTCGCCGTTCCTCGGCCGCCTCGCGCTGCTGCGCGTGCTTCAACGGCACCATCCGCAAGGGCCAGACGGTCGCCTGGTGCCGCCGCGACGGCTCGCATCACGCACGGTCAAGATCACCGAGCTGCTGATGACCGAGGCGCTCGAGCGCTGCCCGGCCGAGTCCGCCGGCCCCGGCGACATCGTCGCCGTCGCCGGCATCCCGGAGATCACCATCGGCGAGACCCTCGCCGACCCCGACGACCCGCGCCCGCTGCCGCTCATCACGGTCGACGAGCCGGCCATCTCGATGACGATCGGCACCAACACCTCCCCGCTGGCCGGCCGCGTCAAGGGCGCCAAGGTCACCGCCCGCCTGGTCAAGGACCGCCTCGACCGCGAGCTCGTCGGCAACGTCTCGATCCGCGTGCTGCCGACCGAGCGCCCCGACGCCTGGGAGGTGCAGGGCCGCGGCGAGCTCGCGCTGGCGATCCTCGTCGAGCAGATGCGCCGCGAGGGCTTCGAGCTCACCGTCGGCAAGCCGCAGGTCGTCACCCGCGAGGTCGACGGCAAGATGCACGAGCCGGTCGAGCGGCTCACCATCGACGCCCCCGAGGAGTACCTCGGCGCCGATCACCCAGCTGCTCGCCGCCCGCAAGGGCCGCATGGAGCAGATGACCAACCACGGCACCGGCTGGGTCCGCATGGAGTTCCTCGTGCCCGTCGCGCGGCCTGATCGGCTTCCGCACCGAGTTCCTCACCGACACCCGCGGCACCGGCATCGCCAACCACGTCTTCGAGGGCTACGAGCCGTGGGCCGGCGACATCGCGACCCGCATCAGCGGCTCGCTCGTCGCCGACCGCTCCGGCGTCGGCCACCGCCGTACGCCATGTTCAACCTGCAGGAGCGCGGCTCGTTCTTCGTCGAGCCGACCACCGAGGTCTACGAGGGCATGGTCGTCGGCGAGAACTCCCGCGCCGACGACATGGACGTCAACATCACCAAGGAGAAGAAGCTCACCAACATGCGCTCCGTCCACGTGCCGACGACGCTCGAGCGCCTGGTGCCGCCGCGCAACCTGTCGCTCGAGCAGTCGCTCGAGTTCTGCCGCGAGGACGAGTGCGTCGAGGTCACCCCCGAGGGCATCCGCATCCGCAAGGTCGAGCTCGACCAGACCCTGCGGGCCCGCGCGGCCGCCCGGGCGAGGCGGAGCTGAGCCCTGGTGGCCCGGAAGGACAACGGAGGCACGCCCCCGGAGCCGACTCGAGCGAGCCGTCGCGCCGCGTCGTCGTCGGCCGGGCCTCGTGGCCACCCTCGTCGGGGCCGTGCTCGCGGTGGCCCTGGTCGTCGCGGGGGCGCTGGCGCTGCGCGAGGAGCCGCCCGCCGACCCCGAGAAGGCCACGCCCACCTCGGCCGTCGGTGACCGCGTCGACACCGACGGCGGCACGCTGCACGCCCTCTCGCTCGGGCCCGGTCGTCACCTGGGACCCGCAGCGGATCGCCTCGCGCGACGACGTGGCCTTCGCCGGCCGGGTCTTCGCCCGCACCCTGACCGCCTACGCGCCCGACACCGACCCCGACCAGCAGGCCCGGCTCGTCGGCGACCTCGCGACGAGCACCGGCACGCCGAGCAAGGACCTGAAGACCTGGTCGTTCACCCTGCGCGACGGCGTGCGCTGGCAGGACGGCAGCCCGGTGACCTGCGCCGACGTGGCCTACGGCATCTCGCGCACCTTCGCCACCGACGTCGTCAAGGGCGGCCCCACCGACGCCCTCGCCGTGCTCGCCATCCCGCGCCAGCCCGACGGCCGCAGCACCTACTCCGGCCCCTACGCCAAGGGAGCGGCGGCCGCGGCGGCTCAGAAGGCGTTCGACAAGGCCGTCTCCTGCAACGGCCAGACCATCACCTTCACGCTCAGCTCCCCGCTGAGCGACTTCAACGAGCTGGTCAGCCAGCCGGCGTTCGGGCCGGTCAAGAAGTCCGCCGACCGCGGCGCCGACGGCACCTTCGAGGTGTTCTCCGCCGGGCCGTACATGCTCCAGGGCGCCCTGGATCGACGGCAAGGGCGGCACCTGGGTGCGCAACCCGAGCTGGAGCCGGGCCAGCGACCCGGTGCGCCGGGGCCACCCCGACCAGATCGTCTACCAGGAGGGCCTCGACACCCAGACCGTCGCCCAGCAGGTGATGGCCGACGGCGACACCGGCCGGGTGTCGGTCTCGCTCGGCTCCGCGCCGCCGGCGATCCAGCAGCGGATCACCGCCGTCGGCAGCCTCGAGGAGCGCTCGGTCAACCCGCGCACCGGCGTGGTCGACTACCTCGTGCCCAACGCGCGCAGCAAGGTGTTCGCCGACGAGAAGGTGCGCCTGGCCCTGGCGACCGCGACCAACCGCGACGCCTACGTCACCGCCATCGGGGGCGGCACCGCGGCCGAGCCCGCGCTGTCGCTCATCCCGAGCTCGCTGCCCGCGGCGCACGATGCCGACCCGGCCGGCGTCGGCACCCGGGGCGACGCCGCCCGCGCGAGGGCCCTGCTCACCCAGGCCGGGCGTCACCACCCCGGTGCCGTTCACGGTGGCCTACCGCTCCAACCCCACGGCCGACAAGGCGATGGCGGCGCTCGTCGCCGGATGGCGCCTGGCCGGGTTCGACCCGACGACGCGACCCGATCACCGAGGACTACTTCACCGCGATCAGCGACCCGAAGCTCGCCAGCAAGGTCGACCTGTTCTGGTCGAACTGGGCACCGGCCTGGGCCTCGGCCTCGACGATCCTGCCGCCGCTGTTCGACAGCTCGATCAACATCACCAAGGTCGGCCCGGGGCGCGACTACGGCTACTGGGCCGACCCGAAGCTCGACGCCGACGATGGCGAAGGTCAACTCGATCGCCGACCCCGCCGCCCGCGAGAAGGCCTGGGCCGACGTCGACGCCTCGCTGCTGGCCAAGGGCGCCTACATCGGCCTCGCCGAGCGTCGGGCCCTCTACATCGCCGGCTCCGACGTGCGGAACCTGTCGGCCAACACCGTCGCCGGCGGCGTCGTCGAGTTCGCCGACATCGCGGTGGCCAAGTGACCGGGCTGCTCGACGGGCATGCACGTCGAGGGCCGGGCGCCGCGCCTGCTCTTCGTGCACGCGCACCCCGACGACGAGACGCTCGCCACCGGCGTGGCGATCGCCCACCACGTGGCGCGCGGCGACGACGTGCACGTGCTCACCTGCACCCTCGGCGAGGAGGGCGAGGTCATCCCCGCCCACCTCGCGCACCTCGAGGGCGCTGCCGGGCGACCCGCTCGGCGCCCACCGGCGCGAGGAGCTGCGCGGCGCCATGGAGGTGCTCGGCGTGACCTCGCACGTGCTCGGCGAGGGCGACGACAGCGACGGCGGCGCACCCGACCTACCGCGACTCCGGGATGGCGGGCTCCGCGGCCGCCGCGCACCCGCGCGCCTGGGCGGGGGCCGACCTCGCGGATGCCGCGGCCGCCGTGCGTGGCGGTGCTCGACGAGGTGCGCCCCGACGTCGTCGTGACGTACGACGCGACCGGTGGCTACCGGCATCCCGACCACGTGCGCACCCACGAGGCCACCCGCCACGCGGTCGCCTCGTCGGCCGACGCCCCCGTGCTGTATGCCGTGCTCACCCCGCTGTCGTGGGCGATCGAGGACCGCCAGTGGCTGGCGGAGCACGTGCCGGCCGACCGCGGTCTGGTGGTGCCGGGCCCCGACGACCCGTTCATGTCGTCGGTCGTGCCCGACGAGGTGGTGACCCACCAGGTGGTCGACCCGTCGGTCGTGCCGGTGCAGGCGCGCGCGCTGCTGGCCCACGAGACGCAGGTCGTCGTGGGTGACGGGTGGTATGCCTTGTCCAACCACGTCGTGTCCCGCCTCGCGGGCCGGGAGGGCTTCGCCCGGCTCGACGCGGCATCCGGCCGGCCGACCAGTGAGGACCCAGCGTGAGCGACGACCTCATCGACCCGGCCCGATTCCGGCAGGCCATGGGCCGGCTCGCCGCCGGGGTCACGGTGCTCACCACGTTCGCCGACGGCCACGACCACGCCATGACGGCCGACACCCTCACCTCGGTCTCGCTCGACCCGCTGCTCGTGCTCGTCTGCGCCGAGGTCGAGACCCGGTGGCACGACGCCGTGCTCGAGGCCGGCGTCTTCGGGGCCAGCGTGCTGGCAGCCGACCAGCGCCCGCTCTCGGCGTGGTTCGCCACCCGCGGCCGCCCGCTGCACGGCCAGCTCGACCGCGCCCCGCACCACCGGGGCCCGGTCACCGGCGTCGCGCTGCTCGACGGCGCGCTGATGCACCTCGAGTGCCGCACCACCGACATCCACCCGGCCGGGGACCACGCGATCGTGGTGGCCGAGGTGCTCTCGATCGCACTGCCCGACACCGTGGGCCCGGCCCTGGTGCACTACCGCGGAGGCTACGGGAGCATCTCGTGACGCTGGAGACCCTGCCTGACGAGGCCGCCCCGGAGGAGCCGTCGCGACGACGCCCGACGACGGCTGTACGTCGTGGCCGGCGCGCTGCTCGCGCTCGCGGCGGTCTACGTCGTGGCCGCGGCCTGGCTCGGCGACCGCGTGCCGCGTGGCACCACCGTGGCCGGCGTGGCCGTCGGGGGACAGAGCGGGGCGCAGGCCAGCACGACCCTCGCCGCGGCGCTCGCGCCCGCGGCCGAGCAGCCGGTCGTGCTGACGTCCACTGCCGGGAAGGTCTCGGCCAGCCCGAAGGCCCTGGGCCTGCGCGTCGACGTGCCGGCCACCGTCGACGGGCTGGTCGGCTTCTCCCTGTCACCGGCCACGATGTGGGCGCACATCGCGGGTGGCTCGCCCCGGCCCGCTGCCGTGCAGGTCGACAAGACCGCGTTCACGGCCACCGTCGAGAAGGGCCGCGCCGAGCTCGACGCCGAGCCCGTCGAGGGCTCCATCTCGCTCAAGGACGGCACGGTCACCGTGCGCCGGCCCACGACCGGCACGACCACCCACGTCGAGCGCACCGCCGACGCCGTGCGCCGGGGGTGGCCCGGTGACCGCACCGTCGAGGTCGCCGCCGTCGCGGTGCCGCCGAAGGTGACGGCGCGAGGAGATCGACCGGGTGCGCAGCGAGTTCGCCGACGTCGCCGTGTCGGGCCCGGTCACCGTCTCCGCCAACGGCACGTCCTTCACCGTCGCCCCGAAGGCGTTCGCCCCGGCGATCGTGCTGGCACCCGACGCGTCGGGCCGCATCACGCCACGCGCCGACCCGACGAAGCTGGCCGCGGTGGTGCACGCGGCCGCCGAGAAGGCCGGTGTCGAGGTCGAGGCCAAGGATGCCGTGGTGACGTTCGCCGGGCGCACCCCGACCGTGCGCCCGCACGTGCCCGGGGTGGCGCTCGACGACGCGTCGCTCACCGAGCAGGTCTGGAAGGCCATCTCCACGACCACGCGCACCGCCACGGTCGCCACCACGGCCACCGAGCCGAAGCTCACCACCGCCGTCGCGAAGGCGACCCTGCCGAAGGGCAAGATCTCGTCGTTCACGACGAGGTTCCCGGCCGGCCAGCCGCGCGTGCACAACATCAAGCTGGCCTCGCGGATCATCAACGGCACCTACATCCCGCCGGGCGGGCAGTTCAGCATGAACGGCATCCTCGGCGAGCGCACCGCGGCCAAGGGCTACATCGAGGCCGGCATCATCCGCGGCGGCCGCGCTGCCACGTCCTACGGCGGCGGCATCTCGCAGGTGTCGACGACCATCTTCAACGCCGCCTTCTTCTCCGGCATGCAGCTCGACGCCTGGACGCCGCACTACTACTACATCTCCCGCTACCCCGAGGGCCGCGAGGCGACGATCTCCTGGCCCGACCTGCACAACAAGTTCACCAACACCACCGACGGCGGGGTGCTGATCCAGGTCGCCACCACCGACTCCTCGATCACGGTGACCTTCTGGGGCACCAAGAAGTACGACGTCACCGCCACCAAGAGCGCCCGCTACGACATCGTGCAGCCGAAGAAGTTCTCCGACCCCGGGCCCGACTGCCTCGACCAGAGCCCCGTCCCGGGCTTCAAGGTCGACGTCGGCCGCATCATCAAGCAGAGCGGCAAGGTCGTGAAGACCCAGAAGTTCACGACCAACTACCGCCCCGAGGACGACGTCACCTGCACGAACCCCAAGCCGTAGCGACCACGGCGGCCCGGCTCAGGGCGCGGGGCGGAGGTTGACGTAGGCGTGGTGCCGCTCGAAGCCGTGCCCCTCGTAGAGCGCCAGCGCCGTGGTGTTGTCGGTGTCGGTCTGCAGGTGCAGGGACGCGGCGCCGGCCCGCTCGGCAGCGCGCGCCAGGGCGCCCAGCATGGCGCTCGCCACGCCACGGCGGCGGGCCGCCGGGTCGACCCACATCGCGGCGATGCCGCCCCAGGCCGCCGCCAGCCCGAGCCGCCCGATGCCGATGACGGCCCCGTCGGCGTCGCGCACCGTCGCGAACGCCTGCCCCGGTGACCCGGTGAGGATGGCGCGTGCCGCCTCGTCGTCGACCGGGCGGTAGGCGCGGTACGCCGCGAACCACGCGTCGGTCAGCTCGGCGCCCACCTCGACCGATTGCGGATCTCCCACGCCCCGCGGGGCGCCACCCGGTGGGGGATCCGCAATCAGTCGGGTGGGGGCGGTGAGCGTGAGGGTGGCGATGCGTGCCTCGTAGCCGCGCCGTAGCGCCTCCGCGCCCACCGCGTCGTCGGCGGGGTCGAACCCGACCGGCCCGGCGACGGTGAGGTTCGGCGCCAGTGTGCGCCCGGCATACCACTTCTCGACGGTGTCGAGCGCAGCCGGCACGGGGATGCCGGGGCTGCCGGCGGTCATCACCGAGTTGGCCCGCTGGGTGAAGCCGCGCGAGGCCCGCAGCACCCAGTCACCGAGCCGGGCGGTCTCCATCGCCGGCCACGCGCCGACCATGACCCGCTGGAGGTCCTCGACCGACAGCGCGCGGTGCGGCTTGCCCCGCCGGGAGGGCGACGGCGGGACCTCCTTGAGCGCCGTGACCTCGGCGCGGGGCACGCGCACCTCACCGCGCCGGGTGCGCACGACGAGGATGCCGTCGTCGTCGGAGACGAGCTCGCCGACCGCGTCGGTGAGGGTCGCGCCGGTCAGCGGGTCGGGGCGCGTCGAGCCGGTGCCGGACGACGACGCGAGAACCCACCCGCGGGTCACGTCCCGACCTGACCTCCGGCGCGTCCATGGCCCGCATAGTATGTGCGCCATGACGTACGTGATCGCGCAGCCCTGTGTCGACCTCAAGGACAAGGCCTGCATCGAGGAGTGTCCCGTCGACTGCATCTACGAGGGCGAGCGCAGCCTCTACATCCACCCCGACGAGTGCGTCGACTGCGGTGCCTGCGAGCCGGTCTGCCCCGTCGAGGCCATCTACTACGAGGACGACGTCCCCGAGCAGTGGGCCGACTACTACAAGGCCAACGTCGAGTTCTTCGACGACCTCGGCAGCCCCGGCGGCGCCGCCAAGATGGGCGTCATCCCCAAGGACCACCCGGTGATCGCCGACCTGCCGCCGCAGGTGCACGACGAGTAACGGTGCTCCGACCTGCCCGACTTCCCCTGGGACTCGCTCGCTCCGACCAAGGAGCGGGCGAGTGCCTTTTCCGACCCGGCGCTCGGCGCGGCGGGCGAGGGGCTGGTCGACCTGTCGGTGGGCACGCCCGTCGACCCGACGCCCGCGGTGGTGCGCGACGCGCTGGCCGAGGCGTCCGACGCCCACGGCTACCCGCTGACCTGGGGCACCCCCGACCTGCGCGAGGCCGTGGCCACCTGGTTCGCGGCCCGGCGCGGGCGTGCCCGACGTCGACCCGGCCGGGGTGCTGCCGACCATCGGCTCCAAGGAGCTCGTCGCGCTGGCTGCCCCTGCTGATGGGCCTGGGCCCCGGTGACGTCGTCGCGTTCCCCCGGGTCGCCTACCCCACCTACGACGTCGGCGCGCGGCTGGCGGGCGCCACCCCGGTGGCCGTCGACGCGCTCACCGCGCTGGGCCCGCTGACGGCCGCGACCACGCCGAAGCTGTTGTGGCTCAACACTCCCGGCAACCCCACCGGCAAGGTGCTCGGCATCGAGCACCTGGCCAAGGTCGTCGTCCTGGGCGCGCGAGCACGGTGTCGTCGTCGCCTCCGACGAGTGCTACGCCGAGCTCGACTGGCGCCCGCGCCCGGCCGGGTCGCGCGAGCCGCCGACCACGCCCTCGATCCTCGACCCGCGGGTCACCGGCGGCTCGCACGAGGGCCTGCTGTGCGTCTACTCGCTGTCCAAGCAGTCCAACCTGGCCGGCTACCGCGGGGCGTTCGTCGCCGGTGACCCGGCCCTGGTCGGCCGGCTGCTCGAGGTGCGCAAGCACGCCGGGATGATGGTGCCGTGGCCGGTGCAGCGGGCCGTGCTCGCCGCGCTGTCCGATGCCGGCCACGTCACCGAGCAGAAGGCGCGCTACGCGCGCGCGCCGCGCGGCGCTGCTGCCCGGCGCGTCGAGGCGTTCGGCCTGCGCGTCGACGACTCCGAGGCGGGGCTCTACCTGTGGGCGACGGCGGGGGAGGACGGGCGGGCCACGATCGAGCGGCTGGCCGCGCGCGGCATCCTCGCGGCGCCGGGCGACTTCTACGGGCCCGCCGGGCGCGAGCACGTGCGCCTCGCGCTGACCGCGACCGACGAGCGCGTGGCCGCGGCCGTTCGTCGCCTCGGCCGACCGCACGAGGCCTAGGTCACGTCTTCTCCCGGTCGATGCCCGGATCGCTGGTTGTAGGGTCGAACGACTCCGTGCCCGATCAGTAAGGAACCCGTGACATGACCGACGGTGCCACCCTGTCCGCTGCAGGCAAGCAGCTCGACCTGTCCCTGGTGCAGGCGACCGAGGGCAACAACGGCTACAACATCTCCGCCCTGCTCAAGGAGACCGGCAACGTCACCCTCGACGGCGGCTTCACCAACACCGCGCAGCTGCACCAGCGCGATCACCTACATCGACGGCGACCACGGCATCCTGCGCTACCGCGGCTACCCGATCGAGCAGCTGGCCGAGCACTCCACCTTCATCGAGACCTCGCTACCTGCTGATCTACGGCGCACCTGCCGACGCCCACCGAGCTGGCCGACTTCGACGAGCCGCATCCGCGACCACACGATGCTGCACGAGGACCTCAAGGCGTTCTTCCACGGCTTCCCGCGCGACGCGCACCCGATGCCGGTGCTGTCGTCGCGCGGTCTCGCGCGCTGTCGACCTTCTACCAGGACAGCCTCGACCCCTTCGACCAGGAGCAGGTCGAGATCTCGACGATCCGGCTGCTGGCGAAGCTGCCGACCATCGCGGCCTACGCCTACAAGAAGTCGATCGGCCAGCCGTTCCTCTACCCCGACAACAACCTGTCGCTGGTCGAGAACTTCCTGCGGATGACGTTCGGCGTGCCCGGCCGAGCCGACTACGAGATCGACCCCGACCTGGTCAAGGCCGCTCGACCTGCTGCTCATCCTGCACGCCGACCACGAGCAGAACTGCTCGACCTCCACGGTGCGGCTCGTCGGCTCCTCGCAGGCCAACCTGTTCGCGTCGGTCTCGGCCGGCATCAACGCGCTGTTCGGCCCGCTGCACGGCGGCGCCAACCAGGCCGTGCTCGAGATGCTCGAGCGCATCCAGGGCGCGCACATCGTCGACCGACGACGTTCGTGACCAAGGTCAAGAACAAGGAGGACGGCGTCCGGCTGATGGGCTTCGGCCACCGGGTCTACAAGAACTACGACCCGCGCGCCGCGATCATCAAGAAGACCGCGCACGAGATCCTCGAGAAGTCTCGGCCGGCGGCGACCCGCTGCTCGACATCGCGATGGGCCTCGAGGAGATCGCGCTCGCCGACGACTACTTCATCGAGCGCAAGCTCTACCCCAACGTCGACTTCTACACCGGCCTGATCTACAAGTCGATGGGCTTCCCGACCCGGATGTTCACCGTGCTGTTCGCCCTCGGCCGGCTGCCCGGCTGGATCGCCCAGTGGCGCGAGATGATCGAGGACCCGCAGACCAAGATCGGCCGCCCGCGGCAGGTCTACGTCGGCGAGAGCGAGCGCGACTACGTGCCGGTCGCCGACCGCTGACCGCCGCACCGGTCGACCGCTCGCTCAGCCGGCTTGGGGCCCAACGTGATCCGCGGTTTGTACGCCGGGAACCGCGCGTCCGCGCGGGTGCACCGTACCAGTCGCGGGCGATGACGGCCAGCACGATCCGGGCCTCGAGCAGCGCGAAGTGCTCGCCGATGCAGAGCCCGGCTCCGCCGCCGAACGGCAGGTACGCCGCAGCGGCCGACGCCGCGCCGGATGGCCGCCGGTGCCGCCGTCCGGGCGAACCGCTCCGGCCGGACGACCTGCCGGCTCCGCCATCGAGCGCCGGAATCCGTTGCGCGGCGGGACTCACGCCGCTACGGCCAGCGCGTCGTGCAGGCCGACCGACGTCGTGCACGGCTGGCGGGCCAGCGCAGGCCCGTGCGAGGCCGACGCTGGTCGCAGGCTCGCTGCGCGAGCGCTGGTCGGACCGGTCAGCCGCCGCGCGGTCGGCGCCCGCCGCCGGCGTACGCCGCGTCGACCTCCGCCTGCAGCGGTCGCCGCGCGGGTGTGCGCGGCCAGCAGCGCGAAGGTCCAGGACAGACGCGTTGGTGCGTCGTCGTCGTCGGCCGGCCAGCAGCGGCCGCCGACCTCGTCCTCGAGTCGTCCTGCGCGCTCATCCGCTCGCCGGTCGTCGGCGTCGACCCGGCCGGCAGCAGTCGACAGCGGCGCTCGGACCGGCGCCGGCCGCCGGCCCGCTCGGCCGCAGCCGGCGCACGATCACCGCGCCGAGCGGGCTGCCATCGCCGCCCGCACCTGCGGCATCGAGCCGGTGCTCGCCGACCGCGGTGCCGGTGCGCACCAGCCCGCGGACCCCGGCCAGCGCCTGCCCGGCGTGACCGGCCGACCGGATCGGCCGTCGTCGACCGGCGCAGCGGGTCGAAGACCGGTGCGAGTCGGGATCGTGCCGGCGCTCGACGGCTGGCGGCACCGCGGCGGTGCCCGCCGCGCCGCGGTCACGTGCGCGAGGCCGGCGGTCGAGCCGCGCGCCTGTCGAGTCGCTGCGCGGTCGTCGGCTCGGCGATCGCGCGGTGCGGCGAGGCCGGCGGCCGTGGGCGCGAACGGCGGCGGCATCGAGCGGCGCATCACCGCCGGTGCGGGCCGGTGCGGGCCGCCGGCCCGCAGGCTGATCGCCAGCGCCAGCGGCGGCGGCGGGCTCGGGCTCGCGGGTGGGCGGTCGTGGGCCAGGCCCCTTGCGGGAACGCCGCGCTGCTCGGCGTCGAGCGATCCGGCTGCGCCTGCGGCCCGGGCCGGCCACGACGTAGCCGAGCGCCGGCCCAGCCGCACCGGGGCGACGGGCCCGGCCGACGGCGCCTGCGCGGCGGCCAGGAACGTCCGGTCGGGTCGCAGCGCGAGCGGCCGGCAGGTCCGCCGGGCGCGCCGCGCCGGCTGGCGACCTGCGAGCGTCGGGGGCCGAGCGGTCAGGTGAGCGAGATGGTGACCGTGTTCGGGTCGGTGCCCGACGCCGGCTCCACGGTGTGCCAGGTCAGCGCCGAGTCCGACATGCCGCCGCCGCCACTCGCGGTCGCCCACGACGACCCCGGTGGCGCCGGTGTCGACCGCCCGCGCCACGGCCCACGAGCCGACCGCCCAGGCCAGGTCGGGGCTGTCCGCCGAGACGGTCACCGTGCCCTTGCCCCGGCGTGGCCGAGATGCCGAAGTCCTTCTCCACCAGCGCCGCGACCTTCGCCGCGTTGCCCGCGGTCTTCGGGTCCTTCAGGGCGCACACCACGCCGCGCGTGGGTCTGGCCCGACAGCACCGACGCGATCACCCGGGCCTGTGCCTCGTGCTCGGCGTAGGCCGCACCGGAAGCCGACGCGCTGCACCTTCTGGGCCGCCTTCGTGATGTCCATCGACCGGTAGCCCTTGATCTTCTCCAGGGCGTCGTAGAACTTGTTGGTCGCGTACACCGGGTCGAGGATCTGCTCGGCGGTGCCCCAGCCCTGCGAGGGCCGCTGCTGGAACAGCCCGAGCGAGTCGCGGTCGCCGAACTCGAGGTTGCGCAGCTTCGACTCCTGCATCGCCGTCGCGATCGCGATCGTGGCGGCCCGCGGCGGCATCCCGCGCTGGACCGCGATCGCGGTGATCGCGGCGGCGTTGCTCGCCTGGTCGGGCGCCCACGAGAACGTCGAGCCGGATGCCGTGACCTGGCACTGCTCGCCCGACACGATCGCGCGCAGGTGCTTCACCCCCAGGACCGTCGCCGTGCCGACGACGCCGAGCACGACGACGACCAGCCCCGCCACCAGTCGGCGGTGGCGCGGCGAGCGAGGCTGCTCCTCGGCGAGGGTGACGGCGCCCCGGGCAGTGCGCGGCATGCGGTGGAAGTCCTTCGTCAGTTCGTCGGGTGGTGCGGCGCCGCGGTGGTCGCGGCGCGCGGTCAGTCGTTGGCGTGCAGCGCGGCGTTGAGCGCGATGCCGTGGCCCGTCGCGCGGGCGCGCCTCGACCGCGCCGGTCACCGAGTTGCGCCGGAAGAGCAGGCCGCTCTGCGCCGGACAGCTCGCGGGCCTTGACGACCGTGCCGTCGGGCAGGGTCACCTTGGTGCCGGCGGTGACGTAGAGCCCGGCCTCGACGACGCAGTCGTCGCCGAGCGAGATGCCGATGCCGGCGTTGGCGCCGAGCAGGCAGCGCTCGCCGATGCGAGATGACCTCCGTGCCGCCGCCGGACAGGGTGCCCATGATCGAGGCGCCGCCGCCGACGTCGGAGCCGTCGCCGACGACGACGCCCGCGGAGATCCGGCCCTCGACCATCGAGGTGCCGAGCGTGCCGGCGTTGAAGTTGACGAAGCCCTCGTGCATCACCGTGGTGCCGCCGGCGAGGTGGGCGCCGAGCCGCACCCGGTCGGCGTCGGCGATCCGCACGCCGGTCGGCACGACGTAGTCGATCATCCGCGGGAACTTGTCGACGCCGAACACCGTGCACCGGGCCGCCGCGCGCGCAGCCGCAGCCGGGTCGGCTCGAAGCCCTCGACCGGCGCACGGGCCCGGCGAGGTCCACACCACGTTGGTGCAGCACGCCGAAGATGCCGTCGAGGTTGACCGCGTGCGGCCGCGACCAGCCGGTGCGAGAGCAGGTGCAGCCGCAGGTAGGCGTCGGCGGCGTCGGCGGGTGGGGCGTCGAGGTCGGCCGTCGACCAGCACGCACCTCGCGGCTGCACGCCGCGCGGCGTCGTCGCGGCCGACCAGCGGCCTCGAGCCCGGCGGGTGCCGCGGCTCGCCGGCGCCGCCGGGCTCGCCGAGCGCCGGCGCGGGGAACCAGGTGTCGAGGACCGGTCCCGTCGTCGGTGACGGGTGGCCAGGCCGTAGCCCCAGGCGGTGCGTCGTCATGGCGACCAGCGTAGACGGGGTCGACCCGGTCGTTAAGGTGGCCGGTATGCCGTCGACGACTCGCCGCCGCTCGACCTCACCACCGACGTCGACCTCGCTGACCGCCGCGGTGTGCGACATCGAGTCGGTGAGCGGCGACGAGCGGACGCCTCGCCGACGCCGGTCGAGGCCGCGCTGCGCGACCTGGCCGCACCTCGAGGTGACCCGCGACGGCGACACCGTCGTGGCCCGCACCGACCTCGGCCGCGCCGAGCGGGTGGTGCTCGCCGGGCACCTCGACACCGTGCCGCTGACCGCCGACCCGGCCAACCTGCCGACCCGCCGGGTCGACTCGGCCGGGGGAGAGGTGCTCTGGGGCCGGGGCACCGTCGACATGAAGGGCGGCGTCGCCGTGCAGCTGCGGCTCGCCGCCGACGGTCGCCCGAGCCGCAGCCGCGACGTCACCTACGTCTTCTACGACGGCGAGGAGGTCGACGTCGAAGTGCAACGGGCTGCGCCGCGTGCGCAGCAGCGGCCCGAGCTGCTCGCCGACGCCGACTTCGCGGTGCTGCTCGAGCCGACCGACGCGCCGGGTCGAGGGCGGCTGCCAGGGCACCCTGCGGGTCGAGGTGCGCACCACGGGCATCGCGGCGCACTCGGCGCGGGCCTGGATGGGGCACAACGCGATCCACGACGCCGCCGAGGTGCTCGCCCGGCTGGTCGGCCTACGAGCCGCGTCAGCCCGGGTCGTCGACGGGCTGGAGTTACCGCGAGGGGCTCAACGCCGTGCTGCATCGAGCGGCGGCGTCGCCGGCAACGTCATCCCCGACCGGTGCGTCGTCACCGTCAACTACCGGTTCGCGCCGGACCGCTGTCGGAGGACGAGGCCGACGCGCACGTGCGCGAGGTGTTCGACGGCTTCGACGTCGACGTGGTCGACGCGCGCCGGCGGCGCCCGGCCCGGGCTGGACCAGCCGGCGGCCAGGCGTTCGTCGAGGCGGTCGGCGTGCCGGTCGAGGCCAAGTACGGCTGGACCGACGTCGCCCGCTTCTCGCGCGCTGGGCGTCCCGGCCGTGAACTTCGGCCCGGGCGACCCGAACCTCGCCCACACGGACGACGAGCACGTGCCCGGTCGAGCAGATCCGCTGCGAGGCCGCGCTGCGCCGCTGGCTGGCCTGAGCCACCGGCCCGGCGAGGCGCCCGCTACAGTGGCGCGATGGCCCGCCGCTGCACGCCGATCACCCCGACCGCGTCACCGACGAACCCGAGCCCCCGAGCACCGGCCCGCGACCGTGCCACCAGGGCCCGGTGCGTCATGCGCGGCCGCAGGTGCCCGGCACGACCACCGACCAGCGGCTGCTCGACTGCGCGGCTCGGCCGACTGGGTGCACACCGACCCGTGGCGGGTGCTGCGGATCCAGAGCGAGTTCGTCGAGGGCTTCGGCACGCTGGCCGAGCTCGGCCCGGCGGTCAGCGTGTTCGGCTCGGCCCGCACCCGCCGCGACCACCCGACGTACGCAGCTGGGCGATGCAGGTCGGCGCCGCGCTGGTCGAGGCCGGCTACGCGGTGATCACCGGCGGCGGCCCGGGCGCGATGGAGGCGGCCAACCGCGGCGCGCTCGAGGCCGGCGGCATCTCGGTCGGGCTCGGCATCGAGCTGCCGTTCGAGCAGGGCTCAACGAGTACGTCGACCTCGGCGTCAACTTCCGCTACTTCTTCGCCCGCAAGACGATGTTCGTCAAGTACGCCCAGGGCTTCGTCGTGCTGCCCGGCGGCTTCGGCACCCTCGACGAGCTGTTCGAGGCGCTGACCCTGGTGCAGACCCAGAAGGTCACCAGCTTCCCGGTCGTGCTGATCGGCACGCGCCTACTGGGGCGGCCTGCTCGACTGGCTGCGCACGACGGCCGCCGACGCGGGCACGGTCAACGCCCCGCGACCTCGACCTGCTCACCGTCACCGACGACGTCGACGAGGCGGTCGCGGCCATCGTCGCTGCCGAGACCCCGGCCGGCGGCCTCGGGGGAGTGCGCCGGCCCCCCACCGCACCGTCGACCCCCACCCCACCCGCGACGCGCCCCGAGTAGCCACCGCTCGCCGCCGTAGGATCTGCTGCGTGGTTCCGAACGTCATCCTCGTGCTCGTCGCCGTCGCCCTCGTCGCGGCGGTGCTCGGCGTCGCGACCGGCCGGCTCCCCGCCGACCCCCTCTCGGATGCCGTGCGCTCCACCCCCGACCCGGGTCTCCCCGAGCGCCCGCAGGCCGACGACGTCGATGCCGTGCGCTTCGACACGGCGCTGCGCGGCTACCGGATGGAGGACGTCGACGACCGGCTCGAGTCGCTGCGCGACGAGCTGGCCGAGCGTGAGCGCACCCTGGCCGAGCTGCGCGCGCAGCCCGCAGCCGACGACGGCCCGCAGCCTCCGGCCGACGAGCGCGTGAAGCCCGCCGTCGACGACCCCGAGGCGAGGTGACGGCGTGGCGTTCACCGTCAGGCGCCGCACCGCCCTGTCGCCGGAGGCGGCCTGGGCGGCGCTGACCGACCTCGCCGAGCACACCCGGCACGTGCCCCTGACCGACCTCGAGGTCCCCTCCGGCGGGCTCCAGGTCGGCACCGAGGTCGTCGCCTGGACCCGGCTCGGCCCCCTCGGCCTCGCCGACCGCATGCTGGTCACCGCCCTCGAGCCCGGCCGGCGGCTGCGCCTGGTCAAGACCGGGCACTTCCTGCGCGGCTGGGCCGAGATCACCGTCGAGCCCGACCCGGTCGCACCCGCCGGCTCGCTGGTGGGCTGGACCGAGGAGCTCTGGCTGCCCGGGCTGCGCCGCCTCAGCCGCCCCGGGGGTGACCGGCTGGGCGTGGTGCTCTTCTCGCGCGTCGTCGACGGGCTGCTGGCCCGGGCGGTCGACGAGGAGCGGAGCGCGCCGTGACCTGGGCGGTCTTCCTCGCCCTGCTCGGCGTCGCGGTGGTCGTGGCGGCCGCCTTCCTGCTCGGCCGCCCGAGGTCGCCCGAGCGCTTCGCCGGGATGGGTGAGTACGGCGGGCTCGCCGAGCCGGAGGATGCCGCTGCACCCGCCGAGCCCGACAGGCACCTGGGCGCCCCGGGGTTCGGGGCCCAGGTGCGCGGCTACCGGATGGACCAGGTCGACACCGTGCTCGACTCCCTCGAGGCCCGCGTCGCCGAGCACGATCGCGAGATCGCGCTGCTGCGTGGCGAGCCGCTCGCCGCACCGCCGTCGACCTCGGCCGCGGAGGTCGACGAACGCCGACCGGCGGAGGACGAGCCGCCCCCTCGACGTGGTCCGGCAGCCGGCCGTCATGCGCTCCCGGCTGCCGGACGCCCCGACCACCCCGAAGACCCCGAGCACCCCGCCAAGCCGGCACCGCTGCGGCGCGCCGACCTGTGGGCACCGCTGGCCTACCTGGTGCTCGCCGGCTGGGTGCTGGCCGGCCTCATCGCCAGCCCGCGCACCGGCTACCTCTCGCAGGGCGTGCAGGACCAGCAGGCCTTCGAGTGGTACTTCGGTGCCGCCGCCCACAACCTGACCTCCCTGTCCAACCCCCTCTTCTCCGACCTGCAGAACTTCCCGGCCGGGGTGAACCTGATGGCCAACGCCGCGGTGCTGGGCCTGGGCATCCCGCTCGCGCCGCTCACCCTGCTCGCCGGGCCCTCGGTCACCTTCATCGTCGTCGAGCTGCTCGGGCTGGCGCTCACGGCATCCGCCTGGTTCTGGCTGTTCCGTCGCCGGCTCGCAGTGCACCCGCTGGCCGCTGCGATCGGCGCCGGGTTCATCGGCTTCGCGCCGGGCATGGTCTCGCACGCCAACGGGCACCCGAACTTCGTGGCGCAGTTCCTCGTGCCGCTCATCGTCGACCGGGTGCTGCGCCTGGCGCAGGGCGAGGGACGACCGGTGCGCAACGGCATCGTGCTCGGCCTGCTGGCCGCCTGGCAGGTGTTCATCGGCGAGGAGGTGCTGCTGCTCACCGCGGTCGGCCTGGCGATCGGGGGAGTCGTCTACCTCGCGCACGGTCAGCTGCCCCTGCGCCGGATGCTGCCCGGCGTCGGAATCGCCGCCGGCCTCTGCCTGGCGATCGTCGCCCTGCCGCTGTGGTGGCAGTTCGCCGGTCCGCAGAGCTACGGCGACATCTACCACCCGCCGGCCGGCAACGACCTCGCCCAGCTGTTCGGGCGGGCCACCCGCAGCATCGGTGCCGACCCGTGGGCCTCTGCGGCGGTGTCGATGAACCGCACCGAGGAGAACTCCTTCTTCGGCATCCCGCTGATGGTCGCCGCCGCGGCCGTGGTGGCGCTGCTCTGGCGCCGCACCCTGGTGCAGGCCCTCGGCGCGGTCGTCCTGTTCTCGTGCTGGCTCTCGCTCGGTGAGGAAGTGCTGGTGCGGGGGCGCGCGACCGGCATCCCGGGGCCCTGGGCGCTGCTCGACGAGCTGCCGGTGCTCGGCAACGTGCTGCCCACCCGCTTCGCGCTCATCGCCGTGCCCGCCCTGGGTGCGCTGCTCGCACTCGGCATCGAGGAGGTGCGCCGGCGCACCACCCGGTATGCCCGCAACCCCGGCACCGGCCTGGTCGTGGCCGGTTTCGCCGCGCTGCTGGTGCTGCTGCCGGTGCTGCCGACCCCCCTCGTCGTCGACCAGAAGGCGCCGATGCCGACCTTCTTCAGCGACGGCACCTGGCGCGACTGGGTCGACGAGGGCGGCTCGGTGCTCGCGGCCCCGGCGCCCTGGGTCGCCGACACCCGGGCGCTGGAGTGGCAGGCGCAGGCTCGCTGGGGCTTCCCGGTCGTCGCCGGCTACTTCGTGGGGCCCGACTCCACGACGGCGCGCGGCGGCCAGTACGGCGCCACTCCCAGCGCGCTGACCCAGTGGATGTCCGACATCACCCAGAGCGGTCAGGCCCAGGTGACCGACCCCACCCAGGTGGAACAGTTCAAGGACGACCTGCGGGCCGGGCGGGTGGATGCCGTCGTGCTGCCCGACGCGCGCCCGGAGGCGCCGGTGCTGCTCAGCTCGCTGACCTCGGCGTTCGGCGCCCCGGTGCACACCGGGGGCGTCTACGTCTGGGACGTGCGGGAGGTGACCGATGGCGCTGGCTGAGGCGTCGCGGCAGGAGTCGCCACCGCGCCCCACCCCCTTCACGTCTGCCGGGCGGCACGCCATCGGAGCGCGGGCGCTGCTGCATCCGGTGCGCACCCTCCTCATCGTCTACGTCATCTCGCGCGTGGTCGCGCTGGTCGCGGTCTGGGTGGCCGCCACGTACTTCCAGAACCCCGCCGGGGTCGGGCACGCGACGCCGGGCGTCGGCGACATGTTCGGGCTGTGGGACGGCGTCTGGTACGAGCGCATCGTCCGCGACGGCTACCCCGTGCCCCTGCCCGTCGACGCCGACACCGGCCGGGTCACCTACAGCGCCTGGGCGTTCTACCCGCTCTACCCCTACCTGGTGAAGGGCGTGATGCTCACCGGGCTGCCCTTCGCCATGGCCGGCATGATGCTCAACCTCGTGCTCGCGGGGCTCGCGGCGGTGCTCATCTGGGCGGTGCTGCGCTCCGGGGTGCACGCCGACCGGCAGCCACAGCGTGAGCGGCTCGCCCTGGTCGCGGCCTGCCTGTGGTGCTTCTACCCGACGACCGCGGTCATGCTCAAGCCCTACACCGAGGCGCTCGCCGTCGCCCTGGTGGCCGGTGCCCTGCTGCTGCTCATCCGGCGCAGCTACCTGCTCGTCGCCGTGGTGGCCCTGCCGCTGGGGTTCACCCGCGGTATCGCCCCGGCGCTCGGTGTGGCAGCCCTCATCCACCTCGTCGTGCGCTGGCGCGAGGACCGGGCCGCCGGCGCCCGACCCCTGCAGGGCCAGCGCGGCAGCGCAGCGGTGATGCTCGCGGCGCTCGCAGTGAGCGCCGTGGCCTGGCCGGTCGTCGCCGGGTTGGCCACCGGCGTGCCGACGGCGTTCTTCGACGTGCAGGCCGCCTGGGGGCAGCGCCCCGACAAGGGGCCCTTCGTGCTGTGGTTCGAGTGGGCCTGGTCGAGCAAGGGTGTCGCGGGCGTGGTCGTGCTCGTGGCGCTGGCGGCGACCTACGTCGCCCTCGTGCTCGGCCGGCACGGCCGGTGGATCTGCATCGAGGCCCGAGCGTGGGCGCTGGCCTACCCGCTCTACCTCTTCGCGGTCGTGCGCCCGATCACGAGCATGTGGCGCTTCCTGCTGCTCGACTTCCCGCTGGCCGCACTGCTGGCCTCCGTCGCCATGCGCACGGCCAACGGGCAGACCGTGGTGCCGCACTGGCGGCGGCGGGTCGCCGTCGTGCTGCTGGTCCTCATCGCCGGGGTGTTCTGGTGGACCTGCTCGCTGCTGGTCTACACGCCGTGGGGGTCGTTCCCGCCCTGACCTGCGAGGAGCGCACCCGCGGATTTCTCTCTGTCGCACGGCTACGGGATACTGGACCCCTACACCCGGCAGTTCGGCGTCGGGCTACACGCGGCGTGCACACCCGCAGCCGGGGAGATGAAGGGATTCAGCCATGGCGGCAATGAAGCCGAGGACGGGTGACGGCCCGCTCGAGGTCACCAAGGAAGGTCGCGGCATCGTGCTGCGCATGCCCCTCGAGGGCGGTGGTCGCCTGGTCGTCGAGATGACGCCGGATGAGGTCCGCGCCCTCGGTGAGGCCATCGACAACTGCGAGGGCCTGTCCTGACCCGCACCTGAGCATCGCTGACGAGGCCCCCGCCCACCGTGGCGGGGGCCTCGTCGTGCGCGCGACGCCCCCGCGACGACGGCAGTGGGTAGGGTCGCCGGGTGCCCCGTGACGACGTCATCCTGAGCCCCCGCACGTCTGCGTGGAGCGTGTGCCCCGACCTCCCCGGTGCCCTGCCGGCCGACCGCTCGGCGGAGGCGAAGCCGTCCGTGCTCGTCGCACCGATCGGCACGGGCGAGGCCGGCGACGGGCCGGCGCGCGCGGCGGTGACCGCCCTCGGGCTCGACCCCGAGACCGTGTTGGCCACCCACGAGCCGCCCACCACCGCGGGAACCGTCACGACCGTGCCCCTGGCCCCGGGTGCGCACGCCGTGCGCCGGGTCCTGCTGGTCGGCACCGGCGACGGGTCCGACACCGCCTGGCGCACGGCCGGGGCGGCCGTCGGCCGGGCGACCCGCGGTACGGGCGAGGTGCTGCACGCGGTCGGCGACACGGCATCCGGCGGTGCCCTGGCCGCCTACGTCGAGCACGTCGTGCTGGCCTCCTGGGCCTCCCCGCGCTGGACCCGTGACGGTGCGGTCGCCGGCTGCGAGCCCTCCACCACCGCGGTGGTCACCGGCACGGCGGATGCCGGTGCCGTGCGGCGTGCGGTGGCGCGCGCCCGGGCCCAGCTGCTCGCCCGCGGGCTTGCGGCGACCCCCTCCAACACCAAGAACCCCGCCTGGCTGGCCCGCCAGGCCACCACCGTGGCGCGGCGCAGCGGCCTGGAGTCGAGGGTCTGGGACGAGCGCCGGCTGCGAGCCGACGGCTTCGGCGGCATCCTCGCGGTCGGCCAGGGCTCGGCCACGCCCCCGCGCCTGGTGCGCCTCGACCACGAGCCCGCCGGCGCCACCGCCGCCACCCCCCGGGTGGTGCTGGTGGGCAAGGGCATCACCTTCGACACCGGCGGTCTGCAGATCAAGCCGGTCGACGGCATGCTCGGCATGAAGACCGACATGTCCGGGGCCGCCATCGTGCTCGCAGTGCTCTCCGCGTGCCGCGAGCTCGAGGTGCCGGTGCGGGTGACCGGGCTGCTCGCCATCGCCGAGAACGCCGTCGGCGGTGGCTCCTACCGCCCCGGTGACGTCGTGACCCACTACGGCGGGCGCACCGTCGAGATCGGCAACACCGACGCCGAGGGCCGCATCGTCATGGCCGACGCGCTCGCCTACGCCGACGCCCACCTCGACCCGGCCTGGCTCGTCGACGTCGCCACCCTCACCGGCGCCGCCCGGATCGCCCTCGGCCGGGCGATGGCCCCGGTCTTCGCCACGGATGCCGGCCTCACCGACGCGCTCGTGGCCGCCGGAGCGACGACTGGTGAGACGCTCTGGCCGATGCCGCTGCCGGACACCTACCGTCGAGCTCTCGACTCCGACGTCGCCGACCTCACCCACATCGCCCCCGGTGTGGGCGGCGGGGCGGTCACGGCGGCCCTGTTCCTCCGCGAGTTCGTGGGCACGCGCCGCTGGGCGCACCTCGACATCGCGGGCACCGGACGGTCGGACGTCGATGCCGGCAGCTCCGTCAAGGGAGCCACCGGGTTCGGGACACGACTGCTGCTGCGGTGGCTGGAGGAGATGGCATGAACGCGGGGTACGGGCTGACGGTGCGCTGGTCGCTGAAGGACGCCCCGGAGGATGCCGCCGACCAGCTGCGCGAGTACGTCGTCGGCACCTCGATCGCCCGCTTCATGTTCCTCGACGGCCTGGCCTTCAAGGTGTGGCGGATGCGCGACGGCGAGTGGTTCGAGGGCACCTACGTCTTCGACAGCGAGCAGGACCGCAAGCTGTTCCGCGAGGGCTTCGAGCCGGGCGCGGCGGGCGCCCCCGGGAGCACCATCATCGGGTCGTCGCCGGTGCTCCTCGAGGACTGGGAGGTCGTCGCCATCGCAGAGGGCCCGGCCGGGTTCCGCCGCGGCGCCGGCCCCGACGTCAGCTGACCCCGGGGCGCACGGGGGTCAGCGCTTGACGGCCACGAGCAGGCCGTCGCTCACCGGCAGCAGGCTGGTGACCAGCTCGGGGTGGTCGCGCAGCGCCTTGCCCAGGTCGCGCAGCGTGCTGGTCGTGGCGTCGCGGGCCGCCGGGTCGGCCACCTGGTCGTGCCAGAGCATGTTGTCCATGACGAGCACGCCCCCCGGGCGCAGCAGCCGCACCGCGTGCTCGACGTAGACCGGGTAGCCGTCCTTGTCGGCGTCGATGACCACGAGGTCGTAGGCGCCGTCGGTCATCCGGGGCAGCACGTCGGCGGCGGCACCGGTGATCACCCGGGTGCGCTGGTGGGCGTAGCCGGCCTCGACGTAGGCCTCGCGGGCGGCGCGCTGGTGCTCGGCCGAGATGTCGATGGTCGTCAGGATGCCGTCGTCGGGCATGCCGGCGAGCAGCCACAGCCCGGAGGTGCCCGCTCCGGTGCCGATCTCGACGACGTGCCTCGCCTGCACCGCGGCGGCGACGACACGCAGGGCGGCGCCGGCGCCGGTGCCCACCGGGCTGGCGTCGCCGAACTCCATCCCACGCCTGCGGGCGGCCTCGACGACCTCCGGCTCGGGCACGAACTCCTCGGCGTAGGACCAGCTGGCCGGCTTGAGTTGGCTCATGGCGCCACCCTACGGCTCGGGGGCCCTGCCTTCGCGGTGACACGGGTTCCCAGCGTTCGTTCAGGAAGACCGGGAACAATTCACACCACAGACGCGTATCGATGGGTGACATGAGCGCACCTGGTGAGGGAATGAGCCGATGACCACGACGTATGCCGCGACGAGCGGTGAGACGCCGGCTGCCGGTTGGGTGCCCCCGACCTGGGAGGAGGTCGTCGAGCAGCACTCCGCACGGGTCTACCGGCTGGCCTACCGCCTCACCGGGAACGTGCACGATGCCGAGGACCTCACCCAGGACGTGTTCGTCCGGGTGTTCCGCTCGCTGCACACCTACCAGCCGGGCACCTTCGAGGGCTGGCTGCACCGCATCACCACCAACGTCTTCCTCGACAAGATGCGCCGCAAGCAGCGGATCCGCTTCGACGCGCTGTCCGACGAGTCCGCCGCCCGGCTGCCCGCCCGCGGCGCCGGCCCCGAGCAGACCTACCACGACGCCCACTTCGACGACGACGTGCAGCGCGCCCTCGACGCCCTGTCGCCCGACTTCCGCGCCGCCGTCGTGCTGTGCGACATCGAGGGCCTGTCCTACGAGGAGGTCGCGGCCACCCTCGGCATCAAGCTCGGCACCGTGCGCTCGCGCATCCACCGTGGTCGCGCGCAGCTGCGCGAGTCGCTCGCGCACCGCGCGCCGCAGCCCCCCACCACCACGACCCCGACCAAGAGCCGGGCCGGCATCATCCGCCGCCCCGCTGCAGGCGTCGTATGACCGACGGCATGCGGGTGCAGTGCAGGGGTGAGGAGCTGACGGAGTACGCCGCCGGCCGCCTGCCGCTGGACCGGCAGTGGGCGTGGGACCGCCACCTCGTCGCCTGCCAGCTCTGCGCGCAGGAGGTCGCCCAGGAGCGTCGCCTGCGCAGCGCCCTCGCGGGTGCACCCTCGATGCCGGGCGACCTGCGCTCGAGCCTGTTGGCGCTCGGCGCCGCGCTCGCCACCGACCTCGGGCCGCGTCCCCTGCCCAGCGGGCACGAGCAGCTCGCGCTGCTGCACCCCTCGGCGCCCCCGTGCCACCGCAGCGCCCTGCGCGCCACCGTCGTCGCGGCTGCCGCGGCCGGGCTGTCCGCGGCCGCTGCGTGGAGCCTGACCGTCGCGCCCCCGGTGGGTGCCCGCAGCGGGCTGGCCACGGCCACCGCCCCGGTGGCCTCGCCCGCGGCAGCCCCCACCCGGGCCGCCGGCGGCACCATGTCCATCACCCAGGTGCGGCTCACCCAGACCGTGGTCGTCGATCGGCTCGACGAGCGGGCAGAATCAACGCCATGACCAGCGAGCACGAGCCCGGACGCGACGACTGGAGTCCGTGGGGCCGGCCCGAGTCCGACGCCTCCAGCGGTGACGGCACCGCGGTGACCGCACCGACCAGCCCGGATGCCGGGGGGCCCGAGCACGCTTCCGCCGACCCGAGCGCGGCACCCACCACAGAGACCGCACAGACCGCGGAGATCCCGCAGGGCGAGGCGTCCGAGCCCCCGCAGGGCCAGGCACCCGCCCCGATCTGGGCCACCACCGAGGCGGCTCCGACGCAGCCGGCCGCCGACCGCTACGCCGCAGACCGGTCCGCCACAGATCCCTACGCCCCAGACCGGTCCACCGCGGACCCGTACGCCGGGGGCTCGTCGGGCTACGACCCCTACGCCACGGATCCCTACGCCGCCGACCGTACTGCCACCGACCCGTACGCCGCAGGCTCCTCCGCGTACGACCCGTACGCCGCCGCGCAGCCGGCCGCCACCTCGGGCGCCGGCCCGGCCTACCCGTCGTACCCCTCGCTCACCACCCCAGCTACCGAGTCGGCCCCCGACCGTCGCGGCCCGGGCTGGGGTGCCCTCATCGGCGTCGCGGTCGCCGTCGCCCTGCTGGCCGGGCTGGTCGGCGGCCTGCTCGGCGGCGCGCTGGCCGACCGCGGCACGTCAACGAGTGGGTCCGGCCCGAACAGTGCTCCGGCGCCCAGCGTCGGGGCCGGCGCCACGACACGCCCCAACGGCACGGTCGCCAACATCGCCGCTCGCGCCACGCCCAGCGTGGTCACGCTGAAGGTCACCGGCGCCGACGGCTCCGGCACCGGCTCCGGCTGGGTCTACGACGACATCGGGCACATCGTCACCAACAACCACGTGGTGGCAGGTGCCGCCGACGGCGGCAAGATCACCGTGGTGCTCGCCAACGGCCAGCAGGTGCCGGCCACCGTCGTCGGTCGCGATGGCTCCTACGACCTGGCCGTGGTCAAGGTCGACCGCACCGACCTCGTGCCGCTCAACCTGGGCCGGTCCTCCGACGTCGTGGTGGGCGACGAGGTGATCGCGGTGGGTGCACCCCTCGGGCTCGACTCCACCGTCACCGCCGGCATCGTCAGTGCCCTGAACCGCCCGGTCACCCCGGGCGCGGCCGACGACCAGTCCTACATCAACGCCATCCAGACCGACGCCGCGATCAACCCGGGCAACTCCGGTGGCCCGCTGCTCGACATGCAGGGCCAGGTCATCGGGGTCAACTCGGCCATCGCGACCGCGCCCGGTTCGTCCACGAGCGCGCAGAGCGGCAACATCGGGGTCGGCTTCGCCATCCCGAGCGACCAGGTGCGCACGGTGGCGATCCAGCTGATCAAGACCGGCAAGGCCGTGCACCCCGTCATCGGGGTCTACCTCGACTCCAGCTACACCGGTGAGGGTGTGCGCATCGCCGACCAGGGCCCCAACGGCGACCCCGCGGTCAACCCCGACGGGCCCGCCGACGTGGCCGGTCTCAAGGCGGGCGACGTCGTGGTCAAGTTCGAGGGCAAGCCGGTCTCCGAGGGCGGTGAGCTCGTGGTCGCCATCCGGTCCCGGGCCGTCGGTGACAAGGTGACGCTCACGATCCTTCGCGACGGCAGCGAGCGGGATGTCACGATGAAGCTCGAGGGTTCGGCCGGGTGACCACCGCTCGCGCGTGCCCTGCAGTGACGAAAGGACGGTGATGGTCCGGTGTTCGGCGTGAACGGTTGGGAGATCGTGCTGCTCGCCCTCATCGCCGTGTTCGTGCTGGGCCCGGAGCGGATGCCGGAGTACGCCGCCAAGCTGGCGCACGGCATCCGCAAGCTGCGGGTGATGGCCGAGGGGGCCAAGGACCAGCTCAAGGACCAGCTGGGGCCGGAGTACGACGAGATCAACTGGCGGCAGTACGACCCGCGCCAGTACGACCCCCGCCGCATCGTCAAGGAGGCCCTGCTCGACCCGCTCGACGAGGCGGTGGCGCCGATCCGGGGCGAGATCGACTCGGTGCGCGGTGCGGTCAAGGGTGGCGACGCCGCCGCGGTGGCCGGGGGAGCAGTTGCGGCCGGGGCCCTCGCAGCCGACGGCGCCACGCCCGGCGCGACCGACGGCGGGCCCACCGGCATCTACGGTGCCGGGGACGGCCCCGTGGTCACCGACCGGCGCAGCTGGGACCCCAGCCGTCCGGTGCCCTGGGACACCGACGCGACGTAGGGTCTCAGCGCCCGGCGGGCGTGAGGCCGAGCGAGCGGCCGGCCAGGCCGCGCGCCCGCGTGCCCAGCCCCTTGGCGATGCCGCGCAGCGCGACGGCGGCGGGGGAGTCGGGCTCGCCGAGCACGACCGGCATCCCCTGGTCGGCGCCGTCGCGCAGGCGGGTGTCGAGCGGGATCTGGCCGAGCAGCGGCACGTCGGCGCCGATGGCGCGGGTCAGCGACGCGGCCACCTCCGCGCCGCCGCCGGAGCCGAAGATCTCCTGGCGCGAGCCGTCGGGCAGCTCGAGCCAGCTCATGTTCTCGATGACGCCGACCACCCGCTGGTGGGTCTGCAGCGCGATCGCACCGGCCCGCTCGGCGACCTCGGCGGCGGCGGCCTGCGGGGTGGTGACGACGAGGATCTCGGCGCTGGGGATGAGCTGGGCCGACGGAGATCGCGATGTCGCCGGTGCCGGGCGGCAGGTCGAGCAGCAGCACGTCGAGGTCGCCCCAGAACACGTCGGCGAGGAACTGCTGCAGCGCGCGGTGCAGCATCGGCCCGCGCCAGACGACCGGCTGGTTGCCGGGCACGAACATGCCGATCGAGATGACCTTCACGTCGTGGCTGAGCGGCGGCAGGATCATGTCGTCGACCTGGGTCGGCCGGCCGGTGACGCCGAGCATGCGGGGGATCGAGAAGCCGTAGATGTCGGCGTCGACGACGCCCGACCCGCAGGCCCTGCTGCGGCCAGGGCGGCGGCGAGGTTGGCGGTGACCGACGACTTGCCGACGCCGCCCTTGCCGGACGCCACGGCATACACCCGGGTGAGCGAGCCGGGCTTGGCGAACGGGCACCTCGCGCTCGGCGGTGCCGCCGCGCAGCATGGTCTTGAGGTCGGCGCGCTGCTCGTCGCTCATCACCCCGAGGGTGACGGTGACGCCGGTGACGCCGGGGACCTTGCTCAGGGCCGCGGTGGTGTCGTTGGTGAGGGTGTCCTTGAGCGGGCAGGCCGCCACCGTGAGCAGGATCGTGACGGCGACGTGGCCGGCGTCGTCGGCGGAGACGCTCTCGACCATGCCGAGCTCGGTGATCGGCTTGCGGATCTCGGGGTCGATGACCGTCTCGAGGGCGGCGTGCAGGGCGTCGGGGCTGACCTGGGGCATGACCCCAGTCTAGGTCGGCGAACCGGGAGCCTCGTCCGCGCCCGAGGTGGCGCGGGCGGCCGACGCCTCGTGGGCCGCCTCGAGCTCCTCGCGCCGCACCAGCACCAGGCCGCGCTCCTCGAGCTCGTCGAGCAGGTCGCGCAGCTCGCCGCGCACGAAGTCGCGGGTGGCCTGGTCGCGCAGGGCGATGCGCAGGGCGGCCACCTCGCGGGTGAGGTACTCGGTGTCGGCGAGGTTGCGCTCGTCGCGGCTGCGGTCCTGCTCCAGGGCCACCCGGTCGCGGTCGGCCTGGCGGTTCTGCGCGAGCAGGATGAGCGGGGCGGCGTAGGAGGCCTGCAGGCTGAGCACGAGCGTCAGGAAGATGAAGGCGATAGGGGTCGAAGCGCGGCCGAGTCCGGAGCCAGGGTGTTCCACCCCACCCAGAACGCGACGAAGACCGTCATCCCGATGAGGAAGTAGGGCGTGCCCATGTAGCGGGCGAACTTCTCCGATGCGACGCCGAAGGTCTCCTCGGTGAACGCTGCGGGTGCAGCGAACCGGCGCCGGCCCTCGCGGGGCTGGTCGATGCGGCGGCCGGCGGTCGCGCTCAGCCACGGCGCACCCCCTCGGGGGTCACGACGTCGTGGCGCTCCTCGCGCCAGTCCTCGGGGAGGAGGTGGTCGAGCACGTCGTCGACGGTGACCGCGCCGAGGAGGTGGCCCTCGGCGTCGACGACCGGCAGCGCGACCAGGTCGTAGGTCGCGAGCATCCGGGCCACCTGGCCCAGGGTGGCGTCGGGCGCGAGCGGCTCGACGTCCTTGTCGAGGATGCCGCCGATCGACGCGTGCGGCGGCTCGCGCAGCAGCCGCTGGATGTGCACCATGCCGAGGTAGCGGCCGGTGGGCGTCTCGAGCGGGGCGCGGCAGACGAAGACGGTGCAGGCCAGCGCGGTCGACAGCTCGGCCCGGCGCACCACGGCCAGCGCCTCGGCGATCGTCGCCTCCGGCCCCAGGATCACGGGCTCGGTCGTCATCAGGCCACCGGCGGTGTTCTCGTCGTAGGTGAGCAGGCGGCGCAGGTCGGCCGCCTCGTCGGGCTCCATCAGCTGGAGCAGCTCCTCCTGGCGCTCCTTGGGCAGCTCGGCGAGCAGGTCGGCGGCGTCGTCGGGCTCCATCGCCTCGAGCACGTCGGCCGCGCGGCCGACCTCGAGACCGGCGAGGATCTCGACCTGGTCGTCCTCGGGCAGCTCCTCGATGACGTCGGCGAGGCGCTCGTCACCCAGCGCCGCGGCCACCTCGGCGCGCCGGCGGGGGGTGAGGTCGTGGATGACCTCGGCGAGGTCGGCGGGCTTGAGGTCCTGGTAGGCCTCGAGCAGGCGCACCGCACTCTGCGCCTCGGTGGGCTCGCGCAGGCCGACGACGGCGTCGATCGGCACGAGCAGCGTCTCGCCGCGCCGCCGCCCGAGCCGGCTGAGCCCGCTGCGTCCGTTGCGACCGGCGCCGGTGCGCACGAACGCGCGGGCCACGCCCCAGCCACGAGTGCCGAGCTGCTCGATGCCGACGTCCTCGACCGTGGCGTCGACGACCTCGCCCTCGTCGGTGCGCACCTGCACGGGGCGCTCGAAGAGCTCGGCCACCACGAGGGTCTCGTTGCCGCGCTGCTCGAAGCGGCGCATGTTGACCAGCCCGGTGGTGATGACCTGGCCGCCCTCGACCGAGGTGACCCGGGTCATCGGCACGAACACCCGGCGTCGCCCCGGCACCTCGACGACGAGGCCGATGACCCGGGGGCGGGTGCGGGGCATGCCGAAGGTGACGACGACGTCGCGGACCCGGCCGACCTGGTCACCGAGCGGGTCGAAGACGCTGAGCTCGGTCAGGCGGCCGACGAAGGCGCGGGTCGGCGTACTCACCGGGACAGGCTATCGGGGCCGGGCGCGCGGCCCGGGCGCCTCGCGGGCGGGGTCAGCCGCGGTTGTTGCGGCGGGCGCCGGCGCGCCCGCGCCAGTGCCAGGGCCGCCACCCGATGGTCGCCGAGGCGGTCGGCCGCACCGCCGCCACGCCCGACCCGTCGGTGTAGGACCCTGGGCCCTCGACCAGGCGGCCGTGCGGCGTGAGCAGGTGGATGGTGCACGACTGCCGCCAGCGCTCGGCCGTGTCACCCATGGCGTTGAGCCGCTCGGGGCGCAGCACGTCGACCGCGGCGTCCCACGCGGCATCCTCGGGTCGCAGCTCGCGCGCGGTGGCGTGCACCGTGATCAGCCGCCCACCGCTGTCCTTGCTGCGCAGGATGAGCTCGACCTCGTCGGGGAGCCAGGGCAGCGCCTGCTCGCCCGGGCCGGACACCACGTAGGCCGCGGGCCCGGTGCCCCGGTCGTCGCCGTCGTCGTGCCACACGTGCCAGACGGGGTGGGTGCTGCCGTCGGGCAGGCGCACCCAGAGCAGCCCGGACTTGCTGGCCGCCTCGTGGATCAGCCGCGTGACGTTGACGGATGCCGGTGGCGCCGCCTCCGGTGCCGCCGCCGCGGCCGCGGTGGGCGTGGCCGCCGGAAGCTGCGTGGTGGCTGCGCCGGGCTGCTCCTCGCTCACCCCAGCACTCTCCCACACCGGTCGCCGAGGCGCCCCGCGCCGCGGCCTGCGCGGCATCGGTCACACCGTGACGTGGCTCATGCGACAGGCCCCTCCCGCGCTGCTAGCGTCCCCGGCAGACCGCTCTTCCCTCCGACCAGCCCGACGAGAGGCTCCCGCATGCGCAGCGCCAAGGACTTCTTCACGCCCCTCGCCGTGGGCGCGCCCGCCCCGGTGCGGGAGGTGCCGGCCCGGCCGAGCCGGATGATCCACTTCTTCGACCCGAGCAACCCCAAGATGGCGGCGAAGGTGCCCCAGCTCGTGGGCAACGTCGACGTGCTGCTGGGCAACCTCGAGGATGCCGTCAAGGCCGAGAACAAGGAGGCCGCGCGCGCCGGGCTGGTCGAGATCGCCCGCTCCACCGACTTCGGTGAGCACACCCAGCTCTGGACGCGGATCAACTCGCTCGACTCCCCGTGGGCACTCGACGACCTCACCACCCTGGTCTCCGAGATCGGCGACCGGCTCGACGTCGTCATGGTGCCCAAGGTGCAGGGCCCCGAGGACATCCACTACGTCGACCGGCTGCTCGCCCAGCTCGAGGCCCGCGCCGGGCTGACCCGGCCGATCCTGGTGCACGCGATCCTCGAGACCGCCCGCGGCATGGCGAGCGTCGAGGAGATCGCCGGCGCCAGCCCGCGGATGCAGGGCATCAGCCTGGGCCCCGCCGACCTGGCCGCCGACCGCCGGATGAAGACCACCCGCGTCGGGGGCGGGCACCCGGGCTACCTCGTGCGCCAGGACCCCGTCGGTGGCGACATCACGGGGGCGCGGGCCACCTACCAGCAGGACCTCTGGCACTACACGATCGCCCGGATGGTCGACGCCTGTGCGATGCACGGGATCTTCCCGTACTACGGCCCGTTCGGTGACATCGCCGACGTCGTCGCCTGCGAGGACCAGTTCCGCAACGCCTTCCTGCTCGGCTGCGTCGGCACCTGGACGCTGCACCCGGCGCAGATCGCCATCGCCAAGAAGGTGTTCAGCCCCAGCGCCGACGACGTGGCGCACGCCCGGCGGGTCAAGGCGGCCATGGGCGACGGCACCGGTGCGGTGATGCTCGACGGGAAGATGGAGGACGACGCCAGCCTCAAGCAGTGCCTCGTCATCCTCGAGCTCGCCGACCGGTTGTCGGCCAACGACCCCGAGCTGGCCGCGCTGTATGCCGGTGACGCCGCCGCCGGTGCGGAGGCGGGCGCATGAGCAGCGACCCGGCATACCGCCCCCGCCGCTCGGTGCTCTACATGCCGAGCAACAACGAGCGCGCCCTCGAGAAGGCGAAGACCCTGCCCGTCGACGGGCTGATCCTCGACCTCGAGGATGCCGTGGCTCCCGACCACAAGGCGGCGGCGCGCGAGAACGCCTGCGCGGCAGCGGCATCCGGTGACTACGGCTCGCGAGAGGTAACGATCCGGGTCAACGGCAGCGGCACCGCCTGGCACGACGACGACCTGGCGGCCGCGTGCGTTGCGGGGCCCGACGGCATCGTGGTGCCGAAGGTCGACAGCGCCGACGAGGTGCGATCGCTGGTCGCGGCCATGGAGCAGCACGGCGCGCCGGCCCACACCCGACTGTGGGCCATGGTCGAGACGCCGACGGCGATCCTCGACGTCGGCGAGATCGCCTCGGCGTCACCGCGGCTGGCGGTCTTGGTGATCGGCACCAACGACCTGGTCAAGGAGCTCGGCGCCCGGCACGTGGCGGGCCGGGCACCACTGCTGACCGCGCTGTCGCTCGCCCTGCTGGCGGCGCGCCGGTCCGGCGTCGCGATCCTCGACGGCGTCTACAACGACGTCAAGGACCTCGACGGCTTCGAGGTGGAGTGCCGGCAGGGCCGCGACCTGGGCTTCGACGGCAAGACCCTGATCCACCCCGGCCAGGTCGAGCCGTGCAACGCGGTGTTCGCCCCGTCGGTCGTCGAGGTCGAGGAGGCCCACGAGGTCGTCGCCGCCTGGGATGCCGGTGCCGGTGCCGGCGTGGTGACCCACCGGGGCAGAATGGTGGAGAACCTCCACGTCGAGATCGCCCGCAAGGTGATCGCGACCGACGAGGCGATCCGCTCCCGGGGCTGACGCCGCAGGGTCGGGAGCGAGGCTAACGAGTCGGTCACGACCGGCGCGTCGACTGGCGCAGGCCGCCGTGGTCCCGTCTTGTTGGGGGGCTGGTGGACGCACACGGAGCACGAGAGCGAGCGACAACTGATGGGTCGGACCACGAGGACGCGCACGGCGAGTGCCGGTGCCGCGCTGACGGCTGCCGCGGTGCTGCTCGCGGGGTGCGGTACGTGGGTGCCCGGTCGCGGCACCCCGGCGGCCGCGGGAGCGGCGACCACAGCGCCGGCCACGACGTCGGCGCCGAGCGAGAGCCCGACCCCCGTCCCGGCGCTGACGCCGAGCAAGGCCCCCTCGCCCACCGAGACGCCGGCGCCCTCCGAGGCTCCGTCGTCGGCCGTCAGCCCCACGCCCACGACGCCGGCCCCCACGCCCACCACGAAGCCCACGCCGACACCCAAGCCCACGCCGACCCCGAAGCCCAAGCCCAAGCCGAAGCCCAAGCCGGCGCCCACCACCAACCTCGTCCGCGGCGACTCCGGGCCGAAGGTGCTGGCGCTGCAGCAGCGCCTCAAGGAGCTCGGCTACTGGCTCGGCACCCCCGACGGCTCGTTCGGGTCGCTGACCCAGCAGGCGGTCTGGGCCCTGCAGAAGTCCGCGGGCCTGCAGCGTGACGGCGTGGTCGGGCCCAAGACGATGAAGGCGCTCGAGGCAGGGACGCGGCCGAAGGCGACCTTGAACGGCAACGGCGTCGAGATCGACATCGACCGCCAGATCCTGCTCGTCGTGCGCGGTGGCGAGGTGCGCACCATCCTCAACACCTCCACCGGCAGCGGCGAGCAGTACACCTCCACCTCCGGCAACCAGGCCATCGCGAGGACGCCGCGCGGCCGCTACAAGGTCTACCGCGGTGTCGACGGCGAGGTCACCAACTCGCTCGGAAAGCTGTGGCGGCCGCGCTTCTTCAACCGCGGCATCGCCGTGCACGGCTCAGGGAACATCCCGCCGTATCCCGACTCGCACGGGTGCGCCCGGCTCAGCAACGCCGCCATCGACATGATCTGGGCGAGCGACCTGATGCCGATCGGCAGCCGCGTCGTCGTCCGGTGAGCACCCCCGAACCCGTTGCCAGCGCGCCGCACCTGACGGCCCGGTTCTGGCGCACCCGGCGGGCAGCGGCCCTCGCCGGCATCATCTTCGCCGTGCTGCTGCTCACCGCGATGGTGATGATGCGCCTCGCACTGCTCGACGACAGCCTCGCCACCCTGCAGTCGGATGCCGGGAACCGTCGCCTCATCGGCTGGTCGCTGCACCTCGTGCCGTTCGCCGGTATCGCCTTCCTGTGGTTCATCGGGGTGGTGCGCGAGCAGCTCGGCGAGGTCGAGGACAAGCTCTTCTCCACGGTGTTCCTCGGCAGCGGCCTGCTCTTCCTGGCCATGCTGTTCTCGGGGGCCGCGGCCACGAACAGCATCCTCGAGCTGGCCGGCGGCCCGGACCCGGACGCCGCGCTGTTCGCCTTCGGCCGCGGCAGCACCCAGACGCTCATCTCGGTCTACGCGATGCGGATGGCCGCGGTCTTCACTCTGTCGGTGAGCACGGTCGGCATCCGGGCCGGTGCGCTGCCGCGCTGGGTGTCCTACCTGGGCTACGCCAGCGCGCTGGTGCTGCTGGTGGCCGGGGGCGAGCACAAGTGGACCCAGCTGGTGTTCCCGCTGTGGGTTCTGCTCGTCAGCGTCGTCATCCTGCTCACCCGACCGCCTGACCGCACCGGCACCGTCGAGCCCACCCCCTGATCCGAACGTCGGCTGACGTCAGCGCGCATTGCCCCGTGCGTCACACGGCGGGTCGGAGGTGACGATGCCCACGGCGGCGGCCTGGGTGTCGATGATGCGCAGCGAGCGCTCCATCGCGGTCGGCTGCAGCTGGCCGAGACCCTCCCCGTGCGGGTTGTCGAAGAAGCCGAGCAGCAGCATGAGCACGGTGATGACGACGCTCACGCTGCCCATGAGCACCGCCTGGGTGACGGCGCCCTCGCCGCTGTCGGCGAAGAACAGCAGGAAGCCGAAGATCACCGCGCAGATGAGGTAGAGCCCTGCCCACAGCGGGGCCGGGATGATCCCCTCCGCGGTGTGCACCCGGTCGTTGCGCGCCTGCTGCCGGTCGTCCGTCTGGGCCATCCAGCGGTCGTAGGCCGACTGCTCGGTGTCCGTGCTGGGCTGCAGCGTGGCGACCTCGGTGAACATCTTCGCGCCCCACGGGTTGACCGAGTCCTGCAGCCGCCCGGTGGCCACGGCATCCCACTCGGTGCCGACGACCGAGCGTCCGTAGCAGATGAGATCGCCCGTGAGCTCCTCCGACGAGCCCTTCGGCATCAGCTGGGCGGTCTGCACCATCTGGACCACGACCGCGGCCTCGTTCTCGGCCCCCGACCGGGTGTCGTCGTAGGCCTGGAAGGCCAGGAAGATGATGAAGCCGAGCAGCACCGAGAACCCGGTGGCCAGCACGCCGAAGACGCCGGCGGCGCGGTCGCCGTCGCGGAAGAAGCTGCCCTCTGGGGCGCGGCGGCGCACGAGCAGCATGGTCGTGACGGCCACCGCGGTGACTCCCGCGATGATCACCAGCGAGCGCAGCACGTTCACGCGTCACCACGCCGGGTGGTCCTCATGGGGTCACCGTAGCGAGGCCGGTCGCCGCGGTGACGGCGGAACCGCCGGATGGACCTCAGCCGTCCTCGCCCGGGTAGACCACGCCCACCTGCCGGCGCACCTCGTCCATGGCGGCCATCACCCGCCGGGTGGCGTCCCACGGCATCGACCAGGTCTCGAGCCGCCCGGCCTGCAGCGCCCGTGCCACCTCCGCGGCCTCGAACCGGAAACCATGCGTCGTCACGGTCGGCACGAACTCGTCGAGCACGGTGTCGTCGGGGCCGACCAGCCGCACGGCGCTCGCGACGTAGTAGAACCGGCCCTCGACCTCGAGCCTTGCCTTGGTGCCCACGACCCGGGCCGGGCACGAGGTCGCCGCGGCCATCGAGCACCAGAGGTGGGCGATCTCGCCGCCGGGCCCGCGCGCGCCGATCGTCGCGGTGGCGTCCACCCCGAGGTCGGTGAGCGTTCCGCGAGCGGTGATGCCCTCGAGCCCGCCGAGCACGTGGTCGGCGAACGAGATGGGGTAGACCCCGAGGTCGAGCAGGGCGCCACCGGCGAGCTCGGGCTGCGAGAGGCGCGCCGGGCCGTCGGGCCAGAGCAGCTGGCCGTGGTCGGCGTCGACGAGCACGACGTCGCCCAGCGTGCCCGCCTCGACGGTGCGCCGGATGACGTCGTAGTGGGGGAGGTAGCGGCTCCACATCGCCTCGGCGGCGAGCAGGCCTGCGGCAGAAGCGGTCTCGAGCACCTCGTCGGCCTCGCGCAGGTTGCGGGTGAACGCCTTCTCGACCAGCACCGGCTTGCCCGCGCGCAGGGCGAGCAGGGCGTGCTCGTGGTGCTCGCTGTGCGGGCTGGCGACGTACACGGCATCCACGTCGGGGTCGGCGACGAGGTCGGCGTACGACCCGTGCGCCCGCTCGACGCCGTGCTGCGCCGGCGAAGTCGCGGGCCCGCTCGACCGAGCGGGAGCCGACGGCGACGACGCGCGAGCGGGTGCCCTCGTGCACGGCATCCGCGAAGACGTTGGCGATGCCGCCCGGGCCGAGCACGCCCCAGCGGATCGGCGGGCGCCTCCATCGGGTCGGGGACGGTGGGGGCGGCGAGGGCGAGGGGCGCGGACGGCATACGACGCAGCGTAGGCCGTCCGCCCCCCTCAGAACCGGGTGGTCGCCTCCGCCACCAGGTCGCCGACGAGCTCGCCGGGGTCGACGTCGAGCCCCTTGCGCACGAACCAGGTCGCCATCGTCGTGGCGTCGCGCTCGAGGAAGTCGAACCCCTGCGGGTTGCCGATGACGTCGACGATCTGCGGCCAGTCGATGATCACCAGGCGCTCCTCGTGGAGCAGCACGTTGTACGGCGACAGGTCGCCGTGCGACCAGCCGTGGTGCGCGAGGGTGAGCATCGCCGTGCGCAGCTGCTCGAACAGCTCGGCGAGCAGGTCGGGCTCGGGCCGGGTCGACACCAGCCGCGGGGCCGCGACCGGGGTGTCGCCGGTGAGGTCGCCGACGAACGACATCAGCATCTCGCTCTCGTCGAGCTGCACGGGGTAGGGCACCGGGAGGTCGAGCTCCCAGAGCCGGCCGAGGGCGTCGAACTCGGCGGCCGCCCACTGGCCGGCGATGACCTGCTTGCCGAAGTCGGTGCGCCGGGCCATCGCCCGCATCTCGCGGCTCTTGCGCACCCGGCGGCCCTCGAGGTAGCCGGCGTCGCGGTGGAAGAGGCGGTGGTCGCCGCTGCGGTAGCGCTTGGCGGCCATGATGCTGACCCGGTCGGTGCCGGGCACCCACCGCCGCAGCACGTGGACGTCGGCCTCCTTGCCGGTCTTGAGCACGCCGAGGTCGCTCTCGACGGCGGCGAGCTCGGTGATGACCCAGTCGGGGCGCGGCTTCGGGCCGTGGGTCGCGCCGTCCCAGGACGACCAGCGGTCGCCCTCGGGCGGTGCGTCAGGTGAGGTGTCGATCGAGAAGAGGGCCTGCTTCGCGGGCAGGTGGAACGGCTGGTGTGCCACTGAGGTGCTCCTGGAAGAGAAAGGAAGGGGAGGGCTGGGTGAGGGCCCGGACAGTCGTGGACATGTCGGCCTCCTTCTCTCTCGTCCCGGTTCGGGGCGTGGCACGACGGCGGATGCCGTTCGCTCGGCACCCAGCGTGGCGCACCGGTGCGGCGGCTCGCCACTGGATTTACCGGTGGCGGCTCCCCGCTCAGCCGAGGCGCTCGACCCGGGCCTGCACCGGGTCGGTGGGGAAGAGCGTGATCAGCGAGCTCACCTCGAGCTGGTCGGTGGCGGCCAGCGACGTGACCCGGTGCTCGCGCAGGATCAGCGCCAGGGCCAGCGTCGCCTCGACCATCGAGAAGTGCTGGCCGATGCAGGCGCGCGGTCCGCCGCCGAACGGCATCCACGCGTAGCGGTGCGCCGGCTCGGGGCGGGCGCCGCCGCCGGTGAAGCGGGTCGGGTCGAACACCAGCGGGTCGGCCCAGAAGTCGGGGTGGCGGTGGATGGTCCACGGCACGACGACGACGTTGGCACCCGTCGGCACCCGGTGCGCCCATCAGGTCGTCCTCCTGCACGGTGAGCCGGCCCATGATCGGCGCCGAGGGGTAGAGCCGCATGGCCTCCTTCAGCACGGCCGTGGTGAGCGGCAGGCGGGCGACGTCGGCGGCGGTGGGGGAGGTGTCGCCGAGCACCTCGCGCACCTCGGCGCGCACGGCATCCTGCACGTCCTGGTGGCGGCCGAGCAGGTGCAGCGCGAAGGTGAGCGCGATGGCCGTGGTCTCGTGGCCGGCCATCAGGAACAGCAGCACCTGGCTGCGCACCTCCTCGTCGCTCATCCGCTCGTCGCCGTCACGCGCCGCGAGCAGGAGGGTGAGCAGGTCGCCCTCGCCCGGTGGTGCGCCCTTCGCGGCGGGCGGTCACGATGGCGTCGCACACGCCGAAGAGCTCGTCGCGGGCCGCCCGCCCGCGGCGTACGCGGCGGGTCGGGATGCCGGCCGGCAGCCGCACCGCGCCCAGTCCGCGCCGCAGGATGGTGTCGGACACGGCGGGGAACGAGTGGCGCACGTGCGGCAGGACGTCGTCGGCGGCGTCGCCGAAGCAGGGCGGCGAGCACCACCCGCAGGGTGAGCCGCTGCATCTGCAGGCCGAGGTCGACGGTGGGGGAGCCCTGTGTCCACGGCGCGGTGTCCCACTCGGCCACGACGGTCTCGATCTCGCGGACCATGTGGTCGGCGTAGCCGTCGACGGCCTGCTTGGTGAACAGCGGCTGCAGGAAGCGCTTCTGGCGGGTCCAGTCCTCGCCCTCGGCGGTGAGCAGGCCCGGGCCCAGCCACCGGGCGATCTCGTCGTGCACCTGGTCCTGCTTGGAGTAGGCGCGCCACGAGCTGCCGGACAGCACCCGGGCGGCGCCGTCGGGGTGGTGCACCCACCAGACGTCGCGGCTCGACCCGGGCGGGCCGACCGTCATGTGCACGAGGTCGCCGTGCCGGCGCCACATGCTCTCGGCGTAGTCGACCGCGTTGCGCCGCAGGCCCATGATCGGGGCGAACCGGCCCCCGACGACGGGCGGCGGGGGTGCGGCGGGCGGGGCCTGCGTGCTCGCGGCGGGGGTCATCGGTCCATGGTGACCCCGAGGGACCGCTGCCGTCGAGGGGTGGCCGCGTGGGCCCGGGGTGGGAGGACTCACACCGGGCGCCGGCTCCCTCGCCGCGCGAGCCCGACGGCATACTCGGGAGGCAGACCCAACCCCCAGCCGAAGGCGGCGATCCCGCATGTCCCGACTCCAGACCACGGACGGCCTCACCGAGGACCAGCACGAGCTGATCAAGCTCGTGCGCGAGTTCGTCGACGAGCAGATCATCCCGGTCGCGACGGCGCTCGAGCACGCGGACGAGTACCCGACCGAGATCGTCGAGGGCATGAAGGAGATGGGGATCTTCGGCCTGATGATCCCCGAGGAGTACGGCGGCCTGGGCGAGTCGCTGCTCACCTACGCCCTGGTGGTCGAGGAGATCGCCCGGGGCTGGATGTGCGTGAGCGGCATCATCAACACGCACTTCATCGTCGCCTACCTGATCCTCCAGCACGGCACCGAGGAGCAGAAGCAGCGCTACCTGCCGCGGATGGCGACCGGCGAGGTGCGCGGGGCGTTCTCGATGTGCGAGCCCGGGATGGGCTCCGACGTCGCGGCGATCCGGACCAAGGCGGTGCGCGACGGGGACGAGTGGGTGCTCAACGGCCAGAAGATGTGGCTGACCAACGGCGGGTCGTCCAACCTCGTCGCGGTGCTGATGCGCACCGACCTCGGCGAGAGCGACAGCCCCTACAAGAACATGTCGACGTTCCTGGTCGACAAGAGCTCGGGCTTCGGCGAGACCGCCCCGGGCGTCACGGTGCCCGGCAAGATCGACAAGATGGGCTACAAGGGCGTCGACACCACCGAGCTGATCTTCGAGGGTCACCGCACCACCGACGCCCAGCTGCTCGGCGGGGTGCCCGGCCAGGGCTTCTACCAGATGATGGACGGCGTCGAGGTGGGCCGCGTCAACGTGGCCGCCCGCGCCTGCGGGCTGTCGATGCGGGCCTTCGAGCTCGGCATCGCCTACGCGCAGCAGCGCGAGACCTTCGGCAAGAAGATCGCCGAGCACCAGGCCGTGCTGTTCCGGCTCGCCGAGATGGCGACCAAGGTCGAGGCCGCCACCAGATGATGGTCAAGGCGGCGCGGACCAAGGACGCCGGCGAGCGCAACGACCTCGAGGCCGGGATGGCGAAGTACCTCGCCTCGGAGTACTGCGCGCAGGTCGTCGAGGACTCCTTCCGCATCCACGGCGGCTACGGCTACTCCAAGGAGTACGAGATCGAGCGGCTCTACCGCGAGGCGCCGATGCTGCTGATCGGCGAGGGCACCGCCGACATCCAGAAGATGATCATCGGCCGGCGGCCTGCTCGAGGAGTACAAGGCCAAGTGACCCGCGATCCCGGTCGGGTGCCGGACGTGGTCGTCAGAGCGACCGTTTCCGCACTCGCCGCGAAGGGATCAGTAGGTCGGGGCCGCCGGCTCGCCGAGGAACGCCTCGAGGGTGTGCCAGTCCGCCGTCGTGGTAGGCCCTGGCCAGGGCGGTGCCCACGTAGCGGAAGTGCCACGGCTCGAAGCCGATGCCGACCGTCGACCGGCAGCCCTTCTCGTAGCGCAGGATGAAGCCGTGGCGCCAGGCGTTGCGGGCCAGCCAGACGGCCCTGTGGCGTCTCGTCGATGCAGTCGTTGATCCGGCAGTTCGGCGCGCCGACCGGCAGCAGGTCGACGGTCAGCCCGGTCTGGTGCTCGCTGTAGCCGGGGCGTGCGTACCAGGTGTCGGTCCAGGTGCGCCCGCGCCGGGCGAGCCATGTGTCGTAGAGCGCGTCCTGGGTGGCGTACGACCGGTAGGCCGTGTCGATGCCGACCCGGCCGGCGTCGGCCGCGACGGCTGACGTCCATCCGGCCCAGCGCCGCGGCGGCGTCTGCGCGCAAGCGCCCACCCGCCGCATCCGACATCGGCGGCACCCGCAGGTCGGGCGGTGCGAACGACCTGGGGCGACAACGGGTTCCGCCGGTTGACGAGCACCCAGTCGCTGGTCATGGCGGTGATGCTGCCGGCACGGCTCGAGCCGCGCGGCGAGGGACGCGCACCGACCGCTCGCCGCCGACCGGCACCACCCGTGAGACGCCGTCCGCGGACCAGGGCAGCCCGGCCGAGGCTGGGACGCAGTAGGGCAGTACGTAGTAGAGGGGACGCCGGGACAGACCGGCCAGGGTCGCCCCGACGAACGCGGTGACGGGGTCGCGACCGTCGGCGAGGTAGGCGACACCGGTGCGCGTGTCGGGCCGGCCGAGGACGTTGAGCTGCGCGGCGACGGCGTACCGGTCGGCGCCCTGCGCCCGCACGACGTGGTCCGCGCCGACGACCTGCCTGAGGTCGTCGGCGATGCCCCGCGACACCGCCGTGGTCGGGCCGACGACGGTGACGTCCGTGACGCCGAGGTCGCGCAGCAGGCGCGTGTGCGCCGCGGGGAGCGCACCCGCGGAGCCGTCGACCACGAGCACCGGCGAACGGTTCGCGGCCGCCACGCTGGCCGCCACGACCGCGTGCTCGGGTGAGTCGCTGTCGACGACCCACGCCCGTGCGGCGGCCGGGAAGGCCTGGCGGGTCAGGGCCAGTGAGGTGCCCTCGGGCCCGCCACCGCCGACCCGGGTGACGGCCCGCGCGTGCCCGGCGGCCGCACGGGCCACCCCGGCGCCGAGCGTGGAGGTGTCGCCGACCAGCACGATCTGCGCCGGGTCGAGGCGGTCGAGCTCGGCGGCGGTCACCCGCGGGATGCCGTCGGGCCGGGTCAGCAGCACCGAGCCGCCGAGGGCGGCCGCCGCCGGCAGAGCGGCATACCCCTGCGCCTGCGACTGCCCCGAGACCAGGAAGACGACCGGGGCGTGTGCCGACCCGGGGAAGGCGGCGCGCGACGCGGCCACCGACAGCGCGTACCGGTCGCCGCCGGTCAGGCGGCCCGTCGGAGGCCGGGCCGCGGGCAGCGCGGCACTGGGCAGCGCGGCGGTCGGGGTCGCCGAGGGCGAGGGGGTCACCGACGGGGGTGCTGGCGCCGGGCTGCTGGGCGGCGCGACGTCGCTGGCCGCCCGGCTGGGCGGGTCGGAGGCGGTCAGCGGGCCGGCGACCACCAGACCGAGACCGGCGAGCGCCGCCACGGCCACGGCCGCCACGGCGACCTGTCGCGGTGCCGGCGTCACCATGGCCCAGCACCCTAGGCGCTCGCGCCCTGTCGAGGTGGGTCAGGGCACTCCCGTGGCCGGGGATAATGGAGGCATGAGCACCCAGCCCCTGCGCCCGGGCCTGCGCGCCGCCCTCTCGCTCGAGTACCCCATGTCGCTCGGGGTCTACGACTCCTACGACGAGGCCCAGCAGGCTGTCGACTACCTGTCCGACCACGAGTTCCCGGTGCAGGACCTGCTCATTGTGGGCACTGACCTCAAGCAGCTCGAGCGGGTCACCGGCCGGCTCACCCGCGGCCGGGCCATCGGCGGCGGTGCCCTGTCCGGCGCCTGGCTCGGCCTGTTCATCGGCATCATGTTCGCGCTGTTCGACCCCAACGGGTTCAACGTGCTCAGCGTGCTGGCGACCGTCGCGTTCGGCTCGCTGTTCGGTCTGGTCTGGAGCGCGGCCGTCTACCGGTTCACGAGCGGCGGGCAGCGCGACTTCACGTCGGTGAGCACGGTCGTGGCCGCGAAGTACGAGGTGCTCTGCGAGCACAAGCACGCGCAGCGCGGCCGCGAGATGCTCGTCGAGATGGACCCGATGCGTGCGGCCCAGCAGGAGGTCCGCCGCGCCCAGGAGGCCGAGCGGGCCAGAGTGGCGCAGCAGCCCGAACAGCCGCAGCAGCAGCCGCCGCCCAGCCCGTAGTCACGGCAGCGGCAGCGGCCCCAGCAGCCTCGTCGTCGGCCGGGAACGGTGGCCCGGCGGGGGCCACCCGGGGCACGCACCCCGAATTGGCCACTGACAGGGTGGGCCCGAAGGGAGCAGACTGCTGGGTTAACCGGCAGGGGGACGACGAGGTCCTCCTCGGATCGGAGACCCGTGACCGAGCCACACGACGAGCGCAGCAGCGGTCGACCCGCTGATGCGGACGACCCGGTCTGGCTGACTGCGCGGCTCGCCGAGGCGCAGGAGCAGCTGGGCGCGACCCGCGAGATCCTCTCGGTGCTCGCCCGCTCGTCGACCTCGGAGGTCGACGTCTTCGAGGCGGTCATCGACAACGCCCGCCGGCTGTGCCGCGGACAGGCCGCCCTGATCAACCTCTCCGCCACGGAGGGGTACCGGCTGGTGAGCGCCATGGGACTTCCCACGGAGTACGCCGCCTTCGCCGCCGAGCACCTGGTGCCCCGAGGTCGCCGGACCCTCACCGGTCGCGTGGCGATGGACCGCCGCACCCACCAGATCGACGACGTGCTGGCCGACCCCGACTACAACCTTCCCGAGTTCCAGCGGCTCGGGGGGTACCGCTCGATCATCGCGGCCCCGATGATCGTCGACGACGAGGTGGTCGGGGTGCTCACCGTGTGGCGCACCACGGTGGAGCCCTTCGACGAGCACACGGCGGCCCTGCTGACGACCTTCGCCGAACAGGCGGCGTTGGCCCTGCGCACCGTCGAGCTCTTCTCCGAGCTCGAGGCCCGGTCGGCGGCGCTGGCCCGCAAGGTCGACGAGATGGAGGCGCTGGCCGAGGTGGGCCAGGCGATCAGCTCGACGCTCGACCCCGACGAGGTGCTCACCACCATCGTCGAGCACGCCGTCGAGCTGTCCGGTGCTGACGGGGGCTCGCTGATGGAGTACGACGAGCGGCGCCGGCTGTTCCGGGTTCGCACGACCTACGGCACCAGCGCGCCGGTCCGCAAGCGGCTCAAGACGGTGCGCATCGATGCCGACGAGTCGTTCGTCGGCCAGGCCGCATCGAGCGGTATGCCGGTGCAGGTCCGCGACCTGGCCGAGGTCGAGCTCGACCCCCATCTGCGCGTGCTCGCCGACGGAGGGTGGCGTTCGCTCGTGGTCATCCCGCTCGTGCGACTGGACCGCATCGTCGGGGCGCTCGTCGTGCGCCGGCTGACGCCCGGGGCGTTCAGCGAGGAGACCTGCGACATGCTGACGACCTTCGCCAGCCAGTCGGCGATCGCGCTGACCAACGCCCGCCTCTACGAGCAGCTCGAGCTGCAGCGGCGCGAGCTCGCCACCACGAGCCAGCACAAGTCCGACTTCCTCGCGAGCATGTCGCACGAGCTGCGCACCCCGCTCAACGCCGTCATCGGCTTCTCCGAGGTGCTGCTGGAGCGGATGTTCGGCGACCTCAACGACCGGCAGGCCGACTACGTGCAGGACATCCTCGACGCCGGGCGGCACCTGCTCGCCCTGCTCAACGACGTGCTCGACCTGAGCAAGGTCGAGGCCGGCCGGATGGAGCTCGACGTCACCACCTTCCCCGCGGTCGACGCCATCGCGAGCGTGCTGGCGCTCGTGCGCGAGCGCGCCGCGGCCCACGGGGTGGACGTGCGCTTCGACCCCGCCGAGGCCCCGGACCAGATCACCGCCGACGAGCTGCGGCTGAAGCAGGTGCTGCTCAACGTCGTCGGCAACGCGGTCAAGTTCACCCCAGCCGGTGGCGCCGTCACCGTGCGCGCCTGGACCGACGGTCCCGAGGTGCTGATCACCGTGGCGGACACCGGCATCGGCATCGCGGAGTCCGACCGCTCGAGGATCTTCGACTCCTTCCAGCAGGGAACCCGTTCGGCCTCCAGCTCGGAGGGCACCGGTCTCGGCCTCACTCTCACCCGCCGGATCGTCGAGCTGCACGGTGGTCGGATGTGGCTCGACAGCGAGCTGGGGGTGGGCAGCACCTTCGGCCTGGCCCTGCCGCGGCAGGATCAGCCGGGCCCGGCCCCGGGGTGGACCGAGCCGGCGGTCGACGACACCCGCCGCACCGTCGTGGTGATCGAGGACGACCCGAGCTCGGCCGAGCTCGTGGGCGTGCACCTCGCCGCTGCGGGGCTGCGGCCGGTGCCGGTGCGCACCGGCGAGGAGGGACTGGCCGCCATCCGGGCGCTGAGGCCCACGGCCGTGGTGCTCGACATCCACCTGCCCGGCATGGACGGCTGGGACGTCCTGAGCATCATCAAGGCCGACCGCACCCTCGCGGCCATCCCCGTCGTCGTGGTCTCGGTGCTCCCCGAGCGTGGCCGCGGCTTCGCCCTCGGCGCCTCCGACTACCTGGTCAAGCCGGTGTCGAAGGAAGGACTGCTCGGGGCGGTCTGGCGGGCGCTCGCCGAGCGGGTCGACCGCACGAGCGAGCGACGGCACGCGGTGGTCATCGACGACGACCCCGCCGCCCTCGAGCTGGTGCGGGCCACCCTCGAGCCCCAGGGCTGGACCGTCACCACGTGCACCGGCGGCGCGGAGGCCCTGGCCGTCATCCGGGAGGTGAACCCCTCGGTGGTGCTGCTCGACCTCTTGATGCCGGACGTCGACGGCTTCGAGGTGGTCGACGCGCTGCGCGCCGACGCCCGCACCGCCGCCACCCCGGTGGTGGTGCTCACCGCCAAGACGCTGACGGCGGCCGACCGCCACCGCCTCCAGGGCCGCATCGAGTTCGTCGCGTCCAAGGGAGCGCTCGACCTCAGCTGGCTCGCGAGCCGGCTGACCCAGGTCGCGGCCGGCGGCGCCACCGGAGGTGCGTCGTGACCGGCCCGTCGGTCCTCCTCGTCGAGGACAACCCCCGCAACCTCAAGCTGGCGCGCGACGTGCTCGAACACGCCGGCTTCGCCGTCACCACCGTGACGACCGGGGAGGAGGCACTGCCCGCCGCTCGCACGACCCAGCCCGACGTCATCCTGATGGACCTGCAGCTGCCCGGCATCGACGGCCACGCCGCTCTCGGCCGGCTGCGAGCCGACCCGGTCACGGCCGGCATCCCCGTCGTGGCGGTGAGCGCATTCGCGATGGAGGCTGACCGTGACCGGGCCATGGTGTCGGGCTTCGACGGCTACCTGATGAAGCCGATCAGCGTGCGCGAGTTCCCGGCGCAGGTTCGCGAGCACATCCGTGCCGAGGGAAGCGAACGGTGACGCCCGACGACGCCACCGTGCTGGTGGTCGACGACCTGCCGCAGAACCTCCGGCTGCTCGACGCCGTGCTCACGCCACGAGGGTTCACCGTGCTCCAGGCGTCCTCGGGCGAGGAGGCGCTCGAGATGCTCGGTCACCAGCTGCCGGACGTGGTGCTGCTCGACGTGATGATGCCGGGGATGGACGGCTACGAGACCTGTCGCCGGATCCGCGAGCAGCCGGCCACCGTGTACGTCCCGGTCGTCATGGTGACCGCCAGCGGTGACGCCGAGAAGGTCAGGGGGATCGAGGCCGGCGCCGACGACTTCATCACCAAGCCGTTCGACCAGGCCGAGCTGCTGGCGCGGGTCCGCTCGCTGGTGCGGGTCAAGCGCTACCACGACACGATCACCGCGCAGGCTGCCGCGCTCGCCGAGTGGAACCAGCAGCTCGAGGAGCGGGTGGCCGCCCAGGTGGCGGAACTGGAGCGGCTCGGCCGGCTCCGCCGGTTCCTGTCGCCGCAGGTGGCCCAGATCGTCGTCGACACCGGCGACGAGTCCTTCCTGCGCAGCCACCGGCGCGAGATCGTGTCGGTGTTCACGGACCTGCGGGGGTTCACGCCGTTCGCCGAGAGCGGCGAGCCGGAGGAGACGATGGAGGTGCTGGCGGAGTACCACCTGGCCCTCGGGGAGCTCGTGTTCGCCTACGAGGGGACCCTCGAGCACTTCGCCGGTGACGGGCTGCTCGTCTTCTTCAACGACCCCGTTCCCTGTCCCGACGCCCCCGACCGGGCTGTGCGGATGGCCGTCGACATGCGCGAGCGCGTCGACGCCCTCGCCCAGGGCTGGCGCCGCAAGGGGTACGACCTGGGCTTCGGGGTCGGCATCGCCCAGGGCTACGCCACCCTCGGCCGGGTCGGGTTCCCGGGCCGCTACGACTACGCGGCCATCGGCACGGTCACCAACCTCGCGGCTCGGCTGTGCGCCAGCGCCGGGCCGGGCCAGATCCTCGTGTCGCAGCGGGTGCGGCACGGCATCCTCGGGGCGGCCGACTGCCGCGAGGTGGGCCCGCTGGAGCTCAAGGGCTTCAGCCGGCCCGTGGAGGCGCACGAGGTCATCGCACTGCACTAGGACGGAGGTGGCGTCATGGTCGACGTCGTAGTTCAGGGACCAACCCTCGCCGAGCTCGACGAGGACGGCCGCAACGCGGTGTTCGACCGGCTCCAGGCCCGGATGCCGGACGTGTGGCGCGCCATGCGGGCCGACGACCCCGGCGAGTCGGTGGTCGTCGTGCCGTCGATGACCCTGGACCGGGTCGTGAAGAGCCCCGGCGGGATGAGCCAGGCGCTGGAGGAGCGCTTCCTGTTCTTCCTGCTGCTGCTGCGCCAGCCCCGACTGCGGATGGTCTACGTCACCTCACAGCCGATCAACCCACAGATCGTCGACTACTACCTCTCCCTGCTGCCGGGAGTCATTCCGGGGCACGCGCGGTCGCGGCTCACGTTGGTCTCGGTCGACGACAGCGGCCCCGAGCCGCTCATCGAGAAGATCCTCGCCCGCCCCCGGCTCATCGCCCGCCTTCGTGACCTGGTGCCCGACCGCTCGCTGTCCCACCTGGTGCCGTACAACACCACGGCGCTCGAGCGCGACCTCGCCCTGCTGCTCGGCATCCCGATGTACGGCGCCGACCCACGGCTGTTCCCCCTGGGCACCAAGTCCGGATGCCGGCGGCTCTTCGCGCGCGCCGGGGTGCGGTACCCGCTGGGCGCCGAGGACCTGCACTCGCGCGAGGACCTCGAGGAAGCGGTGGTCGCGCTGCGTGCCGCACGCCCCGGCATGCGTGCGGTGATGGTCAAGCTCAACGAGGGGGTGGCCGGAGCCGGCAACGCGGTCGTGCACCTGTCGGAGCTTCCGGCGCCGGGCGACGCCGGAGGAGCGCCCGGCGCGTCGCGGAGCGGGTGCAGGGCATGGAGCTCGAGGACACCCGGATCGAGGTCGGCGACTACCTCGCCAAGCTCGAGGAGCGGGGCGGCATCGTCGAGGAGAGAGTCGTCGGGGACGAGCTGCGCAGCCCCAGCGTGCAGATGCGGGTCACGCCGCTCGGCGAGGTGGAGGTGCTCTCGACGCACGACCAGGTGCTGGGCGGCCCGAGCGGTCAGTCCTACCTGGGCTGCCGGTTCCCCGCCGATCCCGGGTATGCCGGGCTGATCACGAAGGACGCCCAGCGGATCGGGGAGCTGCTGGCGGAGGAGGGGGTGCTGGGCCGCTTCGCGGTCGACTTCGTGACGGTGCGACGGGGTGAGCAGTGGGAGGCGGATGCCATCGAGGTCAACCTGCGCAAGGGCGGGACGACCCACCCGTTCCTGACCCTGCAGTTCCTGACCGACGGGCGATACGACCCGCTGGGTGCCCGGTTCGTCACTCCCGGTGGGGAGGAGCGCCACCTCGTGGCCACCGACCACCTCGACGACCCGATCCTGCGGGGGCTGCGGGTCGAGGACCTCTTCGACCTGCTGGCGCGCACCGGGCTGAGCTTCGACCAGGCCCGGCAGACCGGTGTGGTCTTCCACATGCTCAGCGCCATCACCACCTTCGGGCGGGTGGGGATGACGGCGATCGGCTCCACCCCGGCGGCTGCGCAAGAGCTCTACGACGCCGCCGAGGCGGCCCTGCTCGAGGAGGCCCGGCAGGCAGCGACCCCTCCGCCGCTGCCTGCCTGAGCCCGGTCACGGGGCGAGCGCGTCGGCGTGCAGCAACGCCTCGATGACGGCCTGCCGCCAGCTGCGCGGCTCGCGAACGGTGCGGCGCGAGGCGCCGCCGCAGCCGCACTCCCAGACCCAGCAGCCCTGCACGCGGTGCACGCTCGGGTGGTGGTGTGCGGTGTCCCGGTGGGTCCGATGCGTTCGCATGTCCGTCTCCTCTCTGGGGAGCGGAGGGTTCTCCGCCCACTGCCCACCGTCGCCGCCCGGGTCCCACCGGGTCTGTTCCCGTTGAGCCCCCGGTTGTGTGCCGGCCGTGACACAGGCCGACTCGCCGTGCTGCACTGACGACATGGAGTGGGCCCTGCTCGCCGGACTGTCGGACGCCGACCGGAGGGTGGTGCTCGCCTCGGCGCGCCGCCGCCGGTTCGCCCGGGGCGAGGTGGTCTTCCATGAGGCCGACCCGGCCGACACCGTGCACCTCGTCGCCGAGGGACGGCTCGCAGTGCGCCGGAGCACCCCCCTAGGCGACACGGTGACCTTCGCGATCCTCGGCCCCGGTGACACCTTCGGGGAGGTCGCGATGCTCGGAGCGGAGCCCCGGCGCTCGTCCACCGTCGTCGCCCTCGAGCCCGCGGTCACCCTGAGCCTGGGGTTCGGCGAGCTCGACCGCCTCCGGTCCTCGCACCCCGCGCTCGAGCGGCACCTCGTCGAGCTGCTCGCCCTCCAGGTGAAGCGGCTGTCGAACCACCTGCTCGAGGCGCTCCACGTCCCGGCGGACGAGCGAATCGTCCGGCGGCTCCTCGAGGTCTGCGGCCACTACGGCGCCCCGGACGCGGCCGGCATCGTCGTCGTACCCCTCACCCAGGACGCCGTCGGTGACCTTGCCGGCGCCTCCCGGCCGACGACCAACCGGGTGCTGCGCCGCCTGGAAGCGGACGGCATCCTGGCCCTGCACCGCGGCTCGATCGAGGTGCTGGACCACGCGGCCCTGGCCCGGCGCGTCCGCCGCTGACCGGAGCCGTCACCGTCCGGGCGCAGGAGGGAGTGTCGCTCCAGCGGGTGCGCGCAATACCCTCGCCCCATGACCGAGCCCGCCGCCCGCCCCGCCCTCCAGCCGCTCGACGGCCCGTTCACCTCGGTGCTGTGCGTCGTGGCGCATCCCGACGACATCGAGTACGGCACCGCCGCCGCGATCAACCGGTGGGTGGGAGAGGGGTCGCACGTGGCCTACTTCCTGCTCACCCGCGGCGAGGCCGGCATCGACACGATGGACCCGGACGAGGCCGCCCGGGTGCGCGAGGAGGAGGAGCGCGAGAGCGCGCGGCGGGTCGGCGTCGAGGTGGTGGAGTTCGCCGGGTGGCCCGACGGCTCCATCGAGTACGGCGTGCCGCTGCGCCGCGAGATCGCCGCGGCCGTGCGCCGGCACCGGCCCGACCTGGTCATCGGCTCCAACTGGGAGGTCCTGTTCGGCCCGGGCATGATCAACCAGGCCGACCACCGCGCGGTGGGCCTGGCCACCCTCGACGCCGTCGCGGACGCCGGCAACCGGTGGCTGCACCGCGACCTGCTCGGCTCCGGGCTCGAGACGTGGAACGGCGTCACCGTCTACGCCGTGGCCGGCTCCCCGCGGCCCACGCACTTCGTCGACGTGTCGGGCGAGCACTTCGAGGCGTCGGTGCACTCGCTCGAGGCGCACCAGGCCTACAACGACGCCCTGCCCGACGAGTTCCCCAAGCCGCGGGCCCTGCTCCAGATGATCCTGGGGCGCGGCGGCGAGGCCGCCGGGGTCGAGCACGCGCTCGCCCTCGAGGTGGTCTTCGACCGGCGCCAGCCACCGCCGTGGTGACCAGGCGCTGAACCCCAGCGACGCTGGACCTCAGCCCTGGACCCCAGCGGCCCTGAACCTCAGCGGCCCTGGACCTGCGCGATCCATGCCTCGACGTCGGCCGACGCGCGCGGCATCGCCGCGGACAGGTTCTCGCAGCCGTCGGCGGTGACCACGACGTCGTCCTCGATGCGCACCCCGATGCCGCGGAACCGCTCGGGCGCCAGCAGGTCGTCGGCCTTGAAGTAGAGACCGGGCTCGACGGTGAGCACCATGCCCGGCTCGAGCACGGCATCCATGTACTCCTCGCGGGTGGCGAGGGCACAGTCGTGCACGTCGAGGCCGAGGTGGTGCGAGGTGCCGTGCACCATCCAGCGCCGGTGGTACTGGCCGTGGTCCTTGTCGAGGGTGTCGTCGACCGACACCCCCTCGGGCAGCAGCCCCCAGGCGTGCAGGTGCTCGGCGATGACCCGGATGGCGGCCGCGTGCACGTCGCTGAACTTGTTTCCCGGCTTCACGGCGGCGATGCCGGCCTCCTGCGCCGCGTAGACCGCGTCGTAGACCTCGCGCTGGGCCTCGGTGAAGGTGCCCGAGGCCGGCAGGGTGCGGGTGATGTCGGCGGTGTAGAGCGAGTCGACCTCGACACCGGCGTCGATGAGCACGAGGTCACCCTCGCGCACCTCTCCGGTGTTCTTGATCCAGTGCAGCGTGTTGGCGTGGTCGCCCGCCGCGCAGATCGAGTCGTAGCCGACCCCGTTGCCGCGGTGCCGGGCGTGCCGGGCGAAGGTGCCCTCGAGCCAGCGCTCGCCGCGGCCCTGCTCGACCGCCGCCTGCAGCTCGGCGATCATCGCCTCGAAACCGTGGTGGGTGGCGGCCACGGCGGCTCGCATCTGCTCGACCTCGTGGTCGTCCTTGCGCATCCGCAGGTGCGAGATGTCGTGGGCGAGGACGTCGTCGGCCTCCTGCAGGGTCTCTTCGGCGGCGCCGTTCTCGACCCGGGCGGCGTCGAGGCGGGCCGTGAGCTCGACGTCGGCGTCACGCACCAGGCGCACGGTGACCTCACCGGCATCCTTGGCCACCGCCGCGTCGAGCTCGTCGATGTGGCGGGCGACGAGGCCGAGCTCGAGCTCGACGTCGGCCAGGGTGGGCCGGGCCCCGACCCAGAACTCGCCGTAGCGGGCGTCGGCGAAGAACTCGTCGCTGTCGCGGTCGGCCAGGGGGCGGAAGTAGAGCACCGCCTCGTGACCGGATGCCGTGCCGTCGCCACCCGCGACCGGCTCGAGCACGAGCACGGCATCGGGCTCACGGTCGGCGCCGAGGCCGGTGAGCCAGGCGAACGCCGTGTGCGGGCGGAAGACGTAGTCGGTGTCGTTGCTGCGCACCTTCAGGCCGCCGGCGGGCACGACGAGCCGCTGGCCCGGGTAGGCGGCGCTGAGCACGGCGCGGCGGTCGGCAGCCGGGCCGGCGGCCGGTGAGGGCCCGGTGACCTCGCGGCGCCGCGGCGCCCAGCCGTCGCGCACGAAGGCGCGGAACTCGTCGGTGGTCGCCCGGGCGCGGTTGTCTGCCTGCTTCTGCTGCTCGCTCACCCCGCCCATGCTGCCACGAGCGACCGACGGCTCTCGCTGTGCCAAACTTCGCTGATGGGTCGGCACCGCGCTCCGCGCCGCCAGGGCCCCGTCGTGGCCCTCGGGGCGGTCGCCCTCATCGGGTCGGCGGGCCTGGCCTGGGCGCTCGGCGGTGGCCCGGTCCTCCCGGCGCCGCGCACCCCGAGCCCGGCATCCGTGGTGCAGACCGGAGCACCCGTCACCATCGGCGCCGCCCCCACCCCGTGGTCGACGCGCACGGCGGCACCGGTCGTGCAGGTCGTGTCGGAGCCGGTCGCTCCGGCCGCCACCCGCACCACGCCTGCACCGACGGCGACACGGGTGCCTGCGCCGGCCAGGACCACCCCGCCCACGAGCGCGCCGTCCACCACGGCGCCCACGGCGTCGCCTGCACCGACCCGCACCAAGCCGGGGCGCGGCCGCCCGCCGAGCACGCGGCCGACACCACCACCACGGCGCTAGCCGGCCGAGGTAGCCTCCCGCGCATGGGAGCGTTCGACGGCGACACGCTGGCCGACCGGTTCCGCAACCACTTCGGCCACACCGACCACCTCTACGGTGCGCTGCTGGCCGGCATGGCCGACGACTGGGAGGTCGGCGGGGTCACCCGCGAGATCTTCCACGGGTGGGAGGACGCGCCGGCGCGCCAGTTCCCCCAGCTGCGGATGCTGGCCGGGCTGTTCCGCATCGTCCTGCGTGGCGATGCCCCGCAGCTCGAGGGGTTCTACCCGTGCCTCGGCGGCGACTTCGACCACCTCGACGCGTGGGCCGCCGTGCGCCCCGTGCTGGGCGCCCACGCCGAGGAGCTGCGCGCCTCGTTGCGCGAGGCCCCGCAGACGAACGAGCCGGCCCGCACGGCGGCGCTGCTCGTCGGGCTCGCCGAGGCGGTGCGCCGCAGCGGCCTGCGGCGGGTGCGGCTGCTCGAGCCGGGGGCGTCGGCCGGGCTCGGCCTGCTCGTCGACCACTATCGCTTCGTGGGTGACGACTGGGTGGCGGGGCCGGAAGGTTCGCCGCTCGTGGTGGAGGGGTGCGGCGCCACCGGGTTCGTGCCCGAGCCCGTGGAGGTCGTCGAGAGGCGGGGCTGCGACGTCGCCCCGGTCGACGCGACCACGCCGGAGGGTGCGGCCTACCTGACCTCGTTCGTGTGGCCCTGGCAGCTCGACCGGCACGCCCGGCTGGCCGCCGCGCTGCAGGTGGCGCGCGAGCACCCGGTGGTGGTCGAACGGGCACCGGCATCCACCTGGGTCGCGGAGCGCCTGGCCGAGCCGGTAGCCGACGACGTGCTCACCGTGGTGTGGCACTCGGTGACGCGGCTCTACTGGCCGGCCGAGGAGACCGCCGCCATGACGGCGGCCGTCGACGAGGCGCGCGCCCGCATCCCGATCGTGCACGTCGCGATGGAGCACGACTGGGTTGCGGCGGCCAGCGGCGACGACCCCGGGATGCCGTTGCTCACCGTCGACGACGACCTCATCGCGAGCTGCGACCATCACGGTCCACCCGTGGTGCTCGCCACCTGACGGGCGGCAGTTGAGCGGCGGAGGCGCACCTCCGTACACTCCTTCGAATGTCGCCGTGCACCCTGGACCGCCGCCGGCTGCTCGCCGGTGGCGGTGCGGCAGCCGGCCTCGCCGTGCTGGCCGGCTGTGCGCACCCGGGGTCGCCGCAAGCCACGGCGACCGCATCCGCGCCTGTGGTGAGCGCCCCGCCGACCACGCAGGCGTCCCTCCCGGTCACGCCGACGCCGACCCCGAGCCCGAGCCCGAGGGCCGTTGCCCGGGTGGAGGCACCCAAGCTGGCCGCCCGGCTCGACGACTACCTCGACGGCCGCACCGGCGACCTCGGGCTGGAGCTCGTCGACCTGCGCCGCGGCCAGTCCTTCCGCCTCGACGCCGACGAGGGCTACTGCTACAGCACGATCAAGGTGCTGATCCTGACCACCCTGCTGCACCAGCTGCAGCAGGACGACAAGCAGCTGAGCACCCGCCAGCGCCGGCTCGCCGAGCGGATGATCACCCGCAGCGACAACGTCGCCACGGAGTCGCTGCTCGCGGAGGTCGGGCGCGACGAGGTGCGCCGGGTGGGGGACCTCGTCGGCATGGACGACACCCACATGGACGACGGCTGGTGGGGGTTGTGGCGAACCACGCCCGGAGACCTCAACCTGATGGTCGGTGCGGTGCTCTCGTCGGATGCCGTGCTCGACGGCGCGCGGCGGGCCACCGCCCGCTTCCTGATGGCCGACGTGGTGCCCGAGCAGCGGTGGGGGGTGTTCGCACCGGAGTCGAGCCGGGTGCACGTCGCCGCCAAGAACGGGTGGGGGCCGCTGCCCGACGGCTACCGGCTGAACTCGGCCGGCTGGGTTTCGTCCGACGACCGCGAGTACCAGCTCGCGATCCTCTCGAACAGCCCCAACGGGTTCCGGTACGGCCGCCGCACGATCTCGGAGGTGGCCGACATCTGTCACCGGGCGATGGCGCACGGACTGGCCTAGTCTTCCGGGCATGGCCGGGAGCGTCGTGGACCGTCGTGGGGTGCTGCTCGGCGGCGCAGCAGGAGCAGGCCTGGGCGTGTGGGGCGCGGTGGCGCCCACCGCGGCATCCGCCGCCGGCATCGACACCCGGGTCGCGCTGGCTGCCGCGCTCGACCGCTACGCCGCGACCCGCGTGGGCCGGGTCGGCCTGATGCTGCGCGACAACCGCGACGGCGGCTACTTCGCATGGCGGCCGCTGACCCTGCAGAGCCTGAGCACGATCAAGGTGCTGATCCTCGTCGCCACCCTCAAGCGGGCGCAGGACCGCAACCTGTCGCTGACGACGACCCAGAAGTCGCTGGCGAGCCGGATGATCCGCAACTCCGACAACGCCGCCACCGACACGCTGCTGGCCCAGATCGGGGTGTCGACCTGCCAGCGGGTGGCCGGGCAGCTGGGCATGGCGAGCACCGTGGTGCGCGGTGGCTCGACCGGCTGGTGGGGCTACTCGACCACCACGACCCGCGACCTCGTGCAGCTGATGAACCAGCTCGTGCTGGGCACCTACCTCACGGCAGGGCGACGCGACTACGTTCGCGGGCTGATGGCCACGGTGACGGCGAGCCAGCAGTGGGGGCTCGGCGACCCGCTGCCCTCCACGGTGCACGTCGAGCAGAAGAACGGCTGGGGGCCGATGTCGACGGGCTACCGGGTCAACTCCTTCGGCTACGTCTTGGGCTCGGGCCGCAACTACCAGGTGGCGATCCTGTCGAGGAGCCCGAACGGCTTCACCTACGGCAAGGCCACGGTCAACCGGGTGTCGCGCATCGTCTTCGACGCACTCGACAGACCGCTCACCTGACGAGGAGCTGTCATGACGGAGGGGACACCGGGTCGGCGTGGCCGGCCTGATGGTGCGCGACAACCGCAACGGCCGCTACTTCGCGTGGCGGCCGCGCACGCAGCAGACCGACAGCGCGATCAAGGTGCTCATCCTGGTCACCCTGCTCAAGGTGGCCCAGGACCGCGGCCTGGCCCTCAGCGCGTCGCAGCAGTCGCTGGCGTCACGGATGATCCGCTTCTCCGACAACGACGCGACCGACGCGCTCATCACCCAGGTGGGGGTGCGCCGGTGCAGAGCGGTCGCCGACCAGCTGGGGATGAGCAGCACCACCGTGCTCGGTGGCACCGTGTTCCGGTCGAGCACCTGGTGGGGGCACTCCACGTCGACGACGCGCGACCTCGTGCAGCTGATGAACCAGCTGGTGCTCGGCACGTACCTCACGGCGGCCCGTCGCTCATTTGCGCGGAGCCTGATGGGCGCGGTGACCTCGACCCAGGACTGGGGGCTGCGCGACGGGCTGCCCGCCGACGTGCACGTCGAGCTGAAGAACGGCTGGGGCCCGCGCAGCGACGGCTACCGGCTCAACGGGCTCGGGCACGTCTCGGGACGCGGCCGCAGCTACCAGATGTCGTTCCTGTCGCGCTCGTTCAACGGCTACGCCTACGGCCAGACCACGGTGAACCGGTTGTCGCGCATCGTCTTCGACGCGCTCGATGTGCCGCTGGGCTGAGTCCCGTTCTGGCGCAACGCCGTTCTACTCGACGTCGACCCACCCCAGCGTGCGCTCGACGGCCTTGCGCCACCCGGCATACCCGTCGCGGCGCTGGGCGTCGTTCCACTGCGGTTCCCACCGCTCGTCCTCGGCCCAGTTGGCGCGCAGCTCGTCGGTGCCCGACCAGAAGCCGGTGGCCAGCCCGGCGGCGTAGGCGGCGCCCAGCGCGGTGGTCTCGGGGACGACCGGCTTGCTCACGGGCACCCCGAGCACGTCGGCCTGCAGCTGCATGCACAGCCGGTTCGCCGTGATGCCGCCGTCGACCTTGAGGCAGGTCGAGCGCGACCCCCGAGTCGGCGGCCATCGCGTCGACCACGTCGCGGGACTGGTAGCAGATCGCCTCGAGCGTGGCCCGGGCCAGGTGGGCGTTGGTGTTGAAGCGCGAGAGCCCGACGATGGCCCCGCGCGCGTCGCTGCGCCAGTAGGGGGCGAACAGCCCGCTGAAGGCCGGCACGAAGTAGACGCCGCCGGTGTCGTCGACGGATGCCGCGAGCGTCTCGACCTCGGAGGCGCCGGAGATGATGCCGAGCTGGTCGCGCAACCACTGCACCGCGCTGCCGGTGACGGCGATCGACCCCTCGAGGGCGTAGACCGGCTTCGCGTCGCCGAACCGGTAGGCCACGGTCGTGAGCAGGCCGTTGCTGCTGCGGACGAGCTCCTCGCCGGTGTTGAGGAGCAGGAAGTTGCCGGTGCCGTAGGTGTTCTTGGCCTCGCCCACCTCGAAGCAGACCTGCCCCACGGTGGCCGCCTGCTGGTCACCCAGCACGCCGGTGATGGGGACTGGCGCACCTCCGCGCGGGGCGGTCGTGGTGCCGAACGCCGTGGCGTCGCTGCTCGAGCTGATGCTCGGCAGCATCGCCCGGGGGATGCCGAAGAAACCGAGAAGCTCGTCGTCCCAGTCGAGGGTGGTGAGGTCCATCAGCATGGTGCGGCTGGCGTTCGTGACGTCGGTGGTGTGCACGCCGCCGTCGGGCCCGCCGGTGAGGTTCCAGACCACCCAGGTGTCGGGGGTGCCGAAGAGTGCGTCGCCGCGCTCGGCAGCCGCGCGCAGGCCGTCGACGTTGTCGAGCATCCACTGCACCTTGCCGGCCGAGAAGTAGGTGGCCGGCGGCAGGCCCGCCTTGTGCCGGATGACGTCGCCGCGCCCGTCGGCATCCAGCGCCTTGGCGATCGAGTCGGTGCGGGTGTCCTGCCAGACGATGGCGTTGTGGAAGGGGCGGCCGGTGCGGCGGTCCCAGACGATGGCGGTCTCGCGCTGGTTGGTGACCCCGATGGCGTCGAGGTCGGAGCTGGCGATGCCGGCCTGCGCCAACGCGCTCCCGATGACGGTCTGGGTGCGGTCCCAGATCTCGATCGGGTTGTGCTCCACCCAGCCCGCGCGCGGGAGCAGCTGCTCGTGCTCGAGCTGGTGCTTGGCCACGGGTCGACCGTCGTGGTCGAAGACGATGAACCGCGTGCTGGTCGTGCCCTGGTCGACCGCGCCGATGAAGTCACCCATGGCCCGATCCTAGGGCCGCGGCAAGAAGCTGCTGGGGCGCGCGGGGGTGCATCACCAGGAGGCGGTGCTCGGGTTGGGGTGATGCCGGGTGCGCGCTGGGTCGCGCCCGGCGCATCACCTGGGGGCGGTGCGTAGGGTGCGGTGATGCGTGGTGCGCGCTGGGCGCGCGGGGTGCATCACCGCACCCCACGGAGCTGCCCGGGATCGGCGGACGGGGCGACCAGCGGGACCCCGGCGACCCCGGACGACTCGACACCTCGTCCACCACGTGCGGCATCGCCACGAGACGGACATCGCCCACGTAACCGGCGTCCGGCGGGTGAAACCGCGGCCCGTGCGGGTGAAACCACGGTGAAGGCGTGCTGAAACCGGCGCCGCCCAGAGTTGCCCCATGACCACCACACCGTTGTCCCCCACCTCCGACCAGGCGGTCCACGCCCGTGGGCTCGTCAAGACCTTCGGCGACCTGCGGGCCGTCGACGGCATCGACCTCGACGTGCAGCGCGGCGAGGTCTTCGGCGTGCTCGGCCCGAACGGTGCCGGCAAGACGACGATGCTCCAGATGCTCGCGACCCTGCTGCCGATGGACGGCGGCGAGGCCGAGCTCTTCGGCGTCGACGTGCGCCGCCACCCGCACGTGATCCGCCAGCTGCTCGGCGTGACCGGGCAGTACGCCTCGGTCGACGAGAACCTCACCGGCCGCGAGAACCTCTGGCTGTTCGGCCGGCTGCTCGGGCTGTCGCGAAGCAGGCGCGCACGCGACCGCCGAGGAGCTGCTCGCCCGGTTCGGCCTCGAGGACGCCGGCGACAGGCAGATCGCGAAGTACTCCGGTGGCATGCGCCGCCGGCTCGACCTCGCCGCCAGCCTGATCAGCCGGCCACCGCTGATCTTCCTCGACGAGCCCACCACCGGCCTCGACCCGCGCACCCGCGGGCAGATGTGGGCCACCATCCGCGAGCTGGTCGCCGACGGGTGCACGGTGCTGCTCACCACGCAGTACCTCGACGAGGCCGACCAGCTCGCCGACCGGATCGCCGTCATCGACCGCGGCCGCAAGGTGGCCGAGGGCACGCCGGACGAGCTCAAGGGCCAGGTCGGCAGCTCGACCCTGCAGCTGCGGATGCTCGACGCCGGTCACGACCCGCCAGGCCGCCGACATCGTGCGCCGGGTGCTCGGCGAGGAGCCCGTGCTCACCCCGGAGGCCGGCGGCATCAACGTCGCCCTGACCGACGCCAACCTGGCCGCCGACGTGCTGATCGGCCTGCGCGAGAACCACCTGCTGATCACGTCCGCGACCGTGCAGAAGCCCACCCTCGACGAGGTGTTCATGGCCCTGACCGGCCACGCCGCCGAGGAGTCCCAGACCCGACCCCGAGATGGAGCCCGCCCGATGACCACCACCCTGACCCCCACGGGCCCGACCGTCACCGCGGTCACGCACGCCGGCATCCGCGACCTGCCCACCCGGCCGACCGTGCGCGACACGCTGTCACAGATCGCTCGCCATGGCCTGGCGCGCCACCAAGAAGATGCGCCGCAACCCCGAGCAGTGGTTCGACGTGACGATCCAGCCGCTGCTGTTCACCGCGATGTTCGCCTACATCTTCGGCGGGGCGATCTCCGGCAGCGTCGCGGACTACCTGCCGATCCTCATCCCCGGCATCCTCGCCCAGACCGCGCTGACCGCGTCGCATGGCGACCGGCATCCAGCTGCGCGAGGACATGGACAAGGGTGTCTTCGACCGGTTCAAGTCCCTGCCGATCGCCCGCATCGCGCCGCTGGTCGGCCCGGCGATCGCCGACCTGCTGCGCTACGGCACCGCGGCGACGCTCACGATCTTCACCGGCTTCGCTGATGGGCTACCGGCCCGGCGGCGGCGTGCTCGGGGTGCTCGGCGGCTGGCTGATGACGGTGATCGCCGGCTGGTCGCTGGCCTGGATCTTCACCTGGTTCGGCACCGTCGCCCGCAGCGCGCAGGCGGTGCAGGGCATCTCGATGATGATCATGTTCCCGCTGACCTTCCTGTCCAACGCCTTCGTGCCGGCCGACACGCTGCCGAGCTGGCTGCAGACCTTCGTGAGGATCAACCCGGTCAGCCACGTGGTCACAGCGGTGCGCACGATGATGGCGGGCGGTGGCGTCACCACCGAGGTCGCCTGGGCGCTCGGCGGGTGCGCCGCGATCGTCGCGGTGTTCCTCCCGCTGGCGGTGCGCTCCTACTCACGCAAGATGTGACGCCCCGCTCGGTGCCCGACTCATCCGGGCACCGAGCCGACCACGGCTCGGGCTTCGGGCAGCAGGCTGGGGGCGGTGCGGCCGGAGTACTCGGTGCGCAGCCGCTCCGCCAGCCCGGGTGCGCGCTCCTCGGCCGCCGGGGCCGTGCGCTCCGGGCGCATCGTCGGGGCGAACCGGGTGTAGCCGAACCGCTCGGCGAGCACGAGCAGGTGCACGGCCGCCTCGGCCGGCATCGAGTCGCGGAGCAGGCCCCAGGCGCCGAGCCCGTGCAGCACGAGCCCGGCGACGGGGTAGTCCATGAACGGCCGCTGCGGGTCGAGCACCAGCGGCGCCTTGTCGAGCAGCGTGCGGTAGAACCGCCGGCCGTCGGCGAGGTCACGCGAGGTGCTGCCGTGCACGGCCAGGGCGGTGACGCCGAGGCTCTCGCCGAACAGCGCCCACGGCTCCAGCCCGTTGGCGTCGCCCATCCCCGGGAACCGGATGGACCGCAGCTCCTCGGCCGCGGCACGGTAGAGGTCGAGCCCCTCGGCGACGTCGCCGCGGGCGAGCGCCATCTCGGCCCGGGCGGCGGCCAGCGACGCCCCGCCGAAGTCGCTCGAGCGGTTTCGGCCGCGCTCGATCTCGGCCATCCACTCCTCGGCCTCGTCGAGACGCCCCACCGACATGGCGTGCACGGCGAGCAGCGCGCGGGTCTGGGCCGCGTCGTCGGCGGCATCGAGCCGGTCGAGCACGGGCAAGGCCGCCCGCGCGTGGCGCACGGCCTCCTCGGAGTCGCCCATCTGCGAGGCGAGCGTGCCCACCATGGTGTGCAGCATCGCCGCCAGCCAGGGGCCGTCGGCGTCGGTGACGAGGGTGAGGGCCAGCTCGGCCTGGACGACGGCCCCGGCCGGGTCGCCGGTGTTCTCGAGGTGGTGCGCCGCCCACAAGCGGGCGATGGCCGAGGCCTCGAGGCCGGACGTCTCGGCGACGGCCACGAGCCGCGCGACCGTACCCACGGGGTCGTCGAGCACCTGCGCCCGCACCACGGCGACCAGACCGCGGACCCGGGCCGATGAGGGGTGGTCGCCGTAGGTGTCGAGCAGGGCGAGGCTGGCGGGAACCCCGCCGAACTCGCCCCCGACGGTGTTGAGCGCGACGACGGCCGCCGCCGACACGGCCACGTCGACCTGCTTCGCGGTGGGCTCCCAGGCGGTGAGCGCGGCGTCGGCGGCCGACGCGACGGCGATGACGCGGGGGTTCTCACCCCGGATGGTCCAGAACGAGCCCAGGGCCGTGATCAGCTGCACCACCGACCACGGGTCGGGCCGGGTGAGCGCCTCGCGCAGCGCGTCGGCGAGGTTGTTCTCTTCGAAGGCGAGCTCGCGCACCGCCTCCACCTGGCGGGGCGACCAGATGTCGTCGCCGAGACGGTTGGCGAACGCGCAGGCCCACGCGAGCTGGGCGTCCCGGGCTGCCGCCTCCTCACCGGCCTCGACGAGCTGCAGCCGACCGAACTCCCGCACCGTCTCCAGCATCCGGTAGCGCACGGTGCGGCCCGAGTCGATCACGGTGAGCAGCGACTGGTCGACGAGCGAGCGCACGTCGTCGAGCGCGTCGTGACCCAGCACGGCATCCGCGCCGTCGAGGGAGAAGCCGTCGTGGAAGGTCGACAACCAGCGCAGGGCATGACGCTCGGTGTCGCGCAACAGGTTCCACGACCAGTCGATGACGGCGAGCAGGGTCTGGTGCCGGTCGGGCGCGGTGCGGTCACCGCCGCGCAGCAGGGCGAAGCGGTCGTCGAGCCGCCGGTCGATGTCCTCGACCGACATGGCCCGCACCCGCGCGGCCGCGAGCTCGATGGCCAGGGGCAGTCCGTCGAGCCGGCGCACGACGCTGAGCACCTGTTCGGGGTCGAGTGCGACCCCCGGGCGGGCGGCCCGGGCGCGCTGGCCGAACAGCTCGGATGCCGCGTCGTCGCCGAGCTGGGAGAGCGGGAAGACCCGCTCGGCGGCGATCGCGAGGGGCGCCCGGGTGGTGGTGACCACGCGCAGGCGCGGGCAGGACGCCACGAGGAAGGCCACCAGGTCGGCGACCGCCTCGACCACGTGCTCGCAGTTGTCGAGGATCAGCAGCGTCGCCGCCCCCGCCAGTGCCTGCGCGGCCCGTGCCCGCACGTCGGTGCGCTGCTCGGGCGTGAGCACCCGGCGCCCGCTCACCGAGTCACGCACCCCCAGGGCCGAGCCGACCTCGCCGACGACGTCGTCGGGGGAGGCGACGCCGACCAGCTCGACGAAGTGGACGACCGGCTGCTCGGACTCCCGACCGAGCAGGTGCGCGAGCCGGGTCTTGCCGAGACCGCCCGGGCCGAGGATGGAGACCACCCGCGACTCGCGGACCAGCGCCCGCAGCGCCGCGATGTCGTCGTCGCGACCGACCAGCGAGGTCGACTCGTGGCGCAGCCCGCTCCGGACCGGGTTGTCCGCCGCGAGGAGCTCGGCGTGCACGGCGGCCAGGGTCGGCCCGGGGTCGACGCCGAGCCGGTCGGCGAGGTCGCGGCGCACCTGCGCGTAGCGGTCGAGGGCGGCCGGGCTGCCGTGCGCCGCAGCCAGCGACCGCAGCAGGGCGGCGGCGGTGGCCTCGTCGTCGACGCCGGCCCCCTCGAGCAACGGCAGCGCCTCGCGGTGCTCGCCGAGGGCGCTCAGGGTGCGGCCGAGCACGGCAGCGGCTTCGGCGCGCAACCGGTGCGCGTCGTCGCGCAGGGCGGCCAGGGGTCCCTCGCCACCGGATGCCGGCACGTCGCCGGCCAGCGCGCGGCGGGCGGCGTCGCGGGCCGCCATCCGGTCGCCGCTCGCTTCCGCGGCGGTGGCCGCGGCCACCTCGAGCCGCAGCGCGAGGACGTCGACCGTCGTGGGGTCGAGGCCGAGTCGGTAGCCGCCCGCGGCACGCTCGACCACCTCGGGCGCCGTCTGTGCGCGGGTGCGCGAGACCACCACCTGCAGGGCCTTGGCAGGGTTCGCGGGCGGCTGGTCCGCGCCCCACACCTCGCCGACCAGGGCACGCTCGCCGACCGTTCGGCCGGCGGCCTCGACGAGGGCCGCGAGCAGGGCATGCGTGCGCCCGCCATGGACCGGCGTGCCGTGCCAGGTGACCTCTCCCAGGAGGTGCAGCTCGCCGACCCGCGGGTCCCGTCCCTCCGGGTGGGGCTGCGACATCTGCCCAGCCTAGGCTGGTGTGCCGGTGGGGGACGGCAACGCTGGTGACGCGGGTGTGGGCAAGGGCACGCGGCATCCCACTGCCGGATGCCGCGCGCTCGGGCGAGGATGGACCCTCACGTCGAGCGAAGGAGACACCGGTGCAGTTCGGGCGCAGCTACGAGGAGTTCGAGGTCGGGGCGACCTACAAGCACTGGCCCGGCAAGACGGTGACGGAGTACGACGACCACCTGTTCTGCCTGATCACGATGAACCACCACCCGCTGCACCTCGACCTCAACTATGCGGAGGGGTCGACCCAGTTCGGCCGCAACGTGGTCGTGGGCAACTACGTCTACTCGCTGCTGCTGGGGATGTCGGTGCCCGACATCAGCGGCAAGGCGATCGCCAACCTCGAGATCGAGAACCTGCGGCACGTGGCGCCGACCTTCCACGGCGACACCCTCTACGGCGAGACCACCGTGCTCGACAAGTGGGAGAGCACCAGCCGCGACGACCGGGGGGTCGTGCACGTCGAGACGATCGGTTACAAGCAGGACGGCACCGTGGTGTGCATCTTCCGGCGCAAGGTCATGGTGCCGAAGGACAGCTACCTCGCCGAGCGCGGGGGCGAGCAGCCGGGCCGGCCATCGCCGGTGCCCGACCGCAACTGGCCGGGCCCGGCCAGCTGACGACCTGACCGCCGTTGGGCGGTCGGGTCGACCGGCCGGCCGACGTCGCCGGTCAGCCGACCTGGCTGAGCACCAGCGTGCCGTTGGAGTCGGTCCACCGGACGTAGTCGATGCCGATGTCGGGCGAGTCGCTCGGCACCCTCAGGCGGGCGAGCACCAGCATCCGGTTCGTGCCCTGACCGCCGGCCGTCTGGGCTGACAACAGCGTAGCGCCCTCGGCGGCCTTGACCTCGGCGCGATCGGCGTCTGGCGGCAGGAGGATGAGCACCGTGTTCACCGCGCTGTTGGCCCCCGCGTCCGGCGTCCCGCTCACCACGGCCGGCAGCACGTCGACGGGCGTGGTGTGGGACTCCCTGATCACCGAGCCGTCGCCGTCGAAGATGCCGAACTGGCCACTCGCCTCGTCCACGAAGACGATGGTCTTCCCGAACTTTGCGCTGTGGACCTTCGCCGGCCTCGATGAGTACACCTGCTGGCTGTCGGTCCAGACGATGTCGATCAGCTTGGCCTCTGGCCCGCCCGAGTGCCACAGCGCGAAGGACTCGTAGCCGGTCCCCGGGAGCGGGGCGGTGGCCTGGGTCGAGGCAGGGGCCCCCTCCCACCAGACCGGCAGGAAGGCGGTGGCCCGCTCGGGGAGCAGGCCCATCACGACACCGGGCCCCCCTGAGCTGGCCGACCAGTCCGCACGTGGGCCTGCCGGCAGGGCCTCGCTCAGGGTGCCCACCGCCGTGCCGTCGTCATCGACGAAGGCATGCGACCAGGTGCGGCTTGCCGGGTCGATGCCGACCCGCACCCGGCCCGGCGTGACCACGTCCTTGCCGGAGGCGTCCTCGAGGGTGGTCCCGCGCTCGAGCACGGCGGTGACGGCGGACCGGGCCGTGACGCTCGCGGCGGGCACGGGCGCGGCTCCGCGGTCGGTGCCGGTCGCGCTGTTCGCCCAGCCCACCAACCCGATGGCCAGCGCGGCGGCCGCGATGCCGGCGCCGGCGACCATCCGGCGGCGACGGATGACGCGTCGACCTGACGTGACCACGGCGCGCGGGTCGACGTCGACGTAGGCCGGCCCCTCGGCATCCGCCGTGTCGTGCAGCAGGGAGCGCAGCTGGTCCTCGAACGTGTCGGTGCTCATCGCACGCCTCCTTCGGTTCGGGCGAGCTGGGCTCGCAGGGTCGCCAGTCCGCGCGAGGCGGCCGACTTCACCGACCCCACGGAGATGTTGAGCGCGTCGGCGGTGGCCTGCTCGGACAGGTCGCTGTAGTAGCGCAGCACCACGACCTTGCGCTGCTGGTCGGGGAGGGTGGCGAGGAGCCGCACCACGACGTCGCGGTCCTCGGTGGCGCTGGCAGGTCTGGTCGCCGCCTCGGGTGGGGCCGCGACCATGAGCTCGGCCCCGTGTCGCCGCCAGCGGTCGGTGCGCTCGTTGACGAGGACGCGGCGCGTGTAGGCCAGGGCTGTCTCGGGGCGCACCCGCGGCCAGGCGACGTAGGTGCGCACGAGGGCGGCCTGCACGAGGTCGTGGGCGACGTCGTGGTTGCCGGTGAGCAGCCATGCGGTGCGCAGCAACGACGGCGTCGCCTGCTCGACGAACGCCGTGAACGCGGCGTCGCGGTCGGCCTTGTCGGTCCGGCCCATCACACCCCCAGAAGATCTCGTCACACCCTGCACTACGCCGGGATGCCGGGAAAGGTTGCCTCATTCTGGGCGCCGGTGTGGGCCACTACGCTGGCGCCGTGGCGATCGACCTGCACACCCACTCCTCGGCCAGTGACGGCACGGAGGCTCCGGCCGTGGTGGTGCAGCGTGCGGTGGAGGCAGGGCTGGGCACGATGGCGCTCACCGACCACGACACGACCCTGGGCTGGGAGGAGGCCGAGGCCGCGGCGCGGGCACACGGCATCCGGTTGGTGCGCGGCATCGAGGTGTCGTGCAGCCGGCGTTACCAGAGCATCCACCTGCTGGCCTACCTGCCTGACCCATCGCACCCCGGGCTCGTCGCCGAGCTGGCTCGTGCGCGGGAGAGCCGCGACACCCGGCTGGACCGGATGGTGCGGAAGATGGCGGACGACGGCATCGACATCACCGTGGACCAGGTGCGCGCCGAGGTGGAGGACGGCGCAACGGCGGGGAGGCCGCACATCGCCGACGCGCTGGTCACCGCCGGGATCGTGGCCCACCGTGACGAGGCGTTCCGGCGGTTCCTCGGCAACGACAGTCCCTACTATGTCTCCCACTACGCCCCCGACCCGGTGAGTGCGGTCGAGTTGGTGCGTGATGCCGGGGGAGTGCCGGTCATCGCGCACGCCTGGTCGGACACGCGGGGGCGTGTCGTGGCCGATGACCTGATCGAGGAGATGGTGGGTGCGGGGCTGCTGGGCCTCGAGGTGCACCACCGCGACCACACTCCGCAGGCCGTGCGCCACCTCACCGACCTGGCCCGCTCGCTCGATCTTCTCGCGACCGGGTCGAGCGACTACCACGGCACGGGCAAGCTGAACCGGCTCGGCGAACACACCACGGCGCCAGCGGTTCTCGACTCGATCGAGTCCTTGGCCTCGGGGAGTGCGGTGGTCGAGCCGTGAGCTTCGACCTCACGCTGTTCACCTCTACGTTCGTCACGCTGATCGTCATCCTCGACCCGCCGGGTGCCATCCCGATCTTCCTGGCGCTCACCGGTCCGCTGACGGCGAAGCAGAAGGTGGCGGCCGCGCGTCGCGCCTCATTGGTGGCACTGGGTGTCATTGCATCGTTCGCCGTGTTCGGCCAGCGGATCCTCGACTACCTGCACATCTCGCTGCCCGCGCTGCAGGGGGCGGGCGGGCTGCTGCTGCTCATCGTGGCGCTGCAGCTGCTGACCGGGTCGGAGTCGGAACAGCTCGCGGATGCCGGGGTGAACGTCGCGCTCGTGCCGCTGGGGACACCGCTGTTGGCCGGCCCGGGTGCGATCGTCGCGACGATGCTGGCGGTGCAGGGGGCGGATGATGCCGGGGGGTACCTGGCCGTGGCGTTGGCCTTGGTGATGGCGCTGCTGGTGGTCTACCTGGTGTTCCGCTTCGCGTCGCCGTTGGCCCGGCTGCTCAAGGACAGCGGGATCGTGCTGCTGACGCGGATCGCGGGGTTGCTGCTGTCGGCCATCGCCGTGCAGATGATCGCGGACTCGGTGATCGCGTTCGCCAACGGCGCCGGCGCGACCTGACGTTCGTGGCGGGGGTACCCACGCGGACGGATCGGGTCGCGACTCTGTTCGCTCTGGGCGTCATCAAACCGACTGTGCGCCAGTCGGATCGCGGCTCTGGGGCCGGGGTCCTGTCGGTGGTCGCCTGTAGCGTTTGGGGTAGCAGATCGAGGCAGCGCAGGGGTGGGGGTGAGCAGCGATCGTGGACTCGGGGATCGGTCCTGGCGACGTGGTCGCAGTTGCGGATGCTGCTGTCGCGTCCCTGCACGCCGTGGTGGACCCCTCGGCGGTGACTGGCTCGCGGGTGGAGTGGGCGGGTGCGGTGGGGTCCCTGCAGCAGGTGATCGACGTGGCGACCGCGGCGCAGGACGCGGCGATCGTCCGGATGGCCGCGATCGAGCCGGAGTACCTGGAGGACGGCACCGAGATCGAGACCCACAAGGCGCTGGGGCACGTGGCGTTGGATGCGCCGGCGATCCTGTCCGGGGTGCTATCGGTGTCCGCGCGGCACGCCGAGCGGCGGGTCGAGGCGGCGGTGCTGCTGGCCGCCGATGGCCCGGAGGGGTCCGACACCGACAGCGGTCTGGGCGGGTTGCACGCCGCGATGGGTGAGGGCCGGTTGGACTCCTACCGTGCGGGGGTGGTCGCCGAGGAGCTGGCGGCTGCCCCACCCCAGGTGCGCGAGACCGTGGTGACGATGCTGCGAGGGGCACTTCGAGGTGGAGGACGGTGCGCACCTGCGGCGGCGGTGCCGTCGGGCGCTCGCGCGGATCAGCCCGGAGCTGCTGCTCGAGCGGGCCAAGCAGGCCCGGGCGCAGTGTGGGTTGCGGCGGTGGGTGGCCGAGCCGGGGGTCGACCGGTGGGAGGGCACCTTCCCCTCCGAGGACGCCGCGACCGCGTGGGCGGCCATCGACGCCCTGGCCCACCGCTACGTCAAGGACGGCACCTGCACCCACATCGAGGCCGCCCGAGGCAGAGCTCTCACTGACCTCGTCGCCGGGCACGCCACCATCGAGGCCGTGCTGACCTTGACGGTCCCAGCGGCCGCCGTACCTGCTGACTCGGTCGGGCGCGATGCTGCGCCCGTGCCTGGTGGACGCGGTCAAGCCCGGTACTCCCGCTGAGCCCGGTGCTCCCGCTGAGCCCGGTGCTCCCGCGGTGCCGGCTGACGGCGTTTCACGTCTCGAAGGAAGCGGTGAAGACGACCTGGTCGAGGTCATCGGGCCCGCCGGGAACCAGCCGGTGTTCGCGTCCCGGAACTGGCTGAAAGCGCTGGTCGGTGGTCATGCCGGTAACGGTGGTCTACCGCCACGAGCGGCAACGGTGGAGGTGGCGCCCTGCCACCCCGAGACCGGCGCCCTGGTCGACCCGGCCAGCTGGTTCCCGCAAGAGCCGAAGGTCGAGCGCGAGACATCCCTACCGCGGAACCAGGCGACCGATCAGGACGCCACCGACGGCGACGCGCAGGAGTCCGGTGCCGACGTACGCAACGAAGCGGTGGAACCGACTGACACCGACACAGCTGCCGAGGCGCCGAACCAACCGGTCGAGCCAACCCGCATTTACGCGGTGCCCAGCGATGGGGCGTCGACGCTGAGCCGGATCGCAGCGAGCTTCGGGGCGGGTGCGTACCGGCCCTCGGCCCGGATGGCCAAACGGGTCAAGGCTCGCGACCGCCGGTGCCGCTTCCCCGGCTGCACCGTCGCGGCCGTGTTCTGCGACCTCGACCACGTGCGGCCCTGGCCCACCGGCCCGACCGCCGACAGCAACCTGATCTGCCTGTGCCGGCGCCACCACCGGGTCAAGCAACGGTTCGGGTGGGCCGTCGCCCTGGCCGCCGACGGCACCCTCACCTGGACCGACCCCACCGGCCGGGTCCGCACCACCGCACCCGCCGACGCCCTGACCTGCACCGTCCTCGGCGGGGCGGCGACCCCGCCACCGGCACCGGTCAGCACCAGCATCGCCCTCACTTACCTGCCCGACGGACCGCACAGCGACCTCGAGTTTCGCCTCGAACACCACGCGGCGACCGTCCCGGCCCGCTGCCGAGCCACCACCAGCTGGCGAGACGACCGCGGACACCGCCACCGCCCCGAGCTGCAACCCAGCGTGGCCACCACCCTCATCCCGGATGCCGAGCAGTGGCCGCACCACCGCAACCTCCACCTCCGACACCAGACACGCCCCAGACCGCACGCGAACGACCCGCCGCCCTTCTGAGCCGGGCCGGTCACGGCCGGCTGCCAGCCATCGGATGACGGGCGCAGCGCACACGGGTCTGTCCGCCGTTCTCCACCGTTTGCTGGCCGGAACCGTTCCCCACGTACGGTGGCGTCGTGCCCGACACCACCGACGTCCCGACCGAGAACGTGCTCATCCTGTCCTGCCCCGACCAACGCGGGATCGTGGCGACCGTGACGGCCCTGCTGTTCGAGCACGCGGCGAACATCGAGGAGAGCCAACAGTTCCAGGACCCGCGCACCACCCAGTTCTTCATGCGGATCCGCTTCTCCGTCGACATCGGCGGGCCCTCAGCCCAGCGGTGGCGTGAGCTGTTCGGCCCGGTGGCCACGGCATACGGCATGGACTGGTCGATTCGCGACGCGGCGACCCCCTACCGTGCGGTGCTCATGGTCAGCCGGTTCGGTCACTGCCTCAACGACCTGCTGTTCCGCTGGCGCTCCGGGGCGCTGAACATGGACATCCCCGCCGTCGTCTCCAACCACCGCGACCTCGAGCCACTGGTGGCGAGCTACGGCATCCCGTTCCACCACGTGCCGGTGACCGCCGACACCAAGCCGCAGGCCGAGGAGGCGCTGCGCCGGATCGTGGGAGAGCACGACGTCGACCTGGTGGTGCTCGCGCGCTACATGCAGGTGCTCAGTGACGACCTGACCCGCGACCTGTCCGGCCGGGTGATCAACATCCACCACTCGTTCCTGCCGTCGTTCAAGGGCGCCAAGCCCTACCACCAGGCCTTCGCCCGCGGCGTCAAGCGGGTCGGCGCCACTGCGCACTACGTCACGGCCGACCTCGACGAGGGCCCGATCATCGAGCAGGACGTCGTGCGCGTCGACCACCGGATGACGCCCGAGGACCTCGTGCGTGCCGGCGAGGAGGTCGAGTCGCGCGTCCTGGCGCGGGCCGTCCGGTGGCACTGCGAGTCGCGGGTGCTGCTCAACGGCGACCGAACCGTCGTCTTCAGCTGACGACCGTGACCTAGGCACCCAGCACCGCGGCCGCGAAGGGTGCCACGGCCGCTGGTGCGGCAGAGCCGGTCAGGCGTGGCGCTGCGGAAGGGAGAGGTGCGGGTGCGGCACGTGCAGCAGCACGTGGGGCATGCGCAGCCGGCGCCGGGCCTTCGGGGTGGCCTCGGTGCGCGCGGTGCGCTCAGGGGACGTGGGGGTCATGGATGCGGCGACGCCGGGGCTGATCATGTGCATGCCAGAAGGAGGTGCGTCCGCGGCGCCTGATACCTCGTGCCGTCGCGCCACAATCGACGGGTGACCGACCGAGCCGCCAGCAGCACCGCTGTGCTCGTCTGCCAGGGCCGGGCCGTGGCCCACGGGCGCCTGGCGCTCGACCGGTTCTCCGACCCGGTCGCCGAGCGCCTGCTCGACCCCGCGGAACGCACCGTCGTCGAGCAGGCCCAGACCAAGCATCCGCCGCAGGGCGGCTCCGGCCGGATGACCTACGAGCTGGTGCGGCGCACCGCGGTGCTCATGGTGCCCCGCACCGTCGCCATCGACGATGCCGTGCGCGACCACGGTGCCCGGCAGGTCGTCGTGCTCGGCGCCGGCCTCGACGCACGCGCCTGGCGGATGCCGGAGCTCGCGCGCGCCACGGTCTTCGAGGTCGACCACCCGGCATCCCAGCGCGACAAGCAGCGCCGTCTCGGGGACCTCGCACCGACCGCCGGCCAGGTCGTCACGGTCGCGGTCGACCTCGAGCACGACCCGCTCGCCCCGGCCCTCGAGGCCACCGGCTTCGACCCCACGGTGCAGACGACCTGGGTGTGGGAGGGCGTCGTCCCCTACCTGACCTCGGATGCCGTGGCCGAGACGGCACGCCACCTTGCCGAGCTGTCCGCGCCGGGCAGCATCCTGATCGTGAACTACCAGTCGCGGTCGGTGTCGGCCTCGGTGATGCGCCGCGTGATGCGGGTGGTCACGCGACTCAGCGGGCAGCGCGATCCGCTGGCCAGCGAGCCGTGGCGCTCTACCTGGTCGCCCGACACGATGCGAGCCATGCTGGGGCGCAACGGTTTTGAGACGAGATCGGATGACGACCTGCTCGCCTTGGCGAGTGGTCTCGACCTCCCGCACGACGCGGACGCCTCACTGCGCAACGGGCGCGTTGCGGTCGCCGTCCGCCGCTGACGTCCGGGCTGCCCGGAGCGAGTCCAACGTGTCGCTCGCCAGCATCGCGCCGTCCCCGCCGCCGGCGGCAGCGAACCACGCGACGGCCTGCTCGACGCACGCGAGAGCGGCATCCGGCTCTCCGGCCTCTCGAAGCACCAGCGCGAGGCGCGTGCGGGCGACGGCGACGGTGCGGAAGTCACCGCACCGCCGGGCGATCTCGATCGCCTCGAGCAGGGTGCTCCGCGCCGACTCGCCCTCACCGCAAGCCTGCTCGACCCGCGCCAGGTTGAGCAGGTGGTGCGCCTGAGCGGCCTCGAAACCCAGCGCACCCGCCGCTCCGGCCGCCCGGGTGAGGTGGGCCTGTGCGTCGGTGAAGCGGTGCTCGGCCTCGGCCAGCTCCCCCCTCAGCCCTTCGGCGTGGCCGAGCGCCCAGTCGTCGCCCAGCGGCGCCAGCAGCACCAACGCCCGATCGCACGCGTCCCGGCCGCCCGCGAGGTCACCGGTGGCGATCAGCGCCCAGGCCGTCAGCAGCCAGCTGGTGCCCACCTCCCAGCCCAGGCCGGAGCGCTCGAGGTCGGGACGGCACCTGTCGAGCAGCACGAGCGCCTCGGCGGCGCGGCCGCCCTGGGTGTGCACGAACGCCAGGTGCAGCCTGGCGACGCGCGGCCGCCCTCGGGTCGGGAGTGCGACCGGCATCCTCGAGGTCCGCGACCGCGCGCTCCAGGTCGCCGCCCGGAGGCCTCGAACCACCCGCAGAGCACCAGCGCCGCCACGCGGTCGGCCTCGTCGACCACTCCCGTGGCCCCGGCCGACGTCGCCTCGACCGCCGCTCGCACCCGGTGGGCGCCCTCGACCCCGGTGCCCAGCACGACCCAGGCCCACCCGAAGCCGAGCACGACCCGCACGCCGAGGTCCGGTGCGTGCGTCGGCCGACCAGGCCAGCGCGGCATCGAGGTTCGCGCGCTCGGTGCGGGCCAGCGCGAGGATGCTCCGGTTGGTCCGGCCCGCGCAGCCCGGCTCGCGCCGGTCCGCCGCCTCCGCGTACCAGCGGGCGTGGGCGAGCGCGGCGACGTCGGTCAGGCCCGCCTCGTCGAGCCGCTCCCGCGCCAGGTCGCGGACGCTGTCGAGCAGCCGGTAGCGCGCCGGGCCACGCAGCGGGATGTCGGCCACCGCCAGTGACCGGTCGACCAGCCGGCTCACGACGTCGAGCCCGGATGCCGCGGGCACGCCCAACGCTGCCAGCACCGACTCGACCGCCGGCAGCGGCGCCCCGCCGGCGAAGGTCGCGAGGGCCCACAGGCCGCGCTGGTCGTCGGGGAACAGCAGGTCGTAGCTCCAGGCGAGCGCCGCGTGCAGGGTGCTCTGCCGGGCCGGGCAGGTGGCTGGACGGGTCGCGCAGCAGCGCGAACCGGTCGTCGAGCCGGCGGGCGATCTCGTGCACCGGCAGCACCCGGGTGCGGGCGGCGGCGAGCTCGATGGCCAGCGGCAGCCCGTCGAGCGAACGGCAGACCTCCTCGACGGTGCGCCGGGTCTCCTCGTCGTCGGACGCGTACGCCCGCTGCGCGGTCGCCCGGTGCGGTGAACAGCGCGACCGCGTCGGTGAGGTCGAGCGGCGCGAGGTCGAGCACCTGCTCGCCGCCCACCCGCAGCGGCAGCTGGCTCGTGGCGAGCACCTGCACCCCCGGAGCGGCTGCGAGCAGCTCCCCGGCGACCGCGGCCACGGCATCCACCACGTGCTCACAGCTGTCGAGCACCAGCAGCAGGTCGGTGCCGTGCAGCCGGTTCGTGACCGCCGCGCGAGTGGGGGTGTCCAGCCCCAGGGCCTCGCCGATGCCGTGCCACACGCCCGCACGCGTCAGCGGCGGCCTCGAGCCGCGCCAGCCACGCTCCGCCGGCCGGCCGGCGTCGTCGGGGCCGCCTCGAGCGCGAGCCGCGTCTTGCCCACCCCCGCCGGGCCGGTCAGCGTGACGAGCCGGGCGCTCGCCAGCAGGGACTCGAGCCGCTGCAGCGTCGTCGTCGCGACCGAGCAGCGAGCCGGATGCCGTGGGCAGGTTGCCGCTCACCGGTTCCAGGACCGCCGACGCCAGCGGCGGGCCGGTGCGCAGGGCTGCCCAGTGCTGGGTCCTGCTGCAGCACCTGCTCCTCCAGCCGCTGCAGGTCGGGACCGGGGTCGATGCCCAGCTCGTCGGCGAGCAGCCGGCGCACCCGGGCGCAGGCGGCCAGCGCGTCGCCCTGCCGGCCGCCGCGGTAGAGGTCCGTGACCAGCAGGGCCCACAGCCGCTCGCGCAGCGGGTTGGCCGCGACGAGGTCCTCGAGCTCGGCGACGAGCTCACCGGAGGACCCCAGGTCGGCCCGGGCGGCCAGGCGTTCCTCCATCAGGCTCAGGCGGGTCTCCGCCAGCCGGATCCGGTGCGGGTGCGACCACGCGCTCTCGCCGGCACCGGGCAGCAGGTCGCCCGCGGAACAGTGCCAGCCCCTGGTCGCAGAGCTCGAGGACCCGGTCCGGCGCCGCGGACCCGCGCAGCGCCGCGACCTGCTCGGCCAGGCGGAGCACGAGCACGGCGTCCACGTCCATCGGGTCGAGCACCAGCGTGTAGCCGGCATCCTCGCCGCGCACCAGCGACGGCATCGCCCAGCGCGCGCCGCAGCCGGGACACCTTCGACTGCAAGGTGTTAGGGGCGGCGCCGTGCACCTCGTCGGGCCACAGGTCGTCGAGCAGCCGCTCGGCGCGCACCGGCGTGCCGGCCGCCACGGCGAGGCGCACCAGCAGCTCGGTCGTCTTGCCGCCCGGAACCGGCACCGTGGACCCCGTCCCTGCGCAGGTCGACCGGACCCAGCACGGCCAGGGTCAGCATCCCGCGAGCATAGGGCCCGCCGGTGTCAGCCGAACAGGGGCGTCAGCCGCGCGTACCGGCGTGTCAGCGGGCTGTCAGCGCGCGCCAGCGCCCCCGGACAACCTCGTTCGCATGACCCCCGACGACGGCGACGACCTGGTCCGGCAGCTGATGAGCGGCGACCCCGCGGCGACCGCGGCCATCCTGGCCTCCGCCACCACCTCGAGCGAGCCGCTCGTGCTCACCGCCGCGGCGCTGCTCGACCCGGCCGACCCCGACCTGCTCCAGCGGGCCGCCGCGGTCGCCCGCCGCCCGCGCGACCGCCAGGTCGTCGCCCTTGCCGCCGCGCACCTCGCCGGCGACCACGACCGGCTGACCGCCCTGGCGCGCGAGCACCTGCTCGACCACCCCGACAGCGTCATCGCCGCCTGGATCGCGGCGCGGCGCACACCGCACGCACCCACCAGCCCGATCCGCACCACCAGCTCCATCCTCACCGCACCCACCCACCCCGAGACCGGGACCACCCCCCTCCCAGGAGATGTCATGAACCGCAAGACCACCGCCGTCCTGCTCATCGCCGCGGCCGTGCTCACCAACGCCGCCTTCACCGTGCTCGGCAGCGTCTTCGACTACCCCGACGTGCTCAAGGAGCCGGTCGCCGACGATCCTGGCCGCCTTCCGCGCAGCACCAGGGCCAGGTGACCTTCTGGTTCGCGGTGATGGCCGTGTCCGCCGCCCTGTTCGCCCCGATCGCGATCGGCGTCGGCCGGCTCTCGACCCACCGCGCCATGCGGATCGCGGTGCCGGTCGGCATCGCCGCCGCGGTCGTGCAGGTGATCGGCCTGTCGCGCTGGCCCCTGCTGGTACCCGGCTTCGCCGCCGACGCCACGAGCAGCGATGCTGCCACCGTCGCCCAGGCCTACGACTCGTTCGAGACCGCCCACCGCGTGCTCGGCAACCTCATCGGTGAGACCCTCGGCTACGCCTTCACCGCCGCCTGGACCCTGCTCGTCGTCGTGGCCCTGCACCGCCGGCTGGCCGGTCGCTGGTTCACCGTGCTGGGCGCCGGTCTCGGCCCTGCTCATCGTCTCGGGCGTGCTGTCCCCGCTCGACCTGCGCGGTCGTCGACACCGCCAACTTCGCCGGCTACGTGCTCTGGAGTGCCTGGCTCGTCGCCTTCGGCATCGTGCTCCTGCGTCGTCCGCGGGCCACCGGCACCGATGCGCCGGCCGGTGCCCTCACCGCGGCTCGGGGCTGAGCACCATGACCGCATCGACGCGCCGACCGCTCACCCCCACCACCACTCCCAGCGCCCTGCGCGCCTGGCTGCTGTGGACCGCAGGGTTCGTGGCCTTCCCGCTGTCCGGCATCACCGGCATGCTCGTCGTCGGCCGAGTCGACGGCCCGGCCGCCGCGGCGCTTGGGCGGCCTCGTCGACCGGCGCCGTGCTCGGCGCCGGCCAGGCACTGGCCAGCCGGCGCCGGCTGCCGCTGCTTCGCTGGTCGTCGGCGACCGCCCTCGGGATGGGTGCCGGCCTCCTGCTCGGGGCCGGCGCCGTCGGCTACGGCACCTCTCTCGGCCGGCTCGTCGTCATGGGCGCCCTGACCGGCACCGTGCTCGGCATCGCCCAGGCTCTGGCCCTGCCAGCGCGCTCGCGGCACCGCTGGCTGGTGGGCCGCCGCCATGCCCGTGCTGTGGGCGCTCGGCTGGGCCGTCACGACCGCCGTGGGCGTGGCCGTCGACGACCAGTTCACCATCTTCGGTGCCAGCGGTGCCGTCACGGTCACCGCCCTGCTCGGCATCCTGCTCCAGCACGTCCTGCCGGCCGGCCGCCCCAGGTCCCACCTCTACGACCACTGCCACCACCACGACCATCGGAGCACCCGTCATGACCAGCACCGCACCCCGCCACGTCGTCTTCGGCACCGGAGCCATCGGCCTGGCCACCATGGACGCCCTGCTGACGCGCGGCGAGACCGTCCGGATGGTCAACCGCAGCGGCCGGGCGCCCGTCCCTGACGGTGTCGAGGTCGTCGGGTGGCGATGCCGCCGACCCGGCCTTCACCACCGCCGTCTCGGCCGGTGCCCGGGTCGTCTACCAGACCCTCAACCCGCCCTACGACCAGTGGGAGGAGCAGTTCCCTCGGCTGCAGGCCGGAGTGCTCGCCGCGGCGCAGGCCAACGGCGCCCGGCTGGTCAGCATGGAGAACGTCTACATGTACGGCCGCCCCGCCGGCCGCCTCCTGACCGAGTCCCGGGCCCACGACGCGCACACCCACAAGGGACGGCTGCGCTCGCGGATGTCGGACGAGCTGCTGGCCGCGCACCGAGGCGGGCCGGGTCGAGGTCGGCCGTCGGCCGCGCCTCGGACTACTACGGCCCGCGAGGTGGCGCCCAGTCGAACCTCGGCGACCGGGTGGTGCCGGCCGCGCTGGCGAGCCGGACGGCATCCGTGCTCGGCGACCCCGACCAGCCGCACACCTACACGTTCATCCCCGACATCGGCGAGGGGCTCGCTGTCCTCGGCGAGCACCGCGATGCGCCGGGCCGGGCCTGGCACCTGCCCAACGACCCGGACACCCGCACCACCCGTGAGCTGGTCGACATCGTCTACGGGCTGGCCGGCCGGCCGCACGCCAAGGTACGCCAGGTGCCGGTGCTGCTGCTGCGGGCCATGGCGCTGACGAACCGCACGGTGCGCGAGCTGTTCGAGATGGGCTACCAGTTCGAGGAGCCCTTCGTCGTCGACAGCAGCGACATCACCACCCGGCTCGGGGCCATGGCCACGCCGGTGGAGCAGGGGCTCGAGCAGACCGTCGACGCCTACCGTCGCGCTGCGGCCTCGTGACCCAGCAGGCTCAGGGGGCGTCGGTGCGGCGCTGCTCGTAACCCTGGGTGCGCTCGTCGACGCGGTCACCGGACCCGTTGGGCGTGTCGTCCGACCCGTCGGCGATCGTGCCGCGGCGCTGGTCGTAGCCCTGGGTGCGCTCGTCGACGCGGTCACCGGACCCGTCGGCGAGCGTGTCGCGGCGCTGGAGGGTGTCGGCCCCGCGGTCGAGGCGGTTGCCGTCACGGTCGGTCTCGACGTCGGGGTCGCGCAGGTCGGCGAGGCGCAGCTGCTCGTCCCGCTCGCGCCGAACGGCATCCGCGCTCTCCGAACGGCTCTCGGCCTCCGCGGCGAGGCGCTCGGCCTCGAGCTCGCGCTTCTGGGCCTCGGCCCGGGCCATCTGCGCCTTGGCGTCGGCCTCGGTCGCACTCGCCTCGTTCTCGCGCAGCCGGCGGTCGTGCTCGACGGCCTTCTCGCGGATGTCGGCGGCCTGCTCGCGCTGGGCCTGGGTCCGGCGTGCACCCGACCGGGACACGACGAACGCGATGATGGCGGCCACCACGACCACCGCCACGATGATCCAGACGATCGTGCTGGTGTCCATGGTTGTCTCCTCACCGGCGCGGGCAGGGTACCCGTGCACTCCGAGAAGAGCAGTACCCGCTCGGAGCCGCGGTGAAACCCGGCGCGGGAGAGGCATCAGCCGAGCGCGTACGGGTGGGGCCGCCCGGGAGGGTCCTCGCCGACCCGGCCGTCGACCGCCTCGCGAATCAGGTCGGCGTGGCCCGTGTGCCGGCCGTACTCCTCGATGAGGTCGACGAGCAGGCGGCGCACGGTGACCGGCTCCTCCCCACCCGATAGGTAGGTCGCGCCCGGGTCGCGGTCGGTGAGCTGCGCCAGCAGCACGGCGCGGGAGCGGCTCACGGCGTCGTCCCACCACCTCTGGAGCGTCTCGGCGTCGTCTTCAGCCGCCGACCGCCAGACCGCCTCGCCGCGACCCTCAGCCGGCATCGCCGCCCACGGCTGCGGCAGCTCGTGGCCCGCCAGGTCCCGGGTGAAGTTGAGGTCCTCCATGTAGGCGAGGTGCTTGAGCAGCCCACCGAGGGTCACCGCCGAGGCGCCGACCGTCGTGCGGAGCTGCTCGTCCGTGAGGTCGGCGCACTTGTAGGCGAAGGTCGCTCGCTGACGTTCGAGCGACCCGAGCAGGGTGTCGGTCTCGGAGCCCACCGCAGGTGGCTCCGGCCAGCCGGTCATGACGACGAGCTCTCCGCCGGGGTGGCAGCGTGGCCGGGTCGGCCGTGCGTGCGCCGGTCCTGCTTCATCTCCGCCTCGAAGACATGACGCTTGCCGCCCATCAGCTCCTCGCGAACCGTGCGCTCGTGCTCGCGGAAGGCGGCGTAGTAGCCGTCCTCGAACTCCTCCACGATCTGGAAGGTCCAGCGGCCGGCCAGGACGTTGCGCCCGACCAGGTCGGTCTCGATCCGGTCGGCGAGGTCCGCGTGGCCGGCGTCGCGCAGCAGGCCGACCGCCTCGCCGAGGGTCAGGTCGGCCATGCCGACCTTGCGATGGAAGCCGAACAGCTGGCCGCGCGCGTCCTCGATGATCTCGAGGGCCTCGGAGAGCTTGCCGACCGCCTCGACGGTCGCGTCGCTCGTGCCGGTGGGACGGGTGTGGGCGTCGTCGACTGACATGCGAGCCAACCTAGGTGCGGATGCCGTGCCACGGCATCCGCGTGACGTGGCCGTCAGCGCTGTCGGAGGTTCTCGGCGCGGCGGTGGGTCTGGGGCTGTCGTGGGTGTCGAGGGCCGGGCCTGTGGATAACTCCGCGGCGCCGTCGGCCGTCCCGGGCAGGGTGTGGGCATGAGCTTCGACGACCTGCCGCAGAACTGGTCCGACCTACCCCTCGACACCCCCGGGCTGGCCGCCGACGTGGCCGACCTCGTGGTGGGCCACGTCGACCGGGTGGCCGGCTGCATCGGGCTGGTGCTGACCAGTGCCGACCTGACGATGGGCCAGCCGGCCATCATCAGCGACGTCCACGACGCCGTGCGCCCTGACGACCTCCGACCGGCGCTCGACCACCTGTGCACCCTGCTCGCCGAGACCGGGGGAGCGTTGCTGTTCGTGCGCGGGCGCGAGGGCTCGGTGCGGTTCAGCGACTACGACCGACGCTGGCACCAGATGGCGATCGAGGCGTGCCGTGCCGCCGACGTGCGCCTGATCGCCGCCTTTCTGGCGACGCCGGCGGCCGTGCGCTCGTTCCCCGAGCCCCTGCACTCGGTGCTCGACGACGTGGCGTCGTGATGCCGGGCTCAGCACTCGATGACGTTGACGGCGAGCCCGCCGCGCGCGGTCTCCTTGTACTTCACCATCATGTCGCGGCCGGTGTCGCGCATCGTCTTGATCACCTTGTCGAGCGAGACGACGTGCTTGCCGTCGCCGCGCAGCGCGATTCGCGCCGCCGTGATCGCCTTCACCGAGGCCATGGCGTTGCGCTCGATGCACGGGATCTGCACCAGGCCGCCGACCGGGTCGCAGGTGAGGCCCGAGGTTGTGCTCCATGCCGATCTCGGCCGCGTTCTCGACCTGGTCGGGGGTGCCGCCGAGCACCTCGGCCAGGGCGCCGGCGGCCATCGAGCAGGCCGAGCCGACCTCGCCCTGGCAGCCGACCTCGGCGCCCGAGATCGAGGCGTTCTCCTTGTAGAGGATGCCGATCGCGGCCGCGGTGAGCAGGAAGCGCACCACGCCGTCGTCGTCGGCGCCGGGCACGAAGCGCGTGTAGTAGTGCAGCACCGCCGGGATGATGCCGGCCGCGCCGTTGGTGGGGGCGGTGACGACGCGCCCGCCGGCGGCGTTCTCCTCGTTGACCGCCAGCGCGTAGAGCGTGACCCAGTCCATGGCGGCCAGCGGGTCGCCCGGGTGCTCGCCGCGCAGCTGGCGTGGCCAGGCGCGGCGGCGCGGCGCTGCACCTTGAGGCCGCCGGGCAGCACGCCCTCGGAGCGGCAGCCGCGTGTCGACGCACTCCTGCATCACCTGCCAGAGGTGCAGCAGGCCCGTCGCGCACCTCGGCCTCGGTGCGCCAGGACAGCTCGTTCGCCAGCATCACGCCGCTGATCGGCAGCCCGGTCTCGCGCGCACCGCTCGAGCAGCTCGTCGCCGGTGGTGAACGGGTACGGCACCGGGGTGTGCGTCGGGCACGATCACGTTCTCGCCGACCTCGTCCTGGTCGAGCGACGAAGCCGCCGCCGACCGAGTAGTAGCTCGCGCTGGCGCAGCGGCTCCTCGCCCTCGGTCGGCGTCGCCAGGCCGCGGTGAAGCGCATGCCGTTGGGGTGGAAGGGCAGCCGGGCGCGGCGGTGCAGCACGACGTCGCGGTCGACGTCGAACGCGATCTCGTGGCCCGCGTCGAGGCGGAGCCGCCCGGTGTCGCGCACCTCGGCCAGGCGCGGGTCGGCGCGCGCGAGGGTCGGTGGTCTCGGGCGCCTCGCCCTCCAGCCCGAGCACGACGGCCTTGACCGATGCCGTGGCCGTGGCCGGTGGCACCGAGCGAGCCGAACAGCTCGGCGCGCACCCGGCCCACCTGCTCGAGCAGGCCGGCGGTCGCGCACCCCCCGCGCGAAGGTGTGCGCGGCCCGCATCGGTCCCACGGTGTGCGAGCTGGAGGGGCCGATGCCCACGGAGAAGAGGTCGAACGCGCTGATGGCCATCGCCGCACAGTGTGTCACCTCGCGAGTGCTACTGGGTCATGCGATACGGCGCCGGCCGGGCCAACGCGCGGCGGTGTCCGGGCTGGTCCGGTGGCGTCGGCGCCGCCTGGGCCGTGGCGTCGGTGGCAGCGGCTAGCGTCGGGGCCGTGAGTGCGCAGCCGGCCCAGCAGCAGTTCCCCGGCATGCCCGCGCCCCTGTACGCGGCGAGCCCGAGCAAGCTGCTGGCTTTCCTCGACTGCCCACGCCGCTACCGCCTGCAGTACCTCGACCGGCCGGCGCCCGAGAAGCGCCGCCAGCGGGCGCACACCTCGCTGGGCAACGCCGTGCACAACGCGCTGCGCGACTGGTGGGACCTGCCCGAGCGCACCCCGCAGGGAGGTGCCGGTCTGGTCGACCGGGCCTGGATCGACGTCGGGTTCCGTGATGGCGAGCAGTCCCGCGAGTGGCGCGAGAAGATGCGGGCCGCAGTGACGGCCTACCTCGGCGGCGTCGACCCCACCAGCCAGCCGGTCGGCATCGAGCGCACGGTGTCGTTCGTCAGCGGTGACCTGCGGGTGAGCGGGCGGGTCGACCGCCTCGACGACCGCGACGGCCAGCTGGTGGTGGTCGACTACAAGACCTCCCGGGTGCCACCCACCGACGACGACGCCCGCACCTCGCTGGCCCTGGGCCTCTACGCGGCGGCGGTGTGGAAGATGTTCCGGCGCCGCACCTTGCGCGTCGAGCTGCACCACGTGCCCACCGGCACGGTCGCCGTGCACGAGCACACCCCCGAGTCGCTCACCCGCAAGGTCGAGCAGGCCCGTTCCATCGCCCGTGACGCCCGCCGAGCCGACCTCGACTTCGCCGAGGCTGGGGGAGTCCTCGGCATCCTTCCCGCCCCGGCCGGGCCCGCTGTGCGGGTGGTGCGACCTGCGGGCGCACTGCCCCGAGGGCCAGGCGGCCGGCCCCGAGAAGTCCGACTGGGCGGCGCTCGAGGAGCGGCCCCCGGCCGGTGGGTGGGTGCAGCGCGACGGGGCGTGACCGGCATCCGCGGCTGGTACGCACACCAGACCCGTGCCGTCGGTGGCGTGTGAAAGTTTGGGGCGCATGGAACAACGTGTGTCGTTCGTGACCCTTGCCGTGCGTGACCTCGACCGCTCGCGGTCGTTCTACGTCGACGGGCTCGGCTGGTCTCCCGAGCTCGAGGTGCCCGGCGACGTCCTGATGTTCGCTGCCGGAGACCGGCTGGTGCTCTCGCTCTGGAACCGCACCGCGTTCGAGCAGGAGCTGGGGGTCCCGACCATCGAGGGCGACGGCGTGGTGCCGGTGACGCTGTCGCACAACGTGCCCACGCCGGCCGAGGTGCGCACCGTGCTCGACCTCGCCCGCGACTGCGGGGCGCAGGTCTGGGGGCCGGCCGAGCGCGAGTGGGGCGGGTTCACCGGCTATTTCGCCGACCCCGACGGCTTCCGGTGGGAGGTCGCCTGGAACCCCGGGCCGATCGGCCTGCGGGCCGTGCCCGACACCGACGTCGACGCCCGTCCGTGAGCGCCGTCGTCCAGGCCCGGCGCACCGAGCGCCTGCTGCTGCGGGGCTGGCGCGACGAAGACCGGGACGCGTTCGCCGCCATGAACGCCGACCCGGAGGTCATGCGCCACTTCCACGACACCCTGACCCGCGAGCAGTCAGACACCATGCTCGACCGGATGCAGACCGCGATGGAGTCGCAGGGGTGGGGCCTGTGGGCGCTCGAGCGGCTCGACACCGGCGACCTCATCGGCTTCACCGGGCTCGCGGTGCCGACGCACGACCTGCCGTTCAACCCGTGCGTCGAGGTGGGCTGGCGCCTGGCCAGACCGGCCTGGGGCCACGGGTTCGCCACCGAGGCGGCGCGCGAGGCGCTGCGGGTGGGGTTCGACGAGGTCGGGCTGGCCGAGGTGGTGTCGTTGACCTCCGTCGGCAACACGCCCTCGCGAGCGGTCATGGAGCGGATCGGGATGACCCGCGACCCGGCCGGTGACTTCGAGCACCCGGCCGTGCCGGTCGGGCACCCCTTGCGGCCGCACGTGCTCTACCGCATCCGCGCGGACGCGGTGCCCGGGGGGCGGTAGGTCAGGCGCTGCGGCGCGAGTAGTAGGCGCGGGAGTTCTCGCTGAGGATGCCGCGGATCAGCTCGGCCTCGGGGGTGTCCTCGCCCTCGACCGTGGCGAGCAGGTCGTCGATGTCGTTGGGGGTGCGGTACTGGTCGAGGTCGGCGCGCAACCGGTTGAGAGCCTCACGGTGCTCGCGGCGCTCGCGGAGCTCGTCCTTGACGGTGGTCCACAGGGTTGAGGTGGTCATGCATCCAGCATGCGCCGGAGGCCGTCCATGCGTCCAATGGAATCCGGAGATACGTGCCATGCGCTATCGTCATGGATGTGGACACCGACTCGCTGCGCTGGTTCCAGCTCGTCGCCGACGGCTACACCGTCACCGAGGTCAGCGAGATCTTCGGGGTGAGCCAGCCCGGGGTGTCCCGGGCCCTGGCCCGACTCGAGCGCGACGTGGGGACGCCACTGCTGCGCCGCTCCGGCCGGGTGCTGCGGATGACGCACGCCGGCACCGCCTTCAAGCGGCACGTCGACCACCTCGTCAACGACCTCGACAACGGCCTGGCAGCGGTCGACGAGCTCGTCGACCCCGAGGGCGGCGTCGTGACGCTGGCCTTCCCGCTCAGCCTCGGGTCGTGGCTGGTGCCCGGTCTCATCCGCTCCTTCCGGCGCGACCACCCGCGGGTGCGGTTCGTGCTGCAGCGCACCGCGGTGGGGGACAGCGGGCAGGTGTCCCAGCAGCTCGCGACCCGGCGCGCCGACGTCGAGCTCACGACCCACCGGGTCACCGGCGCCGGTGTCGAGTGGCGGCGCATCCTCGTCGAGCCGCTCGTGCTCGCCGTCGCGCTGACCCACCGCCTGGCCGAGCGCGACGCGGTGGCCCTGTCCGAGGTGGCCGACGAGCCGTTCGTGGTGCGCCGGGCGCCGTCCGGGATGCGGTCGCAGACCCTCGCCCTGTGTGAGGCGGCCGGCTTCGCGCCCACCATCGACCTCGAGGCCGACGACCTGCCGACGGTGCGCGGCCTGGTGGCGGCCGGGCTCGGGGTGGCGGTGGTCCCGGCGCTGGGCCTGCCGACACCGACCACCTTCGCGCGCACCAGGATGGTGCCGCTCACCGACGCCCACGCGCAGCGCGAGGTCGGGGTCGCGTGGGTCACCGGCCGGCCGCTGCTGCCTTCGGCCGAGTCGTTCCGCCGCTTCGTGCTGACCGGCGAGGTGCTCGCGAGCACCGGGTGACAGAATCGGGCCCAATCCCGCGGACCCCATGGAAGGCCCCCCGATGGCGCCGAAGCAGCCGAAGCGCAAGGCCACGATCCTCGCCCTGGCCAACCAGAAGGGCGGGGTGGCCAAGACGACCTCGGTCGCCTCGCTGGGAGCCGCGTTCGCCGAGCAGGGCCGCCGGGTGCTGCTGGTCGACCTCGACCCCCAGGCCTGCCTCACCTTCAGCCTCGGCGTCGACCCGGATGCCGTGGAGTCGTCGGTGCACGACGTCCTCGTCGGGGGCACGCCGGTCAAGGACGTCATCGTCGGCTGCGAGGAGGGCATCGACATGGTGCCCAGCACGATCGACCTCGCCGGTGCCGAGGCGGTGCTGCTCTCGCGCCCGGCCCGTGAGTACGTGCTGCAGGGCGCGCTCGACGACGTGAAGCGCGACTACGACATCATCCTGCTCGACTGCTCACCCAGCCTCGGGGTGCTCACCCTCAACGCCCTCACGGCTGCACACGGCCTGATCATCCCGATGCCGTGCGAGATGCTGAGCCACCGCGGGGTCGGTCAGCTGCTCGACACCGTGCGCGACGTGAAGAAGATCCTCAACAAGAAGCTGCGCGTCATCGGCATCCTGCCGACTCTCTACGACGGCCGCAGCCTGCACGCCCGCGAGGTGCTCGAGGACGTCGGCAGCCGCTACGACCTCCCGGTGCTGATGCCCCCCATCCCGAAGACGGTGCGCTTCGCGGAGGCGCCCGCGGTGGGGCGCTCGATCCTCTCCACGGCCCGCACCTCGAAGGGCGCCACGGCCTACCGCGAGGTGGCCGCCTCGATCCTCGCCGACCTCTGAGCGACCCGGTAACCCCCGCTCGGATGGGCCTGTCGAGGAATTCGAACCGTGGCGCGTGACCGTCATACAGTGGCCGGATGCCGACCACCACACCTGCACTCATCGCCGACTCCGCGACCTCCGGCTTCCGCCAGGGCAGCATCGAGCGTCGCGACCTGCGCCCCGACGACATCCGCATCGACATCGCCTTCGCCGGCATCTGCCACTCCGACATCCACACCGTGCGCGAGGAGTGGGGGCCGGCGCACTTCCCGCTGACCGTGGGCCACGAGATCGCCGGCACGGTGGTCGCCGTGGGTGACGAGGTCACCCGCCACGCCGTCGGCGACCGGGTCGGCGTCGGCTGCCTCGTCGACTCGTGCGGCGAGTGCGAGCCGTGCAAGGACGGCATGGAGATGTTCTGCACCAAGCCCTCGGTGGGCACCTACAACACCCAGGGCTACGACGGCGAGTGGACCATGGGCGGCTACGCCAAGGAGGTCGTCGTCAGCGAGCGCTTCGTGCTGCGCATCCCTGACGCCATGGACCTCGACGTCGCCGCGCCGCTGCTCTGCGCCGGCATCACGACCTACTCCCCGCTGCGCCGCTGGGGCGCCGGCACCGGTCGCTCGGTGGCCGTCGTCGGTGTCGGCGGTCTGGGCCACATGGGCGTGAAGATCGCCGCCGCCATGGGCGCGACCGTCACCACCATCTCCCGCTCGATGGCAAAGGCCGACGACGCCGAGGCGCTCGGCGCCACGCGCCACATCGCCTCCTCCGACACCGACGCCATGAAGGCGGCCCGGGGCACCTTCGACATCGTGCTGAACACGGTCAGCGCCGACATCCCGATCGCCGACTACGTGCGGCTGCTCAAGCCGGCCGGCGTCGTGGTGAACGTCGGCCTGCCGCCGGCCCCGTACGAGATCCCGCCGGGCTCGCTCATCGGTGGCAACAAGGCCGTCGCCGGGTCGCAGATCGGTGGGATCGCGCAGACCCAGGAGATGCTCGACTTCTGCGCCGAGCACGGCATCGCCGCGACCATCGAGGTCGTTGACGCCGCCGACGTGGATGCCGTGTGGGACCGGGTCGTCGACGGCGACGTGCGCTACCGCGCGGTCATCGACACCAGCACCCTCACCGGCTGACCCCGACTTATTGCGAATCTCCCACCCTGACGCGGACCGTGACGGGCCCGCCGATGGGTGGGAGTTTCGCAATAAGTCGTGGGTGTCAGCTGGCGTTCGTGTCGCCCGAGGTGCTGCCGCCGCGGGTGCGCCGGCGGTTGCGGTTGCGCTTCGGGCGGTCGGCCCCGCCGTCGGCAGGGGGGTCGCTGTCGCGGGATGCCGGTCGCGAGGAGTCGCGGGACTCCCCGCCGCGGCCGCCGCGGCTGTCGCCGGAGCGCGCGCCGCGCCCGCGGTCACTGCCACCGCCCGGGCCGCGCCGGCCGGCGCCCTTGCCGGTCTCGCCGAGGTCCTCGACCTCCTCGGCGTCCAGGCCCTCGCGGGTCCGCTGCGCGCGGGGCAGGCGGCCCTTGGTGCCCTCCGGGATGTCGAGGTCGCTCGTACAGGTGCGGGGAGGTGGAGTAGGTCTCCTGCGGCTCGGGGATGCCGAGGTCGAGCGCCTTGTTGATCAGCGCCCAGCGGGGCAGGTCGTCCCAGTCGACGAACGTGACCGCGATGCCGGTCTTGCCGGCCCGGCCGGTGCGGCCGATGCGGTGCAGGTAGGTCTTCTCGTCCTCGGGGCACTGGTAGTTGATGACGTGCGTGACGTCGCTCGACGTCGATGCCGCGGGCGGCGACGTCGGTGGCGACGAGGACGTCGACCTTGCCGTTGCGGAACGCGCGCAGCGCCTGCTCGCGGGCGCCCTGGCCGAGGTCGCCGTGGATGGCGCGCGGCGGCGAAGCCGCGGTCGGTCGAGCTCGTCGGCGACCTTGGCGGCGGTGCGCTTGGTGCGGCTGAAGATCATGGTCAGGCCGCGGCCCTCGGCCTGCAGGATGCGGGCGAGCATCTCGACCTTGTCCAGCGCGTGCGCGCGGTAGACGAACTGCTCGATCGGCTGTGACGGTCTGCGCCGTCGTCGGCCGGGTCGTCGGCCCGGATGTGCGTCGGCTGCGTCATGTAGCGGCGGGCCAGCGCGACGACCGGCGCCCGGCATCGTGGCCGAGAACAGCATCGTCTGCGCGACGGCCGGGGTCATGCGCCAGCAGCCGCTCGACGTCGGGCAGGAAGCCGAGGTCGAGCATCTCGTCGGCCTCGTCGAGCACGACGCACGCGGACGTGCGCCGAGGTCGAGGTGGCCCTGCTTGGCGAGGTCGAGCAGCCGGCCGGGGGTGCCGACGACGACGTCGACGCCGCGCGTGCAGCGCCTCGACCTGCGGCTCGTAGGCCCGGCCGCCGTAGACGGTGAGCGACGCGGACGCCGCGCATCTTGCCGGCCCGCGTCGAGGTCGCCGGCGACCTGCACGGCGAGCTCGCGGGTCGGCACGACGACCAGCGCCTGCGGCTTGCCGGCGACGGCAGCGTGGTCGAAGCCGTCGTCGCCTGGGGCGAGGCACCCGGTGCAGCAGCGGGATGCCGAAGCCGAGGGTCTTGCCGGTGCCGGTCTTGGCCTGGCCGATGATGTCGTGGCCGGCCAGCGCGACCGGCAGGGTCATCGCCTGGATCGGGAACGGGCTGGTGATGCCGGCGTCGGCGAGCGCGTCGACGATGTCCGGGTGGATCGGGAAGTCGGCGAACGAGGCCACGGGCTCGGGCTCGGTGACGACCTCGGCGACCGTCTCGGCCAGGAGGGCCTCGGCATTCGCGTCGTCAGGGGTGGTCGGGGCGTCGGTGACGTCGGTCATGGGTCTCTTCCGGTCGGCGGGCGCGCGTGCGCCTACACAGGGGCTGTGGGCCGATCGGAGGTCTTCGGGGGGCGGGTGGCGCCGAGAACACCGGGCGCTCGCCACGTCAAGGAACTTGGGTTGTCGTGCCGACCGGGCACCGTGGGACGGTCCTCACTCTACCGTTAGGCTCCGAACCCATGGAGCACACGTCGATCGAGGACCCCGCCTACCACGCGGCGGTGGTCGACCTGCTGGGGGTCCTCGCCTACGGCGAGCTCACCGCGTTCATCCGGATGGCCGTCGACTCCGACCTCGCGCCGACGCTGCACCTGAAGTCGGCGATGGCGGGCCTGGCCAACACCGAGTACGTCCAGTACTCCGTGCTGGTCGAGCACATGCGCACCCACGACATCGACCCGGATGCCGCGATGGCCCCGTTCGTCGTGCCCTTCGCCGCCTACCACGAGCGCACCAGGCCGAAGGGCTGGCTCGAGGGGCTGGTCAAGGCCTTCGTCGGCGACGGCATCGCCAAGGACTTCTACCGCGAGATGTCGGTCTTCGTCGACGACGACACCCGCGAGGTGATGGCCCGCGCGCTCGACGACGCCGGGGAGTCCGACTTCGTCGTCGGGATGGTGCGCGACGCCCTCAAGACCGACCGCACCGCCGGCGGGCGGCTGGCCCTGTGGGGCCGTCGGCTGCTGGGCGAGGCGCTGTCGCAGGCCCAGGCCGTCGCGGTCGAGCGTGACGCCCTGTCGGCCCTGCTCGTCGGGGGTGGCGTCGACCTCGCCGAGGTCGGCCAGATGTTCACCCGGCTCACCGACAACCACTCCAAGCGGATGGCGCTGCTCGGCCTGTCCGCCTGAGCTGCCCGCCTGGGTCGCAGTGAGAAGGCTCAGACCTGCTTGCGGCCGCGGATCGAGCCGTAGATGACGACGAGGAGTGCGGCCGTGGCGATCGAGATCAGCCAGCGGGTCCAGTCGATGCCGCGGGTGGCGCAGACGCCGATCTGCGCGGCCAGCCAGTAGCCGATCAGGGCGCCCACGACGCCCAGCAGGATCGTGATGAGCATGCCCATGTTCTGCTTGCCGGGCAGCACCAGCCGGGCGAGGGCGCCGATGACGGCACCGAAGATGATGGTGCCGATCCAGCCGAAGAATCCTGAGGGCGCGCATGTTGCGGCGGCCATGGGGAGCAACTCGATCACTGCCAACTCCGATCCGGACCAACGCGGCCCGTCAGACGCACGTCACGCGGGCCCGTGCCCGCGTGCGGCTCCCGGTCCGACCCGGGTGCGGCACTGACTGTAACGGTGCCGCAGCGAGCGGTGGAAGAGGTCGACGGTCAGGGGGTGAAGCCGACCCGGCCCTTCTCGGAGTCGCCGACCTGCACCCAGCCGATGACGCCGGCCGGCACGAAGATGGAGCGGCCGCGGTTGTCGGTGAGGCGCAGCACGCTCCCGCCGGCGAGCGCTGTCTCGACGGCCGCGGTGACCTCCGAGGTGGGGGAGTCGGTCTCGACCGTCAGCTCGCGGGCGACGTTCTGGACGCCGATGGTGACCTCCACGGGTGCACACACCTTTCAGTTCTGGGGACGCGGACCGGCCGCGTGTGTCGGGCTCAGGCTAACCCGCGCCCGGCGGGGGGCATTCCGGCATCCGCCACCAGCGAACACGCGGCGGTCGCTTCGGGGTCAGGCCTCGAGCTTGGGGAGGGACCCCAGACCGCGCCAGGCGAGGGCGCTGATCATCGCGGCGGCCTCCGGCTCGGGCACGTCGCCGTCCTGGGCCAGCCAGTGCCGGGCGGCCACCTGGGCCATGCCGGCCAGCGCCGAGCCGAGCATGAGCGCCCGCTCGTCGTCGGCGCCGGTGTCCTCGGCGATGACCTCGGCGATCGCCTCCGCGCAGTTCATCTCGAGCGCGTCGAGGCGGGCGCGCACCTGGGGAACGCTGGTGAGGTCGCTCTCGAAGACCATCCGGAAGGCCGCGCCCTCGCTGGTGACGAACTCGAAGTAGGCGGCCACCGTGCGCTCGACACGCACCTCGTTGTCGCCACCGACCTCCAGCGCCGCCCGCACGAGGGACTCCAGGGTGTCGCAGTGCTTGTCGAGCAGGGCGAGGTAGAGGTCGAGCTTGCCGGGGAAGTGCTGGTAGAGCACCGGCTTGGACACCCCCGCCCGGTCGGCGATCTCGTCCATCGCCGCGGCGTGGTAGCCGGACTGGACGAAGACGGCCTGGGCGGCATCGAGCAGCTGCGCGCGGCGCTCGCTGCGCGGCATCCGCTGTCCGCGGGGGGTGGTCTGCGTGCTGGTCATCCGAGTCCTTCTGCCGGGGTAAGCAGCATCCTACGGACCAGTAACCGCCGCGACCCGGATGCGCCGCATGCCGGTTGTTAGGGTCGCGCCATGGCACGACCCCCGCTGGTGCCGCCGGGCGCCGAGCTCACGGCGCACGAGCGCACCCGCTACGCGCGGCACCTGCTGCTGCCGGACCTCGGCCCCCTCGGGCAGCGCCGGCTGCGCGCCGCCCGCGTGCTGGTCGTCGGGGCCGGAGGCCTGGGGTCGCCGGCCCTGCTCTACCTGGCCGCCGCGGGGGTCGGCACGATCGGCGTGGTCGACGACGACGTCGTCGACACCACCAACCTCCAGCGCCAGGTGGTGCACGGGGTGGCCGACGTCGGGCGGCCCAAGACGGCCTCGGCCGCCGACGCCGTGCACGCCATCAGCCCGAGCACCGAGGTCGTGCAGCATCCCGAGCGGCTCGACGAGGCCACCGCGCTGGACGTGGTCGCCGACTACGACCTCGTGCTCGACGGCGCCGACAACTTCCCCACCCGCTACCTCGTCGGCGACGCCTGCGCCCGGCTCGGGGTGCCGCACGTGTGGGGTTCGGTCTTCCGCTTCGACGGCCAGGTGTCGGTGTGGTGGGCGGGCGAGGGCCCCTGCTACGCGTGCGTCTTCCCCTCCCAGCCGCCGCCGGATGCCGTGCCGTCGTGCGCCGTCGGCGGCGTGCTCGGTGCGGTGTGCGCCAGCATCGGGTCGGTGATGGCGACCGAGGCGGTCAAGCTCGTGACCGGCATCGGGGAGCCGCTGGTGGGGCGGCTCCTCGTGCACGACGCCCTGCGCCAGACCTGGGACACCCTGCCCGTCACTGCCGATCCCGGATGCCGGGTGTGCGGCTCGGGCGCCGACCTCACCCGCCCGCTCGGGTGGGCCACCGGCATCCCTGAGAACCTGGACGGGGCGTCGGATGGCGCGGACGCCGACGACGCGACGGGCGCCCGCCCCAGCATCGACGTCATCGAGCTGAAGGGGCTGCTCGAGGCGGGGACGCTCGACGGCGAGGGTGCCTTGCTCCTCGACGTGCGGGAGGAGGGGGAGCGGGCGGTCGTGGCGCTGCCCGGGGCGGCGTGGCTCCCCATCGGTGACCTGCGCGGCGGGGCGCCGGTGCCCGGGCTGGCGGCGGGCCACCGGGTCTACGTCCACTGCAAGTCGGGCGGCCGCTCGGCCGAGGCGGTCGACCTGCTGCGCGCCCGGGGCGTCGACGCGGTGGACGTGGAGGGTGGCATCCTCGCCTGGGTCGCGCAGGTCGACCCGAGCCTGCCGAGCTACTGACCAGCCGGGGCAACGTCGACCAATAGGTCGATCTTGTCCCAAAGATGCTGGGCTGGGTCAACTTTGACCTATTGGTCGATCTTGCCCCGTGGCTGCGGATGTCGGGAGCGCGTGGTGGGATTCACGGGTGCTCGTCCTCCGCCGTCCGGCTCCCGTCGCGCCGCAGGTCCCGGTGCTCGACGCGAGCCAGCGCGCGGTCGTCGACCACCGCGGTCCGGTGTTGCGGGTGCTGGGCGCCCCGGGCACCGGCCTGTCCACCGTGGCCGTCGAGGTGGTGGCCGAGAGGGTCGAGCGGGGCGAGGCGACAGCCGACGGCTGCCTCCTGCTCGCGCCGACTCGGCTCGCAGCGGCCCGGCTGCGCGACGCCGTCACCGCCCGGCTCGGCGGCACCACCACCACGCCGCTGGCCCGCACCCACCAGTCGCTCGGCTTCGGCATCCTGCGCGAAGCGGCAGCGCTGGTCGGTGACCCCACGCCGCGCCTGCTCAGCGGCCCCGAGCAGGACGTCATCCTCGGCGAGCTGCTCGCCGGGCACGCGGAGGGGGAGTCGTCGGGGCCCCCGTGGCCGCCGTCGCTGGACCTCGCCCTACCCACCCGCACCTTCCGGGGCGAGCTGCGCGACCTGCTGATGCGGGCCGTCGAGCTGGGCCTCGACCCCGAGGACCTCGCCCGGCTCGGTGCCGCCCACGACCGGCCGGAGTGGGTCGCGGCCGCCCACGTGCTGCGCGAGTACGACGAGGTCACGGCGCTGTCGGCCCCTGGGGCCTTCGACCCAGCCTGGATCCTCGGCGCGGCTGCCGACCACCTCGAGACCGACCTCGACGCGCTCGACCGGCTGCGGTCCGGGCTGCGCCTCGTCGTCGTCGACGACGCCCAGGAGCTCACGCCGGCCGCGCTGCGCCTGCTCCAGGTGGTCGTGGGCGGCGGTGGTGTCGACCTCGTCCTGCTCGGCGACCCCGACGCCGCCACCCAGACCTTCCGCGGCGCCGACCCGCGCCTGTTCGTCACCACGTGGCCCGATGCCCCCACCCGGGTGCTGGCCACGTCGTACCGGTGCGCAGGCGAGGTGCTCGACGCCGCCGCCCGGGTGGCCGCGCATATCGGCGTGGTGGGGGGCGCCGCCCACCGCCGGGTCGAGCCGGCCGGGCCCGGCGGACAGGTCGAGGCGCACCTGCTGCGCACCGCAGCCCAGGAGGCCGGCTACGTCGCGGGCCGGCTGCGGTCCGCTCACCTGCTCGACGGCGTGCCCTGGTCGCGGATGGCGGTCGTCGTGCGCGGCGGCGGCCGCACCGCCACCCTGCGCCGGGTGCTCCGCAGCGCCGGGGTGCCGGTCGACACCGCCACCGCAGACCTCCCGGTGCGCGACGAGGCGGCCGTGCGCCCCTTCCTCACCCTGCTGCGCTGCGCCCTCGACGTCGTCGCCGGCGCCGAGCAGCTCGACCCCGCCGACGTGGTCGACGTGCTCACCTCACCGGTCGGTGGCGCGGACGCCGTGCAGCTGCGCCGGCTGCGCCGGTCGCTGCGGCGCCTCGAGCTCGACGACGGCGGTGGGCGTCCCAGTGACGAGCTGCTCGCCGAGGTCGTGCTCAACCCGTTCCCGCTCGACCGGATCGGCCCGGAGGCGTCATCCGCCCGGCGCGCCCACCGCGTGCTCGCGGCGGCGGTCGACGCCCTGGGCGACGGTGAGGGGGTCGAGGTGGTGCTCTGGGGGATGTGGAGCGCCGCCGGCCTGGCCGGGCCGTGGCGTGACGCGGCGCTGGCCGGCGGCCCCGGCGGCGGTCGGGCCGACCGCGACCTCGACGCCGTGCTGGCGCTGTTCGACGCCGCCGCCCGCTTCGTCGACCGGCTGCCCGGCGCCTCACCCCGTGACTTCCTCGACCACGTGCTGGGGCAGGACGTCGCCGGCGACACCCTCGTCGCCCGGGCGCCGGCCGGGGAGTCCGTCGCGCTGCTGACGCCTGCGGCATCCGCCGGGCGCGAGTGGGACCTCGTCGTGGTGGCCGGGGTGCAGGAGGGCGTCTGGCCCGACCTGCGGCTGCGGGGCTCGCTGCTCGGGTCGACCGACCTCGTCGACCTGGTCACCGGGCGCGGGGGCGACCCGCGCGCGGCGCAGGCGCAAGTGCGGCACGACGAGACCCGGCTCTTCCACGTCGCGGTCACCCGGGCCCGCCGGCTGCTGGTCGTCACCGCCGTCCGCAGCGACGACGAGCAGCCCTCGCCGTTCCTCGACGTCGTCGACCCGTTGCCGCAGGACCGGCCCTTCACCGACGTCGCCCGCCCGCTGACGCTGCCCGGCCTCGTCGCCGAGCTGCGGCGCGAGGTCGCCGGGCCCGACGCGGCCACCCGCGGTGCAGCCATCACCGCACTGGCCACGCTTGCGACACAACGTGTTCCGGGTGCGGACCCGGCCCAGTGGTGGTCCCTGCGAGACGTCAGCGACGACCGGCCTCGTCGTGCCGCCGGGGCGGCGGTGTCGGTCTCGCCGTCGACCATCGAGCACTTCGGCAAGTGCCGACTGCAGTGGGTGCTGCGGGCCGCTGGCGGTGACGGGCCCTCGATGGGCGCCCAGGACATCGGCACGCTGGTGCACGACATCGCCCACGACCTCGGCGACACCGACGCGGCCACGTATGCCGCGGCGCTCGAGTCCCGCTGGGGGCGCCTGGGGCTCGCCCCCGGCTGGCTCAGCCGACGCGACCTCGGCCGGGCCCAGGCGATGGCGACCCGGCTCGCCCGCTACCTCAGCGAGTCCGCGGCGGTGGGGTGGCGCAAGGCCGCGTCCGAGGAGCGCATCCGGGTGGCGCTGGGCCGCGCCGTCGTCTCCGGCCAGGTCGACCGCCTCGAGGTCGACGCCGCTGGCCGGGTGCGGGTCGTCGACCTCAAGACCGGGGCCAGCAAGCCCACGGTCGACGAGGTGCGGCGGCACGGCCAGCTCGGCGCCTACCAGCTCGCCGTCGAGGAGGGCGCCTTCGCGCAGTACGGCGACCGCTCCGGCGGCGCGGCCCTGCTCCAGCTCGGCCGGGCCGCGGCGGCGAAGAGCACGAGCCTGCAGGTGCAGCAGCCGCTCGAGACCGACGACGAGCCGACCTGGGCGCGCGACCTCGTCGACGAGGTGGCCGAGGGCATGGCGGGCGCGGTCTTCGCGGCGACCCCGGGGCCGCAGTGCGGCACCTGCCAGGTGAAGGACTCCTGCCCGGCCTACGCGGAGGGGCGGCGCCTGTGAGCGGCGACGGCACGGCATCCGGCACGCTGGCCCTCGACGCGGCGCCCGGGCGCCTGCGCTGGGGGGCGGTCGAGCTGGCCCGTGCCCTCGGGCAGTCGCACGCGCCGACGCCCGAGCAGGTGGCGGTCATCGAGGCCCCGCTGCGCCCGCTGCTCGTCGTCGCCGGCGCCGGGTCGGGCAAGACCGAGACGATGGCCGCGCGCGTGGTCTGGCTGGTCGCCAACGACCTGGTGCGCCCCGACGAGGTGCTCGGGCTCACCTTCACCCGCAAGGCCGCCGGCGAGCTGGCCGAGCGGGTCACGACCCGGCTGGCCACCCTGCGCGAGGCGGGCCTGTGGGTGCCGAGCAGCGACGACGGCGCCGCCGTGCTCGACGACGTGCCCACCGTGTCGACCTACCACGCGTACGCCGGCCGGATCGTGCGCGAGCACGGCGTGCGGCTCGGGGTCGAGCCCGAGAGCCGGCTGCTCAGCGAGGCCGCCGCCTGGCAGTTCGCCCACGAGGTGGTCGCGTCGTGGGACGGCCCGATGGACGGGGTCGAGAAGGCGGAGTCGACCGTGACGACCGCCGTGGTCGACCTCGCCGGCGAGATGGCCGAGCACCTGGTCGGGGTCGACGCCGTCGCCCGACACCTCGACGCCGTCGTGGCCGCGCTCGAGGCGGTGCCGAGCGGGGTCACGAAGCGGCGCACCTTCCCGGCCGAGGTCCGCGACGCCATCACGGTGCTCCGCGAGCGGCGGGCCGTGCTGCCGCTGGTCGAGCGCTACCACGAGCTCAAGCGCCAGCGCGACGCCATGGACTTCGCCGACCAGGTGGCCCTGGCCGCGCGCATCGCCGCCACCGTGCCGCAGGTCGGGGTGGCCGAGCGCGCCCGGTTCCGCGCCGTGCTGCTCGACGAGTTCCAGGACACCTCCGAGGCCCAGCTGCAGCTGCTGCGTTCGCTGTTCGTGGCGCCGGGCGCGCCGGTGCCGGTCACGGCCGTCGGCGACCCGCACCAGTCGATCTACGGCTGGCGCGGCGCCAGCTCGACCACGCTGCACCGCTTCCGCGAAGACTTCGTCGACCCCGACGCCGGCCCTGGTGCTGCCCCTCTCGACGAGCTGGCGCAACGACCGGGCGGTGCTCGACGTCGCCAACCTGGTGGCCGAGCCGCTGACCCGGTCGACCCGGGTGCCGGTCGCGTCGCTCGTGGCACGCACCGAGGCCGGCCGCGGCCATGTCGCCACGGCCCGCCTCAACACGATCGAGGAGGAGGCCGCGCACGTCGCCGCCTGGGTGCAGCACCGCCGGTCCCGGCCAGGGCGACAAACCGCAGCGGTGTTGTGCCGCAAGCGTTCCCAGTTCGACCCGGTGGTCGAGGCACTCGAGGCGCGCGGCATCCCCTACGAGGTCGTCGGTCTCGGCGGCCTGCTCCACACGCCCGAGGTGGCCGACCTGGTCGCGCTGCTCTGGGTCGTGCAGGACCCCACCCGCGGCGACCGGCTGATGCGCCTGCTCACCGGGCCGTCATGCCGGCTCGGCGCAGCCGACCTCGACGGCCTCGGGGCCTGGGCCCGGGCCCGGCAGCGCACCGGGCGCCGCCGGGGCGCCGACCTCGCACCCGACGCGAGCGACCGCTCGAGCATCGTCGAGGCCCTCGACGACCTCCCGCCCGCGACCTGGGTCGGTGACGAGGGGCAGGCGATCGGGCCGGTCGCCCTCGAGCGGCTCGCCGGCCTCGCGGCGGCCGTGCGCCGGCTGCGCTCGCTCACCGGGCTGGGGCTGGCCGAGCTGTCGGCCGAGGCAGAGGTCGCCCTCGGGCTCGACATCGAGGTGCTGTCCCGGCCCGGCTGGACCCCCGGCGCGGCGCGGGCCCACCTCGACGCGTTCGCCGACGTCGCGGCCACCTTCGCCGCGTCCGCCGACCGGGCCTCCCTCGGTGGCTTCCTCGCGTGGCTCGACGCCGCGGTCGACGAGGAGCGTGGGCTCGACCTCGGTTGGATCGAGGCCCGCACCGACGCCGTCCAGGTGATGACGGTGCACGCGGCCAAGGGCCTGGAGTGGGACGTCGTGGCCGTGCCGGGGCTGGTCGAGGGGTCCTTCCCAGCGCACTCGGGCACCCGCACCTCACTGCGCGACGACGGGTGGGCGCACCCCGCCCCCACCGACAAGGGCTGGCTGGCCGGGCTGGCCACCCTGCCCTACGACCTGCGCGGCGACGCCGACGGCCTCCCGCGCTTCGCCTGGGCGGGGCACACCGGATGGGACGACCTGGCCACCGAGCACCAGCGCTTCCGCGAGGCCGTCGCCGCGCACGGCATCGTCGAGGAGCGCCGGCTGGCCTACGTCGCGGTCACCCGGGCGCGCACCGACCTGCTGCTCACCGCCCACGTCTGGGGCACCGCGAGCACCCCGCGCATCACCTCCCGCTTCCTCGACGAGGTGCAGGCGTCCGGGCTGGTCGCTGCCCCCGGCCCGTGGGTCGACCTGCCACCGCTCGACGACCCGAAGCCGCAGAACCCCCGCACCGCCGAGGAGGTCAGCGTCGCCTGGCCGACGCTCGACCACCGCGAGCGTCGCGAGGCGCTGCTCGGGCCGGCCCGCGCGGTCGCCAGCGCCATGGCGGATGCCGTTGCCACCGGTTCGCAGGCCTCCGCACCGGCCGCCGGGCGCTGGGACGACGAGATCCGGATGCTGCTCGACGAGCGGGCCCGGCGCGGCAGCGGAGCCCCGGTCGACGTCGACCTGCCGGCGCACCTGTCCACCTCGGCGCTGGTGTCCCTCGCCGAGGACGCCGAGCGGTTCACCCTCGACCTGCGCCGGCCGATGCCGACCCCGCCGGCGCTGGCCGCCCGGCGGGGCACGGCCTTCCACGCCTGGGTCGAGGAGCACTACTCACGGGCGGCGTTCGTCGACATCGACGAGCTTCCCGGGTCGGCCGACGAGGAGGCGACCGACACCGACCTCGGAACGCTGCAGCAGAGCTTCCTGGCCAGCGAGTGGGCCGACCGGGCCCCGGTCGAGGTCGAGACCAGTGTCGAGACCGTGGTCGACGGCATCGCGGTGCGCGGGCGGATCGACGCGGTCTTCGCAGAGGTCGGCCCCGACGGCGCGCCCGGCTGGGTGGTGGTCGACTGGAAGACCGGCGCTCCGGCCACCGGGGCGCAGGCGGCAGCCCGGGCGCTGCAGCTGTCCGCCTACCGGCTGGCCTGGGCCCGGGTGCGTGGGGTGCCCGAGCAGCGGGTGCGCGGGGCGTTCTTCCATGCCGCCACCGGCGAGACGGTGTGGCCCGACCTGCCCGGAGCCGACGAGATCACTCGGGTGCTGCGGGCCGCTCGGCCGTCCTGAGGTCGAGCTCGGTGGTCACCTGGTCGGCCTCGTCCTGCGCGGTGACCTCGGTCGTGCGCTCGACGGCATCCGGCTCGTCGCCCGCGGCCCCGGCATCCGGTGCGGTGCCGTCGGCTGCGTCCGCGGCTCCGGCGCCGTCGGCCGCGTCCGCGGCTTCCGGCAGGTCGGCCTGGGGCTGCTCGGCATCCGCCTCGTCCCCCTCGACCACCGGCAGGTCCTCGTCGTCGTCGTCGACGACCATCGCGGGCGGGCGGGTCGTGCGGCGGCGCACCCCGACCGGTGCGAGCGAGGTGCGGCGGTAGTCGTCGGGCTCCTCGCTGGCGTGCACGGCATCATCGAGCCTGCGGAGCTGGGTGGTGAGCACCTCGACGGCGGCCGTGTCCTTGCGGGCCAGCGCCACCATCATCGTGCCCAGCAGACCGAGCTCGGCGACCAACCGGGCGCGCACCAGCAGGTTGGGGTCGGGCCGCTCGACGCGGGTGTGCGAGTAGGCCTCGAGCACGGTCTCGACCGCCTCCGGGCGGGCGTCGGCCACGAGCGCCGCGAAGTCGTCGGCAGGGTCGGCGACCTTGGCGTCCTCCCAACCGGTCACCGCCCGGATCTTCCCCGTCGAGGCATCGGCGTCGTCGGTGAACACCGCGAGCACCTGGTCGCCGGTGAGGTCGCCGTGGGTGGCGGTGGGGGCGAACCGCCACAGGCTGACGTCCTCGAGCGCCGTCTCCCAGCGGGTGAGCAGCGTGGTCGGCACCCGGCCGGTCTCGGCCGCCCGGTCGAGGTCGGCGAGGCGGCGGCTGCGGTAGGCGTCGGCGTCGTAGCTCGGCAGCCCGGCCTCGTCATAGACGGCCGGGTCGGTGTTGTGCAGCGCCGCAATGGCGCGGCCCAGCTCGGCCGCGATGCCGGGGCCGGGCGGCAGCTCGGCGAAGTCGAGGTTGTGCCCGGGCAGGTACGGGTAGACCGCCGCGCGGCCGCCCTCGCTGAGCGCCACGAAGCCCTTGGGTGCCGGCACCGCGAACGGCAGCCGCCGCCCGAGCAGGCCGAGCAGGCCGACCGTGCGGTCCATCTCGGCGCCGGCGACATCGGTGCGCGGGGCTCGCACCACCCACCGTCGGTGCTCGGCGTCCTGCACGAAGGCCACGTCGAAGCTCTGGTCCGGCGTGCTCGGCAGGGCTTCGACGCTCACCGGGTCGAGCCCGGGCACGGCGGCGCTCGCCAGTGCGGCGAGGAAGGCGGGGCTGCGGTCCACGGCCCAACGGTATGCCGTGTGCCCCCCATCGTCGGGGAGGCCGCCCGCGGTGTGGCCCCTAGGCTGTGCGGCGTGCCTGCTGCCGACGGAACCCTGCCCGGTCTGGCCCTGAGCACCTCGGTGCTCGACCGCCGCGGCGACCTGCGCACCGACCCCGGGCTGCTGCCGCGGCTGCTGGCCGACCCCGGCACCCGGGTGCTGCGCCTGGTGGGCGACCGGGTCGCGATGCAGCCGGCCGACGGCGGGGGGTTGGCCGCGCTCCTGACCCCGCCCGAGCCCGCGGATGCCGGTCGGCTGGCCCTCTACTTGGGGGAGGTCGGTGGCACTGCTCACGTCGGTGTGGTCGCCGACGACCTCGTGGATGCCGTGGCCGATGCCGTCGACGCCCACCCCACGAGCGGGGCCGGTGGCGAGCCCCAGTGGCACACGCTGCGCCAGGCCGGTGCCGACCTCGACGACCTGAGTGCCTCGGCGTTCGCCACCACCCTCGCCCTGGCCAACTGGCACCGCACCCACGGGCACTGCCCGAGGTGCGGGGCGGCCACCGACCCGGTGCTGGCGGGCTGGATCCGCCGCTGCCCGGCCGACGGCAGCGAGCACTACCCGCGCACCGACATGGCCGTGATCATGGCGGTGGTCGACGCCGACGACCGCATCCTGCTGGCCCGCGGCAAGGGCTTCCGCGGCAACGGGATGTCGGTGCTCGCCGGCTTCGTGGAGCCGGGCGAGAGCCTCGCCGCGGCCGTCGCCCGCGAGGTGGCCGAGGAGGTCGGCATCGAGGTCACCGACGTCACCTACCTGGGCGACCAGCCGTGGCCGTTCCCGTCCTCGCTGATGCTCGGCTTCACGGCCCGGGCGCTGGGCACCGACCTGCGGCTCCAGGCGGAGGAGATCGAGGCCGCCCGGTGGTTCAGCCGCGACGAGCTCGTCGCGGCGATCGCCGACGGGTCGGTCGTCGTGTCCGGGCGCATCTCGATCTCACGGCGGATCATCGAGCACTGGTTCGGCGCCCCGCTGGACGCCCCCGAGCTTCCCCTGCGCTGACCGCCTCATCCCGGTATTCCTCGCCGCGAGTGCGGAAGTGGTCGCCCTGGCAACCACTTCCGCACTCGCCGCGAGGGCCTGGGGTTCAGGAGAGCCGGTCGCGGACCTCGGCGATCGAGGGGTTGGTCGCCGCGGAGCCGTCGGGGAACAGCAGCGTGGGCACCGTCTGGTTGCCGCCGTTGACCGACATGACGAACTCCGCCGTGCCCGGCTCCCGCTCGATGTCGACCTCGGTGAAGCCGATGCCCTCGCGCTCCATCTGCGACTTCAGCCGGCGGCAGTAGCCGCACCAGGTCGTCGTGAACATCGTGACGGTGCCGGGCGCGGGCAGGGTCTGGCCGGTGGGCTCGGCGGCGGACATCGGGGCTCCTGATCGGGTCGGGGACTCGCGAGGTGAACGCTACGGCCCGAGAGTTGCTTCCCCGAGCGCAGATTCGGTCCCGGGCCGACGGATGCCGTGGCCCCGCGTCGTCCACCGGCCGGCACGGTCCGGCATCGGCCGCGCCTCGTCCACAGGCCGGCCGGCGCGGTCCGTCGGTGTCACCCCCGACACCTAGGATCGTCGCGATGACCACCCTGCCCGTGCACCCCGGAGCCGACGCGGTGCTCGACGCCCTCGACCCCGAGCAGCGCGAGGTCGCGGCGCACCCCAGCGGCCCGATGTGCGTGCTGGCCGGTGCCGGCACCGGCAAGACCCGCGCCATCACCCACCGCATCGCCTACGGCGTGCTCTCGGGCGTCTACCAGCCGCAGCGCGTGCTGGCCGTCACCTTCACCGCCCGGGCCGCCGGCGAGATGCGCACCCGGCTGCGCGACCTCGGCGTCGGCGGGGTGCAGGCCCGCACCTTCCACGCCGCCGCGCTGCGCCAGCTGCACTACTTCTGGCCGCAGGCCATCGGCGGCGCGTCGCCCGAGGTGATGCCGCACAAGGCCAGCGCCGTGGCCGAGGCCGGCGGCCGGCTGCGGCTGCGGCTCGACAGCGCCGCGATCCGCGACCTCGCGTCCGAGATCGAGTGGTCGAAGGTCTCGCTGCTCACCCCCGAGTCGTATGCCGCGGCGGCCACCGCCCAGCGCCGCGACGCCGCCCGGCCGGCCTCGACGCCACGGCGATGGCCCGCCTGCGTCGCCGCCTACGAGGAGGTCAAGACCGAGCGCGGCGTCATCGACTTCGAGGACGTGCTGCTGCTCATGGTCGGCATCCTGCGCGAGCACGACGAGGTCGCCCGAGCGGTGCGCGAGCCAGTACCGCCACTTCGTCGTCGACGAGTACCAGGACGTCAACCGGCTGCAGCAGACCCTGCTCGAGCTCTGGCTGGGCGAGCGCAAGGACCTGTGCGTGGTCGGTGACCCGGCGCAGACCATCTACTCCTTCACCGGTGCCTCGCCCGAGCACCTGCTCGGCTTCCGGGCCCGGCATCCCGACGCCCGCACGGTCGAGCTGGTGCGCAACTACCGCTCGACGCCGCAGATCGTGGGCCTGGCCAACCTCGTGCTGCGCGGCCCCGGCGGCCAGCGCCGCTCGGGCTCGGTCGAGCTGCGGGCCCAGCGGCCCGACGGCCCGGCGCCCGAGCTGCGTCGTGCGCCGACAACGACCCCGACGAGGCGGCCACCGTCGCCACCCGCATCGCGGCACTCGTCGACGCCGGCCACCCGCCGTCCGAGGTGGCGGTGCTCTTCCGCACCAACGGCCAGAGCGAGTCCTTCGAGTCGGCGCTGGCCGAGCGCGGCATCCCCTACCTCGTGCGCGGCGGTGAGCGCTTCTTCTCGCGCAAGGAGGTCCGCGACGCCATCGTGCTGATGCGCGGGGCGGCCCGCTCCGACGACGGGTCGGTGCCGCTGCCCGACCTCGCCCGCGACGTGCTGCTCGGCGCCGGCTGGAGCCGTCAGGCGCCCACCAGCGGTGGCGCGGCCCGCGAGCGCTGGGAGTCGCTGAGCGCCCTGGCGTCGCTGGCCGACGACCTGCACGCCCTCGACCCCGAGGCCCGCCTGCCCGCCCTGGTCGCGCGAGCTCGAGGAGCGGGCCTCGGCCCAGCACGCCCCCACGGTCAACGGCGTCACCCTGGCCTCGTTCCACGCGGCCAAGGGCCTGGAGTGGGACACCGTCTTCCTCGTCGGCTGCTCCGACGGCCTGCTGCCCATCACGATGGCCGACACCCCGCAGGCCATCGAGGAGGAGCGCCGGCTGCTCTACGTCGGGGTCACCCGGGCCCGCGAGCGCCTGGTGATGTCGTATGCCGTGGCCCGCACCCCTGGCGCCCGTGCCACGCGGCGCCCGTCGCGGTTCCTCGACGGCACCGCTGCCGTGCTGGGCGACGCCGCCCGCTCGCAGCCCAAGCGCAGCCGCAGGGTCGGTGCGGGCGGGAAGGCCGCCACCCCGGTGCGCACCACCTGCCGAGCCTGCGGCGCCGACCTCGGCACCGCCCGGGAGCGCACCATCGGCCGGTGCTCCGCCTGCCCGCCCACGATGGACGAGCGGCTGTTCGAGGCGCTGCGCGAGTGGCGGCTCGAGCAGGCGCGGGCGGCCGACGTGCCGGCCTTCGTCGTCTTCACCGACGCCACCCTCACGGCCATCGCCGAGCGGGTGCCGGCCGACGTCGGCGCACTGGCCCGGATCAACGGTGTGGGCCCGGCCAAGCTCGAGCGCTACGGCACCGACGTCCTCGAGCTGATCCAGAATTTTTCTTCGGACGAATAGCATTGTGCGACAACCAAACTCGCCCGATTGGGGAGTTTCTCCACAATTCAAGCGAATAATCCCGTTGCCGGGCGCGCGCAGGCTCCCCTAACCTGAACGGACAACACCACGCGTGGCCCACTCGGGTACGCGGTCGATGCGAGAAGAAGTGAGGAGGGTTGGCCCTGATGGAGACGACGATGACGAAGGAGATGGCGATGAGCGCTGTCCGTGGCATCTGCACGCGTCCCTGGCGCGGCGCCAACACCGCTCACGCAGTCGACTTCGGCTCCGTCCAGGGGCGCACTGTGTCCTTCGCCGGTGACAGCAATGGTCGCGACCTCCTCGTCGTCGACGTGCGCACCACCGGCGTCGACGCCATCGCCCCGCTCACGGGAGTCGTGTATCCACGCCTCGAGGCACCACCTGTCTGACAGCACGACAGGTCACCTCGAGGCCGCGGATCCCGACACCGGGATCCGCGGCCTTTCTCGTACCCGCCGCCAGACCACCAGACCCGAACCACACCCACCGAGGCCACCGAGATGACGACCACCACCCAGCGGTCCCACACCGACCGCCCACCGAGTACCACGCGCCACACCCGGCGCACCGAGATGACCGAGCGCCCCACCGGGCGCGCCGAGCAAGGAGGTGACAACCCGATGCAGCTGACCGAGCTCCTCGACCTGCACGAGGCGTCCGTGACGACCGGCGAGGGCATTCCCTGCCGCGAGAACGACGCCGAGCTGTGGTTCGCCGACACCCCCGAGGGTGTCGAGTTCGCCAAGGCCCTCTGCCGCACGTGCCCCGCACGCGTCGCATGCCTCTCGGGTGCCCTCCACCGGCGCGAGCCGTGGGGCGTCTGGGGCGGCGAGCTCTTCGTCCAGGGCGAGATCGTCGCCCGCAAGCGCCCCCGAGGCCGGCCCCGCAAGACCGAGGTCGCCGCGTAGGCACACCACCGAAAGACCAGACCCACATCACTAGGGGAAGCACCATGTACACGAAACGGATGCACGAGATCCGTCGCACGATGCACCAGCGTCGCGTCCACGAGGCGCAGCGCAAGGTGCAGGCCGAGGCGACGCGCGAGCAGATCCGGGCCAGTGTCCACGCCATCGTGCGATGAGACCAGGGCCTGACCAACGCACCGCCCCCGACCCCGCGTCGGGGGCGGTGTCGTCGTCCCGACCGGTGGGGGCGCCCCCGCTGCGCGAGCGCGACGTCTGGCGTGCCGTGGCGGCGAGCATGCTGGCTACCCTGAGGCCATGGTCACGCTGACGATCGCCCAGGACCCCATGGCCGACCGCGTCCTGTCGCAGGACCCGTTCGCCCTCCTTACCGGGATGCTGCTCGACCAGCAGTTCCCCATGGAGCGGGCCTTCGCGGGGCCGGCCAAGGTGCTCGAACGCTTCGGCACCCTCGACCCCAGCGCGATCGCCATGGCCGACCCGGAGGCGTTCGCCGACCTGTGCGCCACGCCGCCGGCGATCCACCGCTACGGGCGCTCGATGGCCGCCCGCATCCAGGCGTTGGCCGCCGTGGTGCGCGACACCTACGGGGGTGACGCCTCCGCCATCTGGACCGGCGCGTCCACCGGCGCCGAGCTGGTCACCCGGCTCAAGGCGCTGCCCGGCTTCGGCGAGCAGAAGGCTCGCATCTTCACGGCGCTGCTCGGCAAGCAGCTCGGCGTCCGGCCCGACGGCTGGGCCGAGGCCTGTGGCGCCTACGCCGAGGAGGGGTCCTACCGCTCGGTCGCCGACGTCGTCGACGCCGACTCGCTGCAGAAGGTGCGCGACTTCAAGAAGGCCGCGAAGGCGGCCGCGCGCGGCGAGGGCTGAGCGCGATGGCGCGGCCAAGGCGCGGATGCCGGCCGGCCGGCATCCGAAGCACGTCCCGTGTGCGCGACGTGCGGAACGACGCCATCGGATGACGACGCCGCTGCGCTGGCCCGGATCACCTGGGCCCACGGCACCGAGAACGGCCGCGACGTGTGGACCTGCGCCGCGTGCAGCCGCACCCACCTGCGCAGCATCGAGGGCAAGCTCGACTCCGCCTGGTGGTGAGCCGGAAGGTCAGTGCGGTGGGGGCGGCAGGCGTGACTCGTCGATGCCGGGCAGGTAGGCGCAGACCATCTCGCGCAGCGGCACGGTGCCGCCGATCTGGCTGAGCACCCCGATGCCGCCGAGCCAGACCCGGTGGATGAGCAGGTACTCCGGTGGCAGGTTGAGCTTGAGCCCGACGAGGAACTGCGGCCGGCGGGGGTCCTGCAGGGTGGCAGCCGCCCCGCGCAGCCACTCGCGGGTCGGGGTGAACTCCTCGTGGAGCAGGGGCTCGACGAGCGGGGTCAGGTAGGCGAGCAGCGCCTCGGGGTCGATGTCGACGCCCTTGCGGATGAAGCCCTCGTCGCGCAGCACGGCCTCGAGTGCGACGGCGTCGCCCGCGAGTGCCTCGGTGAGCACCCGACCCAGGGAGGTGGGCAGACCGTGGGGGAGGCGGTTGACCGCACCGAAGTCGAGCACCCCGAGCCGCCCGTCATCGGTGATCCGGAAGTTGCCCGGGTGCGGGTCGGCGTGCAGGAGGTGCGCCCGGTTCGGCCCGCGGAGCAGGAACTCGAAGTAGAGCGTGGCGGCCTCGTCGCGCTCCTCCTGGGTGCCGTCGGTGATGATCCGCGACAGCGGGGTGCCGTCGACCCACTCGGTGACCAGCACGTGGTGGGAGTCGACGAGCACGTCGGGCACGAGCACGTCGTCGTCGTCGCGGAAGGCCGTGGCGAAGTGGCGCTGGTGGCGGGCCTCGAGGTGGTAGTCGAGCTCCTCGCTCATCCGCGCCTTGAGCTCGTCCATGATCGGCTTGACGTCGATGCCGGGCAGCCACGACCCGGCCATCCGGGCGACGCGGGAGATCTGGTTGAGGTCGGACATCAGGGCCTCGGCCGCCCCGGGGTACTGGATCTTCACCGCTACCTCGCGCCCGTCGCGCCAGACCCCCTTGTGCACCTGCCCGATCGAGGCGGCGGCGGCCGGTACGTCGTCGAACTCGACGAGCTTGGTGCTGGCCCAGCGCGGCCCGAGCTCGCGGGCCAGGATCTCGTGCACCCGGTCGGCCCCCATCGGCGGGCCGGACTCCTGAAGCTTGGTGAGCGTCGCGCGGTAGGGCCCCGCGAGCTCCTCGGGCATGGCGGCCTCCATGACCGACAGGGCCTGGCCGAACTTCATCGCCCCGCCCTTGAGCTGCCCGAGCACCGAGAACAGCTGCTCGGCGGTGCGCGCCTGCAGCTCGGCGGCGACGGCCTCGGCGGGACGGCCCCCGACCCGCTTCCCGACTCCGAGGGCCGCTCGGCCGGCGTGCCCGAGGGGCAGGCCGACGAGCTTGGCGGTCCGGGCTATCGAGCCTCGGGGGATGTCGGTCACCCTGCCATTGTCACTGACGCGCACGTGCAGTCGGGCCGCACCTTCCACAGGCGGTGCGTCACGGCCACCTCGTCGAGGCCGATCTCGGTGGAGATGCCGCCCAGCGAGGTGTCGCCGCGCAGCGTCGCCAGCACCGTCACTGTCGTCACCGCCGCGGCCAGCACAGCCGTCCCCGGCGGCACCGACGTCACTCCGGTGACCCGGCCGGCCCGCCACGCCGGACCGGCGCACCGCAGGCAGGCGGTGCGCCCGGGCAGCACCAGCGGCCCCACGACCACGCTGGTCTCACCGAGCACGACCGGCAGGTGGGCGATGCCCCGGGCCTGCCACGGGGCGCCGGCCCACGACGGGCTGCGCCCCTCGGTGACGATGACGACCGCCGACGGCAACGCGGCCCGGTCGGCCAGGGCCAGCTCGGCCCCGTCGGCGGCGTGCCGGCCGCCGCGCACGTCGACGCCGCAGCGGCGCAGCTGGGCGAGCACCTCGTCGGCCAGCGGCCCCCACCCGTCGACCACCACGTGACCGTCCACCGCCACCCCCTGACACCACCGACCCCGACGCAGTCATCCTGCCGCTCGCCCACCTCCGGCGGGAGCCGTCCACAGGCCGGGAACGGCGAACGGCCCCGATCCGCTGGGATCGGGGCCGTTGCGCTCGAGACCGGTGCTCAGGCCTTGCCGAGGATGCGGTTGAGGTTGGTGCCACACACCGGGCACACGCCCTTGGCCATCCGGCGGCCGTTCTCGGAGACGACCACCTTGCCCTCGGCCTCCCGCTTCTCCTTGCACTTCACGCAGTAGAACTCGCCCTTGTAGGTCTCGTCAGCCATGAACGTTCTCCTTGTCGTCGACCTCGGCGGCGCGCCGGGTCGATGCCTCTGGTGCCGCCAGTGCGGCGGGGACGCTCACAACCCTAGCCACGGCGCACCACGATCGCCCGCGTGACGCGCCCGCGTCACCGCCCGCCCGGCGCACCGGGAGCCACACCCGTACCATCCGCCACTCCAGCAGGTCACCGCCCTACGCTCGTACCGTGAGCAGCGAGGACGTCGAGGTCCGGCGCAGCCGTCGCCGGCGGCGCACGGTGAGCGCCTACCGCGACGGCGAGCGCACCGTCGTGCTCATCCCGGCTTCGTTCAGCGCTGCCGAGGAGGCCCGCTGGGTGGAGCGGATGCTGGCCCGGTTGGGGGCCCGCGAGCGGCGCCGCGAGTCCTCCGACGAGGCGCTGGCCGCGCGCGCCGAGACGCTCTCGCGCCGCTACCTGGGCGGGCACGCCCGACCGGCCAGCGTGCGCTGGGTGTCGACCATGGGCCGGCGCTGGGCGTCGTGCACCCCCGCCGAGGGCACCATCCGGGTGTCCGACCGCCTGCGCGACGTGCCCGACCACGTGCTCGACTACGTGCTGCTCCACGAGCTCGCCCACCTGCTGGTGCCCGGCCACGGGCCGGCGTTCTGGCGCCTGCTCGCGTCCTACCCGCGCCTGGAGCGGTCGAGGGGCTTCCTCGACGGTCTCGCCCATGCCGAGGGGCTGCCGCCCGAGCTCGACACCGACGACGACCCGCTCGACGGTGACAACCCGGACGAGAGTGGCAACCGGGGCGAGAGTGGCTCAGGCGAGCCCGAGCGCCCGCCGGGCGGCTGACACCAGCGGCGTCAGCTCCCTGCGGGTGCCCTCCGGCAGGTCGTCGACCGGCCACCACCGCACGTCGTGCGACTCGGCGCTGACGACGGCCCGCGCGCCGAGCGGCGCCACGGCGGCGAAGCGCACGTCGAGGTGCTCCCGGCAGGCGCCGAACGACCCGACGAGCACGTGCCGGTCGAGCTGCACCGGCTCGGGCAGCGGCTCCAGGGTCTGGATGCCGGACTCCTCGCGGACCTCACGGCGGGCCGCAGCCCACAACGAGGCGTCGCCGGGCTCGAGGTGGCCGCCGAACTGGAACCACTCGTCGGCCTTTCGGTGCAGGGTGAGCAGCGCCCGCTCGCCGCCGGGGTCGAGCACCACGCAGGATGCCGTCAGGTGCGCCGGGGGCCCGGCCTTCGCCACGGCGTCGGGGTGCGCGGAGAGGTGGTCGAGGTAGTCGCGGCGCAGCCGTTCCTGCCCCGCATCCGGCGCCGCCCATCCCTGAAGCACCGACATCGTGTCGGCCCGCAGGGTCGCGAACGCCGCCACCACGGCCGGGTCGGGCACCGGCCGCACCGGGTCGTGCGACCCGGGAACGGCACCGCTCACGCGTCGCCCTCGCCACGCAGCAGGGCGTCGAGCGCGGCATCCATCTCGTCGGTCTTCGGTCGGGCGGTGCGCTCGACGTAGCCCAGCGGGTCGTCGAGGTCGGTGGTGCTCGGTGCGAGGTCGGGGTGCCGCCACGCGCCGTCGCGGGCGCCGGGGCCGCCGGAGTCCTCGAGCGCCGCGAAGAGGTTGGCCGCGTCGCGCAGCCGTCGCGGGCGCAGCTCGAGGCCGACGAGCGCCCCGAACGCCTTCTCTGCCGGCCCACCGGTGGCCCGGCGGCGCCGCACGGCCTCACCGAGGGCGTCGGCCTGCGGGAGGTGCGCCCGGGTGGCCCGGTCGGCGACGACGTCGACCCAGCCCTCGACGAGGGCGAGCAGCGTCTCGAGCCGGGCGAGGGCCGCCTGCTGGGCGGGGGAGTGCTGGGGCGCGAACATCCGCCCCTGTAGGGCCTGCTGCACGGCCTCGGGGTCGCTCGGGTCGATCGACCCGACGGCCTCCTCGATCGCCGAGGTGTCGATGCTGATGTCGGCGGCGTAGTCGCGCACCGCGGCCAGCAGGGCGGGGGCGAGCCAGGGCACGGCGCCGAACAGCCGCACCCGGGCCACCTCGCGCACGGCGAGGTAGAGCCGCGCCTGTGGTTCGTCGACCTCGAGACCGGCGGCGAACTCCCGCACCGCGGCCGGCATCAGCACGACCGTCGGTGCCGCCACCAGCGGCAACGAGACCTCGCACCCGGTGAGCACCTCGCGGGCCAGCGTGCCGGTGCCCTGGCCGAGCTGCATCGAGAACATCGAGCCGTGCATGCGGCGCAGCATCGGGCCGGCCTGGTCGAGCATCCCCGCGGGCAGCCCGGTCTCGCCGGTCTCCGCGAGCTCCCCGAGCTGGCCCAGCTGGCCGGTGAGGGCGGTGCCGACGGCGTCGGTGACGCCGGCGGCCACCGGCTCGACGAGGTCGGTCCACACCGGCATCGTCGCCTCGACCCACTCCGCGCTGCTCCAGGCGGCGCCGACGAGGCCGGGGGTGGTGAGGTCGGTGACCGCGTCGAGCCACATGCCGGCCACCTGAACCGCCTCGGCGGCGGCCCGGCCGTCAGCCGCGCTCGCGAGCTGGTCGCCCTCGGCGGCCACGGTCTTGCGGGCGATGTCCGTGGCGAGCACGGCGTTGACGGCGGTGTCGCTCTCGGGAGCGGCGAACATGGCCTGCACCTGGCCCATGACCATCGCCAGCATCTGGGGGTCGACCTTGTCCAGCCCCATGCCCTGCATCATCGAGGCGAGCTCCGGGGGGATGTCGCCACCGGTGAGGCCGCGCAGCAGCTGCTCGAGCTCTGCGGGCAGGCGGGGGGTGTCGTCGTCGTCGGGATGGGAGTCACTCACGCCGGTCTCCTCGCGGGGGGTGAGAGGATGTCGTCTCGTACAGCCAACCACGATCCGGCCCGTAAGGTTCCGCCGGACCGTTCCCGAGGAGCCCCATGCCGACCGACCACGACCCGGTCGCGCTCGTCGCCCTGCGCGACCAGCCGCTGTCCGTCGACGAGGTGCTCGACTCCGTCCGCCACCCCACGTGCGGCGGCATCGCGCTGTTCGTCGGTGTCGTGCGCGACCACGACCACGGCGATTCGGTCACCTCGCTCGACTACGAGGCCCACCCCTCCGCCGTCGACACCATGCGCCGCACCTGCGTCGACGTGCTCGAACGCTCGGATGCCGTGCGCGTCGCCGCGGTGCACCGCACCGGCGCCCTGCGCGTCGGCGACCTCGCGGTCGTCGTCGCGGCGGCGGCCCCGCACCGCGGCCAGGCCTTCGACGCCTGCCGCGACCTGATCGACACCCTCAAGGCCGACACCCCGATCTGGAAGCACCAGAGCCTGGGCGACGGCTCCACCGAGTGGGTGGGGCTTCCATGAGCCAGCCGACGCACGACGTGCTGCCCGGCGCCAACGACGGCGGCGACGTCGACCAGCGGCGCACAGGGCGGGGGCGGAACCCGGCCAACCGACCGGGGCTGCTGGCGGGGGTGCTGCTCACCGCCACCTTCGTCGCCATCGCGATCGCGGCGGCGCTCACCTTCGTGGGCCTGCCCTACGTCGTCATGTCACCCGGCCCGGCCACCAACATCCTGGGCAAGGTCGACGGCAAGGCGTTGCTGTCGATCGAGGGCGCCCCGACCTACCCCACGAGCGGCAACCTCGACTTCACGACGGTCAGCGTCGACGGCGGCCCCGGCGTGCGCGTCACCGTCTACGACCTGGCGCAGGCCTGGCTCAGCGGCTCGCAGGAGATCCTTCCCGAGGAGCAGGTCTTCCCCCCGGAGCAGACCGAGCAGGACGCCCAGGAGGAGGGCGCGGCCGAGATGGCCGGCTCGCAGAGTGTCGCCACCGCGACCGCGCTGCGGGCGATCGGCAAGAAGGTCCCCGAGATGGTGGTGGTCGCCGGGGTGCCCGACGGCAGCCCCAGCAAGGGCGTCCTCCAGCCCGATGACGTGCTCGTCACCGTCGACGGCGACCCCGCCTCGTCGTCGGATGCCGTGCGCGCCGCTGTGCAGCGCCACCAGCCCGGCGACAGCTTCCCGGTGGTCGTGCGCCGCGGCGGCAAGGAGCAGACGGTCACGGCCAAGACCACCGAGTCCGGCGGCCGCACCGTGATGGGGGTCGGGCTGCGCCTCGACTACGACCTGCCGGTCGACGTCACCCTGCGCACCGGCAGCGTCGGCGGCCCCTCGGCCGGCCTGATGTTCAGCTTGGCCATCTACGACGCGCTCACCCCCGGCGAGCTCACCGGCGGAAAGAAGATCGCCGGCACCGGCACCCTCGACGACGCGGGCACGGTCGGGCCGATCGGCGGCATCCGGCAGAAGCTGATCGGCGCCCGCCGGGCCGGAGCAGACTTCTTCCTCGCCCCTGCCGACAACTGCGCCGACATCGGCACCGCCGTCCCCGACGGCCTGCGAGTGGTCAAGGTCGGCACCTTCGACGAGGGCCGCAAGGCCGTGCAGGCGATCGGCGACGGCAAGGTGGCATCCCTGCCCACCTGCGGCTGAGACGGGCCGCCGCGGCGCTCAGTCGCTGAAGGTCGCCCGCAGGGCGTGCACCAGTCCCGGGGCGATGTCCTCGCCCAGGGCGACCCGGTCGTCGCTGTCGTGGTCGCGCTGGCGCAGCAGGCAGCGCGCCGCGCCGTCGCGGGTCACCGCCACCAGCAGCCGCACGTCGGCCCGGCCGGGGTGCTCGGCCACCGCGCGGAGCGCCTCGGTGTCGTCCTCGGGCAGCTCGCGCTCGGCCTCCGGGGGGACGACGATGCGCTCGACGGCCAGGGCAGCCCCCGCCACCTGCGGCGGCCAGGCGATGCGGCCCAGCAGGTCCTCCAGGCCGGCGGCCTCGGGCAGCTCGTCCTGCTCCACCGCGCTCAGCGCGCCGGCGACGGCGTCGTGCGCCGCCATCCCCTCGGCGAGGTGCGGTTCGTGGGCGAGCAGGTCCTGCGGTCGGCACCAGGGCGAACAGGCGCACCGGCTGGTCCCACCCCGAGCGGGCCACGTGCCGCTCGGTGTCGAGGGCGGCGAGGGTGAGTGGGTCGGTCACGGGCTGGGGGGCGTCGGTCACCGGACCATGGTGCCTGATCGGGCCCGCAGGTGGCCGAGGTACATTGCTCGCCACGGTCGACACGGGGGATCCCCGACGACGGGACGAGGAGAGTAGTGAGTCGCTCGGAGTGGTTCGACGGGCCCACGGGTCCAGGAGACGGTTCGGCACGCCCCGAGGGGTCCGACGGGGGGTCCGGGGAGCCGGCTCGCACCGCCCGGCGCCGTCGCCGGGGGCCGCTGGGCACCACCCTGCTCATCATGCTCGGCGTGGTCGTCGTCGGGGGGATCCTCGCCGACGTGCTCACCGACGTGTGGTGGTACGACTCGGTGGGCTTCGTCAACGTGTTCTACAAGGAGCTGCTGACCAAGGTCGGGCTCTTCGTCGTCGCCGGCGTGGTCACCGGGGCAGTGGTGGCCTCCAGCCTGGTCATCGCCTACCGCACCCGCCCGCTCTACATCCCCGTGACCCCGGCCCAGCAGGTGCTCGAGCAGTACCGCCAGGCCATCGAGCCCCTGCGCCGGGTCGCCGTGTGGGCGGTGCCCGTCGTGCTCGGCCTGCTGGCCGGGTCCGGCTCGATGGGGGCCTGGCGCACCTTCCTGCTCTGGGCCAACCGCCAGCCGTTCGGCATCAAGGACCCCCAGTTCGGCCTCGACGTCGGCTTCTTCGTCTTCTCCCTGCCGTGGCTGCGCTTCATCGTCAGCTTCCTGACCGTCGTGCTCGCCCTGGCGTTCGTCGCCGCGGCCTTCACCCACTACGTCTACGGCGGTCTCCAGCTGCCCGGCCGCGGGCCGACCACCCGCGCGGCCTACGTGCACCTCGGCATCCTCGGCGCGCTCATCGCCCTCACCCGCGCGGCGTCGTACTGGCTCGACCGCTACTCGCTGTCGACCCAGAAGGGCTCACTGCTCACCGGCATCACGTACACCGACGACAAGGCCGTGCTGCCCACCAAGGCCATCCTCGCGGTCGCCGCGGTGATGTGCGCCGGCTTCTTCCTGGCCGCGATCTGGAGCCGCAGCTGGCGGCTGCCCATCACCGGGGTCGTGCTGCTCGTGGTGACCGCCGTGGTCGTCGGTGGCATCTACCCCGCGCTCATCCAGTCGCTGAAGGTCACCCCGTCAGCCAAGTCGCTCGAGGCCAAGTACATCGAGCGCAACATCAACGCCACCCGGGCGGCGTTCGGGCTCGACCGGGTCAAGCGCATCCAGAACCCTTCGCCGCCCGAGACCGAGAACAAGGCGGTGCTGCGCGCCGCGGCCAACGACATCCCGGGCGTGCGCATCATCGACCCCAACGTCGTCGCGCCCACGTTCCGCCAGCTGCAGGCCCAGCGCGACTACTACGCGTTCCCCGACACCCTCGACGTCGACCGCTACACGATCGACAAGCAGACCCGCGACGCCGTGGTGGCCGTGCGCGAGATCAACCTCGAGGGCCTGCCCGACGGCCAGCGCAACTGGCTCAACGACCACACCGTCTACACCCACGGCTACGGGTTCTACGCGGCCTACGGCAACCAGCGCACCACCGAGGGCGACCCGGTCTTCTTCGAGGGCGGCGGCCTGAGCGCCATCGGCAAGTACGAGCCGCGGGCCTACTTCGCCGAGCTCTCACCCACCTACTCGGTGGTCGGCGCCGTGCAGGGTGCCCCGCCGCGCGAGTTCGACTACCCCGCCGGTGGCGAGGGCGACGTGGCCGTGCAGAACACCTACTCCGGCAAGGGCGGCGTGCCGATCGGCTCGACCCTGCGCCGGCTCGCCTACGCGGTCAAGTACCGCGAGGCCAACTTCCTGCTCTCGGATGCCGTGAACGGCGCCTCCCGCATCCTCGACCACCGCACCCCGACCGAGCGCGTGGAGCGGGTCGCCCCGTGGCTGCGGCTCGACGGCAACGTCTACCCGGCGGTCGTCGCGGGCCGGGTGCAGTGGATCGTCGACGGGTTCACGACGTCGGCCAACTACCCCAACAGCCGGCTCATCGAGCTGGCCGAGGCGACGTCCGACTCGGTGGCCCAGCGCTCCAACGTCGTCACGGTCGGCGCCGGCCAGGTCAACTACGTGCGCAACGCGGTCAAGGCCACCGTCGACGCCTACAGCGGCGAGGTGAAGCTCTACGGGTGGGACACCAAGGACCCGATGCTCAAGGCCTGGAGCAACGCCTTCCCCGGGTCGGTGCGGCCGCTCTCCGAGATCTCCGGCGACCTGATGGCCCACATCCGCTACCCGCAGGACTACCTCAAGGTGCAGCGCGAGCTGCTCACCGAGTACCACGTCACCAACCCCGGCGACTTCTTCTCCGGCTCGGACAAGTGGCGCGTGCCGCGCGACCCGTCGTCGTCCGCGCAGGACCAGCCGCCCGTCTTCCAGTCGATCGCGATGCCGGGGGAGAACGAGGCAGCCTTCTCGATCACCTCGCCGTTCGTCCCGGCGACCACCAACGGTGAGGGGGGCCGCGAGATCCTGCGTGGGCTGCTGGCCGTCGATGCCGATGCCGGCAACCAGGCCGGGCAGCCGGCGGCCGACTACGGCCTGCTGCGGCTGCTCGAGTACGGCTCGGCCACGCCCTCGGGGCCCGGACAGGTGCTCAACCAGATCAAGAACTCCCCGGAACGCTCACAGAACGAGTCGGAGCAGCTGTCGCTGGCGCAGTACATCACCCAGAACTCCAGCGGTGGCAAGACGCTGACCTACGGCAACCTGCTGTCCTTCCCCCTCGAGGGCCGGATGTTCTACGTGCAGCCGCTCTACGTGCAGGCGGCCTCGGGGTCCGGGTCCTTCCCGCAGAACAAGGCCGTCGTCACGGTCTACGGCAACACCGTGGCCTGGGGCGACACCCTCGGGCAGGCCGTGAGCGGCCTGTTCGGCGAGGGCGCCGCCGCCGACGACCCGACCGAGCCCAACGGCCCCACGACGCCGGGAGGCACGGCGGCGGCGCAGCTCACCGAGGCGCTCACCGAGATCCAGGCTGCCTACCAGGCCGGTCAGGACGCCCTCAAGGCCGGCAACTTCGCTGCCTACGGCGACGCGCAGAAGCGGCTCGACACCGCCATCAAGCGTGCCCAGGCGCTGGCACCCCAGCTCGCCCTGGCCGGGGCCACGCCGAGCCCGTCGCCGAGCGGCTCGGCAAGTCCGTCGCCGAGCCCGTCGCCCAGCCCCTCGGCCACGGCGTCACCGACCGGCTGACCCCGCCGTCGCGGGGCCGGCCGGTCCGGGCCGATTTGTCCTGCGCCGGGTGGGTCACGTACGCTCGAGCCATACCGAGCACGGGTTCTTCGAAGCCGTGACTCACTCGACGCGGGGTGGAGCAGCTCGGTAGCTCGCCGGGCTCATAACCCGGAGGTCGCAGGTTCAAATCCTGCCCCCGCTACTAATGCAGAAGCCGGACGGCGAAGCCGTCCGGCTTCTGCATTAGGGGCCCGACCGGAGAGATCCGGTCGGGCCCTCTTCCTGTTGTGGGTCGGGTGTATCCGGGTCAGTAGGCGACGTGGACGTTGGGGCTGTAGTCGCGCACGTACCGGGTGGCCGCACCGGGGAAGTAGAAGCGGTAGTAGGTGCTCCGCTTGGGCTGCTGCTTCGAGGTGACGTACCCGCCCGAGTTGGTGCGCAGGGTGGCCACGGTGGTCCAGGTGTTGGAGCTGGCGTAGCGGCGCTGCAGGTACACGGTCTGGGCCGGCACCGCCTTGCTGCCCGGGGTGAGCAGTCGGCCGGTGAACAGGTCCGGCCGGCCCACGGTGACGCGGCCGTACATCACCGTCGGCGTGGTCAGGGTGACCCCGGCCGCCGACGGCAGGGCGGTGGTGGACCCGGCGTACGACATCACCACGACGGTGGGCACGTTCGGGTAGTACCGGTACGCCACCTGGCCGGCGGCGTTGGTCTTGACCGTTCCGGCGGTGGTGTAGGCGGTGGTGGTCACGGCGCGGCGCGTGATGGTCACCGCTGCCCCGGCGATGACCGTGCCGGTGCTCTTGTTGCGGAGGGTGACCGTGGCGACGCGAGGCCACGTGCCGGTGATCCCGATGATGGCGGTGGTGGTGGCCTTGGTCGCGGTGGGGATGGCGGGAGCGGTGTACGTCCCGAAGTACTGCCAGTGCCACGCCTCGGCCCGTGAAGAGCCCTCCAGCGCCCAGGTGGGCTGTGCCCAGCCGTACTTGGGTGCGTTCGCGGAGAACCACACGTGTCGGGCGTTGCCGAAGATGCCGACACCGCAGCCGAGGTCGGCCGCGATGGCCCACCCGTGGTTGGAGGTGCCGGGGACAGCGGCGACCTTGGGGCCGAGCTCGTTGTAGAGGGCCACCTGCTTGGCGTACGAGCGGTAGGCGTCGTTGACGCAGATGTTGGCGCCGAACTTGGCCTTGTAGAGGGCGTTGAGCGCCACGAACTTCGCGAGGGCGTCGCAGCGCAGGTGGTCGACGGTCTGCCACGGGACCGGGCACATGGCGGACGCGGGGATGTAGCCGTTCTGGTACCCGCCCCATCCGTCCGCGGCCGCGGTGGCGGCGCCGGCGACGGAGGCGGGTTCGGCAGCCGGGGGAGGGGGAGGTGGCCACGATCGGGGCCGGAGCGGGTGCAGTGGCGGTGGATGCGTGGGCTGCGGTGGCGGACAGGCCCATCACCAGCGGTAGTGAGGTCATCAGGGTCAGGGTGCGGGTGAGCACGGACATTGCGGACAGGTTCCTTCCGGATGGCGCCTGCGGAACGGGACCTGTCGGGTTCGGGCAGCCGGTGCCCGGCCTGTCGTGCAGGCTTCACCCCAAGGAGTGGACGCTCCGTGCTGCGGGCGTCCCGCCCCCACCAGAGGTCGTGCTGGGCAACCCGGGTGCTGGTGGGGTTCGGCGACACCCGGGTCCAACCGTGGGCGGGCCCGCGGTCGGCGAAGGCCTCGGCCAGCCCCCTGACCTTGCCGAGTGGAGCGTCACAAGTCGTTCTGCTCTTCCCAATACTGTTGTCCACCTTGCATCTTCGCGCAGGTCATTGACGACTTCGTCACGTCGTCGAGCCCCCGTGCTCTCAACGTTCTCTCACCGGGCTGGTCCGCGGCCCTCCACGGGCCGCGCTGGCGCGGCAGGAGTGCGATGGCCCATGGTCGCGGCCGCCATGGGCGGGGTTCCCGCCTCCTCGCATCGAGACCGTGCTCGATGCGCCGGGCCGCTCGCCGGACCAGCAGCGCGCCGTGCACCTCGTCGACCTGCACATGCTGGCGATGTTCGGTGCGCGGGAACGCACGCGGGCCGAGTACGACGCGCTCTTCACGGCGGCCGGGCTGGCGGCCTCGACGAAGGCCTCACCGAACACCTGGAACGTCCTGGTGGCCCGGGCTGCCGGCCGCTGAGCCGCGCGACCGCCCCTCAGGGAGCGATCGGAGCGAAGGGGGCCACCTCGTCGTCGGAGCCGTGCACCAGCACGCTCGAGGACTCAGGGATCTCGCGCCAGGCCCCGGCCAGGTCGCCGAGCGGCTCGGAGACCACGAGCCGCGCGTCGTCCGACAGGTCGTGCAGCACCGGGTTGTCCGGGTACTGCGCCCGCAGCGTCGAGACGTCGGTGCTCTGGAACAGCGAGCGCGACATCCCCTCGCTCGAGTAGCGGAAGGCCCAGGTCGTGTCGCCGTCGGTGGTGGCCACCGTCATCTGTACCGGGAAGCCGATGCCGTGGCTGCGGCCCACCTCCTCCACCAGCCCCACCGCGCGGGCCACGCCGGCCCGCGGGTCGTCGCGCAGCCCGAAGCTGAGGGCGAGGTAGAAGAGCATCTCGGAGTCGGTGGAGCCCTGGATGTCGGCGAACAGCGCCGGGTCGACCTCCATCGCGAGGTCGCGCTTGATCTCGTGGAAGCCGGCGAGGTAGCCGTTGTGCATCCACAGCCAGCTGTCGTGCCGGAACGGGTGGCAGTTGGTCTGCTGCACGGCCGAGCCGGTGGACGCCCGGATGTGTGCGAAGACCCGACCGGCCGCGGCGTGCGCGCACAGCTCGCGCAGGTTGAGGTCGTTCCAGGCGGGCTCGGTGCTGCGGAAGAGCCCCGGGGTCTCCGCCGCGCCGTACCACCCGACGCCGAAGCCGTCGCCGTTGGTCGTCGTGGCCCCCATCATCGAGTGCTTGCTCTGCGCGACCAGGGAGTTCTTCGGCTTGTAGAGCAGGTCCTCGAGCAGCACCGGTGATCCCGAGTACGCCAGCCAGCGGCACATGATGGCCTCCTGTTCCCGTCGTTGGGGTGTTCTCCAGCCAACCCCCGGCCGGGCCCACCCGCCTCATCCGCGCCGGGTGACCGGGCAGCCGGCGCAGGGCGCCCGCCCGACGCTGGAGGGTGACTTCCGGCACGTGGCGGGTATGGGGCATACCGTGCAGACGCCCCACGTTGACCCGCTCGTGAGCACCCCCCACAGAGTCGTCGTCATCGGTTCGGGCTTCGGAGGCCTCTTCGGCACCCAGGCGCTGCGGCGCCGCAAGGACGTCGAGGTCACCCTCATCGCCCCCACCGCCCACCACCTCTTCCAGCCGCTGCTCTACCAGGTCGCGACCGGCATCCTGTCCGAGGGTGAGATCGCGCCGAGCACCCGCGAGGTGCTGGCGCGCCAGAAGAACGCCCGGGTCATGCTGGGCACCGTCACCGCCGTCGACCTCGCGGCCCGCACCGTCACCTCAGACGGTGCTCGGGCGCGACGCACGTGACGCCCTACGACAGCCTGCTCGTCGCCGCCGGCGCCGGGCAGTCGTACTTCGGCAACGACCGAGTTCGCCCAGCTACGCCCCCGGGCATGAAGTCGATCGACGACGCGCTCGAGCTGCGCGGGCGGATCTTCGGCGCCTTCGAGCTCGCCGAGCTGGCCGAGGCGCCCGCCGAGCGCGAGCGGGCGCTGACCTTCGTCGTCGTCGGCGCCGGGCCGACCGGGGTCGAGATGGCCGGCCAGATCGCCGAGCTGGCCCACCGCACCCTGAAGAACGACTTCCGCCGGATCGACCCCACCCAGGCCCGGATCATCCTCGTCGACGCGGTCGACACCGTGCTGCCCTCCTTCGGCGAGCGGCTCGGCGGGGCCGCCCGACGCCGGCTGCACCGAGATGGGGGTCGACGTGCGGCTGGGCACCATGGTCACCGACGTCGACGCCACCGGGCATCACGGTCACCGACGCCCGACGGCAGCTCCACGCGCATCGAGGCCCTCACCAAGGTCTGGGCCGCCGGCGTGCAGGCCAGCCCGCTCGGCGGGCAGATCGCCGAGCAGTCCGGGGCCGCAACTCGACCGCGCCGGGCGCGTCCAGGTGCTGCCCGACCTCACCGTGCCGGGTCACCCCGAGGTGTTCGTGGTCGGCGACATGATGTCCCTCGACAAGCTGCCCGGAGTTGCGCAGGTCGCCATCCAGGGCGCCCGGTTCGCCGCGAAGCAGATCACCCGCCGCCTCGACGGCCAGGAGACCGAGCCGCGCTTCGAGTACTTCGACAAGGGCTCGATGGCCACGATCTCGCGGTTCAGCGCGGTGGCCGTCGATCGGGCGGCTGCGCTTCTCCGGTTTCGTCGCCTGGGTGCTCTGGCTCGCCATCCACCTCGTCTACATCATCGGGTTCAAGCACCGGGTGACCACCCTGCTGCACTGGGCGGTCAGCTTCCTCGGCCGCGGCCGCTCCGAGCGGGCCGCCACCGAGCAGCAGGTCTTCGGGCGCCTGGCCATGGACGGCCGCGCGCACGGGACGCTGCCCGTCATCCCCACCGACCCGGCCGACGCCGAGGTCAGCGGCGTCGCCGAGCTCGAGGACCGCCACCGCGCGAAGGCCTGAGCGGTCGCCGCATCTGCACGTAGGGTGACCGCCATGCCGCTGGACTACCCCATCCACCGCCGCACGCTCCCCAACGGGATGCGCGTCGTCGTCAGCCCCGACCACACCGTCCCCAACGTCACCGTCAACCTGTGGGTCGGCGTGGGCTCGCGCCACGAGAGCGCGGGCCGCACCGGCTTCGCGCACCTCTTCGAGCACCTGATGTTCCAGGGCTCGAGCAACGTGCGCAGCGGCGAGCACTTCGAGGCGCTGATGGCGCAGGGCGGCCGGCTCAACGCGACGACCTGGTTCGACCGCACGAACTACTTCGAGACGGTGCCGACGGGGGCCGTCGAGCTGGCCCTCTGGCTCGAGGCCGACCGGCACGGTCACCTGCTCGACGCCGTCACGCAGGAGAACCTCGACAACCAGCGCGACGTGGTCAAGGAGGAGAAGCGCCAGCGCTACGACAACCAGCCCTACGGCAACGCGCTGATCGACGTCTACGCCGCCGTCTTCCCCGAGGGGCACCCCTACCACCACCCAACGATCGGCTCGATGGACGACCTCGACGCCGCGAGCCTGGACGACGTGCACGCCTTCTTCCGCGCCCACTACGGTCCGGACAACACCGTCATCACCCTGTGCGGCGACCTCACCCCCGAGCTCGGGTTCGCGCTCGTGGAGCGCTACTTCGGCGACCTGGAGGCGGGGGCCGCGCCGCGCCGGCCCGACCACGAGCAGCTCGCCCCGCTGGAGCACCCCGTGCGCGTCGACCGGCGCGAGGCCGTGCCCAACGACCGTCTCCACGTGGCCTTCCGCCTCCCCGTCGACGAGACCGACGAGTTCCTCGCGGCGGCCGTCGCGCTCGACTGCATCGGCGGCCTGGCGACGTCCCGCCTCGTGCGCCGGCTGGTCCGTCGCGAGCAGACCGCCCTCGGCGCCCATGCCACCGCCTGGGGCTTCGTCGACGGCGCCTCGCTCGGCTTCGTGGTGCTCGACGTCGCACCCGGCACCGACGCCGACATCGTCGAGTCCGCGTTCGTCGAGGAGCTCACCGGCTTCCTCGAGCAGGGCCCGACCGACATCGAGCTCGAGGCCTCGCTCGCCCAGTCCGAGCGGTCCTGGCTCTCCGCGCTGGCCAGCCAGGAGGAGCGCGCCGACCTGATCAGCCACCACCTGCTGCTGCACGACGACCCGGGCGTCGTCAACACCCACCTCGACCGCCTGCGCGACGTCACGGCCGAGCAGGTGGTCGACGCGGCACGCCGCTGGCTGCGACCGGAGAACCGCGCCACGGTCGCCTACCTGGCCGCCGACCAGGGCTCGGATGCCGCCGCCGACCGGGACGAGGACGTCGCGTGAGCGCCCCCCGACCCGACGTCACGCCGCCCCAGCCGTGGACCTTTCCGGTGCCGGGCGAGCACCTGCTCGGGCAACGGGGTGCGCGTGCTGGCGCACGACCTGCCCGGCCAGTACGTGTTGTCGTTGCGCGTCGTGGTGCCCACCGCCCTGTCGGACGAGCAACCCGGCAAGGAGGGCATCGGCGCGATGACGGCCCGACTGCTCGACGAGGGCACGGCCGCCCACGGGTCCGAGGAGTTCGCGGAGCTGATGGAGCGCCACGGCATGGTGCTGGGCGCGGGGGTGTCCGACGGCGGCCTGCTCGTCGACGTCGACGTGCCGCAGCGCCACCTCGCCACCGCGGCCGCCCTGCTCACCGAGGCGCTCGCCGACCCGGTCTTCCCTGACGACGAGGTGCGCCGCATCCTGCGCAACCGGCTCGCCGAGATCGAGCAGGAACGTGCCTCGTCGGCCCACCGCGCCGCCCGTGAGCTGGCCCGCACGCTGTGGAGCCCGCAGGACCGGGCCAGCCGGCCCACCGCCGGAACCCCGGAGTCCATCGGGAGCCTCACCCGCGAGGACCTCGTCGAGTTCCACGCCACGGCGGTCGGCCCGCAGGGAGCGACCGTGGTGGTGGCGGGCGACCTCACCGACGTCGACGTCGTCGCGGTGCTCGAGTCGACCCTCGGCCGCTGGTCGGCGCCGCGCCACCGCCCGACGACCAGGCCGGTAGCCCCGGTCCCCGCGGCCGATGCCGCGCGCGTCGTCGTGGTCGACCGCCCCGGGTCGGTGCAGACCGAGATCGCCGTCGGCCGTCCCGGGCCCGACCGGTCCACGCCGGAGGGCTGGGCGCCCCACCCGGTGCTGTCCTTCGTGCTCGGCGGCTCCCCGAGCGCCCGGATCGACGCCGTGCTGCGCGAGGAGAAGGGCTACACCTACGGCATCCGCAGCTCGTTCCGGCCGCGGGTCGCGGGCGGGTCGTTCGTCACGTCGGGGTCGGTGCGCTCCGAGGTGACCGGTGAGGCGGTCGAGATCCTGCTCGGCATCCTCGACGGTGCCCGCGAGGGCTTCACCGACGCCGAGGTGCGCTCGGGCGTCGACTACGTGGGCAAGACGGCGCCCGGCCGCTACGCCACGGCGGATGCCGTCGCCGACGAGACCGCCGCGCTGGCCCTGGAGGGGCTGCCGCTCGACTTCACGACCCGCAACCTGCGCGCGGTCGCCGAGCTGGGTCGCGACGACCTCGACGAGGCCTACCGCCGCGTCGCGACGGGGGAGTGGACCGTGGTGCTCGTCGGCGACGCCACGACGGTGGTGCCGGCCCTCGACGGCCGGCTCGAGGGGCCGGTGAGCACGGTTGCCCTCTGAGCAGGGCGGCTCGCGCTCGGTCGTGATGGGTTCACCCGTCGGGCGGCTCGAGCTGGTCGAGACGGGTGGTGCGCTCGTGGCCGTGCACTTCGGTGCCCCGGCCGACGGCTCGCCCGGGCACGAGCGCGGCGGCTCGGCGGTGCTCGCGGAGGCGCACCGGCAGCTCGCGGAGTACTTCGAGGGCACCCGTCGGGAGTTCGACCTGCCGCTGCGACCGGTCGGCACCGAGTTCCAGCGCCGGGTGTGGGCGGTGCTGCAGACGGTGCCGTGGGGCACGACCACGACGTACGGTGCCATCGCGGCACGCCTCGGGATGCCGCCGGGAGCCTCGCGGGCCGTCGGCGCCGCCAACGGCGCCAACCCGATCGCCATCGTGGTGCCCTGCCACCGGGTGATCGGCTCCGACGGCCGGCTGACCGGCTACGCCGGCGGGCTCGAGCGCAAGGCCAGCCTGCTGCGCCTCGAGGGCGTGTCGACCGAGGCCGACCAGAACGCCCTCTTCTGACCGACTCATTGCGAAAGAGCCACCCGCATCAGCCCGGCTCGGGGCGCGTGGTGGTGGGTGACTCGCAATGAGTCGCTTGTCCTACAACCCGATTCGCGCGAGCACCTCGTCGTGCAGGATGCCGTTGGTCGCCACCGCGTTTCCACCGAACGGACCGTCGACGCCCGACAGCGAGGTGAACCGGCCGCCCGCCTCGGTGACGATGGGCACCAGCGCGGCCATGTCGTGCAGGCCCAGCTCGGGCTCGGCCGCGATGTCGACCGCTCCCTCGGCGAGCAGCATGTAGGACCAGAAGTCGCCGTACGCGCGCTCGCGCCAGCAGGCCCGGGCCAGGTCGAGCACCTCGTCCTGGCGCCCGACGGCCCCCCACGAGGTCCAGCTCGAGCAGGAGATCGAGGCGTCCTCCAGGCGCGCGACCTGCGACACGTGCAGCTGCTTGGCGGAGGTGAGGCTGCGCCCGGCCCAGGCGCCCGACCCCAGGGCCGCCCACCAGCGCCGGCCCAGGGCCGGCGCGGCCACCAGGCCGATGACCGGGATGCCGTCGTCGACGAGCGAGATCAGGGTCGCCCACACCGGCACGCCCCGCACGTAGCTGTGCGTGCCGTCGATCGGGTCGACGACCCACTGGCGCGGGCTGGACCCGGTGTTGGGGAACTCCTCGCCGATGACGGCGTCGCGCGGCCGGGTGCGCTTGAGCTGCGCCCGGATCAGCTCCTCGGCGTCGCGGTCGGCGTCGCTGACCAGGGTGAGGTCGGGCTTGGTGTCGACCCGCAGGTCGTCGGCCCGGAAGCGCGCGAGCGTGATGCGCTCGACGGCATCCGCGAGCACGTGGGCGAGGCGCAGGTCGTCGTCGTAGCCGGGCACGCGCCCCAACCTAGCGGCCGGCCGCCGAAGAATCTTCGGCGCGGCGACGATCCGGTCGCGCTTCGGTCACAATCCAGTCTCGGGCGCATCTAATGCTTCCGTTGGGGCCAACCATGGTCTTTCATGGAGCACGCACGCCGGAGGGCGATGCACTCCGGGACGCCCCCGATCGGGAGCGGCCCCCGGCACCCGGCCACCCGACCAACGGGTGGTGACACCACTTAACGTAGGAGGACATCCATGCGAGGAACCACTCGCACGGTCGCGGTTGCGGCTCTGTCCGCAGTTGCGTTGCTCGCCGCAGGTTGCGGCAGCGGCGGCAGCGGCGACAGCAGCAGCTCGGCCAGCGCTGGCGCCAAGACGGGCGGCGAGATCACCGTTCGTGGGTGCAACCCGCAGAACCCGCTCGTCCCGAGCAACACCACCGAGACCTGTGGTGGCAACGTCATCGACGCTGTCTTCGCCAAGCTCGTCCACTACGACGCCGAGACGGCCAAGCCGACCAACGACATCGCGCAGTCGATCGAGACCACCGACAACCAGAACTTCACCGTCAAGCTGAAGCCGTACAAGTTCCAGGACGGCACCGAGGTCACCTCGAAGAGCTTCGTCGACGCGTGGAACTACGCGGCCTACGGCCCCAACGCGCAGAGCAGCGGCTACTTCATGGAGCCCATCGAGGGCTTCGCCGACCTCCAGTGCGCCGGCACCACGAACCCCGACGACCCGTGCGAGGGCTACACCCCCAAGGCCAAGGAGATGACCGGTCTCAAGGTCGTCGACGACAAGACCTTCACCATCAAGACCACCGAGAAGGTCTCGAACCTTCCCGTGCGTCTGGGCTACTCGGCCTTCTCCCCGCTGCCCGAGTCCTTCTTCAAGGACCCCAAGGCCTTCGGTGACAAGCCGGTCGGCAGCGGCCCCTACAAGCTCGACTCGTGGACCAAGGAGCAGGCCATCGTCCTGTCGAAGTTCGCCGACTACTCGGGCGACTTCGGCGGCAAGGTCGACAAGGTCACCTTCAAGATCTACCAGGACCCGGACGCCGCCTACAACGACGTCATCGCCAACAACCTCGACGTCACCGACGAGATCCCGGCGAGCGCACTGATCGACGACAAGTACAAGTCGGACCTGCCCGACCGCAACGCGCAGAAGGAGTCCGGCGTCATCCAGAACGTCGCGTTCGCGCCGACCAAGGTCGACCCGAACTACGCCGACCCGAAGATCCGCCAGGCGATCTCGATGGCGATCGACCGCGACACCATCATCAAGCAGATCTTCAACGGCACCCGCGTCCCCGCCACCGGCTGGGTCTCCCCGGTCGTCGACGGCTACAAGGCCGACCAGTGTGGCAAGTTCTGCAAGTACGACCCGGCTGCGGCCAAGGCTCTCCTCGCGGAGGCCGGCGGCTTCAAGGGCGCCAAGATGACCCTCGCCTACAACGCGGACGCCTCCCACAAGGAGTGGACCGAGGCCACCTGCAACAGCATCAAGCAGGCCCTGGGTGTCGAGTGCAACGCCGTCGGCGTCGTCGACTTCGCCACCTTCCGCAGCCAGATCGCGGACCGCAAGATGAAGGGTATGTTCCGCAACGGCTGGCAGATGGACTACCCCTCGATCGAGAACTTCCTGTCACCGATGTACAAGACCGGCGCTTCGTCCAACGACACGGACTACTCCAACCCGGCGTTCGACAAGCTCCTCGTCGAGGGCGCGGCCGCCGTGGACCCGGCAGCCGCCAACGCGAAGTACCAGGAGGCCGAGGCCCTGCTCGCTGCTGACATGCCGACCATCCCGATGTGGTACGGCAAGGCCACCATGGGCTGGTCCGACAAGGTCACCGGCGTGAAGATCACCGCCTTCGGGACGATCGACATCCCGTCGATCTCCATGAAGTGAGGTAGCTGAACCTCGGAGGTTCACACCACGCGACGTCGGCCTGTCAGCGCCCGCTGGCAGGCCGACGTCCGTGCTCACGGGCAAAACTCCACGGATGCCGGGTCCGCAGGGTTGGGTGCCCACCCTCAGTGGGCTAGGTTCATCCCGGTACGAAACTGACGACGCCGTCACACCGCAAGGGACGGCCTGACAACCAGGAGGTGACGTGGGCACTTACATCATCCGACGGTTGCTGCAGATGATCCCGGTGATCCTGGGCGCGACGTTCCTCATCTTCGCCATGGTCTTCGCCCTCCCCGGCGACCCACTGGCCGGGAAGTGTGGCGAACGACCGTGCTCGCCGCAGTACGTCGCGGCGTTCCGTGCGAAGTACAACCTCAACGACCCGCTGCCGGTGCAGTACGGCAAGTACCTCGGCAACCTGGCCCGGGGTGACCTGGGCGAGACCTACAACGGCATCAAGGTCACCGAGCAGCTCAAGCTGCGCTATCCCGTCACCGCGAAGCTCGCCGTCATGGCGATCCTGTTCGAGTCGATCCTGGGCATCTTCGCCGGTGTGCTCACCGGCATCCGAAAAGGCGGGTTCGTCGACAACCTGGTGCTCGTGTCGACGATCGTCGTGATCTCGATCCCGATGTTCGTGATCGGATCCGTGTCGCAGTACTTCCTCGGCGTCAAGCTCGGCTTGTTCCCCGTCACCGTGACCTCATCCGACCCGTCGGTCTACGAGCTGCTCCTGCCCGCCATGGTGCTGGCCTCGATCTCGCTGGCCTACGTCGCCCGCCTGACCCGCACCAACCTGATCGAGAACCTGCGCGCCGACTACGTGCGCACGGCCGTCGCCAAGGGCCTGACCAGGCGTCGCGCGATCGGCCTGCACGCCCTGCGCAACTCGCTGATCCCGGTCGTCACCTTCATCGGCTTCGACTTCGGTGCCCTGCTCGGCGGTGCCATCGTCACCGAGCGCATCTTCAACATCCACGGCGTCGGTGGTTACATCTACAACTCGATCCGGGCTCGTGACGGCGCGTCCGTCGTCGGGGCGGTCACCGTCCTCGTCCTCGTCTACCTGTTCGTCAACCTGCTCGTCGACCTGCTGTACGGCGTGCTCGACCCGAGGATCAGCCATGACTGAGATCGCTGCCGTCGAAGAAATGACCGAGACCGCCGGCTACGACGGTGGCGACGTCAACGAGGAGCGCTCGCTCACCTCTGACGCCTGGCGGACCATGCGCCGCAACCCGCTGTTCTGGGTCGCCATGTCCCTGATCACGATCTTCGTGCTGATGGCCATCTGGCCCAGCCTGTTCACCAGCACCGACCCGACCAACGCCATCCTCGCCAAGTCGCGCGAGCGGCCGGGTGCCGACGCGTGGTTCGGCCGCGACATCCAGGGCTACGACGTCTACGCCCGGTGCGTCTACGGCGCCCGTGCGTCGATCATGGTGGGTGTCCTGTGCACCGTGGGCACCGTCCTGATCGGCGGCACCATCGGCGTCATGGCCGGCTACTAGGGCGGATGGGCCGACTCGGTGATGTCTCGCATCGGCGACGTGTTCTTCGCCATCCCGCTGCTGCTCGGCGGCATCATCTTCCTGGTCTCGCTCCCGACTTCGTCAACGACAACTACTTCCTCATCGTCTTGAAGGTCGTGCTCGCCCTGGTCATCCTGGGCTGGCCGAGCCTGGCGCGGCTCACCCGCAGCAGCGTCATCCAGGTCAAGCCGAACGACTACGTGCAGGCCGCCCGGGCGCTCGGGGCGAGCCCCAACCGCATCATGCGTTCCCACGTGATCCCCAACTCCCTGGCCCCGGTCATCGTGGTCGCGACCATCAACCTCGGCGCCTACATCGCCGCCGAGGCGACGCTGTCCTTCCTCGGCATCGGCCTGCAGCCGCCGGTCATCTCCTGGGGCATCGAGATCAGCGAGGCGCTCCGGATCGGCCTGCGCACCGCCCCGCACATGCTGTTCTTCCCCAGCCTCTTCCTGTCCCTGACGGTGCTGGCGTTCATCATGCTCGGCGACGTGGTGCGCGACGCCCTCGACCCGAAGACCGCTGACCATGACGGAGGACCAGTGACCACGCAGGACACCAAGCCCCGGTCGAAGACCTCGGGCAGCGAGTACACCTGACACCCCGCAGGACGGCCTGCTGCTCGAGGTCGAGGACCTGCATGTCGAGTTCCGCACCCGCGACGGCGTGGCGAAGGCGATCAACGGCGTGTCCTTCGACCTGCACCAGGGCGAGACGCTCGCCATCCTCGGCGAGTCCGGGTCGGGCAAGTCGGTGACCGCGCAGGCGATCATGGGCATCCTCGACATGCCGCCCGGCCGTCATCCCGGCGGGCGAGATCCGCTACTGCGGCCAGGACCTGCTCTCGATGCCGGAGGAGCAGCGCCGGCTCGATCCGCGGCCCGGAGATCTCGATGATCTTCCAGGACGCGCTGTCCGCGCTGAACCCGGTCTTCCCGGTCGGCTGGCAGATCGCCGAGATGTTCCGCACCCACCGCGGCATGAACAAGTCCGACGCCCTGGAGCAGGCGATCGAGCTGATGGAGCGGGTGCCGATCCCGGCCGCCCGCGAGCGGGTCAAGGCCTACCCGCACCAGTTCTCCGGCGGCATGCGCCAGCGCATCATGATCGCGATGGCCATCGCGCTCGACCCGGCGGTGCTCATCGCCGACGAGCCGACCACGGCGCTCGACGTCACCGTGCAGGCGCAGATCATGGAGCTGCTCGCAGGAGCTGCAGGACGAGCGCAAGATGGGGCTGATCCTCATCACCCACGACCTCGGCGTCGTCGCCGACGTCGCCGACCGGATCGCCGTCATGTACGCCGGCCGCATCGTCGAGACAGCCGACGGTGCACGAGCTCTACGCCCGCCCGCCCACCCGTACACCCAGGGCCTGCTGGAGTCGATCCCGCGGCTGGACCAGAAGGGGCAGACGCTCGCCGCCATCGGGGGGCTGCCGCCGAACCTGATGCGGATCCCGCCGGGCTGCCCGTTCAACCCGCGCTGCCGGATGCGCCCAGGACGTCTGCCGCACGGACCTCGCCGCCGCTGCGCGAGGTCGTCCCCGGCCGCTTCTCGGCGCTGCCACTTCGCCGAGGAGGGGCTCGATGCAGATGCCTGCACGGTGAGGCGATCCTCGAGCGCACGAGGAGCTGGTCAAGTACTACCCGATCAAGCAGGGCGTGCTGCGCCGGATCAGTCGGCCAGGTCAAGGCCGTCGACGGCGTCTGCTTCGACCTGCACAAGGGCGAGACGCTCGGCATCGTCGGCGAGTCCGGCTGCGGCAAGTCGACCCTGGGCCGGCTGCTGATGCGCCTCGAGGAGCCGACGGCCGGCAAGGTCGATCTTCGAGGGCGTGGACTGTACGCCCAGGCGTCGGGGCGCGACATGCGCCGGCTGCGCCGCGACATCCAGATCGTCTTCCAGGACCCGTACACCTCGCTCAACCCGCGGATGACGGTCGGCGACATCATCGGCGAGCCGTTCGAGATCCACCCGGACGTCGTGCCCAAGGGCGGCCGCCGCAAGCGGGTCCAGGAGCTGCTCGACCTGGTCGGGCTCAACCCCGAGCACATCAACCGCTATCCGCACCAGTTCTCCGGCGGCCAGCGGCAGCGCATCGGCATCGCCCGCGGCACTCGCCCTGAACCCCAAGGTGATCGTCTGCGACGAGCCGGTGTCGGCGCTCGACGTGTCGGTGCAGGCCCAGGTCGTCAACCTGCTGGAGAAGCTGCAGGACGAGCTCGGCCTGGCCTACGTCTTCATCGCGCACGACCTGTCGGTGGTGCGGCACATCTCCGACCGGGTCGGGGTGATGTACCTCGGCCAGATGGTCGAGCTGGGCGACGAGGACGAGATCTACGCCCGCCCGACGCACCCCTACACCCAGGCGCTGCTGTCCGCCGTGCCGGTGCCCGACCCGACGCTGCGTGGCAAGCGCGAGCAGATCGTGCTGGTCGGCGACGTGCCGTCGCCCGGCCAACCCGCCGTCCGGCTGCCGGTTCCACACCCGGTGCTGGAAGGCGCAGGAGATCTGCTCGCAGGAGGAGCCGCAGCTCGAGCAACGCCCCGACGGCGCGGGCGAGCACCTGTCGGCCTGCCACTTCGCCGAGCCGCGCATGATCGTCGAGACCATCGACGTGTCCGACGTCGAGCCGGACTCCCGGTTCGTCGACACCGACCTGCGTGACGACGTACTCGCCGCCGACGCACCGGTCGACCTCGGTCAGATGGCCGAACGGTCCGAGCAGCTCAACGAGAGCGGTTACGCCCCCCAGGAGGCGACCCGGATGATCGACGAGCAGCCCGGCGACCACCGCAGCTCGAACAACGGCTGACGGTCTGCCCCTCTTCACGACTCATTGCGGATAATCCACCCACCAACGTCGCACGGCGGGCGCGCTCAGCGGGTGGATTATCCGCAATCAGTCGTCTGTGGTGGGGGTGCGGGCGCGCAGGAGTCGGCGCAGCGAGTCCAGCCGGGAGGCCCCGGCCGGGCCGGCGGCCCCGCTCTCGACCCAGGCGTCGAGCGCGCACTCCTCCTCGTCGTGCGTGCAGCCCCGCGGGCACTGCGCCGTGCCGGGCTCGAGGTCGGGGAAGTGCTGGATGATCCGGGCCGGGTCGACGTGGGCCAGGCCGAAGGACCGGATGCCTGGGGTGTCGATGATCCAGCCGTCGTCGTCGGGCAGGGCGAGCGCCACCGCTGACGACGAGGTGTGCCGGCCTCGGCCGGTGACGTCGTTGACCACGCCGGTGGCCCGCAGGGCCAGCGGGACCAGGGCGTTGACCAGCGTGCTCTTGCCGACGCCGGAGTGGCCGACGAGCACGCTCACACGCCCCGAGAGCGCCTCTCGGAGGGCGTCGAGGCCGTCGGTGCTGCCGTCGTGCCGGGCGGTGACGAGGTGGCGCACCGAGAGCGCGGCGTACTGCTCGAGGAAGGGGCCGGGGTCGGTGAGGTCGGCCTTGGTCAGCACCAGCAGCGGCTCCATGCCGGCGTCGTAGGCAGCGACCAGGCAGCGGTCGATCAGCCGGGGCCGCGGCTCGGGGTTGGCCAGGGCCGACACCACCACGAGCTGGTCGGCGTTGGCCACGAGCACCCGCTCGACCGGGTCGGTGTCGTCGGCGGTGCGACGCAGCACCGTGCCGCGCGGCGCCACCCGCACGATGCGGGCGAGGCTGCCGTCGACGCCGGTGGTGTCGCCGACGAGGAAGACGTCGTCACCGACGACGATGCCCTTGCGGCCGAGCTCGCGCGCCCGCATCGCGATGACCACGTGCCGGTCGGCGCCTTCGCCGACCAGGGTGGTGTAGCGCCCCCGGTCGACGCCCGTGACCCGGCCGGGGACGGCATCCTCGTGGGCTGGCCTGTCCTTGCTGCGGGGGCGAGTTCCCCTGCGGTTGGGGCGGATTCGCACATCGGACTCGTCGTAGGTGCCCGCCGCCCGTGCCATCAGGCGCCCGCCGTGACCCGGTCGCTGAGCATGTGGGCCCACAGCTGGGTGAACTCTGGCATCGTCTTGGCGACGGTGCCGACGTCCTCGACCACGAGACCGGGCAGCACGAGGCCGAGCACTGCCGCGGCCATCACCATGCGGTGGTCGGCGTAGGTGTGGAACGTGCCGGCGTGCAGCGGCCGGGGGGTGATGTGCAACCCGTCGTCGGTCTCGTCGACCGCGGCACCCAGCCCGCTCAGCTCGGTGCGCAGGGCGGCGAGGCGGTCGGTCTCGTGCCCGCGGATGTGCGCCACCCCGCGGATGACGCTCGGCGAGTCGGCCAGCGCGCACAGCGCGGCGACCACCGGGGTGAGCTCGCTGGAGTCGTGCAGGTCGACATCGATGCCGGAGATGCCGCCACCGCTGCTGACGGTGAGCCCGGCCCGGTCGAGCACGACCTCGGCGCCCATCATGTCGAGCACGTCACGGATGAAGTCGCCACCCTGGGTGGTGTACTGCGGCCACCCGGGCACCTGCACCCGGCCGTTGGTGACCATGGCGGCGGCGAGGAACTGGGCCGCGTTGGACAGGTCGGGCTCGACCTGCACGTCGAGGGCGTTGACCTCGCTCGGCTCGACCCGCCAGGTGTGCACGTCGGCGTCGTCGACCACGACCCCGGCGTCGCGCAGCGTCTCGACGGTCATCTCGATGTGCGGCAGGCTCGGCACGGCCTTGCCCTCGTGGTGCACCGTGACGCCCTCGTCGAAGCGGGCCCCGGAGAGCAGCAGCCCGGAGACGAACTGCGAGGACGCCGAGGCGTCGAGGGTGACGGCCCCGCCGCGGACGGAGCCCCGGCCGTTGACGGTGAACGGCAGACCGCCGCGGCCGTCGTCGTCGACCGCGACCCCGAGGGAGCGCAGGGCCCCGAGCACCGGTGCCATAGGACGCAGCCGGGCGTGCGGGTCGCCGTCGAAGCGCACGGAGCCGTCGGCCAGCCCGGCCACCGGCGGCACGAAGCGCATGACGTTGCCGGCCAGCCCGCAGTCGACGGTCCCCCCGCCGACGAGCCGAGCGGGGGTCACGAGCCAGTCACCGTCGGCGACGTCGTCGATGACGGCGCCCAGGGTGCGCAGCGCCCCGGCCATCAGGAGGGTGTCGCGCGACCGCAGCGGCGCCCGCAGCCGGGACACGTCGTTCGCCAGCGCGGCGAGCACGAGGTAGCGGTTGGTGAGCGACTTGCTGCCCGGGAGGACGACGCGTGCGTCGACCGGCCCGGGGGCGGTGGGAGCCGTCCAGTCAGCCGATGGCATGCTGCGCCTGGACCGCCTTCAGCTTGGCCTCGCGGGTGGCCGCGTGCGCCAGGTGCTTCGCCTCGCGGCGGGTCTGGCGAGCGGTGCGGTGGGCGCTGTCGTTGACCATGTGCGCGCGGTAGGCCAGCCCCGGCCTGCCCTCGGTGTCGACGGCGGCGAGGAGCAGCCCACCGAGCAGGCCGAGGTTCTTGAGGAACTGGGTGCGCTGCTGGGCGCGCACCTGGGGGTCCTGCTCGGTCCAGTAGGAGTGCGCCGCAAGGGTCGTGGGCACCAGGGTCGCGGCGAGCACGGTCGACGCGATGCGGGGGAGCCGACCCAGGGCGAGCAGCGAGCCGGCCGCGACCATGGTCGCGCCGTTGGCGCGCACCAGCAGCTCGGGGTCGTCGGGCAAACCGAGCACCGGCGCCACCTTCTCGACGAGCGGCGCAGCGGCGTCGGTCTTGCGGCTCGGGTGCTTGAGCTGGTCGAGGCCGCCGACGACGAACATCGCGGCGAGCATGGGGCGGGCGACGCGTCGCACCAAGGTCATGGGGGTCCTCCCGGTCAGTACCTGCTGGTCTGAGGTGAAGTCCCTACGGTAGTTCCTCGTCGCCCGGGTCAGTAGCCTGACGCCCATGTGTGGTCGGTATGCCGCGACAGCGAACCCGGACGAGCTGGTGCTCGAGTTCGAGGTCGACGACGACCGCACCGGTGAGCCGGGGCGCAGCGTGCTGGTCAACCCGCAGGACCCGCCTGCGGGGCGCCCCGACCACAACATGGCCCCGACCAAGCGCGCCCCCGTCGTGTTGGCGCGAGCGCCTCGCGACGACCGGGATGCCGCGCCGCGACGGCAGCTGCGGCTGCTCACCTGGGGCCTGGTGCCGAGCTGGTCCAAGGACCCCGGGGGAGCCGCCCGGATGATCAACGCCAGGGTCGAGTCGGTCGCCGACAAGCCCGCGTTCGCCCGGGCGCTGGCGGCACGACGGTGCCTGGTGCCGGCCCGCGGGTGGTACGAGTGGCAGGCCTCGCCGACCGCGCGGGACGCCAAGGGCAAGCCGCGCAAGCAGCCGTTCTTCACCGCCCGCACCGACGGCACGAGCGTGGCGATGGCCGGTCTCTACGAGTTCTGGCGCGACCCCGCGGTCGCCGACCCCGACGACCCCCGGGCCTGGCTGACCACCTTCACCGTGGTCACCGGGCCTGCCGAGCCGGGCCTGGTCCGCATCCACGACCGGCAGCCCCTCGTGCTCGAGCCGGAGGAGTGGGCCACGTGGCTCGACCCGGCCACCGGTGCCGCCGACGTGCTCGACCTGCTCGAGCCACGCGCCCCCGGCAGGTTCACGGCCTACCCAGTCTCGCGGGCCGTGAGCAGCAACCGGTCCAACGGCCCGCAGCTGCTCGACCCGGTGCCCGCCGACGAGCTGGTCGGGGTCGTCGACCCGGTGACCGGCGAGGTCCTCGGGGGCGACGGGTGACCGACGAACGCCTGGTCGACACCCCGCTGGGGCCGACCCGCACCACTACGACGCGGCCCGACGGCATCCCGGCCGGGTCGCTGGTGCTCGGTCACGGGGCCGGCGGCCAGCGCTGGACGCTCGACGTGCTGGCGGTGCGCGACGCCGCGGTGGCCGCGGGATGGTGCGTCGTGCTCGTCGACCAGCCCTGGCGGGTGGCGGGCAAGAAGCTCGGGCCGCCCCCGGCATCCCTCGACCGGGCCTGGCTGTCGCTGCTCGAGGCGCTCGCGCCGGCTCTTCGGACGGGCCTGCTCGTGGTCGGTGGGCGCAGCGCCGGCGCACGGGTGGCCTGCCGCACCGCGGCGGACGTCGGAGCCCGGGCCGTGCTGGCTCTGTCGTTCCCCCTGCACCCGCCCGGCAAGCCCGCGAGCTCGCGCGCGCCCGAGCTCGCGATGCCGTCCGAACACGGCATCCCCGTGCACGTCGTGCAGGGTCGCACCGACCCGTTCGGCACGCCCGCCGAGGTCGACGCGGTCCTCCCGCCCGGGGCCACCCTCGACGTCGTCACCGGGGCCCACTCGATCGGTGGCTCTGCGGCCGCGGTGGCCGCAGTGGTGGTGCGGCGGCTTCCGACCGGCTGACCACCGGCGCCCACCGCAGGGGAATGCCGCCGCCGGAGGGGACGTTGACCGACCTGTCCGCCGCCGCGCCAGGAAAGGTCACGCCCTCGTGTTCGTGCTCGACACCACAGCCCCCAGCCGGGCCCGGTTAGGCTGGGAGACGATGACCACTCCACCGACTCCCGTCGACAGCCTTCCGGACGCCGAGGTCGACGTCGCCACCGAGACCACCGAGCAGCGCCAGGCCCGCTTCGAGCGCGAGGCGCTCCCGTTGCTCGACCAGCTCTACGCCGCCGCGATGCGCACGACGCGCAACCCCGCCGACGCCGAGGACCTGCTGCAGGAGACCTACGTCAAGGCGTACGCCGCGTTCCACCAGTACCAGCCGGGCACCAACCTCAAGGCGTGGCTGTACCGCATCCTCACCAACACCTACATCAACACCTACCGCAAGAAGCAGCGCGAGCCGCTGCAGTCCGACGCCGCACGAGATCGAGGACTACCAGCTCGCCGCGGCCGAGTCGCACACCTCGGTCGGGCTGCAGTCGGCCGAGGTCGAGGCGCTCGACCACCTGCCCGACTCCGAGGTCAAGCGACGCCCTGCAGGCAGCTGCCCGAGGACTTCCGGATGGCCGTCTACCTCGCCGACGTCGAGGGGTTCGCCTACAAGGAGATCGCCGAGATCATGGGCACCCCGATCGGCACCGTGATGTCGCGACTGCACCGCGGGCGGCGCCAGCTGCGCGGCCTGCTCACCGAGTACGCCAAGGACCGCGGCTTCGGCAGCGGCACCCAGGAGGAGTCATGAGCCAGGACGCCCACGCCGGACACGGTGACTGTTCCGAGGTCCTGCACCGCATCTACGAGTACCTCGACGGCGAGATGAGCGCCGACGACGTGCGACGGGTCGCCGCCCACCTCGGCGAGTGCCAGCCGTGCCTCGCCGAGCACGACCTCGACGTCGCGCTGAAGCAGGTGGTTCGCCGCTCGTGCTCGGGCGAGACCGCCCCCGTCGAGGTGCGGATGCAGGTCATGCAGCGCATCACCATGGTGCGCCTGGAGTCCGACGGCTGACCGGCTGCCGCCCCGCCACCCCCCACTACGAGAACACCCGGTATGCCGTGAGGCCTACCGGGTGTTTCTGTCGACGCGCTCAGGCGTTGGGCTTGCGGCCGTGGTTGGCCTTGTTGCCCTTGCGCGAGCGGCGCTTGCGGGCGCGCTTGCTCATGGGGTGCCTTTCGTCGGGGGAGGGTCCGCCTGGTGGTGTGAATCTCGCACTGGGCTCGGAATGATTGTCGCACACGGCCGTGCATGCGAGACTCGTCCTGTCAGGTCCCCGCCGTCACGGACCGGACGACCGCCTCTGAAAGGATTTCCATGCGCACCCTTCGCGCCTCCCTCGCCGCCGCCGCCCTGGTCGCTGTCGCCCTGTTCGTCCCCGCCACCGCCTCGGCCGCCCCGATCACCGCCGACGACCCGGTCGATATCGTCACCGTCGTCGCGCACCGCCTTCCTCCACCGACCTCACTTTCGAGCCCTTGCAGGATCAAGCTCGAGCGGCGACTTCGGCTGCCGGGCGGTTTCTGACATCGTCTGACCGATGACCACTGAGGCTTCTCCCGCGGCGGGCGGGGCCGTACGACGCGTCATGCACGCGACGAACATCTACGTGGGCATCGTCGCCGCGGCGGGAGTCGTCCTCACGGCGGCGGCGATCCGTCTCGACGGCATCGTGCTCGACGGCGACCTTGGCGGTGCTGCTGCTCCTCGCGGTGCTGGCCCTGTGGCTGGGTTCCGTCTACGTCGACGGGGGCCGAGTCAACCTCTCGTTCACCGGCATCATCATGCTCGCCGCCATGGCCCTGGTGGGCCCCGCCGGCGCCGGGGTCGTCGGGCTGGTCATGGGCCCCTTCCACGCCGTTGCCCGGGGTGCCGCTGCGCGCGCGGATCTTCAACTCCGGCATGTTCGCGATCCTGGGCGTGGTCGGCGGTGCCGCCTACGTCAGCGCCGGTGGCGTCCCCCCGGGACAGCGACCCGGCGGGCACCTGGCAGATCATGCGGTCCATCGGCATCCCGCTGCTGATGGCGGACGTGGTGCAGTTCGCCGTGAACCTGGTGCTCATCGCCATCGTGGTGCGCCTCGCCGCCGGCGTGTCGATGCGGGCCCAGGTCGGGCGGCATCCTGGCCTCAGGCGGGCCTGTGCACCTCGGCTACGGGGTCATCGCGTTCATCATGGTGGTCCTGTGGGGGCCGGCCGACCTGGGCGCCGCGAGCGTCTTCCTCACGCTGCCGCCTCTTCTCGTGGCGCAGTGGGCTTACCGCCAGTACGCCGAAGAGGTCAAGGGGCACGAGCGCGCGCTCCTCGTCCTCGTCGCGGCGGTCGAGGCGAAGGCCCCGCACCTGGTCGGCCACAGCAGCCGGGTGGCCGAGCTGAGCGCGTCGATGGCGCAGCACCTCGGCCTGCGTGCCCAGGTCGTCGCCGACGTCCGGGTCGCCGGCATGCTCCACGACCTGGGCCTGACCACGCTGCCCGACCGGGCTGGTGCGCAACACCGGGGTGGTCGGTGGGGCCGGCCTACGCGGCTACCCGCTACGGGGTGCGCGCCTGCTGAGTGGCCTCAGCTTCCTCTCCGGGTCGCTGGACGCCATCACACACCACCGCGAGGCGGTCGTGGCCTCGACGTCGGCGCGCCAGGCAGCTCAGCGTGCCGGCACTCCTCGTCGGCCTCGCCGACGAGTACGACCTGCTCACCGAGGTCGGCACGCCGGACGGCGGCCTGGTCGCCAGCGACGCGGCCATCACCCTGTTGCGCGGAACGCCTGCCGGTCGTGATGACCTGCTGGGTGCCCTGGAGCACGCGCTGTCGCGTCGCAGCGGGATGGTGGCCCCATGACGACGTTCTTCCCACGGGCTCACCTCTCGCGCGCGTGGACCGTGCTTGCCGTCGGGTGCACGGTGCTCCTTGCTGCCGCCTACGCCGGGGGTGCGACCCTGATCACCCAGCTCGAGGAGCACTGGCTCACGGTCGCGGCCTTCGTGGTCGCCGTCACCGTCGGGGAGCTCTTCCGGTTGCTGATGCCGAGTGGGCGCGAGGCGGCTCCGCTCGCGTCGGCGTCGGCCCTCGGCATCGCCTTCCTGTGCCGGATCCAAGGCGAGCGCCCCTTTGACGTACCTGCCGGCTTCGTCGTGCTGGCCGTCGCCCTAGGCCTCTTGGCCGCCACCCTGATCGGCGCCCTACGCGGTCACACCGTAGGGCTCGACCAGGTGGCCGCACGGCTCATCGGGGTGGGCGTGGCCGCCGCACTCACCCGCAGCTTCGCGCCGCGCGGGCAGTCACTGTGGGACCTCACCCTCGACAACGACGTCCCGCGCACCGTGGTGGCGTTGTGCATGGTGGTGGTCGCGAGCATCGGCATCGGCGTCGAGATCGTGCTCACCTCGGCGGTGCGCTCGGAGCGCCAGCGCACCCCGTGGCTTGCCGCGCTGCGGGACGAGCTGGGCGAGGTCGCGCCGCTGACCTTCGCCGTCGTGGCGTCCGGTCCGATGGTCGCGCTGATGGCACCGTCGTTGGGGCTCTTCTCGCTCCCGGTGGCACTCTTCCCCCTCGCGATGACCTACCTCGCGGTCGGCCGGTACGCGCGCAACCGGATGACCTACCGGCAGACCATCGCCACCCTCTCGCACATCACCGAGCACGGCGGCTACACGTCGACGGGCCACGCCGAGCGGGTGGCCGACCTCAGCATGCGCATGGGTCGGGTCCTCGGCATCTCCGACCGCGACCTGCGGGACATCGAGTACGCCGCACTGCTGCACGACCTGGGCCAGATCGCGCTCATCGAGCCCATTCCCCGGGGGGCAACCGTGCTGGCGGCGCCGAGCGACCAGCGCGACATCGCCGACGAGGGGGCGCGGATCATCCGGCACGCCGAGGGGCTGGAGGACGTGGCCGACTACGTCGAGGCGCAGACCATCCCGTACCGCCAGGTGCGCGAGCTCGGCGAGGAGGTGCCGATCGCGAGCCGCATCATCAAGGTGGCGAACGCCTTCGACGACCTCACGGGTGGCCGCGGCGACGCAGCCGAGATCCGGACCGCGAACGAGCGCATCCACCTCGGCCTGGGCTACGAGTACGACCCCGACGTCGTCGAGGCGCTGGCCGTGGCCACGGCAGACGCCACGGCGGGGCGGGTCGGGGAGCGCGAACCGGCCTCGCGTTAGCATCGGTACCCCCAGCAGTCACCTCCGGAGAGGGTCCCGTGGATCGCCTGACGCCCGTCATCTTCACCGACGCGTGGGGATCCCACGTCTCCATCGCCAGCCTGCAGGGACGCGACATCCCGAGCGGGCAGCCGGAGTCGGAGCTGTGGATGGGCGCCCACGAGGAGGGCGCGGCCGGCACCGACCGCGCCGGCAGCCCCGACCTCGCCGCCGTCGTGGCGGCCGACCCGGTCGGCGAGCTGGGGGAGGAGTGCGTGGCGCGGTTCGGGCCGCGGCTGCCGTTCCTGCTCAAGGTGCTGGCCCCCGGCCGGGCCATCTCCATCCAGGCCCACCCGAGCGCCGAGCAGGCCACCGCGGTGCGGGCCGCGACCGGCGACTCGGTCTACGTCGACGACTGGGCCAAGCCCGAGCTGCTGCTGGCGATCTCGCCGTTCGAGGTGTTCGTGGGCATGCGCACCTTCGACGAGGTGTCGCGGCTCGTCGAGCGGCTGCGGGCGTGCTGCGCCTCGGCGACCTGGTCGAGAAGGCCGCGGTGTCCGACGACCCGGTGCACGCGATGCTCGGCGCGGTGCTCGACACCCCGCCCACCGAGGTGCCCGACCTGGTGCGCGAGGTCGTGGCCGCTTGCGTGCGGGTGGAGGCCTCGGGCGACGAGGTCGGTGACGCCGCGGCGGCCGTGGTGGGCGTGGCCGAGGAGCACCCCGACGACATCGGCCTGGTGGTGCTGCTGCTGATGCACCACCGGGTGCTGCAGCCGGGGGAGTACATCGACGTCGCCGCCGGGGTGCTGCACTCCTACGTGCGCGGGCTGGGCATCGAGGTGCTCGCCAACTCCGACAACGTGGTGCGGGCCGGCCTCACGAGCAAGGAGGTCAACGTGCCCGAGCTGCTGCGCATCGTCGACCCGCTCGCCGACGGCGTGGCCGGTCGCGGCCGCGTCGTCGAGCCCGGGCTCGAGGCCTTCGACAGCGCCTCCGACCGGTTCCGCCTGTACCGCGTCACCCCGGGTCGTGCGCTGCCCGGTGAGCACCGGCCGCGCATCGCGTTCTGCCTGCGCGGGCGAGTGACGCTGGCCTCGGCCACCCGCACCCTGGACCTCGGCGACGTCGAGTCGGCCTTCCTCCCTGCGGGGGAGGGCGCCGTCGACCTCGAGGGCGTCGGCGAGGTCTTCGTCGTCACCGTCCCCGAGCCCTGATACTCCGGAGTTGGGTGCTGAGGTGGTCGCCAGAGCAGCCATCTGAGCACCCAACTCTCGGCCGGGGCACGACGAAGGCCGCCCCCGGCTCGTGCCGGCGGCGGCCTCCGTCGTGCGGTGCGGGACTCAGGCCTTCTTGGTCTCCGCGAAGATCGCGCGCGATCTCGTCGATCTTGGCGAGCAGCTCGTCGGCCTTGGCGGCGTCGCTCCGACCCTTGGTGCCGGACGCGCCGGCCAGCTTGGTGGCCTCGTTGACCAGGGTGTGCAGCTCGGGGTACTTCTCGAAGTGCGGCGGCTTGAAGTAGTCGGTCCACAGCACCCAGAGGTGGTGCTTGACGAGCTCGGAGCGCTGCTCCTTGATGAGGATGGCGCGGGTGCGGAAGTCGGGGTCGTCGTTGTCTGCGACCTTGGCGATGATCGCCTTGATCGACTCCGCCTCGATGCGGGCCTGCGCGGGGTCGTAGACGCCGCACGGCAGGTCACAGTGCGCCGAGACGTCGGTGATGCGGAACAGGGACAACATGGGTGCTCTCTCCTCGGGGTCGGGACGTACGGTCCCGCCAAACCTACCCAGCGGCCGCCAGGCTCGACCGACGACCACCGCCAGGATGTCCTCGATCGGCCGAGGACCCGCACGTCGAACGACGTCAGACCCCCTCGGCCGCGTTGTCGGAGTCGATCCACCAGCGCCGCGGCGCAGCCGGATCGGGACCGTGCACCCGCTTCACCGACAGCGGCCGCGGGCGGCCGCCGGCATCGGGCGGGAGGCGGACGACGGCGAGCCCGCCCGGGTCGTGCGCCGGATGCCGCGCAGCACCAGCAGCACGTCGCCCGTCACGGTAGGTGGGCAGCATCGAGCGACCACGGACCCGCACCAGGGCGGGCCACGGCATCCTGGGCCGTCGGGTGCGGGCTCACCGCTGCCCGGTGGCGTCCCTCGCGTTCTCGATCGCCGCACGCGCCGCCTCGTCGTCCTCGGCGTCGCGCGGCGATCGCGGCGAGCGCTCGGCGTTGCCGCTGACCGTGGCGACGATCGCCTCGGCGTGGGCGGCCTCCTCCTGCCGCATCCGCGACAGGAACGCCTTGGTGCGCTCGTGCTGCGGGTTGGCGATGACCTGCTGCGGGTGGCCCTGCTCGACGACGACGCCGCCGTCCATGAAGACGACCCGGTCGGCCACCTCGCGGGCGAAGCCCATCTCGTGGGTGACCACGATCATCGTCATGCCGCTCGCCGGCGAGGTCCCGCATGACCGCGAGCACCTCGCCGACCAGCTCGGGGTCGAGCGCGCTCGTCGGCTCGTCGAAGAGCATCAGCTTGGGCTCCATCGCCAGCGCCCGGGCGATCGCGACGCGCTGCTGCTGGCCGCCGGAGAGCTGCGCGGGGTAGGCGCCGCGCTTGTCGCCCAGGCCGACCCGCTCGAGCAGGGCGAGCGGCCTCGGCGGTGCGCGGCCTTCTTCTTGGCGCCGCTGACCTGGATCGGCGCCTCGATGACGTTCTCGAGCGCGGTCTTGTGCGGGAACAGGTTGAACCGCTGGAAGCACCATGCCGATCTCGCGGCGCTGGGCGGCGATCGCCTTGTCGGTGCAGCGCGGTGCAGCCGTGCCGCTCGCGGTCCGCGTAGCCCATCAGGTCGCCGTCGACCCAGATCCGGCCGCCGTCGATCGTCTCGAGCTGGTTGATGCAGCGCAGGAAGGTCGTCTTGCCCGAGCCGGACGGGCCGATCAGGCAGACGACCTCGCCGCGGCGCACGTCGAGGTCGATGCCCTTGAGCACCTCGATGCCGTGGAAGGCCTTGGTGACGTTGACCGCGTGGACGAGCGGGCGATCGCTCGTCGCGTGTCGCCGTGTCGACCGGCTGCGCTCATCGGGCAGCACCTCGGCCTCGGTGCATCCGCCCGCTCCGGGCCTTGCGCGCGCGAGCCGCTGCCGAAGCCGCGGCCGAAGTAGCGCTCGAGGAAGTACTGCCCGACCATCAGGACGCTGGCAGCGATCAGGTACCAGATCGTGGCCGCGACGACGCCGGGAACGAGCTGGAAGGTGCGGCGCGCCGATCTGGCTGGGCCTGGAAGAACAGCTCGGCGATGACCGGGATCGCCGACGAGCAGCGAGGTGTCCTTGAGCATCGCGATCGTCTCGTTGCCGGTCGGCGGCACGATGACCCGCATCGCCTGCGGCAGCACGATCCGGCGCATGGTCTTGCCCGCGGCTCATGCCGAGCGCCTCGGCCGCCTCGGTCTGGCCCTTGTCGACCGACTAGGATGCCGGCCCGGGCGATCTCGGCCATGTACGCGGCCTCGGACAGGCCCAGGCCGAGGATGCCGATCCAGATCGTGCTCGAGATGCGCGTTGTTGTCGAGCGTGAAGAAGGTGAAGTTGCGTGTCGAGGCCGAAGCAGCGTCGGCGATCTGCCGGCCGAACGGCACGCCGATGTCGAAGACGGGGTAGAGGAAGCCGATGTTGCCGAGCAGCACGAGCAGCACGTAGCGCGGGATGGCCCGGAAGAACCAGATGTAGACGAACGCGACCCCGCGCAGCACCGGGTTGGTCGACAGCCGCATCACCGCGAGGACGACGCCCAGCACCGACGCCGAGGATCATCGCGCCGACGGTGCCGACAGATGGTGCCCTTCCAGCAGGCCCTCGATGACCGGGGTCTGCTGCATGATCTCGAACGCGAACGGGACAGTCCCACGTCTCGTTCGTCACGAACGAGCTGATGATCATCGCGACGACGATCGCGATGATGACCACGGCCACCCAGCGTCCGGGGTGCCGGACCGGCCGGGCGTCGATGGCGCCCGGCCGGTCCTGCGCTCGACGCGGTCATGGCGTCAGCTGACCGTCGGGTTCACGGCGAAGTCGCTGATGGCGCCCCGCTGGGTCTTCCACTTGGTGAGGATCTGCTCGTAGGTGCCGTCGGCCTTGAGCTGCTTGAGGGCGTCGACGATGGCCTCGCCGAAGGCGGTGCCGGCGGCGTCCTTCGGCAGGACGTAGCCGTAGGGGGCCGAGTCGTAGCTGCTCGCCGAGCAGCTCGAGCGTGCCACCGGTGGAGTCGACGCGTAGGCGATGGCCGGCGGGAGGTCGACCAGCATGGCGTCGGCCTTGCCGGACTGCACGGCCGGCGGTGACCTTGGCCTGGTCGGCGTCGACGAGCACGTTGATCTTGGGCTTGCCGGCGGCCTTGCACGCTGCCTGGCGCTTGGCGGATGTCCACGTCGGCCTGCACGGTGCCCTTCTGCACGGCGACGTTCTTGCCGCACGCGTCGTCGGGGTTGATCTTCTTGGGGTTGCCCTTCTGGGTGACCCACTGGGTGCCGGCCGTGAAGTAGCTGACCATCGTGGCCTGCTTCTCGCGGTCGGCGTTGACGCGTGAACCACGAGACGCCGATGTCGTACTTGCCGCTCTGCACGCCGAGGATGATCGCGTCGAACGGCGCGAGGCGGACCCAGTTGGTCTTGATGCCGAACTTCGGCCATCACCGCGTCGAAGAGGTCGACGTCCATGCCCATCGACGGTCTTGCCGTCGGCGTCGAGGTACTCGTTGGGCGCGTAGGTGGCGTCGATGCCGATGTTGATGGTGCCGGCATCCTTGATCTTCGCCGGCAGCTTGGCGACCAGGGCCGGGTCGACGGTGGGAGCGCTGGCCGAGGTCGTGGCCGACGTGGCGCTCGAGCTGCTCTTGGACAGCGAGTCGGAGCCGCAGGCGGTCAGGGCGAGTGCGGTCGTGGCGACGGCGGCCACCGCGAGGGCGCGGTTGCGGAACATGTGGGTCCTTTCACGGGGGTGCACCGAGCGCAGGGGACGCCACGGTGCGGTGTACGGGGCCGATCCTGCCACCGGCAGCCGTCGTGCGCGTCACACCCCGGTAACTATCTCGCTGTGCGATGATGCTCACCCGCGGCCACCCCCGCGCGCAGCGAACGGCGGAGAAGCACCCCCCTCGGCCCCGCGCACTGCCCGGCCCCCGCCTCGCGCGGCGGGGCCACCACGGATTTCCTTCCAGGAGCTGCCCCATGGCCGCGTCGCCCCACGCCCCCTTCTTCGACCCGAGCAGCCCGGTGTTCCGGGCCCACGAGGGCGGGAAGCTGGGGGTACACCCGACGCAGCCGCTGCGCGGCCGGGAGGACCTCGCCCTGCTCTACACCCCCGGCGTCGCCGAGGTCTCGCTCGCGATCGCTGCCGACCCGAGCCTGTCGACCCGCTACACCGCGCGGGGGAACACCGTGGCCGTCATCAGCGACGGCACCGCGGTGCTCGGTCTGGGCGACATCGGCCCGCTCGCGGCGATGCCGGTGATGGAGGGCAAGGCGGTGCTGTTCAAGCACTTCGCCGGCATCGACGCCGTGCCGGTGGTGCATGGAGACCGGCACCGTCGAGGAGCTCGTAGAGGCGATCGCGCGGATCGCGCCGTCGTACGGCGGCATCAACCTCGAGGACATCTCGGCACCGCGCTGCTTCGACATCGAGGAGCAGCTCAAGGAGCGGCTCGACATCCCGGTGTTCCACGACGACCAGCACGGCACCGCCATCGTGGTGCTCGCCGGCCTGCTCAACGGCGCCCGGGTGCTCGGGCGCCGGGTGCCCGACCTGCGCGTCGTCGTCTCCGGCGCGGGCGCGGCCGGGGTGGCGGTGACCCGGCTGCTGCAGCGAGCCGGGGTGCGCGACGTCGTGGTGTGCGACTCGCGCGGCATCATCTCGACCGACCGGGCGGACCTCACCGGGCACAAGAGCCGGCTGGCCGCCTCGACCAACCCGCGCGCGGTGGAGGGTCGCCTGGGAAACGCGCTGCGCGGCGCCGACGTGTTCGTGGGCGTCTCCGGCGGGCAGGTGCCGGAGGATGAGGTGGCCTCGATGGCGCCCGGCTCGATGGTCTTCGCGCTCGCCAACCCGACGCCCGAGGTGCACCCCGACGTCGCCCGCCGGCACGCGGCCATCGTGGCCACCGGTCGCTCGGACTACCCGAACCAGATCAACAACGTGCTGGCGTTCCCGGGCATCTTCCGGGGCGCCCTGGATGCCGGGGCGACCCAGATCACCGAGGCGATGAAGCTGGCGGCGGCCCACGCCATTGCCGACCTGGTGCCCGAGCCGACCGTCGACTGCATCGTGCCGTCGGTGTTCCAGGAGGGCGTCGCGGAAGCGGTGGCCGCCGCGGTGCGCGCGCTCGCGCCCGGCGCCGACCACCGGGCCCACCCGAGCACCGGGTGACCAACGCTGGCGGCGAGATGGCCACCAGCGACCCCACGCCCCCGAACCCGGAGCGGGTCCGCCTGCTCACGGTGTGCACGGGCAACATCTGCCGGTCGCCCTACGCTGCGGTGCTGTTGCGCGACGGCCTGCAGTGGGCGCGGCCCGGGGCGTTCGCGGTGACCAGCGCAGGCACGCACGCGCTGGTCGGCCGGCCGATGGACGACGGCTCCGCGGTGCGGCTGAGCGCCAAGGGGCTGGCCGACGACGCGTTCCGGGCCAGGCTGCTCACGCCCCAGCTGCTGCAGGAGCAGGCGGTGGTGCTGGTCATGGCCACCGAGCACAAGGAGCCGGTGCTCGACGAGGCGCCGGGGGTGCACCGGCGCACCTTCACCCTGCGCGAGCTGGCCGCGGCGCTCGACGACATCGGCGAGCGGCAGGACTGGGCCGACCTTCTGGCCGGTGCCGGCGCGGACGACGTGCAGTCGCGGTGGCGTGCGCTGCCGGGCCTGGTCGCCGTGCACCGCGACCGCGGTCGGGCCGGTCGCGCCGACCGTGACGTCGCCGACCCCTACGCCCGGGGCGACCGGGCCTTCGACCGGATGGTCGCGGAGGTCGACCCGGCGGTGCGCTCGATCGTGCTGTGGGAGCGTCAGTTCCCGCGCTGAGCGAGCTGGTCGGCCCAGGCCTGGCACCCGGCATCCGTGGGTAGCCGCCCGGACGCCACGGCGACCGCGAGCGAGGGCGCGGCGTCGTCCTTGGGGGAGAGCAGCGGGTCGATGCCGGCCGGTAGCACCAGCCCCACCTCGGGGTCGAGCGGGTGGATGCCGTGCTCCGCGGTCGGGTTGTAGGTGGCGGTGCACAGGTACATGGCGGTCGTGCCGTCCTCGAGCGCGCAGAAGGCGTGGCCCAGGCCCTCGGACAGGTAGACCGCCCGGCGCTCGACGGCATCGAGGGTGACGGACTCCCACCGCCCGAAGGTCGGTGACCCGACCCGGAGGTCGACGACGTAGTCGACGAGCGAGCCGGCCAGCACCGTGACGTACTTGCCCTGGCCCGGTGGGACGTCGGCGAAGTGGATGCCGCGCACCGTGCCGCGCGAGGACACCGACACGTTGGTCTGCACGATGTCGGGGCGGTGGCCCAGGTGCTCGGCCAGGTGGTCTCCGCGGAAGGACTCGAGGAAGATGCCGCGCTCGTCGGGGAACTGGCGTGGCGTGACGAGGTGGGCGCCCGCGATGGGCAGCGGCTCGATGTCCATCAGCGGCCGGCCCTCCCGCGGGCCAGGCAGTCGTGGATGTAACCGCCGTAGCCGGACTTCACGAGCTCGTCACCGAGGCGCCGGAAGGTGTCGTCGTCGAGCCAGCCGGACCGCCAGGCGATCTCCTCGACGCAGCCGATCTTGTAGCCCTGCCGGGCCTCGACGACGTGCACGAACTGGCTGGCGTCCATCAGGCCCTCGAAGGTGCCGGTGTCGAACCAGGCGGTGCCGCGCGGCAGCACGGTCACCGTGAGGTCGCCGCGCTGCAGGTAGGCCTCGTTGACGGCGGTGATCTCGAGCTCGCCGCGGGCGCTGGGCGTGAGGCTGCGGGCGATCTCGACGACGTCGTTGTCGTAGAAGTACAGGCCGGGCACGGCGTAGTTGGAGCGCGGGTGCCGCGGCTTCTCCTCGATGGACAGCACGGTGCCGTCGGGGTCGAACTCGACCACGCCGTAGGCGGTGGGCTCGCTGACGTGGTGGGCGAAGATGTGCCCGCCCCGCACGTCCGTGAGCTGGCGCAGCGCCGTGCCCAGGCCGGTGCCGTAGAAGATGTTGTCGCCGAGCACGAGCGCGACGCTGTCGTCGCCGATGAAGTCGGCGCCGATGACGAACGCCTGGGCCAGGCCGTCAGGGCTGGGCTGCACGGCGTACGAGATCTCGATGCCCCACTGCCGGCCGTCGCCGCAGGAGGCGCTCGAACTGGTCGGCGTCCTGGGGGGTGGTGATGACGAGCACCTCGCGGATGCCGGCCATCATCAGCGTCGACAGCGGGTAGTAGACCATCGGCTTGTCGTAGATCGGCATGAGCTGCTTCGAGATCCCTCGCGTGATGGGGTGCAGTCGCGTGCCCGAGCCGCCGGCGAGGATGATGCCCTTCATGGTGGGTGAGCCTAACGGCGCCGGTGGCGGCGAGGAGCCACCGGCCTCGGCGGTCGTCGCCGCGCGGCTGGACGCCGAGCGGACCGCCGCGCAGGCTCGGCTGGCCCGCACCGGCGCGGACCTGACCGCCCTGTTCGCGGCGTCGCGGGACTCCAACGCCGACGACGAGCACGACCCCGAGGGCCAGACGATCGCCTACGAACGAGCCCAGCTCACGGCGTCGGCGGACTCGGCCCGGGAGCACCTGCGCGAGGTCGACGCGGCCGCCGCCCGGCTGGCCGCCGGCACCTACGGCGTGTGCGAGGTGTGTGGCCGCCCGATCGGCGCCGGGCGGCTCGAGGCGCGGCCCACGGCCCGCACCTGCGTCGAGCACGCACCACGTCCCGGACGCGCGCGCTGACCGTTGCGCCCGAACCGGTGGTCGACCCCCGGCCGATACCCTTGCGCGCATGAAGGTCCTGGTCACCGGCGGAGCCGGGTTCATCGGCACCAACTTCGTCCACCTGACCCTCGCGACCCGCCCGGACGCCGAGGTCACCGTGCTCGACGCGCTCACCTACGCGGGCAACCGACGGCCTCGCTCGACGGTGCGCTGGACCGGATCACGCTTCGTCGAGGGCGACATCGCGGATGCCGGCCTGGTCGACCCGCTGGTCGCCGCGGCCGACGTCGTGGTGCACTTCGCCGCCGAGTCGCACAACGACAACTCGCTGCGACGACCCGCGCCCGTTCGTGCGACACCAACCTGGTCGGCACCTTCACGCTGCTCGAGGCGGTCCGTCGGCACGACGTGCGCTTCCACCACATCTCCACCGACGAGGTCTACGGCGACCTCGAGCTCGACGACCCGAAGCGGTTCACCGAGGACACCCCCTACAACCCGTCGAGCTCGCCCTACTCGCTCGACCAAGGCGGGCTCGCGACCTGCTGGTGCGGGCCTGGGTGCGCTCCTTCGGCGTGCGGGCGACGATCTCGAACTGCTCGAACAACTACGGCCCCTACCAGCACGTCGAGAAGTTCATCCCGCGCCAGATCACCAACGTGCTCGACGGCATCCGGCCCAAGCTGTACGGCGCGGGGCGCAACGTGCGCGACTGGATCCACGTCGACGACCACAACTCGGCCGTGCTGGACGATCATCGACAAGGGCCAGCATCGGCGAGACCTACCTGATCGGCGCCGACGGCGAGCACAACAACCGCGACGTCGTGCGACTGATCCTCGAGCTGATGGGCCGGCCCGCCGACGGCCTTCGACCACGTCACCGACCGGGCCGGCCACGACCTGCGCTACGCCATCGACTCGACCCGGCTGCGCACCGAGCTCGGCTGGGAGCCGCGCTACGGCGACTTCCGCGACGGGCTGGCCGCGACGATCGACTGGTACCGCGACAACGAGGCCTGGTGGCGCCCGACGAAGGACGCGACCGAGGCGAAGTACGCGCGCACCCAGCAGGTCGTGGCCCACTGATGGCGCGGTGGTTCGTCGCCGGTGCCGCCGGCATGCTCGGGCAGGACCTCTGCGAGGTGCTCGAGGGCGCGGGCCACACGGTGACTCGCGCCGACCTGCCCGGGCTCGACATCCTCGACCCGGCCCAGTGCGTCGAGCAGGTGGCCGGTCACGACGTCGTGGTCAACAGCGCCGCCTACACCGCCGTCGACGCGGCGGAGACCGACGAGGCCCGCGCCTTCGCGGTCAACGCAGTCGGCGCGGCCAACCTGGCCCGGGCGGCACACACGGCGGGCGCGGCGCTGGTGCAGCTGTCGACCGACTACGTCGTCGCCGGCGACGGGAACGAGCCGTACGCCGCCGACGCGCCGGTGGCCCCCGCCACGGCCTACGGCCGCACCAAGGCGGCCGGTGAGTGGGCGGTGCGAGCCGAGTGCCCGCGCAGCTGGGTGGTGCGCACCGCGTGGCTCTACGGCGCACACGGCAAGAACTTCCCCGCGACGATGCAGCGCCTGGCGGGCGAGCGGGAGCGGCTGACGGTGGTCGCCGACCAGGTGGGCCAGCCGACGTGGACCGTCGACCTCGCCGAGGGCATCATGCGCATCGTCGACGCGGGGGCGCCGTTCGGCACGTGGCACGCGACCGGGGCGGGGGAGTGCTCGTGGTTCGAGCTCGCCCGCGCGGTGTTCGAGGAGCTCGGGCTCGACCCGGAGCGGGTGTCACCGATCCCCTCCACGGAGTTTCCGCTGCCCGCGCCCCGACCGCCGTACAGCGTTCTCTCGCACCAGATGTGGGCCGCGGCCGGGCTCGAGCCGTTGCCGCACTGGCGCGACGCGCTGCACCGCGCGGCGCCGTCCGTCCTCGGCGCCTGACCTACGGGTCGGTGGTCAGGCCGGCTCGGCCGCCGCGGCGACGGCGGTCGGCTCGGACTCCGGGTGGCCGGGCTGCGTCGGGCGGGCGACCACCACGAACTGGTACGTGAGCAGGTCGCGGAGCCCCGGGATCCAGCCGACCAGCAGGGCGAGCTTGTTCAGGGCCACGGGGGCGTCGACGAAGCGCTGGGACCGCTTCCAGGAGACCGGCTGGAGCGTGGCCCCGGCCAGCAGCTCGGAGATGTCGTTGCGCGCGAACCACCGCACGTGCGTCGAGTCGTGCAGGCCACGGTCGCGACGCGGCCAGGTGCGGCGCAGGAACACGGCGGTGAAGGTCGACAGGTGCCCGACGTTGGGCAGGCTGACGACCACCTCGCCCTCGGGCGTCAGGTGCTCGCGAAACGCCTCGAGGCAGCCCCATGGGTCCTGGAGGTGCTCCAGGACGTCGGCGAAGACCATGCAGTCGTAGGGCCCGTCGAGCTGGGCCAGGATGCTGCTCACGTCGTTGAGGTCCCCGGTGACGACCGTGTCGAGCCGCTCCCTCGCCTCGGCGGCCAGCGTCTCGTCGTACTCCACGCCGGTGACCTGCGCGCCCTGGCGCCGCTTGACCGCCTCACCGAGCACCCCGTTCGAGCAGCCGACGTCGAGCACGGTGCGCCGGTCCGACCCGATGCGGGAGAAGATCTCGGGCCGCAGCCCGGTGTAGGCGGAGTAGCGCGACAAGGTCTTCATGGGGCGCAAGTCTGCCGTACCGGTGGTGCTCGCCCTTACCGCGCGGTCTGCCCCTAGGGTTGGCAGATGCTCGCCGTCACCTGCGTCAGCCAGTCCGCCTCCGACCCGCTGTCCGGTCTCGAGGTGGGTGAGCACCCGGATCCGCAGGTGCCCGACGGGTGGACCACCGTGCGGCTGCGCACGACGGCGCTGAACCACCACGACATCTTCTCGCTGCGCGGCATCGGCCTGCCCGCCGACCGGCTGCCGATGGTGCTGGGCTGCGACGGGGCCGGGGTCGACGCCGACGGCAACGACGTGCTCGTGCACGCCGTGGTCGCCTCACCGGGGTGGGCCGGCGACGAGACGCTCGACCCGCGCCGCAGCCTGCTCAGCGAGGTCCACGACGGCACGCTGGCCGAGGTCGTCGCCGTGCCGCGCCACAACCTGGTGCCCAAGCCCGAGAGCCTCTCCTGGGAGCACGCGGCCTGCCTGCCGACCGCCTGGCTCACGGCCTACCGGATGCTGTTCACCAACTCGGGCGTGCAGCCCGGCGGCACCGTGCTGGTGCAGGGAGCCGCCGGCGGGGTCGCGACCGCGCTGGTGCAGCTCGGCACGGCGGCCGGCATCCGGATGTGGGTGACCAGCCGGGATGCCGCCAAGGGCGAGCAGGCGGTGGCCCTGGGCGCCGACCGCGCCTTCGAGAGCGGGGCCCGGCTGCCGGAGCGGGTCGACGCGGTCATGGAGACGGTGGGCGCGGCCACCTGGTCGCACTCGGTCAACAGCCTGCGCCCCGGGGGCACGATCGTGATCTCGGGAGCGACGTCGGGCGATGCCCCGGCCAAGGCCGAGCTGACCAAGATCTTCTTCAAGCAGCTGCGCGTCGTCGGGTCGACCATGGGCTCGCGCGACGAGCTCGAGCGGCTCGCCCGCTTCGTGGTCGATGCCGGTATCGAGCCGCAGGTCGACTCGGTGCGACCGCTCGCGCAGGCCCGCGAGGGCTTCGAGCGGATGGTGCAGGGCACGGTGTCGGGCAAGGTCGTCTTCACGCTCTGAGGCCGGGGTCCACCGTGTGGGACCGGCCACGGCGCTCGGGCGTCCCTGGCTACCGGGCGGTAACATCATCTGAACCACCCGCCCACCCGAGGAGCTCGCCGTGAGCGCGACGTCCGCAGAGCGCACCGTCACCCTGCACGGCCACGCGTTCTCCTACACCGACAGCGGATCGGGGCCGGCGCTGCTGTTCATCCACGGCATCCTCGGCTCGCAGAAGCAGTGGGGCCACCTCGTCGACCGGCTCGACGACAACCACCGGCTGATCGTGCCCGACCTGTTCGGCCACGGCGAGTCCGCGAAGCCGATCGGTGACTACTCGCTCGGCGCGCACGCGGCCACCCTGCGCGACCTGCTCGACAAGCTCGGCATCGCCCAGGTGACCCTGGTCGGGCACTCGCTCGGCGGCGGCATCGCGATGGTCTTCTCCTACCTCTTCCCCGAACGGGTCGACCGGCTCGTGCTCGTCGCCAGCGGCGGCCTCGGCCGCGAGGTCAGCCCGCTGCTGCGCTCGGCCACCCTGCCCGGCGCCGAATACGTGCTGCCGGTGATCGCGTCGGGGTGGATGCGAGACCGGATCGCTTCTGCCGGAAGGGTGCTCGGCTCCGTGGGGTTGCGGCCCGGTCGTGACCTGACCGAGGTCTGGGACGGCTTCACCTCGCTCGGCGACGCCGACACCCGCCGCGCGTTCCTGGCCACCACCCGGGCCGTGATCGACCCGGGCGGCCAGAGCGTCAACGCCCACGACTACCTGCCCGACTCCACGCCCATCCCGACGCTGGTCGTGTGGGGCACCAAGGACCGGATGATCCCGGCGTGGCACGCGGCATCCGCAACGGCCTCGATGCCGAACTGCCGGGTCGAGCTGTTCCAGGGCGCAGGGCACTTCCCGCACCTCGACGACCCCGACCGGTTCGCCGCGCTGGTGCGCGAGTTCATCGCCCGGCCGGCCTGACGGGGGGCGCCGGCAGGCCGCGGCGTCAGGAGATCTGGAGCCAGCCGTCCCAGCCGTTGTGCAGCACCAGCCAGGCGATCAGCCCGTAGCCGGCCTGCCCGGGGTGATGACGCACCCGGCTGGCGGCGAGGTCGCTGCTCCACTGGTCGTGGCCCATCAGCGGTGCGAAGCAGTCGACGAAGGGGATGCCGCGGCGGGCGCACACGTCGGCCTGGGCGTCGACGAGCACCTCGAGCCGCTCGTTGAGCTCGGCGTCGTCGGTGGGCGGCGGGCTCACGACGAACGCGCCGACCCCCGAGGCGGTGGCGTCGTCGAGCAGGTTGGCGAGGTTGAGCCGGTGGCGGGCCAGGGTGATGCCGCTGACGACGTCGCTGGTGCCCACCGACACGACGACGCGGCGCTCGGTGCGCCCGGCCCACCGCAACGGCACCTCGGTGCCCCAGCGCTGCAGCACGTTGGCGGAGGTGTCGCCGCGCACGCCGAGGTTGTAGGCGGTCAGCTCGAGGTCGGGGTGCTGGGTGCGCCCCACCACCCGGGTCACCCAGCCCTGGCCCTTGGGGTCGCCCACCCCGGCGACGAGGGAGGCACCCAGGAAGACGAGCGCGAGGTCGCGGGCGCCCTCGGGCACCACCTGCGCCTCGACGCTCGGCCGGAACTCGATCGGCGACGTCGCGTCGTCGGGCTGCTCGTCAGGCATCGGCTCGTTCACTCGTCCTCGTCGTCCAGTCGGGCCAACCAGGTCGCCAGCCGCTCGACGGGCACCTCGAACTCGGGGTTGAGGTCGACGAAGGTGCGCAGCTGCTCGGCCAGCCAGTCGAAGGTGACCTCCTCGTCACCGCGACGGGCCTGCAGCTCCTCGATGCCGCGGTCCGTGAAGTACACGCTGCGAGGTTACCCGTCGCGCGACGGCCCGCTCCGCAGACCCGCGGTCAGCGGTCGAACGACTGCGCCACCAGGTCGGCCTGCTCGGCCTGGTGCTTCTTGGTCGAGCCGGTGGCCGGCGAGGCCGACGCGGCGCGCGAGACGACGCGCAGCGGCCGGTGCTCACCGTGCTGGGCCAGGGCCTCGGGCAGGTTGAGCGCCATGAACGGCCAGGCGCCCTGGTTCTCCGGCTCGTCCTGCACCCAGACCAGCTCGGCGTCGGGGTAGATGGCCAGCTCACGGGCGAGGTCGGCCGCCGGCAGCGGGTAGAACTGCTCGAGCCGCACGATCGCGGTCGTGGTGTCGCCGCGCTTCTCGCGCTCGGCGAGCAGGTCGTAGTAGACCTTGCCGGCGCGAGCAGCACGCGGGACGACCTCGTTGGTCGGTGACGCGAGTCGGCGATGACGGGCTGGAAGCGGCCGGAGGTGAAGTCCTGCGGCGCGCTGCTCGCGGCCTTCAGGCGCAGCATCGACTTCGGCGTGAAGACGATGAGCGGGCGGCGCGGGCGGGCGTAGGCCTGGCGGCGCAGCAGGTGGAAGTACGACGCCGGGGTCGACGGGCGGGCCACGGTCATGTTGTCCTCGGCGCACATCTGCAGGAAGCGCTCGATGCGGGCCGAGGAGTGGTCGGGGCCCTGGCCCTCGTAGCCGTGCGGCAGCAGCAGCACGACCGAGGAGCGCTGGCCCCACTTCTGCTCCGACGCTCGAGATGAACTCGTCGATGATGGTCTGGGCGCCGTTGGCGAAGTCGCCGAACTGGGCCTCCCACAGCACCAGCGCGTCGGGCCGCTCGACCGAGTAGCCGTACTCGAAGCCCATGGCCGCGTACTCGCGACAGCAGCGAGTCGTAGACCCAGAACCTGCGCCTGGCTCGTCGCCGAGGTAGAGCAGCGGCGGTCCACTCCGGCGCGTTCTGCGTGTCGATGAGCACCGCGTGGCGCTGCACGAAGGTGCCGCGGCGGCTGTCCTGGCCGGCCAGGCGCACCGGGGTGCCCTCGAGCAGCAGCGAGCCGAACGCGAGCAGCTCGCCGATGGCCCAGTCGATGCCGCCCTCGCGGCTCATCTGCGGCGCGCTTCTCGAGCAGCTGCGCGCAGCTTGGGGTGCACGGTGAAGCCGTCGGGCGGCGTCGACGAACGCGTCGCCGATCCGCTGCAGCACCTCGGGGCTGATGGCGGTCTCGGTGGACGAGCGCTTGGTCGCGTCGGCGTCGCGCGCCTGCGGCTGCCGGCGGCTCGAGCCCGGCGTGCCCTCGGCGTCGGTGCCGGTCGTCGTCGGCGGCCTCGCGCTCGGCCTGCTCGGCGGCCTGGGTCTCGGCGAAGACCCGCTCGAGCTGGTGCTGGTAGTCGCGCAGCGCGGCCTCGGCACTCCTCGACGGTGATGTCACCGCGGCCGATGAGCGACTCGGTGTAGAGCTTGCGCACGGTGCGCTTGGCCTCGATGAGGTTGTACATCAGCGGCTGGGTCATCGACGGGTCGTCGCCCTCGTTGTGACCGCGGCGGCGGTAGCAGACCATGTCGATGACGACGTCCTTGTGGAACTCCTGGCGGTACTCGAAGGCCAGCTCGGCCACCCGCACGCACGCCTCGGGGTCGTCGCCGTTGACGTGGAAGATCGGCGCCTGGATCATCCGGGCGACGTCGGTGGAGTAGATCGACGAGCGCGAGCTGCTCGGCGAGGTGGTGAAGCCGACCTGGTTGTTGACGACGACGTGGATCGGTGCCGCCGGTGCGGTAGCCGCGCAGCTGCGACAGGTTCAGCGTCTCGGCCACGACGCCCTGGCCGGCGAACGCCGCGTCGCCGTGCATCAGCACGGGCAGCACGGTGAAGTCCTCGCCGGCGAGGTTGAGGCGGTCCTGCTTGGCGCGCACGATGCCCTCGAGCACCGGGTCGACGGCCTCGAGGTGCGAGGGGTTGGCGGCCAGGTAGACCGGTGGTCTTGCCGCCGCTCGGCGGTGAAGGTGCCCTCGGTGCCGAGGTGGTACTTCACGTCGCCCGAGCCCTGCACCGAGCGTGGGGTCCTGCGTTGCCCTCGAACTCGCGGAAGATCTGGCCGTAGGTCTTGCCGGCGATGTTGGCGAGCACGTTGAGGCGGCCGCGGTGCGGCATGCCGATGCAGACCTCGTCGAGGTCGTCCTCGGCGGCCAGCGACAGGATCCGGTCGAGCAGCGGCGATGACCGACTCGCCGCCCTCGAGGCGGAACCGCTTCTGCCCGACGTACTTGGTCTGCAGGAAGGTCTCGAACGCCTCGGCCGCGTTGAGCCGGCGCAGGATGCGCAGCTGCTCCTCGCGGGTGGGCTTGGCGTAGCCGACCTCGACCTTGCTCCTGGATCCACGCGCGCTGCTCGGGGTCCTGGATGTGCATGTACTCGATGCCGATGGTGCGGCAGTAGGAGTCGCGCAGCATGCCGAGGATGTCGCGCAGCTTCAGCGAACGGCTGGCCGCCGAAGCCGCCGGTCGCGAACTCGCGGTCGAGGTCCCACAGGGTCAGGCCGTGGGTGGTGACGTCGAGGTCGGGGTGGCGGCGCTGCTGGTACTCCAGCGGGTCGGTGTCGGCCATCAGGTGGCCGCGCACGCGGTAGGCGTGGATCAGCTCCTGCACCCGGGCGGTCTTGTTGATGTCGTCGTCGTGCGAGGTCGTCGACGTCGCGCACCCAGCGGATCGGCTCGTACGGGATGCGCAGCGCGCGCGAAGATCTCGTCGTAGAAGCCGTGCTCGCCGAGCAGCAGCTGCGTGCACCACGCGCAGGAACTCGCCGGACTGGGCGCCCTGGATGATGCGGTGGTCGTAGGTGCGAGGTGAGCGTGATGATCTTGCTGACGGCGTTGCGGTTGAGCGTCTCGTGGCTGGCGCCCTGCCACTCGGCGGGGTACTCCAGCGCGCCGACGCCGATGATCGTGCCCTGGCCCTGCATCAGGCGCGGCACCGAGTGCACGGTGCCGATGGTGCCGGGGTTGGTCAGCGAGATCGTGGTGCCGGCGAAGTCGTCGACGGTCAGCTTGTTGCCGCGGGCCCGCCGGACGATGTCCTCGTAGGCGGTCCAGAACTGCGGCGAAGTCCATCGTCTCGGCGCCCTTGATCGTCGGGCACCAGCAGCGGGCGGGTGCCGTCGGGCTTGGCCAGGTCGATGGCGAGGCCGAGGTTGACGTGCGCCGGGGTGACGAGCGACGGCTTGCCGTCGACGTCGTGGCCGAAGCCGTTGTTCATCTCGGGCAGCACGCCGAGCGCCTTGACCAGCGCGTAGCCGATGAGGTGGGTGAAGCTGACCTTGCCGCCGCGGCTGCGGGCCAGGTGGTTGTTGATGACGATGCGGTTGTCGATGAGCAGCTTGGCCGGGCACCGCGCGCACGCTGGTGGCGGTCGGCACCTCGAGCGAGGTCTCCATGTTGGTGACGACCCGGGCGCTCGCCCCGCGGATGGGGGTGGAGCTGGCGTCGTTCAGCGGGCCGGCGGCCTTCGGGGCCGCGGCCTCGCGCGGCTTGGGGGTGGTGGATGCCGTGGGCTCGGGCCGGGTGGGCGCCGCCTCTCTCGCCTGCGGGGCCTTCGCCGCCGGGGCCGCGGCCGGCGCGCGGGGCGGGGGCGGCCTGCTTCGTCGCCGGAGCGGCCTGCTTCGCCGCCGGGGCGGGGGCGGGGGCCGGTGCCGGTGCCTTGGCGGGCGCCTTGGCCGGGGCATGGCTGCCGGAACCGTTGCTCGTCGAGCCGCTCGCGCTCTCAGCGGTGCGGCGGGCCGCCGAGGCCGCATCGCGACCCAGGGCGCCCTCACCCGGCGTGTAGTCCTTGAAGAAGTCCCACCACGCCCGGTCGACGCTGTTGCGGTCCTTCGTGTACTGCTCGTACAGCTCGTCGACCAGCCACTCGTTGGGTCCGAAGGAGGTCAGGGGGTCGCTGGACGGGGACTGCTCGGCCACGGAGGATGCGCCTCTTTCTCGGCTCGTCGATAGTCGTGGGGAATGTCGGTCAAGCCTATCCCCGCTGCTCGCACCGCACGCCGTGGGACGGGCGAGTGGTGGGCGTGCTGCGACGGCCGGTCTGCCACGGATGGGGCGGACCGGCCGTCGTCACCGACGTCCGCCGGGCGGCCCCGCAGGGCGCCCGGCGCGGGTGTCAGCTGATGTCGGCGCGCGTCATCCGCCAGATGCCGAACCCGGCGAGCAGCAGCGCGTAGGCCATCAGGGTCAGCGCGCCGCCCCACCACTCCAGGCGCACCTCGTCGGCGTTCTGCGAGATCGCGTTGAAGGCCGCACTGGTGGCGTTGGTTGGCATGAACGGCGCCACGTTCTCACGGCTGAAGTCCCAGATGGTGAGGAGCAGGCCCAGGAGCGGCTCGACGATCCACGCGACGGCGACGCCGATGAACAGCGCCGCCACCTGGTTGGGGATGAGGATGCCGATGCCCAGGCCGATCAGGGCCCACAGGGCGAGCACGAGCAGGCTGAGGGCCAGGGTGCGGGCGATCTCGGCCGAGGGGAAGACGGGCCGGTCGATGATGCCCAGCACGATGGCGCCCACGACGGCCGACCCGGCCAGGCTCAGCAGCCCGTAGAACCCGCCGATGCCCACGAGGGCGATGGCCTTGGCCACCATCGCGCGGGTCCTCCTGGGCGTGGCCAGCAAGGTGGCGGAGATGGTCTTGTGCCGGAACTCCCCGCCGATGGCGAGGATGCCGATCGTCAGCAGGAACAGGCGGCTGATGCTGATGCCGGCGGTGTAGATCGAGTTGGCGACCTGGGTGTCGGTGCCGATGATCTGCCCCCCACCAGGGCCACCACCGGCAGCCTGCGGGTTGGCGATGATGACGCCGGTGAGGGCGGCGAAGGCCGCGGCGGCGACGAAGGTGGCGATCGCCATGCCCCACCAGAGCCGGGTGGTGAAGAACTTGCGGAACTCGCTGCGGATGGCGGGGATCACAGGTTCGCTCCTTCCTGGCCGGTCACGGCATCCTGCTCGGGCGGTGCGCCCCCGGGCGTCTCGTTGCGGTTGGTGCCCTCGGTGAGCTCGAAGAACAGCGCCTCGAGGTCGGCGCGCTTGGGCTCGAGCCCGTAGATCGGCAGGCCGGCGCGCAGGGCGACGTCGCCCACGAGGCGGAGGTCGGTGGTGTCGGCGACCAGGGTGTCGTCGTCACCGGGGCTGCTGGTGACGTCGGCGACGCGCAGCGCACCGGCGAGCCGCTCGCGGTCGGAGGTGCGCACGATCGACCCCGGCGTGCCGTAGAGCTCCTTGATCGCGCCGGCGCGGACCAGCCGGCCGTTGGCGATGATCACGACCTCGTCGACGGTCTGCTCGACCTCCTGCAGCAGGTGGCTGGAGATCAGGATCGTCTTGCCCTGCGAGCTGAGGTGGCGCAGGAAGCCGCGCAGCCAGCGGATGCCCTCGGGGTCCAGGCCGTTGGCGGGCTCGTCGAGCACGAGCACCTGGGGGTCGCCGAGCAGGGCGGCGGCCAGGCCGAGCCGCTGTCGCATGCCCATGCTGTAGCTCACCGGCGCGCTTGCGGGCCGCGGCCGGGATGCCGGTGAGCTCGAGCAGCTCGTCGACCCGGGTGTGCGGGATGGAGCCGGCGTCGGCGAGCACCCGCAGGTGGTCGCGCCCGCTGCGGCCGGGGTGGAAGTTGGTGGCCTCGAGCGCGGCGCCCACGGTGGACTGCGGGGCGGCGAGGTCGACGTAGCGCTGGCCGTCGATGGTCGCGGTGCCGCTGGTGGAGTGGACCAGACCGAGCAGCATCCGCAACGTCGTGGTCTTGCCGGCGCCGTTGGGCCCGAGGAAGCCGGTGATGCGGCCGGGCTCGACGTCGAAGCTCAGGTCGTCGACCGCGACGAAGGAGCCGAAGCGCTTGGTGAGCCCCCGGATCTCGATCTTGGCCCCGGTCGAGGTTGTCGTGCTCATGGGGTGCCTCCTGGTGTCATGCCCCGATCCTGTCAGCCTGCCGTGGCGTCAGGGTCAACCCCCCGGTGGATGCGGCTCCCTCGCAGGGCGGACGCTCGCGGGTCGGGAACGGTGCTCCGCCCCCATACGATGGTCCGATCATGACCGCATGGCTGCTGCTGCTCCTCGGCGTCGTCCTCACCATGGGCACGGCCCTGTTCGTCGCGGCCGAGTTCTCGCTGGTCGCGCTCGACCGGCCGACGGTGCAGAAGGCCGTCGACGCGGGCGAGCCCGGGGCGCGCTCGGTACTCACGTCACACCGCCGGCTGTCGACCCAGCTCTCGGCGTCCCAGGTCGGCATCACCCTGACCACCCTGGTCGTCGGCTTCCTCGCGAGCCCGTCGATCGGCGCCCTGCTGATGGGGCCCCTTCAGTCGCTGGGCCTGTCGGAGTCGACGGCCTCGTCGGTGGCGTCGGTGCTCGCCCTGCTCATCGCCACCGTGTTCTCGATGATCGTCGGCGAGCTGGTGCCGAAGAACCTCGCCATGTCGCTGCCCCTGGCCACGGCCAAGGTCGTGGCCGCCCCGGTGCGCTGGTTCGGCATCGCGATGAAGCCGATGATCCTGCTGCTCAACGGCAGCGCCAACCGCATCGCTGCTGCGCGCTCGGCATCGAGCCGCAGGAGGAGCTGTCCGGCGCCCGCACGCCCGGCCGAGCTGGCCTCGCTGGTGCGTCGCTCGGCCGAGGCGGGCACCCTCGACCGCAGCACCGCCCGGCTGGTCACCGCATCCCTGGGGTTCGCCGACCAGACCGCCGCCGACGTGATGACCCCGCGGTCGCGCGGCCACCGTCGATCGAGCGCACGGCGACCGCGCGCCGACGTCGTCGCGCCTGGCGCGACGCACCGGGCACTCGCGCTTCCCCGTCGTCGAGGGCCGACTGGGACGACATCGACGGCGTCGTGCACGTCAAGAAGGCGATCGCCGTGCCGTTCGACCGCCGCGCCGACGTGCCGGTCGCGGCGCTGATGGTCGGCCCGCGGTGCTCGTGCCCGAGACGCTGCGCCTCGACCCGCTGCTGCTCCAGCTGCGGCAGGGCGGGCCTGCAGCTCGCGGTCGTGGTCGACGAGTACGGCGGCACCTCCGGCGTGGTCACCCTCGAGGACGTCGTCGAGGAGATCGTCGGCGAGGTCAGCGACGAGCACGACCGCTCGCAGACCACCGGCCGCCAGCTGCGCGACGGCGGCGTGGATCGGTGCCCGGGCTGTGGCGGCCCGACGAGGTGCGCGACCGGGTCGGGGCGGTCGATCCCCGACGGGCCGGCCTACGAGACGATCGGCGGCTTCGTGATGGCGCCGCTCGGCCGGGTGCCCGCCGTGGGCGACGACCTTGCCGGTCGATGGCTGGGCCGCCCGGGTCGTCGACATGGACGGCCGCCGGGTCGACCGGGTGCGCTTCGAGCGTGCCGAGCCCGCGCCCGGGCCGGATGACGCGGAGCCGGAGGAGCGGTCGTGAGCGGCTGGTCGTCGTGCTCGTCACGCTCGGCCTGCTGCTCGGCAACGCCTTCTTCGTCGGTGCCGAGTTCGCCGTGATGTCGGCCCGGCGCAGCCAGCTCGAGCCGCTGGCCGACGCGGGCAGCAAGCGCGCCAAGGTGGCGCTCGACGCGATGGAGCACCGGGCTGCATGCTGGCCACCGCCCAGCTCGGCATCACGGTCTGCTCGGTGCTGCTGGGTGCGGTGGCGGAGCCGGCGCTGCACCACGCCCTGGTGCCGCGTCGCCGAGCGGCTCGGCGTCTCCGACGGCGTGCGCGGATGCCGTGGCGCTGGTCGTCGCGCTCGCCATCGTCGTGTCTACCTGCACGTCGTCTTCGGCGAGATGATCCCCAAGAACATCTCGCCATCGCCGGCCCGAGCGCTCCGCGGTGGCCCTGGTGCCGGCGCTCGTGGTCGGTGTCGCGGGTGCTGGCGCCGGTCATCTCGGCGCTGAACTGGCTGGCGAAGGCCGGCATCCGGCTGTTCGGGGTCGAGCCCAAGGACGAGGTCGCGTCGGCCTTCACCGCCGAGGAGGTCGCGCTCGATCCTCGCCGAGTCGCGCGACGAGGGCCTGGTCGAGGACGAGCACTACGAGCGGCTCGGCGCCGCGCTGGAGTTCAGCGACAAGGATGCCGCCGACGTGGGCGTGCCGCTCGCCGGGCTGGTCACCGTCACCGAGCGCGGCGACTCCGCTCGACATCGAGCGGCTCGTCGCCCGGCACGGCTACTCGCGCTTCCCGGTGCTCGACGACGACGGCGACCTCGGGGGCTACCTGCACCTCAAGGACGTGCTGTACGCCGACGAGGTCGAGCGGCTGGAGCCGGTGCCCGCCAAGCGGGTGCGCCGGATGGCCAACGTGCGCCGCGACGACGAGGTGGAGTCGGTGCTGCAGACCATGCAGCGCACCGGGCTCGCACCTGGCCCGGGTCGTCGCCGACGACGGCCAGGTGGTGGGCGTGGTCTTCCTCGAGGACGTCATCGAGGAGCTCGTCGGCGAGGTGTCCGACTCCTCCCACGGTGAGGCACGTCGGCGCTGACGCCGGCGCTCGGCACGTGTAGGGAGCCCGGATCCGGGCAGGACAGTGGGCATGCGCATCCGTGACCACGACAAGGCGGACCTCGCCCTGGCTGCCCTGACCCTGTCCGTCACCGCGGCCGCGGCCGTCAGCGAGGCCGTCCGCTGGGGTGCTCGGCGTCGGCACCAGCATCCTTCGAAGCGCAGGGGCCCCCGGTAGGAGCCGCGGGCCGAGCCGGTTCGTTCCTCACCGCCTCGGACCCGCTCCCATCATCCGTTCGGCGGCACGGCGAAGGGGCCCGACCAGAGGCGCTTCGCGTCAATGGTCGGGCCCCTTCGGGTGGTGCCCCCGGTAGGATTCGAACCTACGCTCCCGCCTCCGGAGGGCGGTGCTCTATCCCCTGAGCTACGGGGGCCTGGGTCGGCCGGTGCGCCAGATTCTTGATCTTGCTTTAACAGTGCTTTCCAGCGCTCCGCGAGGGTAGCAGCCTAGTCTGGCGTCCATGCAATCCGGGACCGGCGCCAGCGGTCCGGCACCCCGAGTGCTCGTCTGCGACGACATGGAGCCGATCCGCCGTCTCCTGCGCATCAACCTCGAGCTCGCGGGCTTCACCGTCGAGGAGGCCGCCGACGGGCACGAGGCCATGGCGCGCCTCATCGACCCGGAGCGTCCCGCCCCCGACGTCATCGTGCTCGACTCCGAGATGGCGCCCTACGACGGCTGGTGGGCCATCGCCGCCATCCGGTCGCACCACCGCCTCGACCCGGTGCCGGTGCTGCTGGTCACGGGGTCGGTCGTCGTGCACGACGCCCCCGAGGCGAGCGGTGCGGGGTTCGACGGGTTCATCTCCAAGCCGTTCGACCCCGACGAGCTCGTGGCCGCCGTCTCACGGCTCGCGGCCACGGGAAGGGCGCCGAAGCGCCGCCCATAGAATTGCGCGGTGACCCCCGAACAGCTCTCGGCCGCGATCCGTGCCGCGCTCCAGTCCGCCGTCGACGCCGGTGACCTGACCGTCACCGTGCCCGCGGAGGTCCGGGTCGAGCGTCCGCGCAACCGCGACCACGGGGACTGGTCGACCAACGTGGCCCTCCAGCTCGCCAAGGGCGCCGGCATCCCGCCGCGCGACCTGGCCGTCGCGCTGGCGACCCACCTCGACGGGTGTGCCCGGCGTCGCCGCCGTCGACGTCGCCGGCCCCGGGTTCCTCAACATCACCCTCGATGCCGCGAGCGCCGGCGAGCTGGCCCGCTCGATCGTCGAGGCAGGCGCCACCTACGGCCACAGCACCGCCGAGGCCGGGCGCGTGGTCAACCTCGAGTTCATCTCGGCCAACCCCACCGGCCCGATCCACATCGGCCACACCCGGTGGGCGGCGCTGGGCGACTCGATGCGCCGCCTGCTCACCGCGGCCGGTGCGCAGGTCGCGGCCGAGTACTACATCAACGACGCCGGCGCTCAGATGGACAAGTTCGGCGCCTCGGTGCTGGCGCGGGCCGCCGGGCAGGAGCCGCCGGAGGACGGCTACCCGGGCGACTACGTCGCCGACCGGGCAGCCGAGGTGCTGGCGCAGCGCCCCGACCTCCTCGACCTGCCGCACGACGAGGCCTTCGCCATCGCGCGCGACCTCGGCTACACCGCCCAGCTCGCCGCCATCCGGCACACCCTCGACGAGTTCGGGGTCTACTTCGACGTCTGGTTCTCGGAGCGCGCCCTGCACGAGGGGCACGCCGTGGAGCAGGCCGTGGCCCGGCTGCGCGAGCAGGGCCACGTGTTCGACGCCGAGGGTGCCGTGTGGCTGCGCACCACCGACTTCGGCGACGACAAGGACCGCGTGCTCATCCGCACCGACGGCAGCCCCACCTACTTCGCTGCGGATGCCGCCTACTACCTCAGCAAGAAGGACCGCGGCTTCGACGAGAAGGTCTACCTGCTCGGCGCCGACCACCACGGCTACATCAACCGGCTCAAGGCCATCGCGGCGTGCGCGGGCGACGACCCCGAGCACAGCATCGAGGTCAAGATCGGCCAGCTCATCTCGATCGCCGGCCAGCGGATGGGCAAGCGGCTGGGCAACGCCATCTACCTCGACGAGCTGATCGAGTGGATCGGCAAGGATGCCGTGCGCTACTCCCTGGCGCGCTACCCCTCCGACAGCCCCCTCTCGCTCGACGGCGAGGAGCTGCGCAAGCAGACCAACGACAACCCGGTCTTCTACGTGCAGTACGCCCACGCCCGCACCGCCAACGTCGCCCGGCTCGCGGGGGAGGACGGCGTGCACCGCGCCGACGGCTTCGACGCGGGCCTGCTCACCGACCCCACCGAGGCCTCGCTGCTCGCCGTGCTCGGCGACTTCCCGCGGGTGGTCGCGCAGGCCGCGCACCTGCTCGAGCCGCACCGGGTCGCGCGCTACCTCGAGGAGCTCGCCGGCCGCTACCACAAGTGGTACGACACCTGCCGGGTGCGCCCGGTGAGCGTCGACGAGGAGGTCACCGACCTGCACCGGACCCGCCTGTGGCTCAACGACGCCACCCGCGTGGTGCTGGCCAACGGCCTCGACCTGCTCGGCGTCAGCGCACCCGAGCGGATGTAGGGGAGCCTGACCGATGCGTTCGCACGAGGCCGGAGTCCTCCACGCCGAGGGCTACGGCGGCCCGCCGCTCTACCTACCGTTCCCCACGGATGTCATGGAGCTGCTGCCGCAGCTCTGGCCCCGCACGGTCGGCCGGGACGAGGAGGGCCGGCTGACCGTCGGCGGCGTCGACGTGCTCACCCTCGCGCGCGAGCACGGAACGGCTGCCTACGTCCTGGATGAGGATGACTTCCGTTCTCGCGCAGCTGAGTTCCGCGACGGCTTCGCCACGGCCTTCGAGCCGCTGGCGGGTGCCGACGTCTACTACGCGGGAAAGGCGTTCCTCTGCACGGCCGTCGCACGGTGGGTGGCCGAGGAGGGCCTGCACCTCGACGTCTGCACCGGTGGTGAGCTGGCCGTCGCCCGCCGAGCGCAGTTCCCGCCGGCGCGGATCGGCTTCCACGGCAACAACAAGACCACCGCCGAGATCCGCGAGGCCCTGACCTACGGGGTCGGGCGCATCGTGGTCGACTCCTTTCACGAGATCGACCGGGTCGCGGCGGTGGCGGCCGAGCTCGGCGTCGTCGCGCCGGTCATGGTGCGGGTGACGGTGGGGGTCGAGGCGCACACGCACGAGTTCATCGCCACCGGCCACGAGGACCAGAAGTTCGGCTTCAGCCTCGCCGGTGGCCAGGCGCTCGAGGCGGCCGGCCGGCTGCTGGCCCGCCCCGACGTGTTCGACCTGCGTGGGCTGCACAGCCACATCGGCAGCCAGATCTTCGACACCGGCGGCTTCGAGATGGCGGCCCGCCGCCTGGTCGGCCTGCACGCCCAGCTCGTCGACGAGCACGGCTACCACTGCCCCGAGATCGACCTCGGGGGTGGCTACGGCATCGCCTACACCTCGCAGCACACCCCGCTGTCGGTAGCGACGCTCGCCCAGGAGATGGCCGACATCGTCGGGCGCGAGCTCAAGGCGGTCGGCGACGGCGACAACACGCGCGTCCCGCGGGTGTCGGTCGAGCCGGGCCGCGCCATCGTCGGCCCGAGCACCTTCACGCTCTACGAGGTCGGCACCGTCAAGGACGTCGAGGTCGGTGGTGGCCACACCCGCACCTACGTGTCGGTCGACGGCGGGATGAGCGACAACGCGCGCCCCGCGCTCTACGAGGCCGACTACTCGTGCACGCTGGCCAGCCGTCGCTCGGAGGCGCCGCCCCGGCTCTCGCGGGTCGTCGGGCGGCACTGCGAGAGCGGCGACATCGTCGTGCTCGACGAGTACCTGCCGGCCGACCTCGTGCCCGGTGACCTCGTCGCCGTCCCGGGCACCGGCGCCTACTGCCGCAGCCTGTCCAGCCAGTACAACCACACCCCCCGGCCGCCGGTCGTCGCAGTTCGCGGAGGTCGCTCACGCGTGCTCGTGCGGCGTGAGACCATCGAGGACCTGCTCGCCCTCGACGTGGCGGACGCGTGAGCACCCACAGCGAGGAGATGGACCCCACCATGGCGCACGAACCCGGTGCCCCCCTGCGCGTCGCGCTGCTCGGCTGCGGCGTCGTGGGGTCCGCCGTCGCCACCCGGCTGGTCGAGAACGCCGACGACCTCGCCGCCCGGGTGGGCGCCCCCCTCGAGCTCGTCGGCATCGCGGTGCGCCGGCCACAGCGGGCGCGCCCCGACGTGCCCGTCGACCCCTCCCTCTTCACCGCCGACGCCGACGAGCTGGTGACCCGCGCCGACGTCGTCATCGAGGTGATCGGCGGCATCGAGCCGGCTCGCGGCCTCATCCTGCGCGCCATGGAGCACGGTGCCTCGGTCGTCTCCGCCAACAAGGCGCTGCTGGCCGAGGACGGCCCGACCCTCTACGCCGCCGCCGACAAGTACGACGTCGACCTCTACTACGAGGCCGCCGTGGCCGGCGCCATCCCGATCCTGCGGCCCATCCGCGAGTCACTCGCCGGCGACGACGTGCACCGCGTGCTCGGCATCGTCAACGGCACCACCAACTTCGTGCTCGACAAGATGGACACCACCGGCGCGGGCTTCGCCGAGACCGTCGAGCAGGCGCAGGCCCTGGGCTACGCCGAGGCCGACCCCACCGCCGACGTCGAGGGCTTCGACGCCGCGGCCAAGGCCGCCATCCTCGCCAGCCTGGCCTTCCACACCCGGGTCTCGTCGCTCGACGTGCACCGCGAGGGCATCACCGAGGTGACCGCCGGCGACATCCAGGCAGCCACCGAGATGGACTGCGTCGTCAAGCTGCTCGCGATCTGCGAGCGGGTGGTCGGCGCCGACGGCATATCCGCGGTGAGCGTGCGGGTGCACCCTGCCATGATTCCCCGCAGCCACCCGCTGGCCAGCGTCCGCGAGGCGTTCAACGCCGTGTTCGTCGAGGCCGCTGCCGCCGGTGAGCTGATGTTCTACGGGCGGGGCGCGGGTGGCGACCCCACGGCATCCGCCGTGCTCGGTGACGTCGTCGCGGTGGCGCGGCACAAGGTGGCCGGCGGCCGTGGGCCGGGGGAGTCGGCCTACGCCGACCTGCCGGTGGTCGACATGGGCCAGTCGATCACGAGGTACCACATCAGCCTCGACGTGGCCGACCGCCCGGGCGTGCTCGCCCAGGTCGCGGCCGTGTTCGCGGAGCACGACGTCTCGATCGAGACGGTGCGCCAGCAGGCCGCGCCGGGCGACGGGGAGCGCGCCAAGCTCATCGTGGTCACCCACCGCGCCACGGATGCCGCGCTCGCCGCGACCGTCGACGCCCTCGGCGACCTCGAGGCCGTGCAGGACGTCGCCTCCGTGATGCGCGTGGAAGGAGCCTGAGCCGTGGCGCACCAGTGGCGCGGAGTGATCCGCGAGTACGCCGCCCGCCTGCCGATGATGGAAGGCGCGCCCGTCGTGACCCTGCTGGAGGGCGGCACGCCGCTCATCCCGTGCGAGAGCCTGTCCGAGCTCACCGGGGCCAACGTGCTGGTGAAGTTCGAGGGGCTCAACCCGACCGCGTCGTTCAAGGACCGTGGCATGACCACCGCGATGTCCGTGGCGAAGCGCAACGGTGCGAAGGCCGTCATCTGCGCGAGCACCGGCAACACCAGTGCCAGTGCGGCCGCGTACGCCACCAAGGCCGGGATGACGTGTGCCGTGCTCGTGCCCGACGGCAAGATCGCGATGGGCAAGCTGAGCCAGGCCGTCGCGCACGGCGCGACGCTCATCCAGGTCGAGGGCAACTTCGACGACTGCCTCACCGTCGCCCGCAAGCTGGCCGAGGCCTACCCGGTCGAGCTGGTCAACTCGGTCAACCCGGCCCGCATCGAGGGCCAGAAGACCGCGGCGTTCGAGGTCGTCGACGCGCTCGGTGACGCCCCCGACATCCACGTGCTGCCGGTGGGCAACGCCGGCAACATCACGGCCTACTGGCAGGGTTACACCGAATACGCCTCTGCGACAAAGGGACTCGGCGGTGAGGTGCTGGCGCCCGTCGCCACACGCACGCCGCAGATGTGGGGCTTCCAGGCGGCCGGGGCGGCCCCGATCGTGCTCGGTCACCCGGTCGACCACCCCGAGACCATCGCCACCGCCATCCGCATCGGCAACCCCGCGTCGTGGCGCCAGGCCGAGGCAGCGCGCGACGAGTCGGGCGGGCGGATCGAGTCGGTCACCGACGACGAGATCCTCGCGGCGCACCGGCTGCTGTCCTCGACCGAGGGCATCTTCGTCGAGCCCGGCTCGGCTGCGAGCATCGCCGGCCTGCTCAAGGCGCACCGCGAGAAGGCGATCCCACCCGACGCCACGGTCGTGTGCACGGTGACGGGGCACGGCCTCAAGGACCCGCAGTGGGCCCTGCGCACCGCCGACGGGTCCGACATCCAGCCCGTGCGCGTGTCCGTCGACGCCTTCAGCGTCGCGGCGGCGCTCGGCCTCGAGGGGTGACGTGAGCGGGGTCCGCCTGAAGGCCGGGGTCGCCGTCGAGGTGCGGGTTCCCGCGAGCAGTGCCAACCTCGGGCCCGGCTTCGACTCGGTCGGGTGCGCCCTCGGCGTCTGGGACAGCTGCCGCGCCACCGTGACCGCTGAGCCCGGGCTGGTCGTCAGGGTCAGCGGTGAGGGCGAGGGCGCGGTGCCGCTCGACGCCACCCACCTCGTGCACCGCGCGATGCAGGTGGCCTGGGCCGAGCTGGGCGTCGAGCCGCCGGAGGGCCTGGTGCTGGAGTGCGTCAACGCCGTGCCGCACGGCCGGGGGATGGGCTCGTCCGCGACGGCCATCGTGACCGGCATCGTGGCGGCGCAGGGCCTGCACGACGTGTCGCGCGGCCTGGCCGGCGACACCGTCGACCTCGCCTTCGCCAACAGCCTGGCGTCCCGGCTCGAGGGGCACCCCGACAACGCGTCGGCCAGCGTCTACGGCGGCGCCACGCTCTCGTGGACCGACGACCTCGCGGGTGGCACCACGACCGTGCACCTCCCGGTGCACCCCGACGTCGAGCCGGTCGTCTTCGCGCCCGACGTGCAGCTGTCGACCGCCAAGGCACGGTCGGTGCTGCCGCAGCAGGTGCGCCTGGCCGACGCGGCCGCCAACTCGGCCCGCGCCGCGCTGCTCACGCACGCGCTCGGGGCCGCGCCCGAGCACCTCTTCGCGGCCACCCGGGAGTGGCTGCACCAGGAGGCGCGGCGCACCTCGTACGCCGAGTCCATGGCGCTGGTCGACGCGCTGCGCGGGGCCGGTCACGCCGCCGTCATCTCCGGTGCCGGGCCCTCGGTGCTCGTGCTGGCCCACCGCCACCGGGTCGCCGACGTGCGGGCCTTCGGTGGTGACGCGTGGCGGGTGCTGACCCCCGGCATCCCACCGCACGGCGCCCGCGTCGAGGTGCTCGCGCGCGGCTGAGCCGGCCGTTTGCGCACCTCGGAACGGGTGCGGACGGTCGCGTGTCACGTCCAGCGTGCGGTGCTACTGTGTGCCTCGCGACCGCAGCCGATGCCGGGTGTTCCCCGATGCCTGCCGCACGTCGCCCTCCACGACCAGGGCCGCCGTCCAGCCATGCGCTGCGCGTCCGGCGTGGGCTCCCACATGATCGGCCACATCGAGGCCATCCACGAGCGAGGGGAAGGATCCTTCGTGACAGACACCACCACACTCGAGGCGACATCGGGCGCCAGCCCGCGCCGCTCCGGAGCGTTGACCGCCATGCGGCTCGCCGAGCTCCAGGGGCTCGCCTCGAGCATGGGCATCAGCGGCACCGCCAAGATGCGCAAGGGCGACCTCGTCGCCGCCATCAAGGCCCGCCAGAACGGCGAGAGCGGACCGGCCAGTGCCGCGCCGCCGCGCCGCGCCGGCCGCCCCGCGGGCTCGGCGACCAGCGCCAGCCGCGCGCCCGCGCACCGAGAGCGCCGACCGCGCGGAGAGCGCCGAGCACCGGTGCGCGAGGAGCGCGGCAGCCGCGAGGAGCAGGCTGAGCGCGACGAGAGCACCCAGCAGCGCGAGACCGCACGCCGCGAGCGCCGAGACCGTCAGGACCGCACTGAGGCCAACCGGCAGGAGCGCGCCGACGGCGCCGACAGCCCGGGGAGCGACGCCGGCGAGCGTGACGACCGGCAGGAGCGCACCGACGCCAACCGGCAGGACCGCCAGCAGCGCACCGACGCCCCGCAGCAGCGCACCGACAGCCGGGACGCCGACGGTGCCGACCGCGGCGACCGGCCGGAGCGCACCGACGGCAACCGGCAGAACCCGAACCAGAACCAGAACCGCACGGCGCCGCAGGGCCAGGGCGGCTACGACGACGAGGACGGCCGCGGCGGTCGCCGTCGCCGCAACCGCGGTCGCAACCGCGACAAGCGCCGCACTCCGGGTGCCCCCGGCGAGGCGCAGGTCGAGGAGTCGCAGCCGCAGATCGCGGAGGACGACGTGCTGGTGCCTGTCGCCGGCATCCTCGACATCCTCGACAACTACGCCTTCGTGCGCACCACCGGCTACCTGCCCGGCAGCAGCGACATCTACGTGCCGCTGCAGATGGTCAAGCGGCACGGCCTGCGCAAGGGCGATGCCGTCACCGGCTCGATCAAGGCGACCGGCGAGGGCGAGGAGCCGATGCAGCAGACCGTCGGTGGTCGCAACAGCCGCGCCAAGTACACCCCGCTGGCGCGCCTCGACACCATCAACGGCCAGAGCCCCGATGACGCCCGCCGGCGCCCGGAGTTCGGCAAGCTGACGCCGCTCTACCCGCAGGACCGCCTGCGGCTCGAGACCGAGCAGAACCTGCTGACGACGCGGATCATCGACCTCGTCGCCCCCATCGGCAAGGGCCAGCGCGGCCTGATCGTCGCCCCGGCCAAGGCCGGCAAGACGATGGTCATGCAGGCGATCGCCAACGCCATCACCACCAACAACCCCGAGTGCCACCTCATGGTCGTGCTGGTCGACGAGCGCCCCGAGGAGGTCACCGACATGCAGCGCGCCGTCAAGGGCGAGGTCATCTCCTCGACCTTCGACCGGCCCGCCGAGGACCACACCACGGTGGCCGAGCTCGCCATCGAGCGCGCCAAGCGCCTGGTCGAGATGGGCCACGACGTCGTCGTGCTGCTCGACTCCATCACCAAGCTCGGTCGCGCCTACAACCTCGCGGCCCCCGCGAGCGGGCGCATCCTCTCCGGTGGTGTCGACTCGGCCGCGCTCTACCCGCCGAAGAAGTTCTTCGGGGCGGCGCGCAACATCGAGAACGGCGGCTCGCTCACCATCCTGGCCACGGCGCTCGTCGAGACCGGCTCGCGGATGGACGAGGTGATCTTCGAGGAGTTCAAGGGCACCGGCAACATGGAGCTCAAGCTCGACCGCCAGCTCGCGAACCGCCGCATCTTCCCCGCGGTCGACGTCAACAACTCGGGCACCCGCAAGGAGGAGATCCTCCTGGCGCCCGAGGAGCTGCGGATCATGTGGAAGCTGCGCCGCGTGCTCGCCGCGCTGGACTCCCAGCAGGGCATCGAGCTGCTGCTCGACCGGCTGCGCAAGACCAAGACGAACTACGAGTTCCTCACCCAGGTGCAGCAGACCGCCACGATCCGGCTCGAGGACGAGAACGACAGCTGAGCCGAGCCAGACGACAGTAGAGAACACGCCGCTTCCCGTCATGGGAAGCGGCGTGTTCTCTACGTCCGACCAGCCCTCAGCGGGGGAGCGGGAGGCACATCGCCGGGAACTCGCGCACCGTGAAGCCGCGCGCGGTGTAGATCGGTGCCCCGAAGCGGGTGGCGAACAGGTCGACCCGGGTGACCTCCGTGTCGCGCTCGAACCAGCGCAGCAGGTCGTCGGTGCAGGCTGCAGCCAGGCCCCGGCCGCGCCACGGGTGCAGGGTCGCGACGTTCGAGATCAGGCCGACCGAGCCGTTGACCGTGTTGGGGCCGGGGATGAGCGCGGTCACCTCTCCGACCGCGCCGGAGACCACCCGCCCCTCGGTCTCGGCCACCACGATGCGCACCCCCGGTGCCCCGGCCTGGGCGGCGAACCAGTCCTGAGCCGCGCTGCGCCATCCGGGGTCGGCGATGGCCTCGGATGCCGTTCCCATCGCCTCGAACATCACCGCCCGCAGCACGACCATCGCTGCAGCGTCGGCCGGGGTCGCGACCCGGATGACCACGGCGAAAGGTACGACGGCATCGGATGCCGGGCGGCCGGCATCCGACCTCGTCGCCCGTCGCGCAGGCGGCATCGTTCCGCGTTCGCCTGGCGAGGTCACCGGCGGGGGCCGAGCGCCAGCCGGCGGCGGACCTCGGCGACACCCTCGGCGGAGTCGGGCAGGTCCCACCACGACTCCACCCACCAGGTGGCGCCCGCGTCGGCCCACGGCTGCACCGGCGGGCGCACCCCACCGAACGACCCGTGGCTGTCACCCTCGACCACGACGTCGTAGTCGTCCATGCCGAGGCCGGCGTCCGCCCTCAGCGACCCGATGCGGTCGACGACCTCGCGCAGCGCCTCGGTGGTGAGGTGGGAGTGCGGCTCCTCGAGGGTGCCGCCGGCGTAGGAAGGAAAGACCCCCTGCCAGCGTGCCGCGCGCTCGAGGGAGCGCTGCCGGGGGCGCCCCGGGACGAGCATGCCCACGCACCACACGGGTGGGTGCGGGCGCTGGACGGGCATCGGCGGGATGAGCTCGGGCACCGGCCGGGCGCTGAAGTGCTCGCCGGTGAACTCGAAGGGCTGTCCGCCCATCAGCCCCGCGTAGATCGCGAGCACCTCGTCGAGCTTGGCGGCTCGCACCGCCCGTGCCCTCGTCGGGCTCGAAGGCGAGCCAGTTGCCGTGCAGCGCCCCGAGGCCCACACCGAGGGTGACCCGGCCGGCGGAGAGCCGGTCGACCGACGCCACCCGCGAGGCGAGGTCCCACGGCCGGTAGCGGGAGGCCGGGGTGAGCAGGGTGCCGAGCCGGATGCGCTCCGTGACCATGGCGGCGGCGGCCAGGGTCGCCCAGGCGTCCTGGCCCCAGACGGCCTCCCAGGAGAAGACCATGTCCCACCCGGCGTCCTCGGCGAGGGCCGCCAGCTCGGTGAAAGTCCGCTCGTCGGCGTAGGGGATGACGGCTCCGTAGCGCATCGCCCGACGGTACCCAAGCCCGCCGACAGCAGGCCGCTCGACGGTCGGGAATGCCAGGAGCGCGCCACGGTGTTTAGGTCAGCGTGTGCCCGCTCTGGCACACTTGACCGCTGGACCGGTTCACGGCATCAGATGCGTTTCCTGAGCGCCTCCCTCACGAGGGGCGCAGGCGGGGCGCCAGAGGGTTTGCAGCACCGTGCTGAGCCCGCCGACCCGGACGCATCCAAGGAGAAATCGTGAAGAAGGACATCCACCCCGACTACGTCGAGACCACGGTCACCTGCACCTGTGGCAACACGTTCACCACCCGCAGCACCGCGAAGAACGGCGTCATCCACGCCGACGTCTGCTCGCAGTGCCACCCGTTCTACACGGGCAAGCAGAAGATCCTCGACACCGGCGGCCGCGTCGCCCGCTTCGAGGCCCGCTACGGCAAGAAGGTCGCCGCCAAGTAGCTTGCTCGACCGCGCCGGTCCACCCTCCCGGGTGGGCCGGCGCGTCGCGTTCCACCGCCCGCAGGCACCACCGCAGCCACCCGACCAACGGAGAACCCCGTGCTCGACTCCGCGCAGGCCCTCGTCGACGAGCACGCGGCGCTGGAGCGCCAGATGGGGGACCCGGCGATCGCGTCCGACCCCGACCGCAGCCGCGAGCTGGGCAAGCGGTATGCCGCGCTCGGTCCGACCGTGGCCGCCCACCACGCCTGGGTCAGCGCCCGCGACGACCTCGGCGCCGCCCGCGAGCTCGCCGCCGAGGACCCCGCCTTCGCGTCGGAGATCCCGGCGCTCGAGGCCACCCTGGCCACCGCCGAGGACCGGCTGCGACGGCTGCTCATCCCGCGCGACCCCGACGACGACCGCGACGTCATCCTCGAGGTCAAGGCGGGGGAGGGCGGCGAGGAGTCGGCCCTCTTCGCCGGCGACCTGCTGCGCATGTACCTGCGGCACGCCGAGCGCCGCGGGTGGCGCATCGAGGTGCTCGACGCCACCGAGAGCGACCTCGGCGGCTACAAGGACGTGCGGGTCTCGGTCAAGGCACGGGGAAACCCGCAGCCCGGCGAGGCCCCGTGGGCCCGGCTGAAGTTCGAGGGCGGCGTGCACCGCGTGCAGCGGGTGCCGGTGACCGAGAGCCAGGGCCGCATCCACACCAGTGCCGCCGGCGTCTGGGTGATGCCCGAGGCCGAGGACGTCGAGGTCGACGATCGACCCGCACGACCTGCGCATCGACGTCTTCCGCTCCAGCGGCCCCGGTGGCCAGAGCGTCAACACCACCGACTCCGCGGTGCGCATCACGCACCTGCCCACCGGCGTGGTCGTCTCCTGCCAGAACGAGAAGAGCCAGCTGCAGAACCGCGAGGCCGCCATGCGCGTGCTGCGCGCCCGGCTGCACCAGATGGCGATGGACGAGCGGCACGCGGCCGACGCCTCGGTCGCGCAAACAGCCAGGTGCGCACCGTCGACCGCTCCGAGCGGATCCGCACCTACAACTACCCCGAGAACCGGATCAGCGACCACCGCACCGGCTTCAAGGCCTACAACCTCGACACGGTGCTCGACGGCGACCTCGACCCGGTCATCCAGTCGTGCGTCGACGCCGACGAGGCCGCCCGGCTGGCCGCGATCGCCGACCGGTGAGCGACCTGCGCAGGGCGGTGCGCGAGGCCACCGCGCGGCTGGCCGCGGCCGGCATCGCCTCGCCCGAGGTGGATGCCGTGGCGCTCGCCGCCCACGCGCTCGGTACCGATCCCGCCGAGGTCCGCAAGGCGATGGTGCTGGGGGCGCCGGAACCGCAGGGGTACGCCGCGCTGGTCGCCGAGCGCGAGTCCCGGGTTCCGCTGCAGCACCTCACCGGGCAGGCGCACTTCCGCCGGCTGACCCTCGCGGTCGGCCCCGGCGTCTTCGTGCCGCGGCCCGAGACGGAGGTGACGGCCGGGCGCGCGATCGACGCGGCATCCGCGGTGGGTCCGGATGCCGTGGTGGTCGACCTCTGCACCGGCTCGGGAGCGATCGCGCTCGCGGTGAAGGACGAGCTGCCCGGCGCCCGGGTGCTCGCGGTCGAGCTGTCCGACCTGGCTCACGGCTGGGCGGTGGCGAACCGCGACCGGCTCGGCCTCGACGTCGACGTGCGCCTGGGCGACGCCACGACGGCGTTCGACGACCTCGAGGGGGCGGTCGACGTGGTGGTGAGCAACCCGCCCTACATCCCGGTGGGTGCGGTGCCGGTCGACCCCGAGGTGCGCGACCACGACCCCGAGGTCGCCCTCTACGGCGGGTCGGCCGACGGGCTGGCGATCCCCCTGGCGGTGGCCGCCCGCGCGGCCGTGCTGCTGCGCCCCGGCGGCGTGCTGGTCATGGAGCACGCCGACAGCCAGGGCGCCACCCTGCCGCAGGCACTGCGCGCCACGGGGGCCTGGGACGAGGTGGCCGACCACGTCGACCTCTCCGGCCGGCCCCGCACGACGGTGGCCGTCCGGGCGCCCGGCCCGTCGTCCTGACGGGGGGCGGAGGCGGCGGGAGCTGGGCACGCTGTTCGACCCAGGCGCCCGCGCGGATGCGTCAGACGCGGCCCAGGATGAAGATCAGCAGGGCGATGATGAGCAGGACACCGACGATCGTCCAGATCAGGTTGGAACCACGCATGGGGGAGCACCTCTCGGTAGGAGTCGGCGCGGGCGGTCGCTCGCGCGCGGATCGACACTAGGGGCGCGGCCGCCCGGTGAGCCGTGTCCGTGCACGCCAATCCGGAACCCTAGGCTGACCCCCATGAGTCCCGTCTTCGACTGCACCACCGACCACGGACGGGCCGACGCGATCCCCAAGGCCGCCGCCGGTGTGCGCGGGGGCTCGCTCGTCGTGCTCCCGACCGACACGCTCTACGGCATCGGCGCCGACGCCTTCTCCGCGACCGCCGTGCGCGCGCTGCTCGCGGCCAAGGGTCGCGGCTCCGACATGCCGCCCCCGGTGCTCGTGCCCGACGCCCGCACGGTCGATGGCCTGGCCACCGAGGTGCCCGACTACGCGCACGCCCTGGTGGCGGCGTTCTGGCCCGGGCCGCTCACCATCGTCGTGCGCGCCCAGCCGTCGCTGATGTGGGACCTCGGTGAGACCGGCGGCACCGTGGCGTTGCGGATGCCGGACGACCCGGTGGCGCTGGAGCTCCTGCGCGAGGTGGGCCCGATGGCGGTGAGCAGCGCCAACCGCACCGGCCACCCGGCATCCCGCACGGTGGTCGAGGCCGCCAGCCAGCTCGGGGCGGCCGTGGAGTTCTACCTCGACGGCGGCCCGGTCACCGGTGGGCTGGCCTCGACCATCGTCGACTGCACCCGCGAGGAGCCGGTGTTCCTGCGGGTCGGGGCACTCTCCGAGGCTGACGTCATGGAGGTCGTGGAGCGGGTGCGCGCCGACGCCCTAGAGTTGGGCGCCGCCACCGCCACCGCCACCGAGCCGACCGACACGCCAGCGGCTGCCGACGAACCACTGCCGACCGAGGGACCAGCGGCGCCCGAGGACCCAGCGGTTGAAGGGCAGTCCGGGTGGGCCGAAGGACCGGCGGCGCCCGAGGGGCAACCCGAGCCTCCTGACGCCGCTCAGCCTTCTGACCACACCGAGCCACCTGAAGACACCAAGCCAGCCGAGCACCCCGATCAGCGAGAGACGACCGACGATGACTGACACGTTCTACGGATCCGACTTCGACGCCCTCGAGGCCTTCGACCCCGACATCGCGGGGGTACTGCTCTCCGAGCTCGACCGCCTGCGCGGTGGCCTGCAGCTCATCGCGAGCGAGAACTTCTCCAGCCCCGAGGTGCTCACCGCGCTCGGCTCGACGCTGTCGAACAAGTACGCCGAGGGCTACCCGGGGCGCCGCTACTACGGCGGCTGCAGCGAGGTCGACAAGGCCGAGCTGCTCGCCATCGAGCGGTGCAAGACCCTCTTCGAGGCCGACCACGCGAACGTGCAGGCCCACTCCGGCGCGAGCGCCAACCAGGCCGTCTACGGTGCGTTCCTCAAGCCCGGCGAGAAGATCCTGGCGATGAGCCTGCCACACGGTGGCCACCTCACCCACGGCACCAAGGTGTCGTTCAGCGGCAAGTGGTTCGACGCCGTGCACTACGGCGTCGACAAGGACACCGAGGACATCGACTACGACCAGGTCGAGCAGCTCGCCCGCGAGCACCGACCCAAGGTCATCCTCGCCGGCGGCTCGGCCATCCCGCGGCTGATCGACTTCGAGCGCTTCCGCACCATCGCCGACGAGGTCGGCGCCATCTTCTGGGTCGACGCCGCCCACTTCATCGGGCTGGTCGCCGGGCAGGCCATCCCGAGCCCGGTGCCCTTCGCCGACGTGGTCTCGTTCACCACGCACAAGGTGCTGCGCGGCCCGCGCTCGGGCGCCATCGTCTGCAAGGAGGAGCACCGCGCCGCGATCGACAAGGCCGTGTTCCCGATGATGCAGGGCGGCCCGCAGATGCATGCGATCGCCGCCAAGGCCGTCAACTTCAAGGAGTGCGCGACGCCCGAGTATGCCGCCTACACCCGCCAGGTCGTCGCCAACGCCAAGGTGCTCGCGCAGGCGCTGGGGGAGCGGGGCATCCGCCCGACCACCGGCGGCACGGACACCCACCTGTCGCTGCACGACCTCCAGCCGGTCATGGTCACCGGGGTCGACGCCGAGGCTCGGTGCGACGCGGCCGGCATCACCCTGAACAAGAACGCCATCCCGTTCGACCCGCAGAAGCCCAACGTCGCCTCCGGCATCCGGGTCGGCACGCCGTGCGTCACGACGCAGGGGATGGGCGAGGACGAGATGCGCGTCGTCGCCGACCTCATCGCCCGTGCGGTCGTCGACGGCGACGCCGACCCCGAGCACGCGGTGTCGCGCGAGGTGCGCGGGCAGGTGTCCGAGCTCGTCGGCAGCTTCCCGGCCTACCCGCGACCGGATGACCGCGGCTGAGACGCGGGCGCCCGTGACCGACGCGAGCCCGGGGCAGGGGCCTGTCACCCCGCTCCTGCGACGGCTCAACCGTCGCGGGTTCCGGATGGTCATGCTGCTCGACGGCCTCGCGGTCTTCGGGCTGTCGGTGCTCAGCATGGTGGTGCGCAACGGCGCCCCGCCATGGCCGACCTACCCGCTGAGCGCCTACCTGCTCTCGTTCAGCGTCTCCACCCTGATCTTCATCTTCGCCTTCTACTTCGGGGGCCTCTACGAGCGCGAGCCACGGCTCGGTGGTGCGGCCGTGCTGCCCCGGGCCGCCCGGCTCTCACTGGCCGCCGGCAGCTTCGTGGCGCTGCTGAACCTCGCGCTTGGCGGCCTGCTGCGCCAGCGCGGGTCGGACATCGGCCGGGCGCTGCCCTTCCCCATCCCCAACCTCATCGCGGTGATCGTGGTCGCCGGCATCGCCGTCGCCATCAACCGGGGGGTCGTGCACAGCCTGCGCACCCGGCGCGAGGGACTGCCCCAGGTGGTGCTCGCCGGCGACCCCGCTGACCTCGAGCTGGCCCGCGCGCACCTCGTGGCCAACCAGGCCCAGCTCGTGGTCGTCGCCGAGGTCGACGACCCGCGGGCGGTGGTCGAGGTGGCCCGGGAGTCTGGTGCCACCGACGTGCTGCTGCTGACCGCCGGCTGGCTCGACGAGTGGTACCCGCGCACCATCGGCCGGCTCGACCGGCTGAACGTGACGACCCTGCTGCGGGTCACCGGGCGCGAGACGCTCTTCGGGCTCGACCGGCTGCGCGAGGTGGGCGGCCTGCCCTTCGTGCTGCTGCTGCCGCAGACGATGCCGGCGTCGCAGCGGCACTTCAAGCGCCTGCTCGACCTGTTCCTGCTGCTGGTCACCGCGCCGGTCTGGGTGCTGCTGCTCGGCGGGGTCGCGCTCTACCAGCTGGCCGTGGCCGGTCGGCCGCTGCTCTTCCGCCAGGTGCGGGTGGGGGTGGGCGGTGAGACCTTCGAGATGGTCAAGTTCCGCACCATGCGCCCCGACGCCGAGTCCGACGGCGTGGCGCGGCTGGCGACCGACGGCGACCCGCGCGTCATCCCGGCCTGTCGCTGGGTGCGGGCCACCCGGGCCGACGAGCTGCCCCAGATCCTGCACATCCTCACCGGGAAGATGTCGGTGGTCGGCCCCCGGCCCGAGCGCCCCGAGCTCACCAAGGGTTTCGAGAAGGAGATCGCCGGGTACACGCGCCGTCACGAGGTGCCACCGGGCCTGACCGGCCTCGCCCAGATCCACGGCCGCTACCACACCGACGCGGAGTACAAGCTGGGCTACGACCTGCAGTACCTCGTGAACTGGTCACCCGTGCTCGACCTGGAGATCGTCGCCCGCACCATCTGGGTGATCGTCACCCGGCGCGTCTGACCGGCCTGCGCACCAGCCCGGATGCCGTCTGCCGGACACGGTTTGGGCCTTCAGCAACGCTTGTGATAACTTTCACAAGCCGTCCCGGACCCCATCCGCCACGACTCCTCGAAGAGGCCGATCACCGATGACCGACCCCACCCGCAGCAGTGAGCCGCACGCCGGCGCGCCGTTCGGGGCCATGTTGCGGGGGGCCTTGCTCCCGTCGCTGCTGGCAGGTCTGCTCACGGCGGCGGTGCTGGTCGGGGTGCGCGGCACGGACGCGCTCGCCGGAGCCCTGATCGGGCTGGTCGTCTCCGTGGCGTTCTTCGCCTCGGGCATGTTCCTGCTGAGCAGGCTGGTCCGCAGTGCGAGCCCCACGGCCTTCTTCGCCGTGGCGATGGCGGTCTACCTGGGCCAGGTCATCTTCCTGCTGCTCGTCATCATCGCGTTCAAGAACGCGGACTGGGTCGACGGCGTGGCCCTGGGCCTGGTGGTCCTGGTGGTGACGCTGGTCTGGCAGGTCTTCGCGATGATCGCGTTGCGCAAGGCCCGGATCCCCGTCTACGACGAGCCGTCGAACACCCCCGAGGAGACCCGGTGATCAGCGTCTTCAGCCCGCAACCCTGCGTCGCCCAGACCCGGAAGGGTCCGGTAGCGTACGTCCCGTTCCCCCGGGTGCCCGTCGAGGTTGCCTGTGAAATCCCCGAGGAGAGGCTGTGAGCCTGAGCGTGGTTCCCGCATCCTGGCTGCAGGTCGGCATCGCTGCCGCCGACGGCGACGGGGGCTTCCAGGCCCCCGGCACCTCCGACTTCTACTGGCCGGTCATCGGCGGCGACAGCAACTGGGCGATCACCCGCCCGATGGTCGTCATGGCCATCTCGGTGGTCGTGCTCGCCTGGTTCTTCGTGACGGTCGCCGGCAAGCTCACGGTGGTGCCGAACAAGCGCCAGTGGATGGCCGAGCAGGCCTACGGCTTCGTGCGCAACTCGATCGCCCGTGACGTGATCGGCGCCAAGGACTTCAAGCAGTTCATCCCGCTGCTCATGACGCTGTTCACGCTGATCCTGTTCAACAACGTGATGGGCGTGCTGCCCTTCGTGCAGTTCCCGACCATGAGCCGCATCGCGTTCCCGATCGTGCTCACCCTGATCGTCTACGTCGTCTACCACACGGTCGCGATCCGCCGTAAGCACGGCGTCATCGGCTACCTCAAGTCGCTGGTCCCCCCGGGCCTGCCGCTGTGGCTGCGGCCGATCATGTTCGTGCTCGAGTTCATCACCTACTTCTTCATCCGGCCGCTCACCCTGGCCCTGCGACTGTTCGGCAACATGCTCGCCGGCCACCTGATGCTGCTGGTGTTCATCCTCGGTGGCGAGTACCTCCTCATCCACGGCAGCAGCATCCTCATCCAGCTCTCCGGCATCCTCGGCCTGGCCTTCGGCGTCGTGATGACCTTCTTCGAGCTGCTCGTCCAGTTCCTGCAGGCCTTCATCTTCACCCTGCTCACCGCGCTCTACATCTCCGACGCGGTCAGCGAGCACCACTGACCACGGGCTCCGGCCCGCCGCACCACCAGCACGACCTCGTAGAACACCCGACGCCGGGACGGACCCGGCGGCCTCGAAAGGAAACGCAATGACTGGGAACATCACCTACCTCGGCTACGGCCTCGCCGCCATCGGCCCCGGTATCGGTGTGGGTCTGATCTTCGCCGCCTACCTCAACGGCGTCGCGCGTCAGCCCGAGGCCCGCGGCATGCTCCAGACCATCGCCTTCACCGGTATGGCCCTCACCGAGGCGCTCGCCATCCTCGGTCTGGTGTTCGTCTTCGTCTTCGACTCCACGCCCTGACGACACCGACTCGACCTTTCCGCTTGACCGACAGATAAGGAAGCGACGTGGTTCTCGCATCCGTTCCCGCTGCTGAAGGTGTGGGCTGGCCCGACGCCCTCCCGCTGCTGCCGCACCCCGCCGAGCTGATCATCGGCCTCATCTCCTTCGCGATCCTGTACTGGATCTACGCGACCAGGGTCGTCCCGAAGATGGAGGCGATGTACGACGAGCGTGCCGCCGCGATCGAGGGTGGCATGCAGCAGGCCGAGGAGGCCCAGGCCGAGGCCAAGGCGGCGCTGGAGAAGTACAACGCCCAGCTCGCCGGTGCCCGCACCGAGGCCAACGAGATCCGGGAGTCCGCGCGTGAGCAGGGCGCCTCGATCGTGGCGGAGATGCGCGGGCAGGCCCAGGCCGAGGCCGCGCGCATCACCGAGTCGGCCAAGCGCCAGGTCGACGCCGAGCGCCAGCAGGCCGTCGTCTCGCTGCGCCAGGAGGTCGGCGCCCTGTCGACGACCCTCGCCAGCAAGATCGTCGGGGAGTCGCTCGAGGACGAGGTGCGCCAGAACGGCATCGTCGACCGGTTCCTCGCCGAGCTCGAGGCCGGCGACGTGAAGCCCGAGAAGGTCACCCCCGCGGGTCAGGACGCCTGATGCGCGGCTCGTCACGGGGTTCGGCCAAGGCGGCGCAGGCGGCGCTCGACGCCGCCCTCGCCGGCGACCCGGGCTGGGACACGATCGCGGAGGAGCTCTTCGCGGTCACCAGTGTCGTCGACGGCAGCGCGTCGCTGCGCCGCGCCCTCGCCGACCCGTCCCGTGAGGCGTCCGACAAGTCGGGCCTGGCCCGGTCGCTCTTCGGCGGCAAGATCGGTGAGACCACCACCGGCCTCGTCGCCGACGTCGCCGGCCAGCGCTGGTCGGCCGAGCGCGACCTCGCCGACACCCTCGAGAGCCTGGCCGTGCAGGCCCTGCTCGCGGCGGCCGAGCGCGAGCGGCGCATCGACCGGGTCGAGGACGAGCTGTTCCGCTTCGAGCGCATCGTCGCGGGCAACCCCGACCTGCGCGACACCCTGTCCACCCGCAACACCGACGGTGCCGGCAAGGCCACGCTCGTGCACGGGCTGCTCGAAGGCAAGACGGCGCCCGAGACCGGCCGGCTCGTCGAGCAGGCGGTGCGCGTCCCGCGCGGCCGGCGGATCGACCAGGTGCTCGAGGACTACCTCGGGCTCGCGGCGCAGCGTCGTGACGAGCTCACCGCCCACGTCACCGTCGCGACACCGCTCACCGAGCAGCAGCACGCCCGGCTCCGCAGCGCCCTCGAGCGGCACTACGGCAAGTCGGTCAGCCTGCAGGTCATCGAGGACCCCGCCGTCATGGGCGGCATCCGGGTCCAGGTCGGCGACGAGGTCGTCGACGGCACCGTCCTGCGCCGTCTCGACGAGGCGCGCCGGCACGTCACCGGGAGCTGACCGGCATCCCCGATCGCCCCGGCGACCCCAGACCAACTGCACACCTGCACCACCGACCACAGACTTCGGCCCCAGCGGGGGCCGGTGACCGAGGAGAAGATCAGAACATGACGGAGCTCTCGATCCGTCCGGACGAGATCCGGGACGCCCTGGACAGCTACGTCCGGTCCTACGAGCCCGGCGTTGCCGCGCGCGAGGAGGTCGGCCGCGTCACCGACGCCGGTGACGGCATCGCGCACGTCGAGGGCCTGCCCTCGGCGATGGCCAACGAGCTGCTCCAGTTCGAGGACGGCACCCTCGGCCTCGCGCTGAACCTCGACGTGCACGAGATCGGCGTCGTCGTCCTCGGCGAGTTCTCCGGCATCGAGGAGGGCCAGGAGGTCAAGCGCACCGGCGAGGTCCTCTCGGTGCCCGTCGGCGACGACTTCCTCGGTCGCGTCGTCGACCCGCTGGGCACCCCGATCGACGGCCTCGGCGAGATCGTCAGCGAGGAGCGCCGCGCGCTCGAGCTGCAGGCGCCCAACGTCATGCAGCGCAAGTCGGTGCACGAGCCGCTGCAGACCGGCCTCAAGGCCATCGACGCCATGACCCCGATCGGCCGCGGCCAGCGCCAGCTGATCATCGGTGACCGCCAGACCGGCAAGACCACGATCGCGATCGACACGATCATCAACCAGAAGGCCAACTGGGACTCCGGCGACCCCGACAAGCAGGTGCGCTGCATCTACGTCGCCATCGGCCAGAAGGGCTCGACCATCGCCGCCGTGCGCGGCACCCTCGAGGACGCCGGCGCGATGGAGTACACCACCATCGTCGCGGCCCCGGCCTCCGACTCCGCCGGCTTCAAGTACCTCGCCCCCTACACCGGCTCGGCCATCGGCCAGCACTGGATGTACGACGGCAAGCACGTCCTCATCGTCTTCGACGACCTGACCAAGCAGGCCGAGGCCTACCGCGCCGTGTCGCTGCTGCTGCGCCGCCCGCCGGGCCGCGAGGCCTACCCCGGCGACGTGTTCTACCTGCACTGCCGGCTGCTCGAGCGCTGCGCGAAGCTGTCCGACGAGCTCGGCGCCGGCTCGATGACCGGCCTGCCGATCATCGAGACCAAGGCGGGCGACGTCTCGGCGTACATCCCGACCAACGTCATCTCGATCACCGACGGCCAGATCTTCCTGCAGTCCGACCTGTTCAACGCCAACGTCCGCCCGGCGATCGACGTCGGTATCTCGGTCTCCCGCGTCGGTGGTGCCGCGCAGGTCAAGGCGATGAAGAAGGTCTCCGGCCGCCTCAAGCTCGACCTCGCGCAGTACCGCGCGCTGGAGGCGTTCGCGATGTTCGCCTCCGACCTCGACGCGGCGTCGCGCGCCCAGCTCGCGAAGGGTGCCCGCCTGGTCGAGCTGCTCAAGCAGCGCCAGTCACTCGCCGTACCCGGTCGAGGAGCAGGTCGTCTCGATCTGGGCTCGGCACCAACGGCAAGCTCGACGACGTCGCGGTCGAGGACGTCCGCCGCTTCGAGCCCGACTTCCTCGACCACCTGCGCCGCAGCAAGAACGAGCTGCTCGCGGCCATCCGCGAGACCGGCAAGTTCGAGGAGGAGACCGAGCAGGCGCTCGACGCCGAGGTCACCACCTTCAAGCACAAGCTCTTCCAGGGCACCGGTGCGGACGGCATCCAGGCCGGTCGCGAGGAGGAGGACGACGCCGCCGAGAAGGCGCTGGAGTCGAGCAGGAGCAGATCGTCAAGCAGAAGCGCTGACCGGGCACGAGCACACAGACACTCAGGAAGGCGGAAACGTATGGGAGCGCAGATCCGGGTCTACCGGAACCGCATCCGTGCCGTCAGCTCGACGAAGAAGATCACCCGGGCGATGGAGCTCATGGCCGCGGCCCGCGTCGTCAAGGCGCAGGAGGCGGTGCGTGAGTCGAGCCCGTACGCCCGGGCGCTGACCCGCGCGGTCTCGGCCGTCGCGACGTTCTCCAACGAGGACCACCCGCTGACCTCCGAGCAAGGAGGACGTCAAGCGCGCCGCGGTCGTCATCATCACCTCTGACCGTGGTCTCGCCGGTGCCTACAGCTCCTCGGTCATCAAGGAGAGCGAGCGCCTCGTCGCGGCCTGCGCGAGGAGGGCAAGGAGGTCGTCCCCTACCTGCTCGGCCGCAAGGCGATCGGCTTCTACAAGTTCCGCCACCGCGAGCAGCGCGGCCGAGTGGAGCGGCAACTCCGAGAAGCCCACGTTCGAGACGGCGCGCGAGGTGGGCCAGCGCCTGGTCGCACGACTTCACGGCACCGGCCGAGGAGGGCGGCGTCGACGAGATGCACATCGTCTACACCCGCTTCGTGTCGATGGTGACCCAGGAGCCCGAGGTCATCCGGCTGCTGCCGCTCGAGGTCGTCGAGGGCGGGGAGGCGCCGGAGGCCGACGACCTCCTGCCGCTGTACGAGTTCGAGCCCAGCGCCGAGCAGGTGCTCGACGCCCTGCTGCCGAAGTACGTCAACGCCCGGCTCTTCAACTGCATGCTGCAGGCCGCCGCGTCCGAGCTCGCCGCCCGCCAGCGGGCGATGAAGTCGGCCACGGACAACGCCGAGGAGCTCATCAAGAAGTACACCCGCCTGGCGAACCAGGCTCGTCAGGCCGAGATCACCCAAGAGATCAGCGAAATCGTCGGCGGCGCCGGCGCGCTGGCCGAGAGCAAGTGAGCGAGAGAGAGACCATGACTGCAACTGTCAGCGAGCGGAGCGAGACCCACGCCGTCGGCGGCGTGGGCCGCATCTCGCGCATCATCGGCCCCGTCGTCGACGTCGAGTTCCCCGTCGACGAGATGCCCGAGAAGTACAACCTGCTCACCACCGAGGTCGACGGTCGAGGGCGTCAAGCGGCATCTGAACCTCGAGGTCGCGCAGCACATCGGCGACAACATGGTGCGCGCCATCTCCCTGAAGCCGACCGACGGCCTGGTCCGCGGCACCCCGGTGCAGGACACCGGCGGCCCGATCACCGTGCCCGTCGGCGACGTCACCATGGGCAAGGTCTTCAACGCCACCGGCGAGGTCCTGAACCTCGCCGAGGGCGAGACCTTCGAGGCCAACGAGCGCTGGCGCATCCACCGCACCGCGCCGGCCTTCGACCAGCTCGAGTCCAAGACCCAGATGTTCGAGACCGGCATCAAGGTCATCGACCTGCTCACCCCCTACGTGCAGGGCGGCAAGATCGGCCTGTTCGGCGGTGCCGGTGTCGGCAAGACCGTGCTGATCCAGGAGATGATCGCCCGCGTCGCGCGCGACCACGGTGGTGTCTCGGTGTTCGCCGGTGTCGGCGAGCGCACCCGTGAGGGCAACGACCTGATGGTCGAGATGGAGGAGGCCGGCGTCCTCGAGCAGACCGCCCTCGTCTTCGGCCAGATGGACGAGCCGCCGGGCACCCGTCTGCGCGTGGCGCTCTCGGCGCTCACCATGGCGGAGTACTTCCGCGACGTGCAGAGCCAGGACGTGCTGCTCTTCATCGACAACATCTTCCGGTTCACCCAGGCCGGGTCCGAGGTCTCCACGCTGCTCGGCCGGATGCCGTCCGCGGTCGGCTACCAGCCGACCCTCGCCGACGAGATGGGCACGCTCCAGGAGCGGATCACCTCGACCCGTGGTCACTCGATCACCTCGATGCAGGCGATCTACGTGCCGGCCGACGACTACACCGACCCGGCCCCGGCCACGACGTTCGCGCACCTCGACGCCACCACCGAGCTGTCCCGCGAGATCGCCTCGCTCGGCATCTACCCGGCCGTCGACCCGCTGACCTCGACCAGCCGGATCCTCGACCGCCGGTACATCGCGCGAGGACCACTACAGCACCGCGCTGCGCGTCAAGGGGATCCTGCAGCGCAACAAGGAGCTCCAGGACATCATCGCGATCCTCGGCGTCGACGAGCTGTCCGAGGAGGACAAGATCCTGGTCAACCGGGCCCGTCGCATCCAGCGGTTCCTGTCGCAGAACACCTACGTGGCCAAGCAGTTCACCGGCATCGAGGGCTCGACGGTGCCGCTGGCCGACACCATCGAGGCGCTTCACGAAGATCTGCGACGGCGACTTCGACCACGTCGGTGAGCAGGCGTTCTTCATGTGCGGTGGCCTCGACGACGTCGAGCGCCAGTGGGCCGAGATCCAGAAGAACCTCTGATGCCGCTCCAGGTCGAGATCGTCTCCGCCGACCGCAAGGTCTGGGAGGGTGAGGCGAGCCAGGTCAGCGCGCGCTCGATCGACGGCGACCTCGGCATCCTGCCCGGTCACACGCCCATCCTGTGCGTGCTCGACGAGGGCGAGGTGCGGGTCAACGCCGACGGGTCGTGGCGCTCGGCGCAGATCGACGGCGGGTTCCTCTCGGTCGACCACGACCGGGTGACGATCATCGCCGAGTCGGTCGACGCCAGCGGCATGGGCTCCTGACATCGAGGGACGGGGACCGCTCGCATGACGCCGTTCGTGGCTGCCGAGCTGGTCCTCGCCCTCGTCGTCGTGCTGGTCGTCGGCGCGCTCACCTTCGTGTGGGCGCGCCGACGCTTCATCTCCGGCGACGGCCGCCCGGTCATGCTCTGCGCGCGGCGCCAGGGCGAGGCCGGCCGGTGGCGGCTGGGCCTGGCCCGGCTCAGCTCGGACCGCTTCGAGTGGTTCAGCATCGTCGGGCCCTCGCTGCGCGCCGAGGTGTCGTGGCAGCGCGGTGAGCTCGACTTCGGCACGGCGGTGCCGCTGCTCGACCCGATCCCGGGGCTGGCCGACCCGGTGGCCGTGCAGGGGCGGGCGGGGGCGCAGTCGTGCGAGTTCGCGTTCGTGCCGGCCGCCTACACCGCGGTGCGGGCCTGGCTGGAGTCCAGCCCGCCCGGCTTCAACGTCAACGTCGCCTGAGCTGCCCGCTCTTTCCCGACTTCTTGCGGATTTTCCACCCCGCGAACGCACGTCGCGGGCTGCTCAGCGGTGGGAAATTCGCACGAAGTCGGGTGGTCTGTGGGGCTCAGTCCTTCTTCGGCGCTTCTTCGCGGCCGCCGCCGGGGGCCCACAGCACATCGCCACCGGGCAGGTTCGCGCAGCGGGCCAGCACGAACAGCAGGTCGGAGAGCCGGTTGAGGTAGGTGGCCGTGACCGGGTTGACCCCGCCCTCGCCGCGGGACTCGCCCGGCTCGGTGCCGTAGGCCTCGACCGCCGCCCACACCGACCGCTCCGCGCGCCGCACCACGGTCAGGGCCAGGTGCAGGTGCGCAGCGCCCGGGGTGCCGCCGGGCAGGATGAAGGACCGCAGCTTCTCGAGCCGCTCGAGGTAGCGGTCGCAGTCGGCCTCGAGCTCGACGACCCACTCCTCCTTGACCCGCAGCGGGGGGTACTCGTAGGTGCGCTGCAGCGGGGTGGACAGGTCGGCGCCGATGTCGAACAGGTCGTTCTGCACCCGGGTCAGCACCACCCGCACGTCATCGGGCAGGTCGCCGCAGGCGATGGCGAGGCCGAGCGCCGCATTGGCCTCGTTGGTGTCGGCGTAGGCCGCCAGCCGCGGGTCGGTCTTGCGGGTGCGGCTCAGGTCGCCCAGCGACGTGCTGCCGTCGTCGCCGGTGCGGGTGTAGATGCGGGTGAGGTTGACCATGACCCCAGCCTCGCAGACCCGGACAGCGGCGCCAGGGCTGGCATCAAGGTGACATTGTCCATTCTTTGCCCGCTCTTTACCCGAATGTGGGTGACGCGCATACCTCCCGGTCTGTTGAATGGACCCACGACGATGTGAGAGGGGGCATTGTGGCGGGACAGGGGACGGCCATCGTGACCATCACCGAGTTGAACGATGACCGTGGTTGCCACGTCACGCTGCGGGGGCGGCTCGACGTGCGCACGGTTGCAGACCTGCGCCTCACGGTGCACCGGCTGATCGCCGGGGGCACCACGCCGGTGCTCCTCGACCTCGCCGAGGCCCAGGTGGGCGACGCGACCGGCTTCGGCTTCATCGTCGAGTGCCAGCGGCGCGCTCGCCGGGCCGGGCGCCCGATGCGCATCGTCGCGGCCGACGAGCGCACCCGGCGGCTGCTGCGTCGCGCTCGACTGCACTCGCTGCTGGCGGCACTGCCCACCACGGCCACCGACGAGCCGGCGCTGGCCGGTGCGGCCGGCTGACCACGGCCTGACCCCTCGCCGACGAGTCGCCGGGTGCCCGCTGGTGTGGGCACTCTCACCGCGCCGGTCGCTACCCGCACCCGTGCGCCGCGGCTAGCGTTCACCGCATGCCCGAGAGCCCCGACGCCACCCGCCCCGAGCGTGACCGCCCGTGGGTGATGCGGACCTACGCCGGCCACTCCAGCGCCGCCGCCAGCAACGCCCTCTACCGCCGCAACCTCGACAAGGGCCAGACCGGCCTGTCGGTGGCGTTCGACCTGCCGACCCAGACCGGCTACGACCCCGACCACGTGCTGGCGCGCGGCGAGGTCGGCAAGGTCGGCGTGCCGATCTCGCACATCGGCGACATGCGGGCGCTGTTCGACGACATCCCGCTGTCGCGGATGAACACCTCGATGACGATCAACGCCACCGCGATGTGGCTGCTGGCGCTCTACCAGGTGGCCGCCGAGGAGCAGGCGCAGGAGGCAGGTGAGGACCCGGCATCCGCGGTGCGGGCGCTGGCCGGCACCACCCAGAACGACATCATCAAGGAGTACCTCTCCCGCGGCACCTACGTCTTCCCGCCGGGGCCGTCGCTGCGGCTGATCACCGACATGGTGACCTACACCGTCTCCGAGATCCCGAAGTGGAACCCGACCAACATCTGCAGCTACCACCTGCAGGAGGCCGGCGCGACGCCGGTGCAGGAGATCGCCTACGCGATGTGCACCGCGATCGCCGTGCTGGACGCCGTGCGCGACTCCGGCCAGGTGCCCCCCGAGCGCTTCGGCGAGGTCGTGGCCCGCATCTCGTTCTTCGTCAACGCCGGCGTGCGCTTCGTCGAGGAGATGTGCAAGATGCGCGCCTTCGTGCAGCTGTGGGACGAGCTGACCCTCGAGCGCTACGGCGTCACCGACGCCAAGCAGCGCCGGTTCCGCTACGGCGTGCAGGTCAACTCGCTCGGGCTCACCGAGGCGCAGCCCGAGAACAACGTGCAGCGCATCGTGCTCGAGATGCTCGCCGTGACGATGAGCAAGGACGCCCGGGCCCGCGCGGTGCAGCTGCCGGCGTGGAACGAGGCGCTCGGGCTGCCCCGGCCCTGGGACCAGCAGTGGTCGCTGCGCATCCAGCAGGTGCTGGCGTTCGAGACCGACCTGCTCGAGTACGACGACCTGTTCGAGGGCTCGACGGTGGTCGCGGCCAAGGTCGCCGAGCTCGTCGAGGGAGCCCGCGCCGAGATCGACCGGGTGCAGGAGATGGGCGGCGCGGTGCCGGCGGTCGAGGGCGGCTACATGAAGAGCGAGCTCGTGGCCTCGCACTCGCGGCGTCGGCAGCGCATCGAGGCCGGCGAGGACGTCGTCGTCGGGGTCAACCGCTTCGAGACCACCGAGCCCAACCCGCTCACGGCCGACCTCGAGACGGCGATCCAGGGCGTGGATGCCGGTGTCGAGGCCGCCGCGGTGGCTGCGGTCCGGCGCTGGCGGGAGGAGCGCGACGGCGACCCGGAGCGGCGCGAGCGCGCGGCATCCGCCCTGGCTCGTCTCATCGACGATGCCGGCACCGACACCAACCTGATGCCGGCCACGCTCGAGTGCGCCCGGGCCGGGCTGACCACGGGGGAGTGGGCCGGGGCGCTGCGGTCAGGTCTTCGGTGAGTTCCGCGCGCCGACCGGGGTCAGCGGCTCGGTCGGCGTGGGTGCGGGTTCCGAGGCCCTGGCCGACGTGCGGGCGAGGGTGGCCGCGCACCAGCGACGAGCTCGGCGAGCGGCTGCGCCTGCTCGTGGGCAAGCCGGGGCTCGACGGCCACTCCAACGGCGCCGAGCAGATCGCCGTGCGGGCCCGCGACGCGGGCTTCGAGGTGGTCTACCAGGGCATCCGGCTGACGCCCGAGCAGATCGTCGGGCGCGGCGGTGGCCGAGGACGTGCACCTGGTCGGCATCTCGATCCTGAGCGGCTCGCACATGGAGCTCGTGCCCGAGGTGCTCGACCTGATGCGCGAGGCCGGCGCCGGTGACGTGCCGGTGATCGTCGGCGGCATCATCCCCGAGGCCGATGCGGTGAAGCTGAAGGCGATGGGGGTGGCCGAGGTGTTCACGCCCAAGGACTTCGGGCTCAACGACATCATGGTGCGCTTCGTCGAGGTCATCCGGGCCTCACGGGGCCTGCCCGCCGACGCGACGACGCCCGCCCACGCCTGAGCGAGGACGGGCGTCGGCGCTGATGCCGGAAGGCGTCAGGCGGTGACGGACGCCGACAGCGCCGCGGTCAGCTCGCGGGTGAAGGCCGGGATGTCGTCGGGGTTGCGGCTGGTGATCAGGTTGTCGTCGACGACGACCTCGCGGTCCTCCCAGGTGGCGCCGGCGTTGCGCAGGTCGGTCTGCAGGCTCGGCCAGGAGGTGAGGCTGCGGCCGCGCACGACGTCGGCCTCGATGAGGGTCCACGGCGCGTGGCAGATCGCGGCCACCGGCTTGCCGGACTGCACGAACTGGCGGACGAACGCCACGGCATCCGCGTCGGTGCGCAGCGCGTCGGGGTTGGCGACGCCGCCGGGCAGCACGAGGGCGGCGTAGTCGGCGACGTCGGCGGACGCCACGGTGACGTCGACGTCGAAGGTGTCGCCCTTGTCGAGGTGGTTGAACGCCTGCACCTGGCCGTCCTGCGTCGAGACGAGCACGGGGGTGGCGCCGGACTGCTCGACGGCCTCCCAGGGCCCGGTGAGCTCGACCTGCTCGATGCCCTCGGGGGCGACGAGGAAGGCGACCTTGCGCTGCTCGCTGGTGTTCGTGATGGTGCTGGTGTCGGTCGTGCTGGTCATGGTGGTGTCCTCTCGGTCCGACGGGGAAATGGCGACGGCGCCGTGGTGCGGCGCCGGTGGTCGACAACCGGGCCCCTACCCACGACATTCCCCGGTATGCCGGGACCCCGCGGCTGTCGAAGGTGCGCGTAGCGTGCCGGGCATGGCCCTGCACTGCGCCGCCACCCTGGTGCTCGTGCCGGTCGGCACAGCGCCGGATGCCGCGGCCGGCGCCGGTGCCGTCGTGGTCCCTCCGCTGGGCCTGGAGGCCGATGTCGTCGAGGAGCTGCAGGCGCTCGCCGACCTGCACCGCGGCGAGCGCGTCGTCGTGCCCGTGACTTCTGGCCACCTCGATGCCGTGCTCGACCACCTCGGCCGCGCCCGCAGGCCGGACCGGGACGTCGTGGTGCTCGAGATCGGTGACGACGGCTGGGAGCTGGCTCAGAGCCAAGGCTGACGCAGTGGCCGACGGCCGTACCCCCAGTGACCAGGTGGTCGATGCGGGTACGCGCCGGCGCTGGCGGACGGGCGGGCGCGGGTTGCCAGCTTCCGCGAACTCAGGAGCACTTCGCGGGGTCAGCGTCGAGTACGGCCCTGACCCCGCAAGAACCTCCAGACCCCGCGGAGTGCTGCTGACCTCGCACAGAGGGCCGTTCGTGGATCCGTACTCCAGTGGGGTGTCCTTCCTCCGGTTGGGGGCTGCTGCAGCAACGCCCAACCGGAGCGCGGATCTACGCCGCGAGCAAGGATCTACGACGGAAGCAAGGGTCTACTCGGGGAACAGCCCGTTCGGCGTACCCGCGCGAGTGAAGGACTGGCCGATCTACCTGCAGTGACCATTGGTCGATCTTGTCCCGGCCCACCGGCCGCGGCTGGGGCAGCTTTGACCTGTTGGTCGACCTGGCGACACTCAGAAGAGGCGGTGCTCGCTGTTGTCGACGCCCTTGAGCGCGTCGTAGTCGAGCACGACACAGCGGATGCCGCGGTCCTCGGCAAGGGTGCGCGCCTGCGGCTTGATCTGCTGGGCGGCGAAGACCCCGGAGACCGGCGCCAGGTGCGGGTCGCGGTTCATCAGCTCGAGGTAGCGGGTGAGCTGCTCGACGCCGTCGATGTCGCCGCGCCGCTTGATCTCGATGGCGACGGTGGCGCCGGCGCCGTCCTTGCACAGGATGTCGACCGGCCCGATGGGGGTCATGTACTCGCGGCGGGTCAGGGTCCACCCCGTCCCGAGCGTGGTGATGTGCTCGGCGAGCAGCTTCTGCAGGTGCGCCTCGACGCCGTCCTTGACCAGGCCCGGGTCGACGCCGAGCTCGTGGGCGCTGTCGTGGTGCACCTCGTGGATCTTCACCCGCAGCCGGTCCTCGGACTTGGCGTGCTGCACGACCCAGACCGCCGTGACCCCCTCAGCCGCCTCGCCGTCGTCGGGCTCGACCTCGGCCATCGCGCACGGCGGCGACATCCAGTTCAGCGGCTTGTAGGACCCGCCGTCGGAGTGCACGAGCACCGAGCCGTCGGCCTTGACCAGCGAGCAACCGGGTCGCCAGCGGCAGGTGGGCGGTCAGCCGCCCGTCGTAGTCGACGCTGCACGTCGCGATCACGAGTCGCACGGTCGACCACCCTACTGCCGGGATGCGTGAATCCGTTGTGCTGGCGGGAGTCCGGGCGCACACTCGTGGGTAGGAACCGAGCACGGTCGCGGTAGAGGTGAGGCCAATGAGGGCAGCCCTGTGGACAGGTGTCCTCGTCGTGCTGCCCGGGCTCTGGTTCGTCGCCCAGGGGGCCGCGCTCAACTGGTTCACCGGCGGCGAGCCGCCCCGGTTGCTGCGCCCGCTCGCCCGGCGGCTCGGTCCGCACGCCGAGCGCCTGCGGCTCTGGCGCCGGCGGGTGCTCGGGCGCCCGGTGCCGCAGCCGATGCCGCCCGTGCTGATCGCGCTCGAGCTGCGCCGCCTCGAGGTCGAGATCCGCCGGGTGGAGGACGGCGACGCCCCGCACCAGGCGGCGCGGCTGCGCGCGGTGCTGGCGGCCTACGACCAGCTGCTCATCCAGCTCTGCCAGCAGGTGCAGGTGCCCACCGACGGCCTCGGCCTGCCGCCGCTGCACTCCCGCGAACGGGTGACCCTCGAGGCCGAGCTGGTGGCGGCAGGTCACGACTGGTGAGGGGCGCGGGCCAGGCGTGACGGCATCCGGGGCGGTGACGCCGGTCGCACGGACCCCGGGGGTAAGAAGTGTCACGCCGTGCTGGTGTCGTGGGTCAGGCACCGCTCTGAGAGGATCGCGACCATGACGCGTGACTTCACCAGTGTGGGTGTGATCGGACTCGGGACGATGGGCGCGGGGATCGTGGAGGTCTTCGCGCGCAACGGGATCGACGTGATCGCCGTCGAGGTCGACGAGGCCGGCATCGAACACGGCAAGGCGGTGCTCGGGGGCAGCACCGGCCGGGCCCTGAGCCGCGGCAAGCTGACCCAGGAGGAGCACGACGCCCTGCACGCGCGGGTGACCTTCACCAGCGACCTGGCCGACCTGGCCGGCTGCCAGCTCGTGGTCGAGGCCGTGCCCGAGCAGCTCGACCTCAAGAAGGAGCTGCTCGGCAAGGTCGACGCCGTGGTGTCCGCGGATGCCGTGCTGGCCACCAACACCTCCTCGCTGCCGGTCACCGAGATCGCCGTGGCGACGTCGAACCCCAAGCGGGTCGTCGGCATGCACTTCTTCAACCCGGCGCCGGTGCAGCAGTTCGTCGAGGTGATCCGCACCGTGATCACCGCCGACGACGTCTTCGAGGACGTCAAGGCGCTCGCCGAGCGGCTGGGCAAGAAGCCGGTCATCGTCGGCGACAAGGCGGGCTTCATCGCCAACGCGCTGCTCTTCGGCTACCTCAACCACGCCGTGTCGATGTACGAGAGCCGCTACGCGACCCGCGAGGACCTCGACGCCGCCATGCGCTTCGGCTGCGGCTACCCGATGGGCCCGCTCGCGTTGCTCGACCTGATCGGGCTCGACACGGCCTACGAGATCCTCGACACGATGTACAAGCAGGGCCGCGACCGGCTGCACGCCCCGAGCCCGATCATCAAGCAGATGGTCAGCGCCGGCCTTCTGGGCCGCAAGAGCGGCCGCGGTTTCTACACCTACGCCGAGCCCGGCTCACCGCAGGTGGTGGCCGACGCCCAGACCCCCTCCGGCGGCCCGCCGCCCGGGGTGTCGCTGCGCCCGGTCACGTCGGTGGGCGTGGTCGGGTCGGGAACCATGGCGACCGGCATCATCGAGGTGTTCGCCAAGGCCGGGTACGACGTCACGTACGTCGCCCGCGGCGACGCCAAGGTGGATGCCGTTCGCGCCGCGATCGCCCGCAACAACACCCGCGCCGTGGAGAAGGGCCGGATGACGGCGCAGGACGCCGAGGCGCTGCTCGGCCGGGTGACCGGCGCGACCACGCGCGAGGCGCTGGCCGACGTCGACCTGGTGGTGGAGGCGATCGCCGAGGACCTCGCGGTCAAGCAGGACCTCTTCCGCGACCTCGACCGGATCTGCAAGCCGGGCGCCATCCTCGCCACCACGACCTCGTCGCTGCCGATCATCGACTGCGCCAAGGTGACCTCGCGGCCGCAGGACGTCATCGGCATGCACTTCTTCAACCCCGCCGCGATCATGAAGCTGGTCGAGGTCGTGCACACCGTGTCGACCGCGCCCGACGTCACCGCCACGGTGCAGGACCTCTGCGCCAAGGTCGGCAAGGTCGCCGTGACCTGTGGCGACCGGTCGGGGTTCATCGTCAACGCGCTGCTCTTCCCCTACCTCAACGACGCCGTGCGGATGCTCGAGGCCAACTACGCCAGCGCCGACGACATCGACACCGCGATGAAGACCGGCTGCGGCCTGCCGATGGGCCCGTTCGAGCTGCTCGACGTCGTGGGGCTCGACGTGTCGCTGGCCATCGAGCGCGAGCTCTACACCGAGTTCCGCGAACCGGGCTACGCCCCGGCGCCGCTGCTCGAGCACCTCGTCACCGCCGGCTACCTCGGGCGCAAGACCGGGCGCGGGTTCCGCACCTACGCCTGACCGGCATCCGGGCTCTTCGGGAGTAGACAACACGCCGTCGCGGCTCGACCCGGGCGGCGTGTTCTCCTCTCTCGACCGGTCGATATGGTCGACGGGTGAGCACCGCTGCCCGGCCCGACCCGTCCCCTGCCACCTCGACACGCGCCCCGGGGAGCCTGCCGGAGCGGGCGCGCGTGGTGGTCATCGGGGGCGGGGTGATCGGGGCCTCGATCGCCTACCACCTCGCGCACCTCGGGGTCACCGACGTGCTGGTGCTCGAGCGCGACCGGCTCACCTCGGGCACCACCTGGCACGCGGCGGGCCTGATGACCTGCTTCGGCTCCACCAGCGAGACCAACACCGCGCTGCGGCTCTACTCCCGCGAGCTCTACGCGCGGCTCGAGCAGGAGACCGGCGTCGCCACCGGGTTCAAGCGGGTTGGGCTGATCGAGGCCGCGGCCGACGCCGACCGGCTGCACGAGTACCGGCGCGTCGCGGCGTTCCAGCGGCACCTCGGCCTGGAGGTCGACGAGATCGGCCCGGGGGAGATGGCCGAGCTGTTCCCGTTGGCGCGCACCGACGACCTGCTCGCCGGCTTCCACGTGCCCGGCGACGGGAGGGTCAACCCGGTCGACCTCACGATGAGCCTGTCCCGCGGCGCCCGTAACCTCGGCGTACGGGTGGTCGAGGGCGTGTCGGTACAGCAGGTGCTCACCCGCCCGCGCGGGCTGGCCGAGGAGGTCGTCGGCGTGCGCACGGATGCCGGGGACGTCGACTGCGAGCTGGTCGTCAACTGCGCGGGGATGTGGGCCCGCGAGCTGGCCGAGCGCAACGGCGTGGTCGTGCCGAACCAGGCGGCCGAGCACTACTACCTCATCACCGAGCCGATCGACGGGATGAGCCCGGACGCCCCGATCTTCGAGGACCCCGCCGCCTACGGCTACTACCGCGAGGAGGGCGGCGGCATGATGGTCGGCCTCTTCGAGCCGCGGGCGGCCGCGTGGTCGGTCGACGGCATCCCGGCCGACTTCTCGTTCGGCGAGATCGCCCCCGACTGGGACCGGATGGGGCCGTTCGTCGAGCGCGCCATCTCGCGCGTGCCGGTGGTCGAGACGGTCGGCATCCGCACCTTCTTCTGCGGGCCGGAGTCGTTCACCCCCGACCTCGCACCGGCAGTCGGTGAGGCGCCCGGCATCCACGGCTACTTCGTCTGCGCGGGGCTCAACTCGGTCGGCATCCTCTCGGCCGGCGGGCTGGGGCGCGTGGTCGCGCAGTGGATGACGGACGGCCGACCCGACGTCGACGTCACCGGCTTCGACGTGGCGAGGTTCCGCGACTGGCAGCTCAACCCGAAGCACCGTGGCGAGCGCACCGCCGAGATCCTCGGAACCGTGTATGCCGCCCACACCCCGGGCATCGAGCTCGCTTCTGCGCGAGGGGAGTTCCGCTCACCCGTACACGACCGGCTGGTGGCGGAGGGGGCGAAGCTGCGCGACGTCAGCGGGTGGGAGTCGGCGGCCTGGTATGCCGGGCGTGGGCAGACGCCGACCGCCGAGCCGGGCTGGGGGCACCAGCCGTGGTTCGAGCAGTGGGCCGCCGAGCACCGTGCGGTCCGCGAGGCCGTAGGCCTGATGGACATGTCGTTCATGGCCAAGTTCTCGGTGCGCGGCGCCGACGCCGGTGCGGTGCTCGACCGGCTCAGCGCCGGGGCCGTCAACGCGGCCGACGGGGTGATCACCTACACCCAGTGGCTCGGTGACGACGGCGGCGTCCAGGCGGACCTCACCGTGACGCGGCTGGCTCAGGACGACTTCCTCGTCGTCGTCTCCGACACCGCGCACGGCCGGGCGCTGGCCCTGCTGCGGCAAGCGGTGGGGGAGGCTGCGGTGACGGTCGACGACGTGACGACCGACCTCGGGCTGCTCACGGTGCAGGGTCCCTCGTCGCGCGCCACCCTCGCGGCGGCGGCACCCGAGGTCGACTGGTCGACGCAGGCGTTCCCCTTCCGGTCGGCGCAGCGGGTCGTGCTCGCCGGCGTCGACGTGCTCGCCATCCGGATCACCTACCTCGGCGAGCTCGGCTGGGAGCTCTACGCCCCGGCCGACCGCACCGTCGAGGTCTGGGATGCCGTGCTCGCGGCGGGTGAGGCGCACGGCATCCGGCCTGCGGGCCTGCGCGCGCTGTCGAGCCTGCGCATGGAGAAGGCCTACCGCGACTACGGCCACGACATCGACAACACCGACGACGTGTATGCCGTGGGGCTGGGGTTCGCCGTGGCGCTCGACAAGCCCGGCGGGTTCCGGGGGCGGGAGGCGACGCTGGCGGCCAAGGAGCGCGGCACGCCGCACCACCGGCTCGTGCAGGTGCTGCTCGAGGACCCCGAGCCCCTGCTCTTCCACGCGGAGCCGGTGCTGCGCGACGGGGTGGTCGTGGGCTACCTGCGGTCGGCGTCGTACGGCTGGACCCTCGGTGGGGCCGTCGGGCTCGCGTTCGTCGGTTCTGACGGGCCGGTGACGCCCGCGTGGCTGGCTGAGGGCAGCTGGCAGGTCGACGTGGGAGGCACGCTGTACCCGACGCGGGTCTCGCTGCGCCCGATGTACGACCCGACCAGCGCCCGGGTGACCGGCTGACGGCATCGGTGGCGCGGTCCGGGGCGGCGGCGGTCGTCGGGGACAATGGGAGCATGCCCCGTGCCAACCGCCGCCGCCGCGACCTCGACTCGCGGCCGATGGCGGGTTCGGGCGAGGTGGCCACCGAGTCGTATGCCGGGAAGCCCTGGCACGTGCGCCGGCTCACCGGCGCGTCATCCTCGCGCGAGTACCGGTGCCCGGGGTGCCACCAGGGCATCGTGGTCGGCACGCCGCACGTCGTGGCCTGGCCGGCGCAGGGCGTCGGCGGCATCGACGAGCGCCGGCACTGGCACACCCGGTGCTGGGCCGCGCGGCACGCCGCCCGACCCTGAGCGGGCCGGTCAGGAACTGCGCCGCCCCCGCGAGGTGGGCGTCAGTGTGATCTTGCCGGCATCTTCGCCAAAGCTGATGCACGCGGGCCCTCGAGGGTTGACGATGTCGGTGCAGGGAACCTCCGTGAGGAGGCCCATGCGAGCTGTGAGGCGACCGTCATGGCTGGGACGTCGGCAGGTCGGCTGGGGACTCTCGCGGTCGGGGTCACCCTCGCCCTGGGCTCGACGGTAGGCGTCGCGACCCGAGCCGCGGCGGCTACGCAGGCCGGACCGCTGGGCATGCCGAGCGCCACAGCCCTGGGCGGCTCGGCGCAGGCAGTCGGCTCCGACAGCACGGCGATGGGTCCGCCGCGGGAGGTCCGCGGTGCGCCGGTCGACTCCACCCTGAGCACCCTGACCCAGCCCGACGGGACGACCTTCACCGCCGTGCAGCACGGAGACGCGGTGAGCAGCTGGTGGACGGCCAAGGGGGCGACGATCGCCCGCTCGGCCGGCGGGACGTGGCGGTTCGCCACCGGCCTGGACGCGAGCGGGCAGCCGGCCCCTGTGGGTACTGCGGTCAGCCCCGCGGCCGCTGCGCCGGCGGCGGCCGTCGGCCTGTCGCCGACCGAGGACGCCGTGGCGTCGCAGACCGACCCGGCCATGCCTTCCCTGGGCTTCACCGGGCAGCAGCGGACCCTCGTCATCCTGGCGCAGTTCCTGGACCGGGCCTCGGTCGGCACGACACCGGCCCAGTGGAACGCCCGCTTCTTCGGTGCGACCGACAGCGTGCGCGCCTTCTACCGGGGGGCGAGCTCGGGCAACCTTGACCTCACACCGGCCACGGAGACGTCTGGCACCGCGAACGACGGGGTCATCGGGTGGGTCGGCCTCCCCATCAACCACCCGAACTACTTCAACAACATCGACAGCCGGGCCCAGGACGTCACCGCCCGGGCCATCAAGGCCGCCGACCCCTACATCGACTACGCGAGCTACGACACCAACCACAACGGCGTCATCGAGCCGGTCGAGCTGCACCTCACCATCATCGCTGCGGGCTACGAGGGGGCCTACGGAGGCACCTCCGCGTGCACGCCGAACGTGTGGGGGCACCGGTGGGCCGTCACCAGCGGAGCCCCCGTCGTCGACGGCACGACCGTCGGCAGCCGCGGCTACACCCAGTTCGGGGAGTCGCACTGCACGACCGGCAACCGGAGCGGCGCGCACCAGGCCACGATCGGGATCATGGCGCACGAGTTCGGCCACGACCTCGGCTGGCCCGACCTCTACGACACCGACGGCACCTCCGAGGGAGTCGGCGAGTGGAGCCTGATGGCCTCGGGGAGCTGGGGCACCAAGGCGAGCAGCCGCACGCCCGGCGACGCGCCCGTGCTGCCCGACGCGTGGAGCCGCTCGGTGCAGGGCTGGGTCGCCCCGGTGGAGGTCACCGCCACGGCGAACGTCTCCCTGCCCGAGGTGTCCACCACTGACACCGTCTACCGGATGCTCAACGACCCCAACGGCCCGGAGTACTCGAAGTCGGGAACGGGGGAGTACTTCCTCGTCGAGAACCGGCAGAATGCCGGCTTGGACACGGCCCTGCCGGGCTGTGGCCTCCTCGTCTACCACGTCCACGAGGGGCGAACCGGCAACGACAACGATGCCGACCGGCTCGTCGACGTGGTCGAGGCCGACGGCCTCGAGGGGCTGAACCAACCCGCCAACCGCGGGGGCGCCGGGGACGCCTGGCACGGCATCAGCAGCCATCGGGTGCTGACGTCCTCGACCGTGCCGAGCACCCGGCTCAACGTCAGCGGCACCAGCACGACGGTCCGGATGACGGCCAAGGGCGCCTGCGCGCCAACGATGTCCGCCACCCTGACCGGAGCCTGGGTGACCCCGGCCACCGGGGCCAACGACGCCCTCGCGTCAGCGGAGCCGATCACGGGGAGCGCAGGAACGGCCACGGGGTCGAACGGCACGGCGACCAAGGAGCCGGGCGAGCCGAGCCACGCCGGTGACCTCGGGGGTGCCTCCATCTGGTACCGCTGGACGGCCCCCTCGAACGGGACCTTGGCCCTCACGACGAGCGGCTCGGGCATCGACACCCTGCTCGGGCTATACACCGGCTCGAGCGCCGCGGCCCTGACGACGGTCGCGTCCAACGACGACGACGCAGGACTGCTGACGAGCCGGATCTCGGGCCGCCCGGTGACTGCCGGGGTGACCTACCGGATCGCCGTTGACGGGTGGGGCGGCGGGCAGGCCCCCAGCATGGGCGAGACCCGGCTCGAGTGGTCGTTCACCCCGAGCATCCCGCCACCCGACACCGCCGCCCCGGTGCTGTCGTCGTTCGACTTCTCACCCAGCGGCGTCGACGTCACCGCGGGCCCAGCGGACGTCCTGGTCACGGCCCGGGTCACCGACGCGACCGGTGCCGTCGTACCCACTCTCGTGCTCTCCTCGGACAGCACCGCGCAGGTGCTCGGTGCCGGCACGATGACCCTCGTCGCGGGGACCACCGTCGACGGCACCTACCAGCGGACGGTCAGCATCCCGGCGACCGCCGCGACCGGCTCGTGGACCGTGACGGTCAACGCGTTGGCCGACACCCTGGGCAACACGGAGTCGACGTCGCACGCCCATCCGCAGAAGCTCACCGTGACCAGGGTGACCGCACCGGGTGCGGCGACCGGGGTGACCGCAGTCGCGGGCAACGGCCAGGCGAGCGTGTCGTGGCAGGCTCCGGTCAGCACCGGTGGTGCGGCTGTCACCGGTTACACGGTGACCTCCAGCCCGGGCGCGAAGACGTGCACCACGACGTCGGCTCTGGGCTGCACGGTGACCGGGCTGACCAACGGCACGGGGTACACGTTCACGGTGACGGCGACCAACAGGGCAGGAACCGGTCCGGCGTCGTCGCCGAGTGCCGGTGTCACCCCCCTGGGGGCGCCGGGTGCGCCGACCGGGGTGACAGCGGTTGCGGGCAACGGCCAGGCGAGCGTGTCGTGGCTGGCTCCGGTCAGTGACGGTGGTGCCCCGATCACCCGGTACACGGTGACCTCGAGCCCTGGTGCCAGGACGTGCACCACGGCGTCGGGGCTGAGCTGCGCGGTGACCGGCCTGAGCAACGGCACGGGGTACACGTTCACGGTGACCGCGACCAACGGCGCCGGTACCGGTGTGGCCTCGGCGGCCAGCGCCACCGTGACCCCGGATGGCCCGGTCAGCGTGCCAGGCGCGCCGACGGGGGTGGCGGCGGTGGTCGGCAACGGCTTGGCGCTGGTGTCGTGGTCGGCTCCGGCCAGTGAGGGCGGTGCGGCGATCAATGGGTACACGGTGACCGGGAGCCCGGGCGGGCTCACCTGCACCACGGCCGGCCTCGGCTGCACCGTGTCGGGGCTGAGCAACGGCACGGGCTACACGTTCACGGTGACCGCGACGAACAGCGCAGGGACCGGTCCGGCCTCCGTGCCGTCCGGTGCCGTGACGCCGAGGTTCGTCCCGAACGGCTCCGGGTTCACCGCGGTGTCGCCGAAGCGGGTGCTGGACACGCGCGCTGGTACTGGTGCCGCCAAGGCGAAGGTCGGGTGCTGGGCGCACGGTGACGGTGACCATCGCGGGTCTGCCGGCGGGCACGACGGCGGTGACGTTGAACGTGACGGCGACGCGGCCGACGGCGACGAGCTATGTGAGTGTGTATCCGGGTGGGACGGCGCGGCCGGGTGCCTCGAACCTGAACGTGGTGGCCGGTCAGACGATCGCGAACCAGGTGACCGTGGCGGTGGGGTCGGGCAACCGGGTGACGTTCTACAACAACGCCGGGACCATCGACCTGGTGGCCGACCTGTCCGGCTACTACACCCGTGATGCCGGGGCGGCGTTCTCTGCGGTGTCGCCGAAGCGGGTGCTGGACACGCGCGCTGGTACTGGTGCCGCCAAGGCGAAGGTCAGGGCTGGGCGCACGGTGACGGTGACCATCGCGGGTCTGCCGGCGGGCACGACGGCGGTGACGTTGAACGTGACGGCGACGCGGCCGACGGCGACGAGCTATGTGAGTGTGTATCCGGGTGGGACGGCGCGGCCGGGTGCCTCGAACCTGAACGTGGTGGCCGGTCAGACGATCGCGAACCAGGTGACCGTGGCGGTGGGGTCGGGCAACCGGGTGGCGCTCTACAACAACGCCGGGACCATCGACCTGGTGGCCGACCTGTCCGGCTACTACACCCGTGATGCCGGGGCGGCGTTCTCTGCGGTGTCGCCGAAGCGGGTGCTGGACACGCGCGCTGGTACTGGTGCCGCCAAGGCGAAGGTCAGGGCTGGGCGCACGGTGACGGTGACCATCGCGGGTCTGCCGGCGGGCACGACGGCGGTGACGTTGAACGTGACGGCGACGCGGCCGACGGCGACGAGCTATGTGAGTGTGTATCCGGGTGGGACGGCGCGGCCGGGTGCCTCGAACCTGAACGTGGTGGCCGGTCAGACGATCGCGAACCAGGTGACCGTGGCGGTGGGGTCGGGCAACCGGGTGACGTTCTACAACAACGCCGGGACCATCGACCTGGTGGCCGACCTGTCCGGCTACTACACGCCGTGAAGACTCGGCCCGACCCACATCGGTCGCCCGGCCCACGCAGAAGGTCGGCCCGCCCGCGGTAACTGGCGCGCGGCATCCGAACTGCTGCGTGCCGGCGCCGCACCCGAGCCGGGTCAGGCGCGGCGCTGCCGCGGCACGAGCACTTCCTCGTAGAGCAACAGCAGGCCCGCCGCGACCGGGATGGCGAGCAGGGCGCCGAGCACCCCCAGCAGCGCCGCCCCGGCGAGGGCGGCGACGATGGTCACCGGGCCCGGCACCGACACCGTGTGCTGCATGACCCGAGGTGCCACGACGTAGTTCTCGAGCTGCTGGTAGACGAGGTAGTAGATCAGCGCGATGAGGGCCTTCTTCGGCTCGTCGAAGAACGCGACGATGCACACCACGGCCGCACCGAGCGTGGCACCGATCATCGGGATGAGGCCCAGCAGCCCGACGGTGACGGCCAGCACCGCGGCGTAGGGGATGCCGACGATGGTCATCATCACGTAGGACAGCAGGGCGTTCAGGGTCGCGATGACGACCTGGCCGATGGCGTACGACCCCGTGCGCCGCATGATCTCCTCGGAGAGCGACTCGACCCGGGGGCGGCGGGTTGCCGGCACCATCGCATAGGCCGCGTTCTTGACCCGGGGGAGCGAGGAGAGGAAGTACAGGGTGAGCACCAGCACGGTGAAGACCTGGAAGACCCCGTTGAGCACGGCCCGCCCGGCGCCGAGGATGCCGCCGAGCACGCCCTCGAGGAACTGCTGGTCGGTCATCCGCGCCTGCAGCTCGGCGCGCACCTTGTCGATGACGTCGTAGCTCTTGTCGAGCTCGCGCACCCAGCTGCTGCCGAGCAGGTTCTCGATGTACTTGGGCGCCTGCTGGGCCAGCTCGGTGCCCTGGACGACGACCGGCGGGATGACGAGGAAGCCGATGAGCACGAAGGCGACGAGCAGGCCGGTGAAGACCACGGCGACGGACCCGGCCCGGCGCACCCCCCGCGCGACGAGGCCGTCGACGATCGGGTTGAGCGCCAGGGCGAGGAACATCGAGACGATCAACAGGGTGAGGGTGGTGCTGAGCCGGCCGACCATCTGCCACAGGCCGATCGCGAGCAGGGCCCCCGTCGCGCCGAAGAAGCCGATGTAGAACGGCGAGTGACGGTTGAGCGGGCGCCCGACCACGCCGTAGGTGGGGTTCCGGCCCAGGGGCGGCTCGACGGGGGCCAACGCCTCCGGCACGGTCGACGACGGGGGCACCGCGGCACCGCCGTCCGCCACCGCCGGGTCGGGGCCGGCATCCGCGGGAGCCACCGGCTCGAGTCGCACGGCGTCGGGGGCCCCGTCGTCATGCGCCAGCGCGGCGATCCGGTTGCTCTGCTCGAGGGCGGCGAGCTGCCGCCGACGGAAGTCGGCCCACCGCGTCACCGGGCTCCACAGCCTGGACATCGTCACCCGCCACCTCCCCGCCACACCCTAGTGGCGGCTCGGGGCCCGCCCGCGGACACCCGGCTCAGGCGTCGCGGAAGCGGTTGATGGCCTCCTCGAACCGCGCCCGCTTGTCGGGGTCGGTCACCCCGAGGCCCTCCTGCGGCGAGAGGGTGAGCACGCCGACCTTGCCCTGGTGCAGGTTGCGGTGCACGTCGAGCGCGGCGGCGCCGACGTCCTCGAGCGCGTACGTGCGGCTCAGGGTCGGGTGGATCAGGCCGCGGTCGACCAGCTCGTTGGCCTCCCACGCCTCGCGGTAGTTGGCGAAGTGCGAGCTGACGATGCGCTTGAGGTTCATCCACAGGTAGCGGTTGTCGTACTCGTGCATGTAGCCCGACGTCGAGGCGCAGGTGACGATGGTGCCGCCCTTGCGCGCCACGTAGACGCTGGCGCCGAAGGTCTCGCGCCCGGGGTGCTCGAAGACGATGTCGACGTCGTGGCCGCCGGTGAGCTGGCGGATCTTCTTGCCCAGGCGCTGCCACTCCTTGGGGTCCTGCGCGGTGCCCTCGGCGTTCCAGAACCGGTAGCCCTCGGCGGAGCGGTCGATGATCAGCTCGGCGCCCATCGCCCGGCAGATCGCGGCCTTCTCGGGCGAGGAGACCACGCAGATGGGGGTGGCGCCGCCGGCCAGGGCCATCTGGGTGGCGTACGAGCCCAGGCCGCCCGAGGCGCCCCAGATCAGCACCCGGTCGCCCAGCTTCATGTGGGCGCCGTTCTTGGAGATCAGCTGGCGGTAGGCGGTGGAGTTGACCAGCCCGGGTGCGGCGGCCTCCTCCCAGGACAGGTGGGTCGGCTTGGGCATCAGCTGGTTGGCCTTGACGATCGCCAGCTCGGCCAGACCGCCGAAGTTGGTCTCGAAGCCCCAGATCCGCTGCTGCGGGTCCATCATCGTGTCGTCGTGGCCCTCGGCGTCCTCGAGCTCGACGCTCAGGCAGTGCGCCACGACCTCGGTGCCGGGCTTCCACTTGGTCACCCCGGGGCCGGTGCGCAGCACGACGCCGGCGAGGTCGGAGCCGACCACGTGGTAGGGCAGGTCGTGGCGCGCGGCGAACTCCGAGGTGCGGCCGTACCGCTCCAGGAAGGAGAACGTCGACACCGGCTCGAAGATCGAGGTCCACACGGTGTTGTAGTTGATCGCGCTGGCCATGACGGCGACGAGCGCCTCGCCGGGCGCCAGCTCGGGCGTCGGCACCTGCTCGACGTGCAGCGAGCGGCGCGGGTCCTTGTCTCGGGTCGCCATCCCCGCGAACATCTCGACCTCGTCCTTGTGCACCGTGGCGGCGCGGTAGGTGGGCGGGACGGCGATCTCGGCGTAGGTCTGGGTGGTGCGGTCCCCGGAGAGGATGGCCTCGCGGATCTGGTCCATGCGGTCGTGCTCCTTCGGCGGTGAGGGCGTGCTGAGGGCGTGTTCGATCGGCGGTGGCGAGCCCGCCCGGCGAACCTAGTCTCCCCGCCCCGGTGGGACGGGCACGTATGACGGCCCTCACGACGTGATCCGGCTCACGGCCGACCGGGACGCCGGTCAGGCGTGCGGCATACAGTTCCGTCGTGGCCCTCACCCCCCTCTCGCGCCGGAAGCTGGTGCTCGGCACGGGTGGGGTGATCACCTACGGGGCGCTGGCGTGGTGGAGCGTCGAGTACCGCATCCGGCGCGCCGAGGTGCCGCTCTACAGCGAGACAGTGGCCTTCTCCGCGCCCGGCGTGCGCGAGCTGGTGCCCACCGGCCACCCGGATGCCGTGGTGCCCGGCACCCGCGTGCTCGCCGCCCGGCCGCTGAGCACGATGCTCGTCGAGGACGAGCAGGCCTGGCTCGAGGGCTGCGCGCCCTGGGTGCGCGCCGCGCTCGACGGCGGTGACGAGGTGCTGCGCTCGGCGCTGCTCGACCTGCGGGCCCTGTCGGTCGGACTGCCGGTGTGCGTCGCAGGGTGGAGCGAGAAGTGGCGCTACGCGTGGCCGCGTGACGTGTCGTTCGTGGCGACTGCGCTGGCCCGCACCGGGCACCCCGAGCACGCGGCCGAGCAGCTGGCCTTCTTGCAGGAGGTGCAGCGCCACGACGGCTGGTTCGAGGCGCGCTACGACCTGCGCACCCTACGGACACCCGACGACCGGGTGGCCCAGCTCGACGGGTCGGCCTGGTCGGTGTGGGGCGCCCACCAGCTCGCGCTCGCCGCCCCCGACCGGGCCGTCGAGCTGCTGACCCCCCTGCGCCCGATGCTCCTGCTCAGCACCCAGCGGCTGCTCGCCTCGCTCGACGCCGACACCCTGCTGCCGATGGCGTCGTCCGACTACTGGGAGCTCGTCGAGCGCTCGGTCACCCTCGGCACGGCCGCCTCCGTGCTCGCCGGGCTGCGCAGCGCCACCGAGGTGCTGCCGCTCGTGGCCGAGCACGCCCTGGCCGAGCGCACCCGGGCGGCGACGCAGTCACTGGCGGCGCAGGTGCACGGGCAGTTCGGGGCTCGAGGCTACCCGCGGATGCTCGACGACCCGGCGGCCGACGCCGCGGTCACCTTCCTCGCCGCGCCGATCGGTGGGCCAGGGGTGGACGACGGGGTGCTGTCGGCGATGGGGCGCGCCCAGACCGCCATGGCCCGCCCGGCCGGCGGGGTGGCGCCCGGGGTGCAGTGGAAGGACGACGGCATCAGCTGGACCCCCGAGACGGCCCTGTTCGCCGCCGCCTGGGCTGCCAGCGGCGAGCACGCCCGCGCCGAGGCACTGCTGGGCTGGCTCGGCGAGCACCGCACCGACGCCGGGTCCTTCCCCGAGAAGGTGCTCTTCGACGGCCGGCCGGCCGCCGTGGCGCCACTCGCCTGGACGGCCGCCCTGGTCGTCATCGCCCGGCACGAGCTGGTGCACGCGTGAGGCGATGGGCCGTGCTGGCGGCACTCGCCGTGCTCGCCCTGCTCGCCGGCGCTCCGCTGGCGAGCGCGACCGGCGACCCGGCATCCGCGCGCCTGGTCGTCGTCGGGGCGCCGGGGCTGGCCTGGTCGGACCTCGACGGTGGGCACCTCCCTGCCCTCGACGCCCTGGTCGGTGACGGGGCGCTGGGCTCGATGACGGTGCGAGCCGTTCGCAGCCGGTCGTGCGCGGTCGACGGATGGCTCACCCTCTCGGCCGGCCGCCGGGCCGCCGACGTCGCCGGGCCGTGCCGGGTGCCGCTGCCGGTCGTCGACGACCGGGTGCCGCGCTGGGCCGAGTACCTCGCGGCCGCGGCTGCCGAGTCCTACGACGCCCACCCGGGCACGCTGGGGGCGGGGGTCACGGCATCCGGCGCCTGCGTGGAGAGCGTCGGTGCGGGCGCCGCGATCGGGGCCGCGAACCGCACCGGTGAGGTGGCCAACCACCTGACCGACCTGCCGGCGCAGTTCTCCTGCCCGGTGGTGCTGGTCGACGGTGGCGTGCTGCCGGCCTCCGGAGCCGCTCGGGCCGCCGCCCTGCAGCAGCTCGACGCGCTGGTCGCGCGGGTGCGTGGCGTCGACCCCGGGGCCGACGTGGTGGTGGCTGGGGTCGGTGACGGCGCGTCTGCCGTGCGACCGCGGGCGGTGGTGGCCAGCGGGCCGTCGTACCAGCGCGGGCTGCTCACGTCGACCTCGACCCGGCAGCCCGGGCTCGTGCAGCTGCAGGACCTCACGGCGACGGCCCTCGCTGCCGTCGGGGCGCCCGATGCTCAGGTGACCGGGCGTCCGCTGACCGTCGCGCCGCGCGACGCCTCCCCGGCGGAGCTGGTCAGCGAACGGGTCGGGTTCGAGACCCGCGCCACGGTGCTGCGGGCGGCCGGCCCGCAGGTGACCGGTTGGCTGGCCGCCGCGTTCGCGGCCTGGGCGCTGGCCGTTGCGGTGCTCTGGTGGCGGCGGGGGACCGCCCGGGAAGCCGTTCCGGGCTGGCTGCGGGTCATTGGCGTGGCCGTGGCCGTCGTCCCGGTGTCGACCTTCGTTGTCAACTACGTGTCGTGGTGGTCATCGTCGGCGCCCTACCTCGCCCTGGGTGGCGCGCTGGTGTTGGTTGTCGCGGTGCTCACAGCCGGGGCGTGGGGGGCCGGTCGACGGCAGTCGCTCGGCGCACTGCGGCTCGTCGCCGTGGTGACCCTGTTCGTGCTCGCCAACGACGTGCTGCTCCGCGGGTCGCGACTGCAGCTCGGGTCGGTGTTCGGGCAGAACCCGATCGTCGGTGGCCGGTTCTACGGCCTGGGCAACACCAGCTTCGCGCTCTACGGGCTGGCCGTGCTGGTGGTCGTGCAGTGGGTGGCGGTGTCCGGGCGCTCCCGTCGCGTGGGGGCGGCGCTGGCGCTGCTCGTGCTCGGCGTGGCCCTCGCCGTCGAGGCGCTGCCCTCGCTCGGGGCCGACTTCGGGGGGCCGCCCGGGCTGCTGCTCGGTGGGCTGCTCGTCGTCGCCACGGGCGCTGGGGTGCGGCTGACCTGGCGCCGCGTGCTGGTCGCCGTCGTGGCCGCGGGTGCCCTGGTGGCGCTGGTCGCCGTGGCCGACTGGCTTCGCCCGGCCGACGCCCGCACCCACCTCGGCGACTTCGTCGAGTCGGTGGTGTCGGGGGAGGCCGGCGTGGTGGTCGGGCGCAAGCTGGCGCAGAACGTCGCGAACCTCGGCTCGCCGCCGCTGCTCGTCATCGTCGTTGCCACGGTGGTGCTCGTTGTCGTCGCCCGGCGGGTGCGGTGGCGGCCGGTGCCCGACGGTGCCGTGGTGCTCAGCGGAGCCGTGGTGATGGCTGTCGTGGGGTTCCTGGCCAACGACTCCGGGCTCGTCATCCCGGCCTTTGTCGCGCTCGTGCTCGCACCGCTCCTGGTGGCCGCGGATGCCGTCGCGCCACGCGAAGGTGAGCCCGACGCCAGCAGCCGATGACCGCTGTCCAGCCCGCGGACAGGTAGCTCAGCCGGTCCCTCGACGCTGCTGCGCCATGACGCAGCAGGGCCGAGTCATTCGGGGCGACGGGTGCACGTGCTGCGCTGGGCTGCAGCAGGGCCGAGGCGCCGCCAGAGGGTTTGTCTGGCCGCTCACCAACCGCCGCCGACCAGACGCGAGAGCGGGTCGCCGGACGGGTCAGTGCTCGCCGTGGGTGGCCGGCTCGACCAGCTCGACGAGGATGCCGCGCGCGTCCTTGGGGTGGATGAAGTTCACCCGCGAGTTGCTCGTGCCGCGCTTGGGCTCCGGGTAGAGCAGCCGCAGGCCGCGCTCGCGCAGGGTGGCGCTCACGGCATCCAGGTCGGCGACCCGGTAGGCGAGCTGCTGGATGCCGGGGCCGCTGCGGTCGAGGAACTTGGCGATCGTCGACTCCGGCGACAGCGGCGCGAGCAGCTGGATGCACGAGCCGGAGTCGCCGACGGCCATCATCGCCTCGCGCACGCCCTGCTCGGGGTTGGTCTCCTCGTGCAGCAGGCGCATGCCGTAGGTCGAGGAGTAGAACGCGATCGCCTCGTCGAGGTCGGGCACGGCCACGCCGACGTGGTCGATGGCGGTGAACAGGTCGGTCGGCAGGGCAGTCATGGCGCCAAGCCTAGGAGCGCAGGCGCCGCCGGGCGACCGCCGGGTGGTGAGGGTCACCGACCGGCGGGGGTGGCATCGGCGACGGCCGTGACTAGAGTCAGGGAGATTCCCCGAACCCGATCCTGGAGGGCCTTCCATGTCCACCGACCCCACCGTCATCGTCGCCGGCGCCCGCACCCCCATGGGCCGGATGAGCGGCTCGCTCAAGGGCTTCAGCGGGTCCGACCTCGGCGGCTTCGCCATCAAGGGCGCCCTCGAGAAGGCCGGCGTGGCCCCGGAGGACGTCGACTACGTGATCATGGGCCAGGTGCTCACCGCAGGCGAGGGGCAGATCCCGGCCCGCCAGGCGGCGGTCGAGGGCGGCATCCCGATGAACGTGCCTGCGCTCACCATCAACAAGGTCTGCCTGTCGCGGCATCGACGCCATCGCGCTGGCCGACCAGCTGATCCGCGCCGGTGAGTTCGAGATCGTCGTCGCCGGCGGCATGGAGTCGATGACCAACGCGCCGCACCTGCTCGAGAGAGCCGCGACGGCTTCAAGTACGGCGACGTCACGCTGCACGACCACATGGCGCACGACGGCCTGTAGGACGTCTTCACCGACCAGGCCATGGGCCTGCTCACCGAGTCGGCGAACACCGGCGACCTCGCGTTCACCCGGGAGGAGCAGGACGCGTTCGCGGCCCGCTCCCACCAGCTCGCCGCCCGCGCCTGGAAGGACGGCCTGTTCGACGACGAGATCGTCCCGGTCGTCGTCCCGCAGCGCCGGGGCGACGCCCTGGAGTTCGACACCGACGAGGGCATCCGCGCGGACACCACCGTCGAGTCGCTCGGCCGGCTGCGCCCGGCCTTCCGCAAGGACGGCACCATCACCGCCGGCTCGGCCTCGCAGATCTCCGACGGCGCCGCCGCCGTGGTCGTGATGAAGAAGTCGAGCGCCGAGCGCTCGGCCTCAACTGGATCGCCGAGATCGGCGCCCACGGCATCATCGCCGGCCCCGACTCCACGCTGCAGAACAAGCCGGCCCGCGCCATCGCGGGCGTGCGTGCGCGAGGGCATCGCCCCGACCGACCTCGACCTGGTCGAGATCAACGAGGCGTTCGCCGCGGTCGGCATGGCCTCCACCCAGGAGCTCGGCCTCGACGAGGACATGGTCAACGTCAACGGCGGCGCCATCGCGCTCGGCCACCCGATCGGCATGTCCGGCGCCCGCATCGTCCTGCACCTCGCGCTCGAGCTGCAGCGCCGCGGTGGCGGCGTCGGTGCGGCCGCGCTCTGCGGCGGTGGCGGCCAGGGCGACGCCCTCGTCGTCAAGGTCCCCGCGCAGGGCTGACCCGGGCACCCCGATCGGGCCGCGCTCCGTCGACGTCCCCTCCCTCGTCGCCTCGGCGAGGGAGGGGCGTCCGCGTGCGGTGGCCCGGCTGATCTCGCTCGTCGAGGACGGCCACCCCGCGCTGCGTGAGGTGATGGCGCTGCTCGCGCCGGATGCCGGGCGCGCCCACGTCGTCGGCGTCACCGGGGCGCCGGGCGTGGGCAAGTCGACGACGACCAACGCGCTGGTGGCGGCTCACCGGGCGGCGGGGCACCGGGTGGGCGTGCTCGCGGTCGACCCCTCCTCGCCCTTCTCCGGTGGCGCCCTGCTCGGTGACCGGATCCGGATGTCCGACCACGCCGCCGACCCCGAGGTCTTCATCCGCTCGATGGCGTCGCGGGGCCACCTCGGCGGCCTGTCGTGGGCGGCGCCGCAGGCGCTGCGGGTGCTCGACGCCGCCGGGTGTGACGTCGTGCTCCTCGAGACCGTGGGGGTCGGTCAGTCCGAGGTCGAGGTGGCCGGCACCGCCGACACCACGCTGGTGCTGCTCGCGCCCGGGATGGGTGACGGCATCCAGGCGGCGAAGGCCGGCATCCTCGAGGTGGCCGACGTGCTCGTCGTGAACAAGGCCGACCGCGAGGGCGCCGACCGCACGGTGCGCGACCTGCGGCACGCGGTGCAGCTCGGGGCCGGGACGGACCCCGGGGGCTGGCGGGTTCCGGTGGTGCGCACGGCGGCCATCGACGGCACGGGGGTGGAGGAGCTCATGGCGGCGGTCGAGGCGCACCGGGCCTGGCTGGGCGTCGAGGGGTTGCGGGGCCGCCGGGTGCGTCGGGCGTCGCGGGAGATCGAGGGGCTGGCGCTGGAGGCGCTGCGCGCCCGGGTCGGCGGGCTGAGTGGCGACGCGCGGCTCGAGGCGCTGGCCGGCGACGTGGTGGCCGGGCGCATCGACCCCTACGCCGCTGCCGACCGGCTGGTCGGTTCGCTCACCTGAACCAGCTGTTGGTCGTTCGGGGGCTGCTCGGCTTGCCTCGGGCACTCTGACTCAGTGGATGCCGTGCCCGACCTCGCGACCAAGCCCACGATCTCGGGGCGGCTGGTCACGCTGCGGCCCTTCCGGGACGGCGATTCCGAGGTGATGGCCGAGATCATCGCCGACCCCGAGGTGCGGCGGCTGACCGGCAGCGTCAAGTCGACCGCCGAGGCCGAGCATCCCGACCTGGTGCTCGACGACCGGGTGCGCGACTGGTACGCGACCCGCGGCGACCAGCCCGACCGGCTGGACCTGGCCATCGAGGACGCGGCGAGCGGCATCCTGGTCGGCGAGGTGGTGCTCAACGAGGTCGACCTGGTGGCGCTCACCTGCAACCTGAGGGTGCTCATCGGGCCCGGGGGTCGCGAGCGCGGGCTGGGGACCGAGGCGGTCGGCCTCGCCACCGCGTACGGCATCGAGCGGCTCGGCCTGCGCCGGATCACCCTCGAGGTGTTCGAGTTCAACCCGCGCGCCCGCCGGGTCTACGAGAAGGTCGGCTACGTGGTGACCGGGGTGCGCCCGGGTGCGCTCGTGTTCGACGGGGTCGAGGTCGCGGCGGTCGACATGGCGGTGGATGCCGGGCACTGGCCCGGGTTCCCCGCCGACCGGAGCGGCTGAGCCCCGACCGGTCAGTCCGGGCCGACCGCCGCCGGCTCGACCATGCTGAGGTCGACGGAGGCGTCGGGGAGCTCCTCGCCGTCGAGCGGGATCGCCGACGGCACACCGGCGGTGATCCGGCTGCCGTCGGCCCGGGTGCCACCGGTCTGCGGACGGTTGCCGAGTGTCCCGGGGATCCGGGGGCCGTGCCCGTCGAGCTCGATGACGACCGGCTCCCGCTCGTCGACGGCATACGTGGTGCCCTGCACGTCGATCGGCACCGGTAGCTCGCCGGCCTCGACGTCGAAGGCCAGGGCCGTGGGGGTGACGGTCACCCGCACCCGCGTGCCGCGCCAGGTGACCCGGAAGGTCAGGCGACTGCCAGCCCGTCGGGCAGCCGCGGGTCGAAGGAGAGCCGCCCGTCGTGGTCGCGCATCCCGCCGAAGCCGTAGACCAGCGCCGCTCCACACGCCGCCCGTCGAGGCGACGTGCAGCGCCGTCGACGGTGTTGTCGTGCAGGTTCGGCGAGGTCGACGTACAGCGCGTCGTGGAAGTAGCGCAGCGCGAGCTCGTGGTAGCCGACCTCGGCGGCGATGATCGACTGCACGACGGCCGGACAGCGTCGAGTCGCCGGTGGTGATCGGGTCGTAGTACTCGAAGTCGGCGCGCTTCTCCTCGAGGCGTGAAGTGGTCGCCCTGGAGGAACAGCGCGAGCACCACGTCGGCCTGCTTGAGCACCTGGAAGCGGTAGATCACCAGCGGGTGGTAGTGCAGCAGCAGCGGCCGCAGCTCCGCCGGGGTGTGGCTCGAGGTCCCAGACCTCGCGGTCGAGGAAGAGGTCGTCCTGCGGGTGGATGCCGAGTGCCGTCGTCGAACGGGATGTGCATGCCTCGGCGGCGCGGCCGCCCACTCGTCGACCTCGCCGTCGCTGAGCTCGCAGCCGGGCGATCGACGCGGGCGTACGTCCGTCGGGCTCCTCGGCGCGGGTCCACTGCACCGACCGCGACGGCCTGCGCGAGGTTGAAGCGCGCCATCACGTTGGTGAACAGGTTGTCGTTGACGACGGTCGTGTACTCGTCGGGCCCGGTCACGCCGTGGATGTGGAACGACGCGCGTCGCCGTTGCTGCGCCAGAAGCCGAGGTCGGCCCACATCCGCGCGGTCTCGACCAGGATGTCGACGCCCTCGCGCACCAGGAAGTCGACGTCGCCGGTGGCGTCGACGTACTTGCATCAGCGCGTAGCGCGATGTCGGCGTCGATGTGGTACTGCGCGGTGCCGGCCGCGTAGTAGGCCGACGCCTCCTCGCCGTTGATCGTGCGCCACGGGAACAGCGCGCCGCTGCTGCGCCAGCTCGCGGGCCCGGTCGCGCGCGGCGGGCAGCATGCTGTAGCGGAAGCGCAGCGCGTTGCGCGCCAGCCTCGGGCGTGCGTGTAGGTGAGGAACGGCAGCGACGTAGATCTCGGTGTCCCAGAAGTAGTGGCCGCTCGTAGCCGGAGCCGGTGACCCCCTTGGCCGGCGACGCCGTGCCCGTCGGCGCGGCCGCTGGCCTGGGCGAGCTGGAACAGGTTCCAGCGGATGGCCTGCTGGATGCCGCGTGGTGCGGGTCGTCGGCGACCTCGACGTCGGCTGGCCGCCCAGAAGCTCGTCGAACCACTCGCGCTGGTCGGCGAAGCTAGTGGTCGAGGCCGTGTCGCGCCGGCCCGGTCGAGGGTGCGGCGGCAGCGGTCGGACAGCTCGCGGACGGGCACGCCCGCGCGAGGTGTGGTAGGCGACCGCCTTCTCGATCCGCGATCGGCTGCCCTCGCGTCGGCGTCGACGCGGATAGACCATCTTGGCGAGGTCGTCCTCGTCGGCAGCGAGCGACCTCGTAGGGGTCGGTCGGTGCTCGACCGACGTGGTCGGCGGCGACCGCCACGGTCATCCGCGAGTTGGCGCACTGGTAGCCGAGCATCATCCGGTCGTCGCTCGGCCACGATGCATGCTGCGGCAGCAGCACCCGCTCGCTCGAAGGCGCCGGCCTTGCGCGGGTCGACGTCCACGCCCGCTGGCTGCCGGCCTGCACGTGGTACTCGTCGACGCCGTCCTGCCGGTTGAGCAGCTGCGAGGAGATCGACCACGGGGGCGTCGCCGGTCGAGCATCGTCGACCTCGAAGGTCATGCAGCGCGAGGTGGCGCTGGGTCATCGAGACCATCCGGGTGGAGTCGACCTGGACCCGCTTGCCCGACGGCGTGCGCCAGATCAGCGATGCGGCGCAGCACGCCGTCGCGGAAGTCGAGGGTGCGCTCGTAGTGCTCGAGGTCGGCGATGCCGATGAGCGCAGCGGCTCGTCGTCGACGTAGAGCTTCATCAGCTTGGCGTCGGGCACGTTGACGATGGTCTGGCCGATGCGGGCGAAGCCGAACGCCTCCTCGGCGTGCCGGATCGGCCAGGTCTCGTGGAAGCCGTTGACGAAGGTGCCGTGCGCGTACGCGTCGCGGCCCTCCTCGGGGTTGCCGCGCATGCCGAGGTAGCCGTTGGCCGACGGCGAACAGGGTCTCGGTGACGCCGAGGTCGGCGCGGTCGGTGGTCGCACTCGACCAGGCGCCAGGGGTCGATCGGGAACCGGCTGCGGTCGAGCGGGTCGGCCGAGTCGCGGCGGCGCTTCACCGCGCCCACGGGCACCAGCTCGCAGGTCGGGCGACGACGAGATCGGCCCCGGCGGCAGTGAGCACGTCGGCGCCGGCGCCGCGGTCGACGCCGACGACCAGCCCGAACGCGCCGGCGGCGCCGGCCCGCACGCCGGAGACGGCGTCCTCGACGACGACCGAGCGGGCCGGCACGGTGCCGCAGCTCGGTCGGCGGCGTGCACGAAGGTGTCGGGGGCCGGCTTGCCCGGCAGGCCCAGCCGCGGTCGCGACCCGGCCGTCGACCACGGTCACGAACCGGTCGGCGAGGCCGGCGGCCGCGAGCACGGCGGGTGCGTTGGCCGACGACGAGACCACCGCGAGCGGCATCCCCAGGTCGCGCAGCGTGGTCGAGCAGGGCGACCGAGCCGGGGTAGGCGACCACGCCGTCGCGCTCGAGCACCACGTTGAAGGCGTCGTTCTTGCGGTTGCCCAGCCCGCACACGGTGTCGGCCTCCGGCGGGTCGGTCGGGATCGCCCTCCGGCAGCTCGATGCCGCGCGAGGTGAGCAGGTCGCGCACCCCGTCGTAGCGGGGCTTGCCGTCGACGTGCGCGAAGTAGTCGGCGTCGGTGTAGGGCGAGGTGTCGGCGCCGGGGGCGTCCCAGGCGGACAGGAAGGCGTCGAACATCTCCGCCCACGCGCGCATGTGGACCTCGGCGGTCGGCGTCAGCACGCCGTCGAGGTCGAACAGGACCGCGTCGTGCTCCGACCAGGTCACCGACAGGGGTGTGCTCATTGCCCGAACGTTAGGGACTGCGAGAGCGCTTGCGCAATCGGCCCCGCGGCATTGCTCAGGGAGCGGTCAGGTTCGGCTGCCAGACTGGCGTCCGCCCGCGTCCCGAGGCGGTGCGAAGTTGCCCAGATCAACCTTCCACAACCCCTTGCCTCGAACACTAAGGTGTGAGCATGGCGCCACTCCGGTTGAACGACGCGGACGCCGCGTCGCTGCGCGCCCTGGTGCTGCTCCAGCGCTACTCGTTGCGCCTCACCGAGATGTCCGACCGGGCGCTCGGCGAGGCCGCGACCGACAACTTCGACATGCAGCTGCTCGCGCACCTGCAACGGCACCCCGGAGTGAGCCCGTCGCAGCTGGTGTCCGGCCTGCGCCGGCCGCGCAGCACGGTGGCTCGCGGGCTCGCCCGCCTCCTGGATGCCGGTCTCCTCGAGCGCCGCACCCACCCGGTCGACCGTCGCCGCGCCCAGCTGCACCTCACGACGCGCGGTCGTGCGGGGGTCGCGCACTTCGAGCAGTCACTGAGTGACTTCTTCCGCGAGGGCGAGCCGCTCGTCAAGGAGGTCATGCTGCTGCTGGGGCGCGACCCCGAGCGCATCCATCGCACGACGTCGCGCACCAGCGTCCTCGAGCTGGCCGAGGTCATGGGCGCGGCCGGTGCTGCGTACGGCCGCGAGGTGCTGCCCATCGTGCGCCAGGCGGGGGTGTCCGAGGTCGTCGACCGCTTCGCGCTCATGGTGCTCGCCCAGGCCTGGGCGAGGCCGTCCTGGCTGTCCGACGAGCTGCGGCTGAGCCCCGCGGGAACCAGCAGCCAGCTCGAGCGGCTCGAGGCGGCCGGTCTGGTCGTCCGCGAGGCGGGCGTGCTCGACACCGACCGGCGGGCGGTGGTCGTCCACCTCACCTCAAAGGGCCGGCGCACCGCACGGGCCCAGCTCGAGGTGTTCCGCCGGCACCAGGACGCCCTGCTCGACGCCCTCGAGCCCACGATCGGCTTCCCCGGCGTGTCCACGGGCTCGGCCTCGCTCGCGGGCTGACCCGGCGGCTCAGCGACCGCGGCGCAGGGTGGGGCGCGAGCGCCGCTTGGCCTTGCCGTAGAGCCGGCCACCCCAGCCGCTCGGGTCGGCGCGGTCCTCGGTGATCCGCTGCTCCCGCAGGGCGTCCGTGGTGGGGGAGGCTGCCGGGTCCAGCGGCGCACCGGTCGCCCACCCGAGGAGCAGGTCGGCGAGGTCGGCGTTGCGGGCCAGCAGCGGGCCGTGCAGGTAGGTGCCGATGACGTGTCCCTGCCGCGCGCCGTCGTGGCTGCCGTCGTTGCCGTGGCCGAGCTCGAGGGTGCTGAGCGGCACGGCGCCGGGCCCGACCTCGGTGGTGCCTGAGTGGCTCTCGTAGCCGCTGAGCGCAGCCAGCCCCAGCTCGGGCTGCGCCCGGGTGATGACCGGGCCGAGGAACGGGGACGGGGCGCGCGAGGACCAGGCGTCGAGCAGCCCCAGCCCCGCGTGGCGAGTGCCGTCGGGCGTGGCGTACGAGGTGCCGAGCACCTGGTAGCCGGCGTTGACCGCGAGCACCACGGCGCCGTCGGCGACCCGGTCGGCCAGGCCGCCCGCCCGCAGCTGCCGGGCCAGCACCGGCATCCGGTCGTCGTCGAGCCCGCCGACGAGGTAGAGGTCGGCCACCGGAACCGCACCGTCGTGCACGGTGCTCACCGTGGTCGCGATGCCGCGCAGGGCGGCCCGGCGCACGAGCACCCTGGCGTTCCCCTCGTCACCCTGGGCCGCGGTGGCCAGCGGGTGCAGCACGGCGACGTGCAGTGCGCTCACGCGGTCAGCCTCCGCCGCAGGTCCTTGAACGCGGTGTAGTTGGCGATGACGTGAACGGGGCCCGAGGGCACCGCAGCGATCGCGTCGACCGGGTCGGCGACCACCGTGTGCGGCACGCCGGCGGTCTCGAGCAGCACGGCGGCGTCGAGGCGGCGCTGGCCGGTGGCGACCACGGTGGAGCCGGCGAGCACCGACAGGTCGACGTCCCAGGCGGGGGTCATGTCGCGCATCGAGAACGTCTCCATGGCCAGGACGATCGAGCCGTCCGCGTCTCCGGCCAGCGAGACCGCCTCCATCCAGCTCGCGGGGTTCTTGACGAGGAAGAGCCGCACGGCACGACCGTCCAGGTCGATCGCCCGGTAGCGGCCGTCGACGTCGGTGACCTCGGCCACCGCCCGCGCGGCCGCGTCGACGGGGACCCCCATGCTCGCTGCCGTCGCCACCGCGAAGGTGGCGTTCGAGGCCAGCCACCGCCCGGGCAGGGTCATCGTGAGGGGCACCGGGGCACCGGCCGGCCCGTGCAGCATCCCGGCATCGACCAACCAGTCGGGCGCGGGCCGGGCGAGGTCGCAGCCGGTGCAGGCCCAGCCCGGGTCGTTCTCGTCGGGCCACTCGATGCGCGCGCCACACCGCCGGCAGAGCACCGAGTCGCGGCGCCACTCCATCCCACCGCTGACCCACACCACGCGACCGGCAGCCCGCAGCGGCATGGCCATCGCGGTGATCACCGGGTCGTCGGCGTTGGCCACGACCGTGAAGGTCAGGTCGGGGTCGGCCAGCGTCGCCGCCCAGTGCTCGAGGGTGCGCTCGAGGGACACCCCGCGGGTGTATTCGCGGGAGGCGTTCATCAGCACGACCCACGATGCGCGCGTCTCACGGGCGACCGGACCGAGCACCATCTCGTCGACCTCGAGCACGGCCCGGCCGGCCGCGCGGGTCTGCGACAGGGCCATCGCGACACCTTCTCGCATGTTGGACCCACCGGAGTTGAAGGCGACCGGGCCCACCGTTGCCAGCGCGGCCGACAGCATCGTCGCCGCGGTGCTCTTGCCGTTGGTGGCGCTGACCAGAACGACCGGGATGCCTTGGGAGAGATGGGAGATGGCCCCGGAGTCGATGGTCATCGCCACCCGCCCACCGATCGCCGTGCCATCGCCGTAGTCGGCCAGGCGCGACAGCCGCGCCGCGGTGCGAGCCCCCAGCGCGGCCACGGTGCTGCGCGCGCGCCGGGCCGTGGCCGGGGCGCGCCTCAGGGGCGAGTCCACGCGTCCGTTATATCGTACGGCCGTGAGACAGATCACTCTGGTGGCCGTACCACCGGAGGCAGACCCGCCACGCTACGTCGCCAGGGGTCCGGCCCAGCTGCACCGGATCGCCCAGCGGCACGGCCTGGCACCCCAGCTCGAGGAGACCGTGCGCCTCCTCTCCCTGGTGCTGCCCTTCCGGGTCTCCCAGTACGTGCTCGAGGAGCTCATCGACTGGTCGCGCGTGCCCGACGACCCGATGTTCCAGCTCGTCTTCCCCCAGGACGGGATGCTGCACGAGGAGCACGTGCGGGCGCTCGCGGCGGTGGCGCCTCGTGGCCAGCTCGCCGGGCCGGGCCTGGCCGACCTGGTGCGGGCCATCCGGGCCGAGCTCAACCCGCACCCGGCCGAGCAGCTGTCCTCGAACGTGCCGGCCGGGCCCGACGGCTCGCCCATCGAGGGCCTGCAGCACAAGTACCGCGAGACGGTGCTCTACTTCCCGTCGCACGGGCAGACCTGTCATGCCTACTGCTCGTACTGCTTCCGCTGGGCCCAGTTCGTCGGGGACCCCGACCTGCGGTTCGCGACCCAGGGCCCGCAGGAGCTGATCGGCCACCTGCGCCGGCATCCGCACGTCTCGGACGTGCTCGTCACCGGCGGCGACCCGATGATCATGAGCACCGAGCGGTTCATCGGGCACGTCGAGCCGTTGCTGGCGCTCGACAGCGTGCGCACCATCCGGATCGGCACCAAGGCGCTGGCCTACTGGCCGCACCGCTTCGTCGGCGACCGCGACGCCGACGCCCTGCTGCGCTTCCTCGAGCGGATCGTCGGCACCGGCCGCACCGTGTCGGTGATGGCCCACGTCAGCCACCCCGTCGAGCTCGAGGGCGACGTCGTGCGGCAGGCGATCGAGCGGATCCGGGCCACCGGCGCGGTGCTCTACACCCAGGCCCCGCTGATGCGCCGGGTCAACGACGACCCCGCCACCTGGCGCGAGCTGTGGACCACCGAGCTGTCGCTCGGGATGGTGCCCTACTACATGTTCGTGGCTCGCGACACCGGGGCGCAGGAGTACTACAAGGTGCCGCTGGCACGGGCGGCTCAGGTCTACCGCGACGCCTGGTCGGCGGTGTCCGGCCTCGCCCGAACGGTGCGCGGCCCGGTGATGTCGGCGACGGCCGGCAAGGTCGTCGTCGACGGCCCCGCCCGCCTCGGCGGCGACGACGTGCTCTCGCTGCGCCTGCTGCAGGCGCGAGACCCCGCACTCGTGGGGCGCCCGTTCTGGGCCAGGGCGTCGGCCACGGCCGCCTGGGTCGACGAGCTCGAGCCGCACCCCTTCTCCGACCCCGAGCTGGTCGCGGCGGTCTGGGGCGGGCGCGCGGTCGCGGCTCGATGAGGATCGCCTCCAACCTGGCCCTCGACGAGCGGGTCAACGAGCTGCGCTCCGCCGGCGTCGACGTGCTGCACCTCGGGTTCGGTGAGGCCGGGCTGCCGGTTCATCCCGGGCTCGTCGAGGCGCTGGCGCGGGGTGCCGAGCGCAACGCCTACGGCCCGGTCGCCGGGGGGGTGGCCGCTCGCGAGAGCGTCGCCGGCTACTGGTCCCGCCGCGGCACGCCCACCTCCGCCGACCAGGTCGTGCTCGCCCCCGGCAGCAAGCCGCTGCTCGCCGCCGTGGTCGCCTGCGAGCCCGGCGACGTCGTGCTGCCGCGGCCGTCGTGGGTCACCTACGCCTCACAGGTCGACCTGTTCGGCCGCCGCGCCGTCTGGGTCGACGTGCCGGCCGGCTCGGGCGGCATCCCCGACCCGGCGCTGCTGCCGGGTGCGCTCGCCCGTGCCCGGGCGGAGGGTGCGAACCCCCGCCTCGTCGTGCTGACCCTGCCCGACAACCCGACCGGGCTGCTCGCCCGCCCCGACGAGGTCAAGGAGCTCTGCCGGGTGGCCGAGGCCGAGGATCTCGTCGTCGTCAGCGACGAGATCTACCGCGACGTCGTGTTCGGCTCGGTGCCGTTCGTCAGCCCGGCCGACCTGGTGCCCGACCGCACGATCACCGTCACCGGGCTGAGCAAGAGCCTGGCCCTCGGCGGATGGCGGGTGGGCGCCATCCGCTTCCCCGGCACCGCGTGGGGGCACGCGCTGCGCGCCAGTGTCGTGGGGTTCGCGAGCCAGGTGTGGTCGAACCTGGCCGCCCCCATGCAGTCGGTCGCGCAGTACGCGTTCGACGAGCCCGCCGACCTGGTGCGCCACCGCGACGCTTCCACCCGTCTGCACGGAGCGGTCGCCATGGCGGTGCACGACGTCTTCGCCCGCCACGGCACCCTCGACGTGGCGCCGGACGGCGCCTTCTACGTCTACCCCGACTTCGAGCCGCACCGGGAGCGGCTGGCGGCGCACGGCATCCGGGGCGGTTCCGACCTCACCCGCTGGCTGCTGGACGAGCAGGGGCTGGCCGTGCTGGCCGGCGAGGAGTTCGGCGACGACCCGCACGGACTGCGGTTCCGGGCCGCGACGAGCCTGCTCTACGGGCAGACCTCGCAGCAGCGCACCGAGGCGCTCACGGCACCCGACCCGCTGCAGGTGCCCCACGTGGCCGCCGCGCTCGACCGGCTCGACGCGGTGGTCACCGCCACCGTCTCGGCGTGACCCGGCGACCGGTGCCGTGCCGGCGGGCTCGACTACGGTGCGGGGTGTGAGCCAGCCGGTGCGCCTGCCGTTCGACCCGATCGCCCGGGCGAGCGAGCTCTGGCGCGACCGCTGGGGCGAGGACTCACGCTCGGTCTCGATGGCCACGGCCACGTCCGTGATGCGGGTGCAGCAGCTGCTGCTCGGCCAGTTCGACGGCATCGCCGGGCGGCACGGCCTCACCTTCGCGCGCTACGAGGCCCTCGTGCTGCTGGCCTTCAGCCGGGAGGGCCGGCTGTCGATGTCGCGCATCGGTGAGCGCCTGATGGTGCACCCGACCAGCGCGACCAACATCGTGCAGCGGCTGGCCGCCCAGGGGTTCGTCGAGCGGGTGCCCAACCCGACCGACCGGCGCGGCGCGCTCGCCGTCATCACGGATGCCGGGCGCGCGGCGATGGAGGCCGTCACCGCCGAGCTCGAAGCCGTCGACTTCGGCCTGGGCATGCTCGACGAGGAGCAGCACGCGGCGCTGTTCGGCCTGCTGCGCGAGGTGCGCGTGGGAGCTCGCGACTTCGACGCCTGAGCGGCTCGCCGAGGATGCCGTGGCACGGCGTCCGGGGGGCGGGGCAGCCCGCCCAGACCCCCGTCGCGACGTGGCGCGCGTCACGTGATAATGGGCCGCGATTTGTCGGCACGGGGTCTGGTTTGTCATGGTGGAAGGCCAGCCCGCCGCCCGGACCCGCGTCCGGGACGCCCCGCAGACAGCAAGGACACCCCCTGACATGGCCACCATCGTGAAGCGCGTCGCCGGCGCGCTCCTGGCGCTCGTCGGCCTGGCGCTGACCGTCGTCGGCGTCTGGTTCGCCGCCCAGCTGGGCACCTCCGGAACCGCCGAGTTCGTCGTGCACCCCGCCACGGCCGACCCCGTGCTGATCGGCCCCGACGTGCTCAACCGAGTCGACGCCGACGTCGTCGTCACCGCGGCCCCCACCTCTGGCGGTTCGATGTGGATGGCGCTGGCCAACCCCTCCGACGCCGACGCGGTCGTGGGGGACTCCAAGCACCTGGCCGTGACCGGCGTGACGGTGAGCGACTGGTCGCTCGACACCGCAAGCACCGGCACCGGTGCCGCCCCTGAGCTCGGCGCCGCCGACCTGTGGCGCCAGCAGGACGAGGCCAAGGGCCCGGTGACCCTCACCGTGAAGCAGTCCGGTGCCCCCGAGACGCTCGTGGTCAAGGCCCAGAGCGGACAGGTGGACACCCTGACCCTGCGAGTCACCGACAAGTCGTGGTTCGTCGAGGCGGTCGTCGCGGCACTGATCGGGCTGTTCCTGCTCGTCGCCGGCGTGGTGCTCCTCACGGCCCGTCACCTGCGGCACCACGGTGCCGTCGAGGTGCCGCCCGTGCCGGTGGCGCCCGACGCCCAGGAGCCTGCGGAGGAGGCGGCGGTCCATGCCGGAACTTCTGCCCCCGACCGGGCCGTTGGAGCCGGGGATGGGGCCGCAGCCACGGCCCCGCTGTTCGCCACCACGGTGCGCAGCCCCCGCCCGGCCACCGACGAGGCTGACACCGACGTCATCGACCGCACCGACCCGAACCGCACCGACGCGGTCGGTGCCGACTCCGACGGCACCGACGCGCACGGCATCCGCGGCACGGACGCCGACGCACCCGAGCACACCGACCCGACCGACCCCCATGACCCCCAGGAGGTCACCCGATGACCCCGCGCCCCTTGACCACCCCCCGCACCCTGAGCCGGCTGGCCGCCTCGACCGCCCTGCTCGGCGCCCTCGTGCTCGCCGGCTGTGGCACCCAGGACGCCCTCGTCGGCCTGCACGCCGCCCCCGTCGAGCAGACGGCCGCCGCGCCGCTCGACGCGGAGGGCGCGACCGCCGTGGCCGCCCGGCTGCTCGCGGCCAAGGACGCGGCCGCCGCCGGTGACCTCAAGGACGCCAAGGCCGCCGCCGCCGCCCGGGCCGAGGTGCTCACCGGCGACGCGCTGACCCTCGCCAACGCCGAGGCCGCCCGCAAGATCACCTCCGGCGTGACCACCGAGCTCGCCCCCGAGCCGACGCCGACGATCGTGGCCCAGTCGCAGGGTCGCCAGTGGCCGCGCGCCATCCTCGCCTCGACGCTCGACGAGGCCACCAACACCCAGTGGCTGCACGTCATGACCTCCGCCACACCCGACCAGCCGTTCCGCATCGCGGCGAGCGTGCCGATGTTCAGCGGCGCCGAGCTGCCTGCGCTGGGCGAGAAGCTGGCCGGTGCACCGCTGCTCAAGGCCACCGACAAGAACGGCCTGCCGGTCTCCCCGGCCGACGCCGTCAAGGCCTACGCCGCCGCGGTGGCCCAGCCCAAGGGCAAGGCCACCGACGTCGTCGCGTCCGACGACCAGCTCGCGACCGGCCTGAAGACCGCGGCCGCCACCCAGAGCAAGGCGCTGGGCGCGCTGGGCACCCTCACCCAGACCCACAGCCCCCGGCTCGACGACGCCGTCACCTTCCAGCTGGCCGATGGCGGGGCGGTCACCTTCACGATGATGCAGCGCACCGACACGTTGACCCCGAAGAAGGGGGCCAAGGAGCTCGTGCTGCCCGCCGAGTACGCGAAGCTGGTCGGCGCCCCCAAGGTCACGAAGTCGCTCGTCCTGAACAACCTCGAGCCGATCGTCATGGTGCTGCCCAAGACCGGCCAGGCCGAGGTCATCGGCGGAAGCGACCTGCTCGTCTCGGGACGGGCCCGCTGAGCCCCCACCGACCGCCCCTTTGACAGAATCGGGACCATGAGCGAGACCACCCCGCCCGCGGGCACCCGCGGCGCTGTCGACCTGTCCTCCGTCGCCGGGATGACGGCACCCACCGCCGCGACCGCCGGGGCGGGGATGTCGGCCGGCACCCTGCCCGGGGACCCGGCCCAGCAGCAGCGAGCCGTGCCCGGCGGCCTGGTCGTCGAGGTCGACGCCGCCAACCTCCAGGAGGCGCTGAACCGCACCCTGCAGGTGCCCGGCGTGCTGGTGCTGTGGGGCTCGGCCTACCCGCAGACCCGCGAGCTGTTCGACACCGTCGTGCGGGTCGCGGCGTCGCTCGAGGGGCGCGTGCTCGTGCTCAGCGCCGACCTGTCCACCTCGCCGCAGCTGCTCCAGGTCTTCCAGCCGCTGCTCGAGCAGGCGTTCGGCCAGCCGAGCGTGCCCGCCACCTTCGGCCTGCTCCAGGGCCAGCCGGTTCCGCTGTTCCCGGGCATCGTGCCCGAGGACGAGGTGCGGGCGGTCTTCGACCAGCTGCTCCAGGCCGCGGTGCAGAACGGCATCACCGGCCGGGTGCAGCTCGAGGCCGTCGAGGGCTTCGACGACGAGGTGCCGCTGCCGCCCCTGCACGAGGAGGCCTTCGACGCGATCGAGCGCGGCGACCTCGACGCCGCGGTGGCGGCCTACCAGCAGGCGCTCGCGGAGGACCCCAAGGACACCGACGCCGAGGTCGGGCTCGCCCAGGTGCGCCTGATGCAGCGCACCGCGGGCGTCGACCTCGCCACCGCCCGCGCGGCCGCCGCGGCCGCCCCCACCGACGTCGAGGCCGGCATCCTCGTGGCCGACCTCGACCTGCTCGGTGGCCACGTCGAGGACGCCTTCGCCCGCCTGCTCGACCTCGTGCGCAGCACCTCCGGTGAGGAGCGCAACCTGGCCCGCACCCACCTGCTCGAGCTGTTCTCGGTCGTCGGCAGCGCCGACGAGCGGGTGCGCAAGGGCCGTCAGGCCCTGATGAGCGCGCTCTTCTGACCCGGTGGGCCCCAAGCTCCTCGACGACCACGTCCGGTTCCGCCTCGACCTCGCCGACGCCGACGTCACCGGCGTGGTGCTGCAGTGCGACCGCGTCGTGGGCGGCCGGCGCGAGTTCCGGCGCGAGGGCGGTGGGTGGGTGCTCGACGTGCCGCGCCCGGCCCTGAAGCGCCTCGAGTACCGCTTCGCGGTGGCGCGCGGCGACACGGTCGAGGTGGTGCTCGACCCGGCCAACCCGGCCAGGGTGCGGACGGCCTTCGGTGACCGGTCGGTGCTCGAGCTGCCCGGCTACCAGCCGCCGTGGTGGCTGTCGGCGCCGACCGTCGAGGGCCGGCTGGAGGCGATGTCGCTGGCCGGCGAGACGGCCGACGAGGTGCCCGTCACGGTGTGGCGCCCGGTCGACCTCGCCGACGACGACCCCGCGCCGCTGCTGCTGGTGCACGACGGCGCCGAGTACGACCAGCTCGCCGGCATCACCGCCTACTGCGGCGCGCTGGTCGCCGCCGGCGTGCTGCCGCCGCACCGGGTGGCACTCGCGCACCCGGTGATGCGCGACGCCTGGTACTCCGGGTCCCCCCGCTACCTGCGCACCATCGCCGAGGCCGGCCTCGACCGGCTGGGGGAGCGGTATGCCGTGCACGCGCCGGTCGTCGTCGTGGGTGCCAGCCTCGGCGGCCTCACCGCCCTGCTGCTCGGCCTGCTCGCGGCACCTCGGGTCGGTGGGGTCTTCTCGCAGTCCGGCTCGTTCTTCCAGGTGCGCTACGACGACTCCGAGAGCGGCTACCGCTACTTCGGGCGCATCTCGCGCCTCGTGCAGAGCGTGCTCGACATGCGCCACGCCGAGCACCCGCTGGTGGTCGGCATGACCTGCGGGGCGCTCGAGGAGAACGCCGCCAACAACCGCGACATGGCCACCGCACTGCGCCGCGCAGGGCACACCGTCACCCTGCGCGAGGTGGCCGACCTGCACAACTACACCGCGTGGCGCGACGCCCTCGACCCCGGGCTCACCGAGGTGCTGCGCGCCGTCTGGGAGTAGTCGCGCGGGTCGTTGGTTGCGAGGCCGGATGCCGACCGGCAGGGTGGGGTCGCATGGAGACCACGAGCGTGCGACTACGGGTGCCGGGGCACGACGCCGACCTCGAGGTCGTCCGGCACGGCACCTGGGGCCGGCCGGTGCTGCTCTTCCCGTCCGAGGGCGGTTCAGCTCGCGACGCCGAGCACAACGGCACGGTCGATGCCGTGCGGCACCTCATCGACGCCGGCCGGATGAGCCTGTTCTGCGTCGACTCGCTCGACGGCTGGTCGTGGTCCGACAGCGACGTCCCGACCGAGGAGCGCGCCCGCCGCGGCCAGACCTACACCGCCTGGCTGTCCGACGTGGTGCTGCCCTGGGTGCTCGACCAGGTGGGCTGGGACCAGCGGGTGATCACCGTCGGGGTCTCGCTCGGCGCCTACCACGCCGTGCACCTCACCTTCCAGCGCGCCGACGTCGCGCCGCTGGCCATCGGGCTGTCCGGCAACTACGACCCCTCGTCGTGGAACGGCTGGGGGGACCTCGGCGACGCGACCTACTTCGCCAACCCCTCGGCTACGTCGCGAACATGCACGGCGACCACCTCGACTGGATGCGCCAGCGGGTCTCGGTGCTGCTGGTGGTGGGGCAGGGTGCCTTCGAGGTGTCGCCCACCCAGGCGCTACCGTCGACCCAGGCGTTCGCGCAGCTGCTGCAGGACAAGGGGATTCGCCACGAGCTCGACGTGTGGGGCTACGACAGCGCCCACGACTGGCCGTGGTGGCACCGCCAGCTCGCGCACCACCTGCCCCGATTCGTGCTGACCCGCCTGACCCGCACGACGAGAGAGAAGGAGACCGCATGGCCCCCACCACCGACCACCTGGTCGGGCTGCTGCTCGGCGCCGAGGAGGACTGGCCGCACGCGTTCGAGGCGCTGGCCCGGCGGCTCGGCGTGCTGCGTGCGCCCGACGGCGGCCAGCACACGCTCGACACCGAGCGGGTGCACGATCGAGCCGTTCAACCTGCGCGACAAGGCCCGCCACGACGCTGGTCATCGACCGGCTCGCCTACTGGTACTACCACCCGCGCGAGTGGCTGAAGAAGGTCGCCCTGATGGACGACGTCTACCTGCTCAACAGCCCGTTCACCTTCCAGTCGATGGAGAAGCACTCGGCGTACTGCGCCCTGATGCGGCTCGGCATGAAGGTGCCCGAGACCGTGCTGGTGCCCTACAAGAACCCGGTCGACAACGCCCGCTGGGCCTACACGTCGGCAGCGCTACAACCGCGGCTTCGACCTCGACTCGGTCGCCGAGCGCGCTGGGCTACCCGCTCTACATGAAGCCCTTCGACGGCGGTGGCTGGCGCGGGGTGTCGCAGGATCGCGCGACCGCGCCGACCTGCACCGGTCGTACGACGAGTCCGGCGAGATGCTGATGCACCTGCAGGCCGTCGGTCGAGCCGCTACGACGTACTTCGCCCGCGTCGCTGACCATCGGCCCCGAGACGATGGTGATGAAGTTCCGGCCCGACGAGCCGATGCACGAGCGGTACGCCGTCGACGCACGGCTTCCTGTCGCCGAGCAGCCGGGCGACGAGGCGATCACCATCTCGCAGACCGTCAACGCGTTCTTCCGGTGGGAGTTCAACTCCTGCGAGATGCTCGTCAAGGGCGGCGTGGTCTACCCGATCGACTACGCCAACGCCTGCCCGGACGTCGCGGTCACCTCGCTGCACTACTACTTCCCGTGGGCGATGAAGGCGCTGGTGAAGTGGACGGCCTACTGCGTCGTGACCGGGCGCAAGCCGCGCACCGCACGTCGACACCGGCGCCGTGGTTCGCGATCGCCGACGACCCGATGCTCGACTACCGGGGCAAGCTCGCGGCACTACCAGCGGCTGGCCGACGACTACTTCGAGACCGAGCGCTACCGCGACTTCTGCGAGACCGCCCTGCCGCACGTCGACGAGATGGTGCTCGAGTGGATCGACGGCCCCGACTTCGCGTCACTGCTGCACTCGACGATCCAGCAGACCTACCCGCCGCACGAGTGGGAGCGGTTCGAGGCGCACTTCGGCGGCCTGCTCGGGATGTGGGTGAGCGACGAGCGCCGGATCCTCGGTGCGGACGTCGCCTCAGGCTGAGGCATCGGGCCGGTGGCCCCGGCGGCCCCCGCCGGGTGAGTTCCACCGGAACCGTCGCGGGGCGACCATCCGGTGCGCGATGATCCCCACGGGCCGGAGGGACTCCGGCACGGGCGACGGCGTGCGTGGGTGCGACGCCGGGACAGGAGCGCAACGGTGACCAGCAACGGCGAGGACGGTCGCGACCTGGGCCTGCCGCCCGGCTTCCGCTTCGGCACGAGCACGGCGTCGTACCAGATCGAGGGCGCGGTGCACGAGGACGGCCGGGGCCCGAGCATCTGGGACACCTTCACGGCGCAGCCCGGCCGGGTCGTCGACGGCAGCACCGGCGACGTCGCGTGCGACCACTACCACCGCTGGCCCGAGGACGTCGCGCTGATGACCCGCCTGGGCGCCGACGGCTACCGCTTCTCGATCGCCTGGCCCCGCGTGCAGCCCGACGGCAGCGGCCCGGTCAACGAGCGCGGCCTGGCGTTCTACGACCGGCTGCTCGACGGCCTGCTCGAGGCCGGCATCGCACCGATGGCCACCCTCTACCACTGGGACCTGCCCCAACCCCTCGAGGATGCCGGGGGCTGGCTCGAGCGGGACACCGCGCTGCGCTTCGGCGAGTACGCCGCGATCGTCGCCGAACGGCTGGGGGACCGGGTGGCGCAGTGGTGCCCGGTGAACGAGCCCAACGTCACCACCCTGCTCGGCTACGCCCAGGAGGAGCTCGCCCCCGCCCGCGGGCTGCTGTTCGGCGCCCTGCCGGTGGCCCACCACCTGCTGCTCGGCCACGGGCTCGCGGTGCAGGCGCTACGGGCGACCACCGGCGGCCAGGTCGGCACGGCCACCAACCACATCACCGTGTGGCCGACCACCGACAGCGAGGCGGATGCCGCGGCCGCCGGCTTCGTCGACACGCTGTGGAACCGCCTGTTCGCCGACCCGGTGCTGCTCGGCACCTACCCCGACCCGTTCGGCGACATGATGCCGGGCCCGGTCGACGACGACCTGGCGCTCATCTCGGCACCGCTCGACTTCTACGGGGTCAACTACTACAACCCGATCGGCGTCGGTGCCGCCGCCGACGACGCGGCGCTGCCGTTCGAGTACCGCGACATCGCGGGCTACCCGACGACCGACTTCGGCTGGCCCGTCATCCCGACTGGCATGACCGACCTCCTGGTGGGGATGGCGCAGCGCTACCCCGGCATCCCGCCGCTCGTCATCACCGAGAACGGCGCCTCCTACGGCGATGGGGCCGGACGCCGACGGCGTGGTCGACGACCAGCCGCGGATCGACTACCTCGACTCCCACCTGCGGGCGGTGGCCGAGGCAGTGCGCCGGGGCGTCGACGTGCGCGGCTACTACTGCTGGTCGCTGATGGACAACTTCGAGTGGGCGCACGGCCTCACCCAGCGGTTCGGGCTGGTGCACGTCGACTTCGACACGCCAGGTGCGCACCCCGAAGCGGTCCTTCGACTGGTACTCCGACGTCATCGCGGCCCACCGCGCCGCTCGGCCGGGTAGCGCGTGACGACCCCCGCCCAGCCGGTCGACCGCGCGCTTCAGGAGCCGACCGAGCGGGCCTCCCGGCTCTGGGTCGGCTGGCTGGTGCTGGCCAGCATCGGGCTGTGGTCGGGCTTCTTCGGCCCGATCCAGGTGCTGCTCGCGCAGCAGTCCGAGGCGATCTCGCCCGACCACAAGGACGCGGTGCTGTCGCTGGTGACCGGCGTCGGGCGCCCTGGTGTCCACGCTGCTCAACCCGGTGTGGGGTGCCTTCTCGGACCGCACGACGCTGCGGATGGGCCGCCGGCTGCCGTGGGTGCTCGGGGGCGCGGTCGGCGGCGCGCGTGGCGATGCTGCTGCTGTCCGGCGCCGACTCGGTGTGGCGACTGGTGCTCGCCTGGGCGCTCGCGCAGGCGTCCCTGAACGCGATGCTCGCCGCCTCACCGCGACCGTGCCCGACCAGGTGCCGGTCCGTGAGCGCGGGGTGGTGGGCGGGGTGCTCTCGATCGCCCAGACCGCTCGGGGTCATCGTCGGGTCGGGCATCGCGGCGGCGACCGGCAGCATCGCCGCCGGATACCTCACCATCGCGGTGGTGCTGGTCGTCACGACGGTGCCGTACGCCGTGAACTCCCGCGACATCGCGCTGCCCCGCGAGCTGCGCCCCGAGTTCCGCTGGGGCACGTTCCTGCGCAGCTTCTGGGTGTCGCCGCGCCAGTACCCCGACTTCGGCTGGGCCTGGCTGACCCGTTTCCTGATGAACCTCGGCAACTCCATCCTCATCCTCTACCTGCTCTTCTACCTCAAGGACGAGGTGCGACCTGAGCGACAAGCGCCGCCGAGGACGCGGTCTTCACGCTGACCGCGGTCTACGGCCTGGTGCACCGTGGTGACCGCCCTGGTGGGCGGGTGGTGGTCGGACCGGATCGGCCGGCGCAAGCCGCTCGTCATCTGGTCGGGCCTGATCGCCGCGGCGGCGCTGACCCTGTTCGCGTTCGTGCACACGATGCCGGCCGCCTACCTGGGTGCGGTGGTGCTCGGCATCGGCTTCGGTGCCTATACCGCAGTCGACTTCGCGCTGATCACGCAGGTGCTCCCCGGTGCGGCCAACCGCGCCAAGGACCTCGGCGTCATCAACATCGCCAACGCGCTGCCGCAGGTGCTGGCGCCGGTGCTCGCCGCGGCGGTGCTCGGGGTGGGGCTGGGCTACCCGGGGCTGTACCTTCTGGCCGCCGCGGTCAGCGTGCTCGGCTCGGTGCTCGTGCGCCGCATCCGCTCGGTCGACTGAGCGGCAGCGGCGGTCCACAGGCGGGACGCGGACGCTGCGCTGTCCACAGGTGCAGCGCCGTGGTCCGGGCGTCGCGTGGCCGGGTGTGTGCTGACGGCATGGACCTTTCTCCGTACGACGACCCGCAGGATGCCGTGGGCGTCGCCTTCCGCCTGGCTCGCCGACGGCTACGGCTGAGCCAGCGCGAGCTCGCGGATGCGCTCGGCTGGGATGCCGCCAAGGTCGGTCGCTGGGAGAGTGGCCATGTCGCACCGGCTCTGGCTCGGGTCGACGGGGTGTTGCGCGACATGGGCTTCCGGCTCGCTGTCGTGGCGACACACCCCGAGGAGTGGGCCGACGTGGAGGAACCGCACGAGCACGCGGTGGACCGCGGATTCCGGCGCCTGCCCGCCCACCTGGACCCCGACGTGCTGGAGGTCAGGCACCGAAAGTGGTGGGCACGGCACCGTCACGATCCCAACGCGCTGGCGCCGGTCTGGACGTATCGCCGGCGCAGCTGGTGGGATGGGTTCTTCGAGCAATTGGCCCAGGAGAGGGCGGCCGCCGCTGTCGTTGCTGCTGCTGCTGCTGCTGAGAGCGAACCAGCCGACCCGGGGGGCGTGCCACGCACTACCTGCGGCGCCCGGAGCCCTAGCCCGAGCCGAGCCGAGCCCGCCACGGCAGACTCAGCCGCCGAGGGCGGCGGAGACGACCTCGCGGGCCTCGGCCTGCACCTGGGCCAGGTGCTCGGGCCCGCGGAAGGACTCGGCGTAGATCTTGTAGACGTCCTCGGTGCCCGACGGGCCGGGCGGCGAACCAGGCCGACTCGGTGGTCACCTTGAGCCCGCCGATCGCCGCGCCGTTGCCCGGCGCCGCGGTGAGCTTGGCGGTGATCGGCTCGCCGGCGAGCTCGGTCGCCGTGACGTCGTCGGGCGACAGCTTGGCCAGCTTGGCCTTCTCCTCGCGGGTCGCCGGCGCGTCGACGCGGGCGTAGGCCGGCTCGCCGTGCTGCTGCGACGAGGTCGCGCGTAGTGCTCGCTGGGCGATCGGCCGGTGACGGCGAGGATCTCCGAGGCGAGCAGGGCGAGCAGGATGCCGTCCTTGTCGGTGGTCCACACCGACCCGTCGCGCCGCAGGAACGACGCGCCGGCCGACTCCTCGCCGCCGAACCCGACCGAGCCGTCGAGCAGCCCGGGCACGAACCACTTGAAGCCGACCGGCACCTCGACCAGCCGCCGGCCCAGGTCGGCGGCGACCCGGTCGATCATCGACGACGACACCAGCGTCTTGCCGATGGCCGCCGTCGCGCCAGCCCGGTCGCGCGCCGCCGTACAGGTACTGGATCGCGACGGCGAGGTAGTGGTTGGGGTTCATCAGCCCGCCGTCCGGGGTGACGATGCCGTGCCGGTCGGCGTCCGCGTCGTTGCCGGTCGCGATGTCGTACGGCGTCGCCGCCGTCGGCCCGACCCATCCGGTTGATCAGCGAGGCCATCGCGTACGGGGAGGAGCAGTCCATCCGGATCTTGCCGTCCCAGTCGAGCGTCATGAACCGCCAGGTCGGGTCGACCAGCGGGTTGACGACGGTCAGGTCGAGGCCGGTGCCGCTCGGCGATCGCGCCCCAGTAGTCGACCGACGCGCCGCCGAGCGGGTCGGCGCCGATCCGACGCCGGCCTCCCGGATCGCGTCGAGGTCGAGCACGTTGGGCAGGTCGTCGACGTAGGTCGCCAGGAAGTCGTAGGCCCGAGCCGCGGCCCGGGCCCGGGCGAACGGCATCCGTTGCACGCCAGCCAGACCGCGCGGATCAGGAGCTCGTTGGCCCGGCGGGCGATCCACCCGGTGGCGTCGGTGTCGGCCGGCCCGCCGTGCGGCGGGTTGTACTTGAAGCCGCCGTCGGTCGGCGGGTTGTGCGAGGGCGTGACGACGATGCCGTCGGCCAGGCCGCGTGCGCCGGATCGGTGCCGTGCCGCCGTTGGCGCGCAGGATCGCGTGCGAGACCGCCGGGGTCGGGCGTGTAGCGGTCGGCGCGAGTCGACGAGCACGGTGACGTCGTTGGCGACCAGCACCTCGAGCGCCGTGACCCAGGCCGGCTCGGACAGGCCGTGGGTGTCGCGTCCGACGAACAGCGGGCCGTCGAAGCCCTGCTCGCGCCGGTACTCGCAGATCGCCTGGGTGGTGGCCAGGATGTGCGCCTCGTTGAACGAGGTCGTTCAGGCTGGAGCCGCGGTGGCCCGAGGTGCCGAAGGCCACCTGCTCGTCGACGTTCTCCGGGTCCGGTTCTCGCGTGTAGTAGGCCGTCACCAGGTGCGGCGACGTCGACGAGGTCGGAGGGCTGGGCGAGCTGTCCGGCACGGGGCGCGTTCATGCCTCCGATCCTGTCAGAGGTGTCGCCGGGATCACACCTCAGCGGTGGCCCGGGTCACCGCGAACACGATACCCATAGGGGTATACCTGAAGACATGACCACCCCCACGAAGAACCTCGTGGTGCTCGGCGCGGGTACGGCCGGCACCATGGTCGTCAACAAGCTCCGCCGCGCCCTGCCACCGCAGGACTGGGCCATCACCGTCGTCGACCGCGACGACATCCACGACTACCAGCCGGGTTACCTCTTCCTGCCGTTCGGGATGACGGCGCCCGAGCAGGTGCGGCGGGAGAAGCACCCCCTGATCACCTCCGGTGTCGAGCTGGTGCTCGCCGAGGTCGACCGGGTCGACCCCGACGCGCACCTCGTGCACCTCGGCGACGGCCGCGAGCTGCCCTACGACCAGCTGGTCATCGCCTCGGGCACCACACCACGGCCTGACCAGACCCCGGGCACGCTCGGCCCGCAGTGGCACAGGGAGGTCGGCGAGTTCTACACCTACGAGGGCGCGCTCGCACTGCGCGAGCAGCTGGCAGCGTTCAGCGGCGGCCGGCTCGTCGTGCACATCACCGAGATGCCGATCAAGTGCCCCGTCGCCCCGCTCGAGTTCACCTTCCTCGCCGACGACTTCCTCACCCAGCGCGGGCTGCGCGAGCGCACCGAGATCGTCTTCGTGACCCCGCTCGACGGCGCCTTCACCAAGCCGGTGGCCAGCAAGGCGCTGGGGTCGATGCTCGAGGAGAAAGGCGTCACCGTCGAGCCCGACTTCATGATCGAGCGGATCGACCAGGACCGGAAGGTGATCGTCTCCTACGACGAGCGAGAGGTCGCCTACGACCAGCTGGTCACCATCCCGCTCAACATGGGCGCCGACTTCGTCGCCCGTTCGGGGCTGGGCGACGAGCTCAACTACGTGCCCGTCGACAAGCACACCATGCAGTCGACCGCCCACCCGGACATCTGGGCGCTCGGCGACGCCGGCAACCTGCCCACCTCCAAGGCCGGCTCGGTGGCCCACTTCTCGGTCGAGGTCTTCGTCGACAACTTCCTCCAGCAGGCCGCCGGCCAGCCGATGACCCACTCCTTCGACGGGCACGCGAACTGCTTCGTCGAGTCCGGCCACGGCAAGGCACTGCTGCTCGACTTCAACTACGAGACCCAGCCGCTCACCGGCCACTTCCCCTTCCCGAAGGTCGGCCCGATGACGCTGCTGGGGGAGTCCCGCGCCAACCACCTCGGCAAGCTCGCATTCCGGCACGTCTACTGGAACGCCCTGCTCCCCGGCCGCCCGCTCGGGCTGCCCGCCGAGATGTCGATGACCGGCAAGAACCCCGCCTGAGCCCCTGCAACCACCCCCCACCCCAACGAGGAGATGCGAACCACCATGACCACCACCACGATCGCCGGCCACGAGGTCGACGTCAACGAGGAGGGCTTCCTGACCCAGCCCGCCCAGTGGGACGAGACCCTCGCGCCCGAGCTCGCGACGCTGATCGGCCTCGAGCTCACCGACGCGCACTGGACCCTGATCCGCTTCCTGCGCGACGACTACGCCGTGCAGGGCGAGACCGCGACACTGCGCCGGGTGTCGACCCAGACCGGCACCCCGGTCAAGGAGCTGTTCGCGCTGTTCCCCGGCAAGCCGGCCAAGAAGATGGCCTACGTCTCCGGGCTGCCCAAGCCGAAGGGATGTGTCTGAGCCATGACCGCCACCGATGCTGCACCGGCCGTCGCCCCCATGATCGTGCCGTCGTTCGACAACCCGGCCAGTGCAGGCCGCAAGCTCGCCATCATCTGCTCCAAGGGCAGCCTGGACATGGCCTACCCCGGCCTGATCCTGGCCAACGCCGCCCTGGGGGAGGGCGTCGAGACCCACCTGTTCTTCACCTTCTGGGGTTTCGACATGATCAACAAGAAGACCATGGGCGACCTGAAGTTCTCCTTCGTGGGCAACACCGCCATGCACCCGCCGGGCCACAGCGGCGTGGGCATCCACCACATGCTCGGGGCCCTGCCCGGCGCCACCGCCGCCGCGACCTCGATGCTCAAGAAGCAGATCGCCGAGCAGGACGTGCCCGAGGTGCCCGAGTTCCTCGAGCTGCTCTCGGCCTCCGGCGCTCACCTGTGGGCCTGCCGGATGTCGGCCGACATGAACCACCTCACCGAGGACGACCTCTACGAGGGTGTCGAGGCGATCATCTCGGCGAGCGACTTCATCGAGCTCACCGAGGGAGCCCAGCTCCTCTTCATCTGACCCACGGCACCACCGGATGCCGGGTGCGCACCTCGCGCACCCGGCATCCGGGCCGTGGTCAGCTCGCGGCGGGCGCCAGGTAGAGGGTGGCCAGCTGGGCGACCCGCACGGTCACGGAGTACGGCTGGTCGTGCCACGGCGACGCCTCGGCATCCAGCACCGCACCGGCCTGGCTCGGGGTGCTGCCCTCGTCGAACCCGCTGGTGTCGAGCACGACCTCCCAGCGGCCGCCGCGCGGCACGCCGACCCGCACCCACGCCTTGTCGTCGCCGCTGTAGTTGACCACCGTGGCGATGACGTCGCCCTGCTGGTCGGCCTGGGCGAAGCGCAGGTACGACAGCACGTTGCCGGTGTTGTCGTCGGCGTCGAGCCAGCGGAAGCCGGCCGGTTGCGAGTCCAATGCCCACATCGCCGGGTGCTCGCGGTAGACCCGGTTGAGCTCCTTGACCAGGGCGTGCACCCGGTAGTGAGCGGCGTGGTCGAGCAGCCACCAGTCGAGCGAGCGGCCGTCGGCCCACTCGCCGGGCTGGGCGAACTCGCAGCCCATGAAGAGCAGCTGCTTGCCGGGGTGGCTCCACATGTAGGCCAGGAAGGCCCGCAGCGTGGCGAGCTGCGTCCTCGCGCGACCCGGGGATCTTGGTGCAGCAGCGAGCCCTTGCCGTGCACGACCTCGTCGTGGCTGATCGGCAGCAGGTAGTTCTCGCTGAAGGCGTACATCAGCGAGAAGGTGAGCAGGTTGTGGTGGTACTGCCGGTGGATCGGCTCCTCCTTGAGGTAGCGGAGGGTGTCGTTCATCCAGCCCATGTTCCACTTCAGCCCGAAGCCGAGCCCGCCGCTCGAGGTCTCCTTGGTGACCCCCGGCCATGAGGTGGACTCCTCGGCGATGGTGACGATGCCGGGCACGCGCTTGTACGACGTCGCGTTGGCCTCCTGCAGCAGCCCGATGGCCTCGAGGTGCTCGCGGCCGCCGTGCACGTTGGGGATCCACTCGCCGTCCTTGCGCGAGTAGTCGAGGTAGAGCATCGAGGCGACGGCGTCGACCCGCAGCCCGTCGATGTGGAACTCCTCGAGCCAGTAGAGCGCGTTGGCGACCAGGAAGTTGCGCACCTCGAGCCGGCCGAAGTCGAACACGTGGGTGCCCCAGTCGGGCTGGTCGCCGCGGCGCGGGTCGGGGTGCTCGTAGAGCGGCTAGCCCGTCGAAGCGGGCCAGCGCGAACGCGTCGCGCGGGAAGTGCGCCGGCACCCAGTCGAGGATGACGCCGATGCCGGCGCTGGTGCAGGCGGTCGACGAGGTACTTGAAGTCGTCGGGGGTGCCGAAGCGCGCGGTCGGCGCGTAGTAGCCGGTGACCTGGTAGCCCCACGACGGGCCGTACGGGTGCTCCATCACCGGCAGCAGCTCGACGTGCGTGAAGCCGAGGTCGGCGACGTAGTTGACGAGGTGCTCGGCGAGCTCGCGGTACGACATGCCCTGGCGCCACGAGCCCAGGTGCACCTCGTAGACGCTCATCGGGCCGTCGTGCGGGTTACGCCGGGGCGCGCTCGTCCATCCAGGTCGTGTCGGCCCACTCGTGGCCGGAGTGGTCGACGACCGAGCCGGTGTTGGGCGGGCACCTCGGTGCGCCGCGCCATCGGGTCGGCCTTGGTGCGCACGACGTCGTCGGCGCCGCGGATCTCGTACTTGTAGATGTTGCCGTCGCCGACCTCGGGCACGAAGAGCTCCCACACCCCGGAGGAGCCGATCAGCCGCATCGGGTGGATGCGGCCGTCCCAGTCGTTGAAGTCACCGATGACCCGCACGGCCTTGGCCCGCGGCGCCCACACCGCGAACGACATGCCGCGCACGGTTCCCATCGGGCCGTCGTACTCGTGCAGCTGGGCCCCGAGCACGGTCCACAGCTGCTCGTGTCGGCCCTCGTCGACCAGGTGCAGGTCGACCTCGCCGAGGGTCGGCGCGAACCGGTAGGGGTCGTCCTGCAGGTGCTCGATGCCGTCGGCCCACGCCACCAACAGGCGGTAGTCCATGGTGCGGGTCGCGTCGGGGCGCACCGCGGTCCACACGCCCTCGGCCTCGTGCGCCAGCTCGAGCTCCGCGCCGTCCTCGAAGCGCACGCGCACCGACTGCGCGAGCGGCTTCAGCACCCGGATCCGGAGCCCACCGGGCTCGAGGTGCTGGCCGAGGAGGTCGTGCGGCTGCTGGTGGCGTCCCTGGACGAGGGCGGTGATCGCGCCGCCGACCTCGGGGCTGGGCGTGGGGGTCACGACGGGTCTCCTTGCGTGGTGGGGTGCTGCGAGAAGTGGGCGGTGAGGCGGCGGACGGCGCCGAGGGGAATGGCGACCCAGCCCGGGCGGTTGCGGGCCTCGTAGACGACCTCGTACATCGCCTTGTCGAGCTCGAACGCGGCGAGCAGGGCGCCGAGCGAGCGGGGGTCCTGGCCGGCGCGGGCGGCGTAGCCGTCGAGGAAGGCCTGCTGGGACGCAGCTGACCCAGTCGCGGGCGGAGGCCCCGCCGGCCTGCTCGCGGGTGCCGCCGACGTAGTCGAAGATGCGCAGCATCCCGGCGACGTCGCGCAGCGCCAGGTCGGGCAGCGGCGCTCGGACATCGGGCGCAGCGGCTCGCCCTCGAAGTCGAGCAGCACCCAGCCGCGCTCGGGCGAGTGCAGCACCTGGCCGAGGTGGTAGTCGCCGTGGATGCGTTGCAGCGCAGGCCAGCTCGCGTCGGCGGCCGCGTCGAGCACCGCGTCGACGGGGCCTCGGACGTCCTCGAGCCCGGGCTCCTCGGCGACGGCCGCCGCGAAGCGCGCCCGCATCTCGGCGACGATCGTCGCCGCCGCTCGGGCGTGGTGCGGCTCGGTGCCGAGCGCGTCGGCGAGCGTGCCGTGCACCTCGGCGGTGGCCTCGCCGAGCGCGCGGGCCGGCCCGGTGAAGTCGTGCCCGCCTCGGCGGCGTGCAGCGCCACGCGCCAGGCGTCCTCGACGCCGGGCAGGAACTCCTGCGCGAAGGCCAGGTGCCCGGATGCCGGCTGGTCGCCCTCGGTGCCCGGGTGCGGCCAGTGCCCGTGACCGACCCGACGACGCGGGAACCCGGCGCGAACCGGCGTCGACGAGGGCGCCCTGGAGCACGACGTCGGGGTTCTCGCCGGGGGAGAGCATCCGGAAGACCTTGACGATGAGCGGGGTGTGGTGGCCGTCGGGCAGGTCGCAGTCGAGGATGACCGAGGTGTTGGACTGCTCACCGGACAGCACCCGCGAGGTGCGCACGTGCACCTCGGTGCCCCAGCTCGGTTGCGGCACACCGGCCACGGACTCCTCGACCGCCCCGGGCACCTTCGACGACGCGGCCTGCACGCGGCCCTGCACCAGCTCGAGCAGCTGCGCCGCGTAGACCGGGTCGTGCGGGCCGTCGTAGACCCAGCGGCGCCCGAGCACCGAGTGCTCCATGGTGCCGACCAGGGCGTGGTCGGCGCTGCCGAGCGGCTCGCCGCGGTAGGTGAGGGGCACCTGGTAGACGACCGGCTCGGGGCCGGCCTCGTCGGCCAGGATGAGCGTCTCGACCCCCACCTCGCCGGTCGGGGTCGTCGAGGCGCCAGGTGGCGAGCATCCGGAGCCGGGGTTGCTGGCCCTTCGCGGCGTACCAGCGCTGCTCGCCCATCCAGCCGGAGACGAGCTCGACCTTGGTCGGGCTCAGGGACGCGCCGGTGTGGATCTCAGCCACGCACCTCACCTCGTCGCGGCGCGAGGGCCAGCCAGAAGAAGTCGCGTGACCCGAGGGTGATGGTGATGGTGCCGTCGGGGGCGATGTCGGGAAACCCGCTGCCGCCGAACAGGTCTCGCGTCTCCCAGTCCCAGAGCTCCTCGGGCAGCGTGATGGTGGTGGACTGCGGCCGCGACGACAGGTTGTTGACGCACAGCACCGCCAGGGCCGAGCGGTCCTCGCTGTCGCGCTCGCGCCGGTCGACGCGCACGAACGAGAGCACCCGGTCGTGGGTCGGACCCGCAGACCTCGAAGTCGCCCAGCCCGAACACCGGGTGCTCGCGACGCACCGACAGCATCCCGCGCACCCAGTGCAGCAGGGAGGAGCCGCTCGCCATCTGCGCCTCGACGTTGACGTGGTTGTAGTGGTAGACGAGCGACTGGACGACCGGCAGGTAGAGCTTGCCGGGGTCGGCGGTGGAGAAGCCCGGCGTTGCGGTCGGGGGTCCACTGCATCGGCGTGCGCACGGCGTCGCGGTCGTTGCAGCCAGATGTTGTCGCCCATGCCGATCTCGTCGCCGTAGTAGAGGCACGGGGAGCCCGGCAGCGAGAGCAGCAGCGCGTGGATCAGCTCGACCTCGGCGCGCGAGTTGTCGAGCAGCGACGCGAGCCGGCGGCGGATGCCGACGTTGGCCCGCATCCGCGGGTCGGGGGCGTACCAGCCGTACATCGCGGCGCGCTCCTCGGTCGTGACCATCTCGAGGGTGAGCTCGTCGTGGTTGCGCAGGAAGGTGCCCCACTGCGCGCCCGTCGGGATGGCCGGCGTGTCGGCGAGCACGTCGATGATCGGCGCCGCCTTCTCCTCGCGCAGCGCGTAGTAGAGGCGCGGCATCACCGGGAAGTGGAAGCACATGTGGCACTCCGGCTCCTCCTCGGTGCCGAAGTAGTCGACGACGTCGCGCGGGCGGCTGGTTGGCCTCGGCCAGCAGGATCCGGCCCGGGGTACTCGGTGTCGACCATGGCCCGCAGCTCGGCGAGGAACTCGTGCGTCCTCGGGTGGTTCTCGCCGTTGTGGCCCTCCTCGCTCGAAGAGGTAGGGGACGGCGTCGAGCCGGAAGCCGTCGATGCCCATGTCCATCCAGAACCGCACGACGTCGAGCATCGCCTCGTGCACCGCGGGGTTCTCGAAGTTCAGGTCCGGCTGGTGGCTGAAGAACCGGTGCCAGAAGAACTGCCGGCGGACCGGGTCGAAGGTCCAGTTGGAGGTCTCGGTGTCGACGAAGATGATGCGCGCGTCGGTGTACTTGTCGTCGGTGTCGGTCCACACGTAGAAGTCGCCGTACGGGCCGTCGGGGTCGCTGCGCGACGCCTGGAACCACGGGTGCTGGTCGCTGGTGTGGTTCATGACGAAGTCGGTGATGATCCGGATGCCGCGCTCGTGCGCCTGGGTGACCAGCTCGCGTGAACTCCGGCAGGGTGCCGAACTCGGGCAGCACCGCGTGTAGTCGGAGATGTCGTAGCCGCCGTCGCGCAGCGGGCGACGCGTAGAACGGCGGCAGCCAGAGGCAGTCGACGCCGAGCCACTGCAGGTAGTCGAGCCGGTTGACGATGCCCGCGAAGTCGCCCGTCGCCGGAGCCGGTGGTGTCGGCGAAGGCGCGCACCAGCACCTCGTAGAAGACCGCGGTGCGGTACCACTTGGGGTCGTGGCGCAGCCCGGGCTGGTTGGCGCCGAGCCCGGGGGTGGAGTGACCCATGCCGAGGATCGCCGTCACCAAGGCCTCCTCACGGCGATGACGTGCACGGGTTCGACCTCCGGGCCGAGCCGCACGTAGTTGTCGCGCCGCCAGTGTCCAGCGCTCGTCGGTGACGAGGTCGTGCGCCACGAAGCTGTCGCCCGGCTCGAGGCCGAGCGCGGCCATGTCGAGCCGCACCGTGGTCTCGCGGGTCGCTGTGGGGGTCGAGGTTGACGACCACCACGACGATGTCGTCGCGTGCCGTCGGGCAGCCGGCGGCGCTTGGAGAAGACGCAGGACAGTTCTCGTCGTCGACGTGGTGGAACGTGAGGTTGCGCAGCCGGTGCAGCGCGGGGTGCGCGCGCCGGATGTCGTTGAGCATGCGTGAGCTAGCCGGCCAGGGACTGCCCCGCCTTGGTGCCGCCGGGCTCGTAGTCCGCCCAGTGCCGGGTCTTGAACTCGTACTTCTCGTTGTCGATCTGCTCCTCGGCGCCGGGTCGGGCGACGTGCTCCACCAGCTCGTAGCCGGCGTAGATGCCGTAGGTCGGCGCGAGGGTGGCCGCGAGCACCGCCCGCAGCCTCCAGGCGGTCGGGCCGCCGTACTGCATGTAGGGCGTGAGGATGTCGTGCGTGGTGGGCCAGAACGAGGGGCGCATGTAGGCCGCGGCCTCGCCGGACAGCTCGGTCGAGGTACTCGCGCAGCTCCTAGGCGCTGTTGCGCCACGTGAAGTAGGTGTAGCTCTGCTGGAAGCCGACCTTGCCCAGCGTGTGCATCATCGCGGGCCGGGTGAACGCCTCGGCCAGCCAGATCACCTCGGGGTGGTCCTTCGCGACGTCGGCGATCAGCCACTGCCAGAACTCCACCGGCTTGGTGTGCGGGTTGTCGACCCGGAACAGGGTGACCCCGTGGTCGAGCCACACCTGCACGACCGCGCGCACGGCGGCGTAGATGCCGTCCGGGTCGTTGTCGAAGTTGAGCGGGTAGATGTCCTGGTACTTCTTCGGCGGGTTCTCGGCGTAGGCGATGGTGCCGTCGGCGCGGGTGGTGAACCACTCGGGGTGGGTCGTCGACCCACGGGTGGTCGGGCGAGCACTGCAGCGCGAGGTCCAGGGCGACCTCGAGCCCGAGCCGGCGCGACTCGGCCACGAAGGCGTCGAAGTCGTCGAAGGTGCCGAGGTCGGGGTGGATGGCGTCGTGGCCGCCGTCGGCCGAGCCGATGGCGTAGGGGCTGCCGGGGTCCTCGGGGCGGGCGTCGAGGGTGTTGTTGCGGGCCCTTGCGTTGGCCGCCTGCCCGATCGGGTGGATCGGCGTGAGGTAGACGACGTCGAAGCCCATCGCGGCGATCGCGGGCAGGCGCTTCGCCGCGGTGCGGAGCGTGCCGGTGGTCCAGCGGTGCTCCGTTCTCGTCGTAGGTCGCGCCCTCGCGAGCGCGGGAAGAACTCGTACCAGGCGCCGGACAGGGCGCAGCTCGCGCTCGACGAGCAGCGGGAGGTCGGCCGACGGGGTGACGTGGTCGCGCAGCGGCCGGGCGGCCAGCTCGCGCTCGACGGAGGCGTCGGTGCCGGCCTTGAGCCGCACCGCGGCCGGGCGGGTGGCGTCGCGCAGGCCCAGCACGGCATCCGAGAGCACCGCCTTCTGGGCGGCCGTGCGCGGCACCTCGTCGCGGGCGCGCTCGAGCAGCAGCGCGCCCTCGGCGAGCATCAGCTCGGTGTCGACGTCGGCCTGCACCTTGATCGTCGCGTCGTGCTCCCAGGTGCCGTAGGGGTCGGACCAGCCCTCGACCCGGTAGGACCACCAGCCGGTCGAGGTCGGCGGACGACCGTGGCCGCCCAGGGGTCCAGGCCGGGGTTGGTGCAGGTCATCGGCAGCACGCGCTCGGCGCCGGTGGGGTCGGTGAGCACCACCGTGGCGTTGACGGCGTCGTGGCCCTCGCGGAAGACCGTGGCCGTGACCTCGAACTGCTCGTCGACCACCGCCTTGGCCGGGCGGGCACCGTCGTCGACGCAGGGTCTGACGTCGAGGACGGGGATGCGGCCGATCGGGTGCTGGGGGGCAGAGGTGTGAGGGGCTGCAGACACAACGACGAACCTACCGGGCACGAGCGGGGCGGAACACGCCACACGGCATCCCGGATCTCGCACCGCAAGATCATGACGACCGCGTGAAAGTTCCGGATGAAAGCGTTTACCCACGTGCCCTACGATGACCCCTCGTGAAGGCCATCCGCCGCTTCAGCGTGCGCCCCGTGCTCCCTGCCCGCATCGCCGCGCTCGGCGACCTCGCGATGAACCTGAGGTGGAGCTGGCACCCCCCGCTGCGCGACCTCTTCGAGTCCATCGACCCGGCCCGGTGGGCCGTGGTGGGCGAGGACCCCGTCGCGATGCTGTCGGCCGTCGAGCCGGTTGAGCTCGAGCGGCTGGCCAACGACCCGGCCTTCGTCGAGCGGGTCGACACCGCCAAGGAGGCCCTCGACCGCTACCTCGGTGAGGACCGGTGGTACCAGCGGTGGGGCAGCGAGCAGGAGCAGGGCGTGCCCTCGGCGATCGCCTACTTCAGCGCGGAGTTCGGCATCACCGCCGCCCTGCCGCAGTACTCCGGCGGCCTGGGCATCCTCGCGGGCGACCACCTCAAGGCGGCCTCTGACATCGGCGTGCCGATCGTGGGCGTCGGCCTGTTCTACAAGACCGGCTACTTCCGGCAGAGCCTGAACCGCGACGGCTGGCAGCAGGAGGACTACCCGGTGCTCGACCCCGACGGGCTGCCGCTGTCGCTGCTGCGCGACGAGGCCGGCGAGCCCGCCGGCGTCACCATCGAGCTTCCCGGCGGCCGCGAGCTGCACGCCCACATCTGGCGCGCCCAGGTCGGCCGGGTGCCGCTGCTGCTGCTCGACTCCGACGTGCACGAGAACGACGAGGCCGCGCGCAGCATCACCGAGCGCCTCTACGGCGGCGGCGGCGAGCTGCGCCTGCAGCAGGAGATGCTGCTCGGCATGGGTGGCGTGCGCGCCCTGCGGCTGTGGTCGCAGATCACCGGCGCCCCCACCCCCGACGTCTACCACGCCAACGAGGGCCACGCCGGCTTCCTCGGTGTCGAGCGGATCAGCGAGCTGGTGCGCGCCGAGGCGATGACCTTCGACGAGGCGCTCGAGGCCGTGCGCGGTGCCACCGTGTTCACCACCCACACCCCGGTGCCGGCCGGCATCGACCGGTTCGACGCCTCGCTCATCGAGCTCTACTTCGGTGGGGCGCAGGCCCTCGAGGGCGTGCCCGTCGAGCGGCTGCTCCGCCTCGGCGCAGAGACCTACGAGGGCGGCTCGGCCGGCATGTTCAACATGGCCGTCATGGGCCTGCGGCTCGCGCAGCGCGCCAACGGCGTCTCGCAGCTGCACGGTGTCGTGAGCCGCGAGATGTTCGACGGCCTGTGGCCGGGCTTCGACGACACCGAGGTGCCGATCACCTCGATCACCAACGGCGTGCACGGCCCCACCTGGGTCGACCGCAAGGTGTTCGAGCTGGCCCGCACGCACGCCGACGTCAAGGACCTCGACACCCAGGAGTCCTGGGAGCGGTTCGCCACCGTGCCGCGCGATGCCGTGTGGGCCACCAAGCGCGCGCTGCGCCTGCAGCTCGTCGAGGAGGCCCGGCGCCGCACCCGGCAGTCGTGGCTCGAGCGCGGGGCCTCGCCGGCCGAGCTGGCCTGGACCGACGAGATCCTCGATCCCGACGTGCTGACCATCGGCTTCGCCCGCCGCGTGCCCACCTACAAGCGGCTCACCCTGATGCTGCGCGACCCCGTGCGGCTCAAGAAGCTGCTGCTGCACCCGACCCGGCCCGTGCAGCTGGTCATCGCCGGCAAGTCGCACCCCGCCGACGAGACCGGCAAGCAGCTGATCCAGCAGCTGGTGAAGTTCGCCGACGACCCCGAGGTGCGCCACCGCATCGTCTTCCTGCCCAACTACGACATCGCCATGGCGCTGCACCTCTACCCGGGCTGCGACGTCTGGCTCAACAACCCGCTGCGCCCGTTCGAGGCCTGCGGCACGTCCGGGATGAAGGCCGCGCTCAACGGCGCGCTCAACCTGTCCATCCTCGACGGCTGGTGGGACGAGTGGTTCGACGGCAAGAACGGCTGGGCCATCCCCACCGCCGACGGCGTCGAGGACCCCGAGCGGCGTGACGACATCGAGGCCCGGGCGCTCTACCAGCTCGTCGAGCGCCAGGTGGCCCCGCGGTTCTACGACACCGACGAGGACGGCCTGCCGCAGAACTGGCTGGCGATGATGCTGCACACCATCACCACCCTGGGGCCGAAGGTGCGCGCGAGCCGCATGGTGCGCGACTACACCGAGAAGCTCTACGTGCCCGCGGCCCGTTCCGGCTGGGCGCTCAAGGCCGACGGCTACGCCGGCGCGCGCGACCTCGCCACCTACAAGGCCAAGGCCCGCGACGCCTGGCGCGACGTGCACGTCGACCACGTCGAGTCCTCCGGCGTCGGCGACAGCCCCGAGCTCGGCGAGACGCTGCACGTCACCAGCTACGTCTCGCTCGGCGGCCTCACCCCCGACGACGTCGAGGTGCAGGTCGTGCACGGGCGCACCAACCACCACGGCGACGAGCTGCACGACGTCTCGTCCGTGCCGCTGGCGCACGTGGAGTCCTACGAGCACGGCCGCCACCAGTTCGCCGGCGACCTGGTGCTGCGCTCCTCGGGTGCCTTCGGCTACACGGTGCGCGTGCTGCCCAAGCACGACGGGCTGGCCCGGCCCAGCGAGCTCGGCCTGGTCGCCAACGCCTGACCCCGACTTTGTGCGGATCTCCCACCTTCCTCGGGCCGGGCGACCCCCGACTTTGTGCGGATCTCCCACCTTCCTCGGGCCGGCGACCCCGACTTTGTGCGGATCTTCCACCGCAACTCAGGTGGGAGATCCGCAAGGAGTGCGTGGGGTGCGGCAGGCGGGAGGTGGGAGTTCCGCAAGGAGTGCGTGGGGTGTGGCTGGCGGGAGGTGGGAGATCCGCAAGGAGTGCGTGGGGTGCTGTTGGCGGGGAGGTGGGAGATCCGCAATAGGTGCCGGCCCTTCCGGGTTCCCGGGGTGGCAGATCCGCAATAGGTCGGGTCAGTGGAGCAGGGGGGCGTCAGTGGGGGAGGGGGGCCTCGACGAGGCGGTCCCGCGTGATGTCGGCCAGGGTGCGGCACCCGGTCAGCGCCATCGTGAGGTCGAGCTCGGCGCGCAGGTTGCGCAGCACCTCGACGACCCCCGCCTGGCCGGCGATCGCCAGCCCGTAGACGTGCGGCCGCCCGATGCCCACGGCATCCGCGCCCAGGGCCAGGGCGAGGAACACGTCGGCGCCCGAGCGGATGCCGCTGTCGAACAGCACCGGGACGTCGGAGCCCGAGAAGCGCACGGCATCCACGACGCCGGGCAGCGCGTCGAGGGCCGCGACCGACCGATCGACCTGGCGGCCGCCATGGTTCGACACGAGGATGCCGTCGACCCCCTCGTCGACCGCGCGCCGCGCGTCGTCGGGGTGCAGCACCCCCTTGAGCACCACCGGCAGCCTGGTCAGCTCGCGCAGGCGCGGCAGGTCGGCCCAGCTCAGCGAGGGCCGGGAGAACACGTCGAGGAAGGTCTCGACGGCGGCCCGCGGCTCAGGGGCCGACAGGTTGTGGCGGGTGTCGCCGGGGTGGTTACGGCTCAGCGACACCAGCGTGCGCACCGCCGCAGGGGTCGGCCGCGGCTGCGGCTCGGCGTCGGCCCGGGCCTTGGCGGCGACCCGGTCGGCGACGAGCCGGCGGAAGACCGGGTCGGAGGTGTACTGGGCGATTCCCTCACCACGGGCGAACGGCAGGTGCCCCAGGTCGAGGTCGCGCGGGCGCCAGCCGAGGTATGCCGTGTCGAGGGTGACGACGACGGCCTCGCTGCCGCACGCCTCGGCCCGGTGCACCAGGCTGGCGACGAGGTCGTCGTCGCTGCTCCAGTAGAGCTGGTACCAGTGGCCGGCGCCGCGCAGCGCCGCCGCCACCTCCTCCATCGGCACCGAGGCCTGGGTGCTGAGGATGGGGGTGACCTCCAGCTCGCGCGCCGCCCGCGCGACGGCGAGGTCGGCGTCGGCGTGTGCCGCGGACAGCACGCCGATGGGGGCGACGAGCAGCGGTGAGGCGTGCCGGCGCCCGAACAGCTCGACCCCGAGGTCGCGCTCGCTGGTGTCGACGAGCATGCGGGGCACCACCCGCCACCGGCCGAACGCCTCGCGGTTGGCGCGGGCGGTCTCCTCGCTGCCGGCCGACCCCGCGACGTAGGCGAACCCGCGCCGCGACATGGCCCGCCGGGCGGTCCGCTCGAGCGCTGCACCGTCGGTGGGCACCTCGGGGCGCCGGCCGAAGGTGCCGGCCCGGTAGATGGCGGACTGGGCGGCCTTCCCGATGTCGCGAACCGGCATGCGGCCTCCTGCAGGGGTGGCGGTGGGCGCACCGCGGCTGCCGCCTGTCTACCCGATCGCACCGGCGGGCGGAAGGTCGACCCGCCGGTGGCCCGGTCCGCCTAGGGTGTGCGCCATGCCGCGTTTCAGCTGGGCCGCCTGGGGCCTCCTCGTCGTCGTGCTCGACCTCCCGCTCGCCGGCTGGGACGTGCTGCCCGACCTGGTGGGCTACGCCTGGCTGTTCGTCGGCCTGGCCGGCGGCCCGGCCCTGCACGTCGGTTTCGCCCGGGCGCGGGCGGCCGCGCTGGTCGGCATCCCGGTCTCGGTCATCACCGGCACGCCGTTCAGCAACAACGTCATCGGCCTCGAGTGGGGCGCAGCCTTCGCCGGCATCCTGGTCAATGTCGTGGTGCTGCACCAGCTGGCCACGGCCATCCGCGACCTCGACCCGGTCGTGGGTGACAGCGACCAGCGGCGGTGGGCGAGCGGCATCCGGATGGCGGCCCCCATCGCGGGCGGCGTGCAGCTCGTGGGTCTGGTGCTCCTCTCCACGGTGCTCGCGATCTTCTACGTCCTCGGGCTGCTCGCGCTCGTGGTCGTCGGCATCATCGCCGTCGTGCTGCTGCACCGGATCAACCGGGCCGGCTGGCTGGCTCCGGCCCAGACCGTGGTCGCCCCGGAGTGATCCGCCCGCTCGGCACCGGGTGGACCGTGCGCGCCGCCGCGGGCCCGGTGCCCGAAGCGCTGCGGGATGCCGTCGTGCCGGCGGAGGTGCCCGGGGTCGTGCACCTCGACCTGCTCCGGGCCGGCCTCATCCCCGACCCCTACCTCGACGACAACGAGGCCCTGCTCGCGTGGATCGGGCTCGTCGACTGGACCTACGAGTGCGCGCTGGTGCTCACCGCGGACGACCTCGCGGGGGCGCAGCGCCACGAGCTGGTCTTCGACGGGCTCGACACGGTGGCGACGGTGCTGCTCGACGGCGAGGTCGTGGCCGAGGTCGCCAACCAGCACCGGGGCTACCGGGTCGACGTCACCGACGGGCTGCGGGCCGGCGAGCACCACCTCGCCGTCGCCTTCCGCAGCCCGGTGCGCCACGCGAACGCACAGAGCGTCGCCCTCGGCGCTCGGCCGCGGCCCTACCCGATGCCGTACGAGGCGATCCGCAAGTCGGCCTGCAGCTTCGGTTGGGACTGGGGCATCACCACCTGCACCAGCGGCATCTGGCGCCCGGCGCACCTGGTGTCGTGGAGCACGGCCCGCCTCGACGAGGTGAGGGTGCTGGCCGAGCCCCACCGCGCGGGCGGCCGGGTGCGGGCGACGGTGCGGGTGGCCCGCGCCCTTGGCACCGAAACCACAGACCTCACCGTCACCCTCGACGTCGCCGGCACCACGGCATCCGCGCTGGTGCCCGCCGGCCACGACGAGGCGACCCTCGAGGCCGAGCTCGGCGCCGTCGAGCGCTGGTGGCCGGCCGGTCACGGCGCCCAGCCGCTCTACGACGTGCGGCTCGAGCTGACCGCCGACGACGAGGTGCTCGACACGGCGACCCGCCGGGTCGGGTTCCGCACGGTGCGCTGGGACACCGAGCCGGATGCCGCGGGCACCGCCTTCCAGCTGGTCGTCAACGACCGCCCGATCCTGGTCAAGGGAGTCAACTGGATCCCCGACGACGCGTTCCCGACCCGCGTCGACCGGGCCCGGTACGCCACCCGGCTGGCCCAGGCGAAGGCGGCCAACGTCAACCTGGTGCGGGTCTGGGGCGGCGGCATCTACGAGCCCGACGACTTCTACGACCTGTGCGACGAGCTCGGCCTGCTCATCTGGCAGGACTTCCTGTTCGCCTGCGCGGCCTACCCCGAGGAGGAGCCGCTGCGCAGCGAGGTCGAGGCCGAGGCGCGGCAGCAGGTCGCCCGGCTCGCCCACCACGCGTCGCTGGCCCTGCTCTGCGGCAACAACGAGAACCTCTGGGGCCACGAGGACTGGGGGTGGAAGGAGCGGCTCGACGGCCGCACGTGGGGCGCCCTCTACTACTACCAGCTGCTGCCCGGCATCGTCGACGAGCTCGCGCCGCACGTGCCCTACGTGCCCGGCAGCCCGTTCAGCCCGCACGGCGCAGCACCCGAACGACGAGTCACACGGCACGATGCACCTGTGGGAGCTGTGGAACAGCCGCGACTGGACGACCTACCGCGACGTGCGCCCGCGGTTCGTCGCCGAGTTCGGGTGGCAGGGGCCACCGGCCTGGTCGACCCTGACCCGCGCCGTCAGCGACGACCCGCTGACCCCCGAGTCGCCGGGGATGATCGTGCACCAGAAGGCCCTCGACGGGAACGTCAAGCTCACCTCGGGCCTGCTGCCGCACTACCGGGTGCCCGACGACATGGAGACCTGGCACTGGGCGATGCAGCTCAACCAGGCCGACGCCGTCTCGTGCGCGCTGGGCTGGTTCCGCTCGCTGGCGCCGCACACGTCGGGCGCCATCGTGTGGCAGCTCAACGACTGCTGGCCGGTCACCTCGTGGGCGGCCGTCGACGGCGACGGCCACGAGAAGCCGCTCTGGTTCGCCCTGCGCGACGCCTTCGCGCCCCGGCTCGTGACGGTCCAGCCGGCCGGCGACGGCCTGCGGGTGGCGCTCGGCAACGACACCGACGACGCCTGGGAGGGCGAGGTCGTGCTGACCCGCCGCGGTTTCGACGGCACGGTGCTCGCCACGGCCCGGATGCCGGTGACGGTCGCCGCCCGCTGTTCGCGCTCGGTGGAGGTACCGGCATCCGTGGGTGCGTTCGAGGACCCCGCGGGTGAGCTGCTCGTCGCCGAGGCGCTCGGCACCCGGGGGCTGTGGTTCCCGGCCGAGCCCCGGCACAGCGCGCTGCCGCCACCCGCCGCCCGGGTCGAGGTGCGCACGCTGGGAGGCATGGCGGGGGAGGGCGTGACCGAGGTGACCGTGACCGCACAGGTCCTGCTGCGCGACGTCACGCTGCTCGTCGACAAGGTGCACCCTGACGCCCACGTCGACACCGGGCTGGTCACCCTGTTGCCCGGCGAGTCGGCCACCTTCCGTGTGCGGGGTGCCCACGGCATCCCCGCCGAGCGGTTCTCGGACCCCACGGTGCTGCGCAGCGCGAACCAGCTGGTCGGGCCGCCTCCGACCGGACGACAGTAGAGAACACGCCGCCCCGGCGAACCGGAGGCGGCGTGTTCTCTACTGTCGACGGGCTCGCGGGCCCCGGGCTCAGCGCAGGAAGGGGACCTCGCGGTCGAGCAGGCCGCGCTCCTTGAGCTCGGCGCGCAGCGGGATCTCGTCGTCGATCCAGCCGCTCTGCTTGATTCCCCAGAACGACGCGTGGTCGGGGCCGTAGCCGAGCAGCTGCTGCTGCAGCGGGGTGAGGCCCTTGAACCAGTCGGAACCCTGGTCGGCGACGGCCTCGTCGAGCGGGCGGATCCAGCGGTAGGTGTAGCCGATGAACATCAGCTTGCGGATGCGCTCGCTCGTGTTCATCGAGCGCGAGTGCCACAGCCGGCGGTCGAAGATGAACGCGTCACCGGGGTTGAGCAGCACCTCGACGGCGCCCTCGGGCTCGATGATGGGGTCGCCCGGCTTCTCGGGGCGGCCCGAGAGGGTGTTGTTCTTGTGGCTGCCCGGGATGACCTTGGTGTTGCCGTAGCCCGGCTCGGACAGGTCGGTGAGCGCGTAGGAGATCTTCGTCATGAACATGCGGGCGCACGTCCATGTCGATGTCGGAGTTCTGCCGGTAGCCGTCCTGGTGCCAGTTCCAGAAGGGCGGCTCGTCCTTCGGGGGGTTGACGTCGATGTGGTTGTGGTGCGTGTAGATGTTCCAGCCCATGGTTCCCCAGATGTAGGGGAAGGTGCGCGGCCAGGTCAGCAGCTCGACGAAGCGCGGGTCGCGGTGCATCCAGCCCATGACGTGGATCGAGCGGTCGGGCCGCAGCTCCCCGGCGGCCTCCTCCTCGGCGTAGATCCGGTCGACGGCGTCCTCGAAGTAGGCGCGGTCCTCCTCCGGCAGGGCGTTCGGGATCACGACGAAGCCGTCGCGGTCGTACTGCTCGCGGATGGCCGGGTCGAGCGGCTCGAAGCCGGTGGGCGCGGGCACGGTGGCGGTCATGCGGTGGAGCTCCCAACTGGTGCCGACGGACGCGGGGGCACCATCCCGCTGCGGGCTGCCCGGGTGGCAGCTGCCGCCTCCATGCCGGCCAGTCTAGGTCTGCGGCCTCGTCGTTCGTCGCACCCCGCCCGCTGTGCCAACATCCGACTTCTTGCCAATTTGCCACCTCTGAGCGGGCTGAGACGGGCCGCTGCAGGGTGGGAAATCCGCAAGAAGTCGGGCAACAGAGCGCTCACGTGGCGTCAGCAGCGGCATACACCCGCAGGCTGGTGCCGGGCACCGTCACCGGGCCGGGCTTCTGCGGTGGCCCGGCCGGCGCAGGGCGGGCGTCGTCGCTGTCCCACAGCAGCCGGTATGCCGTGACGCCGGGAGCCGGCGCGAGCGTCACCTCGTGCTCGTGCGTGCTGCCGTTGATGACGACGAGCGCCGACTCGGCGCCCATCCACGTGCCGCCGACGTACATCTGCACGACCCGGGTGCCGTCGTCCCAGCCCCGACCCATCGCCGTGCCGTCGGCGGCGTACCACTCCATGTCGCGGCTGCCGTCGTCGTGCACCTGGCGCCCCAGGGCCCACACCCGCTGCCGCAGCGCCGGCAGCTCGCGGCGTACCCGGGTCAGGTGCCGGGCGGTGGCGAGCAGGTCGCGCTGCCACGGGGCGAGGTCCCAGTCGAGCCAGGACTGGTCTCGTTGTCCTGGCAGTAGGCGTTGTTGTTGCCCGCCCTGGGTGCGACCCATCTCGTCGCCGGCGTTGAGCATCGGCACCCCGGTCGGAGAGCAGCAGGGTGCCCAGCAGGTTGCGGATGGCTGCGGCGCGCGGGCCGCCTGCGACGGCCTCGTCGTCGGTGGGGCCTTCGACGCCGTGGTTCCACGAGCTGTTGCCGTCGCTGCCGTCGCGGTTGTCCTCGCCGTTGGCCTCGTTGTGCTTGTGGTCGTAGGCGGTGAGGTCGGCCATGGTGAACCCGTCGTGGGCGGCGACGAAGTTGACCGAGGCGGTGGGCCCGCGGTCGCGGTGCGCCGAACAGGTCCGCGCGAGCCGGCGAGGCGGGTGGCGAGGTCGGGCACGCCGTGCCCGGTGCGGCCGTGCGACCTGGGCGCGCACGTCGATCAGCCAGAAGCGCCGCACCGCGTCGCGGAAGCGGTCGTTCCACTCGCTGAACGGCGGCGGGAACTGGCCGGTGCGCCAGCCGTGCGATCCCGAGGTCCCAGGGCTCGGCGATCAGCGTGACCCGGGAGAGCACCGGGTCGGTGCGCAGCGCGACCAGGAACGGGTGGTCGGGGTCGAACTCGTCGCCGCGCCCGCGGCCGAGCGCGACCGCGAGGTCGAACCGGAAGCCGTCGACGTGGAACTCCTGCACCCAGTAGCGCAACGAGTCGAGCACCATCCGGCAGACGACCGGATGCCGCAGGTCGAGGGTGTTGCCGCACCCCGTGACGTCGATGTCGCGGCCGCGTTCGTCGAGGCGGTAGTAGGCACGCTGGTCCAGACCGCGCCACGAGAGCGTCGCGCCGGTCGCGGTCCTGCTCCGCGGTGTGGTTGTAGACCACGTCGAGGATGACCTCGATACCCTCGCGGTGCAGCAGCTTGACCATGCCCTTGACCTCGTCGACCACGCCCTGCGGGTCGGTGGCGGCGGCGTAGCCAGGGTGCGGGGCGAAGAAGCCGAGCGTGTTGTAGCCCCAGTGGTTGGCCAGCCCGCGGCGCACCAGGTGCGGCTCGGAGGTGAAGGCGTGCACCGGCAGCAGCTCGACCGCGGTGACCCCGAGCTCGCGCAGGTGCGCGACCGAGGCAGGGTGGGCCAGCCCGGCATACGTGCCGCGCAGCTCGGCGGGCACGTCGGGGTGCAGCGCGGTCTGGTTGCGCACGTGCGCCTCGTAGATGACCGTCTCGCTGCGGGTGCGGGCCGGCCGGCGGTCGCCCTCCCAGTCGAAGGCGTCGTCGACCACCACGCAGCGCGGCACGAAGCCGCGGCTGTCGAGGTCGGAGCGCAGCTCGCCGTCGCCGTGCCACCCGGCGTCGACGACGTGGCCGTAGACCTCCGGGCCCCAGGTGACCTCACCCTCGACCGCCCGGGCGTAGGGGTCGAGCAGCAGCTTGGCGGCGTTGTGCCGCAGCCCGCTGTCGGGCTGCCACTCGCCGGCCACCCGCACGTTGTAGCGCTGGCCCGGGCCCATGCCCGGCACGAAGCCGAACCACCAGCCGTGGGCCCGCTCGAGCAGGGGCACGCGGCGCTCGGAGGTGCCCTTCGTGTCGCCCGGCTCGAAGAGGCAGACGTAGACGCCATCGGCGTGCCCGGCGTAGACCGCGACGTCGGCACCGCCCTCGACGAGGGTCACTCCGGGGGGCGGTGAGAGGTCGCGGCCGAGCCCTCCCGGTGCGGGCGTGGGGATGGGCGGGCGCGACATGGAGGCGAGCCTAGTGAGTGGTTAGGTTGGACCCATGACTGATCCCACGTCGCTGCCCAACTTCCCCCCGCCCCCGCACGAGCACCCGCTGCGCGGCCGGGTCCTCGACGTGCTCGTCGACCTCGGCCTGCAGCCGAACCTCGACACCGACGGCGACGTCGCGTTCACCGTCAACGAGCAGCAGCTCTTCGTGCGGTGCACCGAGGGCGAGGTCGAGATCATGCGGGTCTTCGGCCAGTGGCAGGTCCAGGACGACCTCCTCGGCGACCGGCTGCACCTGCACGAGACGTGCAACGAGCTCAACCTCAACATGAACATGGTCAAGACCGGGGTGGCCGGCTCGACCCTCGTGGTCATCAGCGAGCACCTCGTCACGCCGGGAGCCGACGTCAGCACCCTGGTCCAGGTGTCGATCCAGGTGATCCTGTCCGGCGTGCACATCTGGCACCAGCGGGTGCTCGGGCTCGACCCCAACGCCGAGGGCGACGCGCCGGCAGGAGACCCGTCATGACCGACCTCGTCCGCCTCGAGGTCGAGGACGGCATCGGCACGATCCGCCTCGACCGGCCCCCGATGAACGCCCTCAACGGCGAGATCCAGCACGGCCTGATCGCCGCGTGCCGCGAGGCCGCCGAGCGCCGTGACGTCGCGGCCGTCATCGTCTGGGGCGGCGAGAAGGTCTTCGCCGCCGGGGCCGACATCAAGGAGATGGAGACCATGTCCTACACCGACATGGTCGACCACTCCGCGCTGCTCCAGGACTTCACCCGCTCCCTGGCCCGACTGCCCAAGCCGACCGTGGCCGCCATCACCGGCTACGCCCTCGGCGGCGGGTGCGAGCTCGCCCTGGCCTGCGACTTCCGCATCGCGGCCGACGACGCGCGGCTCGGGCAGCCCGAGATCTCGCTCGGCATCATCCCGGGCGCGGGAGGCACCCAGCGGCTGGCCCGCCTCGTCGGGCCGAGCAGGGCCAAGGACCTCGTGTTCTCCGGCCGGTTCGTCGCCGCCGCCGAGGCCCTCGAGATCGGGCTCGTGGATGCCGTGGTGCCCGCCGCCGACGTCTACACCACGGCCCGCTCGATGATGGCTCGCTACGTCGGTGGCCCGGCCTACGCGTTGCGCGCGGCCAAGGAGGCCATCGATCGCGGCCTCGAGGTCGACCTCGAGTCGGGTCTGGAGATCGAGCGGACGCTGTTCGCCGGCACTTTCGCCACCAAGGACCAGGCCGTGGGCATGAAGCACTTCGTCGAGAAGGGCAAGGGCCCCGCGCCGTTCGAGGGCGCCTGACCGCTGCGGCGGTGGGACCACGTCACCGTTCCTGACCCTCGGCGCGGCTCCGCCGGCGCGGCCCACGAGGCCGCGCCGGCGGAGTCCTGTCTCAGCGAACCGGGGGCAGGTCGTCCGCCACGATCGTTCCGACTTGGTACCCGTGCGCCAGCCCGGTGCGCGAGGCGTGCGGGAAGTGGAAGCCGACCAACACCCTGGAGTCGGCATTCTCCCGAGCCGCCTGCGAGAAGCTGCGGTACGCGCGCAGGACGGGCGTGCCGTCGTCGCACTGCTGGCCCTCCGGCAGGGTCAGGCTGCACGTCTCGAACGCCACCCGGTCGGTGCCCAGCACCCGGGTGAGCACGGCCGCGGCCGCACCGCCCTGCACCGCGTGCGCGGAGTCGTGGTCGGGGATGGGTGGCGTGGTGTCGAGGGGGGTCCAGGCCGGGTCGGCCGTCGTCCTGGCGTTGCCGTCCGTGTCGGCCTCCCGGATGGCGGTCACGGGCCGCCAGAACGGGTTCGTGAACTTCACGTCGAAGGACACGATGTAGCCATCCGCGAGCGCCATGTCGAGTAGCGAGAACAGCCGGGCCGACTGCCATGGGTCGAGGTGGCGCTCGATGGCCACCGAGCGGGCGATCCGGTTCCACTGCAGTGGGCTGCTCTCCACCCAGAACCGGGCGATCTGCGTCTGGTCGGGTGTGCGTGCCGACGGCGTCGTGATGCCGTCACCACCGAGGCGCTTGACCGTCGCCAGGTCACGGGCATAGGCCAGGCTGCCGAGCGGGTACGGCGGGTCGACGTGGCGACCCTGGCTCCCACGCAGGGCGAAGGTGCGAACCGCGCCCCAGCCGGGCGCGAATGCGAACGGACGGTCAGGGGTGAACCGCCACTGGCCCGGCTCGGTGCCCTGCTGGTAGCCGCTGGCGTCGACGATGATGGGCGTGTCCGACCCGTCGTCGACCCGGGTGGCCAGCACGGCCGCCGCGGCCGCGGTGCCCACCGCCACGCCGGCGTCCTCGGCGGCCCCGTCGGGCACGGCCGCCAGCTCGGCGGCGTAGGCGTCGTCCACCACCTCCATGGCTGGGGCACGGCATCCGGCGAACTCAGGTGGCAGCTCGGCGAGCGCCGCGGCCAGTGCGGCCCGTGAGGCCGCCGCGACCGCGGCATCCGGGTCGGCTAGCCGGCCACCAGAGGGGCGGGAGGCGTACGAGGCGTACCGGCGGTGGACGGCGTTGAGGGCATCGTGCGCCGCGAGGGCGGCAAGCGCGTACATCCGTGACTCGTGGAGCGGGTCGTTGCCCGGGCTGAGGCAGGAGGCGAGCGCGGCACGACCCGCGATGTCGTTCCATCGCTGGACGGCGTTGGGGGTCATGGTCGGGGTGGTGGCGGTGGCGGTGGCGGTGGCGGTGCGTCTGGGCCGGGACGAGGGTCGCGGCCAGCGCGAGCGCCGGGATGGAGAGCAGGGCCGCCCGACGGCGGCCGGCACGTGAGGTCATTTTCGGAGCTCCTCGTGAGGTGGCTTTGCGGATGCCGTCGACGCTAGGGAGCCGGGTCGGCCAGCACATGACCAGATCTGGTCGGTCGTCGCCACCGGCCGGCATGGTCAGTTCTGACCATGCCGACGGTCCCCACGCGCTATCGACCCGGGGCCGCCGGTGGGCTTACCGTCCGAAGATGCACCGGTGGGAACCCCCAGCGTTGCCGACCTGGTGGTCGGCAGCGTCACCGTCGGCCTTCGTCGGCCGGCGGCGCGAGCTCGCCCTGCTGGACGAGTCCTGGTCAGCGGTCGAGAGGGGCCTGCGCCAGGTCGTGTTCCTGGGCGGGGAACCCGGGGCCGGCAAGTCCCGGCTCGTCGCCGAGGTGTGCGCCGTCCTCCACGAACAGGGAGCCGCGGTCCTCGTCGGCTCGTGTGTCGAGGAGATGGGACCGGTGCACCAACCGTTCGAGCCGGTGGCCGCAGGGCTCCTGGCGGGGCTCACCGATGGCTCGCTCACCGATGGCTGGCTCGGCGACGACGGCCCGGATGCCGGGTCGCACCAGGGGAATGCGGCGGCCAGGCTGCGCACCCTGGCCGGGCGGGACGGGCCCGAGGAGTCGCCCAGGGGGCTCGATGAGCGCAGGGAGCTCTTCGACGCGCTCGTCCGGACGGTGTGTGCTGCGGCAGCGGACCGACCGCTGGTCCTGGCCCTCGAGGACCTCCACCTCGCCGGCGCGACTGCTGTCCAGCTGCTGGGCTACCTCGTCCAGCAGACCGAAGAGTCACGGCTGCTCATCCTCGCGACACACCGCACCACGGCCCCTGACCGGTCGGAGGTGCTGCTGCAGCAGATGGCCCACCTCTACGGCTTGGACGGAGTGCGGCGGGTCGACCTCGCGCCGCTCGACACGGAGGACATCACGGAGTACCTCGTTCGCGAGGGGCACGTTCCGCGCCACCGTGCCGCGCCTGCAGCCGTGGTCCTGCGCGACCGCACCGGGGGCAACCCGTTCTTCCTGCGCGAGGTCTGGCGTGACATCGACCGACGCGGCGGCTTCGAGGCGACGACGTTGGACGCACTGCCGGCGCCCGAGGTCGTACGTGAGACGGTGCGGCGACGGCTGTCCGGGTTGCCGCCGGCGGTGCGCGAGCTCGTGTCGCTCGTCGCGGTGGTGGGGGAAGACGTCGACGTCGACCTCCTCCAGACCGCAGTGGGCCCGCAGGACGCCCTGCGGGCCCTCGACGAGCTCGTCGCGATGGGGCTGGTCGAGCCCGTCCCCGAGCTCGGCACCCACTTCCGGTTCGTGCACGCGCTGGCACGACAGTCGGTGCTCGACCTCCTGCCACCGTCCCAGCGGGCGCAACACCACCAGCGCGTTGCCGTTGCCCTCGAGGAGGGCGACGGGACCGGCACCCGCCGCGTCGAGCGCCTCGCGTACCACTACGGCGGGGCCGCGATACTCGGGCACGCACGCAAGGCGGTGCACTACCTGGTTTCGGCCGCGGAGATCGCCGAGCGCGGGTTGGCGCACCAGGAGGCCGGTCGCCGGTTCGAGCGGGCCGCCGCGCTGAGCGAGGAGCCGGACGAGCACGGCGACCTCCTGCTGCGCGCGTCCCGGAGCCACCTCCTCGCCTCCGACTTCGCGCGAGCGCTGGACCTGGGCGGTCGGGTCGCGCGGGTCGGATCGCCCCGCATGCGGCTGCGAGGCGCGATCGCCATGGAGGACGCCCGGTGGTACACGGCAGCGCCCGCCGGCGAGGTGGTCGAGCTGCTCACCGACGCACTTGCCAGCATCCCAGCGGCTTCGGACGACGCCGACCGGGTGCGGGCGATGGGGGCGCTGGGCCGGGCCAGTGCGCACACCGGTGACCCCGAGGAGGGAGACCGCCTGGCGACCGAGGCGCTGAGGCTCGCGCGCGCCTTGGGCGACGACGAGCTGATCGCCGATGTGCTCTCCTGCAGCATCCAGGTCGGCCTCGGGCCCGCTGTGGCGAGCCGGCGGTTGCCCCTCGCCCTCGAGCTGAGCGAGCTGGCGATCCGGATCGGACAGTGGCGCCACTTGGGGCCGGCGTCGAGCCACCGGGCCTTCATCGCCTACGAGACCGGGGACCCCGGCGAGCTCACCCGAGCGCGCCGGGACCTGCAGCGCACGGCCCGAGCGTCCGGCCAGCAGTACTGGACCTGCATGGCGGAGTCCGTCGAGTTCGCCACGGCGGTCATGGGTGCCGACTTCCCGGCGGCCCATGAGAGCTGCCGCCAGATGCTCGAGCTCACCGCCTCCCTCGGGGACGACACCGAGGGAGCGTACGGCGTCCAGTCCTTCATCATCCGACGCGAGACCGGTGGTCTGGAGACGGTGCGGGGCCTCATCGACGGCACCGAGGACGTCGACGGGACGTGGCCGCCGGCGCTGCTCGCGCTCTACACCGAGCTCGGCCTGTCGGAGGCAGCGCGACGCGTCGTGGACCAGGTGCTCGCATCCGACCTCACGAGGGAGCAGGGTTCCGCCCGGTGGCCTGGAACACTGGCCTTCGTCGTCGAGGCGGTCGTCGCGCTGGAGGACCGCGGTCGGCGGGCCGCCCAGGTCCGCGAGCTGCTCGAGGACCACGCCGGCCGCAACCTCCTGATGGGCCCCTTCGTCGCGTTGTTCGGTGCTGCGGACCGGTACATCGGGTCAGTCGACTCCCTCCTACGGCGGGGGGACCCCGACGCGTCCTTCGCCGCGGCACTCGAGCTCGACACGAGGATGGGCTCCACCCTGCACGAGGCGCACACCCTCGCCGCGTGGTCCCAGCACGTGCGGCGCACGCGCCCTCGGGATCCGGACGGCGGGCTGTTCGCTGACCGGGCGCGCGCGATCGCTGACGCCCACGGTCTGGTGCGGGTCCGCCGCATCCTCCAGCCGGCAACCGAGGTGTCCGCATCCGGCGCGCTGCCGCTCACGCCGCGTGAGGTGCAGGTGCTGCGGCTCGTCGCGCAGGGGTGCAGCAACCGGCAGGTGGCGCGCCGACTCGGGATCAGTGAGAACACGGCCGCGAACCACGTGCGCGGCATCCTGGTCAAGACCGGCTGCGGAAACCGCACGCAGGCCGCCATGTTCGGAGCCGACCACGGGCTGCTCGCGTGACCAGCGGTGGCACAGCGGGCCGCGCGGCGACGGCTCTCAGCCCTGGACCGGAAGGAGCTCGCCGGACGTCGTGATGCGTTGTCCGAGCTCGACGATCACGTCCGCCGGCATGCCACTGCGACGAGCGGCCCGCAGGATGGCGTCGGGGGACTCCGCCTCGTACAGGCAGTAGGTCTTGCGCTTGTCGGCCGAGAGGAAGGAGTAGAGCCAGCGGACGCCTTCCTCCTCGTTGACGCGGTTGACCCCCTCGACGATCTCTGCCGTCGGCTCGAGCTGTTCCGCGAACCGCCGTTCGATCATGAAGATGGCCACGGCTGCCTCCTTGCTCCGCTGTGGGTCCGAGGCTACGGGGTCCGGCCGCCGGCGCGGAACCCCCAACCTTGATCGTGGTGGCGGGCATCACTCTGCACCGATGGTGAGCGGGCGCTCATCTCCTGAGACTATTGTCGGCACGCCCTGCGCCGGATGGCCGGGTGCTCCTAACTCCCACCAATGAAGAGGACGAGGCACGCATGAACATCGTCGTCTGCGTCAAGTACGTGCCGGACGCCCAGTCCGAGCGCACGTTCCGCGACTCCGACAAGACCGTCGACCGAGAGGGTGTCGACGGGCTGCTGTCCGAGCTCGACGAGTACGCCGTCGAGGAGGCCCTGAAGATCGTCGAGGCCGCTGGCGAGGGTGAGGTCACCGTGCTCACGGTCGGCCCGGACGCCGCCGCCGACGCGATCAAGAAGGCCCTCCAGATGGGTGCCCACGCGGGCGTGCACGTCAACGACGCCGCGATCCACGGCTCCGACGCGATCGCCACCTCGCTCGTGCTCGCCGAGGCCGTGAAGAAGGCCACCGGGGGAGCCCCCGAGCTCGTCATCACCGGCATGTCGTCCACCGACGGCGTCATGGGCGTGGTGCCCGCGATGCTCGCCGAGCGGCTCGGCCTGCCCCAGGTCACCTACGCCGCCGAGCTCACCCTCGGCGAGGGCACGGTGACGATCCGCCGCGACGGCGACACGGCATCCGAGACCATCGAGGCGACGCTGCCGGCCCTGGTGTCGGTGACCGACCAGATCAACGAGCCGCGCTACCCCTCGTTCAAGGGGATCATGGCGGCCAAGAAGAAGCCGGTCGAGCAGTGGGGGCTGTCCGACCTCGGCATCGACCCCTCGCTCGTGGGCCTGGATGCCGCGTGGACCTCGGTGCTCGCCTTCGCCAAGCGTCCGCCGCGCGAGCAGGGCCAGATCGTCACCGACGAGGGTGACGGCGGCACGAAGCTGGCCGAGTTCCTCGCCGGCCGCAAGTTCCTCTGAGCCTTAACGACACTGACAGGTAGGACGGAAGACCCATGGCTGAAGTACTCGTTCTCGTCGACCACACCGACGGGCGGCTGCGCAAGGCGACCGCCGAGCTGCTGACCATCGCCCGCCGCCTCGGCGAGCCCTCCGCGGTGCACATCGGCGCCGGCGCCGAGAAGGCCCAGGTGACGCTGGCCAAGTACGGCGCGCACAAGGTCTACGTCGTCGACGACGCGGATGCAGCGGCATACCTCGTGGCGCCCACCGCCGAGATCCTCGCCGCGCTGGTCGAGAAGACCTCGCCGGCCGCCGTGCTCATCCCGAGCAGCGCCACCGGGCGCGAGGTCGCGGCGCGCCTGGCGATCAAGACCGGCTCCGGCGTGATCACCGACGCCATCGACGTGCAAGCTGGTGCGAACGGCATCGAGACCGTGCAGTCGGTCTTCGCCGGTTCGTACACCGTCACCTCGACGGTCACCACCGGCACCCCGATCATCGCGGTCAAGCCCAACTCGGTTGCGCTGCAGGCGTCCCCGGCCGCTGGTGTGGTCGAGGCGTTCGCGGTCACCCTGAGCGACGCCGCCAAGGCTGCCCGCATCACCGACTCGCAGCCGAAGAAGTCCACCGGCCGGCCCGAGCTCACCGAGGCCGCCATCGTCGTGGCGGGTGGCCGCGGCACGAGCGGCGACTTCAACCCGATCGAGGAGTTCGCCGACTCGCTCGGCGCCGCGGTCGGTGCGAGCCGCGCGGCCGTCGATGCCGGGTGGTACCCGCACAGCAGCCAGATCGGCCAGACCGGCAAGCAGGTCTCGCCCCAGCTCTACGTCGCGGCGGGCATCTCGGGCGCCATCCAGCACCGTGCCGGCATGCAGACCTCGAAGACCATCGTCGCCGTCAACAAGGACGAGGAGGCGCCGATCTTCGAGCTCGTCGACTTCGGCATCGTCGGCGACCTGTTCACCGTGCTGCCGCAGGCCGCCGCCGAGGTCAAGAAGCGCAAGGGCTGACCGGGCAACCGACCACCGCTCACGAGGCGGTTCACCGCGCAGGCGGACGACGAGGGGCGACCGATCCGGTCGCCCCTCTGCCGTGTCGTGGCGCCGGTGCGCCGCGGCCAGAGGGTGCCGCTGCATCATGGGTACGTGGGTGACCGCAGGTCGACATCGCCCTGGGCCGTCCCGGTCTGGGGTCTCGCGGGCGCGCTGGCGGCGTTCGGCGTCGCGGGCCTGGCCACCATCGGGCTCTTCCTGCTGGCCCTGGCCTCGGTGCTCGTGGCGGTGGCGTTCGCGGTGCCCGCGCTGCGCCGGCCGAGCGTGCCCGGCGTCCTCATCGGGCTGTCGACCGCGCCCCTGTTCGTCGGCTGGCTCAACCGCGGGGGGCCCGGCACGGTCTGCACGACCACGGCCGACTCGACGACCTGCGCCGACCAGTGGAGCCCGTGGCCGTTCGTGGCGGTCGGGGTGCTCCTCGCCGGTGCGGGAGTGGCCCTGCTGGTCACGGCCGGGCGGCGTGGTTCCGGGCCGCCGACCACGGCGTCTCCCGAGGCGGCCGGGTCAGCACCCCGCACGTAGACTCGACCACCGTGACGGCCTACCTCGACCACGCGGCGACCACGCCCATGCTGCCCGCCGCGGTCGAGGCGCTCACCGAGCAGTCCCGGCAGGTCGGCAACGCCTCGTCGCTGCACACGTCCGGGCGCGCGGCCCGGGCCGTGGTCGAGGAGTCGCGCGAGCGGATCGCCTCGGTCATCGGGGCGCGACCCTCCGAGGTCGTGTTCACCTCGGGCGGCACCGAGGCCGACAACCTCGCGGTCAAGGGCACCTATGCCGCGCGCCTGGCCGCCGACCCCGCCCGCACCCGGCTGGTGGTCAGCGGCATCGAGCACCACGCGGTGCTCGACCCCGTCGAGTTCCTGGTCGCGCAGGGCGCCACGGTCAGCTGGCTCGAGCCCGACCGCTGCGGCCACATCGCCGCCGACGACCTGCGCCGGGTGCTCGACGAGCGGGCCGACGACGTCGCTCTGGTCAGCGTCATGTGGGCCAACAACGAGGTCGGCACGGTGCAGCCGGTGGCCGAGCTCGCCGCCGTGGCGCACGAGCACGGCATCCCGTTCCACACCGACGCCGTGCAGGCGGTCGCGCACCTGCCGGTGCGCTTCGACGAGTCCGGCGCCGACCTGATGACGATCACGGGGCACAAGGTGGGCGGCCCGCTCGGGGTCGGCGCCCTGCTCGCACGGCGCGACGCGAAGCTGGTGCCCCTGGCCCATGGCGGCGGGCAGGAGCGCCAGGTGCGCAGCGGCACGCTCGACGTGCCCGGCATCCGGTCACTGGCTGTCGCGCTCGAGGAGACCGTGGCGATGCGCGACGTCGAGGCCAAGCGGGTGATGGAGCTGCGCGACCGGCTGCTCGAGGGGGCCCTCGGGCTGGGTCTGGGCGTTCAGGTCAGCGGCTGCTGGACCGCCGGTGACGGCACCCGGCGGTTGCCCGGCAACGCCCACCTCGTGGTGCCCGGGTGCGAGGGCGACTCGTTGCTCTACCTGCTCGACGCCGCCGGGGTCGAGTGCAGCACCGGGTCGGCCTGCCAGGCGGGCGTGCCGCAGCCGAGCCACGTGCTGCTGGCGATGGGGCTCACCGAGGCCGAGGCGCGCGGCGCCCTGCGGCTCTCGCTGGGCCACACCTCGACCGAGGCCGACGTCGACGCGTTCCTGGCCGCCCTGCCGGCGGTCGTCGAGCGAGCCCGGCGGGCGGGAGGCCTGCTCTGATGCGGGTCGTCGCCGCGATGTCGGGCGGGGTCGACTCGGCGGTCGCCGCGGCCCGCATGCTCGATGCCGGCCACGAGGTGGTCGGGGTGCACCTCGCGCTGTCGCGCTCGGCCGCCACGCTGCGCGAGGGTGCCCGCGGCTGCTGCACGCTCGAGGATGCCGGTGACGCCCGCCGCGTCGCCGACCGGCTCGGCATCCCGTTCTACGTCTGGGACCTCGCGAGCCGCTTCGAGCGCGACGTCGTCGAGGACTTCGTGGCGGAGTACGCCGCGGGCCGCACGCCCAACCCGTGCCTGCGCTGCAACGAGCGGATCAAGTTCGCGGGGCTGCTCGACAAGGCGGTGGCACTGGGCTTCGACGCCGTGGCCACCGGACACTACGCGAGGGTGGTGGCGTTCGCTGATGGGCGGCGCGAGCTGCACCGGGCGGTCGACGCCGCCAAGGACCAGTCGTACGTGCTCGGCGTGCTCGACGCCGACCAGCTGGCGCGCTCGTTCTTCCCCCTCGGCGACTCGACCAAGCCTGAGGTTCGTGAGGAAGCCGCGGCTCATGGGTTCTCCGTGGCGAAGAAGCCCGACAGCCACGACATCTGCTTCATCCCCGACGGCGACACCCGTGGCTGGCTGACCCGCCGGTTGGGGGAGCGGCCGGGCGAGCTCGTCGACGCGGTGTCGGGCGCGGTCGTGGGCTCGCACGGCGGGGCGCACGGGTTCACCGTCGGGCAGCGGCGCGGGCTCGGGCTCGACCGGTCGGCCTTGGACGGCGAGCCCCGCTACGTCGTCTCGGTCGACGCACCGGCCAACCGGGTGCTGATCGGCACCGCCGACCTGCTCGGGGTCGACCTCGTCGAGGGCTCCCACCTGCGCTGGTGCGGCCCGGCGCCGGTGGGGGAGGTGCGGCTGGGGGCCCAGGTGCGCGCCCACGGCGCAGAGGTGGGCGGCGACGGTGACCGTCGACCCCGTCGCGGATGCCGTGCGCGTCGTCCTCGACGAGCGGGTGCGCGGCGTCGCCCCCGGCCAGTCGGTGGTGCTCTACGAGGGCACCCGGGTCGTCGGCTCGGCGACCATCGGCGGCACCGGCCGCGCCTGAGCGCCGGGCGCCCCCCGGCATCCGGCCAACCTCCGGCGACTTCTTGCGGATCACCCACCGGAAAGAGCGGACCCCAGGCCCTCCATGCCGACTTCTTGCGAATTTCCCCCGCAGGACCGGGGGAGGATCCGCAATCAGTCGGGAGGAGCCCGGGGGACGATCCGCAATCAGTCGGGACGAGCCCGAGGAGGATCCGCAATCAGTCGGGAGGAGCCCGCGGGAGGATCCGCAATCAGTCGGGAGGAGCCCGGGGGAGGATCCGCAATCAGTCGGGAGGAGCCCGGGGGAGGATCCGCATTCAGTCGAGACGAGCCCGGGAGGATCCGCAATGAGTCGGGAGGGCGGGAGGATCCGCAATGAGTGGGGGAGGGTGCCAGCTCGGGAATGATTGAAGGGTCAACTACTGTTGGACGGGTCGCCTCCTGCATCGGAGGATGGAGACCTTTCCGAGGAGCTGATCCCATGCCGGCCGTGACCGTCGACAACATCCTGACCCTGCCGCGCGTCACCGAGCCCGTCGCCGAGGCCGTGTCGCGCCCGGTGCGCTCGGTGACGACCGCCCCCTCGGGCTTCGAGGGCGAGGGCTTCCCGGTGCGCCGCGCGTTCGCCGGCGTCGACCTCGCCGCGCTCGACCCGTTCATCCACATGGACCAGATGGGCGAGGTCGAGTACGCCCCGGGCGAGCCCAAGGGCACCGCGTGGCACCCCCACCGCGGCTTCGAGACCGTCACCTACATCATCGACGGCACCTTCGAGCACCAGGACTCCAACGGTGGCGGTGGCACCATCACCGACGGTGACACCCAGTGGATGACGGCCGGCTCGGGCCTCCTGCACATCGAGGTGCCGCCGGAGTCGCTCGTGGTGTCCGGTGGGCTGTTCCACGGCCTGCAGCTCTGGGTCAACCTGCCCCGCACGATGAAGATGTCGACCCCGCGCTACCAGGACATCCGCGGCGGCGACGTCGCGCTGCTCTCCAGCCCCGACGGTGGTGCGCTGGTGCGCGTCATCGCCGGTGAGCTCGACGGGCACCAGGGGCCCGGCATCACCCACACGCCGATCACCGTGCTGCACGCGACGGTGGCCCCCGGCGCCCGGGTGCGGCTGCCCTGGGCCCAGGACTTCAACGCCCTGGTCTACGTGCTCAACGGCAAGGGCACGGTCGGCCCCGAGCGCCGCCCGATCCGGATGGGCCAGCTCGCCGTGCTCGGCGCCGGCGACGTCATCGAGGTCGGCGCCGACGAGAGCCAGGAGAGCCGCAGCCCGAGCATGGACCTCTACGTGCTCGGCGGTCGCCCGATCCGCGAGCCCGTCGCGGCCTACGGCCCGTTCGTGATGAACACCCGCGACGAGCTCATCCAGGCGTTCGAGGACTTCCAGGCCGGCCGGCTCGGCACCATCCCCACCGAGGCGCACCCCGGGCACGACGTGCTCTGACCGCACGCCCCATCCGGGAACCACCACCGGGGCACCACCGACCAGCTGGTCGGTGGTGCCCCGGTGTCGTGCCTGCGGCGACCTCGACGACACCCCCACCCCTGGAACGGGGGGGGCGTCGGGGGCCCTAGGCCGGGGTCGCGGTGACCCCTGTTGCGTCGCGCTTCCCGGTCCGTGCCGCCAGGGCGAGCTGCCGCACCCGGGCGAAGTCCTTGTCGGTGTAGACACCGTTGACCCCGGAGACCGCGGCCAGCCGCATGCCGTGCCGCAGCCCCAGCTGGTAGATCTCCTTGACCTTCTCCCACTCGATCGCCCGGCCGACCGTGAAGGTCTCGTAGCGACCCTCGAGGGCCAGGGCGACGGTCTCGGCCAGGCAGGCGTAGGCGACGCCGTCGGGCAGGCCGATGTCGCGCATCCGCACGTCGTCCCCCGGCAGCTCGATCTCGCCGGACTCGACGACCAGGACGTCGGGGCGCTTGGCGACGTCCTCCGCCGACAGGTCGAGCGGGCGCGCGACGTCGGTGATGACGCAGCCCGGCTTGACGTCCATGATGTCGAGCACGCGCTTGCCGGCGCCGGAGGTGGCGGTGACGATGACGTCCATGTCGGCCAGGTGCTCGCCCGGGGTGGCGGCGGCGTGCACGACGGCGCGCGGGTGCTCGCGCTCGATGTCCTGCTTGAGGGCCAGCAGCTTGGCCGTCTCGGGGGAGACCAGCCACAGCTCGTCGCTGGCCAGGGCCAGCAGCCGCGCGCAGACCGAGCCGATCGCGCCCGTCGCGCCCACGACCATGGTGCGGCCGTGGATGATGCCGTCGTCGCCCCGCTCGAGCAGGCCGAGCCGGTCGACCGCCTCGTGGGCGGCCCACAGGGCGCCCGACGCGCTGTAGCTGTTGCCCGTGGTGATGGGCAGCGACGACTTGCGCGCGACGGTCACCCCGGCGTCGCCGACGACCTTGGTGAACGCGCCGAGCCCCATGATCTGGGCGCCCAGGCCACGCGCCACCTCGGCGGCGGCGAGCAGCTTGTCGTAGGTGAACTCCGGGTCGTGCGCGAGGATCTCCTTCGGGGTGCCACCCACTGAGATGAGCCAGCCCTCCGCCTCGGCACCGGTCGGTGAGGTGATGCCGGTGACGTGGCTGTAGACCATCGGCGGCGCGTAGGCCATCGCCTTCTCGATCGCGTTGGTGACGGGCTGGGGCGAGACCTTCATGATCGTGCCGAGCGGCTCGATCTTGGCGAAGAACCGCTGCGAGAGCGGGTGGATGACGAACGCGAACCGGCTCTTCCGGCGTGGCCCGTTCGGCTCGAGCAGCCGTGGCACCAGACCCGCGGTGAGGATGATCTCGAGCAGGTCGTCGTCGTCGAGCCGCTCGGGCGCACCGCCGGGGGCCCGCACGGTGGCGCGCATCATCGCCTCGAGGGTGGCGACGTCGATGGTGACGTCGTAGGGCTGCGGCGTGGTGTCGACCACGAGGTCGACGTCGCGGGCCGCGAGGTCGGCGAGCTGGTCGTCGGTGACCGCGGACGTGATGACCGCCATCCCGTGCAGCTCGGTGAAGCCCGACGTGACGAGCTCGTGGTAGCTCGCGACCACCACGTCGCTGTCCTCCGGGCGGTGCGCCAGCCAGGAGCGGTTGGCGAGCTCGGAGGGCACGAAGGTGTCCTCGCGCACGGCGGCGCTGACCTGGCGCAGCGGCCAGGCGACGGCGTTGGCCGTGGCGCCGAGCACCGGGGCGGGGGAGAGTCGCCCGGCCCAGCCGTCGGGGGCTGGAGGTCGCTGCACGTGGATGTTGTCGGTGAACTCGCGCAGCACCCGCACCGTGCGGGCGTGGTCGGCCCCGAGCACGATGGTGCGGGCGTTGGAGAAGTAGCCGGGCATCTCGTTCTGCACCCAGCGCACCGACCACTCCTGCAGCACCTCGTGCAGGCGCCGCCCGTCGGTGGCGGTGCCGTCGGTGGCGGCCGCCTTCAGCCGGCGGATCGCCTCGGCCGGGTCGGTGTCGAGCACCCCGGTGGCGAGGGCCTCGGCGGCCCCGTTGACGGCGATGGCGTCCGCGAGCGGCACCCAGCGCCGCACCAGTGTCTCGGCGGTGCGCAGGTCGCCGTCGGTGCCGATGCGCAGCAGGCGCACCGGCCGACCGAGGAACTCCACGGTCACGTCGTGGTCGCGCTCGGACGCGCCCAGGCTGATCTCGACGACCACCAGGGGTGGGTCGGCGCGTCGGGTCCTCTTGCGGGCCATGGTGTCCTTCCAGGGGGGTGGTGCTCAGGTCATCGCGTTGGCGTCGTACTCCGGGTGGGCCTGCATGAAGTCGAGCAGGAGCCCGGCATAGCTCTGGAACGGCGGGCAGGTCAGGCCGGATGCCGTGAGGTCGCGTGTCGTGTTCGCCGTCGCGTAGGTGGTGGGGGAGGCGAAGTAGTCGAGGGCCTCGGCGGGCAGGCCGAGCAGCCGCTCCATGCCGGGGACGTGCTCGACGATGGCGTGCACCGGAGCCAGCGGCAACGGCATCCAGACGACCTTGGTGTTGCGGTGCCGGGCGAAGGTCGAGACGACCTCGCGCACGGTCGGCGGGTCGGGGTCGACGAGGGCGTAGGTGCGCCCGGCGGACTCCTCGAGCACCGACAGCTCGTCCATCGCGCCCACCACGAAGTCGCGGGGCACGAGGCAGACCCGCACGCGGTCGGCGTCGCCGACGGCCGGGACCACCGCGATCGAGGCCTGGCGCGCGAGGAAGGTCGCGAGGAAGTAGGGGCCGTCGTACTTCTGGGTGGCACCGGTCTGCGAGTCGCCCACGACGATGCCCGGGCGGTAGATGGTGGCAGGGACGCCGTCGGCCATCGCCTTGCGCACGAGCAGCTCGGCCTCGTACTTGGTCTCCTCGTAGTGGTTGCGGAACACCTGGCCGGCGTCGAGGGTGTCCTCGGCGAACTCGCCCTCGATAGCGGCCGCTGACGTAGCAGGTGCTGACGTACTGCAGGCGGCGCAGGTGGGGCTGCTCGCGGCAGAAGTCGAGCACGTTGGTGGTGCCGTCGACGTTCACCCGGCGGGCGATCTGTGGAGCCACGGCGAGGTCGTAGACGGCCGCGAGGTGCCACACCTCGCGCACGTCGTCGAGGCGCTGGCGCTCGTCGGCGCCCAGACCCAGCCCGGGCACGGTGATGTCGCCCTCGACGAGCCGGATGCGGCCCATCGTGTGCGGGTCGGTGATCTCGAGCTCCTTGACCCGTGAGCGCGCCAGCACGGCGTGCTGGGGCTGCACCAGGCACACCGCGTCGGTGTCTGGGCGCCGGGCGAGCAGCCTTGGTAGCAGGGCGGATCCGAGGAAACCGGGGAAGCCGGTCATGAGCAGCTGTGCCACGCGAACGTCCTTCTGCGCACGGTCTCGCGGACTGGCACCGGTGGGGGTCCCGGTGCCGTCACCGGATGGACCTGCTACGCACTGTAGTTGTCGCGCACGGCGGGCTCCTACCGAGGCCGGCCAGAACACCCCCGCTGGCACGTGATCCTGGTCGCATCGCGCATGTTCCTGGCCCTCGCGTCACCGCCCCGCGAGGGTCGCGGCCAGGGTGCGCACGGCGGCGTCGGCCCGAGTCTCGGGCAGGCCGGCGTAGCAGAGCACCAGACCGCGCACCGGCGCCTCCACCGCGTAGGCGGACAGCGGGCTGGCCGCCAGGCCGCGCTCCGCGAGCCTCGAGACCAGCTCGAGGTCGTCGACGTCGTCGGGCAGCCGCAGCACCACGTGCAGGCCGGCGTCGACGCCCTCGAGTCTGGCGCCGGGCAGGTGCCGGCCCACGGCGGTGACCAGGGCCGCCCGCCGGGCGGCGTAGGTGCGCGAGGCGCGCGCGTGGTGGGCGGCCAGCGCGCCGGACGCGACGAGCTCGGCGAGCGCCAGGCCGGTCACCTCGTTGACGACCAGCCCGCGCGACTCGAGCTCGCGCCGTAGTCGGTCGCGCAGGCGTCGCGGCGGCGCCATCCACGCCACCCGCAGCGAGGGCGCCACCAGCTTGGATGCCGTGCCGATGTAGAGCACGTGCTCCTCGGCTCCGGGCAGCGAGCGCAGCGCCGGCAGCGGCGAGACGTCGTAGCGGAACTCGCCGTCGTAGTCGTCCTCGAGCACCAGCGCGTCGGTGCGGCGCGCCCAGCCGAGCAGCTGCACGCGGCGGGTGACCGGCATCCGCGCCCCCAGGGGGTACTGGTGCGAGGGGGTGACGTAGGCGGCGACGGCGCCCCGGGGCAGGTGGGCGGGGTCGAGCCCGTCGCCGTCGACCGGCACCGCGGCGACGCGCACGCCCTCGGTGGAGAAGGCGGTCCACGCCTCGACGTAGCCGGGGTCCTCGAGCGCGACGGTGGCGCCGACCAGGCCCAGTGCGGTGGGCAGGGCGCGCAGCGAGGCGCCGACGCCGGGCACGACGAGCAGGTCGTCGGGGGCGACGGCGACTCCTCGGCTGCGACGCAGGTGCTCCGCGAGCACGTGACGCAGGCGGTCGTGGGCCGGGCCGGCGCCGGCGTCGTTGCCGGGCACCGACGACGCCGCAACCCGCCACGCCCGACGCCAGGCCGCCGGGTCGACGAGCGAGGTGTCGGGCCGCCCGGGGCGCAGGTCCCAGCGCGGCGGTGCGGCCGGGCGCCGCTCGGGCTCGGCGCCCGGGCCTCGCGGGGTGTGCACGTGGGTGAGGGCGCCGGCTGCGGCGGCCCGGTCGGCACCCGGCGCGACGACGGCACCCGAGCCCGGTCGGCTGACGACGAAACCTGCTGCGGCGAGCTCGTCGTAGGCCGCGACGACCGGCCCGCGGGACAGGCCCAGCGCGCGCGCGAGCGCCCGGGTGGACGGCAGCGTGTCGCCCGGGCGCAGCCGGCCAGCCCGCAGCTCGCCGACCACCGCGTCGGCCAGCCGGTGGCGCAGCGGGGCCGGCCCGTCGGCGACCTCGAGGGCGAGGTCGACAGGGCGTGGCGTGCGCGGCATCCGTCGAGGATACTGGTCCTGCGAAACCAGTCGCTAGTGGATCTTGGCGAGGTCCAGTTCCATGGCGTTCACTGGTGCCGGGGCGACGCCCCGCGGAGCCGCACTGCTCCGGTAGAACGGCTGATGCCGCCGCTGTCGGGGCGGCGCGAGAGGATGACGCGGTGAGCGGGCTCGAGATGCGACCAGGGTGCGAGTGCTGCGACGTCGACCTGCCGGCCGACGACGTGGGGGCGGTGGTGCTGCTCGTTCGAGTGCACCTTCTGCGCCGGCTGCTCCGAGCACCTCGAGCGCACCTGCCCCAACTGCGGTGGCGCGCTGATGCCGCGCCCCACCCGGGTGGGCGACGCGCTGGCCCGGCACCCGGCATCCACGACGCGCGTGGTGTCGGATGCCGGGTGCCCCGGGCCGGGCTACGCCGGCCGGGTGACCGGTGACGTGCCGGTCGAGCGCCTGCGCCGGCACGCGGAGCGTGGGCGATCCGAGCGAGAGGCGCTCGACGCACTGCTCGACGAGGTGCTCGCGGGCACGCTCTCGACCGTGGTCGACGGCCGCCCGTGGGTGGTGCCGATGCTGTTCGCCCGCGACGGTGACCGGATCCTGCTGCACGGCTCGACCGGGGCCGGGGCCCTGCGCCAGGTGGCTGCGGGGGCGCCGGCCGTGCTCAGCGTCACCGTCGTCGACGGGCTGGTCGTGGCGCACACCACCTTCGAGTCGTCGGCCAACTACCGCTCGGCCGTCATCCACGGCGACCTCAGCCCGCTCGATGACGCCGGGCGCACCACCGCACTCGAGCTGCTGTCGGAGCGGCTGATCCCGGGCCGGCCCGCCGAGGTGCGCGCCATGACGCGCCGCGAAGAGGTCGCCACCCTCGCCATGGAGCTGCCGATCACGCCCGGCCGCTGGCTGCTGAAGGAACGCTCCGGCGGCCCCTCGGTGCCCGAGGAGGAGACCGACGCGTGGTCGGGCGTCGTGCCGTTGCGCGTCGTGGCTGGGGTGCCCGAGCCGGCGCCGTGGTCGGTCGAGGCCGGCACGCCGGTGCCCGCGTCGGTGACCGCACTGGTGCAGCGGTGGACCCCGTGACGCAGGTGCCGGTGCCGGATGCCGTCGTCGCGCCGGTTCGCGCGACCGGCATCGGGTCGTGGCCGGGCACGTCGGCGCGCGAGGCGGTGCGCACGGTGCGCGACCTGCTCGTCGATGGCGAGGGCGTGGGGCTTCCGCACTGCCCCGAGACCCCGGCCCGCGGACCGGGCGCCGACATCATCGGGCGAGCCGCCGGGCTGCTCGTCGACCTGCCGGTCGACCTCCAGCCGAGCGGGTGGCGCTTCGTCGACCGGCCGGGGTTGGATGCCGCGCGCGCGGCGTCGTTCCACCGTGAGGACCTCGACGAGCTGGCCGAGGCCTATGACGGCTACGTCGGCGCGCTCAAGGTGCAGGTGGCCGGGCCGTGGACCCTCGCGGCGTCGCTGCGCCTCAACCGCGGTGAGCGGGTCGTGGCCGACCCGGGAGCGGTGGCCGACCTGGTCGCGTCGCTCGCCGACGGCATCCAGGCGTACGTCGCCGACGTGCGGCGGCTGGTGCCGGGGCCGAGGTCGTGCTGCAGGTCGACGAGCCGTCGCTGCCGGCCGTGCTCGAGGGGTCGCTGCCCACGTCGTCTGGGTTCGGGCGGGTGCGCGCGGTCGACCCGCAGGTCGTGATGCGCGCCCTCGAGTCGGTGCTCGCGGCGCACGCCGGCCGCACCGTCGTGCACTGCTGCCCCCGTCGGCGCCGCTGCCGCTGCTGCGGGCCACCGGCGCCGGGGCGCTCGCGATCGACCTCACCACCGCGACGCCGGCCCGCTGGGAGTCGGTGGCGGCCACCCTCGACGCCGGCACCGGCATCTGGGTGGGCGCCTGCCCACCGACGGGTCGGGCACCGACGTCGAGGCCCGCGCACTCGTGCTCGACGGGTTCGAGCGGTCCGGCCTCGGACCACGACGCGCTGCGCGGGCTGGTCGTGTCGCCCACCTGCGGGCTCGCCGGGCTCACACCACAGGGGGCCCAGACCGTTGTACGGGCGGCGCTCGACACCGCGCGCCGACTCGGTGAGGAGGTGCCGTCGTGACGCAGACCCGCGTGCCGTGGCAGGTGAAGTACGTGGCGCTGGTGCTGATCTGGGGCTCGAGCTTCCTGCTGATGAAGGTCGGGCTCGAGTCGCTGTCGGCGGTGCAGATCTCGGGGCTGCGCATCCTGTCGGGGGCGGCGGTCCTCAGCGTGCTGCTGCTGGTGCGTGGGCGGGCACCTGCCGACCGGGCGACGGGTGTGGGGCCACCTGTTCGTGTGCGGGTTCTTCCTCGGCGCACTGCCGTTCACCCTCTTCGCGCTGTCCGAGACCCGGATCAGCTCGGCGCTGGCCGGCATCGGCAACGCCGCAACGCCGATCGCCACGGTGCTGGCCACGATGGCGATCCTGCCGGGGGAGCGGGTCACCGGGCGGCGGCTCGTGGCGGTGGGCGTCGGCTTCCTCGGCGTTGTCACGATCATGCAGCCGTGGACCTCCGTCGACCGGCCCGACCTCGTCGGGTTCTCGATGGCCCTGGCCGGTGGCGCGAGCTACGGCATCGGCTGGACCTACAACCGGCGCTTCCTGAGCGGCGTCGACCTCGGTGGTCTCTCCCAGCCGGCAGCAACCCTGCTCACCGCGCTGGTGCTGATGGTGCCGGTGGTGCTCGGGTGGGCGCTGCTGCAGCCGGAGGGGCTGGCGGCGATCTGGTCCTACGACGCCCCGGATGCCGGCACCTGGTTCTGGCTGCCGCTGGTGTGCGTGCTCGTGCTCGGCCTGGTCGGCACCAGCTTCGCCTACACGCTGCAGTTCGACGTGGTGCGCGGGGCCGGTCCGGTGATCGGCTCGACGATCACCTACCTGATCCCGGTGGTGTCCGTCGTGCTCGGCGTGCTGGTGCTGGGGGAGCGGCTCGGGCCGTGGCAGGTCGTGGGCTTCGTGATCGTGCTCGGTGCGGCGTACGTCATCAACCGGCGGCCGCGGTCGCCGCAGGCCGCGACGAAGGGCGACCGGGAGCAGGCGGTTTCGTCCGGTCGATCAGGGCGCTGGTGACGGCTGTCCGCCCTGAGTGCGGAAGTGGTTGCCAGAGCGACCGTTTCCGCACTCGACGCGGATGCCGTGACCGGGTCCGCCCCCCCGTCAGGTAGCGGCGCTCTCGGCCCCGTTGGCGTCGGCGTCGGCGTCGGCGTCGTCGGCGGTGCCCTCGGCATTGGCGGCCCAGGCGCGGCGGGCCAGCAGCGCGACGGTCACCGACACCAAACCCAGCACGATGGCCGCCAGCAGGCCGGCGGCGACCTCGGGCGGCAGCCCGGACCCGCCGGACCCGCCGGTGCCGCCGGCCCCGGTGGTGCCGCTGGTGCCGGACGAGGCGAGCACGGCCCGCGCCGTCAGCACCGCCTGCATCACGGCAACGCCGCCGAGCACGAGGAGCAGGGTCCATCCCTCCCGACGGCCCCGACGCAGGGCGCGGCCCGACCGCCAGGCCCACCAGAGCAGGCCCAGGGCCACCAGCACGAACGGGGCACCGACGAGCCGCACCAGACCACGGTCGGCACTGGCCGACCCGGAGAGGAACGCCGCGAACACCCACAGCGCGACGGCAGCGGCGAGCAGGGTCGACCACACGCCCAGGAGCACCAGCCCCGCGGTCCTCCACCGGGGGGCGCGCTCGAGGGGCGCGTCGGGCGCGACGGAGGCAGACGGCATCCGGGCGGGTGGGAGGCCGCTCACCCTTCAGCCGGCGCGTGCACCTCGCGGCGCAGGATCTTGCCCGTCGGCCCCTTGGGCAGCTCCGACACCACCCACACCTTGCGCGGGTACTTGTAGGCGGCGATCCGCTCCTTGGTGTACTCGATGATGTCCTCCGGGGTGGCCGTGGCGCCCTCGCGCAGCGCGACCGCGGCGCCGACCTGCTCGCCCATCAGCTCGTCGGGCATGCCGACGACTGCGACCTCGACGACGTCGGGGTGGGTGTAGATGACCTCCTCGACCTCGCGCGGGTACACGTTCATGCCGCCGCGCAGGATCATGTCCTTCTTGCGGTCGACGATCGTGAAGTAGCCCTCGTCATCCATGGTCGCGAGGTCGCCGGTGCGGAACCAGCCGTCGGGGATGGCCTCGGCGGTGGCCTCGGGCTTGTTCCAGTAGCCCTTCATCACGTTGTCGCCGCGGATCGCGATCTCGCCGACCTCCCCGACGGGCACCTCGTTGCCGTCGAGGTCGACGCACTTCATCTCGCAGCCGGGGATGGCGACGCCGATGGTGCCGGGCTTGCGCTCGCGGTCGGGCATGTTGAAGCTGGCCACGGGGCTGGTCTCGGACAGGCCGTAGCCCTCGAGGATGATGCAGCCGAACTTGTCCTCGAAGGCCTTCATGACCTCCAGCGGCATCGCCGACCCGCCCGAGGCGCAGACGCGCAGCGCGGAGGTGTCCATGCCGTCGGACTGCGGGTGGTTGAGGATCGCCGCGTACATCGTGGGCACGCCCTGCATGATCGTGACCCGCTCCTTCTCGATGACCTCGATGGCCGCCGCGGGGTCGAAGCGGGGGATGAGGGCCAGGCTGGCGCCGGCGATGGTCGCGGCGTTGAGGCCGACGACGAGGCCGAAGACGTGGAAGAGCGGCAGGCAACCCATGACGATGTCGTCGGGGGTGATCTCCTGGATGGAGGTGCACGAGCGCGTGGCGTTGAGGTGGATGTTGCGGTGGGTCAGCTCGGCGCCCTTGGGGCGGCCGGTGGTGCCCGAGGTGTAGAGGATGATCGCGGTGTCGTCGTCGGCACGCTCGTGCGGCTCGGCGATCGGCTCGCCGCCCTCGAGGCCGCCCTCGACCGGGCCGATCGGGCCGCACTCGATGATCCGGGTGCCGCTGTTGGCGGCGCCCTTGGTCGCCTCGGCGACGAAGTCGGGCCAGACGAAGGCGATCTTCGCGCCGGAGTCCGAGAAGAAGTAGTCGATCTCGCCGGCCTTGAGCAGCGGGTTCATCGGCACGACGGTTCCGCCGGCGAGCAGGATGCCCCAGTAGACGACGGGGAAGGCCGGCACGTTGGGGAGGATGATCGCGACGCGGTCGCCGGGCTGGATGCCGTTGGCGCGCAGGGCTCCTGCGACCTTGGCGGCCATGCCGTGCAGCTGGGCGTAGGTGATGCCCTGGCCGCTGACCCGCAGCGCGGCTTGCTCGGGATACTTCGCGGCGGTGGTGGTGAGGTTCGTCGCGAGGTTGGTCATGGTGGGGCTCCCTGTCGTCCGACGGCGGTGGCGGCTGCCCCATCCTGACCTGACCGGGCGTCGCTGCGCCACAGAATCGTCGCGCGAGTTGGGTTGGGCGGATCGGGCGTTGAACGTTTCCTCTGGTTCGGTCGGGGAGCCCCGCTCAGCTGAGGACGAACTGGGGCTGTGGATGGCTTGCGGGACGAACGTGTGTTCGATTATGATTGGGTATGGCCATCAGGGGGTTGGGACTTGCGGAGCGTCGCTCCGCGATGGTGGCTGCCGCTGAGTCGTCTGGTCGGGTTCGGTGCGGTGGTGCACGAGGCGTCGGATGCCGAGCTGGCCGAGTTGATGGGCGAGGCCGACGCGCTGGCTGCCAGGGCCGCGGCGGCCCGGGCGGTGGTCGCGGTGGAGGCGGTCCGGCGGGGTGTGGTGGCGCAGTCGGGGATGAATGCGCACGCGTGGGTGCGGGAGTGTGCGCCGTCGTTGCGGCAGGGCGGCGCGGGGCAGGTGGCGAAGCTGGCCATGGAGGTCGCGAACGTGGGCCGGGCTGGGGGGTCGTTGGCGCCGGATGCCGCGGCCGAGCCGGAGCCTGGGTCGCCGTTGGGTGTGGTGTGGGCGGGGGTGCGGGACGGGTCGGTGTCGCCGTCGTTGGCGTTGTCGCGCGTTGGGTGAGGTGGCCCGGTTGGAGCCGCGCCTGACCCCGGACGCGGTGCCGACGGTGACCGAGGCGTTGCTGGACCTGGGCACGCGCTGGGGTGCGGGTCAGATGCGCAAGCTGCGGCCGGCGATGATCGCGAGGTACGGCCTGGCGGGGGAGCTGGACCAGTTGCAGGAGCGGCTGGCTTCGGTGGCGCGGTTGTCGCAGCCGTGGGTGGCGTCGGGGGATGTCACGGAGTACCAGCTGGTGGTGACTGCGGAGCAGGCGGCGGTGTTGGAGGCGGCGATCGGGCCGTTGTCGGCGCCGGCGCCGAATGAGGAGACCGGGCAGCGGGACCTGCGCCCGGCGGGGCAGCGGCGGGTGGAAGCGCTGGCGGAGGTGTGCCGTCGCTCGTCTGCGCTGGATGCCGCCGGGCAGGGTTCGGAGGGCGCCGCGGGCAGCTCGGCCGCTTTGCACGTGACGATCAGCCTGACCGACTTGCAGGAGTTGACCGGGGCGGGGGAGGTGATCGGGTCTACCGCGACCGGGGTCTTGTTGTCGCCGGAGGTGTTGCGTCGGGTGGCGTGTGATGCGGCGTTGGTCCCGCACGTGCTGGGCACGGCGGGGGAGGACCTGGACCTGGGGCGGGTGGTGCGCCTGTTCACGAGGGCGCAACGCAGGAGGTTGTGGCGGCGGGACCGCTGGTGCACCTTCCCCGGGTGTTCGGCGCCTGGAAGCTGGGTGAAGGCGCACCATGTGCTGCATTGGGCCGATGGTGGCCTGTCCGATATCGACAATGCGGCGTTGCTGTGCCAGCGGCACCACACGTTCGTGCACACGCGACGTTTGTGGGCGACGGTTCGGGCGACACCGGACGAGCTGGGCCGGTACGTGATCTGGGACCTGAACGAGGGCTCCTACGACCGGCAGCTGGAGTGGCTGGCCCGGCAACGCGCCGAGCACGACCCGCCACCCCTGACCCGGCAACGCCTGCTGGAGCTGGTGGCTGCGGTCACCCACAGCGACGAGGCCGACCGACGGCTGGCGCAGCACGACCTGGACCAGGTCAGCGACGCCTGGCACGACCTGGCCGAGCAGGACGCGCACGGTCACGGTGGTCGACGAACGACGACCCCGCCTACCGGGCCTGGCACGAGGGCTACCTCGCCGGCGTCGGCGCCGGCCACCATCGCGAAGGCAGCAGCGCCGTCGCGTGACCCTGATCGAGCCGCCGGTCGCTCCAGAGCGGCGGCGCGGAAGGCTTCAGGCGTTGGCCGTGCTGCCTCGAAGGATGGACGTCATCTTCTTGCCCCGCGCCACCTCGTCGACCAGCAGGTCCATGTAGCGGATCTTCTGCATCAGCGGGTCCTCGATCTCCTGCACCCGGTGGCCGCAGATGGTGCCGGTGATCAGCGAGGCGTTCGGGTTGAGCTGGGGGGCCTCCTCGAAGAACGCTCTCGAAGTCGACCTCGTCGGCGATGACCCGGTCCAGCCCGGCGGCGTCGTAGCCGGTGAGCCAGGAGATGACGTGGTCGACCTCGTCCTTGGTGTGGCCCTTGCGCTCGGCCTTGGCCACGTAGTGCGGGTAGACGCTGGCGAAGCTCATGTCGAAGATCCGGTGTCTCGGCATCGTCGTGCCTCCGTCGTCGTAGGTGGTTCTCGGCGCCCCGAGCACGTTCAACGGTCGTCGCGCGGGGTGGAGGCGCGGCACGGACCAGCACTGCCACCTCGGCGCTCAGGTTGCAGCAGTCCTCGCCGAGTCGGGCCGGCAGGGGACCCGCGTGCCGGCTCGGACCCCGGCGCTGGGCCACTCCCCATCGTCTGCCGCGGCTGGCCGCGCGCCTTGGCGGCGGGCGCAGGACCGACGAGGCCACCAGCCGGGCGCAGTTGCGGCGCCGAGGCTCGCCTCCAGCTCCTGGTCGTCTGCCTCGGAACTCGAACGCTGCTATCCGGCCTTTGGCTCGGGCCTGACTCCGTATCGTCGCCCGAATGGCCTGGCTGCACACGGTGATCGACGTCCCGCCCGACCTGTACGCCTCGACCGCGAACTTCTGGGCAGCGGGCGCTCGGGTGGCCGCTCGGTGACCCGTGGCCCGGCAACCCGGAGCTGCGCAGCTTCGAGCCGCCCCGCGGCGAGCCGTACGTTCACCTCCAGGCGATCCACGGTGCGCCGCGGGTTCACATCGACGTGGAGTCCGACGACCCCCGAGCCAGCATCGACCGCGCCGTGGCCGGGGGAGCGAAGGTCGTGCGGCGCTTCGAGCGATGGGTGGCGCTGCGGTCGCCCGGCGGGCTGCCGTCCTGCATCCTGCCGGCCGGCGGGCGGGTCGCGCCCGAGCCCGTGCAGTGGCCGTCCGGGCACCGGTCCCGCCCGGTGCAGGTGTCCATCGACTCCCCGGCCGCCCGGCACGACGAGGAGGTCGCCTTCTGGCGGAGCCTGCTCGGCGGACGCTGGTTCGGCTACTCGTCCCCCGAGTTCGCCGAGTTCGCCGGGAAGTGGCACGACGACGCAGGGTCGCCTCTGCAGCTCCTGTTCCAGCGGATCGACGACCTTGGCGGCGACGTGCGGTCACACCTCGACCTCGGCACCGACGGGCAGCCCGCGGAGGTTCGCCGCCTCCTCGACCTCGGCGCGCAGGACGTCGGCCCGGGCCACGGGGGCTGGCACGTGCTGCGGGACCCCGCCGGCCTGCCGTTCTGCGTCACCGAGAACTCCCCGGAGCAGACGCCCCACCGAGACCTGAGCTGACCGCTGCACGACATGGACACAACCCTCGGATGCCGTTGGCGCAGTGGACAGGACGGGCGGAGCCGACGACCATCGAGGCGAGACGACACGGACAGAGACGTCGACAGGGGAGAACATGCGATCGGTCCGGATCACCACCAACCTCGCGGTTCCCGACATCGACGCTGCCAAGGGGTTCTACACCGGCTTCCTCGGGCTGGCCACGGAGGAGTTCAACCTGGGCTGGGTGGCTCGCTTCACCGATACCGAGACCGGGGCCCACGTGCAGCTGGTCACCGGTGACCTCACCTCTCCCGAGAACTCGTCGATCTCGGTGCACACCGATGACGTCGACGCCGCCTACCGCGAGGCGCAGGAGCACGGTTACGAGATCGTGCACCCGCTCACCACCGAGGAGTGGGGGGTGCGGCGCTTTCATGTGCGCGCGCCCGACGGAACGGTCGTCAACGTCGTCGCGCACCGTGACTGATCGCCGCGACTACCGTGCCGCCGACGCCGGACCGCCGTGAGGAGCCGGGTGCGGGCGTTGAAGGCACCCTTGAGCGCGCGATCCGGCGCGGACCGGTCCGCAGGCAGCAGGCCCACTTGCCGCGCGAAGGACAGCTGGTCGAAGACCACGGTGTTCTCCACGACGACGCCGTCGCGGATCACGAAGTGGTCGATGCCGTCGAGTGCGATCGGTCGCCCGGTGCCCTCGACGCCGAGCAGGGGGCCGACGTGTGTGCCGGTCATCCGCCAGTGCACGAGCGCATCATCGCCGTCGACCACGATCGCGACCGGCTCGAGGTGGAACCCTTCCACCGCCGCGAACTTGGCCTCGAAGTAGGTCGCGATCTCGTCGCCCCCGTGGCACGTCGCATCCGGGAAGTACTCGACCGTGGCCGGCGACCAGATCGCCCGCAGCGACGCGACGTCGTGGTCGTTGAGCCGGTCGAACACCCAGCGGAGCAGCTCGGCGGTCGTGACGTTGTCGGGCAGCGGCATCACCATGAACCGAGGCTGGCACTGTGCGTCGCCGCTGCCAAGGGGAGCGCCCGGGCGGGTTGACGGTGGGCCTGTCTCGCAGGGCCGAGACCGTCGGATGACGTCGCTACCGTGGCGCGATGATCTCCCTCGACGAGTACCTCGCCTGCTGCGACCGCGCACTCGACGCGTATGCCGACATCGTGACCGCGCTGGGTGACGAGCTCGTCAACACGCGGCTGACCGGCATCCCCGGGTCGAACTCGGCGTTCGCCCTCGCCACGCACATCTCCGGGATGACGGCCCGCTGGGTGCGCACGGTCAACCTCGGCATCCGCGTGCCGCGCGACCGCGCCGCCGAGTTCACCGCCACCGGGACGATGGCCGAAGCGCTCGCCCTGCTTGATGAGACTCGGGCGCGCCTGCACGAGGACGCGCGGGCGGCATCCCCACGCGAGCTACCGCTCGACCCCGCCCACGACAACGACGGCTCGATCTCCTACGCGACCCAGGGCGAGGTGCTGCTGCACGTCTACGAGGAGCTCGCCCAGCACCTCGGCCAGCTCGAGGTCACCCGCGACGTGCTGCTGGCGCGAGGCGCGGCAAACAGCTGACCGTCGGTGGGCTGCGGCAGGATGAGCGGGTGAGCGAGACCCCGACCGACCCCGCCGCCGAGCAGCCGAGCGATGTCGTGCCCGACGAGGTGCGGCACGAGTGGGAGACCCTCGCCGAGGAGGCGCGGGGTCACCAGTTCGCCTACCACGTGCGCGACGCGCCGACGATCAGCGACGGCGAGTACGACCTGTTGATGCGGCGGCTCAACGCGTTGGAGGACGCGCACCCGAGCCTGCGCACTCCCGACAGCCCCACCCAGCAGGTGGGCGGGGCGATCTTCTCCACCGACTTCACCGCGGTCGACCACCTCGAGCGGATGCTGAGCCTCGACAACGCGTTCTCGACGCAGGAGATGCTCGAGTGGAACGCGCGGGTCACTCGTGACGCGGGCGGTGCCGAGCTGCACTACCTGTGCGAGCTGAAGATCGACGGGCTGGCCGTCAACCTCCTCTACGAGAAGGGGCGCCTCACCCGCGCGCTGACCCGCGGCGACGGCCGCACCGGTGAGGACGTCACGCTCAACGTGCGCACGGTGCGCGGCATCCCGACCGAGCTCGCGGCGACCGCGACGCACCCGGTGCCCGACCTCGTCGAGGTGCGTGGCGAGGTGTACTTCCCGATCGAGGCGTTCGGTGAGCTCAACGCGCAGCTCGTCGAGGCGGGCAAGCCGCCCTACGCCAACCCACGCAACACGGCGGCCGGGTCGTTGCGGCAGAAGGACCCTCGCGTCACCGCGAGCCGTGAGCTCCGGATGCTCGTCCACGGCCTGGGCAAGCGCGAGGGGTTCGACCTGACGCGGCAGAGCGAGGCCTACGCCGCGCTCGAGGCGTGGGGTCTGCCGGTCTCCCCGCACTTCCGGGTCGTCGACACGATCGAGGAGGTCAACGCGTTCATCGCCCACACGGGGGAGCACCGCCACGACGTCGAGCACGAGATCGACGGGGTCGTCGTCAAGATCGACGAGATCTCGGTGCAGCGCCGCCTCGGCTCCACCTCGCGCGCGCCGCGATGGGCCATCGCCTTCAAGTACCCGCCCGAAGAGGTCAACACCAAGCTCCTCGACATCCAGGTCAACGTCGGTCGCACCGGCCGGGTCACGCCGTTCGGGGTCATGGCGCCGGTCGTGGTCGCCGGGTCCACGGTCGAGCGCGCCACGCTGCACAACGCCACCGAGGTCGTGCGCAAGGGCGTCCTCATCGGCGACACCGTGGTGCTGCGCAAGGCCGGCGACGTCATCCCCGAGATCCTCGGGCCGGTCGTCGACCTGCGCGACGGCACCGAGCGCGAGTTCGTCATGCCGACGACCTGCCCGGCCTGCGGCACGACGCTGGCTCCCGAGAAGGAGGGCGACAAGGACATCCGGTGCCCCAACAGCCGGTCGTGCCCGGCGCAGCTGCGCGAGCGGCTGTCGAGCCTGGCGGGGCGCGGGGCCTTCGACATCGAGGCCCTCGGCTACGAGGGCGCGGTCGCCCTGCTCGACTCGGGGGTCCTCGCCGACGAGTCGACCCTGTTCGGCCTCACCGCCGCCGACATCGCGAAGGTGCCGCTCTACACGAGGGCGGCCAAGAAGACCGACCCCGACGATGCCGTCGTCGACGGGCCGCGTCTTGTCAGCCAACGGGCAGAAGCTCGTCGACAACCTCGGCCAGGCGAAGCAGCAGCCGCTCTGGCGTGTCCTCGTGGCACTCTCGATCCGCCACGTCGGCCCCACGGCGGCGCGGGCCCTCGCCCAGCACCTCGGGTCGATGCAGCGCATCCGCGAGGCGAGCGTCGACGAGCTCGCCGGCGTCGAGGGCGTCGGCTCGGTCATCGCCGAGGCGGTGCGCGACTGGTTCGACAAGCCGGGCAACGAGTGGCACGTCGCCATCGTCGACCAGTGGGCCGCCGACGGCGTGCGGATGGTCGACGAGCGCGACGAGACCGTCGAGCAGACCCTCGCCGGCCTCACCGTCGTGGTCACCGGCTCGCTCGAGGGGTTCTCCCGCGACGAGACCAAGGAGGCCATCCTCGCCCGTGGCGGCAAGGCCAGCGGCTCGGTGTCGAAGAAGACCGACTACGTCGTCGTCGGCGAGAACGCCGGCACCAAGGAGGACAAGGCCCGCGAGCTCGGGCTGACCATCCTCGACGAAGCGGGGTTCCGGCAGCTGCTCGAGACGGGCAGCGCCGGCGGCACGGATGCAGCGGACTCAACGGGCGAACCGGGTGCACTTGACGAAACGGCCGACGCGGCCGGCACGGACCCGGCTGACGACGCCGGCTGAGCCGGGTTGGTCCCGGCCGCGCCCGGCTCAGTCCCCGGCCGAGTCCGGCTCGGTCGTCGCCGTGCGGGTGGTGCGCAACGCCGTGGGCGCGTTGAGGTCCAGCGCCACCGCGACCACGCGGATCGTGAAGACCAGGGCCACCGACCCCCAGATGGTCCACCTCGAGGTGACGCCGTAGTAGTCGGCGAGCACCACGAGCGCCGCGCCGAGCAGCGCGGGCAGGGCGTAGAGCTCACGCTGCAGCACCTCGGGCACCCTCCCGGCGAGCACGTCGCGCATCACCCCGCCACCGACGGCGGTGATCCCGCCGATGAGCGTCGAGGCAAGGGCCCCGGCTCCGGCGCTCAGCGCGACCAGCGCACCGTTCACGGCGAAGATCGCGAGGCCACCGGCGTCGAGCAGGCGCACGGCATACGGCAGGCGGCGCCAGCGCACGTCGGGCGTGCGCGCCGCGACCTCCTCCCACCGGCCGTGCAACAGGAAGACGAGCACGGCGGCCGCCACCGCGGCGGCGAGCAGCTGCCAGTCGGTGACCGCGACCGGTGGCGTGATGCCGAGGAACAGGTCGCGGATGATGCCGCCGCCCAGCCCGGCGACCCAGGCCAGCACGAGGATGCCGAACACGTCCAGTCCCCGGCGCACCGCGACCACGGCCCCCGAGAGCGCGAAGACGAACACGCCGACGACGTCGAGCACGGCCTGGGTCGTCGCGGTGTCGGTGAGCACCGGTTCATCCTCCCAGCAGGTCTGCGAACCAGAGTCGGGTGCTCAGGTGGTTGCTGCAACGACCACCTCAGCACCCGACTCCCGGAATCCGGGCCGGGACGGCAGCCTGCGCGCCTCCCCATAGACTGGCGCGCATGGCCGACCTCACCCGTGACGACGTGGCGCACCTCGCCGGTCTCGCCCGCATCGACCTCTCCGACGCCGAGCTCGACCGCATGGTCGGCGAGCTGGGCGTCATCCTCGAGGCGGTCGCGACCGTGCAGCAGGCGCCGATCGCCGACGTCGAGCCGATGAGCCACCCGATGCCCATCGTCAACGTCACCCGTCCCGACGTCGTGCGCCCCTCGCTCGCACCGGAGGCCGCGCTCTCCGGCGCCCCCGAGAGCGAGCAGCAGCGCTTCGCCGTGCCGCGCATCCTCGACGAGGACTGACTCCGAGCGCTCCTGCAGCGCACGACCGGATGCCGGCCACCCGGCATCCCCCGAACCTCACCCGGCCCCGCACCCACAGGAAGCCACGACGTGACCACCGACCTCACCCGGTCCACCGCCGCCGAGCTCGCCGACCTCCTCGCGCAGGGGAGCGTGTCGGCGCGCGAGGTGACCCAGGCCCACCTCGACCGCATCGCCGCCGTCGACGGCGACGTGCACGCCTTCCTGCACGTCGACGCGCGAGGGCGCGCTCGCGCCAGGCCGACGCCGTCGACCGGCGCCGCGCCGCCGGTGAGTCGCTGCACGCGATGGCCGGGGTGCCGATCGCGGTCAAGGACGTCATGGCCACGAAGGGCCTGCCGACGACCTGCGGCTCGCGGATCCTGCGAGGGCTGGGTGCCGCCGTACGACGCGACCCTCGTGACCCGGCTGCGCGCGGCCGGGATGCCGATCCTCGGCAAGACCAACATGGACGAGTTCGCGATGGGCTCCTCGACCGAGCACTCGCGCCTACGGCCCGACGCCACAACCCGTGGGACCTCGAGCGGATCCCCGGCGGGTCCGGCGGCGGGTCGGCATCGCGTGCGTCTCGTCGTTCGAGGCGCCGCTGGCGATCGGCACCGACACCGGTGGCTCGATCCGCCAGCCCGCCGCCGTCACCGGCACGGTCGGCACCAAGCCGACCTACGGCGGCGTCTCCCGCTACGGCCTCGTCGCGCTGGCGAGCTCGCCTCGACCAGGCCGGCCCGTGCACCCGCACCGTGCTCGACGCCGCGCTGCTGCACGAGGTCATCGGCGGGCACGACCCGATGGACTCCACCTCGCATCGACGCGCCCGGTGCCGCCGGTGGTCGAGGCCGCCCGCCGGGCCGACGTGAAGGGCATGCGGATCGGCATCGTGCGCGAGCTGACCGGCGAGGGCTTCCAGGCCGGGGTGCAGACGCGGTTCGACGAGGCCGTGCAGCTCCTGGTCGACGCCGGTGCCGAGGTCGTCGAGGTCTCCTGCCCGAGCTTCACCTACGCGCTGGCCGCCTACTACCTGATCCTGCCGAGCGAGGCCTCGAGCAACCTGGCCAAGTTCGACGCCATGCGCTACGGCCTGCGCGTCGCCCCCGAGGGCATCGACGCCCCGAGCGCCGAGCAGGTCATGGCGGCCACCCGCGACGCCGGCTTCGGCGACGAGGTCAAGCGGCGCATCATCCTGGGCACCTATGCCCTCTCGAGCGGCTACTACGACGCCTACTACGGCTCGGCGCAGAAGGTGCGGCGCGCTCATCGCGAACGACTTCACCGCGGCGTTCGAGCAGGCCGACGTGCTGGTCAGCCCCACCGCGCCGACCACGGCCTTCAAGCTCGGCGACAAGCTCGACGACCCGATGGCGATGTACCTCAACGACATCGCCACCATCCCGGCCAACCTGGCCGGCATCCCCGGCATGTCGCTGCCGAGCGGCCTGGCCGCCGAGGACGGGCTGCCGGCCGGCTTCCAGATCCTGGCCCCCGCCATGCAGGACGACCGGCTGTACTGCCGTCGGCGCGGCGCTCGAGGCGCGGCTCACCGCCGCGTGGGGCGGCCCGCTCCTCGACCGGGCCCCGGCGCTCGGCTCCACCGGCCGGCACGACGACGAAGGAGGCCTGAGCGATGACCACCCAGGCACACGCCGAGGCGACCCTGCCGTTCGACGAGGCCATCGAGGCCTTCGACCCGGTGATGGGGCTCGAGGTGCACGTCGAGCTCAACACCGCCACGAAGATGTTCTGCGGCTGCCCCACCGAGTTCGGCGCCGACCCCAACACCCAGACCTGCCCGGTGTGCCTCGGCCTGCCCGGTGCGCTGCCGGTGGTCAACGTCAAGGCCGTGGAGTCGGCGATCCGCATCGGGCTGGTGCTCAACTGCGAGATCGCCACGTGGTGCCGGTTCGCGCGGAAGAACTACTTCTACCCGGACATGCCCAAGAACTTCCAGACCTCGCAGTACGACGAGCCGATCGCGTTCGACGGGTTCCTCGACGTCGAGCTCGACGACGGCACGGTCTACCGGGTCGAGATCGAGCGCGCGCACATGGAGGAGGACACCGGCAAGTCGCTGCACGTCGGCGGCTCCACCGGTCGCATCCACGGCGCCGACGCACAGCCTGGTCGACTACAACCGCGCCGGCATCCCGCTCATCGAGATCGTCACCAAGCCGATGATGGGCGCGGGGGAGCGGGCGCCGGAGATCGCCCGCGCCTACGTGGCGACGCTGCGCGACCTGCTCAAGGCGCTCGACGTCTCGCGACGTGCGGATGGAGCAGGGCTCGATGCGCTGCGACGTCAACCTGTCGCTGATGCGCAAGGACGCCACGAAGCTCGGCACCCGCTCGGAGACCAAGAACGTCAACTCGCTGCGCTCGGTCGAGCGGGCGGTGCGCTACGAGATCGGCCGCCACGCGGCGGTGCTGACCTCGGGCGGCACGATCGTGCAGGAGACCCGGCACTGGCACGAGGACACCGGCGTCACGACGTCGGGTCGGGTGAAGTCCGACGCCGACGACTACCGCTACTTCCCCGAGCCCGACCTCGTGCCGGTCGCGCCGTCGCGCGAGGACGTCGACGCGCTGCGCGGCACGCTGCCCGAGCCGCCGGCGGCGCGCCGCAAGCGGCTGCAGGCCGACTGGGGCTTCGCCGACCTCGAGATGCGCGACGTCGTCAATGCCGGGCTGGTCGAGCTCGTCGAGGAGACCGTTGCGGCGGGCGCCTCCCCGGCGGCCGCGCGCAAGTGGTGGTCGGGCGAGGTCGCCCGCCGCGCCAACGCCGAGGGGCTCGACGTGCCGACCTACGCCGCGGGGCTGGGCGTGGGGCCGGCATCCGTGGTCGAGCTCGAGGGTCTGGTGACCTCGGGGCGGCTCAACGACGGCATGGCCCGCCAGGTCTGGGAGGGCGTGCTCTCGGGTGAGGGCGCGCCGACCGCCGTGGCCGACGCGCGAGGCCTCGCGCTCTCGCAGGACACCGGGGCGCTCGAGGCCGCGGTGGATGCCGTGATCGCCGCCAACCCCGACGTCGCCGACAAGATCCGCGACGGCAAGGTGCAGGCCGTGGGGGCGCTCATCGGCCAGGTGATGCGGGAGATGAAGGGCTCGGGTGACGCCGCGGCGGCCCGCGCGCTCATCCTGGAGCGCCTCGGCCAAGCCTGAACCCGACTTCTTGCGGATAAGCCACCTCGACAGGGCCAGATCGGGCTTCCTGGGGGTGGCCTTTCCGCAATGGGTCGATGGTCGTGCGTGAGGTGGGTCACATCGCGGATCCGCCTGTGCCGCAGGCGTTCCGCGGTGCGGAACCCGCTGCAGGGGCGGCCTCGGCGTACCGATACTCTTGAACTGATCCAGATATCGGATGCCGTCCGTGGTGCCCGAACGCTGGAGTGATCCCCAGTACTCCACCCAAGGAGCAGTGACCTTCGCATGTCCCTCGTCAACACGACCGTGAAGCCCTTCGAGGCCACGGCCTTCGTCAACGGCTCGTTCGTCCCGGTGTCCTCCGCGGACATCGAGGGGAAGTGGGCGATCTTCTTCTTCTACCCGGCCGACTTCACCTTCGTCTGCCCCACCGAGCTCGGCGACCTGGCCGACCACTACCAGGAGCTCAAGGCCCTCGGGGTCGAGGTCTACTCCGTCTCCACCGACACCCACTTCACGCACAAGGCGTGGCACGAGGTCTCCGACACCATCCGCAAGGTGACCTACCCGATGGTCGGCGACCCGACCCACCGCATCTCGAAGAACTTCAAGATCCTGCGCAAGGGCGAGGGCCTGGCCGACCGCGGCACCTTCCTCGTCGACCCCGACGGCGTCATCCAGTTCAACGAGGTCACCGCCGAGGGCATCGGCCGCAACGCCGCCGAGCTGGTGCGCAAGGTCAAGGCCGCCATCTACGTGCGCAACCACCCGGGTGAGGTCTGCCCCGCCAAGTGGGAAGAGGGCGAGGACACCCTCGCGCCGTCGCTCGACCTCGTGGGGAAGATCTGAGCCCCATGCTCGATCCCGCTCTCGCACAGCAGCTCTCGGCCTACCTCAGCAAGGTCGTCGAGCCGGTCGAGCTGGTCTCCAGCCTCGACGGCTCCCCCGCGTCGCAGAAGGTCGCCGACCTGCTCGACGAGGTCGCGTCGCTGTCCGGCGGGCGGGTCACGCATGTTCGGACGGGGGACGCCACCCGGCGTCCCTCGTTCCGCGTGGTGCGCACCGGCACCGACGTCGAGGTGGAGTTCGCGGGGCTGCCGCTCGGCCACGAGTTCACCTCGCTCGTGCTCGCGCTGCTCCAGGTCGGCGGGCACCCGTCGACCGCAGCGACAGACCTGTTGGATGCCGTGCGCGGCCTTCGCGGTGAGCACCGGTTCGAGACGTACTTCAGCCAGAGCTGCCAGAACTGCCCCGACGTCGTGCAGGCGCTCAACCTGATGAGCGTGCTCAACCCGGGCATCTCGCACACCGCCATCGACGGTGCCGTCTTCCCCGACGAGGTGGAGCAGCGCGGCGTGCTCGCCGTGCCGATGGTCTTCCGCAACGGCGAGCTCTTCGGCCAGGGACGGATGACGCTCGACGAGATCGTCTCGCAGCTCGACGAGGGCGCGGCCGAGCGCGACACCGAGCGGCTCGCGTCACTCGAGCCCTTCGAGGTGCTCGTCGTCGGCGGCGGCCCGGCCGGCGCCACCGCCGCCATCTACACGGCGCGCAAGGGCATCCGCACCGGCCTGCTCGCCGAGCGCTTCGGCGGCCAGCTGCTCGACACCATGACGATCGAGAACTACCCGTCCGTCGAGCACACCGAAGGCCCGCGCATGGCCGGTGACCTCGAGCGCCAGGTGCGCGGCCTCGGCGTCGAGGTCGTCACCGGTCAGACCGCCGAGCGGCTCGTCCCGGCATCCGAGGTTGGTGGCCTGCACGAGGTGCACCTGGCCTCCGGCGCGGTGCTGCGCTCACGCACCGTCGTCATCGCGAGCGGCGCCCGCTGGCGCACCCTCGACGTGCCGGGCGAGGACGAGCACCGCAACCGCGGTGTCACGTTCTGCCCGCACTGCGACGGCCCTCTCTTCAGGGGCAAGCGGGTCGCGGTGGTGGGCGGCGGCAACTCCGGGGTCGAGGCCGCCATCGACCTCGCCGGCGTGGTCGACCACGTGACCCTGGTCGAGTTCGCCGACGAGCTCAAGGCCGACGAGGTGCTGCAGCGCAAGGCCCGCAGCCTGCCCAACGTCGACGTGCTGCTCGGCACGGCCAGCACCGAGGTCGTCGGTGACGGCTCGAAGGTCGTCGGCCTGCGGCACGCCCCGCGCGCCGGTGGCGAGGCCGAGCTGCTGCCCGTCGAGGGTGTGTTCGTGCAGATCGGCCTGCTGCCCAACACCGAGTGGCTCGACGGCGTCGTGCCGATGACGCCCCACGGCGAGGTCCTCGTCGACGCACGCGGTGCCACCGGCATCCCTGGAGTCTTCGCCGCCGGCGACTGCACCACCGCACCCTGGAAGCAGATCGTCGCCGCCGCCGGTGGCGGCGCCACGGCGGCGCTCTCGGCGTTCGACCACCTGATCCGCACCACCGCCCCGGACGCGCCGGACGCGTCGGTGGCGGCCGGATCGGTCACCGACGGGGCGCCTGCCCGCGCCTGAGCCCAGGCCTGGGACACCGACGCCCGGGCACACGGACGCCCCGCACCACCTCGGTGCGGGGCGCCCTGCTGCTCAGAGTGACTACGCCGCTCAGAGTGAGAGCTGGATGCGGTTGGACTCGGCGTCGTCGAGCTGGTCGGCGTCGAAGATGGAGGCCTGCACGACGTACGTGCCCCCACCGAAGACGTCGTAGGCCTTGGCCAGGTCGAAGCCGACCCGGAACGAGCCGTCCGGCTCGGTGAGCACCACGAGGGTCTCGACGTCCCGGCCGCCGGGCTCCGCGACGTCGACCACCACGCGCTGGTCGCCCAGGGCCGGCCGCACCCACCCGTACACGGTGTGGCCGAGCTTGCCCTGCTCCTCGTCGCGGCCCACCTCGATGGTCACCTCGGCGTGGTGGCGCACGTGCACCCGGTAGAAGACACCTCCGATGGGGTAGAAGCGCGAGGCCGCGGGCTCTCCCGACGGCATCGTCGAGACGTCGTAGGAGCGGTCGACGATGCCGCGCACCCGCACGGGTGCCGTGCCGACGTACTCCTTGCGGCCGTGGTCCTTGTCCCGGTCCTTGTCCGGGTCGCCGACCTGGTAGGCCACGTAGTCGGCGACGGGCCAGATGGCGACGTCGAGCTCACGCTCGGCCATGCCGTCGAGCCACACCCAGGCGTGGGGGAGCTGCGCCATCCAGCCCTGGGGCACGCCGGTCAGCGTCACCTGCACCGCGCGCCGCTCGTCGACCGGGTTGCGGATCGCCGTGCGCACGAGCACCGGCTCGCACGGGCTGCCACCTGCGCTGACGAAGTCCGAGACGTTCTCCTGGGCGGAGTTGTTGTGGCCACTGATCTCGCCCAGCTGAGAGGACGCGTAGGCCTTGAGGCAGGTGTGCTTGCCGACCACCGGCACCCAGTTGCACACCACGTCGGTGAAGGAGTTCGCCGCGATCGACGGCACTGTGGTGGTGGCGATCGGCGCCCAGTTGCCGTTGTCTCCCACCCCGGGTGGGCTCACGGCGTACTGGGTGACCTTGACGTTCGAGGCCCCCATGGCGCCGGTGACGTGCACCCGCGAGATGAGGCGGTTGACCTTGTTCACGCGCGGCCGGTCGCCGTTGCCCAGCGGGCGCCCCTGGCTGTCGAGCGCCGAGTCGAACGACCCGAACGGGTCGCGGTCGACCCAGATGTCGGGGGTCGAGTAGTCCGAGCCCCACGGCTCGACGTTGAGGTCGAAGGAGCCGTTGGGGTCGTCGGCGATGGTCTGGGCCCACTCCACGCGCACCCGGCAGACCAGCGGCCGGGCCTGGACGTTGTCGTCGAGCACGGTGATCCGCAGGGCCCGCGCGGGGTCCTCGGCGGTCTCGCCCGTGCGCAGGCAGTGGTTGTCGTGGAGCAGCGAGATGAACCGGGTCTGCTGGTTGTTGTTCATCACCCCGGCGATCGCCCTCGTGACGATGACACCGCCCTGGTTCGGCGCCGCACCGAAGGGGATGTTGGTGTCGAAGACCTGGCTCGTCGTGCCGGGCCGCTGGCGCACCTGCACGTAGTAGGTGAGGGCGTCCGAGATCTTGACCCGGATCAGGTGCACCCGGTTCGGGTCGGTGTCCTCGGAGAGCCCGTGCGCCGCAACGTCGAGCGTGAAGCTGTTGGGGTTGCGGTCCCACACGAGCTCACGGACGTTCTCGGGGCGGTAGTAGGCGAGCTTGTCGAGGTGGTACCCCGAGAAGAGGGGGTGCGTGTCGTGCTCGCCCATCAGCTCGAAGGAGGCGGCGGTCGCAGCGCCCGGGTCGACGAGGTCGCTCCCGTAGACGTCCTCGCCGAGGGTGGCCGTGCCGTCCCCGGACGAGGTGGGCGCCGCAACGATGTTGTGGCCGAACTCGTGCGCGAAGCGGCCCCAGTCCGCCGTCTCGTTGATGGTGAGCGTGTTGATGGGGCTCGGGGTGGTGATGTTGATCGAGATCCGGTTCGGGTCGCCGGCCGGCTTGCCGTTGTCGTAGGCGAAGGTGCTCTGCGAGCCACCGCCCCAGGCCCGCACGAACTGGCCGTTGGTGAAGACGACGAAGGCGATCATCGTGTAGTTGGCGAGAGTGAAGCCCTGGTCGACGGCAGCCTTGGCGCCGATCGCGGCGATCCGTGGCAGCTGGTTGTTGCGGAAGTTCTGGACCGAGGGGCTGGTGTCGACGAAGTCGCTGAAGCTGCCGTCCAGCGTCGCGAACGCCGTCATGTCGTAGGTGACCTTGGTCTGGGTGTAGCTGGCCTGCGAGTAGTAGGTGCGCACCGTGTCCCACTTGCCCGCGACGTCGGTGCGCGTCGTCGTGGCGTTGGCCGGGGCGGTGTCGCTCGTCTGCAGCATCACGACGAGCACCGGGATCGTGGCCTTGGCCGGCACGTCCCCCTCCCCAGGGGTGGGGGTGACCCCGGTTGACACCACCGGCGGCCCGTCGGTCGAGTCGTCCCCGGGCTGCGGGTACCCCGTGACGGTGAAGGAGGCGGTCGAGGTGGCCGTGCCCCCCGGCACCGTCACCTGCACCGGCCCGGTGTCGGTGTCGGGCCCGGTCAGCACCTCGAGGCGGGTCGGGGTGGCCGACAGCACGAAGGCGCTCTGCCCGCCGATGACGACGTCGTTCTCCCACCGCGTCGGCGAGAACGGCCCCCCGTCGATCGTCACGACGGTGCCCCGGGGCCCGGTGCCGGGGGAGAACCCGGTGACCTGGGGGCCGACGAGGGTGTGCAGGTACTTGTTGAGCCAGTCGCGCAGCTCGAGGGGATGCCGGATGCGGTCGCCAGCCCTCGAGATGTCGAACTCGCGCAACGGGGGTCGGATGAGGCTCATGGTGTCTCCTGCTCTCGTGGCCGGTCGTGGCCCGGGTGTCGTCCACGGGGAGGAGGCGCAGGAGGTGTCAGGTGATACCAGCGACCTGTGGCGCAGGACGCGGGTGGCCCGGGCACGACCCCGGGGGCACGGGTTCAGCATCTGCCCAGCGGGTCGCGGGTCGGCGTCCAGACTGCGCGGTTAGCCTCCCCGCTGTGACGACGGCGCGTGGGCGTGGCTGGCGCGCGGCCGCCACGGCCGTCGCGCTGCTCGTCGTCGGCCTGCTCGTGGCCCTGGGGGTCGGCAGCGCCCTCGGCATCAGCGCCGAGCCGGTCGAGGGCATGGATGCCGTGCCGCCCCCGGTGCGCACCGTCGCACCGACGGTTCCCCCGCCCACCATCGAGGCGGTCGACGCACCCCGCACGGAGCGGACGAGGGTCGCACTCGACGAGCTCACCGATGCCGTGGCATCGGCGCCGAGCCGTCGCGGCCGGGCGACGCTCTCGATGGCGGTGGGCACCGGAGATCTCGGTGACGACACCTACCGCCTCGGGGGCACCCGCGACGCCCTCACGGTGACGGCGACCAGCGAGAGTGGCGCGGTCCGCGCCGTCTACGACCTCGCGGCATCCGTGCGCAGTGGCCACAGCGTCACCGACCGGCTCGGCAAGGAGGTGCACTCGCGGCTGCCGTTCCGGATGGTCGACCTCGGCGCGGTCGGCGTGACCCCGGACCCCGAGCAGTGGCGCAGTGGCACCGACTACTCGCACGCGTCCAATGCCTTCGCCGACGTCATCCTGCCGAGCGCCCCCTACGTCGACCAGGCCGCCCTGAAGCTGGCCTACGCCGACTTCGACGCCTTCCTGCGGCACAGCCTCGCCAACGGCTACAACGCGGTCGCGTTCCCGGGGTTCGTCGAGTTCGTCACCCTCGAGGAAGCCCCCGACGGGCCGGTCTACGCCGAGGGCGACGAGCACGTGGCCCGCGCCATGGCGATGCGCGAGGCCTTCACGCCCTTCTGGGACCGCGCCGAGGAGCTCGGCATGAAGGTGTTCTTGCGCACCGACATGCTCACCCTCACCACGCCGCTCGAGCACTACCTCACCGAGCACGTCGGCTCGCTCGACACCACGAGCCCCGACCTGTGGGAGGTCTACGCCGCCGGCCTCGACGAGCTCTACGCCGCGGCGCCCTCGCTCGACGGCGTGCTGATCCGGATCGGTGAGGCGGGCCGGGTGTACGACGTCGAGGGGTGGGACTACTACAGCTCGCTCGCCGTCACGAGCGTGGATGCCGTGCGCGCGATGCTCACCAGCCTCACCGCGCAGGCCGAGCGCACCCATCGCGACGTCATCTTCCGCACCTGGAGCGTCGGCGTCGGCGCGGTCGGCGACATGCACACGAACCCGGCGTCGTACGAGGCGGTGCTCGACGGCATCGACTCGCCCGCGCTCATCGTGTCGACGAAGTACACCCTCGGCGACTTCTACAGCCACCTGCCGCTCAACGACACCCTGCTCGCCGGGAGCCAGCGGCGCATCGTCGAGTTCCAGAGCCGGCGCGAGTTCGAGAGCTTCGGCGCCTTCCCGAACGACCTCGGGGCCGAGTACCGCGACGCACTGCAGCGCCTGCTCGCCGCGAACCCGCGCATCGAGGGCGTCTGGGTGTGGACCCAGGACGGCGGTCCGTGGCGGGCCGGCCCGATGACGCTGTACCTGAAGACCGGCTTCTGGCAGCTCTACGAGCTCAACACCTGGCTGGCCGGCTCGCTCGCCCGCGACCCCGACGCCGACGTCGCCGCACTCACCGCCGACTGGGCGCGGCGCTGGTTCTCCGACGACCCGGCCACCGTGCAGGCCGTGGCCGCCGCGATGGCCGGCTCGCGCGAGGCCGTGACCAAGGGCCTGTACATCGGCCCGTTCGCCGAACAGAAGGTCAAGGCCATCGGGCTCGAGCCGCCGCCGATGATGTGGATCTTCGAGTGGGACATCCTCACCGGTGACTCCGCGGTTCTCGACGTCATCTCGTCGGTGACCGGGGACCGGGTCGACGAGGCCGTGGCCGAGGGTCACGCGGCGGTCACCGCTGCCGAGCGGATGCGGACCCTCCTCGCCGGCACCGACGCGGCCACCTGGCGCGACCCCGCCATGCGCACCGCGTTCCTCGGAACCCTCGACTACGAGGTCGACACCCTGAAGCTCCTCGCCGAGTACCGCGAGCTCGTGCTGCGCCAGGGCCAGTGGCACGCCACCGGGTCGACGCAGGCACGAGAGCAATGGAGCGCCGCGCTCGGGCGGTACCGGGCGCTCGCGGCATCCCACCTCGAGCACTACCAGGGCGACCTCGACCACCCGGCCTACAACCTCACCGCCGCCGAGCTGGGTATCGCCCGCAGCGAGCGCGACCCGGCCATGGCGTGGCTGTCGCGCGGGCTTCTCGTCCTGTCACTCGGCTGGCTCGCGGCCGGGGCGGTGCTCGCCCGGCGACGTCCGCGCGCGCACCTCACATCGGCGGTCGCGTCGTCGTGGGTCGGCGCGACTCGTCCGTGGCGCGCCGCCGAGGTCGGCCCCCGGATGCCGCGTGCCCAGCGAGCGCTGCTCGTCGCCGGTCCTGGTGCGCTGCTCGTGGCTACCCGCGCCGTGCAGACCTCGTTCCTCGCCCCGGTGCACCTGCTCGTGGTCCTCGGGGCGTGGTGCGCCCTGCTCGGCCTGGGCTGGGCGCTGCTGCGCGGCCGGGTGCCATGGGGGGTCGTGGCCGCCGTGGGCGGAGTGCTGGTGGCCCGCTGCGCGCTCGCCCTGTTCGCCATGTCGTCGACCGGCCCGGGTGGCTACTGGTTCGCGTTCTGGACCGAGCCGGTCGCACGCACGGCCTACGTCACGGTGGCGGTGGCCCTGTTCCTCTGGCTGCTGGTCGCCGCCGGGTGGGCGCTGTCGGTGTCGCGCGGCGGGCGCCGCGCCACCGGCACCGTGCTCGCCGCGGTCGGGGCGGGGCTGGCAGTTCCGGCATCCGTCGTCGGTGTCGTCGGGCTCGAGCGAGCGCTCACGGCCTGGAACGACCAGATGGGGCTGCTGCCCTGGGGCCTGTCACGGATCCTGGGCATCACCGTCTACCTCGGCATCCCCGGCAACGCCGCGTGGTGGGTCGCCGGCGTGGGCGCCGCGCTGCTCGTGGTGGGCCTGCTGCTCGCGCTCCCGGGCCGGCGTCGCCCGGGGTCGCCAGCCTGACCTCAGCGCCGGCCGCCGCCGAGGATGCCGCCGAGCACGTCGCCGATGATGCTGCCGGGGTCGAAGCCGGCTGACGCCTCGGCGCCCGCGGACGAGCCTCCCGAGCCACCGCTCACCGCGCCTCCGAGCACGTCCTTGAGCATGTCCTCGAGCGACCCCGGCGTGCTGCCACCGCCGCCACCGGGTAGTGAGGGCGCGGGGTCGGCCGGCTGCGCGGGTGCCGTGCCCCCGCCGGCGCCGCCACCCTTGAGCACCTTGTTGGCGAGCCAGGACAGCACCATCGGCGCGAGGATGGGCAGCAGCTTCTTCACCAGGTCGCCACCGGCGCCGGAGCCCCCGACGGCCGGCAGGCCGCCGAGCCGGTTGGCCACCTCGTCCTGCTGGTCGCCGAAGATGTGGCTCGCGATGGCGCTGCCGTCCTGCTCGTCGATGGCGGAGAGGTCGGTGCCACCGGTGAGCAGGTCGTCGTCGTGCTGGCCCAGGGCCTGCAGGATGGAGCCCGCTCCCGAGGGGTCGCCGGCGTTCGCCTGCAGCCCACCGAGCAGGGCCGGGAGCACGGCCGCGGCAGCGGTGCGCACCTCGTCGGGCGACGCGCCCACCTGCTGCGAGATCTGCTGTGCGGGAAGTGCGCCGAGGATGTCGTCGACTGCTGACACCGGGTCCCCTTTCGTGCGGCCGCGGACCGGCTCCGGGCTCTGGGTCAACCTAGCCCGGGGTGACCCAGAAGGCACGGGGGCGGAGGACAGCGGTGATCCGGTGGGTGCATGATCGGGGTATGACCCGTGCAGCCCAGGACCGCACCCTCGTCCTCCTCCGACACGCGAAGGCAGAGCAGCAGGGTTGGGACAACGACCACGAGCGACAGCTCACCAAGCGCGGCCGGCGCGACGCCACCGCGGCCGGGCACTGGCTGGTCGAGCACGGCATCGGCATCGACGAGGTGCTCTGCTCCACCTCCGAGCGCACCCAGCAGACCACCGAGAGCGTGTGGGCGAGCGGGTGCCCCGAGACCGAGGTGCACCTCGACCGGCGCATCTACCTCGCCACCCCGGAGCGGCTGCTCGAGGTCATCCACGAGGCCGACGAGGACGCCGACGTGCTCATGGTCGTCGGCCACGCTCCCGGCATCCCCTCGCTCGCCGAGCTGCTCTGCGACGGCGACGGCAGCGTCGAAGGCCACGGCAAGATGGCGGAGGGGTTCCCGACCTGCGCGGTCGCGGTGCTGCACTACTCCGGCCGGTGGTCGGACCTCGCATTCGGCGACGCGCGCCTCGAGCGCTTCCACGTCTGCCGCGACGACGCCTGAGACGGGAGGTCAGCGGTGCACCCGGCCCGACAGAAGTGGGACGAGCTCCCGACCGCGCGCAAGCGCGTGATGATCACGGTCGGCGTGTTCGACGCCGGAATGCGCGCCTGGGCCCTGGTCGACCTGAAGAACCGCCCCGATGACGAGGTCAACGGCCCCAAGGCGGCCTGGGCGCTGGGGCTGGCCGTGGTCAACTCCGCGGGCCTGCTGCCCGCCGCCTACCTGCTCTTCGGCCGCCGTCGCTAGGCCGGTGCTCCCGGCGCCGCCACGGCCTCGTCGGGCACCACGGCGTCGCCGAGCCCGTCGTCGCCCGCCCCACCGGCACCCCACCGGCGCAGCACCTCGAGCACCACGAGCGCCAGCGCGGTGAGCACCGCGATGAGCAGCAGGGTCCCGGCGCTAGGCCGGTCGCCGACGAGCACGGCCAGCACGGCGAGGCCGCCGACCACCGCGCGGAGCACGACGACGTTGTGTGCGACGAAGCGGCTCACCGAGCCCAGCGCGCCGGTGGGCGCACTCGTCATCCCCGACAGCCGGCCCGGCACCGACCGCAGCGCCCGGGCGGCGCTCGACGGGCCGGCCACCCAGGCCGCCAGCGCGATGAGCAGGAAGAGCATCGCCGAGGAGCGCACCCACACCCGCAGCGGAGTGGTCACGTCGTCGAAGAGCACGGTGGCTACCTGTGGCACGAGCAGCGCCTTCTCGAGGTCGTCGAGGTAGAGCGCACGCCCGACCTGCACGCTGAGCAGCAGCAGCACCAGCGTGCCGACGATCATCGACGCGCCGATGACGAGCGCGCGGCGGCGGGCGGGGGCCAGGGCCACCCCGGCCACGAGGGCGAGCAGGGCCAGCACCGGTAGCACCACCCGCAGCAGGTCGAGCAGCCGGACGGCGCTCTGGGCCTTGGCCAGCGCCTCGCTCTGGAGCACGACGAACTGGGCGTTGACCACCGGGATCTTGTCGGCGAACGGGACCCCACGCTCGATGAGGATGGGCTTGATCTGCTCGATGAACGGGCCGAGGTTGACCGCCACCTGACCCTTCGAGACGACGACCCCGTTCGTGCTCGTCTGCCCGGTGAGCGCGGCGACCAGCCCGGCGTGGGCCTCGCGGTTCGCCGCGACCCAGGCGTCCTGGAAGGCGCTCGACGCAACGAGCTTGGCCACCTGGTCCTCGGTGAAGCCGTAGATCGCGTTCGAGATCGGCTCGGCAAAGGTCGACAGCTGCACCGGGAGCTGGTCGGCGACGCCGGCGACGCGCGGCCGGGCGGCGATGGCATCGAGGGTCTGCGTCGTCAGCTGCTTGACCTTGAGCTGCTCGAAGACGGCGTTGGTGATCCGCAGCGAGACCTCTTTCTGCACGGCGGGGTCCTTCGCCAGCGGTGCGACCATGGCGAGGTACTTGTCCTGGTCGAGCAGCGTGGACCGTGACCAGGTCGCCAGGGCCGACAGCGGTGCGAGCAGCGCGGCGATGAGGAGGAGCACCATCGCCCCGGCCCAGCGGCCGCGGTGCCGGCGGGCCGGCTCGGCCGTCGTCACGACCACCGACTGCGGAAGAGCCTGCGTCGCCGCCACCTGGGCCCGCAGGCGCACCAGCTCGGCGCGTTCGTCACTGGTGAGGTCACTCGTGGGGGCGGCCTCGGGCTCGACCGGCACGTCGGCCGCCGGCTCGACCGGCACGTCGGCCGCCGGCTCGAACGGCTCCTCCGCCGGGAGCTCCGCCACCGGGCCGTCCTGCGCCGCGGGCTCGGGCTCGGCGTCGGTGGCCTTGCGGCGGGCGGGCTTGGGAGTGGGCCCGGTGGGAGTGCTGCTCATGGTCGTGGTCCTCGTCCGATGGTCCGCGCGGCACCCGGACGCCGTCGGTCATCGCGGCCCACGGCAGGCACCGCGTCACGCCCGACAGTAGGGACGTTCGCGCCGCGGCTCGTCACCCAGCGCGGGTGACCGGGCACCCGCGAGGATGCCCGGCCACCGACCTGCCGCGACATCGTGCTCGGGACGGTGAGCACAACCGCTGACGGCAGGGGTCAGGGGTTGGTCTTCAGGCTGATGTCCGGTGTGCGCAGGGTGGTACCCGCGAGCCGCACGGCCTCGATGTAGACGGTGTTCGGAAGCAGGCCCGCGTCGGTGACCGTGGTGCCCGTGACCCGCTGGATGGGGATGCCGGCCCGCAGCAGCTCGTACGTCGCGGTGGGATCACCGTCCCACTTCAGGGTGATGTGGTCGCGCTCGAGGGCCGTCACCGTGAGGTTGCTCGGCCCGGTCCCCGTCGGCGGGGTCGTGGGCGGAGGGGTCGTGGGCGGCGGGGTCGTCGGCGGTGGGCAGACCACGGTCGGGGTCACCGACGGCGTGGGAGTCGGGGTGACCGAGGGGGTGGGGGTCGGGGACGGGGGGTGACGTCGGCGACGGGGTGGGGGTCGGGGTCACCGAGGGGGTCGGGGTGGGGGTCGGCGGCGGAGTGGTGGCGCCGCTCATCGTGACGTCCACGTACCTGACCCGCATCGGGTGGCCGGGCTCGGTGGCGGCAGTGGCGTCACCGCCCTTCTTCTCCGGGTACGCACCGGAGATCGCCACATTGATGATGATGTTCTGCCCGTACGCGGCGATGTTGTTCCAGACGGCCCCGGCCAGGCGGGGGTCATCGGACCGCAGTGACAGGGTCGCGGCGCCGTCGATGGACCACGTCATGACCTCGGGGGTGCGGGTGCGGTCCCACTGGAACCCGTAGGTGTGGAAGTTGCCCCAGCACGAGGTGGCGGCGCACGGCAGGCCGCCGGTGTTGATGCCCTCCGGGTCCTGGCACGCGCCACCCCACACGTCACAGTGCAGCACGCTGTTGGAGAAGGGCAGGCCGTTCACGCTCTCGGCGATGTCGAACTCACCGTTGGCCGGCCAGCTCCACCGGTCGGTGCGCAGGTGCGAGCTGAGCATCCAGAACGCGGGCCAGTAGCCCTGTGCCGCAGGGCCGGTGACGTCGGGCAGCGCCAGCTCGGAGCTGACGGTCATGCTCTGACCGGGCGCGGGTACGAAGTCGGCTCGTGACTCGATGCGCGAGGAGTACCACTGCGCGCCCTCCCGGGTCGGGGTGATGACCAGCTCGCCGTTCGCCACGGTCGTGTTCTCGGGCCGGTTGATCTCCTCCTCGCCGGTCCCGAACCGGTCGGGGCCGCCGGGGTAGGCGGTTCCGTTCGTGTACAGCCACTTGCCGAGGTCGAGGCTCGACCCGGTGAAGTCGTCGTGGAAGACGGTCGTCGCCGCCGTGGCGCTGGTGGCGGCGTGGACGGCGATGGGGGCGAGCAGCAGGCCGGCCACAACGGCGGCGGGCAGGAGCAGTGCGCTGGTGTGTCGGAACAGTTTTCGTCGTGCGGGCATGAGGAGTCCTCGGTCGGTGAAGCGTGGTGTGGTCGGCAGCGTGTGTGCCTGCTGGGTCGGGCCGTCCACGACCCCCGATGACCCCCGTACGAGCCTCCTCGCTTCCCCTCGGTGCCCCCCGTGTGCTGCCAATGGCTGCCCCGGTGCCTCGAAAGGACCTCATCCCCGCAGTAGCACAGTATTGGAGTGCGCAGGGCGTTGCCAGCGGAGCAATAAGAGCGCTCTCAGACCGGCTCTCCGGTCAGGGCATCCGGTCGCCGGGGGAGACTTCGCGCTCGAGGACGACGCTGCGGCGCAGAGATCAGGGAGTCGCGACACCTGCGCGGCGAATTCGTCATCGCGGTGCCCTGACCCGTCAGCCGGGCAGGCCCGTCGCGCCGACCACCCACTGCCAGAACGCTTCCCGCTCCTGCTCCGTGGGTCGGGTGCGCCCGAGCACGCTCGTCGGGCGCGCCCGGCGGTCGTGCCAGAGCAGCCCGGATGCCGGTGCCGGCTCGGTGGCGACCAGCCACGTCGTCGTGTCGGTGCCGGCGCTGTCGGGGCGCAGCACGGGTCGCATGGTGGCGGCGAACCGGGGAAGCGAGGTGACCACGCCGGGGGTGCTGGCCCAGCCCGGGTGGGTCGCGTGCACCGACACGGCGGATGCCGTGCCCCAGCGCTGGGCCAGCACCGGCAGCAGCTCGACCTGGCCACGCTTGCTGCGCGCGTAGGCGACGGATCCGGAGTAGGCGCCCTGCTCGAAGTCGGGGTCGAGCACCGGCAGGGCCTGCGTGTACAGGCCCCCCGAGGTCACGAACACGACGCGCCCGGCATCCGCGGCGAGCGAGGGCAGCAGCAGCTCGGTCATCAGCACCGGTCCGAGCACGTGCAGCGCCATGGTGCTCTCGTGGCCCTGCGGCGAGGTCGCACGGGCCGGCGGCAGCGCCCCGGCGTTGTGCACCAGGGCGCGCAGCGGTATCCCGGTGCTCAGGAAGACCGCGCAGAACGCCCGCACGGAGATCAGGTCGGAGACGTCGCACACCCACACCCGGGCCGCTCCATCGCGCCCCACGGCGGCCTCGACCTCGGCGGCGACCTGGCGCCCGCGGACGGCATCCCGCACCACCAGGTGCACCGTCGCGCCCAGGGCCGCCACGTCAAGGGCGGTGCGCCTCCCCAGCCCGGAGGTCGCGCCGGTCACCGCGACGTGCCGCCCGGCCAGGGCGCCGGGCGCGGGGTCGGCGGGCCAGGTCGGCAGTCGTCGCCGCACAGCGTGCCCGACCACGCTGAAGCCGGGCACCACGGCGCGGTCGAGGGCGGTGTCGAGGGCGTTCGCTGCGGCGCGCGCGAGGCCGCCCACATCGAGCCCGCTCACATCAGGGCGCGCATCGCGGCGGTGGCACCGCGCAGGTAGCGCTCGACCAGCTCGCGCTCCTGCTCGGACAGCGACGAGTCGAGCTCGGCCAGCGCCGCGAACATCGGCGCCAGGCGCACGAACACCTCGAGCCGGCCCGACTCGGTGATGACGACCTCGGTGCGCCGGCCGTCGTCGGCGTGCGGCCGCCGCTGCGCATGTCCCCGCGCGACGAGGCGGTCGACGACCCCCGAGGCCGCCGCCGACGTGACGCCCAGGGCCCGGGCCAGCTCGACGGGCCCCATCGGGGTGTCCATCAGGTGGCGCAGCGAGTGCAGCTCGGAGGTCGACAGGCCGGCCTGGCGGGCGACCTCGTGCGGCACCAGCGCGGCGACGTCGACCAGCTCCTGCAGGGCGTCGAGCGAGCCGGACTCGCGGTAGGTGGGCACGACGGAGCGCACGTCCGTCGGAACCTTCGACGAAGTTGCGTCAGTCGCCTCGGTCTCCCTAATATCGCTCACCTACTGAGTAACTTGATGAATCACCTGTTGACTCATCGACGCAGCCGACACCGTACCAAGGAGAGCAGGACATGGGCAGCCTCGCGCACCTCATCACCCGGAAGTGGGTGGCCGGGCTGCTCGCCCTGTTCGCCATCCTCGGCACCGGCGCGATCATCGGCCTGGTCGGCCAGGCCGAGTCACCGGCCACCGGCACGGCGGCCCTGCCCAACGGCACCGACAGCCGCCAGGCCGCCGAGCTGCGCGACCTGCTGCCGCAGGACGAGGGCTCGGCCGCCGTCGTGCTCTACAGCAGCGACCAGGCGCTGACCCCCGACGAGCTCGCGCTGGTGCAGGAGCGCGCCCAGTCGCTGCCCGGTGCCACCGGGGCGCCCGCGGTCGTGGCCGACGACGGCACCGCCGCGACGGTCTTCATCCCGGTCACCACCTCGGATGCCGTCGAGACCGCCGACGTCGTCACCGAGCTGCGCACGGCGGCCAAGGCCGACCTCCCCGACGGGCTCACCGCCCAGGTCACCGGTCCCGCAGCCATCCAGGCCGACCTCGCCGCCGTCTTCGACGGGGCGAACTTCCGGCTGCTGGCGGCCACGGCATCCGTCGTCGCGATCCTGCTCGTCATCACCTACCGCAGCCCGTTCCTCTGGCTGGTGCCGCTCACCGTCGTCGGGGTCGCCGACCAGCTGGCCGCCGTGCTGGCCACGCACACCCTCGCGACGTTCGGCGTCGCTCTGGGACGAGTCGACGATCGGCATCCTGTCGGTGCTCGTCTTCGGCGCCGGCACCGACTACGCCCTGCTCCTGATCAGCCGCTACCGCGACCAGCTGCGGGTCATGCCCGACCGCCGTGAGGCGATGGCGGTCGCGCTCACCCGCACCGCAGAGGCCGTCCTGTCCAGCGCCACCACCGTCGTGCTGGGCCTGCTCACCCTGCTGCTCTCGCTCTTCCCGGCCACCCGCGGCCTCGGGCTGGCCTGTGCGGTCGGCGTCATCGTGGCCGCCTTCTTCGCCCTCGTCGTGCTGCCCGCCGCCCTGGTCGTCTTCGGACGCTGGATCTTCTGGCCGAAGGTGCCCCACGTCGGCGAGACCGGCCTGGCCGACGGCCGCTCGTTCTGGCGCAAGGTGGGCGACGCGGTCGCCAAGCGCCCTGCCGGGTTCGTCACCGTGACCGTCATCCTGCTCGGGCGTCATGGCCGGTGGCATCACCCAGATCCAGACCGGCCTGGACGAGGCCGACCAGTTCCTGCAGAAGCCCGAGGCCATCGCGGCGGGGGAGCGGCTGGCGCAGTCCTTCCCGGCCGGCGCCGCCGACCCGGCCTACGTGATGACCCGCGGTGACGCGGGAAGCGGTCGCCACGGCGGTGCGCGGCGTCGAGGGCGTCGGCACCGTGAAGGTGGGCGCCTCGGGCAACGGCGTCACGCGAGGTCGACGTCGTGATCGACGCCGAGCCGGGGTCGGATGCCGCGTCCGCCACCGTGGTCGCGATGCGCGACGCCGTGGCTGCGATCCCGCGACACCCACGTCGGAGGCACCGAGGCGGTGTCGCTGGACGCGTCGGAGGCGTCGGCCCGCGACCGCCAGGTGATCCTGCCGATCATCCTGCTGCTGGTGCTCGTGGCCCTCGCCGCGCTGCTGCGCTCGGTCGTCGCCCCGGTGGTGCTCGTCGCGACGGTCGTGGCGACCTACCTCGCCAGCCTGGGCCTGTCGTGGGTGATCTTCACGCAGGTGCTCGGCTTCGACCGGCTCGACGACGGCGTGCCGCTGCTGGCCTTCGTCTTCCTGGTGGCGCTCGGCGTCGACTACAACATCTTCCTGGTCACCCGGGCGGCCGAGGAGGCCAAGGGACACGGCGCGAACCAGGGCATGCTCCGCGCGCTCGCCGCCACCGGCGGCGTCATCACCAGCGCCGGCATCCTGCTGGCCGCGGTGTTCGCCGTGCTCGGTGTGCTGCCGCTGGTGGTGCTCGCCCAGCTCGGCGTGGTCATCTGCGTCGGCGTGCTGCTCGACACCCTCGTGGTGCGCACCGTGCTGGTGCCGGCCATCGCGCTGCTGCTCGGCGACCGGTTCTGGTGGCCACGGCGGCTGGGCGCCGGCGAGATCCGCGAGGACACCCCGGTCGACGACGCCGACGCCGTGCCGGTCGGCACCAGGTGACCGCGGGTCGCGTCGCCGGCGCGGTGGTGGTCCTGGTCGTCGTCGGTGCCTACGCGGCGCTGGCGGTGCGGTGGACCGCCACCGACCCCGGGTGGTACGCCGCCCTGCCGCGCCCGCGGTGGCAGCCGCCGGACCTCGTCTTCGGGATCATCTGGCCGCTCAACTTCGTGGCACTGTGCGCCGCCGGGCTGGCCGTCGTGGCGCAGGCCGCGCCGCGCGACGTCGCGGTGTGGCTGGCCCTGCTGGTCGCGTCGGTGGCGTTCGCCGTGGGCTGGGCGCACGAGTTCTACGTGCCCCACCACCTGGGCCGCGCCGCGGTGCTGCTGGCGTGCGCCGCAATCCTCACCTGGCTGCTGGTCGTCGTGACCCACGGCCTGGTCGCCTGGGCCGGCTGGGTCCTGGTGCCGTACGCCGTCTGGCTCACCGTCGCCACCAGCCTCGCCGTGGGCTACTGGCGCCTGGTGCCGGTCGCGGCCGGCGCCACCGGCTGAGGCTTCTCGGCCTGAAGTTTCTCGGCGCGGGTGCATCCGGACGACCACGTGTGGCGGAAGTACGGGTGAGGTCGCAGCGCCGCGACCACACCCCACCAGAGAGGACCCTGATGATGAACCTCCGTCGCCTCGGCGTCACCGCCGCCGTACTCGGCCTGGCCGCCGCCACCGTCGCACCCGTCGCCTCCGCGTCCGCGTCGACTCCCGCCCCCCTGGGCACCCGCAGCCTGGCCGCGGTCCTCACCTCCGACGGCAACCAGTTCGACCGCAACTGGTACGACTACGACATCGTCACCGAGGCCGTCCTCGCAGTGACCGCCGCCAAGCCCAACAGCCCGGTGAACCTGCTCAAGGACGGCACCGTCCCGCTCACCGCCTTCATCCCCAACGACCGCGCGTTCCAGGTGCTCGTCCGCGACCTCACCGGCAGCTGGCCCCGCACCGAGCAGGCGACGTTCCAGGCGGTCGCGGGCCTGGGCATCGACACCGTCGAGACGGTGCTGCTCTACCACGTCGTGCCCGGTGCCACGATCACCAAGAAGGACGCTGCCAAGGCCAACGGCGCGGTGCTCACCACGGCCCAGGGCGGCACCTTCACGGTGAAGGTCTACAACCGCCACGTGCCCATCATCGAGCTGCGCGACCAGGACCCCAACGACGTCAACCCGTTCCTCAACCCGCGGGCCCTGGACATCAACAAGGGCAACCGCCAGATCGCGCACGGCATCGTGTTCGTCCTGCGGCCCGCCGACCTCTGAGCAGGGGTCGAACGAGTCGTGATCGGGTCCACGACCGGGCTCGGGGTGGTCGCCCTCGCGGCGGCCGCCCCGCTCGGTCGTGCCGGTGCGCCGGCAGCTGGCACCGTGACGAGCGCCGGGGGAGGGCGGCGACTTATCGTGGAGCACGTGAGCACGGGTGAGCAGGTCGACGTCGACGACCTCGCCGTGCGGCTGCGGGACGGCTCGCGAGAGGCGCTCGCCGAGGCCTACCGGGAGTGGTCGGCGCTCGTGCACACCCTGGCCCTGCGCTCGCTCGGCAACCACCACGACGCCGAGGACGTGACCCAGCAGGTCTTCGTCGCCGCCTGGCGCGGCCGGCACACCCTGCGGCCCGAGCGCGGTTCGGTCGCCGGCTGGCTGGTGGGCATCACCCGCCACACCGTGGCCGACCACCACGCGAAGCGGGCCCGACAGGCCCGCGATGCCGCGGCCGTCGCCGCGCACACCGGCCCGGAGGCGCTCGCGGCGCCGCCCGACGACCAGCTGGCCGCGCGGCTCGTGCTGCACGACGAGCTGGGCCGCCTCGGGGAGCCCCGGGGCACCGTGGTACGGATGGCCTTCCTGGAGGACCTGACCCACGAGCAGATCGCCGAGCGGCTCGACCTGCCGCTCGGCACCGTCAAGAGCCACGTCCGTCGAGGGCTGACCCGACTGAGGACCCGCCTGGAGGAGGTGAACCGTGACCCATCCTGACGACGACACGCTCGCCGCCATCGCCCTCGGCGACCCGGCGCCCTCCGGTGCCGTCGAGCACGCGCGCAGCTGCCCGGAGTGCTCGCACGCCCTGACCACCCTGCGTGACACCGTCACCACCCTGCACGCGCCCGTGCCCGAGCTGGTCGCGCCGCCCCCGTCGGTGTGGGATGCCGTGGAGTCCGAGCTCGACCGCGAGCCGGAGGTCGCGACCGCGGCACCGGCATCCGTCGCCACCCTGCCGTCGGCGCAGCCCGTGTCCATGGCGCCCCGCCCGGCCCCGGCGCCGGTGCCGGCGCCCGTCGCGGATGCCGGTGACGAGCTCACCGAGCGACGTTCCTCGCGCTCGGCCCGCCGTGCGTTCCCGCTGGCCTGGGTGGCCGGCGCCGCTGCTGCCGGCCTCGTGGTCGGTGTCATCGGAGCGCGCAGCCTGAGCGCCGAGCAGGCCGACCCGGTCACCACCGTCGCGTCGGCCACCCTCGACACGCTGGACAAGCGACAGGTTCGTGGCAGTGCCGACGTCGTGAAGCACGACGGGCGCACCGACCTGCGGGTCAGCACCGACTCGATGGACGCCGGCGAGGGCTACCTCGAGGTGTGGCTGATCAACAAGGACCTCAAGCGGATGGTCTCGGTCGGCGTGCTCGAGCCCGGCACGAAGGACCAGTCCTTCGCCATCCCGAAGGACCTGCTCGACGAGGGCTACGTCATCGTCGACATCTCCCGCGAGGGCCTCGACGGCTCTCCGCAGCACTCGGGCGTCAGCCTGGTGCGCGGCACCCTCGCCACCTGAGCCGGGCCACCCACCGGGACAAGTCCCGGAACGCCCGGTGCCCCGGTGGACGGCCTACCTAGGATGGGCGGCATGACGACGTCACCCGACATCAAGCCCCGCAGCCGCGACGTCACCGACGGCCTGGAGAAGGCCGCCGCGAGGGGGATGCTGCGCGCCGTCGGTCTCGGCGACGACGACTTCGCCAAGCCGCAGATCGGCGTGGCGAGCTCGTGGAACGAGATCACCCCGTGCAACCTCTCGCTCGACCGGCTCGCCAAGGCGGTCAAGGACGGCGTGCACGCCGGCGGCGGCTACCCGCTCGAGTTCGGCACCATCTCGGTCAGCGACGGCATCTCGATGGGCCACGAGGGCATGCACTTCTCGCTCGTCAGCCGCGAGATCATCGCCGACTCGGTCGAGACCGTGATGCAGGCCGAGCGGCTCGACGGCTCGGTGCTGCTCGCCGGCTGCGACAAGTCGCTGCCCGGCATGCTGATGGCCGCGGCCCGCCTCGACCTGCCGTCGGTGTTCCTCTACGCCGGCTCGATCCTGCCGGGCATCGCCAAGATGAGCGACGGCACGGAGCGCACCGTCACGATCATCGACGCCTTCGAGGCCGTCGGCGCGTGCACGGCCGGCCTGATGAGCCGCGCCGACGTCGACGCCATCGAGCGCGCCATCTGTCCCGGCGAGGGCGCCTGCGGCGGCATGTACACCGCCAACACGATGGCCTCGGTCGCCGAGGCGATCGGCATGTCGCTGCCCGGCTCGGCCGCGCCGCCCGCCACCGACCGCCGCCGCGACGGGTTCGCCCGCAAGTCCGGTGAGGCCGTCGTCGAGCTGCTCCGCCAGGGCATCACGGCGCGCGACATCATGACCAAGGAGGCGTTCGAGAACGCCATCGCCGTCGTCATGGCCTTCGGCGGCTCGACCAACGCCGTGCTGCACCTGCTGGCCATCGCGCACGAGGCCGACGTCGACCTCACCCTGGCCGACTTCTCGCGGGTCGGCGCCAAGGTGCCGCACCTCGCCGACGTCAAGCCCTTCGGCTCCTACGTCATGACCGACGTCGACCGGGTCGGCGGCGTGCCGGTCGTCATGCGCGCCCTGCTCGATGCCGGTCTGCTGCACGGCGACTGCCTCACCGTCACCGGGCAAGACGATGGCCGAGAACCTCGCCCACATCGCGCCCCCCGACGTCGACGGCAAGGTGGTGCGCGCGATGAGCGAGCCGATCCACCGCACCGGCGGCATCACCATCCTCAAGGGGTCGCTGGCGCCCGACGGCGCGGTCGTGAAGTCGGCCGGCTTCGACTCCGACGTCTTCGAGGGCACCGCCCGTGTCTTCGACGGCGAGCGGGCCGCGATGGATGCCGTCGAGGACGGCACGATCGCCGCCGGCGACGTCGTCGTCATCCGCTACGAGGGCCCCAAGGGCGGGCCCGGCATGCGCGAGATGCTCGCCGTCACCGGCGCGATCAAGGGCGCCGGCCTCGGCAAGGACGTGCTGCTGCTCACCGACGGCCGGTTCTCCGGCGGCACCACCGGCCTGTGCGTCGGCCACGTCGCGCCCGAGGCGGTCGACGAGGGGCCGATCGCGTTCGTCCGTGACGGCGACGGCATCCGGCTCGACGTCGCCAACGGCCTGCTCGACCTGCTGGTCGACGAGGCCGAGCTCGAGCGCCGCCGCACCGAGGGCGTCACCCACCCCCAGCCCAAGTACACCCGTGGGGTGCTCGCGAAGTACCGCCGCCTCGTCGGCAGCGCGAGCACCGGCGCGGTGTGTGACTGACCCGACCGGCACGGGGCCGGCCCTCGAGCTGGTCGGCCTCGTCAAGGAGTTCCGGGGCAGGCGGGTTGTCCACGGCCTGTCGCTCGTGGTGCCCCGCGGCTCGCTCTACGGCCTGGTCGGGCCCAACGGCGCCGGCAAGACCACCACCCTGTCGATGGCGACCGGGCTGCTCCGGCCCGACGGCGGCACCGCCCGCGTGCTCGGCCACGACGTGTGGGCCGACCCGGCGGCAGCCAAGGCCGTCATGGGCATCTCGCCCGACGGCATGCGCCTGTTCGAGCAGCTCTCCGGGCGCGAGCTGCTCACCTACGTGGGCGCGCTGCGCCGGATGCCGCGTGAGGTCACCGCCGCGCGCGCCGCCGAGCTGCTCACCGTGCTCGACCTCGCGGACGACGCGAACACCGTCGTCGCCGACTACTCGGCCGGCATGGTCAAGAAGATCAGCCTGGCTGCCGCCCTCATCCATGCGCCGCGCCTGCTGGTGCTCGACGAGCCGTTCGAGGCGGTCGACCCGGTGTCGGGCCAGACCATCCGCACCATCCTGCGCCGGTACGTCGCCGGTGGGGGCACGGTGGTGATGTCCAGCCACGTCATGGAGCTCGTCGAAGGGCTCTGCGACCGGGTGGCCGTGGTCGCCGCCGGGCGGGTGCTCGCGGAGGACACCCTCGCCGGGCTGACCGGGGGCGGCTCGCTGCACCAGCGCTTCCTCGAGCTGGTCGGCGCGTCCGACGCGGGGGGCGAGGGTCTGACGTGGTTGGGCTGATCGTCCGCCTGCGGCTCGCCATGTGGCGCAGCGCGATGGCGCGCAGCACCCTCCACCTCGTCTCCTCCGTCACCGGCGGGATCGCGGCGCTCGCCGTGCTGGCGCTGCTCGGGCCCGGCCTGGTCCTGCTCTCGCAGCGCCCGGTGCGGGTCACCGCGCTCACCGTCCCCCTCTTCGCGCTCATCACGCTGATGTGGACCGTGCTGAGCCTCATCGCGTCCGGCGTCGACTCGCTCCTCGACCCGGCGCGCTTCGCGGTCCTGCCGCTGCGTGCCGGGGAGCTGGCCGGCGGCCTGCTGGCCGCCGCCTGCACCGGCATCCCGGCGGTGCTGCTGAGCGGCCTGGCCCTGGCCCAGGTCGGTGCCTGGGCCGGCCAGCCTCGGGCCGTGCCGGCCGCGGTGGTCGCCGCCGTGCTCGGCGTGCTGACGGCAGTGCTGCTCGCCCGCGCGATCACCAGCGCGCTGGCCCGGGTGATGACCACGCGGGTGGGCCGGGTGGTCGGCGCCGTGGTCGTCTCGGTGGTCACGCTGGTGCCGCTCGCGATGAACGCGCTGCTCACCACCGGCTCGCTCGCTGCCGACCTCCGCTCGTTCGACGCGACCCGCTCCGCCGTCGTCGCGTCGTGGACGCCCTTCGGCTGGGCCTGGGCCCTGCCCTTCGACGTCGCCACCGGGCGGTGGGCTGCCGCCGGTGCGCACCTGGTGCTCGCTGTGGCCCTGGTCGGCGGGCTCTATGCCTGGTGGGTGCGTCTGCTGGCGCGCACGCTCACCTCGCCGCTGACCACCTCAGGCGGCCAGCGCATCGGCCGGGGGCGGCTGCTGCCGGTGCTGCTCGGCAGCTCGCCCACGGCATCCATCGCGGCCCGCCGCGTGCGGGCCTGGTACCGCGACAGCCGGCTGGTCGGCATCGCGCTGCGCACCGCCGTGCTGCCGGTCTTCTTCGTCGTGCAGGCGGTGTTCACCGACACCCCCGGCCTGGCCGGCATCGGCGTCATCACCCTGTCGGTGTTCTCGGGCCTCACCCTGATGAACGACCTGGCGTTCGACGGCCCGGCCTGGTGGCTGCACGTCGCCGTGGGCGTGCGCGGCTGGGAGGACCGGCTGGGCCGGGCGATCGCCTCGACCGTCGTCTTCGGCCCCGTCGTCGTGCTCACGTTTGCCGTGAGCGTGGCGCTGGGCGTGCTCTCGCACCCGGTCTCCTGGGCCATGGTCGTCGTGGTGTCGTTCCTCGCGAGCCTCGGCCTGGCCGTGGGGGTCGGGGCGGTGCTGCCGGGCACGGCACCGCGCACCGGTGGCAACCCGTTCGCAGCGACGTCGGGCGGCGCGGCGCAGGGCTGCCTCACCGCGGTCGTGTCGTTCGTGGGGCCTCTGCTGCTCACCCTCCCGGCCGTCGTCGTCGCGGTGCTCACCTCGGGCTCGACCGTCGGTCGCTGGGTGGCACTGGTGGCCGGCACGCTCTACGGGCTCGGCCTGCTCACGCTCGGGGTGCTGCTCGGCGGGATGCGCATCGACCGTCGCGCCCCCGAGCTGCTCGGCCAGCTCGCCACCGCCCAGATCTGAGGGTCAGGCGCGCGCGGCGGCAACCGGTGCGGCGCTCCGGGTCGGTGGCGTCGTGCTCGGCGCGCACGGCCGCCACCGGGGCGAACCGGTCGTGGTAGGTGACGAGCAGCGAGATCAGCAGCACGAAGAACACCGTCGCCGAGAGGTCGAGCGCGCTGCCGCCGAGCAGCAGCCGGGCCACCAGCACCAGGCCGACGTTGACGACGACGCGGGCGCCGAACGCGGCCGCCAGCCCCTCCCGGCTGCCGGCCCGACGGGCCACGGCGATGGAGATGGCCGCGTTGATGACGACGAAGACCGCGATCCCGACGAACATCCGCAGGTCGGACACCTCGAGCCCGGGCAGGATGCGTGCGTAGATCGTCGACAGCAGGCCGATGAGCACGACCTTCTCGAGCGTCGACCACGACCACACCGTCACGTGGGATGCCGTCCACGCGTCGCGCTCGGCGGCGGTGTCCATCTCCTCGGGCAGCGGGTCGGCCGCGAGGCGCCAGGTCCAGTCGACGGGGAGCAGGCGCGGCCGCACGACGAACCAGAGGATCGCCAACCCGATGAGCACCGCCCCGATGATGAGCGGCGGGAACCAGGAGACCTCCTGCCAGGTGTCGGTGAAGTCGAGCTGGGCCACGTGGATCCAGTACTCCTGGGGCAGCTTGATGAAGATCCAGATGCAGGCGGCCGTGACCACCCAGAAGCGGGTGCTGAACCGGCGCGGGTCCCAGCGCAGCCGCACGAGCTCGTAGGCGATGAAGAAGTACTCGAAGGTGTTGGGGAAGATCAGCAGCAGGGTGCGCACGCCGGTGATCTCGAACGCCATCACGCCGACCATCCGGTAGAAGAACAGGAAGCGCGAGATGCTCACGGCCGACGAGCGCGTCCAGTTCTGCAGCGACGCCAGGAAGGCGATGGACAGGTAGAACAGGTCCATCGCCTTGTCGTAGTTCTGGTAGCCCGGCGGGTCGAAGCCGAAGGCCTGGAACACGCTCTGGTCGATGCCGTCGAGCACCAGGCAGGCCAGCACGGCGGGCAGCGGCCACTTCGGGATGAAGAGGGGGAGCAGGAAGCGCAACCCGACCACGACGACGAAGACGACGGTGGCTTCGGTGGTCATCTGGTGCTCCTCGTGCGCGGCCCGTCGACGAGGGCGTCCGGCGCGAAGGCTAGCGGAGGGCTCCATGGCCGCGCCCCGGCATCCGGGCGTTGTCGTGGGGTGAGCGACCTCACGGTTCCGGATCGTGGGATCGAGTGTCTCGTTGGTTGACACGGCATTCGGCCGGGGGGAGAGTTCACGTGTGGCCCGAGTCCTCGTACTTTCCCGGCGCGTCTGATCCTTTCGATCTGACGCGCTCCCTCCGTCGTCCCGCCACCGGGACTGGAGGGTTTTTTTGTGCACGGACGACGGCCGTCGACAGCGGTTGACTTCAACGAAGACGGTGACAGCAGTGAGCGAGACCAGGCCGGCGACCCCGGTTGCCCCAGCGGCCCCGAGCGCCCCGAGCCCCGCGCAGGTGGCGCAGCAGGCGAGGGCGCGCACGCCCATCGAGGTGACCGGCGCGCAGAGCCTGGTGCTCTCGCTCGAGGCGATGGACGTCGACACCGTCTTCGGCATCCCCGGCGGCGCGATCCTGCCGGCCTACGACCCGCTGCTCGACTCGGTCAAGGTGCGGCACATCCTGGTGCGCCACGAGCAGGGCGCCGGCCACGCCGCCGAGGGCTACGCCGCCGCCACCGGCCGGGTCGGGGTCTGCATGGCGACCTCCGGGCCTGGTGCGACCAACCTCGTCACCCCGCTCGCCGACGCCCACATGGACTCCGTGCCGATCGTCGCCATCACCGGACAGGTCACCTCGGCCGCCATCGGCACCGACGCCTTCCAGGAGGCCGACATCCGCGGCATCACGATGCCGATCACCAAGCACAACTACCTCGTCACCAACGCCGACGACATCCCCCGCACCATCGCCGAGGCGTTCCACATCGCCGCCACCGGCCGCCCGGGCCCGGTGCTCGTCGACATCTCCAAGGACGCCCTGCAGGCGCGCACCATGTTCTCCTGGCCGCCGCGCATCGACCTGCCCGGCTACCACCCGGTGACCCGCCCGCACAGCAAGCAGATCCGCGAGGCCGCCCGGCTGATCGCCGAGGCGGAGCGCCCCATCCTCTACGTGGGCGGTGGCGTCATCCGAGCCCGCGCCAGCGAGGAGCTGCGGCGCTTCGTCGAGCTGAGCCAGATCCCCGTGGTCACCACGCTGATGGCGCGCGGCGCGCTGCCCGACAGCCACCCGCTGCACCTCGGGATGCCGGGCATGCACGGCTCGGTCTCGGCCGTCACCGGCCTGCAGAAGTCCGACCTGATCATCGCGCTCGGGCGCGCGCTTCGACGACCGGGTCACCGGCCAGCTCAAGACCTTCGCCCCCGACGCCAAGGTCATCCACGCCGACATCGACCCCGCCGAGATCAGCAAGAACCGCAAGGCCGACGTGCCGATCGTCGGTGACTGCCGCGCGGTGCTCGTCGACCTCATCGAGGCCGTCGACGCCGACATCGACGCCGGCCGTGGCGGCGACTACGCCGCGTGGCGCGAGCGGGTGGCCGGCTGGAAGGAGCTCTTCCCGGTCGGCTACACCGAGCCCGAGGAGTCCTCTCGCACCGCAGTACGTGATCCAGCGGCTCAGCGAGATCGTCGGCCCCGAGGCCGTGTACGTCGCGGGCGTCGGCCAGCACCAGATGTGGGCGGCCCAGTTCGTCGACTACGAGCGCCCCAACGCCTGGCTGAACTCCGGCGGCCTCGGCACCATGGGCTACTCGGTGCCGGCCGCCATGGGTGCCAAGGTCGGCGAGCCCGACCGCACCGTGTGGGCGATCGACGGCGACGGCTGCTTCCAGATGACCAACCAGGAGCTCGCCACCTGCGTCATCAACAACATCCCGATCAAGGTCGCGATCATCAACAACTCCAGCCTCGGCATGGTGCGCCAGTGGCAGACCCTGTTCTACAACGAGCGCTACTCCAACACCGACCTGCACACCTCGGTCGGCTCGCGCGTGCCCGACTTCGTCAAGCTCGCCGACGCCTACGGCTGCGTCGGCTTCCGGTGCGAGCGACCGGAGGACGTCGACGCCACCATCAGAGCGGCGATGGCCATCAACGACCGGCCGGTGGTCGTCGACTTCGTCGTGCACCGCGACGCGATGGTGTGGCCGATGGTGCCCGCCGGCGTCAGCAACGACCTCATCCAGGTGCGCCCGTGACGAGGCGCCACAGTGGGACCGCGAGGAGTCCGAGGCCATCGAGCAGGGGCTCGACCCCGACCACGACGGGGTGCCCACGGGCTCCCACCAGAACTGAAGGCGACATGACCATGAACAAGCACACCCTGTCCGTCCTCGTCGAGAACAAGCCCGGCGTGCTGGCGCGCATCGCCGGCCTGTTCTCCCGCCGCGGCTTCAACATCGACTCCCTCGCGGTCGGCCAGACCGAGTACCCCGACGTCTCCCGGATGACCGTCGTGGTCGACGTCGAGGACCTGCCGCTCGAGCAGGTGACCAAGCAGCTCAACAAGCTCGTCGACGTGCTCAAGATCGTCGAGCTCGAGCCGCAGTCGCGCGGTGCAGCGCGAGCTCATGCTGATCAAGGTGCGGGCGGATGCCGGCACCCGCAGCCAGGTGCTCGAGATGGTGCAGCTGTTCCGCGCCAAGGTCGTCGACGTCGCCACCGACTCGCTCACCATCGAGGCCACCGGCACCACCGACAAGCTCGAGGCGCTGCTCGAGGTGCTCGAGCCCTACGGCGTCAAGGAGCTCGTCCAGTCCGGCATCGTCGCCATCGGGCGCGGCCCGCGCTCCATCACCGACCGGGCACTGCGCAGCGCGTGAGCCGCCCCGGCGGCCCGTGACCGGCATCCGCCGGGCCTGAGACCGCGCCGCGCGACGAAAGCCGCACGGCATATCGTCCACACCGACACCACCGCAACGCCACCACCACCACACCACCACTACACGAGGAGAGGCCACACGATGGCCGAAATGTTCTACGACGACGACGCCGACCTGGCCGTCATCCAGGGCCGGAAGGTCGCGATCATCGGCTACGGCAGCCAGGGCCACGCCCACGCGCTGAACCTGCGCGACTCCGGCGTCGACGTGCGCGTCGGGCTCGCCGAGGGCTCGAAGTCCCGCGCCAAGGCCGAGGCCGAGGGCCTGCGGGTGCTCGACGTGGCCGACGCCGTCAAGGAGGCCGACCTCGTCATCATCCTGACGCCCGACCAGGTCCAGCGCACCGTCTACGCCAACGACATCGAGCCCAACCTCGCCGAGGGCGCGGCCCTGCTCTTCGGGCACGGCTTCAACATCCGCTTCGGCTACATCCGGCCCGAGGCCGGCTCCGACGTCATCATGGTCGCCCCCAAGGGCCCCGGCCACATCGTGCGCCGCGAGTTCGTCGACGGCCGCGGCGTGCCCGTGCTGCTCGCGGTCGAGCAGGACGCCTCGGGCAGCGCCTGGGAGCTCGCGAAGTCCTACGCCAAGGCGATCGGCGGCCTGCGCGCCGGCGTCATCGAGACCACCTTCACCGAGGAGACCGAGACCGACCTGTTCGGCGAGCAGGCGGTGCTCTGCGGCGGCGTCTCGCAGCTGGTCATGTACGGCTTCGAGACCCTCACCGAGGCGGGCTACCAGCCCGAGATCGCCTACTTCGAGTGCCTGCACGAGCTCAAGCTGATCGTCGACCTGATGATCGAGGGCGGCATCGCCAAGCAGCGCTGGTCGGTCTCCGACACCGCCGAGTACGGCGACTACGTCTCGGGCCCGCGCGTCATCGACGCGCACGTCAAGGAGAACATGAAGGCGGTGCTCGCCGACATCCAGAGCGGCGCGTTCGCCAAGCGCTTCATCGACGACCAGGACGCCGGTGCCCCCGAGTTCAAGGCGCTGCGCGCGAAGGGTGCCGCGCACCCGATCGAGGCCACCGGCCGCGACCTGCGCAAGCTGATGGCGTGGGTCGACTCCGACCGCGACCAGGACTACGTCGAGGGCTCCGCCGCACGCTGACCCTGTAGTCGACAGTAGGGAACACGCCGCCTCCGGTTCGCCGGTGGCGGCGTGTTCTCTACTCTCGTCGAGCGGCTCCGGGTCCGAGCCCGGACCTCGACCTTCGACACGCCTCCCGCCGTGCGGCAGGCGACGAGCGACAGGCCTACCATCCACAGATGGAGGACCTCGTCGAGGGCTGGCCCGTCTGGGTGGTCTTCCTCCTGCTCTGGGCCGGGGCCTTCGCCCGCGGCACCGGCACCTACTGGGTGGGTCGCGGGGTGCGCGCGGGCGGCAGCCGGTCGAGCTGGGCTGCTGCCCACCTCGACAGCCGGGTGGTCAGGCGCGCCGAGGGCTGGGTGCAGCGGTTCGGCGCCCCGGCGGTGACGCTGGGCTTCCTCACCGTCGGCGTGCAGACCGCGATCAACGCCTCTGCGGGGATGCTCCGGATGCCGCAGCGCCGCTTCCTGCCCGCCGTCACCCTGGGTGCCGCGCTGTGGTCGCTGATCTACACCACCGTCGGGTTCACCGTGGTCGACGCCTGGCTCGGCGCCGCGTCGTGGTGGTGGGCCCTGCTCGCGGTCGCTGCCGTCGTGGCGATCTTCGTGCTGTCCGGGCGGCTCGAGGCGTCGGTCAAGGCGCAGGACCAGGTCGCCCCCGTCGGCCCGGGCGCCGGCGGCCCTGCCGCGCCGGCCTGAGCGGGGCCGCCACCCCCACCGCACCCTGCGTGCGGTGATGGTCACATCGTGGGCACCAACGTCCACATGCTGGCACGCGCCTAGGATGGGGGTCCGGCTCAGCGGCGCGTCGGGCCCCCCGAGACGCCGCACTGGTGGGGGGACAGCCCACCCGGGCACCCGGCATCCGGCCGACCGGTCGATGACCGACCGCAGCACCGAAAGAGGGACCTTTCGTGACCAAGCCCGTCGTCCTCATCGCCGAGGAGCTCTCACCCGCGACGCTCGACGCCCTCGGCCCCGACTTCGAGGTCCGCCACGTCGACGGCGCCGACCGTGGCGCCCTGCTCCCGGCCCTCGCCGACGTCGACGCGGTCCTGATCCGCTCCGCGACGAAGATGGATGCCGAGGCGATCGCCGCCGCCAAGAGCCTCAAGGTCATCGCCCGCGCCGGCGTCGGCCTCGACAACGTCGACGTCGACACCGCCACCAAGGCCGGGGTCATGGTCGTGAACGCCCCGACCTCCAACATCACCAGCGCCGCCGAGCTCGCGGTCGGCCTGCTGCTCGCCTGCGCCCGCAACATCGCGCCGGCCAACGAGGCCCTGAAGAACGGCGCCTGGAAGCGCAGCAAGTACGGCGGCGTCGAGCTGCTCGAGAAGAAGGTCGGCATCGTCGGCTTCGGCCGGATCGGCCAGCTCGTCGCCGAGCGGCTCAAGGGCTTCGGCGTCGAGATCCTGGCCTACGACCCCTACGTCTCGGTGCAGCGCGCCGGCCTGCTCGGCGCCCGGCTGGTCACCCTCGACGAGCTGCTCGCCGAGAGCGACTTCATCACCATCCACCTGCCCAAGACCCCCGAGACGATCGGCCTGATCGGCAAGGAGGCGCTCACCAAGGTCAAGCCGACCGTGCGCGTCATCAACGCCGCCCGTGGTGGGGTGCTCGACGAGGAGGCCCTCGCCGACGCCATCGCCGAGGGACGCGTGGCCGGTGCCGGCATCGACGTCTTCGCCACCGAGCCGTGCACCGACAGCCCGCTGTTCGCGCACGAGTCGGTCGTCGTCACGCCGCACCTCGGCGCCTCCACCGAGGAGGCGCAGGAGAAGGCCGGTGTCGCCGTCGCGAAGTCGGTGCGCCTGGCGCTCGGCGGCGACCTCGTGCCGGATGCCGTGAACGTCTCCGGCGGCGCCGTCGCCGAGGAGGTGCGCCCCGGCATCGACCTCGTCGAGAAGCTCGGTCGGGTGTTCACCGCGTTCGCCGGCTCAGTGCCCGTGCAGCTCGATGTCGAGGTGCGCGGCGAGATCACCTCGCACGACGTGTCGGTGTGGGAGCTCGCGGCGCTCAAGGGCCTGTTCACCGACGTCACCGAGGACCCCGTCACCTACGTCAACGCCCCGCTGCTGGCCAAGGAGCGCGGCTGCGAGTCGCGCCTGCTCACCGACGAGGTGTCCGAGGACTTCCGCAACGTCACCACCCTGCGTGGCACCCTCGCCGACGGCACCACCGTGTCGGTGTCGGGCACGCTCACCGGGCCGAAGATGGTGCAGAAGCTCATCGGCATCAACGGCTGGGACCTCGAGATCCCGCTCAGCGTGCACATGGCGTTCTTCGCCTACGACGACCGCCCCGGGGTCATCGGCGCGGTCGGCAAGCTGCTCGGCGAGGCCGCCGTCAACATCGCCGGCATGCAGGTCGCGCGCGACGACGAGGCCACCAACTCCCTGATCGCCCTGACCGTCGACCAGGCGATCCCGGTCGACGTCGTCACGGCGATCGAGAGCGAGATCGGCGCAGAGACGGTGCGGGTCGTCGACCTGGTCTGACCTACCGACGCGAAGGATCGGCGACGGTCCGCTCCCTGGGGGCGGACCGTCGCCGTGTCTGCCGCAGGCCGACGGCGAGGGCGAGCCCCCAGGCCAGGAACAGCGGGTCCCACAGCCAGGCGTGCCCCCGCATCGCCACGAGCTCGTCGACCGGGCCGAGCTCGCCGGTCAGCGCGGCGTTGGCGACCACGGTGTTCGACAGGCCGTAGCCGATGAGCAGCGCCGCTCCGGCCCAGCAGAGCAGGCGCAGCGGCCCGTGCAGGCGGCCGCGGGCCCGCGGCGACCCACGGCACCCAGGCGCCGGCGAGCTTGGCGGCGGCGATGGCGCCGAGGACGAGCCCGACGGTCATCGTGACTCGCGCCGCCGGGCGAGCGCCCATGCCCGACCGTCCCCACGAGCCCTGTCCCGCCCAGCGCCCAGTACAGGCTCGCCGCGGCGTGCACGGTACCGATCGCGGCGGCGACGCTGCCCACCCGACCCCGCTTCCCGGGGCATCATCGGGGGATGCCCGAACCCGACGCCGACTACTTCTCCGCCTGGTACGCCGCCATGGGCGAGGCACCCGACAAGGACCGGCTCTGGACCCGGCTGCTCGGCCTGCCGCCGCACCTGGTCTCGACCAGTGTGGTCACCGGGAGCGCCCTCGACGAGATCGCGGGCCTGCTCGCCCTCGGGCCCGATGACGTGCTGCTCGACCTCGCCTGTGGCCGGGCGGGCTACGGCCTCGAGCTGATCGCTCGCTCGGGCGCCCGGCTGGTGGGGGTCGACTTCGCCCCCGCTGCCGTCGACCAGGCCCGAGCCAACGCCCGGCGCCTCGGGCTCGCCGACCGGGCCGACCTGCGCGTCGGTGACATGACCGCGACCGGGCTCGCCCCGGCATCCGTCAGTGCGGTGCTCTGCCTGGATGCCGCCCAGTTCCCACCCGACTTCGGCGCCACGTTCACCGAGGCTCACCGGGTGCTGGCACCCGGCGGGCTCGCCGTGTTCACCGGCTGGCAGGCCCGCGACCCTGCCGACCCGGCCGTGCCCGACCGGATCCGGCGGGTCGACCTGGCCGCCGGTCTGCGCTCGGCGGGGTTCACCCAGGTGCAGTCGCAGGACCGCGAGGACTGGCTCGCAGCCGAGCGGGACGCCTGGCGCTCGGTCGTCGCCCTGCCCGAGTCCGACGACCCGGCGATGCAGTCGCTGCAGGCCGAGGGGCGGCGCGTGTTCGAGCGCGGCGACCCGTTCCGGCGGGTGATCGCGACCGGTCGCGCGGCGGGCTGATCGGTGGGCTGAACGGCTGGACTCAGAGGCTGGGCTCAGCGGCCCACCGACAGGCCGCGCCGGTCGGCGAGCTCCCCGAACAGCGACTCCCACCGCTTCGCCGTGGTGACCGGGTCGAAGTCGAGCACCCGCTGCGCGCCGGCATCGGCCAGGCGCCGCTGCTCGGCCGGGTCGGGCAGCACCCGCAGGACGCCCTCGGCGAGCGCGTCCGCGCTGCCGGCCGGCACGAGCACGCCGTAGCGGCCGCCGTCGAGCACCTCGGCCGGGCCGGTGGGGCAGTCGGCCGCGACGACGGGCAGCCCGGCCGCCATCGCCTCGAGCAGCACCATCGGCATCCCCTCGCGCCGCGAGGGCAGCACGAACAGCGACGCCTCGTCGAACCGGCTCGCCAGGTCGCTCTCGAACCCCTCGAGGCTGACGACCCCCGTCAGGCCGGCCTCGCTGATCCGGGCGGTGAGGGCCTCGGCCTGTTCGCCCACCCCGTAGATGCGCAGCCGCCAGTGGGGCTGCGCCTCGGCGACCTGGCGCCACGCGTCGACGAGCAGGTCGAACCCCTTGCGCGGGATCAGCGAGCCGGCCGACACCGCCACGGGCTCGGTGAGCGGCGATCGGCGCACGCGGATGCCGTGTGGCAGCGCGTTGGGCACGACGTCGACCCGGCAGGTGTCGCCGAGGAGGGTGCGGTACTGCCGGGCATCGCCCTCGGTGAGCACGACGAGCCCGTCGAGCCGTGGGTAGGCGGCCGCGTAGTCGGCGCGCACCCGGGGCGCTTTCGGCAGGTAGTTGTGCTCCTGGGCGACCGCGACCTGCCCGGGTGTGCGCAGGTCGGCCAGGGCGAGGTTGAGCAACATCCGGGTCCCCACCACGACGCAGTCGTCCTGCGCGGCGACGTAGCGGCGCAGCCAGTGGTCGTGGGCCCGCGACAGGTGACGGCTGAGCCGGTCGTTCGGGTGGGCGAACCGGCTGTCCGTGCGTGCGAGGGCCGCCCGCGAGAGACCGCGCACCGGGTTGAAGGGGCTGGCCAGCGACACCAGACGCACTCCCGGCGGGATGGGGAAGCGGGGCCGGGGCCGTCGCTGGGTGACGCTGGCGACCTCGACGTCGTGGCCGAGCTGCGCGAGCACCCCGGCCGTCGACAGGCAGGTGCGGATCGTGCCGCCGCCGCCGTAGGCGTTGAGCAGCAGGTACCGGATGCGCACTGGGCCCTCCCTCGTCCGTCGCGCCTTCACGCGTACCCCGAACCGTAGACGGCGGAACCCGCCTCGGCAGCCGTCCGGACGATCTCGATCGAAGGCCACGGATCAGGTGGCTGTGGGCTGTCGAACGAGACGGATTCCGTGGATCGGGGCGCCAAGTGACGCACGTCTCGTCGGTCGAGCGTCCGGATGGTGAGAGGGCGGTGCCGGGTACTAGGACGTCCACGTACCGTCGAAGTCATGCAGCGGCTCGAGGTACACATCCTCATTCCGAGCCGCGGCGAGGTCCGGTAGTCAGCATCCTCGCCGCGGAGACCCCGCGACGTCGCTGACCGGTTCGCCGAGGCACCACTCGGCTCGAGCCCCGAACCCCATGGACGACTGGCCCCCACGGGCCGTGGAAGGCAGGACGACGATGAACGAGAACAGCACCCTCGACGAGGCCACCCTCGCCCGGCAGGCCCTGCAGGAGTCGATGGACCTGCGCGACCAGGGCCACACCGACGACTGATCAGGACCGGCTTCCGCCGCACCGGCCCCCACGGTCGGGCGGCATCCCATCGGCCGTCCCGCCCTTCCACGGGCTGGGACGGCCGTCCGCATCCCGATACCCGTCCCTAGGCTGGAGCCCATGACCGAGAGTGCACCGCAGTCCCTGGACATCGCCGTCATCGGGGGAGACGGCATCGGCCCCGAGGTCGTCGCCGAGGGGCTGAAGGTGCTCGAGGCCGTGGTCGGTGGCGACACCGCAAAGGTGACGACCACCCAGTACGACCTCGGCGCCACGCGCTGGCACGCCACCGGCGAGACCCTGCCCGAGTCGGTGCTCGACGAGCTGAAGCAGCACGACGCGATCCTGCTCGGTGCCATCGGCGACCCGACCGTGCCGAGCGGCGTCCTCGAGCGCGGCGTGCTGCTGCCGCTGCGCTTCGCGCTCGAGCACTACGTCAACCTGCGCCCGGCGAAGCTCTACCCGGGCGTGCTGAGCCCGCTGGCCGTCGAGCGGGTGGCCCCCAACGGCATCGACTTCGTCGTGGTCCGCGAGGGCACCGAGGGGCCCTACGTCGGCAACGGCGGCTCGCTGCGCACCGGCACCCCGAACGAGATCGCGACCGAGGTGAGCGTCAACACCCGCTTCGGGGTCGAGCGGGTCGTGCGTGACGCCTTCGCCCGCGCCCAGGCCCGGCCCCGCCGGCACCTGACCCTGGTGCACAAGCACAACGTGCTCACCCACGCCGGGCACCTGTGGCGGCGCACGGTCGAGGAGGTCGCGGCCGAGTTCCCCGACGTCGAGACCGCCTACCAGCACGTGGATGCCGCGACGATCTTCCTCACCACCGACCCGGGCCGCTTCGACGTCATCGTCACCGACAACCTGTTCGGCGACATCATCACCGACATCGCCGCGGCGGTGGCCGGCGGCATCGGGCTCGCCGCGAGCGGCAACATCAACCCCGAGGGCCGCTACCCGAGCATGTTCGAGCCGGTGCACGGCTCGGCGCCGGACATCGCCGGCCAGGCCAAGGCCGACCCCACCGCCACGATCCTGTCGGTCGGGATGCTGCTCGCGCACCTCGGGCGCCCGGCCGAGGCACAGCGGGTGGAGGCCGCCGTGGCGGCCGACCTGGCCGAGCGGGGCAGTGCGCCGCGCTCGACCAGCGCCGTCGGCGACGCCATCGCCGCCCGCCTCTGACGCATCACTCTCCACGGGTAGCCTTCGCGGGTAGCACCGTCGCTCCCCGAGGAAAGGACCACGAGTCCCATGAGCCTGACCTTCGACCTGCACCGCAACCCCACCCCGGCGAGCGACGAACGGCGTGCCACCATCCACGCCAACCCGGGTTTCGGGGTCTTCTTCACCGACCACATGCTGCGCGCGGTGTGGACCAAGGGCGGCGGCTGGGGTGACGGCCGGGTCGAGCCCTACGGCCCGATCCAGCTGATGCCGAGCGCCGCGGTCCTGCACTACGCGCAGGAGGTCTTCGAGGGCCTGAAGGCCTACCGGCACGAGGACGGCTCGGTGTGGTCGTTCCGGCCCGAGGCCAACGCCGAGCGGATGCAGCGCAGCGCCCGGCGCCTCGCGCTGCCCGAGCTGCCGACCGACGACTTCGTCGCGTCGCTGCGGGCCCTGGTCGAGGTCGACGAGCGCTGGGTGCCGCCGGCCGGCACGGGCGAGACCAGCCTCTACCTGCGGCCGTTCCTGTTCGCCAGCGAGGCCTTCCTCGGCGTGCGACCGGCCAACGAGGTCACCTACTGCCTCATCGCGTCCCCCGCCGGGGCCTACTTCGCCGGGCGGCCTGAAGCCGGTGAACCTGTGGATCTCGCAGCACTACGCCCGCGCCGGCGCCGGCGGCACCGGCGCAGCGAAGACCGGCGGCAACTACGCGTCATCCCTGGCCGGCCAGCTCGAGGGCATCGAGAACGGTTGCGACCAAGCCGTGTTCCTCGACTCCTCGACCCAGACCTACATCGAGGAGCTGGGCGGCATGAACCTGTTCTTCGTCACCCGCGACAACCGGCTGGTCACCCCCGAGCTCACCGGCTCGATCCTCGAGGGCGTCACCCGCGACTCGATCCTCGAGCTGGCCAAGGAGCTCGGCCTGCAGCCCGAGGAGCGCCGGGTGGCCATCGAGGAGTGGAAGGACGGTGTGGCCAGCGGCGAGATCCGCGAGGTCTTCGCCTGTGGCACGGCAGCCGTCGTCACCCCGGTCGGGGAGCTGCGCTGGGAGGGCGGCTCGGCACCCTCGACCGCAGGGGACGGCGGCGGAGAGGTGACCACCACCATCCGCGGCGCGCTGCTCGACATCCAGTACGGCCGCGCCGACGACACCCACGGCTGGCTGACCAGACTCGCCTGAGCCAAAGGTTCACACAAGGACCATTTGCACGGCATACTCGCTCGCATGACTCCGGAGCAGTCGCCCCCGCAGCCCTCGCGGCTGCCGGATGCCGTGCTGCGGCCGGCGGTCGGCAACGTCTTCGAGACCACGGTCGAGCAGCTCGCCACCGCCATCCGGCTGGGGGTCTTCGTCGCCGGGGAGCAGCTGCCGGCCGAGCGCGAGCTCGCCGACCGGCTCGGGGTCTCGCGCAACACCCTGCGCGAGGCGATCGCCGCCCTGCGCGACTCCGGGCTGGTCACGACCCGACGGGGGCGCGGTGGGGGCACCGTCGTCACCTACGCCGGCCGCGCCCGCTGCGGCAGACCCCGCCGTGCTCGACGGGCCGCCGGTGCGCACCGGCGCCGCACTGGAGGACGCGCTGGACTTCCGCCGGGTCGTCGAGCCGGGAGCCGCCCGGCTGGCCGCCACCCGGCGGCTCTCGGGCGACCAGCGCGAGTGGCTCACCGAGTCCTGCCGCGCGGTGCGCGAGGCCGACGCCGACTCCCACCGGATCGCCGACTCCCGGCTGCACCTGGCCATCGCCACCCTCACCGGCTCGCCGATGGTCGTCGAGGCGGTCACCCGCGCGCAGGCGGCGCTGAGCGAGATGCTCGGGCAGATCCCGGTGCTGCGCAGCAACATCGAGCACTCGCACGAACAGCACGACGCCGTCGTCGCGGCCATCCTCGACGGCGACCCTGACACCGCCCGCACGACCATGGAGGAGCACTGCGACGCCACGTCAGCGCTCCTGCGTGGACTTCTCGGATAACGACACGAAGGGGACACCATGCCGAGCTCCATCCACCCGGGGGGACCCCCGCCGCTCACCGTCGACCAGCTGCGGGCTGCGGTCCTGGCCGGTGAGGTCGACACGGTCATCGTCGCCTTCACCGACATGCAGGGGCGCCTGCAGGGCAAGCGGATCCACGGCCAGTTCTTCATCGACCACGTGCTCGAGAACGGCACCGAGGGGTGCAACTACCTCCTCGCCGTCGACGTCGACATGAACACCGTCGACGGCTACGCGATGTCGTCGTGGGAGCGCGGCTACGGCGACATGTTCTTCGAGATGGACCTCACCACGCTGCGGCACACCCCGGGGCACCCGGCGTCGGTCACCATCCAGAGCGACCTCACCTGGCTCGACGGCAGCGGCGAGGTCATCCAGTCGCCGCGCACCATCCTCAAGCAGCAGGTGGCATCGGCCGAGGCCGACGGCTACGCGCGCCTTCGCGGGCACCGAGCTCGAGTTCATCCTCTTCGACGAGTCCTACGACACGCGCCTGGGACCAGCGCTACCACGGGCTGACCGGGGCCAACCGCTACAACGTCGACTACTCGATCCTCGGGCGGCAGCAAGGTCGAGCCGGTGCTGCGCGAGATCCGCAACGAGATGTACGCGGCCGGCATGAACGTCGAGTCGGCCAAGGGCGAGTGCAACTTCGGCCAGCACGAGATCGGCTTCCTCTTCGACGGGGTGGTGCGCACCTGCGACAACCACTCGGTCTACAAGACCGGCGCCAAGGAGATCGCGGCCCGGCACGGCCAGTCGCTCACCTTCATGGCCAAGTTCGACGAGCGCGAGGGCAACTCGTGCCACATCCACCTCTCGCTGCGCGGCACCGACGGCGAGGTCGTCTTCGCCGACCACGACCGCGACGGCGGCCGCAGCGAGCTGTTCGACCAGTTCATGGCCGGGCTGCTGGCGACGATGCGCGAGCTCACCTACTTCTACGCACCGAACATCAACTCCTACAAGCGTTTCGCCGCGGGCTCGTTCGCCCCCACCGCCGTGGCCTGGGGCAGCGACAACCGCACCTGCGCCCTGCGGGTCGTCGGCCACGGGTCGGGGCTGCGCGTCGAGAACCGCCTGCCCGGCGGTGACGTCAACCCCTACCTCGCCGTGGCCGCGATGATGGCCGGCGGCCTGCACGGCATCCGCGAGGGCCTGGAGCTCGACCCCGGCCTGCGAGGGCAACGCCTACACCGGCGACTAGCGAGCACGTGCCCGGCACCCTGGCCGAGGCGCGAGACCTCCTCGCGGGCAGCGCCATCGCCCGCGCGGCCTTCGGCGACGACGTCGTCGACCACTACGTCAACGCCGCGGACGTCGAGATCAAGGCGTTCAACGCCGCGGTCACCGACTGGGAACGTGTCCGCGGCTTCGAGAGGCTGTGACCACACCCAGATGAGCACCACCTACGCCCACGACGTCATCAACCCGGCCACCGAGCAGGTCGTCACGACCATCGACCTGGTCGGGCTCGAGGAGACCGACGCGGCCATCGCCCGCGCCGTGGAGGTCGGGCCCGCCTGGCGGGCCGTGACCCCGGCCGACCGGGGGATGCTGCTGCGCCGCTTCGCCGACCGGGTCGAGGCCTCCACCGACGAGCTGGCGGCGCTCGAGGTCGCCAACTCCGGCCACACCGTCGGCAACGCCCGGTGGGAGGTCGGCAACGTCGTCAACGTGCTGCGCTACTACTCGGCTGCCCCCGAACGCCTCTTCGGCAAGCAGATCCCGGTGGCCGGTGGCCTCGACATCACCTTCAAGGAGCCGCTCGGCGTCGTCTCCGTCATCGTGCCGTGGAACTTCCCGATGCCGATCGCGGGCTGGGGCCTGGCGCCGGCGCTGGCGGCCGGCAACACCGTGGTGCTCAAGCCCGCCGAGCTCACGCCGCTCACCGCGATGCTCATCGGGCAGCTGGCCCTCGACGCCGGCATCCCCGAAGGCGTGTTCACCGTGCTCCCCGGCAAGGGGTCGGTGGTGGGCGAGCGGTTCGTCACCCACCCCGACGTGCGCAAGGTCTGCTTCACCGGCTCGACCGCCGTGGGCCAGGGCATCATGCGCAAGGCGGCCGACCAGCTCAAGCGGGTGACCCTCGAGCTCGGCGGCAAGTCGGCCAACATCGTGTTCGCGGATGCCGACCTCGAGACGGCCGCCGCCGCCGCGCCGATGAGCTTCCTCGACAACGCCGGCCAGGACTGCTGTGCGCGCACCCGGATCCTGGTGCAGCGCAGCGTGTTCGACACCTTCATGGAGCGGTTCGAGCAGGCCCTGAAGGGGGTCGTCGTCGGTGACCCGCGCGACGAGGCGACCCAGATGGGCCCGCTGGTGTCCTCCGGGCAGCGCGATGCCGTGCGCGGCTACGTCGAGCACGCCGAGGATGCCGGTCACCCGCACGTCGACGTCGCCTTCCGCGGAACGCGCCCCCGAGGGCGCCGGCTGGTGGTACCCACCGACCGTGGTGCTGCCCAGCGGCACCGACGACCGGGTGTGGCGCGAGGAGGTCTTCGGGCCGGTCGTGGCCGTGATGCCGTTCGACGACGAGGCCGACGCGGTCGCCAAGGCCAACGACACGGCATACGGGCTGTCGGGGTCGATCTGGACGCGTGACGTCGGTCGCGCCATCCGGGTGGCCCGTGGCGTCGAGGCCGGGAACCTCTCGGTCAACAGCCACAGCTCGGTGCGCTACTCGACGCCCTTCGGCGGCTTCAAGGCGAGCGGCATCGGCCGCGAGCTGGGCCCCGACGCGCTCGACGCGTTCACCGAGGTCAAGAACGTCTTCATCAGCACCGAGGCATAGGAGATCCAGATGGCAGGCAGGCTCGAGGGCAAGGTCGCGGTCGTCACCGGCGGCTGCTCCGGCATCGGGTTGGCGACGGTGCGACGCTTCGCGCAGGAGGGGGCGACCGTCGTGGTCGCCGACCTGAACGACGAGGCCGGGGAGGCCCTGGCCGCGGAGGTCGGTGGCGCCTACGTGCACACCGACGTCGCGAGCAAGGACGACGTCGACCGGCTCTTCGCGACGGCGGTGGAGAAGTACGGCAAGCTCGACATCGCCTTCAACAACGCCGGCATCAGCCCGCCCGACGACGACTCGATCCTCGACACCGACCTCGACGCCTGGCTGCGGGTGCAGCAGGTCAACCTGACCTCGGTCTACCTGTGCTGCAAGGCGGCCCTGCCCTACATGCTCGAGAACAAGTCGGGCTCGATCATCAACACCGCGAGCTTCGTCGCCGTCATGGGCGCCGCGACCTCGCAGATCTCGTACTCCGCGTCCAAGGGCGGGGTGCTCTCGATGACCCGCGAGCTCGGCGTGCAGTTCGCGCGCGACGGCATCCGGGTCAACGCCCTCTGTCCGGGGCCGGTGAACACCCCGCTGCTCAAGGAGCTCTTCGCCAAGGACGCCGAGCGCGCGGCCCGCCGCCTGGTGCACGTGCCGATGGGGCGGTTCGGCGAGCCCGAGGAGATGGCCAACGCCGTGCTCTTCCTCGCGTCCGACGAGTCCAGCTTCATGACGGCCTCGACGTTCCTCGTCGACGGTGGCATCTCGGGCGCCTACGTGACCCCGCTCTGAGCAGGATGGGGGACATGAGCGTCAGCCGGCCGGTCATCGGCGTCACCTGCTACGTCGAGGACGTCGACCGGCATCCGTGGACCTCGCAGCGCAGCGTCGTGCTGCCGCACCGCTACGTCGACCAGCTCGAGCGGGCCGGCGCGCTCGCCGTCGTGCTGCCGCCACGCCCGGATGCCGACGACGACCTCGCGCTGGCGGTGCTGGAGCGGCTCGACGGCCTGGTGATCGCGGGCGGTGCCGACGTGGAGGCCGCCCGCTACGAGGCCCCGCCGCACCCGACCTCGCAGGCGCCGCGACCCGACCGTGACGCGTGGGAGCTGGCCCTGGCCCGGGTCTCGGCCGCGATCGACCTGCCGGTGCTGGGGGTGTGCCGCGGCATGCAGGTGATGGCGGTGGAGGCGGGCGGGGTGCTCGACCAGCACCTGCCCGACGTCGTCGGCCACGACGCCCACTGCCCCCGGCCGGGGGAGTACACCAACCACCACGCGACCCCGGTGGACGGCACCCGGCTGGCCGAGCTGCTCGGCACCGACCCCCTCGAGGTGCCGACCTACCACCACCAGGCCGTGCGCCCGGCGTCACTCGAGGGCACGGCCTACCGCCTGTCGGCCTGGCACGCCGACGGCACGCTCGAGGCGATGGAGGACCCGTCGTCGGGCTTCCGCCTCGCGGTGCAGTGGCACCCCGAGGCCGGGGACGACGGGCGGCTGTTCGAGGCACTCGTGGCCGCCGCGGCCGGCCGCCGGTCGTCCGGTGTGCGGCACGAGGTCGCCGCTGACGGCGACACCGGGTGACAATCGACGGGTGACCAAGCTCAACCGACTCGCGATCGCCGCCGGTGCCGCCAGTGCCCTCGGGGCGCTCGCTGCCGCCGGCCGGGGCGTCAACACCGCCATGGGTGGCCGTCCCACGGGCGCCCGCCTGGAGCGGGCGCAGCGCTCACCCGCCTACCGGGCCGGGGCCTTCCACAACACCTCCCGCGGCACCTCGTCGATGCCGTCGGGCCAGCGCGACGTGCTGCGCCGGTTCCGCGAGAACGCCGCCACCCGGCATCCGGCCCTGCCGATCCCGGTGGTGACCGCCACCCACGAGCCGCGCACCGAGGGGGTGCACGTCACCTGGTTCGGGCACGCGTCGTGCCTCGTCGAGCTCGACGGGGTGCGCCTGCTCATGGACCCGGTGTGGAGCGAGCGCTGCTCGCCCAGCCAGCACGTCGGGCCGCGCCGGCTGCACGCCGTGCCGGTGCCGCTGACCGGTCTGGGCCACATCGACGCCGTCGTCATCTCGCACGACCACTACGACCACCTCGACATGGACACCATCCGCCAGCTCGTCGACCTCACCGAGGCGGTCTTCCTCGTGCCGCTGGGCGTCGGCGCGCACCTGGACGCCTGGGGCGTGCCGGCCCAGCGCGTCGTCGAGTGCGACTGGGAGGAGGGCCTGCAGGTGGGCGGCGTGCAGGTCACCGCCGTCGAGGCCCAGCACTTCTCGGGGCGCGGGCTGCGCCGCGACGGCACCCTGTGGGCCTCGTGGGTGCTCTCCGGCCGCGCGGGCAAGGTCTTCTTCAGCGGCGACACCGGCTTCTTCGACGGCTACGCCCGGCTCGGCGTGGAGCACGGGCCGTTCGACGTCTCGCTGATGGCCGTCGGGGCCTACGACCCGGCGTGGCACGACATCCACCTGAACCCGGAGGAGGCCGTCGAGGCGACCCGGCTGTTGCGGGGCGGGCTGCTGATGCCGATCCACTGGTGCACCTTCGTGCTGGCCCCGCACCCCTGGGCCGAGCCGGTCGAGCGGCTGCTCGTGGCCGCCGAGGAAGCGGGCGTGCCGGTGGCGGTTCCCCGCGTCGGCGACCGGGTCGACGTGGCCGATCCACCCGCGCCGGACGGCTGGTGGGAGCTGCAGCAGGCGCACGACCTGCCGACGAGCGCCTGAGCGAAGGCTGAACGCCACCGGCGCGTCGCAGCGGCCACGTTTTCCCCGGATGGGGTGTGGGGGCGCATCATAGAGTGTGGCGCCACTTTCGTGCGCCCATGAAGCGACGAAAAGGTTCCCGCAGACCATGAGGGCTCGCACGAAGGTACTGACCACTGCCGCTGTGGCAGTGCCCTTGGTGCTGCTCGGTGCCGGCACGGCCTACGCGACCCACTACCAGGACCGGGCCCTGCCCGGCAGCACGGTCGCCGGCGTCCCGGTGGCGGGCATGACCCGGGCCGAGGTGGCGTCCGCCGTGCAGCAGCGGGCCGACCAGGTCACCATCACGCTCGACACCGGCGAGGTCACCCGCACCGCCCACCTGGCCGACCTCGGCTACGCGGTCGACGTGCAGCCCACCGTCGACGCCGTGTTCCAGGCCAACGAGTCGTGGTCGTCCTACGCCAGCTCGCTGGTCTCCTCCCGCGACGTCGCGGCGGTGCTGCACCTCGACCCGGCGAAGACCCAGAAGGTGGTCGACGAGCTGGTCAGCGGCGCCGGACGGGCCGGCTCCGACGCCAGCGTGAAGCTCGCCCCCAACAAGAAGTCGTTCGTCGTCGTCCCCGCCGTCAAGGGCAAGTCGTTCACGGCCGCGAGCTTCCAGGACGTCGCCGCCGCCGCGGGCCGCGGCCTGAAGTCGGCCAGCACCACGGTGCAGTTCGTCGACGCCGTGCCGGCCGTGACCACCGCCGCCGCGCAGCGCGTCGCCGACCAGGCGAACGCCCTGGTGGCGCGCACCGTCAAGGTCTCCGACGGCGACGCCGAGCACTCGGCGACGAAGCGAGCCAAGGCCTCCTGGGTCACCATCCCCCTGGCCGACGGCACGCTGGGCGCCCCCTCGCTGGACCCGGCCAAGGTGAAGTCCTGGGTCAACAAGGTCGTCAAGGACGTCGAGAAGAGCCCGACGGGCGGAGTGCGCAACGTCAACGCCTCCGGTTCGGTGGTGCAGGTCGTCACCGCAGCGAAGGACGGCGTCTCCGTCACCAACGCCGATGCCGTGGCCGCGGCCGCCGTCGCGGCGATGCGGTCGGGGCAGGACTACAGAGGCGCCTTCGAGCAGCGCCCGGTGCCCGCGGCCTGGACGCAGCACCCTGTCGCGCCCGGCGCCGAGCGGCTCGCCTACCACGCGACCAACGGCCAGAAGTGGGTCGACGTCAACCTGCGCACGCACACGATGACCGCCTACGTCGGCGCCAAGCCGGTGCGCGGCCCGGTCAAGATGGTCAACGGGTCCGACAAGAAGCCGACGGTGGTCGGCACCTTCAAGGTCTACCTCAAGCTCCAGAAGCAGACGATGCGCGGCAGCAACGCCGACGGCACCAAGTACGAGACCCCTGACGTGCCGTGGATCTCCTACTTCCACAACGGGTTCGCGCTGCACGGTGCACCGTGGCGCTCGACGTTCGGCTACGCCGGCGCGCGCGGCTCGCACGGCTGCATCAACCTGCCGGTGCCCGCCGCCAAGTGGATCTACGACTTCGCATCGGTCGGCACGCCGGTCGTCACCCACACCTGAGCCGTCCGGCTCAGTGCTCGGGCGTGGAGCGCACTGGCCCCCGGCGCACCGCCGCGAGCATCTCGGCATCCGCACCGGGGTGCACGAACTCGAGCCACCACGTCGCCCCGCCGCGTGCCGCCGCGTCGATGGCGGCGCGCTCGGCCGCCTCTGACGGCAAGCGCCTGCGCCCCCCGACCGCCACGTCCGCGGATGCCGGGTGGCCGGCATCCGCTCGGTGCGCGGCCACCGCCGCGGCCAGGTGGGCCACTTCCTCGGCCGTGAAGTCGCTCCACTGGTCGGTGTCGGTCAGCTTGTAGGGCACGACACCGTCGGCCCGGGCGGCCCGCCGGGCCACGGCGCCCGCCTGCGAGCTGCCGCCGACCCACACGGGCACCCGCCCGGCCAGCAGGCGCAGCAGGAGGTCGAGCCGCTCGTCCATCTGCGCGCCCCGGCTGCGGCCGGCATCCCACAGCGGGTTCAGCGCCGCGCCGCGGTCGTTCGGGTCGCCCAGCCCGATGCCGAGCACCACCCGCCCACCCGACAGCTCGTGGAGGGTGAGCGCCTCGCGGGCGAGGTTCACCGGGTCGCGCGCCAGCAGCCCGGTCACGGTGGTGCCGAGGGTGATGCGGGAGGTGCCGGACGCGATGACGGCCATCACCGACCACGGGTCGAAGGTCGCCGGGTCATCGCCGCGGTAGTAGACGAGGTAGTCCTCGAAGAAGACGCCGTCCCAGCCGGCGCGCTCGGCCTCGACCCCCAGATGCACGAGGAGGCCTGCCGACACCCCGTCGCCGCCGCACGGCAGCTCCAGCCCGTATCGCACTGCGCCACCCTAGGGCGCGTCGAGGCCGGTGCAGTGCGCGATGGTCGCGTCGTCCTGCGCCACCGCGTGCCGGCGCTCGGCCTCGCGCACCCGGCGGATGACCTCGGCCGGCCCGCTCGCCGCCAGCTCGGCGAGCACCCCGGCCCCGTCGGTGAGGTCGAATCGGTCGACGATTCGGCTCGCGCCGTTGCTGAGCAGCGCCGCCGCGCGCACGTCGACCACGGGCGTCGCGCCCGTGACCGCCTCCTCGGCCGCGCGCGGGTCGTCTTTCGCCACCCAGAAGCCACCCGGGTGGTTGCGGCGGGCACGCAGCGCGGCAAGCACCCGGGTGCGCTCCTCCTCGTCGCGCGCGGCGGCCAGGGCCGGCAGGTACGACTCGCTGATGTCCACCTCGCGGCGGTCGGTGGCCACCATCGGTGGGCCGTCGACCCGCTCGAGCAGCACGGTCGCGTCGCCCAGGACGAGGTGCTCGACCCAGTCGGCCCGCACCCGGACGGCCGCGACGGCCGCCCACCACCCCGTGCCGGCACACGCCCTCGGCGCCCGGCAGGAAGGCGCCGTCGACGACGACCGCCGCGCCGGGCACCCCGCCGACGAAGTCCTCGTTCGAGCGGCCCCGGTCGGCCTCGACGCTCGCCGTGGTCACCAGCATCCGTGCTCCCGTCCGGTCGGGGTGCCGGCCACCGTGGCCAGCATGTGGACGAACCGTAGGCCAGGGGGCCGGTCTCGTGGGAGGCTCGCGTCGTGACGTTCCGTGACGTGGCCACCACCACGATCATTATCGGCTAGCGCGACGAGACCTCCTCGTCGCGCAGACCTCCCGCACCCGGGGGGTCTTTTGCTTGTCGGGAGCGTCGCGGGCGCGGCGCCACCGGGAAGCGAGTGTCGCTTCCCCCACACCCCCGGGGGCGCGGCAGCAGCGCCAGCCGGAGAATGGGCGGAGCAGCACACGTCCCGCCCCGGCCCTCACGGGCCGGGGCACAGACGCCGGGCGACCGGCATACCGATCTCGGGTGAGTAACGCATGACCGACATCCACGTCTACGACACGACGCTGCGCGACGGTGCGCAGCAGGAGGGCCTCAACCTCTCCGTGGCGGACAAGCTCGCCATCGCGGCGCACCTCGACGAGCTGGGGGTCGGCTTCATCGAGGGCGGCTGGCCCGGCGCCAACCCCAAGGACACCGAGTTCTTCGCCCGGGCAGCGGCCGACCTGCGGCTGCGCAACGCCACCCTCGCGGCCTTCGGGGCGACCCGGCGGGTCGGCGGCCGCGCCGAGAGCGACCCGCAGGTGCGGGCGCTGCTCGACAGCCAGGCCCAGGTCATCACCCTGGTCGCCAAGTCGCACACCGGTCACGTCGAGCGCGCGCTGCGCACCACGCTCGCCGAGAACCTCGAGATGATCCGCGACACCGTGTCGTTCCTGCGCGGGGAGGGGCGGCGGGTCTTCCTCGACGCCGAGCACTTCTTCGACGGCTACGCCACCGACCGCGACTACGCCATCGAGGCCGTGCGGGTCGCCACCGAGGCCGGTGCCGAGGTCGTCGCCCTGTGCGACACCAACGGCGGGATGCTGCCCCACCAGGTCGCCGACGTCGTCGACGACGTCGTGCGCTCCACCGGCGCGCGGGTCGGCATCCACTGCCACAACGACACCGGGTGCGCCGTCGCCAACTCGATGGCCGCGGTCGACGCCGGTGCCACGCACGTGCAGGGCACCATCAACGGCTACGGCGAGCGCACCGGCAACGCCGACCTGCTCACGGTCGTCGCCAACCTCCAGCTCAAGCGCGGCCTGCCGCTGCTCGAGCCGCACCGCCTGCAGGAGTCGACCCGCATCGCCCACGCGATCGCCGAGGTCACCAACGTGCCGCCCTACTCGCGCCAGCCCTACGTCGGGTCGAGTGCGTTCGCGCACAAGGCCGGCCTGCACGCGAGCGCGATCAAGGTCGACCCCGACCTCTACCAGCACATGGACCCCAAGGCCGTCGGCAACGACATGCGGATGCTGGTGTCCGACATGGCCGGTCGCGCCTCCATCGAGCTGAAGTCGCGCGAGCTCGGGTTCGACCTCGACTCGACGAACGAGAACGACAACGCGACGCTGGCCCGAGTGCTGCGGGCGGTCAAGGAGCGCGAGCTGCGCGGCTACACCTTCGACGCGGCCGACGCCTCGTTCGAGCTCCTGCTGCGCGGCCGAGCTCGACGGGTCGCTGCCCGAGTTCTTCGAGGTCGAGTCGTGGCGCGTCATCACCGACGCCCGCGGCGACGACGAGGCGCTGTCCGAGGCCACCGTCAAGCTCGTCGCGGCCGGCGAGCGCGGCGTGCGCACCGGCGAGGGCAACGGCCCGGTCAACGCGCTCGACCAGGCGCTGCGCTCGGCGCTGGCGAAGTTCTACCCCGAGATCCGCAACCTCGAGCTGATCGACTACAAGGTGCGCATCCTGGATGCCGCGCACGGCACCGATGCCGTCACCCGGGTGCTCATCGAGACCTCCGACGGCACCACGTCGTGGACCACCATCGGCGTTGCCGCCAACATCCTCGAGGCGTCCTGGGACGCGCTCGTGGAGTCGGTCACCTACGGCCTGGTCCGCGCAGGCGTCGCCCCCCGCTGACCTGGAGTCGGCCTCGGATCGACCAATAGGTCACTTCGGGGTCGCTCGGCTGGGTTGCGCTTCGCCCTTCCGCTGCGCGGTGGGATGCCGTGTGCGGCCGTTGACCATCCGCACCTCGCGCGCTGCGCGCACTCGGCGCTCCCGCCAGACCCGTCCATCGGCTCGCCCACGGCATCCCACCGCTCCGCTCCTCCCGTCGTGCTCACCCCCCTTGACCAACCGTTCGCTGTCGGCTCGCAGTCCGCATCGCGCCGCTCCGATCCGGGGGGAGCGACCGGCGGTAGCGTCGACTTGCATGTCGTCGCCGTGCAGCCAGCAGTCGTCCGACGTGCGCCTCGACTGGGGGCTGCGGGGCGCTCGTGAGCTGGTGACCGGCGGCGTGCGCACCGTGGTGGTGGTCGACGTGCTGTCGTTCACGACGTCGGTGACCGTGGCGGTCGAGCGCGGCACCGCGGTGCGACCGCATCCGTGGGGCGCCGACTCCGGTGTCGCCCTGGCCGCCGAGCTGGATGCCGTGTGCGCGGTGGGGCGGTCGGCCGCCGGCGTGGGTGGGATCAGCCTCTCGCCTGCGAGCATCCTCGCTGCGGACCCGGTGGAGCGCCTCGTCCTCCCGTCGCCGAACGGGTCGGCCATCTGCGCTGCACTGGCGGATGCCGGTGTCGAGGTGGTTGCCGCATCGCTGCGCAACGCCGCTGCCGTGGGCCGGTGGCTGGCAGCACGGCATGGTCCGGTCGGTCTCGTGGCGGCGGGAGAGCGCTGGGCCGGCGACGGCTCCCTGCGGCCGGCCGTCGAGGACCTCTGGGGCGCGGGCGCGGTCGTCGCATCGCTCGTCGCAGCCCGACCGGGCACTCGGGTGGGCCCCGAGGCGGAGGCGGCGCGCACGGCATCCGAGGGGGTGAGCGGGGACCCGTTGACTCAGCTCAGGCGCTGTGCGAGCGGTGTCGAGCTGAAGCAGAAGGGTTTCGGCGACGACGTCACCATCGCGGCAGAGCTGGACGTCTCATCGGTGGTGCCGGTGCTCATCGACGGGTGGTTCATCGCGGAGCCACCGCTGTGGGCGCGGAACTGACCTGTCCCGCACGCGCGTTCGCGCTCGCTACCGGGGCCGCAGCATCCAGCACTGCGAGCAGGCGGAGGCGCAGGGCATTCGAGCGCTCGGCGAACGCGTTCTGCCGCTCCAGGTAGGCCGCCTTGCCATCGGCGGTCTCGATCGCGACCGGTTCGTATCCCAGCTCGCGCAGGTCGTAGGGGGAGGCCTCCATGTCGAGCACCCGGATCTCGCGGGCCAGGTCGAAGGCGTCGGCCACCAGGTCGCTCGGCACCAGCGGGGTCAGCTTGAACGCCCACTTGTAGACGTCCATCCCCGCGTGCAGGCACCCCGGCTGCTCCATGGCGACCTGGCTGTCGCGGGTGGGGTGCAGCGCGTTCTGCGGTCGCGCCGACTCGGTGAAGAACCGGTACGCGTCGAAGTGCGAGCAGCGGATGCCGTGCCGCTCCACCACGGCGTCGGTGCCCGCACTGCCAAGCCGCAGTGGCCAACCCGCGTGCCGCACGTCGTCGGCCGCGATGCCGTGCACCATCGCCCACTCGTGCAGCCCGAAGCATCCCAGCTGGGCGGGCCGGGCGACCGTCGCGGACAACAGGTTCCGCACGAAGTCGACGGTGTGGCCTCGCGCCGCGAGGAAGCCCTGCACGTCGAGCACCGCCGCACCACCGGCCACCCGGTAGTGGGTCCAGGTCGCGCGGGGGAGGTGTGCGGCATCCTCGAGCGCCACGCCGGCGCCTGGGTGCCACCGCCGCAGCCGCGCCGGTGAGTTGTTGTAGTAGCGGAAGAGGAAGTCCTCGACCGGGTGGGTACGGCCGTCGGCACGACGTGCCCGGTGGGCGGCCGTGGCGGCGTCGACGCGGGCCTCGTGGGCGGCCGCCAGGGCCTCCCACTCCGGCAGAGGGAGCGCGCGCAGGGTCACCGCACCACGGTACCGACGCGACGGAGCCCCGGACGCACGCCCCCGGGGCCCCCGACGACCGCTCAGTCCTTGGGGTACGGGCCGTACTGGTTGTCGGCGTCGCTGTCGGTGACGTAGAACCAGAGGAGGATCAGCCACCCGATGAGGGGGACCAGCCCGATGAGGATCCACCAGCCCGACTTGCTGGTGTCGTGCAGCCGCCGGATGCTGACGGCGAGCGTCGGGATGAAGAAGACGATGCCGGTGATGGTGGCGAGCCACCCGCCGCCGACGGTCAGGTCGCTGTAGGTGAGCCCGATGGCACGGTCGAGGATGCTGGCGACGATGCCGATGATGGTGATGAAGAGGTACCACCACCAGTACTCGCTGCGTCGGGCCCTCCCCGAGAAGGTGGCGTACTTGTTGAGGAGGACGCTGCTGACGGCCTGGCTGAGGGACATGACACGCTCCTGGTGCGGGGAAACTGCCTCAGGGGAGACGGTAGTGAGGGTGCGGCTCGGGGTGGGGGAGGTCCCGGCCACACGGCGTCCGGCGTGGCGCGGCGGGAACCCCGAGGCGGGTCCCGTTCGTCGTGAGGAACGATGGGGTTTCGACGTCCGGTCCCACCCTCACGCCCCTCGAGACCACGAAGGCCACCACCATGCGCAGGACCGTCCCGCTCGCCGCCGCAGCCGTGGTGGCCCTCGCCCTGACTGCGTGCAGCGGCGGCGACCCCGAGCCGGCCGCGTCGAGCGCGCCGCAGCCGTCGGCCTCCGCGAGCGCCGCCAGCACGCCGTCGCCGAGTGCGTCCGGAGCCGGTGGCCTCTACGTCGCCCTGGGTGACTCGCTCGCCGCCGGCTACCAGCCCGGGGGAGCCGAGCTGCGCGACACCGCCTACCCCGCCCTCACCGCGGCACGGCTCGGTGCGAAGGGCGGCGAGCTGACGCTGGAGAACCTCGGCTGCAGCGGCGAGACGACGGGCTCGCTGGTCAAGGGCGGCAAGTGCGACTTCGCCGCCGGCAGCCAGCTGGAGCAGGCCGAGAAGCTGCTCAAGGGCGGCAAGGACGTCGCACTGGTCACCATCGACATCGGTGGCAACGACCTGCTGCGCTGCGTGCGGGGCGGGGCGCAGATCGACACCGCCTGCGTGAAGTCCGGTGTCGCGACGGTGAAGAAGAACCTCCCCACGATCCTGAAGCGGCTTCGCACGGCGGCGGGGCCCGACGTGCCCGTGCTGGTGCTGGGCTACTACAACCCGTGGCTGGCCGCGAAGGCGCTCGACCAGCCGGTCAAGGGGGTCGACGCGGCCGCCAAGGCCTACACCGGCCTGAGCGCCGCGATCGAGTCGGCGGCCACGTCCACGGGCACCACGTTCGTCGGGCTCGACGAGGCCTTCTCCACCAACGACACGACCCCGACGACGATCAACGGGCGGACCGTGCCCGAGAACGCCGCAAAGATCTGCACCCTCACCAACATCTGCACCGCCGCCGACATCCACCTCACCGACGAGGGGGCGGCCACGGTGGCCCGGGTGCTCGCCAAGGCCGCTCAGCAGGCCGGCGTCTCCTGACCCCGAGGCGGTTCGGTTCGACGGCATCTTCCCCCTGTCGGCGCCACCACCTAGAGTCGGCCGGGCGCGGCAACGAGGCCGCCACCGAGGGAAGCAGCTCCATGAACCGTCGCACGTGGTCCGTCGTCGTCGCCGTCCTCGCCGCTGTGGGCCTGTCGGCACCCACGGCATCCGCCACAGTCCCTCACGTCGCGCGGTGGCGGCGCACCGCGGGTCCTCACACGGGGAGGCGGGTCACGGGGCCGGGCACGCCATGGGCTGGTACCTCGCCCTGGGCGACTCGCTGGCCGCCGGCTACCAGCCGGGGCAGGGCGACGACCCAACCGGCGGTTACGTGGGGGGCGTGCTCGACGCCGTGCGCACCGCCACCCCCAAGACGAAGCTGGTCAACGTCGCCTGCAGCGGCGAGACCGTGGTCACCATGGTGACCGGCGGCCGGTGCACCTACGAGGAGGGCACCCAGCTGCTGCAGGCCGTCGAGTTCCTCCACGCCCACCGGCGCACCACGCGGCTGGTGACCATCGACATCGGCGCCAACGACGTGCAGCGCTGCGTCAGCCGCGACCCGCTCGGCATCGACCTGGTCTGCATCCAGCAGGGGCTCGGCGACGTGCAGCGCCTGCTGCCGCAGGTGCTCGCCCAGCTGCACCGGGCCGCGCCCGGCGCCCGGATCGTCGTGCTCAACTACTACAACCCGTTCCTCGCGGCCTACCTCACGGGCCCGGCCGGCCAGGCGATCGCCCAGCAGTCGGTCGGGCTCCAGACGTCGCTCAACACGATCATCGCCGGGTCCGCCGCGAGCGTCGGCGCGAAGGTCGCCGACGTCTCCACCGCGTTCCGAAGCACCGACACGACCCCGGTGACGGTGCCCGCGCTCGGCGGCCCCGTGCCGACCAACGTCGCGACCATCTGCGCGTGGACCTGGATGTGCCGGCTCGGCGACATCCACGCCAACGACACCGGGTATGCCGTGATGGCGGGCTCGGTCGTTGCCCGGTTGTGACCCCGCGGGGTGGGTGGCCGGCCGTGCGACGGAGGGCCGGCATCCGCCCGTAGGCTGGAACCCATGCGCATCGCGAGGTTCACGACGGGTGACGACCCGGCCTACGGGCTGGTCGACGGTACGGGCGAGAAGATCGCCGAGATCACGGGAGACCCGCTCTACCAGCGGATCGAGCTCACCGGCACCGTGCACGAGGTGGACGACGTGCGGCTGCTGGCGCCGGTCATCCCGCGCAGCAAGGTGATCGGCATCGGCCGCAACTACGCCGACCACGCCAAGGAGATGGGCACCGACACCCCGGCCGAGCCGATGATGTTCCTCAAGTCCCCAACACCGCCGTCGTCGGCCCCGGCGACCCGGTCGTGATGCCGCCGCAGACCTCCGAGGTCGACTACGAGGGTGAGCTCGCCGTCGTGATCGGCCGGCTGTCCAAGGACCTCGAGCCGCAGCGACGCGCTCGCGGCGGTCTTCGGCTACACCGTCGCCAACGACGTGACGGCCCGCGACCTGCAGCGCGGCGACGGCCAGTGGGCCCGCGCCAAGGGCTTCGACACCTTCTGCCCGCTCGGCCCGTGGATCGAGACCGACCTCGACCCCGCCGCCTAGCGGATCACCACCCGCGTCGACGGCACGGTGGTGCAGGACGGCCCGACCTCCGACATGGTGCACGACGTGGCCACCTTGATCTCGCACGCGTCCAAGGCGTTCACGCTGCTGCCCGGCGACGTCATCCTCACCGGCACGCCGGCCGGTGTCGGCCTGGTCGAGGCGGGCCAGCGGGTCGAGGTCGAGGTCGACGGCATCGGGGTGCTCAGCAACCCCTTCGTGCGTCACTAGGCTGTCGCCCACCATGAGCGAGCACCCTGAAGACCCCGTGACCGACGCCCCGAGCACCACCAGCACCCACGACACGACCGCCCTCCCCGGCGCCGTTCGGCTGCGCGTCGCGCCCTCGCCCACCGGCGACCCGCACGTCGGCACGGCCTACATGTCGCTGTTCAACCTGGCGTTCGTGCGCCAGCAGGGCGGCCAGCTTCATCCTGCGCATCGAGGACACCGACCGGGCCCGCTTCCGCGAGGACACCGAGCAGCAGGTCTTCGACACGCTGCGCTGGCTCGGGCTCACCTGGGACGAGGGCCCCGACGTCGGCGGCCCGTGCGCCCCCTACCGGCAGTGCGAGCGGCTCGACACCTACCGGCCCTACGTCGAGCGGCTGCTCGCCGAGGGCAAGGCCTACCACTGCTGGTGCTCGCACCGAGCGGCTGGCCGCAGATGCGCGAGGCGCAGCAGAAGGCCAAGCTGCCCACCGGCTACGACCGGCTGTGCGTCGGCAAGACCGAGGAGGAGCGCGCGCGCGCTGCCCGGCTTCTCACCGAGCCCCGGTGGTGCGCATGCTCATCCCGGACGACGCGCCGCTCGACGTTCGACGACCTGATCCGCGGGCGGGTCTCGCGCGCCGCGGCCTGACGACCAGGTGATCCTCAAGGCCGACGGCTTCCCGACCTACCACCTGGCCGTGCGTCGTCGACGACCCGAGATGGGCATCACCCACGTGGTGCGCGGCGAGGAGTGGATCTCCTCCACCCCGAAGCACGTGCTGCTCTACCAGTGGCTCGGCCTGACCCCGCCGGCGTTCGCCCACATGCCGCTGCTGCGCAACACCGACAAGTCCAAGATCTGCAAGCGCAAGAACCCCGCGGCCCGGCTGACCTGGTTCCAGGAGCAGGGCTACCTGCCCGAGGCGCTGGTCAACTTCCTCGCCCTGATGGGCTACCCCCGGCCGAGGGCGCGAGGGTGAGGACGTCGAGGTCTTCGGCTTCGCGGAGTTCTCGCAGCGCTTCGACTGGCACGACGTCAACCCGGTCGGCCCGATCTTCGACCTCGAAAAGCTCGACTGGCTCAACGGCGTACACATCCGCGGGCTCGCGGTCGACGACCTCGCCTCGCGGCTGCTGCCGTTCCTGCAGGCCGACGGGGTGCTCGGCGACAACCCCACGCTCGGCGAGCTGTCCCGGCTCGAGGCCGTCACCGCGCTCATCCAGACCCGGATGGCGCACCTCACCGAGGCGAGCGACCTGGTCGGCCCGTTCTACGTCGCCGACGACGCCGTCGCAGTGGCCGACGACGCCCGTGCCCAGCTCACCGCCGATGCCGGTGCGGTGCTCGACGCGGCCATCACCGCGCTCGAGACGGTGCCCGACGAGCACTCGGGCGTGCTCGGCAGCGAGCGGTCCTTCAGCGCCGCCGCCATCGAGGCAGCCCTGCGTGAGGCGCTCGTCGAGGGACTGGGGATCAAGCCCAGGTTCGCGTTCGGGCCGCTGCGCACCGCAGTCTCGGGCCGGCGGGTGTCCCCGCCCCTGTTCGAGTCGATGGAGATCCTGGGCAAGGTGGCCACCCTCACCCGGCTGCAGGCGCTGCGCGCGACCCTCTGACCCGCGGCTCCCCGGCATCCGCGATTTGGGTGCGGGCGAGGCCGCCCGGTAGGATCGGTCCTCGGTTCGCCCGACGACCAGCCGCCCCGCGGTCAGTCCGAAGGCATACCCCATGGGGTATGGTGTAATTGGCAACACTGGTGATTCTGGTTCATCCGTTCTAGGTTCGAGTCCTGGTACCCCAGCTCTCGCCCTCGGCCCGACCGGCCGGGGGCGATTCGGAGAAAGTCCCGCCGTTCGGTAAGGTTCTTCTCCGTTGCCCGCCGCGTCGCAGCGGCAGGAAACAGGTCACGGCCCCGTTGTGTAGTGGCCTAGCACGCCGCCCTCTCAAGGCGGTAGCGCGGGTTCGAATCCCGTCGGGGCTACAACGCCAAACCCCCTGGTCAGCCAGGGGGTTTGGCCTATTTTCTAGCCCACCGACAGCGGGACGATTTCGGCTCGGGTACACAACGGGTACACAACAGCACGAGCGGCGGCGTCGAGGCGGTCGGCCACCTCGTCGAGCTGGTCGGCGAACAGGTGCCCGTACAGGTCGAGCGTCATGGTCGCGGACTTGTGCCCGAGCATCTGCTGCACGACCTTCACGTTCGCCCCCGACGCGATCGCCAGCGAGGCCGCGGTGTGTCGCAACGCGTGTGGATGCAGGCCCTGTAGGCCTAGCGACGCGGCCGCAGTGGTCAGGACCGTGCGTTGGAATCCCTGCGCGCGCAGCGCGCCGCCCTTGGCAGCGGTGAACACCAACTCGCCGGGCTCGCGGCCTGCGACGTGTGCTGCGAGGTCATCGACCAGGAAGCGGGGGATCGGCACCTCTCGGCGCTCGTGACCCTTCGGTGTTCCCCAGGTCTGTACGCCGCGCACCAGAGTCACCGATTCGGCGATCATCGCCCGCCGACGCATCAGATCGAGGCGACCGACGCGCAGCGCTGCCATCTCGCCGAAGCGCACACCGGTGTAGGCCAAGAAGAGCACTACGAGCCGATGTGACCCGCAGGCGTCGGCGAGCTGGTGAACCTGCTGCGTGGGACAGGTACATGCGCTCGGCCGCGTTGACGCGGGGCAGAGACACGCCTGCGGCCGGGTTGCGCACAAGCCGGTCGTCCTTCACGGCCATCGCGAGGACGAGCGACAGGACTCGGTGCACCTTGCGCGTGGTGGCTGCTGACCGCGAAGCCGCCACCTCCGACACCCAGGTCTGAACGTCGCTGTGTGAGACATCCGCCAGCCGCGTCGTTCCCCAGCGTGGATCGATGTGCTCGCGCAGGATGCCGGCGTAACGCTCACGCGTCGACGGCTTCAAGTGCGTCTGGCCCTCGAGCCAGCGCTGCGCCCAGGTCCCGACGGTGAGCCGGGACGCCGCGGGGTCGATGTAGGAGCCGGTCAGCTTCGCCGACTCGACCGTCGTCAGGAATCGCTCGGCGTCAACCTTGCGGTCGAACGTCTTGTTTCGCTGAACGCCGGCGGGGTCGCGGTACCGCATGTACCAACGCACCTGCCCATTGCGCGTGCGCTTCTCGATGCTTGCCATGCGTCGGACCGCCCTTCCGCTCGAAGGCAGGCTACGTCCGAGCGGGTGAACGTAGCCCAGCGTGGACTTCGCCGCGGCTTCTACTCGCTGGCGGCTGTTCCTGAGTTGGAGGCTCTGGCCTGGGCGTCGATCCACTCCTGGAGGTCACCGGCCCGGTAGACCACTCGGCGGCCGAGGCGGAAGCTGCGGGGACCGGTGCCGAGGTGGCGCCAGTACCGCATGGTGGCGACCGGGGCGCGGAGGATCGCGGCGACCTCACTGATGGTCAGCAGCTCGTCGTGGGCGAGCGCTGAGTCGGCGTGCTGACTCTGTTGGGTCATCTTGGACTCCTTGGTGTTCTGCAGGGCTACTGGGCTGAACGTGCCGTCCGGTCCCGGAGTGGACCCCGGGGGGGTCCGACCGCGCATACGGCCATGGGCAGACTGAGGCGGAGACTGCCGGTCCTCTGCCGCTACGTACATGCCGCCTCCCCGGGCTACGCGCAGGTGTATTGCCCCCTTAGGTGTCCGGGTGCAAGTGCGTGGACACGGCCGCACCTGGCTTCCTCGGGTCAGGGCAGGCGCCGCCGGAGCCTTCAGGACGGCTGGCGGTAGGCCCTGCGACCACCCTTCACCCGCCCGTGGTCAACGCATGATCACCAGAGCCACTGCGGGCGACCGCGAGCAACCCAAAGCCGCAACGCCGTCGGGGTGCACAGAGGCCCGCGTCGGAAGAGCCCGGCCAGCGATGTCATCCACGCTGGCTGAGCAAAGCCTGTCGGGCTGCTCGTGAGTCCGGTCGTCCGGACGTCTCGCCTGGGTCCGCTCCTGCGCGGCCTGAGTGATCTTGTCCACAGGTTTCACGCCTACCACCGAACTTATCCACAGGTCCCCACTCACCTCGCGGAGGCGCTGTCGGCATGTGAAAGTGGTTCCCACTCAGCGACGAGACCGCACAAAGGTCATGGGTGGAGTCGAGGGGATTGCAGAGATTTCGGCGTGCGTGTCCATGGCAGCGGGTTCGGACACGTTGGGTGGATAGACCGAAAGGAGAGCCATGTATCGCAGACCGTTGGCCGTCGTCATCCTGCTCGCCTGCACCATCGCACTGGCCGCCTGCAACAGCGAGAACCCTCGCCCGAGCAGCTCCGTCTCACGCGACCCAGCTCCGTCGTCTTCTGCGTCCGCCAGCCCGGTGCCCTCGCCGACCAAAGCGCTGACGCCTGCGGAGCAGGACCTCCAGTCGGCCGGGGAGGCGATCACCGAGTACTGGCGCGTCCTCGACGAGGTCGCCTCCGACCCGAAGGTCAGCCTGAACGTCCTCGCGACGGTGGCGCGATCGCAGGCGCTCGAGCAGTGGCAGACCACCCTTGCCGCCGACAGAGGCGCAGGGTGTCGAGCAACAAGGCCGTGCGCGCGTCCGTGACGCCGTGGCTTCGAGCGGCGACGGAAAGTCCTTCGCGGTCACTGCCTGCGTTGACTTCTCCGAGGTTGATGTAGTCGACGCGTCGGGTAAGTCGGTCGTGAAGGCAGGCAGGCCGGTGGAGCAGCGGTACTCGTACGTGGTGCAGAAGGCCCCCGAAGGATTCTTCGTCACCGAAGACCTCTTCAAGGGGCAGCCATGCACAAGCTGATCGCTGTCCTCGTGGCCTCCCTGCTATCAGTGGCGGGCGCAGTTGGCGCCGCGGCAGCGCCGCCCGTCTCCTGCCCACCAGGCCAGATCCCTCACCCGACGAGGGGCATCTGCGTCATAGCGGTGACCCCGCCGACAGAGCCTGGTAAGCCGAGGGGTCCGGGCGACCCGCCGGCTCCCGGGGGTGGTGGGTCAAAGCCGGCCGGCAAGCCGGTGTGCCGGTTCACCTTGGGTTCCGCACCGAAGGTGGTGCCGTGTTCGAGCGAGGCCGGGTTGGTGGGTGCAGTCGCGGCAGTGTTACGCCAAGGCGGTGGTCCCGCCAGCCGCCGGCGTCGGATCCTGCGTGGCAGGGCCACACGGATGGGGCGGTGTATGCGTGCTCGCATCCCTGGTTGAGCCCGGGCGGGGTGGGCGCGGTGGTGGAGTGGTTCTGGGCGGCGTCCCCGCCGGGGGTCGGCGCGCCGCCGGACCCGCAGGGACCTGGCCCGTCAGGCGATCGCGGTGATGAACCTGCACGCCGTGCGAATCGGGATGGTCCCAGAGCCAACGCCTGGGAAGGTCGGGCTGGTCGGGATGCCGGTGTGGTTGTGGGCGCAGGACCCGGATGCGGCGACGTGGGGGCCGGTGACTCGTTCGGCGAGATCGGGTGCGTACACGGTGACCGCGACGGCGAAGGTGGTCAAGGTGGTGTGGGCGATGGGCGACGGTGAGGTGGTCGTGTGCCGCACCCCGGGCACCGTGTACGAGGACCGGTTCGGCACGGCCTCGAGCCCGGACTGCGGGTACACCTACGAAAAGCAGGGTCGGCATCGGGTGCGGGCGACGTCGTACTGGAGCGTGGACTGGTCCGGGATGGGGCAGTCCGGGACGATCCCGCTGTCGTTCTCCGACAGCGTGCTGGTCACCATCGGAGAGGTCCAGGTCCTCATCCAATGAGCACCGGGGGACAGGAACGGGGAGGGGTGTGGTGATGGTCATCGACGCCGATCAGGGAACGAGGACGGCCCGCGACCGAGCGGGTCGAGCCCAGATGACAGGCGAACCGGTGGTGGCGCCGCCGCCGAAGCTGCGGCGCCGCCCGCTTCTGGTGGCCGGCTCGGTCATGGCGGTCTGCGCGGGAGCCCTGTTGGGAGTGTTCGGGTGGACCGCGATGAGTGACACCCAGCAGCGTGGTCGCGGTCCGTGCCGGCATCGAGCGCGGTGCGGTCATTGACGAGGCGGACCTGATGAGCGTGCAGGTCGGTGTTGACCCGGCCCTGTCCCCGGTCGGTTCCGACGAAATGGCGGACCTGGTGGGGCAGCGGGCCGCGGTGGACATGGCGGCGGGGACCCTGGTGACCCGCGAGCAGGTCACGACCGCGGTCCTGCCGCCGGCGGGGTCCTCGATCGTGGGGGTGCCTGTCCCGGCGGGGCTGTTGCCGGGGGAGCCGCTGGTGGCCGGGGACCGGATCCGGGTGGTCGCCACCCCGGGCGCGCAGGGCGAGTTCACCAACGAACCCCCGGTCACGATCCCCGCCGTCGTCGTCGGGGTGCGCGCGCAGGTGGACACCGGGGTGTCGGTGGTCAGCGTCCAGGTCCCGCAGGACCAGGCTGCCGAGCTCGCGGCGCGGGCCGCGACCGGGAACGTCGCGGTCGTGCTGGACTCGCGGGAGCGCTGAGCGGTGGCGCTCATCGTGCTGGTGTCAGCGTCCGGGTCACCGGGAGTGACCACGGCCGCGGTCGGGTTGGCGTTGTCGTGGCCGCGCCCGGTGCTGCTCGTCGAGGCCGACCCCACCGGCGGGTCCGCGATCGCCGCCGGGTACCTGCGCGGCGCCCTGCCCCCGGGCGACTGTCTGGTCGACCTGGTGTTCGCCCACCGCGACGGGGCCCTGGTGGACGCGATCCCGGGCGTCTGCACCCCCATCCCCGGCACCGGCGTGACCTTGCTGCCGGGGACCCGCGCGCACGGGCAGGCCCGCTCCCTTGGCGCCCTGTGGGAACCGCTGACCGCCGCACTGCGCAGCTTGGACGCCCTCGGGCAGGACGTCATCGTCGACGCCGGCCGCCTCGGGCTGCCCGGGTCGCCGGAACCGTTGGTGTACGGCGCGGACTGCACGTTGCTGGTCACCCGCACCAACCTGGTCGCCCTGTCCGGCGCCCGCTCCTGGGCGCAGACCCTCGCACTCGAGGTTCGAGGAGCAGGGCGCGCTGGCGTCGTTGGGGCTGCTGCTGGTCGGTGAAGGCGCCCCGTACGGCGCCCGGGAGGTGTCCACGGTGCTCGCCGTGCCGGTGACGGCGTCGATGGCGTGGGACGACGCGTCCGCGCGGGTCTTCGCGCACGGCGCCCCGGCGCCGCGCAAGTTCGGCAGCCGGCCCCTGGTCCGGTCCCTGCGCGCCGCGACCACGGCCATCCAGGACCGCCTCGCCGCAACCCGGCCCGCCAGCACCGGCGCTGCAGGTTCCGCCCTGGCCGGGCTGGCACCGCCCGCGCCGACTCACCCGGCGGCAGCCCTGAACGGTTACGCGTCAACCAGGCACGGAGGGGACCCGATGAGCGAGCACTACGTCCCGGACAGCGCCGACCCGTCGTCGCTGCCGCTGTTCGCGCCACCAGTGTTGCCGCGTCCCGGTCGGGTTCGCGGCGCCTTCACGATGACCCCGTCAGCACCCTCACCCGGCGAGCGGCCCCGTGGTCCCTGCGCCAGGTGGTGGCGTTGCCGGTGCCGCGCCCGTACGCGGGGGAGCTGGACTGGGGCCTGGTGGCCGCGTTGCGGGGGCAGGCCTCGGACCGGCTCAGCGCCGCGTTGGGGCAGGGCCGGGCGCACCTGGATCTCGCCGCGCAGCGGGAGGCGGGTCGGGCGATCATCGCCGACCTGCTGCACGGCGCCGCGGGGGAGCGGATCGACGCCGGCACCCCAGCGTGGACCCTTGCCGAACAAGCGGAGTTGGCGGCCGCGGTCGAGGCGGCCCTGTTCGGGTTGGGCCGGCTGCAGCCGCTGGTCGACGACGACGCCGTCGAGAACATCATCATCACCGGCCACGACCACGTCACCCTCGAGCTGATCGACGGGCGCCTCGTCCCCGGCCCGGCGGTCGCCGACTCCGACGAAGAGCTGATCGACTTCCTGGTCTTCCTGGCCTCGCGCAGCGAGGTCAACGCCCGCCCGTTCTCCCAGGCCCAGCCCCGCCTGCACCTGCGGCTGGACGGCGGCGCCCGCCTCGCCGCCGCGGCGTGGGTCACCCCGCGCCCGTCGGTGGTGATCCGCCGGCACCGGCTGCGCAAGGTCACCCTGGACGACCTCGTCGCCCGCGGCACGATGACCGCAGCTGGCGGCGTCGTTCCTGGCGGCCGCGGTCCGGGCCCGCAGGTCGATCGTGGTGACCGGGGCGCAGGGTGCGGGCAAGACCACCCTGGTGCGGGCGCTGTGCGCCGAAATCCCCAAGCATGAGGCGATCGGGACCTTCGAGACCGAGTACGAGCTGCACCTGCACGAGCTGCGCGAGCGGCACCCGATCGTGTTCGCGTGGGAGGCCCGCCCCGGGTCCGGGGAGCGCGGCCCGGACGGGCGGCAGGCCGGTGAGTTCACCCTCAACGAAGCCCTGTTCGACTCGTTCCGGTTCAACCTGTCCCGCCAGATCGTCGGGGAGGTCCGCGGCCACGAGATCCTGGCCATGATCAAGGCGATGGAGTCCGGGGCCGGGTCCATCTCCACCACCCACGCCCCGCTCGGCCGAGGGCGCGATCGGCAAGCTCGTCACCTGCGCGATGGAGGCCGGCCCGCACGTCACCCACGACTACGCGATCCGCGCGATCGCTCCGCGATCGACGTCGTGGTCCACGTCCACCTGGAGACCACCCCGCTGCCCGACGGCACCCCGCAACGGCACCGCTGGGTCGCCGAGATCATCACCGTCACCGGTGGTGAGCGGGAGAAGGGGTACGCGATCCAGCACGTCTTCCGCACCCACCCGGGCGAGCGGGAAGCGACCGCGCACGTCCTGGACGACTCCTACCGCGACCTGGCCGGGTACGGGTTCGACCTGGACGGGTTCTACGCCGCCGCCACCGGGGCGACGCCATGACCGCGCTGCTGCCGGCAGTGGCCGGCGCCCTGGTCGTCGCCGGCCTGCTCGGCCTGGTCGCCGGGCTCCGCCCGACCCCGCCGCGCGCACCGAAACCGCGGACCGCCCCACCGTTGACGGCCCGGCTCGCGCACGTGTCCCGCCGCACCCGGGTCCTGCTCCTGGCTGGGCTCGCCGCCGGGGTCGTCGTCGCCGCGTGGACCGGGTGGCTGCTCGCGCTGGTGCTGGTCCCGGCCGCCGACGGCCGGGCTTCCGGTCCTGCTGTCGCCGCCGCCGGCCAGCCGCGCAGGATCGACCGGCTCGAGGCGATGGAGGAGTGGACCCGCTCCCTGTCCGGGGTCCTGACCGCCGGGGTCGGGCTCGAACAGGCGCTGCTGGCGACGTTGCGCTCCACCCCCGAGCCGATCCGCCCCGAGGTCACCCGCCTGGCCGCACGGTTGCGGGCGCGCTGGTCCACCGAGGACGCGCTGCGCGCGTTCGCCGACGACCTCGACGACGCCACCGGCGACCTCATCGCCGCCAACCTGATCCTCGGCGCGGCCCGCCGCGGCGCCGGCCTGGCCGTCCGTCCTGGACGCGTTGGCGCGAGTCCGTCGCCGCCGACGTCCGCGCCCGCCGTGAGGTCGAGGCCGACCGGGCCAAACCGCGAGCGACCGCCCGCTGGGTCACCATCATCACCGTCACCGTCCTGGCGTTCCTCGCCCTGAGCGGACAGTACGTCGCCCCGTTCGGCACCCCCGTCGGGCAGGTCATCCTCGCCGTCCTGCTGTCCGCCTACGTCGCGACGCTGGTGTGGATGCGGGCGATGGCCACCGGCCCGGGCACGCCGCGGATGCATCGGTCGCCTCGGTGGCTGCGGAGGTGGCCCGGTGATCGCCACCGGCGCGCAGCTGGCCGCGGCCGCGGGGGCCCTGATCGGCTTGGGGGTCGCGCTGCTCCTGGCTCGGGTCCTGCCGGCGCACCCGGACCTGGGCGACGCCCTGGACCGGCTCGTCCCCGCCCCGGACCCGCCGCGGCGCGGACTCCACCGCCGGCGACGCGCGGCAGGATGTGACGGCCCGGGTGGGGCTGTGGGCGATGCGGGTCCTGCCCGCGCGGCACTGGGGGCGCACCCCGACCGCGGAGCTGGCGATCCTGCGCAAGCCGGTGTCCCGCTTCTACGGGGAGAAGCTCACCTACGCCGCGCTGGGCCTGGTCATCCCGCCGGTGCTGGTGAGCGTGTTCACCCTCGGCCGGGGCGACCCTGCCGTTCGCGGTGCCCGTGGTGGCGTCGATGGGGCTGTGCGCGGTGATGTTCTTCCTGCCCGACCACAACGTGCGCGACGACGCCAGGAAGGCGCGCGCCGAGTTCACCCGCGCCCTGACCGCCTACATCGACCTGGTCGCGCTGGAACGCAACAACGGCTCCGGCCCCCGGCAGGCGATGGAGGCCGCCGCCGACGTCGGCGACTCGTGGGTGTTCACCCGCCTGTCGCAGGAGCTCGCCCGCACCCGCTGGTCCGGGCTGACCCCCTGGGAGGCCCTGCGCGCCCTCGGCGACGAGCTCGGCGTGGCCGAGCTGGACGACCTCGCCGACATCATGCGCCTGTCCGGGGAGGAAGGCGCCCAGGTGTACGCCTCCCTGCGCGCCCGCTCCGCCGGGATGCGCGCGGCGACGCTCAACGCACGACAAGGCCAAGGCCAACGAGGTCGGCGAACGGATGTCCATCCCGATGAGCCTGCTCGGCGTCATCTTCCTGGCCATCCTCGTCGCCCCCGCCCTGCTGCGCGTCATCAACGGCGGCACACCATGACCCGGCCACGCGCGCCACACAGCCTGCAGCGCAGCCGCATTGAAGACCCGCACCGGCTCGGACCGCCCGGCCCGAGCCGCCACACCGAAGGGGAGAACCGTCATGCACCACCTCACCGCCGCCCTGCACACCCTCGGGGTCGCCCTGCACCAGCGGGCGTCCACCCGGCCCCGCGAGCGGGGGTCGGTCACCATCGAACAGGTCCTGTGGGCGGTGGCGGTCATCGCCATCGTCGGGATCGTCGTGCGTCGCCATCACCAACTACGTCACCACCGAAGCCGCCAAGATCACCTGAGCCGGCCCGCCATGACCCCCCAACACGCACCCCCACGCCACCGGCCGCGCCCGGCGCGCCGGCGCAGTCCCGTCCGGGCGGGGGAGCGGGGCTCGACCTCGATCCAGATGGTGGTGCTCCTGCCCGCCCTGTTCGCGGTGATGTTCCTGGGGTTGCAGGCCGCGCTGTCCTACCACGCCCGCACCATCGCCCTGGCCGCCGCCAGCGAAGGCGCCCGCGCCGCCGCCGCCGAGCACGGCACCACCACCGCCGGAACCCAAGCGGCAGCGAGCTACCTGGCCGACACCGGCGGCGACGCCCTCAACGGCACCACGATCAGCGCCCGCCGCACACCCGTCCGCGGCCACCGTGTCCGTGGCGGGGGTCGCGCTGAGCGTCCTGCCCGGGTGGTCACCGGCCATCACGCAGTCCGCCACCGTGCCCGTGGAACGGCTGACATGAGCCGGGCTCGCCGCGCCGAGGCCGGGTCCGCGGCGCTGGAAGCCGCGGTCGGGCTGCCCGCGTTCATGCTCTTCGTGGCCCTGGTCATCCTCGGCGGGCGCCTGGCCATCGCCACCCAGGCCGTCCAGGCCTCCGCCGCGGAAGCCGCCCGGGTCGCGTCCATCGCCCGCACCCAGGGCGACGCCGACAGGACCGCGACCTCGGCCGCGAGGTCCTCCCTGGCCAACCAGCACCTGCACTGCACCGCCGCGACCGTCACCGTCGACACCACCGGGTTCGACGTGCCGGTCGGCACCCCCGCCCAGGTCTCCGCGACGGTGACCTGCCGCGTTCCGCTCGGGGATCTGTCCCTTCCGGGGATCCCGGGGCATCGCACGGTCAGCGCGACCAGCAGCTCAGCCCTGGACACGTTCCGGGAACGCCGATGACCCACCAACAGCAACGGCGCAGGCGGGAGGGCGGGTCGGTCAGCCTCTGGCTGGTCACCACCGGGTTCGCGATGATCGTCCTGGTCGGCCTGGCCGTCGACCTCGGCGGGCAGGTCCACGCCCAACAGCAGGCCCGGGCCGTGGCCGGGCAGGCCGCCCGCGCCGGGGGGCAACAGCTCCAAGGCGGCCCGGCCGTGCGCGGAGACGCCGCCCGCACCGACACCACCCGCGCCGCCACCGCCGCCCGCGCGTTCCTGGCCTCCGCGGGTGTCACCGGAACCGTCACCGTCACCGGCGGCACCACCGTCACGGTGACCACGACCGACACCTACCCCACCACGTTCCTGGGCGTCATCGGGATCAGCACCCTCACCGTCACCGGGCACGCCCAGGCCCGCGTGGCTCGCGCCGTGCAAGGAGTCGAACAATGACCACGCTTCGAACCCGCCTGGTCGGGCTCGCCGCCACCGTCGCCACCCTGGCGCTCGTCGCCGGCTTCCCCGCCCTCCTGGTCGCCATCGACGCCACCCCGGTCCCCACCAGCGTCCCGTCCTGGGACACCGTGGTCACCGCGCTGACCAGCCGCGACGACGGCACCCTCACCCTGCGCGTGCTGGCCGTGGTCGCCTGGGGAGGCTGGGCGTTCCTCACGTTCACCATCGCCCTGGACGTCTGGGCGCGGCTGCGCAGGCTGCGCGCCCCCACCCTGCCCGGGCTCGCCCTGCCCCAGTCCGCCGCCCACACCCTGGTCGGCGCCGCCGTCCTGCTCTTCGCCGCCGCGCCCACCCTGGCACCCACCACACCCGCCGCCGCGGCACCCCCACCCGCAGCGACCGCGCAGCCCTGGCACGCCACCACCGACCCCGTCGCCGGCCAACCCTCACCGACGGCAACCCCGCACGCCGCGCTCGCGCAAGACGGCGCCGACCAGCCCGCTCCGCGCGGCGACGACCCGGCACACCGTCGTCGCGGGGGAGTCGCTGTGGAGCATCGCCCGCGACCACCTCGGCGACCCCACCCGGTACGCGCAGATCGCAGCGCTGAACGCGCACGTCCTGAACGGGGACCCGGACCTGATCCACCCCGGCACCATCCTGACCCTGCCCGCCGCCGCGGCCCCCGGCACCGCCACCACCGCCGCGGCCCGGCCGGTACACCGTGCGTCGCGGGGACACCCTGTCCGGGATCGCCCACGACGCCCTGGGCGACGCGGACCGCTACCGCGAGATCCTCGAGGCGTCGCGCGACACCACCCAGCCCGGCGGGGCCCACCTGGTCGACCCCGACGTCATCGACGTCGGCTGGACCTTGACCATCCCCACCCCCCGAACCTCCGGCCACGCCGCCGGCCCCACCGGTGACGCCGGCCGAGGCGACACCGCCCGCCCGGGGCGCACCCGCGCAGCCGGCCCCGCCACCACCGCCGACCACGCTGCGGCGCGGCGGTGACGCGGCCCGCGCCGACACCCCACCCGCGTCCACTCGGCCCGAAGCGACGGCCCCGGCGCCGCGCACGTCCCCCACTGCGCCGGGCCACCAGCCAAGGCCCGACGCGGACTAAGCCGAGGCCGGCAACGACACCCCCGGTCAGGCCCCCGCGCCCTGGCTGGTCGCCGGCCTGACCGGCGGACCCGTCCTGGCCGGGTCCATGTGGATGCTGCTGCGCCGCCGACGCGCCGCCCAGTCCCGCCACCGCAGACCCGGCCACACCCTGCCCACCCCGCCACCGGTGCTGGCCCCGGTGGAAAAGACCCTGGCCACGACCGGCCCGGCCGCCGCCGCCGGCGTCGAGCTCGTCGACGACGCCCTGCGCGCCCTCGCCCGTCGCCCGGACCCGCACCGGGCAGCCGATGCCCGCCCTGACCGGCGTCGAGCTCGCCCCCACCGCCGTGATCGCGCACCTGGCCACCCCCGACGTCCTGCCCCACCCCTGGACCGACACCGGCGGCGACGGCCGCACCTGGCAGCTACCCGCCGACACCGCCACCGACGTGCCGGGGCAGGGCGAGCCGGGACAGGACCCAGCCCCCGTACCCGCTGCTGGTCACCGTCGGCACCACCGACACCGGCAACCCGTGGCTGCTCAACTTCGAAGACCTCACCGTCACCCTGACCGGGGACCCCACCAACGCCGCCGACCTGGCCCGGTACATCGCCGCCGAGATCGCCTGCAACCCCTGGTCCGCCGGCGTCACGGTGCACTGCACCGGCCCCGCCGCGGAACTCGCCCCGCTCAACCCGGACCGGATCCGCCCCCACCGCGCACCAGAGCAACCGTCACCCCCCAACGGCGGCGACGCGGCCGCCGCCGCGGGTCACAGCGCGCACACGGTCCTGGCCGACACGGCCTTTGCGGACGCGGTCCTGGCCGACACGCTCACCGCGATCGACCGCGCCACCGGCGAGCAGCTCGACACGGTCACCGCACGAGCCCACCAGGCCGGCGACGACACCTGGCCCGCCAGGATGCTGCTGCTCGACCCGGCCCACGCCCACACCCCAGTCGTCGGCCAGCTGCTCGACCTGGTTACCGCCCACCCGGGCAGGACCGGAACCGCCGTCGTCATCACCGCCGCCCACCCCCACCAGGCGCTGACCACCCTGGAGCTCACCGCGACCGGGCGCGTCCTGGTGCAGCACGCCGGTGCGGACCTGGTCGCGGTCGGCCTCACCCGCGACGAGGCCCGCGGGTGCGCCGCCCTGCTGGCCGCCGCCACCGACACCACCGATACGGCCATACCGGTGGACGACACCGCCGACACCGGCTGGCGCGCCTTCACCGACCAGGCCGGGGCGCTGCGCGCGCAGCACACCCTGCCCCGCGACACCCCCGACCCCGACGTCGGGCAACCCGCCCAGTCCGTCCTGCCCGCCCCCGACAGCGAATACCTGCAGCATGCCGCGACCACCAGCGCCGACCTCGCCGTGCTGGCCCCGAAGGTTCCCCCGGCCGTGCGCGACGCTCTCGCGAAGGCCGACCCCACCCTGGACGACGACGTCGCCGCCTGGTTCGCCGACGACTGCCCCCTGCCGCGGCTGTCCCTGCTCGGCCCGGTCACCGCCCGCACCCGCGGCGCGGCCCTGACCCAACGCAAGCCGTACATGACCGAGGTCTTGGCCTACCTGGCCACCCGCCCGCACGGCGCGACCGTCGACCAGCTAGCCCACGTCATGCGCATCCAACCCGACAAGGCCCGCGACTACGTGAGCATCGTGCGGGACTGGCTGGGCACCAACCCCCGCACCGGCACCCCCCACCTGCCCCGCGCCCGCCAGGGCCCCGCCGCACGCACCGCCGGGGTCGGGGTCTACCAGGTCGTCGACATCCTCGTCGACGCCGACCTGTTCCGGCGGCTTCGCGCCCGGGGCCTGAGCCGGGGCGCCGACGGCATCACCGACCTGGAGACGGCGTTGAGCCTGGTCCGTGGCCGCCCGTTCGACCAGCGCCGCGAAGGCGGGTGGGCGTGGTTGTTCGAAGGGGACCGCCTCGACCAGCAGCTGGTCTGCGCCATCGTCGACGTCGCCCACACCCTGACCACCGCCCACCTGGACAGCGGCGATCATGCCCGCGCCCGGACCGCAGCGCAGACCGCGCTGCTCGCCGCCCCCGAAGAGGACATCCCCCGCCTGGACCTCGCCCGCGTCACCCACGCGCAAGGCCTGCACCATCAAGCCCAGCAGATCCTGCTCGAGCACGTGTACAACCGCACCGACGACGACAACGTCCCCCCCGACCTGCCCGAACGAACCGCCAAGGTCATCACCGGGCCGTGGGCCCAAGACAACTCCGCCAGCTGAGCGCAGCACCCGTCGACATGCCACCGCCAGCCGGCCGGGCCCACCAGCCCAACCACGGGCACCGCGAAGGGTCGTCCGGGCCGACACCACTACCGTCACCCGGCGTGACGCAGGGACACCGGGCACTGGACTGGCTCGCCCGACGCCACGACGGCGAGTCGATCGCGCTCATCGCCCAACGCGCCGGCGTCACCCCCGACACCGTCAAGGCCGCCACCGACACGTACGGACCCTTTCCCCGCCCCAGCCAACAGCTGGGCCGCACCGTCGCCTCCGACCATGCCCTACAGGAGCGGGCACGAGCCTGGGTGCGGCAGCGTCGGGCCGGGCGCACCGTCACCGACATCGCCCGCGACGCCGGCGTCGCACACCAACACGTCAGCAGAGCCACCATCGACCACGGGCCCTTCCCCACGCCCGACGTGGTCACCGCCTGGGTCGACGCCCGCACCCACGGACGCACCATCGCCGCCATCGCGCACGAATGGGCCGTGCGCCCCGCGACGGTGCGCACCGCCACCAGGCCATACGGGCCCTTCCGCACCCCCGGACCACGCCTGCCCGACGGAGTCGTCGGCGTCAAGGGCATCGCCACCGCTGCCGGCGTCACCTCACCCACCGCCACCCGGTGGGTCAGCAATCGGTGTCGTCCCCGAACCCGACTTCATCACCGCCCGCGGCCGACCCCTGTGGCTGCACCACACGGTCACCCGCTGGCTCGCCACCACCACCCTGGCCACCTGCCCTGAGTGCGGAGCCCGATGCCTCAGCGTCACCCACCACGCCCAGACCCACCCGGACCAGGCTCGCCGCCAAGGCGCCGCCGCTGATCAGTAAGGAGCGGCACCGCCCGTCGCTGCGGCCGCGACCGAGGAGACGCCGCTCGGGTAGCGCCACGAACGTGACAGCGACACCAAAACCTCGCTGGCCCAATTGGTACGGCATTACTGGCGAAGAGACACACCGCCGTAACGCTCGGACCACACCTCGAGCCGGGGGACCGCGGACGCTCTGGTTCTCACCCGCCGTGCGGTCCTTCGCCACGCCGGGTCACGGCGTGTCCAGCTTGATGACGACCGGGTGGGTGCGCGGGGTCGCATCCACGATCAGGTCCGGCGCGACTCCGCGAACCTCGCAACGTGGGGCCGAGCACGTCATGAGTCGCAGCAGGGTTGGACATTGTTCGATGCCCTTACCATGGTGTGGTTGACTTCTTCGGGAATGGCTTCTCTGGAAGGAAGAACATGGCGCAGCGAACGGTCACGATCCTGTCTGACGACCTGGATGGGAAAGAGGGCAGAGACATCGCAACCGTGACCTTCGGATTCGACGGTTCGACCTATGCGATCGACCTTTCGAAGAAGAACCGCGCAGGACTGGAGAAGGCCCTGTCGCCGTACATCGACGCCGCGCGAAAGGTGTCCTCGACCCCCCGGCGGTCGACCAGGAAGAGCAGCCCGCAGGTGACCCCCCAGGATCGTGAGTGGCTGCGCTCCAACGGTTTCCCGAACGTAAAGGACCGGGGCCGCCTTCCCAGCGACGCGACCGAGGCGCTCAGCAAACGCTGACACCCCGCCCCCTTCTCGGGGGGCGTGTAGAGAGCGATCGACGTCTTCGCGGTCGCCGCCGTCGTGTCGCGGTCGGGGTGGACGGCCCGCACGTCGTGATCTGGGACAGGGTGCCGTCAGATCGCGGTGGTGATCTGGCGGCGCAAGGACGCAGCCGCGATCCGCAGCACCACTCTCGCTGGCACCGGTCGGCGCTCCGAGAGGCGAGCTCCCAGAGGCGATGAAGCCCAGGGCGATCCCGATCGCAAGTTCCGGCAAGGTTTTGGAGGCTCAGCCTACCAAGGCCGCCGCCTGATGTTCTCACCGGTTGCGATGGAAGTGCCCCGACTTTTCCGGGCGCTTCCTGCTGGGCACAAAGACCGTTTTTTGCTATGGCATTTGGGTTGGTGGGGCGCTCGCAAGAGAGGAGTTCCTCTGCCATGTGTGACTACAGCCTACACCACGTCAAGTCACGCCCTGCAAAGGTCGGTGACAAACTTACGACCCACAACTTCAACACCGGTACATGTGGGTTTGCCGCACCTGAGGATTCCACAATGGCGGTCTGCATTCTTCCCGGAACGGAACTCGCCTTTTCCGCGGAGGTCCTGTGTGCACCGTCCGGACTTTTTCGCTGGAAGACGAGAGCAATAAATTCCAGGACGGCGATCTTTAGACAAATCAACAAAAACGCACCGCATGTGCATCACGACGCGCTCGAATTCCCGGATGGCACGTTTGTTCTCCTGACGGATTTAGACGAGGGTCAGCAGGCGACGGTGCTTCAGCTTCCGGCACAACCGAAGACGCCAGCCGAGAAAGAGGCCCAGACGCGCCTCGTCTACGTCGGCTGAAATTCGTCGGATGACACGATTACACCAAGAGCCGTCGGTGATGCGGGCGGCTCTTGGAGTGCCCGCGCCGGTGATTGAGACAACCGGCGGCAATCCTCCAGCGCTCGCCGCCAAAACGGCGACAGCGACGATCCCGATCATCTTTGTGCACTGATCACAAAGAGGGGCTTCCGTTTTGTAGCGATCGAGGGTGATTGGCTAGACGCTGCGCGGATCGACCATTACGTTCGCCATCAACGAATGCGACCGGGGATGAACCCCGTCGACCTTTTACTGGCTCCGGGAAAAAGCCGCCGGCTGAGCTGTGTGTTGCTGTGTGCCAATACCTGGAGTCGTCGGGGCTCGTAGATCAACTCACCGGCGACGCAGAACTACATTCGGCATCCAAGATGGGCGCCGATATTTGCGTTCGGACTGAAAGTCTCAACCGAACCTACGAGCGACCGGCGCTCCGGAAATCTTTCGCCGCCTTTCCGGCAAATTCGAAGGTGGCTGCGGCATCTTTCGCTGTCATAGCGACGGTCGTCTCGATGTCAGACAGACTGCCTCCCGCAGCAGCAGCCAGTATCGCAGAGGCCGCAGCCTTCTCATCGGGGAACTCGGCAATGGCCAGCCAATCATGGTGGCCGAAGGTCAAGTACCACCCAATGAGCCTACCGCCTACGTTCTTGAAGAGTTTGGCAACGGCTTCCTCACGATTTTCCGGCTTAGCCAGCATGCCCTTGACAGCGTCTGAAGTGAAACGACCACGCGAGATGTAGATCGGCATGGCATCTCTCCCGAAAAAAGTACTGAGTGCTTAATCTTATGCTGTTCTTTCCGAAAATTCCATCCGGCTTGGGATTCGCATCGTGAGGTAGAATCACTTCAAGCGCGGCAGCGCCGCGACTTGAACAAGATGACGACAAACATCCCAAGCAGATGGAGGATCGCAAGCATCGCCTCGGAAGATGCGCTGATTCTGCCTCACCGCGCGAATCCGTGCGGATGCGATTTTGGGAACGGCAGGGCAGATATCTGTGCGGCTCCGAGCTCAATGTACGCTGAACATCTCACCGCAACCGGCAATCACGCTGTGCTGTTCAAAATCTCCGCGTGCTGGCCAATTGCTCCCACCGGCCTGCAAGGCGTATCAAATGCCGAGGCTCTAATGGCCGCTGGATGAAACTTCAGTGGCAGGTCAAGGAGGCATTCATGCCCGTTGCAATCATCGGCGCCGGAGCGGTAGGAGCGACGCTCGGTCAAGCTTGGCTCAAGCATGGCCAGGATGTGATCTGGGGCGTACGCAATCCCGCCGATCCGAAATATGCGGCGCTGGCCAAGGAGCGCGTCAAAGCGCCGGCCGAAGCCGTCAAAGAGGCCGAGATCGTGGTGATCGCGACGCCGTGGTCCACGACCCAGGCGGCCGTAAAAAGCCTGGGCAGCCTCGCGGGCAAGATCGTGATCGATTGCACCAATCCTTTGGGCATGGGGCCCGATGAGCTGCAGCTCGTCCTCGGCTTCGACACTTCCGCTGGCGAGCAAGTCGCAAGCTGGGCGCCAGATGCCTTCGTCTTCAAGACCCTCAACACCACAGGTGCGGGCAATATGGCCAAGGCCGCCGAATATCCAGTGAAGCCGCTCATGCTGGTGGCGGGTGACGATGCGGCGAGGAAACCGTTGGTGATGGAGCTGGTTGGCATGCTCGGCTTCGAGCCGGTCGATGCTGGCCCGTTGAAGAACGCGCGGCTCCTGGAGCCGTTCGCCATGGTCTGGATCGACCAGGCGATGAAGCGCGGCCGTGGCCGCGACTTCGCCTTCGCGCTGGTGAAGATGAAGTGAGATCAGTACGCCGCGCGCCGGTTCCTTGCTTCAAGGGCGTTTCAGATATGCTTGACCACGCTTGAGACCACGGGATTTTGAACATGAAGCCGGAACACGAGACGCGGCAAAAAATTATCCGCGAGTGGATGTCGCTTCCGAAAG
>CAVSDQ010000011.1:0-250937 GCA_963726675.1 uncultured Actinomycetota bacterium | reverse complement strand
AGGTCGGCACGAGGGGGTGCCGCAACAGGTGGCGCGCCGCCATGACGCGCTCGGCGACCTCGGCGGGGTCCTCGGCAAGGGGCGGTCGCTCGACCCGGGTCGTGCTCACTGCGCCACTCCTTCGGTGCGCCGTCGGTCCGGCTCGAGCCGTCGGTGGACGAGTGCGATGTCGAGGCGTCGGTAAGGGCGAGGCCGCAGTCGGCGAACGTCATCCGGCCTGTGGCGCAGTGCAGCGTCGTGTCGTGGCCCGGCGTGCGCCGGACGAGCAGGGCGGCCGCCGTCAAGGGGATGTCGGCGCGGCGTGCCTCGAGGTCGCCCAGCTGTGCGAGACACCCTGCGTAGACGTCGAGCAGCTCGTCGCGGGCACGGTCGGAGAGGCGCACGTGGTCGAGCGGGCCGCGGTGCGCGTCGAGCTCCGCCAGGGCGGCGCGACGACCCGCCTCTGCACGTTCGCGCTCGGCGAGGCGGGCCGCCTTGGCTGCCGAGTAGTCGACGGTCGCCGAGGTCCGCCCGGTGACGCTGCGCTTGCCACTACGCCGGAGCATGAGCGGCACCTCCGCCCCCGGGGAGGCCCACCACGAGCTGGTGGCCGGCTCGGGGCGCTCGGCGTCGTCGGCAGGGAACCCGAGGTGCCGGCACGAGTAGAGGCCGAACGCCGACGCCCAGAGCGCGTGCGCCTCGTCGTCAGCCGCACGGTCGAACCAGCCGGCGAGGCGGACGAGGTCGGCGTAGCGGCCGTGCTCGACCGAACCGCTGGAGGCGATGCGCCGGAGGTTGGTGAGCAGGGCCCGCATCGCCTCGGTGGCGAGCTGGCGCACGACATCGGCGTCGCTGGAGCGCCCGCCGTCGCCACTGAACCAGGCGTGCAGGCTCGGCCAGTCGGCGGGGTCGAGGCCGGGTGCGCGCCGCGCCACGCGCCCCTCGAGATCGACGAGCCGCTGTCCGCTGTTGGCGCGCTCGCACAGCTGGGGCACCAGGGGCTGCACGTCGGCCAACCGGTCCGCGATCTGGGGCATGTGGCGCTGCACCTCGTCGACGAAGCGCTGGAGGTAGTCGATGAGGGCGGTCTTGAACGCCTGGAACTCACCGCGGTCGAGGTCGTAGCGCGTGAGCACCTGCGTGAGGTAGGCGTAGAACTCCCTGGTGCTGTGCACGAGCCGGTCGAACTGCGCGAAGATCGTGCCGATCTCGCGAGCCAGAATGTCGGGGTCGGCTGCGGAGATCGTCCGCTCGTCGTGCCGGGCCAGAACATCGAGCCCGGCAAGGATGCCGCCGAGCATCTCGCTGCTCACCTCACGGGCCGCATCGGAGTGTCCGAGAAGCTCCTCGACGTGGCGGTGGACGAGCTCGCCACGTTGGCTCAGCTGGTAGCGAGCCCGGTTACGGAGGTAGTCGGACAGGCTGCGCGCCTCCGTCTCCCGCGGGCTGCGCGCAAGGTTCCCGTGCTCGACGAGGTACGAGAGCCGCGCCTCGACGGTGTCCTCGTCAACCTCGACTCCCGCGTCGGCAAGGCGCCGGGCGACCTCGGCGGCCGACTGGTCAGACAGCAGACCGGAGAGCCCGACGGTGAACAGACGCATGATGGCGATGTACTGGACGGCCTCGTCGTTGACGGCATAGCGGAGCGCCTCGAGCCGCACGCGGTCAACACCCGCACTCTCCTCCGCCATGCGCGACAGAGTAGGCGAGAGGGGCGACACCGACGCCCTCGACCATGGTCATCGGCGGCCGCCACTTGGCGTTAGGCCGAGCAACCCAGAGGGCTACACAGCCACAGCCGGGACGACGTCGGTGTGGACGAAGTCGTCGCCCTTGAACAGGAGCGGCTCACCCGACACCCGAGCCAGTGCGTAGGAGAAACAGTCGCCGAGGTTCAGCCGCGCCGGGTGCCCGCTCCCCTTGCCGAAGTCCCGATAGGCCGCGCGACCGGCTGCCACCTGCTCGACGGTCAGGGGAAGCGTCTCGACACCCAGCCCGGTCAGCAGGTCCTCGAGGCGGCGTGAGATGACCGCGTCACCAAGACGGTCGATGACGACGTACAGCTCGAGCAGCGTTGCGGCCGAGATCTTCGGGCGGTCGACCGCCAGCATCGCCTCGAGGTAGCGCTCGTGACCCGGCTCGCGGACGACGACAGCGACGACCGCCGAGGTGTCCACGATCATCTCGGCAGGCCTTGGTCGTCATAGAGCCAGTCGGTGGTCAAGGCGGCCCGGTCGGCATTGGTCAGCCGTGCGTCCATGTCATCGAGGATCTCGACCACTCGCCTGCGGCGGTCGTCGCGCTCGGACGGCTCGTCGAGCCGGGCCAGGTACATCTGCAGAGCTTCCTCGATGACGCTGGTCTGGGACAGCCCGGTGCGGGCCGCCGCGGCGCGCGCCAACTCGTGAACGCTCTCCTTCTTGATGTTCAACCCCATGGTCCCCATTCTACCTTTGGCGGTACCTGTTCTACCCTCCGCCCGGCTAATGCATGCTTTCGCCGGCGTGAGGCGGCGAGGCGCGGAAGGCCTCCGTAGACCCTCAACTAGGACGTGCGCTTCGGAGCCACGCCCTTGGTCGTGGCGACAGGGTGCTTGACAGCCGACTTCGTGATCTTGTCCAGGGCGGCTGGGCCCAAAGCGACGTCACACTGGTCGGCCAGGCCGACCAGGTACACCAGAACGTCGGCCAGTTCTTCGGCGACGCGGGTCTTGAGCGGCTCTTGGGCGATCAGCTCCCTTGCGCGGTCGGCAGGAAGCCACTGCAGCAACTCGGCCAACTCCCCCACCTCACCGACGAGGGCAAGCAGCACGGACTTCGGATCCTGGAACTGCTCCCAGTCGCGCTCCTCGCGGAACTGACGCGCGGCCACCCTGATGGCTTCGAGATCTGACACAGCCGCGAGTATGCCGCGTCGCCGCGATTCCGGCCGACCTCGCGGATAGAGTCGCGACCGTAATTGCGGCCCGACAGGCTTCCGGTCCAGGACACGCCCCCACCCGCACGGATCACTTCGTGCTGCCTGGGGTTCTCACTCGTGACGCTGTACCGGACATCGGTCGAAGGCTTCTCTGCCATCGAGCACCACCTCGCCAATATGTTGTCTGACCAGATGTCACACCGCACAGGTCGCCGCCCATCCGACAGCGAACGGCGCTCATGGGAGCGAAGCATCCCAGCGCTGCGGGCCGACCTCGTCGCGGCCGGCCTCAACGATGTCGAGATGCTCATCGAGTACCAACTTCCGCTCACCAGCAAGCGGGCCGACGTGGTCCTCGTGGGCCAGCATCCGGCGACGGGCGGACCGTCGTACCTGGTGGTGGAGCTCAAGCAGTGGAGCCACGCTGAGCGCTTCGAGGACAGTGACTCCTTGGTCCATATCGAGCAGTACGGGAACCGCCCCGTTACTCACCCCGCCCTGCAGGTGCGCGACTACTGCGACTACATGCTTGGCTTCACGGCTGTGCTCGCCGAGGCACCAGAGACCATCGCCGGCGTGGCCTACCTCCACAACGCTACGGACGCCGGTGTGGCAGATCTGTTCCGCCTTCCCGGGAATGACCTGGGCCGGGTCTTCACCGGCCAGCGCCGGGGAGAGTTCCGGGAGTACCTCCAATCGCGCTTTGCTCCAGGCAAGCCTGGAGCAACCTATGCAGACCAGCTTGAGGCCAGTCGTATCGCCCCGTCGAAGCAGTTGCTCGCACTTGCTGCTGAAGAGGTGCAACGTCGGGAGATGTTCGTGCTGTTGGACGAGCAGCGCGACGCCTACAACTACGTCCTCCACGCCGTGGAGCGAGCGCGTCGAAGCAACACCAAGACGGCAGTAATCGTTTCAGGGGGTCCCGGAAGCGGGAAGAGCGTGATCGCGCTGTCGTTGCTCGGTGAGCTGTCTCGGCAGGGTCGAGCCGTCCTCCACGCCACCGGTTCACGGTCCTTCACCCAGACGCTGCGCAAGGTCGCAGGCAAGCGCGCTCCTCGCGTGCAGAAGATGTTCACCTACTTCAACTCGTTCATCGCGGCAGAGGCGAACGACCTCGACGCGTTGATCCTCGACGAGGCACACCGCATTCGGGAGACGTCGGTATCTCGTTGGACGAAGGCGGAGCACCGCACCGGCCGCCCTCAGATCGAGGAGCTTCTGGATGCCGCCCGCGTGCCGGTGTTCCTCCTCGACGAGTTCCAGGTCGTGCGCCCGGGCGAGCAGGGCACCGTAGATGACATCGCCAACCACGCAACCGCTCGGGGGATGCATGTCGAGAAGATCGATCTCGACGCTCAGTTCCGCTGCGGTGGATCTGAGGAGTACGTCCGATGGGTCAAGCGGCTCCTTGGGCTGGATCCGGGTGGCCCGCTCGAGTGGACCGGCGATCCTGGCTTCGAGGTCGAGGTGGCGGACAGTCCGTACGAGCTCGAGGCAAGCCTCTCGACGAAGCTCGAAGGCGGTTACTCGGCTCGTATCGCAGCCGGCTACTGCTGGCCGTGGAGCGATCCTCGCGATGACGGGTCCCTGCCGGCTGACGTCAACATCGGGGACTGGGCGAAGCCGTGGAATCTCAAGGGCGAGCGGTCAGTGGGAGGCGCGCCAGCAGCGGCTCTCTGGGCGACCGACCCTGCGGGCTTCGGCCAAGTCGGCTGCGTGTATACGGCGCAAGGCTTCGAGTACGACTACTCCGGTGTCATCCTCGGCCCGGACTTCGTGTGGAGGGACGACCGATGGATCACTCTTCGGGATGCGAACAAGGACCCAGACTTCCGAAACCGATCGCGCGTCAGCGATGCCGACTTTGACCGTCTTGTCCGGAATGTCTACAAAGTGCTGCTGACCAGAGGCATGCGAGGTGTCACCCTCTACTCAACGGACCTACAGACCCAGCGATATCTCCGAGAGATGGCGCCGTAACCGAAGATGACCGCCGACAAGGTCGCTGACAGTGGTCCCGGAACTGTGACGGTCCTGGACCGAGCACCGCTCGGACTTATTGTGCGACTGCCGGTGGTGCGACGGCGGATTCAACCGATACCTAGTTTCCTCCCCACTGCGGGACCGCCCATCTCGCGGATGACGTTCGACGGCCCAACGACCACCAGCTTGTCGGTGGCCCGCGACAGCCCGACGTACAGCCGCTCCCGCGACCGCTCACGCGGCATCCGCTCGTTGACGCACAGCACGACGACCTTGCGTTCCAAGCCCTTGCAGCCGAGAACGTGCCCGTAGAACACGCAGTCCTTGTCCCAGAACGTGCGCCAGTAGCCGTCCTGCCCCTCCGACTCCTGCAGCGCCACCTGCTCGGGATGCCGTGCACCCGTGGTCAGCAGCGCGACGTCCTCGGGCCGCCAGCCCTCATCCAACAGAGGGTCGATTTGGTCGTCCGCGACATCGAGCGCATCCTCGGCCGAAGCCTCGACGTACGTGACCTCCGGACCCTCTCCCCCGCGGGCATACATCCGCATCGGCGCCAGCGGGAGGAATGTCTCGCACACCTGGCGGGTGTTGCGAAGGTAGAGATCAAGACCTCAGGCTCACGTGGTGTTCACCGACCGACGGCTCGGCCCACAGCCTCCCACCCCAGACGACGCCGCCGCAGAGGAAGGAGCTGCACCCCCATTAGGCTCGCGCAGCGCAGGGCCCCTAGACGCCTCCCGGCGTTCAGGGGCCCTGCCTATCTCTGGCTCATCTGGAGTTAGCTGCAACCGGAAGTGCTTCCGCAGCCTTCGCAGACGTAGCACGAACCAGCCGGGCGCATCTTCGTCCCGCAGGTCATGCACATCGGCGCGTCGGCAGCCTTGGAGTCACCGAACGTCGCGAGCAGGTCGGCCGAGGAGTGGATCTCCGAGGAGACCTCACGGGCCGAGGCCGCACCCGCACCGGACGAGACCGACGAGGCGTCGAGCGACTTGCCCGACTCCCCCGCCGCAGCGGAACCGGACTTGGCCGTCCGAAGCCGGCGCACCGGCATCCGACTTCTTGGACGAGGCGCCGATGCCCTGGCTGAACGACTCGATCTCCTCCTCGAGGTCCTCACCGGTGTCCTCGTCGACCGGCTGGTACGACCCGGTCTCGAGCTGGCGAGCGCGCTCGTCGGCGGTGTAGATGCCCATGTAGGAGCGGGTGTCGAAGTCGAGGTAGTCCAGGGCCAGCCGCCGGAACACGTAGTCCATGAGCGACTGGGCCATCCGGACGTCCGGGTCGTCGGTCATGCCGGCCGGCTCGAAGCGCATGTTCGTGAACTTCTCGACGAACGTCTCCAGCGGCACGCCGTACTGCAGCGCGACCGAGGTGACGATCGAGAAGGCGTCCATGACGCCGGCGAGCGTGGAGCCCTGCTTGCCGAACTTCAGGAACAGCTCACCGAGCCGCCCGTCGTCGTAGGTGCCGGCGGTGAGGTAGCCCTCGGCGCCGCCCACGGCGAACGAGATCGTCTGCGACGCACGGCGCTTCGGCAGGCGCTCGCGGGTGGGCCGGTAGACGACCTTCTCCACGATCTCGCTTCTGCAGCCGGATCGCGCAGCCGCGGCAGCCGAGGCCTTGTCGGCAGCGGCGTCCTTGGCGGTCGAGCCGCCATCGGACAGCGGCTGGCCGACCTTGCAGTTGTCGCGGTAGACGGCCAGCGCCTTCAGGCCCATCTTCCAGCCCTGGACGTAGACGTCCTCGATCTCCTCGACCGTCGCGTTCTCGGGCAGGTTGACCGTCTTGGAGATCGCACCGGACAGGAACGGCTGCACCGCAGCCATCATCCGCACGTGGCCCATCGCCGAGATGGCGCGCGCGCCCATGGCGGTGTCGAAGACCTCGTAGTGCTCGGGCTTCAGGCCGGGGGCGTCGATGACGTGGCCCTTGTCGGCGATGAACTCGACGATCGCCTCGACGGTCTCCTCGGTGTAGCCGAGCTGGCGCAGCGCCCGCGGGATGGTGAGGTTGACGATCTGCATCGAGCCGCCACCGACGAGCTTCTTGAACTTCACCAGCGAGAAGTCGGGCTCGATGCCGGTGGTGTCGCAGTCCATCATGAAGCCGATGGTGCCGGTGGGGGCGAGCACCGACGCCTGGGCGTTGCGGTAGCCGTTCTTCTCACCGAGCTTGACGACGTCGTCCCACGCCTTGGTGGCGACGCGGTGGATGTCCTTGTCCATCGTGCTGATCGTGCGCACGGTGTCGTTGGCGGCGGCGTGCTTGCGCATGACCCGCTTGTGCGCGTCGGCGTTGCGGGCGTAGCCGGCATACGGGCCGACGACCGCGGCGAGCTCGGCGGAGCGCTTGTAGGCGGCACCGGTGAGCAGCGAGGTGATCGACGCGGCGATGGCGCGGCCACCCTCGGAGTCGTAGCCGTGGCCGGTGGCCATCAGCAGCGCGCCGAGGTTGGCGTAGCCGATGCCGAGCTGGCGGTAGTCACGCGTGGTCTGCGCGATCGGCTCGGTCGGGAAGTCGGCGAAGCAGATCGAGATGTCCATCGCGGTGATGACCAGCTCGACGACCTTCTGGAACTGCAGCGCGTCGAAGGTGTCGTCGTCGCGCAGGAACTTGAGCAGGTTCAGCGAGGCCAGGTTGCACGAGGAGTTGTCGAGGCTCATGTACTCCGAGCACGGGTTGGACGCGGTGATGCGGCCGCTCTCGGGGTTGGTGTGCCAGTCGTTGATCGTGTCGTCGTACTGGATGCCCGGGTCGGCGCACTCCCACGCGGCGGCGGCGATCTTGCCCATCAGCTCGCGGGCGTCGACAGTCTCGATGACCGAGCCGTCCTTGCGCGAGGTGAGGCCGAACTCGCGACCCTCCTCGACCGCGCGCATGAACTCGTCGGTGACCCGCACCGAGTTGTTCGCGTTCTGGTACTGGACCGAGACGATGTCCTTGCCGCCGAGGTCCATGTCGAACCCGGCATCGCGCAGTGCGCGGATCTTGTCCTCTTCGCGCGCCTTGGTCTGCACGAACTCCTCGATGTCGGGGTGGTCGACGTCGAGGACGACCATCTTGGCCGCGCGACGCGTCGCGCCGCCCGACTTGATGGTGCCCGCGGACGCGTCGGCGCCGCGCATGAAGGAGACCGGGCCGGAGGCGGTGCCACCGGAGGACAGCAGCTCCTTGGAGGAGCGGATGCGCGACAGGTTCAGGCCGGCACCGGAGCCGCCCTTGAAGATGAAGCCCTCCTCCTTGTACCAGTTGAGGATGGAGTCCATCGAGTCGTCGACGCTGAGGATGAAGCACGCGCTGACCTGCTGGGGGCTGGCGGTGCCGACGTTGAACCAGACCGGCGAGTTGAAGCTGAACACCTGGTGCAGCAGGGCGTAGGTCAGCTCGTGCTCGAAGATCTCGGCGTCTTCGGGCGACCCGAAGTAGTCGTAGTCCTTGCCGGCCTTGACGTAGGTGAGCACCACGCGGTCGATCAGCTGCTTCAGCCCGGTCTCACGGGCCTCGGTGCCGACGGCCCCGCGGAAGTACTTGGTGGTGACGATCGTGGAGGCGTTGACCGACCAGAAGTCGGGGAACTCGACGCCGCGCTGCTCGAAGATCGTCTCGCCGGTCTTCCAGTTCTGCTGGACGACGTCGCGCTTCTCCCAGGTCACCTCGTCGTAGGGGTGCACGCCCGGCGTCGTGAAGATGCGCTCGACGAACGCCCCCTTGGCGCGGGTGGACTTGCGAGCACCTGCACGTGCTCCTGCGGTCTCGGTCATGCTGAGCCTTCCTTCTGCCCCCCTGCCGGGGGCCGTGGTGACCTGGTATCTGACTGTTCTACTGCTGGGGTGTGACAGCCCCGGCGGACGGGCCGCGGGCTGCCCGGATGCCGGCCGGCTCCTCCCCCAGCGCGTCACGCTCGGCGCGCAGGAGGGTGATGGCCGACTCGAAGTCCTCGAGGTTGTCGAAGGCCTGGTAGACGGAGGCGAAGCGCAGGTAGGCGACCTCGTCAAGGTGGCGCAGCGGCTCGAGCACGGCCAGGCCGACCTCGTGCGCGTCGACCTCGGCGGTGCCCTGGCTGCGGATGGTCTCCTCGACGCGCTGGGCGAGCAGCGCCAGGTCGTCTTCGGTGACCGGGCGGCCCTGGCAGGCCTTGCGGACCCCGACGAGCACCTTGGCGCGGCTGAACGGCTCGGTGGCGCCCGAGCGCTTCACGACCGCCAGGCTGGCCGTCTCGACGGTGGTGAAGCGGCGCCCGCACTCGGGGCACTGACGACGCCGGCGGATGCTCGAGCCGTCGTCGGTCGCCCGCGAGTCCATGACCCGTGAGTCGGTGTGGCGGCAGAACGGGCAGTGCATTTTCGGACCCCCTCGCGTGACGGTTGCGGCTCGGCGTGTGTGGACGAGCGGTGGACACTGGTGTTAACAACCTGTGGAGAACCGAGATTTCGTGTGCACAACATGTGGACGAACTACATCGGTGTAACCACTAGATGTAGTGGCCATCTTGTCCCGATGTGCCGCGGACCGCAAGCGGATCGGCCAAAGTCGGCGGGTCGGGTGTGTTTGCGCAGGTCAGCGGCCCGGATGCCGTGTGATCCAGTGCCGCTCGGGCGTGTCGGAGCCGTGACGGAGCACCATCAGTGGGGCTGATGTGACGCCAGAGGCACCACATCTGGGGTGAGCAGGGACCTGACAGCGGGCGCCTCCGTGCCGGCGCGCGCACGGCATCCGACTGCGCTGCTAGCAGTGAACAGTGAGACGAATCAAGGCGCCCGTGATCGCTGGGACGACCAACCCATCACCCGTTCGGCCAGTCCTGCACGACACGCCGGGTAAAGCGAAGGTAAAGACTTCCGCAGCCACAGACCTAGGCCTACTCTGGCCGCGCAGGGAACGTCGTGCAGGGGCACGAAGCGGGTGCGACCGACAGGTGGCGCTCAGACAGGGCTGTTGCGCTCATGGACGGGTCCAGGTCCTTCCCTCACTTCCGCTGCAACGACGTCGTCGTCCCGCCCGGTGGTGCGGCCCATGACGAGCTGGTCGCAGAGCTGCGACGCCTCGCACGGCGCTACTTCGAGGACGAGCAGCGCGGCCACAAGGGTGGCAAGCACGCGCGCTCGACCACCGAGGCCTGACGCAGCCTGGACCGGCTTGCCGCCGGCCGGATGCCGGTCACTCCCCCGGGCACGCGCCCTGGTGGACGAGCGCGGCGGTGACCATCCAGTGCCAGTCGGTCGAGGACACCCCGCCGCGGGCGCCGGCGCCGCACTCGCACTCCCAGTGCCAGCGGCCCAGCGCGTCGCACGCAACGGCCGGGTGGTGGCTGCGTCGGGCGGTGCGCCTGCGGGTGATCCTCATGTCAGGTAAGAGGCCTCACGAACGCCACTGATACCTCTTTGCCGAGGCCGGGGCCGTCAGGGATGCAGCAGTGCCGCCAGCTCCTCGACGCCGTCCACCAGTCGCGGGCCGGGCCGCGCCCGCTCCCCGTTGGCGTCGACGGCCTGCACCACGACGTCCGGTGCCGCGGCGTGCACGGCATCCCATGTCACGCGCACCGACTTCCCCCCGCCGCGCCGAGCACCGGTTCTCCCCCGACCGCCGCCACGGACTCGAGCACCTCGTCGAGCGTGTGCGTGTCGACGGTGAGAACCGCTGCGCGACAACCGAGGTGGGACAGTGCGTCGTCGACGGCGGTGACGTCGACGGCGCAGACCGCGCAGAGGTCCTGAGTGACGACGAGGTCGGCGTCGAGGTCGGCGAGGGCACCGGCATCCAGTCGGTAGAGGTCCTCCCCCGAAGCGACCGCGCGCGCCACCGCGTCGTCGATCTCGCGCGGGGTGAGCCCCTCGGGCAGGGCTCGTCGACGACACCACCCGCCGCTCGAGGGCCTGCGCGGGGTGGTCGCACTCGAACGTCACCCCCACGACGTCGTCACCCGCCCCCACCGCGAAGAGGATCTCGGTGGCCGACGGGATCAGGCTGACGATGCGCACCGCTCGACCCTGCGGCGGGGATGCCGGGTGGTCCGGTCAGCGGACCTTGCTGCGCGCGGCCTTCAGCTTCCCGGCCGTCTTGGGGCCGTAGCGTCCGTCGACGGCCAGGCACTTGGAGCGGGCCTGGAAGGTCTTGACCGCCCCCGTGGTGAGTGGGCCGAAGTGCCCGTCGACGGCCAGGCCGCTGCGCTGCACGGTGTTCAGGCACGACTGCAGCTGCTTGACGAGAACTCCTGCGCTACCCCGGCGCAGCGTCGGCGCGCCGGGCGGGGCGAGGTCGCTGCGGCCGACGACGAGCTTACGGTCGGCGGGGGCCTTCACTGCGGTGCCGCCGTGGTACTCGGGGCGCCCGTAGCCGACGATGTTCGACGCGTAACGCGCGCGGCGCCGGCATCCGTTGCGGGTGTTTCCCTCGATCGTGTAGACGACGCCGTCGCGCACGCCGGTCACCAGGCCGATGTGGTCGATGCGGCCGATCCGGTTGGTCTCGTCCCAGTCGAAGAACACGATGTCACCGCGCCGGATGCCCGCGATGTCGACGTGCCACTGCCCCTCCGTGCGGAACCGCTGGGCGTGCCAGATCGTGTACGCGTAGTCGCGGCCGAAGCAGACGGCGTCGACGTTGCCGGACCGGTTGGCCCAGTAGGTGACGCTCATGTTGCACCACGGCGCGTTCGCGAACCCCGACCCGTTGCGCTGGGCGTACCAGCGGGTGATCACGTTGGGCCGCCCGGTCGTGCCGAGCGACCGCTCCGCCTGGCGGACCATCTCCTCGAGCCCTGACATCACACACCTCCTGGGGTCGGGCCGGCCGGGGCGGCCGGCGTGCCTGGCGTGACTGGCGGAACGTCAGGGGACGGAGGCGACGCCGGAGCCGGCACCGTCGGTGCGTCCGCTTCATCCCGGTCGCCCGGGTCGTCGGATGCCGTTGGCGCGCCGTAGATCCCGTTGGCGTCGGCCGGCCCGAACTCCGCCTCGAGCAGGTCAGCCTCCTCCTGCTCGGTCATGTCCTTGAGGCCGTTGCCGGTGTCCGTCAGCAGGTCGAACTGGTCCTGCTGGGTGGCCGTCGCCGGCTCCTCGACCGGCCGGTCGAGCGCGGGGCCGGGCGTCGGCACCAGGTCGGGACCGTCGTCCTCGGGCTCGTCGGCCGTCGACGTGCCGTCTGCCGGAGGAGGCGGCACACCCGGAGCCGCCGCCGGGCTGGGCTCCATCGCCTCGTCGCTCGATGGCGCCGACGCGGCAGCAGCCTCGCTCGGCGGGCCGAGGTCCCCCTTGGCGCCGGGGACCGGTTCGACCGCCGTGCCACCCGGAAGCCCCTCGAGCAGGGTCTGCGCCTGCTTGTCGAGCAGTCGCGACAGGGCCTGCTGGGCGAAGCCGAACACGAGTGCGTAGGCGAGGATCTGTCCCTGCGAGTCGAGCTCGCTCAGGCCCGGGATGAACTCGCCCTGGATGGCGACCAGGCCGAGGATCGCAGTGAGCGCCCCCATCGGCACCTTGAGCATGGCGAGGGCCACTGGAACGTCGTAGGGCGTCGAGGTGCCCTTGAGGTTGCGGATCGACAGCGTGGCCGCGAGCGCGCCGCCCAACGCCCCCAACACCCCGACGACGAGGATGTCGGCGCTCTGCGGGTGGGCGAGCGCACCCTGGCTCGTGGGGCAGGCGGGAATCGTTCCCTGGAAGCACAACGGCATCAGCCAGGGGTTGATGGCGACGAAGACCAGGGTGCCCACCACGATGACCATGAGGAACAGCGCTGCACTCAGCAGGATGTTGCGGAAGCTGCGCAGCTGCGCGTGCTCGAGGTCGAGCTCTTCGTAGCTGTCTCCCACGAGGCGCCGCACGCGGGCGCGTCGCACGTCGAGAGGGCAGGCGAGCAGCTCCTTGGCCGTGAGCCGGCGGGGGTCGTCGCGGTGCATCGTGGCGTTGGCCCGCGCGACGACGTGGGGAACCTCGGCGATCAGCTCGCTCTCGTCGTAGAGGTCGACCATCTGTGCGCGGGCCGCGTGCATCTCGCGGTAGGCCGCCTCGACCAGGGTCCCCCGCCACCAGTTCCAGAACCGGCCAGGCATCGGATCCTGGCGCAGGGCAGCTGCCTTGGCCTTGCCCACCAGGTCGATCACCCCCGCGGCCACGACCTCCTGCGGATCGGTCAGCGTCCCCCTGGACCGGGCTGCCTGTACCCGCATCTCGAGCTTGTCGGTCTCGACCGCGACCTGCTGCACCCAGATCCGCTTGCGTCTCCCGTTCGAGCCGTGCTTGCCCGCCGTCAGAGTCCCCATGCCGACTCACCTCTTCGCGCCCTTCACACCCCGGCCCGCCACGGAGGACATGGGCCGCCCTGGTGGCCCGCACCCTGCGCCGAGGTCACCGCCGCGGCCATGGCCGCCGACGCGCTGACCGGCTGGAGCGAGCGCACCTGGGGGGCTCCATACCCCTTAGCCGCACCGGCTTTCATGAAAAGGAGTTCGGTAGAACCGCTTCTGATACGCCGACCATCGGATGCCGCTCTCGCTCGCTACGGTGAGCCGATGACCAGCGACGAGGGCGGGGGGCCGGGAGGCGTCAGCGGCGAAGCCGAGCACAGGGAGGTCGAGCGGCACGCCAGCTGGGCCGAGCTGTTCTTCGACCTCGTCGCGGTCGCGGCCGTCGCCTCGCTCGCCCACGTGCTCGCCACCGAGCTGAGCTGGCCCACGCTCGGCCTGTATGCCGTGCTCTTCCTCGCCGTGTGGCTCACCTGGACCACGTTCATGCTCTACGGCAACGTCGCCGGCACCCGCACCCACGTGCTGCGCCTGCTCGTGGGGATGTTCGGCCTCGGCGTCATGGCGGCGTCGGTGCCCGGCGTCACGCGGGCCGTGATCCCCGAGGGCGACGAGGTGGCCCACCCGAGCCGGGCGGTCACGGTCTTCGCCATCGCGTACATCGCCACCCGCCTCTACGGGGCGCAGTCGTGGCGCCGCGGCGAGGTGCTGCTCGACTTCCCGGTGGCCCAGCACACCTTCGGGGTGCTGCCGTGGATCATCTCCCTGTTCACCCACCCGCCCGTCACCATCGCCCTGTGGGCGCTCGGGGTCGCGCTCGACCTGTGGCTCGTCCTGGTCGTCTCCGGCGACGACATGCTCGAGCGCTACGAGAGCCGCATCGCCACGGTCATCGAGCGCGAGGAGCGGTCGGCCGGTCGCGACGCCAGGGGCGGCGGACGACCGCGGCGCGACACGGCATCCGAGGACCGGCCGGGTCGAGGGGGCCGACGGGGACGGCCGCGCGGGCCGGAGGCGGTGCATCAGGCGTTCGCCGCCGTCCCGGTGACGACCGACCCCGTGCACCTCGCGGAGCGGCTGGGGCTGTTCGTGATCATCGTGCTCGGCGAGGGGGTGGTGCAGGTCGTGGATGCCGCGTCGGAGGCCGTGCCCGAGACGGGGCTGTTCGTGGCGGGGCTGGCGTCGTTCGTGCTGCTCGCGGGGATGTTCGGGCTGTCGGTGCAGTACGGGTTCGCCGGGGTGCCGCACCTGCGCGGCGGAGCCGTGGGGGCACGCGCCGGGCTGGCGCTGCACTGCGTGGTGACCGGGGTGATCGCCACGGTGTCGGTGGGGCTCGCGTCGATCGTCGAGCACGGCAACGAGCCGCTCGACACCGGCCCGCGCTGGCTGCTCTGCGGGGCCGTCGCCGCCTACTTCCTGATCGGCCAACTTGTAGCGATCGTGGTCCTTGGGCGCGCGAACACCATCCGCACGCTGTGGATCTCGAGTGGCGTCGTCGTGCCGTTGCTGCTCGGGCTGCTCGGCGGAGTGGTCGCGCTGCCGGCGACTGTGCTCACGGCGGTGGTCGCCATCGTGGTGGTGGGTCAGGTGGCGGTCGAGGCGAGGCTGGAGGCACGTCGCAACGCCGAAGGCGGACAGCGACGGGAGGCGGCCGAGGGCTAGGGAGCCGGACCCCGCCATGACCGGGGCGTCAGGGATGGAGCAGCGCAGCCAGCTCCTCGACACCGTCGACCAGGCGCGGGCCGGGGCGGGCCCACTGCCCGTTCGCGTCGACGGCGTGCACCCCGACGCCCGCCGGGAGCAGCCCTGCCGCCACCAGCCCGTCCGCCTGCCGCTGGGCCTCCGCCCGGTCGAAGCCGCACGGCGCGACCACCACGACGTCCGGCGCTGCGGCGTGCACGGCATCCCACGTCACGCGCACCGACTTCTCCCCCGCCGCTCCGAGCACCGGCTCACCGCCGGCGGCCGTCACCATCTCCGGGATCCAGTGGCCCGGGGCGTACGGCGGGTCGCTCCACTCGAGCACGACCACGCGCGGACGTGGGCGTCCACGCACCCGTGAGCGCACGGCATCCAGCCGCTCGCGCAGCGACCCGACCAGGGTGAGCGCGGCGCCCTCGTTGCCGGTCGCTTGCCCCACCGCCACCACGGACTCGAGCACGTCGTCGAGGGTGTGCGGGTCGATGGTGAGAACCGTTGCGCGGCAACCGAGGTGGGATAGTGCGTCGTCGACGGCGGCGACGTCGACAGCGCAGACCGCGCAGAGGTCCTGGGTGACGACGAGGTCTGCGTCGAGGTCGGCGAGGGCGCCCGCGTCGAGGCGGTAGAGGTCCTCCCCTGCTGCGACCGCGCGCGCCACGGCGTCGTCGATCTCGCGTGGGGTGAGCCCCTCGGGCAGGGTCGTCGACGACACCACCCGCCGCTCGCGGGCCTGCGCGGGGTGGTCGCACTCGAACGTCACCCCCACCACGTCGTCACCGGCGCCCACCGCGAAGAGGATCTCGGTGGCCGACGGGATGAGGCTGACGATGCGCACCGCCCGACCCTACGTCGGCCGGATGCCGGGGGGCCGGTCAGCGGGCCAGGCGCACCTCGTCGCCGAGCCGGGTGAGCTTGTCGGGGTTGCGCACGAAGTAGAGCGAGCCGACGACGCCGTCGACGACATCGATGGTAATCACGCTGTCGACCACCCCGTCGATGACCGCGACCAGACCCGGCTGCCCGCCGACCCACTCGAGGCGCAGGTCGACCTCGACGTCCTGCGGGGTGACTGCGGCGAGGAAGCGCAGCACCTTGTCGCGCCCGAGGATCGGCCGCAGCGCCGCCTTGCGCACGCCGCCGCCGTCGGTGACCAGCACGACGTCGGGCGAGAGCACGTCGATGAGCGCCTGCAGGTCGCCGGTGTCGGCGGCCCGGCGGAAGCGCTCCAGGACCTCCGCGTGCTCGGTGCGGTCGACGCGCTGGCGCGGGCGCCGGGCGGCCACGTGCTCGCGGGCCCGGTGGGCGATCTGCCGCACCGCGGCCGGCGTGCGGTCGACCCCCGCGGCGATCTCGTCGTAGGGTACGTCGAACACCTCCCGCAGCACGAAGACCGCCCGCTCGACCGGGGTGAGGGTCTGCAGCACGAGGAGCATCGCGGTGGAGACGCTGTCGGCGAGCTCCACGTCATCCGCGACGTCACTGACCGTGAGCAGTGGCTCGGGCAGCCACGGGCCGACGTAGGTCTCGCGCTGACGGCTCACTGTGCGGAAACGGTTGAGCGACAAGCGGATGACGATGCGCACCAGGTAGGCGCGCGGGTCGCGCACTGACGTGGCGTCGACCCGCGACCACCGCAGCCATGCCTCCTGAACGACGTCCTCGGCATCCGCCGCGACCTCGAGCATCTCGTAGGCCACCGTGAACAGCAGCGGTCGGAGCGCCTCGAACTCGGCCGCGTCGGGCGCCTGCGTCATGCGTGTGAGGGTAGGGCCAGCGGCAGCTCGCAGACGTCGGAGTAGCCCTGCGACTGCAGGCCGGCGGCGCTGTTGAACCGCGAGCGCATGTTCTCGAGCGCTACGAGCTGGGTGAGCTCGACGACGGCCTTGACGCCGAGCGCATCCTGCAGGCGCTGGCTCAGCTCGTCGTCGACGGCGCAGGGGGTGGCACTCATCGCCTCGGCGTACTCCAGCACGTCGCGCTCGAGCGAGGTGAAGGCGTCGGACTGGCGCCAGCGCGGCACCTCGCGCACCTTGGCCTCGTCGAGCCCCTCGTCGTGGGCGAGGAAGTAGCCGAAGTCCATGCACCAGCTGCAGCCGATGACGGCCGCGCTGGCCAGCTGTGCGTAGGAGGCGAGGTGCTTGTCGAGCGCGTCCCACTTCGCGACCTTGCGCTCGAAGCCGAGCACCGCCTTCAACACGGGCTTGTTGTGCCAGAGGACGTAGGCGGTGTCGGGCACGGCGCCCCAGGTGCGGCGGGCGTAGGCCTTGAGGACGCCGGCGTAGGCGCCGGTCATCGGGGCCTTGGGGATGCGGAAGGTGCTGGGCACGGTGGTTCTCCTCGGGTCTGGGGGCGGCCCGGGTGGCCGTCCACCCCTTCAGACACCGCTCGCCGTCGCGGTGTGACACCTGGGCCGCTGCGACTTCGTGCGACTTTGTCTCGTTCAAACTCCGCACAGGGGTGCGAGAACCGTGTGCAGGTCGCACGAGGTCGTGCTCGGGGCGGGTGCAGTGCGCGATGCCGTGTGCCCCCGGCTGTCGGCGCGCGGTGGTTGGGTGGGGCGATGGGAGCGACGGCGAGCGGGACGGCATCCGGCGAAGGGGCGATGACGAGCGCGACGCCATCCCGCGACGCGGCGACGGCGAGCGGGACGGCATCCGACGAGGTCGTGTGGGAGACGCAGCCGGTGACGACGGACCGTTTCGAGGACTTCGCCGATGTCATCAACCCCACCCGGCGGGCCTACTCGTGCTGGTGCCTGTCGCACCGCCTGCGGCAGGCAGACATCCGCGAGCTGGGTGGCGACGGGCCCGACGCTCGTGAGCACGCGATGCGAGCACTGTGCGAGCGGGAGCACCCGCCAGGGGTGGTCACCTACCGCAACGGCACGCCCGTGGGCTGGTGCAGCATCTCGCCTCGCTCGGAGATCCCGCGGCTGGAGCGCTCCAAGCTGATCCGCCCGGTCGACGACGTGCCGGTGTGGAGCATCATCTGCGTCGTGGTGCGCGGCGGGCACCGGCGGCAGGGCGTGGTCGGGCACCTGCTCGCGGGAGCGGTCGCCTACGCCGCGGCGGCCGGTGCCCCGGCGGTCGAGGCGCACCCGGTCGACCCGACCGGGCGGATGGACACCACGATGGCCTTCGTCGGCACCCGTTCGATGTTCGAGAAGGCCGGGTTCTCGGTGGTCGGCACCACCGATGCCGTGGCGAGCCGGATGCCGCGCCTCGTCATGCGCCGCACCCTCCCCTGACCTGACCGGCCCCGCGCTCCGACCCTGAGCCCGCTTGGCGCCGCAGCGTTGGGTGCTCAGCTGGTTGCACTGGCGACCACCCGGGCACCCAACGCTGGCCTGCCGGCATCCCGACTGATTGCGGATTTCCCACCTCCCGAGAGTGCAGTCTTGGGCGCTGCGCGGGGGAAGATCCGCAAGAAGTCGAAGACGGCTGGCCGGCATCCCGACTGACTGCGAATTGCCCACCCCCGTGAGCCCCAGCGAGGGCGCCGAGCCGAGGGTGAAGATCCACAAGAAGTCGAGGACGGGGGGGCCGGCATCCCCGACTGATTGCGGATCGCCCACCCACCCTGTGAGCCCCAGCGAGGGCGGGGGTGAAGATCCGCAAGAAGTCGAGGACGGGGCGGCCGGCATCCTGACTGATTGCGGATTGCCCACCCGCCAACGTCTCGATCTGGGCGCTGGACGGGGGGAAATCCGCAAGAAGAAGTCGGGGGGTCAGGGGACGGTGACGAGGACGTTGCCGAGCTTCTGGCCGGTCTCGACGTAGTGGTAGGCAGCCACGACGTCGTCGAGCCGGAAGGTTGTCGGGTCGAGCAGCGGGGTGAAGGTGCCGCTCTCGAGACGGGAGCGGAGGTACTCGACCACCTCGGGCGACGTCGACGGGAACGGGAAGACCACCCGCCGGCCGCGACCGAGCTTGGTGACCAGGGGCAGCGCGATGTTCTGGGCATACGGCCCGAGGTCGCTCGACTCGTACACGCCGTGCGGAGAGAGCAGCCGCCTGCATGCCCCGAAGGTGCTCTTGCCGACCATGTCGAGCACGACGTCGACCGTCTCGTCGATCGCCGTGAAGTCCTCGGCCTGGAAGTCGACCACCCGGCGGGCGCCGAGCCCGCGCACCAGCTCGACCTGCGCCGAGGGCGCCGTGGCGATGACGTCGGCCCCGAGGTCGGCGAGCAGCTGCACGGCGGCTGACCCGATGGCACCGGTCGCGCCGTGCACGAGCACCCGGTCGCTGGCCTGCACCCCTGCGCGGCGGATGCTGCTCAGCGCGTAGTGAGCGCCCTCGGTGGCCGCGGCGGCCCGCCGCAGCTCGATGCCGTCGGGAACTGGTGCCACGAAGGAGGATTCGGCCACCGCGACGAGCTCGGCGTGGGCGCCGAACCGGGGCTCGGCATACCCGAAGACGCGGTCGCCTGCTGCGAACCGGGTGACCTCAGCACCGACCCGCTCGACGACGCCGGCGTACTCGGTGCCCCAGACGGGAGCCTTCGGCCCGCGCCAGCCGGAGACCGCCCGGATGACGAACGGATAGGCCCGGCGATAGGCGGCATCCGTGCGGTTGACCGTGGTGACGTGCACCCGCACGAGCAGGTCGTCGGGGGCGACCTCCGGCTCGGGGGCGTCATCCACGACGTGCACGACCTCGGGTGGGCCGTACCGGGTGCTGACGGCGGCCCTCATCTGCGCAACGTACTCCGTCGGCTCGACAGGGTGCCCGACGAGACACTCGGCGGGCCTTCCGACCCCTGCCCACCCGGCCTACTTTGGGAGTGTCCAGATCGGTTGTGAGGAGACGGCGATGAAGGCACTCCAGTACACGCACATCGGGTCGCCACCAGAGGTGGTCGAGGTCGCAACGCCCGAGCCGACGGGCGGTGAGGTGCTCCTGCGGGTGCTCGCCGCAGGGGCCTGCCACTCCGACGAGTTCATCATGGGGCTGCCCGAGCAGGCCTACGTCTACGGCCTGCCGCTCACCCTGGGCCACGAGGGCGTGGGCGTGGTGGAGGCCGTCGGGCCGTCGGTCACCGGGGTGCAGCCCGGCGACGAGGTGGCCGTCTACGGCCCGTGGGGCTGCGGCCGCTGCCACACCTGCGCCACCGGGGCCGAGCAGTACTGCGAGGTGGCGGCCGCGCGCGGCATCCAACCGCCGGGCCTCGGGTGCACCCGGGTCGATGGCCGAGTTCATGCTCGTCGACGACGCCCGTCACCTCGTGCCGCTACGCGGCCTGGGCCCGACCCAGGCGGCCCCCCTGACCGACGCCGGGCTGACGCCCTACCACGCCATCAAGCCCAGCCTGCCCAAGCTCGTGCCCGGCTCGACCGCCGTCGTCATCGGCGTCGGTGGCCTGGGGCACCTGGCCATCCGAATGCTGCGCGCCCTGTCGTCGTGCCAGGTCATCGCCCTCGACCTGCCCGACAAGCTGGACTTCGCCCGCGAGATGGGTGCGCACCACGCGCTGGTCTCGGGTGAGGCCGCCCCCGCTCAGGTCAAGGAGCTCACCGACGGGCGCGGCGCGACCGCGGTCTTCGACTTCGTGGGCCTCGGCCCCACCACCGCACTCTCACCACAGATGGTCGCGGCCCTCGGTGACATCGTCGTCGTCGGGGTCGGTGACGGCACGGTGCCGGTCGGCCTGTTCAGCCTGCCCTTCGAGGTGTCTGTCCGGGCCCCCTACTGGGGCACCATTCCCGAGCTGCACGAGGTGCTCGCCATGGCGCGCAGCGGCGCCCTCGAGGTCGAGACCGAGACCTTCAGCCTCGACGAGGGCCCGCGGATCTACGAGCGGATGCATGCGCGCACCCTGCGCGGGCGCGCGGTCGTCGTTCCCTGAGCCGCTGGTGGCCGGTTCCCGAAACGTACGGATGCCGTGCCACAGACGTACGGATGCCGTGCCACAAGGGTGTGGCACGGCATCCGTTGGTATGGGCGTGGGCGCGCGGCTCACGTTGCTGGGCTCAGAGCTCGGGCCCCTTGGCGCGCAGCTTGTCGACCTCGGACATCTTCTCGCGCAGCTCGGCGAGCCAGGTGTCGGCGTGCTCGCCGACGACCCGCACCGACCAGGCCAGCGCATCGCTGCGCGACCGGGCGACGCCGGCGTCGACGAGGGTGTCGAGCACCGCCCGCTCGGGCTGGCGCAGCCGGGTCATGACCGGCACCGCGAGGTGGGTGAACAAGATGGTGTTGCCACCGACGCTCGCTCCCCAGGAGACGGTGCGCTGGTAGCGGGCCTGGGCCTCCTGGGCGATGGCGATGCGCTCGTCGCGGGTCTCGGCGCGGAAGCGGCTGATCCGCCCCTCGGCCTCGGCCGCGTCGGTGCCGGCGTCGACGCCCGCGAGGGTGCCGATGACGGTGATCTCCTCGCGGTCGGCGGTGACGACGACCTCCTCGAACCAGCCCTCGGGCAGGCGCCCGGAGAACCAGCTCTGGGCGTCGTCGGCACTGGGCAGGTCGCCCTGCTGCCAGCCGCCGGCCCGGCCGAAGCCGCGTCCGCGGCGCATGCCCTCCGGGCCACCGCCGGGGCCCGGTCGGCCACCGCGCGGGCCACGGCCGGGGCCGCGTCCGGCACGGGGACCGCCACCACGGGGGGTGAGGTCGTCGTCGGTGATGGAGTCGTGGGTGTGGGGGGTGTGTGGGTGTCGCATGATTCTCTCCTTGCAGTAATTACTTGATTACACCACTGCACAACGTGCACGAGCAAGGGTTCTGTTCCCCGGGTTCGCTCTAGGCATACGGAGCCCTCGGCGCCCGCCTCCGCGTGCCTCGCTCGCACTGCCGCTGGGGTCCTGGCGAGGATGCCGCGTCGGTGGGCGGTGCGAGGATGTGCGGGTGGCCTGCCCCTCCCCTCGACCGCGTGCACCGTCGCCGGCTCGCCACCCAGCGGTTGTCGTCCCCCGGGCTGCCGCACGGTGCCGACGTGGTGCGGCTGCTCGGCTGCGTCCAGTCGCAGGACGCCCCACTCGCGGCCTGGTCACTCGGCAGGCGGATGGCGCCCGGCACGACATATGCCAGCGTGCTCGCCCAGCAGTCCGCCGGCGGCTGGCTGCGCACCCACGCGCTGCGACCGACGTGGCACCTGCTCGCACCCGAGGACCTGCGCTGGGTGCAAGGCGTCACCGGGCCACGGGTCGAGGGCGGCAGCGCCGGCGTCAACCGCCGGCTGGGGCTCACCGACGAGGTCGTGACCCGAAGTCTGAGCGTGCTCGAGACCCTGCTGGCTGGGCCGACACCGTGCACGCGTCGTGAGGTACGGGTGGCCTTCGCCGCAGAGGGGCTACCCACCGAGGTGCAGCACCTGGCGCACCTGCTCATCATCGCGGAGCTGCGGGCCATCATCTGCTCCGGTCCGCCGCGTGGGGTGGAGCACACCTACGTGCTGGCCGACGAGGTGGTGCCAGCCGGGCCCAAGGACACCCTCGTCGGCGAGGATGCCCGCCGAGAGCTGACCCGGCGTTTCCTCGCCGGGCACGGCCCGGCATCCGAGCGCGACCTGGCGCGCTGGTCGACCCTGACGCTGACCCAGATCCGCAGCGCCCTGGCGGACCTCACCGACCAGCTCGAGCGGGTCGACGTCGACCGGCACACACTGTGGTTCGACCCGACCGTGCCCGCACGCACGTCCCGTGAGCACGCGGCCTACCTGCTGCCGACGTTCGACGAGGTCTGCTTGACCTACCAGCACACCGGTTTTCCACGGCGCACCCCGGACGCCGCTCGGCAACGGCTGCTCTCGGAGTCTGGGGGCGGCATCGTCGTGGTACACGGCGAGGACGTCGGCATCTGGAAGCGGGCGGTGTCCCCCACCTCGGTGCGGGTGACCGTGAACGCCGACGCGCCGTTGGGCAGCGACGACCGGGACGCCATCGCGGCCGCGGCGCAGGCCTTCGCCGACTTCGTCGAGCGCCCCCTCGACCTCGTGTTCACCTAAGTCGAGGTATTCGGCTGACGGCACGCGGCAGATCATCACCTCGAACCCGAAGGACACCCTCGGGTGGAGGTGATCGGCTGACGGCACGCGGCAGATCATCACCTCGAACCGGACCCCCAGCCCTCGCACTCAACACCGGCGGCCGGCTCAGCACGAAGGGCGCCGCATCCCCTGCACGGGGGCGACGCCCTTCGGCGTTCTGAGTCGGGTCGAGGGACTCAGGACGGTGGGACCGGCGAGACCCCAGCGGGTCGGTGGCGGTCGGGTGTGGTCAGGACCGCGGGATGACGAGCTGCTGCCCGGCGCTGATCTCGGCAGTGCTCAGCTGGTTGGCGATCTGGATCGCGACGATGGCCTGGCTCAGGTTCAGCTGGGGCAGCTCGGCCAGGGCGACCTCGGACAGGGTCTGGCCCGGGGCGACCGTGACGGTGGGCAGCGGCTCGGCCGCACCGGCCCCACCCATGCCGATCAGGCCGACGACCGCGACGATGGCCAGGGCGAGGGCGAGGGCGAGAGCGCCAGCCGGCCACGGCGGGTGATGCGAACCCCAGCAACCTGCGCCGGGCGACCGGCACCGCCGGTAAGCACGACGAGGTGCGGTCGACGCGGCGCCGGCGACCCGGCATACGCGAGGTCGGTGGGGCTCCACTCGAGTGCGCTCATGCTTCCCTCCATCCCGGCGGCCAGGGCCACCGTCGAACCGGTGTTCGATAGAACGTCTGTACGAGTTGTAGCACGGATGTTCGAGCCGTTCAAGACACGCCTCGAAGAAATGTTTGAATTGTGTGTACGAGACTCGTACGATGTGCTCATGCCGGTAAGCCTGCCGAGCACCACTGACAGTCGGGCTGACCTGCGGAAACACCCGGAGCCCGCCCGGCTCCGGCGCAGGACCGCACTCCCGACAGCAGGGATGACACCGAAGGGGTCGACATGGCACGTCCGAGGAACGCCGACATCCACGAGATGCCCGATCGTGGCGACGGCGGGGCGCTCACGCACCGCCAGCGCAAGGTGCTCGAGGTGATCCGCAACTCCATCGACCGGCGCGGCTACCCGCCGAGCATGCGCGAGATCGGCGACGCCGTGGGTCTGACCTCGCCCAGCTCGGTCGCCCACCAGCTCTCCGCCCTCGAGCGCAAGGGCTACCTGCGTCGCGACCCAAACCGGCCGCGCGCCATCGAGGTCATCTCCCCCGACACCGCCAGTGACGAGCCCGGCTACCGGGGCGCCGCCGAGCACGACGACGTCGACGTCACCGGCATCAACGACCAGCGTCCGGAGGCCGCCTACGTGCCGGTGCTCGGCCGCATCGCCGCCGGCGTGCCGATCACCGCCGAAGAGGTCGTCGACGACGTCTTCCCGCTCCCCCGCCAGATCGTCGGTGAGGGCGCGCTCTTCCTGCTCAAAGTGGTCGGCGACTCGATGGTCGACGCCGCGATCTGCGACGGCGACTGGGTGGTGGTGCGCCAGCAGCCCAACGCCGACAACGGCGACATCGTCGCGGCGATGCTCGACAACGAGGCCACCGTCAAGACCTTCAAGCGGCGCGACGGCAAGGTGTGGCTGATGCCGCACAACCCGGCCTTCTCACCGATCGACGGCGACCACGCCACCATTCTGGGCAAGGTGACTGCGGTCCTGCGACGCGTCTGACCCGCCGCACTCGACGAGGGCCCGACGTCCGACCTGGACGTCAGGCCCTCGTTGTGTCGTCGTCGTGCCCGGCACCGGATCAGGCCGGCGTGCGCCACACGGTGCCAGCGCGGCATCCACGGAGCGCCTGGCGTCTCGAGCGCTGACGCCACGGTGGCCGACGAGGAGCCGGTACCAAAGCAGGCCCTGCAGCAGGTCGACCACCAGGTGGGCGTCGGTGCCCCGGCGCAGCTCGCCGCGCGCCACCCCCCGGCGCATCGCCTGGAGCATCGGGGCCCGCCAGTGCTCGTGCAGCTCGCCGTAGACCTCGGCGAACTGCGGCGACTGCTGGGCATGGGCCATCAGCGCCCTGTTCGCCAGGCCGAGCCCGTGCTCGCGGTCGCCGACCGGTCGAGGAGGGCGCGGCATCCATCGTCTGGGCCGCGCTGCTCGGCGACGACGGCCCGACCGGTGGCTTCTTCCGCGACGGTCAGCCGCTGCCCTGGTGAGCCCCGGTCAGTCGTCCCGGTCGCCGAGCCAGGCCAGCGCGCGTCGGCACGATGCCGTGACGTCGTCGGCCAGGCCGGCCTCGTCCCAGAGCGTCCACCACTCGTTGTCCTGCGAGCGCACCGCCCGGCGCAGCACCTGGCGCGCCTTCTCGACGAGCTCCTCGTCACCGGTGGGCAGCGGCTCAGCGGCGAGCCAGGCCGGCAGGTAGGGCTCGCCGACGGCGGCATCCGGGTTCACCGAGGCGCCGACCGCGGCAGCACCCGCCACGGCCTCGCACATCTGCGGCGCCCCGACGAAGCCCGTGCTCAGCAGCACGGTGTCGAGCGCCTCGAGCACCCGGTGCCCGCGATCGTGCGCCGGCAGGTCGGCCAGCTCACCCAGGAAGTCGAGCGCGTCGTCGTTCTCGAACGGTCCGGACCCGATGGCTCCCATGGGGGCAGCGTATCGCCGCCGTCAGCGGTGCGCGCCGGGGGTCGCGCGGCCGGTCCCCCGGCATCCGGCTAACCGCGCACCCGCTGCCACCAGGTGGTGTCGACCCACCGGTCGAACTTGCGGCCGACCTCGCGCAACGTGCCCACCCGCTCGAAGCCGACGGCCTCGTGCAGCGCCTCGCTCGCGGCATTCGGCTGGGCGATGACGGCGAGACAGACGTGGATGCCGTCTGCGTCGACCCGCGCGAGCAGTTCGTCGTAGAGCGCGCGGCCCAGGCCACGGCCGCGAGCGTCCGGAGCGAGATAGACCGAGGTCTCGCGGGTGCCGTCGTACGCCGGCCGCGGGCGGTAGGTGGCGGCATACGCCATGCCGACGACGCGGCCCCGCTCCTCCGCGACGAGCACGTGGTCGCCCGGGCGGCTGCTCGCGACGCGATCGGCGAACAGCTCGGGCGGCTGCGGCTCGACGTCGAAGGTGGCGACGCTGTGCGCGACGGCCTCGTTGTAGATGTCGGCGAGCGCGGGCAGGTCGGCGGCGGTCGCGCTGCGCAGGGTCAGGTGCTCGGATGCCGGGTGCCGGCTCGCGTCGCCCGTCGCCTCGCGTGCTGGGTCGGCCATCAGGCGGCGACGCCGGCGCGGAGCACCTCGCCGAGGGTCGGGGCGAGCGAGGCGTCGACTCGCAGCGTCATCAGGTCGTCGCCACGAGTGGGGCCTCGGGTCACCGCCATCACCGGGATGCCGCGCTTGGCCGCGTGCCGCACGAACCGCAGCCCGCTCATCACGGCGAGCGAGGAGCCGAGGACGAGGAGGGCGGGGGCCGCATCGGTGAGGGCGTAGCAGGCGTCGACCCGCTCGCGCGGGACCGAGCCGCCGAAGAACACGACGTCGGGCTTGAGCGCGTCGCCGCCGCACACCGTGCAGCGCGGTAGATGGAAGCCGGCGACGAGGTCGTCAGCGAGCACGATGTCACCGTCGGGGCGGATCTGGCTGCTGACCCGTGAGCCGTCGGGTGACTCACCGCTGGCCAACCGGTCGAAGCCCTGGTTGGCCTCGTACATCCGGGCCTGGAGCAGGTCGCGATCGGACCGGTCGCCGCAGGTGAGGCAGACCACCTCGGCCAGGCTTCCGTGCAGCTCGGTGACGTCGCGGCTGCCCGCGGCCTGGTGCAGACCGTCGACGTTCTGGGTGATCACCGGGCCGAGCACCCCGCGGCGCTGCAGGTCGGCGACCGCCAGGTGGGCGGCGTTCGGCTCGGCCGAGCTGAAGCGCTGCCAGCCGATGAACGAGCGGGCCCAGTAGCGCTGCCGGGCCTCGCTGGAGCCCACGAACTCCCCGTGTTGCATCGGGGTGACCCGGCGGGTGCCGTCGGGGCCGCGGTAGTCGGGGATGCCGGAGTCGGTCGAGATGCCGGCACCGGTGAGCACGAGGGTGCCCGGGTGGGCGCCCAGGAGGGCGGCGAGCGAGACGGCATCCGGCATGCCGACGATCTTCGCACCCGAGGCGGGGGTGGGGCGCGCCACGTCGAACCTGCCCGTGCAGCGGCGGCGGGCACACGGCATCCGACTGATTGCGGATCACCCACCTCCCGCGGGGTTGGGAAGGCGCGCTACCAGGTGGGACAACCGCAAGAAGTCGGGACCTCGTGCGGGCGGCATCCGACTGATTGCGGATCACCCACCTCCCGCGGGGTTGGGAAGGCGCGCTACCAGGTGGGACAACCGCAAGAAGTCGGGACTCCGGGCGGGCGGCATCCGACTGATTGCGGATTACCCACCGCGGAACCGGCTTCGGGAGGTGGGAGATCCGCAAGAAGTCGGGATGTTCGCGACGGCAAGCGTGTCGTCCTGGCATGACAGGGCGTGTGGGGATGTGGCGGACGGATAACGTCGCGTTATAGAATGCGCTCATGATCGACGCCGCCGGCCTTCGGGTCATGAAGGCCATCTCCGACGAGGGCAGCTTCACCGCGGCCGCCGTCTCGCTGGGCTACACGCAGCCCGCCATCTCGCAGATGGTGCGCCGCCTCGAGCAGCGCACCGGCACCGTGCTGGTCGAGCGGGTCGGGCGCAACGTGCGCCTCACCGAGGCGGGGCAAGTGCTGGCTCGACACGCGACCCCCGTGCTCGCCGCGCTGGATGCCGCCGAGGAGGAGGTCGCGGCGATCGCCGGGCTGCGCAGTGGGCGGGTGCGGCTGATGGCCTTCCCGTCGGCGTCGGCCACCCTGGTGCCGCGGGCGCTGTCGCTGGTGAAGCGGCGCTTCCCCGACGTCAACATCAGCTTCACCGAGGCCGAGCCGCCCGAGAGCCTGGCCGCGCTCAAGGCCGGCGAGTGCGACCTGGCGGTGGCATTCGCCTACGAGGGCACCGACCTGGGGCGTGGCGAGGAGGACCTCGACCAGTTCGTGATCACCCCGCTGCTCGACGACGAGGTGCGCCTCGCCGTGCCCGACGGGCACGCGGTGTCGGGGCAGGAGAACGTCGACCTCGCGGACCTGGCTTCCGAGCCGTGGATCGCCGGGTGCCCTCGCTGTCGTGGTCACCTGTTGCAGCTGACGCACGACGCCGGCTTCCGCCCGGATGTCGCCTACGAGACCGAGGACTATGTCGCCGTCATGGGCCTGGTCGCCGAGGGGCTGGGGGTCGCGCTCATCCCCGACCTCATTCTGCGCACGGTGCACCACGGCGACGTCGTGGCGCTGCCGATCACGCCGGCATCCCGGCGCTCGATCATGGCCGTGACCACCCCCGACCTACAGCGCGTGCCGGCCGTCAAGGCCACCCTCGACGCGCTGGCCGAGAGCGCCAAGGCGCAGTCGACCGCGCCGACGGTGCGCGGCCCGGAGCCGGCCTTCTCGATCTGACGCCTCAGCCGTGGCGGAGGCGCTCGCCGGCCGTGTCGAGGATCTTCTTCTCGATCGACGTGTTGGCGGCGAGCAGCTCCAGGAAGTCGGCCTTGGGCAGGACGAGCAGCGAGCCGGGCTCGGTGGCGACCGCCGTGGCGGTGCGGGTGCCGTTGAAGAGGATCGCGATCTCGCCGAGGAAGTCTCCGGGGCCGAGCGTCCTCAACAGCTGCTCATGGGCGGTGATCATGACGACGCCGCGCTCGATGACGTAGAACTCGGTTCCCACCTCGCCCTCGGTGGTGAGCACCGTGCCGACGTCGAGCGACCGTCTGCTGGTCACCGTGGCGAGCGTCGCGAGGTCGTCCATGGACAGCCCGGCGAACAGCGGGACCCGGCCGAGCGCGGCCACGATGGGATCGGCCGTGATCCCGTGGGTATCGCGTCCCATTGGTGCATCCATTCTCGATCTGGGGCTGCCCGTGTCGCCACGACGACCAGCGCAGTGCCGCACCGCTGCGCCAGCAGGGCGAGTCTCCCCCCTGGCGGGGTCGGTGCGTGCCAAATCGCTCAAATCGACACCGAGAAACGGCCGAACGTCTGCTTCGGGGGCGGCCGAACGGTTACTTCCTCGCCTCTGGTCGCTACGCGGTGCGCCGCTGCCAGCGCCGGCGTTGCCGCGACGCCGGGGGGCGGCCACAACCGCCCGCGATCACCGGCCGGTCTCGACCGACACCACCCCGCCACGCTCGACGACCGCGACGTCGCCGCGCTGGTCGGTGCGGTAGACGGCATACCCGTCGCGTCGTAGCACGTCGAGGTGGTGCGGCGCGGGGTGCCCGTAGTCATTGTCCTTACCCACACTGATGATGCCGACGGGCGCCGCGACGACGGCCATCAGGTCGTCGTCGAGGTTGGCGCTGCCGTGGTGCGGGGTCTTCACCACCTCGAATCCCGTTGCGGCAGAACTCATCGACGGCTCGCGGCGGATGCGCAGGAGCAAGTCGTGCGCCGCCTCGCGCTCGATGTCACCGAGGAGCAGGGCGTCGACCGAGCCGGTGTGAACGGCCAGCACGAGGCTGGCGTTGTTGGGCACCGAGCCGTCGGCGATCCTCCGCCAGGGGCTCCACACCGCTGCTGTCACCTCGCCGACGGTGAGCCGGTCACCGGCGTGCAGCACGGCGGTCGGGATGCCGTGGGCTCGCGCCACGCTGTCGACCTGGTCGGCCGACTGGGCCGGCTCGCGGACCGGGCCGACGAGCAGCTGACCGACCGTGCGCCCGTCGACGGCACCCGCCAGCCCGTCGACGTGGTCGGCGTGGAAGTGAGTGAGGACGACGGCATCGAGCGTGGTGACGCCGAGCCGGCTCAGGCAGCCGTCGACCAGGGGTGGGTCGGGGCCGGCGTCGACGAGGACGGCCCGGTGCGGGCCGCTGCGAAGCACGACCGCATCGCCTTGGCCGACGTCACAGACCACGACCCGCCAGCCGTCGGGTGGCCAGGTGACCGCGCGCGTGGGAACCAGGCCGGCGGCGAGCACCAGTGCCGCGCCGAGCGCCGCGACCGGGTGGGCCGCGACCCCGGACGCCAGGGCCCGGCCGGTGAGCAGCACCGCCAGGGTCAGGGCGGCGAGCAGGAGGGCGCCGGGGGCGCCGTCGGGCCAGGGCAGCGTGCCGCCGGGCACCTCGGCGAACCGTCGGGCGACCTGCGCGATGACCTGGGTGGGGACCACCCCGACCCACGCGACCAGCTCAGCCCCCCGGGCCCAGACCAGCGAGGTCAGGGCTGCTGCCACCCCGGCGACGGTGGCCACCGGCACGAGAGGTGCTGCGAGCAGGTTGGCTGCGATGCCGATCAGGCTGACCGAGCCCTGAAGCAGCACGATGACGGGCGCGGTCATCGCCTGGGCGGCCACCGGGATGGCCAGCGCCGGACCCAGAGCGCGCAGCCGGGCCGGGAGGCGGGCACCGATCGCGTCGCCCCACGGTCGGGTGAACAGGAGCAGGCCGAGAGTGGCCAACGAGGAGAGCACGAAGCCGAAGGAGCGGGCGAGCCACGGGTCGACGAGGAGGACCACCACAATGGCCGCGCCCAGGACGGGTGGACCGGCCGAGCGACGGGACCGGCTCAGCCCGAGGAGACCGATCGCCCCCATGGCCGCAGCCCGCACGACACTCGGCTCGGGGCGCGCGAGCACGACGAACCCGGCGAGCGCGGCGAGGGCAAGCACGGGGCGCAGCCTCCTCGGCACGCCGACGAGCACGCAGAGCCCGAGGGCGAGTCCCGTGACGACGGCGACGTTGCTGCCGCTGACCGCCGTGAGGTGGGTCATGCCGGTGGCTCGCATGGCCTCGGTGAGGTCGGGAGGGGTGCGGCTGGTGTCGCCGATGACCAGCCCCGGCAACAGCCCGCGCGCGTCGGACGGTGCGTGGTCGACGGCCCGACGCAGGCCGTTGCGAAGCCGTTCGGCCGCCGAGGCGATGGTTCCGGGTGGCGCCAGGACCACGGGCCGCCCGCGCACCGACAGGGTCGCGACCCGGTCGTCGGCCTGCTCGGTGGGCCCCAGCCGGCCACGCACCCGCACCGTGGAGCGCCACGCCGCGTCGGCAATCGCGGGGTCGCCGGTGAGCAGCACCGGAGCGGAGGTGCGGTGCCGTAGCCCTCGGGCGTCGAGCACGTGGACGGTCGCCTCGCGCAGCACGACTGGCCGGTCACCGCGGGCGGGCAACACGACGGCATCCCCGGTGAGCACGGCCACGGCGGTGACCGCCGCGCGGTCGCGAGCGAGTGCCTCGACGTCGCCGCGGGCCCGCAGGATGGCGTGCCCCGCTGCGGCCAGCTGCAGCACGGCAACGAGGGCCACGGTCAGCAGCAGTGGCCCCAGCAACCCCACCCGGCGCAGCGCGCGGCGAGGGAATCCAGCGCACGTGACTGCACCGACGACGAGTGCGGGCGCGGCGGCCGTCACCAGGTGGGCCTGTGCCGTCAGGCCCAGGCCGGCAGCCGCCACCGCCCAGGCGAGCACGGCCGGCCCGAGCAGCCGCAGGTCGGTCGGCGGCCGCACCCGGCGCGGCACCTCGGGCCCGTCGTCACCAGGCGATCGAGGGGCGCTCACAGCGTCACCAGTGGGCTGAGCTGGGCCAACAGCTTCTCGCCGATGCCGCTGACCTCACCCAGCTCGTCGACGCTGGTGAACCGCCCGTGTGACGAGCGCCAGTCGAGGATGCGCTGGGCGAGCACCGGACCCACGCCGGGCAGCGTGTCGAGCGCGGCGAGGTCGGCCGTGTTGAGCGAGACCGGCGCCCCGGGGCTGCCCGCCCCCGCTCCCCCGCCGGTCGCAGCTCCTGCGCCGGTGGTCGGCACCGCAGCCACCGGCTCACCGACCGCCGGAACGCGCACCTGCTCACCGTCGACGAGCACCCGAGCGAGGTTGAGCGCCGACAGGTCGGCCTTCGTGGTCACCCCGCCCGCTGCCTGGACGGCATCGGTGACTCGCGACCCCAGTGGGAGCCGGCGCACGCCAGGATGCTTCACGCGCCCGACCACGTGCACCACGACCACCCCCGCGGGCGGCTGCGCTGACGGCGCCTGCCCTGCGGTTCCGCCTGATCCCGTGGGAGTCGCCCCGGGCGAGGCGCTGCCTGCGGAGCCGCTCACCCCGACCGGGACGGCGCCCGCCGTCACCGCGCTTGGCCCGGCTCTCGACCCACCCCCCGGCGCGATGACCGTGCCCCCGCCGGCGGACTGCGCCCAGACCACCCGCAGCCCGAACACCGTGGCAGCAAGGATGACGACCAGGACGATGCCCAACAGGGCCGCCCGGCCCGGCTGCCACCGAGCACCGACGAACGCGGCCGGCAGCCGGACCCACCGTCGCGGATGCCGTACCCGTGCGTGCCGCCCCCCGCGCCCTTCGAGCTCGCCAAGGCCGCCGTCGGCTTGCGGGCGTTCGCCGGGGGCGCGCGCGGGCCAGATGTCGCCTCCCGGCCGGGCTTCGGACGCCTCCCCGGAGAATGGGCGGGTCCGGGCTGGATCGGCCGACTCGAGGTCGAGCTCAGTGGGCACGTACGAGCCGGGGCTGGCCCGCAACCGGGCGAGCGCCCGCGGTGAGAGTGCTTCGGTCGGGTGGCGTCGCGGCATCCCTCGACGCTAGGAAGAACACGCCTGCTGGTCTGTGCCGCAACGCGATCTGTGGATGACGCCGACGGCACCGGAGCCCTGTGGACGACGAGGCGGCCCCGGCTCACCACGTGAGCATCCGGACTCCTCTGGCCCGGCAGACTTGACGGCACCAGCGTCCCGGACGTGACCTATGGGTCGATCTCGCCACGCTCAGGCGATGCGCCGCTTCCACCACGCCACGATGTTGCGCCGGTGCCGGGACAGCACGAGCACCGAGATCGCCATCAGCCACACCCCGACGACGGGCGCGATGAACGGCACCGCCCCCACTGTGGCCAGCGCCCCCACGACGCCGACCAGGCCCATCGTCACGACCGATGCCTCCCCGACGAACGGCACCGCGATCTTCACCAGCCCGAACACCACCAGCGCCCCGAGCGCCACGAACGGCTCGATGGCCAGCACCGTGCCGAGCGCACACGCCACCCCCTTGCCGCCGCGCCCCCGCAGGAACGGCGAGAAGACGTGCCCGAGCACCACCGCGAAGCCGGCCACCAGGGCAGCCACCAGCCCCATCGTGCGCAGCACCAGCAGGGTCGGCAGGTAGGCCTTGAGCACGTCGAGCACCAGCACGAGCGCTCCCCACTTGCGGCCCAGCACCCGCCCGGCGTTGGTCGCCCCCGGGTTCCCCGAACCCGACGCCCGCAGATCGCGCCCGAGGGCCCGGGCCACCAGCGTGGCAGGGTTGATCGACCCGATCAGGAAGCAGACGACCGCGACGACCGCGATCTCGACGACGACCAGCAGCACCATGGCTCAGCGCGCCGGCGCCGACGCGATCCGGGGCACGACCGCGACGGCCAGCGTGCCCGGCCCCACGTGCGCCCCCACCACGGCCCCGAGCTCGACCACCCGAAGCCCCACCTCGTCGCCCAGCCTCGCCCGCAGCCGCTCGGCGAGCCGCTCGGCCCGCTCCGCGGAGTCGAGGTGGTGGATGGCGACGTCCACCCCGGTCGCCCCCCGAGGAAGATCCGCGGCCGCCTCGGCCGCGAGGTCCTCGATCCGGGCGATCGCGCGGGTCGAGGTGCGCACCCGCTCGAGCGGCACGATGTGGCCGTCGCGCAGGCCGAGGATCGGCTTGATCGACAGCGCCGACCCCACCAACGCTCCCGCCTTGCCGATCCGCCCACCACGGCGCAGGTACTCCAGGGTGTCGACGTAGAACACGACGGTGGATGCCGCGCACGTCGCGCGCACGGCATCCGCCACCTCCGTGGCCGACGCGCCACCGGCGGCCAGCCGCGCGCCGGTCAGCACGGCATACCCCATCGCCATGCCGAGCGCCCGGGAGTCGACCACAGTGACCGGCACCGGCGACTCCTCGGCGGCGATCGCAGCACCACCGATCGTGCTCGACATCTCACCGGAGATGTGGACCGACACCACGGAGTCCGCTCCGGCCTCGGCCGCCGCCCGGTAGGCAGCGAGGAACGCCGCCGGCGCCGGCCGCGAGGTCGACACCGGGGTGAACGAGCGCAGCGCCGCAGCCACGGCCGACGGGTCGATGTCGACGCCCTCGGCGTGCTCCTTGCCCCCCACGACCACGTGCAGCGGCACGACGTGCACGGCCAGTCCCTCGAGGAGGTCGGCAGGGAGGTAGGCCGTGGAGTCGGTGACGAGGGCGGTGCTCACGCGAGCAGGTTAGTGCTCACCTGCGCGCGGCCGGCATCGCGGCCGCCCACGCGGCAACCCCGCCTGGCACCGCCACCCCTCACGCGTTCTGCCGTGCGGCCAGCTTGGCGGCGCGCTCCTCGCGCTTCTCGACGAACTTGCTCGCCTCGGCATCCAGCGCCTTGACCGCGGCCGCCAGCTCGTCGCGGGCGGCCTCGCCGTCGGCGTCGAGGCCCTCGAGCTCCCAGATGCCCCACTGGCGCAGCAGGGGCGCGACGATGTCGTCGTGGTGGATGCGCAGGTCGTAGATGCCGGCCATGGCCATCTGCACGGCCTTGCGCCCGAAGCCGGGGATGATCGAGCCCGGGCATCTGGAAGTTGACGACCTCGTCGGTGATCGCCCGCATCGTCTGGCTGGGCGTGAGGTCGAGGGCAGCCTGCACGATGTTGCGGTAGAAGATCATGTGCAGGTTCTCGTCCTTGGCGACCCGCGTCAGCAGCTTCTCGGCGATGGGCTCGTCGGTGAACTTGCCCGTGTTCCGGTGCGAGACACGGGTGGCGAGCTCCTGGAACGACACGTAGGCACAGACGTTGAGCAACGGCTTGTCGCCGGAGTCGAAGCCGGTCTCCATCGTCGACATCCGGGCCCGCTCGAGCTCGTCGGGGTCGACACCGCGGGTGACCAGCAGGTAGTCGCGGATGCAGAAAGCGTGCCGGCCCTCCTCCGCGGTCCAGCGGTTGACCCACGCGCCCCAGGCGCTGTCGCGCCCGAAGGCACGCTCGATCTCGCGGTGGTAGCTCGGCAGGTTGTCTTCCGTGAGCAGGTTGACCTCGAGCGCGGTGCGGGCGATGGACGACAGCTGGGACTGGTCGACCGACCAGGGGTCGCCACCGAGCTCCTTGAAGTCGCGGCCCGAGGACCACGGGACGTACTCGTGCGGCATCCACTCCTGGGCGACGCTGATGTGCCGGTTGAGGTTGTCCTCGGCGACCGGCTCGAGCGCGGACAGGAGCTGTGCGGTGTCGAGATCAGCCATGGGGGGTCTCCTCGGTGCTGGACGGGGTGCTGGACGCGGTCGGGGTCGCGTGGCCAAGACCCTCAGACTGCACCCTCTCCGGCGGGTGGACCAGTTGCGGCGACCGACTTTCCTCCGGGTGGACATCGTCGGGGTCTGGCCGTCGGAGGACGTGGTGTCGCGTGCCGCCCCAGTGGGCACCGGGCTTCAGCCGGGTCGGGACCTCGTCGACGCACCTGCAGGTAGATCTCGATCTCACGCTCGGTGGTCTTGAAGTCACCTCGATGGACCTCGGTGAAATCGACCTGTCGACGCCGCCAGCCGTCGCGTGGGCGGATCGACACCAGCGAGATCCTCGAGCCCCGGCAGGTGGCCACGACGATCCCGCCCTGGGTGCTGAACGACGCCGTGCGCGGGTCGACGGGGGGCGCGCTCGGACGGGGAGCCGTCGACGTCGGCCTGGGCTCAGGGCTCGTCCGAGGGCTGGTCGTCGTCGTGGGCACGTGAGTGGGAGTGCGGGTGGGCGTCGGGGTTGCCGAGGTCGACGGGGGAGCTGACCGACGGTGTCGGGGTACCCGTGGGCGTCGCGGTCGTCGAGCTCCGAGGCCGTCGGCGAGACGACGACGAGCCGCTCGGCGGCGGAGGCGCGTCCGACACCGCTGCCGGCGTTGCTGACGACGACGAAGGTGATGGCCCCGACTGCGCCGACCACGGCGAACCAGCCCAGCACCATCACCAGGAGTGGGCGACGTCCCATCCTCACCACCTTCGGCCTCTTCCTGCTCTAGCGTTCCCACTGTGACACACGTGCTGGTGATCGAGGACGACCCAGGGATCCGGTCCTCGCTCGTCCGCTCGCTGACCGACCGCGGCTACGCCGTCTCGAGCGCCCCCTCCGGGCTGGTCGGGCTGCAGAACGCCCTCGACGAGCAGCCCGACCTCGTGCTGCTCGACCTGGGCCTGCCCGACCTCGACGGCCACAGCCTGCTCACCATGCTGCGGGCCGTGCGCCGCACCCCGGTGATCATCGTGACGGCGCGTGACGACGACCCGTCGATCGTGAAGGCACTGGACGCCGGCGCCGACGACTACGTGGTCAAGCCGTTCGGCATGGACCAGCTCGAGGCCCGCATCCGGGCAGTGCTGCGCCGCACCGAGAGCGAGGACGCCGACGAGCCGATCCGGGTGGGCGACCTGGTCGTCGACGCGGTCACCCGGCACTGCACGCTGGCCGACCGCGAGGTCGAGCTCTCGCGCCGTGAGTTCGACCTGCTGATGCTGCTGGCCCAGCGCGCTGGGGAGGTGGTCACCAAGCGGGAGATCCTCGAGGAGGTCTGGAACCAGCCCTACGGCGGCGGCGAACGCACCGTCGACGTGCACCTGTCGTGGCTGCGCCGCAAGCTCGGCGAGACGGCCGCTCACCCGCGTGTACCTGCACAGCGTGCGCGGCGTCGGGGTGCGCCTCGCCGCCCTCGGACGACGCCGACGGACGCGCCGCGCGCCACCGGGACTCGAGACCTGATGGCCCGCCGCATCGCCTGGCTGGTGGCCGCCACGACCTCCGCGGTGGTCGTGGCGTTCATCGTGCCGCTGTGCGTTCCTCGTCGCCAACATCGCCAAGGACAAGGCCACGCCGCGGTGCGGGAGCAGGCGCAGAGCGTGGCGACGATCGTCGCCACCGTCGACGACACCGCGCTCATCGCGCAGCAACGTCAACGACCTGAGCAACCGCGGCCCGGAGGTCGTGGTCGTGGAGCCCGACGGCCAGCTGCTCGGGCCACAGGAGCCGCTGCACGCGCCGATCGCGCGCCGCGTGGCCACGAGGCGCGGAACGACAGCAAGGCCTTCACGAGGCGCGACCGAGCGAGGGCGCTGGACTCCCTGGTGCCCGTCGTGACGCCTCGCGGCATCGAGGTCGTGGTCGCGTCGGTGCCGACGTCGGAGCTGCGGGACGGGGTGTACGCCGCGTGGGCCGCGATCGTGGCCCTGGGCCTGGGGCTGGTGGCCGTCTCGGTCGCGCGTGGCCCTGTGGCTCGGCCGCCGCACCAGCGTCCCGGTCACCGAGGTCGCCGAGGTGGCCCACCGGCTGCGCGAGGGCGACTCCAGCGCCCGTGCGGTGCCGGGCGGACCGCCGGAGACGGTCGAGCTGGGCGAGGCCCTCAACGCCCTCGCCGACCGCATCCACGGCCTGGTGGCGGCCGAGCGTGAGCACGTCGCCGACCTCGGCCACCGGCTGCGCACCCCGGTCACCGCGCTGCGCCTCGACACCGACCTCGTCGAGGACGAGGACGTGGCCGCCCGGCTGCGCGGTCACGTCGAGGACCTGCAGCGCAGCATCGACGACGTGGTGCACGAGGCGCGCCGGGCGGTGCGCGACGAGCTGCCCGCCACCTGCCGGCTCGCCCCCGTGGTCGCCGAGCGGGTCGCCTTCTGGCTGCCCCTGGCCGAGGACCAGGGCCGCCGGCTCGACCTGTTCGTCGAGCTGCGCACGCCGGGCGGCTCGCCGCTGGTCGGCCTCGCCGCCGACGACCTCGGCGAGCTGGTCGACACGCTCATCGACAACGTCTTCGCGCACACCCCCGACGGCACCGATGCCCGCCTGCGCGTGCGCAGCGCCGGCGACGAGGTGGTCGTGGTCGTCGAGGATGCCGGGCCGGGCATGGAGCAGCCCTACCTCGGTCGTGGGCACAGCCACGCCGGGTCGACCGGGCTGGGCCTGGCGATCGTGCACCGCATCGCCGACGGTGCCGGCGGGTCGGTGCAGCTCGAGCCCTCCGCGCTGGGGGGCCTGAAGGTCAGCGTGCACCTGCCGGTGCTGCCGGAGGACACCGCGCCCCGCCGGGGCGCGGCGGCCGTCAAGCGCTGAGGGGGTCACCGGCATCCGGGCCGTGTCCGGAACGCGGTCAGTCGTCCTCGGGCGGGGGGCTGTTGCGCCTGCTGGGCGTGGGGCGCGGGTCGACGGCTGCCGGGTCGCTCGCCGCTCGGGGACGGCGTGGGGCTGGGCGCGGTGCGCGGGGTCGAGCGGGGCGAGGAGGTCGGCGCGCCGGTCGACAGCGCCGCGGCGGTGTTGGAGACGACCTTGGTGGTGACGCAGACGCCCTTCTTCAGCTTCGCGGGCGGGGTGCAGTCGGCCAGCTGGGTGACCGTGGGGGTCGGGACCGGCGCGAACGTCGGGGCGGCGGGGGCGGCGGCGCGGCCCATGTCGTCGGGCCCGAGGGACACGAAGATGCCCAGGGCGGCGACGGAGCCCACGAGGGCTCCGGCGGTGACGGTACGGATGAGGGACACGGGACCTCCGGTTGGACGGTGCAGGGTGCGGCAGCGACAGGGCGTCGACCGCGGAGCAGGTCAGGACCCGATCCTCGCGGGTGGTCGGTCAAGCGCGGGTCGTCGGCGCCTCAAGGGATGGTTAAGCCCCAGCGGCCTTAACCATCCCTTGACAGGTGGATGACGCGGCCTTGTCGTGCGGGCAGGCATTGTCTTTCCCGGCACCTCGATCCGTCGTGCCACGAACCAACGAGAGGACCGCACCCGTGAGAGCCCTGCTGAGCACCGGTCAACGAGACCGGTCGCGCGTCGTGCTCACCGTGCTGAGCGGAACGCTCGCCGCCGCAACGATCGCCGGAACCGGCGTGGCCACCGCCTCCGCCGCCCAGGAGACCGCGACCAAGAACGCGGAGAAGGCCCGCGTGAAGGCCGCGGCCGACGCCGCCGCCGCGAAGGCCCACCACGAAGCCCTCGTCAAGTGGGCCAAGGAGAACCCGGTCGTGGTGACCAAGCAGCGCAAGAAGAAGACGGTCATCAAGCACGTGACGATCGCCGCGGCGTCGTCGCCCGGCAGCTCGTCGGTCGGGTCCAGCTCGTCGTCGTCGCGCTCTCGTCGTCATCCTCATCGTCATCGTCCTCGTCGTCCTCCTCCTCGTCGTCCTCGACGACCACGAAGAAGAAGACCAGCAAGCCGGCGCCCCCGCCCCCGCCGCCGCCGCCGAGCACCGGCTCGTGACGACCCTGGAGCACGAGACCACCCTGGCCCACGAGCCGGCGAGCATCCCGAGCGTCGACCAGGTGCGCGGCGCCGCGTCGTGGCGTGCCCTGGGCACCTACGTCGAGCTGCGCACCACCCCGGATGCCGTGGCGGCCGCCACCGAGCTGGCCGCCCAGGTGCTCGACGAGGTCGACGTGACCTGCAGCCGGTTCCGCGACGACAGCGACCTGATGCGCGCCAACGCCGCTGCGGGCGAGGCCGTCGAGGTCTCCCGCGTGCTCGTCGGTGCGGTGCGCCTGGCCCTCGAGGCCGCCGCCGACACCGGCGGCCTGGTCGACCCGCTGCTCGGCGACGTGCTGCGCTCGGCCGGCTACGACCGCACCTTCTCGCTGGTGCCCGCGAACGACCCGACCCCCACCGCGCTGCCGGTGCGGGGTGGCTTCTGGGAGCAGGTGGTCGTCACCGACACCACCGTGACCGTGCCCCGCGGCGCGGCGCTCGACCTCGGCGCCACCGGCAAGGCCTTCGCGGCCGACCTCGTGGCCCTCACCATCGCCGACGAGCTCGACGTGCCGGTGCTGGCGTGCGTCGGCGGCGACATCCGCGTGGCCGCGCCCGGCGACGAGCCGCAGGACCAGCCCGTCGTGCTCGGCCACAGCCTGGCCGACCTGGATGCCGGGGGGCCCAGCACGCTGGTGCGCCTCGCCCGGGGCGGGCTCGCCACCTCGAGCATCTCGGCCCGGCGGTGGCGCCGCGGCGGGCGCCAGTGGCACCACGTCGTCGACCCCCGGACCGGCCTGCCGGCGACCGGCCCGTGGCGCACCGTCACCGCGGTGGGCCACACCTCGGCGGCGGCCAACGCCGCCACCACCGCGTCCATCGTGCTCGGCGACGCCGCGCACGACTGGCTCGTCACCCGCAATGTCGCGGCCCGCCTCGTCGACCACGACGACCGCGTGACCCGCACCCCCGCCTGGACCGCGTCCGGCATCGAGGAGAACTCATGACGTCCCCCCTGCTCTGGTACCTCAACCGCGGCACCGGCGTGGTGCTGCTCGCCGTGTTCACGGCGACCGTGGTGCTGGGCGTGCTCGCGACCGGCCGGTCGGCCACGCCGCTGTGGCCGCGCTTCGTCACCCAGGGCCTGCACCGAGCACTGGCCGCGCTGTCGGTGTTCATGCTGGTCGCGCACGTGGTGAGCCGCCGTGGTCGACTCCTACGTCGACATCCGCTGGTGGCAGGCCTTCGTGCCGTTCGGGGCGACCTACGAGCCGGTCTGGATGGCGCTCGGCGCCATCTCGCTCGACCTGCTCGCACTCGTCATCGCCACCTCCCTGGCCCGCGCCCGGATCTCCCACCGGGTGTGGTTCGCGGTGCACCTCACCACCTACGTCGCCTGGGCCTCCGCCATGGTGCACGGCCTGTTCATCGGCACCGACTCCGGCGAGGGCTGGATGGTGGCCATCTACATCGCCTGCGCCGTGGCCGTCGGCCTCGCGGTGCTCGCCCGGGTCGTCGCCGTGCTCGCCCGCAAGAGGCGCAACCACCGGTACGCGCAGCAGCGCGGCCCCCGCCGTCAGTACGGTCCCGAGACCGGCGTCGAGCGCACTGCCCGCCACGCCCACCGCACGCCGGCACACTCCGGAAGCCGAGGTCGCTCATGATCCGCCCACCCGCCAGCGTCGACGTGCACAGCGGGCCGATGCTGCTGTCCGGCATCGACCGTGGACCCGGCCTGGTCGCCCACCGGTCCCGTCTCGGTGCGCTGCCCGAGCCGGGCGTCGAGGCCTTGCTGCAGCTGCTCGGCGAGGTCGAGGTCCGTGGCCGCGGCGGTGCCGGCTTCCCGCTGTCGCGCAAGCTGCAGACCGTGATGCGCGCCCGTGGCTCGCGGGCCAAGATCGGCGGTCGCCGCCCCTACGTCGTGGTCAACGCGGCAGAGGGCGAGCCGGCCAGTGCCAAGGACAGCGCGCTGCTCGACGTGGCGCCGCACCTCGTGCTCGACGGTGCCGTGATCGCCGCCCGGGCGCTGGGCGCCCGCGAGATCCACGTGGTCAGCTCGGAGGACCGGCCGTGGGTCGGCGCCGCCGTGCACCGGGCCAGCACCGAGCGTGACGACCACGGCATCCGTTGGGTGCAGCACGAGGCCGCCTCGCGGTTCGTGTCCGGCCAGTCACGCGCGATCGTCGAGCTGATGGCGGGCCGGCCGGGCCTGCCGGTGACGTCGTGGGCCCCCGAGGCCGTCGACGGACACCAGCGCCGCCCGACCCTGCTGTCGAACGCCGAGTCGTACGCCCACCTCGCCGCCCTGGTGCTGTGGGGCATCGACGCGTACGCCGCCCACGGCACCCCCGACGAGCCCGGCACCAGCCTGCTCACGCTCACCACGCCGCCGGCCTACGACGGGGTGTTCCGCGACGTCCACGTCGTCGAGGTCGAGCACGGCTCCAGCGCGGCCAGCGTTCTCGAGCCCGAGGCGCTCGCGGCACCGCTGCTCGTCGGCGGGTTCCACGGCTCCTGGGTGCACCCCGCCGACGTGCCGGGCCTGGAGTGGTCGAACGCCGTGCTCGGCGAGGTCGGGGCCCGCCTCGGCGCCGGCTCGCTGCTCTCGCTGAGCGACGGCTCGTGCCCGGTGGCCGAGACCGCGCGCTACACCACCTACCTCGCCGCCGAGTCGGCCGGGCGCTGCGGACCCTGCCGCAACGGACTGCCCGCCATGGCGCGCGAGATGCAGGGGCTCGCCGACGGCGCCGACACCCGGCTGCGTCTGGTCGAGCTCTCGGGCCTGGTCACCGGGCGCGGCGCGTGCGCCCACCCCGACGGCACCGCCCGGCTCGTGGGATCGCTGCTGAGCACCCTGGAGGACCACGTGGATGCGCACCTCGACCGCGCCTGCCGCTGCTCGAGCCGAGCACCCCGCGGCTACCGGGTCGCCGGCTCCGACACCCAGCACCTGGCGGTGCAGCGATGAGCCCCCGCGAGACCGTGCTGAAGGTCGACTGGCCCGAGTGCCGGGCGCGCGGCCTGTGCGCCGAGCTGTTCCCCGAGAAGATCCGGGTCGACGAGTGGGGCTACCCCATCGTGCTCGGCCCCGTGCGGCGTGAGGAGGAGCGCATCGCCAAGGAGGCCGTCGAGGCCTGCCCGCGGCGTGCCCTGCACCTGCGCACCACCTAGAGCCCAGCAACCCCGCGTGCCTGCACACGCGAGGTTGCTGTCCCGAGCCGGTCCCGCCGCACGCATCCCCCCCTGCAGGTGCGGCGGGGCCGGCGTCGTTATGCCCCGACCCGGATGCCGGCGCCGTCGACTGACGAGCCCGGATGCCGGGCCGCGCCTCACCAGGGCAGCGGCGCCGACAGCTCGCGGGTGTCGTCGACCGGCACCCAGCCCTGCTCGGCGGTGTGCTGGTAGGGCGCTCCCGGGCCGGACGCGGCCAGCGTGGCCACGGCGGCGAGGAGCCGCTCGACGTGCTCGGGCCGGCTGGCCAGCCCCGCGCTGACCCGCACCGCGGTGTCGTGCTCGTCGGATCCCTCCTCGAGGAGGGCGTCGACCAGCAGGTGCGCGCAGAACTTGCCGGCCCGCACCCCGATGCCGTGCTCGGCTGACAGGGCCGCCGCCACGAGCGAGCTGTCGAGGCCGTCGACGGTGAAGGTGACGACCGGGCCGCGCTCGGTGTCGTCGCCGAAGATCGAGTACGTGGTGACCCCGTCGATGTCGCGCAGACCGTCGACGAGGCGCTGGGTGAGCCGTGCCTCGTGGGCCTCGATCGCGACCCGGTGCTCGCGGATGGTGGCGCAGGCCGCCGCGAGCGCGATGGCGCCGAGCACGTTGGGGCTGCCCGCCTCGTGGCGTGCGGCGCCGGTGGCCCAGCGGGTGCCGCGCTCGGTGACCTGCACCGTGGCGCCGCCACCGGCCAGGTAGGGCTGTGCGGCATCCAGCCAGTCGCTGCGGCCGGCGAGCACGCCGGTGCCATAGGGGGCGTGCACCTTGTGGCCGGAGAACGCCACCCAGTCGACGTCGAGCGCCCCGAGGTCGAGCGACCGGTGCGCGGCGTACTGGGCGGCGTCGAGGAGCACCCGGGCGCCGTGGCGGCGGGCGATGGCGGTGAGCCGCTCGACCGGCCAGAACTCGCCGGTGACGTTGGACGCCGCGGTGAGCACCACGAGTGCCTGGCGGGGGCGTCGTGCGGTGCCGGTGGGCAGGGCGCGCAGGGCGGCCTCGAGCAGGGCCTCGGCGTCGCGGGTGCTGGCGGGCACGGGCAGGCGCACCGTGTCGCGGCCGCGCCAGGGCAGCAGGGTCGCGTGGTGCTCGGAGGCGAACACGAGCACCGAGGTGTCGCGCGGCAGGGCCCGGGCGAGCAGGTTGACCGAGTCGGTGGTGCTACGGGTGAACACGACGACGTCGTCCTCGCGGGCGCCGACGAAGCGGGCCACCTCGTCGCGGGCGGCCTCGTAGTGGGCACTGGTGACCCGCGAGAGCCAGCCGGTGCCGCGGTGCACGCTGGAGTAGGTGCGAGTGGCCGTCTCGACGGCCCGCGCCACCCGCGCGAAGGCCGGGGTGGATGCCGCGTGGTCGAGGTTGGCGTAGTCGACGAGGTCGCCCGACAGGGTCGGCACGAGGTCGGGGCGCACCACGGCCGGCAGGTCGCGGGCCGGGTCCGGGGCGCTGAGGTGGCGGTGCGCGACGGCATCCGGCACGGCGCGCAGCCGCGGGCGGCGGTGGAAGGTCGGGGTTGCGGTGGTGGTGGGTGCAGAGGTGGTGGTGGGTGCAGAGGTGCTGGCGATCGACACGGTGGGTATCTCCGATGGTCCCTAGGACCTCGGGCGTCGACCCGGGATCCCGCGCTTGCCGGCGCCAGAGGGGTCGCCGACCAGGTCGTCACCCGGAGCACCCCACCGCGGAGGAGGGTTGCTGGCCAGCGAGCCGGGGCTTGCCACTAGCACTCATGACCTACGCCGAGCAGTCTAGGGATGCCGGGTGGGGGCGCGTCGACCGCGGTCCACGACCCGAGACACCTCCTCCTCAGGCCCGGCTCAGGCGTCCTCAGCTCAGGCGTCGGGTGCGGCGTGCACCCGGCGGCCGTCGACGAAGGTCTGCAGCACCCGGGTGTCGCCGATCTCGTCGGGCGGCCCGGCGAACGGGTCGCGATCGAGCACGACCAGGTCGGCGAGGGCGCCGGGGCGGATCGTGCCGCAGTGCTCGAGCCGGTTCACGTGGGCCGAGCCGGCCGTGTAGGCGGTCAGCGCCGTCGCGAGGTCGAGCCGCTGCTCGGGCAGGAAGGCGGGGTGCACGACGTCGTCCTCCCGCAGCGCCTCGGGCACCGTGCGGTTGACGGCGACGTGCAGGGCGGCGAGCGGGTCGGCGCTCGAGACCGACCAGTCCGACCCGGCGGCCAGCATCGCGCCGGAGCGATGCAGGTCGCCGAACGGGTACTGCCACGACCCGCGCGGTCTCGCCGAGGAAGGGCAGGGTCAGCTCGACCATCTGCGCCTCCAGCGCCGCCCACAGCATCTGCAGGTTGGCGACCACGCCGAGCTCGTGGAAGCGCGGCACGTCGTCGGGGTGCACCACCTGCAGGTGGGCGATGTGGTGGCGTGAGTCGCGCCGGCCGTTGCGGGCGAGGGCGTGCTCGACGGCATCGAGGCACTGGCGCACCGCGAGGTCGCCGATGGCGTGGAAGTGCAGCTGGAAGCCGTGGGCGTCGAGCGCTGCGGCAGCCGGGTTCAGGACCTCGGGTGGGACGAACGAGATGCCGGAGTTGTCGGTGGGGTGGCCGTGCCCGTCGCAGTAGGGCTGGGTCATCGACGCGGTGAAGTTCTCGGCCACGCCGTCCTGCATGATCTTGACGCTGGTGGCGACGAAGCGGCCGAGCGAGAGCTGGTCGCGTCGGGCGACGAGGTCGTCGACCTGCTCCAGGCCACGGTTCCGGTCCCACCACAGCGCGCCGACGACGCGGGCGGTGAGGGCATCGGCATGCACAGCCGCGCGGTACGCCACGGCGGGGTCGGTGCCGTCGCCGTAGTCCCCGACGATGGCGTCCTGCCAGCCGGTGACGCCCAGCGCGTGCAACCGGGCCTGGGCGAGCAGCAGGGCCTCGAGCAGGTCGTCGTCGGTGGGGGTCGGGGCAGCGCGCCCGACCAGGCGCATGGCGCCCTCGTGCAGGGTGCCGGTGGGATTGCCGTCGGCGTCGCGCTCGATGCGCCCGTCGGCCGGGTCGGGCGTGCGACGCGTCGATGCCGGCGAGCCGCAGCGCCGCGGAGTTGACCCAGGCACCGTGCGAGTCGGCGTTGGTCAGGAAGGCCGGCCGGTCGGGCACGACGCGTGTCGAGCGCCGCCGCGGTGGGGGTGCCGCCCGGGAACGCCGACATGCGACCAGCCGGAGCCGAGCACCCACGGCAGGTCGGGGTTGGCCCGGGCGTAGGACGCCGATCGCCGCGAGGTAGTCGGGGGCGCCGTCGAGCTCGGAGAGGTCGCACCGCATGAGGTGCAGGCCGGCCCAGACCGGGTGCACGTGCGCGTCGACGAAGCCGGGCACGAGCAGCCGGCCGCGCAGGTCGACGCGCTCGGTGCGCGGGCCGGCCAGGTCGAGCACCTCGTCGTGCCCGACCGCGACGACCCGCCCGTCCTGCACCGCGACGGCGGTGGGCCACCCGGCATCCGCGCCCATGACGGCGCCGGGCGTGAACACCGGGCCGCCGTGCAGCACCAGGTCGACCATTGCGGCATCCTCCTCCGGCGCGCGCTGAGCGAGCTCAGGCGGGGACGATGTTGACCAGCTTGGGCGCGCGCACGATGACGGTGCGGATGCCGTCGGGCACCGATGCCTGCACCTTGGCGCTGGCCAGGGCCAGCTCACGCAGCGCGTCCTCGGTGATGTCGGATGGCACCTCGAGCCGGTCGCGCACCTTGCCCTTGACCTGCACCACGCAGGTGACGGTCTCCTCGACGAGCAGGGCCGGGTCGGCGACCGGGAAGTCGGCGTGCACCAGCGACTCCTCGTGGCCCATCCGGGCCCACAGCTCCTCGGCGATGTGCGGCGCCATCGGGGCGACCATGAGCACGATCGACTCGGCCGCCTCACGGGGCACTCCGCCCTGGAGCTTGGTCAGCGCGTTGTTCAGCTCGGTGAGCCGCGCGATGGCCGTGTTGAAGGCCAGGCCGGCGTAGTCGGTGCGCACGGCGTCGATGGTGCGGTGCAGCACGCGGGTCGTGGCGGCATCCATGGGGGTGTCGGTGACGACGACGGCACCGGTCTCCTCGTCGATCACGTTGCGCCACAACCGTTGCAGGAAGCGCTGGCTGCCGACGACGGCCCGGGTGTCCCACGGCTTGCTCTGCTCGAGCGGGCCGAGGCCCATCTCGTAGAGCCGGAAGGTGTCGGCGCCGAACGCGGCGTACATCTCGTCGGGGCTGACCATGTTCTTCAGCGACTTGCCGATCTTGCCGAACTCGCGGGTGACCGGCTGGCCCTGCCAGGTGAGGGCACCGTCGGCGGCCTCGTCGACCTCCTTGGCCTCGACGTACTGGCCGCGGGCGTCCTTGAACGCGGCGGCCTGGATGTAGCCCTGGCTGAAGTAGGTGCGGAACGGCTCGTCGCTGCTCAGGTGGCCCAGGTCGTGCAGCACCTTGTGCCAGAAGCGGGCGTAGAGCAGGTGCAGCACGGCGTGCTCGACGCCGCCGACGTAGAGGTCGACGCCGCCGGGGTCGCGGGTGCCGGGGGCAGCGCCATCGACCGGCTCGGGGCGCGGGCCCATCCAGTACGCCTCGTTGTCGGGGTCGACGACGGCGTCGCGGTTGGCGGGGTCGAGGTAGCGCAGGTAGTACCAGCACGACCCGGCCCAGTTGGGCATGGTGTTGGTCTCGCGCCGGTAGCGACGGGTGCCGCGGCCGTCGCCGAGGTCGAGCTCGACGTGCACCCACTCGTCGACCCGCGACAGCGGCGGCTCGGGCTCGCTGCTCGCGTCGTCGGGGTCGTAGGTCTTCGGGCTGTAGTCGGGCACCTCGGGCAGCTCGACGGGCAGCATCGAGTCGGGCACGCCGTGCGCGGTGCCGTCCTCGTCGAAGACCACCGGGAACGGCTCGCCCCAGTAGCGCTGCCGGCTGAACAGCCAGTCGCGCAGCTTGTAGGTGACCGTGGGCTCGCCCAGGCCCTTGTCCTGCAGCCAGGCCGTGATCCGCTCCTTGGCGTCGGGGACGTCGAGCCCGTCGAGGCTGAGCTCGTCGTTGCTGCTGTTGATCGCCGGGCCCTGGCCGGTGAACGCGGTGTCGAGGTCGTGGTCGTCGGTGGGCTGCACGGTGCGGATGATCGGCAGGTCGAACGCCGTGGCGAAGTCCCAGTCGCGCTCGTCCTGGCCGGGCACCGCCATGATCGCGCCGGTGCCGTAGCCCATCAGCACGTAGTCGGCCACGAACACCGGGATGCGGGTGCCGGTGACCGGGTTGGTCGCCCAGCCGCCGGTGAAGACACCGGTCTTGTCCTTGCCCTCGCTCTGCCGCTCGACGTCGTTCTTGCGGGATGCCGCGCGCCGGTAGGCGTCGACCGCCTCCGGCGGGGTGGCGGCGCCGCCGGTCCAGGCGTCCTTGGTGCCCTCGGGCCAGCCGCCGGCGGGGACGAGCTCGTCGACCAGCGGGTGCTCGGGGGCCAGCACCATGAAGGTGGCGCCGAACAGGGTGTCGGGCCGGGTGGTGAACACCTCGATCCCCGCGTCCCGGCTGTCGCCGCCGTGTCACCGCGCGCGACCGGGAAGGTGACCTTGGCGCCGGAGCTGCGGCCGATCCAGTTGCGCTGCATGATCCGGACCTTCTCGGGCCAGTCGACCCGGTCGAGGTCGTCGGCCAGCCGGTCGGCGTAGGCGGTGATGCGCATCATCCACTGGCGCAGGTTGCGCTTGAACACCGGGAAGTTGCCGCGCTCGGAGCGGCCGTCGTTGGTGACCTCCTCGTTGGACAGCACCGTGCCCAGGCCGGGGCACCAGTTGACCGGCGCCTCGCTGGTGTAGGCCAGGCGCTGGCCGTCGAGGATGCCGGCGCGCTCGAGGTCGCTGAGGTCGTCCCACTCGCGGCCGTCGTCGGCAGGCAGCGGGCGGGTGCCGCTGCGGTACTCGTCGACCAGCTCGGCGATCGGGCGGGCGCGACCCACGCCGCCGTCGGGGCGCACGGCATCCGCGTCGTACCAGGAGTTGTAGATCTGCAGGAAGATCCACTGGGTCCAGCGGTAGTAGTCGGGGTCGATGGTCTGGATGGCGCGGCGGTCGTCGTGCCCCAGGCCCAGGCGGCGCAGCTGGCGCGCCATGATGACGATGTTGTCCTCGGTGGTCTTGCGCGGGTGCTGGCCGGTCTGCACGGCGTACTGCTCGGCGGGCAGCCCGAACGCGTCGTAGCCCAGGCAGTGCAGCACGTTCTTGCCGAGCATCCGGTTGAAGCGCGCCGACGACGTCGGTGGCGATGTAGCCCAGCGGGTGGCCGACGTGCAGGCCGGCGCCGCTCGGGTACGGGAACATGTCGAGCACGAGGAGGTGCCCGCCGGGGTAGGTGGCGACGGCGTCCGGGTCGGCCCAGGGACCTGCCGGGTTGGGCGCGTGGTAGGTGCCGCGCTCGGCCCAGCGGTCCTGCCAGGCGACCTCGATCTGCCCGGCCAGCTCGGCGGTGTAGCGGTGCGGCGTGTCGCTCATCTCGTCCTCGTGGGTGTCGGTGGTCGGTTCGGGGTGTGCGCATGAAAAAACCCCTCACGCAGGAGGGGTCGCCGCGCGGGCCGGGTGGCCGACGCGGCTAGGTAAGAAGCTCGAACCTCGTCACCTGCTCAGGGTATCGCAGCGGCGCCACCGGTTTCCGGACAGGTCGGATGCCGAAGCGCGCGGACCTGCGCGTGCGGGCCCAGGGTGTGCCCGGCATCCGACCTGACGTCGGCTACCGCCTCGTAGGTGGGGTCATTGGTGCACCTACGAGGCGGTAGCCCAGGCCAGGCCGGATGCCGGGTCGCCGCCGAGTCGTCGAAGTCCCGCGACACGCTGACCGAACGTGCACGGCATCAGCGCGTCGTGGGACGTCGAGCTGGTCAGTGGAGGCCGTGCACGACCGCGTGGCCGCGGCCTCGGGCGATGAGCCAGCGGTTGACCGGCACTGTGAGCACGAAGGCCACGGCGAGCGAGACGGCCAGGGAGCCCCAGAAGAGCGTGCTGGTGAGGCCGGCATCCATGGCTCCCGGGATGACGAGCACCACCGAGTTGTCGACCAGCTCCATGACGGTGATCGACACGGTGTCGGCGGCCAGGGTCACGGCGAGCGCGGCCTTGAGGGCGACGCCGGAGCGCAGCACCGGCGTGAGGGTGAGGGCGTAGCCGAACACGAAGGCCAGCGCGATGGCGAGCACGATCGTGGCACCGGTCGACAGCCCGAGGGCGGTGCCGATCACCAGGCCGAGGATCTCGCCGATGGCGCAGCCGGTGAGGCAGTGCAGGGTGGCCCGGGCGGCCTCGGACCACGAACCGCCGCCGGTGTGCGGCGTGGTGGGTGTGCGATCGCGTGCGTGTTAGGTGTCGGTCCCCCAGTGGTACGTGTCCATCGGCGAGCCGCGGTGACAGGTGACACGCGTCCCAGGGCAGCTGTAGGTCCTCCGGTCAGCCGAGCAGGCCGACGACGATCAGGGCCTGCGCGAGGTGGTAGGTCACCATGACGACGACGTGCGTCCAGCGACGGTCCTGCACGAAGCGGCCCATGGCGAGCACGGTGTCGCTGACGACGAACAGGCTCGCGCCCAGCCCGACCAGGGGGCGACCGGTCGCCCAGCCGAGCACGGCCATCGCACCGATCACCGCCATGTAGACGGCGACCGGCACGGCCAGGGCAGCCCCGCCCTGCGCCAGGGCACCGGGCAGGATGCGGCGCCCCACGACGAGCGCCACGAGCAGCACGCCCTGCGCCGAGCCAGCCCAGCGCGGGTCGGTCGAGGCCCACGGCGACGAACGACGCGACGTAGGCGAGGTGCCCGACGAGGAACGCCGCGAGCCCGCCGACGAACCGGCTCGGGGTGTCCTCGAGCAGGAAGACGTCACCGACCAGCCCCAGCACCAGCGCCAGCAGCAGCCAGCGCCCGGCGGTGCTGTCGGTGGCCCCGGCCAGCAGGGCCACCGAGAGCAGCCCCACCATCGCGGCCGGCTTCGCCAGGCGCTCGACGTCGTGCCGTCGGTGCCACACCGCCCACCAGTCGGCGGCGAACAGGGCTGCGGTGACCACGGCGGCGACCCACACGGCATACGACACGGGTGGATCCTCGCAGCCCGCCGCGACCGACGAGGCCCGACCCCGGGGATGTGGGCCGCACCACGCCGCACCACGCCCCACCGGCCGCCGATCGACGCACCCGGACCCGAGCGGCGCGAGCGGCACCACCTGGGTATCACCCGGTGCCCACCGCGCTCCTTCTCCCCGTGGGGCCACCGCAGGGGGTGGTCCCGACAGCAAGGAGAACACCATGGGGTCAACGAGGCAGGCGGGCGCCGGCAGGGGCGTCACCATGGCTCTCGCCCAGGGTCGGCCCGCAGCCGTGGGTGTCGTCCCGTGAGCACCTCGCACGAGCTGCGACGTCGGCTCGCGCACGGCCTCCGGCTGGGCGCGGCCGGCGTCGCCGTGGCGAGCGAGGGCCGGCCGGGGGTCGGCGGCGCCCGCGCTCTCGTGCCGGCCACGGTGCTCGGCGAGACCGCGCTGCTCTGCCGGGTGGCCGGGCGGCTGTTCGCCGACGACCCGGCCCTCGCCCGCTTCGAGGGGCTCGGCGCCGCGCAGGCCCGCCTCGGCGAGGCACTCACCCGCTCCCTCGACCCCGTGCACGCTGCTCTGGCGGTGGCCACCGACCCGCGGTGCCGGGCGCGGGAGGCCTTCCCGTTCGCCCTGCTCGGCGACCTCGACACCGGCCACCGCACCGTGGCCCGACGGCTGTTCGACCTCGTCGACCCCGTCGACGACGACCTCGGCGACGAGCCCGACCCCGTCGACCGGCTCGAGCTGTCGTGGCTGCAGGGCCTGAGCGAGGGGTGCGCCTCGCCCGACGTGCCCACCGGCTCGGTGTTCGAACGTGGCGCCGACCTGCTGCAGGGCGACCTCACCGACGCCTACGCGCTCACCCACGCCGTGCTGCACGCCACCGACTGCGGCCTGCTCGCCCCCCGCTCCGACCGCCCGGCCAGCTCGGTCGCCGACGACGCGGAGGCCCTGCTGGGCGCCGCCCTGGCCTGCGGCAACCTCGACGTCGCCGCCGAGCTGCTCTGGACCTGGCCGATGCTCGACCTGCCGCTCAGCCCCGGCGCCCGCTACGCCCTCGCCGAGCTCGACCGGGCCGAGGCCGTCCACGGCTTCCTCCCCGGCCCCGAGCACGACCCGGCCGTGGCCGCCTCGCTCAGCCCGGCCGACCGCTCCACCTACGTCATCCAGACCAGCTACCACACGGCCGTCGCCGGGGCGGTCCTCGCGGCAGCACTGCTGCGCGCCGCCGAGGGTGCCGACCGGGCACCCGCCGGTGCTGGCCCGGCATCCGCCCGACCGACCGCGCCCACCCCGGATGCCGACCCGCTCCCCCTTCTCCGGCACGCCGACGGGCCGTGGGCGGCCGCGATGCGGAGCCGGCCGCTGCCCGACCGGGTCGCCTGCACCGAGCTGCTGGTCGGCGCCGAGCTGCGCACCGCTGCCGCGCGGCGTGACCTCGCGCAGGTGCACGTCGTCGTCGCGTGGGCCGCCGAGCACGGCTGGGCGCACCTGCCGTCGGTGCGCCAGGGCGCCGCGCTGCTGTCGCGGGTCGCGCGGGTCGTCGCCCTGCCGGTCAGCCTCGCCAGCTGAGGGTGCTCAGGACAGCTCGAGGTGGCCGTCGTCGACCCGGCTCAGCCGGGTGACCGCCACGTCGTAGACGTAGCTCTGCACCACGCGCCACGGACGGTGGTGGCCCTGGCGCGGCAGCAGGTGCGCCGCCCGCTGCACATAGCCCGAGGTGAGGTCGAGCAGCGGACGCTCCCCCACCTCCGCCTCGTCGTAGCGCGGCGTCGCCACGGTGAGGTCGTGCCGGTCGAGGTGGCGCAGCAGGGAGCAGAACCAGCGCGCCGACAGGTCGGCCCGCAGCGTCCAGCTGGCGTTGGTGTAGCCGACGGCCAGCGCCAGGTTGGGCACACCCGACAGCATCGCCCCCTTGTAGACGTGCCGACCGGACACGTCGACGGGCTCGCCATCGACCACGAGCTCGGCGCCGCCGCCGATCTCCATCTGCAGCCCGGTGGCGGTCACCACGACGTCGGCCTCGAGCAGCTCACCGCTCGCCAGTCGGATGCCGTCGCGCTCGAACCGCTCGATGGCGCCGGTCACGACGTGCGCCCGTCCCCCGGACAGCGCGTCGAACAGGTCGCCGTCGGGGGCGACGCAGACCCGCTGGTCCCACGGGTTGTAGCGCGGGGCGAAGTGTCGTGTCGACGGGGTAGCCGTCGGGAAGCAGGCGCGCGGCCCGGCGGCTCAGCATCCGGCGCCCGGGCTCGGGATAACGGCGCAGCACCTGGTAGCTCGCCGTCGACAGCAGCACGTTCTTGCCGCGCACGAGGCGGTGGGCCACGGCATCCGGCAGCACGGCACGCAGCCCGTCGGCCACGACGTCGCGCGACGGCAGCGAGGCGACGTAGCTGGGGCTGCGCTGCAGCATCGTCACCGAGGCGACGCCCTCGTCGACCAGCGCCGGCAGCAGCGTGATGGCGGTGGCGCCGCTGCCGATGACGACCACCCGCCGGCCGGCGACCGGCAGGTCCTCCGGCCAGGCCTGCGGGTGCACGACCTCGCCCGCGAAGTCGGCCTGGCCCGGGAACTCGACGACGTGGCCCGACGCGTAGGAGAAGTAGCCGGTGGCCAGGTAGACGAAGCGGGCGGTGTGCCGCACCAGGCCGTCGCGGGTGCGGCTGCTGACGGTCCAGCGCCGGTCGCCCGAGCTCCACTCGAGCCGCTCGACGTGCTGCCCGAAGTGCACCCGCTCGGTGACCCCCTCGTCGTGCGCGGTCGCCTGCACGTAGTCGCGGATCTCGTCACCCGTCGCGATCGACGACGCCCCACGCCACGGCCGGAACGGGAAGCCCAGCGTGTACATGTCGGAGTCCGAGCGGATGCCGGGGTAGCGGAACAGGTCCCAGGTGCCGCCGATGGCGTCGCGCGCCTCGAGCACCGCCCACACGGTGTCGGGGCAGTGCCGCGACAGCCGGCAGGCCACGTCGACCCCGGCGATGCCGGCCCCGATGACCAGCACGTCGACGTCGAGCGGGGGGCCGGGCGGCACCTCGGCCGCGGTGCGGTCGGCGGGCTCGGTCTGGACCACCGGGGAGGTCGCGGCGTCGTGGTGGGACGTGGGGTCGGGCACCGCCTCAGGCTATTGCGGGGACCCGCGTGAGGTGGCGAAGCCGTCCAACCCCGGGGCGACCCGCTCGGTCGGGGTCGCCGCCGCGTGTGACGATATGGCCATGACGACGATCTCCGACTTCACCGCGACCACCCTCACCGGCGACGAGCGCGACCTGTCCGACTACGCCGGCCAGGTCGTCCTGGTCGTCAACACGGCCAGCGCCTGCGGCTTCACCCCGCAGTACGCCGGGCTCGAGGAGCTCTACAAGGACCTGCACGACGAGGGCCTGGTCGTGCTCGGCTTCCCGTGCAACCAGTTCGGGGCGCAGGAGAAGGGCACCGAGGAGGAGATCGGCGAGTTCTGCCAGGTCAACTACGGCGTCACCTTCCCGATGTTCGCCAAGGTCGACGTCAACGGCGACGACGCCCACCCGCTCTTCCGCTGGCTCAAGAGCGAGAAGAAGGGCCTGCTCGGCGGCCGGATCAAGTGGAACTTCACCAAGTTCCTCGTCGGTCGCGACGGCGAGGTCATCGCGCGCTACGCCCCGAACACCGAGCCCAAGGACATCGCAGACGACATCCGGGCGGCGCTGGCCTCCGACGCCGCTTGAGCGCCTGGTTCCTCCTGGTCCCCGTCGGGGTCCTGGCCGGGTTCCTCGCCTTCGTCTGGCAGCGCCTCGCCGTCGCCCCCGGCTGGCGGCCCCGTTGGGTGCGGTATGCCGTGGCCGTCGCCCTGGTCGTGCTCACCGCGCTCGCGCTGGCCGGGTTCGACGTGTGGGGCGGCTGGTTCACGCCCGCGCAGCTGCGGCCCGCGGTGTGGGTGGGCCAGGCGTTCCTCGCGACCTGCCTCTACCTCTTCCTGGGGCTGGTGCCGGTCTGGCTGGTCTGCGTCGGCATCTGGCTGGTGCGGTGGCGGCACGACCACGGGCGGGCGGGTCGCCTCCGGCTGAACCGGGTCGCCTCGCCACTGGTGGTGGCGGTGGCGGTGGGCGTCACGGCATACGGCGCGGTCGAGGCGGCGCACCCGGCCGTGACGCGCTTCGAGGTGTCCTCGCCGCAGCTGCCGCAGCAGTTCGACGGGGTGCGCGTGGCCCTGGTCACCGACCTGCACGCCGGCGCGGTGCGCAGCGCCGGCTTCACCCGGCAGGTCGTCGACCTCGTCAACGCCGAGCACCCCGACCTCGTCGTCATCGCGGGTGACCTCGTCGACGGCACGGCCGCCCGCTACTCCCCCGAGATCGCGCCGCTGGCCGACCTCGAGGCGCCGCTCGGGGTCTTCGCCACCACCGGCAACCACGAGATGTTCCGCGACACCGCCAACTGGGTCGCCGCCTTCGAGGACGTCGGCCTCACGATGCTGCAGAACTCGGCGGTGCCGCTGGAGCGCGACGGCGCCACGATCACGCTGGCGGGGGTGCACGACCGCACTGGCGAGGGCCGATGGGCGCCCGACTACGACGCCGCACTCGGCGGCACGGATGCCGGTGCCTTCACCCTGTTCGCCGCTCACCAGCCGCTGCAGGCCCTCGACGTGCGCGGGCGAGGCGTCGACCTGCAGCTCTCGGGGCACACCCACGGTGGGCAGATGTGGCCGATCAACTACCTCGTGCCGCTGCAGCAGCCGATGCTCGAGGGCACGGCCGTCGTCGGCGACACCACCGTGGTCACCTCGCGCGGGGCGGGCGCGTGGGGGCCGGCGATCCGGGTGGCCGCCCCGCCTGAGGTGCCGATCGTCACGCTGAGGCGCTCGTGAGCGGCTCGGGGCTCGTGGTCGGCGACGACGGGCTGGCCCGCCCGGTCTGGGCCTCGGTCGACCCGCTGCTGCGCGACTACTACGACACCGAGTGGGGGATGCCGGTGCGCGACGAGCGCGGCCTGTTCGAGCGGCTCTCGCTCGAGGCGTTCCAGTCGGGGCTGTCCTGGGCGACGATCCTGCGCAAGCGCCCGGCCTTCCGGCTGGCGTTCGGTGGCTTCGACCCCGAGGTGGTGGCGCGCTACGGCGAGGCCGACGTCGAGCGGCTGATGGCGGATGCCGGCATCGTGCGCAACCGCGCCAAGGTGCTCGCGACGATCACCAACGCCCGCGCCACCCTGGCCCTGCGCGACGACCCCGAGGGCGACCTCGCCGCCTTCGTCTGGTCGTTCCAGCCGGCCGACACTCCCCGCCCGCACACCTACGCCGACGTGCCCACCTCCTCCCCCGAGTCGATGGCCCTGTCCAAGGCGCTCAAGCGCAAGGGCTTCGTCTTCGTCGGGCCCACGACGATGTACGCGCTGATGGAGGCGGTCGGCATCGTCGACACCCACCTGCTCGGCTCGCACCGGCGCGGGTCCAGCGGTGTCTGGCCCGGCTGAGCGAGACGCTCGCGAACCGTCCCGCCAACGGTCGCGACCTCGTCACTTTCCTGGGACCGACGAAGGGCCGGACGCAACCGTCCGGCCCTTCGACCCTGTGGAGCTGAGGGGACTCCGTCGTGCGGGGGCGCTTCGCGCCGAGCGGCTCCTCCCCGCAATCCCCCCATACACACCCAGAAACGCAGGTTGGCCCGGACGAAAAGCGTGTCCGGGCCAACCTGCGTTTGTGGAGCTGAGGGGATTCGAACCCCTGACCCCCTGCATGCCATGCAGGTGCGCTACCAACTGCGCTACAGCCCCGAGTGGGTGTCCCCTTCAAGGGGCGACGGCGAGTCTACAGATGCACCACGGACTGCCCAAATCCGCCTCAGGGCGGGGGCGACCCGGCCACCGACGCCACCCCTGACGAGGCGTTCCAGGTCTGGATCCGCCACCCGGCGCGGCCCTCGACCAGCTCGGCCCAGTGGCAGTTGCCCAGGGCGCCGAGCACCCGCCAGGCGACGTCGTGCTCGAGCCCGAGCAGCCAGGCGGCGGCGGTGCGGCCCGACGCCCCGTGCGTCGACACGACGAGGCACTCCCCCGGCCCGAGCGTGTCGAGGTGCTCGGTGAGCGCGGCCCCGACCCGCTCGGCCACCTCGGCCAGCGTCTCGCCGGAGTCGCCCCGGCGCGCGTCCTCGCCGCGCGACAACGCCGCCTGCACGTCGGGCCACCCCTCGCCCACCTGCGCGGCCGACAGCCCCTGCCAGGCGCCCACGTCGATCTCGCGGAAGCGGGGGTCCAGCCCCACGGGGATGCCGCAGGCCCGCCCCACGCTCTCCGCCGTCAGTGCCGCTCGGGTCAGGTCGGAGGAGACGATGCGGTCGGGGGACGAAGGCAGCGAGCGCCGGCCCCACGGCATCCGCCTGCTGTTGCCCGCGCTCGGACAGCGTGGTGTCGAGGTGGCCCTGCCAGATGCGGGCGGCGTTGTGGTCGGTCTCGCCGTGCCGCAGCACGATGACGCGGCGGGGCGCCGCCCCGGGGACGGTGGGGCTCACCGACCGCCCTGCTCGGTGCCGACGACGCCGAGGTCGATGCTCGGGCAGTCCTTCCAGAGCCGCTCGAGCTCGTAGAACGAGCGCTCCTCGTCGTGCTGCACGTGCACGACGATGTCGACGAAGTCGATGAGCACCCAGCGCCCCTCGCGCTGACCCTCGCGGCGCACCGGCTTGGTGCCCATGTCGCGCAGCACGTCCTCGACCTCGTCGACGATCGAGCCGACCTGCCGCTCGGACTCGGCGGAGACGATGACGAAGACGTCGGTCAGCGCGAGCTGCTCGGAGACGTCGATGCCCGTGATGGTCGGTCGCGAGCTTGGCGGCGGCGGCGCCGGCCGCCGCTCGGGCCAGCTCCAGCGCGCGGTCAGTGGCGGTCACAGTGCTCCTCGGTGGGGTTCTGGGGGTTCGGCGTGCTCGGGGGCCGCGTCGGGAGGCGGCGCGGCATACAGGTGGTGCTTGGAGATGTACTGCACGACGCCGTCGGGCACGAGGTACCAGACCGGCTCGCCCTCGCGGACCCGGTCGCGGCAGTCGGTGGAGCTAGATCGCCATGGCGGGCACCTCCATCAGGTCGACGCGGTCCGCGGGCAGGCCGGTCGTCGGTCAGCTGGTAGCCGGGGCGGGTGACGCCGATGAACTGCGCGAGCCCGAACAGCTCGTCGGAGTCCTTCCAGGACAGGATCTGGCGCCAGGGCGTCGGCGCCGGTGATGAAGAACAGCTCGGCGTCGGGCCGCTGCGCGCGCGCAGGTCGCGCAGGGTGTCGATCGTGTAGGTCGGGCCGTCGCGGTCGATGTCGACCCGGCGAGACCGTGAAGCGGGGGTTGGATGCCGTGGCGACCACCGTCATCAGGTAGCGGTGCTCGGCCGGGCGCGACCGTCGCGCCCGTCCTTCTGCCAGGGCTCCCCGGTCGGCACGAAGACGACCTCGTCGAGACCGAAGAGGGACTGCACCTCGGAGGCCGCGACGAGGTGACCGTGGTGGATGGGGTCGAACGTCCCACCCATCACCCCGAGCCGCATGCGTGCGGTGCTCAGGAGTGGCCGTGCCCGGGGTGCTCGGGCCAGTGCGCCTCGTCGTCCTCGGGGTGGGCCGGGCCGGCGCCGGCCTCGCCGGGCTTCACGCCCCGCAGGTCGGGCCGGGCGTACTTCTGCGCGGTGCCGCGGAAGGACCAGGTGACCCCGAGGAGGAAGGCGAAAGCCACCAGGGCGATGACGGCGAACAGCCACGGCGGCATCGGCAGCTCGCGGGCGGTGGGCAGCTCCTCGCTCAGGAAGCGGGCAACGGTCATCGACATGCGGGTCAGCCTAGCGCCTCGCCTGTCCACCGACTTCGTCCACAGCCCTGTGCACGGACGGGGCACTTGCGCTCACCGCCTGTGGACGACACGCCGGGGCCTGAGATACCACCCACATTTGCCCCTGTGCGCTTGCGCGGCAGGCCTTTTCGGCACTAGAAAGGTCGTCACGCCCCCAAGACCGCTTCGGCGAGAAGTCGTCGGATCGGCCTCGGAGGCAGGTCGTACGGATAACGGCACCGACCTCGCCCGGCTTGCTGGGACGGACGTGGCAGCCCCGCAAAGGGAGGTCACGAGCGCGCGACGGCGTGGGTGCCGCGGCCAAACGACCTGAGTCGAAGCTCGTCCCTTCACGGGGGCGGCGCCACCGTCGCGTGGCTGACCCAGCGGTTCACGCCGCAGGGACCGACCGGCTCGACACGTCGGCACCGCCGGCCGCAGAGGGCCCCCGATCTCATACTCGGGGGCCTTCAGCCGTCGGGTGCCGGGCGTCCGCGGGGATGCCGGCGCCGCGGTGGGCCAGCGCCTGCCGGCCGGTGCGCTCGAGCCGGGCCATCTACCCTTGCCCCATGCCCACCGCCCCGGTCGACCTGAGCGTCGTGGTCCCCATGTACAACGAGGAGGCGGTGCTGCCGCTGCTCGTCGAGCGCCTGCGCCCGGCCGCGGACGGGTGGGGCGCGTCCTACGAGATCCTCTGCGTCGACGACGGCTCCACCGACGGCACCCCCGTGCTGCTGCAGCGGCTGCGACGCGAGTGGCCGCAGGTGCGCGTGGTCCGGTTGCGCGCCAACGCCGGGCACCAGGCGGCCATCTCGGCCGGCCTGGCCCGCGCCCGGGGCCAGTGGGTCGTGACCCTCGACGCCGACCTGCAGGACCCACCCGAGGTGATCGGCGAGATGCTCGCCGTGGCGCGCGGCCAGGGCGTCGACGTCGTCTACGGGGTGCGCACCGACCGGTCCACCGACACCGCGTTCAAGCGGGTCACCGCCCGGGCGTTCTACCGCTCGATCCGGGCGATGTCGGACGTCGACGCCAAGGTGGATGCCGGCGACTACCGGATGATGTCGCGCGCCACCGTGGATGCCGTGAACGCCCTTCCCGAGCACGGCCGGGTGCTGCGGCTCGTCGTGCCCGCGCTGGGGTTCCCGAGTGCCTCGGTGAACTACTCGCGGGCGGCCCGCGCCGCGGGCGACTCCAAGTACCCCCTGGGCAAGATGATCCGGCTCTCGGTCGACGGCATCACCGGGTTCTCCACCGCACCGCTGCGGCTTCGCCACCTGGATCGGGCTCGTCGGTGGGGTGGCGGCGATCGGCGTGCTCGTCTACGCGCTCGTGGCGCTGCTGCTCGGGAACACCCTTCCCGGCTGGACGTCGACGGTCGTCATCGTGGCGGCGGTGGGCGCGGTGCAGCTGCTCGCGCTCGGCATCCTCGGGGAGTACGTGGGCCGCACCTACGTCGCCCTGCAGGCGCGACCGTCGTACTTCGTCGCCCACGACTCGCTCGACGTGGCCGCGGGCGAGAGCCGCGACGGTCAGACCCGGATCTGACCGTCGCCCTCCACGACCCACTTGGTCGTGGTCAGCTCGGGCAGGGCCATCGGGCCGCGGGCGTGCAGCTTCTGGGTCGAGATGCCGATCTCGGCACCGAAGCCGAACTCGCCGCCGTCGGTGAACCGGGTGCTCGCGTTGACCATGACCGCCGCCGCGTCGACCTCGGCGGTGAACCGGCGGGCGGCGGCGCGGTCCTCGGTGACGATCGCCTCGGTGTGGCCCGAGCCGTAGCGGCGGATGTGCGTCGAGCGCCGCGTCGAGGTCGTCGACCACGCCGACCGACATCTCCAGGCCGTGGAACTCGGTGGCGAAGTGCTCGTCGGTGGCCGTGTCGTGGGCGACGCCCGCGGCGTCGGCCTGCGCACCGGCATCCGGGTCGGTGTGCAGCGCGACGCCCTCGCCGCGACAGGGCGGCGAGCGCCTTGGGCAGGAACGCGGCGGCGACGTCGCGGTGCACCAGCAGTGACTCGGCCGCGTTGCACACGCTGGGCCGGTGGGTCTTGGAGTTCACCGTGATGGCCAGCGCCTTGTCGAGGTCGGCGGCCCGGTCGACGTAGACGTGGCAGTTGCCGATGCCGGTCTCGATGACCGGGACGGTCGACTCGGTGACCACGGTCTGGATGAGGTCGGCGCCGCCGCGCGGGATGAGCAGGTCGACCAGGCCGCGGGCGGTCATCAGCGCGCGGACCGCGCCGTGGCCGCCCTCGAGGAGCGCCGACGGCATCCGCGGGCAGTCCCTGACGCTCGAGGCTGGCGCGCAGGACGCGCGACCGTGGCGCGGTTGGTGTCGGCGGCGGCGCTGCCACCGCGCAGGATGACGGCGTTGCCGCTCTTCAGGCCCAGGCCGGCGGCGTCGACGGTGACGTTGGGGCGGGCCTCGTAGATCATGCCGACGACGCCCATCGGCACGCGGACCTGGCGGATCTGGAGGCCGTTGGCAAGCGTCGAGCCGCGCACGACCTCGCCGACCGGGTCGGGCAGGGCGGCGATGTCGCGCAGGGCCTGGGCCACGGCGGCCAGTCGCGGGGGGTCGAGCCTGAGGCGGTCCTGGAGGCTGTCCGGCATGCCGTTCTCGCGGCCGCGGGCGAGGTCGCGCTCGTTGGCGGCGACGACGTCGTCGGTGGCGGCGTCGAGGTCGTCGGCGAGGGTGCGCAGCGCGGCGTCCTTCTCGGCCCGGGTCAGCTGGGCGAGGCGGCGGGAGGCGGTGCGGGCCGCCTCGGCGAGCTCGCGGACCCGCTCGACGTCGGCCGGGTCGATGCCGGAGGTGCGGTCAGCCATGCCTCCAAGGGTATGCCGCGCTTCGCTGGGGTGCGCCGGGCCTCCCACGGCTCGGGCAGCCCTCTGTGGCCCTGGGCGGGCCGGGAGAGGTGTGTTCGCCGCCCTGTTGGCTGCTCACCACCGGTGAGCAGCTTTCGACGTTGCTCACTGAGGGGGTGCATCCAACAGGGGCCGGGAGACGTCTACCTGCCGCCCCCAGGAACCCATCTGAGGAGACGTCCCCCACTGGACCCTCGTCGGGCGCCTCTCGGGCCGCGCCCCAGCCTCCAGAGGCAGCGCAGGCAGCTTCGACGCCCCGCCGCGGACGCGTCCACCCGGGTGCGAGGATGGGCCGGTGACGACGATCCTGTCCATCCAGTCCTCGGTGGCCTACGGCCACGTCGGCAACTCCGCCGCCGTCTTCCCGCTCCAGCGGCTCGGCGTGGAGGTGTGGCCAGTGCACACCGTGCACTTCTCCAACCACACCGGCTACGGCGCCTGGCGCGGCCCGCTGATGGCTCCCGACGACGTCCGCGAGGTCGTCACCGGCATCGAGGAGCGTGGCGCCCTGCCCGAGGTCGACGCGGTCCTGTCCGGCTACCAGGGCGGCGAGCAGATCGGCGAGGTCATCCTCGACGCCGTCGCCCGCACCAAGGCCGCCAACCCGGCCGCGATCTACGCCTGCGACCCGGTGATGGGCAACGCGGCATCCGGCTGCTTCGTGCACCCCGCCATCCCGGTGCTGCTGCGCGAGAAGGTCGTGCCGAAGGCCGACCTGATCACCCCCAACCAGTTCGAGCTCGGCTTCCTGACCGAGACCGACCCGGCCGACCTCGACTCCACCCTCGCCTCGGTCGAGCGAGCCCGCGAGATGGGCCCGAACACCGTGCTCGTCACCAGCGTGCTGCGCCCCGACCGGCCCGAGGGCACCATCGAGATGCTCGCCGTGCACGGCGACGGCGCCTGGATCGTGCAGACCCCCCAGCTGCCGATGAAGGCCAACGGCTCCGGCGACGTCACCGCCGCCCTGTTCACCGCACACCTGCTCCAGACCGGGGATGCCGGCCTCGCGCTCGGGCGCACCGTCTCCAGCGTGTTCGACCTGCTCACCACCACGCACGAGTCGGGCCGCCGCGAGCTGCAGCTCGTGCAGAGCCAGGACGCGATCGCCCACCCGCGGATGCAGTTCGAGGTGCAGCAGTTGCGCTGAGCCCGCTCGCCCCGGAACGACCCCTCAGAGCACCACGAGGTCGTCGCGGTGGATGACCTCGCGCTCGTAGGCCGGCCCGAGCTCACGGGCCAGGTCGCGCGTCGAGCGCCCGAGCAGCCGTGGTAGCTCCGCCGAGGCGTAGTTGACCAGCCCGCGGGCGATGACCAGCCCCTCAGGCGTACACACGTCCACCGGGTCGCCGGCCGCGAACGCCCCCTCGACCCCGGTGATGCCGGCGGGCAGCAGCGACTTGCGCCGCACCGTCACCGCCGCGACCGCCCCGTCGTCGAGCACCAGCCGCCCGCGCGCCGTCGTCGCGTGCGCCAGCCAGCGCTTGCGCGACGCCCGGGTGGCAGCCGCTGGCGCGAACACCGTGCCGAGGTCGGCCCCAGACAGCGCCGCTGTCACGTCAGCGAGACGGGTCAACAGCGTCGGGATGCCGGCCGCACCGGCGATGCCGGCCGCCTCCACCTTGGTCACCATCCCGCCCGAGCCCACGGCCGACCCGGTGCCGCCGATCGTCACGGCATCGAGGTCGTCGGTGGTCGCCACGAGCGGCACCCGGCGCGAGCCGCTGCGCGACGGCGGCCCGTCGTAGAGCGCGTCGACGTCGGTGAGCAGCACCAGCCCGTCCGCCGCGACGAGGTCGGCCACCAGCGCAGCCAGCCGGTCGTTGTCGCCGAACCGGATCTCGTGGGTGGCCACCGTGTCGTTCTCGTTGACGATCGGCACGATGCCGAGCTCGAGCAGGCGCTCCAGGGTGCGCCGGGCGTTGGTGTAGTGCGTGCGCCGGGTGACGTCGTCGGCGGTGAGCAGTACCTGCCCGACGGTGAGCCCGTGCGCCGAGAAGGCTGCTTGGTAGGCCGCGACCAGGGCGCCCTGACCCACCGACGCCGCCGCCTGCTGGGTGGCCAGGTCGGAGGGCCGCCGCGCCAGGCCCAGCGGGCGGATGCCGGCGGCGATGGCACCCGACGAGACGAGCACCACCTGGTGACCCGCCGCGCGGCGCGCCGCCAGCACGTCGACCAGGGCACCGAGCGCGTCGACGTCCAGAGGTCCCCCGTCGGCCGTGGTCAGCGAGGACGACCCCACCTTGACCACGAGGCGGTGCCCCGCACCCACGGTGCGCCGCAGACCCGCGGCGGTGTCCGGCATCCGGCTCAGTCCTCGTCGGCCACGGACGCCCAGTGCCCGGCGTCGCGCTCCTGCGCCAACTCGGTGCGAGCCGCCGTCTGGGCGTCCTTGCGGGCGTGGAAGTGCGCGCGCCGCTCGTCGCGGGTCTTGCGCCCGCCCTCGGACTCGAGCCGCACGTCGCTGCCGCGCGGGCCGCCGAGCAGCTCGGCGCCGGCCGTCATCGTCGGCTCCCAGTCGAAGACCACGGCGTTGTCCTCGGGCCCGATGAGCACCGTCGAGCCCGACACGGCACCGGCCTTGAGCAGCGCGTCCTCGACGCCCAGCCGGCTGAGCCGGTCGGCCAGGTAGCCCACGGCCTCGTCGTTGGAGAAGTCGGTCTGGTTGATCCAGCGCCGGGGACGCTCGCCGAGCACCCGGAAGACCTCGCCGTCGGGAGTGTTCTCGCGGCGCACCACGAACCCGGCGTCGTCGACGGCGACCGGCCGGATGACGACGCGCGGCCGCTCCATCACCCGCGACTCGATCTCGGCCCGGGCCGCGAGCACGTGGCGGGCCAGCGCGAAGGTGAGCTCCTTGAGCCCGGTGTGCGCGACCGCCGAGACGATGTGCACCTCGAGGCCACGCTCCTCGAGCAGCGGCCGCACCATCTCGGCGAGGTCGAGGGCGTCGGGCACGTCGGCCTTGTTGAGCACGATGATGCGGGTGCGGTCGGACAGCGGCCGGCCACCGAGCGAGTCGTCGGTGACGTAGGCGGCCAGCTCTGCCTCGATCACCTCGAGGTCGGTCATCGGGTCACGGCCCGGCTCGAGGGTGGCGCAGTCGACGACGTGCACCAGCACCGAGCAGCGCTCGACGTGGCGCAGGAACTCCAGGCCCAGGCCCTTGCCCTCGCTCGCGCCGGGGATCAGACCCGGCACGTCGGCCATCGTGAACCGCTGCGACCCGGCGGTGACGACCCCGAGGTTGGGCACCAGGGTGGTGAACGGGTAGTCGGCGATCTTGGGGCGCGCGGCCGACATCACCGAGACCAGCGAGGACTTGCCGGCGCTGGGGAAGCCGATCAGGGCGACGTCGGCGAGCGACTTGAGCTCGAGCACGATGTCGATCGACTCGCCCGGCTCGCCGAGCAGCGCGAAGCCGGGGGCCTTGCGTCGGGGCGACGCCAGCGCCTTGTTGCCCAGGCCGCCGCGGCCGCCACGGGCGACGACGAAGGTCGCGTCGTGGCCGACCAGGTCGGCGAGCACCGCGCCGGTGCCGTCCTTGACGACGGTGCCCTCGGGCACGGGCAGCACGAGGTCGGCGCCGTCGGCACCGTTGCGCTCGTCGCCGCCACCGGGCTTGCCGTTGGTGGCCTTGCGGTGCGGGGTGTGGTGGTAGTCGAGCAGCGTGGTCGACTGCGGGTCGACGGCCAGGATGACCGAGCCGCCCTTGCCGCCGTTGCCGCCGTCGGGGCCGCCGAGCGGCTTGAACTTCTCACGCTTGACCGAGGCCACGCCGTGGCCACCGTTCCCGGCGGCGACGTGCAGCACGACGCGGTCGACGAAGGTCGTCATGCTTCTCGCTCCTCTGGTCTGTGGTGAAGGCTCTGCAGGATGCCGGAAGGGGCGGGCCGGAAGCGGCCCGCCCCTCACGACGTGGTCATGCGGCCGGGTGACGAAGCACCCGGCGCCGGAGTCACTCCGCGGCGACGGTCTCCGCCGGGATGATGTTGACGGTCTTGCGGCCGCGCTTGGTGCCGAACTTCACCGCACCCGCGACGAGCGCGAACAGCGTGTCGTCGCCGCCACGGCCGACGCCGTCACCGGGGTGGAAGTGCGTGCCGCGCTGGCGGACGATGATCTCGCCGGCGTTGACGGCCTGGCCGCCGAAGCGCTTGACGCCGAGGTACTGGGCGTTGCGTGTCGCGACCGTTGCGGGTCGAGGACGCACCCTTCTTGTGTGCCATGTCAGTAGTCCTTGTGTGTCAGTGAGTTCGAAACGGGCGTCAGGCGTCGATCGCCGTGACCTTGACCTGGGTCAGCGGCTGGCGGTGACCCTGGCGCTTGCGGTAACCGGTCTTGTTCTTGTACTTCAGGATCGTGATCTTGGGACCCTTGGCGGCCTTGACGACCTCAGCGGTGACCTTGACCTTGGCGAGCTTGCTCGCGTCGCTCGTGACGGTTCCCCCGTCGACGACGAGCAGCGGCTGCAGCTGCACGGTGTCACCGGCCTGGCCGATCTTGTCGATGAGCAGGACGTCGCCGACGGAGACCTTCTCCTGGCGACCACCTGCGCGCACAATCGCGTACACGTTTCGTACTCACTTTCGCTACGGGAGCGCTCTCTGGGAAACCGGCTGACGTGGCTCCTGCTTACGACACAGGACATCGGCTCGGTGGGCGCACCGACTGTCAAGACTACCGGTGCCTTCTTGGGCGGCCAAATCAGTGGGCGGGCACCTCGGACGCCTCGGTGCCGGCCGCGCTGTCGCCGTCCTCAGATGCCGTCGCGCGCGGCGGTCCGGCCGGGGCGACCACCCGGCCGCGCTTGCGGCGGGCCCGCGGGGCCACCGCAACCGGCTCGGGCTCGACGGCGACCGGCTCGGGCGCGACCGGCTCGGCGGCCAACGCGGGCGCAGCGTCGGCGACCGGCTCGGCATCCACCGCGACGTCGACCGGCGGTTCGACGTCGGCGCCGTCCACCGGTGCGGCGCCGACAGCCGACGCCGGGTCGACGACCGGCACGGCATCCGACGTCGACTCAGCGTCGGCAACGGGCTCGCTGTCGACCGCTGACGCAGTCTCGGCTGCCGGCTCGACAGCGTCGGCCTCGGTCGTGGCGTCGAAGGACGTCTGGGCGACAGCCGCCTTCTCGAGCTCGGTCGCGCCTGCGTCGTCGAGGTCGGCCGTGTGCCTCGCCGGCCTCGGCGCGGCGCAGGGCCGCGGCGTGGGCGGCCGCGGCGATCTGGGCCGCGGTGGGCCCGGAGCGCTGGGCCTCGTCGCCGGACCCGCCGTTGCCACCGTTGGCGGGCTGGGGCGTGCCGGTGGTGGTGCCGCGGCGTCCTCGCCCGGAGCGGGCCGCGCCGGAGTCGCTGCCGCCGCCACCGTTGGCGCCGCTGCGGTCGATCGGCTCGGTGTGCACGACGATGCCGCGCCCGTCGCAGTGCTCGCACTGCTCGGAGAAGACCTCGACCAGGCCGGAGCCGACCCGCTTGCGGGTCATCTGCACCAGGCCGAGCGAGGTGACCTCGGCGACCTGGTGCTTGGTGCGGTCGCGCCCGAGGCACTCGAGCAGCCGACGCACGACGAGGTCGCGGTTGCTCTCGAGCACCATGTCGATGAAGTCGATGACGATGATGCCGCCGATGTCGCGCAGCCGCAGCTGGCGCACGATCTCCTCGGCCGCCTCGAGGTTGTTCTTGGTGACGGTCTCCTCGAGGTTGCCCCCGGAGCCGACGAACTTGCCGGTGTTGACGTCGACGACGGTCATCGCCTCGGTGCGGTCGATGACCAGCGAGCCGCCCGAGGGCAGCCACACCTTGCGGTCCATCGCCTTGGCCAGCGACTCGTCGATGCGGTGCGCCGCGAAGACGTCCTCCTCGGCGGTCCAGCGCTGCAGGCGCGGCGCGAGGTCGGGGGCGACGTCCTCGACGTACTGGCTGACCTCGCCCCACGCCTTGTCGCCGGAGACGACGAGCGAGGTGAAGTCCTCGTTGAAGACGTCGCGGATGACGCGCACGGTCAGGTCGGGCTCGCCGTGCAGCAGCACCGGAGCGCCGCCGCTGCCGGCCTTCTTGGCGCCGGCCGACGCGGCCTTGGTCTTGATCTTGTCCCAGATCTTGGTGAGCCGCTCGACGTCGGCGCGCAGCTCCTCCTCGGAGGCACCCTCGGCGGCGGTGCGCACGATGACGCCCGCGGAGTCGGGCACGACCTCCTTGAGGATCGCCTTGAGCCGGGCCCGCTCGGTGTCGGGCAGCTTGCGCGAGATGCCGGTCATCTGGCCCTCGGGCACGTAGACCAGGTAGCGGCCGGGCAGGCTGATCTGCGACGGTGAGCCGGGCGCCCTTGTGGCCGATCGGGTCCTTGGTGACCTGGACGAGCACGGTGTCGCCCGAGCTCAGCGCGTTCTCGATGCGGCGGGCCGAGCCGCCCTCGAGCCCGGCGGCGTCCCAGTTGACCTCACCGGCGTAGAGCACGGCGTTGCGACCCTTGCCGATGTCGACGAAGGCGGCCTCCATCGACGGCAGCACGTTCTGCACCCGGCCGAGGTAGACGTTGCCGGCCATCGATGCCGTGGTCTCGCGCGAGACGTAGTGCTCGACGAGCACGCCGTCCTCGAGCACGCCGATCTGGGTGCGGTCGCCGCGGCCGCGCACGACCATGACCCGCTCGACGCTCTCGCGGCGGGCGAGGAACTCGGCCTCGGTGATGATCGTGCGGCGCCGGCCGGCCTCGCGGCCCTCGCGGCGACGCTGCTTCTTGGCCTCGAGGCGGGTCGAGCCCTTGACCGCGGTCGGCTCGTCGCGCTGCGAGCGCGGCTCGCGCACCCGGGTGGTGGTGCCGGGCGGGTCGTCGTTGTCGCCGTCGCCGGACGCACCCACCGCGGCGGCGGCGGCGACGCCGACGGCTGGTGCCGCCGTCGCCGCTCGTCGCCCTGCTCGTCGGGGCCGGTGTCGCCACCCTCGTCGGTGGACTCCCCGGTGGCGTCGGACCCGGCGCCCTGCTCGTCGTCGGACGCGCTGCGACCGCGGCGTCCACGGCCCCCACGGCGCCGGCGGCTGCGCGAGCCACCTTCGCCCTCGTCGGAGGCGCGGTCGTCGGTGGAGGGGTCGGTGTCCTGCTCGCCCGGCTCGCCGTCGGTGGCGGCGTCGTCCGCATCGGCCGAGTCGTCGGTGGTGTCACTGGCCTGGGCGCGACCGCCTCGGGCGCTGCGCCCACCGCGTCCGCCGCGGCTGCGACGGCCGCCGCGGGTCTCCGGCGCGTTGCCATCGTCGTCGCTGGGGGCATCGTCCGCGGAGGTGTCGGCCTCGGTGCTGGCCGCAGCCGGCTCCTCGGCGACCCGCTCGGCAGGAGCCTGCACCGGGGCCGTCGCCCGGCGGCGGCGCGGAGCGACCGGCTCGGGGGCCTGGAAGAGCACGCCGAAGCTGGGCACGACCGTGGCGTCCTCGGGCTCCTCGGCCTGCTCGGGCTCGTCGCCCGGCAGGTCCTGCTCGACGTCCAGGGCGTCGTCGTCGATGACGGCCTCACCGGTGTGGGCCAGCGGCGCCACCAGGTCGTCCTCGGCCGGGACGGCGACGTCCTCGGCCACTGGCTCGGCGGCGGCCGGCGCGGTCTTCGCGGCCTTGGTCGCCTTGCGGGTCGCGCTTGGCGGGGGCCTTGGCCTCGCCCTCGGTCTTTGTGGTGGCGGTCCGCTTGGTCGCGGCCTTCGTGGGCCCGGACGCGGTGGTCTCCAGCCTCCGCGGTCGCCGCCGCCTCCGTGGCCTCCGTGGCCACCGCGGCCTTGGCGGTCGCCGCCTTGGTGGCCCGCTTGCGGGGAGCCTTCTTGACCGGGGCCTCGGAGTCGGGCGCGGTCGGGTCGGCGTCGGCGATCGCAACGGACACGGCATCCGGTGCGGCCTCGGGGGCGGCGGCCTTCTTGGTGGCGCGGCGCCGCTTGGGCTTCTCGGCAGGTGCCGGAGCGTCGTCGGCGCCGGGGACGTCGACCGCGAGGACGGCGTCCGCGGTGGCGTCGGAGGTGGGCTGGTCGTTCTCGGAAGCCATCAAGGCCCCTTTCGTCACCCACGTGGCGACGCCCACACCGGCTTCGGCCTGGAAAACGACCGGCTCCGCGTCGACCGCGTGGTGCGATCGGATCGTGCGGGGCGCACCCCGTACGGAAGTCGACTAGCTGCCCCGGAGCGGCTCGCGCGGGCGGCGCGGCACCTATCCGGAGCCGGCGGCGTCCTTGTCGGCGGCCAACGGGTCGGCCACCCCAGCAGTTGCGTCGAGCAGAGGCCCTTGCGCCAGCCGGGTCACCAGGGGTGGGACCGGTGGCGAGAACCCGGTCACTGCGCGCAGTGCGGTCAGGATGTCGTCGGGGCGCACGGCCGGTGTGGTGTGCCGAGCGACCACCCGCAGTATCGCACACCCCTCGTCGTCGACCCCGGTGACCTCCATGGCCAGCACGGCTCCGCGCGTGTCGAAGGTGCGCGGCCCGGTCTTGAAGGTGCGGGTCGCCTCGGCGACGTCGCAGGCGAGGTAGCCCGCGACGGCATCCTGAACCGCAGCCGGGTCGGCGCCGCGCACCACGATCTGCCACTCGCTGCCCTCGAGCCGGTCGGCGAGGCCACCCGGCCCCGCCTGCACCACCTCGACCACGTCGAGGCCCTCGGGCAGCGCCTCGTCGAGCGCCGCGCGCACGGCATCCGGGTCGACCCGCTCGGTCACCCGGATCTCGAAGTACTCCGCCTCGGATGCCGTGCCGGTGGGCGCCGCGTTGGCGTAGGAGATCAGCGGGTGCGGGTGGAAGCCGCCGGAGAACGCCATCGGCACGTCGGCCCGGCGCAGCGCGCGCTCCAGGGCCCGGGCGAAGTCGCGGGTCGAGGAGAAGCGCAGCCGGCCCCGCTTCGCGTAGCGGATCCGGAGCTTCTGCACCGCGGGGGCGGGCGGGGGTCCGTCGGGGGTGCGCTGGGCCATGGCGCACCAGCCTAGGCGGGCGGATGCCGTGACCCGGCATCGCTGCGGATCCCGCAGCCTGTGCGCCGCCCGACCGACGTATCCGATGGCGGAACGCCCTGTCGCGCACGCCATCGGTGGCGATAGCGTGCAGCCATGCCGGACATCGACCGCACCCGCCTCCGCACCCTCCTCGCCGCCGAGCAGGCCGACTACACCGACCGCCACCCGCGCAGCCGCGAGCTGTTCGAGGAGGGCAGCAACCTGTTCGGCAAGGTGCCGATGACCTGGATGAACAAGTGGAGCGGCGGCTTCCCGCTCTACCTCGACAACGCCCGCGGCAACCGGATCTCCGACGTCGACGGCCACACCTACGTCGACTTCGCGCTCGGCGACACCGGCGCCATGGCGGGCCACTCCCCCCGCGCCACGGTCGAGGCGGTCGCGCGCCGGATGGGCGACCTCGGCGGCATCACGACGATGCTGCCCACCGCCGAGGCCCAGGAGGTGGGGGCCGAGCTGACCCGGCGCTTCGGGATGCCGCTGTGGAGCTTCACGCTGTCGGCCACCGACGCCAACCGCTGGGCCGTGCGCCTCGCCCGGCTCGCCACCGGCAGGCCGAAGATCCTGGTGTTCGGCTACTGCTACCACGGCTCGGTCGACGAGACCTTCGCCATCCCCGGCCCGGACGGCAAGGCCCAGTCGCGCCCGGGCAACGTCGCTCCCCCGGTGCCGCTCGACCTCACCACCCGCGCCGCCACCTGGAACGACCTGGCCTCGGTCGAGCGCGAGCTGGCCCACGGCGACGTCGCCGCCATCCTCACCGAGCCGGCGCTCACCAACATCGGCATCGTGCTGCCTGAGCCGGGCTTCATCGAGGGGCTGCGCGAGCTGGCCACCCGCTACGGCGCGCTGCTGATGATCGACGAGACGCACACCTTCTCGGCCGGCTGGGGCGGAGCCACCACCGAGTGGAGCCTGCAACCCGACATCTTCGTCATCGGCAAGTCGATCGGCGGCGGCATCCCGTCGGGCGCCTACGGCATCACGCACGAGGTCGCCGCAGCGATCACCGGCCACACCGATGCCGGTGACGCCGACATCATCGACGTGGGCGGGGTGGGCGGCACGCTCGCCGGCAACGCGCTGTCGACGGCGGCGATGCAGGCCACCCTGGGCGAGGTGCTCACCCCGGAGGCGTTCGCGCACATGACCGAGCTCGCCACGGTGTTCACCGCCGGCGTTCAGGCCACCCTCGACCAGCTCGACGTGCCCTGGTCGATCTCGCAGCTCGGGGCGCGCGCCGAGTACCGGTTCAGCCGGCCCGCGCCGCGCACCGGTGAGGAGGCGGCCGAGGCGCACGACGACGACATCGACGCCTACATGCACCTCGCGATGTGCAACCGCGGCATCCTGATGACGCCGTTCCACAACATGGCGCTGATGTGCCCCGACACCAGCCGCGCCGACGTCGACCGGCACACGGCGGCGTTCCGCGAGGTCGTCGGCGCGCTCTACGCCTGACGCCGCCCCTTCTCCGTACAGCCCTCCCGCGAACGTGGGTGATAACCGTCGTCCAGGCGACGGGAATCACCCACGTTCGCAGGGGTGTGGGGCTCAGGGATGCCGGGACGCCCGTGATCGCCGCAGGGTCTCGACCACACTCCACACCAGCACGACGACCGTGCCGATGGCCGTGGTGACGGTGAGGTCGCGCTCGGCGTTGGCCCAGCCACCGTCGACGAGCACGTCGACGAAGGCGGGGTTGAAGAGGCTGCCTGACCACAGGAGGAGCAGCACCGGAACGGCGAAGGCAAGGTCGAGTGCCACCTCGGTTGCGATCAGCCCGGAGCTCCAGCGTCCGCCCCGGTAGGCCACGACGGCCACCACCGCCTGGGCGGCGAGCACGAGCATCAGCACCGGCAGCACCCCCGACCACAGGGCGGGGTCGAGCACCGGCACGGAGTCTCCACCGGCGGTCACCGGCGAGCTGGTCTGCTGCCAGAGGATCGCCAACGCCGCGGCCACGATGAACCCGACCGGGCCCACGGTCTCACCCAGCCCCACGGATGCCGTGCCGTCGTCGGGCAGCTGGTCGAGGTCCCAGCCGAGCTCGACGTCGGCGACCCGTCCCCGCTCTGCGAGGGCGAAGACGACCGTCACCCAGACGACGACGTTGACGGCCACCATCAGACCGACCCACAGCGCCCCGACGACGGCAGGCCCGATGCCGTCGGTCGCAACGTCGTCGACGAACAGGCGCACCACCAGGTTGATGGCCGCCACGAGCGGAGGCAGCGTCGAGAGCAGCAAGGTGAGCACCCGGCGCCACTGCGGGTAGACGACCGGGCCGATGAGGTACAGCGGCCGCCCGGAGTAGCCGGCGGCCAGGCGCACCGGGTCGCCGAGCTCGACGAGCACCTCGCGCTCGGCAACGGGCCGCGACGGGGACCCAGCCTGCAGCCGGCCGTCGATCATGTCCTCGATGGTCGTGCGCAGCTCGCGCTCCACCTCGGCGCGCTGCTCGTCATCCAGGCTGCGCACGGTGGCGCTGACGTAGCGGTCGGTCAGGGAAGAGGTCATCGCTCGTCCTCTCGGTGCGGTCGTCTGGGAGACGTCAGGTGAGTCGTCAGGTCAGGTCGGTGATGGCGGCGTCGAGCGCGCGCCAGTCGTCGCGCAGGGTGGCGAGCAGCTCGTCGCCCTCGGCGCTGGTGCGGTAGAACTTGCGCGGCCGGGTGTCGTCGGTGTTCCACTCCGAGACGAGCAGGCCCTGCTTCTCGAGCCGGCGCAGCAGCGGGTAGAGCGTGTTGGCGTCGACGCCGAACCCCGCCGTGCTGAGGGTCTCGAGCAGGGCGTAGCCGTAGCCCGGCGTGCGCAGCGTGGCCAGGCAGGCGACCACCACGGTCCCCCGGCGCAGCTCCTGCAGGTGCTGCGCGACCACGTCCTCATCCACCGGCATACCCGACACATTACTGTGCGCCACACACTATCGTCAACCACACAACCCCCGACTCATTGCGGATCTCCCCCGCTGCCAGGCGCTTCGAGCCCGCCGGGGGCAGTGGGAAATCCGCAATCAGTCGGGACGTTCCGCTCGAGGCGGCAGCTGTCGGATGCCGGGTCGAGGTGATGGGCTGACCTCTCGCGTCAGCGGATCACCTCGAACCAGTAGAGGTCAGTCGCCGAACTGGTCGCGGATCTTCACGAGCTCGACCGCGTGGGCGTCCAGGGCCCGGTCCTCGTGGTTGGCCGGCAGCCAGGTCGGGCACGGCACGGCCCGCCGCTCGTCGTCGATGGCCACGAAGATGGTGCGGCAGTAGGTGGTCAGCTCCATGCCGCCCGGCCCCTGCGACGGGTCGCCCGACCGCACGTGCACGCCCACGTGCATCGAGGTGCGGCCGGTGTGCAGCAGCCGGGCCTCGACCTCGACGACGTGCCCGATCCGCAGCGGCCGGTAGAACCGCACGCCGCCGGTGAAGATCGCCACGTTGTTGCGGTTGCCGGTCCACTGCGTGGCGAGCACGTGCGCCGCCTCGTCGATCCAGCGCATCACGATGCCGCCGTGCACCTTCCCGCCCCAGTTCACGTCGGTCGGGGCCGCGAGGAAGCGCATGACGACGCGCGGTGCGGTGCCGGCATCCGTGTAGTCGACCCCGGCCATCGCTGCCTCGACCTGCGAGCGCAGGTCGGCGCGGCGCGCCGCCCAGCGCTCCTCGAGCTCCTGGCCCTGGGTGCGCGGTACGAGGGCCGGCACCGGCGTCGAGCGGCCCTCCTCGTCGACGGCCACGAAGATGATCAGGCAGCGGGTGGCCGGCGCCATCTCGCCGGGTGCGCGGCTGCCCCGACGCGACGTCGACCGTGATGTGCATCGACGAGCGCCCGGTGTGCACCACGCGGGCGGTGACCTCGACGAGCTCGCCGACCTCCACCGGCCGGGTGAACCGCACGTTCCCGACGTATGCCGTGACGGCGTACGTGCCGCTCCAGCCGGCGGCCGCGGCGTACCCCGCCTTGTCGATCCACTCGAGCACCCGGCCGGCCGAGACCGAGCCGGACTGGCCGGCATCCGTGGGCGCGGCGAGGAAGCGCAGGGTGATCTCGGCGGCATCGGCGGCGGGGCTCATCGCCCCATTCTGCTCAGCCGGCGGCTGACACGCGCAGCGCGCCCACCTGCTCGGGTGAGCCGAAGACGATGAGTGTGGACCCGGCCTCGATCGCGGTGTCCGCGGTGGGGTTCGGCAGGAACGCCCCCTTGCGCGGCTGCCGCACGGCGAGCAGCTGGCACCCGGACAGCGCCGGCACGTCGACCTCCCCCACGCTGCGCCCGACGAGCGGGCTGCGCTCCCCCAGCCGCACCTGCTCGATCCGGAAGTCGAGGTCGTCCTCGTGCATCACCTCGTCGAGGAACTCCGCGACGTCGGCGTAGAGCGCGAACGATGCCATCCGCCGGCCGCCGATCAGCTGCGGGTTGACCGCCCGGGTGGCCCCGGCGAGCACCAGCTTCTCCTTGGAGTCCAGGGTGCGGGCCCGGCTGATGATGACCAGGTCGGGGCGCAGCGCGCGGGCCGACAACGTCGCGTACATCGTCTCGGCGTCGGTGCCGAGCGCGCAGATCAGCGCCCGCGCGTGGTCGATGCCGGCCTCGTGCAGGGTGTCGTCGCGCGACGCGTCGCCGAGCACGTGCGGCTCGGTGAGCCCCTCGAGCTTGAGCGGGTCGCTGTCGACGACGACCACCCGGTGGCCGGTGTCGACGAGCGCTCGGGTGGCCGAGCGGCCCACCCGGCCGTGGCCGCAGACGATCACATGGTCGCGCAGCTGGGCGATGTCTCGGTCCATGCGGCTCCTCCAGAGGTACTCGCGCAGGTGGCCCTCGGTCACGGCCTCGACGAGCACGCCGAGGTTGTAGAGCACGGTGCCCACGCCGAGGACGATGAGCACCATGGTGAAGACCTGGCCGGCGTGGTCGAGCGGCTGCACCTCGCGGAAGCCGACCGTCGCGACCGTGGTGACGGTCTGGTAGAGCGCGTCGAGCGGGCCGAAGCCGAGCACGACGTAGCCGACCGTGCCGAAGACGGTGACGATGAACAGGGCCACGACGGCGATGGCGATCCGCCGGATCGCGTCGCGACCGGAGTCGGTGCCCATGAGCAGCGCCCGGCGATGGCTGCTCGTGCTCGCCGTGGCCACACCCTCATCCTGTCACCGGCGTGCGCGAGGCACCCCGGCTTTCGGGGGTGACCCCACACACCGTGGAGGCCGGGGGCTCGCCGACCGCTCAGGTCACGGGGCCACAGCCTCGCAAGCGCCGGCCTTCGCGAGGAACAGGCCGATGGGAACGGGATTGTTGTCCGCGACTTCCGTCAAGCCCGTCTCCAGCTCGCTGATGAGAGATCGGGTCCCGGCGGTGGGGTTGGCGTCGCGGAGAGCCTCCACGGCTGACTTCACAGGCTCCACGTCGGTGGCGCCGTCGTGATCCAGGGCATCGGCGAGCACGTCCGTGACCGCCGCACAGGTGCTCGACTTGAGCTCCGGCGACATCTCCTGAGCCCCGTTCTTCAGGTTCGTGAGCCAGCCACGGGCGACGTCGTCGGCCGAGGAGTTGGTCGTGCCGGCCTCCCTCTCGGCCGCCCCGGGCCAGTGTGGCGTCGCTCGGCCGCTGTGGGACAGGCCCAAATTTAGGCGTGCGTGTGCTCGGCGAGCGCCGGGCGGCCGGAACCGAGCACGGTGAGGGGCAGCAGGGTCTTGCCGGTGGGGCCGATCTCGATGCTCGGTGCCCATCTGAGGACACACGCCGCAGTCGAAGCAGGGCGTCCAGCGGCAGTCGTCGACCTCGGTCTCGTCGAGGGCCTCGAGCCAGTCCTGCCAGAGCCACTCCTTGTCGAGGCCGCTGTCGATGTGGTCCCAGGCGAGCACCTCGCTCTCCTCGCGCTCACGCGTGGTGTACCAGTCGACGTCGACACCGAAGGGCGGCGAGCTCGCGCTCCGCGGCCGCCATCCAGCGGTCGTAGGAGAAGTGCTCGCTCCAGCCGTCGAAGCGCCCGCCGTCACGCCAGACCGCCTCGATGACCCGGCCGACCCGGCGGTCGCCGCGCGAGAGCAGCCCCTCGACGATGCCGGGCTTGCCGTCGTGGTAGCGGAACCCGATGGCCGAGCCGTAGCGCCGGTCGGAGCGGATCGCCTGGCGCAGCTTGTCGAGCCGGGCGTCGGTCTCCTCGGCGCCGAGCTGCGCGGCCCACTGGAACGGGGTGTGCGGCTTGGGCACGAAGCCGCCGATCGACACCGTGCAGCGGATGTCGCGGCGACCGCTGACCTCGCGGCCGGTGTCGATGACCCGCTTGGCGAGCTCGGCGATCTGCAGCACGTCCTCGTCGGTCTCGGTCGGGAGGCCGCACATGAAGTAGAGCTTCACCTGCCGCCAGCCGGCGCCGTAAGCGGCCGCGACGGTGCGGATCAGGTCGTCCTCGCTGACCATCTTGTTGATGACCTTGCGGATGCGCTCACTGCCGCCCTCGGGCGCGAAGGTCAGCCCGGAGCGCCGGCCGTTGCGGGTGAGCTCGTTGGCGAGGTCGATGTTGAACGCGTCGACACGGGTCGACGGCAGCGACAAACCGGTGTTGGTGCCCTCGTACCGGTCGGCCAGGCCCTTGGCGACGTCGGCGATCTCGGAGTGGTCGGCCGAGCTCAGCGACAGCAGGCCGACCTCTTCGAAACCGGTTGCGGCCAGGCCGCGTTCGACCATCTCGCCGATGCCGGTGATGCTGCGCTCGCGCACCGGGCGGGTGATCATACCGGCCTGGCAGAACCGGCAGCCACGCGTGCAACCGCGGAAGATCTCGACCGACATCCGCTCGTGCACCGACTCGGCGAGCGGCACGAGCGGCTGCTTCGGGTAGGGCCAGGCGTCGAGGTCCATGACGGTGTGCTTGGCGACCCGCCACGGCACACCGGGGGCGTCGGGGCTGGGGGCGATCCGCTGGATACGGCCGTCGGGCAGGTAGCTGACGTCGTAGAACGCCGGCACGTAGACCCCGCCGGTGCGGGCCAGTCGCAGCAGCACCTCGCGGCGACCACCCGGCATCCCCTCGCGCTTCCAGGCGCCGACGATGTCGGTGATGGCGAGCACGGCCTCCTCGCCGTCGCCGACCACGGCGGCATCGACGAAGTCGGCGATCGTCTCGGGGTTGAAGGCGGCGTGCCCGCCGGCGACCACGATCGGGTGCGTGTCGTCGCGGTCGACGGCGTGCAGCGGGATGCCGGCCAGGTCGAGCGCGGTGAGCATGTTGGTGTAGCCGAGCTCGGTGGAGAACGACAGCCCGAACAGGTCGAAGTCGCCGACGGCGCGGTGGGCGTCGACGGTGAACTGCGGCACCTCGTGCTCGCGCATCAGCGCCTCGAGGTCGGGCCACACCGCGTAGGTGCGCTCGGCGAGGGCGTCGGCGCGCTCGTTGAGCACTTCGTACAGGATCATGACGCCCTGGTTGGGCACGCCGACCTCGTAGGCGTCGGGGTACATCAGGGCCCAGCGCACGGTGCCGTCGCCGGCGACGTCCCAGTCCTTGACGGTCGAGTTCAGCTCGCCGCCGACGTACTGGATCGGCTTGCTGACCTGCTCGAGCAGTGGCTCGAGCCGGCGGAAGACGGACTGTCCGGGCATCCCTCAAGAGTAGGTCGCGGCGGGCGGTGCCCCAAAACCGTGGACGTGCCACATCCCACGTCGAGGGTGCACGGCCCTCCCCGCGGGCACCGTCCGCGTGCTTGGCTGGCACCCATGAGCACCGACACCCCCGTGGACCTCGTCGTCATCGGCCTCGGACCCGGTGGCGAGCACCTCGCCACCGAGGCAGCCAAGGCCGGCCTCAGCGTGGTCGGCATCGACGAACGCCTCGTGGGCGGCGAGTGCCCCTACTGGGGCTGCATCCCCTCGAAGATGGCGATCCGGGCCGCCAACCTGCTCGCCGACGCCCGCCGGGTCGGCACCGCTCGCGGGTGCCGCCGAGGTCTCCCCCGACTGGGGTGTCGTGCACGCCCGCATCCGCGACGAGGCCACCGACGACTGGGACGACACGGTGGCCGTCGAGCGCCTCGAGCAGGCCGGGGTGCGTTTCGTGCGTGGCCACGGCCGGCTCGTCGACACCGGGGTGGTCGAGGTGGGCGGCACCCGCTTCGTCGCCGAGCGCGGCGTCGTGCTCAACACCGGCACCTCACCCTCCGCGCCGCCGGTCGACGGCCTGGCCGACACCCCGTTCTGGACCAACCGCGACATCCTCGAGACCGCCGAGCTGCCCGCGTCGATGGTCGTCATCGGCGGCGGCGCGATCGGCGCCGAGCTGTCCCAGGCCTTCGCCCGCTTCGGCACCACGGTCACCCTCGTCGAGGCGGCCCCGCGCATCCTGGCGCTCGAGGAGCCGGAGTCCTCCGAGGTGGTGGCGGCCGCGATGGCGGCCGACGGCATCCGCGTCGTCGCCGGCGCGAAGATCGGGTCGGTGCGCCACGCCGACGGCCGGTTCACCGTCTCCCTCACCGACGCCGGCGGCACCGCCGTCGAGCTGGGCTCCGACCGGCTCCTCGTCGCGGCCGGCCGCCGCCCCAACATCTCCGACGTCGGCCTCGACACGGTCGGCCTCGACCCGAAGGCGCGCTCGGTCGACACCGACGCACAGATGCGGGCCGGCGACCGGCTGTGGGCGATCGGCGACATCACCGGCAAGGGCGCCTTCACCCACATGTCGATGTACCAGGCGGCGGTCGCGCTGGCCGACATCACCCGCCGCTCCGGCGTGGACGCCCGGTCGGCCGAGTACCACGCCGTGCCGCGGGTGACCTTCACCGACCCCGAGGTCGGCTCGGTGGGCCTGACCGAGCAGCAGGCCCGCGATGCCGGCCTCGACGTCGCCGTCGGCCGCGCGCCGCTGTCCGAGTCGACCCGCGGCTGGATCACCGGACCCGGTGGCGAGGGGCTGATCAAGCTCGTCGAGGACCGCTCGGCCGGTCACCTCGTCGGCGCCACGTCGGTGGGCCCGATGGGCGGCGAGGTGCTCTCGATGCTCGCCACTGCGGTGCACGCCCGCATCCCCACCGCCACCCTGGCCCGGATGCCGTTCGCCTACCCGACCTTCCACCGCGCCGTCGAGACGGCGCTGGCCGACCTGCGCGGGTAGCCGGCGTGGATGCCGCCGGGCGGGTGCGGGCCGCGATGGCGGACCACCCCCGCGAGCGGTTCCTCCCCCGCGCCGAGCGCCGGCGTGCGTCGTACGACGGGCCGCTCGACATCGGCCACGGCCAGACCAACAGCCAGCCGCGCACGGTGCGGTCGATGCTCGAGCTGCTCGACGTGCAGCCGGGGCAGCGCGTGCTCGACATCGGCTCCGGGTCGGGCTGGACCACAGCCCTGCTCGCCGAGCTGGTCGGGCCCACCGGGTCGGTGCTGGGGCTCGAGCGGGTGCCCGACCTGGTGCTGACCGGCGGCGCCAACGTCGAGGCGGCCCGGATGCCGTGGGCCCGGGTCCGGGCCTCCGTCGCCGGGGTGCTCGGGGCGCCCGAGGAGGCGCCGTTCGACCGGGTGCTGGTGTCGGCGATGGCGACCCGGCTGCCGCTGGAGCTGGTCGCCCAGCTGGGGCCACACGGCATCCTCGTGGCGCCCGTGGCCGGTCGGATGCTGCGCGTCATGCGCGACGACGCAGCACCGGACGGCCGCCGGGTGACCGAGCACGGTCACTACCGCTTCGTGCCCCTCATCCCCTGACCGGCCCGGCTCCCCCGGGGGAAGGGTCAGCTCGTGTAGTGGGCGTCGAGCTCGTCCTTGTACTTCTCGGAGACCACCTTGCGCTTGAGCTTCAGGCTGGGGGTGAGCTCGCCGTCCTCGACCGTGAGGTCGTTCTCGAGGATGGTGAACTTCTTGATCGTCTCCCAGCGGTTCAGCCCCGCGTTGAGCTGGTCGATGTAGCCCTGCACCATCACGCGGCACGCGTCGGACGTGACGATCTCGGTGTACGACTTGCCCGCCATGCCGTTCTCCGCGGCCCACCCAGCGATGGCGTCGGGGTCGAGCGTGACCAGGGCGGAGACGAAGTTGCGGTCGGCCCCGTGCACGACGAGCTGGCTGGCGTAGGGGCACAGTCCCTTGAACGTCGACTCGACGATCGAGGGAGCGACGTACTTGCCGTTGCTCGTCTTGAACAGGTCCTTCTTGCGGTCGGTGATGCGCAGGAAGCCCCGGTCGTCGAGCTCACCGATGTCACCGGTGTGCAGCCACCCCTCGGGGTCGATGGTCTCGGCAGTGGCCTCGGGGTTGTTGTGGTAGCCCTCCATGTTGCCCGCGCCCCGCAGCAGCACCTCACCGTCGGCGGCGATCTGCACCTCGGTGTTCGGCAGGGGCCACCCCACCGTGCCGTAGCGATAGGCCCGCGGCCGCGCCACGAACGACGCGGCACTCGTCTCCGTCATGCCGTACCCCTCGAGGATCTGCATCCCCATGGCGTCGAACCAGCGCGCGACGTCGTTGTTCAGGGCCGCGGAGCCGGAGATGAAGAAGCGGATGCGTCCACCGAACCGCTCGCGGATCTTGGTGCCGATGATCTTGTCGGTGACCGAGTACTTCAGGGACAGCAGTCCGGTGGGGTTCTTGCCCTGCTCGCGCAGGGCGCTCACCTCGCGGCCCACGTCGCTGGCGAGGTCGAAGAGCTTCGCCTTGACCCCGCCCTCCTCGGCCATCATCATGCTGATCCGGCCGTAGGCCTTCTCGAAGATGCGCGGGGCGGCGCCCATGAAGGTCGGCTTCACGACCGCGAGGTTGTCGACGATCTTGTCGATCCGGCCGTCGATGGCGGTGGGGAAGCCGATCTGCAGCGGCAGGGTGAGCAGCACCTTGCCGAAGACGTGGGCCAGCGGCAGCCAGAGGTACTGCAGGTCGTCCCCGCTGAGGATGTTCGTGCTCGCGACGGCGGCGCCCTCGTAGGTCCACGCGCTGTGCCGCAGCCGCACGCCCTTGGGGCGGCCGGTGGTGCCCGAGGTGTAGATGATCGTGGCGAGCTGGTCGTGCTGGATGCCGTCGATGCGCGCGTCGATCGCGCCGGGGTCACCCTCGAGGTACTCGCGCCCGAGCTGGCGCACCTCGTCGAGGGTGAGGGTCCACGCGTCGGCGTCGGACACCCCGTCGAAGACGATGACCCGCAGCACCGCGGGGGTCTCGGCCCGGATGCCGCGCAGCTTCTCGAGCTGCGCAGCGTTCTCGGCGAAGACGACCTTGGCCCCGGAGTCGGACACGATGAACGACACGTCGTCGGCCATCGTCGTCGGGTAGATCGTGGTGGTGGCGCCACCGGCGACCATCACGGCGAGGTCGGCCAGCGCCCACTCGTAGCGCGTGCTCGAGGCGATTGCGACGCGGTCCTCCGGCTCGATGCCGAGCGCGATCAGCCCGGCCCCGATCTCGCGGACGACCACGTCGAGCTCGGACCAGGTGACGGTGACCCACTGGTCGCCGCTGTCGGTGACGACCGCGTGCAGGTAGGCGGGGCGGTCGGGGCTGGCGTTGATGCGGTCGCGGAACATGTGTCCGACACTCTGCGCCTCCCGGTCCAGCACGGACTGGTCGACCGGTTCGTCGGCGGGAGTGTGGATCTGCGGGGAGGCGGAGAGCATCGAGCGTTCAGTCCTCGTCGTTGGGGAGCGTGGGTGCGCGAATGATGACACAGCGCGCGGTTCGAGGCTACGCCCTGTCAACGACGCGCCGACGTGGCATGCGTCGCATCGACGAGCCCGATCGCCAGCCAGGAGACCAGCATCGAGGAGCCCCCGTACGACACGAAGGGCAACGGCAGCCCGGTCACCGGCAGCAGCCCCAGGTTCATCCCCACGTTCTGCACGACCTGCACCGCCAGCCAGGTGGCCACCCCCACGGCGACCAGGCGGCCGAAGGCGTCCTCCGCCCGGGCAGCGACCACGAGCACCCGGCCCACGACGAACGCGAGCAGCAGGAGCAGCCCGGTCGCCCCCACGAAGCCGAGCTCCTCCCCCGCCACCGAGAAGATGAAGTCGTTGAGCTGGTAGGGCACGAAGCCGCCCTGGGTGCGCTCCCCCCGCTGGAACCCCTGCCCCCACATCCCGCCCGCCCCGATGGCGAGGCGCACCATCCGGGTCTGGTAGCCGCTGCCCTGCGGGTCCGCCGAGGGGTCGGCGAACGACGTCAGCCGGTCGCGCTGGTAGTCGCTGAGCACCGGTGTGGTGAGGGCGACGACGACCAGGGCCAGCCCCAGCAGCACCGCCCCGACCACCCACCGGCGCGGCACGCCGGCCACCGTCACGACCACGGCGCCGATCGCCACGACGACCGCGGCCGAGCCGAGGTCGGGCTGCAGCAGGATCAGCGCCGTCGGCAGCGCCACCAGCACCGCGGCCAGCACCACCTCGCGGCGCCCCGGGGCCAGCCCCCGCTCGGCCTGCGCCGCCAGCAGCGTCGCGAGCGCCAGGCAGAGCCCCACCTTGGCCAGCTCGGCCGGCTGCACGGTGAACCCGCCGACGAGCGGGATCCACGACCGCGACCCGTTCACCGTGCGGCCCACCGGGGTCAGCACGGCGAGCAGGAGGAGCAGCGACCCGGCATACACCCACGGCGCCGCCAGCCGCACCCGCAGCTGGCCGACCCGGCTCACGAGCAGGGCCAGGCCGAGCCCGACGGCTGCCGTCACGAGGTGGCGGACGAGGTAGGCCGTGCCGTCCGTGCGCACCGTGGCCGACCACACCAGCAGCGCGCCGACCACCGAGGTGCCGGCGGCGGCGAGGTAGAGCCCGACGTCGTGGCGGGCCCAGGGGCTGTCGGGCGCGCTCAGGCGGGGACGATCCGGGCGAGCAGCTCGCGGCAGCGCTCGACGTCCGAGCCCATCGCCTCGAGCAGGTCGTCGATGCTGTCGAACTTCAGCGTCGGGCGGATGTGGGCGGTGAACTCGACCATGACCCGCTCGTCGTAGAGGTCGAGGTCGTCGCGGTCGAGCACGTAGGCCTCGACGGTGCGCCGGTCGTGGGTCTCGAAGGTCGGGTTGGTGCCCACGCTGATGGCGGCCGGCATCGTGCGGTCACGCGCGCCCTCGGGCAGGTCGAGCCGGGTCAGCCAGCCGGCGTAGACGCCCTCCATCGGCACCAGGCCCAGGGAGTCGGCCGAGAGGTTGGCCGTGGGGTAGCCCAGCCCCTTGCCGCGGTGGTTTCCGTGCACGACGGTGCCGACGACGCGGTGCGGGCGACCCAGGATGCGGGCGGCCTCACCGACCTCGCCGGCGCGCAGGTGGCGGCGGATGACGGTCGAGGAGAAGCGCTCCCCCTCGCCGACGTCGTCGAGCGCCACGACCTCGAAGCCGAACTGCTCACCGAGGTCGGCGAGCGTCGAGACGTCGCCCGAGTTGCGGTAGCCGAAGCGGGTGTCCATGCCGACCACGACGCAGCGTGCGTCGAGGCCCCGCACGAACACGGCGCGCACGAAGTCCTCGGGGGTCTGCTGGGCGAACTCGGTGGTGAAGTCGAGCACGAGCAGGCCGTCGATGCCCGACTCCGCGATCAGGTCGTCACGCACCGCCCCTGGCGCAACGAGCTCGGGGGCCTGCTCCGGGCGCAGCACCGCGACAGGGTGTGGGTCGAAGGTGATGGCCACGGCCGGCAGGCCGAGCCGGCTGCCGGCGTCGACGAGGGCGTTGAGCACCGCCCGGTGCCCACGGTGGACGCCGTCGAAGTTGCCGAGGGTGAGGACGCAGGGCCGCAGGGCCTCGGGCGTCTCGGAGGGGTCGGTCCAACGATGCACGGGGACCACTCTACGAACTCGCCGGGGCAAAGACGACGAGACTGCGCGCCGTGGGACGCGACTCGTCGAGCATGGCGACCAGGGTGCCGTCCGGGGCGATGGCGGCGACCGGCTCGGCGCGCCCCGGCTGGGCCGACTCCAGGCGCTGGCCGTAGCCCAGGGTGCGCGCCTGCGCCTCGTCGATCTCACGCACCGCGAAGGCCGCGCGGGCGGCGTCGGCAAGGGGCGTGACCGGCATCCGCTCGCCCTGTCGCGCCTCGAGGTCGGCCAGCGGGTGGGCGTCGGCGATGGCGAAACCGCCGACCCGGGTGCGCCGCAACGCGGTCAGGTGCCCGCCGCAGCCCAGGGCGGCGCCCAGGTCGCGGGCCAGCGCGCGCACGTAGGTTCCGGACGACACGGTGACCTCGACGTCGAGGTCGAGCACCGGGATGCCGTCGACCTCACCTGCGCGGGCCTCGCCGACGACGAACTGCGACACCGTGACCGGGCGCGCAGCGAGCTCGACGCTCTCGCCGCTGCGCACCAGGGCGTAGGCCCGCTCCCCCTTGACCTTGATCGCGCTCACCGCGCTCGGCACCTGCTCGATGTCGCCGGTGAGGGCCAGCGCCGCGGCCACCACGGCATCCCGCCCGATGCCGGCTGCGCCCGCGGATGCCGTGACGTCACCCTCCGCGTCGTCGGTCAGGGTTGCCTGGCCGAGCCGGATGGTGGCGGTGTAGCCCTTGTCGCAGCCGACCAGGAAGGTGAGCAGCTTGGTGGCCCGGCCGACGCCGAGCACCAGCACCCCGGTCGCCATCGGGTCGAGCGTGCCGGCGTGGCCGACCTTGCGCGTGGCGCAGAGCCGGCGCGCCCGGGCGACGACGTCGTGGCTCGTCCAGCCCGCCGGCTTGTCGACGACCAGGATGCCGTCGGGCGTGGGGACCGTGCCCGGGTCGTCAGGCCGTGGCACCGGCACCGGCGGCCCGGTCGTCGTCGTCCTCGTCGACCTCGCGGTCCTTCTTGTAGGGGTCGGCCTCGCCGGCGTGCACGGCGCCGGCCGCAGCGGCCGCGACGGCGGCATCGCGCTCACGGGCCTCGCGCAGGAGGTCCTCGAGGTGGGCCGCGGTCTCGGGGATGGCGTCGGCGATGAACTCCAGGCTCGGCGTGAGCCGGATGCCGAGCTGCTTGCCGACGAACGAGCGCAGCTTGCCCTTGTTCAGCTCGAGGAGGCGCGCGGTCTGGGCGCGCTGACCGGCATCCCCGAAGACGGTGTAGAAGAGCGACGCGTGCTGGAGGTCGCCGGTGACCCGGACGTCGGTGATGGTGACGAACCCGAGGTCGGGGTCCTTGACGATCGCATCCAGGTTCTCGGCGGTCAGCGTCTTGATGCGGTCGGCGATCTTCTGGGCGCGTGCGGTGTCGGCCACGGCTCCTCCTCACGTCGTCGGGACAGGGGGCTCCACCACCCTAGTGAGGGCGGCGGTGGTGACGGGAGCGGGCGGCACACCACCAGGGGTGTGCCGCCCGCTCTCCGACGGGGACGAGCAGCGCGTCAGGCGCGCGGCTTCTCTCTCATCTCGTACGTCTCGATGACGTCGTCGATCTGGATGTCGTTGAACGACCCCAGGTTGATACCGCACTCGAAGCCCTCGCGGACCTCGGTGACGTCGTCCTTGAACCGGCGCAGCGCCGCGATCTCGAGGTTCTCGGCCACGACGACCCCGTCGCGGATGATCCGCGCCCGGGTGCCGCGCTTGATCTCGCCGCTGCGCACGATCGAGCCGGCGATGTTGCCGAACTTGCTGCTGCGGAAGATCTCGCGGATCTCGGCGGTGCCGAGCTGCGACCTCCTCGAACTCCGGCTTGAGCATGCCCTTGAGGGCCTGCTCGATGTCGTCGATCGCCTGGTAGATGACCGAGTAGTAGCGGATCTCGACGCCCTCGCGCTCGGCGACCTCGGCGTTCTGGCCCTCGGCCCGCACGTTGAAGCCGATGATGATCGCGTCGGAGGCCATCGCCAGGTTGACGTTGTTCAGCGTGATCGCGCCGACGCCGCGGTCGATGATCCGCAGGTCGACCTCCTCGCCCACGTCGATCTGCAGCAGCGCGTCCTCGAGCGCCTCGACCGAACCCGACACGTCACCCTTGAGGATGAGGTTGAGGGTCTCGACCTTGCCCGCCGCGAGGGCCTCGTTGAGGTCCTCGAGCGAGATGCGCTTGCGGGCCTTGGCCAGGCTGGCCTGACGGTCGGCCGCCTCGCGCTTCTCGGCGATCTGGCGGGCGGTGCGGTCGTCGGGGGCGACGACGAAGGTGTCGCCGGCGCGCGGGCACCGAGGAGAGACCGAGCACCTGCACCGGACGGGACGGGCCCGCCTCCGGCACCGGGTCGCCGTGCTCGTCGAGCATCGCGCGGACGCGGCCGTAGCGCGGTGCCCGCGACGATCGCGTCGCCGACCTGCAGCGTGCCGGACTGGATGAGCACGGTCGCCACGGCGCCGCGGCCCTTGTCGAGGTTCGCCTCGATCGCGACACCGCGGGCCTCCGTGTCGGGGTTGGCCCGCAGGTCGAGCGCGGCGTCGGCGGTGAGCAGCACGGCCTCGAGCAGCTGGTCGATGTTCAGCCCCTGCTTGCGCGGAGACGTCGACGAACATCGTCTCGCCGCCGTACTCCTCGGCGACGAGGTCGTACTCGGTGAGCTGCTGACGCACCTTGCCGGGGTTGGCGCCGTCGCTTGTCGATCTTGTTGACCGCGACCACGATCGGCACGTCGGCCGCCTGCGCGTGGTTGAGCGCCTCGATCGTCTGCGGCATGACGCCGTCGTCGGCCGCGACCACGAGGATCGCGATGTCGGTGACCTGCGCACCACGGGCACGCATGGCGGTGAACGCCTCGTGACCCGGGGTGTCGATGAAGGTGATCGGCACGGTCGATGCCCTCGTGCTCGGTCGATGCACCTGGTAGGCACCGATGTGCTGGGTGATGCCACCGGCCTCGCCGCCCGACGACGTTCGCGTTGCGGATGGCGTCGAGCAGGCGGGTCTTGCCGTGGTCGACGTGACCCATGACGGTGACGACCGGGCGGACGGGCCTCGAGGTCGTCGTCGTCCTCGCCCTCGAGCTCGTCGTCGAGGTCGATGTCGAACGAGTCGAGGAGCTCGCGCTCCTCCTCCTCGGGCGACGACCATGCGGATGTTGTAGCCGAGCTCGCTGCCGAGCAGGCGGAAGGTGTCCTCGTCGAGCGACTCGCGTCGCCGTGGCCATCTCACCGAGGTGGAACAGCACGGTGACGAGGGCGCCCGGGTTCGCGTCGATCTTGTCGGCGAAGTCGGACAGGCTCGCGCCCGCGGATCCGGATGACGGTCTTGCCGTCGCCGCGGGGGACGCTGACGCCACCGAGCGACGGCGCCTGCATCTCCTCGAACTCCTGCGCTTCGCGCGCTTGGACTTGCGGGCGCGACCGGGACGACCGCCACCGCGGCCGAAGGCACCCTGGGTGCCGCCACGACCACCGGGGCCGCCGCGGAAACCGCCGCCGCCACCGCCGGGACGGCCGGCGAAGCCGCCACCCGCCGCCGGGACCGCCACCGGGACGCGCACCGGCTGCACCGGGGCGAGCCGCCACCGCGGGCCGGACGCTCACCCGGACGGGCCACGGCCGAACGGTCGGGCATCATGCCCGGGCTCGGACGGGCGCCACCGGGGCGCGGGCCGGCCGGGCCGCCGGCGCCGCCGGGCCCACCAGCACCACCGGGACGGGTGCCCGGACGGCTCTGCGGACGCGGCATCCCCTGGCTGGGGGCGAAGGGGTTGTTGCCGGGCCGTGCCGCTGCCTCGCGGGAGCGGCCCATGCCCTGGCTCTGGGCGAACGGGTTGTTGCCCGGGCGCGGGGTGGCCGGGCGCGGAGCACCCGGACGCGGGGCGGACGAGCCGGCGCCACCCTCGCGGGCGGCCGGGGCCACCGGCGCGGCGGGCGCGGCCGGGGCCACCGGCGCGGACGGGGTCGACGCCGCGGCCGGTGCCGGGGCGGCAGGCGCCTCGGCGGCCGGAGCCGGTGTTGCCGGAGCAGCGGGCGCCGGAGCAGCAGGAGCCGGGGCCGCCGGCGCGGGGGCCGACGTCGTGGGTGCCGGGGTGCTCGGTGCCGGAGCGGCGGGAGCCTTTGCGGCCGGAGCCGGGGCAGCGGGAGCCGCCGCGGTCGGGGCCGGCGGCGGCGGCGGGTGCCGCAGCCTTGGTGGCGGGAGCCGCCGGGGCCTTGGTGGCCGGAGCCGCCGGGGCCTTCGGGGCTGCCGGAGCGGCGGCGGGAGCCGCGGCCGCGGGGGCCTCGGTGGGGAACTTCTCGTTGTACCTGCGCACGACCGGGGTCTCGATCGTCGAGCTGGCGCTCTTGACGTACTCACCCATGCCGTTCAGGCGCTCGAGGAGGACCTTGCTGGTCACTCCGAGCTCCTTGGCAAGTGCGCTCACACGGACTTTAGACACATCTCTCCTGTCCAGGTCCGTGCTCTGTTGCGCGGACCGTCGTTACAGCTGGGGGGTGCTCATCGCTGAGTACTCATCGGGTGCTCATCAGCGTCAAACCCGCTTTCGGTTCTTGCTCTCGGACGGTGGCTCCTGCGGCTGTGCCCGAACCCAGTCGGCAACTGCTGAGTGGTCGGGGGGCGTGCTGCTGCGCAGCGCGCGCCCGAACGCCCGGCGGCGGACGGCGAGCTCGAGGCACGAGAGGACCGGATGCAGCCATGCGCCGCGCCCATGTCCACGGTGCTCGGGATCCGGCAGGACGACAGGGATGCCGTCCGCGCCAGGCCCGAGGACCACTCGCAGGAGTGCCGACCGGCTATCCGCCCCACGACACCCGATGCAGGTGCGCACCGGGTGGCCGGGCCGGAGTCCAGTCCGGTCGGTCCGCACCAGTCTACCGCCTAGGGGCGCCGGGGCGCGTCATCGGCGCCGCGTGGGAGCCGCCGGTGCCCTCGGTGTCGGGGCGGATGTCGATCCGCCAGCCGGTGAGCTTGGCGGCGAGCCGGGCGTTCTGGCCCTCCTTGCCGATCGCCAGCGACAGCTGGTAGTCGGGCACGATCACCCGGGCCGAGCGCAGCTGCCGGTCGACGATCTCGACCGACGACACCCGGGCCGGCGACAGTGCGGCCGCGACGAAGGTCGCGGGGTCGTCGGACCAGTCGACGATGTCGATCTTCTCGCCGTGCAGCTCGGCTCATCACGGCGCGCACCCGGGCGCCCATCGGGCCGATGCACGAGCCCTTGGCGTTCAGGCCGGGCACCGTGGAGTGCACCGCGATCTTGGTGCGGTGGCCGGCCTCGCGGGCCAGCGCCTCGATCTCGACACGCTGCCGTCGGCGATCTCGGGCACCTCGAGGGCGAAGAGCTTGCTTGACCAGGTTGGGGTGGGTGCGCGACAGGCCGATCTGCGGGCCGCGCATGCCGCGCTTGACCGACGACCACGAAGCAGCGCAGCCGCTGGCCGTGCACGTACTGCTCGCCCGGCACCTGCTCGGCGAGCGGCAGGATGCCCTCGACCGTGCCGAAGTCGACGGTGACGTGCCGCGGGTCGGGGCTCTGCTGGATGACGCCGGCGACGATGTCGCCCTCGCGGCCGTTGAAGTCGCCGAGGATCGCGTCGTCCTCGATGTCGCGCAGGCGCTGCACGATGACCTGGCGGGCGGTGGCCGCCGCGATCCGGCCGAAGCCGGTCGGGGGTGTCGTCGAACTCCGGGCCGATCTCGCGGCGCGGCCGGGCCGGGTTGCCCTCGTCGTCGACCTCGCCCTCGGCCGGCGGGACCTCGGTCTCCTCCCGGGCCCAGACGACGACGTGCCCGGTCTTGCGGTCGAGCTCGGCCCGCGAGTGCGCGGTAGTGCCCGTCGGTGCGCTGGTAGGCGAGCACGAGGGCCTGCTCGATCGCCGGGATCAGCACGTCGAGGGAGATGCCCCGTCTCACGCTCGAGGGCGCGCAGGGCGGCCAGGTCGATGTCCATGTCAGCTGTCCTTGTTCTTGCTCGGGTCGGGGCGGGCGAACTCGACCTGCACGACGGCACGCTCGACGGCGGCATACCGGAGCGTCTCGGTGCGGGCGGGAGCGGCCTTGGTGGCAGGGACCTCGAGGGTGACCTCGGTGTCCGAGGCGGCGGTCACCCGCCCGGTGACCTCGCCCCCGTCGTGGTGCACGGTGACGAGCCGGCCGACGTTGCGGCGGAAGTGGCGGGGCTCGGTGAGCGGGCGCCCGACCCCGGGCGAGGAGACCTCGAGGGTGTAGGGCTGCTCCCCCATGACGTCGGAGGCGTCGAGGGCATCGCCCACCAGGTGGGTCGCATCGGCGACCTCATCGAGGGTCAGTGGCTCGGTGGGCTGGGTGACCGTGCCTGCGTCGTCGAGGACGCGGTCGACCAGCACCTTGACGACCCGGCGACGCCCGGCCGGCGTGACGGCGACGTCCTCGAGCACGAAGGGCCCCGAGGCCAGGGCCTGCTGCAGGGTGGGCCGGATGCCGTCGGCTGTGGTCATCGTGCACCGTCCCTTCTCTGCAGTTTGTCGGTCGGCGGGTGACCGCCGGACCCCACTCTAGGACAGAACGGATCACCCCCGAACCCGTGCGATGATGCGCCCATGACGCAGGGATCGCGCCCCGGCGTGCCCCGGCGCACCGTCATGGCGGGGGTCGTGGCCGCGGTCCTGTCCACCTCCGGGTGCGGCATCCGGCTCGAGGACGACGCACCACGCCTCCCCCTGCTGCCCACCCGCACGCCGGTTCCTGCCGAGGCCGAGCTGGTGGCCCTCACCCGCGACACGGCAGCGTTGACCGCGCTCGCAGCCACCGTGCCGGGCGCCCTGGCGGCCGACCTCGCCACCCTGCACCGGCGCCAGTACACCGTGCTGCGCACCACCCTGCTGACCCGTGGCGTGCCGGCCACCGATCTCGACCCGACGCCGGCCGCATCGCCCTCGCCGACGTCCCCGCCAGCGGCTCGCCGGGCGGCGCTGGCGGCTGCGGAGGGCGCGTCCGCGGCATCCGCAGCGTCCTTCGCCGGGGTCGCCGACGACCTGCGGCCCACCATCGCGTCGCTGCACGCGCAGCGGTATGCCGCGGCGACCCTGCTCGCCGGCCGCGTCCCGACCGTTCCCCTCGACCCCGCCGGTGGCGACCGGGTCGGCGCACTCGCCACGCTCACGGACTCGGCCGTCTACTTCCAGGAAGTGGTGAGCGCCCGATCCACGGGCGCCCAGCGGGCTCGGTCCGACACCACCTTGGCTGCGCTGCGCGACCTCCTGGCGGACCAGCAGGCCGGTGGCGCCCGGGCCGACACCTCGCTCGGGCACCCGCTGCCCTTCCCGGTGGTCGATGCGGCATCCGCCACCCGGCTCGCCCGCGACACCCTGACAACCGTGCGCACCGGCTACGGCGAGCACCTCGGGCCGGTCGTGGCGTCCGACGGGGGCCCGGGGCTGGCCGCACTGACCCGCTGGCTGGGCGGCGTCGAGGTGGAGGCGCACCGGTGGGGCGTCGCCCTCCAGCCGTTCCCGGGGCTCGAATGAGCGAACCGGTGCGGCTCCCCCCGGCCTGGGTGGAGCAGGTGAGCGGCTACCCCGCTGAGGGCGGACCGACGGGGGCCGAGTGGCTGGCCACGGTTCCTCGGCTGGTCGCCGAGGGGCTGGAGCGCTGGGCGGTCACCGTCGACGGCGAGCCCCGCACCGGCTACACCGCGATCGTGGTGCCCGTGCGTCGCGGGGTGCAGCGGCTCGTTCTCAAGGTGACCTGGCCGCATCCGGAGGCGCTGCACGAGGCGCTGGCCCTGCGCACCTGGGCCGGCGAGGGCGCCGTGCGGCTGGTCGCTGCACTGCCCTCGGACGGTCTGTTGCTGCTCGAGCGGCTCGATGCCGAAGCGGACCTCACCCCCGTGTGGGTCGACGAGGCGTGCGAGGTCATCGGCGAGCTGCTCGGCCGGCTGCACGTGCCGGCGCCCCCGCAGCTCGACCGGCTGGGGCCCTATCTCCAGCCGCACCTGGAGCGGATGGCCCGCCGCCCGGCCGTGCCGCGGCGGATCACCCAGCGCACGGTGGGCCTGGCTCGCGAGCTGCTGGCCGACGACGGCCCCGAGCTGCTGCTGCACACCGACCTGCACTTCGAGAACGTGCTGCGCGGTCGCGACGGTGACTACCTGGCGATCGACCCCAAGCCGCTCGCCGGGCACCCCGGCTTCGACGTGTTCCCGGTGTTGCACAATCGGGTCGACGAGCTCGGCACGGGGTCGGCATGGCGCTGGTCGGTGCGCCACCGCGTCGCGCTGGTCGCCGAGGCGGCCGGCATGGACGTCGAGGAGGCGCGGATCTGGTCGCTGCTGCGCGCCGGCGTCGAGGTCAGCTGGACGAGCGTCGAGGCCGACCCCGAGCGCCTGTCCCAGGCCGTCGCCCTGCACAAGGCGCTGGACGACTGACCGCGGCGGACCTGACCTTCCATCGTGTGACGTCGACGACTCCCGTCCTGAAACGGGCGTGCCGCGAGGAGCGCGGGAAGACAGTGAGTTCGTCGCACTGCTCATTCCCAGGAGGACGCCATGGGTCGCCGTCGCTCGGTCAAGGGGGCTGTGGCCCTGGCGGCCACCGCCATGGTGGTGGCCGGGTCGTTCGCGGCACCGGCACAGGCGGCGACCTTCACGGTCACCAGCACGTCGCTGTGTGGTGGCGCCGGCACGTTCGAGCAGGCGCTCAAGGACGCGAACGCCAACCCGGGCACGGACACCATCACCTTCACCCCGGGCTTGGTCGTCGACGCGAGCTCCTGCACGACCCCGGGGCTGCGGCCGTTCCCGTACGCCACCTTCGCCACCGACTCGGTCGACCATCGTCGGCAACGGGGCCACCATCGAAGGCAACCAGCTCTACATGGACAAGGGCAACGGCCAGATCAACCTGCCGAACATCTGCCCGACGAACGAGAACTCGCTCATCCTCAGGCAGACGTTCGGGTTCATCCAGATCGGCACCTTCGAGGCCGACAACAGTGCCGTGGCCGTGGACATCTCAGGCCTGAAGTTCCACAACATGCCGACCCTGGCCAAGGTCGAGCACAACGCGTCACTGACGATGACCGACTCGTCGGCCAGCGAGATCGTGGACTTCAACAGCGGCTGCAACCGGGCGGCGATCGCCGGGGCGGATGGCGCGAACGTGACCCTCACCCGCACCCGGATCGTCAACAGCACGCTGCCGAACGCCATGCTGGGCGAGAACGGTGTCACGGCGATCATCGAGGGTAACGGGAACCTGGTCCTTGACCACGTCCTGTTCGAACGCAACGACTTCGGCCGGGCGGTGACGTGGTCCGGCGGGTCGACGAAGATCGTGAGCAGCCAGTTCGTCAGCTCCGGTGGCTTCATCTTCAACGCGGACGACACCTCGATGGTCAACAGCGCGTTGTTCGTGAACGGCAACTTCGGGCGGGTTCCGGCAAGCCAGGCGCCGGCCAACCGGATCATGGTCGGCAGGGGAAACACCACGATCCACGGCGAGCACCCTGTACTGGGACGACCCCACCTGCGCCGCCTGCACGGAGCAAGGGGATGGGCATCTGGATCACCGACCCCGCGGCGAACGTGTCGCTTCGAGACCAGCGCGATCGGCACCCAGCTGATTCGTGCGGACACCGGGCCGCTGCTGCTGGGGTACAACGGCACCGGCGGCTTGACCAACCGCTTCGCCTCCGACGCGTTGACCTGGGTGCAGCCCACGGACAACCAGGACGCCACCGCCCTGCAGGCCGTGCTGCCCGGTGTCCTGACCAACCCCCCGGGACTCATCTCCGACGTGACGGCGTCGATTCTCCCGTACACGACCGTCCTGACCCCACGCCTTGGCAGCAACGTCATCCCCGGGGTCCTGCTCGACGCCGTGCCCAACGCACAGTGCGGAGCGGCGAACCATCTGCTCAGCCCGGTCGACGGCTCCTGCATCACCACCGACGTCTTCGGTAAGCCCCGCGATCGACGCCGGGAACAACCGCCGCGACATCGGCGCCGTGCAGACCGCGCAGTCCCCGTACCTGGCCGTCACCTCGGCTGCGGTCGACATCGGCCTGGGCTGGAACCGACCCCCGGACCCGAGTCTCGGGACCCATCACCGGCTACCGGGTCACCTACGTGCCGGTCGCCGGCGGAACGCCGCAGTCGGTCGACGTCACCGGGCCTGACACCACGACCACCACGATCACCGGCCTCACCCTCGGAACCCCCTACCGGTTCACCGTCGCGCCGCTGAACGTCGTCGGCCCCGGCACACCGTCCAACGAGGTCGAGGCCACCCCCCTGGGTGACGTCGCCCCGCCGGTGCCCACCGCCACCGACGGCGACACCACGGCGCAGGTCTCCTGGACCGAGCCCAGCCTGGGCGGCCGTCCCGGCCCGCCCAGCTACTTCGTGGTGTACCGCCCGACCGGCACCACCACCTGGATCACCGGACCGGGACCGCTCAGTCGGCACGGGTCACGACCCTCCCGGGCCTGACCAACGGGACCGACCTACGACGTCGGTGTCTTCGCGACCTCCACCGACGGCACCGCCAGCGTCGCTGGGCATCACCACGGTCACCCCGAGTGGCCTGCCGGCGACACCGACGCTCACCGCCACGGATGACGGGCCCGCCAACGGCCACGTCGCGCTGTCCTGGACCGCCCCCGACGCCAACGGCAGCCCGCTCACCGGCTACCAGGTGCAGTGCCGCCCCACCGGGTCGGCGACGTGGGCCGACCAGCCCACCACCGGGCTGGGCACCACCAAGACCGTCACCGGTCTCCCAGCGGGCACCCCGGTCGAGTGCCAGGTCGCCGCCGTCAACGGCAACGGCGCCGGCCCGTGGAGCACCCCCGCCACCGCGACCCCCCTAGGTCCGATCGCGGCGCCAGTGGTCACCGCCACCCACGGCGACACCACCGCCGACCTGTCCTGGACCGTGCCGGCCCTCGGCGGACACCCCGGCCCGGCCACCTACCAGGTGCAGTTCCGCCCGACCGGCACCACCACCTGGACCACCGGCCCCGGCCCCCTCACCACGACCAGCACCACGCTGACGGGCCTGACCAACGGGACCACCTACGACGTCGCGGTCGTCGCGACCTCGACCGACGGCACCGACGGCCCCCAGGGCACCGCCACGGTCACCCCGAGCGGCCTGCCCGCGGCTCCGGTGCTCACGGCCACGGATGACGGGCCCGCCAACGGCCGCGTCGCGCTCACCTGGACCGCACCGGACCCCAACGGCAGCCCGCTGACCGGCTACCAGGTGCAGTGCCGCCCGACCGGGTCGGCAACGTGGACCGACCAGCCCACCACCGCGCCCCTGGACACGTCCCTCACGATCTCCGGGCTGCCGGCGGGCACCCCGGTCGAGTGCCAGGTCGCCGCGGTCAACGCCAACGGCACCGGCCCGTGGAGCGCCCCGGCCACCGCCACCCCCCTCGGCCCGATCGCCGCGCCGACGGTCACCGCCACCCACGGCGACACCACCGCCCAAGTGAGTTGGACCGCGCCGGACCTGGGCGGACACCCCGGCCCCGCCACCTACCAGGTGATGTTCCGCCCCACCGGCACCACCACCTGGACCACCGGCCCCGGGCCGCTCTCGGCACTGACCACCACCATCACCGGCCTGACCAACGGCACCACCTACGACATCGCCGTGGTGGCGACCTCGACCGACGGCACCGCCGGCCCGATGGGCACCACCACCGTCACCCCGAGCGGCCTGCCGACCGCCCCACCGAGCGTCACCGTCAGCCCGGGCGGAGCCGGCACCGGCACCCTGGCCCTGGCCTGGACGGCGCCGGGCGACAACGGCAGCCCGATCACCGGCTACCAGGTGCAGTGCCGACCCACCGGCACCACGGCCTGGACCACCCACTCCCCCAACGGCGCCGCAACGTCTCTCACGGTCACCGGGCTGAAGCCGGGCACGGCCTACGAGTGCCGGGTCGCGGCGGTCAACGCCAACGGCACCGGCGCATGGAGCGCCTCGACGACGGCCACCCCCACGCCGGGTTCCTCCACCCCGGTCACCTCCACCGGGAGCCTGGCCCAGACCGGCTTCGACGCCGCACTGCTGACACTGGGAGCCGCCTCGCTGCTCGGCACCGGCTTCGCCCTCCTGCTCGGCTCCCGCCGCCGCCGCTCGGCGACCTGAGCACCGTAGGCGGCGCGGGCCGACCGCGCCGCCTACGGTGGTCCGATGGCGAACCGGCTCGCGGGCTCCTCGAGCCCCTACCTGCTCCAGCACGCCGACAACCCGGTCGACTGGTGGGAGTGGTCTGACGAGGCGTTCGACGAGGCGCGCCGTCGCGACGTGCCGGTGCTGCTGAGTGTCGGCTACGCCGCCTGCCACTGGTGCCACGTGATGGCCCACGAGTCGTTCGAGGACGACGAGGTCGCCGCCGTGCGTCAACGCGGGCTTCGTGGCGGTCAAGGTCGACCGCGAGGAGCGGCCCGACGTCGACGCGGTCTACATGGCGGCGGTGACGGCGCTCACCGGCCACGGCGGCTGGCCGATGACCTGCCTGCTCACCCCCGACGGCGACCCGTTCTTCGCGGGCACCTACCTGCCCAAGCCCCAGCTGCTCGCGCTGCTCGCCAACGCCGGCGAGGTGTGGACCGACCAGCGCGACCGGGTGCTTGCGTCGGGGGCGAGCGTCGCCGAGCAGCTGCGGCTGCACACCGGCCCGCCCGTGCCGTCACGGCTGGATGCCGGGGTGTGCGACACCGCCGTCGGTCGCCTGCGCTCGATGTACGACGACGCCCGCGGCGGTTTCGGCGGCGCCCCGAAGTTCCCGCCGTCGATGGTGCTGGAGTTCCTGCTGCGCCACCACGCGCGCACCGGCTCGGCCGACGCGCTGGCGATGGCCCGCGGCACCTGCGACGCGATGGCCCGCGGCGGGATGTACGACCAGCTCGGCGGCGGCTTCGCCCGCTACTCCGTCGACGCCGGCTGGGTGGTGCCGCACTTCGAGAAGATGCTCTACGACAACGCGCTGCTGCTGCGCGTCTACGCGCACCTCTGGCGCACGACCGGGGACCCGCTGGCGCGCAGGGTGGCGGAGGAGACGGCCGACTTCCTGCTGCGCGACCTGCGCACCGCCGAGGGCGGTTTCGCGTCGGCGCTCGACGCCGACACCGTCGTCGACGGGCACTCGCACGAGGGCCTCACCTACGCGTGGACCCCCGGCCAGCTCGTCGACGTCCTGGGCCCCGACGACGGCCGGCGGGCCGCCGCACTGCTCGCGGTCACGGCAGCCGGCACCTTCGAGGCGGGCGCGTCGACCCTGCAGCTGCGGGCCGACCCCGACGACCCGGCATGGTGGGCGAGCGCGCGCGAGCGGTTGTTCGCGGCCCGGTCGACGCGCCCGCAGCCGAGCCGCGACGACAAGGTGGTCACGGCGTGGAACGGGCTTGGCGGTCGCCGCGCTTGCCGATGCCGGCGTGCTGCTCGCAGCGCCCCGACCTCGTCGCTGCGGCGGAGACCGCGGCCGCCTTCGTGCTCGACGTGCACGTCGTCGACGGCACCCTGCGGCGCACCTCCCGCGGTGGGGTGGTCGGCACGGCCCCCGGGGTGCTCGACGACCACGGCGACCTCGCCGAGGGGCTGCTCGCGCTGCACCAGGCGACCGGAACACCCCGCTGGGCGGATGCCGCGGCACGGCTGCTCGACGCGGCGCTGGAGCGGTTCGTCGACGAGCACGGCACCGTGCACGACACCGCCAACGACGCCGACCCGCTCTTCGCACGCCCGGCCGGGCGCACCGACAACGCCGAGCCCGCGGGTGCGTCGGCGCTCGCCGGGGCGCTGGTGACGCACGCGGCGCTGACCGGGTCGGCGCGGCACCGCGACGCTGCGGCAGCCGCCCTGGACGCCTGCGGGCCGGTGGCCGCGCAGGACGCCGCGGTTCGCCGGGTGGGCGCTGGCCGTGGCCGAGGCGGTCGTGGCCGGGCCGCTGCAGGTCGCGGTCGTCGGTGAGGGCACGAGCGCGCAGGCGCTGCTGGGCGTCGCGCGCGCTGCGACGTCACCCGGCATCGTCGTGGTGCACGGGATGCCGGATGCCGCGGGGGTACCGCTGCTGGCGGACCGGCCGCTGGTGGGCGGGGAGCCGGCGGCCTACCTGTGCCGGGGCTTCGTGTGCGAGCTGCCGGTCACCACGCCCGAGGCGCTGCGCGCAGCCATCAGACGACGCCTGAAGACGAAGGCACCGGCCACAGGGCCGGTACCCGTGGGGGTCAGCTCTTCTTCGGCTTGCAGGCGTCGTCGTCGTTACCGCGGATGGAGGACGACTTCACCTCGATGACCTGCGGCGCGCCGCCGCCAACCGTGTAGGTGATGATGAGGTTCGCCGTGCACGAGTCGGTGCCGAGAAGGTAGACCGTGATGGTCCCCCCGACCGTGGTGCAGTTCTTGCCGCCCTCGAAGACGAGCTTGCCGCGGTCCTGGCCGTTGCCGAGCTGGACGTCGGTGATGCAGACGGCATCCTTGCCGTCGTCGATGCAGTTGTTGGCGTCGGTGACCTTGAGGACCACCTTCATGTTCTTGACCTTGCCGTTGCAGCACTTGAACGAGCCGTCGGCCACCGTGAAGGTCGGGACGCAGGTCGGCGGGCTGGCTGCCATCGCGGGAGCCGCGGCTCCGACGGCGATGACCGGCACTGCCCAGGCAGCTCCACTGGCAACGGTGCGACGGCTCGGCCGCCGCACCTCGGTCCCCTGCGAACGCGTCATGACACACCTAAAGTCGGACGCCGGGCTCCCCTGCTGGAAGCTCGACACAAGGCGTGACCCTATCAGCCACCTCGGCCGACAAATGCGCCCGGGTCCACCGGACATTCCCGCAGGTCATCCGGCGTGTCGCGACGACACGCCGGATCTCACATGGTGAGAAGGGAGTACCCCGGGTCGCGATCGGCCATCAGCGTCGCGGCCCGCGTCGGGTCCACCCACGCAGCCGTCGCCCAGACGTCGGCCCAGAGCAGGTCCGGCCCGACCACCGTCGCCGATCCGTCGCGCCCGATGGCCCGCCCGGTGCGCGGGTCGACCACGTGGGCACCACGAGCCGCGGCGCCCGACGTCGCGACCGCGCCACGCCGCACCGAGACCACCTGCGCCACCGCGCCGGGATGCCGGGGGTCTTCGATGCCGATCCGCCAGGTGGGTGCCGCCGCCGACGGTCCGGGGCCGGCACCGACGACGATGTCGCCGCCGGCACCGATGCTGTACGAGATCTCGGGCACGACGTCGAGGTGCGCCGCTGCAGCCGCGACGGCCCAGCCCTTCACCAGGCCCGTGGGGTCGTACGCGAGCCGACCACCGTCGCGGCGGCGCCAGGCCTGGAACAGCCCGTCGGTGCGCTCCTCCGCCTCGAGGCAGAGCTCGGTGACGTCGGCCACCCACGGGTGCACCTCCTCGCGTTCACCGTGCTGCAGCCGCAGCAGGTCGCTGTCGGCCCGCCAGGTGCTGAGCACCGCGTCGACCTTGCGCAGGTGGGCGTAGACCCGGGCCACCCCCGCCTCGAGGTCGGGCCGGGTGGGCTCGACGGCGCGCACGTGCACGCTGATCGGCATCCCCATGACCTGCTCGACCCAGGCGCGACGGGCCAGCCGCGGAGGCGGAGGGGCCGCTGGGGTCACCGGGATCTCGGCGGTGATCACAGGTTCGCCTGGTCGATCGCCGACTGCAGCGACCCGACGTAGCCGTCGCTGGTGACGGTGGCGCCGGAGACCATGTCGATGTTCGCGCTCTGCGCGTCGACGGTCTCGGGTTGAGGATCGGCACGGCGTAGGAGTTGATCTCCTGGTCGCGGCCGTTGCTCCACGGCACCTGGGTGACCGTCGACTTGGTGATCTTGCCGTTCTTCGACGGTGATCTCCACCTGCACGTCGCCGAAGCGGGTCGAGACGGCGTCACCGGTGTAGGTCTTCGGCGGCCGACGAGCTGCTGCTGCCCGACGACGAGCCGGAGCCGGACGAGGAGCCGGCGCTTCCCGAGCCGGTCGTGCCGGAACCGGTCGTCCCGGAGCCGGCCGCCGCCGAGCCGCTGCCGGAGGTGGTGCCGGTGCCGGTGCCGGACTGGGCGACGATGCTGGTGGACGCCGCCGAGCTGGTCGAGGTGTGGTAGCTGAAGAGCAGCACGAGTGCCGAGACGGTGCTCAGCAGCCAGAGGGTGATGCGGCGCATGAGGTGTCCTTGGGGGCTCGAGTCGGTCGGGGTCAGCAGGAGAAGCGCTCGAGGTGGACGGCCTCGGAGGGCACGCCGGCGGCCATCGCGGCGGCGCGCGCGGCGTCATCCAGCCGTCGGCCCCGCAGAGGTAGACGTCGTGGTGCGCGACGTCGGGCACGATCTCGCGCAGCGCCTGAACGTCGGTCGAGGTGGCGCGGCCTGGGCCGGGAGCCAGCTGTTGCGGTCGGGCACGCGCGGGCCCTCCACCGAGCAGGTAGCGGGCGCCGCGGGCCGCGGCGAGCGCCGTCGATCTCCTCGCCCAGCACGGCATCGTGCCGCGAGCGCACCCGGTAGCACGACCGTGACGTCGCCGGGGGCCTGGTCGAGCTCCTCGAGCAGGGCGCGCATCGGGGTGATGCCGATGCCCGCAGCCCAGCAGGAGCACCTTGCGGCGGGTGCGCACTCCGTGGTGCAGCGGCCGTAGGGGCCTTCGATGAGCACCCGGGTGCCGGGCCGCAGCGTCGCGAGCCGGGCGGACCCGTCACCCAGCGTGGGCCGCGGTGAACCGCAGGGTCCGCCCGTCGGGGGCGCGCCGAGAGCGAGTACGGGTTGGCCGCGCGTCCATCCCGGCCGTCGACGAAGCGCCACTGGAAGAACTGCCCGGCGCGCACCGGCATCCGGCGCACTGCCCCGCCCACCGACCGTGACCGTCGTGACGCCCGGGGCCTCGGCGCTGACGTCGAGCACGCGCAGCGGCGAGCCGCAGCGAGCGCCACATCGGCAGCCCGACCCGGAAGACGAGCACCGCGCCGGCACACAGGACGTACAGGCTCCACCAGAAGACCGTCGCGGTCGTGGCAGGACAGGAAGTCGGTGCCGGTCCACAGCTGGTGGGGCAGCGCGAGCCCGACGCCGAGGTAGCCGTAGAGGTGGAGAGGTGCCACGACTCGTAGCGCAGCCGCCGGCGGGCCTCTTCACCGAGGTGACGACGACCATGACCAGCGCCGCGGTGCCGGCGAGGGCGAGCAGCATGCCGGGGTAGTTCACGACGAAGTCGACGATGGTCCCCCACAGTCCCAGGCTCGACCCCGCGGCGTACCCGAGGGTGATGAGCACGATGTGGGCCAGCATCAGGGTGAACGACGTGAAGCCGACCAGCCGGTGGCGTGCGGGCCAGCTCGTCCTGCCCGTAGGCCTGCTCGACCCACGGGACGCGGGCCATGAGGAACACCTGGATGAGCAGCAGGTCGGAGGCGATCAGGCCGGTGAGCCGACCCGGTCGACAGCAGCGCGTCGGAGACCGTCGTCGAGCTGCTGGATGCCGCCGCCCTTGACCCACAGGGCCGTCACCACGAGCAGCACGAACCAGCCAGCAACGACGCTGGCGTCACGCGACCACGTGGGCACCGGGCCGCGACGACGGACCAGTGGCGCCATCGCGATGCCGGCGGCCTGGGCTGCGGGGGCGAGGGTGCCGATGGCCCCGGTGGAGGGCGGGCTGCTGATCGTCATGAGCACAACCTCGGGGACTTTCCTGTGCGCGACCTGTGGCTGCCATCGGCGTGGACCGTGAGCGTGTGGAAACGGTTGCGCAGATCCGCAAGAATGCGCGCGTGAGAGCACCGGTGCCGCCCCCCTCGATCCCCGTGCCCGAGGGGCTCAGCCGCGACCGCGAGGTGATGCTCCGCACCCGGGTCGAGCGCTGGTGGCCCGACCTGCTCGCCGGGCTGACCGCCGTCTACGGCGCGCAGCGGGCTCCGGAGCTGGGGGCCGACCTGGTCGAGCTGGCGGCCACCGCGTTCAGCGTGCGATCCGACCGGCTGCACGTGCGCGACCTGGAGCGGATGCTGCGCCCGGACTGGCTGCAGGACCCTGGCATGGTCGGGTACGCCGCCTACACCGAGCGGTTCGCCGACGACCTTCGCGGCGTCGCCAAGCACCTGCCCTACCTCGACGAGCTCGGGGTGCGCTACCTGCACCTGATGCCGCTGCTGCGCCCGCGCGACGGCGACAACGACGGCGGGTATGCCGTGGCCGACTACCGCTCGGTGCGGCCCGACCTCGGCACGATGGACGACCTCGAGGACCTCGCCGAGCGGCTGCACGACGCCGACATGAGCCTGGTGCTCGACCTCGTGCTCAACCACGTGGCCCGCGAGCACGAGTGGGCGCAGCGGGCCCGGGCGGGCGAGGCCGCCTACCGCGAGTACTTCCACGTCTTCCCCGACCGGGAGATGCCCGACGCCTACGAGCGCACCCTGCCCGAGGTCTTCCCCGACTTCGCCCCGGGCAACTTCACCTGGGACGACGAGGTCGAGGGGTGGGTCTGGACGACCTTCAACGAGTTCCAGTGGGACGTGAACTGGGCCAACCCGGCCGTGCTGCGCGAGTACGCCGCGATCATCCTCGAGCTCGCCAACCGGGGCGTCGACGTGCTGCGGCTCGATGCGATCGCCTTCATGTGGAAGCGGATGGGCAGCGACTGCCAGGGCGAGCCCGAGGTGCACGCGATCACCCAGGTGCTGCGGGCGGTGACCCGCATCGCCTGCCCGAGCGTGGCGTTCCTCGCCGAGGCGATCGTGGCCCCGACCAAGCTGCTCGCCTACCTCGGCGCCGGGCCGTACACCGGCAAGGTCAGCGACCTCGCCTACCACAACAGCCTCATGGTGCAGATCTGGTCGATGCTCGCCGCTCGCGACGTGCGGCTGGCGGTGCAGGCACTCGGGTCGCTGCCGCCGAAGCCACCCACGGCCACCTGGCTGACCTATCTACGCTGCCACGACGACATCGGCTGGGCGATCATGGACGAGGATGCCGTGGCCGTCGGGGTCACCGGGCACGGTCACCGCAGCTTCCTGGCCCACTGGTACGCCGGCGACTTCCCGGGCTCGCCGGCGCGCGGGCTGGTGTTCCAGTACAACCCCGAGACGGACGACCGGCGCACGAGCGGCAGCGCGGCATCCCTGGGCGGCCTCGAGGCGGCGCACTCGGTCGCGGAGATCGACCGCGCGGCATCCGCGCTGCGGCTGGCGCACGCGCTGGTGGTGGGCTGGGGCGGCATCCCGGTCATCTGGAGCGGTGACGAGCTCGGCCAGCCCAACGACCCGGCGTGGGCGAGCGAGCCCGGCCACGAGGACGACAACCGCTGGGCGCACCGGCCCCGGCTCGACTGGGCCCGCGCCGAGCAGCGGCACGACCGCGGCACGGTGGCCGGGCGGGTGTTCGGCGACCTCGTCGCGCTGGTGCGGGCCCGCGGGCGGCTCCTGCACCTGCACGGCTCGGTCGAGACCACCGTCGGGCCGGTCGACGACCCGGGCGTGCTGGTGACGGTGCGCGAGCACCCGGTGGGCCGGTTCGTCGGGGTCTACAACGTCACCCCGCAGCCGCGGCCGTGGCTGGGCTGGCGGGTCAACGCGCTCGGCGTGGCCGACGCCCGCGACGAGATCACCGGCGAGATCCTGCCCTGGGGCGACGACGGCAACGTCTGGCTGCCGCCCTACGGCGTGCTCTGGCTCACCGCCGACCGCCCCTAAACCGAAACGTGGGTGAAGACCGTCGTCTGGACGACGGGAATCACCCACGTTCGCGGAGGCCCCGGGGAACGTGGGTGAAGAACCGTCGTCCTGACGCAGATTTTCACCCACGTTCGCGGGCCTGTGGATGACGCGGATGCCGGTGCCGCAGTTTTCGCAATGCTCAGGGGATGCCGTCGCAGCGCCCCTCCCGCCGCGAGCTTCGCCGTGCCGCCGTGCAACGGGCCGTGGAGCACGACGGGGTGCTGACCCTGGGCCGGCTGAAGGGGCTCGGCTACGACCACGCCGCAGTCAGCCGCGAGGTGGACAACGACCGGTGGACGCGCCTCGGCACGCACACCGTCGCACTGCACACCGGCCAGGTCGCCCCGGCGGCCCTGCGTTGGCGCGCGGTGTGGGAAGTTGCCGAGAACGTCGCCCTGGTCGACGGCGTCTCGGCCCTGCAGGCTGCCGGCCTGACCGGCTACACCGAGCCCGTCATCCACGTGTCCGTGCCCCGCGGCGCACAGTGCCCGCACGTCGAGGGGGTGCGCATCCACCGGGTGACCCGCCGGGCCGACGAGGCCGTACCCAGCGGCCTGCCGCGCACCCGGCTCGAGGTCGCTGCACTGCGGGGTGCCGCCTGGGCGAGCAGCGACCGGCAGGCCGCGCTCATCCTGTGCATGGTGGTGCAGCAGCGCCTGACCACCGGTCACCGGTTGCTTGCGGCGCTGCCCCGCGTGCGCAACCGTGGCCGACGGCCGTTCGTGCGCCAGGTGCTCAAGGACCTCGCGGACGGGGCCCAGTCCCTGGGCGAGCTCGACTTCGCCGAGATGTGCCGCCAGCACGGCATCCCGCCGCCCGACCGGCAGGTGCTGCGGCGCACGGCACTGGGCCGGGTCTACCTCGACGTGCGATGGAAGGGCAGCCAATTCGTGGTCGAGATCGACGGGGCCGGCCACCGCGTCGGGCTCGCCGTCACCGACGACAACCTGCGCCAGAACGAGGTGACGCTCGGCGACGACCGGGTGCTGCGGATCGACCTCATCGGGCTGCGGGTGCACGAGGTGGCGTTCATGGACCAGGTCCGCCGCGGCGTGGGCGCGCGCAAGGCCGCTTGACCCGGCCCTCGGCTCCGCGGACGTGGGTGAAGAACCTCGTCCCCGGCGGCAATCTTCACCCACGTTCGGCGCGCCTCCGAGAACGTGGGTGACAACCGTCGCCCTGACGGCGGATATCACCCACGTTCGGGGAGCCTCCGCGAACGTGGGTGAAAGCCTTCGCCTCCGCGGTGGTTTTCACCCACGTTCGCGTGAAGGGGGAGGGTCACCAGAGGCCGAGGAGGTCGCCGCCGATCCGGACGATGAAGGCCCCGACGACGACGATGAAGACGACCCGCACGAACGAGTTGCCCCGCGACACCGCCGTGCGGGCCCCGACGTAGCCGCCGGCGACGTTGGCCACCGCCATGACGACGGCCACCCGCCACACGATGTGCCCGCCCGGCGCGAAGACCGTGATGGCGCCGAGGTTGGTCGCGAGGTTGGCGATCTTGGCCTGGGCGCTGGCCTGGAGGAACGAGTAGCCCATCAGGCCGACGAGGGTGAGCACGAAGAACGAGCCGGTGCCCGGGCCGAGCGCACCGTCGTAGACGCCGATGACGAACCCGATGAGCATCGCGACCAGGGTGTGCCGATGCCCCGAGTACCGCAGCACCGTGGCCTCCCCCAGCGAGGGCTTGAGCAGGGTGTAGGCGCCGACCGCGATCAGCATGACCAGGATGATCGGGTTGAACGCCGCCTTGGGGATGTGCAGCCCGATCAGCGCCCCCACCACCGCCCCGACATACGCCACGGCCGCCATCGGCAGGGCGGTACGCAGATCGGGGCGGACCCGCGTGTAGTAGGTGCGGGCGGCAGTGGCGGTGCCCCACACCGAGGCGAACTTGTTCGTGGCGAGCACCTGCGCGGGAGCCGCCCCGGGCAGCCCGATGAGCAGGGCCGGCAGCTGGATCAGCCCTCCCCCGCCCACGACGGCATCCACCCACCCGGCGAGGAACCCGGCGACGCCGAGCAGCGCGACGACCCCGCCCCCCGGGTCGGTCACGGGGTGCTCAGGCCTCCGCGGCCCAGGCGTCGACGAGGTCGAGCACGTCGAGCAGCTGGTGGGCGTGGCCGTCGGGCATGGCGGTGACCTCCACCCGCTGGCCGGCCGGGATGTCGGAGTGCGGGATCCAGATGGCGCGCATGCCCACCTGCTGCGGCCCGTGGACATCCTCGAAGACCCGGTCGCCGACGTAGACCGCCCGCCGCGGCGCGACGTCGAGCGCCCGGCAGATCGCCCGGAACGCCTCGGGGTGCGGCTTCACGTGGTCGATCTCGCTGGAGTAGAGGTCGGCGTCGAGCAGGTCGAGCACCCCGTCGCGCTCGAAGATGCCCCGGTGGTACTCGCGGGTCCAGATGGTGTTGGAGAGCACGCCGACCTTGATGCCGCGCGCGTGCAGCCCCTCCCACAGCGGGCGCACCTGGGGGTCGGTGAAGGTGTAGGGCTCCCAGAACCCCCGGTAGGCCGCCAGCGCCAGGTGGTGCCGGTCGTGCGCCGCGTCGACCCCGGCGTCGACGAGGATGTCGGCCAGCGCCGCCGACGTGTGCTCCTCGCGACCGCGCGCCCAGGCGGCCGACTCGGCCTCGAGGATGCGGTCGGCGAGCCGGTGGGCCTCCTCGAGGTCGGCCTCCGACACGTCGGGCGACTCGACCGGGATGCCGTGCACCTCGCGCGCGAACACCCGCCACTGCTCGGGCAGGTCGACGGTGTGCCAGGGCGTCAGCGTGCCGCCCCAGTCGAAGACGACCGCCTCGACGGGCTGGCTCACGAGCGGCCGATCTCGGCGAGGATGTCCGCCACCGCCGAGTCGACCGCCAGGTTGCGCCGTTCGCCGGAGCGGCGGTCCTTCAGCTCGATGGTGCCGTCGACCAGACCGCGACCGACGACCACGATGGTCGGCACGCCGATCAGCTCGGCGTCCTTGAACTTCACGCCGGGACTCGCCTGGCGGCGGTCGTCGAGCAGCACCGACACACCCCGCGCCTCCAGCTCACGGGTGAGCTCCTCGGCGTAGATCGCCACCGCCTCGTCCTTGCCGGTGATGACGACGTGCACGTCGGCCGGGGCCAGCGCGCGCGGCCAGACCAGCCCGAGGTCGTCGTGGTTGCCCTCGGCGACGCACGCGACGGCACGCGAGACCCCGACGCCGTAGGAGCCCATGATCACGGTGCGCAGCTTGCCGTTCTCGTCGAGCACCTTGAGGTCGAGCGCCTCGGCGTACTTCGTGCCGAGCTGGAAGATGTGCCCCATCTCGATGCCGCGCGCCGACTCCAGGCCGTGCCCGCACGAGGGGCAGGCGTCGCCGTCGCGCACCTCGGCGGCCTCGATGGTGCCGTCGGCGGTGAAGTCGCGCCCGGCCACGAGGTCGATGACGTGCCGGCCCGACTCGTCGGCGCCCGTCACCCACGCAGTGCCCTCGCTGACCCGGGGGTCGAGGAGGTAGCGGATGCCGGACGCCTTCTCCGACCCGAGCACCCCCGGCCCGATGTAGCCCTTGGCGAGCACGGGGTGGGCCGCGAAGTCCTTCTCGTCGAACGCCTCGACGTCGGCCGGCTCGACCTGCGCCCCGAGCCGCTTCTCGTCGACCTCGCGGTCGCCGGGCAGGCCGATGGCGAGCGGCTCGCGGGTGCCGTCGGGGTGCACCAGCACGACGAGCACGTTCTTGAGGGTGTCGGCAGCCGTCCACGCCCGCCCGTCCGCCCGGGGGAACGCCGACTCGAGGTGCGCGACCAGCGTGTCGATGGTCGGGGTGCCGGGGGTGTCCTCGACGTGCGCGGCGGGCACCCCGGACGCGTCCACGGCATCCGGCACCGGCACCCGCACGGCCTCGACGTTGGCGGCGTAGCCGCAGTTGGCGCACCGCACGTAGGTGTCCTCGCCGTTCTCGGCGGTCGCGAGGAACTCCTCCGACTTCGAGCCGCCCATCGCCCCGGCCATCGCCTGGACGATCACGTAGTGGAAGCCGAGCCGGTCGAAGATGCGCACGTAGGCGTCGCGGTGCAGCTGGTAGCTCTTGTCGAGCCCGGCCTCGTCGATGTCGAACGAGTAGCTGTCCTTCATCACGAACTCGCGCCCGCGCAGCACCCCGGCGCGCGGCCGGGCCTCGTCGCGGTACTTGATCTGGATCTGGTAGATCGACAGGGGCAGGTCCTTGTACGACGAGTAGAGGTCCTTCACCGCGAGGGTGAACATCTCCTCGTGCGTCGGCCCGAGGAGGTAGTCGTTGCCCTTGCGGTCCTTGAGCCGGAACACGTTGTCGCCGTACTCGTCCCATCGGCCACTGGCCTCGTAGGGCTCGCGGGGCAGCAGCGCGGGGAAGAGCAGCTCCTGGGCGCCGATGGCGTCCATCTCCTCGCGCACGATCGTCTCGACGTTGCGCAGCACCTTCAGGCCGAGCGGCAGCCAGGTGTAGATGCCGGGGCTGACCCGGCGGATGTAGCCGGCCCGCACGAGGAGCTGGTGGCTCGGGACCTCGGCGTCCGCCGGGTTCTCGCGAAGGGTTCGCAGGAACAGGGACGACATGCGCATGGCCACGGGAGAGCTCCTGGAGGTGGTTGGACAACCCGCCAAGGATAACGACGGGCACGGATGCCGTTCACGCGCCTTTCCGCTCAGTCCTTCGGGTGCGCGGTGAGCTGGGTGTAGCGGGCCCTGACGCCGTGGTTCTCGAAGCCCAGCCGGAGGTAGAGCTCGTGCGCCGGGTTGTCGACGTTGACGGCCAACCAGGCCTGGTCGCAGCCCGCCTTGACCAGCGCCCGCAGCGACCGCACGACCAGGTGCGCCCCGAGGCCGCGGCCGCGCCAGGCGGGCACCACACCGACCTGGTCGATCCAGTCCTCGGTGATCGTCACGAAGCCGACCGGCAGGCCGTCGGGGTCGAGCGCGACGCGAGAGGTCTCGGCCCGGAAGCCGTGGTCCTCCGACACCTCGCGCACCCAGACGTCGCGCGGGGGGTCCGGGAAGCCCGGCCGCTCCGCGAACGACTGCTGGTAGGCCGTGAAGAACAGCCCGGCCGTGTCGTCGTCCCAGGCCGCGACGTGCAGCCCATCGGGCCGCTTGACCTTCGGAATCTCGTCGAGGGGGTGCCGCATGACGTGCTCGGCGAAGGTGCGCTTCAGCCCCAGCTCGGCGTACAGGGCGTCCGACTCCGGCGAGGTGGTCTCGGCCACGACACGCAGCGGCGACCCGCCGGAGCGCTCCTGCGCCCACTGGGCCAGCTCCTCCCCGATGCCCTGCCAGCGGGTTGACGGGTGCACCAGCCCGGTGGCCGTGCGGTGCCCGGCGTCGTCGACGAAGACCGCAGCCGCCGCCACGATGTCGCCCGTCTCGTCACGACCGCCGATGCCGCTGCCACTGAGGAAGAGCCGCCGGATGGTCTGCTCGTGCGCGAGCTGCGGCAGGCCCCCGTCGACGGCGAGGCACCGGCGGGCCAGGTGGCGCAGGGCGTCGAGGTCGCCCTCGGTGAGCGGCTGCCAGGCCAGGGTCGACACGGCCCGGACCTCAGTGGCCTGCGGCGCGCAGCGCCGTGCGGATCATCGGCACCTGCAGCGGCAGCCGGGCGAGGGTCGCGACGAAGGTGGCCCGGGATGCCGGGTCGCCCTTGCGCTGCGCCCGCTGGCCCGAGTCGACGCTCATCTGCACATTGGCCGGGAACACGGCGACCAGCAGCGCGGCCGATGCGTAGCCCGCCGGCCGGCGGGTGGCCGGCATCAGCAGCCCTGCGGCACAGAGGAGCTCGGCGACCCCCGAGACATAGACGAGGGCACGGTGGTTGGGCAGCACCCGGGGGACGATGCCCTCGAAGACCTGCGGTCGCACGAGGTGCACGACTCCCGAGGTGGCCAGCAGCGCGGCGAGACCGGCGACATCACGGCTGAGGGCGGGGGCTGGGGCCATGCCCCATCCAACCATCCACGGCCGGCCGGCCGGCGAGCGGTTCAGTCCTGCGGCACCGGCGACGCGGCGACGCAGAGGACCCCCGTGTTGCCGTCCTGGTCGGCGATGACGGTGAGCGACGGCGCGTCGCTGTCGTCGACGATGGTCCCGCCGGCGGCCACCGCGGCCGCGATCCGCTGCCCGGCCACCTCGGGCGCGCACGTAGACCTCGACGTGGAACCGCTGGCGCCGGGACTCGTGCGCGACGGCATCCCCGAACCACAGGTTCGGCACCCGCCCGGTGGCGTCGCGGACCTCGTCGCCGGGCGTGCCGCGGCCCTGGGCCTCGGCGTCGCCGGTCAGCAGGGCGGCCCACACCGGGGCGATGGCCGCCGACCGGGCGGTGTCGAGGCCGAGCTCCACGACGCTGACGGATGCCGGGTCGGCGCGGAGCCCGTGGTCGGCGGCGACCTCGGTGATGCGCCGGGCCAGGTCGACGTCCTGCTGGGTCACCCACTCGACGACGTACTCGGTGCCGTCATCGTCGCGGTAGACGGCGTCGGCGCTGGACAGCTTGAGGTCGACGTACCCGGTGCCCATCGACACGCTCGGGTGGTGTCCGAGGGCGTCGCCCGCCTCGCCCACGGAGACGACGAACCGTGCGCCACGGGCGAAGTCGCCCACCAGGTAGCGGGCGTGCAGCCCTTGCGCCAGCTTGCGCCAGTCGGTCAGCCTCGCCCCGGCGATCTCCTCGCCCGACAGCATGTCCATGGTGGTCTCCCCGCCCCGGCCGATGTCCCTGTCGGAGGACCCTAACCGGTAGCCGGCGGCGCAGAGGCGTCAGAGGAGGACCGTGCTGAAGTCCCCCACCTCGCGGAACCCGATGTGGGCGTAGGTGGCTCGCGCGGCGGTGTTGAAGTCGTTGACGTAGAGCGTGACCAGCGGTGCGGGCCCCACCATCACCTGCTCCACCACGCTGGCCAGCATCGGCACCGCCAGACCGCGGCCGCGCAGCTCGGGGGCCAGCCAGACACCCTGCAGCTGGGCGCAGCCCAGGGCCAGGCTGCCGATGTCGGTCTTGAACACCACGCGGCTGTTCTCGACGACGACGTAGGTGTGCCCGCGCGCCGCGAGCGAGGCGAGGGACGCGCGGTAGCCACGGTCGCTGCCGCGGTAGGGCGGGTAGCCGATCTCGGCGGTGAACATGTGCTCGGCCGCGGGGAGCACCAGGTCGACCTCGTCGACCCGGGCCGGCCGTACCCGCGGGTCGAGCGTGACCCCGAGGGTGGAGGGAAGCCGGTCGGTCACGAGCAGGGGTTGGCGGTCACGCACGGCGCGCGCCGGTCCCCAGTGCGGCTCGAGGTGCTGCCACAGACCCTCGACCTCTTCGCGCGGGCCGAACACGGAGGCGCACCTGCCCCGCCAGCGGCGCACGCGGTCGGCGAAGGCCGCCCGGCTCTCCGGCGTGGTGCCGACCGGGACGACGTTCGCGCTGGCCCAGCACAGGGCGGTCAGCTCACCCTCGACCCGATGGCCCAGCACGCCCGCGAGCGACCCGGTGCGCGCCCCCTCGAGCACCCGCGCGGCCACGAACACGCCGCGGGCCAGGTCGCGGGCGCACACCTCGAGGGCGTCGTCGCGGTCGGCGAGCGACAGCGGACGCACGGGTGAGCGTGTGCGCAGCACGACGTCAGCCTAGGGTGCCGCCGTCGCGTGCGCCCTGCTTCCTCATCCCTCGACATCGGCGGGTCGCCGCGAGCTCACGCGGGCACCGCCTCGGGCGCGTGGGCGAGGGTGGGGTGCGGGGGTGGCACAGCGCGGGGCCGCCAACGACCCACGACCTCGCCGAGCGCCCAGCCGAGCGGTGCCGTCGAGAGCAGCATCAGCGCCAGGCCGGCGAGCTGCTCGCCTGTGGGCGCAGCGGGCGGCGTGGTCACCACCACCAACGGTGTCACGGCGATGAGCAGCCCCCCGAAGACCCGCAGCACGGGCCGCCCGAGCAGCACCACCGCCATGCCGACCGCGGCCGGCAGCAGCAGGCTGCCGGGGCCGGCGAAGAGCAGCACCCCCGGCAGGGCGGCCAGCCGCCACCACCGCGAGCGGCCGGTCACCCGGGCGCCGTGCACGAGCCCGACGAGCGCACCGGCGACCGCCGACGCGCCCACGATCCCGAGCGTGCCCTCCCAGCTGAACTCGGGGTTGTCGGACAGCAGCCGCATGAACACCCGGGCGACCACTCCCCACAGGGCGCCGCCGAGGAGCCCGGCAGCCAGGCCGCGCCGCATCACCACACCACCGGCAGGCAGGCCAGGCGTGGCCCGGCGGTGCCCGTGCCCGGGTCGGTCGCCTCGGCGTGGATGACGACCGAGCGCCTCGCCGGCGGCGGAACGAACGGCACGGATGCCGTCGCAGCGCCGCGTCCGTCGTCGACGGTGAGGTCGAGCCCCACCTCGGTCTGCGGGGTGGACCTGCGCAGCGGGTCGACGTTGTAGTGCCCGAAAGCGGCGGGCTGGAGGTCGACCAGAGGCCCGGTGTTCCGGACCACCAGGCCGTGGGGGCCGTCGTGCCGGCGATGACCGGCGGGCGAGTCGTCGGCTTCGGCGCTCGGGCCTGTCGCGCTGGACCCCGCGATTGCGACAATGGCCGGCATCGCGAGGGCGCGTCGGGAGGTGGGGGTCATGGCGTTCCTTTCGGTCTGGCCCACGAGTTCGCGGACACTGGACGGACGTGTACCGGGGTGCGCCCGGGTGACCCGGGGCCCCGCGCGGGAGTCGCCGAGGTTCCGGTGAGATTCCGTCAGGTGCGCGTGTCACCCGGGCGGCGTCCTCGCACGTCAGTCCCGGTGATGGAGGTTGTGGCGCAAGAGGTGGGTACCGTCGACGCCGCGGGTCCGGAGCCCGTGGACGTCGCGGCACTGTTCGATGCTGAGGCGGCGTCGCTCACCCGGCTCGCGCGGTTCTATGTCGACGACAAGACCGCGGCCGAGGACCTCGTGCAGGAAGCCTTCATCCGGTTCGCCCGGCACCACGGCCGGCTCCGGGACGGCGCCCGGGCGGCCGCCTACCTGCGTTCGATCGTCATCAACCTGGCGCGGGACCACAACCGGCGCGGGTTCGTGTCGTGGCGGCACCGGCCGCCGGCCCAGCCCGACGCCCCGTCGGCGGCCGAGACCGCCGAGGAACGCGCCGAGCGGGCGGCGGTGGTCGCCGCACTGCGTGCCCTCCCCCGGCGCCAGCGCGACTGCGTGACGCTGCGCTACTACTACGACATGCCGGTCGCGCAGATCGCGGCCACCCTCGGCCTGTCGGCCAACACCGTCAAGACCCACCTGCAGCGTGGGCTCGACGCCCTCGGCGCACGACTGGAGGCCGACCGATGACCCACCTCGAGGACCGGATCAGCAGGGCGCTCGGCTCGTCGCTCACCACGCCCTCCCCCGACCTGTTCGAGCGCGTACTCGACAGCATCGATGCCGACCGCCGACGCCGACGCACCCTGTGGCGCGTCGCGGCGGCCATCGCCGGCGTCCTCGCCCTGGTCACGACTGCAGTGCTCACCCTCACCCCACGCACCCCGAACGGAGCCCTCGACATGCCCTGGTGGATCCTCGAAGTCGCCACGACCCTCGTGCTCGTCGCCATCGCCGTCTGGCTCGGGCCGTTCATCAAGCGGTTCGGGCGGGCCTACGCCGCCGACGTCTTCCACGACAACCCGCTCACCGGCAAGAGCTACATCGTGCTCACGGACATCGTCTACTACCTGATCTTCGCGGCATACATCCTGATGACGGCGCACTTCACGCCCGACAAGGAGTGGAACAACCAGTTCACCGGGGCGGTCAGCGGCGAGCAGCTCGGCGCGGCGGCACTGCGCGTCGGCGGCATCCTGCTCGTCATCGGCATCCTGCACGGTGCCAATATCGTGCTGATGCCGGTGCTCGGGAGGCTCTTCTCGCTCAACCGGAAGCTGTCTGCGGACCAGCGCGACCCGGTGCGCTACCCGTGAGCAGCGGCGCCGCGAGGTCGGTGTTGTCGAGGACCCAGGTGGCCCGCTGGGCCGGGTCGACCTCGGCGAGGTACAGCCGCTGGCCGCCGACATAGCGGGCATTGACCGCGGATGCCGGGTCGGCGGCTTCCGCTCCCACCGCACCGAAGCGGGCGTTGCCGCGCGGCACGGACACCTCGTAGGGCACGTCGACCCAGACGCTCGCGTCCCACAGGTCGGCGAGCTCGGGGCGGTGCAGGAAGATCCCGTCGAGCAGGAGCAGCGCGTCGCGGCCGGTGGCCGGCTGGGGCACGGCGTCGACCGGCGTCTCCGCCTCGACGTCGTGCACCGCTCGAACCCACGGCTCCCCCGCCCGGAACGGCTCGACGAGCCGCTGCCGGATCGCGGCGTGGTCGTAGCTGTCGCGGTAGAACGCCTCGGCGGTGCGACCGCGTGCGTAGCGTTCCGCGCGCAGCCGGTGGAAGCCGTCGACGGAGACGCGGTGCACCTCGCGCTGCAGCCCGACCAGCGCGGCGAGCTCGTGCCCGAGCACGGTCTTGCCGGCCCCGTCGACGCCGTCGATCGCGACCACGACCCGCCGACCCCGGCCCACGGTCAGCAGGGCGTCGGCGAACTCCCCGAGCACCTGGCCGCGGCGACCGACCGGCGGGGGTGGGACGAACGCGTCGAGGCGAGCAGGCGGCATCCGGCGTGGTGGTCGGTGGCAGACGCAGTGGGGGGCGGCGCGCTCGGGTCAGCTGACGGTGACCGACGGGACGCCTGCCGACTCATCGTCCATCGGCTCGCCCATCTCCTCGGCGATGCGCATGGCCTCCTCGATGAGGGTCTCGACGATCATCGCTCTCGGGCACGGTCTTGATCACCTCGCCGCGCACGAAGATCTGGCCCTTGCCGTTGCCGGAGGCGACGCCGAGGTCGGCCTCGCGGGCCTCGCCGGGGCCGTTGACGACGCAGCCCATGACGGCCACCCGCAGCGGCACGGTCATGCCCTCGAGCCCGGCGGTGACCTCGTCGGCGAGCTTGTAGACGTCGACCTGGGCGCGGCCGCACGACGGGCACGACACGATCTCGAGCTTGCGCGGGCGCAGGTTGAGCGACTGCAGGATCTGGATGCCGACCTTGACCTCCTCGACCGGCGGGGCCGACAGCGACACCCGGATCGTGTCGCCGATGCCCTGGCTGAGCAGCACGCCGAACGCGGTGGCCGACTTGATGGTGCCCTGGAACGCCGGCCCGGCCTCGGTGACCCCGAGGTGCAGCGGCCAGTCGCCGCGCTCGGCGAGCAGCTGGTAGGCGCGCGACCATGACGACCGGGTCGTTGTGCTTGACCGAGATCTTGAAGTCGTGGAAGTCGTGCTCCTCGAACAGGCCGGCCTCCCACACCGCCGACTCGACGAGCGCCTCGGGGGTGGCCTTGCCGTACTTGTCGAGGATGCGCTTGTCGAGCGAGCCGGCGTTGACGCCGATCCGGATCGAGACGCCGGCATCCTTGGCGCGCCGCGCGATCTCGCCGACCTGGTCGTCGAACTTCCGGATGTTGCCGGGGTTGACCCGCACCGCCGCGCAGCCCGCGTCGATCGCCGCGAAGACGTACTTCGGCTGGAAGTGGATGTCGGCGATGACCGGGATCTGCGACTTGTGGGCGATGACCGGCAGCGCGTCGGCGTCGTCCTGGGTCGGGCAGGCCACCCGCACGATGTCGCAGCCGGATGCCGTGAGCTCGGCGATCTGCTGGAGCGTCGCGTTGATGTCGGTGGTCGGCGTCGTGCATCATCGACTGCACCGACACGGGGGCGTCGCCGCCGACCTCGACCTTGCCGACCTTGATCTTCCGGCTGGCGCGGCGGGGGGCGACGACGGGCGGGGGCAGCGGGGGCATACCGAGGGAGACAGACATGGGGACCAGCCTACGGCGCGCTTCAGCCCCCGAGGTTGACCGGTTTGACGAGGTCGGCGTAGATCAGCAGCAAGGAGGCCCCGAGCAGCACCGTGGACACCGTGTAGGCGATGGGCAGGGCCTTGGCGACGTCGACGTAGCCGGGGTCGGGGCGCCCGAGCAGCTTGGCGGTTCCACGCTTGAGGCCCTCCCACAGGGCTCCGGCCACGTGGCCGCCGTCGAGCGGCAGCAGCGGGATGAGGTTGAACAGGAAGAGCATGAAGTTCAGGGCGGCGATCAGCCCGACGAGGAACCAGAGCTTGTCGCCGGCCGACTTGCCGACCAGGGAGTCGTACTTGCCGCCGCTGGCCTCGCCGGCGACCCGGCCGACGCCGACGACCGACATCGGGCTGTCGGCCTCGCGGGCGGCCCCGCCGAACGCGGCCTGCCACACCCCGACCATCCGCTGCGGCACGTGCACCAGGGCCTGGGCGGTGCCGCTGACGTAGCCCCACAGCATGCCGGGCACCGCACTGACCGGCTGCGGCTCGTAGGCCACCGGTGCGGAGGACCGCACGCCGAGGAAGCCCGCCTCGGTGGTCTGGGTGGTGCCGTCGGCGTCGGTGACCGGCAGCCCCTTGTCGTCGAGCACCGGGACGATGTTGCGGATGGGGGTGGCGGTGACGGTGATCTGCTGGCCGTCGCGCTCGAGGACGATGGGCACCGCCTCACCGACGCGGGGGCGGATGAGCGTGCCGACGTCGGTGGTGTCGTCGACCGGCTGGCCGGCGATGGACACGAAGCGGTCGCCGGGCAGGATGCCGGCGGCCAGCGCCGGGGTCTTCGGCTGGTCGGTGCACGTGGTGGCGTCGCCGGCCGTGGTGACCGGCACGACGCACTGCGACACGGAGGCCACTACGGCGCCCGGCTGCGCGGTGGCCACGCCGTGGACCGTGACCAGGAGGGTGAGCAGGACGACGCCGATGAGGAGGTTCATGGTGGGGCCACCCAGCATGACGATGACCTTCTGGTGCACCGGCAGGCGGTAGAAGACCCGCTGCTCGTCGCCGGGGCGCACCTCTTCGAGGCTCGCGGCGCGGGCCTCGTCGACCAGCTGGCTGAACCGCCCCGTGCTCGACGCCCGCACCGTGCCGGGCTTGTCGCCGGGGCGCGGGGGGAACATGCCGATCATCCGGATGTAGCCGCCCAGCGGCACCGCCTTGACGCCGTACTCGGTCTCCCCGCGCTTGCGCGACCACATCGTGGGCCCGAAACCGACCATGTACTGGGTCACCCGCACGCCGAACCGCTTGGCGGGCACGAGGTGGCCGACCTCGTGCAGCGCGATAGAAGCGGCGACGCCGGTGGCCATGAACAGGACACCGAGGACGAAGGCGAGGGTGGACATGCGATACAGGGTACGTCGGGCACCTGACGGCACCCTGCGTGCCGGCTGTGGGCCACCCGAGTGCCGCCTGCCCGCCCAGTGTCCACGGTGGAGGCATGAGCGCTGCCGTCGGCACGTCAGCCCCTGAGTGCATCGTCACGATCGACGACCGGGTCGTCGAGTTCGACCCGGCCGCGGAGGCGCTGTTCGGCTGGAGCCGGGAGGAGGCGGTCGGGCACGAGCTGTCCGAGCTGTTCGTCCTGCCCGAGTACGCGGCGACGCACCGCGACGGCATCGTGGACTCACCCGCGGCCGGGACGGTCCCGGTGCTTCACCAGCGGGTCGAGCTGCCCGCCGTGCGCCGCGACGGGACCCACCTGATCATCGAGCGTCGCGCCTCAGACGCCGGATGACGTTCTCTTGCGCTGGGTGGGGCAGCTCGACGAAGTTCCCGTGGAGCAAGTTCAGGTAGCGGCGGTCACGAGTGACGTCTCGCTTGACCAAGATGAAGAGCCGGATCGCCAGCACCCGGCAGCCGCATCACCTCGTCACCGAACACACATCCCCAGCCTGCCGAACGCGTGGCCTCCGCGCAGCCACGACCGGAGGTACCTCAGGTGGCCCTCGCAGCTGTGCACATCCGCGGGACGGGATAGGTCCAGCGCTGCCATGGGCGCGGCATCCCGCGCTGTTGACAGCGCTGACCAACCAGGTGATGCGCGTGCGCGACAGGACGCGCCTACGGCATCACCGCCGGCCACAGGGTCGGATCGAGGAGTCAGGACATCCCCGGGATCGCGATCTCCACGGGCGTGTCTCGACCGGTCGATTGGCGGCACCCGATGATCCAACCATCGGAGTGTCCCGGAGTCGTTCAAGGCTCCCCGGCCTGACTGCTCCCGATCTGCACCCGAACCGCTCCCGGTCGGACACCCGGTCGCCGACAGGTTGTCACCATGAGTGAAACCACTCGGGTCCTGGTCGTGGACAACGACGCCGACTCCCTCCTCCTGCTTCGGCTGATCCTCGGCTCCCGACCGGAGTACGAGGCGGTCTTCTGCGGAAGCCCGGAGCAGGCCCTGGCCCTCGCGCCCCGCCGGCGCTTCGACGTGCTCGTCACCGACCTGCACATGCCCGGCATGGACGGCCTCGAGCTCGGCGCGAGGCTGCGCGAGTCCGACCCGACGCTCCCGGTGCTCCTCATCACCGCCCACGCGACCGTCGACGCGGCGGTGCGTGCCGTGAAGGGCTCGGTCACCGACTTCCTCACCAAACACCTTCTCTCGGATGCCGTCTGCGCGTCCATCGATGTCGCCGGCGGGATGCCGGACGACGCATCCTCGCTATCGGCACCCGGGCAACCAACTCCAGCGCTTCATCGCCAACGAGTACGTCACCGCGCAGGCAGAACGTGCTCGGTGCGCTCGCGTGCCTCGCCGGCCGCGCGCACCTGCACTCGCGCGCCAACCTGGAGGCGCTGGGCGGGCAGATCGACACCACCAGCCTGGCCGAGGACACGTTCACGACCTTCAACACCCAGCTCGCCGGCCACCAGGTCGTCTTCGACGGCAACGCCACCGTGTGGGCCGAGGAGCCCGACGGCATCGTCGGCCTGTGGAAGCAGCGGCTGCGCTGGGCCCGCGGCAACGTGCAGGTCACCCGGCGCTACAAGCACCTGTGGTTCCGCCCCGACCCGAACCACCGGCTGGGCAGCATCAGCTTCGGCATCTTCTGGTTCTCGCTGTTCCTGCTGCCCCCGATCATGATCATGTCGTCCGGGGCGCTGCTGACCCTCTACGTCGTCGACTTCGAGCGGTCGTGGGAGGTGTTCCGGATGCTGTGGATCACCAACGCGGTGACCTAACTGTTCATCACCGGGTTCGCCCTGCCCATCGACCCGGGCACCGCCCGCCGGTCGTGGACGCGAGGCGATCCTCTTCCCGGGGGCCGTGTCGCTGCTCGTCATCCTGTACACCTGTGCCCCAGAGGGTTTCGAGTGGCTCGTGCACACCTGGGGTGACGTCACCGGGCTCACCTGGACCAGCACCACCACCCACGTCGCCATGCTCGTCGCCTACTCCTGGACCACCGAGACCACCGAGACCACCGAGACCACACAGCACCAGCGCGACCGTGAGCTGCGCGAGTCGCGCCGGCACGAGCGCCAGCTGCTGGTGCGCGAGGTCGTCTGCCTCGTGCTCGTCGGCGTGCTCGTCGTCGTGCGTCAGCTCTGGCTGGTCTGAGACCCGGCCCCGGAGGATTGCCACCAACGTCGCAGGGGAGATGGCTACGGGAGGGAGCAGCCGACCTCCGCCAGCACCGCTTCGTCCGGGTCGTCGTTCGGGATCGTCCACCCCTTGTCGTACAGGACCGTCAGCTTCACGTCCTTGGGCCCGGCGATGCTGACGATGTACGCCTTCTGCGCACCGGTGGTCAGCACGACGTCCGTTCCCTTCTCCACGTCCCCCGCCACCGTGTCGAGATCGACGTCGTACCCGGCCGCCGCCAGACACCTGCCGAGCGACTGGCCCGACTGACGGGTCGCCGCCAAGGCCATGCCCGCAGCCCGCGACTCCTCCTGGGTGGGGGCACTCGAGCAAGCCCCCAGACCCAGGCCGGACAGGCTGACGACGATCAAGGCCATGAGTCTTCGCACGCGCAGACCGTAGCAAGGCGCTGAACCGGTGCGCCGCCCACCTGCACGACGGTGCCATCCCCGCGGCCGCTCGGCGCGATGAGAACACGCCCGCCAGCCCTGGGCTCACCACGTCAGCGAGCCCCCACCCTGGTGACTGGGTGGGGGCTCGCTGGTGTCAGGCTCGGTCCGCGGGATCAGCCGTTCGCGACGGTGAACGGTCCGGCGATACCTCCGCCGTCCGACCTGGCGATGATCCGTCCTGGGTTGGTGGTCCCGGCTGCGGCGTTGCGGAGTCGGATCGTCCAGTCGCCGATGCCTGGGGGGGCGGCCGCGACGACCTGGGCCGTGGCTCCGGGGATGGCGGCGCCCGGCGTGCCGTCGGCGTTCACCCGGTACAGCTGGATGGTCGCGCCGAGCCTGTCTCCGGTGCCAACCACCTTGAAGTCACTCGCCTTCCACTTGGCGGTGGTGATCGTGATGTGGTCCTGTGCGGGTGTGGTCGCCTTCGTCAGCCGCGGGCTCGACTCGGGACCGGTACCGGCAGGGTTCTTCGCGGCCACGGTGAACTGGTACGTCGTTCCCGGGGTCAGGCCCGTGATGGTCTGCCGCGGCACCGACGTGACCGGCGGCTGGGCGGCAAGCTTGGTGCCCGCGGTGTTGTACACGCTCACCTGGTAGCCGGTCACCGTGGGGTCATTGAGGGCCGTCCAGGTGAGCGCGATCGAGGTTTCGCCTGCCGTGCCGGCCAGCCCGGTCGGGGCGGCGGGCAAGGCCACGGTGGGCGGCGCGTAGTCACCTTCGAGAACGACGTTGTTGCCGACCTGGTCGAACGCCGCGATCTTGAGGGTGACGGCCGCGGTGATCGGGATGGAGCTCCCCGTCAGCAGGGTCGCGGTGTCGGAGGGCAGGTCGCCGGCGATGACCGGTGAGCCATCGGTGGTGAAGAACACCTGACCGTTGCTGCTCACGGCCACAGCGTTGGTGTTGACCACGGTTCCCGCCACCGGCGAGGGGCTGAGAGCAAGGGTCGGGGCGGTGGTGTCAGTGGCGCCCATCTTGAACGGGATGCTCATCGTCGCACCCGCCATCGAGCGGACCTCGAAGGTGTACGACGCGGCAGGGTCGAGCCCGGAGAGGGTGGCCTGGGTCGTGGTGACGTCGACCCGCAGGCCCGAGCTGCTCTGTTGACCCGAGGCGTTCGCGACGCTGATCGCCTCGACGCTGTACCCGGTGACCGGGTCCGCGGTCGGGACGGACGTGACCGGCGTCCACTTCAGCAGGGCACTGGCACCGGTGCGGACGACTGAGGCCGTGCCGGCCGGAGCGCTCTGGTCTGCCGGCCCTGCGGGGCAACCCCCGAAGCCCGGGCCGCCGACCTCGCCGAACTCGGCGATGGTCAGGCCCTGGCGGTTGCCGTCAGCGTCCTGGACCTGCCAGTTCATGGCTCGCTCGCCGAGGTCGGATGCCGCTGTGGTGTCGGCAGCCTCCTGGGTGTCGAACTGGTAGGTGGCCAGGAAGTGGCCGGGCGTGGGTAAGGACATCCCCGAGCTGTAGCCCCCCCTCGCGGCCGGGACGATCGCACCCGGCAGGGCCCGGACATCGCGCTTGCCGATGACCGCCACCAGGTCCGGGTTGATGATTCGCTGCTCCAGGAAGTCCGGGTTGACGGTCGTCGGGTCGAAGGTTCCTTCGACCGTCACCGTCGTGCCGTTCTGGACCATGTTCTGGGTGACGGTGGCCGTGGAGGTGGTCGTCTCGTCGTGCGAGCCGTCCGGGAAGGTGATGGAGACGATGTCGCCGGCGAGGATGTCCGGAGTCACGTTCAGGCCGGTGCCATTGCCCCAGCACACGCCCCCCGGGTGGTTGACCTCGAACGCCACGTCGGTGCCGGAGACGACTCCCTTGGCGGAGCCGACCACGCCCACGCCCGGACGGGTGACCTCGACCACAGCGGTCTCACCTGCGTGCTCGGAGTACCCCTCGAGGGACACGAAGTCACGGTTGGGGAAGACCACCACGTTGTTCGGGAAGGCCGGCACAGCCGCCGATGCTGGCCCCGCGAACAGCAGCATCGGGGCCAGGGCCACGCCGAGCGCGGCCGTCGCGCCAACGGTGGCCCGCACTCGTCGCCGCCGGTCGGGTGGAGCCAGTGAGTGTGATGGTGATGTGTTCATGCGTGCCCCTTCCAAGAGCCAAACGGGGAACGGCACCCCACGTCCCGTTCTGCTCCGCACCGAAATGCTCGGTTGCACACCTTTTGGATTCCTTCGATCACCTTGGGGTTTCATTGGGCCGGCTCCACAAGGCGGCGCCGGGCTCAGCGTCGGTGCAGGCTGACGCCGAGCACCCGGGCCGCCTCGTCGCGCGCCCAGGCGTCCGCGGCGAGCACCCCCTCGAGGCTGTGCGCATCGCCCTCCTGCCCGGCGTGCGCGTCGACCACCCGTTCGATGGTGTCGACGATGTCGGTGAAGCGGATCGCGCCGTCGTGGAACGCGTCGACGCACACCTCGTTGGCGGCGTTGTAGACAGCCGGGTAGGTGCCGCCGGCCCCGCCCACCTGCCGGGCCAGCCGCACGGCCGGGAAGGCGTCGTCGTCGAGCGGGTGGAACTCCCAGCTCTGGGCCCGGGTCCAGTCGCACGGCACGTCGACGTCCTCGAGCCGCTCGGGCCAGGACAGCCCCAGCGCGATGGGCACGAGCATCCGCGGCGGCCCGAGCTGGGCGATGGTCGAGCCGTCGTGGAACTCGACCATCGAGTGGATCTGCTGCTGGGGGTGCACCACGACGTCGATCCGGTCGAAGGGGATGTCGAAGAGCAGGTGCGCCTCGATGACCTCGAGCCCCTTGTTGACCAGCGTCGCGGAGTTCGTCGTGATGACCCGGCCCATCGCGAAGTTGGGGTGGGCGAGCGCCTGCTCGGGCGTGACGTCGACCAGCTCGGCCCGGCTGCGCCCGCGGAACGGCCCGCCGCTCGCGGTGACGACGAGCCGGCGTACTTCCTGGGCCCGCCCGCCGCGCAGGCTCTGGGCGATGGCGCTGTGCTCGGAGTCGACCGGCACGACCTGGTCGGGGCCGGCGGCCGCCTTCACCAGCGGGCCACCGATGATCAGCGACTCCTTGTTCGCCAGCGCCAGCACAGAGCCCGCAGCCAGCGCCGCCAGGGTGGGGCGCAGCCCGATCGAGCCGGTCACTCCGTTGAGCACGACGTCGGCGCCGCACGCTGCGGCGACCGTCGCGGCATCCGGGCCGACGACCACCTCGGTGGCGGATGCCGACCGGCCGGCTTCCGCTGCGGCGGCCGCGAGCGCCGCCCGCACGTCGTCGACGTCACCACGCGCCGCCGCCACCAGGGGAACGTCGAACTGCACCGCCTGACGGGCGAGCAGGCCGAGGTTGCCGCCGGCCGACAGGGCCGCGATGGTGAAGCGGCCGGGGTGCGCCGCCACCACCTCCAGGGCCTGGGTGCCGATCGAGCCGGTGGAGCCGAGCAGGGCGACGGAGCGTGTGGTCACCGGCCCATTGTCATCGGTCGACGACCGTGACGTGGAAGCCGGGGTGCGCCGCGGCGACCTGGCCGAGCAGGCCGCACAGGTCGGCGAAGCTGAACGGGTCGTCGCGGGCCAGCTCGGCGACCCCGTCGACGACGAGCTCCTGCTCCCCCTCGGCGGTGCGGGCGAGGTGGCTGAGGCAGTCGGCGAGCGCGTCGAGGTTGCCCCCGAACCACGCCGGGAAGTCGAGCGCGTCCGCGAACGCGGCGAGCGTGGCCTGCTTGGTCGGGCCCGCCACCACCACGTGCACCTCACGCCCCTCCTCGCGGGCGTCGGCGACCAGTCCCTCGACATCGGTGTGCGGGCCCAGGTGGCGGATCATCGGCCCTCCTCGACCTGGCGGAACGACGCGTAGTGGTCCGTGGTCCAGTAGAGGTCACCGTCGGCGCCACCGATGATCCGGCGCGGACCCCGGTCGCTCTCCCCCGGCGTCTCGACGGTGTACTCGCGGTAATAGCCACCCGGCTGGCGGGGCAGGATCCGCTCGCGGTTGCCGAAGACCCCGCCGTCCTCCTCGTAGGGGAACGGCCCACCGGCCCGGATGAGGGCCAGCGTCGTGTCAGCCTCGCCGGGCAGCGCGCTCTCGGCCACCGTCGGGAGCCCCGAGACCGGCGTGCTCCGCCCGGTCGGGGTGGCGGTGGCCGTGACGGTGCCGCTCGAGCGGGTCGTCGCGGCGACGGACGCGTCGTCCGGGGTACCCGGGCCGGTGCGTGCGACCGCCCAGACCGCCACGACGGCCAGGGCGAGCACGACGACGACCCACGCGGGCGGGCGGCGCGAGGCGGACGGCATCCGCCCATTCTCGCGAAGTCAGGAGCAGTTCGCCGGGTCAGGGCCGTATACAACCCTGACTTCGCGAAGTGCTCCTGACTTCGCGAAAATCTCAGGTGGTGAACACGCGCTCCTCGATGAGCCGCTCGGTGACGATCTGGGCTTGTGGGTGGAACCGGCCGTGCTCGAAGTCCTTCTGCACCTCGAGCTCGACCTTTCCCTGGCCGCTGCGGTTCTTCTCGACGGTGACGACCGACCACTGCTCGTAACGGCCACGGCTGCCCAGGTCGTAGACCAGGTGCTCGCGCGAGACGATGTTCTCCTTGCTCGACAGGATGAGCACCAGGTCGGCCTCGTAGGCCAGTGCCGAGGAGCCCCGCAGGTCGCGGGTGCGCATCCGGTGCCCGGCCCCGAGGGCCTCTCGGTCGGCTGCGGCGATGCACACGATGGGGCACTCGAGCTCGAGCGACATGTCCTTCATCGTCTCGGTCACGGTGGTCACCCGCGACGTCTCGTCGCCGGTGAAGCCGGCCATGGGGATCTTCTGCAAGTAGTCGACCAGCACGATGGGTGGCTCACCCGCCTCGCGCGTGATGGCGCTGACGACGCGAGCGATCTCGTCGGGGGTGGTCTCCCGGCCGGACTCGAGCAGGTGCAGGCGCCCGGCGTACAGCCGCACGGCGGCCAGCGCCTCAGCGCCATAGGGGATGCCGGCCAGCGCCTCCGCCAGGCCGCGACGGTCGGGCTCGTCGGCCTCGAAGACCGAGCGCACTGTGTGAACGTCGGCCGCGAGCGCCGGGTACCTGCCCGCGGCGACGGCGGCGCCGGCCGCCTCGAGCGCGAGGAGCCGCTGCACCAAACTCTGGGCCGAGTGCTCGTAGGAGAAGACCGCTCCGTGACGCCCGCTGGCCACCGCGTTGCGGACCAGCTGCATCGAGATCGTCGTCTTGCCGGACCCTTCGCTGCCCCCCAGCAACACCAGCTCCCCGGAGCGCAGCCCGCCGCCAAGGGTGGCATCGAGCAGCTCGAATCCCGTACGCCACACCTGCGCCCCGGGCCGGGCGCCGCGGCGCAGCGACTGGTCGCTGCTCTCGAGCAGCGCCTCCACGGTCTGCGACTGCTCGGGCCGGTGCAGCCCGCCGAGCGACTCGGGGTCCGTGCTCATGCCTCCATCAGACCACTCCCCGGAGCATCGCGACCCGGGTTCAGGCGAACCCGGGCCACCGTCACAGGGCGATGCCGACGTACTTGGTCTCGAGGTACTCGTCGATGCCCTCGAAGCCGCCCTCGCGGCCGAAGCCGGACTGCTTGACCCCGCCGAACGGGGCCGCCGGGTTCGACACGATGCCGGTGTTGACGCCGATCATCCCGAACTCCATGGCCTCGGCCACCCGGATCACCCGGGTCTGGTCGTTGGTGTAGATGTAGCCCACCAGGCCGTACTCGGTGCCGTTGGCCTTGGCGACCGCATCTGCGTCGTCGGTGAAGGTGGCGATGGGGGCGACCGGGCCGAAGATCTCCTCGGTCAGGCAGCGGCTGTCGGCAGCCACGTCGGTGAGCACGGTGGGCTGGTAGAACCAGCCGCGGCCCGGAACGGGCCCGCCGCCGGTGAGCACCGTGGCGCCCTTGCCCACGGCATCCTTGACGAGCTCGTCGACGCCGTCGCGCGCCTTGGCGGTGATGAGCGGGCCGACGTCGACGCCCTTCTTGGTGCCCTTGCCGACGACGAGTGCACCCATCCGCGCGGCCAGCTTGGTCGAGAACTCCTGGGCCAGGGACTCGTGCACGAAGAACCGGTTGGCCGCGGTGCAGGCCTCGCCGATGTTGCGCATCTTGGCGAGCATGGCGCCGTCGACCGCCGCGTCGACGTCGGCGTCCTCGAAGACGAGGAACGGGGCGTTGCCGCCGAGCTCCATCGACAGGCGGAGCAGCTGCTCGGCGGACTGCTCGACGAGCTTCTTGCCCACGGCGGTGGAGCCGGTGAAGGTGAGCTTGCGCAGCCGCTCGTCGCGGATGACCGGCTCGCACACCGCACCCGAGTGCATCGTGGTGACGACGTTGAGCACGCCGTCGGGCAGCCCGGCCTCCTGCATCACCTGCGCGAGCAGCAGCATCGTGAGCGGCGTCTCGTGAGCGGGCTTGACGACCATGGTGCAGCCCGCGGCGACGGCCGGGCCGATCTTGCGGGTGCCCATGGCGAGCGGGAAGTTCCACGGCGTGATCATCAGGGTGGGGCCGACCGGCTGCTTCATGGTCAGCAGCCGTGAGGCGCCGTTGGGGGCCACCGAGTAGCGGCCGTGGATGCGGACGGCCTCCTCGGCGAACCAGCGGAAGAACTCCGCGCCGTAGGTGACCTCGCCCTTGGCCTCGGCGACCGTCTTGCCCATCTCCAGGCTCATCAGGGTGGCGAACTCGTCGGCGCGCGTCACCAGCGCCTCGAAGGCCCGGCGCAGGATCTCGCTGCGGTCGCGCGGCGGGGTGGCGGCCCAGCCGACCTGCGCCTCGTGGGCGGCGGCCAGCGCGGCCAGGCCGTCGTCGGGCGTGGCGTCGGCGCAGGTGGTGAGGGTGGCGCCGCTGCTGGGGTCGTGCACCTCGAAGCGGTCGCCGCTGCTCGCCTCGCGCCACGAGCCGCCGATGAGCAGCTGGGTGGGCACGGACTCGATGAGGGACTTCTGGGTGATGGCCATGGGGCGATCCTTTCGCACGAACGTGGGTCAGCGGTCCTCGAGGCCCCACGGGGAGCCGTAGCCCTGCGGCTTCGGGGCCGCGAGCAGCTCGAGGAAGGGCACGGCGTCGAACGCCTCCGGGCCGAGCACACCCGTGCCGTGCCACCTGCCGGTGGCGAGCAGCTCGAGCGCCACCACCGGGTTGACGGCGGTCTGCCACACCACGCACTGGGCGTCGTAGTTGCGCATCGTGTCGGCGTTGTCGCTCACGTGGTAGAGGTAGGTGCGGCGGGGCTGGCCGTCCTTGCCGGTGCCGGTGACCCAGAGCCCGGCGCAGGTCTTGCCCTCCATGCGCGGGCCGATGGTGGCGGGGTCGGGCAGCACGGCGGCCACGACGTCACGGGGGCTCACCTGCGCGCCCTTGACGGTGACCGGGTCGGTGCCGTCGAGCCCGAGGGTGTGCAGCGTGCGCAGGATCGAGATCATCTCCTCGCCCAGCCCGTACTTGAAGGTGACCTTCTCCGCCTCCACCCAGCGCGGCATCAGGAGCACCTCCTCGTGCTCCACGTGCACGCACTCGACCGGGCCGATGCCGTCGGGGAACTCGAACACCTCGGGCTCGGCGAAGGGCGGCAGCGTGTAGAAGCCGGCCTCGACGTCGTAGGAGCCGTCGGCCCCGACCGCGCGCGAGCGCTCCCACACCACCGGCGGGTTGAGGCACTCCTCGATGATGGTCCACATCGAGAACCCGGGGGCGAAGACCTCGTTGCCGTCCTCGTCGCGGATGACCAGGTTGGCGCCGTCGCGGGTGCCCAGCTCGTCGATGTGGCTGAACAGGTGGTCGGCGGCGTAGCGGGCGAAGACGTCGGACAGCCCCGGCTCGACGCCGATGCCGACGAGCGCCAGCCGACCGTCGGCCTCCCACTGCGCGGCCTGGGCCAGCTGGTCGTCGCCGAGCTTGACTCCGACCTTGGCGTAGGGCTCGCTCGGGTGCCGGCTGGACAGGCTCATCGCCATGTCGAGGTAGTCGGCGCCGGCCGCCTTCGCGCCCTCGAAGATGGTCAGCACGAAGCGCGGGTCGACCGCGTTGAACACGTGCGTGGCACCCACCGCGCGGGCCAGCGCGGCGACCGCACCGGCATCCGAGGCGTCGACCTGAGCGGCCCGGAACCGTGACTCGCCGGGGTGGCGCGAGGTGACGGCGTCGACGGTGTGCTGGGCCCTGGAGAGGTCGTAGTCGGCCACCACCCAGGAGTCGAAGAAGGGGCGTTCGGCGGCGATGCGGGCGGCGGCGTCGCCGACGCCGCCCGCTCCGACCATGAGGACGTGCATGGGACTTCCTGTTCCGGCAGTGGCGGTCTGGTTCTGGGTGTCGGGGCGGTGCTACTTCTTGCGGGCGTTGCCGACCAGCTGGCCGATGATGACCAGCGAGACCGCGATGACGAACATCGAGAAGCCGATCACGTTGGCCTGCGCGGGGATGCCGCGCAGGTAGGAGACGTAGACGAACTTCGGGAACGTCGTCTCGTTGCCGGAGACGAAGTTGGTGATGATGAAGTCGTCGAAGGACAGCGAGAACGCCAGCAGGCCGGCACCGATGATGCCCGGGAGCACCAGCGGGAAGGTGATCTTCCAGAAGGTGCCGCCCGGCCCGGCGTAGAGGTCCTGCGCGGCCTCCTCGAGGCGCGGGTCGAGGCTCTGCAGGCGGGCCTTGACCGTGACCACGACGAAGCTGATGCAGAACATGATGTGCGCGATGACGATCGTCGTGAAGCCGAGCCCCAGGCCGAGTCGCCCGAAGCCCTGGACGAAGATCGTCAGCAGGCTGGCGCCGAGCACGATCTCGGGCGTGGCCATCGGCACGAAGACCAGCACGTTGCCGGCGCCGCTGCCCCTGAACTTGTGCCGCACCAGCGCGAAGGCGAGCAGCGTGCCGAGCGCCATCGACACCAGCGTGGCGATCAGGCCGATCTCGAGCGAGGTGACCAGCGACTGGCACACGCCGGGGGCGCCGCACGGGTCCTTCCAGTACTTCAGCGTGGGGCTGCCCACCGGGTTCCAGACGATGTTCGACTTCTTGTAGTTGTTGAACGAGAAGACGAACGTGTAGGCGACCGGGAGGAACAGGTAGAGCAGCACGAGGATCGCCGTGATCATGGCGAACCGGTTGCCGAGCCAGCGCCTCATATCAGCTCCTCCGTCCCGAAGCGGCGTACGTAGACGAAGACGAGCGCGAGGATCAGCGCCATCAGCGTGAAGGACAGCGCCGCCGCGGTCGGGAAGCCACCCAGCACGCGGAAGAACTGGCTCTCGATGACGTTGCCGATCATCTTGGTGTTGTCGGAGCCGAGCAGCTCGGCGTTGACGTAGTCACCGGCCGCCGGGATGAAGGTGAGCAACGTGCCGGCGAGCACGCCGGGCATGCTGATGCGGCAGGGTGACCGTGCGGAAGGTGGTGAACCCGTTGGCGTACAGGTCACCGCCGGCCTCGATGACGCGCGGGTCGGCCCGCTCGAGCGAGGCGTAGATCGGCAGCACCATGAACGGCAGGAAGTTGTAGGTGAGGCCGGCGACGACCGCGACCCAGGTCTCGGTGATGCGGCCGCCCGGGAGCAGGTGGAGGTAGTTCAGCGTCGAGGCGACCGGGCCCTCGTCGGAGAGGATCTGCCGCCAGGCCACGGTGCGCAGGATGAACGAGGTGAAGAACGGGGCGATCACCGCGATCAGCATGACGTTGCGCCAGCGACCCGCCTTGAACGCCATCGCGTAGGCCAGCGGGTAGGCCAGACAGAACGCGAAGAAGGTGGCCAGACCGGCGAAGGCGAACGACCGGAAGAACTGCGGCGCGAAGTCGGTGAGCGCGCTGGCGTAGTTCCCGAGGTTGACGTCCCGGTAGTAGAAGCCGGGGTAGCCCGGGAACTGCGACTGCAGGCTCACCGTGAACAGCTGGATCAGCGGCACGATGAAGAACACGAGCAGCCACAGGGCTCCGGGCAGCAGGAGCAGGTAGGGCACCCACCGTCGGCCCTTGTGGTCGGCCTGCGGCTGCGGTGGCGGAGTCGCCTCGCCCGCGCTGGCGGAGACGTGCGTGAGGGCGCTCACTCAGACCGCCTCGGCGGCCGCGCGGGCCTCGGCCTCGTCGACCGGCACGCCGAACGCGTGGTGCGGGTCCCAGGCGATCCAGACGTCGTCGCCGGGCCGCAGGTCGATCGGCTCGACGTCGAGGTTCTGCTCGTAGCAGCTCCAGACGGCGCCGCTCGGCAGCTGGATGAGGTACTGGGTGGCCACGCCGGTGAACGAGACGTCGAGGACGACGCCCTTGACGTCGTCACCGATGCCGTCGCCCCGGATGCGCATGACGCGCACCTTCTCGGGCCGGACGCCGAAGGTGACGTCGCCGTCGTGGACCGCGCTGCGTGCCATCGGGATCTTGACCTTCGAGCCCTGCACCTCGGCGACGATGTGGTCGCCGTCGCGGTCGAGGATGCGGCCGGTGCCGAGGTTGGACTGGCCGACGAAGTTGGCCACGAACGAGGTGCGCGGCAGCTCGTACAGGCTGGACGGGGCGCCCATCTGCTCGATCCGGCCGTGGTTCATCACGGCCACGGTGTCGGCCATGGTCATGGCCTCCTCCTGGTCGTGGGTGACGTGGATGAAGGTCAGGCCGACCTCGGTCTGGATCCGCTTGAGCTCGACCTGCATCTGGCGGCGCAGCTTGAGGTCGAGGGCGCCGAGCGGCTCGTCGAGCAGCAGCACCTCGGGGCGGTTGACGATGGCCCGGGCCAGCGCGACACGCTGCTGCTGACCACCGGAGAGCTGGGTCGGCTTGCGGGTCGCGAGGTGGTCCAGCTGCACCAGCGTCAGCGCGTCGTCGGCCTGCTTCGCCGAGTCGGACTGGCCGCGCCGCTTGGGGCCGAAGGCGACGTTCTCGCGGATGGTCGAGGTGCGGGAAGAGCGCGTAGCTCTGGAACACCGTGTTGACCGGCCGCTCGTAGGGGCGGCTGCCGGTGAGGTCGGTGTCGCCGATGAGCACCCTTCCGCTCGTGGGCTGTTCGAGACCCGCGACCATCCGCAGGGTCGTGGTCTTGCCGCAGCCCGAGGGGCCGAGCAGGGCGAAGAACGACCCGCGCGGCACGACCAGGCTCAGCTCGTCGACGGCCTTGAACTCGCCGAACGCCTTGGTGACGTCCTCGAGGCGCAGGTCTCCACGAGCCTCGCGGAAACCGCCTTCACTGGAACCGGCCATCAGTTGCCCTGCACCTTCTGCCACTGGCGCTGTACTTGGCGTCCTCGGCGGGCGTGAGTGCCCGGAAGCCCTGGATGTTGTTCTTCTTGATGTAGTCGACGCTCGGGAAGATGAACGGGCTCTCGGCCAGGTCGGGGTCGATCTTCGCGAGCACTTCCTGGGCACCGACCACGGGACAGACGTAGTTGACGTAGGCGGCGACCTGGGCGGCGATCTCCGGCTGGTAGTAGAAGTTCATCAGCGTCTCGGCGTTCTGGCGGTGCGGCGAGGTGATGGGGACCATCATGTTGTCGCTCCAGAGCGTGCCGCCGGACTCGGGGATCACGAACTGCCAGTTGTCGTTGCCGGTCTCGGCCCGCAGCACGAACAGGTCACCGCTCCACACGATGCCGGCGATCGCGTTGCCCGACTTGAGGTCCTCGAGGTAGGAGTTGCCCTTGATCCGGCGGATGTAGCCATCGGACATCCGCTTCTCGATCTCGACGACGGCCTTCTCGAACTCGGCGTCGCCCCACTCCGGCCCGGAGATGTCGACGCCCTGGCTCTGCATGACGACGCCCACGGTGTCGCGGAACTCGCTGAGCACGACGATGCGGCCCTTGAGCTCGTCGGTCCACAGGTCGTCGATGGTCTTGGGCTCCTTGGTGACCTTGGTCTTGTCGTAGCCGATGCCGGCGAAGCCGGACTGCCAGGTCAGCGAGTTCTGCCGGCCCGGGTCGAAGCTGACGTCCTTGAGGCTGTCGAGCAGGTTGCTCGCGTTCGGCATCCGGATCAGGTCGAGCGGCTGGCACAGCCGCTCACGGATCACCCGGTTGGCCATCCAGTCGGTGAAGACGAAGATGTCGCGACCGATGTCCTGACCGGCCCGCAGCTGGGGGGCGACCTTGTTGAAGTAGGAGTCGTTGTCCTCGATGTCCTCGCTGTACGTGGCATCGATGCCCGTCGCCTTCATGAACTGCTCCAGGGTCGGGTACTTCTTGGTCTCCTCGTCGAAGTCGAGGTAGGCCGTCCAGTTCGCCCAGCGGACGATCTTCTGGGTGGCGGACAGGTCGGTGGGCAGCTCGAGCGCCGCCACACCGCCGGCCGGCGGCGGCGGTGGCGCGCACGCCGCGAGGGCGGCTGCCGCGCCGCCGAGGGTCGCCGTGCCGAGCAGGGATCGTCGGGAGAGGTTGCTGGACCGCGCGGCGCGGATCAGCTCTCGGGTCATGGGATCGGCCGGGGGTCGCCGTCTCAGTGCCATTGGGGTCGGTCCTTCAGCTCTCGATGTTCGCCATGACGTGCTTGACGCGGGTGTAGTCCTCGAAGCCGTACATCGACAGGTCCTTGCCGTAGCCCGACTTCTTGTAGCCGCCGTGCGGCATCTCTGCCACCAGCGGGATGTGCGTGTTGATCCAGACGCAGCCGAAGTCCAGCGCCCGCGACATCCGCATCGCGCGCCCGAAGTCCTTGGTCCAGACCGAGGAGGCGAGCCCGTAGTCGACGCCGTTGGCCCAGGCGAGCGCCTCGGCCTCGTCGGTGAACCGCTGCACGGTGATGACCGGGCCGAAGATCTCGTTCTGGATGGCCTCGTCGTCCTGGTTCAGGCCGGAGAGCACGGTCGGCTCGAGGTAGAAGCCGTCGCCGAGGTCGGTGCGGCGGTTGCCACCGGCCGACACCGTGGCGTGCGTCGGGGAGCCGGTCGATGAAGCCCGACACGTGCGCGAGCTGGCGCGCGTTGTTGACCGGGCCGAACAGCGCGTCCTCGTCGGTCGGCAGCCCGACCGGCGCCGAGCTGTTCGCGTACTCCGCGAGCGCCGCGACGAAGTCGTCGTGGATGCGGGGTGCGGCGAGCACGCGCGTGGCCGCGGTGCAGTCCTGGCCGGCGTTGAAGTAGCCGGCGATCGCGATGCCCTCGACGGCGGCCTCGATGTCGGCGTCGTCGAAGACCACGACCGGGGCCTTGCCGCCGAGCTCGAGGTGCACGCGCTTGACGCTGGGTGCTGCGCTGGCGGCGACCTCGGCGCCGGCGCGCACCGAGCCGGTGATGGCGACCAGGCCCGGCGTGCGGTGCTCGACGAGCATCCGGCCGGTGTCACGGTCACCGGTGATCACGTTGAGGGCGCCTGCCGGGAGGAACTCGGACGCGATCTCGGCGAGCCGCAGCGTGGTCTCGGGGGTGGTGTCGCTGGGCTTGAGCACCACGGTGTTGCCCGCGGCCAGCGCGGGAGCGATCTTCCACACGGCCATGAGCAGCGGGTAGTTCCACGGCGTGACCTGGCCGACGACCCCGATCGGCTCACGCCGGATCCAGGAGGTGTGGCCCTTCATGTACTCCCCCGCGGCCTTGCCCTCGAGCACCCGGGCCGCGCCGGCGAAGAACCGCAGCTGGTCGACCATCGGCGGGATCTCCTCGCTGGCCGTGAGCGCCCGGATCTTGCCGGTGTTCTCGGACTCCAGCGCGATCAGCTCGTCGGCGTTGGCCTCGATCGCGTCGGCGATCTTCAGCAGGGCCTGCTGGCGCTCGCTCGGGGTGGTGCGACCCCACTCCGCGAAGGCCGCGTCGGCGGCGCCGTAGGCGGCGTCCACATCCGCCTGGCCGCTGACCGGGGCGGTGGCGACGACGGATCCGGTGGCCGGGTTGACGATGTCGGTGGTGGAATCAGTGCGCCCGTCGACGTACTCGCCGCCGATGAAGTTGCGCAGGCTGCGCGGATCGCTCATGTGCATGGCTCCCGAGGTGGTGGAGGGGACGGCATTGCAGGGGGACTCTAAACCCGAGGGCCGCGAAATCACTAGGGCTTCGCCTGTGAAAATGATGAAAAGTTACACAATGAGACGTCAGAACCAACGGATTCCGTCACCTGAGGACTTGCGCAACGACCGAATCAGCGTCACGATGGCGCGGTGACCCGCAGCACACCACCGGCCCGCAGCCCGCGCACGGCCTCCGAGACCCGGCTCGACGACGTCGCCAAGCGCATCATCGAGCTGCTCCAGGAGGACGGCCGGCAGTCCTACGCCGCCATCGCCAAGGCCGTCGGCCTGTCCGAGGCTGCGGTGCGCCAGCGCGTGCAGCGCCTGCTCGACGCGGAGGTCATGCAGATCGTCGCGGTGACCGACCCGATCCAGGTGGGCTTCTCGCGGCAGGCGATGATCGGCATCCGGGCCGAGGGCGACCTGATCGCGCTGGGTGAGGCACTGTCCGAGATGACCGAGGTCGACTACGTGGTGACCACGGCCGGCAGCTTCGACATCTTGGCCGAGGTCGTCTGCGAGGACGACGACCACCTGCTCGACCTGCTGACCAACCAGATCCGCACCCTCCCGGGCGTCCGGTCGACCGAGACGTTCGTCTACCTGAAGCTCAACAAGCAGCACTACAACTGGGGTACCCGATGAGCACCTACCCGTCCGACGTGTGGGAGCCCAGCTCCGACCGCCACACCGCCACCGGCGCGCTGTACTCCGACGCCGCTCGAGACCACCTGTGGATGCACTTCACCCGGCACTCGACCTTCGAGGAGTCGGGCCTGGGCCACAACGTGCCGATCATCACCCGCGGCAACGGCTGGACGATCTGGGACGACCGCGGCAACGAGTACATCGACGGCCTCGCCGGCCTGTTCGTCACCAACGTCGGCCACGGCCGCACCGAGATCGCCGAGGCGATGGCCAAGCAGGCCTCCGAGCTCGCCTTCTTCCCGCTGTGGTCCTACGCGCACCCGCGGGCCATCGAGCTCGCGGAGCGGCTCGCCCACAACGCCCCGGGCGACCTGAACCGGGTCTTCTTCACCACCGGTGGCGGCGAGGCGGTCGAGACCGCCTGGAAGCTGGCCAAGCAGTACTTCAAGCTCACCGGCAAGCCGACCAAGCACAAGGTGATCTCCCGCTCGGTGGCCTACCACGGCACCCCGCAGGGCGCGCTGTCGATCACCGGCATCCCCGACGCGAAGGTGCCGTTCGAGCCCCTCGTCCCGGGCGGGCACAAGGTGCCCAACACCAACATGTACCGCGCCCCCGAGCACCTGCGCGACGACGAGAAGGCGTTCGGGCGCTGGGCGGCCGACCGCATCGCCGAGGCCATCGAGTTCGAGGGCCCCGACTCCGTCGCCGCCGTCTTCCTCGAGCCGGTGCAGAACTCCGGCGGCTGCTTCCCGCCGCCGGCGGGCTACTTCGAGCGGGTCCGCGAGATCTGCGACCAGTACGACGTGCTGCTCGTGTCCGACGAGACGATCTGCGCCTTCGGCCGGATCGGGTCGATGTTCGCCTGCCAGGACTTCGGCTACCAGCCCGACATCATCACCACCGCCAAGGGCATCACCAGCGGCTACGCCCCGCTCGGCCTGATGATCGCCAGCGACCGGCTGTTCGAGCCGTTCCGCCACGGCACCACCTACTTCCCGCACGGCTACACCTGGGGCGGGCACCCCGTCTCGTGCGCAGCGGCGATGGCCAACCTCGACATCTTCGACCGCGAGGGCCTCAACGACCGGGTCAAGGAGAACGCCCCGATCTTCAAGGCGACGCTCGACAAGCTGCTCGACCTGCCGCTCGTCGGTGACGTGCGCGGGGCCGGCTACTTCTACGGCATCGAGCTGGTCAAGGACAAGCAGACCCGTGAGACGTTCGACGACGCCGAGAGCGAGCGCCTGCTGCGCGGGTTCCTCTCCAAGGCGCTGTTCGACGCCGGGCTCTACTGCCGCGCCGACGACCGGGGCGACCCCGTCGTGCAGCTGGCGCCGCCGCTGACCATGGGCCCCGAGCAGTTCGACGAGATCGAGCGCCGGCTGCGCTCGGTTCTCACCGAGGCCGAGAACCACCTCTGAGGTGAGCCAGGCCGCGCTCGACGGGTCCACCGGGCCGCTGTGGTGGGACTCCCCCGCGCACCCGCCCAGGCACCCGGCATCCGACCTGCCCCAGACCGCGGACGTGGTCGTCGTCGGCGGTGGCTACACCGGGCTGTGGACCGCCTACTACCTGCTGCTGGCGCAGCCCGGTCGTGAGGTGCTGGTGCTCGAGGCCCGGCACGTCGGCTTCGGGGCGAGCGGCCGCAACGGCGGCTGGGTGTCGGCCCTGTGGCCGGTCGCGGCCGACACGATCGACCGCCGCTACGGGCGCACTGCCACCCTCGCGCACCTCGCCGCGCTGCGCGACACGGTCGACGAGGTGGGCCGGGTCGACGCCGAGGAGGGTCTGGGCGCCGGCTTCGTCAAGGGCGGGACACTCGTCGTGGCCCGCACCCCGGCCCAGGAGGCACGGGCCCGGGTCTCCGCCGCGCACGCGGCCTCGTGGGACGACGGCACGGTCTGGCTGGATGCCGTCGCCACCCGCGAGCGCCTCGACGTCGCCGGCGCGCGTGGTGCGACCTTCAACCCCAACTGCGCCCGGGTGCACCCCCGCCGGCTGGTCGACGGCCTCGCCGATGCCGTCCGCCGGCTCGGTGGCCGCATCGTCGAGGGCGCCCACGTGGCGCGCGTCCGCGACCGGGTCGTGGTGCTCACCGACGACCGCCGGATCTCGGCCGCCAACGTCGTCGTCGCCACCGAGGGCTGGACGGGAACCCTCTCCGGGCTGTCGCGGCGGGTGGCACCGGTCTACTCGCTGATGGTCGCCACCGAGCCGATCGACGACGAGCGCTGGGCCCGGATCGGCCTCGCCGGGCGGGAGGTGTTCGCCGACCACGGCCACGTCGTCATCTACGGGCAGCGCACCGACGACGGCCGGATCGCCTTCGGTGGACGCGGCGCGCCCTACCACTGGGGCAGCGAGGTGCGGCCCGAGTTCGACGAGGAGCCCACCGTCTTCGACGCGCTGCGCACCACCTTGCGGGACCTGCTCCCCCAGCTCGAAGGCATCACCTTCACTCACGCCTGGGGTGGCCCGCTCGGCATCGCCCGCGACTGGCACCCGTCGGTCACCTGGGACCCGGTCACCCGGGTCGGCCGGGCGGGGGGCTACGTCGGCGACGGCGTGGCCGCCAGCAACCTGGCCGGCCGCACGCTGGCCGACCTCCTGCTGGGCCGCGACACGGCGCTCACCGGGCTGCCCTGGGTCGGCCACCGGTCTCCGCGCTGGGAGCGTGAGCCGCTGCGCTGGCTGGGCATCAACGCCGGCCTGCAGCTGGCCACGCTGGCCGACCGCGAGGAGGAGGCGACCGGTCGCCCGGCCCGGCTCGGGGCCCTGCTCGACCGGCTCACCGCACACTAGGGCCGGCATCCCTGACACGATGCGCGGGTGAGCATCGAGGACGTCGCCGGGGAGCTGTACGGGCTGGCACCCGAGGAGTTCACCGCGGCGCGCAACGCCCGGGCCAAGGAGGCCAAGGCGGCCGGTGACGCCGAGCTGGCCGCCCGGGTGCAGTCGCTGCGCAAGCCGACGGCGGGCGCCTGGCTGCTCAACCAGCTGGTGCGACAGCACGCCGACCTCGTGCAGCAGGTGCTCGACCTCGGCGGGCAGCTGCGCGCGGCCCAGGGGACGCTGGGCGCCGGCGAGCTGCGCGCCCTGGACCAGCAGCGCCGGCAGCTGACCCGGGCGGTGGCCGAGCAGGCGGCGGGGCTGGGGCGCGACGCCGGGCGTCGGGTCACCCCGGCGACCACGGCGGAGGTGGAGGAGACACTGCGCTCGGCCATGGTCGACGCCGTGGCCGGGGCGGCCCTGGCCACCGGGCTGCTCACCGACACCTTCAGCTCGACCGGTCTGGAGCCGGTGGACCTGTCCCGGGTGGTGGCACTGCCGCCGGACAGCGCGACGGCATCCGCTCCTGCCGCCCCGGCAGACACCGGGGCGGACGAGGCCGAGGATGCCGCCCGGCAGCGCCGGGTGGCCGAGGCCGAGCACGCGCTGGCAGAGGCGGAGACGGCCCTCGAGACCGCGCGCGAGGCGCTGGAGCAGGCGGGGCGCGATGCCGCCGACGCGCAGCAGCATCAGGAACGGTTGGAGGCGGAGCGGGAGGAGGCGAGGCGCCGGCTGCACGACCTCGACACCTCGGTCGCGAGCGCCGCCGAGGCGGCGGACACGGCATCCCGGGTGGTGGAAGCGGCGAAGCGGGACGAGGCCACGGCGGCCAAGGCGGCGGCCAGGCGGCGTGAGCGCCTCGAGGAGCTGCTGGGGTGACCCCTCAGCGGGGGGTCATCAGGACGATGCCGAGGCACATCTCGTCGGTGGTGCCCTCGCCCCAGGCGACGTAGCGGTCGCGCGTGCCCTTGAAGGCCGGCAGCAGGTCGCGCAGCGCCTGGTCGTGGGTGCAGGTGACCGTGATCGTGTCGCCGGGGCCGACGTCGAGGGGCTTCTTCAGCGGGATGCTGCCCTGGTCGTCGAAGTTCCAGACCGGGATGTCGAGCACCCGCTTGGCCTTGGCGGTGCCCTTGTTGACGTCGACCGTGATCGCCCGGCCGAGCAGGTGCATGTGCCCGCTGACGGCGCGGATGGTGCCCGCACTGCGGATCGGGCGGGTGCAGCTCTGCACGGGGTTGGCCTCGACCGGCCCGCAGAGCAGGTGCAGCAGGTCGGCGGTGGCGGGGTTCTCACCGAAGCGCTTGCGCAGGTCGGCGACCGCGAGCGTGCGGTTGCACAGGCCGGCGGTGGCGTTGTCGCGGCAGGGCAGCTCGACGGGCGCCGGGAGCAGCATGGTCTGCAGCGCCTGCTTGGCGCTGCCCTTCGCCTCGGACAGGCGCAGCCGCACCGTGCTGCGGTCGGCGCCGTTCCCGGCGAGCAGGTTGTAGTGCATCTGCACCACGAGCTGGGTGCCGGCCTTGAGCGGGATGCCGATGTCGTCGGCCATCACCCGCTCGCCGCCGCCGGGCGCCCAGGCGCCGACCCAGTCGGCGTTGTCGAGGTTGCCGGCCACCCCGGCGATGCCCGCACCGCCGAAGCAGGTGTAGCCGTCGCCGGGGTCCTTCGCGTCGATCGCGCGGGCCTTGGCGACGTCCTGCGGCTCGACCTTCGACACGATGACGTGGTGCACGATCGCCGCGTTGTCGGGGGCGATCTGCACCCCGCTGACCAGCTGGTCGGTGGCGAACTTCGGGTCGATCAGGAAGCACCGGTAGTCGTCGGTGCCCGTGCCGTTGGGCGCCTTGGGGGTGTAGGCGGACGGCAGCCGGAGGCTCTGGAAGCGCTCGCCCTTGCGCAGGGCGACGTCCTTGACGGCCGCCTTGGTGGCGGATGCCGTGGGGGCCGACGGGGACGCCGCGTGGGAGGTGGCGTGCGTGTCGGCGCTGCGCAGGCTGCTGGGGAGGTCGGACTCACTCCCGCACCCGGCGAGGAGCAGGGCGAACGCGGCAGCCACCGCGGGCAGGGTACGTCTCACCACCGAAGTGTAGAGGTGCTAGGCGGTGGCCGCTGCCAGCTGACCGCAGGCGCCGTCGATGTCGGAGCCGCGGGTGTCGCGCACGGTGGTCGGGATGCCGTGTGCCCGCAGCCGCTCGACGAACTGCTGCTCCACCCCGCGGCGCGACGCGGTCCACTTCGAGCCCGGGGTGGGGTTGAGCGGGATCGGGTTGACGTGCACCCAGCCGCGACCCCGGGCGACCAGCTTCTCGCCGAGCAGGTCGGCGCGCCACGCCTGGTCGTTGATGTCGCGGATCAGGGCGTACTCGATGCTGACCCGGCGACCGGTGGCCTCGTAGTAGCGGTGGGCGGCGTCGATCGCCTCGTCGACCTTCCAGCGGGTGTTGATCGGCACCAGCTCGTCGCGCAGCTCGTCGTCGGGGGCGTGCAGCGACAGCGCCAGGGTGACCGGGATGCCCTCGCTGCGTGAGCCGGTCGATGCCGGGCACCAGGCCGACCGTCGACATGGTGATGCCGCGCGCCGAGATGCCCAGCCCCGAGGGCGGCGGCTCGGTGAGCCGGCGGATCGCGCCGATCGCGGCGGTGTAGTTGGCGAGCGCCTCCCCCATCCCCATGAAGACCACGTTGCTGACCCGGCTGGGTCCCGACCCGGCATCCTCGGCATCAGCGGGCGCGGACCCGTCGGCCTCGTCTCCGAGCCCGGCGCCGCGCTCCCCACCACCGATCGCGGGCAGCTCACCGCGGCGCAGCAGCCGGGCGGCACCCACGACCTGCTCGACGATCTCGGCCGTCGACATGTTGCGGGTCAGCCCCTCCTGGCCGGTGGCGCAGAACGGGCAGTTCATGCCGCACCCGGCCTGGCTCGAGATGCACACGGTGACCCGGTTCGGGTAGCGCATCAGCACCGACTCGACCAGCGCGCCGTCGAAGCAGCCGCCACACCTGCTTGACCGTGGCGCCGCGGTCGGCGGTGAGGTGGCGCACCGGGGTGAGCAGGGTCGGGAGCAGGTCTGCGACCAGCTCGTCACGCACGGCCTTGGGCAGGTCGGTCATCTCCTCGGGCCGGTCGACGAGCCGTTCGAAGTAGTGGGTCGAGAGCTGCCCGGCCCGGTAGGCGGGGTGCCCGAGCGCGACCGCCGCCTCGCGCCGCTGCGCGAGGGTGAGGTCGGCGAGGTGGCGGGGCGGCTTGCCGCGCCGCGGCGCCGTGAAGGTGAGCTGGCCGGGCGCGGGTCGCGGAGCAGGGGTCTCAGACATGGTCCACCGATTCTCTCAGGTCGGTGTGGGTCACCTGACACCCGAATTGCCCACCAGTTGTTCGCGTTCCACGGCGGCGCCCGCATGCCAGCCCCTACCGTGGGAACGTCGCGCTTCGCAGGGAAGTGGGACGCCGTGGATGAGGTGCCGATGCGCGTGTTCGAGCGACTCTGGAGGTCGCGGATCCACGCTGCACCGGTCGCAGCACCACCCGGAACCACCCGTACCGCACCCGGCCCGACGCACGTGGTTCCCGATGCCGACGACGCCCACCACGAGTACCAGTACGAGGCGTCGGTGCGCACCCACCTGCGCCGCCTCTCCGCCGCTGCCGACGCCTACGTGGCCGCACTGTCCCCCGCCGAGTTCGACGCCGCACTGACCTCGCGCCTGGTCGCGGCCGAGCAGCTGAGGTCGACCGGGATGGGATTCGCCTATGCGGCACCCTTCGCCGCGCACATCGACGAGGTGCTCACCCTCGACCTGCCCACGACCGTCGTCACGCTGGCCGACTCGCGCATCGCCGCGACGGGGCGGTGCGTGCCCAGCCTGCTCGGCACCGGCCGCGCCAACCTGCGCAGCCTGCTCGGGTCGACCGAGGTCGACGTGCAGCAGGTCAGCGAGGACGGCGCCAGCGTGTATGCCGTGCGGAGCGAGTCGCCCTACACCGCGAGCTTCGCACGCTGCCTCGACGACGCCGCGAAGCGCTGGTTGCCCGACGTCGACGGTCGCCACGGCTTCGTCTTCGCCGTGCCCCACCGGCACGCGGTGATCCTCCAGCCCTGCGCGACCGCGGTGCAGGTGCACGACGCGCTCGCGCTGGTGCCCACGCACGCCCAGCGGCTGCACGACGAGGGCGCCAGCCCGGTGTCGGTGCACACCTACCACTGGCTCGACGGGCAGGTCACCTGCCTGACCAGCGAGGCGGACGACGGCACGCTGCGCGTGCAGCCCACCGAGCTGCTCGAGCAGGTGCTGGGCCTGCGCCGCCAGGCCGGCTGACCCGGGGCTCAGGCCAGCGGCACGAACAGCAGCAGCAGCGCCCACGCGACGGGGGCGACGATGACGAGCGAGTCGAGCCGGTCCATCAGGCCCCCGTGGCCCGGCAGCAGCGCCCCCATGTCCTTGATGCCGAGGTCCCGCTTGATGCTGGACTCGATGAGGTCACCCAAGGTCGCACCGGACGCCGCGGCGACCCCGAGCAGAGCACCCTGCCACCACTGTCCACCCAGGACGAGCGGCAGCGAGATGGCGCCCACGGCGGCACAGGTGCCGACCGAGCCGGCGAAGCCCTCCCACGACTTCTTCGGGCTCAGCGACGGCGCCATCGGGTGCCGGCCGAACATGACCCCCACGGCATACCCGCCGATGTCGGAGAACACGGTGACCAGGATGAACACGACGATGCGCTGCCGGCCGTCGTCGGGTGCCGCCAGCATCATCGACGCGAACCCGCCCAAGAAGATCGGGTAGAACGCGACGAGCGCGGAGGCGCTGAGGTCGCGGGCGGCGCCGGCCAGCCCGTCGGCCACCCGCCAGACGAGCAGCCCCACGATGGTCAGGCCGAAGGTGACGACCAGCGCCTCGGCACCGCGCAGGTAGGCCGAGACCAGCATGCCGACGGCGCCGAGCAGCAGCGGGACCAGCGGCACCACCATGCCGCGGGTGGCGATCGCCCGGCGCAGCTCCCAGGCGCCGTACGACACCGCGACGACGACGACCACCAGGAACGCCGCCGGGCTGATGATGAGGGTGCCGACGACCAGGCCGGCCAGGAGCAGGCCGACGCCCACGGCGGCGCGCAGGTCGCGACCGGCCTTGGGAGGCGCCGGTTCGGGCGCGACCGCGTCCACGGCATCCTCGAGGGGGTCGGGGGTGCCGGGTAGGCCGTCGGCGGTGTCGGCTGGGGCGTCGGTCATAGTGGTCAGGCGCTCGGACGTCGAGGGTGGCTCAGCAGGTCGAGGGACTCAGACGTCGAGGAGCTCGGCCTCCTTGTGCTTGAGCAGGTCGTCGATCAGGTCGACGTGCTTCTTGGTGACGGTCTCGAGCTCCTTCTCGGCGCGCGAGCCCTCGTCCTCGCCGACGTCGCCGTCCTTGACCAGCTTCTCGAGCGTGGTCTTCGCGTGGCGGCGGATGTTGCGCACCGAGATCTTGGCGTCCTCGGCCTGGGTGTGCGCCATCTTGACGTACTCGCGGCGCCGCTCCTCGGTGAGCACCGGCATCACGCAGCGGATGATCGACCCGTCGTTGCTCGGGTTGATGCCGAGGTCGGCCTGCTGGATGGCCTTCTCGATGGCGTGCATCGAGGACTTGTCGAACGGGCTGATGATGATGGTGCGCGCCTCGGGGTTCTGGAACGACGCGAGCTGCTGCAGCGGCGTGGGCGCGCCGTAGTAGTCGACGAGGATCTTCTGGAACATCCCCGGGTGGGCGCGCCCGGTGCGGATGCCGGCGAAGTCCTCCTTGGCGACCTCGACGGCCTTCTCCATCTTCTCCTCGGCGTCGAACAGGGTCTCGTCGATCATCGGGGCGGCTCTCCTTCACATCTGCCACGCGGCGGGCGCGGCGGTCGGGTCCAGTGTGTCAAACGGCGCGGTCCGGCGTGCCGGGTGCGCGAGGCGTCAGCCGGCGGAGACCAGCGTGCCGATGCGCTCCCCGAGCAGCGCCCGGGTGATGTTGCCGTCGCCCTCCATGCCGAAGACCACCATCGGCAGGTGGTTGTCCATGCACAGGCTGAAGGCCGCCGCGTCGACGACCCGCAGGCCGCTGCGCAGGGCGTCCTCGAAGCTGACCCGCTCGAGCTTGCGGGCGTCGGGGTTGGTGCGCGGGTCGGAGTCGTAGACCCCGTCGACGCCGTTCTTGCTCATCAGCACCACGTCGCACTTGCACTCCAGCGCGCGCTGGGCGCTGACCGTGTCGGTGGAGAAGTACGGCATCCCGGCACCGGCGCCGAAGATCACGACCCGGCCCTTCTCGAGGTGCCGGATGGCGCGCCGCGGGATGTAGGGCTCGGCGACCTGGCCCATCGTGATGGCGGTCTGCACGCGGGTGTCGATGCCCTCCTTCTCGAGGAAGTCCTGCAGCGCCAGGCAGTTCATCACCGTGCCGAGCATGCCGATGTAGTCGGCCCGCGAGCGGTCCATGCCCTTCTGCTGCAGCTCGGCGCCGCGGAAGAAGTTGCCGCCACCGACGACGACCGCCACCTCGATGCCCTCGCGCACGGCCGCGGCGATCTGGCGGGCGATGTCGCGCACGACATCGGGGTCGACGCCGACCTTGCCGCCGCCGAACACCTCACCGGAGAGCTTGAGGAGCACGCGCCGGGCCGCGCGGTGCGGCTCGGCGGTCGGTGCCGCCTCGGTCAGGGCATGCGTGGTCACGGGGCCTCCTCGGCGGTGGTGCGCAGCGGTCGCCCGATCCTTTCACAGGCGGGCGTGCGGGCCGAACTGCTGCGCCAGCCGGATGCCGGGCGCTGCGGGTCTGGTGGAAACCCACCTCCGCGCCGGGCCGGCGCGGGTGCGACGATGACGCCCATGGAGCAGGAGCGTGAGGTCCTCGGCTGGGCCGACTTCGACCGGGCAGTGTGGGACCTCGCCGAGCGGGTGGCCGCCGACGGGGTGCCCGACATGATCCTGTCGATCGCCCGAGGCGGCCTGCTGATCGGGGGCGCCCTGGGCTACGCGCTCGGGGTCAAGAACACGTACACGATGAACGTCGAGTTCTACACCGGCGTCGACCAGCGCCTCGAGGTGCCGCGCATCCTGCCGCCCGCCCCCGACTTCGTCGACCTGCACGACGCGCTGGTGCTGGTGGCCGACGACGTGGCCGACACGGGGTTGACGCTGGCGTCGGTGCACGACTTCTGCGCCGGCAAGGTCGGCACCGTGCGCACCGCCACGATCTACGCCAAGCCGCGCTCGGTCGTGCGCCCCGACTACGTGTGGCGTGACACCGACCGCTGGATCACCTTTCCGTGGAGCGACCGGCCGCCGGTCACCGGTCAGGGCGTCCGGGACGGGTGAGCTGTCGGGGTCGTCCACAGGCACCTCGACCGGCACGCGTCATCCACAGGTTCGCGCATTCCACGGCCCTGTCATTGGACATCAGTACGATTAATGCATGGCAGGGGAAACCGCACCGATCGACCCGAGCAGCGCGCCGCCGGCCGCTCCCGGGCCGGTGTCGGTCGCGGCGGTGCGGGAGTGGATCTCGGCCATCGACGTCGACCGGCTGAGCGACCGTGAGCGGCTCGACCTCGTGGCCGACCTCGAGCGCGTCAAGCACACCTCGGCGGCCACCCAGGCCCGGGCGACGCACGCGCTGCGCCGGTCGCGCGAGGCGGCACGCCCGCAGGATGCCGTGCGCTCGGTCGGCTCGGAGGTCGCCCTCGCGCGCCGCCAGTCCCCCACGCTCGGCGACCGGTTCGTCGGGGTGGCTCGCGCACTCGTCGACGAGATGCCGTTCACGATGCAGGCGCTCGACGCGGGCGTGTGCTCCGAGCGGCACGCCGAGGTCATGGTCCAGGCGACGGGCATCTTGACCGTGGAGCATCGGGCCGAGGTCGACCGACGGGTCGGCCCGCTGCTCGGGCGGCTCGGCGTGCGTGGAGCGGAGCGAGCCGCACGGCGGGTCGCACAGGAGCTGGACGTCGCCTCCGTGTTGAAGCGGATGCAGGATGCCGTGAAGTCGCGGCGCGTCACGACGCGGCCGGCTCCGGACGGCATGGCCTCCCTCACGGTCCTCGGGCCGATGGTCGAGGTCGTCGGTGCTGCGGCCGCCCTGCGGCGGCGAGCGCAGTCGGTGGTGTCCGGCCAGTGTCCTCAGGAGATGCCGGAGGGCCGAGGGGTCGGTGCGGTCGAGGCCGACACGGCGTTGCAGCTGCTGTCCGGTCGCGCCACCGGGCAGCTGCAACCGGTCGAGGTCCACCTCGTCATGACCGACCGGTCGCTGCTCGGCACGGGCGACTCTGGACGGTCGGTGATGGAGCCGGCCCGGATACCCGGCCACGGGTCGCTTCCCGCGCCGGTCGCTCGGGCCTGGGTGCGAGGCGATGCCCGAGGCATCATCAGCAGCAACGGCGGCAGCAGGAACGGCGGCAGCAGCGACAGCGGCAGCAGCGACAGCGGCAGCTGGCAGAGCAGCCCTGCCGACGCCGGCGGGGGCGGCAGCAGGAAGGACGGCTCCGCCGAGGGCGGCCCTGGCACCACGCTCGACCGCGCGGCGGCGGTGTGGCTACGCCGGCTCTACACCAGCCCCGACGGGCGCGACCTCGTGGCGATGGACTCGCGTCGACGCCACTTCACCGGTCACCTGCGACGGATGCTGGTGATCCGCGATGACGTCTGCCGCACCCCGTGGTGCGAGGCACCGATCGCGCACGCCGACCACACCGTCCCGGCCCGCGACGAGGGAGCCACCAGCTTCGCCCAGGGCGGCGGCAGGTGCGCCCGCTGCAACTACGGCAAGGAGGCCCCCGGGTGGGCGGCCATCGTCCTGGCCGATCACGAGATCCGGCTGACCACGCCGCTGGGGCACTCGTACGTGTCGCGCCCACCTCCGCTGCTGGGGTGGGGCGCAACGCCGCCGAAGCCGAACCCGGGGATCGGACCGTCGTCGGCGTCCTCTCCAGGGCGCGCCCCTGAGAGGTCGAACGCTTCGACGGCGCGCCGCTCTGACCACCAGTGGGTGCCAGCTCACCGTGACCCCGACCGGGCTCGACGGCGCGTGTTGTCCCGAGCGAGGGTGCGGCTCAACCACGTTCGCGCCACCGCGCATCTCGAGCGAAGCCTCAGCCGACTTCTCACCTAGGCCGCTGCCTCACCGGGCCGCCTTCTTGGCTGACCCGGCTGGCGCAGAGAGCGCCGCGCCCCCTGAGCTGGGTGCGGACGCACGGATGCCGCCCGCTCGGGTGAGCGGACGGCATCCGGATGCTGCGTGGTGCGGCGGGGAGGTCAGCTCCCGACGCGGAAGCGCACGAAGCCCTCCGCCTTGGCGCCGGCCTCATCGAGGACCTTGGCCACGGTCTTCTTCGGCTCCTTGGCGAACGGCTGCTCGAGCAGGACGTTCTCCTTGAAGTAACCGTTGACGCGGCCCTCGACGATGCGCGAGAGAGCAGCCTCGGGCTTGCCCTCCTCCTTCGCGGTGGCCTCGGCGACGCGACGCTCGTTCTCGACCGTCTCGGCGTCGACCTCCTCGCGGGTGAGGACGCTCGGGCTGAACGCGGCGATGTGCATCGCGACGTCCTTGGCGGTCTGCTCGTCGCCACCGGTGGTGGCCACCAGCACGCCGATCTGCGCCGGCAGGTCGGGGCTGGTCTTGTGCAGGTACGACATGACGTGCTCGCCCTCGAGGCGGGCCACCCGCTTGACCTCGATCTTCTCGCCGATGGTGGCGTTGGCCTCGTCGAGCAGCTCCTTGACGGACTTGCCGTCGGCGAGCGTCGACGCGAGCAGCGTCTCGGCGTCGACCGACTTGGTGGCGACGGCCTGGGTGAGCACCTGCGTCGGCCAGGGCGCCGAAGCGCTCGCCCTTGGCGACGAAGTCGGTCTCGCACAGGACCTCGACGAGGGTGCCCTCGCCGGCGCCGGCCTTGGCGGTGACGAGGCCGTTGGAGGCCGTGCGGCCCTCGCGCTTGGTCACGCCCTTGAGTCCCTTCACGCGCAGGATCTCCTCGGCCGCGGCCATGTCGCCGTCGGCCTCGTCGAGGGCGCGCTTGACGTCCATCATGCCGGCGGCGGTCTTCTCGCGGAGCGCCTTGATGTCAGCGGCGGTGTAGTTCGCCATGAGGTGTTATCGCTCTTTCGTGCTCGGTTCGGATGTGACGCGGGTGCGGTCAGGCCTGCTCGGGAGCAGCCTGCTCCGGGGTGGCCTCGGCCTCGGCCGGCCTCGACGACCGGAGCCTCGACGGCCTCGGCGACCGGGGTCTCGAGGGTCTCCTCGGCGGCGGCCTCGGCAGCCTCGGTCACCTCGGCGACCTCAGCAGCCGGGGCCTCCTCGACCGGGGCCGCGGTGGCCTCGGCGACGGGGGCGTCCTCGGCGATGGCTTCGGCGACCTCGGGGGCCGGGGTCTCGACGACCTCGACCTCGGCGGCCTCGACCGCGGGGGCGGCAGCGGTCTCGCCGGCCTCCGGCGCGACGGCCTGAGCGGTCTGGGCGGCGTCGCCACCGAGCAGCTCGCGCTCCCAGTCGGCCAGCGGCTCGTCGGCGGCGACGTCGTCACCGGCGGCGGGGCCACCGGCGCGGGCCATCAGGCCCTCGGCGACGGCGTCGGCGATGACGCGGGTGAGCAGGGTGACCGAACGGATCGCGTCGTCGTTGCCCGGGATCTTGTAGTCGACCTCGTCGGGGTCGCAGTTGGTGTCGAGGATCGCGACGACCGGGATGCCGAGCTTGCGGGCCTCGTCGACCGCGAGGTGCTCCTTCTTGGTGTCGACGATCCACACCGCGGACGGGACCCGGCCCATGTTGCGGATGCCGCCGAGGGTGCTGCTCGAGCTTGTCCTTCTCGCGCTTCAAGATCAGCAGCTCCTTCTTCGTGAAGCCGGAGCCGGCCACGTCGTCGAAGTCGAGCTCCTCGAGCTCCTTGAGGCGCGTGAGCCGCTTGGAGATCGTCTGGAAGTTGGTGAGCATGCCACCGAGCCAGCGCTGGTTGACGTAGGGCATGCCGACGCGGGTCGCCTGCTCGGCGATCGGCTCCTGCGCCTGCCGCTTGGTGCCGACGAAGAGGATCGGTGCCGCCGTGGGCGACGGTCTCCTTGACGAACTCGTACGCGTTGTCGATGTAGGTCAGCGACTGCTGCAGGTCGATGATGTAGATGCCGTTGCGCTCGGTCATGATGAAGCGCTTCATCTTCGGGTTCCAGCGACGGGTCTGGTGCCCGAAGTGGACGCCGCTCTCGAGGAGCTGGCGCATGGTGACGACGGCCATCGTCGTTCTCCTTGCTCTGTGGTTGTCAGTTCCGTCGGTGGCGCGCTCCTCCTCCTGGAGGGTCGTCATCCACCTGCCTGGTGCCCGGCCACACCCCGGACGGACGCTCCTGAGGAGGCGATCCGCCACTGCCGTGGTGTGCCCTGCGCCGCCCCGAGGGGGTCGCAGAGAAGGACACGCGAATTCGACCGGCCAGAGACCGGTCGTGGGCTCAGTCTACGGACGTGCTGCCTCGGGCACCTAATCCGCACCACTCCGCCCGGATGCCGGGTAGCCGCCTGCGGCTGGACTCGCACCTCCCAGCGCGTGGCGGGATGGGAAACGGAGGCGACCACACGGCATCCACCGAGTAGGTTCTCGAACTCGTGGGCCGCATCCTCGACGCCATCGCGCCGCCCCGGATGGGGACGGCGTTCCGGTGGAACCTGTCGTCGTCGTGGGTGGCCCAGCTCGGCGACGGCATCGCCCTGGCGGCCGGTCCGCTGCTCGTGGCCTCGCAGACCCACGACCCGCGGCTCATCGCCGCCGCGGCGATCGTCCAGCAGGTGCCCACGCTCGTCCTCGGGCTCTACGCGGGCGCGATCGCCGACCGGGTCGACCGCAAGCGGCTGGTGCTCACGGCCAACCTGACCCGGGTCGCCGTGCTGGCCCTGCTGGTCGCCACGATCGTCAGCGGCACCATCTCGATCGGTCTGCTGCTGCTCGCCCTGCTCGCCGTGGGCACGGCCGAGATCTTCGCGGACACCGGGTGGCGTGCCGTGCTGCCCTCGATCGTGCCGCCCGCCGACCTGGGCATCGCGAGCGCGCGACAGATGTCGGGGTTCCTCGTCGCCAACCAGATGGTGGGGCCGGCGGTCGGGGCGACGCTGTTCGCGGTGGGGACCGCCCTGCCGTTCGGGGTGCAGGCGGCCGCTGGGCTGCTGGCCGCTGCGCTCTTCGCGAAGGTCGCCCTGCCCTCGGTGGTGCGGCCCGAGGGCCACGAGCCCCAGCACGTGGGCCACGACATCCTCGACGGCCTGCGCTGGATCCGCCACCACGCGCCGGTGCGCACGCTGATCCTCGTCATCTTCGTCTTCAACATCACCTGGGGAGCCCCCTGGGCGTGCTCGTCTACTGGGCCCAGCAGCGGCTGGCCGTCGACGAGGTGGGTTTCGGCCTCCTCACGACCGCGACGGCTGTCGGCGGCGTGCTCGGGGTCTTCTCCTACGACCGGCTCGAGCGGCGTGTGCCGCTGGGCCGCCTCATGAAGGTGTGCCTGACGCTCGAGGTCCTCATGCACCTCGCGCTCGCGCTGACGACGAAGCCGCTCGTGGCCTACGGCGTGATGTTCGTGTTCGGTGCCTACGCCTTCGTCTGGGGCTCGCTGTCGAATGCGGTGCGCCAACGTGCCACCCCGCAGGACCTGCAGGGCCGGGTCGGGTCCGTCTACTGGCTCGGGCTCACGGTCGGGCTCATGGTCGGGCAGATCATCGGAGGGGTGCTCGCCGAGCGGTTCGGCGCCACGGCGCCGTTCTGGTTCGCGTTCGTCGGGTCGGCGCTGACCCTGGCCGTCGTCTGGCGCTCGCTCGGGCAGATCGCGCACGCCGACGAGCACCGGCTGGGCGGCTCGAGCGCCCCTGCGGCATAGCCTGCGGGGATGACGCGCTCCCCCGGTCACCCCGCCCTCGCGCCCTTCGGGACCACGATCTTCGCCACGATGTCGGCGCTGGCCGCGGAGCACGACGCCATCAACCTCGGCCAGGGGTTCCCCGACACCGACGGGCCGCCGGAGGTGCTCGAGGCTGCGGTGGCGGCGATCCGGGGCGGGCGCAACCAGTACCCGCCGGGGGCCGGTGTGCCCGAGCTGCTCGACGCGATCGCGGTGCACCAGAAGCGGTTCTACGGCATCGAGGTCGACCCGCGCACCGAGGTGCTGGTGACCGTGGGGGCCACCGAGGCGATCGCGGCGACTGTGCTGGCGCTGGTGCAGCCCGGCGACGAGGTGGTGACCTTCGAGCCGTACTACGACTCGTACGCCGCGACGCATCGCGCTGGCCGGTGGCGTGCGGCGCACGTCAGTGCTGCGGTTCCCCGACTTCGCGGTCGACGAGGCGTCGCTGCGGGCGGCGTTCTCGTCGCGCACCCGGCTGGTGCTGCTGAACACGCCGCACAACCCGACCGGCAAGGTGTTCACCCGGGCCGAGCTCGAGCTGATCTGCGCGTTGGCGCGCGAGCACGACGCCTGGGTGGTGACTGACGAGGTGTACGAGCACCTGTTCTTCGATGGCGCCGAGCACGTGCCGGTGGCGACGCTGGCCGGGATGCGCGAGCGGACGATCACCATCTCGTCGGCCGGGAAGACGTTCTCGACGACCGGGTGGAAGGTCGGCTGGGTCACGGGGCCCGCCGAGGCGGTGGCCGCGGTGCGGGCGGTCAAGCAGTTCCTCACCTACGTCGGGTCGGGGCCGTTCCAGCCGGCCGTGGCCGCCGGGCTTGCGCTGCCGGATGCCGTGTACGCCGGGTTGGCCTCGTCGCTGGCTGCGAAGCGCGACCGGCTCGTCGAGGGTCTCGGGCGCGCGGGCATGTCGGTGGCGGTGCCGCAGGGCACCTACTTCGTCATCGCGGACGCCGCACCGTTGGGCGCCGTCGATGCCCTCTCCTTCTGCCTCGAGCTGCCCGCCCGGGCCGGGGTTGTCGGGGTGCCCGTGTCGGTGTTCCACGACGACGCGGATGCCGCGCGCACGCTGGTGCGGTTCGCGTTCTGCAAGCGCGACGACGTGCTCGACGAGGCCTGCCGCCGGCTGGCCGCGTTGCGCGTCTGACGGGGCCGCGACCGCAGATGCGGCCCGGGCTGTCGCGAACAAGAGGTCACTACGGCTGAGGGCCCGAGCCCAGTCCACAGGCTCTGTTCTCCCGACCGCTCGTCCACAGGTTCCGCCTCCCCCTGGCGCCGCGCGTGTGGCTCCGGGAACGCTGGCCAGATGGTCCGAACCTCAATGCCGGCGGTGGCTCGTCGCGTCGGCTGCCATCCTGCTCGCCACGTCCGTGACGCCGCTGGATCGTGCCGTCGTACGTCCACTGGCCGCGCTGACCGCCGCCCCGGCAGCTGCGCTCGACCGGCTCCGTGACGCCCGCAGGGGGCACCGCGCCGCCGCGCGCCGGTGCCCCGGGGGAGGTGTCCGGGGCGAATACTCCCGCGGCCATCCCCGGTCGGGCCGTTACGGCCTTGAGTGGAGGCCTCGTCGAACGCCGAGCCCCCGCTGGAGCAGCGCCGAGGGCCGGCCCGGCAGAGGTGGCCGGCGCCGCGTCGGCCCGTGGTGCTGCCGAGCCCGCGGCCTCAGCCGCCGACCGGGCACGGTGGCGGTGGCCGGTGCTGCCGAGGCCGCCCGTGGCCCGTCCGTTCCGGGCGCCGGTGAGCACCTACGGCGCGGGGCACCGTGGGCTGGATCTGGTGGCAGCCGATGGCACACCGGTGCTCGCCGTGGAGGACGGGGTGGTGACCCATGCCGGGCTCGTTGCTGGGCGAGGAACGGTCACGCTGGCGCACCGGGGCGGGCTGAGCAGCACCTACGAGCCGGTCGACGCGAGCGTGGCGGTCGGTGCGGCCGTCGTGACCGGGCAGGTGATCGGCGTGCTGCGCGTGCGATCCGGCCCAGCGCACTGCGGCGCCCGCCCGTGCCTGCACCTGGGCGCGCGGCGCGGCGCGGCCTACCTCGACCCCTACCCCCTGCTGGCCGGCGGCCGGGTGGCCCTGCTCCCCCTCGGCCGATGACGGCAGCAGCGGTGGATCACGCGCGGGGGTGCGCCTGCGCGTAGGACTGCCGGAGCCGGTCGACGGAGACGTGGGTGTAGATCTGCGTGGTCGCGAGGGAGGCATGGCCGAGGAGCTCCTGCACCATCCGCAGGTCTGCACCGCCCTCGAGCAGGTGCGTGGCGGCGCTGTGCCGCAATCCGTGCGGCCCCAGGTCCGGGGCGTCGGCCACGTGCTGGAGCAGCTCGTGCACGACGGCTCGGATCTGGCGCTGGTCGGCCCGGCGCCCCCGACGGCCGAGGAGCAGGGCCGGTCCGCTGTCGGCCGTGACCAACCTGGGTCGCCCCTCGTCGAGCCACGCGATGACCGCCCGTCGCGCCGGCACCCCGAACGGCACCCGACGCTCCTTGTCGCCCTTGCCGACCACCCGCAGCACGTCAACCGACAGGTCGACGTCGTCGACGTCGAGACCGACGAGCTCGCCGACCCGCACACCGGTGGCATAGAGCAGCTCCAGAGCGGCGCGGTCGCGCAGGTGCACCGGGTCGTCATCGTCCGCGGCCACCGCAGCCACGTCGAGCAGGGCTGCTGCGGAGCGCTGGGCGAGCACTGGCGGCAGCGTCCGGTGGCGGCTCGGCGCGCTGAGCCGTAGGGAGGGGTCCGTGGGGATCCGGCCGGTGCGCTCGAGCCAGCCGAAGAAGGTGCGCAGCGAGGCCGACGTGCGGGCGATCGTCGCCCGCGCGGCTCCCCGCCTCGAGAGCACGCCGAGCCAGGCCCGCAGGTCGGCGAGGGTGACCGAGCGCAGGCCCTCGTCGTCGTCCGCCCCGACCTCCTCGAGGAAGACTCCGACGTCGCGCACGTAGGCACGCACGGTGTGGGGCGACCTGCCCCGTTCGGAACGCAGATGGCGCTCGAACGCGGGCAGCGCGTCGGAAGGGCCGCCGGTCATGGGCCCACGGTGTCACCACGAGGCACCGAAGAGCGGCAACACGCTGAGGCGTCACTCGGACACCCCGGTTGTTCGCGTCAGGCGGTGCGGGCAAGTGCGATGCTCTGCTCCCACAGGTCGTCGTAGCGCAGCATCTCGGCGTCCAGGTCGGCGTCGTTGGGCCAGCACAGGACCCCCAGAGCGGGGTCGACACGAACCCGCGCAAATTCCGAGGCGTCCGTGCGGATCTGGTCGAAGACCGGGCCCCACAGGAGCGGGGTCAGATCGCGAGTCTTGACAACGCCACCGCTGAACGAGACCCGGACTGTTCGGGCGTCCAGGATCTCGACGTGGGTGACGTGGACGACGGGGTGGCTCGTCAGACGCCTCCGTGGTCATGTTCGGTGCGATGGGCTCATGGGGTTGGCCGTTGCGGGCCAGTTCCCAGTTTCGCATGAGCTCATCCTGGTGGACAGCCGCCCACTGCATCAGCACGCGCTGCTTGGCGCGGGGCAGGGCGCCCGTGAGCACGGAGAGGTCGTGATGGTGACGCGTAGTGCCCAGCTCACGCGTGCGAAACGCAGCCCAGGCCTCACTCGGACAGCTCCCCCACGGTCCGGCGGGTCTTGCGCCACCGCCCCGCCTGTTTCGTGACCAGCCCTTCGGCCTCCAGCACCGCCAGGATGCCGACCAGCCGGCGGGGCTCGACCGCGCCGGCGGATGCCAAGCGGTCGAGCGTTACGCCACCCCGCAGGGGAACCGCAGACCACACCCGGTAGGACTCCGGGTCGAGGTCGTCTCCCGGCACGGACGGGCCGGTCGGGACGTGGTCGGGAAGCAGGTCGTCGCCGATCCGGGCGGCCAGCTCGGCCACCTCGGCGGCGTCCGTGACGAGCACGGCGTCGGTGGCCCTCAGCAGGGCGTGGCAGCCGGCCGACGTCATGCTCGTGACGGGGCCGGGCACCGCCCCGACCGGCAGGTGGTGCTCGCTCGCCGCCTTGGCCGTGGTCAGCGACCCGGAGCGCAGGTTGGCCTCGACCACGACGGTCGCCCGCGCCAGCGCAGCGATGATCCGGTTGCGGGCCAGGAACCTCGACCGGTAGGGCGCGCAGCCCACGGGCACCTCGCTGACCACCGCCCCTCCCGTGGTCACGATCTGCTCGAGCATCGCCCGATGTGCGGTGGGGTAGGCCCGGTCGGCGCCACACGCGAGCACCGCGACGTTCGGCCCGTCCGCGGCGAGGGCCGCCCGATGGGCGGCCGAGTCGATGCCGTAGGCGGCGCCGCTGACCACCGTGAAGCCGCGGGCCGCCAGGCCGTCGGCGATGTCGGCGGCAACGCGCAGGCCGTACTCGGTCGCCGCCCGTGAGCCGACGAGGGCGACACTGCGCTCGACGAGCTCGCCGAGGTCGCGGTGCCCGCGGACGAACAGGCAGTAGGGAGGCTGGCGCAGCCGGTCGACGCCGGCCGGCCACTCGGGGTCGCCGGGCACGACCACTCGCACCCGGGAGTGCTGTGCCGCCCGGGCCATGGCGTCGAGGTCGAGCTCGGGCAGCCGCACCTCGAGCCCGTTCCGAGACCGAAGCGTCCCCGCGCGCAGCCGCACCAGCGCCTCGACCGCCCCGCACTCCGCCAGCAGCCCGGTCACCGTCGGGTCGAGCGGCTCGGTGAGAAACGACCACGCCGCCCGGGCCCAGCGCTCGTCGAACTCGAGCCTGCTGGTCGCTCGCCGCACCGAGGCACCACCTCTCCCGCCGTTCATCCCCGTCCCTGCCACCCCGTTCGTCGCGGCGCCAGCCATGCCGTTCCGTTCCGCACCAGCCACGCCGTCGCTGCCCCAACCGGACACGCCGCTCGCCACGCCACCAGCCTCTCCGCCGATTCCGTCACTCCCCGCGCCGCTCATGCCGCCACCAGCTCGCCGCTGCGCAGGGCCAGCCCGGTGGACACCTCTTCGCGGCCAGGCACCTCGAGCCCGGCCAGGTCGGCCGCTGACCACGCGACCCGCAGCACCCGGTCGTAGCCGCGCAAGGTCAGCCGTCCTTGCTCGAGACTCCGGTCGAGCACCGCGGTGGTCGACAGGGGAAGCCGGAAGGGGGCTCGCCGCAGCGCGTGCCCGGGCACCAGCCCGTTGGTGGCCCAGCCGTGCTCGGCCCACCGGGCACGCTGCGCCTCCCGCGCCGCCGCGACCCGGGCGGCGACCGTGGCACTGGACTCTCCCGTCGCGTCACCGAAGGCGGCCCGGTGCACCGGCGGCACGTGCACCTGCAGGTCGACCCGGTCGAGCAGCGGGCCGGAGAGCCGCCCGGCATAGGCCCGGATCTCCATCGGCTTGCAGGAGCAGTCGAGCCCCTTGCCGTAGGACCGGCCGCACGGGCACGGGTTGGCCGCCAGCACGAGCAGGAACCGGGCCGGGTAGCACACCACCTGTCGGGCCCGCGCGATCACCACCTGGCCCGACTCGAGCGGCTGGCGCAGGGTCTGCAGCACCGAGCCCTTGAACTCCGGCGCCTCGTCGAGGAAGAGCACCCCGTGGTGAGCCCGGGAGATGGCCCCGGGAAGCACCACCCCCGACCCACCACCGGTCACCGCCGCCATCGACGCGGTGTGGTGCGGCGCGACGAACGGAGGGGTGCGGTCGAGCTCGACGACCTCTCCGACGTGACCCGTGAGCGAGCGGATGGCATGGGTCTCGAGGGCCTGCTCCCGGCTGAGCGGGGGCAGCACGGTGACGAGCCGCTCCGCGAGCATCGTCTTGCCGACCCCCGGAGGGCCCGACATCAGCAGGTGGTGGCCACCGGTCGCGGCCAGCTCTAGGGCGAGCCGCGCCTCGGGCTGCCCGACGACGTCGGCGAGGTCGGGCCCGGGCAGGGTCTCGACCACCCCGGGGACCGGAGTCGCGGCCGGCGGCAGGGGCGTGCCGTGCTCGGCCGCCCGATACCAGTCGACGACGTCGCGCAGGCAGCCGGCACCGTGCACGGCCACCCCGGTGACGAGCTGCGCCTCGCCGGCGTTCTCGACGGGCACCACCACGTGCCGGGCCCCGGACCGCACGGCCGCCAGCACCGCGGGCAGCACCCCGTGCACGCCCCGGACCCGTCCGTCGAGTGCCAGCTCGCCCAGGTGGACGACGTCGGCGGCGAGACCACCCTTGATCACCCCGCCCGCGGACAACACCGCGACGGCGATGGCCAGGTCGAAGCTGGCGCCCCGCTTCGGGATCGACGCGGGCGAGAGGTTGACGGTGACCCGGTTCGGCGACACGCCGAACCCGCTGTTCGCCGCCGCGGACCGCACCCGGTCGGGCGACTGGGCGCACGCGGCATCGGGCATGCCCCCGACGGAGAAGTGCGGCAGGCCCTGCGAGATGTGGGCCTCGACATCGACCACCGTGCCGTCGAGACCGGACAGCGCCACGGAACGGGTGCGCCCGAGCCCCTGGCTCACGACCCGACCCCGACCACGTGCCGCAGCACCGCCGGCCGGCCCGGCGGGCACAGGATGCCCACCACGTCGACGCGCACCTGCGCCACCCGGGCGCCCTCGCCGTGGCCGGCGAGGTAGGCGGCTGCCAGCCGGCGCAGGCGCTTGGCCTTGGCGAAGGTGACCGCCTCGACCGGCTCGCCGAACCCCGAGGACCGGCGCGTCTTGACCTCGCAGATCACCAGGCAGTCGCCGTCGAGCGCGACGACGTCGACCTCCCCGTGCTCGCACCGCCAGTTGCGGTCGAGCACCTCCATGCCCTGCTCGCGCAGGTAGCGCACGGCGAGCGCCTCGCCGTAGCGGCCCAGCGCAGCGCTCGGCCGCAGCGCCGCTGCCGGGCCCGGCGCCCGGCTGCGACGGGCCGGATGGGTGTTCTCGGAAGGGTCGGTGCTCGTCATACGGGGAGCCAACCCGCCCGGCAGACGGCCGACGAGCCCCGACCCGAACCTGTGGACGACGCCCCGGCACCGACCCCGGCTGTGGACACCGATCCGTGCTCAGCGACGGCGTTCGGCGGTCACGAACGACCCGGCGTCACGGCATCCGGGTCAGAACTCACCCTTGGGCAGCTCGAGCTCGCTCTTGGCCAGCTCCTCGACGTTGACGTCCTTGAAGGTGACGACCCGCACCGTCTTGGCGAACCGGGCCGGGCGGTAGATGTCCCACACCCAGGCGTCGTGCATGGTGACGTCGAAGAAGACCTCACCCCCGTCGGAGCGCACCTTCACGTCGACCGAGTTGCACAGGTAGAACCGACGCTCGGTCTCGACGACGTGGCTGAACAGACCCACCACGTCGCGGTACTCGCGGTAGAGCGCGAGCTCCGCCTCGCTCTCGTACTTCTCGAGGTCCTCCGAGCTCATCGCTCTCCCACTGGGGTCAGGTCGGTCGTTGCGCTCTGGGCCACGTCGCCATCATCGTCCATCGTGCCCGGGCAGCCGCCACGACCGCCGGTGCAGGTCACAGGGCCCGAGCCGGCGCAGCGCATCCATGTGCTCCGGCGCGGCATACCCCTTGTTCTCGACCCAGCCGTAGCCGGCGTAGGCGTCGTCACCGCCGAGGTCGACCATGATGCGGTCGCGCTGCACCTTCGCGAGCACGCTGGCCGCCGCGACCGACGAGCACTTCAGGTCGGCCTTGATCATCGTGGTCACCGGCGGCGTCTGGACGCGGTCCTCGTGGGCGAACGCGAACAGGCCGACGTCCTGCGGCGAGGTGAGCCAGTCGTGGTTGCCGTCGAGGATGACCAGGTCGGGCCGGATGCCGGCCGCGGCCACCGTGCCCAACGCGCGGCACCCGGCCAGGCGCAGGGCCGCGATGATGCCGATGGCGTCGATCTCGTCGGCGCTCGCGTGCCCGACGGCATGGGCCAGCGCCCAGCGCTCGATGCGCGGCACCATCCGCTCGCGGGCGTGCGGCGCGAGCAGCTTGGAGTCCTTCACGCCCTGCGGTGCGCTGCGGCAGGTCTCGTCGATGACGACGACGCCCACGGTGACCGGGCCGGCGAGCGCGCCGCGGCCGACCTCGTCCATCCCCGCCAGCACCCGGTGGCCGTCGCGCTGCAGGGCCCGCTCGACCCGCAGGCTCGGCCGGCGCGCAGCTGCCGGGCTCACGGCCCGGCCGCCGCTTCGGGGACGGCGGCGAAGGTCTCCTCGTGGTCGGACAGCCAGCCTGCCCGGTCGAGCGGCCAGACGATGGCGACGGCCCGGCCGGTGATGTCGTCGATCGGCACCGAGCCGTCCTTGCCGGAGCCGCTCGGGTCGTGGAAGCGAGAGTCCTCGGAATCGGAACGGTGGTCGCCCATGACCCACACGTGCCCCGCCGGCACGGTGATGTCGAAGTTCATCTCGCTGGACTCGTCGCCGGGCTTGAGATAGGGCTCGGTGATCGCCACGCCGTTGATCATCAGCTTGCGGTCGGCCGAGCAGCAGACCACGTGGTCGCCGGGCAGGCCGATGACCCGCTTGATGAGGTGGTCCTCGGACTCGGCCGGCAGCAGCCCGACGAACACCAAGCCGTCGTGGATCGCCCCCGTGACCCCGGTGCGCTGCACGGGCGGCAGCACCTCGAGCCAGCCCCCGGGGTCCTGGAACACGACGACGTCTCCGTGCTTGAGGTCGACCGGGCCGGGCGTCAGCTTCGACACGATCACCCGGTCGCCGACCAGGAGGGTGTCCTCCATCGACCCCGAGGGGATGAAGAAGGCCTGCAGCAGCCAGGTCTTGACGATGAAGGACAGCACCAGCGCCATGGCGACCACGACGACGACCTCGCGGACCGCCGCCGTGACCATCCGCAGCGGGCCCTGCGGCTCCTGGTCCTCCGGAGCGACGTGCCGCCCCTCGTCATCATGTCCCGCGACGTGTCCCTCGACGTGTCCCTCGTCGTCGCGTCCCTCGGCCACCGGGTCGGTCTCGGGGGCGCTCACCGACGTGCCTCAGGAGCACCCGACACCGTGCCGAACCGGCTCAGCGGCCAGACCCGTAGCCCCACCGTGCCGACAACCGCGTCGCGGGGCACGGTGGTGGCGACGGGCGCGGTGAGGCTGACGGCATCCGACGTGGAGGAGCCGACGACGGCGGCCTGGCTCTGCGGCGCCGATCTCGACACCCAGCGCGTCGGCCACCGAGGACAGCACGCGCCCGACCAGCCCGTCTGCGACCGGGGTCGAGCGGTCGACGGCGGCCGTGGCCGTGGTGTCGACAACCACCAGGTCACCGGGCGCGGCAGCCGGGCTCACCTTCCACACGAGGACACGGTCTCCTGGTTCGAGGGTCGGCGCGAGCGCGGCGTTGGGGACGAAGAACGACTGGAGGACGAAAGCCTGCACCAGCGCGGTGACGATTATCGCGGCCCCTAGGAGCACGACCAGCCGGGGACGACGCGACCCGGCCTCGGCCAGCGAAGTGGCCGGTGCCGGGTCGGCGTCTGGACGGGCCGTCACCCCGTGGAGCCTAGTCGCCCCGTCTGGTATGGCCGCACCGTTTCGGGAACGTCTCAGCGCGCGACGGGGGTGTCGCGCTTCTCCTTGATCTTGGCGGCCTTGCCGCGCAGGTCGCGCAGGTAGTAGAGCTTCGCGCGGCGCACGTCACCACGGGTGACGAGCTCGATGTGGTCGATGATCGGCGTGTGGAGCGGGAAGGTGCGCTCGACACCGACGCCGAAGGAGACCTTGCGGACGGTGAAGGTCTCGCCGACGCCGCCGCCGTGGCGACGGATGACGACGCCCTGGAAGACCTGGATGCGCGAGCGGGTGCCCTCGACGACCTTGACGTGGACCTTGACGTTGTCGCCGGCGCGGAACTCCGGGATGTCGGTCTTGATCGACGCGCGGTCGAGCTCGTCGAAACGCTGCATGACGGATGTCGCTTTCTCGCGGCCTGCCACAGGTCACCCGCGGGTGTTTGGTGTTGCGGAGTTCGAAGGTGCGTCCGTCGGGCCGCATGCTGGCCGGACCGGGGTCCGGGGCACTCCCCCTGTGGCGGGGGCCGTCGAGTCGACGGGACGCAGCCACCCAGTCTGCCAGAGGTGGCGGCGACCGGCGAAATCACGGATGCCGGGACGCGGCTCGGCGCGCACCTCACCTCCCGCCGGGCACCGGATGGCGTGGCACGGCATACGGTGTGCCGGTGAGCATCGACCCGGGGTTGCCCGTCGCCCTCGCGGTGGTGCTCCTGCTCGCGCTCACCGTCACGATGTACCTCGTCGGGCGGCTGCCGCAGCCCGGCTCGACCCTGTTCGCCGCCGCGCGGGCGATCGTGCAGCTGAGCATCGCGGCGCTCGTCATCGCGGCCGTCATCAAGTCGCTCTGGCTCTCGCTGCTGCTGCTGACCTTCATGTTCGTCGTCGCCGTGGTCACCACCGTGCGCCGGGTGGAGGCCCCCAAGGCTTGGCCCTGGGCGACCTTGGCCATGCTCGCCGGGCTGCTCCCGGTGGTGCTCATCATCCTGGCGACCCGCACCGTGCCCCCGACCGGCATCGCACTGGTGCCCGTGGTCGGCATCCTCGCCGGCAACACGATGAACGGACACACGCTCACCTGTCGCCGGGCGTTCGCCGCGCTGCGCGAGGAGAAGGGCCAGTACGAGGCGGCCCTGTCGCTGGGCCTGACCCGCTCGCAGTCGGTCGGCGAGGTGGTGCACCGCCGGGTGCCCGAGGCGCTCATCCCCGGCCTGGACCAGGTGCGCACGGCCGGTGTCGTCACGCTGCCGGGCGCCTTCATCGGGGTGCTGCTGGGCGGGGGCTCGCCCGCGCAGGCCGCGGCTGCCCAGGTGCTCGTGCTGATGGGCATCATGGCGGCGCAGACCACGACCGCCGTCGTGGCCGAGCGGCTGATCGGTGAGGCGTTGCTGCTGCCGGCCGACCTCAAGGCGTCGCTGCAGCCCTGATGCTCAGGCCGACTGCTGGTGCAGCCGCTCGAGCAGGCGCAACCGCTCGTCGGGGGTCAGGGCCACCTCGAACGCGCTGAGCCACTCCTCCACCTCGCCCGGCCGCAGCGGCCGGTGCTCCGTCGGCTCACCCGGCGTGCGCACGGTGAGCGAGTCGTGGGTCACCGTGACGTGCCGGCCGGGCAGGTGCTTGCCGAGCACGAAGCCGGTGGTGAAGTGCGAGCCCGGGTAGGTGCTCGTGAAGTGGTGCCCGATCAGGACGTCGACCGGCATCACCTCCAGCTCGTCCGTGGTGTGGGCCACCTCCCAGCCGCCCTCGCGCCACCGTTCCAGCACCCAGCCGCCGGACGTCTCGAGCACCCGGTGGCGCCACCCCGGCGGGTGCTCGTCCTGAGCGCCGTCCTCCATCGGGATGGGGCGCAGCAGGCTCATCCCGAAACCGGGGTCGCACAGCAGTCGCCGACCGTCGAGCACGACCTCGACCACCATGTGGGTGCGCCCCTGCTGGGCGCCCGAGCGCGGGTCGCCGACCCGGCCCAGGTGCCTCCGCACCCGGTAGCCGAGCCGTTCGAGGGCGGCCGCGAACACCGTGCTGTGCTCGAAGCAGTAGCCGCCACGGCCGCGGCCGACGAACTTCTCCTGCACCGCGCCGAGGGAGACGCCCGGATGCCGGCCGAGCAGCACGTCGATGTTGTCGAACGTGAACGTGCGCACGTGGGCCTCGTGCAGCTCGGCGAGCGCCGCCGGGCTGGGCGCGCGCGCCGCGACCCCCAGTCGGTTCAGGTAGCCCTCGAGGTCGAGGACCCCGACCCCCCAGTCATCCGTCGGCATCGCCCCAGTCAAGCGCAGGACCTGGCGCGGCGGCGCCCGAGTCGTGCGGCTTGAGCCGAAACTCGCTGTCCCTCGACCACGCTTCGTGGCTAGGTTCGGCGGCATGCGCTCCGTGCAGGACGTGGTGGATGACGCCGCGCGCACCTCCGGGTTCTCCGGTGTGGTGCGCGTCGACCGGGCCGGCGAGACCGAGCTGGCACAGGCATACGGGTTCGCCGACCGCGCCCACGAGGTGGCCAACACGGTGCAGACGCAGTTCGCGACCGCCAGTGCGACCAAGACCCTCACCGCGCTCGCGGTCATGGCCCTGGTGGAGCGCGGCACCCTGGGGCTCGGCACGACCGCCCGCTCGCTGCTCGGTGACGACCTCCCGCTGATCGCCGACGACGTGACAGTGGAGCACCTGCTGGCCCACCGATCGGGGATCGGGGACTACTTCGACGAGGAGGCCGTCCACGACATCACCGACTACGTGATGCCGGTGCCGGTGCACCAGCTGGTGACCACCGAGCAGTGGCTGCCGGTGCTCGACGGTCACGAGACCGTGTTCCGGGCCGGCGAAGGGTTCTCCTACAACAACGGCGGCTACGTCGTGCTGGCCTTGCTCGCCGAACGGGCGAGCGAGACCCCCTTCCACGAGCTGGTCGAGACCCTGGTCTGCGAGCCGGCCGGCATGGTCGACACGGCGTTCCTGCGCTCCGACGAGCTGCCGGGCCGCGCCGCCCACGGCTACCTGGCCGCCGACGGCCTGCGCACCAACGTGCTCCACCTGCCAGTGGTCGGCACCGGCGACGGTGGCATCTACTCGACGGTGGCCGACCTCAGCCGGTTCTGGGAGGCGCTGTTCGCCGGGCGGGTCGTCCCGCTCGATCGGCTCGCCGCAATGCTCCGGCCGCACAGCGACTGGCCGGAGGAGGACCGCCGGTACGGCCTCGGGTTCCACCTGCACGCCACGACCGACACGGTCTGGATGGAGGGCTACGACGCGGGCGTGTCGTTCGCCAGCGTCCGCCGGCCGTCGTCGTCCGTCACCTACACGGTCATCGCCAACTGGACCGATGGCGCCTGGCCGGTCGTGCGGGCGCTCAGCGACGCCGTTTGGTGAGGTCGACCGCGCCCGGGTAGGTGGGCTCGCCCGGCACCAGCCGGTAGCCGGCGCGCTTGTAGAACCGCTGGTTGCCCTCCTCGAGGATGCCGGTCGTCAGCCAGTAGGCGGTCGCCGACGACGGCGCCGGCGACTCCCCCAGCGCCAGCAGCTCCCGGCCCAGGCCGCGGCCCTGGAGGTCGGGCGCCACCATCAGCCGGCCCACCTCCCAGAAGGTGGGGTCGACCGGCCGCACCCGCCCGCGCACCGACCCGACCAGCCGCCCGGGCGAGGAGTCGGCCGACCGCACGCGCACGGCATACGTGGTCCACTCCCCCAGCCCGGCCACGACGTCGCCGAGCTCCTCGACCAGCGGCGGCACGACCCAACGGCCCTGCGCCGCAAGCCCTTCGCGCACCCAGCAGGCGCGCTGCAGCACGAGCAGCTCGGCGGCATCGGCCGCGGTCGCGGCCCGCACGTCGAGGTCGGCGAGTGCCCCCACCGTGGCCGACACCGGAAGCAGGTCGGGGCGCCGGGATGCCGTGCGCTCCAGCCGCTGCTGGTGGCGCCACGCGGCGATCGCGCCGTGGTCGCCCGACAGCAGCACCGGCGGCACGTCGCGCACCGTGCCGCCGTCGTCCCACGAGGCGGGGCGGGTGTAGACGGGGTACTCGAGCAGGCCGTCCTCGTGCGACTCCTCGACGAGCGACTGCGGCGTTGCCCACCACTCCGGGCAGCAACCGACCGACGGCCTCGACCATCGCCAGCACGGCCACCTCGCCACCGTTGAGCACGTAGTCGCCGAGCGAGACGACCGTCACCGGCATCCGGTCGGACGCGTGCTCGTAGACGCGCTCGTCGATGCCCTCGTAGCGCCCGCAGGCGAAGGCGAGCCACGGCTCCTCGGCGAGCGAGCGCGCCAGCGCCTGGGTGAACGGCACCCCACCCGGACCGGGCACGATCAGGTGGGGCACCACGGCATCCACCGCGGGTCCGGAGGCGACGACGGCATCCAGCGCCTGCGCCCACGGCCCGGGTGTCATCACCATGCCGGCGCCCCCGCCGAGGGGGCTGTCGTCGACGGTGCGGTGCCGGTCGTGGGCGAAGTCGCGCAGGTCGTGCACGCGCACGTCGAGGATGCCGTCGCGGCGCGCCTTGCCGATCAGCGACAGGTCGAGCGGCGCGAGGTAGTCGGGGAAGATCGTGACGACGTCGACGCGCACGGGAGTCAGACCCCCAGGTCGAGCAACCCGGGTGGCGCGTCGACGACGACCCGGCCCGCCTCGAGGTCGACCTCGGGCACGAGCGCCGTCACGAAGGGCACCTGCGCCTCGCGGCCGTCGGGCAGCACGATGACGAGCCGGTCCTGGGCGGCGCCGAGCTCGAGCCCACCCACCTCGCCGAGCACGGCGCCGGCCGGGTCGACGACGGCCAGCCCGCGCAGCTGCTCCTCGGTGAAGACGTCGTCCTCGTCGTCGGCGGCCAGCACGTCGGCGGCGTCGACCACCAGCCGGGTGCCGCGCAGCGACTCGGCGCCGGTGCGGTCGGGGACCTCCTCGAACGCCACGAGCCAGACCCCGTTGTGCACCCGGGTCGAGCGCACGGTCAGCGCGCGCGGCACACCGGTTCCGGTGGCGGCCTCGGTGTCGATGACCGTGCCGACGGCCAGCCGCCGCTCCGGCTCGTCGGTGTGCAGCTGCACGGTCACCTCACCGAGCAGCCCGTGCGGCTTGCCGATCCGGGCGACGACGGTGCTCGGGCTCACGAGTCCACTCGGGTCAGCGGACCCGGTCGGTGTCGACGATGTCGATGCGGATCTGGCGACCACCGGACAGCGCACCCATCACGGTGCGCAGCGCGCTGGCGGTGCGGCCGGAGCGACCGATGACGCGGCCGAGGTCGTCGGGGTGCACGCGCACCTCGAGCACCTCGCCGCGGCGCAGGTCCTTGCGGCGCACCTGCACCTCGTCCTTGTGGTCGACGATGCCCGTCACGAGGTGCTCGAGAGCCTCCTCGAGCACGGTCAGGCCTGCTCGCCGTCGGTGGCCTCGGCCGCGGGGGCCTCGGCCGGGGCGGCCGGGGTCTCGGCCACAGCGTCGGCAGCGGGCGCCTCGACGGCCGGCTCGGCCTTCTTCGCGGTGCGCTTCCTCGGCGTGGTGGCGCCGGTGCCGTCGTCGCTGGTCTTGCCGGCGGCGGCGAGGGCGGCCTCGTAGAGGTCCTTCTTGGAGGTCTTGGGGGCCTTGACCCGCAGGGTGCCCTCGGTGCCGGGCTCGCCCTTGTACTTCTGCCAGTCACCGGTGATCTTCAGCAGCGCGGCGACGGCCTCGGTCGGCTGGGCGCCGTTGCTGAGCCAGTACTGCGCACGGTCGCTGTCGATCTGGATGACCGAGGGCTCCTCGGTGGGGTGGTACTTGCCGATCTCCTCGATGGCCCGGCCATCGCGCTTGGTGCGCGAGTCCATGACGACGACGCGGTAGAACGGTGCACGGATCTTGCCCATGCGCTTCAGTCGGATCTTGACGGCCACGGTGGTGGTCACTCCACTTCATCTGGTGAGCACGGCGAGACCGAGCACTTTTCGCTCGGGGTGCCGGATGCTCCGGTGTAGGCGTCCGGTCCGGCGGGCACGAGGTGCTCCGACCGGACGGGTACAGCCGTCCATTCTGCCAGACCTCGGCCGGTGCCCCGAACCAGGGCCGTCGTCGCGCGCTCAGCGGTTGCGCCAGGCGTCCGGTGCGTCGGCCTTGGCGCGCACGGCCGGGGGCAGGTCGCCGTCGAGCACGTCGGCCAGGCTGGTGTCGTCGAGCACCTCGCGCAGCGCGACCCGCACGGCCACCCACACGGTCGGCAGGTGGCGGGCGACACCCTCATAGCTCGTCTCGTGCGGCCGCAGCCCGCGCACCTCGGCGAGCGGGCCGTCGACGGCGCGGAAGACGTCCCCCAGCGAGATCTCGGATGCCGGCCGCGCCAGCGTGTAGCCACCCCTGGCCCCGCGGGTGCTCACCACGAGGTCAGCGGCCCGCAGGTCGGCCACGATCGCCTCGAGGAACTTGCGTGGCAGGTCCTGGCGCTGGGCCAGGCTCTCGACGCTGATCGGCCCGGCATCCAGCTCCTGCGCCTGCGCGAGCGCGAGCATCGCCCTGACGGCGTACTCGGTGCGCGCGGAGATGTCCACGCGCCACAGTGTGGCGCACCCGAGCCCACTGGACCCGCAGCCGGATGCCGGGTGCTCGCGCTCAGATGGCCAGGGCGGGCTCGGCGTCAGTCGCGTCGGCGGGGCGCACCGCGCGGGCGAACACCGTCTCGCCCGGCTCGAACCGCTGGCGGTCGGCCTCGGCCCGGGTGACCTGGGCGGCGAACCGCTCGCCCGAGTCGGCCCGCAGCTCGACGCGCACCTCGAAGCCGAGCCGCACCACCCGCTCGACGACGGCCTCGACGACGCCGGGCGAGCCCGGCACGCGGGCGTCGGCGGCCAGCGCCGCCACCCGGTCGCGCTCGAGCACGATGTCGTGCGGGCGCACCAGCTGTCCGCCCAAACGGGCCACCGAGCCGAGGAACGACATCACGAAGTCGTTGGCGGGGCGCTCGTAGAGCGACACCGGGTCGCCGACCTGCTCGATGCGGCCCTTGTTGAGCACGGCGATCCGGTCGGCGACGTCGAGCGCCTCCTCCTGGTCGTGCGTGACCAGCACGGTGGTGACGTGCACCTCGTCGTGCAGCCGGCGCAGCCAGTGCCGCAGGTCGGCGCGCACCTTGGCGTCGAGCGCGCCGAACGGCTCGTCGAGCAGCAGCACCTGCGGGTCGACGGCCAGGGCGCGGGCGAGCGCCATCCGCTGGCGCTGGCCACCCGAGAGCTGCGCCGGGTAGCGGTGCTGGAACCCGTCGAGCCCCACGATCTCGAGCAGCTCGTCGACCTTGCGGCGCACCTCGGGCTTGGGCCGCTTGCGGATGGTCAGGCCGAAGGCCACGTTGTCGCGCACCGTCATGTGCTTGAAGGCGGCGTAGTGCTGGAAGACGAACCCGATGCCGCGCTTCTGCGGCGGCTCGCGGGTGACGTCGACCCCGCCGATGGAGACCACGCCCGAGTCGAGCCCCTCGAGGCCGGCGATGGACCGCAGCAGGGTCGACTTGCCCGAGCCGCTGGGCCCGAGCAGCGCCGTCAGCGATCCCGAGGGGATCTCGAGGCTGACGTCGTCGAGCGCGACGAAGTCGCCGTAGTTCTTGCGGGCGTTCGAGACGGTGATCATCGGGTGCTCCTCTTGCGGTCGAGCAGGGTCATCAGCAGCAGGGTCGCGATGGCGAGGCCCATGAGCAGGGTCGCCGCGGCATACGCGCCGTAGGTGTTGTGGTCGTCGAGGTAGCGGGAGTGCACGAGCAGGGTCAGCGTCTGCGACACCCCGGGGAAGCCGGAGGACACCATGATCACGGCCCCGAACTCGCCCAGCGCCCGAGCCACGGTGAGCACGATGCCGTAGGTCAGGCCCCAGCGGATGGCCGGCAGGGTGATGCGCCAGAAGGTCTGCCAGCCCGAGGCGCCGAGGGTGGATGCCGCCTGCTCCTGCTCGGTGCCGATCTCGTGCAGCACCGGCTCGACCTCGCGCACGACGAACGGCAGGGTCACGAAGAGGGTGGCGAGCACCATGCCGGGCAGGCCGAAGATCACCTTGACCCCGGTCGACCCCTCGAGCCCGCCGAACCAGCCCGACGCTCCCCACAGCATGATCAGCGAGACACCGACCACGATCGGCGAGACCGCGAAGGGCAGGTCGACGACGGCCTGGATGAGGCCGCGCCCCGGCACCCGCCAGCGCACGAGGGCGATGGCGGTGACGACGCCGAAGACGACGTTGAGCGGCACGACGATCGCCACGATGGTGAGCGACAGGTTGAGCGCCGAGATGGCCGCCGGCGTGCGGATCGACTCCAGGAACGTGCCGATGCCGGGCTCGAACGTGCGGTAGAGGATGACGACGATCGGCAGGGCGAGCAGGCCCAGCACGTAGGCGAGCGCGAGGACGCGCAGGGTCAGCCGGGAGCGGCGGGTGGTGGTCATGAGGTGCGCTCCTCTCTGCGCTGGGCGCGGCTGCCCCACAGCCGCAGCACGAAGAGGGAGATGAAGGAGATGGCCAGCAGCACGACCGAGACGGCGGCGGCGTTGGCGGGCCGGTCGATCTCGATCTGCTGCTGGATGTACTGCGAGACGACCTGCGTCTGGTGCGGGATGTTGCCGCCGATGAGCACGACCGAGCCGTACTCGCCCACCGCTCGGGCGAAGGCCAGCCCGGCGCCGCTGATGATGGCCGGCGCGAGCGTGGGCAGCACGACCCGGCGGAAGGTGGTGGCGTTCGACGCACCCAGTGATGCCGCGGCCTCCTCGACCTCGCGGTCGAGCTCGATGAGCACCGGCTGCACCGAGCGGACGACGAAGGGCAGCGTCACGAAGGCCAGGGCGATGGCCAGGCCCCAGCGAGTCGCGTTGAGGTGCACCCCGATCGGGCTGTTCGGGCCGTAGAGCGACAGCAGCACGATGCTCGCCACGATGGTCGGCAGGGCGAACGGCAGGTCGATCAGCGCGTTGACGTAGCGCTTGCCGGGGAAGTCGTCGCGCACGAGCACCCAGGCGACCAGGGTGCCCATCACGGCGTTGAGCAGGGCCACGCCGACCGACACCAGCAAGGTGGTCTGGATGGCGGCCACCGCGACCGGCGCCGTCACGGCATCCCAGAAGCCGGCGAGCCCGTCGTCGAGGGAGTGCACGGTGAGGGCCGCGAGCGGCAGCAGCACGATGACGCTGAGCCACAGGCCAACGACACCGACGCCCAGGGCGCGGCCGGCCGCGAGCCGGGGCCGGCCCCCCTCCCGGGTGGGAAGGGTGCCGGCCCGGTGCTCTGGTGGCGAGGAGGTCTCGAGCAGGTCCTCGCGGTGTCGGATGGTGGTCGTCATGGCTCCTACTGGGTGGCCGCGTCGTAGATCTTGGCGATGTCGCCGACGTCCTTCTTGAAGAGCGTCGAGTCGACGTCCTTCCAGCCGCCCAGGTCGGCGATGGTCCACAGCTTCTGGGGCTCGGGGAAGTCCTTGGCGTACTTGGCGGCCACGGTCGCGTCGACCGGGCGGAAGCCGGCCTGGGCCCAGAGCTCCTGGGCGGCCGGGGTGAACAGGAAGTCGTTGAAGGCCTCGGCCTTCGCGGCGTTCTTGCCCTTGGTGACCACCGCGGTGGGGTTCTCGATCTTGAAGGTCTGCGGCGGCGTGACGTGCTCGACCGGGTCGCCCTTGCGCTCGATGAACAGGGCCTCGTTCTCGTAGCTGAGCAGCGCGTCGCCGGAGCCCTGCAGGAACGCCTCGGTCGCCTCCCGGCCCGACTTCGGCTGCACCTTGACGTGGTCCTTGACGAGCGAGTCGATGAAGGCCAGGCCGGCCGCCTTGTCCTGCCCGCCGTTGCTCTTGGCGGCGTAGGGGGCCAGCAGGTTCCACTTGGCCGAGCCCGAGCTGAACGGGTTGGGCGTGACGACCTCGAGGCCGGGCTGGAGCAGGTCGTCCCAGTCCTTGATGCCCTTGGGGTTGCCCTTGCGCACCACGATCGTCACGACCGAGCCGAACGGGATGCCCTTGTACTGGTTGGCGTTCCAGCTCGGGTCGACCAGTCCGGCATCGACGAGCCGGGTGATGTCGGGCTCGACCGAGAAGTTGACGAAGTCGGCCTCGGCACCGGCCGCGACCTTGCGCGACTGGTCGCCGGAGGCGCCGTAGGACTGCTGGAACTGCACGCCCTTGCCGGCGTCGGTGGCCTGGAACGCCGGGATCAGCTTGTCGTAGCCCGGCTTCGGCACGGCGTAGGCGAACAGGTTCACGGTGCTGGTGCCGGATGCCGGTTCCGCCGCGGCCGCGGCCCCGATCGTGTCGCTCGACCCGCCGCCGGCACAGGCCGTCATCACCAACGACGCGGCAGCGGCGACGGCGGCGACAGTGTGGCGGCGGGTGATCATGGCGGGTCGTCTCCTTGATGGTGTGCCGGAGCCACGTGCGGCGGTCCCCGGAGCGCATTCCCCTGCGCTGGGTAGGAGTTTGCTATAGCGTCACGTTATCCGTCGAATAACGCGCGCTTATGTCTCGCCATGTGAGAGCGCCCCAACCGCACCGATTGCGGATCGTCCACACGCCGCCACCCCGCACGGCCCCGACCAGCGGAGAAGACCCGCAATCAGTCGCGAGCCAGAAGGGTGGAGATCCGCAAGAAGTCGCGGCCTGGGTAGTGGGAGATCCGCAAGAAGTCGGTGGTCAGGGGTGGTGCGGGATGCCGCGCAGCACGACGAGCGCCGGGGCGGCCAGCGTCGCGAGGTCCTCGCAGGGGTCGTCGGCGTAGACCACGAGGTCGGCCTCCTCGCCCTCCTCGAGCCCGGGCCAGCCCAGCCAGGACCGGGCTCCCCAGCACGCGGCATCCAGCGCCTCGTCGGTCGTGAACCCCGCGTGCGCGAGGTGCGCCACCTCGGTGGCCACCAGCCCGTGCGGGAGCGAGCCACCGGCATCCGTCCCGACGTAGATCGGGATGCCGGCGTCGCGCGCGTCGCTGATGGTCGCGTAGCGCCGCTCGTAGATCTCGATCATGTGCCGGTGGTAGTCCGGGAACTTCTCGCGGGCCGGCTCGGCGATCTGCGGGAAGGTGCTGATGTTGACCAGGGTGGGCACGATGGCGATGCCCTGCGCCGCGAACGACGCGACGGTGTCGGGCTCGAGCCCGCAGGCGTGCTCGACGCAGTCGGTGCCGGCCGCCGCGAGGTCGCGCAGCGAGTCCTCGCCGAAGCAGTGCGCGGTCACCCGGGCACCCTCCTCGTGCGCGGCCGCGACGGCCTGCGTCAGCACGTCGACCGGCCAGCACGGCGCGAGGTCGCCGGTGTCGCGGTCGATCCAGTCGCCCACCAGCTTGACCCAGCCGTCACCGGCGCGGGCCTCGAGCCGCACCTGCTCGACGAGCTGCCCGGGCTCGACCTCCCAGGCGAAGTTGCGGATGTAGCGCCGCGTCCGGGCGATGTGCCGCCCGGCCCGCACCAGGCGGGGCAGGTCGTCACGGCGTCTGCACCCAGCGGGTGTCGGCGGGCGAGCCGGCGTCGCGCAGCAGCAGCGCCCCGGCATCCCGGTCGGCCAGCGCCTGGGCCTCGGCGGTCGCGTCGTCGACCGCCCCCTGTGCGCCGAGGCCGATGTGGCTGTGTGCGTCGACCAGGCCGGGCAGCACCCAGCCCGGCACGGTGGTGACGTCGTGGTCGCCGGCCGGGGCGTCGTACGTGATCCGCCCGCCGACCACCCACGCCTGCGGGCGAACGTCCTCAGGGCCGACGAGGACGGGACCGGTGAGGTGCAGCACCTGAGCCATGGCCCGACCCTAGTGGTGGCGATGCGGCGGCCTCCCCCATCCCGCGGCGAACGTGGGTGATTTCCGTCGGCCCGACGAAGGGAATCACCCACGTTCGCCAAAGGGCTGCGTCTGGCATGCATCTGAGAGGACTCTCTCGATAGAGTACTCTCAGATCTCACCGACCGTGAGGAGAACGCCATGGCGAACCCGTACGGCGACGTCGAGCTCGACGCGCGTGGCATGCGCGCCCTGGCCCACCCGGTGCGGGTCGCCGTGCTCGGTGAGCTGCAGCGGCACGGGCCGAGCACGGCGACGCTGCTCTCCCCCCTCGTCGGTGCCAGCCCCTCGGTGACGAGCTGGCACTTGCGCCACCTCGCCGAGCACGGGCTGGTGCGCGACGCCGCCGGACGCGGCAGCGGTCGTGAGCGCTGGTGGGAGGCGACCTCGCGCGGCTTCCGGCTGCGCACCGACGGGCCCGAGTCGCGCGAGGCGGGCCGGCTCCTCGAGCAGGTCATCGAAGAGGTCGAGGGCGACGTCGTGGGGGCGTGGCACCGCGACGTCGAGCCGCGGCTCGCACCGGCGTGGCTCGACGTCGCGGGCCGCGCCAGCACGCGGGTGCTGGTCACGCCTGACGAGGCGCTCGCCCTCGAGGAGGCGGTGGAGGCGCTGCTCGCGCCGTACGTGCTGCGCAAGAACGACCCCGCGTTGGCCCCCGAGGGCGCTGCCACCGTGCACCTGCTGCGCTACACCCTCCCTGACGGGCCGAGCGACGATGGCTGAGGGACGGCGGTCCACCGCGCCCAGCACGACTCCCGCGACCGCCGGGTCGCTCTGGCGCGACCGCAACTTCGGCACCTACTGGGCCGGGCAGGCGGTCTCCCAGCTCGGCGACCGGGTCAGCGAGCTGGCCATCCCACTCACCGCGGTCACGGTGGTCGGGGCCAGTGCCACCCAGGTCGGCCTGCTCACCGCCGCGATCTGGCTGCCCAACCTGCTCGCGCTGGGTATCGGCAGCTGGGTCGACCGGCAGCACCGGCGCCGCCGGGTGCTCGTCGCGGCCGACCTGGTCTCGGCGGCGGTGGTGCTCACCGTGCCTGCCGCGCACCTGCTCGGCATCCTCGCGCTGCCCCAGCTGTTCGTCGTGGCCCTGCTCCTCGGAGCCGCTGCCACCCTCTACCAGGCGGCTTGGCAACCGTTCTTCGTGACCTTGGTGCGGCGCGACCAGTACGTGGAGGCGAACTCCCTGCTCAGCACCACGCGCTCGCTGTCATTCGTGGCCGGCCCTGCGGTCGGTGGCGCGCTGGTGCAGGCACTGACCGCACCGGTCGCGCTCGCCGTCGACGGCGTCTCGTTCCTCGCTTCCGCCCTCCTGCTGCGGCGGGTGAAAGTGGAGGAACGGCCGCCGACCGCCATGGCTGACCCCGGCTCACTGACCGCCCGGGTGCGCGAGGGGCTGCGGATCGTGCTGCACCACCCCTACCTGGCCCCGGCCCTGCGCTGCGTCACCTGGGTCAACGCCTTCACCTTCATGGTCAGCGCGGTCGTGCTGGTGTTCGCGAGCCGCACCCTGGGGCTGTCCGCCGGCACCATCGGCCTCGCCCTGGGCCTGGGCGCGCTCGGCGGCGTGGGCGGAGCGCTGGCAGCCGCGCCGATCGCCCGGCGGATCGGCACCGGGCGCACCATCGCGCTCGGGGCGGTGGTCTTCACGCTCCCGCTGGCCGCCCTCGCCCTCGCGGGCACCGGCCCGGTGCCAGCGGCGCTGGTGCTCGCCGTAGTCGAGGCGGTCAGTGGCTTCGGTGTGATGCTCTTCGACGTCAACCTCAACGCTCTCCAGGCCGTGGTGACCCCGGATGCCGTGCGCGGACGCGTGGTGGGCGCGTTCACCACGATCAACTACGGCATCCGGCCGGTGGGCGCGATCGCCGGCGGCCTGCTCGCCGACCTCATCGGCATCCGTCCCGCCCTGGTCATCGGCGGCGTCGGTGGTGCCCTGGCCGTGCTCTGGTTGCTGCGAACGCCGGTGATCCGGGTGCGCTCGGTCGACGACCTCGTCGCCGGCTGAGCGAGGGCTCAGGCCCTGGTGCCGACGGTGTAGCGCATGTCCTGCCGGATGACCGCCCGGCCGGTGTCGTCGCGGGCGTCCTGCAGGATCTCGGCCGCCCGCGCCTCCAACCCGTCGCGTTCCTCCGCCGGCACCATCGCCCACATCGCCCGCTGGCCGGTGCTCATCGAGAAGGCCTTCCACCCCTGCACGTCGCCCCACGGCACGTCGACGCGCCGGGTCAACGTGCGCACGTCGGTGGCCCCGGCATCCCGCAGCAGCGCCTCCATCCCCGCGTCGCTGGAGAAGGGCGCGTCCGGCCCGACGACCTTGGGGTCGAGCATCCCCGGTGGCAGCCAGGGCCGGAAGAGCGCGTCGAGCCGGTCCCACACGGGGTCGGAGTCGCCGAAGGTGGTGAGGCCGATGCGGCCACCTGGCGCGAGCAGACCGACCCAGCGGGTCAGCGCCGCGGACGGGTCGGGGAGGAAGAACAGCACCAGCGACGAGGCGATGACGTCGTAGGAGGCCGCCGGGAGGTCGGGGTCGCCGGCATCCATCACGGCGGTGCGCACGGCGAGCCCCTCTGCGGCCATGAGCGAGCGGGTGTGCTCGACCATCGCCGGGCTCAGGTCGACCGCGTCGAGGCTCCCCGAGGGCAGCACAGCGCGCGCCAGCAGGGACGTGACAGCGCCGCGGCCACACCCGATGTCGAGCCCCCGCTCCCCCGGCTGCGGGTCGAGTGCGTCGACGAGGCCCTGTGCCGCAGGCGCGAAGAACGGCACCCCGCTCTGGTCGTAGTCGTCGGCCACGGTGTCGAAGATGGCGCGCACCCGCGCCACGGGGTCGGGCGCAGGAGTGCTCATCGCCCGAGTATGCCGGTGTCAGTCGGCCGGGAGGAGGCGCAGCACCCGGCGCAGCGTCTCGGTGACCACCTCGGGCGCCTCGGAGTGCACCCAGTGGCCCACCCCGTTGACGACGACCGGGCGAGCCCGCGGGAACAGCGCGCGCATCTGCGCGGTGTCGGCGTCCTTGACGTAGCTCGAGTCGCCGCCGACCAGCCACACCACCGGCCCGTCGTAGGCCGGGACGCCGAGCTCGGGGAAGTCGGCGATCTGGGAGTCGGTGCCGCGGGCGGCATCCCGCGCGAGCAGCTCGAGGTTGGCCTGCCACGACCAGGTCGTGCCGTGCCGCCGCAGGTTCTGCAGCAGGAAGCCGCGCACGCCCGGGTCGGGCTCCACCGTGGCGAACCTGGCCTCGGCGTCGGCGCGGCCGGTCAGCTCGTCGAGCGGCAGGGCGCGCATCGCCTCGATGTAGTGCACGAACCGGTCGAGGTCGCCGTAGTCCTTGGGCGCGATGTCGACGACGACCAGGCTGCGCACCAGCTCGGGGTGGGTCAGCGTGGTGACCATGGCGACCTTGCCGCCCAGCGAGTGGCCCACCAGCACCCATGGCTCCCCCGGAGCCGCGGCTTCGAGCGTGGCGGCCACCGCGGCGGCATACGCCTCGTAGGAGAACTCGTCCGACCACGGCGAGCGACCGTGGTCGGGCAGGTCGACGAGCAGGCAGCGCGCCCGGGTGCCGTCGGGACCGGCGAGCCCCTTGGCGATCTGGGTCCAGTTGCGCCCCTGCCCGAACAGGCCGTGCAGGAAGGCGACCCGCGGCCCGGCGGTGCCGACCGGCATGGTGTGCAGGCCGCTGCCGTGCGCGGGGGTCACTGCCCGAGGAACTTCTCGAAGCCCTTGGGCAGGCTCGCCGGGTCGATGGCGGCGGGGTCGAGGCCACCGGGCGCGCCCGCGCCACCGGCGCCGAACGCACCACCACCGGTGGATGCCGGTCGCGCGCCGGCCGCGCGCTCCTCCGCCGCCCGCTTGGCCGGGTTGCCCGACTTGGACTTACGGCGCTGCGGCGCCTGCTGGCGCCCCCGCTTGCCCGGGCCCGAACCGCCACCGGGCAGGCCCGGCATCCCCGGCATGCCGCCGCCCTTGGCCATCTGCTTCATCATCTTCTGCGCCTCGCCGAAGCGCTCGAGCAGCTGGTTGACCTCGCGAGGTGTTGGTGCCCGAGCCCTTGGCGATGCGCGCGCGGCGCGAGCCGTTGATCAGCTTGGGGTGGTTGCGCTCGAACGGCGTCATCGAGAGGACCATCGCCTCGACCCGGTCGAACTCCTTCTCGTCGAAGGCGTCGAGCTGGGCGCGCATCTGGCCCATGCCGGGCATCATGCCGAGCATCGACTTCAGCGAGCCCATCTTCTTGATGGCCGCCATCTGCTGGAGGAAGTCGTCGAAGGTGAAGTCCTCCGCCGCGAGGAACTTGCGCTCCATCTCGCTGGCCTGGTCGCGCGAGAACGCCTTCTCGGCCTGCTCGATCAGGGTGAGCACGTCGCCCATGTCGAGGATGCGCGACGCCATCCGGTCGGGGTGGAAGACCTCGAAGTCCTCGACGCCCTCGCCGGTGGAGGCGAACATGATCGGGCGGCCGGTGACCGAGGCGACCGACAGGGCCGCACCACCGCGGGCGTCGCCGTCGAGCTTGGTGAGCACGACGCCGGTGAAGTCGACGCCCTCCTGGAAGGCGTGGGCGGTCTCGACGGCGGCCTGGCCGATCATCGCGTCGATGACGAAGAGCACCTCGTCGGGCGAGATCGCCGCGCGGATGTCGGCGGCCTGCTGCATCAGGTTCGTCGTCGACGGCGAGGCGGCCGGCGGTGTCGACGATGACGACGTCGTGCTGCGCGCGGCGGGCCTGCTCGATGCCGGCCCGCGAGACCGCGACCGGGTCGCCGTGGCTGCGGGTGCCCTCGCCGCTCTCGGTGACCACGTCGTGGCCGAAGACGTTGCCGCGCTCGGGGGCGAACACCGGCACGCCGGCCCGCTCGCCGACGACCTCGCAGCTGGGTGACGGCGTTGGGGCGCTGCAGGTCGGCGGCGACCAGCAGCGGGGTGTGGCCCTGCGCCTTGAGCCACGCGCCGAGCTTGCCCGCGAGGGTCGTCTTACCGGACCCCTGCAGGCCGGCCAGCATGATGACGGTCGGCGGCTGCTTCGCGAACTGGATGCCGCGCGTCTCACCACCGAGGATGCCGACGAGCTCCTCGTTGACGATCTTGACGACCTGCTGGGCGGGGTTCAGCGCCTCGCTGACCTCGGCGCCGAGCGCGCGCTCGCGCACGACGGCGGTGAACTCCTTGACGACCGGCAGGGCGACGTCGGCGTCGAGCAGCGCCAGGCGGATCTCGCGGACCGTCTTGTTGACGTCGGACTCCGTGAGCCTCCCCTTGGTGCGGAGGTTCTTGAAGGTGTCGGTCAGGCGGTCGGAGAGGCTGTTGAACACCGGTCAAGGCTAACGGCTGGTGACGATCGCTCCGGACCGCCGCTCAGACCCCGTCGCAGGTGTCGATGACCAGGCTCACGGCCTGCGCCACCCGGGCCGGCGGCAGCGGCAGCCCGTCGGCACCGGTGAGGTAGAACGTGTCGAGGGTCTGCCCCGCGTAGGTGGCGATGTGCGCCGAGCGCACCGAGATGCCGGCCCCCGCGAGCGCCGCGCCGAGCTCGTGCAGCATGCCGGGCCGGTCCTGCGCACGCACCTCGAGCACCGTGGCGTCGCTGCTGGCACCGGGCACGACCAGGGCGCGCGCCTGGCCGGGGGTGCCGATCGACGCCTGCCCCGACGGCCGCGCCACGTGCGCGCGGCGGCGGTCGAGGGTCGCGAGCGGGGCACGGTCGCCGCGGCCGAGGCGCGCCAGGCCGCGCTCGATGCGCACCGGGTCGGGCACCGCGCCGCTCGGCGACTCCACGTGCCACTCGTTGACCGCGATGCCGTCGACGGTGCGCAGGATGGCGGTGCGCACGGTGTGCCCCTCGGCGGCGAGCAGGCCGGCCGTGTCGGCGAACAGGCCCACCCGGTCGAGGTCGGTGATGTCGAGCCGGTGCGAGCCGCCGGTGGCGATGACCCGCACGTTGGGCTCACCGGTGCGCACCGCGGCGAGCATCGCCGGGTCGAGCAGCCCGGTGGCGTCGGCGGCGACGAGGTCGTCGTCGAGGCCGGCCCCGACGGAGCTCGGGCCGTCCAGACGCGACCGCACGGCGACGGCGAGCTGGTCGAGCAGCGTGGCGCGCCAGTCGGTCCAGGCCGCCGGCCCGGCGGCTGACGCGTCGGCCTCGGTGAGGGCCAGCAGCATCTCGAAGACCTCCCGGTCGCCGGCCACGGCCGCGATGGCGGCGTCGACCGTCGCGGGGTCCTGGTGGTCACGGCGGGTCGCGAGCTCGATGAGGGTCAGGTGCTCGCGCACCAGGGTGACCAGCACCTCGACGTCGCGCGGCGAGAAGCCCCAGCGGGTGACGACCCCGCGCGCCAGCTCGGCGCCGGCCTGTGAGTGGTCGTGGGCGCCGCGAACCTTGCCGATGTCGTGCAGCAGGGCGGCGACGAGGAGCAGGTCGGGCCGCGAGACCCGGCGCACCAGCCCGGCGGCGAGCACGACGGTCTCCACGAGGTGGCGGTCGACGGTGTGGCGGTGCACCGCGCTGCGCTGGGGGCGCGACCGCACGGCCGACCACTCCGGCAGCCAGGTGTCGACGATGCCGACCTGGTCGAGCCCCTCCCAGACGGTGACCAGGCCCGGGCCCGAGGCGAGCAGGTCGCCGAACAGGTCGCGCAGGGTGCTCGGCCACGGGTTCGACGGTGATGGCGCGTGCTTGGCGAGGTTCTCGAGGGTCGCCGGCGAGATGGGCAGCCCGGCGCGCGCGGCCACGACGCCGGCGCGCATCGGCATCCCCTCGTCGGTCTCGGCCAGGCGGGTCGAGCCGAGCACGACCTCGCCGTCGCTGGCGAACAGGCCGTGGCCCAGCGGCGTCATCTGCGGGCGGCGCGGGCCGACCCGCAGGGTGCGGGCGCGCTGCGACTGGCCGGCGCGGCGCAGCGTGCCGTCGAGGGCGTAGGAGATGTGCCGCCCGGCGGACGAGACGGCGGTGAGCAGGTCGTCGGCGTCGTCGTGGCCGAGCAGGGCCGCGACCGCGTCGTGGTCCTCGCGGCCGAGGCGGTCGCGCCCGCGGCCGGTGACGACGTGCACGGCGTCGCGCACGTCGAGCAGGAGTCCGTGAGCGGCATCCACCCCGCCGTGCGGGCGGTCGGCGAGCCACGCCTCGGCCATGCGCCGAGAGCACGGTCATGTCGCGCAGCCCGCCGTGCGCCTCCTTGAGCTCGGGCTCGATGGACTGGGCGAGGTCGCCCTGGCGCTGGTGTCGGGAGACGACCGCCTCGACGAGCTGCGGCAGGCGCTTGCGGGCGTTGCCGCGCCAGTCGTGGGCGACGGTGGAGCGGGCGGCGGCGACGAGCTGCTCGTCGCCGGCGATCGGCGCGAGGTCGAGCAGCCCGACGGCGGCGGTGAGGTCGGCGGCCGCCACCTGGCGGCACTGGGTGACGGTGCGGACGCTGTGGTCCAGGCGCACCCCGGCATCCCAGATGGGGTACCAGATGCGGTCGGCGAGCGCGGTGAGCTCCTTCGCGGGGAGCGAGCGCTCGGAGTGGAGCAGGACGAGGTCGTAGTCGCTGAGCGGCCCGGCGTCACCGCGGCCGATGCTGCCGACCGCGGCGAGCGCGATCCCCTCGATCTGCGTCCCACCGGTCGCGGCCTGCCACACCTCGGCGAGCCAGCTGCGGTTGAACGCGGACAGGGCGGCCCGGCGGGCCGGGCCGGCACCCGCGACGGCGAAGTCGCGGGTGCCGGCCAGGTCGAGCCGGCGCGAGCCGATCCCACTCGAGGGGGTCATGCTCAGATGGCCTCGACGCCGCGCTCCCCGGTGCGGACCCGGGCGACGTCCTCGACGGGCACGACCCAGATCTTGCCGTCACCGATGCGGCCGGTCTGCGCGGCCTTGAGGATGACGTCGACGACCGAGGTGGCGTCCATGTCGTCGACCAGCACCTCGATCCGGCTCTTCGGCACGAAGTCGACGGTGTACTCCGCACCGCGGTAGACCTCGCTGTGACCGCGCTGGCGCCCGTAGCCGTGCGCCTCGCTGATCGTCATGCCCTGGATGCCGAAGGCCTCGAGGGCCTCCTTCACCTCGTCGAGCTGGTGGGGCTTGATGATGGCGGTGACGAGCTTCATGACTGGGCTCCTTCGAGGTTCTTGGAGTCGGTGGACGAGGCGTGGGCGCCGAAGCTGGGCGCACCCATCCGGGCGCCGACGGACACCAGGTCGTATGCGGTCTCGGCGTGCTCACCCTGGTCGATGCCGGTGACCTCGACGTCCTCGGGGATCCTCCAGCCCATGGTGGCCTTCAGGGCCATGGCGATGACGAGCGTGACGACACCGGAGATGACGATGGTGCACAGGGCGATGAGGATCTGGATGACGAGCTGGTCGATGCCGCCACCGTAGAACAGGCCGCGTCGCGGTGGCGAGCAGGCCCGCACCGATGGTGCCCCAGACGCCGGCCACGAGGTGCACGCCGACGACGTCGAGCGAGTCGTCGTAGCCGAGCTTGAACTTCAGGCCGACGGCGAGGGCCGAGAGGCTACCGGCGACGACGCCGAGGATGATCGAGCCGAGCGGGCTGAGCGCACCACAGGCCGGGGTGATGGCAACCAGGCCGGCAACGACACCGGATGCCGCGCCGACCGAGGTGGCGTGGCCGTCACGGATCTTCTCCACGATCAGCCAGCCGATCATCGCCGCGCAGGTGGCGGTGGTGGTGTTGACCCACACCAGGGCGGCGGTGCCGTCGGCGCGCGAGCTCGGAGCCCGCGTTGAAGCCGAACCAGCCGAACCACAGCAGGCCCGCGCCGATCATGGTGAGCGGCACGTTGTGCGGGCGCATCGCGATCTTGCCGAAGCCGACCCGCTTGCCGACGATGAGGGCGAGCACCAGGCCGGCCATACCGGCGTTGATGTGCACCACGGTGCCACCGGCGAAGTCGATCGGCGCGACGTTGGCCGTGCCGTCCGTGGACCCGAAGATCAGCGAGGAGAGGCTGGTCTCGTTGGCGGACAGCAGGCCGCCGCCCCAGACCATGTGCGCGATCGGGAAGTAGGAGAAGGTCACCCACAGGCCGCTGAAGACCAGCCAGGTCGAGAACTTCACGCGGTCGGCGATGGCGCCGCTGATCAGCGCGACGGTGATCACCGCGAAGGTCAGCTGGAACGCGACGAACGCGAGCTCGGGGATGTTGCCGTAGCCCTCGTAGCCGAACGGGTTGACCACCGAGTCGGTGGTGCCGCTCAGGCCGAAGTACTGGAAGGGGTTGGCGATGATGCCGGCGATGTTCTCGGTGCCGAAGGACATCGAGTAGCCGTAGAGGACGTAGATGATCCCGACGACGCCCATGGCGCTGAACGACATCATCATCATGTTGAGGACCGACTTGGTCCGCGTCATGCCGCCGTAGAACAGCGCCAGCGCGGGAGTGGTCATACAGAGGACGAGGGAAGCGCAGAGGATGACGAACGCCGTGGACGCGTAGTCGATCTGGTCTGCTGCCTCCACAAAGGGCATCAGTGGTGTGCTCATGGCGACAACGGTGGCGGCACGGGGTTTCGCAACCCGCGCCCTTGTGTTTCCGTCGTGTTGCATCGCGGCGCCGAGTGTAAGCATCGGGTTTCCGACCCGCACCGGTCCCGGATGCTGAGACTTTCTGCCCGTACAGCGATACGGGCGGACCCGGTCAGGCCGACTCGGCGGTCTCCATCGCCTGCGGCTGGTGGATGCAGGCGGAGTCCTCACCCAGCGGGTCCCCGGTCGAGGCGTAGGCCCGGGCGCGCGACCCGCCGCACAGGTCGGCGTACTCGCAGGCGCCGCACCGGCCGGTGAACTCCGCGGCGCGGATGGCCTTCAGGGTGGGGTGGTCGCGGTAGATGTCGGCGAGCGGCTGGTCGCGCACCGACCCCAGGCCCAGCGGGAGGAACCCGGCCGGGTAGACCTCGCCGTCGTAGGCGACGAACAGGATGCCCTTGCCGTCGCGGGTGGCCGCGGTGTGGGCCGAGCCCCGGTCGAGGCCCTCCCCCACGAGCTCGGCGAGCCGCCCGGAGAGCTCGGCGTAGAGGGCGGTGTCCGGGGCGGGGCCCCCGGCGCGGCGCTCGTGCACGACTCGACGGAAGAACGGTGCCTCGACGGTGCGCACGACGAAGCCGTGGTGCGAGGCGTCGAAGAGGAAGTGGCAGACGTCCTCGTGCTGCTGCGGGGTGATCGCCCCGGTGGCCTCGCCTCGACCGACGTGCACGAGGAAGAAGACCTCCCACATGTCGACGCCGTAGTCCTTGACGATCTTGGCGACGTCGGGCATCTCGTGCACGTTGCCGCTCATCACCGTGGTGTTGATCTGCAGCTTGATGCCGGCATCCTTGATGGCCTTGATGGCGGGCAGCGTCTCCTCGAAGTGCCCGGGGATGCCGCGGATGCCGTCGTGCGTCTCGGGGCTCGACCCGTCCAGCGAGAGCGAGACCGCCTTGACGCCGGAGGAGGCCATCCGGGCGATCGACTCGGGCGTCAGCATCGGGGTCACGGACGGTGACAGGCACACCGGCACGCCGAGCTCGGTCGCGTGCTCGACGAGCTCGAAGACGTCGTCGCGCAGCAGGCAGTCCCCACCGGTGAGCACCAGGATCGGGTAGGGGCGGCCGAAGCCCGCCACCTGGTCGATCATGTCCATGCCCTCCTGGTGGCTGAGCTCGCCCGGCAGCGGGGCCGCGGTGGCCGACGCGCGGCAGTGCCGGCACGCGAGCAGGCACGAGCGGGTGATCTCCCAGAAGACCAGCATCGGTCGGGCGGCGAAGTCGACGCGCGGCGTCGGGATGCCGGCGGGGTGGCTCATGGGGTCGCTCCTTGCAGGGACGGGTGGGGGCTGGGGCCCGGGTGGTCACACCCGGCGGGTTCGGACAGGTCGACGGTGTCGAGCACGAGGTCGGCGGCGACGGCCGTGGCGGTGCTGCGGGCGCCGGCGACGCACGCGGCCAGCCCCGAGCCGCGATAGGCGGCACCGGTGAGGTGGATGCCGTCGGGCACCAGCTCGTCGAGCCGCTCGAGCCGGTCGGCGTGACCGACGGTGTACTGCGGGATGGCGCGGTGCCAGCGCTGCACCAGCGTCGCGGTGGGCGTGGCGGTGAGGCGCATCGCGCGGGCCAGGTCGGCGCGCACCGCTGCGACCAGCTCCGCGTCATCCATCGTGGTCCACCGGTCGTCGCCGTCACGACCGACCATGCAGCGCAGCAGCACGGTGTCACCACCGGCGAGGTGCGGCCACTTGCTGGTGAGCCAGGTGCAGCCGACGAGGAGGGCACCCTCGACCGGAGGCACCAGGAAGCCGGTGCCGGTGAGCTCGCCGACCTCGGCCTTCGGCAGGGCGAGGGTCACGGTCGCCACGTCGACGTACTCGATGCCGCGCAGCTCGGTGGCCAGCTCGTGCTCGGCGGCGGCCAGGAGCTCGGCGACGGCGTGGGCCGGGGCGGCCAGCACGACGGTGTTCGCAACGACGTCGACCTGGGGTGTCTCGACCCGCCACCCGTCGGCGGTGCGGTGCAGCCGAGTGGCGGGCGCGCCGGTGAGCACGCGCTGCGGGCCGAGTACCTCGACGAGCGCGGCGATCACGCGACTCAGCCCGCCGCGCAGCGAGACCAATGGAGGCGCAGGAGGCGTCGTCGGTGCGGGTGTGCTGAGGCGGCGCTGTCGCAGGGCGAGCATCAGCGACCGCTGCGAGCCCGCGATCGCGAGCACCTCGGGGACGGTGCTGCGGGCACTGAGCCGGTCGACCGAGCCGGCGTGCACGCCGCCGAGCAGCGGCTGCACCAGGCGCTCGACCACCTCGTCGCCGAGACGGGGACGCAGCACCTCCGCCACGGTGGGGTCGGCGCCGAGGTCCGTCCGGGGGCGCACGATGTCGAGGCCGGCGCGCGCGATGCCCATCGGCGACAGCAGGCGCGAGCGCAGCATCGGCCGCATCCGGTCGGGGATGCCGAACGCCCCGAAGCGCGGGATCGGGTGCATCCGGCCACGCGACCAGATGGAGGCTCCGCCCGGCAGGGGCGCGACGACCTCGTCGGCCAGGCCGAGGCGCTCGACCAGCTCGGCCAGGTCGGCCCCCCGACTGAGGAACGCGTCGGGGCCGGTGTCGACCGGCATCCCAGCCAAGCTCTGCGTCGAGACCTTGCCCCCGAGCCGGTCGCCGGCTTCGAGCACCACGACGTCCACCCCGTGCTCGGCGGCGAGCCAGTAGGCGGTCGCCAAGCCCGAAATGCCGCCACCCACGACGGCCACCTCAACCTCGACAGTGCGCCTACCAGCCACGTCATTGACACTTCCACAACCGACCGGCCCCGGTCGACCTCAGAAGGCCCCCCCGGGCTGTGATCCCGCAGACACCGGAACCAGACTTCTCAGAAAACCTTTACGTGCTTCCCGGCTCTGTCGACCCGTCGGCGGTCACCCAGCAACGAAACGCGGGACTGTCCCCACAGTGACCTATTGGTCGATCTGGGGACGCCTCGCCCCGCCGCCACGTCCGGCCAGACCTGCGACCCGACCTGAGCTACCGCCTGGTAGATGGAGTGATCGCACCACCTACTGAGCCGTAGTCCGCGCCACGTCGGAAAGCCCGGCGAGAAGGCGAGCTGCAGCGAAGACCAAGCAGGAGCGGAAGCAAAGGGGGCGACCGAAGCGGCAGAGAGCGAAGCGGTGGGATGCCGTGGGCGAGCCGATGGACGGGTCTGGCGGGAGTGGCCGCGAGCGCCAGCGAGTGGGTGCGGCTGGTCAACGGCCGCACACGGCATCCCACCGCGCAGCGGAACCCGAGGGCGGAACCCGAGAGCGTCCCCGAAGTGACCTATGGGTCGATGTGGGGACGCCTCAGTCGAGGATCGCGTCGACGAAGGCCTCGGGGTCGAAGGGAGCCAGGTCGTCGGGCCCCTCGCCGAGCCCGACCAGCTTCACCGGCACGCCCGAGCTCTCGCTGCACGGCCACGACGATGCCGCCCTTGGCCGTGCCGTCGAGCTTGGTGAGCACGATGCCGGTGACGTCGACGACCTCGGCGAACACCTCGCGCCTGACGCATGCCGTTCTGGCCGGTGGTGGCGTCGAGCACCAGCAGCACCTCGTCGACCGGGCTCTGCTTCTCGATGACCCGCTTGACCTTGCCGAGCTCGTCCATCAGCTCGACCTTGGTGTGCAGGCGGCCGGCGGTGTCGATGAGCACGACGTCGGCCTCGCGCTCGGCGGCGGCCTTGACCGCGTCGAATGCGACCGCACGCCGGGTCGGCGCCGTCGCGGTCGGAGCGGATGGTCGGGACGCCGACCCGCTCGCCCCAGGTCTGCAGCTGGTCGACGGCGGCGGCGCGGAAGGTGTCGGCGGCGCCGAGCACGACGTCCTTGTCCTCGGCCACGAGCACCCGGGCCAGCTTGCCGACGGTGGTGGTCTTGCCGGTGCCGTTGACGCCGACGACGAGCACGCAGGCCGGGCGGCCGTCGACCCGCGAGGACACGATGGAGCGGTCCATCGACGGGTCGACGAGGGCGAGCAGCTCGGCCCGCAGCCAGCCGCGCACGGTGGCCTCGTCGGAGCTGCCCTCGACGGCCACCTTGGTGCGCAGTGCGTCGACGAGGTCCGTGGTGGCGGCGACCCCGAGGTCTGCGGCCAGGAGGGTGTCCTCGACCTCCTCCCACGCGGCCTCGTCGAGCTTCCCGCCGGACAGCAGGGCCAGCAGGCCCTTGCCGAGCGCGGTGTTCGAGCGGGCCAGCCGGGCGCGCAGGCGGCGCAGGCGGCCGGCCGGTGCGTCGGGGCGCTCGACGGTGGGGACCGGGGGCGCTTCGGTCAGCGGCGGCAGGTCGGCCTCGACGTCGACGTCGGCCGGCGACTCGATGGTGCCGATGGCCCCTTCGAGGGGTTCGTCGACGTCGACCGCATGGCCACCGGGGGCCGCGGTCGGCGGCGTCTCCGGGAGGTCCGTGGTCGTGCTGCGGCCGCCGCGGCCGCGCATCAGGCCGACGGCGATGCCGCCGACGATGACGATGATGCCGATGGCGACGGCGAGGTACTCCCACAGGGTGTCGATAGCGCTCACCCGGTCATCCTCGCAGCCGTCCGACACCGGCCCAAACCGGCGTGGACGGCACCCGGCCGGCGGACCGCGAGGTCAGAAGATACGCACCCGGTCGTCCGGCGCGACCCACATGCCGTCGCCATCGCTCACCCCGAACGCCTCGTGGAACTCGCTGAGGTTGCGGGCGGCGTTGGCGCGCAGGTCCATCGGGCTGTGCGGGTCGAGGGCCAGCAGCCGCTCGGCCTCGGCCGTCGCGGACAGGCCACGCCAGACCTGGGCCCAGCCGAGGAAGAACCGCTGCTCGCCGGTGAGGCCGTCGAGCTCGGGGGCGGCCTCGTCGCCGAGCGAGATGCGGTAGGCGGAGTAGCGCGATGGTCAGGCCGCCGAGGTCGCCGATGTTCTCGCCGACGGTGAGCGCGCCGTTGACCTTGTGGCCCGGGGCGTCGCGCGGCTCGAGCTGCGTCGAACTGGGCGATGAGCGCGTCGGCGCGGGCCTGGAAGGCCGCCCGGTCGTCGTCGGTCCACCAGTCGCGCAGCGTGCCGGTCGCCGTCGAACTTGCGAGCCCTGGTCGTCGAAGCCGTGGCCGATCTCGTGCCCGATGACCGCGCCGATGCCGCCGTAGTTGACCGCGTCGTCGGCCTCGACGTCGAAGAACGGCGGCTGCAGGATCGCCGCCGGGAAGACGATCTCGTTCAGGCCGCGGGTTGTAGTAGGCGTTGACGGTCTGCGGGGTCATGAACCACTCGTCGCGGTCGACCGGGCCGCCGAGCTTCGCCAGCTCGCGGTCGGTCTCGAACGCCGCGGCCGCGGCGCACGTTGCCGAGCAGGTCGTCCGGCGCGATCTCGAGCGCCGGAGTAGTCGCGCCAGCGTGTCGGGGTAGCCGATCTTGGGGGTGAACTGGCCGAGCTTGGCCAGCGCCTCGCGCCGCGGTGTCGTCGGCCCATCCAGGCCAGCGTGCGACGAGGCTGCTGCCGGTAGCGCCTCGACGAGGTTGGCGACGAGCTCGACCATGCGCTCCTTGGCGTGCGGCGGGAAGTGCCGCTCGACGTAGAGCTGGCCGACCGCCTCACCGAGGGCCTCCTCGACCAGGCCGACCCCGCGCTTCCAGCGCTCGCGCAGCTGCGGCGTGCCGGAGAGCGTGCGGCCGTAGAAGTCGAAGTTCTCCTCGACGACGGCCTGCGACAGGTAGGGCGCGCGAGCGTGCACGACGTGCCAGCGCCAGCCAGTCGCTGCCACGCCTCGACGGGCTCCTCCGCCAGCGCCGCAGCCAGCGCCTCGCACGTAGCTCGGCTGGCGGACCACGACCTGCGTCGAAGGCGCTCGGCCCGGCGCCCAGCCCCTCGAGGTAGCGGACCCAGTCGATGCCGGAGCCCGTCTCCCGCAGGCCCGGCGAGGTCGACCAGCGTGTAGGTCTTGACGGGGTCGCGGTTGGTGACCTTGTCCCAGTGCCCGGCGGCCAGCCGGGTCTCCAGCGCCATCACCCGCTGCGCCGCCGCCCTCGGGGTCGGGCCAGCCGGCGAGCGCGAGCATCCGCCCGACGTGCGCGACGTAGGCGGTGCGCATCGTCGGCGTAGGCGTCGTCGCGGTAGTACGACTCGTCGGGCAGCCCCAGCCCGGCCTGCTCCAGGTAGACGACGTAGCGGCTCGGGTCGCGGTCGTCGGTGTTGACGAACGGGATGACGCCACCGGAGACCCCGGCGCGACCGAAGGCGCCGCTCAGCGCGACGACGTCACCGGCATCCGTGACCGCGGCGACCCGCGCGAGGTCGTCGGTCAGCGGCGAGACCCCCAGCGCCTCGACGGCCTGCTCGTCGCATGAAGCTGGCGTAGAGGTCGCCGACCTTGGCCGCCACCGTGCCGGGCTCGGGGGCACCCGCCGCGACCTCCTCGATGATGGCGCGCACGTGCTCCTCGGCGGTCTCGCGCAGCACGTCGAAGGTGCCGTAGCGACCGCGGTCCTCCGGGATCGTGGTGGTCGCGAGCCAGCGGCCGTTGACGTGCGCGAACAGGTCGTCCTGCGGTCGCACGTCGGGGTCGATGGCGGCCTGGTCGATACCGGACTTCACGGCGCGGAGCTCCTCTGCTGGGGGGCGTGCCCATCGAACCACACCGGTCCGACAGCCCGCCGGGCGCAGGGGCTCAGGCGCGGGCCCCCAAGGGCTCGTCGGTGCGGGCCGTCCCGGGCTCGTCGGAGCCGTCGGCCTCGGACGTCGTGGAGCGGCCGGGTAGCATCTGGCGGTCGCGGATCGAGCCCAGGAACTCCTCGCCGCGCTCGGTGAGCACCTCGCGACCGGCCCGGCGCGCCGGAACGGCGACCAGCGCCACCACGCCGAGGGCGAGGGCGACGCAGAAGAGCATTCCGAGCACGAGGGAGACCATACGTCAAGGCTCGCATCGCCGTGTGCGGCAGACCAAATCGACACCCCTGCACGGGCCGAACTAGGGTGGCTGCGTGACTGCCGGCGCCCCCGCGACGGACGGGGCGACGACCCGTCGCCGCCGTCGCCTTCCCATGTTCGCCGAGGTCGTCATCGCGCTGGTCGTGGTCGCCCTGGTGCAGGCCTTCGTCGTCAAGCCGTTCGGGGTGCCCTCGGAGTCGATGGAGCAGACCCTCAACATCGGCGACCGCATCCTGGTCAACCGGCTCGACTCCGACATCGCCCACGGCGACGTCGTCGTGTTCGGGCACGGGGACACCTGGGCGGAACAGCAGCTGCCGCCCGCCGACAACCCCCTCGTGCGGGCGGTGCGTGCGCTCGGCGACATCACCGGCTTCGGGCCGAGCAACACGGCATACACGGTCAAGCGGGTCATCGGCCTGCCCAAACAGACGGTCGCCTGTTGCAGCACCGAGGGAGCGGTGCTCGTGAACGGCCGGCCGCTCGTCGAGCCCTACGTCTACGAGGACCTCCCGTTCACCCCCGGCACGCTCGACTGCGAGAGCTCGCCCCGCTCGACCCGGTGCTTCCCCGAGATCACCGTGCCCGAGGGCAACCTGCTGGTGATGGGCGACCACCGCTCGCAGTCGGCCGACTCGGTCATCAACTGCCGCGGGGCGACCGAGGGCCCGGAGTGTGCCCAGCTCGTGCCGCTGGGCCGGGTCGTCGGGCCGGTCGTGCTGCGGTTCTGGCCCCTCACCGACGTGGGCGGCATCGCCCACTGAGCCGAGGTGACCGGCCCGTGCTTCGCCGGATGCCGTGTGCCTACGCGGTCGCGGCGACGTCGCGGATGCGTTGCGAGACAACAGTGGTGACGCCGTCGCCGCGCATCGAGACGCCGTAGAGCGCGTCGGCGACCTCCATGGTGCGCTTCTGGTGGGTGATGACGATGAGCTGGCTGGAGTCGCGCAGCTCCTCGAACAGGGTGATCAGCCGGCCCAGGTTGGTGTCGTCGAGCGCCGCCTCGACCTCGTCCATGATGTAGAACGGGCTCGGCCGCGCCTTGAAGATCGCGACGAGCAGCGCCACCGCGACGAGCGAGCGCTCGCCACCGGAGAGCAGCGAGAGCCGCTTGACCTTCTTGCCCGGCGGTCGCGCCTCGACCTCGATGCCGGTGGTCAGCATGTCGTCGGGGTCGGTGAGCACCAGCCGCCCCTCGCCGCCGGGGAAGAGCCGCTCGAAGACCCGCTCGAACTGCTCGCGGGTGTCGTGGAACGCCTCGGTGAAGACCTCCTCGACCCGCTCGTCGATCTCCTTGACGATGTCGAGCAGGTCGCGCTTGGAGCGCTTGAGGTCCTCGAGCTGGGTGGTGAGGAAGGTGTGCCGCTCCTCGAGCGCCGCGAACTCCTCCAGCGCCAGCGGGTTGACCCGGCCGAGCGCCTGCAGCCCCCGCTCGGCCTTGCGCAGCCGCTTCTCCTGCTCCTCGCGCACGTACGCGACCGGCTCGGGCACGGCATCCGGGTCGTCGCCCGGGCCGACGACGTGTGGCACCTCGCGGTGCGGCCCGAACTCGTCGACCAGCACCTCGGGGTCGATGCCGAGCTCCTCGACGGCCTTGGCCTGCAGCTGCTCGATGCGGGCAACCTGCCGGGCACGGGCCATCTCGTCGCGGTGCGCGGTGTCGGTGAGGTCACGCAGCTCGTCCTGCACGCCGATCAGCTCGGCCCGCAGCGCGACGCCGGCCTGCTCGCGCTCGACCCGGTCGGCCTCGGCGGCGTCGCGCAGGATGGTCGCGAGGGCCAGGGCGGCCGCGACCCTGTCGACGGCGTAGGCGGCGGCCTCGTGCACAGCAGCAGCCACGGTGGCCTCGCGCCGGCGGCGCTCGCGCCGCTCGCGCAGCCGCTCACGGGCGGCCAGCTCGTTGCGGGCGGCGCCCTCGAGCGAGTCGGCCCGGCCCTTGAGGGCCCGGGCCCGCTCCTCGCGGGTGCGCAGGGTGAGCCGCAGCTCGGTCTCGCCGGTGCGCGCCCGGCTGGCGGCCAGCTCCAGGCGGTCGCGCTCGTCGGTGGAGGGGTCCTCGCCCTCCTCGGCGGGGGCGGCCTCGGCCTCGGCCAGCCGCGCAGAGAGGCCCTCGAGCTCGGCGCGGTCGCGCTCGAGCGCGATGCGCGCCTCGGTGATGGCGCGCTCGGTGCGGTCGGCCTCGGCCGATGCCTGGCGCATCGCGGCGCCCAGCCCGCCCAGCTGCTCGGCCACGGCCGCCATCCGGGCGTCGGACTCGTGCAGCGCCTCGAGCGCGCCCTCGACCTCCGCGGCAACCTCGCGGGCCCGCTCGCGAGCCGCCCCCAACGCGAACCGGGCGCGCTCGGCGGTGGCGGTGGCGGCATCCAGGGTGGTGCGGGTCTCGTCGACGGCGGCCTGCAGCTCGAGCAGGCTCTCACCGGCACTGCTGCCGCCGCGGGCCCAGCCGGGGCCGAATACGTCGCCGTCGGCCGTGACGGCGGTGATGCCCTCACCGCGCGAGACCAGGGCCACGGCGTGAGCAGCGGTGGGCACCAAGGCAACCCGCTCGAGCAGCTGCTCGACGGCGGGGCGCACGGAGTCGGGGGCGCGCACGACGTCGCGCGCCCACACGGCCGAGCCGTCGAGCGCCGGCCAGCTGCCGGGGTCGCTCGGGGATGCCGTGTCGCCGACGAGCAGGGCGGCGCGCCCGCCGTCGGAGTCGCGCAGCGAGGCGATGGCACGAGCGGCGTGGTCGGCGCTCGGCACGGCGAGGGCCTCGCTGGCCCAGCCCAGCGCCGCGGCCACGGCAGCCTCGTGGCCCCCGGTGACCTGCAGCAGCGCGGCGACGGTGCCGACCACCGCGTGGTCGGCGTCGGCCGCGGCGAGCAGGGTGGCCGCGCCGTCCTTTCGGCGCAGGCTCAGCTCGAGGGCCTCGATCCGGGCGTTCGCCGATGACCGGTCGCGCTCGGCCTCGCGCTCCTGGGTGACCAGCCGCTCGATCTCGGCCTCGGCCCCTGCGAGCCGGGCAGCGGCGCGCTCGTAGGCGTCGTCGAGGCCCTCCTCCCCCTCCTCCTCGACGGCGACCCCGCCCTCGAGGCGGGAGAACTCCTGCTCGGCCTGGGCAGCGCGGGCGCGGGCGGCCGCCACGAGCTCTGAGAGCCGGCCGATCTCGGCCTCCCCGGCCTCGATCCGGCTGCGGCGGGCCCCGACCTGGCCGGCGAGCTTGGCCAGCCCCTCACGGCGGTCGGCCGCGGCCCGGGCGAGCCGGGCCAGTCGACCCTGCTCCGCGGCATACGCGGCCTCGGCCTCCTCGCGGGCGGCGACGGCGGCGGCGAGCTCGGCGGTGGCCGTGGCCACCTCGGCGAGCAGCGCGGCCTCGGCCTCGCGCGCCTGGGCGGCCTGGGCGCGCAGCTCGTCGGGGTCGCGGCCGGTGGTGGCCTCGTGCTCCTCGTCCTGCGAGAGCAGCCGCACCCGCTCGGCCGCCACCGACCCGGTGGACTCCAGCCGGTCGCGCAGGCTCTGCAGGCGCACGAACCGGTCGTGCGCGCGAGTGAGCTCGGGTGCGGCTTCGGCCGAGCGGCGCTCGACGTCGGAGAGCCGCTGGCGCACGTCGGCGAGGGCGTCTTCGACTGCGGTGCGGCGCTCGATGAGGGCGGTCTCGTCGGCGACCTCCTGCTCGAGCACCCCGGTGAGCTGCACGAGGTCGTCGGCGAGCAATCGCAGCCGGGCGTCGCGCGCGTCGGCCTGGATGACGGCGGCGCGGCGGGCCGCCTCGGCCTGCCGGCCCAGCGGGCCCAGCTGGCGGCGGATCTCACCGGTGAGGTCCTGCACCCGGGTGAGGTTGAGCTCCATCGTCTCGAGCTTGCGCAACGCCCGCTCCTTGCGGCGGCGGTGCTTGAGGACGCCCGCGGCCTCCTCGATGAAACCGCGGCGCTCCTCAGGGGTGGCGCGCAGCACGGTGTCGAGCTGGCCCTGGCCGACGATGACGTGCATCTCGCGCCCGAGGCCGCTGTCGGAGAGCAGCTCCTGCACGTCGAGCAGCCGGCACGACGTGCCGTTGATGGCGTACTCGGAGCCTCCGCCGCGGAACATCGTGCGGGTGATGGTGACCTCGGTGTAGTCGATCGGCAGGGCGCCGTCGGTGTTGTCGATGGTCAGGCTCACCTCGGCCCGACCGAGCGGCGGGCGCCCGGCGGTGCCGGCGAAGATGACGTCCTCCATCTTGCCGCCGCGCAGGCTCTTCGCGCCCTGCTCCCCCATCACCCAGGCCAGGGCGTCGACGACGTTGGACTTGCCTGAGCCGTTGGGCCCGACGACGCAGGTGATGCCGGGCTCCAGGCGCATCGTCGTCGCCGAGGCGAAGGACTTGAACCCCTTCAGGGTCAGCGTCTTGAGGTACACGGTGGCGTCAGCGCTCTCGTCGGTGGTCCGGGGAGGGTCGGAGCTCCGCCCCGGGTCGGATGCGGCCCGACTCTACCCGCGGCAGGCGTCCCGGCCGGGACGCCGGCAGGCCTCGGTGGTGCCTGCGACCACTGGTGCTGGTGGGGCCGGTGAGGCGCTCAGCCGGACCTGCCGCTGCTGCCGCCCGCGATCCGCTCGTGGTGGTGGATGACCTCGGCGATGATGAAGTTGAGGAACGCCTCGGCGAACTGCGGGTCCAGGCCCGCCTCGTCGGCCAGCGCCCGCAGGTGGGCCACCTGGGCGACCTCGCGCGCGGGGTCGGCGGGCGGCATCCCCCGCTGCGCCTTGAGCTCGCCCACCGCCTGGGTGCACTTGAAGCGCTCGGCGAGCAGGTGGATGAGCGCCGCGTCGATGTTGTCGATGCTCGACCGCAGCCGCGCGAGGTCCGCGGGGACGTCGTCGATGTCGCTCACCCGATCATCGTAGGAACCCGCCGCCGCACCGTCTGCGGCCGTCCACCCCCCGGATGCCGGCGTGCTCAGCGCTCGGTGAACCCGGTGCTGCCGCGACCCTCGCCCCAGAGCGGCGCCGACACCGACTCGACCCGCCCGGGCCGCCGGGTGGTCGAGGGCTGCTCGGCGAGCAGGTCGAACAGGCGCAGCACGGCCCGCGGCTCCCCCTCGGCGACCACCTCGACCCGCCCGTCGTCGGTGTTGCGGGCGTGCCCCGCGAGGCCCAGCTCGAGGGCCCGGGCCCGGGTCCACCACCGGAAGCCCACCCCCTGCACCCGGCCGCGCACGAACACCGTCATCCGCCGCACGTCGTCAGCCCCGCCAGCCCCAGCCACGCGCCGATCGTAGTGCTCGACCACGCCCCACGAGCGCGCCTACGTCACGGTGTCACCACCAGCCCCTACCGTTACCGCATGAGCATGGTGCAGGCTCGCGGCACTGCCGCACCCACCGCGCCCGAGGGCTCCCCGCAGGCCGGCGACCCGCAGGCGCCCGCCCGAGCGCCCGGCGGCTCCGGCCGGCTGGCCGGCCTCGACGGGCTGCGTGCCCTGGCCATCATGGCGGTCCTGGTCTTCCATCTCGACCCCTCCTGGCTGCCCGGCGGCTTCCTCGGTGTCGACGTCTTCTTCGTCGTCTCCGGCTTCCTGATCACCACCCTGCTGGTGCGCGAGCGGGTCACCAACGGCCGCATCGACCTGCCCGGCTTCTGGTCACGCCGCGCGCGCCGGCTGATCCCCGCGCTGCTGGTCTGCGTGCCGGCCGCCGTGCTGCTGGCCCGGCTCAGCGAGGGCGACCTGCTGGTCGGCATCGGGCGCCAGGTGCTCGGGGCCGGCACCTTCACCTCGAACTGGCTCGAGATCAACGCCGGCACCGACTACTTCGCGGCCACCTCCCCGCAGCTGCTGATGAACCTGTGGTCCCTGGCCGTCGAAGAGCAGTTCTACCTGCTGTGGCCACTGGCCGTGCTGGGGCTCTTCGTCATCACCCGCCGCACCGAGGTGCGCGCCGCCACGGCCCTCGGACTGGCCCTGCTGTCGGCTGGCCTGATGGCCCTGCGCCTGGACCCCGAGAGCCCCACCCGCGTCTACTACGGCACCGACACCCACGTCATGGGCCTGATGCTCGGCGCCGCGCTGGCGTTCGCGTACGCCGCCCCGCACCGCGCCTGGACCACCTCCACCTGGTGGGGCCAGCATCGCCGCCAGGTCGCCGCGGTCGCGCTGGTCACCCTCCTCGGGCTGATGGCGCTGGCCGGCGAGGACTCCGCGCTCACCTTCCGGGGCGGCATCCTGCTGGCCTCGGTGGCGACCACCGCGCTGCTGCTCGTCGTCGTCGAGCGGCCCGGGCGGCTACGGGCCGTGCTCGAGCTGCCGCCCGCCCGCTGGGTCGGCGCCCGCAGCTACGGCATCTACCTGTGGCACTGGCCGGTCTTCCTCGTCATCGGCTCGGACCTGCCGGTGGCACCCGGCGGCGGCACCTACCTGCTCACCCGGGTGTGGTGCGTGGTGGTCACCTTCGTGATCGCCGACCTGTCCTACCGCTTCGTCGAGACCCCGGTGCGGCGGCACGGCTTCGCCGGCTCGGCCCGGGTGGGCGCCGCAAGGCTGCGCCGGTGGGGCACCCGCAGCGCCCGCATCATCTGGTCGGTGGTGCTGGTGCTCGTCGTGGCGCTCGTGGCCGTGCTGCTCACCGCCCCCGACCGCACCTCGACCGAGGAGCTCATCTCGGCCAACGAGGCCGAGCTGGTCGGCGCGTCACCATCCCCCGCCCCCAGTGCCCCGGCCACAGCGACAAAGCGCGTCCCCACTGCCGTCCCCGCCGTGTGGACGATGCCCAAGGGCAGCGAGATCGACGCCTTCGGCGACTCGATGATGGTCGGGTCCATCCACGCCCTGCGCTACTACCTGCCCAAGATCCGGGTCGACGCCAAGTCCAACCGCCAGTGGCACGAGGCGCCCGCCCTCGTCGGGGCCCGCGGCGACACGCTGCGCCGCGCCGTCGTGCTGGCCTTCGGCACCAACGCCGGCACCGACGAGGCGTCGATCCGTCGCACGCTGGCCGAGATCGGCCCCAACCGGATGGTCGTCATCGTCACCGAGCACGGGCGCTTCGCCCGGGTCAAGGCCGACAACGAGAAGCTGCGCGAGATCGCCAAGGACATGCCCAACGTCCGCCTCGCCGAGTGGGATGCCGCGCTGGCCGGCACCAGTGGGCAGCTCCAGTCCGACGGCATCCACCCGAGCCTGAAGGGTGCGCACCTCTACTCGAAGGTGGTGCGCCAGGCCTTTGCCGACCTGTCGCAGGCGCACACCGGCACCCCCGTGAAGCTCACGCCCCTGCCGATGCCCTGACCCCGCGCGGGCGCGGCTGGCACCGCGGGCACGAGAACGACGAGCGGTTCATGAAGTGCTCGCGCCGGATGGGCGTGCCACACCGGCGACACGGTCGGCCCGCCTGGCCGTAGGCCGCCAGCGAGCGGTCGAAGTAGCCCGAGGCGCCGTTGACGTTGACATAGAGCGCGTCGAAGCTGGTGCCGCCCTGGCCCAGCGCCTCGCGCATCACGTCCGCGGCGGCGTCGAGCACCTCGCCGATGCGGGGCTTGGTCAAGGCGCTCGCCATCCGCTCGCCGTGCACCTGCGCGCGCCAGAGCGCCTCGTCGGCGTAGATGTTGCCGATGCCCGACGCCACGGTCTGGTCGAGCAGCACCCGCTTGATGGCGCTGTCCTTGCCCTTGACCCGGCGCACGACCGCGGCCCGGTCGTAGGCCGGCTCGAGCAGGTCGGGCGCGATGTGCGCGATGGTCGTCGGGATGCCGTGCGCGTCGAGGTCGGCGAGCGCGAGCCCCCCGAACGTGCGTTGGTCGACGAAGCGCAGCTCGGGGCCGTCGTCGGTGAAGCGGAACCGGGCGTGCAGGTGCTTCTCGTCGGGCGCCGCGGCATCCTCGACGAGCAGCTGGCCGCTCATCCCGAGGTGCAGGATCAGGCCCACCCCGTCACCGAGGTCGAGCCAGAGGTACTTCCCCCGGCGGCGCACGGCCCCGATCCGCCGGCCGGCGAGCCGGTCGGTGAGGTCCTGCGGCCCGGCGACGTGGCGGCGGGCCACCCGGGAGCCGCGCAGCTCGACGTCGGCGACGGTGCGGTCGAGCACGTGCTCGGCGAGGCCGCGGCGGACGACCTCGACCTCGGGAAGCTCAGGCACGGTCCTGTTGGTCCGGGGCCTCTTCGGGGCCGACGACCGGACCCTCGTGCGCGTCGCGGATGGCGGTCCACGCCAGTGCGGCGGCCTCCTGCTCGGCGACCTTCTTGGTGCGGCCCGAGCCGCTGCCCAGCACGGTGGCCCCCACGAGGACCTTGGCCTCGAACCACTTGGCGTGCTCGGGTCCGTCCTCGGTGACGCTGTACTCCGGGGCACCCAGCCCGTGGCGCGAGGTGATCTCCTGCAGGCTCGTCTTCCAGTCCAGGCCCGCGCCCAGGGTGGCCGACTGGGCGAGCAGCGGGTCGACGAGGTGGTGCACGAGCTCGGCAGCGGCCTCGATGCCGGCCGACTGGTAGACCGCGCCGATGACCGCCTCGACGGTGTCGGCGAGGATCGAGTCCTTGTCGCGCCCGCCCGTCGACTCCTCGCCGCGGCCGAGGTAGACGTAGTCACCCAGGCCCAGCGTGCGGCCGACCTCGGCCAGCGCCCGCATGTTCACCACGGCCGCCCGCAGCTTGGCGAGCTGGCCCTCACTGGTGTCGGGGTGCGCGTTGTAGAGGGTGGTCGTGACGACCAGGCCCAGCACCGAGTCGCCGAGGAACTCCAGCCGCTCGTTGTGCGGCAGCCCCCCGGCCTCGTACGCGTACGACCGGTGCGTCAGGGCGCGACCGAGCACCGCTGCGTCGACGGGGCCGCCCGTCACCTCGGTGAGGTGGTCGAGCAGCTCGCTGACGGGTCGCAGCGGCGTGAGTGCACCGGCCGAGGCCGACCCCTTCCCCATCGGGGCGGGGTCAGCCCTGGTGCTCGGTGCGCTCGGCGACGCCGTAGTGGCGCCCCTTGTAGGTGCCACAGGACGGGCACGCCACGTGCGGCTGGGTGAGCGACTTGCACTGGGGGCAGGTCGTCGTGGCGACCGCGGTCGCCTTCCAGTTGGCGCGGCGCGAGCGGGTGTTGGAGCGCGACATCTTCCGCTTCGGAACGGCCACGTCAGGTCCTCTTCTCTGTCGGCGTGGGCGGCTGTTCGGCCAGGGCCGTGAGGGCCGCCCATCGGGGGTCGATCAGGTCGTGCTGATGCTCCGGGTCCTCCGCGAGCGGCATGCCGCACTCGGAGCACAGCCCGGGGCAGTCGGGCCGGCACACCGGCTGGAACGGCAGCGCTGGCACCACCGTGTCCCGGAGCACCGGTTCGAGGTCGATGAGACCGTCCTCGATCCGGAGCTCCTCGTCCGCGTCCTCGTCCCCCACCTCGTGGTGGTGGGCGTGCCGCTCGGCGTAGACGAACAGCTCCTGGAAGGTCCCGTCGACCGCGAGGGCGACAGGGTCCAGGCACCGCACGCAGGCGCCGGTCGCCGTGCCACGGACCGAACCGGTGACGAGCACTCCCTCGACGACGGACTCCAGGCGCAGGTCGAGGGTGAGGGGCTGGCCCTCCTCGATGCGCATGACCTCCGTGCCGAATTCGCTCGGCGCTCCGACCTCACGCGTCAGCTCGGTCATCGTCCCGGGTCGCCGGCCGACGAGCTTGGTGTCGAGCACCATCGGGGACCGGGGGTCGAGTCGAGTCATGAGCCTTGGGTGGGGTCGGGGTGGTTCGGCCACGTCACACGGACGCAGACCGAGGGTCAAGGTTACCGGTCGTGGGCGATCCACCCAAACCGAGCGGCTCGGTCACCGGGCGAGGGCGTCCTCGACGGCGGCAGCCACCTGCGGGGCCAGCGTCGCGGCATACGTGGCGGTGAGGTGGTCACCGGCCCGGTGCACCGCGACGTGCCCGATGACGACGGGGCACTGCTGCCCCGGGCAGATGAGCGAGGTGAGGTCGAGCAGGCGCACGCTGGCGCCCTTCGCGGATGCCGCGGCCACCGCGTCGCGCTGCACGGCCAGCCCGCTGCCGGCCACGGCGGATGCCGTGTCGAACGAGCAGCGAGTGAGCTCGCGCGGGTGCCGCGCGGCGCACACGTCGAGGTCGTCGGGCGAGCGCGGGCTGTCGCCGACGACGACGACGGGCACCCCGGCATCCCCCAGGCTCGACCAGCGCGAGGCGTAGCCGTCGACCAGCGGCCGGCGTGCGGTTCCGGTGCCGGTCCAGGCGCTGGCGGCCATGCCGGAGGTGACGACGACGTCGGGCGGGTCGGCGCGCAGCGCGTCCACGACCGCATGGTTCCAGGCGTCGCACTCCGGGTAGGCCGCGCCCGCCTTCGCCGCAGAGGCGTCCGAGAAGGCGCAGGCGGACTTGCCGTAGGTGACCACCCGCCATCCGCGCGTGGCGGCGGCCTCCTCCAGTGCGGGCAGCCACTGCATCGCCTTGGAGTCACCCACGAGCGCAACGGTGGTGCCCCCCTGCGGGTCGCCGAAGGTGCACGGGACCGGCGTGGTGGCCCCGGCGGGAACCTGGCAGCGGTCGACGTCGGCCTTCGGCCGGTCCTCCCCCGCCGTGAGCGGGTCGGGGGTGACCCACCCAGGGTCGTCGACGGGGGTGAAGGGCTGGCCAGGCCGCAGGGTCGCCGCGCCGAGCTGCGACAGTGGCGGCAGGGCGCCACTGGGCGGGGTCGTGGTGAAGGGCGAGCGCAGCATGAACAGCGGCACGGCGGCGAGCACGCCGACGCACGACAGTGCCAGGCCGGCGGCGAGCAGGGCGCGGGGCCGGTCACGCAGCCACGGCCCGTGGTGGATCGGGGACTCGAGGAACCGCCACGAGAGCCACGCCGGCAGCACCGAGGCCAGGGCGAGCACCACCAGGCCCCAGGGCGGCAGGTCGACGCCGAGGTCGTCGGCGACCCAGCCGCCCAGGATGATGACCGGCCAGTGCCAGAGGTAGACGGAGTACGACAACGCACCCACCCAGACCATCGGCGCAGTGCCCAGCACGCGGACCGGTCCGTGCGGCGCTCCCTGCCAGCCGACCCAGAGCAGCACGGCGGTCGGCACGGTGGGCAACAGGGCCCAGGCGCCCGGCCAGTCGATGCCCTGCGGCAGCCAGAGCGCGACGGCGAGCAGCGCGACGAGGGCGGCCCAGCCCAGCGCCGCCGAGCCCCTGGCGGGGGCGGTGGGCCGGGGCCGGCCGGCCAGTGCGACGGCGAGCAGTGCCCCGATGCCGAGCTCCCACGCCCGGGTCGTGGTGGTGAAGAAGGCCGGGCGCGGTGAGGTGTGCGAGAACCAGACCGACCAGAGGAACGACGACCCGACGAGGATGCCGAGGGCGAGCGCCACGACCCGGCGGCTCGGTCGGCGCACCACCAGGGCCAGCACGATGAGCAGCAGCGGCCAGATGACGTAGAACTGCTCCTCGACGGCCAGGCTCCAGAAGTGCTGCACCGGCGAGGGCAGCACGTCGGAGGCGAGGTAGTCGGTCTCGCGGCGGGCGAAGACCCAGTTGACGACGTACATCGCGGCCGCGGCGACGTCGACGCCGATCTCGCGTCGACGCAGGCCGGGCACGACGAACCACGACACGGCCGAGATCGAGACGAGCACCAGCACCGCGGCGGGCAGAAGGCGTCGGATGCGGCGCCCCACGAACCGGATCCAGGAGATGGACCCGTTGCGGTCGAGCTCCGCGACGAGCAGCCCGGTGATCAGGAACCCGGAGATGACGAAGAAGATGTCGACGCCCACGAAGCCGCCGCGCACCGGGAGGCCCGCGTGGTAGGCGAGCACGGTGAGGATGGCGACCGCCCGCAGGCCCTCGATGTCCGGGCGGAAGCCGGCCTTGGCGCCCTTCTCCCCGGTGGCGCCCGGTGACGCGGCCGCCGCGGCCGAGCCGGACGGCATCCGGTCGGGTCGTTCGCGCGCGGGCGCGGCGTCAGCGGTCGGCACTCAACCGGGCGAGCAGGGCGTCGCGCACCTCGTCGGGCACCAGACCGGTCACGTCGCCGCCCCAGCGCGCGACCTCCTTCACCAGCGAGCTCGAGACGTGCTCGAAGGCCGGGTCACCCGGCAGGAACAGCGTCTCGATGCCGGTGAGGTGCCGGTTCATCAGCGCCATCGGCCACTCGTACGTGACGTCGGAGGGGCCGCGCACGCCCTTGACGACCACGTCGGCCTCCAGCTCGCGGCAGACGTCGACCAGCAGGCGCTGCGCGAACGCCCGCACCCGAACCCGGTCGGCCAGGCCGCGGGCGGCGAGCGCCCGCTCGACGAAGCCGATCCGCTCCTCGACGCTGAACGTGCCGGCCTTGGCCGGGTTGTGCAGCACCGCGGCCACCACCTCGTCGTGCAGTGCGGCGGCGCGCTCGATGACGTCGAGGTGCCCGGAGGTCACCGGGTCGTACGAGCCGGGGCACACGGCGCGGCGGGGGCGAGGGGTCACGGGCACCACCGTACCGACGCGGTCGGGGAGGTCGGCTCAGTCCTGCTTGGCCGCCTCCTCGACCTCCTTGGCCTTCTTCTTGGCCTCAGCCTTGATCGCGTCCGCCTCGTCGCGGGCGTCCTCCGGGGCGAGCGTGCCCTCGTCGACGGCCTCGTGCAGCAGGGCAGCGACCTGCTCCGTTGTGGCGCAACCCTGCTCGAGCAGCTGGTTGCGGCGGGCCAGCCAGGCGGTTCCCAGCTGCTCGCGCTCCTCCGCCGACACGTCCTCGCGGGAGGGGTTGATGATCGTCTGCTCCTCCTCGTTGGAGTGGTGGTTCACCACCGTGGCGAGGTCCTCGAGCGCGTCGTCGTACTCCTGGCTGTCGGTGCCCTCGACCTGCAGGAAGGCCAGCAGGGCCTCGATGATCTCGGCGTGCTCCTCCTCGCCGTGCTCCTCCTCGTGCTCGGAGATCGCGCGGTCCTTGCGCAGGGTCGGGTAGACCTCTTCCTCCTCGGAGGTCGCGTGGGCGACCAGCACCTCGGCCAGCGCCTGACGTGCCGCGCCGCGGTCGGTGTCGTTGCGGCGGGCCTGGCGCAGCAGGTCCTCGAAGAGGCGGTGGTCCTGCAGGATCCGCTCGAGCACGTCGCCGCTCGTCGGCCGGGGGATGTCGATCTCGGTCTGGGTGGTGGTCTCGCTCATCGGGCCATCCTCACCGAGAACCGGTGCCCGCTGGTGGCTCCGGCTCAGCCGAACATCGCCCGGTAGTGGTCGGACTGGCCGGGGTGGTAGTCGCCGAAGTCGATGGCGGCGACGTCGGCGCCGGTCTCCGCAGCGACGAGCCGGTCGAGGTAGTACTCCCAGCCCGGGCCGACCCCGGCCGCCATCTCCGCGTCCGGCACCGACTGGCTGAAGGTGAGCGTGGTCGTGCCGTCGGCCTCGGTGAGCTCGAGCACGAAGTGCCAGACGGTCTGCTCGCCCACGACCCGGGAGGTGAGCGCCAGCCGGCGGGGTGGGTCGCAGGCGTCGATCGTGAAGGTCTCGGGCTTCACCTCGTCGCCCTCGGCGTTCATCCGGAACAGCACCGCGCCGGATGCCGGGTCGCCGGTCCAGGTGCCGATCCACCGTTCCAGCCGGTCGGGCTCGGTGACCGCGGCCCAGACGGACTCGATCGGCGCCCGGAAGGTGCGGTCGAACACCACGCTGTCCTGGCCGTCGCGGACGGCACGGCGGCCGGTGGGAATGGGGGTCATGCGGTCTCCTCCGTGGTGCTCGAGCTCGTGGGGTGTGCGGTCGTGGTGGGGTCGGCCGTGCTGGTCTCGCGGCGGTCGCGGGTGGTGCGTCGCACCTCGAGGTCGAGGGCGTCGAGCACGGACTCGTCGAAGCGAGGCCCGGGGCGCAGGTCGTCGAGCAGGCTGTGCACCGGCTCCAGCCCCGCCCGCACCAGGGCGTAGTGCCGCTCGCGGCCGTGGCTCTCGGCGCTGACCAGCCCGCCCTCGACGAGCACCCGCAGGTGCCTGCTGACGGCCGGCCGGCTGATCGGGTGTGCCGCGGCCAGGTCGACCACCCGGGCCGGGCCGGAGGCGAGGGTTCGCAGCAGATCGCGGCGCACCGGGTCGGCGAGGGCGGCGAACGGATCCATGCCCTATTGGTAACGGATCGATTACCAATGTGTCAACGCTGGGTCGAGGTGATGTTCTGGCCCCACGCGGCAGCGGATCACCTCGAACCGCCGGGCCACGTGTGCCCACGAACACGCAGTGGGCCGGGCGGGACTCGAAACCCACGGTGGGAGCCTCGTCGGGACGGGCCGACTGCCTGTTTGCAGAACCGCTACGTCAGTCGCGGGTGGCGTACCAGATGGTGGTTTCGCCGTACTTCTTCGGCTTGGTGGCCAGTGCGATGCCGTCGGGCCAGGTGGGCTCGGGGCTGCGGGTCGAGCGCTCCACGACGAGCAGCCCGCGCGGGGCCAGCCAGCCGGCCCGCAGGCGGTCGAGCACGGCGGCGAGGGCGGGCTCGTCGAGGTCGTAGGGCGGGTCGACGAAGACCAGGTCGCTCGGATCGTCGGGCGCTGGGTCGGGAAACAGGTGTGCCGCAACCGTGCTGCGCACCACGCGGGTGCCGGGCAGCTTCAGCTCGCGCGCGTTGCCGGCGATCACGTCGGCCGCGCGACGGTCGGACTCCACCAGCACCACCCGGGCCGCACCGCGGGATGCCGCCTCAAGGCCGAGCGCGCCGGACCCGGCATACAGGTCGAGCACCCGGGCGCCGCGCACGGCATCACGGGCCTCGAGGGCCGAGAACACCGCCTCACGCACCCGGTCGCTCGTGGGCCGGGTGCCCGAGCCGGGCGGGGTGCGCAGGGTGCGGCCACCGGCGGTTCCGGCGATGACCCGAGTCATCAGCCACGCTCCAGGTAGGCGGCCTGCTCGGCATCGACGCGGGCCTGCACAGCAGCGGCGAGGTCGGGATGCCGGGTGAGCTCGGGGTCGTCGCCAACGAGCGCGAAGGCGTCGTCGCGGGCCTGCTCGATGACCTCTTCGTCGTCGAGGATGTGCAGGAACTCCAGCTGGGTGCGCCGGCCGTGCTGGGCGGCGCCGAGGATGTCGCCCTCGCGGCGCTGCGACAGGTCGAGCCGGGCCAGCGCGAACCCGTCGGTCGTGGCGGCGACGGCGTTCAGCCGGGTCGTGGCGGCCGGCGCCTCGGTGCCGGTGACGAGCAGGCAGAGCCCGGGGTGGCCGCCGCGACCGATCCGACCGCGCAGCTGGTGCAGCTGCGAGACGCCGAAGCGGTCGGCGTCCATGACGACCATGACGCTGGCGTTGGGCACGTCGACGCCCACCTCGACCACGGTCGTCGACACCAGCACGTCGAGCTCGCCGCGCTGGAAGCGGGCCATCACGGCATCCTTCTCGTCGCTGGGCAGCCGACCGTGCAGCACCTCGAGCGACAGCCCGGCCAGGGCCGGCTCCTGCACGAGGTCGGCGTGCACGGCATACACGCTCTTGAGCGGCCGGGGCGGTGCGGCGGGCGGTGCGCCTTCGCCGTCGTCGTCATCGGCGTCGTCGGGTGCCGCCTCGGCCCGCAGGTCGGTGCCCTCGTCAGCCAGGTCGTCGTCGCCGATGCGCGGGCACACGACGTAGACCTGCCGGCCGGCGGCGACCTCCTCGGCCACCCGGGCCCAGGTGCGTGCCATCCACCCCGGCCGGTCCTCGGGCACGACGTGGGTGGTGATGGGCGCGCGCCCGGCGGGCAGCTCGCGCAGCGTCGACGTCTCGAGGTCGCCGAACACCGTCATCGCGACGGTGCGCGGGATGGGCGTGGCGGTCATCACCAGCACGTGCGGCGGCACGGCGCCCTTGCCGCGCAGGGCGTCACGCTGCTCGACGCCGAACCGGTGCTGCTCGTCGACGACGACCAGGCCCAGGTCGAAGAAGTCGACGTTCTCCTGCAGCAGCGCGTGCGTGCCCACCACGATGCCGGCCTCGCCGGTGACGATGTCGAGCAGGGTGCGCCGGCGCTCCGCGGTGGACTGGCTGCCGGTGAGCAGCGCCACCCGGGTGCCGTTCTCGGCCCCGCCCAGCAGGCCGCCCTCCGCCAGGTCGCCGAGCATCGCGGTGATGGTGCGGTGGTGCTGCCCGGCGAGCACCTCGGTGGGGGCCAGCAGGGCAGCCTGCCCACCGGAGTCGACGGCGGCGAGCATGGCACGCAGGGCGACCACGGTCTTGCCCGAGCCCACCTCGCCCTGCAGCAGCCGGTGCATCGGCACGTCGCGGGCCATCTCGGCCGCGATGGTGGCGCCGATCTCGGTCTGCCCCGCCGTGAGGGTGAACGGCAGCCGGGCGTCGAACGCCTCGAGCAGCCCACCCGCCCGCGCCGGGCGCGGCGTGGTCGACTGCCCGGATGCCGTGCGCCGCCGCTGCGCGAGGGTCACCTGGAGGACGAACGCCTCCTCGTAGCGCAGCCGCCGCTTCGCGGTCTCGACCTCGGCCATCGTGTCGGGGGTGTGGATGCCGCGCAGGGCATCGGTGCGCGACACCAGCTTTCGCCGGGCCCGCACGGGCGCAGGCAGCGCGTCGGGCACGTCGTCGAGCACGTCGAACACCCGGCGCACGCTCTCGGTGACGGTCCAGGTGTGCAGCTTGCCGACCTGGCGGTAGATCGGGATGAGGGCCTTGCGGTCACCGGCGTCGAAGTCGTCGAGCATCGTGTAGCCGGGGTGGGTCAGCTGGAGACGGTGGTTGTACATGCCGACCGTGCCCGCGAAGATGCCGCGCGCCTTGGGCACCAGGGCCTTCTCGTGGCCCCACGCCTTGAAGAAGGTGAGGTCGATGTCGTTTCGGCCGTCGGTGATGACGACGTTGAGCATGGTGCCCTTGCGCTTGGCCATCGGCCGGGTCGAGGCGCTCTTGACCTCGGCGACGCCGACGAGGAACTTGCCGACCTCCGCCGTGCCGAGGTCGGCGTCACGGGTGCGGTAGCGCCGCGGCCAGAACGCCAGCAGGTCGCCGACGGTGTGGATGTCGCGGGCCGCCGCGAACTGCTTGGCGGCGGTGCCGATGATGCGGTCGAGCTTGCTCGCCTCGGTGGCCACGTCAGGTCACCCCCACTCACTCCACCCCGACCAGGAGGGGGTAGACGGGCTGGCCGCCGTCGATGACAACCACCTCGAGCTCGGGCCGGTCGCGCTCGAGGGCGGCCGCCACCCCCTCGCCCAGGCTGGGGTCGGCCTCGGCGCCCAGCACCAGGGTGACCAGCTCGCCGCCGGCCGAGAGCAGCCGGTCGAGCACGTCGCGCGCCGCCACCGCGACGTCGGTGCCCAGGAAGGCGACGTCGCCGTCGACGATGCCGAGCACGTCGCCCGGGTGGCACACGCCGGCCCAGGTGAGCGCCTCCTTGGTCGCCACCGACACGGCGCCGTGCCGGGTGGCCACCGCCGCACCCGTCATGGCGACCACGTTGCTGTGCACCGAACGGCCCGGGTCGAGCACGGCGAGCGCCGCCAGGGCCTGCACGGTCGTGCGGGCGGGCACCACGTGCACGTCGATGCCCGAGCCGGCCGCCGCCTGGGCGGCTATCTCGGCGGCCATGAACGTGTCGCGGTCGCCGGGCAGCAGCACCACGGCGCTCGACCCGGTCGACTCGACCGCCTGGAGCAGCTGCCCGGCCGAGGCCCGCCGGCCGGGCCCCGAGGCCACCACGACGGCGCCGGCCTCGCGCAGCAGCGACCCGATGCCCGGGCCGGCCGCGCACGCGACGACAGCCAACGGCGCCGGGTGGTCGCGGGTGTCGATCTGGCTGGCGAAGTGGGTGATCCGGATCCGCTCCGGCCGCCCGGCCGCCACGCCCGCCTCGACGGCCGCACCCGGGTCGTCGACGTGCACGTGCACGTTCCACAGGTCGGGCCCGCCGACGACGAGCAGCGAGTCGCCGAGGCCGTCGAGGGTCGACCGCAGGGTCTCGACCGCCTCGGCGGTGGTGGCGGTCAGCAGGTACATCACCTCGTAGGCAGGGCCCTCGCCGTGCGCCTCGTTCGCGAGGTCGAGCGGGTCGTGCCCCGGCAGCGCGGGCGAGGTGGGCAGCGGACGCTCGGCCACGGCATCCGGCTGGCGCCACTCGTCGCGGCGGTGCAGCGGCGGCCCGGCCGACAGCAGCCCCTCGTCGGTGGCCGACCAGCGCCCGGTGACCACGCGGTGGAACGACTCGAGCATGAGCACGCACCCGGCACCACCGGCATCGACGACCCCGGCGCGGGCGAGCGCCTCGAGCTGGTCGGGAGTGCGGGCCAGCGCCTCCTGGGCGGCATCGACCGCGGCCTCGCACACGTCGGCGAGCGAGCCCCCCGCTTCGGCGGCGTCGACCGCGGCGGCGGCTCCGGCATCCGCGACGGTGAGGATGGTGCCCTCCTGCGGGTGCGCGACGCAGGCCCGGGCCGCGGCCGCCCCGGCGGCGAACGCGTCGGCCAGCAGCAGGGCGTCGACCACCTCGGCCCCGCGCTCGATGACGGCGTCGCACAGGCCCCCGACGAGCTGGCTGACGATGACCCCGGAGTTGCCCCGGGCCGAGAGCAGGATGGCCCGCTTGAGGGTGCGGCACTCCTGCACGAGGGTGGCGTCGCCGAGGATGCCGGCGTTCTCGTGCGATGCGACGACCTCGTCGATGGCGGCGTCGAAGGTGAGGTAGAGGTTGGTGCCCGTGTCGCCGTCGGGCACCGGGAACACGTTCAGGCCGTCGATCTCGGTGCGCCGGGCCGCGAGGGCCGCACGCGTGAGCAGCGCCCAGTGGCGGGCGTCGGCGGCGGTGAAGACTGCGGGCACGGCCTCACCCTAACGACCACCACCGTCGTGGCCGGGGACCGTTTTGGTCCCCCGGGCGCGCCTCGGCTACTCTTGTCCGGTTGCGCGCCTGCCGTCTGCGGGCCGCCGAAGACCCACTCTTTACTCACTTCAGGAGATTCACCGTGGCTGCCAACTGCGACGTCTGCGGCAAGGGACCCGGCTTCGGGCACAGCATCTCGCACTCGCACCGCCGCACCAAGCGTCGCTGGAACCCCAACATCCAGCGCGTCAAGGCGCTCGTCGGCGACGCCGGTGTCACCCCGAAGCGGCTCAACGTCTGCACCTCCTGCCTCAAGGCGGGCAAGGTCAAGCGCTGACCCCCTGACGCACCCAGCAGCGGGCGGCTCCCCAGTGGGGAGCCGCCCGCTGCGTTGTCCCCCGCCCGGATGCCGGTCAGCCGGCGAAGTGGTCCCAGCCGCGCGCGTCGGGCACGGTGCCGTCGACGGTGACCCGGATGCCGTCACCGGCGTCGGGCAGCACCCGCCCGATCACGTGCCACGGCTCGGGGATGCCGGCGCCAGCCTTGGGCAGCGACGCCTCGTCGGCGAACACCCCCACCAGCGAGTGCTCCTCTCCGCCGGCGAGCACCTGGTGCAGCGCCTCGACCTCGCCGAGCGCCAGGGTGAGCGGCCCTGCGGCGAAACGGTCGTGCAGCACCGACCCGTCGAGGTCGACCCGCACCCCGCTCGCCGCGGCCACCCGGCCGAGGTCGGTGACCAGCCCGTCGGATACGTCGATCAGGGCGTGCGCCCCGGCCGCCGCAGCCCGCGGCCCGGCCCGCCACGGTGGCACCGGCGCCCGGTGCTGCCGCATCAGGGCGCGCACCGCGCGGGCGCGCTCGTCGGGCGGCGCAGCGCCAGCCGGCTCCCCGGCATCCGGCGCCTGCCCACGATCTAGGTCGGGCTCGCCGCGCTCGAACAGGGCCAGCCCTCCCCCGGACCAGCCGAGCGAGCCGCACACCGCCACGACGTCCCCGGCCCGGGCGCCCGAGCGCAGCACCGGCGCCAGGCCGCGCAGGTCGCCCAGGGCGGTGACCGAGACGACGACCACTCCGGGCGGCGCCGACGACAGGTCACCACCGACGACCGGCGCCCCCGCCTGCTCGGCGAGCGCAGCGATGCCGCGCGCCAGGTCGACCGCCCACTCCACCTCGAGGTCGGGGTCGGCCACGAGCGACACGAGCAGGGCGGTCGGCACCGCACCCATGGCGGCGATGTCGGCGATGTTCTGGGCCGCCACCTTCACCCCGACGTCGTGCGCGCTGGACCACTCGTCGCGCCAGTCGCGGCCACGCACCATCGAGTCGGTCGTCGCGACCACCGAGCCCCCGGGAGCGCCCACGACCGCGGCGTCGTCACCCGGCCCCACGGGCACCGAGCCCCAGGCAGGTGGGCGGGCGCCCGCGTACACCGGGAAGACCCGGGCGAGCAGCTCGCCCTCGCTGACGTCGCGCAGCCGCACTTGACCAACCCTTCGAAAGACGTGGGGACTCCCGGCACGGTAGCGTCTGACCCGCGCGCCGGTCTCGACGGGCGTGCTCCCGACCGCAGGGGCACCCGTGCCCCGACGACTCACGAAGAGGTGGCACTTCAGTGGTACAGGCCTACATCCTGATCCAGACCGACGTCGGCCGCGCCGCGTCGGTGGCCTCGGCCATCGCGGGGCTCGACGGAGTCGCCATGGCCGAGGACGTCACCGGCCCCTACGACGTGATCGCGCGCGTCGAGGCCCAGACCGTCGACGAGCTCGGCAAGCTCGTCATCGCCAAGATCCAGGACGTCGAGGGCATCACCCGCACCCTCACCTGCACGGTGGTGCACGTCTGAGCCGGCGACGCACTCTCTCGACGGCGGCTGCGCTCGGCGCGGCCGCCGTCGTGCTGTCCGCCTGCTCCTCCGACGCCGTCGAGGTCGCCGTACCCTCGGCCGCCTCCAAGCCGGCCTGCCTGTCGGCGACCCTGCTGTGGCCCTCCACCGTCTCGGGGATGCCGCGCCGCGCCACCGACCCCGACTCCCCCGGCGTCGCAGCCTGGGGCAACCCGGCCGTGATCGCCCGCTGCGGTGTCGCGGCGCTCGGGCCCACCGACACCGAGTGCCTCGAGGTCGACGGGGTCGGCTGGATCCCGCAGGCGCTCAGCGACGGCACGCGGTTCACGTCGTTCGGCACCGACCCCGCGGTCGAGGTGCTGGTGCCGAAGAAGTACGCCCCCGAGCCGCTGCTGCTACCGGTGTTCGCACCGGTCGCCAAGGCCCTGCCGGGCAACGGGCTGGCCTGCCGCTGACGCGTCCCGGCGACGTTCGGCGGGCTCAGCGCAGGCCGGTGCGGCGCTCCAGTGCCAGCGCGATCAGCTCGTCGATGAGGTCGGGGTAGCCCATCCCGGTCGCCGCCCACATCCGCGGGTACATCGACTGCGGCGTGAACCCCGGCATCGTGTTGACCTCGTTGACGAGCACGTCGCCGGCGTCGGTGAGGAAGAAGTCGACCCGCGCCAGCCCCTCGCAGCCGGCCGCGTCGAAGGCCTGCGCCGCCATCGACCGAATCCGCGCGGCCACCGCCGCCGGCACGTCGGCCGGCGTCTCGAGCCGCACGTCGCCCGCGGCGAGGTACTTGGCCTCGTAGTCGTAGAACTCGTGGTTCTGCACGACGATGCACTCGCCGAGCTCGCTGGTGCGGGTGGGGTCGGTGCCGTGCCCCTCGAGCACCCCGCACTCGATCTCGCGCCCGAACACGGCGGCCTCGACGACCACCTTGGGGTCGTGCTCGCGGGCCGCCTCGATCGCGGCCTCCAGCGCCTCGGGCTCCGACACCTTGGTGATGCCCATGCTCGACCCGGCCCGCGCAGGCTTCACGAACACCGGCCACGACAGGGCGTGCACGGCATCCATCGCCGCCGCCTTGTCGCGCCGCCACTCCTTGTCGGTGATCACCGTGTACGGCCCCACCGGGAGCCCGGCGGAGGCGAGCAGCACCTTCATCACGTGCTTGTCCATCATCACCGCGGATGCCGTGACCCCCGACCCGACGTACCTCACGTCGGCGAGGTCGAGCAGGCCCTGGATGGTGCCGTCCTCCCCGAACGGCCCGTGCAGCAGCGGGAAGACGACGTCGACCTCGCCGAGGGTGCGCGGCGGCGAGCCGGCCTCGTGCACGACGAGCGTGCGGTCGGTGGCGCTGGTCGGCACGATGACGCTGGCCGCGTCGGTGTCGACCTCGGGCACGTGGCCCGGGGCGAGGCGCAGCACCTCGGGGTCGTCGGGCACGAGCACCCAGTGGCCGTCCTTGGCGATCCCCACCGGCACCACGTCGTAGCGGTCGCGGTCGAGCGCCTCGAGCACGCTGGCGGCCGTGGCGCACGACACCGCGTGCTCGGACGAACGGCCCCCGAACACCAGGGCCAGCCGGGTGCGGCCGGTGTCGGAGCCGTCGGGGGTCGGGGCGGGGCGGGGCTCGTCGGTGCTCATCGCCCGCGAGCCTAGCCGCTGGCCGCACTGCCCTCGGCGACCGGCGCACGACCGGACACGACGGCATCCGCGGCGACTCGCGGCATACCCTGAGGCGCGTGACGCCAAGACCCCACGACCCGGATGCCGACCGGCTCTCCCCCGCCACCCGCGTCGTCGCGCTCGGCCGCGAGGAGGTCGTCGCCGGCGGGCAGGTGGGCGCCCCGCTGGTGCTCACCTCGACCTACCACGCCGACGGCGACGTGGTCTACGCGCGCTCGGGCAACCCGACCTGGTCGGCGTTCGAGACCGCGCTCGGTGACCTCGAGGGCGGCGATGCGCTGGTGCTGTCCTCCGGCATGGGTGCTGTGGCCGCGGCGTTGTCGCTGCTCCCCCAAGGCGGCCGGGTGGTAGCGCCCGATGCCGCGTACAACGGAGTGGTGGCCACCCTCGGCATCCGCGAGGCCGAGGGTGCCGTCCGGGTGCGGCGCGTCGACGTCGCCGACACCGAGGCCGTGCTGACGGCCCTCGAGGCCGCCGACCTGCTCTGGCTCGAGTCGCCCACCAACCCCCTCCTCGAGGTGGCCGACCTGCCGACGCTGCTGGCGGCGGCCCGCGAGCGGGGCGTGCTCTCGGTCGTCGACAACACCTTCGCCACCCCGCTGCTGCAGCGGCCGCTCGAGCTCGGCGCCGACGTCGTCGTGCACTCGGTGACCAAGTACCTGTCCGGACACAGCGACGTCGTGCTCGGCGCCGTCGTCACCCCACCGACGGATGCCGGTCGCGCCCACCACGAGCGGATGCTGCGGCACCGCACCCTGCACGGCGCGATCGCCGGCCCGATGGAGGTGTGGCTCGCGCTGCGCGGGCTGCGCACCCTGCACCTGCGCGTCGAGCGTGCCGGGGCCAACGCCCTGGACCTGGCCGAGCGCCTGCGCACGCATCCCGCGGTCGAGCGGGTGCGGCATCCGGGCTTCGGCGGCATCGTCTCGATCGAGGTGGCGGGCGGCGCGCCGGCGGCCGAGCGGGTGTGCGCGGCGACCAGGGTCTGGGTGCACTCCACCAGCCTGGGCGGGGTCGAGAGCCAGCTCGAGCGGCGCCGGCGCATCCCGAGCGAGCCGCTGCGGGTGCCGGAGAACCTGGTGCGGCTCTCGGTCGGCATCGAGGACGTCGACGACCTCTGGCGCGACCTCAGCCAGGCCCTCGACCAGGCCTAGTCAGGCGGTCTCGGCCTTGCGCGGGCGGGACAGCAGGGCCGCGACGACCTCCGGGGCGGTGCGGTCGTGCTGGATCATCGCGTCGACCTGCTCGATGATGGGCACGTCGACGCCGTTGTTGCGGGCGAGGTCGAGGATCGACGTGCACGACTTGACGCCCTCGGCGGTCTGCTTGGTGACCGCGATGACCTCCGACACGGCCATCCCCTGGCCCAGGCGCACCCCGAAGGAGTGGTTGCGCGACAGCGGTGACATGCACGTGGCGATGAGGTCGCCCACCCCGGCGAGCCCCGCGAAGGTGACCGCGTCGCCACCCAGCGCCGTGCCGAGCCGCATCGTCTCGGCCAGCCCGCGGGTGATGATCGACGCCTTGGAGTTGTCGCCCATCCCGAGGCCCTCGGCCATGCCGACGGCCAGGGCGATGACGTTCTTGACGGCGCCACAGATCTCGGTGCCCACGACGTCGGATGCCGTGTAGGGGCGGAAGTAGGGCGCGGCGCACGCGCCGGCCACGAGCTCGGCCATCTCCTCGCTCGCGCACGCCACCACCGAGGCCGCCGGCTGCTTGACGGCGATCTCACGGGCGAGGTTCGGCCCCGACACGATGACGATGCGCTCGGTCTCGACCCCGCCGACCTCGGCGATGACCTCGCTCATCCGCTTGGTCGTGCCGAGCTCGACCCCCTTCATCAGCGACACCACGGCCGCGGACGCCGGTAGGGCCGAGCCCCACGCGGTGAGGTTGGCGCGCAGCGTCTGCGAGGGCACGGCGAGCACGACGATGTCCGCGCCCTCGGCGGCCTGCTCCGGGTCGGTCGTGGCGCGGATCGTGGTCGGCAGGCGCAGCTCGGGCAGGTAGTCGCGGTTGACCCCGTCATTGATCTGGTCGACGACCTCCTGGCGGCGACCCCACATCGTGACGTCCGTGCCGGCATCCGCGAGCACCGAGGCGAACGCCGTGCCCCAGCTGCCGGTGCCGTAGACCGCTGCGCTCGTCATGAGGCCTCCTCCAGGGGGTGGGGCTTGCCGATCGGCGTGATGTTGTGGGCGCGCGGGTCGAAGCGCACCACCGGGGCCTTCTCACCGCGCAGCACCTCCAGCTCGGCGGTGATGGCGGCCATGATCCTCGCCGTGGCCTCGTGCAGCACCTCGGACGTGAGCTCGCGGCCGTAGAGGTCGTCCAGGGGCACCGGCCGGCCGGCGCGCACGTGGATGGTGGTGCGGGGCAGCAGGTGCAGCCGCTTCGAGTACGGGGCGAGCATCTTCTGCGCACCCCACGTGGCCACCGGGATGACCGGGCACCGCGTCTCGAGCGCGACCCGGGCGGCGCCGGTCTTGCCACGCATCGGCCACAGGTCGGGGTCGCGGGTCAGCGTTCCCTCGGGGTAGATCGCGACGGCCTTGCCAGCCCGCACCGCCTCCACAGCCGCCCGGTAGGCGTCGGCAGCGCGGCCCGTCTCGCGGTAGACCGGGATCTGGTCGGCGTGGCGCACGATGGCCCCGACGATCGGCGCCCTGAACACCTCAGCCTTGCCGAGGTAGCGCGGGGAGTGCCCGTTGTCGACGAGGAAGTGCCCGAAGGCCAGCGGCTCGACATAGGAGTAGTGGTTGGGGCACACGACGTAGCCACCCTGCGTCGGGAGGTTCTGCGCGCCCGACCAGTCCCGCTTGGTGAACAGCATGTACAGGGGCCGGGCGATGCGGATCGCGAGACGGTAGGCGAAGGGCCGGGAGTGGTCCGAGGGGGTCGTCACGCGCTGCCTTCCGTGGGGGCGGGTCAAGCGCATTGTGGTCCGCCCACCGGGCGATGTCGAGCATGGCAGGGTCGTGTTGGCAGGATCGGGGAATGCACGCACCCGGGCCGGACTGGGCGGTCGTCGTCCCGGTCAAGGGCGGACCGCTGGCCAAGAGCCGGCTCGACCTGCCCCGCGAGGCCCGTGCCGCGCTGGCCGACGCGTTCGCGCGCGACACCGTGGCCGCGATCGCTGGTGGGATGCCGGGTGCGCCCGTGCTCGTCGTCACGTCCGACCCCGACGTGGCCCGGTGGGCCGCTGCCGGTGGTCATTCGCGTGGTCGTCGACCCCGGAGGCCGGGCTCGACGCGGCCGTCGCCGCCGGGGTGGATGCCGCGCGCGCCCTGAGTGCGCGCGCAGTGGCCGTCGTGCTCGGCGACCACCCGGCGCTGCGCCCGCGCGGAGGTGCGTGGCCGCGCTGGCGGCGGCGGGTGCCCACCCGGCATCCGTCGTGCCCGACGCCGACGCCCTGGGGACCGCCCTGCTGACCCTGCCGGCAACCGGCGTGGTGCGCACCGCCTTCGGTGCCGGCAGCGCAGCCGCGCACGAGCGGCTGGGCTTCGTGCGGCTCGACCTCGACCTCCCCGGGCTGCGCGTCGACGTCGACGACGCGGCCTCGCTGGCCGCTGCGGTCGGGCTCGGTCTCGGGCCGAGCAGCGCGCCGGGCCCTCGCGCACGCTAGCCTTCCGGGCGTGCAGGCTTCCATCCACCGCATCGAACCCGACGGCTCCGGCTCGGCCCTGCTCGACGACGGCGTCGAGGTGAGCGTTCCGGCCGGTGCGGCTGTCGCCAGCGGGCTGCTGCACCTGCGCGTCGGTCAGCGGGTCAGCGTCGAGCTCGACCCCGACGGCCAGGTGGCCACCCGGGTGTGGGTCGTCGGCATCGGCCCCGGCGAGGACATCCGCTGACGGTCCTGACCTCCCCCTTGGGGTGAGACGGTGCCGTAGCTCTCCTGCGACTTGGGTGCGGTTTGATCGGGCGTCCGGCGCAGCCAGAACCGCGCCCGACGTGCGCACGAAGCCGTACCGGGTAGACGCGTGCAGCTGAGCTTGTAGGCGGCGCCGAGGGCGTCGAGCTTCTCCGAGAACCGCTCGTAGCCGCGGTAGATGAAGTCGATGCCGTGCACGGTCGAGCGCCCCTCGCGCGGCCAGGGCGGCGATCAGGTAGCTGAAGCCGCCGCGCAGGTCGGGCACGGTGATCTCGGCGGCCCGCAGCGGGCTCGGGCCGGAGATGACCGCCGAGTGCTGGAAGTTGGCCCGGCCGAACCGGCAGGGTGACCCGCCCAGGCACTCGCGGTAGGTCTGGATCTGCGCGCCGGAGTCGAGCAGCGCGTCGGTGAAGCCGAGCCGGTTCTCGTAGACCGTCTCGTGCACGATCGACAGCCCGGTGGTCTGGGTCAGCGCCACGACCAGCGGCTGCTGCCAGTCGGTCATGAAGCCCGGGTGCACGTCGGTCTCGAGGGCGATGGCGCGCAGGGCGCCGCCCGGGTGCCAGAACCGGATGCCCTCGTCGTCGACGTCGAAGGCGCCGCCGATCCGCCGGAACACGTTGAGGAACGGCATCATCGGCAGCTGCTGGGCCCCGCGCACGTAGATGTCGCCGTTCGTGGCCAGCGCGGCGCAGGCCCACGACCCCGCCTCGATCCGGTCGGGGATGGCCAGGTGGTTGAAGCCGCCGAGCCGGGTCGACGCCCTCGATGGTGATGACCCGGTCGGTCTGCACCGAGATGATCGCGCCCATCTTCTGCAGGATCGCGATGAGGTCCATGATCTCGGGCTCGATGGCCGCGTTGCGCAGCGTGGTGATGCCGCGGGCGCGCACGGCGGTGAGCAGCACCTGCTCGGTGGCCCCCACGCTCGGGTACGGCAGGTGCACGTCGGCACCCGTGCAGGCCGTGCGGCGCCGTGAGCCGCAGGCCGTCCTTGCGCTTCTCGATGACCGCGCCGAACTCGCGCAGCACGTCGAGGTGGTAGTTGATCGGCCGCTCGCCGATGCGGCAGCCGCCCAGGTCGGGGATGAACGCCTCGCCGAGCCGGTGCAGCAGCGGGCCGCAGAGCAGCACCGGCACCCGCGAGGAGCCGGCGTGGGTGTCGATGTCGGCGATGTGCGCCTGCTCGACGTTGGTGGGGTCCATCACCAGCTCGCCGTCGCGGTCGGTGGAGTCGATGAGCACGCCGTGCAGCTCGAGCAGCCCGCTGACCACCTGCACGTCGCTGATCTCGGGGACCCCGCGCAGCCGGCACGGCTCCTCGGCCGAGCACGACGGCCACCATCGCCTTGGAGACCAGGTTCTTGGCCCCCCTGACCTCGATGTCGCCGACGAGCGGGGAGCCGCCGTCGACGACGAGGGTGGAGGTCATGGGTCCAGCCAAACACAGACGCGGCGCTGCGGCGACGGCTGGGCCGTCACCGCCGCGCCGCGTCGTGGATCGATCGACGACCTACTTCTTCGCCGTGGCCTTCTTTGCGGGAGCCTTCTTCGCGGGGGCCTTCTTCGCCGCCGTCTTGGCCGGCGCCGTGGTCGCGGTCTTGGTCGCCGCGGCCTTGGCCGGAGCCTTCCTCGCCGCAGCCTTCGCGGGAGCGGCCTTGGCCGGTGCCTTCTTGGCGGCGGCCTTGGCCGGGCGGCCTTCGCGGGAGCCTTCTTGGCCGCCGCCTTGGCGGGAGCCTTGGTGGCCGCGGCCTTCGCCGGTGCCTTCTTGGCCGCCGTCTTGGCCGGAGCGGCCTTGGCCGGAGCCTTCTTGGCGGCCGTCTTGGCCGGGGCGGCCTTGGCCGGAGCCTTCTTCGCAGCGGCCTTCGCCGGGGCGGCCTTCGCCGGAGCCTTCTTGGCGGCGGTCTTCGCCGTGCCGGTCGCCTTGCGGGCCGTCGCGGTGGTGGTCGAGGCGACCTTCTTGGCGGCGGTCTTGGCCGTGCCGCCGGCGGCGGCTGCCGTGCGGGCGGCGGCCTTCACCGGAGCCGTGGCCGCTGCGACCGCCGCACCGGCAGCGGCACCGGCTGCGCCAGCCGCGGCGCGACCCGTGGCGGGCGCGTTCTTCGACAGCGTGCTCGGCTTCTTGACGTAGGCCTTGAACGAGGTGCCGGCACGGAAGCGCGGCGCCTTCGACTTCGGGATGCGCACCGAGGTGCCGGTGTGCGGGTTGCGGCCGGTGCGTGCCGCGCGCTCGACGCGGTCGAACGTGCCGAACCCGGTGATGGACACCTTCCCACCGCGAACGACCTCGCGGACGATGGTGTCGAGCACCGCATCCAGCGCGTCGTTGGCGGCCCTTCGGCTGCCCAGTCGCTTCTCCAGCTCCCTGACGAGATCTGCCTTGTTCACGTGGACCACTCCATGTCGGGACGGCGCCGGGGAAACGCCCGACGGCGATGTCACGGCCGGCGGATGCCCGGCCTGAGTCGACGTTATGCCCGCTCAGGCGGAGAGTCCACCATCAACGCGGCGTGTTATCCGTTGTGCGACAACGGGTTCGCGGGCCCCTGAAGCACCCTTCCGCGCCACATCCGTCACAGCAGTAACACGGATGCCGCCTGCGCGCGGCGCGTCACGGCATCCAAATGCCGTGTGCAGCAACCGCATTGATCAAGCGGTGACGGTCGGCTTCCAGCTCGGGCGCTCGGCCTCGTAGGCCGTGATGTCGGCCTCGTGCCGCAGGGTGAGGCCGATGTCGTCGAGGCCCTCGAGCAGGCGCCACCGGGTGTAGTCGTCGACCTCGAAGCTCGCGACGATGTCGCCGCGCGGTGATGGTGCGCGACACCAGGTCGACCGTCACCTGAGGTGCCCGGGTCGTTCTCGAGCAGCTTCCAGAGCAGCTCGACGTCGTCCTGGCTGCACTGCGCGGTGAGCAGCCCCTGCTTGCCGCGAGTTGCCGCGGAAGATGTCGGCGAAGCGCGACGAGATGACCACCCGGAAGCCGTAGTCCATCAGCGCCCAGACCGCGTGCTCGCGCGAGGAGCCGGTGCCGAAGTCGGGCCCGGCGACGAGCACCGACCCCGCGGAGAACGTTCGGGTCGTTGAGCACGAACGTCTCGTCGCCGCGCCAGGCGGCGAACAGGCCGTCCTCGAAACCGGTGCGGGTGACCCGCTTGAGGTAGACCGCCGGGATGATCTGGTCGGTGTCGACGTTGCTGCGGCGCAACGGCACCCCGATGCCGGTGTGGGTCGGTGAAGGTGTCCATCAGTGGCTCCCCTCGCTCACGGGCTCGAGATCGGCGGGGCTGGAGAGGGTGCCGCGGACCGCGGTGGCGGCGGCGACCAGCGGGCGAGACCAGGTGCGTGCGGCCGCCCTTGCCCTGGCGACCCTCGAAGTTGCGGTTCGACGTCGACGCGCTGCGCTCCCCCGGCGCGAGCTGGTCGGGGTTCATGCCCAGGCACATCGAGCAGCCGGCCAGGCGCCACTCGGCACCGGCCGCGGTGAAGACCTTGTCGAGCCCCTCGCTCTCGGCCTGCAGGCGCACCCGCGCCGAGCCGGGCACGACGAGCATCCGCACCCCGTCGGCGACCTGGCGGCCCTGGATGACCTCGGCGGCGGCGCGCAGGTCCTCGATGCGCCCGTTCGTGCACGAGCCGAGGAACACCGTGTCGACGTGCATCTCGCGCAGCGGGGTGCCGGCCTGCAGCTCCATGTACTCCAGGGCGCGGCGGGCGTTGGCCTTGTCGTTCTCGTCGGGCATCAGCTCGGGGTCGGGCACGGCCGCGCCGAGCGGGGCGCCCTGGCCGGGGTTGGTGCCCCAGGTGACGAACGGCGTGAGCGTGTCGGCGTCGAGGACGACCTCCTCGTCGAACTCGGCGTCGTCGTCGGTGCGCAGGTGGCTCCAGTCGTCGACCGCGGCGTCCCAGTCGGCGCCGGTCGGGGCGTGGTCGCGGCCGCGCAGGTAGTCGAAGGTGGTCTCGTCGGGGGCGATCATGCCCGGCGCGGGCGCCGGCCTCGATCGACATGTTGCAGACCGTCATCCGGGCTTCCATCGACAGCGCGCGGATGGCGCTGCCGCGGTACTCGAGCACGTAGCCCTGGCCGCCACCGGTGCCGATCTTGGCGATGACGGCGAGGATGATGTCCTTGGCGGTGACGCCGTCGGCCAGCTCGCCCTCGACGGTGATCGCCATCGTCTTGAACGGCTTGAGCGGCAGGGTCTGGGTGGCGAGCACGTGCTCGACCTCGCAGGTGCCGATGCCGAACGCGAGCGCGCCGAACGCGCCGTGCGTCGAGGTGTGGCTGTCGCCGCAGACGATGGTCATGCCGGGCTGGGTGAGGCCGAGCTGCGGGCCGACGACGTGCACGATGCCCTGCTCCTTGTCGCCCATCGGGTAGAGGCGTGACGCCGAACTCCGCGCAGTTGCGGCGCAGCGTCTCGACCTGGGTGCGGCTGGTGAGGTCGGTGATCGGCCCGGGCGTCGTGGGCACGTTGTGGTCCTCGGTGGCGAGCGTGAGGTCGGGGCGGCGCACCGGGCGGCCGGCCAGCCGCAGCCCGTCGAAGGCCTGCGGGCTGGTCACCTCGTGCACCAGGTGCAGGTCGATGTAGAGCAGGTCGGGCTCGCCCTCCCCGCGGCGCACCACGTGGGACTCCCAGACCTTCTCGGCCAGAGTTCCGGCCATTGCTCCACCTCCACGACGTGACCGCCGGACGAGCGGTCGCACGACACCTGCGGACAGCTCGGCGCCCACCGGCGCCCGACCTGTCTCCCGAGATTCGCACGGGGGAGTTGTCGATGGACGTGCGTCTCAGGCACTGAGACGTTAATATCAAGACATGGACAACACTAGTGGCGTCGGCGTTCTCGACAAGGCGGCGATCGTCCTCAGCGCGCTGGAAGCCGGCCCGTCGACGCTCGCGCAGCTCGTCACGGCGACCGGCCTGGCCCGCCCCACGGCGCACCGGCTCGCCGTCGCGCTCGAGCACCACCGGCTCGTCACGCGCGACCTGCAGGGCCGCTTCATCCTCGGCCCGCGCCTGGGCGAGCTCGCCGCCGCCGCCGGTGAGGACCGCCTGCTCGCCGCCGCCGGCCCCGTGCTCGGCGCCCTGCGCGACCACACCGACGAGAGCGCCCAGCTCTTCCGCCGCCAGGGCGAGCACCGGGTGTGCGTCTCAGCGGCCGAGCGTCCGGTGGGCCTGCGCGACTCCATCCCGGTCGGCGCGACGCTGTCCATGCGGGCCGGGTCCGCCGCCCAGGTGCTGCTGGCCTGGGAGGAGCCGGACCGCCTGCACCGCGGCCTGCAGGGCGCCGCCTTCACCGCGACAGCGCTGTCCGGCGTGCGCCGTCGCGGCTGGGCCCAGAGCGTCGGCGAGCGCGAGCCGGGCGTCGCCTCGGTCTCGGCGCCGGTGCGCTCCCCCTCCGGCCGGGTCATCGCCGCCGTCTCCATCTCCGGGCCGATCGAGCGGCTCTCGCGCCAGCCGGGCCGGCTGCACGCGGCCACGGTGATCGCCGGCGCGAACAAGCTCACCGAGGTGCTCGCCCGCCACGCCGCCCAGCAGGACGTCCAGAACAACGTCTGACCCGGCATCCCTGCCCCGGACCTCCACGACTTCGTGCGATTCCCCCACTAGGGGCACGCGCCGTGCGCCCGCGCACCGGTGGGAGATCCGCAATCGGTCGGGTTATGCAACACGGATGTCACATGGCGCGCGCCCCGACGCAACACCGCGGGAGCAGGGTGCGACCACACCCGGTTCCGCCCGCGCGAGGAGGTCGCTCCATGTCCCTCAGCCCCGCCCAGCGCATCGCCCGTGACCGCACCCGCCTGCTCGGCTTCCCCCGGCCGGGGCGCCGGGCGATCGTCGTGGGCGGCGGTCCGATGGCCGCACGGCGGGCTGCCGCGCTCACCCGGGCGGCGACGCCGGTCACCGTCTTCGCCCCTTCGCTGTGCGACGACGTGTTCGACCTGCTGGCCGAGCGCCTGGTGACCTGGGAGAACCGCTGGCCCGTCGCCGAGGACCTCGTTGACGCCTGGCTGGTGCACGCGGCGACCGGAGACCACGAGATCGACTCGCGGGTCTGCGCCTGGGCGTCGCTGCTGCGCGCCAGCGCCTGACCCCCCGCCCCGCCGGCCCGGCCCGGCCCGGCCCGGCCCGGCCCGGCCCGGCCCGGCCCGGGCCGGTCAGGATGGCCCGGTCAGGATGCCGCGCGCCTGCCGAGGCGGTCGCGCGCGTGCTCGCCGCGGCGCGAGACCGGGATGGTGCCGGCGATCACGCCGAGGCCGAACGGCTTCCCACCCGCGTAGACGCTCTCCGCGCCCCCCGGCCCGACCGCGTAGGTCTCGTGCCAGATGGTGACGGCCGTGGGGGCCGACCGCGCGACCCGGTAGAACTCGCTCCACGCCGGCCGGTGCTCGAGGTCGGGCGCTGACGCATAGGCGTAGAGGTCGTCGGTGCTGCGCCACCACTGGATCATCGTGGTGCCGGTGAGGTCGACGGTCGACCTGCTGCCGAGGTAGCCGAGCGACTCGGCCTCGCCACGCTCGGCGGCCGCCTTGTTCTGCTCGAGCTCGATGATCATCTTCGGCATCGCTCGCACCGCCTGCCCGACGACCTTCAGCCGCCAGGGCTGGTGGATGCGCAGGCCGATGAGGAAGACCGCCAGCGGCCCGTCGTATGCGTGGGTGAGTCGCTCGACCATGGCCGGCTCCTTTGGATAGTGTGAATATCTAGTAACCTGACCATACTGGACAGCAGCACTATCCGATGTCAAGAGGACACGTCGCATGCGCATCTCCGAGCTCTCCGCCGCCAGCGGCGTCCCCGTGCCCACGCTCAAGTACTACCTGCGCGAGGGGCTGCTGATGCCGGGCGAGGCGACCAGTCGCACCCGCGCCGAGTACGGCCCGCAGCACCTCGAGCGCCTGCGGCTCGTGCGCGCGCTCGTCGAGCACGGCGGGGTCGGCATCGCGGGGGTGCGCTCGGTGCTCGAGGCGCTGGCCGCCCCACCCCCCTCGCGCCACGACTTCCTAGGCGTGGCGCACTGCGCCCTGCCGACCAGCGGCGACGACGCGCCTCCCTCACCCGAGGTCACCGCACTGCTCGCGACCCTCGGCTGGCAGGTCTGGCCGGAGGCGCCGGCGGCACGGGCCCTCGGGGTGGCCATCGCGGCGGCCCGCGACGCCGGGGTCCCGGTCGACGCGCCGCGGCTGCACCGCTATGCCGAGGCGATGCACGAGGTGGCGGTCGTCGACGTGGAGCACGCCCTGGCGGCCGACTCCCCCGAGGCTGCGATGCATGCCGTCGTCGTCGGCACGGTGATGGTCGACCCGGTGCTCGTGGCCCTGCGTCGGGTGGCCCAGGAGGCCGTGAGCGCCCAGCGCGCGGGCGGTGCCGCACCCCCGCGGACGTGACCGGACGGCATCCGGGCGGAGATGCGCCGAAGGCCCGGTCCTGGTGGACCGGGCCTTCGGCTCGACGTAGCCCCGACGGGATTCGAACCCGCGCTACCGCCTTGAGAGGGCGGTCAGGCTTCCGTTGGTACTGAATGGCGATACCCGAAAGTGTTGGGAACAGGGCTTTTTGGCGTGAGCAAGCGTTGACGGCCATTGGTAGTTTCTGGCTGGCATGTGTACCCGATGTGTACCCGCCATGGACCCCTGCACCGATGTGTGACGCCTGACGAGGTATTTCCGGAACACCGAGGACGAGGCCACCCTCAACCTCGATCCACCGATGACTCCGGGGGTTTGAGCGCAGCGTAAAGATGAGATGCCCTGCCGTGAAGCTCATCGGCCACTGAGCGTCCGGACGCGGTGCGGGCGCTCGTTGACTACGCCGAGTCCGGCGACTGATGGGCAAACCGGGATTGCGTTGATACTGGCGGACAGGCGATGAGACGCACCTCGATCCGCACTGTCATGCCGATGAGCGGGTCCCACGCCGCCGGCACAGAGTTGGCAGGCTCCCAGTACTCAATTGCGGAAGGTCGGCGTGCCCCAGACGCTCAGCGGCGGACCATTCGGAACCCTGCAACCCGTGCGCAGCGGGACCTACGTGCGACGGAGAAGGCCGGTGACGCCGGCGAGCAGTAGAACGGTGAGGATCCACCCTGCTGCCTTTGCCAAGGTCAGGGCGATGGCAGCCCACCCGGCGGGCTGCCATGCGGTGGTCTGCACCGCCGCTGCGGGCGGGACCACGGTTTGCAGGGCGGTGGATGCCGGAGAGAAGCATGGGTAGGTCCCCATGTCGGCGCAGCTAGTCGCGCCCGTGATGGGGTCCTGCTCGTCGGGGTCCGCTGTTTGAAGGTCGCTATCGACGCCGGATGCGGCGGCGACTGCTGCGGAGGCTTTTACCGGATCGGTAGGGACGAACGCCTCCGGGTTGGTGGCTGTTATGCCAAAGGTGAGCGCTAGCGCGAGGGCCAGCCAGGGCAAGGTCAGCACGGGGTAGTAGCCGTGCCCCACCAACAGCCAGTAGGCCCAAAGCGCCGGCTTGGCCCACCACCGCGCCTCCTTGGTCAGGGTGCGGGCAGCGGTATATCGCAGTCTCCGCGCTTGGTCGGGGTGTCCGGCTCGGTCGTACACCTCCGCTAGTGCTCGTGCAGGCTGCGGTGAGTACGGCACCCGGTCGGGGCGGGTGTCCAGCCACTTCTGCATCACATCGGCGCGGGTTTCCGCCGCGCCTACGATGGACCGGACCTGCCACCCGTGCGCGATCAACTCCCACCCGGGACCGCCATCCCCGTCGCATCGAGCACCAAGTCACCGATCCGGGCCGCACTCAAGTGCACCTCTCCGTAGACGCCTCCTATTCCACGCAGGAAGAGCGCTCCAACCTCCATGTCCTCGAGGATGAGCGCCTTGCCGGACCCCGAGGCGCCCAAGAGCGTGGCGCCAGTCATCGCCCAAGTGGTGGTCGTGGCGTCGATGGCCCGGACCTCCCCGGTGGCGGTGAACCGTCTGTGGAGGAACGCGCCGCCTTTCATGGTCGCCCGGTCTAGCAAGAGCGCGACTCCGCCCTCATTGCTGAGGGTCGCATCCATCATGCTCAGCGATCCGGTGATAGCGGCGTCCATGGCGCGGACCTCCCCGGTGGCGGTGAACCCCTTGTCGAGGAACACGCCGCCTTCAATGGTCGCCCGGTCTAGCAAGAGCGCGACTCCGCCCTCATTGCTCAGGATCGCCGCGCTCATGCTCAGCGATCCGGTGATTGTGGCGTCGGTGGCGCTGACCTCCCCGGCGGCGGTGAACCCCTTGTCGAGGAACACGCCGCCTTCGATGGTCGCCCGGTCTAGCAAGAGCGCGACTCCGCCCTCATTGCTGAGCGTCGCACCGCTCATGCTCAGGGATCCGGTGATCTTCGCACCGCCCAAAGCCAGTGCAGGGTTGTCGACATTGGTGGTGTCTGCGGCCAGCCAGGAGCCGTTCAGGCTGAGGACAGCCAAGGTCCCGCCGTTAAGGGAAGCGCCGGCCTGAAAGCGGCAGCGGTCGAGCCGGAGCGGGCAGGCGAGATGCACATGGTCCAGCTCCAGCCGGTCCGGGATGTCGACGCCCATGACCCACAGTCCTCGAAGGTCGTAGGCGTCGCTGTCACGAGAAACCGTGATAAGCGCTTCGCGTAGTGCATCTGCCGGCAAGACACACTCCGCCGGCCAGGCGCCGGCCCCGGCCGGGTCCGGTTCTGCACCATCGTCACCGGCAGGCGCCGCGCGGAGAACCGCACCAGACTTGGCATGCTCCAGAAGCAGAGTCACCCAACTCTCGTGGTCCCGAGCCCCGTCGTCGCTCAACACGCACACCAGCATGCCGGACGACGGTGATGAACGCGTCGGGCCGGTTGCACCGCCTCAGCGTGCTCAAAGACTCACGCACCTAGTCCAGGGCGCCATTGGCCTCCGATCCACTTGCCGGGCAGTCGAAGACTGCCTCCTTGAGCCTCCGCGAGATCGTCCAATACGTCCGGAACTGCCGCGATCCGGGCGGTCGACAGGCGGCGTTGAGACGCAACTTCTGGGGGCAATTGAGGTGTCTCGAGCTCAAGAACTCCGACGCCATCGATCGGCACCTCGTTGCCGATGCCGCGGCCGGCGATGTCCGGGGCTTCGAGGATCCGAGAGGGCAGGTGTCGAAGACTTCGGGCGGAATGTCCCGTCGGCCCAGCCCGGCGGCAACGAGCGTGCGGCCACGGTGAAGTTCGCTGGCCTCAGCCGCAGCCGACACGACCAGGGGTGAGGCCCCGGTCTCGAGCTGTGCCGGTCCACACCTGCCGTCTCCGAGGAGGTGACCGAGGCCGCCATCCACGGCCACTCCTAGGTCGGCGTTGGTTCGCACCAGACCGAGGACGGTTGCCATTACTTCCCCCGCCGGGGCGGGGCAACCCTCGACACCGACTGGTGCACCGCGCGGCGGGGCAACTGGTGATCTATCCTTCGTCCGTGAGCCAGAGTGTCACGCAACCCCAGCACAGCAGGGGTGGGCCGGAGTGGAGCAGGGCCATGCTCGCCCTGATGGCCCACACGATGACTTGCCCTGAGTGCGGTGTCGTCGGAGGCCTGAGGCTGGAGTGGAAGCCCGACCACGGCGAGTTCAACTGCAACTCCTGCGGTCCTCTGTCGTCGGCTGACCCGATGCTTCAGGGTTGAGGTCCTAGGACCCGATTCACGGCGAGACCCGCGGTCGGGAAGGTCCCGCCCGCGGCATCACCCGCCCCGATTGCCGCGGTGCTTCCTCGGTGGGACGTTTATGGGGTGAACGAAGTAGTCGAGCCACCATGTGAGGAGCACCTGTGGGTGGCCGCCGCCGCCATCATCGTGCGGGGCGAGCCCGACTTTGATGTCAGGTGCGCCTACTGCGACGTGGCGAAGATCGACGTTGACCCCCATGGCCGCACCCAGACGGGACCAGCAACCTGAGGGTGCACTCCACCCGGCGAGCATGCTCCGTGGTCGTCGTCGCACGGCCTGACCCTGCTCGGCCCACTGAGCCCGTTCGACAGAGATGCGCGGCGCGTTCACCTGCAGTGACGGGCGATTCACACGTACAACCAGCCCTGGGTGGTGGCCGGCTGCACGGCCGAGGTGGTCGTGCTGAGCACGGCCCCTGCGGCGCTGATCCGCAGGGCACGCACCGCGTGGCCGGTGATCGCCGACGCGCCCGTGGTCGTCGGAGGCGTCCACCTGGCCGTCGCGTTGATCGCGCCGCCGGCGTCACCGGCCGAGGCGTCAGGCTTGTATCCACCGAGCCCACCACCAGGGGCAGGAAGCTCACGGACAGGCTGCAGGACCTGCCATGCGTAGGCGTCGTGCAGGTGCCCCCGGTGGCGGAGAACGGAACGGATGACGACGGCCGTGGCCCCCTTGAGGGACTCACGGCCGTCGTCGACCGCGTGCAGCGACCGCTAGCGGGCCACCACCGTGTTGGACTTGGCCGACGGGGCGCTATCCCCGACCGCGTTGATGGCCACGACCTCGAACTGGTAGTTGCCTGCGGTCAGGACGATGGTCCGCGGGGTCACTGTGGCGTTGAACGTTGTCTGGCTGAACAACGTGGTGCTGCCATCAGCTGCGACGCGGTAGGCCCTAACCTGGTAGTTGGTGATTGCCGACCCGCCGTTGCTGGCTGGGGCCGTCCAGACCGCTTGGGCGTTGACCGCGCCTCCGGCAGTACCGGACACGGCGGTACCGATGGTCGGTGCGTCCGGAACGGTGGCCGGGGTGACGGTGTTGGATGCCGCCGACAGGGCACTCGTCCCGTTGGCGTTCACCGCCTGAACCCGGAAGTTGTAGGCCGTTCCGTTGGTGAGGCCGGTGATGACCGTGTTGGGCGTGGCGCCGCTGACCGGCACCGTCCTGACCACGGTTGCTCCCGTTCGGACCGTGACGACCCAGCTGGTGACGGGCGAGCCTCCGTTGCTGCCGGGAGTCCAGCTCAGGCTTGCGCTGGTGTTACCCCTGACGGCCACGACACCTGTCGGTGCGCTCGGGATGCCCTGCGGGGTGACCGCGTTGGACGGTGCCGACAGTGGGCCGGCCCCGAAGGCGTTGTTGGCACGCACCTGGAAGGTGTAGGTCGTACCGTTGGCCAGGTTGTTGACCACACGGCTGGTGGCCGCCCGGGCGATCCCGGTGATGGTCTGGGTGACCGCCCCACCGGAGCTGACCACGACGTCATAGGAGGTGATGGGCGAGGTGCCGGCGGCGAGGACCGGTGCGGTCCACGTGACGGTGGCCGAGCCCGTGGCGCTGGCGCTTGGCGTCGTCGTCGCCGCCACATTGGTGGGCGCCGGCGGCGGGGTGATCAGCAGCACCTGGTCGGTGAACTGCAGCCGCTCCACGTTACGCAGCGTGTCGATGCCGTCGGGGCCAACGGTAGCGGTCACCGTGAACACCCGCTCGCCACCGATGACGGTGTTGGTGATGGTGTAGTTGGCCCGAGGTCCGGAGAACACCGCGGTGTCCACTGCGGTGGGGTTAGCCGCGGCCGTCTTGATGTCGCGGACGGCGACCAGGTTGCCCGGGTGGGCGATGCCGGCGAACACGGCCTGCTGGAGGGTCATCCCGGTGGTTCCCGGACCCCACGGGTTCGTGGCGGTGGCGGGGATCGCCTTGTTCTCCATCAGGTCCGTCGTCCCGGTCTCGGTGGCGGGGTCAGCGGGGTTGGTGCGGTAGCTGATCCGCGTGGTGAGGTACCGGTCACCGTCGATGATCTCGTTGCCGGCACGGCCCTCGAGGGTGTCGCTGCCGTCCCCGCCGAGGAGGATGTCGCCCTCGCCCCAGACCGGGCCGGTGAGCGGGCAGCTGCCGGACGCCGACAGGGCTGCGACGGCTGCCGCGTCACCCTGCCACTGGTTGACCGGCGGCAGGATGGCCGACAGCCCGTTGATCCGGGCCGCCCCTGCCTGGTCGATGGCGTCGCAACCGGTGAAGCCGCCGGTGCGTCCGTCGATCAGCCGCGGGGTGGCCAGGACACCGTCGGTGCCCTTGATGCTGTCGTTCAGGGGGCCACCGGAGTCGGCCTCAGTCTCCTGCCAGCGGTCGCGGTTGACCACGAGCTGGATCGGAAGACCACCGAGGTTGTTGTTGATCATCATGTCGTCGACAGCGGCCACCGTGTCGTACTGGTGGATCGCCCAGTCGAAGCCACCGGCGCCGGCGTTGCGGTCGACCGCGGCGTTCTGCGCCATGACGTCGTCGCCACCTTCGGCGTCGTAGTCGTTCTCACCGACCTGGCCGATGAAGATGTCGTTGCCCGGGGCGGTCTCGGCGGGGTCGTCGAAGAACGGGGCACCGTGGTCGCCCTGGAGCAGGTCCTGCCCGGAGCCACCCTCGATCCAGTCGTCGCCACCGTCGCCGAAGACCGCGTCCGCACCCTGTCCGGCAATGACGAAGTCGTTGCCGGGACCGGCGAAGGTCTCGTTGTCGTTGGCGCCGGCGTTGATGAAGTCCTGGCCCTCGTTGCCCATGGGGATGTCGTCTCCGGGGCCGGCGTCGATGGCGTCGTTGCCGGGTCCGCCCTTGGGCACGTCGGCACCGTCGAGGTCGGTGATGATGTCGTCACCCTTGCCGCCCAACGCGATGTCGTCGCCGCCCTGGCCGTCGATGACGTCGTTGCCGTCGCCACCCCAGACGGTGTCGTTGTCGTTACCGCCCTTGACCCGGTCGGCGGCAGCCGTGCCGTTGTAGACGGCCTGGCCGTTGATCCCGGTGGGGTCGATGTTGTTGCGCTGGCGGTAGGAGATGGTGCCGTCGGGCGAGCGAACCAACAGCTGGTTCTCGTCGCAGTCGGGCGTGGTCGGGTCGTCGTCGACGGCACCGGCACTGGTGATCGGCGCGAAGTCCGTGGTGATGTCCGGCGCCGCGGTGTACGAGTGGATGTTGGCCAGCTGGAACTTGCAGTCGGCCGTCGCGAAGACGTCGGCCTTGAGCGTGTTCGTGCCGTCGGTGTTGCGCTGGATCATCTCGGAGAACGAGTTGCCCTCGAGCTGGGTGCGCAGGTTCATGCCGGGCGTCCGGTTCAGGTAGTAGAGCCGGTCACCGTCCTGGAGCTTCTCCAGCTGCGTCTGGAAGACGTAGTTGAAGGTGGAGCCCAGCAGGCCGCCGAACAGGTTGGTCACCTCGCCGAGCCCACCGACCCACAGGTCGATGTCGTCGACACCGGTCGTGGTGGTCCCGTCGGCCTTGCTCGCCCAGTCGGGGCCGGTGCTGAACATGAAGTCCGCCGCGTCGCCCGGCTGCACGTCTGCCGCGATGTCGTCCGCGTTGCCGAGGATACCGTCCGGTCCGGCTGACGCCGGCCGCGGGTCCACGATGGCGCGCGCGGCGTCTCGCTTGCCCTTGAGGGTGGTCGCACCGGTAATGGTGGGGTGCTGACCGTAGGCAGCCACGTAGTTGACCAGCGACTCGGGGTGCTTGAGGTGCTGGCCGAAGTCCTGCCAGTTCGTGTACGGCATGAGCTGGCTGTCGTTGGTCTCCGCGAACACCGCCCGACGGAACTCGTTCAGCCGCGGAACGCCGGCGTCCCGAGCGCGGGTCATGTTCAGGGTCGGCAGGTCCAGCGGCAGACCCAGCAGGTTGTTGCGCAGGGTCTCGACGACGAACTCGTCGAGCTCGTTGCCGACCTGGTCCGAGGAACCCATGACGATCGCGCCAGCGGCCTGCTCGGGTGTGTAGACCGTGTGCGCCGTGTCGACCTTGTTGTCGAAGTACTCCGGCGGGTTGAGGAACGCGGTCAGCAGCGGCAGGTTGTTCTCCACCTTGGAGCCGTCCGCCTTGGTCGAGGTGCGCGCGACGTCGTCGTCGAGCATCGAGTGGCCGAACCGGTACACGGCGTGGGCGAACTCGGCCTCGATGGCGGGGTTAATGTCCGGGGAGTAGATGTGGAACGGCCGGATCGCCGGCACCATCTTGCGACCGAACTCCTCGAACACCAGGTGCTGGTACTCCATCTCGGTGACGAAGCGGGCCGCCTGGAACAGCCGGCCACCGTAGCCGTAGCTGATGTCGTTGCCGTTGAACGCGTGGCCGGCCTGGTAGGCCGCCTTGAGGGCGGCGTTGGCCGGGTCGTTCAGGGTGTTCGTGATGTCGTCCACCAGACGGTTGTGCTCGGAGTGGAAGACCTGGTGGATCGTGGACAGCGCGATGTTCTCGTTGCAGCGACCGTCACCGCAGGTGAAGTGGTCGTTGAGCATCTCGTCGTCGTAGGTTCCGAACGGCTGCGCGGCGAAGTCGGCCGACGCTGACGTGTCGGAGTCAGGGTCCAGACACCCGGCCGGCAACCCGGTGACCTTGGGGTTCACCGTTCCGTCGGGGGTCCGCTGCGTGCAGGGCCCCACGGTGCCGGGGTCGGCGTTGTGCGCGATGTCCGTCAGGAACGGCGTGTCGAAGTGCACGACGTTCGCCGGCACGGCGACGGGAGCGGCGAGGTTGCCCTCGACGGGGCCGGCGGTCGTCACGTACTGCGGCAGGCCGCGCGCGGGACCGGGAACGAAGTTGCCGTAGGCGTCGGCGACGAGCATCGGGATGTTCGTCACGTCCTTGTCGGTCAGCAGCAGCCCAAGCTTCTTCGCTGCCTGCTGCTTGGTCGCCGCCCAGGTCGCCATGCTGCCCGTGGTGGCGTTGCCGTCGTTGTAGCAGATGGTGTCCGGGGCGCAGGGAAGGGCGTCGTCCTGCGCGATGCCGTCGAGGAACTTGCCCGTCGAGATGGGCCTGTTGTTGGCGTCCAGCGCGTACTCACGCAGGAAGGCCTGGTGCGAGGAGTGCGAGGTGTACGTCTGGCTCTGGTCGACCCACGGGGAGTCGGTGTTGTTGGCGTCCTGGACGTCATCGGCGGTGCCGAGCTTGCCGTCCGGACCGGGCTGGTTCTGGGCCCGGGTGAGCACCATGAACTGCTGCCCCGGCGGGACCTCGTCACAGTGAGCGGCCGTTGCCGTCCCGCAGTTGGTCCCCTTGATGCCGTCGGGGCCGACGGTGATCAGCGGGTCGTCGGCCTTCAGCGGCACGAACACGGTGCCACCGCTCTTGACGGTCTGGTCGACACCGTGGTCGAAGAACTGCCCGAAGAACGTGAACATCGAGTTGTACGGCGGCGACAGCCCGACGTCGGTGGTGACGTTCGGGATGAACAGGGTCTGGTGGGAGGGCACGCACCCCACCGGAGCGGCGTCGACCGGCGGGACCGCGTTGGGGTCGGGATCAGTCGTGCACGGGAACAGCCCGGGGTTCTGCTGGGAGCGCACCGGGGCGCCCGCGGCCGCGATCGCGGCGGGGTTCGTCGACGTCTGGTCGACAATGAGGTTGCTGACGGTGCGGGGCTCGGAGTCGAAGACGAGGTTGCCGCTCAGCTTCTGCTGGTAACCGCCGTTGGACGCGATGACGCCGCTGCCCGGCCCGAAGAAGTCGCTGGGGCTGGCCTCGGCGTCCCGGAACTTGGCGGTGGCCAGCCGGGGGAACGGCTGGTCGGCGGTCGCGAACGTCTCGCGACCGGCGAAGAGGTTGTTGCAGGAGCCGTCGACCGTGCGCAGGCCGTAGGCGGTCAGCCGGTCCGGGATCTGGTCTGGGTCGGGCCCCGCCAGCGTGCCGCACTGGTCGGAGGCGGTCTGGGTCACCGAATGGCGCTCGGCGATCTTGATCTGCTTGAGGATGAAGCTCAAGTCACCGGCGGTGACGACGAAGCCGTTGCCCACTGGCGCCTGGACTGCCTGAGCGGAGATCGCGGGCGCCACCATCGCCAAGGGCAGCACGAACGCAGCGCCCACAGCGACCCTTCGGAACCGAACCCCTCTCGACGCAACGTCAGGACTGCGCGCGCTGTCACGAGCGGGCTGGCCCGCTCGTACCGGAGTGCGTCCGCCAAAACTGAGGATCGAGCGATTCATGGCACACCTGCCTGCCTTCGAGGCTGTTCGGACCGTCGCACGCTGTTCCGGCGTCCTTTTGCAAACCTTTTGGAAACCTTTTGAACACCTTTTAGAAACCTTTTGAAAACGCCGAAAAATGCCGCGAAAAGACCCGGGGACCTCACCACCGCTTGATGCCCAGTGCGTCGAAACGACTACCGGGCAACCCCCTTCGGTGTAATTGAATCGTGTACGACCACATGTTGGGCCCAAGGTTTTCCCAAGGTCGGCTGCTGGCACGTCCGCACGCTTCGAGCACTCCGCATCCACTTGAACCGCCCCTTGGTCCTGTTGAGGCCGTATCAGAGTCGGGTGCCGGGAGCTGTGTTGTGGGCCCTTCCATCGTTGCCGGCTGGAACGGCAGCAGAGCAGTTGGAGTGGACATCGGATCACCTCACGCGCCGACCCCTCAGAGGCCCACGCCACGCCCGCCGCTACCGCGGTCAGGCACTCGAACGATCCGACGGCAGACCAGGAGCACTGGCGCGCGGCAGCCCCCGCAGGCGGCTAATGGATCAACGTCGTGGCTCGTCAGGAGCCAGCAAGGCACAGGACCTGCCCCTGGGGCCGAGCCGCAGACCCCTGGGGCGGGCTTCGAAACATGCCAAGGGGCGGAGGAGCAGGCGGCCCCGACTTCTGAGTGGCGGATCTTTCGCACTCGCGGCACCCATCGTTACGGGCCTGACGGGGTCCGCCTTTGAGTAGGAGCCACGCCTTGATGGCTGAAGGACCGCCCAATTTCCCCGGATCCAGTCACCCGGTCTCGAGGTGACCTCCGCCGTTGAGCCGGTCGTGCGCGACGATGCCGGGCAGTTGGTCGTGGAAGACGACCCGGGCGAGAACGTGTCGGCGCGAACTTGTTGCAGTCTTGTCGAAGACGGGCTTGAGGTGGTTCTGGACCGGACAGGGCGAGGTCACGAGTTGTTCGGCGATGTCGGTCGACATCAGGTGATCTCCCAGCCGAACATCATCGCGTGGTCCTCGTGGGCCAGGTTGTGGCAGTGCGAGACGTAGGGACCGGTGAAGTCGCGGAAGCCGCGGTAGATGATCACGGACTCGCCCGGGTCGAGGGCGACCAGGTCCTCGCGAGAGATGTCGTCGGGGTGCCCGGGGCTGGACTTGGTGACGTCCTTGCCGTTGCGCATGACGGTGCGGTGCTCCTCCATGTGCAGGTGGAAGGGGTGCACCCAGCCGCCTCCGCCGTTGCGGATCTCCCAGAGGTTGAAGCTGTCCTTCTTCTGCTGCGCCAGCGGTGTCTTGCGGGCGGGGTTGCGCAGGCTGGTCGCGACCGTCGCGGGGTCGAACTCCTGGCCGTTGATCAGCCACTCGGTCTCGCCACCCGCGGAACCGCGCTGCACCTCGAAGATGAGGCGGTTGTCCATCAGGGTCTTCCAGTTCGACGGCAGCGGCGGGAGCGCGCGCATCTCGGTGGGGATCTGGCTGTCGTCCGGGGCGTCGTCGCCGATGACGAACTTCAGCACCGGCACCTTGTAGGCGGGGTCGGGGGAGAAGCGGGTGGAGCTCTCCCACATCCGTCCGTTCGGCATCTTCATGACGTTCGTGAGGTAGATGACGTCACCCTTGGTGGTCGGCGTGCCGTCGAGGTACCTGGTGAAGTCGATGATCACCTCGCGGCGCTTGGCCGGCCACAGCTCGAAGGAGTCACGCGTCAGGGGGAACGGCAGCAGGCCGCCGTCCGACGCGATCTGGGTGAACTGCATGCACTGCTGGGCGTCCGGGATGCGGTACTGCCCCTCGAGCTCGTCGTTGTCGTAGCCGAGTGAGACGGCGGTCTTCGGGCCCTTCGTCGAGCTCATCAGCTTGAACTCGTAGATGCGGGCGACCGAGGCGTCGAGGAAGCGGAAGCGGTACTTGCGGCGCTTGACCTCCAGCACCGGGTAGGCGGTGCCGTTGACGGTGAAGATGTCGCCGACGAAGCCGTGGCTCGGGAAGTGCTTGTAGAACGTCTTGCCCCACCATTTGGGGTGGGTGGCAGGGTTCTTCGCGTCCTTGAACTCCCCTGCGGTGTCGTGGATGTCCTTGTGGATGGTGACGCCGTCGTCGAGCCGGCAGTCGTAGAAGGCCAGCGGGATGTCGTAGTCGACGTCGAACGACCCGTCCGAGTGGTCGGTGCGCACGCCCGGGAGCCGCAGCCCCTGGCGCTCGTCGCCCATGTCCGTGCCACCCTTGTCGCCCATCGGCTTGGGGTCGTAGATCGGGTACAGGCCGACCATGCCCTTGTAGACGTTGGAGCCGGTGTGGTCCATGCGGTGGTCGTGGAACCAGAAGAAGCTCTGCTTCTCGCAGTCCTCACCCCCAGCGGGCCAGTTCAGGTAGAGCTGGTCGACCCAGTCCTTTGTACGCCAGCCGGAGTGCTGCGGCCCGTAGCGCCTCGACCAGTGGGGGTTGCCGTCGCTCTCCGGCGCGGTGTGCCCGTTGTGCAGGTGGGTCAGGAACGACTGGTCGGGCGAGCCGAAGTCCTGAAGGTCCAGGTTGAGCTCGTTCTCGTCGAGGCGATTCGCGAACCGCACCAGGGCGGGACGTCCGTACTCGGCGTTGATCATCGGCCCCGGGAAGGTGCCGTTGAAGCCGTAGATCGTGCTGAACGGCAGGTCGCGCTGGGTGCCCGCGGGGTAGGTCTTGCCCGATGCGTCGAACGAGGCGATGGGGCGGCCCTTCTTGTCGATGGGCAGCACCTTCGAGGTGGTGAACGCGTGCTGCGCGACGAGGCAGTCGATCTTGTAGACGATCGGGTCCGGGTAGGAGTTCAGCGTCGGGATCTGGGGTGTGCGACCCGGCCAGAGCTGGTGCTGATGGTTGCGCAGGGAGTTCTGCTGCCCGTCATCAGGCCCGGGCGGCTCGGCCCAGTTCGTGTAGGCCTCGTACGGCTCTGGGCGCAGCGCCTTCGGGACCGGCAGCTCGTCGCGGAAGGGGTACAGGATCAGCGGGCTGACGGGGAAGGCCTCGATGTACAACAGCGCGTCGGCCAGCTCTGTGGAGGTGGCGCCGAACGCGCCGTCGAGGGAGAGCAGACCCTTCTGTGAAAGGTAGGGGGCGCCGACACCCGCCCCCACCACCGCAGCTCCGACGCCGCCTGCGGCTCCCAACCGAAAGAGAGTGCGTCGGGACACTGCCGTGGTGCGCCCTAGTTCCTCGGCCATCGCTTCGGCTTCCTGCACCGGGGTCAGCTCGTCCTTTTCAACTGGCCCGTTCAGCATCCGGAATACATCGAGGGCCTTTCAAGAACCTTTTGAAGGACTGGACAAGGGCGACTTCCGGAATGCTTGAAGGGGGACTTCCGGGTGGGGCGTGTCGGGCTTGAACCGACGACCGACGGGTCCGCCTGCGTCAGCCTGGTGCACGCCTGCTCGCGACCGTCTGAACTGTCGTCAAGACTCGCTCACTTGCTCCAGGCGCCCTGAGGATCGCGCTGTCTGATGCGGCGGAGAGACTGTGAGGATCGCCTACGCAGCCTGATGGTGCTGGGCTGTGGTTGGTGACCGCGGGTGTGACCCCCGGAGTGACTGGCTTCGTGCCTTTGCTGCGACTTGTCCGCTCGTGGTCGCCGGCCCCGGCCCGGTTGGAGGAGCTGGCCTGATCAGGAGCTTGACCACCTGGCGTTAGCGGCGCCGGGCGTGTCTCATCACAGTCCTGCCGAGCCTCCGTCCCGGACCGGAACCACGTCCCGTCCGGCGAAGGAGAGAACGCATGAACAGTCTGACCGATCTGCGTGAGGTGGTCGATGTCGTCATCGGCGTCGACACCCACGTCCACACCCACTCCGCGGCGGTGGTCGACGCGGCCACGGGTGGTGTCCTCGACGAGATCACCGTCGAGGCGACAGCCCAGGGCTACGCCGAGCTGGTCGAGTTCGCCAACAACCACCCGGTGTTGCGGGCCTGGGCGATCGAGGGGACCGGCGGCCACGGTGCCGGCCTGAGCCGTCATCTGCTGGAGAGCTCGGAGATCGTCATCGAGCTGGACCGCCCGAAGCGGGCCGCGCGCCGCAACGGCGCGAAGTCCGACCCGCTCGACGCGATCCGCGCCGCCCGTGAAGCGATGGCCCGACCGCGGTTGGGAACTCCCCGCACCGGCGGCGAACGCCAAGCCCTGTCGGTGCTTTTGGCTGCTCGCCGCTCCGCGATCAACGCCTCCACCGAGGCCCAGCAGCAGGTCTTCAGCCTGGTCATCGCGGCACCCGAACCCATCCGAGTCAGGTTCCGCGGCCAGAAGCTCGCCGCGATGCTCAACACCGCCGCGACGCTGCGGGTTCAGTCATCGTGGGACGTCGAGACCACCAGCACCGTGGTGGCGCTGCGGACCTTGGCTCGTCGCGCGCACGCGATGCTGAAGGAGGCACGCGAGCTGCAGAAGGCGATCGTGGCCATCATCCGCAGCTGGCGCCCTGACCTGCTCGAGGAGTTCGGCGTCGGACCGATCGTCGCCGCCACGGTGTTGTGCGCCTGGTCCCACCCCGGCCGCATCCACTCCGAGGCCGCGTTCGCGATGCTCGCCGGCGTCGCACCGATCCCGGCCAACAGCGGCCAGGTCACCACCCGCTACCGGCTCAACCGCTACGGCGACCGCCACCTCAACAACGCACTGCACACCGTGGTCCAGAGCCGGATCCAGTACCAGCAAGCCACCCGCGACTACGTCGCCCGCCGCACCGCCGAAGGCAAGACCAGCCGAGAGATCAAACGCTGCCTCGCCCGCTACGTCGCCCGCGACCTCTACCGCCTACTCGAAAACGCGCGCCACGCGGCTTGACGAAGCATAGGAGCGTCGCACCTCTGTCTGTGCCGGGGTACTGCTGGACGGTCTTGCGGCCGAGCCACTTCATGAGCCTTGCTCGATCGGTGGTGGAATGCTACGCTTCGGCGGCGTTGTAGGACCGTCCGGTCGCCGAACTGATGGTCGAGGCGAGCGCAGCGCTCTCGGAGCGATTCAGACCCAACGACATCGTCGAGTGGTTCGCGCAGCACTACCCCAAGGTGAAGGTGTCCACGGTTCGTGCCGATGTCATCGGGCTGACAGCCAACGACTCCAGTCGCAAGCACTACACCGGGCTGGTCGTCGGCAGCCTTTGTTCTTCAAGAGCCCGAACCCCGCTGGTTGGAGTGCTTCGACCCAGATGTCGCACCTCACCGACGAGCCGGCGGATCGTACCCCGACGACGGTGAGGAACTGGAGCTAGTCGAGTCGGGGGACATGGAGCCGGACCTATCCCAGGTGTGGAGGGTACCGAGGAGTTCTACCTCGAGGCGTATCTGGAGGAGTTCCTGGTCAGCAACTGGTCGTCTTCGGATCGGGGCCGTCGGCTTCAGATTGGGCAAGTCCGACCGGCCAAAGTGGCGATCAGTTATCCACGCCTGTAGGACGGCTCGACCTTCTGTGCAAGGACCTTGATAGTGGGGCGCTCGTGGTGGTCGAACTCAAACCGGGCGGCCCTCGGACCGTGTCGTCGGCCAGGTTGCGCGGTACATGGGGGGGGTAACCGAGCACCTCGGTGAGGGGCGTCGGGCCGAAGGCATCATCGTGGCGGATGAAGTGGACGATCGACTGACCAACGCTGTGCAGGCTGTCCCGGGGCTCTCCCTGCTTGTGTACGAGATCAACTTCGCCCAATACCACCCGGTCCTAAGGCCCGGTAAGGCGAGTAGGAGCACCTTCACGCGGGCCGCTGCCCGGCAGTGACGCGCGCGGCCGTCAGACCTTTAAGAGGTTGTGGCCATCACACCTTCAGGAGCTTGCGGCTGCCCACCAGATGCTCAACATGACGTCCCAACCTGAATCGCCCCGGGTTTGTCAGACAGTCAGTTCTGCCGGGAGCGGTTGCTCGACGGCGGTGATGTGACGGTAGTGCTTCGCCTCGATCTCTGCTGGGGTCTGGTAGTCCAGCGAGGAGTGAATGCGGGTGTGGTTGAACCAGTCGACCCAGCCCAAGGTCGCGAGCTCGAGGTCGTCGGCGCCGCGCCAGGGTCCTTCCCAGTAGACGAGCTCGGCCTTGTACAAGCCGTTTACGCTCTCGGCGAGGGCGTTGTCGTAGGATTAACCGGCTAATCGGCGCGGAGTCTGCTGTGGTTGAGGGGTATTGGTGGTTCGCGTCACATGGCGGTCGGGCGTGTTGCGGCGTCGTCGATGAGGGCGGTTAGGCGGTTGATGAGCCGTAGGTGGCGTTCGGTCTCGGCGTCCCAGCCACGAGCGGTGGCGTCGTCGAGAAGCGCGGTCGCGTCGTCGCGTTGGGCGGTCAGCACGGGCAGGTAGCTGGTCGTCGGTGTGGAAGCTGGGGCAGTGTTCGCAGATGTTGGCGTAGGTGCAGGCGCCTTGGGCTGGGGCGCGCAGGCAGTAGCCGCCGGCGAGGCGCGGTCTTGACGGTGGCGGTGGTCGTGCCAGTCGTCCGGGGTCGCCGGCGAGATGGCCCGTTCTCGGCGGGGGTGGGTCAGGGCGCCGATGCGACTGTTTGGCCAGGTCCAGCGCGCGCTCGTACTCGGCGCGGATGGTGGTGTCGAACAGCTCGCCCGTAGCGCAGGCTCATCTCGGCGGACACGTGGCCGAGCAGGGCCATGAGTGCTTGCAAGGACACGCCGGCGTTGACCAGGGCGGTGGCGTAGGTGTGCCGCAGCTGGTGCGGGGTGACGTGGTCGAGCCGGCGGTCGTCGGCGGCGCGGTCGAGCTCGGCGCGGAGCCGCGTTCTGTCCGACAGCGCGTCGGCCGTGGTGGGTGAACAGGAAGTGCGCGGGTCGCCGGTGCGGGGGTGCGGCATGGGCCGCCGGGGCTGCGGATGCGCGGTGATCTGGTCGATCAGCGCGAGGATCTCGGCGTCGATCGGGACCATCCGTTCGGTGTCGAGCTTGCCGAGGGGGACCTTGAGCCAGGAGCCGGGGCCGGGGACGTCGTGCACGGAGTCCAGCTCGAGGTCGAGCAGCTCCCCGATCCGCAGCCCGCAGGCGCGTTGCAGCAGCAGCGCGTCCGCGGCCAGCCGGTTGGGGAGGCTTCGCAGTGCGTCGGTCAGGCGCCGGTCGGCGTCCACGGGCAGGAACCGTGGCAGGGGCTGGGGTAGGCGCGGGGTTGTCGTCGCGGAACACCAGCCGCCGGGTGGGGGCTTCGGGCCAGTCCCATTCGGTGATCTCGGTCAGGAAGTTCGCGACGGCCAGGATCCGGCGGCCGCTGTTCCGGCGACGGACAGGGTCCCGCCGGTCTTGGTGTTGACCGCGTCGTCAAGCGGGCCAGCCAGGGCTCGATGTGTCGGCGGCGGTCGAGGGTCGCGGGGGTCGTGTCCGGGTCGAGCTCGGCCAGGTCAGGCGCCGAAGTGCTGCCAGCCGGGTCGCGAGCGAGGAGACCGTGCCGGGGCTGGCAGGTGACGGACTTGCGGTCCAGGTAGCGCACCAGGATCGTGTGCATCGGCTCGGGCACGTCGGCCAGCCGGTGGGCGAACGGCCGGCGCTGCTGCAAGGGCGTCGGCAGCGCGGGCAGCGACCCCGAGGTGGAACAGCACCGTCTTGGCTGCGTGGCGGTGGCCCGGTAGTGCTTCCAGGTGCGTCCGGTCGCGGCTTGCCGGGCGTGCGCCGGCCGCGGTGAACGCGTCGAAGTCGGCGTGGGTCGAGCTCGGCCAGGCGCTTTACCGGTCGGGAACAGCACCCGGGCCGACACCTGGGAGGCCATCGCGGAGGCGACCCGCTCGGGAATCCCAGCTCGCGCGGGCCGCGGCCATGAACCGGTCGAGATCCGGCGCCGATGAGCGTGTCCTGGCACGTCACGCCAGATCGAGGAGAACTTGCGGTGCACCAGGTAGTCCCAGCCCGGGTGCAACCGGCCGGTGACGAGCAGGAACGTGATGAACGGGCGGGTGCCGCTGTTGGCCGACAGCTGCACCGCCAACGGCTCGTGCGCCCAGTCGCGCACGTCGGGCCAGCGGCGCAAGAACGCCCTGGCGCAGGACGTGAACGCGGTGTTGCCGCGCCCGGTGCGCGCCTGGTGGCGCGGCAGGTCAGCGCCTGCGCAGCGCCTGCGAAGGTGAGCTCGGACTGTCGGGCTCAGACAGCAGTGCTGGCGTTGACGCGATGCGGGCGGCATCGTACTCGGCTTTCACGTGCGTCGGGGCGAGGTGGATGTAGCGGGCGGTGGTGTCGACGTGGGCGTGGCCCGAGCAGCGCCTGCATCACGGCCAGGTCGACCCCGGCCTCGGCCAGGGCGGTGCCGAAGGTGTGCCGCAGCGCGTGCGGTGCCCCGGCCGGCACCCCGGTGGCCGCGGTGGTAGCGGAAGATCGTCCGCAGCCCGGCCGGCGTCAACGGCTGGCCCCGGTCGTCGGCCCCTTGGCGACCAGGAACAGTGCGCGCTGCGTCGATGTCCGGACGCTCGGTCAGCAGGTACGTCTGGATACACCGCGGCGACGTCGGCGTCGAGCGGGACCCGGCGTTCCTTGCCGCCCTTGCCGAGCACCTTCAGCCACCGGCCGCCGATGTCGACATCGGCGACGTCCAGCGCCGAGCACCTCCGCACGAACGCAGCCCGCAGTAGAGCATCAGCCCGGCGATCGCCAGGTCCCGCGCTGGTGCGGAAGCTGCCCAGCAGGCGCGGCCACCTCGCGGCGACAACGCCGCGCGGCAGCCGCCGCGGCGTGCGAAGCCGCAGCCGCGACGCGGTGCGGGCCGGCGCGTGGTGTGCGCGAGCAGCCCTGACCGCTCCCCGGGGCGAACCACGCCGAGGGCCGACCCTTCGGGACCGGGTTGCACGGTCGGGATCGCGCATCGCGAGGAAGTCGAACAGCCCGGACACCGCCGCCAGCCGCCGGTTGATCGTGGCCGGCGCGAACCGATCGGTCCGGTCGCCCTGCAGGTCGAGCCACGTTCGGCCCCGGCCGGCCCGGGACCGTCTCCTCCCGGCACGCCGCGAGAAAGCCGCAGCACGTCCGTGCTCACCGCCTCCACGGTCGACCCCGACGCCTCGAGCCACGCGGCGAACGCCAGCAGGTCGTACCCGTAGGTCCGCACCGTCCGCGGCGAGTAGTTCCGATCAGCCAGATACCCCAGGTACTCATTCATCGCAGACAGCGACCCGCCCTGGTCCGCCCCCGTCAGCCGCCACCGTCGCGGATCAGCCGGGTCCGGACCGACCACCAGAGCATCCATGCCCTCAGGCCTACTCCCGAGCAGGACCCACTTCCAGCACCCCCACTGCGATTCCGACCACCGCCCACCTCAGGCAGCCACTCGCCAAGGGTCCGATTGGCCGGTTAACAGGCAGTCGCCCACGGTGCCGATCGAGGCGTTCAGGCCTGCCTCGACCAGCCGGTCGGTGTACCGGATCGAGGTGTACTGGCTGCCGGCGACGCCCTTCTGTTTGTCAAGCGGCTGGGGCGGCCTGGTGGATGGCGCGTTGTTGGTTGCGCAGGACGTAGTAGACCTCACGGGCGATGTACCGCTTGAGGCAGCGAAGGATTTCGGAGTTGGAGTGCTGCTCGGCCTGCTTCCTGGCGACGTAGGCCTGGGTGTTGGGGTCCATCCGCCAGCGGCTGATCGCGATCATGTGGAGTGCGGAGTTCGCCGCCCGGTCCCCGCCGCGGTTGAGCCGGTGGCGGGTCGTCTTTCCCGAGGAGGCCGGTAGCGGAGCCGCGCCGCAGAGCATCGCGAAGGAGCCTTCGGAGGCGAGTCGGTCGGGGTTGTCACCGGCAGTGATGAGCAGCTGGGTGGCTGACTCGTAGCCGATCCCGACGCGAGCGAGCAGGTCCGGGGCGAGTTCGCGGACCAGGGCGTGCATGGGTACCTCGAGGTCGGCGATCTCGTCGTGCAGTTCCAAGTAGCGGCGGGCGAGAGACTTCAGCGTCATCTTCGTCGCGGTGACCGGGTCCCGGTACCCGCTCAGGTCGGGACGCCAACCGGCGAGGGTACGGATCAATTGCATGCGGGTCATGTTCCGCAGCTGGTCGCGCAGCTCCTCGGGCGCGGAGATGATGGTCGCGTGGATCAGCTGGAGCGCAACCCGTCGCGCCCGGATCGCGCTGGTGCGGGCAATCTTGAACGCGCGCAACGATTCCACCATCCCGTCATGCGCGCGGGGGGTGACGGTACGGACCCTGGCGTACGCGGCGTGGGCGGCCTGCTCCGCGTCGATAGTGTCGTCCTTGCCTCGCTTACGCCGGTCGGTCTTGTCGCCGGCGGTGACCTCGAGGACGTCGATGCCGGCGGCGTCCAGGTGTCGCATCAGCCCGGCGCCATAGGAGCCGGTGCACTCCACCCCGACCCGATCGATGTCACCGAAGGTGCGCATCCAGCGCAGCAGGGCCCGGTAGCCGGCTCGGGTGGTGGAGAAGGACTCGGTTGCGATCACTCGGTCATGGGCATCGACGACCGCTACGACGTGCAGCTCCTTGTGGGTGTCGACACCGCCGATCACGATCGGTGAGGTGGTGGTGCTCAGGTCTGTCATGTGGTGCTCCTTTAGGTCGCGGCAACAATGTGTCGCCCTCGGCCGAACCAGACACCTGGACAGGACAGTAAAGAGACGAAGACCGTCAGGCCCTTCTCGGGTCACATGGCACCGGCGAGACCTCGGGCCTCGCCGAAGGTGTTCCCGAGCAACCGACATGTCCGAAGGAATGACACCAACAGGTCGATCGGAGTGTGGGTCAGGATGCTGCGAGAACACCTCCGACACCACGGTAGACCCGAGGGTCGATCGGCGTGAGAGTCACGAAGCTCCGGGAACACCTGGCACCTCACATACTTACTGTCGGAGTGGTGGACCAGCCCGTTGACGTCGTGCCCGGCGCGGGCCCGGTTCCACAGCGCCATCTCCAAGGCGTCCAGTGGCAGGTCGGTCTTCATCGAGCGGGCGGCCCGCCAGCCCACGATCATCCGGGAGAACACGTCGACCGCGAACGCGACGTACACGAACCCGGCGAAGGTGGCCACGTAGGTGAAGTCGACCACCCACAGCTGGTTGGGAGCGGTGGCGGTGAAGTCCCGCTTCACCAGGTCGGCCGGTCGTGCCGCGGCCTCGTCGCGGACCGTGGTCCGCACCCGCCGGGATCGCCGAACACCCTGCAGCGCAGCGGTTCTCATCAACCGCTCGACGGTGCACCGGGCCACCGGGGACCCGCCGACCATCACCTCCTCGCGGCGCAGCTGGTGGTACACCTTGCGGGCCCCGTACAACCCGCCCCGTGAGGCCTTGTGGACCCGGTGGATCTCGTCCAGCACCAGTTCGTCGCGAACCGCGCGGGCGCTGGGTGCACGGTCGCGGGCGGCGTAGTAGGTGCTCGGGGCGATCGGGCAGCCGTGCTTGGTCAGCACGGTGCAGATCGGCACGACCCCGAACTCCTCACGGTGGGCGTCGATGAACGCGCTCACCACGGCAGGCGCGGGTCGAGCTCCCGCGCGAAGAAAGACGATGCGGCGAGCAGGATCTCGTTGGCCCGCTTCACCTCACGCAGCTCGGCCTGCAACGCCTTGATCTCGGCGGACTCGCTGCTCGTGGTCCCCGGCCGGCGACCCGCATCGATCTCCGCCCGCCGGACCCACCCGCGCAGCGTGTCCGGCACGATCCCGACCTTCGGCGCGATCCTCTTCACCGCCGCGTTCAAGGACAACGAGGGATCCTCGCTCATCGCCTCCGCGACCAGCCGCTGCGCCCGATCGCGCAGCTCATCGGGGTACTTCCTTGGTGCTGGCATAACTCCACCTTTCCGTGGAATCAGACCGTCCACCAAACCCGGGGCGGTTCACACCGGCGGGCCCAGCTGATCCACCGGTCAAGCGCTTCGACGGCGGCGTCGTAGGGCAACGTGAACACCACTCTCAGCCCTTCCTTGAGCAGGTAGGCCCGGTGCAGGATGGGGTCGGTCGTCGCGATCCAGGCGAGCTGGGCCTGCTGGTGGGTCGGTGAGGTTCTGCGGGTTCTTCCACAGGGCGTACCGGGCCCCCTTGAGTGCCTTGGCGCGCTCGTTCCCGGCCGTGGTGGCGCTCGTTTCGGGGCCGCCCACTGGGGCGTTTCGGCTCGGCCGCGCGGCGCGGGCCTTGTTCCACGACGCGCGACGGACCTCGTCCAGGGCGTCGGTGGCCCAACGCACGACGTGGAACGGGTCAGCGCACGCACCGCGCCCTGACACCGGTCGGCCACGACGTTGTCGATCCAGTCGGCGCCATCGCGGAAACATGCGTGATCTGGGCGCACCGCTCCGGCCGAGCAGATCGAAGAACTCCGCCAGGGTGGCCCTGGTGCGTCCCGGCGCAGCCCACACCAGGGCGCGCCGGGTCGTGGTCGACCACGACCGTCAGGTAGCTGTGACCCGCGCTTGTAGCTGATCTCGTCGATCCCGATCCGCCGCAGGTCGGCCAGCCGGTCATGGCGCGGCGTCGACGTCAGCCCAGACCCGGGCGATGATCGACCCCACGGTGCGCCACGCGACCCGCATCAGCTGCGGTCACCGCGGTCTTCGAACGACTGCGTCGCCAACCACGCCACCGGTCTCATCGAACGCGTAGGTGTGGCCGGCGTCGTGCCGGGCCCACGGCACCGACGCGACCATCACCCCGTGCTCACGGCAGCGCACCCGCGGTGCGTCGGCCTCAACGACCGCCCGCACCGTGCCCAGATCCAGCGCCCGCCAACGCCGCCGACCCGCACCCCGCGTCGTAGCCCGGGCTGCGTCGCCGACACACCCCGCAGCGGCCGCGACGCGCTCGTGGGCCGCACACGGGCGACCAGCAGCTCCTCGTCCTCGTCGAACTCGACCCGCTCAATCACGGCTTTCTCGACGCCCAACATCTCGCGCCATACGCTGACATCACGCACGCCGTTCTCCTGACCACAGTTCCTGTGCCTTCGACAGCTCAGAAACCTACTCAGAGAACGGCGTGCGCCTCCTCAGCCCTCCTCCACCACCCACAGGTGTGTCAGGAGAGTCTCAACTTCCGTCATATTTTCCCTGACGTGAGTTGAGACCGGCAGAGTGGTCCACAAGCATCCGGTGCACGCACATACGGCCGCCCGGACCAGAGGTGCGTCTCATCGCCGCCTTTCGCTACACCACATGGAAGTCGACTCGGTGGACGAGGGTCTCTTCGTGGATCGGCCCAGAGTGGGCGGCTCGTTCCCGGAGCGCCTCGCGATCAACTTCTCCTGAAGCCGCCACGTCGTCGTCGGTTACGGCCGAGAAGGGCAGGATCTCCAGGGAGTCGATCTCGATGACGACGCCGGCTGTCGCGTAACGGCAACCAACCTTGACCTGAGGTCGGCTCCAGAGTCGGATCGACACCGTGACCTCGCCGCGGGCTACCGCCTCACGAAGCTCCCGACTGAACATCACCTCGACACGCTAGGCCGCCTTCAGTCGCTCGTCGACCTCGCATCGTGGCAGGCGGAGCGGCCTGCCGAGGAGCGCGAGGGCCTACCCATGCCTGTGGAGCGACGACTTCGAGCAGTTGCCACCAAACTGACTGCCTGTGATCCATGGCCAGACACCTCGCCGGAAGGTGCGTCTCTCTCCGCGTTGCGGCGTTGCGGACGACCGGGGTGGCCGACGGTCGGATACGGGGGGCAGAGTTGACAACTAGAATCGATTGCCGCGCTGTGGGAATCGCAGGCCGATAACGGATGGAGGTGGTGGCATTGAGTGAGACCCTCGTCCGCACCGACCTCGTCGACATCAGTACCGCGGGTGGCACCGAGATGCTGCTCCCGGTGTGGCTGCGGCTGATGAGCGCTCTGGGCACCGTGGCATTCAACTTCAAGATCGTGCGCTGAGATGGGCGCCATGACTGGCAGGACCGTGCTGGTCACCGGCGGGACCGGCGGGATCGGGCTGGCCACGGCCGCGGGGCTCGCCGGGCTGGGCGCACGCGTCGGGATCGTCGGACGCGACGCCGCTCGAACCGGAGCCGCCGCCAAGCAGCTGCGCACCTCCGGTGGACAGGTCGATGCCTTTGTCGCCGACGTTTCCTCGCAGCGCGAGGTGCGCCGGCTCGCGAACGAGGTGCTTGCGTCCTACTCCCGGCTCGACGTGCTCGTCAACAACGTCGGCGGGTACTGGGCCACCCGGCACACCACCGCAGACGGCCTCGAGCGCACCTTCGCGGTGAACCACCTGGCCCCGTTCCTGCTCACGAACCTCCTGCTGGACCGGCTGCGCATCAGTGCGCCGGCCCGGGTCGTCACCGTGTCGTCCGGGGCCCAGGCCATGGGGAGCATCGACTTCGATGACCTGCAGGGAGAACGGGACTACAGCGGCCAGCGCGCGTACAACCAGTCCAAGCTCGCCAACGTGATGTTCACCTACGAGCTCTCCGGCAAGGTGCAAGGGTCTGGCGTCACCGCGAACGCACTGCACCCCGGGGTGGTCCGCACTAACTTCGGGCGTGAGGACTCCAAGGGCTGGATGCGGCTGATGCTGCCGGTCATCCGCCCGTTCATGATGAGCCCGGATCGCGGTGCTGCCACCTCGCTGTACCTGGCATCCTCCCCGGACGTGGAGGGCGTGACCGGCCTGTACTTCGCCAACAGCAAGCCCAAGACGTCGTCCAAGGCCTCACAGGACACCGCGGCGGCGGCCCGGCTCTGGGACGTCTCCGGGTCCCTTGTCGGCTTCCCCACTGCCGGCCATCTCTAAAAGCGCGCCGCAACCCATACAGGGTCAGTGAGCCACATCCGTTGCCTCGGCCTCCCCGTCGTTGACATGAGGGACTTCCCGAGCAACTGCCATGGCTTGAGGGGCTGACGGCCCGCTTCTTTGGAGGGCACCGCGACGAGCGTCACTGCGCCGGGCGCAGACGTGACTTGACCAATGCGCGGGATCAACGACTGATGGCCAACTTCAAGTCGCCCAGACCGTGAAGACGCGTGACCGGCCACGGGCCGGTCGTAGGCTCTCGACTCATGGAGACACTCGTGCTGACAGTTATCGGCGAGGACCGGCCTGGCCTGGTTTCAGCGCTGTCTGCTCGTCTCAATGCCCAAGGGGCGTTGTGGCAGCGCAGCCAGATGTCGCGACTGGCCGGCAAGTTCGCGGGCATCGTCGAGGTTGTCGTCCCGGCGGGCAGGGTCGACGACCTGGTGGCTGACTTGGAGAGCCTGGCGGAGCAGGGGCTCGAAGTGACGATCGCGCACACCAGCACGCCCCCGGAGACCCCGACCCACCGGCTCAGCCTCGAGTTGGTCGGCGCTGACCGGCCCGGCATCGTCGCCGAGATCTCCGCATTGCTCTCAGAACGCCACATCAGCATCGAGGAGCTCGAGACCTCCGTCAGGCACGCCCCGATGGCCGGCGGAATGCTGTTCGAGGCGCGCGCTGCGCTCGCCGCACCCGCCAGCGCCGATGAGGCCGAGCTGCGTGCGGCGCTGGAGGCGGTCGCTGACGAGCTGATGGTCGACGTCTCGCTCGACGAGGGCCCCGGAGCTGGCTCTGCCACGCCGGGCTGAAGGATTCAGTCACCCCTTCAGCGGGTCGTTCAAACGGACGAGGTGCCGACCTAGCCCTTGTCCAGACTCGGACATGAGCGGGAACGTCGAGGTGCGTCACTACGCCGCGTGTCGATCTATGGGGCCTGTCGACAACGAAAGCTGGCGCCTTTGGTGTCGGACCCCCTCGAAGGCTGCGCTTACTCGACGTGGCGCGACGCCTGGCGGAGACTGGACGACAACCAGCGAGCCGTCGAAGGGCGTCGCGATGTGGTTCTGGATCATCCTGCTTCTCTTGGGCTTCGCCGTCGTTGGGGCAATGACCTATCGCCGTCAGAAGACGGGGCCTCCCGACTCCCCAATCACCAGAGACGATCCGCCCGAGGCGGTGGATCCCTCGAACTGAGAGCGGGGTGTCTGAACCCACCGACACAGACGCCCGCTGCGTCTCCACGCCGCCAGCCGACTTCGTGATGGTTCGCGCTGCGTGCATCGAAGGGTCGCCTCGCGAGGTCTGACGGAGCGGTCGAACCTCACCGCCGGACCTGCTGCTCAGGCGTCCTTGCTGGCGGCCCACCCCGTGACGTCGACGGTGCGAAACACGAGCACCCGGTGGAAAGGTCTGTCGGCGTACTGAGGCACCGTGCGCGCCAGCCGGTCGGCGAGCTCGTCGACGAGCTCAGGCGGCGGGTCGGGCACGTGGGCGAGCCTGGCGCGAACCCACCACAGCCGTGACCAGTCCTCCGTCTCCCACCACTCGACCAGTAGCGAGGCCCGCGGGTCGGCCGCGAGGTTGTCCTCGCGCTGCAGCCGCGACGAGCTCTTCGGCTTGACCCGGTCGATGGGAACCCCGACGGTGCCGTCGTCGCTCACCGCGTACACGACCGGCTGTGCGTCGGGGCCGCGTTGGGGATTGAGCGTGCACAACACACCGTGCACCTGGGCGCCCAAGCGGGTATTGGCTTCGTCGGTCGGCAGCTTCATCGCGGTTATCCCAAGGCAGGGGGCGGACGGGGCCAGCTCCTTGAGCCCTCATGCTAGGTCGACCCCCTACCTAGGAAAACCGCGGTCGGGACCACCCTTCCGGACGAAGCGACGACGAAGAGGTTCGCCGGATAGCCGGCCACGTGGGTGGAGCGCCCGCCAGGCGGCGGCCGGGGGAGATGGCATTGGCCGTCGCCGAGCGAATGCATGCGATGTGGCCGGCAAACTTCTCAAACACCCAGCACATGGCGTCGGCGCAGATGCGTCTCTACGCCGCTCATGTCGCCGGCCGTAAAGCCATGGATGGCGCACGAGGTTGTTGGGCACTCCGCCGGGCAAGGGCCCGTTGGGGAGGGGCTTGAGCACGTGCGTGGCGAGCAGTCCCGCCGTGAACGTGGACCCGCTGCAACAAGCCGGCTGACGGCCCGCCGAGTCGGCCAGCACGCTCGTCGACCGGCGGGGCGGCAGCCACTGCATCACGCAAGTGGCAGTCGGTGCCACCCCGGACCAGAGGGCGCGCGCGGGGGACGGGGCCTACGCTGACGCCATGGCGTCGCCAGCGGACACAGTCATGCGGTACTTCAACAAGGCGGCGGGCTCGGTCTTCCGGCTCAGCCGCGGCCGCCTGCTGAGCTCGATCAAGGGCCATCCCACCCTGCTCCTCACCGTGCCGGGTCGACGGTCCGGCCAGCCGCGCTCAGCCATCGTCGCCGCCTTCGAGCGGCCAGACGGCTGGCTCGTCGTCGGGTCCAAGGGCGGGATGCCGCAGGAGCCGGACTGGTTCAAGAACCTCCGTAAGGCCGAACTGGCCACCGTGCAACAGGGTGACACCGTGACCACCGTCCGCCCCGAGGTCCTCGGTGAGCCGGAGCGGACCCGGGAGTACGCCGAGGTCGTCAAGGTCGCGCCCGGCTTCGCCGGATACGAGCGCAAGAGCCAGGGCGTGCGGGTCATCCCGATCGCCTACCTTCACCGTATCGGCTGACCCGCCTCCACACGGCCAAGGTTGTTTCATCAAGCCGGGAACTGAGTCCTATCGCCGCCTGCGCCTCAGCGCCGCATCCTTGCCGCGGGCTGCCGAAACCGGGGGTTCAGAGGATCCCCTTGAAGCCTGGGTTTCCACCCTCGTCGTACACCTTCTTTTCCCGACCGCAATGTGAGCACAGGTCGAACCCGGCGCCCTTACCGCCCAGCTCGCGGTTGACGTGATGTTCCCAATGGTGGATGCCGACCAGACATAGAACGCGGCGCATGGCTACCTCTCTTGCTTGCCGACGACTCCTGGAGGCCGCAGCGGTCACCCGGCTAACTCTCCAGCGTTCCACCATCCAAGGACCGTGTCGATGACCGAAGGCGGACCCGTGGAGCGGCACCTGCGTCTCAGCCGCTTGATTACCCTCCGTGTCGGGCGGTCGGTAGTCACAGGGCGATTGCAAGCTCGGGGATTGGCCTTGCTCTTCAGGGTGACTTGAAGCGATGGCGAGACGTCATGGTGCCTTCCAGCCACGGGTTGCACGCTGCTCTGCGCGTCCGAATCAGGATTCCTGCATGAACGTCAACCCTTGCCGTGGAGGTAGCCTCCGCGCGGTCACGGCAGTACGGTCCATAGATGAGCGCCGAACGGGCGCGGCCCAGCGGGCGCCGGCGCGTGCCTCTCTGGCTGTGGATTGTCGTCATTGCGATCGGCGGCGCGCTCGCCGCTGTCGGTGCCGTCTGGGCGGCGTCCAACACCTCGGGCGCGTGGTCGGACTTCTGGTCGGAAGTAGCCAAGGACGGACTCCAGGTCGTAGCGGTCGGCGCAGTCGGCGGTGCGCTCACTGCCACCTGGAAGGCAATCGCCGACCGACGCGAGAGTGCAGCTGCCACCAAGGTCAAGCTCCGGGCCGAGTTCCTGGAGCTCGTCGACCTCTATAACGACGTCAAGGCGGTGCGCCGCGAGCTTCGCAGCATGGGTCTGGACGCGAAACTCCACCTCGATACGCAGACATGCAAGGCCAAGGAGGCCCAGGACAAGAACTACTTCTCGACAGCGGAAGGCCTGAAGGAGCTAGCGGCGGTTGGACTAACCGTCCGACTTAGCCGGGAGCAGGCCCGCGGCTTCGGGAAACAGATGCGGAAATTGAACCGGCTCCAGCTGGGCTACGAGGCGAAGAAGAGGCAGTTCACGCAGGCCGACCTCTTGGGTGAGGACCGTGCCGCCATCGTCACGACGCTGGCGCTCATCGAAAGCTACCTAAACGAACTGGTTGGCCTGTGGGAGGAACACGGCTGGACCTTCCAAGAGGGGACGGTGCTCGACGAGATCTCACCCGGACTCCAGCAGCTCTTTCGCAAGGAGCAGTTCCGGGCCGCCGTCAGCGATCCCATGAGGGGCGTCACGGCGGTCTTCAATGAACATCTCTTTGGGTCCACCACAGAAACCAAGTATGCCAAAAGGTTCCTGCGTGGGCCGACGTCTGAAGGTCGAGCACTGAACGGTGGTACTTGATGGTTCCATGGGCTGGGGTCAGGGGCTGGAAGCGCCGGTGACCATCGGGTGACCATCAGGTGACCAACCAACTTCTGGAGGGGTCGTGGGTGGTGCATGGCGTGAGGGCGGCTTGGGCGTTCCTGACCTTGTCGAGGCCGATGTAGCGGTAAGCCGAGGACATCAGCGGTTCTGGGATCGAGGACCTGCACTCCACGATTGTCAGGCTGGCGCCGGGGGCTGGGCGGTCTGATTCCCCAGCCGGTCGCCCCCAGTCAACGACGTTCGTGCCTTCTGATGTGAGCCCCTTACCCCAACCGGTGGCCATTGCCGAGATAGCACCTCAGGTACTGAGACCTTGACCCGACTCGTGCCACCGGGGTGTGTCACTGAGCAGGGATGCCGAGGTCGTTGAGGATGGATCTTGCGGTGTCGGTGAGGGGGTCCTGGGCGAGGTGGTCGTGCCCTGCGATCTTGACGGTGATCTGCTGCAGCGGTCGCAGGGCGCGGACGATCTTCTTGACGCTGAGCCCGGTCGCGTCCTGGAGGTAGCGGGCCACGGCCAGGGCGGCGAACACGATGCTCAGGTGGGCCTGGATCGCGTCGCTGGTGTGGTGGAACATGGGCCGGGCGCGTAGGTCGGTCTTGGACATCCGGAACGACTGCTCAACCCGCCACAGGTCGTGGTAGCTGGCGATGACCTCGCCGGCGGGCATCACCGGGGCGTCGATGTTGGTGACGTATCCCTTCAGCCCCACCAGTCGACCTGGCCCGGGCCAGCGACTGTCTCGTCCAAGGTGGTGGTCCGTTCTGACGTCTTGACGAACCGCGGTGTGCGCGCGGCGCGCTCCCCGGCGATGACGGCCTTGGCGCGGTTCTCCTGCAAGGTCAGCGTCTTGGCGTCACGGGCGGCGCGCTTGGCGGAGTACGCCCACACCGCCCGCCACGACCCGGGATGCTCGCCGGGGTCCCAGGTCGGTTCGGCCTTGAGCTTCGGGTCGTTCTCGGCGCGCCGGCCACCATGGCGAGGCGTGACCGTGTCGATGACCTGCCCGTCGGTGAACGCGTCGCCGTGCCAGCGGAAGTGCGACTCCAGGTCGCTGGGGTGCCTTGGTGACCCTGGAGCCGACGATGAACCGCAACCCGGCCTGATCGAGCTCCTTGAGGTTGGCCGCCGACAGCATCCCGGCGTCGGCGACCACCACCATGCCCTCGATGTTGTGCCGGGCCTGGAACTCGCGCACGATCGGCAGCAAGCGTGGTGGTCTCGGCCTTGTTGCCCTCGAAGCACCCGACCTCCAACGGGAACCCGCCCCGGTCGACCAGCAGCCCGACCACGACCTGCGGGTCGACCCGGCGTTCCTTGGAGAAGCCGACCTTGCGCAGCTCGTCCTCGTTCTCGGCCTCGAAGTACAACGTCGTCACGTCGTACAGGCACAGCGACAGGTCACCGCTGCGTGGCGGCGTGCGCGAAGCAGGCCGCAGCGAGCGGGTCGCGGTACCCGCGCTCCTGGGCCCGGGCCAAGGAACGGAACATCGTGCGCAGCGAGGCGTGCTCGACGCCGACCTCGCTCAGGACCCGCAGCGAGTCGGCCTTGCTGGTCGGCTCGATGATCCGGGCCAGCACCAGCTGCTTGAACGCCTCATCGGCGACGGCGTCGAACCCGAGGCGGTCGTACACCTCCTCGAGGACGCGCCACAGCAGCGCCGAACGCTTCCCCGTGATCACCCCCGGCCGACCAGGCGCCGGCGTCCCGTCGACGTCCAGGTCGAGCACGCCCTGGCCGGGGTCGCAGCCGCCGGCGGGCCTCGGCCATCAACACCGCCAGCTCGGCCTCCGAACGCGCGGTGCCCACGTGATCCAGCACGACGTCACGACCCGCCCGCCGCTCCGCGAGCTGCACCTTCGTGCTGCCCGAGCGGCCCGGAACCCGACGCACGAACACCACAAACGAGGACTCTACTCAGCGGCGGGGTGTGTCAATCGACACGATCGCAACGCCCTGACCAGCACAAACATCACGCGCAAACGCGACGGCGCATCAAGTGGCACGAT
>CAVSDQ010000010.1:0-598675 GCA_963726675.1 uncultured Actinomycetota bacterium | reverse complement strand
CCTGCCGCAGCGGGGCGCACGGCCATGTCCTGGGTGGCCCCCGGCCAATCCGATGTGGCGGGTCAGCGCTTGGTGGCCTCGAGGCGCGACAGCGCCTCGAGGCGCTCGGCCGCGTGGTCGACGATGCGCTGGGGGTAGCCGTGGGCGTAGCCGTCGGCGGCATCCCACGGCTCGTGCGCCGCCGCGCCCGCCAGGTGCGCCAGCTCAGGCACCCAGCGCCGCACGTAGGCGCCGTCGGGGTCGAACTTGATGCCCTGGGTGACCGGGTTGAACACCCGGAAGTATGGCGATGCGTCCGTACCGGTGCCGGCCACCCACTGCCAGCCGTGGTTGTTCGAGGCGATGTCGCCGTCGACGAGGTGCTCGAGGAAGTGCCGGGCGCCGACCGGCCACCAGACGTGCAGGTCCTTGGTGAGGAAGCTGGCCGTGATCATCCGCAGCCGGTTGTGCATCCACCCCTGCGCAACCAGCTGTCGCATGCCGGCGTCGACGATCGGGTAGCCGGTGCGTCCGGCCTTCCACGCCTCGATCGCGTCGTCCGGCTCGTCGTAGCGCATCCGTGCCATCTCGGGCCGCAGGTCGTGCCACGAGGTGCGCGGCTGGTGCCACAGCACGTCGGCGTAGAACTCGCGCCAGGCCAGCTCGTTCTCGTAGGTGTGCGCACCCTGGCCGCGCTCGTCGGCCAGGTCGGCGAGCAGCGTGCGCGGGTGCAGCACACCGAGCTTGAGGTAGGGCGACAGCCGCGAGGTGCCGTCGCGGTCGGGCCGGTTGCGATCGTCGCCGTATGCCGAGAGCGCGTCGTCGCGGAATGCCTGCCACCGCGCCAGTGCGGCCTGCTCCCCCGCCGGCGGCAGCTCGGGCAGGTCGGGAGCGGCCAGGGCCGCCTTCACCGCGGCCGTCGCGTCGGCGTCGTTGCGGGCGTGGCGCAGCGGCAGCTCGCGCGGCGTCGGGGCAGGAGCCGGCCAGCCGTGCGCGCGCCAGGCCTTCGAGAACGGTGTGAACACCTTGTAGGGGTCCCCCGAGCCGTTGACCACCAGACCCGGCCCCACGGCATACGGCGTGCCGGTCTCGACCCACTGGATGCCGTTCTCGCCCAACGCCTTCGCCACCACCTCGTCGCGCCGGCGACCGGCGGGGGTCGTCTCGCGCGAGACGTGCACCGAGGTGGCGCCCACCCGGTGCGCGAGGTCGGGGACCACCCGCCGCGGGTCGCCGTGCAGCAGGGTGAGCGCGCCGTCGAACGCCTCGTTGGTGGCCTCGAGCGTGGCGGCGAGCCAAGCCCTACGGGCCGCCCCGCCGCCGTCCCACAGCTGCGGGTCGACGACGAACGCGACGACGAGGTCGCCGCCCCGGGCGGCGTCACGCGCGGCGAGCAGGGCGGGGTGGTCGCGGCGGCGCAGGTCGCGCCGCAGCCAGAGCACGGAGGTCAACGGCATCCCCTCACGACAGGCGGTCGAACACTTCGGGAAGGAGGAAGAGCATGCCCAGCGACCAGGTGAGGTGCGTGACGATCGGCCCGAGGATGCCGCCGGTCACCCGCCGCTGGAGGCCCACCACCAGCCCGACGAGGGCGCCGGCGAGGATGAGCAGCGGGATGCCGGAGGTCGCGGTGACCAGCGTGTAGACCACCGTCGTGACGGCCACCGCGTGCCGCCGGCCGACCGCGGCATACATCGCCCCGCGGAAGTAGAGCTCCTCGGCGATGCCGTTGACCATGGTGATGACGGCGACCACCGCCAGGGAGCCGAACCGCGCGTGGTCGAGCAGCTCCTGCACCGGGTCGCGCAGGAACGGCACCTGGGCGACGACGACCGCGCCCACCATGAACAGCCCGAGCAGCAGGGCGCCTAGCGCCAGGGACTGCACGATCGCGCGGCTGGTGTCCTTGCCGTCGCGGGTGTGGCCCCGGCCCAGGTGCAGGGGGCCGGACGCGAACGCCCCGATGGCCCACACGGCGGCGAGCGCGAAGGTGGCGACGTAGAAGGTGGGGTTGCCCGGCTCGATGCGCAGCGCCCAGGTCAGCACGGCCGCGCCGACCAACAACGTGATGATGACGACGATGCGGCGCCGGCGGAAGGCCCAGTCGGGCTCGGTGTGGTCGCGAGGCACCGGGTCGACGAGGGCCGCACGCACGAAGGCGCGCAGCTCGGTGACGGGGTTCATCGGGCGGCTCTGCTCACGACCCGCCACTCCCGCGCCCGCCGGCCCACGCAGGGTCGGCGCTGGTGATGCGGGCCGGGTCGACGGTGCCCGGCTCGGGGCGTGGGTGCACGTCGTCGCCGGCGATGGCGTCGGCCACGGCCCGGTCGTAGGTCAGGGTGCCCTGCGGGGGTGGCCCGACCAGGTCGTCGAGGTCGTGCTCGCCGCAGACCACCTCGTGCAGCAGGCTCCCCACGAGCGGCTTGGCGACACCGGTCGGCACCGGGGTGACGAAGCCGACCCACTGGCTGGCCAGATAGGGGGTGAGCACCGGCACGGTGACGATGCGGCGGCTCATCAGCCCGGCGATCTTCGCGAAGCGCTGGATCATCTCGCGGTAGGTGAGCACGTCGGGCCCGCCGATGTCGAAGGTGCGGTTGACCTCCGACGGCAGGTCGGCGGCGCGCACGAGGTAGTGCAGCACGTCGCGCACGGCGATCGGCTGGATGCGGTTGTCGAGCCACTTCGGCGTGATCATGACCGGCAGGCGGGTGGTGAGGTGGCGCAGCATCTCGAACGACGCCGACCCCGAGCCGAGGATGATCGCCGCCTGCAGCACAGCGGTGGGCACGCCGCTGGACATCAGCAGGTCACCCACCTCGACCCGGGAGGCCAGGTGGTCGCTGAGCGGGCCCTCGTCGGGGTGCAGCCCGGAGAGGTAGACGATGCGGCCGACTCCGGCCTCGAAGGCGGCCACGCCGAAGGTGCGGGCCAGCTCGCGGTCACGCTCGACGAAACCGCCCGCGCCGTCCATCGAGTGCAGGAAGTAGTAGGCGACGTCGACGCCGGCGAGCGCGGTCGCCAGCGTGTCGGGCGACCCGGCATCCCCCTCGACGACCTCGACCTGGTCTCGCCACCACCGGTCTGCCACCTTGGCGTCGTCGCGGGTCAGGGCGCGCACCTGCCAGCCCTCCTCGAGCAGGCGCGGGACGAGACGCGAGCCGATGTAGCCGGTGACACCCGTGACCAGGGCTCGGCGTTGCTGGGTCATCGGCTGTCCCTTCGGGCGAGTCGGACACGGGCGGCGGCGAGCGGTCGGATGGCGCACCCTCACAGTAGGTGAGGTGGCACGCGCATCCGTCGCATCGTCCTGCCGCCCCGGAGCTGTCGATGCTTGGCCTCACCTGCACCGTACGGGCAGCACGGGGTGACGTCCAAACTTTGTCCAACCTCGTGTCATATGTTTGTCAAAGGTGGGATGAGCGTCTACGGTGGCGTCCATGAGGGGTTCGGTGCCGCCTACGATGCGGATTGGTGAGCTCGCCGCCAAGGTGGGCGTGAGCACGCACGTGCTGCGTGCCTGGGAGAGCCGGTACGGGCTGCTCCGCCCGGTCCGGTCGGCCGGTGGCTACCGGCTCTACGGGCACGAGGACGAGCGCCGCGTGCGTGAGGTGATCGCCCTGCGCGACCAGGGCGTGAGCGCCGCCGAGGCCTCGCGGCGAGTGCTGGCCGCCGAGCGTGGCGGCGGCGCCGGCTACGACGACGACTCCGACGAGGGCTCCGGCCCGGCGGGTGCAGGGGATGGCGGGCGCGGCGCCAACGGTGCGCGCACGGCATCCGGCGTCGGCACGCCCAACGGGTCGGCACCCCCCGGGCTGCGGGCCGACCCGCCGATGCTCGTGGCCCAGCTGCTCGACGCCGTCACGGCGCTGGACGAGGACCGCGCGCACGCCGTGCTCGACACCGCTTTCCACGAGCGCTCGGTCGAGAGCGCCATCATCGACGTGCTGCTGCCGCTGTTCGTGCGGGTCGGCGAGATGTGGGAGCTCGGCCGCATCGGCATCGCGCAGGAGCACTTCGCGAGCAGCCTGGTGCGGCGCCGGCTCGGGGCACTCTCGCTCACCTGGGGCGTCGGCACCGGCCCGGTCGCGGTGCTGGCCTGCCCGCCCGGCGAGTTCCACGACATCGTGCTGCTCAGCTTCGGCGTGCTGCTGGGCCGCGCGGGGTGGCGCATCCGCTACCTCGGCCCGGACACCCCGATCCACTCCCTCTCGCAGGCCGCGCGGCTCACCCAGGCGGATGCCGTGGTGCTCGCCTGCCGCCGGCCCACCGGCTTCCGCGGGCACGCGTCGGCGCTGCGCCGGCTCAGCGAGGACCACCCCGTGTGGCTCGCCGGCCGCGGCGCGACGCCGCGGGTGCTCGAGGAGGTCGGGGTGCCCAACCTCGGCGGCGACCTGATCGCCGCAGTCGCCGAGCTCACGGCGACCGCCCGCGCGCGCCGCGCCGCGCGGCCTCGCCGCGAGGCGCGCAAGGAAGCCCAACCATCGGCAGCTCAGGGTGGCGCTCAGCCCACCGCCTGACCTCGACCACCTTGGCGTCTCCACCTGGCTCACCTCAGGCGCTGCCCGCAGAACTCTGTTCCGGACGCTATTGGTTGCTCGCCACCGGTGAGCAACCTTCAAAGTTGCTCCCCCTCAGGAAGCAACTTTGAAAGTTGCTTCCTGAGGGGGCGCATCCAATAGGCGGTCGAAAAGCAACCTGCGGGGGTCGCCGTCGGGCGCCCCGCCGCGTCCTTGGTGCCGCTGACGCTCAGGCGCACGCCACATGTCGGGGATCGCCGCTAGCGTCGGGTCGATGCCGACCAACGACCACGAGCTGACCCCCACCGGCGAGCCCATCGACACAGCGGCCAGAAGGCCGAGCACCGCGCTCGTGCTCTCTGGAGGAGGCGTCGCCGGCATCGCCTGGGAGCTCGGGGTGCTCCGGGGCATCGCCGACGTCGACCCCACCCTGGCGAAGGCGGTGCTCGGTGCCGACGTCGTGATCGGCACGTCGGCCGGCGCCTCGGTGGCCGCGCAGATCACGAGCGGCGTCCCGCTCGATGACCTGTACGACGGCCAGCTGCGGCCCGACACGGCGGAGGTGGAGGTGGCCGTCGACATGGAGGCGCTGTTCGCCGCGCTGGTCGGCGCCACGCAGGGAGCCACCGACGCGCAGGAGGCCGCCCGCAAGGTGGGAGCGCTGGCGCTGTCGGCCGAGACGGTGTCCCCGGACGTCCGCATGGCTGCCATCGACGCGCGGTTGCCGAGCACCTCGTGGCCGGAGCGCGACCTGCGGATCACCGCCGTCGATGCCGGCACGGGGAGGCTCACCGTGCTCGGCCCGCACAGCAGGGTGCCACTGCGCGATGCCGTCGCTGCGAGCGCGGCCGTGCCCGGGGTCTGGCCGCCCGTGCTGATCGACGGGCGCCCGCACATCGACGGCGGGGTGCGCTCCATCGCCAACGCGGACCTGGCCGCGGGCGCGGATCGGGTGCTCGTCATCCACATCGTGCCCGCAGGCGGCGCCGTGCCGGGAATCGCCCTCGAGGACGAACTGGCGGTGCTGGCGGACAGCGCCGTGCACGTGGTCCGAGCCGATGCGGCGGCGGTGGCGGCTTTCGGCAACAACCCGTTGTCGCCCCGCACCAGGGCCGACTCGGCACGGGCGGGCCGGGCGCTCGGTGCGGCCGAGGCCGCCGCGCTGGCCCGCACGTGGGGCTAGGGCGACCAGTCAGGCGGCCAGCTGGGACAGGGCGTGGATGCCCAGCCCGGCCAGGGCGCCGACGATGGTGCCGTTGATCCGGATGAACTGCAGGTCGCGGCCCACGTGCAGCTCGATGCGCTCGGCTGCCTCCTGGCCGTCCCAGCGGTCGACGGTCACCGAGATGACCTCGGCGAGCTCGCTGCCGTAGGTGTTGACGAAGAACGACACCGCCTCGCCCATGCGCGCCTCGAGCCGCCCCCGCCACACCTCGTCCTCGACCAGGTGCTGACCGAGGTGCTCGAGCAGCTCGTCGCCACGGGTGTGGAAGTACGACGTCTCGTCATCCATGGCGGTGGTCAGCGCCGCCTTGAACGAGGTCCACAGCCCGACCGCCGTCTCGGGCACCTGCGGGTGGGTGAGGAGCCGCTCCTTGAGCGCCTCGGCGCTCGCCATCACCTCCGGGTCGGTCTGCAGGTCATGGGCGAGCCGGCGCAGCAGCTCGTCGAGCGCCTGGCGCGCCGGGTGCTTCGGGTCGTCGTGGATGTCCTGCAGCCACGCCAGCACCTGCTGGTAGGACCAGCCGATCACCTTGTCGTCGACCCACGGCGGCGACCACCACGGCGCCCGCTGACCCAGCACCGCGGCATACGTGCCGGGGTTGTCGGCCAGGTAGGCGCGCAGCTGCTCCAGGCCCAGGTCGACCAGCCCGTGGTGGGTCTGCTCGTCGACGATGCCCTCGAGCAGGGTGCCCGCGATCGGGGCCACCGGCTCCTGCACCAGCCGCGGCACCAGGAAGTCCTCGACCAGCGCGCGCACCTCGTCGTCGGACGCCCGGCCCAGGCCGGCGCGGGCCACCCGCACCACCTCGGTGCGCACCCGGCGTCGGTGCTCGGGCACCCCGAGCCACTGCCCGACCCGCAGGCCCACCTGCGCGGCGGCCAGCCGGTCGCGGGCGATCTCCTCGGTGAGGAAGTTCTCGGTCACGAACTCCTGCAGGTTGCGGCCGATCTCGTTCTTGCGCTTGGGGATGATCGCCGTGTGCGGCACCGGTATGCCCAGCGGGTGCCGGAACAACGCCGTCACCGCGAACCAGTCGGCGAGCGCACCGACCATCGCGGCCTCGGCGGCGGTGTTGACGTAGCCCCACACCCCGGAGTGGTCGAGGTTGAGGGTCAGCGCGTAGACGACCGCGGCCAGCACGAGCAGGGACACCGCGAGCAGCCGCATCCGGCGCAGACCGGCGCGTCGGGCGGCATCCGCGGGCGAGGGGGCCAGAAGACTCACGTCGCGATCCTGCCCCATCAGTCCCGGAGAACCGCTGCCGGATGCCGGTCACGCGCCGCCGGCGCGCGGCGCGCCTACGCTGGGCGGGTGCGTTTCCTCAACGACCTCCTGCCGCAGATCGACCTCACCTACGACGACGTCTTCATGGTGCCGAACCGGTCGTCGGTGACCAGCCGCCTCGATGTCGACCTCGCGTCCGTCGACGGAACGGGCACGACCATCCCCCTGGTCGTCGCCAACATGACAGCCATCGCCGGCCGTCGGATGGCCGAGACCACCGCCCGCCGGGGTGCGATCACCGTCATCCCGCAGGACATCCCGGCCGAGATCGTGCGCGAGGTGGTCACCTGGCAGAAGTCGCGCCACCTCGTCTACGACACCCCGATCACCCTGACGCCCACGATGACCGTCGGCGAGGCGCTCGTGCTGCTGCACAAGCGAGCGCACGGCGCGGCCATCGTCACCGTCGGCGACCGCCCGGTCGGCATCGTGACCGAGACCGACCTCACCGGGGTCGACCGGTTCACCCAGCTCGACGACGTCATGGTCCGCGACATGGTCACGCTCGAGGACGGCGTCGACGTCGAGTCGGCCTTCGACACCCTGTCGCACGCGCGCCGCCGGCTGGCCCCGATCGTGGCCGACGACGGCCGGCTGGTCGGCATCCTCACCCGCTCGGGGGCGCTGCGCGCGAACCTGTACTCGCCGGCCGTCGACGACGCCGGGCGGCTGCGGGTGGCCGCAGCAGTCGGCATCAACGGCGACGTCGCGACCAAGGCGAAGGACCTCATCGACGCGGGTGCCGACGTGCTCGTCATCGACACCGCGCACGGCCACCAGGAGAAGATGATCGACGCACTGCGCTCGGTGCGGGCCCTCGACCCGGGCGTGCCGGTTGTGGCGGGCAACGTGGTGTCGGCGCAGGGCACCCGCGACCTCATCGAGGCGGGGGCCGACATCGTCAAGGTCGGAGTCGGCCCGGGCGCGATGTGCACCACCCGGATGATGACCGCCGTCGGCCGGCCGCAGTTCTCCGCGGTGCTCGAGTGCGCCGCCGCGGCACGCGGGCTGGGACGGCACGTGTGGGCGGACGGCGGTGTGCGGCATCCGCGCGACGTCGCCCTCGCCCTGGCCGCCGGTGCCTCGAACGTCATGATCGGCTCGTGGTTCGCGGGCACGCTGGAGTCGCCCGGCGACCTCTACACCGACGAGGGCGGCCGGCAGTTCAAGGAGTCGTTCGGGATGGCGTCGTCGAGGGCGGTGCGGGGGCGCACGGCGAGCGACACCGCCTACGACCGGGCCCGCAAGGCCATGTTCGAGGAGGGCATCAGCTCGGCCCGGATGTACGTCGACCCGGCGCGCCCGAGCGTCGAGGACGTCATCGACGAGATCGTCGCCGGGCTGCGCAGCAGCTGCACGTATGCCGGTGCACGCACCCTCGAGGAGTTCCACGAGCGGGCGACGGTCGGCATCCAGAGCACCGCCGGCTTCGCGGAGGGACGCCCGCTGCACACCTCCTGGTGACGCGAGCGCCCCCGCCGACCACGTGCGGCAAGATGCCGGTATGCCGCTCGACGTCGCCTCGGTCCGTTCCCACTTCCCTGCCCTGACCGAGGGGGCGGCGCACTTCGACAGCCCCGGCGGCAGCCAGACCCCCGATGTCGTCGCCCGGGCCGTCGCCGACACCCTGACCAGCGCGATCTCCAACCGCGGCACGGTGACGCCGTCCGAGCGCCGGGCCGAGCAGGTCGTCACCGACTTCCGGGCCGCGATGGCAGACCTGCTCGGGGCCGACCCGCGCGGCATCGTGTTCGGCCGCAGCGCCACCTCGCTCACCTACGACCTCGCCCGGGCGCTGGCCAAGGGCTGGGGCCCCGGCGACGAGGTGGTCGTCACCCGGCTCGACCACGACTCGAACATCCGCCCGTGGGTGCAGGTGGCCGAGGCGGCCGGCGCCACGGTGCGCTGGGTCGACTTCGACCCCGCCACCGGCGAGCTGTCCGCGGATGCCGTGGCAGCGGTGCTCTCGGAGCGCACCAAGCTGGTGGCCACCACGGGCGCCTCCAACCTGATCGGCACCCGCACCCCGGTGTGCCGGGTGGCCGACCTGGCCCACGAGGTCGGCGCCCTGCACTGGGTCGACGGCGTGCACGCCACCGCCCACGCCTCGGTCGACCTGGCCGCCCTGCGCGCCGACGTCTGGACGTGCTCGCCCTACAAGTTCATGGGGCCGCACTGCGGGGTGCTCGCCGCCGACCCGGCGCTGCTCGAGACGCTGCACCCCGACAAGCTGCTGCCGTCGACGGATGCCGTGCCTGAGCGGTTCGAGCTGGGCACCCTCCCCTACGAGCTGATGGCCGGCACGACGGCCGCCGTCGACTTCATCGCGAGCCTCGACGACAGCAGCGCGGGCGGCAGCCGCCGCGAGCGGATCGAGGCGGGGATGTCGGCGGTGCACGTGCACGAGCGCGAGCTGCTCGACGAGCTGGAACCCGCGCTGCGCGGCATCCCCGGCGTCACGGTGCACAGCAACGCCCGCTCACGCACCCCCACGCTGCTCTTCACGGTGGCCGGGCGCGACCCGCAGGAGATCCGCGCGGGGCTCGCCGAGCGCGGGGTCAACGCACCCGCGGGGCACTTCTACGCGATCGAGTGCTCGCGCCACCTGGGCCTCGGCGACACCGGTGGCGTGCGGGTGGGGCTCGCGCCCTACACCTCGGCCGACGATGTCGCCCGGCTGCTGACCGCCCTCACCGAGATCGTCTGAGAGAGAACGGAACTCCCATGGCTGAGTACGACCGCGACCCCGTCCTCGTCACCGGCTGCTCGACCGGCATCGGCCGAGCTGCCGCGCAGGCCCTGCTTGCCCGGGGCCACACCGTGTGGGCCACCGCCCGGCGCCCCGAGACGCTGGCGGACCTCGCCGCGGCGGGCGCCCACGTGACCGCGCTCGACGTCACCGACGAGGCGTCGATGGCGGCCGCAGTTGCCGAGGTCGAGTCGGCCCACGGCGCCGTCGGCACCCTCGTGAACAACGCCGGGTACGGCGAGTACGGCGCGGTCGAGGAGGTGGAGCTGGACAAGGTGCGGGCCATGTTCGAGACCAACGTCTTCGGGCTGGCCCGGATGTGCCAGCTCGTGCTGCCGGGCATGCGCACCGCCGGCCGCGGTCGCATCGTCAACCTCAGCTCGATGGGCGGGCGGATGACCTTCCCCCTCGGTGGCTACTACCACGCGACGAAGTACGCCGTGGAGGCCCTGAGTGACGCCCTGCGGGTGGAGGTGCGGTCGTTCGGCATCCAGGTCGTCGTCGTCGAGCCGGGGGTCACCCGCAGCGGGTTCGAGGAGACGATCAGCGCCTCGGGTGCGCTCGCCTCGCACGACGACTCCCCCTACGCCGCGATGCGCGCGTCGGTGGCCGAGGGCAACAGTGCTGCCTACGCCAACCCGCGGCTGTCGGCCTCGTCCGAGAGCGTCGCGCAGGCCCTCGTCAAGGCGATCGAGGCCGACCGTCCCCGCACCCGCTACCTGCTGACGCCGGTCGCTCGGGCCATGGTGACCGCGAGGGCGGTCGGCGGCGACCGCGTCTGGGACGGCATCATCACCCGCCAGTTCGGGATCTGATGGTCGCGCTGCTCGAGCCGCTCGAGGCACCTGTCCACCCGATCGAGGCACTGCGCCGGGTCGCGTTCCTGCTCGAGCGCACCCGCGCCGGCACCTACCGGGTCGAGGCCTTCCGCAACGCGGTCAAGACGCTCAAGCAGGTCGGCGAGGACGAGCTGCGCGAGCGCGCCGAGGCCGGCACCCTGCAGGAGATCCCCGGCATCGGGAAGTCGACGAGCGGTGTGATCGCCGAGGCGCTGGCCGGCGAGCTGCCCACGTACCTGGGCTCGCTGCAGGGGAAGTCGGGTGGGCCACTCGTCGGCGGGCGGCGAGGAGACGTACGCCTCGCTGCGCGGCGACTGCCACCTGCACTCCGACTGGAGCGACGGCGGCAGCCCGATCGACGAGATGGTGCTCACCGGCATCGAGCTCGGCCACGAGTGGCTGGTGCTCACCGACCACAGCCCGCAGCTGCGCGTCGCCAACGGGCTCACGGTCGAGCGGCTGACCCAGCAGATCGGCATCGTCGAGGCGATCGACCGATCGCTGGGCGGGTCGTTCCGGCTGCTCAAGGGCATCGAGGTCGACATCCTCGACGACGGCAGCCTCGACCAGACCGACGCGATGCTCGCGCGGCTCGACCTCGTCACGGCGTCGGTGCACAGCAAGCTGCGGATGAACGGCGGCCCGATGACGACCCGGATGGTCAACGCGGTGTCGAACCCCAGGGTCAACGTGCTCGGGCACTGCACCGGGCGCCTCGTCGAGGGCTCGCGCGGCACCCGGCCACAGTCCGACTTCGACGCCCGGGCCGTGTTCGAGGCGTGCGCCGAGCACGGCACGGCCGTCGAGATCAACAGCCGGCCCGAGCGGTGCGACCCGCCCGACGAGCTGGTGCTGCTGGCGCTCGAGATCGGCTGCCTGTTCGCCGTCGACTCCGACGCCCATGCCCCCGGCCAGCTCGACATGAAGGCCTACGGCTGCGAGCGCGCCGAGCGGCTGGGGGTGCCTGCCGAGCGGATCGTCACCACCTGGGATGCCGACCGCCTCCTCGCCTGGGCCGACCCCGGCCGCTGACCTCAGGCGGTGCGGCGGCCCCGGCCGTCGAGGTCGGCCCGCAGGGCGGCGACGTCGACACCGAGCGAGCCGAGCAGCATCCGCACCGCGTCGTCGTCGGTGCGCAGCACGGCCAGCGCGATGTGCTCGCTGCGGATCTCGCGGGCGTGCACCCGGATCGCCTCGCGCAGCGAGAGCTCGAGCACCTTCTTGGCGCCGCGGCCGAACCGCACGCGCCCACCCACGGCGAAGTGCCGGCGGGACAGGTCGATGTCGACGTCGTCGGGGTCCGTCCCGTCGGAGGACGGCGACACAGCCCCCTCCAGGGCTCCCTCGAGAGCGCCCTCGCCGAACTGCTTGTCCACGGCCTCGCGGATGGCGTCGAGGTCGATGCCGAGCGAGCGCAGCGCGGCCGCGTCGTCGTCGCCCAGCGGGTCGGGCGGGGTCGGGCGTGGGGCACCCAGGGCGGCGCGCACGGCATCCTCGGTGATGCCGTGCGCCGCGAGCAGGTCGCGAGCCCCGTTGCCGTCCGAGGTGAGCGCGAGGAGCAGGTGCACCGGTCGCACCTCGTCGGCGTCGAGCGTGCCGCACAGGTCGATGGCTGAGACGACGACGGTGCGGGCGTCGCGTGTGAAGCGTTCGAACACGGTTACCTCCGGGCGTGTTTGCGGTGGACGGTCTGCTTGGTGACGCCCAGGGCGTCGGCGACGTCCTGCCACGACCACCCCTTGGCGCGGGCGTTGTTGACGTGCAGGGCCTCGAGCTGCTCGAGCAGGCGGCGCAGCGCGGCGACGGCGCGCAGGCCGACCGTGGGGTCGGTGCTGTCGAGGTCGCCCGCGAGGTCGGTGGCGGTTCGGGTCATGTTCGTCAGCATATGCTGACGCTCTGGCGGTGTCAACACTTGCTGACGAGTCGGTGTGGCAGGGGTGCCCCGACCTGCGACGGCATCCCCGTTTTGGTGACGCGCCGGGTGTCCCCTATGCTTTCGGAGTCCTCGACGGATCCGAGCGCTGCGCGCTGCGCGACCTTGAGGCCCGGTCGAGGTCGGGTCCCCATCGTCTAGCGGCCCAGGACCCCGCCCTTTCACGGCGGTAGCACGGGTTCGAATCCCGTTGGGGATACGTTAGGCAAGGCCTTTAACAAGGCCCCGTAGCGCAGTTGGTTAGCGCGCCGCCCTGTCACGGCGGAGGTCGCGGGTTCGAGTCCCGTCGGGGTCGCTCCGAGAAGGAGCGGTCGGTTTCTCCGGCCGCTTTCGTCTCTGGTCCGGCCAGGTAGCTCAGTTGGTACGAGCGTCCGACTGAAAATCGGAAGGTCGGCGGTTCGACCCCGCCCCTGGCCACTGTTGCGAAGCGCACCTGATGTCGCCGCGTAGAGAACCGGCTCCACGGTGATCCGGGCGCTGGTGCACAAAGGTGAGACAGTCGCACTTCCCGCCGCCCCGACGCGGTCACCTGGATCGCCGACCGGTTCGCGGGGCGCCCCGCCGGGCGCACCTGCACCACGCCGCCCCCGGTGACGCCTTCGACACCCTGACCCGAACGGGCCGCGAGCACGGATGACGGGGACCGCCCGAGGGGTGGTCCCCGTCATCCGTGCCGGTGTCGGCCAGGAGGGCTACATCATCGCGCTGCGCATCAGCTGCATCGCGGCGAACATGTAGGCCATGCTCGCGGCCATGACGCCCATGCTGACCTTCGCACCGAGGGTCTTCGGCGCGAGGGAGACGAAGGACAGCGCCCGCTTGACGTCGGCGCGCACCTTGAGGCTGCCGTCCGCGATCAGGTCGTCCGGAGCCGGTGCGGCCGGCGCGTGGGGACGCGGGCCGATGGCGCGCGACGGTGTGGTGTCGTCCATCAGGCCGGCCACCCAGGCCACGGCCTCGATGCTGAAGTAGACGACCAGGGCCCAGGTGAGCATCGGCGCCCACTTCGGCATCCACATGTAGGCCATCGAGACCTGCATGATCAAGGCGATGGCCCACAGGAAGCTCACGGGGCGGCGCTGCACCATGCGCACGACGAGGAACACGCCGATCGCGGCGCTCGAGGCCCAGAAGATGTTCTTCCACAGGCTGTGCGGGAACCAGGTCCACTTGTAGGCCATGCCCGCGAACATGTAGATCTGGCTGACCAGCATGAGGATGTGGCTGGCGTGGAACCAGCGGTGCTCGCCGCCCATCCGCACGAGGTGCGCGCAGTGCAGCACGAGAACGGCTGTCAGGGCGATGAGCCACACCCAGGTGACCCACATCGGCAGCAGGTTGATGAAGTCGGGTGTCTTTCCCATGAGCTTTCCTCTCGAACGGCTGGACAGCTCGACGCTAGGCCTGGCCACGCCTGCAGCACGCGTAAATCGCCATTCGAGTGGTCTTTGTCATAAATTCAGTCCGAGTGCTTGAAAAGGCATCATCATTGTTATCCACAAGGACGTGGAAAATACTCCTGGGGGGTATTTCCAAAGGTCGAAAGAATACCCCCCAGCGGTATTTCGAATACCTCCCGAGGGTATTCGACCCGGCCTACCCGGAGTCACCACCGCGGCCGCCAGCACCAGCGGACGGCCGGACACCATCACCATCACCATCAAGGAGAACCATGAGCACCCAGACCTTTCCGGTGACCGGCATGACCTGCGGTCACTGCGTCAGCGCCGTGACCAGCGAGGTCTCAGCGCTGCCGGGTGTCACGGACGTGCACGTCGAGCTCGTCGCCGACGGCACCTCCACCCTGACGGTCACCTCGGGCGAGCAGCTCACCGACGCGGCGGTGGCAGCGGCCCTCGACGAGGCCGGTGACTACCGACTCGTCAGCGCCTGACCGTAGGCCGCCGGCCGCCGGGGCTCACTCCTCGACGAGCGCCCGCCCGTGCACGATCGCGGCCCACATGACGAACACGTCGAGGGCGATGATCATGACGCCCCAGATCGGGTAGTGCGGCAGCCACGCGAAGCTGCCGATCATGCTGACCGCTGCGGCGATGACGGCCACGGTGCGTGCCCAGGTCTTGCCGAAGAACAGGCCGGCACCGGCGCCCGCCGTCAGCAGCCCCAGCAGCAGGTGGATCCAGCCCCACGTCGTGAAGCTGAAGTGGAAGACGTAGTTGGTGCCCCGCACGAAGATGTCGTCGCTGAGGAGCGCCACCAGCCCTTGGATGGCGTGGAACAGCCCCACCATGATCAGCAGGACGCCGGCGAAGGCGACCGCACCGGTGTTCTCGCCGCCGCTGAAGCCGCCGCGCTTGTTCAGGTCCGTCGTCATAGACGTGTTGTCTCGCGACATCGTGGCCCACTCTCCCTCGTCCAGCGTGGCACCGGTCTCCGGCGCGCGGCCGTGCGGCCGCACTCACGTTTCTAAGGGCAGCCTGACCCGCGGCGCCTCACCCCACCGGGGTGAGCCGCGGAACCAGCGGCGGTCAGCCGCCGTCGTCGGCCGCGAGCACCGCTGCGGAACCCTCGGCGACCACGGCCACGTCGGTGGTCACAGCCAGGCACCAGATGCCGTGTGCCCGCAGCCGCTGCGCGTTCGTTGGCGTGCCCGCGAACCCGGCCACGAGGATGCCGTGCCGCTGCGCCGCCTCGACGACCCGGCCGAGCGGGTTGCCGTCAGAGTGGTCGTCGAGCAGGGCGTCGACGGTGGTGCCGAGGGCGAGCGCGAGGTCGAGCGGGCCGACGAACAGCCCGTCGACGCCCGGGGGTTCCGCGATGGCGTCGACGTCCTCGAGGGCACCGACCGTCTCGACCATGACCAGGCAGCGCACCGCGGCGTTCGCCGTGGTCGGGTCGGGCGCGGTGCCACCCCACAGCGGCGCGAACGGGCCCCAGCTGCGGTCGCCCTCGGGTGGGTAACGCGAGGCCCGACCAGCGAGCGCGGCATCGTCGCGCCCGGTCACGGACGGCACGACGACCGCGGCGGCCCCGGCATCCAGCGCGGCGCCGATCCACACCGGGTCGACCGCCGGCACCCGCACGACGAGGTCGACCCCGGCATCCGCAAGTCCGCGACCGGCGGCGTGCAGCGCCGCACGGTCGACCGGTCCGTGCTGGGCGTCGAGGGCCACCCAGTCGAAGCCCGCACCGGCGAGCCGCCGCAGCAGGTCGACGTCGGCCGTGAAGGCCCACACGCCGCGCGAGGACGCCGCCAGCCCGGAAGGCTCACGGGTGGGCCGCTCACCACTGCCGTACGCCATGTCGTCCTCCGACCTCATCGGACCCGAGCCGGGTCAACCGCCGCGAGAAGCCCGCTCCAGCAGCCCAGTCAAGCAGCACGCGTCGGGAGGCAGAGATCAGCGGGAGTCCTTCTTCGCCTGTCGCGCAGCACCCTTGGCCCGAGACGACGCGTCGCGCTTGACGCCACCGGTGGTCTTGGTGGCGCGGCGACGGGTGCTCGCACCGGCCGCGGAGGAGCGGCCGCCGGCCGGCTGGGAGCCCGGGCCTGTCGACCCACGGGAGGCGGCGACGGCGGCCAGACGCTCGGCCTTGAGGTCCTCGGCGGCGGCCCGCGCGACGACGTCGACCCGCGCGCTCACCCGGGCCAGGGCCAGCTCGAAGACCTCGGCCTTGGCGGCGTTGGCGGCGTTGCCCGGGCGGGCGTGTCCCCGGGCGCCCTTCATCCCGACCCGCGAGGCACCGGTCTGCCGGTAGAGCTTCACGTACTTCGACCGCGCCCGGCGCACCCGGGTGTGCAGCTCGAGCAGCTCGTCCTCGTCGAGCTTCTCCATGCGCTTCGGCTCGGTCTCACGCACCAGGTCGGCCTGGGTGTCGGTGAGGAACCGGGGGATCTCGACGGTCATGGGGCTGTCCTCTCGAGGAGCCGGGCGGTGCCTCCGCCCTGGCGAGCCGACCGGGGCCCACGGTGTGGCACCCGGTCCCGGTCGAGCCTCGCCGCGCGGGTCGTCGCTGTCAACGTGCTGTGCAGCGTGTGGAACCCGCAGGTCAGGCCCCGGGAGCGAGCGCCTGCACGGTCGCGATGGTGTCGGCCTCGTCGGCCGTCTTGTCGTCGCGGTAGCGCAGCACCCGGGCGAAGCGCAGCGCGACCCCGCCGGGGTAGCGCCGCGAGTGCTGCAGCCCGTCGAAGGCGATCTCGACCACCTGCTCGGGGCGCACCTCGACCACCCAGCCGTCGGTGCCGTCGACCGCCAGCTCGGTGAACCGCTCGGTCTGCCAGCGCAGCATCTCGTCGGTCATCCCCTTGAACGTCTTGCCGATCATCACGAACCCGCCGGTTGCGGGGTCGCGCGCGCCGAGGTGGATGTTCGACAGGGTGCCCTGCCGACGACCCGAGCCCCACTCGACGGCGAGCACGACGAGGTCGAGGGTGTGGGTGGGTTTGACCTTGACCCAGCCGCGGCCCCGTCGGCCCGCGGCGTAGGGGCTGTCGGCCGCCTTGACGACCACGCCCTCGTGCCCGGCGGCGACGAGGTCGGCGAAGAAGGTGTCGGCGGCCCCGGAATCGCCGGTGAGCAGGCGCGGGACCACGAGGTGCGGCGCGAGGTCGACCAGGGTGTCGTGCCGCACCCGGGCCGGCTCGTCGATGAGGTCGACACCGTCCCGGTGCAGCACGTCGAACAGGAACGTCGTGAGCGGCACCCGTTCACGCAGCCCCGCGACGTCGGCCGAGCTGGCCGTGCGGGACCCGGTGACCTGGAACGGCGCGGGCCGCCCGCCCTCGAGCAGCACGATGGCCTCGCCGTCGAGCACGAGGTCGCCACCGGGCAGCGCGGCCACGGCCTCGACCACCTCGGGCACCCGCTCGGTGATCTCGTCGAGGCTGCGGGTGTAGACGCTGACCGCACCCGAGCGCCGGTGCACCTGCACCCGGATGCCGTCGAGCTTGCCGTCGACGAGCAGGTCGCCACCGCCCACCGCCTGCACCGCCTCGGCCGCGGTCTTCGCCGAGGCCGCGAGCATCGGGCGCACCGGCCGGCCGACAACCAGCCCGACCTGCTCGAGCGCCTCGACCCCGCCAGTGGCCGCGAGCCCGGCGACCTCGGCGGCGGTGCCGGCCAGCATGGTGGCGCGCCGCACGACGGCGTCGGGCACGGCATACGCCTTCGCGATGGCGGCCAGCACCACTCCGTCGAGGGCACCCTGGCGCAGGTTGCCGGTGATGAGGTCGACGAGGAAGCGCTGCTCGTCGGCGGTCGCGCGGCTCATCAGGTCGGCGAGCTCGGCTCGGCGGGATGCCGTGGAGCCGGCTCCCGCCGTGGTCGCCAGGCGGGTGAACGCGGCGTCGACCTCGGCGACGGTCAGGCTCGGCTCCTCCGCAGGGTCGGGCAGCGAGCCCAGCGAGCGGTAGCCGACGCCCAGGCGGCGCTGCGGCAGCACCCCGGACAGGTACGAGACCACCACGCCCACCTCGGCCGGGTCACAGCGCGCGAATAGGTCTGCCAGCACCCGCGTCTTCGCGGTGCGCGACCGGGTGGCGGTGACCGCCCGCGACGCGGCGACCACCTCGGCGAGGGTGACGTCCATCCGCCCATCCTGCCGTTCGACACCGACAGCGGGCGGCCGCGCCGACGTGCGATGCCGGGTCAGTCGGTCGAGGTGGCGCCCGCGGGACCGGCGGGCACGTCGGCCGGTGCGTCACCGGCATCCGGGCTGTCGACTCGTGCAGCGCCTGAAGCGGAGCGCCGGCGACGCAGCCGCCACACGACGAAGCCCGCGATGGCCGCCACCCCGACGAGCACGGCGCTGCCGGTGCCCAGGGCGTCGGCCACGGCTTGGTACGAGGCTCCGGCGAGGTAGCCCCCCATGACGACGACCGCGCCCCAGAGGATGCCGCCGACAGCGTTCCAGGTGAGGAAGGTGCGGTAGCGCATGTCGCTCGAGCCGGCCAGCGCCGGCATCACAGCCCGGAAGAAGGCGACCCACCGGCCCAGCAGCACCGCGGAGCCGCCGCGCCGGGCCAGCAGGTCGCGGGCGTCGTCGAGCCGGTCGGCGTGGCGGGCCAGCAGCCGGGTCGCCATCAGCCACGGGCCGAGCCGGCGGCCCACCTCGAAGCCGACGCTGTCGCCGACGATCGCCGCCACGATCACCACGGTGAGCACTGCCCAGAGCGGCACGTGCCCCAGGCTTGCCGAGACGCCACCGAGGATCGCCACCGTCTCGCCGGGGATCACGAAGCCGAAGAAGAGTGCGTCCTCGGCGAACACGAGGGCCCCCACCACCGCGAGCACCACCGGCGCGGGCACGTTGAGGAGGCGCTCCAGCAGCGAGGTGAGCACGTCGTCAGCGGCGGGTGGGGTGCGGGGCCATGCCTCCAGTGTGCGCCGCCAGCCGCGGTGCCCGAAAAGGGCGCCGGTCAGCGCGCCACCGCGATCTCCACGCGCCAGTCGATGGGGGTGCAGAGACCGTTGTTCGACTTCTCGGCCGAGCACGCGGTAACCCCGACGACCACCGGCATCCTGGCCTCGATGGTGAACCGGTCGCCGGGGCGGGTCGGTGGGGGGTCGATGTGCAGCTCCCCGCTGGCATCCGTCCACACGTCCATGAAGACGTTGAGCGTGGTGCCGATGCGGTCGGGGTCGACCCCGAAGGAAGCCAGGGCGGCGCAGAGGTTCGCGAAGCACGACGGGTGCGGGGCGCCGGCGAACTCGGGGTAGAGCAGGTCGAAGGTCGCCTGGCTGCAGGGGGTGAGGGTGAGGTCGTGCACCCCCACGGTGTCGTGGACGACCTCGGCCATCACCCGGCTGCGGTTCGACCACAGCTGCGAGCCGGTGGAGACGTAGATGCTGTTGCCGAAGTCGGTGGTGCGCCCGGACGAGAACACCTCGGCCGGGTCGTCGGCCGACACGAGGTAGAGGTCGCTCACCTGCTCGCCGCACGGGTCGACCACGGTGAGCCGGTCGCCGGGGCCCAGCTCCACTGCGGCACCGCTCTGGGGCGCGATGCGGGCCCAGCCGTCGGCCGCGGTGTCGGCCGAGCCGGAGTAGGGCGGGGCCTCACCGGTGCGGGGGAACCGCGTGCGTGCGGGGTTCACCGCTGCTCCACCGCGGACACGGCATCCGGGTCGGGCTCGAACGGCGGCGTCCAGTCCTGGGGCACCTCGCGGCCTGAGTACTGCCGGGCCTCCGACGAGGTCCCGTGGTCGCTGACCATCGGGTTGAGCGAGCCCTGCAGCTCGGCGTCGCGCCGGCGGATGGTGTCGCGCATCCGCTGGTAGCGCCCGTCGGTCCGCATCCGCTCGAACTGCGAGTGGAGGTTGAATACCAGGGTCGGGAGTGGGGCGCGGCGGGCCACCCGGGAGGCGTTGGGGTGCAGCCCGACGACGAAGAACGCGGTGCCGGCGACGCTGAACGCGAAGTGGGGGTTGTCCGGGTCGGCCGCCACGCCGTCGGCCCATGGGGTGTCGTCGTTGTCGTGCAGGTGCTGCAGCGCGCTCCAGAGCAGCGCCTCGAAGTCGCGCTCCTGATCCGGCACCGGCCCGCGGAAGCAGGCGACGAACGACACCAGGTCGCCGTCGGCATCCACCTCGTGCGCGTACTGGGCGAGCGTCGCGCCCAGGGTGTCGAGCGAACCGCCCGGAGCGGTGTCGGTGAGGTCGTCGAGCACCACGAGGGTGGCGGCATCCCGCCGGAACACCGATCGGGCTCCCAGACATGGGAACTCGGGGTGCGCGACCATCTCCTCGATCGCGTCGACGATGTCGCTGCGGGGCCCGTCGCCGAGGTCCTCGGCGGCGCGCTCCTCGAGCAGCTCCTCCAGGGGGTCGCTCATCGAGCGCCGCCGGGTCGGGCGGTGGGGTCGGACACGAGTACTCCTGCGGTCGGGGGTCACATGCTTCCCCATACCCGTGGGCCGGTGGGGGTATGCCGCCGGGCCTCGTGGGCCGTCGAGGGTTGCGTCACACCGCCCCACTGCCGACTTTGTGCGGATCTTCCACCCACCCGCTGGCCCGCGACGGCCGCGCCCGCGGTGGAAGATCCGCACGAAGTCGGGTCCGGGGAGTCAGTCGCTGGACTGGGTCACCGCATGCGGCGCCCCCACCTCCTTGCTCTCCGGTGAACCGCGCTCGCGCAGGTAGATCGCGAAGACGGCCATGGTGCCGATGGCGAGCAGCTCGCTCTGCCAGTTCTGCAGGGTGCGGCTCCAGAAGTCCGGCGAGGCCAGGTAGGCACCTAGGGCGTGTCTGCTAACCATCCGAGCACCGGTCGTGAAGTGTGGCCTTCATGCTTCGTGATGGCGTGGTCAGTGACGAGTTGTGGGCTGTTCTGGAGCCCGTGATGCCGCAGGACGCTGGTCGTCCCGGGCGGCCGTGGAACGACCATCGGATGACGCTGGAGGGGATCATCTGGCGGTTCCGCACGGGGTCGCCGTGGCGGGACCTGCCGGCGGAGTTCGGGGCGCATCAGTCTGTGTGGCAGCGGCATCGGTTGTGGTCCACGGACGGGACCTACGAGCAGATGTTCACTGCGGTGCGTGAGCAGGCCGGGCTGGGTGTGGACCAGGTGGAGGCGGTGCTGTCGGTGGACTCGACCATCGTGCGCGCCCATCAGCACGCCGCTGGGGCGCGGCGGGACTCGGTCGCCGAGGGCCCGGCCCCGGACACAGGGGGCAGGATCGAATCACAAGAATTCTCGGGTTGTGCCCGGGGAGCCGCCTGACCACGCGCTGGGCCGTTCGCGCGGTGGGCTGACCACCAAGGTGCACGCCCTGTCCGACCCGACCTGCACCCCGGTGCTGGCGTTGCTGACGGCCGGCCAGGCCGGGGACAACCCGATGCTCGCCCCACTGCTCGAGGCACTGGCCGAGAGCGCTCACGGCAGTGGCTTTCGCCTCCTGGCGGACAAGGCGTACTCCCACCCGAGCACGCGAACCTATCTGCGCCAGAGCCGGATCAAGCACACCATCCCCGAACGCCGCGACCAGATCGCGCACCGCAAGGCCAAGGGGTCACGCGGCGGGCGCCCACCGGGCTTCGACGCCGAGGCGTACAAGCTGCGAAACACCGTCGAACGATCCTTCAACCGGTTCAAGCAGTGGCGCGGGCTGGCCACCCGCTACGACAAGTACGCCGTCACCTACCTCGGCGGTGTCCTACTCGGACTCATCGTCCTGACCCACCGAGCCAAGCATTAACAGACACGCCCTAGCCCGATCGGGTCGAGCTGGTCGCGCATCCGCTCCTCGTTGTCGGCGACGCGCCCCGCCACAGCCTGGGCGGTCCACGACCCGACGAAGATCAGGCCCATCACCAGGAGGAGGGAGTGCGAGTAGAGCCGGGTGCGCCAGCCGCCGACGCGGGCCCAGGCCGGCGACTCGGGCTTGGCGTACCTCTCCACCAGCTGCTGCTCGTCGCTCTCGCGGCCCCCGCTGCCGGGCTCCTTGGACTCCGAGGAACCCCGCTGCACCAGCACCACCGTCAGCGCGATGAACAGCACGAACTGCAGGAACTCGGACTGCCAGTTCTCGGCCACGTCGACGGCGAACCCCGACGACGTGACGTAGCGCCACAGCGAGACCTGCTGCAGGCCGGCGGTGCGCGCCTCGGCGTTGTAGCCGGCCAGGCCGGACACCGACTGGGCCGCCAGGGTGGCGAGCAGCAGGCCGCCGAACACGAGGGAGAGGGAGTTGTCGCGCCAGAAGCCGCGCCGCGCTGGGGCCGCGCTCATCGCAGCATCAGCCCCATCGCGACGCAGAACGCGAGCCCGCCCGCGATGAACACGGCGTAGGCCCAGAACATCACCCGCATCTCAGCTCCCCTCGATCGCGCAGTCGTACGGCGTCGCCGGGTCGTCGGAGGTGCGCGAGCACCCCGCCGCCGTCACCTTCCAGCCATCGTCGAACAACGCGAGGAAGACGGTGTCGTCCGCAAAGCGCACCTGGGCCGAGTGCCCTGCCACGCTCACCTCGTCCTTGGCCCCCGGCACCGGAAGGTGATCCCCCGGCAGGGCCTGCGCGCAGGATGAGCCGTCCTTCTGCACCGACTCCAGGGTGCGGGGGGCGAGCAGGGCGCAGGCGGCGGCCGGGTCGGCCTGCACGTCCGCCTCGAAGCGGTCCGCGGCAGCACCGGCCTCCTGCCGCTCGACCGGGGCGCCGCACCCGGTGAGCCCGAGCGTCACCGCCAGTCCCAGCCCGAGCGCCAGGACCAGCCCGGATGCCGGGTGCCGGCTCGCCCGTCGACGTCGCCGAACCATGCTCGAAAGCCTAGGACGGCCCGACCTTCGAGAGAGGTTGCGTGGCACTGCCCCTGCTTCCCGACTTTGTGCGGATCTTCCCCCACCCGGGAGTCCCGCTACGGCCGCACCCGAGGTGGGAGATCCGCACAATGTCGGGGTGTCAATCGACCAGGCGGTAGCCGATCCCGGGCTCGGTGAGGATGTGGCGGGGGCGCGACGGGTCGCCCTCGAGCTTGCGCCGCAGCTGGTTGCCGTACACCCGAAGGTAGTTCGACTCGCGGCCGTAGCCCGGGCCCCACACCGCCTTGAGCAGGTCGGCCTGGGTGACGACCCGCCCGCGGTGCTTCGCGAGCTCGCCGATCAGGCGCCACTCGGTGGGGGTGAGGTGCACGGCATCCCCGCGATGGGTGGCGGTGAGGGTGCCGAAGTCGAGGGCGAACGTCTCCGTGACGACGGGTGCGATGGCCGCGAGCGCCTCCCCGTCGCCACCGCCGCGGCGCAGCGCAGAGCGCACCCGCGCCATCAGCTCGTCCATGCCGAACGGTTTGGTGACGTAGTCGTCGGCACCCTCGTCGAGCGCCTCGACCTTGTCGTCGGACTGGTGCCGCGCCGACAGCACGACCACCGGCACCCGCGAGGTGCGCCGCAGCCGGCGCAGCACCTCGACGCCGTCGACGTCGGGCAGGCCGAGGTCGAGGATGACGAGGTCGGGCGGGGCGTCCTCGAGGGTCGACAGGGCATCGATCCCCGAGCCGACCACCTCGACCTCGTAGCCCCGGGCCCGCAGGTTGATCCGGAGCGTGCGGCGGATCGTCTCGTCGTCGTCGACCACGAGCACGCGCTCAACCATGGGGGTCCTCCTCGGCGCTGGGCAGCTCGATGACCATGGTGAGCCCTCCGCCGGGCGTCTCCTCCGCCGACACCTCGCCGTCCATCGCCTCGGCGAGCCCGCGCGCGACCGCCAGCCCCAGCCCGACGCCGTCACCCGCCGGTGCGTCGCCGTGCCGTTGGAACGGCAGGAAGATCTGCTCGCGGGCCTCCTCCGGCACGCCGGGGCCGCTGTCGACGACCCGCACCTGGGTACGCCCGCCCAGCCCGCTGGTCGACACGCGCACCCGGCCGGGCGGCGGCTGGTGGCGCAGCGCGTTCTCGACGACGTTGCCGAGCACCCGGTCGAGCAGCCCGGGGTCGGCGACGACGATGCGGGCCGTCGGGTCGAGGCTCCAGTCGACCCGGTCGGGCTCGGTCAGGGCGGCGACCGCCGCGGGCACGACCTCGCCGAGGTCGACCGGACGGGGGGCGGCGACCAGCGCTCCGGCCTGCAGCCGTGACATGTCGAGCAGGTTGCCGATGAGCGCGTCGAGCCGGTCGGCGGAGTCCTCGATGGCCGCCTCGAGCTCGGCCTCGTCCTCCGGGGAGAAGGTCACCTCCGACGAGCGCAGGCTGCCGATGGCGGCCTTGATGCCGGCCAGCGGGGTGCGCAGGTCGTGTGACACCGCCGACAGCAGCGCGGTGCGGGCCGAGCTGTCGCGGGCCAGTACTGCGGCCGTGCCGGCGGCCTGCTGGAGCGCACGTCGCTGGAGGATGGCGCCGGCGTGGGCGGCGAAGGCCGCGAGGAGGCGCTGCCGGTCGGCCGGCACCTGGGCGCCCACCAGTACGAGGTCGTGCTCGTCGTCGGCGCTCGCCCGGGTCTCCTCCCGTTCGCCGGATGCCGGTGTGCCCGTCGCTCGCCGGCGGTCAGGAGCCGCCGTGGTCTCGGTCACGACCTCGGCGACCAGCTCGGCCGGGCGGTCGACCGTCGCCCGGCGAACCACCTCCGCGCGCTGGGCCCCGAACATGTCGACGGCGTGCTCGAGCAGCACGGTCATCTGATCGGTCGAGCCGAGCAGGGTGTGGGTCAGCTCGGCCAGGGCGGTCGACTCGTGCTGGGCGGCGACCGCCCGCTCGGCGCGCCGCGCACTGGTGTGCACCACGAACGCCACGACCACCGCGACGACGACGAACACCACCAGGGCGATGGCGTTCTCCGGCTCGGAGATGGTGAGCGTGCGCACCGGCTCGAGGAAGAACCAGTTGAGCAGCCCCGACGACGCGACCGCCCCCACGATCGCCGGGCCGATGCCGCCGAGCAGGGCGACGAGCACGGTGATGAGCAGGTAGAGGGGGACGGTGAGCGGGAGGCCGGGGTCCTGGGGCAGCAGCGCGAGCAGGGCGGTGAGGACTACCGGGCCGATGATGGCCGCGGCATACCCGAGGCGAACTCGCCTGCGGGACAAAGCAGCCCGTGGCACCCGCCAGCCGTGTTGTGCTGCGAACGAGTGCGTCACCACGTGCACGTCGATGTCACCCGAGTGGGTGATGACCTCGTCGGTGGTGCTGGGCACGATCACGGTTCGCCAGCGCTTGCGGCGGGTGCTGCCGATGACGACCTGCGAGGCGTTCACGCCCCGCGCGACGTCGAGGATCGCCTCGGCAGGGTCGTCACCGGTCACCGCGTGCCACGACCCTCCGAGCTCGTCGGTGAGCCGGCGCAGCGCGGCGAGACCGGGCAGCGGCGGGCCGCTCAGCCCGTCGGCCCGGGCGACGTGCACCGCCAGCAGCTCACCGCCGGCGCCGCGCGATGCGATCCGTGCACCACGGCGAAGCAGGGTCTCGCCCTCGGGCCCGCCCGACAGGGCGACGACGACCCGCTCTCGGGTGGGCCAGGACGAGTCGATGCCGTGGTCGGCCCGGTAGCGCCCCAGCCCCTCGTCGACCCGGTCGGCCAGCCAGAGCAGGGCCAGCTCGCGCAGCGCCGACAGGTTGCCGACCCGGAAGTAGTTCGCCAGAGCGGCATCGACCTTCTCGGCCTTGTAGATGTTCCCGTGCGCCATCCGGCGGCGCAGCGCCTCGGGCGACATGTCGACGAGCTCGATCTGGTCGGCCCGGCGCACCACCTCGTCCGGCACCGTCTCCCGTTGCACCACACCGGTGATCGACTCGACGACGTCGTTGAGGGACTCGAGGTGCTGGATGTTGACGGTCGAGATCACGTCGATCCCGGCATCCAGCAGCTCGTCGATGTCCTCCCACCGCTTCTCGTGGCGTGAACCCGGGGCGTTGGTGTGGGCGAGCTCGTCGACCAGCGCGACGGCCGGCCGTCGGGCGAGCAGCCCGTCGAGGTCCATCTCCTCGAGGGTCGCTCCGCGGTAGGCCATCGGCGCGCGGGGCAGGACCTCGAGGCCTTCGACCATCTCTGCGGTGTGCTCGCGCCCGTGCGTCTCGACCAGCCCCACCACCACGTCGGTGCCCCGGGCGAGCCGGCGCCGACCCTCGTCGAGCATCGCGACGGTCTTGCCCACCCCGGGGGCCGCCCCGAGGTAGATGCGATGCCGGCCGCGTGCCACGGTCACATTCTCACTGACTGGCTGCCCGGGCGTCCGCGGCACCGAGCGCGACGTTGAGGTCAGTGACGTTCACCCGGTCCTGGCCGAGCCACCCGGGGCGCCTGGTAGGCGGCGTACGCCGGGGAGATGTGGGGGTCGAGACCACTTCCGGATGCCGTGAGCGCGTCGGGCGGGATCGTCGCCGGGGCGTCTGGGTTGGCCTGCCGCAGAGCGGCTTCGCGCTTCGCGACCGTCGCGGCGAGGTCTTCGGCGCTCGGGCCGAGGTTCGATCCCCCACTCGTGTCGCCGGCGTCAGCACCCGGGGCGCCCCGTCCCCAGCTCGACCAACAGGTCGCTGGGTACGCTCGGTTGGGTTGCGCTTCCGCCTGACCGCTCCGCTCCCTCCCGCTTCGGTCGCCCCCTTTGTTCCGCTCTTGACGGGTCTCGTTTCAGCTCACCTTCTCCCCTGGCTCACCGACGTGGCCTCGGTTACGGCGCAGTAGGTGATGCGATCAGCTCATCTACCAGGCGGTAGCTCAGGTCGGGTCGCAGGCCTGGCCGGACGTCGCGTGGGCTACGGCGCGGTAGGTGCACCGATCACTTCATCTACCAGGCGGTAGCCCAGGTCGGGCTTCCGGGTGCTTCTGGTCTGTTGCGCCGCGGCTTCCGGTGGGCCTGGTGTCGCCAGATCGATCACGAACGGGAGGGCCGGCACGTCAGTGGCCGGTGAAGTCGGCCGGGCGCTTGGCGAGGAACGCCGCCACGCCCTCGCGGTAGTCGGCGGTGTGCATCAGGGCGATCTGGCCGGTCTCCTCGCGGGCCAAGGCTGCTTCGACGTCGACGGATGCCGCGTTGACCGCTGCCTTGGTCTCCCCCAGCGCCAGCGTGGCGCCGGCTGCGAACGCCGCGAGCACGGCATCCCCGCGCTCCGAGAATGACTCGGCCGCAACGCATTCGGCGACCATTCCCCAGTCGGCCGCCGTGACGGCATCCAGCTTCTCGCCGGTGAGGGCAAGGCGCATCGCCCGCGCGCGGCCGATCGACGCCGCCACGAGGGCCGTCGAGCCACCGTCGGGCATCAGCCCGATCCGGGCGAAGGCCAGCACGAACGACGCGGCGTCGCTGGCCAGCACGTAGTCACAGGCGAGGGCCATCGGCACCCCGATGCCGGCGGCCACCCCGTTGACCAGCGCCACCACCGGCGTGCGCGACGCGAGCAGCGCCCGCACCAGGTCGGCGCCGGCGTACAGCGTGCCTTGGGTGGCCCCGTCGGCGGACAGCGGCGCCCCGGAGCAGAACCCGCGCCCCGCGCCGGTGAGCGCGACCACCCGCACCGCGGGGTCGGCGTCGAAGGCGCGCACGGCATCCGCCACGGCCGCGCACATCTGCGGGTCGACGGCGTTGAGCCGCTCCGGGGCGTTCAGCGTGATCCGCCCGACGGCTCCGGCGGTCTCGACGAGGACGGTGGTGACGGCATCGGTGCTCATGCCCCCATCGAACCGCACGACGGCCCGGCGTCGCCGGGCAACCCGTTTGCGCCCCTCGACGAGGCCGCGCAGAATTGCCGTTCTGCCCGCGCCGCTGCGCTGCCCGGCCGCCCCCACCCAGGAAGCCTGTCGTGAGCCCTGCCCTGCCCGTCACCACTGCCGTTACCACTCCCGTCACCGCCGACCTGCTGCGCGGTGCGCTCGAGGTCGAGACCACCGCCCGCGGCGTGCTCCCGCACCGACTCACCACCAGCGCACGGCGGCAGAACACTGACCCGGGCCTCGCGCTGGCCGAGGCGCAGCCCTCCGGTGTGCGCGTCGCGGTCGGCACCTCCGCCACCGTGGTGGAGCTCGAGGCGCACGCCACCCGGCGCGCCTTCGTCGGAGTCCCCCCGCGCCCGCTCGGCGTCTACGACCTGCTCGTCGACGGGCACCTCACGGCTCGCGGGCACGTCGGCGGTGGCTCGACCATCACCATCGACATGTCCACGGGTGCCACGACGCTCACCGAGGGCGGCCCCGGCACGGTGCGCTTCGAGGGGCTACCGGCCCACGACAAGACGGTCGAGATCTGGTTGCCGCACACCGAGGTCACCGAGGTCATCGCCTTGCACACCGACGCCCCGGTCGAGCCGGCCCGGCCCAGCGACCGGCCGGTGTGGGTGCACCACGGCAGCTCGATCAGCCACGGCTCGGATGCCGCGAGCCCCTCCACGACCTGGCCGGCCGTCGCGGCCCGGGTGGGTGACGTCGACCTGGTCAACCTGGGGTTCGGCGGCGGGGCGCTGCTCGACCCGTTCACGGCGCGCGCCATCCGCGACACCCCAGCGGACCTGCTGAGCGTCAAGGTCGGCATCAACATCGTCAACCTCGACGGTATGCGGCTACGGACCTTCACCCCCGCGGTGCACGGGTTCCTCGACACCATCCGCGATGGCCACCCCACGACCCCGCTGCTCGTGGTCACGCCGCTGCTCTGCCCCATCCACGAGGACACCCCCGGCCCGGCCCTCCCCGACGCCGACGCCATGGCCGAGGGCCGGGTGCGCTTCCGCGCGACGGGCGACCCTGCCGAGGTCGCCATGGGCCGGCTCACGCTGCGCGTCATCCGCCAGGCCCTCGCCGAGATCGTGGCGCGCCGCGCCGCCGACGACCCGAACCTCCACCTCGTCGACGGGCTCGCGCTCTACGGAGACGCCGACCACGTCGAGCACCCGCTGCCCGACGCACTGCACCCGGATGCCGTGACGCACCAGTTCGTCGGGGAGCGTTTCGCTACAACGGTGTTCGGCGACGGCGGGCCGTTCGCCCCGACGCGACCCTGAGTCACGAGGCAGTGCTCAGGCCTGCACGACGGCGCCCGACGCGACGAGCGCCGCGACCTCGGCCTCGTCGAAGCCTGCGGCCAGGAGATAGCGCGTCGTGTCAGCGCCGGGCATCGGCTCGGGGCCGGGGTCGTGCACCGGCGTGGCGGAGAACCGCGGCCCCGTCCGCGGCACCGGGTGACCGAGACCGTCGGGGGCGAAGGTGCCACGCCCCACGAGGTGCGGGTGGTGCGGGGCCTCGGCGAGCGACAGCACCGGCGCGACGCACGCGTCGGTGGCCTCGAAGTGCGCCGCCCACTCGTCGCGCGAGCGCGTGCGGAAGGCGGCGGCGAAGGCCTCTCGCTGGGCCGGCCAGGTCACGGGGTCGTACTGCTCCCCCGCCGCCTCAACCCCGAGCCCGGCCACCAGCTCGGCCCAGAACGGCGGCTCGAGTGCCCCCACGGCCACGAACCGGCCGTCGGCGCATTCGTAGACCGCGTAGAACGGTGCCCCACCGTCGAGCAGGTTGGCCTCGCGCTGGTCGTGCCACCCGCCCACGCCGAGCAGCCCGTGCACCATCGAGAAGAGGTGCGCCGCGCCATCGACCATCGCGGCGTCGACCACCTGGCCCCGTCCGGTCGTGCCCCGGGCGATGAGCGCCGCCAGCACTCCCACCACGAGGTACATCGACCCACCGGCGAAGTCGCCGATCACCGGCACCGGCGCCACCGGCCGCTCGCGCGTGCCCAGCGCGTGCAGCGTGCCCGACACCGCGGCATACGTGATGTCGTGCCCCGCGCGCTGCGCCCACGGGCCGGTCTGCCCCCAGCCGGTCATCCGCGCGTGCACCAGCCGGGGGTTGCGCTCGAGGCACTCGTCGGGCCCGAGCCCCAGCCGCTCGGCCACCCCGGGCCGGTAGCCCTCGACGAGCACGTCAGCCCCGTCGACCAGCCGTTGCACCACCGCGCGCCCGGCATCCGTCTTGAGGTCGACGGCGATGCTGGGCCGCGAGCGTCGCAGGCCGCCCGCCAGCGCCAGCGGGTTCGACTCCCACGGCCGGTCGACCCGCACCACCTCGGCGCCCAGCTCGGCCAGCATCATCCCGGCGAAGGGTGTGGGCCCGATGCCACCGAGCTCGACGACCCGGATGCCGGCCAGCGGCCCGGGCGATGCACTCATGTCGCGACCCCGCGCACCGCGAGCAGCGGCGGGCGGTCACCCCGGATCGTCGCCACCATGTCGACGACCCGCCGGGTGGCCCGCACGTCGTGCGCCCGGAAGACGGTCGCCCCCAGCCAGGCCGCGACCGCAGTGGCGGCCAGGGTGCCCTCGAGCCGGTCGTCGGCCGGGAGGTCGAGGCTCTCGCCGATGAAGTCCTTGCGCGAGAGCGCCTGCAGCACGGGGTAGCCCAGCCCCACGATGGCCGCGGTGTGCCGCAGCAGGGTCAGCGAGTGGGCGGTGGTCTTGCCGAAGTCGAGGGTCGGGTCGACGAGCACCCGCTCGGGCGGGATGCCGGACGCGATCGCCCGCTCGGCGCCCTCCCGCAGAGTGCGCAGCGCGTCGTCGAGCACGCCCAGCGGCTCGGGCGGGTAGGTGACCCCGACCGGGTCGGTGCGCGGCGGCAGGCCCCCGGTGTGCGAGATGACGTAGCCGGCACCGGCCCGGGCTGCGACGTCGACCAGCTCGCGGTCGTGGCCGGCCCAGGTGTCGTTGACCAGGTCGAGGCCGGCCTCAGCGGCGGCCACCCGGGCCACCTCCGAGCGCCAGGTGTCGAGGCTGAGCACGAGGTCGGGGTGGTCCTCGCGGGCCCGGGCCAGGAACGGCACCACGCGCTCGATCTCCTGCTCGGGCGTCACCACCTCGCCCTCCTGCCCGGCCCGCACACCGCCGACGTCGACGATGTCGGCGCCGAGCTCGACGGCCAGGTCGAGGGCCCGCCGGGCCGAGGCGAGGTCGCCGTGCCGGTTGCCGGCCCAGAACGAGTCGTTGGTGCGGTTGACGATCGCCATCACCGCGGGGTGGCCGGCGTCGAACGTGCGCCCGCGCAGCCGCAGCGCCGCCGGAGCGGCCGGAGCGGCCGGAGCGGCCGGAGCGGCCGGGCCCAGTGCCGGGATGCCGTCGCCGCTCACGGCGCGCTCACCGGCGCGCGGGGGTCAGCTCGCGCAGGCCCGGCAGGACCTGCTCGGTGAAGGTCGTGAGGAAGCGCTCCTGGTCGTGGCCGGGGCCGTGCACCACGAGGTGGTCGAAACCGAGGTCGGTGTAGACCTTCAGCGCCTCGACGACCTCATCCGGGCGCGACGCGACGACCCAGCGCTTGGCGACCTGCTCGATGGGCAGCTCGTCGGCGGCCTTCTCCATCTCGGCCGGGCTGTGGATCGAGTGCTTCTGCTCGGCGCTGAGCGACAGCGGGGCCCAGAACCGGGTGTTCTCGAGCGCCCGCTCGGGGTCGGGGTCCCACGACACCTTGACCTCGATCATCCGGTCGATCTCGTCGTGTGCCCGGCCGGCCTTGTCCAGCCCCTCGTCGACGGCGGGAACCAGCTGGTCGGCATACAGCTCGCGGCCCTTGCCGGAGGTGCAGATGAAGCCGTCGGCGACGCGCCCGGCATACCGGGCCACCATCGGCCCGCCGGCCGCGACGTAGACGGGCACCGGCTGGTCGGGGCGGTCGTAGATCGCAGCGTCCTCGGTGCGGTAGTACTCGCCCTCGAAGGTCACCCGGTCTTGCGTCCACAGCTCGCGCATCAGCCGCACCGCCTCACGCAGCCGGCCGAAGCGCTCCTTGAACTCGGGCCACTCCCCCTCGCCCACCGACCCGACGGCCACCTCGTTGAGCGCCTCGCCGCTGCCCACGCCGAGCATCACCCGACCCGGCGCCAGACAGGCCATCGTCGCGAAGGTCTGGGCCACGACGGCCGGGTTGTAGCGGAAGGTGGGCGTCATCACCGAGGTGCCCACCAGCACCCGCTCGGTGCGGGCGAGGACCCACGACATCCAGGCCAGCGAGTTCGGCGCGTGCCCGCCCTCGAGCCGCCAGGGCTGGAAGTGGTCGGAGATCGTCACCGAGTCCAGGCCGAGCTCCTCGGCGCGTACCGCGAACCCTGCCAGGTCACCTGGGGCGAACTGCTCCGCCGACGCCTTGTACCCGACCCGCAGACCGTGTGGCTCCGTCATGGCCCCATCCTGCCCCACGCACCGCGCGGGCCCCCCGAGGTTGCCGCGTCGTTCGACCGGCGGATGCCGGTGGCCCGCGTCGTGGCCTGCCGCACCCGGCCCCGGTGCGGACCGGACCCCCCTCCGCCCGGTCCGCACCGGTCCCGGGGCCCCGCCTCTGAGCAGCCCCCCGGATGACCGGCCACCCACGGTGGCCGGGCCCGCTGCGGCGTCGCTGCGAAATCGCTGTGCGGTTCGGGAACCCCATACGGACCCCCTCGGGGTCCGTGCCACGCCGCGGGCGGAGGGATAGCGTTGAGGCACCGTAACGAGCACCAGGAGCACCACCATGGCCACCGACCTGATCGACCTCGCGGGCCACGAGCAGGTCGCCTTCTGCTCCGACCCGGAGACCGGGCTGCGGGCGATCATCGCCCTGCACGACACCGCGCTCGGGCCGGGCCTGGGCGGCACCCGCTTCCACCCCTACTCCTCCACCGACCAGGCCCTGGCCGACGTGCTGCGCCTGTCGCGCGCGATGACGAGCAAGAACGCCGTCGCCGGGCTCGACCACGGTGGCGGCAAGGCGGTCATCATCGGCGACCCGCGGCGCGACAAGACACCTGAGCTGCTGCGCGCCTACGGCCGCTTCGTCGAGTCGCTCGGCGGCCGCTACGTCACCGCCTGCGACGTCGGCACTTACGTCCCCGACATGGACGTCGTCGGCGAGTCCACCCGCTGGGCCACCGGCCGCTCCCCCGAGCGCGGGGGCGCCGGCGACTCCTCGGTGCTCACGGCATACGGCGTCTTCCAGGGGATGCGCGCGGCGGCCCAGCACGTGTGGGGTGAGCCGACCCTGGCTGGCCGCAGGGTCGCCATCGCCGGCGTGGGCAAGGTGGGCCGGCGGCTCACCGACCACCTCCTCGAGGACGGCGCCGAGGTGGTCGTGTCCGACGTCGACACCGGCGCCCTGGAGGCCCTGGTGCGCGTGCACCCGCGGGTGCAGGTGGTCGACGACCTCGAGGCGCTGGTGCGCCGGGAGGTCGACGTGTTCAGCCCGAACGCCCTCGGCGGCGCGCTCGACGAGACCACCGTCGAGGCGCTGCGCGCGCGGGTCGTGTGCGGTGGCGCCAACAACCAGCTGGTCAGCGACGGCGAGCGTGGCACGGCGGCCCGGCTGCTGGCGCGCGGCATCACCTACGCCCCCGACTTCCTGGTCAACGCGGGCGGCGTCATCCAGGTCAGCGACGAGCTGCACGGGTTCGACATGCAGCGGGCCCGAGAGCGCACGGCGACCATCTTCGAGCACACGCTCGAGGTGCTGCGCGACGCCGATGCCGCCGGCGTGAGCCCGGCCGTGGCCGCCGACCGGCTGGCCGAGCGGCGCATCGCGGCCGGTGGGCGACGACCCTGGCTGCCCGGTGACGCGGTCGGCGCGGCGCCCACCGCGGGGGAACATCGCAACCTGTGACACCGTTGACGGGACGGCGTCGCCGGAGGGTCTCCACTCATGTACCGTTGGCGTCACGACACACACACGATTCCCGGGACCGCTCCGCGAGTTGGGATGACCCTGAAGACGGGGCCGTCCGGCAAGCGATGCCGCCCCGGCAGACGCACGAGGGGGTCACGCCATGGGGCGCGGCCGAGCCAAGGCCAAGCAGACGAAGGTCGCTCGCGAGCTGAAGTACTACAGCCCGGACACCGATCTTTCAGCGCTTGAGCGAGAACTACACGGAACCGCCCAGAGCGGCAGTCGAGCGAGCAGCGACGACCGCGACCGGGAGGACGAGGACGACTACGGGCAGTGGTCGTCGGGTCGGCGTTGACACCGACCTGATATAGCCCTTCGTGCGACCCGCGCCGTCGGCGCGGGTTGTACGTGTGCGCCAGCCCAGTGCGTGACCACGCAGGCTCGGGCAGCCCCGGCGCGGGCCTATGCTCGCCCCTATGACTGAGACGACGGTCGCCGCCACCAAGCGGCTCGGGGTCGAGACCACCGGCATCGAGATCATCGACGAGGCGGAGCGAACGGCTGCGCCCCGCGACCTGTTCTGGCCGTGGTTCGCCGCCAACGTGTCGGTGTTCGGCATCTCCTACGCCGCATTCGTGCTCGGCTTCGGGGTCTCGTTCTGGCAGGCCGCCGTGGTCACCGTCGTGGGCGTCGTCGTCTCGTTCGCGCTGTGCGGCATCATCGCCATCGCCGGCAAGCGCGGGTCGGCGCCGACGATGATCCTGTCGCGAGCGGCCTTCGGGGTCACCGGGCAGAAGGTGCCGGGCGTGATCTCGTGGCTCACCTCGATCGGCTGGGAGACCTTCCTGGCGATCCTGGCCGTGCTCGCCACCTCGACGATCTTCGAGCAGCTCGGCTGGGGCGGCGGCACCACGACCAAGATCGTGGCGGCCGCGGTGGTCGCGCTGCTCATCGTCGCGGCCTCGGTGGCCGGCTACCACATCATCATGCGGATGCAGTCGGTGCTCACCTGGGTCACCGGCATCGTCACCGTCGGCTACATCCTGCTCACCCTCAAGGACGTGAACTGGAGCGCGGTGCAGTCGCTGCCCAGCGGCCCCCCGCAGGCGGTCGTCGGCTCGCTGGTGCTGGTGATGACCGGCTTCGGCCTGGGGTGGATCAACATCGCCGCTGACTGGTCGCGCTACCAGCGGCGCGACGCCTCGGGCGCGGCCATCGTGGGGTGGAACACCTTCGGCGGCGCCGTGGCCCCCGTCATCCTCGTGATCTACGGGCTGCTGCTGGCGGGGTCCGACCCGGCGCTCAAGGACGGCATCGCCGCCGACCCGATCGGCACCCTGGCCACGCTGCTCCCGCAGTGGCTGCTCGTGCCGTTCCTCATCGCCGTCATCCTGTCGCTGGTCTCCGGCGCCGTGCTCGGCATCTACTCCTCGGGGCTCACCCTGCTCTCGCTCGGCGTGCGCATCCCCCGGCCGGCCGCGGCGCTGGTCGACGGCGTCATCCTCACCCTCGGGACCATCTGGGTGGTGTTCTTCGCCGAGAGCTTCATCGGGCCGTTCCAGAGCTTCCTCATCACCCTCGGCGTGCCGCTGGCCTCGTGGGCGGGGATCATGATCGCCGACATCGCCCTGCGCAAGCGCGACTACGACGACAACGACCTCTTCGACGCGCGGGGCCGCTACGGCTCGTTCGACTGGGTCTCGATCGGCACCATGGTGGTCGCCTCGGTTCTCGGCTGGGGGCTGGTCGTCAACAGCTTCGCCACGGATGCCGCGTGGAACAACTGGCAGGGCTACCTGCTGGAGCCGTTCGGGATGGGCACCTACGTCACCGAGGGCGAGGGCGCCCCGTTCTGGGACGGCAACTGGCCCTACTCCAACATCGGCGTGCTGCTCGCCCTGGTGCTGAGCTTCGTGGTCACCTACTTCGTCCGGCGGGCCAAGGTGCGCCGGCAGGAGGCCGCCGCGCCCTCGAGCCTCGGCCACGGTGCAGGACCGCGAGCCGGCCCGGTGACCGAGGCGCTCGGCGGGGACGACGGCTGGCTGGTCGTCGTCGACCCCCAGGCGGTCTTCGCCGACCCGGCGACCTCGCCGTGGGGCTCGCCGATGTGGGCGGCGACGGTGCCGCGCATCGCCGAGCTCGCGGCATCCTTCGGTCGTTCGCGCACGGTGGTCACCCGCTTCGTGGCCGATCCCGGGCTGGGCGGGTCGTGGGAGCCCTACTACCGCGACTGGCCGTTCGCGCTGGTGCCCGGCACGGACCCGCTGTATGCCGTGGTGCCCGAGCTGGCCGACGTCGCCGACCACGTGGTCACGGCCGGCACGTTCGGGAAGTGGCCGGTGCTGCGCGAGCTCATCGGGGCGGACGCCCACCTGACGCTGACCGGGGTCGCCACCGACTGCTGCGTGCTCTCGACCGCCCTGCCCGCCGCGGATGCCGGGGCCACGGTGCGGGTGGTGCGCGACGGTTGCGCGGGGTCGACCCCGGAGAACCACGAGCGGGCCCTGGCCGCGATGGCCCTCTACGCCCCCCAGATCACCATCGTTTAGCCCGACTTCGTGCGGATTTCCCACCGGCATACGGGTCGCGAGCCTGCTCCCGAAGGGTGGGAAATCCGCAAGAAGTCGGCCTAGGGGGCGGGGTGCTCGCCGACGACCTGCACCGACCCGCCGTCGACGCCCTTGGCACCGCGCACGACCTCGATACCGTCCTCGATGGGTGCGCCGTCGGCGGCGGTGACCTCGCCCATCACCCAGGTGTGGATGCCGCGTGCCTCCAGCAGCGCGGTGGCCGCGTCGACGCCGCCAGCCGGCAGCACCGCCACGAAGCCGACGCCCATGTTGAGGGTGCGCTCGAGGTCGGCCCGAGGCACCGACCCGAGCGCGCCGACCGTGCCGAACACCGGCGGTGGCGTCCAGCTGGAGCGGTCGAGCCGGGCGTGCACGCTGGGCGGCAGCACCCGGGCGAGGTTGGCCGCGAGCCCGCCGCCGGTGACGTGCGAGAGGGCGTGCACGTCGACGGCATCCGAGCGCACGAGGTCGAGCAGGTCGGCGGAGTAGACCCGCGTGGGCTCGAGCAGCTCCTCGCCGAGCGTGCGGCCGAACTCGTCGACGTGCCGGTCGAGGGCCCAGCCGGCGTGCGCGATGACCCGCCGGACCAGGGAGTAGCCGTTGGAGTGCAGCCCGCTGCTCGCGAGGCCGAGCACGACGTCACCGGGGGCGACCCGCTGCGGGCCGAGCACGGCATCCCGCTCGACGACGCCGGTGGCGGCGCCGGCGACGTCGTACTCGTCGGGGTCGAGCAGGCCGGGGTGCTCGGCGGTCTCGCCGCCGATCAGCGCGACGCGGGCCTGGGCGCACGCCGCGGCGATGCCCGAGACGATGGCGGCGATCCGCTCGGGCACGACCTTGCCGCAGGCGATGTAGTCGGTCATGAACAGCGGCTCGCGCGCCACAGACCACGATGTCGTCGACGACCATGCCCACCAGGTCGAACCCGATCGTGTCGTGCCGGTCGAGCGCCTGGGCGATGGCGACCTTGGTGCCGACGCCGTCGGTGGAGGTGGCGAGCACCGGGTGGGCGTAGTCCTTGAGCGCGCTGGCGTCGAACATGCCGGCGAAGCCGCCCAGCCCACCGAGCACCTCGGGGCGCGTCGCGCGGCGGACGCTGGCCTTCATCAGCTCGACGGCCCGGTCACCGGCCTCGACGTCGACGCCGGCCCCGGCATACGTGATGGACGTCGGCTGCTCGGTGTCGCTCACGCGGCGAAGCCTACCGGCGGCGGGTGGGCCCCTTCGGCGGGCCGGGGCTCAGCGGACCGGGTCGTCGGGAGCGGCGGACAGCCGGGTGGCCGCGGGGGTCGAGCCGCACTCCAGCACCCAGAGCCGGGTGTCGCGCAGCCGCCGGTCCGGTGAGCGCCGACCGGGCGTGCACCCCGCCGCGGCGGCCTCGACGAAGCGGTCGGCGGCGCTCGAGCGCAGCGACAGCAGCACGACCCGGGCCGGTGAACCGGCGGGCGGGGCGCCGTCACCGCCGTCGTGCGCGGCGGGCCGGTCGACGTGACGACCCGGGTGACGTCGCCCAGGTCGCCGCTCACCGCCCGCTCGTCCAGCGCCGCCGCGAGGTCGTCGTCGCCCCAGGCCCGGGCCAGCTCGCCGGCGTACCCGCCCCAGCCGACCCGCTGCTCGACGACGAGCAGGTCGCCCGGCCGCAGCACCTCCGCCACGGCCGTGGCCAACGTGGACTGTCGGAGTCGGCGGACCAGGGCGCCGCGGACCGGCGCGGATCGGTGCGCAGGCCACCGTCGCCCCCACGAGCGCGACCCCCACGACGAGGGACCCCGCCAGCACGACGGCGGCGGCCGTGCGAGGCGTCGAGGATTCGCCGGCGGGCTCCGGTCGGGCGAGCAGGTCGGCGACCGCGCCGGCGGCTCCACCGGCCAGCAGGGCCGCACCCGCCGGGACGAGGAAGAGGTAGCGGGGGACGAACGCCGGCTGGAGCACGGCGCTCACGACGGCCAGGAGCAGGGGCGGCGCGAGGACCAGCGCCCCACCGACCCACCACCACGGGGCCTGCCGACGGGTCACGACGAGCACCAGCCCGACCACCGCACCGGCGACCGTGAGCCAGGCGACCGGCCCGGACAGCGCGTCGCGCACCATCTCGACGGCATCGCCTGCCCCCACCTCGGCGATCCAGCCGACCTGTCCCCGCTGCCCCCGCGCCCCGACCGCGACCAGCGCCGCGGCCCCCAGCGCCAGAGCCCATCCCGCCAGGAGCCGTCGCCACGGGTGTCGGGCCGTGGTTCCGGTGACCACGGCGACGTGTGCGGGTAGCGCCGCCACGGCGAACGGCTGCAGCAGCACGGATGCCGTGACGAGCGCCGCGTGGGCCACCCACCAGCCGCGGTGCCCGGACCCCAGTGCGAGGTGCAGCACGAGCAGGGCCAGCAGGGCGACGAACGCGGCCATCGCGTAAGGGCGCGCCAGCACCGCCACCTTCGGCACCAACGGCGTTGCGCCGACGGTCAGGGCGGCAACCACCCCGCCGACCGGCCCCGCGAGCCGACCACCCAGCACGGCGAGCACCGCGACCAGGCCGACGGCCGCGACGACGGAGGGCACTCGCAGGGCGAGCGTGCTGTCACCGGCCAGAGCCAGCCAGCCCTTCATGAGCAGCAGGTAGGGCAGCACCACGGCGTCGACGTGGTCGGTGGCGCGCCCCAGGTCGCCGAGCGGGAGCGTCGCGAGCTGGGCCGTCGCCACCTCGTCCCGGAACACCGGGGTCCGCCCGGCGGCGAGCACGATGGGGACGGCGGCGACCGTCGTGGGAACCGCCACGACGAGGGCGCGTAGGCGTCGGGGCGCGCCGGCCCAGCGAGGGTGCACCGGGCGGGTCAGAGGGACTTGAGGATGTCCTCGACCCGGTCCTTGGCGTCGCCGAACAGCATCTGGGTGTTCTCCTTGAAGAACAGCGGGTTCTGCACGCCGGCGTAGCCGGTGGCCATCGACCGCTTGAACACGATGACGTTCTCGGCCTCCCAGACCCGGATGACCGGCATCCCGGCGATGGGTGAGGTGGGGTCCTCGGCGGCCGCGGGGTTGACCGTGTCGTTGGCGCCGATGACGAGCACGACGTCGACGTCCTTGAGGTCGTCGTTGACCTCGTCCATCTCGAGCACGATGTCGTAGGGCACCTTGGCCTCGGCGAGCAGCACGTTCATGTGCCCCGGCAGGCGCCCGGCGACCGGGTGGATCGCGAACTTCACGTCGATGCCGCGCTCGCGCAGCTTCTTGGTCAGGTCGGCCACCGGGTACTGCGCCTGGGCCACGGCCATCCCGTAGCCGGGCGTGATGACGACCGACCGGGCGCTCGGTGAGCATGTCGGCGGCGCCCTCGGCGGTGATCTCGCGGTGCTCGCCGTAGTCGACGTCGGCGGCGATCGTGCCGCCCTCGACGCCGAACCCGCCGGCGATGACCGAGATGAACGAGCGGTTCATCGCCTTGCACATGATGTAGCTCAGGTAGGCACCCGAGGAGCCGACGAGCGCGCCGGTGATGATGAGCAGGTCGTTGCCGAGCAGGAAGCCGGCCGCGGCCGCCGCCCAGCCGGAGTAGCTGTTGAGCATCGACACCACGACGGGCATGTCGCCGCCGCCGATCGAGGCGACCAGGTGCCAGCCGAGCGCCAGGGCGATGAGGGTGACGACGCCGAGCAGCGAGGCCCGCAGCGCCACGCGTCCTGGGGCACCAGCACGTAGACGACGGTGATCACCAGGAACGCGCCGATGGCTCCGAGGTTGATCCAGTTGTGCCCGGGCAGCATCAGCGGCGCCGACTTGATGCGTGCCGACAGCTTCAGGAACGCCACGATCGAGCCGGTGAAGGTGACCGCACCGATGAAGACACCGACCATCACCTCGACCGAGTGGATGCCGGGGTACAGCGCCTTCTCGTACGAGGAGTTCCAGCCCACCAGCACGGCGGCCAGGCCGACGAAGCTGTGCAGCATCGCGATGAGCTCGGGCATGCCGGTCATCTCGACCTTGCGCGCCCGGTCGAGCCCGATCGCGGCGCCGATGCCCATCGCGGCCAGGATCATCGCCAGCCCGAACCAGCCGGAGCCCTCGATGCCCACGGTGAAGCCACCGGTCTCGGCGACCTTGACCCCGCCGGTGGCGGCCCAGATGGTGGCCACCAGGGCGATGGCCATGCCGATGATGCCGAACCGGTTGCCGGCGCGCGCGGACTCGTGCCGCGACAGCCCGGCCAGGGCGAGGATGAAGGACAGCCCCGCGACGATGTAGGCGCCCTGCACCAGGGTGACGGGGAGCGTCATCGGACGGGCTCCTCACGCTTGAACATCTCGAGCATTCGGGCCGTGACGCGGAACCCACCGAAGACGTTGATGCTCGCCACGAGGGTCGCGACGAACGCGAGCACCGTGACGGCGACGCTGCCATGGCCGATCTGCAGGATCGCGCCGACGACGATGATGCCGCTGATCGCGTTGGTCACCGACATCAGCGGGGTGTGCAGCGCGTGGTGCACGTTGCCGATCACGTAGAACCCGATGACCACCGAGAGCATGAAGACCATGAAGTGCCCCAGGAACGGGGCCGGCGAGACCGCCGCGACCAGCAGGAACACGGCGGCCGCCAGCCCCATGTAGGCCAGCCGCCGGTTGGCGCTCATCGGCACCTTGGCCGGCTTCGGCTCCACGGGCGCAGCCACGGCAGCGGCCGGAGCGGCCGACACCTGCACCGCCGGCGGCGGCCAGAGCACCTCGCCGTCGCGCACCACGGTCATGCCGCGCTGCACCGGGTCGTCGAGGTCGAGGGCGAACTCGCCCTCCTTGCCGGGGGTGACCAGCTTGAGCAGGTTGACCAGGTTGGTGCCGAACAGCTGCGAGGCCTGCGTGGGCAGCCGCCCCGGCAGGTCGGTGTAGCCCAGGATCGTGACGCCGTTGGCGGTGACCACCTTCTGGTCGGCCACCGAGCCGGCGACGTTGCCGCCGTTGGAGGCCGCCATGTCGACCACCACCGAGCCGGGCTTCATCGTGGCCACCATGTCCTCGGTGATCAGCCGGGGGGCCGGGCGCCCGGGGATCAGCGCGGTGGTGATCAGGATGTCGACGTCGGCGGCCTGAGCGGCGTACATCTCCGCGGCCTTGGCATCGAAGTCGGCACTGGTCTCCTTGGCGTAGCCGTCGGCCGACGGCGCCGCCTGCTCGATGTCGATGCGGAGGAACTCCGCCCCCATCGACTCGACCTGCTCCCCCACCTCGGGGCGCGCGTCGAACGCCCGCACCACCGCACCCAGCGAGGATGCCGTGCCGATGGCGGCCAGCCCGGCCACCCCCGCGCCGACGACCAGCACCTTGGCCGGCGGCACCTTGCCCGCCGCGGTGACCTGACCGGTGAAGAACGACCCGAACTCGTGGGCTGCCTCGACCACCGCGCGGTAGCCGCCGATGTTCGCCATCGACGACAGCACGTCGAGCGACTGGGCGCGCGAGATGCGCGGCACGGCATCCATCGCCAGCGCCGTCACCCCACGGGCGGCCAGCGCCTGCACCAGCTCGGGGTTCAGGGCGGGGGCGAGCAACGACACCACGACCTGGCCCGGGCGCAGCAGCGCGATCTCGGCCTCCGACGGCGCGTTGATCTTCAGCAGCACGTCGGCGTTCCAGACCGCCTGGTCGACGACGTCGGCGCCCGCTCGCAGGTAGGCGGCGTCGTCGAAGCTCGACAGCGCCCCCGCTCCCTGCTCCACGAACACGGCGTACCCGAGCCCGCGGATGGCCTCCACGGTCTTCGGCGTCGCCGCGACCCTCGTCTCACCCGGTCGGGTCTCTCTGGGCACTCCGATGCGCACGGCGGTTCCTCTCGGCCAGTCGGTGACTCGAACCTAGCGGGTTCAGTCCGAGCTCGGCCTACGGAGGGTTGCCTTCGTAACGCGCGTCACCACGACCGCGCGACACGCCGGATGTCGGCGTGCCGCGCGGGTGCGTTTCGGCGTGGCTGCGGTCAGCCGTCGGAGCGGCGGAAGCCGCTGCGCTCGGCGGCACCCTCGTCGTAGAACCACACGTCCGGCTCGGCGGAGTCGTAGCCGTTGTCGCCGGGCGCGCGGAACGTCATGTCGCGATAGCCCTTCACGGGGTGGTCGAGCGGCTGGGCGCCGTCGTCGAGCAGAGCGGCCGAGCCGACGCCGAAGCCACCGTCGCGGATCTCCTCGAACGCGGAGATCCGGCGGCCCGCGGATGCCGTGTCGCCCGCACCCTGGTCGGAGGCCGTGCCATCGTCGCCGGATGCCGTGGGGTCGCCGGAGTCGGCAGCCGGGGCGGGGGTCGCGTCGCCGGCCTCGTGGGCGAGGTCGGTGCGCTCGGCCTCGAGCCGGTCGCCGCGGTCGGAGTTCTGCTCGAGCAGCTCGCCCTCGTCGGCGGCCCAGTCGCGGGTGGGGGTCGGGTCGTAGCGCTCCTGGGTCGACTCCTCGGCCACGTCGGCGGCGCCGCGGTCGGTGTGGTCGGTCTCGACGACGGCTGCGCCGGCCTCGGCGGGTGCGTGGTCGCCGCTCGGCGCGTCGTTGCGCTCGTCGGTGGACCCGTCCTGCCGGACGGTGTCGGTGTCGCCCTCGCGGTGCGCGGCACCGGCATCCGCCTGCATCCGGCGAGACCGGGGCGGTCTGCTCCGAGGCCATGACCGGCTCGGTCGTCGCGTAGGCCTCGGGCTCGCCGATGATCGTCATCTCGGCTGGAGCGCCCTCGGTCTGCGCGTGCTCGGAGGTGTGGTCGCCGGACGGGGCCGTGCCGTTGGTCCCGTCGGCGTCGCCCGACTCGCGGTCACGGTGGTCGGTGACGTCCGCGGAGTCGCCGTTGGTGCCGTCGGCGCTGGTGGCGCCATTCGAGCCGTCGGTGGTCGCGGTGCTCGCACCGGACCCGTTGCCGCCATCGGCGTCGTGCATGGCGCGAGTGGCCGCGTAGGCCCCGCCCCCGGCCGACGCCGCGGCCGCGGCGCCTCCGGCGTTGAGCCCGTCGTCGTTCCCGGGGTGCTGGGTGGTCTCGGTGCTGGAGTTGTCGCTCATGTCCGGCTCGCTACCCCGCTGGGGCGTGGCGTAAACCTCGGTCGGCTCGGCGGCCACGTCGTCACGGAAATCGGCCGCGGAGGCGATCCGCTCGCTCTCCTCACCAGTGTGTTGGTCGCTGTCACCGTGCCGGTCGCTGTCACCGTGCTGGTCGTCGTCACCGCGGGCGGCCCAGGCCGAGGCTCCTGCGGCGGCGCCACCGACCGCCCCGGCGACGGGGGCCGACGATGCGGCCGCAGGAGCCGCCCACCCGGCGCCGCCGTCAGCCTCGCCCGCCTCGCGGGCCTCCCGACGCTCCGCGCGCGTCATCGGAACATCGCCCTCCGCGTGGTCAGCGTGGTCGCCGTCGTCGCCGTTCTCGCCGACAGCGCCGTCAGGCGCGTCACCGCGCTGGGGCGTGCCGGCATCCGGCCCTGTCGCCGCGGCGCCCGCCTGCGCACCCTCGGACTCGGTGACCGCGGGGTACTGCGACTCCTTGACGTCGGGGTCGATGTCGTCGGCGCGGCGCATCGTGGCCTCGTAGTCGCGCTGGGTGGCCTCGAGCGCGGCCCGGTGCTCGGCGGCCTCGGCCTCGAGCCGGGCGGCCTCGCGGGCCCGCTCCTCGGCCTCGACCCGGGCCACCTCGGCGCGCTCGGCGGCCTGGTCGGCGAAGGCGCTCTGACCGGCCATTCCCGCGGCCAGGGTCTCGGCATCGGAGCGCAGGTTGGCCGCCTCGACGCGGTGGGCGTCGCGTTGTGCCGAGCCCCGCCGCAGCACCACCACGACGATGACGACCGCCACCAGGATGAGCAGCAGCAGGAGGATCAAACGGGCGGCCGTCATGGCGGGGGTCCTGTCGTCGGGGGTGCCCCGGGGGGCGATCTCGCGGCACAACCTACCGCCCGAGCAGCGCCGGGAGCGGGACAGGTGCGACCCCCGCCGAGGGAGGCCAGGCAGGGGTCTAGAGGCCGAGCTCGCTGACCGTCACCTCGCGCATCTCGACCTTGCGCACCTTGCCGGTGACCGTCATCGGGAACTCGTCGACGACCCGCACGTAGCGCGGGATCTTGTAGTGCGCCAGCCGGCCGTCGGCGTAGGCGCGCAGGGACTCGGCCGTGAGCGGCTCGGCGCCGTCCCGCATCCGGATCCAGGCGCAGAGCTCCTCGCCGTACTTCGGGTCGGGGATGCCGATCACCTGGGCGTCGAGCACGTCGGGGTGGGTGTAGAGGAACTCCTCGATCTCGCGGGGGTAGATGTTCTCACCGCCACGGATGACCATGTCCTTGATCCGGCCGGTGATCTGCACGTAGCCGTCGGCGTCCATCACCGCGATGTCGCCGGTGTGCATCCAGCCGTCGACCGAGCACCTCGGCGGTCTTCTCCGGCTGCTCCCAGTAGCCGAGCATCACCGAGTAGCCCTTGGTGCAGAACTCACCCGCCTCCCCGCGCGGGAGGGTCTCGCGGGTCAGCGGGTCGACCACCTTGATCTCGAGGTGCGGGTGCACCGCCCCCACCGTGCCGACCTTGCGCTCGAACGAGTCGTCGGTGCGCGTCTGGGTCGACACCGGAGACGTCTCGGTCATGCCGTAGCAGATCGTCATCTCCTCGATGCCGGCCTCGAACAGCTTGGTCATCATCGACGCCGGGCACGGTGACCCGGCCATGATGCCGGTGCGCACCGAGGAGAGGTCGAAGTCGGCCAGGTTCGGCAACGCCCACTCCGCGATGAACATCGTCGGCACGCCGTAGAGCGAGGTGCAGCGCTCCTCGGCGGTCGCCGCGAGGGTGAGAGCGGGGTCGAAACCGGGTGCCGGGATGACGATGCAGGCGCCGTGGGTGGTGGCAGCGAGGTTGCCCATCACCATGCCGAAGCAGTGGTAGAAGGGCACCGGGATGCAGATCCGGTCCTCCTCGGTGTAGCGGCACACCTCCCCCACGAGGTAGCCGTTGTTGAGGATGTTGTGGTGCGAGAGCGTCGCGCCCTTGGGGAAACCCGTTGTCCCCGAGGTGTACTGGATGTTGATCGGGTCGGTGGGCTCGAGCTCGGCCTGCACCATGGTCAGCCGCTCGGGGCTCACTGCATCCGCTCGGCCGAGCAGGTCGTCCCACGACCCCTCGCCGATCACCACGACCTGCTCGAGCTGGGGGCACTCGTCACGGGCGGCGTCGACCATCGCCACGTAGTTGGACGACTTGAACGACGGCGCGATGACGACCATCCGGATGCCGGCCTGGTTGAGCACGTAGGTGAGCTCGTGCGATCGGTAGGCCGGGTTGATGTTGACCAGGATCGCGCCCACCTTGGCGGTCGCGTACTGGGTCAGCACCCACTCGGCGCAGTTGGGCGCCCAGATGCCGACCCGGTCACCCTTGCCGATGCCGGCACCCACCAGCCCACGCGCCAGCCGGTCGACCTCGGCGCCCAGCTCGGCATACGTCATCCGGATGCCCGTCGCCCGGTCGACGAGCGCCTCGCGCTCGGGCACCCGCGCCACCGTCGCGTCGAGGTTGTCGCCGATGGTCTGCTCGAGCAGCGCCGGCGTGTCCCTCCCCACCGTGTGCGAGAGGGCGGGGTCGGGGGTCTCGGGTGCCATCGGCGTCCTTCCGGCTGCGGTGCTGGATCGGGGCCCAGCCAATACCCTCTCGGGGCAGGGGGCAAGCGGTCGGGGGCGGACAGGGCAGCGGTGCGCCCGGTGGACGCCGGGGTGCGGTCAGCCGCCGGTCGGGCGGGACAGCCGGTCGAGCACCCCGAGCAGCAGCGCCTCGCGCAGCGCGGGCGGGCATGCGTCGAGCAGGGCGTTGACCGGGGCCATCCGCCGCGGCAGCGCCAGGGTGCCGTCGCTGCCGGCGAGGCCGGCGGCGGCGAGCAGGCCGGCGAACCCGGCATCGTCGAGGGTGGCCGGGTCGATCGAGCCGAGCAGGCCGGCCAAGCCCGGGTCGAGGGGCGACCGGGCCGGCGGCGCGCGCGGCATCCACCGACTCGCGCAGGGCCACGACCAGCTCGGGAACCGACGGCGCGGTCGCCGCCGACAGGGTGAGGTGCAGCGTCGGCGGCACGCCGCCGAACGACAGCTGCGGCTGCACGAACCAGCCGCGCTCGAGCATCTCGTCGGCGATCGTGAACACGTCGCACGAGTCGTCGGCGACGAGGGCGACCAGGGTCGAGTCGGGCGCGACGAGCACGCTCAGCCCTCGGATGCCGTCGACCGCCGTCGCCACCGCGAGCGTCGCGTCGCGCGCCTGCCGGGCCAGGTCGGCATAGCCCTCGATGCCGATCCGCTGGGTCACCGCCCAGGCGGCGGCGAGCGGCCCACCGGAGCGGGTCGACTGCATCGTGCTGTTGAGCATCGTGTAGCCCGGCCAGTTCGGCCGAGGCGAAGAAGTGGCCGCGGCGCAGCGCGGGCGTGCGGTGCAGCAGCACCGAGACACCCTTGGGCGTGTAGGCGTACTTGTGCAGGTCGACGCTGATGCTGGTGACGCCGTCGACCGCGAAGGTCCACGGCGGGGCGTCGTCGAGGTGCGGCAGCACCCAGCCGCCGATGCAGGCGTCGACGTGGCAGCGGATGCCGCGCGCGGCGGCCAGCGCCGCGATCTCGGTAACCGGGTCGACCACGCCGTGGGCGTACGACGGGAGCGGAGGCGACGACGAGCACGGTCGTGTCGTCGACGGCATCCGCCATGGCGACCGGGTCGGCGCGGAACGTCTCGGGGTCGACGTCGACGAGCACGGCGCGCACCCCGAGGAACTCCGCCGCCTTGTGGAAGGCCGCGTGCGCCGAGCTGGGGATGACCATGCTCGGGTCGGTGATGCCTGCGGCGAGCCCTGGCGGGCGGCGAGCACCGCGAGCAGGATCGACTCGGTGCCTCCCGGAGGTGACCGACCCGGCGAACCCGTCGGGCGCGTCGAGCAGGCCGCCGGCAAGCGCGACGAGGTCGTTCTCCATCCGCAGCAGGCGAGGGAAAAGCGGTGGGGTCCAACCCGTTCGAGGCGGCGAACATCGCGAGCGCCTCCAGCCCCACGGCATCCGCGTCGGCGAGCCCGGAGTCGTAGACGTAGGCGAGCGTGCGGCCGCCGTGGGCGGGCAGGTCGTGGGCCTGCAGCTCGCGCAGGGTGGCGAGCACGGACTTCGGTCGTCGGTGGGGTCACCGGGACACCTCCTGGTCGAGCCGGTACGTGCGCAGCACCAGCAGGGACACACCGACCAGCGCGGCCGGGATGATCGTGAAGCCCAGCGCGATGGCGGTGTGCGCCGAGTCGGGCTGCACCGCACGCGGAGTCGGTGGACGAGACGTAGCCGCCGAGGGCGAGCACCACCGGCATACAGCAGCGGGCCCGAGCGCGAGGCCGAGCGTCTCCCCAGCGGTCCAGACCCCGGTGTAGGTGCCGGCCCGGCTCTCGCCCGTGCGCGCGGTGTCGGCGGCGGCGACGTCGGGCAGCATCGCGAGCGGGAACATCTGGCAGGCCGCGTAGCCCACCCCCACCACGGCGACGCTGGCGGCGGTGGCCGCGACGCCGACCTGCACGGTGAGCAGCGTGGCCAGCGCCCCGCCGGCCAGCAGCAGGGAGCCCCAGAGGTAGCCGGTGCGCTTGTCGCGCCGCTCGCCGACCCGCTGCCACAGCGGGGTCACCAGCAGGGCCGGCGCGACGAAGCAGACGAACAGGATCGTGGAGGCACCCGGGCTGCTCGAGCAGCACCCGAGCGACGTAGTCGACCCCGGCGAGCATCGCCCCGGTGGCGAGCGCCTGCAGCACGAACACGGTGAGCAGCGTGCGGAACTCGCGCGAGGCGGCGACCACCCGCAGCTGGTCGGCGAGGCTGCCGCCGGCCGTGGCGGCATCCGACATCTTGGTGTTGCGCGTCCCCCACCAGGCGCCGACCGTGCCGATGAGGATGAGCGTGCCGACGAACAGGCCCACCCCGCGGTACCCCCACTCCGGCCCGAGCTGGTTGCGGATGATCGGGGACAGGCCGCCGCTGATCAGGATGGTGAGGGCGAGGATCGCCACCCGCCACGTCATCAGCCGGGTGCGCTCGTCGTAGTCGTCGGTCATCTCGGCGGGCATCGCGACGTAGGGAACCTGGAAGAACGCGTAGGCGGTGGCGCAGGCGATGAACAGCACGACCACCCAGGTGGTGGCCAGGCCGGTCGGCGAGGTCGGGCCGACGAAGAGCAGCACGAAGGCGAGTGCCAGCAGGGTGCCGGAGCGGATGAGGAACGGCCGGCGGCGCCCGCCGGGGTTGGTCGAGCGGTCGCTGATCCGGCCGGCGACCGGGTTGAGGATGACGTCCCACGCCTTGGGGAGGAAGACGACCAGGCCGGCGAGCCCGGCCGTGACGCCGAGCCGGTCGGTGAGGTAGGGCAGGAGCAGCAGGCCGGGCACCGTGCCGAACGAGCCGGTGGCCACGGACCCGAGGCCGTAACCACGTCGCGCGGACGGGGTGAGCCGGGGGCCGGGCGGCGTCGCGGACCCCGCTGTCGAACCTGGGGTGGGCGCCGCTGCCATGCCCGGACCCTAGTGGGGATGATGTGGCGGTGGGTACGCGTCAGAGGTTTCGGGGCCGGATCGCCGGGGTGGGGTCCACCAGCGGCGTGCGGGTCGTGGTCGGCTGGTGGCACGAGAGCCCGTTCGGGCCGTTCGCCGACGCGATGGTCGAGCGCGCCGACGGACACCGCATCCTGGTGGCGCCGAGCGAGCAGGTGCGCGACCTGGTCGCCACCACCTACGTGTTCGACGAGACCCGGGTCGAGCCGTTCAGCGTCTCGGCCGGCGGTGTCGCGGGTTCGGTGTGGGTGGTCGAGTCCTCGTCGCTGTCGTTGCGGCTCGAGGTCGGCGGCCGGATGCCGGTGGGTCACCTCCTGCGGCTGGTGCCACGTGCGGTGGCGCAGAGCCCGGCGTTCGCGACCGTGGCCGACCCGGTGGCCCGGGTGGCGATGCGTGGGGTGCGGACGCGCGGGATGGCCCGGGCCGGGCGGCGCGAGTTCTACGGCGCCACCGACCTGCGCACGGTCACGGCGCTGACCGGCACGCTCGACGGCATCCCACTCGGTGACCTGGCGCCGGTCGACCCGGCCTGCCGGTTCGGCTTCTCCTCGACGCCGAAGCGCCCGTCGGTGACCGACGTGGTCACGACCATCGTCGAGACCGGCTGACCCCAGGCCCGGGCCGCCTCGCCACCCTCAAGGGTCGACATCCCGCGACACGCTGAACACGCGGCCTCGCCGTCAGCGCGTCGTGGGATCTCGACCGTTGGAGATCAGCTGATGCTGAGGTCCGACGGGTCGAGCTCGAGGGCCCGGGCGAAACGGCGCAGGCAGGCCCGACGTCGTGCCCCGAGGTACACGTCCTCGGCGTAGATCTCGAGGATCCGATAGTCCTCTGCCTCGGCGGTCGTGGCCCGCGACGAGTCGGCACTGCGCCGCTTACGGGAGCCGTGGTCGGCCCCTTGGTACTCGCCGATCACTCCCTCCCTGCGCCAGACCAGATCTCCCTCCAGCAACCAACCACCGTGACGATCGTGTACATCGGCATTGACCTCTGGCTCTGGGAAGCCGGCGCGGACGAACATCAGTCGCGCCCGTGACTCCATGGGCGACTTCACCCCCTTGCGCACGAGGGTCGCCGCCTCCATCAAGCTCGTTGCACCTCGGGGGCGACACCGGCGTTCGACGGCGTCGGCAAGGGCTGGACCCTCAAGGCCGAGCCGGTTGACGACGTGGTCGCCGGCGACGACGAGGTCGTCCACCGTCAGGCCCCGGGCCACCAGGTCGCCGAGGTCGCACCAGGTGTCGAGCATGGCGATGACCCGCACGCCCGACGCCGGGACGACCGCCCGGGACTCCAGCCCTCGATGGCCGACGCACAGCTTCCGTCGGATGGGCGTCCTCCCCGAGTGCCGCATCACGTCGAGGACCGTCGACTTCTCGAACCTCTCCGGCAACGGGATGCCGAGGAGTACGGCCGCCGTGGAGTGCGAGAAGGCGATGTCCTCGGGCAGGGCAAGGGCAAACGCGGTAGCCCGTTGTGCCAACGTCTCGACGGGCTGGGCTGATCGCACCGACCTGGTCGGGAGGTGCAGGCCTGCATGCCGCAGCCGGGATCGAGGTAGGCCGGCATCCCGCAGCTCGCCCACGGTGAACGGCCGGGTCTGCCAGGGCTCGGGCAGAACGGGACCTGACATCCGCCCACAGTGCCGAGATCGGGCCCAGAGCCAACCGGGTTTTCCACAGCCACCGTCGACATCCCACGACGCGCTGATGATTCTGCCCGGGCATCAGCGCGTCGTGGGACTTCGACCGCCCGTAGGGGAAGGCAGCGCCTCGGGCAGGGCTGACCTGGTCCGGACGGCTGTCAGGGGTTGGGGCTGATGCGGAGGAGCTTGTCGTCGTCGCCATTGGTGGTCGTCACGTACAGGGCACCGTCGGGCCCCATCCGTGCCGCCCGCAGCCGCCCGTACGGCCCGTTGGTCGCCTTCGGCACGGCCACCTTCGCCAGGGTCCCGTCGTCCTTCAGCGTCAGCAGCAGCAGCTTGGCACCCTTGAGGGCCGTGACGACCAGGGCCCCCTCGAGCCCACCCCACTGCGACCCCTCGAGGAACTCCGCGGCACACACCGCCTGGGTCGTCTCCCCCGACTGCCAGATCGCGGGCACGGCATCCGGGAAGCGCTTCCGGTCGGTCATCGGCACGCTCTCGTCGTAGCCACCGACCGTGCCGCCCTGCGACGGGTCCCACCCGTAGTTCGCCCCGGGCCGGATCCGGTTGACCTCGTCGTTGAACGACGGCCCGTGCTCGGCGGTGTACACCTCCCCGGTGCCCGGCTGCACCGCCACGCCCTGCAGGTTGCGGTGCCCGTAGCTGAGCACGTACCGCTCGCGGGCATTGGATGCCGAGGCAAACGGGTTGTCCGGCAACGGCTTCCCGGTCGACAGGGAGAGCCGCAGCACCTTCCCGCCCAACGCCGTGCGGTCCTGCGGGATGTCCCCCTGCGCCGTGTCACCGGTGCCCACCAGCAGCGCCCCGTCGGCGGCGATCTCCGGCCGGCACCCCGAGTGCCGCCCCGTGGAGATCGGCAGCCCGCTGAGCAGGGTGCGCACCCGCTGCGCCGAACGCTCGTCGGCGGACAGCTTCCAGGTGACCAGCCGGATGTCCTTGGGGTCGCCGCCCTCCTGGTAGGTCTGGCAGGTGGTGAACTCCCGCGACGTCGCGAAGTCGGGGTGCACGACCATCCCCATCAGGCCGCCCTCGCCCTGCACGAACAGGTCGTCGAGGTCGGCCCGCACCGTGCTGCGCGTGGCCCCCTTGCGCAGCCCTGACACCAGCGAGATCCGCCCCGGCCGCTCGGTCACCAGCACCTTCCCGTCGGGCAGGAAGCCGATGTCCCAGCCGTGTTCGAGCCCCCCGGTCACCACCTCCACGGCCAGCCCGGGCACGGCCGTGTTGCGCGGTGCGGGGCTCGCCGACGGCTCAGGGCTGTCGGATGCCGTGCCACCGGATGCCGCGCTTCCAGTGGCACGGGACGCCCGGCTGGGTGCCGGCGCGGGCACCTCGCCCACCCCGTCGTCGGCCGAGCAGGCGGTCAGGGCCAGCGACGCGAGCAGGGCGAGCCCGGCGAGCGGGGCGACGAACCGGGACCTCATGCCCCAGTCTCACCCGGGAAGGTCGGCCGTGGCTCGTTCGTAAGCCTTCGACAGCGCGGCGAGGTCGGCGCGGTAGTCGGCGATCCGGCATCCGCGGCCGTTGGGCTTGAGCAGGATCCCCTCGGCCGCCCACCGTTCGCGCACCTCGTCCATGAGCGGCACCGGCAGGTCGCCATAGGAGTTGCAGACCCGCCACCACGTGACGTTCGACCCGTAGGTGCTCATCACCCGCCCGACGAGCCGCGGGCCGACCCCGACCAGTGCCCCGATGTCGCCGTAGGACACCACGCGTCCGCGGGGCACCTGCTCCACGGCCCGCAGCACCCGCTCCACGACGACGTCGTCCACGCGCCGCAGTCTGCCCGACCGGCGCCGCCCGGCAGGCGCCGCTGCGCGCCCTTGCGCCGGCCCCGCCCTCGCGCGAGCATTGCGAGGCACCAACGACGACACGAGGGGGCGCCATGGCAGACCGCACCGACCTGCTCGTCATCGGCGCCGGCCCCTACGCCTACTCGGCCGCCGCGGGTGCCCGGGATGCCGGCATCGACACCACCGTCGTGGGCGTGCCCATGAGCTTCTGGCGCGACCAGATGCCGACCGACATGATCCTGCGCTCGGGCCCGGACTGGCACCTCGACCCCGCGGGCGAGCACACCTTCGCGGCCTACTTCGAGGACCGCGGCCTGCGCCGAGCCGACAACGACCCGGTGCCGATCGGGGTGTTCCTCGACCACACCGACTGGTTCCGCGAGCAGAAGGGGTTCGACGTCGACCAGCGCCTCGTCGACGGCCTGCAGGTCGCCGCCTCCGGCGAGGGCTTCGTCGCGACGATGGAGGACGGCACGACCATCACGGCCGACAAGGTGCTGGCCGCGCCCGGCATCCGGCACTTCGTCACCCTGCCGGCCTGGCACGAGGGGGTTCCCGAGCACCGGCGCGCGCACACCTGCGACCTCGTCGACTTCGACGCGCTGGCCGAGGCTCGAGTGGTGGTCATCGGCGGCCGGCAGAGCGCCTACGAGTGGGCCGCGCTGCTCTGCGACCACGGAGCGGCCGCGGTCGACGTGGTGCACCGGCACCCGACCCCGGCGTTCGAGCGGGTGAGCTGGGAGTTCGTGAACCCCTACGTCGAGCAGACGCTCGCCCAGCGCGGCTGGTGGCGGGGCCTGTCGGCCGACGAGCAGCGCGCCATCGCCCTGGAGTTCTGGCAGGTCGGCCGGCTCACCCTCGAGTGGTGGCTGACGCCGCGCCTGAAGCCCGACGTCGTCACCGTGCACCCCGGCACCGAGGTCGTCGACGTCGAGGAGGGCGACGAGACCACGGTGCTCGGCCTCACCGACGGCACCCGCCTCACCGCCGACTTCGTCGTGTTCGCCTCGGGCTACCGCGCCGACATCGGGCGGGTTCCCTACCTGGAGCCGCTGCTCGACGACCTGGCCGTCACCGACGGCTTCCCCCAGCTCAGCGAGGGGTTCCAGACCACGGTGCCGGGCCTCTACCTGACCGGGTTCGCGTCGACCCGCGACTTCGGCCCCTTCTACGGCTTCACCAAGGGCTGCCCCTCGTCGGCCACCCTCGCCGTCGCCGACATGCTGGCCTGAGCGGACACTCGCACCATGAGACGCGTCGCCACGCTGGTCGTCCTGCTCGTGTTCGGGGTGGTCAGTCTCCCGCTGGTCGCGTCGGTGCTCGACTCGGAGGGCACCGAGAACCTCATCCTCCCCGTGCAGGTCGTGCTGATGGCCGGCCTCGGCGCCCTCGCGGGCTGGCTGGTGCCCACCCTGGGCGGCCCCGACGCGACTCGGCGCCGCGGCATCATCGTCGGCGCACTGTTCGGGCTGGGCGCGGCGGTGTTCGGAGTGGTCATCTTCTTCCTGTTGCTGAACGGCATCTCGGGCGCCTGACCGCCCCGCTCACTGGGCCGGATGCCGGGACGCCGCCGGTCGTGCGGCGCGTCACCGCGGGCCGACCCGACGCGCCGACGACCGGGCTGGAACACTGGCACCATGCGCCGAGTCGTCCAGAGCAAGAAGCTGCAGCACGTCCGCTACGACGTGCGCGGGCCGATCCTGGTCGAGGCCCAGCGGCTCGAGGCCGAGGGCCACAAGATCCTCAAGCTCAACATCGGCAACACCGCACCGTTCGGCTTCGAGGCCCCCGAGGCGATCGTCGCCGACATGATCCACAACCTGCCGCAGAGCCCAGGGCTACGCCGACTCGCGCGGCATCTACTCCGCCCGCACCGCGGTGGCGCAGTACTACCAGTCGCACGGCCTCACCGACACCGCGAACGACGACGTCTACATCGGCAACGGCGTCTCCGAGCTGATCACGATGGTGCTGCAGGCCTTCGTCGACGACGGCAACGAGGTGCTCGTTCCGGCCCCTGACTACCCGCTGTGGACCGGCGCCGTCTCGCTGTCCGGCGGCACCCCGGTGCACTACCGCTGCGACGAGAGCAACGGGTGGAACCCCGACCTCGAGGACATCGAGGCCAAGATCACCGACAACACCCACGCCCTGGTGATCATCAACCCCAACAACCCCACCGGCGCGGTCTACTCCGAGGAGATCGTCAGGGCACTGGTCGACATCGCCCGGCGCCACGACCTGGTGGTGATGGCCGACGAGATCTACGAGAAGATCCTCTTCGACGACGCCGTGCACCACCACGCGGCGATCCTTCGCCGGTGACGACGTGCTCTGCCTGACCTTCAGCGGGCTGTCCAAGGCCTACCGGGTGTGCGGCTACCGCGCCGGCTGGGTGATGGTCTGCGGGCCGAAGCACCTCGCCGAGGACTTCCTCGAGGGACTGACCCTGCTGGCGAACATGCGGATGTGCGCCAACGTGCCTGCGCAGCACGCGATCCAGACCGCGCTGGGCGGCTACCAGTCGATCGACCGAGCTACATCGTGCCCGGCGGCCGCTTCTACGAGCAGAGCAAGCTGCGCCTCGAAGCTGCTCAACGAGATCCCCGGCGTCTCGCTGCGTGGAGCCCCGCGGCGCGCTCTACTGCTTCCCTCGCCTCGACCCCGAGGTCTACCGCATCGAGAGACGACGAGGCCTTCGTCATCGACCTGCTGCGGGCCAAGAAGATCCTGGTCACCCACGGCACCGGCTTCAACTGGTTCGAGCCCGACCACTTCCGCCTGGTGACCCTGCCCGACGTCGAGGTGCTCACCGAGGCCATCGGGCGGATCGCCGACTACCTCGAGACCCTGCGGGCCTGACCCCGTGGCCGACCCCGGCCCGCGCCCGGACCCCGCGCTGCTGGTCTCCGTCGCCGTCGGTGGGGTCGTCGGCTCGCTGGGCCGGTATGCCGTGGGGGCGGCACTCCCGCACGAACCCGGCGCCTTCCCGTGGGCGACGTTCTGCGTCAACGTCACCGGCGCCTTCGCGATGGGCCTGCTCGTCGCCTACCTCGTCGACCGCCCGGGTGTGCACCGGCTGGCCCGGCCGTTCGTGGGCGTCGGTGTGCTCGGAGGCTGGACCACGTTCTCGGCGCTCGCGATCGACGTCGTGCAGCTGGGTGCCCACCAGCAGGTGCCGGTGGCCCTGCTCTACGTCACCGCCACCTTCCTGCTCGGCACGCTCGCTGTGGCGGCGGGTTCGGTTCTGGGGCAACGTGTCTGGCCCGGGCCGTGACCCTCACCGCCGCCCTGCTCGTCTCCCTCGGAGCCGCCGTGGGAGCGCCGCTGCGCTACCTGGTGAACCACGGCATCCGGGCTCGCTTCGGCGGTACGCCGGCAGCCGGAACCCTCGTGGTGAACGTCACCGGCTCGTTCGTGCTCGGCGTGGTCGTGGGCGCCGGCCTCGGCAGCGCGCCACTCGCCCTGGTCGGCATCGGGTTCTGCGGCGCCCTGACCACCTTCTCCACACTCGCCCTGGAGATCTGGGACGCCCTGGCCGACGACCGCCGCGCGCACGCCGTGGCCAACGTCGCGCTGTCCCTCACCCTCGGGCTGGGCGCCGCCTGGCTCGGCTGGGCACTCGGCGGCGGCTGACAGCGGTATGCCGCCCGCTCGGATGAGCGGACGGCATACCGTTGGTTCCCTCGCGGGGAGGGGTCAGTGATGACTGCCGGCCACCACGCCCAGGGCGTTGACGATGCCGTCGCCGTAGAACGAGTTGAAGTCGGCGGTGCCGGTGCACAGGGCGTCGTACAAGGGGGAGCGACCCACCTCGGCGTAGCTCTGCAGCGGCGGGGTCGGGCAGGCGTGGTCGGTGGCGGTGCCCATGACCAGGGCGCGCACCGTGTCGGGGGCCAGGCCGAAGCCCGACTTGCCCTGCGAGTGGCCGTGCGCCGAGACCGCGAGGGCGGCGACGCCGGCGGCGTGCGGTGACGCCATCGAGGTGCCCTGCAGGTACTGGTAGTACCCGCACACCGTCTTGCCCTTGACCACACCACAGTCCTTGGTGATGCCCGCCAGTGCGGCGGCAGGGGTGATGTTGCCGTTGGCGTCGACCTGGCCGTTGGCCTGCAGCACGTTGAGCGGTGCCGTGGACAGGATCAGGTTGCCGTTGGTGCGGTAGCTGGGCGTGCCGAACCCGTCGCGGAACCAGCCACCCGGGGCCGAGACCTCGAGCTCACCGGAGGTGAGGTCGGTGGCCCAGTTGGAGTAGTCGGCCTTGCGCTCCGACGGCCCGAGCGAGGAGACCCCGATGACGTGCGGGCCCTCGACCGGCAGGTCGAAGCAGTTCGAGTTGTCGATGGTGCGCAGGTGCTCGGTGCCGCCCGGGTAGTCGGGGCTCGTGTCGTCGGGGCGGGGGTTGGAGATGTCCTCGTTGTTGTTGCCCAGGGCCGCCACGAGCGTGACGCCCTTGCGGTGCGCGAAGTTGAGCGCCCGGTTCATCGTCTCGATGATGACGTCCTGCTCGGCTGCCTCCGCCGGGGAGTCCTCCGGGGCGCCGCCCTTGCAGTTGTAGAGCCACGGGTCGACGTAGAACGACATGTTCACGACGTCGAGGCCGGCGTTGCCCGAGTAGGTGAGGGCGTTGGCGGTGGCGCTGAGGAAGAAGTAGCCGCTGTCCTGGCCGGCGCGCACGTTGACGAGCGAGACGTCCGGGGCGACGCCCGAGACGCCGATGCCGTTGAGCGCGGCCGCCATCGTGCCGGCGGTGTGGGTGCCGTGGCCGTCGTCGTCCTCGTCGACCGGGTCGACGCAGCTGGCGTACTCGCACGGCCCGTCGATGGCCGGGATGTCGGTGACGAAGTTGCGCGAGAGCTTGCGGTTGAAGTTCGGCGCGAGGTCGGGGTGCTTACCGTCGACGCCGGTGTCCATGACCCCCACGAGGACCTTCTTGTTGCCGAGGGTGACGGCGTGGGCCTGCGGGGCGTTGATCATGTCCATGCCCCACAACAGCGAGTCGAGCGGGTCGGCCTTCGGCGCCTTCTTCGCGCTCTGCCCGCTCCCGGACGACCGGTTCGGGGAGGCCTGGTGCTCCTTGAGCACGCTGTCGGTGATCGGCGCGGCATCCGGCGCCTTGCCGACGACGCCGTCGTTGGCGGCGGCCTTGACGCCCGCCAGGCCGCGCGCCGACTCAGGAACGTCGTGGACGTGGAGCGTACGAGATGAGCCCGATGTCGGTGTTGACCGAGGTGACGGTCGCACCGTCCTTGCGCAGCGCCGCCGCGACGGCGCGGGCGTCGGCCCCGCGTCGACGAGGACGACATAGGTTCCCGACCCGGCGGTCGAGGATGCCGTGGACGCCGAGGACGTCGTGGGGGACTGCAGGGCCGCTGTCGCCGTGCTCGCACCGAAAGCGGTCGTGGCCAGGGCCACGGCTCCGGTGAAGGCGACCAAGCGAGATCGTCGCATTCGTCTACTCCTGTGTAGGGGTGGCCCGAGGTCCCGGACCATCCGCTCACCGTAGGGCCTGGGACTGCACGGCGGAAGGCCGCGAACCGTATGCTCTCGACCATGCGACGACGCCCCTCCCGACCCGTCCCGGACGTCTTCACAGCGTTCCCCGACCGGGTCGACTCGAGCGACGACACGTCCTACGACACCCCCCGTGCGGGCAGCATCGCCCGCTCGGCCGGCATCACGGTCGGTCTGATGGTGCTCACCAGCCTGGCCTTCGTGGCCGGGGCCTGGCTCGCCGGCAAGGTGCGCCCCGAGCTGGTCTTCGCCAACCTGCTGTGGGAAGGGGTCGCCATCACCGCCTGGTCGGTCGGGTGGGGCCTCCTGGCCGCGCTGGTCGTGCTGTCCATCGGGGTGGTCGCCGTCAGCCTGCCGTGGGTGCGGCGTCAGCGCGGCGAGCGCGCCACCTCGACCTCGACCCCGTAGCTCCACCCGGCTGTCAGCGGCAGCGAGTCACCGCTCCAGAAGCGGCCCGGGTCGTACCAGTTGGTCGGCGAGTCGTCGCGCAGCACGCCCATCTCCTCGAGCGTCACGGCGACCACCTCGGCGCAGTAGGCCTGCTCGGGACGCACGCCCTTGCGCTCGGCCTCGCGCCGGGACAGGTGGCCGTCGCGCCCGCGCAGCCAGCGCCAGGCCAGCCCCATCGTGGTCGGGAACGACACCCCGTCGAGCCGGGCGATCGTCCTCAGCACGGCATCCTCCTGCTCGCGCCGGACGTCGGGGCTGAGCTGGCGCAGCCAGGCCCGCTGCTCGTAGCGGTCCTGCCAGGTCGTCACGGCCTCGCGCAGGTCGTGCAGCTGCACCCCGCGGTGGTGGTCACCGGTCCAGTGGTCGCGCAGCGACCGGCCGAGCTCGGCGTGCCACATCAGCGGCGGCAGGTCGTCGAGCACCACCGCCATGCCGACGTGGTTGACCGGGGCGTTGCTCGCCGTCTGGATCAGCCGGTCGGCCACGGTGCTGCCGCGGAACATCCACAGGTCCCCGGTACGGGTCACGTCGACGGCCTCGTCGAGGGAGACGGTGCTCGGTCCGGTGCGCGCCATGGCCACCAGTGTGCCGAACCCGGCCCCGCTGGCGCCGCACCCTGTCCACGAGGGTGCGGCACGGCATACGGTGAGTGGGTGCGCACGAAGCGCAAGCAGCGGGGACTCACCGTGCAGGCCGTGGCCGGCACCCACACCGTGCTGCTCGGCTTCGACCTCGACGACCCCGCCGGCTGCCTGGGCTTCGCGATCCACCGCACCGACCACACCGAGAACGAGGCCCGCTGGCTGCGCGGGATGAAGACGTTCGAGAGCCTCGTGCCCGACCCGCCGCCGGGGTCGGACTGGCCCACGAACATGCACCCGGTGCAGGGCTTCCAGTGGGGTGACTACGCGGCCAAGCCCGGGCACGACTACACGTATGCCGTGTCGGCCGTGAGCGGGTCGGCGGCCGCCCCGGTGCTGGGCGCGCCCGTGTCGCTGGCCGTGCGCACCGAGGTCGAGGACGACGGTGAGCACGGCGTGTGGTTCAACCGCGGCGTGGCGGGGTCGCAGGCCTTCTCCCGCCAGTTCGCGGGGTGGGTGCCGACCACGACGCCCGACGAGACGCACCCGGCGATGGTGTGGCTGTCCCGCGGGCTCGGCGAGGCACTGCTCGCCTTCGTCGGTGAGGCCCGCGACGAGGGCTGGTCGCTGCGGGGAGCGTTCTACGAGTTCACCTGGGGGCGTGCGCTGCAGGCGTTCGCGGCGGCTCGCGACCGGGGGGTCGACACCCAGCTGGTGGTGCACGGTCGCGACCGCGACGCGGCATCCGGCACGGGACCGGAGAACGCCGACCGCACCGCAGAGCTCGCACGTGCAGCGGTGCACGACAACGGGATCGGAGACCTCGTGACCTGGCGTGAAGCGCCGCTCAGGAGTGCGCTCCACCACCACAAGTTCCTCGTGCTCTCGCACCACGGGGTGGCCGAGGCAGTGTGGACCGGCTCCACCAACCTCACCCTCGGGGGCGTGTACGGGCACTCGAACGTCGGGCACGTGGTGCGCGACCGGGCGGTCGCTGCGCGGTTCGCGGCCGAGTGGGACCGTCTGCACGCCGGGATGCCGTCCGCCGAGCTGCGGGTCGCGCACGCCGGCGACCCGGCACCTGCCCACACCGTGCCCGTTCCGGGGGGTGTTGGGCCGGTGTTCTCGCCGCTGCGCGGCACCTCGCTCCTCGACTGGTACGCGAGGGTCTTCGACTCCGCAGTGAGCTCCGCACACATCACGGGGGCGTTCGGTCTCAACGCCGTGTTCCGGGACAAGCTGCGGGTCGACCGGGCACCCGTCACGCGCACCGTGCTGCTCGAGAAGGTGCCGCCGCCGCAACAGGCGATCCCCCACACCGACGACCACGTGCGGGTCTCGACCGGCAGCCACCTCGGCGGAGACCCGCTGCAGCAGTGGGCGACCGAGGGGTTGACCGGCTTCAACGACCACGTGCGCTACATCCACACCAAGATCGTGCTCGTCGACCCGCTCGGCCCCGACCCCACCATCCTCACCGGGTCGGCGAACTACTCCGGCGCCTCCACGACGACGAACGAGGAGAACACCCTCGTCATCCGGGCGGGGCGCACCCGGTCGGCGTCGAAGCGAGCGGTGCGCCGGGTTGCCGACATCTACCTCACCGAGTACCACCGCCTCTTCATGCACTTCGCCTTCCGGGCGATGGCCCAGGACCGTGTGCTGAACACCGGTGAGACGCAGTGGAACAGGTACCTCGACGAGACCGATGCCTGGACAGTGCGCTACTACGTCGCCGGCTCCTGGCGCGAGGCCCAGCGCCGCCTGTTCTCCGGGTCGTGACGCGGCACCCTCGCTATGGTGGCGGCATGCCCGCCTCGAACCGCGTGTGGAAGATCGTCGGACTTGCCGGCCTGGTCGGCGTCGTCGCCACCGGGGCGCTGGTCGCCCGCAACGAGCGCGAGCGCCGCTCCTACACGCCCGACGAGGTGCGCGACCGGCTGCAGGAGCGGCTGCGGGCGGCAGAGGGTGAGAGCGGCCAGGAGGGCCGGATCATCGGCTGACCCGGCCCCACCGGCATCCGGTTGCGGGGGCTGACCACGCGAACGGTCAGTGCTCCATCCCCTCACCGAAGCGCCCACGGTGGTCGAGCGGGATGAGGGGCGTGTCGGCACGGGCGCGGATCTGCTGCACCGCCCACGAGTTGCCGTCGGGGTCGGTGAAGCCGAACAGCGTGCCGCCGTCGCGCTCGTCGAACACGGTGACCTCGCTGCACTCGACCCCACGCCCGACCAGCTCGTCACGAGCGGCCGCGGCGTCAGCCACCACCAGCTGCTGCCCGTGCAGGCTGCCCGGTGCCATCGCGTTCTGCGCGGGCAGGTTGCCGATGACGACCGAGCAGCCGGACCCCCGGGGGGTCAGCTGGGCCACGTGCATGAACTCGTTCTGGGTCTCGTGGTCGAGGTCGAACCCGACCTGGTCGCGGTAGAAGGCGATCGAGGCAGCCAGGTCGCTGACCGGCACCACGACGACCTCGAGGGTCCAGTCCATGGCGTTCAGCCCTGCGCGACGAGCGACTCGAGGCGGTCGTAGCCCTGCGACATGCCGACCTCCATGCCCGACTCGACCATGGCGTCGCGGCCCTCGACGGTGCGGCCGATGCTGCGCCCGCGCAGCCGGGTGCGGCCGCCGCCGAGGTCCTCGAACCACATGAACTCCAGCGCAACCTCGTCAGGGGCACCGTCGAACTCGAAGGTCTGGAGGGCGAACTCGTTCTCGCGGATGGTGTGGAAGACCCCGCGGAAGCCGAAGTTACCGTGGTCGGTGCGGTGCTCGTAGCGGTAGCCGCCGCCGGTGGTGAAGTCCCACTCGTCGATGACCATCTCATAGCCGTGCGGGCCGAGCCACTGCTTGACCTTGTCGGGGTCGCGGTGGGCCTCGAAGACGGCCGCCACGGGGGCGTCGAACTCACGGGTGAAGTCGATCCACGGCACTCCGGCCGGGATGTCGAGGTGCAGGCTGTTTCCCATTGCTCACTCCTGATCGGTGCTGGGCGTCAATGACGCGCCGAGGACGGCGTCGAGCCGGCGGAACCGCTGCTCGTGGGCGAGGCGGTAGCCGTCGATCCACGCGGTCAGCGTCTCGAGCGCGTCGGGGTTGAGGTGGACCGGGCGGCGCTGTGCCTCGCGGGTCCGGGTGACCAGGCCCGCGTGCTCGAGGACCTGGATGTGCTTCGAGACCGCCTGGAGGGAGATCTCGAACGGATCGGCGATCTCGTTCACCGTGGCCGGCCCCCGGCTCAGGCGGGCGATGATCGCGCGGCGGACGGGGTCGGCCAGGGCTGCGAAGCCCAGGTCCACCGAGGTGCTGTCGTCCGCCATGGCTCTACTAAACCGCACGATTGATCAACGGTCAAGTTGATTACCCGATCAGGTGAGGAGCACCTCGTGCGGGTAGTCCTCCGAGCGCCCCTGGAACGACAGGATCGCGGGGTTCTGGATGACCCCGTCGCGGATCTCGATGGCTCGACGGACGGTGGGCACCTCGTCCCAGGAGCCCGGGCCCTCCATCACCGTGCGCAGGAAGGGCAGCAGCGCCTCGCTGATCTCCCAGGTGGCCGAGGCCCAGAGGTACGACGGGCTGTGGTCGACGGCGTAGTACATGACGTTGCGGCCCACCGTGAAGGTCGGCTCGGCGAACGTGGTGGGCCGCGACCACTCGAAACCCATGCCCTCGTCGCACGACACGTCGACGACCATTGCGCCGGGCGACAACTCGGGCAGGTCGTCGTTGGTGAGGAACACCAGGGGGTTGTCGGTGTCCTGGAGCACGCAGTTGACGATGATGTCGTGGCTGCCGAGGAACTCGGCGAGCGGAACCCGGCCCTCCGGAGTGACGGCGTGGCTCACCCGGCCGGCGGTGTCGTCGGGGTCGAAGTGCAGGATGCGCGCGGAGTGGATGGGCGAGGCCACGGCGGCCACCTGGCGGTTGGTCAGGATGTCGACGTCACCGATCCCGAGGGCGGTCAGCGCTGTGACGGCTCCGCGGGCCGTCGCACCGAAGCCGATGACGACCGCGCTGCGCCGCGGGCCGTAGTTGCCGGTCGTGCCCGCCAGGGTGAGGGCGTGCAGCACCGAGGCATAGCCGGCCAGCTCGTTGTTGGTGTGGAACACGTGCAGGTCGAACGACCCGTCCGCCTTCCAGTGGTTCATCGCCTCGAACGCGACGACGGTGAGCCGGCGGTCGATGGCGAGCTGGGTGAGCTCGAGGTCCTGCACGCAGTGCGGCCACCCCCACAGCACCTGGCCGGTACGCAGCTCGGCCACGTCGGCGTGCAGCGGCTTCGGCTGCAGGATGACGTCGCACTCCTCGACGAGCTGGTCGTGGGTCCGCACCCCGGCCACCAATTCGCGCAGGTCGTCGTCATGCACCCCGAAGCGCTCGCCGTACCCCTTCTCGAGGTACATCCGCTGTCGGAGGTCGGCCGGCACCCGCTCGAGGTGCGCTGGGTGCAGGGCCAGCCGGTGCTCGTTCTCCTTCTTGGAGCGCCCCATCACCCCCAGGCTCAGCGTGGTGCGGGGAGGCTGCGCGTCACGGGCAGGCGCGGATGCCGGGGCGTCGCCGTCGTCTCGGACCGCACCTCGGGGACCGGGTTGTTCGTCAAGCGCGTTGCTCATGGCAGTGCCCGTCTCGGGCCCGCACGGCCCGCCTGTCGACCGGATCGGGACCGGCGAGGAGTGGTCCACCTCGCAGGTCAGCCCCGCTCGATCACAGTACGCCGGTGGGCGGCCGGCCCGAGCCTTGGCCTGTGGCCACCGGACGGCCCTGCCAGGAAGTGGTTCCGAGCCAGCGGCAACGCACACTGACCCCTCGGCGCCTGCTTGCGCTCGTCGTCGGGGCGCCACGGTGCTGGCGGCACCACCTGGAACTCCGTGACGGGCTTCCGCGTGATCGGCTGACCGCCTGATGCCGTGGTGTCGGTGTGCGGCCCTACAGTCGGCGATCAGTCGAAGGAACCGATGAACGGGGAGACGAGATGGCCGAGATCGTGCTGTTCCATCACGTGCAGGGGCTCACCGCGGGGGTGCGCCGGCTCGCCGACGAGCTCCGGGGCGGCGGGCACACCGTGCACACACCTGACTTCTTCGAGGGGGCGACCTTCGGCTCGATCGACGAGGGCTTCGCCGTGGTGCGCGCTCGCGGCGAGGGGGCCGTCGATGCCTGGGCCGATGCCGTGGTCGCCGAGCTGCCGTCGCACGTCGTCTTCGCCGGCATCTCGCTCGGGGTGATGCCCGCCCAGCGCCTCGCGCAGACCCGGCCGGGAGCGGCGGGCGCACTGCTCCTCGAGGCGTGCGCGCCGGCATCCGCGTTCGGCGAGCGCTGGCCGGCCGACGTGCCGGTGCAGGTGCACGGCATGGAGCACGACCCGTTCTTCGGCCTCGAGGGTGACGTCGACGCGGCTCGCGAGCTCGTGGCCCAGGCGGACGACGGCGAGCTGTTCGTCTATCCCGGCGACGTGCACCTGTTCACCGACTCGTCCCTCCCGAGCCACGACGACCCGGCCACGGCGCTCGTCGTCCAGCGCGCCCTGGCCTTCCTCGCCCGCGTCTGACAGACGAGAAGCGACGCGGATGCCGTGACGCCCGCCAACGGCCCATCCCACCTCGGCTACCGCCTGGTAGGTGCACTGATCGCCCCACCTACCACGGGGTAGCCGACGCCGAGTGCGTCATTGACGATCCAGTGCAACTCAGGGGTTGCACTTAGCAACCGATAGTGCAACCATTGGGTTGCACAGGCCGGACAACCCGCCCGACCGCACCGAGAGGAACCCCATGACCACCACGAGCAACAGCACGGCATCCGTCGTCGACGCGGCCACCTTCACCGTGCGTCGCACCATCGACATCGCCGCCCCCGTCGAGAAGGTGTGGGCGGCCGTCACCGAGGCCGAGCACATCTCCCGCTGGTTCGGCCGCGCCGAGATCACCGGCCGCGGCGTCGGCGCCACCGGCACCCTCACCTGGCCCGACCACGGGTCCGTCCCGCTGCGGGTCGAGGCCTTCGACGCGCCGCACACCGTGGCCTACCGCTGGAGCAACGACGACGCGGCGGGCACACCCCCACCGAGCTCGACGTCGCGCACTCCACGGTGTTCACCTTCACCCTCGAGCCCGTGGAGCAGGGCACCCGGCTCACCGTGGTCGAGACCGGCTTCGACGCCACCTCCGACCCGATCGCCAACCTCGAGGACCACCGCAAGGGCTGGGACGGCGAGCTCGACAAGCTGGTCGCGCTGCTCGAGGGCGGCTCGTGACGACCGGGACGATGGTTCCCGTGTTCGCCGCCCTCGGCGACGAGACGCGGTGGAGCGTGCTGGCGGCGCTCGGCGAGGGGGACGCCTCGGCATCCGCCCTCGCCGGGCGCCTGCCGGTGAGCCGCCAGGCCATCGCCAAGCACCTCGCGGTGCTCGAGGAGGTCGGGCTGGTCGAGCCGGTGCGGGTCGGGCGCGAGGTGCAGTACCGCGTGCTGGGTGCCGAGCTGCGGGCCACCGCAACGCGACTGGACGCCATCGGCACGCAGTGGGAGCGTCGTCTGGCAGCGATCAAGGAGATCGCCGAGAACCTCTGAGGGGGCGACGATGATCCGTGTGCTGGACGGGCTTCCGGGCGGCGTGCTCGGCTTCGAGGCGAGCGGCACGCTCACCGCCCACGACTACACCGACGTGCTGGCGCCGGCGCTCGCGACTGCGAGTGCCGGCGGCGGCCGCATCCGGGTGCTGCTGGAGTTCACCGGCGACTTCCACGGCATGGAGGGTGGCGCGGTCTGGCAGGACCTGACAATGGGCATCTCCGACTGGAGCGCCTGGGAGCGCATCGCCCTGGTCACCGACCACGCGTGGATGCGCGACGGGCTGTCGATGTTCGCGTGGGCCGTGCCGGGAGAGGTGCGCGCCTTCCCGGCCGACGGCCGCGCCGCCGCGCTCGACTGGCTGCAGCCGCACTGACGCCCACCGGGGCCCGCGCTGGGGCTGCCCCTTCGCAGCAGCGTGCGTCACACTCCTTGGTGTGACGGTGGAGTCCAGGCGCGCGGCGCAGGTGCCGACCGGCGCCCCGCCCCGCGGCCGGCGCCGGCTCCTTCCTCCGCCGCTGTGGCGCTTCGCCCCGCGGCGGCTGTGGCACGACGCGGTCACCCTGACCCTGATGCTCGGTGTGCTCACCATGCTGTCGATGGCCGCGGCGGCGGGGCCGCTGTACGCCGACGCGGTCTCGGATGCCGCAGTGCGCCTCACGCTCGAGTCGGTGCCAGCCGGTGCCCCCGCCAAGACGGCGCCCGTGGTGCGGCTCAACGGTGGCATCGACCCCGAGAGCAGCCAGTGGACCGCGCTGCTGCAGTCCCTGCAGGAGCTGCCCGGCGTCGGACCGGCCCGGGTCACCACGCAGAGCATCTCCACCGAGCTGCACCCCAAGCTGCTCTTCGACCCGGTCGGGCCGGTGCTCACAGGTGGCGCCGGGAGCGCGCCGGTGCGCCTGTTCGGCGTCGACGACCCGGCATCCCGGCTCGTCGTCGTGACGCAGGCCGCGGTCGCCGGTGAGGGTGTCTGGCTCCCCGAGCCGGTCGCCCGGGCGACCGGGGTCGCGGCCGGGGACAGGGTGCGGGTGCAGCTCTCCGGGCTGCCCGACGCCGTGCCTACCACTACCCGAGTGCTCGGCACCTACGCCGTGGAGCAGGACGGCGCCACCCCGAAATCCCCTCCAGGAGAGCGGCTCTGGGCCGACCTGGGTGCCGAGGCCTTCCCGGGTGACGCATTCCGGTCGACGGCCCGGGCCCACCTCGCCATCGCCGACCTGGCCACGACCGCCGGGGTCGCGAAGCGGTCCGGCGACCAGCTGCTCTGGTCGGCCCAGTCCCGGTTGAGCGACACCTCGCCGCGCCTGGGCCAGTTCCACCGCACCGCGGATGCCGTGAGCCTCCTTCGGCGGCTGCTCATCGCCCGCTCCGAGGTGGCCGACGACCCGGTGGCCCTGCGGCCCTCGGTCGTGAGCGGAATGGAGGACCTCGCCCAGCGCGCCGACGTGCTGTCGGAGGCCGCCCAGCGTGGGGCCGCCGTGACCACCCGGGTGGGCCTCGCGCTGTCCTTGGCGCTGGTGGTGGCCGCGGCCGCGTACTCCATGGGTCGCCGCCGGCGCGAGGTGCAGCTTGGAGCAGGTACCGGACGGCGGCCACTCTCGGCCGGGTTGCTCTATGCCGCGGAGCTGGTGCCGGTGGCCGTGCTGGCCGGCGTGGTGGGGTGGGTCGCCGCTCGTGGGGTCGTGGCCGTGACGGTCGGCTCGGGCACCCCCACCCGGTCGGTGCTGCGGACCGCTGGACTGTGGAGCACCGGTGCCGTGTGCGCCGCCCTCCTGGCCGCCGTGGTCGTCGCCGCGGCGGCGAACCGGGTCGAGACCCGGCGCCTCGAGGGCCGCCCGGAGGTGCGCCTGCCGTGGGTGCTCGTGCTCGTGGTGGTCGCCGCCTCGGCGACCGTCGGCCTGCTCACCCGGCCCCCCGCCGCCGGCGACACACTGGGCCCGCTCGACCTGCTGGTGCCACCCCTGGTCGTGGCGGCCGTGGCCGCCGTGGGCTCGCGGCTCGCCTTCGCGGTGCTGCGGCGCACCCGTACGGCAACCCGGCCACCGAGCCGGCGAACCCTCGTGGCCTGGCTCGCCAGGCGGCGCCTGCAGGCGCCCGACCGCGGGCGCGAGGCCGCCGCGACCATCGCCGCGACCGGCCTGGCGATGCTCGCCTTCTCGCTGGCGTCGTTCTCGTCGTTGCACGTCATCGTCGAGGACCGCGCTGCGGTGGCCGTCGGTGCGGTGCAGGTGAACCGGGTGGAGACGTCTGCACAGCTCGACCCCGGCGTGGCCCAGCAGGCCGAAGAGCCCAAGGACGGCAGCCCCCTGAAGTTCAGCGACGTGCCGGCGGCGCGGAACCCGGCCGTGCCCCCTGGGCAGTCGACGGTGTGGCGCGCCAGCACCACGGTGGCCACCAGCGAGGACGGCGTCAACCTGCTCATCGTCGACCCCGCCCGCTTCGCCTCGGCGGCGGCCTGGGGCTCGCCGGACGGGCCGGTCGCGGCCGGTCGGGCACTGCTGCCGACCCTGGCCGCCGACGACGCCGCCGCCACCGCGGACCTCCGGCGGAACGGGTTGTCCTCGCCGGTGCCGGTGCTGCTCGTCGGCGCGGTGGGCGACCTCGACCTCGAGGTCGGGTCGAGCGTCACGGTCGACACGCTCAACGACCCGGTGCGGCTCGAGGTGCGCGGACTCCTCGACGCCTTCCCGGGCGCCGGCACCGGGCAGCCCACGTTCGTCGTGCCCGCCGACAGCTTCTTCGCGTCCCAGTTCAACAACGACCCGCGGCTGCGGCCCGGCCCGCGCGCCGCGCGGAACCGCCCGGTCGAGTTCCAGACCTACCTGTGGTCGAACTCGGGGACGGGCGCAGCCGAGACCCTTGCCGCACACGGCATCACCCCCGACCTCATCGGCACCCTCGCCCAGGAGCGCGCGACGCCCGTCTACGTGGCGGCGGCCCAGGCCCGCCGCTACCAGATCGTGCTCGGGCTGGTCTTCGGCGCGGTGGGCCTGGCGGCGGTGGCGCTGGCCGCCGTGCGGCTGGCCCGCCGATCACCGGCCGCCGACCGGATGCTCGCGTGGGCCGGCGCGGGGCGGCACGCCCCCGGGCGCGCCCGTGCCCTGGAGATCGCCGTCGTGCTCGCCCTCAGCTGCGCCCTGTCGGCGCTCGCGCTGCTGGCCCTGCGGCCGTTGGCGCGCCTGCTGCTCGAGCCGGGAGACGGGCGCACCCCCGAGGCCGTGCTGGCCCTGCCGGGGTCGGTGCTGCTCGCCGCGGCCGGGTGGCTCACGCTGGCGACCCTGGCTGCGGTGGCCGGCATGGTGGCCGCGGCGTCGTCGCAGTCGACGGTGGAGGTGCTCCGTGGTGAGGACTGACCCGATTCCCCTCTCGCCCAATGGAGCCGGCTCGGCCGCCACCGTGTCGGGACTGGTGAAGATCTACCCCACAGCCACCGGGGAGACGCACGCCCTGCGCGGGGTCGATGCCGAGTTCCACGAGCACACCGTGACCGCACTGACCGGCCCGTCGGGCAGCGGCAAGTCGACCCTGCTCGCGCTGCTCGCCCTGCGCGACCGGCCGAGCGGCGGCGACGTGACGATCCTGGGCCGCAACGCGTCGGCGCTGCGCACCTCCGAGCGCCGCGCCCACAGCCGCAGCGTGATCGCGTGGGTGCCGCAGCGGGCGACCGACGGGGTCTACCCGCACCTGACCGCCGCCCAGAACGTCGAGCAGGCGGCTCGCTGGCGCCGGGTGGACGCCGACGCCGGTGGCGGCATCCTCGAGCGGCTGGGGCTGGCGGACGTGGCGGGGGTGGCGGCATCCCGGCTCTCGGGGGGCGAGCAGCAGCGGGTGGCGCTGGCGTGCGCCTGTGTGGGCGCACCGCGGCTGATCCTCTGCGACGAGCCCACGGCCGAGCTCGACGAGGACAGCGCTGCCCTGGTCATGCACGAGCTGCGTTCCGTCGCCGCGGGTGGCAGCGCCGTGGTCATCGCCACCCACGACCCCGGGGCGATCGCCGCCAGCGACCGGGTGGTCGCACTGCGCCACGGGGTGATGTCGACCGAGCAGTGGGGGGCCACCACGGCCCGGGCGACCATCGACCCCGCCGGCCGGGTGCAGCTCCCCCCCGACGCACTCGAGCTCTTCCCGAACCGCCGGGCCGTCATCCGTCTCGACGGCGACCGCGTCGTGCTCGAACCGACCGAGGGGGACTCGTGAGTGTCGCCGGGCGACACCGCATCGGCCGGCCCGGGGGCGGGGGCCGCCGTGATGGCACCGCCGTGCTGGTCTCCGCGGTCACCCACGGCGAGCGCGCACCCGGCATCCCGATCCTGAGCGACGTCTCGCTCTCGGCCCTGCCGGGCGAGGTGGTGGTGATCGAAGGGCGTTCTGGCTCAGGCAAGTCCACGCTGTGCCAGCTGGTGGCCGGGCTGGAGGCTCCCGACCAGGGCACCGTGCTCGTCGACGGCTCACCGGCGGCATCGGTGCGCGACTGGGGCCGTTGCGCGCTGCTCCCCCAGCGGCTGGGGCTGCCGGCCGAGCTGACGGTCGCGGAGAACGTCGGCCTCCCCTGCTGGGTGCGCGGGCTGCCCGCGCGGCCCGACCTGCTCGAGGCCTTCGACCTCGCCCACCTCGCCGACAACCTCACGGCGCAGGCGTCACGTGGGGAGCAGCAGCGCGTGGCCATCGCCCGGGCTGCCGCCCTGAGCCCGGCCGTCATCGTGCTCGACGAGCCGACCTCGCACCAGGACGAGGCGCACGCCGACCTCGTCGCGCACCAGCTGCTCGAGCTGGCCCGGGCGGGCAGCGCCGTGCTGGTCGCCACGCACGACCCGCGGCTGGTGTCGGAGGCCGACCAGGTCGTGCACCTGCACGCGGGGCGCCACCACCGCGGCTCGCCGCTCCTCCCCCACTAACGGGGAAGCGGCATCTGGGGGCAGGTCGACAGCACCCGCACCATCGCGTCGCGCTCGGCGGCGGTGACCCAGAGCCGGTACCTCGCCTTCACGGCGACCTGCCGCGCGACGTACGCACAGCGGTAGGAACGGTTGGGCGGCAGCCAGGTTGCGGCATCCCCGTCACCCTTGGATCGGTTGGTGTGGGCGTCGACGGCTAGCAGGGCGAGCGGGTCGTTGGCGAACGTCAGGCGGATGCCGGGTTGCCAGGTCGCGGCACCCTTCTGCCAGGCGTCGGACAGGGACGACGACGTGGTCGACGTCGATCTCGCTGGGCCCACCGATCACGAAGCGGATGGTGCGGCCGGTGTAGGGGTCGGGGCTGCGGGTGCCGGCCAGCACCTTGCACCAGTTCTTCATCTGCCGGTCCACGAGGTCGCGCCGCAGGATGTCGTTGCGCGTGTCGCAGCCGTTGCGGTCGGCGTCGAACCAGGCCTGCCCGAACTGTTGTCGCGAGTAGCCGGTCTTCGGTGCGCGACCCTTGACGGGAAGCTTCGCCACCGCGGCGAGGGCGGTGTCTTGGGCGACCGGTGGTGCCGCGTCGGTCGGGCGTGCGGTGGCGGTCGGCCGGGCGGCGGATGCCGTGGGGGCCGGTTCCGCGACCGCGGTCGCAGGCGTCGTGGTCGAGGTTGCGACCGTCGCGTCCGGGGCCGACGGCGTCGCCGTGGCCGCGCCGATCACGCCCATCGCCAGAACCAGCCCGGCGACACCCACACCGCCCCACCCGATCCACGCCCGAGCGCTCATCTGGCCTCTTCGTCCGTGTCGCGGCGCACCTCGCCCGACATCTCGGACGCTAACCGCAGCCGTCGCCGGCCGTGCCCGCTTCGCGCGAAGTCAGGCCGAACGACCGACGGGCGAGGCCGTCAGGACGAACGGCCGCGCGTGCGTACCCGGCGCACCAGGTCCTCGGCGGCAGCCGGCCACTGCGTGAGCTCGAACTCGAAGCCGGCGTCGAGCAGCCGTCCCGGCACGACCCGGCGGCTCTTGAGCAGCAGCTCGGTGTCGGTGCGCAGCGCCCAGGCGCCGATCTCGGCCATCCACGCGGTGGCGGGCAGCCCGGGGCGTCGACCCCACGCCCGGCGCAGGTCGCGCATCAGGTCACGCTGCGGAAGCGGTTCCGGCGCAGCGAGGTTCACCGGGCCGTCGAGGTCGTCCCGGTCGATGAGCAGCTCGACGGCCCGGATGAAGTCGGCGTCGTGGATCCACGACACGTACTGGCCACCACCGGCAACCGGCCCACCGAGCCCGAGCCGCGCCATCCGCAGCAGCACGTCGAAGACGCCTCCGCGGTCAGGGCTCATCACCATCGCCGAGCGCAGGGCGACCCGCCGCGTGTGCGGCACCACGGCATCCTGCTGCGCCGCCTCCCAGGAGCGGGCGATGCGCACGCTGAACTCCCAGTAGTCGGGCACTCCCGGCTCGCGGCCACCGATCACCCCGGTGGCCTCGTCGTTCGGGGCGTCGCGCCGGTCGGCGTAGATGGTGGCGGTGCTCATCTGCAGCCAGACCGGCGGCGGGGCCGCGGCCCGCTCGATCGCCGCGCCGACGACCCGGGTCGACTCCACGCGCGAGTCCATCATCTGCGTCAGGTTCTCGGTGGTGTAGCGACAGCTGACGGTGCGCCCCGCGAGGTTGACCACCGCGTCGGCCCCATCGACCTCCGACGCCCAGTCGCCGAGCGTGCGGCCGTCCCAGCCGAGGTGCCGGATGCCGGGCTCCAGCGGCCCCGGGTGCCGGCTCAGCACCACCACCTCGTCACCACGTGCCGACAGCGCCCGCCGCAGCAACCCCCCGACCTGACCCGTTCCCCCCGGAATGACGACCTTCACCCCGCGAGCATAGACAGGCGGGGGCCGCCCGAGGCTCAGTCGGGTTGGCGGACCTGCGCCACGTTCCCCTGGTGGGGGCCAGCAAGCCAGTCCTGCTCCAGGCGCGCGTCGGTTGGCTCCTCACCTCGTTGCAGCGCAACGAGATAGGCGCGGTCGGCGGCCAGCCGGGCCGCCACCTCGGCGCCCCGCGCCACGGCCCCGTGCCCGGGAACCACCACGTCCACCTGCCCGGCAGCCTCACCCAGCCGGTCGAGCGCGGCCTCGTAGGCGCCCAGCTGGCCGGGCCGACGGGCGTCGAGCAGTGGGATGAGGACGTCGGAGAGCATGTCCCCGGCGACCAGCACGCCATGGTCGGCCAGGAGCAGCGCGGCGTGCCCGATGGCGTGCGCCTCGTGCTCCATGACCTCGCCCGGCATCGGTCCACCGTCGCCGGGCAAGGGGGTGAGCAGCGCGACCAGGTCGAGCGGGATGCCGGTGGCGCTCTCCGCCGCCATGGCCCGGGCTCGCTCGCGCACCTCGCTCGCACTCTGCGCGGCGGCAGCGGTGGCGTAGCGCGGCACGTCGCCGAACCGGGGGTGCCAGAGCAGGTGGTCCCAGTGCGGGTGGGTGGAGAACCCCGCGACGACCGGGAGTCCGAGCCGGTCGACCTCGTCGGCCAGCTCAGCCAGGTCGGAGCCGGCGATGCCGGGGTCGACCAGGACCAGCCCCTCGTCCGCGCGCACCACCACGGCGTTGCTCCACACCCACTCGCTCTGCCGCACCCAGACGCCGTCGGCCACCTCGTTCAACATCGACCGATGCTGTCAGGACCCCCGGTCTCGCACAATCAGCGAGGCGGCTGACGTAAGGTCAGCGCCGCGACGGCGGGCGTAGCGTTGGCCCGTGCCCGAGCCACTGCTGATCGCTCGCAACCCGGACCCCGACTCGAGCCTGCCGTATCTCGTGCGCATCCCGTTGGGGGACGGCATCGTGCTGCGGACCAAGGAGACCTGGCCGCGCACGAGCAAGGTCTACTGCTACCGCCACGACCAGCCGTGGGACGAGGCCGCGGAGATCGTCGAGGAGGTCCCGCTGCGGTCGGTGACGCGGCGCGGGGCGGCCATCGACGTCGTCGCGGACCGCACGCGGGAGGCGCGCAGCCAGTTCGTGCTCACCCGGGCGCGGGGCCGGGAGATGATCTTCTGGCAGAGCCCACGGGTCGCCAAGGCAGCCCGCCCGAACGTCGACCTGCCCACGGCGCGCGCCTCGGGCCTGGTCGACCTCGAGATCGTCGTCGACACCCGCGAGCGGTACGCGTGGCGCTTCACGCATCAGCAGGTCACCACGCGTAAGGCATCCCTGCCGGTCGGCGACTACGGCGCGTTCGTCGACGACGAGCTGGTGGCCGTCGTCGAGCGCAAGTCCCTGGCCGACCTGGCGGGATCGCTCACCGGTGGGCGGCTCGCCTACCGGCTCTCGGCCCTCGCCGAGACACCTCGGGCCGCCCTCGTCGTGGAGGACCGCTACTCCGCGGTCTTCAAGCTCGACCACGTGCGTCCCGCCCTGGTCGCCGACCAGCTCGGCGAGTGCCAGGTGCGGTGGCCGAGCGTGCCCGTCATCTTCGCCGAGACCCGGGCCCTGGCCCAGGAGTGGACCTACCGGTTCCTGGCCGCGGCGGTGCAGGAGCACCGCACCGGCCACGAAGCCGTCCGGCTGCTCCCGCACGAGACCCACCCCGACACCTGAGGGCCAAGGGCACCCCGAGTAGCCGCCGCGCTGTCTCTGGTCGGCCCCAACCTGTTGCCAGGCCCGTTGCATTCAGCGGATGATCTGGCACACGCGGTGGAAGCCCGGCGACTGTCGAGGCCCGCTGTGGCGACGAGCAGGTGAGGAGGGCGGCATGAGCACGGTCCTCGTGGTCGACGACGAACAGCGGGTGCGCACGTTCCTTGCCCGGTCGCTCTCGAGCGAAGGGCACACGGTGGTGACCGCCTGCGACGGCATCGAAGCCCTGGCGCGCCTGGCCGACGGAGGCGTGGACCTCGTGCTGCTCGATGTCATGATGCCGCGCTGCAACGGGATGCAGGTGCTCACCATGATGAGTCGGCGCAAGGACACCACCCCGGTCATCGTGCTGTCTGCGGTCACCGACGTGGCGGCTCGGGTGCAAGCGCTGGACAAGGGCGCCGTCGACTTCGTCGGCAAGCCCTTCCACAACGCCGAGATGGCCGCACGCGTACGGCGCCACCTCCGTGACGCGCCGAGTCCTCGCGAAGAGCAGCGCTACCTGGTGGCCGGCGGGGTGCGTCTGGACCTCGAGCGTCGGTCGGCGCAGACCGAGGACGGCCAGGTCGCGTTGACCAAGCGCGAGTTCGACCTCCTGGAACATCTCATGCGTCGCCGCGGCCACGTGTGCGGGCGCGACGAGCTGTTGCGCGACGTCTGGGGTGGGAGCCCCGACCCGGGCAGCAATGTCGTCGAAGCCTGCGTGCGACGGCTCCGCTCGAAGCTGCCCGGCGTACCGGTGGAGACCGTTCGCGGCGTCGGCTACAGCTTGGACCCGGACCTACCATGACGCGCCCGCCTCGGCTGTTCGTGCCGTGGGTCGTGCTCGCCACCATCTGTTCGGCCTTGATGTGGTTGAGTCCCGGTGACGAGACGATCCCGTACCACATCGCCTGGATCGGCGCCGCACTGGCGTACGGGTTCGACCCCTGGCCACCGAGACGGACCTTCGCCGCCATCAGCCTCTACACGCTGGTCACCGGAGGGATCCTCGTCCTGCGTGCCGCCACCGGGGAGATCGCCTGGGAGGAGACCGCCGAGATCCCGTTGATGGCGATCCTGGTCCTGCTCAGCATGTGGCACGTCCGCCGTCGTCAGTCGGCGATGGCCCAGCTCAGCAGGGTCGCGGAAGGCGACCGGATGCGCGCCGCACAACGCGAACGGCTGAGCCGGGTCACCTCGCACGAGATGCGCACCCCGCTCACGATCGCGACGGGCTACCTCGACCTCTTGCTCGTCGACGAGCCGGAGGGCGATCGTCGCGCCGACCTCCTCGTGGTCCAGGACGAGCTGGGAAGACTCAGCCGGGCCGGCGAACGGCTCCTGCGAATGATCCGGCTGCAGGATGACCTGTGGCCCGAGCAGGTGGACCTCGGCTCGCTGTTCGACCAGGTGGCAGATCGCTGGGCAACGGTCGCCGACCGACGCTGGGTCGTGCAGTGCGACGTGGGCGCCTGCCTCGTGTCCTCCGAGCAGGTCCGCGCGGGGCTGGACACCCTCATCGAGAACGCACTGCGCTACACCAGGTCGGGTGACGTCATCCGACTCGTGGCGTTCCGATCGGCGGGCGCGCTGCACGTCGGCGTCGCGGACTCAGGCCCCGGGTTCTCGGACGAGCTCGCGGCGGCCATCAACCGCCAGGACTTCCGGACCGCGCAGCAGCTCAGCGAGTCCAGCCTCGGGGGCCAGACGGGACTGGGGCTTGGACTTCTGCATGAGCTGGTGGCAGCCAACGACGGCAAGGTCATCGCGGGCCGGTCGGCGGAGGGTGGTGCCCTGGTGCTGATGGTCACGCCGCAGCCGGTCGCCGATGGCCGCCGGGGTGAGGGAGGGAGCCACCGCTCTCCCACCGCGGGCGCCACGGCCAGATCCGCCGCAGCCGGGCGCACCACGGGGTCCGAGCCGGCTGCTGACCCTCGTCGGATGACGAACACATGACGGGCCAAAGGTAGATACAAGGCTCCCCCACGACGTTGGGGCACGCGACGAGACCTCTCGAGGTCGGTCCCGGTGCCATCGAGTAACCAACGTCGATCTGAGGAGCTCCCCGATGAACACATCACCAACGCACGAAGGGCCGCCGACGGCGGCGCCCTGGCGGAGAACACGACGGACGGTGGCTGTCACCGGCACTGCGGCGATCTGCGTCGCGATGGGGTCTGCCCTGCTCTCGGGGCCCGCCGCCGCTGGACAGGGCAGCGGCATCATGCGCCTGATGGCACGTATGCCGGGCATGACCTCGACCGCTCCGCGCACCGCAGCCGACTGCCCGGCGCCGGTGTCGAGCCCTGCCCTGAGCCAGTTCACCGAACAGCTTCCGGTGCCCGCGAAGATCGACGTCCGTGGCGGCGGCACCGCGTCGCTGGTGATGCGCAACGGCGCCCACAAGTTCCACGCCAACCTCCCACCCACACCGACGCTGGGATACGCGGTCGTCGGGGGCACGGGTGCGGACGTGTACGGCGGCCCGACCATCGAGGCCCGCCGAGGGGTGCCAGCCACGGTCACGGTGAAGAACGCACTCGACGGCCAGCCGCTGGCGTCGTCGATGGACCACACCTTCATGGGCATGACGGACACCGACGAGACGGCACCGCGGGGCGTCATCCACCTGCACGGCGCACACAGCGAGCCGTCGCAGGACGGTCTGCCGACGGCCACCATCACGCCGGGGAGCTCGACGACCTATCGCTACGTCAACGACCAGGAGTCCGCGGGACTGTGGTACCACGACCACTCCTGGGGCATGACGCGCCTCCAGGTCAGCGCCGGCCTTGCCGGGCAGTACTGGCTGCGCGACGCCTATGACACCGGGCGCTCCGACAACCCGCTGGGCTTGCCGAGCGGCGCCGCGGAGATCCCGTTGACGCTGCAGGACCGGACCTTCAACGCCGACGGCACGATGGCCTACCCGGTCGGCGCATTCTGCGGCCAGGACGCTCCCGCGGGGTACCCCAACCAGTGGGCTCCGGAGTCCTTCGGTGACCTGGCCGTCGTCAACGGCAAGGTCGCTCCGAACCTGAACGTCGCCCGCGGCGTCTACCGCTTCCGCCTGTTGAACGGGTCCAACGCACGCTTCTACCGGATCCCGATGCCGGCGGGTCTTCCCGTCTACCAGATCGGCACCGACGGCGGTCTGATGGACGCGCCGGTGCGGCTCCGCGAGCTGCTCCTCGGCCCGGCCGAGCGTGCGGACCTGCTCGTCGACCTTCGAGCAGCCACCCCCGGGGCGACCTACCAGCTCACCAACACCGCGAACTCGCCGTTCGGGGACCCGACAGCGCCTGCGGACGAGGATGAGGCGCCGCTGAACCAGCTGATGCGGCTCACGGTGACCTCGGCGCGCGGCAGCCAGGCCGGCATCCCGCGCACCCTGCGCGGCGGTCGCAACCAGCCCGCTGCTCTGCCCACGCTCAAGGCGTCAGCCACCCGCAGTGTGATGCTCAACGAGATCGCCGACCCGATCATCGACGAGCCGGTGCACGGGCACATCAACAACCAGTTCTACTCAGACTCGACCGGGATGAAGCCCAGGACCACCCAGATCGAGCAGCCCAGGCTCAACACGGTCGAGGAGTGGGACATCGTCAACACCACCGGCGACGCACACCCCATCCACCTGCACCTGACCCAGTTCCGGATCCTGAACCGGCAGGCGTTCGACGAGTCCTCATACACGGCGGCCGTCAACACGCGGCTTCCGGCACCCGGACTCCCGGACCCGTCCGTTTCTGGCACAGGCCCCTGGCCGTCGCTGTCCGCCAACGGATTCCTGCTCGGGAAGCCCACGGCACCAGCGGCCAACGAGCGAGGCTGGAAGGACACCGTGATGGCCCCGCCAGGGCAGGTCACGCGGATCCTGGTCCCGTTCGGAGGAACCGCCGCGGGCATCCCGGCACCGTTCACCGGTGACGCCAGGACCGCGACCGTGCAGCGGTTCGCCGGTACGTACGTGTTCCACTGCCACATCCTCGAGCACGAGGACAACGACATGATGCAGCCGTACCGCATCCAGTAGAGCCCGCGTCGCCCCACGGCGCATCCGCCGGAAGGCCCGGACCCCCAAGGGTCCGGGCCTTCTGGAGACGACGTCTGCTGCCGGTCACCGCGACAGCGCCGTTTCGGTGCGCACCGCCTCGACGACCTCGAGGATGGCCCGGCTGGTGGCGGCGGCATGTACCGGATCGCCCACCAACGCCTCGTGACTCGCGCCGGCAACGACGCGGTGCACGCTGTCGGTCGACAGCGTGGCCAGGCGCTCCTGCTTCTGGGGCCAGTCGGCGGCGCTGCCGACTCCGGCGCTGAGGACCATGAGGGGCTTGTCGCCGAAGCTGTGCAGGGATGCCGCCTGTGCCATCGAGTCGTTCGCCCGGGCGTACTCCTCGATGGTGCTGCGCAGCGTGCCTGGCCTCGCGGTGCCGGCTCGCAGCTCGTCGCGCTCCCGGGCCGGGAGGTCGGCGACGGTCAGCGTGGCGTAGAGCCGACCCAGGCCCACCCGGGAGACCGAGGAGGCCAGCGCGGCAGCCCGACCCAACAGGTCGTAGGCGTCGGATGCCGCCGGGTCGGGCACCGTGCCGGCCGCGTCGTAGTGAGGGGCCGTGGAGTCGATGAGCACCATGCCGGCGACCTCGCCGGGGTACCTGGCCGCGAAGGTCAGTGCGTAGAGGCCGCCGAAGGAGTGCCCCGCGATGACGTAGGGGCCGGGTACCCCGGCCCGCTGCAGCAGGGTGTGGAGGTCGGTGGAGATCGCGAGGGCATCCTGCGGGGCGTCGGCGTCTTCGCTCCAGCCGCGTCCGGCGCGGTCGTAGACGCAGGTCGTCGTGTCGTGGGCCACGGCCGGGGCGACCCAGCCGAGGTTGGCGGCCATCGCGCCGCCGCCGGCCTCGACGACCACGGTGGGGCTACCGGACCCGGTGCAGCTGAGGTGCAACCGGTGCCCGCCGACGTCGACCAGCCGACCGGGCATCGAGACCGTCGAGGCGTCAGTTGCCGCCCCGATGGCCTGGTAGGCACCCCCTACGGCGGCCAGGCCCATGGCCCCCACGACCGGGTAGAGCAACCAGCGCGCCGCGATGCCGGCCAGGTCGCGACGGATGCGGGCGCCCATCCAGAGCGCGAGCCCGAGCAGCACCGGCGGCCAGACCCAGTCGACGGCGGGATGGGCGGAGGACCCGAGCAGCAGCAGGGAGATGCCGCTGCCGCCTAACACCACTGCAGGCACTGCGGCCCAACGCTGAGGCCGGCTCGTGAAACGTGTGGAGAGCCCGGCGAGCACCGCCCAGCCCAGCGCGAAGCCGCACAGGACGGCCCCGGTCAGAGCACTCTCGGTGGCGGGCACCATCGGGGTCGCGGCGAACGCGACGGCTGCCGCGAACCCAGCGGCCAGTGACCCGGCCACCACCACGAGCATCGGGATGCCGCGGCGGCGCGGCGGCACCGACGAAGACACCGAGCGAGACGTGGCTGACGATGTTGTGCGGTCCGGGTCGATGCCGATCGGGGTGGTCATGGCTGGCTCCTGAGGTGGTGAGGTCGAGTTCGGTGGAGCACCCACGCTCCTCGTGGCGGCAGAGCATCGCCCCGGCCGAATGACCGGGATCCACGAAGTTGGAGGTGGATGCCGGTCAGATGACCGGGGCGAGCCCATCCACGGCTGGGGCAGGGTCGACAACGACCAGACCGAGACCGAGGAGATGGACATGGATGCCGCGACGACCGTCGGAACGATCGACTGGGTCACACGAACCGGAGGGCGCCTCGAACCGGCCGAACGGCGTCGCATGGTCGCCGACCTCGCCCGGGTGCACGTCGGCAACGCCATCGGCCGACTCCGTCTCGCCCTCCATCTGGCTCCGGGCCGGCAGGCGTTCGTGGACCCGGAGCGGCTGGTGCCACCTGACTCGCCGTTGACCCATGCGGCGCTCGAAACCGCAACGGCCGCAATGCCTTCCACCCTGCTGAACCACAGCCACCGCACGTACGTCTTCAGCAGGGCGCTGGGCGATCTCGAGGGGGTCGAGGTCGACGCCGAGCTGCTCTTCGCCGCGGCGATGCTGCACGACGTCGGCCTCGTGCTCGCCACCGGGCGAGAGGACTTCACCCTCACGTCCGCGCGGGTGGCCACGGGCGTGGCCGAGCGGGTGGGGCTCTCCACCGCGGCGACCACGACGTTGCAGACGGCCATCACGATGCACCACAGCCCCCGGGTCACCCTGGCGGCCGGGCCGGTCGCCTATCTGCTGTCCGCCGGTGCCGGGGTCGACGTGGTCGGCCTGCGCTGCTGGGACCTGCCGCGCAACACCGTGGTCGGCGCCGTTGCCGCGCACCCGCGGGAGGGCTTCAAGCGGTACTTCGCGCGTGCGTGGGCGCAGGAGGCTGCCCGTGCGCCGGAGGGGCGGGCCGGGCTGCTGCGCCGGTACGGCGCGTTCACGGCCGCCATCGCCGTCGCCCCCTTCGACGAATGAGCTACCGGCCGGTCGCCGCGGCCACCGCCACGTCCTCGTCGACGAGGTCGGCGTTGAGCTCGATGGCGGCGGCGGACCCTTCACCGGCCGCCGTGATGACCTGACCCTTGGGGTTGGCGACATTGCCGGCCACCCAGACCCCGGGCACGCTGGTCGCGCCCGAGGGCCCGCGCACCACCCATCCGGCGTCGTCCAGGGCGCACCCCAGCTGCACGAGGAGGTCGTCGTTCGGGACGAAACGCGGTGGCACGAACAGTGCTGCCCGCTCGACCACCCGATCGTCCTCGAGCCGGATGCCGCACAGCCGGTCGTCCTCGACGAGGACCTGCACCACGGCTCCCTCGAAGACCTCGAGGCCCCGAGCGCCGAGCTGGGCTCGCTGCTCGTCGGTCAGGACACCGGGGGGAATGACCAGGACGACGTCGTCGGACCACTGTCTGACGATCTGCGCGTACCGCACCGACTCAGAAGTCCCGCCGAGGACCGCCAGTGGCTGGTCTGCCACCTCGTGCCCGTGGCAGTAGGGGCAGTGCAGCACGTCGCGGCCCCAGCGCTGCGCCAGGCCGGGCACGTCGGGCAGCTCGTCGCGCAGACCGGTGGCCACCAGCAGCCTGCGCGCCGAGACCTGGTTCCCGTCCGACAGCGAGACTGAGAACGTCGTCGGGCTGTCCGCGGCCACGTGCGCGACGATGCCCTCCCGGATCTCCCCGCCGTAGCCGCGCACCTCGTGCCGCCCGACGGCGAGCAGGTCCGCCGGCGGCATGCCGTCGCGGGACAGGAACCCGTGCATGTGGGCGGCCGGGGCGTTGCGCGGCGCACCCGAGTCGATGACGACCACCTTCCGGCGTGCTCTGGTCAGCACCAGCGCTGCCGACAGCCCGGCGGCGCTGCCGCCCACCACCACCACGTCGTAGTCGCTCATCCCCGCAGCATGCACCTGCACGACCCGCCACGTCACTGCCGCTGGGCGAACTGAGGAGTGCACGGCGATCGGGCGCGGCGGTACGGTGGCTCGTGCTTCACGGCCGCGACGCAGAGCGCGCACTGCTTGCTGCCATGGTCGACCACGCGCAGGCGGGAACCGCGGACGTCCTGGTGCTGGTGGGCGAGCCCGGGGTGGGCAAGACCGCCCTGTTGCGTGACCTGGTGGCCGCACAGCAGGGTGCCGGAGGGGCACGGGTGCTGAGCACCGCGGGTGTGGAGTCCGAGTCACCGATGCCGTTCGCCGCACTGCACCGGCTGCTTCGCCCGGTCGCGGACCTGGACCTCCTCCCCCCTCCGCAGGCGCGCGCATTGCGCGTCGCCTTCGGTCTCGAGGACGGCCCGAGCGTCGAACCGTTCCTCGTCGGTCTCGCGACCTTGTCGGCGTTGACCGAGGCGGGCGACGACGGTGGCGCGGTGCTCTGCGTGGTCGACGACGCGCAGTGGCTGGACTCCGCATCCGCCGATGCGTTGTTGTTCGCGGCTCGGCAGCTCTCGGCCGACCCGGTCGCCATGGTCTTCGCGGCCCGTGCCGAGGATGCCGGCGGCGCCGGTTTCGTGGCCGAGGGGCTTCCCGTGCACCGGGTCGGGGGTCTGGCGCAGGACAGCGCCCGGCAGCTGCTCGACGGGCTCGGCGACACGCCCCTGCCACGCGAGGTGGTCGACCGCCTGGTCTCCGAGACCGGCGGGAACCCGCTCGCCCTGCTGGAGCTGCCCACTGCGCTGACTCCTGACCAGCTGCAGGGGACGACACCGATGCCGCAGCAGCTCACGCTGACCGCGGGTGTCGAGCGGGCCTTCCTGGAGCGATGCCGCCGGCTCAGTGAGGCGGTGCAGACGCTGCTGCTCGTCGCGGCCGCCGACTCCACCGGGCGCGTCGACGTCGTGCGTCGCGCCGGCGTCGCGCTCGGCGTGCAGTCCCTCGCCTGGGAGGACGCCGAACGCGCCGGCCTGCTCACGACCACCGGTGACGTCGTCGCGGTGCGGCACCCGTTGGTCCGCTCGGCGGTGTACCAGGCGGCGACCAGCTTCGAGCGGCGACAGGCGCACCGGGCGCTGGCGGACGCCATCGCCGCGGACGACCCGGACCAGGCGGCGTGGCACCGGGCCGCGGCGGCGGACGGCCCCGACGCCGCCGTGGCGGACGCCCTGCACCGGGTCGCGCTGCGGGCCGAGCAGCGCGGCGGCCACGTCGCGGCATCCGATGCCTACGAGCGCGCCGCGACCCTCACCGTCGACGAGGCGACCCGCGCGGTGCGGCTGTTCGGAGCCGCGCGCACCGCCTGGGCTGCCGGCCAGGCGGTCCGCGCTCGCGCGCTGGCCGCCTCAGCGCGCGACCTCGCCTCGGACCCGCGGCTACGAGCGGACATCGACCGGCTCCGGGCCCGGATCGAGATCTACGTCGGCTCCGCCGTCGACGCCCACCGCATCTTCACCACGGGGGCGCGCACGGTCGCTGGCCTGGACCACGGCCGGGCCCTGGAGATGGCCTCGGCCGCCGCGCTGACCCGCACCTTCGGTGGCGACAGCGGAGCCGACCTTCCCGACGACGTGCTGGCGCTCCTGCTGGAACCGACCGACGCCGACACCCCGCGAACCGCCTGCCTGCGGCTTCTGCTGGGCACCCTCACCGCCTCCGCCGACCGCGACTGGGCTCGCGCGCTGGCCACCCTCGACCGCGCTCTGGAGGCGGGTCGCCAGGTGCAGGACCTCGACGTGATGGGCAACCTCGGCAACGCAGCGCTCCACCTGGGTCACGACGACGGTGCCCGGTTCTACTACTCCGCGATGGTGTCCGCCGCGCGCGAGCTGGGAGCCGGCATGGTGGTCATCTACGGGCTGGAGCGGCTCGCGTTCGCCCAGCTGCCGGCCGCCGAGTGGACCGGGGTCCGCAGCTCCGCGCACGAGGCGCTGACCCTGGCACGCAGCGTCGGACAACCCACCCTCACGGCCGCTCCCCTGGCCTGGCTCGCCCTGCTGGCAGCACTCACCGGCAGCGACCACTACGACGACGACCTGGCGGAGGCCGAGGCAGTCGCGGCGGCGCACCCGCTCGGCATCCTCACCGACCCGGTCCACGACCTCACCCGCTGGGCCAAGGGCACCCGGGCCTCCTCCGCCGGGGATGCTCCTGCAGCCCTGCACCACCTGGCCGCCATCCGCGTACCGGCACTGCAACGGATGGCCACCGTCGACCGCATCGAGGCGGCCGTTCGCGCCGACGACCGTGACCAGGCCCTGGCCTGGGTCTCCGAGCTGGCCGCCTTCGCGATGACGGCGAATCGTCCGTGGGCCCATGGCGACGTCGCGCTGGGTCACGCGCTGACGGCGGCGGACCCCGAGGCGGCCCGGGAGTGCTTCGAGGATGCCGTGCGCCACTTCACGCTGGCGTCGCGCCCCTACGACCTCGCGCGGGCGCGCCTCGCATACGGGGAGTTCCTGCGCCGCAACAACCGCCGGGTCGACGCTCGCGGCCACCTGCGCTCGGCGTTGGAGACGTTCACCGACCTCAACGCCGCCCCCCTGGTGGCCCGAGCCACGCAGGAGCTGCGCGCCTCCGGTGAGACGGCCCGCAAGCGCGACCCGTCCACGCTGCTCGACCTCACCCCGATGGAGCGCAAGGTCGCCCAGCTGGTCAGCACCGGGCTGTCGAACAAGGACGTGGCGGCGCAGTGCTGGGTGTCGCCGCGCACCGTTGCGTTCCACCTGAGGAACGTGTTCACGAAGCTGGGCGTCAGCTCGCGCACCGAGCTCGCCCGGCTCGACTTCGGCTGAGCCGCCAACCGGCTCGCTCGCCACAGCACGCACCTCGACCACCGAGGGTCCCCGGCCACACCCCGGTCAAATGACCGGCGCGAGCGCGCGGCATCCGGACGACGTTTGGCAGGCAGCACCGGCACGGACCACCGTGCCGAGCTCACCTCCACACCACCGATCCGTCGCACCCCGCCAAGGAGCCAGCCATGCACGCCAAGCCCGCCGCCGAACCCCTTCCGGCCACCGCCCACCACCCCGCAGTCGACCCGGACGAAGGCCTCCGCAAGTCCTGGGTCGTCCTCGCCCTCACCCTCGCCGCGCAGGTCCTGGTCGTCCTGGACATCTCGGTGGTCAACACCGCCCTGCCCTCGATCGGGCGTGACCTCGGCCTGGACGGCTCCGACCTGGCCTGGGTCGTCACCGCCTACCTGATGATGTCCGGCGGCGGGCTGCTCTTCGGGGGCCGCATCGCAGACCTGCTCTCCCGCAAGTGGGTGTTCCTCAGCGGGCTGGCCGTGTTCACCGCAGCGTCCGTCGTCAGCGGCTTCGCCGGCAGCGCCGCCGAGCTGATCACCGCCCGCGCGGCCCAGGGGCTCTCCGCCGCCCTCATGACTCCGGCGGCGCTGTCCATCATCATGACGACCTACACGGGTGCGCAGCGCCGCACCGGCCTGGCCCTGTGGGGTGCCGTCGGGTCGCTCGGCGTCGCCGCAGGGGTCCTGCTCGGCGGAGCCCTGACCACGTGGGCCGGCTGGCAGGCCATCTTCTTCATCAACGCGCCCATCGGCGCCATCGCGTTCCTGGTCGGCCTCAAGGTCGTCCCCCAGGTGAAGACGCCTCGCGCGTCCCTCAGCCAGTTCGACCTGCTCGGTGCCGCCACCGTCATCGGCAGCCTCGCCGCGCTCGTCTTCGCCCTGGGCGCCACCGAGCAGCACGGGTGGCTCTCTGCGCGAGTCCTCCTGTCCCTGACCGGATCTGCGATGCTGGCCGCTGCGTTCATCGTCCTGGAGCGTCGTGCTGCATCCCCGCTCGTTCCGCCGCACACCTGGCGGGTCAAGTCGCTCGTCTCCGGCACCGCGGTGATGCTCGGCGTCACCGGCATCCTGGTCGGAACGGTCTTCCTCACCTCCATCTTCGTCCAGACCGTGATGGGCTACTCCGCCATCCGAGCTGGCGTCGCGTTCGTCCCGTTCGCCCTCGCGATCACCGTCGGCACCGTGCTGGCCAAGCACGCCCTGGCCCACGCCACCCCGCGCACCCTCGCCGCGGCGGGGCTGCTCCTGGTCGCCGGCGGCGCAGTCCTGCTGGCCCAGGCGTCCGCCGGGGCCGACTTCGCCACTGACGTCCTTCCCGGGATGCTCGTCATCGGCCTGGGCGTCGGCATGGTCTTCGTCCCGGTGTCGGTCACCGCACTCGCCGGCATCCCGCCGCAGCACGCCGGCATGGCCTCCGGGTTCCTCATGACCGGGCACGAGGTCGGCGCAGCCCTGGGCGTGGCGGTCCTGTCGGCGGTCGCCAGCAGCGCTGGCACCCTGACCACCGCTGCCGGCGTCGTGAACGGCTTCCCGCGCGGCTTCCTCGCCGCCGCCGGCATCGCCGTCGCGCTGGCCACCTTTGCCTACGCCCGGATGCCGGCCGTGCGCGCCGAGGGCGCCGCGATGCACATGCACCACTGAGCCGAGACACCTCCACCACGAACGGAGAGGGCGACCATGACACACGTCGCCGGCCCGCAGGCCACGACCGCGCCAACCGCGACGCCCACCCCGCGCAGCGTCGCGGGATGGCCGCCTCGAGGGGTCGGCGGCTCGTCGAAGCAGTCACCTTCGTGGCCGTCTGGGTGGCCGCCGGGTATCTGCTCCGGCTCAGCGCCAACGGGTATCTGCTGCTGGGAGTCCCGCTCACGGCAGCCTTCCAACTCGTCGTGCGACGCCGCCCGCTGCGTGAGCTGTTCGCGGGCAACACCACTCGGTTCGCCCTCAGCCGACGGGGGGCGGCCACGGCCGCGGTCCTGGCCGCCCTCCCCGGCTACTACGCGGTGCAGGCGTTGGTGGCGAGCGACTGGACCCTGGTCGGCTGGAACCTGGCCGCGATGGCGGGTGCCGTCGCTGCCGCGTTCTCACTGCGGGCCGGTTCGCTTCTCGCGACACTGCGCTCAGCGGCCCTTCCGATCGCCGTCGGGGCGACCGGGTTCGCGACGGTCTTCGGGGCCGTCCATGTCGCGACCGGGGCGCCGCTGCCTGCTGTGGCGGCACTCGCCGCCGTGGCCAAGTACACCGCCCTGTACTTCCCGGCCACGTTCCTGCTGGAGGAGGTGGCGTTCCGTGGCGCGCTGGACGCCCACCTCCACCACGACGGCGACTCACACGGGTGGCAGTCCGCCATGCTCGTCTCCGCCCTGTGGGGGCTGTGGCACCTGCCCGTCTCAGCGGGCCCGCCCCTGCCGCTCCTGGTGGCACAGCTCGTCGCCGTCCACGTCGTCCTCGGGGTGCCGCTGTCCTTCGCCTGGCGCCGCAGCCGCAACCTCGCCGGCCCAGCGCTGGCCCACGCCGTCAACGACGCCGTCCGCAACGCCGCCATGCTCGGGCTGTGAACCGCGCGCGGCCCACCCCGAACCTGACACTTTGACCGGGGCGACCCGCACCCCCGGCCGCGACGCTGGTCGGGTCGCTGAGCACAGGGTTCAGCGCGTGACCACAAGGAGTTCACATCATGACCAGTCGCCCAACTCACCAGCAGACCGGCTCGACCCCCGCCAACCCGACGGCCAGTGCGCCGACGTCCCCCACGGGCACGATGCGGGCCACCGTGCAGGACCGCTACGGAGACGTCGACGCGCTGCGCCTCGAGCAGACCGACCTTCCCACGATCGCCGAGGACGAAGTGCTCGTCCGGGTCCACGCGGCAGGCATGGACCGGGGGACGTGGCACGTCATGACCGGTCGGCCCTACCTGATGAGGATCTTGGGCTTCGGTTTCCGCGGCCCCAAGAATCGGGTTCCCGGCCGGGACGTGGCCGGCACGGTGGTCGGGGTGGGGTCGAAAGTGACCCGGTTCGTCGTCGGTGACGAGGTGTTCGGCGTCAGCCGCGGTTCGTTCGCCGAGTTCGCCGCCGCCCGGGAGGACAAGCTCGCGCCCAAGCCGGCCAGCCTGACCTTCGAACAGGCCGCGGTCGTCCCCATCTCCGGGCTCACGGCGCTGCAGGCGATCCGCGATGCCGGGCGGCTGCAGGCCGGCCAGCGGGTGCTGGTCATCGGCGCCTCCGGGGGCGTCGGCAGCTACGCCGTCCAGATCGCCAGAGCCTTGGGTGGGCAGGTCACCGGGGTCGCGAGCACCGCCAAGCTGGACCTCGTGCGTGCCCTCGGCGCCGACCACGTCATCGACTACACCGTCGAGGACTACGCCGACGGTGCGCACCACTACGACCTCATCCTCGACATCGGGGGCAACTCGACCATCTCGCGTCTGCGCCGAGCCCTCACTCGCAGTGGGACGCTCGTCATCGTCGGCGGCGAGGACGGCGGCGACATCACTGGCGGCATGGGCCGACAACTGCGGGCGGTCGCCATCTCGCCGTTCCTCCGTCAACGGCTCACCATGCACACCACCAAGGAACGCGCCACGGATCTCGAGCCGCTCACCGAGCTCATCGAGACCGGCCGGATCGTTCCCAGCCTGGAGCGGACCTATCCGCTGGAGCAGGTGCCCGACGCCCTGCGTGAGCTCGCGTCCGGCACGGTGCGCGGCAAGGTGGCAATCGCCCTGTGCTGCTGAGGTCGGTCAGGCGGTGGGCGGTTCGAAGCCGGCACTGACGGCTTCCCAGATCAGCTCGGCGCGGTCATGGCCGTCCAGCCCCCTGGTCAGGTAGGCGGCACCGTAGCCCGCGGCCGGTTCCGCCCAGGCCGAACAACCCCCTGCACCGCCCATTCCGAGCGCGACCCGTCCGTCGTCCTCGTCCACCTGGAAGCCGAGGGTCCAGGTGACGGGTCGGTCCAGCACCAGGTCGTGTCCGGTCGCCGCAGGTCCGACATAGGCGCGCCACAGGTCGTGACCGAGGCGGCTGGCCACCCGTCCCTCATGTCTGATCACGTCGTCGTAGAAGGACGCCAGGGACAACGCCGAACCGTGCAGGGCAACGGCGGGGAACGGTGTGGCCCGGAAGCGATCCGAGTTCAGCACCTCGGGTTCGAGCAGCCCGCGAGGTCGGCCCAGTGCGGGCCCCCACCGCGGGTCCTCGAGATAGCCCGAGGCCCATCGCCCGGTCGGCTCCACGAGGGTCGCCACGCGTGGCAGGTCGTGCGGCTCCACCCGCAGATGCAGGTCCCATCCCCCGGCGCTCGCGACCCGGGCGAACCGTTCGACCAGGGGCTCACCGGTGGCTCGGCGGAGCACCTCGTCGAGCAGGTGGCCGTAGGTCAGCGCGTGCTCGGCAACCCCGGCCCCCGGCGGGTGGACGGGAGCCGCTGCGGCAAGCAGCTCGACCAGCGTCCCGCGATCGTCGTACTCGACGTGCGTCGCCACCTCGGGAAACGCCGGGAGCCCGGCCTGGTGGGTGAGCAGGTGGCGCATCGTGGTGCGCTCCTTTCCGGCCTGCCCGTAGGCACTCCAGACCGAGGTGACCAGCTGGTCCAGGCCGAGGTGGCCCTCGGCCACGGCATCCAGGAAGGCCAGCGCGGCGAACGGCTTGGCGACCGAGAACGTCATCACCAGGGTGTCCGAGGTCCACGGGGCCGAGCCGTCGCGGGTCCCCGCGCAGTGGTCGACCTCGACGACCCCGTCCCGGATGACGGCCACGGCGCCACCCGGTTCCCGGCCGCCGGCCACGAGCCCGTCGAGCACATCCGCAGGATCCGCGCTCACGAACCGCCACGCTACCCATGTGGCCCGTTGGTCGGCATCCGAGAATGTGTCACGGAGCGCACGCCCGCACCTGGCGGGCCCGACCTGGAAGGGAGACGGCATGGCTGCCGAAGCCACCCGCGAATCGTCACCACCGCAGCTGACGATGGAGCTCCTCGAGCCCGCCGCCATGGAGGCCCTGCTCGACGGTGACCTCGCCGCAGCGAGCCGGATCTGTCGCCTGGAGCTGCCGCCGTTCTTCCTCGAGGAGGCGTGGTTGTGGAGGATCCGTGTCGACCAGGTCCGTCGGTCACCGGAGGACGGCCCGTGGTTGGTGCGCGTGGTGGTGCTCAAACCCTCGCGCGTAGTCGTCGGCCACGCCGGCTTCCACGGCCCACCTGATGCTGCTGGTGCGGTCGAGATCGCCTACACGATCGTGCCCGAGCAGCGTGGGAACGGTTACGCCCATGCGGTACTCGCGGCACTGGTCGAAGAGGCGAGGACGCACCCGGACGTGCACCTCGTACGAGCCACCATCAGCCCCGACAACGGTCCTTCGCTCGCTGTCATCCGCCGGGGTGGTTTCGTCCAGGTGGGTGAGCAGTGGGACGACGTCGACGGGCTCGAGCTCGTTGTCGAGAAGAACCTGGATGCCGCACGGAACGGCTCGACAGGACCCTGACACACGGGAGGTCGGCGGTCCACGACGTGCCATTTGACTGATGACCGAAGTGCTTGGGCGGTGCGCGGCGACGTGGATGCCGCCAACCTCCTCGACGTCGAGGCTCCTCGGTGCGTTCGGGTGCTTCCGCTGCGGCGGGTTGGCCGTACCGCGCGGCAGGGCGAGCCTCCGGTCAGGTGATGGTGAAGGAGTTGCTGATCGCTGAGGTCAGCGTTCCGGAGGTGGCCGTGAGCGTGTAGGTGCCTGGGATGTTGACTCGGCATCCGGAGAAGACCGCGACACCGGAGGACGTGCTGCGGGGGTTGTTGGTGCAGGTCAGGACGGCTCCACCGTTGGGCGCGGTGAGCGCGAGGGTGACCGACGGGCCGCTGGTGGTCACCGTGTTGCCGCCGGCGTCCTGCACCGTCACAAGGGGCTGTGTGGCGAAGGCGATGTTGCGCACGGCGCCTGAGGGTTGAGTAGTGAAGGCGAGCTTGCTGGCCGTGCCGACCGAGATGGTGAAGCTGGCGCTGACCGCGCTGGTGAGACCGGTGGAAGCGGCGGTCAGGGTGTAGGTGGCGTTCTTGTCGATCCGGCAGCCCGCGAAGGTGGCCACGCCGGACACGGCAATCTTGGGGTCCTCGGTGCAGCTGAGAGTGGCGCCCCCGGCAGTGGTGATGCTGAGGTCGACCGAGGCGGTGCTGGTGGTCACGGTGTTGGCACCGGCATCCTGCACGCTAACGACCGGCTGGGTGGCGAAGGCCGTGCCGCCGGTGGAGTTCGAAGGGTTCGTGGTGAAGCCTAGCTTCGTGGCTGCTCCGACGGCGACGGTGAAGCTGGTGCTGACCGCGCTGGTGAGTCCGCTGGCGGTTGCGGTGAGCGTGTAGGTCCCCGCTTTGTCTATCCGGCAGCCGGTGAATGCCGCTGTTCCTGAGGTGGCTGCCTTGGGGTTGGTGGTGCAGGTCAGCGTGGCTCCACCCGCCGTGGTGAGGGTCAGGGTGATCGTGCTGGTCGAGGTGGTCGCGGTGCCGTTGACGTCCTGGATGGCGACGACTGGTTGGGCGGTGAAGGCGGTGCCACCGGTGGCGCCGGATGGGCTGGTGGTGAAGGCGAGCTTGCTCGGCACCGCGGTGATGGTGAACGTGCTGCTGACGGCACTGGTCAGGCCGGTCGCGGTGGCCGTCAGCGTGTAGGTCCCTGGCTTGTCGACCTTGCACCCGGCGAACCTCGCCACGCCGGAGGAGGTGTTGACCGGGTTGGCGTTGCAGGTGAGGGTCGCGCCGTTGGGAGTGGTGAGGCTGAGCGTGATTGCGGTCACCGATGTGCTGATGGTTTGGCCGGCGCTGTTCTGGGTGGCGACCCTGGGCTGGGTGCCGAAGGTTGCCCCTGCGGCGGCAGATGCTGACGGGTTTCGGGTGAAGCCGAGCTTCACGGCGCCGGAGGAGATGGTGAAGGTGGCACTGACAGCGCTGGTGAGGGTGCCGGAGGTCGCGGTCAGGGTGTAGGTGCCGGCGATGCTGACTCGGCAGCCGGAGAAGGTGGCGACACCCAGAGAGGTGCTCTGGGGGTTGGCCGTGCAGTTGGTCAGCAGGGCCCCACCGTTGGGCGGGGTGATGGCCAGGGTGACCGACGGCCCGGAGGTGGTCACCGTGTTGCCGCCGGCGTCCTGGACGGTGACCACGGGCTGGGTCGCGAAGGCGGTGTTGAACACGGCGTTGGACGGGGAGGTGGTGAACGCGAGCTTCTTGGCGGCGCCGATGGTGATGGTGAAGCTGGTGCTGACGGCGCTGGTCAGACCGGTGGAGGCTGCCGTCAGGGTGTAGGTGCCGGGCTTGTCGACGGTGCAGCCGGTGAAGGTGGCAACGCCTGCTACCGCGGTCAGTGGGTCCTGGGCGCAGGTGAGCGTGGCACTTCCCGGGGTGGTCAGGACGAGAGTGATCGGGGCGGTGCTGGAGGTGACGGTGTTGCCGCCGGCGTCCTGGATGGCCACCACGGGCTGGGTGGGGAACGCCGTGCCGCCGGTGGAGCTCGACGGGGTGGTGGTGAAGGCCAGCTTGGTGGTGGTGCCGACCGTGATGGTGAAGCTGGCGCTGACGGCGTTGGTCAAGCCTGTTGCGGTGGCGGTCAGGGTGTAGTTGCCGGCCTTGTCGACCTTGCAGCCGGCGAAGGCGGCAACCCCGGCCACGGCCGCCTTGGGGTTGGCCGTGCAGGTGAGTACCGCCCCGGCCGGGGTCGTGAGGCTCACGGTGACCGCCGCGGTGCTGGTGGTGACGGTGTTTCGGCCGGCGTCCTGGACGGTGACGGCCGGCTGGGTGAAGAACGGGACACCGGCGTTGGAGAACGAGGGGTCGGTGCTGAAGGCGAGCCGGTTGGCGGGGCCGGTGGTGATGGTGAACTCGGCGCTGACGTCGCTGGCAAGGGCCCCCGAGGTGGCAGTCAGTGTGTACGTTCCCGGCTTGTCGACCCGGCAGCCGGCGAAGGTGGCGACCCCGGCGACGGCCGGCACGGTGTTCCCCGTGCAGGTGAGGGTGGCCCCGGCGGGCGTGGTGATGCTCAGGGTGACCGGTGCGGTGCTGCTGGTGACCGTGTTGCCGCCGGCGTCCTGTACTTCGACGACGGGCTGGGTTGGGAATGCGATACCACCGGTGGAGCTGGAGGGGTCGGTGGTGAAGGCGAGGCTCGTGGCCGCACTGGTGGAGATGGTGAAGGGGGCACTGACGTCAGTGGTCAAGGTCCCGGACGTTGCCGTCAGCGTGTACGTTCCGGCGTCGTCGACGGCGCACCCGGCGAAGGTGGCGACCCCGGCGACCGCGCGCTGCGGGTTCGTCGTGCAGGTGAGGGTGGCGCCGGCCGCCGTCGTGAGGGCGAGCGTGACGGGCGCGTTGCTGACGTCGACCTTGTGGCCGAGGGCGTCCAGGACGACCACGACGGGCTGGACGTCGAACGCGATGGTGGCCCCGGAGTCCGAGGGGTCGGTGGTGAACGCGAGCCTGGTGGCCGGGCCCGCGGTGCTCCAGGAGTTGCCGGTGGTCGCGGCCCGCGCAGTGAACGCCGCGGATGCCGAGCCGAGGGGGGCCATGGCGAGGGCGACACCGGTGAACAGCGCAAGCATGGCGACTGCCGCAGTGCTCGTGGCGATCCGGAGCCTTTCGACGCCTGACGCCAGGCGGGAGAAGAGCGGCTCCAGTGGTGAGCCGGACCCGTCCGTCGCCTCGCCGGGTTCGGGGTCCCGGCCGGGCCCGACCGGTTCGTCTGGGTCCTGCGGGGGTGCGGCCGAGGGCGGCTTGGGGGAGGTGGCATCGATGGCCCCGATGACCAGGGCGCCCACGGTGAGGAGCACCCAGAGCAGCAGCGGGAGGAACGCGCCGGTTCGCAGCCAGATCGAGGGCAAGCCGATCCACGGGATGAGCAGGCAGCCCAAACTGATGATGTCTGACCGGGAGATCGGGGTGCTGTCCGGGCTGGGGTTGGCATCACCGGCGGTGACCAGAGTGCCGTCCTTGTTGGCGCCCACCAGGCGGTGCAGCATGAGGACGCCGCCTGGGGTGACGCGCGTGCCGTCCTTGGCGGCCGCGACCACTCGGTGCAGCACCGGACCGCTCCCGGCCGAGCCGCCGGGAGTCTGGAACGTGATGACCCGGCCCATCGGGGCAGGAGCATCGGCGGCCAGTGGGTGCGAGAGGACGACGTCCCCCCTGCTGATGTGCGGCTCCATCGAGCCGCTCTGGACCACCGAGCCAGTCAGGCCGAACAGCATCGGCGCCAGCGCGCACGCCGTGAGGGCGCCCAGGAACACCAGGTAGAACCGCGCCGTGGTGGACAGCAGCAGCCAGCCCCAGCCCGCACGGACGGTGCGGGTCTGGGGACCGGCTGCTGCATGCGAACCTGACACGGTTCAGCTCCCACCCCCGGCGTCGAAGGATCAGTCGTTCTGGAGCTCCCACTCGAAGGTGATGGCTGCTGCCTTGCCCTGCAGCGCATCGATCCCCGCCTGGTCCATGCTGCCCGTGTCGAACACCCAGTCGAACTTGTACGTCTTGGTCACCGTTCCGGCTGACATGGTCCACGGCAGGATGGCGCTGCCCCACGTGTTGTGAGTGGTGCCCAGTGCGTTGAGGGACTGGGAGGCCTCCACAGCGGCCGGATCCGCGGGAGTGAACCCGGCGCAGCTGGCGAAACCGCCGCCACCCGTGCCCTGCTCGATGGTGAGCTTGACGTAGGGCTCCAGGCCGTCCGCGGCCAGGTCCCCGGTGTACAGCTTGATGGTGCTGGGGACGGTCGAGGTCGCTGTGACGGCGATGCACTTCTCGCCGGTCTGGCTCGGAACGACGTTCACGACGGAGAACATGGCGTGGCCACCGTCATCGTCCGAGATGGCCATCGAGCCCGTCTCCCAGCTGTTACCGATGTTGCGGGTGTCGGCGGTGAATGCCGCACTGGACCCTTGCCAGACCATGGCTCCGGCCAGCAGGACCGCGACCGGCGCGGCACTGAGGCTGACGATTCTTCGAGTGCGACTGCTTGGTGCACGCATGACGCGATCCTTCTCACTGGGTTGGTGCGTGGTTGTCCCTGCCCGGCCAGTGTTTCCACCACAAGAACCACCCGCACACGGAATCACCCACTCCACCTTGTCTGCTCGCTCACACCAATGCGCAAATTCCACACAAAGTGTGCAAGCGAATGGCCGGCGAACCGGGCATTCAACCAGAGCCGGACGGTCAGGCCACCACAGCGCCCGAGGCACCCCGCCGATCACTCCCCGACGGAGTCGATGCGTGCGCGGGCACCGATCCTGCGTCAATGAAACAAGGAGCCGCTACGGGCCGAGGGCGGCGACTGGGAGGACGTAGACGCCGTCGGGTGACGAGGGCACCACCACCTGCAGCAGGAAGTCCACGGGGTCCGGATCAGTCCCGTCCAAGTAGTCGGAGTGAGGGTGGGGAGGCATGTGCGCACGGTAGCCAAGCCAGTAGTTCGAGCCGCAGGCGCAAGACTCCGAGGAGGCCATGTCACAAGGGAAAGCTTCCGAGCTCCTCTCACAAACGGCCCTTCCGCGCCACCATCTGGGGCCACCCGCGGGATGCCGGACACGAGTAAGCCCCCGACAGCGTTTCCGCTGGCCGGGGGCCCGTCGTCTGTCTCAACACAGAGCGCGCCCGAAGGGATTCGAACCCTTAACCTTCTGATCCGTAGGCACGCGAGGGCCTCGAAATGACCCGAATCCTGATGCTCCGTCACGACACATAGGAAACTCGTTTCCGCAGGTCAAGTGCCATGTGGCAGCCTAGGTCGGCCTCCGGCGTATCGTTACGGTATCGATAGTGAAACCGAATTTGGTGCCTACGCGCGGTCATGTAGATGGCGGTTGTCTGGGCGTTATGGGAGCCGGTCCGTGGCCGCCCTGACCGCCGCGACCATCACCGGCAGGTCTCGCTCGACAGTGCTGCGCACGATCGCCGGCTCGACGAGGAGGTAGCCGTGCGCGATGCGGTTGCGCATCCCCCACATCTGGGTCCAGACACCCCCGAACAGCGCAGCGCGGTCGGCGTCGCTGAGGCCGGACAGCGCCTCGATCCCCGCCGAGAGCCGCATGCAGATTGCGTCGATCGTCTTCTGGTCGGACAGGTCGCCCGAGCCGTAGTCGGCCACGACCTCGAAGTGGGCCATCGCCTCCTGAAGCACCTGCTCCGGCTGCCTGCGCGTCACAGGGGCACCGCCCCGGCCAGGGCCCGGTCACGCAGCGCGGGGCGAAGCGAGCTCTCGGGAACCAGGTCGACGGCCACGCCGACTGCAGCAGCCACCTCGTCCTCGAGCCGGCCCAGCTCCATCAGGCTCAGAGGCCGGCGCATCACGAACAGCAGGTCGACGTCCGATCCCTCGACGTCGTCCCCCCGAGCCACGGAGCCGAATACGCGCACCTGCTCGCCGCCGGCGTCGTGAACCAGCCGCAGGATCTGTGGTCGTGCGGCCCGTAGTCGGCGGGCCAGCTGCGTCGTGCCGTGGAACCGCAATAGCCGCGACACCTCGGGCTGGCTCCGACCGATCTGCTCAGCGATCTGCGCCTGCGTCATCCCGCTCGCGGCCGCATCACGAACTGCCCGCACCAAGTCGTCCCTGGCTTGGCGCACGGCGGCATCGCTCTCACGAGCTACCTTCGCAAGCGTGCTGACCATGGCACCATCATAACAAGTGCTATACAGATTGGACTAAGAGCCGCAGCACCCTGTGGTCGGCTGGCCAAACGCCCGGAACTGCTCGATGACCGGTAGCGCGGCGGATGGCCTCGATAGGCCCACTTCACGCAGATCTAAGGTGGCGCCATGAGGAAGGCGACAGTGATGAGCGGGTGACTCACGCCGACGTCGCCGCGCTGCGCGCGGAAGCGCGCGCAGCTAACCGTCACTGGTTGTTGGCCACTGGCGCTGGTGCCGCGGTCGGGCTGCTGGGCGGGATGATCGGCCTCGGTGGGGCGGAGTTCCGGCTGCCGCTGCTGATCGGCGTGTTCGGCTTCGTGGCGTTGCAGGCCGTCATCGTCAACAAGGCCCTGAGCCTGCTCGTGGTCGCCACCGCCCTGCCCCCCCGGCTGGGGGCGGTCCCCGTCGACGAGCTCGCACCGCACTGGTCGATCGTGGTCAACCTGCTCGCCGGGAGCCTGGTCGGTGCCTACCTCGGTGCCACCTGGGCCACCCAGATGGCGACCCGCACCCTGTACCGGGTCCTGGCCGTTCTGCTGGTCCTGATCGCGGTCGCCCTGCTGACCACCCACCTCGGGCAGGTCCAGCCGGCCCAGCTCGAAGGGCCGGCGCAGGCACTGGCCGGCGTGGTGGCCGGTGCCGCGATCGGCGTCGTCGCCGCCCTGATGGGCGTGGCCGGCGGTGAGTTGCTGATCCCCACGATCGTGCTGCTCTACGGCGTGGACATCAAGATCGCCGGCAGCCTGTCGCTGATGGTCTCCTTGCCCACCATGCTCGTCGCCTTCGCCCGGTACAGCCGCGACAAGTCCTTCACCGTCCTGGCCGAGAACAAGGCATTCGTGCTCGCGATGGCAGCCGGATCGGTCCTCGGCACCGTGATCGGCGGCGCGCTCCTGGGCGTCGTCCCCTCGGCGCTGCTCGTCCCCCTTCTAGCGCTGCTGCTCCTGGTGTCCGCCCGCAAGGTCTGGCAGCACGGCTGAGCCGACACATCCCCTTCTGCCGCTTGTCGGTCATTCGTCCTGAGCGCGCGCCAGCGCCATCTTCTTCGTCCCTCCGCGGATCACCCCGTGAAGAGGTGTGGTTGCAGCGTCGCAGTGGGCTCACCCGTGGACGCCGCGCTTGACGACTTGTGCCCGATCTCACCACTCTCCACGCCATGAGACAGGGCATCGATTGGCTTCCTCCCCGCCCTGTTTCAGCGGACTTGACATGCCCATGGGCGCGGCGATCTACCCTCGGATGGTGAGCCGACCCGGCCGTGGTCTTCCGGTGACGCCCGAGGACTACCTTGCTCTTGAGAAGTTGGGACCGTTGGCGGCCCCGGGCAGCGGCAGACGTCTGGCGCCGTTCGTCGCCGTCATCGCGGTGGCGGTGGCGTCAATGCCCTTCAACCCTGAGGTCAGCCCCGTGGCCACGATCCTCGTTCTGTGTGCTGCGGGCGCGGTCATGGCTCTCCTGCTCTGGTTGCCCTGGCGCCGGTATCCGCGGTGGGCGCAGGCAGCGGCGGTGATCCCAGCACTAGCGCTGATAGGGGTCTACGATCGCTCGGACAAGGGGGTGAACTCCCATGTCTTCACGGTGATCCTCGTGCCGCTGATCTGGTTCGCGCTCTATGAGACTCGAAGACATCTCTACATCGCGGTCTCGGCCGCCGCGGTGATGGTCGCCTCGGAAGCTGATCCCGCCGCCACCCGTGGACGATGTGCTGCGGGCGGTGATGCTGATGGCTGTCGCGCTTGTCCTGCTGCCAGCGATGCGGAGGTTGGTCGGCGCTCAACGCTCGGCCCTGAGGGTGGCCGACCAAAAGTCGGCCGAGCTGGAGCATCTGGCCCTGCATGACGCGCTGACCGGGTTGCCGAACCGGGCGTTGATCATGGATCGGATCGACCAGGCCGCGGCCCGGGTCCGTCGTGACGGCGGTGTCTGTGCGGTTCTCTTCGTCGACCTCGACGGGTTCAAGGCCGTCAATGACTCCCTGGGTCACCAAGCTGGTGATGCTCTCTTGCAGGCTGTCGCGGCCCGCCTGAGCAGCGTCCTTCGTGAAACAGACACGGCCGGCCGTCTTGGGGGTGACGAGTTCGTCGTGGTGCTGGATCACTTGTCGAGCGCGAGGGACGCCGAACTCCTCGCGGAGCGGTTGCTGCATGTGCTGCGTCAACCCTTCACCGTCGACAGCTGCAGCGGCACGCTAGCGGGCAGGGTCAGCGTGACCGCCAGCACCGGCATCGCGCTCGGTCATGGCGAGCAGGCCGCCGCGGCGCTCCTGCGCTCTGCCGACATAGCGCTGTACGACGCCAAGGCCGCTGGCCAAGATCGCTACGAACTCTTCCGCACCGCCCCGGATCGCCAGCAGTGGAGGCGGACCGAGCTGGATGTCGACCTCAGCGTCGCACAAGAGCAGGAGCAGTTCCGTGTCGTGTACCAACCCATCTACACGTTGCGCGACCTCACTTTGATCGGGGTGGAAGCGCTTATTCGATGGCAGCACCCCACCCGGGGCCAGCTAGGGCCGCAGGAGTTCATCCCGACACTGGAGGCCAGCGGCAAGATCGTGGAGGTCGGTCGGTGGGTCCTAGTAGAGGCCTGCACCCAAGCTCAGGCTTGGAGAGCCGCGGGCAACGATCTGAGCGTGGCTGTCAACGTATCGGCGCACCAGCTCGCGACCGACAACATCGTCGATCACGTCGGCGACGCCCTCGCCACCAGCGGTCTACCGGCCGCCGCCCTCACTCTCGAGATCACCGAAACCGCACTCATGGGCGACCTGGATGCAGTCGCTACACGTCTGAATCAGCTCAAGCACCTCGGCGTACAGATTGCCCTTGACGACTTCGGGACTGGCTACTCGAGCCTGTCTCATCTACAACGCTTTCCCGTTGACATCCTCAAGATCGACCGGTCCTTCATCGCCGACATCGGTCGCTTCGGCGACTCGGACGCCATCATTCATTCGCTCGTGCAGCTCGGCCACGACCTCGGCGTGCGCACCCTCGCCGAGGGCGTGGAGACGCGCGAGCAGCTCGACCATGTGCGCGTCCTGGGCGTCGATGACGTTCAAGGCTTCCTGCTCTCCAGGCCACTGCACGCTGGCAGCCTGGACCGGCTGGTCCTCCAGCCCTTGCGACCCCCCACTGCCGCCACTCCCATATGAATGCCTCACCCAGGTCACATGCCAGACGGGACACAAAGGCTTGACGTACGGCACAGGTGCTCGCGAACAGTCGGGCTATCCGGCCCGGCGCCCGGCACTGGATGCAACCCACTCAGCGGTCGATACGGGGCCGCATCTCGGTGGCCGCCTCGGCGTCGGCCCGAACGAGGGCCGCCGGTCATCGCGGTACCCCGTCGCGCTTTGGGGCCGGTGACGCTGGCGATCTTGGTCCACCAGCGCCACCGGGTCGTTGGGCACCGGGTGCTACAAGCGTGCGGCGAGGCGGTGGTAGGCCGCGCTCCACCGCAGCTCGTTCTCGAGGGAGGGAATGGTCGTCGAGTGGTCGATGACCACGAGCTCGGTGGACAGCATCGTCGCCAGGTCGCGGAACTCGGGAGTTCCCACGGCAGTCGACAGCACGGTGTGGTGGGGACCGCCGGCGAGGATCCAGGCCTCGGCGGAGGTGGCGAAGTCGGGTTTCGGTTCCCAGACCGCGCAGGCGACCGGGAGGTTGGGCAGCGGTGCGTCGGGCTCGACGACGGTGATCTCGTTGAGGGTGAGCCGGAACCGGTCCCCCATGTCGTTGATGCCGACCACGACCGCGGGTCCGGGTGCTGCGGTGAAGCGCAGCCGGACCGGGTCCTCGCGGCCGCCGATAACGAGCGGGTGGATCTCGAGTGTGGGGCGAGTGCCGGCGATCGTCGGGCACACCTCGAGCATGTGGGCGCCCAGGATCTTCTCCGAGCCGGGGGTGGCCAGGTCGTAGGTGTAGTCCTCCATGAACGAGGTGCCACCGCGGCGGCCTGCGGCCATGGCCTTGGTGGTGCGCAGGATGACCGAGGTCTTCCAGTCGCCCTCGCCGCCGAAGCCGTAGCCGTCGGCCATCAGCCGCTGCACGGCCAGGCCCGGAAGCTGCCGCAGCCCGGCGAGGTCCTCGAAGTTCGTGGTGAACGCGGTGAACCCGCCCTCGGTGAGGAAGTCGCGCAGCCCGACCTCGATCGCGGCGCCGTAGCGCAGGGAGTCGTGGCGTTCGCCTCCTGGGCGCAGCTCCGCGGCGACGTCGTAGGTGTCGAGGTACTCGGCCACGAGCTCGTCGACGGCCGCCGGGGTGGCGGCGTCGACCCGTTCGACCAGCTCGGTGACGCCGTAGGTGTTGACCGAGACCCCGAACCGCAGCTGCGCCTCGACCTTGTCGCCCTCGGTGACGGCGACCTCGCGCATGTTGTCACCGAACCGGGCCAGCCGCATCGTGCGCAGCTCGTGGGCTCCTCGCGCGGCACGGGCCCAGGTGGCGACCCGCTGGACGACGGCGGGGTTGCTCACGTGCCCGGCGACGACCTTGCGGGCCACGCCCAGCCGGGCCCCGATGTACCCGAACTCGCGGTCGCCATGCGCGGCCTGGTTGAGGTTCATGAAGTCCATGTCGATCGTGGACCACGGCAGGGCGGCACCGGCCTGGGTGTGCAGGTGGAGCAGGGGCTTGCGCAGGGCGTCGATGCCGGCGATCCACATCTTCGCGGGGGAGAAGGTGTGCATCCAGGTGATGACGCCGGCGCAGTGCGGGTGAGCGTTGGCCTCGAGCACCCGGGCGTGGATGGTGGCGCTGTCGGTGAGCACGGGCTTCCAGACGATCGTGGCCGGCACCGCACCGGAGGCCTGCAGCTGCTCGGCGACCTGCTGCGACTGCTGGGCGACCTGGCGCAGGGTCTCCTCTCCGTACAGCGGCTGGCTGCCGGTGAGGAACCAGATCTCGAGGGGGCGGTCGGGGATACGGGTCATGACGTGTCCTTGTCGGTGGTGGGCGGCGCCGGTCAGCGCTGGCCGTAGACGTTCTGGTAGCGGTCGAACAGGGAGTCGACGTGGTGCGGCTCGATGCGCGCCGGCTCCCCCAGCTGTCGCGCGATGTGCACGGTGCGGGCGACGTCCTCGCACATCACCGCGGCCTTGACGGCCGAGCGGGCGTCCGGGCCGATCGTGAAGACCCCGTGCTGGCGCATCAGCACCGCCGGGGAACGGCTCCCTGCGAGGGTGTCGACGATGCCCCGCCCGATCGAGTCGTCGCCGATGAGGGCGAACGGCCCCACCGGCACGTCGCCACCGAACTCGTCGGCCATCATCGTCAGCACGCACGGGATCGCCTCGCCGCGTGACGCCCACGCGGTGGCGTAGGTGGAGTGGGTGTGCACCACTCCCCCGACGTGCGGCATCTGCCGGTAGACGTACGCGGCAGCCGCGGTGTCCGAGGACGGGCCGCGGTCGCCCTCGACGACCGTGCCGAACAGGTCGCACACCACCATCGACTCCGGGGTGAGCTCGTCGTAGGACAGCCCGGAGGGCTTGATCACCATCAGGTCGTGGCCGGGCACCCGGGCCGAGACGTTGCCGGCGGTCCAGACCACGAGGTCGTACCGCGTGAGCTCGGCGTGCAGGTCGCTGACCGTGCGGCGCAGCACCTCGATGGTGGCGCGGACGTCGTGCGCAGCGGTCATGTCAGTGACCTCCTGGGTGGGCCGCGGTGCTGCCCCGGATGACGAGGGACGGCGACAGGAGTGGGATCGGGGACGCACTCTCCCCGTGGATGGCCGCCATGAGGACCGTGATGGCGCGCGCTCCGACGTCGGTGAAGTCCTGGTGAACCGTCGTCAGCGGCGGGGTGAGGAAGGCGGCCTCGGGGATGTCGTCGAAGCCGACCACGGACACGTCATCCGGTACGCGCCGACCGGCCTCGTGCAGGGCCAGCAACACACCGAGCGCCATCTGGTCGTTCCCCGCGAAGACCGCCGTCACGCCGGTGTCCGCGGCGATCGCCCGACCCGCTTCGAAGCCGGAGGCGGCGGACCAGTCACCCACCAAGGGCTCCTGCGTCGCCAACCGGGCCCCGGACATCGCCGTCCGCCAGCCCTCGACGCGCGCCCGGGCCTCGGCCCAGTCGGCGGGTCCGGCAACGTGGACGATGCGCCTGTGTCCGAGCCCGATGAGGTGCTCGACGGCCGCGGTCGCGCCGGCGACCTGGTCGACGCCGACGCTCAGCGGAGTGCGCGACAGGTCGCCCTCGACGACGACGACGGGGAGCTCGCTGGGGCGGGACCGGGCTGCGTCGACCGCGGCGTCGTGCCCGGCGACGACCACGACGCCCTCGACACCGATCCGGGCGAGGTCGTCGATCGCGGTGGCCAGCTCGTCGCGCGTCACGTTCGCGAGGTCGATCGAGGCCACCGCGAAGCCGGCCGCACGGGCGGCCGAGCCGACCCCGTGCTGCGCACTGCGCGGACCGAAGTACGACCCCGAGGCGGTGACGATGCCGACCATTCCCGAGCGCCCCCGGACCAGTGCGCGCGCCGCGGTGTTGGGGCGGTAGCCGAGCTGGTCGATGGCCCGCTGCACCTTCGCTCGCGTGGAGGGGCTGGTGTTCGGGTGGTTGTTGATGACGCGCGAGACGGTCTGGTGCGAGACCCCGGCCAGCCGGGCGACGTCGCTCATGACCGGCGCGCGAACTGAGCTGCGCTGCATCCCACATCTCCTTCACCGGCCCAGAGACATTGTTAACGATCACAATCGGAACGTCAATACCTCTGTGCTTATCTCTGAGGCAGTGCCTTTCCCATCCGCTCCAGTCATGTTAGCGATATCATCCACTGGCGGTGATGATGGAGTCGCCGGTAAGGAGCACGCCATGACAGTCCGTCCCAGCGGCAGCGACGTGATCGTCGACGGGCGCGCCGTACTCGGCATCGAGCTGGGTTCGACCCGGATCAAGACCGTGCTGATCAACCCGCAGGGCACCACGCTCGCCGCCGGCAGCCACACCTGGGAGAACCAGTTCGTCGACCGCACGTGGACCTACTCGCTGGAGGACGTCTGGGCGGGCGTGCAGGCCAGCGTCGCCCTGATGTGCGCAGATGCGCAGGAGCGGCACGGGGTGCGCCCCACCACCTTGGGCGCGCTCGGGGTGTCCGCGATGATGCACGGCTACCTGGCGTTCGACGATTCGGGGCAGCTGCTGGTCCCATTTCGGACCTGGCGCAACACGAGCACCGAGCGCGCGGCCACCGAGCTCACCGACCTGCTTGACTTCGCCATCCCGCTGCGCTGGTCGATCGCCCACTTCTATCAGGCGATCCTCGACGACGAGCCGCACGTCGAGCAGGTGGCATCACTGACGACGCTGGCCGGGTACGTCCACCAGAAGCTGACCGGGCGCCACGTGCTCGGCGTCGGCGACGCGTCGGGCATGTTCCCCATCGACTCCGCCACCAAGGACTACGACGCAGATCGGCTCGGCCACTTCGACGCCCTTGTCGCCGACCGGCATCCCGGCCTGTCACTCGCCGCCCTGCTGCCGACGGTCCTCACCGCGGGCGTCGACGCCGGCCGCCTCACCGCCGAGGGCGCGGCGTTGCTGGACGCCACCGGGCAGCTCCGCCCCGGAGCGCCCCTGTGCCCACCAGAGGGAGATGCGGGCACCGGGATGGTCGCCACCAACGCCGTGGCACCGCGGACCGGGAACGTCAGCGTCGGCACGAGCATCTTCGCGATGGCCGTGCTGGAGCGGCCACTGCTCCAGGTGCATCCTGAGGTCGACCTGGTCACCACCCCGGCCGGGGACCCGGTCGCCATGGTCCACTGCAACAACGGCGCCAGTGAGCTCGACGCCTGGGCGGGGGTGTTCCGCGAGTTCGCGGCCGCGGTCGGGCACCCCGTCGACCCCGACGACGCCTTCCGGGCGATGCTGCGCGAGGCCCTGTCCAGCGACGCCGACGCGGGCGGGCTGCTGGCCTACAACTACCTCTCGGGAGAGCCCATCACCCGGCTCGTGGAGGGCCGCCCACTGGTGCTGCGCAGCCCCGGCAGCCGGCTGACCCTCGGCAACTTCGTGCGCGCCCAGGTCTATGCCGCCTTCGCCACGTTGAGCCTGGGCATGCGCGTCCTGGCCGAGGAGGGCGTCGAGCTCGACGTCATGGTCGCCCACGGTGGCCTCTTCCGCACCGAGGGTGTGGCCCAGCGCCTACTGGCTGCGGCGATGGGAACCCCGGTTGCGGTCGGTCGGGACGCCGGCGAGGGCGGCGCCTGGGGCGTCGCCCTACTGGCCTCCTACCTGGGCCACGCCGAGAAGTCCGACCTCGCCGGCTACCTCTCGACCCGGTTCGCCACCGGTGCCACCGTGACCGTCGTCGAGCCCGACCCGGCGGACGAGCGCGGCTTCGCGACCTTCCTGGAGCATTTCGTGGCGGCCCTGCCGGTCGAGCGGGCCGCCATCATGGTCACCCACGACGCGCCCAGCACCGTTGTCACAAGGCGCAGCTCGCAGCCCCAGGTGTGAAGGGCTGCGCTGTGACGATGCGGCTTCGGTCGCCAGCAGGCCCGTTCCCGGCCCCGGTTTGTCAGGACGTCCGCTGCACGTGACCTGCGGCGAGGAGGGGTAGGCCGCGGCGGCGGATCTGTCCGCTCCAGTAGCCGTCGTCCTGGTAGTGCGACGAAGACACCTGCTCGGCAAGCCCCGTGCGCGGTGAGGTGGTCCAGCAGGTCGCGACTCTCGCGCCCCTCTGTTGACCGGCGGTGGAGATCGTCGGACAGGTTTGCCAGGACGTTGAGCTGGAGCGCGAGAAAGGCGGCGAGGTCCGGTCACTCGATGACGCGGTCGACGTCGAAGGTCGTCGAGTTGTCCCATCTGCGACGCACTCACGTCGGCAGGTCCAGTGGGGTCCATGGCTCGCCCACCTGGTGCCGAAGTGAGCCGCCCATTCTCTGCCGGACCCCTGAGTTCCTCAGGGCCGAGCCCTGAGTCTGGGCGACGACCGAGTCGGCCCAACTGATGCGGGATGTTAAGGCTAACGGAGTTCGCGTGAGGTGCTCGGTTCGCGCTGCTGAAAGGGCCCCGGGCAGGTGGTGACACCGAAACTGATGCCCGATTCGTGATCTTTTGGTTCTTGCGCTGGGCCTGGATGTTAGGGCTAACATTCGATCGACGGCCCCTTCGGGCCGGAGAGCAACCCCCATTTCCGGCAGCGTTGCCGGACCAGGTCAAGGAGGACCACGATGAAGAAGCGCGTGCTGGCAGGAGCGGTTCTGATGGGGGTGGTGTCGCTCGTCATCGCAGGGTGCGGGAGCTCCACCGACACCGGGGGCGGTACGGCGTCCTCGGGTGGTGGCAAGTCCGACCCGATCAAGGTCGGGTTCGCGCAGACGGGGTCGGAGAGCGGCTGGCGTTCGGCGAACACCGAGTCCATGAAGGCGGCGTTCTCCAAGGAGAACGGGTTCGACCTCACGTTCAACGCCGCGGACAACGATCCGGCGGCCCAGATCGCTGCGGTGCGCTCGTTCATCAACCAGAAGGTCGACGCCATCGTCATGGCCCCGATCGTCACCGACGGGTGGGACGACGTCCTCAAGGAGGCCCAGGCCGCCAAGATCCCGGTGGTCCTCGAAGACCGCACCGTGTCGGCCCCCGACAGCACCTTCGCGAGCTGGGTGGGTCTCGACTTCAAGAAGGAGGGCGTGACTGCCGGCACGTGGGCCAAGGAGCAGTACGGCACCACCGACACCAAGATGGTCGTGCTCGAGGGCACCACCGGTTCGGCGCCGGCGAACGACCGTGCGGCCGGGTTCGACGAGGCCATTGCCGGCAGCAAGATCAAGAAGATCGACTCGCAGACCGGCGACTTCACCCGTGACGGTGGCAAGAAGGTCATGGAGGGCTTCCTGCAGAAGTACGGCGCTGACGGCATCGACCTGGTCTTCGCGCACAACGACGACATGGCCCTGGGCGCCATCGAGGCGATCGAGGCTGCGGGAGCCAAGCCGGGCCAGGACATCAAGATCATCTCCATCGACGCGGTCAAGGACGGTATGCAGGCGCTCATCGACGGCAAGATCAACTACATCGTCGAGTGCAACCCGCTGCTGGGCGACCTGGCCGCGGGCCTGGTGAAGGACACGCTTGCCGGCAAGCCGACCGAGAAGAAGACCTACGTGGAGGACGCCTCCTTCACCAAGGATCAGGCCGCCGCCGTCATCGCTGACCGCAAGTACTGAGGCGGTCCGTAATCCCTTGAACGACAAGTGAGCACGCGACCGGGGGGCTGGCCTTCCAGCCCCCCGGTCGGTGTGCCGCCGATACCGGAGAGGTGGCTGACGTGAGCAATCATCGGGCAAGCCCGCCAGGACCCTCGATCGTCGAGATGCGGGGGATCACCATCAGCTTCCCGGGGGTCCTGGCCCTCGACAGCGTGGACTTCAGCCTGCGTTCAGGCGAGATCCACGCGCTCATGGGCGAGAACGGGGCGGGGAAGTCCACCCTCATCAAGGCATTGACCGGCGTGTACGCCATCGACTCCGGCGAGATCGCCGTGGCAGGCCGCCCCGTCGTGTTCCGCACGACCGCCGACGCCCAGGTTGCCGGCATCTCGACGGTGTACCAGGAGGTGAACCTCTGCCCCAACCTGTCCGTCGGCGAGAACGTGATGCTGGGCCATGAGCCGCACCGGGGCGCCCGGATCGACTGGAAGGGCGTGCACGAGCAGGCCGCCACGCACCTGAGAAGCCTCGGCGTGGAGATCGACACCCACACGATGCTGTCCAGCCACTCATTGGCCATCCAGCAGCTGGTCGCGATCAGTCGCGCCATGGTGCTGGAATCCCGGGTGCTGATCCTCGATGAGCCCACGTCCAGCCTGGACCGGGGCGAGGTCGAGCAGCTGTTCGCCGTCATCCGCGAGCTGCGGGCCGCAGGCGTGGCCATCCTGTTCGTGAGCCACTTCCTCGAGCAGGTGTACGAGATCTCCGACTGCGTGACCGTCCTGCGCAACGGCCAGCTGGTGGGCGAGTACCTGATCGAGGACCTGCCTCGTCACGACCTCGTCACCAAGATGATCGGCCGCGAGCTCGACGACCTGGAAGCGATCTCGGCAGCCTCGAACCGAGAGGTGGACCGATCCGGCGTGCCGGTCCTCAAGGCCACCGACGTGGGGCGCCGGGGGGTACTTGAGCCTGCTGACCTCGAGGTGTTCGAAGGAGAGGTCGTGGGCCTGGCCGGCCTGTTGGGCTCGGGCCGCACGGAGCTCGCCCGCCTGCTCTACGGAGCCGATCGAGCCGACACCGGATCGATCTCGATCAACGGTGAGCCCGCGAAGATCGCCACTCCCCGCCACGCCATCGAGCACCGGATCGTGTTCTCCTCCGAGGACCGACGTGGCGAGGGCATCGTCTCCGACCTCACTGTCGCCGAGAACATCGTCCTGGGCATCCAGGCCAGGCGCGGCTGGAGGCACAAGATCCGCAAGGCCGAGCGCGACGCCGTGGTCGCCGAGTACATGGAGGCACTCGACGTGAAGCCGAGGAACCCCGACGCCGTCGTCAGCACGCTCTCGGGCGGCAACCAGCAGAAGGTGCTCCTGGCCCGCTGGTTGGCGACTGCGCCCGAACTGCTCATCCTCGACGAGCCCACGCGCGGCATCGACGTGGGCGCGAAGGCCGATATCCAGCGCAAGGTCGCCGAGCTCTCGGCGGCCGGCCTCTCGGTCATCTTCATCTCCTCGGAGCTCGAGGAGGTCCTCCGCCTGGCCCAGCGCGTGGTGGTCATGCGTGACCGCAGAGAGATCGGGCAGCTCGACTCCAGCCGGGTCGGCTTGAATGACCTCATCGAGTACATCGCCAACAAGGGTGAGGGGAGCGCTGCCTGATGGGTGTCGTGAAGCATCGGCTCTTCTGGCCCGTGGCCGCACTGCTGACGCTGGTGGTGATCAACACGGTCGCGCGGCCCCAGTTCATCAAGGTCACCGTCCGCGACGGACAGCTCTACGGCGCGCTGATCGACATCTTGCGCAACAGTGCACCGCTCATGCTGGTCGCGCTGGGCATGACGATCGTGATCGCCACCCGCGGCATCGACCTGTCGGTGGGAGCGGTGATGGCGGTGTCGGGCGCCGTGGCGCTGACGCTCATCCACGACTCGGGGAACCCCGACAACCTCGGCACGGTGGTGTCGGCGGTCGTTGCCGCGCTCCTCGTGTCGCTCGTGCTCGGGTCATGGAACGGCATCCTCATCGCGGTGCTCGGGATCCAGCCCATCATCGCCACACTCGTGCTCATGTTGGCGGGCCGTGGTGTGGCCCTCCTGATCACCGAGGGCTTCATCACCACCGTGAACAGCGGGCCATTCGAGTACATCGCCACCGGGTACCTGCTGATCCTTCCGTTCGCGTTCCTCATCTCGTTGACGGCAATCCTCGTGATCGGCGCGTTCGAACGCAGGACGGCGCTCGGCATGCTCACCGAGGCGGTGGGCATCAACCCGGAGGCGAGCCGGCTGGCCGGTGTCCGGTCCCGCGGGATCATCTTCAGCGTGTACGTCGTGAGCGGGCTGATGGCCGGCATCGCGGGCGTCATCTACAGCTCGAACATCAGGGCGGCCGACGCCAACGCTGCGGGCCTGTTCATCGAGCTGTACGCCATCCTCGCTGTCGTGCTGGGCGGCACGTCACTGCAGGGAGGCAAGTTCAGCATCGCCGGCACGGTGATCGGCGTCCTGATCATCCAGACCCTGAACTCGACCATCCTGTTCCTCGGCGTCCCCTCGGCGCAGAGCCCCGTGTTCTTCGCGTTGGTGGTGGTGCTCGTGGTCATCGTCCAGTCGCCGCGGATCCGCCAGCTCGGACGAAGGTCCCGTGGCGCGACCGGAGCTGATGTAGCAGAAGAGAAGCCTGCGAAGGCGGAGGTTGGGGCATGACAACCACGGACACGACCGAGACCACCCGCTCGAGCCCCAAGCAGGCCGACGACCGCTTCATCAACCGCCATGCCTCCCTGATGCCGACCTTCGCCGCACTCGGGGTGCTGGTTCTGCTCCTCATCGCCGCCCAGCTGTACTTCGGCGACTTCGTCAGCCCGGGCAACATGTCGGCGTTGCTGCTCGACAACGCCTACCTGATGGTCATCGCGGTGGGCATGACGTTCGTCATCCTCACCGCTGGGATCGACCTGTCGGTGGGCTCCGTGATGGCGTTCACCGGCATCCTGCTGGCCAGCCTCCTCGGGCGCGGGATGCCGGCCGCGGTCGCCGTCCCCGTCATCCTCGCCGCGGGCGCCGTCATCGGCCTGCTCATCGGCATCCTCGTGCAGTACTTCGACGTCCAGCCGTTCATCGCGTCCTTGGCGGGGCTGTTCCTCGCCCGTGGGCTTGCGTTCGTGGTGAGTCTCAAGTCGATCCGCGTCGACGACCCCACGGTGCTGTGGCTGCAGTCGACCCGTTTCCAGGTCGGTGACTGGTACATCACCCCGACCGGCATCATCGCCCTGCTGGCCGTGGGTATCGGCGCCTTCGTCCTGCAGTACACGCGCTTCGGCCGCACCGTCTACGCAATCGGCGGAAACGAGCAGTCCGCCCGCCTGATGGGCCTGAAGGTGGCCCGCACCAAGGTGCTCGTCTACCTGATCTCCGGGAGCCTCGCCGGGCTGGCCGGCCTGATCCTCACCGCGTACTCCGGTGCCGGCTACCCGCGCAACGGGATCGGCACCGAGCTCGACGCCATCGCGGCCGTCGTCATCGGTGGCACGCTGCTCTCGGGCGGCCGCGGGTACGTGCTGGGTTCGATGATCGGCGTGCTGGTGTACGGCACGATCAAGACGGTCATCTCGTTCCTGGGCGCGGAGCAGTCGTGGATGCAGATCATCGTCGGCGGGTTGCTGCTGCTGTTCATCCTCATCCAGCGCTTCATCGTTTCCCGGTCGGAGCGTCGGGAGTAGGCACCGCAGGGGACCGGTGTGTCGCAAGTGCGTGCCGCGGCCGACGGCGACAATGACCGGGTGGACCCTGCCCGACCGTTGCTCGAGCTCACGGGTGCGACGGTTCGTTTCGGGGAGGAGACGGCGCTGGATGCCGTCGACTTCCGGATGTTCCCCGGCGAGGTGCACTCGCTCATGGGCGAGAACGGAGCCGGCAAGTCGACACTGGTCAAGGCGATCACGGGCGCCTTGGCGATGGAGTCCGGCATCCTCCGGCTCCAGGGGCAGCAGGTCGCCTTCGCCACACCCCACGATGCACAGGTCGCGGGTATCAGCACGGTGTACCAGGAGATCGAGCTGCTGCCGAACGTGTCGGTGGCCGAGAACATCGCGCTCGGTCGGGAGTCGCGCAGGTTCGGCATGATCGACTGGCGTGGCATGCGTCGGAACGCTGCTGCCGCGCTGCACGAGCTGGGGTTGGACATCGATCCCGCCTCCATCCTGGGCACCCACCCCGTGGCGGTGCAGCAGCTGGTCGCGATCGCGCGGGCCATCTCCACCGATGTCAAGGTGCTCGTCCTCGACGAGCCGACCTCGAGCCTGGACCTCAACGAGGTGGCCGAGCTCTTCCGCGTGATCCGCGAGCTCAAGAAGCGCGGTGTCGCCATCCTGTTCGTCTCGCACTTCCTCGACCAGGTCTACGAGATCTGCGACCGTGTCACCGTCTTGCGCGACGGGCGACTCGTCGGGGAGTACCGGACGAACGATCTGCTGCGCGTCGACCTGGTCCAGAAGATGCTGGGTCGCAACGTTTCCAGCTACCGGGCCAGCCCTGGCGGCGGGGCACCCGAGGGTGACGGGCCCGCGTTCTTCAGCGCACGCGGCATCACCGCCGCTCCCGGCATCGCCGACGCCGACCTTGACATCGCCGAGGGCGAGGTTCTGGGCCTCGCAGGCCTGCTCGGCTCGGGGCGGACGCCGCTGGCGCGCGCGCTGACGGGGGTGGACCGCCTCCAGTCGGGGACCATCCGATTGGAGCAGCGCGACGAGAACCTGGCGAACCCGCGCAGGGCAATGACGTTGGGCGTGGTGTACTCCCCCGAGGATCGGCGAGCCGACGGCATCGTCAGCCATCTCAGCGTCCAGGAGAACATCACCTTGTCGGTGCAGTCGCAGCGGGGGATCATGCGCCGGATCAGCACGGCGCGTCAGCGCGAGCTCGCGGCCAGCTGGGTCGAGGCCCTGGACATCCGCCCACCCGACCTGGACAAGCCGGCGGGCCAGCTGTCGGGTGGCAACCAGCAGAAGCTCCTGCTGGCCCGTCTGCTCGCGGTCTCACCGCGGGTGCTCGTCCTGGACGAGCCCACCCGCGGGATCGACGTCGGAGCGAAGGTCGAGATCCAGAACCTCGTGTCCGAGCTCGCGGGGAACGGCTTGTCGGTGGTGTTCGTGTCCGCCGAGCTCGAGGAGGTCCTGCGCGTCGGTGACCGGGTGGCAGTCCTCAAGGACGGCAGGATCATCGAGACGGTGCGCTCGGCCGACGTGTCCGTCGACCAGCTCCTCGCAATGGTTGCGCGTCCCTCCGTGCCGGAGCCTGAAGACGAACGTGGCTGAGAGCAGGCCCGAGAGGGCGCCCAACATCTTCGATGTCGCGCGGTTGGCCGGTGTCTCCCACCAGACCGTGTCGCGCGTGCTGAACCGCTCGCCCAATGTGCGTGCGGCCACACGTGAGCGGGTGGAGCGCGCGATCGCCCAGCTCCGCTACAGCCCGTCGCCCCAGGCTCGGGCGCTAGTCACGAAGCGCACACGGACCATCGGCCTGATCGCCCCGAGCGTCGCCGACCACGGGCCGAACATGATCGCGATGCACTTCACCATGGCGGCACGCGATGCGCGGTACCGCGTCGACACGGTCAGCACCGCGGGCGACGACCCTGCGAGCGTGAAGTCGACCGTTGAGGCGCTGTTGAGAGAGCGGGTCGATGGGATCGTGCTGATCGTCATCGACAGCGCCGTTCTGGAGATGGTTCGGGGACTCGAGCTCGGCGTCCCCGTCATCGCGTCCGCCTCGACGCCGCGACGCAGCCCCATCGTCGTGTCGATCGACCAGTACCGCGGTGCGCGTTCAGCGGTTCGGCACCTCGCGGAGCTGGGGCACGATCGCATCGTGCACCTCAGTGGCCCGCCACGCGCCACCGACTCGATGGAGCGCGTTCGGGGGTGGCGCGACGAGCTTGCCGACCGGAGGCTGAGCATCCCGGAGCCCATCATCGGTGACTGGACTGCCCGGTCGGGTTACCTGATCGGCAGGGAGATCGAGGTCGAGCCGGGCACGGCCGTCTTCGCCTCGAACGACCTCATGGCCATGGGCCTGATGGCGGCACTTCGTGAGCGCGGGCTGTCGGTGCCGCGGGACGTGAGCCTGGTCGGCTTCGACGACGTGCCCGAGGCGGCCTACCTGTACCCACCCCTGACCACGGTTCGCCAAGACTTCGCGGCGCTGGGCGAGCTGATGATGCAGAAGGTCCTCCTGGCCCTCGAGGAGGATGAGCCGGCCACTCCCGACACGCCCCTGCCCACGCGGCTCGTGGTGCGCGAGTCGACGCGTCAGCGGTAGCGCCAGCCCTCTGCATCGTTGGGCACCGTTGGGTTCTGGGCCTGACACGGCGATCGAGGGAGGGATGGATCGGGTGGGCGAGCTCCTCACCAGAGGTCGTGGATCGAGTCGCGGAGGCGGCGGTTGTACAGCTCGGTGACCGCTGCCGTGAAGTCCTCGCCCAGCGGGGGCACCGAGCCCGCGGTGGCGTTCTGCCGGGCCTGCTCGGGTGAGCCGGCACCAGGGATCACCGTGGTGACACCCTCCAGCTGGGCGACCCAGGCCAGCGCTGCGCGGGCAGATGAGAGATCACGCGACGCGGCAAGGGCAGCGAACTCCCTGGCCGCGCGCACGCCTTCGTCGTAGTCGACCCCGGAGAAGGTCTCGCCCCGGTCAAAGGACTCCCCGTGACGGTTGTAGGTGCGGTGGTCGTCGGCGGCGAAGGTGGTCGACTCGTCGTACCGCCCCGACAGGAGGCCGCTAGCCAGCGGGACTCGCGCGATGATGCCCACCCCGGCCTCCAGGGCCGCAGGCGGGCCCCGGCGGCGAGCGTCTGGTCGACCGTCTCGACGCTGACACACTGGGCGGCCATCACCTCCTCGGCCACCAGCGTGTCGAGGTCGTCGAACACCTGGTCTCACCCGCGCCTTTGCGGTGCTGCTGGTCCTCGTCGCGGGCTATGTGGCCGTACGCGCAGGCACTGAGCTCCATGGGGCGTGGTGGGGCGAGAACGTGGCCGCCTTTCGGTCGCGTTGCCGGCTCCGCCGCCGCTTCATCGGTAGCCACACCCGCATGACCACTTCGCTCGCCGAGGTCGACCAGGAGCGTTGGCTGGACATCGCATGGATGTCGTTAGCCCTAGGTTCCGGCAGACGGCTAGGAGACCACGTCCCACCGAAGTGCTGGGTCACGACCCAGCGTGACCGCGACGCCCCGAGCGCCCGCTGCGGAATTCGCGTCAGCCGCGATTCGACAGGTCTCGCGCTGTCGCCTCATCGACGACGTCACGCTCGACGGCGGCGTCTGAGTCACACTCGAGATCCCACGACGGACTGGATCCCGGCCCCGGGGAAAGGGCCCGGATGCCGGTGTCCGGCCAAGTCCGACCAGGTCGTGCCCCGTCGTCTCAATCGTCTGACCCCTGTCCCAGGCTTCTCTGCGCTCCCGCCCTGACCTGCCAGGACACGGCTCGGCCCGACATTGTGGGTCACCTCATGGCCCGTTGGACGTCCGCCATCCGGGCACGAGTAAGCCCCCGGCAGCGTTTCCGCTGGCCGGGGCCCCGTCGTCTGTCTCAACACAGAGCGCGCCCGGAGGGATTCGAACCCCCAACCTTCTGATCCGTAGCAACTCGATCGACCCGACACCAGCCGAACCACCCCGCCCCAACGACGCAGCGCATCGACGTTTCCGCAGGTCACGGGCCTGAAGTCGCGCTGTGGCGGACCGGGTCGGATCGTTGCGGAACCGAGATCCGCCGAATTTTGGGTCACATTCTGGGTCACCCCCAGCCTCGGCTTGGCCGCCGAGCGTGTGCCGACGGGAAGTAGTCAGCGCAGGGTCAGCGTCAGAGTGCCGGTGCCGTCGCCGTTCTCGATCAGCTCGAGGTCACCGACGGCGTGGAGGTAGGCCCCAGTGCCCCCGGTGATGGCCAGATGCTTCGCCGGGGCGTTGCTGGCGATTGCCTGCGCGGCGATCTGCCCTCCCGCGAGCTGGACAGCCATGGTGAAGAACACCTGGACCGTCGTGTCGTCGATGCGGGCGATCATTCCCGACCCGGCTTCGACGCCCACCTGGGTCCCGTGGCGATCGCGCAGCTTGTCGCCGAAAGTCACGTAGTTGCCCGGCTGGAAGTCACCGCTGTGTTGCTGCAGCGGGGGGACATGGATGACATTCGGCGGGCTGAACTCGACCGAATAGCGCAGGACGCGGACAGGGTGGGTCGCGGGAGCCGCGGCGGCGGCTCCGCCGAGGGCGGCTACGGTGGCGACGCCCACTGCGGCGATGGCGACGGGGCGCAGCAGCGTTCGCGATCCTCGGCGATGGCGGCGCGGCGAAACGCTGGTGGTGTGGCTGGCGGGCATGGTGGAGGAGATTCGGTCGGGACTGGTTGGGCCCTTCCTAAGGGGGTGGGGATTCGGAGAATCCCCCCTTAGGCAGGCCCAAACCCGAAACCCGTCAGCGCGTCAATCCGCGCGGGCGACCGATGACCGGCTCGAACTTCGCCATGTGCAGCGCGAACGCCGTGCTGCGCTGGCTGGGATCGGAGATCCTGTCCACGGCTCGAAGCGACCGGGTGGCGAGTGCGCGCCGGGACGGGGTGTACGTGCTCTTCATCCTGCTCTCCTCTCATACCCCAAGGGGGTATCGCCTAGCGTAGTACGGTGACCCAAGGCGTCGACGGCACGCCCGCTCGGGCTGTGGACAACGCGAAGCGCCCCAGACCCGGAGGTCTGGGGCGCTTGGCGCTTGCGCGGAGTGTTGCTACTTCCGCATCTCAGTCGTTGATGCGGGGCGGGGTGACGTAGCCCTCGCCGTTCTCGGAGTCGGTGCAGATCGACTCCTCGATCTCCTTACCGCCCTCACGGTGGGTCACCGTCTGGCAGTTGTCGACCTCGTCGAACTTGGTGGTTCGGGTGTCGGGGTCGTCACCGCAACTGCTGATGAGCCCGGCAAGGGCGAGGCCCATGATGATCGGCACGAGGATCTTCACGTCACCCGCCGAAGTAGGCGGTGGTGTCGAAGGCGTTGACCTTGACCTGGATCGTGACCGGCTTGGCCAGCTTGCCCTCGAAGGCGTACTCGCCAGTCGCAGACTTGCCCGGCAGCATCCCGCCGTCGATCGGGGTGGAGTCGAAGATCGCCCAGTCGGCGGTCTTGCCGTTGGGACCGTAGTTGGCCTCGGTGAAGATCGAGAACGAGTCGACCTCGACGATCTCCTTGCTGCCGTTGTGCAGGGTGATGTCGACGACGGTGACCTTCTTGCCGTCCTCCAATTTCGCGTTCTTGTAGCGCGGCTTGGACACGGAGATCCAGTTGCCGTCACCAGCCATGAACTTCTTGCCAAAGGCGACCGGCGTAGCAGCGTCGGAGGCAGGGGCCTCCTCGGCCGGAGCCGGGACGTCCTCCTCGGCCGGGGCCGGGGTCTCGGCGGGGGCCGGGGCGTCAGCGGCCGGGGCGGTGGCCGCGATCTGCGGGGCGGAGGCGGTCGGCTCGTCGCCACCGCTGGTCATCGCGCTGCACGAGGCGATCAGGCCGCCGACGACGACGAGGCCGATGATGGCCTTCTTGCCCTTGCCCATGCCCTTCTTGGGCTCGGGCAGCGGCGGGGCCGCCGGGACCCACTGGCCTCCCTCGGTGAGGATGTGGCCGTTGGCCACGTCGCCGGCCTTGTACTGCTGGGTGTCGCTCACGATGGCGTGCTTCCTATCTCTGGTCGGTGAGCCGATCGGCTCAAGCACGCGCTTCATCCTGATTCGGCTCTGCGAGCAGGATTGGAGCGCGCTCCGTTTGACGGAACAGGCTCAGCGTGCGGGCACCTTTCGCGGTGCTATAGATACTCTATAAGGCTTCTATCGTGCTCCCAAATCGTCTTCATCATCTGCATAATGTTCGCCTCTGATAGTTTGACCCGCATGGCCCGACCCTATGGCGACCCTGTAGAAATCGTGACTGCCCCGATTCCGGCGCAGTCACCGTTCATCCCCCCAGACGCCAAAATCGTCGTCGGGGCTGTTGCCCCGGCCTCCCCGGATCCGATCCCGATCGTGCTGCTACCGGGCTTCGAGTACCGGATGATCGAGTGGCGACACCCAGAGACCCACGAGATCCACTGGCGGCTAGAGCGCCGAAAGGCCACTCAGCAGGGCGAAGCCGACGAGTGTTCGGGACGAGTACTGAGGCTGGTCACCGTTCCCTCGCCGCCGTAGTCTCGAACCGCCTTTCCCTGCCGCTGGCTAATGGGCCGGGAGGAACAGCCCCTTGAGCGAAGGACGATCCCATGGACACCGCCCCTGACGACATGACTGACTGGGAGTTGAAGGAGTCTGACGAGCAGGCGGTCGTGAACGTGAAGGGCACCTATGGGAAGCCAGTCATTCACAGGGGCGACTGCGAGGGCCGCTACAAGGGCATGCCGTCGGTCGCCTTGCCGATCAGCGACGCTGAGTTGGATGCCTTCTGGGCGACAGAGACGGCTCGTCAGAGACTGAACATGGACCGGAGCATCGAGTTCTGCTCCCACTGCGCTTGTGACCGTGTCACCTGATCAGAGGCCGCATCGTCTTCGCTGGCCCGAATGTGGACAAGCCCCCTCGGGCTGCCTACTCTCGGAGTGACTTCACCGCCGCTGGCGAAAGGGCCGGGCCTCCCCAAGGAGAGCCCATGCCCGCGCCCACACCCAACGAACTGGCCCTGATCGCCGCTGAGCAGTCCGTCACCTACTTCCCGACGCACGAGCCGAGCGCGTGGCTGCGCCGGACCGCGCACGCAGCCGCCCTGCGGCTCGACCCGCTGCGTCCGGGGGTCAACTACATCGTCCCGCTGGTCCCGCTCTGGCCGCCGAGTGGGTCCAAGCCGGTGCACCTGTGCTCCCGGTGCGCCGCCACCAGCGAGAGCCGCTCCACCGAGTTCCGCACCTGCGGCTTCGTGGCGACCTGGGGCGAGGTTGTGCTCAAGTTCGCCTTCGAGTTGTGCGAGCCCTGCGCCGTGAAGGAGTACGGGTCATGACCAGCCGCGAGCCCTCGTCCCCCTCGATGCGGTACAACGTGGCGCGCAACCTCGCCGGTGCGCTCCCGCCGCCAGCGCCCACGCCGCCCAAGGCCAAGCGCAGGCCCCTCGTGGCCCGCATCCGGGTCGAGCCCGCCAAGCCCAAGGTCAAGCGGGACCCGTACACGACCCGCTGGAAGGACCTCACGCCCGAAGAGATGGCGTCGTTCCGGCTCTACCCGAGGAGCGAGGACCGCTGATGGTGCTGTACGTCGAGCCGTCCCGGGTCACCCCGTACAAGGCGCCCGCCCGAGCCCGCACCACGATGACCGACGAGGAGGCGGTGGCGATGCGCTCGCAGGTCCCGGACAACCCCGTCGCGCTGCCACCCGACCACCTCGCCTGCGAGGGGTGCGGGGTCGCCGTGGACGGACCGGTCACGTCGGTGACGCCGGTCCCACCGAAGACCCAGCACACCGTGCCCTCGGCCCCGGTGTCCTTCTCCCGCTGTCCGCAGTGCACGCTGCTGCGCGATACCGCCGACGCCTACGTCTCCGCCCGCCCCGCCCTCGCTGCCCGCCTCGGTGAGCACATCGCCCGGGAGCGGGTGTCGAGCGTCCTGTTCGGTCTGGCGATCCTCGGCAAGCCGGTCCCCGACGACCTCTCGGGCCTCCTGCCCCGGCTGCACCCCGCTGCCCACGTGGTCTGGTTCCGCAGCCCGAGTGCCCTCTCCCACGACCGCTGCTCGCCGTACCCGTGGGCGCACGTCACCCTCGGCCAGCGGGCCGCGCTCCGCACCGCCTACGCCGCTGTCCTGCGGGACCGCCTCGCCCTGACCCAGCCGCCCGTGGCGGTGGCCTGCCCCTCGCACGGCTGCCTGCTGTGCGGTGTGGCGGCGGTGCGTCGAAGCGCGATCGAGGTGTCTCGCGGTGGTGGCGAGAGCGCCACCGTCCACACCCTGTGGAGAGCGGTGACCACCCTCCCCACCGCGCTCGGCGGTCAGGGGCCGGACCACGTCTTCGGCCACGTCTGCCCGGCGTGCGCCGAGGCGATCGCGGAGGCGGGAGCGGTCGGCCCGAGCGCCCGGGAGCGTGCCGTGGTCGAGCACGTCCGGGCCACCCTCGGGGACGCCAAGGCGGACCGGCTGCGGACCCTGCTCACCGACGACTTCCCACCGAGCCTGCCCGCGTGGGGAGCCGTCACCCGGCCCGCCAGCGCCACACCGTGGGGCCACTTACGGAGGGTGATCCAACGCCTCTGACAAAGCCGCACAGGGTTGAGATGATGGGCATATGGCAACCGTGCGAGTAAAGCTGACCGACGGCGAGGTCGAGACGTTCGCTGACCGTGACAACAAGGGATTCGTAAGTCAGCACCGGGATGACTACGACGAATGGCATGAGCGGGTTAGACACTCCTGGCATGAACGCGAGGATGGCGCGTTGGAGGTGATCCGCAAGGTCTGGCGAGCCGAGTCGGACCACGCGAGTTTCGAGTTGCGCAGCCAGAGCCGGGTGGGACTCTTTCCGCGAGGCACCTGGCTCACAGTTCGGGACACCTGACACGGAGTGCGGGGCTGCCCTCCGGCTCGCGCGGTGGACCGCCTCTGAACGCCGCCCGGGCCGGGTGTTGATCGCGCTACCGGCCCGGGCGGTCAGGTCGGCGTGATCATCCTCGTGCTCGTGCAGCAGGTGCTGTCGCGGGTGCAGGAAGTGTCGGTCATCTTCGGCCGCTGATCGGGACAAGGGGGCCTGTCGTCGTTCGGGGCGGCAGGCCCCTGCCGGTTAGGGTCCTCCGCAGTCTCCGAGGCCGGTCCTACCTCTGGTAGGCGCTGCCGCTGCCACGACCCCACTGCTCAATTTCGGCCACGACACGCCTTCGCTGCTCAAGCGCCTCTTTCTCCTTGGCGACGTCGTTGGCCTTGACGGCTCTTAGGCTCAGCGTCACAAGGACGTCACCCACGTGAACAGCCACCTTGCGGGCGATCTCGTCGTCCGTGTGCATCCGTGTGGCGATGAGTTCCTCGTTACCAAGGCCATCGGGAAACGTCATCTGGGCGAGCACGCGGGAGCCCTTGAACTCTGTGAACAACCCCTGCCATTTATCTTCGCGAAGGGGGAGGGCGACGCACAACCGGTTGTCGTTTGTGATGCTGACGTTCGACGCAAGCGAGGGGATGATGGCCCGGAGATGCTCCGCCACCGACTCAACGCGCCTGCGCTTACCGCCAAACATGCACTCATGCTAGGGGCTGGGGGCTCGCGCGCCTGAGCAAACCGGCTGCCCGCGCGGCAATATGTCAAATAGTTGGTTTTGACCTGGCCAACTCGGGGGTGGACCCCGTCGTCATCGGGCTCGTGATGGGCCTGCTCACGTTCGCGCGTCCCGTCGACCGGGAGAACCTCGAGCGGGCCACCGGGCTGTTCCGCGACTTCCGAGAGCAGCCCACCTCCGAGCTCGCACGCTCGGCCACGCAGGGAGTCCGCTCTGCCGTTCCTCCCAACGAGCGGTTCCAGGAGCTCTTCCACCCCTGGACGAGCTATGTCATCGTCCCTCTGTTCGCCCTGGCCAACGCCGGCATCGTGGTCCGCGGCCAGTTCCTCGGCACGGCGTTCCGGTCTCCGCTCACCTGGGCCGTGATCGTCGCCCTCCTCGTCGGCAAGCCACTGGGCATCCTCGGTGGTGCGTGGCTCGCCACGACCGTGTCGAAGGGGGCCCTACGCCCGTCGGTCGGCTGGGCGGCCGTGCTCGGGTCGGGCACCGTGTCCGGGATCGCCTTCACCCTCAGCCTGCTGATCGCGGCGATCGCCTTTGACGGGCAGGACCTCGGGGAGGCGAAGCTGGGTGTGCTGATTGCGGCGACGCTTTCGGCTCTGGTCACCTGGGTGGTCTTCGCCGCGACGGATCGGCTGTCCACCCGTCGCCGGGTGCGAGCCCTCCTGGGTGATGCCGAGCTGCTCCTCGACCTGGCCGAGCCGGTCGACCCCCGACGCGACCATGTCCGAGGGCCATTGGAGTCACCCGTCACCGTCGTGGAGTACGGCGACGTCGAGTGCCCGTACTGCGGCCAGGCCGAACCGGCGGTGCGCGAGCTGCTCGCCGAGTTCGGGGACGTCCGCTACGTATGGCGGCACCTGCCACTGCGCGACGTCCACCCACAGGCGCAGCTGGCGGCCGAGGCGGCCGAGGCCGCCGGCCGGCAGGGTGCTTTCTGGGCGATGCACGACCTCCTCCTGGACCACCAGGACAAGCTCGAGCCCGACCAGCTGGCGGCCCACGCGGCCGAGCTCGGCCTGGACGTCGACCGGTTCACCAACGAGCTGCGCAACCACGAACACCGGGCTCGCGTCGCTGACGACGTCGAGAGTGCAGACCTCAGCGGCGTCCGTGGCACGCCCACATTCTTCATCAACGGCCAACGCCATCACGGGGCGTACGACATCGGCGCACTCTCTGAGGCCGTACGCCTGGCCCGCACTCGCGCCCTGATCCGGGAATGATTGCCGGCGAAGGGTCGTAGGCGGGAGACCCACCGCTCACGCGCACCCCTAACGTCGCAGCAGCGACCTATGCGGCTGAAGCCGACGTGCTCGTCGGCCGGTCGTCGGTGTCCCAGCCGCGGAGGAAGGGGAGCACGTGGGCGGTGACTGAGTCCGGTTGCGCGGTATAGACGACCAGGTGATGGTCGGGTTCGTGCGGTGCTCGCACGATCTCGATGTCGAAGCTCAGCGGCCCGGCCTCAGGGTGTCGGATGCCCTTGGCGACCGAGGCGTAGTCGCGCACGCGATGGTCGTCCCACCACCGGGCGACGTCCGGGTCGGCGGCGCGCAGCTCGTCGATGAGGTCGCCGAGCTGGCGGTCGTCAGGGTGTCGGGCGGCTTCTTGGTGCACGGCGGCGACCGAGGCGGAGGCGAAGTCAGCCCCGTTGTCGATCCGGTCCCGTGCGAGGGGGTCCTGCAGCAGGAATCGGGTGAACGAGGTGCCGGGGTCCAGGCGGCAGCCGAGGACCACCGACCTCGCCGACCCCACTTCTCCATCCGGACTCTGTGATGACGTGAGGGCTCGTGCTCGTCGGCGGGTCCAGTGCATGACCGGCCGGGCGGCCACGGGGGCGGTGACGGGCGTCGCCGACCGTATCCACCCAGTCGGCGACATCGAGACCTTCGAGGACGAGCACGCCGACAATCAACCGAGGTGCCGGTGTCGGGCCCCGTCCGACCAGTTCGTGCCGGGTCGTCCCAACCTTCTGACCCCTGTTCCAGGCATCTTGGGCTTCGCGACCTGACCCGCCATGACACGACCCGGGCCCGACATTTTGGGTCACATTTTGGGTCACCTTCCGCCCCGGAAACCGTCCGTAATCCGGACACGAGTAAGCCCCCGGCAGCGTTTCCGCTGGTCGGGGGCCCGTCGTCTGTCTCAACACAGAGCGCGCCCGGAGGGATTCGAACCCCCAACCTTCTGATCCGTAGCAAATCAATCGACCCGACAGGAGACGAATCGTTCCGCCATCCAAACGTTACGTATGAACGTTTGCGCAGGTCACAGACCTGAAGTCGCCCCGTGGCAGGCCGGGTCGGATCGTTGCGGAACCGAGATCCGCGGAATTTTGGGTCCCATTCTGGGTCACTCCATTCGGCCATGCTTCGCGACGGTCGTACCTAACCGGCGCTCAGTAGGTGAAGACAAGCCACCGACATGCTGGACTGGATACGGATCGACTCGGGTCAGCCGCCGGGCGGTCAGGTGGTGGACGGGAAGGTCGCGCGGATCGCCGCGCTCAGGGCGTCTGGGTCGACCGGTGCCCCAGTGGCAGCCCTCGCGCCGATGGCCAACCCCAGGATGTAGGAACCCACGGGTGCCATCGGTCGGGCGAACCCGTGGGCGATCTCCTTGGTCAGCGCATGGATGCTGGTGACGTCGACCGCGCCAGGGTCGACGTCGACCGCCGCACAGGCGTCGGAGATCCAGTCTTGCCACTCGTGCTCGGCGGCGGCGAGGTCGGTCATGAGAGGTCTCCGGTCGGGGTTGCGTGCTCGAGAGCTTGCTACGTCTGCGAGGCGCTGGCGCTACTTCTTGCTCAGCTCGGGCTTGTCCCAACCGCGCTGTGGCGCCCGGTTGCCCGAGCCCCGGCCCGGCCGTTCGTCCTTGGAGCGGTAGACGAGGTAGGGGCGGGTGAGGTAGCCAATGGGCGCCGAGAAGACGTGCACGAGCCGGGTGAACGGCCACATCGCGAAGAGCAGAAGGGCCAGCAGTGCGTGCAGCTGGAACCCCAGTGGCGCGGCGGCCATCAGCTCGGGCTTCGGCTGCAGCAGGAGGATGCTGCGGAACCACACCGAGACGCCCTCGCGGTAGTTGTACTCGCCACCGAACTGCAGAAGGCTTCCCGCGATCGTGTTCCACATGCCCAGCACGATGACGGTGCCGAGCACGGCATACATGACCTTGTCGTTGACCGTCGTCGCCGAGAACACCGGGCCGGTGGTGCGGCGGCGGTAGACGAGGATGGCGAGCCCCGCCACCGCAGCGATGCCTGCCGGGATGCCGCCGGCCAGCGCGACCACGTGGTACGCGTGCGGACTGAGCCCCAGGGCGTTGGTCCAGACCTGCGGGATGACCAGCCCGATGATGTGGCCGGCGACGACTCCGAGCATGCCGAAGTGGAACAGCGGGCTGCCGATGCGCAGCAGCTTGTCCTCGTAGAGCTGGCTGGAGCGGGTGGTCCAGCCGAACTTGTCGTAGCGGTAGCGCCAGACGTGGCCCACGACGAAGACCGCGAGGCACACGTACGGCACGATCACCCACAGGAAGACGGTCATCGTGGTGCTCCTACGGGGATGGTGGTGCCGAGCATCGCGGTGGTGTCCACCGGGTCGGGGCGCGGGTTCAGGCGCGGGTCGATGGCGTACGGCTCCAGGCCGACCTCCTCCTGGGGAGGGCCCTCGGCGACCAGGCGCATCAGGGCCGTCTGGTCGTCGCCGTCGAGCTCGGGCAGCGTCGACCGCAACGCCTGCACCGCCGGCAGCCACGGCGAGCTGCGCTGCGCGAGACCGGCCTTGAGCACCTCGACGCCCACGCGGTGCCGGGTCAGCAGGTGCCAGGCGGTGGCCCAGTCCTGCACCGCACCGAACTCGAGGACCACGCACAGGTGGTCGGGCAGCTCGGCGTCGGAGTCGAACTCGACCCCGGCCCTGCGGTACGCCTGCTTGAACTCGACCAGGGCAACCCCGCGCCGGCGGGTGTCACCCTGGGTGAAGTAGGTCAGGTGCAGCGAGCACTTGCGGGTGACGTCGAAGGTGTCGACGTAGTCAGCCTGCAGCGCACCGAGGTTCGCGTGCTCGAGGGTGTCGAGCATCTCCGTCAGCGGCTCACGCTGGGCAGCGGGCAGTGTCGTCACCACGCCGCGCAGCATCGGCACGCGCGCGATGAGCAGGTCGTCGGGGTAGTCGAGCAGCAGGGAGACGATCTGCCAGGTGTTGGCGAGATGTCCTTCGCTGATTCCGGGCTGGGCGTCGCGGTGCCGTCGCCACTTCATCGGCCGGCTCCGTCATCGGCCCGTGAGTCGCCGTCGGGGAAGATGCCCTCCGGCATCCCCCGGCCGTCCCAGTTGAGCAGGTTGACCCGTCCGCGCAGCGGGTTGTCCGACGGCAGCGCCTGCATCGTGTCGGCCGACTGGGTCTGCTGCAGCATCCGGAAGTTCTCGACGGCGACCGGGGTCGCTGCCGCCCCCGACCCCTCACCGAAGATCTCCTGGCCACCGCCGTACTCGGAGACCGCGCAGTCGGTGGCGAGCTCCTCGAGCGCGTGCGCCTGCTCGGCGTGCGCGGAGGGGATGACGTAGCGCTCGTCGTACTTGGCCAGGGCGAGCAGGCGGAACATCTCGTACATCGCCTCGCCCTCCATCCCGACCGCGGCGGGGATCTCGTCGCGCGGGTCGCGGCCGAGGTTGATGTCGCGCATGTAGGAACGCATCGCGGCGAGCTTCTTGAGCACCCCGTTCACCGGTGCCACGTCCCCGGCGGTGAAGAGGTTGGCCAGGTACTCGACCGGGATCCGTAGGGCGTCGATCGCCCCGAAGAGGTTGTCGACGTCCTCGGCGTCGTAGCCGGTGTCCTTGATGACGTCGACGACCGGGTGACAGCGGCGGGATGTACCAGACCATCGGCATGGTCCGGTACTCCGGGTGCAGCGGGAGGGCGACCTTGTAGTCCATGATCAGCTTCTTGACCGGGCTGCGCCGGGCGGCCTCGACCCAGTCACCGGGAATGCCGGCGGCCTCGGCCGCGCGGCGCACCTCGGGGTCCTCGGGGTCGAGGAACACCCCGAGCTGTGACTCGTAGAGGTCGATGTCATCGGGTGCCGACGCTGCCTCGAGCACCTTGTCGGCGTCGTAGAGCACGAGGCCGATGTAGCGCAGCCGGCCCACGCAGGTCTCCGAGCACACGGTCGGGGATGCCGACCTCGATGCGGGGGTAGCAGAACGTGCACTTCTCGGCCTTGCCGGTCTTGTGGTTGAAGTAGATCTTCTTGTAGGGGCAGCCGGTGATGCACATCCGCCAGCCGCGGCAGCGGTCCTGGTCGACCAGGACGATGCCGTCCTCCTCGCGCTTGTAGATCGCGCCGCTCGGGCAGGATGCCGCGCACGACGGGTTGAGGCAGTGCTCGCAGATGCGCGGGAGGTAGAACATGAAGGTCTGCTCGAACTCGAACTTCACCTTGTCCTCGATGCCGCGCAGCATCACATCCTTGGCCGCGTGCTCACGCGAGCCGCCGAGGTCGTCGTCCCAGTTGGCGCTCCACGACACGTTGATCGGCTTGCCGGAGATGAGCGAATGCGGCCGTGCGCACAGGGAAGTTCTTCTGCGCCGGGGCGTTGAGCAGGGTCTCGTAGTCGTACGTCCAGGGCTCGTAGTAGTCGTGGATCGAGGGCATCTTCGGGTTGCTGAAGATGGTGAGCAGCTTCTTCAGCCGGCCGCCGGCGCGCAGGCTGAGCCGGCCGTTCTTGACCACCCAGCCGCCCTGCCACTCGTCCTGGTCCTCGTAGCCGCGGGGGTAGCCGAGCCCGGGCCGGGTCTCGACGTTGTTGAACCAGACGTACTCGGTGCCGGCCCGGTTGGTCCACGCCTGCTTGCAGGTGACCGAGCAGGTGTGGCAGCCGATGCACTTGTCGAGGTTCATCACCATCGCCATCTGGGCCATGACGCGCATCAGTACCCGACCTTACTCGTTCGACGCGGCGCCTGCGGATCATCGTGACCTCGTCGCGGTTGTTGCCGGTCGGGCCGATGTAGTTGAAGAAGTAGGCGAGCTGGGCGTAGCCGCCGATCAGGTGGCTCGGCTTCATCATGATCCGGGTGAGCGAGTTGTGGATGCCGCCGCGCCTCCCGTTGGTCTCGGTGAGGGGGACGTCGATCAGCCGGTCCTGGGCGTGGTGCATGTAGACCGTGCCCTCCGGCATCCGGTGCGACACGATCGCGCGGGCGGCGACCACACCGTTGCGGTTGACCGCCTCGACCCAGTCGTTGTCGCTGACGCCGATCTTCTCGGCGTCGAGGTCGGACATCCAGATCGTCTGGCCGCCGCGGGACAGGCTGAGCATGAAGAGGTTGTCCTGGTACTCGCTGTGGATCGACCACTTGTTGTGGGGGGTGAGGTAGCGCACCGAGACCCCGAGGGCGTTCTGCTCGCCGAGCGCGGTCTCGCCGAACAGCTCGGTCATGTTGAGCGGGGGCCGGTAGACCGGCAGGGCCTCGCCCATCCCGAGGATCCAGTCGTGGTCGAGGTAGAACTGCTGGCGCCCGGTGAGGGTGTGGAAGGGCTTGAGCCGCTCGATGTTGATGGTGAAGGGCGCGTAGCGCCGGCCGCCCGACTCCGACCCCGACCACTCGGGCGAGGTGATCACTGGCACCGGCGCCACCTGGGTGTCGGCGAAGGTGATCTGCTTGCCCTCGTGCTCGGCCGAGAGGTCGGCCAGCTCGGTGCCGGTGCGCTTCTCGACGTTGCGGAAGCCGTGGGTGGCGAGGTGGCCGTTCGTGGTGCCGGACAGGTGCAGGATCGCGTCGGCGACGTGGATGTCGGTCTCGAGCTTGGGCTGGCCGGCACCGGCTCCTTGGTGGGCCACCCCGTTGCGGTGCCGCAGGATCTCGACCTCACGGCTCACGGCGTACGGCACTCCCTTGGTGAGCATGCCCACCGACTCCAGCAGGGGGCCGATCGACGTCATCTTGTCGTAGACCGCGGTGAAGTCGCGCTCGACGACGGCGAGCACCGGCAGGGTCTTGCCTGGCACCGGCTCGCACTCGCCCTTGCGCCAGTCCTTGACGACTCCGTGCACCGTGGCCATGGCCTCGTGGGTGTCGTGCCACAGCGGCTTGGCGACGACGTCGCGGCGGGTGCCGAGGTGGTCGACGGCGAGCTCGGAGAACTTCTTCGCGATCGCCTTCCACGCCTCCCAGTCGGTCTTTGCCTGCCAGGGCGGCGAGATCGCCGGGTTGAACGAGTGAACGAACGGGTGCATGTCGGTGGTGTTGATGTCGTGCTTCTCGTACCAGGTGGCCGCGGGAAGCACGACGTCGGAGAACAGGGTCGAGCTGGTCATCCGGAAGTCGATCGTCATCAGCAGGTCGAGTTTGCCCTCGGGCACGTCGTCGGGCCAGGCGATGCCTTCGGGACGCTTCTCCGGTGGCGCCTGCTCGGCGGTGACGGCGTTGTCGGTGCCGAGCAGGTGCTTGAGGAAGTACTCGTTGCCCTTGGCGCTCGAGCCGAGCAGGTTGGCCCGCCACAGGCTGAGGATGCGGGGGTGGTTCTCCTGCGCCTCGGGGTCCTCGACGGCGAACTTCAGTGCGCCCGACTTGAGCTGGTCGACGACGTAGTCGGCCGGGGTCTGTCCCGGCGGCCTCCGCCTCGTCGGCGAGGTCGAGGCTGCTGCGGTCGAACGTGGGGTAGCTGGGGGTCCAGCCGAGCCGCACCGACTGGGCGAGCAGGTCCATGACGCCCTTGCCGGCGAAGACGCCGGTGCCCGCGTCGACGTCGTCGGCGGTGAAGGTGTCGTACCGGTACTGGCTGGTGTTGACGTACCAGTAGGCGGTCTGGTTCATGTGCCGCGGCGGGCGCTGCCAGTCGAGGGCGAAGGCCATGTGCTGGAAGCCCATGATCGGGCGTACCTTCTCCTGCCCGACGTAGTGCGCCCAGCCGCCGCCGTTGCGCCCCTGGCAGCCGGTGATGGTGGTGAGCACGAGCATCGCCCGGTAGATCTGGTCGGAGTGGAACCAGTGGTTGGTGCCGGCGCCCATCAGGATCATGCCGCGGCCGGTGGTGTCGATCGCGTTCTGCGCCCACTCGCGGGCCAGCCGGATCGACCTGCTCCGCCGGCACGGAGGTGATCTCCTCCTGCCACGCCGGTGTGGCCGGCGTCGAAGGGTCGTCGTAGTCGGCGGGCCAGGTGCCCGGCATCCCGGGGCGTCTGCACGCCGTACTGCGCCAGCATCAGGTCGAGCACGGTGGTGACGACGCGCCCCCCGATGCGGCGCACCGGCACGCCGCGCGACACGTGGGCGACCTTGCCGTCGTAGGAGTCGAAGCGCGGCAACACGATTCGCGCCGTCTCGGTCGTCGTGCCGTGCAGCGTCAGCACCGGCTCGATCTCACCGAGGTCGAGGTTCCACCGGCCCAGGCCCTCGTCGCCGTAGCGGAAGCCGAGCGACCCGCGCGGGATGGCCACCTCGCCGGTGCGCCCGTCGAGCACCGCCGGCTTCCACATCGCGTTCTCGGAGGTCGCTCTCGGGGATGTCGAGGTCACCGGCGACGAGGTACTTGCCCGGCCGGTAGGCGGGCCCGTCGGCGCGGCCGACCCGGCATCCGAGGTGTCGGGCTCGAGCGCCACGAGGAAGGGCAGGTCGGTGTACTTCTGGTTGTAGTCGGTGAAGAAGTCGACCTGCTGGTCGACGAAGAACTCCTTGAGGATGACGTGCCCCATCGCCATCGCGAGGGCGCCGTCGGTGCCGGGGGCGGAGGCGACCCACTCGTCGGCGAACTTGACGTTCTCGGCGTAGTCGGGCGAGACGGCCACGACCTTCTGGCCGCGGTAGCGCGCCTCGGTCATCCAGTGCGCGTCGGGGTGCGCGTCATCGGCACGTTCGATCCCCACATGATCAAGTAGCCGGCATCCCACCAGTCGCCGGACTCGGGCACGTCGGTCTGGTCGCCGAACATCTGCGGCGAGGCGTTGGGCAGGTCGGCGTACCAGTCGTAGAACGAGAGCATCGGCGCGCCGATGAGCTCGAGGAAGCGCGCACCCGAGGCGTAGGAGACCGGCGACATCGCGGGGATCGGCGAGAAGCCGGCGATCCGGTCGGGGCCCCACCGCTTGATCGTGTACACGTGCGCGGCCGCGATGATCTCGACGACCTCGTCCCACGTCGAGCGCACCAGGCCGCCCTTGCCGCGGGCCGACTTGTAGCGCCTCGCCTTCTCGGGGTCCTGAACCACCGAGGCCCACGCGACGACCGGGTCGCCGCCGACGGCCCGCTTGGCCTCGCGATACATCTCGAGCAGCACGCCGCGCACGTAGGGGTAGCGAACCCTGGTGGGCGAGTAGGTGTACCAGCTGAACGCGGCGCCACGCGGGCAGCCGCGGGGCTCGTACTCCGGGCGGTCGGCACCGGTCGACGGGTAGTCGGTCTGTTGCGACTCCCAGGTGATGATGCCGTCCTTGACGTAGACCTTCCACGAGCACGACCCGGTGCAGTTGACGCCGTGGGTGCTGCGCACGACCTTGTCGTGCGACCAGCGGTCGCGGTAGAACGCGTCGCCGCTGCGCCCTCCCTCGGCGTGGATCGAGCGCCGGTCGGCGGAGACCTCCGAGCGGGTGAAGAAGCGTCGCGTGCCCACCAGGGCGTCGGTCAGCGGTCCGTCGAGACCGGCGCTCATGGGGACTCCTTCGGTGCAGCGGTGCGGAAGGGAGTGGTGGTGCTGACGTGCGCGACACAGGTGGTGGCGTCGACGAACGGCTCGAGACTGACTCGAGTCCCCGGCTCCCCCAACTGGGCCAACGATCCCGCAATCAGCCCGCGATGGATACCGCAGACCACTGCCGGGTTCGCGCGGGCCAGGTCGAGGAAGGGGCAGTGCGCGAGGGTGACCTCGGCGACCCGGCCGCCCTCGGACGTCCTCAGCTCGGGGGTGTACCCCCACTCCTGCAGCACGTCGATCATCTGCGCGAGCTTGCCCAGCCACTTCCCAGGGGTGTCGGCGGGGGGCGAGGCGAGGTCGGGCGAGACGTGCTGGAGCGCCCAGCGCCGACCCGCCTCGGCTGGCGTGATCGTGTGCCCCGTGACGCCCTCGGTGAGCGTCGACGCCAGCAGCCCGCTGAGCAGCCGCAGGTGGTCGGCCTCCGCGCGAGCGTCGACGTCGTCGAGGGAACCGGGAGCCAGCGAGTAGACCTTGCGCGGCCGGCCCGCCCCGCCGTCGCGGCGCACGGCCGACTCGACGAGGCCGGCCGCGACGAGCTGGTCGAGGTGAAAGCGGACGGTGGTGACGTGCAGCCCCATCTCGGTGCCCAGCTCGGCGGCGGTGAAACCGGGGGTAGCGGCTGCGGCGTCGGCGTGCGCGAGGGCGTCGACGAGCCGGCGGCGCACCGGGGAGGCGAGCAGGGCGGCAGTGTCGTGCGAGTCCGTGACCATGACACTCCCGTCGGGATTAGAGGAACAGGTTCCTCCTCATCGAAGCACACCGTAACAGGTGCTCGCCAGCCCCGTAATGCGCTGTCCGGTTGACCCACAGGCCGGTCAGGAGTACGACTGAGGGGGGCCTGAGAGGTGAGGCACACCTGCATGGCCTTCGGGGGGATGGGGGTGTAGCGTCCGGGTCGCCATATTAAAAGGAATAACTTCATGCAAATGAAGCCCGCACGATGACCTGCTCCCGACCGAGCCGATGGCCCCGGTGGCACCTCCCGTCGAGGACGCCGGTCACGGCCGCCGTCGCGGCCACCCCACTGACCACCGCGGCCACCCTGCCCCAGCCCAAGGAGAGACCACCATGAGCACGACGAAACCCGCCCCGACCAAGGGTGAGTGGCTGGAGTCCTGGGATCCGGAAAACGAGAAGACCTGGGACAGCTCGCTGGCCTGGCGCACGCTGTGGATCACGACGTTCTGCCTGACCCTCGCGTTCGTCGCGTGGTTCCTGCCGAGCGCGATCATTCCCAAGCTCAACGCGCTCGGCTACGACTTCACCAAGAACCAGCTGTACTGGATGGCGGCCATGCCGGGTCTGGCAGCCGGTCTCTTCCGTCTGGTGTGGATGACGCTGCCGCCGATCATGGGCACCCGCAAGATGGTCTCGCTGACCTCTCTGCTGCTGATCGCCTCGACCCTCGGCTGGGGCGTGCGCGTGCAATCGCCGACGGCTCCGTACTGGGAGCTCATGGTCCTGGCGTTCCTCGCGGGCATCGGCGGCGGGGCGTTCTCCGGGTTCATGCCGAGCACGTCGTACTTCTTCCCCAAGCGCAAGCAGGGCACCGCCCTGGGCCTGCAGGCCGGGCTCGGCAACTTCGGCGTCTCGTTCGTGCAGCTGCTCACGCCCTACCTCATCGCCATCTCGGCGCTGGCGATCTTCGGCGGCAGCCAGCAGATGACGGTGTCGGGCAAACCGCCCGCCACCGTCTGGTACCAGAACGCCGCGTTCGTGTGGATCCCGCTGATGGTGGTCGGGGCGATCCTCGCGTGGACGATGCTGAAGTCGGTGCCGGTCAAGGCCAACATCCGCCAGCAGTTCGACATCTTCCGCAACCAGGACACCTGGTGGATGACGATCCTGTACATCATGACCTTCGGGACCTTCTCGGGTCTCGCCGCCCAGTTCGGCCTGTTGATGGCCAACCTCTACGGCAGCGGCAACTCCGACATCGTCCATGGGTCCGGTGCCTCGGCGACGGTTCTCATCGCCGGCTACGCCGTCCCGGACGCCGTGAAGTACGTCTTCCTCGGCCCGCTCATCGGGGCGGCGGCGCGGGTCGTGTTCGCCCCCCTGACCGACCGCACCGGCGGTGCCGTCTGGACCCTCGTCTCCGGCGTCGGCATCGTCGCCTCGATCGCCTACACGATCCCCGCGCTCACCCCGGACACCAGCTCGGCCGCAGCGCTCGACGCCGGCTTCAACCAGTTCCTGTACGGCATGCTGGCGATCTTCCTGTTCGCTGGCATCGGCAACGCCTCGACGTTCAAGCAGATGCCGATGATCTTCGAGCGCCGCCAGGCCGGCGGCGTCATCGGGTGGACAGCAGCCATCGCGGCCTTCGGACCGTTCTTCTTCGGTGTGGGTGTGACGACGCTCGGCCCGGTCGCCTTCTACTCGGTCGGCATCATCTGGGCCGTCATGTGCGTCGGCATCACCTGGTGGCGCTACGCCCGACCCGGAGCCCCCAAGCCCGGCTGACGCGCATCTAGTCCTCGAGACCCCGCAGGGCCTCGAGGTCATCCGGGGTGTCCACGTCGCGACCGGCGGGACCGCTCACCGCCACCTCGAGGTGCGCGACCTCGAGCAGCAGCTTGGCGGGGCGGTTCGCCGCTGGCTCGGGAAGCGCGGCGCGTAGAGCCTCGACCCGGTAGGCCGCGAGCAGCGGGTTGGCCACGCCGTGGGCGTCCACCGCCACCACGGCACCGACCTCCGGGGGTGCGGTGAACAGCGTGCCGACCAGCGCAGCGAGCGCCGCTCCTGCAAACGGCATGTCCCCGGCGACGACGGCGACCAGCGGCGTCCTGACCAGCTCCGCGCCAGCGGCGACCCCGGCGAGTGGCCCGCCCCCCGGCGGGTCCTCGCGGGCCCACACCACCGGGCGGCCCAGGGCACGCTGCGGCCCGACAACGACGACGGGCCAGCCCTCCGGCAGCGAGCGCAGCACGGCGTCGAGCACCGTCGTGTCGCAGAGGGGCGCGACCAGCTTGTCGGACCCGAACGGCCGAGAGGTGCCCCCGGCGAGCACGAGGGCCGTGGCGCCGCCGTCACCGGCGGGCTCCTCTGTGCTCATCCCTGCAGTGTGGGGGGAAAGCCGAGCTCACACGCACCCGGGCGCGCAAACGGGTGCAGCTGCAGCCCGTCGGACGCCTCGCCGTGCGCCTCGAGTGCGCCAGCGACCAGCCCGAGGTGCACCTGGCAGACAACCTCGGGATGCCGCCGCGCAACATCGAGCAGCGGGCAGGTGCGCAGCAGCACCACGTCACCCGAACCTGGCTCGGGCCCGGGCTCAACGTCGGGTGAGAAGCCCAGCCCGCCGAGGAGGTCGACGACCGCGCCTCGGCCCGTGGCACCCTCGGCCTGGTCAGCCGAGTGCCGAGTGACCAGGCCTGCGCCCCACGCCTTTCCGATGGCTCGGGCGTCCGCCCTTGGGTCGCCGTCACGCTCGGCAAGCCGCTCGGCGAAGGCCGCGGCCAGGGCGACGTACTCCTCGGCGACCGCGGCCGAGGATGCCGGGTCGCGCACGACCTCACGACCCGCAGGCGTCACGGCATACCGCGTGGCCGGGCGTCCGCGCCCCCCGCTGGGTGGCCCGGGCTCCTCGCGCAGCAGGCCGGCCCGGACGAGCACGCGCAGGTGGTGACGCGTCGTGTTGGGGTGCCCACCGACCACCTCGACGAGATCGCCCACCGTTGGCGGCGCCACCGCGGGCCGTTGCGAGACCACCTGGAGCAGCCGGCGCCGGGAGGGGTCGAGCACCTCGACCCTGGGCCCTCCCTGAGAGCCAGAGGGCGCCGGCCCCATCGGTGGTATCTTTTTCACAACATCATTGTATTAAATGTTGCCGACGGAGGCCACCATGGACACGCCCACCACCTTCCCCCTCACCGGGACGACCAGCCACGCCACGCAGCAGGCCGGCGCCTGTGGCTGCGGCGAGGTGGCTGGTGGGGTGCCCGAACTCGACGTGCGCGCCATCCCGCACGCCATCCGGCATGCCGCCGTGCTGGGCGCCTGGTCCGCCATCCCGTCCGGGAGCTCCCTGGTCCTCGTGGCCCCGCACGACCCCAAGCCGCTGCTCGCACAGCTCGCGCAACTCGGGCCGATCACCGTGACCTACGTCGACGAGGGTCCGGCCGCTTGGCGCCTGCGCGTCACGCGCGGCTGAGCCCGCGGGCGACGACGGGGACCGGGCTGTGTGTTCTTACTGCGGGTGCGAGAGCGTCGAGGTCATCGGACGCTTCATGAGCGAGCACATCGAGATCATCAACGCGACCGGTGCCCTGCGACGGGCGGCGGTGCCGGCCGAGGCCGCTGGGGTGCACGCCGCCGTGGCGGTCGTGCGGGGGCTGCTGGACCCGCACGCCGAGGCCGAGGAGTCAGGCCTGTTCGCGGTGCTGGGCGAGGACGTGGAGTTCACCGAGCACGTGCACGGGCTGTGTCGTGAGCACGTCGACCTGCATGAGCTGCTCGACCGGATCCAGGCGGGCTCCCTCTCCCTCGTGCCCGACTTCGAGAAGATGCTGCGCACCCACATCGACCGCGAGGAGAACGGGCTCTTCCCCGCCGCAGCGATCGCGTTCGCGGGCATGGAGTGGGAGCGCGTGGCTGCCCTGACGCCCCGGCGGGAGCCGGTCGGCGCATGACGAAGCCCTCGTCCCGCCGCACCTTCGCCCTGCGCGACCGCCCGGGGCTGGTCTGGCTCGGCCTGGCCGCGGTGCTGGCCCTGCTCCATCCCGTCGTGCCCGACACCGAGTGGCTCCTCGTGCACCTCGTGCTGCTCGGGGCGCTCACCCACTCGGCGATGGTGTGGAGCACGCACTTCACCCAGGCCCTGCTCAAGACCCCCGAGTCGATCGACGACCGCACCCAGCAGAGCCGCCGCATCGCCCTGCTCATCGCCGGCTCGACGGCCGTGCTCGTCGGGGTGCCGACCGGGTGGTGGCCGCTCACCGTCATCGGCGCGGTCACCGTGTCGACCGCGGTGGTGTGGCACGGCATCGCGCTCTGGCGGCGACTGCGCCGCGCCCTGCCGGGCCGCTTCCGCATCACCGTGCACTACTACCTCGCCGCGGCCGCCTGCCTGCCGGTCGGGGCGGCCCTCGGGTCGTGGCTGGCGCGGGGTCTCGACGACGAGCGCGACGGCGCGGTGCTCGTGGCGCACTCGATGGTGATGGTGCTCGGCTGGGTCGGGCTCACCGTCACCGGAACGCTGGTCACCCTGTGGCCGACGATGCTGCGCACCCGCATCGACGACCGCGCGGAGCGGCTCGCGCGCCAGGCGCTGCCCGTGCTCGTCGGGGGCGTGGCCGTGGTCGCGACCGGCGCCGCCCTCGAGTCGCGGCCGGCCGCCCTCGCCGGCCTCGCCGCGTACGCCGTCGGGCTGGCCTGGTGGGGACGCGCCCTCCTCGCGCCCGCCCGCCGGTCTCCCCCGAGGTCGTTCGCAACCTGGTCGGTGACCGCGGCCCTGTGCTGGTGGGTGGTCGCGCTCGCGATGGTCGGCTGGCGGCTCGCGACCAGCCCGTCATGGACGGCCCTGGGCGACGGCTACGGCACGGTGGCCGCGGTCGTGGTGGTCGGGTTCGCCGCCCAGCTGCTCTTCGGGGCGCTCTCCTACCTGATCCCCTCGGTGCTCGGCGGGGGGCCGTCCGTGGTCCGCGCAGCCTCGGCGTGGCTCGACCGCGCGACCGTCTTGAGGGTGAGCGTGGTCAACCTGGGTCTGCTCGTCTGCCTGCTCCCCGTGCCGAGCCCGGTACGGATCGCCGCGTCGGCGCTCGTGCTCGGTGCTCTCGTCGCCTTCGTGCCCCTGCTGCTTCGCTCGATCAGCGCGTCCGTCGCCGCCCGCCGCACGCTGCTCGCCTCGGTGGCCGAGGCCGACGGGCACGGTGTGCGACCTGTGCGGAGCGTTGACTCGGCATGATGGGCGGGGGTAGAAACGCAGTGGTCCGCCTCAGCCAGGGGAGAGCGCACGATGCGGTTCTGACGAGGGGGAGACCGATGGCCAGCACGAAGCACGCAGTGGGGGATGGGAAGCGACGCCCCGACCGGCCGGGGTCATCGGAGATGATCGCCCCCACGCGTCCGTGCCCTGTCCCACACGCTTGTCCTGTCTCCGTTCGCGTGACCGTCACGGGTCCGGCCCGATGACCGACACCGGAGGGCCGATGAGCACCGACGCATCCGCACCTGGGCCGGAGAGGGGCGACCTGTCCGGCCAGGGGCGGAACCTCGCACTTGCCACCTTCGCCTTCACGGCGACGTTCTGGGCGTGGAACCTGATCGGGCCGCTCGCAGTGCGCTACAGCGAGGCGATGTCGCTCTCGGGCACCCAGAAGGCGCTCGTGGTGGCGACCCCCGTGCTGGTCGGGTCGATCGGGCGAATCCCGGTCGGGGCCTTGACCGACCGGTTCGGGGGCCGGGTGATGTTCCCCGTCCTGACCTTGGCCACCGTCCCGTTCGTCGTGCTCGTCGCGGTGGCCGGTGAGGCCGACTCCTTCCCCCTGCTGCTCGTATTCGGCTTCTTCCTCGGCATCGCCGGAACCACCTTCGCCGTCGGCATCCCCTTCGTGAACGCGTGGTACCAGGCCGATCGGCGGGGCTTCGCGACGGGGGTGTTTGGTGCCGGCATGGGTGGCACGGCCCTGTCCTCGGCCTTCACGCCGCGGATGGTCGAGCGGTTCGGCTATCTGGAGACGCACGTCATCATCGCTGTCGCGCTCGTGGTGGTGGCGGCCATCAGCTGGTTCGGCATGCGCAACTCTCCGGAGTGGTCCCCCAACACCTCGCCGGTGATGCCGAAGCTGAAGGCGGCCGCTCGACTCCCCGTCACGTGGCAGATGGCGTTCCTGTACGCGGTGACGTTCGGCGGGTTCGTCGCGTTCTCCACCTACCTGCCCACGTACCTCAAGGACATCTACGACTTCGACCTCACCGCTGCCGGCACTCGCACCGCTGGGTTCGCGATTGCTGCTGTGATCGCGCGCCCGGTCGGCGGGGCGCTCTCCGACCGGATCGGACCGCGCGTCGTCATGGGGATCTCGCTCATGGGTACCGCGGTGCTGGCCGTCGTGCTGGCGTTCCAGCCGCCGCTGGAGGTCCCCGCCGGGGCGGCGTTCGTCGCCATGGCGTTCTTCCTCGGGCTCGGCGCCGGCGCTGTGTTCGCCTGGGTCGCGCTGCAGGCGCCAAAGGAACAGGTCGGCACCGTGTCCGGACTCGTCGGTGCGGCGGGAGGGCTGGGCGGCTACTTCCCGCCCCTGGTGCTCGGAGCGACCTTCAACGCAGTCTTCGCCGGCTACGGCTTCGGGCTCATCCTGCTCGCCGTTGTCGCAGTGGGTGCCATGGCCTTCACGTTCATGGTGATCCCGAAGACCGCCCGCGAGACGGAGTCCGGCCACTGACCATTGTGGGTCACCTCAGACCCCGATCGAAGTACCGAGTTGGCGGCGGCACTCGCGCGCAGCGTGTCGATGGAGCGAGAGCACCTCTGGTGCAGGGTTGTCGGCCCCGCCGTGAGCGAGCCATTGGTTGGTGACCCGGTGGCTGCGCTTGAGCAGGCCGGCTGCCTGGGTGAAGTCGGCTGGGGACGTCGACAGTGGACACAGGGGCGGAAGCACGTGCACCCGGGCCGGGCCGTCGTACTGGCGGACCTGGGCCTGCAGCTGGCGGTGCAGGAGCAGGCTGAGCGAGGTCAGGGTGATCCCCAGAGCGGTGGTCGGGGCGGGGCCGGCGCAGGGGTACCCGGCGGGAAGCAGGTAGATGTCCTGGGCGCCCCAGGCCTCGGCGTGCCGCAGCGCGTCGAAGTCCCCGATGCCTCCGTCCACCAGGGTTCGCCCGTGGAGCTGCACCGGTGGAAGCAGGCCGGGCACCGCGGCGCTGGCGAGCACTGCGTCCACTGCTGGGCCGTCGGTCAGTGCGAGCCCCTGGCCGGTGACGAGGTCGGTGGTCACGACGTGCACCGGGAGCCGGGCGTCCTCGAGCCGGTCATAGCCGAGGTGGGCCTCGACCAGGGCTCGCAGGCGGGTGTCGACGAAGAGCGACGGTGCCGTGCCGATGGTGGCGGCGAGCCAGCGCCGCGGTTGGGTGACGAACACGTCCCGGCGGCGCACCTGTCCCCACAGGGTGGCCAGGGTGCCGATCCGCTGGCTGGTGGTGCCGGGGCCGGCGAGGTGTGCCGCGTTGAGCGCTCCTGCCGAGGTGCCCACCAGCAGGTCCGGTTCGATGCCGTGCTCGTGCAGTGCGACGAGCATCCCGACCTGGACGACGCCCAGGCTGCCGCCTCCGGTGAGGACGAACGCTGTGCGCACCGCTCATCCCCGGCGGAAGGGCCACGCCAGCGGGCGCGGGTCGTAGCGGCTGGCCAGGCGCTGCAGCGCGAGGGCCGACAGCAGCAGCCCGAAGTCCCGCAGGGCGACGTCGTAGAAGCCCGGGAGGAGCAGCAGGTTGACGATGATGCCCGCAAGCCAGGCGACCACGACCAGGGCGCCCAGGCGGGCGTGCAGGGCCACGACGAGGCCCGCCACGACCTCGATGACGCCGACGACGTACATGGCCTGGTGGGCGCTGACCGGCAGGGGGTCGGACAGGGTCGGCGCGAGGTACTGGTCCCACTGGACGAGCCAGTTGGTGAACTTGTCCAGGCCGAAGACGATGGGCGCGATGACGAACGCCCCGCGCAGGATCAGGTAGGCCTGCCGCGTGGGGTCCTGCCCCAGCGGCGCCGTGGCGGGCGGGGTGGCTGCCGTGCGGCTGCCGGTGCTCGCGGTGTCCGGCGCGCCGCGCCGGGACGGTGTGTCGATGGTGGCCATGGGTCCTCCTGGGTGGTTGGTGTCCCGTGCCGGGCTGGGATGCCGGCCCGCGGTGTGCGTGAAGTGGGACGCTGGCACGGTGTTGGTGCCACCTCGACCCGGTGGTCTTACCTCGACCACTGCTCCCGGTAAGACCGGGACCGCTGGGCGCAGCCAACAGGGCATGACCACCCAGCCGGCCCGCGCAGCCCACCCCGCCGCGTCCCCTGCGGGGGCAGACGCACCGGTCGACGTCGTGGGGTGGCGCGCCTGCCGGCTGCGCGACGCCGGGTTCCCCGGGGCCTTGGCCGAGCGGCTCGCCCGCGAGCAGGTCGACCTGCACGCCCTGCTCCAGTTCGTCGACCGGGGGTGCCCACCCCACCTCGCGGCCCGGATCCTCGCTCCGGACGACGAACGATGAGTACCACGAGCCGGGACGACACCACCCCGGTCGGCGTCTCGCCGATCCGACCCACGACGACCCACGGCATCCACGACGAACCTGCGGACTGGGTTGCTGCCCTTTCCGAGCGCGGGGCTGCGCAGGACGACGCGATGCGTCGGCTGCACGCGCTGATGGTGCGCGCGGCCGCGCAACAGGTCTGGCGGATGCGAGCTGCCCTTCCCGACCCGTCACCGGACGCAGTCGACGACCTGGCCAACCAGGCGGCCGACGAGGCCATGACCGCCCTGCTGGGCAAGCTGCACACCTTCGAGGGGCGCAGCCGGTTCAGTACCTGGGCATTCAAGTTCGCCATCCTCCAGGCGGCTACGGAGGTGCGCCGGATCCAGTGGCAGCACCGCGAGGTGGCGCTGCGCGACATCGAGGTGGAGGCACCGCCGTACGACGGGCCCGACCACGCCGCCGAGGTCCGCGACCTCGGCCTGGCGCTCACCCGGGCGATGCGCACGACGCTCACACCACACCAGCGTCGCATCGCCATCGCCCTGCTCGTCGACGGTGTACCGATCGACGTGCTCGCCGAGCGCCTCGGCTCCACCCGCGGCGCCCTGTACAAGACGGTGCACGACGTGCGGGTGCGCCTGCGCGCCGCGCTCGTCGCCACCGGGCACCTCACCGCCACCCCACCGCACAGCACCCCGGCAGGAACACCATGAGCACCACCACCCCACCCACCCCCGGCTTCTCGTTCACCCCAGCCGCCATCGACGCCTTGCTCCTGGACACCACCCCATGGCTGTCCTGCGACGGGTGCTTCGAACAGATGGACACCTACGTCGAGGCCCTCGTCCAGGACGCGTCACACGACGACCCCGCGATGGCGGCGCACCTGCGCGGATGCCCTGCCTGCGCCGAGGAGGCCCACACACTCCTCGACCTCGTCACCGCGCAGGGCGCGTGAGGGCGAGGAACTCCGAGCGGGAGCGGGGGTCGGTACGCAGAGTCCCGAGCAGGCTCGAGGTGACCGTGGTCGTTCCAGGCGCCTGCACCCCACGCAGCGTCATGCACAGGTGCTCCGCCTCGACGACCACCCCGACACCGGCTGGGTTGAGCTGTGCATCAAGCCAGTTCGCCACCTGAACCGTGAGCCGCTCCTGCACCTGCGGCCGACGGGAGAAGTGCTCCACGACGCGGGCAAGCTTGGACAGGCCCAGGATGCGGTGTCCCGGCAGGTAGCCGACGTGGGCCGTGCCGACGAACGGGAGCATGTGGTGCTCACACAGCGAGCGCACCGAGATCGCGCGCGCCACGATGAGCTCGTCGTTGGTCGGGGCAGAGGTCCGGCTGGTTGACCTGGCCGTTGCCCTTGTCCATGTAGAGCTGGTTGCCCTCGACAATGGCCCCGTTGCCGACGATGGTCACCGAGTCGGTCGCGAACGTGGCGTACGGGAACGGCCGCAGCCCCGGGGTCGTGCACGAGCTCGCGTCGACGACCAAGCCCGGAGTGAAGGTGATGGTGTCGGTGCCCGGGTTGGCGTTCGCGTCCTTCAGCGCCTGCTCGAACGTGCCCGCGCCACCGCACAACGAAGCACTCGTGACCGTGTAGCTCGCCGCCTGCGCCGGTGCCGCGAACGACCCGGCCACCACCAAGGCAGTGGCCGCCACGGCCACCGCTCCCTTGACCGAGCGACGGCGACCCATGGCGTCCTCCTGGCGTTGAACCCTGCGGCACCTACTGTGGGCCCCGGGTCCTCACAGCACCCCGCGTCCGGGGCGGGAGTCGCCGACATCACACCGTGGAAGGTCGGTCGGTCGGTTGGCAGCACGAGTCGTCAGTACCCACACCGGCGCCTTGTCTGCAGCGGCGTCGGTGCACCCACCTGCCGCAGCCAGGCTCCGCTCGGGGTGTCAGGTCACCGTGTGATGGCTTCCTTGATGAGACGCGCGTAGGCCGTGGTTCCGGCGCCGGGTAGGGGGTGGATGCCGTCCTTGAACAACAGGCTGCGGTGCTGGGAGGCGAAGGTGTCCCAGTCGGCGATCCGTACGTTCCCCGAGGCGAACCGTTCGCCGGCGCTGCGGATGACGGACTTCGCCTGCCTGATCCAATCCCGGTCGCCATGGGGGGTGATCAGGACGACACGCTTGCGGTCGCTGAGAAGGGTCAGGAGCGAGGTGAGTTCGGAACTTCCGATCACGCCGTTGGTGCCGGCCTGGATGACGACCACGTCGCCCAGCCGACCGAGCCGCTTGCGCTCACGGATCCGACTGAAGATCTCGCCAGGCATGCGGCTCACCTGGGCATCCACCGTGACCTTGGGGAGCGCGGCGTGTAGAGCAGCGTCGGACCCGAGCAGCACGGAGTCTCCGACCGCGGTGGTCGACAGTCGTGCGTTGCCGCTCGCGGTCGACGGGGCGCGGGTCTTCGAGGGGGCCGCGGGCTTGTGGGTCGTCTTCGGCTTGGGCGAGGGTGTGGCCGACGGCTTCGCCCCCGGGGTGGTGGCCTTTGGGGTGGGGGGATGCGGTGACGGTGCCTGGGTGGGCTCGGCCGCGGGTGCGACCCGGCTGTCCGGTTCCGCCGTGGACGGTTCCGGCGCCTGCCGCGGCCGTCAGCGAGCCGGCGCCCACCGAGGTCACCCCGCCGAGGGAGTCCTGGAAGGTGGGCTGGCGCACGACGGTGAGGCCGATGCCGAGCACCGCCACGAGGCCGGTGGTCATCGCGACGGTCAGGCCCACCCGGGTGGGGCGGCTGCAGGTTGCTGCGGCGTCCCCAGCTCGGCCCAGAGCCGGCCGATCGCTCCGCGCCGGATCGGCATCTCGAGGTAGCGGTAGGAGAGCTCGGCGGCGGCGAAGGTCAGCGCGAAGCGGGCGGCCTGCACCGGCCAGCCGGTGGCGTCGAGGTCGATGCCGGGGCGCAGCACCAGGAAGATCGGCCAGTGCCAGAGGTAGATGCCGTAGGAGCGCTGGCCGATCCAGCGCAGCGGCTGGAGGGCCAGGGCGCGCGAGAACCAGGTGCCGTTGACGGCGGCGGCCGCGACGAACCCGGCGGTGACCAGGGCGACCCAGAGGAAGCCGCTGCGGTACAGGCCCCACGAGGAGGCGTCGACGAACCGGAAGACCACGACGAGACCGGCCAGGCGAGGCGAGCCCGAGCAGGCTGACCAGGCGGCGGCCCCGTGTCGGTGAGGGCCGAGATCGCGCCCTCCTGGGTCCAGTAGGTGGCCAGCACGGCGCCGGCGAGCAGGGTCATCGCGTGGGTGTCGGTGCCGAAGTAGACCCGGCCGGAGTCGGCGATCGCGGGGATGCCGTCGCGCACGGCGATCCACGCCATCCACGCCGTGGAGGCGAGCACCCCGACCATGGCGCCGACGCGCACGGCCGGCACCCGGCCGATGCGCCACAGCACGTACAGGATCAGCGGCCAGACGAGGTAGAACTGCTCCTCCACCGCCAGCGACCACAGGTGCTGCAGCAGTGGGGGGCGGCCGATGGCGTCGAAGTACGACGTGCCGTGCGCGACGTACCACCAGTTCGTCACGTAGAACGCGGAGGCGACCACGTCCTCGCGCAGGCGTGCCGCGGCATCCTGGGCGACCGTCATCGCGAGCAGTGACGAGACGATCAGCACCGCGAACATGGCGGGCAGCAGACGCTTGGCGCGGTGCTGGTAGAAGCGCCCGAAGCGGATGCCGCCACGGGCCTGCAGCTCGGTCAGCAGCAGCGAGGTGATCAGGAACCCGGACAGCGTGAAGAAGACGTCGACGCCGAGGAAGCCACCGGGCAGCCAGGTCGGGTTCGCGTGGAAGAGCAGCACGGCCGCGACGGCGACCGCGCGCACCCCGTCCAGGCCCGGCATCCGCGCCAGCGCGCCGGTGCGCGCCGGAGCGGGCGCGGTCCTGTCGACGAGGTCAGAAGCCATGGTCCGGTAGACCCTCAGGACCGGCTTGCGCTCCGGTGCCGGAACCGTTGTGCTGGGGTGCCGCAGGGACAGCGGCGTCGACCATCGGCCGGGAGTGCCCTAGACCTGGCGACGAAGTCACTGGTAAGCACCGGATGGCGGCGAACGTCGCGGGCCCGCATCAGGATCGTCGTCACCACCGCCGCCACGGACACCATCAGGATCAGCTCCACCCAGAAGAACACGAGAATGTCCATCCAGGAGCCGAGTGGCGGGTCGCCGGGGAAGAACCCCCGCAGGGGGATCAGGGCGAACAGCAACGCGGTCAACCAGCTCGCGACAGACAGCTCGAGCGCCATGCCGCCACGTGTCACGGAACCCGTCACGAGGATCGCGACGGTCGCGAGCACGACCATCAACAGCAGGAGCAGCAGCGCGATCGACTTCGTGGAGCCGTTGCGCCACAGCTCGGTCGACATCACCGCTGACGACACCCCGACGGAGGGGCGCACGCTCGTCCCCTGCGCGCTCCACCCTGGGACTCGGAAGAACAGGGACATCTGGGTCGGGACGGGCTCGGCGGCGTCCGCGACCCCGGCGGTGACCTGCACCTCGGCGGCGACGACATACGTGTCGAACGGGTAGTACTGCACCGTGCCGGCCGTCGGCAGCACCGCGCTCTGCGGCGCCGTCACCTTCCCAGCGGGGAAGACGATGCTCTGGCCGGAGAGCGCCGGCTGGATGCGCACCTCGAGCGCGCGCTTCAGCAGTCCGTCGGCGTCGAGCAGTTCGGCGGACGGGAACACGAGCACCCGCACCGGGAGCTCCTGCTCGTCGGGAGCGACCCCCTCAGGGACGATCACCAGGGACACGCCCCCGGCAGCGGGGTTCTGGACGGGAAGCGCCTGCGAGAGACCGCTGCGGTAGGACTGGATGCCGAACAGGTAGGCCACCACCAGCGCCACCGACATGACGACCCCGATGACCAGTCGCGGCGTCCGGTTCCGGCTGAAGAACTCAGCCGCCTCGGTGTCCCCATTGCGCTGAGCGACCGTCACGGAACCGAAGATACCCACCTGACACAGTGGATGCCTCGTGGGCAAGATCACTCGGCGCGTCGGCCCGGGCAGGACCACTGTGCCTTGCCTTCCGGACGCCACCGGGTGAGGACCCTGCGCGGGTGGCCTCCCCGAGCCGGCGGAGGACCTCCGCACTGGCAAACGCCGGATTACGTTGTCGTCCAGGATAGTTCAGCCCTCCAGGCCGCACCGTCACGAGAGGCTGTCTGGACGCCAGACCAGGCGTGGCGCGATCCGTCCAGGTGAAGGAGCCAGGGGTGTGCCCGGGGCTGAGGCGCACGTCACATGGGGGGGTGGAGTCGATCGCGCTGTGGCCACGAAAGCGGATGGCTACCGTTTCAGCAGCAGGGAGCCCTTCGGGTCAGGAGCACGTCATGTCGATCGGCCAGGCTGTCAGCAGCGTCCTCTCCAAGTACGCGACCTTCTCCGGAAGGGCCCGCCGCAGCGAGTACTGGTGGTGGTACGTCTTCGTCGCCATCGTCAGCGTCGTGGCCGCAGTCATCGACCAGGTCGCCGGCCTCAACTTCCGTGACGCAACCGCTGGGGGCTGGGTCAGTGGCATCGCCGGGCTGCTGCTGTTCCTGCCCACCTTCGCAGTCTTCGTCCGGCGGCTGCACGACACGGGCCACAGCGGCTGGTGGCTGCTGATCGGCTTCATCCCCCTCGTCGGCGCCATCGTCCTGCTCATCTTCACGCTGCTCGACAGCAAGGCCGACAACCAGTACGGCCCTTCACCCAAGCGCTGAGCTGTCCCGCGGCGGCTGGGGTCGACGACCCCGCCGTCACCAGGTCCTCACCGTGCCAACCCTGCACAGTTCTGGAGGTTCCCATGCGTCGCACCCTTGCATCCTCGGCCGGTGTGCTGCTGTTGGCTGCACTCACCACGGCGTGTGGCACCAACGGCGACAACCCGAACGCCGCGCCGTCGCCGTCCCCGTCGGCCGCTGCATCGACTCGGCCGAAGGCCAACGTCGACATACCGACCCACCCGATGAGCGCCGCCGACGCCACCGCAATGGACAGCACCATCGGCGCACTCTGGTCGCGGGACAAGGAGAACCTCCCCGCCCTGATCATCGGCGTCTGGGACCCGAAGAAGGGAGTCTTCGTCAAGGCCTACGGGAACTCGGAGACGGGTGTTCCGGCGACGACGGACATGAACTTCCACATCGGCAGCGTCTCCAAGGCCTACACGGCCACCGTCGTGCTCAGGCTCGTCGAGGACGGCAAGCTCGCCCTCGACGACACGATCACCGTCGCGGCTCCGGGGGTCGCCAAGAAGTTCCCCGCCGTGGCAGACCGGACCATCCGACAGCTCCTGGACATGCACTCGGGCATCCCCGACTACATGAACACCCCCCAGGGCCTGGTCTCCCAGGTCGTGAAGGACCCCACCACCCCAGTGGAGGCCGACACCCTCATCCAGGCCGGCATAGACCTCGGACTCACCCCTGCCGGCAAACCGGGCGGCTACTCCACCACCAACTACATCCTGCTCCAGGAGATCGCCGAGGAAGTCACCGGCAACAGCCTGCAGAACCTGGTGAAGACCGACGTGACCGACCCGATGGGAATGACCCACACCTCCCTGCCGCCGTACACCGACACCACGTTGCCTGCCCCCGGGCTGCACAGTGCGGTCACCCCGTCGTGCCAGCGGGAGTTCGCCAGCAGCGGCGCCAAAGTCGCGGTCGGCACCGACCTGACCGACTACTCCCTGTCCTACGGGCAGGGCGGCGGCGGCATGTCCTCGACCATCGCCGAGCTCGGGCTGTTCGCCGCATCCGGCGTGGGCGACGCCGTGCTCCAGCCCGCCACCGTCAAGGCACGAGACACCCTGGCAACGCTGGGCGACGACATCGACTACGGGCAGGGCACGCACCGCTTCGGCCAGTGGTACGGCCACGCCGGCGAGACGCTCGGCTACGAGACCCTGGCGGTGCGCAACCCCGACACCGGCGTCACCGTGGCCCTGGCCAGCAACTCCTGCGGCGTCGTGGTCGACTACCTGTCGATTCTCTCGGCGCTCTACCCCGACATCTCCGCCATGTGAATTGAGGGTCGGGCCGGCGGTGCGCACGAACTGGGAGGACGGATCACCTACATATCCCGGATGACCGGTCGGTGGCCCTTACGCCGGAACTAACTACCTCCTCCTGCGCCACTGGGTCACCGTTCCACGCGCGAGCGTGTTCTCCCGGTCCTGATCTCGCTCCTTGGCAAACGACCGAAGCACCGACGTCGGACCACGTCTCACCAGGTTGACAGCGGCCACGAGAAACTGCCCGGACGCACGGCCGGCATGCATCGGCCAGACGGACTCAGTCATAAAGCTGCCTGATGGATGTCCCAGGATCGCCCACCGTGCGTTGGCACGTGGAGCCTCGACGAGGACCCGCCGTTGACGAGGCATCGCACCGCGCCTACATAGCCGAGTCCAACCACCGGAGTCAGCGACCGCCACGGGGCCTGACATACAGGAGGGACCACTGTGAAGTCTGCCGAGGAGAATCATGAACATGTTGGAAGCGTTCGATTTGACGGGGTCGTTGCGCGATGCCGGGGAGTTGGCTGGGGTCTCGCACCACACGGTGGGCCGGTGAGCGCCGTCAAGACGATCCTGGCGACATCCCGTGGCCTCGCTCAATGCACTCTTGACGCGTGGAGGGTAACCGCCTCGCACGCAAGCACGGCATTGACGATGCCGACATCCTGCTCGCCTCGGCAACGCCGGCTCGGAGCGTACGACCAGCCGGGCGGTTGCGGCGGTGAAGAAGAACTACCGGTTGGGGCGGGTGCGGGTGCACCGTCCGTGGGTGAGCGAGCCGGCGATGTGGTGCAGTACGACTGTCGGCGACGGCCCAGTCAGCGACGGGGTCGAGACGCTCGTGTTCGTCGCCGTTTGGCGTGGAGCAGGTTCCGGGTGGTGCTCGCGATCCGGGACAAGACCGCCCCGCAGCGAGCCGACCCGGATGATCCACGCCGGACCGACTCCGGCCGACGTTCTACGACGATACCTGCAGATGAGGTGACAACAGATGACGAAGCGTCAAGGCAGACGCACGACCACACCGGCCTGGACCAGGCTCGACGTGACCACGCACCCAGCCCGTGACGCCGCGCAGCTTCCGACGCATCCTCGCCGCCCGGGAGAACCTGGCCGCAGCAGAGCGCTCGAGGAGGAACGGCCGCTGCACCCGGTCCCGGCGGTCCCGCACACGGTCGCGTTCGGGGTGACCCGCACGGTGCCGGGCAACACCCCGATGGTCGCGTTCGAGGGTGGGCAGTACTCGGTGCCTCACACCCTGCTCGGGGAGACGGTGTGGGTCCGGGTCCGCGGGCAGGGCGGGCAGGAGCAGGTCGTCATCGTGCATGTCGAGGCGATGGGACGGAACTCCACGACGCGGTACGAGCCGCACGCGACGCCGGGGACTCCTGGACGATCATCGGCGCCGCACTAGACACCACCCGGCAAGCGGCCCAGCAACGCTTCGGCAATTAACGCGGCGCGGCATAGGACGGATCGCCGTTGGGCCATTGGACCCACCCTTGCAGGGTGACGAGTAAGCAGTAACTTACGTGTTCGTGGTGGCTTACCAGTGGATGCCTGGGCGCTGCTGGCGACCGAGCCGGCGCTCGATCATCGAGCGCCTCTCCGCCGGCCCCTGCACGGTCAGTGACTTGGCCGGTGGGATGAGCGGCCCGGGCACAGCACCTGAAGGTGTTGCGCGAGGCTGGCGTCGTGCACGACGAGCAGCAAGGGCGAAACCGGGTCTACAGCATCGACGCGCAGCGGCTGGCACGCTACCGCCGCGAGCTCGACCAGTTCTGGTCCGACGCTTTGGGCAACCTGGCACCAGAGGACGAGCGAGGGAGGGAAGCCGATGAGCGTGGAGCCTGACGGGTCCGTGCGGCACGAGGCTCATCGTGGACATCCCCCAGGAGCAGGCGTTCTGGGCGTCGCTCACCGACCTCGACCGGAATCCGGCCGCGCGAGCATCCTCAACATGCTCGCCGTGCCGATCGAGGCCACCGTCCTCGAGCAGCGCGTCGGCGGCGACGTCTACGACCGTCGGCGTCGACGGCAGCATCTGTCGCTGGGGCCGGGTGCTCGCCTTCGACCCACCATCGGGTCTCGCGTTCAGCTGGGACATCGGCCCGGACTGGCAGGTCGCCACCGACCTGACCCACACCAGCGAGGTCGAGGTCACCTTCACCCCCGGCCGAGCAGCGCACCCGCGTTGTACTGGTGCACCGACACCTCGAGCGGCACGGCGCCGGTGGGAAGACATGCGCACCGGTGTCGACGTCGACGACGGATGGCCGCTGTACCTGTCCCGCTACCAGGCGATCACCCGCAAGCAGAACCCCGCATTGAGTAGACCCGACCTCAAGGCCCTGGCCGAGGAGGAGCGCACCGAACTCCTGCCCTGCTACGCCACCTCACTGATGAGACTCGAGCTGGCCTGGTTCACCCCACAATGGAGGGCCCCGTCCTTGTGCACCCGGAGGAGCGTGCAGGACGTGGCCACCCACGTCGTCAGCTACGACGAGCTGTCCGCGCCCACCCTGGTCGGCACCTTCCTCCGTGGCGGCATCAGAATCTGCGGCGTCAACGCCGTCGCGCTCAACCGGTACAGCGACCTTCAGCCGGATGCCGTGATCGACCTCCTCGCCCGCAACCTAGTGCCCAGCGGGCTGCCCGCCGGGTTCGGTGGCGGCATCGCGCTAACCGACGGCACCATCCATCACCAGGACATCCGCCGCGCCCTCGCACGCCCACGAACCATCCCGTCACACCGACTGGGCCCGGTGCTCGACTTCGCCCTCGGCGCACCGACACTGCCCGCGAAGAAGAACGCCAAGGCCCTGAAGCTGACCGCAACGGACATCGACTGGAGCACCGGCGACGGACCAGAAGTCAGCGGACCCGGCGAAGCTCTCCTCATGGCGATCGCCGGACGCGCCGACTCGATCGATGAGCTCGCCGGACCCGGCTGACCCGCACCCTTCGGGCCAGGGTGGAATAGCAAGCCCCTGGCACCGCGCCACTCCATCCTGCCCGTCCGCTCATCGACATGGCCGCCACGCTCACCATCCGTGACCGGGCAGGTTCACGACCGCCCCTGGGCAGAAACCAATGGCCCTTGACACCAGGTCGTGCGGGTCGTCTTAACCTTCTTACCATCCTGTCACCGGCGTCTCGGGCTTCGCGACCTGACCCGACTGGACACGACCCGGCCCGACATTTTGGGTCACATTTTGGGTCACCTAACGACCCGAAACGCGTCCACCATCCGCTCACGAGTAAGCCCCCGACAGCGTTTCCGCTGGTCGCGGGACTGTCGTCTGTCTGATCACCGAGCGCGCCCGAGGGATTCGAACCCCTAACCTTCTGATCCGTAGCAACTCGATCGACCCGACACTGGCCGAAGCAGCCCGCCCTCAAACGAAGCATGGTCGGACGTTTGCGCAGGCCACAGGCGTGTGGACGCACCATGACGGGCCCGGTCGGAGTGTTACGGAACCGAGATCCGCGGAATTTTGGGTCACATTCTGGGTCAGGCACTGTGGGTGCGGCTGGACGCTCTGCAATGAAGATCCGGCGTGGTGCTGCGCGGGCCGATCGGTGCTCGCGCTCGTCGACCATAGGGAACCGGGTGGCGGGCTCAGCGTTCAGCTCATCAGGTCGTTGAGGTGCTGCGTGGCGGCGATGTCGCCGGTACGTTGCGCGTCCCGGCGTTCGCGCGCCAGCCGGACGTAGGCCTCGGGCTCGCCGGCCTCCAGCGCCCCGACCGTCTCCCGGATGAAGGTGTCGAGCGGCATCGCCCGAGGATCCGTCAGGTTGACCGGCTGGAGTGCGGTGCGGGTGAAGGGCGGCGCGATCTCGACCACGTCGACGTTGCTCGACCGCAACTGGTAGCGCAGGGCCAAAGTGTAGGAGTGCATCGCGGCCTTCGTGGCGGAGTACAGGGGGGCCCGCGCGAGGGGTGCGTAGGCGAGCATCGACGTGACGTTGACGATCGCGGCGGACGGCATGGCGCGCAGGTGGTCGACGAGCGCGGAGACCAGCCGGATCGGGCCGAGGAGGTTGGTCGCGACCGTGGTGTCGAGATCGTCGTCGGCGATGCGCGTGCTCAGGTCGGTGTCGAGCATGATGCCGGCGTTGTTGACGAGGACGTCGAGCCCGGGATGTCGCACCACGAGGTCGCGAGCACCCTCCTCGATGCTGCGGGGGTCGGCGAGGTCGAGCACCATAGTGTCGATGCCGGGGTTGGCGGCGGCTACGCCCTCGAGGACGTCGGGCCGCCGGCCGGCGATGACGACCGTGTTGCCTCGCTGGTGGAAGCCCTCCGCGAGCCCGCGGCCGATTCCGGACCCGCCCCCGGTGATGAGGACGGTGCGGCCGGTCAGCTTCATGTCGAACCGCCGGCGGCGTTCGCCGGCTGTGCGTCCCACTCGCGTTGGACGAACTGCTCGAACGATGTCGGGGTCCGGCCCAGCAGCCAGGTCAGGACGTTGCTGTTGCCGACGAAGTCGTGGGCGCTGTACCGCGTGGTGATGGAGCGAAGGACCGAGAGCTCGTGCGTCGCGGTGGCAGGCGTCACGGTCGCCGAGCCAGGCCCGGGCGTACGTGTCGGCGTCGATCTCGCGGACCGTGATGGGGCGCCCCATTACGGTCGCGATGGTCTCGCCGAGCTGGTGCGCGGTGTACCGCCCGGGTGCGACGAGCTCGTAGGTGGCGGCCGCGTGAGCCGCGCTGTCCGTCAGCGCCTCGAGGGCGACGTCGGTGACGTCGTCGAGGTCGACGAGCGACTGCGTCGGTCGAGTGACCAGGACAGCTCGAACACGTTGCGTGAGAAGGCGGGTCGCAGCTTGAGGGGCAGCATGTAGTTCGAGGGTTGCAGGATCGTGAACTCGAGGTCCGAGGCGAGCAGGTGCTCCTCGACGTCGCGCTTGATGGTGTGCTGCACCAGGTCGGTCACGATCGAGTGCAGCACCGAGCTGAACACGAAGTGCTGCACGCCCTCGGCTCGCGCGGCATCGACCAGGCCGATGCCCATCGCCCGCTCACCCGGGCTGAGCGTGGCGCCGACGTGGTAGACCTTCTCGACACCTTGCACGGCCCGACGTTGCACGTCCGGTTCGGCGAGGTCCCCGACGACGACCTCGTGCACACCGAGCGCACGCAGGCCGGACGCCGAGGCCTCGGACCTGACGTTGGCGCGCACGCGAGCACCGGCCCGGAGCAGCTTGGGGACCAGGAGCCTGCCCTGGTTGCCCGCGGCGGCCGTCACCAGGATCATCCGGTGGTCACCACCGGCTCACCCTCGATCCAGACCCCTCGGATGCCGCGGGTGGCGGCGATGCCCGCCGTGGGGTCCTGCTCGAGCAGCACCAGGTCGGCACGCAGCCCGGGGGTGAGGCGCCCCCGGTCGGCAAGGCCGAAGTGGTCGGCCGCCACACCCGTTGCTGCTCGCAGCGCCTCGACCGGCGTGAGGCCGGCGTCGACGAGCAGGGCCAGCTCGTCGTGCAGGCTCGCACCCATGGGCGGTGAGGCGGGCGCTGCCGGTGTCTGGTTCGCGTCGGTTCCGGCGAGGATCGGGACCCCGGCGCGGTGCAGGGCAGCAACGCTGGCCACGGCCGGTTCGTACCTCGGCCCGGGAGCGCCTGCGGCGGCGAGCCGGTCGACGATGCCCTTCATCATCGTCAGGGTGGGCACGCAGACGACGCCTGCCGCCGACAGTGCCTCGGCCTGGTCGGGCCCGATCGCCCGGTCCAGCGGCACGTGGGTGAGCACGTCCACGCCAGCGCGCTGGGCCATCTCGACAGCATCCGAGCGCGAGGCGTGCGCGATGGTCATCAGCCCGTGGCGGTGCGCTTCCGCGACGATCGAGTCGACCGTCGCCTGGTCGAACCCGGGGAGGTCGATCACCAGCTTGATGTAGTCCGCACCCTGGGCAACTCGTCTCGCGACCGCTGCCGGTGCGTCGACCACTCCCCCGACGAGGGACTCCTGTGCGGCCGGGATGTCCCGCATCCGCTGCGCGTGCGCGCTCTCGGGTGAGGTGAGCGCCATCAGCCCGCTGCGGATGTCGGTGACACCCCGCTGACCGCGCAGGGCTGCGACCAGCGGCGGCGGCGAGCTCATGTCGAGGGCGGTCGTGACCCCGTGGGCGGCCAGCTCTTCGAGGGTCTCGTGGCCGTAGAGGTGCACGTGGCAGTCGATGAGGCCGGGGATGACGAAGCCTCCGCCCCCGTCGACCACGACGGCATCGTCGTCGGCCGACGCGACGAACGCGCCGTCGCGCCAGGCGAGTTCGGTGACCTCGCCGAAGCCGCTGCCGTCGAAGATCCTGACGTTGCGCAGGACGGTCGAGGGCATGTGGTCAGGCCACCTCGGCCTTCGCGCACCGCTGGGCGAACTCGAGCTGCGAGGTCTGGAACTGCTCACCCGGGAGGTGGAAGTCGATGCAGTGCCCGCTGCCCGGCTGAAGAGCGGTGTCGACCGACGGAGCGGTGCCGAAGCCACTGCGGAACTCGTCGACCTCGCCCTGGTCGGTGACCCAGAGGGCGTCGAACTCGCCCTGCCGGTGGTGCACCGGAACGGTGACGCGCCCGCAGACCTCGGCCCGGCGCTCGATCCAGCCGCCGGTGATGTCGAGCAGCTCGGTCTTGGGCACCGAGGTGTTCGAGGGGTGGCTGGCGGCGGGCATGTCCTCGGTGTACGTCCCGGCCGGCCCGAACATGACCTGGTCCTTCATCGGCACCGGCAGGTCGATCATCGGGATCGGCGGCAGTCCTTCCCAGGCCGCGCGGGACTCCTGCGGCACGCGCACCAGGCAGCCCGACATCGCGAGGCCGAGCAGCGGCCACGAGGGCTGTCCGGCGGCGATCGCGGTGGCGACGGCGCCGCCGATGGAGTGGGCGATGAGGACGACCCCGGGGGCGTCGCCACCGTGCTCGGCCCAGATGGACCCGATCGCCTCGTCGAGGACCTCGGCGTTGGCCAGGATGATCGAGCCCTCCGACTCCAGCGGGGACGACCCACCGTAGTTGGGTCGGTCGAGGGCGATGACCGGGATGCCGCGGCTGGCCGCCCGCTCGAGCAGGGAGTAGCCGGGGATGTCGAAGTACTCGGAGGTGTAGGTGCCGCCGTGCAGCGCGATGACCAGGGGCGCGCCCGGGCTGGCGGTGAAGCCGTCGGCGGCGTTGGTGCGACCGGTGAACGTGTGGTCTCCGGAGGTGTGGGTGAAGGTGGTGGACATCGTTGTCCCTTTCTGGTGGGTGCGGGTTTCAGTCGGTGGTGAGTGCTTGGCGGACGGCCGAGGCGGTGGCGAGCGAGGCGGGCCCGTCACGGTGGTCGGTGCGCAGGGTGAGGATGGCGGCGCCGCGCAGCTCGGGTGGGAGCGTTGCGGGTCGGGCGATGACGAGGAAGTGCAGGTGCGGGTAGTTCTCGCCGAAGCTCAGGAAGTACACGGTCGGCGCCCCCGTGACGGCCTGCACGGCACGGCTGACCTTGCTGCGAGACGACGCCGAAGCCGGCGGCCTCCGGCAGGGTCAGGCCGGCCCAGCCCTCGGCGTGCCGTCGGGCGCGCAGCACGTACCAGCCGGGCACGTCGTACCCCTCGGCCACCTCGCAGGCCCAGTCGGTCGTCGCGATAGACGACCGCCTCCGGCGGCGCGGACTCGAGGTCGCAGGGCAGGCAGGCGGCCGGCGCCCTGGTCTGGTCGGGGGCTGGAGACGTGCTCGCGCTCATGTCCGTCACGTCCTTGGTGCGGCGACGCGCGCCGCGTGTCCGGTGAGCGCGTCGACCAGGTCGGCATCGGGTGGGGCGCCGGTGCCGGCGGCTGCCACGACTTGGTCGGGGCGGATGACGACCCAGTCGGCTCCGAGACCGGCCATCGCCTCCGTGCTGAGCCGGTGGACCTCGAGAGGCATGGACCGCTCCTCCGCCGCCCCGGTGAGAGCCCCAACCTCGACGTCTGCTCCCGCCAGGAGGGCGTGCGACCTGTCGACGAGGTCGAGGGTCGATCGGTTCGGCTCCAGCCAGAGGTGCGGGAGGCGGGTGCCCGGTGTGGCCACCGACTGCCACGGGCCGGCCTCGGCCGCCGTCGGCCTGAGGATCGGGGAGCTCTCGTACCGGTGGCCGAGCACGAGGTCGAGGCTGTGGAACTCACGCGTCTTGGTGGCTTGGATCCGCTCTGCGGCCAGGCGGCGCGCCTCGTCGCCCCGCGGGCCGTCCGCGGTGAGGTCATCGCCGAGCAGCTCGGGTGAGAGGGTCGACATGTTGGCGACGGCCTCGTCGATCACCTTGCGCTGCAGTGGTGCTCGCTCGAGCTCGTGGGAGTCGAGGATGCCGGTTCCGGCCCAGCCGTCGATGGTGGCGGCGAGCTTCCAGCCCAGGTCGACGGCGTCGCCGACGCCGGTGTTGAGGCCGTGCCCGCCGAACGGCGGGTTCAGGTGGGCTGCGTCCCCGATGAGGAAGACCCGCCCGGCGCGGCAGCGGTCGACCAGTTCCATTCGTGCCACCCACGGGTCGGTGCTGACGATGTCGATGGGCAGGTCCTCGCCCAGCGCGCCGGCCACGAGCCGTCGGGCGTCCAGGTCCGCGGCGGTTCCGTCGACCCCGAACGCGATGAGCCACCACAGCCCGTGTCGGTCGATGGGGCCGAGCATGCCGGGGGTCTCGTCGTTGATCACCCAGGTCTGCACCGCCGGTGCGTGCGGCACCCTCGCGTCCAGGCCGTCGCAGCGGAAGACGACGCCGGTGTTGGGCCGCAGGGCGTGCTCGCCGACGTAGGCCGCGCCGATGCTCTCGCGCACCACGCTGCGGGCACCGTCGGCGCCAACGACGTAGTCGGCGACGACGTTCCGCTCCTGTCCGTCCGCGTCGACGACGGACACGGTGACGGCATCCTCACCGGCGTGCAGCCCGGTGACGCGTGAACCGAGGCGTAGCTCGATGGTGGGGGTGTCGGCAGCCACCTCGCGGAGCACCTCCTCGGTGACGTACTGCGGGATCTGCTGCCCCAGCTCCGGGGAGACCCCGGTGTCCGCCAGGCCGAGGACGCCGGTGAGCCGGGTGAGCTCGGTGCCGAGCAGGGTGGTGCAGAACGAGACGTCCTGCGACCAGCTGGTCGGCAGCGGCGCGGCGGCGCGGATGCGCTCGGCGATGCCCCAGCGGCGGAAGTGCTCCAGGGTGCGGGTGTTCAGGGTCTTGGCCCGTGGCCGCAGCCGGGTGGGCTGGGGTCGCGGCTCGATGACGAGGCAGCGGATCCCGTGTTGGCCCAGCTCGATGGCCAGGGCCAGCCCGACCGGCCCACCGCCGGACACCAGGACGGGCACGTGCTCGCGATGCATGGGCGGTTCTCCTAGCGGGCGAGCAGGGTCAGGGCGGCGTCGGTGATCGACCCGGTGTCGATGCCGTGCAGCCGGTGGGCGTCGTCGAGGCTCGAGGACTGGCCGAACTCCGTGACGCCCAGGCAGCGGATCCGGTCGCCGCGGGCGGCGGCCAGGAAGGCGAGGGTGTGCGGGTGTCCGTCGTGGACGGTGACCAGGGCCGCGGGGTGCTCCGCGGGCAGCAGCTCGGCGAGGATGCCGCCGCCCAGACCCGGTGACCGCAGGGCGCGTTGCTGCAGGGAGCGGAAGAGCAGGTCAGGGCTCGTGACGCAGACGACTCCGGCGCGCACGCCCTGCGCCACGAGGGACTCCGCTGCCGCGAGGACCTCGGGCAGGATCGCGCCCACGCCGATGAGTGTGACCTCCTCCTCGGTCGCCGGGTGGGCGGCCGGCATCCGGTAACCGCCGGCGATCGCCTGGAGTCGGCGTCGTTCACGCAGGCCCGGGTCGTCCGGCAGGCGGGCGAGCCCCGGGTCGATCGGTCGTGTCGAGAGGCGGAAGTAGGCGGAGGTGCCACCCTTGACGCCCACCTGCGACATCGCGTGCAGGAGGCACCACTCCAGGTCTTGAGCGAACGCCGGTTCCCAGGCGACGCACCCGGGCTGCTCGAGGCCGATGGACGGTGTGGTGATGGACTGGTGGGCCCCGCCCTCGGGGGCGAGGGTGACTCCGGAGGGGGTGCCGACGAGGATGGACTGGCCGCCGGCGTAGATGCCGTACGACCACGGCTCCAGTGCCCGCGTCACGAAGGGGTCGTACAGCGTGGCGATGGGGATGAGTCGCTCCCCCCACCGCGACCAGGTGGCCCCGAGCTCACCGAGCAGGGAGACCAGGTTGACCTCGGCGATGCCGAGCTCGATGTGCTGGCCGTTGGTGGCCTCGTGCCAGCGGAGCACCCGCTCGCTGTCGTCGGCGAACCAGTCCCGACGCTCGGCGACCGACCAGACACCGGTCTTGTTGATCCACCCGCCGAGGTTGGTCGAGGAGGCGACGTCGGGCGAGCAGGTCACCACGCGCGCTGCCGTGTTAGGGGCGTCGCGTGGCAGGTCGGCCAGCAACCGGCCCAGTGCGGCCTGGGTCGAGGTGGGCTTGCGATGGGCATGCCCCAGGGAGGTCGGAACGGCAAGCGGTTCGCCGGCGCTGACCGGGGGCCTTCGGAGTGCGGTCGCCCTGTCCTGACACAGCCGGCCCGCCGAGCTGGCTGCCGGGAACCGTTGCCACGGCGCGCTGCGGCTCATCCCGGAGTCGGCGGCGAGGGCGTCCATCTGGGCCGGGTTGAGCAGGGCGGAGTGGTTGTTCGGATGGCCCTCGGTGGGCAGGCCGCGGCCCTTGACCGTGTACGCGAACACCACCGTCGGACGGTCCTCCTCGACTGTGGCGAAGGTGTCGACCAGCAGGCCCAGGTCGTGACCTCCGAGGTCACGGATCGCGGCGGCCAGCTCGGCTGCGGGCAGGCCGGTCACGAGGTCGCGCAGGGCATCGGTTCCGGGCCCCGGGTCCGCGCCGGCCAGGATCCGGTCGGCCAGCTGGGATGGGTCCACGCGCAGCATCCGCTGGTACTCCTCGTTGGGCATCGCCTCGAGTCGGGAGCGAAGCTGCGGGCCGCCGGTGCGGTCGAAGATCTCCGTGATGAGCCGGCCCCACTTGAGCACCACGACCTGCCACCCGGCCGCGGCGAACATGCCCTGCAGCTTGGCGATCTGGATGTCGGGTACGACCCGGTCCAGGGACTGCCGGTTGAGGTCGACGACCCACAGCAGCTCGCCGAGCCGGGCGACCTGGGGGTCGACGACGGCCTCCCAGATGGCTCCTTCGTCGAGTTCCGCGTCGCCGAGCAGGCTGATGAAGCGTCCGGCCGGAGGTGTTCCGGGGAACTGCGAGGCGGCGTACCGGTGCGCCATGGCGGCCCAGACGGCCGCGGTGGCACCGATGCCGACCGATCCGGTCGAGAAGTCGACGGTGTCCGGGTCCTTTAGCCGTGAGGGGTAGGACTGCAGGCCACCCTTGGCTCGCAGCGTGGGGAGGTAGCTCTCGTCGAGGTCGCCGAGCAGGTAGTTGATGGCGTGCAGCACCGGCGAGGCGTGCGGCTTGACCGAGACGCGGTCGTGGGCGGTCAGCTCGGCGAACCACAGCGCGACCATGATGTCGACCATCGAGGCGCTGGATGCCTGGTGACCGCCGACCTTGACCCCGGAGTCGTTCGGGCGGCCGGCGTTCGCCGCGTCGACGATCGACGCGGACAGCCACAGCACCCGCTGCGCGATCTCGCGCAGCGTCTCCTCGTCGGTCGGGGTGCTCGGGGCAGCCAGCCGGGCCGGCGGGGAGGGTGCCATCGTCATCGTGCGAGCCTCGGTGTGTCCGTCAACCTCGGTCAGCCGCCCATCAGGACGCCGAGGGGGTTGGGCCGCTCGGTCTGCAGGGCCCAGGCCCGGTCGCACAGCTCTTCGGTCGTGGCGCCGGCCCGGCGGGCCGCCAGCAGCTCTTCCGGGTCGAAGCCGGGGCCGACGGAGTCGGCGGCGTACTGCGGCCCGTTCATGTATCCGGTCGCGTCGTCGGGCTCGGCGAACCGGTCGATCTGCAGCTCGACGAAGTTGCGGTCGGGGTCCTGGTAGTACATCGAGGTGGTGACGCCGTGCGCGACACACACCGCCGGCAGGATTCCCTTGCCGCGCAACGTCTCGTAGCGGTCGAGCAGGTCGTCGATCGACTCGAAGGTGTACGCGGAGTGGTGCAGCGCCGCGGTCGTGGCCGTCTTGGCCTCCAGCTCGAGCGGAGGGTGGAGCAGCGCCACCCGGTGGTGCTCCTCGTCGTACGTCATGAAGCTGAGCGTCTCGTCCTGGTAGACGACGTGCGCGTCCAGGACCGTGCAGTACCAGTCGCGCATGGCCTGGGGCTGTGCGGTCAGGAAGACGATGTGGGCGAACTTGGGCTTTGCCACAGCAGTGCTCCTCGGGGTTGTGTGTCGGTATTCAGGTGGTGGTGAAGGTCGTGGTCATCTCGCCGATCACGTCCGCGGAGGTGACGAGCCGGTCGCCGGCCTGCAGGACGACTCGCGGGTCGCGTGTCCACCCGATGCCGGCCGGTGTGCCGGTGAAGATGAGGTCGCCGGGGAGCAGCGGGACGACCGCTGACAGCTGCTCCACCAGCTCAGGGACGGCGAAGACCATGTCGCGGCTGGTGCCCTGCTGCATGGTCTGCCCGTTGAGGCTGCACCCCAGCGCGATGTCGTCGAGGTCGGGGAACTCGTCGGGCGTCACCACGACGGGGCCGATCGGCGAGAAGCCGGGGTAGGACTTGCCCAGCGAGAACTGCGGTGAGGGGCCGCGCCACTGGACGAGCCGTTCGGACAGGTCCTGGCCGAGGGTGAGGCCCGCGATGCGGCTCCAGGCGTCATCCCGGGTGATGCGGTGCCCACCAGCACCGATGACGACCACGAGCTCGGCCTCGAAGTCGACGGCATCCGAAGGCAGTTCGACGGTTGCGTGCGGGCCGGTGATCGATGCCGGGAACTTGGCGAAGACCACTGGGTGCCCCTCGGGCAGGTCGAGCCCGGCCTCGGCCGCGTGGTCGCGGTAGTTGAGGCCGATCGCGAAGACCTGCCGGGGGGCCGGGACGGGTGGCCCCAGCTCCGAGGGAGTGACGGCGACGACCGCGGATGCCGGCGTGGTCGCCTCGCTGGCGCCCCACCAGCCGGCCAGCTCGTCCCACCTCGCGAAGGCGAGCTGCGGGTCGGCCGAGAACGCGCCGCTGCTGGCACGCTCGACGTCGACGGCGTCGTCCTCGCGGACGATGCACAGCCGGGTGCCGATCGCGGCGACTCTCATCGTGAACCTCGTCGTTCAGGGACTGCTGACCCGAGAAACGCTAGCACTGATATGTGATAACACAAGGCCTCTCGCTACTTTTGATAACATGCGAGTGGAACGACGCGACGAGGGAGCACGGATGAGTCTCAGCACGAGCACGCCGGGGTCGGTGCGTCCTATCGAGCAGCAGTCGGTGTCAGACCAGGTCACCACCGAGCTGCGCCGCTCGATCGTGTCAGGCGACCTGGCGCCGGAGCAGAGCCTGTCGCTGCGCAAGCTGGCCGACCAGCTCGGGGTCAGCATCATCCCGGTGCGCGACGCCCTGCGCGTTCTCGAGGCCGAGGGCCTCGTCGTCAATCCGCCCGGCCGCAGTGCCACCGTCGCCCCGCTCGACCTCGACGAGCTGCACGCCATCTACCGCAACCGCCGCCTCCTCGAACCCGACCTCGCACGCCACGCCGTCCGGGGCCTGTCCGACCAAAGGCTCGACGAGCTGTACGAGGTCGCCACCGCGCTCGGCGACGCCCAGCGGAGCATGGACGACATCTATGACGACCACCGCGCGTTCCACCTCGCCCTCATGGCACCAGCTGTGACCGCCTGGGACGAGCGGATCCTCTCCCTGCTGTGGCGAGCAGGAGAGCGGTACATCCGCTTCGGCTTCGGCCTGCTCGACCCAGACCCTCTAGAACACGACCGGCGACGCGAGGCCCACCAACTACTGGTGGACGAGTTCCGCAAGGGCGACCCCGAGATCGCAGCCCAGGCACTCGAGGAACACCTCGCCCACAACGAGGAACTTGCGCGCGGCGCTCTCGCACAGTGGCACGTTCGACACTGACGCCCCCCCGGTGGGGAGCGCAGGGCTCCGCAGGCCCGTGATGTGCTGGGTTGGTCGCCATACCTGGCCCTGCTGGTTGAGCAGCTCTGTGGTCCCAGCCCACAGGCGCGCCTCCCGCGTTCGGTCGTAGGCGTTGGGTTCGACCTCGGTCACCGTGTCGCGCGCCACGAATGCTCCGTCGCGCAGACCAGCCCACCGGTCACGCCTCGAGCACCTGGTCGGCGCGATCGTCGCTGCCCTCGGTGAGACCCCGGTCGATCCTGCGGCGGGAGGCGAGCCACAGGACCACGCCGACGACGAGCACGAGGCCCTCGGTGACGGTCAGCGCCCAGATGATGCCTGCGAGGCCGAACCAGAGGTTGCCCAGCATCACGATCGGGACGAACAGCACACCTTGGGTCACTGACATCACGGTGGCGGCCAGCGCCATCCCGGTCGCCTGGAACAGAGACGTGATCAGCCCGGCGAACCCATTGGCGACCATCGCCACCAGCTGGGCGGTGAGGATGGTGATGCCGATGGCGAACACCGAGGGGTCGGCGACGAAGGCGGTGACCACCTGCTCGCGGAACACGTAGACCACCGTGGCGAAGACCAGGACGATGCCGCCCACCGTCACGGCAGAGGCACGCAGCGCGGCGGTCAGCCGGGCCCGATCGCCCTTGCCGTACGAGTAGGCGAGCAGCGGCAGCACGCCGAGGGTCACGCCCATCACCAGGAACTCCGGCACCTGCGCGATCCGCACCGCTACGCCCATCGCGGCGAGCGGGCCGTCCCCGTAGGCGGCCGCGAGGTTGTTCAGCACCAGTGAGGTGACGATGAGGAATCCGGCCTGCAGCAGCTCGCCGACGCCGACACCGAGGACGGGCTTGACCACGGTGGGCGAGAGGGTGAACCACCGAGGTGCCAGACTCATCGTCTCGCTGTGCCGTGAAAGCCAGGTCGCGAAGTACGCGACGACACCGAGGTTCGACAGGCCCATCGCCAGGGCTGCTCCCGCCACGCCCCAGTGCAGGACGAGGATGAACAGCAGGTCCAACACGAGGTTGGCGACGGTGGAGGCGATCAGGCCGACCATCACCTGGCGCGCGGCACCCTCCGCCCGCACGAGCTGTTCGAGGCAGAAGGCCGCCGCGAGCGCGGGGACGAAGCCGAGCATGACGCCCACGAAGGCGCTCGTGGCCGGCGCGGTCGCGGCATCCGCACCGAGCAGGGCCACCAAGGGCTGGAGGAAGACCAGTCCGAGGCCGCCGACCACGGCGCCCGCGACCACCGCGCCCCACAGGGCGAACGACGTGACGTGCTTGACCTCCTGCGCTTTTGCGGGCTCGTGCTCGGCCGCGCCGAGCAGCCGCGCCGCCAGCGCACCACCACCGACGCCGAACACGCCGCCGACCGCCATCACCAGGCCGAGGATCGGTGCGCCGAGCGTGATCGCGGCCAGCAGTGCCGTGTCGTTCAACGAGCCCACGACTCCGGCGTTGATCAGGTTGTAGACGGCCCCGACGATCATCGCAGCGGCCATCGGCACACACAGGTGCACCAGCGCCCGGATCATCGGCGCGGTCGAGAGGTACCAGCGGTTCGAGCCGACGGCGGCCACCGTCGTGGTGGTGTCGGTGGCAGTCGTGGTGGTCATGGTGGGTCCCTTCGGGCATGGTCGAGCGCGCACCGGCATGGATGCCGTACCGCGGGTTGAGTGAGCAGGGTCGAGCGAGGGCCGACGGATGCTGCCACGTGTGGTCGTCAGCGTGCGCGACGCGTTCTGCGCCGCAACGGTTTACGAGCGGGTGGGTTGCGGCAGGTCGGCGGTGATCTTGACGAGCAGCCTCTGCAGGGCGGCCCGCTCGGCGGTGGTCAACGGGGCAAGGATCGACTCGTCGGCGTCGGCCATCGCGGTGTCGAACCCGGCGATGAGCTCTGTGCCGGTCGGCGTCGCGTAGACACGTTTGCTGCGGTCGTCGCCGGGCTCGCTGCGACGCTCGACGAGACCACGCCGCTCGAGCCCCTGCAGCAGGCTCGAGACGCTCGCCGGACTGGTACGGCTCACCTGGGCGATGTCACGCTGGATGGCACCGGGGTTCTGGGCCAGGTACCCGAGCACGAAGCCCTGCTCGACGCTGAGCTCACGTGCCCGCACCCAGTCCTCGGCCGCCTTGCGCTGGGCCCAACCGATCCAGCGGAGCAACGCGAGGGGGGTGGTGAGTGCGGGTGCGTCCATGGGTAGAACTCTAACTGTTAGCTCTCTAACTGTCAACGGTCTACCTGTGGCCCTCACGTCGAGCCCCCGCACAGCATGGAGGCCCCGACTGCGGCGAGGACGAAGGACAGCCACGCGTGGCCGGCAACCGGTGGGCTAACGGAGGCTCGGAGAGTCGGCGATCAGGATCACCTGCAGCGCGGGTGCGATCAGGGCGACCAGGGTTTCGGTCTCTGCTTCGACCAGCGCCGGCACCTGCACGATGTCCCTACCGACCACGAGACCGACGAGCATCGAGGAGGCGACCCCCACGCGCAGTGCGTTCTCGGCGCCGAGTGCCGACGTGAGACGCGCTTGGAGGAACCCTCGCAGCTGGATGGTCGCCTGCTCGTTGGTGACGGCGCTGCGGAGCATCGCAAGCATCGGCTCGGAATCCTGCGGCTCGCCTTCCCACACGCCGAAGAAGGCGCGAGCGATGCGCTCCCCGAGGAACTCCGGGGGTCCCTCGAACGCCTCGGCGAAGCGTGACAGCGCACCGGGTGAGAGGGACATGGCGGCGCCGAACAGGTCCTCCTTGTTCCCGAAGAACTGCATCACCAGGGATGCGTCGACTCCGGCGTCCTCCGCGATCTTGCGGATCGTGGTGCCGGTGTAGCCGTTCTTCGCAAACTGGGTGCGCGCCGCGTCGAGGATGGCTTCGCGGGTGTTGGTCGCGCCGGGCCTTCGACCTCGGGGTCGCCCAGTCGGCTTGACGGGTGCGGCCTTTGGCATTCGGGGAGCATAGCGAACCGGTTGCGGTGCACCGTTGGGCGCCTGTCGGGGTCCTGGCCTGCCGGGGGTGGGAGGGCGACGCAAGCGCCCGGCCCGTGCGGGTGACGGGCCGGGCGCTTGGTTCATCGGTGCCTCCGGAGGTCGACGAGGACTGACGCTCGTCTGGTGTTGTCAGGGTGCGAGCGGTCTCAGGCCGGTTCCATGATGCGGAAGCCGACGGACTTGAAGCCGCCGTCCATCTCCATGAACTCGACCTTGGCGGTCACAGGCAGGTTCCGCTTCAGCTCGTCCACGTTGTCCGGGGTGACGCCGTACAGGGCCGCGTGGAACACGGTGCCTTCCTTGAAGTGCGCCACACAGATGCAGTAGGGCTCGGACTTGTTGACGAAGTACTGGTTGGCCTTGGTGAAGGTGTAGTCGCCGGTCAGGCTGGTGTCGTCGAGGATGATCTCGTCGACGAGGGCCTCGTCGCCCAGGTGGTACCAGTCCAGATCGGTGCCGCCGCACTTCTGGCAGGTCGGAACCGGGCGCCAGACGATGCTGCCGCAGTCGGTGCACTTCAGGCCCAGGACCTTCCCTTCGTCGAGCGCGTCGTAATAGGTCTTGAGAATCGGTCGTAGCTGGTACATGACGTTCCTTCCTCAGTGCTCGAGCTCGAGAATGATGCCGGTCGTGGTGTGTCCGCCGCCCATGCCACGTACGAGGGCCTTCTGGACGGGCTTGTTCACCTGGCAGTCGCCGGCCTGGCCGCGCATCTGGAGGATCGCCTCGCTGAGCATGTTCACCCCGGATGCTCCGAAGGCGTGGCCGAAGCTGAGGTCGCCGCCGTGCGGGTTTATCGGCTTGTCGCCGTCGAAGCCGGTCCGGCCGTCCAGCTCGTACTCGTACCCCTTGCCTTCGGGCAGGTAGCCGAACACCTCGGCGCTGTCGAGCTGTTCACCGGAGGTCATCACGGTGGTGATCATCAGGTCGATGTCGTCGGGCGTCGTGCCGTCCTTGAACAGCTCGTCGCGAACGGCGACGTTCATGTCGTGGAAGCAGTACGGCAGGCGCTGGGTGTTCGAGGAGCTGGTGTAGTCGACGACCTTGATCGGGTTCTTGGTGAACTGCTCGGCGATGTCGGCGGAGCAGACCACGATGGCGCCGGCGGCGACGTTGTGCAGCACCGTGCCGCTCTTGCGGATGAACTGGGTGATCTTGGGGTTGTAGTCCGACCTCATGTAGGCCAGGACGTCGTCGAACCCGCGCTGCTTGGCGACCTCGGTGTACTCCACCCGCTCCACGGCCCGCTCGTTGCGTGAGGCGTTGCGCCGCAGGTTGACCGCCATGGCGTTGTAGGTGTCGTCGATGGTGTCCTGGGAGACCCCGTACTCCTTCATGTAGTAGCGGCCCTGCTCGTCGGTGAGCAGGTTGTCGCTCACCCCGTCGAAGCGGTAGTAGGTGGTGTCGAACAGCACCCGCCCGGGGTGCCAGAAGCCGTCGTACTCCTCGATGGGCTTGAGCATGTGCGAGGGCTGGTTGCGGGCGTTGAAGTGCTTGGGGGTCTCGACGCCGGCGCACAGCACGATGTCGGCGGTGCCGGAGGCGACGGCGTTGCACGCCTCCATGAAGGCGATGTAACCGCCGGCACAGGCCTGCTCGATGTGCACGATGGGCTTTCCGGCCAGGCCGATCCACTCCTCCAGGGGGCCGACCATGCCGGCCACGTTCCCGGAGGTGACGAAGTTGGCGAACTGGGAGTAGACGACCTTGTCGATGTCCTTGGGCTTGACCCCGGCGTCCTCCATGGCCTGGTGGCAGGCGTAGGCCCACAGCTCATAGGTGGACAGCCCCTCGTACATCGGGTCGGTGAAGTACCGCTGGGGCAGGGTGCTGGTGCCGATGATCGACACAGGGCGGGACAGCTTGCGTGCCATGGTGTTCATCCTTTGCGTGGGTTGAGCTATGCCTTCGGGGAGTTCATGACGTCGTAGCGGGCGGCCCAGACCACGTCATAGGCGTGGACTTGCCAGGCGTCTGCCTTGTCCTGGCCGGCGGCGGCGCGGTCCTCCCCCTGCATCCACGACTCGAACCGGTCCGGCGACTCGAACTCGTAGATCGTCTGGTAGGTGGGGCACGTCATGGCGCCCGGAGCCACGTCGTAGCTCTGGTTCGCCAGCCGGTACCGGGTGACCTTCGTGACGTGTCCGCCCTTGAGCAGCATGGGGACGTGCACCTCGTCGTACCAGGTGTTGAACCTGTCCTCGTCCTCGGGCCGGCACTGCAGCCCGACTGTCCAGATCACCGGCGCGGTGCTCATCGCTGGAGACTCCTTGGCCGAGGCCAGGACCTGCAGGAACTTGACCGTCCCTTCCTCGCGGTTCGTGCGCAGAACGTGGTTCGTCATGACCGGGTGCTGCTCGTAGGCGGGCTCGGGCACGAGCGGGTTGCCGCTGGAGGAGATCAGCCGGCAGGTACGCCGGCTGATCCGCCAGCCGTGCTCGGTGCGGACCAGCTCGTCGTCGTACCAGCCACGGCCCACCCAGTCCGAGCCACCCTTCGCCGCATGGCGCACCAGCAGCCAGTCGCCGTAGGTGAACGCGTACGCCTTGTCACCGTCTACGTGGACGACGGAGCCCATCATCGTGTGCATGTGGTTGTCGAGGGTCTCGTGGAAGTCCTTGAAGGCGAACTTGACCTTCGCCAGCGAGGACCACAGCGCCCCAGCGGGGCCGAAGTCGGCGTGGACGTCGGGTGTGAACACCTCGTCGAGGAGGTCCCACGCGTGGGCGTCGAGGGCCACCCCGTACAGGTTGATGACCTGGATGATCTCGACGGTGTCGTCGGTGCTCATGTCGTTCGTCCTTTGTCGTCTCAGGCGGCCTGGGGGCGGTACTCGATGAGTTCGAGCACGATGCCCAGGGGGTCCTTGAAGGTCAGGATCCGCAGGGTGCCGCCGGTCGGTGCTTGCACCGACTGCGGTTCGCAGAGCATCTCGATGTCGCCGCGCTCGAGGAGCTTGGCGTGGATGGCGTCGGTGTCGTCGACGTCGAAGGCCATCCGGGTGATCCCCACGTGGTTCATCTGTGTGTAGGGCCCGTCGCCGACGACCGTTGTGGGCGTGAGGAACTCGATGAGGTCGATGACCGTGGCGTTCTCGGTGTTCTTGCCGACCAGGTGGTCGGCGTGGATCTCGATCTGCTGACCGGGGAAGCCGAGCACGGCTCCGTCCGTCTTCTCGTTGCGCAGGCTTCCGATCGACTCGAGCCCGAGGACGTCCCGGTAGAAGCCGAGGGCTTCCTCGATGTCCGGAACGGTGATGCAGACGTGGAACAACCTGTTGATGTAGCGGTCCATGGCTTCCCCAACTCGTGGATGTGGTGCGGGCGGGCGTGCTGGCGTGGTGCTGGGACTAGTGCTTCGGGGCCTGGGTCATCGTCAGGAACACCCCGTAGGGGTCGGTGAAGCTGAACCACGTTGTCGTGACGGTCAGCCCGGGCTCGCGGATGACGATGTCCTTGGGGGCGCAGACGATCTGAACCCCGGGGTGCACCCGGACCTTCTCGAAAGCGTCGCTGACGCTGTCGACGAGCAGCGCCAGGCGGGTGATGCCGATGTGGTTCATCTCGCCGTACGGCCGCTCGGCGGTGCTGGTCTTGGGGTTGCTGAACTCGATGAGGTTGATCTCGGTCGCGGCCTGAGGGTCCGCACCCACGGTCAGGACGTGGTGGGCGTACAGACCGATCTCGTCCTGGTCGAACCCCAAGAGCCTGCCGTCTGCCTCGTCGGTCCGCGTCTCGAAGACCGAGGTGAACCCCAGGACGTCTCGGTAGAACGTCAGCGCCTCGTCGAGATCGGGCACGGTGATGCAGACGTGCAGGACCTTTGTGACCAATGCGGCCATGGCGATCTCCTCAAACAACGTTGTCTGACGCGAAGCCCGCTCAGGGCATCGGGTGGGTGTGTGGCTCCGGTTGATCCGCGACTCGGTCACACGCTTGGCGTCGGGGCCTGCGAGTGGCGAGCGCACCTGGCTCGTTCGCGTCGTACACGAAGCCGGCCTGGGTGGCTGCGGCTTGCGGGCTCATGAGGAGCTCCTTCGCGATCGAACTACGTCGAACGTACGCCCGTGTCAGCCAGAAATCAACCGTTGTTGAGATAATTGTTCGTGTGACTTGCGCATCATCTCCGGTCCGGGTGGATCTAGAACCGGGCGCGGCAAATCACCTGTGGCACAGAAGAGTTCACAGATACAGCGCGGATCATCGGGGACACCACGCCACGCCGAGCAGCGGTGCGGCCGCCGGAGATCGCCAGCAGCCGACCGCTCATCCGGCAGTCGTCCTGGTGGCGGGTCAGCCGGCCTGCACCGGGAGCTGGAGGTAGGAGGCGTGCTCGCCGCCGGTGTGGATGACGTGCTGGCCGCTGTTGGCGCCGACGTACTCGCGGATGCCGGGCATCATGCGTGCCGAGCAGGTTGCGGGAGCTGACGACGAAGCGCAGCTGCTCCCCCGGGTGGAAGCGGAGCCCGATCGGGAGCAGGTCGATCTCGACGTCGACGACCTCGCTCGGGCGTGAGCTTCTCGACGCGGTCGAAGGTGTGGGCCGGCACGTCGTCGGTCGAGAGGTGCTCGTCGAGGTGGCGGGCCGACACCCGCAGCCGACCGTCGGAGCCCTTGTAGCGCAGGATGGTCGCGCCGTGATCGGTGAGGTCGTGCACCCTGGCGCTCTGGTTCGCGGTGGTGAACGCCGCCAGCGGGGTGCCGTGGGCGTCGAGCTTCTGGACGAGCACGAACAGGTCCATGTCGTCGGCGCCGCGCGCTTCGACCCACAGGTGGGCCTTGGGGTAGCCGACCAGCACCGTCTCGGTGTCGAAGCGGGTGATGAAGGAGACGGCATCCGGGTTGGCGGCGACGTCGTACTCGGCCGTAGCCGCGTCGGCGGGCGGCGCTGCGGGAGTCAGGGTGCGGGAGTCGGCCGTCGAGGTAGTACTTCGTCGACGTCGACCTCGCTCGGCGGGAACGTGTCGGCGGCGACGTCGACCTGGTCGCCGCCCTCGAGGTCGAGCACCGAGTAGCGCACCCGCGGCGGTCGGCTCCCACCCGTTGTCCTCGTCCTTGAGGTAGCGGTCGAAGAACCGGCGCAGGTCCTCGACGTTGGCCTCGTCGTAGTAGTCGGGCCACTCCTGGCGTGTTGTGGATGCGCAGCCACTTGTCCGGTGAGGCCATCCGGCGCCAGGCGCGGAACGTGCCGGCGGTGTGCAGCGTGTTGGAGTAGCTGGCCACGACGTAGGCCGGCACCGTGATGCGGGTCGAACTCGGGGATCTTGTTCTCCCACAGTTCGTCCATCAGCGGGTGTTGGTCGGCCTCGGCGAGGATGTCCTCCTTGCTGTTCTTGCCGAAGAAGCTGCCGTCCTGGAGCAGCCCGGCGAACCCGGTGTCCGGCATGCCGCCGCGCATCACGAGGTCGCGGTAGACGTCGCTGACGCCCTCCCACGGGTTGATCGCCGCCAGGTGCGGCGGCTGCTCGGCCGCGGTGAACCACTGGGCCACTGCGAGGTAGGAGGTACCGCTCATCCCGACCTTGCCGGTGCACCACTCCTGCTCGGCCAGCCACTCGATGAGGTCGTGGCAGTCGCGGCCCTCCTGCCGGTCCCAGAGCACGCTGTCGCCCTCGGAGTCGACCACGCCGCGGATGTCCGGGTTGCAGACCGCGTAGCCCCTGGGCGCACCAGTACGCCGGGTCCGGGCCCTCGAACTTCTCCAGCCCCGACACGACCGCGTTGTCCAGACCCGACCAGCCCGAACACGCCCATCACGCTCATCGAGGTGCCCTGGCCCTTGCCGTACGGGCTCCACGCCACGATGACCGGCACCGGCTCGGTGCCGACCGGGCGGAACACGTCGACGTAGATCGTGACGCCGTCGCGCAGCTGCACCGCGACGTCCTTCTCGAACACCATGTCGACCGGCAACGGCCGGAACTGCGGGGCGACCTGGAAGCCCGCCTCCAGCGTCCGGGTGCCCGGGTCGAAGCCCGTCAGCAGCCCGGTCCGTGCGGGCGGCAACGGGGTCGACGGTACGAACATCTGCTCAACGCTCATGGCGAGTCCTCTACTGGGCGGGTCCCGGGTCAATCGGCTCTAGCCGAGACTACGGACGAACCAGCCATAACTCAACACATGTTGAGAAACTCTCCAGACTTGACAGATCACCGGCGTCACCTCGAACCGGGAACGGCGAAAGGGCCATCGGGTCGGGCCGGGTCCGACCAGGTCATGCCGAGTCGTCCCAACCTTCTGACCCCTGTCACCGGCGTGTCGGGCTTCCCGACCTGACCCGCCAGGACACGACCCGGCCCGACATTTTGGGTCACATTTTGGGTCACCTTCCGCCCCGGAAACCGTCCGCAATCCGGACACGAGTAAGCCCCCGACAGCGTTTCCGCTGGCCGGGGGCCCGTCGTCTGTCTCAACACAGAGCGCGCCCGAAGGGATTCGAACCCCCAACCTTCTGATCCGTAGCAATTCGATCGACCCGACACGGCCCGAAGCAACCCGCCCCCGGACGAAGCCAGGTCGGATGTTTGCGCAGGTCACAGGCGTGAGGACGCGCCAGAGCGGACCAGGTCGGGATGTTACGGAACCGAGATCCGCGGAATTCTGGGTCACATTCTGGGTCACCACAGTCAGGCTGGGCCGGGCTCAGGTCCGGCGGCGTGACCAGCCTTGTTCATGGTCACGCCGCCGGTGCTTCGGGCGCCTCCTGCGCCGTGGATGGTGTCCGGCCGTGACGGCGCGGCGGTCACCGCGCCAGGGATCGGAGGCGGGCGGCCACGCTCTCGGGCTGGGCGTCGTTGACCCAGCCACCGACCCCGCTCTCGGACCCGGCCAGGTACTTCAGCTTGCCGGGTGCGCGGAGCACGGTCATGACCTGGAGGAAGAGCCGCGAGACGTCTCGGCCCACCTTGGCCGGCGCCTGGTGCCAGGCCGCGATGTACGGCAGGTCGATCCGGTCACCGTCCTCGGTGGCGTAGAAGCGGTCGAGGCGAGCGAGCAGATCAAGGTAGATCGTGGCCAGCTCGTCGCGTTCGGCGGCGACCAGGCTGGCGAGGTCCGGGACGTCACGGTTCGGTGCGAGATGCACCTCGACAGGCCAGCGGGCCGCGTAGGGCACGTATGCGGTCCAGTGGCGACCCCGGATGACGACCCGACGGCCATCTGCCAGTTCGGCGTCCAGGATGTCTGCGCCGAGCAGCCGGTCGGTACGGACGTGGTGGGCCTGCGCCTGGGCGAGCAGGACGCGGGTGCGGGCCGGGACGTAGGGGTAGGCGTAGATCTGGCCGTGGGGGTGGTGCAGCGTCACCCCGATCTCCTGGCCGCGGTTCTCGAAGCAGAAGACGTGCTCGACGTCGTCGCGGGCGCCGAGCTCGACGGTGCGGTCGGCCCAGACGTCGATGACGGTGCGAACCCGGTGCGGGGTCAGCGTGGCAAAGCTGGCGTCGTGGTCGCTCGTGAAGCAGACCACCTCGGTGCGCCCGCCGGCTGGAGCGGCCCTGAACGGGGCGCCCACGTCCGGGACGGGTTCGGTGACGGGGGCGTACGACGGGAAGCGGTTCTCGAAGACGACGACGTCGTAGTCCTGGTCGGGGATCTCCGAGCCGGGTGCCCTCGACGCGGGGCACAAGGGGCACTGGTCCTTGGGTGGGAGGAAGGTCCGGTTCATCCGGTGCCCGGCGATCGCGACCCAGTCCCCGACCAGGGCGTCGTAGCGGATGTGCCCGGCAGTGGCCCGTGGGCCGAGCGGCCTCAGGTCGAGGGTCGTGCGCGGCGTGGCGTCGGGGGTGTCGTCGAAGTAGATGACCTGGCGACCGTCGGCGAGGGTGCGCGACGTGCGGCGGAACTGCGCCCGGCGTGACCCGCTGAGGGCTGCGGAGGAAGCGCCGCCGTCCACCGCTGTGACGGGCTCGCTCATCCGTGGTCCTCCTCGGCGCGGCAGTGAAACAGCACGACCTGCTCGGGGTTCATCACCGGAGGTGTCGTCCCGACGTGTGCCAGGGCGGCTCCGGAGAGCACTACACCGGGGTAGCTCGCGCCCCGGCGCACGGTGCGGGCGTGGTCCATCGAGTGGAGCCGTGCGCCGGTCTGGGCTGTGACGGCTTGGTCCTCGCCCCACCAGGTGGGGGCGATCAGCCCCGAGGGCGGCTCACCGACGAGCACAGGCCGCACCCGGTACCGGGTCGTCGCGTCCAGGCCCGGGAAGCGGATCCGTGGCCCGGGCGCGTGCACCGGGTTGCCCACAGTCGCGATGGCGAAGACGGCCTCCGCCCGGTCGGGGGCCACGACGCCGTGGGCGAGCACGCCGGGGTCGCCGGTGTCGACCCGCACGAGGTCACCGCCGAGCAGGAGGTGGCGCTGCTCCTTGTAGACGGAGACCCAGTCGGCGATCTCGTCGAGCGTGGCCTCGTCGACGGCGGTGAGGTCCCACTCGATGCCCAGGTGCCCGAACACGGCTGTCCCGGCCCGGAAGGACAGGTCGTGCCGGCGACCGGTGGTGTGCGAGTGGCCGGAGGCGATGTGGGAGCCCATGTGCTCGGGCGGGATGAGCTGCGTGGTCCAGCGGAGCATGTGCTGTCGCTCCAGGGGGTCGATGACGTCGGAGACCCACACCCGGTCGGTGCGCTCGAGGATGCCGAGGTCGACCCGGGCGCCGCCGGAGGAGCAGGACTCGATCTCGAGGGTGGGATGTGCGGCACGGATCTCGTCGAGCAGCCGGTAGACGGCCAGGGTCTGGGCGTGCACGGCCGGCCGCCCGGCATCGGGCTGGCTGCCCGCCTCGACGAGGTCACGGTTGTGGTCCCACTTGATGTAGCCGATGTCGTACTCGTCCAGCATTTCCAGCAGCTGGCCCTTGACGTGGTCGTAGGCCTCGGGGATGGTCAGGTCGATCACCTGCTGGTGCCGGGCCGGGACGGGCAGCTCGTCGCGGGCCGCCAGCATCCAGTCGGGGTGGGCCCGCGCGACGTCGGAGTCGGGGTTGATCATCTCCGGCTCGAACCACAGGCCGAACTGCATGCCGAGCTCACGCACCCGGTCGACGAGCGGGTGCAGCCCGTTCGGCCAGACGTCCGGGGAGACGACCCAGTCGCCCAGGCCGGCGGTGTCGTCGCGCCGGGCGCCGAACCACCCGTCGTCGAGCACGTAGCGCTCGACGCCCACCCGGGCGGCCCGCTCGGCCAGCTCGACGCAGCCGGTCGAGCCGGTGGTCGAAGTAGACCGCCTCCCAGACGTTGAGGGTGACGGGCCGGTCGGTGGTGACCCGGCGGGGCCGGGAGCGCAGGTGCTGGTGGAAGCGTCTGGCGACGGCATCCAGACCGTTGCCGGTGGAGAAGAACACCCAGGGGGTGGTGTACGACTCACCCTGGGCGAGCCGCACCTCCCCCGGCAGGAGCAGCTCTCCCCCGCCGAGCACCGTTTCGCCCGTGAAGACCTTCTCGGCGTAGTGCACGTGGTTCCCGCTCCACCCGGTGTGGACCGCGCGCAGCTCTCCGCGGCGGAACCCGAACCCGGGCGCACCGGCGTGCAGCACGTAGGCACTGTCGGCGCCGGTCCTGCCCCGACGGTTCTCACGCAGGTGGATGCCGGTGTGCAGGGTGCTGCGCTGCGGCGTGCGTTCCCTGCCCCACCGGCCGGCGAAGTCGAGCAGCTCGTCGTGGCCGGCGGGCAGCGGCATGGCAAGCGCCACCCCGTCGACCGTGAACGGGTCGTGCCCCACGTTGGTGACGCTCGCCCGGGCACGCAGGAGGCCGGACGGGTCGAGGGCGAGGTCGAGGCGCAGCTCGAGCCCCGCGCCGGCGTCGGCGGCGTGCACCTCCAGCAGCCCGGGGCCGCCCACGTGGTGGCCGGTGACCGGCTCGCCGTTGAGGAGGATCGAGTCGACCACGAAGCGCGTGCTCCATGCGCGACCGTCACGCGACCCCTGGAGACCAGGACGCCCGAGCCATGCCCGGTGCTGCTCCGGGAGCACGGCCACACGACGCGGCTCGTCGATGTCGTTGGGGCCGTTGAGGCCGACACCGGTGGTGATGAGCGCGTCGAGGTCCTCGGGTTCCAGCTGCAGGCGCTCTCCCCAGTGCACGACGGCGGGCAGGGCGCCGTCGGAGACGTCGAACACCACGCTGACGTCGCTTGTCGACAGTGCGACGGCGAGGCGTGCGGGCTCGGGCGTGGTTGGTGTCATGTCGTTCTCCTGGGCACCTCTGCGGGACTGCTGCGGTGTGGTTTGTGCGCTACTGGGTGACGGCGCGTACGTGGATGAGGGTGAGGGTGTCGACGGTCAGGAACGGGGCCTGGACGCCGGTGGTCGCGAGCGCCCGCCCGGACAGCGTCACCCCGTGGCGCGCCCACGGCGGCAACGCCTTGTCGGGCAGCGACCGGGGTTCCGGCGACGCGATGGCGACGTGGTAGCGGATGTCCTCGCCAAGGCCGGGGAGCAGCACCCGGCCCAGTGGCCAGGTCAGGCTGTGCTGGAGCAGCGACAGCTTGTACAGCGCCTCCTGACCGTCGGTCGCGACGACTCCGTCGAGCTGGAGGGCCGGGTTGGTGACGTCGGCGTGCACGACCCTGCCGGTGTGGAGCAGGTGCCGGTGCCGCTTGTGGAGGGCGACCCAGGCGGCGAGCCGGTCGCGGTCGTCGGGGCTGGTGGTCGTCAGGTCCCACTCGATGCCGAAGTGGCCCCAGATCGCCGTCCCGGCGCGGAAGTCCAGCGCGAGGTGGCGGCCGGTGCTGTGGTCGGGTGCCGGGCCGACGTGGGTTCCGAGCAGCTCGGGCGGCACGATCAGGCCTGTGGCGGTGTTGATGCGGTGCCGTTCGTGGGCGTCGTTGCAGTCCGATGCCCAGAAGCGGTCGGCCACCTCCACGGTCTCGAGGTCAATCCGGGCTCCGCCGCCGGCGCACGACTCGATCTCGAGGCGGGGGTGGGTCGCCTTGAGGTCTGCCATCAGGCGCAGGGCTGCCTGCGCCTGTCGGTGCACGTTCGGCCGGCCGGTGGGCCAGTGACCGGCGTCGACGAGGGGACGGTTGTGGTCCCACTTGAGGTAGGCGATGCCGTATTCGGTGACCAGCGCGCTGATCTGTGCGCGCACGTGGGCGTAGGCCTCGGGGTGGGTCAGGTCGAGCACGTGCTGGTACCTCGAGGGGATGCCGGGTCCTCGTGCGGTCTGCAGCAGCCACTCGGGGTGGGTCTCGGCCAGCTCCGAGTCGAGGTTGACCATCTCGGGTTCGACCCAGAGGCCGAACTCCATCCCCAGCGCGTGGACGCGCTCGACCAGCGGGTTCAGGCCGTTCGGCCAGGCCTCGGCCGAGACGACCCAGTCGCCCAGCCCGCGGGTGTCGTCGCGGCGCCGACCGAACCAGCCGTCGTCGAGGACGAACCGTTCGACGCCGACCTCGGCGGCCCGGTCGGCGAGGGCCAGGAGGTGGTCGAGGTCGTGGTCGTAGTAGGTGGCCTCCCACGTGTTGAGCAGCACCGGTCGGGGACGCTGCGGGTGCCGGGCCCGAGCGCGAAGGGTGTCATGGATGCGGGTGGACGCCTCGTCCAGGCCGTGGCCCCAGGTGCCGACGAGCCACGGTGAGGAGTAGCTCTCACCCGCCTGTAGCACCACCTCGCCGGGCAACAGCCGCTCCCCACCGCGAAGGAGGCGCCAGTCGGTGGTCGACCTCTCGGCGTACGCCACCTGGTTGCCCGCGGACGCGACGTGCAGGCCCCACACCTCGCCCCTGCGGTAGCCGAACTCCTGGGTGCCGGCGCAGAGCAGGGTGGCCGAGTCGTGCCCGGGGCGCCCTCCCCAGGACTCGCGCACCCAGGCGCCGATGTCGAAGGGACGCCGTTGCGGGTGTCGCTCGGTGACGTGGCGCCCGGTGAAGTCGAGCAGCTCCACGGCGCTGGTCGACACGGCGAGGGCGGGCTCCAGGTTGGTCACCTCGAACGGTTCGGAGCCGGTGTTGCGCACCGTGGCGCGGACGCGGAGCAGCCCGCTGTCGAGGAGCTCGACCTCCGTGCGCACGGCCAGGTGGCTCACCGAGTCGACGGCATCGGACTCCAGGCGGGCTCGCCCGGTGCCGGACCCGGTCTCGGGGTCGGTGCTCAGGTGGTGCTGCACGGCGTCGAACGAGGGGCTCCAGTCGCGGCCGGAGCGGTGCCCGAGCAGCCCGGGCCGGCCCAGCCAGCCCGACCCGTGCAGCGGGAGGATGCCGACCAGCTCCTGCGAGGTGATCGCGCTGTCGGTGGGGGGAGGGGCCAGTGATGCGAGGACGTCAGCGCCGGCATCCCGGTGCGCGAGAAAGCGGCCCCAGTGAACGATGCCGGGGAGTGTGGTGGGGCTGAGCCGCAGCAGCACCGTGGTACCTCCGCGGCTGATGTCGAGGAGTGTCTCCCCGTCCCGGCCCTCGGATTGCGGGAGGTCGGTGAGGGTGGGGACGGTGATCTCGGCGGTCACGTGGCGCAGCCTTCGGTTCTCGTAGGGGTGGATGTACCGGCCGGTGCGGCGGCCCGTGCCGCACCGGCCGGCGATACCGGGCCCCCCTCATGTGGGCCCGGAGACCTTGGTCACTTGAACAGGGCGTTGACCTGGTCGTTGGCCTGGGTGAGGGAGCTGGCCGGTGCCTTGCCGCCCATGACGGCATCCATCGCGGGCTGCATGATGGCGGTGATGTCGGCGGCGTTGTCGGTGATCGGGAAGAGGAAGGTCGTGCCGTCGTCGACCTGCTGGGTGAACGGGGTGACGTCGACGCCCTTGGCCTTGAACGCGGCCTTGGCCTCGTCGATGGCAGCGGGGATCGCGGGGAAGACGACTGCGGCCTGGCCGACGATCTTCTGGCACTCCTCCGAGGCCAGGAACCCGACCCACTTGCCGGCCGCCTCCTTGTTGTCGGTGCCGGCGAAGATCGAGTCGGCCAGCCCGTTGAACATGCTGGCGCGCTTGCCGTCCGGGCCCACCGGGGTGGGCGCGATGCCGAGCTCGAGGCCGTCGTACCCGGTGTAGGAGCCGATCATCCAGGAGCCGTTGGCGTTGATGGCGGACTTGCCGGCGCCGAAGTTGTCGTTCATGCTCGCTCCGACGGTCTGCTCGAGCGGGGGCATGTAGCCCTTGTCGATCAGGCCCTTCCACCAGGTGATGGCCTGCTGGAACTTCGGGTCGTCGTAGTTGTACTTGCTGCCCCACGGGTTCTTGTCCGTGTGGGTCCAGCCGGTGGTCTCGGTGAAGTAGCTCCACTCGGTCTGGCCGTTGCCGGCCCCGGAACCGGGCAGGCCCAGCCCGTAGACGGCGACCTTGCTCTTGTCGAAGCCCGGCTCGTCGCCGTGCTTGCCGTTCTTGTCGACGGTCAGCTTGGCGATGGCCTTCTCGTAGGTGCCGCCGTCACTGGGGTTCCAGGTGAGGTTGTTCATCTCCTCGTCGGTGATGCCGGCGTCCTTGGTCATCTTCTTGTTGTAGAACAGCGAGACCGTGTCCCAGTCCTTGGGCAGGCCGTAGCGCTTGCCGTCCTGGCCCACCCACAGGTCGGCCAGGCCCTTGGCGTACTGCGACGGGTTGATGTCGGGCACGACACCGTCCAGGGGCAGGATCACCTTGTTCTTGACGAACTCGGGGTACTTCGAGAGGTGGTCGGTGAAGACGTCCGGGGCGGTGTTGGACTGGAACCCGGTCGTCAGGGTCGACCAGTAGTCGTCCCACCCGCGCTGGGTGATCTTCACCGTGAGGTTCGGGTTCTTGGCGTGGAAGGCGTCGGCGCACTTCTGGTAGGCGGGCTGCTGGTTGGCGTCCCAGAGCCAGTAGTCGATGGTGCTGCTGCCACCGCTGCCGCCGCTCGCCGCCGCTGTCGCCGTTGCTGCACGCAGCCAGGGTCAGGAGCGGGAGCGCTGCCGCCACGGCCAGGGCACGGGTCATCCTGCGGTTCATTGCATTCCTTTCGTGGGCGGACCGGGCGGCCCGTCTCGTTCTGGTGGGGACGGGCTGCGTCACTTGACGCCGGTGAACCCGATGGAGTTGACGATCCGGCGGCCGAAGATGGCGTAGAGGATCATCACGGGGACCGCTGCGATCAGGGTCGCGGCCATCAGGCCGGCCCAGTCCGGCGACGCCCTGGGGAGTCTGCGAACGGAAGACTCCGAGCGCGACGGTGAGGACCCGGGAGCCCTCGGTCTGGCCGACGAGCAGCGGCCAGAAGTACTCGTTCCACGCTGCGATGAACTGCAGGATCGCCAGCGTGACGATGGGGGGCAGGGACATCGGCAGGATGATCCGGAAGAAGATCCGCAGGTGTCCGGCGCCGTCGATCATGGCGGCCTCGTCGATCTCGCGCGGGATGCCCAGGAAGAACTGGCGCAGGAAGAAGATCGCGAACGGCGTCATCAGGAAGAACGGCAGGATGATGCCGGGCAGCGTGTTCAGCAGGCCCAGCGTACTTGATCAGTCAGGAAGTTCGGCAGTGCGGTGAAGATCGGCGGGACCATCAGCGCGGTCAGGAACAGCGCGAAGACCAGGTCCCGGCCGCGCCAGCGCAGACGGGCGAAGGCGTACGCGGCCATGGCGCTGAAGAGCACCTGCCCGAGGGTGATGAAGGTGGCGACGACGATCGAGTTGCGCAGGTAGAGCCAGAAGCTGATGGAAGCACCCGAGCCGCCCTCGGCCTGGGCCTCCGCGACCGTGGAGAGCCCGAGCACGCGCTTGAAGGCGCCCAGGGTGAAGTCCGCCGGCAGGAGGGAGCTGGAGTTGGCGGCCAGTGCCTTGTTGTTGGACAGGCCGGTTCGCAGCATCCAGTAGAACGGGAAGATCGTCAGCAGGATGAAGAGCCAGAGAACGATCCAGGCGAGGATCCGCCCGGGGCTGAGGCGCGCGCGAACCTTGGGTGCCGGTGCCGTTCCCTTCGATGCCTTCGCGGTCGTGCTCGGGTCAGTGGTGGTTGCCATGGTCGTTCCCTTTCAGGCGAGGTCTGACTCGTTGCCGCGCAGGAACTTGTTCTGCAAGAAGGCGACAGCCGCGAGGATGATGAAGAGGACGACGGACAGGGCCGACGCGTAGCCGAAGTCGCTTCGCCCGAAGGCACGTTCGACGATGTAGTACTGGATGACCCGTGACGCGTTACCGGGCCCGCCGTGGGTGGTGACAGCGACCGTGTCGAACACTTGGAACGACCCGGTAACCGTGATGATGAGCACGAGCACGAGGACCGGTCGCAGCAGCGGCAGGGTGATCCGCCAGAACGTCTTCCACTCCGAGGCCCCGTCGACTGCGGCCGCCTCGTACACCGTGGTGGGGATGGTCTGCAGGCCGGCAAAGATCAGCAGGGCCGTGTAGCCCATGTGTCGCCACACGTTGACGAAAGCGATGGTCGGAATCGCCCACTGCTCACTGCCGAAGAAGGCGATCTTGTCCAGGCCGAGCGCCTCGATCACCGTGTTCACGATGCCGATCTGGTAGTCGAGCATCCAGAACCACAGCAGCGCGACAACCACGTTGGCGACCAGGAACGGAAGCAGGATCGAGCCTCGGATGATGCCGGACTTCGTCAGCCGGTGCATCAACACCGCCAGGCCCAGGGCGATGAGGGTCTGGAAGCCGATGTTCAGCACGACGTACTCGAGGGTCACCTTCATCGAGTTCCAGAACTGCGCGTCGTGCCAGATCGCCGTGTAGTTGTCGAAACCGATGAACGTCGGCGCCCCGAACAGGCTGAACTCGGTGAAGCTGAGGTAGATGCCGCGCAGCGTCGGCCAGAGGTAGAAGACGAGGAAGCCGACGGTGGCCGGGGCGATGAACAGCAGCGCCATCCGCAAGTCCCCGCGCCGAGCCGTGGGCGAGCTGCGCCGGCGACCTCTCTTGAGGGTGCGCACCGCGCCGGTGCCTGCGCGCGTTGTGGCGGCTATGGGTTCGACGGTCACGGGCGGGCCTCCAGACTCCGGGGCGACCCCCCGGACTGGGAGCCACCATTGGCTGTCTCGCGCTTTAACGAAAAAGTGCTTGAACGAAACAGTGACAGAGGGTCAGACTGGCCGTCAAGAGGTCGTGTCACATTTCTTCGGGACGACCGCGCCCCGGCCAGGACGTCTGCGGCGCTGCTGGCGAGGGGGACTACCCTCGGCGCGGGTGCGGTTTCGCGGCACCCTCCAGAGAGCAGGAGAAGAGGACAGATGGCCGCCAGCAGGGAGCGTCGGGCTCGGATCGTCGATGTCGCCCGGCACGCTGGGGTTTCGGCACAGACCGTCTCCAACGTCATCAACGGCCGCGGTGGCTTCACGGAGCCCACTCGGGTCAAGGTCGAACAGGCCGTCGCCGAGCTCGGCTTCCGGCCCAACCGCTATGCGCAGTCGCTCCGGTCGCGGCGAACTGGCCTGATCGGGTTCGACATGGTTCGCCAGCAGCTCGACGTCTCCAACCCGTTCACCGTCGGGCTGCTACACGCGCTGATCCCCGCTGCCGCGAGCCACGATCTCCGGGTCCTCGTGTTCACCCACGAGGAGGGCCTCCCCGAGGACTTCCGCACGACGGCCTCCTCAGGTCTGGTCGACGGCTTCATCCTCTCCGACTCGACCTCGGGTGACGTGCGCGCGCAGGTGCTGCTGGAGCTCGGCATCCCCTTCGTCGTGATGGGGCGGCCCGACGCGACCGAGCCGGTCAACACACTCGACATCGACAACGCGGTGGCCATGCGCGACGCGGTCGCCCACGTCGTCGACCAAGGATGCCGCGACGTCGCCTACGTCGGATACGGCGGCTCGGCGCACTGGAACGTCGACCGCCGACGAGGTGTGCGAACCGCATTGTCCGACAGAGGGATCCGTCTCCCCCGCCACCGCGTGCTCACGTCGACATCACTCACGTCGATCCGGAGCCGCCTCCCCGACTTCCTCACCCACAACGGCGTCCCGGATGCCGTAATCACGTCCAGCGACTCCATCGCGGTGTCCGTGGTGGCCATCTCGTCGATGCTCGGCATACAGGTCGGGAAGGAGCTGGCCGTCACCGGTTTCGACGACGGGCCGCTCGCGTCCATGGTGAGCCCGGAGATCACGAGCGTGGCCGTCCCCGTCGAACCGATCGCCCACCAGCTTCTGGACATGATGGAGCTGGCCCTCAACGGGCAGCCCGCGCTGGACGTCCCGAATGCCACCACTCACCTGGTCGTGCGCGCCAGCAGCGGGTTCACCGGACGGGATCGCTGACCGACACCTGCTGAAGACGACCTCGGCCCTTGAGGCCCCTGGACTTCCCCCAAACCATTCGCAGCGTCAGACTCGAAGGTCCATCAGGGCGAACACCCCCGCACGCCCCCTGGGCGCGGATGGCTGCTCACGCGGATGATGCCCGCTCACCGAGGAACAGCAAGGCCTGGGCTGTGAAGCGCTCGGCCTGCTCGATCTGGATCCAGTGGCCCGCGTGCGGGAGCACGTGGAGCTGTGCGTTGGGCAGGTGTTCCGCCAGGTAGTGACCGGCGCGAACCGGGAGCATCCGGTCCTCGCGGCCGTGGAGCACCAGGACTTCGTGGGTGATGAGCGCGAGCTCCTCGGGCGTGTACTTCACCGGCGGGTGCTCAGGGTTGAACGTGGCCAGGTGCGAGCGGCGTACGTCGGGCCGGTTGGCCTTGGCCGCTCGGTCTTCCGCAATGTCGTCGAGCCTGCCGGCGAACAGTGCCGGGTCGTCAACGAAGCGGACCAGCAGGTCGGCCATCGCCTCTGCCGAGGGGTCGGCATAGAAGGTGATGAGCCTCATCAAGTCGTCCGAAGGCGGGATGGGTGCGCCGCCGCTTCCCATGAGGATGATCTTGCCGATCCGCTGCGGAGCGATCTGGGCCACCCGCAGGGTGATCATGCCTCCCATCGAGTTCCCCACGAAGTGCGCCTGCGCGACGCCCAGGGCGTCCAGGAGTGCGAGCAACGAGCGGGCCCGCAGGTCGGTGTACTCCACCATGCCGCCACTGGGCGCCGGGTCAGGGTGCTCGGAGTCGCCGAATCCGAGCACGTCCGGTGCGATGGCGTAGTAACCCGCTTCGGTGAACGCCGGCATCAGGTGCGCCCAGTTGGACGGGGCGCTGACGCCGGGACCGGAGCCGTGGATGAACAGCACCGCCGGGTGCTGCGGTGCGCCGCAGGTATAGACGCGCAAGCGGTGGTCGCCGGCCTGGACCTCCTGGCTCTCGATCGGCAGCCCGGTGCGGGCGAGTGTCACGGGGTGTTCCCCTGCACCGCTTCGGCGACGGCCTGGTCGACCGCGGCCTTTTGCAGTTCGTCGCCGCGGTCGGCGCTCTCGATGAGCCACTTGCCGAGTTCGCGGGCGTTCTGGTGGCCCCACAGGCTGATGGAGTCGTACTGCGCGACCTGCCAGCTCTCGTCGTCCTCGATGATCAGGCCGCCCCAGCCGAACTCGACGGCGATGCCCGATGGGCTGTGGGCGTAGAAGGAGAACATCTTGTCGTTGGGGTGCATCCCAAGGGTCATGAGCAGCGGCACCCGCGCCTCGATGACTCGGTCGTAGGCCAGGCCGACGTCCTCGCGCAGGTTGTTCTCGATGAGGAAGTGGTGCAGCTTGAACGGCGCCGGGGCCTCGGCGATCGCGAGGGTGTGGTGGCGGCCGTTGCAGTGCATGAACGCTGCGTCGATGTAGACGCCGGGGGCCATCTCCTCCTTGATGTAGTCGGACAGCCTGAAGCCCAGGTGCCCGTAGAACTCCAGCATGACCTCGCGCTTGCCCTCACCGCACAGCAGGAAGATGTGCCCGGCGCCACCTTGGGCGGTCTGGAACCCGCCGATGTTGACCTCGTTGCGGTACGGCTCGGTGGCCTTCTTCAGTCCGGTGATCAGCTCGATCCGGATGTCTTCCGGGTCGCGGGTGGTGAAGAGGCGCTCGACGCCGCGCTCGGCCAACAGCTGCTCGTCACCCTCGACCACCTCGTGGCCCTCGGAGCGCAGGAGTGCGACGACCTCATCGAGGTCGGCCGGCGAGCCGCAGTCGTAGCCGACGAACGAGACGTCGTTCTTCGGGCCGCGCTCGACGATGTGGCGGTGGACGTAGTCGTCGATGCGAAAGGTGCGGACCTCCTCCTCGACACGCGCCGGGGTGACGCCGAGCAGGTGGCCGAGGAAGCCGCTCCAGGCGTCGAGGTCAGAGGCCTCGATTCCGATGTACGCGAGCTCCTTGATGGTGGCGGTCATGCTGAGTCCTTCGGTGTCGGTGGGGGGAGGCTGATCAGGCGGGCACGCCGAGGCCGGTGGCGTCAGCCGCGGCGACGAACCGGTCGGGGCGCACTGCCACCACACCGGCGCCCCGCTCACGCAGCCAGTCGATGAGGGTGCCGTCGATGTCGACGATCTCGTCGGTGGTGATCGTGCCCTGGTCGGCGGCCCGGACGGTCAGGTAGCGAGCCCCGACGCGGTCCCAGGCGGCCTTCTCCTCGGCGGTGAGCACCGTGGTCGGGTCGATGTTGTCGCCGAGTACGACGAAGCCGTTGCCGAGCAGGTCGTCGAGCGGGCCGATCAGGCCGGTGACGCTGGCAGCGCGCGGTTGCGGGATCATCTGACCGACGACGCCCTGCGGGACGCCCATCGGGCCGGGTTGGATGCCGGTGAACCAGCCGGCGGGGTACGCCGGCGGCCACAGCAGCGGGGGCAGCTGACCTGCTTGCCTGGCCATCTCATCCTGCTCCTCGGCGGTCAGCTCCTGTTTGATGATCCGGCCGAGCTGGATGGAGACGCCGGTGTAGAACTCGACGTTCGCGCGGCGTTCCGCCTCGTAGGAGTCGAGCAGGCCTTCGGGTAGCCGGCCGCCGACGACCTCGGCGAGCTTCCAGGCGATGTTGAAGGCGTCGCGGATGCCGGACTGCATGCCAGAGCCTGCCCAGGGCGGCATGAGGTGGGCGGCATCGCCGACGAGGAAGACGCGGCCCTCGCGCCACCGCTCGGCGAAGCGGATGTGGTGGCTGTAGAAGGCGAACCCGTGGATGTCGACGTCCTCGCGGGAGACGCCGATCGACTCCAGCAGCGGCCAGACCTTGTCCTGGGTGTCGAAGTCGGCGTCGGTCTCACCAGGGTTGAGTGGAATCTCCCAGCGGTGGTTGTCGCGGCCGAGCGCGATGTCGACGACGGGGCGCTGCTGGTCCGACCAGAACGTCAGGATGTGGCGGTTGGGCCACCATCGCTTGACCTTGCCGTCGATGACGACCCAGCGGACGTCGAGGGTGTCACCGAGCATCTGGATGCCGAGCCGCTCACGGGTGGTGCTCGAGCCGCCGTCGCAGCCGAGCGCATACCGGGCTCGGGTGGTCGTGACCTCACCGGTGCCGATGTCGCGACTGGTGACGGTCACTCCCTCGGCGTCGTGCGCGACGTCGAGCACCTCGACGCCGAAACGGATCTGGATCTTGTCTCCGAACCGGCCGGCGCCGTCACGCAGCGTCTGCTCCAGGAGCGGCTGGTAGATCGCGTAGGACGTCGCGTGGCCGAGCTGGCCCTCGGGGAACGGCAGACGCATCAGCTCGGTGCCGTCATAGGTGACCCATCGCAGCGCGACGGTCGGGTCCATGTCCGCCTTGGCCCGGTCGGCCAGGTCGACGGACTGGAACAGCCGCATCGTCCAATCGTTGACGGTCACCGCGCGAGCCCGAGCGTAGATGTCGGGCTCACGCTCGAAGGCGATGGCGGTCACGCCGTAGGTGCCGAGCGCGTTGGCGGCGGCGACTCCGGAGGGCCCGTAGCCGATGATCGCGACATCGGCGTCGTAGCTGCTGGTCATGTGGACTCCTTTGGCCGGTCTGTACTGAACGTTCCAGACAGTTGCATGAGTACACGCGATCCGCGGCCTTGCTGTCAAGGGTCTGGAACAATCGGTCCAGATGAACAAGCGACTGGCCCAGGGAGCACGATCCCGAGACGAGATCCTCGATGCCGCGTCACGGCTGATGTCGGCGCGCGGTTACGAGGGAACGAGCGTGAGCGCGATCGCGCTCGAGTCCGGCCTGCCCAACAGCTCGATCTACTGGCACTTCGACTCCAAGGCAGGCATCCTTGCGGCGGTCATGGAGCGAGGCGCAGAGCGCTTCTTCGAGGACGTGAGGCCCCCGGCCGCCCTGCCCGGCGAGACCCCTGAGGACTTTCTCGGGCGGGCGCTGGATCGCGTCGGTGAGGTGTTCGTGGGTCACCCGGAGTTCTTGCGCCTGTTCGTGCTGCTCCTGCTGGCTAACGAGTCGGACGACGTCCGCGAGATCGTCCAGCGGGTTCGTGCGCGCGGCCGGCTGAGCCTGGCGACGCTGCTCGCGACCGCCTTGCTGCCCTGGGGGGAGGACGTTGCTGCTCAGGTCAGCGAGCGGGTCGTCGACTTCGCCCTTGCCGGGTTCGACGGTGCCTTTTTGGCGCTGCAGGCAGGATCGCCGGCGACGTACGACTTCCTGATGTCCCAGCTCGCCGTGTCCGTGATGGAACTCGCCCGGCGCGAGCGAGCGGCACTGGCGTAGCGGCGACGTCTACGCTGTGCGCCCATGAGCGAGCCACGGCCGGCACCAGGCACCCAGACGCTCGCTCGAGGACTGCACGCGCTCGAGCTCGTCGCGCAAGCCCCCGACGGCGTCGCGATCCAGGAGATCGCAGAGGCGCTGGAGGTCCATCGCACGATCGCCTCGCGGCTGCTGGCGACCCTGTCCGACTTCAGACTCGTCATCCGCAGTGCGGATGGTCGCTATCGAGTCGGCAGCGGCCTGGCGGCCTTGGCGTCGAACATCCACAGCACGCTGCGCGGCGCTGCCGAGCCGATCCTGCGCGAGCTCGCCGAGGAGCTCGGCGCCACCATCTCGCTGCTCGTCGCCGAGGGTGACGAGGCGGTCGGCCTTGCTGTCGTCTCGCCGGCCCGGTCGCAGTACCACCTCGCCTTCCAGACCGGCGGGCGCCACCCGATCAGCAAGGCGGCCGGTGGGATCGCCCTGCGGGCCGCACTTCCCTATGTCGCGGGCGAGGAGGCCCGGGTCACGCAGGCGCGCAACGTCGGTTACGCCCAGACCATGGGCGAGGTCGAACCGGGCGCCTACGGCGTCGCCGTGCCAGTGCCGGCCGTCTCTGGGATGCCCGTCGCGTGTCTGAACCTGATCACCCACCGCGCAGAGATCGCCGCCGACGCAGCCCCAGCGCTCATCGCCGCGGCCTCCCGACTGGCCGACGCCCTGCGCTGAGCCACTTGACAGCCGACGACCACGGATGCACATAATGCGCGCCATCGTGTAATTATCGGTTGACAGTGTGCATTTAATGCACGCAGAGAGTCGGCGTCATGGCACTGACGAAGGAGGCCGCGACCCGCGCGGTCACGTTGTCCTCGGGCACGCACATCCGCTACTACGAGGCCGGTGAACCGAGTTCGCCCCCAGTGGTGTTGCTCCACGGCTCCGGCCCCGGCGCCACCGGCTGGTCCAACTACTCCGGCAACATCGGCGCCCTGGCAGACGCCGGCTTTCGCGTCATCGCCCCCGACATGCCCGGCTGGGGCGACTCCGACCCGGTCGCCACCGTCGACATGGACCACGGCCGGGACCTGGTAGCCCTGCTCGACGCGCTCGGGCTGGAGCGGGCGGCCCTGGTCGGAAACTCGATGGGCGCGCACACCGCGATCCGCCACGCCACCGTCCACCCTCAGCGGCTCACCCACCTGGTGACCATGGGTGCCTCGCTTGGCCGAGGGCCCGCGTCGCTGTTCGGAGCCGGTGACGGCCCGTCGGAGGGTCTGAAGGTCCTCGTCGAGGCCTACAAGAACGCCAGCCCCGAGAACATGAAGGCACTGGTCGAGATCATGACCTACGACAAGGCCCGGTTCGCCACCCCCGCGCTGACGCAGGCCCGCTCGGAGGCCGCGCTGGCCCGTCCCGAGCACCTGCGGAACTACGTCGAGGGACTGGCCCACGGTGCCCCGATCCCGATCAAGGTCGACCGCGACCTGATCCCGAGCATCGCCGTGCCGACCCTGCTCATCCACGGCAAGGACGACCGCGTCCTGCACTACGAGGTCAGCCTGTGGCTGCTGGCCAATATCCCGAACGCCCGGCTGCTGCTGCTCAACCGCTGCGGGCACTGGGCGATGATCGAGCACGCGGCCGAGTTCAACCGCCTCGTCATCGACTTCCTTCGCAACAACTGACGCGAGGCGCACCATGACAACGAATCTCGACACCGACGTCATCATCATCGGGGCTGGCCCGGTCGGGCTCACCCTTGCCAACCTGCTCGCCGTGCGCGGCCACCACGCCATCGTCATCGAGGCCCGCAGCGAGCTGATCGACTACCCCCGCGGCGTCGGCCTCGACGACGAGGCGATCCGCACCCTGCGCACCGCCGGGCTGTGGGATCAGATCGAGCAGTTCACTGTCCCCCACCACGTCGTACGCCTGGTCAACGGCGAGGGCCAAGTGCTGGCCACCAACGACCCGCAGACAAAGGAGTTCGGCTTCGCACGTAAGCACGGCTTCAACCAGCCGGTCGTCGACCGTGAGCTGGCCAGAGGGCTCGGCCGGTTCCAGGGCACCGAGCTGCGCTTCGGCCACCGAGCCATCGCGCTCGAGGACCACGGCCACAGCGTCGTGGTGACCGCCGAGCAGCTCGACGCCGAGGGGTCGGTGACGGGCACCGTCCAGATCACCGGCCGCTACGCCGTGGGGTGCGAGGGCGGAAGCTCGTTCACCCGCAAGTGGATGACGACCCACCACGGCGTGGAGTTCGAGGGCAAGTCGCCCTCGACGCGCTGGATCGTGGCCGACGTCCAGAACGACCCGATCGGCGTCCCCAACGTCTACCTCGGCGCCGACCCGAAGCGTCCCTACGTCTCGATCGGACTACCGCAGGGCCTGCGCCGCTTCGAGTTCATGCTGCATGACGACGAGCCCTCCGAGCTCGCCGAAGACCGCGCGTTCATTGACTCGCTGCTGGCGGGCTTCGTGCCTGACCCCGCCTCACTGGTCATCATCAACCAACGCACCTTCACCCACCACGGCCGGGTCGCGACGTCGTTCCGCACCGGCAACGTCTTCCTCGCCGGCGACGCCGCCCATCTGATGCCGGTCTGGCTCGGCCAGGGCTGGAACTCGGGCATCCGCGACGCCACCAACCTTGCCTGGAAGCTGACCGCCGTCCTCGCCGGCCAAGCCGGTGAGGACCTGCTCGACACCTACACCACCGAGCGCCGCAAGCACGTCTCGGACATGATCGACGTCAACATGGCCGCCGGCACCATCATGAAGATGAAGCCGCTGGGCGGCTGGGTCCGAGACCGCGCCGCCTCGGCGCTCAACTTGGTGCCGAAGTGGAAGTCCTACTTCACCGAGCTTCGGTTCAAGCCGATGCCTCGGTACGCCGCCGGTGTGGTCGTCGACCAGGTGACGCTGACGCCGAGCAGGGCCGAGGCGTCGTTCAAGGGTGCGAAGCTGCTGCCGTTCGTGGACTCGGCCGGTTCCTCTTCGCCGGTCGGCTTGCAGTTCATCCAGCCCCGCGTGAACACTCTCGATGCCACGAGCGCGCTGCTCGACGACATCACCGGCGACTGGTGGGCGCTGGCCACCTGGGGAACCAACCCGACGAGCTACCTCTCGGCCGCGGACCTCGCCTTCTGCGCAGAGCACCGGATCCGGCTGCTCGCCTTCGTCCCGGAGACCCAACGCACGTGGGCCGAAAAGCAGTACGCCGACTCGCCGGCCGAGGTCACCGTCGTCGGCGACCCCACCATGTCCCTCAAGCAATGGTTCGACATCCACGCCTGTGGGGCCGTCATCCTGCGACCCGACCACTTCGTGGGTGCCGCGTGCTTCACCCAGCAGATCTCGGCCGCCCTGGCCGCGATCGCCGAGGCCGGTTCCTTGGTCAGGGAAGGAGCGATGCCATGAGCATGGCCCTGGTCTGCATGTCCCACAGCCCGCTGCTCGAGTACGTCGACCCGCCCGCCGAGATCGCCGCGGAGGTGGATGCCGCCTTCAGTGCCGCTCGGGCCTTCGTGGAGGACTACGCCCCCACCCTGGTCGTCTCCTTCGCTCCCGACCACTACAACGGCTTCTTCTACGACCTGATGCCGCCGTTCTGCATCGGCTACGAGGCCCTCGGCGTCGGCGACTACGGCAGCACGCAAGGTCCACTGTCGGTGCCCAGCGCCATCGCCGAGCAGCTCGCAGAGTGGGTTACCGACCGGGACCTCGACATCGCGATCTCACGCCGGATGCAGGTCGACCACGGCGCCGTCCAACCGCTCGAGATCCTCTTCGGCGGCATCGACACCCTGCCGACGATCCCGGTGTTCGTCAACGGCGTGGCCAAACCGTTCGTGAAGATGGCCCGGGTGCGCCGGCTCGGCGAGGCGATCGGCTCGTTCCTCGTCACGCTCGACGAGCGGGTGCTGATCATCGGCTCCGGCGGGCTCTCCCACGACCCGCCCGTGCCGCAGTGGGCCACCGCCACCGAGCCGCAGCGCGCCCTACTGCTCGACGGCCGCCACCCCACGGCCACGGCCCGCCTCGCCCGCCAGCAGCGGGTAATCGACGCCGCACACGACTTCGCCACCGGCACCGCGACAATTCGTGACCTCAACCCCGAGTGGGACCGAGCAATGATGGCCACGCTCGCCTCCGGGCAGTTGTCCCGCATCGACGCAATGAACCCCGACCAGATGGCCAAGGACGCCGGCAACTCCGCCCACGAGGTGCGCACCTGGGTCGCCGCGTACAGCGCCCTCAGCGCCGCTGGCCCCTACACCGTCGCTTCGTCCTTCTATCGGCCGATCAAGGAGTACATCGCCGGCTTCGGCGTGATGACCGCGCGAACGGTCTGACCGAGGAGCCCGGGCTACGACCGGCCTTGCTTGTACGCGCCACTGCCGTGCGACGACCGGGTGCGGCTCATCGGGCGCATCCTCCACCTCCTCGGCGAGCATGGTGCGCAGGCGATCGAGCCCGGCCTCGCGGCCGTCGAGGCGTGGAGGGTGCGGTCGACGGCATCTCCCACATGGCCCTCCTCCCAAGGCATCCAGTTGGTGGCGTGGAGCCAACATCCCGGCAAGCCACCAGGTTCGCGCTCAGCTCCTATTACGCCGATGTCGGGCCAAGTCCGGCCAGGTCGCGCCCCGTCGCCCCAACCTTCTGACTCATTTCCCAGGCTTCTCAGGCCCCCGACCTGACCCGCCAGCACACGACCCGACCCGACATTTTGGGTCACATTTTGGGTCACGTTCCGCCCCGGAAACCGTCCGCAATCCGGACACGAGTAAGCCCCCGACAGCGTTTCCGCTGGCCGGGGGCCCGTCGTCTGTCTCAACACAGAGCGCGCCCGAAGGGATTCGAACCCCTAACCTTCTGATCCGTAGGCACGCGAAGGCCCCGAATCGACCCGAACCCTGGTGCCCTGTCACGACACGCAATGACGCGTTTCCGCAGGTCAGGTGCCATCTGGCGGCTCAGGTCAGCCTCTGGCGCATCGTTACGGTATCGATACTGAAACCGAATTTTGGGGCCCATTTTGGGGCCCACGCGCGGTCATCTCGACGGCGGTTGGCTGGGCGTCAGGGGATCCGGTTCGACCTCGACCTCGACCTCGACCTGCACCATCGCCTCCTGAAGCACCTGCTTCGGAGCCTGCGCGTCACAGGGGCACCGACTCGGCCAGGGCCCGGTCACGCAGCGCGGGGCGAAGCGAGCTCTCGGGAACCAGGTCGACGGCCACGCCGACGGCAGCAGCCACCTCGTCCTCGAGCCGGCCCAGCTCCATCAGGCTCAGCGACCGGCGCATCACGAACAGGAGGTCGACGTCCGACCGCTCGTCGTCATCGCCGCGGGCCACGGAGCCGAAGACCCGCACCTGCTCGCCGCCGGCGTCGCGGACCAGCCGCAGGATCTCGGGCCGCGCGGCCCGTAGGCGGCGAGCCAGCGGCGTGGTGCCGTGGAACCGCAACAGGCGGGAGACCTCGGGCTGGCTCCGGCCGATCTGCTCAGCGATCTGCGCCTGCGTCATCCCGCTCGCGGCCGCATCACGAACCGCCCGCACCAGCGCCTCCCTGGCATGGCGCACGGCGGCATCGCTCTCCCGGGCTACCTCCGCGAGCGCGCTGACCATTGGGCAAGCATAACAAGTGCTATACATTCGCCGGCGAGAGTCACCGTCACCTCACTGCGCGTCCGCCCAGAAGTCCGGACCCGCCGACGAGCAAGCCCCTCCCACGGCTGCCTCCACAATGACCAGGCCGATGCCTTGACCTTTCGGTCAGGAGCGCGATTCCGGATCGAACGTGCTTGGCTCGCTCACCTCAGCGGGCTGCTGGGCGGCCCCGTCGACCCCCGGACCACGAGCTCGGTGGGTGCGACGATGGACCTTTGCTCGAGCTTGTCGCCGGCGAGCAACGCAAGCACCATTTGGCCCGCTGCGGCTCCTTGCTCTGCGGGCAACTGTCGGATGGTCGTGAGGTCCGTGAGGTCGGCAAGGGGGTGGTCGTCGATTCCGATGATGGACACATCGACCCCTGGGCGGAGCCCACTTCTTCGCAGCGTGCGCATCGCGCCGAGGGCGACCTCGTCGGAGTGCGCGAAGACGGCGGTGGGCGGGTCGGGGAGGCTGAGCAGCTGCGCCATCTGGGCCGCCCCGTGCTCTCCGCTCCAAGAGGCAGTCAGCACCAGCTCTGGGTCTGGGGCGACACCCCGCTCGAGGAGCGCCTCGGCGTAGGCCGGGGATCGGGTGGGCGGTAGTAACGGCTGGCTGGGATCAAAGGCCTCGAGCATGCCGATGCGGCGGTGGCCGAGGAAGAGGAGGTGGTCCATCGCCTGGCGTGCAGCGTGGTGGTCGTCGATGTGGACCGACGGGTAGGCGGCGCTCTGGCCTCCGGCGGCCACGATGTGCACCCCCATCGTGGCGAGGCGGCTGCGCTCCTCGTCGTCGACCTGGAACCCCACTACGACGACGGCATCGACCTTGCGCCGTGCCGGAAGGCGGGTGAAGAAGTCGTGCCGTTCGGTCCGGTCCGCGACGTGGTAGAGCAGGACGTCGAGGTCAGCGCCGTGCAGTACCGAGACAAGGCCTTCGACGACCTCTCCGAAGAACCACCGCGACAGGTGTGGCACGACGAGCGCCACCCGGCCTTTGACGCCCTTGGCCAAGCGGGAGGCTTCCGGTGAGACGACGTAGTTGTTCTCCTCGGCCACTCGGCGCACCCGTTCGCGGGTTGCTGGTGCGACGTCCTTGGAGTTGCTCAGGGCCCGTGAGGCGGTGCCGACGCCAACTCCGGCCAGCCGCGCGATCTCGACGATCGTCACCTTCGGGGGTGCCCCGTCAACGCTCGACATGGTGGGCATGCTAACCCAGGAACCTCTGGAAACGCTTCATATCTCTGTGTTGGATCTCCGAGAATCCACCCGAGAATTCTGACAGAAACCCTTGACAAGTAAGGCGCATGGTTGCCAGTCTGACGACTGGAAACGCTTCCAGTCGTTCCATCGCTCCACTCAGGGGCACGTCGGCAGCACGCGCGGTCGACTCCTTCAAAGGCGTAGGAGAACTCAATGCCCTCGGCAGATCTGTTTGCACGAACCACCCGTCGATCCGTCGTCGCCGCGCTGGGCGTGCTCAGCCTGGGCGCTCTGGTCGCGTGCGGGGCCCCCGGCGGGACCAGCGGTGGCAGCTCGAGCGAGGTGGTCCCCACCGCGGTGAGCACCGACATCGGCACCAAGCCCGTCACCCTCAAGCTCTACGACGGACAGGGCCTGAAGGCCCTGGACGACGCCCTCATCGCCGCGTTCACCAAGAAGTACCCCAGCGTGACGATCACCCCGACCTACGACCCCGACAACGTCACCACCCAGAACCAGCCGCGTCAGCTCGCGTCACCGACGCCGCCGGACCTGGTGCGCGTCATCTCCGTGACCGCCGGCACCAAGAACAACCTCCTCACCAACCTGGACCCCTACGCGAAGGCCTACGGCTGGGACAAGCTGCCCCCCTCGCAGCTCTCGCAGTTCCGCGAGGAGAATGGCGTGGCCGGCAGCGGCTCCCTGTACGCCAAGGCCTCCGGGTTCACCATGACCGGGCTGTACTACAACAAGGCGCTCGCCCAGCAGCTCGGCATGACCACCCCGCCGACCACCATCGACGAGCTGACCGCGCTGATGGACAAGGCCAAGGCGGCCGGCCTCACCGGGATGGTCGTGGCCAACAAGGAGGGCGGCGGGGTCTTCCCGTTCCAGCTGCTGCTCAACACCACGATGGGCCCGGACAAGGTCTCCCAGTGGGTCTTCAACGCCCCCGGGGCGACGATCGACAACGCCCAGGGTGTCTCGGCCGCCACCACCGTCGACCAGTGGAACAAGGCCGGCTACTTCCCCAAGGCGGTCAACGCCCTCGACGCCACCGCCGCCGATGCCCTGTTCGCCAGCAACAAGGGCCTGTTCTTCCCGTGGGGCAACTGGGACGCGGCCAACCTCGACAAGACGATGCCCAAGCAGGTCGGCTTCTTCGCGTTCCCGTCCACCGGCAGCGGTTCGCCCGCCGCGATGTCCGACGCCGCCACCGCCTTCGGGATCTCGGCCAAGTCGGAGAACAAGGATGCCGCAGCGGCCTTCCTCAACTTCCTGTCCAGCGACGAGGCACGCCAGATCGTGATCGACGCCGGCTTCATGCCCTCCGGCACGGCCGACCAGCCGGCCCCCACGATCCCTGCCGACTCCGTGCTCAACGACGTGACCAAGGCGTTCACGACGGTCTCGGGTGGTAACGGCCAGGTGCCCTTCGTCCAGAACGCCACGGCCGGCATCTCCAACCAGGCCTGGAACCCGGAGAGCCAGCTGCTCTACGCCGGCAAGTCCACCCCGGAGCAGTTCGTCAAGAACGTTCAGGCCAAGTACGAGGAAGAGCTGAAGCGATGAGCACCGTCGACGGCCTGACCGGCCCGGTCACCGTCACCGATGAGCTCGCCGAGGAACGTCGCTCGCTGCGTCGCAGGCTTGCGGGTCGCGGCTCCGGGTCCTCCCGGCGCCGCGCCCGCTGGGCCGGGTGGTGGTTCGCTCTCCCAGCACTGCTCATGTACGTCGTCTTCGAGCTCTACCCGATCATCACGGCGGTGCAGTACTCGTTCTACGACTGGGACGGCATCAACCTGGCGACCCCGGTCGGCCTGCAGAACTACGTGCGGGTGTTCACCGAGCCGCAGCTCTTCGCCTCGATCGTGCACTCGTTCATCCTGATCATCTTCTTCACGATCATCCCGGTGTTCTTCGCCCTGGTCATCGCCTCCATCGTCCGCGAGATCAAGTCAAAGATCGCCGGCGGAGCCGCTCGCACGATGATGTTCCTGCCGCAGATCATCCCCGGCGCTGCCGCGGCCATCGCGTGGACGTGGATGTACTCCCCCGACGGGGCGGTCAACCAGTTCCTGCGCGCCATCGGCCTCGACGCCCTCGCGCAGCCGTGGCTGGGCAGCTTCACGTGGGCGCTCCCCGCGGTCGGCATCATCGGCACCTGGCTCGCGACCGGGCTGTGCACCCTGCTGCTGATGGCGGGCATCGGCAAGATCGACGCCAGCCTGTACGAGGCGGCGCAGCTCGACGGTGCGAACCGCATCCAGCAGTTCCGCAACGTGACGTTGCCGGGACTGCGCCAGGAGATCGGGGTGTGCGTGACGATCACGATCATCGCCGCGCTGGCCAGCTTCGACGTGGTCTACATGTCGACCCAGGGCGGCCCCGGCTACTCCACCCAGGTGCCCGGTGTGCAGGTCTACCAGCTCGCGTTCACCGAGAACCGGATCGGCCAGTCCTCCGCTGTCGCAGTCGTTCTCAGCATCATCGTGCTGGCCGTGATCCTCCCCCTCCAGCGACTCTTCCGGGAGAAGTGAGACCCATGCTGACCAAGGTCAAGGACTCTGGGCCGAAGAACCTGCTGCTCTTCGCCGCCGCCATCTTCTCCATCTTCCCCCTGCTGTCGATGCTGTCGGCGGCGCTCCAGCCACAGGGCTCGGCTCCCTCGGGGTTCTCGATCCCGGGCGACCCGCAGTGGCACAACTTCGTCGACGCCTGGAACGTCGCGAACATCACCACCCTGCTGAAGTCGAGCATCATCCTCGTCCTCGGCGTGGTGCCGATCGCGATGTTCATCTCGGCGATGGCCGCCTACGCCATCGTGCAACTGAGGATCCCCTTCGGCGGCATCTTCTTCCTGCTGCTGCTGCTCGGGCTGACCCTGCCCTACGAGATCGTCGTCGTGCCGCTCTACTACCAGATGCAGACGTTCGGGCTGCTGAACACCCGGCTCGGTCTGATCCTGCCGCTCATCGGGCTCAACATGCCCTTCGCGGTGTTCTGGATGCGGACCCACTTCCAATCAGTACCGGTCGAGCTGTCCGAGTCCTCGTCGATCGACGGCGCCGGGTCGTGGAAGGCGTTCCGGCACATCCAGCTCCCGTTGGCCGTCCCGGCACTGGCCTCCCTGGGGGTGCTGATGTTCCTCAGCACCTGGAACCAGTTCCTGCTGGCCATCGTGCTCATCGACGACCCCAACAAGCGCACCATGGCCGGCGCCCTCCAAGGGTTCGTCGGAGCCCACTCCACCGACGTCGTGCTGCTCAACGCCGGCGCCCTGCTCATCATGGCGCCGACGATCCTGGTGTTCCTGGTCTTCCAGAAGTACTTCATCCAGGCCATGCTCGCCGGCGCCGTCAAGGGCTGAGCGCCACCATCCCCGGGTGCCCGCACCGACAGGGCCCGGTGCGGGCACCCGGTCCCCCAACCGCGAACGCGGCGGCGCCGCGCCCAGGCGAACCCCGGCGACGACAGGAGACCGTTTCCCCATGCCAAGCCACGAGCCAACGCAGGATGGCCGTCGCCACGACTGGTGGCGCGACGCCGTCATCTACCAGGTGTACCCACGCAGCTTCGCCGACTCCGACGGCGACGGCATCGGTGACCTACCCGGCATCCGCGGCCGCCTGCGCTACCTCGCCGACCTCGGTGTCGATGCCGTGTGGCTGAGCCCCTTCTACCCCTCGCCGCTGGCCGACGGGGGGTACGACATCACCGACCACCGCGACGTCGACCCACGGCTGGGTACCCTCGCCGACTTCGACGACCTGGTCACCGAGGCGCACCGGCACGGCATCCGCGTCGTCATCGACATCGTCCCGAACCACACCTCCGAACAGCACCCCTGGTTCCTCGCCGCCCTGGCCGCCGGGCCCGGGTCGCCCGAGCGGGACCGGTACATCTTCCGCTGCGGTACCGGGCCGGAGGGCGCCCAACCTCCCACGGACTGGCGATCCCACTTCGGTGGGCCGGCCTGGCAGCAGGTCGCCGACGGTGAGTGGTACTGCCACCTGTTCGCCCGTGAACAGCCCGATCTCAACTGGGACCACCCCGAGGTCCGCGAGTACTTCTTGGACACCCTGCGCTTCTGGGCCGACCGCGGCGCCGACGGCTTCCGGGTCGACGTCGCACACTCCCTGGCCAAGGACCTCTCGGAGCCGCTTCGCAGCCAACCCAACCTGGACGGGCTGCTCCCACTCGACGGCAGCGACCCGCTCTACGACCGCGACGAGGTCCACGAGATCTACCGCACCTGGCGCAAGGTGTTCAACGAGTACGACCCGCCACGGATGGCCGTGGCCGAGACCTGGCACCCCACCACGCACCGCACCTACCTCTACGCGCGACCGGACGAGCTCGGCCAGATCTTCGACTTCTCCCTATTGAAGTCCGAGTGGCACCCCGACCAGTTCCGGCGAGTCATCTCCCGCTCCATCGCCGAGCACACCGGCGTCGGCGGCGGTATGACCTGGGTCCTCTCCAGCCACGACGTCCCCCGCCACGCCACCCGCTTCGCCCTCCCCGTCGGCACCGACCTCGACGCCTGGCTGGCCAGCGACGGCACCTTCTACGACATCGACGAGAAGGCGGCGGCTCGCCGCGCCCGAGCAGCCACGGTGACCATGCTCGCCCTCCCCGGCTCCGCGTACCTCTACCAAGGAGAAGAACTTGGGCTTCTCGAGGTCGCCGACCTCCCCAGGGAGCAGCTGCAGGACCCCGTCTACGAACGCACCGGGCACCGACTCAAAGGCCGCGACGGATGCCGGGTACCACTTCCCTGGACCCCCACCGGGTCGTCCCATGGTTTCGGCAGCAACGGGTCGTGGCTCCCGCAGCCGGCGTGGTTCGCCGACTACTCCGCGCAGTCCCAAGCCGGGCACCCTGACAGTTCCCTGGAACTGTACCGAGCTGCGCTGCACCTGCGCCGACGCCTCGCCGTCGACGAACAGTTCAACTGGATCCCCACCAACGACCCACAGGTGCTCCACTTCGCCCGCTCGGGCGGCTGGTCGTGCATGCTCAACTTCTCATCACACGAAGTGCCTATCCCGGGCAGAGTCGTAATGAGCAGCAACCCTGAGCAAGGCCCTGCCCTGGCACCCGAGACAGCGGTCTGGATACTCGACGACTAGATTCGACGCCTTCCACGCCTGCGCATATGCCAGCCACGCCCATTTCGGTCTCAGCGCGACCGGCCTACCGGATGCCGCAGGGGGACCGTCCGAGCCGGAGTCTCACTGGTCGCTGCGCCGATGTCGACGCGTACGCGGAGTGCGCGTGGAACGCCCGCGACATGGCGGTGACCTCCTGCGAGGACATGCCGTCCTGGCGGGGCGACCGGGGCCCAGCCAGACGGCCGTGCGAATCTGCGCGACGACGTCGTTAGCCTCCTCGGCGCTGAGGCGGAAGCAGTCCGCGACAGAGATCGCGAGCGAGATGCGTGCCGTGTGATCACCCAGGTCGATGGCCGTGCTCAGGTGCTTGGGCCTTGGTTCCTCTAGACGGAGGTGAGGTTCTGGTCGGCAGGACCTGCGTGGTGGGAAGAGCTGTCGAGGATCGTTCGCAGTTCCCGAAGCCGCGGGAGTGCCTGGTCAGTCAGAAGCGTCTTCCGCACGGTCGGTGAGGCGGACAGGCTGTCCTTCCACAGTGACCGTCCGGCCATGGCTCCGCTGGCACCTGCGCCGATGGCCGCGGCGACTTGAACGGCGAAGGTGCTGTGGTCCACTCCGGCTGACAAGACGGCCCAGGGGGCGTCGCCGGCGGCGGCTGTCACGGCTGAGCTGGCCTCCGCCGAGCCGGGGTAGGGCAGCTTGAGGATGCGTGCACCGCAGGAGGATCCGATCCGTGCCGCGTCGATGACCAGCTGCGGAAAGAGTGATGCGTAGGTCTGCTCGTCTTCGTCCTCGAGGCGGTAGGTGAGGATCTCGACGATGAGCAGGACTCCTTCGGTGGCGCAGGCATCCACGAGGTCACGGATCTGTCCGGCCGCTTCGGAGTTCTCGTCCTGCTGGTCGGGCCGGAGGTAGAAGAGCATCTTGGCCGCGTCGCCGCCGAGGTCGCGCACGGTGCGAGGGGTCACGGCATCGACGTACTGGGTGTAGCGCAGGCCCTGCCGGGTCTGGAACCCGGAAGCGTCCATCCCGACGACCAGACCTGTGCCCGGGGCGAGGACGCCGTCATCGACGACCTGCGGGAGGGCCACCAACGGGTCGAGAAGGATCGCCGGCGCGTGGTTGCCGAGGTGGGTCACGATGTCGGCCTTGGTCGCCGCGAGCTGAGCGTCGGTGATCGACGCGGGTGACTGGGTCGGGTCGGCAGGGTCGACCATCACCGCTTTCATGCTGTTGCGTTGGTCGGCGGCGACGATGAGCAGCCGCCCCGAAGGAGTGCTGATGCGGGTCATTGCTCGACGCTCGAGAGTGCTGAGTGAAGTCATGGGATCCTCTTCGATGGTGGACGGGCTGGTTGGGATGGACTTCTGGTGGGTCAGATGGGCTGTGCTGGTTCGTGGTTCGCCAGGAGCTGGGCCGCGAACCGACTGGCGCCGTAGGCCGTGTCCTGGGCCCTGGCGGACACCTCGAGGTGTGGCAGGACGAGAGAGCGGGCGCGCGGGACGCTGCGCATACTGGCCCAGCCGCCGGTCATCAGAGTGGTCTGGGCCGGGGCCACCTCGCGGTCCATGACCGCGATGAGCCGGGCGAGCTCGTCGTTCCCGTGGCGCAAGGTCGCAGCGAACAGCTCGGCAGGGGTGACGCCGTCACTGCGGATCGTCAGAGAGAGCACACCGTCGTCGTTGCGGGCCCCGCTGACCGTGATCGCCGACGGATGCAGGCTCCCCTCGATGGGTAGGTCGAGGACCGTGGCGTCCAAGCGGTCCCGGCCGGCTCGGTCGTTGATGCCGTTCAGCTGCAGGACGCGCCGCATGAGCAGCCCCGTCTTGACGCCGGCGACCAAGACGTACTGACCGGGTACCACGTGTCGGACGTAGTTGATCAGGTACTCCGCGAGCCTGGCCCTCGCGCGGCCCGGAAGCGGCGAGTCGAGGATTCGCACGAGGACCTCTGCCGTGCCTATCGAGGCGTAGTAGCCGCCGTTGGCCGTGGCGCCACCGGCTGTCGCAGCGACCAGGTGGTCGTGACCTGCGACCGTCACCCGGGCGTCATGGAACTGGTGCGGTGCCCACAGCGCTGACAGCGGCCCGAGGTCTGTCCCGGCGGCGACGAGCGGAGGTACGAAGTCTGCTGTGACCCCCAGGTGGGTGAGCATCTGCGGCCAGGGCCGTCCGGTGTCCTGGTCGAGGATCCCGGTCCGGGAGGCAAGGGAGTACTCGGCCGCCGGAGACCCGCCGAGAGCCGCTGCGACATACTCCGGCAGACCGAGCCAGCGCAGACCGTCGAGCTGCACCCCCTGATCGCGGAGCAGGAGCAGCTTCACCACGGAGACTTGCACGCCCAACGGCAGACCGGTGCGTCCGGAGAACTCCTCACGGATCTGCGGTGGCAGTTGCTCGAGCTGAGCCTGCCCCCGGCCGTCGAACCAGGCGATGGCCGGCGCGACCGCTGCCCCCCCTGCGTCGACGAGCAGCCCGCTCTCTCCCATGCCCGAGATGGCGATGGCGCCGACCGCCTGCCCATGGTGACCGAGGCGGCCCAGCTGCTGAGCGGCCTCGTCCAGCAGGGACCGGACCGCGGCCAAGAGCGCTTCGCCCTCGAGCTCTGTCGCGCCGTCGGGGCCCGACTGCCAGGGTGTTGCTCGTTCGACGACGCAGAGCTCCCGGCCGTCGGCATCGGCGATGAGGACCTTGAGCGAGGTGCTGCCGAGGTCAAGGCCCGCTGCGAGGGGGACGGTGGTCATCGCCTTCCCCCTGTCGGTGCTGCGGCGAGGGCCGGCCCTGACGGGCTTGGGGCCAAGGTGTGCGAGGACCGCTCGATGAACCCGGTGGGGAGCACTCGGTTCAGGGGCTGCAGGTCGGGGTCGTCGACGCGCTCCATCAGTCGTTCGAAGGCCAGCACGCCCATGTGGTGCGGGTCTTGGTTGATGCAGGTGACTGAGGGGTGCAGGGCCCCCGCCAGCGGGAAGTCGCCGAAGGACACCATCGCCAGGTCTGTGCGGCCGAGCTCGTGCACGGCTGAGACGACGCTGGTCGCATGCCGGGCGTTGGCGAGGAACAGAGCGGTGGGTGGGTCCGCCAAGGACAGCAGGCTCTGGAGAGCGTCCCGGGCGGCATCACCGGCGAAGGGCACGTCGGGAACGAGATGCGGGTCAAGGGTGAGATGAGCGGCCTGCACGGCATCCTCGTAGGCGAGGCGACGCAGTTGGGCGGTCTGGAACCGCGGGTCGAAGCCGATCAGCCCGATGCGGGTATGGCCACTGGCGATGAGGTGGTCGACGCCACGACGGGCGGCGGCCCGGTCGTCGCCGGTCACCGAGTCGAAGCCTTCCGCCGAACGGTCGACGGTGACCACGGGGACCGCGGTCCGCTGCGGAGCCAAGAAGTCCAAATCGGTTGCCACCGGGGCCAGGATGATGCCGCGGGGTCGCTGCCCGAGAAGGCGCAACAGCTGTTGACGCTCGCGTGAGATATCGAAGCGGGTGCTGGCCACCAGGACGTCCAGCCCCGCCTGGAGGGCGCAGTCCTCCACCGTGCTGACCAGGGCTGAGAAGAACGGGTCGTCGATCGCGTCCACCACGACACCGATGAGACTGGTGCTGCCGGTGCGCAGGGTGCGGGCCGTCGGGCTGGGGACGTAGTCCAACGCGACGATGGCGCGCTCCACCCGCCGGCGCATCGCCGGATCGACGGTGCTGACGTCGTTGAGCACGCGCGAGACCGTCTTGACACTGACGCGGGCCGCGGTGGCGACATCTTTGATCGTGGCGCGATCAGACACTCCGGGTCTCCTCCTCACGGCGCAATTCTCGGTGAGACATCGATATCTGAGACATCGATGTCTCGTATCATGGGGGACATGACCCCTCATCGTCAACCTCGCGCAGATCCCCCGGTCGTGATCGCGGTCGCCGGACCCGCGGGCAGCGGGAAGACCACCTTGGGGCGAGCCCTGGCCATGGCCCTCGGGTTGCCCCTGCTCGACCTGGACCAGCTGACCAACCCTTTGCTGGACCGGCTCACTGGAGCAGGCCCGGGAGGGCAGTGGTTGGCTGCCACGGATGCGAGCGTGGTTCGCGACGGCCGGTATGCCGCCCTACGAGCCACCGCCGCTGACATCGTCTCGGTGGGCGTGGGGGTCGTCCTGGTGGCGCCTTTCACGTCAGAGCTGGCCGGTGGCGACGCTTGGACGTTGTTGAACCACGCCGTGGAGCCGTCGCGTCTGACGGTCGTCCACCTGTCCGGACCACCAGCGCTTCTGCAGGCCCGCAGACAGCAGCGCGCCGAGGCGCGGGATACCTTCCGACACAACGAGCCCGCCCCGCCAGCCCCCGTCGTGGAACACCTCAGTGTCGAGGCTGCCTGGACCACGGACCAACAGCTGTCCAGGGTGCTGAATCTGCTCGGCCACCGAGCGCCGGTGGATCCCGCCAACGCGGTCTTCAGCATGGTCTTCGACGCGGTTCTGTTCGACCTCGACGGCACCCTCGTCGACTCGACTCCGGCTGTCATCCGCGCGTGGAGCCGGTTGGCCGCCGAGTTCGGTTTCGACGCCGCCGCCGTTCAGCAGAACCACGGCATGACCGCGCTGAACCTGCTGCGTCAGGTGCTGGAGCCGAGCGACGTCGTTGCCGCCCACGCCAGGATCACCCACCTCGAGGTCACTGATACCGCAGGAGTCACGGCACTCCCTGGGGCGGCAGAGATGCTGGCCGCGCTTCCCGCGTCCGCGAAGGCGATCGTCACGTCCGGTGGCCGTGCCGTCGCCCTGGCCCGCATGACCGCAGGGGCGCTCTCGCCGGTTGACGTGCTGGTGACCGCTGACGACGTCTCCCGCGGAAAGCCGGATCCGCAGCCGTATCTCCTGGCGGCGCAGCGCCTCGGCGTGGCGCCATCGCGCTGCCTCGTCGTCGAGGACGCTCCTGCTGGCGTCACTGCGGCGCGGCGGGCCGGGTGCACCGTCATCGGAGTCGGTGGCACGTGCGATCCCGGTGACCTGGAGGCCGACCTGTGGCTCGACGGGCTGGACCAGGTGCGGATCGTCGCCCGTGGCACCGGCGTCGGCGTCGAGCTGCGTCCGTCCTCGCCGACGACCCCGTCCCCGTGACGGGCAGGGCTCAGCGCGTGGCGGCCCTCGCGGCGGCTTCGGATGCCCTTGGTGAGGTTCCGCGCGGTGGTCGGCACGACTGACGTTCCACCAAGGAGACGGGCAGCACCGTTCGGCGCTTCAGTCGGCGTGCCGGATGGGCGATCCTGAGGAAGAGCCGCTCCGTTGCGGCTCTCCCCACTGCCTGGGGGTCCTGGTCCATCACCGTGAGCGCAGGGCTGAAGGTACTCGGCCATCGGGAAGTCTCCGAAGCTGACCAGCGCCACGTCCTGCCATCCCAGACGGTCGAGCACCGGCACCAGGCTGAGCGTCAACCGGCCGTTCGAGGAGAACAAGCGGTCGGCCGGTGCTCAAGGCGCATCAGGTGGGTCCACGGCGACGGAGATGTCCGTCGACGCGTTTCCCTCGATCTGGACGAGGTCCTCGTCCAGCTCGAGGCCGGCGGTCGCGAGGGCCGAGGTGTACCCCTGCAACCGCAGGGTCGCGGTAGTCAGCGCTCTGGTGTCCCCGACAAAGGCGATACGTCGATGTCCGTGCCCGATCAGGTGCTCGGTCATGGCGAAGGCGCCGCCCAGGTCGTCCTCAACGACCGAGTCGGCGACCAGCTTCTGTGGACCCCGGTCGATGAAGACCATCGGGGTCCGCTCCTGCCAGGGCCGCAGGTAGGCCTGGTCGGGCGCCACGGGGCAGATGATCAGACCCTGGACCTGCCTCTTCAGCAGCGTCTCGACGGCCTCCTGCTCATGTGAAGGTTCGTAGCCGAGGCTGGTCACGATCACGACCGTCCCTCGCGTCCTCGCCTCGCGCTCGACAGCCTGGATGATCGCCGCGAAGAATGGGTCGGCGATGTCAGGGACGGCAACGCCGATCGCCTTGTCCTGTCCCGACCGGAACGTCACGGCCATCGTGTTCGGGACGTAGCGCATGTCGGACACGGCCGCGAGGACGCGTTGTCGAACTTCCGGGGTGACGTAGCGGTCGTTGCGAAGAACCCGAGAGACCGTCTTGGCACTGACCCCCGCCCTGGGCTCCGACGTCACGCATGGTGGTCATGGTGAAAGCCTTCCTGGTCCGTTGTGCGCGTGCGGGGGAGTAGAAGTATGACACCGATGTCAGTGCGGCCCCGGGGGGCGGCCGCGACGTACGGGACTTACCGTCTTCATGCGCAGCACGGCTTCGACGTTCGACTGGCTACGGGCTCGCGCCCTGAGATCGACACGCCGCGGACGGGCACAAACGTCGACCACTGCCAGTGGGTCCGACGGCCAAGGCTTCCAGTTGCTGGCCGACCGAGGGAACCACCGTCGCCGTCACAGTGTGACACCGATGACATGCTATCGAAAGAATTTCGTCTGACACCGGTGACATAGGCCCGGAAGTGCGCTAGTCTCCGTACACCGACATCCAGACCGGCCATAGATCGCACGTGCAGACTGGCAACAACGAACCGAACAACGTTGTCCAGCAGGCACTATTGCTTGCGTAAAGTCGCACTGGTTCGACGCACTCGTAGAGCGGTGCACGCAACCAGCAAGCACTCGTGACCTCGGATGAGGCATCAAAGGAGATTCTCATGAAGGCCGTCGTGTATGACGCAGCGCGCAGCTACGAGATCACTGACGTCCCGACCCCGCCGACCGGCGCGGGCGAGGTCCGCATCAGGGTGTCTCAGGTGGGGCTCTGTGGCACCGACCTGCACATCCACAACGGCGACTTCAATGCTGTCTTTCCGCTCATCCCGGGCCACGAGCTGGTCGGCACGGTGGATGAGCTCGGGGTTGGCTCCACCCGGTTCTCGCTCGGCGAACAGGTCACCGTCAACCCGAACATCTACTGCGGGCGCTGTGACTACTGCCTGGCCGGCCGGCTCATCCTGTGCAGCGACTCGAAGGGTCTCGGCAGCAACTACCCCGGCTTCTTCGCCGAGTACGTCGTGGTCGGCGAGGACCTGGTGTTCTCCGTCGAGGGCATCGACCCCGACACCGCAGTCTTCACCGAGCCGGCCGCCTGCGCCATGCACGGGGTCGAGACTCTGGCACCCCGCCCCGGCTCCACCGCGCTGGTGTTCGGAGCGGGCCCCACCGGGCTGCTCCTGGCCCAGCTCCTCAAGAGCGGGGGTGTCGCGCATGTGACCGTAGCCGCACCGACCGCTTTCAAGCTGGCGACGGCGAGCAAGCTCGGGATCGACCGGACCGTGCTCATCGACCGGAACGACCCGGAAGGCAACCAGCGGAAGCTTCTCGCGGCCTCCGGCGCCGACGGCTACGACTACGTGATCGAAGCGACCGGGGCGACCAGCGTCGGGAACATCTGCGTCCCGCTGACACGGAACGGGGGCACGGTCATGGTCTACGGCGTGACACGCAACGAAGAGCTGGTCCACTTCCACCCCTTTGACGTGTTCCGCCGCGAGATCACCATCAAGGGCTCGTTCGCCGAGATGACCTCCTTCGCCGCAGCGATACGCGCCCTGCGCTCCGGGCGGGCCAAGACCGACGGCATCATCACCCACCGCTTCGCCCTTCAGGACTACGGCAAGGCGCTGGCCACGCTCGCCGAGGATCCCACCGCCCACAAGGTCGTCATCGTCCCCTGAGCCGGCCACGCGCCCCGTGCGGGCGAGCGGCCAGCACTCGTACAACCCCCCAACGAAGCGAGGTGAACCCCATGACGGCAGGCGCTCCCCAACACGGCAGCGACGACAGGCGCGGCCACGTCGGCCGCCCGGTCCACGACGCCGTCCTGGGCATCGACCTGGGTACCAGCTCGGTGAAGGTCGCACTGACCACCCTCGATGCGCAGCCCATCACGCAGTCCGTCCGGGCCTACCCCGTGCACACACCAGCGCCGGGACGAGCAGAGAGCGACCCGGCTGACTGGAAGCGTGAGATCGTCGCAGCCGTTCAGGAGTCCGTCACCCGCGCCCCCGGGGTACGGATCGCCGGGATCGGGCTGTCCGGGCAGATGCACGGCGTCGTCACTGCCGACCCTCAGGGCAGGCCCACCCGCAGGGCGATCCTGTGGGCCGACGCGAGGGCCACCGAGCAGCTCACCCTGTACCGGCAGCTGCCCGCCGATCGCCTCGCCGCTCTGCGCAACCCACTGACTGCCGGCATGGCCGGCCCGATCCTGTCGTGGCTGGCCGCCCACGAACCCGGCACCCTGGAGGCCAGCGAATGGGCGCTCCAGCCGAAGGACTGGGTGCGCTACTGGCTGACCGGGCGTGCGGCAGCCGAGCCGAGCGACGCCTCTGCCACCCTGCTCTACGACCTTCCAGCAGACACCTGGGCCGTGGACGTGGCCGCCCAGCTGGGCATCGACCCGCGGCTGCTTCCGGTGCTGCTGCCCACAGCCGGCGCCTGCGCCGGTGCGCTGACCGTGTCGAGCGCGGGCGAGCTCGGCCTGGAACCGGGCCTTCCCGTTGCTGCCGGAGGTGCCGACACCGCAGTCGCAGCCCTTGGCACCGGCTTGACCCGGCCCGGTTCCTTCCAGCTGACCATAGGCACCGGTGCGCAGATCATCACACCCCTCCAGATCGACGGCCATCAGGGTGACGCCGCGGGCTCCGCCGGAGCGGACCCGTCCACACACCTCTACCGCACTGCGACCCGAAAGGGCCACTATGGGATGGCAGCCAGTCTCAACGGGGGCCTCGTCCTGAGCTGGGTTTGCCAGACTCTCGGTGCCTCCTGGGACGAGCTGTACGCCAGCGCAGCGGCGCAGGCGTCTGCGACCAGCCCGTTGTTCCTGCCTCACCTGAACGGCGAACGCACGCCATACCTCTCCTCACAGATGCGTGGGGCCTGGTTCGGACTCGCCCCTCAGCACTCCAGGCGCGACCTGTTGCGAGCTGCACTCGAGGGGGTGGCGTTCGGAGTGAAGGAAGCGCTGGACGCCCTCGCCCCGAGCGGCGTCGACAGTGGTCGCCTCTCCTTGGCTGGCGGCGGGACCACATCGCCGCCGTGGCGGCAGCTCCTGGCCGATGTCCTCGAGCTCGATCTGGATGCCGTGGAGGTTCCGGCCGCGTCGGCGCGTGGAGCCGCGATGCTGGGCGCCCACGCCGCCGGGTTCGTTGACGAGCGGGAGATGTTGAGGCGCCTCCGACCCCGCACCACCGTCGCCGCGATCTCTGACCCGTCCTGGCGCTCGGTCTATCGGGAGCGGTTCGACCGGTTCCGACAGGCGGCGCGGCTGTTGCAGCCGCTCACCCAGACAGAATCCGCCCGCGTCACACCTGAAGGCGAGCATGCCGCACCACGCGTCCAGGCAACCAGCCCGGACCGCGCACCACTCAGCACGACACCGGATCAACTCCTACCATCACCAAGGCGGTACGCACCATGACCACACCGATCCTGGGAGCGCGGCAGTCCTCCCGTCGTTTCGGCCACCTGAACGGCCCACATCGGTGGGCTGTCGCATGAGCGCCCTGTTCGAGGCCCGCGGGCTGAGCCGCCTCTTCGGGCGGGTCCAGGCCCTCGACAAGGCCGACTTCGACGTCAACGCCGGCGAGGTCGTCGCCCTGATCGGCGACAACGGCGCCGGCAAGTCGACCCTCGTCAAGGCGCTCACCGGCAACCTGGACGTCGACGAGGGCGAGATCCTCTTCGACGGCAAGCCGGTGCACTTCGCCACTCCGCACGAGGCCTCGGCGATGGGCATCGAGGTCGTGCACCAGGACCTCGCGCTCGCACCGCACCTCGACGCGGCGCAGAACATGTTCCTCGGGCGTGAGCTGATGCGGGCCGGCGTCGCCGGGAGGCTCGGCTTCATGGACAACTCGGCGATGCGCACCAAGGCCGCCGCGGCGTTCACCGAGCTCGGCTCGGCCGTGCGCTCGGTCGTGGTGCCGGTCGGCACGATGTCCGGTGGCCAGAAGCAGTCGGTCGCCATCGCGCGGTCGGTCGCGTGGGCCAACCAGGTGCTCTTCCTCGACGAGCCCACCGCGGCCCTCGGCGTCGTGCAGACCCACAACGTCATGGAGACCATCAAGCGGGTCCGCGACCGCGGCCTGGCCGTGGTCCTCATCTCGCACTCCATGCCGCACGTGCTCGAGGTGGCCGACCGGGTGCAGGTGCTGCGCCTCGGTCGCCGCGTCGCGACGTACCAGGCGGCGGACACCTCGGTCGAACAGCTGGTGGGTGCCATGACCGGCGCCCTGGACAGGAAGGAGGGGGCGGCATGAGCACCATCACCAAGCCGGCCCAGGCCATCGAAACCTCGTCGAGCCACGGGAGCTTCCTGGAGCGGCTCAAGGCCATGCAGTCGGTCTGGATCCTCGGCGTGCTCATCGTCATCTTCGGGGCCTTCGCCGTGCTCGCCCCCACCCAGTTCCTCACCACCGGGAACATCACCAACATCATGCAGAACGTCTCGATCTGGGCGGTCATCGCCGTCGGCATGACGTTCGTCATCATCACCTCCGGCATCGACCTGTCGGTCGGCTCGGTCCTGGTCGTCTCCGTCCGTCGTGTCGGCCAAGACGATGGAGGCCCTGGGCGGGGAGGGCTGGGGCGTCGCCCTGGTCGGCCTGCTCGTCGCCGTCGTCGTCGGCCTGCTCTGGGGGATCCTCAACGGGTTCCTCGTCGCCAAGGCCCACGTGCCGCCGCTGATCGTCACCCTCGGCACCCTGTCGGTGGCCCTCGGCATCGCGCAGATCATCACCGGCGGGCTCGACATCCGCTCGGCGCCGACCGTGCTGCAGGACAACATCGGCTACGGCCGCATCGCGGGCATCCCGGCGATCAGCATCATCGCGATCGTCGTGGTCATCTTCGGCGGCATCGGGCTGCACAAGACCAAGTTCGGCCGCTACACCTACGCGATCGGCTCCAACGAGACGTCGGCCCGTCGGGTCGGCATCGGGGTGGACCGCAAGCTGATCCAGATCTACGCCCTCTCCGGCTTCCTGGCCGGGCTCGCCGGCCTCCTGTCGCTCGCGCAGTTCGGCACGACGACCATCGCAGGCCAGTCGCTCACCAACCTCAACGTCATCGCGGCGGTCGTCATCGGCGGCACGTCGATCTTCGGTGGCCTGGGCTCGATGTTCGGCTCGATGGTCGGCCTGTTCATCCCGGCGACCCTGCAGTCCGGCTTCGTCATCATCGGCGTCTCCCCCTACTGGCAGACCGTCGCAGTCGGCGCGATCCTCATCGCCGCCGTCTACGTCGACCAGCAGCGCCGAGCAGCCGCCAGCCGAGGAAAGGGCGTCTAGCCCGGCGCCCGCGGCCCCTACAGCAGCCGGCCACCCCGGCGGTCCCCACCCCATCGACACGAAGACCCACACCCCCGAAGGAAGGCAGCACCACCATGAGGAACACCATCAAGCTCGCGGCTCTGAGCGCCACCGCCGTTCTGGCCCTGGCCGCTTGCAGCAGCGGGAACTCGGGCGACACGTCGTCTGCCTCCGCCGGAGCCAGCGGCGCGAACACCAACAAGAACATCGCGTTCGTCCAGGGCGTTGCCGGCGACGAGTTCTACATCACGATGGAGTGCGGCATCAAGGCCAAGGCCGCCGAGCTCGGCTACACCGTCACCACGCAGGGCCCGCAGAAGTTCGACCCCACCCTGCAGAAGCCGATCGTCGACTCGGTCACCGCGTCGAAGCCGGCCGCCTTGCTCATCGCGCCGACCGACGTCACCGCCATGCAGGCGCCGCTGGAGCAGGCCGCCAAGGCCGGCATCAAGGTGGTCCTCGTCGACACCACGGTCAACGACCCGTCCTTCGCGGTCTCCCAGATCAGCTCTGACAACGTCGGCGGCGGCGCCGCGGCCTTCGACGCCATCAAGGCGGCCAAGCCCGGTGGCGGCAAGGTGCTCGTCATCTCCACCGACCCCGGCATCTCCACCGTCGACGCCCGCGTCAAGGGCTTCTCGGATGCCGCGGCCAAGGACTCCACGTTCAAGGACCTCGGCGTGCAGTACAGCCACAACGACCCGGCCACCGCGGCCAACCTCGTCTCGGCCGCGTTGCAGAAGGACCCCGACATCGTCGGCATCTTCGCGACGAACCTGTTCGCCGCCGAAGGCTCCGCGACCGGTGTTCGCCAGGCCGGTGCCAAGGACATCACCATCGTCGGCTTCGACGCCGGCCCGAACCAGATCAAGGCCCTGGAGGCCGGCACCGTGCAAGCGCTGGTCGCCCAGCAGCCCAGCACCATCGGCTCTGACGGCATCGAGCAGGCAGACGCCGCGCTCACCGGCGGCACGGTGAAGCCCACCATCCAGACCGGGTTCACCATCATCACCAAGGACAACCTGTCCGGCGAGGGCGGCAAGGCGGCCTACAAGTCGACCTGCTGACCCCGTACCACCCCCAACCGCGGGGCCGCCGTGCGCTCAGGGCCGCGGCGGCCCCGCTTCCAGTCTGAGCCGCGCACATCCGCGCAGCCACCCGGCACGGGATCGCCACCATCTCCCCGTCCGGCCACGACTCCCTACCCGATTGACTGGTGCGCTTCCTCCCACCCGTGGCGCGGAGCGACGAAGACCACGGAGGTTCTCCCGTGTCCCATCCACGCCTGCTCGCCGGGCTCGACGTCGGCACCACGTCAGTGAAGGCGGTGCTCATCACCCCCGAGGGGGAGGAGGTGGCGTCCGGGCGCGCGCCCACGACCTGGGACGGCGGTGTCGGCGGTGTCGAAGCGGACCCTAAGTCCTTCAGGGAGTCCGCGTCCGCGGCCCTGTCGGCTGCCCTGTCGGACGTTCCCTCGGCACGGGTGTCAGCCATCGGTTTCGCGAGCATGGCGGAGGCCGGCGTCCTGGTGGGTGCGGACGACGAGCCCCTCGCGAACGTGATCGCCTGGCACGACGGCAGGGACGCCGCCGAGCTGGACGAACTCAAGGCAGAGCTGGGCGGCGAGAGGTTCTCCCGTCGGACTGGGCTGCCGCTGTGGACCCAGTGGAGCCTGACGAAGCACCGCTGGCTGACCAGGAACATCCCGGGAACCGGCTCCGCGGTGCGCAGGTACAACATCGCCGAATGGGTGGCCCGGGCGTTCGGGGCCGACCCCGTGAGCGAGCTCTCGTTGGCCTCGAGAACCGGATGGCTCGACCTTGCGTCCGCGTCACCGTGGGACGAGGCGCTGGAATGGTCGGGTGCGCCGCCCGCGATGCTCGGAAACCTCGTGCGCGCCGGCGATCGCGTCGGCTCCGTCCCGACGGACCATCCGCTGAGGCAGCTGAGGGGGGCAACCCTGACGATAGGTGGCCACGACCACCAGGCCGCCGTCGTGGGCACGAGCGCGATGGGGGCCAACGACGAGCTCGACTCCTGCGGGACTGCCGAGGCGCTGCTGCGCACGGTGCACCCGGCGGTGCCATCGCCTGCTGTCGGGCGCCTGGCCGCGGCCGGGGTGACCGTCGGGTGGCATGTGCTGCGCGACCGGTGGTGCGTACTCGGTGCGACTCAGGGCGGACTCATCCTCGAGAAGGTCCTGGCTGCCCTGGACGTGTCTCGTGAGGCCCTGCCCGAACTGGACCAACGTGCCATCGCTGCAGAGCCCGGCGCGACCCAGTTCGACATCACGTCCGGCGGGCACGAGTTCACGATCTCGGGCTCTGCCGATCACGGCGACGTCTGGCGGGCAGCCACGATGGCTGTCACGGAAGAGGTGCGCGCACTCAGCGACGCGATCTCGGCGGCCACGGGCCCGCGGGCCGACCTCGTCGTGACGGGCGGCTGGGCGAACAGCGAGGCGGTCCTGGCGGCGAAGGTGGCCGCGCTCGGACCATTTCATCGAACCGCGGCGCGTGAGGCCGGGGCTCGAGGGGCCGCTCTACTGGCCGGCCTCGCCCACGGGACCTACGGCTCGTACGCCGACTTCCCGCGTGCCGGCGGCAACCGGTTCTTCGCCGCCGCCCAGTAGCCACACCCCCCGTCGACCCTCTACGCCCCGGAAGGCAGCCATGCCGCTCACCACAACAGTCAGCCTCATCCAGTCCGCCCGAGCCGGCGGGTTCGGGGTCGCGGCCTTCAACGTCATCACGCTCGAGCACGCCGAGGCGATCGCCGCGGGCGCCGAGCGCGCCGGAGCGCCGGTCATCCTGCAGATCAGCGAGAACGCTGTTCGGTACCACAACGGTCGGCTCGCCCCGATCGCCTCGGCCACGGTCGCCGTCGCCGAGCAGGCGGGCGTGCCCGTGTCCGTCCACCTCGACCACGTCGAAGACGCGGAACTGATGCGGCAGGCGGCTGGCTGCGGAATGAGCTCGGTGATGTTCGACGCCTCCACGCTGCCCTACGACCAGAACGTGCGGGCCACCCGGGCTGCAGCGTCCTGGGCCAAGGAGCACGGCATCTGGCTCGAGGCCGAGCTCGGCGAGATCGGTGGCAAGGACGGAGCCCACGCACCCGGAGTGCGCACCGATCCTGGTGAGGCGCTGGCCTTCGTCGAGGGCACTGACGTTGACGGGCTCGCTGTCGCCGTCGGCAGCTCGCACGCCATGGTCGAGCGCACGGCCGCGCTCGATGTGGACCTCATTGCCCGGCTGGCGTCTGCACTTCCGGTGCCGCTGGTTCTCCACGGCTCGTCGGGCGTGCCAGACGCCGCGTTGCGCGCAGCCATCGCCGCGGGGGTGGTGAAGATCAACATAGGAACCATCCTCAACGTGGCGATGACCGCCGCAGTTCGAGAGGCGTTGGCGGACCTCGCGATCGTCGATCCACGCAAGTACCTCGGGCCGGGGCGGGACGCCGTGGCCCTCGAGGTCCGGCGACTTCTGGAGGTCGTGGGAGCCCGGCCCACCTGAGGCTCGCGATTGAGCCGTTGGGGACCCCGGTCTCCCGGATGCTGCACCCGTCCACGTGTCCCAGGCACTGATCCATCCGAGGTAGTCGAGGAGCAAGTCGTGATCGTCACCGTGACGCCCAACCCCGGTCTGGACCTGACCTATGTCCTGAGCGAGGCATCGGATCAGGACGTCCACCGCGCCAGGTCCTCGACGTTGGAGGCAAGCGGTAAGGGAGTCAACGTCTCCCGAGCCCTGACCGCCGCAGGCCGGAAAACAACGGCCGTGCTGCCCCTGGGTGGAGCCACTGGCCGCTACCTCAGCGAGCTCCTCGACGACGAAGGCGTGAGCTACCGGGCCTCCCCGCAGGCAGGCGCGACCCGCATCAACACCACGGCACTGCGACCCGGTGGGATGACGCTCAAACTCAACGGACCCGGCGACACCCTCACGCCCGCTGAGCAGGCGGAGCTGGTCGCCACCGCGCGACGCGCCCTTGCGGAGGTCAGCGGCAACTCGGAGCCTGCCTGGCTCGCAGTGTGTGGCTCGCTTCCCCCGGGCGTGGGCGCCGAGCTCGTAGGTGAGCTGGTTTCGGTCGCGAAGGATCTTGGCGCTCGCTCGGCGGTCGACGCTTCGGGGGACGCCCTGCTGGCGGCACTGTCGGCCGGCGCTGACCTGCTCGCGCCCAACTGGCGCGAGCTCGCGGAGGTCGAGCCCTCGATCGTGCCGGATGGTGGCGACCTGCAGCAGTTCGCACAGGGTGCCCAGACCTTGGCCATCGCACAGGGCACATCACTGCTCATCAGCCTTGGCCGGCACGGCGCGGTCTTCGCCAGTACGGACCGCCTGCTCCACGGGTGGGCGCCGCCGCTGATCCCGGTGAACACCGCGGGAGCCGGAGACGCTCTTCTCGCGGGCTGGCTCTTCGCCGAGGGCGACATCTCGGACCGGCTGGCCCGAGCCATCCACTGGGGCAGGTCCAGCTGCGTGGCCAGCACCACTGTCGACCTCTCACCTGGTCGCGACGACGCCCACATCACCCTCCGCGACCTGTCGACCGACAGGGCCTCTTGAAAGGCCAGGCCGGTCACTCCCAAGGAGCTGTCCCGGGGGCCGTGCGCCTGTGCCGCTGCGCGATGGTTCCTGGGCCTACAGGCGGGCGGCGAGGCGGTGGTAGGCGGCGCTCCAGCGCAGCTCGTTCTCGAGGGACGGAATGGTCGTCGAGTGGTCGATGACCACGAGCTCGGTGGACAGCATCGTCGCCAGGTCGTGGAACTCGGGAGTTCCCACGGCAGTCGACAGCACAGTGTGGTGCGGGCCGCCGGCGAGGATCCAGGCCTCGGCCGAGGTGGCGAAGTCCGGCTTCGGCTCCCAGACCGCGCAGGCGACGGGCAGGTTGGGCAGGGGAGCGTCGGGCTCGACGACGGTGATCTCGTTGAGGGTGAGCCGGAACCGGTCGCCCAGGTCGTTGATGCCGACCACGACGGCATCACCAGGTGCTGCGGTGAAGCGCAGCCGCACCGGGTCCTCGCGGCCGCCGATGCCGAGCGGATGGATCTCCAGGGTCGGGCGGTCACCGGCGATGCTCGGGCACACCTCGAGCATGTGGGCGCCGAGGATCTTCTCCGAGCCGGGCGTGGCCAGGTCGTAGGTGTAGTCCTCCATGAACGAGGTGCCACCGGGGCGCCCGGCGGCCATGGCCTTGGTGGTGCGCAGGATGACCGAGGTCTTCCAGTCGCCCTCACCGCCGAAGCCGTAGCCGTCGGCCATCAGCCGCTGCACGGCCAGGCCCGGCAGCTGCCGTAGCCCGGCGAGGTCCTCGAAGTTCGTGGTGAACGCGGTGAACCCGCCCTCGGTGAGGAACTCGCGCAGCCCGATCTCGATGGCGGCGCCGTAGCGCAGCGAGTCGTGGCGTGCGCCTCCGGGCCGAAGCTCAGCGGCGACGTCGTAGGCGTCGAGGTACTCGGCCACCAGGTCGTCGATGGCAGCACCACCGGCGCCGTCGACCCGTTCGACCAGCTCGGTGACGCCGTAGGTGTTGACCGAGACGCCGAACCGCAGCTGCGCCTCGACCTTGTCGCCCTCGGTGACGGCGACCTCGCGCATGTTGTCGCCGAACCGGGCCAGACGCATGGTGCGCAGCTCGTGGGCTCCTCGCGCGGCACGGGCCCAGGTGGCGACCCGGTCGATGACGACGGGGTTGCTCACGTGGCCGGCGACGACCTTGCGGGCCACCCCCAACCTTGCCCCGATGTACCCGAACTCGCGGTCGCCGTGGGCGGCTTGGTTGAGGTTCATGAAGTCCATGTCGATCGTCGACCACGGGAGCGCTGCGCCGGCCTGGGTGTGCAGGTGCAGCAGCGGCTTGCGCAGCGCGTCCATCCCGGCGATCCACATCTTCGCGGGGGAGAAGGTGTGCATCCAGGTGATGACGCCGGCGCAGTCCGGATGGGCGTTGGCCGCGAGCACCTGGGCGTGGATGGTCGCGCTGTCGGTGAGGACGGGCTTCCACACGATGGTGGCGGGCACGGCCCCGGAGAGCTGGAGTCGCTCGACGACCTGCTGGGACTGCTCGGCGACCTGACGCAGCGTCTCCTCGCCGTAGAGCGGCTGGCTGCCGGTGAGGAACCAGATCTCGAGGGAGCGTTCGGCGATGGGTGTCATGGGAGTTCCTTGTCGGTGGTGGGCTGCGTCGCTGGGCGCTGGCCGTAGACGTTCTGGTAGCGGTCGAACAGGGAGTCGACGTGGCGCGGGTCGATGACCACCGGCTCCCCCAGCTGGCGCGCGATGTGCACGGTTCGGGCGACGTCCTCGCACATCACCGCGGCCTTGACGGCGGAACGGGCATCCTTGCCGATCGTGAAGACACCGTGGTTGCGCATCAGCACCGCTGGCGAGCGGCTGCCGGCGAGCGTGTCGACGATGCCCCGCCCGATGGAGTCGTCGCCGATCAGGGCGAACGGACCGACCGGGACCTCGCCCCCGAACTCGTCGGCCATCATCGTGAGCACGCACGGGATGGCCTCACCGCGTGAGGCCCACGCCGTGGCATAGGTGGAGTGGGTGTGCACCACACCACCGACCTCCGGCAGGTGCCGGTAGACGTAGGCGGCGGCAGCGGTGTCGGAGGAGGGGGCGAGGTCGCCCTCGACGACCTCGCCGTGCAGGTCGCACACGACCATCGACTCCGGGGTGAGCTCGTCGTACGCGAGCCCGGACGGCTTGATGACCATGAGGTCCTGCCCGGGGACGCGCGCCGACACGTTCCCCGCGGTCCAGACCACGAGGTCGTACCGGGTCAGCTCGGCGTGCAGGTCACTGACCGTGCGGCGCAGCAACTCGACGGTCGCGCGGACGTCCTGGGCGATCATGTCAATGTCCTTCTGGGTGGGGGCCGGTGCTGCGGCGCACGACCAGGCGTGGAGGCATGAGTGGGACCGGGGACGCGCTCTCTCCGTGGATGGCCGCCACGAGCACCGTGATGGCGCGCGCTCCGACGTCGGTGAAGTCCTGGTGGACCGTCGTCAGCGGAGGGGTGAGGAAGGCGGCCTCGGGAATGTCGTCGAAGCCGACCACGGACACGTCGTTAGGCACCTGCCGACCGGTCTCGTGCAGGGCCAGCAACACACCGAGCGCCATCTGGTCGTTCCCCGCGAAGACCGCCGTCACGCCGGGGTCCGCGGCGATCACCCGACCCGCGTCGAAGCCGGAGGCGGCGGACCAGTCGCCCACCCAGGGCTCCTGCGTCGCCAAACCGGCCCCGGACATCGCCGTCCGCCAGCCCTCGAGGCGCGCTCGGGCCTCGGCCCAGTCGGCGGGTCCGGCGACGTGGACGATGCGCCTGTGTCCAAGCCCGACCAGGTGCTCGATGGCCGCGGTCGCGCCGGCGACCTGGTCGACGCCGACGCACAGCGGAGTGCGCGACAGGTCGCCCTCGACGACGACGACGGGGAGCTCACTGGGGCGCGACCGGGCTGCATCGACCGCGGCATCGTGCCCGGCGACGACCACGACGCCTTCGACGCCGATCCGGGCGAGGTCGTCGATCGCGGTGGCCAGCTCGTCGCTCGTCACGTGCGCGAGGTCGATCGAGGCCACCGCGAAGCCGGCCGCACGGGCGGCCACACCCACCGCGTGCTGCGCACTGCGCGGACCGAAGTACGACCCCGAGGCGGTGACGATGCCGACCATTCCCGAGCGCCCCCGGACCAGTGCGCGCGCCGCGGTGTTGGGGCGGTAGCCGAGCTGGTCGATGGCCCGCTGCACCTTCGCTCGGGTGGAGGGGCTGGTGTTCGGGTGGTTGTTGATGACGCGCGAGACGGTCTGCTGGGAGACCCCGGCCAGCCGGGCGACATCGCCCATCACCGGCGGGCGCGTTGCGCTGCGCACGTCTGGCACCTCCTTCGAAACGGACGAGCACAATTGTTAGCGCTACCATTGCCCGTCGTCAAGGCCGCGAGCGCAATGAGTGCCACGTCCCTCATCCCTTCCCGTTGACCTGGTGGTAGCGCTAACATTCCTCCAACGACGACGTCCACGACCGCGAGGAGCAGCACCCCATGACGACCCAAGAGCGTTCGGGCGGCCGCCAGGTGATCAGCGACGGGCGTGCCGTGCTGGGTATCGAGCTGGGCTCGACGCGGATCAAGGCCGTGCTCGTCGACCCCCACGGCACCACCATCGCCAGCGGCAGCCACACCTGGGAGAACCAGTTCGTCGACCGGGTGTGGACCTACGCGCAGGACGCCATCTGGGCAGGGGTGCAGGCGAGCTTCGCATCGATGTGCGCCGATGCGCGGGAGCGGCACGGGGTGCGCCCCACCACCCTGGGCGCCCTCGGGGTGTCCGCGATGATGCACGGCTACCTGGCGCTCGACGCCTCCGGCGAGCTGCTCGTGCCGTTTCGGACCTGGCGCAACACCAGCACCGAGCGGGCGGCCACCGAGCTCACTGACCTGCTCGGGTTCGCCATCCCCTTGCGCTGGTCGGTCGCGCACTTCTACCAGGCGGTCCTCGACGACGAGCCGCACGTGGAGCAGGTGGCATCACTGACGACGCTGGCCGGGTACGTCCACCAGAAGCTGACCGGGCGCCACGTGCTCGGCGTCGGCGACGCGTCGGGCATGTTCCCGATCGACTCCGCCAAGAAGGACTACGACGCCCATCGGCTAGGCCAGTTCGACGCCCTGGTCGCCGACCAGCATCCCGGCCTGTCGCTCGCCACCCTGCTGCCGACGGTCCTCACCGCCGGCGTCGACGCCGGCCGGCTCACCGCCGAGGGCGCAGCCCTGCTGGACCCCACCGGGGGCCTGCAGACGGGAACGCCACTGTGCCCCCCGGAGGGTGACGCCGGCACCGGAATGGTCGCCACCAATGCCGTCGCCCCGCGCACCGGGAACGTCAGCGTCGGCACCAGCATCTTCGCGATGGCCGTGCTCGAGGGCCCGCTCGAACGGGTGCACCCCGAGGTAGACCTCGTCACCACCCCCGCCGGCGACCCGGTCGCGATGGTGCACTGCAACAACGGCGCCAGCGAGCTGAACGCCTGGGCCGGGGTCTTCGGTGAGTTCGCCAGCGCCATCGGGCACCCAGTCGACCCGGACGAGGCCTTCCGCGCGATGCTGCACCAGGCGCTGGCCGGCGAGACCGACGCCGGCGGCATGCTCGCCTACAACTACCTGTCAGGAGAACCGCTCACCGGGCTCGCTGAGGGGCGACCCCTCGTGCTGCGCACCCCCGAAAGCCGACTCACGCTGGCGAACTTCGTTCGGGCACAGATCTATGCCGCGTTCGCCACCCTGAGCCTGGGGATGCGCATCCTGGCCGAGGAGGGCGTCGAGATCGACGCGATGGTCGCCCACGGCGGGCTCTTCCGCACCGAGGGCGTGGCCCAGCGCCTCCTCGCAGCGGCCATGGGGACCACCGTGGCCGTCGGCCGCGACGCCGGCGAGGGCGGCGCCTGGGGCATCGCCCTGCTGGCCTCCTACCTCGACCACACCGACGAGTCCGACCTCGCCGGCTATCTCTCGGCACGGTTCGCGTCCGGCTCCCCTGCGCACTTCCTCGAGCCCGATCCCGCTGACGTCGCGGGGTTCGCAGCGTTTCTCGAGCGGTACGTCGCAGCCCTACCGGTCGAGCACGCGGCCATCCGCTCGACCTGAGGCCGGCTGCGACAGACCCTCGGGGCGTTCGCGTCCGCAGAGCGTCCAGGTCCGGAGGTGGCGCTCGAGCTCAGGGCGCATTAGGTCGGCGATCTGCCCGAGATGGGCGCCGAGGACGACCGCGGGGATGTCAACGATGTTGACGACATCCGCGAGCGCGACGCCAAGGCACCACGCGGCTCGTGGACTCCCGCACCTCGCGCCGCGTGGGCAGCGGCATGGCGGGAACAGGAGAAGTGCGCACTCATCAGAATGCGACGCTCCTATGCTTCGTCAAGTAGTTGCGGCTCCGTCTCGAGGAGCCGATAGAGGTCGCGGGCGACGTAGCGGGCGAGGCAGCGTTTGATCTCTCGGTTGGTCTTGCCTTGGGCGGTTCGGCGAGCGACGTAGGCCTGGGTGGTTGGCTGGTACTGGATCCGGCTCGCGACCACGGTGTGCAGTGCGTTGTTGAGCTGGCGATCCCCGTAACGGTTGAGCCGATGACGGGTGGTGACTTGGCCACTGTTCGCCGGGATCGGTGCGACGCCGGCGAGCATCGCGAACGCCGCCTCGGAGTGGATACGGCCTGGGTGGGACCAGGCGCACAACACCGTCGCGGCCACGATCGGTCCGACGCCGAACTCCTCGAGCAGGTCGGGGCGCCAGCTGCGGATGATGGCCACCATCGCCTTCTGCAGCTCCCGCGCCTCTTTCAGCATCGCGTGCGCGCGACGAGCCAGGGTCCGCAGCGCCACCACGGTGCTGGTGGTCTCGGTGTCCCAGGAGGCGTGCACTCGCAGGTTCGCTGCGGTGTTGAGCATCGCGGCGACCTTCTGGCCGCGGAACCGGGCTCGGATGGGTTCGGGTGCGGCGATGACCAGGCTGAAGACCTGCTGCTGGGCCTCGGTGGAGGCATTGACCGCGGAGCGGCGTGCAGCCAAAAGCACTGACAGTGCTTGGCGTTCACCCCCGGTGCGGGGAGTTCCCAACCGTGGTCGGGCCATCGCTTCACGTGCAGCGCGGATCGCATCGAGCGGGTCGGACTTCGCGCCGTTGCGGCGCGCGGCCCGTTTCGGGCGGTCCAGCTCGATGACGATCTCCGAGCGCTCCAGCAGGTGGCGGCTCAGACCCGCACCGTGGCTGCTGGTCCCTTCGATGGCCCAGGCCCGCAACGTGGCGTGGTTGTTGGCGAACTCGACCAGCTCGGCGTAGCCCTGGGCTGTCGCCTCGACGGTGATCTCGCCGAGGACCCCACCAGTGGCTGCATCGACCACGGCCGCGGAATGGGTGTGGACGTGGGTGTCGACGCCGATGACGACATCGACCACCTCACGCAGATCGGTCAGACTGTCCATGCGTTCTCTCCTTCTCCGGACGGGACGTGGTTCCGGTCCGGGACGGAGGCTCGGCAGGACTGTGATGAGACACGCCCGGCGCCGCTAACGCCAGGTGGTCAAGCTCCTGATCAGGCCAGCTCCTCCAACCGGGCCGGGGCCGGTGACCACGAGCGGACAAGTCGCACCAAGGCACAAAGCCAGTCTCTGCGGGGGTCACACCCGCGGTCACCAACCACAGCCCAGCACCTTCAGGCTGCGTTGGCGATCCTCACAGTCTCTGCGCCGCCCGGCGGGAGGGCTCGTGATGGTTATCGACAGTCAGCGGCGGGCGACCGTGGATCCGCGGATGACCAGGCGCCGGGTTGCTGGTACGGATGCCGTCGCCGAGCGGCTCATCCTCAAGCGCTGCGAAGACCCGTTGGGCCGCTGTCCGCCCAGGAGCTGCAGGTTGGCGTCGATGCTGGTCAGCTCGGGGCGGGAGTTGGTCGGTCAGGACCTCCCAGTTGTCGAAGCCCATCACCGCGATGTCGTCGGGCACGGTGCGGCCGAGGTCGCGGGCCGTGTCGAGGGCGCCGCGGGCGATCTGGTCCGAGCCGCAGACGATGGCGTCGACGTCGGGGTGCTGCTGCGAGCAGCGAGCGCGCTGGCAGTCGCGACCCCAGTCGCTCGGACCACTCGCTGAACATCACGTCGCCGACGAGCTGCGAGGCCGGCGGCCGTCAGCGCCTCGCGAACGCCGCGGGCGCGGTCCTGGGCCGCGGCGTAGGTCGGGTCGCCGGTGATGTGCGCGATGCGGCGTCCGGCCGCAGGCGAAGAGGTGCTCGACCGCCATCCGACCGGCGCCGACGTTGTCGGGCGTCAGCGACAGGTCCTTGCGGGTCGTCGGACGGGGCGTAGGCGTAGACGACCGGAACCGGGAGGTCGTGGCCGAGCGACGGGCGCGGGTCGGTCTGGCGGCCGACGACGATCAGGCCGTCGACCCGGCGGCTGAGCAGTGCCCGCAGCTGGTGCTGCTCGCGGATCGTGTCACCGCGGGCGTCGCAGAGGAAGACGTTCACCTGGCCCGGCGCCGAAGGCGTCCTCGGCGCCCATCAGGATCGGGATGCACGAACCGGCCCTCGAGGTCGCTCGTCAGCAGCCCGACGGTGCCGGTGCGCCCGGCGAGCAGGCCCCGGGCCAGCGGGTTGGGGCTGAACGACGAGCCGCGTCGGCGGCCTCGAGACCCGCTCGCGCGGTCGTCGGCGGCGACCTGGTCGCGACCGTTGAGCGCCTTGGACGCGGTCGCGACCGACACGCCGGCCAGGCGGGCGACGTCGCTGAGGGTCACGGCCCGTTGGGTCGGACCGCGCTCGAGCGTGCCATTCGCCGCAGCCTCCTCCGGGCCTGCATCCGTGTCCGAACTGTAACCGCCCAGACCTCTTGACGGGCGTGAAGTCGCGTCGCTATGTCTCCGAAAAGCCATTTCGGCGAGTTTCGGCACCACACCTGAGGCTCCGTCGATCGAGCCCGATACATGGCACACCACAGCGTGTTGGGGCACACCAAGGCAAGCTTGACGATCCTCACATCGCCCACTCGAGTGCAAGACAGCAATGCTTTTCGCATCCTGACCCCGGGTCGCCCCGACGGCGCCCGCTCGACGAAGAGCACGAGGAGACAGCATGAGCGAAGTCCACCGCCGCGGAGCCCGGCAGTGCGCTCGCAGCCATCGGTGTCGTCGCGGTCGCTCGTCGGGGCCGCGGCCTGTGGGCGGCGGGGCGAGCGACGCACCCCAGACCGCCGTCAGCGTCGCTCCGCAACGGCACCGACGACGGCACCAAGCTCACCCTGTGGACGCGCGCGCCGCTGGAGAAGCAGGCCAAGCTGCTGGTCGACGGCGTACAACGCGCAGCCACAAGAACCAGGTCGCGCTCACCGTCGTCCCGAACGACGACTACGTCGCCAAGGTCGGCGCGGCCGCCGGTCGCGAGCGGTCTGCCCGACCTGTTCGCCGCCGACATCGTCTACGTGCCGAACTGGGTCAAGCAGGGCCTGTTCCAGGACCTCACCGCCCAGATCGACGGCCTGCCCTACAAGAACTAGATCAACAAGGGCCACCTGACGGCGGGCACGCCGACGGCAAGGAGTACGTGCTGCCCGTTCGTCCTCGACCTGTCGATGCTGTTCTGGAACAAGGACCTGTTCAAGGAGGCCGGGCTCGACCCCGACAAGGCGCCGGCCACCCTGGCGGAGTTCGCCGACGGACGCCAAGAAGATCCAGGCGCTGAACAAGCCCGGCGTCTACGGCACCGCGACCGGCCTGAACTGCGGTGGCTGCCTCGTCTTCACCTGGTTCCCGAGCGTCTGGGCCGACCGGCGACCAGGTCATGAACCCCGAGGGCACCGCAGTCGCTGCTCGACGAGCGCCACGGCCAAGAGCGATCTACTCGCACCTGGCATGACCTCTGGAAGTCCGGCGCCGTGCTGCCGTCGTCCAAGGACGAGGCCGGCCCGACCTGGACCGCCGGGTTCACCGCAGGGCAAGGTCGGGCTCGATGTTCTACCCGGCCACCCTGCTGTCCTCGACCACCGCTTCGACGTCGGCGTCGCCGGCATCCCCGGCCCGAACGGCGGCGCCTCGACCTTCGTCGGCGGCGACGGCATCGGCGTCTCCAAGGACTCGAAGAACGCAGCCCAGGCCTGGAACTTCCTCGTCCTGGATGATGTCCGAGGACGCGCAGGTCGACGTGCTGGCCAAGGACAACGACGTCGTGTCGCGGTCGCGACCTGGCGAACAACAAGTACGCCGAGAAGGACCCGCGCCTGGTCACCATCAACGAGGTCGCCGGCAAGGGCGACACCCCGGTGGCGCTCAACTTCCAGCAGGCGTTCAACGCACCGAACAGCCCGTGGCTGACCCTGGTCCGCAACGCCGTGCTGGGTGACGGCAACACCGTCGACGCGGACAACGAGGAGATCACCGTCGGTCCTCGGGCAGTAGCGTCCCGCCGGACCGGGCTCGCGCCGGTCGGTCCGTCGGGCGGCCGCGGCACCCACCGACCCGCCGACCGCTCGACACCCAGCGACGGCGCGACGCATGTCCCTGACCGCACGTCCAGCCGGGCTCGACCGCGCGCCACCGACCGCGTCGCGGCGCGCCGCGGTCGACCGGGCGCGGCTGCGCAGGGCTGGCTGTACGCCGCCCCGACCGCCGTCTTCGTCGCTCGTGCTGTTCGTCGTCCCGCTGCTCCTGGTCTTCCGGATGTCCGGCGTCGCGACTGGCCGCTGCTCGAGCGGCAACCAGGGCTGCAACTTCCCCGACAACTACCACGAAGGCCGTCGACAACCGGTTCTTCGTCGACTCGATCGTCTTCACCCTGAAGTACACCGTCCTGGCGACGGTCCTGCTCGATCGGCGCTGGGTCTCGGCCTCGCGCTGCTGGTCCAGGAGTCGACGCCGCTGGAAGGGCCTGCTGCGCACGTCGTTCCTCGTGCCCAGCGCGCTCGGGCTGGCCTCGGCGTCGCTGCTGTTCTACGTGCTCTACTCGCCGCTCGCCGGCCCGTTCGCGCCGGCTTCATGAACCAGCATGGGCTGGACGTTCCTCGGCACGCCCGAACGCTGCGCTGTGGTCGACGCTGTTCCTCATCGTCTGGCGGTACGCCGGCTTCTACATGCTGCTCATGCTCGTCGGCCTGCAGGGCATCCCCGGCCGAGCTCTACGAGGCGGCCCGCATCGACGGCGCCTCGCGCTGGCAGACCTTCCGGCAGGATCACGCTGCCGCTGCTGCGGCCGACGCTGGCCCTGACCACGATCCTGTGCGTCACCGGGTCGCTGCTGGCGTTCGAGCAGTTCTACATCCTCACCAAGGGCGGCCCGGACAACAGCACGATCACCGTCGTCCAGCTCATCTACAACGTCGCGTTCCAGGGCCAGAACGACCTCGGCGTCGCCGCCGCGCTGTCCGTGATCGTGCTGCTCGCGCTCGTCGTCATCAACGTCGTGCAGCTGCGCGCCTTCCGTCGTACGGACGAGGGCTGACGGCGGCCATGACGACCAGACGTCGCACCGTCACGCGACGCCGCCGCGTCACGCGGCCGGCGCCACGCCGCACGTCGCGGGCCCCGCCGACGACGCTCGCCGGCATCGCCCTGCGCACGCCGTACTGGGTGTTCACCGGCGCGCTGGCGATCATCTTCCTGTTCCCGCTGGTCTGGACCGCGGTCTCGTCGGTCTCGCCGCAGCCCGGGCACGAGCCAGGTCGACGGCTGGGGCTTCGGCAACTACGTGCACGCTGGCGCACTACCAGGCCGGCATCTGGCGCTACCTCGCGCAACTCGCTGTTCGTCTCGCTGGCTGACGGTGCGTGCTCACGCTGATCATCTCGCTGCTCGGCGGCTACGCGTTCGCGCGGTTCCGCTTCCCCGGCAAGAACGCGCTGTTCCTGCTCACGCTGGCGATCCTGATGGTGCCGTACGCGACCCTGCTGATCCCGCTGTACGTGCTGCTCAACGACGCTCGGGCTGCAGAACTCGCTGATCGGCGTCGCCCTGGTGCTCACGATGTTCCAGCTGCCGTTCTCGACGTTCATGATGCGCATCTCGTTCGAGTCGGTGCCCCGCGAGCTGGACGAGGCGGCGCATGGTCGACGGCTGCTCGTCGTTCGGCGGCGCTGTGGCGGGTGCTGCTGCCCGCGGTCAAGCCCGGGCCTGATCACCGTCGGGCTGTTCGCGTTCCTGGCCGCGTGGAACGACTTCATCGCGCCGCTGATCCTCATCAACGACTCCAACAAGATGACGCTGCCGCTGGCGGTGTCGAACCTGCGCGGGCAGGTCCAGGGCGTCGTCGACTACGGCGCCACCGAGGCCGGGCGTCGTCGTCCTCGCGCTGCCGTGCATCGTCCTGTTCCTGCTCCTCCAACGACACTACGTGCGCGGCTTCATGTCCGGCGCGCTCAAGGGATGACCGATGACCACGACGCACCACCCACGCACCGCGACGGTACCCGCCGCCCCGACGGCGGGCGGCTGCGGCCGCTCGGCCTCGACGAGGTCCGGATCACCGGCGGGCTTCTGGGCGCGACCGGCAGGACGTCAACGCCACGCGCGACCCTGCCGCACATCGAGCACTGGCTCGAGCGCGAGGGCTGGATCGCCGAACTTCGACCTGGCCGCCGCCGGCACGCTGCCCGCCGGCCGGCGCGGCCGGGAGTTCTCCGACTCCGAGGTCTACAAGCTGCCTCGAGGCGATGGCCTGGGAGATCGGCCGCGCCGGCGACGCCGACGCTCGAGACCGGTTCCGAGCCGTCGTCGGCGCGCGTCGCCGCGGCCCAGGAGGCCGACGGCTACCTGAACACCGCCTTCGGACGGCCGGGCCAGCGGGCCGCGCTGGACGCGACCTCGAGTGGGGTCACGAGCTCTACTGCCTCGGGCACCTGTTCCAGGCCGCCGTGGCCCGGCGCCGCACCCGCCCGGACGCGGACGACGGCCTGCTCGAGATCGCCCGCCGCGCCGCCGACCTCGTGTGCGACGTCGTTCGGCGACGGACGGGCATCGAGTCGGTGTGCGGCCACCCCGAGATCGAGACGGCGCTCGTCGAGCTCGGCCGCGTCACCGGCGAGCCGCGCTACCTCGACGCAGGCGGCCCTGTTCGTCGAGCGTCGCGGGCACGGCGCGCTCGCGCGACATCGAGTGGGGCCGCGCCTACTTCCAGGACGACGTGCCGGTGCGGGAGGCGACGGTCCTGCGCGGTCACGCCGTGCGCGCCGACTACCTGTCCGCCGGTGCCGTCGACGTCGCCGTCGAGCACGGGCGACGACGAGCTGCTCGACGCCCTGGCCACTGCAGTGGGAGAACACCGTCGCGCGGCGCACGTACATCACCGGCGGTCAGGGCTCGCACCACCAGGACGAGGCGTTCGGCGACGACTGGGTGCTGCCGCCGGACCGCGCCTACTCCGAGACCTGCGCCGGCGTCGCCTCGGTGATGTTCTCCTGGCGGCTGCTGCTCGCCCGCGGCGACGCCGCAGTACGCCGACCTGATCGAGCGCACCCTGTACAACGTCGTGGCCACCTCGCCGTCGCACGACGGGCACTGCCTTCTACTACGCCAACACGCTGCACCAGCGCGTGCCCGGCGTCGGTCCCGCGACCCGACGAGACCGTCGCCCGCGGGCGTCGTCGTCGCTGCGCGCGCCGTGGTTCGACGTCTCCTGCTGCCCGCCGAACGTCGCCCGCACGCTGGCCAGCCTGGCCGCGCTACGTCGCGACGCGCGACGACGACGGCCTCCAGCTGCACCAGTACGCTCCGTGCACGGTGGACACGACGCTCGAGGACGGACGGCGGATCGCCGCACGGGTCGAGACCGACTACCCGGCTGAAGGTCTGGTTCGGATCACGCCGCTGGTCGACTCCGATGATCCGTGGACCCTGTCGATCCGGGTGCCGCACTGGGCGACCGGAGCCCAGGTCACGGTGGCCATCGAGGGCGGGACGTCGACGACGACGGTGGAGTCGGGCTATACATCCGTCCGACGTGCCTTCCGACGAGGAGACCGAGTAGAGCTACTCCTGCCCATGCAGCCACGCGTGGTGCACGCGGGCCACCGCGTCGACGCCGTGCGGGGTTGCGTGGCCGTCGAGCGGGGGCCGGAGGTGCTGTGCCTGGAGTCCGTCGACCTCGCCGCAGCAACGGCCGGCCTCGTGGACGACGTGGCGCAGGTGCGGGTCGAGCCTCGGCGGGTGCTCGAGTCGGCCGGCCGGGTCACCGTCGGCCTCGTGGCCCTGTCGACGCCGTCAAGGCCTTCGGTCTGGCCCTACGGGGAGCAGGTTCGCGAGGTTGAGTCCGACCAGGTGGTGGACGTACCGCTGTTGCCCTACCACGACTGGGCCGAGCGCGGTCCGTCCACGATGCGCGTGTGGCTACCGGTCAGAACGGCCGCTGAGGGGACCTGGTGAGTGGTCGCTCCATTTCAGCGCCCCACCTGACTCGCGACCCGGCAGGACGACTGCCGCACGAAACTCCGGCGGCGCGACCTGCGTGAGGGTTGGTCGCGTCGCCGGACCCACTCTGCCGGCCGGTGAGCGCGACTTCGGCTTCGTGCGCCTGCAGCAGATCGCCATCGACACCTCGTCGGCTGAGCGAGCCGAACCACACACCTCGCCAGACCCGATGGGTGGCCCCGGTCTCGCCCGGGGCCACCCATCGGGTCTCGTGCTCGGTCAGCGACCCGCTGCGGCCACCTCCGCGACCTCCGCGACATCGGGGGTGGCCGCGGTCTCGTCATCGTGGGCTGCGGCGAGTCGAGCGGTGAGCTTCTCACCTTCGATGTCGACGTTCGGCAGCAGCCGGTCGAGCCAGGCCGGCAGCCACCACATCCGTCGTCCGACGATCGACATGACGGCCGGCACCAGCAGCATCCGCACGAGGAAGGCGTCGGCCAGGACGCCGATGGCCAGGGCGATGCCGAGGGACTTGATGATCGACGTCGTCACCGAGGGCGAACCCGGCGAAGACGCCGACCATGATCAGCGCCGCGGCGGTGACGACACGGGCACCGTGTGGAAGCCGGAGACGACGGCGGCGCGGGCCTCGGTGCCGTGTGCGTACTCCTCGCGCATCCGCGAGACGAGGAAGACCTCGTAGTCCATCGCCAGGCCGAACAGGATGCCGGTCAGCATCAGCGGCAGGATGAACACCAGCGGGCCCTGGATGTCGATCCCGATGAGGTTTGCCAGCCACCCCCACTGGAAGATCGCCACGGTGACACCGAGCGAGATCCCCAGCGAGACCAGGAATCCCACGGTCGCCTTGATCGGCACCAGGATGGACCGGAACACCAGCAGGAGCAGCAGGAACGCGAAGCCCACGACGACGGCCAGGTACTTGGGCAGGGCGTCGGTCAGGCTCTGCGAGATGTCGACCCCGGCGGCCGTCTGGCCGGTCACGAGCGCCCGGGCACCGGTGGCGGACTCCAGGCCGGCCAGCTCGCCGCGCAGGTTCTGAACGAGCTCCTTGGTCGCGGCGTCCGAGGGCCCGCTGTTCGGCACGATGGTGATGATCGCGAGGTCGAGCTGCTGGAGCTGGGCCGCGGCGGCACCGGTCGGGGGGATGACTGCGGCGACGTCGGTCTTGACCGCGTTGGCCTTCCCGACCGCGGCGGCGACGGCAGCGGTGGGGTCGGTGGCGGAGCGGGTGTCGACCACGACGGTGAGCGGGCCGTTGGCCCCGGCGCCGAAGTTCTCGGCGATCAGGTCGTACGCCTGGCGGGCCTGAGAGGTCGCGGGCTTGGACCCGTCGTCGGGCAGGGCGAGCTCCAGGGACGCGATCGGTGCGGCCAGCACGGCCGCCACGCCGAGGCCACCGATGAGGGCGGGCCAGCGGAACCGGGCGACGAGCTCGACCCAGCGGCGGCCGTTGGTGCGCACGGTGTCGTCGCCCTCGGGGTCACGGTCCTTCAGGCCCGGCACCCGTCCCTTCGCGGTGCGGCTGCCACCCACCGAGAGCAGGGCCGGCAGGAGGGTGAGTGCGATGAGGACCGCGACGACGACGGTGGCCGCGGCGGCCAGGCCCATCTGGGTCAGGAACGCGATGCCGGTGATGGACAGCCCGGCCAGGGCGACCACCACGGTGAGGCCGGCGAAGACGACGGCCGACCCGGCGGTTCCGGTCGCGACACCCGCGGCCTCCTCGCGGGTCCGTCCACTGCGCACCTCGTGCTGGTAGCGCGACATGATGAACAGCGCGTAGTCGATGCCGACGGCCAGGCCGAGCATGCTGGCCAGGGCCGGGGTCACCGAGGACAGGTCGACGAAACCGCTGACCGTGGTCACGCCCAGGATGCCGATGCCGACCCCGATCACCGCGGTGAGCAGCGGCATCCCGGCAGCGACCAGGGAGCCGAAGGTGATGGTGAGGATGACGAAGGCGATCACGATGCCGATCGCCTCGGCCGACCCAGCATGTGCGGCCTCGGTGAAGGCGTCGCCGCCAACGACCGCGGTCAACCCGTCGGCCTTCAGGGCATCCGCGGCCGCGGTGACCGCCGCCTTGTCGGCCGCGCTCAGTTCGATGCCCGGGCGGTCGTAGCTGATCACCGCGTAGGCGGTGCGCCCGTCCTGCGACACGGTGCCGGTGACGAACGGGTCGGACGCCGACACGACGTGGTCGGTGGTCGCCGCCTCCAGGGCGGTGTGGATGCCGGCCTGCGCGTCCGCGCCGGTCAGCGTCTGGCCCTCGGGTGCCTGGATGACCAGCCGAGCCGTCGCGCCGTCCGGAGCGGCCTGCGGGGTGCGCTCCTTGATCAGGTCGAAGGCGCGGCTCGACTCGGTGCTGGGCATGGTGAAGGTGCTGCTCATGTCGCCCGCGAGGGTCACGGCGCCGAGGCCGAAGCCGGTGAGCAGCACGGCCCACAGGGCGATGACGGCGCCGCGGCGCCGGTAGGCGAGCCGGCCGAGCCGGTACAGGAAGGTGGCCATGGAGGGTCCTAGTCAGGAGTGAGATGCGGGCGAAGGGAGTACTCACCGTTGAGCGCCAACATCAAAGTTAGCCGTCCGGCTAACCATTTGCAAGCCGATCGGCTAACTTGCGATAGCGTGAGCCACCGACCACGTAGGAAGGAGCCGGCGATGGCTCGCCCCCAGGCCCCCCGCGGCGAGGGCCGCGCTCGCGTCGTCGCAGCCGCCCAGGAGCTGTTCGCCGAGCACGGCATCAGCGGCACGTCGTTGCAGAACATCGCCGACCACATCGGCGTCCAGAAGGCCGCGGTCTACTACCAGTTCAAGACCAAGGAGGACATCGTCCTCGCCGTCCTGGATCCGGCCCGTGAAGCCCTACAGTCCGTCGTCGACGCCGGCGAGCGCGAGAGCGACCCGGCAGCCGCCGCCGACGTCGCGATCGTGGGGCTGGTCGACCTGATGGTCTACCAGCGGGCCGTGATGGCAACGCTGTACGGCGACCCCGAGGCGCACCGGTTGGTCAGCGAACACGCCACCTTCCAGCAGCTCGTGCGACGCATCGCCGAGCTCGTCCTCGGCCCGGACCCCAGCCCGGCACGCCGCGTCGCCACCACCGTCTTCGGCACCGGCATGGCCCAGGCCGGCACCGACCCCGGCCTGGCCGACATCCCACCCGACGACCTGCGTGAGATCCTCACCGCCCTCGGGCGCTCGATGCTCGGCTGAACGCCCCGTCCGGCCCAGGGGTCATGGCCGTCACCCCAGGGTGGCTTCAAACCGTCGACGTTGCCCGCGGACCTCCCAGGCGATGATCGTCACGACGTCGTTCGTGGTGGACCCGCCGGTCGGTGAGTCCCCGCTGCGGTCGTCTGCGCGGATGACGGCGGCGGCCTCGCTCAGGGCGCGTGAGGCGACGGAGGGTTCGTTCATGGTCAGGAAGATCGCAGCGACCAGCAGGTCCTGCAGGTCGCTGCGCAGTAGTTCGAGCTCGCTGGCCTGTGGGTCGGTGAGGTCCTCGTGGTCGGGCACGAGCTGCTGGGTCGCCACCTGGGCCGCGGTGACGAACCGCAGGTTCAGGTCGGGCGCTCCCGGCCCGCGCTCGGCACCGAGGCCGTCCAGCGCCTGCGCGGTTCCGTCCACAGCCCCGGCAACCCGGGTCGCGAGGGCCGGCGGTCTCCAAGACGGCACAACGAGGAAGCCGACAACGCTGCCAATGAGTAGCGCGATGAGGGTGAGCACGAGGTACTCGATGACCACGGTGTCCGGGTCGAGGTGGCGCAGCTGGGAGTTCAGCCCCACCGACATAACGATCATGGCCGCCGCGCCGACGGCCGGTCTGGCGGTGATGAACCACATGCCGACGGCGAGGCCGAGCATGCTCACCGGGAACAGCAGCGAGGGTGGGAGCAGCAGGAGGATCAGGGCCACGAGCACTCCCCCGACCACGATGCCGGCGAAGCGGTCGCGTGCTCGGCTGAGGCTGTCTCGCCAGCTGACCTGCACGACGCCGAACGTCGTCAGCAGCAGCGTGGGCAGCAGCGGGTCACCGGGCTTGAGGAACAGCGAGACGAGCAGGGCCAGCAGCACCGCGGCCGCGCTCCTGACGGCGTGCCGCAGCTGAAGTGACCGGTACCCGAAAGCGGCGCGCACGGACCCGAGGTTGACGCGGGCGCGAGCCCCCGCGGGGATCGGCGCCGGGCGCCCGTCCCGCTCGCCGGCCGCAGCCCGCGCCTCGAGCAGCGCGGCCAGCAGCTGCATTGCCGCCGGAGGCTCCGCCACGGCCCACTCTGCGGTTGGACCGACAGCGGCGGGCCCACCTGGCGGGAGGCCGGCACCCTCCTTGGCCCGGATGCCGTCCGCGACGGCGCGGGCCTGGTCATCGGCGGCAGCGAGCAGGACGGCGATGCGTCCGTCGGGGTCGGCGGTGCGCTCCAGGACGCGTCGAGCCACCCGGTAGCGCCCGGCGCCCATCAGCGCCGCGCCGAGCCAGCGCGGGGCGCCGTCGGAGGTCCACGCCTCGAACGCGGCTCCGAAGTCGCTGCTGTCCTGGTCGAACAGGTCGGCCACCGCCGCTCGGGTCGGGCCGTGGGGGTCCTTGGCGCCGGCCAGGGTGAGCAGGGCGAGCGCGACCAGGAGCCCGGCGAGGGCCGCGGCCGCCAGCTGTCGTCCACTGACCACGCCGATCGGCATGGAGTAGCCCAGCAGGGTGCCCATCCCCAGACCGAGCGCGGTGCCCTCGTACCGACGTCCGCGCAACGGCAGCAGTCCGGCGACGAACACGACGATCGTGGCCATCGCGATGGCGGCCGGCTGCGACGCCTCGGCCAGCACCCTGGGCACCACGGTGCCGACCGCGACGAGGGGTCCGACCACCGAGAACCGGCGCAGGTTGGCGCGCAGTGAGCCACCCATCGACGAGATGAGGGAGAACAGGGCGATGAACCCGCCGACGATCGCGGCTCCGCCCGCGCCCAGGAGCTGCCCGACCAGGAACGTGGGTGCGACCACGCCGATGAGCAGGAGGATCAGCTGCGGGCCGCCCTTGCGCCGTCCCGACTCGTCGGTGGGTGCCGCCGCCGAGTCGCTGCGGGGTTGGTCGATGGGCATGGGTGCGACCCTAGGGCCGGGCAGGCGGCTGCCGAGCCGGCCGCCACCACCCGGGCGTCAGGCCAGGACCTGTCCGGGAACGAGCTCGTCGAGCTCGTCGAGGGTGTACGGCGCGTTCTCGTAGGGGTCGCCCTTGGTGATCGTGCCGGTGTCCTCGTACTCCGACCAGACGCTGATCCGCCCGCCACCGGAGTGGAAGACCCGACCCGATACGCCGGCGGCCTCCTGCGTGCACAGCCAGGTGACGATCGGCGGCACGTGCTCGACCGGCCCGGGACCCTTCTTGGCCGCCGCCCACATCTCGTCCGAGAGCTGGCCCGCCTCGTGCGCCGCCTTCAGCGCCGGAAGCATCAGCTCGTAGGTGCGCGTGGACGCACCCGGGGCCAGGGTGTTCGCCGTCACCCCGGTGCCCTTGAGGTCGGTCGCCAGCCCCTTCATCATCGAGATCGTGCCGCCCATGGCAGCGGCGAAGACCGGGTTGCCCACACCGCCGCGCGCGCCCTCGGAGGCGGTCGCGACGATCCGGCCGTACCCGCGCTCGACCATGCCCGGCACGGTCAGGCGCGACAGCCAGAACTTCTGGCCGAGGAAGAGGTCCATCAGCTTGTGGTACTGCTCGTCGGAGATGTCGATCTGCCCCGGCATCACCGCCCCGGCGATGGCCAGCACGATGTCGACCGGCCCGAAGGCGTCCTCCGCCGTGCGCCACCAGGTTCGCGCAGCCCTGCGGGTCGGCGACCGAGTCGTAGTTGGCCACGGCCTCCCCGCCGGCCGCGCGGATCTCCGCGACGGTGGCGTCTGCGGCCTCCGAGCTCATCCCGGCCCCGGCGGCGCTCGTGCCGAGGTCGTTCACCACGACGCGTGCGCCTTCGGCCGCCAGCGACAGTGCGCAGGCCTTGCCCACGCCGTTGCCGGCGCCGGTCACGATGGCGACTCGGCCCTTCAGACGTTCTCCCATGACGATCTCCTTCTTTGCTCGTGGTCGGCTCCGCGGCGGAGCCAGGCCGGTGGATGCTGCGCTGGGCTGGGCTGGTCAGCCCACCACGGTGTGCTCGTGCTCGTCGGCCACCGCCGACTCGACGACCGACTCGAGGTCGACGGTCGAGAAGAAGCTGCGCTCGCTGCTGCGCAGCTCACGCGAAGCCCCGGTGACCTCGAACGAACCGCACAGGGCGTGGTCGTCGGAGTTGGTGCCGACGAACACCGTCGGTGTCCCGGGGTCGACCGAGAAGCCGCCGCGCGCGTTGGAGTACCCGAGCTGGCGCGCCGACACGGTGAAGGTGACCCGCTGCGACTCGCCCGGTGCGAGCTGGCACCCGGGCGAAGCCGCCGAGCACCTGGTCGGCCCGGGTCACGCCGGCGGTCCTGTTGCCGAGGTAGAGCTGCACGACCTCGGCGCCGGCGACGTCCCCGGTGTTGCGCACGGTGGCCGAGACTGGTGACCTCGCCGTCGGTGTCGATCGACTCGGGCGCCGACCGTGAGGTCGCTCGAGCTCGAAGCTCGTGTAGCTCAGGCCGAACCCGAACGGGAAGAGCGGGGTGGCGGGGCCGTCGATGTAGTGCGTGCCGAACGGGGTGTGGCTGCGGTAGCCGCTCGCGGAGCGCTGGTGGTGGAAGATCGGCAGCTGACCCTGGTGGCGCGGGAAGCGTGTACGGCAGCTTGCCGCTCGGGTTCACCTCACCGCGATGACCCTGGCGATGGCGGCGAGTGCCGCCGACGCCGTTGTACGACGCGCTGGACGATGGCGTCGGCGCTCGAGCAGCGAGGCCGGCAGCACGTACGGGCGACCCGTGACGAGCACGACGACGGTCGGCTTGCCGAGCGCGATGACCGCGTCGATCAGCCGCCGCTGGACGGCAGGGAGGTCGATGCTCAGCGAGTCGCTGGCCTCGCCCTCGGTGCGGTCGCCGACGAACCAGGCGCTCGCGCCCGCCGACGGCGAGCACGACGACGTCCGCGTCGCGGGCGGCGTCGACCGCCCGGGCGAAGGCGTCGCCGCTCGAGATCGGCCAGGATGCCCGTACCCGGCTCGGCGACGACGTGCGGCGCCCGAGCGCCGCGAGCTCCTCGGACAGGCCGAGGACGCCGTACTCGCTGACGGACCCACTCCTCCTGCGGCAGCGGCGGCGTGCCCGAGGTGTCGGCCGTCGGGAGGTGCTCGTCGATCGCCGACCATGTTGTTGAAGCCGCCCTGGGCCATGAAGACGCCGACCGCGCGGGCGGCCGGGAAGGAGTAGGCCGGGTACTGGAAGTGCGGCGGCGTTGGCGTGCGGGCCGACGACGGCGATCGCGTCGCGGTCACGCCGAGCGGCAGGATGCCGTCGTTCTTCAGCAGGGTCACGCTGCGCTCGGCCATCTCCTGGGCGAGGTCGCGGCCCTCGCGCGGCGACGGCATCCAGGTCGATCGTCTCTGCGGCGTAGGGCTGCTCGAACAGCCCGAGCTCGAACTTCGCGGTGAGCAGCCGCAGCGCCGAGCGGTCGACGAGCTCCTCCGTGATGCTGCCCGCCTTCGACCTCGGCGGCGAGCACGGCTGCCGTAGGACCACGGGCGAGGGCAGCTCGAGGTCCAGGCCCGCCTCCAGGCCGAGACGGGCCGCCTCGGCGGCGTCCTTGGCCGCCTTCGCCCGGTCGACGACGTGCTGGAAGGAGATGTAGTCCGAGGAGACGTACCCCTCGAACTCGAGCGTGTCGCGCAGGAGCGTGGTCAGCAGCTCGTAGGAGATGGCGGCGGGGACTCCGTTGACCTCGGAGTAGGTGTTCATCACGGAGCGGAGCTTCGGCGAGCTGGATCGCGGCCTCGAACGGGTAGGCGAAGACGTCGCGGATGCGGCGGCTGCCGGCCTCGACGTTGGCGGAGTTCAGGCCGCCCTCGGAGGCGCCGTAGCCGAGGAAGTGCTTGCCGGTCGCGACGACGCCGGTGGCCAGGTCGTCACCCTGCAGACCGCCGATGTAGGCGGTGCCGAAGGCTGCGGCGAGGTAGGGGTCCTCCCCGTAGGTCTCGTGGACGCGGCCCCAGCGGGGCTCGAGCGAGACGTCGAGCACCGGGCCGAGCGCCTGGGTCAGGCCGAGGCGTCGCATCTGCCGGCGGACGAGGTCGCCCATCTGCGGCTCAGCTCGGGCTGACCAGGTGGCGGCGACCCCGGTCTCGGTGGGGAAGACGACGTGGCCGGGTGCCTGGACTCCGGCGATCGCCTCGTTGTGGAAGACGGCCGGCACACCGAGCCGGGTGTTCTCGACCAGGTGGCGCTGGATGAGGTTGACCTCGTCGGCGATCCGCTGCGGAGTCGGTGCCGCCGGTCGAGGTCAGGGGCGCGACCTGGCCGATGCCGTTGCCCAGGACACGGTCGAGCGTGTCGGTCCGCAGGCCGTCGGGGCCGAGGACGGACTGCGGCTGGATGCAGGTCAGCTGCTGGGCCTTCTCCTCGATCGTCATCTCGTCGAGCAGGAGCTGCGCCCGCTGGCCCGGGGTGAGGGTGGTGTCACGGTGGGTGGATCGGTTCGGCATGGGACTTCCTTGTCTGGGAGGGGATTCCGAGTTGGAGAGGCGTTGGGCCACGCTGGCGATGACGCGGGGGTGCTCAGCGGACGCTGCGGATGAAGACCACGCACGCCGAGGCCAGGGCACCTGCGACGATCACGAGCAGGAACACGAACCCGTAGCCGATCGACGCGACGAGGGCGCCGGCCAGGGCTGGGGCGGCGATGCTGCCCACGGATCCGGAGACGTTGAGCAGGCCGAGGTCGCGCCCGGCGTTGGTCTTGTTGGGGATCACCAGGGACAGCAGCACCTGGTCGACGGCGATGTACGCGCCGAAGGCGAATCCGATGATGGTGAACCCGACGAAGGCTCCGGTCAGTGTGCGCATCTGGGACAGGACGAGGGCGCCGGGGATGAAGACGAGGGACGAGGCGATGACGAACGGCTTCACCCGGCGGAAACGGTCGACGAGCACGCCGCCGATGATGGCTGCCACGCCGAGGGCGAGCGTGCTGAAGATGGTGATCTGGGAGAGGGTCACGCTCGCGGCGTTCGTGGAGCCGTCGCCGACGCGGAAGTAGTCGCGCAGCGCGTAGAGCTCCAGGCCCGTGGCGAGTCCGAACGCCATGAACGCCAGGCCACGGGCGGCGAACGTGAACCAGTAGTCGGGGTGGCTTCTCGGCGTGGGGAATGCGGGCCGCTCATGACCGGCGGACTGCTCCTTGGCGACGATCTCGTCCACCGGGATGTCGCGGGTGAAGAACGCGAAGATCGAGCAGAAGACGACCAGCTGGATCGCGATGGCCACGAAGCCGATGAACACCGTCGAGGCCAGCGCCGTGCCGGCGATGCCGATGCCCGCGCCGACCAGGCCCATGAACCCGTACAGGCTGGCCATCCGGCCTCGGGCGTTGAGCGGGACCCGCTCGGGAAGGACTGCACCGGCTGCCGCGAGGATGACGCTCAGGGGAATCGTGCTGAGCGCGGTCAGGACGACCATGACGGGGACCGTCGTCGAGCGCCCCAGGGCGACCAGGAGGACGGCGGTGATGATGGAGCCCACCAGCACCCACAGGTTGCGCCGGCCGAGGAAGCGGCTGCGGGTCCGGTCGGAGAGGATGCCGCCCAGCGGGCCCGCGACCAGGTACGTCACCCCGGACACCGAGAGCGCGAGGCCGAGCGTCGCGGCGGCCCCGACCTTCTCGCCACCGGGGAAGGTGCTGATCAGCCGGGCCAGCAGGGCGCCGTTCACGCCCCCGGAGACCACGGAGGTCCCGAGCGCGACGAGCGGGAAGAGGACCCAGAGGCGCCGCTGCATCGACTGCGGCTCGGTCGAGAAGTCGTGCCCGCCGGCCGGGTCGGGGGCGTAGAGGGTCTCGGCGAGCCCGAGTGGGGCCGGCTCGGAGATCGGGGTGCTGGGCTGCTGCTGGGCCATTGGGGAGTCCTTCGACGTTGGAGGTAGTTTCCCGTTGGGGAAAGTGTTTCCCGTTGGGGAAAGGTTAGATGACGGGTACCGGTCGGTCAAGAGCTGGACGGGACGACTTCTCGTCTCCCCGGCGTGCCGGCGCGGGGACGACGCGCAGGGTGGTGCTGACGGTGGTCACACCGGAGGCGGCCACGGTGACGTGGACGTCGCCGGGTTCGTGGCCTGCCCGGAGGACGGCCAGGGCGCGGCCGTTGAAGGTGCGGTGCGAGGAACCGGCGAACCTCTCCTCGGTGATCGGCTCACCGCTGCCCAGGCCGAGGAGGGTGGCCGCGCCCTCGACGGTGACGGTGACGCTGCGGTCGGCCAGCGGTCGCAGGATGCCGTCGTCATCGGTGAGGGCGATCGGGAGGTAGGCCAGGTCGTGGCCGTCGGCGACCAGCTCGGTGGTCTCCGGCTCCACGACGAGCCGCAGACCGGCGCCGGCGCTGGTGAGCGACTGGCGGCCGATCTCCGCGCCGTCCGCGCCGTACGCGACCGCGGTCAGCTCGCCGGGCTGGTAGGGCAGGGTGAACCTCGTCAGGTAGTCGTCGTCGCGACCCGGCCGGTCCGCGCCGACCCTCCGGCCGTTCAGCCACAGCTCGACGCGCGCGGCGTCTGCGTACACCTCGACTGTGGCGGGGCGGCCCTCGCACCCCTCCCAGCTCCAGCTGGCGATCGGAGTTCGTGGCCCGCCAGCCGGTCTTGACGACCTCCTCACCGGAGTGGTTCACCGGCTCCACGGCGAGATGCGGCCCGGCGCGAGCCCCCAGCCGATCTCGTTGAGGTGGGACTGGGTCTGCCGGTGGCCGGTGATGTCGATGACCGGTTCGCCGGCGAGCAGGGCCGGGTAGGGGTGGTAGATCTGCGTCTTGGTGGTGCCGTACTGCTTGGTGGCCAGGCCGGCCTCGCCGATGTAGTCCCAGCCGGTCCAGGCGAAGTCCCCGATGACGTGCGGGAGGTGCTCGATGGTCTTCCAGATCTTCACGGTGTGCGCTGCGCGGGTCTCGCTGCCGACGATGACCCGGTCCGGGTGCAGGGTGCGCGTCGAGCTCGTAGCGCCCGACCATGTAGTTGTAGCCGGCGACATCGAGGTCCGCGAACGCGTCGCGGGTGCGCTTGTCGACTGCCGGGAGCCGGACGATGCGCTCGAGCATCCGTTCGAGGATGCCCGATGATGCAGGTTCAGGATCCCGATGAGGTTCTTGTTCGGGTTCTCGCCCGTCTCGCGCGCGCGGCGGGCCTTCTCAGCGAGCTTCTCCTCGTCCTCGGCGAGATCAGGTTGAGGAAGCCGTTGATGCCGTTGGTGACCAGACGGGTGGGGTCGAGCTCGCGGGTGCGGTCGGGCCAGCCGGCGGTTGATCTCGATGCCGCGAGGGGTCGCGGTCTCGGCGATCTCGTTGCCGATCGAGTACATGATCACCGAGGGGTGGTTGAAGTCGTTGGCGACCAGCGCCTCGAGGTCCCGCTCCCACCAGTCGGCGAAGTCCAGGCTGTAGTCGATGGCGACCTTCGGCCGGATCCAGGCGTCGGTGAGCTCGTCCATCACGAGCACGCCGTGTCGGTCGCACGCCCGCAGCAGCGACCGGGATGCCGGGTTGTGTGCGCTGCGGATGGCGTTGAAGCCGCTCTCCTTCAGGATCCGGACGCGGCGCTCGTCCGCGGCGTCGAGGGTGTGGGCCCCGATCACCCCGTTGTCGTGGTGGATCGCACGCGCCGCGCAGCTTGACCGGGTGTGCCGTTGATCCAGGAGCCCGTTGCGGGCGTCGGCCGTGACGGTGCGGATGCCGAACTCGTCCTCGGCGCGAGTCCAGCGACGTCGTCACCAGAGCTGATGCTGGCTCGGACGTCGGTACAGCTGCGGGGTCTCGGGCGACCACAGCTGCGCCTCGGGCACGCTCACCTCTTGATGGACCGTCACCTGGTGGCCGGAGCTCACCGGCACCTCGACCCGCTCGGCCGGGAGGGTGGTGCCGTCGGGCGCCGCTGAGCTCGAGCAGGACGGTGAGCGGCGCGGTCACCTGATCGGCGTTGCACGACCGTGGTCGCGCACGTCGAGGGTCGCCGGTCCGTCCGCGACCGACCGCGTCGTGACCCGCAGCCCGAGTCGGGGCGATGTGGACCCGGCCGCCGACGAGCAGGTGGATCGGGTCGGTAGATGCCGCTGCCGGTGTACCAGCGGCCGTTCGGCTCGTCGGCGTTGTCGGCGACGACCTCGATGAGGTTCTCCGCGCCGTAGGCCAGGAGACCGTCGAGGGCGACGTGGAAGACGGCGTACCCCGACGGTCGCCCACCGGCGAGGCGGCCGTTCACGAAGACCTGTCGAGCGGTGGTAGACCCCCTCGAACTCGACGGATGACCGACCGGTCGCGCCACTCTTCAGGGGCGCAGGAACGACTTGGTGTAGCGGTACACGCCCCCGGGGTAGTAGCCAGTGTTCCCGACGTTGCGGGTCTCGGGGTCGCGCGCCTCGAAGTAGCATCGCGTCGTAGGGCAGCGTCACTGGCCCGACCCGCGCGCCGGGCTCGGGGCCTTCCTTGTGGACGTACCAACCCTGGTCGAATGACGTTCGCTGCACTGGTCCTACCTCTTCCTTGAGTTCTTCTGGTCGTGCTCAGTCGTGGGTCGCGAGCCAGCTGGTGATCTCGCGCAGGCCCTCGGCGAACGCGGCCTTTCGCGGGGTGTTGAGGAAGCCGTGATGGGCCGGGACGACGACCTCGCGGACCTGCGTGCCCACCGCGCGCAGCTCGTCGGCGAACGCATGGCCGGAGCGGCGCAGGCGGTCGTTGCGCGCGTCCAGGACCAGCGTCGGCGGGAAGTCGTGGAGGTCGGCGCCGCCGGGGAACGCGTAACCGGGGGTGAGCAGGGCCGGCTCGCCGACGTAGTTGAGGTTCATCCGGCGCAGCATCGCGGGGTTGAACGCCCACTTGGCGAGGATGCCGCGCAGCTCTGACTCGACCTGTGTGTTGGCGGGCAGCTCGGCGTGCAAGGTGCCGTAGGCGAGGACGACGGCCCGGGGCAGGGGCGCCCCCTCGTCGCGCAGGCGCAGGGTGGCCGCGGCCGCCAGGTTCGCGCCCGCACTGCCGCCGCCGACCGCGATCGGCGCGCCGGTGTCCTCGACCAGGGACCGCGCGGCGTCGACGACGTCGTCCAGGCCGGCCGGGTACCGGCCCGGGTGCGTGGTCAGGTCGGGGTCGCGCCACGGGTTCGCCCGCGGTGCCAGGCGGTAGTCGAGCGTGCGGATGAAGGTGCCGGCCGAGGCCAGGACGCGGGCGGGGGCGTCGGACTCCTTCTGGTCCAGTCCGCCGCTGCTGAAGCCGCCGCCGTGGACCCACAGCAGCGCGGTGCGCGCTGTCCGGGCGGCGGGGCGGTAGTCACGGATGCGAACGGGTCCACCCCGGCCGGGGATACGGCGCTCGGTGACGGCGGCGACGCTCACAGGCTCGACAGCTCGCTGCGCAGGTCGGCCAGGACCTGTGCGTCGACGTTGGACGCCGCCATGCCAAGGAGGGCGTTGACCGACAGGGAGTGCGCCATGGAGACCATCGGGTTGCTGACGAGCTCGGGGATGTGGCGGGCGATGATCGCGTTGCTCTCGGGGTCGGCGAGCATGTCGCCGATCGGGGAGCGGTCCAGGTCCCACCGGCTGGTGGAGAGGGCTTCCTCGGCGGCCGGCTCGCGGTGCGGCGCCGTGGACGGCACCCAGTCCCGGTAGCGCAGGCCGAAGCCCGACGGGGTAGGTCGGGTCCGCGGTGTCGTCGGGCACGTCGGAGCGGCTGGCCTCGACGGCGGCCATCGACGACGGCAGCTCGAAGGGGAGGCGGCCCAGCGGCTCGAGCTCGCCGAACAGCATCTTGACGAAGGCCTCGTCGCTGGAGCCGAAGTTCACGATCAGCGAGGCGACGTCGTCGACGAACGGGGCGACGATCGCCGGCCGGTCGAGGTAGACGTCGACGACGGTGGGCACGGTCGCGGCGACGGCGCGGATGTGGGCGAGCTCGTCGGCGTGGAAGTCCAGCGAGCCGGCGTGGAAGAAGTTCTCCAGCTCGCCCGGGTTGCCGCGGTTCTCCCACGGGGCGACCGTGCGCAGGACGGCGACGTCGGCCTCCTCGGGGCTGGCCACGACGGTGGCCCACCGGCGCAGGATCGCGGGGTCGATGCCCTCGGCGTAGACCTTGAGTGTCCGGTGCCGAGCGGCAGGCGGGCGGCGCCGTCGTCGTTCTTCAGCAGGGTCTGGGCGTGCGCCTGCGCCTCGACTCCTTGGCGGCGCGCTTCCGGGGACCCGACGAGCGCCTCGGCGGCGTCGACGTCGACGAACGGGTTGTCGAACAGGCCGAGGCGGAACTTCTCGCGCAGCAGCCGTCGCACCGACTGGTCGAGGCGCGCCTCGGTGACGTGCCCGGCCCGGACCAGGCCGACGAGGCGGTCGGGCTCGGTCTCGCCGCCGAACTGGTCGACGCCGGCGTCGATGGACTTGACCATCCGCTGTTCCTCGGTGAGGTCCTCGACGCCCCAGAACTGGCGGGAGACGATGCCCCAGTCGGTGCAGATGATGCCGTCGAAGCCGAGCTGCTCGCGCAGGATGTCGGTGAGGATGACCTTGTTGAAGTTGAACCCGACCTCTTCGAACTCGGTGCCGACCGGCATCCCGTAGTACGGCATCATCTGCGAGACGCCGGCGGCGATCAGCTTCTTGAACGGCTCGAGGTGGTACTCGAACATTGTCGCCCGGGTAGACCTGCTCACGGCCGTAGGAGAAGTGCGGGTCCTCACCGTCCTTCTGCGGGCCGCCGCCGGGGAAGTGCTTGGCCATCCCCGACACCGACTCGGCGCCGATCTCGGCGCCCTGCAGCCCGCGCACGTAGGCGGCGCCGAGCCGGCCGACGACCTCGGCGCTCGAGCCGAAGGTGGTGCTGGCGCGCGACCAGCGCGGCTCGGTGGCGATGTCGACCTGCGGGTGCAGGGCGGTGCGGATGCCGACCGCGAGGTACTCGCGGCGCACGGTGTCGGCGAAGCGCTCGACGAGCTCGGGGTCGTCCAGGGCGCCGAAGCCGAGCATCTCCGGCCACTGCGAGAACGGCCCGGCCAGCAGCGAGGTCGCGGGGTTGTCGCTGAACGAGTGCCGCGGGTCGGTGGAGAACGTCACCGGGATGCCGAGCGGTGATCGCCGCGCGATCCTCCTGCACGGCGTTGGTCCACTGCGCGATCTCGCGCGCGGACGGTGCCTGCAGGATGTTGAAGTGCGTGATGCCCCGGTCGATCAGGACCCGAGCGGACGGCAGGCCGAAGATGCCGGGGGCGTCGAAGTCGCCGAACGGCAGGATCGGGTGGAACATCAGCGCTGCCTTGTCCTCGCAGGGACATCCGGGCCAGGAGGTCCTCGACCCGCTGGTCGACGCCGAGCGTTGGCGTCCTGGTAGGGGTGGCGCTGGATCGAGCGGTTCATGGTGATGGTTGCTCCCTTGTCGAACGCTGCGGTGGTCAGTTGATGCCCTTGACCTTCAGGACGAGGAAGGACCCGAGATCGGCGAAGGCGGCCGCGATCGCGAACCAGAGGGTGTAGCCGCCGCCGAACAAGGCGTTGCCCAGCGGGATGAAGACGACGCCGGCCAGCAGGGGGGCGACGGCGCCGGGCAGGGTGCCTGCGAGGTTGAGGATGCCGAGGTCCTTGGCCATCTCGTCCGCCTTGGGCAGGACGTTGATGCACAGGGCCTGGTCGACGGCGAAGAACGTGCCGGCACCCATCCCGATGACGGCCTGGGCGAGCATGAAGACGACGAGGCCAGCACCGCCGAACAGCGGGGAGGCTGCGAGCAGCAGGACCCCCGCAGCGAGCACGAGGCCGGCCGCGAAGACGAACGGCTTGCGACGCCCCACCTTGTCGGATGCGTAGCCGCCGACGACGCTGAAGAGAATGAGCGTTCCAACGCCGATGACCATCGCGACGGCGTTGAGGCTGAGCTGCTCCTTGGGCGTCTTCCCGAACGCGGAGCCGAGGAAGAGGGTGAGGTAGGTCGCCACCGCGCCGTAACCGAGCAGGATGAACGCCTTGCTGATCCAGGCCCAGCCGAAGTCAGGGTTCTCGCGGGGGTTGAACACGTACGACCCGAAGATCTCTCGGACGTTCAGTGGGGTCGTCGGCGAGGTCGTGCGGACGACGTCCTTGAGCTTGACGACGAAGATCCCGACAGCGACCAGTCCGATGACCGCGGGAACGGCGAAGCGGAGGAAGTCCGTCGGTAGCACGGCGAGCAGGATGGACCCTCCCAGGATGCCGGCGGGGGTCGCGGCGCCGATGATCCCGGACACCCCGCCACGCTTGGCTTCGGGCACCTGGTCGGCGAGAGTGGTGTGCTGCGCGGCGAGGGCGAAGTTGACGCAGATCTGCACGGCGCACCACGCGATGAGCAATGCCTGGTAGCTCGTGGCCAGCCCGCAGGCGATCAGGGCCACGAACATGCCGACAGTGCCACCGAGGATGAACGGCCGGCGCATTCCGAAGCGCGAGACCGACCGGTCCGAGAGGCGGCCGGCGATGGGCTGGACGATGGAGGAGAAGACCGCCCCCATGCCGGTGAGGATGCCGAGCAGTGCGGGTGCCCGCTCCAGACCCACCATGTCCTGCAGCTTCACGGACAGACCGCCATAGACCGGGGCCATGAGGGCGACGTAGATGCCGAAGGAGGAGAAGGCGAAGGTGGGGACGTACCCGCGGGGGGTCCGGGCGGGGGCATCCGTCGCCGGCGTCATCGTCTGAGTGGTCATGGCAGAACTTCCTTGTCCTGGGCGGTCGATACTCATCTACTGCTCCTGGCTGTTTCCCCGCGGGGAAACGCTTTCCCGTGGGGGAAACATAGGCTAGGGTCCCGACAGGTGTCAAGGGTTCGGGAGAAGGAGTTCATCGTGACGACGGAGACGGCCGTGAGCGGGTCACGGGGTCGCAAGCGAGGCGGCCCGCTGCGGATCAACCGCGACAAGATCGTGGAGGCAGCCCGGACTCTGGACCCCCAGACGCTCACGATGCAGGCCGTGGCCGACGAGCTCGGCGTGGACCGCAAGGCGCTCAACTACCACGTGACCGACCGCGAGGGGCTGCTGCGCCTCATCGCGGCGGATGTCTTCGAGGGGACCTGCGCCGAGGCCTTCCAGACGTACTTCGATGCTCGAGGGGTAGCACCCGACGACGACTGGCGAGCCGCCGTGCGGACCTGGGCGGTGACCGTGCGCGACAGCCTGGTGGCGACGGGCATCGTCAGCAACTACTTCCCGCTGGGCGCCGACAGCGTGCGCGTCCTGGAGCCGGCCGAGTTCGTCCTCCAGCAGCTGCTCCGCGCCGGGTTCGACCTGCCCACCGCCGGGCGCGCGCTCACCGGGGCGACCCGGCTCGCCATGGGCGTGGGGCGTGACGTCCTCCTCGCCGCCCAGTCGGGCGAGCACCCTCAGGTCCCGGAGGTCCGCAGGCTGCTCGAGGAAGGCGGCGATGCGACACCCCTTGAGGCCTTCCGCGGCCTCGCCGAGCTCGAGATCAACAGCCCCCGAGACATCGAGACCCAGTTCGAGTTCGAGCTGGACGTCTTCGTCACCGGCCTGCAGTCCCGGCTCCACCCCGCCTGAGCACGCCGCGCCGCTACCGGCCGACGCCCACGTCCGGAGCGAGAAGCGCATGAATCAGGGCCCGCACGGGATCGACGAGGTCCGCTCGCCCGGTCGAGGCGAGAGGCTCCATGGCAAGTCTTGAACGCACGACGGCGATGCCCAAGGCCGCGCACAGCGCCAGCTGCGCGCGCAGAAGGAGCTGTTCGCCTCCGGCGCGGCCACCGAGGCACCTGCGGCCTCCACGAGTCGCTCGGCATAGGCCTACAACGTGTCGAGCCGGATCTTCTCGGCCCGCTCATCCCGGAGGTCCGCAGCAGCAGGACGAGGCGGTTCGGGTGCTCGACGCTGTACGGGCCCGCGATCTGCTCTCACTTGAGCATCCCGAGGACGACGCCACCTTCAGTGGCAAGTCCCAGCGGCAGTGGCTGGCCGCACCCTTCGCGCGGCATCGTGTGGCGGTTGCCTGACGAGGCCCCGTCGAGGGCAACGCCCCTGGATCTCTCGCGCAGGGTCACAGATTGGGAGGTGCGTCCTTCTGCCGGGCGCGGAGTTGAAGCAGGCGACGAGCGTTGTCCAGCAACGCGGTTCTCAGGACGTCGGGGGGCATTCCCGCGAGAAGGGGGTCTTTCAGGGGAGCGCTCAGAGACCACATGAACATTGATGCGGCCAGCCTGGAACTGGGTGCTGGGTCGGGGCGGCAGATTAGCTCATACCCGTGGCGCCGGTACCGTCAGACGCTCAGGGTCAAATCAGCCGGCTTCTCTGAACCAGCTCGAGAGGCTTGTCGACGCGACGCCCGAGCGGTACCGGCTCATGGTCCTCCTCGCGGCGCGGCGCGCCCTTCGCAAGGGTGAGTTGTCCAAGTTGCGCCGCAACCTCGAGACCGGCGTGCACGGCCGACGAGGCGAGCGCCGCTGGTTTCCAAGCTCAGGCTGGGAGATGCTCCGTCGGACTGAGCTCGGGGACGGTGGTCTCCTGCTCGAACTTCGAGCGGACCATAGCCCGGAACGTGTTCATCTTGTGGACGACGGTCTCTCCCACCGGCGTGTGGCCCCAGATCGAGATGCCCTGATAGGTGGCGGGCTCCCAGGTCGCCTCCACCTCGGGAGTGATGATCACCGGGTTCCACCCCACCTCGAGCTCGAACCCGGACGGTGTGACGCAGTAGAAGGAGAGCTCACGGTCGTTGGTGTGCTGGCCGACCGACCACATCATCGTGAAGCCCTCCGAGGTGACCCGTTCGTACGCGGCGACCATGTCGTCGAGGTGGGCGACCTGGATGTTCACGTGCTGGACGTCGGAGGGGATCGGGTTGACCGCGAGCCCCTTCACGTTGGCCAGGGCGATCGAGTGATGCCGCTCGTTCAGCCGCAGGAAGCGGATGCGCAGGGACATCGGGCCGACGCGCTCCTCGATGAAGTCGCTGAGTCGGGCGTCTAGCAACGAGGCGAAGTAGCCATGCATGACCATCGCGTCCTTGGACGCGATGGCGACGTGACCCATGCCGCTGGCGCCGGTGACGAACGCCGTGTTCTTCATGACCAACGGGGCCGGGCTGATGACCGGGGTCGTGAAGATCTCGGTGGCGATGCCCTTGGGGCCCGCGAAGCGCCACAGTCGCTCGACGCTGCGTCGTGCGCACTCCTCCAGGGTGCCCTCCACGACCGGCAGACCGGCGGTGACGACCCGCCCGAGGATGACGTCGAAGGTCTCGTGGTCATCGACCTGCCAGCCGATCGCGGTGACATCCTCCTTGGACCCCTTCTGGATCAGGAAGCGGCACTCGTGGTCATCGAGCCGGAAGCGACTGACCTCGGGGGTCAGCACGTCGACGTGGAGGCCGACCGCGTCACGGCCGAACCGCTGCCAGTCGGTGAGCTTGCGCGTCTCGAGCACCAGGTAACCCAGGTGGACGGACCCGAAGACGTCCTTCATGCGTCCTCCCTCGTCGTGGTCTTCTCGGACAGGAACAGCTGGGCGAGATTCCGGAACCGGTCAGCCTGCTCGATTTGGACCCAGTGGCCGGCGTGCGGGAACACATGCAGTTGCGCGTTGGGCAGGTTCTGCGCGAAGTGGAGTGAGGCCTGAACCGGGATGATGCTGTCCTCGCGGCCGTGCACGACCAGCGCCTCGTGCTGGATCTGTGCCAGCTGCTGAGCGGGGAAGAACAGGGGAGTCGGCTCAGGGGTGAACGTGCGCTCGTGCGATCGGCGGATGTCCGGACGGGCTGCGAACTCGGCGCGGTCCTTCGCGAGCTGCTCGAGCGTGTCTCCGTAGCGGCTGGTGTCGTGCATGAAGTAGTGCAGGAGGTTGAGCATCGCTTCTGGGGACTCATCGGTGTAGTAGCGCACCATCGTGATGAGGTTCTCGTTGGGCGGCAGCGGGGCCCCCGCGCTGCCCATGAGGATCACCCGGTCGAACCGGTCGGGCTGTTGCTGCAGCATCAGCACGGCGAGCATGCCGCCCAAGGAGTTGCCCACCACGTGGGTCTTGTCGATGCCGAGCGCATCGAGCAGGGCGAAGAGGGTTTCGACCCGGACCTCGGACGAGGCGCCCACTCCGCGAGGCAGGTCCTCAGGATGCGACGAGTCGGCGAATCCCAGCACGTCAGGGGCAACGTGGTGGTAACCGGGCATCGTCTCGAGCAGCTCTTCCCAGTTCGAGCGCGCACTCACTCCCGGGCCCGAGCCGTGGAGCCACAAGATGGTCGGGTCTGCCGGGTCACCCGCCTCGAGGGTACGCAGGTGCCACGCCCCGACCTGAACGTCGCGGGCGGTGATTGGGGTCATCTGTAGTCCTCTGGTCGTCTGAGTTCAGGGCGTGAGTTGGGGTTGTTCAGTGGACCCGGCTGAGGTTGCCGCGGGGCGCCGGCACGTCGAGACCCGTGCGGTCGGTCGCCGCCACGAACCGATCGGGGCGCACCACCAGGACCCGGGCATCGAAGCGGGCCATCCAGTCGCGTAGCCCACCGGTGTGGTCGACGATCTCGCCCGCGCTGCTGGTTTCTGACGAGCGCACGGTCAGGAAGGAAGCCCCCAGCGCGGCCCACGCCTGCACCTGCTCCGCCGTCATGGCCTCACGCGGATCCCGATCCAGCCCGAACACGACGAAGCCACGGGGCACGGTGTCATCGAGCAAGCGGATGCGACCCTCGCCGTTGCTCACCTCGGGTTGCGGGATCATCCGACCCACGGCCCTCTTCTTGCCCGACTCTCCCGTCACCCAGCCTGCTGTGAAGCGGTTTGTCTCGTTGGTCGGCCGAAGCGCGTTGGTGACGAACGGCACCGTCTCCAGCTTGGGCGCGAGCCAGTTGCGCAGGCCGACCGCCCAGGACTGCTCCATCTCGATGAACTGGCCGAGTCGTAGCGACAGCGTGGTCATCGTTTTGACATGCGCCCACCGTTCGGACTGCACGGTGTCGAGGATCGACTCGTCGACCGAGTGCTGAAGGATCGCCGCGAGCTTCCAGGCGATGTTTTGGGCGTCGCGGATGGCGGACTGCATGCCCTGACCCGCCCAGGGCGGCATCAAGTGGGCAGCATCGCCGATCATCACGACCCGCCCAGCGCGCCAGTTCTCCAGGTGGCGCACGTGGTGGCTGTAGAAGGCCCAGCCCTTGATGCGGGCGTTCTTCCTCGTGACGCCCAGTGGGGCAAGCCGCTCCCAGACCCGGTCCTCGGTCGCGTAGTCGGTGTCCCACTCCTTCTCCCTGAGCGGGATCTCCCAGCGATGGTTGCCCTTCGCCAGAGGGATGTCGACCACGGGCCAGGTCTGGTCGGACCAGAAGACCAGCTCGTCGTGTCCGGGCCACGGCTCGAGGACTTCACCGTCGATGACCAGCCAGCGCCGCGGCTTGGTGTCGCCGACTAACGCGTAGCCCACTGTCTCACGTACCTTGCTGGTGCCTCCGTCGGCTCCGATGACGTAGCGGACCCGCAGGTCGTACTCGCCTCCGTCGGCGCCGGTGGCCGCGATCGTGACGCCCTCTGAATCCTGGCTCAGCCCGGTGAACGTGTGCCCGAAGCGCAGGTCGAGACTCGAGTACTGGTCGGCATTGCGCCGCAGCTCAGCCTCCATGTCCGGCTGGTAGATCATCATCGCCGCAGGCTGACCGAGTTCGCCGGGGTAGACGTCGAGGTGGAAGACCCGCTGGCCGGCGTACGTCTTCCAGGTCATCCCGCGAGCCGGGTCCATGTCCTGCTTGACGCGCCCGTCGATGCCGAACTCCTGGAAGATCCGCAACGTCCAGTCGTTGACCGTGACCGCGCGGGCGCGGTTGTACAGGTCCTTGTCCTTCTCGAGCACGACGGTGGACACGCCCGCTAGGCCGAGGTACGTCGCGGCGACGACGCCGCACAGCCCGTAACCCACGATTGCAACGTCCGCGTCGTACTGCTGCTTGTCATCCCACGCCATGCACTTCCACCTCATTGTGATTGGCACCGCTACTGGATGGATCATTCCAGACATTGCACGTGCACGCAATGGGCGGCTGCGCGGGCCCCCGCTGAAGGGGGCCTAGACTCCGAGCCATGCTAGGTCGGACCCGCACGGAGATCCGCGGGGAGCAATCGCGTGAGGACGTGCTCGAGGCTGCAGAGTCGCTGATGTCCAGGCGTGGCTACAGCGCGACCAGCATGTCCGACTTGATTCGCGAATCAGGCGTCCCTTCCAGCAGCATCTACTGGCATTTCAGCTCCAAGGCCGGTGTGCTCGCGGCGGTCATCGAGCGCGGCGCGGCTGCCTTCTTCGCCGACATCGACGCCGCGGCCCCTGCCACCGGCCACGGCGATCCTCGGCAGGCACTCGAGCACGTCCTTCAGCGCAGTGTTGCCGCCGTGGAGGAGAACCCGAGCTTCCTGGCCCTGTATCTCGACTTCGTGCTGCACACCGAGGACGAACCCGCCATCAAACCGCAGATCGATGCAGTGCGCCGCGACGCACTCAAGTCCGTCCGAGCGCAGCTGCAGGCGAGCTACGCGTCCTACGGCGAGGACCGGGCCGCTCGCATCGCCGAGCGCGTCGGTCCGCTTGCCATCGCCTTCTTCGACGGCCTGTTCGTGGCGATGAAATCAGTCGACCCACCGAACACAGAGCAGGCGCTGGCGGATGTGGCCAATGCACTGCACCTTGTGGCCGAAGGCATCGCCTGAAGCTGAGGCGTTCTTCACGCCTCACCTCAGGCAAGATCGCGAGCGCAAGGTCGGTCCGCGACGCCATGACGTGGGATTGGCCATGGTCGAGCCGTCGACGGCCACCGCGCAGGGGGCGCCTCAGGACCTCCGCCCGACGGGGGTCCCGGCGCGCGGCGGGCGTGTCGGGAGGCAGGGCTCACTTCTGGAGGCGAGGGATCTGGTGAGCCGGGCCATGCCATGCATGATGCGCAGGGTGAAGGGGGCGAACTGCCAGTGCCTCGGGTCGTGTCCGGCAAAGGTCGAACAGAACGGATGCTCATCTCCACAGGCGGAGTCATCCCGAGCCGGGACGGCGCTAGCAACACGGGGCGGCTCACGTTGCGATGGAGGAGCCCCGGTGCGCTTCGCCGCCGGTGCCGACGCCGTAAGGGTCTTCGAGGCCAAGGCCCAAACCCTGCTGGCCCAGGCCGCAGCCCACCGTGAGCTCTCCACCTGCCCGACAACGTGCACCTGCCCATCGAAGCCAGGTAACAACCGGCGTGACCTTCGACCACGACGCCCGACGACGTCTCGTTGGCTGGTCGACACATGCGTCACATCGGCGGCGATCGTGCAGACCGTCAAGAGTTGCCGGGCTGTCGCTCACTCGCGCTCTCCTCGGACCGTGACGGTGCGCCGCTCCAGCCTCTGGCGTGGTGACACCGCCGACACTGGGTGTCGGCACGACAACGGCCACCACCGTCGCGGGTGGCGGCCGTCGTCGTGCCGTGCGCTCAGTCCTTGGTGGGGACACTGTCAGCGTGGTGGGGAAGGTGCAGGTGCGGCACGTGCGGGTGCGGCACGTGCAGCTCGACCGGCTCGGGCGGCAGGTCGTCGATGCCGTCGGCCAGGGCCTGCTCGCGGCGGTGGCGTGCCGACGGCAGGGCGAGCGAGGCCAGGACTGCGAACACGGCGACTCCAGCGCACACCCAGAAGCCGATGGTGAACGCGTCGTCGGTGGGCAGGCCCTGCGCGGTCGAGTGCGACGTGATGACGGCCGCGACCACCGCGGTGCCGATGCTGCTGCCGATGGTCCGCGCGATCGTGTTGACGCCGATCGCCTCACCGGTCTGCGCGGCCGGCACGCTCTCGATGATGGCGTTGGACATCGCGGCGAAGGCCAGGCCGATGCCGGCGCCGGTGAGCAGGCCGGAGACGACGACCTGCCAGAGCTGGTCGTGCATGACGGCGGGCAGGACGAAGGCCGCGATGACCAGCGACGGTGCCGAGGAACATCGGCAGCTTCGGGCCGAAGCGGCGGTCGAGCATGCCGGCGAGCGGCCCGAAGACGACCATCATCAGCACGGTCGGCAGCAGGAACAGGCCCGCCTCGCGACACCGACTTGCCGAACCCGTAGCCGGTCACGGTCGGCAGCTCGAGCAGCGTCGGCACGAGCAGGAAGGTGCCGAACATCGCGAAGCCGAGCGCCAGGGCGACGAGGTTGGTCGTCCACACGCCGCGGTTCGGCAAGCAGCCGCATGTCGATCAGCGGCTCGCGCACCCGCAGCTCGACGAGCACGAACACGACGAGCGCGACGACGCCGAGCACGAACAGCGCCGACGGTCTTCGCTCGAGCCAGCCCCAGGCCTGGCCCTTGCTGATGGCCAGCAGCAGCGACACCAGGCCGACGGTGAGGATCGCCGGCGCCGACGCACGTCGAGGCGGCCCGGGCGTGCGCACCGGCGACTCCTTCATCCCGAAGATCGCGCCGAGCAGCGCGACGACGACCAGCACGAGCGGCAGCCAGAACAGCCAGTGCCACGACAGGTGCTCGACGATCGGTCCGGCGGCGACGATGCCGACGCCGGCGCCGATGCCGAAGATCGCCGACAGCAGGCCGACGGTGACGCTGACCTTCTCGCGGGGCAGCTCGTCGCGCACGATGCCGATCGACAGCGGCAGGATCGCGCCGGCCGAGCCCTGCAGCACGCGGGCGACGATCAGCACGCCGAGGTTCGGGGCGAGCGCGGCGACCAGGGTGCCGACGGCGAGCGCGGCCAGCACGACGATGAGCACGCGGCGCTTGCCGACCATGTCGCCGAGCCGGCCGAGGATCGGGGTCAGCACCGACGCGGCGAGCAGGTACGCGGTGAGCACCCAGCTCGCGTCGGCGGTGGCGACGCCCAGGTCCTTCGGCGAGCATCGGCAGGGCCGGCGCGACGAGCGACTGCAGCACCGCGAAGGCCAGACCGCCCAGGGACAGGTAGAGGATCAGCAGGCCTCCCCCGGAACGATTCTCGGCGGAGGAGTGCGGGAGGGTCGGCCCCGTGGACGGGGTGGATTCCTCGACGGAAATGGACATGGCGCTCCTGGAGGTCAATGTAAACGACTGTTGACTAAGAGTATGCTCGCTCATCGAGGCCTAAGTCAACACGCGTTTACCAATCGTGCTCGGACCGATACGCTGGCCAGAACGAGAGGACAACCGATGGATGCCGGACGCGCTCCGAGCGCCAAGCCCGCCGCCCCCGAAGGGGAGCCCGAGCGCTCCAGCGCGCGCGACGCGCTAGCGCGCCGGCGGCGCGACGCGGTGGAGACCCGGCGGCTGCTGCTACAGGCCGCGCGGCACCGCTTCGCGGTCCAGGGCTACGCCGCCACGACGGTGCGCGAGATCGCCGACGACGCCGGGGTCAACGCCGCGTTGATCAGCCGGTACTTCGAGTCGAAGGAGGGGCTGTTCGAGGAGTGTCTTACCGGGGTCTCGACGGAGCTCGGCTCCTCCGCGCCGACCACGACGTCCCCGACGTCGACGCAGGCGACCACGCCCCCCAACCGGGCGGCGCTGACCCTCGACGAGGTGGCGGTCCGGATAGCCGAGCAGCTGACCGGACCGTACAGCGCCGAGCACCCGAACCAGCTCGTGCTCCTGCTTCGCACCTCGGGCGACGAGCGCGCCGAGCGGATCCGCTTCGACAAGCTGCGCACCTACGCCGAGGGCCTGGCGGACGTCGCCGAGGCCACCCCCGGCGGAGCCGAGAGGCAGACTCGCGAGGAGCTCGTGCTGCGGGCCCAGCTCACCCTGAGCGCGGCCCTTGGCATCGCCCTGCTCCGGTCACGCACAACCCTGGAACCGCTCGCCTCGGCCGAGACCGCCGACCTGCTCGGCCCGCTGATCGCCATGATCCGCGCCCTCCTCTTACCGGAGGGCGGCGCCGGCGACCGGTGACACCGTCCGCCGACGTGGTTCCCGGTCGGCGGCTCCTGCGCAGCCTTGGCCGAGGGTCGACCCAGCGGGAGCGCCGTACCGCCCCAGGTCAGGCACCGGCCTGGGCGAGCTCCTTCGGCTCGGTGACCGGGTCGTCGGAGAGCATCTGGCGGCGGGCGATGGTGCGCAGGTCCTCGCGGCCCTGATCGTCGAGTGGCTCACCGTTGGCCCGCTCCACCTCGGTGACCAGCCATCCCCACAGCTCCCGCACGAAAGCCCGGAACTGCTCGCGTCCCTGTTCGGTCAGCTCCACCCGGCCCGGCGACTCCTGGAGTAGCCCGCGGACGACGCAGTCGTCGATCGCCGGCTGGATCAGGGCCATCGGTACCCGGTGAGAAGCAGCGATGTCGTAAGGGTCCGCGGGACCGTGCACATGGATCTGCTGGATCGCGACCTGGCGCAGGGTCCACACCTGGACGCCGTCGAGCCCGGACTTCGAGGACAGGAGCAGCCGCTCCGCGGCCTCGGGCAGCTGGGTCCGCAGAATCCGCACGACCTGGCCCTCGAGCTGCTCCTGCGCGGTGCGCTGGTCGGGGATGGCGAAGGCGGGCCCGATCTCGGAGGCTCCCGGTCGGGTGAGTCCGCGCATCGGCACCTGCTTGAGGAACAGGGCGACCACGAAGGCCAGCACCGCGACCGGGATCGCGGCGGCGAACACGTACTGGAGCGTGTCCGCGTACGCCGCGACGACGGCCGCCTGTTGCGGCGGTGGGAGCGCCTGGACGGCGCTCGGCGACGTCACCTGGGTCGGGTCCGCGCCGCTCGTGGCGACCGCCTTGGCGAGGTTGGGTGCCAGCTGGTTGGCGTACAAGGTGCCGAACGCGGCCGCGCCGAACGAGCTGCCCATGGTCCGGAAGAAGGTGACGCCCGAGGTCGCGACGCCCAGGTCGCGGTACTCCACGGTGTTCTGCACGATGATCGTCAGCACCTGCATCGACAGGCCGATGCCGACGCCGAGCACCAACATCGCGGCGGACGTCTCGAGGGTCGTGGAGAACTGGTCGAGCCGCGAGAGCAGCCACATCCCGACGCCCATCACCAGCGAGCCGACGATCGGGAAGACCTTGTAGCGGCCGGTCTTGCTGACCACGTTCCCAGCACCCACCGACGCCACGATGAGCCCAAGCACCATCGGCAACGTGCGCAGCCCGGACACCGTGGCACTGACGCCCTGGCAGAACTGCAGGTAGGTCGGCAGGAACGTCATGCAGCCCAACAGCGCGAAGCCGACGATGAAGCTCAGCACCGAGCTCACGCTGAACACGTTCCGCCGGAACAGCCGCAACGGAAGGATCGGCTCGGCCGCTCGGTGCTCAGCGACGATGAAGCACCCGAGGAACACCACGCCGCCGACGACCAGCCCGATGATCGTCGGTGACCCCCAGCCGTACTCCGACCCGCCCCAGCTCGTCGCGAGGATGAGCGCGGCAGACCCGAGCGAGATGAAGACGATGCCGAAGGTGTCGAAGATCGGGCGCCCGGAGGTGGGCACCGACGGAAGGAGCCGGACCGCCAGGGGGATGATCACCAGCGCGATCGGGACGTTGACGTAGAAGACCCACTGCCACGACAGGTGGTCGGTGAAGAAGCCGCCGCAGCAGCGGCCCGAGGACGGTCGTGCCGCCGAAGACCGCGCCCATCGCGCCCTGGTACTTCCCTCGCTCACGCAGCGGGATGATGTCTGCGATCATCGCCGTAGCGGTGATGGTCAGGCCGCCCCCGCCGATGCCCTGCAGGGCGCGCGAGGCGATCAGCCAGGTCATCGAGTGCGAGAGCCCGGCCAGCATCGAGGCGACGGTGAACAGCACGATGCTGCCGATGAAGATCGTCTTGCGCCCGAACAGGTCCCCGAACTTGCCCCCTAGGATCGTGGCGATGGTCTGGGTCAACAGGTATGCGGTCACGACCCAGCTCATGTGCTGAGCACCACCGAGATCGCCCACGATCGTCGGCAGGGCCGTGGCCACGATCGTCCCGTCCAACGCCGCCAGCAGCATCCCGCCCATGATCAGCGCGAACGCCACATTGCGCCGTGACGACGCCAGCAGCGGCGGGTCGCCGGCCTCGGAGAGATCGTCCTGCGACACCTCGACCTGGCTCATTCGCGCATCCTAGGCCCGGACCGCCAAGGCTGCTGGACGACCGAGCCGGAGACGGATGCGACTCCACGCCGCGCAGTGCGCGGGCACCGTGGCGGCCGTTCGAGCAGCACATGTGGGCAAGACGGGGACGACGGCATCGAGGCACCGTGGCTGGCGGCCGACGCCTCGGACAACCGGCGTGGGAGAGGCGGGAATCCAACACGACATCCGCAGCATCGACGCCGATGCCGCCGAGGCCATCCTCGCAGCCCAGAACCAGGCGGAGGCCGCGCTCATCGTCATCGGCGTCCGCCGCCGGTCCCCAGTGGGCAAGCTCATTCTGGGCAGCACCGCCCAGCGGATGATCCTCCAAGCCGACTGCCCGGTCGTGGCCGTCAATGCGTGACTTCGGCCATCAGCCACCTGGGCTCGATGTCGTCGGGAAGTCCGACCAACTCGCAGCCACGATGCGTGTCGCACGGGCTCGAAAGTCGGCCGTGAGCTCTAACCCTCTCGGCCAAGGAGGTCGGCAAGCGCGTCGGCGACTGCCGCCATTCCTTGTTCGTTGGGGTGGAACGACCAGGCTGCTGTTTCGAGGGTGGGTTGGAACCCGAACACCCAGGGTTCCCCCGAGCCGAGCCCTTGGTCCAGGCTCAGCTCGGATGCGCCCAGCACCTCGACGTCGGTGCGCTCGGCGGCGATGCGGTAGCCCTGGGCGATGCCGTCCTGGATGGCGCGGAAGGATGCCGTCTGCTCCGCCGAGAAGGGCCAGTCGCCATCGGTTCTGGTGGCGTCCGCGACGACGGTGAGGTAGTCGACGAGGACGACTCGGGCGTCGATGGTCCGGGAGCGGACCTCGCGAACGATGTCGCCCAACCCTTGTGCCATGGCCTCGACCGTCGACGAGGTCGGCACCGGGATGCCGTCGGGAAACTGTTGGGCCATCATCGTGACGATGGGGCTTCGCAGGTCGGTGGCCGACCACGCCGCGTACAGCATCGACGAAGCGAACTGCAGGTCGTTGCCCCCGGCGGTGACCGTGACCAGGTCGGCGTCCGCGGGCAGCCCGTGGACCTGTGGGGGGTACTGCGCTCCGGTCATCGTGACCTGGGGGGTGTGCAGGATAGTGGCGGTCGTCGCGCCGGAGATGGTCAGGTCGACGAGCTGCGCTCCCAGCCGGTCGGCGAGCAGGTGGGCGTAGTTACGGCTCGAGCGCATGGCGGCGGGGTCAGCGACGGGCTGGATGCCGGGGCCGGCTGCGAAGGAGCTGCCGAGTGCGGCGATCTGCCGGTAGCGGCTCATGGCTCGATGCTGTCAGGTTCGGCCCGTCGCGGGGCTGGTGAAGCGAGGGATGACATGAGGATGCCGTTCAGTGCTTCTTGTGGAACTCCTGCCCGGCACGGGTGCCGCCGTCGACGAGGATGTCGGTGCCGGTGAGGTAGCCGGGTGCTTCGCTGGCGGCGAAGGCGAGCACGGCGGCGACCTCCTCGGGCCGGCCGAAGCGTTTGATCGCAGCGACCTTGAGCAGGTCGGCGGCGCCGTGGTCCTTCTCGAGCTGGCCCATGGCGGTGTCGAAGCTGCCCGGGGACACGGACACGATGCGAGCACCCTTCTCGCCGAACGCGACCGCGAGCGAGCGGGTGTACCAGAGCACGAACGCCTTGCTGATCGCGTAGGCCAGCCCGGCGTGCCACTTCTTGCCGGCGAACCGGGCGCGCCTGACCACGGCCCGCTCGAAGGCAGCCGGGTCGCTCTGGGCCAGCGGGAAGCTGCGGACCGGGACCATCACCTTTGGCAGGCCGTGGCCGGCGACGGAGGCGACGTTGACCAGGGCGTCACCGTCGGCGGCCCGGGCCAGGAACGCCTGGGCGATGTTGACCGTGCCGATGCCGTTGATCCGCGCGATCTTGCCCGGCGCTCCCATCTGGGGGCTGATGCCGGCGGCGTGCACGACTGCCCGCACGTGGTGTCCACCATCGGCTGCGGCGTCGAAGAGCCGCTCGACGGAGGAGCGATCGGTGATGTCGCAGACGAAGCCCGCCGCCTCGACACCGGCGGCTGTGAGCTCGGCGACGGCCGCGTCGAGGCGGGCCTGGTCGAGGTCGGCGAGCACGACGCGGTGGTCGTGGCCGAGGATCCGGGCGGTGGCGAGCCCCATGCCGCCAGTGCCGCCGGTGATGAGCGCTGTCGGGGTCATTGACGTCTCCTGTGGCAGCGGTGGTCAGGCGGTGGGCGTCAGGTGCTTGTTGACGAAGGCGCCGACCTCGGCGGAGACGGCTGCCTCCTCGGGGGCGTTGCCGTAGCCGGCGTGGGGGCGGGCGTCGAAGATGTGCAGGTCGGCGTCGACGCCTGCTTCGCGCAGCTTGCGGTGCATCCGAACGGTGTTGGACAGGTAGAGGTCGCGGGTGCCGGAGATCAGCAGGGTGGGAGGGAACCCGGTCAGGTCGCCGAACAGCGGCGAGAGGTAGGGGTCGGTCAGGTCGTGGCCGCCGGCGTAGAGCTGGTTGACGTCCGCCAGGCTCTGCAGCCCGACGCTGACGTCGGCCAGGGTGACGAAGGTGTCGCCGGACTCGGTGAGGTCGACCTCGGGGGTGAGCAGGACGAGCGCGGCCGGCATCGGCAGGCCCTCGTCCTTGGCGCGCAGCAGCAACGCCGCCGCGAGGTTGCCGCCGGCCGAGCCGCCGCCGACGATGATCTGTGAGGGGTCGCGCACCTCGAGCAGAGCCGTGTAGACGGCGATGACGTCGTCGAGCGCAGCCGGGTAGGGGTGCGTCGGCGGCATCCGGTAGTCCGGGGCCCAGTGCACGACCGGAGCGCTCAATGCGCTGATCTCGGTCATCACCCGGGTGAGGTCGCCACCGCCCATGATCAGGGCGCCGCCGTGGATGCTGAGGAAGACCGGCGAGTCGTCCCCGGTGCGCGCCCCGGTGGGCGTCACGACGTAGGTGGGGACCCCGCCGATCTGCTGCAGCTCGGAGTCCATGGGCAGGCTCATCCCGGAGAGCATCTCGGCGACCATGGCGTCGGTCTGCGCGACCCAGGCCGTCCACCCTGCCGGGTCGTCGAGGGGCGGGTTCTCCGCTCGCACGATCGGGACCTCCAGGCCGGCGCGGGCGGTGTCGCTGAGGAAGCTCGGGGCGGGCGGGGGGACGACGGCGTTGTCGGTCATGGCATCTCCTGGGACGAGGACGTTCCGCATATTGAATACGGTTCGTCTACTAAATGCAAGAGCGGTGTTAGCCTCCGTCTCGTGAGCGCACCGGAGGGTCCCGCACCGGCCAAGCGCGGACGGCCGCGAGACCCTGCCGTCCGGGTGAAGGTGCTGACCGTCGCGGCCGACCAGTTCAGCGAGCGCGGCTACGACGCGTTGACGATGGACGGCATCGTCGCCGGTAGCGGCGTGGCCAAGCGCACCCTGTACCGGTGGTGGCCGACCAAGTCAGCGGTGGTCACCGAGGCGATCCTGGGCGGGTTCCTCAAGGTCCCGCGCAACCCGGTGCCGCACACCGCCGACGTGTGGGCCGACCTGACCCACTGGCTCACCGTGGTGTCCACCGCGATGAACGGGCCCTACGGAGAAGTCCTGCGCACCTCCACCGCGATCGCTGCCACCGAACCCGAGCTCGGCGCCCGGCTCGGCGCGGCGTTCGCCGCCCCGGCGCTGACGGATATCCGTGGGCGCCTGACCGAAGCGGTGCGCGCCGGACAGATCAGCGAGACGGCGGACCTGGACGCCACCATCGACCTGCTGATGGCGATCATCGTCTACGTGGGCACGACCCGCGACGAGGTGACCCACATCCCTGCCGTCATCACGGTTCTCAGAGACGGGATCTCTCGCGGATGACAGGTGAGATCGTCGTCTTCGGCGCAACCGGGTACACCGGTGGGCTGGTTGCGAGGGCGCTGGTGGAGCGGGGAGCGCGACCGGTCCTGGCCGCCCGGTCCCAAGGGCGTCTGGGCGAGCTGGCGGCTGACCTCGGAGGGCTCGAGACGCGGGTCGCCGACCTGGGCAGGCCCGAGACGGTCAGCTCGCTGGTTGGCTCAGGGGACGTCCTCGTCTCGACCGTCGGTCCGTTCAGCAGGTGGGGCCACCCCGCAGCACGGGCTGCGGTCACCGCTGGGGCCCACTACCTCGACAGCACGGGCGAACCGTCGTTCATCCGCCAGGCAGTATGGGCCGGTGGCCGAACGATCCGGCTCGACCATGGTGACCGCCTTCGGGTTCGACTGGGTGCCGGGCAACGTGGTAGGCGCCCTCGCCCTGCAGGCAGCCGGACCCGAAGCGGTCTCGGTGGTGGTCGGTTACTTCACCGAGAGCGTCGGGGCCAGCGGAGGAACCGCGCTGAGCGCTGCCGGCGCCATCGTCGAGGGGTCGTTCGCGTTCCGGGACGGGCGGTTGAAGACGGAGCGCACCGGTGCGCGCGTGCGCAGCTTCGACCTGGGCGGCGGCCGGCACGAGCGCGGCGTCAGCGTCGGCGGGACTGAGCACTTCGAGCTGCCCTCACTCCATCCGAACCTTCGCAACGTGGACGTCATCCTGGGGCGGGCCCGGGTCTCACCCGCGACCCCGTTCATCACCGCGTTGGTCGCGGGCGCCACCCGGGTCCCGGGCATCGCCGGCGCCCTCAGGGCGGTACTCGAGAGGGGTGCGCAGGGATCGACCGGTGGGCCCGGCGCGGCCCTTCGCGCGTCGGGGTCCTGCGTGATCGTTGCCGAGGCCCTTTCGGCATCAGGAGAGGTGCTGCATCGAACCCGGCTGCATGGGCCGAGCAGCTACACGTTCACCGGGGACGTCCTGGCCTGGGGTGCGATGGTCGCCGCCGAGGGCGGTCTGACTCGCCCGGGTGCGCTGGGACCGGTGAGTGCGTTCGGTCTTGAGCCCCTCGTCGACGGCGTAGGCGGCGCCGGCATGGTCCAACGCTGACGGGGTGAGCGCAGGCCGTCTCGGTGGGAAAGGGGTGACGCGTGCCGGCCGGTGGCCAGGGCTGGGTCTTGCGGCGGCGGTTCGCGATGAGCCAGGTCGTGGTGGTGACCGCGCAGCTGGGCACGATTCCCCACGGGAGGAAGCCGACAGCAGGGTCGGGCAGCGGGATCGTCGGGGTGAGCCCGGTGACCTCGACGGTGACGACGACGGCGGCCGCCCGCAGCGCTCCTCCGACGCAGGCTCGACCACGCGGCCAGGTAGTCGGGGGGCCGGATCGGCAATCCAGAGGGCATCGAGTCCTAGGCGAAGGCTCGCGGCGGATCTGGGCCTACGGAGATGGCCGACGCGCAGGGCCTCGCGTTCCTGCGGGTCGCCCTGACCGACGACCATGGCGCCTCCGACTCCGCGGCCCCAGACCTCGTCACCGTCGAGGTCTAGCGGGCTCCGGCGAAGTCAGGTGTGGTCGGAGCAGAACCAGGCTCTCGGCAACAGCTCTGCGAATGTCGTCCGGCTCGATCGCAGTGACGACCACCCCGTAGACCATGCGCCGGGCCAACATCACGTCGTCTGCTGTGAGGGCAGCAGGGACAAGCCCGGCGTCCTGCGCCCGGGGCAGCGTGGACTCGATGAGGGTGCGCAAGCGGCCACTGGCGTCATAGTCGGGGAGGCTCTTGCGAGCATCGGTGACCATCTCGAGGCAGATGACCGAAGCACCGGCGTCGGACCACGTCTCACCAGGTCGTGCCGGGTCGTCCCAACCTTCTGACCCCTGTCCGAGGCGTCGTCGGCTTCCTGACCTGACGCGACACGTGACGACCCGACCCGACATTTTGGGTCACATTTTGGGTCACCTGAGGAGCCAATCGGCGTCCACCATCCGGACACGAGTAAGCCCCCGACAGCGTCTCCGCTGGTCGGGGGCCCGTCGTCTGTCTCAACACAGAGCGCGCCCGAAGGGATTCGAACCCCTAACCTTCTGATCCGTAGTCAGATGCTCTATCCGTTGAGCTACGGGCGCCCGTCGCGCTCGCGCGCAACGAGAGAGCAGACTACCGGAGCCCCGGCGCCGGGTGAAATCGCGGCCGACGCGCTCCCGAGCAAGGCAGCCGACGCCCACCCCGGCATCCGGCCCGCAAGGGACACCACTGCGATGACCTGCACTTCCGGTGATCCTGCAAGAACTTCCAGCATCGCCAACCCCTTGTGAGGAGCCTCATAACGCGTAAGCGCTTCCGCGGTGGTTACCTCTGAGTACACGGGCCTACCGTGGGAAGCAGGCTCCCACGGGCGGGTGCCGAGCCACCGCCACGAGCGGTTCGCAACGTTTCGCGCGAGGGGTGGCCGACCAGTTGAGCCAGACCGGCGGAAGGACCACCATGACCACGCAGGCCGAGCACACCACAGGCACCAGTCATCCAGGCCTGGCGGCCTGGGTCGAGGAAGTCGCCGCGCTCACCACCCCCGACGCCATCCACTGGGTCGACGGGTCCGACGCGGAGTGGGACCTGCTGACGACCCGCCTGGTCGACGGCGGCACCTTCACCCGGCTCAACCCGGACAAGAAGCCGAACAGCTTCTACGCGGCATCCGACCCCAGCGACGTCGCCCGGGTCGAGGACCGCACCTTCATCTGCTCCGAGGACGAGAAGGACGCCGGCTTCACGAACAACTGGAAGTCGCCGGCCGAGATGAAGGCCCTGATGAGCGACCTCTACCAGGGCTGCATGACCGGTCGCACCATGTACGTCATCCCGTTCGTCATGGGCCACATCGAGGCCGACGTGCCGATGTACGGCGTCGAGATCACCGACTCCGCCTACGTCGTCGTGTCGATGAAGATCATGGCCCGCATCGGCACCCCGGTGCTCAAGGCCATCGAGGAGCAGGGCGCCGACTTCGTCAAGGGCCTGCACTCGGTCGGCTTCCCACTGCCCGACGGCACGGTCGACGTCGCCTGGCCGTGCAGCGAGACCAAGTACATCGCTCACTTCCCCGAGACCCGCGAGATCTGGTCCTACGGTTCGGGTTACGGCGGCAACGCGCTGCTGGGCAAGAAGTGCTACGCGCTGCGCATCGCCTCGGCGATGGCCCGCGACGACGGCTGGATGGCCGAGCACATGCTCATCCTCAAGCTCACCTCGCCCACCGGCTCGGTGCACTACATCGCCGGTGCCTTCCCCAGCGCCTGCGGCAAGACCAACCTCGCGATGATCGAGCCGGCACTGGACGGCTGGAAGGCCGAGATGGTCGGTGACGACATCGCCTGGATGCGCTTCGGCGCCGACGGCCGGCTGTACGCCGTCAACCCCGAGTTCGGCCTCTTCGGCGTCGCACCCGGCACCGGCATGCACTCCAACCCCAACGCCATGCGCACGGTGGAGAAGGGCAACTCGATCTTCACCAACGTCGCCCTCACCGACGACGGCGACGTGTGGTGGGAGGACATGACCAAGGAGAAGCCGGCCCACCTGACCGACTGGAAGGGCAACGACTGGACCCCCGAGTCCGACGTCCCCTCCAGCCACCCGAACAGCCGCTTCTGCACCCCGGCCAAGCAGTGCCCGATGATGGCACCGGAGTACGACGAGCCCAACGGCGTGCCGATCGACGCGATCCTCTTCGGCGGCCGCCGCAAGACCACCGTGCCGCTCGTGTACGAGTCGCGCGACTGGGCCCACGGCGTGTTCATCGGCGCCACGCTCTCCTCGGAGACCACCGCCGCCGCCACCGGTGCGGTCGGCGTCGTGCGCCGCGACCCGATGGCGATGCTGCCGTTCATCGGCTACAACGCCGGCGACTACGTCAACCACTGGCTCGAGATCGGCAAGGCCCACGACGAGTCCAAGCTGCCGAAGATCTTCCAGGTCAACTGGTTCCGCCGCGACGACGAGGACGGCTCCTTCCTGTGGCCCGGCTTCGGCGACAACGCCCGCGTGCTCAAGTGGGTCGTCGAGCGCCTCGACGGCACCGCCGAGGCCGTCGAGACCCCGGTCGGCCTCGTGCCCACCCCCGGCGCCATCGACACCACCGGCCTGGACATGAGCCAGGAGCAGGTGGCCAAGGCCCTGGCCGTCAACGTCGACGAGTGGCGCGACAAGGAGCTGCCGCTCATCGAGGAGTGGTTCGCCAAGTTCGGCGACACCCTCCCCACCCAGCTGGCCGACGAGCTCGCGACCCTCAAGGCCCGGCTCGAGACCGCCTGACCGTCCGCCCGCCCGCGGACGCGCGAACCCCCGGAGAGCCGCCCTCTCCGGGGGTTCTGCGCATCCGGCGCAAAGACGTCGGATGCCGTTGCGCCCGTTGCGCTCTGGCCCCCGGGTCGTCGCCGCGTCGCGTCAGCCGGGTCGCCGGGTCAGCCGGGTCGCCGGCCGATGACGGCGAACATCGTCACCGACACGAACGCCTCTCCCCTGGCCGATGCCTCGGCCACGCCGTCGACGAGCGCGTCGACCTCCGCCTGGGTCACGACTCCGGCCTGCACCGCGGCCGCCCCGGACATCGCCAGCATCCCGCCCTCGCGCAGCGCCTCGTCGGGCAGCACCAGCGCGCTCGACCCGATGTCGGGGTCGACCGCCAGCCCGGCCGCGAGCAGCTGGCCCTTGAGCAGCCGGCCGGAGAAGGGGTTCGCCCACTGGGTGAGCTGGAACGCGCGGTAGCGCGCGAGCACGTCGGGGTCGCCGGGGTGGGTGATGCCGGTCGCCCAGTCCGAGTCGAGCAGCGCCACCCGGCCACCCGACCGCAACACCCGGGCGAACTCGCGCACCGCGGCATCCGGGTCGTCGACGTGCTGCAGCACCCGCTCGCAGACGATGACGTCGACCGAGGCGTCCGGCAGGGGAAGCGCGCCGGCCGTGCCATCGACGAACACGGCGGTGGAGCCGGTGGCCTGCGCCCGTCGGGTGGCGACCTCGCGCAGCGCCGGATTCGGCTCGACCCCCGTGGCCGAGCCGCCGGGGCCGACGATGGCGGCGAGGCGCGCCGTGTTGGCCCCCGTGCCCGACCCGACGTCGAGCGCCGTCTCCCCGGGCGCGGGCGCGAGTCGCTCGAATGCCCAGTCGCGCAACCGGATCACCGCGGGCTGAGCCGCCTGGAGGTCGAGCAGCATCGACAACCGCTCGGTCTGGGCATCACCGCCGACCCCGATCTCGGAGTGGCGGAACCCACCCGGCGTAGCCCCCTGACCCGTCGTGTCGGTCATCCAGCGAGTATGGGCGCGCCCGCCCCGGCCTGACAACGGCCTTGAGCGGGCGCGCCCAGCCGGTCAGGTGGCCGGCGAGGTGCCGTTCGCGTCGGTGCCGGTGCCGCCGCCGGGTAGCTGGCCCTGGCTGTCGTCGTCCTGCGGCAGCTGACCGCCGGGCAGCTGACCGCCCGGGAGCTGGCCGTCGGGCAGCTGGCCCCCGGGTGGCGGGCCACCGCGACCACCATGCGGGCCGAAGCCGGCGTCACCGTCGCGGTCGAAACCCGCGGTTCCGTCGGCGGTGGTGCCGATGCCGTCCTGGTGGACCGCCGCGAACGTGACGGCCGCGCCGCCGACGGCTCCGAGCCCCAGCCCGACGAGCAGTGCGGCGACGGCCAGGCCGCGACCACCCCTCACCCGCGAGCGCCACGACCGCTTGGCCGGGGCGGCCGCGATGGGCGGCACCGACGGGGCGTACGCGGCGACCGGCGCCATCGGGGTGACCAGAACCGGCCGGGCGGATGCCGTGTCGCCGGCTTCCGGACCGGCGTTCGCCCACGCGGGCGCGGCCGCGGCATCCCCCGCAGGCTGCCCGGCATCCACCGCAGGTTGGCCGGCAGCCACCGCCGGCTGCTCGCTCGTGGACCCGGTCGAGATGGGCTGGGTCCGGTCGTCGGGTCGGTCGGTCATCGTCGCTCCTGAAAGGCGTGAGGTCTGTCTGCACCCGACGATCGGGGCCGCGCCTGTGGCGGTGCTGTGACACACCCGTCGACCGGCTGGCAGGAGCACCCGACCGCTCACAGGAACCACACAGGGAACGCATGGACTCGGAACAGCGGTTGCGCGCACGATGAGCCCATGACGACGACCCGCCCCGTGAGCGCTCCTGCTCTCCAGCGACCCGACGGCAGCCCGGTGCGCGTGCTCGTCGTCGACGACGAGCCCAACCTCACCGAGCTGCTCTCGATGGCGCTGCGCTACGAGGGCTGGGAGGTGCGCACCGCCGCCGAGCGGCCTGGCCGCCGTGCGCGCCGCGCGCGACTTCCGGCCCGACGCCGTCGTGCTCGACATGATGCTGCCCGACCTCGACGGCCTCGAGGTGCTGCGCCGGATGCGCGCGCGACGACCCCGACGTGCCGGTGCTGTTCCTCACCGCCAAGGACGCCGTCGAGGACCGCGTCGCCGGCCTCACCGCGGGCGGCGACGACTACGTCACCAAGCCGTTCAGCCTCGAGGAGGTCGTCGCCCGGCTGCGCGCCCTGATGCGCCGCACCGGCGTCTGCGGCCGACGCGAGCGAGCTCGCTGCTCGTCGTCGGCGACCTCACGCTGGACGAGGACAGCCACGAGGTCACCCGGGCGGCGAGCAGATCCACCTCACCGCCACCGAGTTCGAGCTGCTGCGCTACCTGATGCGCAACCCGCGCCGGGTGCTGAGCAAGGCGCAGATCCTCGACCGGGTCTGGAACTACGACTTCGGCGGCCAGGCCAACGTCGTCGAGCTCTACATCTCCTACCTGCGCAAGAAGATCGACGCCGGCCGCGCGCCGATGATCCACACCATGCGCGGTGTCGGTTACGTCCTCAAGCCCGCCGACTGAACGGGCAGGACCTCTCGATGCCACCCCCTCCCTCGCAGTGGACCCTGCGGGCCAAGCTGCTCGCCTCGGTGCTCGCGCTGTTCACCGTGGTGATGCTCGCGACGAGCGCGCTCACCGTGCTCGAGACCCAGCGCTACCTCACCCAAGGCATCGAGCGCGACCTCAACGGAGCCCTCGGCCGGGTCGGTGACAGCCGGCCGGGCGGGTACGACGGTGACGACGACAACCGGTTGCCGCCGCGCGGCGGACCGGTCGCCGCCCCGGGTGGCGGCAACATGCTCGTGCTGCTGCTCAACCCCGACGGCACGGTCTACACCGACCGGCAGGGCGTGCAGCAGAATGCCGTCGTCAACGACACGGGCGCGAACGACCGCCTCGACACCGCCCAGGTCCGCAAGGTCAGCGAGTCGGTCGACGGTGCGGACACGGTCAGGGTGGTCGTCGGTGGTGACGTGGGCAGCTACCTCGTCGACCGAGCGCACGGCGTCGGACGGTCGGCGCCTCATCGTGGGCGTGTCCACCCACCAGGTCGACGAGCTGATGGCCAAGCTGCTCGGCCTCGTCGTGGGCGGCACCGTCATCGGGCTCGTGCTCGTCGGCGTCGGCGGCACGGTCGTCATCCGGCGCAGCCTCGCGCCCGCTCGACCGGGTGGCGGCCACGGCCCGGCGCGTCTCCGACCTCAAGCTCGACTCGGGCGAGGTCGCGCTCGCCGAGCGGGTGCCGGCCGCGGATGCCGACCCACACACCGAGGTCGGCCAGGTCGGCCTGGCCCTCAACACGATGCTCGACAACGTCGGAGTCAGCGCTCCTCGCCCGGCAGGCGAGCGAGACCCAGGTGCGGCAGTTCGTCGCCGACGCCAGCCATGAGCTGCGCACCCCGCTGGCGTCGATCCGTGGCTACGCCGAGCTGACCCGCCGCGAGACCGAGCCGGTGCCCCCCACCGTCACCCACGCCATCGGCCGGGTGGAGTCCGAGGCGCTGCGGATGCAGGAGCTCGTCGAGGACCTGCTGCTGCTCGCCCGGCTCGACTCGGGGCGGCCCCTGGCGCGCGAGCCGGTCGACCTGTCGCTGCTCGCGGTCAACGCCGTGAGCGACGCCCACGCTGCCTCGCCCGACCACACCTGGGAGCTCGACCTGCCCGAGGACCCGGTCGAGGTGCCCGGCGACCAGGCCCGGCTGCACCAGATCCTGGCCAACCTGCTCGCCAACGCGCGCACCCACACCCCTGCCGGCACCAGGGTGGTCACCCAGGTGCGTCCCGAGGGACCGCTCGTGCGGGTCTCGGTGACCGACGACGGGCCCGGCGTGCCCGAGGGCCTGCAGCCCAAGATCTTCGAGCGGTTCACCCGTGGCGACGACGCTCGGGTGCGCGCCAACGGCTCCACCGGCCTCGGGCTCAGCATCGTGGCAGCGGTCGGACACGCGCACGGTGGGCGGGTCGAGGTGTCCAGCCGTCCGGGCTCGACCAGGTTCTCGGTCCTCCTCCCCGCGACCTGACCGCTTCGACCCGACTGATTGCGGATCTCCCACCCTTTCAGGGGGCAGTTGAGACTCGCCCCCGGTGGGATATCCGCAATCAGTCGGTAAGTGGGAGCTGGTAGGCGACGAGCTGGACGCCTGCCACCGGTGACCAGTCGCGCTCGGGCAGCCGGATGAACCCGAGCCGTTCGTAGAGCCGGTGTGCGGTGTGCATGGTGGTCGACGACGAGAGCACCATCGACGTCAGCCCTCGCTCGCGGGCCCGCGCGATGGTGTGCCGGGTGAGTGCCTCGCCGATCCCCTCTCCGGATGCCGCCGGCAGCACCGCGAGCGAGCGGATCTCGGCCTCCCCCTCGCGGGCGATCTCGCACAGCGCCGAGCCCGGCTCGACGTAGGTCACCGTGCCGACCACACCGCGAGGATCCACCGCGACCCACACCTCGGCGTCGGCATCCCGGCTGTGCGCGTCGCCGAGGAACGACAGGTACGGCGCGTCAGCCGGGATGACGCCACCACTGATGTACGCGTCGACCGTCAGCTGGCCCACGGCATCCAGCTCGTCGGGGCGGGCGCGGCGGATCGTCGGGGTCACACGGCGAATTCTCGCAAAGCCGGCGGCCCGGCCCACGCAGAACGCGTGGCGTCAGTACTCCGTGATGAGGATGTAGCCCTGGCGGTCGAGGACGTGCACGAGGTAGACCCGGTTATCACCGTCGACCTCGCCCTGGCAGGCGATGACGGTCGAGATCTGCGCCGTCTCGGTGTCCGGGCAGTCGATGCTCGAGACCTCGGCGCCGTCGTCGACGAGCGCGGCCTCCACGGCGTCGGACACCGACGAGCCGTTCAGGGCGCGGCCCGCCTCGAAGGACTCGACCCGCCCCTCGTAGGAGTACGTCCCGCCGACCGACGCGCCGAACGCGAAGAGGGCGGGCACGGCGAAGGCGGCAACCAGCGCGACCAGTGCTCCGACTGCGGCCGCGATCGCCCAGCCCAGCGCGGTGCGCGCCTTGCGCAGGGCCGTCTCGGCCTCCTGGAGAGCGCGCGAGTCCGGTGCACCCCAGCCCGGTGCTGGCGTGCCCGGCTGCTGGGGCCAGTCAGCTTGCTGCGGCCACACCGGTTGCTGTGGCCACGGTGGCGGCTGGGACCAGGCCGGCGGGGCGTACGGATTGGCCGGCGAGGGGCCGGGCTGTGGCGCCTGACCTGACGGGGGGACGAGCGGGCCGTCGGTCGGGGTGCTCATCAGGACCTCGGGGCGCCGAGAACCACGGCGACAGCAGGCGGCGTCATGCCGCGCAGTCTGACACCTCCCCGCCACTCCCCACAGGAGAACCTCCGGGCGCAAGCTCCAGGGGCGGAGGCGGAGGGAACCGCGGGGTGCGCGGGTTCGTGCCTCACTCGCCCACGCCCGCTCCCGGCATCCCCCTGCCCTCGCCCATCGAAAACGCCCCGCTGGCGCGGGGCGTTTCGATGGGCGGAGGCGGAGGGATTTGAACCCTCGATGGGCTTGAGACCCAAACCGCATTAGCAGTGCGGCGCCATAGACCGGACTAGGCGACGCCTCCAACGTCGCACAGGGTAACCGTCCGCCCGCCCGAGGCACAAAGCGGGGCGGGCGAACGGCATCCGCCGGCTGGAGCCGCAGGGCGAGGTCAGGCACCCACCGCGGTCAGGAGCAGATGTCCTGGTCGGCCGTGCGGGTCGTGATCGACGGCGACGGGGAGGGCGAGGGCGCGGACACCGTCGGGGTGGGAAGCGGCGACGACCCGGTGCGGTTCGGCACCTCACGCACCGCCGGCGCCCCGGCCCCGATGACGACGCGCACGCCGGTGGACAGGCCGGCATCCTCGCGCAGCCGTGCCCCCTCGAACGCCGCGGCCACGGTGCGCGCGGCCTCCTTCTGGCCCGGGCCGTACTCGACCACCACCCCGGTGGGCCGGTCGGCCGTGCTGCTCGTGGTGGGCGTCGGGAAGCCCTGCACCTCGAGCGCCTTGGCCACCTGGGCCGCCAGCCCCTGCACCCCGGTGGCGTTGACGACGTCGACCGCCACCTGCGACGGGGCGACGGTGAGCGGCGCCGCCGACGCCGATGGCGTCGCCGTCGGCTTGGCGCCGACCACCGCGTCGTCGCGCAGGGTCTGCCAGAGCGCGTCGGCGCCCGGGGCCCACTCGACCCGGTTGGGGTCGGCCGGATACGGCTGCACCGGCACGGTGATGAACTGGATGTTCTTGATGCCGATGTCCTTGACGCTCGATGCGAGGTCCTTCATCGTGCCGAGGTCGAACTGTTCGTCGGTGGTCAGCGACCTGGTGGCCGCGTCGAGGAAGCCGAACAGCTTGTCGGGGCGCACGAGCAGCGAGGTGCGGGTTGCCTCCTGCACCACCGACGACAGGAAGGCCTGCTGCCGAGCGATGCGGCCGAGGTCGGAGCCGTCGCCGAGCGTCTTGCGGGCCCGCACGTAGCCGAGCGCCTGGGTGCCGTTGAGCACGTGTCGCCCGGCCGACAGCTTGAGCTTGGCCTTGGGGTCGTCGATCGCCTCCGGGGCGCAGATCGGCACGCCACCCAGGGCGTCGACCATGGCGCGGAAGCCGCGGAAGTCGACGACGGCGAAGTGGTCCATCCGCAGCCCGGTGTTGCCCTCGATCGTGGTGATGAGGCAGGCCGGTCCGCCGATGCTGAACATCGCGTTCCACTGCTGCACCACCCACTGGTCCTTGGGGGTGGAGTTCTTGCAGCCCGGCGGGGCCGGCACCATCGAGTCACGCGGCACCGACACGACGGTCACGTGCTCGCGGTCGGCCGACACGTGCGCGATGAGCGTGGTGTCGGAGCGGGCACCGGAGGTCAGCGAGGCCCCCGGCACGCCCTCGCCCGCGCGGTTGTCAGAGCCGATCAGCAGGATGTTGAGCGGCCCGGCGGCCGCAGTGGGGCGGGCGCCGAGGTTCTTGGTCACGTCGAGCCGCGAGATGTTGCCCTCGAGCCGCCACCACGCCACCCCCAACCCGAGCGCCACGACGAGGACGAAGACACCCAGGCCCGCGAGCAGGCGGCGGCGCCGGGCGTGCCGGGTCTCGCGCGCCTGGCTGTCGGCACGCTCGCGGCGGGTGGCGTCGGACAACGCGGCTCCTTCACGCTCCGATGCCCGCCTCGTCGCGCGGGGGAGCGACCAGGCAGGGCCGCGCGCTGGGGGCGGGCGCACGACCTCTGGAGTCTAGGACCGCAGCCTGTGTGAACGATGGCATCGGGTTCTCGTAGTTGACTGGGGCCCATGAGGACTCGCATCGCACTGATCGTCGCCGCCGTGCTGGTGGTCGCCGTGGGCATCGGCGGTGCGCTCTGGTGGCGCCAGCGCGAGGCGGGCCGGGATGCCGCTGCGCAGGATGCCGCCACGTCGTACGCGAAGGCGTGGGTCGCCAAGGACCTCGCGCCCGTGGCGTTCGCCGACGACGCCACGAAGGCGACCTTCGCCCCCGCGATCAAGGACCTCGGCGACGCGAAGGTCGACGTCACCGCGAGCGACGTGAAGCGGGACGGCGACAAGGCCACCGGCACCCTCGACGTCACCTGGACGCTGCCCGGTGACGTGCCGTGGACCTACACCGTGCCCGTCACGCTGACCGCGGACGGCGAGCGCTGGGTGGTGGCCAACCCGGCCGCCGGCTCGCCGTGGCACCCCGACCTCCCCGCCGGCAAGGCCTTCCGGCTCGAGCGCACCTTCGGCGAGCGGGGCGACCTCCTCGACCGCCAGGGCAAGCCGCTGATGCCGCTCGGCACGGTGCACGCCGTGCAGATCGACCCGGTCAACGCGACGCCGGAGTCGGCAGCCGCACTCGAGCCGGTCGTCGATGCCGCCAAGGGGTCGTTGGTGCAGGCCCTGGCCAAAGCCACGGCATCCGGCTCGAAGGCGCCGATCCCCGTGATCGCCTACCGGGACGCCGACTGGAAGCCGCGAGCGGCCCGCATCGAGGCCCTCGACGGCATCATTGCGCCGACCAGTCAGCAGCCCCTGGGCCGCACCCGCACCTTCGCCCAGCCGCTGCTCGGCAGCTACGGCGAGGTGACCAAGGAGATGGTCGACAAGAGCGAGGGCCGCTACGAGGCCGGTGACCGGGCGGGCCGCAGCGGCCTGCAGGCGCAGTACGACGAGAAGCTGGCCGGCGCCACCGGCCTCCAGGTGACGGTGAGCGGCAAGGGCGGCGCGACCCTGTTCGAGAAGGCTCCCACCGACGGAGCCGACGTCGAGACCACCCTCGACCCGACCGTGCAGGTCGCGGCCGAGAAGGCGCTCGCCGAGAGCAAGCTCACCGTGCCCGGCGCCGTCGTGGCCGTCGACGTCAAGAGCGGCGAGGTGCTGGCCGTCGCCAACAGCCCCACCAGCGGGTTCGACCGGGCGCTGACCGGGCACTACCCGCCGGGGTCGACCTTCAAGGTGGCCACGAGCTACGCCTACCTGACCCGCGGCATCACGACGCCGACCGCGAAGGTGCCGTGCCCGGCATCCGTGACGGTCGACGGGCGCAAGTTCACCAACTTCGCCGGTGAGTCGGTCAGCGGCAGCCCGACCTTCTTCGAGGACTTCACCATCTCGTGCAACACGGCGTTCGTGGGGCTGTCGAACAAGCTCGGCGAGAACGACCTCACGACGGCCGCGAAGGCTCTCGGCATCGGTGCCGGCTGGGGCGAGACGCTCGGCGTCAGCGACGCCTTCGCCGGTAGCGTGCCGGCCACCAAGGGCGGCACCGACACGGCAGCCGCGTCGATCGGCCAGGGTCGCGTCGAGGTGTCTCCGGTCGCGCTGGCCGTGATGGCCGGCAGCGTCGGGCGGGGCACCTTCGTGCCGCCAGTGCTCGTCAAGGGCGGCGGTGGGTCGACCCGTCCGGTGCCGCTCGACGGCACCGCGGTGGCCCAGCTGCGCTCGATGATGGCCTCGGTGGTGTCGTCGGGCACCGGCACGGTGCTGCGCAACACCCCGGGCGGGCCGGTGCGGGGCAAGACCGGCACCGCCGAGCACGGCAACGACCCCGCCGCCCTGCCGCGCACCTGGTTCGCCGGCTACCAGCGGGGCGTCGCGTTCGCGGTGTTCGTGGAGGAGGGCAAGAGCGGTGGCACGGTGGCGGCGCCGGTGGCCAAGAAGTTCCTCACGAACCTGGCCGGCAGCTGACGCGCTCAGCTGCGAGACAGCGGAAGGCCCCGCCCGGCGAACCGGACGGGGCCTTCGCGAAGACTCGGGGGACCCGGGTCAGATGGGGCGGACCTGGTCAGCCTGCGGACCCTTGGGGCCCTGGGTGACCTCGAACTCGACCCGCTGCGCCTCGTCGAGGGAGCGGTAGCCCTGGGTGTCGATGGCGGAGTAGTGAACGAACACGTCGGGGCCGCCGCCGTCCTGGGCGATGAAACCGAAGCCCTTCTCAGCGTTGAACCACTTCACGGTGCCCTGTGCCATATCGGGGGTAACTCTTTCTGTGTGTAGCACGCGGCCGGCACACGTCGCACCGACCGTGGATGCGAACTCCAGTCCCCTTGTGGCGCGTTGGTGTTCGACCTGCGAGGAAAGCCTGATGCTGCAACCGACAGCGAAACTAGCACGCAGTCGCGCCGGGCGCGCGTCACGAGCGGGACCGATCACCCAACGGGACGAGGCCCGGATGCCGGGCGAATGCCGGCCACGCGCGCGGGTCGGCGAAGCCGCAGGTCAGGCGCCGGGAACCTTGACCGCGAGCACGTCGCACGTCGCGTCGAGGAGCACCTGCTGCGCTGTCGAGCCGGTGATCAGCTTGCCCAGCGGGCTGCGCCGGCGCAGCCCGATGACGATCAGGGTGGCGTCGACGTCGTCTGCGGCGGCGAGCAGCTCGTCGGCCGGCGCCCACCCGCGGTTGGGCTGGCGGATCTCGTGCGCGATGCCGCGCTCGGTGAGCTGCCCGTCGAGGGCGTCGAGGTCCTGCGGGGCGGCGTAGCTGGCGTCGGTGTTGTCACCGTGGTGACCGGTGTTCACCACCACGAGCCGCTCCGCGCGACGCTCGGCCTCGATGATGGCGGCGTCGACGGCTGCCAGGCCCTCGGGGCGGGGGATGTATCCCACGACGATCGTCATGACGTTCTCCGGGTTCCGGTGCGGGTGCAGGAATGGGTGCGGCCGGCCGATCGGGTCGGCCGGCCGCGGGGACGACGGAGTCGTTGGGGACGAGCCGCCGCACCTGGTCGTCCGTCAGGTGCGGCGACCCGCGTCTAGAGGGGCGAGGGTCGCGTGCGGGCGGTCATTCCGTCGGCGCGAGCGTCTTGGCGCCGGTCATGATGGCCACGCCCTCACCCATGTCGTGCGACTGCGGGGAGATGACCCCCGCGCAGCCGCCGAGCCGCTGGATGTGGATGCGGTCGGCGACCTCCCACACGTGGGGCATGTTGTGGCTGATCAGGATCACGGCCATGCCGCTGTCGCGCAGCTGCTTGACCATGTCGAGGACCATCCCCGACTCCTTGACGCCCAGCGCGGCGGTCGGCTCGTCGAGCACGACCACCTTGCTGCCGAACGCCGCGGCGCGAGCCACGGCGACGGCCTGGCGCTGGCCACCGGACAGGGTCTCGACCGCCTGACCCATGTTCTGGATCGTCTGGATGCCGAGCTTCTGCACCGAGTCGCCGGCGCGCTGCTTCATGCCCTTCTTGTCGAGCATCCGCAGCACCGACCCGAGCGGGCCCTTGCGGCGCTCCTCGCGGGCGAGGTAGAGGTTGCTGGCGATGTCGAGCGCCGGGATCACGGCCAGCTGCTGGTAGACGGTCTCGATGCCGGCCTCGCGGGCGTCCTGTGGACGCTTGAAGTCGACCCGGCTGGCCGTCGAGCCAGATCTCGCCGGAGTCCGCTGTGTAGGCACCGGTGAGGCACTTGATCAGGGTCGACTTACCGGCCCCGTTGTCACCGATGACCGCGAGCACCTCGCCCTTGTAGAGGTCGACGTTGACGCCGTCGAGGCCGATGACGCGCCCGAACGTGATGACCAGGTCGCGGGCCGACAGGATCGGGTCGGCCTCGTACTTGGCCTTCTTGTCGTCGGGCAGGTGGTCGACCGCCAGCGGCAGCCGTTCGATGGTGCTCATGCCTTCACCTTCCGGATCCACTGGTCGACGGTGACCGCGACGAGCACCAGTACACCGGTGGCGAGGAGCCGCCACTGCTGGTTGACGCCCGCCAGGGACAGGCCGAAGCTGAACGACTGCACGATGAGAGCCCCGAGCAGGGTGCCGATCAGCCGGCCACGACCACCGAACAGCGAGGTGCCACCGATGACGACCGCGGTGATGCGACGCCAGGTTGGCGTCGGTGATCGCGTTCGGTGTCGCTGCGCCGGCCCGGCCGATGAGGGCCCAGGCCGCGAAGCCGTAGATCAGCCCGGCCACGGTGTATACCGACAACAGCACGCGCTTGCTGGCCACACCCGACAGGCGGGCCGACTCCGGGTCGTCACCGACCGCGTAGACGTGCTGCCCCCAGGCTGTCTGGGACAGCGCGAAGCCGACGATGGCGTACAGGAGCACCACCAGCACCACGCCCCAGGTGAGGCGGAGGCCGCCGCGCGGACCGAAGCCCTCACCGAGGAAGTTGAGCAGCCGCGGCAGCCGGTCCTGCTGGATGCTCGAGCCGCCGGAGTAGAGCAGCGCGATGGCCGTGAAGATCGACAGCGTGCCCAGGGTGACGATGAACGGGGGCAGGTTGACCCTGGTCACGAGGATGCCGTTGAGGAACCCGGCCGCCACCGCCAGGGCGATGCCGATCAGCAGGGCCAGCAGCCCGTTCATGCCGTTGTCGGCGGCGAGCGTCGCCATGATCATCATGGCGAGGATGGTGATCGCGCCGACCGACAGGTCGATGCCGGCGGTGAGGATGATCAGGGTCTGACCGATGCCGAGCGCCGCCACGATGGCCGTCTGCTGGATGAGGATCGAGATCCCACCCGGCTCCGCGAACCTCGGGTTGAGGATCGAGAAGAAGGCGAACGTGACGATGAACAGGATGAGCGGGCTGAGCCAGGGATAGGAGTGCAGGTATCCCTGCAGCCGCTGCACGGGGCTCTGCCGCCGCCGAGCGAACTCGGCGGCAGCAGCGGATGTGGACGACGACATCCGGGTCAGCCCCAGCAGATCTTCGAGGCGGCGTCAGAGGTGATGCTGTCGACGCCGGCGGCCGGCTTGTCGGTGACGAGCGCGACACCGGTGTTGAAGAAGTCCAGGCCCTCGGAGGTGGTCGGCTTGGTGCCGCCACGCGCGATCGAGGCGATCGCCTCCATGCCCATGGTCGCCATCTTCAGTGGGTACTGCTGGGCGGTGGCACCGATGATGCCGTCCTTGACCGACTTGACGCCGGCGCAGCCGCCGTCGACCGAGACGACGATCGCGTCGGTGATGCCGGCTGCCTTGAGCGCCGTGTTGGCACCCACGGCCGCCGGCTCGTTGATCGTGTAGACGACGTTGATCTTCGGGTTCTTGGACAGGCAGTTCTCCATGGCGGTGCGGCCACCGTCCTCCGCGCCGTTGCTCGGCTCGTTGCAGACGATCGTGTAGTCGCCGCCCTTGCCGCCGGTGTACTTGCCGGTCTTGGCCTCGTCACCGTTCTTCTTCGGGTCGGCCGACGTCGATGCCCATGCCCTCGAGGAAGCCCTGGTCCCGGTCGTAGTCGACGGAGACGATCTTGTCGTTGAACAGGTCGAGCAGGGCGATGGTGGCTGCCTTGCCGTCGAGCGTGCTCGAAGCCCACTTGCCGTCGAGCTGGCCGGCCTGGCGGTTGTTGGTGGCGAAGGTGATGTCGACCGTGTTTGCCGGGTCGGGCGGGGTGTCGAGGGCGATGACGTAGAGGCCCGCGTCGCGCGCCTTCTTGATCGCCGCGTTGACTCCGGTGGACATCGGCGTGATGAGGATGCCCTTGTCGCCGCGCGCGATGGCGTCCTCGATGGCAGTGATCTGACCCTGGTCGTCGCCCTCCTGCTTGCCGGAGGCGACGGTCAGGGCGACGTTCTGCTTGGCCGCGTCGGCCTTGGCGCCCTTCTGCATGGCGACGAAGAACGGGTTGGACGAGTCCTTGGTGATGAGGGAGACGCCGATCTTCTCCTTGGCGCCGGCGGAGCCGCCGGAACCGCTGTCATTGGAACCACAGGCCGCGGCGCCGAGCGCTAGGCCGACGATGCCGGCTGACGCGAGCGCCCGGCGCACCGTGCGCGAGGACGAAACGTGACGGATGTGCATGGGGAGAACTCTCCTTTGAGTGCTGTTCTGGGCCGACGCCGTTGTGACAACGTTGTCAGGTGACTTTCTAGCGCGTACTTGCGCTCAGGTCAAGTCATGGACTACACATCGTGATGTGAAAGTGACATCGTTGTCAGGCCAGAGCAACCGCGCCACGATGCGGGATGTCGCGGCGCTCGCCGGCGTGAGCCTGAAGACGGTGTCGCGAGTGGTCAACGACGAGCCCGGCGTCTCGGCCGACGTGCGCGAGCGGGTCGGCGCCGCCGTCGCGCGGCTCGACTACCGCCCCAACCTCGCCGCGAGCAACCTGCGCCGCACCGGTGCCCGCACCGGCCTGGTCGGCGCCCTGGTGCAGGACATCTCGAACTCGTTCTCCGCCAGCCTTCTTCGAGCGCTGGAGGATGCGGCGCGACGCCACGGCACGGCGGTGCTGGCAGCCAGCCTCGACGAGGGCACCGACCGCGAGCAGGAGCTCGTCCACGACTTGGTCACCCGCCGGGTCGACGGGCTCGTGATCATGGCGGCCAGCGAGCGCCAGGACTACCTCGTCAGCGAGCTGCGCTCGGGCACCCCTGCCGTGTTCGTCGACCGGCCACCCCGCGGCATCGACGTCGACTCGGTCACCGTCGACAACCACCGCGGTGGGCGGCTCGCCGCCGAGCACCTGCTCGCCCAGGGGCACCGGCGCATTGCAGCGATCATCGACCTGCCCTCAATCCCCACGGCCGAGCGCCGCCTCGCCGGGTTCACCGATGCGTATGCCGAGCGCGGCCTTCGCCCGGACCCGCGCCTGGTCGTGACGGGCCTGCGGTCGACCGACGAGGCCACCGAGGTGATGCACGCACTGCTCGCCCTCGACGACCCACCGACAGCTGTCTTCACCGCTCGAAACATCCTCTCTGCCGGGGCAGTTCGCGCCCTCGCCGAGCGCGGCCTGCGGCGCGAGGTGGCGCTGGTCGGCTTCGACGACTTCCCCCTCGCCGACCTGCTCGACCCGCCGCTGACCGTCATCCGCCAGGACGTCGCCCGCATCGGCAAGACGGTGGCCGACCTGCTGTTCGACCGCATCGACGGCAACTCGTCACCGCCGCGGCACATCGTGCACGAGCCGACCCTGGTGGCGCGTGGCTCAGGCGAGATCCCGCCTCGCGGCTGACCGGGTCACTGGCGCAGGTGGCGCGCCCTCGTCATCAGGTAGACCCCGAAGAACATCAGGCCGACCGAGATGACGACCAGCTCCCAGCGGCCCAGCGGCAGGTCCTGGAGCACCCGCAGGGCGCCGTCGAGCCCGGTCGACCGCTCGGAGTGCCTGGTCCACGCAGCACCGAGGAAGAGGAACCCGACGAGCGCGAACGCGATGCCGCGGGCGATGAAGCCGATGACCCCCATGACCTCCACGAGCCGCCCCGGGTGCCGTTCGAGGTCGACGAGGAAGTCGCGGGTCCACCCCGACCAGATGCTGAACACCCCCACCCCGGCCACCGCGAGACCGGCGAGGACGACGAGGACGCGACCACCCGGCATCCCGAGGAGGGTCCCCGTGATGCTCACCGTCGACTGCCGGCTGGTCTGGCCCGACCCCACCGCGAAGGCGGCGGCGCTCCACGCCACGGTGACATAGGCGATGCCGTCGGCGGCGTGCTCGAGGCGCTTGAACCCGTTGTGGCAGTGGCGACCCGTGATCGCGCGAGCGAGGTTCCACAGGGCGACCACCGAGAACCCCACGACACCGACCCACAGGCTGGCGCGGCCGCCGAGGGTGGACGAGAGCGAGGTGAGCGCCCCGGACTCGTCGGCGGTGCTGCTGCGGGCTCCCCACGCGATGCGCAGGCCGGCCCAGCCCATGGCCACGTGGAGCACGCCGTCGAGGACGAAGCCGACCCGGGCACCCGTGCTGACCACGGTGTGGGTCTCGGCGGCCTCGGCCGCGTGGGCGGTCACCTCGGCGAACGCACCGGCAGCCTCAGCGGCGCTCTCGCCGACGTCGTGCGCTACCTCGACGACCTTCTCGGCGGCGTCCTCGACGGCCTCGAGCACCCCCGGGTCGGCGTCGTGGGCTCCGGGGTCGGTGGCGGGCACCATCGGACCCTAGCGGCGTTGGTGCGGGTCGCGGGGTGAGCGGGTCGGACCGCTCAGCCGGCCGGGGCCAGGGTGATCCCGCCCTCCGCCGCACGGCGCGAGCGCCGGGCGGCACTGCGGAGGGCGTGGGATTCGAACCCACGATGACGTTGCCGCCATAGCGGTTTTCAAGACCGCCGCACTAGGCCACTATGCGAGCCCTCCAGACCCGGCGTGGGCCGGGCGAGGACAAGGGTATGCCGGGACGCGGTCGCAAGCGCACGGCATCCGACGTGAGGGGGCAGGTAGGGTCGGAGGCCGACGAGAGGAGCCACCCCATGGGGAAGCTGACGTTCATCGCCGGCATGGCCGCCGGCTACGTGCTCGGGGCGCGTGCAGGCAGGCAGCGCTACGAGCAGATCCGCCGCACCTCGGGCAAGGTGTGGAACTCCGGGCCGGTGCAGAAGCAGGTCTACAACGCGAAGGAGGTCGCCCGCACCAAGGCGGCCCCCGTGGTCGCCGACATGGTGGCCGACGCCGCTCGAGCGACCGGCGAGAAGCTGCGCACCAGCCGCACCGTGGAGGCCGAGGCGATCGAGACCAGCACGGGCAACGGCACCACGGCGGGCACGACGAACGGCCGACCGGCACCCTCGCCGACCGGCTCCGGCGCCGACCCCTGGGCCGCCGCCACGTCGCGCACCGACGGCGCCGCCTGAGCCCCTCCACCCAGGCGGATCGCAGTCGGGGCCACGACCCCATCTGATCGATCGGCCGCCGCAGCCCGGGCACGACGGCCACGCCAGGTGCCGCACCCCCTGCGGTGCTACGCCCGGCGTGGCCGGTCCCCGTGTAGCGGAACCGTCGTCGCGTGCACCGCGCTTGTGCCACCCGGTGCTGCGACGCCCCTTGGTTCCGCGGCCGACCGGCAGGCCCCTGAAACGAGCCGGTCGACGTTCGCGGCCCTGTAAGGGTCCGACGGGGAAGAGGAGCGGGGCACCTGCGTCCTGATACACGGCATCCGAAACTTTCTTCTCGGATGCCGTCCCAGGCCGTTCCGGCCGCGTGTGCCCCTCGCGGGCGCGCGGAAGAAAAGTGCAGGTCCGAGGTATCAGGGGGCCCCGGGCACGCTCCTGTTCAGCGCTGATGATCATCACTACGCTGGGCGAGTTCCCCTCTCGCACCGGTCGCGCTTCCCAGGAGATCCGATGGTTGAGAAGTCCCCCGAGACGCCCCTGCACGAGGAGAAGCCGCCGACGGGCGGAACATCTCGGGTTGCCTCGACGGCCAACGAGCCCGGCCTGATCCCACCGACACCGGTGATTTCGCCCCTGCTTGCCCGACGGCTGGGTGCCCGTGTGCTCGACCCCGAGACTGCGGTCCTGGCGCCCGATCGGCCGGCCCCGCTACCCACGGTCTACGTCGGCGACACGCTCCTGGTGCGTGACATCGTCGACCCGTTCCTCGACGCCGGCGGCGCGAAGACCCGCGTCGAGGAGCTCATCGAGTACGCCGGCTCCCAGACCAACCCGCTCGTGCTCAAGCAGGTGGGGGATCCCGTCAGCGTGCCGCACCGGCGCAGGAGCGACTCACTCGGCCCGGACGCCAAGGTCACCGTCACCCGGGTGCGCCTCGAGCGCCACCCGACGCAGGCCGGGAAGGTCCCCGACGCCTGGCGGTTCCTGCAGGACGCCCTCACCGAACCGTCCGAGCGAAGCAGGACCTTGTACGACAAGCTCGGTCTCGGCCAGCCGCCCGACCGCGACGACAGCGAGCAGGAGAGCGACGCCGAGCGCCGTCGGCGTGAGCGCCGCGACCGGCGCGGTGGCAGCATGGCCGGCGGCGTCCACGTCGAGCACGTCCTCACCGCCGGCGGCGGCATGTGGGGTGGCGGCGGCGGCATGTGGGGCGGCGGCGGCGGCATGTGGGGCGGCGGCGGCGGCATGTGGGGCGGCGGCGGCATGTGGGGTGGCGGCGGCCTCCTCGCCGAGTACGGCACCCCCGGCATCGGCGGTCGCACCCCGGTGGTCTGGTCGGCACCGGACCCACGAACGCTGGTTGCCCCCATCGAGAACCCGCCCGTGGTGGCAGTTCTCGACACCGGCCTGGGGCCGCACCCGTGGTTCCCGCCCGAGGCGGAGAAGGCCACCGCCGACACCTGCACGGGCAGCTGCCCCGGCGCCCATCGGACGGTGACCTTCGGTACCGAGAAGATCGGCGTGTGGAAGGACCCCTCCCGCGACCCGGAGAACATGCGCGAGGTCATCGACGACGTCAACGGCCTCCTCGACGAGTTCTGCGGGCACGGAACCTTCGTCACCGGGGTGATCCGCCAGCGCTGCCCCCAGGCCGTGATCCTGGAGATCCCGATCATGGCCTCCGACGGCGCGGCTCTCGAAGACGACATCCTCAAGGCCCTGGGTCTCCTGCTCGACCGGCACCGTGCCGCGAAGGCTGCGATAGCCGAGAAGCGCGACAAGGACGTCATCCCGCACGGCGTGCTCGACGTCGTCAACCTCTCGATGGGCTACTACCACGAGACCCCTGACGAGGCCGACGACACCGCCCTGCACGACCTGCTGCAGGACTTCGCCGACGAAGGCGTCGTCGTCGTCGCCTGCGCCGGCAACGACTCGACGCGCGCCCGCTTCTTCCCGGCCGCGTTCGCGGTGAAGGGGCACGACAACCTGGTCGGCGTCGGTGCGACCAACCCGGACGACCACAGCATCGCGCTCTTCTCGAACGTCGGCGACTGGGTCACGGCACACGCGCCGGGTGCCGGCGTGGTGAGCACTGTTCCGACGACGCTGTCCGGCTCGCTCAACCCGGCGCTCACCCTGACCGGGTCGGGCCCTGGCCCTCGCGCCGGGGTCGACTTCGACGACTTCCGCTCCGGCTTCGCCCTGTGGAGCGGCACCTCGTTCGCCTCGCCGTGGATCGCCGGCGAGATCGCCGCCGAGATCGTCCGCGGCGAGGCTGCCGCGACCGCCAAGGGCAGCCACTCACGCTCCCGCGTGGCGTCCGAGAAGGTCGTCGCGGCAGCGAACGCCGATGCGCTTCCCGAAGAAGCCGGCATGACGCCCGCCGACGACACCGTGCCGTCGCTCGCCACCAGAGCCGCTGCGGCCTTCCGGTCCTACCGCGAGGGTGACGTCAGTGCCATGGACGAGCTGGTCGACCTCCTGACACCCGTGCTCTGGCACACGGCCCGCGCGCAGGGGGTCACCGATCCCGTGGCCCAGGACGCGGTGCAGACCGCCTGGCTCCGGCTGGTCGAGAACTCGGAGCGGATCAACGACGCCCAGGCCGTCATGGGCTGGCTCATCGTCACGGTTCGCCGCGAGACGTGGCGCGTGCACAAGGCGCACGGCCGTGAGGACCACGACATCGACGAGAACGTCACCGACTCCATCCCTGACCCCTCGACCCTCGTGCTGCGTCGCGAGGGCCACCGGGTGCTGTGGCGACACTTCCAGGAGCTGCCGGAGAAGTGCCAGGCGCTGCTCCGCGTCATCGCCTTCTCCGACCGCCCCGACTACGCCGCGGTCTCCGAGTCCCTCAACATGCCGGTGGGAAGCATCGGCCCGACCCGGGGCCGCTGCCTCGCCAAGCTCCGCACCGCTCTCGCCAATGACCCTGCCTGGGAAGGAGGTGCGCTGTGAGCTCCGACCCTGACATCGCCGCGCAGCCGCTCGACGACCTTGACCGCAGCATCCTCGACACCGTCGCGGAGGTCTTCCGCGCCGCCGACCCGGTTCCCGCCGGGCTCACCGAGGACATCAAGTTCGCCCTCACCGTCCAGGCCATGCACGCCGAGGTGGCCGAGCTCCAGCGGGTCGGTGCGGAGAGCGCCCTGGCTCGCTCCGAGTACACCCAGACCCAGACGCTGACCTTCAGTGCCGAGGCCATCTCGGTGATGGTCACGATGTCGCCCATCGACGCCGACGAGGTCCGCGTCGACGGCTGGGTCACCGGCCACGACTCCGGGGTTCGGGTCGAGCTACGGGCGGGTACCCGCACCGTCGGCGCGGAGGTGGACGACGACGGCCGGTTCACGATCGACCCGGCGCCTCGGGGGCTCGTGCGGTTCGTGTTCCTGCCCGACGGAGACGTTCGACCGGTCATCACGCCCACCGTGGAGATCTGAGGGAACGGATCCGTCGCGACCTGCACGACCATGTCACCCGCCTCGTCGAGGAAGCGGTCCTTGCCAACGCTGCGGGCAGGCCGGCGCGCGCCGAAGCCCTCCTGCGCCGGGCACTGAGACGGCTCGAGGGCGAGGCCGATCCTCCGGACGACGCGGTGGTGCTGCGAGGCACGCGTGCACGTGACCCACGCGGTGTCCCGGGTGCAACGCGGCGACCGTGACGGCGCCTTCGCCCTGCTCGACACCGCCGACGCCCTGCTGGCGCGTGCGCGGCCCAACCACGTGCGCTCGCTGGCCGTGGTGCAGCGGGCTGGTCTGCACGGTCGGGTCGGAGAGTGGGACCGCACCCGCGAGCTGCTGGAGGGCGTGTCCCTGACGGCCGAGGTCGCTCCGCGCACCCGGTGCCTGCTCCACCTCAACCTCGGGCTGACCTACCAGTTCCTCGGCCGGTACCACGACAGCGACGTGCGGCTGCGTCGGGCACACCAGGATGCTCTTGCTCACGGCTTCACCGACCTCGTCATCGCGGCGATCCACAATCGCGGGCGGCTGCAGATGCTTCTGGGCAACCTCCCTCGCGCCCTGTCCCTGATGACGCAGGCCCGCGACGTCGCGGAGCATGCCGTGCCTCAGGTCGGCTACCTCCCCGTCGGGTACCTCGACCAGGCTCGCGTCCTTGCCGAGGTCGGCCTCGTCGACCAGGCCCTCGAGGCGCTCGAAGAGGGCGAGCAGGCGGCTCGGGCGGGCGGCATCACCCACGACGTCGCCGAGGCCGACCTGGAGCGGGCGCGCCTCGCCCTGCTGCGGCGCGAGCACGCCGACGCCCGCCGGCACGCGGCGAGGGCCGAGCGCCGGTTCGCCCGAGCGTCCGAAGGGGCCTGGGCGGTTCGTGCGTCACTGTTGCGGCTGCAGGCGGAGCTGCTCCTCGGTCGTAACCCGCGGGCGACTGCGAGCACCCTCACGGCCCTGGCCGACGGGCCCGGCCGCTCGAGCGCGGTGGGGGCGGAGGCTGCGGTGCTTGCGGCGGAGGCGAACGCCCGCATCGGGCTGACTGACCTGGCGCGCGAGCAGCTGGGCCGCCCCGAGGTGCGCCGGGCCACGTCGTTCCCTCTTCGCCTCCAGCGAACACTGGCGCTCGCCGAGCTGCACACCGCCGAGGGCCGCCCCGACCTGGTGCGCCGGGAGCTGCGACGGGGCGCACACCGGCTGGCCGCCGAGCAGGCGCGGCACACGTCGATCGACTCGCGCACCGCGGCTGCTCTGCACACCGGGCGCCTGCGCGATGCGCATCTCGACCTGGCCCTGTCCAGCGGCTCACCAGCGCAGGTGTTCGATGCCACCGAGCTGTGGCGCGGTGTCTCGCAACGGCTTCCCCGGCTGGTGGCCTCACACGACGTCGAGCTCGCCCGGCTCACCGCCGACGCCCGGCGCCTGCACGTCGAGGCGTTCGATGCCGCCGACCCGGTGCGCCGCACCGAGCTGGAGGCGGCTGCCCGGGCGGCCGAGCGCGCCGTCGCGCGCCGCGACTGGGCACAGTCGCGCAACGTCCACGCGTGGTCCGAGGAGCGGCCGGTCACGGTGTCAGCGGTGCGCCCCCTCCTCGAGCAGGCTCGGGCCGGCCTGCTGAGCCTCTTCATCCACCGGGACGCGCTCTGGGCGGTGACGATCACCCCCAGCGGGGCGAAGCTCACCCGCTTGCCCGGCGGCGCCCAGGTGGTCGAGGCTGCCGCCCGGCTCCGGGCCGACCTCGCCACCCGCCGGTTCGCGAAGGGCACGGCGCTGGAGGAGGTCATCGAGCGCTCGATGGCGCGCACCGCGGCATCCCTCGGAGAGACCCTGGCCCCCGTGCTGCCGCGAGCCCACCGACTCGTGATCATCCCGTCCGGCTCACTGGCCTCGCTCCCCTGGCGCATGGTTCCCGGCATCCGCGGCCGCATCGTCACCGTGGCGCCGTCGGTCACCTTCTGGGCGCGCCGGTCGGCGCCGTCCAGCAGTGCGGGCGGCGGGCAGCGGGTCGTGGCCCTCGCGGGGCCCGGGCTGCCCCGCGCCATCAGCGAGGCGCAGGACGTGGAGCAGGTGTGGAACGGCGCTGCGCCTGCCCATGCCGCGGCCAGCGGGGTCGCGACCGGCGCACAGCTCCGAAATGCCTTGTCGGACAGCACGATCGTGCATGTCGCTGCTCACGGCATCCACCAGGACGAGAGCCCGCTGTTCTCTTCAGTCGTGATGGGTGACGGCCCGGTCTTCGCGCACGAGTTCCAGCGCACCGGCATCCGGGCCGAGCACGTCGTGCTGTCGTCGTGCGAAGTCGGGCGCACCCACGTGCGGGCCGGGGACGAGGCGCTCGGCCTCACCGCCAGCCTGCTGGCCACCGGTGTGCGGTCAGTCGTCGCAGCCGTGGGCCCGGTGGGCGACGACGACGCCCACACCGTGATGACGGCCTACCACCGGGTCCTGGCCCAGGGCCTCGACGCTGCCGAGGCGCTCGAGATCGCCACCGCCGGCGTGGAGGACGGCCGCCTGTTCTGTGCGTACGGCGCAGACTGGTCCGCCGCTCAGGCGGGAGCCGTCGAGGGCGCGACCGCGGCTCGGCTGAACAGGACGGGTTCGGCGAAGGGCGCGTCGTAGGGCACGACGGCCACGCCGGGTGCGGCACCCCCTGCGGTGCTGCTCCCGGCGTGGCCGGTCCCCGTGTAGCGGAACCGTCGTCCCGTGCACCGCGCTCTCGCAGCCCGGTGCCGTGACGCCCCTGAGGTTCCGCGGCCGACCGGCAAGCCCCTGAAACGAGCCGGTCGACGTTCGCGGCCTTGTTAAGGGTCCGACGGGGAAGAGGAGCGAGGTGCCAGGTCGCTGATACACGGCATCCAGACCTTCTTTTCGGATGCCGTGCCGACCGGTCCGCTGCGAGCGTGCTGTCCTCGCGGGCGCGCGGAAAGAAAGTGCAGGTCCGAGGTATCAGGGCGCCCCGAACGCGCTCCTGTTCAGCGTCGATGATCATCACTACGCTGATCCAGCGGGGGCCCCATCCCTGGCTCGGCGGCACAGGAGCAGCACATGACTGAGAAGACCCCTGAGAACCAGTCGGGCGATGAGCACCGCGAGCCGGCCCACAACTTCCCGATCTTCGGCGTGCCGGCCTCGGCCTTCCGCCGCTTCCGGGCGACGGTCCTTTCGCCGGACGCCGCCGACGTGCTCGGCGACGACGAACCGCCGCACCCGACGGTCTACCGTGCCGACCGCCTCTTCATCCCGGGCCTCCCGCATGGCCCCCTGAACACGGGCCCGATCGCAGAGCTGACCCGGATCGGTGCGCTACCGCAGTTCGGGTTCACCCCCGAGGTCGTCGACCCGCCGCGGGCGAGTGACCTCGGTGACGAGGACTCGGGCGACTCCGCGGACCGCGCCCCGGAGACCCTGCGCGAGCTCGCCATCCGCCTCGGCTACGAGGAAGACCTCGACCCGGTTGCGCAGACCGTCGTGCAGCTGGTGCCGCACCCCGGCCGGCTCGCACCCCCGCTCGATGCCTGGCAGGTGCTCCAGTTCGCCCGCCGTGAGGCGCAGCGGGTCGCGGCGTTCCGGGAGGACCCTGACAAGTTCCGCGCCGGCCTGAGCCGGGAGGAGTTCGAGGACTTCGAGAAGACGCTCCCAACCGTCGAGGCCGGTCACGCGCCGCACTGGGGGCTGAACCACATCCTGATGGCGACCGGGTACGGCTCCGGGGTGGGCTACGGGTCCGGCGTCGGCTACGGCTCCGGGGTGGGTTATGGCTCGGGCGTCGGGTACGGCAGCGGTGTGGGCTACGGCTCGGGCGTCGGGTACGGCAGCGGCGTCGGCTACGGGTCAGGCGTCGGCTACGGCTCGGGCGTCGGTGTCCCGGGGTCCGCGGACGGCCGCATCCCGGTGGCGCTGCACCTCGGCCCGCCCGCCCCCGTCGGCGATCCGGCACCGAACGTCGCGATCCTCGACACCGGCCTGGGCCAGCACCCGTGGTTCGACGAGCCGGGGTCTCGCGTCATCCGCCACCCGCACGTGGGGGGCAAGGGGATCGGTGTGGAGTTCGAGCCCGGCGAGGCTCCCGAGGTCGACGGCGTGACCATCGACCTGGTCAACCGGTTCCTCGACCCCATGTCCGGGCACGGCACCTTCATCGCCGGCCTGGTGCGCCAGCACTGCGCCAACGCCACGCTGGTCATCGTCCCGGTCATGTACGGCGACGGTGCAGCCGACGAGGCCGACATCATCGACGCGCTGCACCGCCTGCTGCTCTGGCACAAGGAGGGTCTGAAGGACACGTCGAAGCACGGCCCGCCTCGACGCGATCAGCCTCTCCTTCGGCTACTACCACGAGACCCCGAGCGCGATCGTGAACGAGGCGGGCCTCTTCAGGCTGATCCGGGCCCTGCAGCACCATGGCGTGTGTGTCGTCGCGGCGGCGGGCAACGGCGCAACCACCTTGCCGTTCTGGCCCGCCGCACTCGCTCGCTACTACGACGACGACATCGACAACAACCGGGTGCCGGTCGTCAGTGTCGGCGCTCGGAACCCCAACGACGGCACGGTCGCGGCCTTCTCCAACACCGGTGACTGGGTGCTCACCTACCGGTGCGGCGTCGCCACGGTGAGCACGATGCCGGAGACCTTCGACGGCTCGTTGCGTGGAGGTCTCGACGTGCCGAAGCAGGACGGCAGCCCCGAGCGTGGCACCCCCGACCCGGACGACTACTCCAGCGGGTTCGGCATCTGGAGCGGCAGCAGCTTCGCCTCCCCCGCCTGCGCCGGCGACATGGCGCACCTGATGTGCGAGGAGCCGTTCATCACGGGTCCGGGCACCCGGGTCGAGAAGATGATCAGGATCGTGGAGCGCGCCATCAGGGAAGAGGCATGATGCACACCGGCGCCGAGAGCCTGGCCGTGCGGGCGGCCAACTCCTTCCGCGCCTACCGTGACGGCGACGCCTCCGGCATGTCGAGCCTGGTCGAGCAGGTCACCCCGCTGCTGTGGTCCGTCGCCCGCCAGCAGGGCCTGTCCCGGCAGTCCGCCGAGGACGTCGTGCAGAACACCTGGCTCAAGCTCGTCGAGCACGCCGGTGACATCGCCGACCCGCAGTCGGTGCTCAAGTGGCTCATCACGACGACCCGGCGCGACTCGTGGACCACGTCGTCGCGGGGCCGCCGGGAGGAGCCCGCCACCTACGCCGACGTGCGCGACCAGGAGTCCGACGACACCACGCCATCTCCCGAGACCAGCGTGCTGACCGACGTCGACGACCGGCTCGTGTGGCAGCACTTCGCCTCGCTGCCGCAACGGTGCCAGTCGTTGCTGCGAGCCATCGCCTTCGCCGAGCGACCCGACTACGCCGCCGTCGCCCAAGCCCTCGGGATGCCGGTCGGAAGCATCGGCCCCACCCGCGGGCGCTGCCTCGCCAAGCTCCGCCAAGCCCTGACCACCGACCCGCGTTGGGAGATGCCGTCATGAATGCAACCCCGGACCCCGAGATCGTCCTTGCCGCCGGTGCGCTCGATGACGTCGACGCCCAGCTCCTCGAGCAGGTACGCCATCTCCACGAGGTGGTCGACCCCGTCCCTGCCGACCTGGTCGACCGGGTGAAGTTCGCCATGTCGGTCGCGGCCCTCGAGGCCGAGCTGGCGGAGATCGTCTCCAGCGCCACGCTCGAGACGGTGCGCGGCACGGACTACGACCGCGCCGACACCGTCACCTTCGCCAGCGAGGGCCTCAGCGTCATGGTCACCATCGAGCACGGGCGCTCGACCCGGGCGGACATCGCCGGCTGGGTCAGCCAGGGCGAGGTCGAGGTCGAGCTGCGCGAGCGGGGCCGCACCCGCACCACCATGGTCGACGACGAGGGTCGCTTCGCCTTCACCGGCGTCGAGCGGGGTCTGGTCAACTTCGTCCTCCGCCGTCGGGACGACACCGAGGCGCCCCCGATCATCACGCCGGCGATAGAGCTGTAGGAGAGCCCGATCCAGGACCCGGTGGCCATTGCGGACTCCTACCTCAGCGCGGCGCGGCACGCCAATGAAGTGGGTCGGTTCGAGGATGCCGTCGCCCACCTCGACCAGGCGGTCGGTGCCCTCGACGGCGCAACCGGCAAGGATGCCGGACGGCTTCGTATCCGGGTGCTGATCACCCGGTCGTGGACCGAGCTCGAGGTCAACGGACTCGGTCCAGCCCTGGCGATGCTGAGCGACGCGAGGGAACAGGCGGCGGCCATCGACGACCGCCTGCTCGTCGCGCTGAGCCACGTCCAGGAGGGCGTGATCCACGTGCGCGGCGGCGACTGGGCGGCATCCTTGACCGCCTTGGAAGGGATCGGTGACGACGAGCAGGCCCTCGACCCCAGCCAGCGCTGTGCCCTGCTCATCAACCGGGGCCTGGCACACCTGGGTCTCGGGCACAGCACCCAGGCCGAGGTCGACCTGACCCGGGCGGCGGAGATCGCTGCGGCCAACGGCTTTGCGGACCAGGAGTTCAAGGCCCGGCACAACCTGGCCTGCCTGGCCTTCGTCGACGGCGACCTCGCGCGGGCACTGGTGCTGATGCGCACGGCCGACCGGATGGATGCCGCGGTGAGCCGCGACCGGGCGCGCCTCGACCACGCCGAGGTGCTGCTCGAGGCAGGCCTGGTCGACAAGGCCCGCAGCGTCCTCGACGATGCGCTGGAGTCCGCCCGCGCCGACGACCACCGGCTCGAGGTGGGCGAGATCAGCGCGCGGCTGGCCCGCTGCGACCTCCTCGTCAACGACCTCGAGGGGGCCCGTCGGCACATCCGCACGGCGCTGGCCGCCTACCGCACCCGCCAGGTCGAGGAGCTGGTGCGCGACGCCGCCCTGATCCGGTCGACCATCGACGTCGCCGCGGGGCACGACCTGGGAGCGGTCATCACCGACCTGGCGCGGCGCAACGAGCAGGCGGCGACCAGCACGGTCACCGACCGCGCCGCGGTTCGGCTGGAGGCGGAGGCGCGGCTGCTGTCGGGCGATGTCGACGGCGCCGAGCTCCGGCTGTCCACGCTCGAGCGCACCAACCGCGACTCGCTCGCGGCCCGGCTGCACGAGACGCTCGTCCGAGCCCGCCTCGACCACGCCCGCGGCCGGCACGTGGAGGCCGAGCGCCGCATCACCACCGGCAACCGGCTGCTGGCGGCGCACCAGTTCCAGTCCTCGAGCCTCGACGTGCGAGCCGCCCTGGCCCTGCACGGCCGGCGGTTGGCCGCCTTCGACGTCGAGCGTGCCCTCGAGAGCCAGGACGCCGACGGCATCCTCACCAGCATCGAGCGGTGGCGCGCGATCTCGCACCGGATCAACCCCGTGACGGCCTCGACCGACCCCGAGCTCACTGCCCTGACCCGAGAGCTCAGGCGGCTGCGGCGGGTCGCGGCGGAGCTCGAGGGACATGCCGGCGCCGACCTCGTCGAGGAGATCGCCCAGCTCGAGGACCACCTGGCCCAGCGCGAGTGGACCCTCACGGTCGGTGGCTCGTCGGCCGGCGCCCTGCCGCCGGTCGATGCCGACGAGGCTCGCGCCGCCACCTCCGACCGGGACGCCACCGTCGTGGAGTTCTTCGAGACCGGCGACGAGCTGTGGACCATCGTCCTCGACGACGGCAACCTCGAGGTGTCGCACACGGGCACCGTCTCGCAGGTGCACCAGCAGCTCTCCCGGCTGCGGCGGGACCTGCGGGCCCGGGCCATGCTGGCACCAGGGTCTCCCATGGAGGCGGCCCTGCACCGGGCGAGCGCGGCATCCCTCGCCGCCGTCGACACCACCCTGAACCCGGCAGGACCGGCACTGGGTCACTCGGCCGATCGCCGGGTGGTCGTCATCCCCTCGAGCACCCTGGCCGCGGTGCCCTGGAGCCTGCTCCCCAGCCTGTTGGGTCGCCCGGTCACCGTGGCACCGTCCCTGACCCGCTGGGTCCGCGGCCCATCCCGCAGTGTGGCTGCCGACTGGTCCGCTCCGGCAGCCGCCCTGTACGGCCCCGGCCTGGCGCGCACCGGCCCGGAGATCCGGGCCGTACGTGGGTTCTGGTCGACCGACCCGGTGGCCACCGACGACCGGCCGGCGACCAGTGACGAGGTGGTGAGCGCACTGGGTCGGGCGCGGGTGGTGCACCTCGCCGCCCACGGTGTCCACGAGGCGCAGAGCCCGCTGTTCTCCTCGGTGCAGCTGGCCGACGGCCCGGTGTTCGCGCACGAGTTCCCCAGGCCGGTTGCGGCGGAACATGTTTCGCTGGCGGCGTGTGATGTCGGCCAGTTCTCGACGCGCCCCGGTGACGAGCCGCTGGGCTTGGCGATCGCGCTCATGGCCCTGGGTGCGACGAGCGTGCTGGCCGCCGTCTCACCGGTCGCGGACTCGGTGGCGGCAGACGCCATGGTGGCCTACCACCGGGTGCTCTCGAAGGGCACCGACGCCGCCGAGGCCTGGGCCGGGGTGGTGCGTGACCAGCCCGCGGCGGGCGTGTTCTGCCTCTACGGATCCGACTGGCGCGCCACGAACGGCGAGCCGGCGCTCAGATGAACAGGGCGGGCTCGGCAAAGAGGGCGTCGTAGGGGTCATCGGTCGGCGAGTCGGGGAAGCGCACCCTTGCCGGGATGCCGGTCGCGACCGCACCGGTCGGAACGGGCTTCACGACAACGGAGTTGGCGCCGATCTGCACGTCGTCACCGATGTCGATGTTGCCGAGCACGCGGGCGCCGGCACCGATGGTGACCCGGTCGCCGACGGTCGGATGCCGCTTGGTGCCGCGGGCGAGCGACCGGCCTCCCAGCGTGACGCCGTGGTAGAGCATGACGTCGTCGCCGATCACGGTCGTGGCGCCGATGACGACACCCATCCCGTGGTCGATGAAGAAGCGGCGCCCGATCTGCGCGCCGGGGTGGATCTCGACCCCGGTCACCGACCGCACCACGGTCGACAGGGCACGAGCCGGCGCCCGACCTCCGGGGCGGTTCCACAGCTTGTGCAGACCGCGGTAGGCCCAGATCGCGTGCAGCCCGGGCGAGTTCACGGCTACGTCGAGCCGGTTCTCGGCGGCGGGGTCACGCCGCATGGCGGCGTCGAGATCCTCGCGGATGCTCGCCCGGGCAGCACGGATGATGGGCATGATCAGTCGACGAGACCCTCGAACAGGATCGTCGACAGGTAGCGCTCGCCGAAGCTCGGGATGATGACGACGATGGTCTTGCCGGCGTTCTCGGGGCGCGAGGCGACCTGGTTGGCGGCGGCGAGCGCGGCACCGGACGAGATGCCGACGAGCAGGCCCTCCTCGGTGGCGGCGCGGCGGGCCCACTTCACCGAGGTCTCGGCGTTGACGTCGATGACCTCGTCGTAGACCGTGCGTGTCGAGGATCTCGGGCACGAAGTTGGCGCCGATGCCCTGGATCTTGTGCGGGCCGGGGGCGCCGCCGTTGAGGATCGGCGACTCCTCGGGCTCGACGGCCGACGATCTGCACGCCGGGCTTGCGCGCCTTGAGGACCTGGCCGACGCCGGTGATGGTGCCGCCGGTGCCGATGCCGGCCACGACGATGTCGACCTCGCCGTCGGTGTCCTTCCAGATCTCCTCCGCGGTGGTCTTGCGGTGGATCTCGGGGTTGGCCTCGTTGGCGAACTGGCGGGCCAGCACCGCACCCTCGCGCTCGGCGACGATCTCCTCGGCCTTGGCGACGGCGCCCTTCATGCCCGTCGGAGCCGGGTCGGTGAGGATGAGCTCGGCGCCGTAGGCGCGCAGCAGGGCCCGGCGCTCCTTGCTCATCGACTCGGGCATGGTCAGCACGACCTTGTAGCCGCGAGCCGCGCCGACCATGGCCAGCGCGATGCCGGTGTTGCCGCGAGGTGGCCTCGACGATGGTGCCGCCCGGCTTGAGGTCGCCCGACGCCTCCGCGGCGTCGATGATCGCGACGCCGATGCGGTCCTTGACCGAGCTCGCGGGGTTGTAGAACTCGAGCTTGGCGGCAACGATCGCGTCACCCGTCGATGATCCGGTTGAGCCGGACGAGCGGGGTGTTGCCGACGGCCTGGGTCACGTCGTCGAGGATGGGCATCGCGGGGCCTTTCGCTGGAACGGTGGCCGGCCCGCGCGCCCGAGGTGGGCAGCCCGGCATCCGGCTCGGAAGTGCCGACGACGGTGCCAACCGTCGCCTGCTTATACGTATTCCAACAGAGGGTTATCCCCGGGCACAACGACGTCTCGGCGATGCGACCCGGTTGTCAGCGGTCGAGCAGGTCGCGCTGCACCGCGTTGAGCGGCAGTCGGCGGGCCTTGTCCTCGGCAGCGGCAGCCTCGCCGGGCCGGTCGAGCCGGCGCAGCAGGGCGGCCCGGGTGGCGTGCCAGAGCGGGTACTCGCGCAGCCCGTCGATGGCGTCGACGAGCGCGAGGCCCTCCTGCGGCCCGCGCGCCTCGGCCACGGCGACGGCGTGGTTGAGCCGCACGACCGGCCCGTCGTCGATGCGCAGCAGCACCTCGTACCAGGACTCGATGGCCGCCCAGTCGGTCTCCTCCCACGACGGAGCGAGCGCGTGGCAGGCGGCGATCGCGGCCTGCACGACGTAGGGGTCGGGGTGCGCGGGCGACAGGCGCAGGCCCTCCCCCACCAGCGGCACGGCCTCGGCGATCGCACCCCGGTCCCACAACGCGCGGTCCTGGTCGGCGAGCAGCACCGCGGCGCCGGTGTCGTTGGTGCGCGCTTCGCGGCGAGAGTCCTGCAGCAGGATCAGCGCCAGCAGACCGGTGGCGCCCGGGTCGTTGGGGCGCAGGCGGTGCAGCAGCCGGGTGAGGCGCAGCGCCTCGGCCACGAGCGCGGGGCGGGTGAGCTCGGGGCCGGCCGTGGCGGCATACCCCTCGTTGAACATCAGGTAGGTGGTGGCGAGCACGGTGTCCCAGCGTTCGGGGAGGTCGTCGGTCGACGGCACGCGGTAGGGGATGCCGGCCAGCCGGATCTTCTGCCGGGCGCGGGTGAGGCGCTTGGCCATCGTCGGCTCGGAGACGAGCAGGGCGCGGGCCACCTCTTCGGTGCCCAGCCCGCACAGGGTGCGCAGTGCGAGGGCGACGCGGGTCTCGGGGGCGAGGCTGGGGTGGCAGCAGGTGAAGACCAGGCGCAGCAGGTCGTCCTCGACCACGTCGGGCTCGGGGTCCTGCGCGAAGAGCACCACGTCGGCATCCGGCCCGGAGGCGAGCGCCTCCTTGGGGGCGCGGGCCGCCTCACGGCGGATCTGGTCGACGGCGCAGCGGCGCGCAGTCGTGCGCAACCACGCGACCGGGTTGTCTGGGATGCCGTCGCGCGGCCAGGTCTGCAGCGCGCGCACGCTGGCGTCCTGCACGGCATCCTCGGCGAGCGCGAGGTTGCCGGTCCAGCGGGCGAGGGTGGCGAGGACGTCACGGCCGGCGACCCGGACGATCTCGGCCAGGGCGCGGTGGGCGTCCTCGGGGGCGGGCGAACCCGCCCCCGAGGCGACGGCACTCACATCGGGAACTCGATGACGGGGCGCACCTCGATGGCCCCGTCCCACGCGCCCGGGATGGTCGCGGCAACCCGCACCGCCTCGTCGAGGTCGGCGCACTCGAGCAGGTAGAAGCCGGTCAGGGCCTCCTTCGTCTCGGCGTAGGGGCCGTCGGTGGTCAGCGGCGTACCCCCCTTGGAGTCGACCCGCACGGTGGTTGCGGTCGAGGTGGGGTAGAGCGCGGCACCCCCGCGGATGACGGCGCTGGCGGCCTGGGCGAACTCCCCGTACTGCGCGGTTTCCGCGGCGTACTCGGGAAGGCTCCAGTCGACGTCGCGGCTGTAGATGATGGCGGCGTACTGGGTCATGTCGACTCCTTGGTTGTCCGTGCTGGGCCGCACCGGTGTCCGGCCTCACCCTAGAGACGAACGGGGTGCGCTGAGAAGGACAGCCGGCCGCAACGGGGATGTCGGCGCACCGTCGGGCGTGGCCTCGTGGCCCTCTGGCCGGCCCGGGAACGGCATCCTTCGACAGCCGTCGCCCAGCGGACGGCATACGGTTACCGGCCAGTAGGGTGAGCGTCACACCGAGGTATGCGCCCGCTTACCCGTGGATAGACTCAGGCGGCGCCCCCGTGGCCCCGAGCCGGACGCGCACGCACGCCACCACCCCACCCGCCGGATGGAGCACCACATGACCGCCGTCCTCGTGATCGGCCTCCTCATGACCGCGATCGCGCTGCCCCTCGCGGCACGCCGGGTGTCGTGGATCTACCGGCTGATCCGCAGCGGGCAGCCCGCGCCCGACCGGGTCGAGGGCGTCACCGGCCGCGTCGCCGCCGCGGTGAAGACCCAGCTCGTCGAGGTCTTCGGGCAGAAGAAGCTGCTCAAGTGGACCGTCCCCGGCGTCGCCCACTTCTTCGTCTTCTGGGCGTTCCTCATCCTGGCCACGGTCTACCTCGAGGCGTACGGATCGCTGTTCAAGGAGGGCTGGGCCATCCCGGTCGTCGGCACCTGGGGCATCCTCGGCTTCGCGCAGGACTTCATCGCCGTCATGGGTCTGGTCGGCATCGCCGTCTTCGCGGCCATCCGGGTGAAGAACTCGCCGAAGCGGCTCGGCCGGCGCTCCCGGTTCCAGGGCTCGCACCTCGGCGGCGCCTGGCTGACGTTGTTCTTCATCTTCAACGTCATCTGGACGATGTTCCTCTTCCGCGGGTCCAGCGTGGCCACCGGCAACTTCCCCTACGGCAACGCGGCCTTCGCGTCCCACACGGTCGGTGCGGCGATCGAGCCGCTGGGTGAGTCGACCGCGACCTTCCTCGAGCACATCGGCCTGCTGCTGCACATCGGGGTCATGCTCGTCTTCCTCATCTTCGTGCTGCACTCCAAGCACCTGCACATCTTCGTGGCCCCCATCAACGTGATGTTCGGCCGGCGCCCCGTGGCGCTGGGCGCGGCCAAGGAGCTCATCGTCGCGGGCAAGCCGTTCTCCATGGACGAGATGGAGGAGCTCGACGAGGGCGCCTCGCTCGGCGTGGGCCGCGCTGAGGACTTCACCTGGAAGGGCCTGCTCGACTTCACGACCTGCACCGAGTGTGGTCGCTGCCAGAGCCAGTGCCCAGCCTGGAACACCGAGAAGCCGCTGTCGCCCAAGCTGCTCATCATGGGGCTGCGCGACCACGCCAACGCGAAGGCGCCCTACATGCAGGCGCTGGCCAAGGTCGACGGAGACCGCGAGAAGGTTCCCGCGAGCGTTCTGCCGGTGCCGGCCCACCACGGTCACGCGGCGCCCGAGGGCTTGTCCTGGGACGACGTGCCGTTGGTCGGCGACACCGGGTACAACGGTGACTCGCTCGCCGCCTACGCGCCGGTCGGCCCGGGCGCCATCATCGACACCGACGTGCTGTGGTCGTGCACCACGTGCGGTGCCTGCGTCGAGCAGTGCCCCGTCGACATCGAGCACGTCGACCACATCATCGACATGCGGCGCTACCAGACGCTCATCGAGTCGGCGTTCCCCAACGAGCTGGGCGGGCTGTTCAAGAACCTCGAGGGCAAGGGCAACCCGTGGGGCATGGGCGCCCGGGCCCGGCTCGACTGGGCCAAGGACCTTCCCTTCCCGGTGAAGGTGCTCGGCCAGGACGTCGAGAAGGCGTCCGATGTCGAGTGGCTGTTCTGGGTCGGGTGCGCGGGCGCCTACGAGGACCGCGCCAAGCAGACGAGCCGTGCGGTGGCCGAGCTGCTCGACATGGCCGGGGTCTCGTTCGCGGTGCTCGGCAACGGGGAGACCTGCACCGGCGACTCGGCACGGCGGGCTGGCAACGAGCTGCTCTTCCAGACCCTGGCCCAGCAGAACGTCGACACCTTCGGCGAGTTCGGGGTCACCCGGGTGGTCGTCACCTGCGCGCACTGCTTCAACACGATCAAGAACGAGTACGCCCCGCTCGGCGGGTCCTACGAGGTGGTGCACCACACGCAGCTGCTCAACCGGCTGGTGCGCGACAAGAAGCTCGTGCCGGTGGCTCGCCCCTCGGACGTGCCGGGGATGTCGTCGGCCAAGAACGCCGCGTCGACCGCGTCGACCGTGACATACCACGACCCGTGCTACCTCGGCCGGCACAACGGCGTCTACAACCCGCCGCGCGAGCTCATCGAGTCGCTGCCCGGTGTCGAGCTGCGCGAGATGGAGCGCACCCGCGAGACCTCGTTCTGCTGCGGCGCCGGCGGTGCGCGCATGTGGATGGAGGAGAAGCTCGGCACGCAGATCAACACCAACCGCACCGAGGAGGCCATCGCCACCGGGGCCGAGCGGATCGCCATCGGCTGCCCGTTCTGCCGGGTGATGATCTCCGACGGGTTGGGCGCGAAGCAGTCCGAGGGCATCGCCGAAACCGTCGAGGTCGTCGACGTCGCGCAGATGCTGCTCGCCGCGGTGCGCCGCGGGTCTGAGCCGGACGGTGCGGCTGAGGTCTCGTCGGCCCCAACCGGGTCCGGGATGCCGGCCGCGCCCGCTCCCGAGGTCACCGCACCCGCCGCTGCGGCGACGGCCGCCGCTGGCGCCGCCACTGCTGCCGCGACGACTGCTGCTGCGGCACCAGCCACGGTTGAGCCGGAGGCCGACCCGTGGGACGAGCCTGCGGCACCCGCTGCGGCAGCTGTTGCAGCACAGGCGACACCGACTGCACCCGAGCCGGAAGCAGACCCCTGGGACGCCCCCGCCGCACCAGCAGCAGCGGCCACCACCACCGCGGCGGTAGCAGCGCCTGCGACGAGTGAGCCGGAGGCAGACCCTTGGGACGCCCCCGCTGCACCAGCAGCAGCGGCCACCACGGCCGCGGCGGTCGCAGCGCCCGCGACCGAGGCCGAAGCAGATCCGTGGGACGAGCCGGCGGCACCCGCAACGGCAGCGCCAGTCGCAGCCGCGGCTGCCTCTAGCGACGAGCCCGACCCCTGGGACGAGCCCGCTGCGGTAGGTCCGGATGCTTCGCTCAGTGAGCCAGCTCGGGAAAAGATCGACCAATTGGTCGAAGTTGCCCCAGATGCGGATGAGCCCGACCCCTGGGACGAGCCCGCTGCGGCAGGTCCGGATGCTTCGCTCGGTGAGCCAGCGGCCCCAGTCGGCCAACCGGCCGCAACGGCAACCGCGGCGACCGCGTCCGAGCCCGACCCCTGGGACGAGCCAGCAGCATCCGCCACGGCAGCACCAGTTGCGGCCGCGACTGCCTCGTCCTCACCGGTAGCCGAGCCCGCGGTCGAGCCCGAGCGTCCCTCCAGTGACCTATTGGTCGATTCCGGGACGGTCGGCAACGACGAGGTGAGTGAGGCTGCTCAGGAGGCACCGGCATCCGACGCCGTGGCGCCGGAGCGCCCGGAGGAGGCCCAGCCCGAGCAGACCGGGCCGAAGCCGGCCGCGGAGCCGAAGGCAGCTCCGACCGGGTTCACCGGTGACGCCGCCCTGCTCGACGAGCCGGACCCCTGGGACTGACTGCGAAACCAAACGTCGGACTTGTCGGGGTGGCAGAGCCTCGATAAGTCCGACCGCCCGTCGGCCTGCCTGAGCGTTGCCGCAGACCGCCGTTCATGGCATACGCGGAGTCAGGGGCACTTCGCGAGTTCAGGAGGATCTCGCCGGGTCAGGGCCGTATACGCCCCTGACTCGGCGAAGTGCTCCTGACTCCGTGGGGAAGGTGCGGCCGGGCCGGGAACTGCCGATCCTTACCCGGACAGGACCGCCTATACGCCCCCGGCTACGACGCAGCGCCCGGCCCCCCGTGTGCGGGACCGGGCGCTGTCGGCGCGAACGGCGGAGCGTCAGCCCAGGCCGTTGGTGGTGAGGAACTCCTGGGCGACGGCCTTGGGGTCCTTCTTGTCGATGTCGGTCTGCTTCAGCATGCCGGCGACGGCCTCGGTGGTGAGCTTGGCCGAGACGGCGTTGAGGGCGGCCTTGACCTCCTCGGCACGGTCGGCGCGCACCAGCGGGACGATGTTCTGCGACCCGAACAGCTTCTGGTTGTCCTCGAGGGTCACGAAGTCGTTGGCCGCGATGGCCGGGTCGGTGGAGAAGATGTTCGCAGCGTCGGCCTGGCCGTTCTTCAGCGCCTGCACGATGCCCTGGCCGGTGAGCGGCCGGAACGACTTGAACTTCACGCCGTAGGTCTTCTCCAGACCGGGGATGCCCTGCGGGCGGCCCTTGAACTCCGGCGGCGCCGTCAGGGTGAGCTGGTTGGCGACGGCCTTGAGGTCGGCGATCGTCTTCAGGTTGTACTTGGCGGCGGTGTCCTTGGTGACCACGATCGAGTCGTTGTCCTCAGCGGCGGACTTGTCGAGCACAGTGAGGTCCTTGGGCAGCACCTGCTGCACGTGCGAGTAGACCTCGTCGGGGTCGGTGCCGGTGTACGCCTTGTCGTAGTTGAACGCCAACGCACCGGTGTACTCGGGGAACACCTGCACCGAGTTGTCCTGCAACGCCCGCAGGTAGATCTCGCGCGAGCCGATGTTGGGCTTGGTCGTGGCGTCGATGCCCTTGGCCTTGAGCGCACCGGCGTAGATCTCGGCCAGCAGGGTGGACTCGGAGAAGTTGGCACCGCCGACGACGATCGGGGCGCCGGAGCCGCCACTTGCCGAGGCCGAGGCCGAGCCGGACGGGGCCGAGGACGAGAGCGGGTCTCCGGAGCTGCCGCACGCGGTGAGCCCGAGGAGCGAGGCGGCGATCAGTGCCACCGCGGAGGTCATGCGCTTCATCGGAGTGGTTCCCTTCGTGGTGCTGTGGTCGGTCTGTCGATCAGGCGTAACGGTAGGTCAGGCGGAGGTCGCGGATGCGGGATCACACCCGAGCAGCGGGCGCACCGGAATCGACCAGCGTGTCGGCCTCAACCGAGACGCTGCGCGAATCCTTCCCGCGACCACCGACACGGCGGCCGGTGAGGCCTGGCGAGACGAGCCGGCGCTGCACCAGGGCGAAGAGGCCGTCGAGCACGACCGCCAGCACGGCCACGAGGATGGCCCCGCCCGCGGTGGCCGGGTAGTCGCCCAGGGCCAGGCCGTCGATGAGGTAGCGCCCCAGGCCGCCCAGCCCGACGTAGGCCGCCACCGTCGCGGTCGCCACCACCTGCAGCACCGCGGAACGCAGCCCGGACAGCAGCAGCGGCAACCCGACCGGCAGCTCGACCTGACGCAGCACCTGGCCCGACGTCATGCCCACGCCCCTGGCCGCATCGCGGGCCGCCGGCGGCACCGCCTCGATGCCGGCGTACGTGCCGGCGAGGATCGGCGGGATGGCCAGCAGGGCGAGCACCAGGATGCTCGGCAGGGTGAACGCGAGGTCGCTCTGGATCATCGCCCCCAGCCACAGGGTGGCGGCCAGGAGGAGACCGAGGGTTGGCACCGCTCGCACGGAGTTGGCCAGTGAGACCAGCCAGCGCGCCCGACCCGTGTGGCCCACCCACAGCCCCAACGGAATTGCGATGACGGCCGCGAGCAGCACGGCCATCGCGGTGTATTCGAGGTGTTGCAGGGTGCGGTTGGGGATGCCGTCCTCTCCCTGCCAGTTGGCGGGGTCGGTGAACCAGGCCCAGATCGAGGGGATCATGCTCGCGCCCCCTGCACCCGCAACCAGGGCGTGACCGCCCGGGTGCCCAGAACGATGACGGCGTCGAGCGCCAGGGCCAACAGCACGCACGCCACGATGCCGCTGAGCAGCTCGCCCCAGATGACCCGGTTGAAGCCGTCGACGAGCAGGTCACCGAGCTGGCTGACGCCGATGAGGGTGGCGACGCTGACGATGCTGACGTTGCTGACCGCGGCGACCCGCAGCCCGGCGGCGACGACCGGCGCGGCCAGCGGCAGCTCGACCCCGAACAGCCGGCGCACTCCCTTGTAGCCCATTGCGGTCGCCGCCTGCGCGATGTCGTCAGGCACCGAGTTGAGGCCGTCGGCCACCGTGCGCGCCAGCAGGGCGACGGTGTAGATCGTCATGGCGACGATGACGTTGAGCGGGTCGAGGATCTTGGTGCCGAGCAGCACGGGCATGATGACGAACAGGGCGAGCGACGGGATCGTGTAGAGCAGACCGGTGGTCGTGATGATGGCCGGGTAGGCGCGCGACCACCGGCTCGCGGCCCAGCCCAGCGGGATCGACAGCACGAAACCGAGCACCAGCGGGATGCCGGCGAGGTAGAGGCTGCGCCACGCGAGCGTGAGCACCGTGTTCCAGTTGTCGGCCAGCCAGCTCACGACGCGACCTCCTCCCCCAGGGCCGCCGCGCCACCGTGCACGGGGTCTGACTCGACGCGCTCGGGCCGGTCGGTCTGCTCGATGGCGGTGAGCACCTCGTGCGCCTGCACGGTGCCGCACAGCGACCCCGCGTCGTCGACGATGACGCCGCGGCGGCTGGGAGACGACAGCGCGGCATCCAACGCGGCACGCAGAGAACCGTGTTCGCGAGCCACCGTGCCGCCCCGGTGCAGGTCGCCCTCGGTCACCGGCCGGTCGCCGATGCGGTGTGGCTCGACCCAGCCCAGCGGATGCCGGTCGTCGTCGACCACGAGGAGCCACCCGGCATCCGTGCGCTCGGGTCGCTCGCCGAGCAGCACGGTCGGCTCGGAGTGCAGCGGCAGGCGCGGTGCCTCCTGGAACTGCAGCGCGCGGTAGCCGCGGTCGCGGCCGACGAAGCCGGCGACGAAGTCGTCGGCCGGGTGGGCGAGCAGCTCGGCCGGGCGTCGGCCAGCTGGGCGAGCTTGCCGCCGACGCGCAGCACGGCGACCTGGTCGCCGAGCTTGATCGCCTCGTCGATGTCGTGGGTGACGAACACGATGGTCTTGCCGAGCTCGCCCTGCAGGCGCAGGAACTCGTCCTGCAGCTGGTCGCGCACCACCGGGTCGACGGCCCTGAACGGCTCGTCCATCAGCATCACCGGCGGGTCGGCGGCGAGCGCGCGGGCGACCCCGACGCGCTGCTGCTGGCCGCCGGAGAGCTGCGCGGGGTAGCGCTTGGCCGAAGCTCGGGGTCGAGACCGACCCGCTCGAGCAGCTCCATCGCGCGCGGTCGCGCGGCCTGCCTCTTGTCCCAGCCGAGCAGCCGGGGCACGGTGCGCGATGTTGTCGAGCACGGTGCGGTGCGGGAACAGCCCGGCGTGCTGGATGACGTAGCCGATGCCGCGGCGCAGCTCGGCCTCGTTCATGCTCGGCCGGTGTCCTGGTCGTCGAGCGATGATGGCCCGCCCGAGGTGGGCTCGATCATCCGGTTGATCATGCGCAGGCGCGTGGTCTTGCCGCAGCCGGACGGCCCGACCAGCACGGTGATCTGGCCGGTGGGCGCGGCGAGCGTGAGCTCGTCGACCGCGACGGTGCCGTCGGGGAACTGCTTGGTCACGGCATCGAACCGGATCATCGTGGCCCCTCACGAGGTCGGTGACATGGCCTCACAACCTAGTCGCTCACACCCACACCGGCAGTCGTGCGCGCCCAACCGCCCGGTTGTCGAAGTTGCGCGGTGCTGGTCGAAGGCCGCCCGCGCACCGCGTGGTACCCATACGGGATGGACTCGAGCGCCGCCCGCCACCGGCCCGGCTCGCCACCGCGGTGAGCGAGCCCGCCCTCGACCGGCGCACCACCCGCGGTCGGATGATGCTGGCCGGGGTCATCCTCGGGTCCGGTGTCGCCATCCTCGACGGCTCGGTCGTCAACGTGGCCCTACGCACCATCGGGCGCGACCTCGGCGCCTCGCTCGCCCAGCTGCAGTGGGTGGTCAACGGCTACCTGCTGGCGTTGGCGTCGCTGGTGCTCGTGGGTGGCGCGCTGGGCGACCGCTTCGGGCGGCGGCGGATCTACCTCATCGGCGTCGTGTGGTTCCTCGTGGCGTCGGCTCTGTGCGCCGCCGCCCAGAGCCCCGCCCAGCTCATCGCCCTGCGCGTGCTCCAGGGCGTGGGCGCCGCGATGCTCACCCCCGGCGCCCTGGCCCTCATCGAGTCGTCGTTCCGCCCCGAGGACCGGGCGCCTGCGATCGGGACGTGGGCCGGGCTCTCCGGCGTCGCCGCGGCCGCGGGGCCACTCCTCGGCGGCTGGATCGTCGACAACGCCTCGTGGCGCTGGATCTTCGCCATCAACGTTCCGCTGTGCGTCGCGGTCGTCGCGTTGACCGTGCGCGCCGCCCCCGAGAGCCGCGACACCTCCGTCGAGGGCCGCTTCGACGTTGTGGGCGCGATGCTCACGGTGATCGCCCTCGGCGCCGCCACCTACGCACTGACGGCGTCTGGCGACACCGGGGGCACCGTGGTCATCGCGGCGTGGGTGGTGGCCGTGAGCGCAGGGGTCACGTTCGTGGTCGTGGAGGAGCGCACGGCATCCCCGCTGGTTCCGTTGCGGCTGTTCCGTTCTCGCATCTTCTCCGCCGCCAACGCCATGACCCTGCTCGTCTACGGGGCGCTCGGCGGCGTATCGCTCTTCACGGTGCTGCAGCTGCAGGCGGTGGGCTGGACCGCACTGCAGGCCGGGCTGTCGGGCCTGCCGGTCACGCTGTCGTTGTTGCTGTTGTCGTCGCGAGCGGCCTCGCTGTCGGCCCGGATCGGGCCACGGGTGCCGATGACGGTCGGGCCGCTGGTCTGCGCCGCGGGCGTGCTGCTGCTGCTCGGCATCGGGGAAGGTGCGACCTGGTGGTCGGTGCTGCCGGGCATGACGGTCTTCGCGCTCGGCCTGGCCCTGCTCGTCTCGCCGCTGACGGCATCCGTGCTGGCGGCGGCCCCCGACCGGTTCGCCGGGGTGGCGAGCGGGGTGAACAACGCGGTCGCCCGCGCCGGGTCGCTGCTGGCGGTGGCCGCCCTGCCCGCCCTCGTCGGGCTGGCGGGCGACGACTACCTCGACCTCGACGCCATGACCGACGGCTACCGCGCGGCGATGCTGTGGTGCGCCGGCCTGCTCACCGCGGGCGGGGTGGTCAGCTGGTTCGGCCTGGGCCGGGCAACACGTCGGTGACGAAGTCGGCGACGGCCTCGTGCCAGACGCGGGGGTACCGCAGCATCGAATGGATGCCCCCCTCGACCTCGACGTAGCGCAGGTCGACGCCGTCGAGCGTGTAGCGCTTGGCGAGCACGTCGGTGCGCCGGGGGTCGATGACGCGGTCGTTCGAGCCGTGGGCGAGGAGCACCGCGACACCCGGCGGCGGCTGGCGGGTGTCGTACTCGACCCACGGGGCGAGCGCCGCGATGCCGACGACGTCAGGCTCACCACTGAGCTGCAGCGCCACCCGGCCGCCCATCGAGTGACCCACCAGCACCACGGGCCGGCCCGGCAGCACGTGGCGGATGCGGTCGAGCGCCCACCGGGCGTCCTGCAGGGGGTCCTGGCGGGTGCCGTTCCAGCCGCGCACCCGGTTCTTCAGGCGAACCACGGCGAGCCGGTCGCCGGCCCGGCGCTCGATGGCCGTCGCGAACGGCGCCATCCGCAGCACCGGCAGCCGCCACCAGGTCATCGGGGTGTGGCTGGCCACGGCGCCACCGTGCAGCACGAGCGCGACGCCGTCGGGGTGCGCCGGCACGTGGCCCCGCAGCTCGGCCCCGGCACCGCCCTCGGGCGCCAGCAGCGCAGCACTGGCGTCGCTGGCGTCCGCGGCCCGGTCGTGGTGGTGCCGACGCATCGCGTGGCCGTCGTCGTCGTTCTCTGCCTGCGTCACGCTCGAGTGCCGCCTGGTCATGGGTACCCCTCCCGCTGTCCACTATCCCCCGTGGTCGAGGCGTTCGGAACAGACCGGGGCACCGGATTGCCGTCCGGCGTGGAAAACTGGAGGCGCTGTGCGGGCGCACCCGCCGGCGGGTCAGACGTCGGTGCGGTGGAAGTTCTGCGAGAGCGCGGCTTGCCGTCGGCCCGCGCTGGCCCTGGTAGCGGGAGCCGTACCGCTCGCGAGCCGTACGGGTTCTCGGCCGAGGACGAGAGCCGGAAGAAGCACGAGCTGGCCGATCTTCATCCCGGGCCAGAGCATGATCGGCAGGGTCGCGACGTTGGACAGCTCGAGGGTGACGTGGCCGTTGAAGCCCGGGTCGATGAACCCGGCGGTCGAGTGCGTGAGCAGGCCGAGGCGGCCGAGGCTGGACTTGCCCTCGAGGCGGGCCGCGAGGTCGTCGGGCAGCGTCACGGTCTCGCAGGGTGCTGCCCAGCACGAACTCGCCCGGGTGCAGCACGAAGCGCCTCGGCGGGGTCGACCTCGACGAGGCGGGTGAGGTCGGGCTGGTCCTGCGACGGGTCGATGACCGGGTACTTGTGGTTGTCGAACAGCCGGAAGAACTTGTCGAGCCGCACGTCGACGCTGCGAGGGCTGCACCATGTCGGGGTCCCACGGGTCGATCCGGACCCGTCCGGACTCGATCTCGGCCCTGATGTCGCGGTCGGAGAGCAGCACGGCGTCAGGCTACCGGTTGGGGGCCATCGGCACCGGAGAGGTGGCTTCCGGAGCGGGCTCGCGGTTGGGTTAGACTTCCCGGCGCCGGGGAGGTCGCTGGACGACCGCGACCCGGCACGCCGGTGTAGCTCAATGGTAGAGCGCCAGCTTCCCAAGCTGGACACGCGGGTTCGATTCCCGTCACCGGCTCCGAGCATCCGCATCCGGCTCGCCCCAGGCGTGGCAACTGCCTGTCCGCGGGAACGGTGCAGAGCGGGGAACCTGAGAGGTTCCCGAGATCCGGACCTGCCCTCGGGAGGCACCACCCGCCACACCGGCATACCGTCGAAAGTGGCTGAGCAGGGGCTCCGGCCACGTCACCGCAACACGACGAGGGGCCCCCGATGCGACTCTCACCTGCCACCCGCACCACCCGGACCACGCTCGGCGCCATCGCCGCCGGCGTCCTGCTCCTGGCAGGCGCGTCCACGGCATCCGCCGGGGTCGTCACCGGACCCGCCGGCGCGACCACGACGGCCCCCGCCGCCTCGCTCGCGGCCTACACGCCATCGCCGGCCGACGTGCGGATGAAGTCCGCGCTCACCGCCCGTGCGACGACCGCCCGCTTTGGCACGCTGTTCAGCGGCGCCGTGATCGACGCCGCGTCGAACGCCTACGTGTGGCGCAAGAACAGCAACAGCTACCGGCCTGCCGGCCTCCACCAACAAGCTCGTGACGGCGACCAACGCGCTCACCGTCTTCGGCCCGGACAAGCGGTGGACCACCCAGGTGCGTGCTGGTCGCGTGCCGAGCACGTCATCCTGGTCGGCGCCGGTGACCCGAGCCTGAGCAGCACCAACCTCGAGGCCATGGCGAAGACGACCGCGACCGGCCCTCCTGGCCAAGGAGATCACCGCCGCCAAGGTGTACGTCGACGACGACGTCTTCCCCGCCCCGACACTGGCGTACGGGTGGAAGTCGCAGCTACGTCCCCGACTCGATCGCGCCGTGCGCGGCCTGGTGCGCGACCAGGTCAACAACGCCGACACGGGCGCCGAGGCCGGCCGCTACTTCCGCGACCGGCTGAAGGCCCATGGGGTGCCCGTAGCCTACTACGCCGGGCGGGCGAACGCCGCCTCGACGTCGACGGTCATCTCCAGCACCAAGGGCGCAACCCTGTCGTCGATGGTCGGCCGGATGCTCCTCAACAGCGACAACGAGATCGCCGAGGCACTGCACAAGCAGGTCGGCATCGGCCTGGGCTACGGCGCCACCTGGGCCGGCGCCCGCACCGCGCAGGCCAAGGAGCTCGCTGCCCAGAAGCTCACGTCCGGCACGCTGTACGACGGCTCCGGCCTGTCTCGTGCGGACCGGCTCAGCGCGCTGCAGCTCGCACTCATCGTCGACCACGGGATCGACCCCGGCACCCAGGCGCACGTTGTCGCCGCTGAAGTCCGGGCTGCCGACCGCCGGTCGCACCGGGACGCTGGCGAGCCGGTTCACCACGCGCCGCATCGAAGTGCGCCCGGGGCAAGGTGTTCGCCAAGACCGGCACGCTGAGCGACGTCGTCGCCGCTCGCCGGGTGGACGACCGGTGCCGACGGCCGGGTCAAGATCTTCGCGTTCGTGGTCAACGGCAAGACGTCGTCCACGACGTTGCAGCAGAACGTCGACATGCTGGCCGCCACGGTCACCGGCTGCTACTGACGGCGGCGCCCCGGGCCTAGGCTCGCGGCGTGAGCGAGACCGCGGACACCGCACCGGGCGACGCCGTCGACGACCCGTCGCTGCCGGCGACCGGCCGCGCTCGGTCGGGCGCCGGATCGTGTCCGGCTTCCTCAGCTACGGCGTCGTCGCACTCGCGGTCGTCTACCTGCTGACCAACCTGCAGACCGACGACTTCACCTCCGCCATCGGCCTCATCACGGCACCGATGCTGGTGGCCTCGGTCGTGCTCGGCCTGGTCAACCTCGCCACCAACTGGCCGCCGATCGTCGTCGCCCTGCCCGGTCTGAAGGTCCGTGAGGCCGCGGTCACCAACACCGCGGGGGCGGCGCTGTCGAACACCGTGCCCGAGGGCGGCGCGGTCGCGACCGGGCCTGAACTACGCGATGCTGCGGTCCTGGGGCTTCACCCTCGGCGACACCACCTCCGAGGTGCTCGTCACCGGCACCTGGTCGCAGCTGATGAAGTACGCCCTGCTGGCGCTCGGGCTGATCGCCGTGGTGCTCCAGGGCTGGGGCCCGGAGTGGGTGGTGTGGGTGGCGCTCGGGCTCACCGTGCTGGTGGCGCTGGCCATCGTGCTGCTCACCCTCGTCCTGCGCAGCGAGCGCTTCGCGAGCCGGCTGGGGGCCGGGTGCGACCGGGTCGTGGGCCGGCTCCGGCGCCGCGTCACCCGCATCCCCGACCCCGGGCTGACCGAGGGGCTGCCGCTGTTCCGCACCCAGATGGTGCGGCTGCTCCGCCTCTGCTGGGGCCGGCTGACCGTGACCATGCTCGTCTCCCAGCTCACCGTGGTGCTGGTGCTGGGCCTGTGCGTGCGGATGCAGGGCCTGGACCAGGCGACGATCTCGTGGGCCGTCATCCTCGTGGCCTGGGGGCTGGTCACCTTCGCGTCGCTGCTCATCCCCACCCCGGGCGGCCTGGGGGTGGCCGAGGTGGTGCTCGTTGAGGTGCTCGGCCACGGGCTGCCCGAGTCCGACCAGGCGGCGGTACTGGCCGCCGTGCTGCTCTACCGCATCGCGACGTTCCTGGTCCCCATCCCGATCGGCCTGGTCACCTACCTCTACTGGCGGCATGTCGACGTCGTGGCGTCGCCCGGTGAACTCCCGCGGCCCCAGCGCCACCGCCCGAGACGGCGCCACCGCCATTCCTACGCTCGACGGATGACCCGGTCCGCCCTCACCCTCGCCGCCCTCCTGGCCGCCACGGTCACGAGCGGGCTGCTCGCCGGGGTGTACGTGGTCTACGCGCACACCGTGATGCCGGGCCTGCGCACGCTCGACGACCGCACCTTCGTGGCGGCGTTCCAGGCGCTCGACCGGGCCATCGTGAACCCGTGGTTCATGGGGCTGGGCTTCCTCGGTGCCCCGGTGCTCACCGCCGTGGCCCTGGCCCGCACCTGGGGCGAGCCCGCCGCCGCCTGGGTCGGCGCCGGCGCTGCGTGCTGCACGTGGTCGCCATGGTCGTCACCGCCCGGGTGCACCTGCCCCGCAACGACGCCCTCAAGGCCGCGGGGGACCCGGCCACCCTGGGCCGGCCCAAGCCTCGCGGCGCTGCGCACGGCCTTCGACGAGGCCGGCTGGGTGCGCTGGAACCTGCTGCGGGCGCTGACCTCGGTCGCCGCCACCGGCATCCTGGCCTGGGCGCTGGTGCTCACCGCCCGGGCCACCGGCTGACCACCCGACCGGTCAGCCCGGAAAGATCCAGCCGAGCATCGTGACTGCGCCGATCGCGGCGAACACCACGAAGAGCCACGGCCAGCACCCACGCGATGAGCCAGGCGAAGTCGAAGCCGGTGTCGTCCTCGTCCGGCGGGGCACCGGCGGCCTCGTCGGCGGCGGCCACCTCCGCCACGGCGGCTGCCTCGGAGTTCAGCGCCCGCTCACGCAGCGCCTCGATGCGGCGCGGGCGCGGCTGCGAGCGCGCGGAGGCCGGCAGCCCGGCCCACATGACCGCGAAGTCGTCGTTCGACTGCTCGCGCCAGGCCGCGATCGCCGCGTCCACCTCCGCCCCCTTGGCCCCGGCCGCGAACCAGATGGCCCCGGCCCGGGGCAGGTCGCCCATCTCGAACAGCACCTCACCGAGCTCGACGAGCGCCTCGGGGTCCTGGCTGCCCTCGACGTGCGCGACCAGCACGTCACGCGCCCTCCACAGCTCACCCGCCTCGCGGGCGTCGCGCGCCAGCCGCACCGGTGCGGACACCCCACCTTCGCCGGTCATCGGACCCCCTCCATCGAGCGCGACACCGAGACGACGCGCACTGCCACCAACGTGGCGAGCACCAGACCGATGAGCAGCACGGCAAGGCCCATCGACGGCACCAGCAGCGCCACCGCGATGCAGAGCACCGTGACCACCACCGCCGGCACCATCGTCGCCACCGTCTCGCGGTCGCTCATCGCGTGCAACCCGGAGATGGTGAGGGCGACGATCGACACGGCCCCGGCGAGGGCGAGCGCGATCGGCCGCGGCCCGGCATCCGCCGCACCCTCGACGACGTCGACCGCGGCCGCCAGCGCGGCGCCCACTGCGGCGATCGAGGCGAACACCGGCAGGTGGCCGTAGCCGAACACCCACGCCCCACGCGGGGTCTCGAGGATGCTCGCGTGGTCGCGCGAGAAGTACATCCACCACAGCGAGAACACGATGAGCAGCCCGCCGGCGATGAGCGGCGCGAGCCCCCAGGTCAGCCCACCACCCTCGGGCGACATGACCTGCTGGATGGCCAGGACCGCGGACAGGATGACCTCGCCGAGCACGATGATCGTCAGCAGCCCGTAGCGCTCGGCGATGTGGTGCGGGTGGAACGGGGTGTTGCCGTGCCGCTGCTCGGCGAGCACGGGCACCAGCAGCTCGAGGCCGACGAGCAGGAAGAACGAGGGGATGAGCCACGACTGGGGCACGGCGAGCCGGGCGATCCACAGCACCTGCACGACCGTGATGCCGCACGCGTACCAGAGCGCCGTCTCGCGCCGTTCGGGGTGGCCGGCGGCGGCGCGCAGCCACAGCCCGACCATCGCGAACCGCATGATGGCGTAGCCCAGGACCACCGTGACCGACTGGCCGTCCTTGAAGATGTCGGGCACCCCGGCGGCGAGGAACAGCGCCCCGATCATGATCACGAAGGTCAGCAGGCGGAAGACCACGTCGTCGTTGTCGTAGGCCGAGGCGTACCAGGTGTAGTTGAGCCAGGCCCACCAGATCGCGAACCAGGTCAACGTGTAGCCCACGACCGTGCCGTAGTGCGCCTCCGCCAGACCGTGGTGCAGCTCGGCGGCGTTGCTCGCGATCGCGACGACGAAGACCAGGTCGAAGAGGAGCTCGAGCGGGGTGGACACGCGCTCGCGCTCGTGGCTGTCGCGCGCGACCACGGGTCGGCGCAGCGGCACGGGGACGATGCTCACGAGGTGAGTATGCCGCCGGGCCGGCCGCATGCCCGGCCGGGGGCTCGACATGGTCGTGCGTCACTAACCCTTGAATTTGTTACCCGCGGGTAGCACACTGGTAAGCAAGCGCTCACTGACCACATCGGGAGGACCACGGCCATGGGCCACTACAAGAGCAACCTGCGCGACATCGAGTTCAACCTCTTCGAGGTGCTCGGCCGAGGCGACGTGCTGGGCTCGGGCCCGTACGAGGCCATCGACACCGACACCGCCCGCGAGATGCTCAAGGAGGTCTCCCGCCTGGCCGAGAACGAGCTGGCCGAGTCCTTCCAGGACAGCGACCGCCACCCGCCGGTCTACGACCCGGCCACGCAGGCGGTCACGATGCCGGCCTCGTTCACGAAGTCGTTCAACGCCTACCGCGACAGCGGCTTCTGGGCCATCGACCTCAACGAGGAGCTCGGCGGCACCGTTGCTCCCCCGAGCCTGCGCTGGGCCGTCAACGAGATGCTCCTCGGCTCCAACCCGGCTGTGGCGATGTTCGCGGCCTCGTACGGCTTCGCGAAGCTGCTCTACGCCCTCGGCAACGACGACCAGAAGAAGCTCGCGCACTGGATCGTCGAGAACAACTGGCACTGCACGATGGTGCTCACCGAGCCGGATGCCGGGTCCGACGTCGGCGCCGGCCGCACCAAGGCGACCCAGAACGCCGACGGCACGTGGACCATCGACGGCGTCAAGCGCTTCATCACCAGCGCCGAGTCCGACATGGTCGACAACGTCGTGCACTTCGTGCTCGCCCGCCCCGAGGGCGCCGGCCCGGGCACCAAGGGCCTGTCGCTGTTCATCCTCAGCAAGTACGACGTCGACCTCGAGACCGGCGCGCTCGGCGAGCGCAACGGCGTCTACGTGACCAACGTCGAGAAGAAGATGGGCCTGAAGGTCTCCACGACCTGCGAGCTCACCTTCGGCGGCGAGCGCCCGGCCGTGGGCACCCTGCTGGGTGACGTGCACGACGGCATCGCCCAGATGTTCCACGTCATCGAGAACGCCCGGATGATGGTGGGCACCAAGGCGATCGCCACCCTGTCGACCGGCTACCTCAACGCCCTCGACTACGCCAAGCAGCGCGTGCAGGGCGCCGACCTCACCCAGTCGACCGACAAGACCGCACCGCGCGTCACGATCACCCACCACCCCGACGTGCGCCGGTCGCTGATGACCCAGAAGGCCTACTCCGAGGGCCTGCGTGCGCTGGTGCTCTTCACCGCCAGCCAGCAGGACATCGTCGACCAGGCGCTGCTGTCGTCGGGTTCGATGGAGTTCGAGCGGGGCTCGGCCGCCGACATCGCCAGCCGGGTCAACGACCTGCTGCTGCCGATCGTCAAGGGCCTGGGCTCCGAGCGGGCCTGGGTGCTGCTGGGCACCGAGTCGCTGCAGACCTTCGGCGGGTCGGGCTTCCTGCAGGACTACCCCGTCGAGCAGTACGTGCGCGACGCCAAGATCGACACCCTCTACGAGGGCACCACCGCCATCCAGGGCCTGGACTTCTTCTTCCGCAAGATCGTCAAGGACAAGGGACAGGCGCTCACCTACCTGTCGACCCAGATGCAGGAGTTCGCCAAGGACCTCGGCGCCCACGAGGGCCGTCTCGACCACGACCGCGAGCTGCTCGGCCAGGGCCTCGAGGACGTGCAGGGCATCCTGGGCTTCATGGTCGGCGAGCTGATGAAGAGCGACCCGCGCAACGGTGGCGAGATCACCAACCTCTACACGGTCGGCCAGAACACATCGCGTCTACTGCTGGGTGCCGGTGACCTCGTCGTCGGCTGGCTGCTGCTGCGCCAGGCCGCCGTCGCGCTCGACGCCCTGGCCGCCGGCGCCTCCGGCAAGGACAAGGACTTCTACGAGGGCAAGGTGGCCGCGGCCCAGTTCTACGCCCGGCAGGTGCTACCCCGGCTGTCGGCCGAGCGGGCCATGGCCGAGGCGACCGACTCGCTCCTCATGGACGTGCCCGAGTCGGCGTTCTGACCGCGCGACCCCCGAACGCCGAACGGCCCACCCCGCAGCAGGGGTGGGCCGTTCGGCGTCGGTGCGGCACGGCATCCGCGGATGCCGTGCCGGCGTGCGTCAGCGGGGGTCGACGTCCGTGCGGTCGACGCGCGACCCGCTGACCGGGTCGACCTGGCTCTCGCGGGTGGTCGTGTAGCCGACCGGGCGGCGGCGGGTCATGGCGAAGGACAGCAGAATCGCGAGCACGCCGGCAATCATCAGGATGTAGCCGAGGGTGTCGTCGCCGACGCCCGGGATGTCGATGTTCAGCGCGAAAGCGAGGATGGCGCCGATCACGATGAGGACGATGCCGAGTCCGATGTACATGGAGCACTCCTTGATGGGGGCCGCGGTTTTCGGCCAGCCCATCGACTTTAGGTCGGCTCGGGGCCGACCTGAGGCTCCGTGACAGGGAGGTTTTGCGGCTCAGTAGCCGTCGCCCTTGGTCATGTCGCGCTGGTAGTTGGAGGGCAGGTCGTCGGCCCTGCTCACGCCCGTGGACCCCCTGCGGTTCATCACGACCACGATGACCCCCACGATGACGATGAACCCGATGATGTAGGGCCACATGACGGCTCCTCCCGTCGTGGGCACCTCCGCCGGATGCCGTACCCGTCAGGATGACGCGGTCGGCCGCCGGTGTCCATTGCCCCGGTGGGTCAGAAGCCGGCTCCCGGATTGAGGATGCCGCGTGGGTCGAGGGCGTACTTCACCCGGCGGGTGAGGGCCATGACGTCCGGGCCGAGCTGGGCCGCCAGCGAGCCGACCTTGAGCCGGCCGACCCCGTGCTCGCCGGTGATCGTGCCGCCGAGCTCGATCGCCGTCGCCATGATCTCGTCGAAGGCGAGGCGGGCCCGGGCCTCGGCGTCCGGGTCACCAGGGGGATAGATGATCGCCGGGTGGGTGTTGCCGTCGCCGGCGTGGGCCACGACCGGGATCTCCAGGTCGTGGCGCACGGCGATCGCCTCGACGGCGGCGAGCAGGGCCGGCAGGTGCGGGATCGGCACACCGACGTCCTCGGGCAGCACCGAACCCGCGGGCCTCGATGGCGGTGAAGTGCAGCCGCCTCGCCTGCACGAACAGCTCACCCTCGTCGGGGTCGTCGGTGGCGAAGACCTCCTTGGCGCCGGCCACCTCGCAGGCCGCCATCGGCCACGGCCACCTCGTCGGCGCGGGACGGGCCCGGGGCGTCGGACTGGATGAGGAGCAGCGCCCCGGCATCCCGGTCGAGGCCCATGGGCTGTGAAGTCCTCGACGGCGTTGATCGAGGCGTGGTCCATCAGCTCGACCAGCGAGGCACGCACCGTGCGGCCCAGCTCGATGACGGCAGCGGCCGCGGCGGCGACGGTCGGGAAGGTGGCGACGACCGTCGACCTGCGGCGCCTGGGCCGGCACCAGGCGCAGGGTCGCCCGGGTGACGACGCCCAGCGTGCCCTCGGAGCCGACGAAGAGCTTGAGCAGCGGCAGCCCGGCGACGTCCTTGACCCGCTTGCCGCCCAGGGTGAGCAGCGTGCCGTCGGCGAGCACCACGTCGAGGCCGAGCACGTAGTCGGTGGTGACGCCGTACTTCACGCAGCACAGGCCGCCGGCGTTGGTGGCGATGTTGCCGCCGATCGAGCAGATCTCGTAGGAGCTGGGGTCGGGCGGGTACCAGAGGCCGTGTGCTCGGCGGCTGCGCGCTTGACCTCGACGTTGAGCGCGCCCGGCTCGACCACGGCCACCCGGCTGGCCGTGTCGATCTCGATCGCGCGCATCCGCTCGGTCGACAGCACGATGCCGCCGTCGACCGCGAGCGCACCGCCCGAGAGCCCCGAGCCGGCGCCCCGCGGCACGACGGGGATGCCGTGCCGGCTCGCCCAGCGCAGGGTCGCCTGCACGTGGGCGGCGGTCTCGGCCCGCACCGCCGCCAGCGGGGTGCCCGCCGTGGCGTCGTGCGTCCAGTCGAAGCGGTACTTCTCCACGGCATCCGGTGCGGTGACGACCACCCCGTCGGGCAGCATCCCCACCAGCTCGGCGACGGCATCGTCCATGCCCCCACCTTCTCAGAGTTGGGTGCTCAGGTGGCCGCCCGGGCAGCCACCTGAGCACCCAACTCGAGCCTGTGGAGAACTCCTCGGGCTTGAGCTGTGATCCGAGCAGACTTCTGGCCGTGGGGAAGACGTGGCAGGAGGTCGCCGAGAGCCAGTGCGGCGTGCTCTCCGAGGCAACGCTGCGCGAGCTCAAGGTGCCGCGCGCGTTCGTGAGGAACCAGGTCCGGGCCGGCCGCTGGGCAGAGCGAACCCACTCGGTCTACACCTCGACGACCGGGCCCTTGTCTCGGGAGCAGCGCCTGTGGGTGAGCCCTCGAGCACGCAGGCCCCAAGGCGCTGCTTGGGGGCCTGACCTCGACCCAGCTCCTTGGGATGAAGAACTGGTCGCGAGAGGAGATCACGGTGCTCGTCGAACAGGAGCTGTCGTTCGACCCGCTCGAGGGGGTGCACTACTTCCGCACCCGTCGGTCGCTGCCGGCCATGCGCCATCCGGCACAGGTGCCGCGGTCCGCCCGTCTGGAGCCCGCCGTGCTGCTGTTCGCAGCGCATGAGCCCGCGACCCGCACGGCGCTCGGCGCGATCACCGCCACCGTGCAGCAACAGTTGACCACGCCGTCAAGGCTCTTGGAGTGGACCCGCACGCTGCGCCCCCTGCGACGGGCTGCATCGATCCGTGACCTGCTCGCCGACGTGTCCGGTGGATCGCAGTCGTTGGCGGAGATCGACGTGCTGAGGTTGTGCCGAGCGTGGGGTATGGCGCCACCGCGCCGCCAGAAGAAGCGCCGGGACAGAGCAGGAAGGCTCAGGTTCACCGACTGCGAGTGGGACCTCCCCGACGGCCGTGTGTTGGTCCTGGAGATCGATGGTGGGTTCCACATCGACGTCGAGAACTACACCGAGGACGTGCAGCGCCACCGCGGCCTGACGACGGACCGACGCGTCGTCGTGCGATGCACCACGTACGAGGTTCGGCACGAGCCGGTGGGCCTGATGCGTGACCTCTTGGCACTCGGAGTCCCCCGGGCGGCCTGACCTTCCTCGAGTTGGGTGCTCAGGTGGTTGCCAGGACAGCCGTTTGAGCACCCAACTCGGCTACAGGCGGCGGTCGTCGAGGACCGGGAACGCTGTGCGGTAGTCGCGGGTGGCAGCGAGGTCGACCTCCACCGAGAGCACGCACTCCTCGGCAACGCCCTGACCCGAGGCGGCATCGGCCTCGGCGAGCACCTCGCCGCTCGCGGTGACGACCTGGCTGTGCCCGCCCATCTCGTAGCCCGCGTGCGTGCCGGCGGTGTTGCACTGCACGACGACGCACTGGTTCTCGATGGCCCTGGCCCGGCCGAGCAGGGTCCAGTGCCCGACCCGGGCGGCCGGCCACGCGGCCGGGACGACGAACAGCTCCGCCCCGGCCGCGACCTGCTGCCGGTAGAGCTCGGGGAAGCGCAGGTCGTAGCACGTCGACAGCCCGATCTTCACGGAATCGCCTGTGCCAGAAGGCAACTCAACGACCACCACGTCGTCCCCCGCCTCCATCAGCTTCGGCTCCCCCGCCCCGAACCCGAAGCGGTGGATCTTGCGGTAGACCGCGAGCGGCGACCCCCCGGCATCCAGCAGCAGTGAGGTGTTGGCCAGGTCGTTGCCGTCGGCGCCGGGCTCGGGCAGCCGCTCGACGAACGACCCGGCGTGCAGCACGACGGATGCCGCGCGCGCGGCATCCGCCATCGCCCGGGCCCACGGTCCGTCGAGCGGCTGGGCCTCGTCGTCCCAGCGCCGGTAGTCGAACCCCGTGGCGCCCCACAGCTCGGGCAGCACGACGAGGTCGTGCCCCGCCTGCTCGGCGACCAGCCCCGCGACCCGGTCGACCCGGGCGTCGAAGGGCTCGTCGTCGTCGTAGCCGAGCTGGATGACCGCGATGCGCATGCCGGCATTCTGCCCGCTAGTCAAGGTGCTCGGCCTCGCTGCGCAGGCGGCCGAGGTACTCGTTGTAGGCGTTGAGCTCGGCGTCGCCGTCGCGGTCGGCCTGGCGGTCCTTGCGGCGGGTCTCCTGCTCGTCGCGCCGGAACCACTGGATGGCGACGACCACGGCCAGGAACAGGGTGGGCGCCTCGCCGAAGCCCCAGGCGATCTCGCCGGCCCGGTGCTGGTCGAGCAGCGGGTCGGGGCCCCAGGGCAGGTTGACCTGCCCGAAGAAGTCTGGCGCCAGCAGGGTCTCGCTGCCGGTGAGCGCCACCCCGAAGAACGCGTGGAAGGAGATCGTGGCGAACAGGATGACGAGCAGCGCGAGCGGCGACCACCGCGGTGGCCCGGGGTCGATGCCGATGAGCACCCACACGAACAGGTAACCGGTGAGCAGGAAGTGGGCCATCATCAGCAGGTGCCCGGTGTGGGTGGTGAGTGACAGCCCGAACAGGCCGGTCCAGTAGAACGCCGCCAGGCTGAAGAAGAACAGGGATGCCGCCACGACCGGGTTGGCCAGCACGTGCATCGCCCGCGAGTGCACCACCTGGAGCAGCACCTCGCGCGGCCCCCACGACTTGTCGGAGCGCGGCTTGAGGGCCCGCAGCGCCAGCGTCACCGGCGCCCCGGGCACCAGGAACAGCGGCACCGTCATGGCCACCGCCATGTGCAGCACCATGTGCGTGCTGAACAGCACCCGCCCCCAGATGCCGGGCGCGCCGCAGGTGGCCCAGACGAACAGGGCCCACCCGACCACCCAGCAGATGGTGCGCAGCCGGAGGCCAGGCGTCGCCGCGCCGGCGCAGCCGCACCACCCCCGCGAGGTAGAGGCCGACAGCCAGCGCCGCGGTGGTGAGGAACAACCAGTCGATGCGCCAGGCCGTGAGCCAGTTGGCGGCGACCATCGGCCCGGGGTCGGGGTAGCCGCTCAGCTCGAGGATTCGGCTGGGCGCCGGCCCCGCGTCGGCCACCGGCGGCACGCTGCGACCGAGCACGGCGGCCAGCCCGGTGGCGGCCCCCATGATCGTGATCTCGACGACCGCGAGCCGGGCGAACGCCCGCCCGTCGCCGGGCCGCGCCGTGAGCACCTCGACGATGTTGCGCCGGTGCAGCCAGCCGAGCACCCCGAGCGCGACCATCGCCACGGTCTTGAGCACCACGACGATGCCGTAGGGAGTGGTGAGGCCCTCGAGTGACCCCACCCGGATCCACGCCTGCTGCACCCCGCTGAGCGCCACGGCGGCGAAGCACCACGCCGCCACGGTCGAGTAGCGCGCCACGGTCGTGCCGAGGTCGGTGCCGAGCGGCCGGCGCAGGGCGACCAGGCCGATCAGCCCGCCGGTCCAGACCACGACGCCGAGCAGGTGCACGCCGAGGGCGTTGACGGCATCCTCGTGGCTGGTCGAGCCGGCCGCGTGGCCGGTGAGGGCGAGGATGACGACCGCGGCCAGGGTGAGCACGGCGAGCCATGCCATCGGCGCCCGGCGGGTGGTGAACCGGGCGCACACCGCCACCACGACGGCGACGAGCGCGCTGATGAGCAGCACCCGGGTGGTCTCCAGGGTCCAGGTGAACGAGACCAGCTGGTCGAACAGCCCGGCGCTGGTGAGCGGCGTGCCCGCGAGGTCGGCGAAGGTCAGCACCACCTCGAGCAGCGCGGCCACCGCCCACACCGTGGCGGCGGTGGCGGCATACCGGGTGGCCGTGACGCGGCGGTTGGTGCGCTGGCGCTCGGGCACGAGGAAGGCCGCCAGGCCCAGCAGCCCGACGGTGGCGGCCGACGCGAGGGTGCTCACCGCCCCCACGAGCGGCAGGCCCCAGCGCACCAGGGCCCCGGGGTCCGCGAGCTGGAGCGGCGCGGTGGCCCCGGTGATGACCGCGGCGACCAGCGCCCCCAGGAGCCCCGCCACGACCGCGAGACCGAGGGCACGAACGACCCCCGGTGCGCTCTCGGCCGGCGGGTGCTCGGGGGTGGCCATGACGACAAGCGTAGGTACTGTGGCCGCATGTCCCTGCACCCCCCGGCCCCGAGCGACCTGGGCGAGCTGGTCGAGGCGTACGCGCAGACGGTGCAGCACGTGATCGACCTCGGCCGCACGATGCGTCCGGCCGACGCCGCGCGTCCCACCGACTGCCCGGGCTGGACGGTGCTCGACCAGATCTCGCACGTCGCCGCCACCGAGGCGATGGTCGCCGGCGAGCCGGTCCCCGACGTCGACATCAGCCGGCACGCGCACGTGCGGCACTCCTTCGGCGAGCTGATGGAGAAGTACGTCGAGTCGCGCCGCGGCCGCGACCTGGAGGAGGTGCTCGACGAGCTCGAGGAGCGCCTGGCCGAGCGGCTCTCGGTCTACCGCTCCGGCACCGAGTGGGCGCAGGTGGAGGTCGACTCCCCCTTCGGCCGAGTGCTCGCCGGTGACCGGCTCGGCGTGCGCACCTTCGACGTCTGGGTGCACGAGCAGGACATCCGCGAAGCCATCGAGCGACCCGGCGGGCTCGACTCCGCGGCGGCCGCACACTCGGTGGCCCAGCTGTTCGCGGCCCTGCCCCGCATCGTCGCCAAGAGCGCCCGCATCGAGCCCGGCAACGCCGTGGTGCTCGACCTCACCGGGCCGACCGTCGGGCGCGCCGGGGCCCGCGTCGAGGAGCACGACGGCACAGCGCGCGGCATCCCGCTGTTCACCGGCGAGGCCGACGAGCACCCCGACGTCGTCACCACCTCGCTGACCATGTCGACCGCCGTTGCCGGCCGGCTGTTGGGCGGCCGGCGCTCCCCCGACGACCTGCACGTGGTGGTGCACGGCGACGACGACGTGGCCCGCCGGGTCATGGCCGCCATGGCGATCACCCCCTGAGCATGGCCACGTTCTCGACCGCGAACCGCTCCGCGGCCACCGTCACCGCCGACGTGGATGCCGTGTGGGAGGTGCTCACCGACCCCGACCAGATCGCCCGGCTCACCCCGTTCCTGCACTCCGTGAAGGAGGAGGGCGAGCACTGGGTCTGGCAGCTGACCAAGGTGCCGGTGCTCGGCGCCACCTTCTCCTTCACCTTCCGCGAGCGGATGGACTTCGACGAGCCGCACCGCATCGACTTCACCCACGACCCCGCCCCGGGCGCGGACGAGAGCGCCGGCGTGGTCGGCTGGTACAAGCTCGCCCCACGACCCTCGGGCACCCACCTCGAGACCTCGATGCAGATCACCGTCGACCTGCCCTTCCCGGGCATCGTGCGGCCCGCGGTGACGACCGCGATGAAGGGCGTCATCGCCCTGATGGGCCAGCGTTTCGCGCACAACCTGCTCGCCCACCTCGGCGCCAGCAGCGCCTGAAGGTTCGACACCCGGGATTCCTGCGCGGTTTCGGGAATGTCCGCGGGTCCTCATATAGTTGTATGCCGCAAGCAACTGTTACGAGGAAGGACCCCGGATGCCGTTCAGCTCGGTGCCGTCGACCCCGACGGCCGTGCTCGGTGACGACCTGATCCGCGTCGTCAAGCTGCTGCACCTCGTGCGGCAGCAGGCGCCGCGCCAGCACCCCCAGGTCGACCCGATGGCCTACCCCCTGTTGTTCAACCTCAAGGTCGCGCCGATGCGCGTCTCGGCCCTGGCCGAGGTGCTGCACTCCGACGTCTCCACCGTGAGCCGCCAGGTCACCACGCTGGTCGACCTCGGCTTCGTGCGGCGGGGGCCCGACCCCGACGACGGCCGCGCCCAGGCGCTGTCCCTCACCGACGAGGGCAGCACCCTCCTCTCCGCCATCCGCGAGGACCGCGACCGCTGGCTGCAGGGCCTGCTCGCGGACTGGCCCGACGACGACGTCACCTCGTTCTCCGCACACCTGCGCCACTTCGCCTCCGACCTCGAGGCCTCCCTCCCCTCCATCACCAGAAGGAACGACCGATGAACGACTCCACCCCGCCCGATATCCGGCAGGCCGCACTGGCCACCGGCAGCGGTGCCCCGGCACCCGCTGCGGTCGACGAACCGGACCGCCCGACCGGCCCGCTCAGCCACCGCCAGATCGTCACGATCCTCATCGGCCTGATGATGGGCATGTTGCTGGCCGCGCTCGACCAGACGATCGTCTCCACCTCGATCCGCACCATCGCCGACGACCTGCACGGGCTGTCCGCCAGGCCTGGGTCACCACCGCCTACCTGATCACCTCGACGATGACCACGCCGCTGTACGGCAAGCTCGTCGGACATCTACGGCCGCCGGCCGATGTTCCTCACCGCCATCAGCATCTTCATCTTCGGCTCGATCCTGTGTACCTTCGCCACCTCGATGTACGAGCTGGCCGCCTTCCGCGCCGTGCAGGGCATCGGCGCCGGCGGTCTGTTCTCGATGGCGCTGGCCATCATCGGCGACATCGTGCCGCCGCGTGAGCGCGCCAAGTACCAGGGCTACTTCCTCGCCGTCTTCGGCACTGTCGTCGGTGCATCGGCCCGCTGGTCGGCGGCTTCTTCGCCGGCGCCGACACCATCCTCGGCATCGACCGGCTGGCGCTGGGTCTTCCTGGTCAACGTGCCGATCGGCATCGTCGCGCTGGTCGTCGTCGCCAAGACGCTGCACCTCCCGCACATCCGCACCGACCACCGCATCGACTGGTGGGGCGCCGCCGCGCTCATCCTCGGCATCGTGCCGCTGCTGATCGTCGCCGAGCAGGGCCGCGATCTGGGGCTGGGACTCCGCCGTGTCGTCCTCGGCCTGATCGTCCTCGGCATCATCGGTGTCATCGCGCTTCATCCTGATCGAGATCGCGGATGAAGGACGAGGCGCTGATCCCGATGCGGCTGTTCAAGCAGCCGGGTGTTCAGCATCGGCCTGGCGGTCAACGTGCTGATCGGTCTGGGCATGTTCGGTGCGCTGAGCACGCCTGCCGCTGTACCTGCAGCTCGTCAAGGGCGCGACGCCGACCGAGTCCGGTCTGCTGCTGCTGCCGATGATGCTCGGCATCATGATCGGCTCGATCCTGTCCGGTCAGATCATCTCCCGCACCGGCCGGTACAAGATCTTCCCGATCATCGGCACGGCGCTGCTCGCGGTGTCGCTCTTCATCTTCCACTACGTCGAGTTCGACACCCCGCTGTGGCAGACGATGATCGTCATGCTGGTCTTCGGCATGGGGCTGGGCTTCAACATGCAGCCGCTCACCCTGGCCGTGCAGAACGCCGTGCCGCCGACGCCAGATCGGCGTCGCCACCTCGTCGGCCACCTTCTTCCGGCAGATCGGTGGCACGCTCGGCACCGCCGTGTTCCTGTCGATCCTGTTCTCCACCGCTGGCGAGAAGATCACCTCGGCCCTGCGTGCCGCGGTTCCCACCGCCGACTTCCAGGCCGCGCTTGCCGACCCGGCGAACGCCGCCGTGGCCGCGCAGCTCAAGGCGGCCCAGGCCAGTGGCGGCGGCGCTGCCAGCGGTGTGCTGCAGGACAGCTCGTTCCTCAACGACCTCGACGAGCGCATCGCCAAGCCGTTCCTCATGGGCTTCTCCGAGGCCATGGACACCGTGTTCCTCGTCGGCTCGATCGTCATGGTCGTCGGCTTCCTGGTGATGCTGATGCTGCCGCACGTCGAGCTGCGCAAGGGCTCGTCGTACGACGACCGCGCCAAGACCGACTCGGATGCTGCCGCAGCCGGTCCGCAGGACGCGCCCGTGGTCGCCCCGCACTGACGGGCTCCACGACAGTAGGAAACACGCCGCCCCGGCTCGAGCCGGGGCGGCGTGTTCTCTACTCTCGACTCGTGAAGCGCACCGGCCTCCTGCACGCCGAGCTGCTGGGCCACCTCGCCCGGCTCGGCCACACCGACCTCGTCGTCATCGCCGACCGTGGGCTGCCACTGCCACCCGGTGTGCCGGTCGTCGACCTCGCGCTGGTGCCCGGCGTGGTCGACCTGCGCACGGTGCTCGACGCGGTGCTCGGAGAGGTCGTCGTGCAGGCGCACACCATCGCGGCGGAGGCGGCCGGAGGCGACTTCCCGCTGTGGCTCGACGCCCGGGCCCGCGTCCTGGGTGAGCGGCGACTGGTGAGCCACGAGGAGCTCAAGGCGATGCTGCCCGGCATCCGTCTCGCGGTGCGCACCGGCGAGGAGACGCCCTACGCCAACGTCGTGCTGGAGTGCGGCGTGCCGTTCTGAGTCAGCCGCCGAGCAGGGCCGGCAGCGTGGTGAGGTCGGGCAGCGTGTGGGTGGCACCCGCATCCGACAGCTGTTGCGCGGTGAAGCTGGTCGTGATGCCGACGACGGTGCCGACCCCGGCCGCGACGGCCGAGCGCACGCCGTCGGGCGCGTCCTCGCAGGCGACCGCGCCGCCCGGGTCGACGCCAAGGCGCTGGCAGGCCAGGGCGTAGCAGGCCGGGTCGGGCTTGCCGTCGGTGATGTCCTCGCGGGTGACCGTGGCATCGAAGGACTCGGCCCCACCGAACGGCGCGAGCACGCGACCCACCCAGCGGGTGCCGGCCGACGTGACCAACGCCAGGGGGATACCGGACGCGTGCGCCCAGTCGACCGCCCCCACCGCGCCGGCGACCGGCTCGGGAAGCCGGTGCATCGGCCCGAGCGCGAAGATCTCGGCGAGCAGCGCGTCGGGATCCTCGCCGCGCCACGGCCCGTCGATGGTGCGGAAGACGTCGTCGGCGCGGCGACCGGTGAACAGCGAGGCGACCTCGTCGTCGTAGGGCCAGCCGCGCTGCTCGAACCACGCCCGGTAGCGCTCGCGGTGCAGGGGCTCGGAGTCGACGAGGGTGCCGTCGAGGTCGAGGAGCAGGGCGGCGACCGGCGGGCTCGTCACGAGCCGGCGGGCCAGGCGAAGAGTGCGTCGCCCGCCGCGACGGTGTCGCCGGTGCGGTCGCTGGTCACGTCGCCGGGCTTCGTGTCGAGCACGCAGACCATGACCATCGGGCTCAGGCCGCGCTCGACGACGTCGGAGGGGTTCCAGCGGGTGACCGGCTGACCAGCGTCCACGGCGTCCTTCTCCCTCACGAGCAGCTCGAAACCGGCCCCCGCGAGGTGGTTCGTGTCGATGCCGAGGTGCACGAGGATGCCGGTGCCCTCAGCCGTGAGCACCACGAACGCGTGCGGGTGCAGCTTGAGCACCGTGCCGGCGACGGGCGACACGGCATCCACCTCACCGCCCTCGGGCTCGATGGCGACGCCGGCACCGACCATCTCGGCGGCGAAGACCGGGTCGGGCACCTCGGACAGCGCGCGCACCTGCCCCGCGAGCGGGGCGAGCACGTCGGTCACATCAGGTCCTCGATGTCCTCGGCCAGGTTGTCGGCCTCGGGGCCGACCACGACCTGCACGACGGACCCGGCCCGCACCACCCCGTGGGCACCGGCGGCCTTGAGGGCCTTCTCGTCGACCAGGTCCATGTCCTTGACCTCGGTGCGCAGCCGGGTGATGCACGGCTCCATCTCGACGATGTTGCCGGCGCCACCGAGCCCGGCCAGGATCTGCTCTGCCTTGCTGCTCATCAGGGGTCCTCTCGATCGGGAGCCGCCCGGATTGACAGGTCCCCACCCCGGGTGCATCCTCAACTGGTACTGACTGGACCGTACCAGTTGAGACCACCACCCGCGAGGGGGACGAATGGCGGACCCGGTGACCACCGCGCCGCGCCACCTCGTCGACGGCGCCGAGCCCAAGCATGCCCAACTCCGAGCGGTGCTGGCCGCCCTGTGTGCAGGCGAGCTCGCGCCCGGCGCCGCCATCCCGTCCGAGCGCGAGCTGATGACGACGTATGCCGTGTCGCGCGCCACCGTGCGCCGGGCCATCGAGTCGCTCGTGGCGGAGGGGGCGCTGCGCCGAGTGCCGGGCAAGGGCACCTTCGTGGCACGGCCGCGGGTGCAGTCGCACCTGCACCTCGCCTCCTTCACCCAGGACATGCGACGGCGCGGCAAGGCCCCCTCGACCCGGGTCGTGCGGGTGGCCTCGCTCGAGCCGCCGGCCGAGGTCGCGGCGTGGTTCGGGCTGGCGCCGGGCGAGCGGGCCTGGTGGGTGGAGCGGGTGCGGCTGGCCGCCGGTGAGCCGATGGCGGTCGAGGCCGGCTGGTACTCGCCGACCCTGCTGCCCGGCCTCGACCGGCACGACCTGGGCCGCTCGCTCTACGAGCTGTTCGCCCGCGAGTACGGCCGGTCGGTCGACACCGCCGACCAGACCGTGCGCGCCGAGCTGGCCGACGCCACGGTCGCCCACCACCTCGACGTCGAGCCCGGCGACCCGGTGCTGGCGTTCGACCGGCGCAGCCGCAGCGGCGGCGCGCCGCTGGAGCTGGTGACCAGCCACTACCGCGGCGACCGCTACGAGCTGCACGTCTCGCTGGACAGTTCGATGCCCGACGAAGCACATCCATCACCACCACTGGAGGGGAACCCATGACCACCGCCGACGCCACGGCCGAGACAGGCGCGAAGAAACGCCTGAACCTCGCGCCCATCCAGAAGTTCGGCCGCAGCCTGATGCTGCCGATCGCCGCGCTGCCCGTCGCAGCGCTCATGCTGCGCCTCGGCCAGCCCGACCTGCTCGGCGCCGACGGCCTGGGCTGGGACAAGGTCGCCGCCGTCCTGGCCGGCGGCGGTGGGGCCCTGTTCGAGAACCTCCCACTGCTGTTCGCCGTCGGTGTCGCCATCGGCATGGCGAAGAAGGCCGACGGGTCGACCGCGCTCGCCGCGGTCGTCGGCTACCTCGTGTTCAAGGGCGTGGGGGATGCCGTGTCGCCGTTCGTGCTCCCGTCACCCCCGCAGGGGGAGGACCAGGAACTGATCAACTACGGCGTGCTCGGCGGAATCCTGTGCGGCCTGACCGCGGCCTACCTCTGGCAGCGCTACTACCGCATCTCGCTGCCGCCCTACCTGGCGTTCTTCGGCGGCCGTCGGTTCGTGCCGATCGTCACCGGGTTCGCGACCCTCATCCTGGCCGTGCTGCTGGCCGTCATCTACCCCGCCTTCGACGCCGGCCTGACCAACATCGGCGAGTGGGTGGCCGCCAACGCCATCATCGGCGGGTTCGTCTACGGCACCGCCAACCGGCTGCTCATCCCGCTGGGCCTGCACCACATCCTGAACTCGGTGCCGTGGTTCATCCTGGGCGACTACACCAACCCGGCCACCGGCAAGGTCGTGCACGGCGACATCAGCCGCTTCCTCGCCGGGGACAAGACCGCCGGCGCGTTCATGACCGGCTTCTTCCCGATCATGATGTTCGCGCTGCCGGCCGCCGCGCTGGCGATCTGGCAGGAGGCGAAGTTCAAGTCGCGCAAGCTCGTCGGCGGACTGATGATGACGGCCGCCCTCACGTCATTCCTCACCGGCGTCACCGAGCCGCTCGAGTTCGCCTTCATGTTCGTGGCGTGGCCGCTCTACGTCATCCACGCGGTGCTCACCGGCACGTCGATGGCGCTGACCAACGCACTAGGCATCAAGGACGGGTTCGGCTTCAGCGCCGGGCTGTTCGACTACGTGCTCAACTTCAACATCGCGACCAAGCCGCTGCTGCTGGTCCTGATCGGGTTGGGCTATGCCGCCGTCTACTACCTGCTGTTCCGGTGGGTCATCCGCAAGTGGAACCTGCGCACGCCCGGCCGCGAGGACGACGACGATGACGCGGCGACGCCGGAGATCCAGGACACCGGCCCGGTCCAGGAGCCCGAGAAGGCGGATGCCGGTGCTGCTCAGCGCTGACCGCGTCGTCCTCCCGTCCGGCTCGGCCGAGCCGGGTTGGGTGGAGGTCGACGGTGACCGCGTCGCCGGTGCCGGCGGGGGTCACCCGCCGGCACCGGCCGACCGGCACCTCGCGGGCACCCTCGTGCCCGGGTTCGTCGACGCCCACTCGCACGGTGGTGGGGGCGCTGCCTTCACCTCGGGCGACCCGGCCGAGGTCGCGCCCGTGCTGGCCACCCACCGGGCGCACGGCACCACCACGATGGTGGCCAGCCTGGTCACCGACACCACCGAGCGGCTCGAGGCATCGGTGCGGGCCCTGGCGCCGCTGGTGCACGCCGGTGAGCTGGCCGGCATCCACCTCGAGGGTCCGTGGCTGAGCAGTGACCACTGCGGCGCGCACGACCCGGCCCTGCTGCGTTCCCCCGACCCGGCCGAGGTGGTGCGGCTGCTCGACGCCGGCGAGGGAGCGGTGCGGATGGTCACCCTCGCTCCCGAGCTCGACGGCGGGCTCGAGGCGGTCGCCCTGCTCGCCGAGCGCGGCGTCATCGCGGCGCTGGGGCACAGCGACGCGACGTATGCCGTGGCGCAGCAGGCGCTCGACGCCGGCGCATCCGTCGCCACGCACCTGTTCAACGCGATGCGGCCGATCCACCACCGCGAGCCCGGGCCGGTGCTCGCCCTCGTCGAGGACCACCGGGCGTTCGTCGAGCTGATCGCCGACGGCATCCACCTGCACCCGGCCGTGCTGCACTGGGCCGCGACCACGGCGCCGCACCGGTTCCTGCTCGTCACCGACGCGATGGGGGCGGCCGGCGCCGCCGACGGCGACTACGTGCTCGGCCCCGCGGCCGTAGAGGTGCGCGACGGCGTCGCCCGGCTGGCGTCGAACGGCGCGATCGCCGGCAGCACGCTCACCATGGACCACGCCGTGCGGTATGCCGTGCAGACCGCCAGCCTGCCGCTCGACGCGGTGATCGACGCCGCGACGGCCACCCCGGCGCGGCTGCTCGGGCTGGGCGACGTCGGCGTCATCGAGCCCGGCCGCCGGGCCGACCTCGTGCAGCTCGACGACGACCTACGGGTGGTCGCGGTGATGCGCGCCGGCGTCTGGCTCTGACCCGACTTCTTGCGGATTCCCCACGCGCCTGGGCGCGGGAAATCCGCAATCAGTGCGGGGCGAGCTCGTGGCGCTCGAGGTGGCGGTAGCGCGCCGCGATGATCGCCAGGGCGAGGCCACCACAGAGCACCGGCACGGCATACGCGGGCTGCGCGCCCCACGCCTCGATCGCCCAGCCGCCCACGGCCGACCCACCGGAGATGCCGATGAGGATGCCTGTGATGGCCACCGCCATCCCCTCGGTCACCAACGCGCCGGGCACGAGGCGCTGCGCCAGCGACAGGCTGGTGATGAGCATCGGGGCGGTCGCAGAGCCCGCCACGAACATGACCACGACGAGCGGCCAGAGCCCACCGACGAGCAGGGCCGGCACCTCGAGCACGAACATCCCCGCGGCCGCGTAGAGGAGCCGGCGGGTCATCGTGGTGCGGAAGACCCTGCTGCCGAACACGATCCCGGACAGGGTCGACCCGAGCGCGAACGCCCCGAGGATGATGCTCGAGAACCCGGTCTCGCCCTGCTCCTTGGCGAAGGCGACGGCGATGACCTCGTTCGCGCCGAAGATGACGCCGGTCATGACCAGCGCGGTGGCGACGACGAGCAGCCCGGGGCGACGGATGGCCAGCCCGCCCGGCCGGTCGGCGTGCGGCACGACGGGCGGCTCGGTGGCGCGGGCGGCGAGGAACGCCAGCATCCCGACGGTGAAGAACAGCTCGGCGAGGAGCAGGCCGGCCTCTGGGAACCACAGCGTCGAGACGAGCACGGCCAGCACCGGGCCGATGACGAAGGAGGCCTCGTCGGAGACCTGCTCGAACGACATCGCCGTGTGCAGGTGCTGGGGCTCGTCGCGGTAGATGTGCGCCCAGCGGGCGCGGGACATCGGACCGGGCTCGGGGAGCACGGCGCTCAGTCCGTAGAACACGAAGAGGGTCCAGGCCGGGGCATCGCGCCACGACAGCACGGCCACGGTGACGCCGCAGATGGTCGAGAAGATGACGAAGGGCAGCGCCACCCGCCGCTGGCCACCCTTGTCGACCAGCCGGCCGATGACGGGGCCGGCGATGGCGAGCACGAGCAGGCCGACTGCCGAGACGGCGCCCGCGAGCCCGAAGGACCCGCGGCGCTCGCTGAGCATGATGATGATCGCGACACCGAACATCGCCCCACCGGTGCGTGACAGCGCCGTGCCCGCGATGAAGCGGGTGGCGCCGGGGACGCGGAACAGCGGGGCATACGCGGACAGCACGGGATTCTCCGATGAGGTGGTGGGGGACGGTCATCGTCCCGCCCGCCGAGAACGGCGGGCAACGTGGTTTCACAGATGGCCGGCAGCGACGCCGGCAGGGGGTCGGTCGACCCCGGCGTCAGCGGAAGGCGGACTCGCCGGTGAGGGCCTGGCCGATCACGAGGGTGTGCATCTCGACGGTGCCCTCGTAGGTGAGCACCGACTCGAGGTTGTTCGCGTGCCGCATGACGGGGTACTCGCCACTGACGCCGTTGGCGCCGAGGATGGTGCGCGCGGTGCGGCAGATCTCGATCGACTTGGTGATGTTGTTGTACTTGCCGACCGACACCTGCTCGGGGCGCAGCCCGACGGTGTCCTTGCGGCGGCCGAGGTGCAGCGCGAGCAGCTGGCCGAGCTGCAGCTCGGTGGCCATGTTGGCGAGCTTGGCCTGGGTCAGCTGGAAGCCGGCGATCGGGCGGCCGAACTGGATGCGCTCCATCGAGTAGCGGCGAGCCGCCTCGAGCGAGGAGCGGGCCGCGCCGAGCGAGCCCCAGACGATGCCGTAGCGCGCCTCGCTGAGGCAGGCGAGCGGACCCTTGAGGCCGGCGACGTCGGGGAACACGGCATCCGCGGGCAGGCGGAGGTTCTCGAAGGTGAGCTCGGAGGTGACCGACGCGCGCAGCGACATCTTGTGGGTGATCTTGTGCGCCGCGAATCCCGGTGTGTCGGTGGGCACCACGAAGCCCCGGATGCCGCCGTTCTCCTCGCCCGCGTTGGCCCAGACGACGGCGACGTCGGCGATCGAGCCGTTGGTGATCCACATCTTGGAGCCGTTGAGCACCCAGTCGTCGCCGTCGCGGCGGGCCCGGGTGCGCATCGAGCCGGGGTCGGAGCCGTGGTCGGGCTCGGTGAGTCCGAAGCAGCCGAGCGCCTCGCCGGCCGCCATCCGCGGCAGCCACTCCTGCTTGTGCTCCTCGGTGCCGAAGCGCCAGATCGCGAACATCGCCAGGCTGCCCTGCACCGACACCAGCGAGCGGATGCCGGAGTCGCTCGCCTCGAGCTCGAGGCAGGCCAGGCCGTAGTCGACGGCGGACATGCCGGCACAGCCGTAGCCCTCGAGGTGCATGCCGAGCAGGCCGACCTTGCCGAACTCCTTGGCCAGCTCGCGGGCCACCGGGAGGTCGCCGTCCTCGTACCACTGCATGATGTGCGGGTCGACCGCGTCGGCGCAGACCTGGCGGGTGGCCGCCCGGATCGCCTTCTCCTCGTCGGTGAGCAGGCTGTCGACGTCGATCAGGTCGAGGGGGTCGGACGGTCGCTTCGGCATCGACGAGGTGGCGCTCATACCTCCATCATGACGTGTGGCGCGACCGTTGGCCAACCGCGGATTCCGCACACCGGGATGACGGTCAGGTGCGGATCCGGTGCATCACGCTCGCGTTGAGTGCGGAAGTGGTCGTTCTGGCAACCAGCTCCGCACTCGAGGCGGGGATGGCGGTGGGTCAGGGGCGGGCGGAGGCGGCGCCGAGCAGGGCGGCCAGGCCGAGCGCGCTGCGCGGGTCGTAGGCCGCGCGCCACAGCCCGCCGTGCGCCGCGGCATACGCCTCGTCCTGCCATGGAAAGTCCTGGCGCGGCGAGCCGGCGGCGAGGTCGTGCACGAGCAGCGCCGCCATCAGCGTGTTGGCCGTGCCCGGGTCGAACACCTCGACGCCGAAGCGGTGCGCCCCGGCGTACGCGGCGGCCAGCGCACGGTTCTTGACGACCGAGCGGGTGCGCGTGGGTGGGGCGATCTTGAACGACACCGTCGCGCCCTGGGCCCGCGCCGAGGTCGCACGCCAGCGCTGGAGCCGCTTGGCGAGCAGGTAGTTGGGGCCCTGCTGGAGCACGACGGAGTCGTTGATGCCGGGGTCCTCGCCCGGCACGTAGTTGCGGCGCAGCAGCCGCCCGCCCGACAGGGTGCGCAGCGGGCCGCGCAGCAGCTTGGAGGTGCGGCGGTCGGCATACGCCTGCACCGAGGCCGCGACCGCCTCGCCCGGCACGGCGAACACGTCGGTCGGGGTCGCGAGGAAGGACATCGCGGTGTCGGGGCGGGCGGCGCGCACGGTCTCGGTGAGGGCGTCGACGGCGGTGCTGACCCGCACATTGGTGGCGCCGTCGGCGTAGACGTAGTTGCCGATGACGAGCGAGCCCGGCAGGCCGCAGACCCAGCCGGTGGCGGTCGGCAGGTCGTGGATGAGGTCGACGCCGGCGCGCTGGGCCAGGTCGGAGGTGCCGGGGGTGGCCGGCACCAGCACGCGGCCCGCGAGACCCGAGGTGTCGCCGAGCAGGCGCCCCCACAGGTCAGGGCGGGGCAGGTCGACGGCGGCGACGGTGGCGCCCCACCGCAGCAGCGAGCGCAGCGGACCCATCTCGGCGGCGGCGCCGAGCACGACGACGGTGCGGCCCTCGAGGCGCAGCCACTCGGGGTGGTCGATCACCGCACCGACGGCGTCGCGCAGGCTGGGCTCGACCACGCCGTCGGTCACCCAGGTGTCGAGCTGGCGGCGCAGGTCGTCGCCCGCGAGCCGGGAGCCGCGATAGGGGATGGTGAGAGCGGTGTCGGGCTCGCCCGTGCCACCGAACGACTCGGTGGCCAGCAGGTCGGCGGGGCTGCCGGCCACCCCGCCGAGCGCCGACTCGAGCCGCACCTGGCGGCCGTCGGGGTCGCGCCAGCACATCCGGTCGTAGAGCGACGCGAGCCCGGCGTCGGCGATGGCGACGGCATCCGTTGGCCTGGGCAGGCCAGCCTCGACCAGGCGACGGAAGTGGCTGAGGTACCCGCTGCGCCAGTTGGTCTCGCGCTGGGCGGCCGCGGCGCCGACCGGGTCGACGGGCCGCAGGGCGTCGGCGACGACCGCCCGCCCGGTGGCGCCGGTGGAGCGGCGCCCGTCGACCTCGGGGAAGACGACGCCGGTGGGTTCGGCGGGCTCGGCCGGCACCGGCTCAGCCCCAGACGAGCGCGCGGGAGGGGTCGGCCAGGATCGCCGCGACGTCGGCGAGGAAGCGGCAGCCGAGCTCGCCGTCGACCAGGCGGTGGTCGAAGCGGCAGCGCCAGCGTGGTGACCCAGCGCGGCTCGATCGCTCGTGCCGTCGGTGCCACGACCCACGGGCGCCGGCGCGACCGTGCCGAAGGCCAGGATCGCGGCCTCGCCCGGGTTGAGGATCGGCGTGCCGGTGTCGACGCCGAAGACGCCGACGTTGGTGATCGTGATCGTGCCGCCGGCCATGTCGGCCGGCTGGGTGCGGCCCTCGCGCGCCGTGGCGGTCAGGGCGCCGATCGCCTCGGCGAGCTCGCGCAGCGACAGCCGGTCGGCGTCCTTGATGTTGGGCACGACCAGCCCGCGCGGGGTCGCGGCCGCGATGCCGAGGTTGACGTAGTGCTTGACCACGATCTCCTGGGCCGCCTCGTCCCAGGTGGCGTTGATGCCGGGGTTGCGGCGCACGGCGAGGCACAGCGCCTTGGCGAGCACGAGCAGCGGCGACACCTTGACGTCGCGGAACTCCCGGTCGCGCTTGAGCCGCTCGACCAGCTCCATCGTGCGCGCTGACGTCGACGGTGACCCACTCGGTGACGTGCGGCGCGGTGAACGCCGAGGCGACCATGGCCTGCGGCGGTCATCTTGCGCACGCCCTTGATCGGGATCCGGGTCTCCCGCTCGCCGTCGCGGTGCCCACGCGGTGGATGCCGGGGCGCTCGGTGCGCCGGAGGCGCCGGCTTCGCTGGTCTGCGCCCGCAGCAGCGGCCTCGACGTCGGCGCGGGTGACGACGCCGCCGTCGCCGGTCGGGGTGACGCGTGCCGAGGTCGACGCCGAGGTCCTTGGCGAGCTTGCGCACCGGCGGCTTGGCCAGCGCGCCGGACCCGCGTCGCCGCGGGCTCGAGCGGGCGCGTCGGCACGGTCGGGCGTGCGGACAAGAGGTCGAGGCCTCGACCTTGGTCGGCAGTTGCCCCGCCAGCGCGGGGCCGGCGCTTGGCCTCGGTCTGCTTGACGCCGTAGCCGACGAGCACGGCGGTGCGGCCGGTCGACGTCGTGCCGCCGATCAGGCCCTCGCCGATCTCCTCCTCGGCGCGTATCGGCCGCGACAGGAGCCGGACGCCGCGGCGGCAGCGGGAGCCGGCGTGCCGGCATCCGGCGACCCGCCCAGGCCGTCGTCGATCGTGATGATCGGGGTGCCGACGTCGACGGTGTCGCCCTCGGAGGCGTCGAGCGAGGCCACCGTGCCGGCGAACGGCACGGGCAGCTCGACCAGCGACTTGGCCGTCTCGATCTCGACGATGATGTCGTTGACCTTGACCGTGTCGCCGGGCTTGACCTTCCAGGTGACGATCTCGGCCTCGGTCAGACCCTCGCCGACGTCGGGGAGCTGGAACTCACGAAGAGCCATCTGCGAGAACGCCTTTCAGTGGGCGAGCGAGCGGTCGACGGCGTCGAGCACGCGGTCGAGGTCGGGCAGGAACTCCTCCTCGAGCCGGCTCGGCGGGTAGGGCATGTTGAAGCCGCCGACCCGCAGCACCGGCGCCTCGAGGCGAGTAGAAGCCTGCTCGGTGACCCGAGCCGCGATCTCGGCCCCGATGCCGAGGAAGGTCGGGGCCTCGTGCACGACGACCAGGCGGCCGGTCTTGCGCGCCGAGCCGAGGATGGTGGCCTCGTCGAGCGGCGAGAGCGAGCGCAGGTCGACGACCTCGAGGCTGCGTCCCTCCTCCGCCGCGGCCTGGGCGGCCTCCAGGCAGGTCTTCACCATCGGGCCGTAGGCGAGCAGCGTGACGTCGGTGCCCGCGCGGAGCACCCGGTCGCGGTGCCGAGCGCGCCCTCGGGGGCGTCGTCGACCTCGGCCTTCTCCCAGTAGCGGCGCTTGGGCTCGAAGAAGATCACCGGGTCGTCGGTCGCGATGGCCTGCTGGATCATCCAGTAGCGCGTCGTGCGGGTTGGAGCACGGCGACGACCCGCAGGCCGGCGGTGTGCGCGAAGTAGGCCTCGGTGGACTCGCTGTGGTGCTCGACCGCGCCGATGCCGCCGCCGAACGGGATCCGGATGACGATGCGGCATCGCGACGTGGCCCAGGCTGCGGGCGTGCAGCTTGGCCAGCTGGGTGACGATCTGGTCGAAGGCCGGGTAGACGAAGCCGTCGAACTGGATCTCGCACACCGGCCGGTAGCCGCGCAGCGCCAGGCCGATCGCGGTGCCGATGATGCCGGACTCGGCCAGCGGGGTGTCGATGACCCGGTCCTCGCCGAAGTCCTTCTGCAGGCCGTCGGTGACCCGGAAGACGCCGCCGAGCTTGCCGATGTCCTCGCCCATGAGGACGACCTTGGGGTCGTCCTCCATCGCCGCGCGCAGGCCGGTGTTGATGCCCTTGGCCAGGGTCGCTGGCGGCCATCTCAGCTGCGCTCCCTCGAAGCCGAGGACCTAGGTAGCGCTGCGAACTCGGCCCGCTCCCGCTCGATCAGCGGGTGCGGCTCGGCGTAGACGTGGTCGAACATCGTCGGTGCCGGTGCGGGTCGGGCAGGGCCAGGCAGCGCTCGCGCACCGAGGCGCCGAGCTCGTCGGACTCCTCGCTCGACGGCGGTCGAAGAAGTCGGCGTCGGCCCGGCCGCTGGTCGTGAGCCAGCGCTTGCAGCCGCGTCGATCGGGTCGCGGTCGCTTCCAGACCTCGACCTCGGCGGAGACGCGGTAGCTTGGTCGGGTCGTCGGAGGTCGTGTGCGCGCCCATCCGGTAGGTGAAGGCCTCGATGAACGTCGGGCCCTGGCCCGTCGCGGGCGTGCGTCGAGCGCCGCCTTGGTGACGGCGTAGACGGCGAGCACGTCGTTGCCGTCGACCCGGACGCCGGGGAAGCCGAAGCCGCGCGCCCGCTGGTAGAGCGGGACGCGGGTCTGCTTCTCGTTGGGCTCGGAGATCGCCCACTGGTTGTTCTGGCAGAAGAAGACGACCGGGGCGTTGTTGACGCTGGCGAAGACGAAGCGCCTCGTTGACAGTCGCCCTGGCTGGTGGCGCCGTCGCCGAAGTAGGCGATCACGGCGGCGTCGCGGTCGGGGTCGCCGGTGCCGACGCCGCCGTCGCGCTGCATGCCCATCGCGTAGCCGGTCGCGTGCAGGGTCTGCGCGCCGATGACGATCGTGTAGAGGTGGAAGTTCTTCTCGTTCGGGTCCCAGCCGCCGTGGTTGACCCCGCGGAACAGGCCGAGCAGGTTGAGCGGGTCGACCCCGCGGCACCAGGCGACGCCGTGCTCGCGGTAGGTCGGGAAGGCGTAGTCCTGCGGGCGCAGCGCGCGGCCGGAGCCGACCTGGGCGGCCTCCTGGCCGAGCAGGCTGGCCCAGAGGCCGAGCTCGCCCTGGCGCTGCAGCGCGGTCGCCTCGGCGTCGAACCGGCGGACCAGGACCAGGTCGCGGTAGAACCCGCGCAGGTCCTCGTCGGTCAGGGCGTCGACGTACGGCGACGTAGTCCGGGTGCGTCGACGCGCTCGCCCTCGGGGGTGAGCAGCTGGACCATCTCCGGCCCGCCGTCCTGGGCGGGTCGTTCCGGGGCCTCGGTTCGTGAGACGTGGTGGTCCACGCCGAACGCCGCCTCGAGGGGGGCGACCTCGTTGTCGCTCACAGGGCACTCCTTCTCCGGGCTTCCGTGGTGACGGTCGCCGCGTCAGTGGTCTTCGCGACCGCTGGTGCTGGGTGTGGCGGCGGTCACTGCCGGTGTCGGCCACCACCGTACCGGTGGGGCAGCGGTTACGCGTACGCCTGCTCTCCGGGGGCGAGCACGCGCAGCCACTGGCCCTTCGAGCCGTCGACGCGCAGCTCCACCCGTCCGCTCGGGTCGATCGGCTGGTCGTCGCGGCCGTCGAGGACGTCGCGCAGCACCGAGCCCTCGGGTACCTCACCCAGCTCGAGGGTGAGGATCTCGTCGTCAGGCCCGAGGTTGTGCACCGCGAGCAGCCGCCAGCCGTCGCAGCGGCACACGTGGGCCAGCACGGCCGGCACGTCGTGGTCGAGCACCTCGACGTCGGACCAGCCGATCTGCGGCATCTGGCGGTAGCGGCGGATCAGCTGGCGGATGAAGGACCACAGCGAGTCGGGGTCCTGGCGCTGGGCGGCGGCGTTGACGTGCTCGGGCGCGAACAGGCCGTCCGGCTGCGGGCGGGTGAGCCGCCGCTTCGGTGCGCTGGAGAACCCGCCGTTGCGGGCCGGCATCCCACTGCATGGGGGTGCGGACCGCGAGCCGGCCCTCGACGTCGAGGTTCTCGCCCATGCCGATCTCCTCGCCGTAGAACAGCGTGGGGGTGCCGGGCAGCGAGAAGAGCAGGGAGTAGACGAGCCGGATGCGGCGCTCGTCGCCACCGAGCATGGTCGGGAGGCGACGGCGCAGGCCGCGGCCGTAGAGCTGCATGTCCGGGGTCGGGGCCGAACGCGGCGAAGACCTCCTTGCGCTCAGGCGATCGCTGAGCTTGTCGAGGGTGAGCTCGTCGTGGTTGCGCACGAAGTTGGCCCACTGGCTGGTGACGTCGAGGCCGGGGCGCTCGCGCAGCGCGTCGGCGAGCGGCCCGGCATCCGAGCGGGCCAGCGACAGGTAGAGGCGCTGCATGCCGATGAAGTCGAACTGCATGTTGAGGCCGTCGCCGTCGGCGCCGCCGAAGAAGTCCTTCTGCTGCGGGTAGGGCAGGTTCACCTCGCCGAGCAGGGCGGCATCGCCCAGGCGCCGGGTGACGAAGTCGCGCACGTCCTTGAGGTAGGCCTGCGGGTTGAAGCCGCCCTCCTCGGAGCCGGGGTAGGTGTCGGTGGAGAACAGGAACGGCACGGCATCGATGCGGAAGCCGGCAACGCCCAGCTCGAGCCAGTAGCCGAGGGTGCGGGCGATCTCCTCCTGCACGGCGGGGTTGGCGACGTTGAGGTCGGGCTGCGTTGTGTAGAAGTGGTGGAGGTAGTACTCGCCGGTCTTCTCGTCGAGCTCCCAGATGCTGTCCTCCTTGTCGGGGAAGACGACCTCGGCCTTGCTCGTGCGCGGCTTGGTGGCGCGACCACACGTAGTAGTCGCCGGTAGGGGTCGTCGACGCTGCGTCGGGCCTGCTTGAACCAGGGGTGCTGGTCGGAGGTGTGGTTCATGACGAAGTCGACGACCACCCGGATGCCGCACGAGCGCGCCGTGCGCACCAGCTCGACGAAGTCGCCGGGGGTTCCCAGGCGGGGGTCGACGCCGAAGAAGTCGGTGATGTCGTAGCCGTCGTCGCGCCCGGCGGTCGGGTAGAGCGGCATCAGCCACAGGCAGGTGATGCCGAGGTCGGCGAGGTACTCCAGCCGCTCGGTCATGCCGCGCAGGTCGCCGACGCCGTCGCCGTTGCTGTCCTGGAAGGTCTCGACGTCGGCGCAGTAGAAGACGGCCGACTTCCACCAGACGTCCCCGGTCTGGCTCAGCCTCATCGGGTGGCCTCCTCGCGCTCGCGGGCGGGCCGGTCGGTGGTGGCGGGTGCCGGTGCGGTGGGGGCGAGCTGGGGCAGCACGCGCTCGCCGAAGGTGTCGAGGAAGGCCTCCTGGCGCTGGCCGACGTGGTGCAGGTAGACCTCGTCCCAACCCTGGTCGAGGTACTCCTGGATGCGGGCGGCGTGCCACGCCGGGTCGCTCGAGACGTTGACGACCTTGGCGACCTGGTCTGGGGTCACCGTCTCGGCCATCGTGTCGAACGCCTCGACGGTCTCGGTGTCCCAGCTGACCGGTGGGCCGTGCACGTTGCTGCGCCACTGGTCGTGGGCGATGGCCAGCGCCTCGTCGTCGGTGGGGGCCCAGCTCAGGTGCACCTGCAGGCGGGCGGCGCCCCGGCCGCCGGCGTCGCGGTAGGCGTCGAGCACCCGGCGCAGGGTGTCGAGGGGCTGGTTGACCGTGACCAGGCCGTCGGCCCAGCCGGCATGGCGGGCGGCGGTCTCGGCGGTGACGGCCGGTCCGATGAGGGGTGGCACGGCATCCGGGAGCGTCCAGAGGCGGGCTCGGTTGACGGTGACGAGGCCGTCGTGGTCGACCGTCTCGCCGGCGAGCAGGCGGCGGATGACGTCGACGCACTCGAGCAGGCGGGCGTCGCGGACGTCCTTGCGCGGCCACACGTGGCCGGTGACGCGCTCGTTGCTGGCCTCGCCGGAGCCCAGGGCCGCCCAGAAGCGGCCGGGGAACATGCTGGACAGGGTGGCGATCGCCTGCGCGGTGATGGCGGGGTGGTAGCGCTGTCCGGGGGCGGTGACGACGCCGAAGGGGAGGTCGGTCGTGGCGAGGGCCGCTCCGAGGAAGGACCAGGCGAAGCCGGACTCACCCTGGCGCTGCGACCACGGGGAGAGGTGGTCGGAGGACATCGCGGCGGTGAAGCCGACCTGCTCGGCGTGCTGGACGTCTCGCAGGAGGCGGCCCGGGGCGATCTGCTCGTGCGAGCAGTGGAATCCGATGGTGGGCATCGAACCACCGAACCACAGAGCACACCGGCGACGGCGGGTTCGGTGCGCGCCGTCTGCGGATGACACGATTCCCTCGGAGGTGAGGCCGCGTGGAGCACCTGGATGCAGACGTCGCCGTCGTCGGGTCGGGCATGGGCGGTGGCACCGTCGCCTGGGCGCTGGCGCAGCGCGGGGTCGACGTGCTGGTGCTCGAGCGCGGCGAGCGGCTGCCGCGGGAGGCCGAGAACTGGTCGCCGGACGAGGTGTTCATCCGGCGGCGCTACAAGCCAGACGAGCTGTGGGAGGACGGCGACGGGGTGGCGTTCGCCCCGGGGGTGCACTACGTGGTCGGCGGGAACACGAAGGTCTACGGGGCGTCGCTGCCGCGGTTCCGCGAGTCGGACTTCGAGGAGGTGGCGCACCTCGACGGGGTGTCGCCGGCGTGGCCGTTCCGGTACGCCGACCTGGAGCCGTACTACGGCGCGGCCGAGCATCTGTATGCCGTGCACGGGACGGCCGGTTCAGACCCCACCGAGCCATGGCGCAGTGGGCCGTTCCCGTATGCCGCACTGCCCCACGAGCCGTACGTCGCTGACCTGGTCTCGCGGCTGGCGGCGGCGGGGGTGCACCCGGCATCCACGGCGATGGGGGTGGACCTACGGCCCGACGGGCGGTGCGTGCGGTGCGCGACCTGCGACGGCTTCCCGTGCCGCCTTGGGGCCAAGTCGGATGCCGAGGTGTGTGCGGTCGACCCGGCGCTGGCCACCGGGTCGGCACGGTTGGCGACCGGGGTGCGGGTCGAGCGGCTGGTGACCGACGCATCGGGGCGACGGGTGGTCGAGGCGCTGGGGGTCGGCCCGCGCGGGCCGGTGACGGTGCACGCTCGGCGGTTCGTGGTGTCGGCGGGCGCGGCGAACTCGGCGGCACTGTTGCTGGCGTCGTCGAGTGCCGAGCACCCCGACGGGCTCGGCAACTCCTCGGGTCTGCTCGGGCGCAGCTTCATGATGCACAACAACGCCCACATCGCCGCCGTCGACCTGAACCGGCACAACGACGTGGTGTTCCAGAAGACCGTGATGGTGACGGACTGGTACCACGACGGGGGTGACGGGCACCCGCTGGGCACCGTGCAGGCGATCGGCAAGGTGCAGGGCGTGATGATGAAGAGCTGGGCGACCAGGGTTCCGCTGCCGCTGCTCGACGCGATCGCTCGGCGCTCGGTCGAGTGGGTGGTGATGGCCGAGGACCTGCCGGACCCGGCCAACCGCGTCACCCTGTCGCCGACCGGGCGGATCCGGACCACTCGGGTGGCGACCAACACCCGCCAGCACGCACGGCTGCTCACCCGCGCCAAGCGGCTGATGCGCGACGCCGGTTACGACGTGGTGTTCACCCAGCCGTTCGACATCAGCATGAACAGCCACATGTGCGGCACCGTCGTCGCGGGCGCCGACCCCGAGGTGAGCGTCCTCGACGGCCACTGCAAGGCCCACGACCTGGACAACCTCTGGGTGGTCGATGCCGGGTTCTTCCCGTCGTCGGCCGCGATGAACCCGGCCCTCACCATCGCCGCGCAGGCGCTGCGCGTCGTCGCTGAGTCCGACCTCGCCGGCTGATCGAAGTACCGCTGCGGGCGGATCCTCGGCGGCCCGGTTCAGGTCAGGTACCTGCACAGCTCGCGCTCGAGATGGCTGGTCAGCCGAGGCCGGCGTGCTCGCGGCGACCGGTCCAGAGCCGTGCCGCTGAGCGTCCGCGCTCGGCGCAGGGCTCGCTTGCGCCGCTGACCGGGCACTGGCCGGCCTGACGAATCCTCGGGACTTCGGAATGCCTCCTGCGGCGCAGGCTTCCGATTCGGCATCTGAGGCATGTCGGGAACGGTGGGCGCGGGCGGGAAGGTCTGGCTGCCCCAGCCGAGTAGGGGTGGGGGTTCGGCGTCGTAGGCGTGCCCGAGCGGGGTGGTCACCTGAACCACCCGCCTCGGCCGTGCCTCGTCACCGCGGCGGCCGGTGCGCTCAGGTGGCGGCTCGTCGACGCCGGGCTGCGTGAGGATCACGCGGGTGCGCCAGCCGGGGGCTTCCTTGCCGTAGTTGCACCGGGTGCACTTGCCGTTGCCCTCCTCGTACGAGGTCTCGGCGTGCTCCCGCACCGGCCTCGCGTGGTCGGCGTGCACGATCGGTGCCTCGCACCACGAGGTGGTGCACACGTCATCGCGCAGCACCAGCATCCGCCGCAGCATCCCGCCGAACACCCGACGCCGCGAGTCCATCGCGACCAGGTCCCGCCCGTCCGGGGTCGTGTACAACCGGCGCACCCACACCCGGGCAGCCGCCGGCAGCCCGGTCGCGGAACCAGTGCGGCCCGTCAGGGAAGCAGCCGGCACGAGAGCCCGTTGCCCCGCACTGCCGGCGGCGGTGTGCGGCGGTGCCGGAACCTCACCCGAGGCTGACGCGGCACCCGGCAACCTGAAGTCCTGGCTCAGTGTCGGGGTGCTGCAGCCTGGGGTCGCAGTCGCCGGAGCGCCGCCGTCGAGGCCGTCGTCGAGGCCTTCGCGCAGCCAGGCCCGGGCCACCGGTGCCGGCACGCACCCGTGGCCGGGGACCCGGGCCGGCTCAAACACCGACCGGTCCGGGTTCCCGGTGCCGAGCAGGGCCCGGTCGGTCATCACCAGGTGCACCTCCACCGGCTGCGGCTGACCCACCGCCCGCCCCGACAACAACCGCAACGCCGTATCCGCCGCGACCGCACCCACCCCCCGACCCTGCGGCGCCTCGTCGGGGCACTGACCACCGACCACACCCCGGGCCCGAGCCTGCACCGCGACATGCGCCCCCACCACGTCCTTCAGCGGCCCCAGCACGGTCAGGTACGCCATCCCGTCCGGAGCCGGCCGCACCGTCACCCGGCGACCCTTCACGGCCGCCTCCATCCGCGCCACCACCGACGCCGCGTCCAGCTCGGCCGCGACCCGGGCCGCCGCCCCACCGGCCTGCCGCACCCCCAACCCGGTGATCACCGGCCCAAGGCGCCGGTCGACCTCGGCCCGGTCCTGCAGCGACAGCGTCGCCGTCGCAGCCACCACCGCAACCCCAACACGCTCGGAGATCTCACCGGCGGTCAGCGCGGCCATCGTCACCGGCATCTCATGCACCAACGCCCGAGACAACCCCACGAACCGGTCCCCCAACGTCGGCGACTCCCGCCGCGCCAACGCCACCACCGACCCCACCGACCGCGCCACATCCCGCGGCGCGACCACCTCCCGCGAACACCGCAACGCATCCGTCGCCCGCGCCTGCACCGCCGACGACGCCCCCTTCACCCGCTCCAGGCTCGCGACCAGGTCAACCCGCTCCCGGTCACTGAGGGCGTCGGCGTCCACGCTGGCCAACCACTGCCGAAACGAGTCCACCACTCCAACAAGCGAGTCCCCTGTGCTCGGCACTGCCGCAACAGCCGGCACGTCTCCCGTGCCCGCTGGCCCGCCCACCGCCGCGACGGCGCCAGGACCGTCCACCTCAACGGCGAGCTGCGGCAGCAGCTTGCCAGCTCCGGCATCCGGCGTGGAGATTGCACCGGCTGGTGCGCTCACGGCATCCGAAAACCAACCCGGCACAGCCGAACCCGGGTCCACGACCCGCCCCTCCAACGCCCCCTCATCCATGCGTTAATCGTACACATGTCCAACGACAGGCACCCAACGGCAACAGCCCTGTGGATAACCACGTACTCGAAACCCGTCTGTGGACAACCGAATCCGACCCCGCCAATCGACACCCGACACCCGACACCCCAAGAGATCCGCGCTGCGTCAGGCAGGACCGAGGGCGCCTATGTCAATGCCGCTGCAGCCCAACGCCATTCGCGGCTCGCTGACTGCGCTGGAACGGAGCGCTCAGCCGAAGTGCTTCGCGTAGAACGCCTCGGCCACCTCGATCAGCCGGTCGTTCGCCTCCCGCTCACCGATCGTGGCCCGCGCCCCGTCCGACCCGTAGGGCCGCACCGTCAGACCAGCCTGCTCGCACGCCGCCGCGAAATCCCCGGTCAGCTCACCCAGCCCGAACCAGACGAAGTTGGCCTGCGCATCGGGCAGCACCCACCCCTGGGCGACCAGGGCGTCCACCACCCGCGACCGCTCCTCCACCAGCTCCTTGACCCGCACCTCGAGCTCGTCGAACGCCTCCAGCGACGCCACCGCCGCCACCTGCGCCAGCGAGTTGACCCCGAACGGAATCGCCGCCTTGCGCAACGCCTCCGCCAGGGGCTCGTGCGCCACGGCATACCCGACCCGCAGCCCGGCCAGCCCGTAGGCCTTGGAGAACGTCCGCAGCACCGCGACGTTGGGCCGCGACCGGTGGATGGCGAGCGCGTCGGGCGAGTGCGGCGACGTCACGAACTCCAGGTAGGCCTCGTCGATGACCACCAGCACGTCCGAGGGCACCTGCTCGAGGAACACCTCCAACTCGGCGTCCCCCACCGTCGTGCCGGTCGGGTTGTTCGGGGTGCACACGAGCACCATCCGCGTGCGCGGAGTGATCGCCGCCGCCATCGCCGCCAGGTCGTGCCGCTCGCCCGCGGCCAGCGGCACCTGAACCGGCACGGCCCCAGCCAGCGTCACCAGGATCGGGTAGGCCTCGAACGACCGCCAGGCGAAGACGACCTCGTCGCCCGGGTCGCAGGTCGCCGCGATGAGCTGCCCGAGCACCCCCACCGACCCCGGCCCGAGCGCCAGCCGCCCGGCCGGAACCGCCAGCCGCTCGGCCAGCGCCGAGGTCAACGCCGACACCGCCATGTCGGGGTACCGGTTCATCGACCCGGCCGCCTCGCGCACCACGTCGAGCACCGACGGCAGCGGCGGGTACGGGTTCTCGTTGCTGCTGATCTTGTATGCCGTGACGCCGGGTCGCACGGTCGCCGGCCGGCCGGGCGTGTAGGCCGGCAGGGCGTCGAGGGCACTGCGCAGGTGCACCGCGGGCACGCCCGCGACGGGCTCGGGCGCGGCGGAGCCGGGGTCGTCGGTCATGGCGACCACTGTAGGCAACCCACCCCCGGGCAGGGCAGGATGCGCCCGTCCCCCCGAGCCGGTCGGCGCCATCCTGCGTGCCAGAATGCGCCGGTGAAGAACTTCCTGATCCGGGTCGTCGTCAACGGCCTCGCCCTCTGGTTGGCCGCCCTGGTCATCCCCGGGGTGAACCTCGCCAACGGTGACAGCTCCTGGACCAACAAGCTGCTGACGGTGCTCTTCGTGGCGCTCGTCTTCGGCGTCATCAACGCGTTCGTCAAGCCCATCGTCAAGCTGCTGTCACTGCCGTTCATCGTCCTGACCCTGGGCCTGTTCACCTTCATCGTCAACGCGTTCATGCTGCAGATCACCGAGTGGATCTGCGAGTGGCTCAACCTCGACTTCACCATCGACGAGTTCTTCTGGGATGCCGTGCTCGCGGCCATCGTGATCACCTTCGTCTCCTGGCTGCTCAACATCGTCCTGCCGGACGACGACTGAGGGGGTGCGCAGATGGGCCGCCACGGCACCCCGCGCGGCGGCCGAGGCCGTCGCACCCTCCTCCTCACCCTGATCCCCCTCCTCGTGCTCGTCGTCGGGGGTGGGGCCTACCTCTGGCGGACCACCCGGCCCGAGACGGCCGTCGCCGCGCCACGCCCCAGCGGCTGCCCCGCCCCGCTGCAGGTGCTGGTGGCCGAGGAGCTGCAGCCGGTCGTCGAGTCCGTGCTAGCCGCGGCCGATGCCGCCGCCACCAAAGCCGCCGGCACCACCACCGCCGAACCCGACAGCGCTCCCAAGGCCGGATGCCGCACGGCACTGGTGCGCTCGACCGCCTCGGCCCAGACCACCCTCCAGAGCATCGGAGCGGGCCGCGTCCCCGACGTCTGGGTCCCCGACTCGTCGACCTGGCTCGACGCCCTGCCGGGCGCCGGCGACCTCCCGACCTCCCGCGACGGCTGGACGGAGGGCCTGTCGGTGGCGACGAGCCCCGTCGTGCTCGTCTCGCCGACCGTGGGCAGCCGCACGGTCGACACCGCCCCGGCATCCTGGTCGGACCCGATCAACGTCACGGGCCAGGTGCGGCTGGCCAACCCCGACAGCGACACCGCCGGCCGGCTGGCCTACTACGCCTCCCGGGTCTCCCGGCCCGAGGCGCTCGACCTCGCCGTCGCCTCGAAGCTGATCGTCGCCTCGCGCTATGCCGCAGCCACGACCAAGTCGCAGTTCGACGCGCTCGCCAAGAACTACAACGCCCTGCCGTTCCCGGCATCCGAGCAGGCCGCGTTCGCCTACGCCAAGGCCGCGCCAGGCACCGTGCGGGCCTTCATCCCGACGACCGGCACGATCAGCCTCGACTACCCCTGGCTGGTCAACCGCGCCCTTCCGGCCGACCGGCAGGCTCTCGCCGACAGTGCGGCCCGGGCACTGCGTTCGGATGCCGCGCGCCGCGCCATCGCCAAGGCCGGCTTCCGCACCACCGACACCGCCACCCGGCCGACGATCCAGGGCAAGACGATGCCGCCGTACACCGAGCTGCCGTCCCCGACGGCGGAGCAGCGCGCCGGTGCCCTCGAGCAGTGGCACATCCTGCGCAAGGACATGCGGATGCTGGCGGTCATCGACGTATCCGGGTCGATGAGGTACCCCGCCAAGAACACCAAGGGTCTGAGCCGGGCCAAGGTCACCGAGGGGGCTGCCAGCACGGCCCTGCGGATCCTGCCCAATGGCAGCCGGATCGGCGCCTGGGTCTTCTCGACCGACCAGCGCGGCAGGGGCGTCGACTACCGCGAGCTCGCGCGCGTCGAGCAGCTCGACACGCCCTACGCCGGCAAGACCTGGCGCGACAACCTGATCGCCGCGACCCGCACCCTGCCGAAGGCGCTCGGCGGCGACACCGGCCTGTACGACACCACCGCAGCCGCCTACGCGAAAATGGTCGCCGAGTACGACGACCGGTACGTCAACTCGGTCGTCATCATGACCGACGGGAAGAACGACGACCCGGGTGGCGGCCTGGACCTCACCCAGCTGCTCGCGAAGCTCAAGGCGACCAGCCGGGGTGACCGCCCGGTGCGGATCATCACCATCGGCATGGGCGAGGCCGACCCTGCCTCGCTCAAGGCCATCTCGAAGGCCACCGGTGGCACCTCATACATCGCCAACACCCCCGCCGACATCCAGCGCGTGTTCGTGCAGGCGCTGCTCGCCCGCACCGCCAAGTAGCCCGCGGCGCGCGATAGGTTCGTCGCCATGCGCGTCCTCGTCTCCGGCGGTGCCGGCTACATCGGCTCCCACACCGTCGTCCAGCTCGTCGAGGCCGGCCACGAGGTCGTGGTCGTCGACTCCTTCGCCAACGCAAAGCCCTCGGTCGTCGGCCGGGTCGAGGCGCTGACCGGGCAGCCGCTCGACGTGCGGTCCTTCGACCTGACCGACCACGACAAGACCGAGCACCTCTTCGCGCACGAGCGGATCGACGCCGTCATCCACTTCGCCGGGTTCAAGGCGGTCGGCGAGAGCGTGGCCAAGCCGCTGGAGTACTACGAGAACAACATCGGCACGACGTTCTCGCTGGTGCGCGCCATGCGCCGGCACGGGGTGTCGATGCTGGTGTTCTCCTCCTCCGCCACCGTCTACGGCGCGAACGCCCCGGTGCCGATGACCGAGGACCTGCCCACCTCCGCCACCAACCCCTACGGCTGGACCAAGGTGATGCAGGAGCAGATCCTGCGCGACGTCGCCGCCGCCGACCCGCACTGGCGGATCGGCGCTGCTGCGCTACTTCAACCCGGTCGGCGCGCACCCCTCGGGCACGATCGGCGAGGACCCGAGCGACGTGCCCAACAACCTGATGCCCTACATCGCGCAGGTGGCGGTCGGCCGGCGCGAGAAGCTGTCGATCTACGGCGGTGACTACCCCACCCCCGACGGCACCGGCGTGCGCGACTACATCCACGTCGACGACCTCGCCGCCGGCCACATCGCGGCCCTCAACCGGCTCGCCACCACCGACGAGCCGGTCTCGACGTGGAACCTCGGCACCGGCCACGGCACGTCGGTGCTCGAGCTGCTGCACGCGTTCGAGGAGGCCTGCGGGCACGAGCTGCCCTACGAGATCGTCGACCGCCGGCCCGGCGACATCGCCGCGTCGTACGCCGACCCCGCCCGGGCCGAGGGCGAGCTGGGCTGGCGCGCCACCCGCACGGTCGACGACATGTGCGCCGACACCTGGCGCTGGCAGAGCAAGAACCCGCACGGCTACCCCGAGGGCTGAGCCCCGGGAGCCCGTCGACCAGGGTCAGCCCTGCTGCGGCAGCACCTGGTTGAACCGCAGCATGTTGCCCGCCGGGTCGCGGAAGGCGCAGTCGCGCACGCCGTAGAACTGGTCGGTCGGCTCTTGCAGCACCTCGGCCAGCCCGGACGCCCGCACGTGCTCGAACAGCGCGTCGACGTCGTCGCAGCGGAAGACCAGCGGGGTCAGCAGTCCCTTGGCGAGCAGCGTGTCGATGGCCGCGCGGTCCTCCTCGCTGACGCCGGGGCCACCGCCGACCGACTGGATCGTGATGTCGAGGTCGGGCTGCGTGGGCGTGGCGACGCTGAGCCAGCGGAACTCGCCCATGGTGACGTCCTTGGTGACGGTGAAGCCGAGCACGTCGCGGTAGAAGACCAGAGCCTTCTCGTGGTCGTCGACGACGAGGAAGCAGTTGGCGACGGCGAGCGTCGCGGTGGCCGGCGAACTGGCGGCGGCCGGCATCCCGGCGGTCCCTGTGCTGGTGGTCGTGTCCATGCCCTCGAGGTTAGGCACCGGCCACCGGCTCGCGCTTCTCCGATCCTGACCGACCCGTGCGCGTGCGGGTGGGCCGGTCGGCCTGCTTGGCGACGCACGACGGGATGCCGGCCCGCTCGTCGTGCGACCGCGCGCGGTACTCGCTCGGCGTCTCCCCCATCAGCTCGGTGAACCGCGAGCTGAACGAGCCCAACGACGTACAGCCGACCCGCATGCAGACGTCGGTGACGGACAGCTCGCCCGAGCGCAGCAGCCACGCCGCCCGCTCGACCCGGCGGGTCATCAGGTGTGCGTAAGGGGTCTCGCCGTAGGCCTCCTTGTAGCTGCGCTGGAAGTGGCCGACCGACATGAGCGCCTCGGCTGCGAGCGCCGGCACGTCGAGCGGCTCGGCGTAGTCGCGGTCCATCCGGTCGCGCGCCCGCCGCAGCCGCACCAGGTCGTCTCGCTGCACCCGACCAACGGTGCCACAGGTAAGGCACACCGAAGTGGGTGCTCTCACATCGCTGGGGGTTCAGAGCCATCTACGACACGCTGTAGTTTATAGATCGTCACGTCGCTGAACGACTGCCCAGGAGTACTGCATGAACGCCGTTGATGTCGCCAGGTGGCAGTTCGCCATCACGACCGTCTACCACTTCTTGTTCGTCCCGATCACCATCGGGATGTCGCTGATCGTCGCGATCTTCCACACCGCGTGGCTGCGCACGAGGAAACCCGAGTACTTCCGGCTCACCAAGTTCTTCGGCAAGCTCTTCCTGATCAACTTCGCCCTCGGTCTCGTCACGGGCATCGTGCAGGAGTTCCAGTTCGGCATGAACTGGTCCGACTACTCGCGCTTCGTCGGCGACATCTTCGGCGCCCCGCTCGCCTTCGAGGCCCTCCTCGCGTTCTTCCTGGAGTCGACCTTCCTGGGCATCTGGATCTTCGGCTGGGGCCGCCTCCCCGAGAAGCTGCACGTCGGCGCCATCTGGCTCGTGCACATCGGCACCGTGCTCTCCGCCTACTTCATCCTCGCGGCGAACTCGTTCATGCAGAACCCGGTCGGCTACAAGTTCAACCCGGCCACCGGCCGCGCCGAGATGGCCGACTTCCTCGCGGTGCTCACCAACAAGGTGCAGCTCGTGACGTTCCCGCACGTGATCATGTCGGCCTACATGGTCGGTGGCGCCGTCGTCATGGGCGTCGCGCTCTGGCTCATGCGCAAGCACGCCGGCACCGGCGACGAGAGCATGTACCGGAAGGCGACCAAGTTCGGCGCGATCTTCGCCCTCGTGGCCTCGCTCGGTGTCATCGTCACCGGTGACATGCAGGGCAAGATCATGACCCAGGTGCAGCCGATGAAGATGGCCGCCGCCGAGGGCCTCTACGACACCACCAGCAGCGCACCGTTCTCGGTGCTCTCGGTCGGCTCGCTCGACGGCAGCTCGGCCACCCGGATCATCGAGATCCCCGGCCTGCTCTCCTTCATGGCGACCGGTAGCTTCGACGGCACCGTCGAGGGCATCAACCAGCTGCAGGACAGCGAGCGGGCCAAGGCCGAGGCGGTCTCGGCGCGGTACGGCCCGCAGGTCGCCGCCCTGGTCACCGCCAAGAGCTACGCGCCGATCATCCCGGTGACCTACTGGTCGTTCCGGTTCATGATGGGCTTGGGCTTCCTGACCATGTTCCTCGCCGCGATCACCCTGTGGGGCATCCGCAAGGGCCGCGTCCCGGCATCCAAGTGGTGGGTGTGGGTCGCCGTCCTGACGCCGCTGGCACCGGTCTTCGCGAACAGCTGGGGCTGGATCTTCACCGAGGTCGGCCGCCAGCCCTGGATCGTCTACGGCCTGATGACGACGTCGACCGGCGTCTCCCCGTCGGTCAGCGCCGGTGAGGTCTGGTTCTCGATGATCGCCTACACCCTGGTCTACGCGATCCTCGCCGTCATCGAGGTCAAGCTGTTCCTCACCTACGTCCGCCGCGGCGCCGACCCCTTCCAGGAGCCGGTCGACCCAGCGAGCAAGGGCGAGGACGCCCCGCTCGAGTTCGCTTACTGAGATCGGATCGAGGACACACACTCATGGACCTTCAACTCATCTGGTTCGGCCTCATCGGCCTCCTCTGGGCCGGCTACCTCGTGCTCGAGGGCTTCGACTTCGGCGTGGGCGCGCTGCTGCCCGTGCTCGGCAAGGGCAAGGACGCTGCCGACACCGAGAAGCGTCGTCGGGTCATGCTCACGACCATCGGCCCGCACTGGGACGGCAACGAGGTGTGGCTGCTCACCGCCGGTGGCGCCACCTTCGCGGCCTTCCCCGAGTGGTACGCCACGATGTTCTCCGGCTTCTACCTCGCCCTGCTCGTGCTCCTCATCGCGCTCATCGTGCGCAACATGGGCTTCGAGTACCGCGGCAAGCGTGACAACGACGCCTGGCGGCAGCGCTGGGACTGGGCCATCATCGCCGGCTCGATCCTCTCGCCGCTCCTCGTCGGCGTGGCGCTGACCAACGTGGTGCGCGGGGTGCCGATCAACAAGGACATGGAGTACGTCGGCAACTTCTTCACGCTGCTCAACCCCATGAGCCTGCTCGGCGGCCTGGTCATCCTGGGCCTCAGCCTCACCCACGGCGCCTTCTTCCTGGCGCTGAAGACCCGCGGTGACATCCAGCGTGACGCCCGGGCCCTCGGCACCACCTTGGGCCTCGGCACCGCGGTGCTGGCCGTCATCCTGCTGGTCTGGCTGGGCCTGAGCCAGGGCACCGTCTGGTCGTGGATCACCACTGCCATCGCGGCGGTCGCGCTCCTCGCGGCGATCTACGCGAACACGCAGGCCAAGGAGGGCTGGGCCTTCATCGGCACCGCCGTCACCATGGCCGCCGCCGTGGCGACCTACTTCTTGACGCTCTACCCGAACGTCATGCCCACGACCCTCCCCGGCGGCACGTCGCTCACCATCGAGAACGCCTCGAGCAGCGAGCTGACCCTGAAGATCATGACGGTCGCGGCCCTGGTCTTCACGCCGATCGTGCTCATCTACACGGGCTACACCTACTGGGTCTTCCGCAAGCGGCTCGGGACGCAGAACATCCCCGCCGCGGTCCCCGTGCCCTGACGAGCTTGACGGCCCACCCCCGATGAGGCCCTTCGACCCTCGGCTGCTCAGGACGGCACCGGCTGCACGCCGGCCGGTCGCCGTCCTGGCGGTCGTGGGCGTGCTGCAGGGGGTGGCCACCATCGGCCTGGCCATCGCGATCGCCGCGCTCATCGTGGCGGTCGTCGACAGCACCTCGCTGCGCACCCCGGCCCTCTGGCTCGCCGGCCTGTTCGGGGTGCGCGCCGTGCTGGCCTGGACCTCCGAGCGGGTCGCGGCCTGGGTCGGGGTCGAGGTCACCGTGGCCCTGCGCGGCCGGCTCGTCGAGCGGTGGCTCGCCGCCCCGGCCGAGCGCCGTCCCGCCCCCGACCGCGCGGTCACCCTCGCGGCCCAGGGCGCCGCCTCGGTCGAGCCGTATGCCGCCCGCTTCCTCCCCGCGCTCGTCGCCGGCGCCTTCGTGCCCGTGCTGGCGCTCGCCACGCTGTTCTGGGTCGACTGGGTCAGCGGCCTGATCGTGCTGCTCACCCTCCCCCTGCTCCCGTTCTTCGCCGCCCTGATCGGCCGCGCGACCCAGGCCCAGACCGAGAAGCAGTGGAGCTCGCTCGCGGCGCTGTCCGGCCACTTCCTCGACGTCATGCGCGGCCTGCCCACTCTGGTCGGCTACCAGCGCGCCGAGCGACAGGTGGAGGTGATCGGCGAGGTGAGCCAGCGCCACCGCGTCGCCACCATGAACACCCTGCGGATCGCCTTCATGTCGTCGGCCGCCCTCGAGCTGCTCGCCTCCATCTCGGTCGCCATCGTCGCGGTCACCGTCGGCGTGCGGCTCACCCACGGGTCGATGACCCTGCAGGCCGGCCTGCTCGCCATCCTGGTGGCCCCTGAGGCCTACTGGCCGATCCGCCGGATCGGCGCCGAGTTCCACGCCGCCGCCGACGGTGCCGAGGCGATCGACGGCATCCTCGCCGAGCTCGACGCCGAGGCGGCCCCGCTGCGCGAGGGGGGCGAGGAGGTCGGGGTGCTGCTCCACCACGTCGCGTACACCTACCCGCAGTCCGCGACCCCGGTGCTCGTCGGCGTGCACCTGGATGCCGGGCCGGGCCTCACCGCCGTCACCGGGCCGTCCGGGGTCGGCAAGTCCACCCTCCTCGAGCTCGCGGCCGGGCTGCGCACGCCCACCGCCGGTACCGTGCGCGCCGGCCGCGCCCACCTCGTCACCCAGCGTCCCTTCCTGCCCGCGGGCACCCTGCGCGACGCACTGGTGCTCGGCAACGGCGCCGACGACCAGGCCGTCTGGGACGCGCTGCGCCTGGTCGGCCTCGAGGGCTTCGTGGCGAGCCTGCCGCTGGCGCTGGCGACGCCGCTCGGCGACGACGGCTTCGGGCTGTCGGCCGGGCAGCGCGCCCGCATCGCCCTGGCCCGGGCGACCCTGTCGACCGCGCCGGTGCTGCTGGTCGACGAGCCGACCGCGAACCTCGACGCCGCCGCGGCCGACCTCGTGCACGGGGTGCTCGCCGACCTGGCCGAGCGGCGCACCGTCGTCGTGGTGACCCACCGCCCCGAGCTCGTCACCATGGCCGACCAGCACGTCGTGCTGACCCGCGAAGGTGCGGAGGTCATCTCATGAGCACCCAGACGGCCGACACGGGCCTGCTCCGCCCGACCCGCCAGACGATCATCGGCGCGCTGCTGGGTGGCGCGGCGACGGCATCCGGCATCGCCCTCACCGCCACCTCGGGCTGGCTGATCGTGCGCGCCAGCGAGGAGCCGATCATCCTCACCCTGATGGTCGCCATCGTCGCCGTGCGCACCTTCGGCATCGCGCGCCCGTTCTTCCGCTACCTCGAGCGGCTGGTGTCGCACGACGCGGCGCTCGACGACCTCGCCGTGCGGCGCACCTCGGTGTATGCCGCGCTCATCCCCCTCACGCCGGCCCGCCTCGGGCGGCGCTCGCGCTCCCGGGTGCTCACCGGTGTCGTCGACGACCTCACCGACGTCGTGGAGGCACAGGTGCGCGTGACGGTGCCGCTGCTCTCGAGCGCGCTCGCCGCGCTGGTCGCCGTGCTGCTGACCGCGTGGTTCTCGCCGGCGATCGGGTTGGTGCTCGCCGGCCTGATGGTCGCGGTCGCCGTGACCTGCTGGCTGGCCTGGGTGCTCGAGTCGCACTCGCGCGACGAGCTGCTCGAGTCGCGCGCGGAGGTGCTGCGGATCAGCGACCTCGTGGCCCGCCAGGCCGCCGAGCTCCAGGCCATCGGCGCCACGCACACGGCCGCCGGGTGGCTCGACGCCGCGCACGACACCCTGCGGCACGCGGTGCGGCGGCAGAGCCGCGGTCGCGCGCTCGTGGCGGCGGCGCTGCTCGTGGCCACCGCCGTGGCGACGCTGCTCGCCGCCCTGCTCGTCGACCCGGCCGTCACCGGCCGGCCGGTCGCGGCCCTGCTGGTCGTCGTGCCGGTCGCCGTCGGCGACGCCCTCGCGCCCCTGGTCGACACCATGCGCTCCCTCGCCCGCGCCCAGGGCAGTGCGGTGCGCCTCGAGGCACTGCTCGACCAGGAGCCGGCGGTGACCGACAGCGCGTCCGCCGTGGCCGACGACATCCACTCCTGCGGCCGGCGCGTCGACCTCGACGGCGTCGCGGCCTCGTGGACCGGCCACGGGGAGCAGCTCGCACCCACCGACCTGCACCTCACACCCGGCCAGCGGGTCGCCGTCGTCGGGCCGAACGGCACGGGCAAGAGCACCCTGCTCGCGGTGATCGCCCGCCACCTCGACCCCAGCCGCGGGCAGCACGCGGTCGACAACGTCGACGTGCACCACCTGACCATCGACGACGTGCGGCGGCACGTGGCCGTCGTCGACGACGAGCCGCACGTGTTCGCCGCCTCGGTGGCGACCAACCTGCGCCTGGCCGGCCCGGATGCCGACGACGCGGCACTGCAGCGGGCGCTGGAGCGCGCCGGCCTCGGCCGCTGGCTCGCCGACCTCCCCGACGGCCTCGAGACGGCGCTGGGCAGCGGCGGCCGCGGCCTGTCCGGCGGCGAGCGGGCCCGGCTCGGCGTCGCCCGCGCCGTGCTGGCCGACCGCCCGCTGGTGCTCCTCGACGAACCGACTGCACACCTCGACCACGCCACCGCCACAGCGGTGCTGGACGACGTACTCTCGGCCACGGACGGCCGCAGCGTCGTCATGGTCAGCCACCGACTCGAGGCCCTCGACCGGTTCGACACGGTCCTCGACCTCGGCGCGCGTCACCCGGCCGCGCCACCATCGAAGGAGTAAGCCATGCCCCACTCGACCTCCGCGCCCCGTCTCGGTGACCTCGAGCGCGTGGTCATGGAGCACCTGTGGGAGGCCTCCTCGGTGGGGGGTGCGTCGTTCGAGGGCGCCACCGTGCGCGAGGTGCACGACCGCTTCGAGGGCGAGCGCGAGATCGCGTACACGACCGTGATGACCGTGCTCGACCGGCTCGCGAAGAAGAGCCTGGTCACCCGCGAGCGCGACGGCCGGGCCTGGCGCTACTTCCCCGCTGACACCCGCGAGGCCCTGACCGCCCAGACGATGCTGCGCACCCTCGACGACATGGAGGTCACCGACCGGCGCGCCGCCCTGCTGCACTTCCTCGACGGCGCCACCACCGACGAGCTGGCCGACATCAAGGCGGCGCTCGCCGAGATCGAGGCTCGCGCCGAGGGTGAGACCGGCACCGCCGGCTCCGACGGCCGACGCTCGATGATCCGCCGCCGCTGACCCGTCCGTGGCCCCGACGTCCCACGTGGCGTGACCGGGTTCGGGTTCGCCGCGTTCGCCTGTCACCATTGAGCCCGTGATCCCGTTCGTCCTCGCGGGGCTCGCGGTGCTCCTCGCGTGGGTGGCCCCGGGCCTGATGGCCCGTCAGAAGGGTTTCCGGCGTGCACCCCGGGCGGCCCTGGTGGCCTGGCAGGCGGTGTCGCTCGGCGGCATCCTGGCAGCGCTCGCCGCTGCCCCCGCCGCCGTCCCGCTGCTGCTCGACGGCGACTCCCCCACGCGGCACCTCGGGCTCGTCGTGCTCGCCGTGCTGGTCAGCGCGCTGGTGCTGGGCCGGCTGCTGTATGCCGGGCACGACGTCGGCACCCGGCTACGGCGGGTGCGCTCCGACCACCGGCAGCTCGTCGACATCGTCGCGGCGCACGACGAGCGGATGCGCATCCTGCAGCACCCGACGCCGACCGCCTACTGCATCCCCGGGCGGCAGTCCAGGGTGGTGCTGTCGCAGGGTGTGCTCGACGCGCTGCCCCCCGACCAGCTCGACGCGGTGGTCGCGCACGAGGAGGCCCACCTGCGCGGTCGGCACGACCTGCTGCTGGAGTTCTTCGCGGTCGTCACTCGCGCGGTGCCCGGGCCGTTGCGGTCGGCCGAGGCGCTCGGTGAGGTGCGCCTGCTCGTCGAGGCACTGGCCGACCGGGCCGCGGTGCGCCGCAGCGGCGAGGTCGCGACCGCCCGCGCCCTGATCACGCTGGCCGGTAGCCGCACCCCCGAGGCCGCCCTGGGTGTGGGCACCACGGCGCCGGTGCGGCTGAGGCTGCTGGCCGACGGCCCGCCCAACCCCGCGATGCCGGTCGCCGCCTACTCGTTCGCCGCCGTGGCCGCGACGCTGCCGCTGGTGCTGCTCGGGCTGGCCTGGGCATGAGCAGCAGGTCGGGAGACCTGCGCGCTCGGATGGCGAGCGCGCTCACCGACGCGATGCGGGCGCGCGACCGGGTGGCCGTCACCGCGCTGCGCTCGGCGCTGTCGGCGGTCGCCAACGCCGAGGCGGTGCCCGTCGACACCCTGCCGTCGGCCGGTGCGATGGAGTCGGCGGCCCTGGGGGCCGGTGCCGCCGATGCACCACGCCGCGAGCTCACCGAGCACGACGTGCGCGCCGTCGTCGTTGCAGAGCTGGCCGAGCACGACCGGTCAGCGGCTCACCTGCGCGATGCCGGCCGCCCGGATGACGCGGCGCGGGTCACCGCCGAGGCCGACGTGCTGCGGGAGCTGCTCGCCAGCACCTGGTGACCGTCGGTCGACCTGACCCCGCTCAGGCCCAGCTCGGCGGTGGTGGAGGAGGCGTCGAGCCGGGCGGAGCGGTCTCCGGCGGCGGCGGCGGTGGCGGGGCGCCGGCACCCGGGGGTGGCGGCGGCGGAGGGGTGCCGCCGGGCGGAGGAGGCGGCGCGGTCGACATCGCCGCGGATGCCGCGGCCGCGCCGGGCGGTGGCGGAGGCGAGCCCGGGGCGGCATAGGCGGAGCTCACGCTGAGCTGGCCGAGCCGACCGGTCGACTCGAGCTCGCGCAACGTCGCCAGCACCCGCGCCCTGTCCTCGGCGGAGGCCGGGCGGCCGGTGGCCTCGAGGTAGCTGAGCACCCCGAGGTCACGCAGCGCCCGGTCGGCGCCGCTACCCGCGCCACCCATGACGGTGGTGCCACCCGGCGTGCTGATGCCGGCCTTCTTCATCTCGGCGTCCGCCTTCGCGGCGAGGTCGTTGGCCGCAGCCTTGGCCCGTTCGAAGAAGCTCATGTCGACTCCCGGAGTGTGTGGGCTATCTCCCCTGAAACCCTAGGACCGTTGTGCGCGTTGCGCATAGCGTGTGTGCGAGAGCAGACACCGACCGCGCCGACCGACGAGGAAGTGGAGACCACCGATGACCATCCACGGGTCGCTGTTCCAGGAGTTCAAGGAGAAGGAGACCCAGGACCCCTTCGCCCTGCAGAACAAGAAGATGCTGCGCATCGACATGCGCTACGGGGAGGTCGTGGGCCCGCACCGGCTCGATGGTGGCCTACCAGGGCGACGTGCGCTTCGCGAACAAGGGCTCGGGCGGCTTCGGCAAGATGCTCAAGGCGGCCACCACCGGCGAGGGCGTCAAGATGATGCAGTGCTCGGGCAGCGGCGAGCTCTTCGTGGCCGACTTCGCCAGCGAGATCCAGGTCATGTACCTCGAGAACGACGCCGTCTCGGTCAACGGCGCCAACGTGCTCGCCTTCTCCAACTCGATCGAGTGGGACATCCACCGCATCCAGGCCCGCGGGGCCACGATGACCGGCGGCCTCTACAACGTGGCCCTGCGTGGCACCGGCTACGTCGCCGTGACGACCAAGGGCGACCCGATCGCCCTCGACGTCGCGTCGTCGCCGACCTTCGCCGACGCCCAGGCCGTGGTGCTGTGGACGGCCGGGGTGTCGATGGACATCCGGGTCGACACCGGTGGCCTGTCGTCGATGGTGCGGGGCGGCACGGGCGAGCTGCTGCAGATGGCGTTCGGCGGCCAGGGCTACGTGCTGGTGCAGCCGAGCGAGTCGGTGCCGCAGGGCGCGCCGGGGCAGTCGAGTGCCGGCAGCATGCTCGGCGGTTTCCTCCAGTAGCGTTCTCGCTCAGGCGTTCTCGTGGCGGAACGTCGCGGTGCCCCACCAGAGCGAGATCGCCAGCAGGATGAAGGTCCACGCGATCCCCCACCCCAGCGCGCTCACGGTGAAGTCGCCGACGAAGCTGTTGCGCACGGCATCCACGACGTGCTTGGTGGGCATCACGTTGGCGACCTTCTGCAGCCACTGCGGTCCGAGCGTCATCGGCAGCAGGATGCCGGAGAGCAGCAGCACCGGCATCATCACCATGTTGATGACCGGGCGCCATCACGTCCTCGCTCTTGGTGGTCAGCGCCAGCGCGTTGGACGCCGCCGCGCAGGCGCCGCCGACGCAGCAGGGTGAGCGTGATGCCGAGCACCACACCGCCGACCGAGCGCCTCCATCCCCATGAGCGTAGCCGAGCCCGACCAGGATCAGGGCCTGCACGAACAGCTGGAGCACGTCGCGCCGCAGCCGGCCCACGAGCAGCGCCGTGCGGCTGGCCGGGGTGACCCGCTCGGCCTCGATGACGCCGTCGCGCCACTCGCCGATCAGCGCAGAAGCCGGCGAAGAAGGCCCCGAAGATGCCGAGCTGGACCAGCAGCCCGGGCACGAAGAAGGTGTAGGCGTTCGCGGCCGCCGAACTGGCGGCGATCAGGGCTTGAGCAGCGGGCCGAACAGCAGCAGGTAGAGCACCGGCTGCATCAGCCCGATGAGCACCCAGGCCGGGTTGCGCAGGTTCATCCGCAGCTGGCGGCGGAAGACGATCGAGCTCTCGCGCAGGAAGGTCACTGCTGCTGCGGTCCTCTCGGGGACGTGGCTGTCGGGCTCTGGCGTCGGCCTCGGCTCGGCGTCGCGCAGCGAGCGGCCGGTCAGGGTCGAGGAAGACGTCGTCGAGGGTCGGGCCGGCGCACCTCGATCGAGTCGAGCGCGATGCCGGTGCGGTCGAGGTCGCGCAGCAGGCCGGGCACGGCCCGCCCGGCCCGGCGCGACCCGGCCGCGCACGTGGTGGCCGTCGACCTCGACGCCGTCGCCGTCGGCGACCAGCGCGGCCAGCTTGTCGGCCGCTGCGCTCGACCTGCTCGGGGTCGGCGACCTCGAGGTCGACGAGGTCGCCGGACGACCGGCGGCCTTGAGGTTGTCGGCGGTGTCGGACGGCGACGATCCGGCCGTGGTCGATGATCACGATCCGGTCGCTGAGCGCGTCGGCCTCGTCGAGGTAGTGCGTGGTGAGGAAGACCGTGGCCCCGCGCCGGGCGCGCAGGTCGGCGATGTGCGTCCCAGAGGTTGGCCCGGGCCTGTGGGTCGAGCCCGGTGGTCGGCTCGTCGAGGAAGACCAGGCGTCGGCTCGTGGATCAGCCCCATCACGATGTCGAGCCGCCGCTTCTGGCCGCCCGACATGTGCTTGCGGCTGCCGCTTCCACAGCCCCTCGAGGTCGAGCTGCTCGAAGAGCTGCTGGCCGCGGGCGTCGCGGCGTCGGCCGCGCTCATGCCGTAGAGCATCCCGTGGTCGACGACCTCGTCACCGGCGCGGGCGCACGCTGCACGGTCGACCCCGGCCTGCGAGACGTAGCCGATGCTCCGGCGCACCTGCTCGGACTGGCGTCGCCACGTCGTAGCCGGCGACCGTCGCCGTGCCGGCGGTCGGCCGCAGCAGGGTGGTGAGCATGCGCAGGGTGGTGGTCTTGCCGGCGCCGTTGGGCCCGAGGAAGCCGACGACCTCGCCCTCGGCGACGTCGAGGTCGACGCCGTCGACGGCGCGCACCTCGGTCTTCTCGCGCCCGGCCTTCGAGGTGAAGGTCTGGGTCAGTCCCCTGGCGGTGATCACGGCCGCTCCTTTGATCAAAGTTGAACAGTTGGTGCTCCATACTGATCAACGTTGATCACCAAGTCAAGCGAGTCGGAGCGAGAACCGTCAGCGCGCCCTCAGTCGGGGATGCCGAGTGCCTGCCGGTAGCGCTCCCGGTCGGCCTGCATCGCCCAGCCCGGGTCGTCCGGCGGCGGCGCCCAGCCGGCGGTCTCGCCGGCGTACCAGCTGCCGTCGGTCTCGAGCGAGGTGATCATCCCCACCAGCCACTCCCGCTCGGTGTGCGCCTGGGCCTGCCAGAGCCCGATCAGCGGGGGCAGGTGCGGCGGCAGCGCGTCGGCCGGGGCGGCGGCGAGGGCCTCCCCCTCCGCCAGCACGGCATCCACCGCCACGAGCCGCTCCTCGAGCAGGGCGAGGAAGACCTCGCGGGCGACCAGGGGTGCGAGCGACAGGGCCGTGGTGAAGCCCCGGGCCGAGCCGCGGTCGTGCACGCGCACCGCCTCGGCGAAGAGCCGCTGGAACTCGGCGCGCCCCTCCACGGTCGTCGTGTAGACGGTGACGCTGCGGTTGCCCTCGGCGAGCGAGTGCCGCCCCAGGTGCCCGGCGCGGGCGAGGGTCTCGAGCCCGGAGTAGATCGAGCCCGGGTTGATGTGCGCCCACTCGTCGACCCGCCACGACACCAGCTCGCGGCGGATCTGGTAGCCGTTCACCGGCTCGAACAGCTGCACGGCGCCGAGGAGCAGCATCCGTGTCGAGGTGCTCGCCATGGGCGCAGTCTAGGGACGCGCGTCCAGCCCGCGACCGGCGGACGGTGCCGCGTCGGCCGGGTGGGCGGCATAGGCAACAATCAGGGGCATGACGGCACAGGTGACCGGGACCGACATCCTCGACGTCGCGCGCGAGCAGGTGCTCGAGCGCGGGGTGCCGCTGACGCACCCACAGATCGTCGAGGTCATGCGCACCGGCGACGACCGGCTGCAGGACCTGCTCGCCCTGGCGCACGAGGTGCGGATGAAGTACCAGGGCCCGAGCGTCGAGGTCGAGGGCATCGTGTCGCTCAAGACCGGCGGCTGCCCCGAGGACTGCCACTTCTGCTCGCAGTCGGGCCAGTTCACCAGCCCGGTGCGCTCGGTCTGGCTCAACATGCCCGAGCTGGTGCGCGCCGCCAAGCAGACCGCGGCCACCGGCGCGAGCGAGTTCTGCATCGTCGCCGCCGTGCGCGGCCCCGACGACCAGCTGATGCAGCAGATGCGCGAGGGCGTCGCCGCCATCCAGGCCGCGGTCGACATCAACGTCGCCGCCTCGCTCGGCATGCTCAGCCGCGAGCAGGTCGACGACCTGGTCGACATGGGCGTGCACCGCTACAACCACAACCTCGAGGCCGGGCGCTCCTACTTCCCCAACGTCGTCACCACGCACTCCTTCGACGAGCGCTGGGACACCTGCCTGATGGTCAAGGAGTCGGGCATGGAGCTGTGCTGCGGCGGCCTGGTCGGCATGGGCGAGACCATCGAGCAGCGCGCCGAGCTCGCCGCCCAGCTCGGCGAGCTCGAGCCGCACGAGGTGCCCCTGAACTTCCTCAACCCCCGCCCCGGCACGCCCTTCGGCGACCTCGAGCCGATGGAGACCGGCGACGCCCTGCGCACCATCGCGGCCTTCCGGCTGGCCCTGCCGCGCACCATCCTGCGCTACGCCGGCGGCCGCGAGCTCACCCTCGGCGACCTCGGCACGCGCGACGGCCTGCTCGGCGGCATCAACGCGGTCATCGTCGGCAACTACCTCACCACCCTCGGCCGCGACCCGCGCGAGGACCTCGCGCTGCTCGACGAGCTCGAGATGCCGATCAAGGCGCTCAACGAGACGTTCTGACGTGGAGCCCGTTCCGAGCCGCACGTCCCCCGGGCAGTGGTGCGGGCAGTGCGGGGATGCCGTGGCCGAGGGCGACCACGCCCCCTGCGCCCGACGGGCCGAGCTCGAGCCCCCGCGTTTCTGTGTGCACTGCCGCCGCCGGATGAAGGTGCAGGTCACCCCCGGTGCGTGGACGGCCACCTGCGTGCAGCACGGAACGGTGGAGCAGCCCACCTGGGGCTGACCGCGACTCAGGTCCAGGTGCTGGCGTCCCACCCCTCCCGTCGGGCCATCAGCTCATACATCGTGGCACCGTCGATCGCCTCGCGCAGCAGGTCGGCGTGGCCGGCGTGCCGGGCGAGCTCCTCGATGAGGTGCAGCACCACCCAGCGCACCGACCAGGCCGGCACGTCCTTGGGGAACCACGGCACGTCCTGCGGCACCGGCACCGGGGTGTCGAGGTCGGCCGCACGGATGGCGGCCAGCACCCGCTCGGCCTCGGCGTCGAAGGCGGCCAGCGCGGCATCCACGGTGTCGCCCTCGACCCAGGAGTTCTCGCGCTCGTAGTTCGCCTGCTGGTCCTCGAGGGTGCCCGGCCAGGTCGGCGGCTCGGGCGCGGCCTCGATCATCAGCCGCCAGCCGACCTGCACCTGGGCGGCGTGCTTCACCAGCCCGCCGACGCTCAGGGCGCTCGACTCGATGCGCCGGCCGGCCTGCTCGTCGGTGAGGTCGAGGATCGCCCCCCGGAAGCCGTCGTGCTGCTGCTGCACGTAGTTGGCGAGCAGCTCGCGCTCGTCGGTGGTCATCGCCGCGTTGCCGGACATCTCGGGTTCCTCTCGGTGGTGCTCTTCCCTGGTGTCACCACTGTCGACCACAATGAGGACGGTTCCGGTCCGCTATTGCTCGGAGGATGCCGGACATGACCCAGACCTCGCGCGTGCTGCGCCTGCTCGGCCTGCTCCAGTCGCGCCCGACCTGGACCGGCCCCGAGCTCGCCGACCGCCTCGGGGTCACCACCCGCACGGTGCGCCGCGACGTCGACCGGCTGCGGGCGCTGGGCTACCCGGTGCGGGCCGGCCAGGGCGTGGGGGGCGGCTACCAGCTGGGCTCGGGGGTGGCCCTGCCGCCGCTGCTGCTCGACGACGAGGAGGCCGTGGCGGTGGCCGTCTCGCTGCGCCTGGCGGCCGGTGGCACCGTAGCCGGGCTCGGGGAGCCGGCGATGCGCACCCTGGGCAAGCTCGACCAGGTGCTGCCCGCCCGGCTTCGCGCGAGCGTCGAGGCGGTCTCGCAGTCCACCGTCACCCTGGGCCGCCGCGACCAGCTCGTCGAGGGCGCCGTGGTGGCGCTGCTCGCCCGCGCCGCGCGGGAGTGCCACGAGGTGCGCTTCGGTTACGAGGCGGCATCCGGCGAGCAGTCGACCCGCCGGGCCGAGCCCTACCGCCTGGTGGCCACCACCTCGCGCTGGTACCTGCTCGCCTGGGACCTCGACCGGGCGGACTGGCGCAGCTTCCGCCTCGACCGGATGAGCGAGCTGCGCGAGTCGACGTTCACCTTCCGCCCCCGCGAGGCGCCCGACGCCGCCGAGCACGTGCGCGAGGCGCTGACCCGCGGGCCGCAGGGCGTCGACGTCGTGGTCGACATCGACGCCCCGCTCGACGTCGTCGCCGATGCCGTGCCGTCCGGCCTCGGGTCGCTGTCGGCCGTGGGCGACCGCTGCGAGCTGCACTTCGCGGCCTGGGACCTCCGCTCGGCCGCGGCGAGGCTGGCCTGGCTGCCCTGGGACTTTCGGGTGGTCTCCCCCGACGCGCTCAACGACGAGGTGGCGGCGCTGGCCGACCGCCTCGGTCAGGCCATCGTGCGGCGGTAGGCGAGCATCGCGAACCCATAGGCCGCGGCCAGCAGCGCGACGCACCACCCCAGCGCGACCCAGATGTCGGTGCCGACCGGCTGCCCGGCGAGCAGGTTGCGGATGGCGTCGACGATCGCGGTGACCGGCTGGTTCTCGGCGAATGCCCGCACCGGGCCCGGCATCGTCGCGGTGGGCACGAACGCCGAGCTGACGAAGGGCAGCAGGATCAGCGGGTAGGAGAACGCGCTCGCGCCGTCGACCGACTTCGCCGTCAGGCCGGGGATGACGGCCAGCCAGGTGAGCGCCAGCGTGAACAGCGCGAGGATGCCGGCCACGGCCAGCCATGCGAGAACGCCTGCGTCGGAACGGAACCCCATGACCAGGGCGGCGATGACGACGACCAGCACCGACAGCGCGATGGCGGCCAGCGAGGTGAGCACGTGTGCCCAGAGCACCGACGACCGGGCTATCGGCATCGAGTGGAACCGCTCGAAGATGCCGCTGCTGTGGTCGAGGAAGAGCCGGTAGGCCGTGTACGACGACGCCCGACGCGACGGTGATGACGAGGATGCCGGGCAGCAGGTAGTCGACGTAGGCGCCGGTGCCCGTCTGGATCGCGCCGCCGAAGACGAACACGAACAGCAGCAGGAAGGCGATCGGCATGATCGTCGTGGTGATGATGGTGTCGAGGCTGCGGGTGACGTGCCGCAGCGACCGCCCGGTGAGCAGGGCGGTGTCGCCGACGAAGTGCGTGGTGCTCATCGGGTCTCCTTGGTGGTGGTGGTGGTGGGTGTGGCGGCGGTGTCGTGGCCGACGAGGGCCAGGAAGACGTCCTCGAGGGTGGGCTGCTTCTCGACGTACTCGACCTTCGCCGGCGGCAGCAGCGCCTTGAGCTCGGCGAGCGTGCCGTTCTCGAGGATGCGCCCCTCGTGCAGGATGGCGATCCGGTCGGCGAGCTGCTCGGCCTCGTCGAGGTACTGGGTGGTGAGCAGCACGGTGGTGCCACCCGCCGCGAGGTCGCGCACGGCCTGCCACACCTCGAGGCGCGCCTCGGGGTCGAGGCCGGTGGTCGGCTCGTCGAGGAAGACCACCGGCGGGTCACCGATCAGGCTCATCGCGATGTCGAGCCGGCGGCGCATGCCGCCGGAGTAGGTCGCCACCCGGCGCTCGGCCGCGTCGGTGAGCTGGAACCGCGCCAGCAGGCGCTCGGCGATGCTCCCGGCATCCGGCAGGTGTCGTAGCCGCGCCACGAGCACCAGGTTCTCGCGCCCGGTGAGCACGTCGTCGACCGCGGCGAACTGCCCGGTGAGGCTGATCGACTCGCGCACGTCGGCGGCCGAGGTCGCGACGTCGAAGCCGTTGACGCCGGCGGTGCCGGCATCCGCCCGCAGCAGGGTGGCCAGGATGCGGATGACGGTGGTCTTGCCGGCGCCGTTGGAGCCGAGCAGGGCGAAGATGCTGCCGCGCTCGACGTCGAAGTCGACGCCCCGGAGCACCTCGAGGTCCTTGAACGACTTCTGCAGGCCCTGCACCCGGATGGCCGGAACCGTCGCCGCGCTCATGTCGGGCTCCCGGCATCCGTGGCCTCGATGGCGGCGGTGAGGCGCGCCCGTTCCTTGTCGATCCAGCGGGTGCCGGCGTAGGCCTGGGCGAAGTTCTCGGCGAACTCGACCGGGTCGTCGCCGACGATCTCGCGCACCGGCGTGCCATCGACCGCAGCGCGCTCCCACAGGTCGGTGAAGTCGCCGAGCATCGCCACCATGGTGTCGCCGTCGGTGAACCCCCCGTAGTACATGAAGTAGCGGGCGAACGCCGTGGCGGCGCTGCGGTAGGGGTCGGGGAGGGCCTCCATCCGGGCCTTGTCCCGCTTGTACTGCTTCTTCTGCTCGAGCGACCCGGTCAGGGCCTCGATCCACTTCGCGACCATCTCAGCTGCCTCCCTCTCGGAGCTGTTCGATACGTGCCTGGAGGAAGCTCCACGTCCTCCAGAAGTCGTCGAGCTGGGCCCGACCCTTGTCGTTGAGCGAATACACCTTGCGCGGCGGGCCCTTCTCGGACGGCACCTTCTCGACGTCGACCAGGCCGCGCTGCTCCACCCGGATCAGCAGGGCGTAGACGGTGCCCTCGGCGATGTCCGCGAACCCGCGCTCGCGCAGCTCGGCGGTGATCTCGTAGCCGTATGCCGACCGGCCCGCGAGCAGCGCGAGGACGATGCCCTCGAGCGTGCCCTTGAGCATCTCGGTCTCCTGCTTGCCCATGGCTGCGCCTCCTTCCCTCACTACTCAGTGTCACTGCTATTCAGCAACACTGACTACTAGTACATAGTGACGCTGAATACCGGATCGCGCAAGTCCGTAGCGCATCTGGGAATGCCGATCGATAGTTGACGGTTCAACCAACTGATCAGCGTCGATCGCCCTGTTCGATCCGCCCCTCCCTTCCAAGGAGCACCCCGTGAACGTTCTCGTCCTCGTCGGCAGCCTGCGCGCCGGCTCCACCAACTCCCAGCTCGCCGACGCCGCGATCGCGCACCTCCCCTCCGGGGTCGAGGGCACCGTGTTCGCCCGGCTGGCCGACCTGCCCCACTACTCCGAGGACCTCGACCACGACGACGAGCTGCCCCAGGTCGCCCGCGACCTGCGCGAGGCCGTCGCCGACGCCGATGCCGTGCTGCTCGTGACGCCTGAGTACAACGGCTCGATGTCCAGCGCCGTCAAGAACGCCGTCGACTGGGCCTCGCGCCCGCGCGGCGCCGCCGCCATCGTGGGCAAGCCCGCCGCGGTCATCGCGGCTGCCGGTTCGCCCCGCGCCGCCCAGTGGGCCCGCGAGGACGGCGTGAAGGTGCTCAAGGTCGCCGGTGCCGAGGTCATCGAGGACACCGTGGGGGTCGGCTCGTCGTTCCAGGCCTTCGTCGACGGTCACCTCTCCGACGACGCGCTCGACGCCGAGCTGCGCTCGCTGGTGCACCGCCTCGCCGGCCTGGCCGAGGACACCCGCGCCGCCGCCTGAGGTACCGACACAATGGGCGGCGATGACTCCCGACCCCGACCCCAACGCCTCGGATGCCGCGCTGCTCGCGTTCGACCGCGACCACGTCTGGCACCCGTACTCCTCTGCGCTGACGCCGCAGGAGCCCTACCTCGTGGAGTCGGCATCCGGCATCCGGCTGCGGCTGCGTGATCGCGACGGCACGCCGCGCGAGGTGGTCGACGCGATGGCGTCGTGGTGGTGCGCGATCCACGGGTATGCCGTGCCCGAGCTCGACGCCGCGGCGCGCCGCCAGCTCGACTCGATGTCGCACGTGATGTTCGGGGGGCTCACCCACGAGCCCGCCATCGGGCTGGCGCAGCGCCTGGTCGGCCTGGCACCCGCCGGGCTCGAGCACGTGTTCCTCGCCGACTCCGGGTCGGTGTCGGTCGAGGTCGCGATGAAGATGGCGCTGCAGTTCCAGCTCGCGGCCGGGCTGCGGCGCACCCGGTTCTTCACGGTCCGCGGCGGCTACCACGGCGACACGTTCTCGCCGATGTCGGTGACCGACCCGGTCGGCGGGATGCACGCGCTGTTCCGTGGCGTGCTGCCCGAGCACGTCTTCGCGCCGCGCCCGCCCGGGGGCCTCGACCGCTTGCCGGACGACCCAGCGCTGGTCGCCTGGGAGCGTGAGACGCGGGCGCTGTATGCCGCGCACGCCGACTCGGTGGCAGCCGTCATCGTGGAGCCGGTGCTGCAGGGTGCCGGCGGGATGCACGTCTACAGCCCGCACGCGCTCGCGGTGCTCCACCAGCTCGCGCACGAGCACGGGGCGCTGGTGATCCATGACGAGATCGCCACCGGGTTCCACCGCACCGGGCCGCTGTGGGCGGGTGCGGGGCGGGGCAACTTCGACCTATCGGTCGATCTTGACCCGGACATCCTGTGCGTCGGCAAGGCCCTGACCGGCGGTTACCTCACCCTCGCGGCCGTGCTGTGCACCCGCGCCGTGGCCGAGGGGGTCAGCGCCGGCGAGGCCGGTGGGCTCATGCACGGGCCGACCTTCATGGGCAACCCGCTGGCCTGCGCGATCGCGTCGGCGAACCTCGACCTGCTCGCCTCGCGCGACACCGAGGCCGAGGTGGCCCGCATCGAACGCGGGCTGGCCGCGGGGCTGGAGCGGGCGGCATCCCTGCCGTCGGTGCGCGACGTGCGGGTGCTGGGAGCCGTCGGTGTCGTGCAGCTGCGCGAGCCGGTGCGGGTCGCCGAGGTGACCGCGGCCGCCATCGAGCGCGGCGTGTGGGTGCGGCCGTTCCGCGACCTCGTCTACACGATGCCGCCCTACGTGACGTCCGACGACGACCTGTCGCTGCTCACCGCGGGGCTGGTCGGGGCCGTGGAGTCGGTGCACGGCTGAGCGCCGGCGGCGCGCTGAGTGAGCTCGGCGGTCCAGGCGTCGAGGCGAGCCAGGCCGCTCTCGGTGATCTCGGCGTTGCGCAGCAGGCCCCGCCGCCGCCTGGCCGTGACGGCGAGGCCGCGAGCCGCGCACGCCGCCACCCACTCGTCGCACCGCTCGCGCGGCAGGCCGGTGAGCGTGGCGAGCCGGTCGGGGTGCATCCACTGGGCCTTGGCGAGCACCGCCAGCGCCGCGTAGGCCTGCGCGCCGTCGGGCCAGGGCGTCGTGCCCCGGGACCTGCGCAGTGACCACAAGCAGCGAACGACCGGGGCCAGGAGGTAGCAGGCCGCGATGAGCACCGGCATCTCCACCACGGTGCCCTCGTCGTCCGAGGCCTCAGAGCCGAGAACGCCGGTCGCCGCCAGGACGACCGCCAGGATGCCGGCCGTCACGAGCGCGACGCGCCACCGGGTGGGCCAGCGCCGCGGCTCGGCCCCGGCCCCGGCCCAGCGACCCACCGGCCCCTCCCAGACCAGCAGTAACAGGGCCGCGCCGCCCAGGATCCACACCCACTGGCCGACCAGGACACTCCCGACGAGCGCTCAGGTGCGGCGCACCGAGAGCGCCACGAGCACCGGGCCGGACCGGCGGCCCGACGGGGCGCTCGACCCGCACCCCGCCGTGCCGTCGTCTGTGCCGGACGCGCACGACCCACACCCACCGCCGGGGCAGCCGACGGCCAGCTGCTTCGCCTCGAGGCGGCCCATCCGCACCAGGTGGTCGACGCAGGCCCGCACCGTGTCGAGCGGCAGGTCGCACCGGCCGGCCACCTCGTCGAGCGAGTGCGCCCCGGCGTCGAACGCTGCGAGCACCGCGGTCAGCGGCCCGCGTACCGGCGCGATGGTGCTCACCAGAACACCCGCCCGACCTGGAACACGAGCACGGCGAGCGTCCACGCCACGACGAGCTGCAGACCCACCCCGAACGCGGTCCACCGCATCCCGAGCTCTCGGCGCTGCGCGGACAGAGTTGCGACACAAGGGGTGTAGGCCAGCAGGAAGACCATGAACGCCGCCACCGCTGCCGCCGTGTGACCACCGCTGGCGACCGCGAAGGTCTGGTGCAGCTGCACTCCGAGGGCACCCGGGTCGTGCGCAGAGGCCGGCTCCGCGAGAGCGTAGGTCTGCGCCCACGACGAGATCACCGCCTCCTTGGCCACGAAGCCGACGAGCAGCGCCGAGACCGCCTCCCACTGGCCGAACCCGGCCGGCGCGAGCAGCGGGGCCACGGCCCGGGACAGCTCGGCGTACAGGCTGCCCGACACCGGCACGTCACCGAACGAGCCAGCCCCCACCGGGATCGACTGCAGCAGCCACACCACGACCACGGTGGCGACGATGATGCCGGATGCCGTGCGCAGGAACCCCTGCAGCCGCAGCCAGGTGACCGACAGGCTGAGCCGCAGCGTGGGCCGCTGGTAGGGCGGCAGGTCGATGACGAGCGGGTCGGCGCCGACGGCCCGCCACAGCGTGGCCCGAAGCCCGAGCCCGACCACCACGACGAGCAGGATCGAGACGACGTACATCGCGAACACGACCGAGCCCGCGTGCGCCGGGAAGAACGTCGTCGCCAGCAGCACGTAAACGGTCAGCCGCGCCGAGCACGACGTGAACGGCACGAGCAGCGCTGTGAGCACCCGGTGCCGCGCGTTGGGCAGGATCCGGGTGGCCGACACCGCCGGCACGTTGCAGCCGAAGCCGACGACGATCGGCAGGAACGCCCGCCCGGGCAGCCCGAGGCGGCTCATCATCCGGTCGGTGACGACGGCGGCGCGGGCCAGGTAGCCGGAGTCCTCGAGCACGGCCAGCAGCAGGAACATCAGCGCCATCAGCGGCACGAACGTCAGCAGCATCCCGACCCCGGCGATCACCCCGTCGACCACCAGCCCGCGCACCGGCGTGCCACCAAGGCCCACGGTGTCGACCAGCCAGCCGCCCAGCGACGACACCGGCCCCGACACGAAGGCGCCGAGGGCGTTCTGCACCGGCGCCGCGAGCGTGGTCGTCGCCTGGAAGACCAGCCACATGACACCGAGGAACAGCAGCGGGCCGATGACCGGGGCCGTCGCGAAGCGGTCGATGCGGTCCGACCAGGTGCGCCGGCTCATCGCCTGCGTGCTGACGGATGCCGTGACGGCCGCGTCGATCCAGCCGAACCGCTCGTCGGCCGCCGCGAGGTCGTCGGCCGCGGCGTCGGGGCCGGCCGTCCGGGGGCGGGCGACGCCGACGTCCAGCGAGGCCCCGACCGCCACCACCAACCCGTCGACGCCGGAACGCCGGCGAGGGTCGAGTGCGACCACGGGGCAGCCGATCGCCGCGGCGAGCGCACCGGCATCCACCCGGACACCCCGACGGGCGGCGACGTCGCCCATGGTCAGAGCGACGACGACGGGCAGGTCGGTCTCGCGCACCTGCGCCACGAGGTAGAGGCTGCGCGCCAGGTGGGCAGCGCTCGCAACGACGACCACGACGTCGGGCCGCTCGACCCCGTCCGCCAGCACGACGTCACGGGTGAGCGCCTCGTCGGGGCTGAGCGGGTCGAGCGAGTAGGAGCCCGGCAGGTCGACGACGTCGGCGACCTGGCCCTCGACGACGCAGCCACCGCGGCCGACCTCGACCGTCGTGCCCGGCCAGTTGCCCACGGTGCGACGAGCGCCGGTGAGCGCGTTGAACAGGGTCGACTTGCCGACGTTCGGCGCGCCGGCGAGCACCACGACGGGCGCACCGGCGGGCGCCGCGAGCGGCGAGCCCTCCTCGTGGCAGGAGGACGTCGACGGTGCGCTCGGGACCGGGGGCACCGTGCTCACGCGGGAGTCGCCTCGGCGGCGGAGGCCGGCACGGTCTGAACGGACTCGAGCACGTCACGCCCGAGCGCGATGCGCGAGCCGGCGACGTCGACGATCCGCCCCCCGCCGGACGTCCGCTGCACGCAGCGGACGTGGCTGCCGACGCGCAGGCCGAGCTCGGCGAGTCGTTGGGTGAGGGCGGTCGGCCCGACCGCGCCGATGACCCGCAGCTCGGTGCCGATCGGAGCCCGTGCGAGGGACGTCGCCACCGTTCGACGCTAACACCGGGTAAGGCGAACCTAAGCACCGGAGAAGGTGATTGAAAGCAACCTCACACGGTGGTGTCGCTCAATGGCGGGGCGTTCCGAGCAGCTCGATGGTGCAGGTGGGGCCGGCCGCGTGGGCGAGTCCTCGGTCGCCGGTGAGCAAGGTCGCGTCCAGCGCTTCGGCCAGTGCGACGTAGGCGGCGTCGTAGGCGGTCAGGTTGCCCCGCAGCTCCCAACAGCGGGTTAACAAGGGCAGGTGCGCCGCGCGCTGCATCGGGAGCGCGGCAAGGTCGGTCAGGGCCAGCTCCGCCCGGCCGTTGTCGAGCAGCCCCACCCGGTTCTGACGACGCAGCACCGAGGCGACCTCCAGGTCGACCAGCTCGGGCGCCGTCAGCGTCTCACCACGAAGCCGGGCGCGAGCGGCATCCCCGTCAGGGCCGTCATCGGCCAGTGCGACCGCAAGGATGCTGGCGTCAACGACGAGCACGATCCCCCTGCACGGTCTTGACCGCATCCGCCAGCGGCACCGACCCGCCCGACCGCCCACCGGCCCGGTCCAGGACCTCCTCCAGGGTCGGCTGGCTGGCCTCGGCGATCAGGCGGGAGCGCAGGTACTCCTGCAGCGACTGGTGAGCCGCGGCAGCCCGCTGGCGCAACACCGCGTGGGTGCTCTCCGGGACATCCTTGATCTGCACGCTGGGCATGGCGCCATTATGGCGCCATGCGCGCCGAACCGACTACTCGGCCTTCGCCTGACCCCAGCCGTGCCAGTGGTCGACCCGCATCCAGCAGCTGACCCGCGGCCGGACGCGGTTCGGGTAGGGCTGGCCGCCGTAGTGCATCGAGAGCCGGTCGATGTCGGCGAGCCCCTTCTCCGGGTCGTGCTCCCACCGCACGATCGGCCCGCGGACGCTGACGTGGGTGTACCACTCGTCCTCCTTGATCGCCGTGAGCGCGACGTCGGGCCGCTCGCGCATCCAGTCGAGGCGGGCGCGACCGGCATCCATGTTGAGCAGCACGGTGCCGTCGTCCTCGACGAGGTACCACGTGGCGACCGACATCGGCGCGCCGCTCGGCATCAGCACCGCGACGACCGCGGGGTTGGGCCGCGCGAACAGCTCGGCGACCTCGGCGGGCAGTGGGGCCTTGGGCATGTGTCCTCCTCGGACGGTTGGGGTCAGGCCTGGCTCGGGCCCGAGCTCGGGCTCGGGCTCGGGCTCGGGCAGACGGAGGTGGTCAGGTCGTGGGAGCCGTCGGCGTGGGCGGCCTCGGCGTACCACCGCAGCGTGCCACCGGGCAGGGTGATCGCGGTGGCGTAGCGCAGCGCGCCGTCGCCGTGCGGCGAGGATGCCGCGGGGCCGCCGCCGTCGGCGACGAGCGTTGCGCTGCCGTCGAGTGAGCGCGCGACTCCGGTTCGCTCGAACCAGTTCTCGGCCGCGGTCGCCCGACCGTCATAGAGCACGACGAGGGGGTCGCGGGAGAGCACCGCAGTGACCCTGGTGCCGCGGGCATCCCAGGTGCCGGGCGTGCCGCGCAGCACCTCCCCGCAGTCGGTCCAGGCCAGCCCGTCGTCGCTGCGCAGGAGGCGGGTCGTCATCCGGTCCTCGGCGCCGGGCTCGTCGAGGGGGTGGCAGCACAGCCACATCCACCACCCCTCGTCGTCGACGAGCACGACCGGGTCCTTGACCCCGGCGTCGGCGCTGCCGGGGTGCACCACCGTGCGGCGGCCCCTCGGGCAGCCCCTGCGGGGTGTCGGCATCGAGCGCCTCGACCCACCAGTGCTTCGAGCCGGGCGTGGCACAGCTGAGGTAGAGGCGCCAGCCGCCGCCGGGACGCCGCACCAGGGCCGGCCGCTCGAGGGATGCCGCGCCGAACGCCTCGCGACCTACGTGCGCCACCGGCTCGAAGGCCAGGCCGTCGCGGGACGACGCCACGACCACCTCCACGCCGCGGCCGTCGTCGACCGGACGGCGCAGCCGGTAGGCGAGCCAGACGGTGCCGTGCTCGTCGATGGTCGCGCTCGGCGCCCCGGCCCAGTGGCCGGGGCCGCGCCCGGGTGCCGGCACGACGACCTCCCCGTCGGCGCTCGGCAGGCAGGTCGCGGTCACCCGGCCGAGGCTATCGACCGGTGGCCGCGGTCAGCTCTGTCAGAGGCGCAGGATGCCGCGCGGCCGGCAGCGCTGGGTCAGTTCCCGGCGAGCCGCTCGAGACGGGCGCGCTCCTGGGCGAGGCGCTCACGACCGGCATCCGTGGCCATGACGTGCATCTCGGGCAGTCGGGCGATGCCGAACAGGTGGCCACCACCGGTGAGCCAACCCTGCCGAGTCAGCACCGATACCCACTCCGCGCCCACGGCGGGCGACATGCCCAACCGCTCGCACAGCCACCCCTGGGTCACCGACTCCACGCCGGCCACCCCGGACAGCACGGCGTAAGCCTCTGAGCCGGGAGGCCAGGCTGCCGGCTGGAGGCGCCGAGGGCGCGGGCCGGCGCCACAGGTCGAGGTACCAGCGCCAGCGGCGCCTGCCCCAGGCGTGGCAGCACGCCCGGGCCCCGGCTGACCGCACACGAGAGGTGCTCGGTGAACGGTGAGCAGGTGGCTGACGAGCAGGCCGACGACCATCACCGGGAGCCACCACGACGGCAGGCTCGCCGCCTGGACCATACTGCACCGAGGCGACGACCAGCCAGCACGGCGACCGCGACGCCAGGGCGACAGCCAGGAACACGCCGGCACCCAGAGACGGCGCATGCCCACCGGGTCGAGCACCGAGGTCTCCGACTCCGCGCGCAGGGCGAGCCGCGCGGCATCCGGGCTGGTCAGCGGGGTCAGTGCCCCGTTCGCCGGCCACCCGGGCGCGGCCCACTGCATCATCGGCATCGGCGGGTACCCACCGACCGGCGCGACGGGCGCGGGCTGCTGCTCCGGCATGCGGCCAAGTGTGCTGGTCGGCCGCGCCGCGGCGACAGCCCCTCGGCGAAACCGGTCGGGCCGCATCCGGGTCGCCGTGGCAGGATCGGGGCCGTGACGAGCCCCCTCGACTGGATCCGGGACGCCGCTGCCACCCGTGAGGGCGCAGGGCTCACCCGCCGGCTCAGCACCACCAAGACCGGCGACGGGCTCGACCTCGCCGGCAACGACTACCTCGGCCTGCGCACCCACCCCGCCGTCATCGCCGGCGCGGTCGCGGCCGCCGAGACCTACGGCGGCGGCGCCGGCGCGTCACGCCTGGTCACCGGCACCCTCGACGTGCACGACGAGCTCGAGGCCGCCCTCGCCGCGCTCACCGGCGCCCCCGCGGCGCTCGCCCTGTCGAGCGGGTATGCCGCCAACCTCGCCGTGCTCACCACGCTCGCCGACGCGGGCACCCTCGTCGTCAGCGACGAGCACGCCCACGCGAGCCTGATCGACGGCTGCCGGCTGTCGCGGGCCGCCGTCACCGTGTCGCGGCACAACGACCTCGAGCACGTCGCCGAGCTGCTCTCGCGCCGCGACGTCCCCCGGGCCGTGGTCGTGGTCGAGTCGATCTACTCGGTGCTCGGCGACGCCGCGCCGATCGAGGACCTCGTCGCGCTCACGCGCCGAGGCCGGCGCCATCCTCGTCGTCGACGAGGCGCACGCGCTGGGCGTCGTCGGGCCCGCACGGCGGTGGCCTCGTCGCCGCCGCCGGCCAGTCGCAGACCGAGCACGTCGTGGTGACCGCCACCCTCTCGAAGTCCCTTGCGGCACAGGGCGGTGCGGTGCTCGCGGCCCCCATCGTGCGCGAGCACCTCGTCAACACCGCCCGCCCCTTCATCTACGACACCGGGCTGGCCCCCGCCTCGGCCGGTGCCGCCCTGGCCGCCCTGGGCGTGCTGCGCGACCACCCCGAGCTCACCGACCGGGTGCACGCCAACGCCGCCCTGCTGGCCGCGGCCTGCGGCGTCGAGGTGCCCGCCGGCGCCGTGATGTCGGTGACGATGCCGGGGCCGCACGAAGCGGTCGAGGCGGTCGAGCGGGCGCGGGACGCACGGCATCCGGATCGGCTGCTTCCGGCCCCCGTCGACCCCCGACGGCTCGTCGCGGCTGCGGCTCACCGCGCACGCCGACCACACCGAGCACGACCTCGACCGGGCCTGCGAGGTGCTCGGCGAGCTCACCGGCCCCCGTGGCTGACCCGAGGTCCCTCACCTCGGTCGTGCTGGTCACCGGCACCGGCACCGAGGTCGGCAAGACCGTCGTCACCGCCGCCCTGGCCGCCGTGGTGCGCGAGCGCGGCAGCGACGTGGCGGTCGTGAAACCGGCCCAGACCGGCCTGGCGCCGGGTGAGCCGGGCGACGTCGACGAGGTGCGCCGCCTGGTCGGCGACGACGTGGTGACCCACGAGCTGGTGCGGCTGCGCGACCCGCTCTCGCCGGAGGCCGCGGCGCGCCGCGAAGGGGTGCGGCTGCCGCCGGTGGCCCAGCACGCCAAGCGGATCGGCGAGATCGCCGCGGAGTCGGAGGTCGTGTTCGTCGAGGGCGCCGGCGGGCTGCTCGTGCGGCTCGACGAGCGCGGCGGCACGCTGGCTGACCTCGGAACCGGGTTGCGCTACAAAGGGTATTGGCTGCGGGGTGGTGCTCGTCGCCAGCGCCGGGCTGGGCACGCTCAACACCGCGGCCCTCACCGCCGAGGCCCTGGCCGCCCGATCCCTGCCCCTGCTCGGCGTGGTCATCGGCTCGTGGCCCGACGACCCGGGCCTGGCCGAGGAGAGCAACCTCGTCGACCTGCCGCGGGTCACCGGGGCGCCGCTGTGGGGCCGCATCCCCGCCGGCGCCGGCTGCCCTGTCGCGCGAGGCGTTCCTCGAGGGTGTCCACGACTGGTTCGACCTGAACTGAGGGCAGGATGCCGTCATGACTACCGAGCCGTACCGGGTGTGCGTCGTGTGCTGGGGCAACATCTGCCGGTCGCCGATGGGCGAGTTCCTGCTGCGTGAGGCCTTCGAGGATGCCGGGCTCGGCGACCGCGTCGTCGTCGACTCCGCGGGCACCAGCAGCGAGGAGCTCGGCAACGGGATGCACCGGCGCACCGCCGCCGTGCTGCGCCGCAACGGCCACGAGGACAACGGCTGGGGCGAGCACGTGGCCCGCCGCTTCGAGCCGGGCTGGTTCGACCGCTACGACCTGGTGCTGCCGGTCGACCACGTGCACGTCGAGCGGCTCGAGCGGATCGCCCGCACCGACGCCGACCGCGCGAAGCTGCGCCTGTTCCGCTCCTTCGACCCGGATGCCGTGGCGCGCGGCGAGCTGGGCATGGACGACCCCTGGTACGGCACCGACCCGGCCTACGACCAGACGTACGCCGAGATCTCGCGGCGTGCCCGGCATCGTCGAGTTCGTGCGCGCGAGCTCGCGCCGGCGAGCTCTGACCTCTCCGCGCGCGTCATCACCCCGGATGGGATCGGCGCCGCCAAGTGCTGCCGCGAATGCCGCGGCGAGCTCGACGGCCCGCGAGCGGGGCTGACCGGCGACCGCGCGCGCGCGGTGGGCACGCGGCATCCGGCCGCTCGCGGCTCTGGGAGGATGGGGGCATGGCCAGCACCGCCCCCGCGACCAGCCTCGCGGCATCCACCTCCCTCGCCGACGCCGAGCCGCCCATCGCGCTCGGTCCGCTCGACGGGCGCTACCGCGGCGTCGTGGCGCCGCTCGTCGACCACCTCTCCGAGGCCGCGCTCAACCGCGCGCGGGTGCACGTCGAGGTCGAGTGGCTGATCCACCTGACCGACGCACGAGGTCGTGCCCGGGCGTCCGCCGCCTCACCGACGACGAGCAGGCAGGCGCTGCGCGACGTCGTGCGCGACTTCGGCGCCGGCCGAGATCGACGAGCTGGCCGAGCACCGAGCGGGTCACCGCCACGACGTCAAGGCCGTCGAGTACTTCCTCAAGAAGCGGCTCGCGAGATCGCGCCCGCGCCGGAGGACGCCGGCCTCGCCGAGCTGGTCCACTTCGCCTGCACCAGCGAGGACATCAACAACCTCTCCTACGCCGCTGATGGTCCGGGGCGCCGTGCAGCGAGGTCTGGCTGCCCGCGCGCGACCGCCCTCGTCGACGCAGCTCGCCGCCATGGCCCGCGACCTGCGCGACGTGCCGATGCTCGCGCACACCCACGGCCAGCCGGCCACCCCGACCACGATGGGCAAGGAGCTCGCCGTGCTCGCCTGCCGGCTGCAGCGCCAGCTCGCCCGGATCGAGGGCGCCGAGTACCTCGGCAAGCTCAACGGCGCGACCGGCACCTACGGCGCGCACCTCGCCGCGGTGCCCGGACGCCGACTGGCAGGCGCGTCAGCCGCGCGTTCGTCGAGCACCTCGGCCTGACCTGGAACCCGCTGACCACCCAGATCGAGTCGCACGACTGGCAGGCCGAGCTCTACGCCGACGTCGCCCGGTTCAACCGGGTGCTGCACAACCTCTGCACCGACGTCTGGACCTACATCTCGATCGGCTACTTCGCCCAGGTCCCGCGGCCAGGGCACGGTCGGCTCCTCGACGATGCCGCACAAGGTCAACCCGATCCGGTTCGAGAACGCCGAGGCCAACCTCGAGGTCTCCTGCGCCCTGCTCGACGTGCTCGCCTCGACCCTGGTGCACCTGCCGGCTGCAGCGCGACCTCACCGACTCCTCGACGCAGCGCAACATCGGCACGGCGTTCGGCCACTCGCTGCTCGCGATCGACAACGTCACGCCGCGGGCTCGCCGGGCTCGACGCCGTGCCCGACGGCCGATGGCCGCCGACCTCGACGCGAACTGGGAGGTGCTCGGCGAGCCGATCCAGTCGGCGATGCGCGCCCTGGCGCCCGCGGGCGTCGCCGGGCATGGACGAGCCCTACGAGCGGCTCAAGGAGCTGACCCGCGGCCGCCGGATCGACGCAGGCCGACGCTGCGCGAGTTCATCGCGCGGGCTCGGCCTGCCGGCCGACGTCGAGGCGCGGCTCGCCGGCGATGACCCCGGCGACGTACATCGGCCTCGCCCCCGAGCTGGTCGACCACCTCAAGTGACCGTCGCGATCACACCGGCCGACCTCGACGACCTGCGGGTCGCAGCCCTGCTCGACGACCACCTCGCCGAGATGGAGCCGACCGCGCCACCCGAGAGCCGCCACGCGCTCACCATCGACCAGTTCCGGATGCCGGGTGTGCGCCTGTGGGTCGCCCAGTCCGGTGCCGCGGTGGTCGGCTCGGTGGCGCTGAAGGACCTCGGCGACGGGCACCTCGAGCTCAAGACGATGCGGGTGTCGCCGTCGGTGCGGGGGCAGGGCATCGGCCGCCTGCTGCTCGACCACGCGCTCGCCGTGGCGCGGCACGAGGGCGCGACCCGGGTCAGCCTGGAGACCGGCGTCGCGCCGGTCTTCGACCCGGCCCGGTCCCTCTACTCCGCCGCCGGGTTCACGCCGTGCGAGCCGTTCGGGGCCTATCGCCCCGACCGGCACAGCACCTTCCTCACCATGGCGCTGTGATGGGGGCCGCGGCGGCGCTGCTCGCGGGATGCCTCGCCCTGGTCGTCCTGTCGGTCTGGCTGCCCGTGGCCGGCGCACGCCGGTGGGCGCCCGCGCGGTGGCGCGCCTTCACGGCATCCGTCGGTGCAGCCGTCGGCCTGGCGCTCACGGCCTGGCTGGCCGTGCTGTCGTTCACCGCGCTCTCCGCCGGGTGACACCCGGCGGGGTCGGCCCGCTCAGAACTTGCGGAAGTGCGCCTTCATCGCGTTGACCGAGGCGTAGTGGGGGCACATGACGTCGTAGTCCCTGGTCGTCGTCCACCACTGGGCGAGGAAGGTGGGGCCGCCGTTGAACGATGCCGCGGTGCACGCCTTGCTCGCTGTGGTCAGCGACGCGGGGCCGGTCGTGTGCCACTCCGCCATCCCGTACTTCACGGCCCCGACGATGTCGTTCCACTGCGACTTCGTGGAGTACACGCCGACCTTCATCCCCCCGGCGCGGTACGCGGCGAGCACGCCGTCGACCACGGCCTTGTTGCCGGTGCGGCTGGTCGACCACGGCCGCGACGGGTAGACCTCGACGTCCATCCAGATGACCGGGCCGGTCAGGCCGGCGCCACGCATCCGGGTGAGGTTGTACTGCCCCTCCGACCAGCCGACGTTGCGCAGCCGGGTGCTCAGGCTGGTTCCCTTGTAGGGGCCCGCGGCGCCGTACTTCTTCAGCTGCGCCGCGGTCGGGTAGTTCAGAACGGCGTACGGGGCCGCGTACACGTGGTGCGACTTGATCCACGACGCCTGGCTGGCCAGGCACGGGTTGGCCGTGAACGCAGGGCCGTTGGTCAGACCGACGATGACGAACTTCGCCGTGGTGCTGGGCATCGGGAGGCCCGCCCCGAGGTGCCCGGGGATGCCCGTGCCCTTCGGGCACTGCGGCCAGGAGATGTCCTGCCCGCGCAGCGGGGAGGGGAGGGCCGCGGTGGCCAGGGCGGGTGCCGCCGCGGGCGCGGCCGCCGGGACGCTGGCCGGAGCCGGTGCCGCGAGCAGGATGCCGGCCAGGCCCAGCAGGGCGAGCGTCGTGCTTCGTCGCAGGATCCCGCCGGTCGTCCGCAGGCCCCTTCCGGCGGCGGGCATGGCTGACAGGTCGGGTCCGGGGAACACGATGGTTCGCCTCCAAGTGCGGTCATTCCTGCGCCTTCGACCATAGCCGCGCGCCCGTCGCACCGGAGCGATCATCCGAACGGGGTGATGCGAGCCACAGCGTGCAGGAGCAGAGTCGCGCCGCAGGCACGAGTGTGGGCTCGAGCCACGACCACCCGAGGCACCCATGGCCACAGCAACGCGCCGCGTCCCGGTCCTGCAGGGCATCATGCCCATCGACCGCACCCGGATCCCGATGGACATCGCCGCCGGCATCACGCTCGCGGCACTCGGCATCCCCGAGGTGATGGGCTACACGACGATCGCCGGGATGCCGGTCATCACCGGCCTGTACACGATCCTCATCCCCATCGCGGTGTTCGCCCTGCTCGGCTCGTCCCGCCACCTCGTCGTCGGCGCCGACTCGGCGACGGCCGCCATCATGGCCGCCGGGCTCGCCGGGATGGCGGCGATCGCCTCGCCGCAGTACGTGACCCTCGCCGGGATGCTGGCGATCATCACCGGTGGGTTCCTGATCCTGGCCCGGCTGCTCAAGCTCGGTTTCATCGCCGACTTCCTGTCGCGCAGCGTGCTCGTCGGCTTCCTCACCGGCGTCGGCATCCAGGTGGCCATGGGGCAGGTCGGCGGGATGTTCGGCATCCCCTCGCAGTCGGGCGGCACGGTGCGAGAAGTTCGTCAAGACCCTGGGGAACCTCGGCGAGTCCAACGCCGCCACGGTGTGGGTCTCCGTCGCCGTCATCGTCGTCATCGTCGGGTCCAAGGCGATCTCGCCGAAGATCCCGGGCGCGCTCATCGCGGTGATCGGCTCGATCGTCGCGAGCTGGTACCTCGACCTCGCCGCGGACGGCGTCGCGACCCTCGGCGTGGTGCCCGGCGGCCTGCCCAGCCTCGGCTTCCCGTCGGTGACCTGGTCGCAGTTCGCGTCCCTGGCCGGCACCGCCGGCGCCATCTTCATCGTCATGCTCGCCCAGAGCGCCGCCACCTCCCGCGCCTACGCCGCGAAGTACGAGGAGCCCTTCGACGAGAACGTCGACCTCGTGGGGCTGGGCCTGGCCAACGTCTCGGCCGGCCTCTCGGGCACCTTCGTCGTGAACGGCAGCCCCACCAAGACCCAGATGGTCGACGGAGCCGGTGGCCGCAGCCAGCTCGCCAGCCTGACCACCGCGGGCATCGTGCTGATCGTCCTGCTCTTCCTCACCAAGCCGCTGCAGTACATGCCCAGCGCCGTGCTCGCCTCGGTGGTGTTCCTCATCGGCATCGAGCTGGTCGACATCAAGGGCCTGCGCGCCATCCTCAAGGTGCGCCCCAGCGAGTTCGTCATCGCCGTGATCACCGGGCTGCTCGTCATCGTGGTCGGCGTCGAGCAGGCGATCATCGTGGCGATCGTCGTGTCGGTCATCGACCACCTGAGCCGCAGCTACGCCCCCAACGACAGCGTGATCGTCACCACCGAGGGCGGCCACTTCCGGTCGCTGCCGGTGGCGCAAGGGGGCCAGTTGGTGCCGGGTGTCGTCGTCTACCGGTTCTCCTCGGGCCTGTACTACGCCAACGCCAACCGGTTCAACGAGGAGCTGCTCGGCCTGGTCGACGGGGCCGACCCGGCATCGCCGGTGCGGTGCATCGTGCTCGACTCGCCGGCACTCGTCGACGTCGACTACAGCGGCTCGCTGACCCTGAAGCAGGTGATCAGCGAGCTGCACGACCGCGGCGACGACGTTCGTCATCGCCCAGGTCACCGATGACGTCAGGGCCGAGCTCGACCGGTTCGGCATCACCGAGACGCTCGGCGCCGACGCGTACTACGACACCGTCGCCGAGGCGGTACAGGCACACCAGGCGACCGACACGGCATCCACCGAGCCGGCCCCCGGCCCCGCCGCGGGGTGACCTGCTAGACGTGCCGCGGCACCTTGCCGGTGAGTTTCAGCAGCGCGCACATCACCTTGTGACCACCGTCGGCCGTGGGGCCGAACATCAGCGGGCAGCCGCCGTCGATGACGACCATGCCGAGCTCGCGGCCCAGCGCCGTCGCGGCCGGGGAGACGCTGCCTGCTCCCATCGACCGGTGCATCCAGACCTTGGTCATGCCCAGGTTGGCGGCCTCGCGCACCGTGGCCTCGGCGTGCTCGGGCCGGGTCGCGATGACCACGGCCTCGACCCCGCCAGGGATGGCGGTGAGGTCGGGGTAGGCCCGGTCTCCCTCCACCAGCGCGGTGTTCGGGTTGACCGCGAACACCTCGTAGCCCCGCTCCTTGAGGCGGGTGTAGACGATGTTGCCCCCGTGCTCCTTGGGTTCGCGCGACACCCCGGTCACCGCGATCCGCCGACAGGACAGGAAGTCCGTGGCGGCCTCCTTGATCGTGCTCATGCCAGTCCCTTTCCCGGCGCGGGCGCGGCCCACCGACGTGTCGTGGCACGGTTCGCGCGCCCTTCCATCGTCCTCCCGCTGCCGGCACCCCGCGCGCCCCCACAGCGTGAGACGGGCCACCCCGACGCCACCCGATACCCCCTAGGGGTAGGGGTATCGGGTACCCTGAATGGGTGGATGCGAACGACCAGACCATCGTGGTGCCGGGCTACGCCGGCCACAAGGACGACCACCTCAAGCGGCTGCGCCGCGTCGAGGGGCAGGTGCGCGGCATCGCCCGGATGGTGGAGTCCGACACCTACTGCATCGACGTCCTGACCCAGGTCAGCGCGGCGACCCGCGCGCTGCAGGCCGTCAGCATCAAGCTGCTCGAAGAGCACATCGAGCACTGCGTGGTCGATGCCGCGCGCGAGTCCGACGCTGCGGCCGCCGCCAAGGTGGCCGAGGCCACCGCCGCGATCGCCCGCCTCGTGAGGAGCTGAGGTGACGCAGACCACCGACCGCCCCGTCCCCGACGAGATGCACGAGGTCGACCTGGCCATCACCGGCATGACCTGCGCCTCGTGCTCGGCCCGCATCGAGAAGAAGCTGGGCAAGCTCGACGGTGTGGATGCCGTGGTGAACCTCGCCACCGAGAAGGCCACCGTGCGCTTCGCCGAGCCGGTCACGGTCGAGCAGCTGCTGAGCACCGTGCGCGCCACCGGATACGGCGCCGAGGTCATCGGCGGCGCGGCAGAGCTCCCCGCGGACGACGAGGAGGCCGATGCCGGCCCGCCGGCCGAGAGCGCGCCACGGTTCTCCCTCGTCGACGTCATCAGCGCCGCCGTGCTCACGGTGCCCGTCGTCGTGCTCGGCATGGTGCCCGGCATCGAGATCAACAACAGCGGCTGGGTGCAGCTGATCCTGGCCACCCCGGTCGTGCTGTGGTGCGGATGGCCGTTCCACAAGGCGGCTTTCATCAACGCCCGCCACGGTGCCTCGACGATGGACACCCTGGTCTCGATCGGGGTGCTCACCGCCTACCTGTCGTCGGCCTACGTGGTGCTGACGGGCGGGTCGGCCGGGGCCGGGGCCATGGGCGGCGGTGCGGCGCCCACCCCGAACCTGTGGTTCGAGAGCGCCACCGTCGTGACCACCTTCCTGCTCTTCGGGCGCTGGATGGAGGCCCGCGCGACCGACCGCACCCGCGACGCCCTGCGCGGGCTGCTCAGCCTGGGCGCCAAGGACGTCGCCGTCGAGCGGATCGACCCGGCCACCGGGGCGACCACCGAGGAGCGCATCCCCATCGACCAGCTCCTCGTGGGCGAGCGCTTCCTCGTGCGGCCCGGCGAGAAGGTCGCCACCGACGGCCGGGTGGTCGAGGGCAGCAGCGCGGTCGACGCGTCGCTCATCACCGGCGAGTCGCTTCCCGTCGAGGTCACCCTCGGCGACGAGCTCACCGGTGGCAGCATCAACACCACCGGACGCCTGGTCGTCGAGGCCACCCGGGTGGGCGCCGACACCACGCTGGCCGGCATCGCCCGGCTCGTGGAGCGCGCGCAGACCACCAAGGCGCCGGTGCAGCGGCTCGCCGACCGTGTCTCGGCCGTGTTCGTCCCCGTGGTGCTCGTGCTCGCCACGCTCACCTTCGCCGCGTGGTGGCTGGCCACCGGCGACCAGGCCCGCGCGCTCGAGGTCGCCATCTCGGTGCTCGTCATCGCCTGCCCCTGCGCGCTCGGCCTGGCCACGCCGACCGCGCTGCTGGTGGGCACCGGCCGAGGCGCCCGGCTCGGCATCCTGATCAAGGGGGCCGACGTGCTCGAGGACACCAGGCGCATCGACGCCGTCGTGCTCGACAAGACCGGCACCATCACCACCGGCGAGATGACCCTCGTCGACGTCGCGACGGCCGACGGCTTCCCCAAGGACCGGGCCCTGCGCGTCGCCGCCGCCGCCGAGGCGGGCAGCGAGCACCCGGTCGCGCGTGCCGTCGTGACCGCCGCCGCGAGCCGGGCCATCGACGTGCCCCGGGCGACGGACTTCGTGTCGCTGCCGGGGTCCGGGGTGCGAGCGCAGGTCGAGGACACCGAGGTCACCGTCGGCCGCGCCGACCTGTTCGGCGAGGTGCCCGCGGAGCTCGCCCGGCCCACCGTCGCCGGTACCACCGTCTGGGTCGGCTGGGGCGGGCGGGCGCACGCCTCCCTCACCGTCGCCGACACGGTGCGCGAGAGCTCGGCCCAGGCGATCCGCGACCTCACCGAGGCCGGTCTGCCGGCCTACCTGCTCACGGGTGACCACGACGTGGCGGCACTGGCCGTCGCGCGCGAGGTCGGCATCCCCGTGGGCCGGGTGCTCGCCGACGTGCGGCCCGAGGACAAGCACGCGATGATCGCCGACCTCCAGTCCCGCGGCAAGGTCGTCGCGATGGTCGGTGACGGTGTCAACGACGCCGCGGCCCTGGCCCAGGCCGACCTCGGCATCGCCATGGGCAGCGGCGCCGACGTGGCCGCCGACTCCGCCGACATCGTGCTGCTGCGGGCCGAGCTGCCCGCCGTCGTCGACGCCATCGAGCTGTCGCGGGCCACCCTGCGCATCATCAAGCAGAACCTCGGCTGGGCGTTCGGCTACAACGTCGCGGCCATCCCGCTGGCGATGGCCGGCCTGCTCAACCCGATGATCGCGGGCGCCGCGATGGCGATGTCGAGCGTGCTCGTGGTGTCGAACAGCCTGCGGCTGCGCGGCTGGAAGCGCGACTGATTGCGGAAAATCCCCGCGGCACCAGCCCCGGAAGGGAGCGGTGGGCGGGGATTTTCCGCAATCAGTCGCAAGGAAAGCGAGCGGTCAGATGGTGACTTCGCCCTGCGGGGTCTCGAAGGTGACCGCCATCAGGCCCGGGGTGCCGTGCGGCGAGACGAACTCGAAGTCGATGACCGACGACGTGCTGTCGGCCGGCAGGCCGAGCCACTCCCGCACCCGGTCGGGGTCGCCGGCGATCTGGATCGTCTGCATGGTGACCTCGGTGTGCGCGTCGTCGGAGGGGTGCGGCACACCCGCCTCCCACTCGATGAAGTAGGGCAGCTGCGGGTCGGCCTGCAGGCCCTTGACCCCTACTTGGCGCCAGCGCAGCTCGACGCCGTCGGGGCGGTGCCGGTTGCCCAGGACCGCCGTGCGGCCCAGCCGGGTCTCGACCTCGGAGATGTCGTCGACCTGCACGACCCACCCGAGCCAGCCGCCGCCGGCCTCGGAGCGGGCCCTGACGGCCTGCCCGAAGGGCGCCTTGTCGCTCGCGGGGTGGTCGAGCACCTCGACGACCTCGACGTACCGCTCGTGGGCGAGCGGCAGGATGATGTTGCGCGTCCCGAAGCGCGGGTGGACTCCCCCATCGACCGGCGTCACGCCGATCTGCTCCGCGAGGCGCTGCGCCGTGGCCTTGAGGCCGTCGCGCTCGGCGGCATAGACGACGTGGTCAACTCGCATGCACGTCATCGTCGCACACGCAAAGGGATGCTCTTGACACGGCCCTGTCCACCTGCCTCACCGTGACGTCCACGTGACCACAGCACGCCACAGCCGTCACACCAGACTCAGCCGGAGCGCTGCCGGACCGCCTCGTACACGACGACCGCAGCGGCCGTCGCGGCGTTGAGCGAGTTGACCCGACCCACCATCGGGATGCGCACCCTGGCGTCGGCCGCCTCGAGCGCGAGGTCGGTGAGCCCCTCCTTCTCGGTGCCCACGGCGATCGCCACCGCCCCGCGGTAGTCGACAGCCGTGTGCGCCGTGTCGGTGTCGGGAGTGGTCGCGACCAGCCGGATGCCGTTGCGGCGCAACCAGGCCAGTACCTCCGGGGTGCCCGCGGCGGCCACCGGCACCGAGAACACGGTGCCCTTGCTGGCGCGCACGACGTTGGGGTTGCCCCAGTCGGTGACCGGGTCGGCGGCCACGACGGCGGCGACGCCCGCGGCATCCGCCGTGCGCAGCACCGCCCCCAGGTTGCCGGGCTTCTCGAGCCCCTCGCAGACGAGCACCAGCGGGTCGGCGGGCAGGGTCAGGTCGTCGAGTGCGACGCCCGCCACCGGCACCACGGCGAGGAACCCGTCGGGGCCCTCGCGGTAGGCGACCTTCTCGAAGGCCGCGCGGCTGCACCGGATGGTGCTGGCCCCCAGTGCCCGGGACCGCTCGACCAGCACCGACTGGCGGTCCGGGTCGAGCATCAGCTCGGGGCAGTGCAGCACGGTGTCGGGCACCACCCCGGCGTCCAGAGCCAGGGCGAGCTCCTCGTAGCCGTCGACGACCGTGCGGCCCTCCTGCTCGCGCACCCGGCGTCGGCGCAGCGCGAGCACCGCCCGCAGGCGGGGGTTCGACGCGGAGGTCACGTGCAGCTCAGCCATGGCGGCCCAGCATCCCATGGTCACGCGAACCGTTTCTCGCTCCCCCATTCGGGTAGAACAGGTCGGATGAGCAGCACGACGGCGGAGACGCCGACCCGCACGCATGGACGCAGGCTCGGTCGAGCCCTCGCCTATGGGGCCGCCGTCGCGGTGGTGCTGTTCGGCGTCGGTTTCCTCGTGCGCAGCAAGTGGGGCCCGCTGCAGGCCCTCGACGACGAGGTCATCGCGGCCGCCACGTCGTTCGCCCGTCCACGCGACGGGCTGCGATCCTTCCTCGTCACCTGGCAGTGGCTGACCCAGCCGATCCGGCTCTATGCCGTCGGCACCGCCCTGTGCCTGTGGGTGTGGCTCGCCAAGGGGCTGCGCACCCGTGCCTGGTGGGCCTTCGGCACGATGATGGTCGCCTGGTTCATCGGCCTGGTCGCCAAGTCGGTGTTCCAGCGCGCCCGCCCGGTCGTCGAGGATCCCCTCTCCCGGGCTCCCGGCTACTCCTTCCCCTCGGGCCACGCGCTGAACTCCGCCGCCTGGGCGACCATCGTCGTCATCCTGCTGTGGCCCCTGCTCCACCCGCTCTGGGCACGGGTCACGGCGGTCGTGCTCGCCACGCTCGTCGTGCTCGTCACCGCGCTCGACCGGGTGCTGCTCGGCGTGCACTACCCCAGCGACGTCACGGTCGGCGTGCTCACCGGCGTCGGACTGGCCCTCGCGTCCTACGCCGGCTACGTCGGCTGGAACCCCCCTGACCCAACCCAGGCCGACGACCCCGATGTCGGCCCCAACACCATGCAGGAGACCTGATGCCGTTCCTCACCCGCTGGGACGAAGACCACAGCCGCCCGAAGTTCACCGCCGCGCTGCGCGACGTGGCGGTGCGGGCGGTGCTGCCGGCCGTCGCCATCTTCGCCGTCATCGTCGGTGTCGGCTTCCTCCTCACGGGGCCCCTGAAGTCCGTCGGGACGTCGGAGAACGGCATCAGCAAGTCCTTCGAGGCCGGCCGCACCGAGACCTGGAACACGATCACCAAGTTCATGTCGATGATCGGCAACACCGAGTACGTCATCGCGGTGGGCGTCATCGTCTGCGCGATCGTCTGGTGGCGCACCAAGGAGTGGTGGTTCGCCATCATCCCCCTGATCGCGATCTCGTTGCAGGCCACGGTGTTCGTCATCGCCACCGCCGTCGTGGGCCGTGAGCGGCCGCCGGTCGAGCGGCTCGACCCGACCCCGCCGACGTCGAGCTACCCCAGCGGGCACGTCGGTGCCTCTACGGCGCTGTACGTCTCGTTCGCGCTGATGGCGACCCGCATCTCGAACGTCGTCGTGCGCCGCGTCGTCATCGTGCTGTGCATCCTCGCGCCGCTGCTCGTGTCGTACGCCCGTCTCTACCGCGGCGCCCACCACGTGTCGGACATCGTCGTCGGCATCCTCAACGGCCTGCTGTGCGCGCTGCTGGCGTGGAACTACCTGCGCCGCGAGCCGGCATCCGGCACCTCGACCCGGGCCCGGGCGGGCCGCGAGGAGACCGGCGTTCAGACCCGCGCGTAGCGCGAGCGTGCGAAGGAGTAGACGCCGTAGGCGGCGATGCCGACCGCCACGAGGGTCAGCAGGAACGGGCCGAACGGCGCGTCCTTGAGGGTCTTCAGCGCGCCGTCGAGGCCCTGCGCCTTGTCGGGGTTGGCCTGCCAGGCGGCGACGAGGAAGAAGAAGCCGACGATGACCAGCGCGACGCCCTTGGCGATGTACCCGATGCGCCCGGCGGTGACGACCCAGTCGCCGGGGTGCTCGCGCAGGTCCTCGAGGAACTTCTTCGTCCAGCCCTTGTAGACGTGGTAGCCGGCGATGCCGAGCACGACGAGCCCGACGACCCCCACGAGCAGCCGGCCACCGGGGCTGGTCATCAGGCTCGCGGTGAAGTCCTCGGTCTGCTTCTCGGCCGAGGAGTTGCCGCCCTGGGCCACCTTGAACGTCGTGAAGGCGAAGAAGAGGTAGGTGACACCCTTGGCGGCTGCCTTGAGCCGATCGGCCGTCTCGCCGTAGCCGATCGCGGCCTCGAACAGCTGCCACACGGCGAGCAGGAGGAAGCCGACGACGCACACCCAGAGCAGGAAGACGCCGGTGCCGGAGGTGGTGAGGGTCTGCAGGGCGCCGGAGGTGTCGGCCTGCTTCGAGCCGCCGCCGATGTTCCACGCCACCTTCAGGGCGATCCAGGCGATGAGCAGGTGGATCAGCCCGAGCGTGGCGTAGCCCAGGCGGGCGCCCCATTCGACGACGGCGCTGTTGCCGGCCTCACGGGCGGCGGTGGTGGCGTGCGTGGTGTCCATCCGCTCACCTTCCCACCGGCGCGGATGCCGCGGCGGCTTGCGTGCGCGCCGACTTCACGGCCCTCGGAGCAGGGCGCGCAGCACCGGCACCAGGCCGTCGTCGTCGACGTCGCCGGCCACCTCGTCGGCGGCGGCCTTGACCTCGTCGGGCGCGTTGCCCATGGCCACCCCGCGGGCGGCCCAGCGCAGCATCTCGAGGTCGTTGCGCTGGTCGCCGACGGCCACCGTGTGCATCGGTTCCACGCCGAGACGGCGCCGGATGGCCTCGAGTGCGGCCCCCTTCGACACGCCCTCGGGGTTGATGTCGAGCCAGGCGCTCCAGCCGACGGCGTACTCGACGCCGTGCAGGCCGATGTCCTTGGTGCGCTCGATGAACTCCTCACTGGTGCTCGACGGGTCGCGCAGCGTGAGGCGGGTGACCGGGGTGGCCATCAGCTCCTCGAACGGCACGACCCGGGGGTCCCCGTCGAGCTCGCCGTCGGGGAACGGGGCGGTCACCTTGAACCCCACGCCGAGCTCCTCCACCGCGACGAGAGCCGAGGGGAAGTGCTCACGCAGCACCAGCAGCGCGGGGCCGGGGTCGAAGGTCACCGCCTCGAGGATCTCGTAGCCGAGGTCGAGGTCAGGGTGGAGCCGCAGCGTGACGGCGCCGTTCGCGCAGACGGCATACCCGGTGGTGAGCCCGAGCCGGTCGAGCACCGGCAGGGTGCCGATGATGGCGCGCCCGGTGGCGATGGTGACGTGGTGGCCGGCGTCGGCGACGGCACGCACGGTCTCGCGGACGGCGTCGGAGAGCTCGCCCTCGTGGTTGACCGTGGTGCCGTCGATGTCGAGGGCGACGAGGTGTGGAGTGGTCATCGCCGCCGACGGTACCGGGGCGTGCTGAACAGGAGGTGACGGTGTCCGGGCGGCGGGTCGGTGTGGATGCCGGGTGTCGGCGCCCGCGCGTAGCGTCGGCGCATGACGCAGAAGCCGCCCCTGAAGCTCGACCCCGCCGACCCCACGCACGCCGACGTGCTGGGCCGGCTGGCCGACGACCACATCGGCTGGTTCACCACCGTGCGTGCCGACGGGTCACCGCACGCGGTGCCGGTGTGGTTCCTCTGGCACCACGACCGGCTGCTGGTGATGAGCGAGCCGCGCACCGCCAAGGTCGCCAACGTGCGGCGCGGCTCCCCCGCCCTGCTGCACCTGCACACCCGCGCCGACGGCAACGGCGTGGTCGTGCTCTCCGGCCCGGCGGTTCTCAGCGACCGCACGGCCACGCAGTGGCTGCCCGAGATCGACGAGGCCTACCGCGCCAAGTACGCCGAGGCGATGGTCGCCTACGGCATGGGGCTCGAGCCGATCGCCGAGAAGTTCCACGTCGTCATCGAGCTGGTGCCCACCGACCTGCAGGCGTGGTGAGGCCTCACGGACGCGCCCGCCCGAGCTTCCAGTAGCCGCAGGTGAAGATGCTGCGGCGGTCCGTGCCGTGCCCGCGCAGCGCGCGCCGGGCGCCGGCGACCAGGCCCGCCTCGCCGCACACCCAGGCATAGGCGACCGGGCCACCGGCCGCGGCCAGGGCGACCTGGAGGGCCGGAACGAGCGTGCTGCCCGGCTGCCCGGCCCGACGGTGCACGACGGCGTCGCCCAGGTCGTAGGCCGCCAGCACGGCGGGGTCGGACACCTCGACGTGCACCTCGACCCCGTGGTCGCGCGCGTCGCCGGCGCCGCCCCACGAGTCGAGGATGGCGGCCACCGACGGCACGGCGGTCTCGTCGGCGACGAGCACCTGACGGCCGCGCACCCCACCGCCGCGGTACAACGCCCCACCGGCCCGGATGCCGACCGGGTCACCCGGGCGCGCCCGGCAGGTCCACGCCGAGCCGGGCCCGCTGTCACCGTGCGTCACGATGTCGAGGTCGACCCGGCCGAGCACCGGGTCGTGCTCGCGGATCGTGTACCAGCGCAGCGCCGGCCGGTCGGCATCCGGCAGCGCAGCCACGCTGGCTCGCACGTCCACCGGCTCGGGGTCGGGCAGCACGAGGGGCCGGCCCGCGCGCGGCATCAGCAGGCCGACGTACTCGTCGGGGCCGCACGGCACGAAGGTGCGCAGGCCGTCGGCCGCGCAGGTGACCCGCGTCATCCCGCCGCCCAGGCCGGTCACGGCGACGACCGTCGCCTCGAACTGAGCCGGCTGGGTGCGCACGAGGGGCTCGGCGATGGTGGTCATGCGGTCCTCCTGCGGGGGATGACGACGGGGGCTCCCGACGCCGGGTCGGTGAGCACGGTGGCGGCGACGCCGAAGACGTCCTCGATCACGTCGGGGGTGACGACCTCGCCCGGCGTCCCCTCGGCCACGACCCGGCCGCCGCGCATGGCGACGAGGTGGTCGGCGTAGCGGGCGGCCATCGCGAGGTCGTGCAGCACCATGACGACGGTGGTGCCCGACTCCTCGCACATCCGGCGGACCAGGTCGAGCACGTCGAGCTGGTGGGCGATGTCGAGGAACGAGGTCGGCTCGTCGAGCAGCAGCACCGGGGTCGCCTGGGCCAGCACCATCGCGAGCCAGACCCGTTGCCGCTGACCGCCGGACAGGCTGTCGACCGGCACCCCCGCGAGGTGCACCAGGTCGGTGCGCTCGAGCGCCGCGGCGACGGCCGCCTCGTCGGCGCGGCTCCAGGTGCGCAGCAGGCCGGAGTGCGGGTGGCGGCCCCGCTCGACGAGCTCGAGCACGCTGACCCCCTCGGGCACGACGGGCTGCTGCGGCAGCAGGCCGAGGCGGCGGGCCACCTCGCGGGTGCGCAGGGTGCCGATCTCGTCGCCGTCGAGCAGCACCGCACCACCAGTGGGCCGCAGCAGCCGGCCGAGGCCCCGCAGCAGGGTCGACTTGCCGCACCCGTTGGGCCCGACGACGACGGTGACGCGGCCGGTCGGCACCTCGAGGGTGACCCCGTCGACGACGACGCGTCCGTCGTAACCCAGGCGCACGGCATCCGCGCGCAGTCGTACGCCCTCCACTCGCGAACGTGGGTGAAGACCGTTGTCCTGACGGCGTTCTTCACCCACGTTCGCCGGGAGGGCAGGGGTGTCGTTGGGGATGGCGCGTCCGGTGATGGTCATCGGCCCTCCGAGGCTTTGTGGCGGGAGCGCAGCATCCAGAGCAGCACCGGCGCTCCGAGCAATCCGGTCACGACGCCGACCGGCAGGGCCGTGCCCGGGATGCCGTAGGCGGCGACGTAGTCGGCGGCCAGCACGACGACCGCACCCACGAGGGCACCGACGCCGATCGCAGGGCGGCCGGGCACGAGGCGCCGGGCGATCGGTCCGCTGAGGAAGCCGACGAAGGCGATCGGCCCGACGACCGCGGTGGCCGCCGCGACGACTGCGACCACGGCCGCCGTGACGCCTGCGCGCAGCGGGCCGACCCGCACCCCGAGACCGGCCGCGAGGTCGTCGCCGAGGCCGAGCACCGGCAGCGGCCTGGCGAGGACGAGCAGCAATGGCAGCAGCAGCGCGTCGATCGCGAGCAGCCGCGCGATCTCGGCCCAGGTGACCGAGTTGAGGCTGCCGCTGAGCCAGACCAGGGCGTCCTGGGCCTGGTAGATGCTGGCGCGCACGAGCACCCAGTGAAGGACGGCGGACAGGCCGGCCGCGAGCGCCACGCCCACGAGCACCATGCGGCCGGTCGCCCCGCTGCGGCCGCCCGCCTGGCTGAGGATGAGCGCCGCGGCCAGCACGGCTCCTCCGAGCGCGGCCACGGTGACCGGCGTGCCGCGCCACCCGAACACGACGACGGCCAGCACCGCACCGGCACTGGCGCCCAGGGTGATGCCGAGCACGTCGGGGCTGGCGAGCGGGTTGCGCAGCAGCACCTGGAAGGCGGCGCCGGCCGCCCCGAACGCCGCGCCGGCGAGCACGGCCATCACCGCGCGCGGCAGGGTCGACTCCATCAGCACGAACGACGCCCCGGGGACCTGCTCGCCGCCGAGGATGCGCACCGCGTCGGGGAGCGAGACGCGGTAGTCGCCGAGCAGCGCGCGCACGAGCACCAGGCCCACGAGGAGCAGCACGAGGCCCGTGACGACGAGGACACGTCGCCGCCACGGGCCGCGGCGGGCGGCGGCCAGGACGTCGACGGTCGCGGCTGTCATCCGAACCCCTTGCCTCGGCGCACCACCGCGACCAGCACCGGCGCCCCGAGCACGGCGCAGACGATGCCGGCCTGCACCTCCGAGGGCGCGGCGACCAGGCGGCCCACGACGTCGGCCAGCACCACGAACGCGCCGCCGACGAGCAGCGACACCACGAGCACTCGGCGGTGACCGACCCCGACGACGGCCCTCACCACGTGCGGCACGACCAGGCCGACGAAGGCGATCGGCCCGGCGAGCGCGGTGGCAGCGGCCGCGAGCAGCACTGCTCCGCCGGCTGCGAGCCCGCGCTGCAGCAGCACGTTCTGGCCCAGGCCGCGGGCGACGTCGTCGCCGAGCGCGACCGCGTCGAGCGTCGGGCCCGAGGCGAGCGCGAGCACCGCGCCGATGGCGAGGACAGGCAGCACGTCGAGCACCTGGCCGGCGTCCCGGCCGGCAACGGAGCCGACCTGCCAGAAGCGGAAGCTGTCGAGGGCACCCCGGTCGGTGACGAGCACGGCCCCGATCAGGCTCTGCGACAACGCCATCACCGCCGCCCCGGCAAGCGCCATCGAGACTGCGGCGCTGCGTCCGGGCGCCACCATGGTGAGCGACTGCACGAGTGCGGCCACGACCACCGTTCCCACGATGGCGGCGACGACGTACCCGGTCACCGTCGTGAGCCCGAGGAAGCGGATGCCGACCACCACCGCGAGCGCGGCCCCCGAGTTGAGCCCGAGGATGCCGGGCTCGGCGATCGGGTTGCGGGTCAGGCCTTGCAGCACTACCCCGCTCAGGGCCACCGCGGCACCGACGACGAGTGCGATGAGGGTGCGGTCGAGGCGGGAGGAGACGATCGCCGCGGCCTGGCCGTCGACCGGCATCCCGCGCAGCGCGTCGAGCACGGCCGCCGGGGACAGTGGCTGCACTCCGACGAACACCGAGAGCAGCGCCGAGGCGACGGCGAGCACCGCACCGCCCGCGACGGCGGCGCCCAGCGGCACCCGCCCACCCAGCCGCGAGTGCGGAAGTGGCCCCGGCGACCACTTCCGCACTCGGCGCGGGTGGGGTGCGATCGTGGTGGTCACGACGCGGGGGTTCCGCCCAGCGCGGCAACGATCTTGGGCAGGAACTCGTCGACCGCCGTGCGCACCGACAGCGGGCTGGGCAGCGACATCGACAGGGCCACGGCGTTGTCGGCGCTCGCGACGTACTGCTTCTTCTTCAGCGCCGGGATCTGGCCGAGCAGGGCGTTGCCGGTGATCTCGGCGGCCCCCGCGCCCTTCTCGGCGTAGAACACGACGACGTCGGCGTCGAGGGTCGAGGCCTTCTCGGCCGAGAGGTTCACCGAGAACGCCCCCTTGTTGGCTTCGCTGAGCTGCACCACCGTCGGGGAGTCGACCAGACCGAACTCGCGCAGCATCTGCGGGCGCAGGTCGGAGGTGGTGTAGAGCCCGACCGTGGACAGGTCGGTGGGGCTGAACCACGCCCACGCCGCCGTCCTGCCCCTGAGCTGGGGGTTCGCGGTGACCGCGTCGTCGATGGCCTTGGTGGTGTCGGCGAGCAGGGTGGCAGCCTGCGCCGGCCTGCCGAGTGCCGTGCCGATGGTGGCCAGCTGCTCCTGCCAGGGCGTGCCCCACGGGGCGGCCGTGTACGCGACCACCGGCGCGATCTTGCCGAGCTTGTCGTAGTCCTCCTTCGACACCCCCGAGCTGAGGCCGAGGATGAGATCGGGGCGGGTGGTCGCGATGTCGTCGAACGGGATGCCGGCCGAGTCGTCGTAGCGGGCGATGTCGCCGGCCTGCACCCCGAGCTGTGCGGCCGCCGCGTCGAACCAGTCGGTCGAGCCCTTCGCGTTGCCGCCCCAGGTGATCTTCGGCGCCCCGACCGGCACCACCCCGAGCGCGGCCACGACGTCGGCGTCGGCCCAGCCGATGGTGGCGACCCGGGTCGGAGCCGTCGGAATCGTCGTCGTGCCGTGTGCGTGGCGGATCGTCACGGGGTATGCCGTGGCGTCGGCCGAGGCGCCGCTGCTCGCCGACTTGGTGACCCCGGCATCCGTCGGGCCGGTGGCGCAGCCGGCGAGGGCGACGGCGAGCGCCGGGGCGGCGGCGAGCAGGTGGCGACGGGACGGCATTCGGACCTCCGGGCGGTGCGACGTGAGTCGGTAAGTTAGGTAAGCCTTACCTTAGTCACAGGCAACCAGCGCCCGTCAAGCCGCCCTCGGCCGGCGCCTCACTCCGGCGTGAACCAGGCCTGACGCACCGAGAGCCGCCCGGAGGTCTGCAGCAGGGAGCGGCGGTAGAGGCGCTCCGCCGCGAGGATCACCGCGGCCGCCGCAGCGAGCAGGATGGCCAGGGCGACGAACGGCTCCCACCAGGCAGCCGTGCCCTCGAGGATGCGCTGCGGCATGAGCAGGGCCGAGGCCGGCGGGATGTAGCTCGCGATGGTCTGCGCGGTGCCGTCGAGGAACGCCGAGCCGAAGAAGATGGCGAGCAGGAGCATGGTGATCGGCGTGGACGTGGACTGGAGGTCCTCGGTGCGGCTGGCGAGCGCGCCGGCCACGGCCCACAGGCAGGCGATGAGCAGGAAGCCGACCAGGAAGAACACGAGGAACCAGCCCAACGCCCCGCTGACCGCCGGCAGGAACGAGCCGAACGACGTGAACGACAGCCCGATCAGGCCGAGCGCGGCGTAGAGCGCCATCTGCCCCACGGCGAGCGCGGTGTTGCCGAGGACCTTGCCGGCGAGCAGCTGGCGCACCGGGATCTTGGTGGCGATGATCTCGACGATGCGCGACTGCTTCTCCTCGACGACGCTGCCGGCGAGGGTCATGCCGAAGATGATCGACGACAGGTAGAAGAGGAAGGCCAGGGCGAAGGCCATCCCCTGGGCGAAGTCGCGCTGGTCGGCGTCGCCGACGAGCACGTCGGTCGTCAGCTCGGAACCGGCGGTCAGGGTGGTGAGGGACGTGCCTGCAGCAGAAGCGTTTTGAGCCAGCGTGGTGTCCCGCACGATGGTCGCCGTGACCGCCTCGAGAGCACTCGGCACCTCGTCACGGCCCACGAGCACCCAGGCGCCGCCGCGCTGGGTGAGCCAGGCGTCGGCCGTGTCGTCGCGCAGGGCGGCCCCGGCGGCTGCGTCGTCGGGCACTCGTGACACCGTGACGCGGACGCCGTCGTCGAGGTCGGCCGCCCGGTCGGCCACGGCATCCGCCATGCTGGCGGCGGCCGGCGTCGCCGCGACGTCGTAGTCCTTGACCCGGTCCGAGAGCACGGCCTGGATGACGACGAACGCGACGATCATCGCCATCGTCAGCAGGGTGCCCACGAGGAAGGTGCGGTCGACGAGCTTGGTCGAGAGCTCGCGCCGGGCGACCAGCACCCACGGGTGACGCAGGGTGTCGTCGGAGGGCGGTGCCTGGCCCCGGTCGTGCTGCACGTCGTGGTCTCGATGCTGCTGCTCGGTCGTGGCGCTCATGCGGTCACCTCGCGGTAGATCTCGGACAGGGCTGGGACCACCCGGGCGAACTCGTGCACCGGCCCCCGCTGCACGGCCTCGCGGAGCACCACCTGCTCGGCGCCGGGCTCGACGAGCTCGATCAGGGCAGTGCCGCCGTCGACGTCATGGGCGTGGATGCCGCGCACGTCACGAACCCAGCCCACGTCACCGCCGGTGGCGAGCCGGTAGCGCGCCGGGCCGCCGGCGCGCAGGGCGTCGACGGTGCCCTGCGCCACGACCCGCCCCCGCGCGAGCACGACCAGGCTGTCGCACAGCCGCTCGACGAGGTCGAGCTGGTGGCTGCTGAACAGCACCGGCACGCCGGCTGCGGCCCGGTCGCGCAGCACGTCGGCCATCGCGTCGACGGCCGTGGGGTCGAGCCCGGAGAACGGCTCGTCGAGCACCAGGGCGGTGGGCTCGTGGAGCAGTGCGGCGATGATCTGCACGCGTTGCTGGTTGCCCAGGCTCAACGACTCGACCCGGTCACCGGCCCGGTCGGTGAGGGAGAAGCGCTCGAGGTGCTCGGCGACGGCGGCCCTGGCGGCCGCCCCCGGCATCCCCGACAGCCGCCCGAGGTAGGCGAGCTGGTCGGCCACCTTCTGCTTGGGGTAGAGCCCGCGCTCCTCGGGCATGTAGCCGAAGCGCTGCCGGTCGGCCGCAGTCATCGGCCGGTCGTCCCAGAGCACCTCCCCGGCATCCGGCCGCAGCACCCCCATGACCATCCGCATCGTCGTCGTCTTGCCCGCCCCGTTGCCGCCGACGAAGCCGGTCAGGCCCCCCGGCCGCACGACGAGGTCGACCCCGTCGACGGCGCGCACGTCGCCGAAGGTGCGGCTCAGCCCCCGTGTCTCGATCTGTCCCATGCCGCCACGCTAGGCGGGCGGCGCAGGCAGGGGATCAGCCCGCAGGGGGAACCTCAGCCCTCCGCCGGGAGGACGAGGCCGGCCTCGTAGGCCAGCACCACCGCCTGCACCCGGTCGCGCAGGTGCAGCTTGGCCAGGCAGCTCGACACGTGCGTCTTCACGGTCGCCTCGCCGAGGAAGAGGTGGGCCGCGATCTCGCTGTTCGACATCCCGCGGGCGACGAGCACCAGGATCTCCCGCTCTCGGTCGGTGAGCCGCTCCAACCCGCCGAGCCGCGCGTCGACGGCCGGCCCGCGCAGGCCGGTGGCCGCCCCGGGTGGCGGCGGCCCGGCATCCGGCCGCGGTCGGGCGCCGCGGGCGCTCGTCATCCGGGCGATGACCCGGCGGGTCACCTCCGGGGCGAGCAGCGCGTGGCCGTGGCCCACGGCACGCACGGCGTCGACGAGCTGGTCGGGCTCGGCGTTCTTGAGCAGGAACCCGCTGGCGCCGGCCTGGAGGCCGTCGAACACGTAGTCGTCGCGGTCGAAGGTGGTGAGGATCAGCACCCGGCCGAGGTCCTCGGCCACGAGGGCGCGGGTGGCCTCGATGCCGTCCATGACCGGCATCTGCACGTCCATCAGCACGACGTCGGGCCGCAGCGCGCGGGCCTGTTCGACGGCCATCGCGCCGGTGCTGGCCTCGCCCACCACCTCGAGGTCGGGCTCGACCGAGAGCATCATCCGGAAACCCGAGCGCACGAGGTGCTGGTCGTCGACGAGGAGCACGCGCAGCGTCGGGTCGGCCTCAGGCACGGTCGACCTCGAGCGGCACGCGCACCCGCACCCGGTAGCCGCCGGTCGGCCGCGGGCCGATCTCGACCTCGCCGCGCATGCCGGCCGCCCGCTCGCGCATGCCCAGGTGGCCCAGACCCGACCCGGAGGTGGCGCCCCGCGGCCGACCGTCGTCAAGCACCTCGACCTCCGCGTACGGCGCCGGCGTGCGGTCCTCCACGCGCAGCACGACGCGTGCCGAGCGGGCGGTCGAGTGCTTGGTGGTGTTGGCAAGCGCCTCCTGCGCGACGCGGTAGAGCGACAGCCCGAGCGGTGCCGGAAGCTGTTGTGCCGCACCGGGTGTGGACTCGACGACGTCGAGCGCTGTGATCAGGCCGGCGGCGGTGCGCTCGGCCGCGAGCGCGGGCAGGTCGTCGACGCCGGGCTCCGGGGCGCGGTCGTCGCGCCCCGCCTCCTGCTCGCCGAGGTCGCGCAGGGTGCCGAGCAGCCCGCGCATCTGGGTCACGGCCTCGCGCGACGAGCGCTCGATGTCACCGAGGGCGCCCGCCGCGGCATCCGGGTCGCGGTCGATGACCCGCCGCGCGGCCGCTGCCTGGATGCCGATGACCGACACGTGGTGCCCCACGACGTCGTGCAGCTCGCGGGCGATGCGCAGCCGCTCGTCGGTGACGGCGCGACGGCGAAGGGTGTCGCTCTGCGTGCGGATGGTGGCGGCCTGCTCGGCCAGCAGGGCCTTCTGCCGGGCATTGCGCCACGAGATCTGGCCGCCGAGCACCGCGCCCCCGAAGTAGGCGGCGTTGATCACCAGGGTGAGGGCGACCGCGGCGGGGATGGGGGCGATGAGCCCGTCGCGTGCCGTGCCGCGGCTGTCGTCGACGAGGTCCTGGATGGCAGACCCGACGGCGAACTGTAACGCGATCCAGACGAACATGACCAGCACGATCGCGCCGATGACGCCGATCATCAGCCGCCGGTCCCGCGCCCAGGAGACGCCGGAGAGGATGGCGACGAAGTAGACCAGCTGGAGGGTGAACTGGCCCATCACCTCGGGCATGGTCACGCCGACGACCAGCATGTGGGTCGCGGCGAGCGCCGCCACGACCAGCGGCCAGCGGCGTCGGCCGACCAGCAGTGCGGACCCGGTGAGCACGGCCAGCGACTGCACCGGCCAGGGCGCGGTGAGGTGGTCGAGCGCGCCGACGCTGCGCACCAGCTCGAGCGAGACCAGCCCGACGACGGCGACGATCGCGGCGAGCAGCACGTCCTGGCGGCCGACCGGCGGGCGAGGCCGCTCCCACGGGTCGTCGGCACCGAAGAAGGCCCCGACCCGAGTGGGCACGCTGGCACGGCTCGACGGCATACGACCCAGCGTAGGTACACCGGAGGAGGTGCGGCCTCCCCCTGTCGGGGGACCTGTCGGCCGAACCGCCTCCGTCAGCGGACGGGGGTGAGCACGTCGAGGCCGACGTACGGGCGCAGCGCCTCGGGCACGACCACCGAGCCGTCGGCCTGCTGGTGGTTCTCGAGGATGGCGACGATCCAGCGGGTGGTGGCGAGGGTGCCGTTGAGGGTGGCGGCGACCTCGTTGCCGTGCTCGCCCTTGAACCGGGTGTTGAGCCGGCGGGCCTGGAAGGTGGTGCAGTTCGAGGTCGAGGTGAGCTCGCGGTAGCGGCCCTGGGTGGGCACCCACGCCTCGCAGTCGTACTTGCGCGCGGCGCGGGCCGCCGAGGTCGCCGGCGGCGGTGTCGATGACGCGGTAGGGCAGCTCGACGGCGGCGAGCATCTCCTCCTCGAAGTCGAGCAGGCGCTCGTGCTCGGCCGCGGCGTCGTCGGGGCGGCAGTAGACGAACATCTCGACCTTGTTGAACTGGTGCACCCGGATGATGCCGCGGGTGTCCTTGCCGTAGGAGCCGGCCTCGCGGCGGTAGCAGGTCGACCAGCCCGGCGTAGCGGATCGGGCCGTTGCCCAGGTCGACGATCTCGTCGGCGTGGTAGCCCGCGAGCGCGACCTCCGAGGTGCCGGTGAGGTAGAGGTCGTCGGCCTCGAGCCGGTAGACCTCGTCGGCGTGCGTTGTCGAGGAAGCCGGCGCCGGCCATGACGTCGGGCTTGACCAGCGTCGGGGTGATCATCGGCATGAAGCCCGCGGCGATGGCGCGGTTGCATCGCGAGGTTCAGCAGCCCCATCTCCAGCCGGGCGCCGACGCCCGTGAGGAAGTAGAACCGCGCGCCCGAGACCTTCGCCCCGCGCTCCATGTCGATGGCGTCGAGGCCCTCGGCGAGCGCGAGGTGGTCGCGGGGCTCGAAACCCTCGGTGGCGAAGTCGCGGGCGGTGCCGATGGTCTCGACGACCACGTAGTCGTCCTCGCCGCCCACCGGCACCTCGGGCTCGACGACGTTGCCGATGGTGCGCAGCAGCCGGTCGAGCTCGGTCTGCGCCTCGTCGGCGGTCGCCTGGAGCGTCTTGACCTCGGCCGAGATCGCCTTGGTGCGCGCGAGCAGGGCCTGCTTCTCGTCGCCCTGCGCCTTCGCGACGTCCTTGCCCATCGACTTCTGCTCGGCCCGCAGCCGCTCGAACGCGGTCAGCGAGCTGCGGCGGCGCTCGTCGGCGGCGCGGATGGCGTCCACGACGCCCTCGTCCTCACCCCGTGCACGCTGGCTGGCACGGACGAGGTCGGGGTCGTCCCGGAGCACCTTGATGTCGATCACGGCGCGAGTTTATCGGCGGGGCAGTTGCGACTTCTCGCAGATATCCCCGGACGGGGTGGCGGTGGCCCCCGCCGGCATCGATGATGCCCGCCATGAGCGAGACGTCGAACCGCACGAAGCCGTCGGGCTGGTACCCCGACCCCGAGGACTCGGCGCGGCTGCGCAAGTGGGACGGCGTCGGCTGGACCGACAGCTGGATGGCAGCGCCCGGAACGCCACGGGTTCCGGATGCCGGGGTGGCCGGGGCCGCGGTCCGCGCCCAGTTGGGCTCGGGCGCGATGGTGGCCGTGCCGGGCTGGCACCTCGACCCGTACGCCCCGACCGCGCGCCGGGAGCGCTTCTGGGACGGCACCCAGTGGACCGCGCGGCTGCGCCACGGCAGCGTCTTCCCGGGCCGCACCGCGCTGAGGCCGGGGTTCTTCACCTTGGCGGCTTGGCTGCGGGGTCTGTTCTACGTGCAGGTGGCGGTCTCCGCCGTGGGTGCACTTGTGGCCGTGTGGGTCGTGTCGGTGCTCAACCGGTGGCTGCGGGCGCCCGAGACCATCACCGTGGCGGAGGGCAACCGGGTCGACCTGGTCGATCTCGTGGCGGGTGGGCTGAGCGGCCTGCTGTACTGCGTCACCGGAGTTGTCTTCGTCGTCTGGCTGTGGAAGGCGTACTCCAGCGACCGGGTCGACCCCGTGCGGCTGCAGCACGGTCGCGGCTGGACGATCGGTGCCTGGTTCGTGCCGATCCTCAACCTGTTCCGGCCGTTCCAGCTCGTGCGCGACCTGCGGGACGGCATCCGGTCGGCGATGGGCGCCACCGGGCCGGACCACAAGCGCTGGCTCGTGCGCTGCTGGTGGGCGGCCTTCCTCACGATGAGCCTGTTCGACTCGACGAGCCGTACTGTCGACGCCCTGTCGGGGTCGCAGGACGGCTTCGACCTGATCTCGACGATGCGCACCCTCAGCTGGCTGTCCTTCGGCTCCTCGCTCGCCTCCGTCGTCGCCGCAGCTCTCGCCGCACTCCTCGTGCGCCGGCTCACCTCCGGTCTGCGCCCCGTGGAGTACCTCGAACCGACCGAGTAGATCGTGCGCCGCGGCGGTCGGCGACCCCGCTCGCAGGTGCCACTGACGGAGAGGTCCGGATGCTTCACCTGGTGAGCCAGCCAGACACCATCCAGGGGGTTGCTTCGCCACGTGAGCCAGCCAGACACCATCCAGGGGGTTGCTTCGCCACGTGAGCCGGCACCGACCAACCAGGGGTTCGTCTCCCGGTGAGTCACGGGTGGCCCACACGGTGAAGCAACCGGACCTCCCCGGACAACAGGTACGCGCGGAGCCAGGAGCTCTTCGCGCATTCAGGAGGTTCTCGCCCAGTCAGGACCGTATACGCCCCTGACTCGGCGGAGTGCTTGTGACTCCGCTGGAAGTTGGCGCTAGGCGACGTGAAACCTCCGAATGCCGTTGTGCCCGTGGGAGAGTACCCCGATGATGCCGGGGTTCGATGAGTGGGATGTCGAGGTCGCGCCGGACGTTCGGCTGCACGGGCGCAGCGGAGGTAAGGGCCCACCGGTGGTGCTGCTGCACGGCCACCCGAGGGCACACACGACCTGGCACCGGGTGGCCCCCGAGCTGGCGCGGCACGGCCTGACGGTTGTCTGCCCCGACCTGCGGGGATACGGGCACTCGTCGAAGCCCACCCCCGACGAGCGACACGAGCACTACAGCAACCGCACCATGGCGCACGACGTCGTGGCCCTGATGACGCACCTGGGTCACGAGCGCTTCGCGGTGGCAGGCCATGACCGCGGCCAGGGGGTGGCCTACCGCACGGCGCTCGAGCACCCCGAGCGGGTGACCGCCCTCGCCGTGCTCGACGGCCTGCCGCACGTCGAGCAGGTCGAGCGGGTCGACGCGAACTTCGCGACGCAGTGGTGGCACTGGTTCTTCTTCGCGGGCTCCCCGCACGCCGAGCGGGTCATCACGGCCGACCCCGATGCGTGGTACGGCCTCGACGCCACCAAGCGCACGGCGATGGGCGAGGAGAACTTCGACTACGTGCGCGCCGCGCTGCACGACCCGCTCACCGTGCGGGCGATGCTCGAGGACTACCGGGCCGGCCTGGGCATCGACCTCGAGCACGACCGCGCCGACCGCGCCGAGGGCCGGCAGATCGCGTGCCCGACGCTGGTCGCGTGGTCGATCAAGGACGACATGGAGGACCTCTACGGAGACCTCGTGCCGCTCTGGCAGCCGTGGGTGTCCGGCCCGATCACCCGGGCCCGCATCGACAGCGGCCACCACATGGCCGAGGAGAACCCGGCCCAGCTCGCCCAGGTGCTCGGCGACTTCCTCCTGCCGGTCGTCGGCTAGACCACCAGGGATCGTTCAGCCGGCGTCCGCCCGACGGCGAGCGCGGTAGGCCGATGCCTTGGCACGGTCGCCGCAGGCGGCCATCTCGCACCAGCGCCGCCGGTGACCTCGGGAGCGGTCAAGGAACGGATGGGTGCAGGTGGGGTTGGCGCACCACTTCAGCGTGGCGTCGCCGAGGTCGAACAGGGCCAGACCGTCCCGGGCCACAGCGGACAGCCCCGACTGCCACGTGCCGGCATGCACGACCTGCCCGTCGGGCCGCAGGCGGGGCACGGGCGGAGCGCACGACGCCCGAGCATTCACCGTCGCGAGAGCCGTGCGGGAGAGCCTTCCCCGAGGGTCGTCGATGAGGCGCTCGATCAGCACGAACAGTGCCTCTCGCAGTTCGATGGCCGCACTGAGCGCCTCCACGCCCGCGGCCGGAGCCGCGTCGAGCACCCGGGCGCCCACCAGCCAGTCCGCCACGTCGCTGGGCTGGCGGAGGTTCTCGACCCGGGTGGTGCGGCGCTCGTTCAGCGTGCCCACGAAGTCGAGGGCGAGGTTCCCGGACACGAAGACGAACGGCACGTCACCATCTTGACCGGTGACGCCATCCGATGCAAGGGTGGGTTGATGGCATCACCACCTAGAGCGGTGACGGCAGCGAGGGGGCACCCCACGGCCGCCCTGACCAGCTTCTGCGTGACCGGCATCGGGGTGCGCCTGGTCGACGCCGGGGCGGGGGTCGGGCTCCTGCTCCTCGCGCAGAGCCGCATCGACGGACCGTCTGCTGCGCGGACCGGCGCTCTGCTCGTCGCCCTGTTCACCCTGCCGCACCTGGCCGGGCCGCTGGTCGCGCGCGGCCTCGACACGGTGCGTGACCACCGACGGCTGCTGGGCGCGGTCTACCTGGCCGTGGGCATCCTGCTCGCGGTGACCACGTGGTCGGTGGGGCGGCTCCCGACTCTCGCGGTGGCAGTCGTCGTCGTGGTCGCCGGCCTCGGCGGCCCGATGCTGACCGGCGGGCTGAGCAGCCGCCTCGCCGACCTCGTGCCACCGGACGACGTGGCCCAGCGTCGCGCCCAGGGCCTGGACGCCGCGGTCTACGGAGTCGCGGCGACGGCGGGGCCGGCACTCGTGGCCGCGCTCAGCGGCTGGGTGTCGCCCGCGGCCGCGATGCTGGCGCTGTGCGCGCTCGCCGTGGTGTCAGCCGCCGCCGTGCAGACCCTGCCGAAGGTTCCCCGGCGTGACCCTGCCCGGGTGCCCGGGGTCACCCAGGTGCTTCCCCTAGTGCTGGTCGACCCGCCCCTGCGCAGGGTCAACTACGCGACGATGATGACCGCCGCCGCGCTGGCCGGCCTATCCGTGGTCGTGATCCAGCTCGCGGCCCACTACCGGGTGTCCACGAGCACGACGGCACTGCTCCTGGCCGTCATGGGCGGGGGGAACCTGCTCGGTTCGCTCGTGCTCAGCGCCGTCCCGCTCACCGGCGAGCCCGACCTGCTGACCACCCGGCACGTGGCCCTGCTGGGTGGGTGCCTGGGCCTGTGCGCGCTAGCCCCCTCGTTCGGCTGGGCCGTCGCCGGGTTCGCGCTGCTGGGGCTGGCGACGGCGCCTTTCGTGACCGCCACCTTTGCGGCGCGCAACGCCTACGCGCCGCCGGAGGCTCGAGCGCAGGTCTTCGTCACCCTCGCTGCGCTCAAGGTCACCGCGGCCTCGGCAGGAACAGCCCTGGCCGGCCTGCTCGCCGGCCTCGGCCCGCGGCGCCTGATGGTCGGCGGTGCAGCCGTCATCGTGCTGACGGCGGCGGCCACCGTGCTCGACCGCCGGCTCTCGGCCCGCCGCCGGCCGCGCGGCGCGGCTGGCGCCGCTGGCGCGCCCGGCGCCACCAGGTCAGTCGGCGCGGCCGGTGAGCAGCAGCCCGGTGCCCAGGGTGACCATCATCAGCCCGCCGGCGCCGCCGACCCGCTCCATGCGTCGCGGTGACGAGGCGAACCAGTCGCGGGCCCGGCTCGCCACGAGCGCGACCGTGCCGTCCATCAGCAGCGCTAGCACGGCGAACACCAGCCCGAGCGCCACCAGCTGCGGGAACACCGGCGAGGTCTGCACCACGAACTGCGGCAACAGGGCCGCGAAGAACACGATCGTCTTGGGGTTGGTCACCCCCACGACGTAACCGGCCCGCACCGCGTGCAGGCTCGGCGTGGCCACCGGCACCCCGGCATCGAACGCCTCGGCCAGGGCCCGGCGGTGCCGGATCGCCTGCACCCCGAGCCAGATCAGGTAGCAGGCCCCCACCACCTTGAGCGCGGTGTAGGCGGTGGCGCTCGCGGCGATGAGCGGCCCGAGGCCCACGGCCAGCGCGCAGATCTGGGTGAGGATGCCGAGCGCGTTGCCGACCACGGTGAGCAGAGCCTCCCGGCGCCCGGACGACAGCGCCCGGCCGATCGTGAAGAGCACGCTCGGGCCCGGGATGGCGATGATCACCGCCGACGCGATGGCGAAGGCGAACAGCGTGGAGGGCGACGGCATACGACTCAGTGTGGAGCAGGGTCCCCGCGGCGCGCACCGCTGTTCTGCGCGGCATCGTCGCGCAGCCGGTCGAGCCGGGTCATCACCGGCGTCGCGAGGATGCCGTGCAGCACCACCGAGAGCGCGATCGTGAAACCGACCGTGGACCACAGCCACCGCTCCTCGGGGAAGCTCGCGGCACCTGCCGCGTAGGCGATGTAGTAGATCGAGCCGACTCCACGCACGCCGAAGAACGCGACGACCCACCGCTCCCGGTGGTCGAGTCCCTTGTCCCCCACCTGGCTGCGGTGCCCGAGGAACGACAGCCAGCCCGCCACCGGCCGGATGACGAGCAGTAGGGACAGGGCGACGAGCACCCCCCGCCAGTCGAGGTTCTCGAGCAGGCCGTTGGTCAGTGCGAAGCCCAGGCCGAGCAGCACCACGAGGGTCAGCAGCGTCTCGAGCCGGTTGATGACCTCGTGCATGTGCCGGTGGTAGTCGTGGTCGCGCTCCACCGAGCGGACCGTCAGCGCGCTCGCGAAGACGGCGAGGAAGCCGTAGCCCCCGACCAGCTCCGCGGCGCCGTAGGCGAGCAGCAGGGCCGCGAGCGCGAGCAGCGGCTCGCCGACCTCTGCCAGGCGCAGCGAGCGGGCGGGCGCCCGGAACGCGAGCCGCGCCATCCCCCACCCGACGACCACCCCGACGAGCACCCCCACGACCACCTTGCCGACCAGCTCCCACGCGACCCAGCCGAACCCCCACTGCGACACCGGCCCGAGCGTCGCGAGGAAGATCGCCGCGTAGACGAAGGGGAAGGCCAGCCCGTCGTTGAGCCCGGCCTCGCTGGTCAGGGCGAACCGCACCTCGTCGTCCTCGTCGATCTCCTCGACGTCGCCCTCGAGGGTCGGGCCCTCCACCTGCACGTCCGAGGCGAGCACCGGGTCGGTCGGCGACAGTGCCGCACCAAGCAGCAGCGCGGCCGGCGCGGCGACGCCCAGCGGCCCCCACGCCAGCAGCGCGACGGCGCCGATCGTCAACGGCATCGCGATGCCGAGCAGCCGCCAGGCCGGCGACCACGCGCGCCACGACTCGCGGCTGCGCCACCGCAGCGGGCGGTCCAGCGCCAGCCCGACGCCCATCAGCGCCACGAGCACGGTGATCTCGGTGACGTGCTCGATGACCGGCCGGGCAGCCACCGGGTCGAGGGTGACGTCGGCCAGCGGTGGCAGCAGCCCGATCGCCATGCCGGTGGCCACCAGCACGATGGGCGCGGACAGCGCCCAGCGGTGCAGCAGCTGGGGCAGGACCGCGGCCAGGAGCAGTGACCCCCCGAGCAGGAGGTACACCAGCTCGGGCTTCACGAGGAGTCGACCCCGACGTCCCACAGGTGGTGGCGCAGGTCGTGCAGGCCGTACTGCCCCAGCGTCAGCACGGTGAACTCCGACCCGTTCGAGCGGATGCCGGTGCGCCCCCATCCGTCGTGCGGCACCTGGGCGTACGCCGCCGCGAACGACGCGCCGGCCTCGGTCAGCTCGGCGGCAACCCCGGCCGGGTCCTGCTCGCCGTAGCGGTCGGACACGGCGGTCTCGTCCTGGTCCCAGTTGGCGAAGGTGGGCGACTCCTGCGCGAGGATCAGGTGCAGGCGCTCCTCGAACAGCCGGCACACGTCGCGCACGTGGCACGCGTACTCCAGCGGCGACCACGTCGACGGCGTCGGGCGCCGGCCGGCATCCGGCCGCTGGAGCACCGCGGGCCACGGGTCGGTGAATGCGGTGACCAGCCCGGCGATGTCGTCGGCCTCGACGGCGGCGGCGGTGAACCCGCAGTCGGGGCACCGCTCACGAAGGGTCCAGGTCCAGTCCTTGTCGTCCGGGGCGATCGGGTCGATCGTGGCGTCGCCGGGGTCGCCGGGGCCGGCGAGGTCCTCGGGCGGCGGTGAGGTCATGCGGGCAGCCTACGCAGCGAAACGGCCGTCCCCGCCAGGAAGCCGCACAGGGTGCTGTACCTTCCACACTGTGTCAAGTGCATGGTGGACCTGGGTGGGCATCGCCGTCGCCGTGGTCCTCGTGCTGGTCGGGCTGTGGCTGCTGCTGTCGTCGCGCAGTGATGCGACAAAGTCGTCGCACCGCCCCGCCCGGGACAGCTTCCGGGCCGTCGACGACACCCCGCCGCCCCCGCGCAAGCGCCTCGCGGTCGTGCTCAACCCCACCAAGCTCGACAGCACCAGCGACGACGTGCACGAGGTGATCACCCGGATCTGCTCGGAGCACGGCTGGGACGATCCACTGTTCATCGAGACCTCCGAGCACGACGTCGGCTTCGGCCAGACCCGCGAGGCGCTCGCCGAGAAGGTCGACGTCGTGTGCGCCTTCGGCGGCGACGGCACCGTGCGCGCCGTGGCCCAGGAGATGGTCGACTCGGGCGTGCCGATGGGCCTGCTCCCGGGCGGCACCGGCAACCTGCTCGCCCGCAACCTCGAGCTGCCCACCGACGACCTGGCGAAGTCGGTGGAGGTGGCCATCACCGGGCGCAACCGGCACATCGACGTCGGCTGGATGCGGCTGAACCCCGACGAGGTGCACCTCGAGGAGCACGTCGGCGAGGGGTCGTCCGCCGGGCTGCGCCGCCACGCGTTCCTGGTGATGGCGGGCCTGGGCCTCGACGCGGCGATCATGGAGGACACCTCCGAGAAGCTCAAGGCGAAGATCGGCTGGACGGCCTACGTGCCCGCCGGCCTGAAGCACCTGCTCGTCGAGCGGTTCAAGGCCCACCTGTCCGTCGACGGCGGGGAGCCCAGCACCGTGCGGGCGCGCACCGTGCTGATCGGCAACTGCGGCAAGCTCACCGGCGGCATCAACCTGATGCCGGACGCCTCGCCCGATGACGGCACCCTCGACGTCGTCGTCATCGCACCGAAGGGGCTCACGGCCTGGGCTGCCGTCGCCCTGCGGGTGCTCACCAAGAGCGAGCGCACCACGCAGAACCTCGACCGCTACCGCTGCCAGTCGGTCGGGGTGCGGGTCGACCACGAGCAGAAGATCGAGCTCGACGGCGACATCATCGGCGAGGCCACGCACATCGAGGTCGAGGTGCAGCCGGGGGCGCTGATCGTGCGCACCGAGACGGGGCGCCCGACCGCCGCCTGACCGGCATCCGGATGCCGGGTGGCCGGCCCGCGCTCAGAACTTGCGCTCGCGCCACTGCCGCTCGAACGGCAGGCGCCAGGTGTAGGGCGCGATGAGCTGGTGGATCTGGTTCGGGCCCCAGGTGCCCTGCGCGTAGGGACGCACCGTCGGCGGGTTCTCGATGAGCGGCTGGGAGATGTCCCACAGCCGCTCGATGCCGGATGCCGAGGTGAACAGCGTGTGGTCGCCGCGCGCCGCGTCGTAGATGAGCCGCTCGTAGGCCTCGAGCACCGCGCCGGCCCACGAGGTCTCCTGCATGGAGAACTGCATCGACAGCTTGTCGAGCCGGAAGCCCGGGCCGGGCCGCTTGCCGTAGAACGACAACGACATCCGCGACTTGTCGGCGAGGTCGAAGGTGAGGTGGTCGGGGCCGTTGTCGCCGACGCCGGAGCCGGCGGGGAACATCGACTGCGGGGGCTCGCGGAAGGCGATCGAGATGATCCGGGCGCCCTCCGCCATCCGCTTGCCGGTGCGCAGGTAGAACGGCACCCCGGCCCAGCGCCAGTTGTCGACGAAGCACTTGAGCGCGACGAAGGTCTCGGTCTCGGAGTCGGGCTTCACGCCGGGCTCGTCGTGGTAGCCGGCGTACTGGCCCCGCACCACGTCGCTGGGGTGGATCGGCTGCATCGAGCGGAAGACCTTGGTCTTCTCGCGGCTGATCGCGGCCGGCTCGAGCGAGGTCGGCGGCTCCATGGCGGTGAACGCGAGGATCTGGAACAGGTGCGTCACCACCATGTCGCGGTAGGCCCCGGTCGCCTCGTAGAAGTCGCCGCGCTGGGTCAGGCCGAGCGTCTCGGGCACGTCGATCTGCACGTGGGAGATGTTGTTACGGTGCCAGATCGGCTCGAACAGGCCGTTGGCGAACCGGAACGCGAGGATGTTCTGGGCCGGCTCCTTGCCCAGGAAGTGGTCGATGCGGAAGATCTGCTCCTCGTCGAAGACCTCGTGCAGCTGGGCGTTGAGCGCCACCGCGGACGCGTAGTCGGTGCCGAAGGGCTTCTCCATGACGACCCGGCTGCGCACCACGAGGCCGGCCTCGAGAATGGTGCGCACCGCGGCGAGGGCGGCCTTCGGGGGCACCGAGAGGTAGTGCAGCCGCTGGTTCTGGTCGCCGGGCAGCTGCTCCTCGGCCCGCTCGACCGCCTCACCGAGCGCCAGCGGCCCGGCGGAGAGGGGCACGAAGTCGAGGCGCTGCGCGAACTCGCGCCAGTCGGCATCCCCCATCTCACGGGTGCTGTGCTCGCGGATGGCGACCAGCGCCAGGTCGCGGAACTCGTCGGGGGAGATCTCGTCGAGCGAGGTGCCCACGATGCGCAGGTCGTCGACGAGGTGCGACTGGAACAGGTGCAGCAGCCCGGGGATGAGCTTGCGCTTGGCGAGGTCCCCCGTGGCACCGAACAGGACGAAGGTCGTCGGCATGGTCATGCGCACAGCCTGTCGCGAGGAAGGGCCCTCCGCCACCCTTCGATACCGGCGACCTCGGCGGTAGGGTCGGCCGGAGCACCGGACCCTCCTCCGGACGGGTGGGGGGCCGGCGGGTCAAGGAGGATTCGATGGCGGCATTCACGGTGTGGAAGTTCGACGGCCCCAACGGCGCGCAGCAGGCCGCCGAGACGCTCAAGCAGTGCCAGCGCGACGGCATCGTCAAGGTCATCGACCACGCCGTCGTCACCTGGCCCGAGGGCGACTCGAAGCCCAGCACGCATGAGGGCCACGAGGAGCGCTGGCACTCCAGCGGCTGGGGCGCATTGTGGGGCGTGCTCATCGGTGCGCTGTTCTTCGTGCCGGTCATCGGCGGCGTGGTGGGCGCCGGCATCGGTGCGTTGAGCAAGATGACCGCCAGCGCCGGCATCAGCAAGGAGCAGCTCGAGACCATCCGCACCCAGGTCACCCCCGGCACGTCGGCCCTCTTCGTCGTCACCGAGGACGGTGACCTCGACCGGGTGGGCGAGCGCCTGCACATGCACAGCACCTTGATCGCCTCCAACCTCACCGCCGCCGAGCGCCAGGTGCTGATGGAGACCTTCGGCAGCTGAGCCTGCCGGCAGCTCGCGTCACCGACCCAGGGGCACCACCCGCTGCCGGATCGCCTCGGCATCCGCTGGGTCGATCTCGAAGCACCCGAACCGGATTCGCGATGCGGGCAGGTGGTCGCGGATGTCGGCGAGCGGCACCGGCTCGACCTCGCGCAGGTCGGCGGCGCGCCGGAAGCCACCGGGGATGACGTCGCTCGGCTCGGGTGCGTCACCGGTGACCTCGCCGACGAAGGTCACCGCGCGCAGCGGCTCCCCCGCTGGGAAGGACGTGGTCGGGGAGTAGACGAGGATGCCGTCGCCGCGCGACATCCGCGCCAGCGGCGCCTTCTTGCCGTGGTTGGCCATGATGAAGCCGCCCTCGGTGCCCCGCCGAGCGTGGTCGCGCGAGGCAACGACGACCCAGTGCCGTGCCGTCGAGTCCGTCATGCCGCGACCCTAGGGCGGGCCACCGACAGCCACTCGGTGGCCCGCGGCCGGCGGCGTGCTAGCCGGTGACCGTGAAGTCGGCGCGGATGCCGTCGCCGGACATCCCCGGCTTGCAGGCGGTGCGGTAGGTGCCGGGCTTCGACAGGTCGACGGAGAAGTCCCGGGTGAGCCCGGGCGAGATGTTCTCGAGCTCGCCGACCACCTCGTCGTTCGCGCCGTAGACGTAGAACTCATTGACCTTGCTGCCGGCGTTGGTCACCGTGAACTTCACCTGGCCGGCGGGCGAGGTGGTGGCCGAGAGCTCGCATGCGGTGTCGGTGGCGTTGACGGTGATACCGGTGCCGGAGCCGGAGGCGGCGTCGGCGTCGTCGGTGCCGGAGCAGCCGGTGAGGGCCAGCGCCGAGGCGGCGAGGGCGGCGGTGAGGAGGATGGAACGAGGGCGCACGGAAGGCTCCTGGGTGACGTCGGTTTTCGGCGGTCGGCCGGGGATGGATTCGGGGTCGAACAGATGGGCGCCGGTGAGCGCGGGTGGTGGACGGCGGCTCTGGCGTCTGGCGCGAGTGATCGGCGGGTCAGGCGGTGGTCGACTCCTGCACGGCCGGCGCGCTGGCGGGCGGGGCGACCGGCGCCTTGCCCGGCCGCAGGAAGAAGAACATGACGGTGCCGACGTAGATCACCCACGCCACCGCCTGCAGCACCGTGGTGGCCGGGGTGAAGTTGAGCGTGCCCTTGAGCAGGGTGGCGTACCAGCTGCTCGGGTCGATGGTGCTCGACACGTCGAACGCCAGGTTGTTCAGGCCGGGCAGCACGCCGGCCTCCTGCAGGTCGTGGATGCCGTAGGAGAGGATGCCGCCCGCGACCAGGATGAGTGCGACGCCCGTCCACTTGAAGAAGGCGCCGAGGTTGATCTTCAGGGCCCCGCGGTAGATGAGCCAGCCGAGCAGCACCGCTCCGGCGAAGCCGACGACCCAGCCGAGCAGCGGGAGGTTGTTGCCGGCGCCCGCAGCCTGCGCGGTGGCGTAGAAGAAGATGGCGGTCTCGAGCCCCTCGCGGCCGACGCCGAGGAAGGCGACCAGGGCCACGGCGAGCGGGCCGAGGTCGAGGGCGCGGTCGAGCTTGCCCTTGAGCTCGCCCGAGATGCTGCGCGCGGCCGACTTCATCCAGAAGACCATCGCGGTGACGAACCCGACGGCGATGATGCTCGCGAGGCCACCGATCAGCTCCTGCGCCTCGAACGAGAGCTGCCGGGTGCCGTAGGTGAGGGCCGCGCCGAGCACGACCGACAGCGCGACCGCGGTGCCCACCCCGAGCCAGACGTAGCGGATGCCCCAGGTGCGGTTGGTCTTCTTCAGGAACGCGAGCAGGATGACGACGACGAGCGCCGCCTCCAGACCCTCGCGCAGCCCGATGAGGGCGTTGCTGACGAACATCCCGCGGCTCCGTCCGGTGCAGGTAAGGCTTACCTGACTTAGGGAACCCTAAGATCAGGTCGAGGTCAAATCCCGGTCCGTCCTGCGGAACAGGACTGTGGCCGCGATGGAGCCATTGTCGATTCAAGGACCCCGGTCGACGTCGCGGGTGTGACCTATTGGTCGATCTCGGGACGGGTCAGCTCGACGGGGTGGCGAGCCGGATCTCTTCCTCAGTCGGCTCGTACGGCTCGCGGGCCTGCGCAGGCAGGCACTCGGTGATCGCCGCCATGATCCGGCGGGTGTCGGCCGCGGCCGAGCGTCCCTTGAGCTCGACCGGCGGGCCGACCCGCACCCGCACGGTCGGAGGGTCGGTGAGGTTGAAGATGCGCGGCACCGGCTCCGAGCGGGGCCAGACGAGCTCCGAGCCCCAGATGCCGAACGGGATGACCGGCGCCCCGGTCATCGCCGCCAGCCGGGCGGCGCCCGTGCGGCCCTTGAGCACCGGGTCGTAGAACTTCGCACCCCGCGGGATGGTGCCCTGCGGCAGCAGGCACACCAGCTCGCCGCCCTCGAGCGCCACGGCCGCGTGCTCGAACGACTCCTGGCCGCCGGCGGCGCGGTCGACGGGGATGCCGCCCAGCGCTGTGGCGATGGCGCCCAGCACCGGCACGTCGAAGATCTCCTTCTTGCCCAGGCCCCGAGCGGTGCGGCCGGTGGCCCGCAGCAGCTGGATGATCGTCTGCAGGTCGAAGTAGGAGCGGTGGTTGCCGACGAGGATGGCGGGACCGGTGCGCGGGACGTGCTCGGTGCCGGCGATGTCGAAGCGGGCATAGGGGGTGAGCAGCGGCGGGCTGGCCAGGAACAGCAGGCGCTGCAGCTCGATGCCGAGCACCGGCACCTTGAGCACGCCCGGCGAGACGTCGAAGTGCACGATCGGCCAGCCACGGGCCACGGCGTAGACGGTGAGCCGGGGGTCGGGGTTGACCGCCGCCGGGCTGCCGACGGCCGACAGCAGCGGCAGGTCGTAGATCGAGTCGGAGTAGGCGAAGCTCTCGGCGAGGTCGACGTCCTCGCGCGCGGCCCACTCCTTCACCGCGGCGAGCTTGCCCCGCGACCAGACGAAGTTGCCGGTGATCGAGCCGTCGAACCGGCCGTCGTCGCCGATGGTGTACTGCGTGGCGATGACGTGGTCGAAGCCCAGCCGGTCGGCGAGCGGCTTGATGAGGTGCTGCGGGGTCGTGGTCGCGAGCACCACCGGCCGGCCGGCCGCGTGGTGCTGCTCGATGAGCGCCAGCGCGAACGGGTGGATGACCGCCGCGATCGACTCGGCGGCCGCCTCGGCCGCGGCATCGAAGGTCGCGCCGTCCCGGCCCTTGGCCAGCAGGGTCGCCTGCCGGGCCAGGAAGATCGAGGGCAGCGTCTCGCCGATGAGGTCGAACATGCCGTAGAGCAGGCCCTCGCCAGGCAGCTTGCGGGTGACGACGCCGAGGTCGTACATCGCCCGGGAGAGCAGCGGGCCGGTGCCGCCCTGCAGCAGGGTGCGGTCGAGGTCGAAGATCGCCGCGCCGCTCATGGGGGGAGGCTACCGGTGACCGGACCCCGGCACACCACACCGGACGACGGCATACATTGACCCGTATGCCGCGCGAGGAGCTCACCGCGTACGTCCTGGGGGGCGGCGGCGTGCTCGGCTCCAGCGAGGTCGGGATGCTGCGAGCGCTGGCCGAGCACGGCATCCGGCCCGACCTCGTGCTGGGCACCAGCATCGGCGCGCTCAACGGCGCGTTCATCGCGGCCGACCCCGGGCCGGAGGGCGCCGACCGGCTCGCCGCGGTCTGGGAGGCCGTGGTGCGCGAGGGCGTCTTCCTCGACAACCCGGTGCGCCAGGCGGCCCGGGTGGCGAAGTACCGCACCCACCTGCTGTCGAACGCCCCGCTGCGCCACGTCATCGAGCGCTACCTGCCGGTGAGCCGCTTCGAGGACCTCGAGGTGCCGTTCCAGTGCGTCGCGGCCTGCATCGAGGACGCGAGCGGGGTGTGGTTCTCCACCGGTGACCTCACCGACCCGGTGGTGGCGTCGTGCTCGGTGCCCGGCCTGTTCCCGGCGGTGCGCATCGGCGACCGGCACTTCCTCGACGGCGGGCTGGTGCACTCCATCCCGGTCGGGCGGGCGTTGGCGCTGGGCGCGACCCGGATCTTCGTGCTGCAGGTCGGCCGGGTCGAGCAGCCGCTCGCGCCGCCGACCAAGCCGTGGGAGGTGGCGACGGTGGCCTTCGAGATCGCGCGCCGCCACCGTTTCGTGCACGAGATGGAGACCGTGCCCGACGACGTCGAGCTGCACGTGCTTCCCAGCGGCGCCACCGACAGCCCGAACATCTCGATCGGCCAGGCCCGCTCGAACCGGATGCGCGAGCGGATGGATGCCGCACACGCCGCGTCCGGCGCCTACCTCAGGGCTGTGGCAGGGCCGCCACCAGCGTGACCACCTCGCGACGCTGGACCTTGCCCATCGCGTTGACCGGCAGCGACTCCACGACGATGAACCGCCGCGGCACCTTGTAACCGGTGAGCGTCGCCCGGGCGTGGGCGTGCAGCTCCTCGGGGTCGAGCTCGACGCCGTCGACGACCACCACGGCCGCGACGACCTCCTCGCTGCCGCTCGGGTGCGGCACGCCGACGACCGCGACGTCGAGGATGCCGTCGTGCCCCCGCAGGGCCGCCTCGACCTCGGAGGGGTAGACGTTGAAACCACCGGTGATGATGACCTCCTTGATCCGGTCGACGATGGTGATGAAGCCGGCATGCGTCCATCGTCACGACGTCGCCGGTGCGGAACCAGCCGTCGTGGAAGGCCACCGCGGTCTCCTCCGGCCGGCCCCGGTAGCCGGTGAAGACCTGCGGACCGCGCACCAGCAGCTCGCCACGCTCGCCGAGCGGCACCGCCTGGTCGAGGTCGTCGGCAGCGGCGATGCGCACCTCCACGTCGGGGAACGGCACCCCGATCGAGCCCGGCCGGCGGTCGGTCGTCATCGGGTTGCCGACGACGACCGGCGAGGTCTCGGTCAGGCCGTAGCCCTCGACGAGCAGGCCGCCGGTCGCAGCCTCCCAGCGGGCGACGAGCTCGGCCGGCAACGGCATCGCGCCGGACAGGGCGTAGCGGATGCCGGCCACCGACACCCCGCGCCGCTGCGCCTCGGTGGCGATCCGGTCGTAGAGCGGCGGGACGGCCGGCACGAAGGACGGCACCCGCCGCTCGATGGCCTCCATCAGCAGGCCGATCTCGGGCTTGGGCAGCAGCACCAGGGTGGCCGCGAGGTCGATGCCGAGCAGCATGCCGACGGTGACCCCGTAGGCGTGGAAGAGCGGCAGCGCCAGCAGGAAGGTCTCCTCGCCCTCGACCAGGCCGGGCACCCAGGCCCGGCCCTGCACCACGTTCGCGACGAGGTTGCGGTGGCGCAGCGGCACCCCCTTGGGCTCGCCGGTGGTGCCCGAGGTGTAGAGCAGCAGGGCCACGTCGTCGGCGCTCGGCCGGGGGTGGTCGGGGTCGAGCGGCGGTGAGGTGACGAGGCCGCGCCACGTCAGCGCCCCGGGCGCCGGGGTGCTCAGCTGGGCGCGGGCAGCCCGTGCCTTCGCGAGCGGCAGCCGCAGGGCCAGGCGCTTGGTCCACGGCAGCTCGGCGGTGAGGTCGACGGCGACGACGTGCTCGAGCGACGAGCCCGCGCGCAGCTGCTCGACCACCGGCACGACCTTGTCCCACACCACGGCGACCCGGGCCCCGTGGTCGATGAAGGGCAGGTGCAGCTCGCCCGCGGTGTAGAGCGGGTTGTGCTCGACCGCCGTGGCGCCCAGGCGGAGCACGGCGTAGAAGGCGATGACGTTCTGCGGGCAGTTGGGCATGACCAGCGCCACGCTGTCGCCGGGGCCGACCCCGAGCCGGCGCAGCCCCTCGGCCACGCGCGCGACCCGGTCGGCGAACCGGGCGTAGGTGGTGGTGGCGCCGAGGAAGTCCAGGGCCACCCGGTCGGGGTGGATGCTGCGCCGACCGCTCGAACCGGTCGACCAGGGTGCTCTCGTCGTGCTCGAGGTGGAGCGGGACCCCCGGCCCGTACGCGGTGGCCCACGGGGGCTGCGCTGCACTCATCGACGCCTCGTCCTCTTCGCCCCGGTCCGGTGCCGCGGATGTGCCCAACCTAGTGCCGTGCCGGGGCCTACGCTGGCGGCCATGGGCGCCCGCAGCATCCCCCCACCGCCGCTGATGGTGCGTCGGGTGCTGCACGTGCTCTGGCCGTTGGTCGGCGTGGTCGTCACCGGGCTGATGCTGCCGGTGATCGTGGCCGGGGCGTTCATGGTCGTCGTCGACCGCCGGGCGCGGCTGTTCCGCGCCTCGTGCCTGGCCGTCGTGCTGATGTGGGTCGACATCCGGATGCTGCTCGGCTGCTGGGCGCTGTGGGCGAAGAGCCCCGACCACTCCTCACCGACCTGGCGCGACGACCACGAGAAGCTGTTCTCGCAGGCGCTGGACTCGCTGATGTACTACGCCCGGCGCTGGGTGAAGCTCGAGGTCGGCTGGCCGACCGGATGCACTTCGGCACCGACGACGAGCCGCTGATCACACTCGCCCGCCACGCCGGGCCGGCCGACTCGCTCGCCATCGCGTGGCTGATGTCGCGCACGGTCGGCCGGCTGCCCCGCATCGTGCTCGCCGAGGCGCTGCGCTGGGACCCGGGCATCGACACCATCCTGAGCCGGCTCGACTCGTTCTTCGTGCCCTCGGGCACCGGGGCCTCGCGACGACCGCATCACGGGCCTGACCCGGATGGCCGAGTCGATGGTCGACGACGACGTCTTCGTGATCTTCCCCGAGGGGCAAGAACTGGACGCCGGGCCGGCGGGCTGGCTACATCCGGCGGCTGCGCGAGCGCGGTGACGTGGCCCGGGCCCGCCGCGCGGAGGAGCTGCGCAACGTGCTGCCACCGAAGACCCGCGGGGCCTGGGCGGCCCGCTCGGCCCGCCCGGAGGCCGACATCATGGTGCTCGCCCACGCCGGGCTGGCCCGGCTCTCGACCCCCCGGATGATCTGGGATGCACTGCCGTTCGACGAACGTCCCTTCCTCGTCAAGACCTGGACGTATGCCGCCGACACGGTGCCGCTCGAGGCCGAGGAGTTCGCGCGGTGGCTCGACGACCGGTGGAGCGAGGTCGACGCCTGGGTCGGCGAGAACGCCGCCCCCTACCTGGCCGGGCACGAGCCGGGGCCCGACGAGGTGACGATCCGGTGAGGGACGCACGCACGTTCCTGGCCGTCGGCGGCGTCGTGGCGCTTGTCGCCGTGGGGGCGCTCGTCGGAACGCTGGCCGGCGGCGGGTCGGGTGGTGACGCTCCGCGAACGGCTCGATCCCGGTCGAGGGCGTGGCGGTGCTGAACGGCGGTGGACGGTGGTCAACGACGGCTCGGCCCCGGCGCCGGTGCAGGGGTCGTGCGGCTGGTGTTCGGCGACGGCCGGGTGTTCGCCGAGACGGGCTGCAACACGGTGCGCGGCCCGGTGTCGGTGCAGGACAGCGTGCTGGTCACCACGGGGCCGCTGATGTCCACCCGCATGGCGTGCGAGCCGGCGCTGATGGAGCAGGAGCGCTGGCTCACCGAGATGCTCGGCAGCCGCCCGCGCCTCGAGCTGTCCGGGCCCTACCTCTACCTGCACTGGGGCGAGGGCGAGCAGTGGTGGCTCGGCCTGGAGAGCGCGAACGAGACCGTCCCGGCATCCTGAACCCCACAATCCCGACTGATTGCGGATCACCCACATCAGCGGCGGCGCCGGAGTGGTGAGGATTCGCAAGAAGTCGGGTCGGGGCGGCACCAGAGGGGTGACGATTCGCAAGAGGTGGGGTCAGGAGCGACCCGAGCGGATGCCGTTCAGCCAGTTGCGTGCCGCGCTGAAGTCTGAGTCGCTGGTGAGCGGGGCGATGCTCGCGCGCTGCCGGTCGGCCCGCGGGTAGGAGCCCAGGAAGCGCACCTCGGCGCAGATCCGGCGCAGCCCCATCAGCGCCTCGCCGACCCGCTCGTCGAGCACGTGGCCCTCGAGGTCGACCGAGAAGCAGTACGAGCCCATCGACTCCTTGGTCGGGCGCGACTCGAGCCGGGTCATGTTGATGCCGCGCGCGGCGAACTGCTCGAGCAGTGCGAGCAGCCCACCCGCGTGGTCGTCGCGCTGGAACAGCACCACCGTGGTCTTGTCGGCACCGGTCGGCTCCGGCAGCACGCCGGGCCGGGCGACGAGCACGAACCGGGTCACCGCCGCCTGCATGTCGCCGATGCCGTGGGCCAGCTCGACCAGCCCGTGCAGCCGGGCCGCGGCCGGCGCGCACACCGCCGCGTCGTAGGACTGCTGCCCCTGCTCGAGCCCCTCGGCGGCGGCGGCGGTCGACAGCGTCGGCACGTACACGGCATCCGGGAGGTGCTCGGCCATCCACCCGCGCACCTGGGCCCACGCGTGCGAGTGGGTGCCGACGGCGCGCACGTCGGCGAGCCCGGTGCCCGGGCGGGCCGCCAGCACGAAGGTCACCGGCACCAGCACCTCGCCGGTCACGACGAGCGGGTCGCCGCTGGCGAGGGCGTCGAGCGTGGCGGAGACGCCGCCCTCGACGGAGTTCTCGATCGGCACCATGGCGCCGTCGATGTCGCCGGCACGCAGGGCGGCCAGCGCCGCGTCGACCGAGCCGTATGCCGTGCGCTCGCCACCCGCCGCCGGCCCCCACGCGTCGAGCGCCATCGAGGTGAAGGTGCCCTCGGGGCCGAGGTAGCCGAAGCGTGCCACTCAGTTCTCCTTGCCGGTGCGGGCAGCGGCCAGGGCCTGCTGCTCCTCGGGGGTCAGGGTGGCGTCGGAGGTGCCGCCGACGACGCCCTTGGCGTAGGTACGCGACTCGCCGCGCGCATGGATCGAGCTGAAGACCAGCCCGTCGCCATGGTCGTCGATGACGGCCGCGCTGAAGCTGAGCCGGCCGCCCATGTCGCCGAACGCGTCGTAGCGCACGACGGCGACGTGCCGCAGCGCCTGGCGCAGGTCGGCCCGCAGCGCGGCAAGGTCGGCGTCGCCGGCCGGGCGGTGCTGCTCGAGCGCCGCGACCCGGCGGCGGAGGTCGGCCGATCGGCGCAGCAGCACGACGATGCCGCCCACCAGCAGGGCCACGACCCCCATGGTCAGCACGAGCACCAACACTTCGACCGGGTGCGGCAGCAACGACGACTCCACGCGCCACAGGCTAGGTGGTAGCGCGCATCGACCGCCGGGGTGTTTCGCGAGTTGGGTGCTCAGGTGGCTGCCCGAGCGACCACCTCAGCACCCAACTAAGGAATGGGCGTCCGGCGGACGGGCGCCCCCGGCATCCGCTGCGCTGCCTAGGGTGGATGCCGTGGGACTCGACTTCGCGACCGCCGCCGTGGTCTTCGGCACGATCTTCCTGGTCGAGCTGCCGGACAAGACGTTCATCGCGACGCTGGTGATGTCGACCCGCTGGCGCCCGCTGCTGGTGTGGGTCGGCGTCTCGCTGGCCTTCCTCGTGCAGACGGCGGTCGCGGTGCTCGCCGGCGGGCTGATCTCGCGGCTCCCGCGCACGCTGGTCGAGGTGGTCGCCTGCCTGATGTTCCTGGCCGGCGGCATCCTGCTGCTGCGCGGGGCCGGGAAGGCCGACGAGGAGGAGGCCGAGACCGAGGCGGAGTTCGGCGCCAAGGCGGCCGGCCAGGTCGTGGGGTGGCGGGTTGTCACGCTGAGCTTCACCGTTCTGTTCCTCGCCGAGTGGGGCGACCTGTCGCAGATCCTCACCGCCTCGCTGGTGGTGCGCTACGACGACCCGGTGTCGGTGTTCGTGGGGGCGTTCCTCGCGCTGGTGGTGGTGTCGGGCCTCGCAGCGGCGCTCGGCCGCACCCTGCTCACGAAGATGCGGCTGTCGACCCTTCGGCGCATCGGCGGCGGCGTCTGCCTGGTGCTCGCCGCCTTCACCGGGCTGGAGATCCTCGGCGTCCTGTGATCACCGGGGTGCCGTGATCACCGGCGTGATGTGATGACGGGCGTGCCCTGATCACCGAGGTGCGGTGAGCGACGGCGCGCTGTCGACGTCGGCGCCGGTGCCGGCATCCTCGCCCTCGACGCCGGCATCCCGCGGACGCGTCACCCACCACAGCAGCAGCAGCGCCGCCAGGGCCCCGAACACGTCGGCGTTCTGCAGCACCCGCCCCGGCAGCTCGGGCCACTCGCGGTGGTTGAGCCACGAGATGCCCCACCAGGGCAGTCGGCAGAGGAAGAACGCGGTGACGCCGAGACCCGCCCAGAGCCGGCGGCGGTCGCGCAGCGGGTCGGCGCCGAGCAGCGCGAAGACCACCACGACGACCCAGTGGAAGTGGTGGATCCACGCCACCGGTGACAGCAGGCAGGCCATCAGCCCGACGGCGGCGACCTCGCCGATCGTGTCGCCGGCGAGGTAGAGCCGACGGGCGAGCCAGAACCCGAACACCCCGACCACCCCGACGGCCACCAGCCAGATCAGGTTGCCGGCGGTGCCCTCGGGCCCGACGCGCAGCAGGAACCCGCGGATCGACTGGTTCGACGTGCCCCCGTTCGGCCCGAGCCGGGCCGGGTCCTGCAACGCACCGCCCCAGAACGCGAACGACGCCTGTGGCAGCAGCACCCACATCGCCAGCGTCACCGCCACGGCGGTGCCGACGGCCGTCGCGGCCTCCTTCCACCGCTTCGTGACCAGGAAGTGCACGACGAAGACGCCGGGCGTGAGCTTCACGGCCATGGCGAGGCCGACGAGCACGCCCCGCGGCACCCGGCGGACGATCCCGGGCCGGGGCTCGCGCAGGTCCATCAGGCAGGCGAGCACCATGAAGGCGTTGACCTGCCCGAACCGGATGCCGTCGCTCACCGGGTGCAGCCACAGCATCGGCGCGACGAGCGCGGCGAGGGTGAGCGGCATCCATGCGCCGGTGCGGTTGATGAGCCGGTAGCCGGAGTACCAGACGATGGCGGTGGTCGCGAGCACCTGCAGGCCGGTCCACAGCCACCCGGCGGCGCCGAACGGCATCAGGGCCAGCGGGATGGCGAGCACCGCGGCGAACGGCGGGTAGGTGAACGGCAGCAGCTGGGGTGCCTCGGTGAGCGCGGCGTAGACGGGGCGCCCGGTGAGGATGGAGACCCCCGCCTCGCGGTAGACCTCGACGTCGACCTGCCACTGGTCCAGCGGCCAGAACACCAGGTAGCGCAGCACGACGGGCACGGCCGCGAGCGCGATCAGCACCGCGGCGAGCACCCACCGGTGGCGCGGGACGGTTCGGTCGACGGGCGGGGTCACGGCACCATTCTGGGGGGTCGGGAGGCCGTCGCGGCATCGGCGTCCCGAGCGCCGCGCGGCCCACCGATACCCGGGAAACCTGAGCATCGGCTGATTCGGGTGGCGCGGCTACCGCACCGTAACCTTGCCCCGTGCTGCGCAGAGCCCTCGCCATCACGGTCGCCCTCGCGGCCGTGCTCGCCGGGCTCCTCCTCATCTCGTCGAGCTCCGCCACCGGCACTCCGCGCGACGAGCCGTCCGGTGCCGTGGTGCTCGTCGGCACCGGCGGCATCAGCTGGTCCGACGTCGACCAGCGCACCACCCCGAACCTGTGGGGCCTGCTGCGCGACGGCTCCTCGGCCGCCCTGTCGGTGCGCTCGGTCTACGCCAACACCTGCCCGATCGACGGCTGGCTGGGCATCTCGGCCGGTGCCCGGGCGGCCGCCCCGCGGCCCGGCGCCGAGCGAGACCCCGCCGACCGGCCCTGCCCGAGCGCCCCCACCATCAAGGACGGCACGGTGGTGCAGTGGCCGACCTACCTCGCGGCCGCCGCCGACGAGCGCTTCGACTCCCGGCTCGGCCTGCTCGGCGACACAGCGGCCGCGGGGAAGCTCTGCCTCAAGGCGGTGCAGCCCTTCGCGGCGGCCGGTGGGGCTCGGCGCGACGGGCGGATCGAGCAGTATGCACCGTGGTCGGACCAGCAGATGATGGTCGACCTCAACGGCTGCCCGGTCACCCTCGTCGACGTGGGCTCGCTGCGCGACCCCGACGACGTCGCGACGGGCGAGCCGGCGCCGGCGTCGCGCCGCCAGCAGCTGATCGAGATCGACCGGCGGATCGGCCAGGTGATCGAGGACGGCCCGAACGGCGCCGACTTCGTGGTGGCCTCGCTCTCGGATGCCGGGCGCGGGGAGCGACTGCGCCTGGTGGTGGCGCGCGGCCCGCACTTCCGCCCTGGCCTCCTGGTGTCGTCGTCCACCAGGCAGAAGGGCCTGGCGCAGGCCCCCGACGTCACGGCCACGGTGTTGTCGGTCGTCGGGCTCCCGGTGCCGGATGCCGTGGCCGGCTCACCCCTGACTTCCGACCCCGCGCCCGACAACTCGGAGCGGCGCGCGCAGGCCCGGCTCACCTACCTGGCCGACTACGACGAGGCCAGCCACGACGTGCACGACCTCGTCGAGCCCTTCTTCATGGTGTTCGCCTACGGGCAGCTGGCGATCTACCTGCTCGTGCTGCTGGTCTACAAGGGCCGGCTGGGGTCCGAGCGCACCCGGGTGACCACGCTGTCGCGGGTGCGGGTGCTCTCGGTGGTGGCCGCCTGCGTGCCCGTGTCGACCTTCCTGGCCAACCTGCTGCCCTGGTGGCGCTTCCCGATCGCCATGATCTCGGTCGTCGCCTCGGTCGGGCTCTTCGTCGCGATCATCGCCACCGCGGCGCTCAAGGGGCCGTGGGGCAAGTGGGCGCTCGGCCCGATGGCGTTCGTGTCGGCCACGACGATGGTGGTGCTGGCCGTCGACGTGATGGCCGGGTCGCGACTGCAGCTGTCGTCGCTGATGGGCCTGCAGCCCGTCGTCGGCGGGCGCTACTACGGCATGGGAAACCCCACGTTCGCCCTGTTCGCGACGGCGACCATCCTGCTCTGCACGGCCGTGTCGTCGATGCTGGTGCTGGCCGGGCGGCAGAAGGCGGCCGCCATCGCGGTGGCCGTCATCGGCGGCATCGCGGTCGTCATCGACGCCATGCCGTTCTGGGGCGCCGACGGTGGTGGCCCGCCCGCACTGGTGCCCGGGCTGGCCTACCTGATCCTCGCGGTGCTCGGGCTCAAGATGACCTGGAAACGGGTTCTGCTGCTCGGGCTCGGCGTCGTGGCGCTGGCCGCCATCGTGGCTGGGGCCGACTGGCTGCGGCCGACGGCCTCACGCAGCCACCTGGGCCAGTTCGTGCAGGCCATCCTCGACGGCAACGCGCTCGACATCGTCGTGCGCAAGGCCCAGCAGAACTACGACCTGCTGCTCCTCAACGCACCGCTCACCCTGCTCGTGCCGGCCGCCCTGCTCTTCGTCATCTACGTGCTGGCGCGGCCCACGTCGTGGGGCTCGCGGGCCATGCAGCGCTCCTACGACCGGGCGCCCACGCTGCGCGCCGGCCTCATCGCACTGGTCGTCACGCTCTCCATCGGGTTCCTCATCAACGACTCGGGGGTCGCCATCCCCGCGGTCGGGGCCACGCTCGCCGTGCCGCTCATCGTGTCGGTGTCGGTGTCGTACCTGCTCGAGGAGGCCCGGGCCGCAGCGCAGACCCGCGCCGCACGCCGGCGGCGATGACCACCACCCACAGCACCAGCCCCACCCACGGGATGACGCCGCGGCGCACCCCCAGCGTGAGGTCCTCCACGGCCGGCGTCATCCCGAGCACCCGGCCCGGCACGTAGGCAAACGCCATTGCGGCCAGCCGCACCAGGGCGACGAGGTCGACCAGCCCGGGCAGCACCGCCGGCAGGCAGGCCCACAGCAGCAGGTCGTACCACGGCAGCGAGTAGGGCGCGGCGAGCGAGTAGGCCAGGGCCAGGCAGGCAGTGACCCACAGCGCGACGGGCGCGAAGGTCGACGCTGGCCCCCCGGCATCCGGGGCAACTTCGCCCAATAGGTCAATGTTGCCCCGCTGCTCTGGGGCAACTTCGCCCAATAGGTCGATCTTGTCCCAGCCGGCGGGGCGGCTGGCGCGCAGCAGGCACCAGGCAAGCAGCACCGCGAGCAGCGCCGCCCCGATGCCGATGAGCCCGCGGGTCGCCCCGTTGCCCCAGGCGTCGCGGCCCCACTCGAGCAGCGGCCGCCACGGGGTGGCGAGAGACACGGCCTGCCGCGAGCGCAGCAGCTGGTCGAACACCTGCGGCCCGGCCCACAGGTGCAGCGCGCCCGCCACCACGACGAACCCCGCGGCCAGCGCCCCGACCAGCCGGGCCAGGGCGCCCGAACGGTGACCCACCACCCACCAGGCGGCCACGATGCCCACGGCGACGACGGCATACGTGAACTTGGTGGATGCCGCGAGCGCCACCACCACGCCGCTGAGCGCCGCGCCCGTCCAGCCCGCCCTGCGGGCCGCCACCGCCACGGCGGCCAGCGCGAGGGCGCTCGCCACCGCGTCGATGTGCGCCCCGAGCACCCCGACGCCGATGACGAGCGGGTTGAGGGTCCACAGCACGTCGACCCGGCCGTGCAGGTCGGGGTCGAGCACGGCGCGCAGCAGGGCGCGCACGGCGAGCCACGACAGCACCACGAGCAGCTGCCACACCCACACCCCCTGGCGCAGCGAGCCACCTCCGACCCACGCCGACAACCCGTGCAGCAGCGTGCCGAACGGCCCGTAGACGCTCGGCTCGGTGGTCCACGGCTCCTCGACCCGGCTGGTGATGGGGTCGAGCCCCCCGGCCCAGGTGAGCGGGGCATCGACCCAGGGGTTGCCACCCGTGACGAGGATGCGGCCGTAGGCGAGGTAGTTGACGTGGTCGGCCGAGCCGAACGGCGCTGCCAGCAGGGCGAACAGCGCGAGGATGCCGGGGGCCAGCCAGGTGCGCAGTGCCGCCACCCGGCCGCGCAGCCCGAGGTAGACCGCCACCGCGCCGAGCAGGTATGCCGTCCACAGCACCGCCGTGACCGCCCCCGGCCCCAGCTCGAGCGGCAGCCGCGGCACGCGCACCCAGCCAGGCGGGGCGAGGTCGGGCTGGGCGGCGTTCGGGGCGGACAGCCCGACGAGGAGCAGTAGCCCGAGCGCGACCCCGACGCAGGCCCGATGGGCGCGGGTCAGCCCCGGTGCCGCGGTCGCCGGCCCCTGCTGGGCGCGGGTCAGGCCCGGTGCCACGGCCGCCAGCCGCGGCGCACGAGCGCCCACCAGACGTCGCGGTACTGCTCGGCCCGGTGCACCTGCCCGCGCCAGTCTCTGCCGCTGACCCGGTGCTGCAGCTCGCAGGGCACCTCGAGCACGGTGAGCCCGGCCCGCAGCACGTCGACGGTGAGCGCCGTCTCGACCCCCCAGCCGCGAGCCAGTGGGCTGCCCGCCGCGAACGCCGCCGGGCTGAGGCAGCGCATGCCCGAAAGAGGCTGCACAGCAACGAAACCGGTGAGGTGCGCGATGCCGCGCCGGGCCAGCCCCACGACCAGCCCTCGGCCACCGCCGGCAACGATCTGGGCGGGCAGCGTCGCGATGGTCATGTCGGCACGGCCGTCGAGCACCGCCGCGGTGAGCACCCCGAGGTTGGTGGCGGTCTCCTGCAGGTCGCCGTCGACGAAGAGCAGCGCAGCGGGCCACGCAGCGGTCGGGTCACCTGCGTCGTCGAGATGCGCGACGGCATCCGCCTGCTCGAGCTCACGCACCCGGCGCACCCCGGTCTCGAGCGCCGCGGCCTTGCCGCGGTTGCGCTCGTGCCGCACGACGTCGGCGCCGGCGGCCCGGGCGGCATCCGAGGTGCCGTCGGTCGACCCGTCGTCGACGACCACGACCCGGCCGACCTGGGGCAGGGCCGCCACGGCCGCCACCGTCGCCGCGATGCGGTCGGCCTCGTCCTTGCACGGGACGACGGCGGCCACCCGCGCGGCGAGCGAGCTCATCGGCATCCTTCGATCTCGCCGTGAGTGCGGAAGTGGTTGTCCTGGCGACCACTTCCGCACTCAAGGCGAGCATTTCGGGCCATCAGCGGAGGGTGACCTGGCGGCTCAGCAGGCCAGAGCGTGCCCGGCGCTCGTCTGCGGAGAGCGAGGCGCCCGAGGCGAGTGCGGCGGCATAGCGAATGCCCCAGGCGGCGAGCTCGTCCTCGTGGTCGGCGGCCTCGAGCTCGGGGTCGAGGTCCCACACCGGCACCAGCAGGCCGCAGGCGCGGAAGGCGCCGAGCAGGCGAGTGTCGCCGCCCAGGGCATCGTCACCGGCGGCGTGCAGGCGGGCGAGCGCGTCGGTGGCGGCGTCCTCGTCGTCGGGGAGCACCAGGCGGATGTGCGCCCGCTCACCGATGCGCACCCAGTAGGCCGACGGCAGCGCCGACAGCGCGACGGTCGGCACCACGGTGGCGTTGGCGCGCTCGAGCGACTCGGCAGCCTCGCCCTCGAGGGCGTCGCCGCCGACCCAGAAGTCGAACCCCTCGTGCACGGTCACCTCGAACGGGACGTCGGGGTCGAGCACCTCCTGCAGGCGTGGGCTGTCGGCGGTGACCTGCGGCGTGGTGACCACGGGGTGCCCCGGCTCGGCCGCGAGTGCCGCGAGCAGCTGGCCGGCGAGGTCGCGCGACGCGTCGCCGCTGGCGTTGCCCGACTGGGTGCCGATGAGCACCGAGCCGTCGGCGCGGTGCAGGCCGGGCCAGGCCATCGGCAGCACGGTGGCCACGGTCACCTCGCTCGGCGCGCCATCGGGCAGATGCTTTGGGCGCACGGTGACCACGGCGGTGGCGGCCGGCAGGATCTCGCGCAGCGCGACCCAGTCGGTCTCACCCGCCAGCCCCTGGAACGGGCGTCGCTCGAACGGCGCTGGTGCCGGCCGCGGCTGCCGGGGGGTGGTGTCGGTGCCGCGCTGACGTCGAGATGCCTTGCCCATGCGAGCACCCTAACCGGGTGGGCTCAGGTGGCCCGGCGCCGGCTCGGCCCGCCGAGGGTGGCCCACACGACGTTGCCGGTGCGGTCCTCGGTGACGCCCCACTCGTGGGCGATCGAGCGCACGATGCGCAGCCCGCGGCCCGAGGACAGCCACACGGTGCGTGGTGCCGGCCGGGGGACGGTCTCGCCGCCGCCGTCGGTCACCTCGACCTCGACGACGTCGCCGCGGATCTTCCAGCGCACCCGGATCGTGCCGTCGGACAGCGGCCGGGCATGGCGCACGGCGTTGGTCAGCAGCTCGGAGGCGACCATCTCGGCCTCGTCGACGAGCTGCTCGGGCAGGTCGCGGGTCTGCAGGTCGTTCACCACCTCGCGGCGCACCTTGCCGACCGAGGCCGGCTCGTGGGGGGCGCGCAGGGTGCAGATGATGCTGTCGACGCCCGGCCCGGGCGTCTCGGTGACGATGAGGCCGGTCTCGCCGGTGCGCCCCGTGCCGGGGGCGCCCTCGTCCTGGCTGTCGTCGTGGTCGAAGTTCGAGGTCACGCCGCCAAACCTAGCCGGATCGGGCCACCTGGCGAAGCACGTGGCCCGGACGGTTCGTGATGATGACGTCGACGCCCAGCTCGAGGCACCGGTCCACGTCGTCGTGGGAGTCGACGGTCCAGACGTAGACCTGGTGCCCCCGGCGCTGGAAGGCCCGCACGGCCTTGGGCCGGCGGAGCATCCGCACGTCGAGGCCCACGGCGTGCACGCCCTTGGGCAGCTTGCCGTCCCAGGTGAGGGCCGGCATCGTCGCGTCGACGAGGTAGACCAGCGGCAGCTGGGGGGCCAGCTTGTGGGCCCGCTGCAGCGCCCGGTTCGAGAACGACATCATCCGCACGTGCGGGCGCCCCGGCTGGTCGCCGCCGTCGAGGTCGAACATCCGCAGCACCTGCACGAGGGTGTTCTCGACGTCGTTGCCGTGCCGGGTGGGGTGCTTGGTCTCGATGAGGGTGACCACCTCCTGGCGGGTGCTCACCAGGGTGTCGAGCAGGCGGCGCAGGGTGAGGATGTGGCCGCGCTCGGGGTCGCTCTCGGGCGACTCGGTGTCGCCGGGCCGGTCGGCGGTCTTCCACGAGGCCCAGTCGAACTCCTCGAGCCGGGCCAGCTCGAGTGCGGAGACCACCCCGGCGCCGTTCGAGGTGCGGTCGACCTTGCGGTCGTGCACGCACACGAGGTGGTGGTCGGCGGTGAGCCGCACGTCGCACTCGACGCCGTCGGCGCCGTGCTGGAACGCCTTCCGGTAGGCCCGCAGGGTGTGCTCGGGTTCCTCGTCACTCGCGCCCCGGTGGGCGATGACGAGTGGCCGGCCCGCCATGCTCGGCGGCTGCACCGCCTCCGTGACGACGTCCACCCCTGAATACTCACACGCGCGGGCCCCCTACCGTTGGACCATCGTGAGCCTCCCGCCCTTCCAGCACCTCGTCGACGAGCACTGGCGCGACGTCGCCCGCCTCGCGCACGCCCTCGCCCCCGGTGCCGGTGACGACGTCGCCCAGCAGGCCTGGACCCAGGCACTGGTGGCCTACCCCCGGCTCACCCACGCCCGCAACCTGCGCTCGTGGCTGCTCACGATCACCCACCGGTGCGCGATGGACCACCACCGGTCGGCCCGCCGCACCACCCCGCACGAGGACCCGTCCCTGCTGGCCGAGGCACCGACTCTCCCCCCGCCCGAGGCGCCCGACGGCGACCTGTGGGCGCGGGTGGCGGCGTTGCCCCCGCGGCAGCGGGATGCCGTCGTGCTCCGCTTCGTCGGCGACCTCGACCACCGCGCGGTGGCGGCCGCGCTCGGCACCTCGCCGGGCATGAGCCGCCGCCTGGTGAGCGATGCGATCGCCACCCTCCGCCTCGACCTCCCGGACCTCCACTAGGACTCGCCATGACCAACCCGTTCACCTCCTTCGACCCACCGCTGGCCGGGCCGCCCGTGCTCGAGCCCACCGACGTCTCGTACGTGCTCGAGGACACCGAGGTCGGGCGGCTGCTCGTGGCCGTCCGCGACGACGGCGCGGTGGTGACGTGCGCGTATGCCGGCGACACGGCATCCGAGGACCGCTGGTTGCAGCGCATCGCGGCGGCCGTGAGCCCACGAGTGCTGCGGCACCCGGCCCCGACGGATGCCGCGCGCCGCGCGCTCGCCGGCCTACCTCGCCGGCTCGGCGCGGTCGGTCGACGTGCGGGCCGACCTGGCCCTGGCCTCGGTCTTCCAGCGTGAAGTGCTCAGCGGGCTCGCGGCGCGCGTCGGCTACGGCGAGCGCACGACGTATGCCGTGCTGGCCTCCGCCGTGGAGCACCCCGGGGCAGCCCGGGCGGTGGGGACGGCCCTCGGCGCGAACCCGCTGTGCATCGTGCTGCCGTGCCACCGGGTGCTGCCGGCATCCGGTGGTGTCGGTGGGTATGCCGGTGGGCCGGCCGCCAAGGAGCACCTCCTCGCGCTCGAGGCCGCCCACGCTGCGGGGGCCTGACCGGCGGCGTCTGACGCGAACGTGGGTGAATCCCTTCGTCCAGGCGAAGGGATTCACCCACGTTCGCGTCGAGCTCGGGGTAGAGCGGCGGTGCAGGTGGGATCATTCGGCATGACTCCGCGGCGAGGACGAGCGGTCCGTCGAGCCCTGGTCGGGTTCGTCGTGGCGGTGACGGTCGCCGTGGGCTTGGCCTGGCCGGCGCAGGCGAGGATGACCGCCACGTACACCGTGTTCACGTGGAACGTGGCCGGCTGGGCCATGCACCGCGGCTCCGTGACCGACGAGCTGGTGCCCACGATCAGCAGCTCGATCCAGAGCTCGGGGGCGCAGCTCGTGGCGCTCAACGAGCTGTGCGAGGACCAGTACCGGGCGTTGGTGACGAGCCTGCGAGCGGCCGGCTGGCCCGACGACCCGACAAACTTCGGGCGGTTCGAACCGCACGGCCCCGACTACTGCGGCGGTCAGGCGTTCGGGCTCGCGATCTTCAGCAAGGCGCCCCTGGGCGACGCGAGCCGGTTCGTCCTCACCTCTGACGGCACCGAGGAAGGGCGCCGGCTGCTGTGTGCTCCTCTGGCGTCGCGCGTGCACCTGCGCTTCTGCACCAGTCACGTCACCTGGGTGAACGACATCGTCAACGGCCAGCGGGCGACCGCGACCCAGCTCAACGACGTGCTCAGGCGGCTGGAGTCGTTCAACGCCGCTGGTGACACCGTCCTGCTCGCGGGCGACCTCAACGCGCAACCGCAGTACCGGCGCCTGGACGCCTGGTACTCCCCGACCGTCGACACGGCCCAGAACGGGTCGAACACCGGTGCCTACCGAGAGCTCGACGACACCGACCCGAGGTGCCCGGGCTACGGCGAGGCCACGACCCCCGGCACCCGTGGGGGCCTGTGTGGCCAGGCACCCAAGATCGACCTGATCTTCGTGCGGGCCAACCACATCGTCGGGCCCTACTCGGCCGACTCCCTGGACATCCCGTCGTGCGGCGCATCCTCGCCCTGTTCGGACCACCGGCCAGTGATCGGGACGGTCCGGGTCTCCGTAGGGTAGGCACCCGTCCCGCCCACCAAGGAGCCACCCGTCATGGACATGCGCCTCGAGCTCGTGCCGCTGCCGTCGAGCGACGTCGAGCGGAGCAAGGCCTTCTACGTCGAGCAGGTGGGCTTCACCCTCGACCACGACGTCGAGCCGGGCAACGGGATGCGGATCGTGCAGCTGACCCCGCCCGGGTCGGCGTGCTCGGTCGTGCTCGGCATCGGGGACCCGAGCGCAGGCCCGGTGAAGGCCCTGCACCTGGTGGTCGACGACATCGAGGCGGCCCGCAACGAGCTGCTCCGGCGCGGCGTCGACGTCTCGGGCGTCGACGACATGGGTGGCGTGAAGTATGCGTACTTCGCTGACCCGGACGGCAACTCGTGGGCCCTGCAGGAGATCCCGTCGTCGATGCGCCCCTGACTCCACGGCGTCGGGGAGCGACGGCCCGCTCAACCCACCAGCTGGTGCAGGCGCACTCCGTGCTCGGTCGCGATCAGCTCGGCCGCCTTCTCGCCGATCATGATCGAGGCGGCGTTGGTGTTGCCGCTCACGATGTTCGGCATGACGCTCGCGTCGGCCACGCGGAGAGCCGCGACCCCGAGCACGTGCAGCCGGGGGTCGACCACGTCACCCATCCGGCAGGTCGAGGTCTCGTGGTAGACGGTCAGCGCGTAGTGGCGGGCCAGGTCCTCGAGCAGCGCGTCGCTCGGCTCGCTGCCGCTCTGGTGGCCGTGGGCCTGTGCCAGGTGCGGCGGGATGACCGGGTCGCCGAGGCCGCCGCCGGGCCAGGCCGCGGCGATCTCGAGCGCCTTGCGGATCACCGACACCATGACCACGACGTCGTGGGGCTCGGCGAAGTAGTTGAGGTCGATGCGCGGGGCGACGGCGGGGTCGGCGCTGACCAGGGAAACCGAACCCTCCGAGTGGGGCTGCACCGGGTTGGGCAGGAGGACGACCTGGCCGCGGGTGGGGTCGAGGAACGCCTCCGGGTCGTCGAAGAACGCCGAGGCTGGGATGCGGAAGACCCCCTCCCAGATCGCCGGGGTGTAACCGCAGGCCAGGAAACCGATCTGGGCGTCGTGAGTGTGCTCGTCGCCCAGGCCGGTGGAGTAGAACGCGACAGCGTCGTACAGCGACGACGACGCGAGGCCCCGGCCGGTGGTGAACCACTCGACCAGGCGGCGCTCGGCCTCGGCCTTGGCGGCGGCCAGCGGCTCCGGCAGGTCGACGTCATCCGCCGGGTCGGCCGGGAGCGGGCCCGCCGGTGCCCGGAGCGCGTCCGGGCCCAGCGACATCGCGATCTCCAGCATCGTCTCGCCGATGCCGTCCGCGGCGAACATCAGCGGGGTGTGCAGGTGGTCCTTGAGGTGCTGCCCCACGTCCGGCAGGTCGAGGACGCAGTCGACCCCGACCTCGGCGAGCGCCTCGCGGGCACCGACCCCCGAGAGCATCAGGACGTGCGGCGACCCGATGGCGCCGGCGCAGAGCACCACCTCGGTGCCCGCGTGCACCTCCACCGAGGCGCCGTCCTCGCCGCGGTAACGCACCCCGGTGGCACGCAGGTCGTCGCCGTCGCCCTCGATGATGATGCGCTCGACGAGCGCGCCCGTGACCACGGTGAGGTTCTCCCGCTCCATCGCGGGCTCGAGGTACGCGTGGAAGGTCGAGCTGCGCTTGCCCGCACGAGTCGTCGTCTGGAACAGCGAGGCGACGCCATGCGGCTCGCGACGGTCACGCCCGTTGTAGTCGCCCTGCTTGAGCCCCGTGCTGCCCGCCGCCTCGACGAACTGGGTGGATGCCGGGAGCACCGGTTCGCGCACCGACACCCCCACCGGTCCGTCGCCGCTGTGGGCGTCGAGGTCGGGGTGCAGCTCGGTGCTGTGCACGAAGCCCTCGGCCTTCAGGAAGTACGGCAGCACCTCCGCGTAGGACCAGCCCTGCGCCCCGCCAGCCGCCCAGGCGTCGAAGTCGCCGGGGTGGCCCCGGACGTAGGCCATGTAGTTGATGCCCGAGGTGCCGCCGAGCATCTTGCCGCGGGGCACCATCATCCGGCCGCCGACCAGGCCCTTGCCGACGCCCCCGGCGTCACCGGTGAACATCCAGTCGGTGCTGGGGTCGTTCTGCAGCGAGGCCACCGCGGCCGGCATCAGCTCGGCCGGTGGAGGCGGGCCCCCGGCCTCGAGCAGGCACACCCTGACGTCCGGGTCCTCGGTCAGCCGGGCGGCGACGACCGCGCCGGCCGACCCCGCTCCCACGATCACGTAGTCGTACGTCGAGCCCATGGATCCCACCTCGTCGTGGATGCCTCGCCGAGCGGCGCGGACGGTGCCGCTCACGCAACCACACGGGCGACCACCGCGACAAGGGGTGTCGAACGCGGCATCCACCAGCGCGGCACCTTGGGTGCGTCACGCTGTTGGTGCTCGTGGTCACCTTCCGCTTTCGCCACCCCTTCTCGTTGGCTGGTGCCCCTGGTGACATGCAGTCGGGCCTCCACCGGCCCGCAGCACGCTCGGCGGGGCATCGCTCACCGGCTACTGCACGTCACCACGCGCAGGCGTCGCGCTCGGTCAGCGGCAAGGCACGGCCCCACGGCTGGGGTGGGGACGTCCCGGTGGCTGGGGTCGGGTGACCTAGGGCCTGTTACGAAAGTCGTTTGAGCCAGTGGTCGATGCTGGCGATGTGCACGCTGGCGGCGTATCGGACGGCGAGCTTGTCGTAGCGGGTGGCGAACCCTCGGTGGTGTTTGAGGTGGTTGAAGCCGCACTCGACGGCGTGACGGTCCTTGTACCTGTGGGGGTCGAACGCAGGTGGCCGGCCACCGTGGGAGCCACGTCTGGCGCGGTGGCCGGCTTGGTCGGCGGGGACCGGGATGGTCGCGGCGATGTGGTGCTGGCGTAGCCAGGCCCGGTTCGCTCGCGAGGAGTAGGCCTTGTCGGCCAGGACCCGCTTCGGGCGTCGACGAGGTCGCCCAGGTCCGGCCCGGGCGACGCTGATGGCCTCGAGCACCGGGACCAGCTGCGGGCTGTCGCCGTCCTGGCCGGGCGTGAGGATGAACGCCAGGACCCCGCGATGCTGGTCGATCGCGGCGTGGGTCTTGGTGCCCCAGCCCCCGCGCGATCTGCCCAAGGCGTGGTGATCCGGCTCCCCAGCAACACGATCCACGCTGTCCCGGCGCGCACCAGCAGCGTGGATGTGGGCCCGGGCAGTGGTGGAGTCCACCGACACCTGCCAGGACAGCTTCCCCTTCGCGTCGGCCTGCGCACGCAGCGCGGCCTCGACCCGCGCCCACACCCCCAGCGCCTGCCAGCACGCGAACAGCGCGTACACCCGCCACCAGGGCCCGTACCGGGTGGGCACGTCCCGCCAGGGACACCCGGCCCGGGTCCGGTGTCGCACCCCGTCGACCAGGGCACGCAGCGGCCACCGGCGCGGACGGCCTCGCCGGGCCGCCACCGGCAGCAAAGGCTCCAACACCGCCCACTGCACATCGCTCAGGTCATGACGAGAGGCTGCATCTATCGTGGGCATCGAAGCTCCCGGAGGGCGCGGAGGAGTAGACACCACCAGCGCTACTCCGGGAGCTTCGCCTCATCCACACGACACGCCCTGAAACCCCATCAGTCACTTTCGTAACAGGCCCTAGGTGGGCGACGTGGCATCAGCTACGGCCCAGTAGGTGCTCCGATCAGTCCACCTACCAGGCGGTAGCCGGGGGCAGGTAGCGGTGGGGTGCGGTCGAAAGGGGGCGTGGCACACCCGGGGGGTGACTCATCAGGTGAAGCATCCGGACCTCCCGTGACGAGTACCTTGCCGGCGGGCGGCGTCGGTCGTTTGGTCAGCGGTAGAAGCCGTGGCGGGCCAGGGGGTGGAGCAGCTCGCGCTCCTCGTAGGCCAGGTGCGACAGCAGGGTGTCGGTGAGCAGGTCGACGACGTGCTGGAGGCGGTCGAGGGCGCCGGGCTCGTCGGACACCAGGGCCACGAGGGAACGGTCGACGTCGTCGAGCACGTCGTGGATCACCTCGTGCTCCTCCTCGAGCCGGTCGATCACGGGCACCGCGTCGGGGTCGCTCGACCGCAGGTGCGGGAAGATGCCGGTGTCCTCGAGGCCGTGGTGGCCGGTCACGATCCGGCAGTACGACTCGCAGTAGGCACCGAGGGTCCAGTTGTTCTGCCGCATCGTCATCGCGTTCACCGCCGACCGGGCCGACCCGACCGCGAGGTGCCCGCGCACGACCTGCTCGACCACGTCACGCACCTGGGTCAGCTCGGCCCGCAGGTGGTCGTGCACCTCCTTGAGGTGTCGGGGCACGGCCAGCTGGGCCGGGCGGTAGGCCGCCTGCTCCGCCGGGTCGGGACGCACGGGGTAGGTCGGCCGGCTCCCCTCGTCCCAGGGCAGGATGCCGGTGAGCCGGGTCCCGTCGTCGGGCGTCGGGACGACGACGTCGGCGAAGGGCGTGGAACCGGTTGCAGCAGAAGCGGTTGGCTGGCACCGCCGCCGTCGCGCGCGCCCGCCGCACCCGCACCGCTCGGCACGGCATCCGCACCGCTCGGGGCGGCATAAGCAGCCGACAAGTCCTGGCGGGGGGCCGCGCCGACGGACGCCCGACGACACGGCATCCGGCACCACGGCGCGGCGCTCGCGCTCGGCCGCCACGAGGTCGCGCACCAGGGGCGCCACCTCCTCGCCGAAGCGCCGCACGTCGTCGGGGTCGTCGGTGCCCAGGATGTAGGTGGCCATGCCCTGCTCGAGAGTGAGCCCGGCGAGCTGCTCGGCCCAGTCCGATGGCCGACCGCGCAGGAAGCCGCCGCCCGACCCGAACGACCCCGACACGTTGTAGAGCCGCCGCACACGCCTCGGGTGCCCGACCGGCCGCCACCGCCGCCTCGTCGATCCGCGCGTTGAGCTCACCGAGCGTCTCCGGCCCGGCGTAGCCCTGGCTCGGCAGCCAGCCGTCGGCGAGCCGCCCGGTGAGCCGCAGCATCCGCGGCTTGTAGGCCCCCACCCAGATGCCCACCGGGTGCGCGGGCGCCGGCCCCGAGTGCAGCCCGACCGCCCGGTGGTGGACCCCGTCGAGGCGCACCGAGCCCGAGCCTGCCCACATCGCCCGGATGATGCGGATCGCCTCCTCGAGCGCGTCGACCGACTCGCCGGGCGACAGCCGCACCCCGCCGGCGGCGACGATCGGCGTCCCAGAACGCGCCCGCGCCGATGCCGAGCTCGACCCGGCCACCGCTGAGGATGTCGAGCGAGGCCACCGACCCGGCGAGCACGACCGGGTTGCGCAGCGGCAGGTTCGCCACGTTGGGGGCGACGCGCAGGGTGGAGGTGCGGGCCGCGACGACCGAGAGCAGCGTCCAGGCGTCGAGGTGCCGCGCCTGGTACGGGTGGTCCTGCACGGTCAGCAGGTCGAGCCCGCTGACCTCGGCCACGGCGGCCAGCTCGAGCACGTGGTGCGCCGAGGCCGCGTCGGGCGAGGGAAACAGCCCGAACTCGAGCCCGTGGCCGTAGTCGGTCACCCGTCGGCGCCCCGGTCCTCGCGCGGCAGGCGACCCGACGCGGCATACCCGCCGAGCAGCTCGGCCATCGCCAGGTGGGGCTTGGCCTCGTCGTGCCGGCCCTGGCGCTGCAGGGTGCGGCCGAGCACGAGGTTGGCGTAGGCGTCGTCGGGGACGTCGGCGAGCACGGCCCGGGTCACCCGCTCGGCGCGACCGAGCTGGGCGGAGTGGAAGTAGGAGCGGGCGAGCAGCAGCCGCAGCTCGGTGGTGCCGTGCAGCGGCGGCGCGAGCGCGCTCTCGTCGACGAGCGTGGCGAGCGCCTCGGCCGCGGCCTGGTACTCGCCGTGCTCGAACAGCCCGCGAGCGCGCTCGTAGCGCTCGGCCATGTCGGAGCCGGGAGTGGTCATGGGCTCCACAACACCACATCCGATCGCCCGATTCCGGATGCCGGTGCCACCGTCCAGCGCTCGTCGCAACTGGTGCGCACGCCCGCCCACCACGTGCACAGCACGCGCCCAGCCACGGCCCAGCCCACACCCCTAGGCTCGGCCGGGTGAGGACCACCCGGGCGACGGACCACCTGATCGTCGACGTGCCCGGGCACCCGGGCGCAACGCTGCGCGTGGAGGTCAACCACCCCGACGCCCCGGTGACGGCGCTGTTCAGCTCGGGCCTGGGGCTCCCACTCGACCTCTGGCACCCGGTGACCAGCCTGCTGCCCGACGTGCGGTGCGTGCTCTTCGACCGCCCCGGCATGGGCGGGTCCACCCCGTGGCACCGGGCGGTCGCCCTGCCCGAGGGCGTCGACCTACTCGCGACCGTGCTCGCCGCCGCCCACCCCGAGGCCCCGACCGACCCGGTGGTCGTGGTGGGCCACTCTCACGGCGGACTGTTCGCCGAGGGCCTGGCGCGCACCCGCCCCGACCTGGTGCGCGGCCTGGTGCTCGTCGACGCCTCCGACCCCGAGTTCGAGGCCACCCGCCTGCAGCTCGGCGGGCCGGCCGCGACCTGGGCCGCCTGGGTGGCCGGCCGCCCCTGGCTGGCGGGGGTCGCGCCTGACCTCGCCGCCAGCGTCATGCTCGTCGGTGGCACCACCCGACAGGCATCCGCCCACGCGCACCGCTCCCTGGCGACGGCGTACGGCCAGCCGGCCCAGCTCGAGGCGACCGTGGCCGAGCTGGCCGCCGTCGGCGACGACGCCCGCGACCTCCTCGCGCTCGCGGGCGCCCACCCACTGCCCGACGTGCCGATCCAGCTCGTGGTGGCGGCCAGGACCGGTCGGCTGACGCACCGGCGGCGCCGGAACTGGTTGCGCCGGATGACCGACCGCGCCGCCGTGCTCGGTGCCGGCACCGTGCGCACCGACGTCGACTCCGGACACCTGGTCATGCTCGATGCCCCGGATGCCGTCGCCCGCGCCGTGCGCGCCTGCCTCACTGGTCGCAGGCCGCTGATCGCCTTCTCGATGGCGGCGATCTCGGTCGTCCGGCAACGACGGCGGGCCGACGATCTCCGACCAGGCGGTGACGACCGTCGAGTCGTAGACGTGGCCGTGCCCCGGCGGCACTCCGTTGGCGTTGAACTGGTCGACCGTCGCCTGCCACCCGCCGACCACCGGCCAGGCGACCACCCGCGGGCTCACGTCGGGGCCGCGCGGGTCGAGCCACGCCTGGTGGTCGGCCGTCCACGCGACGATCGGGTCGGAGGCGTGGGTGAGGTAGATGATCGGGTTGTCGGTGGTCCAGGTGAGCGTCTGGTCGGTGAGCTCGCTCGCGGTCGTGGCCACCCGCACCAACCCACCGTCGCCGTAGAGCGGCCGCCACACCGGCGATCCGGGCTGGCGGCCCGCCACGACCTTCTGCCAGGTCGGGTCGAAGCTCGGCGGCCCGATGAGCAGCGCCCCGTCGGTGGTCGTCGACATGTCCTCGACGCTGGTGAAGGCGTTGTCGGTGGAGAAGGCGCCCAGGCTCTCGCCGAAGACGTAGAGCTCGGGGCGCTGGTCGGCCGGCAGACTGTCGAGCTCGACGCGCAACGCGGTGATCAGCGTCTCGGCGTTGCTCGCCGCGCGGCTCCGGTCGACGAGGTAGGACAGCCAGCTGGGCAGGTAGGAGTACTGGGTCGGACCGATGGCGACGTCGCCGTGGGTCACGTACTCGAGGGCGTTGGCCGCCTTGGCGTCGATCCAGCCGCTGCCGGTGGTGCCGGCGACGGCGATCGCCTTGCGGTCGAAGCCGCCCAGGGTGCGCAGCTCCTCGACCGCGAGCTGCGCCCGCTCGGTCGGGGTCGCAGCGGCCTCGAGCCCGACGTAGCGCGCGCACCGGCTCTTGACCGGCTTCGGGTCGCCGACGACCTCGGAGATGTGGCTGCCGTGGGCCCGCGAGCCACGTACGTGCGGCCCTCGCGGCCGAGGCTCTCCCAGGTGACCGTCGAGGCCGGACCGCCCGACCGGTTGGGCACCTCCGGGTTGACCACCCCGGGCTTGATCGTCGTTGCTGTTCTCGCGAAGATCGCGTCGGCGACGGGATGGCGCCGCTGTAGAGGAAGCCGGAGAAGAACATCCAGCGAGAGACGCCCGTGACGACGATGGCGACCAGCCACGCCACCCGCGTCGGCAGCAATCGCACGAGTGGGCGGAACAGTGCGCGACCCACCCACTTGATGGCCCGGCCGATGCCGATGAGCAGCGCCGGCGACCACCAGCCCCAGCAGCGGCCCGACCAGCCAGAGCAGCGGCGTCGTGGGCGGCATGCCCAGCAGCTCGGCCTGCTCGGTTCTGCCACGAGCGGCCGAGCCAGCCACCGACGAGCGCGACGACGACCGCCAGCCCGGCGAGCACGCGCCAGGCGATCCGCCGGCCGCCGGGGGGCACGACTGGGCAGGCCGAGGGCCCGGTAGGCCCAGCCGACGAAGGCCCCGATGCCGTAGCCGGTGGCGAAGCAGAGGCCGGTGAGCACCGCCTGCACGTACCAGCCCCGCGGCACCAGCAACGGGGTCACGCTCATCGCGGCGAAGACCAGGCCCAACGTGGTACCGGCGAGCGAGAGCCGGCCCGGGCGCCGGCGGCGACGCGGCTCGGGCGTCGGCGCACCGGCATCCGGGGTGCCCTCGACGGGGGCCGCCTCGGTGCGTTCGGCCGTCACGGCGGTCATCTCGGCTCCTGGGGACGCGGATGCGTCAGGTGGGCTTGGTGATCGGGAAGAGGATGGTGTCGCGGATGCCGAGACCCGTCAGGTTCATGACCAGCCGGTCCACGCCCATCCCCATGCCGCCGGTGGGGGGCATGCCGTACTCGAGCGCCGCGAGGAAGTCCTCGTCGACCTCCATCGCCTCCGGGTCGCCGGCGGCGGCGAGCAGCGACTGCTCGACGAGCCGGGCGCGCTGGTCGACCGGGTCGATCAGCTCGCTGTAGGCCGTGCCCTGCTCGGAGCCCCAGATGACCAGGTCCCACTTCTCCACCAGCTTGGGGTCGTCGCGGTGCACCCGGGTGAGCGGCGAGGTGTCGCGCGGGAAGTCGGTGTAGAAGACCGGTGTGGTCGTCTGCCCCTCGCACAGCTCGCCGTAGACCTCCTCGAGCACCGCGCCCCAGCTGAGCCCGGGGTCGAGGTCGAGCCCGATGGCGCGGGCGTGCCGGTGCAGCTCGGCGAGCGGGGTCGCCGTGGAGACCTCCTCGCCGAGCGCAGTCGAGACCGCCGTGCAGATCGGGATGGCGGGCCAGTCACCGGACAGGTCGAACTCCTCGATCGTGCCGTCGGGCCGGGGGCGGCGCGCGATCGGCTGGCCGTAGACCGCCACCGCGGCCTCCTTGATGAGCTCCTGGGTGAGCAGCCGCATCGAGACGTAGTCGTTGTAGGTGCCGTAGACCTCGAGCGAGGTGAACTCGGGGTTGTGCGAGGAGTCGGCGCCCTCGTTGCGGAACTGCCGCCCGAGCTCGAAGACCTGCTCCATGCCGCCGACGACCAGCCGCTTGAGGTGCAGCTCGGTGGCGATGCGCAGCGACAGCTCGAGGTCGTAGGCGTTGATGTGGGTCTGGAACGGGCGGGCGTTCGCCCCGCCGTGCACCAGCTGGAGGATGGGCGTCTCGACCTCGACGTAGCCGCGGTTCTGCAGCGACTCGCGGATGCTGCGCACCACCGTCGAGCGCAGGTAGGCGATGTCGCGCGCGGCGGGCCGCACGATCAGGTCGACGTAGCGCATCCGCACCCGCGCCTCGGGGTCGGTGAGGCCGAGCCGCTTGTCGGGCAGCGGTCGCAGCGACTTCGAGGTGAGCGCGAACGAGTGCGCGTCGACGGTGAGCTCGCCGCGGTTCGACGACATGACGTCTCCGGTGACGCCGACGTGGTCGCCGAGGTCGAGGCCGCGGAAGTGTCGGTGCTGCTCCTCGCCGAGCACCGCCCGCGAGGCCAGCACCTGCAGGTCGCCCGAGCCGTCGCGGATGGTGAGGAAGCACAGGCCACCGTGGTCGCGCTTGCGCATCACCCGCCCGACGACAGAGACGACCTGGTCGGTGCGGGTGCCCGCGGGAAGTTCGCCGACAGCCGACCGCACCTCGGACAGTGCGTGGGTGCGGGGGTAGCCGACCGGGTAGGGGTCGATGCCGGCCTCCTGCAGCCGGGCCAGCTTGGCGCGCCGCACCCGCTCCTGGTCGGGCAGACGCCGCGCGGTCAGGGCCTGCTCGAGGCGGTCGGGCTCGGCCGGGATGGCCTCGAGCACCTGTGCGGCATACGCCTCGTCGGCGTGCTCGAGCTCGTCGCTGTTGGAACCCCTGCGGCGCAGGATCGACCCGACCGACGGGGCGTTGAGGAAGCCCTCGGCACTGCCGGCCGCGACGCCCACGCGCGGCAGGTCGGAGGAGTACTCGAAGCAGATGAAGCGCGGCTGCCACTCCGGCAGGTACTTCGCGTTGGAGCGGTAGAGCGACTCGAGCTGCCAGTTGCGGCTGGCGAGCAGCAGGGCCTGCCGACCGAGCCGGGCCATCGGCCCCGCCCCGAGCTCCTCGCCGCGGGTGAAGGCCTCCCGGAACATCGCGAAGTTGAGTGACACCCGGCGCACGGCCAGCCGGGGCGCCTGCTCGGCCAGCGAGCTGACGAGCAGCTCGACCAGGCCGTTGTCGGCGGTGGGGTCGCGGCGCATCAGGTCCAGCGACAGCCCGTTGCGGCCCCACGGCACCAGGCTGATGAATCCGCGGAGCGCGCCCTCGGCGTCCCGTGCCTCCACGAGCACGCAGTCGCCGTCGAGCGGGTCGCCGAGCCGGCCCAGCGCCATCGAGAAGCCGCGCTCGTCCCCGCCGTCACCGCGCCAGGAGGATGCCGAGGCCGCCAGCCGGGCGAAGTCCTCGGCGGTCAGCGTGTCGTGGCGGCGCACCTCGACGTCGTAGCCGCGGCGGCGCAGCCGGCTCACGGCCTGCCGCACCGGCTTCAGGCCGGGGGCGTTCAGCGAGAAGGCGCCCAGGTCGAGGATCGCCTCGTCGCCGATCTCGAAGACGGTGAGGCCGGCCTCCTCGAACGCGCGGGCCCCCTCGGACCCGGCCGCCATCACCGCGAGCGACCAGCCGTTGGCGCGGGCGTCGCGGCGCCACGCGTCGATGGCCGCTCCCCAGTGCTCCGGGGCGCCGATCGGGTTGCCGCTCGCCAGGCTCACGCCGCGCACGACCCGGTAGGAGACGCCCGCCCTGGCCCGCGCCGGGTCGTCGGCGTCCCAGACGACGGCCTTGTCGCGCCGGGTGGCGAAGTAGCCCAGCGAGTCGAGGTCGCCGTGCTCGCGCAGCATCGTGCGCACGGCGGCCTCGTCCGGCGCGCCGAGCGTGCGGGTGTAGGCAGGTGACCGGAAGAGCACGGCCGCGCTGCCGAGCACGACGGCCGCGCCCATCAGGTTGAGCAGCAACCGGACCCACATGGGGGCGACGACCCCGGGGTCGGCGACCAGCCCGAGGTCGCCGAGCAGCACGTTGGCGACGGCATCGCCGGCGCCGACCCGGGTGTCCTTGGCGAAGCTGGTCAGCAGCCAGGAGCCGATGAGCGACACGGCGATGGCGCCGAGGATGAAGAGCAGCAGGGCGCTCAGGCCGGCCCGGCGTGCCGTGCGCGCCGTGAACTGGCGGTGCGCAACAACGGCCACGACGAGCAGGGCGACGGCCACGACCAGGCCCACGGCGTCGAGCACGTCGCGGCCGTCGCCGGCCAGCGAGACGACCCGGCCGACCGAGGGCAGCACGAGCAGTAGCACGACGAAGACCCACCACGCCGACCGCAGCCGCCGGCGCAGGCCGACGGCCAGGGCGAAGAGCGCGGCGGCGTAGACGAGGTTGGGCACGATCGGCACGGTCGCCAGCGAGACGGGGTCGTCACTGCGGTCGAAGAACCGGTGTAGCGGGGGCACCAGCCAGGTGAGGAAGACGACCGCCGACAGCACGAAGGTGAACGCCGCCAGCCAGTCCGGCCACCGGTCGTCCGGATGCCGGACCGCCTTCGCGGGTGCGCTGCGATGCTGCGGCGCGGGGTCGCCCGCGGGACGGGTCGCGTCTGCAGTTGCGGTCATCTCAGATCCTCCAGCCCGGGGTTGCCACAGCACAGTCAAGCAGTACGGTTATTCTCCCGTGAGACATATCTCGTCGCGCGGACACGACATCACTGTCGTACGCCCCTCGCCGCCGATCCCACGGGAGGTCACCCCATGAGCCCGGACGCCAGCGGGCCCACCACGGTCACCGCCCCCACCGAGCCCGCCGAGGCGTCCTCGCGCACCTTGGGCCTGCCCCAGGCGACCTCGCTCGTCGTCGGCACGATCATCGGGGTCGGCATCTTCAACGTGCCCGCCTCGCTCGCGAGCTACGGCCCGATCAGCCTCGTCGCGATGGCGCTCACCACGGTCGGCGCACTGTGCCTCGCCCTGCTCTTCGCGTCACTCTCGCGGCGGATGCCGGCTGACGGCGGCCCCTACGCCTACGCCCGGGCCGCCTTCGGCAACCTCGTCGGCTTCTCGAACGCCTGGCTCTACTGGATCCCGGCGTGGGCGGGCAACGCCGCCATCGCCACCGGCTGGGTGCTCTACGTCGAGCGGTTCGTCAACACCGGCCACGGCACGGTGGGCACCGTCGTGCTCACCCTCGCCGGCATCTGGGCGGCCGCCGCGATCAACCTGCGCGGCATCCGAAGCATGGGGCAGATCCAGCTGTGGACCTCGGTCGTCAAGTTCCTGCCCCTGCTCGCGATGTCGACCATCGGGCTGTTCTTCATCGACCTCGACAACTTCACGCCGTTCAACCTCAGCGGGCAGGCGGCCCTGCCGGCCATCGGCAGCGCGATGGCGCTGTGCCTGTTCTCCTACATCGGCGTCGAGTCGGCGTCGGTTGCCGCCGCCAAGGTCGCCGACCCCACCCGCAACGTCCCCCGCGCGACCCTCCTCGGCACCCTCGCCTCGGCCACCGTCTACCTGCTCTCGCTCGTCGCGATCTTCGGCATCCTGCCCAACGTCGCGCTGAGCGCGACCACCGCGCCGTTCGCCACGGCCGCCGAGACGATCAGCGGCGCCTCCTGGGTCGGCAGCCTGGTCGCCTTCCTCGTCGTCGTCTCCGGCTTCGGCGCGCTCAACGGCTGGACCGATGCTGGCCGCGGAGGTGCCCTACGCGGCCAGCAAGGACGGCCTGTTCCCCGAGCGATTCCAGCGGGTGTCCAAGCGCGGGGTGCCGGCCTTCGGCATCCTCGTCTCGGCCACCCTGTCGACCATCTGCGTGCTGCTCTCGCACGTCGGCGAGACCGGCATCACCGTCTTCAACACGCTGGTGCTGATGACCGGCATCGCCGCCGCCATCCCCTACGCGTTCTCGGCGCTGGCGCAGATCAAGTGGCGCATCGCCGACGGGCGGGTGATCACCCGCGGCCGGCTGGTGCGCGACCTCGTCGTCGCCGTCGTCTCGTTCGTGGTGTCGGTGCTGTTCATCGCCTACTCGGCCAACACCGATGCCGAGGGCTTCGCCGTCTACTACCCGTTCCTCTACGCCCTGGGCGCCTTCCTGCTCGGGGTGCCGGTCTACCTGATGAACCGCAGCCGGATGACGCCGCCGACCGGCCCGCCGCCGCCGGTGGACGCGATCGCCTCCCGCGACATTGCCCCGGCGTCAGCGCCCACGACCCCCTAGCGGAGACTCGACCTCATGTGGAACTGGTACGTCGACCACGTCGTCGACACAGGCCGCTCGCCGGCGCTGTGGATGCTCGTGGGCTTCGTGGTGACCTACGGCATCACTCGCTTCGTCACCATCCGGATCAAGAACCGCAAGGCGTCCGGCACGGGTGAGGAGTCGGGGCCGATCAAGGACGTGCACATCGGGGGTGTGCACGTGCACCACCAGGTGTGGGGCATCCTCCTCGTGCTCGTGGTCGGGCTGCTCACCTTCCGGTTCCGCCCGGAGTCACCGTGGATCGAGATCCTGGCCACCCTGTTCGGCATCGGCGCCGCACTCGCGCTCGACGAGTTCGCGCTGTGGTTGCACCTCGAGGACGTCTACTGGTCGGAGGAGGGCAAGAAGTCGATCGACGCGGTGATGATCGCCACGGTGTTCGGTCTGGTGCTCCTCACCGGCACCTCGCCGATCGGCATCGAGACCGGCACTGCCGAGCTCGGCGCGTGGGTCCTCTTCACGGCCGTGCTGGTCCACGTGCTGATCTGCCTGGTCTGCCTGCTCAAGGGCAAGCTCGTGATGGGGCTCGCCGGCCTGCCGGCGCCGCTCTTCTCGTACATCGGCGCGCTGCGCCTGGCCAAGCCCGAGTCGTTCTGGGCCCGCCGGTTCTACGGCGAGAAGCGGCTGGCTCGCGCGCACCGGCGGAACGCGAAGTACGAGGGGCGCCGGCTCGCGCTGCGCGACCGCCTCTTCGGCGGCTGACCGCGGGCCCGCGAAGCGGGCGACCATGAAGTACCTCGTAGCGGAGGCGCCTCGAGGTCCTTCGCCGGTGGAACACTTTTCTCGCGCGGCGAGGCGCGCCGCCCAGCGAGGAGATGACGGTGACCGAGGCGACGAGGCACGTGGCGACCACACCCGCGGGCGGCTCGACCGGCCTGCGCGGGTTCATGGACAAGGGCGGCCTGTGGCGCTACTTGGCGTTCCTCGTCGCCTACATGGTGATCTACCTCGGGTCCAGCTTCGCCGGCAAGCTGTTCCCCGACCAGGCCGAGGCCGACCTGCTGAGCAGCCCGGGCGCAGTCTTCGCGCAGATGACCCTGCCCCTGCTCGTGGGCGCCGCCGTGCTCTTCGGGATGTCCTACTACCTCGGCTGGAACCGTGAGCTGTTCGGTCGCCAGCCGATCTACACGTCCTGGTGGATGTGGCTCGGGCCGGCCGTGGCCCTCGTGCCCGTCCTCCTGCGCGTCCTGGGCATCAACTGGGGCGGCCCCTCCATGTCGGTCGTCGCGACCGTGCTGCTGAGCGGGCTCCTGGTCGGCGTCGTTGAGGAACTGATGTACCGGGGCTTCGCGGTGAAGATGATCCGCGCCGGCGGGCACGGTGAGCTCGCGGTGGCCGCCCTGTCATCGGCCGCCTTCGCCCTCTCGCACAGCACCAACCTGATCGGCGGGCAGGCCGTCACCACGGTCGCCTTCACCGTCTTCTACACCTTCGGCTTCGGCGTCCTGATGTACCTCACCCTGCGGGTCACCGGGTTCCTCGTCTGGGCCATGCTCGTGCACGGCCTCACCGACCCCACGACGATCCTCGCCTCCGGCGGCATCGACAAGGTCGCCACCGGCCCCTCCACCGACGACCTGCTGCACGCCGCGGGCCTGTTCACCTTCCCCCTGATCTTCATCGGCATCATCCTGCTGCTCTTTGTCCGCGGCCGGGTCGGCGACACCGAGGGCGATGCCGGGCGCGACGAGCCGCGGGCGGACGGGAGGCACGTCACGGCTTGACCCGCCGGAGCCCCTCTCGCGGGTCCGGGCCCGTTCGGGGGAGGATCGAGGGGTCATGACTGCCGACGAGCGCCCCGCGCACACGACGCCACCCACCCCCCGGCGCCGGGTGGCCGGCGCGGGCCGCAGCGTCGGGCGCGGCGGGCGGGCCGGCATCCGGTGGGTCGGGCGCGGTGGGGCCGCCGCGGGGCGTCGGTTCCGCAGCTTCGCCGACGCCGACGGGGCCGCCGACACCGGGCTCGCACGGCTCACCGAGCTGCACGCCGTCAACGTCGCCGCGGATGCCGCCCTCACCGTCTCGCTCGCGGGCACCGTCTTCGCGCTGCCCACCGACGAGGCGCGGGGCCGGGTCGCGCTGTTCCTGGTGCTGACCATGGCGCCTTTCGTGCTGCTGGCACCGCTCATCGGGCCGCTGCTCGACCGGTTCCGGCACGGGCGGCGCTGGGCGCTCGGCACCACCCTGGCCACCCGGGCGTTCCTGGCCTGGGTGCTCGCCACTGCCGTGGTGGAGGACAGCGTGTGGCTGTTCCCGGCGGCACTGGGCTGCCTCGTGGCCAGCCGCACGTATGCCGTGGCGCGCGCGGCCGCGGTGCCGCGCCTGCTGCCGCGCGACATCAGCCTGGTCACCGCGAACTCCCGGCTCACCATCGCCGGCCTGATCGGCATGGCGATCGGCGGTGGGCTCGCCGGCGCGCTGTCGCGGATCGGGCCGGACTGGTCACTGCGGCTGGCGTTCGTGGTCTACGTCGCCGCGACCGTGCTCGCCATCCGGCTGCCGGCCCGGGTCGACTCCACCGCGGGCGAGCTCGACCTCGAGGGGCGCCCGGCCGGCGAGGCGCCGCTGGCCCTCCCCTCGGCCGGCCGGGGCGCCCGGCGTCTGCGGTCCCTGCCGCCCGCGGTGCGCTACGTGCTCTGGCTGACCACCGGGGCCAGGCTGCTCAGCGGGTTCCTCACCCTCTTCCTCGCCTTCCTGATGCGCGAGCACCCGCTGCCCGGCTGGTCGGGCCCGGCCGTGCTGGCCATGGTCGCCGGGGCGGCCGGGGTGGGCAACGCCCTGGGGTCGGTCGTGGGCAACCGGCGCAACAGCCCCGCACCCGAGCGCCTCGCGACCGTGGTGGCCGGGGTCGCCGTGCTTGCGGGGCTGCTCACCGCGGTCTTCTACTCGCTGCCCACCCTGGTGCTGCTCGGCCTGGCGACCGGGTTGTTCGGGCAGCTCGCCAAGCTCAGCCTCGACGCGCTCATCCAGCGCGACGTCGAGGACCACGTGCGCGCCCGGGTGTTCTCCTGGTCGGAGACCATCCTCCAGGCGTTCTGGGTCGTCGGCGGCGCCATCGGCATCACTCTGCCGCTGCTGCCCGTGCTCGGGTTCGCCATCGTCACGGCCGTGGTGGTGCTGGCGTGCCTGGTGGCCTGGCGGTCACGACGCCTTCAGTGACGCCCCACGGTGTCGAGGTCGACGGTGAGGCAGTCGGTGCCCCGGCCGGACAGGGCGCGCTCGTACTCGCTCGGGTAGTCGACCCGCCCGTCGGCGGCCACGCTGAACTCCACCACGGTGCTCGGCACCAGGCCGAGCCGGATCGCGTACGCCGGGCCGGGCGGCATCCGCACGGTGCGCTCGCGGGTGCCGAGCGGCTCGTGGCAGCCACCCCAGAGCGGCAGCACGGGGCGGGGCGAGCCGGTCGGGTTCAGCGTCACGGGCACCCCGACGACCTTCAGGGTGTCGGTGCCGCGGCCGTGGAGCAGGTGGTCGTGCGCGGCGGCGTAGTCGACCGTGCCGTCGTCCTCGACCCGGAAGCGCAGGTCGCAGGCCCGGTTGCGGGTCTGCTGGAAGGCATAACCCCCGGCGTGGAGGTCGACCGCGACGCCGCCGGGCAGCGACCCGTCGACGAAGTGGGGCAGGTGGCCGGGCAGCCAGAACCAGGTGTAGGTGAGCTCGGAGGTGTCGATCCGGATCTGCGGCATGGTCGTTCCTCGGTGCGGTGCCGCGCCGTGGGTGGGCGCGGTTCTGCCCTCAGGAGTGGCCAGCGGCCCCGGTGATACCTGGGCCGACCACGCTGTCGGTGGGGTCCTCCTACGCTGGGGCGGTGACGAGCACCCGGGCGGCCGTGCTCCGCCTGCTGGGCCTGGGGCTGGCGGTCGTCATCGCCGGCGCCCTGCTCTGGCTGCTGCTCGGTGGTGAGCTCGGCACCGTGCAGGCCGCGATCGCGGCGACCGGTGCGTGGGGCCCGGTGGTCTACGTCGTGCTGCACGTGGTGCTCACCCTGGTGCCGGTGTCGAAGAACCTGCTGTCGGGGGTGGCCGGCGCGCTGTTCGGCCTGGTCGGAGGCATCGCGATCTCGTGGGTGGCGTCGATGCTCAGCGCGGTGGTGGGCTTCGCCATCGCCCGCCGGCTGGGGCGCGACGCCGTCGCCGAGCTGTCCGGCCCGCGCCTGGCCCGGGTCGAGCTCGTCCTGCGCCGCCAGGGCGTCACGGCGGTGGTCGTGGCCCGGTTGACGCCGGTGCTGCCGTTCACGATCGTCAACTACGGGGCGGGCGTCAGCGCCGTGTCACGCCGCGACTTCCTCGTGGGCACCGCGGTCGGCATCGTGCCGGGCACCGTCGGGTATGCCGCGCTCGGCGCCTCCGCCGGGCGAAGCGTCGCCATCGTGGCGGGCTCGCTGGTGCTCGGCGCGGTGCTCCTGGTCGGCTCGCTGGTCGCCGCCCGCCGGATCGCGCGGCACCCGTCGGAGCCCGAGGATCAGGAGTCGCGGTAGCGGCGAGCGCGCAGTGCTGCGGCGGCCACGGCATCCCGGTCGGCGGGGCGGGCGCCCTTGGTCCAGTCGGCCGGGTCCTTGGCGTACATCGAGCCGTAGGCGGCGGTGTCGCGCTGGGTGCGCCAGCCCTCCGCGAGCGGGCCGAGGTCGAAGGTGTCGTAGCCGATCTCGTCGAGGGCCACCCGCACGGCCTCCTTGGCCTGCTCGTCGTCGCCGGCGATGGCCAGGGCGCTGCGGTCGTCGGCGCCGGTGGGGCGGGCCAGGGTGGCGAGGTGCTGCACGAAGATGTTGTTGAACCCCTTGACCACCTTCGCGTCGGGCGCGAGCGCCTGCAGCAGCTCGGAGGTCGTGGTCGACTCGTCCTCGAGCTCGGGCACCACGCCGTCGCGCTGCGGGTAGTAGTTCATGGTGTCGATGACGACCTTGCCGGCCAGCGCGGCGTGCGGCAGGTCGCCGCGGGCCTTCAGTGGCACGGTCACCACCACGATGTCGCCCGCGCGGGCCGCCTCCGCCGCGGTGGCTGCCCGGGCGCGCGGGCCGAGCTCCGCGACGAGGTCGGCGAGCGTCTCCGGCCCGCGGCTGTTGCTGAGCACGACGTCGTGGCCGGCGTCGACCGCCAACCGCGCGACGGTGCTGCCGATGTTCCCGCTTCCGATGAAGCCCCAGGTGGTCATGCGGGCGCCAACGCGGCGGGCGGGCGAGGGCATTCCCGGCGGCCCGGCATCCGCCCCGACCTTCGACGGCACGGGTGCAGCGGGGCGACCGGGGTAGGGCACGGGCACAGACCCGCTGCCTCCATTGACCCCTGACCGAAGGAGACCCCGTGACCAGGTTCGGCTTCACCCTGATGACCGAGCAGAACGGCCCCCTCGAGCTCGTCGACGCCGCCGTGCGCGCCGAGGATGCCGGCTTCGACCTCGCGGTGTCGAGCGACCACTACTCGCCGTGGCTCACCGAGCAGGGGCACGCGCCGTACGCGTGGACCGTGCTCGGCGCAGTGGCCCACGCCACCAGCCGCGTCGACCTGATGACCTACGTGACCTGCCCGACCCTGCGCTACCACCCGGCCGTCGTGGCCCAGAAGGCGGCGACGCTGCAGATCCTCGCCGAGGGCCGGTTCACCCTGGGCCTGGGCAGCGGTGAGAACCTCAACGAGCACGTCGTCGGCGCAGGGCTGGCCGGCGGTCGACGGTGCGCCAGGAGATGCTGATCGAGGCGATCGAGATCATCCGCGAGCTGCACACCGGCGAGCTCGTGAACTACCGCGGCGAGCACTTCGACGTCGAGTCGGCCCGCATCTGGGACCTGCCCGACACCGCCGGTCGGCATCGGCGTGGCCCTCAGCGGCGACAAGGGTGTCGAGCAATTCGCCCCGCTGGCCGACCACCTCATCGCCGTGGAGCCCGACAAGGAGCTGGTCGACGGCTGGAACGCCGTGTCGGACAGCCCGATCGGCTCGGGGGCGCGTGGCGTCGGGCAGATCCCGATCTGCTGGGACCCCTCGGAGGAGGCCGCGGTCGAGCGGGCCCACGAGCAGTTCCGGTGGTTCGCCGGCGGCTGGAAGGTGAACGCCGACCTGCCGACGCCCGATGGGCTTCTCGGGCGCCAGCCAGTTCGTGCGCCCCGAGGACGTCGCCCAGCAGATCCCCTGCGGCCCCGATCTCGACGCCGTCGTCGAGGCCGTGCGCCCCTGGTGGGAGGCCGGCTTCACCGACGTGGCGCTGGTGCAGGTGGGCGGTGAGCACCAGCAGGCCTTCCTCGAGCAGGCGGCTGGCCCGCTGCTCGAGAAGCTGCGCGCGGCGGCGGCGGCGAGCTGAGCCGCGCGAGGTGCGGAGGTGGTCGCCGGGCGGCCACAGAGGGTGATGCATACCGCGCGCTCGGCCGCGCCCCCGGCATCACCCGACCTCCCGCCCACAGTTGAGGTGATGCATCCCGCGCGCTAGACCGCGCCCCCGGCATCACCCGACCTCCCGACCACAGTTGAGGTGATGCATACCGCGCGCTCGACCGCGCCCCCGGCATCACCCGACCTCCTCCTCACGACGCGCTACCCCGTCTGCGCTCGCGGCGGTCAGTGGGCGGCCGGAGTGTCCTCGTGGTCGCTGCCGCCGCGCACGCGCTTGATCCCGGTCACCACCGCAACGACGAGGGCACCGACGACCAGCCCGATGACGGCCGACGCGAGGGTGTTGACGCACCAGCCGAGCGCCCCGCCGCCGACGGCCTCCTCGGCGTGGTGCACCCAGTCGTAGAGGGTGTGCCAGCCGAGCTCGTCGACGCCGACCAGCAGGATGTGCCCGCCCACCCAGAGCATGGCCACGATGCCGATCGTCGAGAGCGCCGACAGCAGCTTCGGCATCCCCGCGACCATGCCGCGGCCGACCGTGCGCGCGGTGCCCGACTGGCGCCCCGCGAGGTGCAGGCCGATGTCGTCCATCTTCACGATCAGGCCGACAACGCCGTAGACGAGCACCGTGATGAGGATGGCGACCACCACCAGGATGACCGCCCGCGACACGAACGGCTCGTCGGAGACCTCGTTGAGCGCGATGACCATGATCTCGGCGGAGAGGATGAAGTCGGTGCGGATGGCGCCGGTCGTCACCGTCTTCTCGCGCTCCGCGGGGTCGAGCACCACCTCCTCCTCGGCGTGCTCGTGGCCCGCGATCAACTCCGCGATCTTCTCGGCGCCCTCGTAGCAGAGGTAGGTGCCCCCGAGCATGAGGATGGGCGTCAGCAGCCACGGCACGAACTGGCTGAGCAGCAGCGCGGCCGGGGTGATGATGAGCAGCTTGTTGCGCAGTGAGCCAAGCGCGATGCGCCGGATGATCGGCAGCTCGCGATCGGGCGTGAGCCCCTGCACGTAGCGGGGCGTCACGGCGGTGTCGTCGACCACCACGCCCGCGGCCTTCGCGCTCGCGCGACCCGCGGCGGCAGCGACGTCGTCGACGGATGCCGCGGCCAGCTTGGCCATCGCGGCGATGTCGTCGAGCAGGGCGACCAGTCCGCCGGCCATCAAAGGTCTCCTCGGGTCGTGGGTCGGGAGACCTAGGCTAAGGCGTCGCGCCGCCCGCTGAGGAAGGCCCGCTCGGCGGGGTTGGCGGTCAGGGCGATCGCCCGGTCGTAGGCGGCCACCGCCTCGGGATGCCGGCCGAGCCGGCGCAGCAGGTCGGCCCGGGTCGCGTGGTAGGCGTGGTAGCCGTCGAGCCCGAGCTCGTCGACGTCGGCCAGCGCGGATGCCGGTCCCGCCACCTCCGCGAGCGCGACGGCCCGGTTGAGCGCGACGACGGGGGTGGGCGTCACGGCATACAGCTGGTCGTAGAGCGCGAGCACCTGCGACCAGTCGGTGTCGGCGGCAGTCGCCGCGTCGGTGTGCACCGCGTTGACGGCGGCGAGCAGCTGGTAGTGACCGGGTCGGTTGCGGCGCAGGCACTCCCGCACCAGGGCGTGCCCCTCGGTGATGGCCTCGCGGTCCCAGAGCGCGCGGTCCTGCACGTCGAGCGTGACCAGCGCGCCCCCGGCATCCAGCCGTGCTGCCCGACGGGCGTCGGTGAGCAGCATGAGCGCGAGCAGCCCGGCGACCTCCGGCTCGTCGGGCATCAGGGCGCGCAGCACGCGGCCGAGCCGGATCGCCTCGGCGCACAGGTCGTCACGGATGCCGTCGCTGCCCGAGCCGGGCAGGTGGCCCTCGGTGAAGACGAGGTAGATCACGGCGAGCACGCCGCGCAGGCGGCCTGGCAGCTCGTGGTCGCGCGGCACCCGGTAGGGGATGTTGGCGGCGGCGATCTTGCGCTTGGCCCGGGTGATCCGCTGGGCCATGGTGCGCTCGGGCACCAGGAAGGCGTTGGCGATCTCGGGCACGGTGAGCCCGCCGAGCAGGCGCAGGGTGAGCGCCACCTGGGCCTCGGGGGCCAGTGCCGGGTGGCAGCAGGTGAAGATCAGGCGCAGCCGCTCGTCGGTCACCGAGGTGACCGGGGCGGTGGGGTCCTCGGCGGCGGCGAGCATCTCGGCCTCCTCGTGGCGGGCCTGTCGGGTCGACTCGCGGCGCAGCCGGTCGAGAGCCTTGTTGCGCGCGACGACGGTCAGCCAGCCGCCCGGGTTGGGCGGCACGCCGTCGGTCGGCCAGCGGCGCACCGCCTCGACGAAGGCCTCCTGGGCCATCTCCTCGGCGAGGTCGAGGCTGCCGAACCGCCCGGCGAGCGAGGCGACCACCTTGCCGAACTCGGCCCGGTAGACGTCCTCGACCACCCGGGCGGCACCGGCATCCGTCACGGGTCGCTCAGCCCTGGAAGGGGCGCACCTCGACCTTGCCGCGGCAGGCCTTCGAGCCGCGCGCGGCGAGGGCCAGCGCCTCGTCGAGGTCGGCGGCCTCGACCACCCAGAAGCCACCGATCTGCTCCTTGGCCTCGCTGAACGGCCCGTCGGTGGTGACCGGCTCGTCACCGGTGCCGTCGACCACGGTCGCGGTGCTCGGGGAGTGCAGGCCGCCGGCGAACACCCAGTGCCCGCTCGCCCGGATCTCCTCGTTGAACGCGCCGGTGTCGGCGTAGGACTGCTCGCGCTCGGCCGGGTCGGGGTAGATGTCCTCGGGGGTGGCGTCCTTGTCGTGCCACACGGACAGCAGGTACTGGGTCATCGGATTCTCCTTGGTCAATGGTCTCGGACCCGACCGTAGTGCCGTGTCCTCACCCTCTCCACGAACGAGACCCCCGGAATGCGACAGCCGCGGCGGAGAAGCCTCGAGCTGGGTGCCGAAACGGTTGCCGTAGCGACCGCTTCAGCACCCAGCTCGAGATGCCGGTCAGCCCTTCTCGGCGCCGGCGTTGGCGCCCTGGGTGAACTGCCGCTGGAAGATGATGAACACGATCGCCGTCGGGATGGTCATCAGCAGCGCCGCGGCCATCGAGATCGGGTACTGGTTGCCCGAGCCCAGCCCACCGGAGGTCAGCTGGCCCACCCCGCGGGTCAGCGTGAACAGGTTGGGGTCGTCGGTGGCGATGATGAAGTGCGCCAGCTCGTTCCACGACCCCTGGAAGCTCAGGATCGTCAGCGTGATGACCGCGGGCTTGGCCATCGGCAGCACGATCGACCAGAAGATCCGGAAGGTGCCCGCGCCGTCGATGCGCGCGGCCTCCTCGACCGAGGGCGGGACCGACTCGAAGAACTGCTTCATGATGAAGACGCCTGCCGCGTCGACGAGCAGCGGCACGATGAGCGCGGGGTAGGTGTTGTAGATGCCGAGGTAGTTGAGCACCAGGAACTTCGGGATCAGCAGCACGATGCCGGGCACGGCCATCACCGCCAGGATCGCGGTGAACACGGCGTCGCGACCGCGGTACTTCAGCCGGGCCAGCGAGTAGCCGGCGAGCGAGTCGAGGAAGACCCGGCCCAGGGTGACGAACACGGTGACGATGACCGAGTTCATGAACCACCGGGGGAAGTCGGTCTGGGCGATCCGCTCGAAGGCCGCCGTCGTGATCGGGTCGGGGACGATCGCGAGCGGGTTGGCGACGGCATCCCCGTTGGTCTTGAACGCCGTCGAGACCTGCACCACGAACGGGTAGATGTAGACCAGCGCGAAGAGGAGCAGGGCCGCGTAGACGACGACCTTCTTCACCGGGCTGCTGCGGGCGACGACGGAACCACCGTCGCCGGAGGCACGTGGCCGGTCGATGACGATCGTGTCGCTCTCGATGGCGGCCCGGGCCCGGTCGGCGTCGGTGACGCGGCTCCGGGTCGGCTGGGTCATGCCGTCACCCCCTTCTTCGCCGCCTTGCGCTGGGCCCGCTCGGCCTTGCGCTGCGCGGCGACGTCGCGGTCGCGCAGCCAGTACCGCTGGATGCTGGTCAGCACGAAGATCAGCACGAAGAGCAGGAAGGCCATCGCGGCGCCCTGCCCCCACTGGTTCTGGTTGAAGGCCGCCGTGTACGACAGGTAGGCGGGCGTCAGCGTGGTCTTGGCCGGGCCGCCCTGGGTCATCACGTACATCTGGTCGAAGACCTGCCAGGTGCCGATGACCCCGAGGGTGATGACGAGCAGGATCGTCGGCCGCAGGTGCGGCAGGGTGACCGCCCGGAAGCGCTGCCACTTGTTCGCGCCGTCGACCATCGCCGCCTCCTCGACCTCGGTGGGGAGGTCCTGGAGCCCGGCGATGAACATCAGCATGAAGGTGCCGGCAGTGGTCCAGACGACCAGCAGCATGATCGCGCTCATCGCCACCGACGGGCCGCTGATCCACTCCCACAGCGACAGGCTCATCACCTGGGTGTTCTCGAGGGCCGCCGGCGGGCTGCTGCCGTTCCACAGCCCGAGCCAGTCACCGACGAGGTGGATGAGGCCGCGCGGGTCGGAGAACCAGGTGGGCCCGTCGATGCCGAAGACCGACAGGAACTGGTTGACCGCACCGGTGCCGGTGAACAGGAACAGGAAGACCAGCGAGATCGCGACGGACGAGACGACCGACGGGAAGTAGAACGCCGTGCGGAAGAAGGTGCGGCCCTTGAGGAAGCGCTGGTTGACGATGACCGCGAGGGTCAGCGCCAGCACCGTCTGCAGCGGCACCACGCCGATGACGTAGTAGAAGGTGTTGCGCAGCGAGATCATGAAGTCCTGGCGGGACAGCCCGGGCTCGGTGAGCAGGGCGGCGTAGTTCTGCGCGCCCACCAGGTTCACCCGCGACGAGAACGGGCTGCCGCGCCCGTTCCAGTCGGTGAACGACACCCACAGCGCCATCACGATGGGGATGACGAGGAAGAGCCCGAGCACGGCCAGCGTCGGGGTGACGAACAGCCACCCCGCCACCGACTGCCGCTGGCCCTGTCCCCGACCGCCCCCCTTGCTCTGCCGTGGACCCCGGACGGTGACGGGTCGCACGGCCTGGTCGGTGGTGCTCACTTGCCGAGTGCGGCGCTGGCGTTGGTGTCGAAGCCCTTGAGCACCTGCGGCAGGTTGGCGGCGCCGAAGCTCTCGAGCTTGGAGTTCAGGTCGGCGACCACCTGCTCCATGCCGGCCGCGTTGATCGGCCCGTGGCCGTACTCACCACCGGCGATGAACGGGGCGTCCTCGGGGAACTTGGACTTGTACTGGTCGGCGGCCGACTGGCGGCTCGGCATGACGCCGAACGCGTCGGCGAACTTCATCTGCTGCTCGACGGTGCTCAGCGACTTCACGAGGTCGACCGCCTGGGCCTGCGCCTTGGAGTCGGCCGCGACGCCCCAGCACTGGGTGAACTGCAGGGTGCCCTTGCCCTTGGGGCCGGCGGGCAGCTCGACGGTCTTGTACTTGAGCTTGGGGTAGTCGTTGGTCGCGGCGCCCTTGATCCAGTTGCCCTCGATGGTCATCGCGGACTTCCCGGTGCCGAACGCCTCGCCGCCCCACCCGGAGTCGAGCTCGTTGGACATCTTGAAGTTGCCGGCCTTGACGTTCTTCTGCACCCACTCCAGGGCCTGGGTGACCTCTGGGCTGTTCGCCGCGGGGGCGCTGCCGTCCTCCTTGAGCCACCAGCCGCCGTTCTGCACGACGAACGCGCCGAGCCGGTCGATGCCGACGCCGATGCCCAGGCCCACCTGGTCCTTGGTCGTCAGCTTCTTCGACACGGCCTCGAGCTGGTCCCAGGTGGTGGGGATGTCGGCGTCGGTCAGCCCGGCCTTGGTCCACGAGTCGGTGTTGATCTGCAGGGCGAGGGTCGAGAAGTCCTTCGGGATGCAGTACTGCTTGCCCTCGTAGGTGAAGGTCTGGCGCAGCGACTCGTAGAAGTCGCTGTTGTCGGTGACCTGGTCGGCGTAGGGGTAGAGGCTGCCGTTCTTCGCGTAGTCGGCGAAGCGCGCGGCATCCATGTAGAAGACGTCGGCGGGGCTGCCGCTGGCGAAGCCCTGGGCGAGCTGCTGGTTCATGTCGCTGGCGACGGTGACCGTCACCGTGTTGCCGGACTTCTTCGCCCAGGCGTCGGCGGCGGCCTTGACCGCGTTGGTCTCGGCGTCACCCGAGCTGGCGATGAGCATCTTCAGGGCAGCCGGTCCCTTGGCGGATGCCGGGGCGCTCGACGCGCTCTCCTCCTGGAAGCCACCACCTCCACAGGCGGAGGCGAACAGGGTGCCGCCGAGGACGAGGGCGAGTGCCGCGGTGCGACGGGTGCGGTGCATGGGGACTCCTTTGTCGGTCAATGGTTTTCGAGAGTGGTCAGGGGGTCGGTGTTTGCCGGTCGGTGCTGCGGCCGGCGACGAGGGCCGGCTCGAGCAGCACCCCCACCTCCGGTCGGGGCCGGCCGGCCATGGCGTCGTCGAGCAGCACGAGCACCTGCTCGGCGATGGCGTCGAGTGGCTGGGCGACGCTGGTGAGGTGGTGCATGGCCGCGGTCTCGGAGCCGTCGAAGCCGACGACGCCGACATCGAGCCCGGGCCGCAGCCCGGCGGTGAGCAGCTCGTGGTGCACGCCGAGGGCGAGGATGTCCGACGCACACACCACCGCGTCGCCGGGCCCCACCTCGCGCAGCAGCAGCCGCGCCGCGTCCCGGGCGGCGTCGAGCTCCTGGGGCGCGGTCGCCTCGGGGCCGGCGTGCCCGGCCCCTGCGGTCGCACAGCCCTGCGACCAGCCCAGCCGGCGGTCGTCACCGACGACCGAGCCCCGCGGCCAGCCCAGGAACGCGATGGTGCCGTAGCCGGCATCCGCGCAGTGCGCCACGGCCGCCCGGGTGCCGGCGGCGCCGTCGACGTCGACCCAGCAGGTGTTGGTCGGGTCGTCCCAGACCCGGCCGAAGGCGGCGAACGGGATGCCGTTCTCCTCCAGCCAGGGCGGTCGCGGGTCGCCGTGGTGGGTGTCGGCGAGCACGAACGCGTCGACCAGGCCGCGGGCCCGCATCAGGCGGTAGCCCTCGATCATCGGTGTGCTCTCGGGCGAGCCGAAGGGCACGATGTGCTGGCCGTGCGAGCCCGCGCGCATGCCGAGGGCCGCGAGGAAGGGCGCCATCGTCTCGTTGTGCGAGCGCGGCCCGAGCGTGTTGACCTCGACCCCGACCGCCCCGGCGCGCTGGGCCCGCAGCGACTGGGCCGACGACGAGGGCCGGTAGCCCAGCTCGTCGACGGCGGCCTGCACCCGGCGCAGGGTGTCGGGGCTCAGCCGCGAGGGGTGGGACAGCGCGTTGCTCACAGTCTGGCGGGAGACGGCCGCCCGGGCGGCGACGTCGTGGATGGTCACCCGGGGCGGTGGTGGTGAACCCGTCATGCGCTGCTCCCTCGTCCTGGTCGGCGGTGACCAGCGGCCAATTTGAACGCTCAAATCGGTAAGTTACCCATGGCGACCCGCTTCCGGGGTCTCGTGAACACCCGAGTTTTCGACAAGGAGCTCCTTGATGACGACGGCCCCTGCCGCACCCCCCGGCCGGTCCCGCCAGCCCTGGCTGCACGAGCTCGAGGTGGCGGTGCACGGCAACGTCACCTGCCTCTCGCACCGATCCGGCGACCTCGAGGCCGCCGCCGAGGGCCAGTCGGCCGCCGGGCTCTACGTCGACGACCGCCGGGTGCTCGACCACCTGGTGCTCACCGTCGACGGCGTCCGTCCGGTCCCGTCGTCGCCGCGACCTCGGGCCCGAGCACCTCCTGCCTGCTGCTCGCCCGCAACGTCGGCGACCCGGGCCCGGACCCCACCGTCGAGGTGCGGCGCCGCCGGTTCCTGCGCGACGGTGGGATGACCGAGGAGGTCACCGTGACCTCACGGGCGGGCACCGAGGTGCGGTGCGAGGTCGGGCTCGAGGCCCGCGGCGACGGCGCCGAGCTGCACGCCGTGAAGCACGGAGACGTTCCCGGCCCTGCGCTCACGCCGGGCACCGCGGGCGAGGACCGCGGGGGGTGGGCCGACGTCCGCCACGCGACCACGCTGGTGGCCCACGGTGCCACCGTGAGCGCGGCCGACGGCCACCTCGCCGTGGTCTGGCCCGTCGTCCTGCCCCCCGGGTCGAGCGCCACGCTCGAGGTCGAGGTGTGGGCCGAGCGCACCGCGAGCACCCCGTTCGACGCCGGGGCGGGCGCCGGCCTGGTCGGCTGGGATGCCGTGCGCGTCACCTCCCAGGACTCCCGTCTGGCCGCCACGGTGCACAGCTCACTGGTCGACCTACGGCACCTGCTGCTCACCGACCCGCTCGACGAGGGCGACGTGTTCGCCGCGGCGGGGTCGCCCTGGTATCTCACCCTCTTCGGCCGCGACTCGATCTGGGCGGCCCGGATGTCGCTGCCCTTCGGCACCGAGCTGGCCCGCGGCACCCTGCGGGCCCTGGCCCGGCGGCAGGGCACCACGACCGACGTCACCTCGGCCCAAGAGCCGGGCAAGATCCTGCACGAGGTGCGGCGCACCACCTTCGTCGACCCCGGCAAGCTCGCCCTGCCGCCGGTCTACTACGGCACGGTCGACGCCACCCCGCTGTGGGTGTGCCTGCTGCACGACGCGTGGCGGTGGGGGCTCGACCCCGCCGACGTGGTCGAGCTTCGGCCGGCCCTCGACGCGGCCCTGGGCTGGATGCGGCGCGCCGCCGAGAGCACGGCTGACGGTCTGCTGCGCTACCACGACGCCTCCGGCACGGGGCTGGCCAACCAGGGCTGGAAGGACTCCGGCGACGCCATGCGCACGGCATCCGGCGCCATCGCACACGGGCCGATCGCGCTGGTCGAGACCCAGGCGTATGCCGTCGAGGCGGCCCTGGGCGCGGCCGACCTCCTCGAGGCCGTGCTCGGCGAGGACGGCACCACGTGGCGGGCCTGGGCGCACGGCCTCGCCGAGCGGGTGCGCACCTGGTTCTGGGTCGACGGGCCGGCCGGCCCACGGCTGGCGATGGCCCTCGACGGCGCCGGGCGACCGGTCGACGGCGTCGGCAGCAACATGGGCCACACCCTGGGCACCGGCCTGCTGAGCACCCGGGAGTCCGCACGGGTTGCGGCCACGCTCGGCGCGCCCGACATGCTGGGGCCGCTCGGCATCCGCACGCTGTCGGCCGACAACCCTGCCTACAACCCGCTGGGCTACCACACCGGCTCGGTGTGGACCCACGACACCGCGATCTGCGCCCACGGGCTGGCCCGCACCGGGCACCCGCGCGAGGCCGGGCGGGCGGTGGCGGCGCTCGTCGACGTCGCGGCCGCCAGCGGCTATCGGTGGCCCGAGCTGTTCGGGGCCGAGCCGGTCGGCGGGCGGCCCGCGCCGTACCCCGCGAGCTGCCGCCCCCAGGCCTGGGCCGCCGCATCGGCCGGGCTCGTCGTCTCGACGGTGCTCGGGTTGCGGGCCGACTCACCGAACGGGCGGCTGGTGCTCTCACCCCTGCCTGACCCGCCCTGTGGTGCGGTGCGGGTCGAGGGCATCCGGGTCGGAGGGCTGCCGGTCACGGTCGAGGTCTCGGCGACCGGGCAGGTGGTGGCGGTCGACGCGCCCCCCGAGCTCGAGGTCGTCGCGGCCACCCCCCACGCCTGAGCCCTGGGCGCGGTCAGCCCGGCGGCTGCTCGCCGCCGGCCGGCGCCGGCCACCGGCGGATCTCGAGCATGCCGGTGTCGGCGACCTCGCTGGCCACCTCGGCGAGCTTGCGGTTGGAGTCCTGGCTGGCGACCCGCAGCACCGCGAACGCCTGCTCGCGGTCGAGGCGGTGCCGGTGCATCAGGATGCCCATGGCCACCCCGATCTCGCGGTTGCTCTCCATCGCCTTGAGCAGGTTCGCGGCCTTGTCGCGCGCCAGCTGCGCGGTCACCAGCAGCGAGCCGTGGGTGGCGAGCACCAGGCCGGTGCCCATGGCGTGGTCGTCGAAGGCGCTGGGCCGGTCGGAGTAGACGTTCAGCGCCGCGACGGCTTCCGACTCGTCGAGCAGGGTGAGCCGGTAGGCCAGCACGCTGCGCAGCCCGAGCTCGGAGCTGACCCGCTCCCCCCACTGCCGCCACCGGTCGTCGTGCGCCACGTCGTCGGTGAGGTAGACGTTGTCGTCGAGGATGGCGTCGACGCACGGGCCGCTGCCGATCTCGTACTGCAGGGCGTCGGCCCGCAGGGCGATGTCGTCGGTGCTCGAGGCGGTGCCGAACCGCCCGCCGCGCAGCACGGTGACGCTGACCGAGCTCGCCACCGGGATCTGCTCGAGCGTGGCGTGCACGAGCTCGTCGAGCGGGGGTCGGGCGCCGGCCTCGCTGGCCCGCCCCGTCACGGCCTGCAGCGCCTCGGCGATGGCGAGCAGGTCGGTCGACCCGGGGCTGTCGGCCCTGCGGGTGACGGCTCCCCCGTTGTCGGCGGCCCGGGTGTCGGCGCCCACGTGTCGGCGCCCGGGTGTCGGCGCCCGGGGTGTCGGCGCCCAGGGTGTCGGCGCGCGACATCACCGACTCGAACTGCTGGTCGGTCACGGCATCCTCCTCGATCCCGGGGATGCGGACGAGAGACCCCGGGACACGGCCAGTATGCGCGAACCCGTCAGCGACCGGGGGGTGGCGGCATCCCGGCGTCGGCGAAGCCCGCGATCTCGTCGCACACCTCGTCGGCGCTGGTGTAGGTGCGGCTGTGGTCGAGCGCCGCCGCCCGCCAGAGCAGCCGGGCGCGCTCGTGCCGGGCGACCAGGTGGGCGAGGATGTCGTCCTGGTTGGCGGGCCACGGCGCTCGGGCCAGCGCGGCCCGCAGCTGCGCGAGATCGGTGTCGAGGTCGGTCCTGATGGCGTCGATGCTCATGTCCCCACTCCTCCGGTCGAGGCGCCCCGTCCCCCGGGCAACCCTCCATGCCGAGGCCTACCCTGCCCGACCCGGCCGGAAACGGCTAGTGGGGGGCGGCCACGAACCCGAATGCGGCCCGGTTCACGGCCGCGGACGGTACCGTCCGCCCATGCGCCTCGTTCGCCGCATCGCAGCGGTGCTCCTCGTCCTGGTCCTGGCCGCCGCCGTGGCCGGGTACTTCTACGCCCGGCCGCTGCTGAAGACCGGCACGGGCTACGCCGCGCACAACTCCTGCGCCGTCACCCTCGTGGCCGACCGTGACGACCCCGAGTCCGACCTGCCGGACAACCCCCTCGTCCCCTTCCTGACCGGCTACGTCAACGAGGCGGGCGGCTCGAGCACCTCGCAGATCCTGTTCACGCTGTCCACCCAGAAGGCCTGGTTCACCCGCGGGTTCGGCTGCACGCTCGCCACGGAGCGACCCAACCTCGGCGAGGCCACCAAGGTCGTCGCCGACACCAACCCGTTGGCCGAGGCGCCCGCCCCGGAGCCCAACGCAGAGGTCGACGCGGCCATCGGACGGGCCTTCGGCGACGACCTGTCCGCCTCGGCCCGTCAGCTGCTCGGCACCCGGGGCATCGTGGTGCTGCACAACGGCCAGCTGATCGGCGAGCGGTACGCCCCCGGTTTCGAGTCCACCACCCCGCAGCTCGGCTGGTCGATGGGCAAGAGCGTGACCAGCCTGATGCTGGGCCGGATGGTGCTCGACAACCGGGTCGCCGTCACCGACACCGGCCTGCGCCCCGAGTGGACCGACGGGCGCAAGGACATCAGCGTCGACCAGCTGCTGCGGATGACCAGCGGCCTGAAGTGGGACGAGACCTACGCGCTGGGCACCCCGATCACCCAGATGCTGTACGCCGAGCCGGACATGGCCCGGTATGCCGCGAGCCAGCCCCTCGTGCACCCGCCGGGCACCTACCAGCAGTACTCGAGCGGGTCGACCAACATCCTGTGCGGGGTGCTGACCGACCTCGCCGACGCCCCGGACGCCGACCTGCCCCGCCAGCAGCTCTTCGCCCCCCTCGGCCTCACCACCGCGACGTGGGAGCCGGATGCCTCGGGGACTCCGGTGTGCAGCTCGTACCTGTGGGCGTCGCCGCGCGACTGGGCCACCATTGGCCAGTTCGCGCTCCAGGACGGTGTGTGGGCCGGCACCCGGATGCTGCCCGAGGGCTGGATGCAGCAGACCACCACCGACACCACGGTGGCCCGGAGCGAGGAGCAGGGCTACGCGGGCGGCTGGTGGGTCAACAAGCGGGCCGACGGCTCCCTCGTCGACCAGACCCTGCCCGAGGACACCTACTGGGCCAGCGGGCACGACGGGCAGCGGCTCTACGTCGTGCCGTCGGCCGGGCTGGTGGTGGTGCGGCTGGGCTTCAGCCCCGAGGTCGACGCGCAGGACCTGAAGACCTCGCAGCTCGTCGCCGACCTGGTAGCGCTGAACGCCAAGTAGCGTCCGGCCGCCGGCTCAGAGCGACGCGGTGACCTTTGCGGTCTTCGCGCCGGACACGTTGCCGAAGAGCGGCACGCACGAGACGTCGACCATGGAGTCGGAGCTGCCCGTGGCGGTGGTGCACACGGTCTGCACGTCGGCCCCGCCCTTGGCCGGGAACGACATGGTGAACAGCACCGGGAAGCCGTCGGCGGAGCCGAGGGTGGCGCGCATCCCGGTGATGTTGACGACCGAGCCGCCCGCGTCATCGAGGGTCCAGCCCGACTCGATGGTGGCGCGGGGCAGCTCGAAGCTCGCACCGACGGTGACGTCGATCGACTGGCCGAGGCCCTCGGTGGGCAGGTCGCTCGGGAAGCCGCTGGGGAGGTCGCTCGGGAAGCCGGTGGGGAAGTTCTCGCTGATGCTGTCGGAGGCCCGGTTGAACACATAGATGCCGGCGACGACGGCGGCGCCCACGAGCAGCACCCCGATGATGGCGACGATCAGGCAGCCCTTGGCCAGGCCGCCGCCCTGCCGCGGCGGCGGGGCGTAGGGCTGGCTGCCGGGCGCGCCGTAACCGGTCTGTGGATATCCCTGCTGCGGGTAGCCGGGCTGTTGGTAGCCGGTCTGCGGGTAGCCCGGTTGCTGATGGGTCGGCTGCGCATAGTCCGGTTGGGCGTACTCCGGCTGCGCGTAGTCGGCCGGCGGGTAGTCGCCCGGGGGGTAGTCGCTCGGCGTCGCCTGCGGTGCCGGGATGGCCTGGGTGGTGTTGAGGTCGACCGCCTGGGTCTGGTCGACCGGGCCGTCCCACGAGGGGGGCGCCGTGGGGTCGCTCGGCAGCGGGGAGCGGAACTGGTCGGTCCACTGGAAGCCGTCCCAGTAGCGTTCCTGGCCGTCCGGCTGCAGGTGCCATCCCGCTGGTGCCGACATTGGTGGGCCCTCCTCGGCTCGTCCGGTCTGCGCAGCGTATCCCGCGGCACCCACCCGCAGGTCAGGGTTCGAGAACAGCGAGCTCGGGGTCGGTCAGCATCCGCGACCGGATGATGAACCGCACCCCTTCGGGCGCCTCGACGCGAGAAGCCGGCACCGCGGCCGGGCACGACGTCGACCGTGAGGTGGGTGTAACGCCAGTAGGCGAACTGCGAGGTCGACATGTACATCGGCACGTCGCGGTCCAGGCCGACGTCGAGGTCGCCGAGGTGCACGTCGCCGTCGCTGATGATGAACTCCCCGTCCGGGAAGCACATCGGGGCCGAGCCGTCGCAGCATCCACCGGACTGGTGGAACATCAACGGGCCGTGGATGCCGGTGAGGCGGCGCACGAGGGCGGCCGCCTCACCGGTCACGTCGACCCGGCTGGGGGTCACTTGGGCCATCGGCTCAGAAGAAGCCGAGGGCGTCGGGCGAGTAGCTGACGAGCAGGTTCTTGGTCTGCTGGTAGTGCTCGAGCATCATCTTGTGGGTCTCGCGTCCGATGCCGCTCTGCTTGTAGCCACCGAACGCCGCGTGCGCGGGGTAGGCGTGGTAGTTGTTCGTCCACACCCGGCCGGCCTTGATCTCGCGGCCGGCCCGGTAGGCCCGGTTCCCGTCGCGCGACCACACGCCGGCGCCGAGGCCGTAGAGGGTGTCGTTGGCGATCTTCAGGGCGTCGGCCTCGTCGGAGAACCGGGTGACCGAGACGACCGGGCCGAAGATCTCCTCCTGGAAGATCCGCATGCTGTTGTCGCCCTCGAACACGGTCGGCTGCACGTAGTAGCCACCGGACAGCTCGCCGCCGAGGTCGGCCCGGGCGCCGCCGGTGAGTACCCTCGCGCCCTCCTGCTTGCCGATGTCGATGTAGGACAGGATCTTCTCGAGCTGGTCGTTGCTCGCCTGCGCGCCGATCATCGTCTCGGTGTCGAGCGGGTTGCCCTGGCGGATGGCGTCCACCCGGGCGAGTGCGTCGCCGAGGAACTCGTCGTAGATCGAGTCCTGGATGATCGCCCGGCTGGGGCAGGTGCACACCTCGCCCTGGTTGAGGGCGAACATCGCGAAGCCCTCGAGTGCCTTGTCGTAGAACGCGTCCCGCGAGCTGGCGACGTCCTCGAAGAAGATGTTCGGGCTCTTGCCGCCGAGCTCGAGGGTGACCGGGATGAGGTTCTGGCTCGCGTACTGCATGATCAGCCGGCCGGTGGTCGTCTCACCGGTGAAGGCGATCTTCGCGATGCGCGGGCTGCTCGCGAGCGGCTTGCCCGCCTCGACACCGAAGCCGTTGACGATGTTGAGCACGCCGTCGGGCAGCAGGTCGCCGACCAGCTCGATGAGCTTGAGGATCGACCACGGGGTCTGCTCGGCCGGCTTGAGCACGACGCAGTTGCCGGCGGCGATGGCCGGGGCCAGCTTCCACACGGCCATCAGGATCGGGAAGTTCCACGGGATGATCTGGCCGACCACGCCCAGCGGCTCGTGGATGTGGTAGGCCACGGTGTCGGCGTCGATCTCGCCGATCGAGCCCTCCTGGGCGCGGATGGCGCCGGCGAAGTAGCGGAAGTGGTCGACGGCCAGGGTCAGGTCCGCGGCGATGCTCTCGCGGATCGGCTTGCCGTTGTCCCAGGTCTCGGCGATCGCGAGGTCGGTGAGGTTGGCCTCCATCCGGTCGGCGATCTTGAGCAGGATGCCGGACGCGCTCGGTCACCGAGGTGCGGCCCCAGGCCTCGGCCGCGCCGTGGCCGGCATCCAGGGCCAGCTCGATGTCCTCGGCGGTTGAGCGGGCGATCTCGCAGAAGACCTTCCCGGTCACCGGGGTCACGTTCTCGAAGTAGCGGCCCTGCACGGGGGCGACCCACTGGCCGCCGATCCAGTTGTCGTAGTGGCTCTTGACGGTGACGGTGCTGCCGTCGGAACCGGGGGGTGGGAACAACGTCATTGTCGATCTCCTGTGATCTCTGGCCCCGTCCGGCGACGGGATGACCGGAGGTTAGGCACCGTGACGTTGCAACCACGTTGCACGTGGTTCCGGGCCGCTCAGCCCTCGTCGTCGAGGCAGAGGCAGAAGGGGTGGCCGGCAGGGTCGATCATCACCCGCACGTTGTCCTGCGGCTGGTGGGCGGCCACCGTGGCCCCGAGCGCCACCGCCTCGTCGACCGCCTCGTCGAGGTCGCCGACCTGGAAGTCGAAGTGCATCATCGGGCGCTGCTGCCCGTCCTCGGGCGGCCACACCGGCGGCTGGTAGTCGCTGGCCTGCTGGAACACCACGTTGACCGCGGCCTCGCGCGATGTCGCGAGCACCGTCGTGCCCGGCTCCTCGTACACCACCGGCCACCCGATCAGCTCGGAGTAGAAGCGGGCCAGCGCGGCCGGGTCGGGGGCCTCGAGCGCCGGGCCCCACCACATCCCCTGGGTTCGTGATCGCATGGGAACCAGCCTAGGTCGGCTCAGGCGCCGAGCTCCCGTTCCAACCGGCCGACCTCGGCCTCCGCCACGGGCAGCAGCGGCGAGGTCATGGGCAGCGTCTCGACCTGCCGTTCCCACATCTCCAGATCGCTTGCCCCCCAACGGGACCGGGTCCAGCCGACCATCAGGTCGGGCTCGCCCGAGGCCAGCACGGCGCCGCGCACCCGGCCCTCGAGCACCTCACGCAGGGTGACGACCACCGGGGCCTCGGAACCGGGGAGCAGCGGTCCCTTGTAGGACTGCAGGGCGTCACGCACCCGCCCTGCGGCGAGGTGGGCGCCGACGCTGCCCCAGTCGCTCTCGGTGTCGACGACGAGACGGTAGGGGCGCGACGCGAGCACGTCGGGGCCGAGCAGGGCGCGCAGCCGGTTCAGCTCGGCGCGCAGGGTCGAGGAGTGCACGTGGCCGGCGTAGACCTCGACCTCGAGCTGCTCGGCGGTGAGGCCGCCCGGGTACTCGACGAGCGCCGAGATGATCTCGCTGTGCCGGCGGCTCAGCCGCAGCGCCCGGCCCCCGAGCTCGGCCACGGCCTCGGGCAGGCCGAGGCCGCGCACGCGCAGCACGCCCGTGGCGGCGGCCGGCTGCGGCGTAGGCCCGGGGGTCGCGAGGGTGGTGCCGGTGAGGGCGAGGCGGGCCAGCTCGGACTCGGCCATCCGGGCAGCCGCGCGGATCATCGCCAGGCTCTGCGGCGACGACACGTCCGGGCCGCCGGTGATGTCGACGACGCCGAGCACCCGGCCGGTCGTGGGGTCGGTGATCGGGGCGGCCGCGCAGCTCCACGGGTGCACCAGGCGGTTGAAGTGCTCGGCGGCGTGCACGTGCACCGGGCGGCCGAGGTGCAGGGCCATGCCGGGCGCGTTGGTGCCCGCGGTGTGCTCGTTCCAGACCGAGCCCTCGACGAAGTTGATCGTCTCGGCCTTGCGCATCACCCCCGCCGGCCCGGTGACCCAGAGCAGTTGCCCGCCGGCGTCCCCCACGGCCATCACGCAGTCGCAGTCGACGGCAGCCCGGCCGAGCACGTCGTAGAGCAGCGGGAAGACGTGCGACAGGGCATGGGTCGCGCGGTAGTCGGCGAGGTCGGCGGCCTCGAGCAGCACCGGCGCCAGATGCGCCTCGGGGTCGACGCCCGCCGCCGACGAGCGCAGCCACGACTCGGCCACCAGCGAGCGCACCCCGGATGCCGGCGCGGTCACCACGGGCCCTGACCCGCGCTGCCCGGCCGGACGCCTCGTCGCGTCGCCGGTGCTCACGGTCCCAGTGAAGCGCTCACCCGGCATCCGGGTAAACGGCCCGTCCACGCCCGGACCGACGGGCGGGCACCCGGGCCCGCCGAACGGCGACTGATTGCGGATTCCCACCCCTAAGCAGGCCCTGGGACCACCCGGAAACGTGGCAGATCCGCACAAAGTCGGGAGGTCAGCCGAGGCGTTCGGTGAGGCGCACGCTCACGGTGTCACCGGCATCCTTGCCGATGGCGCGGCGCACGTCGGCCGTCACCGGCAGCTTGTGCCGCCCGTCGCCGAGCGCCATGAACGAGGTGCGCACTGGCACGCCGTCGATGGTCGCCGCCACCTTCACCAGGCCGCGGGTGCCGAAGAACTCGGCCGACTCCGGCCACACGACGTAGGTCCAGCCACCCTTCGCCGGGCTGCGCTCGAGCACCGCCTCGAAGCTCGCGTCGAGGGGGCCCACCCCTGCGCCGGCGGTCACTTGCGCCCGATCGCGGCGTTGATCCGCGCGGCCTTGTCGGCGGACCAGTTGGGGGGCTCGGTGACAGCGGCCCACGCCAGCAGGTTGGCGCGCGCCGAGTACATGTGCCCGTAACCGGTCGGCACGTTCCCTGCACCCGGCATGTCGAGCAGCACCTGCCACATCGTCACCAACGGCACCCAGCCCATGGTGGGCGAGACGTCGGGGCCGCGCTGGCCGTCAGCCAGCCACGGCGGCCGGTCGAACGCCAGGTCGCTGGAGAAGAACACCACCGGGTCGGACGCGTGCTGGAGGTAGGCGACCCGGGTCGGCCCCCACGCGCCGGTGACCGGCTCGAGCGGGGTCTGCTCGTCGGTGAACCGCACCGTGCGCCCCTCTTCGTAGACCGGCAGGGATGCCGGCGAGCCCGTGTCGCGGTCGGCCTCAAGGCGGCGGTGCATCGGGTTGACGAACGGCGGCCCGACCATGAGCGCCCCGTCGACGGGCTCGTTGACGATGTTGACCGAGCCCAGCACGCTCTCGACCCCCATCGAGCCGAGCGAGAGCCCGTAGAGGTAGAGCTCGGGCCGTTGGCCCTCGGGCAGTGTCGCCCAGTACTCGCGCACGGTCTCGAAGACCGTTCGCGAGGTGTTGACGACGGCCTCCTGGTCGGCCAGCACGGAGATCCAGCTCGGCAGGTAGGAGTACTGCACCCCGGCGATCGCGGTGTCGCCGTTCCAGAGGTACTCGAGCGGGTCGGTGCCCCGGCTGTCGAGGAAGCCCATGCCGGTGGTGGTCGCCACGACGAGCACCTTGCGGTCGAAGGCCCTGGTGCGCTTGAGCTCGGCGAGCACCAGGTCGGCCCGCCCCTGCACCGTGTCGGCACTCTGCAGTCCGGCGTAGACCCGGATCGGCTGTTTGGCGCCGGGGCCGTTGACGGCCTCGAGCTGCGCCACGGTGGGGCCGCCGCGCACGAAGGACCGGCCGTAGTAGCCGAGGTCCTTCCACGCCGCGAGGGAGGCCTTCGAGCCGGACCGTTCGGGCGCGGCCGGGTACCTGGTGCTGTGCGAGCCGGTGGTGTCCTGCGGGGCGAAGATGGCGTTGGCCCCGGCGAAGAACCCGTTGACGATGACGCCGGTCCACAGTCCCCAGAACAGCACCACGACGAGCCCGGTGCCGAGCACGATCGACAGGCGTGGGGGCAGACGTCGCCCGAGCCACCGCACGGCCGTGCTGCCGAGCAGCCGCACGCCGCGACCGGCGAGGAGGAGCAGCACCGCCACCACCACTGTCACCGCCACAACCACCGGCCAGATCAGTGGCGAGGTGGCCGGCATCCCGAACATCGCGCGAATCTCGTTCTGCCAGCCCACGAGTCGCCAGCCGTTCCAGACCGTACCCCACAGGCCGACGCCGATGAGCGCCCACAGGGCGACGGTGCGCGCACGGCCGCGCAAGCCGGGGATGCCGAGGTAGCGCCAGAGCGCCGCGGTGCCTGCCCCCAGCCCGTAGCCGACGGCCACGGTGACGCCGGAGACCAACCCCTGCAGCCAGGCTGCGCGGGGCAGGAGCGACGGCACCAGGGAGGCGGCGAAGAACCACGTGGCGGTGGTGAGGCCCACGCCGGACAGCACGCGGTCGAGCGGCCGCTCCGGTCGCCCGAGGGCGGGCACCAGAGGGCTCTGCCGCACGCGCAGTGCGGCGTTCTCGACGAGTGCGGCGGTCACGACGCTCCTTGCCTGGTGCGGGATGCCCGAGGGGCTGAATTGGTACTGCTGTGGTTCGGACTTCTCCAGCGTAGGCGTCCGGATCGTCCGGCCTGGTGCCGTTTCGTGGCCGGGCCCCAAGGTTGGGGGTCCGTTCAGGGCTTCCCCGGATGCCGGGGCACCCCTACCGTGGTCGGGTGCCGGTCCGGGATGGTGGAGCGTCCGCACCACGGTCGGGTGGTGGTGACCGAGCGGTCGCCCTGGGCGCGGAGCTGCGGCGGCTGCACGACCGCATCCGCGAGGTGCTCGACGACGCCCGCGAGGGTCTGGACGCGACGGTGCTCGCGGCATCCCTGACCGACGACCTGGTGCTGCGCTGTCGGGCCGTCTGCACCAGCCTCGGGGCACACCACCGCGACGAGGACGCTGCGCTCTTCCCGTGGCTGCGGCGCGAGTTTCCTGACCTGGGGCCGGTGGTCGACCGGCTCGAGCAGGACCACGCCATGATCGGCAGCCTGCTGTCCGACCTCCAGCACCTGGTGGGTTCGGGAGCGCCTGGCGCCCTGGTCATGCAGCACCTCCAGGGCGTGGACGCCGTCATGGAGAGTCACTTCCGCTACGAGGAGCGCGAGCTCGTGGGCCTGCTCGACGCCTCGGACGGCGCCGGGCTGGTTCTGCCCGAACGTTTCTGGCGGGGTGGGTGAGAGGGTGTCGTCAGGAGGTGGTTCGCGTGAGTGACGTGAGCGAGCAGGTCGTGGTGACCCGCAACGAGGACGAGCACCGCTGGGAGGCCCGGGTCGGTGGCGAGCTGGCCGGCTTCGCGGCCTACCAGCTGACCGACGAGCTCGTGGTGTTCACCCACACCGAGGTCGACCCGGCGTTCGAGGGCAAGGGCGTGGGCGGCGCGCTCGCGCGGTCAGCGCTGGACGAGGTGGCCGAGGAGGGCACCCGCAAGGTGATGCCATTGTGCCCGTTCATCAAGGCGTGGATCCAGCGGCATCCGGACTACGTGCCGCTCGTCTACGGCGCCTGACGTCTCAGGCCGGCGACGGGCGTCTCAGGCCGGCGCGCGCGCCGAGCACGGTGGCGACGACGGTCCAGAGGACGACGGAGAGCAGGAGCGGCAGGATGACGGCCGGGCTCGGGGCGACCATGACGGCGACCAGCGCCATCGGCACGCTCAGCACTGCGGTCGTCACCACCCAGGAGAGAACGGTTCCCTGACCGGTGCGGCGGGCGAACGGAAGACCACGCCGAACACCACCACGGATGCGACCGAGCCGCAGGACCCAGTCGACCCGCGACTGGGGGTCGTCCGGGCCACCGAGCGAGGCGAGCAGCGACCGGCGCCTGTGGCCGCCCGGCCCGGCCCGCCAGCCCTCGCGCGAGCCGTCGCTTCGTGAGCCCTTCGGCGTCGAGGAGCGTTTTGCCCGACTGGAACTGTTCGCTGATGGCTTAATCAAAGTTGCTGTGCAGCAGTCAGATTGGGCCTTTCGGACGGGGCACTGTCAGTGGTCGCCGGTAGGTTTGGAGGTAGCAGGTCACGCAGGGCAGAAGACGTTGGGGGTGAGCACAATGGGGATCTTGCCGGGTGAGGCGCCGGCCGCGGCGAGCGTCGGGGTGGGCGAGGTTCAGGCGGCCGCCCAGCTGGCCCTGGCTGCCCTGCCCGGCGCCTTCGCCACCACCTCGGTGAGCGGGTCCCGGGCCGAGTGGGCCGCCGCCGTCGGGTCCCTGCAGCAGGTGATCGACGTCGCGACCGCGGCGCAGGACGCGGCGATCGTCCGGATGGCCGCGCTCGAGCCGGAGTGGCTGGAGGACGGCACCGTGGTCGAGACCCACAAGGCGCTGGGGCACGTGGCGTTGGATGCGCCGGCGATCCTGTCCGGGGTGCTGTCGGTGTCCGCGCGGCACGCCGAGCGGCGGGTGGAGGCGGCGGTGCTGCTGGCCGCCGATGGTCCCGAGGGGTCCGACACCGACAGTGGTCTGGGCGGGTTGCACACCGCGATGGGTGAGGGCCGGTTGGACTCCTACCGTGCGGGGGTGGTCGCCGAGGAGCTGGCGGCTGCCCCACCCCAGGTGCGCGAGACCGTGGTGACGATGCTGCAGGGGCACTTCGAGGTGGAGGACGGTGCGCACCTGCGGCGGCGGTGCCGTCGGGCGCTGGCCCGGATCAGCCCGGAGCTGTTGCTGGAGCGGGCCAAGCAGGCTCGGGCGCAGTGTGGGTTGCGGCGGTGGGTGGCCGAGCCGGGGGTCGACCGGTGGGAGGGCACCTTCCCCTCCGAGGACGCCGCGACCGCGTGGGCCGCCATCGACGCCCTGGCCCACCGCTACGTCAAGGACGGCACCTGCACCCACATCGAGGCCGCCCGAGGCAGAGCTCTCACTGACCTGGTCGCCGGGCACGCCACCATCGAGGCCGTGCTGACCTTGACGGTCCCAGCCGCCGCCGTACCTGCTGGCGCCGTCGGGCGCCCTGTCGCCGCCATCCCCGCTGACGCCGGTGCCACTCTCGAAGATGGCGGTGCGGATGACCTGGTCGAGGTCGTCGGCTCCGCCGGCAACCAGCCGGTGTTCGTGTCCCGGAACTGGGTGAAAGCGCTGGCCGGTGCCCGTGCCGGCAACGATGGGCGACCGTCACGGGCGGGAGCGGTGGAGGTGGCGCCCTGCCACCCCGACACCGGCGCCCTGGTCGACCCGGACCCGAGGCTCGAGCAGGACGCGTTGTCGCTGCACGTCGAGGCGATCGAGCAGAGCGCGACGGACAGCGATGCGCGGGAGTCTTGTTCCGAGGCAGTGAACGGATCCGTTGAGCCGAGCCGCATCGACACGGATGCAGGGCCACCGAACGAAGCCGTGCAGCCGAGCCGCACTGACATCGGTGCCGACGCACCCAACCAAGCCGTGCAGCCGAGCCGCATCGACGCATTGCCCACGACCGGGGCGTCCACGCTGCAGCGGATCGCCGCCGGGTTCGGGGCAGGGGCGTACCGGCCCTCGGCCCGGATGGCCAAACGGGTCAAGGCACGCGACCGCCGGTGCCGCTTCCCCGGCTGCACCGTCGCGGCCGTGTTCTGCGACCTCGACCACGTGCGGCCCTGGCCCACCGGCCCGACCGCCGACACCAACCTGATCTGCCTGTGCCGCCGCCACCACCGGGTCAAACAACGGTTGGGGTGGGCCGTCGCCCTGGCCAACGACGGCACCCTCACCTGGACCGACCCCACCGGCCGGGTCCGCACCACCGCACCCGCCGACGCCCTGACCTGCACCGTCCTCGGCGGCGCGGCGACCCCGCCACCGGCACCGGTCAGCACCAGCATCACCCTCACCGACCTGCCCGACGGACCGCACAGCGACCTCGAGTTTCGCCTCGAACACCTCCGCGCCGCGGCACGGCCAACCATCGGCGGCCGGTCGATTCACCGGCACCCGATGGCCACCTCGTGGCGCGACCACACCGGCACCCGGCACAGCGCCGAGCTCACCCCGACCACCAACGTGATCGTCTTCGACGCCACCAGCACACCGTGTCGACGACCACGCCAAGGCGGCCGGCATACCTTCCCCGACCACCCACCCTTCTGACGGCTCGCCCGAGCCTGAACGGGCTGGCGGTCGCCGACGCCGGGCACGGCGGTGGGCCCGTGAGGCCGGCAGTAGTGACCTCGATGAGCTGATGTCCCACGGGTGGCGATCTCAGCGGCGGTCGATCGTCATCCCGGTGGACGCTGCCACCCGGGCGGCGTTCGTGCCATCGTGACGATGGACGTGGACGAAGGAGAACTGTGATGCGCTACCTGTTGCTCATGAACTACGCCGAGCCCGCCCCGGGCGAGATCCCCGACGAGGCCATCCAGGAGACCCAGGAGGCCTTCGGCGCCTACGGCCGCGCACTGCAGGAGGCCGGCGTGCTCGTCGCCGCCGAGGTGCTGACACCGACCGCCTCGGCCTCCACCCTCACCCTGCGGCGCGGGTCGGTGGAGGTGCAGGACGGCCCGTTCGCCGAGACCAAGGAAGCCCTCGCCGGGGTGTTCGTGCTCGACGTCCCCGATCTCGACGCCGCCATCGGCTGGGCCGAGAAGTGCCCCGGTGCGCAGTTCGGCGTCATGGAGATCCGGCCCAGCTGGACCTCGTTCGTCGAGGGCACCTGGACCGCACCCTGCCCCCTGTGACCGCGCCTCGCCGACCCATGACGACACCCGTCCCGCCGTGACCACCCCGTCGGCAGCCGACGGCGCTCGTCACGCCGCGCTGGTGCGGGCCGACCTCGCGGCCCGCACCAGCTACGGCCGGCTCCTGGCCCTCCTCGCCGCCGGCACCTCCGACATCGCCGGTGCCGAGGACGCCCTCGCCGACGCCTTCGAGCGTGCCCTGCGCAGCTGGCCGGTCGACGGCATCCCCGACCGCCCCGACGCCTGGCTGCTGACCGTGGCGCGCAACCGGCAGCGCGACCGCTGGCGCTCGGCCGAGGCCACCCGCACCACCCCGCTCGACCCGGCCACCCACACCCCACCCCACCTCGACGACGTCGACCCCGATGCCGTGCCCGACCGCCGTCTCGAGCTCATGCTCGTCTGCGCCCACCCCGCGATCACCATCACCGACCGCACCCCGCTCATGCTCAACACCGTGCTCGGCTTCACCGCCGAGCAGGTCGCCCGCAGCTATGCAGTGCCGGCCCGCACGATGGCGACCCGGCTGGTGCGCGCCAAGCGACGCATCCGCGACAACCGCATCCCGTTCGCACTCCCCGACCGCTCGGAGCTCCCCGACCGCATGGATGCCGTGCTCGCCGCCGTGTACGCGGCCTACGTCATCGAGTGGTCGACCGGCCCCGGCGAGCGCGACCTGCCGCCCGAGGCACTGCACCTGGCCGAGGTGCTCGCCGAGCTCGCGCCCGACGACCCGGAGGTGCGCGGCCTCGCCGCCCTCGTCGAGCTGTCGGCCGCCCGCCGCCCGGCCCACCTCGGCGACGACGGCCGGTTCGTGCCGCTCGCCTCTCAGGACACCGACCGCTGGGACGACGCCCTCATCGCCCGCGCCCACGACCACCTGCGCGCCGCCCATCCGGCGCGGGTGGTCGGCCGCTACCAGCTCGAGGCGGCGGTGCAGGCCGTGCACTGCGCCCGCCGCGAGACCGGCCGCACCGACTGGCCGACGCTGCTCGAGCTGCACCGGTCGCTGGCCGTCGTCGCCCCGAGCCTGGGCAGCGCCACCGCACTTGCCGCGGTCACGGCCGAGGTGGAGGGCCCGGCATCCGGCCTGGCACTGCTCGACGCGGATGCCGGCCGCACCGTGCGCTTCCAGCCCGCCTGGGCGACCCGCGCCGAGCTGCTCGCCCGGCTGGGACGCACCGACGAGGCGGCCGCCGCCTACGACCACGCCATCGCGCTGACCCACGAGACGCCCGAGCGCCGCCACCTCGAGGAGCGACGGGCGGCCCTGCGCCGGTGACCACGGCGGCGCGGCGGCGCGGCGCCGACGTTCGACAGGGCGCACCGGCTTGCGCGGACGCCCCCGCATCCCGGCTGTTGTGGCGCCTAGGTTGGCGGCATGACGGCTTCCGGCCTCGCCCTCGGTGCGAGCGACTTCATCCAGCTGACCACGTTCCGCCGCACTGGAGAGGGCGTCCCGACCCCGGTCTGGGTCGTGCCCGATGGTGACGCGCTGGCCGCGTTCACCCCCGCCGGCGCCGGCAAGCTGAAGCGGATCGGCCACACCCCACGGGTGACCGTGGTCGAGTGCAGCCGGCGCGGGAAGGTGGCCGACGACGCCGTGCCCGTGGAGGCCGTCGCCACCACCACCGCCGATCCGGTCGAGGTCGAGCGGGTCACCCGGCTGCTCGCCGCGAAGTACGGCCTGCAGTTCCGGATCTTCATGCTGGTCGAGCGGATCGCGGCACGTGGCGAGCGCGAGCGCGAAGTCATCCGCATCGTGCCCGTGGACGTGACGGCCGAGGCCGAGGCCGACGCGGGGTGAGCCCGGTGGGCGCGACGGCGACCGGCGACGGCATCCACGTGCTGTTGATGTCCGACACTCATCTACCGCTGCGCGCCAAGGACCTCCCGGCCCCGCTGTGGGAAGAGGTCGACCGGGCCGACCTCGTCGTGCATGCCGGCGACTGGGTCGACCTGGGGACCCTCGACCGCCTCGAGGCCCGCAGCCGGACACTGCTGGCCTGCTGGGGCAACAACGACGGCCCCGACCTGCGAGCGCGGCTCCCCGAGGTGGCGCGGGCGACCGTGGAGGGCGTGCGGATCGCTGTGGTGCACGAGACGGGGAGCAAGGACCGGCGCAACCAGCGGATGCGGGCGGCCTACCCCGACGTCGACCTTCTCGTCTTCGGGCACAGCCACATCCCCTGGGACACAACCCATTCCGGGCTCAGGCTGTTGAACCCCGGCTCACCGACCGACCGGCGTCAACAGCCGAACTGCACGTGGATGACATGCCGGCTCGCCGACGGCGCGGTGCACGACGTGGTCGTACACCGCCTCCCGAAACCTCAGGCCGGGGCGTCGGCGAAACGCAGGTAGGGGCGCACCTCGTCGACGTTGGCGAACCGCTCCTGCGCGTCGGCGGTGGAGATGGTCGGCGCCACGATGACGCGGTCGCCCGGCACCCACTCAGCCGGCGTCGAGATCGGCGCACCGTCGGTCGCCTGGAGCGCGTCGAGCGCGCGCAGGATCTCGGTGAAGTTGCGCCCCACCGACTTCGGGTAGGTGATCGTCAGGCGCACCTTGTTGCTCGGGTCGATGAGGAAGACTGACCGCACGGTCGAGGTGTCGCCCTCGCCGGGGTGGATCATGTCGTAGGCCTGCGCGACGGCGCGGTCGGAGTCGGCGATGATCGGGAAGTCGACCGGCACCCCGGCGACCTCCGCGATGTCCGCGATCCACCGGTGGTGGTCCTCGATCGAGTCGACCGACACCGCGATCGGCTTGGCGTTGCGGGCGGCGAACTCGCCCGAGAGGGCGGCCGTGCGGCCGAGCTCGGTGGTGCAGACGGGGGTGAAGTCGGCCGGGTGGCTGAACAGCACTGCCCAGGAGCCCTGCTTCCACTCGTGGAAGGAGATCAGACCAGCGGTCGTCTCGGCGGTGAAGTCGGGCGCGGTGTCTCCGAGGCGGATGGACATGTATCACTCCTGGTTTGGATAACGGTTACCCGAAGTTATCGGATGCCGTCCGCGCCCGTCTCGCGCTGCCCGCATCGTGGGCGCCCCGCCGACGTCACGGTGCAGGTCAGGATCGAAGAAGCACGTCGTCGGGGGTGCCGCCTAGTCTGAGCGGGCCGAGCGACGACGGTGGACGCCGCGTCCCGGCATCCGCCCGACCTGAGGAGACCCACTCGATGGCGAGTACGCAGACCACCGCCCCCGCAGTCGCCGACACCCACGACCTGATCCGGGTGCAGGGTGCTCGCGAGAACAACCTCAAGGACATCAGCGTCGAGCTGCCCAAGCGGCGCCTGACCGTGTTCACCGGGGTGTCGGGGTCGGGCAAGAGCTCGCTGGTGTTCGCCACGATCGCCGCCGAGTCGCAGCGGATGATCAACGAGACCTACAGCGCCTTCGTGCAGGGCTTCATGCCCAACCTCGCGCGGCCCGACGTCGACCGCCTCGAGGGCCTGACGACGGCGATCATCGTCGACCAGGAGCGGATGGGGTCCAACCCCCGTTCCACCGTGGGCACGGCGACCGATGCCAACGCGATGCTGCGAATCCTGTTCAGCCGGTTGGGAACACCGCACATCGGCCCGCCGACGGCCTACTCGTTCAACGTGCCGACGCGCACCGCCAGCGGGGTGATGTCCACCGACAAGGGCGGCCGGGTCGAGAAGGCCGTGGTCAAGGATGCCGTCTACCTCGGCGGGATGTGCCCGCGCTGCGAGGGCATGGGGCACGTCAGCGACATCGACCGCACGGCGCTCTACGACGACTCGAAGTCGCTGCGCGAGGGTGCCCTGACCGTGCCTGGCTACTCGATGGACGGGTGGTACGGCCGGCTCTTCGAGGGTATGGGCCTCCCGATGGACACACCCATCGCGTCGTTCACCAGCCGGCAGCTCGACACGATGCTCTACGCACCCCCGACCAAGATCAAGGTCGAGGGCATCAACCTCACCTTCGAGGGGATCATCCCCAAGATCACGAAGTCGATGCTCACCAAGGACCCCGAGGCGATGCAGCCGCACGTGCGGCGCTTCGTCGAGCGGGCCGTCACCTTCCAGGCCTGCCCGGAGTGCGGGGGCGCCCGACTGACCGCCGAGGTGCTCGCGTCGACGGTGAACGGCCAGAACATCGCCGAGCTGTGCGCGATGCAGATCAGCGACCTCGCGCTGTGGGTTCGTGAGCTCGACGAGCGTTCTGTCGCACCGCTGCTCGTAGGCCTGCGGCACCTGCTCGACTCCTTCACCGAGATCGGGCTCGGCTACCTCTCGCTCGACCGGCCGGCCGGCACCCTCTCGGGCGGCGAGGCGCAGCGCACCAAGATGATCCGGCACCTCGGCTCCTCGCTCACCGACGTCACCTACGTGTTCGACGAGCCGACGATCGGGCTGCACCCGCACGACATCGCCCGGATGAACCAGCTGCTCCTCCAGCTGCGCGACAAGGGCAACACCGTGCTCGTCGTGGAGCACAAGCCCGAGACGATCGCCATCGCCGACCACGTCGTCGACCTGGGGCCCGGCGCCGGGGCCGGTGGCGGCGAGGTCTGCTTCGAGGGCAGCGTCGAGGGCCTGCGCGCGAGCGACACCATCACCGGTCACCACCTCGACGACCGGGCGAGGATCAAAGGTGCCGTGCGGCCGGCATCCGGGGCTCTGGAGGTGCGCAACGCGTCGACCCACAACCTCAAGCAGGTCGACGTCGACATCCCGCTCGGGGTGCTGTGCGTCATCACCGGCGTGGCCGGATCGGGCAAGTCGTCGCTCATCCACGGCTCGGTCGCCAAGCGGGATGGTGTGGTGGTCATCGACCAGGGGGCGATCAAGGGCTCGCGGCGCAGCAACCCCGCCACGTACACCGGTCTGCTGGAGCCGATCCGCAAGGCGTTCGCCAAGGTCAACGGTGTCAAGCCGGCGCTGTTCAGCTCCAACTCCGAGGGCGCCTGCCCCACCTGCAACGGGGCCGGCGTCATCTTCACCGACCTCGGCATCATGGCCACCGTCGAGTCGACCTGCGAGGAGTGCGAGGGCAGGCGGTTCCAGGCTGCGGTGCTCGACTACACCTTCGGTGGCAAGAACATCGCCGAGGTGCTGGCGATGTCGGTCTCCGAGGCGGAGGCCTTCTTCGGGGCGGGCGAGGCGCGCACCCCCGCCGCCCACACGGTGCTCGCCCGGCTCGCCGACGTGGGGCTGGGCTACCTCAGCCTCGGCCAGCCGCTCACCACGCTGTCCGGCGGCGAGCGGCAGCGGCTCAAGCTGGCCACTCAGATGGCCGACAAGGGCGAGGTCTACGTGCTCGACGAGCCGACGACCGGCCTGCACCTGGCCGACGTCGAGAACCTGCTCGGGCTGCTCGACCGGCTCGTCGACTCCGGCAAGTCGGTCATCGTCATCGAGCACCACCAGGCCGTGATGGCGCACGCCGACTGGATCATCGACCTCGGTCCGGGCGCCGGGCACGACGGCGGCCGGGTGGTCTTCGAGGGCACGCCGGCCGCCCTGGTGGCCGACCGCTCCACCCTCACCGGTGAGCACCTCGCGGCCTACGTCGGCGCGTGACCCCGGCTCTTCGGCCGGCATGGCAAGAGGAGGAGCGCCACGGCCTCTCCCCCTCTACTTTCAAGGTATAGCCGACCGGGGGGCTTGCGGCAAGTCCCCCTGCGAGGAGCAGAATCGCCGGCCGAGGCCAGGACCGACGGGGGGACCTGACCCGACCTCGCCGATCGGAAGCACACCGCATGAAGCCCAGCACCCACCCGGATGCCGTGACCACCCCCAGCGAGCCGGCCGCCAGACGCGCTAGCGCGTTCGCCCTGCCCGACCGCCTTGCCGCCAAGGCCGACCCTGCTCTGATCTGCGACGATGAACGCCACTTCACGGCCATCGCGAGCAGCCTCGAGCACGCGATCGCCGACCTGACCGGGCGGCTCGACGTGGCCCGCCGGTCCCCGGCCGGCACCGGTCAGGCCGCCCTCGACCGCGACCTCGAGGTGCACCGGCTGACCGCCCGGCTGCACACCCTGCGCCGCTACGGGCTCGACCTCTGCCTGGGCCACGTGGTGCCCGCCGACGGTGGCGACCCCGTCTACGTCGGGCGCCTCGGGCTCACCGACGCCGACGGCGAGCGGCTGCTCGTCGACTGGCGCTCGCCGGTGGCCGAGCCGTTCTTCGGCGCCACCCACGCCGACCCGATGGGCCTGGCCAGCCGCCGCCGCTACCGCTGGACCGGTGGTCTTGTGAGCGACTACTGGGACGAGGTGTTCACCCTCGAGGCACTTCCCGAGCACGCGGCATCCCTCGACGACCAGTCGGCGTTCATCGCCTCGCTCGGCGCCACCCGCTCGCCGCGGATGCGCGACGTGCTCGGCACCATCGCCGCCGACCAGGACGCGATCGTGCGGGCGGGGTCGAAGGGCGCGCTGGTCGTCGACGGCGGCCCGGGCACCGGCAAGACAGTGGTCGCTCTGCACCGCACCGCCTACCTGCTCTACTCCGACCCGCGCCTGGGCCACCGAAAGGGTGGGGTGCTCTTCGTCGGGCCGCACCAGCCCTACCTCGCCTATGTCTCCGACGTGCTGCCCAGCCTGGGCGAGGAAGGAGTGCGGACCTGCACACTGCCCGACCTCGTGCCGGAGGGGGCCGAGGCCCGCGACGAGGCCGACCCTCGGGTGGCCCGGCTCAAGGCGGACGCGCGTCTCGTGGCCGCCATCGAGCCCGCCGTGCGCCTCTACGAGGAGCCGCCGACGCAGGGGATGGAGGTCAGCACCCCGTGGGGCGACGTGTGGGTCGGCACCGCCGACTGGGCCGACGCGTTCGACGCCCCTGCGCCCGGGGCCGCCCACAACGAGAGCCGCGCCGTGGTCTGGGAGGCGCTGCTCGGCATCCTCGTCGACAAGCTGCGCGCCGAGGCCGCTGAGGTCTACGACAGCGGGGCGGATGCCGGGTGGCCCGGTGACGACGCCGGTCCGCCCGACGACTTCGACGCCTACGGCATCACCACGGCCGACCCGCTGGAGAGGTTCCGCCAGGCGCTCGGGGCCGACCGCGAGCTGGTGGAGGCGTTCGCCCGGGCCTGGCCGCTCATCGAGCCGACCGACCTCGTGGGCGACCTGTGGTCGGTGCCCGCCTACCTGCGCCGGTGCGCACCGTGGCTCGAGCGCGACGAGCTGTTCGCGCTGCAGCGCGAGGACCCCACGGCGTGGACCACCGCCGACCTGCCCCTGCTCGACGCCGCCCGGCGACGCCTCGGCGACCCGGAGGCACCCGCGCGGCGCGCCCGCCGGGAGGCCGCCGATGCCGCCGAGCGCGAGCGGATGGCCGACGTGGTCACCGACCTCATCGCGAGCGACGACTCCGAGATGCACGTGATGTCGATGCTGCGCGGCCAGGACCTGCGCACCGCGCTCGTCGACGAGGATGCCGTGCCGGGCACCGAGGCCGACCTGCCCGCCGGGCCGTTCGCGCACGTGGTGGTCGACGAGGCGCAGGAGCTGACCGACGCCGAGTGGCAGATGGTGCTGGCCCGCTGCCCGTCGCGCAGCCTGACCATCGTCGGAGACCGGGCGCAGGCCCGGCACGGGTTCGCCGAGTCGTGGCAGGAGCGGCTCGAGCGGGCCGGGCTGCGGCAGGTCGACGTCGCCTCGCTGAACGTCAACTACCGCACCCCGCGCGCGGTGATGGGCGAGGCCGAGCCGGTCATCAGGGCGGCCGTCCCGGATGCCAACGTGCCAACCTCGGTGCGTGACAACGGGGTTCCGGTGGGGCGCGGCGCGGCATCCGAGCTGGGGGCGGTCGTCGAGGAGTGGCTCGCGACGCACGCCGAGGGGGTCGCCTGCGTGATCGGCGACCCCACGTACGTGGCCGGCCCACGCGTCAGAGCACTTTCGCCGCGGCTCGCCAAGGGTCTGGAGTTCGACCTCGTCGTGCTGGTCGACCCGCACCGGTTCGGCGACGGCATCGAGGGTGCCGTCGACCGCTACGTCGCGATGACCCGCGCGACTCAGCAGCTCGTCATCCTCACCTCTGAACCACAGGACAACGATGTCCTGAGAAGCAGTTGAGTGGCACTTCTCGGCGCCGCCTTCCCGCTCTCCCACAGCGGAGTACGGTCGAACCAGATCGACACGGACCCCCGTACCCCCCTGCAGCGGTAGTTCGTGTCGATGTACGAACGGCCCGCCTGATCCTGCAAAACGGATCCTGCGGGCCACGTGCATGTCGGGCTACTCGGTGGTCGTCCGGACGAAGCGCAGCAGCCGGTACTGCAAGAGGCCGGCCAGGTGGCTCTGCTGGAGGGCGTCGCCGCCGACCATCGAGTCGGCCCACATCGAGCGACCTCGGCCGAGCCGGAGTAGCGGCTGGGCGGCGGAGACGACCCTGTCGCGCGGCCGCCGGAGCCGTTGCAGGGGCGAGAGGTCGCGGGAGCCGACCAGCTCCAGGCCGGCGTCGGCCGCGAGGCCCGCCGCCTCGTCGACCGAGACGACGTTCGGCGCGTGCCACCCGGCCCGGAAGTCGGCCAGCCGCGGGTCGGCCGGGTCACCGGTGCGGACGTCGTCGATGACGACCAGGGCACCACCGGGGCGCAGCACGCGGGCGGCCTCGCGGAAGAACCCGGCAGCCGGGTCGGCGTGCACGAACGACTCGATCGCGAAGGCGAGGTCGAGGTCGGCGAGGTACTCCGGGAGCCGGGTGAAGTCGGCGACCCGGAACCGCACGGTGCCCGGCCGGGGTTGGCCCTGTGCGGCATAGCGCTCGGCGAGCCGCACCTGCTCCGGGCTGATCGAGACGCCCACCACCTCGACCGGCAGCCGGTCCGCCAGGTAGAGCGCGGCCGTGCCGACGCCGCACCCCAGGTCGAGCACACGACGGTAGTCGGGGCCGAGCTCGTCGAGCACCAGTGCATGGGCGTGGTTCAGGGCCTCGCCGCGGTTGGTGACGCCGGGCCCCCAGAGCTCGCGGTGGATCGCCCGATGGCTGCCGGTGAGCAGGAACTTCCAGGTGTTGGCGTCGTAGTAGCGGCGCACGTCGTGGCGGCGGCCGCCCCCCATCCCCTCACCCATGCCGCCCAGTGTGCCAAGGAGTGGGCCCGAACCGAGCTGCCTCGCCGGGTACCCGCGGGTGGTCAGCCGACGTGGTCGAGGGCCGAGGTTCGTGGGAGGTAGGCCACACAGCGCAGCCCGTCGTCGACGCGCTCGAGGAGGAAGTCGCTGACGAGCAGCGCGGCCCCCTCCCCCTCGCCAAAGGACCAGCTGATCGTGGCGAGCAGCATCCGCTCCCCCAGGGCAATGGTCGTCGTGTCGGCGAGCGAGGTTGGGCCGGCGCCCGCGTCGTCCACCGCGGCAGCACGGCCCGCGACGGCGGACAGGAAGGCGCCGCGCGGGACCGGCACGGTGCCCCCCGGGCCGAGGACGAGGATCGGGTCGGCGACCAGGGCCACATCAACGTCGGGTGACCCCAGGCGCAGCCAGTCGGCGGCGAAGGCGGCAACGCGTCGGTCGAGCTCTGCGGATGCTGGCGTGTGCATCCCTCTCTCCTACACCCGCGGCCGACCGCACGGCATCCGAGAGACCGACGGACCCAGGCTTGGGCGACCAGCCAGCCGACGGTCATCGCGGTGAGGGCGGCGTCGCCCTGACCACCCGAGACGTAGGCGACCCCTGACGCACGGAGCGGTGCTGCGTCATCGCCAACAAGCTGCCGGGCCGTTGAACGGCCCCCCGCAGGTAGTAGGTACCTGTCGGGCCTCGCTCACCTCGTGAAGAAGCCGCCGCGGTATGTCCACGTCCCCGAGAGGTCGTCCCGGGCAGAGGTGTCCAGCGACTCCTGCAGGTGCACCGTCATCATCCGGGCGGCGGCTTCCACTGCGGACACGGACGGACCCCAGAGGTCCCGTGCAAGCTCGTCACCGTCCGAGAGCAGTGTCGCCAGGGCACTCTCCGGCAGCACAAGGCTCATCCGATCGACTCCGTACTCGACCAGCAGCTCCCGGGACCCTTCAGCCACCGGCTCGACCAGCCATCCCTCCATCCGCAGCTTGATGGCGAAGAGGCTCACGAGCTCGTCGACGGGGGTCATCACGAAGACACGCTCCCACCTGGTGACCGGCGCCGAGCCCGTTCCGGATGGCAGCATCACGTGAGAGTCGGAGCGGCACGAGTGCATCCGGGCCGAGATGTCTCCTGCTGATCGTGCTCAAGGTCGTAGGCGCACTCGCCGCACATTCCGCCCTTGTCGTTTCCGTATCCGGAGTGCTCGGACCAGAGGTGGCGGCAGTCCGGGCAGTCACCGAGGGCTCGGAGTCGGTGGGCCAGCTCTCGACGCCGACGCAGCCGATCGAGCGGATTCCTCACAGGAAGAAGCATGCCGGACATCGTCGGAGTCGAAGCGGGTCAGGACGCGGCGGGCGCGGTGAGTCGACCGGTCGAGACTTGCTCGCGAGAATCGCGATCCCGGGCATGTCTCGACCCCTCGATCCGCCCTTCGGCCCACGGTGATGCAGAGGGCGGGCTCAATCGCGCACTGTGCATCACCCGACGCACAGAGCCGGCTGCTTCTACCTGCGTTCGGCTGCCTCAGTCCGATACGGAGATGACCAGCTTGCCCCGCACGTGCCCCTCGCGGCTGAGCGCGAACGCAGCGGGCAGCTCCTCGAGCGGCAGGACGGCGGCCACGGGGACCCGCAGTTCTCCGGCGTCGGCCAGCCGACCGAGCTCGGCCAGGCCCGCTGCGGAGGGGCGCACCCAGAACCAGGAACCTCCCGTTTCCAGCACGGACGCGTCGGCGATGGAGGCGTGCCGCCCGCCCGCGACCAGCACGGCCGAGGTGACGTCGCGGACCCCGCCCACGAAGTCAGCGACCACGTCGACGCCGTCCGGTGAAACCTCGTGGAGGCGTTCCACGAGCCCGTCGCCGTACGCGACGGGGGTCGCACCGAGGTCACTGAGGAACTCGTGGTTCGCCGGGGACCCGGTGGCGATCACGCGGGCTCCGCGCGCCCGTGCGATCTGGACGGCGAGAGCGCCGACACCGCCTGCCCCACCGTGCACCAGGACGGTGTCCGAGGCGGCCACGAGCAGCCGGTCGAGGCTCTGCAGTGCGGTGAGCCCGGTGAGCGGGAGACCGCCCGCCTCGTCCCAGGTGAGGGCCGCGCTCTTGCGAGCCACACCGCGAACGCTCATGGTCACGAGCTCGGCGAACGTGCCGCCGTGGACGACGTCCTTGCGCGCGTAGGCCACGACCTCGTCGCCAACCTCGAACTCCGGGGTGTCGATGCCGACCGTCTCGACCGTGCCGGCGACGTCCCAGCCGGGGACCACCGGGAACACGGGATCCATCAGGCCGTCGAGGCCGCCGGACATCACCTTCCAGTCGACCGGGTTAACCCCGGCCCGCCGCACCCGGATGCGAACCTCGCCCGGGCCGACCTTCGGGTCGGGCAGTTCGCGCAGGGTGAGGACGTCGTCGGATCCGTATGCGTCGTACGCCATGGCTCTCATGGCGGCACGCTAAGGCCCCGCGAGGCACCCGCGGCGGCTGTGACGAGTGCAACGGCACGTCGTCGAAGGATGAGCGAGCGTGCGGCCCTGACCTTCGACGGCCCGAATGGCTCCGCTGTGAGCCCGCCGCCGGAAGGCTTCGGATGGGAGATTGTGTCGACTCCCGCCGTGGAGCCCACGGGAATACAGACCGACCCAAGGAGCCCCTATGTCGAACATCGCGATCATCGGTGGCCACGGAAAGGTCGCTCTTCACCTGGCTCGGATCCTCACCGGCAGCTCCCACCCGGTCAGCTCCTTCATTCGCGACCCGGGGCAGCGCGCGGACATCACGGCGGTCGGTGCCACACCGGTCATCGCCGACGTCGAGAACCTGACGTCCGAGCAGCTCGCGGAGCTGCTCGGCGGGTATGACGCGGTCGTGTGGTCGGCCGGGGCGGGTGGCGGCAACAAGGAGCGCACCTATGCCGTGGATCGTGATGCCGCGATCCGCTCCATGGACGCGGCGAAGCTGGCCGGCGTGTCCCGCTACGTGATGGTCTCCTTCAAGGGATCGCGCGTGGACCACGGAGTCGCACCGGATCACGGGATGTTCGCCTACTACGAGGCGAAGGCCGCTGCCGACGAGTACCTGCGCGGCACGGACCTGGCATGGACGATCCTCGGCCCCAGCACTCTCACCCAGGCGGACGCGTCCGGTCGGATCGACGTCGGTGCCGACCTCCCGCCCGGTGAGGTCTCCCGGGAGAACGTCGCCCTGGTCGTCGCCGCCGTCCTCGCCAACCCCGCCACCATCGGCAGGTTCATCGAGTTCAACGACGGGCACACGCCCATCGACGAAGCCGTCGACGCGGTCAGTCTCTGGTGAGGAAGAGCCAGCCTGCGCCTGCGGTGAGGAAGAGGAGCAGGCCGACCGACCCGATCGTGAGCGACATCTTCCACTCGTCCGAGCCGGCCCATTCGCGGGCGTCGTCAACGGCCATGGCGTTCACCTGTCCGTCATCGTCGACGGAGTACAGGACATCGATCGGGGCCTGGTAGCCGGCTTCGGCTGGCACGTCCTGCCACCCCTGCTTCCACTCGATGTCGTCATGGAGAGTGGACTCCGTCAGCTGTTCTCCCAGCCCGGTGAGCTCGACCCACTCGCCGGCTGCGGTGTCTGGAAGTCGAACCCGGACACCGTCGACCTCCCACCAGCCGCCGCCCTTGCTCGGCTCGTGATCGACGTGTCCTTCGACCGTGGACACCCGGAACCGGGTGCCGCTGTTCAGCAGGGACTCGGCACGTTGCTGGTCGGCCATGTCGAACGGGACATAGCCCAAACCGAGGAGCGCCAAGAAGGCGCCGCACACGGCCACGCCGCCAAGGACGCGTTCGAAAATCCACCTCGCGGTGGCGCCGGCCATGGTTGCTCCGGACATCCCGGCGCGCCGACCAGAGACACCCCCGGACATCACCGCTCCACCTTCGTGTTGACCAGTCATCCGCCGTCGGACTGCACCAGGAGTGAACTGGTTCCAGCCGGCTCTGCGCGGTCACGCTAGCGCTGCGGTCCAGGATCTGGCCGCTTGGTCATGCCATCCGGCCGCAGAGCGGTGGTGAAGCCGTCGACTGTTCGGATCCGCTCGCTTCTGCCGGTGCCGACGCGGCACCGGGCCGCCGTAGATGTCGCCGTCGGGCAATTGCCACGACGTTTCGAGCACCGGCTGGGGCCGGGCGCTTGTCGCAGTCCCGTCGGGGACACTAGGGGAACACCGACCGTAGCTTCGACAAGGAGTCAGCCGTGACCCAGGGAACCGTCCGCTGGTTCGATGCCGACCGGGGGTTCGGCTTCATCGCCCTCGGGCAGGAGGCAGAGGATCTGTACGTGCACGCGTCCGAGGTCGTCAGCGACGACGCGGTGAAGCTGCTCCGGGAGGGGCAGGTGGTCGAGTTCGAGGTCGGTGAGGGCGACCGCGGCCCGCAGGCACGCCGCGTCCGGGTCATCTCCGACCAGGCCGCCGATACACCGCTGGGCGTGCTCGGCACCGTCGCCTGGTACGAGCCTGCCAAGGGCTACGGCTTCATCACGGCCGACGGCGGTGGTGCCGAGATCTTCGTGCACAGTTCGGCCATCGTGGGCGGCGGTGTGCTCTCGGAGGGGCAGAGGGTGGCGTTCCTCGTCGTCGACGGGCAGAAGGGATCGCAAGCTGACCATCTGCTTCCCTTGGGAGCCCAGGCCGCCCAGCAGGCCGTGGCATCCGACGGGGCGGACGGCACTGTGTCCTGGTACGACGGAGACAAGGGCTTTGGGTTCATCACCCCCGAGTCGGGCGGTCCCGATGTCTTCGTCCACGTCCGCGAGCTGGCCGACGGGCTCCCCGGGCTGGACGAGGGGGACCGGGTGACATATGACGTCGTCGTCAGCGAGAAGGGCCCGCAGGCTCGCGACGTGCGCCTCGCACGCGGCTCGACACAGCGGGGCGCACCCGCGACGCCTACAACCCGCGCTCGGCCCGGACACCAAGGCGCATCCGACGTCCCGGCGCGCGGCGGTGAGGGAGTGGTCGCGCGCTACGACGCGGAGCGGGGGTTCGGTTTCATCGCCCCGGACGCGGGAGGCGCGGATCTGTTCGTGCACGTGTCGGTCATCAGAGGCGCCGACACGCTGCAGCAGGGCGATCGGGTCCGGTACCAGGTCCGACAGAGCGACCGAGGACCACAGGCCGACCGCGTCGAACGCGTGTGAGTGGGACGGCGGCCCGGGCGGAACTTGTCAGCGGCGTACCACTCTGAGACAGGCGCCTGCTTTGGCGGCTCTCCTGACACACCTGTGGGTCATTTCCGGCCGGGTAGCACGGGTCGGTAGCCGCCCAGGGAGAGTAGGGCGAGGGCGATCAGGGCCTCGGGGGACTTGAACCCGAACGCGATCCTGGTGATCAGTCGGATCTTGGTGTTGGTGGACTCGATGAGCGCGTTGGACAGGTTGTGCTCGATCGCGGCGAGGATCCGGGGCCGGTGTTTGACGATGCTCTTCTGCAGCTTGACGAACGCCGGGATGCGGCACCGGCGGGCCCAGCTGATCCACCGGTCAAGCGCTTCGACGGCGGCGTCGTAGGGCAACGTGAACACCACTCTCAGCCCTTCCTTGAGCAGGTAGGCCCGGTGCAGCATGGGGTCGGTGGTCGCGATCCAGGCGAGCTTGACCTGCTGGTTGTCGGTGAGGTTCTGCGGGTTCTTCCACAAGGCGTACCTGGCCCCCTTGAGTGCCTTGGCGCGCTCGTTCCCCGGCCGTGGTGGTGCATCGTTTCGGGGCCGCCCACTGGGGCGTTTCGGCTCGGTCCGCGCTTGGGCTCGGGCCTCGTTCCACGCCGCGCGACGCACCTCGTCCAGGGCGTCGGTGGCCCAACGCACGACATGAAAGGGGTCAGCTACCCGCACCGCGCCCTGACACCGGTCGGCCACGATGGTGTCGATGAAGTCGGCCCCATCAGCGGAAACATGGGTGATCTGGGCGCACCGGTCAGGGCCGAGCAGGTCGAAGAACTCCGCCACGGTGGCGCTGGTGCGTCCCGGCGCAGCCCACACCAGGGCGCGCCGGTCGTGGTCGACCACGACCATCAGGAACTTGAACCCGCGCTTGTAGCTGATCTCGTCGATCCCGATCCGCCTCAGCCCGGCCAGCCGGTCATGGCGGGCGTCGACATCAGCCCAGACCCGGGCGATGATCGACCCCACGGTGCGCCACGCGACCCGCATCAGTGCGGTCACCGTGGACTTCGAGGACTGCGTGGCCAACCACGCCACGGTCTCATCGAACGCGTAGGTGTGGCCGGCGTCGTGACGGGCCCACGGCACCGACGCCACCACCACACCGTGCTCACGGCAGAGCACCCGCGGCGCGTCAGCCTCAACGACCGCACGCACCGTGCCCAGATCCAGCGCCCGCCACTGCCGCCGACCAGCACCACCGTCGTAGCCCGGGCTGCGTCGCCGACACACCCCACACCGGCCGCGTTCGCGCTTCGTGGGCCGCACACGGGCGACCAGCAGCTCCTCGTCCTCGTCGAACTCGACCCGCTCAATCACGGCTTTCTCGACGCCCAACATCTCGCGCCATACGCTGACATCACGCACGCCGTTCTCCTGACCACAGTTCCTGTGCCTTCGACAGCTCAGAAACCTACTCAGAGAACGGCGTGCGCCTCCTCAGCCCTCCTCCACCACCCACAGGTGTGTCAGGAGAGTCGCTTTGGCGGCCGATTATGAGCCGCCTTCAGCGCGGGATTCTGAGACCGCAATCTCGAGGTCGGCCTCTCCAGCTCGACGACGACGTCACCGCAGCTGCGATGGCCGCCGCCCTTCGCGCTCAGGCCGAATGCCGGATGTTCTTGCTGGTAGACCGAGTGTGCAGAACATGCGGATGCGGGCGGCGGAACCCGGGCGGTCCCCCTCAGTCGAGCGTCCACACGCGGGCGCAGCGGGTCTTATTGCTCCTACGGAGGACAAGCGCGAGATTCCGCAGCTCGCCTAGCACGGGCACGCCGGATCGAATGCCGGATCTCGGTGCGTCGGCGCACGTCCAGAGATTCCGCCTTGAGATGTCATCGCTTACCCGCACAGCTCCGCAGCAGTGAGAAGGCATAAGCGATTCTCGGAGGGAGTTTCCGTTACGGCGCCCGCGCCTGTGTGGTGAGCCTCTCCTGGTTCGGCTGCCACGGCAGATGTGGAGTTGTGAGTCGTCGGGTCAGGAGCCGACGGCTCCTGACCCGATAGACGCGGTCGCCGGTTGGACCACCGGCGTCTTGCTCATGAGAGTGACCAGGTCGAACGCGACCGTGGCTGCGGCGAGACAGGTGATCTCGGCGTGGTCATAGTCGGGTGCCGTCTCCACCACGTCGGCACCGATGAGGTTCAGCCCGTCCAGTCTGCGTAGTACGTGCAGCAGCTCGCGGCTGTTCAGACCGCCCATCTCCGGCGTGCCGGTGCCCGGCGCAAAGGCGGGGTCGAGCACATCAATGTCGATCGAGACGTAGACAGGTGCGTCACCGACCCGCTGCCGGATCTGGTCGGCGGCGCCTTCGACGCCGAGGAAGTCGAGGTCACCGGCCCGGATGATCCGGAACCCGAATGACGCATCGTCCACGAGATCGAGCCGGTCGTAGATGGGACCCCGGATGCCGACGTGGATGGACTTGTCCTCGGCCAGCAGACCTTCCTCGAACGCCCGGCGGAACACGGTTCCGTGGGTGACCGGTGCATCGAAGTACGTGTCCCAGGTGTCGAGGTGGGCGTCGAAGTGGACGAGCGCGATCGGCCCGTGCTGGCGGTGGGCGGCGCGCAGCATCGGAAGGGCGACGGTGTGGTCGCCACCGAGGGTGACGATCCGGCGGCCGTGGCTGCCGAGGACGTCGCGGGCCATGTCCTCGATCTGCCGCATGGCGTCCTCGATGCCGTAGGGCGTGCACGGCACGTCGCCCGCGTCGACGACCTGGATCTCCTCCAGGGGCGCGGTGTCGAGCTCGACGTGGAACCGGGGCCGTATGTGCCGCGATGCCTGGCGGATGCCCATCGGGCCGAACCGTGCACCAGGCCGGTACGAGGTGCCGCCGTCGAACGGGGCGCCGAGGATGGCCACGTCGTAGTCGGGCACCGAGTCGATCATCGGGATCCGCGCGAAGGTGCCGAGACCGGCGTAGCGCGGGACCTTCGTGGCCTCGAGAGCGCCGATCGGCTGCTGCCTGCTCATGCGGCGACCTCCGTCTCGGGCACGAGGACCGGGACGGGGACTGGCTGCCGCCTCCAGACCCGGAGCAGGCCGAGGTAGATCACCGTGGTGGCGATGCTGCCCACGACCCAGGAGGTGTCCACACCGCCGGTGTCCTGGGCGATCGGGCCCACGTAGAGCGTCGTCGCCATGAACGGGATCTGCACCAGGCACCCGAGGACGTAGCTGAGGAGCGCCGGCACGTTGAAGCTGCCGTAGCCGCTCGTCGGGTCGCTGAACGAGGTCGGGTCGTAGTTGCCCTTGTGCACCAGGTAGTAGTCGATGAGGTTGATGATGCTCCACGGCACGAGGAGGTAGGCGAGCACGAGGATGAAGTTGGTGTAGGCGGTGACGAAGTTGTCGGAGACGGTCGTGGAGGTGATGAACACCGCTGTGGCGAGCACCACAGCCGTGAGGTGTCGGGCGGAGGCGCGGGGCGCCCAGGACAGCTTGAAGGTCTGGATGGCGGTCAGGACGCACAGCGACGAGCCGTACATGTTGATGACACCTGCATCGATGGCCCCGAGGAAGAACATCAGCATCACGAAGACGAACACTGCGTGCGGCATGATGCCGTCCAGGCCCGCCAGCTGGCCGTCCTGGCCGAGTCCCGCGACCAGGAAGGCGCCGACGGACATCGCTCCGATGACACCCAGCACGGTGCCGGCGTAGGTGTACCAGAACGCCGCCCGAGTCGTGGTGGACGAGGGCAGGTAGCGCGAGTAGTCCGAGACGTACGGCGCATAGGAGAGCTGCCAGACGCCGACCACCGAGGCCATGCCGAGGAAGCCGGCCCAGTTGAAGGAGCCGCCTGCTCCAGCGACGGCCGCCGCGCCAGCGTTGGCGGCGTGGATGCCCGTGTAGAGGAGCGTGGTCAGCAGCGCCAGGCCGGAGAGCCAGACCATCACCCGGTTGAAGCGGAGGATGAGCTGGTAGCCGACCACGACGGCAAACAGGGTCAGCGCGGTGCTCAGCAACAGCCCGGGCGTGGTCCCCAGGCCGGTCCACACCGCACTCAACGTCTGCTGGGCCAGCACCATCAGGGCCACGATCCAGCCGACGTAGATCAGGATCACGATCACGGTGATGGGGACCGATCCGTACATGCCGAACTGCGCCCGGGCCTGGATCATCTGCGGTACGCCGAGCTTCGATCCCTGCGCCGAGTGGAGCGCCATGAACACCGCGCCGACCAGGCTGCCGAGGACGATCGCGACGATCGTCGACAACACATCGAGTCCGAACACGGTCGGGCCGAGAAGGCCGGTGACGACGGCCAGCGGGATGATCTGGACGGTGAACCAGAAGGAGAAGAGGTGCCGGACCTTCCCGGTCCGCTGCGTCTCCGGGACCGGTTGGATCGTCAGCCCTTCGACCAGAGTGCTTTCCTGCGACATGGTGGGTTTCCTTCGCTGCTGAGGGTCAGGCGCGGTGCTTGACCATGACGTGCTTGGTCCGCGAGTAGTCGTCGAGCGCGTACGCCGACAGGTCGCGGCCGTAGCCGGAGGCCTTGAAGCCGCCCCACGGCATCTCGGTGGCGAACGCGAGGTGGTCGTTGACCCAGACCGTCCCGAAGTCGAGCCTGCGCGGAAGCCGCGCCGCCCTCCGGGCGTTCTCCGTCCACACCGAGGCCGAGAGGCCGTACGGCGTGGCGTTGGCCGCCGCGACGGCGGCATCCTCGTCGGTGAAGGTCTCCATCGTCACGACGGGGCCGAAGATCTCCTCGGTCGTGCAGGCGGCGCCGGCAGGGATGTCGGTCAGCACCGTCGGCTCGAGGAAGAAGCCGGGGCGGTCCGGTACCCCGCCGCCGACGGCGGTGAGGGCCCCGTCGGCAGCTGCCTGGGCGAGAGCGGCGAGCACGCGGCCGTGGTGCTCGCGCGAGACCAGTGGTCCCATGTCGACGTCCTCGCCGTCAGAGGGCGCGCCGAGGACCATGGCCTCGACCCGCTTGACGAGGCGCTCGACCAGCTCGTCGTGCACGGCGACGTCGACGAGCACCCGACATGCGGCTCCGCAGTCCTGGCCGGAGTTGCCGAAGCCTGCGAAGACGATGCCCTCCGCGACAGCGTCGAGGTCCGCGTCGGCGAAGACGAGGACCGGCGCCTTACCGCCGAGCTCGAGGTGGACCCGCTTGAGCGTCGTCGCGGCGGCGGCGGCCACCGCCTGCCCGGCGCGCACGCTGCCGGTCACGGACACCAGGTCGATGCCGCGGTGGGTGGCCAACGCGGCGCCCACGACCGCGCCGTCACCGGTCACGACGTTGAGGACGCCTGGCGGAAGGATGTCGCTCACCAGCTCGGCGAGACGAAGGGTGGTCAGCGGTGTCTGCTCGGACGGCTTGAGGACGCAGGTGTTGCCGGCCGCGAGGATCGGCCCGAGTTTCCAGGCCGCCATGAGGAGGGGGTAGTTCCACGGCGTGATCGCGGCGACCACGCCCACCGGCTCCCGCACGATGGTGGAGGTGCTTCCCTCGACGTACTCGCCCGCTGCAACAGCGGTCTGCGCGCGGACGGCACCGGCCATGAAGCGGAAGGTGTCGATGGCGGCGGCCACGTCGTCGGCAGCGAGCCCGCGGGGCTTGCCCGTGTTCCGGGACTCGAGCTCGGCGAGCTCGGCCGCATGGTCCTCGACGACTGTCGCGATCGCGAGGAGTGCCTCCGCACGGTCCTTCGGTGTGCGCGTGCCCCAGGCGGCAGCAGCGCGCCGTGCGGCCACGACGGCTCGGTCGACGTCGTCACAGGTACCCCGGCGAGCGTGGGCGATCACCTCCTCGGTCGAGGGGTCGACGATCTCCTGCGTGGCAGGCCCGTCGCCCTCCCATCCCTGGCCGTCGATGACGTGCGCCAGCGTGCTGGTCATGACAGGTCCGCCCCGTGGATGTCGAAGCCGCGGGTGACCACGATCTCGAGCATGTCGACGTAGGAGTCGACGTCGTCACTGGCCTGTCTCGGCGCCGGGCGGTAGTCGAGGGCCTGCTGCACCTGCGGGCTCTGCAGGTAGGCGCCCGAGACCAGGGTGGTCAGAGCCTCGAAGTCGGCGCTGTGCGCGGTGCTGAGGAGGTCGAGCGCGGCCTGCGCGTCGAGGCCGCCGGCGACCTCGAGGGCCCGACCGAGGCAAGCGTCCAGATCAGGCCGGAAGTGCAGGGCGCGGTCGATCAGGTCGGTGGGTACGCCTGCCGCCGAGGCGGAGGGGAACCCACCCGAACCCGGGATGAGGACGTCGGCCAGGACGGCGAGACGTTGACGGGCTACGGAGTCGAGCATCACGGTTGTCCTTTTTACGGCGTTCAGGAGGCGGAGGGCTGGTTGTGCCGGTTGTCGGCAAGATGGCGGGCGGCCCGCAGGGCGATCGCCATGATCGTCGCGGTGGGGTTCACACCGGTCGACGTGACGAAGTTGCTGCCGTCGAAGACGAACAGGTTGGGGATGTCGTGCGAGCGGCCCCACTGGTCGACGACGGAGTCCGACCGGTCCTCGCCCATCCGGGCGCTGCCCAGCAGGTGCCAACCGCTGTCGCGGACCACCGGAACGATCTCGGTGCTCACCGCCCCCGCGGCCTCGTGCGCCTCCACGGCGCGGGCGACGTGGAAGTCGAGCAGCTTCTGGTTGTTCGCGCCGATCGTGTAGTTGATCTTGGCGGCCGGGATGCCGTCGGAGTCGGTGAGCTCGGGGTCCAGGACGACCTCGTTGTTCTCGTCGGGCAGGTCCTCGGTGGTGATGCCCCACTCCAGGGTGCGACCGAAGTCGCTGCTCAGCCTGTCGTGGAAGCGGTCACCGAAACCGTCGCGCCAGTCGGTGCCGGGCTGCCAGAGCACCCGGTTGAGTGCGCCGGGCGTCGGCATCAGGTTCCACTTGCCGCCGCGCACGAATCCCCGGGACTCGTCGGTCTCGTAGAACTCCAGTGACTGCAGTGCCTGCCCAGCCGGTCCGAGGTGGCTCTCCAGGTCCTCGTCGTAGGTGCCGTAGACGGAGGCGTAGGGGTGGATCATCAGCCGCTTGCCGACCAGTCCCGAGGAGTTGGCGAGGCCCTGCGGCTGGTCGGAGGTCGCCGAGTTGAGCAGGATCCGCGGCGTACCGACACCGTTGGCCGCCAATATGGTGATGCCCGCCCCTTGGTGGTGCCAGCGGCCGTCGCGGTCGACGAACTCGGCACCGGCGACCAGGCCCTTCTCGTCGACGGTCAGCGATCGGACCCGTGCGCCGGTGATGAGCACCGCCCCGGCGGCGATCGCGTCCGGCCAGTAAGCCAGGTCAGCACTGGCTTTGGCGCCGGCCGGGCAGCCTGACTCACAGGCGCCGTATCGCTGGCAGGCGGGCCGGTTGCGGAATGTGCGCGAAGAGATGGCGTTGGGGGCCGGCCACCAGTGCCAGCCCAGCTTGTCCATGCCGCGCGCTGCTCGCAGGCCGGCCTTGCCGATCGGCAGCGGCGGTAGCGGGAAGGTGTGCGCGTCGGGGTAGGACGGGTCGCCCTCCAGGCCCGAGACGCCCATGTGGTGGGTGACCTCGTCGTAGAAGGGACGGAGGTCCTCATAGGTGAACGGCCAGTCCTCGGCCACCCCGTCGAGTGTCTTCACGCGGAAGTCCGACGGCAGGGCCCGGACCCAGTGCCCGGAGTAGAGGATGGTGCTGCCGCCGACACCGTTGAAGAGCAGCGGCTCGAGTGGGCTGTTCTCGGCATTTATCGGGTAGTCGGCCGCGTTGCCGCGGGTGTTGGGGCTGGGGTGCCACCGCTTGAGCCGGGCCAGCTCCCACTCCGGTTTGTCGCCCGTGAAGTCGTCGGGGCGATTCCAGTCACCCTGCTCGAGGCAGACGACCTTGAAGCCCTTGCGCGCCAGCTCGTAGGCCGCCACCGCGCCGGAGGGGCCGGCACCGACGATCAGGACGTCGGCGTCCTCGACTGTTGGCTGCTCGTTCATGGTGTCCCTCGTCGGATAGGTGGCTTCGTCCTCCATGTGTAGCGAGGTCCGCCGGCCGCGCCCAGAGGGCGACTGCTCAAACCGTCGCACCAAACTTGTGCAATCGCACATGTAGGTTGTGCATGAACTAGGGTGACTCTGTGCCGATCACAGTGGGTGAGCTGCTGGAGATGCCGCATCTGCGGCTCTCGCTCCACTCCGGCGCTTCAGGCCTCGATCACGCCGTCTCGTGGACCCACACAACGGACCTGCCGGAGCCGTGGCGATGGGTGGCCGGTGGTGAGCTGCTGATGACCAACGGCATGTCGATGCCGCGCACCGCCGCGGGCCAGGAAGAGCTGGTCCGGCAGCTGGTCGACAGCGGTGCCGCAGCGCTCGCGATCGGTGAGGAGATGTACGCCCCGCCCGTGACGAAGCGAATGGCGACGGTGAGCGACGAACTCAGCTTCCCGGTTCTCTGGGTGGCGTTTCCGATGCCGTTCGTCTCGATCTCGCGAACCGTCGCCGAGGCCACCCTGCTCGAGCAGTCACAGCGTCTGATCCGCACCGAGCGGATCTACCGAGCGCTGCAGCTGATCTCGGCCGACAAGGAGGGGCTGCGCGTCCTGACCGCCGCGTTGTCCCGCGAGCTCGAGTGTCCGGTCACCATCTGCGAGCGCGAGTCCGGGGACCTCTGGACCGGCGACGACGGCCTCGAGCCGGCAGTTCGTGCCGCCGTGCGCGAGCAGCGTGGCCGGCCCCGGGCCGGCGTCATGGCCGGCCACCTCGACGACGGCCGCCGTCTCCTGATGACCACCCTGCCGACGCACTCCGATGCGTTGCTGGTGTGCCTGCCCGGGCCGGACACGGAGCCCGACGCGATCCTCCTCCAACATGCGGCAACGGTGTGCGCACTGGCCATCTCGCAGGCCCGACTGACCATCGAGCACGAACGTCGTGCTCGTGCGGAGCTACTCGTGCAGATCCTTGACGGGTACCTTCCCCCCGATACGATCCGGGAGCGACTCGCCGAGCGCGGCATCGACCCGTCCTCGGCCTCAGTCGTGGCCGCGCGCGGCGCGGACGAGGGCAGTCTCCTCGAGATGCACCTGCAGCTGTGGCGCGGCGACATCCCGCACCTCACCGTCCACCGCACCGGACTGGCACTGTCCATCGTGGGCGCCGAGTCCCTCGACAGCTACTTCCGCGCAGCCGGCAGCGAGACTCTGATCGGGGTGTCCGAGACGCTGGGGCACGCCGGCCGCATCGCCGAGGCGGAAAGGGAAGCCAGGTGGGCTCTAGACACGGCCGGCGATAGGTCGGTGAATCGGGTTCGCTACCAGGAGGCCGTCCCCGACATCGGGCCCCGCACCCCGGAGGAGGCCGAGTCCTACATCCGTCGAGTGCTGCAGGGTGTGCTCAGCCGCCCCGCCCCAGAGCGCGACGAGCTGCTGGCCACGCTGTCGTCGTTCCTCCACCACGAGCGTTCGTGGCAACGCACCGCCCACGCCATGCACCTCCACCGGCAGACGGTGCTCTATCGGATCCGGAAGGTGGAGCAGCTCCTCGACCTCAGCACTAGCGACACCGGCGACCTGGCCAGCCTGTGGATCGCCATGCGCGCCTGGGAGCGTCAGAGCCACTGAGGTCTGGCGAATGGCGTGAAGTCCACCTCTGCGACCCATGTGCCTTCCGATTACTGCCACCCGGCGAAACGAGTCGTCACGATAGGGGCCACGCGGTCCCACGTTTGAATCGATGAGATCGGAGGTTCATTGATTGCGGGTGAGACCTCCGGGCGGGCCGCAGAAGACATCCCAGGCTGTGGTTCCTCAAGCGGGGATTGGGAAGAGTGAGCTGCCACTGGGGGCCGTGGGCACCGCCGAGGCGGTTCTAGCGGGCGCTGCACAACGCTTCCGGTCATGCCGCAGATCGGGCCGAGTCCCGGCGGTTCTGAAGTGGTGCGTGCAGAGTGTGGTCCATGGCGATAAGCAGGGCAGACAGGCGTAGGGACCGGGAGTCCCGGGCACGAACAGAGTTCGGTGCAGACGCCGAGGCTGTGCTGGATATGCTCGAGCTGACCGAGTTCGCCTGGCACGACTGCTATGGCGAGGTTTCTCCGCCGGACGCGGTGATCGACGACGTGTTCGTGGTCGCGAGGAGAAGCCCCACGCAGTTCATCCGAGCCGCACGCTTGGCCGTCGAGGACCATCGAGACCTGCGGATGGCGGCTGACGCCATTCGAGGTTGACGCCCGCTTCGGCCGCCTTTGGGGCGTTCTGGTCGTGGCGAAGGGCCCGCTACTCGGAGGGTCCTCCTCGAGCACCGCGAGGACTGCCACGATCTCTGACCTCTCGGGAGCGAGGAACGCAACCGCCTTTGGGTGGCCGCTGGAGCCGATGGTGACTGCCAACCGCAGCTCGTCGTAAGAGGACTCCTCGATTCTCGCCACCGACTCAGCGAAACCGCGTGGGGAGTCCTACGGCTTTCGCGTGACGGGCCCGGCGCTGGTAGATCGTCAGAAGATCCGAGGTAGGGGTCGGTCTCAAGGACGCGTCGTCCCTGAACTCGCTATTTGGGTCATCCAGCACCGAGAGCAGGACTCCGGCGGCCTCACCCTGGAAGCCCATCAGCAAGCTGCCGAAGCTCTGACCTGGTCACGTGGACATCATCGCGGAAGGTACGTGCGTGCCAGACACGGTCCGGATGAACGACTGAGGTCAAGGCTCATCGATCGTGACAGCGGCACATCCGGATTTGCCGCCGACCGTGCCGAGATTCGCGCACTGCGAGACGCCGGTGCTCTGCTCGGGTTGACTGGCACGCATGCGGGCCGGGCCAGTCGAGATCACCGACCTGCTTTGGCCACTGGACCTAGCCGGTGCGCGCATGCCGGTGATGCGGCGGGCCGCCGTAGCTGAGCTTGAGCAGCGCAGCCAGCACCGGGCCGCGCGGATCGTGCGCCGGATGCCTGAGCACGGAGGCGAGATCGATAGGCCTTACCTGGATGCTCTGGCGCTGAGGATCCATTGCGAGCTCCAGCGGCTGGGTGAAGAGCTGCAGCTCGACCGGCGTGTGGCGGCCCTGCTGCTGCCGTATATCAATCGACTGATGGACCTGGATCGTGCGCCGGTACGAGTCATCGACGTGGGCTGCGGGCTGGGGCATGTCGTGCGAGCGGTTGCGGCGCATGGCCATCTGCCAGATGGCGTTGAACTGGTCGGCGTTGACCTCAATCCGACTCTGACCGCTGAGGCGCAACGCCTGGCAAACATTGAGCAGCTTCGATGCGACTTCATCGCTGGCGACGCGTTCACGCCCGGCGTTGCCGTCGCCGACCCGGACCGGACCATCGTGATCTCCACGGGCTTGCTTCACCACATGGAACCGTCGGAGCTTGTCGACCTGTTCGCAGCCCAGGCAGCACTGGGCGTTGCTGGTTTCGCGAATTGGGACATTGCGCCATGTCTGTGGTCGACCCTGGGGGCGTGGTTGTTCCACCGGGCGCGGATGCGAGAGCCCGTCTCTCAGCATGACGGCGTCATGTCTGCACGGCGCGCGCACTCAGCCGAAGTCCTTCTCAGGTCGGCGGTTGCTGCTGCACCTGCATACGCGCCGACCGTCCTGGAGGGGCCGCGTTGGTATCCCCGTGCGCTCGATGTGCTGCGCCCGATCACAGGCTGGCGGGCATGACGGCGGCCGTGGTTGCCACCCTGCTCGCACTCGCGCTTGTCGATGGCGCCTGTAGCGGATTCCGCGCAGGGCTGGGCAGAAGTGGCCTCATCCGCCACCGAAGCGACGATCGACGAGCAGCACGTCGTGGCGTCGCACTGGTGGCCATCTTGTTGATTCCAGCCTCAGTGGTCTTCGTCGCAGACCTGATCGCCGAACCGACTCACCTCACGCGGTACGTCGCAGCTGGTCGAGCAATGCTCGCCATCCTGATGCCCTACGCCCTGGCCGTCGGCATCGCCCTGGCCGCATACGCGCTGCTCGACTGGAGAAGGAAGTACCTCGCAATCGCCATCGTCCTCGGGCCGTTCACGCTGATCCGACCCGCCGTGGCGATCGCAGCGGCGATCTGGGGTCTCCTGCACGCCCCGTCGACCGCTGCGGCCACAGCCACGGTACTGGCGACGGCAGCGGTGTTGACTGTCGAGCCGCTCGAGAACCGACGCTTCCGCGCATCCAAGTGACCGCACACGCCGCCGATCGTTCCCGTGCGTGGTCGCCTCCTGACCTCGCTACGTTCGGCGCCCAACTCGGTCCGTACATCATGCCCCTGACCCTGGACCTGCCCTCTGTCCCAGTCAGTCAGGGTCATGGACAGGCGTGGCCCGTACCGTCATCCTGTGCGCACGGCATCCATCGGGCGCCGACAACGGGAGGAGCGGCCATGTGGTCCTGGATCATCGGGTTCGTCGTCATCGTGGGGATCATCGCCTTCGTGTTGAACCGCCGGGGGTCGACCGGCGCGAGCAAGGCGGATGACCTGGCCTCGCGGTACTCCGCCGAGGGGCAGAAGCACACCGGGGGAATGGGCGGAGTCGGCCACCCCGGCGGCGGCGGGACCGGGGGCGGCTGAGCGACTCTGCGATCCGGAGCGAACCACGGCAAGGAGCAGTCATGGGGGGTTTCCGGAATTGCCGCGGAGCGTGCGACATCCTGCAATGAGCGCGTGCGTCTGGGGCAGCCGTGGGTACCGTCCTCGGCATGACGGAGGAAGACGCTCGCCAGATAGCGATCTCGCTGCTCGGAAGGGAGCTCCCGGAGTTCAAGGCGGGCGAATGGGTACTGAGCGGCGTGGAGGAGTACGACAGTGCTTGGGCGTTCTCCTACAACACACGCGAGTACGTCGAGACGCTGGATGAACGGCATGCGCTGGCGGGCAACGGCGCTCTGGTTATCCCTAAGTCCGGTGCGGGGCCGTGGTTCGCCTGGTCAGGTGCCGACACAGCCAGTCAGGTTGCTCAAGGTCGCCCGGCGCTTTAGCCGATCGTCCGGAACCTTAATGCCGTACGTCGCGTGGTGCGAGACCTCGGACTAACCTCGATCCGTGTCCGCAACGTCTGAGCGACAGGCCGCGCGCGCCATCGTGGCTGCTTACCACGAGGGCCAGTTGGCTGCGTTGGTCGAGCGGGTGGGTGCTGCTGTAGACAACTTCCGAAGCGGCCAATTGGACGCCTTTGGCGTCGACCAAGCGCTCTTCCAGTATTCGCGGGCGGCGAAGGAACTGTGGAAGTTCTGCACTCTTGGCAACCCCGAGATCAACGCCAGGATCATCCAGGACCAGCCAGCAATGGACTGGTGGGAGCGGGGAGCGCCCAGGCGACGTTGAGGCTGGGCGCACTTTGCCGCGGATAGTGCGATAGAGCATCGTGCCGTCCGGGGTCGGTCCGTCACTGTCCAAGTGGGGTCTCTCCTAGAGTCCCTGCATGGAGATCCGCGACATCGAGGAGCTGACCGCAGTCAACGATGCGTGGCCCCTTCTGGCCGAACTCGTGGACAGGTCGCCCGTCGGGGCTCGGGCGCTACCTCGCGATGAAGAGCGGTGCAGTGTGAGCGTCCTGTGCCTGCAGGTCAGCACGCGCTCAGCGTTGGGTGGGATCACCTACAACTGCGGAGGCATCGTCGTGGATCACGGCTGGCTCCGCATCCTTGGTGGCGGTCATGAGGCGCTGCATTCGCTGTCACAGGCCAATGGCCTACCGGACCCTGCGACTGCTTCCGCCCGAGCCGGGTACCTGGTCGTGGCCGAGGACGTTCTCGGCGGTCGGTTCGCTATCGACGGCGGCGAACTCGGTATCGGGCCAGGGACGATCTGCTACTTCGGACCCGACACCTTGGCTTGGGCAGACCTGGGAGTTGGTCACAGCCAGCTCCTCGAGCAGATGCTCGCCGGCGGGACCACGTCGTTCTACGACGACCTCCGCTGGCCCGGCTCGGAAAGCGAAGTGGAGGCAGTCGCCTTGGACAAAGGGCTGAGCCTTTGGCCACCACCCTTCAGCGCCGAGGGCCAGGATTTGGGAACGGTCAGCCGGGCAGCGGTCCCCCAAACAGAGCTCGTCTCCTTCTACGACGAGATGGCTCGTCAGCTCTGAGCAGCGACTACTGCCAAACGTCCGGAACTGCCGCGATCGGGGAGGTCTGGCCGTAGACGGCATGCTTGAAGTCAACGGCACGGCGATGCAGCAGCGCTCAGGGTCGGGACAGAGGGCAACAGCGCGAGCAGTGGGCTCGCACCCACCAGGGATGAGCACTTGGCCGCCGAGTACGTCGCCACCCTCGCCGCCGTGGTGGCCTGACACGTCCTTCAATGGCGACAGGCGTCTGTTCACCTACCTGAGTGTGCCCCTGCCGACGAAGGCCGGTCACTCGCCAGCCGGCCGGGTCAGTGCGAATGGCCACTCCAAGCCTGTAATCCGCTCCGCCGCAACCACATCACCGCGATCGAGACTTGGTGCGAACGCGGTGACGGGCTCTTGGTGCCCCTGTGCTTGCCCCTTTGCGGCAGCGGTTGCCGCTCTGTCTTTGGGCAGGTACCTTCGCCGAACTAGCGGGAACAGCCTGCCTGACGCTTGGGGAGAGATCGTGAAGTTGAGAGCAGCGGCTGCGGCCACGCTGGTGGCGGTCGGCATGTGCGGGTTGGCTGGGCCGGCGCAGGCCATTGAGCCTGACACCTTGCCCGATGAAGTGATAAGCGCCAGGGACTCCGTCCCGTCCCAGTACGTGGAGGCAAGTTCGCCCGAGGAGGCCGACATGCTGCTCACCCAGCTCGAGTCATCGGGTGGCTCAATGTCGGCCTCGGCTGCAGTTGCCGCCTCCGTTCGCTACGGACCCTGTGTGCTGAACCCGAGTGTGATGTACCTGCGCGAATCGTCCAACTACGAAGCCGTCGGTACCAAGCCCTACACGACGTGCACAGTTCCGGTTACGTCCATCAGGCACTCCACGGACCTTCGGTACAAGTCGTTCATCTGGTGGAAGAAGGCCGGCTCTACCCACACTGGCGGCAACAGCGGCGTCGCGTCTTACACCCAGAAGAGCGTTGAGTACTACTGCAAGAGCAGTGAGAAGACCGGTTGGTCGGGAACCACCGCCGGCACGATCGTCTACGCAGGCCGCACCTACTACGCCCGCGTGTATCAGACGGCGACGACGCTTTCCTGCGGCGGTTAGTCCGGTGCGCGCCGCGTCAGAATCCAGTCTCAGAGTCCGGCTGGTGTACGCGCGCACCGGTTCAGATTCATCCGAGCCGCTGATTGCCGTCTGCAACACCGAGGCCGAAGCCCGGGCCATCGAACACGAGGTGGTCGAGGCGGGGTCCGGTGCCGAGGTCCGCTGGGAAACGCACGAGGTGTCGGGCGAAGCTGGTGACAAGGTGTACGCCGTGATGCAGGCGCCGTCTATGAGCCCTGAACCTGCGCAGGAGCTCGACCCGATCGGTGTCGCAGTCTTCGCTCTTCAAGACGAGGCCGAGCTGTACGCCGCAGGGCGGCGTCAGCGAGATGGCGTCGACCACTACGTCGTGTGGTCGTTGCAGATCGGGTGGCGCCGACCGGGCTGGCCATTCGACGGGACTACGCCGGCTCCCTAAGCCACGCACCGTCCGTTCGAGTTCGCGGATTCGCACGTACCGCAAGTGGAGAATGGAACCCCCACCCCAGCCCATCCCCAGAGGATGACGCTGAGATGGGGGTTCCTGTTGGTATCTGCGGTGCGAGGCCTCGGCCTAGCCGCCAAAGCGGGAGCAGCCCCACGAACACTCAGACCTCGAACTAGGAGCGTCACTCTCTTAGCAGCGACTGGACATGCTTCCGCTCATCATCGCGGGTAGCGCACCAGCTCGTCTCACAATCTGCCGAAACCTTCTCAAGGTTCGCCGCTCAAGTGGCAATCCGTCTCACGCAGTGTCGAACTCGTCGAGTAAGTCTCAAAATCGCTCCCCGCGGACAAGCGGGTGCTCAGGCGTGCTCGCGCAGGTAGCGACCGAAGTGCGGGACGGTGAACGCGATTCGGCCGCGCTCGCCCGAGTAGATCAGCCCCTTCTTGAGCAGCGCGTCACGCGCCGGCGACAGCGACTGCGGCTTGCGCGCGAGGTGCGCCGCGACGTCGGCGGTCGGCACGGCGTCCGTCTCGTCGCCGAGCTCGACCGCGACGTCGGCCATCGCCCGCAGGTACTCGCGCTCGCCGGGGGTGGCCCGCTCGAAGCGCGAGCCGAAGAACCCGACCGCCAGCTCGGCCTCCGCCTCGGGCGCGGCCACGGCCACGTCGTCGGCGGTCATCGGGGATGCCGGGGCGAGGTCCCAGACCGCCTTGCCGTAGGCCTGGACGAAGTACGGGTAGCCGCCGGTCGCCGCGTACATCGCGTCGAGCGCCTCCGGGGTGAACTCGGCGCCCTCGTCCTCGGCCGGGAGCGACAGGGCGGCGTCGGCGGCGGCCCGGTCGAGCCGGTCGATGCGCGAGTAGCGGAACAGCCGCTCGGAGTACGACTTCGAGGCCGACAGCACCGCCGGCAGGTGCGGCAGGCCGGCGCCGACCACGATGAGCGGCAGCCGCGACTGCGAGATCTCGTGGCAGGCGGCGCACAGCGCCGACACGTCGTCGGCGCCGAGGTCCTGCATCTCGTCGATGAACACCGCGATGCCGCGGCCGGTGTCGGCGGCCGTGCCGCCGAGGTCGGTGAGCAGCTCGACCAGGTCGATCTCGATGTCGCCCGAGTCGGCCCGCCCGGTGACGGCCGGCACCGTCGATGCCGGGCTTCCACCGGTCGCGCAGCTTGGCCGCGCCGCGCCCCGTGCCGCCCACGGGCTCGCGCTGCGCGAACGCCTTGAGCACGCCGAGCGCGTGGTCGCCCGCTCCGCCGGCCGGCCCGAGCTCGCGCACCGCCTGGTGCACCGCCGACGCGAGCGGGCGGCGCAGCGACTGCTCGGGCCGGGCCTCGAGCTTGCCGGTGCCCCAGCCGGCGCGCACCGCCGCCGAGCGCAGCGCGTTGAGCAGCACGGTCTTGCCGACGCCGCGCAGCCCGGTGAGCACGATCGAGCGCTCGGGCCGCCCGCGGGCCACCCGCTCGAGCACCACGTCGAAGGCGTCGAGCTGCTCGTCGCGGCCGGCCAGCTCGGGCGGGCGCTGCCCGGCGCCGGGGGCGTAGGGGTTCCGGATCGGGTCCACGATCGGAGGGTATACGGCTCTCTAGCGCTGACGGCATACATCCGCAGACAGCACTAGGCCGTGTCGCGACGGGCCGCGCCGCTAGGTTTGGGCGCGTGCTCGAGGCTGCGTTCTGGGGGTTCGTCGGTGGCGCTGCCCTGCTGGTCGGCGCCCTCATGGGGCTCTACCTCAAGGTGGGGCTTCGGGTCATCGGGCTGGTGATGGCGTTCGGCGCGGGGGTGCTGATCAGCGCGGTCGCCTTCGAGCTCACCGAGGAGGCCTACCGCTCCGCCGGCAGCATCGCCGCCGCGCTCGGCCTCGCCGCGGGGGCCCTCACCTTCTTCGCCGGTGACTGGCTGATCGACCGGCAGGGCGGCCACCGCCGCAAGAGCCCGGTGCACGGCGGCGTGCGCCTGCCCGAGCCGGCCGCGGACACCGACCACTCGGCATCCGCGGGGTCGTCGACGCCGGCAAAGGGCGGGGCGTCGACGGCCGCCTCCGGCGCGGCGGCGACCAGCGGCATGGCCCTGGTGCTCGGGGCGCTGCTCGACGGCATCCCCGAGTCGGCGGCGATCGGCATCAGCCTGATCGGCGGCGGCGGGGTGGGCACGGCCATGGTCGCGGCCGTGTTCCTGTCGAACATCCCTGAGTCGATGTCGGCGACGACCGGCCTCAAGGCGTCCGGGCGGTCGACCGGCTGGATCCTCGGGCTGTGGTCGCTCGTCGTCGCCGCCTCGACCCTGGCGTCGTTCGCCGGGTACGCCCTGCTCGGCGGGGCGTCCCAAGAGACGGTGGCCTTCATCCAGACCTTCGCGGCCGGGGCCATCCTCACCATGCTCGCCGACACGATGATGCCGGAGGCCGTCGAGCACGCCGGCCGGATGGTCGGGCTGCTCACCGTGCTCGGGTTCGCGGTGGCGTTCTTCCTCAGCGCGGCCTGAGGCCCGGCCGGGTGGCCTGGCTCAGGGCACCTGGGGCGCTGCCCCTCCAGCGGCCTCCATCGGCTTGCCGGCCGCGTGCCACGCGCGCATCCCGCCACTGAGGTTGGCCACCTCGTACCCCTGCTGCGCCAGCCACGGCATCACCCGCTGCACCCGGCCACCCGAGCGGCAGGTGATGACGAGCGGCTCGTCGGCGTCGAGGAACGGGGCGAGCTCGTCGACCCGGGCGGGCAGCTCGGACATCGGGATGTGCACGGCGGTCGGGGCGTGCCCGCGGTCCCACTCGTCCTGCTCACGGATGTCGAGGACGACGGCGTCGTCGGGCAGCGCGGTCACGGGCACGTCGGGGAACTGACTCATCGGGCAAGCATGCCAAACCCCGCTCCTACTTCAGGAACTTGCTGGTCCTGCGGTCGGCGAGCGGCTTGCCGCCGGTCTGGCAGGTGGCGCAGTACTGCAGCGAGGAGTCGGCGAACGACACCTCGCGCACCACGTCGCCGCACTCGGGGCAGATCTCGCCGGTGCGCCCGTGCACCCGCATGCCGGCGCGCTTGGCGTCCTTGAGCTCCTTCGCAGGCTTGCCGGATGCCGCGGCCACCGCCGCCGCCAACGTCCCCCGCAGCGCGGTGTAGAGCCGCTCGACCTCGGCATCGCCGAGCTTGGCGGCGATGGCGAACGGCGACAGCTTGGCGACGTGCAGCACCTCGTCGGAGTAGGCGTTGCCAACCCCGGCGATGATCGACTGGTCGCGCAGCATCCCCTTGACCTGCATCCGGTGCGAGGCCGCGATCGCCGCGAACACCTCGAGGGTGAAGTCGTCGGCCATCGGGTCGGGGCCCAGCGAGGCGATGCCCGGCACAGTCGCCGGGTCGTTCACCACGTAAGCGGCCAGCCGCTTCTTGGTGCCCGCCTCGGTGAGGTCGAAACCCGACGCGTCGTCGAAGCGCACCCGCAGGGCGATCGGCGACTTGCCGGGCCGGAGCACGGTGGCCGGCATCGCGTCGGACCATCGCAGCCACCCCGCCCGGGCCAGGTGGAACACGAGGTGCGTTCCGCCACAGTCGAGGTCGATGAACTTGCCGTGGCGCGACACACCGTCGACCGGAGCCCCCACCAGGGCCTGCGGCGGCGGGGTGAAGGTCTTGAGCACCGAGATCGAGCCGAGCTCGACCCCGGTCACGACGAGCCCGTCGGTGCGCTCACCGAGGAAGTGGACGAGGGCCTGCACCTCGGGCAGCTCGGGCATGGACCGACGCTACCGCTCGTCGGGGTCCGGGAGCAGGTAGTCGGGCGGGTCCTCCAGCGACGGCACGGTCGCGGAGGCCCGGCCGGCCAGCGTCCGGCTCGGCACCTCCGACTGCCAGATCATCCGCACCTGGCGCAGCAGGCCGTAGCCGTCGCTCGCCCGCACCACCGGAACCTCGAGCTGGTCGGTCGGGGCGGGAGCCAGGTCGTCGTTGGCGACCGGGATGACGTGCGAGAGCACCTGCTCGCTCGGTGACAGCTCGCGGATGGCGATGCCGCGCACGTGGTCGGGACGCCGGCCGGTGAACTCGGTGTAGATCTTCGGGTCGTGCTGGCCGTCGTCACCGACCAGCAGCCACTTCACGTGGGGCAGCTCGCGCGCCAGCCGGTGCAGCTGCGCGTGCTTGTGCTCCTGGCCCGACCGGAACCACCCGGAGTTGGTCGGCCCCCAGTCGGTGAGCAGCATCGGACCGGCGGGAAAACCGCTGCGCCGCAGGAAGCGCGTGAGCAGCGGCGCGGTGTTCCACGCCCCGGTGGACAGGTAGATGACCGGGGCATCGGGGTGCTCGGCGAGCAGCTCGCGGTACATCGTGGCCATCCCCGGCACCGGCTTGCGGGCCCCCTCGGAGCGCATGAACGTGTTCCACGCGGCGATCATCGGCCGGGGCAGCGATGTCGACAGCACCGTGTCGTCGATGTCGGAGATGATGCCGTGGGTCACCGTGGTGCCCACGACCAGCACCGGCACGTCGATGGTCTCGGCCCCCGGCGACCCCACGTAGATGTGGTGCCAGCCGGGCGCGAGCCCGTGGCCCCGCACGGTGAGGTCGACGTAGCCGCCCCGGTCGGTGCGCGTGGTCACGATGCGCTCGTTGACCCGCACGGTTACCGGCTCGTCGACCGCGGGGGTCGCGAAGAACGCCTTCCAGCCACGGGTCTCGAGCTCGACGGCCCGCAGCCGTGCGGCATACGTCGGCTCGTCGGGCTCGTCCTCGGGCCGCCCGCGGGTCATGATCACCCGGGCGAACACTCTCAGCTGGCTCACGCTGCCGTAGCCGGTGAGGGGCACGACGCGGGTCGTCCACCCGCGTGACTGCAGCACGCGGGCCTTGCGCCCGTTGTAGGCGTCCTCGAGCACAGCTGCGGCATGGGGTCGCGGCATGGCTCGATGCTAGGGCAGCGCTCAGGCGCGCCCCGGCTCCTCCCGCGTGACGACTCCGGTGACGATCTGGTGGGCGAGCTCGCGCACCTTGATGTTGCGGGCCTGCGAGGTGGTGCGCAGCACCTCGAACGCCGCGTGCTCGGGCAGGCCGCGCAGCGCCATGATGACGCCCTTGGCCTGCTCGATCACGGCCCGGCTGGCCATCGCCTGCTCGAGCTGCCCCGCGAGGCGCTGCACCCCGTCGAGCGCCGAGACCGCGACCACGGCGTCGGCGCAGCGCGAGGCGGCGACCCGCACCAGCGAGGCGTCGAACCCCTCGAACGCGTGGGGGGCCCAGCCGTAGAGGTTCAGCGCCCCCACGCACTCGGCGCCACTCACCAGCGGCAGGGCGAGGAGGCTGCGCATGCCGTCCTCGCGGCACTCCTGCGCGAACGTCGGCCAGCGACCGTCGGACGCGACGAGGTCGTCGACCCGGTTCTCGCGGCGGTGCCGGGCGGAGTCGAGGCACGGGCCGTCGTCCAGGGCGTACTGGAGCGCGTCGATCTCGAGGGTCTGCACGGTGGTGTAGGCGGCCGTGTGCGGCCGGCCCCCACTCAGCACGGTGACGCCCACCTCGTCGCACCCCGGCACGTGCCGGCGCACCGCGTGCACCACCCGCTCGAGGTAGTCGGACACCTGCTCCATCGACTCCAGCACCCCACCGATGTCGGTCGTGAGCGCCTCCAGGGCGGCCGGTGGCACGAGGACCCCCTCGGGCGCGGCGGGTTGCTGCTCGGTCATCGGTCCTCCCCGTGGTCAGGTGCCTGCCCAGTATCCCCTCCGGGCCGACATCGCGGGCCGACATCGCGGGCCGACCTCTCGTGGCCGACCTGCGACGATGGCCGGATGCCGGCCCGTCACCGCAAGCAGTCGGCCAGCGCGCCGCCGGGCTACTTCGGCTGGGAGGCGGCCGGCCTGCGCTGGCTCGCCGAAGCCGTGCCCGCCGGTGGAGCCGCCGTCGTCGAGGTGCTCGACGAGGGACCGCACCACCTCGACCTGGCCCGGCTGACCCCCGCGGCACCCACCGTCGCGGCCGCCGAACGGCTGGGGCGCAGGCTCGCGGCGACGCACGCCGCCGGCGCAACGGCATCCGGCTGCGGCCCCCCGGGATGGGTGGACGACGGCTGGCTCGGCCCGCTCAGCGAACCGCTGCCCCTGGCCCTCGGGGCATGGCACACCTGGGGCGAGTTCTACGCGCAGGCCCGTATCGTCCCTCTGCTGCCGCTCGCCGAGGCGCGCGGCGTGCTCGACGAGGACGGGGTCGCCCTGCTGCGCCGGCTCGCCGACAAGGTCGGGTCGGGTGCGTTCGACACCGGTGAGGCCCCGGCCCGGCTGCACGGCGACCTGTGGTCGGGCAACGTGCTGTGGACCGCGCAGGAGGCGGTGCTCATCGATCCCGCGGCCCACGGCGGGTCACGCGAGGCCGACCTCGCCATGCTCGCGCTGTTCGGCGCCCCGCACCTGGAGCGGGTGCTCGCGGCCTACGACGAGGCCGCCCCGCTGGCCGATGGATGGCGCGACCGGGTGCTGCTGCACCAGGTGCACCCGCTGCTGCTGCACGCCGTGCTGTTCGGCGGGGCGTACCCCGGTCAGGTGCTGCGGGCCGCGCGGCGCTACGCCTGAACGTCGGGGAAGGGGTCGTCGGCCGCCTGCGGCAGGTCCGCCGGCTCGGGCCCACCTGACAGCCGGCGCTGCACCATGATCGCCACCGCGACGGCGGGCGAGGCCAGCGCCGCCCCGAGCATCCCCGCGACCGCGGCACCGACGACCGTCGCGCCCAGCACCACGATGGGGTGCAGGCTCAGGGCGGTGCCCGCGAGGCGAACCAGCACGATGGTCTGGACGATGTTCTGCACCACGAGGATGACGACCAGCATGATGATGGCTGTATCAAGACCGTTGGCGCCCAACGCGATCAGCGTCGCGAACGCACCCGACAGGATGGCCCCGAGGTAAGGGACGTACGAGGTGACCAGCGTGACGACGGCGATGGTGAAGGCGAGGGGCACGCCGAGCACCCAGGCCGTGCCGCCGATCAGCACAGCCGTGACCACCGCCGAGATGGTGAGGGCCCAGAAGTAACGGCGCACTGCCACGGCCGAGTCCTCCACGACCTCGGTACCGACGTCGGCGTCCAGGCCGACGTGCCCGCCGACCCACCGATTGAGGCCGGCCCAGTCGACGAGCACGTAGTAGAGGAGGAAGGCCCCGATCGCCGTGGCGATGCCCAGCGACATCAGGCCCGAGAACGTGGTGGCCAACGCCCCCATGACACCACCGAGGGCCTGGCCGGTGGCACTGCTGGCCGAGTCAGTGGCCGACGCGCCGCTGCCGATGTCGATCCCGTGGGAGGACAGCCATGAGCTCAGGGTGTCGAGACCGGCGCTCACCTGCGCGCGGATCTGCCCCGACTGCCCGAGGATGCCGGTGACGACCAGCCAGACCGACCCGGCCACGACGACCGTGAGGCCGAGCAGCACGAGCAGCGCGCCCCCCGACCGGGGCATGCCACGGGCCTGGAGTCGCTCGACGAGCGGGGCGAAGATGGCCCCCATCACGGCGGCGAGCGCGAGCGGCACGACGAAGCCGGACACCTGGGCGAGCAGCCACAGCACGGCCCCGGCGAGCCCCAGGACGCCGAGGAGCAGCCACGACCGCACACCCACCCGGGTCAGGTTCGGCGAGGCGGCGGCCGACCAGCCGGCGCTGCGGGGTTCTCGCACGGCGGCACCTCCAGACCGGATGCCGGGGACGGTCGCCCTCGACGGCGCCATCGTAGGGCCGGGCACGGCACCCGGGTGGGAGCGTGGCCGTCGCGGGGACGGCAGACTGACCGCGTGGTCGTCATCGATGCGTTCGGAGCCCGGTGGGCCCTCGACGTCTCCGGGCTCGACGACCCCCTGGCCGGCGAGCTGGTGCACCTCTGGGACCGCGCGGTCAGCGTCGGCCCGGGCGACCCGGCATCCGATGGCGGCTGCCTGCCGTTCGTCGTCAGCCGGATGCCGGACGGCGGGGTCGAGGTGGACGGCACCACCCAGCCGACCCACGACATCGACGTGCCCTACCGGGTGTCCCGCCAGCTCACGAACGCGTCGATCCTGCGCCGGTCGAGCCAGTGCGTGATGCTGCACGCCGCGGGCGTGGCCAGCGACGACGGGGGCACGGTGGCCCTGGTGGCCGCGTCGGGCACCGGCAAGACCACCGCGGCGCGCGTCCTCGGGCGCCGCCTCGGCTACGTGAGCGACGAGACGGTGACCGTCGAGCACGACCTCACCGTGCGGCCGTACCCCAAGCCCCTGTCGATCGTCGTCGACCCCGCGTCGCCCTCGGTCAAGCACGAGCGGTCGCCCGACGACCTCGGGCTGCACCGGGCCCCCAGCTCGCTGCGCCTGTCTGCCGTCGTGGTGCTCGAGCGCAGCGACGACGCCGTCGTGCCGTCGCTCGAGCCGGTCGGGCTGGTCGAGGCGATGGGCGTCGTGCTCCCGCAGACCTCGGCGCTGCCGAGCCTCGACCGGCCGCTCGACCGGCTGGCCCGGGTGCTCGCCACGGGGCACGGGCCCTACCGGCTGCGCTACCGCGACATCGACGACTGCGTCGACCTCGTCACCGAGCTCTCGCAGGTCCGCGACGGTCACGCCATCGGTGACGTCACGTGGACCTGGTTCGACGGCCATGACCACGTCGAGCATGTCGGCCGCACCACGCCGGTACCCGACCACGTCGGGCCCTCGACCGTGGTGCGCCGCACGTCGTTCGGCGACGCGGTGCTGTCCGACGGTGTCCTGCTCGTGCTGCGCGACCACGTGCCGGTCACCCTTCCGGGGCTGGCCGCCAGCCTGTGGCTCGCCGCGCCGGCGCCGGTCGCCGTGTCCGACCTCGTCATCGTCGCCGAGGACGAGCTCGGTCCGCATGCCGACGCCGAGGACTTCGTGGTGACCACCGTGCGACTGATGCTCGAACGCCAGCTGCTGCACGTCGTCTGACGTCCGTCGCCCGGCGGCCGGCGTGTTCCGCCCGGGTGGACGGTCCCGATGCAGGGCCACCGGGCACCAGTAGCCTGCGCTCCATGATCTGGGGCCTGCTCGGAGCGCTCGGCGCGGCGGTCTGCTACGGCGGCGCCTCCATCCTGCAAGCGCTGGCGGCTCGCCAGGAGACCACCACGGAGGGGCTCGACCCCCGGCTGCTGCTGCGCCTGGTGAAGTCGTGGCGCTACCTGCTCGGGCTCGCCCTCGACGGGTTCGCGTTCGTGCTGTCGATCGCCGCGCTGCAGACCATGCCGCTGTTCGCGGTGCAGGCGATCGTGTCGAGCTTCCTGGCCATCACGGCCGTGCTCGGGGCGATCTTCCTCAAGATGCCGTTGACCCGCCGCGACAAGATCGCGCTCGGCGTCGTCATCGGCGGCCTGGTCATGGTCGGCCTGTCCGCCGCCGAGGACAAGGCGGTCGACGTCAGCTCCGCCGAGCGGTGGGGCATCCTGATCGCCGCGCTCGCGCTCGCCGCCCTCGCCGTGCCGCTGGGCCGGCTGAAGGGAGCCAAGGGCGCGGCCGCCCTGGGCGGGGTCGCCGGCCTGGGCTTCGGTGCCGTCGCGGTCGCCGCGCGCGTGCTGCCGCCGATCGGGTTCGACACGCTCTTCTCCGACCTCGGCGTCCTCCTGCGCGACCCGGCCACCTACGCCCTCGCGGTCGCGGCCGTGGTCGCCCTCCTGTCGTACTCCACCGCCCTCCAGCGAGGCACGGTCACCCAGGCCACCGCACCGCTCGTCGTGGGCGAGACGATCGCCCCGGCGCTGGTGGGTGTCGTCATGCTCGGCGACGTCCCGCGCGAGGGATGGGAGTGGGTCGCCGTCGTCGGCTTCGCCCTGGCGGTCGGTGGCGCCCTGGCGCTCGCCGGCCACGGCGAGGTGGCCGAGGCACCCGCCCCCGGCAGCCCCGAACCCGAGGTCTCGTCGACCACCACCTGAGACGAGTACGACCGCGAACGCGTCCCACGAGCGAAATACCGGCAGCAGTCCTACCGTGCTCTGGTGGAGTCTCCAACGACCCGGCGCCTCCTGGCCCTCACCGTCGGCACGGCCCTGCTCCTGGGCGCGACGGCGTGCGACTTCGGCGGGTCTCCGACGGCATCCGTCGTGGTCTCACCCCCGCAGCGGCTGACCATCTCCGCGCCCGCGGACTGCCTGGTCAACGCCTACTGCGGCCGCGGCCTGGCGACCACCTACGGCGTCGACGTCGCCGGCCACCTCCTCGCCGCCAACCGGGTCGCCGACTCGGTCGCGTCGCTGAAGAAGGGTGACGCCGAGCTCGCGGTCGTGTTCTCGCACAGCCCCGCTGCGTCCGACCCCGACCTCGTGGTGCTGAAGGACGACCGCGGGATGCTGGCGAGCGAGCGGGTCACCCCCGTCTACCGGCGGTCGGTCGCCGAGCTCTACGGCGCCGGTCTGGCGAACGACCTCGACGCCCTGAGCGGGCTGCTCACCCAGGATGCCCTGACCGAGCTGGATGTCGCGGTCGGTGCGGGTCAGGAACCCGCCACCGCGGCGAAGGCCTGGCTGGCGGCGAACGCCGCGACGGACGGCGACAGCGCGGCCGGCCCACGGAAGGGGCGCGAGCTGAAAGTAGGCAGCGTCGACTTCCTCGAGAGCCGGGTGCTCGGCGAGGTCATCGCGCAGTACCTCTCCCAGCGCGGCTACCCCGCCACGGTCAGCGCCCTCGACGGCGGGCGCGCCGAGCTGGTCGACGCCCTCGCCAACGGCGACGTCGACCTCGCCCCCGAGTACAGCGCCTCGCTGTTGGAGTACCTCAACGGGGATGCGCGGGGAGGCCGGCTCCGATGACGAAGCCACCTCAGCGCGCCTCGCCCAGTACCTCGACCTCATCGGGGTGGCGGCCGGCACGCCGGCACTGGCGACGAGCACCAACGTCTTCGTCACCACGCCGGCGATCGCCAAGCAGCGCGGCCTGGCCTCGCTCAGTGACCTCGCCGCCGCCGGCCTTCCCGCCGCCGCCCCGAACCCGAAGGCCACCGCGACCGACCCGACCGCCGCCCCCGAGCTCGGCGTCATGGTGCGAGCCGTCGGGCACCAGCTCGCCTCGGGCAGCACCGGGCCCGAGGTGCGCGACGTGCAGGACCGGCTGAAGCAGCTCGGGTTCGACGCAACGGTGACCGGCACCTATGACGGCGCGACCATCGACGCGGTGCGCGCGTTCCAGGCGACCCAGGGCCTCGCGACCGACGGGATCACCGGGCCGGAGACGGCCGCCGCCCTGGCGTCGCCTGCTGCCGCGGTCAGCGACCCACAGCCGGTGCGGCCCGGCGACAGCGGCGCGGTGGCCCCGCCCAGGACTGCGACGAAGAGCGGCAGTGGCGGCGGCAAGGTCATCTACCTGACCTTCGACGACGGCCCGGCCGTGAAGTACACGACCCAGGTGCTCAACCTGCTCGACCAGTACGACGCCAAGGCCACCTTCTTCGAGCTCGGCCAGAACGCCTCGGCGCACCCCGACCTCACCCGCGAGGTGATCCGGCGCGGCCACGCCGTGGGCAGCCACACCTGGGACCACGCCGACATGCGCCGGTTGTCGACAACGGCGCTCGACCACGAGATCACCACGACGAGCAGCACCCTCGAGAAGCTCACCGGCCGCCCCATCACCTGCCTGCGGCCGCCCTACGGCGCCCTGAACGGCACGGCGCGCGCGGAGATCAAACGCTTCAACCTCGACCTGCAGCTGTGGAACATCGACCCGCAGGACTGGAACCGACCGGGGGTCGCCGCCATCGTCGACACCGTGGTCGGCAACGCCCGGTCGGGTCGTGTGTCGCTCATGCACGACGGCGGTGGCAACCGATCGCAGTCGGTCGCGGCGCTCGCCCAGATCCTCCCCACGCTCAAGGCCAAGGGCTACCGGTTCGAGGCGCTGCCCGGCTGCTGAGCGGACCGCTGCTACGGGCAGGTGCAGGGCAGCGACGCACATCGCGGGCAGCCGCCGGCATACCGCTGCACCGCCCGGGTGAGGTCGACGTCGACCTGGTTGGCGAGCGAGGCGACCCAGGCCAGCACGTCGGCGAACTCGTGCTCGCGCTGCGCGTGGTCGCCCTTGCGCACGGCCTGTGCCAGCTCACCCACCTCCTCGGCGAGCCACGCGACGGTGCTCGGCACCCCGCGCTCCCGGTCGCGCGCGCCGTAGGTGCGCTCGATGACGTCCTGGAGGTGCGCGAGGTCCATGCGCGGCAACCTACCCGGCGTCAGTTCAGCGAGGCACCGCTCGGGTTCGGCGGGGTCGGCAGCGCCCCGAACCGGCCGACGATGGCGGTCTCCCGGCGCAGCAGCGCGAGCACCGTGCGCAGTCGGGTCGCTGCATCCCCGCCCTCCAGCACCCGCTGGCGGTCGGACGGGTCCAGCGCCATCCGCTCGGCGACCCGGTAGGCGACGGCGGGCAGCGCCGCCTCCACCGGCTCGAGCTGCGCGCCCAAACCGGCGAGGTAGTCCAGGTGGGCCCGCAGCACCCGCTGGGCGAGGGCCGCGACCTCCGGGTCGTCACCGGATGTCGGCTCGGGCAGCCAGGTGACCAGGCCGGTGGTGAACGGGGTGCCGCAGGCGTCGTCGACGCCGTCGAGGCGGAACCGGCGCACCCCCGTCGCGATGAGGTGCACCATCGGGCCGATCGAGCTGTCGGCGAGCGCCATCGCGTCGACCCGCGCCTCGCAGCCGATGCCGTGCAGGTCCTGCACCGCGTCGGGCCCGACCTCGTGACCCTTGCGGATGAGCACCACCCCGAACCGGCGGTCGTCCTCGTCGAGCTCGGCGAGCTCCCGGGCGAGCACCAGGTAGCGGGGCTCGAAGAGCTGAAGGGGCAGCCGCGCCCCGGGCAGCAGCGGGGTGCCCAGCGGGAAGAGCGGGAGCGACGGCATGCGTCACTGTAGGGCGGCAGGGGGGCGCCTGTCCCCACTCTGGACAAGCCGCTCGCACGTGGGCGATTCGGGGGATGACGGCGCGGTCACCTAGACTGGGCGCAGCGGCCCGCCTTCTGCCTCGGGCCCTGCTTCTTTGATGTCGATGCCTTCGCGTCGGGGCCAGCTCCCGCCACGCGGCGCCGCGGCCCAGAGCCCCGCCCGGCAGAACATCCGAGTCGACGCCGACCACGACGGTCGCAGCGACCCCATGCACCATGAAGGAATCCTTCTTGTCCTCCCAGAACTTCGGCACGCTCGGCGTGCCCGCCCCCCTCGTCGAGGTCCTCGCCGCCGGCGGGATCACGATCCCCACCCCGATCCAGGCCGCGACGCTGCCCGACTCCCTCGCGGGTCGCGACGTGCTCGGCCGCGGCCGCACCGGCTCCGGCAAGACCATCGCGTTCGTGCTGCCGCTGCTCGCCCGGCTCGCGGCGAGCGGGAAGCGGCCGCAGCCGAGGCGGCCCCGCGCGCTCATCCTCGCGCCGACCCGTGAGCTGGCCACCCAGATCGACGCGGCGATGGCGCCGCTCGCGCAGCGCCTCGGCCTGCGCACCGCGCACCGTCTTCGGCGGTGTCGGCCAGGGCCCGCAGGTCTGCGGCCTCCGTCGCGGCGTCGACATCGTCGTCGCCTGCCCCGGCCGGCTCGAGGACCTCATCGGCCAGGGCCACGCCGTCCTCGACGCCGTCGAGATCACCGTGCTCGACGAGGCCGACCACATGGCCGACCTCGGCTTCCTGCCGCCGGTGCGCCGCCTGCTCGACGCGACGCCCCAGTCGCGGCCAGCGGATGCTGTTCTCCGCCACGCTCGACGGCGGCGTCGACGTGCTCGTCAAGCGCTTCCTGCACAACCCGGTCACCCACAGGTCGACTCGGCCCAGTCGCCGGTCTCGACGATGGCGCACCACGTGCTGCACGTGCACCACCGACGAGCGCCTGCCGGTGCTGCGTCGACCTGGCCGCCGCCCCCGGCCGCACCGTCGTCTTCACCCGCACCAAGCACGGCGCCAAGAAGCTGACCCGCCAGCTCAACGGCGCGGGCGTGCCCGCGGTCGAGCTGCACGGCAACCTCGCCAGAACGCCCGCACCCGCAACCTGGACGCCTTCTCACTCCGGCGCGGCCACGCACCCTGGTCGCCACCGACATCGCGGCCCGCGGCATCCACGTCGACGACGTCGCGCTGGTCATCCACGCCGACCCGCCGGTCGAGCACAAGGCCTACCTGCACCGCTCGGGCCGCACCGCCCGCGCCGGCGCCGCCGGCACCGTCATCACGCTGATGACCGACGACCAGGTGCGCGACGTGCGCGACCTGACCCGCAAGGCCGGCATCAACCCCACGACCACCCGGGTCACCTCGACGCACCCGCTGCTGCAGCAGCTCGCCCCCGGTGAGCGCTCGTTCGAGGGCGGCATCGCCCTGCCCGAGCCGGCCACCCAGGCCCGCCAGGGCGGCGGCGGTCGAGGCCGCGGCGGCCAGGGTGGCGGCCAGCGCAACGGGTCGGGTACGAAGCAGCGCACCTCGGCCAACGGTGGGAACAGCACCAACGGCCAGCGCCGCCGCGGCGCCGGCGGCTCGTCCGCCCGCCCGGCCTCCGGCCGCCCGGCATCCACCTACAGCACCTCGTCGCGGCCGGCCCGCTCGGCGGCCTCCTTCTCCGAGGGCGCGAGCCGCCGCTCGCGCTGACCCAGGTGCGCGGGCCCGGCCCGCGCGCCAGGTGACGTCGTCATGAACTGGTTCGAGCAGGTCTGGTCGAGGGTGGTGCCCGAGCAGGGCATCGCCCTGGCCGGGCCACCCGTGCTCGTCGTGCTCGTCGCGGCCCTGGTGGCGGTGGCCGTCGCGCCGGTCTGGCGGGTGGTGCGCCTCGCCGTCACCCTCGTGCACGAGCTCGGCCACGCCGGCATCGGGATGCTGTGCGGCCGCCGGTTCACCGGCTTCGTGCTGCGCGGCGACATGTCCGGGCACGCGGTCACGGTGGGGCCGGCGCGCGGGGTCGGCCGCGTGCTCACGACCTGGGCGGGCTACCCCGCGCCGGGTGTCGTCGGCGCCCTCGCGGTGTGGCTCGCGGTGCGGGGCTGGTCCGCGCCGGTGCTCACCGGCATCCTCGCCGTGCTCGTCACCAGCGCGCTGCGGGTGCGCTCGGGTCTGACCGCGCTCGTCGTGGCGGTGGCCGTCATCGCCACCGGCGCGCTGTGGTGGGCCGGCTCGCCGCAGCTGCAGGCGCAGGTGGTCGTCGGCGGGGGCCTGGTGCTCATCGTCGGCGCGTGGCGCCACCTCGGCGCAGTAGTCGCGGCGGCGGACCCCGCCGTGAGCGACCCGGGGGTGCTGGCGCGGCTCACCCGGGTGCCCCGAGCGGTCTGGAACACCAGCTTCGCCGTCGTGCTCGCCTCGGCCACCTGGCTCGCCGGGACCGCGGTGCTCGACGCGTCGGGCGCCCTGCACTGAGCCGCGGCGGCGTAGGCTCCGGCACGACGACGAGCCCACCCCGAGGAGCCACCGTGCCCACTCGCAACGCCTACACGACCGACGAGATCGAGGCCTGTCGCGACAGCTGCGACGCCCTGCTCGCCGTCTGGGCGGCCAATGACGTCGAGGACAGCACCCTCGAGAGCCTGGTGTTCGTGCAGGCCGTGGTCGTGCTCGACGCCTGGTTCGCCCACCGCGACCGCGGCCTCGAGGGCGATGACGGGAACCCGATGAACGAGGTGCGCGTGATCGCCGACTCGGTGGTCGGCAACGGCGGCACCCTGCGCGTCTCGGAGCCGATCCACTGGGCCCCCGAGCGCACCGTGCTCCGGTTCGCCGTCGGCGACGAGGTCGAGCTGACCGCCAACCGCTTCGAGCGGCTGGCCGCGGCCTACCTCGCCGCGATCGAGAACACCTACCTCGAGATCGGCGGCTGAGCCACCTCGACGTGCGGGCGGCGCTGCCAGAGCGCCCAGTCCTCGCTCACCTCGGCCGCCGTGCGCTGCAGCATCGGCAGCAGTTCGTCGCGCAGCCGCTCGGTCGTGGTCTCGGCCGCGTGCACCGTGATGTTCATGGCGGCCCGCACCGCGCCGGTGCCGTCGCGCACCGGCACCGCCACCGAGCGCACCCCGGGCGCGAGCTCCTCGTCGGCCAGGGCCCAGCCGCGGGCACGCACCCGGGTGAGCTCCTCGTCGAGGTCGGCCCGCTCGCGCACCACGTAGGGGACGAGACCGGCACGGCTGGGGGTGGCCAGCACGGAATCCAGCCCTGCCGGGTCGAGCGACGCGAGCAGCACCTTGCCCTGCGAGGTGGGCGGAGCGGGGAACCGGGTGCCCACCTCGACGCGCAGCGCGATGATCTTGGGCACCGACACCCGTGCGACGTAGACGATGTCGGACCCGTCGAGCTGGGCCATCGACGAGCTCTCGCCGGTGCGCCCGACGAGGGCCTCGAGGCGCGGCCGGGCGATCTCCCAGAGCCCGAGCGACGAGATGTAGGCGGTGCCCAGGGTCAGCACCCTCGGGGTGAGCGCGAACTGGCCGTCGCGCGACCGCACGAAGCCCAGTTCCTCGAGGGTGAGCAGGAGGCGGCGGGCCGTGGGCCGGGCCAGCCCGGTGGCGTGGGCGACGTCGCTGAGCGACATCTCGGGCCGCTCGCGGTCGAAGCAGGCGATGACGTCCAGGCCGCGCGCCAGCGCCTCGACGAAGTCGGGTCCCTGGCCACGTCCGGCCATGTCGCCTCCCCCCACTATCGCGATCGTCGGAGGGTCAGTCGTCCTCGCCGGCCCCGGGCTCGCCGAAGACCGTACCGCGGGCCCGCGTGGTGTCCGTGCGGAACTCCGTGTACTGGTACGGGTTGTCGAGCACCTTGTCGTCGTCGTCCTCCGGCAGGGCCGGGTTCATGCCGGCCGTCCAGGCCTCCTCGCCCATCTCGCCGACGAGGAAGTCGACGGTCTCGGTGGCGCGGCGGCGCAGGTCGGCCAGGTCGACGCCGACCAGCTCGCCCTCGTGCTTGACGACCCGGCCGTCGACGAGCACCGTGTGCACGTCGCCGCGCTGGGCCTGGAACGCCACGTGGCCGTAGGGGTTGAGCAGCGGGAACGACACGGGCGAGCGGTCGTTGCGGATCAGCACGACGTCAGCCTTGGCGCCGGGCACCAGGCGGCCGATCTCGTCGCGACCCAGCGCCCGGGCGCCGCCCCGGGTGGCCCAGTCGACGACGTGCTCGGCGCGCAGGTGCACGTTGGTGACCGTGTCGCCGGCCGCGTGCGCCTCGAGGTGCTCGCGGGAGCGGTCGGCGCCGAGCGTCGTGCGCATCGCGGAGAAGAGGTCGCCGCTCCACCACACGCTGGTGTCCATCGAGAGCGACACCGGGATGTCGTGCTTGCGCAGCTGCCAGGTGGGCGGGTAGCCCTGTCCCGCACTCTGTTCCGACTCGGTCGACACCGAGGCCGACCCGCCTGTGGCCGCAATGCGGTGGTAGGAGTCGGTCGACAGGGTCGCGGCGTGCACGTAGACGCTGCGCTCGTCCATGAAGCCGTTCTCGTGCATCAGCCGGATGCCGTCGTCGTTCGTCGCGCCCCAGACCCCCGCGTGCGTCGTGACCGGGAGGTCGAGCTCGCGGGCCACCTCGAAGGCGGGGCGCTCGGGGAACGTGGGGTCGCCGGTGACGTCGAAGGCGAGCTGCCAGCCGTAGAGGTCGCCGCGGCGGCGCTCGAGGAACGAGCGAACTGCCGGGTCGGCCGTCCACTCCCACGGCCCGGCCTGGATGTTGCCGTAGGCCAGCACGAAGCGGCCGGGCACGCTGCTCAGCGCGTCGACCGCGGCCTCGGCGTGCTCGACGGTCTGCAGCCCGTGCGACCAGTCGACGGTGGTGGTGACCCCGGCCTCCAGGGCGTCCCACGCCGACAGGAGGTTGCCGGTGTGCACGTCCTCCGGCCGGAACCGGCGGCCGTGCTCGAGGTAGTACCAGACGAAGTACTGGGTGAGGGTCCAGTCGGCGCCATAGCCGCGCATCGCGGTCTGCCACATGTGCCGGTGGGTGTCGACCATGCCGGGCATGACGATGCCGCCGGTGGCGTCGATCTCGAGCACCCCGTCGGGCGCGGTGAGCCCGGCACCCGACCTCGGCGATGCGGTCGCCGACCACGAGCACGTCGGCCCCGGTCAGCACGCGGTGCTGGTCGTCCATCGTGAGCACCGTGGCGTTGCGGAACAGCACCGGCCGGCCGGCGGCCACCTCGTCGTGAGCCATGACCTTCTCCCGTTCAACGTTCGGACGGATGTCCGTCTAGCGGCACCCGGATGTCGACGCCCACTGTCCGCGCGCCGGGCCGCGGCTGTCAAGACCCTGGCCGCACGACGCTGGTCGAGCCCCAGCCGCGCTTGACAGGGCGCGGCCGGCACGCTGAGACTCGGGGTCACCGCAGTCGCGGACACCTGTCCGCAACGGGTCGCGAACCGAGAGGAGGTGGTCGGCATGGCAGCGCCCTCCGGGCCCCTGTCCGGTCTGCTCGTCGCCGACTTCTCGCGCATCCTCGCCGGCCCCTACGCCACCATGCTGCTCGCCGACCTCGGCGCCGAGGTGGTCAAGGTCGAGTCGCCGGCCGGTGACGACACCCGCACCTGGAGCCCCCCGCTGCGCGACGGCGTCTCGACCTACTACCTCGGCGTCAACCGCAACAAGCGCTCGATGGCCCTCGACCTCAAGGACGACACCGACCTCGCCGCCGCGCGCGAGCTCGCCCGGCGGGCCGACGTGCTGATCGAGAACTTCAAGCCCGGCGGGCTGGCCCGGTTCGGCCTCGACTACGCCAGCGTCGCGGCCGGAAACCCCCGCATCGTCTACGCCTCGATCAGCGGCTTCGGCAGCGGCCCGGGCGGGCGCGACCTGCCCGGCTACGACCTGATGGTGCAGGCCATCTCCGGGCTGATGAGCCTGACCGGCGACCCCGACGGGCCGCCCTACCGGGCCGGCATCTCGGTGTTCGACGTGATGGCCGGGCTGCACGCCACGATCGGCATCCTCGCCGCCCTGCAACGCCGGCACGAGACCGGCCGCGGCCAGCACGTCGAGGTCAACCTGCTCTCCTCGGCGCTGTCCGGGCTGGTCAACCAGTCCAGCGCCTACGTCGCCGGCGGCGTCATCCCGAACCGGATGGGCAACAGCCACCCGAGCCTGTTCCCGTACGAGCCGCTGCCCTGCGCCGACGGCGACCTGATCATCACCGCCGGCAACAACGGCCAGTTCCGCCAGCTCGTCGAGGTGCTCGACCTGCCCGAGCTGGCCGACGACCCGCGGTTCGGCGGCAACGAGGACCGCACGGCGCAACCGCGACGAGCTGCGGCCGCTGCTGGTCGAGCGGCTGCGCCACCCGCACGACCATGGAGTGGTTCGACGGTGATCACCGCGGCCGGCGTGCCGTGCGGGCCGATCAACACCATCGACGGCGGGGTCGCGTTCGCCGAGTCGGTCGGCCTCGACCCGGTGGTCGTCGGTGGGCGAGGGCGAGCCGCCGTGCCGTCGGTGCGCAACCCGATCCGCCTGTCCGAGACGCCGGCCGACTACCGGCTGCCCCCGCCCGGGCTCGACGAGCACGGCGACGAGATCCGGCGCCTGGCTCGCCGAGCCGGCCACGCCGCAGTGACGAGGAGCGCGACGCATGACCGACCTACCCCACCTCGCTGGGCACCTCGACGCCGACGCAGATCCGCCTGCTCGGCCAGGACCTCGCCGCCGACCTGATGGGCAAGGTCGGCTTCGGCGAGCTGGCCTTCTGGCTGGTCGCCGATGCGCCGCCCGACCCCGGCGGAGACGCGGGTCTTCGAGGCGGTGCTGGTGGCGCTGGCCGACCACGGCTTCACCCCGACCGCGATCGCGGCCCGGCTCACCTACCTCTCGGCGCCGGACTCGCTGCAGGGCGCGCTGGCCGCCGGGCTGCTCGGCGGCGGCTCGCGCTTCCTCGGCGTCACCGAGGACTGCGGCGCCTTCCTCGACGCCGTGGTCATCGACCTCGGTGACGACCTGCCCGAGACCGACGAGCGGTGGGACGCGCTGGCGCTCGACGGCCGTGCGCCGCACCAAGGAGGCCGGCCGCTTCGTGCCCGGGCTCGGGCCACCCGGTGCACAAGGACGGCGACCCGCGCACGCCGGTGCTGATCGGCATCGCGCAGCGAGGAGGGGCTGCGCGGCCCGCACCTGCGGCTGTTCGAGGCCATCGGCCGGGTGCACGAGCAGGTGCTCGGGCGGACGCTGCCGCTCAACGGTGCCGGGGTCTGCGGGGCCGCGCTGGCCGACCTCGGGCTGCCGGTCGAGCTGCTGCGCGGCTTCGCGCTGCTGGCCCGCACCGCCGGCCTGCTCGGCCAGCTCGCCGAGGAACGACGCCGCCCGATCGGCATGGACGTCTACCTCGCGGTCGACCGCAACGCCGAGTACGTCGACCCCCAGTCCTGACCGAGAGGAAGACCGACCATGGCACAGGTCGTCGCCGTCATCGCCTCGACCCACCACCCGTTCTACTACCGCGCGAGCACGGCTGTCGGGAGAGGAGCGCCCGCCGTTCGCCGACGAGTGGGTCGCGCAAGATCGAGCGCTTCCGCGAGACGCTGACCCGGGCCCGGCCCGACGTGCTGGTGATGGTCGGCAGCGACCACTTCCACCAGCTGTGGCTGGACAACATGCCGCAGTTCCTCGTCGGCAAGGCGCCGATCTACGACGCCAACTGGTACAACGAGGAGCGCGAGTTCGGGCTGCCGCGGATGCCGGCTCGACGGCCACGAGGAGCTCTCGTCGCACATCCTGCGCGGCGGCCTGGACTGCCGGCTTCGACCTGGCCTTCAGCAACGAGCTGCGGATCGACCACTCGATCACCTGCCCGATCATCACCCTGCGCCCGCAGGCCGACCTGCCGATCGTGCCGATCTACACCAACATCTTCGCGCCGCCGCTGCCGCAGCCGAAGCGGTTCGTGGAGCTCGGGCGAGCGATCCGCGAGCTCGTCGAGTCGTGGCCCAGCGACCAGCGGGTGGCGATCATCGGCACCGGGCACCTGTCGCTCGAGCTCGGCGGCCCGCGCCAGTTCGGCCCGCACGGCCCCGACCCGGAGTTCGACCACCGCGCCGTGGAGTGGATCGCCAACGGCGACCTCGACGGCTGCCTGCGCGAGGTGACCCTGGACAGCCTGCACCCGCCGGGCAACGCCACCCACGGCTTCATGGACTTCATGCTGATGATGGGCGTCGCCGGCGAGAACGCGAAGGCCGACCACGTCGACACCCTCGACCTGTTCCACACCATGGAGGCCTACTTCACCTGGTACCCGAACGGAGCGCCGGCATGAGCAAGTACCTGCTGAACAAGTTCCTGTTCACCGTCGACCGCGACCCCGAGCTCGTCGAGCGCTACCGCACCGACCCGGTCGGGCTCGTCGCCTGGTGGGAGGACGAGCAGGCCAACCGCATCCTCAACTGCCCGACGCCGAGGCGAGCACCTGGCTGGCCTTCGACGACGACGAGCGCGAGGCCCTCGTCGCCCACGACCACGTCGCGCTGTTCGGGATGGGCGCGCACCCGTTCCTCACCCTCACCCTGTTCATCGCGATGTTCGAGCGTGACCACCCGAGCCGCTGGAGTACCAGAAGGGCTACGGCGCCGCCCTGGCGCACCTGTCGCTGCCCTACCCCGACATCGCCACCTGAGCCGGTGCGCGCCGCAACCCTGACCGCGTACGGCCGGCCGCCCGAGGTGCGTCGACCGCGACGACCCGGTGCCCGGCTGAGGGCGAGCTGCTCGTCGAGGTGACCGCCGTGCCGATCACTCCCGCTCGACCTGCTCTGCGCCAGCGGCACCTCCTACTTCGGGCCACCCGCACTGCCCTACGTGCCGGGCGTGCAGGGGGTCGGGGTGGTGCGCGACGGGCCGGCCGAGCTCGTCGGCCGCCGGGTGTGGTTCGCCACCACCGCCGGGATGGCGCCCGGCGACGGCGGGCATGGCCGAGCTCGCTGTCGCCGACGGCCGCCGATCGGCCGTGCTCGTCGAGGCCGACCTCACGGACACCGCGGTGGCGGCCCTGGGCCTGTCCGCGGTGGCCGCGTGGGAGGTGCTCGAGGGACGCGCCGGGCTGCGGCCCGGCGAGACGGTGCTCGTGCTGGGCGCCGGTGGCGTCGTCGGCCAGGTCGCCGTGCAGGCCGCGCCGGCTGCTCGGTGCGGGCCGGGTCGTCGCGGCGGCCCGGTCCACGGCACGCGCTGGAGCGCGCCACGGCATCCGGCGCGGATGCCGTGGTCGACCTGGGTGCCGACGCCGGACGCCGCAGCGCTCGCCGCAGCGGCTGCGCGACGCGTGCGGCGGCTCGGCCGACGTCGTCGTCGACCCGCTGGCCGGCATCCCGGGCACGGCTGCGGCGCTGGTGCTGGGCGCGGGCGGTCGCCTGGTCAACCTCGGCAGCGCCGCCGGGCCGGGCGCTGTCGGTCGACTCGGCCACCCTGCGCAGCCGGTCGGCCGCGGTGCTGGGCTACACCAACACCTCGCTCACCGACGCCCGGCGACGCGAGGTGTTCGGCACCGTTCTCGCGCACGCCGCCGCCGGCCGCCTCGAGGTCACCCACGACGTCGTGCCCCTCGACGGGCGCACCGGCCGCCTGGGACAGTCGTGTCCCGCGGCACGGCGCATCCCACCGCGTCGTCGTCACTCCCTGAGCGCAAGGCGGGGTGGCGCCGACGAGGCCCACCCCGCCCCGTCCGCGTCGTCGCCTCAGCGACGCAGGCGCAGGTTCCGGTGACCGTCTGCCCGGTCTGAGGCACCGTCACCGTCACGGTGTAGGTGCCGCTCGGGTCGGGCAGCCGCACGTCTCAGGTCGTACTGCCACTGGCCGTCGGCGAAGGCTCATCGTGCCGGTGAGCACCGTGGCGCCGCCGAGGTGACCGTGACGGTGGGCGCCAGGTCGGTGGGCACGGTGCCGTCGCAGTCGATGAACCGCACCTTGAGCGGCACCGTCGACCCGGCCTTCGACGACCTTGCCGTCCTGGAAGCGGCGGCAGCAGGCCCGTCGCGGTGTACTCCACCACCACCTCGGCCGTCGTCGTGGTGATGTGACCGTCGCTGTCGGTCACGGTGACCGTCGCCGTGTAGCGGCCCGCCGCGGCATACGTGTGGGTGCGGGTGAACATGGCGGATGCCGGGTCGACGGTCTCGCTCGACCCGTCACCCCACGTCGATGGTCGCCGTGTGGGTGTCGGCCTCGTCGCGGTCGGTGATGTCGACCGTGAGGCTGGCGTTGCCGGACCCGCAGGCCACCGAGGTGTCGTCGAACGCGGCGGTCACCGTGGCCGCCGAGTTGGGCTGCAGCCCGACGACGATCGGGTCGTGGTCGGACACCCGGAACTGGTCCGGCGCGTAGAGGCTGTCGACCTGCGGCCGGCCGACTTGAAGTCGGTGTTGTAGTCGAGCACCGAGGGCTCGTCGGCGTTGATGTGGTACTCCGTCACACCGGTGACCTGGGAGACCAGGCCGGCGCGAGCCCAGGGCGTGGTCGAGGTAGCCCCACTGCCCGTCGAAGACGTAGGAGTAGGCGCCCGCCCCCACGAACTGGTTGACGAGGTTGGTGAAGCCGGCCGCCTCGAGGGCGCGGATCGGGTCCTCCTTCGCGTACGAGTTGAGGTCGCCGACGATGAGCATGTCGCGGTCGCCGGTGCCGGTCGGGTCGGTGGCCAGCCAGGTGGCGAGCTCTTGGCGGCCGAGCCGGTGCGCACGGCGTTGCAGTTGCCCTGGCCGTCGTTCTGCGTCGGGCAGCCGCGCAGGCCGACGCCCTTGGTCTTGAAGTGGTTGACGTCGACGACGAACGTCGCCGCCGGTCGGCGTTGACCTGGAACGCCTGCGCGAGCGAGGGGCCGGCTGCGCGGGGCGGGGTCGCCACCGTTGACGAACGCGACGGTGTTCAGCGCCGCCGTGTTGCCGACCGGGGTGACCGCTGGCCGGCTTGTAGAGCATGGCCGACCTTGATCGCGTCGGTGCCGAGCGCGTTGATCTGCCCGGTCTCGGCGTCGACGTCGACGAAGGCGTAGGTGCCGGGCGCCGTCGCCGCGTTGAGCCGGTCGACCAGGTCGGCGATGGCGCTGGTCGGGCCGTAGCCGTCGTTCTCGATCTCGTTGACGCCGAGGACGTCGGCGTTCGACCGTGAGCACGGCCGCGACGGTCTTGGCGACCTGGCGGTCGAACTCGGCTGGCTGTCGGCGCCGCGGCAGTCGGTGGTCGGCCCACCGACGCCGCTGGGTGCAGCCCGGTGAAGGTGTTGAAGAAGTTGAGCAGGTTCATGCTCACCGACCGCGACATCACCGCCGACGGCCGGCCGGGGTGGGTCGGGGCGGGGGTTGGCCGGCGTGAAGCTCGACGCGCCGCGAGCGCGCCGACCGGGCGCAGCCGGTAGGCGTTGGGGCTGGCCGCGTTGCCGCCCCAGGTGTAGGTCAGCACCCCGACCGGGTCGGTGACGGTGTCGCCGCCGCGCAGGGTGTTGGTCGCCGAGAGCGGCTGCCCGCCGCGGCCGAAGACGATCGGGTCGGGGTTCTGCGCCTGTGAGGCGTCGTCGACGATGATCCGGTTGAGGTTGTTCGCGGCCTGCAGCGCGACCGCCTCCGGGCCGGGCGGCCGACGACGTTGGTCGGCTGGCGGAGCCGGCCGCCGGCGGAGAGCGCGACCTGGCCGAAGCGGCCGAGCTGGAAGTGCTCGGTGACGGTAGAGGTCTGCGGGTAGCCGCGACGAGCATGCCCTCGTAGCGCTCGTAGGCGGTGGCGCTGGCCATCGGCAGGGTGACGTCGGTCGGCGCGACGGTGCCGCGTGCCGCACACCGCGACGCGGGTCGAGTCGCTGGACAGCTGGGTCTGGCCCTGGTTCTCGCCCGCAGTGCCGGTCACCGTGACGACGTCGCCGAGCGGAGACGAGGTCCTGGTTGCCGCCGTTGAAGACGAAGATGCCGTCGGAGGTGGCGGGGTCGCCGTCACCGGCATCCTGCAGGTAGAAGCCGCGCAGGGTCGGGCTGGGGCCCTCGTAGTCGCCGACGACGACGCCGCGCACGGTCGTCACCTGGCCGGCCACCGGGGTGACGTCGCCCGAGCCCTGGACGGCACCGACCGTCGTGGCGGGCAGGGCGCAGCGGTCGACCGCCGCAGCCGTGGTGAAGGCCCAGGTGTAGTCGGCCGCCATGGCGTCCGGCGGGTCGTTGGAGTCGATGTCGCGCACGGCGGGGCCGCTCACGGTCACCGAGCACGACGTCGCCGGCCGGCAGCGCCGAGGTGGGGTCGAGCGTGAAGGTGGTGGGCCCGCCGGTGCCAGCGCGAACGGCACCGCGGCGGCGCCGCAGGCTGAGCGAGAAGGCGGATGCCGGTGCCGTCACGGCCTCGCTGAAGGTGACCGTGACGTTGTCGCCGACCTCGGCCGTAGCGCCGGCCGCGGGGGACACCGTGGTGACGGTGGGGGCGGTCGTCGACCACGGGCGTCGACGAGCAGGTCGCGGTGTGCGCACCGAGCCCGTCGAAGGTGTTGACGGCGAAGCCGTCCCACTCGAGCGCGGGGTCGAAGGTGTCGGTGGCGACCGGGTCGCCTGCGCAGATGGTGGCCTTGCGGCGCAACGTGTTGTCGGCGGTGCTGATCAGGCCGGTGCCCCACTCGGTCGTCGGGTTGTTCGCGATCTGCCCGAGCGAGTCGATGGGCGTGGCGCCCTTGCGCAGCACCACCGTGTCGTTGCCGTTGTACCAGCTGAGGCTGGTGTTCGTCTGGTCGGCCACGGCGATGATCGCAGGGTCCGCGGTGGCCTGGGCGAGCACGTAGATGTCGCCGGCGGCGACCGACCCGGTCAGGTTGATGGTCAGCCCGGCCGTGGTCGTTGGCGTTGGCGAAGAACTGGACGCTGTACCCCGCCGTGGCGAGGTCGACCGGCCGCCCCGGTGCCGTTGTAGATCTCGATCGCCTTGTTCTGCGCCGAGCCCTCGACGTACTCGGAGATGAACAGGTCGGTGGGTGCGGTGTCAGCGGACGCCGGGAGCGGCGTCATCACGACGGGAACGGCCACGGCGAGGGCGCCGACGGCGACCCTCCCCACGAACCGACGGAACGACGAAGCCATGAGTCCCCTCCAGGGTTCAGCGGGGGGTCCAGCCGCCTGTCGCGACGCCTCGCCCGCACACGATGCGGCGTGAACGTAACACCGCAGAGGGGGCCTCGCGACTTGTAGGAACAGGCCCGTCGGCAAACGGCGGATGAACGATTCGCCCCGCTTCGACAGAGCGGTTCGGGATGCCGCGCACTCCCGCCGAGCACCCGGCATCCGGCTAGCGTCGGCGGACGAACCGCGTCGACCCGCACCGGCGCTGATCCGGGGCGACGGGAAGGTCTGCGCGGTCGCGGCTGTTGGCCACCCTCGTCCCCGGACCGCATCCACAGAACCTGACGAACAGGAGTTGACGACATGGAGCAGCGCAGCATCGCAGACCTGAAGGTGAGCGCGATCGGGCTCGGCGGGATGCCGATGTCGATCGAGGGACGGCCCGAAGCCGGTCGCTCGGTGTCCACGATCCACGCGGCGCTCGACGCCGGTGTCACGCTCATCGACACCGCCGACGCCTACCACCTGAACGCCGACGAGGTCGGCCACAACGAGGAGCTCATCGCGGGTGCGCTTGCGCTCGTGGGGTGGCGACCCGACCTCGGTGGTGGTCGCCACCAAGGGCGGCCACCTGCGCCCCGGCGACGGCTCGTGGACGCTCAGAACGGCGACCCGGCCTACCTCAAGCAGGCGGCCCGCGACTCGGCCCGGCGGCTCGGCGTCGACGCCATCGGGCTCTACCAGTTCCACCGGCCCGACCCGAAGGTGCCCTACGCCGAATCGGTCGGCGCGCTGGTCGAGCTGCTCGACGAGGGCGTCATCGTGCGGGCCGGCATCTCGAACGCCACGGTCGCGCAGATCGACGAGGCCAACGAGGTGCTGGGCGGTCGGCTGGCGTCGGTGCAGAACCAGTTCTCGCCGGCCTTCCGGTCCAGCCGGGGCGAGCTCGAGCACTGTGCCGAGCTGGGCATCGCGTTCCTGCCGTGGAGCCCGCTCGGCGGCATCTCGAAGGCCGGCGACCTGGGCTCGACGCACGACGCCTTCGCCCAGGTGGCGCAGTCGCACGGCGTGAGCCCGCAGCAGGTGGCCCTGGCCTGGGAGCTGTCGCTGGCCGACGTCGTCATCCCGATCCCCGGCGCCTCGCGGCCCACCTCGATCGAGGACTCGGTGCAGGCGGCGGAGCTGCGGCTCACCGACGACGAGCTGGCCCGCCTGAGCTAGCCCTTTGCCGCGGCGAGTGCGGAAGTGGTTGCCCTGGCGGCCACTTCCGCACTCACGGCGGGATGGACGCCGTGCCAGAGTGGGTGCGTGAGTGGCTTCGACGGCATCCCCACCGACGCGTTCGACTTCTACGACGAGCTGCGCGCCGAGAACACCCGCACGTGGTGGCAAAGCAACACGGCGCGCTACGCGGCGTCGGTGCGCGAGCCGCTCGAGGCCCTGCTCGACGCGCTCGAGGACGAGTTCGGCCCAGCCCGGCTCTACCGGGCCAACCGCGACGTGCGGTTCAGCGCCGACAAGTCGCCCTACAAGGACCACCAGGGCGCGCTCGCGACGACGGTGCCCGGGATGGGGTTCTACGTGCAGGTCAACGGCGACGGGCTGATGACCGGCGGCGGCTTCTACCCGACCGGCCCCGACCAGCTGCCCCGGCTGCGGGCGGCGATCGACGCACCGCTGCAGGGGCAGGAGCTGCAGCGGGTCGTCGACGAGCTCACGGCCGCCGGGTTCGACCTCGGCGGGGACCAGGTCGCCACCCGTCCGCGGGGCGTGCCGGCAGACCACCCGCGGCTGGAGCTGATGCGCTTCAAGAACATCATCGCCAAGCGCGAGCACGGGGCACCGGCCTGGGTCTCGACCCCGGATGCCGTCGACCACGTGCGCGCTGACTGGCGGGCGGTGCGCCCGCTCGTCGACTGGCTCACCGAGCGTGTGGGCGCGAGCACCGCCCCCCGCACCCGCTGATCCCTCAGGCCAGCGGCAGCACCAGGCGGGTCCGCAGGGCGGAAGGGTCGCCGGTCGGCTCGGTGAGGTACTCCTCCCAGAAGTCGTCACGGCCCTGCCACCCACGGGCCACCACGGCCGATGCGAGTTCGGCCCACGCGCCGCCCAGCCCGTCGTAGGGCCCGGCGTGCACCGTCACCAGGGCCCGGCCCCCGGGGCGCTCGAGCACATGCACCCCACCGTCGGGCACGTGGACGTCGCCGTCCACGACGAAGCCGGCGGAGACGTCGACGGTCTCTCCCGGCATCCCGTGGTACCAGGCGAACGCCGGCCCGGCGACACGACCCCCGGCGGCGGGCACCGCCCCGGCCACCCGCCCATAGGCCTCACCGAAGAAGGCGGACAGGCCGTCCATGGGCACCACGCTGCGCACCACGGCCACCGTCTCGGACGGCAGCTCGACGATCTCGTGCTCCACCATCGTCATCATCTCCTCCTCCCCAGCGTCGCAGTGCCGCGCTGCTGCCGCCAGAGACCGCCGCTGTCTTCCCCACCACTTCCCCACGGCCGCCGACGCCCCTACCGTGGAAGGCCACCGGGGCAGTGGAGGCAACGATGACGCAGGGCAGCACCGACCGGATCACCCAGCCCACGGATGCCGACGTCACCGCCTTCCTCGACGGCGTCACCGACGTGCGGCGGCGCGACGACGCCCACGCCGTGGTCGCCCTGATGCAGGAGGTCACCGGGGCCTCCCCCCGGATGTGGGGGACGACGACCATCGGGTTCGGCCGGCAGCCCTATCGCACGGCCGACGGCAAGGAGCGGGAGTGGTTCGCGGTCGGCCTGGCCCCCCGCAAGGCCGCCCTGACGCTATACGGCCTGACCTACTACGGCAGCAACCCCGACCTGCTCGAGCGGCTCGGGCCCCACACCACCGGCAAGGGCTGCCTCTACGTCAAGCGGCTCGAGGCCGTGGACCGTGAGGTGCTCAGCGAGCTGGTCCGCCGTGCGTGGGAGACCAACCACGAGCAGCCCTGCTGAGCGGGCCGAGCCCCTCGCGGCGCGATGGGGCCGCTGCGGTGGGGGAGAATCGAGCACGATGACCCTCACCGACCGCCTGTCCGGCGCCCCGACCGCCGGCGCGGACGCGGCCTTCGACGTCTTCCTCGACTGGGCCGGTGAGCGTGGCTTCGCGCTCTACCCCGCGCAGGAGGAGGCGGTGCTGGCGCTGGCCGGCGGTGCCCACGTCGTGCTCGCCACGCCGACCGGCTCGGGCAAGTCGTTGGTGGCGGTGGCCGCCCACGCACTGGCCCTGGCGGAGGACCGGCGCAGCTGGTACACCGCGCCGATCAAGGCCCTGGTCAGCGAGAAGTTCTTCGCCCTGGTCGAGATCTTCGGCGCCGACAAGGTCGGCATGCTCACCGGCGACGCGGCCGTGAACCCGGGCGCCCCCATCATCTGCGCGACCGCCGAGGTGCTGGCCAACCACGCGCTGCGCGACCGCGAGCTGGCCGACATCGGGCTCGTCGTCATGGACGAGTTCCACTTCTACACCGAGCCCGACCGCGGCTGGGCGTGGCAGGTGCCGCTGCTGCTCATGCCCGACACCCAGTTCCTCCTGATGTCGGCGACCCTGGGCGAGACGGCCTTCTTCGAGGAGGACCTCACCCGCCGCACCGGCCGTGAGACCGTCGCCATCGCGGGTGCGGAAAGGCCTGTGCCACTGGAGTTCTCGTGGGTGCTCACTGCCGTACACGAGACCATCGAGCTGTTGCTGCGCGACGACCAGGGGCCGGTCTACGTCGTGTCGTTCACCCAGGCGTCGGCGGTGGAGCAGGCCCAGGCCCTGACCAGCGTCGAGCTCGTCTCGAGCGCCCGCAAGGCGGCCATCAAGGAAGCCGTGGGCGGCTTCCGCTTCGGCAAGGGGTTCGGGGTCACCTTGCGACGCCTGGTGCTGCACGGGGTCGGTGTGCACCACGCGGGCATGCTGCCGAAGTACCGCCGGCTCGTCGAGACCCTGGCGCAGGCCGGGCTGCTCGCCGTCATCTGCGGCACCGACACCCTCGGCGTCGGCATCAACGTGCCGATCCGCACCGTGCTGCTCACCTCGCTCACCAAGTACGACGGCCGCAAGCAGCGGGTGCTGCGCGCCCGCGAGTTCCACCAGATCGCCGGCCGCGCGGGGCGGGCCGGCTTCGACACGATCGGCTACGTCGTGGTGCAGGCGCCCGAGCACCTCGTGCTCAACGCCAAGGCACTGGCCAAGGCCGGCGACGACGCCAAGAAGCGGCGCAAGGTGGTGCACAAGAAGCCGCAGGACGGCACGCTGAGCTACACCGAGGCCGCCTACGACCGGCTCGTCGCGGCCGCCCCGGAACCGCTCACGTCGAAGATGCGGGTCAACCACGCGATGGTGCTCAACGTGCTCGACCAGTGGGAGGGCCAGCAGGCCGCCCTGCACACCCTGTTGCTCGACAACCACGAGACGCCCGAGCGCCGCGAGGCCCTCGTCGAGCGGGCCGTGCAGGTGCTGGCGTCGTTGCTGCGCGCCAAGGTGGTCGAGCCCGACGACGGCTCCGACCTCGACCACTGGCTGCCCGCCGACCTCCCGGATGCCGATGACGCCCAGTCGGATTCCGCGTCGCCGTCGCCCGGCGACCCCGACGCTCCGGCGAGCGAGGGCGCGGACGGTGCGGACGGCATCCCCGGCCCGGTGGCCGACGAGGACCTCGGGCCGATCGGCGAGCTGCTCGCCGCAGCCGGCCATACGTCGGCGGCCCCAGCGGAGGCCGTTGTCGCGGCAGCCGGGCCGCCGGAGTCACCTCGGGAGGTCAGCGCGCTCGAGCACTTCGTGCGCGGCGACGAGCGGCGCTACGTCGAGGGTCCGTTCCAGGTGGCGCTCGACCTCGGCGACGGCTTCGCCCTCAACCAGCCGCTGTCGGCCTTCGCGTTGGCCGTGCTCGAGCTGCTCGACCCCGAGGCACCCGGCTACGTCCTCGACGTCGTGAGCGTCATCGAGGCCACCCTCGACGACCCGCGACCCGTGTTGATGGCCCAGCGGTTCGAGGCGCGCGGCGAGGCGGTCGGCGCGATGAAGGCCGACGGGCTGGAGTACGAGGAGCGGATGGACGCCCTCGACGACGTCAGCTGGCCGCGCCCCCTGGCCGAGGAGCTCGAGGCCGCCCTGCGCACCTACCGGCAGCGGCACCCCTGGGTCGACCCGCGCGGGCTGTCGCCGAAGTCGGTGGTGCGCGAGATGTTCGAGCGGGCGATGGGCTTCGGCGAGTTCGTGGCCCACCACAAGCTGTTCCGGGCCGAAGGGGTGGTGCTGCGCTACCTCACCGACGCCTACCGGGCGCTGCGTTCGACCGTGCCCGCCTCCGCCCGCACCGAGGAGCTCGACGACCTCGTCGAGTGGCTCGGTGAGGTGGTGCGGCACACCGACTCCAGCCTGCTCGACGAGTGGGAGTCGCTGGCCAACCCCACCGACGAGCCGCTCACCGAGGTGCGCAGCCCGAGCGAGGGTCGCGCGCTGTCCGCCAACCCTCGAGCACTGCGGGTCATGGTGCGGCAGAGCATGTTCCGGCGGGTCGAGCTGGTGTCACTGCGCCGCTTCGCCGCCTTGGCCGCTCTCGACGGCGGCCTCACCCAGGACGAGTGGGAGGCGGCTGCCGCCGGCTACCGCGCCGAGTACGACGACCTCGGCACCGGCCCGCAGGCCCGCGGGCCGGCCCTGTTCCGCATCGACGAGGAGGATGCCGACCACTGGGTCGTCACCCAGATCCTCGACGACCCCGACGGGGACCACGACTGGCGGATCACCGCCGAGCTCGACCTGGCAGCCACCGACGAGGCCGGCGAGCTCGTGCTGGTCACCACCGGCTTCGGCCCCACCTGACCTGACCCGATCACGAGTCGCCGACCGCCGAGTCCAGGCGCTCGGCGAGGCGCTCGAGGCCGCCGCGCACCAGTGCCCCGTAGCCGTCGTCGCCCAGGGTGTCGACCGCGGCCAGCCCCGCCTCGAGCTGAACCTGCGCCTCCCCGATCCGCCCCTGGCGGCGGTAGCCGTCGCCGAGGTTGAGGTGCAGGCTCGGCGCCATCGCACCGGCCGACGGGATGCCGATCGCCGCGAGCACGTCGTCGGCGAGCATCGCGTGCTCGCGCAGGGCCACCTCGTCCCAGGCCACCTCGTCGGCGAGCCCGGGCTCGCCGTCGGCAAGGTAGTGCGCCAGCACGCAGCGCTGCGCGTGCTCGCCACCCGACGTCGCCGCCCACTGCTCGAGCAGCGCCCCGTGCCCACCCGGCATCCCCTGCTGCGCCTGCCCCACTGCCGCCACGACCTCGTCCCACCCGCTCATGGCGGCAACCTACGGCTGACGACCGACAGCCCCGTCCTCCACTGCGCCGATAGCGTGGCGCCCGTGACGACGATGCGGGAGGGCACGGTGCACGACCTGCCCGGCGCCTACCGGGTCTGCCTGCTCACCGCGGCCGCCGGCGGTGACGCAAGCCCTCTCCACGACGACCCCGACCTGCTCGGGCACGTCTGGGCCGGGCCCTACCTGGTTGCCCCCGACGCCGTCAGCCGCGTGGTGCACGACGAGCACGGCGTGGCGGGCTACTGCGTGGCCGTGCCCGACACGGCATCCTTCGAGCTGTGGGTCGAGCGGGTCTGGCTGCCGCCGTTGCAGGCGCGCTACCCGCGAGGCACCGGGACGACGCCCGATGACGCGGCGCTCGTCGAGCGGCTGCACCACCCCACCCGCACGGATGCCGGCCTACTCGCCACCCACCCGGCGCACCTGCACGTCGACCTGCTGCCGCGGCTGCAGGGCCAGGGCTGGGGGCGCCGCGTCATGCGGGCCGTGCTCGACGAGCTGGCCCGGGCCGGCGCCGTCGGCGTGCACCTGGGGGTGGACGAGGCCAACACCGGCGCGCACGCGTTCTACGAGCGGCTCGGCGTCACCGTGCTCGACAACCCACCCGGCGCCCGCGTCTACGGGATGCCGCTCGGCCGGCCGACGTCCTGACCTCACCGACGACCGGCGTCACGGCCCGGCGGCGGTGTCCATCTGCTGCGCGAGGTACTGCGGCAGCCCGATGCGCATCAGCGCCTCGATCTGGCTCTCGAACCAGTCGGCGTGCTTCTGCTCGTCGAGCACCATCGCCTCGAACAGCGACGCGGTGCCGTGGTCACCGAGGTCGTGGCACTCCTGGGCCGAGGCGTTGAACTCGGCGACGGCCGCGATCTCGCTCTCGAGGGCCAGGCGCAGCATCTCCTCGGCGTCCTCGCCGACCCGGATGGCGTTCAGCCGCTGGATGTTGGGGTGCCCCTCGAACATCAGCACCCGCGTGATCAGGGCGTCGGCGTCGCGCATCTCGTCGATCGACAGGTCGTAGAACACCTTGCCGAGCCGGGTGAAGCCCCAGTTGTCGAGCATTCGCGCGTGCAGGAAGTACTGGTTGACGACGCTCAGCTCGAAGGTGAGCGCGTCGTTGAGCCGCTCGACGATCCGGGGGTCAACTGGCTGCATGGCATGCCTCCGCGCTCTCGGGGACCTCAAGTGCCACATGCTCGCACACCAGTCGTCGCACCGAGAAGACGCAGGCCCCGCAGTCGCGACCCGCCCCGGTGGCCCGGCAGACCTCCGACAGCGTTCGGGCCCCTGCACCGACGGCAGCGGCGACGGCCCTGTCGTTGACGACGTGACAGTGGCAGACGATCACGGCATCCCTCTCGACTCGCAGCCCCGCACCCCGGCGGTGTAGGTGAGGCTTACCTAACCAGATTGTCCCCGACCGGCTCAACTCGGCGCCGCCCCTCTTCCGCAGGGCGGAACGGCCCGTGACGGGCCGGCCACACCGCGATGACCCCGACAGCTTCGACAAGGCTGAGACAACCAGACCGGGCGGATGCCGGCTCGACCACCCTCGTCGTGGACACTGGCGAGATGCGCGTCGCCGGAGCCCACGTCCTGCTCACCGGTGCCACCGGTGACATCGGGGGCCCGCTCGCCACCCGTCTCGCGGGAGCCGGGGCCGACGTCACCTGCGTCGCCCGCGGCCGCGCCGCCCTCGAGGCCCTCGCGGACGCGGTCGGCGGGCGGGCCGTCGCCTGCGACCTCACCGACCGGGCCGCCCTGCGCGGCCTGGTCGAGCGGGTCGAGGCCGGCCACCGGCCGGTCGACCTGCTCGTCAACAACGCCGCTGTCGAGACCACCGCCCACTTCGCCGACCTCAGCGCCGACGAGCTCGAGCAGGTCGTGGCCCTGAACCTGCTCGCCCCCGCCGAGCTGTGCCGCCAGGTGCTGCCCGGCATGCTCGCCCGCCGGCACGGCCACCTCGTCAACATCTCCTCGATGGCCGGCGTCGCCACCTTCCCGGGGCTGGCCGCCTACGGCGCCACCAAGGCCGGCCTCACCCACCTGACCTCCGGGCTGCGGGCCGACCTGCGCGGCGGGCCGGTCGGCACCCTCGCGGTCGAGCTCGGGCCGGTCAGCTCGCAGATGATGGATCGCATCGGTGGGCACCGGCCCTCCGCCGCCGCCTTCGACCGGGTGCTGCGGGCCCGGCTGCTGACGATGCTCGACCCCGACGACGTGGCCCGGCGGGTCGTCACCGCGGTCGAGCAGGGCCGCCACCACCTGCGGATGCCGCGTCGCGCGGCCCCTGTCGCGGCCCTCACCCACGCGCCGCGCGTCGTCGTGCGTGCGGTGCTCACCGGCATCCCGGGGCGCCCGGTGACGGCGTGAACGGCCGTCGCACGCCGGTGCGCCGGCAGATCGCCGTCGCCACCTGGCGGCCCTCGCGCGACGGAAGGATCTACGCCCGGATGGAGGTCGACGTCACCGCCGCGCTGGCCTACCTCGAGCGGGTGCGGGCCGAGTCCGGGATGCGGGTGACGCTCACCCACGTGGTCGGGGCCGCCTTGGGCCGGGCACTGCGCGACGTGCCAGAGATCCGCGCGCGGGTGGTGTTCGGGCGGCTGATGCCGCTCGAGGCGTGCGACATCGGCTTCGCGGTCGACATCGGCAGCGGCTCCGACCTCGCCCCGGTCAAGGTGGCAGGGGTCGACCGGCTCAGCCCGGTTGAGGTGGCTCGCGCGGTCGAGGCCGGCGCGGCCCGCCTGCGCCGCGGCAACGACCACGCCTACCGGCGCACCTCGCGCCTCGTGCGGCTGGTGCCGGCCTGGACGATGCGGCCGGTCATGGCGGCGTCGAGCCTGGTGTCGGGGGGCCTGGGGCGCGGGCTGGTCGGGCAGCCCGGCTTCCCCCTGGGCACCGCCTTCGTGTCCAACGTCGGCACCCTCGGCCTCGACGAGGCCTTCCTCGCCCCGCTGCCCTTCGCCCGCACGCCCGTCTACCTCGCCGTCGGGGCGGTGCAGGACCGCGCCGTCGTGGTCGACGGCGCGGTGGTCGCCCGCCCGGTGCTGGTGCTCGTGGCGACCGCCGACCACCGGGTCGTCGACGGGGTGCACGCGGGGCGGATGGCGAGCGTGGTGCGCGAGCTGCTCACGCATCCCGAGCGGCTCGACCACCCCGTGGGCTGAGCCCCGCCGCTGCGCCGGCCTCATAACAAACCCACAGGCGGCGTGGACGTCGCTCCCAGCCAGCGGGCCGAGCGTGCCGGGTGGAGGTGCGATCGCGATGTCCCTCACCGGAACCGCCCTGCTGTGGGCCCTCGGCCTGATCGGCCTGGCACTGTTCGTTGCCGTCGTGTCCGGGTGGCCCCGGCGCGGCCCCACCGCACTGCGAGTCGCCGGCCGGTCGCTGCCGCTGCTGGCGCTGAACGGCATCGTCGTGCTCCTGTGCCTGGCGGTGCTCAACGACCAGTACGTCTTCTACACCGACTGGGGTGACCTCCTCGGGGCCCGGGCACCGCAGTCCTTCGCCCACCACGGCGGCACGACGCGGTCGGCCCTGGCAGCGACCGTGGGGGGTCCGGGGCTGGCCTCGGTGCAAGGGGCTCGCGACTACCGCCTTCCCCAGCCGGGGCAGCGGCTGCAGCACTACACGGTGCACGACCCCGCGATCGGTGCCTCCGTGCCGGTGCTCGTCCACCTGCCGGTGGGCTACGACCCCGCTTCGGCGCGCACCTATCCGGTCATCCTCGGGCTGCACGGGTATCCCGGCGTGCCGCAGAGCTTCGCCCGCGGCCGCTTCCTGTCCACGGCGGACGCCCTGACCGCCACGCACCGGCTCGCCCCGTCGATCGTCGTCATCCCGCAGATCAACGACCCGCGCACCATCGACACCGAGTGCGTCGACGGCCTGCCGGGAGACCCGCAGACCGACACCTGGCTCTCGACCGTGGTGCCCCGGTGGGCGGTCCAACACCTGCGCGTGCAGACCCAGCGCACCTCGTGGACCACCCTGGGCTACTCCTACGGGGGATGGTGCGCGGCCTCCGTGGCGATGCGCCATCCCGACGTCTTCGGCGGGGCCGTCGTCTTCGAGGGCTACTTCGAGCCCGACTTCCTCGCCGGGTACGACCCGCTGCGCGGTGCGCGGCTGAAGACCTATGACCTGGTGCACCTCGCGGGGCACCGCCCGCCGCCCCTCGCGATGTGGGTGTTCGCCTCCCGGCAGGACTCCCTCGCCTACCCGACGACCGCGCGCTTCCTGGCTGCCGCGCGACCACCGCTGAGCGTCTCCGCCACCATCGTCAAGGTCGGTGGCCACCGGACGGCGATCTACGATCCGTTCGTGAAGCCCGCCCTGCAGTGGCTCGCGACCACGCTGCCCGGGTTCAGGCCCTGACGTGCGCCGCCCGCGCAGGCGCGTCCTCGTCGCCCTGGCGGCACTTCTCGTGCTGGGAGCATTCGTCGCTGTGGGTGTCACGGTGGATGCCGTGTACGCACCGGGCCGGGTGGGCGAACGTGCCGCCGAGCCCACGACCGCGCGCCCCACGACCCCCCGTCCCGCGGTTGCGACCTCGGCCGCCAAGCCGCCGCTGCGTGTCGTCGGGCTGGGCGACTCGGTGCCAGCCGCCGACACGTGCGGCTGCGCCGGCTTCCTCGAGCAGCTGGTGCCCGACCTGCACGCCACCACCGGGCGCGCCGTGGCGCTGCGCAACGACGCCACGAGCGGCTGGACCACACAGGACGTGCTCGACGACCTCGCGGGTGGACACACGCATGCCGACCTCGTCGCCGGGGCAGACCTCGTCGTCGTCGAGATCGGCGCCAACGACTTCGACCTCTCGCGGTTGAGCGACGCGTCCTGCGCGCCGGCCGGCACCTCACCGTGCTTCCGCGCCACGCTCGCGGCGCTGCGGTCGGGCCTCACGAGCGTCGTCGACCGCGTCCGGGCGCTGTCACCGGGCGCCCGGGTGGCCCTGCTCGGGTACTGGAACGTAGGGGTCGACGGCTCGGTGGGGCGCTCGCTCGGCTCGACCTACGTCGCCAGCAGCGACGTGCTCACCAGGGCCGTCAACCAGGTGGTGCTCGGCGTCGCCAAGGACATCGGCGCGACCTACGTGGACGCCTACACCCCGCTGAAGGGTGCCACTGGGCACCGGGACCCGACCGAGGACCTCCTCGACGACGGCGACCACCCCAACGCCTCGGGCCACGCCCGGCTCGCCGACGCCGTGCTCGACGCCCTCCAGGCCAGCGGGGCAGTCGCCGGGTGGAAGGGCTGAGCGGCTCGAACGACGCCCCGGCTCAGGCGACCGGCCGCACGGGCGCCGGGTAGGGGTCAGCAGCTGGTCGACCGGGGCGTGGTCGTCGGTGAGCACCATGGCGCCACCCACCCAGGCATCGAGGTCGGGCCGTCGAGCACCCCCCAGCTGAGACCGCGCTCGGTGAGGGCGGCCCGCAGGGCCGCGATGTCGAGCGGCTCGTCCGAGCCGAGCGCCACGATGTTGCCACCCGCGGTGGCTCCGCGCTCGAGGGTCGCCGGGTCGGCCGCGACCGCCACGTGGGGGAAGACCTCGCGCATCGTCGCCAGCTCGGCCCGGGCGAAGTCGAGCGGTGCGAAGTCGATCAGGTTGGCGGCGTAGACCCCCTTGGCGCCGAGCACCCGGCGCACCTCGGCGAGCGCTTCGGTGGTCGTGAGGTGCCACGGCACGCTGACCCCGCCGAACGCGTCGCCCACCACCAGGTCGCGCGAGTCCGTCGGCAGCCGTCGCAGGCCGAGCCGGGCGTCCTCGACGCGCACCTCGAGCTGCGGCCCGGTCACCAGACCCAGGCGCTCGGCATCCAGCTCGACGACGCCGGGGTCGATCTCCGAGACCACGCTGGTCGTGCCCGGCCGGACGGCCGCCAGGTAGCGCGGCAGGGTCAGCCCGCCACCGCCGAGGTGGTAGGCCGAAAGGCTCCGACCCGGGGGAAAGGCGGTGTCGGAGACCGCCGCCACGGCCTGCACGTACTCGAACTCGAGGTGCGTGGGGTCGGTGAGGTCGACGTACGAATGCCGCAGCCCGTCGAGCACCAGCACCCGCCCGGTGGCCCGCTGCGGGTCGGCCTGCACCCGCGCGCAGTGGTAGACCGTCTCGGCGTCGCACCGCCCCGGCCCGAAGGCCGCCCCGAGGGCACCCGGCACCAGCAGGACCACCGCGAGTGCGGCGGCCCGGGCCCCGCGCACCCGCACCTCGACGGCCACCGCCGCCGCGACGAGCAGGACGCCGAGGCCGACGAGCACCGTGCTCACCGGGATGGCCGCGATGAAGACGTAGCCGGTGAGCACCGTGCCCACGATCGCCCCCACGGTGCCCAGGCCGGAGAGCCGGCCGACCACGGTGCCGGTCTCGGCCAGGTCGGTGAGCCGCAGCTTGGTCACCATCGGCGGCACGGCCGACAGCAGGGCGCCCGGCACCAGGATGGCGACCATCGCCATCAGCAGGGCGCCGCTCGCCCCGGCCGTCTCACCCGATCACCAGCGTGCTCGTCTCGAGAGTGAGGCCCAGGTAGGGAGCCAGCAGCCGCAGGGCGGTGAGCTCGACAACCAACACCGCCGCACTGGCACCGAAGACGAGGGCGCCCGCGGCCAACGGGTGCAGGCCGGTCGAGGCGGCGGTCACTCCAGCGGTCGTCGGTGCGGCGGCGCTCGCGTCGTCGGAGGTGTCCACCCGGTCATCCTCAGGGATGCCGGCCGCCGGCGGCCAGATCCGCTCGGCGAGAGTTGGACGAAGGGCCCTAGGGTGAGCGACGTGGTGGACCGCGGGAAGCACGTGGAGGTGGATGTCGCCGCGGTGGTGGCCGAGGAGCTCTCCCGGCACGCGCCGGGCACGGCCGTGGCCGGGCAGCCGTCGGGCGGGGTTCAGGTCATCCGGGTGACGCTCGACCTGACAGCCTTCCGCCGGCTGCTGGTGACGATCGCTGGAACCCTCGACGCGGGCTCGCACGTGCGGCTCGATGCGATCGGCGGTGTCGTCCACCTCGACGTCACCGAGTGCCGCCCGACCCCCGCGCAGGTCGACCGACTGCGGGCGCTGGCGCGGGCCCTGGACGGACACGTGGTCGTGAGCCGCCCTGTCGCTACGGGGTTTTCGGTGCAGCTGCCCTCTGGCCTCAGCGAGTGGGGCTGAGTAGGCCCCCCAGCCGGTGGGCCGTGAAGCCGTCGGTCGAGCGCGCCGCCATGCCGGAGCGGAAGATCAGGCTCAGCATGGTCTCCAGCGGCACCCGCCCGAGCCGGCCGGGGATCTTGGCACTGCTGCTGCGGGCCCCGGCCTTGACGATCGCCTCGACCCGCTCGCGCCGCGACGCCTCGTACGCGGCCAGCCCGTCGGCCCCGTGCGCCGCGACCGACCGGGCGAGCACCACGGCATCCTCGAGCGCCATCGCGGCGCCCTGGCCGCTGCTCGGGGACGGGGCGTGCGCGGCATCCCCGACGAGCACGGTGCGCCCGCGCCACCAGGTCGGCACGTGTGGCAGGTCGAAGGTGCTGTCGCCGGCGAGCTCGAGCCGCCCCGCCGCCACCAGCGCGGATGCCGGCCCCGCGTCGTCGGCGACCAGCTCCGCCAACCAGCCGAGCCACTCCTCCTGCGTGGTCGCCGCCCGCTCCTCGCGACCGATCTCCGGGCGGGGGACGTTCGCGAACCACACGACGTCGCCCGTGGGCAGCGGGTGCGCCCCGAAGAACGACCGGCGGCCGAAGACGAAGTGCCAGGCCTGCGGCGTGAGGTCGTCGCCGAGGCGGGTGCCGGTGGTGATGCCACCGAAGTTGGTGAGCCCGACGTACCTCGCCTCGGGTGCCTGCGCGTCGATGCTGCGGCGCACCGGTGAGCGCACCCCGTCGGCAGCGACCAGGAGGTCCCCGGTGACCACAGACCCGTCGGCGAGCACGGCGCGCACGCCGTCGGCGTCGTCGTGCACCGAGGCCACCTCGGCACCCAGCCGCACGTCCGCGCCGGCCTGGCGGGCGGCACCCCCGAGCAGCACGGCGAGCGCCGACCGCTTCAGGGTGAGCGCCACGGTGCCGTCGTCGAGCGGCACGCCGAGCGAGACATCGCCCAGGTGGCGACCGGTGGCCCCGTACATCCGGTTGACCCGGCTCGGGTGGCCGATCGCGCGGACCTCGTCGAGCACCCCCAGGACCGCGAGGGCGTCGAGGCCGTTGGGGGCCACGGTCACCCACGAGCCCTCGTCGGGGTCGGCCACGGGGCGGCGCTCGAGCACGGTCGCGTCGAGCCCGAGCCGGGTGGCGGCGAGCGCGACGGCCGGGCCGGCGACCCCTCCACCGACGACGAGTAGTCTCATGATGAATCCTTCTGTACGAGGTTCGTATATTTCGATAATCGAAGGGTATGCGCAGTGGTGACGCGGCGTCAACTGGTGGCCGAGCTCGGTGGGGCCCTGCAGCGCTACCAGCGCAGCGTGCAGGCCTACGACGACGCCGTCGGCCGGGCGTTGGGCCTCGGCCCCGCCGACCTGCGCTGCCTCGACTGGCTGGTCGACGGGCCCAAGACCGCCGGCGCGCTCGCCACGGCCACCGGGCTGCGGCCCGCCGCCACCACGGCCCTCATCGACCGGCTCGAGGCCAAAGGCCTGGTCGAGCGGGTGCGCGACGACGCGGACCGGCGCCGGGTGCTCGTGCAGATGACCGAGCTCGGCATGCGCTCGACCTACGCGATGTACGCCCCGCTGGTCGACGAGGGCCAGGGGCTCTTCGCCAAGCACACCGCGGCGGAGCTGGCCGCGATGCTCGACCTGCTCGAGGCGATGCGCGAGATGACCGACCGGCACCGCGAGGGCATCACCGGCGACGGCGCGTAGCGTGGATGCCGTGACCGCCGGCCCGCGCACCCGCTCACACGTCGACGCGCGCTGCCCGATCCGGGTCGGGGAGGCGTGCACGCTGTGCTTCCCGGGTGCCACCGGCCCCCAGGACTGCGGGCTGGTCTACCTCGTCATGGACGACGACGACCTGCGCTCGGCGCTGGCCGACAACCGGCGCGAGCACCGGGAGCGCGCGGCCGACTGAGGCGGCCGTCCCCGGCTCGCGGGGCGCGGAGATCAGGATGCCGTCGTCGGCACGGCTTCCTAGGCTGGGGCAGGTGTCCATCGAGGTCGACGCACTCGTCAAGCACTTCCGGGTCCACCAGCGCGGGGCTGGCCTGCGCGCATCCCTGAGCAGCGTCGTGCAGCGCGAGCACGTCGACTCCGGGCCGTCGACGGGGTGTCGTTCACGATCCCCGACGGCGAGGTCGTCGGCTTCCTCCGCCCCAACGGCGCCGGCAAGACCCCCACCCTGAAGTGCCTGTCCGGCCTGCTGCACCCCACCTCTGGCACCGCGCGGGTGCTCAGCCACGAGCCGTTCTGCCGCGACCCGGCCTTCCTGTCGCGCATCGCCCTGGTCATGGGCCAGCGCAACTCGCTCTTCTGGACCTGCCGGCGCTCGACGCCTTCGAGGTCCACCGCACGATCTACCGCGTGCCGCACGCCCGCTACCGCGCCACCCTCGACGAGCTGGTCGACCTACTCGACCTAGAACCGTTGCTGCACAGGCAGGTTCGGGTGCTCAGCCTCGGCGACCGGATGCGCTGCGAGCTCGCGGCATTCCTGCTGCACGGCCCCGAGGTGCTCTTCCTCGTCTTCGACCGGGGCACCCTGCTCTTCGACGGCGACCTCGCGGCGCTGGTGGAGCGGCACGCACCCTGGCGCGTCATCCGGGTGACGTTGCGCGAGGCGGTCGACCCGGCGCGGCTGGCCGGCCACGGCGAGGTCGTCTCGGCCGACCGCGCGGTCGTCACGCTGCGGGTGGCCCGCGAGCGCACCACGGAGGTGGCCACCCGGCTGCTCGCCGACCTGCCGGTCGACGACGTGGCGATCGAGGACCCGCCCGTCGACGACGTGCTCCGCACGGTGTTCAGCGTGGTCGACGAGTCGGGCCCACCGGCGGGCTGGACCACGAGCGACTTCCTGGCGTTCTACGCTGCGGCGGCGGTCGTGTGGCACTTGTCGGGCCAACACGTGGTGTGGGAGTGGGACGCCGACCTGCGCTCGGGCGACCTGTCGACCCGCCTGCTGCGGCCCCTGCACCCGTTCCACCGGTACGCGGCGGGCGACGTCGGCCTCCGGGTGGTGATGCTCGCCTGGCTGTTGCCCACCCTCGCCGTGGCGACGCTGCTCCTCCCGGGCCTCGACTACGACCTGAGCGCGGGGCGCGCGGTGCTCACCCTCGCCGCGGTGCCGGTGGGCTACGCGCTGGGCATCCTGATGGCCTCGACCCTGGCGCTCATCGGCTTCTGGAGCACCCAGACCACCAACATCTGGATGCTCTGTGGGGCCTCGGCTCGTTCTTCTCCGGCTGGGTCGCGCCGCTCGAGCTGATGCCGTCGTGGCTGCAGCAGCTGGCGGTGGTGCTGCCGTTCCGGTCGACGCTCGGCTTCCCCGTCGAGCTGCTCTGCGGGCGGCTCTCCGGCGGTGAGGTGGCGGTCGGTTTCGGCGTCGGGCTGGCCTGGACCGCGGCGTTCGGGGTGCTCTACGTGGGTGGGGTGGCGGCGCGGCATCCGGCGCTTCCAGGCGGTGGCCGGATGAGCGCGCGCGCACCTGCCGCTCCCGCCCCAAGCGGTCGCTGGGCGGGTGGCGCCGCTACGGGCACATCCTCGCGGTGTGCTGGCGGGCCGCCGTGGCGCAGCCGCTCGAGTACCGCGCCGACCTGCTCGCCAAGACACTGATGAGCGCGTTCTGGCTGGTCTGGGCCGCGGTCGGGGTGTCGGTCTACTTCCGCTACACGGGTGACATCGCCGGGTGGTCCCACGGCGGGGTGCTCGTGGTGGTGGGCCTGTTCTTCGCGGTCAACGGCATCCGGCAGGCCTTCCTCGAGCCCAACCTGGCGCTGATGCGCGAGTACGTGCGGCGCGGCACGCTCGACCACGTGCTGACCCAGCCGGTCGACTCGCAGGTGCTGGTGAGCCTCCGGCACGTAGACATGCACATCCTGGTCGGCGCGGACGAACTCGGCACGGTGTCGTTCTCTGTCGTCGAGCTGTCGAGGTTCCCGGTGCAGGCCGACCGGCAGCCCCTGCAGACCATCTTGGTCGTGGTGCCGGTGGCGTTCCTGACCACGCTGCCCGCCTCGGCGCTGCTCGGCCGGCTCGACCCGGTGTGGCTGGTCGTGTCGCCGGTGGTCGCGGTGGCGGCCGTGGCGGCTGCGTCGTTCGGGTGGCGGCGGGTGCTGCGCCGCTACACCGGCGCCAGCGCCTGAAGTGTTCACCTGCCCCGGCGTAACGCCCCGGGGGGTCCCGGGCACGAAGAGGCACAGGCTCGCACCATGCGGGCCCTTCCACTCCTGGAGACCACCATGCCTCGTACGTTCGTCACCCGCCCCCGGCTCGTGGCCGCGACGGCTCTCGTCGCCGCCGCTGCCGCCACCGCCGTCGTCACCGGCACCGCCTCGTCCGCCCAGGCGGACGGCCGGACCGTCTTCGTCCCCGGCGTGAGCGTGTCCGCCGACGGCGACACCGCCACGTTCCCGCTGCGCACCGGCCGCACCACCGACGGGCGCAGCGTCGACTTCATCGTCATCGAGGCGTCCGAGTCGTCGGCCGCCGCCAGGTTCAACGTCAAGGTCGTCAACAAGCTGCGCAACGCCGGCACCGCTGCCGTGCAGAAGGTGACCCTCGACAAGGGCACCGTCGTCTTCCCCGCCACTGTCGACTTCACTCCCGACCGCGCCGTCGCTGGGACGCTCGGCACCGGCTGGCCGCCCACGGTCGCCACCCCGGGTTCGCGCGGCGAGGCCGGCTACAGCCCGCTGGTCCGGCTGCCCGACGGCTCGGTGCTCAACGCGCCGCAGATCGGCAACGGGACCGGCCTGCACGACAAGGTCGTCTCGATCGACCGCACCACCCGGAAGGTCACCCTGCGCCTCACCGACGGGTTCTCCCGCGGCAACGCCGTCGTCTACCTCTCGACGGACGCCACTGCGGAGGGCCCCGCGGCCCTCGAGGGATCGACGTACGCGCCCAAGCTGGATGCCGCCCCGCGCGCCGGCGACGACAGCACCGCGTCCGCCCGCGCCGGGCTGGCAGCGTTCATCAACGGGCCGACCGGCAACCCCGCCACCCGGCAGGGCATCAACAGCGCGCTGCTCGGTGAAGGGGATCCGCTGAACGTCCTCGCGTGGCTGCCCGGCCAGGGCCGCTACTCGCCGCTCTGGGACGTCCACCTGACGGCGTGGGCGCCCGGCGTCACCCCGACCCGGCAGACCCGTTTCGCCGACGTCGAGGACCTGGCGGCCGCCGGGAAGGTCACCTCTCCCGACGGCACCCCGTGGGCCGCGAGCAACGTGATCGTCGACTGCCCCATCATCGCGACGAGCTGACGCCCGCAGGCATCGGGTACGCCCCGCGTGCTCGTGCCTCCCCGGTGGGCGGCGGTGACGACCGGCGGACCGGCGCACGGACGTCACCGTCCCCTACTCGTGGAGCCCCAGGTGAGCAGCCAGTCGTTCGACACGGGCCGCGATGTCGTCGCGCACGAGACGCATCCGTTCGATGCCGTCGATGCCGCGCTCGCTCGGTTCGTCGGTGACCCAGGTCTCGAAGCGTGGCCCGGGGACTGGATCGACGCGCGCGTCTTCGCCGAGGGTCACCACGACAACCATCCGCGCCAGTAGGTCCGGGTCGATCGGCTTGGGTGCTTCGCCCTCGGTGCCGGCGCCGACCTCGTCCAGAGCCTGGACGGACAGGGCGTTGAGCTCGTCGCCGGGTGCGGTGCCGGCGGAGTGCACCTCGACCTCGTCGCCGAGCAGCCGGCGCATCAGGGCGGCGGCCATCTGCGACTTCCCGCCGTTCTTGACGCAGACGAACAGGACCGCGGGGCGGTGGTCGTGGTGGCTGGTGTCAGTGGGCATCGACGAGCTGTCCTTGCGTGTCGGCAGCGGTGGTGAGCATGGCGAGGGCCGAGGGCCGCGCATGGCCGTGGCCGCCCCTTGAGCCTGTCCTTTACATCGACGACTATCAATGTAAAGGACCTTGGAACAGCCCGGTGAGACGAACCAGACACGGGAGGCGTCAGACGCCGACCGGTGCGACCCCGAGGTCGGCGAGCAGAGCGAGGACGCGACCCTTGATGTCGTCGCGGATGGGGCGCACCGACTCCACGCCCTTGCCGGCGGGGTCCTCGAGCACCCAGTCCTCGTAGCGCTTGCCGGGGAAGATGGGGCAGGTGTCGCCGCAGCCCATGGTGATGACCACGTCGGAGGCCACCACGGCGTCCGTGGTGAGGATCTTGGGGGTCTCGGCGGTGATGTCGATGCCTTCTTCGGCCATCGCGGCGACGGCTGAGGGGTTGACCTGGTCGGCGGGTTCGGAGCCGGCCGAGAGCACCTCGACGGCTCCCCCGGAGAGGTGACGGGTGTAAGCGGCGGCCATCTGGGAGCGGCCGGCGTTGTGGATGCAGACGTACAGCACCGAGGGCTTGTCAGTGGCGCGGTCGGTCATGGGTGGTCTCCTGGGTCAGAGGTCGGCGGTGGGCCGGGGTCGGGTTCGGTCAGGTCAGGATGTTGCGGAGCAGGGTGGTGACGCGGGCCTGGATGTCGAACGGCTTCCGGAATGGCGTGGCCAACTGGGAGCGGCGACGCTCTGGCTGGAGAACACTTCGTCGTAGGCGTAGGCGAGGTCGTCGATCAGCTCGTCGTAGGGCGACTGTCCGGTGGTGGGCGTGGAAGACATCATCGGCTCCTACCGGTGGTGCTGGCCGGTGCGGCTGGCCGGCGCGGCAGCCGCGTCGGAGTGGTGCGGGATGACGACGTCGTCAGCGTGGTCCACGACGTCGGGGTACAACGCCAGAACCAGGACGACACCAACAGCCAGCCCAACGAGCTGGGCGACGACGAACGGCGGCGCGGAGGAGGGGGCGATGCCGGCGAAGGTGTCGGTGAACACCCGGCCGATCGTCACGGCGGGGTTGGCGAACGATGTGGAGCTGGTGAACCAGTACGCGGCGCCGATGTACGCGCCCACCGCTGGAGCCGCGAGGCCGCCGCGGTTGCTGCGGGCGAGCGTGAAGATGAGCGCCACCAGGAACGTGGTGGCCACGACCTCGGCGAGCAGGTGCCCCGGGCTGGTGCGGTCCGTGGTGGACACCGAGGTGCCGACCTCGAACATGGCGTTGGCCAGCACCGACCCCGCGATCGCTCCGACCACCTGCGCGACGGTGTAGGCGCCGACCTCGCGCAGGGCCAGGCCCTGCCCGGTGCGCCGCCCCAGGAACCAGTCGGCGAGGGTGACCACCGGGTTGAAGTGGGCACCGGACACCGGGCCGAACATCAGGATGAGCACCGTCAGGCCGAGCACGGTGGCGGTGCTGTTCTCGAGCAGCTGCAGGCCGACGTCGCCGGACGAGAGCTGCTGCGCCGCGATGCCGGAGCCGACGACCACGGTGACGAGCAAGGCAGTTCCGAGCAGCTCGGCAAGCAGGCGACGCGCCAGGGGCGGCTGGGTGAACGAGGGCACGCGCACATCTTGACCGGAACAGTTCACTCAGTCAACATTGCCTCAATGAACAACGAGCAAACGAAGCTACGAGAGCGGCGCGCCCGAGTGCACGCCGCTCTCGGTGACGTGCACCGGCTGCAGATCGTCGACCTGCTCGCCACCACCGACGCCTCCTCCTCCGAGATCGGCGCCGCGACCCGGCTCCCTTCGAACCTCCTTGCCCACCACCTCAACACCCTCGAGGACGCCGGACTTGTGACCCGCCGCCGCTCCGAGGGTGACAAGCGCCGCAGCTACCTCTCGCTCAACCGGCACGAGGCCCTGCTCGTGCCGGACGCACCGCAGGCCGGCACCATCCCTGCCGCGCGCCGGGTCGTCTTCGTCTGCACCGCCAACACCGCCCGATCACACCTCGCCGCGGCACTCTGGCGGACGGCCAGCCCCGTCGCGGCCACCTCCGCAGGCACCCACCCGGGCGAACGCATCAACCCGGGCGCTCTCGCCGCCGCACGACGCCACCACCTCGACCTGCCTGCAGTGGCGCCGCGCTCACTGGCGGACACCCTGGACGAGGGCGACCTCGTGATCACCGTCTGTGACCGCGCCCACGAGGAGCTCGGCAACGCCGCCTGGGCCCACTGGTCGATCCCCGACCCCGTGCCGGTCGGAGGCAGGGTGGCGTTCGACGCGGCCCACAACGCCCTGGCCCAACGCGTGGCCTCGGCGGCTCGCAGCGTTGCACCCGACCCACAGACCACCCACTGAGCGTGCCGACCCCGCGTGCTGCCTGCGGCTGCAACGGTGAACGACCCCGACGAAATGCGTGTCGGGGTCGTTCACTTCTGTGCGCAAGGGGGGATTTGAACCCCCACGCCCTTTCGGACACTGGCACCTGAAGCCAGCGCGTCTGCCGTTCCGCCACTTGCGCGTGACCGCTCGGGTGAGCCGTCCTAGTGTGCCCGATGCACCCGGCATCCCACAAAATGACCCCGCCGAACCGCTCGAGTGATGCGGACCGCGCGCCCTGTCGCGCCCCCTGCATCACCTCTCACGAGGTGGTCGGATGCAGTGCTGCACGCCGCGCGTTCCAGCGCGCCCCCTGCATCACCCCACAACGGCGCAGACCACTCACGACAAGGCCGGCGCCTCCACGCCACCGCTGAACCCCGCGCTCCCACGGTTGCCGCGCGGCTTCAGCCGCACCCCCGGCAGCGCGGGCGCCGGGATGCGCGGCACCGGGCCCACGTAGCCCTCCACCGTCCCGAAGCGCCCCGACCCGTCGCCCTCCCAGGCCGCACGCGCCGCCGCGACGTCGTCACTCGTGCGGCCGATGAAGTTCCACCACATGACGACCTCCTCGCCGAACGGCTCCCCACCGAGCACCAGCACCCGTGCGCCCTCGGCACCGGCGGTCAACGACACCCCGCCCGGATGCCGGCCCGCACCCACCACGCCCAGCTCACCCCGCGCGACGCCCACCCCGGCGAACACCACCGACCCGGCATCGACCAGCACCGACACCTCGAAGCCCTCGGGCACCGGCACCACCACTGACGCACCGGCCTCGAGCACCACCTCGGCCCCCACCAGCGGCGTCTCGACCCGCACCGGCGACGACGACCCCCACAGCGACCCCACGAACACCTGCGCCCGCACCCCGGCCCCGCCCTCCACCACCGATGGCACGAAGTGCTCGAACCGCGGCTCCACGTCGGCCAGCGCCGCGGGCAGCACCACCCACAGCTGCGCCCCGTGCAGCACCGAGGTGGCCGAGGTCGACACCTCCGAGTGCGAGATGCCCCGCCCCGCCGTCATCAGGTTCACCTCGCCGGGACGCACCGTGGCCACCGTGCCCAGCGAGTCGCGGTGCTCGACCTCGCCGCTGAACAGCCACGACACGGTGGCCAGGCCACAGTGCGGGTGCGGGGCGACGTCCATGCCACCACTGGCCGACACGTCGTCGGGCCCGTAGTGGTCGACGAAGCACCAGGCCCCGACGAACGAGCGCTCCCGCGCCGGCAGGGTGCGCCGCACGGTCATGGACCGGGGACCCCCGAGCGGCACTTCTCGGGGCACGATGAGCTGCACGGCATCGTTCATCCGTCCACGGTACGGGTCGTGCCGTTCAGTAATCGCCCAGCCCCGGCGGATAGTCTTGCGAGACCGCTGCCGCCGCACGACCCCCTGGAGGAGGTGCACCGATGGGACTGTTCGACCGCCTCGAGGCCGGCCTCGAGCGAGCCGTCCAGGGCACGTTCGCCAAGCACCTGCGCTCCGCCGTGCACCCGGTCGAGATCGCCAGCCACATCAGGCGGGCGATGGACGACCGCGCGGTCACCAGCTCGGGCCGGGCCATCGTGCCCAACGTGTTCACCATCGAGCTCTCGCCCACCGACTACGACCGCCTGCACCCCGACCTGCCCGGCGTCGAGATGGACCTCGTCGCCGCCGCCGAGGAGCACTGCGACGGCCAGCACTACACGCCCGCCGGGCCCATCGACATCACCTTCGAGGAGCACGACGACCTCGAGACCGGTGTGTTCCGCATCCGCCCGTCGAAGGCCTCGCGCCCGCGCGCGACCGGCAACACCGGCCAGGAGCGCGTCCGCAGCCCGCGCGAGCAGTCCCGCCAGGCACCGCCGGATGCCGGTCGCGCGGCGCCGCCCGCACCCCCCGGTCCCGGCGTGGTCCGGTCCGGGTCCGCCGCCGCGGCGGGTGCTGCCGCCGGCGCGGCGGCTGCCGCGGCCCCCCGTGCCGCCGCCCCGGACTGGGCCAGCGCTCCCGACGCCGACGGGCTCGACGCGACGGCCCGGCATCCGGCCCCACCGGCGCCTGCCCGGCCCAAGCGGGCCAACCCGGCCGACCGCCCGTGGCTCGACGTCGACGGCGAGCGCTACCCGCTGATGGGGGCCATCACCATCCTCGGCCGCGACGACAGCGCCGACATCATCCTCGACGACCCCGGCATCTCGCGGCGGCACAGCGAGCTGCGGGTCACCACCGACGGCCCGCACTTCGTCACCACCATCCGCGACCTCGGCTCGACCAACGGCACCTTCGTCAACGGTGAGCGGATCACCAGCGAGCACCTGCAGGACGGCGACCGGGTCACGGTCGGCCGCACCTCGGTCACCTTCCGGGGCGGCCGGAGGTGACTGCGGCGTGTTGAGCGAGCTCACCCTGACCGTGATGCGGCTGGGGTTGCTGGTGCTGATGTGGTTCTTCGTCTTCGCCGTCGTCGGCGTGCTGCGGGGTGACCTCTACGGCACTCGCGTCAAGCGCCGCGCCGGCAGCGGCCGGGCCGCCAAGGCCGCCGCGCGGGGTGCGACCCCCGCGCCGCCGAGCGCCGCCCGGCCGGAGAAGAAGACCCGGTCGGGTCGGCGGGGCAAGGGGCCCACCAAGCTCACCGTCACGGCCGGCCCGCTGTCGGGCACCACGCTGCCGCTGCGCCCCGCCGGCACCCTGATCGGGCGCAGCCCGGAGTGCGCCCTCGTGCTCGACGACGACTACGCGAGCGGCCGGCACGCGCGCATCTTCCAGGACGACGACGGCACCTGGCGCGTCGAGGACCTGCGCTCGACCAACGGCACCTTCCTCGGCGCGACGCGCCTCACCGAGCCACGAGAGGTGGCGGTCGGCAGCGTGCTGCGGATCGGCCAGACCGTCGTGGAGCTGCAGAGGTAACGGATGCCGTTCGCGTTCCACTACGCCGCCCGGTCCGACGTGGGCATGGTCCGGACCAACAACGAGGACTCCGGCTACGCCGGTCCCCACCTGCTGGCCATGGCCGACGGCATGGGCGGGCACGCCGGCGGCGACGTCGCCAGCTCCACGGTCATCGGCGCCCTCGTGCGGCTCGACGGCGAGGCCCTCGGCGGCCGCGACGTCAGCTCCGCCCTGCTCGAGCGGATCAACCGCGCCAACGACGAGATCGGCGACCAGGCCCACGCCGACCCGAGCCTCGAGGGCATGGGCACCACGCTCATCGCCATGCTCCGGGCCGGCGACAAGATCGTGCTCGCGCACATCGGCGACTCGCGGGCGTTCATGGTGCGCGAGGGCGTGGTCACCCAGATCACCAAGGACCACTCGTTCGTGCAGAACCTCGTCGACGAGGGGCGGATCACCCCGGAGGAGGCGCAGAGCCACCCCCAGCGCTCGCTCGTCACCCGGGTGCTCACCGGCGCCCACGACGACGAGCCCGACCTCGTCGTGCGCCAGGGCCGGATCGGCGACCGCTACGTCATCGCCTCCGACGGCCTCACCGACTACGTCGCGCGCGACACCATCTCCGAGGTGCTCACCGATGCCGGCGACCCGGGAGAGACGGCCGACCGGCTGGTCGCCCTGGCCCTGCGGGCCGGCGCCCCCGACAACGTCACCGTCGTGGTCGGCGACCTCGTCGACATCGGCGAACGCCCCACCCACCCAGCCGCAGGTCGTCGGCGCGGCAGCGGTGCGCGAGACCGGAACCCGGCCGATTCCGACCACCCCGGCCGCCAAGGCCGCGGCCCTCACCGCGCAGGCCACCGGCGCCGGCACCGACGACGGGGTCACCCTGGCGGAGGAGGGGCCGCGCTCACGCCGCGGCACCGTGCTGCGCGTGGCCGCCATCGCCCTGGTGCTGCTCGTCGTCACCGCCGGCAGCTCGTATGCCGGGTACGCATGGTCCCAGCGCCAGTACTACCTCGCCGAGCAGGACGGCGTCGTGGCCGTGTTCCGCGGGGTCGAGCAGAACCTCGGCCCGATCTCGCTGTCCCGGCCCGAGTTCGCCACGACGATCGCCCTCGACGACCTGCCGACCTCCTACCAGGACAGCCTCAAGCAGGGCATCGAGGTGGACGACCGGGCCGCGGCCGACGTGCGGGTCGCCGAGCTGCGGCTGCAGGCGACGGCCTGCCGGTGGGCCCAGCTCAACGGCGAGACGTGCCGCACCGTGCCGGCTACCTGGACCGCTCCCACGCCCTCACCCAGCCCGACGGCATCGCCCACCCCGTCGTCGTCCGCCACCCCGACTCCCACGGCCCCCTTCTCCCCCGGGGCCACCCCGAGCATCGCGCCCACCGTCCAGCCCACGGTGCCCCCGAGCGCCGTCGCGACCGGCGGACCGGTGACCTCATGAGCATCGTCTCGTCGCACACCCCGCGCCGGGGCCGCAACATCGAGCTGGTCCTCGTCGTCGGGGCCGTCGCGATCGTGCTGCTGGCCTACCTCAACGTCGAGCTCGCCACGAGCGGCACCATCCCGCCCGGCACGCTCACCCTCGTCGGCGGCTACCTCGCGCTGGCCATCGCCTTCCACCTCGTGCTGCGCTGGCGAGCGTCCTACGCCGACCCGCTGATGCTGCCCATCATGACCCTGCTCAACGGGCTGGGGCTGGTGATGATCCACCGCATCGACATCGCCAACGGCAAGTCCATCGCCGACGGGGTGGCGCTGCGCCAGCTGATGTGGACCGCCGTGGCCATGGTCATCGCGGCGGTCGTGCTCCTCGTGCTGCGCGACCACCGGGTGCTGCGGCGCTACACCTACCTCGCCGGCGCGATCGGTTTCGGCCTGCTGCTGCTGCCGCTGTTCCCCGTCATCGGCACGTCCATCAACGGCTCACGGATCTGGATCCAGGTCGGCCCGTTCTCCTTCCAGCCCGGTGAGATCGCGAAGATCGCCCTGGCCATCTTCTTCGCCGGCTACCTCGTGCAGACCCGCGACGCCCTCTCGGTCGCCGGGCGCAAGGTGCTCGGGCTCACCCTGCCCCGCGGCCGCGACCTCGGCCCGATCCTGGTCGCCTGGCTGGCGAGCCTCGCCGTGCTCGTCTTCGAGCGCGACCTCGGCTCCTCGCTGCTCTTCTTCGGCCTGTTCGTCGCGATGCTCTACGTCGCCACCGAGCGGGTGTCGTGGATCGTCATCGGCCTCACCCTGTTCTGCGCCGGCGCCTACCTGGCCTACCTGGTCTTCGGGCACGTGCAGACCCGGGTGCTGCTCTGGCTCGACACCTTCAGCCCCGAGGCGCTGCAGGCGTCCGACCAGCTCGCCAAGGGCCTGATGGGCATGGCGTCCGGCGGCATGTTCGGCACGGGCCTGGGCCGGGGCCGCCCCGACCTCACCTACTTCGCGGAGTCCGACTTCATCGTCCCCGCCTTCGGTGAGGAGATCGGGCTGATCGGCCTGTTCGCGATGCTGATGCTCTACGTGCTGCTCGTCCAGCGCGGCCTGCGCACCTCGCTCGGCACCCGCGACGGCTTCGGCAAGCTGCTCGCCGCCGGCCTGTCGTTCTCCGCTCGCCCTGCAGTGCTTCGTCGTGGTCGGCGGCGTCACCCGGGTCATCCCGCTCACCGGCCTGACCATGCCGTTCCTGTCCTCCGGCGGCTCCTCCCTGCTCGCGAACTGGACCCTCGTCGCCATCCTGCTGCGCATCTCCGACCACGCCCGCCGGCCCGCTGCCCGAGGCGAACGCGCCGAACCCCGTGGCAGAGGCGCGCACCGAGGTGGTGAAGCTGTCGTGAACGCCCCCGTCCGCCGGCTCTCGCTCGTCGTCGCCGTGCTGTTCGCCTCGCTGCTGGTCTCGACGACCCTCATCCAGTACGTCTTCGCGGCCGACCTCAACGCGCGCCCCGACAACCGCCGCACCCTGCTGTCGACGTTCGCCCGCGAGCGCGGCGAGATCCTCGTCGGCCAGACGCCCGTCGCGAAGTCGGTGCCCGTCGACGACGAGTACAAGTTCCAGCGGGTCTACGACGAGCCGCGGCTCTACGCGCACGTCACCGGCTCCTACTCGTTCTTCGGCGCCGCGGGCGGCCTCGAGCAGGCCGAGAACGCCTTCCTGTCCGGCTCGAGCGACAAGCTGTTCTACCGCCGGGTGTCCGACCTGTTCACCGGCCGCCGGGCGCAGGGCGCCAACATCGAGACCACCCTCGACCCCAAGGTGCAGGCGGCTGCGGCCGACGGCCTCAAGGGCATCAAGGGCGCCGCCGTGGCGCTCGACCCGAAGACCGGCGCCATCCTGGCCATGTACAGCAACCCGACCTACGACCCCAACGACCTCGCGAGCCACGACCTGCGGGTGGTCGAGCGCAACTCCAAGGCGCTCAACGCCGACCCCGACAAGCCCACCCTGAACCGCACGATCAACGAGCTCTACCCGCCCGGGTCGGTCTTCAAGGTCGTCACCGCCGCGGCGGCGCTGTCGACGGGCGAGTACACCGAGAACTCGATGCTCCCCGGGCCGGCCGTGCTCGACCTGCCCGACACCTCGGCCGACCTGCCCAACCACGACGACCGCGCCTGCGGGTCGACCCCGGAGATCACGATGACCGAGGCGCTCGCGGTGTCGTGCAACACCGCCTTCGCCTACCTCGGGCTGCAGATCGGCGCCGACGCGCTGCAGTCGCAGGCCGCGAAGTTCGGCTTCGGCGACGGCCTCACCGTGCCGATGCGGGTCACGCCCAGCCGGGTGCCCGCCGAGATGAACAAGCCGCAGCTGGCGCAGAGCTCGATCGGCCAGTACGACGTGCAGGTCACGCCACTGCAGATGGCGATGGTCGCCGCCGGCGTTGCGAACAAGGGCGTGGTGATGAAGCCCTACCTCGTGGAGTCGGTCATCGGCTCCGACCTGTCGGTCATCGAGTCGGCCGACCCGCAGGAGCTCTCGCAGGCCGTCACCCCCGAGGTGGCCGCCCAGCTGACCCGGATGATGGAGTCCGTCGTCCAAGACGGCACCGGCAGGCGCGCGCAGATGCAGGGGGTCGACGTCGCCGGCAAGACCGGCACCGCCCAGCACGGCGAGGGCCGCAAGGCGCACGCCTGGTTCATCTCGTTCGCACCCGCGAACGACCCGAAGATCGCGGTCGCGGTGATCGTCGAGGACGGCGGCGTCGCGGGCAGCGAGGCGGGGGGCGGCACCGTCGCCGCACCGATCGCCAAGCAGATGATGGAAGCACGGTTGAACCGATGAGGAGAGCAACACATGCCTGAGGTCCCGAAGCTGCTCGGGGGACGCTACGAAGTCGGTGAGCTCCTCGGACGCGGTGGCATGGCCGAGGTGCACCGTGGCTACGACTCCCGGCTGAGCCGCCAGGTCGCCATCAAGATGCTGCGCAGCGACCTCGCCCGCGACAACACCTTCCTGGCCCGCTTCCGCCGCGAGGCCCAGTCGGCGGCGGGGCTGAACCACGCCTCCATCGTCGCCGTCTACGACCACGGCGAGGACATCCTCACCGAGACCGGCGGCGCCCAGGTCAAGGTGCCCTACATCGTCATGGAGTTCGTCGACGGCAAGACGCTGCGCCAGGAGATCACCGAGCGCGGCACCGTCGGCGCGATCGAGGCGCTGCGCATCACCGAGGGCGTGCTCGACGCGCTCGGCTACAGCCACCGCAACGGCATCGTCCACCGCGACATCAAGCCCGCCAACGTGATGATCGCCCCCGACGGCTCGATCAAGGTGATGGACTTCGGCATCGCCCGGGCGATGGCCGACGCCAACGCCACGATGACCCAGACCTCGGCCGTCATCGGCACCGCGCAGTACCTCTCGCCCGGAGCAGGCCCAGGGCCACCCGGTCGACGAGCGCTCCGACCTCTACTCCACCGGCTGCATGCTCTTCGAGCTGCTCACCGGCCGCCCGCCGTTCCTCGGCGAGAGCCCGGTCTCGGTCGCCTACCAGCACGTCGGCGAGCAGCCGATCCCGCCGTCGCGGCTCGTCGAGGGCATCTCCGAGGACCTCGACGCCGTCGTGCTGCACTCACTGGCCAAGCCGCGCGAGGCCCGCTACCAGAGCGCCGGCGAGTTCCGCGCCGACCTCGCCGCCGTGCGCCTGCGCCGAGCGATCAGTGACGCGGCCCGTGGATCGGCCGCCGCCCTCGCCGGCGCCGGGGCGCTGGCCGCCGCCACCCAGGTGGTTCCCGGCCCGGGCGGCGACGCGACCCAGGCCTACGGCCTTGCACCGGTTCCGGTGCTCGGCGCCGAGTCCGGCACCGAGACCATCCCCGGGCTCGAGGACACGCCGGAGAAGAAGCGCGGCCCCGGCGGCTGGATCGTGCTCACCCTCGTCGCCATCGCCGCCCTGGCCGCCCTGGGCTACGGGCTGTCGACGTACTTCGGGGGCAACGAAGCCCCGAAGGTCGCCGTGCCGCAGGTCAACGGTCTGCCCCTCCAGACCGCTACCGCCCGGCTGGCCCAGGCCAAGCTGGTGGCCGACCCCGTGCGCCAGCCCAGTGAGGACGTGCCGGTCGACACCGTGATCAACCAGAACCCCACCGCCGGCACCGAGGTGAGCCCGAACAGCACCGTGAAGCTGTTCGTCTCCTCCGGCCCCGCTGCGGTGACGGTCCCCGACCTCAAGGGGCTCACCGTGCAGGAGGCCCAGAACGCCCTCAGCGACCAGGGGCTGGTCGTGGGCACCGTGACCGAGGTCGACGACCCCGACGCCGAAGCCGGCAAGATCATCGACTCCAACCCCGGGGCCGGCACGTCCGTGGCAGCCGACACCAAGATCAACGTGCGGGTCGGCACCGGGAAGGTGCCCGTGCCCAACGTCGTCGGCACGACGCAGAGCCAGGCCCAGACCACCCTCGCCGGCATCGGCCTCAAGATGCAGACCTCGTTCAAGCAGACCAACGACGCACCCGAGGGCACCGTCATCTCGCAGAGCCCCCGCGACGGCACACTCGACATCGGCGGCACCGTCAAGATCACCGTGGCCCAGAAGCCGGCCCCCACCGTCACCCCCACCACGGCGACCCCGACCCCGACGGCCACCCCGACGCCGAGCCCGTCCGACAGCAGCTCACCGACGGTGCCCCCGAGCCCCTGAGCCCCTGAGCCCCTGAGCCCCTGAGACAAGTTCGACCAATAGGTCGATCATGCCCCGCTCCGGGCTGGGGCGACTTCGACCGATTGGTCGAAGTCGCCCCGCTGCCGGTCAGCCGGCGGCGACCATCCGGGCGACGCCGGCGGCGTCGTGCACGAGCGGGCTCAGGCCCGCCGAGCGCTCGACGGCATCCGGCATCCCGCACAGCTGCAGCCAGTTGGCGAGCATCCGGTGCCCGCCGTGGGTGAGCACCGACTCGGGGTGGAACTGCACGCCGTGCAGCGGCAGGCTCGCGTGCCGCACCGCCATGATGATGCCGCTCTCGGTGCGGCCGGTGGCCAGCAGCTCGTCGGGCAACGTGGCGGGCTCGATGGTGAGCGAGTGGTAGCGGGTGGCGGTGAACGGGTCGGGGGCGCCCTCGAGCACCCCGGTGCCGTCGTGGTGCACCTGCGAGGTCTTGCCGTGCAGCAGCTCGGGGGCCCGCCCGACGGTCGCGCCGAGCACCACCCCGAGCGCCTGGTGGCCCAGGCACACCCCGAGCATCGGCTGCTCGCGCTCGCCGCAGGCCTCGATCATCGCCATCGAGACGCCGGCCTCCTCGGGCGTGCCGGGGCCGGGTGAGACCAGCACGCCGTCGAACTCCGCACCGTCGGCCGGTGCGACCGCGTCGTTGCGCACGACCTCGCAGTCGGCCCCCAGCTGCTCGAGGTAGCCGACGATCGTGAAGACGAAGCTGTCGTAGTTGTCGACGACGAGGATGCGGGTCATGGCCTCAATGGTGCAGCATCACGACGCGGGCACCGCGGCGTGCTCGGGCACGATGGACCCGCCGTAGGCCGGGAAGGTGCGCTGCCCCACGTTCTTCACGTCGTAGCCGAGCCCCACCGCGATCGACCAGTCGCGCAGGTTCCCGACGGACGGGTCGCTGTCGAGCGCCGAGCGCATCGCGCCCCGGTCACCGATGGCGGTGATGACGTAGGGCGGTGAGTAGACCCGCCCCTGCAGGATGAGCGTGTTGCCGACGCACCGCACCGCGCTGGTCGAGACGACCCGCTGGTCCTGCAGCATCATCGCCTCGGCGCCCCCCTGCCACAGCGCGTTGACCACCGACTGCACGTCCTGCTGGTGGATGACGTAGTCGTCGGGGTCGGCGCCGGCCGGCACGTCGCCGCCGGCGAGCTTGGCGTCGTCGAGGGTGACCTGCAGCGCCGGGCCGCGCACCGGGGTGCGGCCGGCCGCCGTGGCGATCTCGTTGGCCTGGCGCTCGAGCTTCTGGGTCTGCAGGTCGCCGGGGGCGAGCGCGGCGGTGGCCTTGTCGACCCGGCCCTGCAGGGCGGCGAACTGGGCGGCACGGTCCTGGTTGGTGCGGTTCTGGGCGCGGATCAGGTCGGGCAGCCGGGCCTGGTCGGTGCGCAGGTCGCCGCCGTCGGCCGCGCGCACGCTGGAGGCGAACAGGGTGCCGGCCACCAGGGCCGCGACGGGCACCAGCCAGGGCCAGAAGGAGGGACGGTCGACGCGTCCCGCGTGCTCACCGGCCACGGCGGCCACCTCCTTTCCCCGAACACCCTCTACGCTAGGCCAACACCATCAACGCCACGAGGAGACCGTTCGTGCCCGAGTCAAAGGGTCGCTCCAAACCCGCATACACCCCGCCGCGCACGGCGCAGAAGAACACGACGCCCAATCCGCGTTGGTTCGTGCCCCTCATGCTCGGTCTGATGATCGTCGGCCTGCTCTGGGTCGTCACGTTCTACATCTCCGGCGCGAACCAGTTCCCGATCCCCGCGATCGGCCGCTGGAACCTCGCCGTCGGCTTCGGCCTGATGCTCTCCGGCTTCCTGATGACCACCCGCTGGCGCTGACCGCACGGGGCCGACCGGGTTTCCACCCGACCGGCACGTTGTCCACACGGTCAGCCGAGAGTTGTCCACAGGAGTTGTCCCCACTGGGGACGAATGACAGCCGTGTAACCCCCGCCCACCGGCTCAGCCGGCCAGGGCGTACTTCCCGATCGTCAGCACCACGAGCACGAGCAGGATGCCGCCCATCGAGAACCAGTGCACGCGCTGGCTCGGCGGTGGCCCCATCGGCGCCCGGTCGCGGCCCGAGTAGGCGATGGCCGCGGCCACGGCCGCCCCGGTGAGCAGCCCGCCGAGGTGCGCCTGCCAGGCGATGCCCGGGATGACGAACCCGATCACGGCGTTGATGCCGATGATCACGTACATGCCTGCCGACGACCGGCCGAGCCGGCGCTGCAGCACGAGGAACGCGCCGAACAGGCCGAACACCGCGCCCGAGGCCCCCACGGCGCCGGTGCGCCACATCCCGTAGTTGCCGGCGAGGGCGTCCTCGATGGTCGTGGGGCTGGACAGCAGCAGGTACATCACCGAGCCGCCGAGCGCGCTGAGCAGGTAGATGGCCACGAACCGGGCCCGCCCGAGCATCGGCTCGAGGTAGCTGCCCATCACCCACAGCGCGTACATGTTGAACGCGATGTGCGTGATGCCGCCGTGGGCGAATGCCGAGGTCAGGAACCGCCACGGCTCGCTGTTGGCCAGCGCCGGCACGAAGGCGATCTTCTCCTGCAGCCCGGGCACGGCGTACTGCGCGACGAACACCGCCAGGCAGATGCCGATGATGGTCATCGTCGCGACCGGCCGCCCGTCGGTGACCGTGCCGCCGAAGACGGTGCGCGCCTGGCGCACCGTCTTCGCGCCCTCGGCCACGCAGTCGACGCACTGGATGCCGACCGCGGCCGGCCGCTGGCACTCCGGGCAGGTGGGGCGCATGCACCGCTGGCACCGGACGTACGACTCGCGGTCGGGGTGGCGCGGGCACACCGGCACCGGCGCGACGGCATCCGGGTAGGCCGGCTGCTCACTCACGTCGGATGTCTCGTTCCTGCGCCCGGAGCCCGCGGTGGCGGGGTCAGTCCTCGATCTCGACGCGCTCGATGACGACGTCGTCGAGCGGCTTGTCCATCTGGCCGGTGGGCACGGCGGCGATTGTGTCAACGACCTCGCGGCTCGGGCCGTCGGCGACCTCGCCGAAGATGGTGTGCTTGCCGTTGAGCCAGGAGGTGGCGCCGACGGTGATGAAGAACTGCGAGCCGTTGGTGCCCTTGCCCATGCGGGTGCCGGCGTTGGCCATGGCGAGCAGGTAGGGGCGGTCGAACTGCTTGTCGGGGTGGATCTCGTCGTCGAACGCGTAACCCGGGCCGCCCATGCCGCGGCCGAGCGGGCAGCCGCCCTGGATCATGAAGCCGGGGATGATGCGGTGGAAGACCAGCCCGTCGTAGAACTTGGTCGGGTTGGTGCGGCCGGCGTCGTCCTTGTACTGCTTGGTGCCGGTGGCCAGACCGATGAAGTTGGCGACGGTCTTGGGGGCCTCGTTCGGGAACAGCTCGACGACGATGGGCCCGTGGTTGGTGTGCAGGGTTGCCTTCATGGCGACGATCCTCTCACGCCGCGAGCGGGCTCCGACCGCCGATCCCAGCGACCCCGGATGGCTTGGAATCGCCCAAACAGGGCAGGATGGGGCCAAGACAAACGTCCAACACGAGGAGGACACGTGTTCCGCACACCGACCAAGACCGAGCAGGCCAAGGACGCCGTGGCGACGGGTGCCGAGAAGGTCACCGACGGCGCGCAGGTGGCCGTCGACAAGGCCGCCGAGCTCAAGGTGAAGGCCGGCGAGGCCGCCACGGCCACCGCTGCCGGTGCCGTCGTCGCCAAGGAGAAGGCGGCCGATGCTGCTGAGGCCGCCCGTGAGACCGCCGAGGCCGTCAAGGAGTACGCGCACGAGGCCGCCGAGGCCATCGCGCCCAAGGTCGAGCACGCCCGCGAGGCCTTCGTCGACGACGTGCTGCCCAAGGTCGCCAGCGCGCTCGCCGCGATCGCCGCCGGTGCCGCCGCCGCCAGGGAGTCCGCCGCCGAGGCCGCCGACCGCGCGCCCGACGCCTACGCCGTGCTCAAGGGCGACGCCGTCGCGAAGAAGGGCGGCAAGGGCAAGTGGATCCTGCTGCTCGGCGCGCTCGCGGCCGGTGCCGCCGTCATGGCGTGGCGCAAGAGCAACGAGCGCCCCGACCCGTGGGCGACCGCGGGCTCCTACACGCCGCCCAAGCCGGTCTCCGAGAAGGTCAGCGACCTCGCCGCGGCCGCCAAGGACAAGGCCACCGAGGTCAAGGACGCAGCGGTCGACAAGGCCGGCGAGCTGAAGGACAAGGCCAGCGACGCCACCGACTCCGCCAAGGCCAAGGCCGGCGACGCGACGGATGCCGCGAAGGACAAGGCCCTCGACGCCGAGGTGGCCGTGAGTGACGCGGCCGACGACCTCGCGAACGCTGCCGACGAGGCTGGCGACGACACCGCCGTCCCCGCGGTCTCGTCGACCTCCGAGGGTGCCGACCTGTCGACCCCGCACCTCGACGGCGGCTCGACCGACAAGGCCTGACCCGAAGCACACCAGCACCAGCACCAGCACCAGCACCAGCACGACGCCGGCCGTCCCCGCGAGGGGGCGGCTGGCGTCGTCTGCGGGCCGGACCCTCCCGACTTCGTGCGGATCTCCCACCCGGGCTCGGGTGGGAGATCCGCGAGGAGTCGGGGTCAGAGGGTCAGACCGTGGCCGAACGGGAAGAGCGGGTCGTCGAAGCCGGGCACGTCCTCGGGGTGGGCGCGCACCTGGTCCATCGAGCGCGGCAGGTCGAACGGGAGCCGCCCGCACGGGGTGATGGCGCCGGTGAGCGCCTCGAGCAGGGCGTCGTCGCTCGTGCCGTAGCTCGCGACCACGGCGGCGGCCACCGGCACCAGCGGGGTGAGCACCGCCGGCCGGTCGAGCGTGACGTCGACGACCAGCGGGCACGCCGCGGCGATCCGCCGCATCCGCACGACCAGTCCCGGCGGGAAGTCGAGCGAGCCCGCGTGGAACCACGACTCGAGGAACAGGTCCGAGCGCGGTTCGAACGGCGCGCTCAGCCGGACCAGTGCCACGTCGGCGTCCTCCGGACGCTCCACCGGGATGCCGTACCGCGCCACCACCTCGCGCCGCACGTTCTCCGCGTAGATGCGCAGGCCGGCGGCGAGCGGGAGGGGCGAACCGGCATCCGCCGGCTCGTTGGTGAGCACGGTGACCGAGCGGGCCTGCGCCGCGTACCCCGCGGCCCGGAAGTCGTCGCGGCCGACGGTGCGCGCGGCGGCGTCCTCGTCGACGTAGGGGTCCTCGAACAGCCCGAGGCGGAACTTCACGGCGAGCAGGCGCCGGGCCGACTCGTCGATCCGCGCCTCGGACACCCGCCCCTGCGCCACGAGGTCGAGCAGCACGTCGACGCACTCCTCGCCGCCGAACTGATCGGCGCCGGCGGCGAGGATGCGCTCCATCCGGCCGTGCGGGTCGAGGTGCTCGACACCCCAGGCCCGCGCCGGCAGCACCTGGTCGCCGACGTGATTGTCGTTGACCAGCTCCCAGTCGGTGAGCACCACGCCGTCGTAGCCCAGCTGCTCGCGCAGCATCCCGGTGACGACCTGGGCGCTGTAGCCGAAGCCGACCTGCTCGATCGCCTCACCGTCGACCTCGAGGCCCACCGGCATCCCGTAGTACGGCATCACGGCGGCCGTGCCGGCCTCGATGACCGCGGGGAAGGGGGCCAGGTGGTCGGCGAACCGCCCTCCGGGATAGACCTGTTCGCGCCCGTAGGGGAAGTGGGCGTCCTCGCCGCCCTGCTGGGGGCCGCCGCCGGGGAAGTGCTTCGAGGTGCAGGCCACGCTGTCCGGCCCGAGCACCTTCTGCTGGAAGCCTTCGAGGTAGGCCGTGCCGAGCTCGGTCACGAGGGCGGGGTCCTGCCCGAAGGTGCCGGCCTGGCGCGCCCAGCGCGGCTCGGTGGCGAGGTCGAGGGTCGGGTGCAGGGCAGCCCGGATGCCGACCGCGACGTACTCCTGGCGGGCGATGTCGGCGAACTCGCGCACGGCATCGGCGTCGCGCAGCGCGGCCAGGCCGAGCGGTTCCGGCCACTGCGAGAACGACTTCGCCGTGAACGAGACGCCGGCGTTCTCGATGAACGCGTGGCGCGGGTCGGTCGAGATGGTGACCGGGATGCCGTGCGGCGCACGCTCGGCGAGCGCCTGGAGCGCGTTGTGCCAGCGCGCCGCCATCCTGGGGTCGTCGAGGGCGTGCACGTTGAAGTGGGTCAGGTGCTTCTCGAGCACCACGACACTGGTCGGCGACTTGCTGATCGCCCCCGCGGCCTCGACGACCGTGCCGTCGGCACCGGCCTCGATCACGGTGTGGAACATCAGCCCGACCTTCTCCTCGAGCGACAGCCGCCCGAGCAGGTCGTCGACCCTGGCCTCGACGTCGAGGCGGGGGTCCTCGAAGGGGTCCATCACCCCGTTGCCGTTGAGGTCGCGGTAGCGCACCCCCTCGTCGGTGGTCGCCCAGACGTCGTTGCTCGTGACGTCATCGGTCATCTCGTTCACGGGTGGTCCCCCTCGTCGTGTGGTCCGTACATCCTCGGCGATGGGCACGACGCGTGCTGCCGGGCCCAGGCGGCAGCACGCGTCGTGCGTCTGGGCGGTCGGATCATGCGCCGTTGGGGGCCCCCGCCCCGAACTGCTCGATGCCGATCACGGGCCGCAGCGCCTTCTCGACAGCCTTGGTGCTGAAGGCCTTTCGCAGCACGTTGTGGCCGAGCACGTTGCCCAGGGCGCCCATGACCATGGCCTGGTCGAGCGACAGGTAGCGCCGGGCGATGGTGCCGCTGCGTGTCGCGGCCGCATCGAAGAAGCCGCCCTCGCCGTAGGCACCGAGCACGTCCTGGATGCGCTCGAGGTTGGCCGTGGCCGCGTCGCGCTCGAACATCATCGCCAGGAACGACGCGTGGGGGGTGACCACGCCGTCGCCGTAGGTCGGGTTCGGGTTGGTGGCCGGCCGGCAGTCGCCGAAGCCGACGTCGAGGTTGGTGCGCTCCTGGTCGGAGAAGTAGCCCTCCGGGTTCAGGCCGAGTGCGTCGACGCCGTACTCGCGGTAGCCGCCGGCCGGGTTGCTCGAGGGCGAGAACCCCCAGTAGCCGTAGCGTGCGTCGAGCAGGCCGTGCTCACGCTCGGCCCGCACGTGCAGCGGGTGGTTGACCCCCCAGCTGCGCGGCGCCCACTGCTCCTCGGGCACGAAGACGGCCGGCATCAGCTCCTCGAACATGCTTCCGCCCCAACCGGGCACGATGTGCATGCCGCGGTAGGTGTAGGCGCCCTCGAAGACGTCGATGCCGAGGTAGCGGCGGGTCTGGCCGACCGGCTGCATCTCGTGCCACGACCAGTCACAGGTCGCCGGGAAGGTGCGCCACGGGGCGTAGTAGTGCTGGGGCGGCACCTGGCCGGTGAGGATGCCGAGGTAGCTCGTGATCCGCGTCTCGGACACGATCGTGTCGTAGTGGTGGGTGGTCAGCCAGACCGGGTCACCGCCGATGTGAGTACCGAGGAAGGTGCCGCCCGGGCGCCCGTCGGCGAAGACGTAGAAGCCGCCGTGCATCAGCCCGCCCGGCCGCACGTCGGGGTGGCCGGGGATCTCGCCGGCGTCGTAGAAGGCGTCCCACCGCATCCGGTCGAACAGCCGGCCCGCGAGGCGGGATGCCGGGCCACCACTGTTCCGCACCACCAGCAGGGCGGCGCCGAGCCAGCCGCTGTCGACGCTGGAGACGAACGGCTCGACGTGGCTGCCGTCCTCGGGCCAGGTGTGCAGGGTCGCCCCGGTGGCGGGGTCGTACCAGTTGAAGTACATCCCGCTGGGGACGTGGTGCTCCATCCTCGACAGCGTGGTGAGCGTGCGGGTGAGGCGCTGGTTGGCGTCGCGTGCCGAGATGAGGTCGAGCTCGCGCGCGACCACCGTCGACCACAGGTAGCCACCGATGTTGGTCGGCGAGGTGTAGCCCGAGCGGGCACCGGGCGCGAGGGACTCGGGGATGTTGTCGGCGGGCAGGCCGGTGGCCGGGTCGGTCATCGCGTCGAGGCTGTGCCAGGTGTCGGCGGCCCACTGGTGCAGGCGCGAGCGGGAGCCGGGCTTCCCGGCCGGTGCCGCCGCAGGCACGGATGCCGGTGCGGTGCTCGCCGCGGCGTACGGGCTGAGTCCCAGCGCGGCGAGCATCGCCGTCCCGCCGACGATGAAGTGCCGGCGGCCGGGCACGGCCAGGCCGCGGTCGACGCGTGACGCGGCGGAGGTGGGGGTCGGGTCGGGGGTGGACGAGGAGGCGGGGACGGTCGGGTCGGACATGGTCGGGCCTTTCGTTCGGTGCGGTTCGCGGGGCGCCCGGGGTGGCCGGGCGGCCCCCGCGACGGGGTTGGCTACTTGATGCCGGTGGTGGCGATGCCCTCGATGACCTTGCGCTGGAACGCGAGGAAGAGCAGCAGGATGGGGATCACGACGACGGTCGCCCCGGCCAGCAGCAGCCCGTAGTTCGTGGAGTTCTGGCCCTTGGAGTACAGGGCCAGCGCCACCGGCAGCGTGTAGGTGTTCTCGGTCTGTGCGACCACGAGCGGCCACAGGAAGTTGTTCCAGCTGCCGAGGAAGGTGAGGATGCCGAGCGTGGCCAGGGCCGGCCCGCACAGGGGCAGGATGATCCGGGCGAAGATGCGCAGCTCGCCCGCGCCGTCGACCCGGCCCGCGTCGAGCAGGTCACGGGGCAGGCCGAGGATGAACTGCCGCATCAGGAAGACACCGAACGGCGCGGCCAGGAACGGCAGCATCAGGCCCGGCAGCGTGTCGACCAGGCCGGCGTTCGCGACGAGCACGAACAGCGGCACGAAGGTGACCACGCCCGGGATCATCAGAGTCGCGAGCACCGCGACGAACACGATTCTCTTGCCGCGGAACTCGAGCATCGCCAGGGCGTAGCCGAGCATCGAGCAGAAGAGCAGGTTGCCCGCGGTGACGACCACGGCCACGATCGTCGAGTTGGCGAAGTAGGTGCCGAAGCTCAGCCGGGAGAACAGCTGGGAGTAGTTGTCGAGCGATGGGTTCTGAGGCCACCAGGTGGGGGGCACCTGGCGCAGCTCGGTCGTGGGCTTGAGGCTGCCGAGCACCATCCAGACGAACGGTGCGGCGACGACCACCACGGCCACCGTGAGGAGTAGGTAGAGCCACCACTTGCCCTTGGCCTGCAACGAGTTCATGACGGCCTCACTGGTTCTCTCGCAGGAACCGGAACTGGATCGCCGTGACGACGGCGATCACGACGAAGATGAGGTAGCTGAGCGCCGCTGCGTACCCGTAGTTGCCGAAGCCGAACTGCTTGTACGTGTACATCGACATCGAGATGGTGCTGTCGAGCGGCCCGCCGTTGGTCATCACGAACGGCTCCTCGAAGAACTGCAGGTAGCCGATCATCGTGATGACGCTGACGAACAGGATGATGGGGCGCATCAGCGGGATGGTGATGTGCCGGAACCGTTGCCACGCACTGGCGCCGTCGATGGCGGCGGCCTCGTGCAGCATCCACGGCACGGCCTGCAGCCCGGCGAGGAAGATGATCATCGAGGTGCCGAAGTTGCGCCAGGACGCCATCATGATCAGCGCCGGCATCGACCAGTTGGGGTCACCGAGCCAGTTGGGACCGGGTATGCCGAACCAGCCGAGTGCGGTGTTGATCAGGCCGAAGTCGGCCTGCAGCAGGAACTGCCAGACCACGGCCACGGCGACGATCGAGGTGACCACCGGGGTGTAGAAGCCCAGCCGGAAGGCCGAACGGAACCTCGTGATCCCCCGGTCGAGTGCCACGGCGGCCGCCATGCCCGAGGATGAGGGTCAGCGGCACGCCCACCACGACGAAGTACGCCGTGTTGCGCGCCGACCGCAGGAAGGTCTCGTCGGTCAGTGCCTTGGTGTAGTTCTCGAGGCCGACGATGTCGACCGAGAAGGGTGTCCGCAGGTCCTTGGCCCTGGTGTCGGTGAAGCTCATGAAGAGCGACTGGGCCACTGGCCAGACGGTGAAGACGAGGAACAGCAGCAGGAAGGGCAGAGCGAGGATCCACGCCGCCCGCCCCTCCCGCAGGCGTGAACCAACACGCCTGCGAGAGGGGGGAACCGGCCCGGACGTGCCGGGCAGAGCGACCCCGGCGGTGCCGGTGTCACGCTCGGTGGCGGTGGACATGGTCAGCTTCCGGTGCCGATGGACTCAGCCTGCTTCTGCACGGTCTTCAGCGCAGCGGCCGGGTCGGCGCCGGTCTTGGTGACCTTCTCCATCTCGGTGTCGAAGGAGGTGACGACCTGCTCCCAGGTCGGGAACGACGGCGGGGCCTGTGCGGTCTCGAGCTGCTTGCCGAAGACGGCGAGCTTCTTGTCACTGGCCAGGGTCGGGTCCTGCCAGGCGCTCTTGACCGACGGAAGGTCGGTGGACATGCCGTACCACTTGACCTGGGTCTTGGGGTCGGAGAGCCAGTTGACCAGCTTCCACGAGGAGTCGCGGTTCTTGGTGTTCTTGAAGACGACGAGGTTCGACCCGCCGACGAACGACGAGGACTCCTTGTCGGCCGGGATCTGCATGACGTCGTACTTGTCCTTGAAGCCCGCGCCGCCGGCCTTCTCGACCGCGGACATCATCCACGGGCCGGAGATGAACATCGGCACCTTGCCGCTGGCGAAGTCGGGCTCGGTCGTCGGGGTGGCCGGCGCGGCCTTGTCGGAGAGGCCGTCGGTGAAGAACGACTGGTAGTACTGCGAGGCCTTGAGCACCTCGGGGCTGTCGAAGTTGTAGGCCTTGCCGCCGTCCTTGGTGAGGTCGGCGCCCGAGGACCACGCGAACGGCATCACCGACTGCCACGAGCCGGTGCCACCCGCCTGCAGCCCGATGCCGTACTTGGCGCCGGCCTTGTCCTGCATCGCCTTGGCCATGTCCTTCAGGCCGGCCCAGTCGGTGGGGGGCGAGGTGATGCCGGCCTTCTTCGCCAGGTCGGTGCGGTAGAAGACCAGGCGGGTCTCGACGTACCAGGGCACCCCGAACGACGTGCCGCCCACCTCGGTGGTCTTCTGGGCACCGTCGAAGAAGGCGCTCTTGTCGACCTCGGCGGGCGTGGGGTCGAGGGCGCCCATGCTGGAGAACTCGCCCATCCAGGTGGTGCCGACCATGGCGACGTCGGGGGTCTTGTTGGCGGTGATGGCGGTGGTGAACTTGTCGTGCGCGGCATCCCACGGGATCGCGGTGACCTGCACCTTGACGCCCGGGTTGGCGGCCTCGAACTCCTTGGTCGAGCTCGGGCAGCTTCTCGCCCTCGGCGCCCATGGCCCACATGGTGATCGTGCCCTTGGCAGCGCCGGAGCTCACGGCCTTGCCGGTCTGCGCGGCGCCGCTGCCGGCATCCTCCCGTCCGCAGGCGGACACGGTCAGGGCAAGGGCGGTGACGCCGGCCAGGGTGATGGCGGAGGTGCGTCTCATCGGTCTCTCTCACTTTCTGGGTGCGGTGAATCGGTGGTGTGGGGTGGGGGTGTGTGACGGATGCCGTGGCGAGCCGGCGGTGGCCGGGTCGCTACCCGGTGGCGTGGCCCGGTGGGCACCCGCAGGAGCTGCGGATCACCACCTGAGTGGCCAGGACCCGACGCTCGGCGCTGGGGGCGGCGCCGGAGACCAGGTCGTGCAGCCGGTCGGCGGCCAGCGCCCCCAGCTCCTGCACCGGCTGCCGGACCGTGGTCAGGCCGGGCCGCACATAGCGGGCCGTCATGACGTCGTCCCAGCCGACGATCGCGATGTCGTCGGGAACGGCGACGCCACCGTCGGTGAGCCGGGCCATCACGGCGAGCGCGAGCTCGTCGTTGCCGCAGACCAGTGCGTCGGCGGTGAAGTCGCCGGCGAGCAGCCGTTCGGCCACGGCGGTGCCGTCGCGCTCGCGGAACTCGGCGCGCACCGGCTCGGCGGCCGTCAGGCCGCGGTGCTCGTGAGCGGCGACGAACCCCTCGTATCGCTCGAGGAGGTCGGGGGCCGCGTCGGTGTCGCCGACGAAGCGCAGGTTCGTGCGGCCGTGCTCGAACAGGTGCTCGGTGAGCCGGCGGGCGCCCTCGACGTTCTCGGCGGCGATGGCCTCGATGCCGGCCCGGGCGTGCCCGGCGATGACGACGACCGGCTTGCCGCTGCTGCCGATGTTGGCGGCGTCGGAGCCGAGCACCGCGATGCCGTCGACCCGGGTGGCCAGGGTGCGCACGGCCCGGTCGCGGTCCTCCTTGGTGTCGGCCAGCACGAGCATCACGCTCTGGTCGAGCTCGGCCGCCCGGGTCTCGAAGCCGACGAGCAGCTCGGCGTAGTAGGGGCCGCTGAGCTCGGGCAGCACCAGGCCGTAGGTGTCGTGGTGGCGCACGGCCAGGCTGCGGGCCGCGCCGGAGGGCAGGTAGTCGAGCTGCGCGACGGCATCGAGCACCTTGCGGGTGGTGCGCTCGGAGACCAGTGAAGACCCCTGCAGCACCCGCGAGACGGTGGCGATGCTGACGCCGGCCTGGTCGGCGACGGAGTAGATCGTCGCTCCCCGGCGTGCGTCATCGGCGTCAGCCATGGTCCTGCCTTCATCGTTGAAAGCGCTTACATTTCTGACTCCAGAGTGCTGACCGCAGCCCGGTGGCGGGGTTCTACCAACATAACGAAACGGTAACGGCCGGTCGCCGAGCGCTCAGCAGGCCTCAGGAACCGGCTCCGAGGCAGCCCAGAAGGTGCGTGCGCGGCGCCCGTGCCCCACACCCTTGCCTCCACAACCCGACTCATTGCGGATCCTCACCTGGGCATCGGGTGGGAGATCCGCAATCAGTCGGGTTTGTGGCCCCCCACCTTCCGACTTCTTGCGGATCCTCCCCTGGGCTTCCGGTGGGAGATCCGCAATCAGTCGGCGTCAGGTGCCCAGGCTGCTTGCGAGCGCCTCGCGGGCGCCCTCGAGGTGGGCGCGCATCCGCTGCTCCGCGAGCGCGGCATCCCCGGCCTCCAGCGCCTCGAGCACCTGCCGGTGCTCCAGGGCGATCCGGTCGCGGCCGAGCACGTAGCGCGACTGCACCATCGACAGGTGGATCTCGCCACTGAGTGCGGCGTAGAGCCGACTGAGCCGGGGGCTGGCCACCGAGCCGACCAGGGCCCGGTGGAAGTCGAGGTCGGCGTCGACGAAGACGCTGTGCGGCGCGTCGTCGGGCACCGCCGACAGCGCGGCGACGGCTCGGCCGGCACCGGCCGGTGGGGCGCCCTGCGCGACCACCGCGCCGACCACCCCGATCTCGAGCGGGATGCGGACCAGGAAGAGGTCCTCCACGTCGGCCCGCGAGAGCACCGGCACGTGGGCCGACTTGTGCGGCTGGCGGCGCAGCAGCCCCTCGTGCACGAGCAGGGTGATGGCGGTGCGCGCCGTGGGGCGCGAGATGGCGAACTCCGCGGCGATGTCGGCCTCCACCAACACGGCCCCCGGGGCCAGCTGCCCGTCGAGCACCTGCGCGCGCAGGGTGTCGACGAGTGCGTCGACCACCGACACGGTGTGCAGCGTGCTCATGACGCGTCTCCTCCTGTGCGGCTCGCCGGGACCAGCCAAGCAGTGACCACGCATCCAGCGCGTCGCCGTGTGACGCAGGGCACCCGGTGTTCCGATTGCGTGACAAGTATACGGGTCATATTGTCAGACGATATTCGATCCGGACAAGGGAGTCCCACGTGTTCCAGCCAGAAGCAGCCCCCGTCGGCGGGTCGTTGGCGCTCTCCGCGCTCGTGGCCGCCCTGCCCCTCATCACGCTCTTCGTGCTCCTCGGAGCACTGAAGTGGAAGGCCTGGCAGGCCGGGCTCACCAGCCTGGTCGTCGCCATCGTGGTCGCCGTCGCCTTCTTCGGGATGCCGGCCAGCCAGGCGCTCATCACCGCCACCGAGGGAGGTGCCTTCGGGCTCTTCCCGATCATCTACATCGTGCTGACGGCGATCTGGATCTTCCGGCTCACCGAGCTCACCGGCTACGACCTGGTGCTGCGCCGGGCGTTCGCGTCGGTGTCGCCCGACCAACGGGTGCAGGCGATCCTGATCGCCTTCTGCTTCGGCGCGCTGCTCGAGGCGCTCGCCGGCTTCGGCACCCCGGTGGCCGTCACCGCGGTGATGCTGATGGCGGTCGGCATCCGCCCGGTCAAGGCTGCCGCGGTCGCCCTCGTCGCCAACACTGCCCCGGTGGCGTTCGGCGCCGTCGCGGTGCCGATCACGACGCTCGGCAAGATCACCGGCCTGGACCCGGCGAGCCTGGGCGCCATGGTGGGCCGGCAGACCCCCATCCTCGCGCTCTTCGTGCCGCTCATCCTGGTGTTCATGGTCGACGGCCGGCGCGGCCTGCGCGAGGCGTGGCTCCCGGCCGTGGTCGCCGGGCTCGCCTTCAGCATCGGGCAGTTCCTCACCTCGAACTTCTGGAACTACCAGGTGGCCGACATCGTCGCCTCGTTCGCCGGCGCCCTGGCCGTCGTCGCGCTGCTGCGGGTGTGGTCGCCCTCCGAGGTGCTCGGCACCGACGGCATCTCCTCCGCGGACACCGCCGACTCCGCCCACAGCACGACGGCCGCCCGGTCGGTGGGGGTTGCCTCCGGGGCCGGCAGCACCGCAAGCACCGGTAGCGCCGGCACCACCGCCCTCGTCGACGAGGACGACCCCGAGCCCCCGCCGCACCTCGGCGAGAGCGGCGGCCCGACCACCGGGCCGGTCACCGGCCGCGAGACGCTGATGGCCTTCGCGCCCTACCTCATCGTCGTGGCCCTGTTCACGCTGGTCTCGTTCGGCCCGCTGAAGACCTGGCTCGACACGCACTCGGGCTGGAAGTTCCAGTGGCCGGGCCTGGAGATCCTCAACGCGGCCGGCAAGACCCCAGCCGCCGCGACCTTCAACCTCAACGTGTTCACCGCGGCAGGCACGGTGCTGCTGATCGCCGGCATCCTCACCGCGCTCGTCTACCGGGTGAGCCCCGGGAAGGCGCTGCGCTCGCTCGGCAAGGTCATCGTCGACTTCCGCTTCACCATCCTCACGGTGGTCGCCGTGCTCGCCCTGGCCTACGTCATGAACTTCTCCGGCCAGACCGGAACCCTGGGCACCGCGCTCGCCGAGACCGGCGCGCTGTTCGCCTTCCTCTCGGCATCGGTCGGCTGGATCGGCGTCGCCGTCACCGGGTCGGACACCTCGTCGAACTCGCTGTTCGGCGTGCTGCAGGTGACGGCCGCCAAGGAGACCGGCATCAGCGAGTACCTCCTGGCCTCGGCCAACACCTCCGGTGGCGTTCTCGGCAAGATGATCTCGCCGCAGAACCTCGCCATCGCCGCCGCGGTCGTCGGCATGGAGGGCAAGGAGAGCGTGCTCTTCCGCAAGGTCATCTTCTGGAGCCTGGGGCTGCTGCTCGGCATGTGCGCGCTGGTCTACCTGCAGTCGACCGACGTGCTCGGCTGGATGGTCGTCACGCCGTGACGAGCCCGCTCTCCCCGGCCGACCCGGTCGTCGTCGGCGCGTTCGCCGCGGCGCTCGGGGAGCCGGGCCGGTTGCGCACCCGCGCCATCGACCGCCTCAAGATGTCGCACGACGCGTCGCACTACGCCCTGGTGCCCCAGGCCGTGGCCGAGCCCGTCGACGCGGCCGAGGTCGGCCGACTGCTGGGCGCGGCGGCGGCGCACGGCATCCCCATCACCTTCCGGTCCGGCGGCACCAGCCTGTCGGGGCAGGCCGGCACCGACGGCATCCTGGTCGACACCCGAAAGCACTTCCGCAGCATCGAGGTGCTCGACGACGGGATGCGGGTGAAGGTCGGGCCCGGTGCCACGGTGCGGGCGGTCAACGCCCGGCTGGCCCGGCACGGCCGCAAGCTCGGCCCCGACCCGGCCAGCGAGATCGCCTGCACCCTGGGCGGAGTGGTCAACAACAACAGCAGCGGGATGGCGTGCGGCACCGCGGCCAACACCTACAACACCCTCGACTCGCTGGTGCTCGTGCTCCCGAGCGGCACCGTGCTCGACACCGGCGCCCCCGACGCCGACGAGCGGCTGCGCGCGCTGGAGCCCGAGCTGTATGCCGGGCTGGACCGGCTGCGCGAGCGGGTGCGCGGCAACGCGGCATCCGTGCGCACCCTCGAGCAGCAGTTCTCGATGAAGAACACGATGGGCTACGGCCTGAACTCCTTCCTCGACCACACCCGGCCGGTCGACGTGCTGGCCCACCTCGTCGTCGGCAGCGAGGGCACGCTGGCGTTCGTCGCGTCGGTGGTGATGCACACCGTGCCGCTGCTGCCGCACGCGATGACCGGGCTGCTGGTCTTCGACGACCTCAGCGCCGCCACTGGGTCGCTGCCGGCGATCCTCGCGACCGCCCCGGCCACGATCGAGCTGATGGATGCCGCGTCGCTGCGGGTCGGTCAGGCCGACCCGAAGGCCGACGAGGCGCTGCGGCGCATCACCGTCGACCGCCATGCGGCGCTGCTCGTGGAGTACCAGGCCCTCACGGCGGCCGAGGTCACCGCGCTGGGCGAGGCCGCGCTTCCGGGCTGACCCGGCTGCCGGTGAGCACCCCGGCCGCGCTCGCGTCCGACCCCGCCTCGCGCGCTCGGCTGTGGAACACCCGCAAGGGCCTGTATGCCGCAGTGGCCGGGGCACGCCCGAGCGGCACCACCGCGCTGCTCGAGGACATCGTGGTGCCGGTGCCGGCGCTGCTGCCGACCTGCGAGAGCGCTGATCGAGCTGTTCGCGCGGCACGGCTACGAGGACCCCGTCATCTTCGGGCACGCCAAGGACGGCAACATCCACTTCATGCTCAACGAGCGGCTCGAGGGCGGCGGCCGGATGGACCGCCTGCTCGCGTTCACCGACGACATGGTGGCGCTGGTGCTCGGGCACCAGGGGTCGCTCAAGGCCGAGCACGGCACCGGGCGGATCATGGCCCCGTTCGTGCGGCTGCAGTACGGCGACGAGCTGCACGACGTGATGAAGGAGGTCAAGCGGCTGTGCGACCCGCGGGGGCTGCTCAACCCCGGCGTCATCCTCAGCGACGACCCCGACGAGCACACCCGCAACATCAAGGTGGCCCCGACCGTGGAGGCCGAGGTCGACCGGTGCGTCGAGTGCGGCTACTGCGAGCCGGTGTGCCCCAGCCGCGACCTCACGACCACACCCCGCCAGCGCATCGTGCTGCGCCGCGAGATGCGCGCCGCCGAGCAGGCCGGTGACCTGGCCCTGCTGCGCGAGCTCGAGGGCGACTACGAGTACGACGCCATCGACACCTGTGCGGTCGACGGCATGTGCCAGACCGCCTGTCCGGTCGACATCAACACCGGTGACCTCACCAAGCGGCTGCGGGCCGAGGGGGCCAGCCCGGTGTCCGGCTGGGCCTGGCGCAGCGCGGCCCGGCACTGGGACGGCGCGACGCGGGCGGCATCCACGGCCCTCACGGTGGCGCGGGCACTGCCGGCCCCCGTGGTGCAGCGGCCGAACGAGCTGGCCCGCCGGGTGGGCGACACCGACGTCGTGCCCCAGTGGTCTCCCGAGCTGCCCGGTGGCGGTCGGCGCCGGCTCGACGCGAGCGCGGGCGGGTCGCCGACCACGCCCCCGGTGGTGCGCGAGGTCGTCTACTTCGGCGCCTGCGTCGGGGCGATGTTCGGGCCGAGCGATGCCGGGCCGGGGGTGCGCGACGCCTTCGTCGCGCTCTGCCGCCGGGCGGGCGTGCGCCTCGTGGCCCCGCCCGGCCTCCCCGGGCTGTGCTGTGGCACGCCGTGGCGCTCCAAGGGCATGCGCGACGGGGCGGCCGAGATGGAGGCGCGCGTTGCGCAGGCCCTGTGGGAGGCGACGCGCGGCGGTGAGCTCGAGGTGGTCAACGACGCGGCCTCGTGCACCGAGGGACTGGTGACCAGCCTCGCGCACGCGGCCGAGAGCGACAGCCGGTATGCCGGCATCCGGGTCGTCGACGCCGTCGCCTTCGTGGCGGCCGAGGTGCTGCCGTTGCTTCCGGCGCCGAGGCGGGTGGGGCGCGTCGCGCTGCACCCGACCTGCTCGTCGACCGAGCTGGGGCTGAACGACGCGCTGCTGACGGTGGCTCGGGCCGTTGCCGACGAGGTGTTCGTGCCCGACTCGTGGGGCTGCTGCGCCTTCGCGGGCGACCGCGGGATGCTGCACCCCGAGCTGACGGCGTCGGCCACCGGGGTGCAGTCGGCCGAGATCGCGGATGCCGGGCCGTTCGACGCGTACGCGTCGTGCAACCGCACCTGCGAGCTGGGCATGACCCGGGCGACCGGCCACCCGTACCAGCACGTTCTCGAGCTGCTGGCCGCCGCGGTCGGCTAGCACCGCTGCCCCGCGAGGGGCGGCCACGCTTGCCGCCGTCCCTCGCGGCACCTACCGTCGAGCCGGGGCTGGTCACCGGATCAGTCGCGCCACCGGATGGAGACCGCCTGATGAGCTTCGACACGACGAACGGCACACGGGGTGCGCGCCAGCCCAAGGGCCCGTTCCTGAAGTGGATGAACTCGCTGGTGGCTGGGCGGATCGCCCGCAAGGGCAAGGCCCCCGGCATGAAGTTCGACGCCCTGGTGCTGGTCACGCGCGGCGCCAAGAGCGGCGAGGAGCGCCGCAGCCCGCTCGGCTGGTTCCCGGGCCCCGACGGCAGCTGGCTGGTGGTGGCCGCCGCGGCGGGCGCCCCGAAGAACCCGGCGTGGTACTACAACCTCAAGGCCCACCCCGAGGACGTGTCGATCGAGGTGCCCGGCGGGCCCGTCGCGGTGCGCGCCGAGCAGCTGCACGGGGCCGAGCGCGAGGAGGCGTGGCGCTCGATCGTCGCCGCCTCGGCGCAGTTCGGGGGCTACCAGGAGAAGACCGACCGCGAGCTGCCCGTCATCCGGCTGGTGCGCAGGGCGGCCTAGCCCGATCGTCGGGCACCGATCGCCCCCGGCGTCGGTGGCCGGTGGCACGGTGGTCGGCATGGAGATCACCCGCCTGCAGCCCCAGGGGCTCGTCGTGAGCCCCGCCTTCAGCCACGTCGCCGTCGTCCCCGCCGGCGCGACCACCATCTACGTCGGCGGCCAGAACGGCGTCGACGCCACCGGCGCGGTCGTCTCGCCCGATGTCGGCGAGCAGTCCAGCCGCGCGCTCGACAACGCCGTCGTGGCGCTGGAGGCGGCCGGTGCCTCGCTCGCCGACGTCGTGCAGTGGACCGTGCTGATCCACGCCGACGCCGACCTCAACGCCGCCTACGGCGCCATCGCCCCCAAGCTGGCCGGCGGGGGCGCACCACCGCTGGTGACCGCGGCCCTCGTGGCCGGCCTCGGCGTGCCGGGCGGGCTGATCGAGATCAGCGCCATCGCGGCCGTGCTGCCCGACGGGGCACCGGCCTAGGGGCCGGCCGGCACCAGGTGCTTGCGGCCGAAGAACAGCGCGAGGCTGTAGCAGATGGCCACGACGACGAGCAGGGCGTTGAAGCCGAGGATGAGCGCGAGGTACTCCAGCGCGCCGCCGACCATCGCCCCGAGCAGGTTCGCGCCGAAGGCGGTGGTCGACTCCCCGACGCCCTTGAAGCGCACCGCGAAGATCAGGTTGGCCACGAAGATCGGCAGGAACGCGATCGTCACCCCGACGAGGAACCTGGGCACCGGCGAGAGGTCGAGCAGCAGGTCTCCGGGCACCAGCCAGGCGAGCGCGAGCGCCGCCAGCAGCGCGGGGTAGAGCAGCACCGGGCGTGAGATGCGCACCCGCCGGGCCACCTCGATCGCCGCCAGCACGCTGAGCAGAACACCGGTGAAGACCGCCGCGTTGACCGCCCACGTGGTGCCGAAGAGCAGGGCGAACTGGACGACGTTCTTGGTCTCGAGCAGCAGGAACGCCACCCCCATGAAGAACAGGTCGGTGTAGGGCGCCATCTTCTTCAGCGGCCCGCCGACCCAGCGCACCAGCACCAGCGAGGCGATCAGCACCAGCCCGAGCATGACCAGGTAGAACGCCGGGATGGTGCGGGTGCCGAGGTAGGGGAACGGCCGGTCGTCGACCGAGGGTTCGAGGTTGCCGACCCGCGGGGTCCAGGTGGTCGTGCAACCGCCGGTTGAGGCGTCGGCGCGCAGCGTCATCACCGCCTGCTGGCGTGGGCCGTTGCTGGGGCCGAGCTGCAGGCACGGAGACGTGCCGTAGACGGTGCGGATGGTGTTGGCGTAGCGGTCGAGCAGCCACGGCTCGTAGTAGTTGTACATCGCGAAGGTGCCGCCGGGGGCCAGCAGCGAGCGGGCGCGGGTGAGTGCCTGGGTGGTGAACAGGTAGTTCTCCAGCCGCAGGGCCGACTGCCCGGTGACGATGGTGGCCGAGTCGGGCAGCGCGAACAGCACCAGGTCGTAGCGGTTGGACGTGCGCTCCATGAAGGCGCGCCCGTCGTCGACGTGCACGCTCACCCGCGGGTCGGAGTAGGGGTGGTCCGGGTGCCGGTCGCGGCCGATCTGCACCAGCGCCGGGTCGATCTCGACCGCGTCGACCTGCTTGGCACCCTTGCTCAGCGCCACCGCGACGTCGTTGCCGGTGCCCGCGCCGACGACGAGCACGCGGTCGTGCCGCCCGGCATACGTGTAGGGGTAGAGGTAGAACGGCGAGTCCTTGGTGATCTGCGCGACCGAGGCGGTGGTCTGCAGCGGGGTGTTGTTGACGTCGATGCGCACGTTGCCGCCCGACGCCCGGTCGGTGTGGATCTTGTAGTAGGGCGACCACTGGTAGGTGCCGAGGAACGACTCCAGCCCCAGCACCACCACGGTGACCGCGATGCCGGCCGCGGGCAGCCAGCGCCACGACCGCACCCGCGGCCCGAGCAGCACCACGAACACGACGGCCGAGAGCACCGCCCAGGCGAGTGGCGGCATCCGCAGGAACGACAGCCCCGCGAAGGTGACGATGCCGAGCAGCGAGCCTCCGATGTCGAGGCGGTAGGCGTCGAGCGGCTCGAAGAGCGAGAAGGTGCGGGCCACCTCCTGCGCGATGGTGCCCAGGGTGGCGACGGTGAGCAGGAAGATGACGGTGAGCGAGAGCCAGCGCGGCAGCGGCCCCATGCCGAAGTTGCCGACGAGGACCCAGCCACCCGCGGTGTTCCTGCCGGTGCGCACCGTGAAGGTCAGCACGAAGGCCACGAGCAGCGCCAGCAGAGCCGGGGCCACCGGGAAGATGTCGCGGCCGCGAGTGCCCCGCAGGAACCCCAACCCGATGCCGAGGAAGCTCGCGAGCAGAACGAAGTTGGTGAGGTGCACCAGGTAGAGGTTGTTCGACGACGTCCACCGGATCAGGGCGAGCTCGATGAACAGCATCAGCGCGCTGGCCAGCACCAGCCTGACCCGCGGCGAGAGCGTCACCCGCGCCACCCTAGGGGTTTGGGCCGACCGAACCGACCATAGACAGCGGTTGCCCAAACGCGCCGGCAGGTAGAAGGTTCAGCCATGACTCAACGAGGAGATCACCGCACTGGCCACCGTCGCGGGCTTCGGTCCCTGGCCATGCTGTTCCTGGCCACCGCCCTCGCGGCCGGTTCCGCGGTCGTGACCGCCGACGCCGGTGCCGCCGCTCCCGGACGGGCCGCGGTGCAGAGCGCCGCTCCCAGTCCCTCGTTCGGCCCGAACGTAACGGTTTTCGACCCCTCGATGTCCGTGGCCGACATCCAGGCCAAGGTCGACGCCGTTGCCGCGCAGCAGGTGGGCAACGAGATGGGCAGCGCGCGCTACGCCCTGCTCTTCAAGCCCGGCACCTACGGCAGTGCGGCCCAGCCGCTCAACTTCCAGGTGGGCTACTACACCGAGGTCGCGGGTCTCGGGCGCGACCCGGGCGACGTCGTCATCAACGGCTCGGTCTACGTGCGCAACCAGTGCACCAACGGCAACTGCATCGCCCTGAACAACTTCTGGCGCTCGATGTCCAACCTCACGATCAACGTGACCAACCCCGACTTCGGCTGCTACTTCGGCGAGTTCTGGGCCGTGTCGCAGGCGGCGCCGCTGCGCCGCGTACACGTCAAGGGCCAGACGACGCTCATGGACTACTGCACCGGCCCCTCGTTCGCCAGTGGCGGGTTCATCGCCGACTCGCGCTTCGACCAGCAAGTCATCAACGGGTCCCAGCAGCAGTTCTTCACCCGCAACAGCGAGCTCAACGGCTGGACCAACGGCGTCTGGAACCAGGTCTTCTCCGGCACCGCCGGCGCCCCCGCCGAGTGCTTCCCCGCCGTCCCGAACGGGTGCGGCCCGTACACGACCGTCGCGACGACGTCCGCGAGCCGGGAGAAGCCCTACCTCTACACCGACGCCTCCGGCGCGTACAGCGTGTTCGTGCCAGCACCCGCGACGGACAGCAGCGGGGTCACGTGGGGCGCGGGCTCGACGCCGGGCCGCTCGATCCCGCTGAGCAAGTTCTTCGTCGCCAGCCCCTCGGACTCGGCGAAGGACATCAACCGCGAGCTGGCCCGTGGCCGCAACCTCCTGCTGACGCCGGGGGTCTACGACCTCGACCGCACCCTGCAGGTCAAGCGGGCCGACACGGTGGTGCTGGGCCTCGGGCTCGCCAGCCTCACCCCGACCACCGGCAAGGCGGCCATGACGGTCGCCGACGTGCCGGGCGTCGACATCGCCGGGGTCACCTTCGACGCCGGGGCGGTCAACTCCCCGGTGCTGCTGCAGGTGGGCACCCGGCACGGCGAGAAGGGTCAGGGGCGCGAGCACGCCGGCTGGAGCAGCGCCGCCAACCCGACCGCCCTGCAGGACGTCTTCTTCCGCATCGGCGGGCCGCACATCGGCAAGGCCACGGTGAGCCTCGAGGTCAACAGCGACCACGTGATCCTCGACGACATCTGGGCCTGGCGCGCCGACCACGGCAACGGCGTCGGCTGGACCCTCAACACGGCCGACACCGGGCTGATCGTCAACGGCGACCACGTCACCGCGACCGGGCTGTTCGTCGAGCACTACCAGAAGACCGAGGTCATCTGGAACGGCGAGCACGGCAGCGTCACGTTCTTCCAGAACGAGCTGCCGTACGACCCGCCGAGCCAGGCGGCCTGGCGGTCGGCGCCCGGCCACGACGGCTACCCGGCCCTGCTCGTCGGCGCCAAGGTGAAGAACTTCACCGGCACCGGCATGGGGTCGTACAGCTTCTTCAACCAGGGCGTCGACATCTTTGCCGAGAACGCGTTCGAGGTGCCGGAGACGCCGGGCGTGCGCCTGCACAACCTGCTGACGATCTTCCTCGACCCGGCCAACGGCAAGGGCGGCATCCGCCACGTGGTCAACGGCGTCGGCGGGTCCTCGACCATCGCCAACCCGGACGTGCCGGTCACGGTCGTCGACTTCCCCTGATGCCGGGGTGACCGCACCTGGCCCGGACGTCCGCCTCGGCGGCGGCGTCCGGGCCACGTGCGTTCCGATGATGAAGGCCCCCACCTGAGGCGTGGCGCTCGGTGCGGCCCGTGGGCCAGAATCGGGAAACGCAATCCGAGGACGGACCATGCACTCCTTCGAGCACGACACCGGCACGTCGCGGACCGTCTTCGGCGTCGGCACGGTGTCGCAGGTGCCGGCGGAGCTGGGCCGGATCGGCGGCCGGCGAGCGCTGGTGCTCTCGACCCCCGGTCAGCGCGGTCTCGCGCAGCGGGTGGCCGACGTGCTCGGCGAGGTCGCGGCCGGCGTCTTCGACGGCGCCGCACCGCACACGCCGGTCGAGGTCACCGAGGTCGCGCTCGCGCGGGCCGGCGAGCTGGCGGCCGACTCGCTCGTCTCGGTCGGCGGCGGCTCGACCACCGGGCTCGGCAAGGCGTTGTCCGCCCGCACCGGGCTGCCGCACCTGGTGGTGCCGACGACCTACGCCGGCTCCGAGGTGACCTCACTGCTCGGTGAGACGGCGGACGGCGAGAAGGTGACCCGCACCGGCCCGGAGATCCTGCCGCGGGTGGTCGTCTACGACGTGGAGCTCACCACCACCCTGCCGTGGCTGGTCACCGTCACCAGCGCGGTCAACGCGATGGCGCACACGGTCGAGGCGCTGTACGCCCCCGACCGCACCGCGGAGACCGACGCGATGGCCGTCGACGGGCTGCGTGCCCTGGCTGACGGGCTGCGCTCGCTCCGGCGCGACCCCGACGACCTCGACGCACGCGCCGACCTGCTCTACGGGGCCTGGCTGGCGGGTCGATGCCTCGAGGCGGTCGGCATGGGGCTGCACCACAAGCTGTGCCACACGTTGGGTGGCAGCTTCGGCCTCCCGCACGCGCCCACCCACACCGTGGTGCTCCCGCACGCGATGGCCTACAACGCCCCGGCCGCACCGCAGGCGATGAGCGCTGCCGCCGCCGCGCTCGGGGTGGATGACGCGCCATCCGGCCTGCAGGCGCTGGTCGCCGAGCTCGGTGGCCCGGTGCGCCTCGACGGCCTGGGGTTCACCCTCGCCGACGTGCCGCGCGCCGCCGACCTCGCCACCGCGCGGCCCTACCCCAACCCGCGGCCGGTCGACCGCGACGGCATCGTCGGCGCTGCTGACCCACGCGACACAGGGGACCACGATCGCCGCCACCAGCATCCCCGGCGCTGCCTCGGCGCCGCGCCCGCCACCCAGCCACCCCACCTGATCGAGGAGACCCGATGACGACGACCGACCCCTCCGTGCCCAGCCCCGCCGAGCTCGAGACGCGCCGCCAGCAGATCCGCGAGGCGCACCTGCGCCCCAGCGGCGAGCGCCCGGCATCCACCGCTCGCGGCCTGCACCACACCGCCCTGGTCAGCAGCGACGTCGAGCGCACCGTGCGCTTCTACCAGGACGTGCTCGGCTTCCCGCTGACCGAGCTGATCGAGAACCGCGACTACCCCGGGCTCGTCGCACTTCTTCTTCGACATCGGCAACTCCAACCTGCTGGCCTTCTTCGACTTCCCCGGGCTCGACGTCGGGCCCTACGCCGAGGTGCTCGGCGGGCTGCACCACATGGCGATCTCGGTCGAGCCCGAGCAGCTGGCAGCGCCCTCGTCGAGCGGCTCGCCGCGGCCGGCGTCGAGCACGAGGTGCACAGCGGGGTGTCGGTCTACTTCCGCGACCCCGACGGCGCGCGCATCGAGCTCATCGCCGACCCGCTCGGCGAGATGTACGGCAACCAGGTGCTCTAGGGCCGGACCTCGGCCTCGGCCTCCGCCTCGGCATCGATGTCCGCCTCCACGAAGCCGCGGTGCAGCGAGTAGAGCGCCTCGGTGAGCACCTGCCGGTCGGAGGGCCGGGGCCGGGCGTGCCGGTGCAGGGCCAGCCCGTCGAGCAGGGCCACGACCATCGGCGCCCGCTCGGCGGCATCCGCGATGCCCAGCGCCTGCAGCGAGGCCTCGGCGCCGCGCTCGATGCTCGCCATGATCCGGTGCGCGGTGGGCTGCAGCGGCGGCCGGCGCCGGCACTCGAGGTAGATCTCGAACTGCGCCACCGTGTCGGGCTCCGGCTCGGACATCACGGCCTCGACGAACCGGTCGATCGCCTCCCGCGGGCCCAGGTCGGCATCCGCCACCTGGGCCGTCACGGCATCCACCCGCTGCACGATGCGCTCGCCGACCACGTGCAGCGCAGCGGCCACCAGCTGGTCGAGCGAGGAGAAGAAGTAGCTCGTCGTCGACGTCGACATACCGGCCCGCGCCGCGATGGCGCGGTGCGTCACCCCGGCGACGCCCTGCTCGGCGATCACCTCGACCGCCGCGTCGAGCAGGGCGGCTCGGCGAGCCCGGCCGCTCGCGCGATGGGTGGCTGGTCGGATCGGCATGCGCTGATTGTGCCAACAGTCTGGACATTCGTCCAGACATGCTGGCACCCTTGTCATCCGGGCGACCCTGCCCGCGCGCGACAGGAGGACCCCGTGGAGCACCTCTCCGCCCGCCAGCACGTCGTCGACATGTGCCGCACCATGCTCGAGCGCGGCTACCTCAAGGCCACCGAGGGCAACGTCTCGGTGCGCGTGCCCGGGCCGACGGCTCTACGCGGTGACCCCGAGCAACTACGACTACGACCGGATGCGCGTCGAGGACGTCTGCATCGTCGACTTCGACGGCCAGCACGTGCCGGATGCCGACCGCGCCGGCGCGGGCCTCGCGCCGTCGATCGAGTGCGGCATGCACGCCAACATCTACCGCGAGCGCCCCGACGTCAACGCCATCGTGCACACCCACCAGCCCTACGCCTCGGCGCTCGCCGTGCCTGCGCCGGCCGATCCCCGCGCTCACCGACGAGCAGGTGCGCTTCCTCGGCCGCGAGGTGGCGATCATCGACTACGCCCCCTCGGGCACCGGCTTCCTGGCCAAGAACGTGCAGAAGAAGGTCACCAGCGGCGACAACGCGTTCATCATCGCCAACCACGGCATCGTGGCGCTGGGCACCGACCCCGACCGCGCGGTGTTCAACATGGCCCTGCTGGAGAAGGTCTCGCATCGCCTACCTGCTCGCGCTCACCACCGAGTCGGGCAAGGTCTACACGATCCCCACCGCCATCCGCGAGATCGCCTTCACCAAGCTGCGCAAGCCGACGAGAAGCGGATCGCCGCGCAGATCACCAAGTCCGTTCCGCGCCCAGGTGCCGGATGCCGTGCCGCTCGCCGAGCGCTGACGCGGCGGCCAGCGCCGTCGGTGGCCGCGCGCGAGGCGTTCGCCGTGGCCGAGCCCGTCGCCGCCGCCGAGGCACCCGGCGCCGAGTCGGCCCGCCTCGGCTACGCGATCAGCGAGCTACCCCGACGTCGACGACACCATGCGCCGGCTCAAGGCCCTGGTCGACCAGCCGGTGCGCGGCCTGCGCCACGACGCGCTGCTCGACGTGCTCGAGCTACTTCGAGCACCAAGTGCCAGGCGCAGCAAGGAGCTCACCGACCGGGCCAAGTCGCGCATCCCCGGCGGCGTGCAGCACAACCTGGCCTTCAACTACCCGTTCCCGCTCGCCGATCGACCGCGCCGACGGCGCGCACCTCACCGACCGCGACGGCAACGTCTACATCGACTTCCTCCAGGCCGGCGGCCCGACGCTGCTCGGCAGCAACTACGCGCCGGTCAACGACGCAGGTCGCCGGAGGTCGTGCGCGACGTCGGGCCCGGTGACCGGCCTGTTCCACGAGTACGAGCTCAAGCTCGCCGAGTCGATCCACCGCTACATGCCGCACATCGAGATGTACCGCTCGCTCGGGTCGGGCACCGAGGCCGTCATGGCCGCGGTGCGGGCCGCCCGCGCCTACACCGGCAACAAGGTCGTCATCAAGGTCGGCGGCGCCTACCACGGCTGGTCCGACACCCTGGTCTACGGCCTGCGGGTGCCCGGCACCTTCCGGATGAACGCCAAGGGCATCCCGTTCGGCGCCACCAGCGCGCACCCGCGAGGCCTTCCCGCACGACCTCGGGCAGCTGCGGCGCAAGCTGATCGAGAACCGGGCTCGCGGCGGCACGGCCGCGGTGGTCGTCGAGCCGCTCGGCCCCGAGTCGGGCACCCGCCCGGTGCCGCGAGGACTTCAACGCCGCGGGTGCGCGAGCTGTGCGACGAGTTCGGCGCGCTGCTCGTCTTCGACGAGGTCGTCACCGGCTTCCGGGTCGGGATGGGCGGCGCCGCAGGCTACTTCGGCGTCACGCCCGACCTGACCGTGCTCGGCAAGGCCGTCTCCGGCGGCTACCCGATGGCCGGCGGCGTCGGCGGCCGCGCCGACGTCATGGCCGTCTTCGGCTCCGGCCTCGACGGCAAGAGCGGCGCGCACATCCAGGTCGGCGGCACGCTCTCGGCCAACCCGCTGTCCTGCGCGGCCGGCTACTTCGCGATCGAGGAGATGGCCCGCACCAACGCGCCCGGTCATCGCCGGCCGCGCCGGCGACCGGCTCACCCGCGGCCTGCAGCGGCTCATCGACAAGCACGGCCTGCCCTACGTCGCCTACAACCAGGGCTCGATCGTCCACCTCGAGTGCAGCGGCGTGATGCTGCTCGACATGCACAACCCGGTCAAGCTGCTCAAGGAGAACAAGCCCCGCAAGCAGCTGATGGAGCAGATGGGCGCGGCCTACGCGGCCAACGGCATCATCACCCTGGCCGGCTCGCGGATGTACACCTCGATGGCCGACACCGACGAGGTCATCGACGACGCGCTCGACGCGCTTCGACCAGGTCTTCTCGATGGTCGACGGTGTCTGAGGTGGCCCCGGTCGGCGGGCCTCGACCACCGCGTGCGCACGGCCCGCTGGGCGCTGCTGTTCGCCTTCGCGGCCCTCGTCGCCTCGACCCAGATCCTCTGGCTGTCCTTCGCCCCGGTCACCGACGCGGGCCGCCGACGCGCTCGGCGTCTCCGAGGGTGCGATCGGCGACCTCGCCGTCGTCAACCCGGTGCTCTACGTGCTGCTCGCGATCCCCGCCGGCCGATGGGCCGACCGCCAGTTCGGCCTCGCCCTGTCGACCGGTGCCGCGCTCACCGCCGGCGGCGCGCTGCTGCGTGCCGTCAACCCGGACTCCTACGGGTGGGTGCTCGCCGGGCAGATCGTGCTGTCGGTCGGCCAGCCGCTGGTGCTCAACGCCACCACGAAGGTGGCGGCCCGCTGGTTCCCGGCGACCGAGCGCACCCGCGCGATCGCCGTCGGCAGCGGCGCCCAGTTCCTCGGCATCCTCATCGCGGCGACCACCGCGGGCTCCCTCATGGATGCCGGGGGCCTGTCGCTCCTGCTCGCGCGTGCACGCCGGCGTCGCCATCCTCGGCGCCGTCGCGCTCGTGGTCGCCCTCGCGCTGGTGCCGCCCGCCTTCGCCCCGGATGCCGGCCCGGCACCCTCGCTGAGCTGGCTGCGGCACGACCGCCTGCTGCTCAAGCTCGCCGCCATGCTCTTCGTCGGCGTCGGCCTGTTCAACGCCCTGGCGACCTGGCTCGACCCGATCCTCGCCGACCTCGGCATGCCGAACGCCGGCGGCACCATCATCGCGACGACCACCATCGCGGGGCTCGTCGGCACGGCCGTGCTGCCCGACCTCGCCGCCCGGCGCGACCGCAGGCGCACCGTGCTGCTCACCACCACCGTGCTCGCCGTCGTCACCTTCCCGCTGGTGTCGGTGCTGCCCACCCTGTGGCTGGTCGCGGCCGCGCTCGCGGTGGTCGGCTTCTTCCTGCTGGCCGGCCTGCCCATCGCGCTCGACTGGTCCGAGCTCGAGGCCGGGCCCGAGCGGGCCGCCACGGCGACCGGCTTCCTGCTGCTGGCCGGCAACCTCGGCGGTGCCATCCTCGTGCTCGTCGTGCAGGTCGTGGTGGGCAACCCCTACCTGGCCCTCGGCGCGTTCGCCGTGCTGGCCGTGCCGGGCGTCATCGTCGCGAGCCGGCTGCCCTCGCACGGCGGTTCGCACCGCGACGACGAGAGCAGCGCCGCACGGGACGCGGAACCAGTGCCGTGACGAACTTCGTCCTCGGCGTCGACCTCGGCACCGGGGGGCCGCGGGTGGCGCTGGCCGGCACCGACGGGGTGCTGGTCGGGCACGAGAAGGAGACCGTCGGCCTGCGCCTGCTGCCCGGCGGCGGCGCCGAGCAGGACCCCGACGACTGGTGGCGAGCGATCGTGGCGGCCAGCCGCCGACTGCGTGACCGGCATCCGGCGAGTACGCGCGGGTCACCGCCATCTGCATGAGCAGCCAGTGGGGCGGGTTGGTGCCCGTCGACGTGCACGGGCACCACGTGCACCCGGCGCTGACCTGGATGGACGCGCGCGGCGCGCGCTACTCCCAGCAGCTGACCGGTGGCGGGCTGCGGGTGCCCGGCGGCTACAACGCGCGGGCCCTGCGGCACTGGCTGTCGCTCACCGGGGGCGTGCCGACCCGCACCGGCAAGGACCCCGTGGGCCAGGCAGCGTGGCTGCGCCACGAACGACCCGGGGCGGATGCCGCCGCGGCCTGGCTCCTCGACGTGCCCGAGTACCTCACCATGCGGCTGACCGGGCGGGCCGTCGCCGGCTGGGACACCGCCGTGCTGCGCTGGTGCACCGACAACCGCGACCCGTCCGCGGTCACCTGGGACGCCGAGCTGGCCGCCCGCTGCGGGCTCGACGTCGACCGGCTGCCCGAGCTGGTGCCCCCGGGGAGCGTGGTCGGGCACCGTGCGGCCCGACGTCGCCGCCGAGCTGGGGCTGCCCGCCGGGGTGCGGGTCGTCGCCGGCACCGGCGACACCACCGCGGCCGCTGTGGGCGCCGGCGCCACCGAGCTCTACGACGCGCACCTCTACGTCGGCACGTCGGCGTGGCTCAGCTGCCACGTGCCGTTCAAGCGCACCGACATCCGGCACAACATCGCCTCGCTGCCCTCGGTCGTGCCCGGCGCCTACTGGGTGGCGACGGTGCAGGACGTCGCCGGCAAGGCCGTCGACTGGCTGCTCGACTCGGTGGTCTACGCGCAGGACGGCATGCTCGAGGCGTCGCCCCGGCCGGCCGACGCCCTGGAGCGGCTCAACGCGCTGGCCCAGAGCGCGCCCCCGGGGTGCAACGGCGTCGTCTTCACCCCGTGGCTCAACGGCGAGCGCACCCCGGTCGACGACGAGACCGTGCGCGGCGGCTGGTTCAACGTGTCGCTGTCGACCACCCGCGCCGACCTGGCCCGCAGCGTGTTCGAGGGCATCGCGCTCAACACCCGCTGGATGCTGGAGGTGGTCGAGCGCTTCACCCGGCGCGGGCAGCCGGCCGGGTTCACGTCGCTGCGGTTCATCGGCGGTGGGGCCAGCTCGGCACTGTGGTGCCAGACGATGGCCGACGTGCTGCAGACCCCGGTGCTCCAGGTGGCCGATCCGGTCGTGGCCAATGCCCGCGGCGCCGCCCTGCTCGCAGCCATCGGGGTCGGTGCGATCGACTGGGCCGACGTGCCGTCCCGGGTCGCGGTTGCCGCCACCTACACGCCCGACCCGGCCGCTCGGGCGGTCCACGACCGGCAGTACGCGGCGTTCCGCGACATCTACCAGCGCACCCACGGCCTCTACGCCCGGCACAACGCGGGGCGCGACGGTGGCGGGTAACACATTTGTACTGGTCCATTTGGGGGATGACAGGCTGATGAGCCGGGGAGATGATTCGACCATGCGTCTGTCGCGTCGGGCCCGGACCGGTGCGGCGGTTGTCGCACTCGCGGTGGCCGTCGTGCCCTTCGGCGCGACCGCAGCGTCGGCCGCACCCGCGGCTCCCCCGGTGGTGCCGGTCGCGAGCAAGCCCAGCCCCAGCCCCAGCCCGACGCCGTCGGCGCCGACCGACGCCGAGGTGCAGAAGGCCAAGGATGCCGCCGCGGCCGCCGCCAAGGAGGTCGCCGCCATCAACGTGCAGGTCAAGGCCGCCGAGACGCGGCTCGAGACCCTGCAGCGCCAGGTGGCCGACTCGGTGGCCGCCCAGGAGCAGGCCGCCCAGTCGCTGGCCGACGCGGAGCAGGCGCTGGTGCAGGCCACGGCCGACCTCACCGCAGCGCGTCTGCGCGCGAGACAACGCCGACCGGTCCCTGTCGGGAACCGCGGCCGAGCTCTACATGCAAGGCGGTGACCTGCAGGACCTCACCACCCTGGTGCTCGCGCCTCCCGGCGTGATGTCCGACCTCGTGGTCGTCATCGACCACAACTCACACCGGGTGCGCGACGACCTCGACGCCGCCACGTCGGCGGCACAGGACGCCGCCACCCAGGAGCGGCTGCTCGCCTCGGCCCGCAACGCCCGCGACGCCGCCGCCCAGGCCGCCACCGACCAGGTCGCCGCCGCCAAGAAGGAGGCCGTGCGGGCCGGCGCCGAGGCCGCCAAACTGGCCACCCAGCAGGAGAAGCTCGCCGCCCGGCTGGCGACCCTGCAGCAGAGCGCCGCCACCCTGGTGAACCAGCGCGAGGCCGCCGCCCGGCTGGCCACGACGAGCCTGGTGGGTGCTGCAGGCCCCGAAGGGTGGCCCCCGCGCCGCCCAGCAGATCGCGCTGTCGAAGATGGCCTCCTTCGGCTGGGACCCCGCCACCCAGTTCCCCTGCCTGGTCGACCTCTGGAACGGGGAGTCCGGCTGGAGCTGGAGTGCCGCGAACCCGTCGTCCGGCGCCTACGGCATCCCGCAGGCGCTGCCCGGCTGGAAGATGGCCAGCGCCGGCAGCGACTGGCTCACCAACCCGGCCACCCAGATCCAGTGGGGGATGGGCTACATCAAGCAGGTCTACGGCTCACCGTGCGCCACCTGAGCACGTGGCAGTCCCGCTCCCCGCACTGGTACTGAGCCGCTGGGGATGCCGACCGCGCGGCAACCCGCGCCCCGCCCTGACCGGGTGAAGGGGCGGTATCGTCGCAGGCACAGACCAGGTCGCCCCGGACCCCGGTGACTCCGAAGCCCGCGTCACAGTCCGAGGAGTGCGCATGTGCGAGCCGCCTCGCGTCACGCCCGGTCCGCACGGATGCCGAGCCGGCACCGCGGCCGGTGGTCGTCGTGGATGACCCGACCCGGCGAGCGACCGAGCAGGCGGCACAGGTCAACCGGCTCATCGATGACGAGCCGCTCGGCGCGCGGCGCCTCGGGGGTGCCTCCGGTCGCCTGGACCGGCTCTGCTCGGCCCTGACCCGGGCCCTGCCGGCAACCGGGGTCGGGGTCAGCCTGCTCACCCCGGACCACAACGGAGGGGGCATCGTCGCGGCATCCGACGCGCGCAGCCGGGTGCTCGAGGAGCTGCAGTTCACGGCCGGCGAGGGACCCTGCATCGATGCCTACACCACCGGCCGGCCGGTGCTGGTGCCCGACCTCGACGGCCACGGCACCCGGCGCTGGCCCGGCTACGCTCCGGCAGCGCGCGAGCACGGGGTCCGCGCCGTCTTCTCGTTCCCCCTCCAGGTCGGCGCCGCTCGGCGGGGGCCCTGGACATCTACCGCGCCGAGGCCGGGTCACTCACCGACGACGCCGTGACCCGCGCGTCCACGTTCGCCGACGTCGCCATGGGCCTGCTCGTCGACGGGCAGGCGCGGGTCGGGGACCACCGCTCCTCGTCCCGCGAGTCCACCGACCTCGGAGGACACAGGGGCCGCGAGGTCATCCACACGGACAGGGCACCGAGCTCACCGCTGAACGCCCAGCCGGTGCAGAGTAGGCGCCGTCACGCAGGTCGAACCGGGCACCGAGGCACCGCTGTGTGCCCAGGCGGTGCGGATGACCGCGCACGTCACGCCAGGTCGCTGAACGGCTCTCCGGCCACGGGCGCCTCCGCCTCGAGCGCCTCGGTGAGCAGGGCGACGAGCGCCTCGAGCTGGACGTCGGCCGAGGAGCCGACCTCCTCGTCGGAGCCGTCGAGCGCCCGCGCGGCGAGCCCGGCCTTGCTGTCGATGAGCTCGGCGATCTTGGGGTCGATGGTCTGCGCGGCGATGATCCGCCAGGCCGTGACCGGCTCGGTCCTGGCCGATGCGGTGCACCCGGTCGATCGCCTGGGTCTGCTCGGCGTCGGTCCACGACAGCTCGGCGAGCACGACGTTGGAGGCGACCTGCAGGTTGAGCCCGACGCCGGCCGCGGTGAGCGAGCAGACCACGACGGCGACGTCGGGGTCGTTGACGAACGCGTCGATGTTCGTCTGCGCGCTGCTTCGGCGTCTGGTCGCCGCGGATCGAGGAGTAGCGCGAGGCCGCGCTTGGCGAAGGTCTGCCTCGGCGGTGTCCATGACGTCGATGTGCTTGGCGAAGAACACCACCTTGCCGACGTTGCGGGCGAGCTGCGCGGCGTAGTCGGCGGCGAGGCCGGCCTTGGCCTGGCCGATCCGGCGCATCATGGTGAACACGTTCTCGCCGGTCGCGTCGGTGCCGGCGTCCTCGCGCTCCCAGGCCGCGACCTGGCGCACCAGGTCGTGGTCGATGCCCGTCGACGTCGACGCCGACCGGCGCGCGCGGCCGCGCGCCGCCTCGTAGCGCGCGACCAGCCGGCGCGCGAGCTCGCGCTCGGCCTCGCGGATCGAGCGGCCGACCTCGTCGTCGAGCTCGACCGGCAGGTCGGCGACCCGGCGGGCCGGGATGTCGGCGGCGACGTCGACCTTGCGGCGCCGCACGATGCCGAGGTCGATGACGGCTGGTGCGCGCCGCCGCGTAGAACGCCGCGGTCGGCCGGGCGTCAGGCCGGTCTCCTCGAGCGCCGCCATCAGCGCGTGCGCGCGGCTTCTTCTCGTCGATCCAGCCGAGGAACTGCCAGATCGCGCGGAAGTCCTCGATGTCGTTGATCAGCGGGGTGCCGGTCAGCGCCATCAGCAGCGGGTTGGCCGCTGCGGGCCCGGATCCGCTCGGACAGCTGCAGCACGTGCTGCGAGCGCTGCGAGGACTTGTTCTTGATGAAGTGCGCCTCGTCGACGACCATGCCGCGGAAGCCGAGGTCGCCGAGCCAGCCGACGTGCCGGTCGAGGACCTCGTAGTTGACGATGACGATGTCGGCGAAGCCGTCGATGGTCTCGCCGTCGCCGTGGATGACGGTGGCCGCGCGGCGCGGCGTCCACAGCCCGGCCTCGCGCGCCCAGTTGGTCTTGACGACGTTGGGCACGACGACCAGCAGCGGGAAGGCGTCGGCGGCCTGCGCGGCGAGCAGCGCCTGCGCGGTCTTGCCGAGGCCGGGCTCGTCGGCGAGCAGGAAGGTGCGGTGGCCGGCCGGCGGCCGCGGCGACCACCTGCGCCTGGTGGTGCATCAGCTCGAGGCCCTCGGGGCCGTGCACCGACGCTGTCGGGCTCGGGCAGCGGCATGCAGGCGGAGTCGCCGGCGCGGTACTCGAACGAGCGGAACAGCGGGCTCGAGCAGCTCCCAGCTGGCCAGCCGGCTGGTCTTCGGGCGGGGCGTCGGCGCCGCCGAGAAGTCGGGCGCCAGGAACGGGTTGGCCAGCTGGCGGGAGATCACCGACTGGCGGCACCACGCGGCGGCTCGACGCCGGCGAACGCGCTCGCCGCCTCGGGCTCCGGCTCGGGCTCGGGCTCCGGCTCGCGGCCGGCCGCGCGCAGCATGTCGTTCTTCAGGTCCACCGCCGAGCGGCGACGACCGTCGCGTCCTCGGCGAGCAGCTCGAGCAGCGAGGTGTCGCGGGCGGCGGTCTTGGCCAGGATCGTCGCGATGCCGTCGAGCCGCTTGAGCTGCTCGGTGCGCTCGGCCTCGGACATGGTCGTGTCGCCCTTGACCCGGGCGCGCTCCTCGCGCACCAGCAGGGCGACGACCTGGTACGTCGTGCGGCCGTTGGGCCGCACCTTGCCGCGCTGCGCGGCGGCCTCGACCTCGCGCACGGTCTTCGGCGAGGACGGGGATGATCCCCTCGTCCTCACCGGCGCGCAGGGGATGCCGGTCGCGCTGCGTGGTGCGCGGCGCGCCGGCCCGGCGCGGACTTCGCTGTGCCAAGCGGTTCCTTCTGCTTCAGTCGGGCACGGCAGGGATGCCGGCATGGGCGCCGGATCCGCCGTGCTCGAGGCGAGGCGGGCGCCGCCCCGGGTGCACGGCATCCCGGGCCGACGCGAACGCGTGCAAGGGCCGAGTGACGGCCCCCGTGTCGCTGGTGCGTCCTCGCCGAACGGCGGGGCGCAGGTCAATCGTACGGGGTCCGGCGCGCTGCCGGATGCCGGGCTGTCCCGAACGTTCGCGATGGCCGATCATGGGGTGGTGCCCACGGGACCCACCACCGACAAAGCCGCCGCGCTGCTGGCGCTGCACACCGGCTCCGGCTTCGTGCTCCCCAACGCCTGGGACGCCGGGTCGGCCCGGGTGCTCGAGCAGGTCGGCTTCCCCGCCATCGCCACCACCAGCGCGGGCATCGCCTGGGCCTGCGGGGTGCCGGACGGCGCAGGGTTCGACCGCGACCGGATGCTCGAGCACATCGGTGCCATCGTCGCCGCGGTCGGCGTGCCGGTGACCGCGGACCTCGAGGACGGCTACGGCGACACCCCGGCCGAGGTCGGCCGCACCGTCGCGCAGGCCGTCGAGGTCGGCGCCGTGGGCGCCAACATCGAGGATGCCGGGAAGGGGCGCCTGTACGGCCTCGACGACGCGGTCGAGCGGGTGGCCGCCGCCCGGGCCGTGGCGCCGAGCGGCACCTTCGTGCTCAACGCCCGCACGGACACCTACTTCCTCGGTGTCGAGGGCGACGCCTTCGCCGAGACGGTCGAGCGGGCCCGCCGCTACCTCGACGCCGGCGCCGACTGCATCTTCGTGCCGGGCGTCGCCGAGGCGGACACCATCCGCCGGCTCGCCGACGCCATCCCCGGCCCGCTCAACGTGGTGGCCGGGCTGGCGAACACGATCGACGCGCCCACGCTGTTCTCGCTCGGGGTGACCCGGGTCAGCCTGGGCGGGAGCCTGGCCCGGGCCTCACTCAGCCTGCCTGGAGCGCGCCGGCCGCGAGCTGCTCGACACCGGCACCCTCGGCTTCCTCGACGGTGCCATCGGCTACGCCGACCTGCAGCGACGCTTCGCCCCCTGAGGCCGGGGAGCTCACTCGGCCGGCGCGACCCAGACCGTCGTCTCCGCGGGCACCACGCCCGGGCGCAGCGGCCCCGACGACAGCAGCACTTCGGCGCCCTCGAGGGGCACGTCGGTCGGTCCCGAAGTTCGTGACCACCTCCCAGCCGCGGGTGCCGCGCGAACCACAGCACGTCGGCGTGCGCCGGTCTCGAGCCACTCGAGGTCCTCGCCGCCGAGCAGCTTGCGGCGCAGCGCGAGCGCGCGCGCGGTAGAGGTTCAGGGTCGAGTCGGGGTCGTCGTCCTGCGCGGTCGACGGCATACCTCGCCGAACCACTGCGGGCTGCGGCAGGTGCGGCGCGCCGGTGCCGAAGCCGAACGACGGCCCGTCGGTGCTCCACGGCAGCGGCACCCGGCAGCCGTCCCGGCCCGACGTCGAACCCGGCGCTGCGGACGTAGGTCGGGTCCTGCCGCTGCGTCGTCGGAGATCTCGGCCACCTCGTGCAGCCCGAGCTCCTCGCCCTGGTAGAGGTAGGCCGAGCCGGGCAGCGCGAGCAGGAACAGGGTCGCGGCCCGGGCCCGCCGGATGCCGCCCGCGACGTCGAGCGCGGTCGACGCCGCCGGCGAGCAGCCACTGGCGCCCGTGCCGGTCGGCGGGGCGACCGTCGGCGGCGCGACCGGGCGCGGCAGGCCGTAGCGGGTCGCGTGCCGCACGACGTCGTGGTTCGAGAGCACCCAGGTGCTCGACGAGCCGGAGCTGGCGGCCAGGGCGAGGTTGTTCGTCGACGACCTGCCGGAACTGGCCCGCCTCGAAGTCGGCCTCGAGCAGGTCGAAGTTGAACGCCTGGCCGAGCGCGGTCGGCGCTGGCGTAGCGGGGCGACGCGGGCCGGCGCCACCCAGGCCTCGGCGACGGCGGTGCGCGGGCGGGTCGTAGTCGTTGAACACCGCGCGCCACTCGGCGTAGACCTCGTGCACGTCGTCGCGGTCGAGCACCGGGTGGGTGCCGTCGAGCGGCATCGCGTCGAGCGCGGCCTTGGTCGGCAGCGGCTCGGTCAGGTCCTTGGTGAGCATGTGCGCGACGTCGACCCGGAAGCCGTCGACGCCGCGGTCGGCCCAGAACCGCAGTGTGCGCACGAAGTCGTCGCGCACCTCGGGGTTGCGCCAGTTGAGGTCGGGCTGCTCGACGGCGAAGAGGTGCAGGTACCACTGCCCGTCGGCCACCCGCTCCCACGCCGACCCGCCGAAGATCGACTCCCAGTCGGTCGGGCGGCTCGGCGCCGTCGGGCCCCGTGCCGTCGCGGAAGATGTAGCGCTCACGCGCCGCCGACCCGCGGCCGGCCGCGAGCGCCTCCTGGAACCACTCGTGCTCGTCGGAGGTGTGGTTGGGCACGATGTCGACGACCACCTTGATGCCGCGCGTCGTGCAGCTGCGCCGACCATCGCGTCGAAGTCGTCGAGCGTGCCGAGCCGCGGGTCGACGTCGCGGTAGTCGGCGACGTCGTAGCCGCCGTCGGCCAGCGCCGACGGGTAGAACGGGCTGAGCCACACCGCGTCGATGCCGAGCGCGCCGAGGTAGTCGACGCGCGAGAGTGATGCCGCGCAGGTCGCCGATGCCGTCGCCGTTCGCGTCGGCGAAGCTGCGCGGGTAGATCTGGTAGACCACCGCCTGTCGCCACCAGGGCGCCGAGACGATCTCCTCGGTGACATGGGTCGCTTGCTCGGTGAGGTGCGTGGCCTGCTCGGGGGTGTGCGAGGGCACGGGGGTGGACACGAGAGGTCCTCCTGGGTAGAGACGTTGGATGTCGGATGGGTGGGTGCGCAGTGCGGGCGACCGCCCGGGCCCAACACGGGCGGTCGCCCGGGCTCAGCCCTTGACGGCGCCCTGGGTGACGCCGGCCATCACCCAGCGCTGGGTGAAGATGTAGACGACGATCGCGGGCGCCATCGCCATCAGGTACGAGGCGAACGAGACGTTGTAGTTGTTGCTGAACTGCGTCTGGAAGATGCTCTGCACGACGGGGAGCGTCTGCAGCGTGGGGTCGCTCGTGATCAGCGACGGCATCATGAAGTCGTTCCACGAGGCGAGGAACGCGAAGATGCCGACCGTGGCGCTCATCGGCGCGAGCAGCGGGAAGATCAGCTTCCAGAAGGTCTGCCACGTCGTGGCGCCGTCGATGCGGGCGCTCTCCTCGAGCTCCATCGGGATCGAGCGCAGGAACGCGGTGAACAGCAGCACGCTGAAGCTCAGCTGGAACATGATGTGCAGGAGCGTGACGCCGACCGGGTTGTCGAGGTTGGCGATGCCGGTGAGCCGGATCTGCGCGAGGGCCAGCACCGGGAACGGGATGAACATCGCGGCGAGCAGGTAGAAGAACGAGTACCGGAACAGCCGGTGCTCCCAGTTGCGCGAGATGGCGAACGACGCGAAGGCCGCCAGGATGATCGTGCCGAAGACCGAGCCCGCGGTGACGAGCACCGAGATCACGAACGCCCGGGGGAAGTCGGTGAGGCTCCACGCGGTGGTGAACCCGTCGACGCTGAACGGCGACGGCAGCGAGAAGGCGTTGCCGGAGACGGCCTGCTCGGTGGTCTTGAACGCCATCGAGATCGTGACGTAGAGCGGGATCAGGATGCTGAGCGAGCAGACCGCGAGGATCAACGTCGTGGTCCACGACGGGTGGCCGATCTGACGGCCCGCCCCACGCTTGGGGCAGGCGTCCTTCGAGGGTCTCGACGCCTTGTACGGACTCGTTCAGGAGAGCGGGTTGCGTTGACATCAGAGGGTGCTCCTTCCGCGGGTGGCGCGGAGCTGGACGAGGGAGATCAGGATCGTGATGAGGAAGAAGAAGGTCGCGTTGGCCATCTGGTAGGCGTAGTCGCCGCCGGTGAAGCCGGTGACGATCGTCATCGCGATGCTGCGGGTCGAGGTGCCCGGGCCGCCGTTGGTGAGGCCGACGATGATGTCGTAGGCGTTGAGGAAGTTCTTGAAGCCGAGGATCACGTTGATGACGACGTAGCCGGCGACGAGCGGGAGGGTGATCTTCAGCAGCGCCTGCAGCTTGGTGGCGCCGTCGAGGTCGGCGGCTTCGTAGACGTCCTCGGGGATCGGCGAGCAGCCCGGCGATGTAGATGAGCAGGGTGCCGGGGATGGCCTGCCACGCCGTGACGATCACGATGGCGACCCACGCGAGGTCGGGGTTGGCCAGGATGCTCTCGCTGAGCCAGCTGATGCCGAGCGCATTCCCCGCTGCCGGAACGGAGTTGGAGAAGAGGTAGTTGAAGACGTAAGCGATGATGATGCCCGAGATGACCATCGGGATGACGAAGATCGCCCGCAGCCCCGACTTCACCCGGATCTTGGCGGTGAGCCCCACGGCCAGCAGGAAGGCGATCACGTTGACGACGACCACCGTCACGGCAGCGAACCCGAAGGTGAACAGGTAGCTCTGCCAGATGGCCGGGTCGGAGAACATCGCCTTGTAGTTGATCAGGCCGACGAACTCCCACTCGCCGAACCCGATCGAGTTCGTGAAGCTGTAGAAGATGCCCATGATCGCCGGCAGCGTGATGGCCAGCGTGAACAGCACCAGCGCCGGGAGCAGGAAGAGGTAGTAGATCGGCTCGACCTTGCGGCGCTTGCGCTCTGCGAGGTCGGGTCGGGGGGCGTCGCGGGTCTCGACGCGGGTCGCCGTGCTCGTTGCCATGTCGTCAGTCCTTCGTGGTCCGGGGCGTCACTGGCGCAGGGCCAGGCGAGCCCAGTCGGCGTCGAGGGTCTGCAGCGTCGGCTCGACGCCGGCACCGGTGACGATGCCCTGCAGGTAGTTCTCGGTGGGGATGGTCAGCGGGATCGCCTGCGACGCACCCTGGTAGAAGCGCGACTCGTCGAAGTACGGCTTCATGCCGACGATCCGCGGGTCGGTGACCGGCGCGGCATCCTTGGTGGTGCCGTAGCCGAGCTGCGCCTTGTTGTAGGCGTTCATGACGTCGGGCTGGAACAGGTAGGTGAGGAACGTGCGGGCAGCGTCCTTGTGGGTGGAGTCCTCGGGGATCCACGCGGCGAGGTCGATGTTGACCCGCACCTTGCGCTCGTCCGGGTTGTCGGTCATCGGCAGCGGGAAGGTGCCCAGCTGGAGGTCGGGGCCGCTCTTGGCGATCTCGCCGAGCGACCACGGCCCCTGCAAGTACATCGCGCCCTCACCCTTGCTGAACGCGAGGTTCCCGTCGCCGTAGCCCCGGCTCGCGGCATCCTGGTTGGTGTACTTCTGGGCGAGCATCTCCATCCGGCTGACCGGCTCGCTGAGGTCCTTGGTGAACGAGACGCTCGAGCTCGGCCCGACGTCGGTGCCCTCCTTGCGCAGCTGCTCGTAGAACGCCGCCACGTCGACCATCCCGCCGACGGTGTAGTCGAACAGGCCCTGCGAGACGGTCCAGGCGTCCTTGAAGGTCGAGTAGATCGGCGTGATGCCGGCGGCCTTGAGCTTGTCGCAGACGGCGATGAAGTCGTCCCAGGTCTCGGGCACCTCGATGTTGTTGTCGGCGAAGATCTTCTTGTTGTAGATGACCGAGGCGGCCATCACCGAGTAGGGCAGCACGCTCGTGCGCCCCGGGTAGGCGGCGAGGTTGTTCACCAGCTTCTGCACCTCGGGCAGGATGCGCTGCGCCTCGGGCATGTCCTTGAGGTCGCTCAGCGCGCCGCGCGCCATGAAGCGCGCCATCTCCATGTTGTAGTTCAGCAACCCGAGGTCGGGCGGGTTGCCGCGCAGGAAGCCGGCCTGCAGGTTCGAGGACGTGTCGTAGATGACCTCGACGTCCTGCTGGGATGCGTTGAACTTCGCGATCAGGTCGCGGAAGTAGGGGATGGCCTCGGGTTTGCTGAGCAGGAAGCGCACCGGTTCTCGTCCGCTCGAGCTCGAGCAGCCGGCCGCTCCGGTGGCGAGCGCTGCGGCGGGGATGCCTGCGAGCAGGCTCCGTCGGGTGATCTGCTGGGGTGAAAGCACGTCGTTGTCCTCTCGGGCCCTGCTGGTCGGAGAGGGGAGAAGTTCCGCCCAGTAGATTTTGTGTCCGCATAAATTGCCCCACCGGCATGATGGCGCACGGAGAGGACGGTGAGCAACCGCAGTGACAGAGAAGTTTGGAAACAAGGCGCGCGGACCACGCGGCCCGGTCTCCGCGACGAGCCAGCCTGGACGCCCTGCTCCGTTTCGCCTGGGACGCCGACGTCTTCACGGCGGGCGACGCCCTCGCCGCGATCGGGCTGTCGCGCTCGACGACCATCGAGGCGATCGACGACCTCGTCGACCGTGGGGCTGGTGCGCGAGCTCGCCAACGCGCGCGCCGGTGGCGACTACCGCAAGGGTCGTCCCTCGCGCCGGTTCGAGCTGCGCGCCGACGCCGCCGTGGTCGTCGGGGTCGATGCCGGTCAGGGCCACCTCGTCACCACCGTCGCCGACCTGCGCGGTCGCCCGCTCGCCACCCGCACGCGAGCTGGTGGGTGAGTGGCGACGACGTCGCCGAGCGCGGCGACGGCTGCTGGTCGTCGACGGCGATCGACGCGGGTCTCGTCGAGTGCCGGGTGCGGAGCGCGCCGACGTGCTGTCGGTGTGCGTCGGCGTGCCGGCGCCGGTGGACTCGGACGGGGGTCTCACGCGCGCACCGCGACGGCTTCTGGCCGCGGATGAACCCGGACTTCGCCGGGTTTGCTCTCGTCGTGGGTTCCGTTCGTGCGCGTCGAGAACGACGCAGTGCTCGCCTCGGTCGCCGAGCACGCGCGGGGCGCCGCGGTGGGGCTGCGCAACTCCGTCACCGTGCTGGCCGGTCAGCGGCTCGGCGCCGGGGTCGTCATCGACGGCACCTTGGTGCGTGGTGCTCACGGTGGTGTCGGCGAGGTGGTCGTGCTGCGGCACCTGCGGGCGTCGACGCCGCCTACGGCATCGCGCTACCGCCTCGAGGCGTGGGCCGCAGGAGGCGCTGGTGTCGGGGACGTTGCCGGCCGACCACCCGCTGCGCGACCTGGCGCTCGGATGCCGTGTCGGCCGATCCGTCGTCGACCTCGCCCGAGCGGGCGACCCGCTGGCCCGGGAGCTGGTCGAGCGGGCCGGGGCGACGCTGGCGCGGATCGCGGGGTTGTTCGGCAGCCTCTACGACCCGGAGCGGATCGTGGTGTCGGGCGGCCTGGCCGCGGGGGTCGAGGAGCTGCTCGTCGTGGCCCGGCGGCTGCTGCCCGACGAGCTCGACCTGCCGGCACCCGAGCTGGTCGCGTCCTCCCTGGGTGCCGACGTCGTGTCGATCGGTGCGGTGGCCGCGGCCCTGGAGTGCGCGCGCGAC
>CAVSDQ010000009.1:0-205243 GCA_963726675.1 uncultured Actinomycetota bacterium | reverse complement strand
CGTCCTGTCCTGGCCGGGGGGTTCAGGCGGCAATCTCCATCCGCTCAGGTTCGTTGACCTGATTCGCGGACGAGATTGACGTTCGGGCAGGTGACGTCGGTTCACTGCTCCGAGTGGTCTGCGCTGATGAATGATCGGTGGGAGTGACGGTTGGGGCGTAGCATCGACTTGTGGCCGCTCCTGTTGAAGGTGATGGGTGATGGGACTCGTTGCGCTTCCGGGCGCTGTGGGCGCGGACATGGCGTTGTCGAGTGCGCAGGCGATTGAGGACTTCGAGCAGGAGATCGTCGACCAGTACGCGCTGGCGATGGCCGCGGCAGGGCTGAGCGATGGGCACATCCGGCACACTCGCTCGGTCGTGATCGAGTTCGCCCGCACCCTGGCAGGCCCGCTGTGGGAGGCGACGTTCGCTGACGCCGACGCGTTCCTGGCCGAGCAGCGCCGTCTGGGCCACAGCGTGTCCACCCGGGCCGGCAAGGCCGGCGCCTTGTCGGGGTTCTACGAGTTCGTGATCGCCCGGTACGAGGGCCCGATCCGTCGAGCGACCGGCGTACTCGTTGCGCAGCCCATTGATGAGTTCAACCGGCAGTCCGGTGCTTCGCTGGGCAAGGTGCGGGTGCCGCCCCCGGATGAGGAGGTCGAGGCACTGTTCGCCGCGTGGCGTGAGTCGGTGACCCAGGCCCGTAAGTACCTGCCCGCCGCCCGGGACTACCTCGCCGCGTCGCTGTGGCGCCGGGTGGGGTTGCGGATCAACGAGACCGTGATGCTCGACATCCGCGACTGGCGTCCCGACCTGGGCAGCTCCGGCAAGCTGCACGTCCGGTTCGGCAAGGGCTCGCGCGGGCCGCGGCCCCAAGACCCGGCTGGTGCCGGCGATCAACGGCGTCGACGAGCTGATCGACTGGTGGCTGACCGACGTCCGTCACCAGTTCGGCCACGACTGGGCCGACCCCGACGCGCCGATGCTGCCCAGCGAACGGTTCGACCCCGAGCACGACCGGTGCGGCGGGTCGGTGCCGACGCGCTGCGTCCACCCTGGCGATGCCAGGTCGCGCGGTGGCTGCCGGCCTGGGTCGGGCCGGACTGACCCCGCACGGGCTGCGGCACTACTGCGCCTCGTCGCTGTATGCCGCAGGGATGGACCTCAAGGCGATCCAGGAGCTGCTCGGCCACTCCTGGCTGTCGACCACCATCCGGCTACGTCCACGTCCACGACGAGCACATCGAGCAGGCCTGGCAGCAGGCCAACGCGCCTTAAGAGCGCTTCGCCGTCCCCGATCGGGCGCGGCAACGACTCCACCGGTTTCAAGGGAAGGCAGGATGAGCTGATGCAGTGGAACCTGCGGATGAGGGCCGCCGAACGCGGCATCTGGAAGTCGGCCGAGATGCGGCGGCTGCTCGCCGAGGCCGGACTGGAGATCAGCGCCGGGAAGATGTCGACGTGGTGGGCCGGGACCCCGCCGACCATCCGGCTCGAGGACCTCGACGTGATCTGCACCGTGCTGGGCTGCACCCCGACCGACCTGATGACCCCCGAACCGGACAAGGTCGCCGCTGCCCGGCCCCGGGCCTCGGACGCCGCCGACGGCACCGGGCAGGACAACCCCGACGGCCCCGGTGGGGCCGGTGGCTTCACCGTTGCGCCGCGGTTCGGCAAGCCGCGGTCGCGGCCCCCGCTGTAGGACTGCTCGGCAGCCGCGTTGCTGGTGAGGTTGTCGTGCCTGCGCCCGGACCGAACGCTCCGCTGCGGGTGCCACCGAAGTGCAACCGCTGCCAGGCCAACCGTGTCGCCTGGACCAGTCCTCGGGTCGACTGGTGCTACCACTGCCTGCCCGGCGGACCGTTCACCCCACCACCGTGCACCCGCTGCGGCAGCCGCAGCGACTACTTCAGCCAAGGCCTGTGCCTTCGCTGCCACCCGCGCAGCCCCGGCCACGTTGGGTCCTGCACCGGGTGCCTGGCCTGGGGGGTCTACCCCCAGTACGACCGGACCTGCTGGTCGTGCCGCTGGTGGCGAACCCACTACCCGCACGGGACCTGCGCCTTCTGCGGCCGTCACAGCCGCGTCAGCGACGTGCAGGCCTGCCGGCTGTGTCTGGAGCAGGCCCGGATGGTGCAACGGCCAGGACGAGCACCCGACATCGCCGCCGCCGTCCAGCACGGCCAGCAGCTGTTCTTCGCCAACATGCTCTTCAAGCGGCGGGCCAGTGCGATGCCAGCTGCCCAGCCACGACGTCGACGCGGCCGGAACCGGCTCCCCTACCCGCCGGGCACCACCTTCGACGAGCACACCTGGGTGCAGCTGACCCTGTTCGACCTCGCGCCCGACCCGGACCTGGTGCGGCGGCGTCCTGGATGAGGACAGTGACCTGACCCGGTACTGCGCGGCCATCGTCAACGCCCACGCCGACCGGTACGGCTGGAGCGTGCGCCAGCGCAGCGCCGTCATCTGGTCCCTGCGGGTGCTGCAAACCCTGCGCTCGACCCCGTCTGCGAAGATCCCCGCCAGCGACGTCATCGCGCTGCGCCGCTACGACGGCACCATCTCCTCCACGCTCGACGTGCTCACCGAGGCCGGCCTGCTCATCGAGGACGTCCCCACCCACACCGAGCGGTACTTCACCGCCAAGTTCATCGCCGCCGGCGGCCTGCCGCCGCTGATGCGCGAGCACCTGCGGCTCTGGCTTCAGATCATGCTCGGCGGCTCCCGCCAGGCACCACGCCAGATCCCCCGCGACCCGGCCACCGTGCGCCTGCACATCCTGGGCATCGCACCCGTGGTGCAAACCTGGGTCCAGGCCGGGCGCCCCTCCTTCGCCGAGATCACCCAAGACGACGTCCGCGACGCACTGGCCACGCTGCCAACCGACAGCACACATCGCCACCACGCCGAGTCCGGCCTGAAGTCGCTGTTCAAGATCCTCAAAGGTCGCCGGCTCGTGTTCACCAACCCGATGACAGGCCTGCCGGCCACCCCGGTCGCGACCACCATCCCCCTGCCGCTGGACCCCGCCCTGATCCGAGCCGAGCTGAACTCCCCCCACCCCGTCCTCGCCCTGGCCGTGGCCCTGGTCGCCTTCCACGCCCTGACCGGCAAGCAGGTACGCGAGCTGCTGATCACCGACATCATCGACGGCCGGCTGCACCTGGCCGGGCGGGAATTCCCCCTCGCCGCACCGGTCCGCACCCGTCTGGCGGCCTGGCTGGAGCACCGCAACCAGACCTGGCCCAACACCGCCAACCCGCACCTGCTCATCAACAGGCGCACCGCACCCCGGCTCGTGACCGTCGGACCCAGCTTCCCCTGGAAAGGCAGCACGCTGCACGCCAAGGCCCTGCGCGAGGACCGCATCCTGCACGAGATCCACACCACCGGCGGCGACGTCCGCCGCATCTGCGACCTGTTCGGCCTCAGCATCGACGGCGCCACCCGCTACCTGGCCACGCTCGAACACCACGACCTCACCCGCGAACTGCGACCCTGACCACGCCCAACCGCAGCCCCGATCGGCGTCGACGCGGTAGCCTCGCCCGGCACGAGCCGAACGCCACCGGTACGAGTTCGCCGAACCTGAGCACCCAACCGCACCAAGGGCACCAAGGACACTCAAGTTCCCGCCGAAACCGTCAATATTCATCGGAACTTCTAACCTGCGCCGGTGATGGCGTCGTTGGTGTAGGTCAGGTGCGCCTCGAGCGGGGTGCAGGACGTGGCGACCTTGTACTGCTGGTCCCCGACGCACCACAGGGCGCGGCCTTTGCCGTGCATGGCCCACCCGGTGACGACGTCGCGGGCGATCGGGCCGAGCCCGAGGAGCTGTTCGAGGTCGGCGGCGACGCCGTGGTCCTGGCCGTGCAGGATCTTGATGTCGGCCAGGTGCAGCAGGTCCTTGGCGATGGCGACGGCCTGGGAGCCGGCGTCGCCGACGGAGAGCAGGTCGGAGGGTTTGTGGGCGTTGGCCCACTGGATGTCGCCGTGCGGAGCGGGACAGGCGCAGGTCGGCGTCGAAGGACTTCACCGCCTCGACGCCCAGGCGCATCTGCTTCCACACCTCGTCGCGCACGATGATCCGCAGGTCGCCGGGGTCGGCGAGCTCGCGCATCCCGCGGCCCCAGGAGGACAGGCAGGTCAGGGCGATCCCGACGGCCTCGTCCCCCAGCGGTTCCAGCCGGGACAGGGACAGCGACTGGATGGGTGCGGCCCAGTCGACGTCGATGGTGGTGGGGGCGTCGAACAGCCCGGCCAGGGCGCCGGTGACGAGCTGGCCGAGGGCGTCGCGCAGCAGCCGGGTCTCGTCGAGGAAGTGCCGGGTGGAGGCGTACCGGCACTCGGTCGACCAGCTCGGGGGTGGGGTTGTCCAGCAGGTGCCACAGGGCGGGGATGGTGGTCTCGGCCAGGGTGGACTGGCCGGTGGCGTGTACCCGGTCAGGGCGCGCAGGGCGGCCTTGACGACGTTCTCCTCGACGGGCCCGAACGGGACCGGGTGTGGCGCCGACGTGCTGGGAGCCGACCAGGCCGCGGATCAGGGTGAGCCACCGCCCGAACACGACCGCGGCACCGCCCTTGGGCCTGCTGCGCGGTCAGGGTGTCCCAGTCGTGGCCCAGGGGCCCGAACGACAGGGGGTTGATCCGGGCCGGCAGGCCGGGGCCGATCCGGAACGGCGTCCACCCCCAGGGCGGCGCAGAGGTTCTCGTACTCGTCCTTGGGGTCGCCCAGGATCAGGGTGCGGTAGCCGAAGTCCATCATCCGCAGGGCGAACGCCTTGGTGGTGGCGGACTTGCCGCGGCCGGGTTTGCCGAAGCACATCACGTTGGGGTTGGTGACCGGGACGTCGTCGCGCAGGACCCACCCGAACGGGTCGAGCGTAGAACGACGCCCCCGGACAGCACGTCGATGCCCATCTGGGCGCCGGTGGCGGGCAGGCCGGGGGCGGCGATGAACGGCCACAGCACCGCCGCCTGGTCCGAGGTCATCCGCCACACCGACACCGGCGCCGCCACGCGACGGGGCCCAGCCCCGCCGCCGCGGCGCCGCGGGCCGCGGCGGGGGGCGCGGGTGAACAGGCGCCCCTCCTTGGCGGTGGCAGGTGCGGGCGGGGTGGTGGGCAGGTCGTGCCCGAAGTCCGCCAGCAGGCCGGGCACTCCCCGCCCACCGCTGCGCACCGGCCGGCGGGTCAGCGCCACCATGACGGCACCTCCCCACGGCATCCTCGACGCGCCGGCTCCAGCGCGCTCGTCGTGCGACGGGCTCGGTCGTCGTCTGGTCGGGGTTGCTGGCATCGGACAGGTCCGCGGTGCCCGGGGCGTGGTGGTGGGGTGGCCGCGGCGGCGTGGCTGCGGCCAGTGTTGCGGCGTGCTCGAGGTCGGCGGCCTGGTCGGGGTGGCCTTCGCTGCGCAGCACCCGGCGGAGGCGACGCAGGCGACGGCCTAGTGCTGCAGCGACTGCGGGTCGGTGCCGCCGTACCGGGGCGGGTAGGTGCTCATGAGCTGCCCTTGCGGGTGAGGCTGACCCCGAGCGGGATGGTGGAGGCGGCGAACGCGACGTCCTGGGACAGGTCCAGGCGCAGCGGGGCGAACCCGGCCCGGCGGATCGCGGAGTCCAGGGCGCGGCCGTACTCGGCTGATCCGCGGCGGTCTTGGGGACGGTGACGGTGGCGACCGCGTACGGGGGGGTCAGGGCGTTGCCGCGGGCGAGCTTGCGGTCCAGGCCGCGGACCTTGTCGGCCTCGTCGACGGCCTTGGTGCGCGCTTTGACCTTGGCTTTGGCGCGTAGCCCGTCGCCCATGTCGGCGGCCCACTCGCTGCTGGCGGACTGCCGGTTCGCGGCGCGCCGCGGAGAGGATCGGGTAGGCGACCAGGACGCTGCGCCGCTCCCCGGGCTGCGTGGGGGTGAGCACCGGTGCCAGGGCCCCGATGACGGCGCCCTTGACGGGCAGCTTCGACGGTGGCAGAGATCGAGTTCCACGCGTCGTGGGTGTAGTGCCGGGGGGCGTGGTCGGCCCCGGACGGGCCGGCCATCGCCCACGGCACGTCGCGCGTTCACGCCGGGGTCGGTGCGCGGCGGCGGTCAGGGCGTCGATGATCCCGGCCCGGTCGCCGGGGGCGAACCCGGTGCGGCAGGCGGCGGCGAGCTGGGGGGAGGTCAGCCAGGTCACGCTGGTCATCCCGAGCGCCGCCGTGCAGCTGGGCCTCGCACCTCGCCGGTCAGGGCGGTCAGGACCCGGGCGCGGCCGTCGAGGCCGCCGCCGGCCTCCTTGGCCGGGTTTGGCCAGGCGGGACTCGGGGACGACGAGGGTGACGAACGCCTCGGTGCGCACGCACGCCCCGGTCAGGTGGGTCTGCAGGTCGTCGTTGACGGTCCGGGCCAGGGTGCGGGGCGTCGGGTCGGCGGTGGCGGGTGATCCACTGGTCGCGTTCGGCGCCGTCCTCGGGGACGGTGCGGACCAGGATCAGGACCTCGTCGACCAGCTCGGTGCGACAGGCCAGCGTCGAGCAGCTCGGACAGGGCGGTGCCGTACCGGGCCCGCTCGTGCGGCGTCGCTGAGCCCGATGCCGGGGTGGACCAGGGCGGCGGTGACCGCCCAGGTGCGGGTGGCGTGGTCCTGCACGATCGCGACCCGGCGTCTGCGCCGGGCCCGGCGGTGGGCCGTCGTGGACCTGCGATCCCGGACAGGACCCCGGGCAGGTCGACCATGCCCAGGTCCCCTGCAGTCGCCGGTCGCGGCGGCGGGCGGTGAACCGGGTCCACCCGGTGGCGCGGGCCAGGGCGTGACCCGGCACTGGCCAGCGCCCAGTTCGTCACCGACCGGCCCCGCACCGGGGTCACCACCACCAGCACCACGAGCACCCAGCCCGGCGGCGAGCACGGCGGCGGGCACCCAGGCGGCGGCGTTGACCGCGACAACACCGGCAGGGCGCCACGGCCAGGAGGCGAGCCTGCCACCCGGACAGGCCGAAGAAGTGCCCGATCCGGGCCCGGGAGTAGTCGGCGTAGATGACAGCCATGGCATGAGCTCCTTCGAGAAGAGGGGGATGGGGTGACGGGGTCAGACCGGGACGACAGGGACCGCGGCGGCCGCGCACCACCTCCGGCGGCGGCACCACCACCGGCGGCCGGTGCCAGGCCGGGCGCACCGCCACCTGGCGGGGGGCAGGACGCGGCTGGTGCGGGCGCGACGTCCGGCGCGGGGACGGCCGCCACCTCCGCCGGCTGCGCCGCCACCGCCGCCACTGCCGCCGGTGTCGTCGGCGGGGTCTGCTGCGGTGGTGCCGTCGTCGCCGCGGGTGGCCGGGTGCCCGCCGGCGCCGCCGCCGGGTCGGGTGGTGGCGGTGTCGGGGACGTAGCGGGGTGGCCGACGCCCATCTGGTTGGCCAGGTCCGCGCCGACCGCGCCGCGGTGGCGCTGAGGTTCTGGGCCAGGCCCAGGCCGCCGGCGACGCCAGCCCGACCGGGCCCAGGCCCGCATCGAGGAAGCTGCCGGCGGACTGCGCGAAGCGGGTGGTGGTCGCGTCGTCGCTGGCGTCCTCCCCGCCGGCGCGCCCGTTGCTGTCGGTGGGACGCCGCCGCACTGGTCGCCGCCGGCGGCGGCGGGGCCGCCGCTGAGCAGGCCTTGGATGCCGCCGGCGCGGCCAGTCCGGTGCGCATCGCGGCGCCGGAGCTGGTGGCGGGGTCGACGAACGCGAGCAGCTTGAACAACGCCAGCGGGGCGAAGCAGCCGATCAGGATGCAGCAGCACCCCGGGCACGGCGGTGCCGACCGCCTGGCGACCCCGTCGCGCGGTGCCCACGACCACGGCGGTGGTCGAGCTGGATCGCCGACCCCGATCACCAGGGCCATCAGCACGGGGGTGAACGCGGCGGCGTGGAACCAGCGCACGCGACTTCCAGAACCAGGACCGGCCCGCGTCGGAGACCAGCCCGGCCGCGGCGATCGGGGTGGTCGCGGTCAGCACGACCAGCGCGGCGGCGCGGGTCAGCATGACCAGCAGGTGCCCGATCGCGGCGAACACCACGAAGCACCCCGAGCACCCCCAGCACGGTGGCGACGGTGCCGTCGCTGATGTCCTCGGTGCTGAACCTCGCCCCAGGGTTGCCACTGCCGCCCAGGTGTCGACCCCCATGGTGGCCTGCATCACCGCCCGGGTCAGGCCGCCGCAGGCGGCCAGCACCAGGGCCAGCACGTAGCAGACCCACGCCGCCCAGACCATCAGGAACTGGCCGGTGCCGACCGCGACCCGGCGCCAGGGACTGCCCGTCGCGGCGGAACGCGGCGACCCCGAACTGGAGCAGCGCCAGGACAGCACCAGGGTGGCGGCGACCCAGAACGTGAGCCGGTACGAGCCCTCGGGCCGGACCCCCTCGCGCAGGTCCGGGGTGAGGAAGGTGTCGACCAACCCCAGGACGAGCCGCAGCAGCCACAAGCCGGCGTTCCAGAGCGCGAGCATCGCGGTCGGTCCACGCGTCGGCGACGACCTTGCCGGCGGCGTTCCCCAGGAGGGTGAACGGGTTGACAGGGCCTCCCACCAGTGGTCCACGGCGGTCACCGGTTCAGTCCCTGCCCGGCCGGGACCACGGTGAGCCAGCCGGCGTCGAGCGCGGCCTGGTCGGTGCCCGGCCACGTCGACGGCGCCGGCGCGGGCTGCGCCCCGGGGGCGATCGCCCACCGGACCTGCTGCGTCCCACTGCAGGCGTTCGCAGTGGCCGTACGCGATCCGGGCGTGGGCGGTGAGCGTGGCCTCCACGTCGCAGCAGCACGCACCCCAGCACCCAGTCGGGCCCGTCGACGCCCTTGACCTGTCCGCGACGGGGTGGCGACCACGAGCGCGCCGGTGGCACCTGCTGTGGTGGGCAGCCCGGCGGCGGCCAGGAACGCCGCACGTTGCGGGTCATCACCCAGTCCTGCGCGGGCGGGGCGCCCGGTAGCCGCCCACGCCCGGTGCACCGTCGGCGCGTGCTCGAAGCGACATGCGGACAGCACGGTGGTGGTGATCGCGGCGAGCTGCGCCACGCGCCCCAGGCGGGGTGTGCGGGGTACCCGGTCGGCACGTCCGCCGCGCCGTCCCCGGTCGGCACCGGCAGCACCATCGTGGGTGCGGGGGTGGTCGCGGGTGCGCCTGGCCGGTCGCGGCGGACGGGTCTACGGCGGTCATCGGCGCGGCGGCGATCGCGTCCGCTACGTCTGCTCCGGCGTGGCGGCGTCGTTCGACGCGAATGGCCCCCGGACCTCGGCGGCAGGAGCGGTGGCGGTGCGCACCGTCCACACCACCGCGTAGACGGCACCCGCGGCGAGCAGCACCACCACAGCCGCGCACGCGGTCGCCACGGCCTGCAGCCGGCGACGGTCCCACCCGGCCGTCGGGCGTCGCCGCAGCCGGCTGGTTCGACTCGTCGTGGGTGCCGGGGTGGTGGTGCATCAGACGCACCCGGACCCGGTCATGGAGCGCACGATCCCGGGCAGGACGAGGTAGCCGATGACCGCGACGAAGACCAGGACGATCCCGACGACACCGGCCTTGGTGGCGTGCGGCATGGAGAACACGCGGCCGCCGACGATGGCGCCGATGCCGACGACCACCCCGAGGATGAACAGCAGCCCGACTGCCCCACAGCAGGTAGCCCATGAGCTGGTCGGCGTACCGCTGCGCCCCGGGTGGGGCAACCGGGCAGATCGCCTCGGCCAGGCCCGCCAGTCTCAGATGATGGTGGTCGTGGTGGTGGTGGTCATGGCTGCAGGTCCCTTCCCGAAGGTGAGGTGGTGTCGGTGGTCAGCGCGAGCAGCTGGCCGGCCGCTACCAGCAGCGCCGTCGGCAGCGCGGCGGTGTCGATGCCGCGGGCGGCCAGGGTGGTGTCGAACGGGACCTGCACGACCCGGTCCGCCCGCAGCAGGGCGCCGGTGGCCGGTCCGGCGCTGGCGACCAAAGCGCGGGGCCACTTGCGCCGCGGAGGTCCCAGCACGCGCCACGACCACCTGCTGGGCGGCGGGCAGCAGGTGCCAGGGTGGTCTCCAGGCGGCGCAGCCCCGGGATGGTCGCCGATGTGGTGAGCACCACGGACCGGGGCCGCTGCCAACAGGTCGGTCAACCAGCAGGACCCGGCTCTGGACCTGCTCGCAGGTCCCAGCCGACGTCGACCACCGTCAGCGCCGGCACGACCCGCGGCGGCGACGGGACCGGCACCTCGCCCGGCGACACCACAGGCTGGGCGACGCGTTCGACCAGGACGGTGTCACGGGCGCCGCGCACCCACCCCGCAAGGGTGTGCCCCCAGCTCGGCGGTCGGGGCTGCCGTCAGCCCGGACGCACCCGGCGGGACGCACTCCACCACCCGTCCCGCCCCGGCCGCGGTGGCCAACGCCAGGGCCAGCGTGGTGGCGCCGGTGCCGCCGCCGGCGCCCAGCACCGCCAGCACCGGCCCGGCCGGGTCCCACACCGGGTGCAGGCGCGGGGTGCGGTGGCGACGGAACTGCCCGGCCAGGACGGCGTGGTGCGCCCGCACCAGCTCGTCCACGCTGACCGGGCGCGTCACCTCGCACCCCCGGTGAGGTCGGTGGCGCGCAGGTCCAGCACCGCACTCAGCTCCAGCACCGCGCGCAGGTCGACCGTGTCCAGCTGCGCGAGGGCGGCCTGGGCTGCGCGGGCCCGGCGCAGCCGGGCCACGCTTCGGTCCAGGGCGCCCACCGCGGCGTCCTCGTCGAACGCCGCCTCGAGCAGCTCCGCGATCCGCTGCGCCGAGTCCTTGGCTGTGCTCATCGTCATCGCCTCCCACACCCCGTAGGCGGCGGGCACGGACTGCATGGCCATCTCAGGCCCACATTTCGGTGACCGCGTACCGGTGCAGCGCGTCCATGCTGCGCTGGGCCCGGCGCCGGACCGTGCGCGCCGACACCCCCCGGTCCGCGGCAGCCCGGGCCGCCGCAGCCGGGGCCATCAGCCCCGCCCGACGCTGGCCCCGGTACGTGGGCGCGGCATCGTGAGCGGCCGCGGCCAGGTCCAGCAGCAGTTCCACGTCCGCACCGTCGACCACCCGCGCAGCGAAGGCCTGCTCCAAGAGCACACCCAGCTCGACACTGCCTGGGCCGTCCTCAACCCCCGCAGCGGCCGGTAGGCGCTCCCACGCCGGGTGCGCCGGCTCCAAGGCCGCCCGGTGCGCCCACGCCGGCTCGCTGTGAATACCGACCCCGACCTCGCGCAGCACCGCGTTGCGGGTGTTCCACAGGATCGACGCAGCAACCCGCCGGCCCCGGGCCGGACCGAAGGTACACACCTCGATCCACAGCTGCCCGGCGACCAGCGCATCCACCTCCGCGGACACCTCCCGCAGCCGGTGGGCGAGCAGGCACGCCCCCGGCGCCAACAGCCACACCAGCACCACCGCCGCCGAGGCGGCCTCAACGTCGTCAGCGGCGGCCACACCGGCCAGGGCACCGAGCACCTCGTCACGCGCCGCCGGTGGCGCCGCGGCCAGCCACCCCGGCAGCTCGGCCAGCTCCCCCACCACCGCCAACCTTGGGTGCTCACGCGCACCCGCCGCCCACCACCGGTGTGCCTGCGCGGGCAGACCCCCGCCGGTCTCATCCAGTCCCAGCTGCTGTGAAACGCTCATCTCCAAGTCCTTCCGCCGTGTACTCACGGCGGAGAACCTGACAAACCAACGTCCCCGGATTCGTCCCCGGACGTATCCCCGGGTATGTGAATCGCGAACGTCCCCCCCTCCCCTCGCCGGGGGGGACAAAGCCCTGACCTGCGCAAACGCAACGTCCCCAAGAAACTTCAAGAATTTTGGTGCTCAGCCCCTCATCACCACCACCCAGGGCGAGGGCGGGTGGTCCGGGACGGCAGGGGGGAGACAACCTCGCAGACGTCAACGGCGCCAAGAGAACGCCCTTTGGACCTTGGATCTCAGCGGCGGGCACCCACCCGGGCCGGCTCTACCTAGAACCCGGTCGAGCGCACACCAGACGGGCCGCTCAATGAGCCAGCCGCGTCATAACGCCCACTTAGGGACGACACCGTCCAGACTCGTCTCGGGTTGTCCAGGCTCGATCGGCCCTGGTCGGATGCAGCCTCGCAACGGCACATCTTGGGTCGTCACTGTGGACGATGCCGCAGAAGGAGCCGCGCTGCTGAACAGCTCGCCGACCGAGGCCGTTCCTGACAGCGTGGACTCGAGGCTGGGTTGCCTGGGCTCAGGGGCGCCGACCGATGAGGTAGAAGCGGTGGACCGGCTCGCCCTCACTGGGCCCGACACCGCGCTGGTACCACTGCAGGTCGGTCAGGCCGGCCGCCTGCGCAGCTGCGATGACGGTGGCTGGGTCGTGGTGGACGAAGTCAAGATCGATCGGGATGTCCCATAGCTCGGCGACGTGCCGGATCGATCGGACCGGCGAACAGACTGAGCACCACGTGGCCGTCCGAGCGCAGCGGGCGAACGAGGGCGACGATCGCCTCGCGAAGCTCGGACGCGGCGAGGTGCACCAGGGAGTACCACGCAAGCACCACGCCCCACCCATCCGCATCGACGGGGCGGATCAGCTGCCGCAGGTCGCGCACCTCGAACGTGATGTCGCGATGGGCGCGCCGAGCCTGCGCAACCATCTCGGCACTCAGGTCCGATCCCACTACCCGAGCACCGTGGTCGCGCAGGTAGGCGCTGATCAGGCCGGGGCCGCAGCCGACATCCGCCACGGGGTGGCCGCCCGCCAGATCGACGACCCGCTCCAGGAGCCACCGCTCGAAGGGCGAGTCGTCGAGATCTGAGGCGAGCCTGGTCGCATAATCACCGGCGAGCGAGTCGTATGCAGCGCTCACCTTGGCGTCACGAGCCTGCGGCCCCTGCGCGAGGATGCTCTCCAGGTCGACCGCCTCGGAGGCCGCGTCCGCGTGCGAAGGCAGCTCCACCGGCCCAAGCAGGTGGATCCAGCGCGGGTCCTGCCAGCCGGGGAGTCGGGCGAGTTCCTGGACGAGCGGCTCCTCCCGGCAGGCGAGCCTGGTCAGGCAGTCCTCGACCGCAGCCCGGTCAGTGAACCCGTGCAGCCGCTCAGTGCGGGTTCTGAGCTCGCCCACGGATTGTGGGCCGCGCAGCAGCAGCACGGTGATCAGCGCACGCTCGCCGGGATCAAGACCGAGCGCCTCGTCGAGGAGCTGGTGGAACTTCAAAGTCCGCTGGCCGCGCCCGTCCCAGACCACCCGCACCAGCCCTTGCCCCTTGAGCGCGCGCGCACTGGACTCGACCGTCTGGTCGCCGTAGTCGACGACCGGGTCCCGGCTGGTGCTCTGGTTGCACGCCGTGCGCAGCGCGTTGACGGTGAGGGGATAGCCGGTGGGCACGGTGACCTGCTTCTCCAGCAAGGCCCCGAGGATCCGCTGCTCGGTGGGCTCCAGATGTGGCAGGGGCGGCATGTCTCCTCCTTCCGAAATTCAGCTCAGTGACTTCTCCCGCACGGCCGAGCGTGCCTCGTTGCTGCTCGTCATCGGGCGGGCTCTGGGTCGTCATCTCCGCCTCGCCCCGGCGGCGGTAGAGATCGACCTCCCACTCGATCCGTTCCTCGGCCCAGCCGAGGACCGGCGCCACCAGCCAGCCAGGCCGCCACGCCCAGACCTCCCGCTTCACAAGCCGGATACCCCGATCGAGCACCGGGCCCGTGACAGCCCAGCCCGGTCTCGAAACCGTCGGCCTCGTCGCTCACGCACTCAGCGTAGGCGTCAGGCAAAGCGCCCACCCCTGTCTTGAGTGCCTCCGTCACGCGCGACAAGACGGTGCTGCAATTCGCGGCTGTCGACCGCCTCTCCTCCCAACGGCCTGCCGCCGATGACGAGCAGCCGCACAGTGCCCCTTTCGCCGCCAAGGCCGCCTCTGGTGATTGCCTGTAGGAGCTTCTGCCAGTGCTACCTCGCCGGTAGTGGGTGTACCCGGTCATCGTGAGCCGGTTGTTGCCACCTCCAGGTTCTCAACGGACTTCCGCACGAGTCGTTCACTGAAGCCAGCAGGAATGGCCGCGAGGTAGATCCAGGGAGCGTCCCCATCCACAAGGGCTGCTTGTGCGGCGGCAACCGTGAGCACCGCGGAGCCGGCACCAATTGAGAGGCGGGCCAAGGGAGCGGCGATTTGCGTCGTCGCCAGGTCATAGATGCGGTCTTGAGTAGCAGTGGAGTGGGAGAGGTCCAGAGCTAGGCTCAGCATGGCCCCGAAAACTCCGAGGAGCAGAACTCCTCCGAAGAGGCCTCCGTCGTGGAGGACGAACGAGGTGGAGTTGACCTCGATCCCTCCGAACCAACCCAGTGCGGTGGCACTCCACAGGCCTGTGATGGTGAGTGCGAGCAGGAGCGCCGCAATGAGTAGTCGGCGCCCTGCGATCTTGAGCTTGACGTACTTGTTGGTGCTCTCCTCATCGAGCATCTGCTGGGCGAGCGAGACGTCGTCGACGGTGTACGACGTGGTGTCGGTTCCGATCAGCACCGCGGAGGCGGCTTCTCGACGCCATCCAGCGAGCTTGTTGTCCACCTCCGCCTTGACGACGACGGCGCGGTCTTTGAGTGCGGCTGGGCCCAACTCGTTCAGTGAGAGTCGCCGAGAGCTGTTCAAGGCGTCCCATGCGGAGTCGATGCGCCCTTGGCTTTCCAGGGTCCGCGCGAGTTCGAGCAGCGCATCGGCCGCCGTTCGCCACCAGGCGGATTCGTGTGCCGCAGTTGGTTGTCGCGGCCTGCTCCGAAGCCCCGCCAGCTCCCTCTCGTACGTCTCGACGGCCGCACTGAGCCGGTCGTGTCGGGTGCTCAGACGACCCAGTCCGCCCCTCCCCCTTCGTTCGAGACGAGTGTTGGATCGTCCGGATGAGGCGCCCCCGTAACCCTGAACCCTGGCGAGCAAGTCGCTGAGCTCGGGGTAGCTGACGCGTTCCCTCGCCTCATCGAAGGTGAGCCACTCGACGCGCTGCACACCGTCGAGGTTGTCGCGCTGCGGCAATTCAGAGTCTCGCTTGAAGAAGAAGAACGTGACACCCTTGGCACGCCCGTCGTGGAGATAGGCGATCGCACCGGCGATTCCCAGGCACGTGGCCGAATAGCCGGTCTCCTCCCAGGTCTCTCGACGGGCTGCGTCCTCCAAGGACTCACCGTCTTCCAGATGCCCCTTGGGCAACGTCCAGTCCGCACTTGTGCTGCGCTGGATGACTGCCAGCCTGGACGCCGAGTTCGGCGGTCCATCCAGCAGGATCGCCCCGGCATCCATTTCCACCGGTCCGTCGTACTTCATGATCCAACTGTCCTCGCATCAGGGCCAGTGCGCACCATGCCCGGTGGACTCGGCGGAGAGCCCAGATCAGCTCCCCGACGGCATCCGTCTCGGCAACTGGGAACCTCGGGCGGACCAGAAGACCGCGTTCCCATGACCCGCAGGGTCGAAGCGTCCGCGAGCCAGCGGAGCCGTTGGCTGCGGCCTTCGCAGGGCGTGGTCGGCCATTTTGCGGGACCCGGGGGACTCGCGGCCTTCCGGGCAAGGAAGGCGCGGCAGCAGTCTCTGCGCCGCGAGGTGCCGCGAAGCGGGCCTGAAGCGCTAGTGGGCGATTTGCTGTCCCTCAGCAATCTAGCTGCGCCGATCCCTTTCGTGAGCCCTCACCGCGACGGCAAGTGCGAGGACGCCCTCGGTGACGAACGGGTCCTTCCCGGTGAGCTCTTTATGAGCGCGAGCCGATGCCGCACCGTGTTGGGGTGGAGGAACTGTGCTTTCGCCGTCTGGCCAACGGACAAGTCGTGATCAAGGAAGGCGCGCAGAGTGTCCAGGTAGGTTGGGGAGGCGTGGCCGCCTGCAGCAACCAGTGGTTCGATGACGCGAATCAGGAAGGGCCGCAGCTTCTCTCGGGGGATCGACTCGAGTAGCAGACTGAACGACGCGACGTCGTCGGGGCCGCACGGGCCTCCACGGCCGGCGCGGCCGCGAGGGCCAACTGGGCCGTCGAGAGTGCCGAGCCAAGGTCGGCCAGCGTCACCGGATCGGCGTAGCCGCAGCGCAGCTGTGTGGATCGCGCGACCGCCAGGACCGGGCTCAGTGATGCTGAGATGGTCACGGTCTGCTCACCAGTCTCGGCCACCGCCCCACCGTCGAGCCGGCCGGTCAGCAGGGCGGCTGATCCGGTCGGCCATGCGGCCACCACGAGCCGATTCGGGTCGAGTCCATGCGCGGCGAGTGCGTCGCGCAAGGACTCGGGTCGTGCCATGCCCGACTGGATCAGGTCGACGAGACGCCCGAGCGACTCTGCCTGGGACGCCTGCCCACGGAGCTTCTCAACCACGTCCGCGACAGCGAGGAAGGCCACCCCGTACGGCAGCGTGAGGAGTGGCAGACCAAATCGCCGACAGGCCTCGGCCAGGCCCTTCGGTAGGTGTTCGTGAACATCACCCAGACCGAAGCACAGCGCCGCGGCCCGACCCGCCACCGCCTCGACGAAAGTGTGGACCGCTCGGTCGTCGAGCAACGAGGTGCCCACGGTGCACACGAGCTCGTCCGGGCGGAGGTACTGCGTGGGGTCGACGAGCTCGGTCGTCTGAACCCACCGAACCGGCCGGGTGAGGTCGGCTGCCGGCGTGGCGAGGCCCAAGCCAAGGTCCGGTGCAGCGAGCAGGTCGGCCACCGTGCAGGACGACGGGCGGTCGTGCATGGTGCGAATGTAGCCCCGTCGAAGGAACCCGGTTGGACATTCGCACAACCAACCCTCTGGCGACTGTGACTTGCCCCCCTCTGCCGCCGAAACCCTTGCCCGCCCACCCCATGGGCCCTCACCGTGGGCGCAGCGGGGCAACGGAGCCCCCGACCGGAGGTTTCACATGTCGCAGACCGTCAACCCCGATCACGTCCTCAAGCGCGAGTTCTCGCTGTGGTCGGCGTTCGCGTTCGCCTTCGCGTTCATCTCGCCCGATCGTGGCCCTCTACGGCATCTTCGGTCTGGCGATCTCCGACGGCGGGCCCGACTTCTGGTGGGACTTCCTCCTCGTGTTCGGCGGCCAGCTCCTCGTCGCGTTGATCTTCGCCAGCTGGTGTCGCGCTGGCCGATCGAGGGCTCGATCTACCAGTGGTCGCGTCGCCTGCTCGGCAGCGGCTACGGCTGGTTCGCCGGCTGGGTCTACATGTGGACCCTCGTGATCGCGATGGCCACCGTCGCGTCTCGGCGCGCGGGCTTCATCGCCAACATCTTCGGCGTGCGAGGCGCCCACCGGGACGCAGCAGGCGCTGATCGCGTTCGTGATCCTCTGCGCGGCACCGCAGCTCAACCTGGTCGGCCGGCAGGCGCTGAAGATCTTCATGACCGGCAGCATCATCGCCGAGATCATCGGCTCGCTGGGCCTGGGCACCTGGCTGCTGCTGTTCCACCGGACAACTCGCTGTCGAGTGCTCTCACCGAGGGCTCGTCAGCACGGGCGGGCTACCTGTCGCTGTCGGGCCCGTTCCTGGTCGCGATGGCGTTCATCGGCTGGTCGTTCGTCGGCTTCGAGAGCGCCGGCTCCATCGCCGAGGAGGTGCACGAACCGCGGCGCAACCTGCCCAAGGCGGTCATCTTCTCGATCGTCCTTCATCGCCATCGTGGTGATGTACTCGACCCTGGCGATCATCCTGGCGATCCCGACCTGGGCGCGACGTCGCCGCGAGCGACACGTGCCGACCCGGTCTACGACACCTTGACCACGGCCTGGGTGCACGGCATCGCGAAGCCCGTCGAGGTGCTGTTCGTCATCGGCTTCCTGCGCCAGCTTCCTCGCCCTGCAGACCTCGGCGTCGCGCGTCATCTGGTCGTATGCCCGAGACGGCGCGCTGCCCGGCCCCGGTGCCCTGGCCCGCCTGAGCAAGGGCCAGAAGCAGCCGGTCGTCGCGATCCTCGTGACGACGGTGATCGGCTCGGCGCTGTTCCTGCTCAGCAACGTCGCGCCGCGACGTCTACACGCTCATGGTCAACTTCACCTCCGGCGGCTTCTACCTCGCATTCCTGTTCCCCCTGATCGGGTTCGCTGGTGGTGCAGCTGCGCGGAACGTGGCGACCCGGCCCGTTCACCCTCGGTCGCGCGGTCGCTGCTCGTCGCGGTCGTCGCCGTCGGTCTGGGCCGTGCTTCGCAGTTCCTCAACATCGCCTGGCCGCGAGCGGTCTACGAGCAACGCTACCTCGACTGGTCGGTGTGGATCGCGCGTCGTCGGTCCTCGGGGTCGTCGGCGTCTGATCTACCTCGAGCGTCCGCAGGCGCGATCGCGACCGTCGAGTCATCGACGACGACGAGCCCGAGGACGACGACAGGCCGACCGTACGTACCTGGCGATCGATCGCGGCCTGACCCCGTGGCCACCACGTTCGCCCGGCGCGGGTGGTCACCGGTGCGGCGAGCGGGATCGGCGCCGCCGTCGCGTCGAGCTGCTCACGAGCGCGGGTTGGCACGTCGGCTGGCCTCGACCTGCGCGGTCGACCGGACTGCGCCTGATCGGCTGCGGCGTCGACGTCTCCGACCCGGACGGCCGTGGTCGCCGCGGTCGCGGCGCGTCGACCGCGAGCTCGGTCCGATCGGTGCGGTGGTGCTCGGTCGCCGGCCACTACGAGATGGCTGCCGGTCACCGAGATCACCGCCGCAGCCGTGGCACCGGATGCTGCGCGTTCACCTCGGCGGCCTGCGTCAACCTCGCGCGCGCGGTGCTGCCCGGCATGCTGGATCGAGGCACCGGGTCGCATCGTCGCGATCACCAGCGAGCTTGCCGTCGGTGGCGGCGACGGCGACGCGCACTACGCCGCCGCGAAGGGCGCGATCATCGGCGTTGTCCGCAGCCTCGCCGCCGAGGTCGCCGCCCGGGGCGTCCGGGTCAACGCGTGGCCCCGGGCCCGACGGACACCCCGCTGCTCGCCGCCGACTCCCCGTGGCGCGCAACGGACTACCTCGACGACCCTGCCCGCTCGCGCCGGCTGGTCAGCCCCGAGGAGGTCGCGCGTGCGTCGCCTACCTGGTCGACGAGGGCGACCTTCTGCGTCGGCGAGATCGTCAACGTCAACGCCGGGGCGGTGATCTGAGTGGCACGCACTCCTGACCGGCCGGGTCGCCCTGGTCACCGGCGCCGCGCAGGGCATGGGCGCGGCGCACGCCCGACGGCTCGCCGCCGACGGGTGCGCTCGTCGCGTCAACGACGTACCGCGTACGCCCGAGCTGACCGCGCTGGCCGACGAGATCGGCGGAGATCTCGGCGCCGGCGACGTGCGCGACCCGGCCGCAGATGCGCGGCGCATCGTCGCCGAGACGTCGCGAGCGGACCGGCCGGCTCGACATCCTCGTCGCCAACCACGCCTACATGACGATGGCGCCGGCTGCTCGAGCACGACCACGACGACTGGTGGCGAGTGGTCGACACCAACCTCGGCGGCACGTTCCACCTCGTCGCAGGCCGTCCTGCCGTGCATGCGCGCGCACGGCGGCGGACGCGATCGTGGTCATCGCCAGCGAGTGGGGGGTCACCGGCTGGCCCGAGGCGACGGCCTACGCCGCGTCGCAAGGCCGGGCTGATCTCGCTGGTCAAGACCCTGGGTCGCGAGCTGGCACCCGAGGGGATCATCGTCAACGGCGTCGCGCCCGGGGTCACCGACACCCCGCAGCTGCTGGTCGACGCCGATGCCGCCGGCGTGAGCCTGGACGCAGATGCACGCGCATGTACGCCGCCGACATCCCCCTGGGACGGATCGGGCGCCCGAGGAGATCGCCGCCGCGGTCGCGCTGCTCGCCGACTTCCGGCTCGGGCGCATGGTCGGTCAGGTCGTCCAGGTCAACGGCGGCTCCGACCCGCGGCCGGGTCTGAGCAGGAAACGACGAGTGCAACCATGAGCGAAGAGTACGTGCGCCACGAGCGACGGCAACGTGGGCCAGGTCGACGGCATGCGCTGTCCCGCGCTATGCCGGGCTCACGACCTTCGCGCGGCTGCCGCGGCGCGAGGACGTCGACGACTACGACATCGCCGTCGTCGGGGTCCCCTTCGACGCGGGGTGACCTACCGGCCCGGGGCGCGGTTCGGGCCCTCGCGCGATCCGGCAGGCATCTCGACTGCTGCGGCCCTACAACCCCGCCCTCGACGTCGAGCCCGTTCGCAGCGTCGCAGGTCGTCGACGCCGGGGACATCGCCGCAACCCGTTCGACATCGACCGAGGGTCTCGACGCAGATCGCGCGCGGCCGCGACCGAGCTCATCGGCGCCGGGCGGCGCGTGGTCTGCCCTCGGCGGCGACCACACCATCGCGCTGCCCGCTGCTGCGTGCGCTCCACGCCGCTGCACGGCCCGGTCGCCCTGGTCCACTTCGACGCCCACCTCGACACCTGGGACACCTACTTCGGCGCCCCCTGCACCCACGGCACGCCCGTTCCGGCGGGCCTCCGAGGAGGGGCTGCTCGTCAAGGGCCACTCGGCACACGTCGGCATCCGCGGGCTCGCTCTATGACCGCGCGGACCTGCTCGACGACGCCGAGCTCGGGTTCACCATCGTGCACTGCCGGGACCTCGACCGCATCGGCGTCGACGGGGTGGTCGAGCGGGTGCTGGACCGCGTCGGCGACGCCCCGGTCTACGTCTCCATCGACATCGACGTGCTCGACCCGGCGTTCGCGCCCGGCGACCGGCACCCCCGAGGCCGGCGGCATGACCAGCCGCGAGCTGCTCGGCGATCCTGCGCGGGATGCGCGACCTGAACCTCGTCGGCGCCGACGTCGTCGAAGTGGCCCCGGCCTACGACCACGCCGAAATCACCGCGGTCGCCGCGGCGAACCTCGCCTACGAGCTGTCAGTCCTCGCGGTCGTCATGGCCGACCGGGCGTCGACGCGACCGAGCACCGGCGGGTCCGGCGGACCCGATCGCCGTGGCCACGGCGGCGCGCGGCGGCCGCGGCCTTCACCTTCGACGTCGACGCCGAGTCGGCCGTGCTGTGGGGCGCACCGCAGCACGGCCGACCGCGATGAGCGTGATGAGCCACCAGGCCTACGGCCCGCTCGTCGGCGTGCCGCGGCTGCTCGACCTGCTCGAGCGCCACGGCATCCGGTCGACGTTCTTCGTCCCCGGGTACACCGCCCACCGCTACCCCGAGCGTGGTGCGACGACATCGTCGCCGCCGGACACGAGATCGCCCACCACGGCTACCTGCACGAGCAGCCGACCGGCGCTGACCCGAGAGCAGGAGATCGAGTGCCTCGACCGCGGGCTCGACGCCCTCGAGGAGGTCGCCGGCGTCCGACCGATCGGGCTACCGCGCGCCGATGTGGGACCTGTCCTGGCGCACCCCGGCACTGCTCGCCGACCGCGGCTTCCTCTACGACTCCAGCCTGATGGACGCCGACATCCCCTACGAGCTCGCCGTCGACGCGACACGCTCGCTCGTCGAGATCCCGATCCAGTGGGCGCTCGACGACTGGGAGCAGTACTGCTTCCTGCCCGACGTCTCCGGGTCGCGGGCTCATCGAGAGCCCCCGCGAAGGCGCGTCGAACTGTGGCGGCTGGAGTTCGAGGCGCTGCGCGACGGTCGGCGGCTGCTGGGTGCTGACGAACCACCCCTTCCTCAGCGGCCGGCCCTCGAGGGCAGCGGCTTTGTCCGGTCTGATGGCCGAGGTCGTCGCCTGCGACAACGTGTGGGTCGCGACGCTCGGCGAGATCGCCGCCCACGTCCGCAGCCTGAGCCTGACACCTCGATCGATCGAGAAACCCACCTTCTGAACACACGTGCAACCCATCGCACGACACCACGAGAGGCGGATGGTCCAATGACCACCTTTGACACCCACGACTTCGCGGCGGACCCGCAGCGCGGTGCGGCTGTCGCGCGCGACGACCGCGCGCACGTGTTCCACTCCTGGTCGGCGCAGGCGCTGATCGACCCGCTGCCGATCGCGGGCGCCGAGGGCTCGCTACTTCTGGGACTACGACGGGCAAGCGCTACCTCGACTTCTCCAGCCAGCTGGTCAACGTCAACATCGGCCACCAGCACCCGAAGCTGGTCGCCGCGATCCAGGAGCAGGCCGGCAAGCTGTGCACGATCGCGCCGATCTTCGCCAACGACGCGCGCAGCGAGGCGGCCCGGCTGATCGCCGAGCTCGCGCCCGGCGACCTCAACAAGGTGTTCTTCACCAACGGCGGCGCCGAGGCCACCGAGAACGCGATCCGGATGGCGCGCCTGCACACCGGCCGGCACAAGGTGCTCGCCACCTACCGCAGCTACCACGGCGCGACCGCCGGGGCGATCGCGCTCACCGGCGATCCGCGGCGCTGGCGCGAGCGAGCCCGGCATCGCCGGCGTCGTGCACTTCTGGGGCCCGTACCCCTACCGCTCGGCCGTTCCACGCGACCGACGCGAGGCAGGAGACGCGAGCGCGCGCTGCAGCACCTGCGCGACACGATCATGGTCGAGGGCCCGGCAACGATCGCCGCGATCATCCTCGAGACCGTCGTCGGCACGAACGGCATCCTCGTGCCGCCGCCCGGCTACCTCGCCGGGCGTCCGCGACGATCTGCGACGAGTTCGGCATCGTGCTGATCGCCGACGAGGTCATGGCCGGCTTCGGTCGCTGCGGCGAGTGGTTCGCCGTCGACCACTGGGGCGTCACGCCCGACCTGATCACGCTTCGCCAAGGGCGTCAACTCCGGCTACGTCCCGCTCGGCGGCGTGATCATCTCCGACGCATCGCCGCGACGTTCGCCGACCGCGCCTACCCGGGCGGGCTCACCTACTCCGGGCACCCGCTCGCCTGCGCCTCGGCCGTCGCCTCGATCAACATCTTCAAGGAGGAGGGCATCGTCGAGCACGCCCGCGCCCTCGGCACCGACGTCATCGGGCCCGGACCTGCGCCGAGCTCGCCGCCAAGCACCCGTCGGTCGGCGAGGTGCGCGGCCTCGGCGTGTTCTGGGCGCTCGAGCTGGTCGCGCGACCGCGAGACGCGCGAGCCGCTCGTGCCGTTCAACGCGGCCGGCGCCGACGCCGGCCCGATGGACGAGTTCGCCGCGGCCTGCAAGCAGCGCGGCCTCTGGCCGTTCATCGCACTTCAACCGCATCCACGTCGTGCCGCCCGTGCACGACGACGGCGCGACGAGGTGGCCGACGGGCGCTCGCGATCCTCGACCGCGGGCTGACGGCGCGGAACCGGCCCATCCGCCGACGCGCGCACCCTGGCGCACGACGTGCCCACGGAGCGAAAGCCCGAGCGAACACGACCCAGACGCAGTGACCGACACGACCACGCCCAACGACGACCTCCACCGCATCGACCACCTGGGTCGACGGCGCGCCGTGGGCGGGCGAGTCGACCCGCACCGCCCCGGTCTTCAACCCGGCGCTCGGCGTGGTGCAGAGCGAAGTGCGGCTGGCCTCGCACCGGCGGATGTCGAGCGAGGTCGTCGCCGCAGCGTCCGCAGGCCTGGGCCTCGGTGGCGCGACGCCTCGCTCGCGAAGCGCCAGACCGGTGCTGTTCACGTTCCGCGAGCTGCTCAACGCGCGCAAGGAGCGAGCTCGCCGCGATCCTCACCGCCGAGCACGGCAAGGTGCTCTCCGACGCGCTCGGCGAGATCGCCCGCGGCCTCGAGGTCGTGGAGTTCGCCTGCGGCATCCCGCACCTGCTCAAGGGCGACTACACCGAGAACGTCTCGACCGGCGTCGACGTCTACTCGATCCGGCAGCCGCTCGGCGTCGTCGGCATCATCAGCCCGTTCAACTTCCCGGCGATGGTGCCGCTGTGGTTCTTCCCGATCGCCATCGCCGCGGCAACGCGGTCGTGCTCAAGCCGAGCGAGAAGGACCCGATCGCCGCGAACTGGATGGCCGCGCTGTTCGACGCGAGGCCGGCCTGCCCGACGGCGTGCTCAACGTCGTGCACGGCGACAAGGAGGCCGTCGACGCGCTGCTCGACGCACCCGGACGTGCAAGTCGATCTCGTTCGTCGGCTCGACGCCGATCGCGCACTACGTCTACGAGACCGGCGACCGAGCACGGCAAGCGCGTGCAGGCCCTCGGCGGCGCCAAGAACCACATGCTGGTGCTGCCGGACGCCGACCTCGACCTCGCCGCCGACGCCGCCGTCAACGCGGGCTTCGGTTCCGCGGGCGAGCGCTGCATGGCGATCTCGGCGGTGCGTCGCCGTCGACGCCGATCGCCGACGAGCTGGTCGCGAAGATCCAGCGAGCGCATGGCGACGCTGCGCACCGGCGACGGCACGCCGCGGCTGCGACATGGGTCCGCTGATCACCGAGCGAGCACCGCGACAAGGTCGCGTCCTACATCGACGTCGGCGTCGACGACGGGCGCGACGCTCGTCGTCGACGGCCGCGACGTCGAGGTCGACGGCGACGCCGACGGCTTCTGGCTCGGCCCGACGCTGATCGACAAGGTGACGCACGGACATCGTCGGTCTACACGCGACGAGATCTTCGGCCCGGTGCTCTCGGTCGTGCGGGTCGACGACCTACGACGACGGCGCTCGAGCTCATCAACGCGCAACCAGTACGGCAACGGCACCGCGATCTTCACCAACGACGGCGGCGCGGCGCGCGCGCTTCCAGCGCGAGGTCGCAGGTCGGCATGGTCGGCATCAACGTGCCGATCCCGGTGCCGGTGGCCTACTACTCGTTCGGCGGCTGGAAGGACTCGCTGTTCGGCGACACGCCACGCGTACGGCCCGGACGGCGTGCACTTCTTCACGCGCGAGCAAGGTCGTCACCTCGCGCTGGCTCGACCCGTAGCCACGGCGGCCTCGAACCTCGGCTTCCCGCAGAACGAGTGAGTCCCGCAACAGCCTTCGCACAGTCGGGCATGTAGGTGATTCGGTAGCCGGCTGTCCTGGTTGGCCCGGTTGGCCGATGCTCGGCCTCTCGATGTACGCCGACCACCCCTACCAACAGTGCTCCCACACGTCCGGGGTCTCGAGAACCAGTCTATCGCCGCCTTGCGCGTGCCGTCGTCTGCCTGGGGGCGAGAGCAGGCTCGAGCCAAGCGAATGCCAGCCGTGCCACTCATCCGAGGTGACTATGGACGCCACTGCATCGCGGGCGAACACTTGATGGGTCGGTCGCCGTTGACGTCGTTGGCGGTACCCGCGCGCCGATGATGTCACCGATCGTCAGGCCTGACGCCTTCAGCGTTCCAGGACCCGAAGATGGTGGGTCTTCGGACATGAGCAGGAGGCGAGCATGACGACGTGGATCGGTCCAGAAGCGGTCGAGTACGACGAGCGGCGCGAGCTGTTCAACGCGATGATCGACAAGAAGCCGCGGATCATCGCGGCGTGCGCGGGCCCGGCGGATGTCAGGGAGGCCCTGGAGTGTGCCGCGCGCGACCAGCTCGCGGTGGCCGTGCGCTCGGGTTACTGGCCACTCCGTGGCCGGCCAGTCCAGGAGCGACGACGGCATCGTGATCGACGTACGTCCGATGAAGACGATCGACGTCGATCCTGACGCAAGGCCAGGCGGTCGGCGCGGGTGTCACCTGGGGCGAGTTCGACGTCGCTGCGCAGGAGCACGGCCTGGCGACCACTGGCGGCCGTGTGTCGACCACCGGCGTCGCCGGGCTTCACGCTCGGCGGCGGTTCCGGTTGGATCGAGCGGTCGTTCGGGCTCGCGTGTGACAACCTGATCTCGGTCGATCTCGTGACCGCCGAAGGTGCGGCGATCACCGCGAGCGAGTCCGAGCACACCGACTTGTTCTGGGCGTTGCACGGCGGCGGCGGCAACTTCGGTGGTGGCGACATCGTTCGAGTTCCGCTCCACGACCTCGGTCCGATCGTCCTCGCGGGGCTGATGCTCTGGGACGGCAACGTGGGCCGCGAGTGGCCCTCGCGTACCGCGACTGGGCTGGCACGGTTCCCGACGAGATCGGTACCGGTTTGGTGTACCTCACCGGTCCGCCGGAGGAGTTCGTGCCCGAGCACCTCCAGGGCCGGACCTGCATCGCCGTCGCCGCCTGTTACACCGGCGACATCGCGGACGGCGAACGGGTCCTGGCGCCGATGCGTGCACTGGCGCCGGACGTCGACCTGGTCGGCGAGATGCCGTACGCCGCGTTCAACTCGATGCTCGACGACCCACCCGGCAAGCGCAACTACTGGAGCGCCGATTACCTCGCCGGCTTCCCCGACGACGCGATCGACGTGTTCGTCGTCCGCGGCGCAGATCTGCCGTCACCGTTCACGCAACACATCATGCTCCCTTGGGGCGGCGCGTGGCCCGCGTGTCGCCATCGGACACGCCGATGACCCAGCGCTGACGCGCGTGGATCACCCACCCGTTCGCGGTATGGGAAGGCGAAGCGAACGACGCGGCACGAACATCCGCTGGGCACGGGACTACCCGCCGAGCACAACGCCCCCTTCACGACCGGCGGCATCTACCTCAACTTCATCGGCGACGAGGGTGAGGCGCGGATCAAGGCGGCCTTCGGCGCAGACAAGTACGAGCGCCTGGCACAGGTCAAGTCCGAGTACGACCCACGCAACGTGTTCGCCGGCAACCAGAACATCCGCCCCACCGTGCCAGCCTGACTACCGACAGCCGACAATCCGGGAGGACCCGTCAACACGGGAGTAGCTCATCGACACCGGGTCGCGGCGAACGCCAAGCCCGGCGAACACCAGCCACGGCGTACCGGGCGCGTCGGCCGTGACAGGCAGTCTGTTGGCGCAACCGTCTGGCCCGCGTGAGGGCCTTCGGCACTTAGCTGACGGGAGGGCGGCATAGTCCTACCCGAGCGTGGTCTACCGCTGAACCGCTGCGGCGGCCCGGCGTACTGCCGCAAGCGCCAGCGCCAGGAGCAGTACGGGCACGACGACCGTCCACATGGTCGGCAGCAGCCCGGCGAGACACCCGAGCACTGTCAGGACGCCTCCGGCGGCCGGCCTTCGCGGCAGGAGCAAGGTCCGACCAGGATCAAGACACCGCCCCCGACCAGGGTCCCGAACCAGAAGGCGAACCCGCCGTCCCCGGTGCGCAGCAGCCGAACCGTCTCGGCGACACCCGCAGCGACGAGTAAGCCGCCGAGCAGGATGCCGAACCACCACAACCAACCTTGCGCGCGGTCGGTGTTCGTGGCCGCAACACCACGGGTACTCATCGCATCAGTGTCCCGCCTTCCACCGGTCGGTTGACCTGCCCGCAACGGATGCTGATGGTCGATCTACGACGCGCAGGGAGGGTTGGCGCGACAGAAGGCGCGCAAGGCGTGGTTGACCTGGTCGGGCTGCTCGAGGTGGCTCAGGTGGCCTGCGCCCTCGATCACGACCAGCAGGGTGTCGGGGATCGCATCCCGGAACTGACGGGCCACCCTGAGCGGGGAGCGCACATCCGAGGCGCCCCAGATCAGCAGGGTGGACGCTGATCTGGGGTAGCACGTCGCTCAGGTCGACCTCGGTCATGATGGCCAGCTCGCACGCGAGAGTCGCTGGTCGGACGTCGGCGGCGATGGCTGCGAGCAGAGGGGCCAGGGCCGCCGGCGGATTGCCCGCGAAGAGTCCGGCAAGTGGGGTCGAAAATCCTCCGGCGCTGCGGCGAGCATCTGGCGGGCACCGGCAGCGCGGGCGCGCACCTCGTCCGCGGGTAGCGACCCCTTCCAGCCGGCGTAGGTGTCGATCATGATCAGGCTCCCGACGAGCCCGGGGTGCCGCCTGTACAGCTCCAGCGCAATCGTGCCGCCCCAGGACAGGCCGGCCAGGTGAGCGGGCCCGAGCTGCAGTGACTCGACGAGGGCAGCGAGCCCGTCCGCGAAGCCCGCCAAGGTCATGCCCTCGGGCAGGTCCGAGGAGCGACCGGCCCCTGGCTCGTCCCATGCCACGACGGTGAACTCATCGGCCAGGGCCGCCAGCTGTCGCTGCCAGGCTCCGGCCGTCCTCGGCAGCACCATGGACAAGGACCAGCAGTGGCCCCGTGCCCACCCGCTCGTAGGCAATCTCGAGCCCGCCCGTCTCGACAGTCTCCACTCCCGAAAAGTAGCCGCATCGAGCCGGAAAGTCTGCCCTCCAAATGGCCCGCGGGGCCGGTGACCGCTACGCCCCCTGCGGCACGCTGCTACCCCCACGAGGCCCAGACCACGATGCGTCGCTTCGCCGCATGCCGCGCACGGCCATACCGATGTGCGGACGTCGCAAATGCTTTGCCAGTGGTCGCACACCTGGCGCGGGGCCCCACCGGCGCAGCGGTTGTCTTCCGACATCCGCCGGCGCGAATCCCTCCAGAGCCCCACCGAACGGTCAGCGCGCATGGTGGTGCGGCTTCTCGGGCGGGTCCTCGACACTGTGGTCGCACTGGGCTGCGCGGCCGGCGACACGCCGTTTGGTCTTGACGGTGACGATCCGTTCGGAGCACCGTGGAGAGTTCGACACAACGGGATGGTTGGTGGAAGCAATGGCCCTGTACTTGCAGCTCGTGAAGTTCCAGCCCGAAAGGCGCCCAGGCACTTCTAGAACATGGCTTCGAGGCGCGCCGCGCCGAAGTCGCGAAGATCCTTGATGAGAACGGACTCGGCACCCTGAGGGAGTTCTGGTTCGTTGCGGACGGCGATTGGCACGTCGTCAGCGTCGTGGAGGATGACGCCACCCACGCCTTCGGGGCGCACAGTCAACTGCAGCAAGCCGCCACGGGCACGGTCGAGAAGGTCCGGACCATGCGAATCGCGGAAGGTGCCGACATCGAGGCATCACCTGACCTCGACTGGGATGCGCTCAAGGCACATCTGAGCTGAGTGTAGGAGTGCGGGCGCTGGTGGTGATCCGCGCCCCTGGAGAGACGATCGGTCGGGGTCGGCCGACGCGTCAATGATTTGAGTTCTTGGCGTCGGTCTGGCGCTCGTTCGTGCCAACTCACATGGCCTGTTTTGGCGTGCATTCTTGGAGGCGTGAGTGGAAGCCATCGCCGAGGGCTCGCTGCCCATTAGCCAGGTGCACGATGCCGCGGGCGGCCTCCCCCTCGTAGGCCACATGATTCCCTTGCTCCGAGACCTGCCCGGGGTCATGTCGTCGCTGAGAGCGAGCGGCGACCGAATCCAACGACTGCATGTTCCGGGCAGCTATGACATCTATCTCTGGTCCGAACCTGAGTCCTTCGACCTGTTCAACGACCAGTCGACCAGTTCGGCTCACTTCGTCGAGATGGCCGAGATCATCACCGGCCGGACGGCGATCATCAGCTCTGACGGGGCCGACCATCGCCACCGACGAAAGGCAGCCAGCCACCCCTTCACGCCCCGAGGCCTGACGATGAGCGGCGTGAGCGCCGTGATCGGCGAGGTGGTGGGAGACCGGGCCGAGCGCATTGTCGGTCAACCGTCGGTGGTTCTCCTCGAGGAGACCCGCGAGGTAGCGCTGGACATCATCTTTCGCATCATGGGCGTCCCACCGGAGGAACTGAGGCTCTGGGCGCAGCAGTACCGGACAATGCTGAACTCCGTTTCCGTGCCCTTTCCCAAGTGGCCGATACCCGGGTTGCCCTACCGTTCTGCCCTGAAGGCTCGCAGTTGGGTGGACGAGCGTCTGATGGGATACATCCAGACAGCACGCAGTGATCCGAAGGCGACCGGGCTGGTTGCGGAGTGGGTCCGGGGACAAGAAGACGAGCAATGGGCTCTGAGTGACCAGGAGCTCCTGGACAACCTGCGCCTGCTGGCCTTCGCCGGCCACGAGACGACGGCCTCCGTGATGGCCTGGATGGCGAGCTATGCCGCCACCCACCCCCAGGTGCACGACCGGCTGATGCTCGAGGCCCTGGCAGCCGAGGGCCTGCCCCAGACCCCCCAGCAAATGGGCGACTTCCCCTACACGGAGGCCGTGTTCCGCGAGTGCCTGCGCCTCCACCCGCCCTCGGCCATCACCAGCCGCCGGCTCACCGAGGCCACCGTGATCGCGGGCTACTCGCTCCCCGAAGGCACTGTCGTCGGGATTCCGATCTGGCTCTTCTGCCAAGACGCCACGCTGTACCCCGAGCCAGAAACGTTCAACCCAGAGCGATGGTTGGGTGATCGGCATGGGCTCACGCCCATCGAGACCAGCGTATTCGGTGGCGGGCGCCACTTCTGCCTCGGTTACCACATGGCCTGGGTCGAGGCCGTGCAGTTCACCGTCGCACTGATGCGACGACTCCACGAGTCCGGCAAGCGACTGGAGATGTCTTCCCTGCCGGGTGAGGTCTACTTCCCCATCCTGAGCCCGCGCCTGAAGGACACGCGGTGCACCCTCAAGCACGACCGTTAGCGCCGGCAACGACAGCCAATGGTTAAGCCGTTGGCTTGAGGCCCTACACAGGTTGTCGCAGAGACCGCTCCGATGGGGATCAATCCTGCGCTCCCACTCGCTGGGCACCCGTGAAGCGCGAGGTGTGGAAGGACCGCGCCCTGCTCGCAAAGGCCAGTGGTCACTCCCCAGCCCCCGTGCTGCGATCGTGCGTCACGACGCCGCTTAGCCTCGATCCACCGATGAGCTTGGGGGTGTGAGCGTGGCGTAACAACGAGATGCCCTGCCGTGCTGGGAGATTGGGACTTGCGACGGTTCCAAAACCTCAACCCGGAAGGGCATCTCTGGGATGCAACTCTCTCACACGCTGGCGCGCGACGTCGGTGGCGTTCGACGACCCGAATCTGGTGTCGGCGGCGGGGCTGGTCCCGGTGCTGGCGTTGGCCGACGCGGCGGGCCTGCCGAGGCTTGGCCGATGAGCACCTGACGGTGCCGACGGACAAGGGTGCCAACGCCGGGTTGAAGGTCGCCTCGCTGGTCGCGGGGATGGTCGCCGGCGCGGACAGCATCGACGACATGGCCCTGCTGCGGCACGGCGGGATGGGCCGGGTCTTCGCCGGTGCGTACGCGCCCTCGACGCTGGGGTCGTTCCTGCGCGCGTTCACCTTCGGTCACGTCCGCCAGCTCGACGCGGTCGCCTCCAGGTTCCTGACCGGCCTGGCCGACCAAGCCCCGCTGGTCGTCGGCGGCGGCACCGAGCGGTCGGGTGCTGGTCGATGTCGACGACACGATCATCGAGGTCCACGGGTACGCCAAGCAGGGCGCCGGGTTCGGCTACTCCAAGGTGCGTGGTCTGAACGCGCTGCTCGCCACCGTCACCACCGCCGGCGCGGCGCCGGTGGTCGTGGCGCAGCGGCTGCGCAAGGGATCGTGCGGGTCCCCGCGCGGCGCGAAACGGCTGGTCGCCGACGCCCTCAGGACCGTCCAGCACGCTGCACGGCCGCCGGCTGGTGAAGCCGTTGCTGCGCGCGGACTCCGCGTTCTATGGTCGCCGACGGTCGGTGCCGCGCTGCGCGGCGGGGCCGATGTGTCGGTCACCGTGCGGATGGACCCCAAGGTCAAGGCGGCGATCGCCACCATCGGCGACGACGCGTGGACCCCGATCGAGTACACCGACGCCGTCTTCGACGAGGCCAGCCGGTACGTGGATCTCGCGGGCCGAGGTCGCCGAGGTCCCCTTCACCGCGTTCACCTCCGAGGAAGCTCACCGAGCAGGTGCCCGGGCGGCTGGTGGTGCGCCGGATCCCCGACCTGAACCCGAAGAAGACATCGCCGGGCAGGGCACCTTGTTCGACACCTGGCGCTTCCACGCCTTCTTCACCACCACCGACCCGACCGACCTGGACACCGTGCCGCGGACAAGACCCACCGCGGACACGCGATCATCGAGCAGGTCCACGCCGACCTGAAGAACTCCGCCCTGGCGCACCTGCCCTCAGGGAAGTTCACCGCCAACGCCGCCTGGCTGGTGCTGGCCGTCATCGCGTTCAACCTCACCCGCGCCGCCGCCACCATGAGCGGCACCGACCTCGCGAAGGCGACCACCGCCACCATCCGCGGCAAGCTGATCAGCCGTCCCGGCCCGGGTGGCGACCTCCGCCCGACGGGTCACCTTGCACCTGCCGACCGCCTGGCCCTGGGAAACCGCGTGGACCCGCCTGTTCACCCACGGCTGCGGCCCACCGACACCGGCCACGACCTGACCACCCAGCCGTCAACGGCGCGACCCGAAACTCGAAGTGGAACACCCTGACAGCGAGGTCAGCCACCTACCCATGCCCCCGGCCGCAGCCGGCGCCCTCAACGCCAACAGCCCATCACAGAAGCCCGATCGGTGGATCGAGGCTTAGTCCTCCAGCTGCGTGCCCGCACGTTGGACGTGTCAGCCTCAATGCCGTCGACATCGAGGCTGACTCGCTGACTAGATCGGGATGTCGGATGGCTCGAGGTCAGGGACTACGCTCCCCGTCCACCGGCTCATCGACCGTTCCCGAACGCAAGGCCGACTTGACTTCGGTCTTGAGGACCTTGCCGACCGTCGAGCGCGGCAGGTCGGCGCCAGACGTCGACCTGCTTGGGCGCCTTCACCGTGCCGATGCGTTCCTTGACGAAGGCGACCAGCTCCGCCGCGTTCCCGAGTCGCGCCCGCGATGGAGCTGGACCACCGCCTCGACCCGCTCGCCCCATTTGTCGTCGGGGAGACCGATGACGGCGCAGTCCGGACCGTCGGGTGGGCCATCAGCGCCTGCTCGACCTCGGCGGAGTACACGTTGAAGCCGCCGCTGATGATCATGTCCTTGGCGCGGTCGACGATGTGCAGGTAGCCATCGTCGTCCAGGTAGCCGATGTCGCCGGTGTGGTGCCAGCCGTTCGGCGAGGCCTCAGCCGTCGCCGTCGGGTTCTTGTAGTAGCCGGCCATCACCAGCGAGCCGCGGACGCAGATCTCGCCGCGATCGCCCTGGGCGGCAGCAGTCGGCCCTCGTCGTCCATGATCGCCACGTGACCAGCGGCGCGGGCCGCCGGCCGAGGACAGACGTCGCAGGTGCGACGATCCGTCGGCCCGGAAGTGGTCGGCCGGCGGCATCGTCGAGACCATCATCGGGCGCCTCGGTCTGGCCGAAGAGCTGTGCCATCACCGGCCCGATGCGGTCGAGCGCCTCCTCGAGCCGCGTCGGCGACATCGGCGCGGCGCCGTACCAGAAGCACTGCAGCGACGAGAGGTCCGTCGTCGTCCAGGTCCGCGTGCGCGAGCACCATGTAGATCAGCGTCGGCGGCAGGAACGTGTGCGTCACCGCGTGCCGCTCGACTGAGCGGAGGAACCGGCCGACGTCCGGCGTCGCCATGATGACGATCTCGCCGCCGCTGGCGCAGCACGGGGAAGCAGAGCACCCCTGCCGCGTGGGTCAGCGGCGCCAGCGCGAGGTAGACGGGGCGCGCCCTGGAACGGGTAGCCCATCAAGGTGATCGCCGTCATCGTCTCGAGGTTGCTGCCGGTGAGCATCACCCCCTTGGGTCGGCCCGTCGTGCCTCCGGTGCCGACGATCATCGCGAGGTCGTCGACGGCCGGCCGGTCCACGTACTCGGGAGCCCGCTTCACCGACGCCCCGCGTCTGGCATCACCGAGGCCACGAACTCCGCCCAGGTCATGCTGTCGTCCCCAGCGCACCGGGCGCGCGTCGAGGCAGACGACACGTGTGCACCGCGGCAGGTCGGCGCGGATGCGCTGGACGCACCAGGTCGCGAACGCGGCCTGAGATCAGCGACGAGCAGTCGAACAGGTCGAGCAGCTCGCGGTTCTCGTCGGCCTCGTTGCGCGGGTTGATCGGGCACCACACCGCGCCCGCCCGGCTGATGCCGAACACGCAGGCGAACGCCATCGGGTCGTTCGCCGAGAGGATCGCGACCTTGTCCCCGGCGCGGACACCGCGAGCACCAGCGCTCGCGGCCACCTCGGACGGACAGGGCCCGGACCTCGCCGTACGCTCAGCGAACGACCGTCGGTGGTGAGGCACGGGGCTCGGCGCGCCGAGCGATGCCCCCTTGTCGCAGGTAGTCGACGATCCGCACCGCGTCACCGCTCGACGGTCAGGACCGGCTCCATGACCAGCCCGAACGAACGCAGCGCGCCGAGCAGCTCGCGGTGGCCGAAGGCCTGGCAGCCCGACGCGAAGCCGGTACACCGCGGCGGCTGCTGCAGCAGGGAGTACGCCGCGTACGCCTGCAGCAGCCCGGTCTGCTTGTAATTGCTGTTGCCGTGGATGACACAGTGGGCACGCCCCAGGGGCCCGGATGCGTGCACGGAGTCGAGAGACTTGTTGAGCCGGGGTGCTCGCGAGGCGGCATCGGGCTCATGACCTGGGCCGCGGTGGCGTCGAGAGCCGCGTACTTCGCGTCAGGGTCCATGTCCTTGGTCGCCTCGATCGCTGCGGCGACGATCTGCGGCACACCGTGCATGAGCGCGCTTGTTGAAGACGCCGCCCAAGCGCCGCACGTTCGCGACTCGGGGGTCGCGGCGGAACCACACCGGGTGCGACGTGCCGCCCCAGGGAAGGGCCAGGGCCAGCTCGTGCTGGCCGGGGATCGCGAGCTGGTAGCAGCCCTGTCGGCGGCGTCCCAGTCGCGGTACTCGTTCTGCTCCAGAAAGTGCGCCGTCGACATCGCGGCGTTGACCAGGATCGTCTGGGTCGACGCGATGGTCGGGCTGCCGCCCCAGAACACCGCGATGTCCAGGGTGTCCAGGCCCGGTGTCTCCAGGCAGATCTGGGCGGCGATCTCGCCGGTGGTGTACATCTGGGCGATGCCCGGGTGACGAGCAGCAGGCCGGCTGCGGCGAAGTCGGCGCCGTACTTCTCGTCGCAGCGCGATCACCCAGTCCTGCTCGCCCGTGGTGTCGATGTAGTGCGCCCCTGCCGCCAGGCAGGCCTGGACCACCTCGGGGCCGTAGCGGGCGAACGGACCGACGGTGTTGCAGCACGACCGAGGCGCCGCGGAACAGCTCGGTCAGCGGCTCGACGGTGTGCTCGGTCGTCGGCGACCTCGTAGTCGGCGGTCTCGATGCCCGGGCACGTTCCGTCCATGGCCGAGCCCAGCTTGCTCGGCATCGCGGCCGGCGGCGAGGAAGGGGACGTTGTACTCGCGCAGGTACTCGCAGATGAGGCGTCCGGTGTAGCCGGAGGCGCCGTAGACGATGACGGGCTTGTCGGTCATGGGGTGTGCCTTTCGATGCCGTGGCGGGGGGTGGAGGGGGTGGGTCGCTCAGGTGCGCGACCCACGGGGTGAGACGTGGGGGTCTCGGCGCTCACATCCCCATGCCGCCGTCGACCGGCAGACCGGCGCCGGTGATGAACTTCGCCGCGTCGGAGGCGAGGAAGACCACGGCGTCCGCCATGTCGTCGACCTGGCCCGAGCCGGCCGGAGGGGGTGAGGTCGATGACGGCCCGACCGCGGCCTCGGGGGAGGGGAAGAGGCCGAGCTGCGGCCACGTCGTTGGCCAGTCCGGCGCCCATGGCGGTCGGCACCAGGCCCGGGTAGATGCAGTTGACTCGCACGCCGTAGCCGAGCTTGCCCGCCTCCATCGCGGCGACCCGGGTCAGCCGGTCGACCGCCGGACTTGGTGGCGGAGTAGACGGCGATGCCGGGGAAGGCGATCGTGGCGGCCACCGACGAGACGTTGATGATCGCTCCGCCCTGGCCCGGCAGCGCCTCCCGGACGCATGGCCCGCAGGCCGTGCTTGATGCCGAGCGTGGTGCCGAGCACATTGACCTCGAGCATCCGGTCGGACGTCGTTCCGGCTCGACCTCGGTGAGCAGGCTGGTGATCTCGATCCCGGCGTTGTTGACGAGGATGTCGAGACCGCCGAGTCGCCCGACCGTGTCGGCCACCGCCGCCTCCCAGCTCGCGTCGTCGGTGACGTCGAGGTGCACGAAGCCGTGCCCGTCGCCGAGGGCGGCCGCCGTGTCGGCGCCGGACTGCTGGACGTCGCCGATCATGACGCGGGCACCAGCGGAGGCCAGCGCGCTCGCCATCCCCTCGCCGAGCCCCTGGGCCCCTCCGGTGACGAGTGCCGTGCGGCCGGTGAGGTCGATCGAGGTCATGGCGGGCTCCTTTGCCGGCTCGGCGGCACTCGGATCGGCCGCCTCGTCCACGTCGTCCGCAGCGTTGCTCCGTCGCGTGTTGGGCATCAGCGTCGGGCCAGTCCTTGACACCTGTCAAGAGTTTGCTTGACATTCGTCAAGAAACTCCTTGACACTCGTCACGTCGACCCACCCCGGTATGATCCGACGGGTCCGCGCCCTGACCCGACACTGACCCGCAGCCGCCTGCCGGTCCCGCCTGCTGACGGAGGTGACCCCCGTGACACCGACCGCACCGTCGACGGTCGCCCGCTTCGAGCGCTCGAGGGTCGACAAGTTCGACCAGCGCCGCGACGAGCTCGCCGACGCAGCACTGGCAACCCTGGGTGAGCTCGGGTACGCCCGCACCAGCCTGCGCGAGATCTCGCAGAAGACCGCGTTCTCGCACGGGGTGCTGCACTACTACTTCCGCGACAAGAACGAGCTGATCACCTACTGCGTTCGCCGGTACAAGGAGCACTGCGTAACGCGCTACGACGAGATCGTCGACGACGCGACCGACGCCGGCCAGCTCGCGGAGCGCTTCGCCGACGCGCTCGTGACCACCATGGTCGAGGACACCCCGATGCACCGGCTCTGGTACAACCTGCGCGCCCAGGCGATGTTCGAGGACGCCCTCGTGTCGACCGTGACCGACCTCGACCGCCAGCTGGAGGCCATGATCTGGCGGGTCGTCGTGCGGCACGCCGAGCTCGCCTCGTGCGTCCCGGCACTCGATCAGACCTCCACCTACGCGCTCTTCGACGGACTGTTCGAGAACTGCCTGATGCGACACCTCGCCGGCGACCGTGAGTCCGGCCACCGGCTGCGAGACGGGGCCACCGGCCTCATGCCGCGGATCATGGCGTGAGATGACCGCGGTGCGTCGCGGGTGTCGGCATGGTGCCGTTCACGACCCCCCGGCTCAGCGCCTACGACGTGATGGCCGAGGACGCCGTGCGCGCGGCGCTGGCCGATGCCGGCATCGAGCCTCGACGACGTCCAGCAGGTCTACGCCAGCTACGTCTACGGCGACTCGACCTGCGGACAACGAGCGCTCTACCGGGTCGGCGTCGTCGGCATGCCCGTGATCAACGTCAACAACAACTGCTCCTCCGGCTCCTCGGCCCTGTTTTTGGCCCGACAGGCCGTCGAGAGTGGCGCCGCGGACTGCGTGCTCGCGTTCGGCTTCGAGCAGATGCAGCGAGGCGCGCTGAGGTCCAGTGGGCTGACCGGACCGACCCGCTCGAACGCTTCGCCGCCGTGGCCGAGGAGGCGCAGGGCACGCACGAGGGAGTCCCGGCTGCTGCCCAGTACTTCGGGGGCGCCGGTCAGGACTACGCCGCGCGGCACGGCACCTCGCGCGAGACGTTCGCGCAGATCTCGGTCAAGTCGCGCCGGCACGCACGCCACAACCCCTTCGCCGTGTTCCGCGAACCCGTGACTGTCGAGGAGGTCCTCGCCTCCGGAGACGTCTTCGGCCCGCTGACCCGGTTGCAGTGCTGTCCACCCAGCTGCGGTGCCGCCGCAGTCGTCGTCACCTCTCCGGAGTTCGCCTCCCGCCGCCCCGGTGGCTCCGCCCCAGTGGCCATCCGGGCCCAGGCCATGACGACCGACACCGCAACCACCTTCGACGCGGCCGACCTCACGCGGCTCGTGGGCTACGACATGACAGCCCGCGCCGCGGCGGCCGTCTACGAGGCGATCCGGCGTCGACCCCCGCGATGTCCCGGTCGTCGAGCTGCACGACTGCTTCACGACGAACGAGCTGATCAGCTACGAGGCGCTCGGCCTCACTCCGGAGGGAACCGCGGAGCAGTTCGTTCGTGACGGCGAGAACACCTACGGCGGCAGGGTCGTGACCAACCCGTCCGGCGGCCTGCTCTCGAAGGGCCATCCGCTCGGCGCCACCGGCTTGGCCCAGTGCAGCGAGCTCGTGTGGCAGCTGCGCAGCAAAGCGGGGCATCGACAGGTCGATGGCGCTCGCCTGGCGCTGCAGCACAACATCGGACTCGGCGGGGCCGCGGTCGTCACCCTCTACGAGGCCATGGGCCCGTTGCCCGTGCCGACGTCGGCCAGAACAGGCTGACCCCAGATGACGGCGTGACTATGGCGGCCCTGTCTGGGCCGCTGGGTGACTGGTCGACGACTTCGTCGGCTGACCAAGAGACCGAGGCAGGGTGAGTCCCTCGCCGCGTGGGAGATGGCTGCTGAAGGCTACGGTCTTGGGTGGGTGGCTCGAGGCGGGCTGACTCCATGACTAAGAGTCGATGCCATCCTCAAGTACTGCTACGGCCGAGATCTCGACCAACAGCTCCGAGCGTGCCAACCCAGACACAACCACCAACGTGCTTGTCGGAAGCACCGGACCGATGAGGTAGCGCTTGCGCACCTCGTTGATGGGAAGCGAGAACGCGCGATCGGTCATGTAGGTCGTGGTGCACACCACCGACGAGAAGCCAGCACCCGCGGCGGCCAGGACCTCCTTGAGGTTCTCAAAGACCTGGACGGTTTGCGCTTCGATATCGTCGACGCCGACGACCCGGCCGTCCCTCAGCGAGACCTGCCCGGAGATCCATAGCGTCCCGCCCACCTCGACGCCAATGGAGTAGGCGAACTTCTCGGCCGCCTCACGTGGAAGCTTGTCGGAGTCGATTCGACGCGCGGTCATTCTGATCCTCTCGTCACAGTGTCGAAAGCAGATTGGGGTATCGGGCTGGTCGTTCCTGGGAAGGCTTGCAAGGCCCGAATCGCGTGCTGCCATCGCGGGCCAACGTGTCAGGCCTGGTTGTTCCCGCGGTGCCGGGGGCTTTGTGCGACGTCGATCAGAACCTTGCCGACGACCCCATTCTCGACGGCCCTGTGCGCCTCCGCGGTGTCCTCCAGGGCAAACCAGTGCAGGGGCACCCCGGCAACCTCCCCGACCTGCACGGCGCCGTCTTCGACGGCCGCGCGGACCGCGTCGATGGCGTTGTCCTTGGCTTGCGCGGGCACGGTGTACACCAGTACGCCCTGCCAGCGCAGGTTCTTGGTCATCGCTTCCCGGATGGTGACGCAGACGTCGTCTGCGCCGTCGTCGGCGTAGAAGGCGATGGTCGCGTTCGGTGCCGCAAGGGCGTGATCCAGAACGGCGTTGGCGTCCGGGGCTACCTCGACGAAGAAGTCGACACCGTCGGGGGCGATCGCGCGGATCTGTTCGACGGCGTTGTCCCGGTAGTTGACCACGTGGTCTGCGCCTGCGGCTGAGGCCAGCTCGGCCTTGGCAGGTCCGCTCACTGTCGTGATCACGCGTGCACCGGCCCAGCGCGCGAGCTGGATGGCGGCGTTGCCCACCGCTCCCGCGCCACCGGCCACGAGCACCGTCCTGCCCGACAGGGCGCCCGGGGCCAGACGCTCCGGACCGCCCTCGGCGACGGTCAGGGTGCGGTGAGCGGTCACGGCAGGGATGCCGAGCGAGGCGCCGAGCGCGAACGAGGCGCTGTCAGGCAGCGGCACGGACTGCCGTTCGGGCAGCACGACGTACTCCTGCGCAGTGCCGTTCGAGCGCTGCCAGGCGGCCTCCCAGACCCAGACGCGCTGGCCGAGCCTCGACTGTGGCACTCCTGGGCCGACCGCGTCGATGACCCCGGCTCCGTCCTGGTTGGGCACCTGCGAGGTGATCCCGGGAGGCAATGCACCGGCGCGTCGCTTCCAGTCGGTGGGGTTGACCCCGGACACGTGAACCTTCACGCGGACCTCACCCGGTCCCGGCTCCGGGCGTGGCCGCTCGACCAGGTGCAGGACCTCTGGTCCGCCACCAGAGGGTGAGACAATTGCCTTCATCGCAGGTTCAGCCTTCCGGTTGCTTTGGCTCCCCGCGGAGGTGCCGCTCCCTCGCAGGCTATCGAGCCGTGGCATCTGGGGGCGAGGCTGAGGTCACCGAACTGTCGCGCCCGGGTCTGGCCGGGGTCACTGGACGCTCAACGCGTCGAGACCTGCCTCAGGGCTCAGCGCTTGTCGGCGGCCGCCTGGGCGGAGGCGATCTCGGCGCGGGCGGCGTCGACGAGATCGGCGTTGGTGTGAGCCTGCCCGTGCAGACCCCAGCCGCCGTCGGGCGCCTCGGTGAGCAGCACCCAGGTGCGGTCCACTGCCGAGGGGTCGGCTGCGGCCGCGACCACGACGTCGGTGAGTCGACGCACCACTGCGAGCTGCTTGTCCCGGTCGAGCGCCCCTGCATTGGTGAGCACCTGGACACGGATGTAGTTGCTGTCGCCATCGACGTTGGACGTGGCGGTGGGCGGCAGCTCATGGACGAACCCGGCCGTGTTCTTGCGGAACATCGGGATGCCCGGAACTCCCTCGACCGCCATCACGGTGGCGGCGACCTCCTGGGCCAGGGCGTGGGGGTCGGAGAAGGTGCCGACCGTGGCGTAGACATCGATCATCGGCATGACGGGGGAGGTCCTTCCGCGGGTGTCAGGGGGCGTCAACGAGCCTGACAGGCCCGCGTATTATGTTCAACACCATAATTGAGGTGTAGCGGACGATGCGGAGGCGGCGTGGCCAAGGACACCCGATCCCAGATGGTGGAGGGCGCGATCCGGCTGCTGGCCACGGACGGCGTTCACGGCGCGTCGATCAACCGCGTCCTCGAGGTCACCGGTGCCCCCAAGGGATCGGTCTATCACCACTTCCCCGGTGGACGCGATGAGCTCCTCGAGGCCGCCCTCACCCTCACCGCGCAACGACACGACGCCTGGGTCTCGGAACACTCCGGCACCACTCCGGTGTCCGTCGTTCGCGCGTTCCTGGACTATTGGCGGCAGGTGCTGCTCACCTCGCACCTGCGTTCGGGCTGCCCGGTGTTGGCGGTCACGGTGTCGGCTCCTGACGGGAAGCTGTTCGACTTCGCCGGTCAGGTGTTCACCGACTCCTTGGGGCATCTGCGTGACACGTTGCAGAGCGTCGGCCTGGCGGCCGACGACGCGAGGGACCTCGCGACCTTCCTGGTCGCCACGGCGGAAGGCGCTGTGGTCCTGGCGCGAGCGCAGCACTCGATTGAACCCTTCGAACTGGTGGCCAGCCGGCTGATCGAGCACACCGGCTCCCTTCCAGCTTCAACACGCTGAGTGGTCCCTACGCTGACTGGTCCGTGCCCTCGGAACGCGGCCACGCCCGCCTCCCGATCGTGGCAGGCACGGGACCATGTGCGACGCTCCTATGCTTCGTCAAGCCGCGTGGCCGTGTTTTCAAGGAGCCGATAGAGGTCGCGGGCGACGTAGCGGGCAAGGCAGCGCTTGATCTCCGGGTTGGTTTTGCCTTGGGCAGTACGGCGTGCGACGTAGTCGCGGGTGGCTGGCTGGTACTGGATCCGGCTCGCGACCACGGTGTGCAGTGCGTTGTTGAGCTGGCGGTCGCCGTAGCGGTTGAGCCGATGACGGGTGGTTACTTGGCCGCTGTTCGCCGGGATCGGTGCCACGCCGGCGAGCATCGCGAACGCCGCCTCGGAGTGGATCCGGCCGGGGTGGGACCAGGCGCACAACACCGTCGCGGCCACGATCGGTCCGACACCGAACTCCTCGAGCAGCTCAGGGCGCCAACTGCGGATGATGGCCACCATCGCCTTCTGAAGCTCGCGTGCCTCCTTCAGCATCGCGCGCGCGCGACGAGCCAAGGTCCGCAGCGCCACCACGGTACTGGTGGTCTCGACGTCCCACGCTGACTGAACACGCAGCGTGGCGGCGGTGTTGAGCATCGCGGCCAGCTTCTGGCCGCGGAACCTGACTCGGATGGGTTCGGGTGCTGCGATGACCAGGCTGAAGACCTGCAGTTGGGCCTCGGTGGAGGCATTGATCGCGGAGCGGCGTGCCGCCAAAAGCACTGACAGTGCTTGGCGTTCGCCCCCGCTGCGAGGGGTTCCCAACCGCGGCCGGGCCATCGCTTCACGGGCGGCTCGGATCGCATCGAGCGGGTCGGACTTCGCGCCGTTGCGGCGCGCAGCCCGCTTGGGGCGGTCCAGCTCGATGACGATCTCCGAGCGCTCCACCAGGTGACGGCTCAGACCGGCGCCGTGGCTGCTGGTCCCTTCGATCGCCCAGGCCCGCAACATCGCGTGGTTGTTGGCGAACTGCACCAGCTCGGCATAGCCCTGGGCTGTCGCCTCGACGGTGATCTCGCCGAGGACCCCACCAGTCGCGGTGTCGACCACTGCCGCGGAGTGGGTATGGACGTGGGTGTCGACGCCGATGACGACATCGACCACCTCACGCAGATCGGTCAGACTGTCCATGCGTTCTCTCCTTCGCCGGACGGGACGTGGTTCCGGTCCGGGATGGAGGCTCGGCAGGACTGTGATGAGACACATCCGGCGCCGCTAACGCCAGGTGGTCAAGCTCCTGATCAGGCCAGCGCCTCGTAGGAGTCCCGTGGAGTGGTGGGCTTTGAGGATCTCGTTGCCTACCGGTCACTGCCTTTGATGGCGGTGACGGTGTCAGTATCGCGGTCGGGGTAGAGCTTGGCCATGGAGGCTTCGGAGAGGTAGCGGCGTTCGTCGACGAGCCATTCGTCGTGGGTGTCGGCGAGGACGGCGCCGACCAGGCGGATGACGGCGGCCTCGTTGGGGAAGATGCCCACGACGCGGGCGCGGCGCTTGATCTCCTTGTTGAGCCGCTCGAGCGGGTTGGTCGACCAGATCTTGCGCCAGTGCTCGCTGGGGAACGCGGTGAAGGCGAGGACCTCGGCCTTGGCGTCGTCCATCAGGGCCCGATCTTGGGGAACCGGGCGGCCAGGTCGTCGCGGACCTTGTCCCACTGCTTGCGTCATCGAGGCCAGGTCGGGTTGGGCGAAGATCGTGCGGAACACCGCGGCGACCATCTCGGCCTCGCCCTTGGGCACGTGGGCCAGCACGTTGCGGACGAAGTGGACCCGGCAGCGCTGGTGCGAGCTGCCTTGCAGGTGCGCTGCGATCGCGGCGACCAGGCCGGCGTGCTGGTCGGAGATGACCAGCTGCACCCCGGCCAGGCCGCGCTTCTTCAGCGAGGTCAGGAAGCCCGCCAGAACACCTCGTCCTCGCTGTCGCCGACGTCGAGGCCGAGGACCTCCCGGCGCCCGTCGGCGGTGACGCCGGTGGCGACCACGACGGCCTTGGACACCACCTGGCGTGCTCGGTGCGGACGTGCAGGTAGGTCGCGTCGAGGTACACGTAGGGGAAGCTCGGTGTGGTCCAGGGTGCGGGTGCGGAACGCGCCGACGACCTCGTCCAGGCCGGCGCAGATCCGGCTAGACCTCGGACTTGGAGATCCCGGACCCGCCGAGCGCGACGACCAGGTCGTCGACCCTGCGGGTGGACACCCCGTGCACGTAGGCCTCCATGACCACCGCGTACAGGGCCTGGTCGATCCGCCGGCGCGGCTCGAGGATCGAGGGGAAGAACGAGGCGCCCGAGCGGGCCTTGGGGATCCGCAACGCGACGTCGCCGGCCTGGGTGGTGATCACCTGCGGCCGGGCACCGTTGCGCTCGGTGGTGCGGGCCGTGGTGCGTTCATAGCGGGCGGCGCCGAACTGCTCGGCCGCCTCGACCTCGATCAGCTCCTGCAACACCAGGCGCACGGACTCCTTGACCAGGTCGAGGCCATCACCGGTGCGGAACGCCTCGAACAACTCGGACACGGCAGACTGGGGCAAGGCCATCGGTGAGTCTCCTTCTCGACGAGTACTTGGCGGTACACACCGAGAATCTCGCCGATGGCCCCCTCTATTGAGGACGCCGCGCCGTCACCCCAAACCCCACCACTCCACGGGGCGCTGTCAGCGCCTCCAACCGGGCCGGGGCCGGTGACCACGAGCGGACAGGTCGCAACAAGGCACGAAGCCAGTCATATCGGGGGTCACACTCGCGGTCACCAACCACAGCCCAGCACCTTCAGGCTGCCTTGGCGATCCTCACAGTCACTAGTGGTCATGGCCGTAAGTTCGTCGGGGGTCATGCGGCGTGGGCGCCGAGTCGGTGGAGGAAGGCGTTGAGGTCGTCTCGGGTGTAGCTCCAGTCGAACGGGGTCGGCGGTGGCGTTGTAGCGGTCTTGGAAGGCGATGACCCGGTTGGCGAGGTGCGTCGAGGTCGGCGAAGTCGTTGGGGTTGATGGCTTTGCGTTGCAGGATGGAGAAGTAGATCTCGACCTGGTTCAGCCAGGACGCGTGGACCGGCAGGTGGACCAGGGTCGCGGTCGGGCCAGGCTGCGGTCATCCGGTCGATGGAGCGCTTGCCCGTTGTGGGAGGAGCCGTTGTCGACGACCCAGAACACCCGCCGGGCCGATGGCGTAGGGCTCGGTGGTCATCACCTGGTCGACCAGGTCGGTGAACGGGGCGATCCCGGTCGTGGGGGCGATCTGGCCGATCACCTGGGCGTGGTGGACGTCGTAGGCGGCGAAGTAGGCCAGGGTGCCGCCGCGGGCGTACTCGAACTCGACCCGGCGGGTGCGCCCGGGCCCGGGCGGCGGTCGCGGTGGCGGCGGCGCAGGGCCTGCAGCTGGGACTTCTCGTCGGCGCTGATCACGTACTCGTCGGCGCCGAGCTGGCGGCCCTCCCAGTGCCGGGCGTACAGGTCCAGCACCCGGGCGGCCTTGGCCGCGAAGTCCGGGTCGCGGGGGAAGATCCAGGACCGGTGCTGCCACGGCTTGATCGCGTCCGCGGCCAGCCAGCGGCGCACCGTGGAGGGCGAGATCGCCGCGACCAGGCCCGCGCGCCGGCCTGCGGCGGCCAGCTCCGGGCCGGACCATCGCGACAGCGGCACCTCGGCCTCGGCTGGCGGGGTGCACGCCAGCGCCTTCACCTCGGCGACCTGCACCGGGGTGAACCGGCGCGGCCGCCCGGGCCGGGGCCGGTCCTCCAACCCGGCCAGGCCGTCGGGTCGGCGAACCGGTTGCGCCACTTGCGGACGGTGTCCACGCACGATGCCCAGCTCGGCGGCGATCCGCCGCGTTGGCGCGACCCCGTCGGCGGCGGCCAGCACGATCCGGGCCCGGACCACGTCGCGGTGCGTGGCCGCAGCGCGGCCCGAGCACGCGCGGTGAGCTCGGCGTCCTCGACGGCGGTCAAGACGATCACGAACGGGGACTGCACATGCTCATGACCCCGTTGTCCGCACCAGCACAGCCACGCCACGCCAGCGACACGCCGAACCAACCGGGCACCGCGCGAGCATGCCGGTGCACGATGGTGGCATGCCCACGCATCCCCGACTCGACCAAGACCTCGCTGCAGCAGCGGCTGACCACCCGCGCCCGCGAACGCTGGCCCGCAGATCAGCGATCGCCATCCGCTACCGCGGCCGGCTTCGCCTACGTCGACGGCCGTCCTGCCCGACGGCGAAGTACTCCCACTCTGCCGGCTGCGCTACGGCGGCTCCGCCCCCGTGGGGCTTCGCGATCTACCGAGCCAGCCACGACGACTACGAAGACTCCTACCTGCCCACCGGCATCCATGGCCGGCACCGCCGAAGACGCCCTCGACACCGCCTGCGGCCTCTACCTCGACGACCCCACCGCCTGGACCTGAACCCCCGACGAACTAACGGACGTGACCACTAGCCGCATGACCACTGGCGGGACCAAGCCCTGACGATCCGCGGTCACTCCCACGGGTCTGGAATCTCCATGATGAAGCCGGCTATTCGGACGAGGTCGCGGTGCATCGTGGTCGGAGCCGATCGTGCACCCTCCCACTCGTCGAGCAGGTCGTCCATCACGACCAGGTCCTGCAGTTCCTCGGGGCCGTCGTGACCGACCGCTGCGTGTGCCCACCTGGTCAGCTGGCGGTCCGACAGTTCTCCGCGCGCCCAACGACGCAACTGGCTTCGGGTAAAGCGCACGGTTGCGGCGCTGTCATCGAGTCGCCGCATCCGCATCTCGGCACGCGCATCCGCAATCAGAGCATCCATTTCGAATGGACTCGTCAGCGGCGTGACCACCTTGCTCGCTAAAGCCACTAGCGCCTCGCCATCGACTCCGAGCGCAAGCATCTCGGCGGAGGCGGCTACCAGGTCGCGAGCATCCCGGTCGCGCCAGTCATATGCGACCAAGGCATCCCCGAACCAGCGCCGGGCGGCTGTCGCGTCCACGTCGGCCAGCGTAGGTCCCACCCCGAGGGGAAGGCGCGTCCTTTCGCCGCATGCCCTGCGGTCGGAAGGGCGCGACGTACTCCAGTGCGGATTTGGCGAACGACGGCTCAATCGGTTCTCGCGAGTTCTTGGCGTATGACTTCGGTGTAGAAAGCGACGCCGGCGGTGAGTGCTTGGTCGTTGAAGTCGTAGTCGCGGCTGTGCAGTGGGGTTCCGCCGTCGCCCGCGCTCGGTGCCGTTGCCGAGGAAGGTGAAGCAGCCGGGGACGGCGCGGGCGAACGCGCCGAAGTCCTCGCTGCCCATGACCGGTGCGCAGTCGCTGGTCGACCGATCCGGTGCCGAGTGCGGCGGTCACGGCGCGGCCGGTCGGCCGCCCGGGCCGGGTGGGTCGTTCACGGTGGGCTCGAACTCGTGGGTGTAGCTGACGTCGCAGGTGGCGCCGTGCGCGGCGGCGATGCCCTGGCGACAGGGCGCGCATCGCGGTCCTCCAGGAGGCCCTGGACGGCGGGGTTGAAGCTGCGGGTGTCGCCGCGGATGACGACCTGCCCGGGATCGCGTTGCGGGCTCCGTCGGTATGAAAGCTCGGTGCAGGACACCACGGCCGGGTGCGCCGGGTCGACGTTGCGGGCCACGATGGTCTGCAGCGCCAGGACGATCTCCGCGCCGACGACGAGCGGGTCGATGACCAGCTTCGGGGCGTGCGGCGTGCCCACCTCGGCCGGTGATGACGATCTCGAAGTTGTCCTCGCTGGCCATGATGCCGCCGGCGCGGGTGTGCAGGTGTCCGGCCGGTACGCCGGGTAGGTTGTGCAGCCCGTAGAGGGCATCAATGGGGAACCGCTCGAACAGGCCGTCGTCGATCATTGCCTGCGCTCCGCGACCTGGTTCCTCGGCGGGTTGGAAGATGACGCGGACGGTGCCGTCGAGGTGCTGGTCGCCGGCCAGGACGGCGGCCGCGCCCAGCACCATCGCCATGTGCCCGTCGTGACCGCACGCGTGCATCACGCCGGGGTGGGTCGATCCGTGCTGACGGCCGTCGACTTCCTGCAGCGGCAGGCCGTCCATGTCGGCGCGCAGCCCGATCGCGCGCGCGGAGGTTCCGCGGCTCAGTGAGCCGACGACCCCGGTGCCGCCGATGCCGCGGGCGACGTCGAATCCCAGCCCCTCCAGCGCCGTGGCGACGTAGGTGGAGGTGAGGTGTTCCTCGAAGGCGGTCTCGGGGATGCGGTGCAGGTCACGCCGCCATGCGCGAAGCTGCCGGTCGATGTCCCGGTCCGTGCTGGTCATGCCGCGAGCCCTTCGGTGCTGAGTAGGACGACCACAGGGTCGTCGGGCAGGTCGAGGTCGTCCCGGCGGGTGCGGCTGGTGAGAGCGGCTCGGACACCCGCCAGGGTGGCGGCGCCGCAGGCGCCGGAGCAGATGCCGGCCGAGCCGAGGTCCGCTGAGGCTCGCAGCGCCTGCTGGTCGGTGACGACGACGGCGGCGTCGAGTCCCTTGCGCAGCACCGGCCAGGCCAGGCTAGAGATCGTGCCGCAGTTCAGGCCTGCCATGACGGTCGTCCCGGTGGGGACGCTGGCGGGTGTGTCGGTCACCAGGCTAGTGATGACGCAGTCGGCGGTGTCCGGCTCCACCGCGAGCACGCGCGTCCCGGACAACCCGGGGCGCCGGTAGTGCGACACGACGGCCTGCGCGAGGGAGCCGACTCCCACTGGCACAGCGACAAGGTCGGGTGGGCTACCCAGCTGCTCGTCGACCTCGTCGAGCAGAGTGTCGTACCCCTCGACGATCCACCCGGGTACCTCCTCGTAGCCGGGCCAGGCGGTGTCCTGCACCAGCTCTCGCCCGCCCCCCTCGGCCGCGTAGGCCGCGGCTGCCCGCACCGTCTCGTCGTAGTCACCCGCCACCCGACGAACCTCCGCCCCCTCCGCCTCGATCAGAGAAGCCGTCTCCGGCAGCATCACGGCCGGCACGAAGACGGTCGCCGTCGTCCCCAGCTGCCACGCCATTCGGGCCACCGCCCTGCCGTGGTTGCCGTCGGTGGCCGTCACCAGGCTCGCGCCCGGCGCGCGTCCGAGAACCCGGGTGCATGCCCACGAGGCACCGAGGACCTTGAAGGCCGGCAGGCCGAGGCGAACAGACTCGTCCTTGACGAGCACCCGGCCCACTCCGAGCTCGGCCGCGAGCCCTGGAAGGTCGACCAGCGGCGTCGGCGTGTATCCGGGAAGGGTGCGGTGGAAGTCGCGCGTCACCTCGCCCACCCCGGAGGACCACCGCGAAGCGAACGGATTGCTGAACCAAGAAGTCATGCAGTCAGTGTCGATGCCCTCGACCCAACAGGTCCAGCGCATAGAATCGCGAGGTATTGATTAGAAGAACTGACGGATTGAGTGGGCATGCTCGACGTGAGACGGCTGCGGCTCCTCGTGGAACTCTCGCGCCGTGGCACCATCGCGGCAGTGGCACAGGCCCTGTCATTCAGCCCGTCCGCGGTCTCCCAGCAGCTCAGCGTCCTGGAGAAGGAAGCCGGCGCCACCCTCCTCGAACCCCTCGGACGCCGGGTCCGGCTGACCGCCGAGGGCGAGCTTCTGGTCGAGCACGCGGCGTCAGTCCTGGCACAGCTAGAGAGCGCACAGGCCGCACTGGCCGGACTGCGAGGGGAGATCACCGGCACCATCAGGGTCGCCGCGTTCCAGAGCGCGGTCCTGTCCCTGCTGCTGCCCACCGTCCGGCAACTCGCCCGCACAGACCCCGGATGCCGCGTGGAAGTCGCCGAGCTCGAGCCCGAGGTGTCCATCCCGGCACTCGTCGCCGGCGACTTCGACCTCGTCCTAGGCGGCGTCGGAGCCAGTGGTTGATGCTGGCGATGTGGACTGTCGCGGCGTAGCGGACGGCGAGCTTGTCGTAGCGGGTGGCGAACCCGCGGTGGTGTTTGAGGTGGTTGATCGCGCATTCGACGGCGTGTCGGTCGCGGTAGGTGACGGGGTCGAACGCTGGGGGTCGTCCCCCTCGGGAGCCTCTGGCTCGTCGGTGGTCGGCTTGGTCTGTCTTGATCGGGATGGTCGCGCGGATGCCGTGTGCGCGCAGCCAGGCCCGGTTGGCGCGCCGAGGAGTAGGCCTTGTCGGCGAGGACTCTGATCGGTCGACAGCGGGGCCGGCCGGGGCCGGGTCGGGTGACGGCGATGTCGTCCAGGACGGGGATCATCTGGGGGCAGTCGCCGTCCTGGCCGGGGGTGAGGCGGAACGCCAGGACTCAGCGCCGTTGGTCAACCGCTACGTGGGTCTTGGTGCCCCAGCCTCCTCGGGAGCGACCCAACGCGTGGTGTTCGGGTTCTCCCGCAACGCGTTCTACGCTGTCGCGTCGTGCCCCGGCGGCGTGGGGGTGGGCGCGGGCGGTGGTGGAGTCCACCGACACCTGCCAGGACAACACGCCTTGGGCGTCGGCGGCGGACCGCAGTTCGGCTTCGATGAGCTGCCAGGTCCCGCGCAGCTGCCAGCCAGCGAACAGCGCGTAGACCCGCCACCAGGGGCCGTACCGGTCCGGGACGCGAGGAGTACCCCGGCCACCCCCTACCCGTCGTGCCCGGGGTAGAGCGGGAAGACCTCACCGGCGACCCCCTCGAGCTCGCCGTCCCGGCAGCATGGGAACAGGCGACCACAATCGCCTCACTCGCCGACCGCCCGTTCGCCATGGAGCCGCTCGGCACCACCTCCCGCACCTGGTCCACCACGCTCTGCCGCACCGCCGGCTTCGAACCCGACGTCCGCTACACCTCCACCGACCTCCAGATCCACCTCCGAGTCGTCGAAGCAGGCCTCGCCGCCGCCCTACTCCCCGGCCTCGCCGGAGCGCGCCGCCACCCGGGCGTCACCCTGTGGCCCCTCCGCGGACGCCCACACCGACGCGTCTTCACCGCCACCAGGGTCGGAGCAGGCGAGCACCCCAGAATCGCCACCGTCACCCACGCCCTCAAAGACGCCAGCGCCACCGCAACCTGACAGGCTCGCACCTGCGTCACTTCGGCTGGGTCTGTCAGATCAACGGTGTAACTGGCGTTTTCATGGTTAGAGGTTCTCGGCTGCCGGCATGCGGTCGGCGAAGGTGATGGCGAAGGCGTTCAGGGCTGGCTTCCACCGCATGGTCCATCGTGCCTGCCCGGTGCCCTTGGGGTCCAGCGACCGGGTGACCAGGTACAGGCATCTTCAGGGCGGCCTGCTCGGTGGGGAAGTGGCCGCGTGGCCTCGACCGCCCGGCGGTAGCGGGCGTTGAGGGACTCGATCGCGTTGGTGGAGCACAGCACCCGGCGGATCTCGACGTCGTAGTCCAGGAACGGGATGAACTCCTCCCACGCGTTGCGCCACAGCTTGGGGATCGCCGGGTAGGGCTTGCCCCACTTCTCCTCCAGCTCCTCGAACGCCGCCCAGGCCGCCGTCGACGTTCGGGCGCGGTGTAGATCGGCGCGCAGGTCCTTGGCGAGCTGGTCCCAGTACTTGCGTGAGGCGTACCGGAAGCGTGCCCCGGATCAGGTGGATGACGCAGGTCTGCACGATCGCGGCGGGAACACGGCGTTCACCGCGTCCGGCAGGCCCTTCAGGCCGTCGCAGACGACGAAGAAGACGTCGGCGACGCCGCGGTTCTTCAGGTCGGTCAGCACGTTCATCCAGAACTTCGCCGACTCCCCGCCGCCCTTGCCGGCCCACAGCCCGAGCACGTCCCGGTGGCCGTCCAGGTCGACCCCGATCGCGGCGTAGAACGGCTGGTTGCCGACCTGCCCGTCGCGGACCTTGACGTAGATCGCGTCGATGAAGATCGCCGCGTACACCCCCTGCAACGGCCGCGGCGCACCAGGCCTGCATCTCCTCGACGACCTTGTCGGTGATCCGGCGAGACCGTGTCCTTGGACACGACTGGCCCCGTAGACCTCGGCGAAGTGCGCGCTGATCTCACCGGTGGTCAGGCCCTTGGCGTACAACGAGATCACGATCGCGTCGACGTCGCTGACAGCCGCCGCTGGCGCTTCTTGACGATCACCGGCTCGAACGTGCCGTCCCGGTCCCGCGGCACCTCGATCTCGACCTCTCCGGCGGCGTCGGTCAGCACCGTCTTGGACCGGGTGCCGTTGCGGAGTTGCCCGCCACGCGCCCTCGCGGGCTCGTGCTTGTCGTAGCCGAGGTGCTCGGTCATCTCCTCCTCGAGCGCGGTCTCGATCACCGTGCTTGGTGATCGCCTTCAGCAGCCCGTCCGGGCCGGTCAGGTCCTCACCGCGGGCGCGAGCGGCCTTGACCAGCTCGCGCACCGCCGCCCGCTCCGCCTCCTCCGGCGTGAGCGGCTTCTTGCCTGCCTTTCGCAGTCGGGCTCACGCCCACCAGTGTCTCGGTCATCGGTGACCGACCCTTCCCGCCGAACCAGTCGGCGTGTTGGGCCAGATACACCGTTAGTCGGACAGTCCCGTGATGGGTGCGGCCTTCCCGATCGCTGAGTGGGGCCGGTGGTGGTTGTACTGGTGGAGCCATCGTGGCAGCGCGGCGAGGCGGTCGGCCTCGGAGTTGTAGAACTTCTTGAAGGCCCAGCCGTCGGCAAGGGTGCGGTGGAAGCGTTCGATCTTGCCGTTGGTCTGTGGCCCGTATGGCCGGGTCCGCTTCGGGGTGATGCCGAGCTCGGTGCAGGTGTCGAGCCACAGGTAGGAGCGGTAGCCGCCGCCGTTGTCGGACAGCACCCGTCGCACGGTGACGCCGCGGTCGGCGAACCAGGCGACGGCGTTGCGCAGTACCGCGGCGGCGGTCTCCTTGGTCTCGTCGTCGTGGGCCTCGACGTAGGCCACGCGGGAGTGGTCGTCGATCACGGTGTGCAGGTAGCAGGTCCCGATCAGCGGCTGGTGGTACTTGCTCTTGGGTGCTCCGGTCCGCAGCGAGGTCGCGGCCCGGTTCCGGTCGCCTTGCTGGCGCCCGACGTAGCGCCAGCCCCCGCCGTCGGGGACCTTGCCGAGCTTCTTGACGTCGACGTGGAGCAGGTCGCCGGGACGCTCGTGCTCGTAGCGGCGGATCGGTTCACCGGTGGCCCGGTCGAGGTGGGTGAGCCGGTTCAGCCGGCACCGCACGAGCACGGGGCCTGACCCTGGATCTTGGACACGCCGAATCCCGCACCCGTGTGGGCGGGAGAGAGCGAGATGATCCGAGACCATGGCCCGCAAGAACTACTCCGAGGAGTTCCGTCGGCAGGCCGTCGACTTGTACGAGTCCACTCCGGGGGCGACGGTGCGTGGCATCGCCGATGACCTGGGCGTCGAGCGCGGCACGCTGCGCCACTGGCTCGAGCGTTCGGGACCGGCAAGAAGACCGCTGCTGACGGCACGTTGACCCGCAGCCCACTGCACGCGACCGGCACCGGCGACGAGCCTGTGCGGGGCCTGTGGAGGAGACGCAGGAACAGAGAATCGTCCGGCTGCGAGAGCGGGAACGCCGAGTTAGAGGCGGAGACGACGAAGCTGACCACCGAGCGGGAGATCCTGCGGCGGGCGGCGAAGTATTTCGCCGGGGAGACGAACTGGTGAGTCGCTTCCAGTTCGTCGCCGACCACCAAGACGCCTTCGAGGTGAAGCGGTTGTGTGAGCTCGTCGAGGTCGAGCGTTCCTCGTTCTACGCCTGGCTCAAGGCGGCGCCCCGGTGCGTGAGCCGCCCGCGCTGCGGCCGACGACGGCGAGCTGGCCGAGCAGATCCGGACCATTCACGACGAGGACAACACCATCGGCGCGCCGCGGGTCGACCGCGGAGCTCAACGACGATGTCCCGGTCCGGCGAGCGGGTCAACCACAAGCGCGTCGCACGGGTGATGCGCGAGCACGGCATCCGCGGCTACCAGAAGCGACGCCGGGTCCGCACCACGATCCCCGAGCCGTCGGGGCAGAAGGTCCCGGACCTGCTCGAGCGGGACTTCACCGCGCAGGCGCCGAACCAGCGCTACGTCGGCGACATCACCTACCTGCCGCTGGCCGACGCCAGCAACCTGTACCTGGCCACCGTGATCGACTGCTACAGCCGCAGACTCGTCGGCTGGGCTGTGGCCGACCACATGCGCACCAGCCTCGTCGAAGACGCGCTCCAGGCCGCCGCCGCGACCCGCGGCAGCCTCGGCGGCGCGATCTTCCACAGCGACCACGGGTCGGTCTACACCTCCAAGGACTACGCCCGGCTGTGCGCCGAGCTCGGGGTGACCCAGTCCATGGGCGCCGTCGGTTCGAGTGCCGACAACGCGCTCGCGGAGTCGTTCAACGCGACGCTGAAGCGGGAGGTCCTCCAAGACACCGCCTGCTGGGCCGACGAGGCGACCTGCCGCCGCCAGGTGTTCCGCTGGCTCATCCGCTACAACACCCGCCGGCGGCACTCCTGGTGCCGCTACCAGTCACCGTTCACCTACGAATCCCACTACGCTGCTACGCTCCCGACAGCCGCGTAATCCCACCCCGTGTCCAAGAACCGGGGTTAAGGCCCCTCGGTAAACGGCTGGGTGAGTGAACCGGCGCGGCCCCCTGCGTGGGCTTCTGCGACCGAACGTGGGTCCGATTGGGGGGCATCACATGGTGGTCGCGGCGTGCTCGGTTGACAGACAAATCGATCCGCGCCATCCAGCCCTTCTGGACGGCTCGCCTGACTTGGCAACGACGTCACCTTCAAGAAAGGAGGCATGCCGAACCAGGGACGTCTGCTGGGGCGGAGTACCGCCGCCAAAAGGGGTGATGCCAACTTGCAGTTAACCGACGATGAGACGCCAAGCGCCGTTGCCGGCGAGTCGCGATCTCGGTCGTTTGCCCAGCGGAGTGCGCAAAGTCTAGCCCGGAGAAGGAAAGTGTCGGGGGACGTGTACTGCATCCATGCTCCGTGGGGTGGCGAGCCGCACGCTCACGCGGCAGCCCGTTTGTGCGCGACAGTCAGCCAGCGCGTTGGATGAGGGTCGCCGTTGCGAGATTCACGAAGCCGTAGACTGCCCTTCTCTGTCCCTGAACTCCTATGAAGTGTTGTTGGAACATCATCACAGCAAATTCCGTGCGCTCGTCGTACGTCCGCTTATTCGGGCACCAATAACCAATTCGCGCCAGATTGGTCTGCAAGGTGTGTATTACGTCAGGTGGCCCAGCGGGACGGGCGTCCAAGGCGAAACAACACCGGCCGGCCCACGCCAGCGTGCTGCGCCAGATCCCTCGATCACCCGCATCGAAGCTCCGAGATCCCCGGCTGGCACCGGTTTCGCCGCCTGGTGGTCCATGTTCGCGAGGTCGTGTGTCATCCATACTCATTCGGCATGGAGAACATCCTGGAGTGGATCGGCCCCTTAGTACCCATCGCAGGAGTTCTGGGCCTCGTCGGCTGGTTCCTGGGTCACCGATCCCCGCAGCCACGCCGCTGAGTTTCCCCGACCGGGACGGCCCGCCGGCGCTGTCCTCTACCTCGCTGATACTGCGCGACGTCCCACTCGGGCCACGGCCGGTGGCGGGTCCCTAGCTTGGAGCTTCGCGGCCGCGAAGGCGTTGGTGCGCCATGACCACGCCGACCGGCGCGCACCCCGGGCGTAAGCGCCAAGGACAGGTCGTCCACGTAGCGACCGGTCCGCAGAGAGTCCGCAAGAGGTCCAGTTACTCCCGACCGCTGCCAACGCTTGCCATCGCATCTTCGCAGTTCAGCCCCACGGTGCCAACACCTGCCGTCGCCAACCGCCACGCTGGCCCAGTTCCCCTGGTACTTCTGATCCCGGGCGGGGCCGGACCGCCGTCACCGCATCACGGCGAGGCGACCTCCGCCGCCGGCACCCGACGTCGCCTCGCCTACCGCCTGATGGGTGAACGGATCGGTGCACCTACGACGCGGTAGCCCGAGCGAACTGCGGACGGCGCCGGGGCGGGGCCGGACCGCCGTCACCGCCATCACGGCGAGGCGACAGCTGCTCCGCCCAGGGCCACGAGGCGATCGGTGATGGCTGCGCGCCAGGCATCGTGCTGCGGGCCGAGGGCCGTCGCGGGGTCCGACCACCGCGCCTCCGGATACAACCACACCGGCCGCCTCCGCACCTCGGCCGGTTCCCACTCGTAGCGCGGCCACACGTGCGCGTGCTGGAACGGATCGGCGTTGCCGAGGATCTCCAGGTTTCACCCGCCGGAACGCGGGGTCGAGCCGCGCACAGGCCTGCTCGACCGCCTTGCCCAGCACGGCCAAGCTGTCGAGGAACGCCAGCCGCTCAGCCCGAGGCAGCTCGGAGAGCAGCTGCACCGACGGGTCGTCGGTGAGGAGCACGCTGTAGCCCGGTAGCCACTGCACGTCGCCGATGACGGCGACGCCGCCCGGCATCCGCGCGAGCACCATGGGGTTGGCGCCGCGCAGGGCAGCCCCGATCCGGTCGTCCTGCCAACGGGCCACTCCGGGATTGTGCCTACCAGGCGGGTGCGGCACCCGCCGGGAGGACGGGGTCAGCCGTTGCCGCCGGCCTTGAGCACGGCCAGCTTGGTGTCGCTGCTGTCCATCAGCACCAGCCCACCGTCCTCGGTGGTGAACTTCTTGGTGTCGGCCAGCGCCTTGAGGAAGGCCTGCTCCTGCTTCATCGCGTTGTCCGGGCCGGCCATCATCGTCGTGGCGAGCGCGCCGAACGTGAGCACGCCGTCGCTGGGGGCGTCGTAACTGCCGTTGAACTGGTTGACACCGGCGTTGCCGTTCGCCTTGCCCTCGTTCATGGTGAGGGTCGACGGCACGGTCGCGTCGGCCGCGGCACCGTTGAGGGTGACCAGCTTCCAGCTGCCCTGGAGCATGGTGGGCGCGTTCGGGGAGTTGTCGGCCTTTCCGCACCCGGACAGCAGTGCGACCAGGGCGACGAGGATGGCGGCCACGAGGGCCAGGGGCTTGGTGCGCTTCACGGCGTCCTGCACTTTCCACGGCGTCGGGGGGTGGCTGAGCGCGACGGTACTCCCGGGGCGGATGCCGCGCACAGGGCCCGCGGGCACCATCACCCTCCGCGGGTGATGGGCGGGTAACGCCCGCGACGCGACCGTGCGCCGCCGAGTTCTGCACCCGTTCTGCACCCGACCGGCTCCCATCGGCGCACCCGTTGCCGGGCAGTGTGGTTCCCGTCCCCAGTCGCACCCGCAGCAGCCGCAGGGGGCTCCTGCGGGTATGACCTGCGGCGCGTGCCTGGAACGGCACGCGCCCGCTCGGCGTCAGCGCCCGCCCTGCGAGGCCCCCTCGCACGGAGCCCCGCCACCGCCCTCGACGTCGAGCTCGAGGTCGCCGAGCAGGTCCTCCGGCGCCCGCATGCGCCAGGCGTCGGTGACGAGCTCCTCGAGGCGCCCGGAATCCACCCGGCCGAGACGGAGCATCACCAGCGGGGCGTTCTCGTAGCCCGGCGCCGTGAAGAAGACGTCGGGCTCGCCCAGCAGCAGCGCCTGCCGCTCCTCGAGGTCGCCGACGTAGAGCACCGCGACGTCGGTGCGGATGACGCGTGGCCGGCCCGGGCGCCGCTCGGGGTAGGACCAGACGAAACCCTTGTCGGCCACCCGGAAGTCGAAGCCGGCGCTCGGGATCTCGACCACGTGCGGCAGCGACAGCGCGAGCCGGCGCACGTCGTCGGCGTCAGCCACCGCACCCGCTCCTCGAACTCACCACCGGCATCCGGGAAGGCTACCCACCCGCAGCGACGGCCCACCCCGACGCAGGGCAGCGGTCAGCCAGAGCCACCGATGTCGACGGCATACGCCTCGTAGATCAGGTCGGAGGTGCGCTGCCGGTGCCGGACCAGCCGCCCCAGCAGCTGGATGCACGCCTCGCGATGCGCCTCGACCGCGTCGTCGTCGGCCAGGCCCTCGTCGCGCTCGGCCAGCAGCCGCTCGACCTCGGCCAGCGCCTCCGCGTGCTCGCCGAGCTGCACCTCGACCCCGTAGGTCAGCCGGGGTGCGGTGACGCCGATGTCGGCGTAGAACCCACCCTCGGCCTCGGTGAGCTCGGCGTGGTCGCGCAGGTCGTGGCTCAGCTCGGTGAGTGCCGCCCGCACCCGCCGCCGCCACACCGGGCCGACGGCCGCCGGAAGGGTCAGGGCGGCCTCCAGCGCCGCCATCGACTCCCCGAGCTCGGCCCGCTGCTGGCGGGCCTCCTCGAGGTATGCCGGGAACGTCTCGTCCACCACGCCACCTCCTGCCGTTGCGCCATGGTCCCGCACGAGCGTGCAGAACGCGACCCCGTTGGGCACATCGGGTTCCCTTCCGCGCCGACCCGGCCGGCCCTAGGGTGAGCCAACCCCACCACCAGCCGAAGGAGCGAGGATGCCGCAACGGGCCACCATCCTCGCCGTCGACGACGACCCGCAGGTGTCGCGCGCGATCGTGCGCGACCTGCGCACGCGCTACGGGTCGGACTACCGGGTGGTGCGGGCCACCTCCGGCGACGAGGCGCTCGGGGTGCTGGCCGAGCTCGCCCTGCGATCCCGCCCGGTGGCCCTGCTCGTGTCCGACCAGCGGATGCCGGGCATGACCGGCATCGAGCTGATGGCGCGGGTGCGCGAGGTCTCCCCCGACACCCGGCTGCTGCTGCTCACCGCCTACGCCGACACCGACGTCGCCATCCGCGCGATCAACGACATCGGCCTCGACTACTACATGTTCAAGCCGTGGGAGCCGCCCGAGAGCCAGCTCTACCCCGTCGTCGACGACCTGCTCGAGGCCTGGCGCCAGGACCACCCGGACGCGGAGTCGGTGGTGCGGGTCGTCGGCCACCTCTGGTCCGACCGCAGCTACGACGTGAAGATGTTCCTGGCGCGCAACCACATCCCCTACAGCTGGGTCGACCTCGAGCGCGACGAGGAAGGCGCCCGCCTGCTCGAGCTCGCCGGTGCCGACCACACCGACCTGCCGCTCGTGCTGCTGCCCGAGGGCGACCCGCTGCGCCACCCCACCAGCGTCGAGCTCGCCGACGCCCTCGGCCTGCGCACCCGAGCCCAGCAGCCCCTCTACGACCTGTGCATCGTCGGCAGCGGGCCGGCCGGTCTCGCGGCGGCGGTCTACGCGGCATCCGAGGGGTTGCGCACCGTGATGGTCGAGCGCGACGCCCCCGGCGGGCAGGCCGGGCAGAGTGCCGCCATCGAGAACTACCTCGGCTTCCCGAAGGGGGTCTCCGGCGCCGACCTCACCCACCGTGCCGTCGCCCAGGCCTCCCGCTTCGGGGCCGAGACGGTGCTCGCGCGCGAGGTCGTCGGGCTGGAGCAGCGCGGCCCGGTGCAGGCGGTGCGCTTCGCCGACGGCGGCGCGGTCGAGAGCCGCGCCGTGCTGATCGCCACGGGCGTCTCCTACCGCCGGCTCGAGGCCACGCGGTGCCGACGCCCTCGGCTCGCGCGGCGTCTACTACGGCGCCTCGGCCAGCGAGGCGGCCCAGTGCGCCGACCAGGTGGTGCACGTCGTCGGCGCCGCCAACTCGGCCGGCCAGGCCGTGCTCAACTTCGCCAAGGTCGCCAGCCGGGTGGTGCTGCTCGTGCGCGGCGCCCGGCTCGAGGACTCCATGTCGGAGTACCTCGTCGAGCGGATCCGGGCCGCCGACAACGTCGAGGTGCGCTTCCGCACCGAGGTCGCGGCCGCGCACGGCACCGACCACCTGGAGTCGGTCACCCTCGTCGACCGCGACACCGGCGCAGAGGTCGACGAGCCCACCAACTGGCTGTTCGTCTTCATCGGCGCGCTCCCCCGCACCGACTGGCTCGGTGACGCCGTGGTGCGCGACGCCAAGGGTTTCGTCGTCACCGGGCCCGACCTCGCAGCTGCCCGAGCACGCCGGGCGGTGGCCGCTCGCCCGCAGCCCCTACGCCCTCGAGACGAGCATCCCGGGGGTCTTCGCCGCCGGTGACGTGCGCCTGGACTCGATGAAGCGGGTCGCCTCCGCCGTCGGTGAGGGCGCGATGTCGGTCTACCTCGTGCACCGCTACCTGGCGAGCGTCTGATGGACCTGCCCGAGCTGCGCGGGCTGGCGATCTTCGACGGCCTCGACGACGCCCAGCTCGGTGACCTGCTCACCGCAGCCACCGAGCGGCCCACCCGCCGCGGCGAGCTGCTCTTCCACGAGGGCCGGCCGGCCGACGGCTGGTGGGTGCTGCTCGAGGGCACGGTGGCCCTCGTGCGGCAGGTCGGCACCGAGCAGTCGGTGCTGGGCTACATGACCGAGCCCGGGCAGTGGGCCGGCGGCTTCGCGGCGTGGGACGAGTTCGGGGTCTACTTCGCCACCGGCCGCGCCGAGAACCCCGGCCGGGTGCTGCACCTCGAGGCCACCGAGCTGCGCCGGCTGTCCGAGCAGTGGTTCCCCTTCGGCCTGCACTTCATCAACGGCCTGGTCACCACCGTGCGCCGGATCGAGAACACCACCCGCCAGCGCGAGGCGCTCGTGGCGCTCGGCACGCTCTCGGCGGGCCTCGCGCACGAGCTGAACAACCCGGCATCCGCCGCCACCCGGGCCGTCGACGCGCTGGCGGGCACCTCGGAGCAGGTGCTGTCGTCGCTGGCGCAGCTCGCCGGCAAGGGCATCACCGCCGAGCAGTACACCGTGCTCGACGGGCTGCGGCTGCGGGTCAGCGGACCCGAGCCCGCGCTGGCCGGGCTGGCCCTGGCCGACCGCGAGGACGAGCTGTCCGACTGGCTGGCCGACCACGACGTCGACCGCGACTGGGTGATCGCCCCAGCCCTGGCCGCGGCCGGCGCCGACACCGCCTGGTGCGACGAGCTCGCCGCCGCCCTGCCGCCCGAGTCGCTCGCCCCCGCGCTGGAGTGGATCGCGGCATCGCTGTCGACCGCCGCGCTGGTGCGCGAGGTGAAGGAGGCCACCGGGCGGGTGTCCGCGCTCGTCGCCGCGGTGCGGTCCTACTCGCAGATGGACCGCGCCTCCCTGCAGCGCACCGACCTCGTCGAGGGCCTGGACAGCACCCTGGTGATGATGGGCCACAAGCTCGGCACCGGCATCACCGTCGAGCGGCACTACGCGCCCGGGCTGCCGCCGATCGACGCGATGGCCGGTGAGCTCAACCAGGTGTGGACCAACCTGGTCGACAACGCGATCGACGCGATGGACGGCACCGGCACGCTCACCGTCTCGGCCCGCCCCGACGCCACCGGGTGGGTGGTGGTCGAGATCGCCGACACCGGCTCCGGGATGCCGCCCGAGGTGCGTTCGCACGCCTTCGAGCCGTTCTTCACCACCAAGGAGGTCGGCAAGGGCACCGGCCTGGGCCTGGACATCTCACGGCGCATCGTCGTCGAACGTCACTCGGGCGACATCGACATCGAGTCCGGTCCCGGTGGCACGCTGGTGCGGGTACGCCTGCCCCAGCGGCACCGGGGCACCACCTGACCCACCCCACCAGGCCCGTCCGAGACCGAACCCGACACCGGCGCGAGGGAGCAGACCGATGAGCGACATGGCACCACCGGGGTCCATCGACCCCGCCGTCCCCCCCAGCGGCACCGGGTGCGCCGACTGCGACGCCGCCTCGCCCCCGGGCTGGTGGGTGCACCTGCGGCGCTGCACCGCCTGCGGCCACGTCGGCTGCTGCGACAGCTCCCCGTCGCAGCACGCGACCGCGCACGCCGCCGCCACCGGGCACCGCGTCATCCAGAGCTTCGAGCCCGGCGAGGACTGGTTCTGGGACTACGGCGACGAGTCGATGGTCGACGGGCCGGCGCTCGCACCGCCCACCTCCCATCCCGCGGACCAGCCTGCGCCCGGCCCACGGGGGCGGGTGCCGGCCGACTGGCGCGACCACATCCACTGATGCCGGTGCCGCCGCCCCGGCCGCTGGCCGTGCCGCTGGGGCCGGCATCCCTCACCGTCCTCCCGCGCCTGGCCGCGGCGCTCGAGGGCGACGCGCCAGTCCTCCCCTACGCCGCGTCCGACCCGGCCCCTGCGGTGCCGGACCACGACAAGGCCGACCTGCCCGACGGGCTCGCCGTCGTGGTGGGCACCTCGGGGTCGACCGGCACCCCCAAGCTGGCCCTGCTCACGGCCGGCGCGCTGGTCGCCAGCAACCACGCCACGCACGAGCGGCTCGGCGGCCCGGGGCAGTGGCTGCTCGCGCTGCCGGCCCACCACGTCGCCGGCCTGCAGGTGCTGCTGCGCTCGCTGGATGCCGGCACGACCCCGGTCGCGATGGAGCTCGCCGACGGCTTCGTGCCGACGGCCTTCGTCGCGGCGGCCGCACGGCTCGATGCCGGGCTGCCCCGTTACACCAGCCTGGTGCCCACCCAGCTGGTGCGGCTGCTCGACCACCCGGGCGGCGCCGAGTTGCTGGGTGCCTTCGACGCCGTGCTCGTCGGGGGTGCCGCGATCCCACCGCGGCTGCGGCTGCGCGCCGAGCAGGCGGGCGTGCGGGTGGTCGCGACCTACGGCATGAGCGAGACGGCGGGCGGCTGCGTCTACGACGGAACACCGTTGCCCTGTACCGAGATCGCCTTCGACGACGAGGGGCGGATTCGCCTCGGCGGCGCGACGCTGGCGCACGGCTACCTCGGCCGGCCAGACCTCACGGCCGCGGCCTTCGGTGTCGACGACGACGGGCTGCGCTGGTTCCGCACCGACGACGTCGGGCACACCGACGGCCGGGCCCGGCTGCGGGTCGACGGCCGGGTCGACGACCTGGTCAACACCGGCGGCCTCAAGGTGGCGCCGCGGCTGGTCGAGGAGGCCATCCTCGACCACGTGCCGGGGGTGGCCGAGGTCGTGGTCGTCGGCAGCCCCGACCCCGAGTGGGGCGAGGTGGTGTGCGCCCTCGTCGTGCTCGAGCCCGGGGCGGTGGGCGCCGGGCTGACCGCTGACGAGCTGCGGGGGCACCTGCGGGAGCACCTGCGCGGCATCCTGCCCGACCATGCGCTGCCGCGGCGGGCCCTGGTCGCGACCCGGCTGCCCCTGCGCGGGCCCGGCAAGCCCGACCGCCGTGCAGTGACCGCTCTGTTCACCATGGGATGATTCCGGGGTGCTCCGCTACGTCCCGGCCCTGCTCAGCCTCGCGCTGACGGTCTACTGCGTCATCGACGCGTTCCAGACCGACGAGGCGGACATGCGCAACCTGCCCAAGGTCGCCTGGGTGATGATCGTGGTCCTCCTCCCCGTGGTCGGGCCGGTCGCCTGGCTGCTCGGCGGGCGGCCACGGCGCGGCACCCCGCCGTCGCGCGACCAGCAGCGCGGGCCCACCGGTGGGCGCGACCCGGACCGCCGCCCGCGCGGGCCCGACGACGACCCCGACTTCCTCAAAGGCATCTGACCCCCAACATGGCCTCCCTCTCCCAGTGGGTGGCGGGCGCCCGCCCGCGCACCCTGCCCGCCGCCGTCGCCCCGGTCGTGCTCGGCACCGCCGCGGCGCACCTCATCGGGCGCGCCGATGCCGCGCTCGCCATCCTCGCCCTCGTCGTGGCGCTCGCCCTGCAGGTGGGGGTGAACTACGCCAACGACTACTCCGACGGCATCCGGGGAACCGACGAGGCCCGGGTCGGCCCGGTGCGGCTCGTCGGCCAGCGGCTCGCCGCGCCCGGCAACGTCAAGCTGGCCGCGCTGCTGTCGTTCGCCGCTGCCGGCATCGTGGGCCTGGCCCTGGTCGCCCTCTCGGGGGCGTGGATCATGCTGCCGCTCGGGGCGCTGGCCGTGCTCGCCGCCTGGCGCTACACCGGCGGCGACAACCCCTACGGCTACCGGGGGCTCGGCGAGGTCTACGTCTTCGTCTTCTTCGGCCTGATGGCCACGCTCGGCACGCAGTACACCCAGGCGGATGCCGTCACCTGGTTCGGCCTGATCGGCGCGGTCGGCGTGGGGGCCGTCGCCTCGGCCATCCTCGTCGTCAACAACCTGCGCGACATCCCGACCGACACCGAGCACGGCAAGCGCACCCTGGCGGTGCGGCTGGGCGACCAGCGCACCCGGCAGCTCTACATCGGCCTGGTCGCGGTGTCGGTGGTGGCGCTGGGGGGCATGGCGTTCTGGGAGCCGGCGGTGCTGCTGGGGCTGCTGGCCCTGCCGCTCGGCATCAAGGGGGTGCGCATCGTGGCGTCGGGCACCACGGGGCGCGACCTGGTGCCCGTGCTCGCCGCGACCGGGGTGTACGAGGTCGCCTACGCCGTGCTCGCCGCCCTCGGGGTGGTCATCGGCGTCGCCCTCTCCTGATCCTTCCCTCCGGAGTCGGGTGCTGAGTTGGCTGCTCGAGCGACCACCTGAGCACCCAACTCCGGAAGCCGCCCGCTCGGCCGGTCACGACCTTGCCTACCGCCTGGTAGGTGTGGTGATCGGTGCACTTACCAGGCGGTACGCCGAGGTCACCTGCCACGGACACCTGGGCGGCCGCGGAGCGTGTGGCCCTTGCTCAGGGGGCGTCGAGCCGGACCAGGCGGGCGGTGCCCGCGGGGTCCTCGAGCACCACGAAAGTGCCGGATGCCGTGCGCGCCGTCGACAGCACCAGCCGCGCGGGCGGCCCGTCGCGCCGAGCGACCCGGTCGCCGGCCACGTCGAGCACCACCAGCCGGCCGCCCGACGCGAGCAGCACCGTCGCGCCACCAGCACCGAGCAACGGCGCCGTCAACAGGTCGTGCTCACCCACTGCCAGGGGCGGCAGGTCCATCTCCGACACCGCCCCGTGGGCGCCGACCCACCAGCCCCGCAGCCGCCCGTCGACGACCCCCACCACGGCGCAGCGCCCCGTGCCGTTGCAGGATGCCGCGTGCGCCTCCGCCAGAGACCCGTCGTCGGGCAGCTCGGTGCGGCTGAACTTCGCGTCGGGCTTCGGCGACCACCACACGGCCGCGCGCTGGCGCACCCCGTTGCCCAGGAGGGTCACCGACCCCACGACGAGCAGGCCTTCACCAGCGGCGGTGGCGCCGCGGGCCGACACCAGGGCGGTGCTCGTGCTGGCCAGTGACGTGCCGGCCGAGGAGGCCCGCACCCAGCGCTCCCCTCGTGGGTGCCACAGGGCGATGTCGAGCCCAGCGCCCCCGCTCTCCCACGACCCCACGATCACCGGGGCGCTGGGCGTCTGCACGAGCGAGACCAGGGCGCCGGCCCCCCAGCCGCCGAAGGTGGCGAACGGCTGCGGCAGCTCGCGAACGGCTGAGGTGTCGCCGCGCCAGGTGCTCCACCGGGTGTTGGAGTGGGCCCCGGCCGGAGCTCCACCGACGAGGTCGACCGCACCACCCCGGGGCGCGGCCACCAGCCACCTGGCCTGGAACGCCGTGGGCGACACCGGGCTCACCGCGACCTGGCGCGATCCGCCGCCGGCCTTGGAGCACCGTGAGCCGCGGCCGTGAGGCGGAGCCCTCCGGCGCCCGCGACCCGACCAGCAGGTCTGCTCCCCATGGCGTGACGACCACCGGCTCGTCACCCGCAGGCAGCGCCACGTCGGTCGCGCCGACCGAAGCGACCGAAGCGACCGAAGCGACCGTGGTGTCCGTCGACCGCGACCCCGCGCCGTCGCCCGGCCCGGCCACGTCGCAGGCCGACACCAGCAGCGCCACCGCGGCGAGCGGCATCCCCCACCACCGACGCCCGCGACCGCGACCCCCCACCGGAACCCGCCTCACACGTCGATCGTCAGGCCGACGGCCACCGTGTCACCGAGGTCGACCTGCTCGCGCCGCCGCACCTCGGCCCGCAGCGGCACGATGTAGCCGCCGTCCTTGGGCCACAACGAGGTGGTCCACTCGCTCGCGCCGAGCCGCACGGTCACCGGGATCATGCCCCACCCGTAGGTGACCAGGGCCGAGGCGTCCTCGATGCCGCCGCACAGCTCGTCGGGCACCGACACGAAGTGGTGCGGCGCCGGCCCCCGCCAGAACCACACCTCGCCACTGAACTCCAGGTCCACCGGCTCAATATACGAGCAGCCGCCGACATGGACGGCTGCTCAGGACAGAACCCCGCACCGACCGCGAGGGCTCAGCGGAAGGTGCCCTCGTCGCCGGACACCTCGGCGTCCTCGGCCTCCTCGTCGGCCGAGCGGGTGGGCACGGCCCCCTTCTTCGCCGCCGACCGCGCCTCGATCTTCTGCGCCAGCTGGGCCGAGTAGTCCTCGCGGAACCGGCGCAGCGCGAAGTACGAGATCCCTGCGGAGAGCAAGGCGGCGCCGAGCACCAGGTAGGGCAGCTGGTCGCGGTCGCGCAGGCCGAGCAGCCAGAGCAGGCTGACGCAGCCGAGGAAGACGAGCAGGCGGAGCACGCTGTAACGGAGCACGGTGGATCAGAGTCCTGAGTAGGAGTGCTGGCCGACGAAGAAGACGTTGACGACGGCGAAGTTCATGATGATGCAGCCGTAGCCGACCAGCGCGATCCAGACGGCGTTCTGGCGCTTCCAGCCGGTCGTGGCGCGGGCGTGGAGGTAGGCGGCGTAGACCACCCAGATGACGAAGCTCCACACCTCCTTGGGGTCCCAGTTCCAGTACGACCCCCAGGCCTGGCGCGCCCAGATCGCCCCGGCGATGACCGTGAAGGTCCACAGCGGGAACGCGACGATGTGCACGGCATACGTGAGCCGCTCCAGCGCGCGGGCGTCGGGCAGCCGGTCCATGAAGCTGCGCCGGCGCTGCGGGGCCGACTCCAGCCGGTCCTGGATGAGGTACATGACGCCGAGCGAGAAGCCGATGGTGAACACCGCCACCGACAAGGTGGCGACGGTGACGTGGATGGCCAGCCACACCGAGCGCAGCGACGGCATCAGCTCCGACGCGTCGGTGTACCAGACGGTGATGGCGAGCCCGAGGTTGAGCAGCACCGGGGTGACGACGAACAGCCCGAGCCAGCGCAGGTCGCGCCGCATCGACCAGCCGCAGTAGACCAGCAGCACGAACATCGCCCCGAAGATCGCGAACTCGTACATGTTGCCCAGCGGCCAGCGGTGCACCTCGAGCGCCCGCAGCACCACCCCGGCCACGACGAGCAGCGTGCCGAGCAGGGTGAGGGTCCAGCCGATGCCGGCCGCCTTGCGGGCGGCGAGCGGCTCGGCATCCCGGCCGGTCACCCCCACCGCGGCACTGCCCCCGGATGCCGGGTCGCCCCCCTCGACCGCGCCCGCGGGCACCAGCTCGCGCTCGCGCACGGACTCGCGGTTCGCCTCGCGGGCCGGGACGAGCCGGGCGAGGTAGACGGCATCCGCGAGCATCGCCAGGGTGAGCACCACCATGGCGGAGTAGATCGCCAGGTTCGAGAGCTGGGCGAGGGACTGGTCGGTCATCGGGTTCCTTCGATTGCGCGCAGGACGGCCTCGATCTCGTCGGGCATGCCTTCGTCGTCGTCCTTGGCCAGGCCGCCGACGGACACCACAGTACGACCCGGTTCGGGCCCCGGACCAACCCGCACGAACACCCTTCGACGACGGATGACGAGCGAGCCGACCAGCCCGGCGAGCATCAGCAGCGCGGCCACGAGGGTCAGCGACTTGCCCGGGTCGGTGCGGATCGACAGGCCCGCGAAGCGCTCGACCTTGTCGAAGGTGATCGAGCCCCGCCCGCCGGGCAGCTCGTAGGTCTGCCCGGGGCGCAGCAGGATGCGCAGCTGGTCGGCGCCGTCCTTGCCGGGCACCGGCTTCATCGATGCCGTGTCGAGCGAGTAGACCGACTGAGGGCTGCCGCTCGGGAACAGGTCACCCTCGAAGGCGGTCAGGGCCAGCTGTGGGTCGAGCGCGTCGGGGAAGACCGAGTGTGGGCCCTGGTCGTCGATCCGCCCGGTCGGCAGGAAGAAGCCGGCGAAGCCGAGCTGCTCGGGCGAGGCGCCGGGCACCTTGACCGCGCCGACCGAGGTGTAGTTGTTGTCCTGAGGCAGGAACGGGGTGGCGTCGGAGTAGAGCACCGTGCCCGCGGCATCCTTGACCGTGATGACCGGCGCGTAGCCGTTGCCCAGGAGGAACACCGAGCCGCCGCCGGTCTCGAGCGGGCCGTTGACCCGGATGCTGCGTGGCTCGCTGTTGCCGTCGGCGTCGGTGAAGGTCGTGAACGCCTCGAAGTCGCGCGGTGCCCCGAACTGGCCGGGGCTCTTGGCCTGCGTCTCGAAGGTGGCGTCGAGCCGGTCGACCTTGATCGTGTAGGGCTTGAGGGCGTTGACGTCGACCCAGGGCCCGGGGCTGAAGGTGTCGTAGCGGGACAGGGTGTTCGCGAAGGTCTTGCCGACCGGCACGATGACGTCGCCCTTCCAGCCGAGCAGGTGCCCCCAGGCGACGCCGATGAGCACACCGATCAGTGCCACGTGGAAGACCAGGTTGCCGGTCTCGCGCAGGTAGCCCTTCTCGGCCGACAGGGTCGTGTCGTCGTGGGCATGCACCCGGTAGCGCCGCTGCTTCAGCGCCGCCCGCAGCCGCTCGCGCACCTCCTGCGGCTCGCCGTCGACGACGACCTCGCGGGAGGCGGCGAGCCGGTCGAGGCGGCGCGGGGCCCTCGGCGGGGCCGAGCGCACCTGGTGCCAGAGGATCTTCGTGCGCGGCAGCACGCAGCCGATGAGCGACACGAACAGCAGAAGGTAGATCGCCGCGAACCACGGCGAGGCGTAGACCTCGAAGAACCCGAGCTTGTCGAGCACCGGCCCGGCCGTCGGGTGGTCGGCGATCCAGGCCGTCGTGCGGGACGGGTCGATCGAGCGCTGCGGGAAGGTCGAGCCGGGGATGGCGCCGATGGCCAGCAGCAGGAGCAGGAAGAGCGCGGTGCGCATGCTCGTGAGCTGGCGCCAGGTCCAGCGCAGCCAGCCGACCGGGCCCAGGCGCGGCTGGACGATCTCGGGTCGGGCCTGCGTACCGGTGATCATACCGGCACCACGTAGACGAGCTCGGTCTGCACCCAACGGTTGAGGTCCTCCCAGAACCCGGTGACCATCAGCAGCCCGACGACCACGAGCATGGCGCCGCCGAAGCGCTGGATGCCGCGCTGGTGGCGCCGCAGCCAGCCCGACACGCGCCCGGCCCGGTCGAGCCCCGCGGCGATGAGGATGAAGGGCAGGCCCAGCCCCAGCCCGTAGGCCACGGCGAGCACGACGCCCCGCAACACCTGGGGGTCGATGCTGGTGCTGGCCAGCACGAGCACCGCGGCGAGAGTGGGCCCGGTGCACGGCGCCCAGCCGAGCGCGAAGACCGCGCCGAGCAGCGGGGCACCGACCAGGCCGGCCCGGGGCCGCCAGGCGATCTTCGCCTCACGCTGGCTGCCGACTCCCAGGAACACCAGCCCCATGACGATGACGACGACGCCGCCGAGGCGCATGAGCAGCGTGCGGTGCTCGATGAGCGCCCGGCCGGCGGTGGTGAGGAAGATCGACCCGAGCACGAACACCGCCGTGAAGCCGACGACGAACAGCAGCGCCCCGGTCACCGTCCTGCTGCGGCGCTGGTCCGCCAGCGGCTCCCCAGTGAGCCCGGTGACGTAGCCGAGGAAGCCGGGCACCAGGGGCAGCACGCACGGGCTGGCGAACGAGACGAACCCGGCGAAGGCCGCGACGGCCACCGCCAGCGGAAGCGCCCCGGAGGTCACCGTGTCGCCTGCGGCGAGCACGGCGACGGTGCCGGCGGCCGGGCTCACGACTCGGCGACGACGTCGTCGACCAGGCCGCGCAGGGTGCTCGCGGTGGCGGGGCCGTTGACCCGCGCGGCGATCCGGCCCTGCGGGTCGAGCACGAGGGTCGTGGGCACCGTCGGCGCCTTCCCTTGCAGGGCCAGGATGGCGACCCCCGACTCGTCGCTGAGGCTCGGATAGGTGATGCCGGCCTTCTTGGCGAAGGCGGCGCCCCGCGCCGGGTCCTCCCGGAAGTCGATGCCCATGAACTGCACCGGCGCCTTGTCAGCCTGCAGCCCGGCCCAGGTCTTCTGCAGGTCCGGGGCCTCTGCGACGCAGGGCGCGCACCACGAGCCCCACACGTTGAGCACGAGCACCTTGCCCCGGGCAGAGGCGGTATCCCAGGCGGTGCCGTCGAGCAGCTCGCCCTTCAGCTCGACGGGCTCGCCACGCTTGGCCACGGGGATCGACTCAACCGCGCCGTCGCCGGAGACGTAGCCCTTCTGGTCGCCCGCCTTGGCCTGCGCCGCAATCGAGTTGGGGTCCTGGGTGCACCCGGAGGCGCCGAGGAGGAGCACAGCGGCCGCCACCCCCACGGCCCACCGCGCGGTGGGTCGAGCCGTCATGCGCCGGCCCCGGGCTGGGCCTGGTCGAGCAACGACGCCGCCGGCTCGCTGTAGCTCAGCGAGAGCAGCTCGTCGTCGAGGAAGGTCAGCGAGGTCAGCGACGCCAGCGAGCACTCGCGGTTGGCGGGGTTGTGCCACAGCGGCCGGCCCTCGGTGGCGAGCCGGATCAGCCAGATCGGCGCCTGGTGGCTGACGATGACGGTCTCGTGCCCACGGGCGGCCACGCGCGCCGCGACGATGGCGCGGCGCATCCGCTCGACGAGGTCGGCATAGGGCTCGCCCCACGACGGCCGGAACGGGTTGACCATCTTCGGATAGAGCCGCGGGTGCTTCAGGATGCCTTTGCCCCCCGCCACCGGCAGCCCCTCGAAGTAGTTCTCGGCCTCGATGACCCGAGCGTCGAGCACCACCTGGAGGCCGTGGCTGTCGGCGATCGGGGCGGCGGTCTCCTGCGCCCGCTCGAGCGGGCTCGACACCAGGTGGGTGATGTCGTGGTCGCCGAGGTGCTCCGCGGCGAGGTCGGCCATCCGGCGGCCGAGCTCGGACAGGTGGTAACCCGGCATCCGGCCGTAGAGCAGGCGGTGCGGGTTGTGCACCTCGCCGTGGCGCAGCAGGTGCACGACGGTGCGCTGCGGGTCACCGGGGCCAGGGCCACCGGCCTCGGGGGACGACGTCATGCGCCGATTGTCGCAAACCTCGCTGGGTGCTCAGGCACGCGACCCGTCGGCCGCCCCCGCGGCAGCGCGAGCGGCGGCCGGGAGGGCCGCGAGCACCCGCTCGACGGCCGCGTCGTCGTGAGCTCCGGAGACGAACCACGACTCGAACGCGCTCGGCGGGAGGTACACCCCGGCATCGAGCATGGCGTGGAAGAACCGGCCGAACGCCGCGGTGTCCTGGTCACGCGCGTCGTCGTAGGTGCGCACCGCGCCGTCGCGGAAGTAGACCGAGAACATCGACCCGGCCCACTGCACGCGGTGCGGCACACCGGCATCCGACAAGGCGGTGGATGCCGCGCCCGCGATCGCGCTCGAGACCTCACCGAGGCGGGCGTACAGGGCGTCGTCGCAGGCGCGCAGCGTGGCGAGGCCAGCGGCGGTGGCAACCGGGTTCCCGGAGAGCGTGCCGGCCTGGTAGACCGGGCCTTCGGGGGCCAGCAGGGCCATGATGTCGGCGCGGCCGCCGAAGGCAGCTGCGGGGAAGCCGCCGCCCATCACCTTGCCGAAGGTCATCAGGTCGGGAGTGACGTCGACGCCCTCGTAGCCCCACCAGCCGGCCCGGCTGACCCGGAAGCCGGTCATCACCTCGTCGGAGACCAGCAGCGCCGCGTGCTCGGCGGTGACCCGGCGCAGCGCCTGCGTGAACCCGGCATCCGGCGGGACGACGCCCATGTTGCCGGCCGCGGCTTCGGTGATCAGGCAGGCGATCTCGCCGCCCCGGGCGGCGAACACCGCCTCGAGGGCCTCGACATCGTTGTAGGGGATGACGAGGGTCTCTGCGGCCATCTCCTTGGGGACCCCCGCGGAGTCGGGCAGCGCGAGGGTGGCAACGCCCGAGCCTGCGCTGACCAGCAGGCTGTCGACGTGGCCGTGGTAGTGCCCGGCGAACTTCACGACCAGGCTCCGGCCGGTGAAGCCGCGGGCCAGCCGGATGGCGCTCATCGTCGCCTCCGTGCCGCTGCTCACCAGGCGCACCTGGTCGACAGGCTCGACCCGGGCGACGATCTCCTCGGCGAGCAGCACCTCGTTCTCGCTGGGCGTGCCGAACGAGAAGCCGCGGCCGACGGCCTCGCGCACCGCCTCGAGCACGCCCGGGTGCGCGTGGCCCAGGATCATCGGCCCCCAGCTGCACACCAGGTCGACGTACTCGGTGCCGTCGACGTCGGTGAGGTAGGGCCCGTGCCCGCTCGCCATGAAGCGGGGCGTTCCCCCCACGGCGCGGAAGGCCCGCACCGGCGAGTTCACCCCGCCCGGGGTCACCGCACGGGCCCGCGCCAGCAAAGCGGCGGATGCCGGGGCGTCGGTCGGAGTGGTCGCGGCGGTCGTCGTGTCGGTCACCGCGCCATCATCCCAGCCGTCGCGGGCTTCCTGGCCGTCGGCTCAGCAGGCTTCCTCGGGCGTGGCCGGGTCGGCGGCGTAGGCGTCGCGGATGGCCTGCATCGCCTCTCCCATCGCGGCGAACTGCTGCGGGGTCAGGATGTCGACCAGGTGGCGCCGCACGCTGGCCACGTGCACCTCGGCGAACCCGACGATCGCCTCGCGGCCGTCGTCGGTGAGGCGCAGCAGCACGCCGCGGCCGTCATCCGGCGCGGGGCTGCGCTTGACCCAGCCGCGTCGCTCCAGGCGGGCCGCGGTGTGCGTCACCCGACTGCGCGACTGCACGATGAGCGAGGCGAGGGCCGACATCCGCAGCTGGCCCATCGGCGCTTCCGAGAGCATCGAGAGCAGCTCGTACTCCGGGAGCGAGATGCCCACCGACTGCAGGTCGTGGTCGAGGGCCACGTCGAGCTCGCGGTTGGCTCGGAGGTAGGCGCGCCACGAAACCTGTTCGGCCTCGGTGAGCCACCGGACCTGCTCGCTCGACATGGCACCTATCGTCGCACGTCACCGGTGGTGCGCGAGGGGGGTTTCGGGTCACCCGGGGTGTGGATACCGAACCGCATATCTCACATCCCGAGATGGAGGAATGCTTTCGAGGTGCGGGTTAGTTGTAGCGTCAAGTAAGATGTGCTTGAAGCATCAACTACTAAGCCCCGAACCCCCACCCTGCAAGGAGATCGACATGACTGCCACCGCAACCCTGAGCACCCTCACCACCGGCACCTGGGCCATCGACCCGACCCACACCGAGGTCGGCTTCGTCGCCCGTCACCTCATGGTCACCAAGGTCCGCGGCTCGTTCACCGACGTCAGCGGCACCGTGGAGGTCGCCGAGGACGTGACCAAGTCGGTCGCCAACGTCGTCATCAAGACCGCGTCGGTCAGCACCGGCACCGCCGACCGCGACGGCCACCTCAAGAGCGCCGACTTCTTCGACGCCGAGACCTACCCCGACATGACCTTCGTCTCCACCGGATTCGACGGTGAGACCCTGACCGGCGACCTGACCATCAAGGGCGTCACCAAGCCGGTCACCCTGGACGTCGAGTTCAACGGTGTCGCCACCGACCCGTGGGGCAACGAGAAGGCCGGCTTCGAGGCCACCGCCGACATCAACCGCACCGACTGGGGCCTCAGCTGGAACGCGAACCTCGAGAAGGGCGGCGTGCTGGTCTCCGAGAAGATCAAGCTCGTCCTCGACGTGCAGCTCGCCAAGCAGGCCTGAGCCTCCACACTCCCGCTCCGGGCCCTCCGCCGGAACACTCCCGCCGCGGATCCTCCACCGCAGCGACCTGAGGCCGCCGCCCTCCCCCACCACCGGGCAGGGCGGCGGCCTTCGTCGTGCCCAGGGCCCCGGGCGGAGTCAGGAGCACTTCGCCCAGTCAGGGCCGTATCCGGTCCTGAGCCGGCGAGAGCCTCCTGAGCCCGCGAAGTGACCCTGACTCCGCACGGCTGGCCGGCGGATGCCGTGTGCTCACCTCACTGCCGCCGGCCGGGTGACCCGCTGCCTCAAGGCGGCTTCGCCCGCACCTGCGTGCGCCGATGCAGATCGCTCCTCCAGTCGCAGGTCGTCGCTCCGCTGGCAGATCCGAACTCCCGAGGTGCGCTGCTGCAGCGGGGCCACTCGGGAGCATGGGCTCCCGTGCGGAGCAGCGACCTCACCCCGTACGCCCAACCTGCGGAGTCAGGGCCACTTCGCCGAGTCAGGGCCGAATACGGTCCTGACTGGGCGAGAACCTCCTGAGCCGGCGAAGTCCCCCTGACTCCGCCAACGGGGCGGCCACCCGGCATCCGGGTCAGAGGCGGGCGGCGGCCTCGAGGGCGTAGTAGGTGAGGATGATCGACGCGCCGGCCCGGCGGATGCCGGTGAGGCTCTCCATCATCACCCGGTCGCGGTCGATCCACCCACGCTCGGCGGCAGCCTCGATCTGCGAGTACTCACCCGAGATCTGGTACGCCGCAACGGGAACCGGTGACATCGCCGCAGCAGCGGCGATGACGTCGAGGTGCGGCCCGGCCGGCTTCACCATGACGATGTCGGCGCCCTCCTCGATGTCGAGCTCGAGCTCGCGCAGCGCCTCGGTGCCGTTGGCGGGGTCCTGCTGGTAGGTCGCCCGGTCGCCGACCAACGAGCTCTGCACGGCCTCCCGGAACGGGCCGTAGAGCCCCGAGGTGTACTTGGCCGCGTAGGCGAGGATGACCGTGTCGGTGAACCCGGCGGCATCCAGCGCCGCGCGCACGTAGCCCACCTGGCCGTCCATCATCCCCGACAGCCCCAGCACCGGTGTGCCCGTGGCCGCCTGGGCCAGCGCCATCGACGGCGTACCGGTCGAGGGTGGCGTCGTTGTCCACCGAGCCGTCGGCGGCCAGCACCCCGCAGTGGCCGTGGTCGGTGAACTCGTCGAGGCACAGGTCGGCCATCACCACGAGGTCGTCGCCGACCTCCTGCACCAGCCGAGCCAGCGCCACGTTGAGGATGCCGTCGGGGTCGTCAGCGCCCGACCCGCGCGCGTCCTTGTGCACCGGCACGCCGAAGACCATGATGCCGCCGAGCCCGGCCTCGACGCACCGGCGCCGCCTCTGCGACAAGGGAGTCCAACGTGTGCTGCACCACCCCCGGCATTGCCGAGATCGCGACCGGCTCGGTGATGCCCTCGCGCACGAACACCGGCAGCACGAGCTCGGCCGGGTGCAGCCGCGTCTCGGAGACGAGCCGGCGGATGGCCGGGCTCTGCCGCAGCCGGCGGGGCCGCGAGGTCGGGAAGCCGGCCACGGCTCAGGTGGCCCGTCGCCGGCCGCCGGGACGCCGCTGGCTGGGCCGCAGCACGGCCTCACCGGCCTCCTGCGCCGCGAGCGCCAGCGAGCGACCGTGGTCGGCGAGCGCGTCGACGAGGGCCTCGGCGGTGGGCTCGGGGGCGAGCACGTCGACCCGCAGGCCGTGCTCCTCGGCGGTCTTCGCGGTGGCCGGGCCGATGCAGGCCACGACGGTCGACGGGTGCGGCTTGCCGGCGATGCCGACCAGGTTGCGCACGGTCGAGCTCGACGTGAAGAGCACCGCGTCGAACGAGCCGTTCTTGATGGCGTCGCGCACCGGAGCGGCCGGCGGCGCGGCGCGCACCGTGCGGTAGGCGGTGACGTCGTCGACCTCCCAGCCCATCTCCTGCAGGCCGGCCACCAGGGTGTCGGTGGCGATGTCGGCCCGCGGCAGGAACACCCGGTTGATCGGGTCGAGGTCGCGGTCGAAGTCGGGCCATTCGTCGAGCAGGCCGCGTGCCGACTGCTCCCCCGACGGCACGAGGTCGGGGACGATGCCCCAGTCGCGCAGCGCCTGGGCGGTGACGCCACCCACGGCGGCCACCTTGAGGCCGGCGAACGAGCGCGTGTCGAGGCCGAACTCGTCGAACTTCTCGCGGATGGCGCGCACCGCGTTGACCGAGGTGAAGCCCACCCACTCGTAGCGGCCGGTCACCATCCCCTTGACGGCCCGCTCGAGCTGCTGCGGCGTGCGCGGCGGCTCGACCGAGATGGTCGGCACCACCGCGGCCTGGGCACCGTGCTGCTCGAGCCGGGCGATCGTCGAGCCGGACTGCTCCTTGGTGCGCGGCACGAGCACCTCCCAGCCGAACAGCGGCTTGGTCTCGAACCACGACAGGGTCTCGCGCATGGTCACAGTTGACCCCACGACGGCCAGCACGGGGAAGCGCCCGTCGGCCATCGTCGCGGAGGCGGCACCCAACGTGGTCACCACGGTGCGCTGCTCGGTGCTGGTGCCGCGCTCGGTGACGGCCACCGGGGTGGCGGCATCACGGCCGGCGGCCACCAGGGCGTCGAGCGCCTCGGCGGCCCGGTCGGGCTGGCCCAGCACCACGACGGTGACACCCGGGTCGACCGCGCCGCTGAGGTCGGTGTGGCGGGCTCCGGCGACGACGACGTGGATGCCGGTCGACGTGCTCGACGTCAGCGGCACCCCCGCGTACGACGGCACCGCGGTGACCGAGCTGACGCCCGGCACGACCTCGAAGGCCAGGCCCGCCTTGACGCAGGCCGACGCCTCCTCGGCCAGGCCGTTGAAGACCGCCGGGTCGCCGTCCATCAGGCGCACGACGAGGCCACCGGGGTGCGCCTTGGCGGCCCGCACGACGAGCTTGGACCGCACCGCGTGGGTGAGCCGCTCGCCGTGCGTCGCCGTAGCCGGCGTCGACGACGCTGACGTCGGGGCGGCACCAGCGCTGCACGACGGCCTCGCGGGCCACCTGGTCGATGACGACCGCGTCGGCGGCGGCGAGCAGCTCGCCGGCGCGCACGGTGAGCAGCCCCGGGTCGCCGGGGCCGGCGCCGACGAAGGCGACGCGGGCCGGGATGCGGGTGGGGGCAGGGCTGGATGTGCGCGAGGGGCTCACGGGGCACGCTCCGTTGCGATGGGGTCGGCGGTGGGCGATGGGGAGGGGTCGGACATGAGGTCGGCGGCGCCGTCCTCGAGCAGGAGTCGGGCCAGACGGCGCCCGAGCGAGGCGGGGTCGGCGACGTCGCCGACGAGCGAACGGCGCAGGTCGGAGGTGCCGTCGGGGGTGGCGACGACGGCCCGCAGCGACAGCTCCGGCCCGTCGACGCCCTCGACGACCTCGGCCAGCGCGCCGACGGGGGCGGAGCACCCGGCCTCGAGCTCGGCGAGGAGGGCCCGCTCGGCGGTGACGCAGGTGCGGGTGTCGGCGTGGTCGAGCGCGGCCACGACGGATGCCGTGACGGCGTCGTCGGCGCGCACCTCGATGGCCAGCGCGCCCTGGCCGGGGGCGGGCAGCATCTGGATGGGGTCGAGCAGCTCGGTGGCCTCGCCGATCCGGCCGAGGCGGCGCAGCCCGGCGGCGGCGAGGATCACGGCATCCAGCCGCCCCTCCGACACCGCCCGCAGCCGGGTGTCGACGTTGCCGCGCAGGCCGGTGACGACCAGGCCCAGGTCGAGTGCCTCGAGCTGCGCGCGGCGGCGCGGCGACCCGGTGCCGACGGTGGCACCGGCGGGCAGCTCGCCGAGGGTGAGCCCGTCGCGGGCCACCAGCGCGTCGCGCGGGTCCTCGCGGGTGGGCATCGCGGCCACGGTGGTCGCCGGGTCAGGGGTGGTCGGCAGGTCCTTCAGCGAGTGCACCGCGAGGTCGACCCGGCCCTGCGCCAGGGCCTCGCGCAGGGCCGAGACGAAGACCCCGGTGCCGCCCAGCTGCGCGAGCGGGGTGGCGCGGTCGAGGTCGCCCTCGGTGCTCACCTCGACCAGCTCGACCTCGTGGCCGAGGGCGCGCAGGCAGTCGGCCACCCAGCTGGACTGGGTGGTGGCGAGGGCGGAACGGCGGGTGCCGAGGCGCAGCACGGTCATCCCTCGTCACCCGCCATGAGGGGCGGCGCGGAGACGAGCGAGACGTCGCGGGGGTCGAGGTCGAACAGCTCGGACAGGGCCCGGGCATAGCTGCCGCCCTGGCCGTCACGCGCCATCTCCTTGACCCGCACGGTGGGGGTGTGCAGCAGCTTGTCGACCACTCGGTGCACCGAACGACGCACCTCGGCACGCTCGGCCTCGCTGAGGTCGGGCATCCGGTGCTCGAGCCGCACGAGCTCCTCCTCGACGAGCACGTGCGCGTGGGAGCGCAGGGCGGTGACGGTGGGGGCGACCGCCTCGGCCGAGCGGGTGACGAGGTAGGCCGCCACCTCGGAGGTGACCAGGTCGGTGGCCTCGCTGACCTGCGGTGCCGAGCCGGTGTCGGCGAGGTCCTCGCCGAGGTCGCCGAGCCCCACCCGGGACGCGCCGGGCAGGTCGGCGACGCCGACGTCGATGTCGTGCGGCAGGGCGAGGTCGACGTAGAGCTGCGGGCGGCCGTCGCGGGCGTCGAGGGCGTCGCGCACGTGGTCGACGAGCACGACCCGGGCCGGGGCCCCGGTGGACGAGATGACGACGTCGGCCCCGGCGAGGGCCTCGTCGAGGTGGGACAACGGCATGGCCGAGCCACCCACGCGCGCGGCGACGCTGCGCGCCCGCTCGTGGTTGCGGTTCGCGACGACGACCGTGCGGGCCCCGGCCCGGGCGGCGGTGGTGGCGGCCAGCGCACCCATGCCGCCGGCCCCCACGACGAGCACCGAGAGGTCCTTGAGCGGGCCGAGCGCGGCCTCGGCGCGGGCGAGCCCGGCCTGCACGAGCGAGCCGCTGACCAGGTCGATCTCGGTCTCGGTGTGCACCCGCTTGGCGACCCGAAGTGCCTGTTGCAGAACGGCATTGAGCGCAGGCCCGACGTGGCCCTCGCGCTGGGCCCGGGCGAGGGTGCGGCGCACCTGGCCGATGATCTGCGCCTCGCCGACCGCCATGGAGTCGAGCCCCGCGGCCACCGAGAAGATGTGCGCGATGCCGCGCTCGGCGTAGTGCACGAACAGGTGCGGCTGCAGGTCGCTGCGCTCGACCGAGCAGGCCTCGGCCAGCGCGGTGGTGATGGCGGTGAGGGCACCGTGGAAGGTGGCGCACTCGGCATACACCTCGGTGCGGTTGCACGTCGACAGCACGACCACCTCGTTGAGGTGCGTCGAGCGCAGCAGCGACGCCTCGAGGGCGGTGCGCGCCTCCGGGTCGAGGGTGACCGACTCGAGGAGGGAGAGGGGGGCGCCGTGGTGCGACAGGCCCAGGACGACGAGGCTCATGAGGACATCCCTTCCGGCACGGCCACCTTCTGGCCGTGGAACGCGAGGATCTGGAGCTCGGTCGACAGGTCGACCTTGCGCACGACGACACCGTCGGGCACCGCGAGCACGGCGGGGGCGAAGTTGAGCACCGAGCGCACGCCGGCCTCGACGAGGTCGTCGCAGGCCTGCTGCGCGCCCTCGGAGGGGGTGGCGATGACGCCGATGGCGAGGCCGTCGTCGGCGACGAGGGCGGGCAGGTCGGTCATCGGCCGCACCCGCTGGCCGGAGACCCGGTCGCCGACGACGCGTGGGTCGCCGTCGAGCAGGGCGATGACCCGGAAGCCCCGCTCGGCGAAGCCCCGGTAGGCCGCCAGGGCCCGGCCCAGGTTGCCCATGCCGACGATGGCGACCGGCCAGTCCTGGGTGAGGCCCAGGGCGGAGGTGATCTCGGAGGCGAGCCGCTCGACGTCGTAGCCGACGCCGCGCACGCCGTAGGAGCCCAGGTGCGAGAGGTCCTTGCGCAGCATCGTCGAGCTGACCCCCGTGGCCGTGGCGAGCTCCTCGGAGCTCACTGAGCCGATGCCGTCACGGTCGAGCGAGGTGAGCGCCCGCAGGTAGCCGGGAAGTCGGGCCACCGTCGCCTCGGGGATGCCCCGGCGGGCGGTCGCTGCGGCGGACACAGGGGCTCACCGACTCCTTTCGCGGGACCGCGGGGCCGGACTGGGGGGCGATGGTCGCGTGCTGCAGCGTGCCGACCCGCGGGTGTGTCCGCCAGCGTACGGTCTTGTGAAGGCCTGCACAAAGTCGCGCCGGACCCCCGTGAGACACCTCACGACGGCCGTGTGCTACAAGCAGTCGGATGCTACGGGCGGCGCGGGCCCGGGCCCACGCCGACCCGGAGGGTGTGAGGTCAGCCGGGCGGTGGCACGGCGAGCGCAGCCCGCAGCCGGGTCTCGTCGACCCGCCAGTAGTCGTGCTGGCGTCCGTCGACGAGGGTGACCGGCACCTGGTCGGACCACCGCTCGAGCCAGGCGGGGTCGCTGTCGACCGACCGCTCCTCCCACCCGACGCCGAGGTCGGCGGCGACCCGCTCGACCGTCTCGCGGGCGACGTCGCACAGGTGGCAGCCGGGGCGCCCGATGAGCGTGACCCGCACCGGCGCAGCCATCAGAAGAACACCGAGCGACGCTGCATGAGCAGCGTGTAGAGGGTCTGCTGGATGGTCTCGCGCACCTGGTCGGTGAGGTCGAAGACGAGCATCGGGTCGTCGGCCGAGCCCGGGCCGTGGCTGTCGGTGGGGATCGGCGCGCCGAACTCGATGATCCACTTGCTCGGCAGCGGGATCATCCCCAACGGCCCGAGCCACGGGAAGGTCGGGGTGATCGGCGCGTACGGCAGGCCGAACAGCCGCGCGACCGTGCCCATGTTGCCGATGATCGGGAAGGTCTCCTCGGCGCCGACGACCGAGCACGGGATGATCGGCACCTGCGCGTGCAGGGCGGCCGACACGAAGCCGCCGCGGCCGAAGCGCTGCAGCTTGTAGCGCTCGCGGAACGGCTTGCCGACGCCCTTGAAGCCCTCGGGGAAGACCCCGACGAGCTCGCCCTGGGAGAACAGCCGCTCGGCGTCGGCGTTGGTGGCCAGCGTGGAGCCGGAGCGCCGCGCGATGGTGCCCAGGAACGGGGTCTGGAAGACCAGGTCGGCGCCGAGCGCGCGCATCACCCGGCGCTGCGGGTGCTCGTCGTGGATGGCGAGCTGCACCATCAGCGAGTCGATGGCGATGGTGCCCGAGTGGTTGGACACCACGAGCGCGCCACCGCTGGCCGGGATGTTCTCGATGCCGCGCACCTCGACCCGGAACCAGCGCCGGTAGATGGGGCGCAGCATCGGGTAGAAGACGTTCTCGGTGAAGTCGCGGTCGTAGCCGAAGTCGTCGACCTCGTAGTCGCCGTCGACCCGGCGGCGCACGTAGGCGAGCACCTGGGCGACCCGGCGCTCGACGTCCTCGGGGGCCACGCCGGCCGCCTCGGCGCCGAACCGCAGCATGCCGACGACCGCGTCGAGCGCGTCACCGACGTCGGGCAGCGGCAGGCCGGTGCGGCGCGGGGCCTCGTGCACGGTGGGGTCGAGCGGCGGCTCGGCGATGCGCAGGTGCGGGCGCTCGGCGTCGCGGCGGGCCTTCTCGCGCGGGTCGACGCGCGGGCGTCGCGTGCCCGAGGCCGCGGGGGCCACCGGCGTGACGGGGGCGACGGGTGCTGCTGCCGGCGGCTGGCGCCGGGTGCTGCGCTCGCCGCTCTGCCGGGAGGCCGTGCGCGACGGGGCCGAGCGCACCTGCGGGGCGGGCCGGTGCGGGCGGCGGGTGGTCGTGGGCTCGCCGTCGACGGCCGCGGATGCCGGGGAGCCGGCCGCCGTCGTCGCCTTGGGCGCCTTGGGCGAGCCTTGGGCCCTGCGGGCGCCTTCGTGTGCGTGGGCCCGGCCGCCTTCGCCGCCGAGGGTTTAGGCGTCGCCGCCGCGCTCGAGCGGCTGGAGGACTTCTGCTTCGCACCGGGCTTCTCGCCCCGCGACTTCGCCGCCTTGGCCCGCGACGCGTCCGCCGGCTCCCCGGCATCCGAGACCGCGGTGAGCCCGGCATCCGGGGTGGCTCTGGTCGTCGGCGACGATGATCGGCTCGGCGCCGATGAGTGGGGTGGAGCGTCGCTTGGCGCGCTCCCCCGACGCTCGTGCCGCTCCCGCGGCCAGCGCTCCCTGACGTGTGGCCATCAGTGCCCCCTTCCGGTGCCCAACGTGCGCAGCACGGCCGAGGTGGCCGTGCCCGCGACGCCGCTCACGGCATCCCCCACGATCGCGGCGGCCGGCACGGCCGGGCCGACGGTGTGCGCGAAGTCCTCGAACGCCCCGCGCGAGGTGAAGCGCGGCTCGAACCCGAGCACGCTGCGCATCCGGCCGGTGTCGAGCCCGCGACCGAAGGCGAGGAACGACATCTGGTCGGGCGAGAAGTCGGCCAGGCCCATCCGGCGGGCCAGCCCACCGACGAGCCCGGCGGCCGGCAGCGGCAGCCAGACCACGGGCCGACCGACGATCGAGGCCGCCTGCAGCACCGTGACGACGCCGTCGCCGGCGATGTTGACCACGCCGGTGGCCTCGCCGGTGGTGGCGAGCACGAGCGCGCTGATGGCGTCGTCCTCGTGCACGAACTGCATCCGGGCGTCGAAGCCGAGCGGCGCCGGGATGAGCGGCAGGTTGAAGTAGTCGGTGATCGAGGTGCGGATGCGCGGGCCGATGATGTTGGCGAACCGCAGGGTGAGGATCTCGGTGTCGGGGCGGCGGCGGGCGTAGCCGCGCACGTAGCCCTCGACCTCGATGGAGTCCTTGCCGAACCCGCCCGACGGCGTGCGCTTGGCGCTCATGTCCTCGGTGAACATCGCCGGGTCGCGGGGCGTGGAGCCGTAGACCGCGGCCGAGGACTTCACGACCAGGCGCCGCACGGTGCTCGACTTCTGGCAGGCCGCCAGCAGCTGCATCGTGCCGATGACGTTGATCTCCTTCTGCGGGGTGCGTCCCCCGACGAAGGTGGGCGTGGCGATGACGTTCATGTGCACGACGGTGTCGACGCCAGAGCTCTCGATGACCCGCCCGATCATCGGGTTGCGGATGTCGGCGCGCACGAACTCGACGTCACCGACGTCCTTGGCCGGCGGGATGACGTCGACGCCCACCACCCGGTCGACGCTCGGGTCGGCGCTCAGCCGGCGCGCGAGCAGGCCGCCGAGGTAACGGGACACCCCCGTGACGAGCACCACCGACCCCATGCTCAGCTCCTCAGCTCGACCGTTGCTGTGCCGACACTACCCAGTGCCCCCGGAACCGGTCAGGTGAGCCCACGCTTGCGCCAACGACAAAGGCCCCCGGGATGCGGGGACCTTTGAAGTTCGAGAGGTGACTCGAGGTCACTTCTTGTTGCGGCGCTGGTGGCGCGTCTTGCGAAGCAGCTTGCGGTGCTTCTTCTTCGCCATCCGCTTGCGGCGCTTCTTGATGACTGAACCCATGCCGATGTCCTCAATGCTGGTGCGTCTGGTGCGGCTGCCCACCCTACCGGCAGGCGTGCACCGCTCCCAAACCGTGGTCGGGGTGGTGGTCGTGGTCGTGACGTGGTGCTGGTCGTGCTGGTCGTGCTGGTCGTGCTGGTGCGTGGTCCGGCCAGCACGCCTGAGGGGCGGCCCGCCGTGCGGGCCGCCCCTCGGGCGTCAGCTGCTGCGTCGGATCACGCGGTGTCGACGAACGAGCTGCGCAGGTAGGCGTGCACCTCGTCCTCGGGAACGCGGAAGGACCGACCGACGCGGATCGCGGGGAGCTCCCCGGCGTGCACCATGCGGTAGACGGTCATCTTGGAGACCCGCATGATCGTGGCGACCTCGGCGACGGTGAGGAACCGCACCTCCCCGAGCGAACGCTCCGTGGACATCGTGACCTCGTGTTCTGCTCGTCCCCAGAGCCGGAAACCCCGGCATGTCGCATGTGGACTCGCAATCGCAACCATAGGGGCTGATGTGACCACTGTGGAAGGGAATGCACCAGATTCATCGGTGATGTCCAGCCGACACGCCGTGCAGATCCGCGACAATGTGGGGCGCCGCGGCCGCGCCACGCGGGGTCAGTCGAACCAGGGATCCAGGCCGTGCAGCGGGAAGACGGCCTGCCGGGTGGCCAGCACGGCGCGGTCGACCGGGTTCTCGGGGTTGTGCCCCATGTTCCACGGCTGCACCCAGATCGGCAGCGCGGAGGCGGGCAGGTCGCCCATCCGGCTCGGGGCGACGCGACCCAGCGACTGCTGCACGTGGTCGAGCCAGTCCTGCGGCACCGCGGTGTCGACCGGCAGCGGCACGTGGGCGGCGACGGCGGTCAGGTGGGTCCACGACCGCGGCACCACCTCGACGAGCTCGTAACCGCCACCGCCGAGCGCCACCCAGCGCCCGGATGCCGTCTCGTGCGCGAGGTCGTGCAGCATCTCGTGCGCGCGGCGCTGGGCGTCGACGGTGATGGCGAGGTGGGCCAGCGGGTCGTGCATGTGGGTGTCGCAGCCGTGCTGGCTGACGAGCACGTCGGGGGCGAAGGCCCGCACCAGCGGCGGCACGACCGAGTCGATCGAGCGCAGCCAGGCGGAGTCGCCGGTGCCCGGCGGCAGGGCGACGTTGGCGACCGTGCCGCGGGCGGACGGGCCGCCGATGTCGGCCGGCCAGCCGGTGCCGGGGAAGAGGTGCCGGCCGCTCTCGTGCACCGAGATCGTGAGCACGCGCGGGTCGTTCCAGAACATCCGCTCGACGCCGTCGCCGTGGTGCACGTCGATGTCGACGTAGGCCACCCGCTGGGCGCCGTGGTCGAGCAGCCACTGGATGCCGACGCCGATGTCGTTGTAGATGCAGAACCCGCTGGCGTAGCCGCGCATGGCGTGGTGCAGCCCGCCGCAGTAGTTGACCCCGTGCTCCATGTCGCCCTGCCACACCCCGCGGCAGATCTCGAGGGTGCCCTGGGCGATGCGGGCCGAGGCCTCGTGCATGCCGGCGAAAGCGGGGTCGTCCTCGGTGCCCAGGCCGCAGTGCACGTCGGCGACCGTGGGGTCCGCGGAGGCGCGGTGGACGGCCGCGATGTAGTCGCGGTCGTGCACGGTGGCGAGGACGTCGTCGTCGGCGACGCCGGGGGCCAGCAGGGTGACGTGGTCGAGCACTCCCAACGCGCTCGCCAGCCGGGTCGTGAGGTCGAGCCGCACCGGGGCCATCGGGTGGGTGGGCCCGAAGTCGTAGTCGGTGAACACCTCGTCCCACACGACGCTCGTCCCTCCGGCCATGTCTGCACGCTACTCGCCGAACGCGTCGTGGCAGGCTGGGCCCCCAACGACACCCGTGAGGGAGGCACCCACGATGGCACGCAACAGTGCCCACGACGACGACGTCCTGGTCATCGGGCTCGGCCGGTTCGGCGCCGCCGCCGCACTCGAGCTGCGACGCCTGGGCCACAAGGTCACCGCCATCGAGCGCGACGGCTTCCTCGCCGAGAAGTTCCTCGGCCGGGTCAGCCACGTCATCCACGGCGATGCCAGCGACGTCGGCGTCATCCAGGACGCCAAGGCCGGCCGGTTCCGCATCGCGGTCGTCGCCATCGGCTCGTCGGTCGAGGCGTCGGTGCTCGCCGCGGCCAACCTCAGCGACGCCGGGGTGCCCGACATCTGGGCCAAGGCGCTCTCCCCCGAGCACGCGCGCATCCTCGACCGGATCGGCGTGCAGCACATCGTGCGCCCCGAGGCCGACACCGGGCGCCGCGTCGCGCACCTCGTGGGCGGCCGGATGCAGGACTACATCGAGTTCGACGACGGGTTCGCCATCGTCAAGATGCGCCCGCCGACCGAGGCCATCGGGTTCACGCTGGAGCAGAGCGCCATCCGCAGCAAGTACGGCGTCACCGTCGTGGGCGTCAAGGCGCCCGGCGAGGACTTCACGTATGCCGTGCCGTCGACCAAGGTCTCGGCGCACGACACGCTCATCGTCAGCGGGCCGACGGCCCTGATCGAGCGCCTCGCCGCCCGCCCCTAGCTCACCAGCTGGCGATCGAGCCGCGGTCGCCGGCGAGCGGGAGCGTCATCGCGAGCTCCTCCTCGCCGTCGTCCTCGGAGACCACGCGCATCGGCCGGCGCTCGGCCGTGGGGCGGAACCCGAAGCCGCTGGCGAAGGCCACGGCGCGACCGTTGTCGGTGCCCACCCAGTAGAGCAGCTGGCGCTTGCCGGACTCGGCGGCGCTGCGGGCGCCGGCCCGCACCAGCTCGGTGGCGACCCCGGTGCCGCGGGCCTCGGGGTGCACCCACAGGCCGAACAGCTGGGCGGCCTCGGGCTGGTCGTCGGCGGCGGTGCCCACGCTGGCGATGCCGACCGGCCGGCCGTCGCGCTCGGCGACCAGCCGCGTCGAGCGCTCCATGCGGGCCCGCCAGAACTCCTCGCCCTCGCCGGCCTCCTCGTCGTGCGTGGCGACGAACGCGTCCGGGGACTCCTGCAGTGCCGCGAGGCGCACGGAGCGGTACTGCTCCCAGTCATCGACCCCCAGGGGGCGCACCGTGATGTCACTCATGGCGGCCACTCTCCCACGACCCCCGCGGGCCACTGCAACCCGAGTGCGTGAACTTCAGGAGGCGACCGGCAGGTCGAGCGCCAGGGTCTCCTCGGTGACGGACGGGTCCCACGGCATCCGGCCGATCTCCCCGGTCGCACGGAAACCCATCCGCACGTAGAAGGCCCGGGCCCGAGCGTTCTCGTGCGCCACGTCGAGCACCACCCGTCGGTACCCGGATGTGGCCGCGTGGGCCAGGGCGGTGCCGACCAGCCTGGTCGCGACGTCGGTGCCGCGCGCGACGGTCGCCACCCACATCCCGACGAGCTCCACCTCGTCGGCGGGCGCTCGTCCGCGTGCCACAGACCCACCGTGCCCACCGGGCGGCCGTAGTCGAGGGCCAGCCAGGTCGGGCCGCCCGTCGCGCAGCGCTCGCGCCACTGGTCGTCGGTCGAGCCGGCCGACTCGGCATACGTCATCCAGAACGCCCGCGGGCTGTCGATGAGCGCGGCGAGCCGCACGTCGCGGTAGGTGCGCCACCAGTGGGCGGTGACCCTCTCGACCACCAGCCCGTCGCGCGGGCCGACGTCACTCACCGGCGAGCTCGGCGGAGCGCTTCGCGGCAGCCTCCATCGCGGTGATGAAGGCGGCCCGCACCTTGTGGTCGTCGAGCGTGCGCAGCGCGGCCGCGGTGGTGCCGCCGGGTGAGGTGACCTGCTCGCGCAGCACGGTGGGGTGCTGGCCGGTCTCCTTGATCATCGTCGCCGCGCCGTAGAGCGTCTGCACCACGAGCTCGGTGGCGGTGGTGCGCGGCATCCCGAGCACGACGCCGGCCTCGATCATCGCCTCGACGACGTAGAAGATGTAGGCCGGGCCGCTGCCGGAGATGGCCGTCACGGCATCCTGCAGCTTCTCGGGCACCTCGAGCACCTTGCCGGTGGCGGCGAGCAGGGCCTCGGCCTCGCGCAGGTGCTCGGGGTCGCAGTGCGCGCCGGCACTGATGGCGGCCATGCCCTGGTCGACGAGGGCCGGGGTGTTGGGCATGACCCGCACCACGGGGCGGCCCTGCGGCAGCCGCGACTCGAGGTAGGTCGTCGTGATGCCGGCTGCGAGGCTGACCACGAGGTTGCCGTCGGCCACGTGGTCGTGGATCTCGGCGAGCAGCCCGCCCATGTCCTGGGGCTTGACGACCAGCACGAGCGTGTCGGCGAGCGCGGCGGCCTCGGCGTTGTCGAGGACCCGCACGCCGTACTTGTCGGTGAGCTCGGCGGCGCGGTCGGCCCGGCGCTCGGTGATCACCAGCTCGTCGGTCGGGCGGCCGGCGCGCAGCAGCCCCGAGAGGAGGGTCTCGCCCATGACACCTGCACCGAAGATCGCAACCATTCCCATGCCACGTGAGTATGCCGGGTACGGGCGCGCCGCTCGCGGGGGTTTCGTCGCGGCGGTGCGCACCGGCATCCGTGCCGGGGCTGCCGCGCCCGGTCAGCCGGTGGTGGCGAGCGAGCGCAGGAAGAAGGTGAGGTTGGCGGGGCGCTCGGCCATCCGGCGCACCAGGTAGCCGTACCAGTCCTCGCCGAACGGCACGTAGACGCGCATCTGGTGCCCGCGGTCGGCGATCCGGGCCTGCTCGCCGGGCCGGATGCCGTACAGCATCTGGAACTCGTAGCTGTCGGGCGAGCGGCCGTGGTGGCCGGCGAGCGCCTGGGCGATGTCGATGAGGCGCGGGTCGTGGCTGGCGACCATCGGGTAGCCGTCGCCCGCCATCAGCGCCTTGAGGCAGCGCACGTAGGACAGGTCGACGTCGGTGCCGTCCTGGAAGGCCACCGATGCCGGCTCCTTGTAGGCGCCCTTGCACAGCCGCACCCGGCTGCCCTCGGTGGCGAGGTCACGGCAGTCGGCCTCGGTGCGGTGCAGGTAGGACTGCACGACCGCGCCGACCCACGGGAAGTCCTGGCGCAGCTCGCGCAGCGTCGCCAGGGTGCGGTCGGTGGTGGTGTGGTCCTCCATGTCGAGGGTGACCGTGGTGCCGACCTTGGCAGCGGCCTCGCAGATGGCCCGGGCGTTCTCGAGGGCGATGGCGTCGCCGTCGTCCGGGAGCGCCTGGCCGACCGCGCTGAGCTTCACGCTCACCTCGGCCGCGCCGTAGGCGGCGAGGTCGGCCTCGGCCAGGGCCTCGAGCAGGTGCACGTAGGTGTCGCGGATCGCCTCGGCGTGCGCCCGGTCGGTGGTGTCCTCGCCGAGGTAGTCCAGGGTCGCGAGCCGGTTCGTGGTGCGCAGCTCGGCGGCCACGGACACCGCGTCGTCCACCGACTCACCGGCCACGTAGCGGCTGACGACCGAGCGGCTGACCGGTGCCTTGAGCACGGTCGTCTTCACGAGGTCGGAGTCGGAGATCTGGAGCAGGGCTCCCCGGAGCAGGTCACTGGCATCCACGATCGACAGGCTAACGGGGCGAGCGGCAGTCGTGGCGTCCGGCATCCGCCCTGACCCCGCGAAGTCAGGGCCACGTCGCCGAGTCGGGCCGTACTCGGCCCTGACTCGGCGAGAACCTCCTGAGCCCGCGAAGTGCTCCTGAGTCCGCACGGTGCAAGACCCGGGATGCCGTGTGCTCGCGTTCGCGCTCCGGCACAGGTCGCTGCTCCGGCTCGGGTCGCTGCTCCCGGCTCGGGTCGCTGCTCCCGGCTCGGGTCGCTGCTCCGGCTCGGTCGCTGCTCCGATGTGTCGGTGCTGCAGCAACACCAGTCGCGAGCAAGAGCGCACATCCGCAGTAGCGACCCGACTCCAGGCCACCTTCAGCGCGGGCTCCGCGAAGTAGGAGGACTTCGCCACGTCAGGGCCGTACTCGGCCCTGAGCCCGGCGAAGTGCTCCTGATCCGCAGGAGCAGCAGCCGGATGCCGTCCGCTCGCTGTGCGCGCGGACGGCCCGATGGGCCAGCGGTCAGGGGGTGCGGCGGCGGAGGGTGAGGGCTTCCCAGGGCGAGGGACAGCGCGATCCACAGGGCGATGACGCCCAGGCTGGGCGGCACCTCGCTGAGCAGGTCACCAGCACGGTGACGTCCTTCATGGCGTCGACGGCGTAGGACAGCGGCAGCACGTTCGAGATCGCCTCCAGTGCGGGTGGCAGCGGCTCGCGCGGCACGAGCAGCCCGCAGAGCAGGAACTGCGGCAGCACCAGCGCGGGCATGAACTGCACCGCCTGGAACTCGGTGCGGGCGAAGCCGCTGGCCAGCAGCCCCAGGGCGGTGCCGAGCACCGCGTCGAACAGCGCGATGACCACCAGCAGCCACAGCGGCCCGGCGATGTCGAGCCGGCACACCCATACCCGCGAACCCGTTGCCACGAGGGCCTGCAGCACCGCCATCGCCACCGAACGCCAGCGCGTCGCCGAGCATCAGGTCACCCTTGCCGAGCGGTGTCGTGAGCAGCCGCTCGAGCGTGCCGTTGGTGCGCTCCCGAAGGGTCGCGATGCTGGTGACGATGAACATGACCACGAACGGGAAGACGCCGAGCAGGGCCGGCCGATCCGGTTGAACACGTCGCCGGGCAGGTCGGCGTAGATCCACGCGAGCAGGCCGAGCAGCACGCAGGGCACCACGATCATCAGGGCGACGGTGCGGTGGTCGCCGCGCAGCTGGCGCAGGATGCGGCCGCCGTGGTGCGGGTGATCCGGACGTTCATGCCGACGCACCCCCGTCCGAGCCGCCGGTGCCGCCGGCGGTCCGCCGGAACCGCCGGCGTCCGCGGCATCCGCGGCGTCGATGAGGCCAGGAAGGCCTGCTCGGCATCCGTGCTGCCGGTGCTCTCGAGCAGCTCGGGCAGCGTCGAGTCGCTGAGGATGCGGCCCTCGCGCAGCAGCAGCAGCCGGTCGCAGCGCGACGCCTCGTCCATGACGTGGCTCGACACGAACACGGTGCGGCCTTCGCGGGACAGCTTCCGGAACAGGTCCCACAGCTCGCGGCGCAGCACCGGGTCGAGCCCGACCGTCGGCTCGTCGAGCACGAGCACCTCGGGGTCCCCCACCAGGGTGCAGGCCAGGCTGGCCCGCGACCGCTGGCCACCGGAGAGGTTCTCGACCTTGGCGTGCTCGTGGTCGACCAGGTCGACCTCGGCGATCGCGCGGTCCACGGCATCCGCCCCGCGCCCATGATCGTGGCGAGGTAGCTGACGTTGTCGCGCACCGACAGGTCGCCGTAGACGCTCGGCGCCTGGGTGAGGTAGCCGACCCGGTGGCGCAGCCCCGGGGAGCCGGCCTCCTCCCCGAGCACGGTGACCGTGCCGCCGGCGATGACCTGCACCCCCACCACGGCCCGCATCAGCGTCGACTTGCCACCCCGCTGCGGGCCGAGCAGCCCCACGACCTGCCCCCGCGGCACCCGCAGGCTGAGGTCGGGCAGCACCTCCCGACCGCCCCGCACGACCCGCAGGTGGTCGACGACGACGGCGTCGTCCTCGGCTTTATTCGTCATGTGATGAAATATGCCACCGTGCCCGGGATGCCGCAAGACCCCGCACCGTCAGGGCGCGGCGCTAGCGTTCCGGGATGTCGTTCCCCGACCCGCTGCACCGGCCCTATCCCGCCGACGTCTACCACGGCGACGGCGGCGAGGCGAGCGCCTGGCTGAGGCGCGACGACACCGACCCCGAGATCACCTACCGCGCCGGCGGCAGCTGCGAGTACCTCGCCACCGGAGACGCCACCGGCGGCCACTACGGCCTCTACCGCTGGACCTTCGGTGACGAGGAGTCCGGCCCCGACCCGCACTTCCACCGCGCCATCACCGAGTCGTTCTACGTGCTCGAGGGCAGCGTGCGGGCTCTACGACGGCACCGGCTGGGTGACCGCCGGCAGCGGTGACTTCCTGCACGTGCCCGAGGGCGGCCTGCACGGCTTCCGCGGCGCCGACCGGGCCCGGATGCTGCTGATGTTCACCCGGGCGCGCCCCGCGAGGACTACTTCGAGACCTTGGATGCCGTGGGCCGCGGCGCGCCGATGTCGCCCGACGAGCGGGTCGCCTTCATGCTGCAGCACGACACCTACTGGGTCTGAGGACCCCGCACCGAGAGGGGACCACCGTGTCCTCCAGGCCTACCTCGACGCCGTCGAGAAGAAGACCGGCAAGACCCCGCAGCAGCTGGTCGACGAGGCGCACGCCAAGGGGTTCGGCCCCGACACCAAGGCCGCCGAGATCGTGGGCTGGCTCGCCGACGACTACGGCCTCGGCCGCGGGCACGCGATGGCCCTGGTGCACGTCATCACGAAGGGCCCCGGCATCAGCGACAAGCACGTCGGCACCACGGGCACCCACCGCGACGAGTCGGACGTGCTCCGGCTCGACGGCATCGCGAACCGCGACCAGCCGGCATCCTGAACCACCACTGACGCAGCCGGTGACCGGAAGCGGTTGCGGCAGCGGCCTTTCCGGCACCTACGACGAGGTCGCCCAGGTGGAGGCGGGCGAAGGCGAGCGCCTCGGCGAGGTCGGCCTCGCGCTGCGCCTGCCGGCGCGACGGGTGCTCACCTCGACGACGACGTGCCCGGCATACCCCCCGGACGCCAGCGCCTCGAGCACCTCGCCGCAGGGCTGGGTGCCGCGCCCGGGCACGAGGTGCTCGTCCGCGCGCGAGCCCACCCCGTCGGCCAGGTGCAGGTGGCGCAGGCGCGGCCCCAGCCGGCTCGGCCATCTCCATCGCGTCGAAGCCGGAGGTCGAGGTGTGCGACAGGTCGAGGGTCACGTGCGTCGTAGGGCTGCGGCACCGGGTCCCAGTGCGGCAGGTAGGCCTCAGCTCGCGCGACGCGGCGCCCGCCACGGGTACATGTTCTCGACCGCGATCGCGATGTCGCCGCTCGGCCCCAGCCCGCGACCCCCTCGACGAAGTCGCGGGCGTAGCTCGCGCTGCCACCGGAACGGTGGGTGCAGCACGACGGTGCTGCGCCCCGAGCTCGTCGGCGAGCTCGCCATCGAGCGTTCGATCTTCTCCCAGGGTCGCGTGCCCCAGACCCGTTGGGTGACCAGCAGGCGTCGGCGCGTGCACCGACAGCACCGGGATGCCGTGGTGCTCGGACAGCGTGCGCAGCGCGCCCGCCTCCTGGGTGACCGGGTCGGTCCACACCATCACCTCGACGCCGTCGTAGCCGAGCCGGGCGGCGAGCTCGAACGCGCCGCGACGCCCTCGGGTAGGCCGAGGCCGTCGACAGCGCGACCCGGGCCCGGCGGCACGTCGCACCGGGCCACTCGCCCGTGACCTCGCTCGGCCACGCCGCAGTCTAGGCACGGCCTCAGCTCATCCTGTCCAGGTCGCCGCAGGATGATGCCCTCGCGCAGCGCCCACGGGCAGATCTCGAGGCGCCTCGAGGCCCAAGCAGGTCCATCGCGGCCTCGGCCACGACGCGCGCCGGCGAGCAGCTGGCGCGAGCGCGAGCCGCGACACCCCGGGCAGCGCGGAGCGCTCGGCCGCCGTCATCGCCGGCGAGCTCGGCGCAGCCGCGCCGACAGCGTCGCCGGCTCGCAGGGCGCGGGCGGCGTACGTGCCCTCGGCGCTCGGCGCGGCGCCAGCAGATGCGGGCCAGCGAGCGGAACGTCTTGGAGGTGCCGACCGCGTGGTCGGGATCCCGGCCTTGGCGCAGCGGCCGGCAGCTCGGCGCCGATCGACGCGCGCACCTACTTGCGGGCAGCGCGCGACCACGTCGGCGGCTGGCGGGTCGCCGGGCAGCAGGTCGCGGGTGAGCCGGCCGGCGCCCAGCGGCAGCGACACCGCGACGTCCGGGCCCTCGTCCATGCCCGGGCGAGCTCCAGCGAGCCGCCGCCGATGTCGAGCGACGAGCAGGTGCCCGCCGACCAGCCGAACCAGCGCCGGACGGCGAGGAAGGTCAGCCGGGCCTCGTCCTCACCGGTCAGCACCTCGAGCGTCGACGCCGGTGCGTCGACGACTGCCGCGAGCACGTCGTCGCCGTTCGGTGCCTCGCGGATGGCGGAGGTCGCGAAGGCGATCAGCTCCTCGCACGCCGTGGTCCTCGGCGACCTCGCACACGTCCTGCACGAAGGCGACCAGCGCGGTCGCATCCGGCGTCGGCGATCGGCCCGTCGCGGTCAGGTGCTCCGCCAGCCGCAGCTCGATCTTGTGCGGAGCGCGGGCAGCGGCGGGCACCTGGGTGCGCGTCGACGACGAGCAGGTGGACCGTGTTCGATCCGACGTCGAGGACCCCGAGGCGCATGCGCCCCAACGTAGCTCGTGGCACCTCGCTGACTGGCCCATAGGGTGGCGCGCGTGCCCGAGCGCCGCTCGACTTCGCCCGCGCCTGGGCTCGAGATGCCCGACCCGGCCAACCCCGGCCCAGCGGTTCCGGTTCGATCTCACCTGGCTGACGTCGTCGCTGGACGTGCATCTTCGGGCGCGGCTGCCAGGGCATCTACGCCGACCGCCCCGACGACGGCTGCTGCACCCTCGGGCGCGCACTTCACCGACGACGACGACGTCGAGCGCGTGCAGGCCGTGTCGTCAAGCGCGGGCTGACGACTGGCAAGCACCTGGCGAGCGTCCGGCGAGAAGGACCGCCGGCGCAACGGCGCTGGACCGAGCGACGAGGACGGCGCCCGCAAGACCACGGTGGTCGACGGCGCCTGCATCTTCCTCAACCGGCCCGGCTTCGCCGCCGGCGCCGGCTGCGCGCTGCACCAGCTGGCCGTGCGCACCGGGCGGCGCCGCCGCACGAGACCAAGCCCGACGTGTGCTGGCAGCTGCCGATCCGCCGCTCCTACCGCACGGTCGAGCGCGCCGACGACACGTCGCTACCTCGAGGTGACGATCGCCGAGTACGACCGGCGCGGCTGGGGCCCGGGCGGCCACGACCTCGACTGGTACTGCTCGCGCCAACACCGAGGCCCACGTCGGGGCGCGAGCCCGTCTACCGCAGCAACCGGGCCGAGCTACCGCCCTGATGGGCGAGGAGGGCTACGCCCAGCTGGTGCTGCGCTGCGAGGCCCACCTCGACACCGTGAAGCGGGCCCGCCTCGGCCGGCGCTCGCCAGCTCATCCCGCTGCTCGTGCACCCGGCCACGGTGGCGGCCGGCACCGTCGGTGGCCGCCGCACCCGGGTCCCCCGCAAGCGCGCCACGGCATCCGTGGCCGGTGCCAACGAGGCGGCGCACCCGGTGCCGCCGGTCAAGGGCACCCCGGCGACGACGAAGTCGGCCGCGAGCAGGGCCTCCTCGAGCAAGGCGTCGTCTCACACCAAGGCATCCGCGAAGAAGTCCACGGCCAAGCCCCCCGCCAAGCCCGCGAAGCCGGCTCCCAAGGCCCCCGCCAAGTCGTCGAAGCCGCGCCGCTCGTCGTGATCCGCAGCCCGAACATCTGGGACTCCCCCGACGTCTACGAGCTGGAGAACCTCGCCTCCGACCGGGCCGGGGTCATCGACACCACCATCGACGCCCTGCACCCCCTGCGCGGCTCGGACGTCCTCGACATCGGGTGCGGCACCGGGTTCCACCTCCCCCGGTTCGCCGCCCGCGGCGCGCGGGTGGTCGGGGTCGAGCCGCACCTCCCCCTGGTGCGGCGCGCGCGGCAGCGGCTCGCAGCGCGGGGCGAGCAACCGGCATCCGTGCTCGCCGGTGACGCCGAGGCGCTCCCTGTGGCGAACGCCACCATCGACGTCGCGCACGCCCGCTGGGCCTACTTCTTCGGCGCCGGGTGCGAGCCGGGGCTGGCCGAGCTCGCCCGCGTGCTGCGGCCGGGCGGCATCGCCGTCGTCGTCGACAACGACGTCACCCGGTCGACCTTCGGTGCGTGGTTCCGACGCGCCTACCCCGCCTACGATCCTGTTGCGGTGCAACGGTTCTGGGACCGTCAGGGGTTCACCACCGAGGCACTGACCATCGAATGGACCTTCGAGCGCCGCGACGACCTCGAGGCCGTGGCACGCATCGAGCTGCCGCCGGCGACGGCCGACGACGTGCTCGCCGCTCACGACGGCCTCACCGTCGACTACGCGGTGGCCCTACGCTGGAAACGGTTCGGACACCCCCAAGGGGTGTGAGGACGCTCCCAACCGGCACCGCGGCCGATGCGGCGGTGGGACGATCGTGCTTGAACCTGCAACCAGACCGGGACCGGGAGGACGACGGTGAGCACCAAGGCCGGCATCGACACTGCCAGCGCCGTCACCGTTCCCATCACCGGGATGACGTGCGACTCCTGCGAGAAGCGGGTCACCCGCGCCCTGCGGCGCGTGCCCGGGGTCACCGCGGTGAGTGTCTCGGCCACCCGGGGCACCGCGACGGTCACCGCCGACGGCCCCTCTGGACCGCGCCCAGCTCGACGCCGCCATCCGCTACGCCGGCTACGAACCGGGCAGGGCACCGTGGCTCTCGCCCGACCTGTCCGTGTGGCGCACCGTGCTCGGCGCCGCCGTGGCCGTGGCCGCCGTCGCCGTGGCGATCTCCGTGCTCGGCCCGGCCGACCTCACCTCGGGGCTCTCGGACCCGTCACGCGGCGGCCTGGCGCTCGTGCTCGTGCTGGGGCTGACCGCCGGCATCTCCACCTGCATGGCCATGGTGGGGGGCCTGGTGCTCGGCTTCTCCGCGTCGCACGCTGCCAGCCTCGCTGCCCGCGGTGAGACCGCGCTCCCCTTCGCCACCCGGATGCGGCCGCAGCTCGCCTTCAACGCCGGCCGCATCGTCGGCTTCGGCGTGCTCGGCGCGCTGCTCGGCGCCATCGGCTCGACGATGAGCCTGCCCACCCGGGTCACCGGGCTGCTGGTGCTGGCCGTCGCGGTGGTCATGTTCCTGCTCGGCATCCGGCTCACCGGGGTCTCCCCGAGGGTCGCCGCCTGGTCGCCGAGGCTCCCGGCCGGGCTCGGCCGGGTGCTCGGCATCGAGGACGCCGCGGATGCCGGCTACAGCCACTGGCGCACCGCGCTCGTCGGCGCCGCCACCTTCCTGCTGCCCTGCGGCTTCACCCAGGCCGCGCAGGTCTACGCCCTCTCGACCGCGTCGCCCGTCCAGGCCGGCGCCATCATGGCGACCTTCGCGGTCGGCACCACCCCGGGGCTGCTCGCCCTCGGGTCGGTTCCCAAGCCTCACGACCGGCCGGCGCCAGGTCACCGTGCTGCGGGTCGTCGGCGTGCTCGTGCTGGCCTTCGCACTGCTCAACGTCTCCAGCGGCCTGAACCTGCTGGGCGTCACGGGCGGGTCGGCCTCGGCGGCCGCGACCTCGGCAGCGGTCACGCGCGCGGCATCCGCCAACGTCACCGTCAGCGACGGCGTGCAGACCGTGCGGATGACGCAGGGACCGGGGGGTTACGTGCCCGCGGACACCGTGCTCTACGCCGGGATGCCGACGACGTGGCTCATCGAGGGCACCTCACAGTTCGACTGCAGCGCGGCCCTGCGCGTGCCCGACCTGGGCGTCTCGGTGAACCTGGCCGAGGGCGAGAACACCGTGCAGCTGCCGGCCATGGATGCCGGCACCGTGCACTTCACCTGCGCGATGGGGATGTACTCGGGCAACCTGCTCGTCGTCGACGCCCCACCCGCGGCCGCTCCCGCCCCGAGCACCGGCACCGCCGGCTGAGTCGCGCTCCGGCCGGGGTCGGCGTGGTCGACCATCCGTGAGGAGCGCGCCTGGAGACATGCAGTGGGCGGGTGAAGTCTGACCGCCACGCGTGGACGACGGCCGTGGAGGGTCGACTGCATGTCTGGAGGCGCACCGGTCGACTCCGCCGCGTCAGCAGTCGAACACCGACCAGCAGAGCGCGTTGCGCCGCTGCTGGTCGTCGAGCACCAGCTCGCGCACGGCCGGCGGCAGCTGGTCGCGCTGCCACTGGCACTCGCGTCGCCCGGCGACCTCCGCCTCGTCGGCGCGGCGCCGCGGCGCGCACGGCCTTGATCGCGTAGGCGGCTGCGCCGAGGTCGTGCGCGGCGACGTGGGCGACCACCCCGGCCTGCCCGGCGGCGTACGCGGCGTGCCGGGCCGCCCCGCTCAGGTCCCGGGCGGCCCCCATCGCGTGCCCGCCCGCCGCCCGCGCCTGCATCATCGGCAGGTCGCCGCGCACCCAGGCCCGGGCCGCCTCGATCGCCTCGCGCGGCCGCCGGTCGTCGGGCCGCACGGCCTCGAAGAGGGGCAGGACGTGCTCGGCGCAGGAGGCCGCCCACAGCGCCAGCAGGTGGTGGTCGGCGTCGGTGAGGGTGCCACCGCGCCGGATGGTCACGAGCCGTAGGTCAGGCACCGGCGGCAGGATCACCGTCTCCCCCCTTCCGATCCGGTCAGCCCACCCCGGGGTCGAGGTCGAGCGCGATGTCGAGGATCGGCGAGGAGTGCGTGAGCCCGCCGACCGAGAGGTAGTCGACGCCGGTCGCGGCGTAGGCGGCCGCCACCTCGAGCGTGAGGTTGCCCGTGGCCTCGATCTCGACCGACTCCCCGGTGGCGCGCACGGCATCCACCGTCTGGCGCAGCAGCTCGGGAGTCATGTTGTCGCACAACAGGAACCGCGCTCCCGCGCCCACCGACTCGACCGCCTCCGCCGTGGTGGTCACCTCGACCTGGATCGCCACGTCGGGGAAGGTGCGCCCGCACCGCGTCGTACGCCGCCGTCAGCCCCCCGGCCGCGAGCTTGTGGTTGTCCTTGATCATCGCGACGTCGTACAGGCCCATCCGCTTGTTGGTGCCGCCGCCGCAGCGCACCGCGTACTTCTCGAGCGCCCGCATCCCCGGCGTCGTCTTGCGGGTGTCGAGCACCATCGCGCCGGAGCCCTCGAGCACGTCGGCCCAGCGCCGGGTGTGCGTCGCCACCCCCGAGGTGCGCGACAGGATGTTGAGCACGGTCCGCTCGGCGACCAGCGTGGTGCGGGTGGCCCCGCGCAGGGTCGCGAGGTGGTCGCCGCGCACGACCCGGATGCCGTCCTCGACGTGCAGCACGACCTCCACCGCGCCGGACCCCAGCCGCCCCGCCACGGCATCGAGCACGAGGGCGACCACCGGCAGCCCGGCGACCACGCCGTCGGCCCGCGCCACGAGGTGCGCACACGCGACACCTGGGATGCCGGGATGGTCGCCATCGTCGTGACGTCGGTGCCCGGCCGAGAGGTCCTCGTCGAGGGCCCGCTCGACGAGGAGCAGGGCATCGGCCGTGGGAAATCCGACATCGGTCATACCGGGGCCTCCACCGGCCGCTCGGTGACGACGAGCGCCCCGTCGGCCGGCCGGGTCGTCGTGAGGTGGGTGAGCCAGCGGGCGTCGTCGCGCTCGGGGAAGTCGGAGCGCACGTGCCCGCCCCGGGTCTCCGCGCGCCGGTGGGCGACCGTGGCCAGGGCCTGGCCGAGGTGCAGCAGGTTGGTGGTCTCCCAGGTGGCGGGGCCCGGCTCGGCCGTGCTCGGCGGCAGCGCCGCCAGCGCGGCGAGCGCCTCGAGCGCGCCGGCCGTCGAGGCCGCCGACCGCACCGGCCCCGACCCCCGCGTCATGGCGCGCTGCACGTCGAGGCGGTGCGAGGCGTCGAGCACCGCGGCGTCACCGGCATCGGATGCCGGGGTGCGCAGCGGCAGCTCGCCCGCGGCGAAGCGCGTGGTCACGTCGTCGGCGATGCGGTGCGCGAAGACCAGGCCCTCGAGCAGGGAGTTGGATGCGAGCCGGTTGGCGCCGTGGACGCCGGTGCACGAGCACTCACCGCACGCGTAGAGGCCGTCGACCGACGAGCGGCCGAGCAGGTCGGTCTCGACCCCGCCCGACGCGTAGTGCTGGGCCGGCGCGACCGGCAGCAGCTCGGTCGCGGGGTCGAACCCCAGCTCGCGGCAGCGCGCCACGATCGACGGGAAGCGCTGCTCGAGGAAGTCGGCCCCGAGGTGGCGGGCGTCGAGCCACACGTGCTCGACCTGCTGGTCGCGCATCACGTCGAGGATCGCCCGGGCCACGACGTCGCGCGGGGCGAGGTCGGCCAGCTCGTGGCGGCCTGTCATGAACCGCACCCCGGCGCCGTCGACGAGGAAGGCGCCCTCGCCGCGCACCGCCTCCGAGATCAGCGGCTGCTGGCCGGTGGACCCTCCCCGAGAAGAGCACCGTGGGGTGGAACTGCACGAACTCCAGGTCGGTGACCCGCGCCCCGGCCCGCAGCGCCGCCGCCATGCCGTCTCCGGTCGCGACCGGCGGGTTGGTGGTCGAGGTGTAGATCTGGCCCAGGCCACCGGTGGCGAGCACGACCGCCCGCCCGTAGGCCGCGCCGACGCCGTCGACCTGGCCCTCGCCGATGACGTGCAGCGTCACGCCGCACACCGCACCGTCGTCGGCCGTGAGCAGGTCGACGACCAGCGCGTGCTCGACGACCTCGATGCCCGGGTCGTCGACGACGCGGTGCAGTGCGGCGATCAGCGCCCGCGAGATCTCGGCGCCCGTGGCGTCGCCACCGCGTGCGCGATCCGGTCGCGGTGGTGGCCGCCCTCGCGGGTCAGCTTGATCTCGCCCTCGGCGTCGCGGTCGAACTCGGCACCCAGCGCCACGAGCTCGCGCACCCGCTCCGGCCCCTCGGTCGACCAGGATGCGCACCGCGTCGGGGTCGCACAGCCCCACGCCGGCCACGAGCGTGTCGTCGAGGTGCTCCTGCGGCGTGTCCTCGGGGTCGAGGGCCGCGGCGATGCCGCCCTGGGCCCACTCGGTCGAGCCGGCCGACAGCACGGTCTTGGTCACCAGCAGCACGCGGTCGACCCGCTCGCGCAGGCGCAGGGCGCAGGTCAGGCCGGCGATGCCCGAGCCGACCACCACGACGTCGGCGCTGCGTCGTCCAGCCGGGTGCGGGGGCGCGGAGCCGCCGGGGCAGCGTGACGGGCGTGACCGGCATCCGGCTCAGACCTCGGCCCGGGCGTGCGGCACGTCGGAGAAGACGTCGAGCGCCCCACCACCGGGCCCGACGAGCAGCGGGGTGTTGTCGATCAGCCGGGTCGTGCCGACCCGGGCCGCGACCGCGAGCAGCGCCTCGCCGCGGTACCACTCCGGGCACGTCGGCTGCAGCGTCTCCGGGTGCACGAGCACGAGGTAGTCCACCAGGGCACGAGCGGCTCGGCGACCAGCACCGCGCGGGCGGCCCGGCGGACGGCGCTGGCGCCCTCGGCCGCGGCCGCCGCACCGGCCCGCAGTGCCCGGCGACAGCGACAGCGCGGCCTCGCGGTCGCTGTGCGGTGAGGTACATGTTGCGGCTGCTCATCGCCAGGCCGTCGGGCTCGCGCACGGTCGGCACCGCGACCACCTCGACCGGGAAGTCGAGGTCGCTGGACCATCCGCCGGATCAGCAGCAGCTGCTGGGCGTCCTTCTGGCCGAAGTAGGCCAGCGTCGGCGCCGGTCGAGGTGCAGCAGCTTGCCGACGACGGTGAGCACGCCGTCGAAGTGACCGGGCCGGGAGTGCGCCCTCGAGCACGTCGCCGAGCGGGCCGGCACTGACCCGCACGCCGGGCTCACCGTCGGGGTAGACGACGTCGGGCGTCGGGGCGAAGACCAGGTCGACGCCCTCGCGCCGGCAGATCACCAGGTCGGCGTCGAAGGTGCGCGGGTAGCGCGACAGGTCCTCGCCGCGGCCCGAACTGCAGCGGGTTCAGGAAGATCGTGACGACGACGTGCGCGGCCCGCTGCCGGGCCTGCGCGGATCAGCTCGGCGTGCCCCTCGTGCAGCGCGCCCATCGTCATCACGACGGCGACGCCGCCGGCCTCGCCCAGCGCCCGCGCGGGCGGCCGGCCAGCTCGCCGCGCGTGTGCGCGACGACGGGGCGCAGCTCGGTGGCCGTCGGTCACTCAGTGCTCCTCCGGTCGGCGCAGCACGTCCAGCAGCGCCTCGGCGCGGTCCGGCGCCAGCCGGCCCGACGCCGAGCGCCCGCTCGGCGGTCGCCCGGGCGAGCGCGACGTAGGCCGGCAGGACGTCCGGCGTCTCGGTCGCGCAGCTCGCGCAGATGCGCGGCCACCGTACCGGCGTCGCCGCGGGCGACCGGCCCGGTGAGAGCGGCGTCACCCCGGCGCAGCGCGTTGTCGAGCGCGGTGCCGAGCAACGGCCCGATCACCCGGTCCGGGCCGTCGACCCCGGCGTGGCGCGAGCACCTGCATGGCCTGCGCGACCAGGGTCACCAGGTGGTTCGCGCCGTGGGAGAGGGCCGCGTGGTAGCGCGCCCGGTCGGCCTCGTCGACCCAGACCGGCTCGCCGCCGATCTCGACGACCAGCGCCTCGGCCACCGGCCGGGCCGGCTCGCGGTGCGGTCACGCCGAAGCAGCAGTCGGCCAGCGCGGTCAGGTCGGCCGCGGTGCCGCTGAGAAGGTCATCGCCGGGTGCAGGGCCAGCGGCGATGCACGTGGTGCGCGCGGCGCCGGTTCCAGCACGCCGACGCCGTACCGGCCCGACGGTGTGCACCACGATCTGGCCCGGCCTGCCAGGCGCCGGTCGCGGTCAGCCCGGCGACGAGGTCGGGCAGCGCGTCGTCGGGCACGGTCGAGCAGCACCAGCTCGGCGCGCCGCCACGACACCGGGCGACGTCGACGAGCGGCACCCCGGGCAGCAGCGTCTCGGCCCGCTCCCGGCGAGCGCCGCGCTCACGGCCGACGACCGCGACGACCCGGTGGCCGGCCCGGGCGAGCGCCGCGCCGAGCACCGCGCCGACCCGGCCGGCCCCGACGACGCCGACGGTCAGCCGGGCGGGGTGCTCGATGCCGTCCACGAGCGAGCAACCTACTCCTCCGGGCCCGCGGGCGTCGGCTCGGCGGCGTCTACCCCGCGTCGACCGGCACGCACAGCACCGGTCGGTCGCTGAGGTGGAGCAACCGGTGCGGGGTCGAGCCCAGCACCGCGCCCTTCAGCGGGCTCTCGCCCGTGGTGCCCACCACGATCATCGTCGCGTCGTGGCGCGCGGCCACGTCGAGCAGCGCCTCCGCAGCCCGGGCATCGACGAGCTCGACCTCGGTGGTGACCCCGGCTGCCGTGGCGAGCTCGACGGCGTGCTCGAGTGCGCTGCGCCCCATCTCGTGCAGCGCCTCGAGGTGCGCACGGAACTCCTCGCCCCGCCCCCCGGGCACGGCGGCACCGTAGACCAGCACCAGGGGCTCGCCGAGCCGCTGCGCGACCCGGATCGCCGTGGCCAGCGCGATGCCGGCGCCGGGTGAGTCGTCGTACCCGAGCACGATCGCCATGGCTCAGCCCTCCAGCCCGTCGGGGTCCTTGGCGGCCGGTGTGACCCGCCGCACCACGTCGGGGTCGGGCAGCGACGGGCGCTCCAGCCAGAACCGGCCGTCCTGCGCGCGCCAGTAGAACATGAACGCCACGCCCACCATGAAGATGAACACCCCGATGACGAGCGGTGGCCCGAGCCCGAACCACGCCTGCCCGCTGTAGGAGTTGGCCGGGTCGGACATGTCGCGCACCGAGAGCACCAGCAGCCAGGTGAGCAGGAGGGCGCCCACGACCGGGCCGACCCCGATGAACACGAAGTTCTTCACGCTGTCGGTCAGGTGCTTGCGGTGGTAGATGGCGCAGGCCACCCCGGTGAGCGCGTAGTAGAACGCGATGAGCAGCGACAGCGCGGTCAGCGAGTCGAACAGCGCGTTCTCGCTCAGCTGGTAGATGCCGACGTACCAGACGATGGCGATGGCGGCGACGAGCCAGGTCGACACGTCGGGCGTGCGGTACCGCGGGCTGATGTGGCCCAGGCGCGGCGGCAGGGCGTGCCGACGGGCCATCGACAACGCGGTGCGCGAGGCGGGGATGATCGTCGTCTGGGTCGACGCGATGGCCGAGGTCGCCACCGAGAGCAGCACCACCCAGCCCCAGCTGCCCAGCACCTGGTCGGCGAGGTCGGCGAAGAGGAACTCCTCGTCGCCGGCGTTCTCGGTGAGGTAGGCGGTGCCGGCGAAGGCCACGACGGCGACGGCCACCGACACATAGGTCACCAGCAGCACCACGGTGCTCCACATGGCGGCGCGACCCGGGGTGGAGTCGCCGTCGGTGGTCTCCTCGCTGAGGTTGACCGCCGACTCCCACCCCCAGTAGGCGAAGACGCCGAGCAGCAGCCCGGAGGTCAGCGCGGCACCCCCGGCGCCGAACGGGTTGAGCCAGGACCACGAGGGGTCGATGGCGTCGAGCGGGCTGTCCCCGTTGACGGCCTTCCAGATCGCGACGGCGGCGAAGATGAGCAGCGACCCGATCTGGGCGACGATGAGGAAGTCCTGCAGCTTGGCCGAGAGGTCGGTGCCGAGCACGCACAGCCAGGTCATCCCGATGATCAGCAGGATCGCGAGCGGCATCCGGATCCAGGCGTTCTCGGCGGCATCGTCGAGCCCCACGGCCATCAGGCTGAAGCTGACCCCGACGTCGGCGAGCGAGCCCACGACGAGCACCCCCGTCATCGCGATCGCCCAGCCGCCGAGCCAGCCGAACCACGGCCCCATCGCCCGGGTCACCCAGCTGAAGGTGGTGCCGCAGTCCTGGTCGACCCGGTTGAGGTAGAGGAAGGCCGAGGCGATCAGCGCCATCGGCACGAACGACGCCAGCAGCACCCCGGGCGCGTACACGCCGACCAGCGCAGCGATCGCGCCGATGACCGCGGCGAGCGAGTAGGCGGGCGAGGTGGCGGCCAGGCCGATGACCAGCGCGTCGACGAAGCCGATCGCGCCGGCCTTGAGCCCGGGTTCTGTGGTGGTCGGCTCGGCTGGTGCTGCCATCGGGACGCACTCCCTCCGCCCCCGTCGGGGGATCCTGGGTCCGTTGTAGCGGATGAGGGGGCGCATCGTCACGCGTCCCCGAGCCGGTGTGGCCGGGCCCACGTCGGCCGGGGTGGGTACCGTGCGGCGGGTGATGGTCCCTTGGCGCGAGGCGTGGCACGAGGCGCTCTACGGCCCCCACGGGTTCTACCGGGGCCCCGAGGGACCCGCCGGCCACTTCACGACCTCGACCCACGGGCCGCTCGGTGCCCCGTTCGCCGACGCCCTCGGGCGCCTCGCCGACCGGGAGGGGGTGCACCACGTGGTCGACGTCGGGTGCGGCCGCGGTGAGCTGCTCACCCACCTGGCGCTGCGGCGCCCCGACCTGCGGCTGACCGGCGTCGACGTGGTGCCCCGCCCCGCAGACCTGCCGGATGCCGTGGCGTGGCAGCGCTCCCCCGGCGGTGGTGACCTGCCCGTCGAGCTCACCGACCTCGACGACGTGCTCGTGGTGGCCCACGAGTGGCTCGACGTGGTGCCGTGCACGGTGGCCGAGGTGGTCGAGCCCGGCCGTCTCGCCGTGGTGCTGGTCGACCCGCGCACCGGGGAGGAGTCGACGGGTGGCGCCCCCACCGACGACGAGCTGGCGTGGTGCGCCCGGCACTGGCCGACCGGCGACCTTCCCGTCGGGGCTCGGGTCGAGGTGGGCCTGGCCCGCGACGTGGCCTGGGGCGACCTGGTGTCGCGGGTGCGGGGCGGGACCCTGCTCGCCGTCGACTACGGGCACACAGCGGGTGAGCGACCACTGGGCGGCACGCTCACGGCATACCGGGCGGGTGCCCTCGTCGCACCGGTGCCCGACGGCTCGTGCGACCTCACCGCCCACGTCGCAGTCGACTCGCTCGAGCACGACGAGGTCACCACCCAGCGCGACGCTCTGCACACGCTGGGGGCCCACGCCGGCACCCCCGACCACGGGCTCGCGCGCACCGACCCGGCGGGCTACCTGGCGGCCCTCGCCGACGCGTCTGCGCTCGGCGCGCTGACCTCACCCGACGGCCTGGGCGGCTTCCGCTGGGTGCTGCGCCGCGTTCCGCGGATGTGACTCGGGGCGGTCGTTTCTGGCACCGTTGGGTCGATGCGACGTCGGATGCCGTGTGCCCCCCTCGCGCTCGCCCTGGTGGCGGGCGCGAGCCTGAGTGCCTGTGGGGCGGACACCCCCCGTGAGGTCGTCGTCACCGTGACGGGCACCCCGTCGGGTGCCGCCTCTGCCGCCTCGCCGGCACCCTCGAGCACCGCGTCGGGCCGGGTCGGGGCCCCGACCAGCGACGTCATAGGTCGGGCCTTCGACTTCGGGCTGGTCACCGGCGTCAAGCGCGAGGGTGATGTCGACGTGCTCGTGCTCGACCGCTGGACCGACCCCAAGGTCGACGACGCGGTGGTCGCGAAGCAGGGCCTGCGGGTCACCTCGTGGGAGGTCGGGTCGAACCGGTACGTCAACCAGAACGCCAAGAAGACCTTCGACATCCCGGTCCCGGAGGGCGCCACCTTCCTGCTGCACCACTGCGTGGCGGCCGGCGAGCCGCTGCAGACCCGCTCGGTCAGCGCGACCGAGCTGGCCGATGCCCCGGAGTCCGACCGGCTGCTCCTCGTCCGCGTCGACAAGGACGGGTGGGGGACCAGCGGCGAGACGTTCGCCGGCTGCTGATCACCGGTCGGGCGCGCGGTTCGGGCGCTGCCGCCCACGGGCCGGGGCCGGCGTGCGGCAGACTGGCCGCGTGACCTCCGAGACCGGCCAGCGCGCGCTCGACGTCGGCATGGGCGCCGGCGGCCTCGCGACGGCCGACATGGTGCTCAACATCGGGCCGCAGCACCCGTCCACGCACGGCGTGCTGCGGCTGCGGCTCGTGCTCGACGGCGAGCGCGTCGTCTCCGCCGAGCCGATCATCGGCTACATGCACCGGGGCGCCGAGAAGCTGTTCGAGGTGCGCGACTACCGGCAGATCATCGTGCTGGCCAACCGGCACGACTGGCTGTCGGCGTTCAGCAACGAGCTCGGCGTCGTGCTCGCCGTCGAGCGGCTGCTGGGCATGGAGGTGCCCGAGCGCGCGGTCTGGCTGCGCACCGTGCTCGCCGAGCTCAACCGGGTGCTCATCCACCTGATGTTCCTCGGCTCCTACCCGCTCGAGATCGGCGCGATCACGCCGGTCTTCTACGCGTTCCGGGAGCGGGAAGAGCTGCAGGCGGTGATGGAGGAGGCCTCCGGCGGCCGGATGCACTACATGTTCAACCGGGTCGGCGGGCTCAAGGAGGAGGTGCCGGCGGGCTGGACCGGCCGGGCCGCGACCGCGGTCGACTCGGCGTCCGCCGCCGGCTGCCCGACCTCGACAACCTGATCCGGCGCAACGAGATCTTCCTGGCCCGCACGCGTCGGCGTCGGCGTGCTCTGCGCCGCGCAGGCTGCCGCGCCTACGGCGTCTCCGGGCCGATCGCCCGGGCCTCCGGGCTCGACATCGACCTGCGCCGCGACGAGCCCTACCTCGCCTACGGCGAGCTGTTCGCACCCGCGGCCCCGGCCGGTGGTCACCCGTACCGCCGGCGACTGCCACGCCCGCTTCGAGGTCCTGCTCGACCAGGTGTACGTCTCGCTCGACCTGGCCCAGGCGTGCCTCGACCGGGTCGGACCTGATCGCCGGGCCGGTCAACGTACGGCTGCCCAAGGTGGTCAAGGCGCCCGAGGGCGCACACCTACGCGTGGACCGAGAACCCGCTCGGGCATCAACGGCTACTACCTGGTGTCCCGCGGCGAGAAGACGCCGTGGCGGCTGAAGCTGCGCACCGCGTCCTACGCCAACGTGCAGGCGCTGTCACGCTGCTGCCGGGCTGCCTGGTGCCCGACCTGGTCGCCATCCTCGGCTCGATGTTCTTCGTCGTCGGCGACGTCGACAAGTAGCCGGCGGCTCGCCGCGGCCCGTCGGTTGCGAGAACTCGCAGGGCGCTGGGCGTGGCCGCGGCCACCCCGGTAGGTTGCCGAGCACGCGGTGGGCACCGCCACCTGTCGACGTCGGGGAGACCATGTCCGCGCTGCTCCGTACCACCGTTCGCCGCCGGCCTGGTCGTGGGCCTGACCGCGCTCGTCGGCGCCGGCAGCGCCGGCCTCGCCTCCGCAGCATCCGGGCCCGTGCCGTACACGTGTGCCTGGGCGACCTCGCGCGGTGACGTGCCCGTCGACTCGGCGATCGGTCGCGACGACCGCCCGGTTCGACTCCGCGATCCCCGACGGGCTCGAGGTCACCGCCGGCGCCACGGTCGACGTCGCGCCGTTCACCGGGTCGGTGGTGGTCCCCGCGACCTCGTGGCGACGCTGCGCGGCGAGGAGGTCACCGAGGTCGACGGGGCCGGCACGATGATCACCGGCATCCGCGAGCTCCGCGCCAGCCGTGGACGAGACCGACTTCGACATCGCCGCGACCCCCGTCCCCGAGTCGGGCCCGATGACCGTCGACCTCGCGGACGTCCAGCTCTTCGCAGAGCCGTCGCGGGCCGGCACCAACACCCTCGTCACCACTGGCACGCTGACCGTGAACCTCGGCAGCCTGCCCCAGGGGTTCACCCTGCGGCTCGACTGCGAGCTCGTCGGCGCGCAGGATGCCGTGATCGACACCTTCGTGGGGACCGTTGCCGCCAGCCCCACGACGGCGGCCCCCACCGCCACCTCGACGCCGGTGCGCCCGGCCGTCGTGCAGACCGACTTCTCCGGCGGCGACAACCCCTCGGCCCTTCCGTTCCTGCTCGGCGGCGCGGGGCTGGTGGCGGGCGCTGCGCTTGTCGCGCTGCGGCTCCGGGGACGCTCGGCGAGCCGGCAGCACTGAGCCGGGCGCCAGGCCACCCCGGCGTCAGGCAGATCACACCCCACCGGACCCGAACCGCTGGAACGGCCACCGCGGCACGCCTAGCCTCGAAGGGTCCTCGTGCAGCGCGACCCGAGCGTGGATAAAGTGGGCATGACCGCCGGTCCCGATCACGTTCGCCGACACGGCCATCCCCGCCGACGGGCCGATCTCGCTCTCCCCGACCGCGACCGGTGACCCCTTCGTGGTCGCCGCAGAGACCACGGCACCGCCGTCGACCCCGGGCCAGCCGACGGCGTCACCCACCCGACCCGTCGTGGTGCAGACCGACTTCGCGGGCGGCGACGAGCCGTCGGCGCTCCCCTTCCTGCTCGGGGTGCTGTGCTGCCCTCGGCAGGTGCGGTGCTCGTCGCAGTGCGGGTCCTTGGCGCACCCGCGTTGCGGCGGCACTGACCGGCGCGACCCGGGTGTTGCGGGTTCTCGCAGAATGATCGCGGCGACCGGTACGGGTGCTGTAGCGTCCGGCTCGGCCCCGTCGGGAGCCCTCGCACTGCCGTCGAAGGAACACGAATGCGCCTCACCGCCCGCGCCGCAACGCGCGCCGGCCTCGTCGGGGGCGCCGCCCTCGTCGCTGCCGCCCTCACCCTGTCCCCCGCCCAGGCGGCCTCCGCCGACCTGGCGTACTCGTGCGACTTCACCTACGACACCACCGACGGCACCGGGCCGGCCACGGCCTCCTTCGACTCCGGCATCGGCGACGGCGTCGTCGTGCCGGCCGGCACCGAGGTCTCGATCGACCCGTTCACCGGTTCGGTGACCTTCCCCGATGACTTCACCGCGCAGCTGCGCCAGCACGACCTCGCGTCGATCGACGGCGGTGGCATCACGTTGACGCTCATCGACGAGACCCAGGAGCCGTACTTCGTCGACCTCACGTTCGACCCCCAGGACGTGCCGGCCGAAGGCCCGATGACGATTGACGTCACCGGCCAGGGGGACCCGGTCATCGCGGAGGCCGGCACCAACACCCTGGTGGCCAGCGACTTCCTGCTCGTCGTCGACACGGGCGCCGACGGGCCCGACGTGAGCATGCTCTGCACGCTCACCGACGAGGGCGACATCACGATCGACACGTTCGAGGCGACCGCCGCGCCGACGCCGACCGTCACCACGACGGTCACCGCGACGCCCACCGCCAGCCCGGTGCGCCCGGTCGTCGTGCAGACCGACTTCGCCGGCGAGAACCGCTCCTCGGCCCTGCCGCTCGTGCTCGGTGGCGCCCTCGCCGCCGGCGGCGTCGGTGCGGTCGCCACGGGTCGCGCCCGCCGCAGCTCGCGCCGACACTGAGGTCGTGCTGACCAGCGACCCCACCTCACGCCGCCGCCGGGTCCTCCTGGCGGCCGGTGCCGCGGCCGCGCTCGCCCTGCTCGGGGCGTGCGCGGCCGACCCGGCGCCCCCGACCGCCGCCGCGCCGACGACGCCCATCCCCGCACCACCCCGAGCGTCGCTCGGCGTCGGTGACACCGTCGCCCACGGCCGCGGCCACGCCCACCGAGCCGCCAGGTCCGGATCACCGCCCGCCCGCAGGGGACACCGAAGCGGGTCACCGTCACCGCCCTGGGCGACACCGTGCTGGTCGACGCGCCGCTGGTGGCCACCGGCCTGGACGACAACGGGCGTCCTCGCCCCGCCCGCCGGCGTCGCCGGGTGGTACGACGAGAAGGGCTGGCCCATGCCGGGCTACCCGGGGGCGTCGATCCTCGCCGGTCACATCAACACCCGGGCCACCGGCCCGGACACCTTCGCGAAGCTGCCCGCAGGTGCGACCGGGGGCCGAGGTGCGCGTCACCTACTCCTCGGGCGAGGAGGCCGACTTCGTGGTGACCCGGTCTGCGGCGCTGTCCAAGAAGCAGGTGCCCAAGGACGACTCGATCTGGGATGCCGGTAACCCGCGCCCCCTGCTGCGGCTGATCACCTGCGACCCGACCACCCCGGTCAAGGGCGGTCACTACGTGGGCAACTGGGTGGTCTGGGCGGTGGCCCGCACCTGAGCCCGCGCGGGCTACGCGGCGCGGTCGCGGGCCTCGTCGTCGTCCTCGTCGGGCGGGTCGACCCGGCACCAGCGCTGGGCCACCAGCCCGGCCGCGGCCAGCGCGACGGCGGCCACGACGATGGCGGCGAGCGGCAGCAGCCGGCTGCGGTTCGCCTCGAGCGAGAGCCCGGTGACCACCACGACCAGCTGCCCGAGGTACCAGCCGGCGGCGGCCGCCCCGGTGAGGGCGGCGGCCTGCGCGAGCACGACGGTGCGCGCGGCGCGCAGCGGGTCGAGGGTGGTCGTCGCGCGCCCCTGCAGGTAGCGGCGCACCGGGCGGGCCAGCCAGAGCACGAGGCCACCCATCACGACGAGCAGCACCCCCGACAGCAGGGCGGGCCGCGGCACCAGGGTGCCGCTGCGGGTGATCAGCTCGAAGACGACGAACGAGATGATGCCCGCCACGGCCGCCACCAGCGCGAGGGTCTTCACGCGGATCTCTTTGCGGCGCATCAGCTCTCGTGTCCTTCGTCGTCGTCGTCGGCGTGCCGGGCCGGCCGGGGCCGGCTGGGCTCGGTCGGGTCGTCTGCGTGCGGGCGCACCCCGGTCGTGTCGAGGGCCGCGACCAGCTCGGCGACGGGCACCGCCCGGCCGGCGTGGCGCAGCACGGCATCGGGGTCGACCTCGAGCCACGGCAGCAGCACGAACGCCCGCTCGTGGGCCCGGGGGTGCGGCAGGGTGAGCCGGGCCGGTCGGAGGTGACGTCGGTGCCGGCGGCCGGGTCGCCGTACTGCACGAGGTCGAGGTCGAGCGTGCGAGCGCCCCACCGCACCTCGCGCCGGCGGTCGTAGGCGGCCTCGATGACGTGCAGCTCGCGCAGCAGCGACGTCGGCGAGAGGGAGGTGCGTGCGAGCACGACGGCGTTGACGTAGGTCGGCTGCTCGGGGCCGCCGACCGGGTCGCTGTCGTAGCAGCGCCGACGACGCGACGACCCGCACCCTCGGGTGGTGGGCCAGCGACTCGATCGCCGAGGATGCCGTGTCGTGCGGGCTGCTCAGCCCCCACGGGAGGTTGGCCCCGACCGCGATCACGACGGGCACCGGTTCGCGACGGCGGGTCACCGACACCGTCACGTCGTCGAACGGCACGCCGATCGGCGCCTGCGGCTTGTGCACCGTGACCGTGACCTCGTCGACCGACGGGTGGGCCAGGGCGTCCTGCGGCGACGAGCTCGGCGAGGCGCTCGATGAGGTCGACGCGGCTCGCCCTCGATGCGCGGCCAGCGCGGCTGCGCCGATCTCGCCGTAGTTGACCGTGTCGGCGAGGTCGTCGCTCGCACCCGCCGGGCCGAGGTCGACGGCGAGCTCGACGTCGACGACGAACTCCTGCCCCTCGCGGCGCTCGTGCTCGAAGACGCCGTGGAAGCCCGGCCGCGCACGCCGCTGAGCCGGATCCGATCGCGTGCCACCCCGTGCATCACTCGCTCCCCCGCCCGCGCAGGGCCTCGACGACGTCGAGGGCGTCGACCGTGCCGCGACGACGTCGTGCACCCGCACGCACCACACCCCGTGCCCGGCGGCGTGCACCGTGGTGACGGCGGTGGCGACGTCACGCTCGAGTGGCGGGCGGGCGGACGTACCCTCGCGGCCGACCGACCCCAGGAACGTCTTGCGTGACGTGCCGACGACCACCCGGTGGCCCAGGGCCACGACCTCGTCGAGCCGGCGCAGCAGCTGCCAGTTGTGCTCGGCGTTCTTGGCGAAGCCGAACCCGGGGTCGAGCAGCACGGCATCCGGCCGCACCCCGGCGGCCGCGAGCGCCTCGACGCGCTCGGCGAGCTCGCGCACGCACGTCGGCGACGACGTCGTCGTAGTGTGCCCGAGCCTGCATGTCGCGGCTGTGCCCGCGCCAGTGCATCGCGACGAAGGGCACCCGACGCTCGGCGACCAGGGGCACCATCTCGGGGTCGGCCAGGCCGCCGCTGACGTCGTTGACGAGCGCGGCACCGGCATCGATCGCCGCTGCCGCCACCTCGGCGCGCATCGTGTCGACCGACACCGGGGCGAGCGTGCTCAGCGCCTCGACCACGGGAAGCACGCGCCGCAGCTCCTCGGCGGTGCTCGGCCGCTCGGCGCCCGGCCGGGTCGACTCCCCGCCGACGTCGAGCAGGTCGGCGCCCTGCGCCACCAGCTCGCGGCCGTGCGCGACCGCGGCCTCGGGGGTGAACCACGCCCCGCCGTCGCTGAACGAGTCGGGGGTCACGTTGACCACGCCCATGACGAGCGGCCGTCCGACCCGGGGTTCCGGCAGGGTCACCGGCCGGTCACCGCTTGCCGCCGAGGAGCAGCGACATCGCCTCGGCGCGGGTGGCGGGGTTGCGCAGCTGGCCGCGGACGGCGGAGGTGATGGTGCGCGAGCCCGGCTTCTGCACGCCGCGCATCGACATGCACAGGTGCTCGGCCTCGATCACGACGATGACGCCCTGCACGCCGAGGTGCTCGACGAGCGCGTCGGCGACCTGGGTGGTGAGCCGCTCCTGCACCTGCGGGCGGCGGGCGAAGACCTCGACGAGCCGGCCGAGCTTGCTCAGGCCGGTGACCTTGCCGTCCGCGGCCGGGATGTAGCCGATGTGGGCGACCCCGTGGAAGGGCAGCAGGTGGTGCTCGCACGTGGAGTACATCGGGATGTCGCGCACGATGACGAGCTCTTCGTGGTCGATCGAGAAGGTCTTCGACAGCACCTGTGCGGGGTCCTGCCACAGGCCCGCGAAGAGCTCGCGAGCGGCGCGCGCGACCCGACCGGGGGTCTCGAGCAGGCCCTCGCGGTCGGGGTCCTCACCGATGGCGTAGAGGAACTCCCGGACCGCCGCCTCGGCGCGCGCGAGGTCGACGGGGCCACGCATGGTGGCGTCGTCGGCGTCCTCCGGCTCAGGGCTCGACACGTCCACCGTCCGGCACCTCGATGACCTGGGTCGGCGGGTGGTCCTGCACGTCCGGGTCGGCCCCGGCCTTGGCGGCCGCGTCGATCTCGGCCTGGGTGCGGGGGTCGCCGGGGGTCACCGTGGAGCCCACGGGGGCGCCGAAGCCGTTGCTGTGGCCGTTCATCGCCGCCTGGCGCTCGGCCGGCGTGAGCACCGGCGGGAGGTCGGACAGCGTGCGGTGCTCGCTCGACAGCCAGGTCTCGCGCACGGGGCGCTTGTGGATGTCCTTGAAGATCTCCGCGAGCTCGGCGGCGTCGAGCGTCTCCTTCTCGAGCAGCTCGAGCACGAGCCGGTCGAGGATGTCGCGGTTGTCGTTGACGGACCTGCCACGCCTCGTCGTGGGCGTCGCTCGATGAGCTTGCGCACCTCCTCGTCGACGACCGCGGCGACCTGCTCGGAGTAGTCGCGCTGGTGGCCCATGTCGCGGCCGAGGAAGACCTCGCCCCCGCTCGAGCCCAGCTTGACCGCGCCGACCCGCTCGCTCATGCCGTACTCGGTGACCATCTTGCGGGCCATCGCGGTGGCCTTCTCGATGTCGTTGGCGGCACCGGTGGTGGGGTCGTGGAAGACGATCTCCTCCGCGACGCGACCGCCGATCGCGTAGGCGAGCTGGTCGAGCAGCTCGTTGCGGGTCGTGGAGTACTTGTCGTCGAGCGGGCATCACCATCGTGTAGCCGAGGGCCCGGCCGCGCGGCAGGATCGTGACCTTGGTGACCGGGTCGGTGTGGTTCATCGCCGAGGCCACGAGGGCGTGGCCGCCCTCGTGGTAGGCCGTGATCTTGCTTCTCCTTGTCCGTCATGACGCGGGTGCGCTTCTGCGGGCCGGCGATGACGCGGTCGATGGCCTCGTCGAGCACCTCGGTCGTCGATCAGCTGCTTGTCGGTGCGCGCGGTGAGCAGCGCGGCCTCGTTGAGCACGTTGGCGAGGTCGGCGCCGGTGAAGCCGGGGGTGCGACGGGCGACGGCGAGCAGGTCGACGCCGGTGGCGATCGGCTTGCCCTGGCCGTGCACCTCGAGGATGCGGTGGCGGCCGATCATGTCGGGGGCGTCGACGGCGATCTGCCGGTCGAAGCGGCCCGGGCGCAGCAGCGCCGGGTCGAGGATGTCGGGGCGGTTGGTGGCGGCGATCAGGATGACGTTGGTCTTGACGTCGAAGCCGTCCATCTCGACGAGCAGCTGGTTGAGGGTCTGCTCGCGCTCGTCGTGGCCGCCGCCGAGGCCGGCGCCGCGGTGGCGGCCGACGGCGTCGATCTCGTCGACGAAGATGATGGCGGGGGCGTTGTCCTTGGCCTGCTCGAACAGGTCGCGCACGCGGCGAGGCGCCGACGCCGACGAACATCTCGACGAAGTCGGAGCCGGAGATCGAGTAGAACGGCACGCCGGCCTCGCCGGCGACGGCGCGGGCGAGCAGGGTCTTGCCGGTGCCGGGAGGGCCGTAGAGCAGCACGCCCTTGGGGATCTTGGCGCCGACCGCGTGGAACTTCGCGGGCTCGGCGAGGAACTCCTTGATCTCGTGCAGCTCCTCGACGGCCTCGTCGGCGCCGGCGACGTCGGCGAAGGTCACCTTGGGGGTGTCCTTGGTCACGAGCTTGGCGCGGGACTTGCCGAACTGCATGACCCGCGAGCCGCCGCCCTGAGCCTGGCTCATCAGGAACCAGAACAGGCCGACCAGCAGCAGCACCGGGAAGAAGCTGATGAAGATGGTCCAGAAGGCGCTGTCGCCCTGCTTCTTGTCGTTGTAGCCGTTGGGCACGTTGGCCTTGAGCTCGGTCGACGAGCTGCTCGGCGCGGGCGTCGACGTAGTCGGCCTGCACCTTGGTGGCGTCCTTGATGTCGGACGCGGAGTCGCTGAAGGTCTGGCCCGGCTTGAGGTCGAGGTTGAGGGTGTTGTCGGTGGACAGGACCGCCGACTCGACCTTCTTGTCGGTGATCAGCTTCTCGGCCTGGGCGGTCGTGACCGTCGTGTAGCCCCCGTTGCCGTCGAAGGAGAACACCGTCAGCATCACCACGATGACGGCCAGGACCCAGAACAGCGGGGTCTTGAAGATGCGCTTGAAGTCCATGTGGGTGCGGAGCTCGCGCTCCGGTCCTCCTGCTCGTGGGTCAATCGGCCGCCCGGGATCACTCCGGGTGGGACGGGTACACGCTAGCAACGAGCCCCGTCGCCCCCGTGTTCCGCGGGTGCGGGGCTTCGACGGGGCTTCGACGGCGCCCGACGCCGGAGGTCAGCTGTAGACGTGCGGGGCCAGCGTGCCGACGACCCGCAGGTCGCGGTAGGCCTCGGCGTAGTCGAGGCCGTAGCCGACGACGAACTCGTTGGGGATGTCGAACCCGACCTACCGGACGTCGACCTCGACCTTGGCGGCATCCGGCTTGCGCAGCAGGGTGCAGATCTCGACGCTGGCCGGGCTGCGCGACTCGAGGTTGGACTTGATCCAGGACAGCGTCAGCCCGGAGTCGACGATGTCCTCGACGATCAGCACGTGCCGGCCGGTGATGTCGGAGTCGAGGTCCTTGAGGATGCGCACGACACCGCTGCTCTTGGTGCCCGAGCCGTAGGACGACACCGCCATCCAGTCGATCGGCACGGTGACCGGCAGGGCGCGCATGAGGTCGGCCATCACCATGACCGCCCCCTTGAGCACCCCGACGAGCAGGAGGTCCTTGCCCGCGTAGTCGGTGGCGATCTCGCTCGGCCAGCTCGCCGAGCCTGGCCTGGATCTCCTCCTCGGTGATGAGGACACGTTCGAGGTCTGCTCCCATGTGGGCGGCGTCCACTGCGGCTCCTGGTGGGTGGGGCGCGGGCGGGTGGTGGTGCCTAGTCAACCGGATCGGCGGGGGCGATGGTGACCAGACCCCCGGATCGGGCCACCCGCAGGTCGCCGGGGGCGTGCACCGGGCCCTGGCCGTGCCACGCGGTGAGCAGCCGGTCGCAGGCGTCGGTGTGCCGGGCACCGACCTGCCCGCCGGGCGCCCCTGCGCCGATGAGCAGCCGGCGCCAGACCCGGGTGCGCACCGCGTGCGGGATGCCGGTGAGCTCCTCGACCGCCCACGGCTGGGCTCCCAGCGTGGTCACCGCCGCGTCGGCCAGGGCGTCGAGGTGGTCGGCATCGTCACGCAGCAGGGATGCCGTGCGCGCCAGGGCCGCGGTGACTCCCGGGCCGAGGTCGCGCTCGAGGTCGGCCAGGGCCCGCCGGGCCCGGACCCGGGTGAAGGCGGGGTCCTCGTTCATCGGGTCGTCCCACCAGGCCAGCCCCTGGGCGCGGACCGACGCACGGCACTGCTCGCGGCTCACGCCGAGCAGGGGACGACGGAAGCGGCCGCGGCTGGCCGGCATCCCGGACAGCGAGCGGGCGCCGGCACCGCGGGTGAGGCCGAGCAGCACCTGCTCGGCCTGGTCGTCGAGGGTGTGGCCCAGGAGCACGGCCACCGCGCCGTTCCGGTCGGCGGCCTCGTCGAGGGCGGCGTAGCGGGCCGCGCGGGCGGCGGCCTCCAGACCCTCCCCCGATGCCGTCACCTCCACGGTCAGCACCTCGACCGGGTCGAGCCCGAGTGCGCGCAGCTGCTCGGCCGCCCGGGCCGCGACGCCGGCCGAGCCGGGCTGGAGGGCGTGGTCGACCACGACCGCGCCGGCCCGGCATCCGGCGGCGGGCGCCTCGAACGCGGTGGCCGCGGCGAGCGCCAGCGAGTCGGCACCCCCGCTGCACGCCACCAGCACGAGGTCACCGGGCCCTCGCGCAAAGGCGGCCAGGTCCGCGAGGTCTGGGCGGTCGGGGAGGCGGGTGAGGTCGGGAAGGTGGGTGAGGTCGGGAAGGTCGGCGAGGCAGGTGCGAACGGCGAGGCGGATGGCGGCCGTCGCGGCATCCGGTCGTCCCCAGGGTCGGCTCACCCCCGCATCGGGTCGTCTCGGCTCACGCTCCATCCCCGCATCCTCCCGACTAGTGCCGACTTATTGCAGATTTCCCACGCCAACCAGGTCGGCGCCGGCCCGCGCACACGTGGGAAATTCGCAATACGTCGGATGAGGTTGGGCCGACTTATTGCGAATCTTCCACGCCGGTCCCGCGACCCGAGGGGCGCTCACGGGGGGAGGATTCGCAATAAGTCGGGTGGAGGCGTACGGACTTTGTGCGGATCTTCCACGCCGGTCCCGCGACCCGAGGGGCGCTCACCGGGGGGATTCGCAAGAAGTCGGGTTCTCAGCCGTGGACGCGGCGCACCCAGGCCTCGGGCTCCTCGATCTCGCGGGCCAGCGGCAGGGTGTCGGGCGAGGTCCAGATGGCGTTGAAGCCCTCGACCCCGACCTTGTCCTGCACGCCGCGCACGAAGACGGCGCCGTCGCGGTACTGGCGCATCTTGGCCTCGAGGCCGAGCAGCCGGCGCAGCAGCCGGTCGGGGGTGCCGGCACCCTTGCGACGCTCGGTGAACTTCGCCCGGATGTGCGCGACGGTCGGGATGTGGGCCGGGCCGACGTCGTCCATGACCACGTCGGCGTGCCCCTCGAGCAGCGACATCACCGCGGTGAGCCCGGCGAGCTTCTCGCGCTGCTCGGGCGTGGTGAACAGGTCGGCCAGGCCGGTGCTGCCCTCGCGGAACAGGTCGGGCAGCTTCTCGGCCAGCCGCCCGGCGATCACCTGGAGCCGCTCGGGGTCGGGGGCGAGGTCGATGGCCAGCGCGCGCGCCTGCTCGATGAGGTGGTCGCGCAGCCAGGGGTTCGCGGTGAACTGCACCCGGTGGGTCTCCTCGTGCATGCAGACCCACTTGCGGAAGTCCTCACGGTCGACGCCGAGCTCGGTGGCGACGGAGAGGATGTTCGGCGCGACGAGGAGCAGGGCCGGCGTGCCGTTGGGGGCGAGGTCGTACTGCCCGAGCACCTTGCTGGCCATGAAGGCGAGCAGCGCCCCGGCCTCGGCACCGGTCACCTTGCCGCCGACGGCCTGCGCCGTGGCACCCGGTGCGTCACCGCCGCGCTTGGCGACCATCGCGTCGAACGTCGGGTCGAGCATGGCGCTCATCGAGTCGGCGTTGACGCTGATCCAGGTGGCCCGGTCGACGACCAGGGCATCGGGAGCCTCCGGCGGTGTCTGCAGCAGGGCGGTCTCGGCGACCGGCTCGCGGGCGGCGCGGGCCGCGGCCCGGATCGCGGCGACCTCGGCCTCCGCCTCGGCCCGGGTGACGGCGGGGCCCGCGGGCACCAGCGTCCGTCCGGTGGTCTTGGCGAACTCCCAGTCGACGTAAGCCACGCAGGTTCCTGCCTCTCCTCGTGCCGCGGTCAGCGGCAGCCACACCTGGTCAGTGCGGCCACGATCCGGTCCAACGCGGCCCGGGCACGCAGCGTTCCCCCGACGTTCTCCGGGAAACCGTCGACGAGCAGCACGAAGGTCAGTGGGCGCCCGTCGGCGTCGACGGTGGTGCCGGCCAGCGCCGACCCGGCGCGCAATGTGCCGGTCTTGGCCCGCGGCACGCCGACCACGTCGCGGGTGGCCGGCGCCGAGAACCTCCGGGTGAGGGTGCCCGACAGCCCGGAGACCGGGAGCCCGGCCACGACCTCGCGCAGGTCCGGGACCGCGTCGGTGGCGGCCAGGCGGAGCACCCCCGAGAGGGTGGCGGCGCTCGCCCGCTGCCCGGGGCTGAGCCCGCTGGCGTCGGTGATGACCAGCCCGGCCGTCGGCACCCCGCGGGCGGTCAGCCGCTCGCGGATGAACCGCGCGTTGTCGCCCTGCTGGGTGGTGGAGCGGCCCTGCGCGAAGGCCGCCTGGCGGGTGAGGTTCTCGGTGAGCGAGTTCTCGCTGCGGTCGATGGCGAGGTCGAGCACCTCGGCGTAGGTCGCCGACTCGACCCTGCCGAGCGCCTGGGCGCCCGTGGCAGCCGCCGTCGACCAGGTGCGCTCAGGCATCAGGGTCGCGCGCACGCCCTTGGCCGCGAGCCGCTTCACGAAGGTGGTGGCCACCTCGCGCTCGGGGCTGAGCGGCGACGGATGCCGGGCGTGTGGCAGCTGGGTGGCCAGCCCGGTCATGACCACGGCCTGGGCGAACCCGTCACGCACGTCGTGCGGGTTCCACGTCGACGGGTAGCGCGGGCCGGGGGCGTGGGTGAGGTCGAGCCGCAGCCGGACCGTGGTGCGCCCCGAGGGGGCGAGCGAGGCGGCGACCTGGGCGGCGAGGTCGGCCAGCCCGGCCCGGCCGGCGACGGCAGCCGGGTCGCCGCTACCCGGCGCGAGCAGGGTGTCGCCAGCCACGACGAGCACCAGGTCGGCCGAGCCCGGAGCGGCGACCACCGCGGTCGTCATCCGCTGCTCGAGGTCGAGACCGTCGGCCACCGCGAGCGCGGCCATCAGCTTCTGGGTGGACGCGGGCACCCGGGGGGTGGCGGCATCCAGGGCCCACAGCTCGTCACCGGTGACGCCGTCGCGGATGCTGATGCCGGTGCCCCCCTTCAGGGCCGGGTCGGCGGATGCCGTGGTGAGGGCGCGAGCGAGGCCGGCGCGGGTGGGCGCCGGGGCTGCGGCGCCGGTGTCGGTGAGCAGCGGGTCGAGCGTGTGGGCGGGCTGGGGCAGCAGCACCGGGGCGGGGGTGCCGGACACCATCGGGGTCGGCACGGCGACCGGCCGGTCGAGGGTGAGGATGCCCGGGGCGACGTCGAGAACGTCGGCGGTGACGTAGCCGGCCACGGCCACCAGGGCCACCGCCGACCCGACCAGGGAGGCGAGCATGACCCGTCTCACCCGCTCTCCCTTCGTGCTTCTGCCCGCCGATGGGCCAGACTGTGCAGCGAGCCTAGGTCACCCCCCTGAAGGAGAAACCCGCCGTGGAGTTCGACGTCACCATCGAGATCCCCAAGGGTCACCGCAACAAGTACGAGGTCGACCACGAGTCCGGGCGCATCCGCTTGGACCGGATGCTCTTCACTGCGATGGCCTACCCGTCCGACTACGGCTACGTCGAGGATTCCCTCGGCGAGGACGGCGACCCCCTCGACGCCCTGGTGCTGCTCGACGAGCCGACCTTCCCCGGGTGCCTGGTGCGCGCCCGCCCGATCGGCATGTTCCACATGCGCGACGAGGCCGGCGGCGACGACAAGATCCTGTGCATCCCGGCCGGCGACCCGCGCAAGAACCACATCCGCGAGATCGAGGACGTGAGCTCGTTCGACCGGCTCGAGATCCAGCACTTCTTCGAGACCTACAAGGACCTCGAGCCCGGCAAGTCGGTCGAGGGCGCCCACTGGGCCGGCCGCGAGGACGCCATCCGCTGCATCGAGGAGGCCTTCGAGCGGGCCAAGAAGGCCGGTGTGACCACGGCCCGCTGGCGGATGCCGGAGCACGACGACCTGGTCTGGGACGGCGGGTCCGCCCAGCGCACCGAGGACGAGCACGAGGCGGCCCGGGAGAAGGCCCGGCGCGAGCTCGCGACCAAGGAGAAGCCGCTCAGCGACCTCTGAGCCCGGTGGGGCCGCTCGCGGGTGACCCGCTGGCTCCGCCGACCCCGCAGACCTGCCAGGTGCCGTGCGCGGTGCTGTCGACGTGCTCCGACGCGGGTGGCGGTGGGTCGAGTCCGAGCACCCGGCGCACGGCTCGACGGGCCGCCCCGGCAGCGCGGCGCCCGGTCTCGTCACGCGTGCTCTGCTCCATGGCGTCATCGTGTCGGCTGTGCGCGACGCCGCCGTGAAATCCCGTGTATCAGCCGGGGGGCGGTTGCGTCCTTCCTGACGTGCAGTTTTCCGAAACCGGTCACTCGATGGTCAAGCGTGGGTAATGATGACCCCTACGTCAGGTAAAGAACCGTGCTACGCCCTGGGGAGGTGTGCATGAGCCAGCTCGTCATGAGCGAGGTGGGGGACCGCGGCGCCACGCGCTCGGTGGAGGGGGATGCCGGCTGCGAGCCGGACCCCGCCGACCGCATCGAGGTGCGGCTGCTCGGCCCGCTGCAGGTGCGCCGGGCCGACGGGTCGCTGGTGCTGCCGCACGAGTGGCGCACCGGCAAGACCGTCGACCTGCTGCGGCTGCTGGCGACCCGGCCCGGTGAGGCCGTCTCGGTCGACGAGATCCTCGAGGCGCTCTGGCCGCAGGTCGACGCGCACCGGGGGCGGGGCAGCCTGCGCAACGCCCTGGGCCACCTGCGCAAGCTGCTCGGCCAGGGCGCGATCGAGCGCCGCCCCGACGGGCTGGTGCTGCGCGGCGCCTGGGTCGACAGCGCCGCCCTGCTCACCCTCGCCGACGAGGCCAGGCGGCACGCTCGCCACGGGCGGCTCGCGCTGGCCGTCAAGGTGGCCCGGGAGGCCGACGCCCTGCACCTGGGCGAGCTCAGCACGCACGACCCCGACGCGCTGTGGGCGGTGTCGGTCCGCGAGAACCTCGAGTCGCGGTTCCGGGAGATGACCCTCGACGCCGCCGAGCACGCGGTCGAGCTGGGCTGGATGCGCGACGGCCTCGAGCTGGGCCAGCGGGCCCTCGACGCCGACGTCACCTCCGAGCGGGCCTACCGCGTGCTGATGCGGGCCTACACCGGTCTCGGCGAGACGGAGCGGGCGCTGCGCGTCTACGAGCGCTGCCGCGCGGTGCTCGCCGAGGACCTCGGCCTCGACCCGTCGCCGCAGACCCGGGCGCTGCACCTGGAGATCCTTTCCTCCGAGCCGCTCGACGCCCCACCCGCCCCGTTCACCGGTCGCGACCGCGAGCTGCGCCACCTGCTCGGCTGGCTGACGCCGCTCCACTCGGCCGGTCGGCCAGGCCTGCTCTACGTGTCCGGCCCGGAGGGCTCGGGGCGCACCCGCCTGGTGCAGGAGGCCGCCGATCGGCTCGGGGCCCGCGTCGAGGTCGTCGGCAGCTCCGAGGACCCGGTCGAGGCGGTCACCGCCGCGGCCGCGTCCGTGGCGGCCGGCGCCGGCATCCGCGCTCGCAAGGTCGCCGACACCGGGGGCCGCTCGGGCGTCATCGTGCTCGTGACCGCGACCGCCCACCTGACACCGGCCGTCCGCCGCTCGCTGCTGGCCGCGCTCGCTGCCACCGACGGCGCGGTCACCGTGGCACTGCGGCTCGCGGAGAACGCCCGTGCGGCACGGGCGCACGACGAGGCCGGCGGGGCAGACCAGGCCGACGCAGCCAGCGCTGCCGGCGCTGCCGGCGCTGCCGGCGCTGTCGGGCCCGCCGACGGGGGCGAGCCGGCGACAGCGACGCTCGCGGTCGACCTGCTGCCCCTCACGCCCGTAGCACTCGAGCGGCTCGTGACGGCGCAGCTGTGTGGCGCGCCGAGCCCCGGGCTGCTCGACGAGCTCGCGGTGCGGAGCGAGGGCCTGCCCGGCCGGGCGCTCGCCACCCTCGACGCCTGGAGCCGGGCCGGTGAGGTCGCGGCGACGTCGCAGGGCCTGGCGCTGGTGCCACCCCACGACCCCGCGAACCACGGCACCGAGCAGTCGACCCTGCTGGTGCGGGCCATGGAGCAGACCGGCGCCCGCGACCAGCACGTACTCCACCTGGTGGCCGTGCTCGACCGCCCGGTCAGCCCGGCCCTGCTCATGCCGCTGCTGCGTGGGCCGGGGCTCGCTCCCGGTGAGGCGGTCGCCGACGACGTCGCCTCCGTCGTCGCGTCGCTGGACCGCCTCGTCGACCTCCAGCTGCTCGCGAGCACCCCCGACGGCTACGCCGTGCGCGACCCCTTCCTGCGCCACGCCGTGGAGTCCTGGCTGCGCCCCAGCGTGCGGCGCCGCCTGCACGCCCACATCGCCGAGCGGGCCCGCATCCCCGCGGCCGAGCGAGGGCGGCACTGGCGGGCCGCGGGCGAGGTCGAGCTCGCAACCGCCGCCGCCATCGACGCCGTGCGCGACGCGATGGCGGCCGGCGACGTCTCCGCTGCCCGTCTGCAGCTGCTCGTCGTCAACGACCTCGCCGTCGGCTCGCACGCCGTCGGCGCCGACCTGGCCGAGCTCGAGGAGTCGCTGGCCGACGTGTGCCTGGCCGCCGGCCGGGTCGACGAGGCCGTGCAGCACTACGGGCGCGCCGCCGACTGGCTCGAGGACCCGGCGACGCCGGCCGCGGACCGGTTGCGGGACAAGGCTGCCCGGGCACAGCGCTCGCTGGCCCAGGCAGCTCGCAGTGCGCAGCCCGAGGCCGACCCCGAGGCCGCAGCCGACCTGCCGCCCGAGCCCGACGACGAGGCACGCGAGCGTGCTGCCTGGGCCGCGGTGCGGTCGGCCGATGCCGCCGGCCGCGGGGTGCAGCGCATCGACACCCGGTCGCACCTGGTCCGTGAGCACCTGCTGCCCGCACGGCGCCTGGCCCGGGCCCGCGAGGTGACGGCCGAGGCCATCGCCCTGGCCGCCGACACACCGGCCCGCGCCGGCGCGGTGTCTCTGCACCACCTGCCCGACGTGCTGCTCGGCAACGCCCGGCTCGCCGAGCACGCCCTGGATGCCGCCTGGGCGGCCTCGGACCCGCAGCAGCCCGAGGTGGCGCACCTCGCGGTGCTGCGCTGCCTGGTCGGCCACGACCTGGGCCGCCGCGGCTTCGACACGCGGTGGGAGCAGGCGATGACGCTGGCACCCCCGGAATCGGAGTCGGTCGACTGGACCTGGGCGCGGGTGCGGATGCTCACCGAGCGTGGCTCGCTCGCCGAGGCGATCGAGGAGGACCGACGACCGGCCCGGCCCGGGACGAGCACCCTGGGGCGTCAGCTGCGGGCCCTGTCGACCTCCGGCCTGCACGCCGCGCTCGGCCGCCCGGCCGACGCCGTGCGGGTGCTGCGCGAGGCGATGTGCGAAGCCGAGGAGGAGGGCTGCTCGCTACTGCTGCCGGAGGTGACCGCGCGGATGGTGGTGCTCACCGCCCCGACCGACCCCGCCGAGGCCATCGGACTGTTCGAGCTCTTCGACTGGGCCGCCGGTTCGGAGATCGGCCACGCCCGCGAGGGGTACCTGCGCCTGCTGGCCCGGGCCGCGGTGCGGGCCGGGCACCACGAGCTCGACCGGGCGGCGGCCGCCGCCGCGAACGCCGCCCGCATCGCCCAGGACAGCGGGTTGGTGCTGCTGGCCTCGGAGGCCTACCTGGCGCAGGCGCAGTACCTGTTCGAGGGCGGCTGGTCAGCCGGGGCCCGGGTCGCCACCGCCGGGGCCGCACGCTGCCTGCGGGCCGCCGGCACCGTCGGCTGAGGCCGCCGCCCCCACCCGCTGCGGCAGGTCGGCGGCGACCGAGCGCAGCACGTCGACGAGGTGCTCGTCACCCGCGGCCTTCGACACGTGGGCCCGCGCGCCCCGCGCCAGGGCGGCCGCCACGGTGCCCTCGTCGTCGGTGGCGCTGTGGATGACGACGCACGCGTCGGGGCGGGTCGCGAGCACCCGATCGAGCACCACCCACCCCCCGCCGCCGGGCATCGACAGGTCGAGGAGCAGCACGTCGGGCTGCAACCGGTCGCAGGCCTCGATGGCGGCCGCGGTGTCGCCGACCTCCGCGACGACCACGAGGTCCGGCAGTCGGGACAGGCTCGTGACCAGGCCCCAGCGCAGGATCTCGTGGTCGTCGGCCACCAGGACGCGGATCATCCGGGCGCACCCCACTGCACGGGGAACCGGGCCGTCACGACGGTGCCCCGGTGCGGCGTCGAGGTGATCCACAGCCGACCCCCGACGTGCTCGAGGGCGTCCTCGAGCAGGCGCAGGCCGAAGTGCCCGTCGGGCGCCGGGACGGCCGGGTCGAAGCCCACGCCGTCGTCGGCCACCACGATGACGAGGTCAGCGTCGCGCACCCGCAGCGAGACGTGCGCCGTGGCGGCATCCGCATGGCGCGTCACGTTGCGCAGGGTCTCGCGCAGCACGCGGTAGCCGAGCACCGCGGCATCGATCGGCAGCGGCTGGTCGGTGACCGTGGGGTCGAGGTCGAGATCGACCTCGACCCCGGAGTAGCGCACCTCGCTGACGAGCAGCCGGCTGGCCGGCGCCAGGCCGCCCTCGTGCAGGTCTGGCGGGTAGATGTCGGTGATGACCGCACGCAGGGCGGCGATGTCGCGCTTGACGACCTCGGTGACCTTGTCGAGGTTGCGCCGCGCGTCGGAGGTCTCGGGCACGTCGGGCAGGGAGCCCCCGATGGCGGGCAGGGCGTAGCCGATCCCTGCGAGGTCCTGCACCACGCCGTCGTGGAGGTCGCCGGCGATGCGACGGCGCTCCAGCGCCGAGGCGGCGACGGCGTGCCGCAGCAGCGCGGAGCGCTCGGCGCCGGCGTCGTCGATGCGGTGGGCCATCGACAGCGCCAGCGGCAGCAGGATCAGGAGCAGGAGCGCCGGGCCGCCGAGGGTGACCGGCAGCAGCGTGCGCAGCTGGGCCCGCGACTCCGCCTCGAGCCCGGCGACCGGCACGTAGAGCTCGAGCAGCAGCGGCTTCCCGGTGCGGTCGACGAAGCCCACGTAGGTCTCGACCACGTCCTGGCCGGTCGGCGGCTCGTACTCGTTCTCGGCCCGGTCCAGCGAGGTGAACTCCGCGGTGGCGCCCAGGTTGCGCAGCAGCGCGGCATCCTGCGGCTCGAGGGGGTAGCGGTGCCCGATCAGCCGCTCGTCGTCGCTCCAGACGACGGCCGAGTCGGCCGACCAGACCTTCACCCGCATCAGCGAGCCGTCGGCCATCCGCGCCTTCATGACCGCGTCGAGGCGCTGCAGGGCCTGCGGGTCGCGGCGGCGCAGGGCGTCGTCGGCTTGCGGGGCGATGATCGTGGTGGCGATGCTGCGGGCGGTGCGCTCCGCATCCCGGAGCATGCCGCCGCGGGTCGCCTGCTCCGCGATCACGATGGTGCCGGCCGTGACCGCCAGGAGGGCGATCAGCCCGAAGACGGCGAAGCGGGCCAGCGCTGCCCAGACCTGCGACCGGCCGGCCGGGCGCTCGGGCGGGGTCGGCACGGGGTCGAGGGCGTCGGCATCCGGGGTGTCGGGTGCCGCTCGCCGGGGCCGGCCGACGCGGGTCGGCGTCATCGGTCGGGGCCGACCGAGATGAGGCCGTAGCGGTTGGCGGTCACCACCGCCTCGAGCTGCGAGTGCGCACCCAGCTTGGTCATCACGCTGGCGAGCAGGGCGCGGCACTGCTCGACCGACATCCCGGTGCGGGCGGCGATGGTGCGCGGGTTCAGGCCGTGGCCGAGCAGCTCGAGCACCTCGAGCTCACCGGCGGTGAGGCTGGGGACGGTCGGGGCGGTGACGGCCGGCGGTGCGGGCTGCGTCATCAGCTCGACCATCTCGGGCGGCAGCACCAGGCTGCCCCGCCGGGCGCTGCGCAGGGCGTGCAGCATCGCCGCCAGGGCGCCGCCCTTGGGGAGGAAGCCGCAGGCGCCCGCCTGGGCCGCGCGGGCCACCACCGCGGGGTCCGGGTGGCCGGTCAGGATGATGACGCAGAGGTCGGCGTAGCGCTCGGTCAGCTGGGCGGTGACCTCGATGCCGTCTCCGTCGCCGAGCCGCACGTCCATGATGACGATGTCGGGTTGCAGCGACTCGGTCAGCTGCACGGCCTCCGCCGCGGTGCGCGCGTGGCCGACGGCCTCGAGGTCGGGCTCGCGCTCGAGCCCCAGGGCGAACAGCTCGGCGAACGTGCTGTGGTCGTCGGCGATCAGAATGCGTGTTGCGGCCTCGCTCATGTCCTCGTCCCCAGCGCCCCACGGGCGTTCCCGCCCCGAACCGGGAATGGTATCCCCCGAGCGCAGGCGGTACCGCAGAATCCCGGGAACTGGGCGGCCGGCCCGGCAGGCGGCAGCGCCCCGAGTGCCTCCGCTGACCCCGAGGTTCCCGAGCCGGCCCACGTCACCACGCCATCGCGACGCGGCCGTGGATCGAGCCGAGCGGCACGGCCCCGTAGACCCGGGAGTCGACGGACCCGGCCCGGGCGTCCCCCAGCACGAACACGGCCCGGTCCGGCACCGTGACCGGGCCGAAGTACAGGCCGTCGATCCGGCTGTGGTCGACCTGCGGCTCGGCGACCAGCACGTCGTCGACGTAGAGCTCGGCATCCCGGATGGCCACGTGCTGCCCGGCGAGCGCGACGACGCGCTTGACCGACTCGCGCCCGTCCTGCGGGCTGGCGAACACCACGACGTCGTCGCGGTGGATGCCGCGCAGCCGCGGGCCGATCTTGTCGACGAGCACGACCGACCCGGCATGGAGGGTCGGCTCCATGCTCTCGCTGGCGACCTCCCGGGGCTCGGCGACGACGCCGCGCACGAGCAGGACAGCCCCGAGCACGGCCGCGGCAACCGCCGCGAGCCGTGCCCTGGACCGACCGGGTGAACGGCGGCCCATCAGGACCCGTCAGGCGCGTCGTCGTGGGAGCCGTCGTCGTACTGACCGTTGTCGGGCTGGCACGGTGCCGAGCTGATCGGGTCGTTGACGGCGATCGACCCCACGGCGAACTGCTGCATCATGTCGTGGTCCTCGTGCGGCAGGTTGTGGCAGTGCACCATGTAGCGGCCGCCGGCGTTGACCGAGTTGCCGCCGCCCTTCTGCAGCGTGAACTTCATCGCGACCCGGACCTTCTCGCCCTCGCCGATGTACACGACGTCCTTGGGGCCCTGCTCCCACGCGAAGGCAGGCTTCCCGTTGCGGCTGAGGATGCGGAAGTCGACGAGGTGGATGTGCAGCGGGTGGAACCACCCACCGCTCTTGTTCTCGATCTCCCACACCTGCACCTCGTCGGGCCGCACGACCGTGAGGACGTCCTGGTAGCCGCTGTCGATGACGTCGTGCCAGGACTTGCCGTTGATCTCGTAGCGGTTGGTGACGTCGCTGCGCTCCAGCCGCAGGCTCACGCCGCCGGTCGACATGCTCTCGGTCAGGCCCATGACGTCGCTGTTGACCAGCGTCGACGGCATCGTGCTGATCGTGCGGCTGCCCATGCTGTCGGGCGGCAGCGCCGAGTCGTCGACGACCTGGAACCTCATCACCTTGTTGGTGTGGTCGTAGTCGACGTTGTTCTTGTTGCTCAGGTTCTTCAGGTCGACGGTGCGCCCCGGCGCGTACTTGGAGAAGTCGATGAGCACCTCGTAGCGCTCCGCGCCCCCCTGCCGCTACTCGGCGACCGGCTGCGCGACTTCGGCATCAGCCCGCCGTCGGTCGCGACCACCACGAGCGGCGAACCGTCGCTCAGGCGCAGCCGCAGCGACCGCGCGATCGAGGCGTTCAGGATGCGGAACCGGTAGATCTTCGCGTCTTGACCTGCATCACCGGCCAGGGCCGGCCGTTGACCAGGATGACGTCGCCCCACAGGCCCGGAGTTGCTGTTGTCGTCGTAGGCGAGGAGCCGTCGGCGGCGAACATCACGTCCGAGATCGTGAGCGGGACGTCGTACGTCGCCCTGCGGGAGGAGGTCGCGCTCGGCCTCGTCGCTGAGGTGGTACTGCGCGGCCAGCCCGGAGTACGCGTTCTGCGCCGTGGTGTGCACGTCGTGGTCGTGGTACCAGAGCGTGCGGGCCGGCTGCCAGTTCGGGTACCAGTAGTCCTTGAAGTCACCCGGGTGCGTGACGTCGCTCGGCGTAGCCGTCGAACTGCGGCAGCGACGCCGAGCCGTGGAGGTGGGTGGAGGTGTTGAACGGGTGCCCGAAGGCCGGGTGCACCGCGGGGAGCTGGTTGCGCACCCGCAGCTTGACCCGGGTGCCCTGCGGCACCCGGATGGTGGGGCCGGGGACGCTGCCGTTGTAGGCGTAGACGGGCGTGTCGAGGCCGTTGACGATGCGGGCCACCGAGCGCTGCTCGGTGACGGTGTAGAGGCGGTACGGCCCGTTGGCGTCGCTCATCGCGGTGTACGGCAGCACGGGCGGGCGGATGAAGGCCGCGGCGTACGGCGTCGGCATGTTGCGCGACGCCAGCCGGCTGGCCGACTTCGCCTGCAGACCGCCGCCCAGTGGGACGGCGAGCCCGCCGACTCCCAGGATTCCCAGCCCTCCGGCCATCAAGGCCTCTCGTCGACTCATTCTCATGATGCTTGTGTCCCTTGCGTAGTTCCGGGTCCCTGCCGGCCCGGGCACGGGTCCAACGATCCCGGTGGGGAGTCAACACAACGTGAAATGACGGACAGGGCCCGGATGCCGGGGCGCCGCGGGCCGCCGGGTCGCCGCTCCCAGCGCCGCCCGCCAGCCGCACCCGAAGGACCGGGCCGCACCCTTGCAGGTGGTGCGGCCCGGTCCTGGTTCGTGAGACTCGGGTGGGTCAGCTGGTGACGTTGATGGTGCTGACGGCCTGGCCGCCCTGCACCGACACCGCGGTCACGGTCGTGGCCGCCGGGGCGGTCCGCGGGTCGGGGCCGGTGCCGGTGTAGGACCAGGCCCCCGTGGCGTCGACGTTGGCGAACCCGACGACCCGGCCGCGAGCCGAGGTCGGGCTCGGCCTGCCCGAGGCGTCGAGCGTGCTGCCGAGCACGATCGCCACCCGCTGGGCGACCTTGAGGTCGCTGGTGCCGCTGACCCGCCACTCACCGCGGGTGCGGTAGCGCGCACTGCCGATGGTGAGGGACTCCGCCGCAGGGCGCACGACCGTCTCGCTGGTGCTCGTGGTCGTGCCGTCCACACCGGTCACGGTGAGCCGGAACCGCAGCGGGGTGCTCACGGCGGTGTAGGCCGCGTTGGGGCCCGGTGCGGCCGGCAGCGCCATCGTCGGGAACCGGAAGGTGGGCTGCGCGGCCGTGGTGCTGCTCAGCGTGACCAGGTGGTCGGCCGGGACGGCCTCGCCGGCCACGTTCGGCACCTGCTCCCACCGGTAGCTCGCCGCACCGATGCTCTGCGAGCCGTCGAGGGTGGCGGTGGTGCCGCGCTGCACCGTCTGGGGGTCACCGGTCACCGCCGTGACGACGGCCGACGGGGCGACGACCTCGACGCTGATCGTCTGCGCCGGGCTGCGCCCGGAGTCACCGATGGCGACGACCGAGAACTCGTAGACCCCGGCCACCGACGGCGTGAAGGTGGTGGTCTCCCCGCTCAGCGGCCCGACCGGGTCGGCATCCGCGGGGGTGTCCAGCACGGTCCAGTCGTACGAGGTGGCGTCCAACGAGCCACTGGCGTCGAGGGTCACGGGCTGCCCCGCGATCGGACGCGTGGGGCTGGCCATGACGGCGGCCACCGGCAGGTCCGGCGCCGTGAACGGGCCGGAGGTGCCCAGCGGCACGGTGACGGAACCGCCCTCGTCCGAGGTGACGGTGATGACGTGCGGCGGGGCGTCGACGTCGTCGAAGCTCGCCGAGCCGCCGGGCAGCGTGCCGTAGCCCTTCACGGTCAGCGTGGCGGCGGGGTCGCTGGAGGTCGCCTTCACCTCGAGCGACGAGCCGTCGTACGCAGCCTTGGTGACGGTGACGACATCCGAGAGCTTGATGGTCTTGCTGCTCACCGGCACGTCACCGGCGTTCTGGATGACGATGGTCGTGGCGTCCGAACCACCGGTCACCGTGACGCCGGGCTTGACCGCGAACCGGCCGTAGTAGCGGCCCTCCTGGTGGCTGCTGCCCCCGGTGGTGACGGCGTAGTTGTCCTCCTCGAGGGTGATGCCCTTGTAGCCCAGCGAAGGCGCGATCATCCGGATCGCCTCTCCTGCTTCGGAACTGGCGAACACCTCGACGACGTTCGTGCCGTCGTCCATCGTGCGGTAGGTGGCCTGCTGCACGTCGACGCCGGCGTTGACCGCGAGGCGCCCCTGCACCGTGAAGAGGTCGGTGGTGCCGATGGTCTGCCACGCTCCCGCGGCGTCCTTGCGCTCCACCCGCACCAGGTTGGTGCCGTAGGGGCTGCCCTTGACCTTGTGCGTGACACCGGGGTCACCGATGTAGCCGGCCGGCGGCGCGCCCGGACCGGCGCTGCCGAAGGTGTCCCACGTGAGGAAAGGTCCGACCCGGCCCTGCAGCACCCCGCCGAAGGCGCCCGGCGTGATGCCGACGTCCTCGGTCATGTTGATGCCGGTGCCGTCGGTCGCGGTGAACTCGTCGATGCCGTACGGGTGGGTGATCCGGTAGGTGCCGTTGGCGGCGCCCTTGGCGCGGATGCGCACCCGGCCGAACACCATCTCGTCCCCGGCGATGACCTCGTCGGCGGCGAAGGCGCCCTCGACGTTCAAGATGACGTCGACGGTGCCGGCGGCGCCGGCGGTGACGCTCGCGTCGGCCATCTGGTAGAAGTGCTCCCCCGGGAAGTTGTCCGGGTACGAGGTCGGCGCGTCCGGGTTCGGGATCTCGTCGGGCAGCGGCTCGCACATCGGGTCGCCGGTCTGCCAGCACCCCTCGAGCCGGATGCCGTTGCTGTCGCGGTACCAGCTCGGGAAGCCGTGGTCGGCGATCGGCCCGACCTGGGTGAGGCTGCCGGTGCGGGCGGTGGACGGCTTGACGACGGTGGCGTGGGCGATGAGCGCGAGCGGCGCTGCCAACGCCACCGCACCCGTCAGCGCCACGATGGTGCGCTTGGTGGTCGTTCTCATGACTCTCCTGACGATGTCCGAGCCGGCGCCCCTGTGCACCGGTCCGGTGTCGACAGATCCGCCGCGGGCGTGACGCGACAGTGAAATGCCGCGCGTTCACGCCCTCACAGGCGCAGCGAGCCCGCGGGACCCGCGTCGGGGGATGCCGCCGGCACGCTCGAGATGACCGCGGCGGCGGCGTGGTCGGCGCCCTCGGGCGGCGCGGTGCGCGACAGCCCGACGGCCAGCCCCACCGTGGCCGCCATGACGACCAGCTCGACCGCCGCGAGCGCGACGAAGGCGCGGGGGCGCCGCGCCGTCGCGGCAGCGAGGGTGCGGCGGCGGTGCAGGTGGCCCAGCCACCCGAGCAGGCCCAGGGCGGCGGTCTTGCCGAGCAGCAGGCGGCCGTAGGGCGTGCCCAGCAGGTCGGCCGGGGCGCTCAGGGCGAGCCACCCCATCAGCAGGCCCGACCCGGCGACCACGGCGAAGCACACGAGCGCGACGCGGCTGTAGCGGGGCAGCACGACGGCCAGCACCCCGGCCGACCGCAGGTGCACCGCGAGGGCGAGCAGGCCCCCGAGCCAGACCGAGGCGGCGGTCACGTGTGCCGCCAGGCCGATCAGCGCGGCCAGGTGCTGATCGCCGTGGCCGGTGTGACCGGTCAGCAGGAGCGGAAGCAGGGCGGCGACCCCGGTGACGAGCAGCAGCCGGCCCATCACCACGGTGCTGCACCAGCGGGCGCCGACCGCCACCAGGGCGGCCAGCCACGCGGAGGAGACCAGGGCCCGGGTCTGCGGCAGGTCGGCGGCCAGCGGCAGCACGTCGGGCGAGAGCACCTGCCACACCGGCAGCCCGCTGACGTCAGAGAGCACCAGCGGCACGCTCAACGCTCCCGCGGCGGCCCACACCGCCGACCAGCGGCCCGCCACGCGCACCAGCCGCGCACCGTCGGGCGAGAGCGCCCCGGCCGCCGGCAGCAGCACCACCGCGACGACGAGCACCCCGATGGTGGCCATGCCGCTGACGTCGTAGCCGGTGCGCACCGCGAGCAGCCCCCAGCGGCTGAGCACCCCGGGGTCGGCCAGCAGCGGAGCATCCGCGGCGCCTCCGACCACCGAGGCGACGGTGAGCGTGAGGGCGGATGCCGTGGCCGCGGCCAGGGCGAGGCGGCGCCGGCTCACGGGTCGCACGTGCCCTCGCGCGCGCGGTAGCCGGGTGGCCGGCGCAGGCCTGCGGGTGCCGGTTCGCTGGTCGGGTCCGCCGCCGCGAGGTCGGGTCTGGCGAGGTCCGCCGAGGTCGTCATGGGTGGTGCTCCTGTCCCCTGTCGTTGCTCGACAAGGGTGCGCCGGAGCACGTGATCCCGGCGTGAAATCCGTCGCGAGTGCGGAAGCGGCTGCCAGGGCAACCGCTTCCGCCCTCGAGGCGAGATGGGAGACCTACCAGCCCCAGGAACCCGGCACGCCCTTGAACGGGCCGACGACCCGCGAGGTGATCCAGCCGCCGTAGAAGCCGCCCTCCTGCGGCTGCACCGACCTCGCCGTCGACCGTGCACCGGTGCATGGCGGCCGGCATCACGGCCACGTGACCGGCGAGCGCCTCGAAGCCGCGGCTCGGGGTCGGGTAGGTCCAGGCCGGCCTGCGGCGCGACGGCATCCCCGCCGATGCACGTCGAAGTACGCGGCCTGGCCCTTGAACTCGCACCACGACGACCCCTCGGTGGCGCGCAGCGCGCCCGGCACGAAGTCGTCGGCCGGCAGGTAGTACGTCGGGGGGTGGCTGGTCTCGAGCACCCGCAGCGACCGGTGGTCGGCGCGCGATGCGCGCGCCGCCGAGCCACACCTCGACGCTCTCGGCGCTCGGCTCGACCCGCGGCGGGCGGGGGTAGCGCCAGACCGACTCCTGCCCCGGCCCCGGCGGGGTCGGGCACCGGATGCCGTGCCACGCTCAGTCCCGCTCGACCCAGCGGTCGACGGCCCAGACGATCGCGAAGGCCAGGCCCGGGTCGGCGCCGTCGGCGACGTCGACGGTGTACTTGTCGCGCACGGTGACCCACTTCTGGGTGATCCGCACGACGTCCGCCCGCCGCTGGTGACGGTGTAGTTCTTCTCGATGAACTGTCCGGTGAGCTGCCAGGGCTCGCCGTTGGCCATCGTCATCGTCATCTTGTCCTTGACCATCGAGAACGCCTTGGCCTTGAGCGAGGCGACCTCGGTGCCGGACGCGTCGGTGATCGACATCTTCTTCGGGATGCCGAGCAGCTGGCCCTTCACGCTGTAGAGGACGCTGCCGTCGCCGGCCTGCACCTCGGCCTTGGGGCGCGGGCCCAGCTTGCCGTCGACGAAGAACAGCTGGGCCTCGGTGTCGGGGTCGAGCACCGCGAAGTCGCGGCCGACGCCGAACTTGCTCTTCATCAGGTACCGGGTGAACCCGGCCGGGCCTGCGGGGATGTCGCCCATGGTCGCGCCTCCATCGACGAGTGGGCTCCCAGCCTAACCACGCCGCGCGGTAGACGGGCCGCCCCCGGGAGCGCCCGGTCGGTCAGCCCTCGGCCGAGCCGACGCAGCGTGCTGATCCGCTGCTCGTACTCCTTCTCGTCGATCTCGCCGGCGGCGAAGCGCCGGGCCAGGTCGCCCTCGGCCGTCTGCACCGGGTCGCGGTGCGGCGGGCCGCCCCACCCACGACGGCGGCCGAACACGCCGAAGACGAGGAACAGGAAGAACGCGAAGAAGAAGAACCCGAAGAACGGGAAGAACGGGAACCACCCGTAGCCACCGTTCCAGGGGCCGGGGTGCGAGGAGAGGGTGTGCGCGAGGGTCGTGACGGTGGTCATCGGTCGCTCCTTGGGGTCGGTGCTGTGCGTTCCTGCTTCGCCGATGGGGGCGCCGCGAATCCCCCTGCGGGAGGCACCGTCGCACTCCCCCAGCGTACGTCGGGGCCGGGCGCTCGACGCGGAGTCAGGAGCACTTCGCGGCTCAGGAGGTTCTCGCTGACTCGGCCGAGTACGACCCTGACTCGGCGAAGTGCTCCTGGCTCGCGGCTCAGTCGTCGGACCAGCCGGGGCGCACCAGGCCGGACTCGTAGGCGAGCACCACGAGCTGGGCGCGGTCGCGCACGTGCAGCTTGACCATGGCGCGCGAGACGTGGGTCTTGGCGGTCGAGGGCGAGCACGACCAGCCGGTCGGCGATCTCGTCGTTCGACAGCCCCTCGCCGACGAGCGCGACGACCTCCCGCTCGCGGTCGGTGAGCGGGGCCAGCCGCTCGGCAGCCCGCACCGGCCCCCGGCCGGCTGCGCGAGGCGAACTCCCCGATCAGCCGGCGGGTCACCCGTGGCGACAGCAGCGCGTCGCCGCCGGCCACCGCCCGCACCGCCCGGAGCAGCTCGGTGGGCTCGGTGTCCTTGACGAGGAAGCCGCTGGCCCCGGCCCGGATCGCCTCGAACACGTACTCGTCGAGGTCGAAGGTCGTCAGCACGACCACCCGGGTCGTGGCCAGCGCGGGCTCCGCGGCGATGAGGCGGGTCGCCACGAGGCCGTCGATGCCCGGCATCCGGATGTCCATCAGCACCACGTCGGGGTGCAGGTCGCGCACGAGGTCGACCGCCGCCTGCCCGTCGCCCGCCTCGCCGAGCACGGCGATGTCGGGCTCGTTGTCGAGCAGCGCGCGCAGGCCCGCCGCGCAGCAGGGCCTGGTCGTCGGCGAGCACGACCCCGATCACGAGGCCGCCGCCGTCGGGAAGCTCGCGACCACGCGCAGCCCGCCGAGCGGTGATGGAGCGAGTCGCAGCTCCGCGCCCAGGGCAGCGGCCCGCTCGCGCATGCCCCGGATGCCGTTGCCCTCGGGCAGTGCGTCGACGTCACCGACGCCCCGGCCGTCGTCGTCGACCGTGACGACGAGCCGGTCGGGTTGGTGCTCGACGGTGACCTCGGCCCGTCGCGCCCCGGAGTGCCGCACCACGTTGGTGACGGCCTCCTGCACCACCCGGTACGCCGCCAGCTCGACCCCGGGCGGCAGCGGTCGAAGGGATGCCGGTCGTGCGGGTCGAGAGGTCCAGGCCCGCGAGCCGCGAGCGCTCGACGAGGTCGTCGAGCGCGGCCAGGCTGGCGGCCGGATGCCGGGGAGCCGGGCCGTCGCCCTCGCGCAGCACCTCGATCAGCGAGCGCAGCTCGACCAGCGCCTCCTTGCTCGCCCCCTTGATGACCTGCAGCGCCTCGTCGACCTGCTCGGGGTGGGCGCCGCGCAGGTGCAAGGCGACGGAGGCCTGCACGTTGATGAGCGACATGTGGTGGGCGACGACGTCGTGCAGCTCGCGGGCGATGCGCAGCCGCTCCTCCCCTTCGCGGCGGCGGCGCTGCTCAGCCAGGGCGCGACGGTGGCTGGACGCGCGTTCGCGGCGCACCCGGACCACCTCGGCCAGCGCCAGCACGAGCAGCGCCCAGGCAAGGGTCGCGGCCGCGGCACCCCACGACCACCCCCGGGAAGGGTCGAGGGCCAGGGCCAGCCCGTGCGCCACCAGCACGGCCGCGGTGACGAGCCAGGCGACGAGGCGGTGCCCGGTCACCACGGCGGCGACGAGGGCGACCACGAGCGAGAACACGACCGGGCCGTAGGGGTAGCCGAGCACCAGGTAGGCCGCCGTCACGGCCCCGACCACCACGGTCACCAACGGCACCCGCGCGCGCGTCATCAGGGCCAGGGCGACCGGCCCGGCCAGCAGCAGCGCCACGGCGAGCAGGTCGAGGGGGCGGGCGCCCGGCTGGGTGCGAGCCGCGCCGAAGCTGCCCACGAGCTGCACCACCGCGAGGGCAACGGCCAGGGCCACCTGCGGGGGCCGCCCGGCACCCCACGGCCCACGGCCCACCCACGGAGGCCCGAACCCGGCATCCGACGGGGTGAACCCGGCATCCGGCGGCCCGGAGCCGGCATCCGGCACCGGCGCCCGACCCACCGCGCGGTCACCGACCGGAGTGGGTGGCGTGCGGGAGGTGGGCCCGACCATGGGACCAGCGTAGGGACGACGGGCGCCGGCGGTCGTCCCGCCGGCGGCGGACGTGCCGCTACTCCCCCGGGAGTACGTCAAGAGGGCATCAGCCCGGCGCGGCTCGCGAGCAGCGCCGCCTGGACGCGGTCGCGGCTGCGGGTCTTGGCGAGCACGCTGCCCACGTGCGTCTTCACCGTGCTGGTCGACAGGTGCAGCCGACCGGCGATCTCGGTGTTGTTGAGCCCGAGGCCGATCAGCGCCAGGACGTCCGACTCCCGAGGCGAGAGGCCGTAGGGAGCGAGGTCCGGAACCGGCTGCTGCCCACCCGCTCGGACGCGGGCGAGCACCGACCGGGTCACCTCGGGAGAGAGGATGGAGTCACCGTCGGCAACCGCCCGCACCGCCCGGACCAGGTCGGCGCCGCTGCACCGCTTGAGCAGGAAGCCTCGGGCGCCGGCTGCGATCGCGTCGAGCACGTAGTCGTCGTGGTCGAAGGTGGTGACCACGATGACCGCCGGCGCGTGCGGCACGGCCTGCAGGGCGCGGGTCGCGGCGAGCCCGTCGAGAACCGGCATCCGGACGTCCACGAGCGCGACGTCCAGCCGGGGGTCGGCACGGACGGCAGCCAGGAAGGCGCGCCCGTCCTCCGCCAGGACTGCTACCTCGACGTCCGGCTGGGCGGACAGGATCATCGCGAAGCCTTCGCGCACCAGCTGCTGGTCGTCGACGACGGCGACCCGGATCACGGGTGTGCCGCCGAGGCATCGGCCGGCAGGTAGACGTCGATCATGGTTCCGCCCCCCGGGCGCTCGCTGATCGACCAGTGACCTGAGACGGTGGTGACCCGTTCGTCGATCCCCACGAGCCCCGACCCCCGCGGCGGTGAGCAGCGCGGCAGCCCGACCCCGTCGTCGGCCACCCGCAGGTGCACGTACGGCCCAGCCGGCGCCGCAGCGACCCAGGCGTGAGTGGCTCGGGCGTGGCGCGTGATGTTGGTCATCGCCTCCTGGGCGATGCGGTACACCGCCAGCAGGGTGCCCTCGGACAGCACCAGCTGGGGGTCGACGTCGACCTCGACGACCACCCCCGAGCCGCGCAGCGGGGCGGCGAGCAGCTCGTCGACGTCCGAGAGCCGGGGTGGTGCCGAGACGGCGAGCGGCGCGTGGGGGTCCCGCAGGTGCACGACGAGGGCGTCGAGCTCGGTCAGGGCGGTGCGGCCCAGGCCCCCGATGGCCTCGAGCGCCGACCTCGGGTCGCCCACGAGGCCCGCCTCGGCCTGCACGACCATGGCGGTGACCTGATGGCCGACGACGTCGTGCAGCTCGCGGGCGATGGCCGTGCGCTGCTCCAGCCAGCGGGTCTGGCCGCGCAGCAGCCCGGCCTCCCGCTCGAGCGCCCGGCCCTGCACCCTGGACCGGAGCAGCAGGCCGCCCAGCCCGCCGATGAGGACGCCGATGAACGCGGACAGCACCTCGCCGTTCGGGGTGATGACCAGCGAGAGGATGGCCCCGGCGAACCCGTAGGCCCACCCCCGCCACGCGACGTCCTGACGGTCCTCGGCCACGGCCACGAGCACGGCCGCCCCGACGGTGAAGGCGAGCCAGGGGGCGCCACCGGACCAGGTTGCGGCGAAGGTCGCGCCCAGCCCGAAGGCGGTGGTCCGTTGACGCGGCGGCACGAGCGGCGCTGCCACCGCGAGCAGGGCGATGTAGGCCGCCCAGCCCTCACCGCTCGTCGGCTCGAACACCGAGATGAGCACGGCGAAACCGGCCGCGACCGCGGCCAGCCCGTAGGTCAGCTGACGGGCACCGAGGCGTTGCACCGCCAGCGGCAGTGCGGGGAGCCGCAAGGCCGGGCGACGCGGTGCGAACGGACGGATGGCCATCCCGACAGTCTGCTCGGCCCCGGGCGCCCTTGTCATGGCCCACACGGATGGCCGGTACCCCGGTACCGGCCGTCCGCCGACGTGGGTACCGCGATCCTGGTGGCAGGAAACCCCACGTGGTGGTGGTGGCCGGCCGGCGGGGCGCTCAGTCGCCGGGGCGCACTCCACCGACGGACATGGCGTCGAGCAGAGCCTGCTCGAAGGCGGGCACCGAGCCACCGAGGGCTGCCAAGCCCGTTGGCCCGAGCAGCACTGTGCGGGAACCGTCCTCGCGCACCCCGACGACCGCCGGGAGGCCGGACACCGACCAGGCGTGGCGGTCGTCGTCACTCGCCTCATTGCGGTGCACGAGACGCACCGGCACGGGCAGCCGCGCGACCATCGCGTCCCACTCGGGCCGGCGGCGCACCGTGCCGTGGGTCACTTCGCACAGCGAGCAGCTGGTGCGCCCGAGCAGGTGGCCGACGACGTAGCTGACCTCACCGACCACGCCGCCGTCGGCGTCGTAGACGCCGATGACCTCCACCACGGGCTGCACCATGCCGACACGGTAACCCCGTGCCGGCGCAGCACCGGTCAGACCGTCGACGGCGTGCACCCGCGAGGCCGCGCTGTCGAAGGTCAGCGGTCAGGCGGATGCCGGGTCGGCGCTCGGCGCGTCCCTCGCCGCGTCGGCGCTCGCCGCCGGCCGTGCCGCCTCGTCGTCGGTCCCGTCGACCAGCCCCTCCCCGGGACGGCTCGCCAGCGCCGTGCGCGGCAGCCGGAAGGTTGCGAGCAGCCCGATGACGAGGGCGACGGCGGCGAAAGCGGTCGTGAGCCGGCTCGCGGAGATCATCGCGTCACTGGCCGCCTGGGCGACGGCGGCGAGGGCCGGCTGGGCCTGCAGCCCGGCGATCGCGGTGCCGGCGGACTCGGTGACGGCGGTGGTCACCGAGTCGACCGCCGCCGGAGGCAACGACAGAGCGGTGAGGTTGGCCTCGGTGGCGCGGCCCAGCGTGCCGATGAGGAGCCCGCCGAGCACGGCGACCCCGAGCGCCGACCCGAGCTGGCGCACGCTCGACTGCAGCCCGGACGCCTGCCCGCTCTCGTCGACCGGCACGTCGTGCAGCAGCAGCGAGGTCAGCTGGGCGGTCGCCATCCCCACGCCCATGCCGTAGACGAACAGGCTGAGGCACAGCTGCCAGGTCGCGACGTCCATCGAGATGAGGAAGGCCAGTGCGCCCACGGCTGCCGCCTCGAGCCCCAGGCCGATCTGCACCACCGTGCGCTGTGGCAGGAACTTCGAGATCTGCGGCAGCGCGCCCGAGATGAGGAACGTGCCCAGGGCCAGTGCCACGATGACCCAGCCGGTCTGCAGGGCGGTGTACCCGAGGGTGCCCTGCAGCAGCAGGGGCAGGGTGAAGAGCAGGCCGAACTCACCGAAGGCCACGATGAGCGCCGCCACCACGCCGGCGCTGAAGGTGGGGATGGCGAAGAGCGTGAGGTCGACGAGCACCGGCATCCCGGCCCGCGCACGGCGCCGCTCGTGCAGCACGAACGCGACCATCGACAGCACGCCGGCGGCCAGCACGAACGGCACTGGCGACAGGCTGCCGGAGTCGGTGCGCCACCAGCCGTAGGTCTCCGCCTCGATCAGGCCGAAGACGATTGCCCCCATCCCGACCATGGTGAGGGCGACGGCCAGCAGGTCGCGGCTCGGGGTGGCGTTGGGGTCGCGGGTCTCGGGCAGCGCCCTGACGATGCCGACGACCACGAGCAGGCCCACCGGGATGTTGAGCCAGAACGCCCACCGCCACGAGTAGTCGGTCGCGAGCCAGCCACCGAGCAGCGGCCCGAGTGCTGCCATGCCGCCGATCGCCGAGCCGTACACCGCGAACGCGATGACCCGGGCCCGGCCGACGAACAGCGCATTGAGGCTCGAGAGCGTCGACGGCAGGATCATCGCGGCGCCGATGCCCTGCACGAAGCGCGCCGTGATGAGCATCGGCCCGTTGACCGACAGGCCGGCGACCACCGAGGCGAGCATGAACACGACCATGCCGATCAGGAACAGCAGCCGGCGGCCCTTGAGGTCGCCGATCCGGCCCACGGTGATGAGCAGGGCGGCGAACACCAGCGAGTAGACCGCGTTCATCCACTGCGCCTCGGTCGCCGTGAGCGACAGGTCCTTGATGACCACGGGGAGCGCGACGTTGACGATCGTCGCGTCCATGATGACCAGCGACACGCCGAAGCCGATGGTCAGCAGGGCCGCCCAGTCGCGCCGGGTCAGCAGCGGGGTGGCAGCGACGGCGGGCGTGCTCGATGACATGGCCGCAGTGTCGCAGCAGCCCGACCCACCCACGGGAAACCGTGGTGCGCGCCACCGTGGAGGCACGGGAAAGGCCCCCCGACGTCCGTCGTGGGGGCCTTTCCGCGGTGCGGTGGAGCCGCCTAAGGGAATCGAACCCTTGACCTATTCATTACGAGTGAATCGCTCTGGCCGACTGAGCTAAGGCGGCGGGCGCCGAGCGCGCTCGGGCACGCCGCACGAGTATACGGAGTGCGACCGCACGACCGCGAATCCCGGCATCCAGCGGCGCGGGCTCAGCAGCGCAGCCCGTCCTTGGGCACGGTGCCCTTGAGGTAGTAGGCGTCGACGGCACCGTCGACGCAGCCGTTGGAGCGGGTGTATGCCGTGTGCCCGTCGCCGTCGAAGGTGATCAGCGAGGCGTCGGCGAGCTGGTCGCGCAGCCGCACCGCCCACTCGTACGGGGTGGCGGGGTCACGGGTGGTGCCGATGACCACGATCGGGGGCGCACCCTTCGCCGAGATCTTCGTCGGGCGTGCCGGTGGCCTTGACCGGCCACACCCCGCACGGCTGTGAGCTCCACATCAGGAACGGGCCCCAGGTGGGCGCCTGCTTCAGCGACTCCTCGGCGAGGCGGTGGCGCTCGGCGAGGTCGCTCGTGTCGGCCTTGTCGAGGCAGTTGACGGCGTAGATGACCTCCATGATGTTGCCGGCGTACTGCCCACCCGGGTTGCGGTCGGCGTACTGGTCGGCCAGCTGCATCAAGGCGGTGCCGTCACCGCCGACGGCGTCGCCCATCGCGTCGACCAGGGTCTGCCACGCGCCCTGGTCGTACATCGCCGCGGCGATGCCGAGCGAGGCCCAGCCCTCGGTGAGCCGGGGCACCGCGTTGTCGCCGGTGCGGGGCAGCGGGCTCTGGTCGACCGAGGTGAGGAAGGTGCGCAGCCCCTTCATCACGGCATCCACCGAGTCACCCAACGGGCAGTCGCCCTTGTCGACGCAGTAGGCCGCCCACTGCCGGGTGGCCAGCTCGAAGCCCTTGGCCTGGCCGAGGTTGAGCTCCTCGGGGGTGAGGTCAGGGGCGACCACGCCGTCGAGCACCATCCGGCCGACGTTCTTGGGGAACAGCCCTGCGTAGACCGTGCCGAGGTAGGTGCCGTAGGACTTGCCCAGGTAGGTGAGCTTCTCCTCGCCCAGCGCCGCCCGCAGCACGTCCATGTCCTTGGCGGCGTCGACGGTCGACACGTGCGGCAGCAGCGGACCGGCGTTGGTGCCGCACGCCTGGGCGAACGCCTTCGCGGTCTGCCCGAAGACCTGCTCCTCCGCCGGGTCGTCGGGGGTGGGGTCGCTGCCGAGGAAGGCGTCGAGCTGGCGGTCGGTGAGGCAGTCGATGGGTGAGGAGCGACCGACGCCACGGGGGTCGAAGCCGACGACGTCGTAGGCGTCGCGCACGCCCTTGCCGACGATGAAGTCGGCCGCCCGGGCGTAGTCGACCCCAGACCCGCCGGGCCCACCGGGGTTGACCACGAGCGAGCCCAGCCGTTTCGACGCCTTGCGCGCGGGCACCTTGACCAGGGCCAGCTCGATGGTGTCGCCCTGTGGCTTGGCGTAGTCGACGGGCACCTCGAGCGTGGCGCACTGCGCCCCCTCGCACTCCTTCCAGTCGAGCCGCTGGCCGTAGAAGCGCGACAGCGCCTCCGAGCCAGGGGGCGGGCTCTGCGGGGTGACGCTCACCGACGGGGTGCTGCCGGAGTCGGCGATGTCGCCGACGACCGAGCACCCCGACAGGACGAGGGCGGCGACGGCGGTCCCCACGAGCGCGGCCCCGCGCAGACGCTTCATGGGCGCACGATAGGCGAGCAGTCTGGGCGCCTGTCCGGGCGGCAGGTCACGAATCGGCAATGATCGGTGGTGTCAGCGCGGCAGCCGCAGGTCGAGCGCCATCGCCTCGAGCGCGAGCAGCGGGTTGACGTTGGCTCCGATCCGCTCGCGGGCCGTGCCGATGGCGTCCATCGCGCGCAGCAGGTCGTCGGGCCCGAGCAGCTCGGAGACCCGGTGCACCACCTGGCGGCTGTCCTCGTTGACCAGCGCCGAGCCGGCCCCGGTGCGCACGACCAGTGCGTCGCGGTAGACCGACAGCAGGTCGACCAACGCCCGGTCGATGACGTCGCGGGTGAACCGGGTGGCCCGCGCCTTCTGCTCCTTCTCGAGCGAGCTGAGCTGGGAGCGGATGTGCGGCGGCTGGGTGCGCGCGCTGGGGTCGGCGCCGAGCACCTCCATCAGGCGCACCTTCTCGGCGGCGTCGCGCTCGCTGGATGCCGCCGCGGACTCCTCGGCCGCGATCGTCATCAGGTCGCTGGCCGCGCCGATCGCGTCGCCGACGCTGACGATGCGGGTGGCGAGGGTGATGACGTCGTGACGGCGGATGCGGGCGTGCTCGTCGCGGGCCAGCCGCGCGGCCAGGCCCACGTGCGACTGAGCGGCGCGAGCGGCGTACAGCGCCATCGACGGGTCGACGCCGTCGCGGCGGGTGAGCAGCGCCGCGACCGCCTCGACCGGCGGGGTGCGCAGCCGCACGTGCCGCGAGCGCGAGCGGATGGTGATGATGACGTCCTCCACCGAGGGGGCGCACAGCATCCACACGGTGCGCGGCGCCGGCTCCTCGAGCGCCTTGAGCAGGGCGTCGGCGGCGCGCTCGGTGAGCCGGTCGGCATCCTCGACGACGATCACCCGGCAGCGACCGACCGAGGGGCGGTGCGCGGCCAGGGCCACGAGGTCGCGGGCCTGCTCGACCTTGATCGACAGGCCCTCGGTCGCGATGACGTCGACGTCGGCGTGGGTGCCACCCAGTGCCGTGCGGCACTCACGGCACTCGCCGCAGCCGCCGTCGGGGCAGAGCAGGGCCGCGGCGAACGCCCGGGCGGCCACCGAGCGGCCCGACCCAGGGGGCCCGGTGAACAGCCAGGCGTGCGTCATCGCCTCGGGCGTGCGCACGGCGTGCTCGAGCGTGGCGACCGCGCTCTCCTGGCCGATGACGTCGGTCCAGACGCTCACGGGTCGACCAGCCCCATCGACTCGAGGCGGGTCAGGACCGCGTCGTGCAGGCGCTCGGGCGGCTCGGTGCCGTCGACGACGAGGTAGCGCTCGGGGTGACCCGCCGCCATCGACAGGAAGTGCTGGCGGATGGCGTCGTGGAAGTCGTCCTCCTCGGACTCGAGGCGGTCGTGGGTGTCACCGCGCCGCCGACGCCCCACTTCGGCGGTGATGTCGACGACCACGGTGAGCGCCGGCACCAGGCCGTCGACCGCCCACATCTGCAGGTCGTGCACCTCGGCCGCCCCGAGGTGCCGCCCGGCCCCCTGGTAGGCGACCGAGGAGTCGGTGTAGCGGTCGGTGATGACCACCTCGCCGGCCTCGAGCGCCGGCCGCACCAGCTGGTCGACGTGGTGGGCCTTGTCGGCGGCGAAGAGCAGGGCCTCGGCCCGCGGCGAGACGTGGTCGCCGTGCAGCACGAGGTCGCGGATGGCGGCGCCGAGCTCGGTGCCCCCCGGCTGGCGGGTGAGCACCACCTCGCGGCCGCGGGCACGCAGCGCCTGCGCGAGCAGCCGCACCTGCGTCGACTTGCCCGCGCCGTCGCCACCCTCGAAGGCGAGAAACAGCCCGTCACGTCCCGTCACGGGGGCGAGCCTAGGCCAGCGTCGCGACAGCGCGCGTCCACGGCATCGCGATGCCGGGTCCGCGCCGGTCTGGTGCCCTTCGGATGCCGATCAGGCACCGGTGAGGTTGTCGCGGGCCCACAGGGCGGCGCTGGTGCGGTCGAGCACCCCGATCTCGCGGAACACCCGGCCGAGGTGGGCCTTGACGGTGCGCTCGGTGATGCCCAGCGCCCGCGCGATCTGCTTGTTGGCCAGCCCCTGGGCCACCAGGCGGAGCACTTCGGTCTCGCGCGGCGAGAGGCCGTCGGCGACCCCGGAACCGGACGTGCCGCCGCCCGTCGCGGGGAGCAGGGCGGCAGCGACCCGCGGGTCGATGGGGACGTGCCCCCGGGCGGCGGCGTGCACCGCAGCCAGCAGGTCGGCGGGCTCGGAGTCCTTGAGCACGTAGCCGATCGCGCCGGCGGCGAGCACCTCCTTGACCCGCTGCCGGTCGGAGAAGCTGGTGAGCACGAGCACCTTCGTGCTCGGCTGCCGGGCCAGCACCGCGCGGGTGGCCTCGACGCCGTCCATCTCGGGCATCGACAGGTCCATCAGCACGACATCGGGGCCGATGCCCTCGACCGACTCAACCGCCTCACGCCCGTTGCGCGCCTCGCCGACGACGGTGATCTCGGGGTCGGACTGGAGCAACGTGGTGACGCCCGCGCGCACCAGCTGGTGGTCGTCGACCAGCAGCACCCGGATCACGTGGCGGCGCCGAGCTCGCCGAGGAGGACGAGCCGCCAGTGGGTGCCGCGGCCCGGGGAGCTGGAGACCTGGAGCAGCGCGCCGGGCACCGACGCGGCATCGGCGAGCAGGTGCAGGCCGAGGTGGCCCTCCCGCGGCGCCCCGAGCACCTGTGCCGCCTCGAACCCCACCCCGTCGTCCACGATGTCAAGAGTGGCTGATGTCGGGCCGTCACGGTGGAGCGACACGACGACAGTCGCAGGGCCGGCATGCTTCGCGGCGTTGCGCAGGCACTCCTGGGCGACCCGGTGCACGAGGCGCTGGGCGTCGGCCGACAGGGCCAGGTCGTCCTCGTCGGCGGCGTCGACCTGCACCACCAGGTCGTCGCGCCGGATGCTCTGCGCGAGGTCGAGCAGGGCGGCGACGATGCCGGAGCGGGCCAGGCTGGCCGGATAGATGTCGACCAGGAGCGTGCGCAACGACCGGATGCTGGACCGCACGGCGGCCGCGGCCGCGTCGAGGTCGCGGGACAGGGCGCTCTCGCCGTGCACGCTGGCGGTCGCGGAGGCGCCTGCAACCGTGAACGACGTGGCCGCCAGCTCCTGGACCGGCCCGTCGTGCAGGCTGGCAGCGATCCTCCGCCGCTCGTCGCTGCTGGCGTCGACGGCCCGCTGGAGCAGCTCGATGCGCTGCTCCTCGGCACGCCGCAGGCGTCGCATCAGGGCCCACACGAAGGGCGCCACGATGACCACGAGGAGGATCAGGCTGCTCGCGGTGACCCCCGCAAAGCCGCGCCAGAGCTGGCTGGTGCGGTCGCCGACCGAGTCGTAGGAGGTGTACACCTCGAACAGGGCGACGTGCTTGGTGGGCGTCCAGACCGGGCGATAGACCTCGAGCGCACGCTCCTCGTTCTCGAGGGCGTTCTCGGGCGCGTCCAGGCTGGACACGTCGGCCACGGTCGCCGGCTTGTCCAGTGCCTCGTGCTGCTCGTCACTGAGCTGGAAGGTCTGGCCGATGAGCTGGCTCTCGTTGGCGTAGAGCACCTTCCCCTGCTCGCTCCACATCTTGACCCTCAGGATGGGGCCGGGGCGGGTCAGCAGCTGGCTGTTGACCACGTGGCCGAACGCCGCGATGGCGGCCGGGTCACCCGCGAGCAGGTCGTCGGTGAGGGCCGGCTCGACGACCGCCTTGGCGAGCACATCGGCCATCTTGGCCGCGTCGTTGACAGCCTCGTGCTCGGCCAGCTGCCGGGCGGCGAGCGTGCCGACCACCCCCACCACGACCAGCGCCCCTATGACCCCCGCGGCCAGCAGCGCAAGCACCCGTCGGGGGTTGGGCAGCGGCTCGTCGTGCTGTGGGCCCCCCGGCTCGCCCAGCGTCACCCAGCCGGGCACTGCGACACCGGCCTCGGGGCCGGAGGCGTCGACCCCGAGGCCGGTGGTGCTCACCACTGGCTCGGCGGGACCGAGCAGCTCGTCGGCGAGCAGGGAGACGTCCCCGGCCGCTGCAGGGGCGGCCGGGGACTCCTCCGGGAAGGCCGGGTCAGTGGTCGGATCCGTGGCCACCTGAGTCGTCCCCGCCGTGGTCGTCGTTGGAGGCTCCCCCGGAGCTGCCCGAGCCCGAGCCGGAGCCGTCGGAACCGGAGCTCGACGAGCCGGAGCCGGAACCGGACCCCGAACCGGACGAGTCGTCCGCGCTGGTGTCGTCGGAGCCGGAGCTGTGCGAGCCGCTGCCCGAGTTGTCCTCGCCGGTGCGCGCCCGGTCGCCGCCGTGGTCGTCACCGGGGGCGTCGTCGGAGACACCGGCCGGGCGGTCGCCGCCGTGGTCGTCGCCGGGGGCGTCGTCGGAGACACCGGCCGGGCGGTCGCCGCCGTGGTCGTCGCCCGGCTCGGACTCCGTGGGGCTGGGGGTGGGGCTCTGGCTCTCGAGCTCGCTCGGTGAGCTCACCGGTAGCCGCTGGGCGAACGAGGCGTTGCCCATCAGGCCGATCGACGCGGGCACGGTCACCACGACTCCGGCCACGAGGGCGATGAGGAGCTTGCGCATGGGATGTCCTTTCGTGGTGCAGTGTGTCAGAGACCGCCGGTGGGGTCCGTCTCGTGCAGACACACCATGCGTGCCGAAGGTGGACAGCCGCTATCGGTCCTTGGTCCTAGTACCTCCCCGCAACGACTTCGTGCGGTTCGGGACCGCAGGACGGTGAGGATGCCGGGTCAGGCGCCGGGCTCGCGCCGATCGGCGTTCGCGTGGATCGCGTCGTGCACGTAGTTGGCCAGCCCGGGCGCGATGCCCTCGTAGGTCTTCGTGAACCGCGGGTCGGCCACGTACATGTCGGCCAGGCCCCGGTGGAAGCCGTGGTCGAGGTCGTAGAACCACCGCTCGATGTGCGCGCGGTGCGCCTCGGCGGCATCCATCGCCTCGGCCGAGCCGGCCGGGGCACCCGACCGCAGCGCAGCCACGAAGGCGGCGTTCACGGCATCCGACTCGGCCTTGATCTGCTCGAAGTCGGCCTTGGTATAGCTCTTCGTGCGCCGGGCTGACTGCTTCCACGCGTCGGTCTCGCCCCAGCGCTCCTGCGCCTCGGCCTGGTACTCCTCGCTGAAGCCGTCGCCGAACAGCTCCTTGAGCTCGTCGGTGGTGGCGGGTCGCTGTTCCATCGTTCTCTCCAGTGCTCGGTCGATGGCCGTGACGAGCTGCTCGAGCTCGCCCAGCCGGGACACGACCGCGTCGCGCTGGCGGCGCAGGTGCTCCTCCGGCGTCCCCTCGCCGTCGAGCAGGGCACGCACCTCGGAGAGGGGCAGGCCGAGCCGGCGGTAGGTGACGACGGTGGCGAGCCGGGCCAGGTCGGCATCCGTGTAGAGGCGGTACCCCGCAGGGGTGCGCGCGCTCGGCACGACGAGGCCCTCGGTGTCGTAGTGGTGCAGCGTGCGCACCGTGACGCCGAAGGACTCGGCCACCTGGCCGACGGTGAGCTCCACCCGTGCAGTGTGCTGGCTGGTCGCGGTCATGTCACCACCGTGCCGCCTCACGTCGCGTCAGGGTCAAGCCGGGCCCCGGATGCCGGGCCGGGGAAGGCGCGCGGAAGGTGCGGACGGGACGGTCGTCCCATGACCACGAGCACCGCATACCGGACCACGGCCCGACCCGGACCCCACGAAACCGTCGACCGCACCACCCGTCCCACCCTTCCCGATCTCGGCACCGTGCTCGGCGTCTGGGCGCACCCGGACGACGAGGCCTACCTGTCGGCCGGGCTGGTGATGCACGCCCGCGCCGCCGGCCGACGGGTCGTCGTCGTCACCGCCACCGACGGCGGGCTCGGGGGGCCGGGCCGAACCGCCTTCGCCCGTCGTCGCCTGGCCAGCACGCGCCGACGTGAGCTCGCCGCCAGCCTGCGCGTGCTCGGGGTGACCGAGCACCACCGGCTGGGACACCCCGACGGCGGGTGCTCGAGCGTGGACCCGCTGGCTGCCGCCGAGCGCCTGGCCGAGGTGGTCCGCGACGTGCGGCCCGACACGATCGTCACCTTCGGCCCGGACGGGCTGACCGGGCACCGGGACCACCGGGCCGTGGGCTCGTGGGCCGTGCAGGCAGCGGCCCTGGCCGGGCACACCGGGCGGGTGTGGTTCCCCACGCTGACCCCGCAGTTCCACGAGCGCTGGTCGGTGCTCAACGACCGGGCCGGCCTGTGGATGGACGCGACCCTGGTGCCGAGCACGCCGACCCACCAACTGGCGGCGACGGTGCACCTGAGCGGTGACCTCCTCGACCGCAAGGTGGCCGCGCTCGCTGCTCAGGCGTCGCAGACCGCCGGGCTGATCGACCTGGTCGGCCGGGAGACCTACGCCCGGTGGTGGGGCACCGAGTGGTTCCGCGCGGCACTCGCCGAGGAGCGGGCGCCCGTGGCCGAGGCCGACAGTGCGCCGGTCAGCCCTTGGGGGCCTCGAACCAGTTCGCGAGCCCGCTGGCCAGACCGAGGTCGCCGCGCGCCTTGACCTTGCCCATCATGAACATCATCGCCGGGTTGCCGGTGCCGGTGATCAGCTTGAGGAACTCGGCCGGGCCGAGCATCAGCGAGAGGTCGGGCGCCTCGCCGGCGCCCTTGTCGACGGTGCAGGTGCCCTTGTCGACGAGCACGCCGTAGGTGTCGCTGGTGTCACCCGGGCCACCGGTGACCCGGAAGTCGATGCGCGCCGTGCGGTCACCGGCCTTGTCGGGGCGGAACTGGTGCGGGAACCGCGCGAAGATCGCGTCGAGCAGCGGGCCGCGGTGCTCGCCGGCGAAGTCGTCGCGGATCTCGTTGTCGGACATGCTCTTGATGAGTCCGACGAACTCGGCCGACGACATCGTCTCGAGCAGCTCGGGGTGCAGTGCCATGCGGGCTCCCGGGAGGTGGCCGAGCCCCCGTGGCCCGGACGGTCCCCCGAACCTACCCGCGCGTACGTCACGGGCCCGGGGAACGCGCCGGTCCCTCAGCGGGCGTGCGCCGGGACCACCGGGTCGGTCACCGGCTCGCCGGTTTCGGCCAGCCGCTCGAGCAGGTCGGCACTCTCCTCGGCGGCGTCGTGCCGCCGCAGCTCGGCGCCGATCCGGCGGGCCGCCGAGCGGTACCTCGGGTCGTGCAGGGCGGTGCGCACGGCTCGTCGCACCCGCACGGTGCCCGGTGACGTCGAGCGGATCCGCACCCCGGCGCCGCTCCACTGCACCCGCGCCCCGATCTCGGCCTTCTCCTCCGTCGACCCGGCCTGCACGAGCGGCACCCCGTGGTGGAGGGCCGTGGTGACCCCCGTGTAGCCCCCGTTGGTCACGCACAGGTCGACGTGCGGCAGCAGCAGGTCGTAGGGGATGAATGGGCTCACCCGCACGTTGCCCGGCAGCCGCCCGCCCAGCATCGCCTCGACCGCCTCGGCCGGGACCCCTCCGGTGGTGACCACCACGAGTACGTCGTCGTGCTCGAGCGCGCGCAGGGTGGGCACCACCAGCTCACGCATGTCGGGCCGGATGCTGCCCTGGGTCACGTGCACCACGGGCCGGGTCGAGGTGCGCACCTCGTCCCACCACGGCGGCCGCACCCAGGAGGCGGGCGGGTCCGGGCGCAGGGCGCCGACCCAGTGCACCGTGGCCGGCAGGTCGGCCACGGGGTACTCGAACGACGGCGTGCAGGCCTGCAGGTGCAGCAGCGGCGAGACCGCTGACTCGAGCACGTCGCGGCCGTCGGGCGCGAGCCCCATCGAGGCGCGCAGCCGGTCGTGCCGCTCCTGCGCCGGCGCGAAGACCCAGCGCCGCGACGCCTCGCGCACGGCGTGGTTGCGCAGCCGCGACACCGGGCCGCGCATCGGCAGCAGCCCCGGGCCGAACGCCGGAGTCGTGCCGTGGGCCCTGGCGAGCGGGCCGTCGCCGAACGTGGCGGCCGGGATACCGCGCAACTCGGCGAGCAGCGCCACGCCGTAGCTCAGGCCGTCGCTCAGCACCGCGTCGACCTGGTGCTGCGCGAGCACCGGCTCGAGGTCGGCGACCCGGTGCGCCGCCTCGCCGACGAACACCTCGGCATACGCCCAGCCGATCGCGCGCGGCCCCCGCAACCGGGCGAGCTCGGGGAACTCCTCGAGCAGCCGCTCCCCGTCGTAGTCGCGAGTGGCGGTGAAGGGCAACGGCGTGGCGCCCACCGCCGCGATGCCCTCGTGGAACCGGCGGCTCGCGAACCACACCACCTCGTGGCCGCGCGCGACGAGCCGTGCAGCGATCGGCAGGGGATTGCGACTGTGCGCGGGCACGGGGACCGTGGCGAACAGGAAGCGGGACATCACGAGGTCTCCTGCCGGGGCGGACGCTCCCCAGAACCTACCGGGTCGGCGTCACCTCGGCGGCACGCGCCCGGTCAGAGGAAGCCCTGCCAGCCGGTGCCGATCTTGACGCCCGCGCTGACGCCACCGGTGCCCGTGCCTCGGTATAGGCGCAGCTCGCCGCCGACCGTGATGCCACCCAGGTCTGCCTTGCCGTCACCGGACAGGTCGCGCAGCGGGAGCAGCGCGCCCATCGACTGCCAGCCCGACCCGATCTGCCGGCGGGCGGTGAGCCCACCCGCGCCGTTGCCCGGGTAGACCCAGAGGCGGCCGGAGGCGTCCACCGCGACGATGTCGTTGCGCCGGTCCCCGGTCAGGTCACCCGCCGAGACGACCGAGATCATCGACCCCCAGCCGGTGCCGATCCGGGTGGGAGCGGCCAACGAGCCGCGTGAGGTCTGGGGGTAGAGCATCAGGTCACCGGCCGGGTTCATCGCGACGACGTCGGGGTAGCTGTCGGCGTTGAGCGAGTAGCCGCCGTCAACCCAGCGCATGCCCGACCAGCCCCGTGACCCCAGCACTGTCCCGCCGCCGCCGCGGTTCATCGCCAGGAGATCGTCGTTCTGGCAGAGCGGCTGGCCGTCACCGACGATGTAGGCGAGGTCGCCCGCGGCGAGCTGCTCGCAGCCGCCCCGGTTGTCCGCGAGGAAGGTGGTGGCCGCACGCAGGCCACCGGCCCCGGTGCCCGGGTAGGACAGCACCGCGGAACTCTGGCCGACGCCGTACTGGCGCTGGGCCACCACGTCGACCCGGCCGTCGCCGGTGACGTCGGCGATGCCGGTCACGTTCCCCGAGAGCACCGGACGCGAGGACGTCGTCGCGACCGGGCTGTCGCCCCAGGTGCTGTGGGCGGTGAGGGTGACCGTCTGGGTGACGCCGTTGGGCAGCCCGGGCAGCTCGAGCACCCCGCTGGACAGGACCGCCACAGTCACCTCGCGCACGACGCCGGCCGGCTGGACGGTGACGCGGTAGCCCGACAGCACCTTGGCGTCGGAGGCCGCGCCAGGGCGCACGAGGGTCAGCCGGCCCGGTCGCGGCACCACCGTGACGCGCTGCGGGCCGGGGGCGAGTGTCACGTGGACGGCCGCGAGGTCGAGGGTGTGCGCGCCCTCCAGGCCGGTGCGGAAGATCACTCCGGTGACGTCGTAGGACGCGCTGTTACCCCGGGCGTCGGCCACGTTGACTCGCTCGAGGTGCCAGCGACCGGCAGAGGGCAGCCGGGCCTGCAGGGTGCCCGTTGCGCGGGGGTTCGCGAGCGTGCCTGCCGTCAGCAGCTCCCCGGAGTCGTCGTTCTTCCAGTCCAGGCCGATGGACTGCACGGATGCCTGGGTGTCGGTCACGGCGAAGGCGACCGTCGTCGGGTCCTCGGCGCGCGTGGCCGCCGACGTCATCGTCAGGGCGCTGAGAGCCGGAGGGCTGAGGTCGGTCGCTCCCGAGACCGTCACCTGCGGCGCCTTCAGGTCGAGCGCATGGGTTGTCGTCGCCGACACAGGAATGGTGCGGTACGTACCGTCGGGGTAGTAGATGGAGGAGTTGCCGGCGGCATCCCAGAGGAGGACGAAGCGGATGCGGTAGGTGCCGTTGGCCCAGTCGGCTGCCACCGGCCTCGTGATGACCGACTTGCTGCCCGCCCCGGTCGATTCGACGTCGTAGTAGCGCCCGGACGACTCCTCGATCACGTTCACCCTGACCGAGGTGACCGCGACGTCATCGGTGGCGTCGACCGTGGCCGTGAGGGTTCCCCCGGGAACGAGTGCCGCCGGCGACAGGGTCACCCCGTGCAGCACCGGAGGCGTCGTGTCGACCGCGGCCGACGCGGCCGGCATCCCCGTGAGGGCGACGAACGCGGCAGCGGCTCCCGCGACGAGCGTGCCGACGAACCGTGCAGACATCCGGACCTCCCTGTGCCCCGGCATCACCCCACCGGGATCTTCGTCCCGGCCACCCGCCGAGTGGCGAAAAGATAACAGCGCACACCGACACCGACCTACACCGTTGCGAGAACTCGCAACCGCGCTGCAGACGTCCGGGTCAGGCCTTCTTGGTCGCGCCGGGGGCCGCCTTCTTCACGGTGGCCTTCTTCGCGGTGGCCTTCTTCGCGGTGGTCTTGCGCGTCGTCGTCTTCTTCGCGGTGGTCTTGCGGGCGGTCTTCTTCACCGGCCCGCGGGCCCGCTTGTCGGCGAGCAGCTCGTAGCCGCGCTCCGGCGTGATCGTCTCCGGGTCGTCGTCCTTGCGCAGCGTCGCGTTGGTCTCGCCGTCGGTGACGTAGGGCCCGAACCGGCCGTCCTTGACCACGATCGGCTTGCCCGACGACCGGGTCGTGCCCCAGCTCGGCCAGCGGCGGCTTGGCGGCCGCGCGGCCCCGCTGCTTGGGCTGGGCGTAGATCGCGAGCGCCTCCTCGAGGGTGATGTCGAACAGCTGCTCCTCGGTCTCGAGCGAGCGCGAGTCGGTGCCCTTCTTCAGGTAGGGCCCGTAGCGGCCGTTCTGCGCGGTGATCTCCTCGCCGTCGACTCGGGTCGACGCCGACCACGCGCGGCAGCGACAGCAGCTTCAGCGCGGAGTCGAGGTCGATGGTGGCGAGGTCCATGTCCTTGAACAGGGATGCCGTGCGCGGCTTGGCCTTCACGGCCTTGCCCCGCCCCTTGGCCGGCGCCTCGTCGCCATCGGGCAGCACCTCGGTGACGTAGGGGCCGTAGCGGCCGGCCTTGGCCACGATGTCGTGGCCGGTGACCGGGTCCTGCCCGAGCACCCGGCCGTCGTCGGCGGCGGCGTCGAGCAGCTCGCGGGCCTTCGCCGGTGTCAGCTCGTCGGGGGCGATGTCGTCGTTGATGGTGGCCCGCCGCGGCGTGACGGGCGCTCCGTCGTCACCGAGCGCGGCGGCATCCGTCACCTCGCCGGTGGCCGGGTCGATGCCCGCCGGCACGGTCTCCTCGACGTAGGGGCCGTAGCGGCCGACGCGCACGACGATGCCCTCGCCGATGTCGATCGGTCGAGATCGCCCGGGCGTCGATGTCGCCGAGGTCCTCGACGAGGTCGCGCAGCCCCTCGTGCGACTTCGCCTCGTCGCCGAAGTAGAAGCGGTGCAGCCAGGCTCGACCCGCCCCTGCTCGCCGCGCGGCGATGCGCGTCGAGGTCCTCCTCCATCGACGCGGTGAAGTCGTAGTCGACCAGGCGGGAGAAGTGCTCCTCGAGCAGCCGGGTCACGGCGAACGCCAGCCAGCTCGGGACGAGCGCCGAGCCGCGCTTCGACGACGTAGCCGCGGTCCTGGATGGTGCCGATCGTCGAGGCGTAGGTCGAGGGCCGGCCGATGCCGCGCTCCTCCATCGCCTTGACCAGGGTCGCCTCGGTGTAGCGCGGCGGCGGGGTGGTCTCGTGGCCGTTGGCCTCGGTGCGCACGGTGCGCAGCGGCGGTCGCCGACCGCCGAGCCGCGGCAGGCGGCGCTCCTCCTCGGCCTCGTCCGCGGCGCGCGCGCCTGGCGCTCGTCACGACCCTCCTCGTACGCCGCGAGGAACCCGCGGAAGGTGATGACGGTGCCGGTGGCCGAGAGCTCGACGGTGGTCGCCGGCGCGCCGTCGTCGAGGGTCGCGCCCAGCCGCACGGATGCCGTGGAGCCGCGCGCGTCGGCCATCTGCGAGGCGATGGTGCGCTTCCAGATCAGGTCGTAGAGCGCGAACTCCTCGCCGCGCAGCTCACCGGCGACCTGGGCGGGCGTGCGGAACCGGTCGCCGGCGGGGCGGATCGCCTCGTGCGCCTCCTGGGCGTTCTTGACCTTGCTTCTCGTAGTGCCGCGGCGCGTCGCGGCACGTACTCGGCGCCGTACAGCTCCCGCGCCTGGCTGCGGGCCGCGGTCAGCGCCGGCTCCGACAGCGACGTGCGAGTCGGTACGCATGTAGGTGATGTAGCCGTTCTCGTACAGCCGCTGGGCCACCCGCATCGCGTTGCTGGCTGGTGAGCCGCAGCTTGCGCGGGCCTCCTGCTGCAGGGTCGAGGTGGTGAACGGCGCGCTCGGGCGGCGGGTGTAGGGCTTCTCGGACGACGTCGGTGACGGTGACGTCGGCCGCCCGCAGAGCGTTGGCGATGCCGGTCGCGGCGGCCTCGTCGAGCGCGCGTCGCCTTCGCGTTGGTCAGCGTGCCGTCGTCGGCGAAGTCGCGGCCGGTGGCGACCTGCGCGCCGTCGACGCCGGCGAGCCGGGCGGTGAACAGGTTCGACTCGGCATCCGGGGTGAAGTCGCCCTCGACGTCCCAGTAGGAGGCGGCGCGGAACGCCATCCGCTCGCGCTCGCGCTCGACGACCAGGCGGGTGGCGACCGACTGCACCCGGCCGGCGGACAGCCCCGCCTGACCTTGCGCCACAGCACCGGGCTGACCTCGTAGCCGTAGAGCCGGTCGAGGATGCGTCGGGTCTCCTGGGCGTCGACCAGGCGGGTGTCGAGGTCGCGGGTCGTGGTGGACGGCCCGCTGGATGGCCTCCTTGGTGATCTCGTGGAACACCATCCGCTTCACCGGCACCGTGGGCTTGAGCACCTCGAGCAGGTGCCAGGCGATCGCCTCGCCCTCGCGGTCCTCATCAGTGGCCAGGTAGAGCTCGTCGGCGTTCTTCAGCAGCGCGCTTGAGCTCGCGCGACCTTCTTCTTCTTGTCCGCGTCGACGACGTAGTAGGGCTCGAAGTCGTTGTCGATGTCGACGCCGAACTTGCCGAACGGCCCCTTCTTGATGTCGGCCGGGCATCTCGCTGGGCGTCGGGCAGGTCGCGGATGTGCCCGACCGACGCCTCGACGTCGTAGTCGCTCGCCGAGGTAGCCGGCGATCGTGCGCGCCTTGGCGGGCGACTCGACGATGACGAGCTTGCGTCCTGAGGCCATGTTGTTCACCGTGTCCGTTTCCGTCGTCCACGTGCAGCGGATTCGTCGCTGCGTCGACGTGGTGACGCGGATGACGGTAGCGCCCGGGCCGTGCTTTCGTGCAAACCGGGTCCGCGGATGCCGTGTCGCTACAGGCCCAGCGCCCGCGCCGCAGCCGCCCGCATGACCTCCCGGTCGGGCTCCACGCCCGTCCAGTGCCGCACCGCCAGGGCGCCCTGGCCGACCAGCATGCCGAGCCCGTCGAGGGTGCGGGCGCCGCGCACCGCCGCCGCCCTCAGCAGGGCCGTGTGCGGCGGGGAGACGACCACGTCGGCGACGACGATGCCGGCGCGCAGGCTGTCCAGGACGAGGTCGACGACCGCCTCGGCGTCGCCGAAGCCGACCGAGGTGGCGTTGACGACGACGTCCGCACCCGCGGGCACGGCATACGTGCTGGTCCAGGGCACGAACGTGGCCGGCACCCCGGTGCCCTCGGTCACGACCCGGGCCAGCTCGGCGCCGCGACGCTCGTTGCGGTTGACGATCACGACGGATGCCGCGCCGGCGAGCGCGGTCTCGACCGCCACCGCGCGGGCGGCGCCACCGGCGCCGAGCACCACCAGGTCGATGCCGGCCGGGTCGACGACGGTGCGCAGCGACTCGACGAAGCCCTGCCCGTCTGTGTTGTGCCCGACCAGCTCGCCGTCGGTGGCCACGACGGTGTTGACCGCGCCGATCACCTCGGCGGAGGGTGCCAGGGCGTCGAGGTGGTCGATGACGGCCACCTTGTGCGGCAGGGAGCAGTTGAACCCGGCCCAGCCCATCGCGCGGGCGCCGGCCACGGCATCCGAGAGCCCGCCGGGCGCGACCTCGCAGTTGAGGTAGCGGGCGTCGATCCCGTGGTGGCGGTAGGCCGCCTCGACCATGACGACGGTGGGGTTGCCGGCGGCCGGCGTGGAGAACGACCCGGTGTGGATGCCGAGGAAGGTCGGCTCGGTCAGGCTGCTGTCGGGGGGTGTGGGGGGCACGGGTTCAGGCAACCATGCCGCCGCCCCGCCGTCGAGGGGCGTGTCGCACGACGCAACTCCCCCCGACCTCGCGTCTCCGCCCGGGCTACCGCCTGGTAAGCGCACTGATCGCGTCACTTACCAGGCGGTAGGTGAGGTGAGCCGCACCGACGGCCCCACGGCATCCCCACTCAGCCGGGGCGGCGCGCCCTGGCGTGTGCGCACGACCGCCTTCAGGGTGGACGGGAACAGCCCGTCGTGCGATATAGTTAAACCGACAACTAATTCAGGAGTGACCACGATGACCACAGCAACGCCGAGCACCGAGCCCCGCCAGCCCGTCGTCTACCTCAGCCACGGGGCGCCGCCGCTCGCCGACGACGCCACCTGGACGGCCGAGCTCGCAGCGTGGTCCGACGACCTGCCGCGCCCGAGCGCCATCCTCGTGGTGTCGGCGCACTGGGAGCTCGCCCCGATGGCGGTCTCCGCCACCACCGGTGACGTGCCGCTGCTCTACGACTTCTGGGGCTTCCCGCAGCGCTACTACGAGGTCACCTACGACGCCCCGGGCGCGCCCGAGCTGGCCCGCTCGGTGGCGGGGCTGCTCTCCGGTGCCGGCGAGACCCTGCACCAGGACCCCTCCCGCGGGCTCGACCACGGCGCGTACGTGCCGCTGAAGGAGATGTTCCCCGAGGCCGACGTGCCGGTGGTGCAGCTCTCGATGCCCATCGCTCGACCCGCACCGGCTGTTCGCCCTCGGCGAGCGGCTGGCCCCGCTGCGCGACGAGAACGTGCTGATCCTCGGCTCGGGGTTCACCACGCACAACCTGGGCTGGTTCAACCCGAGCGCGCCGTCGGATGCCGCACCCCCCACCCCGTCGGCCGAGTTCGACCACTGGGCGGCCGAGACCGTCGGCCGGGGTGACGTCGACTCGGTGCTCGACTTCCTTGCCAAGGCGCCGGCCGCCCGCGAGGCGCACCCCCGCACCGAGCACTGGGCGCCGCTCTACGTGGCGCTCGGGGCGGCGTCCGCCTCGGGTGGGCTCGACGCCGACAAGGTCGAGAGCGTCATCGACGGCTTCTGGTTCGGCCTCAGCAAGCGCTCCTGGCAGTTCGCGTGATAGCGTTGCGGCTCAGCCGACTCGGCTGAGCCGCACCGCTCCTCACCGTTCCTCAGTGCTCCAGGGCCATCAGCCACGCCAGCAGGTAGGCACGGCTGTTGCCGTCGTCGACCCACTTGTCGTCGAGCGTGCTGGCCTGCTCGAGGGCGGCGCGAGCGTCGTCCTTGCCGGCCAGTGCGCCGTACATGAGCAGGTAGTCGCCGAACTGCTGGCCGTACCCCTTCGCTTCCGGTCGCCTCGCGAACCGCGGCCCGGATGCGGTCCGGGTCCCCGCCGAGGTAGGCCGGTGAGCTGGGCGTGGGCGGCAGCAGCAGGATGCCGAGCATGGCGGCGGGCTCGGGCGAGAACCACGTCGCGTAGTCGCGCTTGGCACCCCAGGTGAGCGACACGACCTCATGGTCGAAGTTCGCCAGCGCCGGGTCGGCGCGGTCGGGGCGCAGCCCGTAGCGCACGGCGGAGTCCTGCTCACCGGCCAGCATCCAGGTGGCCTGCGCCCGCAGGGGCCGGTTCTTCGTGGCGTCGGCCCAGAAGGTGAGCCCCACCCAGGCGTTGACCGCCTCGCTGGTGCTCTCCTGGTTGTTGCCGTCGGCGAAGGGCGAGGTGCCGCTGGCCCACGAGTGGGCGGCGTAGGCGTCGAAGACCCGACGGTCGGGCATCAGCGGTGATGACCCCTGGCCCGCGATGTCGGCCGCGAGCAGGTCGATGACGGGGCGCCACTTGGCCGCGAGCTTCGGGTCGTCGGCGGCGAGCACACCGGCGGCGTAGAGGAAGTAGCCGTAGTGGAAGTGGTGGTCGTTGAACTCGTCCGACCCGAACGACGGCGTGAGCCCGACGACCCCCTTGTTCGTGCGCGTCGTAGACGAAGCAGGATGCCGGGCGCGTGTCGCAGCCGCGCGGTTCGGTCCAGCGGTCGAGCTCGGTGACCACGACGTCCCGCACCGTGTCGGCCGCGTCCTTCAGGCCCAGCTGGGTCGCCAGCCGGTAGAGCTGGGTCGCGCGCTGGAGGGTCTTGCCGCCGAAGTAGGTGTCGGCCGGGAAGGGCGGCAGGTCGGCGATGTCCGGCGCACCTGCGCGCTCAGCTGCTCGCGATCCTGGTCGCGTCAGGCCCGACAGGTCGAGGTCGGCGGTGACCGGGCGCACGGGCGCCGACCAGGTCAGCGCCTCACCGCGGCAGACCTGGAGCGTGCCGTGCACCGAGGGGAAGGTGCCCAGGTCGCAGGTGACACCGTCGCCGAGTCCGGCGACCTGGTGGGGCATCGCCACGAAGAGCCGAGCCGGGCCGGAGGGCCCGGACCAGGTGAGCGAGGTCGTCGCCGACTTCGCGTTCGACCCCGTGGGCCACCTGGCCGGAGGTGATCGGCGTGACGAGACCTGCCATCGTCTTCGCGTCGCCGCCGTCGGGCACGGCGAACCAGGTGACCTGGCCACCCGCCTTCACCGACACGCTCGTGCCGTCGACGCTCGCGCCGTCGGTGACCGCTGCGTAGGACCGGTTCTCGACCGAGACCGCGAGGTCGGCACCGCTGGGTGCGGGCGTCATCCCGAGCCGGGTCTTCGCCACCGCCTGGAGGGTGACCGACGGGGTCGCCCTGGGCGATCGTCACCCGAGCCAGCGGCGCCCCGGAGGCGTCGCGCAGCTCGACCGTGACGCTGAGGTCGTCGGTGCGGGTCACCACACCGGACGTGACCCCGTCGACGGTGACCGAGACGTCGGTCGGGGCGGACCCCACGACGCCCTTGGCGCCGCTCTCGATGCGCGGCACGCCGAACGCGAAGCCGTTGTCCTTCAGGACGAACCCGAGAGGAAGAGGGAAGACCGGCTGGGCCTTGGGCCCGAAGACGAGACCGGAGTACCAACGGTTGGTGGGGGGAACCACGTCCTTGGCGAGGCGCTGCGTCGGCAGCTCCTTCGGCGTGCGCTGCACGAGGGCAGCGGCATCCTTCTTCACCGTGGCGGGATCGAGCACCGGTGTGTCGGAACGGCTCACGGGCAGCCCCTCAGCAACAGCGGTGTCCCCGACCGAACCTCCCGAGCGGGCGAGAGCGACCACACCGGCCGCGACGACGAGCACGGGGATGACGATGACGGCCACCAGGCCGGCGCCGTGGGGGCGGCGCACCCTGTTGAGGAAGCCTGCCATCAACGAACCCCGATCTTTCGCAGGAAGTCGACCATCGCGTCGGTCGGGCCCGCGAGGGGGCCGTCGTCGCGCAGCGACAGGGTGGCGGACAGCGGCGTGCCGGGCGCGGTGAGCTTGGCGTTCGCCGCGTCGCGCAGGGCGTCGCTGGAGATGGTGACCTTGGTCAGGGCAACCCCGCCGTCGGTGGTCACCGAGACGGCGCGCACCTCCCCCGGCACGGTGCGGTTGTCGGGCAGGAGGAGGTCGACGTGGGCGCCGGTCTCCACCCGGCCGTAGTCGCGCGGCGAGAGCCGGAACTCGGCGACCGCGTACTCCGACCCCACGGCAGTGATCGTGGCGAGCGCCGAGCCACTCTGCACGAAGCCCCCCTCGGTGCTCTGGACATCGGTGAGCACGCCCGACGCGAGCGCGCGGTAGGTCACGGTCGACTTCTTCGGGTCGACGGCGTAGGCGGCGTTGCGCACCGCCGCGACGGCGGAGACTGCTTCGCCGGCGTTGCCGACCGTGCGCGGGACCACGACGGTGTAGAGGCTGTCTCCCTTGTCGACGCTGTCACCGGCGGCGACCTTCTGGTCGACGACGACGCCACCGAACTGGGCGCCGACGGTGACCTGGTCGGCGACGACGTGGGCGGTGAGGCTGAGCACCTGCGAGCGCCGCTGGTTGAACACCAGGGTCAGCGCCGCGACGAGCGCGATGACGACGACGAGGCCGCCGTAGAGACGAAAGCGGTTGGACCAGGTCATGAGCGGGCTCCAGAGTTCGAGGCGAGCGAGGCGGACGGCACGGGCTGGGGAGTCGAGCCGGACGACACCGGCTGGGGGATCTGCGGCGACGGCACGGGCTGGGGAGCCGGCGCGGTGGGGCGCGCACTGACCGTGGCGCGGGTGCGGGCCGTGGCCTGCCGGCTCGACGGGGGCACGACGCGGCGGGGGTGCAGCAGGCGCCGGTGCTCGCGCATCCCGGCGACGACGAAGACGCCGAGGATGAGCGTGTTGGTGATGTTCCAGACGGTGGCCAGGGTGAGCTGGCTGTGGCCGATGTCGCGCCACACCGCCACGAAGGAGGTGAGGAGCAGGAAGGCGAACATGAGCACCTGCGCCACCATGAAGTTGAACGGCGAGCTGGGCCGGCCACGGCGACCGGTGACGTGCCACTTCTGCTCACGGCCGACCAGCACGTTGAACAGTGCCCGGGTGTAGATCGGGAACGACACGGTGGCGAGCATGAGGGTCTCCCATCGGAACGACCCGAGCGTGAAGAACGCCAGCACGACCTGCATTCCGTAGAACCCGAGGTAGAACAGCAGCCAGGTCGAGAGCCCCAGGCCGGCTGACACCGGGCGCAGGTCGAAGTAGATCTCCAGCGGCGGCACCAGGAGCAGCAGCGCGGGAGTGATGCCGGTGAGGTAGTGGGTGGCCGTGACGAAGTACATGATCCGCTGGTCGGCGGTGAGCCGGCGCTTGCGGCTGAGCGGGTTGTGGGTCATGAGGATCTCGAACCCACCTGTCGCCCAGCGCTGTTGTTGCTTGGTGAAGCCCTCGATGGTCTCGGGGGCATCACCGACGGCGAGCACGTCGGGGATGTAGACGCTGCGCCAGCCGCGCTCGTGCAGCATCAGCGAGGTCCACACGTCCTCGGACTTGGAGTCGGTGTACATGCCCCCGATGTCGTCGACGGCCGCCCGGCGGAACACGACGTTGGTGCCGACGCAGAACGCCGCGTTGAAGTGGTTGCGGCCCGGTTGGATGAACCGGTAGAACACGGTCTGCATGTAGCCGGCTCCACGGGAGATGACCGACGTGAGGTTGCCGTAGGTCTGCGGGGTCTGCACGAAGGCGACGTCCTTGCTGACGAAGAACGGCACCGTCTCGAGCAGGAAGTTGTCCTTGGGCACGAAGTCCGCGTCGAAGATGGCGAAGTAGTCGCCCTTCGCGATGGACAGCGCGTGGTTGACGTTGCCGGCCTTGGCGCCGTTGTTCGACAGCCGGCGGACGTAGTGGACGCCCAGCTCGGCGGCGAGCTCCTTGACCTCGTCCGACCGGCCGTCGTCGAGGATCCAGGTGCGGTGCCGGCCGGTCATCCGCTGGGCGGCGGTTGCCGTGCCCCGGATGGTGGCCAGCGGCTCGCCGTAGACGGTGATGAAGACGTCGACCAGCACCTCCTTGCCGTTGACGCGGAGCGGCCGGTCCGTGGCGTCGCCACCCAGGGGAACCGGGCCGAGCAGGGCGTCCCGCGCCGCGTGGAAGGCGTAGTCACGCGGGCTGGCCGCACCGGCCAGGATGGTCCACATCGAGACGAGCGCCTGGCTGATCAGCACCGTCTCGGCGACGATGACCATCGACCACGGCAGCAGGTCGCCCCGGTTGCCCGGGCTGAGGAGGAACCAGGAGTAGAGCAGGATCCCCGCGGCGGCGAGCGCCGTGAGGAGGATGACGATGGGTGAGTAGACCTTCTCGGTGCGGGCGCGCCGCTCGAGGGCGAGGCGTTCATCGCCGCTCGCGAGGTCGTGGGATGGGTCGAAGGACATGGGCAATCCCCTGCGGTTGTCGGACGTGCTGGAGGACGTGTCGAGCCCCCCCGGGTTCGGCACCGTTGCCATGAGCCGCGCCCTGCGCGGCGACGTCGTTCACGACGTCATGTGGCCCTCACCGTCACACGTGGACGGGGGGCCGTTGTCAGACAGCCTACGTGATTTCCGGGCACCCTCTTGACGCGCGGTGCCGATCCGTGCTCGGCGTAACACGCAGTTCACGCAGGTTTCACGCGGGGTGAGCAGGCAGGTTGCGCCGATGGGCCATTCGTGCAGACTTCGGTCATGACGCCCGTGGCCCCCACCGTCGAGGAGCACCTCGCCGGCCTCGACGCGGCCGTCGACCGGCTGGCGGTGTGGGCCCGGTCCGCGGGCCCGGACGCCGCCGTGCCGACCTGCCCGGAGTGGACCGTGCGCGACCTGCTCGCCCACCAGGGGATGGTGCACCGGTGGGCCACCGCGGTCGTCGTCGGCGCCGACCCGGCATCCGTCGACGCCGCAGCCCTCGAGGCGGAGGGCCGGGCGGTCGCCGACCCGGTCGGCTGGCTGCTCGACGGCGCCGCACCCCTGGTCGACGCCCTGCACGCCGCCCCCGACGACCTCGCCGTTGTGACCTTCCTCAAGGAGGCGCCGCCGGCCCGGGCGTTCTGGGCCCGGCGGCAGTGCCACGAGACCACGGTGCACGCCCTCGACGCCCGGTCGGCCCTGGAGCGCCGCCCCCTCGTGGCCGACGACGTCTGGCTCACCGACGACCTCGCGGCCGACGGGGTCGACGAGCTGCTCGTCGGGTTCTGGCAGCGTCGCACCAAGGGCCCGCGCAGCGAATCCCCGTATCTCGCGTCCGTCGTCGTGACAGACGGCCCCACCTGGACGCTCGACATCAGCGACGCGAGCCCGGTGACCCGGCGGCGGGAGCCCGGCGACGGCATCCCCGCCGGTGCGCGCACCGTCAGCGGGGCCGCACCCGACCTCTACCTGGCGCTGTGGAACCGGGGCGGCACGGTCGACGACCCGACCGGCCTGCTCGAGGCGTGGCGGGTGCGCGGCGCGATCAACTGGTGAGGTGGCGGTGGAGGAACTCCTCGATCCGCGCCCACGCGTCCTTCGCCGACTCCGGCTCCGGGCCGACCCGCATGACCAGGCGGGTCATCGGGGCGGCGTACCACGGCGAGTGGTCCTCCTCGTTGAGGAAGGCGTGCCCCGCGCGCCGGGTACTCCTTGACGTCGTGCTCGACCCCCCGCTCGGTGAGCGCGGTGTCGAGCGTCGCGGCGGCGCCGCGTAGATAGCGGTCGCGGCCGCCGTAGCTCGCGACCACCGGGCAGGCGCCGTCGAGCGCCGCGAGGTCCTTCGGCAGCGCACCGTAGTTGGCGGCCACGGCATCCCACCCGGGCCGGCCTGCGAGCACCAGTGCGAACCCACCGCCCAGGCAGAACCCGATGACCCCGACCACCCCGAGCAGGCGGGGTCGGCGAGCAGCGTCCGCGCGCCGACTCGAGGTCGTCGAACGCCTGCCCACGCCCCCTGCGCAGCGCCGTCATCGTCTGCGCCAGGCACACGACCCGGCGGCCGCGGGCGAGCAGGTCCGGGGCGAGCACCAGGTAGCCCATCGCTGCCAGCCGGTCGGCGTGCCGCGTCATCTCGTCGTCGACCCCGAAGACCTCGTGCACCAGCACCAGGGCGGGCCAGGGCCCGTCGCCGGCCGGCGCCGCCCGGTAGGCCGCGAGGTCGCCGACCGTCGTCATCTCACCCATGGCCGGACCCTATGCCCGCCGGGTGGGCGGCCCCGGGAGGCTCAGTGCGACGCCGGGCGCTTCTTCTTCGGTGCCGGGCGGGTCGGGTCGTCGAGCACCGGCTCCACGTGCTCGGGCACCTTGACCGGCCGCAGCTGCGCCCAGGCCATGAAGCCGATGCCGACGACGAGCAGCAGGATGCCGGCCACGAGGTTGGCGTTGGAGCCGCCGGTCTTGTCGGTCTCGGGGTCGGCGAACAGGCCCATCAGGGTGAGGATCACGCCGTAGATGGTGAGCAGCGCCCCGATGATGTTGCGGATGTCGAAGATGCCGGCCGTCTTCTTCTCTTGCTGTGCCATGGCTGCTCCTGCTCAGAAGAGGATGTTGAGGACGGTGACCATGACGAGCGACAGCCCCGCCAGCGGCAGCGTGCGCCGGTACCACGGGTAGGTGTGCTCGAGGGGGTCCTGCCGCACTTCCTTCGGTGTCTCCGAGTACACCAGACCCTTGAGGGTCTCCGGATTCGGGGCCGTGGTGAACAGCGAGATGCCGACGGAGAGGATGAAGTCGACGATGAACGCCGCCGAGGCCGCAACGAAGGCGGCGCCCTGGCCCCCGAGCGGGATGACGCCCACGGCTCAGCGGAGCCGAAGGCGTCCTCGCTGAGGAAGGCGACCGCCACCGCCGCCAAGGTGCCGGAGACCAGCCCGATCCACGCGGCGGTGCCCGTCATCCGCTTCCAGAACATACCGAGGATGAACGTGGCGAACAGCGGCGCGTTGAAGAACCCGAACAGGGTCTGGAGGTAGTCCATGATGTTCGAGAACGAGCTGGCCAGCAGCGCCGTGAAGATCGCGATGACGGTCGCCCCGACCGTGGCGACCCGGCCGATCCGCAGGTAGTAGTCGTCGGTGCGGTCCTTGCGGATGTAGCGCTGCCACAGGTCGTAGCTGAAGACCGTGTTGAACGCCGAGATGTTGGCGGCCATGCCGGCCATGAACGCCGCCAGCAGGCCGGTGATCGCCAGGCCCAGCAGACCGTTGGGCAGCAGGTCGCGCATCAGGTAGAGCATCGAGTCGTTGTAGGCGACACCCTCGCCCGAGGCGCCTCCCGGCACCGCCTCGCCGTTCTTCAGCTTCGCGATCTCGGGCACGAGGACGGCGGCGATCATGCCGGGGATGATCGTGAGGAACGGGACGAACATCTTCGGGAACGAGCCGATGATCGGCGTCTTGCGCGCCGACGCGATCGAGTCGGAGGCCATCGCCCGCTGCACCTCGACGAAGTTGGTCGTCCAGTAGCCGAAGGACAGCACGAAGCCGAGGCCGAAGACGATGCCGACCACCGACCAGAACCCGGAGTCGAAGCCGGTGAGCGCCTGGCCGGGCCACGAGTTCAGCTGGTCGGTGGCCGACGGGACCTCGGCCGCCGCCGGGGCGTTGTTCGCGGCCGTGGTGATCTTCTCCTCGAGCCCGCTCCAGCCGCCGACCCGGTTCAGGCCGATGATGGTCAGCGGCAGCAGCGACGGCGACGATCACGAAGAACTGCAGCACCTCGTTGTAGATGGCCGCGGACAGGCCGCCGAGGGTGATGTAGGAGAGCACGATGATCGCGGCGACGATCAGGGCGCGACCAGAGCGGCCAGCCGAGCAGCGCGTGCACGATCGAGCCGAGCAGGTAGAGGTTGACGCCGGCGATCAGCAGCTGCGCCACCGCGAACGAGATCGCGTTGACCAGGTGCGCCTTGGTGCCGAACCGTCGGAACATGAACTCCGGGACCGAGCGCACCTTCGAGCCGTAGTAGAACGGCATCATCACGACACCGAGGAACAGCATCGCCGGGATCGCGCCGATCCAGAAGTAGTGCACCGTCGCGATGCCGATCTGGGCACCGTTGGCCGACATGCCCATGATCTCGACGGCGCCGAGGTTGGCCGAGATGAACGCCAGGCCGGTCACCCAGGCGGGCAGCGAGCGGCCCGAGAGGAAGAAGTCGAGCGAGTCGGACACCGATCGCCGGGCGATCAGGCCGATGCCGAGCACGAACACGAAGTACGTCGCGAGGATCAGGTAGTCGACCGGACTCGCGTCGATGAGCGTGTCAGCGCTCACCACCGCCGCCGGAACGCCCTGTGCCACGGTCTGCGCAAGTCCCACCACTGCGACCACCCGTCCTCCACGTCGAGGCCGTCACCACCCCCACGGTGGCGACGTCGTCACGCTAGTGGAGGTGGTACCGCCTCACCGCCCGAGCGGACGGACGAGTTCTGGGGCCCCTGCGACGGCATCCGGCGTCTCGTCGAGGTCGGTGACGGCCCCTTGGAACTGAGCGGCGTACAGCTTGGCGAAAGCGCCTCCGGCAGAGAGCAGCTCGGCGTGCGACCCGCGCTCGACGATGCGCCCCTCCTCCATGACGAGGATGAGATCGGCATCGCGGATCGTGGAGAGCCGGTGCGCGATGACGAAGCTCGTGCGGTCGGAGCGCAGCGCCGACATGGCGTGCTGCACCAACAGCTCGGTGCGGGTGTCGACCGAGCTCGTCGCCTCGTCGAGGATCAGCAGGCTCGGCGCGGCGAGGAACGCCCGCGCGATGGTGATGAGCTGGCGCTCGCCCGCGCTGATGTTGTCGGCCTCGGCGTTGAGCACCGTGTCGTAGCCGTCGGGCAGCGAGTGCACGAAGCGGTCGACGTAGGTGGCGCGGGCCGCCTCGAGCACCTCCTCGTCGGTGGCGCCGGGCCGGCCGTAGGCGATGTTCTCGCGGATCGTGCCGCCGAACAGCCAGGTGTCCTGCAGCACCATGCCGATCCGCGAGCGCAGGTCGTGCCGGGTGAGCTGGGTGATGTCGACGCCGTCGAGGGTGATCCGCCCGCCCTTGAGCTCGTAGAACCGCAGGACGAGGTTGACCAGGGTGGTCTTGCCGGCGCCGGTGGGGCCGACGATGGCGACCGTCTGGCCGGGCTCGACCATGAGGTCGAGGTGCTCGATGAGCGGGGTGTCGTCGCGGTACGAGAACGTGACGTCCTCGAACGCGACCCGGCCGCGGGGGTCCGCGATGGTGGCGGGGTGCTCGGTGTCGGGCTCCTGCTCGGGGGCGTCGAGCACCTGGAACACCCGCTCGGCGGAGGCGACCCCGCTCTGCATCAGGTTCGACATCGACGCCACCTGGGTGAGCGGCTGGGTGAACTGGCGCGAGTACTGGATGAACGCCTGGACGTCGCCCAGGCTCATCGTGCCCGAGGCGACCCGCAGCCCGCCGACCACGGCGATGATCACGTAGTTGAGGTTCCCGATGAACATCATCGTCGGCATGATGATGCCGCTGATGAACTGGGCCCGGAAGCTCGCGTGGTAGAGCGCGTCGTTGCGCTCGGCGAAGAGCCGGTCGGCCTCCTGCTGGCGGCCGAACACCTTGACCAGCTCGTGGCCGGTGTAGGTCTCCTCGACCACGCCGTTGACCTCGCCGGTGCTCTTCCACTGCTGCACGAAGTGCTTCTGGCTGCGCTTGCCGATCATCGCGGTGACCACCATCGTGATCGGGATCGTCACCAGCGCGAGCAGCGCGAGCAGCGGCGAGATCCAGATCATCATCGCGATCATCGCCACGACGGTGAGCAGCGAGGTGAGCAGCTGGCTCAGCGTCTGCTGCAGGCTCTGCGCGACGTTGTCGATGTCGTTGGTGACCCGGCTGAGCAGCTCGCCGCGCGGCTGCTGGTCGAAGTAGGGCAGCGCGAGGCGGTTGAGCTTGTCCTCGACGTCGCGGCGCAGCCGGTAGATCGTGCGGTTGACGGCGATGGTGAGCATCCGGCCCTGGATCCACTGCAGCAGCGCCGCCACGACGTAGAGGCCGAGCACGAACATCAGGATGCGGGCGAGCGCGGTGAAGTCGATGCCCTGACCGGGCACCACGTGCTGCATCGCCGCGAGCATGTCGGCGAGGTTGTCCTGGCCCTGGGCACGCAGCGCGTCGGCGGCCTGTTCCTGGGTGACCCCGGCGGGGATCTGCGCGCCGAAGACGCCGGCGAAGATCAGGTCGGTGGCGCCGCCGAGGATCTTCGGCCCGATCGCGCTGAGCACGACGCTGCCCACGGCGAACGCGATGACGGCGTAGACGATGAACCGCTCCGGGTGCAGCAGGCGCAGCAGCCGCTTCGCGGACGGGAGGAAGTCCTGGGACTTCTCGGTGGGCACCCCGATCTGCATGTGCGGCGGCCCCCCGCGGCGCGCGGCGGCCGGGCCGCGGCGCTGCTCGGCGGCCTTCTCCTCCTCGGTCTTGAGCTCGCTCATGCCGCCTCCTCCATCGCCTGCTGGCTCTCCACGATCTCGACGTACGTCGGGCAGCTCTCGATGAGCTCCGCGTGCGTCCCCTGGCCCACGACCTGGCCGTCGTCGAGCACGACGATCCGGTCGGCGTGGATGATGCTCGAGACCCGTTGCGCGACCACGATGACCACGGCATCCCTCGTCACCGGCCGCATCGCGGCCCGCAGCCGCGCGTCGGTGGCGACGTCGAGCGCCGAGAACGCGTCGTCGAACAGGTAGATGCCGGCCTTGCTCACCAGAGCCCGCGCGATGGCCAGCCGCTGGCGCTGCCCGCCGCTGACGTTGGTGCCGCCCTGGGCGATCGGCGACTCCAGGCCGTCGGGCATGGCGCGCACGAAGTCGTCGGCCTGGGCGACAGCGAGGGCCTGCCAGAGCTCGTCGTCGGTGGCGTCGGGGTCGCCGTAGCGCAGGTTGGACGCCACGGTGCCGGTGAAGAGGTAGGGACGCTGCGGCACCAGGCCGATGTGGGACCAGAGATCCTCGGGCTCGGCGTCGCGCACGTCGACCCCACCGACCAGCACCTGGCCCTCGGTGACGTCGTGCAGGCGCGGGATCAGGCCCACCAGGGTGGTCTTGCCCGAGCCGGTGGAGCCGACGATGGCGGTCGTCGTGCCGGGCTCGGCGCGCATCGACACTTGGCGCAGCACCGGCGACTCGGCGCCGGGGTAGGAGAAGGTGGCGCCGCGCAGCTCGACGGTGACCGGGCCGGGTGGGATGACGGCCGGGTCGACCGGCGCGTGCACCGAGCTCTCGGTGTCGAGCACCTCCTGGATGCGCCCGGCGGAGACGGTGGCGCGCGGGATCATCATTGCCATGAAGGTCGCCATCATCACCGACATGAGGATCTGGATCAGGTAGGACATGAACGCGGTGAGCGAGCCGATCTCCATCTGCCCACTGTCGATGCGGTGGGCGCCGAACCACAGCACTGCCACGGTCGAGGCGTTGAAGATGACCATGACCACGGGGAACGCGAGCGCCATCAGCTTGCCGACGGCCAGCGCCGTGCCCGTGTAGGTGCGGTTGGCGACGGCGAAGCGCTCGCGCTCGACGTCCTCGCGCACGAAGGCACGCACCACGCGCAGGCCGGTGATCTGCTCGCGCAGGATGCGGTTGACCGAGTCGACGGCGGTCTGCATCGAGCGGAAGTGCGGCACCATCCGGGAGATGATCAGGCCGATGGCCACGCCCAGGGCCGGCACCGCGACGGCGACCAGCCAGGCCAGGCCGAGGTCCTCGCGCAGGGCCATGAAGATGCCGCCGACCATCATGATCGGCGCCGACACCATGATCGCCAGGAACATGTAGGTGACCGTCTGCACCTGCGTGACGTCGTTGGTGCTGCGGCTGATCAGGGTCGGGGCGCCGAACCTCGAGAGCTCCTGGGCCGAGAACTGCCCGACCCGGTGGAACACCGACGAGCGCACCTCGCGACCCAGCGACGCCGACGTCTGCGCGCCGATCCGGGTGGCGCCGATCGTGGCGATGATCTGCACGAACGAGACGGCGAGCATGAGCAGGCCGGTGCGCAGGATGAAGGTGGTATCGCCCACCGCCACGCCCTCGTCGATGATCCGGCCGTTGAGGCTGGGCAGGTAGAGGGAGGCGAGCGTGGCCACGAGCTGGAGCACGAGGAGCACGCCCAGGAGCGCGGCATACGGGGTGAGGTAGGTGCGGATCAGTCGGTACAGCATCAGTCAGGACCTCCGGGTGCCGTCGAGGACGACGGAGACGATCTCGGCCGGCGTCATCGACCGGACGGGGAGCATGGGGTGGGCGCTCGCGAGCGTGAGGTGGGCCAGGATGTTGACGACGTCCTCCGGCGGGAGGCGCAGCGCCGTGACATCCGGGCCGATGAGGTCGAGGAACGCGGCGTCGACGGCGGGGTCGCTCATCGGCTTGCGTCGGTTGTGCCCCGGGCCGTCGTGCGTGATCGGCTCCCCGCCCGCCTGGTGCAGGGCGCCGATGACCCCGATGATGCGCTCGACCCAGCGCTGCATCACGGCCACCGCCGCCTCGAGCCGGTCGTCGAGCGGCAGGTCGGCGTCGATCCCCCGCAGCGACGCCACCACGGTGGTGGTGTCGAACACCGCTGTGGCGCAGGCCTGGACGAGCTCGTCCTTGGTGCCGAAGGCACGAAAGACGGTGCCCTCGGCGATGCCGGCCGCCTCGGCCACCTGCTTCGTGGTCACGGCGACGCCGTGCTCGCGCAGCAGCGGGATGGTCACCTCGACGAGCGAGGCACGGCGGTCCTCGACACTGAGGGCAGGGGCACGGGGAGTCACCGCACCACTGTAAGTGAGTGAGCACTCACTCACAAGTCAATTACTTCTCGGTGTGGATCCGCCGCCAGACCACGGATGCCGTGCCAGCTCGGGTCGCTGCTCCCGATGCGTGTCGCTGCAACACCACACATCCGGAGCAACGACCCGATCAGGGAGCAACGACCCGAGCCGGGCGACGCTCAGGGCCGGACACCCGGCATCCGGCCCTCGCCATCACTGCGGAGTCAGGGCCACTTCGCCGGCTCAGGAGGCTCTCGCGGAGTCAGGGCCGTATACGGCCCTGACTCCGCGAAGTGCCCCTGACTTCGCAGAACCGTGGACGGGTCTGGCGGGAGCGGCCGCGAGCGACAGCCGGGTCCCAGGCTCTGCGCGGGCGTGGGTGCGGATGGTCAACGGCCGCACCCGGCATCCCGCTGCGCAGCGGACACGGTTGCGCAGAAGGGAACCACAGCCGGGGACCTAGCGGAGGAGGCCGTCCTTGACGGCGTCGCGCAGGAACTCGACGATCTCGGCGCGCACCTCGTCACCATCGAGGTCGAGCAGGCCCGCGATCGCGGCCGCCGCAGCCCGGGCGGTCAGCTCACCATCGGCCACCGACGCGAACGCCGCCGTCACGGTGCTCAACGACAGGTGCCGGCGCAGCCCGCCCCCCTGGCGCAGCACGATGGCGGTGGGGTCCAGCGCCCCGGGCATCGTGTGCCGCTCCTCGTGCACGTCGGGCGCGCACCGCCAGGCGATGTCGAGCACGGCGTCGTCGTCGTGCTCGGCCAGCCAGGTGCGGGCGTCGAGCCCCGCCAGCACGGTCGGGCCCATCGGCGCCTCGACGGGCCACGGCACGTCCATCAGGTCGACGAATGGGGCCCGCTCGTCGCGCGGTCGGTGCAGCGTCACGACGCCGAACCCGATCGCCTCCACCTCGCGCGCCTCGAAGTCGTCGAGCCACGCGGCATACATGGCGTTGAAGTCGACCGTTCCCGGGTGGTGGCCGCCGTCGCGGGCCCACGTCTCGGCATACTCCGCCGGGTCCTGCACCTCGCGCTGAACGACCCACGCGTCCAGGCCGGTGCCGTCGAGCCACGCCCCCACCCGCTCGGTCCAGGTCGACCCGCGCGGCACCTCCCAGTTGCCGAGGAACTGCGCGATGCCGCCCGGCTCGAGGTGTTTGCCCACGCCGCGCACGAGGTCGCGCACCACGGCATCCCCGGCGGCGCCGCCGTCGCGGTACTCGAACAGCGGCACGGCACCCGACCGCGGCGTGATGACGAAGGGGGGGTTGCTCACGACCAGCCCGAACCGCTCCCCCGCCACCGGGTCGAGCATCGAGCCGGCGCGCACGTCCCAGTCGGCCTCGTCGAGCGCGGCGTTGAACCGGGCGAACGCCAACGCCCGCTCCGACAGGTCGGTGACCACGACCTGGTCGGCGTGCCCCTCGAGGTGCAGCGCCTGCACGCCCGACCCCGTGCCGAGGTCGAGGGCACGCTCGACGTGCGGCCTCGGCGTCCACGACGCCAGCGTCGTCGACGCGCCCCCGATGCCGAGCACGTGGTTCTCGCGCAGCGGCCGCCGGGTGGCGACCTCGCCCAGGTCGGAGGCCACCCACCAGTCGACCCCGTCGGCGGAGTGCGGGCGCAGGTCGCACAGGGCGACGACGGCATCGCCCTCGGGCTCGACGAGGCCGAGGGCGACCGCGCCCTCGACCCCGAGCGTCGGCAGCGCGGCCGCCGCCTCGGCGACGTCGACCGGGTCGCCGAGCGCGAACAGCCGCACCAGGGTCGCGCCTGGAGCATCGGAGGCTCCGGTGACCCGCTGGGCGGGCAACGCCTGGTCACGGTCGAGGGCGGCGGTGGCCATCGGGCCGAGCAGCTCGGTGACACCGGCGACGGTGTAGCCGGCGGCGGCGAGGTCGGCGCGCAGGGCGGGGACGAGGTCGGGGTCGACGCGGGGCGGGTTCGGGGTCATCGAGGACGAGCGTATGCCGTGCGGCCGCCGGCCTCACCCCCTCACCGGGCACGGGCAGCTGTGGCCGTGGTGTGGGGCGGGAGGCACCCGGGGCAGTCGAGGTCCCGCGACGCGCTGACGGCCCGGCCGGTCGGTCAGCGCGTCGTGGGATGTCGACCTGGCACGCGCGAGGGGCCGGGTTCCAGCGGAACCCGGCCCCTCGGCATCCTGCGTCGGCTAGATGGAGACCGGGTACTGGCTCTCCGCGGACGCCGAGTCGGGGTCGGAGTCGTTGCCGATCGCGATGTCCTTGCTCTTGGAGTAGGCGACCGACGCGACGACGATCACGAAGGCGACCGCCGCGATGCCGTAGCGGATCGGGGCCGAGGCCCCGGCGCCGACGGTCAGCGAGACGATGGCCGGCGCGATCAGCACCGAGACCAGGTTCATCACCTTGAGCAGCGGGTTGATCGCCGGGCCGGCGGTGTCCTTGAACGGGTCGCCGACGGTGTCGCCGATGATCGTCGCCTCGTGCGCCAGCGAGCCCTTGCCGCCGTGGGTGCCGTCCTCGACGATCTTCTTCGCGTTGTCCCACGCGCCACCGGAGTTGGCCAGGAACACGGCCATCAGGGCGCCGGTGCCGATGGCCCCGGCGAGGAAGCCGGCCAGTGGGCCGATGCCCAGGCCGAAGCCGACGGCGACCGGCATCAGCGCGGCCAGCAGGCCGGGCGTCGCGAGCTCACGCAGCGAGTCACGGGTGCAGATGTCGACGACCCGGCCGTACTCGGGCTTCTCGGTGTAGTCCATGATGCCGGGGTGCTCGCGGAACTGGCGACGCACCTCGAACACGATGGCTCCGGCGGCCCGGGTCACCGCGTTGATGGCCAGGCCCGAGAAGAGGAACACCACGGCCGCACCGATGAGCACGCCGACCAGCACGCTCGGGGTGACGACCTGCAGGTCGAAGGTCGAGACGATGAACTTGCTCGGCTGCTTCTTGACCTCGTTGTTGTCGATGATCGCCTGGAGCTGGGTCTGCCACGCGTCGCTGTAGGAGCCGAACAGCGCGGTCGCGGCGAGCACTGCGGTCGCGATCGCGATGCCCTTGGTGATCGCCTTGGTCGTGTTGCCGACGGCGTCGAGCTCGGTGAGGATCTGCGCGCCCTCCTCGTCGACGTCGCCGGACATCTCGGCGATGCCCTGGGCGTTGTCGGAGACCGGGCCGAAGGTGTCCATGGCGACGATGACGCCGACCGTGGTGAGCAGCCCGCAGCCCGCGAGCGAGACCAGGAACAGGGACAGCGCCGTGGAGCCGGCGCCCAGCAGGAAGGCGAGGTAGACCGCGCCGGCGATGATCACGGCGGTGTAGACCGCCGACTCCAGGCCGACACCGATGCCCGAGAGCACGACGGTGGCCGCGCCGGTGAGCGAGGTGCGGGCGACGTCGATGGTGGGGCGCTTGTCGGTGCCGGTGAAGTGACCGGTGAGCCACAGGATGATGCCGGCCAGCACGATGCCGATGACGACGGCGAGGAACGCCGCGATCCGCGGGTTCCCGGTGAGGGCCGCGACCTCCTGCTGCCGGTCGGTGAGTGCGGCGTCGCCGGTGAACAGCTCGGAGTACTTCGACGGCAGGTAGGCGAACGCGGCGATCGCCGCAGAGCACCGCCGACACGACGGCCGCGATGTAGAAGCCGCGGTTGATCGCGCTCAGGCCGTTCTCGCCCGGGCCGGGCCTTGGTGATGAAGACGCCGAGCAGCGCGGTGACCGCACCGATGGCCGGGACGATCAGCGGGAAGACCAGGCCGTACTCGCCGAACGCGACCGAGCCGAGGATGAGCGCGGCGACCAGCGTCACGGCGTACGACTCGAACAGGTCGGCGGCCATGCCGGCGCAGTCGCCCACGTTGTCACCGACGTTGTCGGCGATGGTGGCGGCGTTGCGCGGGTCGTCCTCGGGGATGCCGGCCTCGACCTTGCCGACCAGGTCGGCGCCGACGTCGGCGGCCTTGGTGAAGATGCCGCCGCCGACTCGCATGAACATGGCGAGCAGCGCGGCGCCGAAGCCGAAGCCCTCGAGCACCTTGGGGGCGTCGCCCTTGTAGAGGAGCACGACGACGGAGGCGCCGAGCAGGCCGAGGCCCACGGTGGTCATGCCGACCGCGCCACCGGTGCGGAAGGCGATCTGCATGCCGGCGTCGCGGCCGTTCTCGCTCGCGGGCCGCGGAGGCGACCCGCACGTTGGCCTTGATGGCCAGGCGCATGCCCAGGTAGCCGATCAGGGCCGAGAAGACCGCACCGACGATGAAGAAGACGGACCGCCCCCAGCGGACCCCGGCGGTGTCGGCCGGCAGCAGGAGCAGCAGGCCGAAGACGAGGACCACGAAGAGGATCAGGGTCTTGAACTGGCGGCGCGAGGTAGGCCTGCGCCCCCTCCTCGACGGCCGCGCCGATCTCCTGCATCTTGTCGGTGCCGGGGTCTGCGGCGAGGACCTGTTTGCGGAAGAAGAACCCGAAGACGAGCGACGACCAACGCGATGACCGCGACGGTGACGACGAGGGCGAGGTTCTTACCGGTGAGGTCCAGGGCAGAGCTCGACGCAGCGGGTGCGAGCGCGAGGAGTGCCATTCCATCCTCCTTGACGGGTGTGTGGGCGCCCCCGGGGCGAGTACGCCGGCGGCAGGGACGTTCGGGCGCACCTTACCGGCCAACGGGCGGGCGCGCTCCACCCAACCGGAAGTGACGCAGGTCACTCGCCCGTGGCGCATGCGACCGCCCCGATGGGGGATCAGGCGGCGAGGGCCTCTTCGAGGGAGTCATGGATGCCGAACACCTTGTCGAGCCCGGTGATCCGGAAGACCCGCAGGATGCGGTCGTTGGAGCACACGATGCGCAGCCAGCCGGAGTGGTTGCGCACCAGCTTCAGGCGCCCGACGAGGACACCGAGGCCGGTCGAGTCGAGGAACGAGACCTCGTCGAGGTCGACGACCAGCCGGGCGTGGCCGGCTCCGATCTCCTCGTCGAGGACGGCGCGCAGCTGGGCCGCGGTGTAGACGTCGACCTCTCCGGCGACCGTGACGACACTGACGTCGTCCTGGCGAGACGTAGTCACGGACAGCTCCACGGGCGGGGCTCCTTGTGCTTCCTGACAGGGCATGAGCCCGACGGGGGGTGTCGGGACCAAGGATTACCGTAACCGTCGTGAGCAGTCCTGCCCAGCACCTCGCCGTTCTCACGGCTCGCACGCAGGGTGAACGACTCCTCCACGTCGAGCACGTCCCCGCTCGCACGGCCCGTCTGGCGCAGTGGCCGGAGTCGGTCGCGCCCGCCGTGCTGTCGGCGCTGCTGGCCGCCGGCATGGAGCGTCCGTGGTCGCACCAGCGGGCCGCCATCGACCTCGCCACGGCAGGTCAGCACGTCGTGATCGCGACGGGCACGGCATCCGGCAAGAGCCTGGGCTACCTCGCTCCGGTGCTCAGCGCGGCGTCGGAGGGCGCGGCGGCCCCGGGGCTGCGCGGGTCGAGCGCCATCTACCTCGCACCGACCAAGGCGCTGGCGGCCGACCAGCTCGCGCGCATCGAGGCGATGGCGGTTCCGGGCGTGCGGGCCGCGACCTACGACGGCGACACCCCGCCCGACGAGCGGCGGTGGATCCGCGACCACGCCAACGTCGTGCTGACCAACCCCGACCTCCTGCACCACTCGCTGCTGCCGGGGCACCAGCGGTGGTCACGGTTCCTGCGCTCGCTCGAGCTACGTCGTGGTCGACGAGTGCCACGTCTACCGGGGGGTGTTCGGCTCGCACGTGTCGGCGGTGCTGCGCCGGCTACGGCGGGTCGCGGCACGCTACGGCGCGACGCCCACCTTCGTGCTGGCTTCGGCCACCGTGTCCGACCCCGCCGTGCACGCCTCGCGGCTGATCGGGATGCCGGTCACGGCCGTCACCGACGACGGCTCGCCGCGCGGGGCGATGACCTTCGCGCTGTGGGAGCCGCGCCACGGTCGACGGCGCACCGGCGCTCGGCCACGACCGAGGCCGCCGAGATCCTCGCCGAGCTGGTGCTCGACGGGGTGCAGGTGGTGGCGTTCGCCCGCAGCCGGGCCGGAGCGGAGGCGCTCGCCACCAACGCCCGGCGGCGCGTGGAGCACGACGACCCGGTGCGCGCCGAGGGGGTCTCGGCCTACCGCGGCGGCTACCTGCCCCAGGACCGGCGCGAGATCGAGCGCGGGCTGCGCGACGGGTCGGTGCGCGGCCTGGCCGCCACGAACGCCCTCGAGCTGGGCATCGACGTCAGCGGGCTCGACGCCGTGGTGATGGCCGGCTGGCCCGGGCGCACGGGCGAGCCTGTGGCAGCAGGCGGGGCGGGCCGGGCGCTCGGGCGAGGAGTCGCTGGCCGTGCTCGTGGCGGCCGACGACCCGCTCGACACCTATCTCGTGCACCACCCCGAGGCGATCTTCGGCGCAGCCCGTCGAGGCCACGGTGATGGACCCGCACAACCCGCACGTGCTGGCCCCGCACCTGGCGGCGGCCGCTGCGGAGCTGCCGCTCGGCGAGAGCGACCTGCCGATGTTCGGGCCCGGCACCCGCCGCCTGCTCGACGCCCTGGTGGCCGGCGGCATCCTGCGGCGGCGGCCCTCGGGGTGGTTCTGGGCCCGCGAGGACCGCCCGACCGCGCACATCTCGCTGCGGGGGGCGAGCGACGTCGTGCGCGGTCGTGGAGGCTCGCACCGGTCGGGTGCTCGGCACGGTCGACGAGGCGTCGTCGCACGCGCAGGTGCACACCGGGGCCGTGCACGTGCACCAGGGCGACACCTGGGTCGTCACCGAGCTCGACCTCGAGGCCCGGGCGGCGCACGTCGTGCGGGGCGACCCGGGGTGGTCGACCCACGCGCAGTCGGTGAGCCGGTTCGACATCCTCGACCGCGAGCGCACCGCAACGACGGGCCCGCGTCACGGTGTCGTTCGGCACGGTGCGGGTCACCTCGCAGGTCACCGGCTTCCTGCGCCGGCTGCCGTCGGGGGAGGTGCTCGGCACCCACCCGCTCGACCTGCCCGAGCGGTCGCTGCACGACCAAGGCGGTCTGGTGGACGGTGCCCGACGACGTGCTGGCCGCCGCGGGCGTCGAGGCGCCGGTGGTGCCGGGGGCCCTGCATGCCGCCGAGCACGCCGCCATCGGGATGCTGCCGCTCGTCGCCACCTCGGACCGCTGGGACGTCGGTGGGGTCTCGACCGCCCTGCACCCCGACACCGGGCGAGCCCACGATCATGGTCTTCGACGGCTATCCCGGCGGAGCCGGGTTCGCCGAGCGTGGCGTTCGGCGCGTTCGAGGCTGGGTGCGCGCCACCCGCGACGCCGTGCTCGGATGCCGCTGCGCCACCGGGTGCCCGGCCTGCGTGCAGTCGCCCAAGTGCGGCAACGGCAACGAGCCGCTCGACAAGGCCGGGGCGGTGACCGTGCTCGAGCTGGCCCTGGCACCGGCGCAGGCCTGACCCCCGATCGGCGGGCGAGGAGGCGCCTGATCGCGGCGGACCGTGGCCTGCGCCTCGGGGGTTCGGCGACAGGCATTCGACCAGCCGAAAACGCTTGCCTGCGAGAGGTTCCGGCCGCGACCTCGCGGGTAGGGTCGCCGCATGGTCCTGCTCGGAGTCATCCTCGTCCTGCTTGCCGCCGCGGCCGGCGTCGTCCTCGTCGCGGGCACCGCCCAGCTGACCGACTCCGTCGAGATCGATGTGCTGGGGGGCACGCTCGCCATCCCGCCGCTCACGCTGCTGATCACCGGCATGGTCATCATCTCGGTGTTCTGGCTCGGTTGGGCGCTGCTGCGCGGCGGTCTGCGTCGGGGCAAGCGCCGCCGGGTCGAGGCCAAGGAGGCCACGGCCGCCCGGGAGGCGGAGCGCGCCGAGGAGCAGCGGCGGATGCAGGAGGAGTTCGCGGCCCGCGAGCAGGCCCTGTCCGAGGAGCGGCGCCGCCGCGAGGAGGCCGAGGCTCTCGTCACCGACCAGCGTCAGGGCTCCGTCTCGGACGGCGCCTCGGTCTCCGGCGGCACCCCGCGCACGACCGGCTCGGCGAACGACACAGCGCAGCTGCCGGCGGACGAGCGCGTGCAGCGCGGCGACCGCCAGGCCTGACGATCCCGACACCCGGTCGACCGTTGGGCGTGCCGCGCCAGCAGTGCTGGTCATCGCCGCGCCGGACGTCGGACCGGAGGTTCCTTCAAGCGCTCTGCTAGACCGGGCACTGGCGTCCGCGCGGTGTCGTCGACACCGACCATGCCGGCCCGAGCTGTCGACGACAGCCTCCTGGGCAGCCCCCACCCCCGGGGCCAGTCCGTCGTCACCGCTGCCGTGACGATCACCGAGCCGTCAGGCTCGGTCGAGCAGAGGGTCAACCGCGTTCGGTTCGCCTCGGCCACGGCGACGGCAGCCCTGCAGTCGGGACCACCGATGCTCGCAGTGCCACCGGCCGCGGCGAGCGCCGCGAGGTCAGCGGCCGCCTGGACCCGGTGGAGGTCGCGGACCGCCCCGGCGACCACGAGCACGCCGCTGAGCACCAGCACGACGGCGCCGACCGCACCGGCCACGAACACCGAAGCGCTGCCACGATCACGCCGAAGCGCCGCCTGGCGCCTCATGGGGCTGCCTCCAGCAGTGCCTGTGCCGACGCGGTGGGCGCCGGCAGCGCACCGATGGCTCGCAAGGTGCCTGGCAGGGCCCCCGTGACGACGACGGTGACCCGTGAGCTGGTGGTGGTGACGGAGATCTTGGCCCCGTCGGGGGCGGCCGCCCGCACCGCTCCCAGTGCCGAGGCTTCGGCCTCGCCGCGAGCCATGAGCCTGGCACCGAGCCGAGCGGCGTCGACGCATCGCACCTGGGCCAGCCCGAGGTCGACGGCCGCCAGCGCCACCGCGAGCACGAGGAGCAGGCTGGGCAGTGCCACCGCCAGCTCCGCGGTCGCGGTGCCGTGCTCGGCCCGGCGCCGTGACCTCACGACCCGGTGCCCAGCGCGGTCATGATGACCTTGGTCAACGCGCTCTTGACCGGCCCAGACCGCACGATCGCGAGCAGGAGCGCTGCGAACGCCACTGCCGCCATCGTGCCAACCGCGTACTCGGCGGTGGTCATCCCCTCCTCACCCAGTGCTCGCAGCCGCTGTCGCAACTTCGCGACCCTGCCAACCGATCTCGTCGTCATGGACACCACTCCCCTGCCATCTCGGAACGCGGCTCTCGCGCCCCCGACCACTGTCGGCGCACCGGGCCGGCCCATGCGAGCAGCGCCCCAACCCTGTGGATGAGCGCCGCCCCACGGTGCTGCCTGTGGACAACCGGGGAGCCGGCAACGACGGCCCGCTCACGGCGCGAGGCCGCCGAGCAGGTGCAGGACGACCGGTGCGACCGTCGTCGCGACGAAGCCCGGGAGGAAGCAGGCACCCAGCGGCAGCACCAGCAGCACGCCGGCACGATGCACCGCTGCCTCCACCCGTCGTGACTCCTCCGCACGCATCCGGCCCGCGGCGGCCGTCAGCAGGCCGGCGGGCGCTGCCCCGGCGCAGTGGGCGGCGTGCCAGGCCACCCGGGCAGCAGCCCAACCCGGGCCGACGTGGGCCCACGCCTGGTCGGGTGGCTGGCCCCAGCGGTGGGCGGCGGCCACCACCGCGAGCTCGCGCCCGGCCGCGCCCGGGTCGACGGTCGACACGGCTTCGAGAGCCTCGACGGCTCCTACGCCACCGCGCAGCGCCGCTGCGACAAGACCGAGTGCGGCGGCTGCCTCCTCGACCGTCGCCGGCCCCGGGAGCCTGGCATCGGGTGGTGGTGCCGGAAGCCGCTGCCGGTCGACACCCGGCCAGACGAGCACCGCCAGCGCCACCAGCAGCGCCACCGCACTCATGTCGGGGCACCGTCGGTGCGGCCTGGCCTGCCGGCCCGCCTGAGCAGCCTGCGCGCCCACCACCAACCCGCAGCGGTCAGGAGCAGACCGGCGGCTCCGAGCAGCCGCGCCGCGGTGGAGTCGTAGAGCCGGCCGGGAGGGAGTCCCAGGAGCAGGGCGGCAGCCGGACCGGCCAGCGGCAGAGCCGACAGCAGCACCATCGAGGCTCGCGGGCCGGCGACGACCACCGCGGTGCGGTCGGCTGCGGCCCGCCGTTCACGCACCGACGCCGCCGCCGAGGTGGTGACGGCCGCTGCCGCCGCACCCACCTCCTCGGCGAGCCGCCAGGCCGCGACGAGGAGGGCGAGGTCGCGCCGGGCCTCGCCGGCCAGGCCCCGGGCGCCCTCGAGCACGGTGGTGACTCCCCGCCCGGCGTCGACCGATGACCGCAGGTGCGGCGCCAGCCAGGGGGCGCTTGCCTGCACCCCCGGCGACCGGGCCGACGCGAGGGCAGCGGCGGGTAGGTCGAGCCCGGCGTCGAGCCCGACCGCGACGACCTCGGCGAAGTCGGCGACCCAGGCGTCGTCGGGTGCGCGCGCCAGCGGGCGTCGAAGCCGAGCGACGACTCGGTCGACCCACGTGGCGGCCGCACTGGCCGCGTCGGAGGAGCTGTCGTCGGCCGCACCCTCGCCGCCGCGGCCGGGCCACGTCAGGCAGGCAAGCGCCGCCACCACGGCGGCGGTCAGCATGGCCCGACCCACCGGCATCCGGAGGCCAGCGACGGCACGAGCCGGAGGAGACGCTCCCGGCCGGGGCCGGCGACCAGACCCGCGTCGGTGCTCCGGGCGGCCTCGACCACCCGCACCGCGCGCGGGTCGACCGGGTCGGGAACGACGACACCGACCCGGTCGACAGCGCGTGACCCCCCTCGCCGCACCACGTGCACGACGACCCGCAGCGCCTCGCGCAGCTGGGCGTGCACACCCTCTCGAGGCATCGCGGCGAGGGCGCCCAGCGCCTCGAAGCGCGCGGGCACCTCCTCGGGACCGTTGGCGTGCAACGTGCTCATGCCACCCTCGTGGCCGGTGTTCAGGGCAGCCAACAGCTCGCGCACCTCGGCGCCGCGCACCTCCCCGACCACCAGCCGGTCGGGCCGCATCCGCAGGGCCTGCCGGACGAGGTCGACCAGGGTGACCCCACCCACGCCCTCGACGTTGGACCCGCGCCCCTGCAGCCGCACGACATGGGGATGCTCGGGGTCGAGCTCACGGACGTCCTCGACCACGACGACGCGCTCGTCGGCGGGGCACTCGGCGACCAGGGCCGCCAGCACGGTCGTCTTGCCCGCCCCGGTGCCGCCGGTGACGACGAGGGAGGTGCGCGCCGCGACCACACCGCGCAGCAGCTCGGCCATGTCGGGGGTGACCGAGCCGAGCCGGGCCAGGGCGTCGACACCGCCGGGTCGGTGCCGGGCGAAACGCAGGCTGAGGTGCGGCCCGCCGTCGGCCAGGGGAGGGAGCACCGCATGCAGCCGCACCCCACCTGGCAGCACCCCGTCGACCCACGGTTGCGCGTCGTCGAGCCGGCGCCCGGCCACCCCGGCCAGTCGCACGGCGAGCGGCCGCAGGTCGTCGGCGTCGACGCGGACCGAGGAGCGCTCCATCCCCCGGCCCCGGTCGAGCCAGACGGCCCCGTCACCGTTGACGAGCAGGTCGGTGACCGACAGGTCGGCGGCCAGCTGCGCCAGCGGCCCCAGGCCGACCAGCTGCTCGAGCAGGCCCTTCGCCGTCTCGGCCCTACCTCCGTCACCGAGGGTGGCCGCGTGCTCGGCGACGAGCGCGTCGATCGAGGCGGCGGACGGGCCTGCCCCGGCCGCGATGGCGCGTCGGACCGAGGCGTCGAGAGGCCCCGCCCGCGTGTTCACGTTTCCACCGCCCGCGCGGTCATGACGCCACCCCCAGCGCGTCGACCGCACCCACCACGGCATCCGCACACCGCCGGACGGCGTCGCGGCCGGTGCCGGGGAACAGGCCACGCTCGGCGTCACGCGGCACGTGCGGGTCGTCGGCGAGGTGGTGCAGGTGGGCGATGCCGAGGTGGGCGACGACCTCGTCGACCACCTCGGAGCCGGCCCGGCCCCCGCGGGTGACCAGCCGGACGTCCGGGGGCACGCCGGGGGCCCCGGGGCCGTCGAGGAGGTGCGACACCGTGGCATCGCCATCAGCCAGGGCCCGGGTGCGCAGCCCCACGAGCACCACCACCAAGGCGCCGGCTGAAAGCACTTCGGGCAGAACGGGGCTCGCGAGTGGAAGATCGAGCACCACTCGCGCGGGGCCGGCGGCCAGGGCCGCCACCACGTCGCGGGCCGCGGCCTCGGGCACCTCGGGGGGTGCTCCGCCGCGGGCGGAGAGCACACAGCATCCGTCCTCGCCGGGCAGCACCCCGAGCAGCTCCTCGGGTGGCACTCGGCCGCGAACGTGCCGCAGGTCGTCCCAGCGCCGGCCGGGCAGGTGCTCGATGCCGGCCGTGACCTCGAGACCCCCACGGAGCAGGTCGAGGTCGACCACCACCGACCCCGGACCGGTCGCAGCGAGCCGGCGCCCGACGGCGAGGGCCAGGGTGCTGGCCCCCAGGCCGCCGGAAGCGCCGACGACGGCGGTCACGCGCTGCGATGAGATCATGTCGACACCCTGAGGGCCACCCGGCACACGGGCCAGACCCGTCGCCGGGCTGTGGACGACGGGCAGCCATATCCCTCCCCTGTGGACAACGGATCCGCCCTGACGATGCGCCAAACCCCGCCACCGTCACCCAGACCAAGACCCCTCCTGAGCTACCTCCTGGTAGGTCGAGTGATCGGTGCACCGACCCGGTGGTAGTCCACGACCGGTGCTTCGAACGGTCGCGTCGTGCGAGGCCTGGCACGGACCACCTCGCGATCAGGCCCACTGACCTGCGGTGATGCAGGACCGACCGAATCCGGACATGGGACGGCCCCGGTCGGGGGGACAACCGGGGCCGTCGGCGAGCCGAGCTCCGGGGGGGAGAAGCCGGTCCGCCGTTCGCTCAACCCCGAAGGGGAGCGAGTACGCCCATCGTGTCTCATGACCGACTCTCCGCGCAAGCCTTCGTAAGGACATGTCCATATCGTCCTTAGAAACCTCCCAAGACGATGGAATCCGAAGGTTGGGGCGACCAGGTTTAATCTTTGACGACCCCGAAGGGCGGCCCTCCGACGCATCGAGCGGCCGAGCCCAGCCGCCGACCCGGATCGACCCGCCACGCGACGGCGCCTCCGTCCCCAGCAGGGGCGGAGGCGTCGTCCTGCCGCGGACCTCGTGGGCGACCAGGCGTGCTCCATGCCGTCGTCGTACTGGGTCGAGCCCATCACGATCGGTCCATCAGTGGACTGCCCGCGCGTGGGTACCCGTCCGGTCCTCGGTAGCTTCGTCGTGACGGTCCCCGAGAGGACCGTCACCACTCGTTTTACTCCTACGAGCCCGAGCCCGACAAGGGTCCACCGGCGAGTCGTCCGGCGAGCACGGCATCCGCCAGCCGCTCGCCCTCGGCGGCCGCCGCCTGCACCGCCGTGCAGCAGTGCGAGATCCACAGACCTACGCCCGCCGCGTCACCACGGCCGTAGGCCGCGAGGGCGCCGAGGTAGGGCGCCCCACCCTGCGCGCCGTGCCCCGCCTCGGTCACGGCCACACCGGTCGGGTCGAGACCGCCGGCCCGCACGACCGCCCGGTCCAGGGCACGGGCCACGACCGCGTTGCCCCGCACGAACGGCCGCACCGTGGCGAGCTCGGCGTGCACGAGCGCGGCGGCCACCACCACCGGGAGCCGGGGCGTCGCGAGCAGCACCTCGGTCACCGCCCGCAGCCGCACCACCACCTGCGCGGCATCCGGCGCCGGCCCGAGGTCGGCGAGCTCGGCGCAGCCCTCCCCGGCCAGCCGCGGCCGGCCGAGGGCGTCGTCGGGCACGAGCCCGCTCGCGGCGGCCGTGTGCAGCCGCGCCAGCGCCTGCAGCGGCGCGGTGAGCACGACCCCCAGCACGTGCTCGGTCTCGGCCGTCGCGGCGAGCACCCCCCGCATCGTCACCTCGACCGGGTCGGGCGACGGCGACCAGGTCGACGCACCGCGCATGATGTCGCGCACGACGTCGACCGGCAGCGACGCCCCCTCGAGCTCCCCGCTGGCCTTCGCCCCCCGCACCCGCGACTCGGCCGCCGCCTCGGGGATGCGACGCCGCAGCGCCTGGTGCCAGCGCAGCCGGGTGCACGCCTCCCGGGCCGCCTCGACCTGCTCGGGGATGCCGGGCAGCTCGGCCAGGCGCGTGACCGCGTCGACGGCCGGGCTCTCGGATGTCACCCGAGCAGACTAGTTGCCCGGCAACCGGACCCCGGCGAGCTGCCGGGAGCGGGCGACGAGCCGGCCGGTGGAGTCCCAGAGGCAGGCGTCCTCGACGAGCAGGTCGCCGACCACGGTGTCGGTGGTCAGCTCGGCGAGCAGCCAGCCGGGGGCGGGTCGCCCCAGCAGCTGTCCCGAGAGCTCCATCGTCGGCGCCCAACCCGGCGCCCCCAGGTCGAACGACACCGGCATCAGGGCGTCGACCGCCCACGGGAGCATCGTGGCGTCGGGCTCGCGGCCGTCCTTGAGCCGCAACCAGGCCCGGATGACGCCGCGCCCGGTCGGGCGCCCCACGGCGAAACCGGCCGTCGACGGGTCGATCCGCGCGTCCATCCGGTCGAGCAGGACGATGCCCTGCGCCACCGGGGAGCCGTCGCGCCGGGCCGGCAGGCACTCGTCGGGCCCGGGCATCGACGGCGGCGCCGGAGCGCGGTGCACGGGCTCAGCGCGGTCGAGCGAGCCGAAGGTGCCTGTCATCCGCACTCGCTCGTGAGCGCGCCCCTCGTCGTCGCGCTGCACGACCCGCATCTCGGCGGTCGACACGGTGCGCCCCACCCGCAGCACCTCGACCCGCACCTCGACCGGGCCGGCCGGGGCAGCGGACAGGAAGTGCGCCCCCCAGGTGAGCAGGTCGGGGTGTCCCACCGACGTCAGGCCCGAGGCGGCGGCTGCGGCGCCCAGCGCCATGAGCACCCCGCCGTTGATCGCGTGCCCGATCAGCCAGCCCTCGCCGAGGTGACCCCGGCCGACCCCGACCGCGCCGACCTCCGCCGGCCCGGACGGCGCTCCGCCGTCCCACTCCAGCGCCAGCACCTCGTCGAGCTCACCCACGGGGCGGCCTCCTCATGTCGTCAGGGCAACGTGCGCAGCCGAGCCTATGGTGAGCCCATGACGGGAAGCATCCACTGGCCGACGGCAGTGCTCGTCGCCGGCACGATGCTCCTGCTCTGGATGGCCGTGTGGCTGCTGCGCCGCAGCCGCCGGCGCGGCTTCCTGTCCGAGGTCGACCGGGCCACCTACGCGACGCTGCACACGGCATCCCTCGCCTCCCAGTACCTCGGCGACGGCCTCACCCCCGACGCCGCCGAGAAGGCCGGCCGGCACCTGCTGTCCATCCTCGGGGCGCACGCGGTGTCGATCGCCGACCCGGGCAGCGTGCTGTCGTGGACCGGCGTCGGCGACCACCACCGCCGCACCGCCCTCGAGCTCGGCGAGCAGACCCGCGAGACCGGGCGCACCGTCGTGCACAGTCAGCACGACGTCGCCTGTGCCGACCCGAACTGCCCGATCCGCAGCGCCGTCTCCGCACCGCTGGTCATGGACGACCTGGTCGTCGGCACCCTGACGGCATGGACCGCCGACCCCTCGCCCGGCCTGGCCCGCGCCACCGAGGAGGTGGCCGCCTGGGTGTCGAGCCAGCTGGCCCTGGCCGAGCTGGCCCGCACCCGCACCCGCGTGATGGCGGCCGAGCTGCGCGCGCTGCGGGCCCAGATCAGCCCGCACTTCATCTACAACAGCCTCGCCGCGATCGCGTCGTTCGTGCGCACCGACCCCGACCGCGCCCGCGAGCTGCTCATCGACTTCGCCGACTTCACCCGCTACGCGCTGCGCTCCGGTGGTCCCTTCACCACGCTCGCCGAGGAGCTGCGCAACGTCGAGCGCTACCTCGTGCTCGAGCAGGCCCGGTTCGGCGACCGCCTGCAGATCTCGCTGCTCATCGCGCCCGAGGTGCTTCCGGTGACGGTGCCCTACCTCGCGGTGCAGCCCCTGGTCGAGAACGCCGTTCGCCACGGCCTGGCCGCCAAGGAGGGCGTCGGCCACCTCACCATCACCGCCAGCGACCGAGGCTCCGACGCCGAGATCTGCATCGAGGACGACGGCGTCGGCACCGACCCGCAGCGGGTGCGGCAGATCCTCGACGGCGCGCACGCCAGCGACTCGATCGGCCTGGGCAACGTCGACGCCCGCCTGCGACAGGTCTACGGCGACGAGTTCGGCCTCGTCGTCGAGACCGCGGTGGGCGCCGGCACGAAGGTGTCGTTCCGCGTGCCCAAGTTCGCTCCCGGCATCCACGCGGCGTCGTAGTCGGCGTCGTAGGCTCCCCCCATGTCCACCAACGACGTGGGACTCACGGCGCTCGTCGTCGACGACGAGCTGCCGGCGCTGTCCGACCTCGGCTACCTCCTCGGGCGCGACGACCGCGTCTCCGAGGTCATCACCGCGTCCAGCGGCACCGAGGCCCTGCAGGTGCTCGACGGCCGCGACGTCGACGTCGTCTTCAGCGACATCTCGATGCCGGGCCTCGACGGCATGGCGCTGGCCCGGGTGATCTCACGGTTCAGCGTGCGCCCCCAGATCGTCTTCGTCACCGCGCACGACGAGCACGCGGTCGACGCCTTCGCGCTGGCGGCCACCGACTACGTGATGAAGCCGGTGCGCGCCGAGCGCCTCTCCGAGGCGATCCGCCGGGTCGTGGTGGCCCAGACCGAGAAGCCGCCCGGGATGCCGTCCGCACCCGCCGAGTCCGCGGCTCCCGTGGTCGAGGACGAGACCATCCCGGTCGAGCTGGGTGGGGTGACCCGGTTCATCACCCGCAGCCAGATCCGCTACGTCCAGGCCCACGGCGACTACGCGCGCCTGCACACCGAGACCGGCTCACACCTGGTGCGCGTGCCGCTCACGGTGCTCGAGGACCGTTGGGCCGAGCACGGGTTCGTGCGCATCCACCGCAGCACCCTGGTGGCCCTGCCCCACGTCAGCGAGGTGCGGATGGACCACGGCCGGTGCTCGGTGGTCGTGGGCAACGTCGAGCTGCAGGTCAGCCGGCGGCACACCAAGCACCTGCGCGACACCCTCCTGCGCCGGCCGATCGGCGACAAGCGCCCGAGCGGCGGCTGAGGCCGTGACCACGCCGGCGGGCGGTCCCCCACAGCGGGTGCGGGTCACCAGCTCGCGGCGCGGCGCCGCCCCCATGCACGCCCGGCCGGTCTCTCGCGACCTCGACGAGCAGACCGAGCTCGGTGACGTCTACCTCGAGGGCCTGATGCGGGCCCAGCTGCGGCTGTCCGTCGCCGTGCTCGCGCTCACCGTCGTGGGGCTGGCCGCGCTGCCGATCACGCTGCTCCTGGTGCCGGCCACTCGCACCATCACCGTGGCCGGGCTGCCGTTCCCGTGGCTGGTGCTCGGCATCGCCGTCTACCCCGCGGCGTGGTTCCTCGCCCGCTGGTACACCCGCCAGTCCGAGCGCATCGAGCAGGACTTCGCCGAGGTCGTCGACGCGTCGTGAACTACCCGCTGTCGATCATCGCGGTCGCCCTGGTCTGCCTCACCACCCTGCTCGTCGGCGCCCTGGGGCTGCGGCTGTCGCGCCGCACGAGTGACTTCTATGTCGCGGGCCGCACCGTCTCCCCACGCCTGAACGCGTCGGCGATCAGCGGTGAGTACCTTTCCGCTGCAAGCTTTCTCGGTGTGGCCGGCCTGATCTACGACCGTGGTGTCGACATGCTGTGGCTGCCGGTGGGCTACACCCTGGGCTACCTCGTGCTGCTCGTCGTCGTGGCGGCGCCGATGCGCCGCTCGGGTGCCTACACGCTGCCCGACTTCGCCGAGGCACGGCTCGGCTCGCGCGCCGTCCGGCTCGTCTCGTCGGTGCTCGTCGTGGGCATCGGCTGGCTCTACCTCGTGCCGCAGTTCCAGGGCGCCAGCCTCACCTTGACCCTGGTCACCGGTGCGCCGGCCTGGGTCGGCGGGTTCGTCGTCATGGTCGTCGTCGCGTTGGCCGTCGGCGCCGGCGGGATGCGGTCGATCACCTTCGTGCAGGCCGTGCAGTACTGGATCAAGCTCACCGCCCTGGCCGTGCCGGCCTTCGTGCTGCTCGCGCTGTGGTTCAGGTCGGGGTCGCCTGCGCCACAGGTCGACCCGTCGTGGAGCATCCCGCTGTCCCCCAGCGGTCCCGACGACCACCCGACCTACCGCACGGCATCCACGGTGCTCGCACTGTGCCTCGGCACGATGGGGCTGCCGCACGTGCTCGTGCGCTACTACACCAACCCCGACGGCATCGGCGCCCGCCGCACCACCGTCACGGTCATCGCGCTGCTCGGCTTCTTCTACCTGCTGCCGCCCGTCTACGGCGCGCTGGGACGGGTGGCCTACCCGACCCTCCCGCCGGGCGTGCGCTCCGACACCATCGTGCTGCGCCTGCCCGAGACCCTCCTGCCCGGGCTCGGGGGGCAGCTGCTCACCGCGATGCTGGCCGGTGGCGCCTTCGCGGCGTTCCTGTCCACGGCATCCGGCCTGGCCATGTCGGTGACCGGTGTCATCGACCAGGAGCTGCTGCGCCCGCGGGTGACCCGCGTGGCCGGCGGCGACGTGCCCGGCATCCGGGGGTTTCCGCGTCGCGGCCATCCTGGCGGTGGTCATCCCCTACGGCGTGAGCCGGGCGACCGAGCCACTCGGCCTGGCCACCACGGTCGGGCTGGCCTTCGCGGTGGCGGCGGCCACCTTCGCGCCGCTCATCATGCTCGGCGTCTGGTGGCGTGGCCTGTCGACATGGGGGGCGATGGCCGGGCTGGTCGTCGGTGGCACCACGGCCACCGTGGCGATCGGCTGGACCATCGCCACCGGGCCCGAGGGCGGGTGGACCGGCGCCCTGCTCGCCAACCCCGCGATGTGGGCGACACCGTTGGCCATCACCACCGCGGTGCTGGTCTCGCTGGCCACGCCGTCACGCATCCCCGCCGGCACCCGGCGCACCATGGTGCGGCTGCACACCCCGGAGCGGGTGGCCCTGGCCCGCTCCCGCGTCCGGGACTGATCCCGACAGGGCCGGATGCCGGTCAGCCGACGGCGTCGCGCGCCGCCACGAAGGCGTCGACGCAGGCCCGCACGTCGGCCTCCGAGTGCGCCGCCGAGAGCTGCACCCGGATGCGGGCCTTGCCGCGCGGCACCACCGGGAAGCTGAACGCGATGACGTAGACGCCGTGCGCCAGCATGTGGTCGGCGATCTGGGACGCCCGGCGGGCACCGTCGTCGCCGGGGAACATGACCGGGGTGATCGGGTGCGACCCCGGCAGCAGCTCGAACCCGGCGTCGGTCATCAGCTCGCGGAACAGTGCGGCGTTGGCGCGCAACGTCTCCCGCGCCTCGCTCGACCCCGACACGAGGTCGAGCGCCGCCAGCGACCCGGCGACGACGGCCGGTGCCACCGAGTTCGAGAACAGGTAGGGGCGCGAGCGCTGCCTCAGCAGGTCGACCACCTCCCGGTGGCTCGCGACGTAGCCACCGGACGCACCGCCGAGCGCCTTGCCGAGGGTGCCGGTGATGATGTCCACGCGGTCCATGACCCCGAACAGCTCGGGCGTGCCGCGGCCGCCGTCGCCCACGAACCCCACGGCGTGCGAGTCGTCGACCAGCACCATCGCCTCGAACTCGTCGGCCAGGTCGCAGATGCCGTCGAGCGGCGCGTAGGAGCCGTCCATCGAGAACACGCCGTCGGTGACGACGCAGACCCGGCGGGCGCCTCCCGCCCGGGCCGCCTCGAGCTGGGTGCGCAGGTCGGCCAGGTCGGCGTTCTTGTACCGGAACCGGGCCGCCTTGCTGAGCCGGATGCCGTCGATGATCGACGCGTGGTTGAGCTCGTCGCTCACGATCGCGTCGTCGGCGCCGAAGAGCACCTCGAAGACCCCGCCGTTGGCGTCGAAGCACGAGCTGTAGAGGATCGTGGCCTCGGTGCCCAGGAACTGCGACAGCCGCGCCTCGAGCTCGGTGTGCTGGGTCTGGGTGCCACAGATGAAGCGCACCGACGCCATCCCGAAACCCCACTGGTCCAACGCAGCCCGGCTCGCGGCGACCACGTCGGGGTGGTCGGCGAAGCCGAGGTAGTTGTTCGCGCAGAAGTTCAGCGACGCCCCGCCGTCGGTCGCCACGTGCGACGACTGTGGCGTGGTCAGCTCGCGCTCGCGCTTGTAGAGCCCGGCCTCCTCGATCTCCGCCAGCGTCGCGGTGAGCTCGTCCTTGATGGCGCCGTACACGTCGTCTCCTCGGGGGTTCCGGCAGGGTCTGGCACCCGGGTGCGGCGCCGCCCCGCCAGCGTAGGCCGTGCCCCGGCATCCGTGGCTCGTCGTGACCTCACCTCGCCTACCGCCTCGTAAGTGCAGCGATCACGCGACCTACCAGGCAGTAGCCCACGCCAAGCCGGGATGCCGGTTGGCCGCCACCGGCCGCCGCGGCGCCAGTCAGCTCCAGTCGAGCACGACCTTGCCGCCGTTGCCCGACCGGGTCTCGTCGAACGCCTGCTGCCAGTCCTCCGCGGCATACCGCCCGGTGACCACCGACGACACCGCCTCACGCAGCGACGGCGAGGTGGCGAGCATCGACCCCATGAGGTACCACGTCTCGAACATCTCGCGCCCGTAGATGCCGCGCAGCGTGATCATGTGCGTGATGACCCGCCCCCAGTCGATGGCGTAGCGGTCCTTGGGCAGCCCCAGCAGGGCCACCCGGCCACCGTGGTTCATGTTGGCCAGCATCTCCTGCACCGCCACTGGCGACCCGCTCATCTCGAGCCCGATGTCGAACCCCTCGACCATGCCGAGCTCGGCCTGCGCCTCGCGCAGCGACGCACCCGCCGAGACGTCGACCACGAGGTCGGCGCCGGCCGCCTTCGCGAGGGCCAGGCGAGCGGGCGAGAGGTCCGTGACGCAGATGCGTCGCGCCCCAGCGTGCCGCGCCACCGCGGTGGCCATCACCCCGATCGGCCCCGCGCCGGTCACCAGCACGTCCTCACCGACCACGGGCCACTGCAGCGCCGTGTGCGTCGCGTTGCCGAGCGGGTCGAACAGCGCCCCGAGGTCGGGGTCGAGCTCGGCGGGCTGCACCCAGGCGTTCGTGGCCGGGATGACGACGTAGTCGGCGAACGCACCGTCGCGGTTGACCCCGACCCCGATCGTGTTGATGCACAGGTGCCGTCGCCCGGCCCGGCAGTTGCGACAGTTGCCGCACACGATGTGACCCTCGCCGGAGACCCGGTCGCCCACGGCAACGTGGTCGACGTCGGCCCCCACCTCGACCACCTCGCCGAAGAACTCGTGGCCCAGCGTCATCGGCACCTTGACCGTCGCCGCCGCCCACTCGTCCCACTGCTCCAGGTGCAGGTCCGTGCCGCACAGGCCGGCCCGCAGCACCCGCAGCTTGACGTCCTTGTCGCCGCACGGTGGCTCGGGCACCTCGACGAGCTCGAGACCTGGACCTGCCGTGACCTTCCGAAGCGCGCGCACGCACCCATTCTGCCGGGCCGCGAGGGGGATGCCGCCAGCGCCGGGCCGCGGACACCCCGCCGTTCGTCGTGCCCCGGCCGCCGTTCGGCGCGATGGAACTCGCCGCACATCGCCCCGCCCACCCGCCTGCCGCGGGGCCGCCCCGCACGGGTGCCCACGACCCCTGCCGTGGCCCCACGCTGGGAGTCGATCCGGGCAGCACCGTCCGGACACCGACCCTGGAGGTGACCCGTGAGCAACGACGCTCGCACGCAGACCGAGGACGCTTACCTCGCTGTGCAGTCCACTTCGGAGTTCCAGGCGCTGCGCAAGAAGTTCCGCGGGTTCGTCTTCCCGATGACCGCGTTCTTCCTCGCCTGGTACTTCCTCTACGTCATGCTCTCGATCTTCGCCCCCGGCTTCATGGGCCAGCAGGTCGGCAAGCCGGGTATCACGGTGGGCCTGCTCTTCGGCCTGGGCCAGTTCGTGACCACCTTCGCGATCACGATCATCTACGCCCGGTGGGCCAACAGCCAGCTCGACCCGATGGCCGAGGCCGTCGCCGCCCAGATGACCGCCTCCGAAGCCAAGGAGAGCTGACCATGGCCCTCACCCTCCCCTTCGCCGAGTCCACCTCGGTCGGCTCCCCCGCCCTGAACATCGCGATCTTCGCCTCGTTCGTCGTCATCACCCTCGTCATCGTCATCCGCGTCTCGTCGGGCAAGAAGACCGCCGAGCAGTACTACACCGCCGCCGGCGCCTTCACCGGCCGCCAGAACGGTGTGGCCATCGCGGGCGACTACCTCTCCGCCGCCAGCTTCCTCGGCATCGCCGGCGCCATCGCCCTGCAGGGCTATGACGGCTTCCTGTACTCCATCGGCTTCCTCGTGGCGTGGCTCGTCGCCCTGCTGCTCGTCGCCGAGCTGATGCGCAACACCGGCCGCTTCACCATGGCCGATGTGCTCTCCTACCGCCTCAAGCAGCGCCCCGTGCGCATCGCCACCGCGATCTCGGTGCTCACCGTGTCGTTCTTCTACCTGCTGGCCCAGATGGCCGGTGCCGGTGGCCTGGTCTCGCTGCTCCTCGGCATCCAGGGCGAGATGGCGCAGAACCTCGTCATCGTGCTCGTCGGCGGCATCATGATCACCTACGTGCTCATCGGCGGCATGAAGGGCACCACCTGGGTGCAGATCATCAAGGCGCTGCTGCTCATCGCCGGCACCGCCGTGATCACCCTGATGGTGCTGGGCAAGTTCAGCTTCAGCCTCTCCGATCTCTTCCAGAGCGCCGCGGACAACTCCCCCGCCGGCGACAAGCTCTTCGAGCCCGGCCTGAAGTACGGCAAGACCCTCACGACCAAGATCGACTTCATCTCGCTGTCGATGGCGCTCGTGCTGGGCACCGCCGGCCTCCCCCACGTGCTGCAGCGGTTCTACACCGTGCCCACGAGCAAGCAGGCCCGCAAGTCGGTCGAGTGGGCCATCTGGCTGATCGGCGGCTTCTACCTGCTGACCCTGGTCGTCGGCTACGGCGCCGCCGCGCTGGTCGGCCCCGAGGCCATCCTCGCCGCCCCCGGCAAGGCCAACTCGGCCGCCCCGCTGCTCGCCTACGAGCTCGGTGGGTCGCTCCTGCTCGGCGTCATCTCCGGCATCGCGTTCGCGACCATCCTCGCGGTCGTCGCCGGCCTGACGATCACCACGTCGGCGACCTTCGCCCACGACCTCTACAAGGAGGTCTTCAAGCGTGGCAACACCACCCAGGACCAAGAGGTCAAGGTGGCGCGCACGGCATCCGTCGTCATCGGCATCGTCGCGATCCTGGGCGGCATCCTCGCCAAGAACCAGAACATCGCGTTCCTCGTGGCGCTGGCCTTCGCCGTCGCGGCGAGCGCCAACCTCCCGACGATCCTGTACTCGCTGTTCTGGAAGGGCTTCAACACCCGTGGCGCCCTGTGGTCGATCTACGGCGGGCTCAGCAGCTCCATCATCCTGATCGCGTTGAGCCCGGTCGTGTCCGGCAAGGCACCCCTGGTCGAGGGCGGGCCCAGCCCGTCGATGATCACCAACGCGGCGATCGACTTCCACCTGTTCCCGCTCGACAACCCGGGCCTGATCTCGATCCCGCTGGCGTTCTTCCTCGGCTGGCTCGGCTCGGTCACGAGCAAGGAGCACAACGCCCAGAAGTACGCCGAGATGGAGGTCCGCAGCCTCACCGGTCACGGTGTCGCGGAGGCGGTCAACCACTGAGGCAGCGCCTCACCGCACACGCAGCGGCCGCGGAGACGGGTTCACCCTCCGCGGCCGCTGTATGCCGTGCCACCCCCGGGCGGATGCCGGGGCGCGCGCCTCAGGCGCCGACCGACGCCTCGGCGCGCAGGCGGGCAGCGAGGTCGTCGTCGACCGTGGCGAAGAACCCGCCCACGACGTCCTCGAGGTGGTCCAGGCTCTCGGCCCGGAACAGCACCGGCTGGTAGGCCGTGATGTCGTAGTTGAGCGTGCCCATCGCGTGGAGGTCGAGGGGGCGGATGTCCATGTGGCCGAACTCGTCCATCTCGCCGTAGCTCGACAGGATGCCGGCGCCGTAGGCCTTGGTCTCGCCGTGCTCGGCGATGACGCCGAACTCGATGGAGAACCAGAACACGTCGGCGACGAACTGCATGGCCTCGTCGCTCTCGAGCCGCGCGCTGGCCTTCCCGGCCGCCTCGGTGATGGCCGCGAACCGCGGGCTCGCGAGCTGGTTGGCGTGCCCGATGACCTCGTGGATGATGTCGGGCTCGGGCGTGTAGAGCGGCTGGCTCGGGTGCCGGAGGTACTGCGTGGAGTTGAAGGTGCACGCGCCGAGGTCGGCGTAGAACTCGCGCAGCGGCACCAGGCCGGGGGCGGCGCGATAGCTCCAGCCGGTCAGGGGCGCCAGGCGCTCGGTGACCTCGTGCAGCTGCGGCACGTGGTCGGTGGGCAGGGCGAGGTTCGCCTTGGCCGCCAGGAACTCCGAGTGCGCATACTTCTCGTGCTTGGGTGCGAGCTCGGCCGACACCAGGCGCCAGATGTCCTGCTCCTGCTCGGTGTAGTCGATCGTCGGCACCGGCTCGCCCGGTCGGTGCGCGAGCGCGGCCGCGGCGATCTCCCCGCGGCGGGCCCGGTAGGCGGCATCCGTGAAGCCGGGGTGGTTCTCCCCCAGGTGCACCTGCACCTGACCGTCGGCGTCGGTCGTCACGGCTGAGTAGAGCTGTCCCTCCTCGAACACCGTGCTCACCTCCTTGTGAGTAGTCATGGCCTTGTGGGCCTGTCTCCCCACGGTTCCACGGACTCGGGCAGGACGAAACCGATGGCGCACCCGATGGGCAAAGAGCGCACACTTTCGCGCCCCGGATTCGGAAAACCCTGGACATTGTGTGCATCTGCAAGGTCACACGACCAAACCACCGCCATCGCCGGTTTCCGCCCTCCCCCGCCTCGCGCGGTCCATAGACTTCAGACGTGGGGCCGGGCAACCGGGTCCGCGCAAGGCGTCAGGGGGCGCACCATTCGGTCCTCTCCGCGAGGTCCCGCCGAAGGCCTGCAACGCCTCTCCCCGGCTGGACGCCAACGGACTGGACGTTCCCGAAGGGGCACGCCGTGTCCGCCTCCGCCCGTCGGCACCTCGCCGCAGCCGTCCTCGCCCTCGCCACCTCGGTGGCCGTCACCGCGGCACCCCTGGTGCTCGCCGGGCCGGCGTCCGCCGACACCGCCCCCGCAGTGGTCGCGGTCGGGCCGGCCACGTTCCTGCCCACCGTGCTGGCTCCCACGGCCCACCAGCCTGCCAACTCCCTGCGCGGCCAGTACCGCTGGATGGGCTACGACAGCCAGGTGACCGGCTGGCCCACGCCCGACCTGTACTACCGCGACCAGGTCTACTGGGGGAAGCTCGAGCGCCAGCAGGGCGTCTACGACTTCTCGGTCATCGATGCCGGGCTCAAGAACGCGGCGGCCGTCGGGGGCAAGTTCGGCTTCCGGGTGTTCTCCTACTGCCCCGCGTGCTGGATGGAGCGGCGCACCGACCACGCCTCCTTCCCGCCGGTGACCCCGACCTACCTCCCCGTCCAGCCGGGGACCGCGAGCTGGTACGACCCGCCGGACCCCGACGGGGCCGGACCCCTGGAGGACCCGCCCGGCTGGTCCATCTCCGCGGCCCCCGACTGGAACAACGAGACCTTCCTGGCGCGGTGGGAGGCGCTGTGGAGCGAGCTCGGCAAGCGCTACGCGGACGACCCCCGCCTGGGCTACGTCGACGTCGGCGGTTACGGCAAGTACGGCGAGTGGTGGGTCGACGGTGCCGCCGTGCACATCACCGAGGCCAACGGGCTGCGGATGGTCAAGGCGGTCGCCTCGGCCTTCCCGAACAAGCACGTCATGTTCCCGACGATGCAGACCGTCGCGTTCACGATGAAGGCGATCAACGCCAACCCCAACCTCGGCATCCGCACCGACTCGCTGGGCTGCCCCAACATGTACTCGATGGTGACCGCCGCGCCCGACTACGGGACGACCGTCAACCCGCTCTCCGAGGTCTGGAAGACCCGCCCCTTCTTCAGCGAGTGGGGCACCACCGGTGACCCCGTGGCCGGCGCCACCCAGGTCACCCAGTGGCACGTCTCGACGACGTCGAGCGAGAACATGCGCCTGAAGTACGGCGCCATGACGACCGCCCAGAAGGCCGCCTTCCTCACCGCCACCTCCAACGCCGGCTACCGCTACGCGGTGACCCGGCTGACGGTCGGCGCCGTGCGCCCCGGCCGGATGGTGCCGGTGACCCTGTCCCTGAAGAACACCGGCAGCGCCCCGACCTACGACCCGTGGACCGTGCAGCTGCGGCTCACCGACGCCGCCGGTCACCTCGCCGCGGCGCTTCCCGTCTCGGTCGACCTGCGCAAGGTGCTCCCCGGCTCGGCGACCTTCCTGCGCACGGTGACCGCACCGGCCGGGCTGCCGACCGGCACGTACACGGCATCCATCGCCGTCGTCGACCCCAGCGGCTACCTGGCGCCGATGGCGCTGGCCAACACCTCCCGGCTCGGCGACGGTTCGTACCGCCTCGGCCGGGTGGGCGCGGCCCCGACCGGCCCCACCACCTCTCGTCGGGGCTGACGGGTCCGCTCGTCGCAGGCGCCGCCCGCCCACCGGGCTCCCGGTGGGTGGGCGGTTGCCGTGCGGGGCCGCAGCGGGTTGGGTGGGGGTCAGACACTCAACGAGGAGGAGCACGCCGTGACCGACGACAGCCTGTCCAGCCACGCGCACGAGATGGACTTCGCGCCCGACCCGGCGTTCGCCGCGCAGGCCAACGGCACCGCCGCGATGTACGACGCCGCGGCCGAGGACCACGAGGGGTTCTGGGCCGAGCAGGCCCGCACCCGCATCACGTGGGCGAAGGACTTCGAGCGCACCCTCGACTGGGACGACGCGCCGTTCGCGAAGTGGTTCGTCGACGGCGAGCTCAACGTCGCCTACAACTGCGTCGACCGCCACGTCGAGGCCGGCAACGGCGACCGCGTCGCCCTCCACTGGGAGGGCGAGCCCGGCGACACCCGCACCATCACCTACGCCGACCTGCAGCGCGAGGTCGCCAAGACCGCCAACGTGCTGGCCGAGCTCGGCGTGGGCACCGGCGACCGGTCGCCATCTACATGCCGATGATCCCCGAGACCGTCTTCGCGATGCTGGCCTGCGCCCGGATCGGCGCCCCCCACTCGGTGATCTTCGGCGGCTTCTCGGCCGAGGCCCTGCGCACCCGCATCGACGACGCCCAGGCAAGGTGGTCATCACCGCCGACGGCAGTTCCGCCGCGGCAAGCCGTCGCCGCTGAAGCCCGCCGTCGACGAGGCGCTGCAGCACCCGAACCCGGTCGAGAAGGTGCTCGTCGTGCGGCGCACCGAGACCGACGTCGACTGGATCGAGGGCCGCGACGTGTGGTGGCACGACGTCGTCGACCGCCAGAGCGACACCCACGAGGCCGCAGCCGTTCGACGGCGAGCACCCGCTGTTCATCCTCTACACCTGCGGCACGACCGGGAAGCCGAAGGGCATCCTGCACACCAGCGGCGGCTACCTCACCCAGGCGGCCTACACCAACGCCGTCGTGCACGACCTGCACCCCGAGACCGACGTCTACTGGTGCACCGCCGACGTCGGCTGGGTCACCGGGCACAGCTACATCGTCTACGGGCCGCTGGCCAACGGCGCCACCCAGGTGATCTACGAGGGCACCCCCGACACCCCGCACCAGGGCCGCTGGTGGGAGATCATCGAGAAGTACAAGGTGTCGATCCTCTACACCGCGCCGACCGCCATCCGCACCTTCATGAAGTGGGGCGACGAGATCCCCGCGAAGTTCGACCTGTCCAGCGTGCGGGTGCTCGGCAGCGTCGGCGAGCCGATCAACCCCGAGGCGTGGATCTGGTACCGCAAGATCATCGGCGGCGGGAAGGCCCCGATCGTCGACACCTGGTGGCAGACCGAGACCGGCGGCATCATGATCAGCCCGCTGCCCGGCGTCACCACCCTGAGCCCGGCTCGGCGCAGCGCCCCATCCCCGGCATCTCCGCCGAGATCCTCGACGACGAGGGGCAGCCGTTCACCGAGGCCGAGAAGGTCGGCTACCTGGTGCTCACCAAGCCGTGGCCGGCGATGCTGCGCGGCATCTGGGGCGACCCCGAGCGCTACAAGGAGACCTACTGGGCGCGGTTCGGCCCGAAGTACTACTTCGCCGGTGACGGCGCGAAGTACGACGAGAAGGGCGACATCTGGCTGCTCGGCCGGGTCGACGACGTCATGAACGTCTCGGGCCACCGGCTCTCGACCGCCGAGATCGAGTCGGCGCTGGTGTCGCACCCGTCGGTGGCCGAGGCCGCCGTCGTCGGCGCCGCCGACGAGACCACCGGTCAGGCCGTCTGCGCGTTCGTCATCCTGCGCGGTGACGCCGCCGACGAGGGCGACGCGACCATCCAGGCGCTGCGCAACCACGTGGCGCACGAGATCGGCCCGATCGCCAAGCCGCGCCAGATCATGATCGTCCCCGAGCTGCCCAAGACCCGCTCGGGCAAGATCATGCGCCGGCTGCTCAAGGACGTCGCCGAGGGCCGCGACATCGGCGACACCACGACCCTGGCCGACACCTCGGTGATGAGCCTGATCTCCCAGGGCATGACCAGCGGCTCCGGCGGCTCGTCCGCCGGCTGACGTCCGGGCGGGAGAAGTGAGGGGTGTCGGGCAGCAGCCCGACACCCCTCGTCCGTGCCCCTCGGATGCCGCACCGCTCACCTCCGCGGCACGTGCGCGCGAGCGGACCGGCCGACAGGCAGTGGGCCACCGAGGTCGCCGCGTTCGTGCTCAGCGGAACCGCGCCGGGCGCCGACTGCCTGTCGAGCGGTCCGCTCGGTGCTGGCCTCGGCGACGTCGTCGGATGCCGTCGTGGGCCGCCGATAGACTGCCCGCGGAGCGCCGGGAAGTCTGGTCGGCACCGCTCCCGCGACCCCACGGGCACAGCCCGTGTCACGACCACAGGAGATCCGGCATGGCAGGCACCGACCCGGCCCCACCCCGCCCCGGCCCCGAAGGAACGCCCCAACATCCTCAGCCGGCCGAGCTGGCCCGAGGCCCAGGTCGTCGCTGACGCGCTGCGCACCGAGACCATCGGCGGCGCGCTGCTCCTCGCTGCCGCCGTCGCCGCCCTGGTGATCGCCGAACACCCCGTGGTCCGAGGCCTACTTCACCCTGCGCGACACCGTGCTCGGCATCGAGTGGGGCCACCTCGAACTCACGGTCGGGCACTGGGCCGGCGACGGCCTGCTCGCGATCTTCTTCTTCGTCGCCGGCCTGGAGCTCAAGCGCGAGTTCCTCGTCGGCGACCTGCGCACGCCCGCGAAGGCCGTGGTGCCGGTCGTGGCCGCGGTCGGCGGCGTCATCGTGCCCGCGCTCGTCTTCGTCGCCACCGTCGTCCTGGCGGGCGGCGAGGGCGACGCCCTGCGCGGGTGGGCGATCCCCACCGCCACCGACATCGCCTTCGCGCTGGCCGTCCTCGCCGTCATCGGCTCGTCCCTGCCCTCGGCGCTGCGCTCGTTCCTGCTGACCCTCGCCGTGGTCGACGACCTCATCGCGATCACGATCATCGCGATCTTCTACACCTCCGACCTGCAGGTCGGGCCGTTGCTGATGGCGCTGGTGCCGCTCGCGCTGTTCGCCGCGCTCACCCAGCGGCGGATCACCTACTGGTGGCTGCTGCTGCCCCTGGCGCTCGCGACGTGGGGGCTGGTCCACGCCTCCGGGGTGCACTCGACCGTGGCGGGCGTGCTCCTCGGGCTGGTCGTGCCGGTCAAGCCACGCGCGTCGGTGCCGTCGATCAGCACCCACGACCGCACCACCGACGTGGCCCACAAGTTCGAGCACCTGATGCGGCCGATCTCCGCGGGCGTCGCGGTGCCGGTCTTCGCCTTCTTCGCCTCCGGGGTGCGGTTCGTCGACGGTGGCATCGGCATCGCCCTGACCGACGCCGTCGCGCTGGGTGTGATGGCCGGCCTGGTGATCGGCAAGGTGGTGGGGGTGTTCGGATCCACCTACCTCGTGGCCCGGTTCACCCGGGCCCGGCTCGACACCGACCTGTCCTGGCGTGATGTCGTCGGGCTGGCCATGCTCACCGGGGTCGGCTTCACGGTGTCCCTGCTCATCGGCGAGCTGGCCTTCGGCGTCGGGCTCCGCACGCGACGACAGCGTCAAGCTCGCGGTGCTGGTGGGCTCCCTGCTGTCGGCGTTGCTGGCCTCCGTGCTGCTGCGCATCCGCAACCAGGTCTACCGGCGCATCGCCGAGCTGGAGTCGCGCGACGACGACGCCGACGGCATCCCCGACGTCTACGAGCGTGAGACCACGTAGTTCGCCATCGGCCCGCGCTGGGTAAGGTCTGCGTCGAGGGCCCGTGACGTGGGCCGACGTGGACAGTGAGGCGGACGCGCATGGCAACCGGGACATCGGGCACGGAGCGGACCATCGGCCAGCTGGTGGCCGACGCCACCCACGACCTCGAGGGCATCGTCCGCGGTGAGATCGCGCTGGCCAAGGCCGAGGTCACCGACGGCGCCAAGGTGCTCGGCAAGGGCGCCGGCCTGCTCGCCGGTGCGGCCTTCCTCGCGGTGATCGGTTTCGTCTTCCTGCTGCACAGCGCCGCCTGGGGCATCTCCACGTGGCTGCCGGTGTGGGCCGGCTACCTGATCGTCGCCGTGGTCGTGCTGATCGTCGGCGCGATCCTCGGGCTGATGGGGAAGAAGGCCCTCGACCAGGCCAAGCCCGCCCCCGAGCGAGCCATCGACCAGGCGCAGCAGACCATCGCCGCGATCAAGAACCCCAAGGGCGAGCCGGATGCCGTCGCCGCGGCAGCGGGTGCCGTCACGGCGGGTGCCACGACCGCGGGTCAGGCGGCGACCGGTGCCACGGCATCCGGCAGCACGGGCGGCACGCCCGGGGCGCCCGGGGCGCCGACCGCGTCAGCCTGAGAGGCACCGCCCGGTCGACACCGGCTGCGAGCCGAGCACGCCGCGCCGCAGGACGGGCGCGATCTCGTCGAGGGTGAGCGCGTAGCCGGTGTCGGGGTCGTCGAGCGAGGTGGCGAAGACCATGCCGACGACCTCTCCGCGCCGGTCGATCACCGGGCCACCGGAGGCACCGCGCCGCACCTTGGCCCGCAGCGAGTAGATCTCGCGGGTGACGTCGAGGGTTGCCGTAGATGTCAGCGCCCCGGGCCCGCAGCACGTCACGCACCCGGGCGGCCCCCACCGACAGCCCCTGGTCACCGGGGAAACCTGCCACGGCCGCCTCGACGCCGGTGTCGAGCGGGGCTCCCTGCTTCGAGACGGGGGCGCCGAGCTCGCTCACCTCGAGCACCGCGACGTCGCGGCGGGGGTCGAAGGCCACCACCCGCGCCGAGTGCTCGCGGCCCGTCCCGCGCACGCTCACCGTCACCTCGTCGGCGCCGGCCACCACGTGGGCGTTCGTGGCGACCCGGCCGCGGGCCACGACCCAGCCGCTGCCCACCTGGGCCTGTCCGCAGCCCTCGGACTCGGCCCGCACGTGCACCACCGAGCCCAGCGCGCGCGCACGACGTCCGGGTCCTTGGTCACCGCCCCGTCGGGTGCGTCGACCGGTGCGATCGGCTCGGGCCCCAGGCTGTCGAACACGCGCGGGAAGACGCCGTCGTCGAGGGCCTGGGTGAGGTCCTCCACGAGACCGTCGGCCGCGGAGGGCATCAGGCGGTCGAGGGCCGACACGACCGCCGAGTGCGAGACCAGCTCGCGGGCCGCCCGCGGGCCGCTGGTGCTCACCGCACCGGCCACGATCCACACGACGAGCATCGCGGTGACGAGCACGGCGAACAGGCCGAGCCCGGAGTCGACGGCCTGCACTGCGGGGTCGGTCACGATGTCGCGAACCCGCCGGGCCAGCAGCAGCATCAGCCCCTGCCCGAGCAGGGCGACGGCGACCACGGCGGCCACCAGGGCGAGCACGCCCACGGGCGTCGACGGGTAGATGCCGGCGTGGTCCTCGAGCAGGGAGGGGGCGACTGCAGGGCGAGCCAGGCGCCGCCGACCAGACCCACGAGCCCGAGCAGGGCCGACACGAAGCCCTGCCGCCAGCCGCTCCACGCGTACAGGCCCAGCAGCACCACCAGGGTCAGGTCGAGGGCCGTCGAACCGCTCACCCGGTGCTCCCCCGCATCCACGGCGACATCACGCGGTCGGGCAGCGGGCGCTCGAAGGTGGTGTCCCACGGCACGGTGAGCCCACCGAGGTCGAAGAGGCTGCTGAGCAGCATTGCGGTGAACCCCCACACGAACAGGTCGCCCACCTCGAACGCCGGGCCGCGGTAGGGCCCGAAGACGGCGGTGAACCGGTTGGCCGGGGCCACCAGGTCGGCGACCGGCACCCGCAGCACCCGCTCCACCTCGCCGCGGTCGACGACCCCCACCGGCACCGGGCTCGGCCACCAGGCGAGCACCGGCGTCACGGCGTGCTGGCTCGGCGCGAGGAAGAGGTCGGGGAAGGTGGCCAGCACCTCGACACCGGTGGGGTCGAGGCCGACCTCCTCCTCGGCCTCGCGCAGCGCCGCGGCCACCGACCCGTCGTCGTCGGGGTCGAGCCGGCCGCCGGGGAAGGACACCTGTCCCGGGTGCGACCTCAGGGTGTGGGCGCGCTCGGTGAGCACGACGTCCTCGCCGCCCCGGGGGTCGGGGCCGAAGAGCATGAGCACGGCCGACCGGCGGCCCTCACCCTCGGGCGGCGCGTAGGTGGCGAACCACTCGTGCTCGGCCACGTCGGTGCGGGCCGCGAGGTCGGCGAGCCAGCCCGGCGTCGGGGCGGTCACGCCGTGCTCGCCGAGCCGGGGCACCGTGAGCGCGCCGTCGTCATGGGCGCCATGGTATGCACCGCATCTGGGTCGCCCGTCCGCTTTCGCGCGACCGGCACCCGGATGCCGGCGGCGGCTAGGCCGGCACGTCGTCGGGCAGCGGGCCCGGCGGCGGGTCGGGCAGCACGAGCGCGCCCGGGGCCAGCTCGTAGGCGAGCAGCTTCCTGGCCTTGGCGGGGTCGGTCTCGCCCTCGCCGTAGGACGGGCACCACTGGGCGACCGGGCAGGCACCGCAGGCCGGCTTGCGGGCGTGGCAGGTGCGCCGGCCGTGGAAGATCAGCACGTGGCTGAGCATGGTCCAGTCGCGCTTGGGGAACATCGCCCCGACGGCGTGCTCGACCTTGACCGGGTCGGTCTCGTCGGTCCAGCCGAACCGGCGCACCAGACGGCCGAAGTGGGTGTCGACGGTGATGCCGGGAACGCCGAACGCGTTGCCGAGCACGACGTTGGCGGTCTTTCGGCCGACCCCCGGCAGGGTCACGAGGTCGGCCAGCCGGCCCGGCACCTCGCCGTCGAAGCGCTCGACGATGGAGGCGCTCAGGTTGATCACCGAGTTGGTCTTGGCCCGGAAGAAGCCGGTCGGCCGCAGCACGGCCTCCATCTCCTCGCGGTCGGCCCCGGCCAGGGCCTCGGCAGTGGGCCAGCGCGAGAACAGCGTGGGCGTGACCGTGTTGACCATGACGTCGGTGGTCTGCGCGGACAGCACGGTGGCCACGAGCAGCTGCAGCGGGGTCTCGAAGTCGAGCTCGCAGTGCGCGTAGGGGTAGCGCTCGAGCAGGGCACGGTGGATGCGGCGCGCCCTGCGGGTGCGGGCCACCGGTGACTCGGCCGCGAACCGGGCGCGCCGAGCGGCAGAGGGGGTCGTCACGGGCACCGCGTCAGCCTACGGTGCGGGTCCGACGACCCCGCCCACCTGCGCTTCCGTCGCCCGGGCCGGATGCCGGGGCGCGGCGCCGCATGTCGCCACCCTCCGCGCACCGACTGTGTTCTCTGGCACACTGTGCCGCGTGGATCACGACGTCGTACGCAGAGCGCCCCTGTTCGCTGCCCTCGACGACCAGATGGCGGAGTCGCTGATTGCGACCATGAGCCCCTCGCGCCTCGAGCGCGGCGACATCCTCTTCCACGAGGGCGACCAGGGCGACCGTCTCTACGTCATCGGCGAGGGCAAGATCAAGCTCGGCCGCACCAGCAGTGACGGCCGCGAGAACCTCCTGGCCATCCTCGGCCCGGGCGAGATGTTCGGTGAGCTGTCGCTGTTCGACCCCGGCCCGCGCACCGCCACCGCCACGGCCGTCGCCGAGACGCAGGTCGTCTCGATGGGCCACGAGCAGCTCAAGGAGTTCCTCGCGACCCGCCCCGGCGTCGCCTCGACGCTGCTGGCCGCCCTGGCCCGCCGGCTGCGCCGCACCAACGAGCTGCTCGCCGACCTCGTCTTCACCGACGTGCCCGGCCGCGTCGCGAAGGCGCTGCTCGACCTCGCCCCGCACTTCGGCCGCCCGGTCGACGAGGGCCCTGCTCATGGTCCACGACCTCACCCAGGAGGAGCTCGCCCAGTAGTCGGCGCGTCCCGGGAGACGGTCAACAAGGCGCTGGCCGACTTCGCCTGCGCGGATGGCTGCGGCTCGAGGCCCGTGCGGTGACTGCTCATGACGTCGAGCGGCTCAAGCGTCGCGCCCGCTGACCTGCGGCACGGGTCAGCGTGCCCGCCGTTCCGCCGGTACGTCGAGTCGCGCGCGCACCGACAGCACGGCATCCGGGCTCAGCGCGACCGGTCCACTCGAGCTAGCGCCGCGGATCGACAGCCCCCCCGGCCGCTGCCGGCCACCCGCTGACGGCACGTCGGCGTAGACCCGCCGCAGCACCCCCTCCACCGGGTCGTCCTCGGTGGCCGCACCGTCGGCAAGCGCCTCGCGCACCTGGTCGAGCCGCTCGGCGCGGTGCACGCGGTAGAACGCGACCATCGCGGCGGCATCCGGCACCACCGGCCCGTGGCCGGGCAGGATGCGCACGACCGAGCCGTCACCGGTGAGCGAGCGGAGGCGATCGAGCGAGTCGAGGTAGGCGGCGAGCTCGCCGTCGGGGTGGGCGACGACGGTGGTGCCGCGACCCAGCACGGTGTCACCGGTGAGCAGAGCGGAGTCGGCGGGCAGGGCGAACGAGATCGAGTCGGAGGTGTGCCCCGGCGTGGCGACCACCCGCAGCTCGAGGCCGCCCACGGTCAGCACGTCGCCATCGCCGAGGTCATCGTGCCCGCGCCCGACGGCCCGCACCCGGGTGCCGGTGAGCTCGGCGAAGCGAGGCGCGCCCTCCGCGTGGTCGTGGTGGCCGTGGGTGAGCACCGTCTCGGCCACCCGGGCGCCACGCTCCTGCACGACCTGCAGCACGGCGGCGAGGTGGCCCTCGTCGAGCGGGCCGGGGTCGATGACGACGGCCTCGGTCGAGCCAGGCTCGAGCAGCACCCAGGTGTTGGTGCCGTCGAGCGTCATCGGGCCGGCGTTGGGTGCCAGCACGCAGTGCGCCCGCGCGGTGACGTCACCCCCGGCCCACGGGGCGTTCACCGACGGCGGCGGGGTGGCGGTCACCCGCCCGAGTATGCCGTGGCGCGCTCCTCCTGCACGGCGCGACGACGCCCTCCCGCGACCCACGAGCGCCAGCACCCCCAGCATCGTCGCGACCGCGCCCACAGACGGACAACCGGTCTAGCCGCGACGCAATCAAGGCGGAGACACGCACGAACGGGCTGGCGTCCGCTCCCGTTTGTCCGTCTGTAGGAACACTCGATGCCTGTGGATGACGTGAGCGAGCCACCGGCTCGCCCCGCCACGATGGGGTGGTGCGAAAGCGGGGGGCCACAAAGGACGTGGCGGAGACGGTCATCCGCCTCGGTGGTATCGCGGTGTGGAGTGAGCTCCGGGCCGCTCACCCCGCCCGGCTCATCCGCCGATCTGTCGACGACGGCACGGTCATCCGCGCCACAAAGGGCCGCTACGTGCTGCCGTCCACCGCTGCCCAACTGGCCCTCGCGCAGGCTCGCAGCGCGGCCCTCTCTCACCTCAGTGCGGCGGTGCACCACGGCTGGAAGGTCAAGACCGTGCCGGATGTCGCGTGGATCACCGTGCCGCGCAATCGTCACCTGCGCGACACGCAACGAGTCGGGGTTCGTCCGCA
>CAVSDQ010000008.1:0-581318 GCA_963726675.1 uncultured Actinomycetota bacterium | reverse complement strand
TCTACATCGAGCCGGCTCGCGGCTAGCGCATCTACAAAACTATCCCATTCGCCTCGTGGAAGGGGCGATCGACGACAAAGCCTCGCTTGAGCGAGCCATGCCCGAGGATGTCGATACCGTTTTCCACGTCGCTGGTGACGTCAGCCTCTGGTCTGGTCACAAGCAACGGCAGTGGCAAACCAATGTCGACGGCACGCGCCACATGGTGGCGACGGCGCTCGCCAAGCGATGCCGTAAGTTCGTTCATACGTCGTCGACGGCTGTCTATGGGATCCCAGCCGAACCCTTCGACGAGGCCTCGCCAAAGCTTGGAAAGGACAGCTTCAATTATCAGCATTCGAAGGCCGCCGCGGAGGAAGAGGTCCAAAAAGGGGTTGCGCAGGGATTGGATGCGGTAATTCTGAACCCCGCCAACGTAATTGGCCGTTACGATTGGGGGACGTGGTCAAAGTTCATTCGTCTGGCGGCGAACCTGCAATTGCTCCGCATTCCCCCGGGACGTGCATGCTATTGCGATGTCGGATCAGTCGTGCGAGCGCATGTTGCAGCTGCCAAGAAGGGTCAAACTGGGCACAACTATATTCTCGGTGGAAGCGAGGCCTCCTATGCCGAGATCGTGCAGATTGTGGGCAGATTGCTGGGTCAGAGGACCAACACAAAAGTCGGCCGGGCGTTGGTGTTGCGCAGCGCCGGACGCGTCTCGGAATGGATATCAAGGTTCACCGGGAAAGAGCCCCGGATTATCCGAAGAATTGGCGGCCATCGTGTGTGGGACAATCATTTGCCGAAGCGATAAGGCCATGCGCGAACTTGATTATCGGCCGGCAACGCTCGAAACTATGTTCAGAGACTGCCTCGATTGGATGATTGCTGAGGACCTCCTACGCCAGCCGGCCGTTCGCCACTAGGCCGTATATTCCTTGGCTACCGCGGGCGCCGCGCCTGCTCTACGGGAAATGGAAAACCGGCTGAACATGCGCATCATCATCCGATCATACATACGTGGCGGCATGAGCCGGCTGAGGCGAACGCTCAATCCAAGCGGCCGCGGAAAATAAACGTACGAGCTCCGTCGTTCGAGAGCCTTAATAATTCTGACAGCCGCAGCGCTCGCCGTGAACGCATTCCCGCGAGACATATCCGCCCCCATCATAGCATTGATCTCATCGAGCAAAGGGGTCTGCACATAACCTGGGAACACCGTCGTGACGGTGATGCCCCGCTGCCGAAGTTCGGATCGGAGGCTTTCCAGGTACCCCGCGACCGCGGCCTTACTTGCGGAATAGGCAGGCTCAAAGGGTATCCCGCGCACGCCAGCCATGCTCGAGATTCCGACGATCTGGCCGCTGTTGCGCTCTAGCATTGAGGGGAGAACGGCCTCAATTGCGTAGACCATGCCCAAGAAATTAACCTGCACGATCTCCTCAAGTTCGGGAATCTTCAGATCATCGACGGTCGAGGCGCGACAGATTCCGGCACAAGGGATCAGAATATCAGCCGGTCCCAGGGCGTCGACGATCTGACGGACAGCATCTTGGACTTGCTCACGCTGGCGAACATCGACTACAGCCGCCGCACAAGGTACTCCGGCCTGTGAAAGCTGATCCGCGAACGCCTCCAGCTTGCCTTTCTCGCGATCGATCAGGCCAATTTTGGCTCCGCGCCGAGCAAATGAGCGAACAGCTCTTGCCCGATGCCGCTGGCCGCCCCCGTCACGATACTGACTGGCTGGCTGCTGTGCATATTGATTTCCCCTCTCGCATCGCCGCCAAGCCACCAGCTTCTGCAAAACAAGCGTTTCGTGCAGAAACAGTGTCAGCCTGACTCGGTGCAGTTCCAACTAGCCTTGTAATGCGGCTTACTCACTGAGTCTCGGGCCGTGGCGCTCAATTCACGGGGGCGTCAAAGTCAGCAGGACGTGCAACATATTTGGCGGCCATCCGCTGCCGCTCGCGAGCGGGGCGCCGGTCCAACCCGGTCAACATCGGCGGCCACGATGTCCGCTATGGGTCATAGCGGACATGACAGCAGCGATGAAGTTGGTCCGCTATGTGCCATTAGCAGACATTCGCACGCAGGTCCCTCCACAGGTGGTGACGCAAACGACGGTGCCCCTATGAAACACTGGGCCTTATTGATTAATGCGTTCAACCTGCGCCGCCATGTCAGGTATGAGACGAATACGATAACTCGCCCCCTCGCAGCGCAACAGCCACACTTCCTCATCGGGTTTGAGGCTTGGGGATCCCTCGTGGCACTTTGCGGTTGGTCGCAGGCGTAGCCTTGAGCGCGAATTTGCGCTGCGATGTCGTCCTTAGGACTTTCTACGTCTTGCGCGATGGCCGGCTGAGATGAGAGGCAAAGTGTCATCAGAAGTCCAGCTGGCCATCTCCAATTGCAGGCCATAGCTCTCTCCTTCATTAGGAACCGTTTAGGTCAGCCGTACTCTTCCTGCTACCTGACAACGGCGTTGATTGATATTGTCAGCAGTCCAGCATGACACCGCTAATGTCCAGTTCTTCTCCGAGCCTGGACATAGTTTTTCGAAACGTCACCCGCCTGGATCAATGCATTGACGCAAGCCCTGAGAGCTTGGCCCCATTGTTTCTAAAGCAGTAGTTCAGAAGCGGGCTCCCGATCCCGTATTCGCTGCAGAAATTATGATAATCCCACCGACAGTCCTGTGACACAGCTTGGGTTATATCGGGTGCTGATTGTGCGGGGGAGATGAAGCAAGGGATCGAAAGACAGCCGATTAACAAACTCGTCTGGAACCTCATTGATGGACCTCCGGTTACATATCCGCACGCTACGCGTGTAGCGCTGAGAACAAGCTACGCCTTGCAAAGGCGGCATTTCAACAAGGGAGTCAATCATGAGTACAATTCTGATTCACTCAGCCGAAAGACCCGATCGACCACAACACCGTCACGCTGGCGCTATTGCGGCTCGGAGGCGGTCACCCGCGAGCTCAATCGCTTAGCGAAGATCGGCGTCATCGAACGGCGGGGCGGAACCTTATTGGTGAAGGATGTCGACAGCCTGGCCGAGATGGTTCACCACGCGACCGGCGAGTAGGGTCGGGCGCATCAAGGCGCGCATCGACATGCTTTCGACTGGCGTTCGCACGACGCCAGCATGTCCGGCGCGGTCGAGTGACTGCGTCCCTCGATCACGACCGTCGCTGCGATCATGGTCCGAGCCCTTCACCACGTTGCGGATTCCGAAGCTCTTCAACCTCCGGACGGACCCGTATGTGGTCGGCAGCTGGGCCTGCGGCAGGGAGTTCAAGGACCCCGGCCCTCCGAGCGTTCAAAGACCCTTCGGCCCGGTAAGGCGGTAAGAGAAGCGGCAGAGGCGTCACAGTTCTACGTGCAAAGAGGATCCAGCTTGTGAATACCCTACGTACTTCTTCGACAATTGCCCGACTATTGACCTTGGGAGCCCTGCTCGCCGTTCTCGGCACACAGGCAAGGGCCGAGTGATAACAGGTATGGCTATGCGCTGGTGCCCAGTGCCTTTGCGATGTCACTTAGGGTAGCCTTCTCTGCGTCGCTAACTTGCACGCCTCCAATCCCGAGGAATCCACCCTCAGACGAAGCCTCAGCCACTTTCCGGCTGATGCCGGTCAACCAGGCCTTGAAGGCAGGTGCATCGCCGGGCGCCTTGGCAGAAAGGATCGCCGAGACCTCCCGCAGATTGTCGAGGGAACGCTGAACCGCGTCGGCAGGCTTAGCCCCGGCCATGCGCTTTCGTATCGCCTCCTGAATCGCGCTTCGTCCCTCCGGAGTTCTCGAAATCCGCGATTACAGCCTTGATAAGTTCGTTAGACCCCGCATCCATCTTCGCTACGGCGAGAGCCGAACTGGTGGCAAAAGCTTCTTTGAGCGCGCCCCACAATCCACTCGGTTCAGCCGCTGAAACCGCCATCCCGGTTAGCATCGTGCTTTCTAGGATCTTGGTCCACTCCTCCGGCGTAAAATTCTGTTTGTTCGCCATCACAACCTCCTACGCGTTACCAATGGATCAAAGCTGAACGGCCACTCATTGCGCGGTAGAGCTAAAGTGCGACGGTTCGAGCGCTAACCCATTAAGCGCGCAATCTCCTGCTGGCTGGGCAGGCGCCCCTGGGGCGTGAGTTGGTCGACCATATTGGGAAGAAGCTGCGACAGAATTTGTGAAATCTGATCCTGGGGAAGGCCGGTGCGCCGGGAGAGCGCGTCGATCACATCTGGCCCGACTGCATTCGGAATTTGGGCCGGCGCAACAGGTTTGTTTGCCCCGGTATTGACCCAAGAATTGATCGCGTCGCCGAAGCCATTCTGCTGGAACTGTTTGAGCAAGCCTCCAAGGCCACCAAGGATGTCGCCAGGAGACGCGGCGGTCGCCGAGGTTGGTGCGGCGGCGGGAGTTGCGTCGGCACTTGCTGGAGCCGAGGTCTCCTTTGATCCTCCGGTGAGGTAGCGAGAAGCCAGCAAAGCAAGAAGCGCTATCATAAGGGGCTTGGTGACATTGCCGCCCGGAACGGCTGGATTGGAACTAGAGCCGGAGACGTCGTCGAGCAATCCCATTGAGCCCTCCTACTACATGAACGGTTGATGCGCTCCCCTCGATGCCATGGATCAAGCATGCCGTGACGAACTCTATCACCTTTGTGTCCCGCCTCGGTAACCGACAGTCACGAGATAGTGGCGCTGGTGCAAAACGCGCTTCGCTACGAGAAGCGGGCCAAAGCACCAACGCCCCAAAACTGGGTTCCGGCGATTACTTGTTCATCGCCTTCATAACGGCACCTACGATCCCGGTAAGGATCGCACCGCCGCCCGCGCCACCGATCGCATTGCCGAGAAGGCCACCCAGCGCCCCGCCCGCGGCAGGATCGGCACCTGCGGCACCTCCCAGGAGGCTACCAAGAATTGTGCCTCCGGCGACACCACCGACCGCACCACTAATGATTTTGGTCAATTGGCTCATCGCCACCTGCTGCAAGACAGCACCGACAGCTTGACCGCCGAGGATGCCGGTAACAATCTGAACGATAATCGGAAGAATCGTTGCCATGTCCAAATCCCCCCTTAAGGAGCCAGAACAAAATCGTCCCGGCAGCCAAGATAGCGGGCCGTCCAACACGATCAGTCAAGCTCAAAGGTATAGGCGTCCACTGATCAACAACCGGCTCATCGTTACCCGTCACGGCCGGCGGTAGACCGGGTTGAGTTCCACCAAGTTATGTCGCGCTAAGCATGTCCGCTATGGGTCAAAGGCGGACGTGCGTGCGGGCTCGCCTAAGGTCCGCTTTGTGCCACAAGCCGACATAAGAGCGGAACTCCAGCCCCTATCTGGACGTCGCCCTGCCTCCGACCGTCCTGGTTGGCGGCGCGGCCTGACGCACGTCCACGCATCTTTCGCCGTTCCAGAATCGGAACTCGCCACAACTCAAGGGCCGAACCGGCGCAGCCGGTACCGGGGGCCGGGCGGACTAAGCGATTGTGTGCCGAAGACGTCGGCTCTACCCCTACAAGTGGACAAGCGGAAGAGGCGGGCGTGACTCTCTATGGCGCCATCCGTTCACCGGGGCGCGCCGACTTTGGTCGGCGACTCGAGAACGTTAGCCCGCCCTCTGATTAGTTCACTGGTGAACTTTGTAGGGCGTTTCTGTCGAGTCAACCGAAACTCTTGACTCTCACAATGGAACACGGCTGTCGGTGAGAATAAGGGTGCTAGGCGGGGCAACCCCAATATCGCGTAGAAGAGATCACCCAAACGCTTTCGCGTCTCTGGCGTGCTTGGAAGCGCTCACAATTTCTACGCCAAGCCGTTGAACGCAATTTGCGGCACTATCAGAGTGTCGAGAGAGCCATGTTCGCTCACATCTATCATCAGGGCATGAGCTAGGACGTGCAAAATGAGGTGGTGAGCGGTGCACAATTTAATGTCCGCTTACCGCTCAGCTTCCGACCTCGCGCCGATAACGAAACGTGATCCGCTTCGTGCCAGAAGCAGACATCCGCTTCCGCTTCGGAGCTCCCACAATCAGAGCCGGCCCGAGAGAGGTCCACACCCTGATAAAGTGGTTTATCGCCCGCATGGGACGCGAGGGTCATCGCTTCGGTTGGCTTGGCGGACTCGGATGGAGCCCAACGGGACAATCTCTTCTGAGCTTACCGAGTGCACATACAACGCTTCGCAGGTACGTTAGGATGGTCTGGAGGTCGGGCCTATTGGCGTCACAGCCGCTCAACAATCGTTACGTTGGCACTGCCCCCACCCTCACACATGGTCTGGAGACCATAGTGTAGTCCGCGTGCCTTGAGCGCGTGGATGAGCGTTGCCATTAACTTGGTACCGGACGCGCCGAGTGGATGGCCTAGCGCGATCGCTCCGCCGTTGACGTTGAGCTTGGTCGGATCGGCGTCGATCTCCCGCAACCAAGCGAGTGGCACCGGCGCGAACGCCTCGTTCACTTCGTAGAGATCGATGTCTTCGATCCGCATGCCCGCTCGGTCCAATGCGCGCCGCGTGGCCGGGATCGGCTCCTCCAGCATGATGACCGGATCGCCAGCAGTAACTATCATATTGTGTATGCGGGCGACCGGAATCAACCCGTGATCCTTGAGGGCCTTCTCGGATACCACCAGCACGCCCGACGCCCCGTCGCAGATCTGGCTCGCATTGGCCGCCGAGATCTTACCGCCCTCCCGAAGCAGTTTGACCGACCCGATCGCTTCCAACGTCGCGCCATAACGCACGCCCTCGTCGCGAACATGCAAGGCGCGTCCGTGTCCCATCTCGGTCGCGATGGGGACGATCTCCGCCTCGAACGCTCGGGCTTCGGTCGCGACCGCCGCACGTCGATGACTTTCCAGCGCATAAGCATCAAGGTCCTCTCGACGGAAGCCATATTTATCCGCGATCATCTCGGCTCCGACGAATTGGCTGAACTCCGCGACGCCAAAGCGTTCTTTCATCCGCTGCGTCATCGGCCCCAAGCCCATTTCGGCCGAGCCATGCAGGGCGAAATTTGAGAACATCGGCACACGTGTCATGCTTTCGACGCCCGCGGCGATCACCACGTCTTGCGTTCCCGATAGCACCGCCTGCGCCGCGAATTGAATCGCCTGCTGTGACGAGCCGCACTGTCGGTCGATCGTAACCGCTGGCACGCTCTGAGGTAGGTTGGAGGCGAGCACAGCCATGCGACCAATGTTGTTCGCCTGCTCACCGGCTTGAGTGACGCAGCCCATGATGACGTCGTCGATGACCATCGGATCGATGCCACTGCGATCGACGATCGCGTTCAGCACCTCGCTCGCCAAATCCGCCGGAAGCCAGTCCCGGAGCGCGCCGTTGCGCCGCCCTCCGGCCGTGCGTACTGCTTCGACAATATAAGCTTCGGCCATATCCGGTTCTCAGCGGGGTGCCATGCTGATCCGCCATCCCAGCACGCGGCAGCATTCAAATCCAGATGCCGCGCTTCGCGGCCAAGATCGTTTGTAGCGTCCAACGAGGATCGAAGCGCCGCTATAATGTCGGCCCTGGAGCACTTTGCGGACTCACGTCAGCGGTCCCACCGAGGCCGGTAAGTGCCACAAGCTGCCATTTGGGCTCGCCCGTGGCGCTTCCGACGGCAGACATCCACGGGGTGCGCTTGTAGGCTCGGCGCCTATGAGCTCAGCGTTTCGAACCGCCTTGCAGACTGCAGACCTCTCCGGACTTCGTGCGTGCCCGAAGGCGGATCGCCACGTCCATGGGATTGGCGGCGGCAGCTGGGAATATCTGCGCGCCCGGACCGGCCGAGACATTGGTGGCGCCGGAGTTTATTCACGAATTGATCACGTCCGGCCCCTGGTCGGCCAGCGTCTAGAAACCTCAGCCGTGTTAGCGAGTCCTCACGGACGAACGCGGATGATCGTCTTCGCCTTGCGTCGCTCGGTCGGGTTGAAGGCGGCGACGGCATCGTCGAGGGTCGAGACGTTGCCGATGTTCGTCCGCAGTCGTCCGTCCCGCACCCGCTGGACGATCTCGCTCAGTTGGGCACAATTCGCTCGTTTAAGGAGCGTCAAAGCATGTCCGCTTTACTCCTGAAAGCAACGTGCCGTAGCGGGCTATATTTCATATCCCGCTAACAGTTTCTCCTGAGTCTGCTTGTCGTAATATTTTCGCCAATCGAGACTTAGCAATCCTTCGATCCTCTCGACTGTTTTGTCGATCAGATCAGGCGGCTCGCCGGCCTTAAGCTGGGCCTTTAGTTCGAGGAAGGCTTGGTTGGTGCCATCAAGACGCCGGGCCAAGTTTGTCGCAACGTAAAGGAGCGCGGCTGGGTCTTGCACAAGAAATGCGGCAGCGTCGGCAACGTGAAACTGCGAGGGCGCCAAGGTGAGCACGTCCGCGGTATGCGGTTTATCGAGCAGCGCGGAGATCTCGCCGAAGACCACGCCGGGTTCCGCCACTTTTGCAATCTCAGTGCCACCCTTGACGATGCTTACCAGGCCGGTTTTGAGAATCAGCAGCCGCCCGGTTTTGGTGCCTTCCGAAAACACGGTCTCACCCGCGCCGTAGCTTGCAAGCGGGAGTGTGGCGAGCCTTTTCTGCCAGACTTCGGTGTCCATTGGCGGTTCCCCATTCTGCTTCCGCATTTTGCTACCCGATCCCGAACGGAAGGCTACGGTAGCGCGTGGCGCGGTGAGGCACGCGCTCCGCATAGCGCGCTGCAATTGCGGTGAAAAGGGGAGGGCTGCGGCGGCCGGAGGGGCAAGTGGTCGCATTTCAAGACCGGTGTTGCCTTAAACCACTCGGCCAAAGGCGTATATCCATGTCGCGTTAGTTGTAAGGCCGGCGGGAGGATATCGTTGCGGCTGGAACTTCCGGCAACGTCGTTGCAAGTCTGGAAAGCCACTCCAAAGTTGGCTGCTTTGGGTCAAAAGCCGACTTTCGGCGAGTCGGCGCTGATGTCTGCTTAGTGCCAGAAGCAGACATGCGCTCTCGCCTTCGAACTCCCACAATCAAACGATACATTCAAACGTGATGCGGTCCACTCGACGCATTTGATCGAAGATCAATGAGACCCGCTGCTTGACGCCTGCAAGGTCCCAAGGTGTGCAGGTTTGCCCAGCGCCGAATTAGGAAAATCTTTATGGATAGATATTTGAACTTCTTGGCCACGCTTTTCATTGGCCTCGGAGCGCTGCTCGGCTATGCGGGGGCATCTGCTGCGCAGGAAAACCCCGTCACAGCCATCGACATCGCATTGGAGCCAGACGCTACGATGATCCAGCACGCGGAGGCTGCGAACGCTCGTTTGCTTAAGGTCTTCCCGAAAGGTTTCTCTCTGGATGCGACGCATCATCCACACATCTCGATATTGCAGCGGTACGTCCGCACGGCGGACCTCGATGAAGTCTACGCTGCGGCAGGCAAGATTCTGGCCGACGAGAAGGTCACCAGCTGGAAGCTGAAGGCGTTCAAGTACTACTACATTCCCTGGAAGGACATTGGCCTTGGGGGCATCGTGGTCGAGCCGACAGACGACCTTTTGAGGTTGCAGCAAGAACTGATCGACGCCGTTGCGCCTTTCACCGAGAAAACGGGCACCGCCGCGGCGTACGTCACCACGCCGGAGGACCCGGAGATCAACCAGCCAACCATCGACTACGTCGCAGCGTTTGTCCCAGAAGCAACGGGCAAGAAGTTCAATCCGCACGTCACCATCGGCATCGCACCGCAGGACTACCTCAAGGAAATGCTTGCCGAGCCGTTTGATGTGTTCACGTTCTCGCCTGCTTCGGCGTCGGTCTATCAACTCGGCAACTTCGGGACGGCTCGGAAGGAACTCAAGGCGTGGGATTTGAAGCCATGAAGCCTATCAGTCGGCGCAACTTGATCGCATCGCTGGCCGCGCTGGCCGTCACGTTCGGCCTGCTCCTCCCGACAGCCGCATCGGCGCAGTCAGACCCGTTGCCCTCATGGAATGACGGTCCCGCAAAGCAAGCGATTGTGAATTTCGTGAAGGCCACGACCGATCAGTCGAACCCGGACTTCGTGCCGCCCGAGGAGCGGATCGCTACCTTCGATCAGGATGGGACGCTGTGGGTCGAGCACCCGATCTACACCCAGGTGGAGTACTGCCTGGAGCGGGTCCGGGCCCTGGTCAAGGCCAAGCCAGAACTGGCCAATGTCGAGCCCTTTAAGACGGTGATGTCCGGCGACCGCGAAGCGATTGCAAAGCTCTCAATGCCGGACCTCGAAAAAATTCTCTACGCCACGCTCACCGGCATGACGGTGGACGATTTCAACGCAGAAGTCGCGAAGTGGATCGCAACGGCCAAAGACGCGCGCTGGAAGCGACCATATACCGAACTCACCTACCAGCCGATGCAGGAAGTGCTGAGCTACCTACGCGCCAGCGGCTTCAAAACTTACATCGTCACCGGAGGCGGCCAGGATTTCGTGCGCGTTTATTCCGAGCGCGTCTACGGCATCCCGCCGGAACAGGTAGTAGGCACCATGGGCGGCACTTCGTACGGCTATAAAGGCTCCCACTCGCCCCGCCGGGGCGAGCAGCCTTGGGTGGACGAGTCGGGCTGTAGGCCGGGTTCTGTCCCGTGCCGCCGTTGCCGGCGACGCGGTGACGGTCATCCATCTCGGGTGGCCGTTGCCGACCACCTCCAGCGCCCTACCCGTGTGCTCGGGCGGGCCGCCCTCGAACGCACACTGTCTGGGCTTGCTCCGGATGGGGTTTACCAAGCCGACCTGGTCGCCCAGGTCGCTGGTGGTCTCTTACACCACCGTTTCACCCTTGCTCCTGCCGCTCGCGCGCCAGGGGCGGTCTGTTCTCTGTGGCACTGTCCCGCGGGTCGCCCCGGGTGGCTGTTGGCCACCATCCTGCCCTTCGGAGCCCGGACCTTCCTCGGCGGTGGTTGCCCACCGACGCGACCGTCCGCCCGACTCGTCCGCCGCCAGTGTAGGGGCGCGCGCTCACTCGTAGCTGAAGGCGACCTCCCCGGTCGCTCACGTCGGCGAGGTCGAGCCGCACCGACAGGTGGGCGCCCAGCGCCGCGCGGCCGCCGGTGACCCGGGCGATGACGGGCAGCCCGACGAGCTGCACCTCCATGCCCTTGTCGGTGTGGTCGATGACGACGGCGCCGAACGACTCGCCCTCGCGGCCGCGCAGCACTGCGGCCTCGGTGGCGTCGGCGCAGTCACGCTCGGCCGTGCGGGCCCGGCGGTCGGAGTCGCGCATCGGCCGGCGAGCTCGGGCAGGGCGGCGCGCACGGCATCCGGCACGTCGGCGCCGCGGCACGCGGCCTCGCACACGACCAGGCCGAAGCGGTCGACGAGCCGGCGCAGCGGCGCGGTCACGTGGGCGTAGGGAGCGGCGACCGCCGCGTGCTCCGGCTGCTCGGGCGGCGCACCGTCGAATGCCGTGTAGCCGGCGCCGCGGAACAGCGCGGTCGCCTCGTGGATCAGGGCCAGGTGCCGCGGGTTGCTGCGGTCGAGCCCGCGGATGAACTCGCCGTAGGGCTGGTCCGGCGGCCACTCCGCGCCCAGGCCGCGCGCCACCCGGCGGAACCACGTGACCGCCTCGGCCGTGGGCGCCGGCATGGTGCGCAGCACCCCCACCCCGGCGTCCAGCATCATCGTGGCCGCGGCCATGCCGGTGAGCAGCGAGACCTGTGCGTTCCACTCCTCGGCGGCGACGGGCGGCCGGAACTCGAGCGTGAATCCCCCGCCGTCGCGGGCGGTCACCTGCTGCTCCGGCATCGGCAGGCTGGCGCCGCCGCGCGCCCGCTCCTGCGCGATGCGGCGCTCGCCGACCTCCTTCAGCAGCACGAAGCGCTCGTCGTCGGTGCCGGCGTCGATCGCGGCCTGCACGTGCGCGTAGTCGAGCCGCTCGACGCTGCGCACCATCGCGCGGAAGACCTGCGCCGACGTGAGCAACCCGGCGCCGTCGAGGCGCAGGTCCCAGACGAAGGCGGGGCGCACGGCATCCGGGAGCAGGCTCGCGGCGGCCTCGGACAGCACCTCGGGGTGCAGCGGCACCCGCACGTCGGGGCAGTAGACGGTCTGGCCGCGCTCGCGGGTGACCCGGTCGAGCGCGCCGCCGAGCCGCACGAAGGTGGGCACGTCGGCGATGGCGTAACGGATGCGGTGGCCGTCGCCGTCGCGCTCGAGGTGCATCGCCTGGTCGAGGTCCAGCGAGCCGGGCGGGTCGATGGTGATGAACGGCAGGGCGGTCTCGTCGCGCTCGGGCAGCCCGGCCGGCGCGGCCGCCACCTGCTCGGCCTCGGCGAGGGCGTCGGCCGGGTAGTCGAGCGACAGGCCGAGCTCGTCGCGCACCGCCGCGAACCTCGCCTCGAGGTCGTGCAGCACCTCGCCCGGGATGTCGGCGTCGGTCGGGGCCAGGCGCACTCGGGGGTGAGGCATGCCGTCCAACCTAACCGCCGTAGGCTGCCCCGGTGCTGATCCTGCTCCCCCCGTCGGAGTCCAAGGCGAACCGGCGCCGGGGCAGGCCGGCCGACCCGACGACCTGGTCGTTCCCCGAGCTCGGCCCCACCCGCGCTCGGGTCGCCGCGGCGCTCGCCGAGGTGAGCCGCTCGCCCGACGCCGCGGGCCTGCTCGGCGTCTCCGCGGGCCTGCTCGACGAGGTGGCGCGCAACCTCGTGCTCGACACCGCTCCCGCGACTCCTGCCGCCGAGGTCTACACCGGCGTGCTCTACGACGCCCTGGGCCTCGCCACCCTCGACACCGCCGCCCGTCGCCGCGCCAACCGCTGGCTGGTCGTCGTGTCGGCCCTGCACGGCGCGGTGCGGCCCGGTGACCGGATCACGGCCTACCGCCTGTCGATGGGCTCGACGCTGCCGAGCCTCGGCCCGCTGGCGTCGCTGTGGCGACCCGAGCTCGACCGGGTGCTGCCGGCCGTCGCGGCCCGAGGGGTCATCGTCGACTGCCGGTCGGCCCCGTATGCCGCCGCGTGGCGCCCGGGTGCCGACCTCGCCCCCCGCTGGGTGCAGGTGCGCGTGCCGGGAGCCAGCCACATGGCCAAGCACACTCGCGGGCTGGTGGCCCGGCAGCTCTGCGTCGCCGGCGTGACGGCCCGTTCGGTGCCGGCGCTGGTGGACGTGTTGGCTGGTGCCTTCGACGTGCAGCTGCACGAGCCCGCGAACTCCCGGGCGCCATGGGTCGTGGACGTGGTGCCCGCGTGACGACCGCGGATGCCGTGGCGCTGCTCGAGCGGCTGCTGCCGGTCGTCGTGTTCCTCCTCGCGATCACGGTGGTGGCCGAGGTCGCCGAGCGCGCGGGGGTCTTCGACGTCGCCGGGCACTGGGTGGCGCACGCCGGGCGGCACCGCGCGTGGGCGCTGTGGCTGCTCTTCGCCCTGCTCGCCGTCGGCTGCACGGTCGTGCTGTCGCTCGACACCACCGCGGTGCTGCTGACCCCCGTGGGGCTGGCCGTCGCCCGGCAGGTCGGGCTGGACGCCCGGGTCTTCGCGGTCACCACGCTCTGGATCGCCAACACCGGGTCGTTGCTGCTGCCGGTGTCGAACCTGACCAACCTGTTGGCGCTCAACACCTTCGAGCGGCAGGGGCTCGGGCACGCCGACTACGTGCGGCTCGCGTGGGCTCCCGCACTGGCCTGCGTCGTGGTGACACTGGTGCTGCTCGCCCTGCTGCACCGGCACACCCTGCGCCAGACGTATGCCGTCGACCCACCGCCGGAGCCGCACGACGTGGTGCTGCTGCGCTGGGCCGCCGCGGTGTGCATCACCCTCGGGCCGCTCTTCGCCCTCGGCGCGCCACCGTGGGCGGTCTCCCTCGTGGCGGCGGCCGTGCTGCTCGTCGTGGGCCGGTGGCGCGCCCCGCAGCTGCTGGCCGGCCTGCCCGTGCCGTGGTTGATGGCTGCCGGGTTCGTCGCGGTGTCGGTCGTCGTCGAGGTGCTGCACCAGCGCGGCCTGGGCGACCTGATCGCCTCGGTCGTGCCGGGTGGCACGGGCGGTGCCGCCCTGATGACGCTGGCCGGCACCGGGGCGGTGGTCGCCAACGTCGCCAACAACCTGCCCGCCTACCTCGTGCTCGAGCCGGTCGCGGCCGACGCGGCGCCCCGGCTGATGGCGCTGCTCGTCGGCGTCAACGCCGGGCCGCTCATCACCCCGTGGGCCTCGCTGGCCACGCTGCTGTGGCTGCAGCGCTGCCGCACGGCCGGCATCCGGGTGCCGTGGCGGTGGCTGGTGCCGGCCGGCACGGCCTGCGCCGTGCTCGCCGTGGCGGCCGGTGCGGGCGCCCTGGCCCTGACCGCCTGAGTCGCGGTGTGGCTGTGACACAGGTCACCTCTCGCAACCTTCGACAAACCTTCGGCGATTCGTGCCCGCCACGTTGGACTCCTGACACCCCCTCACCGAACGGAGACCCTTCGCCGTGCCCAACCTCACCGACCTCGCCCGCCAGTCACAGCTGCGGCTGGGCGCCGCGCTGCGCGCCAAGGTCGCCGGCGACGACGCGGCCGAACGCGCGCAGGTCATCTGGGGACGCGAGGGCGAGCGCTGGTTCAGCCCCGACGACCCGGTCTGGCGGGTGCACGCCGACGCCTCGATGTTCCCCGGTGGGGTGGCCGCCCTGCTGCTGCAGTCGCTGCACCCGCTGGCCATGGCCGGGGTCGCGGGACACAGCGGCTACAAGGGCGACCCGTGGGGCCGCCTCCAGCGCACCTCGCACTTCCTCGCGACCACCACGTTCGGCACGGTCGACGACGCCGAGACCGCGATCGCCCGCGTGCGCGGCATCCACGAACGGGTGCGGGGACGCGACCCCAAGGGGCGCCCGTACCAGGCCAGCGACCCGCGGTTGCTGCGCTGGGTGCACGTGGCTGAGGCGCACAGCTTCCTCACGGCCTACCAGCGGTATGCCGTCGAGCCCCTGACGGCCGACGAGGCCGACCGCTACGTCGAGCAGTCCGCGCTCGTGGCGGGGCGGCTCGGCGCCACCGACCTCCCCCTGACGGTCGCTGACCTGGCCGCAGCCCTCGCCGCCTACCGCCCCGAGCTGGAGGCCACCCGCGAGGCACGGGCGGCCGCCCGCTTCCTGCTGCTCGACCCGCCACTGCCCTGGCCGGCCCGCCCCGGTTACGGCCTGATCGCCTCGGGTGGAGTGGCCGTGCTCCCCCAGTGGGCGCGCCGAGCGCTGCGGATCCCGGTCGGCGGGCCCGGTGCCGCACTGGCCGGTGGCGCCGGAAAGGTCGGCACGCTGGCCGTGCGGTGGGCGATGGCGGGTGTCGCCGAGGAGCGTCAGCTGGCTGCGGGGTCCTGAGCCGCCGTCACGAGCTCCTCGATGCGGGCCAGGGTGCGCTCCATGTTGTGCCGGGTCGAGCTGGTCATCGTCAGCTTGACCACCGGTGTGCTCGTCCACTTCTCCTGGCTGAGGTCCCACGTCTCGGTCACCAGCGTGCCGCCCTCGACCGGCTCGAGCTCGTAGCGCCAGATGCGGCCGCCGAGCACGTTACCGAGCGGCCCGCTGGCGGTGGTCTGCCACGCGATGCGCCGGTTCTCGTCGAGCTCGATGACCGTGTTGCGGGTGGAGTAGGCGACCCCGAGGTGCATGTCCATGCCGAAGCGGTCACCGAGCGCGAGCCGCCGGCCGCCGCTGCGGGCGCCACGCACGGTGCCGCCGCCGTCGATCTCGGTGTGACCGGCGGGGTCGACGAGGAGGTCGAAGATCGGCTCGGGGGGTGCCGGCACCAGTCGCTGCACGGAGAGGACGTCGCTCATGGCGGCGACGGTAACAGCCGCCTCAGCCCCCGACGGCGGCGGCCTTCGACACCGCCGCGTCGAGGTCGGCCACCAGGTCGCGCACGTCCTCGAGCCCGACCGACACCCGGATCGTCCCGTCGGTGATGCCGACCGCAGCCCGCGCCTCCGGCTCCAGCCGGCGGTGGGTCGTGGTCGCCGGGTGGGTCGTGAGCGACTTGGCGTCGCCGAGGTTGTTCGAGATGTCGACGAGCGTCAGGGCGTTCATCAAAGCGAACGCCGCCGGCTTGCCGCCCTCGACCTCGAAGGTGACCACCGTGCCACCACCACCGTCCATCTGGCGCAGCGCGAGGTCGTGCTGGGGGTGGCTCTCGAGGAACGGGTGCACCACCCGCCGGATGCCCCGCCCGGCGTGCTGCCACTCCTCGAGCGTGCGGGCGACGGTGAGACACGAGTCGGCCATCCGGCGCACCCGCAGGTCGAGGGTCTCCAGGCCCTTGGTCATCACCCAGGCGTTGAACGGCGACAACGACGGACCGGTGTGCCGCATCAGGTTCTTCACCGGGCCCTCGATGAACTCCGCCGTGCCGAGGATCGCGCCACCGAGCGCCCGGCCCTGGCCGTCGATGTGCTTGGTCGCCGAGTAGATGACGACGTCGGCGCCGAAGTCGAGCGGGTGTGAGAACACCGGGGTGCCGAAGACGTTGTCGACCACGACGGTGGCGCCGGCCGCGTGGGCGAGCTCGCTGACCGCCGCGATGTCGACGAGCTCCTGCATCGGGTTGCTCGGTGTCTCGAAGAACACCGCGGTCGTGGGCACCGACAGCGCCTCGCGCCACTGGTCGAGGTCGGTGCCGTCGACGAAGACGGTCTCGACCCCCCAGCGCGGCAGGATCTCGTCGAGGATCACGAAGCACGACCCGAACAGCGCCCGCGACGACACGACCCGGTCGCCCGCGCCGCACAGCGCGGCCATCGCGGTGAAGACGGCCGCCATGCCGGATGCCGTGGCGAAGCACGCCTCCGCGCCCTCCAGCAGGCGCATCCGCTCCTCGAAGGTGGTCACCGTGGGGTTGCCGTAACGGCTGTAGATGTAGTGCTCGACCTCGTCCTTGAACGCGGCCTCCGCCTGCTCGGCCGACTCGTAGACGAACCCCGAAGTCAGGTAGAGCGCCTCAGCGGTCTCGTCGAAACCGCTGCGCGCCAACCCTCCTCGAACGGCGCGCGTCTGCGTGTGCCAGTCGTGCTGGTCCATGCTCAGCCCTGTCGCCAGGGCAGGCCGGCGGCCTTCCACCCCGCGACGGTGCGGTGGCCCGACTCGTCGTGCGGGCCCTCGAAACCCTCGAGCACGTTGTAGGCCGGGCCGAGCCCCGCGTCGGTCAGCGCGTCGGCGGCGGCCTTCGAGCGCACCCCGGAGCGGCACAGCAGGTAGACCGGACGCCCCGGCTCGAGCCCCGCGGCCCGCACCTCGTCGACGAACTGCTCGTTCACCCGGCCCTCCGGGAAGGTCGACCACTCCACGAAGGCCACGTCGTGGTGGGCGCCCTCGAGCACGGGCACGCCGACGTAGGTCCACTCGGCCTTGGTGCGCACGTCGACGAGGAGGGCCTCGTCGGGGCCGGTCGCGGCGGCATACGCCTGCGGGGGGGTGACGTCACCTGCGTAGGTCATGCGACGAGCGTAGGACGCGACCGGATGCCGTCGCCGCGGCGTCTCAGGTGCGGTTGGTGAAGGCGACCGAGACCTCGCCGTCGTCCCAGACCTCGACGGCGGTGAGTGAGCCCGGTGCCGCGGCCAGCCGCCACGCCCGGTCGTGCGGCAGGCCGAGCAGGTGCGCGAGCACGACGAGGATCGGCTTGCGGTGGCACACCACGACGCTGGTGCCGCCCTGCGCCACGACCCGCTCCCACGCCGGCACGACGCGGGCCACCAGGTCCTCGTGCGACTCGCCGCCCGGCGGCCGATAGGTGGCGTCGTCGCGCAGCGCGCGCATGGCGTCGCGCTCGCCCTCGATGAGCTCCGAGATCGAGCGGCCGTCCCAGTCACCGAAGGACTGCTCGTCCCACTCGCGGTCGACCACCGGGTCGACGCCGACAGCAACCGCCACCGCCGCGCCGGTCTCCATGGCCCGCGACAGCGACGACGTGACGACCCGGGTCGGGTGACCCTGCACGAGGCTCGCGACGGCCCGGCCGGCAGCCACGGCCTGCGCCCGACCGGTCGAGTTCAGCCGCGGGTCGGGGCCCCCACGTCCGTCGAGCCGGCCCTGCGCCGTGAAGTCGGTGACGCCGTGCCGCACCAGCACCACCCGGGTCGGCGTGCCGCGCCGGTCGAAGCCGGTGCGCCGCGGCTGGTCGTCGGCAGCGGGCTCACCCGGCACCTCGTCGACCTCCGACGGGCCGCCGAAGGTGCGGTCGACCGTGTCGCCGTCCATCGCGACGTTCGACAGCGCGTCGGCGTCCTTGTTCTCGGCCCTCGGGATCCAGGTGAAGCGCACCGAGCCCCCGGCCGCGGTGAAGCCCGACACGAGGTCGCGCGCCTGCAGGGCCAGGCGGCGCATGTCCTCGTGCTTGATCTTCCAGCGGCCGGACATCTGCTCGACGACGAGCTTGGAGTCCATCCGCACGTGCACCTGTGCACTGGGGTCGATCGCGAACGCGGCCTCCAGCCCCGCGATCAGCCCGCGGTACTCGGCGACGTTGTTGGATGCCGTGCCGAGCGGCTCCGCGCGCTCGGCGAGCAGCGCCCCGGTGTCGGTGTCGCGGACCAGGGCGCCGTAGCCGGCGACCCCGGGGTTGCCGCGCGACCCGCCGTCGGCCTCGACGGTGAGCCGGCGGCTCACAGGCCGGACTCGGCGGTGCGCACCAGGATGCGCCGGCACTCCTCGCAGCGCAGCACCTCGTCCTCAGGGGCCGAGCGGATGCGCTGGATCTCGACCGGGTTGAGCTCGAGCTGGCAGCCGCCGCAACGGCGCTGGCGCAGGGCGGCCGCCCCGGTGCCGCCGTTGGCGAGGCGGATCTTCTCGTAGAGGGTGACCAGGTCGGCGCCGACCTCGTCGACGACGGTCGGGCGCGGGGCGCCGATGTCGGAGGCCTCGCCGTCGAGCCGGGCGAACGCCTCGTCGCGGGCGGCCTCAAGAGCCTCGATGCGGGTGGTCAGCTCACCGCGGCCTCGCTCGAGCTCGGCGACGTCGCTCTCGGCGGCCTCGGCGCGCTCCATCACCTCGAGCTCGATGTCCTCGAGCTCGCTCTGCCGGCGGGCCAGCGAGGTGAGCTCGTGCGAGATGGCCTGCAGGTCCTTGGCCGATCCGGTGCCCGCATCGAGGCGGGCCTGGTCACGGGCGGCGCGGTCGCGCACCAGCTGCACGTCGGACTCGGCCTTGGCCACCTCGCGCTGCACGTCGCCGAGCTCGGTGCGCGAGCGGACCAGCTGGTCGTCGATGAGCCGGGCCTTGCCGAGCAGGTCGGCGAGCTCGGCCAGCTGGGGCAGGTGCGAGCGCGCGTGGGCGATCTGGTCGAGCCGGGTGTCGATGGCCTGGAGGTCGAGCAGCCGCAGCTGGCGGGCGGACTCGGCGTTCACGGGCTACCTCCGGGGTCGGCACCGACCACGAAGGTCCACGGGTCGGTGCGCACTGTGCTGATGTGGGTCTCCACCCTAGTCGCGCGCTCGCCGAGGCCAGCGCGCAGCGCCCGCTCGGCCCGGGCGAGCCAGACCTGCTCGCTGGCCCAGTGCCCGGCGTCGACCAGGTAGGGGATGCCGCCGCGGGCCTCCTCGCGCGCCTCGAGGGCCGGGTGGTGGCGCAGGTCGGCGGTGACGTAGACGTCGGCTCCGCTGGCGCGCACGGCGTCGAAGAGGTCGTCACCGGCGCCGCCGAGCACGGCGACGCGGCGCACCACGGCATCCGGCGGGCCGGCGACCCGGATGCCGCCCGCAGCCTCGGGCAGCCGGGTCGCCAGTCGCTCGACGAAGGCGCGCAGCGCGAGCGGCTCCTCGAGGTCGCCGACCCGGCCCATCGGCTGCCCCTCGGACTCGGTCAGCGCCCAGGTCGCCGCCAGCCCGCAGGCCTCGGCCAGTGCCTCGCACACCCCGTCGGCCGCGACGTCGGCGTTGGTGTGCGCCACGTAGAGGGCGACGTCGCCGACCACCAGGTGGGTGACGCTGGCGCCCTTGGCGCTCGTGGTCGCCACGCTGTGCACGCCGCGCAGCAGCAGCGGGTGGTGGGTGAGCAGCAGGTCGGCGCCGAGCGCCCGGGCCTCCTCGATGACCGCGAGGGTGGGGTCGACGGCGAGGTGCACGCGCCGCACCGGCTGGCGCAGGTCGCCGGTGACCAGGCCGACCCGGTCCCACGACTGGGCGGTGCTCGGCGGGAAGAGGCGCTCGATCACCTCGAGCACCTCAGCCAGGGTCGGGTCGTCGACGTCGCTCATGTGGGCCCGGCCGGGATCGAACCGACGACCTTCGCGGTGTAAACGCGGCGCTCTACCAGCTGAGCTACAGGCCCCGAACGGCCGGCGACCCTCGTCGAGGTCGGCCGACCGCGCACAGTGTGGCAGCCGTTACCGCAGGGCGTCGACCTCGGCCGGCAGGCCACCGAAGTCGCGGCGCTCCCCCGGCCCGTTGACGAGGGTCCAGTGCACGATGCCGTCGCGACCGATGAGGAACGTGCCGCGGATGGGGGCGCCGCTCGCCTCGTTGAGCACCCCGAAGGCCCGGGTGACCTCGCCGTGCGGCCAGTGGTCGGACAGCAGCGGGAAGAAGTAGCCCTGCGCGTCGGCCCAGGCCCGCAGCGAGAACATCGGGTCGCACGAGATGCACACGACCTGCAGGTCGTCGGACACGAAGCGCTCGAGGTGGTCGCGGATCTCGTCGAGCTCGCCCGTGCAGATGCCCGAGAAGGCGAAGGGGTAGAACACGACGACGACGTTCTTGGTGGCGGTCAGCTCGGCCAGCGAGACCTCGACGCCGTTCTGGTCGCGCAGGGTGAAGTCGGGCGCGACCTGGCCGACGGCGAGCGGTGCCAGGGTGGACGTCATCATGGCGCCATCCTGCCAGCCGCCGGGGGTCACCGGCGGACGCGGGTCTTCGGGGCCACCAGCTTGTGCGCACGCCACTCGGCAGCGGCGTTGAAGGTTCCGGCGGTGTGCATGCCGGCGGTCACCGCCGCCTCGTCGATGTCGCTGGGGTCGACCTCGACCCCGGCCACCTTGGGGGTCAGCAGCACCACGAAGCCCCCCTCGTCGAGCACCCCCACCATGTCGACGAGCGCGTCGCCCAGGTCGCCGTCACCGTCTCGCCACCAGAGCAGCACCGCGTCGGCGCCCCCGGTGTAGTCCTCGTCCTCGATCTCGGCCCCGCAGTGGTCCTCGACGGCGAAGCGGAACTCGTCGTCGGTGTCGGCGTCGTAGCCGAACTCCTGGACCACCTGGTCGCGGGTGAACCCGAGGCGCTCGACGACGCCGGAGCCACTGGTGCCCGGGTCGGTCGGCGGTGGGGCGGGGGTGTTCACGGTCTCACGGCCTTTCTGGTACGGAGGATCCCGGCGGGTGCCGGGTCCAGTCCACCAACCCCGAAGGGTCGCGTGCAAGGGGAACGGTCGATGGTTCTGACCTGCGGCGGGCCCACCGGGCCCGTTCGGACACCTCGGCCAGGAAGGCCTCGGCCTCCGCCACGTCGAGGTGCGCCACCACGGGTGACACCGGGCCGGGCGCCGGCACGACGTGCGCCGTCGCCAGGCCGAGGCGGCCCTCGAGCCAGCCCTGGCTCAGGGTGAGCGACTGGATGCGGGCGTGCGGCACCGCGACCGCTCGTCGGGTGAGCCGGCCGCTGCGCAGCAGCACGGCGGTGGTGACGTCGGACCAGCCCTGGCGCCGCCACGACAGCGGGTCGAGCCAGCGGGCGGCGGCGGTGCGGCCGCGCCACGCGGGCTCGCCGCCCTCGCCGAGCACTGCACTGTCCCAGGCCGGCGCGGGCACGCCGGGCGCCAGCAGCGTGAGCACCTGGACGTGGCGTCGGCGAGGGTGCCGACCGGTAGCAGGGTGGTCTCGCGGTGGCCCTCGTTCTCGCCCTGGCCGCCGGAGCCGGCCACGTTGACCCGGATGCGCCACCAGCCGACCGGGCGCCACCACAGCGGCTGCACGAGCTCGAGGGCCTGGATGCGGTGGATCGGGATGGTGGTCGTGCGCAGGTCGGTCAGGCCCTCCTGCACGCGCACCCCGGTGCCGGCGTCGGCGAGGTGGAAGTTGCCGTGGGTGAGCAGCTCCTTGAAGCGGCTCCACGCGATGCCGATGGCGACGGGCAGGAGGGCCGGGATGCCGGCGAGCGCGAACGGCCCGACGCTGCGCACCCCGGCGCCGAGCAGGCCGAAGGCGACCAGCGACCCCAGGAAGATGGTCGACCCGTGCAGGATGGTCGCGACGAACAGCCGCCCGTTGGGCACCTCGAGCACCGGGCGGGGCGCGGCGTGCAGCGCGGGCGAGCCGTACGGCGCCGGGGCGCCCACGGCATCCGGGCCGGCGGTTGTGACCTCGTCGTTGCGGCCGGCGAGGTCGAGGAGGTGCTCGCGCAGCGCCTCGGCGCGCCCGAGGTCGAGGAAGGACAGGGTGAGCGTGGAGTCGGACCCGCCGGCGGACTGCACGACGACCCGGGCCAGGCCGAGCGCGCGGGCGAGCAGCGGGCGCGACAGCTCGACCGCCTGCACCCGCTCGAGCCGCACCTGGCGGTGCTGCCGGAACAGCGCGCCCTGGCGCAGCTCGACCTGGCCGCCGCCGACCCGGAATCGGGAGAACCGCCAGCTGACCCAGTTGACCAGGGCGATGATGCCGAGGAAGAGCGCCAGCGCGACCAGCGCGAGCAGCGGGTGGGCGACCGCCTGCTCGAACGGGTCACCCCCGCCGCTGGGCTCGTCCGGGCCGTCGACGCCCACCACGACGTCGCCGAAGCCGAAGGAGGACAGGAAGTTGTCGAACAGCTGCGAGGCGGCGATAGCCCAGGATCGCCAGCAGCACGACGCCGCCCCGGAGCAGCGGTGAGAGCGGGTGGAGCCGCTGCCACTCCCCCGAGGGCTCCGGAACCGGTTCCGTCACAGGCCGGCTCGCTGCGCCTCGCCACGGGCCGCGAGGCGGCTGCGCAGCGCCTCGGCCTCGGCGACGGGCAGCCCCGGCAGGGAGCCGCCGCTCTCGGGTGAGGCGGTGTGGATCTCGCACGACGCGATGCCGTGGGCGCGCGCCAGCGGCCCGGACTGGATGTCGACGTACTGGAGCCGGCCGTAGGGCACGCTGACCAGGCTGCGGAACATCCGGCCCTTGCGGATGACGATCTCCTCGTCGAGCTCGACCCACGAGATCGCGCTCACCTGCCGGCCGATCAGCCAGGCGACCCACGCGCCGAGCAGCACCAGGGCGAGCGTGCCGAGCAGCACCCAGCGGGTGAGCAGCAGACCGGCGGCGACCGACGCGACGATCAGCGGCACCAGCACGATGCCGAGCGTGATGAGGCGGACCCGGGCGAGCATCGGCGAGACCGGCCGCCACGGCAGGTCTCCCCCGCGCAGGGTCACGGCGTCCGCGCGTGCCGGCGTCACGGAGGTGGGGTCGGCCATGACCCCAGTGTGCCTCAGCCGAGGAAGTCGGCGACCAGCGCGTTGAACTCCTGGGCATGTTCGATCTGGGTCCAGTGCCCGCAGCGGCCGAAGACGTGCAGCTGCGAGTCGTCGATGAGCTCGAGCAGCCGGAAGGCGTTGGACATCGGGATGATCCGGTCGTCGCGGCCGTGGACGACCAGGGTGCGGTGCGGCAGGTCGGCGATGACGTCCTCGGGGGTGGCGAGCGCGTCGACCCAGCGCTGGCGCGGGGCGGGGAACATCGCCGAGAACGACTCCTGGAACCCGGGCCGCACCGACGCCGCGTAGCGCAGCTCGGCGAGCTCGTCGGTGGCGTAGGCCGGGTTGAAGGCGAAGATGTCGAGCAGCCCGCGCATGGTCGCGAGCGACGGCTCGTAGCCCCAGACCCGGTCGAGCCCGTCGGTGATCGGGAAGGACACCCCGCAGGCACCCATCAGCACCAGGCGCTCGACACGGTCGGGGGCGTGCGCCGCCATCGAGATCGCCAGCCCGCCACCGAAGCTGTTGCCGACGATCGAGAAGGTGTCGAGCCCCAGCGCGTCGGCGAAGCCGAGCAGGTGGGCCCGCCACGACTCCAGCGAGTACTCGAAGCCCTCGGGGCGGTCGGTGAAGCCGAACCCGACGATGTCCGGCGCGATGACGTCGAAGTGCTCGGCCAGGGTCGGCATCGTGAGCCGCCAGTTGGCGAAGGCCGACACCCCGGGACCCGAGCCGTGCACGAGCAGGACGACCGGGCCGGAGCCGGACCGGTGGTAGTTCGTCGTGATGCCGTCGACGTCGACGGACAGGCCGATCTCGGGGTTGTCGCTCATGACCGGACCGTATGCCGGGGGGCAGCGCCTGCGCCCCCCGCGTTCCGCTCCCCGCAACGCCCGGCCTCGCGCCCGGCGTGTGTTTGGATGACCGCATGGGCCGGGTCACGACGCGGGTGCGCCGCACGCGGCTCGACGTCGACACGGGCGACCGGGTCGACCGCACCGACACGGTCGCGGTCGAGGAGCCGCTCGAGATCCGGGTCGGCGACGAGCCGGTGACGACGACCATGCGCACGCCCGGCGACGACTTCGACCTGGCCATCGGTCACCTGCTCACCGAGGCGATGCTGCACTCGGCCACCGAGGTGGGCACGCTCATGCACTGCACCGACCTCGACGACGACGGCTCGCCCACCTTCAACGTCGTCGACGTGACCCTGGCGCCGGATGCCGTGCTGCACCGCCCCGCGCGGGCCCGCACCGAGACGATCTCGAGCGCGTGCGGTGTCTGCGGGTCGGCGACCATCGACGCCGTGCGCACCAACAGCCGGTATGCCGTCGGCGACGACACCGTGGTCGTCGACCCGAAGGTGCTCGCCGGGCTCCCCGAGGCGCTGCGCGCCCGGCAGGCGGTGTTCGACCGCACCGGCGGGGTGCACGCGGCCGGCCTGGCGACGCCCGACGGCGAGCTGATCGTGGTGCGCGAGGACGTCGGTCGGCACAACGCCGTCGACAAGGTGGTGGGGGCCGCGGCCCGTGGCCGTGAGCTGCCGTTCACTGCAACGGTGCTCGTCGTCAGTGCCCGGGCGAGCTTCGAGATCGTGCAGAAGGCGAGCGTCGTCGGCATCCCCGTGGTCGTCGCGGTGGGGGCGGCGAGCTCGCTGGCGGTCGAGCTGGCGACGCAGGCCGGCATCACGCTCGTCGCGTTCGCGCGGCCTCCGCACCTGTCGGTCTACAGCCGTCCCGACCGGCTGCTCGGGCCCACGTAGCGGACGTACCGGTCAGTAGCGTCGACGCAATTGCGCGAGCGGCGCCGATGGGGTGAAAGATGGGTCGAAACGCGCTCTGAATCCGTGCGCGACCCGTCACCGGTGAAAGGACGAGCGCGTGGCCTCCCGCGAAGACGTCGGCCCCATCCTCAACGGCATCCCCACCCACCTGCCGGACATCGACCCCGCCGAGACCCAGGAGTGGCTCGACAGCCTCGACGCCGTCATCGACGGCCCCGGCCGGATGCGGGCTCGCTACCTGATGCTGCGCATGCTCGAGCGGGCGCGCGCCGAGCAGGTGGGCGTGCCGTCCCTGACGACCACCGACTACGTCAACACGATCAGCCCCGAGCAGGAGCCGTGGTTCCCCGGCGACGAGGAGGTCGAGCGCCGCTACCGGGCCTACCTGCGCTGGAACGCCGCGATCATCGTGCACCGCGCGCAGCGTCCCGGCATCGGCGTCGGCGGCCACATCTCCACCTACGCCTCGCGCGGCCACGCTCTACGAGGTGGGCTTCAACCACTTCTTCCGCGGCAAGGACCACCCCGGCGGCGGCGACCAGGTCTTCTTCCAGGGCCACGCCTCCCCCGGCATGTACGCCCGCGCCTTCCTCGAGGGCCGGCTCTCCGAGGACCACCTCGACGGCTTCCGCCAGGAGAAGTCGCACCTCGTCGACGGCCGCCGCTGGCGCTGCCGTCCTACCCGCACCCGCGCCTGATGCCCGACTTCTGGGAGTTCCCCACGGTGTCGATGGGCATCGGCCCGATGAACGCGATCTACCAGGCGCAGTTCAACAAGTACCTGCACAACCGCGGCATCAAGGACACCAGCGACCAGCACGTCTGGGCGTTCCTCGGCGACGGCGAGATGGACGAGCCCGAGTCGCGCGGCCTGCTGCAGCTGGCCGCCAGCGAGGAGCTCGACAACCTCACCTTCGTCGTCAACTGCAACCTGCAGCGGCTCGACGGCCCGGTGCGCGGCAACGGCAAGATCATCCAGGAGCTCGAGGCGTTCTTCCGCGGCGCCGGCTGGAACGTCATCAAGGTCGTCTGGGGCCGCGACTGGGACCCGCTGCTCGCGGCCGACAGCGACGGCGCGCTCGTCCCACCTGATGAACTCCACCCCCGACGGCGACTACCAGACCTTCCGGGCCAACGACGGCGCTACGTGCGCGAGAACTTCTTCGGCCGCGACCCGCGCACCCGCAAGATGGTGGCCGAGCTGGTCCGACGACGACATCTGGTGGAAGCTCAAGCGCGGCGGCCACGACTACCGCAAGGTGTACGCCGCCTACAAGGCCGCCACCGAGCACACCGGCCAGCCCACCGTCATCCTCGCGAAGACGATCAAGGGCTACGGCCTGGGCACCACCTTCGACGGCGCGCAACGCCACCCACCAGATGAAGAAGCTCACCCTCGAGGACCTCAAGACGTTCCGCGACAGCCTCCAGCATCCCGATCAGCGACGCGGTGCTCGAGAAGGACCCCTACAACGCGCCGTACTACCACCCGGGCCCCGACGACGAGGCCATCCCCTACCTGCTGGAGCGTCGCCGGAAGCTGGGCGGCGGTGTGCCGCAGCGGCGCACCAAGCACGCCGCCGGTGCACCTGCCCGACGACTCGTCGTACGCGCAGGTGAAGAAGGGCTCGGGCAAGCAGCAGGTCGCCACCACCATGGCGTTCGTGCGGCTGCTCAAGGACCTGATGCGCGACAAGGAGTTCGGCCAGCGGATCGTGCCGATCATCCCCGACGAGGCGCGCACCTTCGGCATGGACTCCTTCTTCTCGACGATCAAGATCTACAACCCGCACGGGCAGAACTACACGCCGGTCGACCCCGACCTGATGCTGGCCTACAAGGAGGCCAAGGACGGCCAGATCCTGCACCTCGGCATCAACGAGGCCGGCTCGATGGCCGCCTTCACCGCGGTCGGGTCCAGCTACGCCACCCACGGCGAGCCGATGATCCCGATCTACGTCTTCTACTCGATGTTCGGGTTCCAGCGCACCGGCGACTCGATCTGGGCCGCCGCCGACCAGATGACGCGCGGCTTCCTCATCGGCGCCACCGCCGGCCGCACCACCCTCACCGGTGAGGGCCTGCAGCACGCCGACGGCCACTCGCCGCTGCTGGCCGTCGTCGAACCCCGCTGTCGTGCACTACGACCCGGCGTTCGGCTACGAGATCGCGCACATCATCCAGGACGGCCTGCAGCGGATGTACGGCACCGACGACTCGCTCACCGACACCGAGCGCAACGTCATCTACTACCTCACGGTCTACAACGAGCCGATGGTGCAGCCGGCCGAGCCCGAGAACGTCGACGTCGAGGGCATCCTGCGCGGGCTCTACCTCTACGCCGAGGGTCCACGCAGGGCCTGCCCGACGACGCGCCGCGGGTGCAGCTGCTCGCCTCCGGCGTCGGCATGGCCGTGGGCCCTCGAGGCCCAGGAGCTGCTGCGCAACGACTGGAACGTCGTGGCCGACGTGTGGTCGGTGACCTCGTGGAACGAGCTGCGCCGTGACGGGCTGCGGTGCGACGAGGCACGCCTTCCTGCACCCCGAGAACGAGCCGCCGGTGCCGTACGTGACCCGGCAGCTGGCCGACGCGCCCGGGCCCGGTCGTGGCCGTGTCCGACTACATGCGGGCCGTGCCAGGACCAGATCCGCCAGTGGGTGCCGGGGCGCTTCTCGTCCCTCGGTGCCGACGGCTTCGGCTTCTCCGACACCCGCCCGGCCGCGCGGCGCTTCTTCCACATCGACGGCCCGTCGATGGCGGTCCGGGCGCTGCAGTCGCTGGCCGAGGGCGGCGAGGTCGACCGGTCGCTGCCGCTGGAGGCCGCGCGGCGCTACCGGCTGCTCCGACGTCACCGCCGGCGCCTCGGGCAACGAGGGCGGCGACAGCTGACCTCGCCCCGTCGACGTAACACGCCGCCCGGCCTCCGCGCCGGGCGGCGTGTTCTCTACCTCGACCTCATGATCATCGCCTTCAGCATCGCTCCGGCCGGCCCGGACGACACCGGCTCGTATGCCGCCGCCGTCGCCGAGGCGGTGCGGCATCGTGCGCGCCAGTGGACTGCCGCACGAGACCAACGCGATGTTCACCAACATCGAGGGCGAGTGGGACGAGGTGATGGCCGTGCTCAAGCAGTGCGTCGACGCCATGACCGCGTCCCACCCGCGGGTCTCGCTGGTGGTCAAGGCCGACATCCGGCCGGGTCACACCGGCCAGCTCGCCGCGAAGGTGGCCCGCATCGACGAGATCCTCGGCGACTGAGGCACGCACCGGCATCCGCGCGGTTGCGAGTTCTCGCAACTTCCCCCTGAGGCGGTGTGGACCGCGCGGAGGCGCTGCTACCTTGCGCGCGACCGCTTCGCCGATGAGGGGACTCTCCGTGCACCGAGCCTTCCGCCGGGCAGCCGCAGTGCTGGCCACCACCACGTTGGGGGCGGCGCTGCTCGCCGCCCCCGCATCCGCCGCCACCACCGGCCTCTCCGGGACCGTCCTCGACGACGCAGGCCTCCCGGTGTCGACGTGCGTGCAGGCCTACGACCCCGATGGTGGGTACGTGCAGGAAGCCTGTACCGACGAGGCGGGCCAGTGGTCGATGCCCGACCTGACCGGTTCCTTCAAGGTCTACGTCGCCGGCGCCGACTACGCGGCCGGGGAGTGGTACGACGACGCCACCGCGTTCGACCTGGCCGGCGTCGTCGACGCCCCGGCCGACCTGTCGACCACGCTCGAGGTCAAGGGACGCCTCCAGGGGCTGCTCACCGACTCCGTGGGCGCTCCGGTGAGCTACACCAACGTCGACATCTACGCGGCCTCCGGCGACTACGTCACCAGTGCCTTCACCAACGACTTCGGTGGCTGGGAGACCCTGGTGAGCGCTGGGGACTACACAGTGCACTTCGCGGACTACAGCGTCGACCAGTGGGCCTACGGGGCACCGGACGAGTCGTCCGCCACCGTCGTGACCGTCAACCGCGGTGAGAACACCCAGGTCGACGACCGGCTGGTGCCCGCCCCGGACGTCACCACGGTGAGCGGCACGGTCACCGATGCCAAGGGGAAGCCTCTTGAGAACATCTGCGCCTCCCTGGTCAACCCCGACGACTTCGCCCCGTGGGACAGCTTCGGCCAGGCCTGCACCGGCGCCGACGGTCGGTACGAGATCGTCCCGTGGGGAGCCGCCCCCGCGGCCACCGTCTGGTTCCAGGACTTCAGTGAGGTCGCGGTGTACGCGGGCGAGTTCGCCGGCGGGACCTACGCACCGGCCACCGCACAGCGCATCGACCTGTCCGCCGGCGACGTTGTGGTCGACGCCAGCCTGTCGGTCGGCGGTGTCATCACCGGCAAGGCGGTCACGGAGCGCAAGCCGAACGGGCTCGCCGACGTCTGCCCCGAGGCGTACTCCGGTCACAGCGGTGGCCAGGTCTGGGGCGCGGGGACGACCTGTTCCGGCGCCGACGGCACCTACCGGCTCACCGCCCTGCCGCCCGGCAAGACGGCCGTGCTGCTGCGGCCGTCGTGGCGCACCGGGGTGGCCGACGAGTGGTACCAGAACGCCGACAGCCAGGCCACGGCCACGCTGACCAAGGTGAGTCTGGGTGGCACCACCACGCTCAAGAGCAACAGGTTCGTCCCGGGCGGCGTGCTCACCGGCACCATCACCGACACCTCGGGCCGGCCCGTCGAGGGTGCCTACGTCTACCTCGAGGGCCGGTGGCCCGGGCGCGCCGGGCCCGGTGAGGGCCGCTTCGTCGCCCAGACCGACGCGGCAGGCCGCTACTCGATGGTCGCGCCGGCCGGGACCTACACCCCACTGGTGGATGCGCCCTACGAGGCACAGCTGGCGCCCGAGTGGTCCGGCAACGCCGTGACCAGGGCAGCTGCCACGCCGGTCACCGTGCGGGACTACCGAACCGCCACGTTCAGCGCCTCCCTCGCCCCGGCATCCCACATCACGGGTCAGGTCGTCACCGCCGACGGCTCGACGCCCTCACCGGACATCTACGTCGCCGGTGCCGTGTACACCGAGTCCGGTGACCACATCGGTGACCTCGACGCCTATGACGGGTCGGGGTTCCGGTTCACCGGCAGCAACCTGCCCGCCGGCACGTTCCGGGTGGCCGCAGACCTCTACGACATGAACACCGGTGAGTCGACGAGGGTCTGGTACGACGGCGCGACGACCGAGGCCGGCGCCACGCTGGTGCCGGTGGCTCCGGGCGGTACGGCCGAGATCACCTTCCACCTGCCGTAGCCACACCTGCGACCCAGCCGAATGGCCCGGACCGTCCGCACGGTCCGGGCCATCCGTCGATTGGGCCGCTGAGCGTCAGGCCGCCGCGCGCCCCGCAGCAGCGAACTCCGACCGCGCCTGCAGGCAGATGTCGGGCTGGTCGCAGAAGATGCCGTCGATGCCGGCTCGCATGTAGGCGAGGTCCTCATCGATGGCCTTGCCGTAGTCGGCGGGGTTGGTGCCGACGCGCAGGGCCGGGGGCAGGAACTGGTTCTCGGCCCGCATCGTCCAGACGGTCACCTGCAGCCCGGCGCGGTGCGCGTCGGCCACCAGCGTGGTGGGCCGGCCCAGATCCCCGGCCGCGGTGCGGGGGATGACGCGCTCCTTGAACGGGGCGACGCCGTCGACGACCCGGGCGAGCTGCTTCAGTGACGACGGAGTGAGCAGCTCGTCGTAGCTGCGCGGCGTGCCCGCAGCGACCAGGTCGTAGGGGCCGCCCGTCGCGTCGGCCAGGAAGACCAGGTTCGCTCGGTACCCGAGGTCGTTGCGCAAGCGCGCCAGGTTGCCCCACTCGAAGCTCTGCACCCACAGCGGCGCGCCCTTGCGGTTGAGCCCGTAGCGGGTCACCAGGGCCATGAGCGCCGCCTCGGGGTCGAGACCCTGGGCGTGCAGGTAGGTCGAGTGCTTGATCTCGGGAATGATCCCGATGGTCCGGCCCTCGCGGCGCGACAGCTCGGCCCGCCAGCGCAGGGTCTCCTCGAACGTGGGCACCTGCCACCGTCCGTTGTAGAGCGTGTTGTGCTGGCGCAGCGCCGGAAGCCGTTCGACCGCCCTCAGCGTCCGGAGCTCGGCGAGGGTGAAGTCCTCGACGAACCATCCGGTCACGGGGGTGCCGTCGAGGACCTTGGTGGTCCGCCGCGAGGCGAACTCCGCGTGCTCGGCGATGTCGGTCGTGGCGCTGATCTCCGGCTCGTGGCGATCGACGAGCACCCGGTCCTTGGTCATGACGAGGTCGGGCTCGAAGTAGTCGGCCCCCATCGAGGCGGCGAGCTCGTAGGCCCCCCACGTGTGCTCGGGCCGGTATCCGGACGCGCCGCGGTGGGCATACACGACGGGCGTGTCGTGCCGTGCGTCGTGGCGGTCGGCGGTGACCGGAGCGGTCGGCGCGCTCACGGCGAGGGCGGAGGCCGAGGGCACGGCGACGAGTCCGGCGAGTGCCGCGACGACGGCGGCGAGATGGGTCCTGCGGGGTGTGGTGGTCATGCTCGCGACGCTAGGGAGCGGGCGGCCAACACCGGTCGACGCCAACGTGATCACTCGTCGACGACACGCCCGACCCAGAGCGTACGGGAGGTCAACGCCGGGTCAGGAAGGTCGGTAGCGGTCAGGCGGGCGGCAACACCTGGGCCGCGGCCGCCTCGACCCACCGGGCCGCCTCGGCGAGGCTCGGTGTCGTGCCGATGGCCCGCCGGGGCTTTGCCGAGACGCGGTAGCGCTCGACGAGGTCGGCCGGGTCGACCGCGGCGAGCGAGGCGACGTCGGTGACGCCGGCGTCGTACAGCACCGCGGCACTCGTCCCGTCGACCCCCGGAACGCCGAGCAGTCCCGCGAGCAGCGTGAACCGGCCGAGGGAGTCCCGGTCGACCCCGAGCAGGCTCACGAGCGTGGCGCGGGCGGTCGCCCGGGTCGCGAGGCGGGCGAAGCCACTCGTCGTCGTGACGTGCGCGCCGTGCAGGGCCGCGAGCTGGGCCTGGTCCAGGCCGTCGATCTCCTCGACCGGACGGTCGACGACCGGTGCCGCCACGACCTCCTCGGCGGGCGGCTTCGGCACGGGCACGACGGTCATCGTCACGGTCGACAGGGCGGCGGCGTTGACCTCCTCCCCCGGTCGGACGAACTGGAAGCCGATGGTGCCGACCGGCGTGACGTCGATGTGCACCTTGGTCTCCAGCACGAACTCACGAACGGCGAAGTTCGACGTCGTGTTCGCCATCGACCCGAGCCGTTCGGAGATGCCGTCGAGAGCGTGCTGCAGCCCGTCGGCGAGGTCGTCGGAGGACCGGGGCGGGTCCCGCAGGGCGTCCAGCTTCTCGGTGAGCGCGGCGGACTCGGCTCGGGCCGAGGCGAGCTCGCCGCGCAGCGCGTCGACGATCTTCTCGAGGTTGTCTGTCGAGGCCGCGGCATCCGGCCCGGTGACGGGGGTGAAGACGCCGGTGATGCCGTCGACGGTCAGGATCCGGTCGGTGCCGGCGCGCGAGAGGGCCGGCAGCCGGCCGAGGTCGAGGGTGGTGCGCACGGGGGGAGGGGTCATGGTGACGGAGGTCCTTCCTCGGACGTCGGCAGGGCCGCCGGGACGACCCGCTGCGGGGCCAGGGTGAGCCGCACCCGGGTCCCGGCGGCGGAGCGGTACCCGTAGACCCCGACGGTGACCGGGTTGACGGTGCGGCAGAGCAGGTGGGTGCGGGCCGGGCCGCCCTCGGTGGGGGTCACCCGCACGGCCTCGGTGGACAGCTCGAGCTCGATCGAGGCCTCGTCGAAGGCGTACCACAGCGGGGGCAGCGCGAGGCTGCCCGGCTCGGCCGCGGCATACTCGGCGGCCCGCTCGCGCGCGTGCTCGTCGAGGAGGTCCTGAGCCTCGACGACGGCGGTGACCGTGCCCGCGAGGAGGGCACCCAGCTCGGTCTGCCGGGTGCCGCTCCCCGCGGTCGGCGAGGGGTCGCCGGTGGCCACGGTCAGAAGGTGACGGTCGTGGACTCGGAGATGATGCCCTTGCGCACCGAGACGACGACGTCGACCGGGGTGCGGTCGGCGGCATCGTCGACGAAGGTCCGCGTGAGCAGCACCGTCAGCTGCCCGTTCGCATCGGTCTGGTCCACGCCGCCCACGTACTCCCAGGCGACGCCGGCCGTGTCGACGGCGAGCGTCTTCCCGGCGATGGGGTCGCCATCGGCGTTCTCGTAGGTGATGACCACCTCCATCGTCCGCGACGTCGCCGGGGGGCCACCGACGTCGGTGATCGGCCCGGCGTCGACGCTGATCGACGGCCCGACGATCGCCTGGCGCGGCTTCGGCACCCCGATGTCGTGGCGCGGCTCGAGGATCGCGTTCATCCGCATCAGCCCGACCGAGCTCTCGGTGCGGAAGCTCGTGTCCACGTGCGCCTGCGACGCGTCGTACTGGAAGTTGTTGTAGCCGCCCCCGAAGATCAGCCCGACCCCTGCCTGGCCGTGCGAGTCGGTGCTGTGGTGCACGTAGGAGTCGGACGCCTGGGTCGTCGCGAACTGCGACGCGGTGAACCGGCCCTGCAGCCGCACCTGCGACCACTGGTAGAGCACCGGGTCGACGACGTCGATGAGCGGCAGCTTCTGGGTGAAGGTCTGCGCGCCCGTGACGGTGCCGTTGTCGTCGTACTCGACCTCCTGCACCGCGATGACGTCGACGAGGGTCGTCGCCAGCGCGGACGTGGTGTCGGCCGCGGTCTTGTTGAGCTCCTGCTGGGTGCTGGCGACGGCCTGCCCGGTGAGCCGGACGAGGTCGCCGAAGGCCATGCCTGCGGTGTTGAGCTGGCCGCTCACATCGGTGTTCGCCATGGGTGACTCATCTCCTTCAGATGGTGAGGGCGTAGGTCTGGCTCATCGCGCCGAGGCGGGCGACGAGGGTGACGCTTGCGCCGGCGGCGCCCGCGTTCGGGACGTTGCGGGTGACGGTGACGAGCACCTGCCCGTTCGCGTTCGTCGAGGTGCCGGTGAACGGGGCGGTGTTCGAGAAGCTCGTGCGCAGCCCCCCGGCCTCGACCCGCAGTGACACTCCGGGGTTGACGTCGCCACCGGCCTTGCGGACCGTGACGACCACGTCGACCGAGCGGTTGACGCCGGCCCCGGCCACCGCGGTCTCCTTGACCGGGCCCTGTGAGAACACGATCTGCGGGCCGATGGCCACCTGGCTCGGCACGGGGAGCTTCCCGGTCTGCCGTGGGCCGAGGATCGCGTCGATCCGCACCTCGCCGGAGGACCAGCTGGCCTCCTGCTCGTGCGAGCGTGTCCCGTTCTGCTGGTTGTCGAACCCGTACTCGTAGTTCACGCCGAGGAACCCCCAGAAGAGGCCCGCGCCGCCGATGCCACCGCCGGACTGCTTGGCGTTGAAGGACAGCCCGTCGCTCTCGTTGAACGCCCCGCACGAGAGGTCCATCGACAGGGCCACCCGCTTCCACTCGTGGACGGTCGGCATGAAGAAGTTGAGGACCGACAGGTCGGTGCTCACGAGCTCGGTGTCCGCCGCGACCGGCAGGCCGTCGTCGTCGAGGTGCTGGATGACGTCGGTGACGACGGTGATCTTCGTGTCGGCGAGCTCGTTGACCGTGCTGATGACGCCCTGGTCGAGGGCGGCCTGCGAGTCGGCGACGCCGATGCCGATCGACTTGAGCACGTCACCGAAGGTGGGCGCGACGGCCTTGAGCTGGCCGCTGACGTCGGCGGCCGCGAGGGCGGCGCCGACACCGGCCGGTGCGCCGAGGCCGGCGAGGGCCGCGGCGGGTGCTGGGACGACGGGCGCGGCGGTGCGCGGCGCCGGGTTCACCGAGATGGTGGGGGTGGGTTCGCGCTCGGGCTTCCTCGCGCGCGCTGCCGTCTTCACGGGACGGCGCCTGGTCTCGGCCATGGTGGATCTCCTTTTGTGGGTGGTGGGTCAGCCCGCGGGCCACGTCCTGACGACGAGGCCGAAGGGCTGGGGCGCCTGGGGGACGTTCTCGCCGCGAACGGTGAGGACCCAGGTGCCACCGGCCAACCCGTCGACGTCGACGACCTCCACCGTGTTGACACGGTCGGGGACGCCGGGGCGCTCGGGATGGCCGGGGACGTGGTTGCCGTGGACCGGCGGCGCCGGGACGGGCCCGGTGAGGGTGAGGTCGAGGTCGTTGACGAGGCGCTCCCCCGGCTCGTCGTACCAGCACAGGGCCGCGCGCAGCCGACCCCCGTCCGGCACCCGCACGGGGAAGGTGCGGGCCGTGCCGGTGCGCACGGCGCGCGACCGCGTCGCGTTCTCCAGGATGCGCACCTCGCCGCCGTCGCCGGGGCCGGCGCCGGGCCCGGGCAGCGAGCCAGCGATGTCGACCCGTCCGAAGCCGCAGACCCGCGGGTCCTCCGGGCCACTGCCGTCGCGGGTGCGCACGGGCGCGGCCCCGACGATGAGGAGTGCCTTGAGGGTCGCGCCGGCGGGTGCGTGCCCCCGGCGGTGCCGGCGCCAGCCCTGGCGGACCAGGGTCAAGGCACCCGCGGCGGCGGCTACGGCGGCGGAGGTGCCGCCATCGACGACGTAGTGCGGTGCGGGAGAAGCGAACCCCCATCCTCGGCCGGTGCCGACCGTGGAGCGCGGGCCGACGAGGTTGGTGCCGGGGGCGCACAGGTCGGGCTTGCGCCGGCCGTCGGTGGTGGGGCCGGCCGCTGAGAGCGGGGCCATCCGGTCGGGCTGCCCGGACACGGGGTCCGCGAGGTCGCGGGGGTCGGTGAACCGGCGGCCCTCGGTCTCCAGCCGGGCCCACGTCGCCGGGAACCCGTTGGGGGCCGAGCCCTCCGTGGCCCCGATGGTCAGGACGTTCTTCGCGGTGGCCGGTGACTCGACCGAGCCCGGGTCGGCCCGCCGGTCACCCGTGCGGTCGCTCCCGCCGTTCCCGGCCGCGACGAGCAGCACGGATGCCGGGTGCTCGCGCAGGAAGAGGTCGGCCTCGTAGGCGTCGTTGTCGTAGGCCCCGCGCGCGGCCGTCCCCCACGCCGCCACGTGCACGCGGGCCCCCTGCCCGTGGCCCTGGAGGAAGAGCTCGCGCAGGTCCGTCGGCCGACCGGCGAGGGCGTGCCGCGAGCCGCCCGACCTCCGGGTGGCCCGGTGCCACGGCGACCCACTGCTCGATGGCCTGGACGACGAGCTCGGCGCCGGGTGCGACCCCGCGGTTGCGGCCCCCGCTGCCCGACCCGTCCCCGGCGAGCACGCCGCTGACGAAGGTGCCGTGCCCGCTCGCGACGTCGGCCGGACCGTCATCGGCCCCGGGGTTGGTGACGTAGGGGGTCCACGACGGCCCGAGCGGCCAGGACAGCAGGGCCCGCACCCGCCCGCGCAGGTCCTCGACGACGGTGGCCGGGTCCCCGGTGTCGAGGCCGGTGTCGGAGACGGCGACGACCTCGCCCCGCCCGTCGAGCTCGCCGCGCCAGGCGCCGTCCGCCAGCGACCAGCCGAGGTCCGGTGCGAGGCCGATGGCACTGGTGGCGGGCAGCCGCGGTCGCTCGACGAGCTTCACGCCGACGACGTCGCGCACGGCGGCAGCGTCCCCCGGCCAGTCGATGCGCACCTTGGCGCTGCCCTGCTCGAGCACCTTCGCGCCGAGCGCCTCGAGGCGGACGACGACCCGTCGCCGCTCGGCGCGCGCGAAGCAGACGACGTCGAGCCAGGACCGTCCCGGCCCCTCGTCCGGCGTCCCGAGGCGGCGGTCGCACAGGCCCTCGTCGTAGGGCGCGAAGCCCGCGACGAACGGGAGCGTGGCGAGTGCCTCGGCCACCGTGCGCCGCCCGACCGTGAGGCAGGCCCCGGCGGGTGGGCACCAGAACTCGGTCCGTGCCCCGATGCCGGCCAGTGCCGCGCGCCAGGACGGTAGGACAGGGCCCGTGAACCTGGCGACCACGCGGGGCCCGTCGCCGAGCCGCGCGTCAGCCTCGCGGACGACGACGGCGACGCCGTTGACGTGCACGACGTGGGACTGCTCACCCGTGGTCACGCCTGCAGGAGCGGCGACGCAGCAGCGGTGATACGCCGCTTGGTAAGTATGCAGGCTTCCGTATACTCTTGCATCGTGTCCAAGGTCCTCACCTCCCTGCCCGTCGGCGAACGCGTCGGCATCGCCTTCTCCGGGGGTCTCGACACCTCCGTGGCCGTCGCGTGGATGCGCGAGAAGGGGGCGATGCCCTGCACCTACACGGCCGACCTGGGCCAGTACGACGAGCCGGAGATCGACACCGTGCCCGAGCGCGCCGGCCAGTACGGCGCCGAGCTGGCGCGGCTCGTCGACTGCCGGCACGCGCTGGTCGAGGAGGGCCTGTCGGCCATCGCCTGCGGGGCGTTCCACATCCGCACCGGCGGCAAGACCTACTTCAACACCACTCCCCTGGGCCGCGCGGTCACCGGCACCCTGCTGGTGCGCGCGATGCACGCCGACTCGGTCGAGATCTGGGGTGACGGCTCGACCTTCAAGGGCAACGACATCGAGCGGTTCTATCGCTACGGCCTGCTCGCCAACCCCAACCTGCGGATCTACAAGCCGTGGCTCGATGCCGACTTCGTCGCCGAGCTGGGCGGCCGCCACGAGATGAGCGCCTGGCTCACCGAGCGCGACCTGCCCTACCGCGCCAGCCAGGAGAAGGCCTACTCCACCGACGCCAACATCTGGGGCGCGACCCACGAGGCCAAGACGCTCGAGCACCTCGACGAGTCGATGGAGGTCGTCGAGCCGATCATGGGCGTGAAGTTCTGGGACCCCTCGGTCGCGATCGAGACCGAGGACGTCACGATCACGTTCGTGCAGGGCCGCCCGGTGGCCGTCAACGGGCGCACCCTCGACCCCGCTCGCCCTCGTCGACGAGGTGAACACGATCGGTGGCCGGCACGGCATCGGCATGTCCGACCAGATCGAGAACCGGATCATCGAGGCCAAGTCGCGCGGCATCTACGAGGCGCCCGGCATGGCCCTGCTGCACATCGCCTACGAGCGGCTGCTCAACGCGGTGCACAACGAGGACACCCTGGCCAACTACTACGCCCAGGGCCGCCAGCTCGGCCGGCTGCTCTACGAGGGCCGCTGGCTCGACCCGCAGAGCCTGATGATGCGCGAGGCCATCCAGCGCTGGATCGCCTCGCTGGTCACCGGTGCAGGTCACCCTGCGGCTGCGCCGTGGCGAGGACTACTCGATCATCGACACCCGCGGCGAGAACTTCAGCTACCACCCCGACAAGCTGTCGATGGAGCGCGTCGAGAACGCCGCCTTCGGCCCGCTCGACCGGATCGGCCAGCTGACCATGCGCAACCTCGACATCGCGGACAGCCGCGCCAAGCTCGAGGTCTACGCCGGGCAGCCGGTGGAGCAGGGCCAGCTGCTCGTCGAGCACGGCACCCTGTTCGGCGAGCTGCCCGCCGGCGGCTATGACCAGATCACCGACAACCCGTTGGTGCAGACCGCCGACGACGACGCCCTCGACCGGGCCGCGATGGAGTCCGGCACCGACTGACCCGACGGGTCGGCCGCACCGGTGTTGTGAACCGCACACAAATACACTCCCGGTATGCCGTCCGCCAGCTCACGCGCGTCGAAGGCGACCCGCGCCCGGGTCGCCCGCGCCGCCGGTGACCTGGGCGCGGCCGCGGTGCAGCAGATGGAGACCGACCACGAGTGGTACCGGTCGCTCTCCGCCGAGGACCGCTCCTGGGTGGGCTTGGTCGCGCAGGCCGGCATCACCTCGTTCCTCGACTGGTTCGGCGGCGACCAGGCCCAGCCCGCCGTGACCGCCGACGTCTTCGGCACCGCCCCGCGCGAGCTCACCCGGTCGATCTCGCTGGCGCAGACCCTGGGCCTGATCCGCACCGTCATCAACGTCGTCGAGCGCGAGATCGCCGACCTCGCGGCCCCCGGCGAGGGCGACCTGGCCCGCGAGGCCGTGCTGCGCTACAGCCGCGAGGTGGCCTTCTCGGCCGCCGAGGTCTACGCCCAGGCCGCCGAGGCCCGGGGCGCGTGGGACGCCCGGCTGGAGTCGCTCGTGGTCGACGCCGTGCTGCGCGGCGAGGCCGACGAGTCGATGCAGTCGCGGGCGGCCGCGCTCGGCTGGGGGGCGGTCACCCAGGTCGTGGTCGTGGTCGGCTCGACCCCGCCCGGGGCGACGGCACCGGTGCTCACCGACCTGCACCGCGCGGCGCGGCGCACCGGCGTGCGAGCTGCTCGTCGCCATCCACGGGCCGCGGATCATCTGCATCGGCGGCAGCGTCACCGACCCGATGGCCCTCGCGACGGCGCTCGACCCGCACCTCGGCGAGGGGCCGCTCGTGGTCGGCCCGGTCGTCCCGCACCTGTTCGCCGCCGGCCGCAGCGCCCGGGCCGCCATCTCCGGCCACGGCGCGGCACCGGCATGGCCGGCGGCACCCCGGCCGGTGCATGCCGAGGACCTGCTGGCCGAGCGAGCCCTGCTCGGCGACCTGCCCGCCCGTGGGGCCCTGGCTCGCGCGCATCGTGCGGCCCCTCGCCGAGAGCCCCGGCGGCACCCTGCTCGAGACCGCGGCCGCCTTCCTCGACGGCGCCCACGGGGTCGAGGGCACCGCCCGCGCGCTGATCGTGCACCCCAACACCGTGCGCTACCGGCTGGCCGGCATCACCAAGACGATCGGCTACGACCTCACCGACGCCCACGACGCGCAGACCGTGCGCATCGCCCTCGCGTTCTCCCGGCTGGGACCCGTCTCGCGGTCGAGCGCCCGGCCCTGACCGGCATCCCCGGCCCGTGCTCGGTTTGGAGGAAACCTACAGAACCGGCCGGAAAGGTTCGTCCGCGCTCGTCACGAGAAGGTCACGGTCGACAGGACAGGGTGGAACACGTGATCGTCATCGTCTGCCCCGGCCAGGGCTCCCAGACCCCGGGCTTCCTCGCCCCGTGGCTCGAGCTGCCCGGCCTGCGTGACCAGCTGACCGCGCTCTCCGACGCCGCCGAGGTCGACCTCGTCACCCACGGCACGACGTCCGACGAGGACACCATCAAGGACACCGCGGTCGCCCAGCCGCTGATCGTCGGCGCCGGGCTGCTCGCCCTGCGTGCGCTCGACGGCACCGGCGAGGGCGGGGATGCCGGGTCGCCGGCCGGCACCGGCGCGCTCGCCGGGCACTCGGTCGGCGAGATCACCGCCGCCGCCGCGGCCGGGGTGCTGACCGAGACCGACGCGATGCGCTTCGTCGCCCAGCGCGGCCGGGCGATGGCGCAGGCCAGCGCAGCCACCCCGACCGGCATGAGCGCCGTCCTCGGCGGTGACCCCGACGAGGTGCTCGCCAGCCTCGAGCGGCACGACCTCACCCCCGCCAACGTCAACGGCGGCGGGCAGGTCGTCGCCGCCGGCGCCCTCGACGCCCTCGCGGCGCTTCGCGGCCGACCCGCCGGCCAGGGCGCCGCGTCATCCCCCTGCAGGTCGCCGGCGCGTTCCACACCCACTTCATGCAGCCGGCCGTCGGCGAGCTGCGCGACCGACTGGTCCGACCACGACGTCTCCGACCCCGGCGTCACCCTGGTCTCCAACCGCGACGGCGCGGTCGTCACCGACGGCCGCGAGGTGCTCGACCGCCTGGTCGCCCAGGTGTCGCAACCCGGTGCGCTGGGACCTGTGCATGGAGTCGTTCACCGACCTCGGCGTCACCGGCCATCATCGAGCTGCCGCCGGCCGGCACGCTCGTCGGGCTCGCCAAGCGGGCGCTGAAGGGCGTGCGAGCTGCTCGCCGTGAAGACCCCCGACGACCTCGACGCCGCCCGCACCCTGATCAAGGAGCACTCGGCATGACCATCACCTCCAAGGGCCACGCCTCAGCCCTGCAGCTCCGCCGGCCCCGACGTCGCACGCCCGCATCCGCGGCATCGGCGGCTACCGCCCGCGGCGGATCGTCCCCAACTACGAGATCGTCGAGCGCATCGACTCCTCCGACGAGTGGATCCGCGAGCGCTCCGGCATCATCGAGCGCGCGCGGGCCGGCGAGGGCGAGTCCGTCATCGACATGTCGATGTTCGCCGCCGCGGCCGGCGCTGGAGAGGGCCGGCATCGAGGGCTCCGACCTCGACGCGATCATCGTCGCGACTGTCAGCTGGCCCTACCAGACCCCGGGCGCGGCCCCGCTCGTCGCCGAACGGCGTTCGGGCAGCACGGCCGCGGCCTTGGACATCTCCGCCGCCTGCGCCGGCTACTGCCACGGCATCGCGCTGGCCAACGACCTGATGCGCGGCGGTACGGCCGAGTACGTCCTCGTCATCGGCGTCGAGAGGCTCTCCGACTTCACCGAGCCGCGACGACCGCGGCATCGCGTTCCTCCTCGGCGACGGCGCCGGCGCCGTCGTGATCGGCCGCTCCGAGACCGCCCGGCATCGGCCCGACCGTCTGGGGCTCGGACGGCGCGAAGTGGGACGCGATCTGCAGAACGAGACGCTGGATCGAGGTGCACGAGCAGAAGCCGACTGGCCGCACATCGGCATGCAGGGCCAGACGGTCTTCCGCTGGGCCGTGTGGGAGATGGCCACCGGTCGCCCAGCAGGCGCTCGACGCGGCCGGTGTCACGCGTCGACGATCTCGACGCCTTCATCCCGCACCAGGCCAACATGCGCATCATCGACGAGATGGCCAAGCAGCTGAAGCTGCCCGAGCCGACGTGGCGATCGCGCGCGACATCGCGACACCGGCAACACGTCGGCGGCCTCGATCCCGCTGGCGACGGACCGGATGCTCGGAGCAGCCCGAGGTGCCCAGCGGCGGCCTCGCCCTGCAGATCGGCTTCGGCGCCGGTCTCGTCTTCGGCGCGCAGGTCGTCGTCCTGCCCTGACGCACAGCTCCCGCTGGGCCCACGGCGTGCACCCGGGCCGATCAGACACCCCGAGAAGAGACGAAGGAGCACCGCAATGGCATTCAGCAGCGACAGGAGATCCTCGCCGGTCTGGCCGAGACTCATCAACGACGAGACCGGCATCGCGCCGGCCGAGGTCGCAGCTCGGACAAGTCGTTCACCGACGACCTCGACATCGACTCGATCTCGATGATGACGATCGTCGTCAACGCCGAGGAGAAGTTCGACGTGAGCATCCCCGACGACGAGGTCAAGAACCTCAAGACCGTCGGCGACGCCGTCAGCTTCATCGCCAACGAACCAGGCCTGAGCCAGCTCGTCCGCCCCCTCCCGCTCGCCACGAGGGCGCAGTGGGCGGACCTGGAGCACACGTCATCCCACGACCCTGCCCACAAGGAGCTGCAGGACCCATGAGCGCAGCGACGCATCGTCGTCACCGGCATCGGCGCGACCTCCCCGCTCGGCGGCACCGTCGCCCGAGACGCTGGGACCGCACTGCTGGCCGGGACGGTCCGGCGCGCAGCACCCTCGACGCACGACTGGGTCGAGCAGTACGAGCTGCCCGTGCACCTTCGCGCGCGACGCTCGCGCAGACGCCCGAGGAGGTGCTCGACGCGGTCGAGGTCCAGCGGCTCGACCCCTGCGCCGCAGTTCGCGCTCATCGCGGCCCGCGAGGCGTGGGCGGATGCCGGCTCGCCCGAGGTCGACCCCGAGCGCCTCGGCGTCGACTATCGCGCACCGGCATCGGCGGCGTCTGGACCCTGCTCGACGCCGTGGGACACGCTCAAGGAGAAGGGCCCGCGCCGCGTCCTGCCGATGACGGTGCCGATGCTGATGCCGAACGCCCCGGCCGGCAACGTGTCGCTGCAGCTCGGCGCACGCGCCGTGCGCCCGCACCGTCGGCGTCGGCGTGCGCGTCCGAGCACCGAGTCGATCGTCAACGCGTACGAGCATGTCCGCAGCGGCCGCGCCGACGTCGTCATCGCCGGCGGCACCGAGGCGGCCATCCACCCGATGCCGTTCGCCGGCTTCGCCGCGATGCAGGCGCTGTCGACGCGCAACGACGACCCCGCCGCGGCCTCGCGGCCCTACGACATCGACCGCGACGGCTTCGTCATGGGCGAGGGCGCCGCCGTCGTCGTGCTCGAGACCGAGGAGCACGCGAAGGCCCGCGGCGCCAGGATCTACGCCGAGATCGCCTCGGCGGCGATGTCCGCCGACGCCTACCACATCACCGCCCCCGAGCCCGAGGGCGCCGGCGCGTCGCGGGCCATGCAGGTGGCGCTCGAGCGGTCCGGCGCTGAGCGCCAAGGACGTCGTGCACATCAACGCCCACGCCACCTCGACCCCGGTCGGTGACATCGCCGAGGCGAACGCGATCCGCCGCGCCTTCGGTGCAGCCGCCGACGACATGTGCGTCAGCGCCACCAAGTCGATGACCGGTCACCTGCTCGGTGCGGCCGGCGCGCTCGAGGGCCTGCTGGCCGTGCTGTCGGTGCACCACCGCGTCGCCCCGGCGACGATCAACATCGATGACTTCGACCCGGAGATCGACCTCGACGTCGTGCGCGGCGAGCACCGCAGGCTGCCCGACGGCGACATCGCCGCACTCAACAACTCCTTCGGGTTCGGCGGCCACAACGTCGCGCTCGTCGTGAAGAGCGTCTGAGGCCGGCCCCGCACCGCCCCCGAGCTGCGCGCGACCCGCGCACACGACGACGCCCCCGCTTCCTCCCGGGGGCGTCGTCGTGTGTGTGCGGGTGTGGTGCGGCGGTCAGCCGACCTTGTGCAGCCAGCGCACCGGCGCACCGTCACCGGCATACCGGAAGGGCTCGAGCTCGTCGTCCCAGTCGCTGCCGAGCAGCTCCTCGATCATCTCGTGCATCGCCTCGGCGCTGCCGGATGCGAGCATGACCACCTCGCGCAGCCGGTCCTCGTTGATCACGGCGTCGCCGCTCGCAGAGACCCAGGTGTGGTGGATGCCCAGGCGCGGGGTGTGCGACCAGCGCGAGCCGTCGCAGCCGGGGCTGGGCTCCTCGGTGACCTCGTAGCGCAGGTGGTCCCAGCCGCGCAGGGCGGAGGCGATCCGGGCGCCGGTGCCGGGCTCGCCGGCCCAGCTCAGCTCGGTGCGCACCAGGCCGGGAGCGGCGGGCTGGTCGGTCCAGTCGACGGCCACCCTGGCGCCGAGAACCCCTTCGACCGCCCAGACGATGTGCGGGCACAGCGCCTTCGGGGTCGAGTGGACGTAGACCACTCCCCGCGTGTTGGTACGCGGCATCGCGACAGACATCCTGGCCTCCTTCGCGTGCGAGGGACGTCTTCCCCAACGCCGGTGCGCGCGATGTCTGGCCGTGCGGTCTGCCGGTAGCCGGGTTTCACCCCGGTCCGGATGCCGTGTGGCAGTGCTCTGTGGGCACGTGCGAGTGCCGTTGTGGGTCACATCATGCCCCAACCGCCCCAGCGGCACCAGCAAACGCACCATTCCCGTCCGCCTCGTGGGCGATCGGGACGGCCCTCGGGTGGTGGTGGTGGTGGTGGTGGTGGTGGTGGTGCTCGTGCCGTTGGCGTCGCTCGGGGTGGTGGAGCCAGCGCCGGACCCGGTGCCGGTGCTGCCAGGCGGCGGTCCGCCCGAGGCTTCCCGTCGACGTCGCGGACGACCCGTTGGTCTCGCTCGCCGCATTGGCGAGGGTGGCACCGCCGAGGCCGAGCGCGACCGCCGCTGCCACGCCGACGCCGGCCAGGGCGATCGTCTTCTGCTTCTTCTCCGTGGTGTCCTTTTCCCGATGCTGCCCGTTTGGGGTGGATCACCACCGTCGCCCGCGCGGCTAGGCCTGCCCTGAGCCGCGTCAGGCCCTGACCTGTGGGTGCGGCCGGATGCTGTGGACCCACCCCGGTAGGCTCGCGGCGCCCGGAGCCGGTGGTCACGGCCACGGGCGCGGGGCGTTAGCTCAGTCGGTCAGAGCAGCGGACTCATAATCCGTCGGTCGTCGGTTCAAGCCCGACACGCCCCACCAGATACCCGCAGGTCAAGGACCTGAACGAGAACGGCAGGTCAACCCACCGCGCTGACTTTGGTACGCACGTGTGTCACGCCGTGGCCCCTTCAGCTTCCGACGCCTCCCGCGCTGGAGAGTTACTCGTCGTCGCCGTACTGGGCGGCCTTTCGGCGCTCAAGCCGCCAGTGGATCTCGTGGGTCTGCGGGTGTCGCCACTCGCTCATCCGGTACTCGAACCCGGGCAGAAGCACGATCGGGATCGGGTCCGGTGAGGCTGGTGCAACCGCGCCTACCACGATCTTGGCGTCTAAGGGGATGAACGGCGACTGAGCTGGGACAGGGCCGGTGATGATCTCCACAGGGTCTGCATACGGACGGGCCATGAGGCCCACGCTAGCAGCCGACACGTTGTCCGAGTCACGTAGAGGCGATTTGGTGACCCCATAGATCACCGATAGACTCCAGCCAGAGGAGCAACAGGCGCAGGTTGGGTGACTTCCCAGCGGAGGCAAGTGCTTCGGAATTTGCCACAGAGATGGCCTCCCTTCACCGTCGCGGGGAGGCCAACCCGCACCCCATGCAGACGAAAGAGACCCACCCATGCGCAAGACCGTCACCGGCCTCGCGGTCATCGCCGCTATCGGCAGCCCGCTCGCCTTCGCCTCCTCGAGGGACCACGGCAGCTGACTATGTTTGACATCAGGCTCTTCGGGACCACAACGGTCCGCAGCAAGACGACCGAGGTCGTGGGATCACAGCTCGGCGGCGTCAAACCGCGCCAGGTCCTCGAGGTCCTGGCCCTCGCCGGGGCGGCTCCGGTCAGCAAGGACCGGCTGGTGCAGGTGCTCTGGGGCGCCAAACCGCCCGCATCACCGGTCGCGACGCTCGAGTCCTACGTCTGCGTCCTCCGGCGCTCCATGGGGGCGGGACAGGGCACCACCTCCCCCATCATCACCACCTCGGCGGGCTACCACCTCGACCATGAGCGCGTCACGGTCGACCTGCACCGGTGCCGCTCGATGCTCACCCGGGCCGCCACCGCCGACGACGCCCAGGCCCTCAACCTCACCCGCAAGGCCCTGCGCTACTGCGACCAGCCGCTGCTGGCCAGCGAGACCCGGGCCGGCTGGGCCGACCAGACGCGTCACGAGTTCCGCCAGGAGCTGGCCACGGCCTGCGGGCGAGCCTCGCGGGCCGCGCTCGCCCTCGGTGAGCACGACCAGGCCCTCCAGCTCGCCACCCGCGGCAGCACCCTGGAGCCATACGACGAATCGCTGACCCGCGACCTCATGTGCGCCCTGTGCAGCGCCGGACGCCAGGCCGCCGCCCTGAGCACCTTCCTCGACCTGCGCCGCCGCCTCGTCGAGGAGCTCGGGGTCGAGCCCAGCCCGCAGACCCGTGCCCTCTACGTGCAGGTGCTCACCGACGACTCGCCGACGGGTTCGGACGCCATCCCCACGCGGGTCGAGGTGCGTGGCCTGGTCGAGCTGCTGCGCGACACCCTGGCCAGGATGCCGGGAGTCGACGTCGTGTCCGTCGACCAGGCCCTCGCCCAGGTGACCGGGCACGCCCTCGGCATGCACTGACATCGACGACAGGTGGTGCCGGGACCGGCACCACCGCCAAGAAACGTCAACCTCGTCGGCCCCTACAACAAGGGCTGACCCACAAGTTCCAAGGGTCCCGCTGCCACAGCGGGCGAGCCCTCGGACGCACCCGCAGGGCACACGCGTGCCTCCCCGGGTGCACCGGACCCGGTCTGTGATTGCAGGCGCAGACCGGGTCCACCACCAACCAGACTCCGGCAACCGCTTCGGGAGCTGCAAGCCCGACACGCCCCACCCACTCCGTGTGTCTGACTCCGCCTGATGTCCTTGACCGAAGCCCCCGTTCACCACTGGGCTCGGGAACACTCGAGCCATGCAGGCGGGGGCGGGCTACGGGGTGGCGGCGCCGACCGGCCGAGGCCGCCATCCGGGTCGGCACCGTGCGAGGGCGAGCAGGGCTGGCCGTGCATCCGTGGCGGGGCCACTGGCTCCAGGTCGCCGTCGGCTGGCTGCTGCTCGCGTTGCTGGTGGTGTGGGGACTGTCCTTCCTCGGGTCCAGCGCCTTCGCCGCGGGGGTCATCCTGCTCTGCGGACTGCTCATGGGGTACGTCGGATGGTGCCGGGCCACCGGCCGCGCCGGCGACGGGACGATCACCATGACGCCCGAGGGACTCCACCAGCGCTACGCGGGGTCGGAGGTGCTCATCGGCTGGGATGACGTTCGCGGCCTGGTGACCACCCCGACCGACTTCATCGTCGAGACCAGCCGCCCCGTCGTCCCGACCCAGCACATGCTGCCGCTGGTGGGGGGACGTCGAGGTGTCGTCGCCCCCGAGGCCGTCGCGCTGCCGCGACGTGGCCTGCCTCCGTTGCCCTTCCAGGCGATGATCGAGCTGTACTCGACCAGCCCCACGGCTCGGGACGAGCTCGGTACCGAGGAGGTGGTCCAGCGGGCCCGGGCGATCCTGGCCGACGAGCCGAGCGGTCTGGCGTCGCTGGGTCGTTGGCGGGAGGTGAGTGCCGCGCAGGCCGCCGCACGTCGCCATCAGCCGGTAGGCACCATGGAGCTGGTCCTGGACGTCGTGTTCGTGCTGGTGGCGGGGTCGGTGCTCTGGGTCACCGCGGGTGCTGAGGCCCAGCAGCTCACTGCTGCCTCGGGGAACGGGCAGCCCGGCGTCATGGTCGTCGAGGGCCTGCGACCGGCGCGTGGCGGGGGCATCCCCTTCGGCACCTTCACCGACCGCGACGGCACGGTGACCTCCCAGGTCGCCTGGCAGGACCGGCCGGCCGCCGTCGGCGACCGCCTGGACGGGGTGCGGGTCGGAGACCGGGCCTGGGAGCCCGGCGTGCAGATGGGCCTGTGGGGCGTCATGGTCGACGCGGCCGTCGTCGGGCTGTTCGCGTGGCGCCTCCTCGTCCTCATCAGGCATTGGCGCTCCCGTCGCCGCGCCGGCCCCTGACGCCGAGCCACTCCAGGCAGCCCGGGCGGCCCGACCGCCCCACCTGCACGGATGGTCCGGAGGTTGGACGACCGCAAGGTTCTTCAAAGGTCGTGCCCGTATTCCTGTTACCAGTAGGCCAGCCGCAGGGGGCTGGTTAACAGCAGGAGGCGACAGCATGTCCGAAGAGATCACACAGACCGAGGGCTTGTCCCGGCGCAACATGTTGCGGCTGGGTGCCGCCGGCGGCGTGGGCGTCGCACTGACCGGTGCCACGATCGGAGCACCGTTCCTCGAGAAGAAGGGGCTGCTCACGCCCGACGGCGCCTTCGGTGCCTCGGGCACCGGGCTCGGCGACTCGTTGTTCTACATCGAGGCCTTCCCCACCAGCCCGCTGATCCTCGCGCCGTTCAAGGACCCGCTCGTGGTGCCCAAGGCGCTTCGTCCGGAGGCTTCGGCCACCTACAAGGCCTGGGCGCAGCCGCCCGGGCCCGGTGTGGGAGAGCAGAACTCACTTCGCAACCAGCAGCACCAGCTCTGGCCGGGGCGGACGCCCTGGAGCACGACCCTCAACTCCTACCCCGACCCGATCGTCTACAAGATCGACGTCCAGGTGGACGAGCACGCGTTCACCACCTCGCCCGTGCTGCCGATCGACAACAACGGCAAGCCCGACCGTGTCCTTCGACGCGGCCGGCAACACCTATGCGGCGGGCACGCAGCGGACCCTGCCGAAGAGCACCATCTACGGCTTCAACGGCACGTTCCCCGGCCCGATGATCAACGCCGAGTACGGCAAGCCTGCGCTGGTCCGGTTCATCAACCGCCTCGACGAGAACCCGCTGAACCTGGACCGCCAGGACTTCGGTTCCCCCGACTAGTCGTTCCTGACCCACCTGCACAACGGGCACACCGCGCCCGAGAGCGACGGCAACCCGCACTACTCGATGACGCTACGGGCCGCAGCACACCGGCTTCCGCACCGGCCAGTGGGTCGACCAGATGTACCTCAACTGGCCGGCGGGCGGCGACGACCGCGAGAAGCAGAGCTTCTTCTGGTTCCACGACCACCGCATGGACCACACCGGCTCCAACGTCTACAAGGGCATGGTCGGGCTCTATCCGATCTACGACCCGAAGCCGATGCCGGGCACCTCGGGTGGCTTCGACATGGGCGACGAGCGCCAGGGGCTGCGGCTCCCGGGAGTCCGGACCAACCACGCCGACGGTTCCTTCGACGTCGACTACGACATCCCGCTGGCCTTCTACGACTGCCGGCTCGACGACGGCGTCACGGTGCACAAGGACATCCACGACGTGGACTTCCCGGCCGCCAACAACCCGTCCACCCACCCGGAGTGGTGGGGCAAGACGTTCTACAAGCACTTCCCCAACCACGGCTTCGTCGGCGACATCTTCACGGTCAACGGCACGGCCTACCCGGTGCTGGAGGTCAAGCGGCGCAAGTACCGCTTCCGCTTCCTCGACGCCTCGATCGCCCGCATCTACGACTTCCAGCTGATGAGCTCGACGCAGGGCCCGAAGACCGCGGTGTCGCTGGGCTACGGCGGCGACGAGCTCGAGGGCCAGTACCGCATCCCGGACGGCCAGCAGTGCATGAAGTTCACCCAGATCGCCTCGGACGGCGGGCTGCTGCCCGTGCCGATCCCCCGCGACAACTTCGAGCTGTGGCCGGCCAAGCGCCGCGAGGTCATCATCGACTTCACCCGCTACCAGGACGGCACGCCCACCACCAAGGGCGACGTCATCTACCTCACCAACACGATGAAGATGCCGAACGGCCGGATGTGGGCAGCCTCCTCGCGCTTCTCCCCCGACCCCAACTACAAGGTGCCGGTGCTGAAGTTCGTGATCGGCGACGACGCCCCGGACAACAGCCGGATCCCCAAGGCGATGCGTCCCGTCCCGCCGCTGCCGTCGAACTGGCAGACCCTGATGGACAACCGGCTGGTCTTCGAGGTGCAGCGTGGGAGTGGAGCCGGCGAGGTCGAGTGGCTGATCAACGGCAAGTCCTTCGAGCCGGCGACCGTGGCCACCAGCCTGAAGAACCCGGCCGGTAACACTCCGCTCGCCCAGCAGAAGAAGAACAGCTTCAACCTCTGGGAGATCCGCAACGGCGGCGGCGGCTGGGTGCACCCCTTCCACCTGCACATGGAGGAGCACCGCACCGTCCTGCGCAACGGCAAGGACGTCACCAAGAGCAGTCCCGGACACCCCGACGACATCTCCCGTGAGGACCTGGTGGCCCTGGACCCGGGCGAGGCGGTCGTCGATCTACCGCGGCTTCCGAGACTTCACCGGCCCGTACGTGGCGCACTGCCACAACCTGGCCCACGAGGACCACGCCATGATGTTCGGCTGGGAGATCACCTGATGTCCACCGACTTCGCCGCCGTCGGCGTCGAGGAGCGGGTACGTCCCGCCCCGGCGCCGGCCGGCGTGCCGTGGCGCACGGTGCTGCCGCTGGCCGTGGTGCTGGCCTTCGCCGACACGTTCTGGGTCGTCTCGCTGCGCGAAGCCGTCGGCGCCATCGAGCGGACCCAGACACCGTTCCTGAGCTGGGTGCGCGAGTCGGCGCTCAGCCTCCCGCTCTTCGTGCTCGCCGTACTCGGCGCCCTGACCCTGGCGATGCACTGGTTCGGGCCCTCGCCGCACCGGTCGAAGCAGGTTGCCCTGACCGGGCTCCTGGTCACCGCGTCCGCGACCCTGGCGGGGGTGGCCGTGCTCGCCGCCAGCACCTTTTACGACTACCGCCTGGAGATCGACCAGAACCACCGATGGGGACGATGCGGCAGTCCTGCAGCGGCGCCTGCGTGGCAACCCAGGAGGCGGCCACCTCCGGCTCCAGATGCGGTCCCTCGGCTGTGGGGCACTCTCATCCTGCTGGTCACCAACCTCGTCCTGGTGGCCTGGGCCATCGCCGCCCTCGGCGGCCGGCTGCGGATCGGCAGGCCCCGGCCTGCCGGCTCGCGCAACCCTGTCCGCGACGACACCCTGCGCACGCTGCTGGTCGCCGGGCTGGTCGGCGGTGCTGTCATCCACGCGGCAGTCGTGCCCGAGCACCTCGACCGAGTGGTCGGCCGCTGGCTCGTTCTTCCTGCTGCTCACCGCCGCCGAGCTCGTCATTGCGGGATGCCTCCTGTTCGCCCCCCGCGTGCGAAGGTACCGGCACTCCTCGCCGCGGCCGCGGCTTCCGCCGGGCCCCTCCTGCTGTGGCTGTGGTCGCGCAGCAGCGGGTCTGCCCTTCGGCCCGGAACCCGGCGTGCCAGAGGCGATCGGCATGGCCGACATCGCCGCCTGCGTGCTCGAGGTGCTGACGCTGGTGCTCGCGCGTCGTGCTGCTCCGACGGGCCCTGAAGACGCGCGCCGTGAGCAGCGCTCCCGCTACGCACGCCACGCGGCGACGCTCGCCCTCACCTCCATCGTCGCGGTGACCGTGATCGGCCTCGCGGGCTCGTCGCTCAGCTGGACTCGCTGCTGGTCGAAGGCTCCTCACACCCGAGTCACGATGCCGGCAGCATCGAGTCCTCGTAGGAGCGGGGGTCCTCGGTCAGGCTCGATGTGGCACAGCACGTCGATGTCGGGGAACTCCGCGACCAGGGCGTCGGTGATGTCCTCGACCAGGTCGTGGCCGCGCTGCACCGTCCACTCGCCGGGCACGAGCAGGTCGAACTGCATGAACCGTCGGTTGCCGGCCTCCCGGGTCAGCAGCCGGTGCCACGAGACCTCCGCGGAGGTGAAGCGACCCAGCACCGTGCGGATCAGCTCGTTGTCCTCCTTGGGCAGGCTGACGTCCATCAGGCCGGCCGACGCGCCGCGGATCAGCCGGGACCCGGTGAACAGGATGTTGAGCCCGACCGCGAAGGCCACGACCGGGTCGAGCCGCTCCCAGCCGGTCAGCGCGACGAGCAGAACGCCCACCACGACGCCCACCGACGTCCACACGTCCGTCATCAGGTGCTTGCCGTCGGCGACCAGGGTGATCGACCGGTACCGCGCACCGGCCCGCAGCAGCACGATCGCGACGCCGCCGTTGACCGCGGATGCCGCGACGGACACCGCCAGGCCGACGCCGACGTTCTCGAGGGGCTGGGGGTTCAGGAACCGCTGGACCGCGGTGAACAGGATGACGGCCGCGGCGACGAAGATCATCATCGCCTTCGGTCGCCGCGGAGAAGTACTCGGCCTTGCTGTGCCCGAAGTGGTGGTTCTTGTCCGGGGGCCGGATGGCGACCGTCAGGGCCACCAGGGCCACGATCGCGGCGACCAGGTTGACCACCGACTCGGCGGCATCCGAGAGCAGGCCGACCGACCCGGTGATCCACCACGCGAAGGTCTTCAGCGCGATGGTCAGGAGCGCTGCCGCGATCGACAGCCACGCGAACCTGGTCAGGTCGACGGGCTGGGCGCGCGCTCGGGCCACCGGGGTGCTCACGGCGCCATTCTCCCGTGGTCACCGGGCCCGGGTGAGCCACGCAGGGTGACGGTGGTCATGTCGAGCCGAAACGCACCACGGGGAGCAGACCCACCGTGCTGCACTGGGCGGGTGGCCCACCACCGCTTCCTGCTCGCCGTCATCACCACCATCACCTGGGTCGCCGTGGCCGTCGGAAGCGCCGTGCCGGCGCAGGCGGCGACCACCACGGCCCACAACCTGTTGCTGAAGGTGGGCGTGGCCGCCGAGAACAACGCCGGCTACGACCGGGCGAAGTTCCAGGACTGGGTCGATGCCGACCACGACTGCCAGAACACCCGGCACGAGGTGCTGATCAGCGAGTCGCGGGTCACGCCCACCTACAGCTCGCGCCACTGCACGGTGACGAAGGGGCGCTGGGTCTCCCTGTGGGACAACCGCACCTGGACCAACCCTCTCGATGTCGACATCGACCACCACGTCCCACTGGCCGAGGCCTGGGGGTCCGGAGCCCGCGGATGGACCGCCGCCGACCGGGGCCGCTACGCGAACGACCTCTACGGCCCGGCTCTGAACGCCATCACCGACAACCTCAACTCCGCCAAGCAGGCCCGCGACCCGGCGCAGTGGCTCCCGCCGTATGCCGCGAGCCGGTGCACGTACGCGACCTGGTGGGTGCAGGTGAAGTACCGGTGGCGCCTGACCATGGACTCCGCCGAGCGGGCTGCCCTCTCCCGCATCCTCTCCGGAAGCTGCGGGAACCACGCCGTCACCGTGCCCACCCGGGCCCGGTGACCGTTGCGGGAATCGACTCCTCGCCCATGAAGGGTGATCCCGCCGACAGCGCCACCTGCACCGACCCGACGGGTGACAGGCTGGGCTCGACCACCGAAGGGGTGATCCGATGACTGGACGACGTGCCATGGGCGCGGTCGATGCCATCTGGCTGAGCATGGACAGCCCCGAGAACCTGATGGTCATCGAGGGCATCATCACCCTCGAGGGCCCGGTCGACTGGCAACGCCTGACCGACGTCCTGCAGCACCGGCTGGTCGACCGCTACCCGGTGTTCTCCCAGATCGTCGTCGAGGCGAAGAACCCGATCGGCATGCCGCACTGGGAGGACGACCCGCACTTCTCGATCACGCACCACCTGCACCGCGCGACGCTGCCCAAGCCCGGCGACGAGGCCGCGCTGCAGGCGTTCGTCGAGCGCAAGATGCAGGAGCCCCTCGACCGCAGCCGCCCGCTGTGGCACTTCTACGTCATCGACGGCTACCACGGCGGCTCGGTCGTCGTCTCGCGCTTCCACCACGCCCTGGCCGACGGCATCGCCCTCGCCGAGGTGCTCCTGTCGCTCACCGACGCCGAGCCCGGCGACGACCTGCTGCCGATGACGGCGCAGCCCACTCGCTCGCGCGAGCTCGAGGCCCCGCCGACGAGCCTGCTCGACGTCGTCGGCCAGTTCGCCCGTCCGCTCACCGCCCCCGTGGCGGCGGTCGTCCGCGGCGCGCGGCGGGTGCTCGACGAGATCCCGGCCGTGCTGCACCCGTCGTACGCCGTGGAGGTCCTCACCACGGCGTGGCAGACCGGGCAGATCGCCGACAAGCTGCTGCTCAGCCGCGTCCCCGACTCACCGCTGACCACCCCACCCGGCGTCGCCAAGCGTGCCGTCTGGAGCGAGCCGCGCCCCCTGGTCGACATCAAGCTCGTCGGCCGGGTTGCCGGAGCCACCGTCAACGACGTGCTCGTCGGTGCGGTGTCCGCCGCGATCAGCCACTACCTCGCCGACCGCGGGCACGACTCCAGCGACCTGACGACCATGGTGCCGATCAACGTGCGCGGCGGGCAGCCGCTCCCGCGCGAGCTCGGCAACAAGTTCGCCCTGGTCATGCTGCCGCTGCCCACCTCACGCCTCGCCCCGCTCGAACGCCTGGCCGAGGCGAAGCGCCGGATGGACTCGATCAAGCACTCCCCCGAGGCGTTGCTCACCTTCGGCCTGATCAACGCCATCGGGCGCACCAACACCACCGTCGCCAAGCAGTTCGTCGACTTCTTCGCCGCCAAGGCGATCGGGGTGACCACCAACGTCGCCGGCCCGCGCACCGGCCGCTACCTCGCGGGCACCCGGATCGCCGGCATCCTCGGCTGGGTGCCCGGCTCGGGACCCCAGACCCTGGGCGTGTGCATCATCAGCTACGACGGTGTCGTGCGCGTCGGGTTCAAGGCGGATGCCGCCGCGGTCACCGACCCCGAGAAGCTCGTGCACGCCTTCGACCACGAGATGGACACTCTCGTGCGGCTGTCCGCCGCCGTCTGACCGGAAGGTTCCCATGCCCACCGACACCGCCAGCGCCACCGTCGTCGTGGCCGCGCCGCTCGACATGGTGCTCGAGCACCTGCGTGACGTCGAGGACACCCCCCACTGGGTGTCGGACATCAAGGAGGTGGAGGTGCTGACCAGGGGCGACGACGGGATGCCGCTGACCGCAGCCGTCGCGGCATCCACCGCCGTGGGCACCGACCGCTACACCATCGGCTACGAGCACTCCCCCACCGGTATGTCGTGGCACCTCATCGAGGGCCGGATGCAGACCGGTCAGGATGCCGAGTACGTGCTCCGAGCGCTCGACGCCACCCGCACCGAGGTGACCTTCAGCCTGACCATCAGCCACAACCTGCCGCTGCCCGGCTTCATCCGCAGCCGCACCATCAAGGGCCTGGTCGCCAACAACACCGGCGGCCTGGTCAAGCACTTCGCCGGCTGAGCCCCGCCCGGCTGCCCTACGGGCGGGTGTAGCGGAAGGTGAACGTGCCCTGGCCGCAGACCGGGCCCTGCGCCGGCTGGATGGTGTACGCCACGGTGACGGTGCCGGAGTCGTTGGAGTTGTTCCGGCGGGTGAAGGTGACCGACATCGGCGACGAGAGCGGCAACGCGCCGGTCGGCCCGGTGAAGTCGACGCCGGAGACGCTGGTGATGTTGAGGACGTAGGCGCCACTTCCGACGCCCTCGAAGGTCAGCCGCACCGTGGCGCTTCCTCGCGTCACGGCGGTGACCGTCACCGGAGTGACGAGGACCGGGCACCCGCTGGCAGCGAGCCGGGGAGCTGCCGCCCCGACGACGACCACCGGCACCGCCCACGCGGCCGCGGTGTTCACGCGCCGTCTGCTGAGCTCGGTCATGGTTGTGAGACCCCCCGTGATGCCTCGATGAACAACCCGCACAACATAACTGGTGCGCGAGGGTTTCAGAAGCAGGCCGTCCCGGGTTCAGCTGTCGAAGCCGACGCCCGCGGCATCCAGCCCGCGCAGCCACAGGTTGCGCCTTCCGGTGCGGTCCTCGGCGGCCAGGCTCGCGCGCGTCGCGCGCACCGCGGCGAAACGGATCGGCTCCGGCGGGAACGGCATCGGCTTGCGGCGCACCATGGCCAAGCGGGTCACCTCGGTGTCGCGGCCGTCGACGAGGTCGAGGGCGACCCGGGCACCGAAGCGGGTCGAGGCGACCCCGAGCCCGGTGTAGCCGACGGCGTAGGACAGCCGGCCACCGAGGGCGGTGCCGAACACCGGGGTGAAGCGGGAGGTGGTGTCGATGACGCCGGCCCAGCGGTGGGTGAACCGCACCCCGGCCAGCTGGGGGAAGATGTCGAAGAAGTGCTCGGCCAGCAGGTCGTGCGACGCCGACTGCTCCAGGCGGGGGTCGATCTTCCCGGGGAAGTGGTAGTTGGCGTCGTAGCCGCCGAAGAGCACCCGGTCGTCGAGGGTGCGGCGGTAGTAGTGGAACTGGTTGCCCGCGTCGGTGAGGCCCTCGCGCCCACGCCAGCCCACGGCATCCAGCTGGGCGACCGACAGCGGCTCGGACATCAGCACGTGGTCGTAGACGGGCAGCGTGTAGAGCGCGAGGCGCTTGAGCGGGCCGCGGAAGGCTCCGGTGCCGAGCACGACCCGGCCGGCGCGCAGGCTCCCCCACTCGGTGCGCACGACGACGCCGCCGTCCTCGCGGTCGAACGCCGTGACGCCGGTGTCCTCGTGCAACCGCACCCCGAGCCGCTCGGCCGCGTCGGCCAGCCCCCACACCAGCTTGCCGGGGTCGACGAGCCCGACCGTGGGGTCGACCCACCCGGCCAGGTAGCGCGGCGAGTCGACGCGGGCGCGCGCCTGCGCGGCATCCAGCAGGGTGGCGTCGACGCCGTGTGCCCGATGAAGCTCGTAGCCCTCGTGCACCGATGCGACCTGGTGCTCGCTGAGCGCCATCGTGATCTCGCCCGGCACGTGGTAGTCGGCGTCGATGCCGTGCGTGGTGAGGGTGGCCTCGAACCCGGCCCGGTTCTCGTCGGCCAGCCGCTCGAGGGTGCCGACCTCGTCGGGCCAGCAGGCCAACCCCTGGGCCAGGCCGTGGGTCAGCGACGAGGCGACGAAACCGCCGTTGCGACCGGATGCCGCAACACCGAACCGCCCGCGCTCGAGCACGACGACGTCGCGCGAGGGGTCGTCCTCCTTGGCCTGGATGGCGGCCCACAGCCCGGTGAAGCCGCCGCCCACGACGACCAGGTCGGCGCGGTGGCCCGACCCGGTGAGCGCTGCGCGCGGCGAGGGACGCTCGGGCCGGTCGGTCCAGAACACGTCGGGTGTCGCGTCGGCGAGCGAGGCCCGCAAGGCCGCGGGGTCGGCAGTCATGGCGCCATTGTGCCGGGTGCGAGGATGCCGCCATGCGCCTGCTCAGCCCCGACGTCACCACCGCTCCCCTCGAGCACGAGCCGCTGCCGCCCGACGAGGTCGTCGACGGCTCCCCCACGGCGGCCGTCAGCACCCTCGGCTCAGTGGGCGAGGTCGAGGTCGGCCTGTGGGAGATGAGCGAGGGCACGGCGCGCGACACCGAGGTCGACGAGGTGTTCGTGGTCGTCTCCGGCCGCGGCTCGGTGCTCTTCGAGGACGGCGAGCGCATCGACCTCGCCCCCGGGGTGGCCGTCCAGCTCTCCGCGGGCGAACGCACCGTGTGGACCGTCACCGAGCGGGTACGCAAGGTCTGGGTGGCGTGAAGGCCATCGGCTGAAAGGTCTCAGTTCGGTCCCGCGGTGGATCGGGCTGCACCTCCGCGCGCCCTGAGCGCCGTGGGTGGCTAGGTTGCCTGCATGACCGAGCCCCTGGTCGTCCTGAAGGGCGTCAACAAGCACTTCGGTGACCTGCACGTGCTGCAGGACATCGACCTCACCGTGCGCTCGCGGCGAGGTCGTGGTCGTCATCGGCCCGTCCGGCTCGGGCAAGTCGACGCTGTGCCGCGCCATCAACCGGCTCGAGACGATCGAGTCGCGGCACCATCACCATCGACGGCAAGCCGCTGCCCGAGGAGGGCAAGGCGCTCGCCCAGCTGCGCGCCGACGTCGGCATGGTCTTCCAGTCGTTCAACCTGTTCGCGCACAAGACGATCCTGCGAGAACGTCACGCTCGGGCCGATCAAGGTGCGCAAGATGCGGCAAGCCGGCCGCCGAGAAGCGCGCGATGGAGCTGCTCGAGCGGGTCGGCGTCGCCGACCAGGCGGAGAAGTACCCGGCCCAGCTCTCCGGTGGGCAGCAGCAGCGGGTGGCCATCGCCCGGGCGCTGGCCATGGACCCCAAGGTGATGCTCTTCGACGAGCCGACCTCCGCGCTCGACCCCGAGATGATCAACGAGGTGCTCGACGTCATGATCGAGCTCGCCCGCAGCGGCATGACGATGATCGTCGTCACCCACGAGATGGGCTTCGCCCGCCGCGCCGCCAACCGCGTCGTCTTCATGGCCGACGGCCAGATCGTCGAGGAGGCCACGCCCGAGGAGTTCTTCACCAACCCGCGCAGCGACCGGGCCAAGGACTTCCTCGGCGAAGATCCTCACCCACTGAACCAGCACGTCCACAGCAGCCGGCGGGGCACCCGGCATCCGCCGCACCACCTGGGAGGGAAACACCGATGAGTACTCGACGAATGGGGGCCGCGGCAGCAACCGCGGCACTCGCACTGGCCCTGGCGGCGTGCGGCTCCGACGCCGGCGACACCGGTTCGGGCGGCAGCGGCTCCGGCGGCTCCAGCGGCGCCGGGGCCGGCGGCCTCAAGGTCGGCATCAAGTTCGACCAGCCCGGCCTCGGCCTGAAGAAGGGCGACGGAGTACACCGGCTTCGACGTCGACGTCGCGAAGTACGTCGCCAAGGAGCTCGGCACCGACGCCGCCAACATCACCTGGGTCCAGGCCGCCCAGCGCCCAGCGCGAGACGCTGCTCTCGACCGGCCAGGTCGACATGGTCGTCGCCACCTACTCGATCACCGACGCGCGCAAGGAGAAGGTCTCCTTCGCCGGGCCCGTACTTCATCGCCGGCCAGGACCTCCTGGTGCGCGCCGACGACACGCTCGATCACCGGACCGGACACGCTGAAGGGCAAGAAGCTCTGCTCGGTGACCGGGCTCGACCTCGGCCCAGAAGGTCAAGGACGCCTACCCCGGCGTGCAGCTGCAGGAGTTCGCGACCTACTCCGAGTGCGTGCCGGCGCTGGCCAACAAGGCGGGTCGACGCCGTCACCACCGACGACACGATCCTCGCCGGCTTCGCGTCCCAGCCCGAGTACACCGGCAAGTTCAAGGTCGTCGGCAAGCCCTTCTCCGAGGAGAAGTACGGCATCGGCCTGAAGAAGGGCGACACCGCCACCTGCGAGAAGGTCAACGCGGCGATCAGCAAGATGGTCTCGGACGGCTCGTGGCAGAAGGCGCTCGACGCCAACCTCGGCCCGGCCGGCTACAAGCCCGGCACCGGCAACCCGCCGACGCCCGCCGCCTGCTCCTGACGTTCCTCCACGACGCCGGATGCCGTCCGCCCCAGCGGGCGGGCGGCATCCGTCGTCCCCTCTGACCGGAAGGCGCCCCCATGGTCGAGATCCTCCGAGAAGTACGACGTCCTCGCGCGCGTTCTGGATGACGATCTACCTCACCTTCTTCGCCGCCATCGGCTCGCTCGTGATCGGCACGATCCTCGCGGTCATGCGGGTGTCGCCGGTCGGGCGTGCTGCGCGGCCTCGGGGCGTTCTACGTCAACACGGTGCGCAACACCCCGCTGACGCTCATCCTGCTGTTCTGCGTGCTGGGCGTGCTGTACGTGCTGCAGATTCCCCTGGCGCCCGACTGACTCACCGACCTCGGTGCGGGACAACGCGATCCGCTGGGCGATCGTCGGGCTCTCGCGTCTACCACGCGGCCTTCGTCTGCGAGGCGCTGCGGTCGGGCGTCAACACGGTCGACCGCGGCCAGGCCGAGGCGGCCCGGGCCATCGGCCTCACCTTCGGCCAGTCGATGCGCGAGGTGATCATGCCGCAGGCCTTCCGCGGTGCGATCGCCCCGCTCGGCTCGGTCCTGATCGCCCTGACCAAGAACACCACCGTCGCGTCGATCATCGGCGTGGCCGAGGCCTCGCGGGCTGATGAAGACGATCATCGAGAACGAGACGGCCAGCGTCGCGGTGTTCCTGATCTTCGCGATCGGGTTCGTCATCCTCACGCTGCCGGTCGGGCTGCTCTTCACCGGCCTGTCCCGGCGCCTGGCGGTGAAGCGATGAGCGCCGCCTCGGTGCTGTTCGACGCGCCCGGGCCCAAGGGCCCGGGCCCGGCACCGGATGCTCACCGTGATCGGCGTCATCATCGGCCTCGGCGGGTTGGCGCTGGTGCTCTGGAAGCTGGGCCAGGCGGGGCAGCTCGACCCGGCCATGTGGCGCCGCTTCGTGCTCTCGAGCCGACGTGTGGACGCAGTACCTCGTGCCCGGCATCGTGCGAGACGCTCGAGGCCGCGGCGGTCTCGATCGTCCTCGCCTCGATCTTCGGGCTGGTCTTCGGGATGGGCCGGCTGTCCGAGCTCGCCCCGGTGCGCTGGTTCTGCGGCACGGTCGTCGAGTTCTTCCGGGCCGTGCCGGTGCTGCTGATGATGTACTTCGCCTTCGGTGTCTACACGGTCAACAACGTCTTCGGCGTCGACTTCAACGCGTTCTACGCGGTGGTCACCGGGCTCACGCTCTACAACGGCTCGGTCATCGCCGAGCTGGTGCGCTCCGGCGTGCACCAGCTGCCCCGCGGGCAGTCGGAAGCCGGGCTGTCGGTCGGGCTCACGCCGCGGGCAGGTGCTGCGCTCGATCCAGCTCCCCCAGGCGCTCACCGCCATGCTCCCGGCCCTGGTCGGCCAGCTGGTCGTCATCCTCAAGGACAGCGCGCTCGGCACCGCGATCACCTACCCCGAGCTGCTGCAGCAGGGTCGCGACGCCGGCACCGCCTACGCGGCCGTCATCCCCGCTTACGTCGTCGTCGCCCTCATCTTCATCGTCATCAACTACGGCCTCACCGTGCTGGCCGGGAGGGTCGAGCGACGCGTCAACCGGCGCGGGCGCGCGGCGGGCGGCACCATCACCAACGCGATGCCCGGCGCCGCCGGCGGCTCGGGCGCGATGGCGAGCACCGGGCTGGCCGGCGAGAACGTGCAGAACCTCGACCCGAGGGCCTGACCGCCGGCTCGACAACGAGCAGGGCCCGGACCGTGGTGGTCCGGGCCCTTGCATCTTCACCGCTGGCGTCCACTCCGAACGAGCAGGCAACACCTGGGACCCCCCACCGGTCAGGCGAGGACGAAGTACCGCAGCGCGAAGTAGGCCCACGCGATGGTGACGGTGACCGCGGTGACGATCAGGCCGTACTTGGTGAAGTGCCAGAACGAGATCGGGTGTCCGTTGCGGGCCGCGATCCCGATGATCACGACGTTGGCGCTCGCGCCGACCGCCGTGGCGTTGCCGCCCAGGTCGGACGCCGAGCGCCAGGGCCCACCACAGCGAGGTCGCCTGCGGCGTGCCGCCGCCGGCATCCACGAGGTCCTTGACGATCGGGGCGAGGGTGGCGACGTAAGGGATGTTGTCGATGATGCCGGAGAGCGCGGCCGAGCCGAAGATCAGGCCGGTGCCGGCGAGGAGGTAGTTGTCGCCGACCGCGTCGGCCAGGCGTGCTCCGATGCTGTCGACCACGCCCACCTCGACCAGGGCGCCGACCATCACGAACAGTCCCATGAAGAACACCAGGGTCAGCCACTCGACCTCGTCGAGGTACTCGCGCGGCTGGGTGCGGGAGACCGCGACCAGGGCGCCGGCGCCGAGCAGCGCCACCAGGGACGGGTCGATGTCCAGCGCCCCGTGGGCGATGAAGCCGACCATCACGAGGGAGAGCACGATGCCGCACTGGACGAGGAGCCGCTTGTTCTTGATGACGTCGCGCTCGTCGAGCTGCATCACCCTCGCGGCGCGCTTCTCGTCGTAGACGAACGCTGATCGGAACATCCACCGGCACAGCAGCACCAGCACGCCGACCAGGACGACGATGAGCGGAGCGAGGTTGACGAGGAAGTCGTTGAAGCCAAGGCCTGACCGGCTGGCGATGATGATGTTGGGCGGGTCACCGATCAGGGTGGCCGTGCCGCCGATGTTGGAGGCCATCGCCTCGGCGATCAGGAACGGGACCGGCGTGACCCCCAGCCGGTCACACACCAGCAACGTCACGGGGGCCACCAGCAGCACCGTGGTCACGTTGTCCAGCAGGGCCGAGGCCACCGCGGTGATCACGATCAGCATCACCATCACCGCGAAGGGCCGGCCCCGCGCCCGCTTGGCCGACCAGATCGCCAGGTACTCGAACACCCCCGTCTGCTTGACGATGCTGACGATGATCATCATCCCGAGCAGCAGGAAGATGACGTTCCAGTCGACCCCGGTGTCCTCGCTGAAGAACGCAGTCTTCGCGTCGACCACTCCCAGCAGCACCATCGCCGCCGCGCCGCCGAGGGCCGCGGCCACCCGGTGGATCCGTTCGGTGGCGATCAGCACGTAGGCCGCGACGAACGCCGCGAGCACCAACCAGGTGGTCAACGCGCAGGCCCGGACCCGAGCAGGTGCTCGAGCAGCACCGAGACGACCACCGCACCAACGAACCGGGAACCGTCCATGACCGCCACGATCGGGCTGCGCTGGCCCGCCATCACCGCGGCGATCTCGATGGACGTGGCATCAGCGGCAACCACCGGCAGGTCGAACAGGTCCACCCGCCGGGGAAGCACGTCGCGCACCGTGCGCGCCGCGAGCTCGTCGCACATCGAGTCGGCCGAGGCCTCGTCGTACGCCCGGGCCAGGGCGGGGTCGTCCTGGACGTAGCTCGGCACGATGAAGCGCAGCACCTGCGAACCCGGCAGCACCGTGTACGGCTGCCCCTCGTCGTCGAGGACGATCAGCCCCGGCAACCTGGCGTCGGCCAGGATGCGTGCCGCCTCCAACGCGTCGGTGTCCATCGTGACCGTCGGGTAGTGGCGCGCAAGCCTGGCTGCCAACATCGACCAACCACCACCTCGGGCCTCGGGACCGCCGCGAGTCTAGCCAACGGCGGAGCGCCGCCGCCGACGCGCTGCGGCCACGACCAGGATCAGCACCACGGTGGCCACGAGGACGTACCCTGCCCAGTACGGCCGGTCGAGCAGGGTGTTGTTGTCCGACCTCGCACCAAACCGCCCGAGCACCGGCACTGCCACGAGGGTCAGCGGGCCCAGGACCACCAGGGCCCACAGCAGCGGGGAGCGCCACCAGCGCGAGGTGCTCAACACAGCCAGCACTCCGAGAGCCACGACCAACGGGGCCAGCACCGCATCGTGGACCAGGACACCCCCGACCACCCAGACGAACACGGACCCGAGCTGGCCCGGTCCCAGGGCGACGACGAGCAGGAGGCCGTATGCCGTGGCCACCAGTCCCAGCGCCCCGAGCCCGAGCCGGGCGGCTCTCATGACGGCACCACCTCCAGCTCGTGAACCCACTTCGTCTGTAGCACCCCTGGTCGTGCGGGGGCGATGAGGCGGCACGGGTAGCCGTGGTCCGGGTCGAGCGGCTGCCCGGCGAGGGTGAGGGCGAGCAGGCTGTCGGGGTGCTGCACGAAGTTCGCCGGGAGCCGGCTCTCTCGCCACGCGCCACGCGACTGCATGGACCGCACGACCACGGCATCACCCGAGCCGGCACCGACCAGGGCGGCGAGGTCGCGCACCGGTACGCCCGACCACTCCCCGCTGGCGCTCCACCCTTCGACGCAGGCGATCGGGAGCACTGCCGCCCTTTGGTCCATCGCACGCAGGTCGTCGAGGGACAGCTCGAGGGTGCTCGCGGGCCCGATGACGCGCAAGCGCCAGGCCGGGTCGTCGAGATGGTCGGCGACACCCGCGCCGACTGCGCTGCGGTTGACCGGGATTCCCTGCGGCCCCTCCCCGGAGCGGACTGCGAGGACGGCCACCCGTCGTAGCCCGGGGACCTCGGCCGCGGTCGTCGCGAAGACCGCGACGGCGGCCGACAGCCAGGTGGCCCGAAGGAGCGTGCGGCGGGTGGGCGCCACGGGGCCGGTGCTGCCCGGCGAACGCGCGGCGCCGTCATCGACGGGCTCGGACAATGCCCGGCGGATGATGGGGAACTTGACCGCGATGTGAACCACGAGCGAGCCGGCGGCCACCCAGGCCAGCGCGTAGTGCGCCCCGACGAACCCGAACGACCACGGGTACCACTGGGCTGAGTTGGCCAGGCCGGTCACGAGCTGGAAGATGGCCGCGCCGACGAGCAGCGCGATGGAGATGCGCTCGAGGAGGTGCAGCGCGAGCTCTCGGCCCGGGCGTGGTGGCCGGACGAACAGGCGCGGGAAGACCGACCAGAGCTTGACGAGCAGGAGGGGGACGGCTGCCGTTCCGGCGGCGACGTGCAGGCCCTGGGTGACCTGGTAGATGCGGGCCGGGCCGGTCGGCAGCGCCACGGGTGGGGTGGCCAGCTGGGACGCGTGACTGTAGAGCCCGGTGGCGAAGGCGACCGAGAACGCCACCCCCAGCCACACACCCACTCGGGCCGTCGTGCGTGGTCCGCGCAGGTCGCTGGTGAAGGACTGCGGCACCGGGATGCGCGCGTCGATGCGGGCCGCCACCCCGGTCAGGCTGCGGTCAGTCGTTGACGGTGCCCGCGTCACGACGGCGCCTGGCCCACCACGACGCCGGGGCGTTGGGTGTTCTCCGTGAAGGACTGCCAGGTCGCGGCGAACCGGGTGAACGGGGCCTCGTGGGCGACGGCCTCCGCGTCGGCCGGCAGGTCGACGTCTCTCAGGGCCACGGCCGCGGCGGCGGGGTGGCCGTGCGCCGCGAGTGCGGCAGCGGTCAGCCGTCCGGTGTCGGGGCGGCTCATCGGGATGCCGGCGAGCACTGCTGCCTGTCCGGGGTGGGTCGTCACCAGCACCCACCAGCCGCCATCCAGCGCGGGCCCGAGCACCGGGCCGTCGTGTCGGTGAGCCGCCTGCGCCAGCTCACGCAGCAGGGCAGCATCGACCTGGGGGGTGTCCATCCCGATCTGCACCACCGGCCCGCCTGCGAGACGGTGGGCCTGAACGTGGCCGTCCACCAGCCGCTCGCCGAACGTCTGGCCGCCCTGCGCGACGACGACCCATCCCTGTGCGGCCTCACGGATCTGCTCGGCACGGCAGGCGGTGTCGAGGTCACCGGCAAGAGCCAGTACGCGGCCGCCGGCCGGGAAGGCGCGGGCGCCCGCTTCCAGGGTGTCGAGCAGGGCCGCTGCGGCCAGCTCGGCCGCCGCGTGCTCACCGGCGATGCCCGCCAGTCGGGTCTTGGCCTCGCCGGCGACAGGTGCCTTGGCCATGACGAGCACGGTGCCCCTCATGACAGCACCTTCGCGAAGTCCTGCGCCGCTCGCATGGACCCGCGAACCGATCCCGACACCTTGGAGTGCGTCCCCGCGGCGCGCGGGTGATAGGCGATGTCGTGCTCCGTCAGCCGCCAGCCAGCGGCCTGGGCGCGCACGAGGAGCTCGACCGGGTAGCCGAAGCGGCGGTCCCGGACGCCCAGCGCGAGCAGGTCGTCGCGGCGGCACACGCGAACCGGGGCGACGTCGTGGACGGGCAGGCCCGTGCGGTGGCGCAGCCACGCCAGGACGACCAGGTTGCCGGCACGCGCGTGCCACGGCCAGACTCCATGCGCGGCGGGGCGTCGCCGGCCACAGGCCATCGTGGCCGTCCCCGACCGCACCACGTCCAACAGGGGCAGGAGCTCGGCGGGGTCCATGGACCCGTCGCCGTCGAGCACCGCGACGAAACGTGCGCTGGCGGCCTCTACTCCCGCGTGCACCGCGGCCCCGTAACCCGGTCGAGGTTCGTGCACGACGGTGGCGCCGAGCGCGCGAGCCACGCCCGCCGTGCCGTCGCTGGAGCCATTGTCGACCACGATGACCCGCATGCCCGCGGGGACCCGAGCCAGCACCCCGGGAAGGGCTGCTGCCTCGTCGCGGCAGGGGATCACGAGGTCGCAGTCGAGGTCCATGTGGCGACGCTAACCGCGCTGGGTGGCCCAGGACCGGGCCCTTCCTTACGGAGGTGTGACGGATGGGTCCGACCTGCCGAGTTCGTCTCGACACCGTTGCGGCACAGGGCATCCTTGGCCAATGGTCGGATCTGCGACGAGACCGCGGACGCTTTCACGCGATGCTTCCGCCGGTGCGGCAGCGCGCGCGAGGTGGGGGCTCCTCCTGGCCGCTGTCCTGGTCGCGCTTGTGATGGCCGTCCCTGTCGTCACCGGTGTCGACGTCCGGGCTGGGACGGCGCCGCCACTGCTCGGTGACTGGGCCTGGCGGGTGGGGTGGAGCAGCCTGCTCGTGGTCGCCATCGTCTCCGTCACGGCCTGGGCCGGCCTGCCCGCCCTTCTGGACCGCCTTTCCTGGCGAAGGTTGTTGGCGCTGTCGTGGGCCGGGTCAGTGCTCTGGATGATCGCGCTGGCCCTCGTCGACGGGCCCCAGGGGGTCGGCCGGGTCCTCGACCACGGTACGGAGTACCTCGAGAGCGCACGGCAGATCGACGACGTGGGGGCCCTGCTGCGCGAGTACGTTGCCCGCATCCCCCTCGACTCCTCGGGGCACTGGCCGGTGCACCTCGCGGGGCACCCGCCGGGAGCGGTCCTGATGTTCGTCGGCCTCGACCGGGTGGGTCTTGGATCCTGGCAGGCGGCGGGCCTGGTCGTCGTGCTCGTGGCGGCGACGCTCCCTCCCGGGGTGGCGATGACGCTCGACCGGCTGGGTGAGCGCAGGGCCGCACGACGGGTGCTGCCGTTCCTCGTGGTCGGCCCGGCAGCAGTCCTGATGGCGGTGTCGGCGGATGCCGTCTTCGCCACGACGGGCGCCTGGGCCGCTGCGGCCCTCGCGGCGGCCACTGCGGCCCGACGGAGTACAACCCGGGCCGCGTGGGCATTCGTGGCGGGGCTGCTGTTCGGCTGGTGCATCATGGAGTCGTACGGGCTGCTGCTGCTCGGTGCCGTCGCGCTGGCTGTGCTTATGGCCGCGACCGGTTCGAGCCGCGCGCGCGGATCGGTGGCCCTCATCTCAGCGGCCGGAGCGTTGGTCGTGGTGGCTGCCTTCGCAGCCCTCGGCTTCGCCTGGTGGGAGGCTTATCCCGTTCTGCGCGAACGCTACTGGGATGGCATTTCCGGGCAACGGCCGAGCTGGTACTGGGTGGTCGGGAACCTTGCGGCCCTCATCCTGGTCGCTGGGCCGATGGTGCCCGCGGCGCTGGCCGCCGGGTGGCCCCGTCTGAGAACCGTGGCGCGGTGGCAGCGCCCGGAGCCCCTCGCCGCTCTGGTGGCGGCGGGCGTGGCCATGGTCGCCGTTGCCGACCTGTCGTTGATGAGCAAGGCCGAGGTCGAGCGGATCTGGCTGCCGTTCCTGCCGTGGCTGGTGCTCAGCGTCGTCTGGCTGCCGGACCGCTGGCGCCGTTGGGGCCTGCTGGCCCAGGGAGTCGCCGCGCTCGTGCTGCAGCACGTCATCCGCACCGTCTGGTGACGTCCGGCACAGCGCTCAGACCCGCAGCGGCTCCGTGGCGAAGCGCGCCAGCCCTGTCTCGGGCCGTACGCGGGCCGTGAACCCCAGCTCCTCACGTGCTCGCCGCGGCGACGCCACTACATGTCGGACGTCGCCCACGCGGAACTGCCCGGTCACCCGCGGCTCGAGGCCGGCCGCCACGGCGCGGGCCACGTCAGCGATGCCGATCGGGTGCCCGGAGCAGACGTTGTAGGCGGTGTGCGACCCGAGCGCCCGGTCCGCGACGGCGAGGGCCGCTGCCACGTTGGCCCGGGCGACGTCCTCGACGTGGACGAAGTCGCGCATCTGCCCACCGTCCTCGAAGACGACCGGAGGCTCCCCCCGTTCCAGGGACGAGCGGAACATCGCGGCTACGCCGGCGTAGGGGGTGTCGCGTGGCATTCCCGCTCCGTAGACGTTGTGGTAGCGCAACGAGATGGCCGCGCCCGGCGACTGGCGTGCCCATGCCGCGGCGTAGTTCTCCTGGGCCACCTTGCTCGCGGCGTAGGAGCTGCGCGGGTCGAACGGGGCCGCCTCATCCACCATCGCCCACCCCAGGGGCGTGCGGCAGACCGGACAGGCGTTGTCGAAACGACCCGACTCCAGGGCCTCGAGGCTGCGGGGGCCAGGAGCCTGGGCCCCGTGCTCGGGGCAGCGGTAGCGGCCCTCGCCGTAGACGACCATCGACGACGCCTGGACGAAACGCTCCACCCCGCGCTCGTGCATCGCTGCGAGCACGGATGCCGTGCCGAGGTCGTTGTGCCCTGCATAGAGCGGGAGGTCGGAGGCGGTCGCGCCGGCCCCCACCATCGCCGCGAGGTGCACGACCACCTCGACCCCGTCGAACAGGTGAGCCCACTCCCCCGCGCGGCGGGTGTCGAGCACGTGGACCTCAGGCGGGGGCATCGCCCGGGTGGCTTCCCCGTGGGCCTCGGGGAGCAAGAGGTCCACGGCGACCACCTCGACGTCATGGCGCCGCAGCTCGCACGCCGTCGCCGCACCTATGAACCCGGCCGCGCCGGTGAGGAGGACTCGCATGCGGCCAGTGTGGTGGCCGGCACCCGGACCGGGCCCGGTGCGGCGCCAGACTTCAGACTCTCGTAAGGGTTGGGACCGTTGCCGGTTCGCGTGTGCTCGTAGCGTCGCCGCCATGCACACAGAGCAGCGGGTCTCCGCCACCGAGGTCTTCGCCGCTGGCCTGTGCGGCGCCGCCCTGACCGCGGTCGTTGAGGGGTCCAGGCGGTCGCACCAGCTGCCGGTATCCCGCTGGACGGGGCCGGCGTCCATGGATGACCGGTTCCTCCTTGCATGGTGCCGGGGCGGGACGATCGACCTGGGCTGCGGCCCCGGGCGGCTGGCCGCCGAGCTCGCCGCACGTGGACACGAGGTGCTCGGCGTAGACGTCTCGGACGAGGCGGTGACCCGCACCCAGAGGCGCGGCGCCCCGGCCATCCAGCGTGACGTCTTCCAGCCCCTGCCGCGGGAGGGGCTCTGGGACACGGCTCTCCTCGCAGACGGCAACATCGGGATCGGGGGGGACCCAGTGGCACTCCTGCGTCGAGTCCGCCGCCTGGTGCGCAGCGACGGACGAGTCGTGGTCGACCTCGCCGCACCCGGCACGGGCCTGCGGGTCCAGCAGCTGCACCTGCGCGCCGGCGGGCTTCGGTCCATGGCCTTCGCGTGGGCCGAGCTCGGCCCGGAGGCGGTCGAGCACGTCGGCGCGAACGCCGGCCTCGCCGTGGCGAAGGTGGCCCAGCGCGGCACCCGGTGGGTGGCCGTCCTCGTCCCCGAGCAGGTCGCGCCGTGAGCTCCCTGGCCCTCGTCAGGTCCCGACTAGCCTTGCGTTGGTCGGGCGCCAGGTCCCGACCCCCGCGACGTGAGGGAGCAGGCCGTGGCTGACGTGCTCGTCGTGGACGATGACGCGACGGTCCGCGAGGTGGTGGTGTCCTACCTGCGGGCGGGGGGCCACGACGTGACCGAGGCCAGCGACGGGGAAGCCGCTCTGACCGCCATGCGACGACAGCGCGCCGACATCGTCGTGCTCGACCTGATGCTTCCCGGTATCGGCGGCATCGAGGTGTGCCGACGACTGCGGGACCTCACCGAGGTGCCGATCATCATGCTGACGGCGCTCGGTGCGGAGAACGACCGGCTCACGGGGCTGCGGGTGGGTGCCGACGACTACGTGACCAAGCCCTTCAGCCCGCGCGAGCTCGTGCTGCGCGTCGACTCCGTGCTACGCCGCGCCGGGCAGCGGTCCGCGCGTGGGGTACGCGTGCTCGACGGTGACCTCGTCATCGAGCCGCGCGAGCACGCGGCCACGCTGGCCGGCGCACCGCTGACCCTCACCGTCCGCGAGTTCGACCTGCTCCACTTCCTCGTAGCCAACCCGAGGACGGTCTGGTCGAGGGAAGAGCTGCTGCGCGACGTGTGGGGATGGTCCTTCGGCGACCAGTCCACCGTGACCGTGCACGTGCGCAGGCTGCGCGAGAAGGTCGAGGTCGATCCCACCCGTCCCCAGCGGCTCGTCACGGTCTGGGGCGTCGGCTACCGCTGGGAGCCGTCGTGACCAGCGACGACGTACACGTCGTGCTCATCGCCGCTGGATGGTCGCTCGGGGTGGGTGTGCTGGGGATCCTGGCCGGGTTCTTCGTGCGCCGCGCCCCGATCCGCTGGCCGGCCGGGCTCATCGCCCTCGTCGCCATCGGTGGGGTCGTCGCCGGCGTGGTCGGCACGGCCAGGGCGATGTTCCTCTCGACCCACGACCTCGGCGTCGTGGTCTGGGTCTGCGTCGTGTCGGGCCTGGTGTCCGGTGCGTTCGCCCTTCTGCTGGCGCGAACGCTCGCCGTGTCCGCCCGACGCCTGCGGTCGATGGCTGCCGCCGTGGGCGCCGGCCAGGTGGTCGACCCCGCTGGGAACGACCCGCGCGAGCTGCGTGACGTGGCCCGGGAGCTGGCCCGCAGCAGCGAGCGGTTGCGCTCGTCGCGCGAACGCGAGCGCCGCCTCGAGCAGTCCCGCCGGGAGCTGGTTGCGTGGGTGTCGCACGACCTGCGCACGCCCCTGGCCGGGCTGCGGGCGATGGCCGAGAGCCTTGACGACGGGCTGGCGGACGACCCCGCCCGGTACCACCGGCAGATGCTCAGGGAAGTCGACCGGATGGCCGTGATGGTCGACGACCTGTTCGAGCTGTCCAGGATCCACGCCGGATCGCTCAGCCTCACGCTTCAGCCCACCTTCCTGCGCGACGTGGTCAGTGACTCAGTCGCAGGCGCGCTGCCGGTCGCCCGTTCCCGACGGGTCGAGGTCAGCGGCGACATCGGACCGGACGTCGAGGTGCGCGCCGACCCCGCTGCCCTTTCGCGCGTCGTCGGCAACCTGGTGATGAACGCCATCCGACACACCCCGGCCGACGGTGTAGTGCTCGTGGAGGGCCGCCGCGCCGGCGAGATGGTGGAGCTCTCGGTGACCGACGCGTGCGGGGGCATCGACCCTGCCGACCTCGAGTCCGTCTTCGAGGTCGGGTGGCGTGGCACCGGTGCGCGCACGCCTGCCCCGGATGCCGGCGCCGGCCTCGGGTTGGCCATCGTGCGGGGGCTGGTGGAAGCCCACCGCGGGACCGTCATGGTGAGCAACCACGGTGCGGGCTGCCGGTTCATGGTCCGCCTCCCCGCCTGAGGCCGGGGCACACCGACATCCCCTCGCTCAGTGCTGAACACGCGTTCAGTACGCCAGCCCGTCAGTGCTCCTCCTGGGCGACCGCGAGAGTTCATACGAATCCCTAACGTCTGACGGCGCCGGGTCCATGGTCGGAGGACAGTGACATAGCGTGCCCCCATGGGACGCTCGTGGCGTTGGCTGGTGGTCCTCGCCGCCGTGGCGACACTCGCCGCCCTGCCCTTCGGCGTCGCAAAGCTGCCACTGGGGTCGGCCAGCGACGCCGCGACCCTCCTGACCCGGGTGCGCGCCTCTGCCGATCGCCCGTATGCCGGGTACGCCGAGTCCTCGGGCTCGCTGGCCCTCCCTGCGTCCGACGTACTCGACGACGTGAGCACGCTCCTCGGCGGTCGGACCCAGGTGCGGGTGTGGTGGCGCGCAGCGGACGACTGGCGCGTCGACACCCTGACCCCCACTGGCGAGAACGACCAGTACGCCGTCGACATCGGGACCGCCAACTGGGACTCCGAGGAAGACCGCATCTCCTACGGCGAGGCCGACCTGGGTCAGGTCCGGTTGCCGCGGACGCGGGATGCGGTGCCGCCACAGCTGGCCGCCCGTCTGCTCAGCGGGGCCACCGCTGATCGCCTGACGACCTTGCCGTCGCGGCTGGTGGCAGGTGGCGTGGCCGAGGGTCTGCGCTTTCGCCCTGACGACCCGCTCGGCAGCATCGAACGGGTCGAGGTCTGGTCCGACGGGGGGTCCGGGATCCCCGTGCGCGTCGATGTCTACGGTCGAGGGGCGCAGGTTCCCGCCATGTCGAGCACCTTCCTCGACTTCAGCGCCGCCACGCCGGACCCGACTGCCACCCGCTTCGTGCCGCCAGCGGGCTCCCGGGTGGGCAGGGGCCGACGCTTCGACCTGGTCCGCGCAGTGGGCAGGGTCCCCGACCCCGGCCTGCCGCAGGAGCTGCTGGGCTACTCGCGGCTACCCACGACGCCCGGCCTCGAGGGGGTCGCGCAGTACGGTCGCGGCACCACCCAGTTCGCCGTCGGGGTGCTGCCCGAGCGGGCCGCGCGCTCGCTGCGCCAGCAGCTCTCGTTGGCCGCGGGGTCCACCGGGCTGCCCGAGGGCGTGCGCTCTCTCGATAGGACCGCTGGCCCTGCTACTGACCGACCCGGCGGTCACCGGCAGGACCATGCTGCTCGCGGGGACGCTCACCCCAGAAGGACTGGCAATGGCGGCCGCCGACCTGCGCTCGGCGAACAGCCGATGACCTCTCCTGACGGCACGGCCACCGTGATCCGGACCGACGGTCTCACCAAGGTCTTCGGCTCGGTCTCGGCGGTGGTCGACCTCGACCTGGCCGTGCGATCGGGGGACATCTACGGGTTCCTCGGCTCCAACGGCTCGGGCAAGACGACGACGGTGCGCTGCCTGCTGGGGCTCGTGCTGCCCACCTCCGGGAGGATCGAGCTCTTCGGCCAGGAGATGCCCAGGGCGTCCGGCGCCGTGTTGGAGCGGGTCGGTGCCCTCGTGGAGGGACCGGCGGCGTACGGGCACCTCTCCGGGCTGGCCAACCTCATGCTCCTCGACGCGAGTGGGAAGGCACCCGGGGGCCCGCTCGGGGGTGGCCGGCGCGACCGCCGGGACCGCGCCTCGCACGCCTTGGGCCTCGTCGGCCTCCAGTCCGTGGGCCGGCGACCGGTGCGCGGCTACTCGCTGGGCATGCGGCAACGGCTGGGCCTGGCCGCAGCCATGCTGCGTCAGCCGGAGCTCCTCGTCCTGGACGAGCCGACCAACGGGCTGGACCCGAGCGGCATCCGTGAGATCCGCCAGCTGCTCGGGACCCTGCACGACTCCGGGACGACGATCTTCCTGTCGAGCCACCTGCTCGCCGAGGTGGAGCAGCTGTGCACCCGGATCGGGCTGCTGGACCGCGGCCGGCTGGTGCTCGAGCAGGACCTCGCCGTGCTCCAGGCGCCCACCGGACGGGTCGTCATCGTGACCCCGGACCCGCACCGCGCCGCCGCACTGCTCGGCGGGGCTGTCGAGGAACGCGACGGTGAGCGGCTGGTCGTGCGGGCGGGGGATCCCGGAGGGCTCAACGCGCGTCTCGTCGGCTCCGGAGTCGTCGTGCGCGAGCTCGGCCCCGAGCGGCGCTCGCTCGAGGACGTCATCGACGAGCACACCAGCCGTCGCGGTCGGGACGAGGTGGCCGGGTGAACCACATCGAGCTCACCAAGCTCTTCGGAAGGCGACGCACCTGGGTCGCGATCCTGCTGCTCAACCTCCTGCCCACCATCGTGGCGGCCCTGCTGGCATGGACCGGCATCGCGCCACGGCCCGGCACCGGCCCAGCCTTTCTCAGTGCCGTCACGGCGAACGGGTCGTTGTTCGCCATAGCAGCGCTCGCCATCGTGCTACCCCTCTTCCTACCGGTGTCGATCGCCGTCGTGGCCGGGGAGTCCGTGGCCGGGGAGGCCCAGTCCGGCACCTTGCGCTACCTGCTGGTCCGGCCGGTGGGTCGCACCCGGCTCCTGGTGCGCAAGCTGGCCGCGATCACCGTCTTCGTGCTCGTGGCGGTGCTGTCGGTGGTCGGGGTCGGTTTCCTGGTGGGTCGGCTGCTGCTGGGCAACGCTCCGATCTCCGGAGCCCTGCTCAGCCTGTCCGGCTCCGCCCTGACACCGGGGCAGGTCGCCTGGCGCAGCGCCGCCGCCATCGCGTTCGTCACGATCTCGATGTTGGGGGTGGCCTCGCTCGCCCTCTTGCTCTCCACGTTGACCGACTCCCCGCAGTCGGCGACCCTTGGCGCCCTTGCCTTCCTCATCGGGTCCTCCCTCCTCCTCACGGTCGACGCGGCCCGCCCGCTCCAGCCCTACCTCCCCACGCGGTACTGGCTCTCCTTCGTCGACCTCTACCGCGACCCGATGTTGTTGAGCAACATCGAACGCGGGATCGGTCTGCAGCTCGTCTACGTCGCCGTCTTCCTCGGCGCCGCCTGGGCGAACTTCACGACCCGCGATGTCACGAGCTAGGCACACCCCCGAGCCTGCCGCAATCCGCCGTCGTCCAGCTCGGCGGGGTCTCGCGGCTCAGGACCTCCCCCACGAGGGCCTGGACCAGAGGGTCGCTGGGGAGATCGCCGTGGCGGGCTGAGGCCCCCGGGCAGATGCTCTGCAACGACGGGCTCGGCACCCCGTCGACGACGGCCGAGGAGGGCGGCACCACGACCTCGTCGCGTGTGGTCCACAGCGAGATGAAGACCAGCCCGGCAGGCACCGGCTCCACGTCGAGGCGCGCCAACAGCGGGCTGTCGGGCGCAAGTTGGCGGCAGGCCGCCGGGCAGGAGCCCGCGACGAGCGAGCCCACGGACGCCAGGTCCGTGCCGTGGTGGGGCGAGCCGAGGGTGACAAGGCGGCGCAGGTGGTCGCTGCCGCCGCCCTCAGTGGCCCACAGCCGAGCGACGACGCCGCCGGCGGAGTAGCCCACGACGTCCACCGATGGGGTCCCGGTCCGGGCCAGTGCGGCGTCGACAGCCTGGCCGAGCACCTTGGCCTGGTCGTCCAGGTCGCCCTGTGCCCGATCGGGGAGGGCGACCACGGTCACGTCGCGGCCCTTCTCGCGCAAGAACCGTGCGAGCTCATCGAGGGACCGCGTCGACCCGCCATATCCCGGTACGAGCAACACCGGGCCAGCCACAGACTGGTCGACCGGGCTGGACGGCTGCCGCGAGAGCAGCGCAGCCAGGAGTCCAGCCAGCAGTGCGAGCATCGCAAGTCCGAGCACTGCGAGCACGACTCGACGACGAGCCGGGGCCAGTCGGGAGAGCACACCACATCATCGGCCACCAAGCCCGGTAGGCACCCGCATTCGGCAACCGGGCTGGGCAGGACGGGACCCTGTCTCTGTGCGCGTGACATAGGAAAGCGACCCTTCGACGTCGTACCCAGGTCCACTGAGACAGTCACCTCGATCGGCCGTCCGATGACATTGACCGCTTGCCCCGTGAGTACCCCGCGCCGAAGTGGTCGGCCACACTCGCTTCAGTTCAACAACCGTCCGAGCTCATCGTTCCTCACCTCGGTCAGTAGTGGCGCTTCGCTGGGAGCTCGCGGTCGGAGGGGAGCTGATCGCAAGTTGTTCGATCTCCTGCTCGGACAGCATGCGCACGGCGCCGCCCGCGGGGGGGCCGGAGTCCACCCAGCCCCCGCCTGCAGGTTCGAACTCTCGTGCGCCGGCTCGTCGTGGTTAGTACCCCTCGCGGTCCCGGCCGCACCAGGTCATCGACGCCATTCGATCGTCGCGTTGCTCACCCCGATCGCCTACTTCACCGTGATGTTCCGTAGCCCGAAGGTCGAGGGAGAGGAGAAGTCGCACCTGCTCGCGTACGTCCCACTGTGGGTCGGCGCGATGCTCTTCTGGATGATCTTCGAGCAGGCCGCCGGCAAGTTGGCCATCTTCGCCGCCGACCGCACGGTCACCGAGGTGGCCGGCATCGACATCAGCCCGGAGTGGTTCCAGTCGGTCAACCCGCTCGCCAACGTGGTGCTGGCGCCCGTCGCCGGCTGGATCTGGACGCGGCGCGCCGGACGCTTCCCCTCGACACCGATGAAGTTCGTCCTCGGCGTCACGCTCATCGGGCTGTCGGCGCTCGCCATGTCGTGGGCCTTCGCCACGTTCCAAGGCAACACTGCGCCCGTCTACATCCTCGGTGGCGTCTTCGTACTGCAGACCGTGGCCGAGCTGTGCATCTCGCTGGTAGGCCTCTCCGCCACCACCCGACTGGCGCCCAAGGCGTTCGCCAGCCAGGCGATGGCCCTGTGGTTCCTCGGCAGCGCGGCCGGGCAGGGGCTGGCGGCCCAGATGATCCAGGCGATGGGCGACCTCTCGGACTCCACCTACTACCTGGTGAACGCGATCATCACCCTCGTGGTGGCCGGCATCCTGTTGGCTCTGGTGCCGTGGATCCGCACGAAGATGGCGACCGCCGAGCTGCACGCCGTGTCATCCGGCACGCACTGATCCGACCTGCCTGCGCCACCGGGCCGACCCATCGCACCGCGATCGCATAGTGGCGGCCGGGTGTCCCTGGCGTCGCCATTGCGGCGAAGAGGATGGCGCCCTCTTCGGCTGAGGAGCGCCAACAGTGAACGATGCATAGTCGCTGCATCCGACAATGAGAAAACCCCCGAACTGGCGTTTCCGCAGTTCAGGGGCTTCTTGGGGGTGCTCCCCCGGTTGGACTCGAACCAACAACCTGCCGATTAACAGTCGGCTGCTCTGCCAATTGAGCTACAGGGGAAAGCCTGCCGCGGGATCGCCGCAGCAGCGCCCGGCAACGATAGCAAAGGGAGCACCCCTATCCGAAAACGGGCGAGCACCCGGCGCGCTCAGCTCAGTCCCACCTGCTCGCGCACCCGCGCCAGGCCGGCCTGCACCTGCTCAGTGACCCCCGGGTCGGTGCTGCGCACGCCGGGCCCGAGCAGCACCTGGCTGAGCAGGTTGCGGGTGGTGAGGTCCTCTCGCACGACCACCCGGGCGGTGCGCCGGTTGCCCAGGTCGATCGCCTCGGAGAGCACCACCGACGCCTGCACCCGCTCGCGCAGCGTCTCGGGCAGCGACTGCGGGTCGGGCAGCACGAACCGCGCGGGCCGCTCGCCGTCGACCCAGGTGACGCGCAGCGAGCCGTCCTCGCCGCTCCACAGGCCGGCATCCACGAGGTGCCACGGCCGCGACAGCGTGACGGTGAGGCCGTCGGGACCGGGCGCCACGGCATACAGGCGGTGCCGGCCGGCCACGACGGTGACGCCGCTGCCGTCCTCGACCGCCCACGCCAGCAGCTTCTCGTGCTCCTCGGGGTCGATGGCTGCGGCGACGTCGGCGGGCACGGCGGGCCGGCGCAGGCCCGACCACTCGAGCTTCACGACGAGAGCCGTTCGCGCAGCGCGACGCGCTCGAGCTCGAGGCGGTGCAGGGCCATGGTGCGCTCCCGGAGGTCGGCGGGGTCGGAGTCGGGGTCGTTCTGCACGCGCCGCACCGAGGCCATCGCGTCGGCGATCAGCCGGCCGAGCTGGGCATCGCGCACCCCGACGACGAGCGAGTCGAGGTAGCGCTGCGGCGGCAGGCCGGACGAGGAGTCGAAGCGGGTCGGCAGCGGGGCGACGGACAGCTCCGACACCAGGCCGCGCACGGCGAGCGGGGCCGCCTCCCCGACCGCTGCCACCCAGGCCGCGGTCGAGGCCTTGCGGGCGGCGGGGGCGGCGATGCAGATGCCGTCGAGCACGGCCCGGTGCGCGGGCGCCACGAACGCCTCCGGCCGCAGCGAGTCGACGGCCTCGTCGGTGAACTGGCTGGGGTACTGGATGAGCGCCTGGAGCAGCTGGCGCTCGGTGAAGACGACCGGGTCGCGCAGGTCGGGCACCGGCAGGGGGGCCGCCTCGCCCGGAGCCGGCTCGGGCACGTCGTCGGTGCCGGCCGGCCGGCGCGAGGTGTCGACGGCGTCGTCGTGGCGCACTCGACCGGCCTTCTTGACCTCGGCGGCCATCTGCTCGACCTCGATGCCGAGCCAGCCCGACACGGTGCGGGTGTACTCGGGGCGCAGGCTGGTGTCGCGGATCGAGCCGATGATCGGGGCCACCGCCTTCATCGCCTGCGACCCGGCCCTCGGCGGTGTCGAGGTCGAAGCGGCGGATCGTGGTGCGCACGGCGAACTCGAACATCGGCACGGCGTCGTCGACGAGGGCGCGCACGGCGGCATCGCCCTTGGCGATGCGCAGCTCGCAGGGGTCCATGCCGTCGGGGGCGACGGCGACGAACGTCTGGGCGGCCCAGCGCTGGTCCTCGCCGAACGCCCGCATCGCGGCCTTCTGGCCGGCGGCGTCGCCGTCGAAGGTGAAGATGACGCGGGCCTGGGGGCCGTCGGTCTCGTCGCGCATGATGCGGCGCAGGATCTTGATGTGGTCGACGCCGAAGGCCGTGCCGCAGGTGGCGACCGCGCTCTCGACGCCGGCGAGGTGGCGGCCATGACGTCGGTGTAGCCCTCGACGACGACCGCGCGGCGCTCGGTGGAGATGGCCTTCTTGGCGGCGTCGAGGCCGTAGAGCACCTGCGACTTCTTGTAGATCGGCGTCTCGGAGGTGTTGAGGTACTTCGCGGCGATCCGGTCGTCGTCGAACAGCCGGCGGGCGCCGAAGCCGACGGTGTCGCCGGTGATGTCGCGGATCGGCCAGACCAGCCGGCCCGCGGAACCGGTCGTAGAGCCCGCGGCTGCCCCGCCCGGACAGCCCGCCGGTCGACCATCTCGTCGTCGGTGAAGCCGCGCTCGCGCAGGTGCCGGGTGAGCGCCTCGCCGCCCTGCGGCGCGAAGCCGATGCCGAACCGCTCGGCCGCCGCGCGGTCGAAGCCGCGCTCGCGCAGGAAGTCGCGGCCGACCCGGGCGTCCGGCTTGCCGGTGTCGAGCAGCAGTCGGCGTAGAACTCCTGCGGCCACCCGGTGGGCCTCGATGAGCCGCGACCGCTTGCCGAGGCTCGATCCGCCCTCGCGGGCGGCCGCCGCCCTCCTCGTAGCGCAGCTCGATGCCGAGCTTGGCGGCGAGCCGCTCGACCGCCTCGGTGAAGGTGAGGTGCTCGACCTTCTGCACGAACGAGATGACGTCGCCGCCCTCGCCGCAGCCGAAGCAGTGGTAGATGCCGACGGTCGGGCGGACGTGAAGCTCGGGGTCTTCTCGTCGTGGAACGGGCACAGGCCCTTGAGCGAGCCGACGCCGGCCGGGCGCAGGGTCACGTGCTCGCGCACGACGTCCTCGATGGACGTGCGCTCCTTGACCGTCGCGATGTCCTCGGCCCGGATCCGACCTGCCACTGACCCTCCTTCCCGGCGCGTCGCTGCGGCTGTCGCTCGACTGTGCGCGAGTCTAGGTCGTCGCCGGGCGGCACCAGCGCCGGTGCAGGTCGAGCGCCCGCACGTCGGTGAGCGAGGCCACCTGGTCGACGAGCACCCGCAGGCGCGGCGGCATCGCCGCCGGCGGCGTCCCAGTCGTGGCGCAGGTCGGGGTCGAGCCGGTCGGGGTCGGCCTCGAAGGCGGCGACGAGCTCGGCCACCACCTCGCGCTGGCGCACGTGCAGCGCCACCCGCTCGGCGGCGTGCATGACGTAGTGCGCGGCCACGGCCTTGAGCACGGCGCACTCGGCGCGGGCCTCGCGGGGCACGACGAGCCGCCCGCCGTACCGGGTCAGCGGCCCGGGGCCGTGCTCGCGCGCGGGTGGCCTGCTCGACGGCCACGACGAAGCGGCCGATGAGCCGGGTGGTCATGTCCTTGAGCGCCGCCAGGGCCGGGCGGGACCCGTCGTAGGCGTCGGGCACCGCGCCGGTGGCGAGCAGCCGCTCCAGGGCCTCGGTCAGCTCGCCGGGGGTCAGCCCGGGCTCGTAGACCTCCCCCGCCACGGCGAGCACCGCCTCGACGTCGGTGCGCTCGCGCAGGCAGGCGCGGGTCGAGCCACCCGGACGCCACGGCGTCCTCGACGTCGTGCACCGAGTAGGCGACGTCGTCGGACCAGTCCATGACCTCGGCCTCGACGCAGCGGTGGCCGTCCGGGGCGCCGGCGCGGAACCAGTCGAACACCTCGAGGTCGTCGTCGTAGACGCCGAACTTCATCGTGGGGTGCGGGCCCCGGCCGCGCCGCCACGGGTACTTCGTGGCGGCGTCCAGGCTGGCGCGGGTGAGGTTGAGCCCGGCGGGGCGGCCGTCGGGGTGGGCCCGCTTGGGCTCGAGCCGGGTCAGCATGCGCAGGGTCTGGGCGTTGCCCTCGAACCCGCCGATGCCGGCCGCCACGGCATCGAGCGCGGTCTCGCCGTTGTGCCCGAACGGAGGGTGGCCGAGGTCGTGCGCGAGGCACGCGGTGTCGACGACGTCGGCGCTGCAGCCCAGCGCCGCGCCGAACTCGCGGCCGATCTGGGCGACCTCGAGCGAGTGCGTCAGCCGGTTGCGGACGAAGTCGTCGCTCGCCGGCTGCACCACCTGGGTCTTGGCCGACAGGCGGCGCAGGCTCGCCGAGTGCACGAGCCGGGCGCGGTCGCGGGCGAAGTCGTCGCGGTCGGCCCGCTTGTGGGCGGGGTCCTCGGCGACCCAGCGCTCGCGGTCGGCCTCGGTGTAGGTCACCCGCCTCACCCTAGGCGGGCCGCCTCCGCCTCACCCTAGGCGGGCCGCCTCCGCCGCCGCTGCCGCCCGCTGGACCCACTTCGGCTCGATGCCGTAACGCTGGCTCGGAATCAGCCGGCCGGCCGCGCAGTCGGCGACGAGCTGGGCCATCCGGGAGTCGCGGGTCTTCTCCTGCTTGGCCGTGACCACCCAGTTGGTGGCGAGCTTGCGGTAGCTGGGGGTGGCGACCTCCCAGAAGGCGGTGGCCGCCGGGTCGGCGGCGAGCTGGGCAGCGTAGTGCTCGGGCAGCTCACGCTCGCGGTTCTCGTAGGCGTAGATGCCGGAGCGGTCTTCCCGGCGGCGCTCGAACGCGGCGATACCGCTCGGCTGCATGCGGCCCTGCGCGGTGAGCTCGGCGACGGCGTTGATGTTGATCGTCGACCAGTTGCTGGTGGGCTTGCGCGGGGTCCAGCGCTGCCGCCTGGTGTGCTCGTCGATGCCCTGAGCCATGCTGTCGATCCAGCCCCAGCACAGGGCTTCCCGGACTGCCTCTTCCCAGGTGAGGCCGGCCTGCGGGTGGCCCTTCCGGTAGAAGCCCATCCACAGCTCGGTCTCGGTGTCGTGGTGGGCGGCGAGCCAGCGGCCGAACTCCGCGGCATCCGCGAAGAAGATCGCGGGACGCTCGGGGGTGCCACCGGGGGTGCCGATCCGCGCTGCCATGCGCCCACGCTAGCGGCGCCCTGTGACAGCCGGAAGGCACCGAGCGCGCACCGGGCGGGGGACGGCCCGGTCCCCTGTTCGGTGGACCCGCCCGCCCGGGTTCCGTTCCTAGACTTCCCGATATGAACCGCAGACACCTCAGCTTCATCGCCCTGGCCATCACCATGCTCTACGGCGCCAGCTTCGCGGTGTTCGACGGGACCCCGAAGGGCTACGCAGCGATCGGCGGGGTCGTCGTGGCGCTGGCCTGGATCTCGGTGGGGGTCTTCGGCAGGGACGACCGCCCGCGCGACACCTCAGAGCCGCAGGACGCCCCGGAACCGCAGGACACCCCGCAGCCGTAGGGGGCTCGAACCCCGGCGGGGGTGCCGGCCGGATCACTAGGGTGACGGCCATGGAGGTCGACCGCAGGACGCTGTCCGTGGCGGCCTCCTGGCTGGGGGTGGCGCTGTGGGCCGCCTGGTGGGCGGGGCACATGTGGCCCGACTCGGGGCTGTCCTGGCACTACACGGTGGACGGCGCCCGGCTCCTCATGCACGGCTCGGGCCTCAACCTCTTCGCCGACGTGCCCTGGCTGCAGACCGGGCCGCTCTCGCTCCTGCTCGCCGCCGCGCTCAGCCCCCTTCCCGCCGACGTGGCCCGGGGGGTCGCCCTCGCTGCCATGGCCGCGGCGGGACCACTGCTCGTGGCGGTGCTCGCGCCGCTGGTGGCCCCGGAGGCCCGTCTGCGCCGGGTAGTCCTCGCCGCCATCGTGCTCACCCCGGCCTGGACCGTGCTCGCAGTGCGGTGGGGGCACCTCGACGACGTCCTCGCCCTGGTGTTCGCGGTGCTGGCGCTGCGCGCGGTCTGCGCCGGGCGAGCCGTCCTGGCCGGCGCCGCACTGGCCCTCGCGGTCGCGGCCAAGCCATGGGCGATCGGCTTCTTCCCGATGGTCCTCGCACTGCCCTGGGCGAGCCTGCGCGTGGCAGCAGCCGTGGCGGCGGTGGGGGTCGCCCTGGCCTGGGCCCCCTTCGTGCTCGCCAACCGGGGCACCCTCACCGCACTGCACCCACCCGTCGGCCTGGCGTCCGCCTCCGGGCTGCACGCCCTCGGCGCCCGTGGCGAGTGGATGCCGGCCTGGGGCCGCACGGCGCAGCTCGTGCTCGCACCGCTGATGTCGACCCTCACGGTGCTGACCAGGGGCCTGCCCGGGGTGCTGCTCGTCGCGGTGGCCGTGCGTCTCGCCCTGGACCCGAAGAACAACGCCTACTACATCGGCAGCGCCGCACTCGCCGCCGTCGTCTTCGACCTGCTCGGCACGCGGTGGACCGTCCCGTGGACCACCCTCGTCACGGTCATCCTCTTCTGGCAGCCGTTCGTCACCGGCTTCACCGACATCCCCCACGCGGTGCAGACCACCACGGGCCTGACCCACTGGTGGTTCGCGCACCAGGAGGTGGTCGGCGCCAGCCACCTCGCCTGGTCGGTGGCCGTGGTGGCCCTCGTCTTCCTCCTGCCACAGCGCTGGCGAGCCCGCTCTGTGTGACAAGGGTCCGAGAAATCGGTGTCATGACCCCGATTTCTCCCAGCGTTACCGAAAGGCTCAGGCCGCGGCAGCCCGGCGGGCCGCGCATCCCGGCCCGCAGACCCGGATCGGTTCCCGGTAGCCACGGGCCCGCAGGGCCGCATGCACGTCGACCGCCAGCTCGCACGGGGCTCCCTCCACGTCGACCCACCCGGCGCGCAGGGTCACCCGACCGGAGCCCGCAGCTCGACGGTCGCGGGTGCGGTCCTTCGCCACGAACTCTCCCTCGTGGCCGAGCCGGCCGTCGACCTCGAGCACGACGAGCCACTCCTCGTACTCGAAGTCACGCCGACGGATGCCGTCCCTCACCTGCAGGGCCGCGCGCGGCAGCCCGTGCGGCCCCTCCACCTTGCGGACGTACGACACTTCCATCAGGCTCTCGGCCCCCTCCGCGACGACCCCCAGCGCCACCGTCAGGATGTGCCGGTGGCGGTGACGCGCCCTCCCGTCGAGTGCCTCGGCGAGGGATGCCGCTGTCGTCCGTCGCTTCTGGACCCACCGGGCGGCCGTCGCGACCGCCTCTCGCCACTCCACACCGGGCACGTCGGAAAGGTCGAGCACGGTCTGCTCCGCCCGGGTCACCGGTAACCCCTTGCGTTGCACCACGTCGAGCCCGACGTGCCCGCGGTACCTCGTGCCGGGCAGTCGGGTCACCGAACGGCCGAGTGGCACCGCAACGGTGATGACGGCCGGCGCCGTCGTCGTGACCCGGTGCAGGTACTCAGCGCTGCGGAGGCTCAACGCGCAGCCCTCGCCGCCTCGGAGCACGGCCGCGTGGGCGCGCCCGAACCAGTCGAGGTCGCCGGTCTGGGCCAGGTACAGCCCCTGCCCGATGCGGCTCCACCGGCCAGAGGTCACCCGCCAACGGAGCGTGTCGTCGGTGAGCCCAGCCTCGCGCGCCTGCGCGGTCGAGCACACGCCGTGCTGTGAGCGGACTAGCGCCTCGAGGTCCATCCCCCGAGGGCGCCCGAACCTCGGCGGCGAGCTTGGGCGTCATCCACAGGGCCCCGCCCCGAGACAAGAGTGAGACTTTTCGGTGCCATGGCCCCGAAAAGTCTCACCGTTGACGCCGGCCGTCCGTTGCCGGATGCCGGATGCCGGTCAGCCGCCGGAGACGCTGAGCTCGGCCTGGGCGACCTGCGCCCGCTGCGCAGAGTCGAGCTCGCGCGAGCGCAGCCAGTTCTCGGGCAGGGCCACCACGCGGGGCGACCCGGCCCGGCCGCGCTGGCCCTCGGCCGCCTCGCCGGGCCATGGCGCCGACGAGGTCGAGGGTCCCCACCAGGTCGTCGAGTGCCTGCAAGCTGTCGACCAGGGCCAGCTGGTGGCGCACCGTCGAGCCGGCCGGGAAGCCCTTGAGGTACCAGGCGATGTGCTTGCGGATGTCGCGGCAGGCGCGGCCCTCGTCGCCGTCGTAGAAGTCGATCAGGTATGCCGTGTGCCGGCGCAGCGTGGCCGTCACCTCGCGCAGCCCCGGCTGCACGCGGGCCGACGGACCCGGCGAACGCGGCGGCGAGGTCGGCGAACAGCCACGGCCGGCCGAGGCAGCCGCGCCCGACGACGACCCCGTCGCAGCCGGTCTGCCGCACCATCTCGAGGGCGTCCTCGGCCGACCAGATGTCGCCGTTGCCCAGCACCGGGATCGACGTGACGGCCTCCTTGAGCCGGGCGATCGCCGACCAGTCGGCCTGCCCGGAGTAGCGCTGGGCAGCGGTGCGGCCGTGCAGCGCGACGGCCGCGACCCCCTCGCCCTCGGCGATCCGCCCGGCATCGAGGTAGGTGACGTGGTCGGCGTCGATGCCGACTCCGCATCTTCACGGTGACCGGGACGTCGTACGGCGACGCCGCGCGCACCACGGCCGCGACGATGCCGCGGAACAGGTCGGTCTTCCACGGCAGCGCCGCGCCACCGCCCTTGCGGGTGACCTTGGGCACCGGGCAGCCGAAGTTGAGGTCGATGTGGTCGGCGCGGTCCTCGGTGACCAGCATGCGCGCGGCCTGCCCGACGGTGACCGGGTCGACGCCGTACAGCTGCACCGGCGCGGGTTCTCGGCGGGGTCGTGCGAGATGAGCCGCATCGTCTCGGGCGTGCGCTCGACGAGGGCCCGGGTGGTGACCATCTCGGACACGTAGAGGCTGGTCGCCCCCGACGCGCCGCCGGCCTCGAGCCCCGCGCTGCCGTACTCGCGGCACAGCCGCCGGAAGGCGCGGTTGGTGATGCCGGCCATCGGCGCGAGCACCACCGGTGACTCGACGACGTGCCGCCCGATGTGCAGCGGCGGCAGCACCGGGCGGGACGCCGGCGTCGAGGCCGGGGCGGTGGCGGTGGCGGTGAGGGCGGACATGGTGCCCCATTCTCCCCCGACTAGGGTGGTGCCGTGGCATCGCAGCCGTCCGCAGGCCCGTGGGGCACCGACGGTGTGCGCGCCACCTGGGTGGGTCACTCGACCGTCCTGCTCGAGCTCGGCGGCCTGCGCGTCCTCACCGACCCGCTCCTGCGCCGCCGCCTCGGCCCGCTGCGCCGGCGCCGCGACCTGCCGGTGCAGCAGCACGTCGACGACGTCGACGTCGTGCTCCTCAGCCACCTGCACCACGACCACGCCGACCTGCCCTCGCTGCGCCGCCTGGGCCACGTGCCGGTCGTCACCGACCCCACCAACCTCCCGTGGCTCGACAAGCACAAGCTCGAGCCGGGTGAGGCCTTCGCCGACGGCTGGCACCCGGTCGGCCCCGGCGTCGAGGTGATGCTGGTGCGGGCCGACCACGAGGCGCGCCCCATGCCGCACCGCCCCAACGGCGCCACCGGGATGCTGCTGCGCGGGGGCGGCGTCGTCGTCTGGTTCGCCGGTGACACCTCGCTGCACCCCGACATGGCCAAGCTGCCTGAACTGGCCGGCGCCCCGGTCGACCTCGCCCTGCTGCCCGTGGGCGGCTGGGGCCCGCGCCTGTCCCCCGGCCACATGGGGCCGGTCGAGGCCGCCGACGCCACCGCGCGCTCCGGCGCCCGGCACGTCATCCCCATCCACTACGGCACCCTGCACCCGTCGGGCTGGCCGAAGTCGAAGCTTGAATGGACGACCGACCCCGGTCACCGGTTCGTCGAGGTGCTCCCCGAGTGGAGCGACGCCACCGCGCACGTGCCGCCGGTGGGTGGTGCGGTCATGATCCCGCCGGAGCACGCGCTGCGCTGAGCAGCTCCCACAGGGCGGCCGCCGTCTCGTTCGGGTGGGTCAGCGGGAAGACGTGCAGGGCTCGCGGCACTGTGACGACGTGCACCCAGCGGGCCGACCGGGCGGCGCGGGCGAAGCGCCGGGCATCGACCCGCAGCTGGTCGAGCTGACCGTTGACCAGCAGCACCGGCGCGGTGACCTCGGCGAGCATCTCGGGCCGGCACAGGCCCATGACGCCCGCCCACGCCGCCGGGATGCCGTCGAAGCCGTAGCCCGCCTCCTTGATCACCGCCGCGAGCTCGGGGGGCAGCAGGGCGTCGAACTCGCGATCCATGGCGCGCGACATCCGGTCGACCCCCAGCCGCGACTCGACCCGCGCGATCGCCCGGTAGAGCGCCGCCCCCGGTCCGGCCGGCACGGCCGACGCCCCCAGCAGCGCGAGCCCGGCGAGCCGGTGCGGGTGCTCGGCGGCCCACGCCATGGCGAGGTAACCGCCCAGGCTGTGCCCGGCGAGCGCGACCGGCACCCCGGCATCCCCGCCCTCGACCGCCTCGGTGACGACCGCGAGCGCGCCCTCCCAGGTGAACGACTCGCCCCGCCGGGTGCCGTGCGCCGGCAGGTCGGGCAGCACCAGGTCGACGTCGGGCCCGAGCAGCGCGGCATACCGCGACCACTGCGCTCCGCTCAGCTGGGAGCCGTGGATCAGGACGAGTCGCACGGGGGATGCCACGCCCGACATCCTCCCGCAGGGCACGACGCCCCCGGTGGTTGGATGGTCCGATGAGCGCCCTGGTCACCCCCGACGAGCTCGCCACCCTGTTGTCGCGCGACGAGGTGCGCGTGCTCGACGTGCAGTACAACCTGCGCGGCACGCCGGGCCCCGAGCTGTATGCCGCGGCGCACGTGCCCGGGGCACCGCACCTCGACCTCGACGCGGCTCTCGCCGGGGCGCCCGGGGCGCGTGGTCGGCATCCGCTGCCCGACCCTGCCGTGCTGCAAGAGGCGCTGCGCGCGTGCGGCGTCGGGGACGACGACGAGGTGGTGGTCTACGACCAGGCCACGTCGCTGGCGTCGGGTCGCGCCTGGTGGATGCTGCGCTGGGCGGGGCACTCGCAGGTGCGGGTGCTCGACGGTGGCCTGGCCGCCTGGCAGCGGGCCGGGATGCCGGTCACCGACGAGGTGCCCAGCCCGGCTGCCGGCGACCTCACGGTCCGTCCGGGCTCGGTGCCGGTGCTCGACGCCGGTGCGGTGGTGGACATGGCACGGCACGGGGTGCTGCTCGACGCGCGGGCGCCCGAACGCTTCCGCGGAGAGGCGGAGCCGATCGACCGGGTCGCGGGCCACGTGCCCGGCTCGGTGAACCTGCCGATGGCCGACCTGCTCACGTCCGACGGTCGATTCCTGCCCCCGGACGAGGTGCGGCGCCGTGCCGCCGCGGTGGGGGTGCACCGCGACACCCCGGTCGGCACGACGTGCGGCTCAGGCGTCACCGCGGCCCAGCTCGCCCTGGCCCTGCACACCGCCGGCATCGACGCGATCCCCTACGTCGGGTCGTGGAGCGAGTGGATCGAGGACCCCACCCGGCCCGTCGCGACCGGTGGTCAGAGCGTGTAGGTGCCCGAGAACTCACCGGGCGCCGCCGCGGCCCGGTCGACGTCGGCGACCTGGTAGAGCAGGCCCTCGTTGACGTCCCACGCCAGCACCCGTCGCACCATGCCCTGGAAACCCGCTCTCTCCGAACGGGACTCGAACAGCACGACATCCTGCGGACCCCAGCCGAGCGCCCGGTAGGACGCCTTGGGCACCAGCGGGCCGGTGGTCGCGGCCAGCACCCGCGGGGTCGGGGGCAGGTCTGAGTGCACGGCGACCAGTCCCTGCGACCGCTCGAGCGCGCGCTGGTAGGCACCGGGCAGGAAGGCGCCCCCGGCCACCCAGCCCTCGGTGTTGGAGACGGATGCCGTGTTCGGCACGACGGGCGGCCCGAGCAGGGCCTTGGTGCCGGTGAGCAGGCCGGACCCGGAGAAGGTGCGCAGCAGCGCGCCCCCGGCGCCGGCGTCGCCCTGCGCGAGGTCGGCCCAGTCGGGGTTGACCGCACGCGCGGCGCGGGTGACCGCGCCGGTCTCGGGCACGACGAGCCAGCCGTCGTCGCGCCCTCGCGCGACCAGCGTCGTGCGGTCGCGCGCCCAGCCCGCCAGGAGGAGGGTGGGGTCGGGCACCTCGATGTTCGTCGTCGAGCCGTTCCTGGCGTCGATCACCACCAGGCGCCCCGGCTGCGGGATGACGACCTGGTGCCGGTCGTCGGAGACCGACCGGGGGCCGAGCAGCGACTGCACTCCCTCCCAGAGGCTGATCCGCACCGCCGGCAGCTCCACCTGGAACGGCGCGTCCGGCGCGAAGAAGACCGGGTGGTAGCCGCCCCCGGCGCTGACGACGAGGTACACGGCCCGCAGCGGCCCGGCCACGCCGACCCCGGGGCCGATCTCGGCCCGGATCGCCGGGTCGGCCGGCCCCAGGTGGCGCGGGATCCGCAGCCGGACCGCGTCCGGGTAGCGCGGCAGCAGCGCCTCGTCGGGCGGGGACGGAGCGAGGAACACGGTGATGCCGTCGACCCGGGCCGTCGGCATCCGGCCGTCCGCTGCCACCGTCGCTGCCGCCGTCGGGGTCGGCACGGGTGGCGAGCCCTCGTCCCGCAGCACAACGCCAAGCGCGCCTGCGGCCGCCAGCCCGCCGAGGGCCAGCGCGCTGCGGCGTACGACCGTCCGGTTGCGGCGGCGAGCCTCGTCCCACGCCGGTGCGGCGAGGTCGAGGTCGGGCACGTCGTCGCTGGCCAGCTCGAGCAGCTCGCGCAGGTCGGCGGTCATCGCGGGCCCCCGGTGCCGATGTCGGCCCGCGGCAGGGCGTCGCGCAGCCGGCCCAGCGCCTCGACGCCCTCCGCGTGCGCGGTGGCGACACTGCAGCCGAGCACCTGGGCGACGTCTCCCTCGGCGCGCTCCTCGAACCAGCGCAGCACGACGACTGCCCGCTGTCGGGGCGTGAGGGCGTCCAGCGCCCGCAGCACCTCCCGGCGGCGCTCGACCACGTCGGCGTCCCACGGCTCGTCGGGGTCGTCCCACGCCGCGCCGGCCGGGATCGCCTCGGGCGGCCGCCCGCGCCAGGAGGCGACCGCGTCACGGTAGAGGAGGCGGCGCACGTAGAGGTCGGGCTGCTCCTCACGCACCCGCGACCACTGCCGGCCGAGCTGCACCAGCGCGGCCCTCACCAGCCGCTCGGCGAGGTGGAGGTCGCCGGTCACGAGGTAGGCGGCGCGCAGCAGGGTGTGCTGGCGAGCCTGGGCGTAGTCGACGAACTCGTCGTCGGGCCACGGCGCCTGTGGCTCGCGCGCGTCGTCCATCCGGTTCACCTCCTCGTGCCTGCCGACGTCTCCCCCACTGTCTCAACGGGTGGCCATCGGGCGGAAGGTGGGGGCAGGTCACGATCCGGATGGCCGAAACGTTCGCCCCGGCGGCCGGCTTCTGTTTGGATCAGCGCATGACGGATCGGGACCAGGAGTCCGAGCCAGGCCATGGCACCGATGGGGAGGCCCTGCTCGACCGGGGCGACCTCGACGGTGCAGTGCTGTCGATGCGGCAGGCCTGGCAGCTGGCCCAGGACGACCCGCAGGCATCGGCGACGGTGGCGGCCTGCCTGCGGGTGCTGGTGCGGATCGGGAACGCCGAGCGCGCGGTCGACCTGCTGGTCCCCCGCCTCGGCTGGTTTGCCGAGCTGCGCACCCCGAGCGACCGGATGTGGTTCGCGGCCACGGCTGCCTTCGTGCTCGAGCAGGCCGCGGCCGCCGGGGTGGCCCCGGAGACCGTCGGGGGCCGGCCGGTCGACGAGGTGGCCGGCGACGCGTCACCGGGTCGCGAATGAGATCGCCGCAGCCCTCGACGAGGAGCACGGGTCCACCGTCACCTCGTCTGCGCTGGCCGCCGCCCTCGACCCGACCCGGGTGTCGCTCGAGCCCACGCTCCCGCCCACCCGGTTGCCCTCGACACCACCCGAGGGCACTGACGGCCGTGCGGTGCCACCGACGACCGGGGTGCTCGACCGGGCCCGGGCGGTTCGCGAGGGCCTTGCGAAGGCGGGCGCCGACCTCGAGCCGCAGGTGGAGGCCTGGCTGCGCGACCGCGACGGCATCCCGCCCGTGACGACGCCGGAGGAGTGGTCGGCGGTCTCCCTGCTCGACCGCACGGCAGCCCAGGATGCCGGTCCCCCCGGCCAGCAGCGGGCCCTCCTGGCAGCTGCCCTGGAGGCGGCGCACCACGCCGACGACACCGCGGGGGCCACCCGCGCCGAAGGCGAGGTCGCTCTGCTCGACGTCGTGGAGGCCGAGTCCCAGGAGGAGTCCGAGGCGGCGAGCGCCCGCGCTCGCGCGTGCGCCGAGCGGCTGGAGTCGGACGGCGCCGACGAGGAGGCCGGCGCGCTCTGGCGCCGGTTCGCCTGGTTCGGCGGGAGCGACGACCCGGCCGGCGACCTGGCCCGGGCGGCAGCGGCGTACGGTCGCGCCGGCCTGACCGAGCGCCGCCTGCTCTGCGGCATCGAGCAGGCGATGGCGACCGCACCCGTCGACCCGGACACCGCCGCCGCGATGCTCGAGGCGATGGAGCGGGGCGTGTCCGGCATCCCCGTGCTGGCGTCGATCGCCCTCGACGGCCGGGCACGGATCGCCCGCAGCACCGGTGACCTGGGCGCGGCCGCGCACCTGCTCGAGCGGGCGCGCTCGGTGCGTGGGGTGCCGCGTCGCGCGCGGCTGGCCGAGCTCGTCGACCTCTGCGACGTGCGGGTGGAGCAGGAGGCGTGGGCCGAGCTCGAGGGGCCCGCCGCCGACCTCGTGGCCGCGGCGACGCGGGACCGTGACCCCGTGCTCCTCGCGCTGGGCCAGCGGCTCCTCGGCCTGGCCTACGTGGAGACCGGCCGCCCCGCCGAGGCCGCCGAGCTGCTCGACGCGGCGCTGCCGGTGCTGCGCGAGTACCAGCCGGCGCTGGTCGGGCCGGCGGGATGGGCCCTCGGCAACGCCCTCGTGGCCCTCGGCCTGTGGTCCGGGGCCAGCACCGCCTACACCACGGCATCGGATGCGTTCCAGGCCCAGGACCGCCTCCGCGAGGCCGGCCACACCCGGTGGTGCGCCGGCAACGCGGCGTGGGATGCCGGGGACGCCGTTGCTGCTGCCGGTCTCTTCGACGAGGCCGTCGACCAGGCGCAGCGCTCGGGCACCGTGGGGCTCTACGTCGAGGCGCTGCGCTCACGGGCGGCCCTGACCGCCGACACGACCGACCTGTTAGCCGGGACTTGCCGACCTCGATGCCGCCATCCCCGCTGCCGAGGCGCTTGCGGCCGAGCTGGGTTCGGGCGAGGACGAGTTCGACGGCGAGGTGCTCGAGCCGTACGTGCTGCGCCAGGGGGCCCACCTGCTCGCGCAGCACGGCGAGGTCGACGCCGCCGTCGAGCGGATGGCGAGGGCCGAGGCCCTGGTCGGGCACGAGTTCGAGCTGGTGCTGCGGGCCGAGGCGGGGATGATGCTCGCCGAGGTCGACCGGTTGGACGACGCCGAGCCGCGGCTGCGGGCCTCGCTCGGCGAGCTGGACAGCGCCGAGCTGGTGCCGAACCGGGTGGACGTCGCCGGAGCGCTGGCGCGCGCCCTCGACCGCGCCGGGCGCGGCGACGAGGCCGAGGAGGTCTGGGAGCGCTACGGCCCGCAGCAGTGAGGTGCGGCCCGGCTACGCGCCGACGAGGCGCTGCGCCATCCACCCCTGCGACCTGGTCGAGCGCCACCCGCTCCTGCGTCATCGAGTCGCGCTCGCGGATGGTGACCGCCTGGTCGTCGAGGGTCTCGAAGTCGACGGTGATGCAGAACGGCGTGCCGATCTCGTCCTGGCGGCGGTAGCGGCGGCCGATGGCGCCGGCGTCGTCGAACTCGACGTTCCAGTTGCGGCGCAGGGTGGCCGGCGAGGTCGCGGGCCTTGGGCGAGAGGTCGGCGTTGCGCGACAGCGGCAGCACCGCGGCCTTGACCGGCGCGAGGCGCGGGTCGAGCCGCAGCACGACGCGCTTGTCGACGCCGCCCTTGGTGTTGGGCGCCTCGTCCTCGGTGTAGGCGTCGACGAGGAAGGTCATCAGGCTGCGCGACAGGCCGGCCGCGGGCTCGATGACGTAGGGCGTGTACTTCTCGCCGCTGGCCTGGTCGAAGTAGACCAGGTCGGTGCCCGAGTGCTCGCTGTGCGTCTTCAGGTCGAAGTCGGTGCGGTTGGCGATGCCCTCGAGCTCGCCCCACTCGCTGCCGGCGAAGTCGAAGCGGTACTCGATGTCGACGGTGCGCTTGGAGTAGTGCGAGAGCTTCTCCTGCGGGTGCTCGAAGTGCCGCAGGTTGTCGGGGTTGATGCCGAGGTCGGTGTACCAGCGGGTGCGCTCGTCGATCCAGTACTCGTGCCACTCCTCGTCCGTCGCCGGGCTCGACGAAGAACTCCATCTCCATCTGCTCGAACTCGCGGGTGCGGAAGATGAAGTTGCCGGGCGTGATCTCGTTGCGGAAGCTCTTGCCGATCTGGGCGATGCCGAACGGCGGCTTCTTGCGCGAGGCCTGGCTGACGTTGAGGAAGTTGACGAAGATGCCCTGGGCGGTCTCGGGCCGCAGGTAGTGCAGCCCGGACTCGTCCTCGATGACGCCGAGGTAGGTCTTGAGCATCATGTTGAAGTTGCGCGGCTCGGTCCACTGGCCGCGGGTGCCGCAGTTGGGGCAGGCGATGTCGGCGAGCTGCACCGAGTCGGGGTCGACCTGCTTGCCCTTCTTGGCCTCGCGGTCGGCGACGCCTCCTGCATGTGGTCGACGCGGAAGCGCTTGTGGCAGCTCTGGCACTCGGTGAGCGGGTCGGTGAACTCGCCGACGTGGCCCGAGGCGACCCAGATCTGGCGCGGCAGGATGATCGAGGAGTCGAGACCGACGACGTCGTCACGGGCGGTCACCATCGAGCGCCACCACTGCCGCTTGATGTTCTCCTTGAGCTCGACGCCGAGCGGGCCGTAGTCCCACGCCGAGCGCGTGCCGCCGTAGATCTCACCGCACGGGAACACGAACCCGCGACGCTTGCAGAGGGAGACGACGGTGTCGACGACGGAGGTGGGGGCGGCCATGTCGGCAAGGCTATCCGGGCGGTGACCCCGTAGCCGAACCGGTTCCGGCGGCGGACAGCTCCTCGAGCACGCTGCGGAAGGTGGCGTAGCGGCGGGGCCCGACCGCGGTGCGCCACTCGTCCTCGAGCGAGGCCATCAGCGCGGCGGCGCGGACGAGCACGGCATCCCCGTCGGGAGTCCGGCTCACCAGCCGGACCCGACGGTCGGCGTCGGCGCGCGACTCGGCGAGGTGCCCGCTCGCGACGAGCGTGGTGACGAACTGGCCGCAGCCCTGCTTGGTCATGCCCACCTGCGTGGCCAGCTCGGTCACGGTGCAGCCGCCCTCCGGCACCGCCGACAGCACCCGCAGGTGCGACGGGCGCAGGCCGCCCCACTCCTGCTCGAAGAAGACCGCCCGGGTCGAGCCGAGCAGGTCCGCACTCGGAGGCGTCCGTCGCCCCCTACGCCCTCGACGCGATCACCACCGCCGGGCGCGACTGGGCGCAGGCCCGCGCCGCCACCCCCACGGGCGAGCGCGACGTGCGGATGTTCGTCAAGCACGTGCAGTCGTGGAGCCGTTCGCCGTTGTTCCAGCAGGTTCCCGAGGAGCTGCGGGCGATCGCCGAGACGAGCGTACCTTGGCGCCGAGGTGGCCGAACGCGGCCGGGTCGGCGAGCCGCCCTGTGGCAGGTGCCATGGGTCGGCGAGGCCTTCGAGCCCGCCCTGCGCGAGCGCCTGCTCGAGGCCCTCGAGGAGGTGCCGGGCTGGGTCGAGGAGGTCGAGGCGGGACCCCTCGCCGTCGCTCAGGGCGACGCGTGCCCCAACAACCTGCTCGCACGACCGGGTCCGACGACATCACCCTCATCGACTACGGCTTCTGGGGCCGGCAGTGCCTCGGCTTCGACCTCGGCCAGCTGCTCGTCGGCGACGTCCAGCTCGGCCGGCGACCCGCCGGGACCCTGCCCGAGCTCGAGCGCGAGATCGTGCCCGCCTTCGTCGCCGGGCTCCACGCCGAGGGAGTCGGGGTCGACGCGGCCACCATCGCCAGGGCCCACGCCCTGCACCTCATGGTCTTCACCGGGCTGTCCACCGCGCTCGTGCCACCGCCCGACCCCGATGCGTTTCCCCCGGACCCCGCGACCCGGGCCGCGCTGGGGCACGACGCCCGCGAGCGGGCGGCGATCTCGCGGTTCTGCCTGGGGCTGATCGAGGCGACGTCGGGGTGACCGGTCGGCGCAACTAGACTTCGTGCCCGTGTCCCCCCTCCGCGAGTCCCTCGAGCGCGCGAGCCTGCCGGCGCTGACCTACCTCAGCAGCCTGCCGCGCTTCGTGCCCTTCCTCGGCATCCTGGTGCTGACCTTCGCAGGCATCCTGCTGCCGTCCCCGGCCTGGCTGCTGCTGGTCGTCGTCATCGCGGTGCTGCTGTGGATCCTGGCGCTCGCCTGGCCGCGGCTCAGTGGGGCGGAGCGGCTGATGCGGCTGGCCGTCGTCGCGATCATGGTCGCCATCCTCGTCACGCAGGTGGCCCCGCGCGGCTGAGCGCCGTCCCCATTTGACAATGATTCTCACTTCGAATGAGAATCGTTGTCATGAAGCCCGCCGTCCTGATCGCCGCCCTCGTGGTGCTGCTCGGGTCTGGCTGCGCGTCGGCGGACGCCGGGAAGGCCGGGGACGACGGGCGGATGCCGGTCGCGGCCGCCTTCTACCCGTTGCAGTTCGTGGCCGAGCGGGTCGGCGGCGACCACGTGCGGGTCACCGGGCTGACCAAGCCCGGCGTCGAGCCGCACGACCTCGAGCTGACCCCCAAGGCGGTGGGTTCGCTCGCGCAGGCGAAGGCCGTCGTCTACCTGGCCGGCTTCCAGCCGGCGGTCGACCAGGCCGTGCGCACCCAGGCCCCGGATGCCGGGTTCGACGTCGCGCCGGCCGCCCGCCTGACCGGCAAGGACCCGCACTTCTGGCTCGACCCGACCCGTCTCGCCGACGTCGCGACCGCCCTGGCTGACGACCTCGCCCAGCGCGACCCGGCCAACACCGCCGACTACCGCGCCAATGCCGCAGCGCTCGTCGCCGACCTCGACCGGCTCGACGCCGAGTTCCGCACCGGCCTCGCGCAGTGCCGCACCCGCGAGCTCGTCACCGGCCACGCCGCCTTCGGCTACCTCGCCGACCGCTACGACCTGCACCAGGAGGGGGTCGCCGGCGTGAGCCCCGACATCGAGCCCGACGCCGCGACCCTGCGCGACCTCAGCGCCCACGTGCGCGACGCCGGGGTCTCCACGGTCTACTCCGAGAGCCTGGTCTCCCCCGCGCTCGCCGAGACCGTCGCCCGCGAGGCCGGTGCCCGGGTCGCCGTGCTCGACCCGCTCGAGGGGATCACCGACGCGTCCAAGGGACGCGACTACCTCGAGGTGATGCGCGCGAACCTCGCGACGCTGCGCACCGGGCAGGAGTGCCGATGACCGACCCCGTCCCCCTCGTGCGCCTGCACGGCGCGTCCTTCGGCTACGCCGACCGACGAGTGGTCACCGACGCCGACCTCGAGCTGCACCAGGGCGAGGTCGTGGCCCTCCTCGGGCCCAACGGGTCGGGCAAGTCGACGCTCGTGCGCGGCATCCTCGGACTCACCACCGCGCAGGGAGGCGACGTCGAGCTCTTCGGCACCCCGCGGGAGCGGTTCACCGAGCACACCCGCATCGGCTACGTGCCGCAGCGGCACTCGCTGTCGGCATCCGTGCGGGCCACGGTCACCGAGATCGTCGAGGTGGGCCGGCTGCCGCACCGCCCCTGGTGGAAGCCCGCGTCGCGCGGTGACCGCGCGATCGTCCGCGAGGCGATCGCCGACGTCGGCCTCGGCGACCGGGCCGGCGAAGAGGTGGCGGCCCTGTCGGGCGGGCAGCAGCGCCGGGTGCTGATCGCCCGCGCGCTGGCCGGGCGCCCCGAGCTGCTCGTCATGGACGAGCCGACCGCGGGCGTCGACCACGCCAGCCAGGAGGCGCTCGCCGCGGTGCTGCAGCGGCTCGCCGACCGCGGCACCTCGATGCTCATCGTCACGCACGAGCTGGCGGCGCTCGAGGGCGTCGTGAGCCGCATCGTGTGCCTGGACTCGGGCCACGTCGACTTCGACGGCGACCCCGCGGCCTACGCCGCCCACGTCGGCGGGCACTCCGCCGGCTCGGGTCACCACCACGACGACCCGGCGGCGCGGGCCGGCCACGTCATCGGCGCCGCGCCCCTCGACCCGGCCCCTCGGAAGGTCTCGCCGTGAACGACCTGCTCGCGCTCGACTTCATGCGCCAGGCCCTCCTGGCCGCGCTGTTGGCCGGCTTCGCCGCGCCGCTGGTCGGGGTGTTCCTCGTGCAGCGCCGGATGTCGCTCATCGGCGACGGCATGGGTCACGTCGCCCTGGCCGGCGTCGCCGTCGGGGTGCTCACCAACTCGGCCCCGGTGCTCACCGCCCTGGTCGCCGCCGTGCTCGCCGCGGTCGCGATCGAGCTGATCCGCGCCTCCGGCCGCACCAGCGGTGACACCGCGCTGGCCGTGATGTTCTACGGCGGCATCGCCCTGGGCGTCGTGCTCATCGCCCGGTCCAGCGCCGGCACCCCCGCCACGCTCACCAGCTACCTCTTCGGGGCCATCCTCACCACCACCACCAGCGACATCATCGTGTTCGCCGTGCTGGCCGCCGTCGTGCTCGCCACCACGCTGGTGCTGCGCCCGCGCTTCTTCGCCGTCGCCAACGACGAGGAGTACGCCAGGGCCCTCGGGATGCCGGTGCTCGGCTACAACGTCGTGCTCGCCGTGCTCACCGCGGTGACCGTGGTGGTGTCGATGCGCATCGTCGGGCTGCTGCTGATCAGCGCGCTGATGATCCTCCCAAACGCCACCTCGCAGCTGTTCGCCCGCAGCTTCCGGTCGGCGCTGTGGTGGGCGGTCGGCATCGGCGTCGCCTGCAGCGTCGGGGGCGTCGTGGTCTCCTACTACGCCGAGACGCCCTCAGGCGGGACGATCGTGCTGCTCGCGGTGGCCGCCTTCCTCGTGGCGAGCACCGGTGCGGCGCTGACGGCGCGGGCCCGCCGGGCGGCGCACGCCCGCTCCGAGCGGCACGACCACGAGCACGGCCCCGACTGCGGGCACCCCACGGTCGAGCACGGCGACCACGTCGACTACCTGCACGACGGCCACCGGCACGCCGCCCACGAGGAGCACTACGACGAGCACGGCCAGCACGCGGAGGTGGAGTCGCGATGACCGACCAGCTCTCGAGCGAGCGCCGGCCGACCCGCCAGCGGGCGGCGATCGCGCAGGCCCTCACCGGCTCGGCGGAGTTCCGCTCGGCCCAGGAGATCCACGCCGCCCTCGCCGGCTCGGGCACCCGCGTCGGCCTGGCCACGGTCTACCGCAACCTCCAGGCGATGGCCACCGACGGCGAGGTCGACGTCATCCGCACGCCCGAGGGCGAGGCCGTCTACCGCTCCTGCTCGACCGACCACCACCACCACTGTCGTGTGCCGGTCGTGCGGCCTCGCGGTCGAGGTGACCGGGGATGCCGTGGAGCGCTGGGCCGAGGCGGTGGCCGCGGCGCACGGCTTCACGCACGTGCGTCACACCGTCGAGATGGACGGGCTGTGCCCGGACTGCTCCGCCGCCGGGATGCTGTGAAGGGGCCCACAGGCATTCGGCTGCAGGCTGCCCGGCGACGGACTACCGTTCAAGGAGTAGAGAAGCTCCTCGGTGCAGGGGGAACGGGACCGCACCATGACCATCTCGCGACGCATGATCGCCCTCGCGGCCGCATCGACCCTGGGGGTGAGCCTCTCGCTCGCCGTGACGGCGACTCCCGTCGCCGCCGCCACCACAGGCTGCGCCGCGAGGTCGGTGGCCGCGCACGACGCTGCCCTCTACCCCGCCCTGGCCACCAAGGCCCTGGTCGGCGTGGCCAGCTACAACATCGTCCACCAGCGCGCCGGTGGGGTCTGGACCAACTGGCCGGGTCGGCGAAACGCGATCGCGGCGCAGGTCGCCAACTGTCGGCCCGACGTCATCGGGGTGCAGGAGGCGTCGTACGGGTGGGTGTGGGAGAAGAACACCTCGGTCGGCGCCCGGCACATCTCGCAGTACGAGGAGCTCGCAGACCTGGTCAACACCCGCACCGGGGCCGCCGGCGACCTCTACGTGCCGGTCAACCGCTACCGACCGTCCTGCTCGAAGACCCCTGAGTGGAACGGCACCTGGCAGGGCCAGCCAGCCCCGTGGCGGGTGTGCTTCGAGAGCAGCTACAAGGGCCCGAGCGACAACCGGATCCTCTACAACATGCGAACCACCAAGGTGGTCAGCTTCGGCTACGGCAAGCTGACCAGCGCCACAAGCACCCAGCGCGTGCTGGAGTGGGCCGTGCTGCAGCAGCGGGCCACCGGCCGGCGCTTCCTCGTGGCCAACACCCACCTCGACGCCAAGGTCACCGACGCCTACCGCGCCACCCAGATGACGCAGGCCCTCGCCGTCGTGGCGGCGCACCGCATGTATGCCGGCGCCAAGCTGCCGACCTTCGTGCTCGGCGACCTGAACTCCTCGCGCTACACCGAGGGCCGCACCGCCGCGGACGTGCTGACGGCGGGCAGCTGGGTCGACACCATCGGCAACGACCGCCGGCTCAAGGCCAGCCGCAGCGGCGTCGGCTGGTGCCGACGGGTCACCCCCCGGGCCCCGGCCGTGCCGATGGCCGCCAACCGGTTCGTGAACGTCGTCTACAACACGACGAACAAGAGCAAGTACTCGTGCACGTATCCCGAGGGCAACACCTCGGCGCCGCGGCTGGCGTCCTCGCTGTGGTGGAAGTACAACGGGAGCAACATCGACTACATCTTCGTGTCGTGGGAGGTGCGCGCCCGCACCTGGGAGACCGTGGTGCCGGCCGGCAGCGCCTACGGCTTCGCCAAGAACCCGCCGTCGGACCACAACATGGTCATGACCTGGGCCTACGTCTGATCCGGGCCAGGGCCCGCACGTCCACCACCGCAGCGAGCGCGACCACGACCGGCACATAGGCCAGGAGGTACCTCGAGCGCGACTGCAGCAGCAGGGTGAAGCCCATCAGCAGGGCCACGGTCAGGGCGAGCAGGAGCACCTCCCGGCGGTAGCCGGCGCCGAGCAGCCCCACCCCGGCCCAGCCCAGCACGAACAGCCACACCCCAGTGGTGAGCGAGGCCCGCGCGAGGTAGGCGCTGCCCCGCGCGTGGTTCCACGACTGCACCCACCGCGAGGCCGGGTCGTGCCGCAGCAGCAGCTCGGGCTTGACGTCCACCCCCTCACCCCAGGCCCAGAACATCCCGTCGCCCCAGTTGAAGGCCTGCTTGTCGACGGCGAAGCCGGCGAGGCCGGCGGCACCCAGCCTGTCGACGCGGTCGCGCAGGACCTGCTCGGAGTAGGCCCGCAGCTGGGCCCCGCCCAGGTATCGCGAGTCCCTGATCATGGCGCCCTCGAACGACCCGTAGAAGAACCGGTCTGCCCGTGGCGTCTTCGACAGCCCCATCGCGATCCACCACGGCAGCGGCGGCGCGCGGTCCGGGGCGAGCTGCGCCGCGTCGACGCGGGCCACCCGCTCCGCCGAGCTGCGGGCCAGGGCCCCGGCGCCGAGGAACACCAGGGCCGCCGCCGCGGCGAAGGCCAGGCCCAGCGCGAACGACCGCACTCCGGCGCGGCCCACCACCACCAGCGCCGCCACCAGCGCGACGGCGACCAGCGCCGGCGCCACGGTGGCCTTCACCGTGAACCCCACGGTGAGCACGGCGACCGAGCCGAGCCCCAGCAGCGCCATGGATGCCGGGCGCCGGGTGCGGAGCGCCGCGACGCCGAGCAGCAGCCCCACGCTGAGGAACGGCATCAGCACCACGTCGGTGTACGGCACGGCGAGCCAGGGCGACGCGCCGATCAGGAGAAGCAGCACCAGCTGGGCGCACACCGCGGCTCGGTGGCTGCGCACCATCCGCACCAGCGCGTAGGTCGAGAGCAGCACCACGGCCACGCACAGCCCGTTGAGCGTGACGAACACCTCCGGCATCGTCGAGCCGATGCGGTCGGCGACGGCGCGGCTCGCGTTCATCAGCGCGAGCAGGGGAATGTTGTTGGGGTAGCGCGAGAGGTAGTCGACGGCATACGGGGTCAGGGGGCCCGAGGCGTGCAGCGTCTCGGAGAACCCGGCCACCACCCCCGAGTCCCAGCCCACGACGTAGGCCACCCGGCGGGCGGCGTAGGTGGCCACGACCGCGCCCCCCACCGCGATGGTGACCGCGAGGGTCCACGACCACCCGGCCCACCGCCTGCGCGGGCGCAGCCGGGCGCCGACGAGCACGGTCAGCGCGGCGACGAGCCCGGCGCCCACGAAGCCGGCGAGCACGAACGGCCGGCTGAACACGACGTTCGGGTCACGCGGCGCGACGAGCACGACGACCGCCGTTGCGACGAGCAGCACCCCCGCCACCCGCAGCGCGACGGCGCCCGCCACCCGTTCCACCCGACCCCCTAAGGCACCCAACCCCTCGACCCCCTAGGCCCCTGGGAGGTCCACGGCGCCACCATAACGTCGCTCGCGGTCGACGTAGGACTGGATGGCGGCCCACAGGTCGCGCCGGTCGTAGTCGGGCCAGAGCCGGTCCTGGAAGACCATCTCGGCGTAGGCGCTCTGCCAGAGCAGGAAGTTGCTGGTGCGCTGCTCCCCCGAGCTGCGCACGAACAGGTCGACGTCGGGCATGTCCGGCTCGGGCAGGTAGCGGGCCACCGTCTTCTCGTCGACCGAGCGCGGCTTGAGCCGGCCGCGGGCGACGTCCTCGGCGAGCCGCTGCACGGCATCCCCGATCTCGGCCCGGCCGCCGTAGTTGACGCAGAAGTAGAGGGTGAGACCGGTGTTGTGGCGGGTGAGCTCCTGGGCGACCTCGAGCTCCTTGATCACCGAGCCCCACAGCCGCGGGCGGCGGCCGACCCAGCGCATCCGCACGCCCCACTCGTGCAGCTGGTCGCGGCGGCGGCGGATGACGTCGCGGTTGAAGCCCATCAGGAACTTGACCTCGTCGGGGCTGCGCTTCCAGTTCTCGGTCGAGAACGCGTAGGCCGACAGGTGGGTGACCCCGACCTCGATGGCGCCGGCGACGACGTCGAGCAGCGCGGCCTCGCCCGCCTCGTGCCCCCGGGTGCGCGGCAGGCCGCGCTGGTTGGCCCAGCGGCCGTTGCCGTCCATCACGACGGCGACGTGGCGGGGCAGCTTCTCGGCCGCGATGGCGGGGGGCCGGGCGCCGCTGGGGTGCGCGAAGGGCGGCGGGTAGGGGCTCGGCGCGCTCACCGCTCCACCATACGGAGGCTGCGGATGCCGCGTTCGAGGTGCCACTGCAGGAACGCGGCGGTCAGGCCGCTGCCCTCCCGGCGGTGCTGCGGGTCGGACGCGTCGGCGACCGCCCAGTCGCCGGCGAGCAGGGCACTGAGGAGCAGGAAGGTCTCGGGGGCGGGCGCGGCGGAGCCGGGTGGGCGGCACGCCGGGCAGACCGCACCTCCGGCCACCACGTGGAAGCCGCGATGGGGGCCGGGCGCACCGCACTTCGCGCAGTCGGAGAAGCTCGGCGCCCAGCCGGCCACCGCGAGCGCGCGCAGCAGGTAGGCGTCGAGCACGAGGTTGGGGTCGTGCTCCTTGCCCGCGAGCGAGCGCAGCGCACCGGCGAGCAGGAGGTACTGCTGCAGGGCGGGTTCGCGCTCCTCGGTGAGCCGGTCGCAGGTCTCGAGCACAGCCGTCGCGGTGGTGTAGCTCGGGTAGTCGCGCGCGATCGCGTCGCCCCAGGGGTCGAGCGTCTCGATCTGGGTCACCGTGTCGAGGCTGCGCCCCTCGTAGCACTGGATGTCGACGTGCATCGCGGGCTCGAGCCGGCTGCCGAAGCGCGACTTGGTGCGGCGCACCCCCTTGCCGACCGCGCGCACCTTGCCCAGGCGTCGGGTGAGGAGGGTGACGATGCGGTCGGCCTCACCCAGCTTCTGGGTGCGCAGGACGATCGCCTCGTCGCGGTAGAGGGGCACCGCACCATTGTCGGTGCTCCGCGCACGATCGGCGGGATGCCGGGCCGCCGACCGCTCGGCGAGCGGCGCTCACCGGGGTGGGTCGATGGCGAAATGGGTCCACAGGTGGAGCACCGCGAGTGAGCGGTGGGGACGCCAGTCCTCGGATGCCGTCGCGGCCTGTCGCGCGGTGACCCCGCCGAGCGCCTTGCGCAGCACCAGGTCGCCGGGGAGGAACACGTCGGGGTCGCGCAGGGCACGCAGGGCCACCAGGTCCGCGGTCCACGGCCCGACCCCTGCGGGAAGCATCGCCGCCGAGTCCCGCGCGACCGTCACGGACTGGCTGTGAGCTGCTCGGGCTCGAGCGGGTAGCGCGCCATCGGCGACGGCTCGGGCGATGGCGACGACGGTGCGGGCCCGGGCCCTGGTGATGCCGACCGTGCGCTCAGGTCGACCGGGTCGAGGGCGGCGAGCACCTCTGGGCTTGGGAACGAGCGCAGTCCTTCGAGTTGGGTGCTCATCTGGCTGCCCCGGCGACCGGTTGAGCACCCGACTCCGGGGACTGTGCCGTGGGCCGCGACGAGGCGGGCGGCGAAGACCCTCCCGGCCGCGAGCGACACGTGCTGGCCGAGCACCACGAGCACCGCGGTCTCGAACGGGTCGGTGCTGCCGGGCACCCGCAGGTGCGGTCGGGCCCGGACCAGCGGCCCGAGCACCGGGTCGTCCGCGAGGGCCGCGACACCGGGCGCCGGGTCGGCGTCGAGACCGAGCCACCGGCGGCCGACGGCGGTGGCCGCGGCAACGGCATCCGGTGGGCCGTCGGCAACGACGTCCGGGACGCCGAGCGCGCCCGGGGGCAGCGTCGCGGTGAGCAGGCTGCGCCCGCCCGTGACCGGGACGGACCGCCGGTGCCGGGTGGAGCCGTCGCCGAGGGCGTCGACGTCGTCGAGCCCCGGGATGGCGTGCGCCACGAGGAACGCCCGCAGCGCCGGCAGGTCGACGAGGTCCGAGGTCACCCGGCGATCAAACCCCATACCGCTGACTCGGCGGAGGTTCACCGCGGGGAGGACGTCGCAGTCCGGGTGACAGGCGCCGCCGGCACCGGACGGGGACCCCTCGACGGCGACCCTGACCCTGCTGCATGGCCACGGTGGCGGGCTGCTCCTCTCGTCGGCGTGGTGGCACCCTGCTCGATCGCGTCGAGGACGCGAGCCGCGACGACCTCGGGGTCGAGCCCGCGAGCCAGCCTCGGCGCGGTGCCGGCGAGCGCGCGCCCGGCCAGGCCGGTTTCCGTGTGCGGCGGCCGCACATCGATGACGTCGACCCCGGGCCACCACGGCACTGAGCTGCACGACAAACCCACGGCGCACGGCGAGCGCCGGCACGACGCGGCGGAGCAGGAACAGCGGGCCGAGCACGTTGGTCAGGAAGACCTCCTCGATCACCGCGCCGCCGGTGTCGAGCAGCGGCCCGAACGCCACCACGCCCGCCGCGTTGATGAGCGCGTCGAGGTGGCCGTGCCGCTCTACGGCGGCCGCAACCACCCGGTCGCCCAGGCCCGCGTCGGCCACGTCACCGACGACGATGCTCGCCCCGTCGAGGATGCCGTGCAGTCGCCGCTCGTCGCGGCCCACCAGCACGACGTGGGCGCCGCGCTCGGCGGCACCCCGCGCCATCCGCGAGCCCAGCTCGCCACTGGCTCCGACGACCGCGACGACGAGTCCGGGCAGCGGGTGGGCGCTCATCCCCCAGCCCACGGCATCCGGATGCCGTGCACAAGCGGTGTGCAAGGTTGGCGGCGTCGTTCGCTGGACACGTGTTCGATTGCTGGTTACGCTGGTGTGGTGACCGAACTCCAGGGGTCGCTGCTCGACCTGGCCGATGACGTCGTCGTCCACGCGCTGCGCGGGGTGCGCCGCACGCCCCTCAGCCACGGTGCGTGGGTCGACGTGATGACTGGCTTCGTCGGGGGCGCCGACCGGCTGTATGCCGCGCTGCGCCGCGAGGTGCCCTGGCAGGCCGAGCGACGACAGATGTACGACTCGGTCGTCGACGTCCCCCGCCTGCTGCGGTTCTACGGCGAGCGCGAGCCGCTCCCCCATCCGGCCCTCGACGAGGCGCGCGACGCCCTCTCGGCCCACTACGCCGACGAGCTCGGCGAGCCGTTCACGACGGCCGGCCTGTGCCTCTACCGCGACGGGCACGACTCGGTGGCGTGGCACGGTGACCGGATCGGCCGCTCGCGCGACTCCGACACCATGGTCGCGATCCTCTCCGTCGGTGCGCCGCGCGACCTCGTGCTGCGCCCGCGCGGGGGCGGCCCGTCGACCAAGGTGCCGGCGGGTCATGGCGACCTCGTCGTCATGGGCGGCTCCTGCCAGCGCACCTGGGACCACTGCGTGCCCAAGACCAGCAGGCCCGTGGGGCCGCGGATCTCGGTCCAGTTCCGGCCCGCCGGGGTGCGCTGACAGGAGCCGCGGAGGCGAGCAGGTGAACAATCCCTCCTCCGGTTGCGCGAACGGCCCCGGCGGTGAAGCCTCGGTTCAGCCCATCGCCCCACGAGAGGTCCTCCCAATGTCGGTTTCCACCAGGCGCCTCGTCGCCGGCGTCGGCGTCGCCGGTCTCGCCCTGCTCACCGCCGCCCTGCCCGCCACCTCGGCGGGCGCCATCGCGCCGACGCACAAACCACACCACCCGGCCACCGTCTCGGGCACCCTGCTCGCCTTCAACGACTTCCACGGCAACATCGACCCGCCGAGCGGGAGTGGCGGTGTCGTCGCCACGACCGGCGGGAACGTGCCGGCCGGCGGCGTGGAGTACCTCGCGCACTGGGTCAAGGCGCTGCGCGCCGAGGCGAAGAAGACCTCGAAGTACGTGTACACGGTGGCCGCCGGCGACCTCGTGGGCGCCTCACCCCTGGTCAGCGCGGCCTTCCACGACGAGCCCACGGTCGAGGAGATGAACTCCCTCGGCCTCGACGTCACCAGCGTCGGCAACCACGAGTTCGACGAGGGCGTCGACGAGCTGCTGCGCCTGCAGAACGGCGGCTGCCACCCGACCGACGGCTGCCAGGACGGCGACGGCTTCGCCGGCGCCGACTACCCGATGCTCGCCGCCAACGTGGTGCGCAAGAGCAACGGCAAGCCGATCCTGCCTGCCGTACAAGATCCGCAAGGTCGGTGACGTCAAGGTCGGCTTCGTCGGCATGACCCTCGAGGGCACGCCGACCATCGTCAACCCCAACGGCATCCAGAGTGTCAACTTCCTCGACGAGGTCACGACGGCGAACAAGTACGCCAAGGAGCTCAAGCGCAAGGGCGTCAACGCCATCGTGCTGCTGCTGCACGAGGGCGGCAGCCAGGCGCTCCCCAACAACACGCCGGCCGCCTGCAACGGTTTCACCGGCCCGGTGGTCGACATCGTGCACGGCCTCGACCCGGCCTACGGGGTGGTCATCAGCGGCCACACCCACCAGCCCTACGTCTGCGACCTGCCCGACTCGGCGGGCGAGTCCACGCTCGTCACCAGCGCCGGCTCCTTCGGGCGCCTGGTCACCGACGTCGCCTTCACCCTGAGCACCCACACCGGCCGCTTCGTGTCGGCGTCCGCGACCAACAACATCGTCGAGAACGGCGTGCGCAACGCCGACGGCACCTGGCAGACCACCGGCACCGCGCCCAACGTGAGCTTCGTGCGCAACCCCGCGCTGATCGACCCCGCCGCCAAGGTCATCGCCGACAAGTACCGCACCGCGGTGGCTCCCCTGGCCGACAAGGTGGTCGGCAGCATCACCGCGGACATCACCAGGGACAACGCGGCGAACGGCGAGAGCCCCCTGGGCGACGTGATCGCCGACGGCGATGGTGGCGTACTCGACCCCGGCGGCCCCGAGCTTCGCGATCATGAACCCGGGCGGCATCCGGTCCTCGCTGGTCTTCGCCCCGAGCGGCGGTGAGGCGCCCGGGGAGGTCACCTACGGCGAGGCGTTCACCGTGCAGCCGTTCAACAACCTGGTGGTCACCCGCACCTACACCGGGGCGCAGGTCAAGGCGGTGCTCGAGCAGCAGTTCGCCGGCTTCGCCGGGCAGACGACGAACCGGATCCTGCAGGTGTCGGCTGCGGTCACCTACAGCTACGACACCGGGCGGCCGCTCGGTGACCGGGTCACCGACCTGCGCGTGAACGGCACGCCGATCGACCCGGCCGGCGTCCTACAACGTGACCATGAACGACTTCCTGGCGGCCGGCGGCGACGGCTTCACCAACCTCACCGTGGGCACGAACCCGGTCTACGCGCCCGGCTTCGACGTCGACTCGCTGACCAGCTACCTCGGCACCGGGCCGATCGCTCCGGGGCCGGCGAACCGGATCACCAAGCTGGGATGACGATCGCAGCACACCGCTGCTGATTCCCGGCGCCGCTGCGCGCCGGGTGGCAGGCTCGCCAGTGCACGGGCGCGCACTGGCGAGCCCGTCAGGAAGGACGCAGCGATGAGTCGCGCCGCCGCAGCACGCGCCCTCCTCGTCGCCGCCACCGCTGTCGCCGCCATCCTCGGCGCCATGGCGCCGGCCGTCGCCGGGCCGGATGCCGCCACGGTGCGCGTCATCGTCACCTACGACGCGCTCTCGAGCGCCGCGTCGGTGGCCGGTTCGGTCGACTCCGTGGGCACCGTGACGCGCACGATGAGGCGCTCCCCTCACCTCGTGGCCACGGTGCCGGCCGCCGACCTGCCCCGCCTGCGTCGTTCTCCGCACGTGCGCTCGGTGCAGGTCGACGTGCCCCAGAAGCTCGCCCTCGACAGCAGCCTGGCCGTGATCCGGGCCGACGCCGCCCACCGCGCCGGCTGGACCGGTGCCGGCACGACGGTGGCGATCCTCGACACCGGGATCGACCTCGACCATCCCTTCCTCGGGGGGCGGGTCGTGGCCCAGTACTGCTCCTCGACCCCCAGCGCCTCGAACCAGCGCTCGCTGTGCCCCAACGGCCTGACCGAGGACGACCACGCCGACATCGACTCGCTGGCGGCCTGCAGGAGCGCCGGCTCGGGCACCCTGTGCGACCACGGCACGCACGTCGCCGGCATCGTGGCCGGCAACGGCACCGGGCTGGCCGGCGCTCCGGCCGCCGGGGTCGCCCCCGGGGCGAACCTGATCGCCATGCAGGTCTTCACCCGCTTCGACGACCGCACGTTCTGCGGGGCGGCGTCGTGCGTGGCGTCCTACCCGTCCGACCAGCTGCGGGCCCTGGACCAGCTTGCCGCGCTCGACACCGCGAACCCCTCATGGAACATCGTGGCGGCCAACCTGAGCCTGGCCAGCGGGGTCTACACCGCTCCCTGCGACAGCGACCCGCGCAAGGGGGCCATCGACACGCTGCTGGCCCAGGGCGTCGCCACGGTCGTCGCGGCCGGCAACAACAGCGCCGCCCGCGCCGTCTCCAACCCCGGCTGCATCTCCACGGCCGTCACAGTCGGCGCCACCACCGATGCCGATGCCGTCGCCTCCTTCAGCAACCGCGGCGGGCTGCTCGACCTGCTCGCTCCCGGCGTCGGCATCACCTCGTCTGTGCCCGACGACTCCTGGGCCACTTGGAACGGCACCTCGATGGCCGCCCCGCACGTCGCCGGCGCCCTGGCGCTCCTGCGCCAGCACGCGCCGAACCGGCCGGTTGCGAGCCTGGTCGACGACCTGCGGTCCAGCGGAAAACCGGTCACCTACGCCTCTGGCGCTGCCCGCGTCACCACCCGGCGGATCGACGTCATGAACGCCATCGAGGCGAGCACCGGCCCCCGGCTCGCCCTGACCCGCGGGCCGGCCGTGGCCCCCGAGGGCAGCGCGCTGACGCTGGCGGGCACCTGGACCGACGGCGCGGCCGGGCCGCCGGTCGGCGCCACGGCGACCACGGGCACGGTCACCCTGGGCCCCGGCACGTGGTCATGGACCGCAACCCGCGGGGACGACACGACGCTGCCCGTCACCATCACCGCCACGGATGCCGGGGGCGCCTCGCGCGCACTCACGTTCACCGCTCGGTGGTCGAACGTCGCTCCGACCGCCGCCCTCACCGCCGCCGGCACCCGCTCGTGGCACGGCAGCGCAGTGGCCGTCGTTTGGGCCGGCGCGCCGGCGACCTTCTCGGTGGGCGTCACCGACCCGGGCAGCGACGACATCGCCACCCGGTGGGGCTTCGGCGACGGTGCGCGCGCCCTGATCCGCTCGCTGCTGCACCCGCCGTTGGTCGACCCAAGCGCGAGCCCGTCGCTGGAACCGCGCTCCCTGACCTCGCGCGTGAGCCACACCTACACCCGGGCCTGCACCAGGACCCTCACCGTCGGTGCCACCGACGACGACAGCGGCGCCTCACCGAACCTGTCGCGCACGGTCGTCGTGCTGGGCAGCAGCAGGGTCCGGCACGCGGCGCACTGGTGGACCGCCGCCTACCGAGGGCAGGTCGCGTCGGTGGGGGCCGCCGACCAGCCCTGCCTGCTCGGCACGGCCCGCACCCTCAGCAGCGTGTTCGCGGAGCGACGCCCCCTCTCCACCTCCGCCGACGCCGTGGCAGTGCTCGGGCCAGCGAAGGGCGCCACCGCACGCGCGAGCTTCGACGCCAACCTGCTCGCAGCCTGGTTCGACGTCGCCACCGGCTCGGTCGACCCGTTCGCACCGTTCGACGCCAACCACGACGGCGTCCGGGAGACGACGGTCGACGTCTTCCTCCAGTCGGCCGAGCGCAGCCGCATCTCCTCGGCGACGTCGTCGAGTGCCCTGCGCTCGCTCACGGCCGTTCTGGTACGGATCTCGACGACCGGCTGAACCCGGCGGCCCAGCCGCGGGCTCCCGCGGCACCGACCGACCGGGTCGCCACCTCGACGGCCCGCGCGAGCGCCTGCGGCAGGGCGACGAGGCCGTGCCGAGCCAGCTCGGCGAGCAGGGCTCCGTGCAACACGTCGCCGGCGCCCAGGGTGTCGACGACGTCGGCGGCGGGGACCCCGACCGAACCCGACGACCCGTCGGCTGCCGCCCACCGCACCGGGCCCGACCCCGCACTGCGGGCCACCCAGCTCGGGCCGAGCGCCAGCAGGTCGGCCGACGAGCCACCGGTCGGCGGGTGGAAGGCCGCCGAGGCGAGCAGCACGTCCACGGATCCGAGCAGGTCGGGCAGCCCGGGCTTCCACGAGCCGGCGTCGAGCAGCACGGGGATGCCGCGAGCACGCGCCGCAGCCGCCAGCGGCACCGCGACACCGAGGTGGTGCCCGTCGACCAACAGGGCCCGGATGCCGTCCAGCGGGTCGTCGAGGCCACCCGCGGGAGGCGCGGCGCCGGCATCCGGACCGAGCGCACCGCGAGAGACCACGGCCCGCTCACCCGTCGACCGGGTGAGCAGCACCGTGGCCACGGGCAGCTCGAACCCGTCGCCGGCGAGGTCGACGAGCTCGACGCCGGCCGACGCGCAGTCGGCCCGCACCACGGCGGCGAGCGGCGTTGCGCCCACGGCGGTCGCGAGGCGGCACGGCATCCCGAGCAATGCCGCGGTCGTGGCCGCGTTGAGCGCCGGGCCCCCAGCCTCCACGCGGGTGGCGAGCGCCACGACCTTCTCGTCAGCAGCGGGCACCCGCTCGACGGTCTGGACGACGTCGACCGTCGCCAGCCCGCAGGCGAGGGCGGCCACGTCGCTCAGGCGGGCACCACCGCGTCGCGCTCGGCGCGGTTGACCGCCGACATGATCGCGCGCAGCGAGGCCTTGACGATCGACTCGTGCAGGCCGACGCCCCACAGCACCCGCTCGCCGACGGCGCACTCGACGTAAGCCGCCGCGCGGGCGTCGCCACCGGCCGACAGCGCGTGCTCGTGGTAGTCGAGCACGCGCACGTCGACCCCGAGCGGTGCGAGCGCCTGGATGAAGGCCGCGATCGGGCCGTTGCCGGTGCCGCTGATCTCGACCTCCTTGTCGAAGTCGGTGATCGTCGAGTCGATGTGGTCCATGCCGTCGTCGGCGCCGGTCAGCGTCGAGCGCACCGGGGCGAAGCGGCCCCAGCGGTCGCCGGGCTCGTCGGCGGCAGGTACTCGTCCGGCGAACATCTGCCAGATCTGCGCGGCCGACAGCTCGCCGCCCTCGGCGTCGGTCCGGCGCTGCACGACGTGGCTGAACTCGATCTGGAGCCGGCGCGGCAGGTCGAGCTCGTGCTCGGCCTTGAGCAGGTACGACACGCCGCCCTTGCCCGACTGGCTGTTGACCCGGACGACGGCCTCGTAGGAGCGGCCGACGTCGTGCGGGTCGATCGGCAGGTAGGGCACGCCCCAGTCGAGGTCGTCGACGTCGGTGCCGGCCGCCGTGCTGCGGCGGTCCATGGCCTCGAAGCCCTTCTTGATGGCGTCCTGGTGCGAGCCGGAGAAGGCCGTGTAGACGAGGTCGCCGCCCCACGGGTGCCGCTCGTGCACGGGCAGCTGGTTGCAGTACTCGACCGTGCGCCGGATCTCGTCCAGGTCGGAGAAGTCGATCTGCGGGTCGATGCCCTGGCTGAACAGGTTCATGCCCAGGGTGACCAGGCAGACGTTGCCGGTGCGCTCGCCGTTGCCGAACAGGCAGCCCTCGATGCGGTCGGCACCGGCCAGGTAGCCGAGCTCGGCCGCGGCCACGCCCTCGCCGCGGTCGTTGTGCGGGTGCAGGCTGACGACGACCGTCTCGCGGTGGTCGAGGTGGCGCACCATCCACTCGATGGAGTCGGCGTAGACGTTGGGGGTCGCCATCTCGACGGTCGCGGGCAGGTTGACGATCACCTTGTGGTCGGGCGTCGGGTCGATGACCTCGATCACCTCGTTGCAGATGCGCACCGCGAACTCGAGCTCGGTGCCGGTGTAGGACTCGGGCGAGTACTCGTAGTAGACGTCGGTGTCGGGGATGGTCTCCTCGAGCTTGCGGCACAGCCGGGCGCCCTGGAGGGCGATGTCGATGATGCCCTCCTCGCTCATCCCGAACACGACGTGGCGCTGCAGCACCGAGGTCGAGTTGTAGAAGTGCACGATCGCCTGCTTCGCGCCGCGGATGGCGTCGAAGGTGCGCTCGATGAGGTGGTCGCGAGCCTGGGTGAGCACCTGGATCGTCACGTCGTCGGGGATGTGGTCGTCGTCGATCAGCTCGCGGCAGAAGTCGAAGTCGGTCTGGCTGGCGCGGCGGGAAGCCGACCTCGATCTCCTTGTAGCCCATCCGCACGAGCAGCTCGAACATGCGCATCTTGCGCTCGGCGTCCATCGGGTCGATGAGGGCCTGGTTGCCGTCGCGCAGGTCGACCGCGCACCAGCGCGGGGCCTGGGTCATCACCTGGTCGGGCCAGGTGCGGTCGGGCACGTCGACCTCGAGCTGCTCCTGGAACGGCACGTACTTCTGGGTCGGCATGCCCGAGGGCTGCTGGGGGTGGATCACTGGTCTGCTTCCTTCACGCTTCGTCGGGGTTCAGCCGGTGCAGCAGAAGCTCCGCGACGAGGGGCGGCCGATTCAGGCCCCGCCGCGGCAGCGAAGGAGGAGGTGTCCGTGAAGCACGCCCCCAGCGTCCCACGCGACCGGCACCGCGCCAACCCCGGGGCCGCCGAAGGTCACGATGCGGGACGCAGCACGGCCACGGTCACGCGCGCGGCGCACCTCGAAGCCGACCCGTCGGTAGAGGCGGTGGGCGCCGTCGTTGCCGTCGCGCACGTGCAGCATCGGGGTGTCGCCGCGCTCCCGGATGCCGTGTGCCGCGGCCAGCGTGACCACCGCTCCCAGCCCCTCGCCGCGCACCGCCGGGTCGCACGCAGACCCCGGAGACCTCACCGAAGCCAACGACCCGCATCCGCTCCCCCGCCATGGCGACGAGCCGGCCCTCTCGGCGGATGCCGAACCAGCGCCCGGTGAGGTGGCTGTTCGGGCCGAACGGTCCCGGCTCGGTTGCCGCAGCGAGGGCGACCATGTCGGGCGAGTCGGATGCCGTGAGCTCCGCGAGCTCGCGCCTCGCCTTCGTCGGGAGCTCGGTGAGGTCGCCGGCGACGTACTGGGTGGCGGGCTCGCGGAGCAGCTCGCGCCAGTCGGTCGGCGCCGGCTCGACCTCACCGCGGAGGAAGACGGCGGTGCCGCGGGGGCCGACGAGCTCGGCCAGCGCGGCCCAGCCCGTGGCGTCGAGGTGCTCGACGCCGCAGAACGGTGCGATCTCGTCGCGGTAGCGACGGGCCAGCACCCTCGGTGCTGGCTTCGGCGAGGGCGGCGTGCGGGCCCGTGAGGGCGTGCCAGGCGACGTCGTCGAGCACGTGGTCGGCCACCGACTCAGCCCCGGACCCGCACCGAGAGGCAGGTGACGCAGCCCTCGAGCTTCTCGAACTCCGACACGTCGACCTCGGTGACGGTGTAGCCGCGCTCGCGGTAGGAGGCGGCGGTTCGTGGCGCGCTGGCCGCCATCAGCAGGTGGTCGGGGGCGAGGTGCACGACGTGGGCACCGCCCTCCTCGGGCACGTCCTCGTAGGCGGGGAACGCCTCCTTGTCGTCGACGACCGGGCCCCAGCCGACCACCGTGCCGTCGGGCAGGGCGGTGCACGCCGACTTCAGGTGCAGCGCGCGCTCCACCGGCACGGCTTGCACCCGAACTCCGAACTCGCGCAGATGTGTTGCGAGCTGTTGGATGCCGACGCCGTTCGTGCGCCCGCCGAGCCCGACGTAGGCGGTGCCCCCGGCGCGCAGCACGTCGCCGCCGTCGAGGGTGCCGGGTGCCTCGATGTGGGCGACGCGCAGGCCGAGGTCGCGCACGGCCCGCTCGACGCCGGCAGCCTCGCCGCGCCGCTCGGGGGCGCCGGAGCGGGCGATGACCGCGAGGTCGCCGTGCACGACGACCGGGTCCTCGACGAACACCGCGTCGGGGTGGTCGTCGGCGGGCTCGACCTCCACGACCTGCCAGCCGTTGCGGGCCAGGGCATCCACGTACCCCTGCCACTGCTGCCGCGCGAGGTCGAGGTCGAGCGGCGTGCGGTCGATGTGGGTGACGATGCCCTCGGCCAGCCGGGGCCCGGGCCGGCGTACGAGCGCGAGGGGAGGCGTCACGGCATCCGGCCTCACGATGGCGGCCACAGCGAGTGGTAGGCGTTGAGCGCGGGCTGGCCGCCCAGGTGGGCGTAGAGCACCGTCGAGTCCTTGGGGATGTCGGCGGAGCGCACCAGGTCGATGAGCCCGGCCAGCGACTTCCCCTCGTAGACGGGGTCGGTGATCATCGCCTCGAGCCCGGCGCCCAGGCGCATCGCCTCCATCGTGGAGTCGACGGGCACGCCGTAGAGGTCGCCGGCCCAGTCGGGCAGCAGGGTGAACTCGTCGTCGCGCAGGTCGCGGCCGAGCTCGATGACCTCGGCGGTGTGCCGGGCGATGCGCTCGAGCTGGGCGCGGGTCGTGTCGAGGGTGGCGGACGCGTCGATGCCGATCACGCGCCGCTTGACTCCGGTGAGGTCTTCGAGCGCGGCGAACCCGGCGACCATCCCGGCATGGGTGGAGCAGGTGACGGTGCAGACGACGATGGTGTCGAAGTGCACGCCGAGCGCCTTCTCCTGCTCGGCGAGCTCGAAGGCGTAGTTGGCGAAACCGACTCCCCCGAGGGGGTGTTCGCTCGCGCCGGCGGGAATGGCGTAGGGAGTGCCGCCGCTCTCCTCGACCTCGCGCAGGGCGTCCTTCCACGAGTCACGGATGCCGATGTCGAACCCGTGCGGGTCGAGGCGCGAGTCTGCGCCCATCATCCGCGAGAGCAGGATGTTGCCGACCTTGTCATTGACCGGGTCGTCCCACGGCACCCACTTCTCCTGCACCAGACGGCACTTGAGCCCCAGGTGCGCGGCGACGGCGGCTACCTGCCGGGTGTGGTTCGACTGGTAACCGCCGATCGAGACGAGCGTGTCGGCGCCGCTGGCGAGCACGTCGGGGACGATGTACTCGAGCTTGCGGATCTTGTTGCCGCCGAACGCCAGGCCGCTGTTCACGTCCTCGCGCTTGGCCCAGACCTGAGCGCCGCCGAGGTGCTCGCTGAGCCGGGGCAGGTGCTGCAGCGGGCTGGGCCCGAAGGTGAGCTGGTGGCGGGGGATGTCGTGGAGACGCATGCTGCTGGTTCTACCACCGACAACCCGGATGCGGTCAGGGGCGTCCGTGCGCCACCCTTGGTGCTCGTGACCACCGACCTGCCTGCGGGCTTGACCGCGCGCCCGCTCACGCTCGACGACCTCGACGTGGCGTTCGCCGTCTACTCCGGTGCCGAGCTCGAGGACTCCGGGCACCTCGCGCTCGAACCCGAGGACATCGCCGGCGACTGGGCTCGGCCCAGCTTCGACCTCGCGAGCGACAGCATCGGGGTGTTCGACGGCGACCGGCTGGTCGGCGCCGCCGAGGTGACCACCGGCGGGACGCGCGCCGAGGCCGCCGTGCTGCCGGGCCAGCGGGGGCGCGGCATCGGGTCCTGGCTCGCGACGTGGACCGAGCAGCGGGCGGCGGCGCTCGGCTCGTCTCGGGTCGGGCAGGTGGCACCGGACGGGTCGCTCCCCCAGCGCTTCCTGCGTGGCCGTGGCTACCGGCTGGGGCACACCTCGTGGGTGCTCGAGCTGCCCGAGGGGCGGCAGGTGCCGCGGCGGTCCCTCCCGGACGGGTACGCGATCGCGACCGGCGACACGGCGCAGCGCGTGCAGACGGCCTACGTCGTCATCCAGGACGCGTTCGACGAGTGGGAGGGGCGACGGCGCGCGACCTTCGAGGACTGGGCGGCCATCACCGTGGGCCGCCCCGGGGCGCAGCCGTGGCAGCTGGGAATCGTCGAGCACCACGGGGTGGTCGTCGGGGCATCGTTCACGATCCTCGACAGCCAGGGAGTCGGGTTCGTGGACCAGCTGGCCGTCCATCGGTCGCACCGTGGGCGAGGGCTGGCCCAGGCGCTGCTCGCCGACGCCTTCGACCGGGCGCGCGAGCGCGGTGCCACGCGTAGCGAGCTGTCGACCGACTCACGGACGGGCGCGCTCGACCTCTACCTCAAGGTCGGGATGGAGGTCACCCAGGTCTGGACGCACCTGGTGACTGACGTCTGACCGGTCAGGTGCGCAGGGTGCCGACCAGGGTGACGTACTCCTCGCGGGCGTCGTCGACGCTCATCCCCTTCGCCTCGGACCAAGCATCGTACTTGGCGCGGCCGACCGGGTTGGTGAAGCCGGGGCGCTTGCCCTGCACGTCACCCTCGCTCGCCTGCTTGTAGAGCGCGTACATCCGCAGCTTGGTCTCGTTGCCCGGGTCGATCACGAGCGAGTTGACATAGGCAGCAGCGGCATGGAACTCGTCCTCGGTGGCCATGGCGCCACTCTAGGGCGGTAGGTGAGAGTGTGGAACACCGACCTTCCGAGGAGCCACGATGAGCGCGAGCACGGGGACCACGCACACCGACGACCCGACCGGCGGCGAGGCCCCGCGGGTCTCCGAGCGTGAGGCGCGAGACGTCGCTGAACAGGCGCGCGAGAGCGGGTGGAGCAAGCCGTCGTTCGCGAAGGAGCTCTACCTCGGCCGCTTCGACCTGGGCCTGGTGCACCCCCATCCCCGCCCGGATGCCGACGACGAGGCCCGCGGCGAGGCGTTCCTGGCCCGGCTTCGGGAGGTGTGTGCCGGCATCGACGGGGCGAGGATCGAGCGTGAGGCGCGGATCCCAGACGCGGACATCAAGGCGCTGGCCGACATCGGTGCGTTCGGGATGAAGATTCCGGCCGAGTACGGCGGGCTGGGGCTCACGATGCGCTCCTACGGCCGCGCTCTGATGCTGATCGGCTCGGTGCATCCCGCCTTCGGGGCGATGCTCTCGGCGCACCAGTCGATCGGTGTGCCGGAGCCGGTCAAGCTGGTCGGCACGCCCGAGCAGAAGTCGCGGTTCCTGCCGCGGTGCGCGGCGGGGGCGATCTCCGCGTTCCTGCTCACCGAGCCCGACGTGGGGTCGGACCCGGCGCGGATGGAGAGCACTGCGGTGCTCACCGACGACGGGAGCGCGTACCTGCTCGACGGCGTGAAGCTGTGGACCACCAACGGGGTCGTGGCCGAGCTGCTGGTCGTGATGGCGCGGGTGCCGAAGCATGCCGGCGGGCGGGGCGGCATCACGGCCTTCGTCGTCGAGGGTGACGCGCCCGGCATCACCGTCGAGCGGCGCAACGGCTTCATGGGGCTGCGCGGCATCGAGAACGGGCTCACCCGGCTGCACCAGGTTCGGGTGCCGGTCGAGAACCGGCTGGGTCGCGAGGGCGAGGGGCTCAAGATCGCCCTGACCACGCTCAACGCCGGGCGGCTGTCGATCCCCGCGATGTGCTCGGCCACCGGCAAGTGGTCGCTGAAGATCGCGCGCGAGTGGTCGACGGAGCGGGTGCAGTGGGGGCGGCCGGTGGGGCAGCACGAGGCGGTGGCCGGGAAGATCGCGTTCATCGCAGCCACCGCGTACGCCATGGAGTCGGTCGTCGAGCTGACCAGTGCGATGGCCGACGCCGGTGAGACCGACATCCGGATCGAGGCGGCGCTGGCGAAGCTGTGGGCGAGCGAGATGGCGTGGCTGATCGCCGACGAGCTGGTTCAGATCCGCGGGGGCCGGGGCTACGAGTCGGCGGCATCGTTGGCCGCCCGTGGCGAGCGCGCGGTGCCGGCGGAGCAGCAGCTGCGCGACGTGCGGATCAACCGGATCTTCGAGGGCTCGAGCGAGATCATGCACCTGCTCATCGCCCGGGAGGCCGTCGACGAGCACCTCAAGGCGGCCGGCGACCTGGCCTCGCCCGATGCCGACCTCTCGGCCAAGGCGCGCGCGGCCGCGGGGGCGAGCGGCTTCTACGCCAAGTGGCTGCCGCAGCTGGTGACGGGGGCCGGGTCGGTGCCGACCTCGTTCGGGGAGTTCGGCCCGCTCGCGCGGCACCTGCGCTACGTGGAGCGGTCATCGCGCCGGCTGGCGCGCCAGACGTTCTACGGGATGTCGCGTTGGCAGGCCGCGATGGAGCACCACCAGCGGTTCCTGGGCCGCGTCGTCGACATCGGGGCCGAGCTGTTCGCGATGGCGGCCGCGTGCGTGCGTGCCGAGATGCTGCTCGCCGACGACCCCGAGCGGGGACGGTCGGCGCAGCGGCTGGCGGACGCCTTCTGCGGTCAGGCGCGAATGCGGGTCGACGTGTTGTTCGACGAGCTGTGGACGAACTCCGACGACACCGACCGCAAGCTGGCCGCGTCGGTGCTCGCCGGTGACCTCACCTGGCTCGAGGAGGGCGTGCTCGACCCGAGCGAGGGCACCGGGCCGTGGATCGCCCGCTGGGAGGCCGGGGCGAGCTCGCAGGAGTCGGTCTGGCGGGCGGTGCGCTAGCTGGTCAGCGGCGCTTGAGCAGCTCTTCGGCGACCTGCACGGCGTTGAGGGCGGCGCCCTTGCGCAGGTTGTCACCGACGACGAACAGGTTCAGGCCCTTGCCCTCAGGGGCGGCCTGGTCGGCGCGGACGCGCCCGACGAAGACCTCGTCGCGGCCGGTGGCCTGAAGGGGGTTCGGCACGTCGGTGACGATGACGCCGGGCGCCCGGCCCAGGGTTTCGAGGGCCTCGGCGGGGCTGATGTCCCGGTCGAACTCGGCGGAGATCGCCAGGCTGTGGCCCGAGAAGACCGGGACCCGTACGCAGGTGCCCGACACCCGTAGGCCGGGGATGTGCAGGATCTTGCGCGACTCGTTGCGCAGCTTCTGCTCTTCGTCGGTCTCGAGCGAGCCGTCGTCGACGATGGATCCGGCAAGCGGCACGACGTTGAAGCCCACCGGCACCGCATAGATCTGCGGGTCGGGCAGGTCGAGCGCCGAGCCGTCGAGGGCGAGGTCCTTGGGGTCGCCCGAGGCGTAGCCGCCGCGCAACTGGGTGTCGAGCTCGACGAGGCCGACGCCACCGGAACCCGAGACCGCCTGGTAGCTGCTGACGTGCAGGCGCACCAGGCCGGCGAGGTCGTGCAACGGCTTGAGCACCGGCATCGCGGCCATCGTCGTGCAGTTGGGGTTGGCGACGATGCCCTTGGGGATGTCGTCAAGGTCCTCCGGGTTGACCTCGGACACCACGAGCGGCACCTCGGGGTCCTTGCGCCAGGCGCTGGAGTTGTCGACGACGACGGCACCGGCCTCGGCCACGCGCGGCGCCCAGATCTTCGAGGTCGACCCGCCGTTGGAGAACAGCGCGATGTCGAGCCCGGAGAAGTCGGCGGTGGCCGTGTCCTCGACGGTGACCGCGTGGTCGCCCCACGGCAGGGTGGTGCCGGCCGAGCGCGCCGAGGCGAAGTACCGGATCTCGTCGACCGGGAAGTTCCGCTCGAAGAGCAGGGTGCGCATGACATTGCCGACCTGGCCGGTGGCGCCGAAGACTCCGATTCGCATGTCGACCAGTCTAGAGAGCGGTTCGGATGCCGGCCGCCGGGCTCACGATGCGGGCGGAGGTCAGGGTGCGGGCCACCACGGCGTGCTCGTGGACCGGTCAGGTCAGGTAGCGGCAGAGCTCGCGTTCGAGGTGGCTGGTCAGCCGTGGTCGTCGTGGCGGTCGTGACCGGCCGGCCGCCGCTGTGCCGCTGACCGTTCGCGCGCGCTGCAGTGCCCGCTTGCGCCGCTCCACGGGTTTGGGCTCGCCCGACGCCTCGTCTGCACGCCGCAGACCCGGCCCGCTCCTGCCGCGTCGCCGAGAACCGTCCTGCCACGTCGTGCTCCGCGTCGATCTGACGGTCGCACGTCGGACCTGAGGCGCCTTGGTGGCGCTGGGCACCACGGGTGCATCGTGGCCGGTCGCGGGCGGCCGGCCCGGCGAGGCGCCAGGCGGCAGGCCCGGCGAGGCGCCAGGCAGCATGCCCGGCGAGGCGCCTAGCGGCATGCTCGGCTTGGTGCGCGGGGCGTTGGCCACCGGGAAGATCTGGCTGCCCCAGCCGAGCAGGGGTGGTGGTTCGGCGTCGTAGGTGTGCCCGAGCGGGGTGGTCACCCGCACCACCCGCCTCGCGCGCGATGTGTCCTCACCGGCGCGGTCACCGGCGATGCGCTCGCCCCTGGGGTTCTCGCCGTGTTCGTCGCTGGCACGGTCGCCCAGCTCGCCGTCGCGCCGGCCGCTGTCGCGGTCGCTGTCGCTGTCAATGTCGCTGTCGATGTCGCTGTGACCGTCGGGGGTGGGCTGAGCGTGGGTCGCGCCGGTGAGGATCACGCGGGTGCGCCAGCCGGGGGCTTCCTTGCCGTAGTTGCACCGGGTGCACTTGCCGTTGCCCTCCTCGAACGAGGTCTCGGCGTGCTCCCGCACCGGCCTCGCGTGGTCGGCGTGCACGATCGGTGCCTCGCACCACGGGGTGGTGCACACGTCATCGCGCAGCACCAGCATCCGCCGCAGCATCCCGCCGAACACCCGACGCCGCGAGTCCATCGCGACCAGGTCCCGCCCGTCCGGGGTCGTGTACAGCCGGCGCACCCACACCCGGGCAGCCGCCGGCAGCCCGGTCGCGGAACCAGTGGGGCCCGTCAGGGAAGCAGCCGGCACGGGAGCCCGTTGCCCCGCACTGCCGGCGGCGGTGTGCGGCGGTGCCGGAACCTCACCCGAGGCTGACGCGGCACCCGGCAACCTGAAGTCCTGGCTCAGTGTCCGGGTGCTGCAGCCTGGGGTCGCAGTCGCCGGAGAGCCGCCGTCGAGGCCTTCGTCGAGGCCTTCGTCGAGGCCTTCGCGCAGCCAGGCCCGGGCCACCGGGGCCGGCACCGACCCGTGGCCGGGGACCCGGGCCGGCTCAAACACCGACCGGTCCGGGTTCCCGGTGCCGAGCAGGGCCCGGTCGGTCATCACCAGGTGCACCTCCACCGGCTGCAGCTGACCCACCGCCCGCCCCGACAACAACCGCAACGCCGTATCCGCCGCGACCGCACCCACCCCCCGACCCTGCGGCGCCTCGTCGGGGCACTGACCACCCACCACACCCCGGGCCCGAGCCTGCAGGGCGACATGCGCCCCGACCACGTCCTTCAGCGGCCCCAGCACGGTCAGGTACGCCATCCCGTCCGGAGCCGGCCGCACCGTCACCCGGCGACTCTTCACGGCCGCCTCCATCCGCGCCACCACCGACGCCGCGTCCAGCTCGGCCGCGACCCGGGCCGCCGCACCACCGGCCTGCCGCACCCCCAACCGGCCCGACACCGGCCCCAGGCGCCGGTCGACCTCGGCCCGGTCCTGCAGCGACAGCGTCGCCGTCGCGGCCACCACCGCAACCCCAACACGCTCGGAGATCTCACCGGCGGTCAGCGCGGCCATCGTCGTCGGCATCTCATGCACCAACGCCCGAGACAACCCCACGAACCGATCCCCCAACGTCGGCGACTCCCGCCGCGCCAACGCCACCACCGACCCCACCGACCGCGCCACATCCCGCGGCGCCACCACCTCCCGCGAACACCGCAACGCATCCGTCGCCCGCGCCTGCACCGCCGACGACGCCCCCTTCACCCGCTCCAGACTCGCGACCAGCTCCACCCGCTCCCGATCCGACAAGGACGTCCACGTCGACGCTGGCCAGCCACGCCCGAAACGCAGTCCACCACGCCGACACGCAGCCCCCTGTGCCGGCACGCCGCCACCAGCCGGCACGTCTCACCGCGCCACGCTACCCGCGCCACCGCCGCGACCGGCAGCCGGCCCGGCCACCTCACGGCCAGCCGCAGCCACAGCTTGCCGAGCCCAGCACCGGCGCGGAGCTCGGCACCGGCGGTGCTCACGGCATCCGAAAACCAGCCCGGCACAGCCGAACCCGGGTCCACGACCCGCCCCTCCAACGCTCCCTCATCCATGCGTTAATCGTACACATGTCCACCGACAGGCACCCACCGCCACCACCCCCTGTGGACAACCACAAACCCCAACACAGCCTGTGGACAACCCGACCCAGCGAAAGGAGGCAACCCGCCCGGACGCACTTCAGCAAGCCCTGGCGACACCAAGCGACGCCCCCAACGCGCAAGTCAGAGCCGCTCAGCCGGCCGCCCTCAGGATCGCCGCAACCTCCCCGAACCCCAGCCGCTCCGCGTGCTCCAACGCCGTCACCCCATCGCGGTCGCCGATCGAGGGGTCGGCACCGGCAGCGAGCAGGATCCGCACGATCTCCTGGTGCCGCGCTCGTCCGTCGCCGAGGATCACCGCCTCGAGCAAGGCGGTCCACCCCAGCGAGTTCACGTGATCGACGTCGATCCCCGTCTTCACCACCCGCCGCACGTACTCGACGTGCCCCCGCTCGCTCGCCGGGATCACCGACACCCCACCGAACCGGTTGACCACCCCGAGGTCGGGCGATGCCGGCAGCAACGTCTCGAGCATCTCCACGCTCCCCGTCACCCCGGTGACCAGCCACGGCGTGTCGTGCTGGTCGTCGAGCGCGTCGGGGTCGGCCCCCATCGCCACCAGAACCCGCGCCGCCTCGACGTGGTCCCCCGCCGATGCCAGCAGCAGCGCCGTGCGCCCGGACGAGTCACGCGCCTCCAGTCGCGCGCCGTCGCGGAGCGCAAGAGCCACGGCATCCGCGTCCCCGACACCGGCCGCGGCCAGCAGCGCGGCATCCGGTTCGGAGGACGACCGATGACCCTCGGCGGCGCTCAGCACGCGCTCGAGGCTCCGGTAGCCCCGCTCGCGCGCCATCTGCGATCGGCGTCAGCCCCTCCGTCACCGACCGCCGCCCCAGCTCCGCCCCACCCGCCACCAGCACCTGCACGGTCGCCAGCTCATCGGGCGCATCCGCCCCGAACCACACCGCCTCGTGCACCGCCTGGTAGCCGATCCGGTTGACGTGGTCCTTGTCGATGCCGGCCCGCAGCAACCGCCCGACCACGAGGTGGTGCCCGCGCTCGGCGGCCCGGATCAGCCCGGTGCCGTTCCACGAGTCCTTGGCGTCGACCTCGGCCCCCGAGGTCAGGGCGAGCTCGAGCAGGTCGAGGTACCCCTCGCTCGTCGCGATCAGGTAGGCCGACTGCTGCGTCTCGTCCTTGGCGTCGACGTCCGCTCCCTGCTCCACCAGCCCGCGCGCCGTCGGAACGTCGTTCGCCCAGGCGGCATCGCGCAGCGCCTCGTCCAGCGCGACCTGGTCGCTCGCCGAAGGTCGCGCCGTCGGACCGGCCTCGCCACCCACCGTGCAGCCGCCGAGCACGAGCACGAGCACGGATGCCGTGACGAGCCCGCCGCTGCAACGGAACCGGCGCGACCTCACGCCACCATCATGGACGCGGGCCGGCGACAAGGCCACGCCACCGACCGTGCCGCGTACGCGTCGGCACGGACGCGCCGCCCCCCCGGTTCGACGGGTCCGTGCCGACGGCGGTCCGTCGCCCGGACCGCGTGGTGCGGCAGCTCGTCCGCTGAGGACTCACCACCGCCTCACCAGAGTGCGACACGGATGGGCGGATCCGCCACCGCGTTGCGGGTTCTCGCAATGGTTGACGACGGCAGCCAACGCTCCCGCCGCGGTGTGACACAGGGCACGAGCCGAGCCCGTCACCTGCGTGGATACACTTCGGCTCACGTCCAAAACGACCGGACACGCTAACGACACGAGAGTGCAGGTCGCATTCCGGTGGACCCGACGAGTACGCCCGAGCCGGCTGACCCGGCCGCCCCGATTGAGGAGTCTCTCGCGTTCCTCACTGTGACGCAGTCGCTCATGGCGGGGCACGATCCGTCGCTGCAGTACCTGGGCACCACGCACGACGCCGGTCGCGCCCTAGCCGACCTGGCCGCCCGGACGCGGTCGACCGTCTGGAACCTGCAGCGGATCCAGACCTTCTACGCTTTGCGCGACAGCCGCCGGCTCAACGAGGCCGCCCGTCGGCGCGGCGTGACGATGCGCCTGGTGGTGAACCCGGCCGCCCTCCACACCAACCCCATCCTCTCGAGCTTCGAGCCGGATGTCCGCGTGGGGCCTGTGACGTTCCCGCTGCTGGTCATCGACTCCCGCCAGGTCGTGGTGTCCGGTCGGGATGGTGACACCATCTGGACCTCGTCGGAGCCCGCCTTCGCCGCCCTCGCCGTGCGTGCGTACGAGGCCGTGTGGTCGGCGTCTCGCCGCGCGGTGCCGGAGGGCGAGCAGCCACTTCTCACCCCAAGGATGGTGGACATCGCCTGGTTGCTGTCGGAAGGAGCCTCCGACCGGGTGATCAGCCGCGAGATGGACATCTCCGAGCGCACCGTCTCGACCGAGGTGCGCGAGATGGGCCGTCGACTCGGCACGAGCAACCGGGCCCACACGATTGCGCGGATCTGCGGCGCCCCGGCCTGACGTCGGGAAGAGTGCAGGCAGGAATGCACCCGTTGGTCGGTGCCCAGGAGGGGCGCCGCCAACCCGTTCGACCAGCGTCCGACCTGCACCGTTACACTCGATGCCCCGGCCAAGGCGCAACGACGGCGGGCAAGGACGAAAGGTCAGGTCGCATTCCGGTGGACCCGATGACCACGCCCGAGCCGGCCGACCTGCCCGACGAGTACGTCGCGTTCCTCGCCCTGACCCATTCACTGATAGCGGGGCGCGACCCCTCGCTGCGATACCTGGGCATGAAGGCGGAGGCTGGCCGCGCGCTGGCCGTCCTGGCCGGACAGACCCGCTCGACCGTGTGGAACATGCAGCGCCGAGTGTCGTTCTATGCCTTGCGCGACGGCCGCGATCTGGACGAAGCCGCGCGCCAGCGTGGGGTCACGTCGCGCATCGTGGTGAACCCCGCCAGCCTCCCCCAGTGCCCCATCCTCTCGAGCTACCACCCCAAGGTCCGTGTGGGCACGGTGCCGTTCCAGCTCATCATCATGGACTCGCGCGACATCGTGCTGGCCGGTCGGGACGGCGACACCATGTGGACATCATCGGACCCGGACCTCGTCACCCGTGCGGTTCGCGCCTACGAGGCCGTGTGGTCGGCGGCTCGGCCGGCGGTGTCGGAGGGTGAAGAACCGCCGCTCACCCCGCGGATGCTCGAGATCTGCTGGTTGCTCGCCGAGGGCGCGTCGGACCGCGTCATCAGCCGCGCCCTCGGGATCTCCGAGCGCACGGTGTCCAACGAGGTGCGTGAGATCGGCCGCCGCCTCGGCGGGGCCAACCGGGCGCACACCATCGCCCGCATCTGCGGAAACCCGCTCTAGCCGGTGGACCCGATGAGCCACGCCGAGCCGCCGCAGGTGACCGTCGACTTCTTCGCCCACCTGCGCTTGCTGCTCGGGGCCCGAGATCCCTCGATGCGATATCTGGGGATGACCGCAGACGGCGGCCGGGTCTTCGCCGAGCTGCTCGCCACGCAGTGGGGGTCGGTGTGGAACATGCAGCGCCTGATGACGTTCCACTCGGTGCGTGATGGCAAGCCGCAGACTGACGCGCTGCGGCGCCGGGGGGTCAAGATGCGCCTGGTGGTCAGCCCCACCAGTCTCAGTCTCTGCCCGATCCTGTCCAGCTATGACCCGCACCTGCGCGTCGGGCCGATCGTCGGCCCGCTGATGATCATGGACTCCGAGCTGGTGGTCGTGCCCGGCACCGACGGTGACTCCATCTGGACCTCGACCGACCGCGAGGTGGTGGACTTCGGCATCCGCGCCTACGAAGCCATGTGGTCGGCGTCCGTCCCAGCCGTGCCCGTGGGTGAAGAGCCCCCGCTCACGCCCCGGATGCTGGAGATCGCCTGGCTCCTGGCCGATGGCGCCAGCGACCGGAAGATCAGCCGCGAGCTCGGCATCTCCGAGCGCACGGTGTCCAACGAGGTGCGCGAGATCGGTCGGCGACTCGGCGCGAGCAATCGGGCGCACTCCATCGCGCGCATCTGCGGAAATCCGCTCTAGAAGCCGAGCCGGCCGAGCTGCTTGGGGTCGCGCTGCCAGTCCTTGGCCACCTTGACGTGCAGGTCGAGGTGCACCCGCTGGCCGAGCAGCGCCTCGATGCCGGCGCGCGCGTTGGTGCCGACCTCGCGCAGCCGCGACCCGCCGCGGCCGATGACGATCGCCTTCTGCGAGTCGCGCTCGACGTACACGTTGACCCGGACGTCGAGCAGCGGCTTGCCGCTCGCTGCGACCCTCGCGCGGGCACGATCTCGTCGACGACCACGGCCAGGCTGTGCGGCAGCTCGTCGCGCACGCCCTCGAGCGCGGCCTCGCGGACCAGCTCGGCGATCATGACCGAGCTCGGGCTCGTCGGTGAGCTCGTCGTCCGGGTAGAGCGGGCCCGGCGAGGGCGGCAGGTGCTCGGCCAGCACGGACGCGACCTCCGGATCGACCTGGTCGCCGCGGGCTGGCCGAGCACGGCACGATGTCGTCCCACTCACCGAGCTGGTCGATCGCGATGCAGGTGCTCCGCCAGCCGCTTCGCGGTCGACCATGTCGGCCTTGGTCGCGATGCGCGACGACCGGCGTGCTCGTCGCCGCGCTTGCAGCTCGGTCAGCTCGGCGGCGATGAACTGGTCGCCCGGCCCGATCTGCTCGTCGGCGGGCAGGCAGAAGCCGATGACGTCGACCTCGAGCAGGGTCTCGCGGACCAGGTCGTTGAGCCGCTGCCCGAGCAGCGTGCGCGGCCGGTGCAGGCCCGGCGTGTCGACGAGGATCAGCTGGCGTCGCGGCCCGCGTGACGATGCCGCGGATGGTGTGCCGCGTCGTCTGCGGCTTGCTCGACGTGATGGCGACCTTGCTGCCGACCAGCGCGTTGGTCAGCGTCGACTTGCCGGCGTTGGGCCGCCCGACGAGGCACGCGAAGCCCGCGACGGTACCTCGACCCGTGCGTCCGCTCATCCGGCTCGCTCCTCCATCGTCCTGCGCATCGCGTGCGCCGGCTCGACCCGCCGACGACGACGGTGGCGATCCGGTGCCGGCGGCCCGACATCCGCTCGGCGGTCAGGCGCAAGCCCTGCACCTCGGCGGTGGAGCCGAGGATCGGGACCCGGCCGAGGGTCTTGGCCGAGCAGCCCGCCGACGGTGTCGACCTCGTCGTCGTCGAGCGTCGACGTCGAACAGCTCGCTCGAGGTCGTCGATGTGCAGCGCGGCGGCACCCGCAGCCGGCCGTCGCCGAGGTCCTCGACCTCGGGCGCCTCGCGGTCGTACTCGTCGGTGATCTCGCCGACGATCTCCTCGAGGATGTCCTCGATGGTGACCAGGCCGGCGGTGCCGCCGTACTCGTCGACGACGATCGCGAAGTGGGTCTGGTCGCGCTGCATCTCGCGCAGCAGGTCGTCGACCGGCTTGCTCTCGGGCACGAAGGGCATCGGCCGCATCAGCTCGCGCGACCGGCACGGCGCCGGCCTCGGGGTCGGCGTTGAGCCGCCGGACGACGTCCTTGAGGTAGAGCAGCCCGACGATGTCGTCGACGTCCTCGCCGACGCACCGGGATCCGCGAGAAGCCCGACCGCAGGAACAGCGTCATCGCCTGCCGGCAGACTCCGGTCGTCGCTCGATCGACGACCATGTCGGTGCGCGGCACCATGACCTCGCGCGCGAGGGTGTCGCCGAGCTCGAAGACGGAGTGGATCATCTCGCGCTCCCCCGCCTCGATGAGGGCCGAGTCTCGCGCGCCATGTCGACGAGGTCGCGCAGCTCGGCCTCGCGTCGCGAACGGCCCGTCGCGGAAGCCCTTTCCGGGCGTGACGGCGTTGGCGAGGGCGACGAGCAGCCGGCTGAACGGCCCGAGCAGCCGCGACAGCCACACCAGCAGTCGGTGCAGCCGCCAGGGCGACCCGACGAGCTGTGCTGTCGCGCCAAGGGTTCGCGGGCGACACCCCGACCACGGACGAAGGAGATCACGGCCATGATCGCGATGGCGACGAGCAGAACGGCTGCCAGGTGCACCTCGACCCGGTCGACGACGGCCAGGGTGATCATCACGGCGCACCGTCGACTCGGCGATGACCCGCAGGAACGTCAGCACCGACAGGTACGGCGCGGTGTCGCCGACGACCTTCGACCAGCGACCGTGGAGCCGGGGCGGCCCTCCTCGAGCAGCTCGTGCGACGCGGGCCCGCGACATCCGCGAGACACGGCGGCCTCCGCGGCGGAGATCAGGAAGCGCGACGAGGGTGGCGAGCACCGCCGCCGTCGACGAGTCCGGTCATGGTGGGGCCGGCGCGGTCAGGCGGTCAGCGACTGACCGCGGGTGGCGAGGAAGGTCAGCAGCAGCTTGCGCTGCAGCTCGAACATCTCCTTCTCCTCCTCGGGCTCGGCGTGGTCGTAGCCGAGCAGGTGCAGGATGCCGTGCGTCGTCAGCAGCAGCAGCTCCTCCTCGGTCGCGTGGCCGGCGTCGCGGGCCTGCCGCTCGGCGACGCTCGGGCAGAGCACGATGTCGCCGAGCAGCCCGGCCTGGGGCTCGCGGTCCTCGCGGCCCGGGCGCAGCTCGTCCATCGGGAAGCTCATGACGTCGGTCGGGCCCGGGCAGGTCCATCCACTGCACGTGCAGGGCTCCATCGCGGCCTCGTCGACCAGGATGCAGCGCACAGGTCGGCCTGCGGGTGCACCCGCATCTCGGCCGAGCACGTGGCGGGCGCAGGTCGACCAGCTCGAGCTCGTCGAGCCGGAACTCGGTCTCGTTGTTGACCTCGATGCTCAGACGCTGCGAGGTTGCTCGCGGCCGTTGCGCGGGCGGCCGGCGTCGCGCTGGCGGTCAGGGCTGCTGCTCGGCGTCGTACCGGCCGTAGGCGTCGACGATGGCGCCGACCAGGCGGTGCCGCACGACGTCGTGGCTGGTCAGCGTCGGCGAAGTGCACGTCGTCGACGCCGTCGAGGATCCCTGCACGATCTGCAGGCCCGACTGGTCATGCCGCCCGGCAGGTCGACCTGGGTGACGTCGCCGGTGACGACCATCTTCGAGCCGAAGCCGAGCCGGGTCAGGAACATCTTCATCTGCTCGGGCGAGGTGTTCTGCGCCTCGTCGAGGATGATGAACGCGTCGTTGAGCGAGCGGCCGCGCATGTAGGCCAGCGGCGCGACCTCGATGGTGCCGGCCGCCATCAGCCGCGGGATCGACTCGGGGTCGATCATGTCGTGCAGCGCGTCGTAGAGCGGCCGCAGGTAGGGGTCGATCTTGTCGTTGAGGGTGCCGGGCAGGAAGCCGAGCCGCTCGCCGGCCTCGACCGCCGGCCGGGTCAGGATGATCCGGTTGACCTGCTTGGCCTGCAGCGCCTGCACGGCCTTGGCCATCGCGAGGTAGGTCTTGCCGGTGCCGGCCGGGCCGATGCCGAAGACGATGGTGTTGTCGTCGATCGCGTCGACGTAACGCTTCTGGTTCAGCGTCTTGGGGCGGATGGTGCGCCCGCGGTTGCTGACAGGATGTTCAGGGTCAGCACGTCGGCCGGGCGCTCGACGGTCTGGGCGCGCAGCATGCCGGATCGAGCGCTCGACGGCGTCCGCGGTTGAGCGGCTGGCCGACCCTCGAGCACGTCGAGCAGCTCGTCGATCAGCCGCTCGACGAGCGCGACCTCGGCGCTGGGGCCGGACACGGTGAACTCGTTGCCGCGCACGTGGATCTCGACCCGGGGGAACTGGCGCTCGATGGTGCGCAGCAGCTCGTCGCGCGGGCCGAGCAGCGTGACCATGTCGACGTCGTCCGGGACGACGACGGTGTGCTGGCGGACGTGGGGGTGGGTCTGGCCGGCGGCCGGGTCGTCGGCCGCGGGCGGGGCGGTATGGGCGTCAGTCATCGTGGGAAGAGTCTACGAGGCCGCACCGACCTCGGGCACACGAGAATGCCGACCTCACCCGGGAGGCCAGCTCAGGGTGCGGCCGCCGATGACGTGCAGGTGGGCGTGGAAGACGCTCTGCTGCGCCGCCTCGCCGGTGTTGGCGACCAGCCGGTAGCCCGGCAGGCCGTCGGCGGAGGCCACCTGCGCGGCGAGCGTCACGGCATCCGCGAGCTCGTCGGCGGATGCCGTGGCGAGGCCGGCGAGGTCGGGCACGTGCCGGCGGGGCACGACGAGGACGTGGGTGGGTGCGGCGGGCTCGATGTCACGGAACGCCAGTGAGTGCTCGCTCTCGGCCACCACCTGCGCCGGGATGTCTCCGGAGACGATGCGGCAGAAGAGGCAGTCCTGGCTCGCGCTGGGGCTCATACCCCCGAATCTAGCCATACCGGTGGTCGCCGGCGTCTGTCACGATTCCCCGATGACGACCGCGACCCCCCGATGACGACCGAGCACCTCGACATGGACCACAGCGACACCGACGCCTTCCGGGGCGCCACCTTCCGGCGCGTCGACCTGTCCGGTGCCTCCTTGCGCGAGGTCGACCTGTCCGGCGCCACCATCCGCGACTCCGACGTCACCGGCCTGCGCATCGTGGCGTCCGTGGTCGACGACGTGCACCTGTCGGGTCACGAGGGCGTGGGCCGGGTGTGGGTCGACGACGTCGAGGTCACCGCGTACGTGCGAGCCGAGCTCGACAGCCGCTATCCCGTGCGGGTGCTGGTGCGCGAGATGCGCACGATCGACGACGTGCGCCAGGCCTGGGCGCAGGTCGACGCGCTGTGGAACGACGCGGTCACGCACGCGGCGACGCTGCCCGAGGAGCTGCTGCACGAGCGGGTCGACGACGAGTGGTCGTTCCTCGAGACCCTGCGCCACCTGGTCTTCGCCGACGACATCTGGGTGGGGCGGATGCTGAGCGACGAGCCGGGGAGCTTCCACCCCCTCGGCGTGCCACCCACCGACACCACGGATGCCGGTGCCGCGGAGATGGGCCTGACCCTCACCGCTCGCGCGCCGTTCGTCGAGGTCGCGGCCCTGCAGCAGGACCGCCGCCAGCGGTTCACCACCCTGCTCGAGGGCGTCGCCGACGCCGACCTGTTCGAGGTGCGCACCGCTGTGCTCGCCCCGGACTGGGGCGAGGAGTCGTTCACCGTGCTCGAGTGCCTCACCGTCGTGGTGCGCGAGCACGTCGAGCACCTGCGCTTCGCGGAGCGCGACCTGACCACGCTCGAGGGTCGGTCAGCGCCAGCGTGACAACGCGCTGAGCACGGCCAGCGCGGCCGGCCCGGCGCTCGAGGAGCGCAGCACCGGGCTGCCGAGGCGCACGACCCGCGCCCCGGCATCCTCGAGGGCGGCGAGCTCGTCGGGCGAGATGCCACCCTCGGGCCCGACGACGACCAGCACGTCACCGGCATCCGGCAGCGTCACACCGGCGAGCGGAACGGTGGCGTCCTCGTGGAGGACGAACGCGGCCGCCGACCCGCGCACCCGCGCGACCACACCGGCCGTGCTGGCCGTGGGCGCGAGCACCGGGCGCCGGGTGCGGCGCGACTGCTTGGTGGCGGCCACGAGCACGGCATCCCACTTGCGCCGGGCCTTCTCGCCGCGCTCGCCGCGCCACTGCACGACGCTGCGGGACGCCTGCCACGGCACCACCTCGTCGACCCCGCACTCGGTGGCGGCCTCGACCGCCTGGTCGTCGCGGTCGTTCTTGGCGAGCGCCTGCACCAGCACGAAGCGGGGGGCCGGCTCGGGGTCGCTCGCCACCGACACCACCCGCAGGTCGAGCGTGCCGGCCCCCACGGCCACGACCTCGCCCTCGACCCGCAGCCCCGCGCCGTCGGTGAGCAGCAGGTGCTCCCCCACCCGGGTGCGCCGCACGGTGGCGGCGTGCCGCCCCTCGGGGCCGTCGAGCACGACGACGTCGCCGACCCCCCGCCCCGCCAGGGCCTCGGGGGCCAGCAGGTGCAGCGGCAGGGTCATCGCGCCTTGAAGGCGTCGCGCAGCTTGCCGAAGATCGAGCCCTCGGCCGGGTTGGCGATGCGTCCCTCGGGACGCTCCTCGCCGCGGGCCGTGGCCAGCTGGCGGAGCAGCGCCTCCTGGGCGGCGTCGAGCCGGGTGGGCGTCTGCACCATGGTGTGCACGACCAGGTCACCGCGACCGGTGCCTCGCAGGTGGGTGACCCCGAGCCCGCGCAGGGTGATGGAGTCGCCCGACTGGGTGCCCCGGCGAACGTCGAGGTCGCGCGGGCCGTCGAAGGTCTCCATGGGCACCGTCGCGCCGAGCGCCGCGGCGGTCATCGGCACCTCGATGGTGGCGTGCAGGTCGTCGCCGCGCCGCTGGAAGGTGGGGTGCCGGTTGACGGCCACCTCGACGTAGAGGTCACCGGCCGGCCCGGCCCCGTGCCCGACCTCGCCCTCGCCGGTGAGCTGGATGCGCGTGCCGGTGTCGACACCCGGCGGCACCTTGAGGGTGAGCGTGCGGCGGGTGCGCACCCGGCCGTCGCCCGAGCACTCGTAGCAGGGGTCGGTGATGATCTGGCCGAAGCCCTGGCAGGTCATGCACGGGCGGGTGGTCATCACCTGGCCCAGGAAGCTGCGCTGCACCTGCTGGATCTCGCCCCGGCCGGCACAGACGTCGCAGGTGCGCGTGGAGGTGCCCGGCTGCATCCCCGCCCCGTGGCACGTGGAGCAGGCCACGGCGGTGTCGATGGTGAGGTCCTTCTGCGCGCCGAACACGGCATCCCCGAGGTCGATGTCGAGCCGCACGAGGGCGTCCTGGCCGCGGGTGGTGCGCGAGCGCGGCCCGCGCCCCGCCGTGCCGGCCTGGCCGCCGAAGAAGGCGTCCATGATGTCGCTGAACGAGAAGCCCTGGCCGAAACCGGCGGCGCCCGAGCCGTAGGGGTCGGAGCCGTGGTCGTAGGCCTGCTTCTTGTCGGGGTCGGACAGCACGTCGTAGGCCTGGGAGAGCTTCTTGAACTGCTCCTCGGCCTCGGGGCCCGGGTTGACGTCGGGGTGGTAGCGACGGGCCGACTTGCGATAGGCGCGCTTGATGTCCTCCGCGGTGGCGTCGCGGGCGACCCCGAGGTCGGCGTAGTAGTCGTTCACAGGTGGAAAAGTCCTTTACTCCGCGAGGATTCGCGAGACGTAGGTCGCGACGGCGCGCACGGACGCCATCGTCGTGGGGTAGTCCATCCGGGTCGGGCCGACGACGCCAAGTCCTGCGACAAGGTCGGAGCCTGCCCCGTAGCCCGAGGTGACCATCGACGTGGTCTGCAGCCCGGCATACGGGTTCTCGTGGCCGATGCGCACGGCGATGCTGCCGCCCTGCTCGGCGACGGTGCCGAGCAGCTTGAGCAGCACGACGTGCTCCTCGAGGGCCTCGAGCACCGGGCCCAGGCTCATGGTGAAGTCGGGGCCGACCCGCGCCAGGTTGGCAGTGCCGGCGAGCACGACGCGCTCCTCGCGCTCCTCGACCAGGGAGTCCTCGAGGGCAGAGCTGATGGCGCGCACGAGGTCGCGCACGGCGGGGTCGAGGCGCTCGGGCACCGCCGACAGCTCGTGGGCCGCCTCGGCGAGCGGGCGGCCGCTGGTGGCGCGGTTGAGCTCGGTGCGCAGCGTGGACAGGATGCCTTCGCCGTCGCCGGAGAGCAGGTCGGTGCCGACCTCGATGACGCGCTGCTCGACCCGGCCGGTGGTGGTGATGAGCACCACGAGCAGCCGGTCGGTGCTGATCGGCACGAGCTCGACGTGGCGGACCGACGAGCGCGCGAGCGAGGGGTACTGCACGACGGCGACCTGCCGGGTCAGCGAGGCGAGCAGGCGCACCGTGCGGTCGACGACGTCGTCGAGGTCGACGGCACCCTCGAGGAACTGGGCGATGGCGCGCTGCTCGGCCGCGCTCATCGGCTTCACCGCGGAGAGCCGGTCGACGAACAGGCGGTAGCCGGCGTCGGTGGGCACCCGCCCGGCGCTGGTGTGCGGGGCGGCGATCAGCCCTTCCTCCTCGAGCGCGGCCATGTCGTTGCGCACGGTCGCGGCCGAGACGCCGAGGTGGTGGCGCTCGAGCAGCGCCTTGGAGCCGACCGGCTCGGAGGTCTCGACGTAGTCCTGGACGATGGCGCGCAACACGCGCAGCCGGCGGTCCTCACTCATCATGTGGTCACCTCCGGGACGTCTGGAACGGACGGCAGGGCGCGGGTGCTGGCACTCTCGCGCGTCGAGTGCCAATTCTAACGGCCCGGGTCCGACACAGGCGAATGCCGGGAACCTCCCTTGACGTCGCGTAGCCTTCCCGCCGTGACGGACAGGTACGGCGGCGACGTGCTGGGGGGCGACTGGCGGCGGCCGCCGCGGGGGCGCTCGGTCGAGCTCCCGGCCGAGCCCGGCACCGTGGTCGAGGACGTCGAGACCGGCTGGGTCGGCGCCGTCGTGCGCGTCGAGAAGGCCGGGGGCGTGCGGGTGGTGCACCTCGAGGACCGGCACGGGCGCACGAAGGGCTTCCGCCTGGGCCCGGGCTTCCTCGTCGACGGGGCTCCGGTCACCCTCACTCCCCCACGCGCGAAGGCGGACGCCGAGCTGGAACGGGCGCGGGCGGCATCCGCACGCACCGCCAGCGGCTCGCGGGCGGTGGCCGGGCAGCGGGCCCGGGTGGCCATCGGCTCGCGCCTCTACGTCGAGGGCAAGCACGACGCCGAGCTGGTGGAGAAGGTGTGGGGCGCCGACCTGCGGGTCGAGGGCGTGGTGGTCGAGATGCTCGACGGCGTCGACGACCTCGCCGGCGCGATCCGCGAGGTCGCCCCCGGGCCGGGGCGCCGGATGGGCGTGCTCGTCGACCACCTCGTACCGGGCACCAAGGAGTGGCGGGTCGTGCAGGAGGCACGGGCCGTGCAGCCGTTTGCCGCGCACGTGCTCGTCGTGGGCCACCCCTACGTCGACGTCTGGCAGTCGGTGAAGCCGCAGCGCCTGGGGATGGACGCGTGGCCGGTGATCCCGCGCGGCACGTCGTGGAAGGTCGGCATCGCCGCGCACCTCGGCTGGCCGCACTCGACCCAGGCCGACCTCGCGCTGGCCTGGCGCCGCATCCTGGCCTCGGTCGAGACCTACGCCGACCTGGAGCCCGAGCTGCTCGGCCGGGTCGAGGAGCTGATCGACTTCGTCACGGCGCCGGGCTGACCGAGGCACGCGCGGCCGCGACACCACGGTCGAGCCACTCGCCCAGCGCGGCGTCGTCGGCGACGACGTGGGGGTCGACGTGCACCCACCCGCGGCTCGTGCGGCCGCCCTTCACCATCGGGGCGACACCGTCCTGCTCGAGCAGAGCGGCCTGGGCGTCGGCGCCGACCCGCACGAGCAACCCGCGCTCGCTCGCCGAGCAGGCGAGGGCACCCTCGACCATGAACCCGGTGCCGCCGAACATCCGCTTCTCCTCGGCGGTCGGCAGGCGGTCACGGACGCGGTCGACGAGCTCCATACCGCTCAGCGTGGCACCCACGGTGTGTGCCAGCCACCGAAGGCGGACGTGATCTCGTTGCCGGCCTCCGGCCCCCAGCTGCCCGGCGCGTAGGGCAGCACCGCCGGAGCCGCGTCGATGAGCGGCTGCATGACCCGCCAGGTCTCCTCGATGCCGTCCTGGCGGCTGAACCTCGTGCCGTCACCGACCAGCGCGGCGTGCAGCAGCACCTCGTAGGGCGTGGCCCCCTCGCCGCCCTCGTCGGCGAACTCCATGTCGAGCTCGATCGGGCCGATCCGGCCCAGGTCGGTGCGCTTGGCGTCGACCTGCACCCGCACACCGGTGTACGGATCCATCTTGACCACCAGCTGGTTGGGCTCGGGGTCGTGGTCCTTGGGCCAGAACCCCAGCCGGGGCGGGCGCTTGAAGACCAGCCGCAGCTCGGTCTGGGTCACCGGCAGCCGCTTGCCGGTGCGGATGAAGAAGGGGACGCCGGCCCAGCGCCAGTTCTCGATGTCCAGCCGCAGCGCCGCGTAGGTCTCGGTGCTGGAGCCGGGCGCGACGCCCTTGATGTCCTGGTAGCCGTCGTACTGGCCGCGCACGTAGTTCGCGGGGTCGGCCTCCTCGACCGCCCGGAACAGGGCGACCTGCGACTCCTTGACGGTGTGCAGGTCACCGCGCGAGGGCGGCTCCATGGCGGCCGCCGCGACGAGCTGCATCAGGTGGTTGACCACGACGTCGCGCAGCGCCCCGACCGGGTCGTAGAAGCTGCCACGGTCGTCGACGCCGAAGCTCTCGGCCATGGTGATCTGCACGCTGTCGAGGTACTGGCGGCTCCACACCGGCTCGAGGATGGCGTTGGCGAAGCGCAGGTGCAGGATCTCCTCGAGGCCCATCTTCCCGAGGTAGTGGTCGATGCGGAACAGCTGCGTCTCGTCGACGTACTGGTGCATCTCGGCGGCCAGGTCGCGCGCGGAGTGCTGGTCGTGCCCGAACGGCTTCTCGATGACGAACCGCGCCCCGGTGCTCAGCCCCGCACCGGCGAGGCCGGACACCACCTTCGCGAACAGGAACGGCGGGATCTCGAGGTAGAAGACCGGCGTGCGGGCGCCCCCCATCGCCTCGGCCACCCGGCCGTAGGTCGCGTCGTCGGCGAAGTCGCCGCTCACGTAGGACAGCCGGTCGGTGAACCGCGCGAACACCTCCTCGTCGATGGTCTCGCCGGTGGCGGCGATCGAGGTGCGGGCCCGCTCGACCAGCTGCTCCATGCTCCAGTCGTCGGCCGCGACGCCCACGATCGGGCAGTCGAGCAGGCCGCGCGCCTCGAGCCGGTACAGCGACCGGAAGGTCATCACCCGCGCCAGGTCCCCGGTGATGCCGAAGATCACCAGGACGTCGCCCGGCCGTGGTGTCGTGCTGTCGACGCTCGCCATCGCTGACTCCCTCTCGTCCCCCGCCAGGATGCCGGGTCCGTCGTCACGATGCCGGTTCGGTGTGGCCGCGGCAATCCCCCGAGTGGGGTGATCGCCCCCTCGACGGCGGCCGGCCGGTCGGGGTCGGCCCTGACCCGACCCTGAGAGCGACCCCGGCCGCACCCCGGATCGGCAGTGGTGGGTGCCGAACCGGGTGTTTCATGGACGTAGACCCACCAATCGAGGAGTACCGATGAGCGACACCACCCCCCGCCCCGACGAGACGCCGGGCGACCCCACTGCTCCTGCGCAGCCCGCGGACGTCGAGGTGACCGAGTTCGTGCCCGTCGCGGAGTCGGCCACGCCGCCGCCTCCGCCCTACGCGCAGCCGCAGCAGCCCCCGCCGGCTTACGCGCAGCCGCAGCTTCCCCCGCCGGCCTACGCCGGTGCGACGCCCGGCACGGCTGTCACCCCGCCCAACCCGATGTCGCCCACCGAGGAGCGCACGACCGGCATGGCCGCCCACGGTGTGGCGCTGGCCGCGACGGTGCTGTCCGGAGGCTTCCTCGGCTTCGTCGCCGCACTGGTGATGTACCTGGTCTTCCGCGACCGCGGGCCCTTCGTGCGCTACAACACCGCCAATGCGCTCAACGTGCAGATCATCGCCGGCATCGTGATGATCGTGTCGATCCCCCTGATGTTCGTGCTCATCGGGTTCCTGTCCTTCGGCGCCGCGTGGCTGTTCGCCGTGGTCGTCCACATCATCGGCATGGTCAAGGCCAACAACGGCGAGTGGTGGGCTCCCCCGCTCACCCCGCGCTTCGTCAAGTGACCTGAGCCGCGACGGCCGCCCCACCGGGGCGGCCGTCGCGGTGTGTCAGACCCCCAGTAGCCGCCGCACCACGGTGTCGGCCAGCAGGCGTCCGCGCAGGGTGAGCACCACCCGCCGGTCCCCTACTGCGGCCCTCCCGTCGACCAGGCCGTCGGCCACCAGACCGGCCACCGCCGTCCGCCCGGTCGCGTCGAGCACGTCGACCGGCAGCCCCTCGCGCAGTCGCACCCCGAGCAGCACCTCCTCGTCATGCCGCTGCTCGTCGGTCAGCGTCTCGCGCCCGGCCGCCGGCGACGCACCCTCTGCCAGCGCTGCGGCATACCGGCGCGGGTGCTTCACGTTCCACCAGCGCACGCCCCCGACGTGGCTGTGCGCGCCCGGCCCGACCCCCCACCAGGCGTCACCACGCCAGTAGCCCTCGTTGTGCCGGCACCGCCCGGAGGCGTCACGCGACCAGTTGCTCACCTCATACCAGTCGTAACCGGCCTGTGCCAGAACCGAATCGGCCACCTCGTACTTGTCGGCCTCGTCGTCACCCTCGGGCATCGCCACCTCGCCGCGGCGCACCTGCGCCGCCAACTTGGTGCCCTCCTCGACGACCAGCGCATAGGCCGAGACGTGGTCGGGCTCGAGCGCCACCGCGGCGTCGAGGCTGGCCCGCCAGTCGTCGAGGCTCTCGCCGGGCGTGCCGTAGATCAGGTCGACGCTCGTCGCGAGGCCGGCCGCCCGGGCACCGGCCACCGCGGTCGCCACCCGGGCCGGGTCGTGGGTGCGCTCCAGCGTCGCGAGCACGTGCGGCACCACCGACTGCATCCCGACCGACACCCGGGTGAACCCCCCGGCTGCCAGCACCTCGAGGTCGGCGGCGGTGACCGAGTCGGGGTTCGCCTCGGTCGTCACCTCGGCGTCGGGCGCGAGCCCGAACCGCTCCCGGATGCCGGTCACGCATCGCACGAGGTCGGCCGCCGGCAGCAGCGTGGGCGTGCCACCACCGACGAACACCGTGTCGACCGGCCCGGCCCCGCGGCCGAGCACCCGCGCGGCGAGGTCGAGCTCGGTCAGCGCCGAGTCGACGAACGTCGGCGGTCGACGCGCCCGGCCCGAGCTCGCTCAGCGTGTAGGTGTTGAAGTCGCAGTAGCCGCAGCGCACCGCGCAGAACGGCACGTGCACGTAGATCCCGAGCTTCGCCCCGGCCAGGGTGGCGAGCGCCTCGGGCGGCAGCTCGCCGTTCTCCGGCGCAGGGTCACCGTCGGGCAGTCGGGGCACCGCGCCATTCTCCCCCGGGTCCCCCGACCTACGATGACACGGTGACGGACCGGTGGATCGAGCTCGACGGCATCGTCAACATGCGTGACCTCGGGGGGCTGCCGACGCGCGACGGTGGGCACACGGCATCCGGGCGGTTGATCCGCTCCGACAACCTGCAGGACCTCACCGACGCCGACGTCGAGCACCTCGTCGACGCGCTCGGGCGTCACCGACATCGTCGACCTGCGCACCGGCACCGAGCTGCACATGGAGGGTCCCGGGGCCGCTCCGGCAGGTCGAGAGCCTCACCCACCACCACCACTCGCTGATGGTGGAGCAGGGGCTGGAGGACAGCGCGGAGGCCGTCGGCAAGCGAGCGCTGCCCTGGCGCGGCGACGACCCGGTGCGCGACGCGTCGTTCTGGGCCGAGCACTACCTCGGCTACCTGGCCCGCCGCCCGGACTCGGTGGCCGCGGCCCTCGAGGTGGTGGCGAACGCCGAGGGCGCTGTCGTGGTGCACTGCGCCGCCGGCAAGGACCGCACCGGCACCGTGGTGGCGATGGCGCTCGACGTCGCCGGGGTGCCGCACGACGAGATCGTGGCCGACTACGTGCTCACCGGCGAGCGGCTGGAGCGCATCGTGCAGCGCCTGCTGCCGCGCGAGGCCTACGGCGAGGCGCTGGCCAAGCAGAAGCTGAGCGACCAGCTGCCGCAGGCGGACTCGATCCGCGCCATCCTCGCCGCCGTCGACGAAGGCTGGGGCGGGGCGCCCGGCTGGCTGCTCGCGCAGGGCTGGAGCGAGGCGGACGTCGAGCGGCTGCGCCGCCGGCTCACCGAGCCGGCTTCTCGCTGACGTAGATCGTGATGACGCCCTCGACGACGACCACGCCGTCGGTGCGGACGGCCTTGACCCGCACCGGGACATCGCCGACCTGCGCCCAGTCGGCGGGCTCCGTCTCGGCGACGCAGAGCAGGTCGGTCGTCGACTTCGCGAGGTAGGCCACCTGCATCCCCTTGGGGATCCAGCGCCGGTCCTTCGGCGTCGTGGCCTCGGCGAGGAGCCCCATCGCAGCCTCGAGCCCGTTGCACACGGCGATGGCGTGCAGGGTGCCGATGTGGTTCTGCACGGCGCGGCGCTTGCGGATGCTGAGCTCCGCATGGTGCGGGCGCACGTCGCGCACCTGCGGCCGCACGGTGCGGAAGTAGGGCGCCTTGCTCGCGAAGAGCAGCGAGAAGGCCCGCTTGCCGAGCGGCTTGGCGGACATCGACCGGTAGAGAGAGTAGGTGTCGGGCACCCGTCGATGTTACCCATCGGTAGGGCAGGCCGGGTTAGCGTGTGGCGGTGTCGTCGTCCCCACTCCCCGGCCAGCCCGGATTCGTCGTTCCCGCCCCCGAGGACCGGCCCCGCTACGCCCGGCGCGCGGTGCGGGTGCTCGTGCTCGACGAGGCCGACCGGATGCTGCTCTTCCAGGACTCCGACCTGGGCCTGGACCCCGTGACCCACTGGTGGATGACGCCCGGCGGTGGCGTGGACCCAGGCGAGAGCGACCTCGAGGCCGGGGTGCGCGAGCTCTGGGAGGAGACCGGGCTGGTCGTGACCGCCGCCGACCTCCTCGGCCCGCTGCTCACCCGCACCGTCGTGCACGGCTACAGCGACAAGGTCGTCGACCAGGTGGAGGTGTTCTACGTGGTGCGGGTGCCCGCCTTCGAGGTCGACACGGCCGCGCACACGGAAGAGGAGCAGCTGACGGTGGCCGACATCCGGTGGTGGACGCTCGCCGACCTCGCCGTCACCTCGGACGACGTCTGGCCGCGTGACGTGCTGGCCATCGTCGAGCTCGGCGGGCACCCGGAGCGGTGGCAGGACGGCCCGGTGATGTCGCCTGCTGTCGAGGAGTCGAGTGTCCCTGCCGGCTGACAGGCTGGGCCGATGGACGCGAAATCGACGGCATGGAGATACCTGCAGGGCCTGCGCAAGACGGTGCTCTGGAAGGTCGAGGGGCTCAGCGAGCGTGACCAGCGGATGCCGTTGACCCCCACAGGCACCAACCTGCTGGGCGTGGTGAAGCACCTCGCCGGGGTGGAGGCGGAGTACTTCGGGTCGTGCCTGGGGCGGCCCTGGCCCGAGCCGATGGCGTTCTGGGCCGACGACGCCGAGCCCAACGCCGACATGTGGGCGACGAAGGACGAGTCACCCGCGGAGATCCTCGATCTCTACCGGAGGGTCACGGTCTTCGCCGACGCGACGATCGAGCCGCTCCCGCTCGACGCACCGGCCACCGTCCCCTGGTGGCGCACGCCCGACACCGACCTGCACACCCTGCTGGTGCACATGGCGGTCGAGACGGCCCGGCACGCCGGCCAGCTCGACATCCTGCGCGAGCAGCTCGACGGAGCGCGCGGGATGCGCGAGGGGGGCACCAACCTCCCCGACGTCGACGAGGCGTGGTGGGACGCCTACGTCACGAGGCTGCGCGACATCGCCGAGCGGTCACCCGGCGGGGGCCCGGAGACCGGCGGCTGAGCCGACCCTGGAATGCACAGGGTTTTCCCAAGTTCGGGCTGGCTCCCTTGTGCCTTCAGGCCGGCAGTCGGCCACGAGGGAGCCATGCCATGCGAACGATCCATGACCGCCACATCACCACCCGTGGCAGCGGGCGCAGACTGCCCACCGTGCGGGCCTTCGGCCTGCTCTCGCTGGTGCTGCTGCTGATCGGGGCGGCCGTGCTGCCGGCCACGAGCGCGAGCGCCGCCGGCGGGGTGCCGGCCGTCGCGACCGCCGTCGATCCCAACAACGGCTTCCCCCTCTGGTACGAGGACTCCGGCGGCACCCGCCTGGAGCCCTGCCTCAACGCCGCCGACGCCAACTGCGTCGTGCTCGCGGATGCCGGGTTCGTGCCGGCGCAGCCGCTGGCGTTCCCGACGAACTTCCCCTCGGAGTTCTTCTACCTCGTCGCCGACTCCACGAAGATCGCGACCAACGGCTGCTCGGGCGGTATCAAGCCCGGCAACGTGTTCATGCGGGCAGCCCTCGAGGGTGCCTTCGCGAACGGCGCCCCGGTCCCCGGTCAGCAGATGACCTTCGGACGCGTGCGCCTCACGGCGACCGGCCTGTGCGCAGGTGGCTCGTACGTCGCGACCACCCCCTTCGGGCAGATCCCGTTCACGACCGACGGGACGGGCAGCCTCGCCCGCACCGCGGGCACGACCGACATCGGCTGCGTCCCGGTGGCCACGGCAACCTGCGACTTCAAGCTGGCCCTCAACAGCCCGGTGGCCAAGAGCTTCCTGCGCTGGGACCCGGCCGTGGCACCGACCGCGCCGGCCGGCTACCTCGGTGACGCCGTCACCGCGCACCGCATCACCGGCGCCACGTACACGGCTCCGGGTGACCCCGCTCCGGCTAACTTCTTCCGCATCACCGGCACCAAGCTGAACAACCCACTGACCACCAACACCTTCACCGTCTCGGGCAAGATCGCCGGCCCGCTCTCGGCCGCACCGGGCCGGGTGGACCTCGGTGGCGTCGATGCCGGGTCGACCAGCGCGTCGAAGAGCGTGACCGTCACCAACGTCTCCGCTGGCTCGATCACCCCCGGCGCCGCGACCCTCAGCGGCGCGAACGCCGCGGCGTTCCGGGTCGTGACCGACGGCTGCTCCGGCACGCTCCTGGCCCGTGACGCCACCTGCCAGCTCACCGTCGCGTTCGCCCCGACCACGGCCGGAAACCAGACGGCCGCGCTCCAGGTGCCGTACGCCGGCATCCGCTCGCCGCTGACCGTCGCCCTCGCCGGCGTCGGCACCGCCCCGACGCAGGCTCCCGCCGCCGGCGCTGCACCGACCGCCATCGCGTTCGGCGACCAGCGGGTGCGGGTGCCCAGCGACAGCCGCCAGGTCACCGTGACCAACAGCGGCACGGCACCCCTGTCCGTCGGCACGGTCGCCCTGCAAGGCCCCGACGCCGCCGTGTTCTCGAGGACCTTCGACACCTGCTCCGGCCAGGTCGTCGCGGTCGGCGCGACCTGCCGGGTCGACGTCGACTTCAACCCGCAGGCGGTCGGCGCCGACTCGGCCGACCTCGTGCTGCCGTCGAACGACGCCGCCAGCCCGCTGCACATCGCCCTGACCGGCACCGGCTTCGGCGGCGTGGCCGCCGTCTCCCCGACGGTGGACGCCTCGAACAAGTTCCCGGACTGGTACCAGGACGAGCGCGGCGTGCGGCTCGGCCAGTGCACCAACGCCTCCGACCCCAACTGCATCGTCCTCGCCGGCGGCAACTACCCGGGCACCGGCCCGGCGACGTTCCCGGACCTCTTCCCGGACGAGTTCTTCTACACGGTCACCGACGCCGACGTCATGACCACCCCAGGATGCAACGGCAGCCCAGCCGGTATTGCCAAGTTCCGTGCCGCCGTTGAGGGCGCCTTCGCCGGCGGAGGCGTGGTCGACGGTGACCAGATCACCTTCGGGCGGGTCCGCATGAACGTCACCAGTGGGCTCTGCCCCGGCGAGGAGTACACCTTCGTCCACCCGTACGGCACCTACACCTTCACCGCGAACGCGGCGGGTGGCATCAAGGTGGCCCAGGCCACCGACGACGTCGGGTGCCTCGCGGCCGGCAACGGCGTCGCCTGCGACTACTCCCAGGCCTTGGCGAGCCGTGTCTTCGGCGGCTTCCTCCGCTGGGACCCCGCCATCGCACCGGCCGCTCCCGCGGGCTACGTCGGTGACGCCGCGACCCTCCACAAGATCGTCGGCGCGCCCTACACCCACCCCGGCGATGCCGCTCCGGCCAACTCGGTGCGCCTCTACCACGGTGCCGACCTGGTGACCCAGACGGACATGTTCACCGCCATGGGGCGGCTCGCCGGGCCGCTCGTGTCCGACCCGGCCATAGGTGACTTCGCCGGCGTCCCGCAGGGCTCGAGCACGAGCCGCACGGCGACGCTGCGCAACGACGGCACCACCCCGCTCACGATCAGCGCCCTGGCGATGACCGGCACCGCGGCCGCGGACTTCACCGTCGCCGCCGACTCCTGCACGGGCACCATCCTGGCTGCGGCCGAGTCATGCACCGTGGGCGTCGACTTCTCCCCCACCACGGTGGGTAGCAGGAGCGCCGCGCTCCGGGTGACCCACACCGGGCTGAACTCGCCGTTCGACGTCCCCCTGCACGGTGTCGGACAGGCCGCCATCGACCTGGCGGCCCTGTCGACCGACGTCGCCTCGGTCGGGTTCGAGCAGCTTGCCCTCGGGCGCCACTCGGTGACCCAGGACGTGACGGTGTCCAACCTGGGCGGCTCCGCGCCGCTGGTGCTGGACGCCCCGACACTGACCGGTGCGGACGCCGGTGATTTCGCGGTCACCGGGACCACCTGTGATGTCGCGGTGCCGGTCGACCAGACGTGCACCGTGACGGTCGGGTTCACGCCGACCGCTGCTGGTGTACGCACCGCGGCACTGCACCTGTCGGCACCGTCGGCGGATCCCCTGGCCCTCGACGTCGCGCTCAGCGGGCGCGGGTTCCTGGGTACCTCCGCCGTGTCGGCCTCCGTGGATGGCGCCGGGTTCCCGGACTGGTACCAGGACGCCAACGGCGTGCGGCTGGCCCTGTGTGACGACCCGGCCGACCCCGGCTGCGTCGTGCTCGGCGGAGACGGCTACGACCCCGCCCTGCCGATCTCCTTCCCGGACAACTACCCGCCGGAGCTGTTCTACGCACTGGCTGACAGCTCCATCGTCACCACCCCGGGCTGCGACGGGTCGGCCCCCGGCACTGCGCAGCTGAGGCTGGCTCTGGAGGGTGCGTTCGGCACGCCCACCGCCACCCCCGGCCAGCAGATCACCTTCGGCCGGATCCGGATCAGTGCGACCGGCGGGCTCTGCCCGGGTGCCGACTACACCTTCGTGACGCCCTACGGCCCTGTCACCGCCACGGCCAACGCCAGCGGTGGTCTGGCGAAGAACGCCGTGACGACAGACATCGGAAGCGGCAACTTCGCAGACGCGCTCGCCGCACCGGCCTTCACGGGCTTCCTGCGCTGGGCGCCCGGCGTCGGCCGCGACGCTCCGGCCGGTCACCTCGGTGACGGCGTCTCCTTCCACAGCGTGGTGGGCGGCACCTACGCCGCGCCCGGCGGGACCCCGGTGAACTCCTTCGACATCGTGGATTCGGCCGGCACGACGGTGGCGAGGACCGACCAGTTCCTCGTCTCCGGGAAGCTCGCGTCGGGCATCACCAGCGACACGGCGGGCGCGTTCGGTGACCACAACGTGGGCACCACGACCAGCAAGACGCTGCACTACACGAACATCGGCATCGACCCGGTCACCGTCAGCTCTGTGGCGGTCGTCGGCCCGAACGCATCGCAGTTCGTGGTCGCCGGTGGCACGTGCAGCGGTGCCGTGCTCGCGCGTGACGCCGGCTGCACGGTCGATGTCGCCTTCACGCCGACCACGGCCGGTGACTCAACAGCCAGCCTCGAGCTGCGTGCCGCCAGCGGCACGGTGCTCGCCACGACGGCGCTGACCGGCCACGGTGTCGCGGTCGCAGCACCGCCGCGGGCCACGCTGGGCACGGCATCCCTGACGTTCGCCGCCCAGCGGGTCGGCACCACGTCGGCCTCCCAGTCGGTCACCGTCACCAACACCGGTGGAGCACCGCTGACCGTCACCGGGGCCGCCCTGACCGGAGCTGGGGCCGGGGCCTACACCGCCACGCCGGCCGCAGGCTGTGCATCGGTCAACCCGACGCAGTCGTGCCAGGTGGCGGTGACCTTCAAGCCGACGGCGACCGGAGCCGCGACCGCGACTCTCACGGTCCGGTCGAACGACCCGGCTGCAACGGCACCCACCGTCGCGCTGACCGGCACCGGCACGAGCTCGGTGATCACGTTGAAGAACACCACCCTGGCCCTGGGCTCCGTGAAGATCGGGGCGGTCTCCACCAAGACGATGAACGTCACCAACACCGGCACGGCGACGCTGACGATCAGCTCGCTGACCAGCACGGACGCCACGCACTTCGCGGTGGCCGTGGGCACGTGCACCGGAGCGATCGCCCCCGGGCGGACGTGTGCCATCTCGGTCACGTTGCTCTCGCAGCCAGCGGCGGGCAACTACGCGACCACGGTCGGGTTCGTCAGCGACGCCACCAACAAGCCGACCCTGGCGGTGACCGCAACGGTGCGCTGACCGGCCTCGGCCGAGCGGCGCACCGCGCGACCGGCCCCCGGTGGACCTGCATCCACCGGGGGCCGACGCTGTGCCTGCCGGCCGGCCGAAACCCCGGCATCAGCCGTTCGGCCCCCCCGATATCACCCGATCGGGCCCCCGCACCTGCAGGGTCGGGTGACCCCCTTCCTGCGGCTACCCGGCATCCGCGCGATGACCGAAAGTTGACCCAGATCGCGGGCCGGCAGGGGAACGCGACGGGCACCGTGCAGGGGTGACCATGTTCGACATCAGGCTTTTCGGGACCACAACGGTCCGCAGCAAGACGACCGAGGTCGTGGGATCACAGCTCGGCGGCATCAAGCCGCGCCAGGTCCTCGAGGTCCTGGCCCTCGCCGGGGCGGCTCCGGTCACCAAGGACCGGCTGGTTCAGGTGCTCTGGGGAGACAACCCCCCGGCGTCGGCCGTGCCGACCCTCGAGTCCTACGTGTGCGTGCTCCGGCGCTCCATGGGGGCGGGACAGGGCTCCAGCTCCCCCATCATCACGACGTCCGCCGGCTACCGCCTCGACCGCGAGCGCGTCACGGTCGACGTGCACCGGTGCCGGGCGTTGCTGGCCCGGGCCGCCACGGCCGACGACGTGCAGGCGCTGACCTTGACCCGCAAGGCCCTCCGGTTCTGCGAGCAGCCGCTGCTGGCCAGCGAGACCCGGGCCGGCTGGGCGGACCAGACGCGCGCCGAGTTCCGCCAGGAGCTGGCCAACGCCTGCGGTCGCGCCTCGCGCGCAGCCCTGGCCGTGGGTGAGTACGACGAGGCCGTGCAGCTCGCCACGCGCGGAGTGGGCCTGGAGCCCTACGACGAGGCGCTGACCCGCGACCTCATGCGCGCCCTCTCGGCCGCCGGTCGCCGGGCTGCTGCCCTCAGCGCCTTCCTCGACCTGCGGCGCCGGCTCGTCGAGGAGCTCGGGGTGGAGCCCGGGCCGCAGACCCGTGCCCTCTACGTCCAGGTGCTCACCGACGACTCGCCGACGGGTTCGGACGCCATCCCCACCCGCGTTGAGGTGCGTGGCCTGGTCGAGCTGCTGCGCGACACCCTGGCGCGGATGCCGGGAGTCGACGTCGTGTCCGTGGACCGGGCACTCGCCCAGGTGACCGGGCAGGCCCTCGGCGTGCGGTGATCCAACCTTCAACGAAGTGACGAAGGCAACGCACCTGCTTCCGGGAACCGCCGGACAGGCGCGCCGCGCTCCGTCCAGACTGTCGGGGTCAGCGACCACGGCAGGTGACGATGTTCGACATCAGGCTCTTCGGGACAACCACGGTCCGCAGCACCACGACCGAGGTCGTGGGATCCCAGCTCGGTGGCGTCAAGCCGCGCCAGGTTCTCGAGATGCTGGCCCTCGCCGGGTCAGCGCCGGTGACCAAGGACCGGCTGGTGCACGTCCTCTGGGGCGACCGACTGCCCGCGTCGCCCGTGCCGACCCTCGAGTCCTACGTGAGCGTCCTCCGGCGGTCGATGGGATCCGGCAAGGGCACCACCTCCCCCATCGTCACGACCTCGGCGGGCTACCGCCTCGACCGCGAGCGGGTCTCGGTCGACGTGCTCCGGTGCCGGTCCATGCTGGCCCGGGCAGCCACCGCCGACGACACGCACGCCCTGGCGCTGACCCGAGCGGCCCTGCGCTTGTGTGAAGAGCCGCTGCTGGCCAGCGAGGCACGGGCCGGCTGGGCCGACCAGACGCGCGACGAGTTCCGCCAGGAGCTGGCCACGGCCTGCGGTCGCGCCTCACGCGCCGCCCTGGCGGTCGGTGAGTACGACGAGGCGGTGCAGCTCGCCACGCGGGGGACGACCCTCGAGCCCTACGACGAGGCCCTGACCCGAGACCTCATGCAGGCCATGTGCACCGCCGGTCGCCAGGCCGCCGCCCTCAACGCCTTCCTCGACCTGCGGCGCCGGCTCGTCGACGAACTCGGCGTGGAGCCGGGCCCCGAGACCCTCGCCCTCTACGTGCAGGTGCTCACCACCGATGGCCGGGCGGGTTCGGACGACATCCCCATCCGGGTGGAGGTGCAGGGCCTGCTCGAGGTGCTGCGCGACACCCTGGCCCGGATGCCGGGCGTCGACGTCGTCACCGTCGACCGGGCACTCGCCCAGGTGTCAGGGCAGGCCCTCGGCCTGCCCTGACGCGCCCCGACCCTCGACGACGTAAAAGATCGAACCGTCCATTTACCGTTAACCTGCGGACAGGCCCGCTCCGGGCGGTCCACACTGGCGGGGTGAGCGACCACCCGCAGGGGGTAACCGACTCGCCGGTCACGGTTGTGGTGGTCGATGACCACCGGATGTTCGGTGAGCTGCTCCGGCGCGTCATCTCCACGGACCCCGGGATGGCGTGCGTCGGCACCGCCGACAACCTCTCGGACGGGTTCTTGATGATCGACGCCCTGCGGCCGGACGCCGTCATCATGGACGTGCAGGTCGGGACGGAGGATGGGATCGCCGCCACCGCCGAGCTGGTGCGCAAGCACCCCGGGATGCGGGTAGTGGTGCTGACCGCGTTCTCCACGGAGCCGCTCCTGCGTCGTGCTGTCAGCGCCGGCGCCAGCGCGCTGCTGGCCAAGGACGGCGCGGTCGAGGACCTGCTCGCCGCCCTGAAGCCCGCCGGCCCGGACGAGTTCAACGTCGATCCCGCCCTGCTGCGCCGGCTGCTCACCACGCGACGGCAGGAGGGCGGGCGTGCGGTGATGCTGACCACCCGCGAGGACCAGGTGCTGCACCTGCTCGCCGAGGGTCTGGACACCACCGCCATCGCCGCGCGCCTCGGCATCTCGCGCAACACCTGCCGCGGCTACGTCGGCGCCCTGTTCGGCAAGCTCGACGCGCACTCACAGCTCGAGGCGGTCGCGGTCGCCAAGCGCAAGGGACTGCTGCGTGAGTCGAGCTGACCACGTGCGCCCCACCGTCGACAGCACCACCGCGGCGGCCACCCGTACGGCCCTGGTGCGCTTCGTCGCCTTCAGCGTCGCCACCCTGCTCCTGCTCGCGGTGGGCGCCGTGGTCGTCGGCGAGCGGATCGCCAAGCAGTGGGCGATCGACGACGCGCGGCTGCGCGGGGCCGCGGTGGCCAACGTCATCGCCGGCTCCCTCGTCGACGCCAAGGTGCGTGAGGGGAACCAGGTGGCGCTCGGCCGGCTGGGCGCGGTGCTGCGCAACGCGATGGCGCACGGCGGTATCGAGCACGTGAAGCTGTGGACCCCCGAGGGGCAGGTGCTGTGGTCGGACGAGGACGCCGTCGTCGGCCAGCGCTTCCCGCTCGACCCCGCCGTCGAGCGGTTGTTCGGCACCGAGGACGTCACGGCGGAGCTGTCGACCCTGGACAAGGCGGAGAACACCGTTGAGCGCGGCGAGGGCGAGCTGCTCGAGGTGTACGCCGGCACCGCCGATGCCGCCGGTGCGCCGCTCGTGGTGGAGGCCTACCTCACCACCCAGCAGCTGCGGGCCCAGCAGCGCACGCTGCTGGTGACCCTGCTCGCGCTGGCCGTGGGCATGCTCATCGTCTACTTCCTGGTCGTCGTTCCGCTCGCCGTGAACCTGGCCCGCCGGGTGGAGCGGGGTCAGGAGCACTACGCGACGGTGCTGCGCCGGTCACTGCTGGCGACGCACCGGGAACGGCTGCGCATCGCCCACGACCTGCACGACGGCGTGGTGCAGGACCTCGCCGGCCTTCGGTACGCCATGCCGCTGGTCGCGAACCAGCTGCCGCCCACGCCGGGCGCCTCGCTCGCCCGGCAGACCGTGGCCGACGCCTACACGATGCTCGGGCGGGACATCGAGGCGCTTCGCTCGCTGATCATGGACATCCACCCGCCCGACCTCGAGGGGCCCGGCCTGTCGGAGGCGGCCCAGGACCTCACCACCCGGGTGGAGGCCGTCGGCACCGCCGTCGACGTCGACGTGCCGACCGACCCGGACTGGTCGGTGGGCACCTCACGCCTGGCCTACCGCGTGCTCCAGGAGGGCCTGCGCAACGTCGTCACCCACTCGGGCGCGACCCGGGCCGCCATCACGGTGCGGCGCGAGGGTGACGAGGTGCACGTCGAGGTGAGCGACAACGGCCGGGGCCTCGACAGCGGCGCCGAGCCCGAGCCCGGGCACGTCGGGCTGGAGCTGCTGCGCGAGAACCTCCTCGACTTCGGCGGGTCGCTGACCCTGCAGCCCCGCGAGGCGGGCGGCACCACGCTCGCCGCCACCATCCCGGTCGACGTCTTCGACGGCTGAGCCGGCCCGGACGCCGGCGGCATGGGTTACTTCTTGGTCGCCTGGGCCCCGGCACCGTCGGAGGTGAGGGCGGCGATGAAGGCCTCGGGCGGCACCTCGACCGAGCCGATGTTCTTCATCCGCTTCTTGCCCGCCTTCTGCTTCTCGAGCAGCTTGCGCTTGCGCGAGATGTCACCGCCGTAGCACTTGGCCAGGACGTCCTTGCGGATGGCGCGGATGTTCTCGCGGGCGATGACCCGGGCGCCGACGGCAGCCTGGATGGGCACCTCGAACTGCTGGCGCGGGATGAGCTCCTTGAGCTTGCCGGCCATCATCACGCCGTAGCCGTAGGCCTTGTCCTTGTGCACGATCGCGCGGAACGCGTCGACCGTCTCGCCCTGCAGCAGGATGTCGACCTTCACCAGGTCGGCGGCCTGGTCGCCGTCGGGCTCGTAGTCGAGGCTGGCGTAGCCGCGGGTGCGCGACTTGAGCTGGTCGAAGAAGTCGAAGACGATCTCGGCGAGCGGCAGCGTGTAGCGCATCTCGACCCGCTCGGCCGAGATGTAGTCCATGCCGAGCAGGGTGCCGCGCTTGCCCTGGCAGAGCTCCATGATCGCGCCGATGAACTCGCTCGGCGCGAGGATCGTGGCGCGCACCATGGGCTCGCGCACCTCGGCGATCTTGCCGCCGGGGAACTCGCTGGGGTTGGTCACGGTGATCTCGGTGCCGTCGTCCATCGTCACCTCGTAGACGACGTTGGGCTGGGTCGAGATCAGCTCGAGGTCGAACTCGCGCTCGAGCCGCTCGCGCACGATCTCCAGGTGCAGCAGGCCGAGGAAGCCGCAGCGGAACCCGAAGCCGAGCGCGACCGAGGTCTCGGGCTCGTAGACCAGCGCGGCGTCGTTGAGCTTGAGCTTGTCGAGCGCCTCGCGCAGGTCGGGGTAGTCGGAGCCGTCGAGCGGGAACAGGCCGGAGAACACCATCGGCTTGGGGTCGCGGTAGCCGCCCAGCGCGGTGGATGCCGGCTTGCCCAGGTTGGTGACCGTGTCGCCGACCCGGCTCTGGCGCACGTCCTTCACGCCGGTGATGAGGTAGCCGACCTCGCCGACGCCGAGGCCCTTGCTCGGCACCGGCTCCGGGCTGATGACGCCGATCTCGAGCAGCTCGTGCGTGGCCCGGGTCGACATCATGATGATCCGCTCGCGCGGGTTGAGGTTGCCGTCGATGACCCGCACGTAGGTGACCACGCCGCGGTAGGTGTCGTAGACCGAGTCGAAGATCATCGCGCGGGCCGGGGCCCCGGGGTCGCCCGTCGGCGACGGGATCTGCCGGACGATCTCGTCGAGCAGCGGCTCCACGCCCGCGCCGGTCTTGCCGGACACCTGGAAGCAGTCCTCCGGCTCGCAGCCGATCAGCTTGGCGAGCTCCTCGGCGTACTTCTCGGGCTGGGCCGCGGGCAGGTCGATCTTGTTGAGCACCGGGATGATCGTGAGCTCGTTCTCCATGGCGAGGTAGAGGTTCGCCAGGGTCTGCGCCTCGATGCCCTGCGCGGCGTCGACCAGCAGCACGGCGCCCTCGCAGGCGGCCAGGACTGCGGCTGACCTCGTAGGTGAAGTCGACGTGGCCGGGGGTGTCGATCATGTTGAGCACGTGGTGCTGGCCCTCGAGGTCCCACGGCATCCGCACGGCCTGGCTCTTGATCGTGATGCCGCGCTCGCGCTCGATGTCCATCCGGTCGAGGTACTGCGCCCGCATCGACCGGTCGTCGACGACGCCGGTGATCTGCAGCATCCGGTCGGCCAGGGTCGACTTGCCGTGGTCGATGTGGGCGATGATGCAGAAGTTGCGGATCGCCTCCTGCGGCGTGGCGTGCGGCTGCAGCGCGATGCGGGCGCGGGGGGACACGAGCGGGTGGGTTCCTTGCGTGGGAGGAGTTCAGGGCACTGTGCCCCAGTCTCCCACGATCCGCGGATGCCGTTCACGCGCCCCGCAGCAGCGCCAGGGCGCGCTCGAGCGCCTCGTCGGCCGGGCACTGGACGTCGGGTCGCACGCCCACGCCCTCCCAGGAGCTGCCGTCGACCGGGCTGAGCGCCCGGGCCACCGGCACGGCCAGCTCGAGCTCGGGGTGCACCGCGATGCCCTCGCGCGGGTTTGCGCCGCCGCGGGTGCGCTCCCCCACGACCCGGCCGCGGTCGAGCAGCTGCACGTCGAAGGCCAGCTCCTCACCGCCGGAGAAGGTGGTCGCCGAGGTGAGCACCACGAGGGGCTTGTCCGGGCCGAACCGCCGAGGGTCGACCGGGTGGGTCCAGCGCTGGCGCAGCCCCTCGACCCGGGACTCGATGTCGACCAGGCGCGCCGGCTCCTCGCCCACGAGGTGGCTCATCAGCAGCTGCACCGTGTCGGGGTCGCCCCCACGGCACTCGCGCACGTCGAGCACCAGGGCGTCGGCGTCGGCGACCAGCGCCATCGCAGCCGTCACGGCATCCCACGACGGGCCGACGGCCGCGAGCACCGGGCCGATCGACAGGTGGGCCACGTTGCCGGCGCGCCGCTCGACCCCGCGCATGCCGCCGGCCGTGGTGCGCGACATCTCGCGCCAGTACTCCTCGTAGGCCGACGGGTCATCGGTCGGTGGCACACCGTCGGGGTGGTGGATGACGCGCAGGTGCAGGTCGTGTGCCACGTCCAGGAGGTCGGCGCTGAGCGCCACGGCCAGGGCGGTGGGGTCGAGGGCGTCGTAGGCGCCCGCGGCGGCGCGCTCGCGCAACCGGGCTGCGGCACGGGCGCCCACCTCGGGCAGCACGAAGCGCTCGGCGACGAGGTCGGCGCAGCGGTCGACGACGGCGGGGGTGTCAGGGGTCTCCATGGGCGACGAGCGTGCCACGGTCAGCCGGCTGTCGACCCGGCTCGGCACCAAGCTAGGGAAACCCGGTGGCGGGTTGTCGGTGGCGCCTCGCATGCTGGACCGATGACCGAACCGATCTCCGCCACCCGGCGCGACCCGGTCGGCGACCAGGAGGTCGGCCGGCGGCTGCCGCGCGCGCTGACGCCCTTCCGCACCCCGGCGTACCGCTGGCTCGCGGTGTCACTGACCGCCAGCTCGTTCGCCGCCGGGGTCTGGGTGGTGGCGCTGGTCTGGGAGGTCATCGCGCTGGGTGGTGGCCCGCGCGAGCTGTCGTTCGTCACCACGGCGAGCGCGATCGGCGTGCTCCTCCCGGCCCTGGTCGCAGGGGTGGTGGCCGACCGCGTGCCGCAGCGGCTGATCCTCATGGCGGTGGGCCTGGTCGAGGTGCTCGGCATGGGGCTGGTGGCGCTCTTGTCGTCGATGGGCCTGGGCAGCCTGTGGTTGCTGGCCGGTGTCGCCTTCACGACCGGCATGGGCCTCGCCTTCTACTACCCGGCCTACTCCGCGTGGCTGCCGGCGCTGGTGCCCGAGTCGCAGCTGCAGGCGGTCAACGGGTTCGAGGGCATGGTGCGGCCGACGATCGGCCAGGCGGTCGGCCCCGCGGTGGCCGGCGCGGTCGTGGCGGCGGCCAGCCCGTCCACGGCCTTCGCCGTCGCGGCCGGCAGCTCGGTGGTGACCGTGCTGGCCCTGCTCAAGGTGCCGCAGACGCCCATCCGGCGCACGCTCGACGAGGAGCACCTGGCCCATCCCGCGCGCACGGCCCTGCACGACATGCGCGAGGGGTTCGTCTACATGGTGCGCACGCCGTGGCTGCTCGCGACCCTGCTGTTCGCCTCGCTCATGGTGCTGGTGATGATGGGCCCGCTCGAGGTGCTCATCCCGTTCCTCGTCAAGGACGAGCTCGGCGGCGGCCCGCGCGACCACGCCTACGTGCTCGCAGGTTTCGGCCTCGGGGGCGCGGTGGGGTCGCTGTTCATGGCCTCGGTGCGGATGCCGCGCCGCTACCTGACGCTGATGAACCTCGGCTGGGGCGCGGCCTGCCTGCCGTTCCTCGTCATCGGGGTGACGACGTCGATCTGGGTCGTGGTGGCGTGTGCGTTCGTCATGGGCGCGGTCTTCGCCGCGCCCGATGGTCATCTGGGGCACGCTGCTCCAGCGCCGGGTGCCCCCGGCCCTGCTCGGGCGGGTCGCCTCGCTCGACTTCTTCGTGTCGGTCTCGCTGATGCCGGTGTCGATGGCGCTGGCCGGGCCGGTCGCCGACCTGATCGGGCTGCAGGCCACGTTCGCGGTCGCCGGCATCGTGCCGCTCGTCGTGGCCGTGGTGGCCACCTGTGGGCGCGGCTGCCGCAGGACGAGCTGGCCCACCCCCTCGACGACCTCGTCGACCCGGCGGCCGCCGCGCCGGCCTAGGCTCCTGTGCGTGGCCCCACCCCTGCGCCCCGGCGCCCGGGCCTGCTGCGTCGAGCCGGCACTCGCTGCTGCGCTGGCTGTCTGGCAAGCCGGCGCCCTACCCCGGCGACTTCACCGGGCGCCTGGTGCCCGCCTACTCCCCGAAGCCCGACGGGCGGCCCGACCCGGGCGAGATCGTCTGGACCTGGGTGCCGTTCGAGGAGGACCACCGCCAGGGCAAGGACCGCCCGGTGCTGCTCGTCGGCCGCGACGGGCCGTGGCTGCTCGCCCTGCAGCTCACCAGCAAGGACCACGACGGCTACCCGAGTGGCGCCGGGCGGCCGCGCTGGGTCGACATCGGGTCGGGCGGCCTGGGACCGCCAGCGCCGGCCGAGCGAGGTGCGGGTCGACCGCGTCGTGCGGGTCGACCCCAAGGCGGTGCGCCGCGAGGGCGCCGTGCTGTCGCGGCAGCGGTTCGAGGCCGTGGCGCAGGCGGTCGCCGACCTGCACCGCTGAGCGCCCGACGGCCGGCTGTCGGCCGATGCCGGACAGCGACGGGGCCCGTCACCGAAGTCGGTGACGGGCCCCGTCGGGGTCGCGGACGGTCAGAGACCGGCGGCCTTCTTGGCCATCGAGGACTTCTTGTTCGCGGCCTGGTTCTTGTGGATGACGCCCTTGCTCACGGCCTTGTCGAGCTTGGTGGAGGCCACCTGCAGGGCAGCCTTCGCCTCGTCGGCGTTGCCGGAGTCGGCGGCGTCGCGGAACTTGCGGATCGCCGTCTTGAACTCGGACTTGATCGCCTTGTTGCGCTCGGTCGCCAGGCGGTTCGTCTTGATCCGCTTCAGCTGGGACTTGATGTTTGCCACGTGTAGATGCTTTCTCTGGGGTCGGTATGCCGTTAGAGGGCGGCAGTCGCGGGTCGGGACCGGACGTGGGGACATCCGTGGTTGACCTGCGCTGGGTGGTGCTGCGTTGCGCGCACGACCTCAAGCGCGCACGCAAGGACCAAAGTTACCAGCGGGGCGGCCACCGCACCAAAACGCCGGATGCCGTGCCCCACCCCTCGCCCGCTGCGGTGTCCGGCCCAGGTCACCTCGCCTACCGCCTGGTAGGTGATGCGATCGGTGCACCTACCAGGCGGTAGCCCGAGCGACGTCCGGATGCCGGTGGGCCGGCATCCGCCGCCCGCTCGCTCGGCGTCTGCTCAGCTGCGGTTGCGGGCGTGCTGGTTGGTGATGGTGAGCACGCACCGCTCGACGGCGTAGACCGGGTCGCGCCCGCCGCCCTTGACCTCGAAGTCGGCCGCGGCGATGGCGGTGACGCACGTGGCGAGGGCGTCGGCGGTCCAGCCGCCCAGGGCCCGACGGGCCTTGTCGACCTGCCACGGTGCCATGCCGAGGTCGCGGGCCAGGTCGGCCGAGCGCCCACGACCTGCTGAGCCGACCTTGATCAGCTGGCGCGCCTGCTGGGCCAGCACCGCGACGATGGGCACGGGGTCGACCCCGACGGCGATGGCGTGCCGCAGCAGGCGCAGCGCCTCGCCGGTGTCGCCGGCTATGGCGGCGTCGGCCACCCGGAAGCCGGTCGCCTCGACCTTGCCCCCGTGGTAGGTGAGCACGACCTGCTCGTCGATGACGCCCGTGGTGTCGTCGATGAGCTGCTGGCAGGCCGACGCGAGCTCGCGGACGTCCTTGCCCACCGCCTCGACGAGTGCGTGCACGGCCTCGCCGGTGGCCTTGCGGCGGGCCGCACGGAACTCGTGGGCCGCGAAGTCGGCCTTGTCGCGGTCGGTCTTGATCGCGGGCGCGTCGATGACCCGGGCGCCGGACCCCTTCAGCGTGTCGAGCACCTTCTTCCCCCGCGAGCCGCCCTTGTGCAGCACGACGAGGGTGAGGTCGGGCTCGGGTTCGCCCGCGAGAGCTGCGAGCAGGTCGGCCTGCAGCTCGTCGTCGGCCTCGTCGAGGTCGTGAACGACGATGCACTTGGCGCCGCCGAACAGCGAGGGGCTGGCGTGCAGGATCAGCTCTCCAGGGGTGTAGGCGGCGGCGTAGAGCCGGATCACCTCGAGCTCGGGCTCGGTGACCCGCAGGTCGTCGATGGTCTGCGCGACCCCCCGCTCGGCGAGCAGGGACTCGGGCCCCGACACCAGCACGTAGGGCGGCACCCGGTGGTGCACCGCGACCTCGTCAGACATGGCGGTCACTCTGCCACGAGGGGCGGACAGCCGAGGTCTCGCGCCTAGGATTCCCCGGTGCTCGTCGACCCTCCCCCGGACCTGCGCCGCCACCCCCGCATCGCCGTGCACGGGGTGACCGGCTCGGGCAAGTCGACCCTCGGCGCCCGGCTCGCCGCGCTGACCGGCGCTCCGCTGGTGCCGGTCGACGACCTGATGTGGCGCCCGGGCTGGGTGCAGCTGACCGACGACGAGCAGGTCGAGGCGATCCGGCCGTGGGCGGAGCGGCCCGCGTGGGTGATGGACTCGCTGTGGACCGCGATCCGCCCGGTGGTGCTGCCTCGCGTCGACCTGCTCGTGGCGCTCGACTACCCGCGCCGGGTCAGCCTGGGCCGGCTGGTGCGCCGAACCTGGCGCCGGTTGCTCTCCCGGGAGGAGTTCTGCGGCGGCAACACCGAGTCGTGGCGGGGCACCTTCTCGACCGACTCGATCTTCGCGTGGCACGTCCGCTCCTTCCGGCGCAAGCACGCCGAGACGACAGCCTGGGCAGCGGATGCCGGTGGGCCGCCGGTCCTGCGCTTCACCTCACCCCGGCAGGTCGACGCCTGGCTGCACACCCTCGAGCGCGCCCACGCAGGAAGCCCTCGCGATTCGAGGTGATCCGCCAACACCTGGCAGCAGAACATCACCTCCAACCAACCCGGATGCCGAGCAGTCGAGGTGATCCGCCCACACCTGGCGGCAGAACATCACCTCCAACCAGCCCGGATGCCGGTCAGGGCTGGCTGCGCCCGGCCCGCCGGCTCTTCCGGCGCACCCGACGGCGGACCAGCCACCACCGTGCTGCCCAGAAGGCGAGCGCCGCGAGCGCGATCTCCTTCCACCACCACAGCGGGAGGAAGGTCCAGGTGCCCAAGGGTGCGAACGAGGGCGACCCGTCGATGGCGTGCTGCGCCCAGATCACCCGCTGCACATCGGCCGACGGGTCTACGACGACGAGGTGGTCGTCGGGGCGGCCCACGGGTGTGAACTCGGGCGGTTCCCCCGCGCTCGAGAGCGGCGTGGTCCGGCGCCACTGCTGCCCCATCACGTGGTCCTGGTGCAGCGCACCGAGCGGGACGAGCCGTCGGCCGGAACCGCGGCGGACGGCATCCCACCGACGCCCGAGACCACGAGCGAGACGACCAGCGCGGCAGCGGCGGCGAGCCCTGCCCCGGCCGCGGCGCCCCTCACCGCCCGGCGGCGGCGCCCGGCGCGCCACGACGAGTCAGCCCACTGCCCCTCGGAGAGGCCCAACGACCTGGGTGCGTCGTCGGCGGCGTCGCGCATCGCGCGGTTCAAGGTCTCCATCACGCCTCCGTCCGGGCCGGCTCGAGGTCGGCCACGAGCTCGCGGTTCAGCTGGCGCAGCCGCACGATCGGCTGCCGCGCCTGCGACTTCACGGTGCTGACCGAGCAGCCGAGCACGGCGGCGGTCTGTGCCTCGGTGCGGTCCTCGAGGTAGCGCAGCACCAGCACCGAGCGCTGCTTCGGGGTGAGCCGGGCGCCGTGGGGTCGCCGTCGTGCCGGGTGATCGAGCCCCAGCGGCTCGCCATCCGCACGTGCGTCGCCTGCACGAGGTCCTGCGCGTCGTGGGTGTCGCCGGTGAGCAGCCACGCCACCCGCAGCAGCGGCACCGTGCTGGCACGTACGAACGCCTCGTACCCCTCAGCAGGCTGCGACCGCCTCATGACCACCTCCGCACCCTGACACGATGGCGGGGTGCTGCACGGGTGGAACCCACCTAGTCGAAGGTGAGGGTCGGGCCGGTGCCGGCCTCGAGGCCGAGCCCACCCAAGCGGGCCGAGACGGCCTCGACCGGCAGCTCCATCGACTCGGCGAGCTCGTCGAGGGTGAGCCCCAGCTCGATGCCGTCGCGCAGCTCCTCGTCCTCCTGCTCGGTCCACGCGTGGCCGTGGGTGACGGCGGTGCGCGACGACTCCGGCGGTGGCGGGTCATCGGCGACCGGACGCTCGACGGGCACCGGTGTCGCGGCATCCACACCGCGGTCGGTGTCGCCCACCGGAGCCGCCACCGCACCGGTCAGCCCGCGCAGCGCCGGCTCGGCCACCGGCAACGGCGGCTCGGCCGTCTCGTCGAGCCGCCTCAGCGCGGCCAGCACCATGGCCCGGTCGGCGGTGGGCCAGAACGGCGGCAGCGAGCGCTGGAGGAAGCCGGCATACCGGGCCGTCATCATCCGGTAGTCGAGGAAGGCGACGACGCCGCGGTCGTCGGCCCGGCGGATCAGCCGCCCGGCCCCCTGCGCCAGCCGCAGTGCGGCGTGCGTCGCCGAGACCGCCATGAAGCCGTTGCCGCCCATCCGGGCGATGGCCTGCGAGCGGGCCGACGCCAGCGGGTCGTCGGGGCGCGGGAACGGGATGCGGTCGATGATGACGAGCTGGCACGACGAGCCGGGCACGTCGACGCCCTGCCACAGCGACAGCGTGCCGAACAGGCAGGTGCGCGGGTCGCGGGCGAACTGCCGCACCAGGGTGCTGATCTGGTCCTCGCCCTGGCACAGGAACGCGATCTCGCCCTCGACGTCAGCGAACCGCTCGCGCATCGCCTCGGTGGCCTCCTTCGCCGCGCGCATCGACGAGAACAGCCCCAGCGTGCGGCCGCCAGCGGCCCGCACCAGCGCCTCGATCTCGTCGAGCGTCTGGGTGGCCGAGGCCGTCCCGACCGGGTGCCGGCAGGTGCTTCGCCACGTAGGCGATGCCCTGCTCGGGGTAGTCGAACGGGCTGCCGACGTCGAGCCCGCGCCACGCCGGCGCTCCGTCGCCACGCAGCCCGATGGTGCCCGCGACGGCGTCGAACGACCCGCCCAGCTCGAGCGTCGCCGAGGTGAGCACGACGGTGCGCTCGCCGAACACCTTGTCGCGCACCAGCATCGCCACGCTCATCGGCGCGACCCGCAGCACCGGCCCCCGGCGCGGGTCGCGGTTCAGCCACACCACGTCGAGCTCGCGCTCCTCGAGGATGCGCGAGGCGTTCTCGAACACCTCGTCGACCGCGGCCCGGGCCACCTGGCGCGCCGCCGTCGGGCTCCTCGCCCTGCTGCGGCTTGAGCTCGCTCTGCACGGCGCGGGCGGTGTCGCGCACCCGGCCCAGCGCCATCGCCAACGAGTCGGGGATGCCGGTCAGCCGCCCCTCGGGCGGCCGGCTCGAGCACCGACTCGAGCAGGTCGGCGGCGTCGTCCATCGTCGAGCTCGAGTCGGCCTGCCGCCCCGCCCGCTGCGCTGCGGCCCGCCACCATGCCCGGCGTCACCTCGTCGGTGATCGTCGAGGTGACCCGGTCGACGAGCTCGTGCCCCTCGTCGACGACGAGCACATCGTGCTCGGGCAGCATCTGCGCGGCCCTCGAACGCGTCGATGGCCATGAACGAGTGGTTGGTGACGATGACGTCGACGTCGCGCGCCGCCTCGCGCGAGCGCTCGACGAAGCACTCCGACACCATCGGGCAGCGGCCGCCCGAGGCACTCGTGGGCCGACACCGAGACCTGCCGCCAGGCCCGCTCCGACACCCCCGGCACCAGCTCGTCGCGGTCGCCGGACTCGGTGACCTCGGCCCAGTCGCGCAGCCGCACGACCTCGGCGCCCAGCCGCGAGGCCTGCTGGTCGACGGCCCCGACCGACATCAGCGTGTCGACGTCGTCGTCGGGAAAACCGCCCTCGAGCTTGTGCGCGCACAGGTAGTTGCGCCGCCCCTTGACCAGCGCGTAGGTCGGGCGGCGGCCGAGCAGCGGCGCGAGCGAGTCGGCCAGCCGCGGCATGTCGCGGTCGACGATCTGCGCCTGCAGCGCCAGCGTCGCGGTGGCGACGACGATGGGCGTGCCGCGTGTCCATCGCGTGCTGCACCGCCGGCACGAGGTAGGCCAGCGACTTGCCGGTGCCCGTGCCCGCCTGCACGAGCAGGTGCCCCTTGCCGTCGATGGCGTCGGCGACGGCGTGCGCCATCTCGACCTGCCCCGGGCGCTCGGTGCCGCCGACCCCGCCGACCGCGGCGTGGAGGAGCTCGTCGAGGGTTGGCACCAGAGCAGGGTATGCCGTGGGCGCACCCCTCGCGCCCGGCTCTCCACAGGCCGCTCAGGAGGCGCGCCGGCGCCCCGCGAGGAAGGGGCGCATGACCCGGGCCAGCCGCGGCATCACCAGGTAGGTCATCACCAGGGTGATGAGCCCGGTGTTGATCAGGGTGACCACGAGGAACGGCAGGTGCAGCCGGGTGAGCAGCGGGGCGACCAGCCAGAGGGCGAGCGACGCGGTCGGCCAGATGCCGAGCCAGGTCACCAGCGCCATCCGGTGGCGGGGCGGGTGCATCGAGGCCGGCACGACCGCTGGTGCGAACCACGCCTCGAGGCCGGACAGCCGGCGGTGCTCGGGCTCGCCCTCGGCGTGCTCACGCATGCGGGCGTGCACGGTGGCGCGGTCGTCGCTCGCGTCCCACTCGGCGAGGGCGTCCTCGCTCGTGAAGTTGACCACCACCTGGTAGTCGTCACCCGGGCGCTCTGGCGGGATGAGGTCGGCCCCGAGGAAGCCCCGGTGACCGCGCAGGTGGCCGAACATCTCGCGCACCAGTGCCTCGTACTCGGCCTCGTGACCGGGGAGGGCGCGCCGGCGCGCGATCCGCGTCACCTGGCCGGACTGGGGGTGGGGCGCGTTCGGGTCGGCCATGACCCGATCCTCGCCGCCCGTGAGCGAGCACGACACGTCGGTCCCCGGGTGCGGAACACGGCGAAGTGGTACGAACGCGGGCCCGGTCAGTGCCACGATGGGGCGCGTGAGCATCGACGTCGAGGCACCGGTCCCGTTCCCGTCCGACATCGAGATCGCCGAGGCGGCCGACATCACCCCAGTCGTCGACCTCGCGCGTGACGACCTCGGCATCCCGGCCGACGCCCTCGTCCCGTACGGCCACACCAAGGCCAAGGTCTCGCTGCCCTACCTCCGCACGCTGGAGGACCGCCCCGACGGGCACCTGGTGCTGGTCACCGCGATGTCCCCCACGCCGGCCGGAGAGGGTAAGACGACCACCTCGGTCGGCCTGGCCGACGCCCTGCGCCGCCTCGGCGAGAAGAGCATCGTGGCCCTGCGCGAGCCGTCGATGGGGCCGGTGTTCGGCATCAAGGGCGGCGCGGCCGGTGGCGGCTACAGCCAGGTCGTGCCGATGGTCGACATCAACCTGGCGTTCACCGGGGACTTCGCGGCCATCGCCGCGGCCAACAACCTGCTCGCCGCGATGCTCGACAACCACCTGCACCAGGGCAACGCCCTCGACATCGACCCGCGCACGGTCACCTGGAAGCGCGTGGTCGACCTCAACGACCGGGCCCTGCGCGACATCGTGGTGGGCCTCGGTGGCGTCACCAACGGGGTGCCCCGCGAGGACGGCTTCGACATCGTCGTGGCCTCCGAGGTGATGGCGATCCTCTGCCTCGCCACCTCTTTGAAGGACCTCAAGCGCCGGCTCGGCGACATCGTCCTCGGCTACACCCGCGGCAAGGAGCAGGTCACCGCCCGCGACCTGCAGGCCGACGGCGCGATGACCGTGCTGCTGCGCGACGCCCTGGCCCCGAACCTGGTGCAGACGCTCGAGCACACGCCGGCCTTCATCCACGGCGGTCCGTTCGCGAACATCGCGCACGGATGCAACTCGGTGATGGCCACCCGGGCCGCGCTCAAGCTGGGCGACTGGGTGATCACCGAGGCCGGCTTCGGTGCCGACCTCGGCGCCGAGAAGTTCATCGACATCAAGTGCCGGGCCAGCGGCCTGCGCCCCGAGGTCGCCGTCGTCGTCGTGACCATCCGCGCCCTGAAGTTCCACGGCGGGGTGCCGGTGGCGGATGTCGACCGCGAGGACCTCGCCGCCGTCGGCTCTGGCATGACCAACCTGCGCCGTCACCTCGAGAACGTGCGCGGCGTCTACGGGCTCACCCCGGTGGTCGCGGTCAACCGCTTCCCGAGCGACACCGACGCCGAGGTCGACCTCGTCGTGCGAATGTGCTCGCACGAAGGGGTTCGGGCCTACCCGGCCACCCACGTGCGCGACGGCGGCGTCGGCGCCGAGGCGCTGGCCCGCGGCGTGGTCGAGGCGGTGCGCGAGGGCAAGAGCGACCTGCGCTTCGTCTACGACGACCACCTGTCGCTGGAGAAGAAGGCCGAGGCGGTGGCGACCAAGGTCTACGGCGCGGCGCGCGTCGCCTTCGAGCCCAAGGCCCGCCGTCGCCTCGACCAGATCGAGGCCGCCGGCTACGGGCACCTGCCGATCTGCATGGCCAAGACCCAGTCGTCGTTCTCGACCGACGCCTCCCAGCGCGGCGCCCCCTCCGGGCACACGGTGACCGTGCGCGAGGTGCGCCTGGCCGCCGGGGCGGGGTTCGTCGTGCTCGTCACGGGCGAGATCATGACGATGCCGGGGCTGCCCAAGGTGCCGGCCGCGCACCGCATCGACGTCGACGACGACGGCCACGTGGTCGGCCTCAGCTGACTCCGGATGCCGGTGACGTCGCCTCAGGCGCGGCCGTCGGCGACCATCGGGGCGCCGTCGAGCCGCCGGGCCATCACCACGCTGTCGCGGTCGTCACCCGGGGCCACCCGGATGACGCCCGGAACCCGCCCCACCTCGACGTAGCCGCAGCCCTCGTAGAACCGCGTCGACCCCAGCCCGCTGCGCACGTCGAGCACGGCCACCTCGACGTTCTGCTCCCGCGCCACCCGGTGCATCGCCGCCATCAGCAGCCGCCCGAGGTTGCGCCCGCGCAGCTCGGGGTGGGTCATGACCCGGTAGGCCGTGCGGGTGTGCCCGAGCAGCGCGTTGCGGTCAGCCACCCAGAACCCGGCCCCCACCACGCGCTGGTCCGGGTGACGCAGCAGCACCGCCGTGGTGGTGCCCTCGGCCATGCCCTCCTCATGCGCCGAGAGGGCCCGGGCGACCACGCTGCCGGGGCGCGCCGGGCAGGAAGCCGACCGGCTCCACCGGCATCGTTCACCGCGCACCACAGGTCGAGCAGCGACTCACGGGTCTGCCCGTCGAACCAGGTGCGGGCCTCGACCCGGGGCGCTCGCAGCACCGTCCAGGTGGTCGGCGCGTCGCCGCCGGCACCCGGCGTCCGCACCTCCTGCAGGCCCGCTGCGAGCGCGGTGCGCACCGACGCGAGGTTCGTCGGGCGGGTGCGTGCGATGACCGGAAGGTCAGGGCAGCCACTCCAGGGCGTGCGCGGTCCAGGAGCGGGCCGCCTCGGAAGCGAGCCCGCGCCCGTGCGCGGCGCCGGCCAGGCGGTAGTAGAGGTTGAGCACCTGCTCGCCGTCAAGGCTCTTGCGCCGCAGCCCTCCGACGCCGATGCCGGTGCGCGTGTTGGTCTCCTCGACGACGCCGTAGTCGAAGCCGTCGCTCTCCCAACGGTCCAGGCACTCGGTGAACCACCGGTCGCCTCGTCGCGCTCTCGGGCATCGCGAACACCGCGTGCTCGTACAGCGCCGGGTCGCGGTGCAGCGCGACCCACAGCGACCGGTCGCCACGACCGGGTGGCCGCAGGGTCAGCCGGTTCGTGGTGAGCTCGCGGGGCGCCTTCTGCACGACGCGAGGGTACCGGCGGGGGTAGCGCCGCAGGGGAGTCTGCGTGCGCTGTCCAACCCTGCGCGGGCGCGCCCGCGCCGGCTCAGACGGCGTATGCCGTGAGGTCGCCGGCGAGGTCCGGCGTCACCCGGGCGGTGCAGCCGGGTGCCGTCGGCGACGTGCTCGCTCGCGAGCACCTCGCCGGTCTCGTGGATGCGGCTGACCAGGTCGCCGCGGTCGTAGGGCACCAGCACGTCGACGTCGATGTCGGGCTGGGGCAGCTCGTCGGCGATGAGGGCACGCAGCTCGTCGAGGCCCTCGCCGGTGCGGGCGGAGACCACGATCGAGTGCTTCTCGCGCCGGCGCAGCCGGTCGATGACCTCGGGGTCGGCCAGGTCGGCCTTGTTGATGACGATGACCTCGCGCACGTCGGTGGCGTCGACGTCGGCGAGCACGGTGCGCACGGCCGAGATCTGGCCCTCGGGGTCGGGGTGCGAGCCGTCGACGACGTGCAGCAGCAGGTCGGCCTCGGCCACCTCCTCGAGCGTGGAGCGGAAGGCCTCGACCAGCTGGTGCGGCAGCGCGCGCACGAAGCCGACGGTGTCGGCGAGCGTGTAGAGCCGGCCGTCGGGGGTCTCCGCGCGGCGCACGGTCGGGTCGAGGGTGGCGAACAGCGCGTTCTCGACGAGCACCCCGGCGCCGGTGAGCCGGTTGAGGAGGCGAGGACTTGCCGGCGTTGGTGTAGCCGGCGATGGCGACGCTCGGCACCGCGTTGGCCTTGCGGCTGCCGCCGCTTGGTGTCGCGGACCGTCTTCATCTCCTTGATCTCACGCCGCAGCTTGGCGATGCGGGTGTTGATCCGGCGGCGGTCGAGCTCGATCTTGGTCTCACCGGGGCCGCGCGAGCCGATGCCCTGCGCCGCCGGCGGCCTGGCCACCGGCCTGGCGGGACATCGACTCGCCCCAGCCGCGCAGGCGCGGCAGGAGGTACTGCAGCTGGGCCAGCTCGACCTGCGCCTTGCCCTCCCGGCTCTTCGCGTGCTGGGCGAAGATGTCGAGGATCAGCGCGGTGCGGTCGATGACCTTGACCTTGACGACGTCCTCGAGCGCGCGGCGCTGGCAGGGCGCGAGCTCGGTGTCGCAGACCACGGTGTCGGCGCCCTCGGCGATCACGATGTCGCGCAGCTCGACGGCCTTGCCCGAGCCGAGGTAGGTGGCGGGGTCGGGCGTTCGACCGGCGCTGCACGACGCCGTCGAGCACCTCGGAGCCGGCCGTCTCGGCGAGCGCGGCGAGCTCGCGCATCGAGTTCTCGGCGTCGTCGGCCGTGCCCTCGCTCCAGACGGCGGCCAGCACGACCCGCTCGAGCCGCAGCTGGCGGTACTCGACCTCGGTGACGTCCTCGAGCTCGGTGGACAGCCCGGCGACGCGGCGCAGGGACGCGCGCTCCTCGCGGTCGAGCTGGTCGCCGTCGAACGAGATCTCGTCGTCGAGCACGAAACCGGAGTCGTCGAGTGAAGTGTCGTCGGCGAGCGCCTCGGCCCGCCCGGAAAGGATGTTCTTCGCAGTCATGTTCCCCCTAGGGTCTCATCGCGCAACGCCCCGCGGCCAACGGTTTCTTCCACTGCTCGGTAGCGTGTGCTCGCGATGGAGACGCCCGACCACTACTTCACGGCCGCCCCGGCGAGCGCCGACGAGCGACGGCGCACCACCGTGCGCCTGGCCGGGCGCGACGGTCGAGGTCGAGGTGGCACCGGGCATCTTCTCCCCCGGCGGCCTCGACAAGGGCACCGCCGTGCTGCTCGACGAGGCGCCCGAGCCGCCCGCGACCGGCACCTTCCTCGACCTGGGCTGCGGCTGGGGCCCGATCGCGCTCCACCTGGCCCTGCGCTCCCCCGCCGCGACCGTGTGGGCGCTCGACGTCAACGAGCGGGCGCTCGACCTCACCCGCCGCACCGCGGCCGCGCTGGGGCTCGACGGCGTGCGCGCGACGACCGCGGACGGCATCCCCGCTGACGTGCGGTTCGACCTGATCTGGTCCAACCCCCCGATCCGGGTCGGCAAGGCGGTGCTCCACGAGCTGCTGCGCACCTGGCTGCCCCGGCTGGCGCCGGGGGGCGTCGCGCACCTGGTCGTGCAGCGCAACCTGGGCTCGGACAGCCTGCAGAAGTGGATCCAGACAGAGCTCGCGATGCCTAGCACCCGGCTGACCTCGAGCAAGGGCTTCCGGGTGCTCGAGGTGAGGCAGCCGTGACCGAGACCACCGTCCCCGCCCTCGGCGTCGTCCTGGTGCCGACGCTCCCGCCCGAGGCGCTCCGCCCGCTCGCGGCGGCCGCCGACCGGCACCTCGACGAGCTGTGGCTCTGGGAGGACTGCTTCAAGGAGTCCTCCATCGCCGCGGCAGGTGCGGCGCTGGCCTGGACCGAGCGGGTGCGGGTCGGCATCGGCCTGGCGCCGGTGCCGCTGCGCAACGTCGCGCTGCTGGCGATGGAGCTGGCCACGTTGCACCGGCTCTTCCCCGGCCGCCTGGTGCCCGGCATCGGGCACGGCGTGCAGGACTGGATGGGCCAGGTCGGCGCCCGCGCCGCCTCACCGCTGACCCTGCTGCGCGAGTACGCCGAGGCGCTGCGCCTGCTGCTCGACGGCGCCGAGGTCAGCGTCTCGGGCCGCTACGTCGCGCTCGACCGGGTGCGGCTGGACTGGCCGCCGGAGCCGGGCACCCCGCTTCTCGTGGGCGGCACCGGCCCGCGCACCCTCGAGCTGGCCGGCCGGGTAGGCGACGGCATCGTCATCGGCTCGGTCACCTCGGACGCCGAGCTCGCCGACGCGGTGGCCGCCGCGCAGGCCGGCTGGGTCGCGGGTCGCGGCCCGGCCGCGGGCCGGGTGCCGGTCGTCACGCACCTCCTGGCCGCGACCGGGCCGGGGGCCGAGCAGCGCCTCGCCGACGAGCTGCGCCGGTGGGACCGCGCCGACGGCGCCCTCGGCCGGGGCGTGGCCGGCGATGCGACGACCGTGGCGGATGCCGTGCGCCGCCTCGTGCAGATCGGCGTCACGAGCGTGGTGTTCCAGCCCACCGAGGACGAGCCGGACCTCGAGGGCTTCGTCGAGTTCGTCGGCCGCGAGGTCAGGTCGGAACTGCTGCGCTGAGGGCTGCGAGGTCGATGGTGCCGTCGGCCACGAGCACGGCCGGCCCGGCCAGCTCGACGCCGTGGTCGGGCAGCAGGCGCACGGTGAGCCGGCCGCCGGGCACGTCGACCAGCCAGGTGGCGCCGGTGTCGAGGCTGCCGGCCCAGAAGCTGGTGGCGATGGCGGCCGCGCAGGCTCCGGTGCCGCACGAGCGGGTCTCGCCGACGCCGCGCTCGAACACGCGCATCGAGACGTGCCCCGGACCCATCGGGCGCACGATCTCGACGTTGGTGCCGTGCGGGGGCTCGGGGCGTACCTGCGGGGCTCGGGTCAGGTCGAGGCCGTCGAGGTCGACGGCCTCGGGCAGCGCCACGACGGTGTGCGGGTTGCCGAGGTCGACGCGAAGCGCCGAGCAGGGGTCGCCGTCGTCGTCGAGGTGCACCAGGGCGTCGAAGCCGTCGCGCTCGGCGGTCTCGGGGTCGGTCAGCCGCCACGGCCCGAGGTCGACCGCGAACCCGTCACCGTCGACGCGCACGTGCTTCGCGCCCGCCCGGGTGGCGATGGAGAACTCGTCGGCCGTCTCGAGCCCCTCGCGGCGCAGGTAGGCCGCGAAGACACGGGTGCCGTTGCCGCACATCTCGGACAGGCTGCCGTCGGCGTTGCGGTAGTCCATGAACCACCGCGCGGCCCCGGCCTGGGCGCGCACGCCCGGGTCGTCGGCGAGGTCGGCCGGCACCACCCGGATGACGCCGTCGCCGCCGATGCCGGCGCGCCGGTCGGCCAGGGCGGCCGCGTGGGCGGCGGTGAGGCCGAGGGCGCCGTCGAGGTCGGGCACGAGCACGAAGTCGTTCTCCGTGCCGTGTCCCTTGGTGAAGGTGAGCCGGTCAGCCATGCGCACCATTGTGGGTCACGAGCTCGACCACCCGGTCCACCAGGGCGTCGACGGGCTCCGCCAGCGGGTCGAACCAGGTCACCCTCGGGTCGGCGCCGAACCACGACTCCTGGCGGCGCACCAGCCGGCGGGTGCGCAGCGCGGTGTCGGCCACGGCATCCGCGGTGCTCATGGTGCCGTCGATGACGGCGAGCGCCTGCGCGTAGCCGACCGCGCGGCTGGCGGTGCGTCCCTCGCGCAGGCCGAGGTCGACCAGGGCTCGGGTCTCCTCGACCAGGCCAGCGTCGAACATCCGCTGGGCCCGGCGGTCGATGCGCTCGTCGAGGGCTTCCCGCTCGGTGCGGAGCCCGACGAGCACCGTGGGCCGCACGAACTCCCGGGTCGGCATCGTGGCGCTGAACGGGCGGCCGGTCAGGGCGATGACCTCGAGGGCGCGCACGACGCGGCGGCCGTTGTTGGGCTCGATCGCCGCGGCGGCCGCCGGGTCGAGCCCGCGCAGCACGTCCAGCAGTGGTGCCACCCCCTCGTCGTCCAGTCGCTGCTGGAGGGCGGCACGCACCTCGGGGTCGGTCGGCGGGATCTCGAGCCGGTCGAGCGCCGCGCGAACGTAGAGCCCCGACCCGCCGGCGACCACGGGCAGACGTCCACGCGCGAGCACCGCCTCGATGTCGGCCCGGGCACCGCGCTGGTACGCCGCGACGCTGGCCTCCTGGGTCACGTCGAGCACGTCGATCTGGTGGTGCGGCACGCCCTCGCGCTCGGCCACCGGCACCTTGGCGGTGCCGATGTCCATGCCCCGGTAGAGCTGCGAGGCGTCGGCGCCGACGACCTCTCCGCCCAGCCGCACCGCGAGCGCGATCGCGAGGTCGGACTTCCCGGTGGCCGTGGGTCCGACGATCGCGACGACCGTGTCGCCCACGTCAGTCGCTGCGCTCGTCCTCGGGCGTCTCGTCGTCGTGGCCGAACGGGTCGCGGTCCTCCCCCGGCATCCAGGTGAGGCCCGGCACTCCCCAGCCAGCCGCCTTGACGGCCTTGCGTGCCTTGCGCGACCACTTGCCGGTGAGCCGGTCGACGTAGAGGAACCCGTTGAGGTGGTCGTACTCGTGCTGCAGCATCCGGGCGAACCAGCCGGTGGCCTCGTAGCGCAGGTCGCTGCCGTCGAGCGCCAGACCGGTGAGGGTGGCCGCCTCGCCGCGGCGCAGCGGGTAGGACTCGCCCGGCACCGAGAGGCACCCCTCGACCTCCTCGTGGGGGTCGGGCTCGCCGACCACCGGCTTGGCCGAGGTGAGGTAGGGGTTGATCACGACGCCACGCGGCGGGATGCCGTCGTCGTTGGTGAGCTGCCAGGTGAAGATCCGCAGGCCCACCCCGACCTGGGGGGCGGCCAGGCCCACGCCGCGCGCGGCATCCATGGTGTCGAACATGTCGGCGACGAGCTCGCGGATGCCGTCGTCGATGACCTCGACGGGCTGGGCGCGGCGGTGCAGGACCGGTTCTCCGGTGATGACGACGGGTCGGATGGCCATGCGGGAGATTCTGGCAGAGCCGCAGCCTGCACCCGACAGCGACGCCGGGGGCCACCCGCTCCTACGATCGTGCGATGAACCCCGCCATCGTCCTCGTGGCCCCCGAGCACGCCGACTTCCTCACCGACGAGTTCGGGCGCTACGCGCGCGACTACGACGTGCTGACGACCACCTCCGTCGAGGAGGCCGAGCAGGTGGCCCGCCGGGTGGTGGCCTGCGGCGGCCAGGTCGCCATGTTCGTCTCCGAGTCGCAGCTGCCCGGCTACCACGTGCTCGAGGCGTTCGCGCTGTGGCGCACGGTGGTTCCCACCTCGCGCCGGCTCGTCGCCGCGCACTGGTCGCACTTCCTCGCCGACGCCCCGGCCCTGCGCGGCGGGCTGGCCAAGGGCAAGTACGACGCCTTCCTGCTGATGCCGCGCGGCGTGCGCGACGAGGAGTTCCACACCGCGGTGTGCGAGCTGCTGTCCGACTGGGGCTCGACCGTCGCGGCGCCCGAGGTCGACACCGTGCGGATCGTCACCCCGGCCCCCGACGCCCTGACCCAGGCGATCCGCGACTTCCTCGACCGGATGGGGATGCCCAACCGCACCTACTCCCCCGACAGCGAGCAGGGCCGCGACGTCATCGAGCGCGCCGGTGGCACACCGGTGTTCCCGCTGGTCGAGGCCGTCGACCGCGAGATCTTCTCGCCCACCAGCGTGCGTGACGTCGCGGTGCGCTCCTTCGGCACGCCCACCGACATCGAGCTGGATGCCGTGGTCGACGTCGCCGTCGTGGGCGCCGGTCCCGCCGGGCTCGCCGCCGCGGTGTACGCGTCGTCGGAGGGGTTGAGCACCGTGGTGCTGGAGTCGGAGGCGGTGGGCGGCCAGGCCGGCACGTCGTCGATGATCCGCAACTACCTCGGCTTCCCGCGGGGCATCTCGGGGATGCGACTGGCGCAGCGGGCGCGCAACCAGGCGATCCGGTTCGGCACGCGCTTCTTCACCGGGTGGTCGGTCACCGAGCTCGAGGTCGGCACCGAGGGCGAGCCGTTCGTGCTGCACACCGACGGCGGCGACGTGCGGGCCCGTGCCGTCGTGGTGTCGGCCGGCGTGACGTACCGCAAGCTGGGGGTGCCGTCGGTCGAGGCGCTCGTCGGCCTCGGCGTCTACTACGGCAGTGCGATGAGCGCCGCCCGCGAGCTCGAGGGCTACGACGTGGTCGTCGTGGGCGGCGGCAACTCCGCCGGCCAGGCCGCCATCCACCTGGCGAAGTTCGCGCAGTCGGTCACCATCCTGGTGCGGCGCGAGGGGCTCGAGGCGACCATGTCGTCGTACCTGATCGGCGAGATCGCCTACAACCCGCGCATCACCGTGCTGCCCTGCTCAGAGGTCGTCGACGGCGGCGGTGAGGGGCGCCTGGAGTGGATCGGCGTGCGCGACACCACCACTGGCGAGGTGAGCCGGCGCGAGTGCCGCGGGCTGTTCCTCCTGCTTGGTGCCGAGCCGCGCTGTGACTGGCTGCCGCCGGCGCTCGCCCGCGACGCGCGCGGCTTCGTGCTGACCGGTCGCGACATCCCCACGTCGCACTGGGTCGACGGGCTGCCGCCCGCCAACCTCGAGACCACCGTGCCCGGCGTCTTCGCCGCGGGCGACATCCGGGCCGGGTCGATGAAGCGGGTCGCCTCGGCCAGCGGGGAAGGCGCCTCCGTCGTGCCGCTGGTGCACAGCTGGCTCGACCCCACCAGCTGACGGTGTCAAAGGGGTGGCGCCCACGCCGTTCCTGGCGTCTACTGGAGGGACTCCCCACGGGGAGCCCTGTCCCCGAGCGAGAGGAGGCCGCGTGAGTTTCTTTGACAGCGCCAAGGAGAAGCTTTCAGGGCTGGCCGCAGACCACCCCGACCAGGTCGAGCAGATCAGCGACCAGGCCATCGAGCGCGGCGGCGATGCCGTCGACAGCACGACTGGTGGCAAGTACGCCGAACAGGTCGACCAGGCGCAGGTGAAGGCCGACGGGGCCATCGGCGAGCCCTGAGCCTCCGAAGACGCAACCGAGGCCCCTGACCACGCGGTCGGGGGCCTCGGCCGTCGTTGCGGCAGGTCGGGCAGATCGGGCGGGTCAGGCCGAGCAGGCGGGGGCCGAGACGGCCGAGGCCGCTGGTCGGCCGACCGACGGCATGCCGAGCGACACGGCCGGCTTGCCGGGCACCGCGGCGTCCTGCAGGGCGGCCCAGGCGTCGCCGCCGCGGGTGCGGCGCACGGCATACGCCCCGCCCTGCACCCCGCTGTCGGCCACCAGGTGGTGCGGCGCGCCGTAGGTGACCTCGACGGTGACGACGTCACCGGGGCGCGGGCGCTCGGCGCCGTCGGGCACCGCGAAGTGCACCAGCCGGTTGTCGCGGGCGCGCCCGGACAGCCGCGCCGGTGGCGCCGTCCTTGCGGCCCTCGCCGGTGGCGACCAGCACCTCGACCTCGCGGCCCTCGACGGTGCGGTTCTCGGCCCAGGTGACCTCGCTCCTGCAGCTCGATGAGCCGGTCGTAGCGCTCCTGCACCACGGCCTTGGGCACCTGGTCGGGCATCGTCGCGGCCGGCGTGCCGGGCCCGGATCGAGTACTGGAAGGTGAAGGCGCTCGAGAACCGCGAGGCCTCGACGACCCGCAGGGTCTCGGCGAAGTCGTCCTCGGTCTCGCCCGGGAAGCCGACGATGAGGTCGGTGGTGATCGCGGCGTCGGGGATGGCGGCCCGCACCTTGTCGATGATGCCGAGGAACTTCTCGCTGCGGTAGGACCGGCGCATCGCCTTGAGCACCGCGGTCGGAGCCGGACTGCAGCGGCATGTGCAGGCTCGGCATGACGTTCGGAGTCTCGGCCATCGCCGCGATGACGTCGTCGGTGAACGCCGCCGGGTGCGGGCTGGTGAAGCGCACCCGCTCCAGGCCCTCGACCTCGCCGCAGGCGCGCAGCAGCTTGCCGAAGGCCAGCCGGTCGCCGAACTCCACGCCGTAGGTGTTGACGTTCTGCCCGAGCAGGGTGACCTCGACGACGCCCTGGGCGACCAGCGCCTCGACCTCGGCGAGGATCTCGCCCGGGCGGCGGTCCTGCTCCTTGCCGCGCAGGCTCGGCACGATGCAGAAGGTGCAGGTGTTGTTGCAGCCCACCGAGATCGACACCCAGCCGGCGTAGGCGGAGTCGCGGCGGGTCGGCAGGGTCGAGGGGAAGATCTCGAGCGACTCGAGGATCTCGACCTCGGCGCGCTTGTTGTGCCGGGCGCGGTCGAGCAGCGCGGGCAGGCTAGCCGATGTTGTGGGTGCCGAAGACGACGTCGACCCAGGGGGCGCGCTTGACGATGGTCTCGCGGTCCTTCTGGGCCAGGCAGCCGCCGACCGCGATCTGCAGGTCGGGGTTCGCGGTCTTCGCTGGGCCGGAGCTGGCCGAGGTTGCCGTAGAGCTTGTTGTCGGCGTTCTCGCGCACCGCGCAGGTGTTGAAGACGACGACGTCCGCGACGGCGGGGCGCTGGGCGGCCGGGATGCTCGCGAGGTCGACGTAGCCGGCGGTCTCGAGCAGCCCGGCGAGGCGCTCGGAGTCGTGCACGTTCATCTGGCACCCGTGGGTGCGCACGTCGTAGGTCTTCGCGGTAGTCATGGCGCCCCCAAGGGTACGAGCCGATCCCGTCCCGAGCGGAATCCCAGCCCCGGGGTCTCGACGGGCGGCCCGTTGTCGGAGGGCGCTGGCAGGGTCGAAGCCTCAGCGGCCACGCCGGCTCCACCGACGAAGGAGCCATCGTGCCCGACGTCGGTCGCCTTCTACGAGGCTGCGCTGGCCCCGCTGGGTATCACGACCCTCATCCCGGTCCCCGCCGACGAGGCCGCCGACCAGAAGGCCATGCACGCGTTCGGGGTGCGCCCCAAGCCCTTCTTCTGGCTCGTCGCCGGCGAGCCGGTGCGGTACGACGCCGACACCCATGTCGCCTTCACGGCACCCGACCGCGCCACCGTCGACGCCTTCCACGGAGCCACCGGCTCCGACTGAGCCGAGGGTGCATACTTGCAGAGTTATGCAACTCTGCAAGGAACTCTGACATGCCCGTCCCCCTCTACCAGGCCAAGGCCGCGTTCTTCCGCACCATCGCCCACCCGGTGCGCATCCGGGTGCTCGAGCTGCTGTCCGAGCACGACCGGCCGGTGCACGACCTGCGCGCCAACATCCACGTCGAGGCGCCGAACCTCTCCCACCAGCTGGCCGTGCTGCGCCTGGCCGGGCTGGTCACCCAGCGCCGTGAGGCCGGCGAGGTGGTCTACTCCCTGGCGCTGCCCGCCGTGAAGGACCTGCTCACCAGCGCCCGCGCCATCCTCGAGACCCAGAACGCCGACCAGGGCGGGCTCGTCGACGACATCACGCCCGACCACACACCGACCCCCGGGCACCGGTGAGCACCGCCCCGACCGGCGCCGAGGTGCTGCGGCTGCTGCGCACCCGGCTCGATGCCGTGCGCCCGCGCCGCCGCGACCTGCGCGCGATGCTCCACTCCCCGCGCGCCGACCTGGTCGCCGGTGTGACGGTGGGGGTCGTCGCGCTCCCCCTCGCCCTGGCGTTCGGCATCGCGTCGGGGCTCGGTGCCACGGCCGGCCTCGTGACGGCGGTCGTCGCCGGGGTCGTGGCGGCGGTGTTCGGGGGCAGCCACGTGCAGGTGTCCGGGCCGACGGGCGCGATGACGGTGGTGCTGGTGCCGATCGTCGCCGAGCACGGGGCCAGCGGCGTGGTCGTGGTCGGGCTGATGGCCGGGCTGTTCCTCGTCGCGATGGCGCTGGCCGGGGCGGGCCGCTACGTGCGGTTCATCCCGCTGCCCGTCATCGAGGGGTTCACCCTCGGCATCGCCGCGCTGATCGCGCTGCAGCAGGTGCCCGCGGCTCTCGGCACCACCGCGTCGCACGGCCACGTCGTGGTGTCGGCGGTGGCCGCGGTGGTCGACTGGTTCTCGGCCCCCGACCTGGCCGCCCTGGCCCTGAGCGCTGGCGTCGCCGTGGTGATCCTGCTCGGCTCCCGGTGGCGCCCCGCGGTGCCGGTGGCGCTGATCGCGGTGGTGGCGGCCACCGTCATCACCAAGGTCGCCCACCTGCCAGTGGCCACGATCGGCGCCCTGCCGTCGCAGCTGTTCACGCTCACGGTGCCGTCGGTGACGTGGAGCGAGCTGCGGGTGCTCGTCGCCCCTGCCGTGGCCGTTGCGGCCCTCGCCGCGCTCGAGAGCCTGCTCTCGGCCACCGTCGCCGACGCGATGAGCGTGTCGACGCGCCACGACCCCGACCGCGAGCTGTTCGGCCAGGGCCTGGCCAACGTCGCGTCCCCGCTGCTCGGCGGCATCCCCGCCACCGCCGCGATCGCGCGGACAGCGGTCAACGTGCGCTCCGGGGCCCGGTCGCGCCTGGCGGCCGTCGTGCACTCGCTCGTGCTCCTGCTCGTCGTGCTCGCCCTGGCGCCCGTGGTCGGGTGGATCCCCCTGGCAGCACTGGCCGGGGTGCTCATCGCCACCGCCATCCGGATGATCGAGGTGTCGAGCCTGCGGGCTCTGGTGCGTGCGTCACGCAGCGACGCCTTCGTGCTCGCCCTGACCTTCCTGGCCACCGTGGTGCTCGACCTCGCGACGGCCGTCGTGCTCGGCATCGTCACCGCGGGCGCCCTGGCCCTGCGCCAGCTGGCGAACACGACCGCGCTTCGCGAAGAGACGCTGGCCGACGTCGACGGCTCCCGCGACAGCGACTTCGTCGGAGGGGTGGAGCGACGACCACGCCGCCGAGGAGCGAGCCCTGCTCGACGAGCAGATCGTCGCCTACCGGCTCGAGGGCCCGCTGTTCTTCGGCGGCGCGCACACCGCCCTGCTCGAGCTCACCGAGATCAGCAACGTCAAGGTGGCGATCCTGCGGATGGCGCACGTCACGACCCTCGACGCCACCGGTGCCGCGGTGCTGGCCGACACGGTGCGCGCGCTGGAGTCCCGCGGTGTCACGGTGCTGCTCTCGGGGATGCCGGCCCGATTCGTGCCGCGGCTGGAGGCCACCGGCATCCACCAGCACCTCACCGGGCTGCACCACGTCTTCGAGCACACGCCCGACGCCATCGCCCACGCCCGGCGACACGTGGCCCGCGACGGGCACCACGCGGTGCGGGTCAGGCCAGCCGGGTGATCGCCACGACGACCTCGAGCGAGGCCTTGGCCCGGCCCGAGTAGATGCCCTTGAACGGCGGCACGTCCTCGTAGTCACGCCCCCGGGCGACGACCACGTGGTCGCGCCCGACCTCGGTGCCGTTGGTCGGGTCGACGGCGATCCAGCCGTCGTCCCAGAACTCGACCCAGGCGTGGCTCTCACCCTTGCTCGTGTCGCCGACGGCCGAGTCCTTTTTCGGGACGAGGTAACCCGAGACGTAGCGGGCCGGCACCCCGAGGCTGCGCAGCGCCCCGACGGTGATGTGCGCGAAGTCCTGGCAGACGCCCGACCGCTCGGCCCAGGCGTCCTCGCCGCGGCTGTGCACGCCGGTCGCGCCGGGCTGGTAGCGTCATCTCGCCACGCACCAGGGCACTCAGCTCCTCGGCGGCGGCGCGCGGCGTCGGCAGGCCGCGCACGGCATCCGCGAGCTCCTTGATGCCGCGCCCGGGCCGGGTGCGCGCCGACAGCATCAGCCACTCGTAGCTGCGGTCCTGCACCGCGGAGTCGCGCACGGCGTCCCAGCCCAGCGACGGCTCGTGCCGCTCGACGGGGGTGCGCTCGACCGTCGAGATCGCCTCGATGTCGAGCCGCTCGTGCTCGGCCAGGCTCTCCATCGCCATCACGTGGGTGCCCCAGTGGTCGCGGTAGACGTGGCTCCAGGTCATCGGCCGGATCCGGATGCGGTTCTCGAGGGTGGTCTGGCCGGGCTCGTTGAGCGGCGTCATCCGCAGCTCGTTGTGCGCGGCCCGCACCCGGCCGTCGTAGGCCAGGGAGGTCGTGTGCACGATGCGCCAGCGCCGCACGTCAGAACACCCCGTCCTTGGTCCAGGTCTGCAGCGGGCCGGACTGGAAGTAGCGCTTGGCGATGGCCTGCGAGCTGGCCATCACGGCGCCCTGCACCCGCTGCATCTGCGCGGGCAGGTCGGCGATGACGTCGGAGGTGGCCCGGTACTCCAGCGAGGTGCGGATGCGGCCCAGCTGCCGCCGCGCCTCGTCGGGGACCCCGATCCGCTCCTGCTGCGGCGCCAGGGCGTCGAGCCGCCGCTCGGCCTCGGACAGCGCGAAGAGCACCGACCGGGGGAACTCGCGGTCGAGCACGAGGAAGGCGGCGGCCCGGTCGTCGCTGAGCAGCCCGCGCTGGCTGCGCATGAACGCCTGTTGCGCACCGCAGCTGGACAGCACGACCGACCACGGTGCTCCGCCGCGCGGCAGCCCGCCGGTGGCGACGAGCCGGGCGGTCATGTCGGCGCGCTCGAGGCTGCGGCCGAGCACGAGGAAGTCCCACGCCTCGTCGTGCGACATCGTCGAGTCGGCGATGCCGCTCACCAGGGCCGCGCGCTCGCGCACCCACGACAGGTGCCGCTCGCGTGGCGACGGTGCGGCCGAAGCCGTGCCACCGGTGCCAGGTGGTGTTGATGCCCTCCCACAGCTCGGTCGAGAGGGTCTCGCGGGCGCGGCGGGCGTTCTCGCGGGCGGCGAACCAGCGCCCCGGTGATCGAGCTGGCGTTGGAGCGGTCGAAGACCAGCGCCGCGCTGACGTCGGCGAACCCCACGTCGCCCTCGAACGGCATCCCCATGATCACCGAGAGCACGGTGCGCGCCGCGATGTGCTCGTCGGCGCCGGGGTCCTCGCAGCAGCTGCAGGCGCAGCACGTCGACGATGCGGGCCGTGCCGTCGGCGCGCTCGATGTAGCGGCCGATCCAGAACAGCGACTCGGCGATCCGGCTCAGCACGGGTCGCTCCCGCGCCGTCGGGCGCCGGTTGTCTGCTGCTGCTGTTGCTGCTGCTCGCGCGATGCTGTCCTCGTGGGATGCCGTGGGCGCGCTCATGACGACCACCTCGCGGTTGTCGGGCAGCCGGCTCGGCGCGTTGCCGGCGGGGCGCCGGTCGGAGAGCACCCAGGTGTCCTTGGAGCCGCCGCCCTGGCTGGAGTTGACCACCAGCTCGCCCTCGGGCAGCGCCACCCGGGTGAGCCCGCCGGGCAGCACCCGCACGTCGCTCGCCGTCGTTGACCGCGAACGGGCGCAGGTCGACGTGGCGCGGCGCGAGCCTGCCGTCGATGAACGTGGGCACCGTCGACAGCTGCACGACGGGCTGGGCGATCCAGCCGCGCGGGTCGGCCATGAGCTGCTTGCGCACCTTGTCGAGCGTCGGCGCCGTCGGCCGTGTGGCCGATCACCAGGCCCTTGCCGCCGGAGCCGTCGACCGGCTTGACCACCAGCTCGTCGAGGTGGTCGAGCACCTGCTGCAGGGCGGCCGGCCTCCTCGCAGCCGCCAGGTGTCGACGTTGCCGCAGGATCGGGTCCTCGTCGAGGTAGTACCGGATCAGCTCGGGCAGGTAGGTGTAGATCAGCTTGTCGTCGGCGACGCCGTTGCCGACCGCGTTGGCGACGGTCACCCGGCCGCTGCGCATGGCGCGATGACCAGGCCGGGCGACGCCGAGCACCGAGTCGCCGCGGAAGTGCACCGGGTCGAGGAACTCGTCGTCGACCCGGCGGTAGATGACGTCGACCGGCTTGTCGCCGGTGGTGGTGCGCATCCGCACCTGCCCGCCCGCGCACACCAGGTCGCGGCCCTCGACGAGCTCGACGCCCATCATCCGGGCCAGCAGGGCGTGCTCGAAGTAGGCCGAGTTGAAGACGCCGGGGGTGAGCACGACGACGGTGGGGTCGCTGGCGCCGTCGGGGGCCGCGGCACGCAGGGCGGCGAGCAGCATCCGCGGGTAGTCGTGCACCGGGCGGATCCGCATCGTGGCGAACGCCTCGGGGAAGACGTTGGCCATCGCGCGGCGGTTGGCGATGACGTAGCTGACGCCGGAGGGCACCCGCACGTTGTCCTCGAGCACCCGGAAGGTGCCCTGCTCGTCGCGGATCAGGTCGACGCCGGCGACGTGCACCCGCACCCCGTTGGTGGGCCGGATGCCCATCACGGCCCGGTGGTAGTGCTTCGAGCTGGCGATCAGCCGCCACGGGATGATGCCCTCGTGCACTGCGCGCGGGATCTCGCCCTCGCGCGAGTAGACGTCGGCGAGGAACGACTCCAGGGCCGTGACCCGCTGCACGCACACCGGACTCGATGACCTGCCACTCGTGCGCCGAGATCACCCGCGGCACGACGTCGAGCGGGAAGGGCCGCTCCTCGCCGGCGTAGTCGAAGGTGACGCCCTGGTCGAGGTAGGACCGGGCCAGGGTGTCGGCCCGCTCCTTGAGGGTGCCGGCGTTCATCGCCCGCAGCGTGTGGAAGACCGGCTTGTAGGCGGTGCGGGGGGCGCCGGGCTCGGCCAGCATCTCGTCCCACGCCGCGCCGAGGGTGTACGAGTCGAACAGGCTTCCCGCTGCCTCGGGGTCGGTCTGCTCGCTCACGAGACGAAACCTATGGCCGTTGCGTGAACCTGTCATCACGCCGATGTTCCCGGCAGGTTTCGCAGCCGGCCGGCCCACGGACCGGACGCCTACTGTGTCGGCGTGGACGACAGCCGGACAGTGGTGACGTTGCGCCCCGTGGATGCCGGGAGCTGGCGCGACGTCGCGGCCCTCACCGTGTCGCCGGGTCAGGAGCGCTTCGTCGCCGCGCCGACCTACTACCTCGCACTGTGCGCCTACGGCGACGTGTGGCGGCCGATGTCGGTGCAGGACGCCGATGACCGGGTGGTCGGGTTCCTCATGTGGGGCATCGACGACGAGGACGGCAGCTGCTGGCTCGGGGGCGTGCTCGTCGACCGGTCGCACCAGGGTCGCGGTGTGGGGCGCGCGGCCGTCGTCGAAGCGCTGCGGACGCTGCGCCCGAGCGCCGACGACGCGGGGTTCGCGCTGTCGTACCAGCCGGGCAACGAGGTCGCCAAGGCGCTCTACGCGAGCCTGGGCTTCGTCGAGACCGGTGAGGTCGACGGCGACGAGGTCGTCGCCCGGCGCCGCTCGACCTGACGACGGGGCGCTCGAGGGGGCGTGACAGGCTGGTACCCACGCCATCCGTCCCTTGAGAGGACCCGCAGTGCGCACCCTGCTCAACATCATCTGGTTCGTCTTCGGCGGCCTCTGGCTCGCGCTGGGCTACGCCCTGGCCGGGGTGGTCTTCTGCGTCCTCATCGTGACGATCCCGCTCGGCGTCGCGTCGTTCCGGATGTCGCGCTACGCGCTGTGGCCGTTCGGGCGGGCCGTGGTGCCCAAGGCGAGCGCCGGAGCCGGCGCGGCGGTGCTCAACGTGGTCTGGATCATCCTGGCCGGGTGGTGGCTGGCCCTGCTGCACATCACCACGGCGGTCGCCCAGGCGATCACCATCGTCGGCATCCCGCTGGCCATCGCGAACTTGAAGATGGTGCCGATCTCACTCGTGCCCTACGGCAAGCAGATCGTGCGCACCGACTCGCTGCCCCCCGACCAGCGCCCGGTGCACTCCCTCTAGGGCCCGGCGACGGCCCTAGTCGCGTTGGTGCTCCGGGGCCTCCCGGACCGCCTCGCGCACGATGCGCATCGACAGCTCCGACGGGTAGCCCTTGCGGGCGAGCATCCCGGCCAGCCGGCGGGTCTGCACGAGCGGGTCGAGACCGCTCATCGAACGCATCTTCTTCGCGACCAGCTCACGGGCGCGGTCCTCCTCGTCGTGCGGGTCGACCTCGTCGAGCGCCGCCTGAGCGGTCTCGTCGTCGACCCCCTTGCGGCGCAGCTCTTGCGCCAGGGCGCGCCGGGCCAGCCCGCGGCCGGCCTGCTGCGACCGCACCAGCATGCCGGCGTAGGCGGTGTCGTCGACCAGCCCGACCTCCTCCATCCGGTCGAGCACGGCGGCGGCGACGTCGTCGGGGCACTCCTTGCGACGCAGCGCCTGCTCGAGCTGTGACCGGCTCCGTGGCGCCGCGGTGAGCTGGCGCAGCACGATCTGGCGGGCCCAGTCGAGCGGGTCGGGCTCGCTGCCCCGGGTGCGCGGGTCGGCCTCCGGGTCCGGCGGCGTGGGCGCGCCGCGGCGGTCACGACGCCCCGACGCCGGCGTCGCAGACTCCTCGGCTGGGACGTCTCGAGACCCCACCGCCGGCGACCCCACCGCCGACGACCCCACCGCCCGCGACCCCACCGCCCATGCGGGCGGCGGGGTCGTCGAGTCGGCGAACGGCACGGGAACCAGCCCGGGAAGGCTCAGAACTCGACCGGGATGTCGGGCACGGCCATCACCTCGGGGCGCGGCACCCCGATGCCGAGCTTCTCCTTGATCTTCTTCTCCAGGTCGTCGGCGAGCTCGGGGTTGTCCTTGAGGAACGACCGGGCGTTCTCCTTGCCCTGGCCGAGCTGGTCGCCGTCGATAGGTGTACCAGGCGCCGGCCTTGCGCACGAAGCCCTGCTCGACACCCATGTCGATCAGGCCGCCCTCGCGGGAGATGCCCTGGCCGTAGATGATGTCGAACTCGGCCTGCTTGAACGGCGGGCTCACCTTGTTCTTGACGACCTTGCAGCGGGTGCGGTTGCCGACCGCGTCGGTGCCGTCCTTGAGGGTCTCGATGCGCCGCACGTCGAGGCGGACCGAGGCGTAGAACTTCAGCGCCTTGCCACCGGTGGTGGTCTCGGGCGAGCCGAACATGACGCCGATCTTCTCGCGCAGCTGGTTGATGAAGATCGCCGTGGTGCCGGTGGTGCTGAGGGCGCCGGTGATCTTGCGCAGCGCCTGCGACATCAGCCGGGCCTGCAGGCCCACGTGGCTGTCGCCCATCTCGCCCTCGATCTCGGCCCGGGGCACCAGGGCCGCGACCGAGTCGATGACGATGATGTCGAGCGCGCCGGAGCGGATCAGCATGTCGGCGATCTCGAGCGCCTGCTCCCCCGTGTCGGGCTGGGAGACCAGCAGGGCGTCGGTGTCGACGCCGAGGGCCTTGGCGTACTCGGGGTCGAGCGCGTGCTCGGCGTCGATGAACGCCGCGATGCCGCCGGCCTTCTGGGCGTTGGCCACCGCGTGCAGCGCGACGGTCGTCTTGCCCGAGCTCTCCGGGCCGTAGATCTCGACGACGCGGCCGCGGGGCAGGCCGCCGATGCCGAGGGCGACGTCGAGGGCGATCGAGCCGGTCGGGATGACCTCGATGGGGGCGCCGCACGTCGTCGCCGAGGCGCATGACGGCACCCTTGCCGTGCTGCTTCTCGATCTGGGCCATGACCGAGGCCAGGGCCTTGTCACGCTCACCGCCGGGGGCAGCAGCGAGGGGGTTGGGGGTGAGGACGCTCCCGCGGGAGCCGTTGGGACCAGCCATGTCGCACCTGTTCTTCCTGTCGTGCAGCGAGCGCGCCCACCGGCGACCACTCTCGCCGTCGGTCTCGTCGCGAGGTCTGGTCAGACGCTAGGTGGCGGCACCGACAACGGTCACGGGCTGCCGTTGGGCCTGTGGACGAGTGCTGCCGGAAGCGCCACCTGTGGACGACCCTAGCCGAACACCTGTTCGACGTGGCGGATCGCAGCGCGACACGCCGGGCGTGTCGAGATGTCCTTCTGGACGGCTAGGAAGCCGGGGCGGAAACACCCCACATGGCCGCGACGTGGCGGGCATCGGTGCCGCAGCATCCCCCGACGACGTGCAGGGCCGGCAGCGAGGCCGCCAGCGCCGCCTGCTCGACGCCCAGCACCGCGGGGTCGCCGTCGTCGAGCCCTTCGGCGGCCTCGAGCTCGGCGTGGCTGAGGGTCGAGGCGTTCACCCGGGTGCCACCGATCCGCTCCAGCCACGGCCCGGCATCCGCCAGGGCCTGGGCCACGTGCGAGGGGTGCGCGCAGTTGACCACGAACCAGTCGGGGGGCGCGACATCGTCGACCGCCTCGACGGCTGCCCGCAGCGCCGTGCCGTCCGGCAGCCGGCCGTCGGTCTCGACGGTGAACCCGACCGACACCGGGAGGCCGGCCTCACCGGCGGCCAGGGCGACACCGATCGCCTCGTTCGCGGTGGTGAGCGTCAGCGAGGTCACCAGCTGCGCCCCGGCATCGGCGAACGCCCGCACCTGCGCCAGGTGGTAGTCGCGCGCCTCCCAGGGGTCCATCACCTCGCCGACGACGTAGCCGTCCCCCCGCGGGCCGACCACCCCGGCCACCACGACCTCGGGCACCTCGTCGGAGTACCGCTCCCCCAGCTCGGCCAGCAGCCGCACGGCATCGGTGTTGACCTCGACCAACCCGTCGGCGCCGACGCCCAGCCGGGCGCCCCAGTCGGAGCTGGCCCGCCACGTGGGCGTCTCGAGGAAGAGCCCGGCCCCGGCCGCCGCCGCGATCTGCGCGTAGTCCGAGTAGTAGTCGACGAGCAGCTCGCGACCCTTGGGGTCGACGAGCAGCGGGAACGCCGCGAAGTGCGCCAGCTCGACACCGTGGTGGAAGACCAGGTCGGTCTCGAGGCCGCCGTCGGTGACGTAGCCCGGCAGACCGCGATCGAGTGCCAGCGTGGCCGGTCGGGAACTGGTCATCCAGCCAGTCTCCGTCGCCCCCGCGGCTGCGTCGACCCCTTGTCGAGGGTCAGCGCGCCCCGAGGGCCGACGCCATGGCGTCAGCCGAACCGCGCAGCATCAGGCCGCAGCTCAGGGCCAGGGCCGTGTCACCCGCAGTGGGGACGACGGTGATCGTCGACATCACGCCGCGCTTGTAGTCGACCGACCCGATGCCGGACCGGTCGAGGGACGCGCGCACCTCGGCGGTGGGTCGCCCGGCAGTGGTCTTGCCCAGGCAGAGCAGTCGCTCGTTGGTCAGCACGACGAACCCCTCGTTGCGCAGCCCTGCGCGGGCGTTCGTGCGCTTGGCGACCTCGCGGGCCATCCGGCCGACGCCGGACTGCTCGACGGGCACCGTCGTCACCACGGCCTGGGCCGCCTCCTGCACCGACTCGCCCTCGCGCAACACCGTGGTCAGCACCTCGGTCACGCGCTCGCGCTGCTTGTCCCTCATCGTCCGTCACCCCTCCGCCGTGCCGCGGACCCCCCGCGGTCGCCCGAACCCTAACCCACGCCCTCGTTCAGGTGAGCAGGAGCTTCCCGATGCGACGCGACGCCCCGATGACACCGACCACCCCGAGCACGGCGAGGTAGGCCACGTGGCCGAGCAGCGGCCACCCCACCTCACCGAGCATCAGCCCCCGCTCGAGCGCGACGCCCTGGTAGAGCGGCGTCGCGGCCACCACCCACTGCAGCGACTCGGGGTAGGTCGACAGCGGGAAGAAGGTGGCGGAGAACAGGAACATCGGCTGGATCGCCAGCGTGACGTAGTCGAAATGCTGCCAGCTGGTCATGAAGGTGGTGGCGAACATGCCGACGGCCCCGAACGCCAGGCCGATGAGCACGGCGGCAGGGAGGGCGAGCAGCGCCCACCAGGACTCCACCAGACCGGCGACCAGGGCGACCACCAGGAACATCCCCGAGTAGAGCGCCCCCCGGATGAGCGACCAGGTGATCTCGCCGACGGCGACGTCGCGCGGCCCGAGCGGGGTCGCCAGCATCGCGTCGTAGAGGTGCTGGTACTTCAGCTTGAAGAAGACGTTGTAGGTGCTGTCGGCGATGGCGCCGTTCATCGCCGACGAGGCCAGCAGCGCGGGCGCCACGAATGCGGCATAGGGGACGGTCTTCCCACCGTCGGTCGTGATGTCGCCGACCAGCGCCCCCAGCCCCACCCCGATCGAGAACAGGTAGAAGACCGGCTCGACGAAGCCGCTGAGCAGGAGCAGCCAGGCCCGCCGGAACGCCGTCATGTTGCGCCCGACCACGTGGCGGGCGAGCCCCAGCCCCGCGGGGAAGGGCAGCAGCCGCGCCGCGCGGGTGGCCCCGGCCAGCGCGCTCACGAGACCAGCCTCCGGGTGAACGAGCGGCGGGCGAGCACCCAGCCCGCCGCGACGTAGACCAGCAGCACGGCCAGGTGCACCGCCCCCAGCGCCCCGGGAGGCGTGCCGGTGGCGGCGTCGCGGCACAGCTCGACCCCGTGCCACAGCGGCGTGACCCAGGCGATCGGCTGCATCCACAGCGGAAGCTGGTCGATGGGGAAGAAGGTGCCCGAGAAGAGCATCAGCGGGGTGACGACGAACCGGAACAGGACGCTGAAGCCGTTGTCGTTGTCGAGCCACGCGGACAGGGCGAAGGTGGGCACGGCGAAGGCCAGCCCGGTGAGCACCGCGACCGGCACGGCCAGCAGCACCCACCACGACACGAACGCACCGAAGAGCGCCGCGACGAGCACGAAGATCGCCGCCCCGGTGAACAGGTGGAAGGCGACGACGCCCAGGTGCCCGCCGAGCACCTCGACCACCCTCAGCGGCGTGGCCAGCATGGCGGCGTACATCTGGTTCCACTTGATGTAGCCCATGACGGCGTAGGTGGACTCACCGAAGGCGGTCAGCATCGCCTGCATCGCGAGGATGCCGGGCACGACGTACTGCAGGTAGGGCACCCCGTCGACCCCGCCGGCGCTGCTGTCGACCAGCGCCCCGAGGCCCAGGCCCATGGAGAGCAGGAAGAACAGCGGCGACAGGAACCGGCTGATGATCGAGCCGCGCCAGGTGCGCTTGTAGACCAGGAAGTGGTGCGCCATCACCGACCCGAGCCGCTCGGGCGAGGACGTCGGCCGGCGCGCGCCGAAGCCGAGGCGCCCGCTCGGGGTGCCCGCGGTGACGCTGCCGGGTGCCGTGGTCGTCATCAGTCGACCAGGCTGCGGCCGGTGAGGTGGAGGAAGACGTCCTCGAGCGTGGAGCGGCGCACCAACGACGACAGCGGCTGGACCCCGCGCGAGTGCACCGTGGCGAGCGCCGCGTCGCCGTCGTGCGCGTAGACCAGGATCCGGTCGGGCAGCACCTCGAGGCGCTCCCCCACCCCGGTGACGGCGTCGACGTGCTGCTCCTGCTCGTCGGGGTCGAACCGCAGCTCGAGCACCTCACGGGTGGAGTGCTCGGCGATGAGGGCCCGCGGGCTGCCCTCGGCGACGATCCGACCGTGGTCCATGACGACCAGCCGGTCGCAGAGCTGCTCGGCCTCGTCCATGTAGTGCGTGGTGATGATGAGCGTGACGCCCTCGCGCTTGAGCCGGAAGAGCCTGTCCCACAACACGTGTCGCGCCTGCGGGTCGAGGCCTGTGGTGGGCTCGTCGAGCAGCAGCACCTCGGGGTCGTTCATCAGGCTGCGGGCGATGGTGAGCCGCCGCTTCATGCCGCCGGATAGCGGCTCGACCCGGTCGTGCCGGCGCTCGGTGAGCTGCGCGAACTCGAGGAGGTCGTCGGCACGCCGGCGCACCTCGTGCCGGCTGAGCCCGAAGAACCGGCCGTAGACCCACAGGTTCTCCTCGACCGAGAGGTCCTCGTCGAGGATGTCGCGCTGCGGGCAGACCCCCAGCCGCGCCCGGATCGCCGGCCCGTCGGATGCCGGGTCGAGGCCGAGGATGCTCAGCTCGCCGTCGGTGACCGGCGAGACACAGCCGACCATCCGCATCGTCGACGACTTGCCCGCGCCGTTCGGCCCGAGGAAGCCGAAGGCCTCGCCGCGGCGCACCTCGACGTCGATGCCGTCGACCGCCGTGAAGTCGCCGAACCGCTTGGTCAGCCCCCGCGCCCGGAGCAGGATCTCGTCGCCCACCGGAGGGACCCTAGCCGAGCCCCCGGACAGCGCGCCCGTCAGTTTCGGGCCGGCTTGTCCAGGCCGTGCCGGCGGTTCTCGGGCACGTCCATGGCGTCGCACAGGGAGATCCACACGTCGCGCGGCGGCACCCCGGCGTCGAGGGCCTCCTGCGCGGTGCGACCGCCGAGGGCCGCCATGTGCGTGGAGCCGGCGAGCGAGTGCGCGTAGGCAGCACCGAACTCGTCCTCGGCGAGGACCCAGAACCGGGACAGGCGCATGCGGGGATGGTATGCCGTGGTACCCACCTCCCCCACCACCGGCATACTGACCCGCATGCGCCTGATCACCGCCGCTGAGGTGCCCACCTCGCTCGCCCGCGTCCATGAGCCCACCACGCCGCCCGTCCGGGTCGGCCTCGTCCAGCACGCCTGGGACGCCGACGCCGACCGGCTGCGCGCGACCCTGCTCGACGGCATCCGCACGGCCGCCGACGCCGGTGCGCGCATCGTCTTCCTCCCCGAGCTCACACTGTCGCGCTACCCCGCCGACGCGCTCCCCCAGGGCCGCCCCGACGCCACCGCGGAGTCGCTCGAGGACGGCCCCACGGTGACGTTCGCGCGCGAGGCGGCCGCGGCATCCGGGGTGCTGGTGCACGCCTCCCTGTTCGAGCGCGCCCCTGCGCCCGACGGCACCGACGACGGTCTCGGCTTCAACACCGCGATCCTGGTGGCGCCGAGCGGCGACATCGTGGCGCGCACCCGCAAGACCCACATCCCGGTGACCGCGGGCTACTACGAGGACAAGTACTTCCGGCAGGGCCCGCCCACCGACGCCTACCCGGTCTACGACCTCGCCGACCCGGGGCTGCGCCTGGGGATGCCGACCTGCTGGGACGAGTGGTTCCCCGAGGTCGCGCGCGCCTACGGCCTCGCCGGCGCGCAGGTGCTCGTCTACCCGACCGCGATCGGGAGCGAGCCCGACCACCCCGACTTCGACACCCAGCCGCTGTGGCAGCACACGATCGTCGGGCACGCCATCGCCAACGGCCTCTTCGTGGTGGTGCCCAACCGCTACGGCACCGAGGGGCTGATCACCTTCTACGGGTCGTCGTTCATCGCCGACCCCTACGGCCGGGTGCTCGTGCAGGCGCCGCGCGACGAGGCCGCGGTGCTCGTCGCCGACCTCGACCTGGCCCAGGGCCGCGACTGGATCGAGCTGTTCCCCTTCCTGTCCACGCGCCGCCCCGACTCGTACGCCTCGCTCACCGAGCCCACCCGCCCCGAGCACCAGCGGGAGGGCTGAGCGGTGCCCGCACCCGAGGGCTGGCGGATGCCGGCCGAGTGGACACCGCACGAGCGCACCTGGATGGCGTGGCCGTCGGCCGGCTACACGCTCGGCCACACCGAGGCGGATGCCGAGGAGGCGCGTGGCACCTGGGCGGCGGTGGCGCGGGCGGTGGCGCACTTCGAGCCGGTGACGGTGGTGGTCGACCCCACCGACGAGAAGTTGGCGCGCGACGTGCTGGGCGACCACATCGACGTCGTGACCACGGCGCTCGACGACGCGTGGATGCGCGATATCGGGCCGACCTTCGTGCTCGGCCCAGACGGGTCGCTCGGCGCCGTCGACTGGGTGTTCAACGGCTGGGGCGCGCAGTCCTGGGCCACCTGGGACAAGGACACCCGGGTGGCGTCCTTCGTCGCCGCCCGGGCGGGCGCGACGCGGGTGCTGTCGGACCTGGTGAACGAGGGCGGCGGCATCCACGTCGACGGCCTGGGCACCGTGCTGCTCACCGAGACCGTGCAGCTCGACCCCGGCCGCAACCCGGGCCTCGGGCGGGCCGACGTCGAGGCCGAGCTGGCCCGCACCATCGGCGCCACCACCTGCATCTGGCTGCCCCGCGGGCTGACCCGCGACTACGACGAGTTCGGCACCCGCGGGCACGTCGACATCGTGGCGACGTTCGCGGCACCGGGCGTGGTGCTGCTGCACTGGCAGGGCGACCCGGCCCACCCCGACCACGAGGTGTCGGTCGAGCTCGAAGGGCTGCTGTCGGCGGCGCGTGACGCCCGGGACGAGCCGCTCGAGGTCGTGCGGGTGCCCGCTCCCAAGACCCTCGAGGACGACGAGGGCCCGGTCGACTGGTCCTACATCAACCATCTCGTCGTCAACGACGGCGTGGTGGCCTGCACGTACGACGACCCGCAGGATGCCGACTCGCTCGCCGTGCTCGAGAGGGCGTATGCCGGGCGCCGGGTCGTCGGCGTCGACGCCCGCCCGCTGTTCGCGCGCGGGGGCGGCATCCACTGCATCACCCAGCAGCAGCCAAAGGTCTGACCGAACGGCGAACGGCGGGCGTCGGGGCGAAGGCCCCGGCGCCCGCCGTCGCGTTCAGCGGTGCTGCGCGCTCAGCGGTGCTGCGCCGTGCTGCGGTAGGGGGTGCCGTGCAGCGCGGGAGCCTTGGCCTTCGGGTTGCCGGTCGCCCGCTCGGTGGAGTCCTGGCGCAGGGCCGAGAGCCCCGTGGCCCGCAGGGCCGCCGCAGCGCCGGGGTCGGCCACTGCCGGGTACGCCTCCATGGTGCCGGCGACGTCGAGCACGAGGTTGGTCGTGCCGGACGCGTTGCGCACCTTGAAGTTGTAGTTGATGCCGAGGTCGGTGATCGTCATGTTCGACACCAGCTGCCCCAGCGCGGGGTTGAGGTTGCTGACCGCGGGCTGGGGGATGTCGGCGTTCCACAACGTCAGCACCGTGTTGCTCGTGGGCTTGTTGGCCGTGGTGTTGGTGACCAGCGCCAGCGAGTTGAACGTCGTCACCGCGGCGGTGTTGCCGACGGTGGCGGTCTGCCCGGGCTTGAGGGCGGCCGCGATGCCCTGGCCGGTCTTGGTGTTGACGATACGGGTCGGGCTCGCCAACGGGCGGTAGCGCGACATGCCGTCGAGCCTGTTGTCGTCGTAGACCCCGACGAGGTCGACGATGACGTGCGCGTTGCCGTTCGAGAGGTTGCGCACCCCGATGATCGGAAGGGTCTCGAAGCCGACACCGCAGTCGGCGCCGCAGGCCGAGGTCGGCACGATCGCCATGTTGGGCACCGTCTTGCCCTTGGTGAAGTTCAGCGTGGAGGTGCTGGGGATGACGGCGGGGTTCCCGTTCCACGCGGTGAAGTAGCCGGTGCCGGTCGTCCCGGTCGCGGTGATGTTGACCGCGTACCCCTTGATGTGGGTGTTGACGTCGGCGCCGAAGTCGAGGCCGGTGGTGTACCACTCCCTGGGAAGCAGCGCGCCGAGCGCGGGGTCCCGGCTGTCCAGCATGCGGGTCGGCTCGATGCCGGAGTAGCCCCCGTAGCCGGCCTTGGCGGTGCTGGTGGCGCCGTGGTAATAGCCCATGACGTCGGCGATCACGTGGGTGCTGCCGGAGGCGTTGAAGAAACGGACCTTGCCGCCGGTGCCGAGCTTGACGGTGACCAGGTTGGCGCCGGTGAAGCCCGGGTTGAAGTTGACCGAGGAGGCCACGGGTCGGGCGGCTCCGGTCGGATAGAGGGTGACGTACCCCTCGCTGGTGGGCGCCACCACGGTGACGTTGAGCACGACGGTGGTGGCTCCGGCTGCCGGGACACCGCCCTTCGTGGTGACCTGCAGGTCGATGGTCTTGCCGGGGCCGATCGGCGTGAGTGTCGTGACGCCGATCTTCTTGCGGGTGTCGAGCACGCGGGCCGGCTTGAGCGCGGTGTACGCCCCGTTGGGGGTGTCGAAGCCGATGGCGGTGACCGGGATGACCCGCCCCAGACCGCCGTCGGGCAGCGTGATGGTGTCCTGGGCCGGCCCGAAGAAGTCGGGGGTGGCCGTGAGGGTGAGGGCGCAGCTCGCACCGGCGAGGACGGTCTTGTTGCTGCACGTGTCGGCGCTGACGGCGACCTTCGCGTCGGCGCCGGTCCCGAGCGCGGTGCCGAAGGTGACGTCGGAGGCGCCCGCCTCCACCGTGACGACCTCGGACTTGGGAGTGCTCACCGGTGCGCTGAGCACGATCAGGGGCACCGTGGAGTCGAACCGGACCTCCTGCGCGAAGCCGATGCCCGGCTGGCCGGTGCCGCAGGTGCCGCGGACCGAGCCGGCGAACGCGGTGACCTCGCCGCTCACCTGGGTGACCTCGTGAACGGTGAGGGTGCCGTTGATGGCGTCGGCGCACTCGGCCGGCACCGTGGGCCCGGCGAGCGCGAGGCCCGCCTCGCTGGCGGAGGCGACCTGCTTGACCGGGTAGGTGCCGACCGCGAAGGACGCCGCGGTTGGGGGCGTGATGGTGGTGCTCTCGACCGCGGCGGCATCGGTGCCCTGCACGGTCAATCCGCCCCCCGTGACGGCCGCACCGGTGATGGCGGTCGTGGCCTGGAAGCGGGTGCCCCAGTCGACACCCGGCCGCGGCGCGGTGAAGAGCGCGTACCCGGTCGTCGGTGGACTGGGCAGCGTGGCGGCCTGAGCCGGCACGGCGGTCACTGCGGCGGCGACGGTGGCCGCAGCCGTGAGGATGGTGGCAAGGCGGCGCATGGGGTCCCCCGGATGTGGAGCGTGAAGGCGATCGGAAGGAGCGTAGCCCTACCCCCTGCATGCGCCCGGAAACCTGCGAGAACTCGCAACCGCGCAGGCGACGCCGCGCTCAGACCTCGGTGCGCATCACGCAGTTGCGCAGTCCCTTGGGCCGGACGTAGGTGAAGCCGACCCGCTCGTAGAGCGCCCGCGTGCCGTCGTAGAGCACCGACACCCTGCGCCCGTCGCTGGTGTCGTGGGGGTAGCCCTCGACCACGCCGCCGCCCACCTCCCGGATGAGGTCGAGCGCCCCGCGCAGGGCGGCCTCGGTGACGCCGTGCCGGCGGTGCTTCTTGTCGACGAACATGCAGGTGATGCGGAAGTCGGGTGCGGGGTCGCCCGCCGCGTCGTACTCCTTGCGGTGGTAGATGTTGGGCAGCTCCTCGGGAGAACCGAACTGGGCCCAGGCCACCGCCTCGTCGCCGTCCATCACCAGCGCCGCGTGGGCTCGGCCCTCCTCGACGAGCCGCTGCTTGAGGGCACGGTTGGCGTCGGCGTCGTAGGTCTTCTCGGCCGCCACCGTGTGGAAGTACGTGCACCAGCACCCGCCGAACACGCCGTTGTGCCGCTCCATCATCCGCACGTACGCCGCCCACGTGTCGGGGGCCAGCGCCCTGACCTCGTACTCGCCCATGCCCTCGTCCCCTCTGGTCGCGGCGACCTGTCCCGGCATCCTGACACCCCCTGACCTCGCAAACCGCCTTGACGCCCCGCCTCGTGGGCGAGCACCCTCGAAAGGTGGGTGGGTCGACGGGACCCGACCGGGACATGGCCGGGCAGTGGGGAAGGCGGGGGCGGGTGTTCCCGCCTCGCCGGCTGCTGGCGCCGGCGCTGATGGCCACGGTCATGGCGGTGGCCCTGCTGACGACGACCTCGGGGCCGCTCTACGCCGAGGTCTATCCACCCGTGATCGGCGGCCCCGGCCTGCCCAAGCTGGGCAACAACCTCACGTTGAAGCAGTTCGTCGAGGACGCCGACCGGGCCTTCGCGAAGGCGAAGGTCCTGGTCGACACCGAGCCCTCCCGCGTCATCGAGAACGACCCGGCCGAGCTGACGGCCCGGATCGTGCTCGGCCGGCCCAGTGGGTTCCCGGGCGCTCCCACCGTCGAGGTCGCGTGGGAGAACCGGGCCCTGCTGGAGCCGGCGAAGGCGGGCGACGTCGAGATCTCGCCCAAGCGTGCGGTCCGCAAGCGCCTCAGCGAGTGCGCTCCACGAGCAGACGGAGGATGCGAGCTGGACTGGACCTGGACCATCGTCGCGCGCAAGACGGGGCGACAGAAGCTGCTGCTCACCATCCAGCCGGTCGTCTACGTCAATGGCCACGAGTCGCAGGGGTTCAAGGAGATCAACAGCTCCATCGCGATCGACGTGCTGGTCCACCCCGTGGAGAAGGAGTTCGAGGCGGCGCAGGTGGACCTCACCAGGATGCACGTCGACGTCCGCCCCACCGTGACGGCCGGGTCGGCCACCACGGTCACTGCCACGCTTCCACGCTCGTGGGGTGGGAAGGACCTCGCAGCCGACATCCAGCTGGCGACCGGTCCCGGCTCGGTGCCGGCCACCATCCGACCGATCGCCGCAGGTCCGGATCCTCCGACCGCCCTGACCCGTAGATGGTCGGTCAAGCCCTCCGGGACCGGTGTCCTCACGCTGGTCTTCACGGCGGCCGTGTCGGGACAGGCTGGGGACAAGCCCCTGTCGGACAAGTGGCAGGTCGCCAGCGACGTAGAGGTCAACAGCACCCTCTGGGACCGCATCGGTGGCTTCGCCGTGTGGCTCGGCGGCCTGGTCACGCTCGCCCTGGGCCTGATCGCCCTCGCTCGCTACTGGCGGGACCGCCGCCCGGCGGACGAGGCCCCGTGACGCAGCACCCGACCCGGGTCGCCACGCCGCAACCGGTGTGGCACCGGCCGGGCACCCGGCATCCGGCCTGGCTGCCGGGTGCCTGCCTGAGTGTCGCCGTGGCGTGGGCGGTCGCCGCCAGTGGCGGCACCCGCCCGGTCGACCTCGCGCTGGTCACGGCCCTCGCCGCCGGGGCGCTGTGGCTCACCGGAGCGCGTGCGGCCGACCTGCGCTCGGCCGCGGGTCGCCCGCTCGTGCTCGCCGTGGCGGCCTTCGTCGGGTGGACGGCAGGGGTCGGCGTCGCGTCGACCGACCACCTCGCGGTTGCCCTGTGGATGCCGTGGCTCGTCGCCGCGTGCGCGCTCGGGGCCGCAGCGGCCGACCGGCTCGACGCGCAGGGGCGCGCCGTCGTGCTCGACGCGCTGGTGGCCGTCGGGGCCGTCCTGGCGGCCTCAGCCGTGCTCGGCTGGGTGACGGCCGTGCGCGAGGGAGCGCACCTGCCCGTGCGGGCGGCGACGCTGGTGGGCTACCCCAACGCCGGCGGCGTACTGCTGGTGGCCACGGGCCTGGTCACGCTGCACCTGCACCGCCGGGGACGACTGGGCGCGAGGTCGACCGCCGGCCTCGTCACGCTCCAGGGGCTGGGCGTGCTGGCCACGGGGAGCCGCCTGGCCCTGCTGCTGACACTGGCGGCCGTCGTCGTCGTCGCCGGACAGCGCCGCACCCGGGCCGGCGTGCTGGCGGCATCGGCCGTGGCCCTGCCGGTGGTGGCCCTGCTGGTGCAGCGGTTCGCGACCAGCTCCACCGAGCGGCTTCGGCTGTGGGCGGAAGCGGTGTCGCAGATCGCCGACCACCCCGTGACGGGTCGGGGGCCCACGCCGGTGCTGCTGGCCGCAAGCCTGGGCGGGAAGCCCACCACCCACGCCCACGACGAGGTGCTCCAGCTGGGTCTCGAGTACGGCCTGGTGGGTCTCGCCCTCGCCCTGGTCGTGGCGGTGCTGGTCGTGTCCGCGCTGCGGGCTCGCCGGGTCGTCGACCCCCTGCTCGCCCTGGCCTGCGTGGCCGTCGCCTCGCTGGCGCTCACCGACTTCGCCCTGCGCACCACGGCGGCGGCCCTCGTGCTCGCCGTGCTGGTCCCCCTCACCTGGCGGCCGCCGACCGAACCCTTGACGAGCCCCGGCAACTGAGCCGGGTGTCGGTGGCGGGTGAGAGGCTGGCACCCACATGTCCGGCGACGTCCTCGACCGCTTCTCCCCTGCCACCGCTGCCTGGTTCCGGGGCAGCTTCAGCGCGCCCACCACCGCCCAGGAGGGCGCCTGGGAGGCGATCAGCAGCGGGCACCACGCTCTGGTCGTCGCGCCCACCGGCTCGGGCAAGACGCTCTCCGCGTTCCTCTGGGCCCTCGACCGGCTCGCGTCGCAGCCGCTGCCCGACGACAAGAAGGCGCGCTGCCGGGTCCTCTACGTCTCGCCGATGAAGGCGCTCGCCGTCGACGTCGAGCGCAACCTGCGCAGCCCGCTGGTCGGCATCCGGCACGCCGCCGCCCGGCTCGGGGTGCCTGAGCCCGACATCACCGTGGCGGTGCGCTCCGGCGACACCCCGGCCGACGAGCGCCGCGCCTTCGCCCGCACGCCCACCGACGTGCTCATCACCACGCCCGAGTCGCTGTTCCTCATCCTCACGTCGGCCGCCCGCGAGGCGCTGGCCGGGGTCGAGACCGTGATCATCGACGAGGTGCACGCCCTCGCCGGCACCAAGCGCGGCGCCCACCTGGCCCTCTCGCTCGAGCGCCTCGACGCGCACCTCGAGCGACCGGCACAGCGAATCGGGTTGTCCGCCACCGTCCGACCCGTCGAAGAGGTCGCGCGCTACCTCGCGGGCGGCCGCCCCGTCGACGTCGTGCAGCCACCGTCCACCAAGCAGTGGGACCTCAAGGTCGTCGTGCCGGTGCCCGACATGGCCGAGCTCGGCCAGCCGACCGGCGACCTCAGCGGTGCGGCGGCCGGCCAGGAGCAGCGCGCCTCGATCTGGCCGCACGTCGAGGAGCGCATCGTCGACCTCGTGGCCGAGCACACCTCGACCCTGGTGTTCTCCAACTGCCGCCGGCTCGCCGAGCGCCTCACCACCCGGCTCAACGAGATCTGGGAGGAACGCGTCGAGGCGGCCGACGGTGCCGACACCGTGCAGGCGGCGGATGCCGTGCCGCGCGCCGCCGTGCTCACCCGCAGCCCCGCGCAGGTGATGGCCCAGTCAGGCGCCGCGCGCGGCGCCCCCGCCGTGCTGGCGCGCGCCCACCACGGCTCGGTGAGCAAGGAGCAGCGGGCCACCATCGAGGAGGACCTGAAGTCGGGGCGCCTGCCCGCGGTGGTCGCCACGAGCAGCCTCGAGCTCGGCATCGACATGGGCGCCGTCGACCTCGTGGTGCAGGTCGAGTCGCCGCCCTCGGTCGCCTCGGGCCTGCAGCGCGTCGGCCGGGCCGGGCACCAGGTGGGCGCGGTCGTCGCGGGGTGCTGTTCCCCAAGTTCCGCGGCGACCTCGTGCAGACCGCCGTCGTCGTCGAGCGGATGCGGGCCGGACAGATCGAGGCGCTGCACCTGCCCAACACCCCGCTCGACGTGCTCGCCCAGCAGGTGGTCGCCATGTGCGCCCTCGACGAGTGGACCGTCGACGACGTGCTCGCGCTGGTCCGCCGTTCGGCCTCCTACTCCACGCTCACCCGGCCGGTGCTCGAGTCGGTGCTCGACATGCTGGCCGGGCGCTACCCGAGCGACGAGTTCGCCGAGCTGCGCGCCGCGCATCGTCTGGGACCGGTTGTCCGACACCCTCACCGGCCGCCGTGGCGCGCAACGGCTCGCCGTCACCTGCGGTGGCACCATCCCCGACCGCGGGCTGTACGGCGTGTTCCTCGCCACCGGTGAGGGGCCCGGCCGCCGGGTCGGCGAGCTCGACGAGGAGATGGTCTACGAGTCACGCGTCGGCGACGTGTTCACCCTGGGCACCAGCACCTGGCGGATCGAGGACATCACCCACGACCGGGTGCTGGTCACGCCGGCGCCCGGGCTGCCCGGCCGGCTGCCGTTCTGGAAGGGCGACTCGCTCGGCCGCCCGGCCGAGCTCGGGCGGGCCGTGGGCGCCTTCGTGCGCGAGGTCGAGGCACTCACGCCCGAGGCCGCGCGCGCGCGGGTGATGGCCGCCGGGCTCGACGACTGGGCCGCCGACAACCTGCTGGGCTACCTGCGCGAGCAGCGCGAGGCCACCGGGCACGTGCCCGACGACCGGACCATCGTCGTCGAGCGGTTCCGCGACGAGCTCGGCGACTGGCGGGTCGTCATCCACTCGCCGTTCGGTGCCCAGGTGCACGCCCCGTGGGCGCTGGCCGTCAGCGCCCGGATGCGCGAGCGGTTCGGCGTCGACGTGCAGGCGATGCACGGCGACGACGGCATCGTGCTGCGCCTGCCCGACCTCGAGCTCGACGAGGTCGACGGCGTGCGCGAGCGCGGAGTCGGTCGCGAGCTGCTCGACCTGGTCACCCTCGACCCCGACGACGTGCGCGCCCTGGTCACCGACGAGATCGGCGGCTCGGCCCTGTTCGCCGCCCGGTTCCGCGAGTGCGCCGCCCGGGCCCTGCTGCTCCCCCGCCGCCGCCCAGACCGCCGCCAGCCGCTGTGGCAGCAGCGCCAGCGCGCCTCGCAGCTGCTCGAGGTCGCCAGCCAGTACCCGACCTTCCCGATCGTGCTCGAGACCGTGCGCGAGTGCGTGCAGGACGTCTTCGACGTGCCCGGGCTGGTCGACCTGATGCGCGACATCGGCTCACGCCGGGTCACCGTCGTCGAGGTCGAGAGCAGCACCCCCTCGCCGTTCGCCAAGTCGCTGCTGTTCGGCTACGTCGCGCAGTTCCTCTACGAGGGCGACTCGCCGCTGGCCGAGCGCCGGGCCGCTGCCCTCGCCCTCGACCCGAGCCTGCTCGCCGAGCTGCTCGGCCGCAGCGAGGGGCTGGCGCTGCGCGACCTGCTCGACGCCGAGCAGATCGCGCGCACCGAGGCCGAGCTGCAGCGGCTCACCCCCGAGCGGGCCGCCCGCGACGCCGACGACGTGCTCGACCTGCTCCGCTCGCTCGGGCCGCTGCCGGTCGACGGCATCCTGGCCCGGTGCCGCGAGGGCACCACCGGCGACGACGTCGAGCAGTGGCTGGCCGGGCTGGACGACCAGCGGCAGGTCATCGCCGGTCCGGGTCGCCGGGGAGGACCGGTGGTCGGCCATCGACGACGCCGCCCGGCTGCGCGACGCCCTCGGCGTCTCGCTGCCTCCCGGTGTGCCCGAGGCCTTCCTCGAGCCGGTCGCCGACCCGCTCGGCGACCTCGTGGCCCGCTACGCCCGCACGCACGGCCCGTTCCACGCCGCCGAGGTGGCCCGGGCCTACGGGCTGGGCTCGGCCGTCGCCGCCGACCGCCCTGCGCCCGCCTGGTCGTCGTCGGGCCGGGTCGTCGAGGGCGAGCTGCTGCCGACAGGCGGCGGTGGCACCGAGTTCTGCGACGCCGAGGTGCTGCGGATGCTGCGCCGCCGCTCGCTCGCGGCCCTGCGGGCCGAGGTCGAGCCGGTCACCCCGGTCGAGCTGTCCCGCTTCCTGCCGCAGTGGCAGGGCGTCGGCGGCCGGCTGCGCGGGCGCGACGGCCTGGTGCGGGTCATCGAGCAGCTCAGCGGGGCCGTGCTCCCGGCCAGCGCCGCTGGAGACCCTCGTGCTGCCCGCCCGGGTCGCCGACTACTCCCCCGCCCTGCTCGACGAGCTGATGGCCACCGGCGAGGTGCTGTGGTGCGGGCACGGCTCGCTGCCCGGCGACGACGGCTGGGTGTCGCTGCACCTCGCCGACTCCGCCCCGTCACGCTGCCCGGCCCGGACCCCGACAAGGTGCCTTCCCCCGAGGGGCTCGCCGTGCTCGACGCGCTGGCCGGCGGCGGGGCGCTACTTCTTCCGCACGCTGTCCGACCAGGTCGGCTCCACCGACGACTCGGCCCTGGCCGACCACGCTCTGGGACCTCGTCTGGTCGGCCGGGTCACCGGCGACACCCTCGCGCCGCTGCGGGCCCTGCTGTCCGGCGGCCGCACCGCCCACCGGCGCACGCCGTCCGGCCCCCGCCGCACCCGGTACGCCGGTCGGCGCGGTCCGCTCGGCGGCCTCGGGGCGGCTCCGGTGCGGCCGACGCTGCCGGCCCGCACCGGCCCACCGCAGGTCGCCGGCCGCTGGTCGCTGCTGCCGCCGGTCGACCTCGACCCCACCCTGCGGGCCTACGCCACCGCCGAGCTGCTGCTCGACCGGCACGGCATCCTCACCCGCGGCGCGGCGGCGGCCGAGGACGTCCCCGGCGGCTTCGCCGCGATCTACCGGGTGCTCGGCCGCGCCGAGGAGGCCGGCCGGGTGCGCCGCGGCTACTTCGTCGAGGGGCTGGGCGCCTCGCAGTTCGGCACCACCGGGGCCGTCGACCGGCTGCGCAGCGGCACCGGCGGGGTCGGGAGCGTCGGGGGCGCCGCCGGTGACCGCGGCCGGGACGCCCTGTCGGCCGTCGTGCTGGCCACCAGCGACCCGGCCAACCCCTTCGGCGGCGCCCTGCCGTGGCCCGACCGCGCCGTCGACCCGGCCGCTGACGGTGCCGGGCGAACCCCCGCCGACGCCTCGAGGCCCGACAAGCGTCGCCGGCACCAGCCCGGGCGCAAGGCGGGCGCGGTCGTCGTGCTCGTCGACGGCGACCTCGTGCTGTACGTCGAGCGCGGCGGCAAGACGCTGCTCACCTACTCCGACCAGCCCGACCTGCTGCGCGCCGCGGCCACCGCCCTCGCCGATGCCGTGCGCCGGGGAAGTCTGGGCCGCATCACCGTCGAGAAGGCCGACGGCGGCCAGCTGCTCGGGTCGGGCCACCCGGTGGTGTCGGCCCTCGAGGAGGCCGGCTTCCACCTCACCCCGCGCGGGCTGCGGATGCGGAGGTGATCGGCGGTGCCCGAGGGTGACACCGTGCACCGCACCGCCGACCGGCTCGACGCCGCCCTGCGCGACGCCGTGGTCGAGCGGGCCGAGCTGCGCTGGCCGTCGGTGCCCGACGTCGACCTGTCGGGGTCACGCACCCTCGAGGTGGTCGCCCGCGGCAAGCACCTCCTGCACCGGTTCGACACCGGCGCCACCCTGCACACCCACCTGCGGATGGAGGGCCAGTGGCGGGTCGAGCACCCGGGTGCGCGCACCGAGCGGGTGCTGCGCCGCCAGGACCTGCGGGCGGCGGTGCTCACCGACACCTGGTCGGCGTTCGGCCTGCGGCTGGGCATGCTCGACCTCGTCCCGACCAGCCGCGAGTCCGACCTGGTCGGCCACCTCGGCCCCGACATCCTCGGCCCCGACTGGGACGCCGCGGTCGCGGCGGCGCGGGTCACGGCATCCGAGCGGTTCGTCGGCGACACCCTGCTCGACCAGCGGGTGCTGGCGGGGGTGGGCACCTTCTGGGCCACCGAGGTCCTTTTCCTCGAGCGCGTGCTGCCGTGGATCCCGGCCCACGACCTCGACCCCGACCGGGTCACGGCGATGCTGACCCGGCTGCACCGGCTGATGGACACCGCCCGCCGCACCGGCTGGCAGGCGAGCACCGGCATCCAGCGCTCCGGTGAGGAGGCCTACGTGCACGCGCGGTCGGGGCGGCCGTGCCGGCGCTGTGGCGACACGGTGCGGGTGGCGACCACCGGCGACGCACCGCTCCAGCGCACGATGTTCTCGTGCCCGACGTGCCAAGGAGGGCTGGCGCCCACCGACGACGGTCGGCCGCAGCGGCCGCTGGGTCGAGCGGAAAGCGGCGCTACGCCTGACGGCCTATGCCGCGGAGGCCGACACGGTGTCGGACAGCGCGTGCCCGACGGGCAGCGAGACGGGGGCGGAGAGGGTCTCGATCCGCTCGACGCGCTCGCGCACCAGCTCGAGCACCTCGGACAGGCTCAGCCCCAGACCGGTGCACACGGAGGCGAGCAGCTCGGAGGAGGCCTCCTTCGTGCCGCGCTCGAGCTCACTGAGGTAACCGAGGGAGACGGCGGAGGACGACGCGACGTCGCGCAGCGTGCGGCCCTGGTCCTGGCGGATCTCGCGCAGGACCTCGCCGAGCTCGTGCCGAAGCAGGATCACGGTGCCTCCTCTCCTTCGTGGGGGCGGGTCATCGGTCGATCCGCCACGTCAACGGTACCCCGAGGTTCCCACGCCGTCGCGGAGGTTCTCCAGAGCCTGTTCCAGGAGGGTCAGCACGGCCAGCACACTGGCCGCCCGGATCTCCTCCCGGTCGCCGGTCAACGCCAGGCGCTCGACGAGGATTCCCCAGGGCCCGCTGGCGCCCACGAACACGGTGCCCGACCGGCTGCCCGTCGGCGGGATCGGGGCCGGCCACCCCGGTCGTCGACAGCCCCACGGCGCAGCGCAGGAGCCGCCCGGATGCCGGTGGCCAGCTGGGCCGCCACCGGCTCGCACACGGCGCCCTCACGTGCCAGCAGGTCGCGGTCGACGCCGAGCACGTCGGCCTTGACCTCGCTCGCGTAGGCCACCACCGCGCCGCGCACGACGGCCGACGCCCCGGGGACGCTGGTCAACGCCGCGCAGACCAGGCCGCCGGTCAGCGACTCGGCGGTGCCGACGGTCAGGCCGCGCTCGACGAGCACCGGCACGAGGCGCGCGGCGAGCAGCCCGGCATCCGCCGGCACTGGTGTGGACGTCACGGCGTGCGGCTCACGGCGTGGGGGGCTGCGACCTGGCCGCCGCGGCCCGCTGCGGCCCGCTCCGCGCGCTCGGCCCGCTTGCGCACCGCCCGCTCGCTCGTGCGGCGCAGCCGGATCGCCTGGTGGAGGTAGTCGATGCCCGTCACGACCGTGACGACGACCGCCGCACCGAGCACGATCGAGGCGAGCCACTCCCACAGGTCGGGGAACGGAAGCGTCCAGCGCGGGATGACGAACAGGCCGATGCCGAAGGTCTGCAGCAGGGTCTTGACCTTGCCACCGCGCCCGGCGGCCATCACGCCGTGCCGGATCACCCAGAAGCGCACCGCGGTGATGCCCCACTCGCGCACCAGCACCACGATGGTGACCCACCACCAGACCTCGCCGATGAGGGACAACCCGACCAGGGCCATGGTCACCAGCGCCTTGTCGGCGATCGGGTCGACGACCTTGCCGAAGTTGGTCACCAGGCCGCGGCTGCGGGCGAGGTCGCCGTCGATCCGGTCGGTGATCATGGCCACGGTGAACACCCCGAAGGCGAGCCAGCGGTAGGTGGCCGACAGCCCGTCGTCGACGAGCAGCAGCCACCCGAAGACCGGCACGAGGAGCAGCCGCAGCATGGTGAGGTAGTTCGCGATGTTCCACACGCTCGGGCCGGTGGCGGGCACGACCGGGCTGGCCGGGTCGACCCCGACGCGGTACGGGTCGGTGGCGCGCCCCTCGGCGAGCGGGCCGGGGCGCACCGGGCGCAGTGGCTTCTCGCTCATCGGGACTCCACGACCAGGTCGACCCCGACCGCGTCGACGACCACGCCCTCGACGAACGAGCCCACGACCGGCAGGGCACCCCCGGCCCCCGCACGCAGCAGGCACACGCCGTCGACGTCGGGGCCCTGGTGCTCGGCCCGGCCCACGGCCACCGTCGGGTCGTCGTCGTCGTGCTCCTCGACGAGCACCACGACCGGCTCCCCCACCCGCTCGAGCGGCCCGCTGGGCGGTGAGCTCCTCGACGAGGGCGGTGAGCCGCTCGACCCGCTCGGCGACCACGTCGTCGGGCAGCTTGCCGTCGAGGCTCTCGGCCTCGGTGCCGTCCTCGTCGGAGTAGCCGAAGACCCCGACGACGTCGAGCCGCGCGCCCACGAGGAAGCGCTCGAGCTCGTCGACGTCGGCCTCGGTCTCGCCGGGGAAGCCGACGATGACGTTGCTGCGCACCCCGGCCAGCGGCTCACGGGCCCGCACCCGCTCGATGAGCTCGAGGAACGGCTCGGTGCCACCGAACCGGCGCATCCGGCGCAGCACGGTGGGCGAGGCGTGCTGGAAGGACAGGTCGTACCAGGGCATCACGCCGGGGATGCCGGCCATCGCCTCGAGCAGGCCGGGCCGCACCTCCGCCGGCTGCAGGTAGCGACACCCGCACCCGGTCGACGCCCTCGACGGCGGTCAGCTCGGGCAGCAGCTTCTCGAGCAGCGCGAGGTCGCCGAGGTCCTTGCCGTACGACGTCGAGTTCTCGGAGACGAGGAACAGCTCGCGCACGCCCTGCTGCCCCAGCCAGCGCGCCTCGGCGATGACGTCGGTGGGTCGGCGCGAGACGAACGACCCGCGGAACATCGGGATCGCGCAGAACGAGCAGCGCCGGTCGCAGCCGCTGGCGATCTTCAGCGGCGCCCACGGCCGGGCGTCGAGCCGCGAGCGCACGAACTGCTCGCCATCGCCGTGTCCGGGCAGCGCCACGCCGCCCGCGGCACCTGAGCGGTCGACCGGCGACAGCGGCAGCAGCATGCGCCGGTCCGAGGGCACGTGGGATGCCGGGCGCGCGCCACCGAGGATGGCGGTGAGGTGGCTGGACATGTCGCGGTAGGAGTCGAACCCGAGCACCGCGTCGGCATCCGGCAGCTCGTCGGCGAGGGTCTGGCCGTAGCGCTCGGCGAGGCAGCCCACGGCCACCACCGCCTTGGTGCGGCCGGTCTGCTTGAGGTCGGCCGCCTCGAGGAGGGTGTCGATGGAGTCCTTCTTGGCCTGCTCGACGAAGCCGCAGGTGTTGACCACCGCGACGTCGGCGTCGGCGGCGTCGTCGACGAGGGTCCAGCCCTCCGCCGCGAGGCGGCCGGCGAGCTCCTCGGAGTCGACCTCGTTGCGGGTGCACCCGAGGGTGACCAGCGCGACGCTGCCGCGGCTCGAGGAGGACGCCATGCAGCCACTCTAGTTCGGTCGTGGCTCGCCCTCGCGCACTCCGAGTATGGTCGCGCGCATGCCGTCGGACACCCCTGCCCGGATCCGTGACCTCCTCGCCGAGCACCCGGTGGTCGACGGGCACAACGACCTCCCCTGGGAGGCTCGCGAGCGGGTCGGCTACGACTGGGGCCGGCTCGACATCTCCCGCCGGGGGTGCCCGACCCACACCGACCTGCCCCGCCTGCGGGCGGGTGGCGTCGGGGCCCAGTTCTGGTCGGTCTTCGTGCCCGCGAGCCTGCAGGGGGAGGCCGCGGTGACCGCCACCCTGGAGCAGGTCGACGCCGTGCACGCCATGACCGCCCGGTATGCCGGTGAGCTCGCCCTGGCGACCACCCGCGGTGACGTCGAGCGCGCCTGGTCGCACGGCCAGATCGCCTCGCTGATCGGGGCCGAGGGCGGCCACAGCATCGACTCCTCGCTCGGGGTGCTGCGGATGCTGCACGCCCTCGGCGTGCGCTACCTGACCCTCACCCACAACGACAACGTGCCCTGGGCCGACTCCGCCACCGACGAGCCGGTGCTCGGCGGACTCTCGCCGTTCGGCCGCGAGGTGGTGCGCGAGATGAACCGGCTGGGCATGCTGGTCGACCTCTCGCACGTCTCGGCCGGCACCATGCACGACGCGCTCGACGTGGCGCAGGCGCCGGTGCTGTTCTCGCACTCCTCGGCGCGCGCCGTGTGCGACCACCCCCGCAACGTGCCCGACGACGTTCTCGCCCGGCTCGCCGACAACGGCGGCGCCTGCCTGGTCACCTTCGTGCCCAAGTTCGTGTCGCCCGCCGTGCGGGATTGGGACCTCGAGACCCGCGATGCCGCCGAGCGGGCCGGGGTCGACGCCCGCGACGACCCGGCATACGACGCGTTCGTGGCCATCCACTCCCAGCGGCACCCGGCTCCGCGGGCCACGATCGACGACGTGGTGGCGCACTGCGAGCACGTGCGTGAGGTGGCCGGGCGCGAGCACATCGGGCTCGGCGGCGACTACGACGGCGTCGACGTGCAACCGCTCGGCCTCGAGGACGTCAGCGGCTACCCACGCCTGCTGGCCGCCCTGGCCGACCGTGGCTGGAGCGACCCCGACCTGGCCGCCCTGACCGGCGGCAACGCCCTGCGGGTGCTCGGCGAGGCCGAGGTGCGCTCGGCCGAGATCGCGCGGACCCGCGGCCCGAGCCTGGCCCGGATCGAAGACCTCGACGGGGTGCTGACCGCCTAGCTGCGTTCCCTCGCGCCGGTCACTGCCGCGAGCGCATCACGGTGAGCGCGACGAGGCGGGAGATGACCATCGCGACGTACATGACCCCGGCGAGCTGCTCGACGGTGCACACGGCCCGCGCCTCGGGCAGCACCGGCACGACGTCGGACAGGCCGACGCTGGTGAGCTGGGCCGCCGAGAGGTAGACCAGCTCGAGCAGGCTGCGCTGGCCCTCGCCCTGGTAGGCGGTGAACGAGCCCGGCCAGATCTCCTGCACCGCCAGGAAGACGTAGGCGAAGGCGAAGACCAGCACCGTGAAGCACGCACCGACCGCGAACAGCTCGTCCTTGGTGACCCAGTAGTCCTCGAACATGTACGAGATCAGCGCGTAGGCCGTGTAGAAGTAGAAGACGGACAGGGCGCAGTGGGCGAGCACCAGGATGGTCGGCCGCTCGTCGAACAGGCTCCAGATCTCGAACAGCGCGGCCGGCAGAGCGAGGGTGACCGAGAGCCAGGTCAGCGCCGGGGTGCTGCGCACCGTGAACACCGCGGTGATCAGCGCCGACAGGCTGAGCAGCGAGATGACCGCCCGCCCCCAGTCGGAGTTCTCGAGCGCCGGCAGCAGCAGGATGACGAGGATCTGCACCGCCAGCAGGAAGGCCGATGGCTGCTTGCGCAGGGTGGCCTTCCAGCGGGCGGACCGTGACGGGGGCTCTCGCAGTTCCTCCCACATCGTCGTCATGGCCACACTGTAGGGGCGGCTGGGTGACAATGCCGCTATGCCGAGCCCCCTGCTGCTACCCCTCCTCGCCTGCGCCGTCGTGCTGCTCGTCAGCGGTGTGGCGAAGCTGCGCGCCCCCGACTCGGTCGACTCGGCGTTCACCGCGCTCGAGGTGCCGGCGGTGCTCGACACGGCACTCGTCCGGCGGCTCTCGCCCTGGCTCGAGGTGGTGCTGGGCGTCGGTCTGCTGCTCGCCACCGGGCCGGCGCTGGTGGTCGTCGCAGGGCTCACCCTGGTGCTGTTCCTCGCCTACCTGGTGCTCGTCGTGCGGGCCGTGCGCCGCCCCGAGCCGGTCGACTGCGGCTGCTTCGGCGCCCTCGGCGACGCCCAGGTCACCCCGATGACGGTGTGGCGCAACGTGTTCCTCGTGGTCGCCGCCCTGCTCGCCCTGGTGGCCGGGCTGCAGGGAGTCGGCCTGGTCGGCTCCCTGGGTGAGGCCGAGGCGCTGGCCTGGGTCGCCACCGCAGCCCTGGCGGCCGCCATCGCCGTGCTCGTGACCTACCGCCCGCCGGCCCCGGCGGCTTCGGGGGTCGGCCCGTCCGTCGACGCCGACGGCACCTACGAGCGCGTCGAGACGCCTCGGGCCCAGGTGCTGAACCAACACGGCGAGCTGGTGCTGCTGGAGCACGAGACGATGACGTCGGCGCACCTGTTGGTCTTCCTCAGCCCGGGGTGCGGCCCGTGCGAGCGCATCGGCCCGGACCTCGCGCAGTGGGCCGAGCAGCTGCGCCCGGTGACCCTACGGGCCGTGGTCAACGCACCACCATCGGTCGTCGAGTCGCACACCTACTTCGAGGGGCTCGCCTACTACGACCCGTTCGGCATCACCCGCGTTGCCTTCGGGCTGCACACGCCGGCGGCCGTGCTGCTCGGCACCGACGGCCTGCTGGCCGGCGGCCCGGTGGAGGGCGAGGACGACGTGCGGTCGTTCGTGGCGGAGGTGGGTGAGCACCTGCGCGAGGCGCTGGAGGCCGGCGGGCTCAGCGACGCCCGGTGAGCTCCCAGGCGTCCTCGTCGGGCTCCTCGTCGCCGTAGTCGAGCGCCTCGGGGCGCGAGGCGAGGTCGGCCGCGACGGCATCCCCGCCGTAGCCGGGCACCAGCACCTCCGAGGTGTCGTCGGTCGAGTCGTCGGTGACCGCGGCCGGGGCCGGCTCGGCGAACGGCTCGGGCACGTCCTCGCCGCGCAGCAGCGCGAGCGTGGTCGGCAGGTCGTCGGGCTTGACCAGCACGTCGCGCGCCTTGGAGCCCTCGGAGGGACCCGACCACCCCGCGCGACTCGAGCAGGTCCATCAGCCGGCCGGCCTTGGCGAACCCGACCCGCAGCTTGCGCTGCAGCATCGAGGTCGACCCGAACTGCGTCGTCACGACCAGCTCGGTGGCCTGCAGCAGCAGGTCGAGGTCGTCGCCGATGTCGTCCTCGACGACCTTCTTGGTGGCGACCACCGTGACGTCGTCGCGGTAGCGGGGCTTGAGCTGCTCGGTGACGTGCTTGACGACCGCGTGGATCTCGGACTCGGTGACCCAGGCACCCTGCACGCGCATCGGCTTGCTCGCGCCCATCGGCAGGAACAGCGCGTCGCCCTGCCCGATCAGCTTCTCGGCGCCGGGCTGGTCGAGCACGACGCGCGAGTCGGTGACGCGGAGGTCGCGAACGCCATCCGGCTGGGCACGTTGGCCTTGATCAGGCCGGTGACCACGTCGACGCTGGGCCGCTGGGTCGCCAGCACGAGGTGGATGCCGGCCGCGCGCGCCAGCTGGGTGATCCGGACGATCGACTCCTCGACGTCGCGCGGGGCGACCATCATCAGGTCGGCGAGCTCGTCGACGACGACCAGCAGGTACGGGTAGGGCGTGATGACCCGCTCGGAGCCCGGCAGCGGCTTGACCTTGCCGGCCCGCACCGCCTTGTTGAAGTCGTCGACGTGCTTGAACCCGAAGTGCGGCCAGGTCGTCGTAGCGGGTGTCCATCTCGCGCACCACCCACTGCAGCGCCTCGGCGGCCTTCTTCGGGTTGGTGATGATCGGGGTGATGAGGTGCGGGATGCCCTCGTACGCCGTGAGCTCGACCCGCTTGGGGTCGACCAGCACCATGCGCACCTCGTCGGGCGTGGAGCGCATCAGGATCGAGGTGATCATCGAGTTGACGAAGCTCGACTTGCCCGCGCCGGTGGCGCCCGCCACGAGCAGGTGCGGCATCTTGGCCAGGTTGGCGATGACGTAGCCGCCCTCGACGTCCTTGCCGACGCCCATGACCATCGGGTGGTCGTTGCCGCGGGCCACCTGGCTGCGCAGCACGTCGCCGAGGCTGACCTTCTCGCGGTCGGTGTTGGGGATCTCGATGCCGATCGCGGACTTGCCGGGGATCGGCGACGAGGATCCGCACGTCGGCCGACGCGACGGCGTACGCGATGTTCTTGCTCAGCGCGGTGACCCGCTCGACCTTGATGCCGGGGCCGAGCTCGACCTCGTAGCGGGTGACCGTCGGGCCGCGGCTGAAGCCGGTGACCTGGGCGTCGATCTCGAACTGGTCGAGCACCGTCGGTGAGCGACTCGACGACCCGGTCGTTGGCGGCGCTGCGCGCCGGTGCGGGCTGCCCGGCTCGAGGATGGCGGCGTCCGGGCAGGGTGTAGGTGACGTCGCCGGCGAGCGAGAGCTGCTCGACCCGCTGCGGGATCGCGGCCGTGGGCGGCGCCTCGAGCGGCGCCCGGTCGGCGACCGGCCCCCGCGGGGCAGCGCCGGCGGCCGGGTCGACGACCGGCAGCCGGCGGGTTCGGGCGCTTCTGGCCCGGGCGCAGCCGCTTGCCGGTGACCGGGTCGACCAGGGCGGCCTGCTCGAACGCCTCGTCACCGACCCGGGGCCCGTCGACGTCGGATGCCGCGCCACGACGGCCGCGGCGACGGGCTGGTGGGCTCGGGAGTCGCCTCGGCGGGCTCCTCGGGGGTGTGCCCGGTGAGCCGGTTGACAGTGGCGCGCAGCCGGTCGGGCACCTGGTGCAGCGGCGTCGCGGTGATGACCAGCAGCGCCGAACAGGCCGAGCAGGAGCAGCAGCGGCACGGTGCCGTAGACCGAGACGGCGGCCTCGAGGGGGCTCGAGGCGAGGAAGCCGATGATGCCGCCGGCGGCGCGCATGCCGTCGGCGCCCTCGGGCGGGGTCGGGATGCCGGCGGACACGTGGGCCAGGCCGCAGGCGGCGAAGGCGAGCGCCGTGGTGCCGACGCGCGGCGCGGGAGGTGGCGGCGTCCTCCTTCGGGGCGCGCAGCATCCGGATGCCGAAGGCGAGCAGCACCAGGGGCAACGGCATAGCCGATCTTGCCGAAGGTGCCGGCCACCACGGCGTGCACGACGGTGCCCACGGCGCCCGGCATCCCCCACCACTCACGGGCGGCGACGACGACGGCGAGGGCGATGAGCAGCAGGCCGAGCCCGTCCCGGCGGTGCTCGGGCTCGAGGTCGCGGCCGGTGTCACCGACCTTGCGGGCGACGGCACCGGTGGCGTGGGCCAGGCCCATCCAGGTGCGCTGGACGGCCCGCAGCGGCAGCGGCAGGCGCACCGGAGCGGGTGCGGGCGGGTCCCTTGCGGGGCCGTGACGCAGGTCGCCGGTTCGCCGGCCGGGTACGTGGAGCTCCGGCCGCGCGCCGAGGAGGACGTGCGAGTCGCCATGGTCGCAGGCTAGTCGACTTACCCCACAGGACTCACGTGTCACACGCGGCACGGTGGTGACATTCGTCGGCAGGGCGGCGCCGGACCGTACAGGCCCGGAACGAGGTCCGCGCCCGGACGAATGCCTGCTGGCATTCACCCGGGCGCGGATCCGGTCCTACCCGCCCCCCTGCAAGGCGGATATGACCGACGACGCCTGACGATGGTGCTGTCCGAACGTCGAGGTCCTGCAACTCCGTGAGGAACCGTTTTAACTGTTCCCTGACCGCGACTTTACCTTGCCTTTACCTTCGGCGCACTCATTTTCTGCCCTTTGTGACGGCGTGTCGCGGTCGGGATTCGTGAATTCTGCTGCGGGTTTCCGCGGAACCCGCAGGTCAGCGACCTGACGGTGTGACGGGTGGGACTGGAGGAGTCGGGTGGGGCGACGTTCGACCCCGGTATCGCCAGCCGCCGACCCTCGCACGACGGAATCCGAAGGCCGTTATCCACCGGTCAGGCCTCGATGACCATCGGGATGATCATCGGCCGGCGGCGGATCTTGCCGCCGACCCAGCCGCCGACCGAGCGGCGGATCGACCTGCTGCAGCTCGTAGGTGTCGGTGACCCCGCCGGCGGTGGCCTCGGTCGAGCGCCGTGCTCGATCCGCGGCATCACGTCGTCGAAGACCTCGTCGTCCTCGACGAAGCCGCGGGCGGTGATCTCCGGGCCGGCGATGACCTTGCCGGTCATCGAGTCGACCACGACGATGACCGAGATGAAGCCCTCGTCGCGCAGGATGCGGCGGTCCTTGAGCAGCGCCTCGGTCGGCCTCCCCGACGGACGCGCCGTCGACGTAGACGTAGCCGCAGGGCACCGGCCCCGGCGATCGCCGCCCGGCCGTCGACGAGGTCGACGACCACGCCGTCCTCGGCGACGACGACCCGGTTGCGCGGGACGCCGGTCGCGCACGGCGAGCTCGGCGTTGGCCACGAGGTGGCGCCACTCGCCGTGCACCGGCATCACGTTGCTTCGGCTGGACGATGTTGTAGCAGTAGAGGAGCTCGCCGGCGCTGGCGTGCCCCGAGACGTGCACCTTGGCGTTGCCCTTGTGCACGACGTTGGCGCCGAGGCGGATCAGGCCGTTGATGACGCGGTAGACGGCGTTCTCGTTGCCGGGGATCAGCGAGCTCGCGAGCAGCACGGTGTCGCCGGGGCCGACCTCGATCCGGTGGTCGCGGTTGGCCATCCGCGACAGCGCGGCCATCGGCTCGCCCTGGGACTGCCGGTGCAGACCAGCACGACCTGGTCGTCGGGCAGCTCGTCGAGCTTCTTGACGTCGACGAGCACGCCGTCGGGCACGTGCAGGTAGCCCAGCTCGGCGGCGATGCCCATGTTGCGCACCATCGACCGGCCGACCATGGCGACCTTGCGGCCGGCCTTCTCCGCGGCATCCAGCACCTGCTGCACGCGGTGCACGTGGGAGGAGAAGCAGGCGACGATGATCCGGCGCTCGGCGTGCCGGAACACCTTGTCGATGGCCGGGCAGATGTCCCGCTCGGGCGTGGTGAAGCCTGGCACCTCGGCGTTGGTGGAGTCGGTGAGGAAGAGGTCGACGCCCTCCTCCCCCAGCCGGGCGAAGGCGCGCAGGTCGGTGAGCCGGCCGTCCAGCGGCAGCTGGTCCATCTTGAAGTCGCCGGTGTGCAGCAGGGTGCCGCCGGAGGTGCGCACCGCGACGGCCAGGGCGTCGGGGATCGAGTGGTTGACCGCGACGAACTCGCAGTCGAAGACGCCGAGCCGCTCGCGGTCACCCTCGCGCACCCCCAGCGTGTAGGGCTGGATCCGGTGCTCCTTGAGCTTGGCCTCGACCAGCGCGAGGGTGAGCGGTCGAGCCGACGAGCGGGATGTCGGGCTTGAGGCGCAGGAGGTAGGGCACGGCGCCGATGTGGTCCTCGTGCCCGTGGGTGAGGATCACCGCCTCGCACGTCGTCGAGCCGGTCCTTGATGTAGTCGAAGTCCGGGCAGGATCAGGTCGACGCCGGGGTGGTGGTCCTCGGGGAAGAGCACGCCGCAGTCGATGACGAGCAGCTGCCCGCGGTACTCGAGCACGGTCATGTTGCGGCCGACCTCGCCGAGGCCGCCGAGCGCGACGACGCGCACCCCGCCGTCGGCGCAGGGGGCCGGGTAGCTCGAGCTCGGGGTGCGGGTGGCTCATCGGGCGGGGAGCGTGGCGAGGTCGGCCCGCAGCAGCTCGAGGTGCTCCGGCGGCGACTCCACCAGGGGCAGCCGCACGGCGGCCGACTCGATGACGCCCAGCTCGACCGAGGCGGCCTTGGCCATGATCGCTCCCTGCGAGGTCGTCATGATCGCGTCGACGACGGGGATGAGCTGAGGTGTGGATGGCCCGCGGCCTGCGGCGAGGTCGCCCCGGTCGACCGCGGCGACCATCGCGGCATACTGCTCGCCCGCGACGTGGCCGACCACGGAGACCACGCCGGTGGCGCCCAGGGCGAGCAGCGGGCAGGTTGAGCGCGTCGTCGCCGCTGAACCACAGCAGGTCGGTGGCGGCCATGACGTGCGTGGACGCCCGAACAGGTCGCCCTTGGCGTCCTTGACCGCGACGATGTTCGGGTGCTCGGCGAGCCGTGACCAGCGTGTCGGTGGTGAACGGGATGCCGGTCCGCGCCGGGGATGTCGTAGAGCATCACCGGCAGGTCGGTGGTGTCGGCGACGGCGCGGAAGTGCGCGATGAGGCCGGCCTGCGGTCGGCTTGTTGTAGTACGGCGTACGACCAGGAGCAGGGCGTCGGCACCGGCATCCGCCGCCGCCCGGCCATCTGCACGGCGTGGCGCGGTGTCGTTCGTGCCGACCCCGGCGACGACCTTGGCGCGGTCGCCGACGCGCTGCTTGACGCGGCGCACCAGCTCGATGCTCTCGTCGCTGCTCAGGGTGCTGGCGACTCGCCGGTGGTGCCGCTGACGACGAGGCCGTCGTGGCCGGTGGCCAGGAGGTGGTCGACCAGCGAGTCGGTGCCCTTGTCGTCGACCTCGCCCCCGGGCGACATCGGGGTCACCATCGCGGTGAGGACACGGCCGAAGGGAGAGCTCGTCATGCGGCAAGGGTAGTGCCGTCGCGGCGCGGGCCGTCGAGACCGACCGGCCGCGTCGTGCGCGGGTAGGTTCCGGGCGTGCGCCAGTACCTCGACCTGCTCGACCACGTCATGACCACCGGTGTCGAGCAAGGCCGACCGCACCGGCACCGGCACGCGCAGCGTCTTCGGCCACCAGATGCGCTTCGACCTGGCCGAGGGCTTCCCGCTGCTCACCACCAAGAAGCTGCACCTGCGCTCGATCATCGGCGAGCTGCTGTGGTTCCTGCGCGGCGACACCAACGTGCGCTGGCTGCAGGAGCGCGGCGTCACCATCTGGGACGAGTGGGCCGACGACCGACGGCGAGCTCGGCCCGGTCTACGGCCACCAGTGGCGCTCGTGGCCGACGCCGGACGGCCGCGACGATCGACCAGATCGCCGAGGTGCATCGAGTCGATCCGCACCAACCCCGACTCGCCGCCGGCACATCGTCTCAGCGCCTGGAACCTCGCCGACGTCGACGAGATGGCGCTGCCGCCGTGCCACTCCCTGTTCCAGTTCTACGTGCGCCGACGAGGCGCGGCGTCTCGCTGCCAGCTCTACCAGCGCTCGGCCGACATCTTCCTGGGCGTGCCGTTCAACATCGCCTCCTACGCGCTGCTGACCCTGATGGTGGCGCAGGTGACCGGCCTGCGAGCCCGGCGACTTCGTGCACACCCTCGGCGACGCGCACCTCTACTCCAACCACCTCGAGCAGGCGACCGCTGCAGCTGACCCGCGAGCCGCTGCCCGCTGCCCACGATGCTCATCACGCCGGCGCCCCGGCATCGACGACTTCGACCTCGAGCGACTTCGACGCTCGACGGCTACCAGTCGCACCCGGCGCATCAAGGCGCCGATCGCGGTCTGAGGAGCTGCCGATGACCCGCATCACCCTCATCGCCGCCGTCGCCCGCAACGGGGTCATCGGCGTCGCCGGCGGCATGCCGTGGCACCTGCCCGACGAGCTGCGCCCACTTCAAGGCGACGACCATGGGGCACGCGCTGGTCATGGGGCGCAAGACCTTCGAGTCGATCGGGCGGGCCCTGCCGGGCCGGCGCACCATCGTCGTGACGCGCAACCCGTCGTGGCACCACCCCGACGTCGAGACGGCGCACTCCTTCCCGGATGCCGTGTCGATCGCCGGGCCGGCCGACGAGGTCTTCGTGGCGGGAGGCGCGCAGATCTATGCCGAGGCGCTGCCCTACGCGCAGCGCCTGCTCCTCACCGAGGTCGACGTCGAGCCCGAGGGCGACACCTGGTTCCCGGAGTGGCCGCGCGACGAGTGGCGCGAGGCGCTGCGCGAGCCGCACGACGGCTGGTCGCGGGTGGTCTACGAGCGGGTGCGCTAGCGCGTCGGGACGTCACCGACCGCGATCGCCGGCTGCACCAGGCTGCCGAGCCAGACCCTGCCGTCGTGCTCGCGCACCCCGGTGGCGAGGTGCCAGCGGGTCGCGTCGAAGTCGAGGTCGTGCACCACCCGGCCGACCGAGTCGAAGGCCATCACCCTCGCGGTCTCCTTGGGCTTCGGCTTCAGGCGCTCGGGCAGCCGGCGCACCATCCCCCGCACCACCCGGGGGCTCTTCTGCAGCAGCGTCAGGGCCTTGTCGGTCGGCGAGGCCACCGTCACCCAGACCAGGCCGTCGCTGCCGAGGGCGATGTTGTCGGGGTGGCCGGGCAGGTCGTCGACCCACACCGTGCTCGCACCAGCCGTTCCGTCGGCGTTCAGGTGCACCCGGCGGATGGTGCGGGTGCCGGTCTCGGCGACGAGCACGGCATCCGCCTGGCTGGTGAGGGCGACGCCGTTGGCGAAGCACAGCTGGTCGAGCACGGTGGTGACCTGGCCGTCGGGGGTGCGGCGGAAGAGCCGGCCGGTGCGGGTGTGCTCGATGAGGTCGCTCTTCCACTCCTCGACCCGCCAGACCCGGCTCGAGTCGGAGAACCAGATCGTGCCGTCGGCGGTGACAGCGGCGTTGTTGCAGAACAGGAGCCGCTCGCCGTCGACCTCCGTGAGGAGGGTCTCGAGGTCGCCCGTGGCGGGGTCGAGGGCGAGCAGGCCGCGGTGCGCGTCGCAGATGAGGATGCGGCCGTCGGGCAGGTTCTCGAGCCCGAGCGGGCGGCCCCCGGTGGCGGTGACCGTGGTGGTGTCGCCCGTGGCGGGGTCGTGCACGTGGATGGCGCCGTCGGCAGTGCCGGTCCACACCCGGCCGTCGGGGGCGACGAGCACGTCCTCGGCTCCGGGGCCGGGGATCGGGATGACGGTCAGCGGCAGGGGCATGGCCTCACCGTAGGGGTGGCGCGGCCTTCGGGGTAGGTGGGCGCTCTGGGGGCCTCGATCTGGTCGCGTCGCGCGCGCCTGGGGTGTGCGATGTACCGCACGCATTCGAAGAGCCCTGAGCGTCTGGGACGCTGCGGGTAGTCTCCGAGATGAGGCGCTGTGAGCGTTTCGCTGTGCGTGGTGAGGTGGTCGAAGGTGCTGCAGGGTCCCACCGGCGTCGCGTACGTCGTGGTCGCGGTGATCTTTGGGTGGATCGCCGTGGTGACCTGGCAGCGACGAAACCACAACCCGACGGTTGCGCTCTCCTTGGTCGTGGTGATGCTGGGCCTCGGCGTGTCGGCTCTCGCCGATGCCATGGCGGTGGCGGCCACCACGGAGAAGACGGCCGGCGATCGCCACGTTGGCGATCCTTCCGGGTGCAGGTGCGGCCTGCGGCGCCTTCGCATGCCTGGCGTTCGCCATCGGCCGGCCCCGGTGGGCACCTTCCCGGTGGCTCGTGCTCCTCCTTGTCGTCGAGCCGGTGCTGGTCGCGACGGCCGCCGTCACCAACCCTCTACACCTGTGGCTCTACGCCGGAGCGGGGGCCGAAGACCTCACGGCGTCTGCTGAGTGGGGGCACGGGGCAGCATTCTGGTGGCACACCGCCTACTGCTACAGCATGCTCGCCGTGGGAGTAGCGTTCCTTGCCTGGGGCGCGTGGCGACCGCCGACGGACTTCCGGCAGCTGCGACTGACGATCCTGCTCGCCACCCTCATCGCCTGCGTTGCGAACGTGGTCTATCTCAGCCAGGGGTTCGGAGAGCTCGTCGACCCCACGCCGTTCGGCTTCGCGGTGACGGGCCTGGTGATCTTCTACGCGATCTTCCGGCAGGACCTCATCACCGTCAGCCCAGTGGCTCGGGCACTGGTCTTCGACCAGCTCGGCGAGGCGGTCCTGGTCATCAGCCCAGTCGGCAAGGTGCTGGACCTCAACCCGGCCGCTGTCGACCTGCTGCGGGCCATGAAGCCGGACGCGCCGACATCGTTGGTCGGGGAGGCCGCGCAGCCCCTGCTCGGGGAGAGTCTGGACATCTCGAGCAGCGGCGAGCAGGACCTCGTGGTCGAGCTCGAGGACGAGCGACTCGAGTACGAGGTGCGAACCACCCTGCTGATCGACCGCTACGACCGTGGCCTTGGGACAGTGCTCGTGGCCCGTGACGTGACCGAGGCCAACAACCAGGCCCGGCGCCTGGCGGCCGCACATGCTCAGCTGGTCCAACAGGTCGAGACGATCGACCAACTTCGGGCGGACATGGCCGAGCTGGCCAGCCGCGATGACCTGACCGGGCTGCACAACCGACGCCACCTGGTCGAGCACGTCGCCTCCATCATCGTCGAGGCCCAGCGCACCGCCGGGACCTTCGCCGTCATCCTCCTCGACATCGACGAGTTCAAGGCGGTCAACGACGTCCACGGGCACCAGGCCGGGGACGCGGTGCTGGTCGGGCTGGCCCAGCTGATGCAGGAGTGCGTCCCGTCCGGGGCGTTGGTCGCCCGCTGGGGCGGGGAGGAGTTCTTCGTGGTCCTGCCCGGGGCAAACCTCGTGACGGGGCTCGCCTTCGCGGACGACCTGCGCCGCCGGTACGAGCTCAGCAGGACCGCTGTCAACGGCCGAACGATCGCCTGCACGCTCAGTGCGGGAGTCGAGACGTACCCGGCGGCGGGCACCTCGCTGGATGAGCTCTTCTACGCCGTGGACCTCTCGCTGTACGAGGCCAAGCGCGCCGGCAGGAACCGCGTTCGAGCCTCAGCAGCCCGGGAGAGCGCTCCAGGCGCCTGGCCGGCCGAGCAGGTAGCCCTGGCCCCAGGGAACGCCGAGGTCCTGTAGCGCGGTGAGCTCGTCGAGTTGCTCGATACCCTCGGCGATGACCTGTGCACCCACCTCGTTGGCGAAGCCCAGAAGGGCGCGAGTCAGCGCCTTCTGTCCCATATCGCGGTCGATCCCGGCGACCAGCGAGATGTCGAGCTTGATGATGTCTGGTCTCAGCTGGAGCAGGTGTCGGAACCCGCCGTAGCCCGACCCCAGGTCGTCGACGGCCAGTCGGGCACCGTGCGAGCGGGCTGGGGCCAGCGCACGGTGCAGGGCCGGGTAGTCCTCGACGGGGACGTGCTCGGTGAGCTCGATCACGATCCGGGGCCACAGGTCTGGATGGCACAGCTGGTCCTCCCCAAGGTGCAGCACCGTGGCGGGGGACATGTTCAGCGCCACGAACAGCTGCGGCGGCGAGGACTGCAGGTAGGGCAGCACCGCGGTGGCCGCCAGCCACTCGAGCTGGACGCCGAGCCCGACCGTGAACGCGTCTGCGAACCACCGGTCCGGACCGGTCAGGGTGGGGCTCGGGAAGCGGGACAGTGCCTCGTACCCGACGGTGGTGCCCGTGGCCAGCTCCTGGACCGGTTGGAACACCTGCTGGATCGACCTGTCCTGAAGCACCGCCCGGATGCGAGCCAACACCTCGGCATGGTCGTCACTCGGCCCGGTCTCGGCAGGAGTGGATCGGGCGGTGACCTGGCGAAGAGTCGCGTAGAGCTGGCGGGTCTGCAGCAGGTTCGCGATCCGCAGGGTGGCCTCGGTCGTGTCGATCGGTTTGGTCAGGAAGTCATGGGCCCCCCGGGCCAGGGCCTTGTCGCGGGAGGCGGTGGTGATGTCCGCGGTGAGGACCATCACCGGCAGGTAGCTCCCGGCTGCGAACTCGTGGATCAGGGCCAGCACCTCGAAGCCGTCGACATGGGGCATCCGCAGGTCGAGCAGCACGAGGTCGGGCTTGTGCTCGGCCAGCCGTCGCGGTACCTCGCGCGAGTCGGTCTCGCTGTAGACCCGGGACATCCCCTGCCTGACCAGTAGCTGCTTCAGCAATGCCACGTTGGCCGGGTTGTCGTCGACGAGCAGCACGCTCATCCCGGCGAAGCGCTGGAGCGGCCGGCTCACGTCCATGTCACCACAGCCCGTGGACGCGAGCACGGCCGTCCCCAAGGCCGATCGACAGGGGGCAACCACCACGCACGCAGCGGTGACTCCGAGGAGTCATACCGTCCATCTCCTCACGGGGTGCCCCGCACAGGCTCCAACACCACCGAAACTAGCACCCACACCCCGTGGGCATTGTGTGTACGGCAGGCGATGCCGCCAGGGCTCGATCGTGCAGCGCCGACCGGTCAGGTGGCGACGGCGGCCTTCACCGAGTCGATCATCGCCTGCTCGCGGTCGCTGACCCGCACGGCGTGGAACCCCATGAAGCCACCGTCCTTGGCGGCATCCGCGGCAGCCTGGGCCGCGGCGACGAGCCAGGTTCCGAACGCGGCCAGCTCCTCGGGCGAGGCCTTGGTCGCAACGATCGCCACCACGCCGCGCAGCTCCTCGAGCACACCCTCACCGGGGTTGGGCCCCTCGGGCTTGAACCCCTTGATCGGGTTCTCGCGCTGCTGTGCCATCTGTTGGATGTCGAGGGCGACCTCGGAGAGCAGCTGCTCGCGGGACGGCGGGTTGGTGGCGTTCTTCAGGGTCGCCATCGACTCCTTGGCGGCCTCGATCGGGCCACCCGGGTCGGCCAGCGACACCGCGAGACCGGCAACCAGCGGCGCCCGGCGAACCCGGTTCCACTCCTCCTCGGTGAAGTCCGACTTCGTCGTCACGAGGCGTCCTGGAAGTGCACCTCGAGCGTGATCGGCACGGCCGACAGGGCCTGGCTCACCGGGCAGCCGACCTTGGCGGCCTGAGCCGCCTCCTCGAACTGCTCGGCGTTGATGCCGGGCACAGCACCGACGACCTTGAGCGCGATGCCGGTGATGCCGGTGCCGGGCTGGAAGGTGACGTCGGCGGTGGTGTCGATCGTGGTCGGCGGGGTGCCGGCCTGAGCGAGCCCGTGCGACAGGGCCATCGAGTAGCAGGTGGAGTGGGCGGCCGCGATGAGCTCCTCGGGGCTGGTCTTGCCGTTGGCCGCCTCGGCGCGAGAGGGCCAGGACACGTCGTACGTGCCGATGCCGCTCGACTCGAGCGACACCTGGCCGGCGCCCTCCATGAGGGAGCCCTCCCAGTGGGCGGAAGCGGTGCGAGTGGTCGCCATCAGTTGTTCTCCTCGTGTCAGGGTTCGTGCCGGTCGGTGCCCGGTCGTGCCGAGTGTGCCGCCCAGCCTTGTCGTACCGGGCGATCATGACAACCCGGTGCCGAAGGTCGGGCGCCGACCCCGCCGACCCCGCGGACCCGTCCCGGCATCCGGCCACCCGCTCGGTACTGTCGTGGGGTGCCCATCCACCTCGAGATGACCGACCGGGTCGCCACCGTCACCATCGACCGCACCCACCGCCGCAACGCGCTGAACCTGGAGGCGCTCGAGGATCTCCACAGCGCCGCGGTCTCCGCCCTCGCTGACGGCGCCCGTGCCCTGGTGCTCACCGGCGCCGAGGGCCACTTCTGCGCCGGCGCCGACCTCACCGAGCTCGAGGACGTGTCCTTCACCTCCCGCCTGGCCGAGGTGCTCGAGCACCTCGCCGCCGCCCCGGTCACCACGGTCGCCGCGGTCGACGGATCCTGCATGGGCCTCGGGATGCAGCTCGCCATCGCCTGCGACGTGCGCGTCGTCGCGCCTGCCGCGAAGTTCGCGGTGCCGGTCGCCAAGCTCGGCCTGATGGTCGACCACTGGACCCTCGACCGGGTGGCCCGCTCCTGGGGCGAGGGTGCCGCGCGCCTGATGGTGCTCACCGCCACCGTGCTCGACGCCGACGATGCCTGGCGCCTCGGGTTCGCCCAGCAGCGCGGCGACCTCGCCGTCGCGCAGGCGCTCGCCGCCCGGGCCGCGGCGCTCGCCCCGCTGAGCCAGACCGGCTCGAAGATCGGCTTCGACGCCCACCACGACAACACTGCCGAGGTCGCCCGCTACGAGGCCGCCTTCGCCCGGGCCTGGGCCAGCGACGACCTCGCCGAGGGCCGCCGCGCCTTCACCGAGCGCCGCACACCGGCCTTCCGGGGGCACTGACGTGGCCGACCCGCACGGCCACGACCACGGCCACTCCCACGAGCACGCCCCAGCACCGGATGCCGGGCCGCTCGCCGACGCCAGCGTGCGCCGCGCCCGCCCCAACGACGCCCCCGCGGTGGGGATGGTGCAGGCCACCGTGTTCCGCACGACGTATGCCGGCCGCGTCCCCGACGAGGTCCTGTCCCTCTTCCAGCCCGACGCCTTCGCTCGCGGCTGGCGCGAGAGCCTGGCGGCCCCGCCCGAGGGAGTGCACCGGCTGCTGGTCGCCTGCGCTGGCGAGCAGGTGGTCGGCCTCGCGGCGATCGGCCCGGCCCAGGACCCGGATGCCGGGCCGGCCGCCGGTGAGGTGACCGTGCTCGCCGTGCACCCCGACGCCCGACACCAGGGCCACGGGTCGCGCCTGATCAACGCCAGCGTCGACCTGCTCGCCGAGGCCGGTGCAGAGTCGGTCACGCTGTGGCTGCTCAGCGACGACGAGAGCACCCGCGCGTTCCTCACCGCCTCCGGTTTCGCACCCGACGGCGCCTACCGCGACCGGGTCGTCTCCCCCGACGGCGACACGCTGCGCGAGGTGCGCCTCACCGCCGACATCGGGGAGGACCCGGCGGGGTGAGCGACGCAGCGAGCGAGCCGGGGGGCGACGGCGCACACGAGGGGGCAACCGACGCGGCGCTGCCTGCCGACCGGCGCCGCGAGGTCATCCGGCAGGCGTGGAGCGTCGGCATCGCCAGTGGCACCTACGGCATCAGCTTCGGTGCGCTCGCCGTCGCCGCCGGCCTGAGCCTCTGGCAGGCCCAGGTCATGTCGCTGGTGCTGTTCACCGGGGGCTCGCAGTTCGCCTTCGTGAGCATCATCGGCACCGGGGGCCTGGCCGCCGCGCCCGCGGCGATCGCGACGTCGTCCATGCTCGGCATCCGCAACGGCCTCTACGGCCTCCAGACCTCACGCTTCCTCGGCGTCACCGGCATCCGCCGCGTCGTGGCCGCCCAGCTGACCATCGACGAGTCGACCGCGGTGGGCATCGCCCAGCCCGAGCGACCGGCCCAGCGCCTCGGCTTCTGGCAGACCGGCCTTGCCGTCTTCGTGCTCTGGAACCTGTCCACCCTCGCCGGCGCGCTGCTGGGCAACGCCTTCGGCGACCCGCGCACGCTCGGCCTGGATGCCGCCGCTGCCGCCGCCTTCGTCGCCCTCCTGTGGCCGCGCCTGCGCAGCCGGGACGCCACCGCCACCGCCGTGCTGGCCATGTTCATCGCCCTGGTCACCTCGCCGGTCCTGCCGGCCGGGGTGCCCGTCATCCTGGCCGCCGTCGCGGCGCTCGTGGTCGGGCTCCGCCGCCCCGGCCGGCACGAGGGCCCGCTCGAGGGCGCCGACGGCACCCTGCCCGGGTCGGACCCGACACCATGACGCTCTGGGTCGCGGTCGTCGTCGCCTGCGTGGCCTCGCTGCTCATCAAGGTCGCGGGCTACCTCGTGCCCGAGACCCTGCTCGAGGGCGAGCGCACCTCGCGGGTCACCACCCTGCTGCCGGTCGCGCTCCTCGCGGCGCTCGTCGTCGTGCAGACGGTCGTCGGGCCGGGTGGTTCGATCGTGCTCGACGCCCGGATCGTCGCCGTGGGCGTGGCGGTGGTGCTGCTCCTGCTGCGCGCCAACTTCCTGGTCATCGTGCTCGCCGCCGGCGCCACGGCGGCCCTGCTGCGCGCGATCGACTGGGGCTGAGCCGGCCGGCCTGCCGGTTTCCTACGCCTCGAGTGCAGCGCGGTAGCGGGCCAGCACGATCTCGACGACCAGCGGGTGTGGCGCAATCGGCCCGGTCACCACGTCGGCACCCGACTCCTCGAGCCGCCGCTGGAAGAACCCGGGCGCCAGCAGGTACGACGCCACCGTGACGGGCTCCCCCGGCGCCGTGGCACGGGCGGTTGCCACCGCATCGGCCACGGTCGGCACCGGCCCGGCGGCGAACCCGAGCTGAACCGTTGCGCCCCAACGCCGTTCGAGTCGTGCCGCCATGTCGGCGCTGGCGGCCTGGGCCCGCGCGTCGCTCGACCCGGCCGGCGCCAGCACGATCACGCCCTCGCGAGGTGCCCCCGCAGCCGCCAACCGCTCCACGAGCACGTCGACGAGCAGGTCGTCCGGGCCCAGGGCCCCGGTGGCCCGCACGTCGGGCCGGCCGGCCACGGCCGCCGCGATGTCGACGTGTACGTGGTAACCGGCCGCCAACAGCAGCGGCACGACCACGCCCGCCACGGCATCCCCGTCGGCGCGCGGCAGCCCGGCGACGACCTCGGCGACCTCGGGCCCGTGCACGTCGACGTAGGCCTCCAGCACCTCGACCTCGGGCAGCCGCTCAGCGACAGCAGCCAGCACGGCGCGCACGGTCTCGCGCCCGAGCGGGTCGCGGGTGCCGTGGGCGCACAGCACCAGCGCCGGCGGGCGCCGCTCAGCCACCGCCGGCCTCCGTGGCACAGGCCGGGTCGTCGATGAAGCCCGGAGCGGCCACCGCACCGACCACCACCACCGCCGGCGACCGCACCTCCGCCGCGGCGGCCACTTCGGCGGCGCTCGACAGCGTCGCGTGGGTGACCCGCTCCCCCGGCGTCGAGCCCCGCTCGACGACGGCCACCGGCAGGTCGGGATCGACGCCGGCCCCAATGGCCGCCGCGCAGATCTCGCCCAGCGTCGCCACGGCCATGAGCAGCACCACCGTCGCGCCCTCGGCCAGCGCGGCGATCGCCGCGGCATCCGGGCCGGCGTGCCCCGACGCGATGTGCACCGACGACGCGACCCCGCGCTGGGTCAGCGGGATGCCGGCCAGCCCCGGCACGGCGAGCGCCGAGCTGATGCCAGGCACCACCTCGACGTCGACCCCCGCAGCACGGCAGGCGTGCACCTCCTCGCCCCCGCGACCGTAGACGAACGGGTCACCACCCTTGAGCCGCACGACGACCTGGCCGCGGCGGGCCCGCTCCACGAGGAGCTCGTTGATCTCGGCCTGCGGCACCGGGTGCTGCTTCGACGGTCTTGCCCACGTGCACGACCTCGACGTCGTCCGGCAGCCGCTCGAGCAGGCCCGTGGTGCCGAGCCGGTCGGCGACGACGACGTCAGCCGTGGTCAGCGCCGCCAGCCCGGCCGCGGTGACCAGCCCCGGGTCCCCGGGCCCCCCGCCCACGAGCACCACCCGGCCGCGGTGCTCGCGCCGGTGGCGAAGGTCGACCTGCCCCGTGGACAGCTGCAGCGCCAGCCCGTCGCGCACCGCGGCGACCCGTCGGGGGTCGGGCTCGGCGTCCGACACCACCCCGACCACGAGACCGTCGTGCTGCGTCGCGGCCACGCTGCGCGCGCTCCCCTCCGCGCCGCGGATGCACCAGGTGCGGCGCTCCTCGCACCAACGGGCCACCGCGGCATCCACCTCAGGGTTCGCGGTCGAAGCCACGACCAGCCACGCAGGGTCGACGTCGGCCTCGGTCACCGGCCGCTCCACGAGCTCCACCCGCCCGGCGGGCGGTGACTGCGCGAGCCGGCGGGCGGCATCCGACGGAAAGGGGTCGACGAGCACCACGTGCGCGCCCTCGGACGCGAGCCCGTGCGCCCGCCGGGTGCCGACCGCACCGGCCCCGGCGACAACGACCCGCCGCCCCACGAGGTCGAGCCCGACCAGGGTGGTCACGGCGGGGTCAGTCGCCCAGGCCGAGGTAGTGCTCGAGCCCCACGGTGACGCCGGGGTGGTCGGCGACCGCGCGCACCCCGGCCAGCACCCCGGGCATGAACGAGACCCGGTCGAAGGAGTCGTGCCGGATGGTCAGCATCTCGCCGGCGTTGCCGAGCAGCACCTCCTGGTGCGCCACGAGCCCCCGCAGCCGTACCGAGTGCACAGGGATGCCGTGCACGCGCGCCCCGCGCGCGCCGTCCGGGTCGGAGGTGGTGGCGTCCGGCACGGCGGCGAGGCCGGCATCCTCGCGCGCGGCGCCGATCAGGTCGGCGGTGCGGGCGGCGGTGCCTGAGGGGGCGTCGACCTTGTCGGGGTGGTGCAGCTCGATGACCTCGACCGACTCGTAGAACCGGGCAGCCTTCGCGGCGAACGCCATCATGAGCACGGCGCCGAGGGCGAAGTTGGGCGCGATGAGCACGCCGACCTCGGGGTGCCCGGCGGCCTGGTCGTGCAGGGTCGCCAGCCGGTCCGCCGACCAGCCGGTGGTGCCGACCACGACGTGCACGCCCCGATCGACGCAGTGAGCGACGTTCGCGGGCGACGCGTCGGGCACCGAGAACTCGACGACCACGTCGGCACCACCGAGGTCGCCGAGCTCGTCGCCGACGTCGAAGCGTCCGACCAGCTCGAGGTCGTCGGCCTCCTCGACCGCGCGGCACACGGTCGCGCCCATCCGGCCCCCGGCACCGATGACAGCCACAGTCGTCGCACTCATGGCTGAACTGTAGTCAGGCGGTGCGACCCGCCGAGTCGTTCACCTTGCGTTCATCTTGGGCGCAAGTTCGGGTACCCTTAGGTGAACAACAGGTGAACGACCCCGAGAGGAGGGGCCATGAAGAAGGTCACCAAGACCACGAACAGCAACGGCCTGGCCATGCGCTGGGTCCCCGTCACCACCGACGACGGGCATGTGCGCATGGAGATGCGCTGGACCGCCCCGCCCACGGTGCGCAAGCGCACCGCCGCCTGAGCGACGGCGACGTCGAGGGCCCCTGCACCCCACGGTGCGGGGGCCTCGTCCGTTTCCCAGACGACCCGACCCGGTTTGCCTCAGGGACGGCTCGGGGTGGATCCCCATGTCGGCTCTCCCGCCTGCTCCCCTAGCGTCGAGGCGTCGGCCGGAACCCTCGGCCCCCGTCACCCAGGGAGATCCCATGCAGGCGATGGTGCAGGACGTCTACGGCACGGCCGACGTGCTCCGGCTCGAGGACGTCGAGCGACCGGAGCCCGCGGCTGGTCAGGTGCTCGTGCGCGTCGCCGCGGCCTCCGTCAACGCCGCCGACTGGCACGTCATGCGCGGCGAGCCGAAGATCGCCCGGCTGATGAACCCTGCCACCTTCGGCCGCACCGGGCCGCGCCAGCGCATCCGGGGGCGCGACTTCGCGGGCACCGTCGAGGCCCTCGGGCCCGGTGTGACCGGGTGGAACGTCGGCGACGAGGTGCTGGGTGAGGATGACGCGACGTTCGCCGAGTACGCCACTGCGGCCGTGGGGCTGCCTCGCGCGCAAGCCGGAGGCCCTGTCGTTCGAGGAGGCCGCCGCGCTGCCGCTCGCGGCCACCACCGCCGACCTCTGCCTGGCCCGCGGCGGCGTGCGCGGGGGGCACCGGGTGCTCGTCATCGGGGCGTCCGGCGGGGTCGGCACCTTCGCCGTGCAGCTCGCGGCCGGCGCGCGGAGCCACGGTGACCGCGGTCTGCAGCACCCGAAACATCGAGCTGGTCGCCTCGCTCGGCGCCACGGAGGTGGTCGACTACACCCGCACCGACTTCTCGCGCACCGGGGCGGCCTACGACGTGGTGATCGACCTGGTCGGCAACCGGCCGCTGCGAGACCTGCGCGCGTCGTGGTCGCGAAGGGCGGCCGGGTGGTGCTCTGCGGCGGAGGCAACCCGGCGAGGGCCGCTACGTCGGTCCGGTCGGCCTGATGGCGCGAGGCGCGCTCTTCGGGCGTCTCCTCGGCGCTGCACGTCACCGTGCCGCTGGCCGCGCCGGACGGACAGCGGCTCACCACCCTGGCCGGCATGACCGCGCGTGGTGAGATCCGCTGCGTCATCGAGCGCTGCTACCCGCTCGCCGAGGCGGCGGAGCCGCCGTCGCGGCACCTCGAAGTCGACCACGCTCGCGGCAAGGTCGTCATCACGATCTGACCCCGCCGTCCCCGCTGGCACGTCCGTACGACGACGGCCCGCACCCCGGTGGGGTGCGGGCCGTCGTCGTTCAGGCTGGTGTCACTCAGGCGGCTGCGTCCTCAGGCGCGGTGGACGCGCCCTCGGACGGCGAACGGTCACCACGACCGCGGTTGCCGCCACGACGGCGGTTGCGCGGGCGACGCTCGCCACGCTCCTCGCGGTCACCGTCAGCGGCGGGGGCGTCGCCCTCGTCGGTGTGGGTGTCGGTGTCGGTGTCCGCCGCCGGGGCAGCGACGGGAGCAGCAGCCGGGGCCGAGTCGGCCGCGGGGGCCTGCTCGTCACCGGTCTCGCCCTCGTTCAGCACCGCGGCGAGGCTGAGCTTGCCGCGCGGGTCGATCTCCTTGAGCTCGACCTGCACCTTCTGGCCCACGGCGAGCACGTCGTCGACGTTGTCGATCCGCTTGCCACCGACGAGCTTGCGCACCTCGGAGATGTGCAGCAGGCCGTCCTTGCCCGGCAGGAGCGAGATGAACGCACCGAAGGTCGTCGTCTTCACGACGGTCCCGAGGAAGCGCTCGCCGATCTCCGGCATCTGCGGGTTGGCGATGGCGTTGACCATCGCGCGGGCCGCCTCGGCCGACGGGCCGTCGGTCGCACCGATGTAGACGGTGCCGTCGTCCTCGATCGAGATCTGGGCGCCGGTCTCGTCCTGGATCTGGTTGATCATCTTGCCCTTCGGGCCGATGACCTCACCGATCTTGTCGACGGGGACCTGCACCGAGATGACGCGAGGAGCGTAGGGGCTCATCTCGTCGGGCGCGTCGATGGCCTCGTTCATGACGTCGAGGATGTGCAGGCGCGCGTCGCGGGCCTGGGTCAGCGCGCCGGCCAGCACGTCGGCGGGGATGCCGTCGAGCTTGGTGTCGAGCTGGATGGCGGTGACGAACTCACGGGTACCGGCGACCTTGAAGTCCATGTCGCCGAACGCGTCCTCGGCGCCGAGGATGTCGGTCAGCGCCGCGTACTCGGTGGTGCCGTCGACCTCGGCGGAGATCAGGCCCATCGCGATGCCGGCGACCGGAGCGCGCAGCGGCACACCGGCATTCAGCATCGACAGGGTCGACGCGCAGACCGAGCCCATGGACGTCGAGCCGTTGGAGCCGAGAGCCTCGGACACCTGGCGGATCGCGTAGGGGAACTCCTCGCGGGTCGGGAGCACCGGCATCAGGGCCCGCTCGGCGAGCGCACCGTGGCCGATCTCGCGACGCTTCGGCGAACCCACCCGGCCGGTCTCACCGGTCGAGTAGGGCGGGAAGTTGTAGTTGTGCATGTAGCGCTTGCGCGTCACGGGCGAGAGGGTGTCGAGCTGCTGCTCCATCCGGAGCATGTTCAGCGTGGTGACGCCCATGATCTGGGTCTCGCCGCGCTCGAAGATCGCCGAGCCGTGCACCCGCGGGAGCACCTCGACCTCGGCGCTGAGAGCGCGGATGTCCGCGAGGCCACGGCCGTCGATGCGCACCTTGTCCTTGAGGATGCGCTGGCGGATGAGCTTCTTCTGCACCGCGCGGTAGGCGGCGGAGAGCTCCTTGTCGCGACCGTCGAACTGCTCGGCGAGCGAGTCCTTCATCGAGGCCTTGATCTCGTCGAGCCGGTCCTCGCGCTCGGTCTTGCCCGCGATCTGCAGGGCAGCGGCCAGGTCGGATGCCGTCGCGGCCTCGACCGCGGCGTAGGCGTCGTCCTCGTAGTCGAGGAAGATCGGGAACTCCTGCACCGGCTTGGCGGCCGTGGCGGCGAGCTCGGACTGCGCCTCGCAGAGCACCTTGATGAACTTCTTGGCGGCCTCGAGGCCCTGGGCGACGATCTCCTCGGTGGGAGCCGTCTTGCCCTGGGTCTTGACGAGGTCCCAGGTCTGCTCGGTGGACTCGGCCTCGACCATCATGATCGCGACGTCGTCGCCGGCGATGCGGCCCGCGACGACCATGTCGAACGTCGAGCGCTCGATGTCGCTGAAGTTCGGGAACGCGACCCACTGGTCGTCGATCAGGCTGACGCGGACGCCACCGATCGGGCCGGAGAACGGCAGACCGGAGATCTGGGTCGAGGCGCTGGCCGCGTTGATGGCGAGCACGTCGTACTGGTGGTCGGGGTTGAGCGCCAGCACCGTGATGACGACCTGGACCTCGTTGCGCAGGCCCTTGGTGAAGGTCGGGCGCAGCGGGCGGTCGATCAGGCGGCAGGTGAGGATCGCGTCGGTGGAGGGGCGACCCTCACGGCGGAAGAACGAGCCGGGGATCTTGCCCGCGGCGTACATCCGCTCCTCGACGTCGACGGTCAGGGGGAAGAAGTCGAACCCCTCGCGCGGGTGCTTCCCGGCGGTGGTGGTGGACAGGAGCATGGTGTCCTCGTCCAGGTAGGCGGCGACTGAGCCGCCGGCCTGCTTCGCGAGCCGGCCGGTCTCGAACCGGACGGTGCGGGTGCCGAACGTGCCGTTGTCGATGACGGCTTCGGCGGAAGTGATCTCAGGACCCTCCATGGGTCCTCCTTTTCTCTTGTACGAAAGCCCTCGTGCATCGTCGTTGTGCACGGGCTTGTCCAACAGGCGGGGTGCCACGAACGGCATCCGCCTCTCACGCGAAAAGGGCGGTCCTCACGGTGGACGTGAGGACCGCCCCTCGCGGAAGTCCTTATCGGCGCAGGCCGAGGCGCTTGATCAGCGAGCGGTAGCGCTCGACGTCGACGCTCTCCAGGTAGCGCAGGAGGCGGCGGCGCTGGCCGACCAGCAGCAGCAGGCCGCGCCGGCTGTGGTGGTCGTGCTTGTGCTGGCGCGAGTGCTCGGTGAGGTCCTTGATCCGCTGGGTGAGCAGCGCGATCTGCACCTCGGGGGAGCCGGTGTCGCCCTCGGTGGTGGCGTACTCGGTCATGATCTGCTTCTTGACGTCAGTGCTCAGAGGCATGGGGCGACGACTCTCTTCCTGTGGTTTCGCTGCGCGGCGCTCCCGGGCTGGTTCACCGGGGCTCTCTGGATCCGCGGCCGATTCTCACGGCAGTGGTCAAGGTTACCAGCGGTGCGAGAGCACCCCTAATCGACACGGACCGTGGCCGACCCCTTGCGATTCATAACTTCCTCACAGGCTGGCCTGTGATCCTGCAGAACATGTGCGGTCTGATTGGCTTCCTCTCGAGCGACGGCCTCGCTCCGATCCTCCTGGACCCCATCGAGAGCTCGTTGGCTGACATGCGCCACCGGGGTCCCGACGAGCGGGGGGTGTGGTCCGACGACGACGTCGTGATCGGGTTCCGGCGGCTGTCCGTCATCGACATCGAGAACAGCCACCAGCCGCTGCACTGGCTGAACGGGCGCTACCACCTCATCTTCAACGGGGAGATCTACAACTACGTCGAGCTGCGCGAGCGGCTGCGCCACGACTTCGGTGCCCAGTTCGAGACCGAAGGCGACAGCGAGACGATCGTCGCCGGCTACCACTACCTGGGGGCGGGCATCGTCCGTGAGCTCCGGGGCATGTTCGCCTTCCTCATCTGGGACGCCGAGGAGCGAGTCCTCTTCGGGGCCCGCGACTGGTTCGGCATCAAGCCGCTGTTCACCATGACCGACGAACGGGGCACGTTCTTCTCCAGCGAGAAGAAGTCGCTACTGGACATCGCCATCGACCCAGGGGCTGTCGACCAGCGGGCGCTGCAGCACTACCTCACCCTTCAGTACGTCCCCGAGCCCGCGACGCTGCACTCGAACATCCGCCGCGTCGAGTCGGGCACGCAGTTCACGATGCGCCCCGGAGAACAGCTGCGCCTGCAACGCTACTTCCACCCTGACTTCACGCCCCGCCCGGTGACGGATCCGGACTCCTTGTACCGGAGCATCGCGGCCGCCCTTGAGGACTCTGTCGAGCAGCACATGAGAGCCGACGTGACGGTCGGCGCGTTCCTCTCCGGGGGCATCGACTCCACGGCGATCGCCGCCCTGGCGAAACGGCACAACCCGGACCTGCTCACCTTCACCACCGGCTTCGAGCGTGCGGGCTACTCCGAGATCGACGTCGCCGCCGAGTCCGCCCGGGTGATCGGGGTCGAGCACATCACCAAGGTCGTCTCCCCGGAGGAGATGATGAGCACCCTGCCGCTGATCGTCTGGTACCTCGACGACCCCGTGGCCGACCCTGCTCTCGTGCCGCTGTACTTCATCGCTCGCGAGGCCCGGAAGCACGTCAAGGTCGTGCTCTCCGGCGAGGGCGCCGACGAGCTGTTCGGTGGCTACGCCATCTACCGCGAACCGATCTCGCTCGCCGCCTTCGAGGGGGTCCCGCGTCCGCTGCGCCGGGGGCTCGGCCGGCTGTCCAAGCACATTCCCGAGGGCACCCGCGGAAAGGACCTGCTGCGCCGTGGGTCGATCGGCATCGAGGAGCGCTACTACGGCAACGCGCGGATCTTCCGGCCGGACGAGATGGGCTTCGTGCGGGCCTTCGACCCCGCGGTCAGCCACACCGACATCACCCGCGACCTGTACGCGTCGACCAGATACCTGGACGACTCCACCAGGATGCAGTACGTGGACCTGTTCACGTGGCTGCGCGGGGACATCTTGGTCAAGGCCGACAAGATGACCATGGCCAACAGCCTCGAGCTGCGGGTGCCCTTCCTGGACACCAGGGTGCTGGAGGTGGCCTCCGGCATCCCCACCAGCCAGAAGATCACCAAGGACACGACCAAGTACGCCATGCGACGTGCCCTGGAGCTCATCGTCCCCCCGCACGTGCTGCACCGCCCGAAGCTCGGGTTCCCTGTGCCGATCCGGCACTGGCTCAAGGACGAGATGTACGACTGGGCGCGATCGATCGTCGTGGAGTCCCAGACCGACGCCCTGCTGGACAAGGCGTCCGTGCTGCGGCTGCTCGAGGCGCATCGCAACGGCCCCCACGACTACTCCCGCAAGATCTGGACGCTGCTCGTGTTCATGGTGTGGCACGGGATCTTCGTCGAGGACCGCATCCACCCGGTCGTGCCGGAGACCGTGTACCCCGTGCGCCTCTGACCGCGCACGAGCCTCGCGGCACGCCGCCGGGGTCTACGTCGCGAACGACGACCGCGGTCGGATGCCGGGTGGTCGTCTCATGCAAGAAGGGTGCGGGTCCAGATGTCGAGGACCAGGGCGGCGTAGTCGGCCGGCCCGCGCCCCCCGCTGGTGGCCAGGCGGTAGAACGCGGCGCTGTTGGTGGTCCACAGCAGGTGGGCGACCTGCTCGTCGGTGAGGTCGGCACGCAGCTCGCCGGTGGAGCGCAGGTCGGCGGCCAGCTCGAGCATGTTGGCGGCCCGGCGGGCGTCCAGCGCCTCCAGCACCTCACGACAGGCCGGGTCGCGGTCGGCCGCCACCCGCAGGGACTCGGCCAGGGGCACGACCGACGGGAACCGCTGCGCCAGTGCCGCGGCATACGTCTCGAGCTTCGCGTGGGCACCCCGGGCCGCCAGGATCGCGGCGACGTAGTCACGGCCGCGCGCCGGCACCGCTTCGTCACCGCCGCCGAGCGCCATGTCGTGCACGGCCAGCAGCAGCTGGGGCTTGCGGCCGACGCTGGTGTAGACGGTGTCGACCGACACGCCGGCCAGGCGCGCCACGTCGGCGACGGTGGTCGCGGCATACCCGGTGGTGGTGAACAGCTCGCGCGCGGCCGCCAGCACGGCCCGGCGGGTGGCGGCCGCCTGCTCGGAGCGCACCGGAGACCGGTAGGTGCGGGTCTTGACGGGCTCGGGCACGAGACCTACCGTACCAATATTCGTCCGAAGTCCACTTCGGGCCAATTGGTTGGAGAGGTCGCCATGAGCGCATCGGTCGTCGTGCACCAGGTTGGGGAAGGCCCGGGCACCTGGGCGATGGGGTCGCTGTTCGAGCACCTGGTCACCGCCGAGCACACCGGCGGCACTCTCGGGATGTCGCTGGTGACCCAGCCGCCCGGCATCGCCACCCCGCTGCACCGGCACACTCGTGAGGCCGAAGCCCTGGGCCTCTACGACGAGGTGGGTGTCCCCGCGGCCGGGATGCACGTCCCGGGCGACGGCGAGGGGCTGACGATGGCCGAGGAGATCACCCGGTGGAACGAGGTGGGGCCGCGCTTCGGCCTCGAGGTGGTCGGACCTCCGCTGCCCGTGTAGCAGGCGCGCGTAGAGTTGCGACGCAGGTCACACTCAGCGCAGAGGAGTCGACGAACGTGCGTCAGCGAGGCCCCGGCCCGGCGCCGGCACCCGCCCCGGCGGACCCCGTGCGGGCGGCATCCGTACGGGCCATCGCCGAGCAGCTGAGCAGCCTGCGTGGGCCGCTGCTGCCGGTGCTGCACGAGGTGGTCGCCACCCACGGGTACGTCACCGACGACGACGTCATGGTCGTCGCCGAGGTGCTCAACCTCTCGCGCGCCGACGTGCACGGGGTCGTGACGTTCTACTCCGACCTGCGCCGCACTCCCCCGCCCGCGCACCGGGTGGCGCTGTGCCGGGGCGAGGCGTGCCAGTCGCGCGGCGCCGAGGGATTGCATGCAGCCGCCACCGACCGCTGGGCCGGGTCGGCCGTCGTGGAGGTCGACGAGGTGTTCTGCCTCGGCCTGTGCGCGGTCGGCCCCACGGGCACCGTCGACGGTGCGCTGCACGCGGCGCTCTCCCCCGAACGGCTCGACGCCCTCACGTCGGGGTGGCGCGGATGACGACCGTGTGGGTGCCGTGCGACGCCGCCGCCGTGGCGCTCGGTGCCGATGCCGTCGCTGATGCCATTGCCGCCGCCGGGATCACGGTGCGGCGCAACGGCTCTCGCGGGATGCTGTGGCTCGAGCCGCTCGTCGAGGTCGAGACCGAGCGCGGCCGGGTGGGCTACGCGAACCTCACCGAGGCCGAGGTCGGACCCCTGCTCGACGGTGCACTCGACGGCACCGACCGCTGCATCGGGGTCGTCGACGAGCACGAGTGGCTCGCCCGCCAGCACCGGGTGTCGTTCGCGCGGGTGGGGGTCATCGAGCCCACCGACCTCGCCGCCTACCGCGAGCACGGCGGCCTGGCCGGCCTCCAGCGTGCGCTGTCGCTCGCGCCGCAGGACGTCGTCGCCGAGGTGACGGCGTCGGGCCTGCGCGGCCGTGGTGGCGCGGGCTTCCCCGCCGGCATCAAGTGGGAGACCGTACGCACCGCCACCGCCGACGTGAAGTTCGTGTGCTGCAACGCCGACGAGGGCGACAGCGGCACCTTCGCCGACCGCGTCCTCATCGAGGGCGACCCCTTCACGCTGATCGAGGGGATGACGATCGCCGCGCTCGCGGTCGGCGCCACCGAGGGCTACGTCTACCTGCGCAGCGAGTACCCGCACGCCGTGCGCACGCTGCGCCGGGCCATCGACATCGCCTACGCCCACGGGGTGCTCGGCGAGTCGGTGCTGGGCAGCGGGCGGCGGTTCGACCTCGACGTGCGGGTGGGCGCCGGCGCCTACATCTGCGGCGAGGAGACCTCGATGCTCGAGTCGCTCGAGGGCAAGCGGGGCGAGGTGCGCGCCAAGCCGCCGATCCCGGCCCTCGAGGGGCTGTTCGGCCGGCCCACCGTGGTCAACAACGTGCTGACCCTCGGCGCGGTGCCGATGGTGCTCGCCGACGGTGGCGAGGCGTATGCCGCACTGGGGACGGGCCGCTCGCGCGGCACCCAGGTGTTCCAGCTCGCCGGCAACGTCGCCCGCGGCGGCATCGTCGAGGCCGACTTCGGGGTGTCGCTCGGCGAGCTCGTCGAAGGCTTCGGTGGGGGCACGGCATCCGGGCGACCGGTGAAGGCGGTGCAGGTGGGCGGGCCGCTGGGGGCATACCTGCCGCCGTCGCGGTTCGACCTGCCGATGGACTACGAGGCGTTCGCGGATGCCGGGGCGATGGTCGGGCACGGCGGCGTGGTCGTGTGGGACGACACCATGGATGCCGCGGCGATGGCGCGGTTCGCGATGGAGTTCTGCGCCAAGGAGTCGTGCGGCAAGTGCACCCCGTGCCGCATCGGATCGACGCGGGGCGTCGAGGTCATCGACCGGATCCGCGCGGCATCCGACGACGGCGTGCGGCGCACCCAGCTCGTGCTGCTCGAGGACCTGTGCACCACGATGACCAAGGGCTCGCTGTGCGCGATGGGCGGGTTGACCCCGATGCCGGTGCGCAGCGCGCTCGAGCACTTCCCGGAGGACTTCGGTGTGGCGCGCGACGACGGCCGCGATGCCGCGCACGGCATCCCGGAGTCGGCGACCGTGACCACGGAAGGGGCTAGGCCATGACGATGATCGACGAACCCGCCCTCGAGACACCCGACCGCGGCACCCCGGCCGTCCTCGGCGAGGCCACCGCCCACGTGACCATCGACGGCATCGCCGTGATGGTGCCGGCGGGCACCTCGGTGATGCGGGCGGCATCCCTGGCGGGAGTCACCGTGCCGAAGCTGTGCGCCACCGACTCGCTCAAGGCCTTCGGGTCGTGCCGACTGTGCCTGGTCGAGGTCGAGGGGATGAAGGGGACGCCGGCGTCGTGCACGACGCCCTGCGCCGACGGCATGGTGGTGTCGACCCGCACCGAGCAGGTGCAGCAGCTGCGCCGCGGCGTGATGGAGCTCTACCTGAGCGACCACCCCGTCGACTGCGCCGGGTGCGCGCGCGGCAACTGCGAGATGCAGCGGCTCGCCCACGACGTCGGGCTGGCCGAGGTGCGCTACGGGCTGGGGGGAGCATCGCACCTGGCCGAGCCCGCCGACGAGTCGAACCCCTACTTCGCCTACGACCCGGCCGCCTGCATCGTGTGCTCGCGCTGCGTGCGGGCCTGCTCCGAGACCCAGGGCACCTTCGCCCTGACGGTGGCGGGGCGAGGGTTCGAGTCGCGGATCACCCCCGGCGGCACCGACTTCCTGAGCTCGGAGTGCGTGTCGTGCGGCGCCTGCGTCCAGGCCTGCCCGACCGACGCCCTCACCGAGAAGTCGGTTGTCTCCCTGGGGATGCCGACCCGCTCGGTGGTCACGACGTGCGCCTACTGCGGAGTCGGCTGCTCGTTCAAGGCCGAGGTGCAGGGGTCGGGTGACGACACCCGGGTGGTGCGCATGGTGCCGTGGAAGGACGGCGGCGCCAACGAGGGCCACTCGTGCGTCAAGGGGCGGTTCGCCTATGGCTACGCCTCGCACCGTGACCGGCAGATGTCGCCGATGGTGCGCGACTCGATCGACGACGAGTGGCGCGAGGTCTCGTGGGAGGAGGCCATCGAGCGGGTCGCCACCGGCTTCCTCGGGCTGCGCGACAAGTACGGCGTCGGTGCGATCGGCGGCATCTCGTCGTCGCGGTGCACCAACGAGGAGGTCTACGTCGTCCAGAAGATGGTGCGGGCAGCCTTCGGCAACAACAACATCGACACCTGCGCGCGGGTCTGCCACTCCCCCACCGGCTACGGCCTGAACCACGCCTTCGGCACCTCGGCCGGCACGCAGGACTTCGCCTCGGTCGAGCACGCCGACGTCATGCTCGTCATCGGCGCAAACCCCACCGACGCCCACCCGGTGTTCGCGTCGCGGATGAAGCGTCGGATGCGGGCGGGTGCACGGGTGATCGTGGCCGACCCGCGCCGCATCGACCTGGTGCGCTCGCCGCACGTCGAGGCCGCCTTCCACCTCCCGGTGCGGCCCGGCACCAACGTCGCCTTCGTCAACGCGATGTGCCACGTCATCGTCGCCGAGGGGCTGTGGGACGAGGAGTTCGTCCGGGCCCGCTGCGAGGACGCCGACACCTACCTCGAGTTCATCGCGCAGCCTGAGCACTCGCCCGAGGCGACCGAACTGGAGACCGGCATCCCGGCATCCGAGCTGCGTTCTGCCGCACGGCTATACGCTGCCGGCCCGAACTCGGCCATCTACTACGGCCTCGGCGTCACCGAGCACAGCCAGGGCTCGACGATGGTCATGGGGATGGCCAACCTCGCGATGCTCACCGGCAACCTCGGGCGCGAGGGCGTGGGTGTCAACCCGCTGCGCGGGCAGAACAACGTGCAGGGCTCGTGCGACATGGGGTCGTTCCCCCACGAGCTGCCCGGCTACCGGCACGTGTCGCGGCCCGAGGTGCGCGACATCTACGAGTCGCTGTGGGGCGTCACGATCCAGGCCGAGCCGGGGCTGCGCATCCCCAACATGTTCGACGCCGCGATCGGCGGGTCCTTCAAGGGGCTGTACGTGCAGGGCGAGGACATCGCGCAGAGCGACCCCAACACCCAGCACGTCGAGGCAGCGCTGCGCTCGATGGAGCTCGTCGTGGTGCACGACCTGTTCCTCAACGAGACCGCGCGGTTCGCGCACGTGTTCCTGCCAGGAGCCTCGTTCCTCGAGAAGGACGGCACGTTCACCAACGCCGAGCGGCGGATCAACCGGGTGCGCCCCGTCATGCCGTCGCGGGTCGGCAAGGACGAGTGGCAGGTGGTCTGCGACATCGCGACCGCGATGGGCTACCCGATGTCGTATGCCGCCCCGAGCCAGATCATGGACGAGATCGCCGCCACCACACCGACGTTCGCAGGGGTGTCGTTCGACCGGCTCGACGCCGAGGGCTCGATGCAGTGGCCGGTCACCGAGGCGGCCCCGCACGGCACGCCGACCATGCACGTCGGGTCGTTCGTGCGCGGGCTGGGTCAGCTCACGACGACGGTCTACGTGCCGACCACCGAGCGCGCCAATCGCCGCTACCCGCTGGTGCTCACCACCGGGCGCATCCTTTCGCAGTACAACGTGGGCGCCCAGACCCGGCGAACGCCCAACTCGACCTGGCACCCCGAGGACGTGCTCGAGATCCACCCGTCCGATGCCGAGCTGCGCGGCATCACGTCGGGCGACGTCGTCGAGCTGTCGTCGCGGGTGGGCACCACGCGTCTCACCGCGGTGGTGTCCGAGCGGATGCCGGCCGGCGTGGTCTACACGACCTTCCACCACCCGGTGACCGGCGCCAACGTGGTGACGACCGAGAACTCCGACTGGGCCACCAACTGCCCCGAGTACAAGGTGACCGCCGTGCAGGTCGAGGTCGTCACCGAGGCCGCCCGGGCCGACGCGGTGGCCGCAGCGGCGCTACCCCGATGAGCGGCCCCACGGGGCACGGTGAGCCGCCGGTCGTGCGGCTCGGCCACGACCTGGTGCGCAACTTCGAGGCGCTGCCGCCCGACAAGGCCGCGGTCGAGATCGCCACGCACATCCGCAAGTTCTGGGAGCCGCGGATGCGCCACGAGCTGTTGGCCCGCATCCGCTGGGGCGACACCACGCTGCACCCGCTTCTGGTCGCGGCCGCGGGCGACCTCGTCGACGGCGACATCGACCGCTCCGAGGTCAGGGAGCCCTCGGGAGGCTGACCGCGGCGGGCGAGGGATCCCCCACACTTGCGCGCCGCCCTCCCGCCGCCGCGATTGACTGGTGCCGGGCGCTGTCGCGCCGGGCGGCAGGCCGCGCATCGGAGGTACGAGCATGGCGGCCATCGAGGTCACCGGTCTGCGCAAGCTCTACGGGGGCGTCGCCGCGGTCGACGGGCTCGACCTGACCGTCGGCGACGGCGAGGTCGTGGCGCTGCTCGGGCCCAACGGCGCGGGCAAGACGACGACCGTGGAGATCCTCGAGGGATACCGCGCGCGTGATGCCGGCGCGGTGTCGGTGCTGGGCCACGACCCGCAGGCCGGTGGCCGGGCCTTCCGCGAGCGGATCGGCATCGTGCTGCAGGAGGCGGGTTTCGAGGACAACTTCACCCCGCGCGAGCTGATCCGGCTGCACGCCGGCTACTACTCGCATCCCCGCCCGGTGGCCGAGGTCATCACCCTCACCGGCCTCGACGAGAAGGCCGACGCCCGGGTGGGCACCCTGTCGGGCGGCCAGAAGCGCCGGGTCGACCTCGCGCTCGGCATCGTCGGCGACCCCCACTTGCTCTTCCTCGACGAGCCGACCACCGGCTTCGACCCCTCGGCGCGACGCCGTGCCTGGGACCTGGTCGAGAGCCTGCGCGCCCTCGGCGCCACGATCCTGCTGACCACCCACTACCTCGACGAGGCCGAGCATCTCGCCGACCGGGTCGTCGTCATCGACCACGGCCGGGTCGTCGCCTCCGGCACCCCCGAGGAGCTTGCGGCAACCGCCGGTGCGGCCACCGTCATCTCCTTCCGGATGCCGGCCGGCCTGGAGGGCGCGGACCTGCCGACCCTGGGCCGCGACCGGCGGATCGCCGGCAGCGTCGTCGAGGTGCGCACGCAGACTCCGACGGCCGACGTCGCCACCATCGCGACCTGGGCGATCGAGCGCGGGGTGGAGCTCGACGCCCTGGCTTTGGCGCGACCCAGCCTCGAGGACGTCTACCTCGACCTTGTCGGCGAGCCGGGGCCCGAGACCGAGCCCGCAGTGGACGTGCGATGACCGCGGTGGTGAGCACCCGGCATCCGGCCGCGGCCCGGGGCTCGGACCCGCTGCGGCTCTGGCGGCAGACCCGCCACGAGCTCGTCGCCCTGCGCCGCACCCCCATCACGCTCATCCTCAGCATCGGCCTGCCGCTGCTCTTCTTCGTCCTCCTGTCCGCTCTCTTCGGCAACGAGACGGTCGCCGAGGGTGGGGTGCGAATGGTGCAGTTCCTCGCGCCGGGCATGGCCTCGTTCGGCGTCGTCATGGCGACCTTCACGTTCCTCGCCGTGGGGCTGGCGGAGGCGCGTGCAACCGGGGTCGTCAAGCGCCAGTCGGGCACCCCCGCGCCCCGCTGGCTGCTCATCGCCGGACGCGTGGGCGCCGCCCTGCTGCTCGGGCTGGTCTCGACCGGCCTCGTGCTCGGCGCCGGCGTCGGGTTCTACGACCTGCAGGTGCCCAGCCGGTCGATCCTCGCGATCGTCTTCACGTTGCTGCTCGCGTCGGCCTGCTTCAGCGCGCTCGGGCTCGCACTGGCGATGGCATTGCCCTCGATGCAGCTGACCATCGCGGTGAGCAACGGCATCGTCATCCCGCTCGCCTTCATCTCCGACATGTTCATGATGAGCGGGCGGATGCCGGACTGGCTCTCGACGATCGGGTGGCTGTTCCCGCTCAAGCACCTGACCGCGATCTTCGGTGACGCCCTCAACCCGTACCTGAGTGGGCCCGGGTTCGAGCTCGACCACCTCGCCGTCCTCGCCCTCTGGGGGCTGGCCGGGGCCGTGGTGGCGACCGTGCAGCTGGGCCGCGACCGCGACCGCGACGCCTCCCGCCCGGTCGACCAGCGGGCGAGCCGGGCGCGGGCCCGCCGTCGGCTGGCCGACACCTCCACCCGGCGCACCAGTGCCCCTTCGATCGCTGCGCTCGTCGTCGACCAGGTGCGCCACGCGCAGGCGGTGCTGTGGCGCAACGCCTCGGCCGTCTTCTTCGCCGTGGCATTCCCGGTGCTCCTCGTGGCCATCATCCCGGCGGTCAACGGTGGCGGCGACCAGCTCATGGACGACGGCCAGACCCTGGGCGCCTTCTACGCCGGCACGATGGCGATCTACGGCGCCGCCGTGACGGCCTACGTGAACATGCCGCAGGGCGTCGCCGAGGCACGCGACCGCGGAGTGCTCAAGCGCACCGGCGGCACCCCGCTGCCCGCCGGCGCGCTGGTGGTGGGCCGGGTCGTGGGGGCGCTGGCCGTCGCCCTCCTCACCGGGGCGGTCATCGCCGTGGTGGCCGCGGTGGCGTTCCGGCCGGGGTGGCCGCGCGGGCTCCTCACTGCCGCAGTGGTGCTCACCATCGCCGCGGTCTGCTTCGCCGTCGTGGGGCTGGCCGTGATGACCTTCGTGCACTCCGCCCAGGCGCTCACCGGCGTCACGCTCGGCACCCTGCTCCCCCTCGCCTTCATCTCCGACGTGTTCATCATCGGGGCGAGCTTCCCGCCGGTGCTCGACGCGGTGTCGTGGTTCTTCCCGCTTCGGCACGCCTCGGCCGCGATGAGCCAGGCCCTCGCGCCCGGGGCGGCATCCAGCCTGCCCCTGGGCCACCTGGCGGTGCTGCTGGCCTGGATCGTGGCCGGTGCGGCCGTGCTGCGGTGGCGCTTCGGGTGGGAGCCGACGGGGCGGGCCGCCCGATCGGCGTCGAGCCGGACCTGATCCACCCCTTGACAACGTACAACCAACTGGTTGTATGTTTGTCCCGTGAGCGAGAGCAGCGAGGACCGGGCGGACGCCCTGTTCCACGCGCTCTCCGACCGCACCCGGCGCGACATCCTGCGCCGTGTGCTGGCCGGTGAGCACTCGGTCACCGGCCTGGCGGCGAGCTATGACATGAGCTTCGCCGCCGTCCAGAAGCACGTCGCCGTGCTCGAGAGGGCCGGCCTGCTCAGCAAGCGGCGGTCCGGCCGTGAGCAGCTGGCCAGCGGCGACGTGCAGGCGGTCCGGTCCGTCGCCTCGATGCTCGACGAGCTCGAGAGCGTGTGGCGGGGGCGGGTCGCCCGAATCGACGCACTACTACTTCCCAAGGAGAGCTGACATGCCCGTCACGGACATCACCAAGGACATCGAGAACCGCACCCTCGTCATCACCGCCGAGTTCGCCGCCCCGCTCGAGCGCGTCTGGGGGCTCTACGAGGACGCCCGCCAGCTCGAGCAGGTGTGGGGGCCGCCGACCTACCCGGCGACCTTCGTCGACCACGAGCTGCGCGCCGGCGCCCGGTCGACCTACTACATGACCTCCCCCGAGGGCCAGAAGTTCGCGGGCTACTGGGACATCACGGTGGTCGAGGCGCCGCACCGGCTGGACTTCCTCGACGGCTTCGCCCACGAGGACCTCTCGCCCAACCCCGACCTGCCGGTCGGCGAGAACGTCTACGTCCTCGAGCCGGTCGAGGGCGGCACCCGCGCGACCTACACGAGCACCTTCGCCACCGCGGAGGCCCTGCAGACCGTGCTCGACATGGGCATCGAGGAGGGCGCCACGAGCGCCATCAACCAGATCGACGGCTTCCTCGCCGACAGCACCCAGAACGCCTGAGGAGCGAACGCATGGCACACCCGGTCGTGCACTTCGAGGTCGTTGGCAGCAACCCGCAGGCGCTGCGCGCCTTCTTCGGTGAGCTCTTCGACTGGGAGTTCGACACCTCCTCGCCCGTGGCCGAGGAGGTCTCGGATGCCGGCCAGTACGGCTTCGTCGACCTCGTCACCACCGACGACGGCACCGGCATCCGGGGCGGCGTGGGAGGTGGGCCCGGGCGCACGCCGAAGGCGTTGTTCTACGTCGCGGTCGACGACGTCGAGGCGGCCCTCACCCAGGCCGAGCGGCTCGGCGGCGCCCGGGTCATGGGGCCGGCCAGGTCTCCCTCGGGGCTGGTCGTCGGCCACTTCACCGACCCGGAGGGCAACCTCGTGGGAGTCGCCGGCGGCGCCTAGACCGCAGACCCACCGGTGGTGCGCGGCGGCACGGTGCTGCCGCGCACCACCAGCCGGTGCGGCACCAGGATGCTGTCGCCGTCAGGGGTGCTCGGGTCGTCGAGCCGGCGCACGAGGCTGTCGACGGCGGCGCTTGCCAGCACGCCGAGGTCGACGGCGACGGTCGTGAGACCCGGAGTGCTGTGCCGCCCCTCCTCGATGTCGTCGAAGCCGACGACGGCGACGTCGCCCGGGACGTCGAGGCCGTGCCGGCGCAGCGCCTCCATCGCGCCCAGTGCGAGCAGGTCGTTGAAGCAGAACAGCGCGTCGAACTCCGTTCCAGCGCTGAGCAGCTCGTCGACCGCCCGGATGCCGGCCGCCCGGGTGAAGTCCTCGGTGGGCACCTCGAGCGCGTCGTCGAGACCGAGCCCCGCCTCGGTGAGCACCTTCTCGTAGCCGGCGAGGCGCAGCTCGGCGGTGGCCGCGGTGGACCCGCGCTTGGCACCCACCGCGGCGACACGTCGCCGGCCCAGGCCGACGAGGTGCGCGACGGCCTCGGCCGACGCGGCGACGTTGTCGGCTGCCACCCGGCTGCGCTGGCTGGCCATCAGGTGCTCACCGAGCAGCACCAGGGGCACCGCGGGTGAGGCCTCGTCGAGCGCGGCCTGGGTGACCGAGATCGGCGAGAAGATCAGCCCGTCGACGATGGTCGGCCGGCGGCCGAGAAGCACGTCGTTCTCGCGCACGAACTCGCCTCCGGTCTGCTCGACGAGCACGGACAGCCCACGCGCGGACGCGGCGTCGATGACCGCTGCCGCCACGTCGCAGAAGTAGGGGTCGGTGATGCGGGGCACGGCCAGCCCGATCAGCCCGCTGCGACCGGTGCGCAGCGAGCGGGCCGACACGTTGGGCACGTAGCCCAGCGCCTCGATCGACGCCTGCACCTTCGCGCGCATCGGACGGCTCACGGCGGGGTGCCCGTGCACGACGTTGGAGACGGTCTTCACCGAGACGCCGGCGTGGTCGGCCACGTCCTGCAACCGCACCGCCATGACCACTCCCGTTCTCGTCCGCCGTCAGGAGCATCGTGTCACACTCTTTACAACGTTGGAACAACGTTGTAATACTGAGTGAACGCCAGTCCACACAACGTTGGAACAACGTTGTAGAAAGGGCGGACGCCACATCGTCGTGGGAAGGGGGAACCGATCGTGCTGCACTCGAGAGTCGTGCTCGACCCCGCCTTCAGCGTCGGCGAGGTCGACCGCCGCATCTTCGGCTCGTTCGTCGAGCACATGGGCCGGTGCGTCTACACCGGCATCTACGAGCCCGGCCACCCCACCGCCGACGAGCACGGGTTCCGCGGCGACGTCGCTCGACCTGATCCGCGAAGCTCGGGCGTGACCGTGGTCCGCTACCCCGGCGGCAACTTCGTCTCCGGCTACCGCTGGGAGGACGGCGTCGGGCCGGTCGAGGAGCGGCCCGCGCGGCTCGACCTGGCCTGGCGCAGCCGTCGAGACCAACGAGGTCGGGCTCGACGAGTTCATCGGCTGGGCCCGGCGCAGGCCGGGGTCGAGCCGATGATGGCCGTCAACCTCGGCACCCGCGGGCGTGCAGGAGGCCTGCGACCTGCTCGAGTACGCGAACCACCCGGGCGGCACGGACTGGTCGCGACCTGCGCGCGTCGCCAACGGCGCCGCCGAGCCGTACGGCATCCGGCTGTGGTGCCTGGGCAACGAGATGGACGGGCCGTGGCAGATCGGCCACAAGACCGCCGACGAGTACGGCCGGCTCGCCGCCGAGACGGCCAAGGCGATGCGCCTGGTCGACCCCGACATCGAGCTGGTCGCCTGCGGCAGCTCCAACTGCGGCGATGCCGACCTTCGGCGCGTGGGAGGCGACCGTGCTCGAGCCACGCCTACGACGCCGTCGACTACATCTCGCCTGCACGCCTACTACGAGGAGCGCGACGGCGACCTCGCCAGCTTCCTGGCCTCGGCGGTCGACATGGACCACTTCATCGACGTCGGTGGTCGCGACCGCCGACGCACGTGCGGGCCAAGCGCCGGCAGCCGCAAGCAGATCAACCTGTCGTTCGACGAGTGGAACGTCTGGTACCAGCACGAGTTCGCCGGCGCACACCAACCTCGAGCTCCGAGCAGCGCGCCGCGGCTCATCGAGGACACCTACTCCGTCGCCGACGCCGTCGTCGTCGGCAGCCTGCTCATCTCGCTGCTGCGGCACGCCGACCGGGTCAAGATCGCCTGCCAGGCGCAGCTGGTCAACGTCATCGGCCTGCTCCGCACCGAGGCGGGCGGGCCCGCCTGGCGGCAGACGATCTTCCACCCGTTCGCGCAGACCGCCCGACTCGCCCGGGGCACCTCCCTGCGCGTGGAGCCGTCGGGCGCGTCGCACGAGACCGCCCTGCACGGGCTGGTCGACACCGTCGACGCCAGCGCCACCTGGAACCCGGAGACCGGCGACGTCGCGGTGTTCCTCGTCAACCGGCATCCGACCGAGCCCGTCGTGGTCACCGTCGACGCCCGAGGCTTTGCCGGACTGCAGGTCAGCGAGTGCCTCCGCCTCGAGGACGACGACCCCCGCCGCACCAACACCGCAGCGCACCCCGACGCCGTACAGCTCCGGCCCGACCCCGACGTCCGCGTCGAAGGGGGCTGTGTCGAGCTGCGGCTGAGCCCGGCGTCGTGGACCGCCGTCGCGCTGACCTCCACCCCCTGAGTCCCTGCCCCTGACCCCTTGACTTCCCTCCCCCTGACCCACTGCGCACACCGCGCGCCCACCCTGAAGGAGACCACCCTCATGTCCGACACCCACACCCCACGGGACCTCTCCCGCCGCCTGCTCCTCGGGTCGTTCGGCGCCGTCGGCGCCGCCTCGGCCCTCGCCGCCTGCTCCGGCACCAGCACTCCCCCGGGCGCCGCCGCCCCCTCGAGCGGCGCGTTCGGGAAGGGCGACACCTACACCGGCCCCAAGGTCGCCCTCGCCTTCTGGAACGGCTTCACCGGTGGTGACGGCCCCTACATGAAGAAGATGGTCGAGGAGTTCAACAAGGCCAACCCCAACGTCACCGTGTCGATGAACACCCTGCAGTGGGCCGACTACTACTCGAAGGTGCCCAACGCCGTCTCGTCCGGGTCCGGTCCCGACGTCGGTGTCATGCACATCGACCAGCTCGCCACGAACGCCGCGCGGCGCGTGATCATCCCCGTTGACGAGATCGCGCAGGGGCTGCAGCTCTCCGAGAACGACTTCGCGCCCGTCGTCTGGAAGGCCGGGGTCTACAAGGACAACAGGTACGGCATCCCCCTCGACGTGCACCCGCTCGGCTTCTACGCCAACACCGGCCAGCTCAAGAAGGCCGGCATCGACGGCCTGCCGACGGACAAGGCCGGGTTCGAGGCGGCCGTCAAGGCGCTGCAGGAGCAGGGCGGGGTCAAGACGCCGTTCTGGGTGACGGCCACCTGGCCCGCACACCTGATGTTCACCTCGCTGATCGCCCAGTTCGGCGGCAGCATCTACAACGCCGAGGGCACCCAGGCCACCTTCAACTCCCCCGAGGGCGTCGAGTCCCTGGAGTGGCTGCTCGGCTTCATCAAGAGCGGCGCGAGCCCGAAGAACGTGTCGAACGACGCCCAGGCGGTGGCCTTCCGCCAGCAGCGCAACTCGCTGACGTGGGACGGCATCTGGATGATGAACGAGTGGGACAAGGTCAACGGTCTGGAGTGGGCCGCGTCCCCGTTGCCGACGATCGGGTCCAAGCCGGCCGTGTGGGCCAGCTCGCACAACCTCGTCGTGACGACCCAGGCCAGCAAGGACCCCAACAAGCTGGCCGCCTCGCGGGCGTTCATCTCCTACATCTCGGACCGATCGATCGAGTGGGCGAAGTCGGGCCAGGTCCCGGCCCGCAACAGCGTGCGGGAGTCGCCGGAGTTCGCGTCCCTGACCGTGCAGTCGACGCTCGCCGACCAGCTGCCGAACGTCGTGTTCCCGCCGACCGTCCCCGGCATCGGTGACATCACGACCCCGACCTACGAGACCGCGGTCAACGAGGTCATCCTCGGCAAGAAGCAGCCCAAGCCGGCCCTCGACGAGGCTGCCAAGAAGGCCGACGCCCTGCTCAAGGCCAACATGGCCAAGTACCAGGGCTAGTCATGGCCACCCTTGCACCGGTCTCGGCCACCACCCCGCCGCAGGAGGAGCGGCGTGGTGGTGGCCGGGCGCCGAACGCCGACCCGGCCGTCATGCGGGCGGGGCTCGGGACAGGCCTGCTCTTCGTCGGCCCGTACCTCGTGCTGTTCTTCACCTTCGTGCTCGCTCCCATCGTGTACGGCCTGTGGATCAGCCTGCACACCTGGGACTTCCTGCTCCCGGGCAAACCCTTCGTCGGCCTCCAGAACTACATCGACCTCTTCACGCCCGGGTCGACCACCTCCGAGCCGTTCTGGAACTCGATGCGCGCCACGGCGATCTTCACGCTGATCAGCGTGCCGCTGCTCATGGTGATCCCCCTCGCGCTCGCGGTCGCCCTGAACAAGAAGTTCTGGGGCCGCAACGCCGTGCGCGCCATCTTCTTCGCGCCCTTCGTGCTGGGCGTCGCCGTCATCGGCCTGCTGTGGCGCTACCTGCTCGACCCCAACGTCGGCGTCATCAACTACTACCTCGACCAGCTGGGTTTCGACCGCATCCCGTTCACCACCGCCACACCGTGGGTCTGGATGGCGCTCGTGGTGCCGACCATCTGGTGGACCGCCGGTTACAACATGGTGATCTTCCTCGCGGGCCTGCAGGACATCTCGGCCGAGCTCTACGAGGCGGCCGAGCTCGACGGGGCCACCGCGTGGCAGCGCTTCCGCCACGTCACCCTGCCCGGGCTGCGGCCGGTGACGGTGTTCGTCTTCACGATCACCATCCTCGCCTCGGCCAACCTGTTCGGTCAGTCGTACCTCATCACCCAGGGCCAGCCGGGCGGCGAGACGCGCAGCGCCATCATGCAGATCGGTGAGGAGGGCCTGCGCCGGTTCAACATGGGCAGCGCCTCCGCCATGAGCACCGTGCTCACCGTCGCGCTGCTGCTCGTCAGCCTGGTCAGCCTGTCGTTCCTGCGGGAGCGGACCCCCAAGGAGAAGACGCGATGAGCACCGCGACGACCACCAGGCCGACCACCACGGCCCCGGCTCCCCCGGAGCCGCGCCGCCGCAGGAGCATCCCGTGGCGCGCGCTGTTCCTCGCCCTGCTGGGACTGCTCTTCCTCGCGCCCCTGCTGTGGATGGCGACGACGTCGCTGAAGTCGACGGCCGAGGTCTCCAGTGCCGACCTCACCTTCCTGCCGAAGAACCCCACCACAGAGGGCTACTCCACGATCCTCGGCGCACCCCAGACTCCGGTCGCGCAGTGGTTCCTCAACTCGATGATCGCGGCAACCGCGCAGACCCTGCTGGTGCTCGTCGTGGCCACGATGGCGGCCTATGCCCTGGCCCGCCTCTCGTTCCCCGGGAAGCGCATCCTCACCGGGATGGTGCTCGCCACCCTGTTCGTGCCGCCCATCTCGCTTCTCATCCCCAACTACGTCATCGTGTCGCAGCTGGGCTGGCTCGACAGCCTGTCGGCCGTCATCGTGCCGGGAGCCGCCGGCGCGTTCGGGGTGTTCTTCCTGCGCCAGTTCTTCCTGTCGCTGCCCCTGGAGCTCGAGGAGGCCGCGATGCTCGACGGCGCCGGCCGGTTCAAGACCTTCCTCACGGTGGTGGTGCCGCTGTCGCGACCGGCACTGGCGACCCTGGCGCTGCTCACCTTCCTGGCGAACTGGAACGACTTCCTCTGGCCGCTCTACGTGTTGTTCAGCCCGGAGCGGCTGACCATCCAGCCCGGCCTGTCGACACTGCAGAGCGCCTACACCACCGACTACGCCACGATCCTGGCCGGTGGGGCCATTGCGAGCATCCCGGTGCTCATCCTGTTCCTCATCAGCCAGCGGTTCGTCATCGAGGGCATCGCCCGCGGTGGCCTCAAGGGCTGACGTGGAGGCCCGGCTCCGCAGCGGCACCGAGACGTCCCGGCCGCTGTGGGAGGGGTACTGCGCCGACCCCTTCGTCGTGCGCGGCGAGGACAGCCGATACGTCATGTATGGCACGACGCCCCGCCCGCTGCCCGGTGGGCGCCGGTTCCAGGTGCTCGTCAGCGACGACCTCGAGACGTGGGAGGACGCCGGCGGGGCCCTGGTGGTGTCGCGGCCGGCGTCGCCTGATGCCGAGTACTGGGCCCCCGAGGTGGCGTTCGCCGACGGGCGGTTCTGGATGTACTACTCCCTCGGCCGTGGGGACGCCGACCACCAGATCCGGGTGGCCGTCTCGGACCGGGCCACCGGGCCGTTCGAGGACACCGGCGACGTGCTCACTGCCGACCTGCCCTTCGCGATCGACCCTTCGCCGTACCAGGATGCCGCCGGCGCCTGGTGGCTGTTCTACGCCACCGACGTCGTGGCCGGGTCGCGTCCGGGCACGGTGCTCGCGGTGCAGCGCCTGGGCGGCATGACCCACCTCGAGGGAGAGCGCACCATCGTGCTGCGCGCGTCGGCCGACTGGCAGCGCTACGAGCGCGACCGACGGATAAACGGTGGCGTGCACGACTGGCACACCCTCGAGGGCCCTGCCGTGCTCGACGACGGCGCGGGCGGCTGCGTGCTGCTCTACTCGGGCGGCAACTGGAAGACCCCGGGTTACGGGGTCGCCGCGGCCACGGCGCCGAGCCCGACCGGGCCGTGGCGCGAGGATGCCGTCGACGGCCCGGTCGTGACGAGTGCGAGCACCACCCTGCGCGGGCCGGGGCACTGCAGCGTGCTCACCGACGAGCAGGGCCGCCACCACCTCTTCCTGCACGCCTGGGACGAGGCGTCGTCGGTGCGGCGCCCGCACCGGATGTCGCTGCGCCTCGAGGGTGGCCGCGTGGTGGTCGGCCCCGCGGAGCCGGTGTCGTGATGCCGGCGCGAACCACGGCCCGGATGCCGTCGCCGGCGCTGCAGCCCGACGACACCTACCGCTCGAGCACGCAGTTCTGGTGCGAGGGATGACGAGACCACCCGCAGGACCTGCGGACCCAGCACCACGGGAGGGACCAGCCATGCACCACACACCACCAGACACACAGGCTCCGCCACGCAGGAGGTGGCGGGGGTGGCTCTTCGTGCCGCTTCTCGCCACGCTCTCGCTGCTGCTCGCCGGCCCGGTGGCCGCGGCGCCGGCCTCGGCGCCCGCATCGGCACCGGCGAAGGCGACACCGAAGCCTCGCCCCCTCACCACCAGCTACACCAACCCGCTCGCCCCGAAGGTGCCGGGCGACGGCACCGTCGACAGCTGCGCCGACCCGACCGTACTGAAGGGGCAGGACGGCGAGCGGATGAACGGCAAGCAGGTCTGGTACCTCTACTGCACGACCGACCCGCTGAACGACGACGACGTCGACGCCAACGGCGACCCGGTGTTCCACCGCATCCCGACGATGGTCTCGACCGACCTGGTCAACTGGACCTACGTGGGAGACGCGTTTCCCCAGGGCGGAGGCTCGCTGCCGGCGTGGATCGACCCCTCGGCCGCCTTCTGGGCACCCGAGGTGGTGTTCAGCAGCACGACCGACCGCTACTACCTGTTCGTCACGGTCACCGAGACGACCGCTGCCGGCGGCGGCTCCGACGCCTGTCGCGGCGACGGCGCCATCGGCGTGGCCACCAGTGACAGCCCGACCGGTCCGTGGACGTGGTCGGACCAGCCCGTGGTCAAGCCCCGGCTCGACCCCGACGGCGGCGAGTGCTCCTACTTCTGGACCTTCGACCCCGACGTGCTCGGCGACACGGTGCCCGGCAGCGGCATCCTCTACTACGGCTCCTACTACGGCGGGATCTTCGCGACGCCGATCACCTTCACCCCCACCGGGGCCACCGCTCGCACGGCGACCACCACCGACGACACCCGCATCACGATCGGGAACCGCTACGAGGGCGCGAACGTGGTCTTCAAGGACGGCTACTACTACCTGTTCGGCTCGGCGACCAACTGTTGCAACGGTGCTCTCACCGGCTACAGCGTCTTCGTCGGCCGGTCGACCAGCCCGATGGGTCCCTTCGTCGACAAGGAGGGCAACTCCTTCCTCGAGGCGGCCGTCGGCGGCACCCCGTTCCTCACCATGAACGGCAACCGCTGGGTCGGCACCGGCCACAACACCGTGTTCGTCGACGAGGGCGGCCAGTGGTGGACCCTCTACCACGCGGTCGACCAGCGTGACCCGTTCTTCGAGTTCGCCACCGGCTTCACGAAGCGGCCTGCCCTGCTCGACGCCGTCGACTGGGTGCGCGGCTGGCCCACCGTCAACGGTGGCGCCGGGGCGTCCGACACCCGGATGCCGGCGCCCGCCGCCCAGCCGGGCCAGCGCAGCAGGCACACGGCCAAGCTGGTCAAGCCGCAGGTGACGGGCCGCCTGCTCGACGCCGACAACTTCAACGGCACCACGCTCGACCGCGACTGGTCGTGGGCGCAGGGCCGGGTCGGGAACGCGACGGTGTCCGGTGGCGCCCTGCGCTGGCCGGTCGAGCACACCGACCTCTTCGTCGACAACAACACGGCATCCGTGATGGTACGTGACGCCCCCCGGCGTGACTACGTCGTGGAGACCAAGGTGCGGCTGACCGGTCTGTCCAAGGAGGGCTGCTGCTTCAACTTCGCCCAGGCCGGGCTCGTGGTCTACGGCGACGACGACAACTTCGTCAAGCTCACCGACATCTCGATCTGGGAGACCCGGCAGACCGAGTTCGCCAAGGAGCTCAACCCGGTGCCCGCCGGCTGGAGCCGCTATGGCAACACGGTCGTCGGCCCGCCCGGTGACGACTGGACCTGGCTTCGCATCGTCGTGGAGCGGCTGAACGGGTCCGAGCGGCGTGCCGCCGGTGGTGACACCGAGCGCTACACCGCCTACACCAGCCAGGACGGCCGCACGTGGGTGCGGGGCGGGGTGTGGACCCACCGGATCCCGAAGGCGCGGATCGGGCTGGTGTCGATGGGCGCCACCGACCAGGTGACCGCGCCGATCACGGCGGAGTTCGACTACGTGAAGGTCTACTCCGTGCACGAGGGCCCGCGCCCGCACCGCTGACCCGGTCGGCGCCCGGCCCCGGTCAGGCGTTGACGGGTTGCCTCGAGTCCGGCACCGGCGTGGCCGGTGCCGGCTCGGGGCGCCGCGCCTGCAGCCGGCGGCGGGCCGGGCGCTCGACGAGGGTGTGCACGGCCCAGGCGATCCCGGCCAGGGTCCCGACCAGCCCCGCGACGACCAGGGCGCTGGCCCACGACGACCCATGCGCCCACACCCGCAGCGAGTGCACGAACGGCTGCACCAGCAGGTGGGTCATGTAGAGCGCGTACGACGCCTCGCCGGCGAGGACGACGAGGGGCTGGGACAGCGCGGTGGTGAGCCATCCGCTGGATGCTGCGAGCGCGGCGACACCGAGGCCGAGCGCCGGGGCCGCCCAGTAGTGGCCGGCCGAGGCGGCGGGCACGAGCGCCAGCACGACCAGGGTGGCTGGCAGCACCACGACGAGGCCGCCGAGCCGGGCGCCGCCCCGCACCCAGGCCAGGCAGAGCAGCATCCCGCCCACGAACTCGCCGAGGATCCGCACGTAGAACATGTGCTCGAGGTTGCCGTTGGGCAGCGCCATCGTCGCGAACACCGCGAGCATCGCGGCGTACGACGCCCCGGCCAGCAGCAGGGCCGGGCCGGCCCGGCGCACCCGCACGGCGGCCACGAAGAGCAGCGGCGCGAGCAGGTAGGCGAACCACTCCGAGCTGATCGACCAGGCCGGGGCGTTGAAGCTGGGCCGGTCGCTGAACCAGGTGTGCACCATGGCGAGGTTCTCGAGGTACGCCTGCGGGGTGCGTCGGTGGCCGTCGGCCCCCACGCCGAGGGTGCCCACCAGCGCCGCGATGGCGAGGTCGAGGTTCAGGGTCAGCGCGTGCACCGGCCACACTCGCGCGAACCGGTTGCGCACGAAGTCGCGGCTGGCCCGCCACGAGAAGGACCCGAGCCGGTCGGCGTAGGTGTAGGCCAGCACGAACCCGCTGAGCGGGAAGAACAGGTCGACCCCCAAATAGCCGGCGCGCATGAACGTGTCGAGCGGCGCCAGACCCGGCACCAGCGCCAGCAGGTCGTCCCGGTAGTGGAAGAGCACGACCCACACCGCCGCTACGGCACGCAGACCGGTCAGCGCGGGCAGCGCGGGGCGTGTGGTGGTGTGCGTCATCCGCTCCACGCTGCCAAAGCGTCTCGACCGGTCCAAATCCACCCGATGCCGCCGTCGCGACGACACTCGTGGGGTGCGAGCGCGCGTCGCCGCAGGTCAGGGGTCGGATGGGGTCGAGTCACCCGCCCCTCATTCCCCACCGGCCGTGCGACAAACCTCACGACCGCCCGTGGACGAGCTCCTCGGCGAAGCGCTGGGCCAGCCGGCGGCGGGGCACGTCGAGGTCGCGGTCAGCGGCCCGGACCCTGTCTGGGCCGACCACACGGGTCACCACCACGGGCTGCCGCAGCGCCTCGATGCGCAGGGCCGTGGGGGCGTGGGTGGGGCCGACCCGCTCCCCCGAGCCGCCGGCCGCCACCAGTCGACGCCCCAGCTCGTCGGCGACGGGCCGCGGGGCATCTGCCATGGCGGCGAACGGGTCGACCCGCCGGCGCGCGGCCACCTCGGCGGCCACCCAGGCGCGGGGCACCGGCAACGTGCTCAGCAGCAGCCCCACGACCACCGGCGACCCCACGAGCGCGGCGGCCCGGCCGTCGGCGTGCAGGCAGAGCCGACTGCTGCTCGCGAGGGCGGACCCTCGCAGTGCGGCCTGCAGGATCTTCGCCGGCGACGCCACGACGGTGAGGCCCGCGGCTCCCACATTGGCCGCGACGTCGCGCCGGGTGCGGGCGCCCGCGAGGTCGTCGCCGCCGCCCAGCGCGCCCAGCCCGCTGTCGAACTGCTCGCGAGCCGCCTCGTGCGGCTGCACCGCCGCGGTGGGGGTCAGCATGGCCACCCATCGGGTGAGCAGGTCGTCGGCGAACCGGATCAGGATGCCGGTGGGGCTGCGGGCCGGCTCCGTGCACACCAGCTCGTGCGCAAGCACAGCGAGGCGCTCGTCGTCGTCGAGGGTGGTCCATTGGGGCAGCCCGACCACGAGGATGGCCCGCCCGAGGTAGCCCACCGGGAGCAGCGAGGTGGCGTACAGCGTGTCGACGGCGACCGCGTCGGGTGGCCGGGTGCCGGTGGCGGCAGCCACCTCGTCGACCAGCCGGTGCAGCCCTGGTGCGTCGGCAGCGCTGACGGGGACGGCGCGGTGACTCAGCCGCTCCGGTCGCGGCACCAGCTGCCAGAGCAGGAAGGCTCCGACGACCGCCCAGATCACCCTGGTCCACCCGTCGTCGAGGACGACGAAGGCGACCAGCCCTGCCACGAGCAGCAGGGTCCCCGCGACGACCGCCGCCGCCAGCACCGCGGCGCGAACTCGCCCAGCACCCATCGGCACCTACCCCCTTCTGGCCGGGGCCAGCCTAGCGATCCGGGGCAGGGTGGGCGATCAGACACAGAACTCGTTTCCCTCCGGGTCGAGCATCACCGCCCAGTGCACACCGAGCTCGGCGTGGTCCTCGACGAAGGTGGCACCCAGCGCCTCGAGCCGGCTCACCTGCGCCGCCACCCGCTCGCGCTGGTCGTCGAGCGGCACCGAAGAGCCGCCGCCAGCAAGCAGGTCGATGTGCACGCGGTTCTTGACCGCCTTGGCCTCAGGAACCTTCTGGAAGAAGAGGCGCGGGTGGCCCTCGGCCTCGATGGCAGAGGCGTCGTTCCACCGTTCTTCCGGGATGCCGTTGGCCGCGAGGAAGGCCGGCCAGTCGGCGAACTCCCCGGGCGGGTCGGGGAGGGCGTAGCCCCTTTCGGCGAGCGCGGCCGCCCAGAACTCGGCGAGGCCACCGGGGTCGGCGGCGTCGAAGACGACCTGGATGGGAGCTGTCGATCGGTCCATCCGGGCAGTGTGCCCCGGCCCACCGACAGGCAGGCGGCCGCGCACCACCCGGAGCCGCTTTCGTTCTCGCCGATCCGGCGCTACCATCGTCGGTTCGCCAGTATGCGAACAAACCCCACACCGAGAGGTGGCTCCGCCATGCCCGCGCCGCCCGCCGACTCCACCTCGACCACGACAACGACCACGACCACAGGCACGACCGAGTGGCACGCGTCTCCCGATGATGTGCTCGCCCGGGAGCAGGCCCACCTCGACCACGCCCGCGCCGAGCTGCGTCGCATGCGCGAGAGCACCGACCGGCTCGACGCCGCGCAGGCCACCGACGCCTGGACCAGCGAGCTGCTCGGGCGCGTGCTGGCGCGCCGGGTCGCCGCGCTGCAGGACGACCCGCGCACCACCTTGTTCTTCGGCCGGATCAACACCCGCACCGACCACGGCGCCGAGACCTTCCACATCGGGCGCCGGCACGTGTCAGACGATCGCGGCGACCCGGTCGTCGTCGACTGGCGGGCGCCGATCTCCACCGCGTTCTACCGCGCCTCCCCCACCGCACCGATGGGCGTCGAGCTGCGCCGCCGCTTCGGCGTCGACCGGGGCCGCCTCACGGCGTACGAGGACGAGCGCCTCACTGCCGGCGACGCGACCGGGCCCAGCGGCATCCTGGCCGCCGAGATCGAGCGGCCCCGCAGCGGACCGATGCGGGACATCGTCTCGACCATCCAGCCCGAGCAGGACGAGATCGTCCGCAGCGACATCGGCACCAGCATCTGCGTGCAGGGCGCGCCCGGCACCGGCAAGACCGCGGTCGGCCTGCACCGCGCCGCCTGGCTGCTCTACTCCTTCCGCGCCCAGCTCGACCGCTCGGGCGTGCTGGTGGTCGGTCCGAACCGCGCCTTCCTCGACCACATCGGCGCCGTGCTCCCATCCCTGGGCGAGGCCCGCGTCGGCCACGCCACGATCGACACCCTGCTCGAGCACGGCCGGGTGCGCGCCCAGGACCCCACCGACGTCGCGATGCTCAAGGGCGACGCGCGCCTGGCCGAGGTGCTGCACCGTGCGGTCTGGGCCCAGGTCGGCCGGGCCGACGAGGCGCTGGTGGTCCCCCGCGGGTCGCGGCGGTGGCGCGTTCCGGCCTACGAGATCCAGGACGAGCTCGACGCGCTGGTCGCCCGGGGGGTGCGCTACTCCGCGGCGCGTGACCTGCTGCCCCAGCGGCTGGCCCACCGCGTGCTGCTGCAGCTCGAGCGTTCCGGTGACGCCCCCGACGACCGAGTGCAGGACTCCGTGGCCCGGTCCGCTCCGGTGGCGGCCTGTGTGCGCCGCCTCTGGCCGACGCTCGACCCGGCTGCCGTTCTCTTCCGGCTGTTCTCGGATGCCGCGACGCTCACCGCCGCTGCGGACGGCATCCTCACCGCTTCGGAGCAGGGAATGTTGTTGTGGGAGAACCCCCCTCGCAGCAAGGGTGCGGCCCGCTGGTCCCGGGCCGACATGGCCCTGCTCGACGAGGTGGCCGACCTGCTCGACCGCACCCCCAGCCTGGGGCACGTGGTGCTCGACGAGGCGCAGGACCTCTCCCCGATGCAGCTGCGCGCCGTCGGCCGCCGGGCGTCCACCGGGTCGCTCACCGTGCTTGGCGACATCGCCCAGGGCACCACCCCCTGGGCCACCCAGTCGTGGGATGCCGCGATGGGTCACCTCGGCAGGCCGGCGCACGAGCTCGTCGTGCTCGACCGCGGCTTCCGGGTGCCGGGGCTGGTCATCGACTTCGCCGCGCGGCTGCTGCCCGCACATGGCGCCGGGGCTCGGGGCGCCACGGTCGGTGCGCGACAACCCGGGCCGCCTGACGATCGTGCCCACCACAGCTCCGGAACGTGACGCTGCCGTCGTGGATGCCGTGCGGGCCGCGGTCGAGGTGCCGGGCTCGGTCGGCGTCATCACGGCGGACGCTGGCGCGGCCACCGTCAGCACGGCTCTCACCGCCGCCGGCATCCGGCACGGCCGGCTCGATGCGGAGCACGGCGACGACGAGGACCGGCAGGTCGAGCTCGTGCCGGCGAGCATCGCCAAGGGCCTGGAGTTCGACCGGGTGGTGATCGTGGAGCCGGCGGCCATCGCGGCTGCGGAGCCCGACGAGCGCACGGGTCTGCGCCGGCTCTACGTGGTGCTCACCCGAGCCGTCAGCGAGCTGACCGTCGTGCACGCCGAGCCGCTGGCCGCTGCCCTCCGCGGCTGAGCGCGGGACCTAGGCAGTGGCCCCGGGCGCCTCGAGCTGCGTCGACTGGGCCACTGCCGGCTGCGACCAGAGCACCGCGAGCACCACCAGGCCGCCGATCGGCACCAGCAGAAACAGCAGGTAGCCCCACCCGTGGCCGGCGTCGCGCAGCCGGCGCATGCCCACCGCGAGCGTCGGCAGCAGCACCGCGATTCCCCACAGCCCGGACAGCAGCGAGCCGACGTTGCCGCCGTCACCGAGCGGCACCACCGCGAAGAGGTTCAGGGCGCTGGCGACGAGGGTGACGAAAAGCAGCCACCACCACAGCTCAGGCCGGCCGGCGCGACCGTCGAAGTCGGCGTACTTCCCCAGGACGGAACGGATGGCCTCGCCGAACGACATCAGCCGGCATCCATGAGGGGTGCGGTGGGTGCGGCCGAGGCGGCCAGGCCGCGCACCAGGACGTCGACGAGGTGCGGCACCTCGGCGGCATCTACCTGCATGGTGCCGACGCAGGTGTTCGCCCGCCAGATCGACAGCACCACCACGCCGCGCTCGGGGTGCCAGGAGACCCGCATCGCTCGCGCTCCCCCGCGGGCGTCGACGACCACCTCACCACGCAGCGGGAGCGGGGACACCTCGGCCATGACCCATGATCACCCCTACGCCGGCAGGTGCGCCAGACCTCGGCAGGGGCAGCCGGTCAGGAGCGCGGTGCCACGAGCCAGAGGTGGTCGGTGGGGCAGCCCTTGGGGACCTCGGCATCGCCGACCCCACTCGCCTCCCCACCGCCCAGCTCGACGGGGTCGCCCGAGAGCAGTTCGTCGCGGTTGTCGAGAACCAGGGTGTCACCGGCCATCTGTGTGTAGCCGCCCGGGAAGACCGGGGTCCAGACCGTGCCGCCCTCTGCCGCCACCGTCACGCACTTCGCGGTGATCGAGAGCGTCCCGCTGAGCAGCGCATCCATCCCGCTGCCCCAAGGATCGTAGGTTGCGACGTTGGCCGGCGCCGACGAGCAGGCGGCCGTGCCCAGCACGAGCGTCACACCCACACGGCCAGCCACGGGAAGGTCAGGCGTCGAGCATCTCGCGCGTTGGGCTCCTCCCGATCTGGCCGTGGTGCCCGGGACACTACTGGGCGACGTCCTGGACGACCTCGTTGCGGCGCAGGAACCAGGGCTTGAAGGGCGGGTCGAACCGGGCGAAGCGCGGCGACCCGACCGGCACCAGGCCCGCCGCGGCCACTGCAGCGAGCAGCTCGGCCAGGTGCCGCTCGTAGGAGCCCTGCGACCAGCGCCCCGAGTAGCGCACCACCGCGGCCAGCCGCTCGGGCACGACGCGCACGTGCACCATCGAGCCGGTGGGCACCGGCGCGGTCTCGAGCGTCATGGACGCGGGCAGCACGAACGCGACGACGTAGCCATCGCCGTCCCCCGGAGCCTGCACCACCGGCGCGGTCATGGCGACCTTCTCCGACGCGGCCGCCTCCTGCACCACGGGGGCGGTCATCGCCACCGAGCTCTGCGACTGGTTCGCACCGGTGATGTACCGGAAGAGGAAGCGGAAGGCGCGGTTCCCGGCATCCTCGAACGAGCCGTCGAGCTCGACCTCGGCCACCAGGTGCTCGGGGTAGCGGCGCAGCTCGAAGCCGTCGTGCTGCTCGAGGACGTCGTACGGCTGCTGCTCGGTCACCCTACCGACGCTACGCCGGGGCGCGGCGCCACCGCCGACCGGTCGGTCAGAAGTTGATCATGTGGCCGACGATGCCCTCGACGGCCTCCTTGACCGCCTCGGACAGCGTGGGGTGGGCGAAGACGTTGCGCGACACCTCGTCGGCGGTGAGGTCCCACTTCTGAGCTAGCGTCAGCACCGGCAGCAGCTCGGTGACGTCGGGGCCGATCATGTGGGCGCCGAGGATCTCGTTGTGCATCGCGTCGGCGACCACCTTGACGAAGCCCACGGCATCCCCGAGGCCCATCGCCTTGCCGTTGGCGGTGAAGGGGAAGGTTGCAGTCTTGACGTCGTAGCCCCGCTCCTTGGCCTGTGCCTCGGAGTAGCCGAACGAGCCGATCTGCGGGTGGCAGTAGGTGGCGCGCGGCACGAAGTCGTAGTCGACAGGCATCGTGTCGGCGCCGGCGAGCGTCTCGGCCGCGACGATGCCCTGGGCCTCGGCGACGTGAGCCAGCATCAGCTTCGCCGTGCAGTCGCCGATGGCGTAGACGTTGGGCACGTTGGTGCGGCAGTACTCGTCGATCGCCACGGCGCCACGGTCGGTGAGCGCGACGCCGGCAGCCTCGAGGCCGTAGCCCTCGGTGCGGGGCGCGAACCCGATGGCCGACAGGAACTTGTCGGCCTCGAGCACCTGCTGGTCGCCGCCGGCCGCTGGCGAGACCGTGACCCGCACGCCGGAGCCGGTGTCCTCGACGCCCTCGACCTTGGTGCTGAGCAGCACCTTCACGCCGAGCTTCTTGTAGTGCTTGGCGAGCTCCTTGGAGATGTCGGCGTCCTCGGTGGGCACCATCCGGTCGAGGAACTCGACGATCGTGACGTCGACCCCGAAGTTCTTCATGACGTAGGCGAACTCGACGCCGATGGCGCCCGAGCCGGCGATGATGATCGAGCCCGGCAGGTTCTCGTCGAGGATCTGCTCCTCGTAGGTGACGACGTTCTGCGAGACCTCGACGCCGGGCAGCATCCGGGTGACGGCACCGGCGGCGATGATCAGGTGGTCGAAGGTGAGCTGTCGGGTGGAGCCGTCGTTCAGCGCGACGTCCATCGAGGTGGCCGAGGTGAGGGTGCCCCAGCCGTCGATCTCCTGGACCTTGTTCTTCTTCATCAGGAAGTGCACGCCGCGCACGATGCCGTCGGACACCTGCGCGGGACCGCTTGAACGTGGGGCCGTAGCTCATCGTGGCGTCGCCCTCGATGCCGTACTTGGCCTTGTCGTGGGTGAGCAGGTGCGAGATCTCGGCGCTCTTGATCAGCGCCTTGCTCGGGATGCAGCCGACGTTGAGGCAGACCCCGCCCCAGTACTTCTTCTCGACGACCGCCACCTTCTTGCCCAGCTGTGACGCGCGGATCGCCGCGACGTAACCACCAGGACCAGCACCGAGCACCACGACGTCGAAGTCAGCCATGGCGTCAGCCTATCCGGCGGCGGGGGTCCTCTCGCGCGCCAGGTCGACGCCGTGGCGCCCGCGCGCCGCGACCCGCCCGGCACCCAGCCGGCGGGCGTCGCGCACGGTCAGCAGGCCGGCGAGCAGCGCGATCGGGGCGCCGTGCGCGAGTGAGGCGAGCGGCGGGATCCGCTCCCAGCCGTCGAACCACGACAGGGCGGTCAGCGCCAGCGCGGCGGCCGTCACCCCGACCACCGCGGCGGCGAGGAGCGGGCGGGCACCCCACAGCTGCAGGGCTCCCCCGGCCACGACGCCGAGCGCCAGGCCGAGCACCAGCACCAGGGGCAGCAGCAGCACGAGGTAGAGCACCGACCCGCCGAGGTAGCGGTCGATCCCGAACAGGGCGGCCGTCCGGCCGTCGTTTGGCATGACGGCCGGTGGAACGAGCAGCGCCACGAAGAGCAGCACGTGCGCCGCCAACGCGCGCAGCGGCCAGCGCCACAGTGCTGCCATCGGCGACATCCGACCTCCCCGTGCCACGGCTCCCACAACGAGTCTGACAGGCAGGCGCCCCGCGCGCACGCACCTTTGTCGGTGGGCGCGTCAGCGCAGCGTGCGCAGGGTCTCGTGCACCGCGCGCGACACGGGTGCGGCCGTTCGCGCGCCGGGGCCGCCCTGGGACACGACCACCGAGACGACCCAACGCGGCGCGTTCGCCGGCGCGTACGACACGAACCACGAGGTGTCGCGCTTCCCCACCACCTCCGCGGTGCCGGTCTTCCCCGCCACCGGCCAGTCCGGCATCGCGCGGAAGAGGTTGCGCACGCTGCCGACGTTCACGGCATTGCGCAGCGCGTCGCGCAGGTAGGCGTCGACCCGGGGTGACACCGGTGCGCGGCGGGTCGGCCCGGCCGCCACCGGCTCCTCGTGGCCGGTCGCCCGGTCGACGATGGCGGACCCCACGCGCGGGGTGAGCACCGTGCCGCCATTGGCGATGGCGGCGTACATCACGGCTGACTGCAGGGGCGTGACCCCGACGTCGCCCTGCCCGATCGAGAAGTTGGCGGCGTCACCGGGGCGCAGCAGGTAGCCACTGCGACAGTTCTCGGCCGCGACCTGCTGGAAGTAGGTGGCCTGCTTGCGGTCGGCGACGTCGGGGTAGCCGGTGCGGGCCCGCCGGCACGACTCGCCCTTGGTCGTCTCCCAAGCAGCCTTCTTCCACACCCGGCCGGGGATGCGGCCGCTGGCCTCCCCGGGCAGGTCGATGCCGGTGCGGGCGCCGAGCCCCAGCCCCTTGGTGGTGGCGACGAACGGGTCGCGGGCGTCGTCCTTCGCGGCGAACCCGCCCTGGGCGCGCCAGGAGTCGTAGGCGAGCGCGTAGAACACGGTGTCGCACGAGACCTGGATGGCCATCCGGAAGCTGATCAGCCCACGGCCCGAGGTCTCGTGGTTGTTGAACACCCGGTTGCCGATGCGGAGCTTCGCGGGGCAGTCGTAGGTGCCGTCCAGCGAGTTGCCGGCCCGCACCGAGGCGATCACGGATGCCGGCTTCATGGTGCTCGCCGGCGCCAGCTCGACACCGATCGCACGGGACAGCAACGGCGTGTTCGCGGATGCCGCGGTGAGCCGGGCGTAGTCGGCCTGCGAAATCCCCCCGGTCCAGATGTTCGGGTCGTATGCCGGGGCGCTGGCCAGGGCGGCCACCGCACCCGAGCGGGGGTCGAGCACCACGACGGCGCCCGAGTCGGCCGCCCAGCCACGGTGCCGGGCCGCGGCCATCTGGGTGGCGAGCGCCTTCTCGGCGGCCGCCTGGACGCGCACGTCGAGCGAGGTGACGAGGTCCCGGCCGGGGACGGGCTCGGTGCGCGAGACCACCCCCGTGACCAGCCCGCGGGCGTCGACCGAGACCACGGTGCGCCCGGGCACCCCTCGCAGCACCGCGTCGTACTGCTGCTCCAGGCCCGACCGGCCCACGAGGTCGTCGGCCACGAGACCTCGGGCGCCGCCGACCTCGTCGGGGCGCACCTGGCCCAGGTAGCCCAGCGCCTGGGCCGCCGAGATGCCCTGCGGCCGGGGATAGAACCGCGCCGGCCGCGACTCCACGGCCACGCCGGGGAACCGGTCGGGCTGCTCGACGAGCGAGAGCGCGCGGGTCGGGTCGACGCCCTCGGCAAGGGGGACGGGAACCTGCGCCGAGCCGGCCCAACACGCCGGGGCAGCCGGTGCGCCGGGCTCTCCACACAGCCAGGTCCGCCCGAGGAGCGCGTCGGCCGGGACGCCGAGCACCGAGGCGATGTCACGCACCACCGAGGCCCCCCGGTCGTGGCTGTCGGCGAGCACCCGGCGCTCGATGGTGACCACCGTGCTCGCCGTGTTGTCGGCGAGCACCTGCCCGTGCGCGTCGAGGATGCGGCCGCGCAGCGCCGGGACGACCAGGGTGCGGGTGTCGAGGGCGGACGCCACGGCCCGGAAGTCGTCCTGCCCGAGCAGCTGCACCTGCCCCAGCCGGCCGACCAGCGCCGCGAACCCCAGCCCGACCAGCAGCACGACCGCGAGGAAGCGCCCTTGGTGGGCGCCGGCCCGGCGGTCACGGGCGCTGGTGCCCAGGCGCGACCTGCCCGCACGTGCGCGCCTCACCCGAACCTCCGGCGCGCCAGCGCGCGCTCGGCTGCCACGACCAGTGGCACCACGAGCGCGGCGACCGTGGCGGTGAGCACGCACTGCACCGCGACGGCGCCGAAGTCGACCGGGGCGCCCACCGCGAGCGCGCCGAGCACCCCGACTCCCTCGACGACGGCCGACGCGCCCAGCGCCACCAGGGCCACCCGCGGTGCGGCGACCGACCCCTCGACGCGCAGCCGACCAGCGAAGGCACCGGCGACGGCATACGTGAGGGCCTGCACCCCGAGGTGTGCCGAGCCTGGGGGCACCAGGTCGAGCAGCCACCCGGCGGCCAGGCCGACCCCCGCGCCGACCACCGGCCCGCGCAGCAGCGCCCAGGCGACGACCAGCACGAGCACGAGGTCGGGCACCACGGGCACGTGGCGCACGCCGAGCATGACCACGAGCAGCACCGAGGCGAGCAACGCCAGGCACCGCAGCAGCACCGCGAGCCGGGCCGTCATCCGGTGCCCGTCGCTGCCGGGCGGGGTGTGGTGCGCCCCGCGGTGAGCACCACAGCCACCACGTCGAGCGAGGTGGTGTCGACAGCCGGCGTGACCGTGCCGGTGGGGGCCAGCTGGCCGACCCCCATGTGCACGGTGCCCACCGTGCCGACCGCGATGCCGGGCACGAACGGCCGGTCGCCGACGCTGCCGAGGGTCGTGACGACGTCGCCGGCGGAGGCGGTTCCTCGGTCGACCAGGGCCAGCGAGAGCAGGCCGGGGCCGGGGCGGGCGCCGCCGGCCAGCGCTGCGCCGGAGGCCTCGCCGAGCACGCCTCGGGGCCCCACCCGCACGCCCACGGCGAGGTCGGAGCTGCCCACGAGCAGCACGTCGGAGGTCCAGGGGGCGACCGAGACGACCCGGCCGACCAGGCCCTGCGCCGCCACCACGGTGCGGTCGACTTGTACGCCGTCGCGCGAGCCGGCGTCGATGGTGACGCGCTCCGGGCCGGCCGGGCCCGCGGCACCGACCGCGACGACTCGGGCGGGGACGAGCCGGGCACCGGCGAGCGCCGGGCTCTCGAGGATGCCGGCGCCGGCGTGCAGGGCCGCGACCTCGCGCTGCGCGGCGGCCAGCCGGGTGGAGAGCGCGGCGGCCTCGGCACGCGCGGCCGACGCCTCGTCGGCACCCGGGCCGAGGAGCCGCTCGAAGGGACCGAGCACGGTGGCGGCGGCGCCGCGTACCGGCTCGAGGCCGGCGGCACCGGACACCCCGAGGGCCGCCACCAGGCCGGTGACGACCAGCGCTCCGGTGAGGAGCCGGCGCGAGCGCGTGGAGGTGCGAGCGGTGGGGGTGCGCCGGACGTGCATGGTCAGGGTCGCCGGTTGTCGACCAGGACGCGCTCGAGCGTGCTGAACTCCTCGACGCACCGCCCGGCGCCGCGGGCGACGGCGTGCAGGGGGTCGTCGGCGGCCCGCACCGGCACGCCGAGCTCGTGGCTGAGGCGCTCGTCGAGGCCGCGGATGAGCGCCCCACCACCGGTGAGGGCGATGCCGCGGTCGACGACGTCACCGGCCAGCTCGGGCGGGCAGACGTCGAGCACGGTGCGCACCAGCTCGACGATCCGCACGATCGGGGTCTCGATGGCCCGGCGCACCTCGGCCGAGCCGATCGACACGGTCTTGGGCAGCCCGGTGACCAGGTCGCGGCCGCGCACCCGGTGGCTGAGCTCCTCGCGCAGGGGGAAGGCCGAGCCGGCGCCGATCTTGAGGTCCTCCGCGCTGCGCTCCCCCAACAGCAGGGAGTACTCGCTCTTCACGTGCGCGACCAGCGCGTCGTCGATCTCGTCGCCGCCGATCCGCACCGTGCGGGAGGTGACGACCCCGCCCAGGCTGAGGATGGCGACGTCGGTGGTGCCGCCGCCGACGTCGACGACCATCGACGCCCGGGTCTCCTCGACCGGCAGGCCGGCGCCGATCGCGGCCGCCATCGTCTCCTCGATCACATAGACCCGCCGTGCCCCGGAGCGCAGCGTGGCGTCCTCCAGCGCGCGGCGCTCCACGCTGGTGATGTCGCTCGGCACGCACACCACCACCCGGGGGCGGACCAGCCGGGAGGGCGAGACCTGCTCCACGAACCAGCGGATCATCCGCTCGGTGACGTCGGCGTCGGAGATGACCCCGTCACGCAGCGGGCGCACCGCCGTCACCGACTCCGGGGTACGGCCGAGCATCTCCTTCGCGCGGTGGCCGGCGGCCACGAGCTGGCTCGACCCGGTGCGGACGGCGACGACCGAGGGCTCGTCGAGCACCACCCCGCGGCCACGTTCGTAGATGACGGTGTTGGCGGTGCCGAGGTCGATGGCGAGGTCCCTCCCGCGCACCCATCCTGACGCCCAGCCGCTCATGGTCAGCAGGCTAGGTCGACCCGGAGCCGGGGTCCGGGTGCCGCGCCGGGCCGGCGCCGAGCGAGCCGTTCAGCGGATGCCGTGGCACGGCATCCGCCGCGCTGTGCCGCCGGTCAGAGCTCGGGGAACCAGATGCCGATCTCGCGAGCGGCGGACTCCGGGGAGTCGGAGCCGTGCACGATGTTCTGCTGCACCGGGGTGCCCCAGTCGCGGCCGAGGTCGCCACGGATCGTGCCGGGCAGCGCCTTGGTGGGGTCGGTGGCGCCCGCGAGCGCCCGGAACCCCTCGATGCAGCGGTCGCCCTCGATGACGACGGCGGCGACCGGGCCGGACGACATGAACTCGCACAGCGGCTCGAAGAACGGCTTGCCGACGTGCTCCTCGTAGTGGACGTGGAGCCGGTCGAGGTCGGGGGTGAGCACCTGCAGGGCGACGAGGCGGTAGCCCTTCGCCTCGATGCGGCGCAGCACCTCACCGGTGAGGCCGCGGGCGAAGCCGTCGGGCTTGACGAGGACGAGTGAGCGTTCGATGGTCACGGGGCCAGCCTAGTCACCGGCCGGGGTGGCTCCCGCCGCGGCCTGGGCCTGCTCGTCGGCCTCGCGCTGCGCGACCAGCCGGTCGAGCGAACCGCCCTGGAACAGCAGCAGCACCCACAGCGCGGTGAAGACCAGGGCCACCCCGATCATCGCCGGCACGAGCAAGGCGCTCGCCCAGGTCAGGGCCTGCACGACCCACCCGAGGGTGATGCCGAAGGGGCGGCGCATGAGGCCCGAGGCGACGACTGCCAGCGCCGCCAGGCCGAGGCCGACCCAGAGCAGCTGCTGCCCGTCGGCGGGCCGCCCGTCGGCGATCGCGTTGCCGCGGGCCACGAGTGCGAAGAAGGACAGGATGATCGCCTGGCCGAACAGCGCCATCGCCAGCAGCCGGTAGGTGAACTTGCCCTGCGTGCCGTAGAGGGGGAGCCGGCTCATCCGTCGCGCTTCCAGCGCCGGGTCTCGACCGCGGCCTTGGACTCCGCGAGCCCGGCACCCGTCGCGGCGCGGTAGTGCTTGATGGCCCCGATCAGCTCGCCGCGGTCGAGGGCGGCGTCGATGGTCTGCTGCACCTCTGGGCTGAGCTGCTCGACGGGCGTGAACGCGGTGGTCGAGGTGCCGCGGCTGGCGCGCACCGAGGTGACGACCCACCAGATCGCCGCGATGGCGGCCACCAGGAGGATCAGCTTGAACAGCGGGCTCATGCAGGCAAGGGTATGCCGCGATCTCGAGCGGGCCGTCGCGTCGTGGCGGTTGCGAGTTCTCGCAACCTGCTGGTCACGCCCCGCGGTTGTCGCCGGCGTCGCTTACTCTTCGCCCGTCATTCGCCAACGTTGGGGTCCTCGCACATGTCAGCTCTGTCCCGCCGCCTCCTCGTCGGCGCGGCCGTCGTCGGGCTGACCCTCGCGCTGCCGGGTCTGCCCGCCCTCGCCTCCGGCGCCCCGGCGCGGATGCCGGCCGCCACCGCCGCCGTGGGGGCAGGCACTGTGCAGCCCGGCGCCAAGGGCGTCATCGGCCTGGGCGACCTCGGCCCGGGGTCGCGCGCCGGTGAGGTCCTCTGGGACTCCCGGGAGACGGGTGCCTATGGGCCGATCGGGCCGCAGGCGACCCGGGTGCTCGACGTGCTGCCCGGCTGGGTGCCGTCCACCGCGACCGGCGTCATCCTCACCGTCACAGCCGTCGGCATGCAGCGCAACGGCTGGCTGATGGTCTGGGGCGGCAGCGCGACCCGCCCCACGGCATCCGCCCTGAACTTCACGCCGGGCACGCCGGTGCCCAACACGGTCGTCGCGACGCTCGGCACCTCCCGTTTGCTGCGGGTGCTCAACGGCTCCAGCGGCGCGACGCACGTGCTGGTCTGTCATCCAGGGGTACGTGCTCGACGACGGCACCTCGGTGCGGCCCGGCTCGTTCCGGCCGACGCCTGGCGCCCGGGTGGTCGACACGCGGCCCTCGGCCAAGGCGATCCCCGCCAAGGGCTACCGCGACGTCGTGGTCGCGGGGCACGGTGGTGTGCCGGCCGGGGCCTCGGCGGCCGCGCTGAACATCGTCGCGGTGAAGCCGAGCGCGGCGGGCTACCTCGTCGCCCACTCCCCCAGCACCGCGAGGCCCGGCACCACGACGCTGACCTACAGCGTCGGTGTCGACCGCGCCGGCCTGTCGGTGGTGCCCCTGTCGAGCACCGGCTCGGTGCGCCTGTGGAACATGTCGTCCGCCCCGGTGCACGTCGTCGTCGACGCGTTCGGCTGGGTCGCCGCCGGTGACGCGAGTGCGACCCTGGCCGGCCTTGCCGTCGCCACGCCGACCCGCATCCTCGACACCCGGACCGCGAGCGGTGGGGGTGCCTTGGTCGCCGGGTCGCTGCGACGGGTCCCGCTCGCCTCCAGCCTGGGGTCCGGCGCGCTGCTCAGCGTCACGGTGACCGGCGCCACCCGCGCCGGATACCTGCGCTTCCTCGCCGAGTCAGACCTCGGCACGCTGGCCACCCCGAGCTTCCTGAACTTCGCCGCAGGCCGCACCGTCACCACCTCGGTGCTGGTGCCAGTGCCCTACCGCGACACGCTGCACGTCTCCGTCGAGGCCGTCACCACGGGCAGCGCCCACGTCGTGGTCGACCGCATCGCCGTGGTGGGGCAGCGGGCCGAGGTGACCGGCACGATCAGGTCGGAGGGCTCGGGTGCCGGCGTCGACGGGGCGCTGGTCAGCACCAGCGCCACCAACCGGGCCGATGCCGTCTCGCGCGCCGGCGGCTCCTACCGGGCGTTCCCGATCGACCTGCGGGCCGTGGCGATCTGTGCCCGCACCGGCAGCGAGCAGGGGGCTGGTCTTCCAGCCGGACGGGCGCTACCGCGAGGGGTGCGCCCGCAGCGCGGTCGGCGCGTTGAAGCCGCTGGCGCTGCCCCTGGGTGGCCGGCTGGTCGGCGAGGACGTCGCGCTCACCCCCAGCGGCCTGCTCACCGGGAAGGTCGTCGGCCCCAGCGGTGCGCCCGACGTCTTCGGAAACGTCGGCGTGGTGCCGGTCGACGGTTCGACTCCCCCGACATCGTGCAGTTCGGCACGATCACGGGTCGCACCGACGGCACCTGGCGTGCCATCGTGCCGCCCGGCACCTACGTGGTGTCCTCACCAACGGGGCCAGCGGGACACCCCCGGTGGGACCTATCTGGCGAACGAGGTCGCCCTGGGTTTGCCGTACATCCCCCACGCAAGAACCCGGCGACGTCAAGGCCCTGGTGGCCGCGGGTGCCACCACGATCACGGTTCCACCGACGGCCACGGTGACGGTCCCGACGCTCACCCTGCTCGACCCCGGGCGCGTCGTGCCGACGATCGTCGACCCGGACGGCGACCTCTCCGACGTGCGCATCGACGTACGTGCACACCGACTCGGGCTACCGGGTGTGGGGCTACCCGGTGGGGAGCCCGGCCATCGACCTGAACCGCCTCCATCCCGCTGCGGCCGGGCCGTATGCCGTGTGCGTCACCGAAGGCGCCACGACCGTGTGCAACGACGGGTCGTCCTCCGCCGCCGACGGCGACCCCGCTCGAGGTCGTCGCCGGCCAGACCCAGCAGGTCACGCTCACCCTGCCCTGACCGGCCCCGACGCAGATGTCGGTCTGGTCTGATGGGCGGGTGGATGCCGCGCCGCGAGGAGCGGCTGGCCGCCCGAGCGCTCGCCGGCGAGGACCTCGACGACTGACCGAGCCTCAACCTCGCCACCGGTACGGCGGGTCGCAGGTGACGGGCGCCCTGCGGGAAGGGAGTCCTGTCTCGAGCACGGCGGGACCCTGGGTCGACGACGTCGGTGATCACCATCGGCCGTGGCTGGTGTCGTTGCAGTCATGGCCCCACGGGATGATGAGCCGAGCGTCCCTGCCCGGTCGGCGCGGTTGTCCGAGTCGGCGTAGCTCGCGATGACCTTCACCGATCGCCGGGCGGGATCGGAGTGCAGTAGGCAGGCGGTGGTCCCCACGACGGTGAAGGGCAGCCCCGAGGAGGTCGATCGTCACCGAGGGGCGTAGCACGATTGGCTTCACGCTGTTGTTCGTGACCAGGAACGGGATCGCGAAGGCCTTGCTCGGGTCGAGGCCCGGTAGGCCCGCGAAGATCTCGGCGCAGTTCTGCGCCGAGTTGCCCGGCGCTTGCAGGCGTCCCCACCGCAGTGGCCGGGGCATTCTCCGGACGCCGCGAACGCCGGCACGTGGTCGCGACGGCGATGACGGGCACGGTCCACCCGAGGCCCTTCGCGACGGTGCGGCGTGAGACGCTCGGACTAGGGTCGGTCGAGCTCGGTCATGACGTCTCTCCTCGGAATCAGGGGCACATGAAAGACGTCCACAGAAGCCGAGTGAGGAGCTCCGTTCCGAGGGCGTCGAGACGGGAAGCTCACCGGCGACCGGACCCGACGAACTGACCCCGGCAACGCCGGGGACCCGTCAGACGCCGGTGGTGCCGAGCAGCATCCGCACCTCGGCCGCGGTCACGACCGAGCCGGTGGCGAGCACGCCCCCGGTGACGCCGCCGCCCTCGTCGGCCATGCCGGCGGCGCGGTCGAGGGCGTCGGGCAGCTCGTCGACGACGACGACCCGGTGCTCGCCGAAGATGTCGGTGGCGATCTCGCCGAGCTGACGCGGCGACATCGCGCGCGGCGACGACGTGCGGGTCACGACCACCTCGTCGAGCACCGGCTCGAGCGCCTCGAGCAGCTCGGCGGCATCCTTGTCCTTCATCACGGCCACGACGCCGACCAGCCGGGCGAACGTGAACGAGTCCGCGATCGCGTCGCGCAGGGCGCGCGCGCCGGCCGGGTTGTGGGCGGCGTCGACCAGCACCGTCGGGCTCCGCCGAACGATCTCGAGGCGCCCCGGGGAGTCGACGCTGGCGAGCCCGGCGCGGACCACCTCGATGTCGAGCGCCTGCTCGCCGCCGCCGAGGAAGGCCTCGACCGCCGCGACGGCCACGGCCGCGTTCTGCGCCTGGTGCGAGCCGTGCAGCGGCAGGAACAGGTCGGTGTACTCCGCGGCCAGGCCGCGCAGCGAGACCTGCTGTCCACCCACCGCGACGTCGCGCGCCGTGACGCCGAAGTCGTTGCCCTCGAACACGATTCGAGCACCGACCTCGGTGGCTCGCTCGACGAGCACCTCCACCGCCTCGGCGCGCCTGCTGCAGCCCGACCACGGTGATCGCGTCGGCCTTGATGATGCCGGCCTTCTCGCCGGCGATCTCCTCGACCGTGTCGCCGAGGAAGTGGCGGTGGTCGAGGTCGATCGGGGTGACCACCGACACCGGGGCGTCGACGACGTTGGTCGCGTCCCACGAGCCGCCCATCCCGACCTCGACGACCGCGACGTCGACCGGCAGGTCGGCGAACGCGGCGTACGCCACCGCCACGAGCACCTCGAAGTAGGTCATCGCCGGGCCGCCGTCGATGATCGAGCGGGCGTCGACCATCTCGACGAACGGGATCACCTCGTCGTAGGCGCTGAGGAACCGCTCGGCGTCGATCGAGCGGCCCCCGACGGCGATCCGCTCGAGCATCGAGTGCAGGTGCGGCGAGGTGAACCGACCGGTGTTCAGGCCCAGCTCGCGCAACAGCGCCTCGATGATCCGCGCCGTGCTCGTCTTGCCGTTGGTGCCGGTGACGTGGATGACCGGGAAGGTGCGCTGCGGGTCGCCGAGCAGCTCCATGACGGCGCGGATGCGGTCGAGCGAGGGCTCGAGGTCGTGCTCGGGCGCGCGGGAGAGGATGGACGCCTCGACCTCGCGCATCCGACGGTTCAGCTGGAGCTGGTGCGCGGCATCGCGCTGGGCGGCATCGGGGGCAGGGCTCACCCACCCATTCTCCACGGTGCCGCGCGCCCTCCGTCCCGAGCGGAACCCCGCACCCGTCCCCAACGCAACGTTATGGGTTGCATAACGTTGCATTCGGCTCTAGGGTGGTCACATGCACCAGCAGCGAATGCCGCAGCAGCGTCCGGCCACGCCGTCGACGCGCTGTCGTTGTCGTCGCCACCACGCTGCCTGAGCACTCCCGAGCCTTCCCCAGCACCCTGTTCGCCCGGCGCCACCAACGCGCCGGATGCCGGACCCGTCCGCACCCGTTCGTCCCGCCCCCCGCGCGCGTCGATCGCGCGCCCGCTTTGCCAAGGACCTGCCATGACCGTCATCAGCCGCACCACTCCTGCCACCACCCGTCCCGCCGCCAGCCCCACAGCGGGGACCAGCCCACCCCCCCTGCCGCAGTCGCAGGCACCGAGCCCGCTGCGCTCGGCCCTGCGCCTGGCAGCCGACCCGTCGACCTGGCGCCCCCACGTCGACTTCGACCCCGACCGCCGCTACTACGTCCGGCTGCTGGCCGACGAGCACCACGAGGCGTGGCTGCTCACCTGGCTGCCCGGCCAGGGCACCCTGTGGCACGACCACGGCGCCAGCGGTGGGGCGTTCGTCGTGCTCCAGGGAGCGCTCGTCGAGGGCACGGCGGTGCACGGGCTGGTGCGGGGCACCCGGCAGATCCACCGCCGTGGGGTGGCCCACGCGTTCGGCCCCGACTACGTGCACCGGGTGACCAACGAGGGCCCCGACCCGGCGGTGTCCCTGCACGTCTATGCCCCCCGGCTCGAGTGGCAGCATGACTACGTGAGCGAGGACGGCATCCTGCGTCGGGTCGCCACCCGCCGAGAGGGTGACGACTGGTGAGCCCGCGCAGCCGCATCGACCTCCTGCTGTCCGCCGCCCGCGCCCGGCTGCACCGGCTGACCCCGGCGGAGGCGCTCCAGGCCGCCGCGCACGGCGCCGTCGTCGTCGACATCCGCCCGGCCGCGCAGCGCGCCGAGCACGGCGACCTGCCGGGCGCCCTGGTCGTCGAGCGCAACGTGCTCGAGTGGCGGTTCGACCCCACGAGCGAGGCCGCGTTGCGCATCGCCGACGACAACCTGCAGGTGATCGTGCTGTGCCAGGAGGGCTACACCTCGAGCCTGGCGGCCGCGGCGCTGCAGGACGTCGGCGTGCACCGCGCCACAGACGTCGTCGGCGGGTACGCCGCCTGGGTGGCCGACGGGGTGGCTTCCCCGTCGGCCGCGCGGGTCAGCGCCTCGTGACCCTGACCCGCGCCGGGTAGCGCTCGCCGATGACCACCTCGGTGACGCCCTCGCCGTCGCGGTCGAGCGCGTCGAGGTCGGGTGTGACCGACAGCTCGGTGGCGAGGGTCTCGCCGGTCACCAGCTCGCGGTGGCCGAGCACCGCGCGGTAGACGAACTCGGCACCGGTGACCTCGAGCGAGATGCGGTCGGAGACCTCGAATCCGGCGTCGCGCCGAGCCTGCTGCACCGCGCGCACCAGGTCGCGGGCGGCACCCTCGACCTCGAGCTCGGGGGTCACGTCGGTGTCGAGCACGACGAAGCCACCGCCGGGCAGCATCCCCGTCGTGTGCGAGCCCGCCTGCTCGGCGTCGACCACGGTCTCGACCACGTACTCGCCAGCGACGAGGGCGAGCCCGCCGGAGGTGACCGTGCCGTCATCCGCCACCGACCAGTCGCCGGTCTTGCTGCCCTTGATCGCGGTCTGCACGTCACGACCCAGGCGCGGCCCGGCGGCACGCGCGTTGACGACGAGGCGCTGGCTGATGCCGAAGTCCGACTCGTGCGCCTCCGCGACGTCGAGCGACGGTGACCGCCTTGACGTTGAGCTCGTCGGCGACGATGCCGGCGAACGGGCGCAGCCCGTCGGGGTCGCTGGTGACCACCGTGAGCTGCGGCAGCGGCAGGCGCACCCGCAGCTTCTCGGCCTTGCGCAGGCTGGAGCCCGTGGAGCAGACCGCGCGCACCTGGTCCATGGCGGCGACGAGGGCGTCGTCGGCGGGGAGCGCGGCGGCATCCGGCCAGTCCTCGAGGTGCACCGAGCGGCCGCCGGTGAGGCCGCGCCAGATCTCCTCGGTGACCAGCGGCAGCAGCGGGGCCGCGACCCGGGTGAGGACCTCGAGCGTGGTGTAGAGGGTGTCGAAGGCAGCACGTGCCACTGCCCCATCACCGGCGGCGGTGTCCCAGAACCGTTCCCGCGACCTGCGGATGTACCAGTTCGTCATGGCGTCGACGAACTGGCGCAGCGACTCGCAGGCGCCGGGGATGTCGTAGGCGTCCATCTGGCGCTGCACCGTCTCGACCATGCCGCGCAGCTTGGCCAGCAGGTAGCGGTCGAGCGGGTCGGTGGATGCCGTCGACCACTGCGCGGTGTAGCCCTTCCCGCCGTCGAAGGCGTTGGCGTAGAGGCTGAAGAACGACCAGCTGTTCCACAGCGGGATGAGCACCTGGCGGACGCCCTCGCGGATGCCCTCCTCGGTGACGACCAGGTTGCCGCCGCGCAGGATGCCGCTCGACATGAGGAACCAGCGCATCGCGTCGGCGCCGTCGCGGTCGAAGACCTCGGACACGTCGGGGTAGTTGCTGCAGCGACTTGCTCATCTTCTGCCCGTCGCTGCCGAGCACGATGCCGTGGCTGACGCACGACGAGAACGCCGGCCGGTCGAACAGCGCTGTCGCGAGCACGTGCAGCGTGTAGAACCAGCCGCGCGTCTGCCCGATGTACTCGACGATGAAGTCGCCCGGGAAGTGGTGCTCGAACCACTCGGCGTTCTCGAACGGGTAGTGCACCTGGGCGAACGACATCGAGCCCGAGTCGAACCAGACGTCGAGCACGTCCTCGACGCGGCGCATCGTGGAGTTGCCGGTCGGGTCGTCGGGGTTGGGCCGGGTGAGGTGGTCGATGAACGGGCGGTGCAGGTCGGGCTCGCCGTGCTCGTTGAGCGGGAGCCGGCCGAAGTCGCGCTCGAGCTCCTCGAACGAGCCGTAGACGTCGATCCGCGGGTACGCGGGGTCGTCGAGCGCCACACCGGGATCGGGCTGCCCCAGAACCGGTTTCGTGAGATCGACCAGTCGCGGGCGTTCTCGAGCCACTTGCCGAACTGGCCGTCCTTGACGTGCTCGGGCACCCAGGTGATCTCCTGGTTGAGCTCGACCATCCGGTCCTTGAACTTGGTCACCTCGACGAACCACGACGAGACCGCCATGTAGATGAGCGGCTCCCGGCAGCGCCAGCAGTGCGGGTAGCTGTGGTCGTAGGTCTCGCGGCGCAGCAGCACGGTGCCCTCGGTGACCGAGCCGTGGTCACCCGAGCCGGCGGTCGCCGCCTTGAGGTGGTCGATGATCGACGGGTTGGCGTCGAAGACGTGCAGGCCCTCGTAGTCGGCGACCGGGAAGGTGAACTTGCCGTCGGGGCCGACGGGCACGACCGGTGCGATGCCGTACTGGTCGGTGAGCTGCTTGTCCTCCTCACCGAAGGCGGGCGCGATGTGCACGATGCCGGTGCCGTCGTCGGTGGTGACGTAGTCGGCGGCCAGCACGACGTGCGACTTGGCGTGGCCGAGGTAGTAGGAGAACGGCGGGGTGTAGCGGCGCCCGACCAGGTCGGATCCCTTGAGCCGCTGCACGACTCGCTCCCCGGCATCCTCACCGAGCTCGCGGGCGTAGGCGGCCAGCCGCGCCTCGGCGAGCAGGTAGCGCTCGGTGCGGCCGGTGAAGTCGGACTCCACCACGACGTAGTCGATGTCGGGCCGCACGGCCATCGCCAGGTTGCTGGGCAGGGTCCACGGGGTGGTGGTCCAGATCAGCGCGAGCTCGCCGGTCTCGAGGCGGTAGCCGACGGTGACGGCCGGGTCCTGCCGGTTCTTGTAGACGTCCTCGTCCATCCGCAGCTCGTGGTTGCTCAGCGGCGTCTCGTCGTTCCAGCAGTAGGGCAGGCAGCGGAAGCCCTCGTAGACCAGCCCCTTGTCGTAGAGCGTCTTGAACGCCCAGAGCACCGACTCCATGAAGGTCGGGTCGAGCGTCTTGTAGTCGTTGTCGAAGTCGACCCAGCGGGCCTGGCGGGTGACGTACTCGCGCCACTCCCCCGTGTACTTCATCACCGACTCGCGGCACTTGGCGTTGAAGGTCTCGATCCCCAGCTCGAGGATCTCCTCCTTGGTCTTGATGCCGAGCTGGCTCATCGCCTCGAGCTCGGCGGGCAGCCCGTGGGTGTCCCAGCCGAACCGGCGGTCGACGCGGCGGCCGCGCATCGTCTCGTAGCGGGGGACGATGTCCTTGACGTAGCCGGTGAGCAGGTGCCCGTAGTGCGGCAGGCCGTTGGCGAAGGGCGGGCCGTCGTAGAAGACGAACTCGTTGGCGCCGTCCTCCCCGGCCGGCCGGTTGCGTCGATCGACGCGGCGAAGGTGCCGTCGGCCGCCCAGCGGGCCAGCACGGCATCCTCGATCTGCGGGAACCGCGGGCTCGCTGGCACGCCGAAGGCGGTGCCGGTGTGCTCACCGGTCGTGGAGACCTGGGGGTACGTCATGGGTGCGGCTCCTGCGGGTCGTCGACTCGTCGTGCTCGGGACGAGGACGAGGGGTGTCGGTTCCGGCCTCGTTGGATGCCGGCCCGCTCACCTCCCGCGGTACCACCTCGCTTGCCGCCGCCCGGGGGCGATGACCGCTCTTGTGCCAGGTCGTGACGTGACCCGTACGTCCGGTTCTAGTGAGGGCCGTCGGGCGGATGCCGTGGGGTCCCGTTCTTCCGGAGGCTCGCCGCTGATGACGGCTCGAACGCCTGTGGGCCTGATCATAACGGCTGGTCGTGGGCCCTCGCGAAGCGGTTTCCGCCATTGACCCGTCCTCGCACCGCCCCTAGCGTGACGGCCACGTGCCCAAGAAGGAGGTCCGTCCCGTGGCGGAGATCGGATCCATCCCGGACGTCACCGCCGCGCAGGCGCAGGCGATGGCCGCGCTGGGGCTGCACACGACCGACGACCTGCTGCGCACCGAGCGCGGTGCCCTGACCCGCCTGACCGGGTTCTCGCTCAGCCAGGTCAAGGGCTGGCAGGCGGTGGCCGAGCTGGCGCAGGTGCGCGCCCTGGCGCTCGACGACGCGGTGCGGCTGCACGCCGCCGGGGTTGACAGCCTCGACGAGGTCTCGCGGTGGAGCCTGGCCCGGCTGCGCACGACGCTGCCGCACCTCGACGACGAGGCACTGCTCGAGCTCGCCAGAGACGTGGTTCGGTTGCGGCACACCGGAGTCGTCAACGGCAACGTCACTCTTCGTGACGGCTCGCCGGTCGAGGGCGCGGCGGTGACCGTGGCCGGCCGTGATGCCCTCTCTGACGCGATGGGGAGGTTCCGGGTCACCCGGCTGCCGCTCGACCGCACGGTGAACGTGACCGTGCACCACCCGGCATCCGGCTATCGGCTGGTCACGGGCGTGCCGGTGATGCGGGCCGGAGCGCTCGAGGGGTACACCGTCGTCCTGTCCGGTCGGCGGCGTACTCCGAAGGTGCTGAGCGAGCGGCGCGGCGACCGCCTCCCGCCGTTGGGGGGCAGCGTGGTGACGACCCGGGTCGAGCCCACTCCCCCTGAGACCGACGACCTCCTCGTGCTGCTCGACCGCCATGCCGACGGGTCCTTCGGAGCGGCGTCCATGTTCCTCGACTTCGACAACGGTCGCTTCGTGCGCCGCACCTACCGCCTGGCCGCGGCGGACCTGCCGGTGGGAGCCAGGACGGGGCAGGGGCTCGTTTGGTCGGGTTCTGGTTCTGGTTCTGGTTCAGCTTCCGGCTCGGGTTCCGGTTGGGTGGCGGCGGTGCACGGTTCTCGCGACGTCGCCCGGCGGGTTCGCCTGCGGCGGGCACAAGCCACACTCGGCGCACCTCCCACGACGGATGCCGAGGCCGTCGCCCAGGTGCGCACGCTCCTGCGTGCCGCGTCCGACCCGCCGAGGAGGACCCGATGAGCGGGACCCACATCTTCGTCGCGAGCGGTGACTCCTGCCCCATCTGCCTGGCGCTGGCCGGCGAGACCGTCCCGGACGGGTACCGCCCCCACGACGGGTGCACCTGCAACACGATGAAGATGGACGACGGTGAGCGCGACTGTGACTTCGAGTACGAGGAGGACGAGGTGTGGGCGGTACCCGGCGGCTTCCGGATCTCGCTCACCCTCACCGTCACCTGCCCGGACGGCTCCACGCACTCGGCACCCGGCGCCGCCGTCGAGGTCGACCGGCTGCGCTCGGGCGCCATGGAGGAGTTCCTCGAGGACATCGCCCACGAGGCCTGTGACCAGGCCTGCGACGCCACGGACCAGCCGTGGCTCTGCTGCTGACCGCTGGGCGCGGGCCGCGGCTGGGTGGCGCAGCTCGGTCGGCGACGTGATGGGCGTTCATCCCTCGTGAGGTTGCGACCCGAAGCAAGGGTTCGGATGCGGCATACGGCCAGAGGTTGTTCGCTGTGGGCTGAACTGTAATCGACTGCTGGGCAGCTGGATTGGCCTTGATGCGCGGGGGTCTGTCGGTGGTCGCTTGTAGCGTTTGGGGTAGCAGTTGAGGTAGCGCGACGGGGGCGGGGGTGAGCAGCGGTGAGTGTCGGGCCGGGTGAGGTGCAGGCTGCGGCGGATGCCGCGGTGGCCGCGTTGAGCGCGGTGCTGGCCCCGTCGTCGACGGTCGGGTCCCGGGAGGGGTGGGCGGCCGCCGCCGGGGCGGCGCAGCGGGCGATCGATGTGGCGACGGCTGTGCAGGATGCTGCGATCGTGCGGTTGGCGGCGATCGAGCCGGAGTGGTGTGACGACGGCACCGTGGTCGAGACGTGCCGTGCGCCCGGGCACGTGGCGTTGGATGCGCCGGCGATCCTGTCCGGGGTGCTGTCGGTGTCCGCGCGGCACGCGGAGCGGCGGGTGGAGGCGGCGGTGCTGCTGGCCGCCGATGGTCCCGAGGGGTCCGACACCGACAGCGGTCTGGGCGGGTTGCACGTAGCGATGGGTGAGGGCCGGTTGGACTCCTACCGTGCGGGGGTGGTCGCCGAGGAGCTGGCGGCTGCCCCACCCCAGGTGCGCGAGACCGTGGTGACGATGCTGCAGGGGCACTTCGAGGTGGAGGACGGTGCGCACCTGCGGCGGCGGTGCCGTCGGGCGCTGGCCCGGATCAGCCCGGAGCTGTTGCTGGAGCGGGCCAAGCAGGCCCGGGCGCAGTGTGGGTTGCGGCGGTGGGTGGCCGAGCCGGGGGTGGACCGGTGGGAGGGCACCTTCCCCTCCGAGGACGCGGCGACCGCGTGGGCTGCCATCGACGCCCTGGCGCACCGGTACGTCAAGGACGGCGTGTGCACCCACATCGAGGCCGCCCGCGGGAAGGCCCTGACCGACCTGGTCGCCGGGCAGGCCACCATCGACACCGTCCTGACCGTCACCGTCCCGGCCACCGGCCTCGTCCGACGAGGCTGGTGCGCACCACGACGCCGGCACTGCCTCAGCCGGGGCGGGGGCCGCCAGCTCGGCGAGCGAGGCCCCCACGGCGGGCAGCGAAGCCGTTGCTGGCGGCCCCCGCTCGGATGACCTGGTCGAGGTCACCGGCCCGGCCGGGAACCAGCCGGTGTTCGTCTCCCGCGCCTGGGTCACCGCCATGGCCGGTCCGCTCGCGACGTCCCAGACCGGGCCCAAACGCCACGGCAAGGGCACAAAGGGTTCGGGTGTGCGGTCGCAGGAAGTGGAGGTGGCGCCGTGCCACCCGGATACCGGTGCGCTGATCGACCCCGCCACCGCGCAGGAACCCGCCACCAGGCAGGGACCCGCTGCCCCGGTGTACCCCGACTGCCGGCGCACGGATGGGCCGACCCGCTTCGAGCGGGCAGGGATTCCGTGGATCACTCAGCCGCTCGATGCCGGGCCGCAGGCACCAGGCAGGTCCCCGTCGATGGGGCGCCGCAGGCCGTGAAGAGCTCGCCTCTCGCCGGCAACTCAGCGCTTGCGGTGGTGGCTCGCGAGCACCAGCAGGCGGGACCGGACGCCGCCTCCCCGACTGGTCGAGCCGCACCGGACGCTGCCGAGCAGGCTGGTCGAGCCGCGCGCGAGGGGGCGTCGACGCTGAGCCGGATCGCCGCTGGGTTCGGGGCAGGGGCGTACCGGCCATCCACCGCGATGGCGAAACGGGTCAAGGCTCGCGACCGCCGGTGCCGCTTCCCCGGCTGCACCGTCGCGGCCGTGTTCTGCGACCTCGACCACGTGCGGCCCTGGCCCACCGGCCCGACCGCCGACAGCAACCTGATCTGCCTGTGCCGGCGCCACCACCGGGTCAAGCAACGGTTGGGGTGGGCCGTTGCCCTGGCCGCCGACGGCACTCTCACCTGGACCGACCCCACCGGCCGGGTCCGCACCACCGCACCCGCCGACGCCCTGACCTGCACGGTGCTCGGCGGGGCGGCGACCCCGCCCCCAGCACCGGTCAGCACCAGCATCGCCCTCACTGACCTGCCCGACGGACCGCACAGCGACCTCGAGTTTCGCCTCGAACACCACGCGGCGACCGTCCCGGCCCGCTGCCGAGCCACCACCAGCTGGCGAGACGACCACGGACACCGCCACCGCCCCGAGCTGCAACCCACCACGGCCACGACCCTGGTCCCCGACCCCGAGCAGTGGCCACACCACCACAACCTCCACCTCCGTCACCCCGGTCGCACCAGCACACACGCGAACGACCCGCCACCGCTTCTGAACGGGCCGGTTCGGCCCATGAGGGGGTCGGTTCCACCCAAGAGCGCGTCGGTTCCACTCAGGAGCCGGCCGCCGCATGACGCACGGGAAGCGATACACCACTCCGGGCTCGCGCTGCGCACCAGAGGACGGACGAACGTCATCCGTCCGGGAGACCGAGCCGGCCAGCCAGGCGAGCGCCGACCATAGGCACGGAGACACCTCCGGATCCCCGAGACCCGGCACCGGGGTCCGGCCGAAGCGTCACGCTGTGTCGTGCTGGCGGCATCTCTGCTGGTGCTGGCGGCATCCGCGCTGCTCAACGTGGGGCTCCCGTCGGACGGCACCGACACGCCGGCCATGGCAGAGCAGGCGCGGTGACCCCGGCCACGCGGGCGGCCTTCGGCGTGTCCAGCAGGGAGTAGAGTCTGGCCGTCGCCCTCGGGCGGCACCCACACGCACCTGTTCGGGGGAAGCCGGTCCAAATCCGGCACTGTCCCGCAGCCGTGGGTCGCGACGTCAGGTCGCGGCAAGTCGGAATGCCCGGCAGGTGCGAGCGGCTCCACAACACCGTCGAGGAATGCGGGACGGAGCCCGAGTGACCGGGGCTCCCGGTGGTTCGGGCATCACGTCTTGAACCGCTCAGGAAGGCACCGATGTCCACCCCCACCACCGCCCGAGGCGCCCTGCTGCGCCGTGCCGGGACCCTGCTCGTGGCCGCCGCACTCGTCGGCGCCCCGGCGTCCGCCGCGTTCGCGGACCCAACCGCGAGCCCCGCCGCCAGCACGTCCGTGGATGCCGTTCCCACGGCATCCGCTCCAGCGTCACCGACCCCCAGCGCCACGGCGTCCGGCGACGCATCCCCCAGCGCCAGCCCGACCGCCACGCCGACGCAGAGCCCCACCGACCCGGCCCCCTCGGCCTCACCGAGCGACCCGGCGCCGTCGCCGTCACCCAGCGACACGACGAGCCCGAGCGTCCCGGCGCCGTCAGCCAGCCCGTCACCCTCGGCCAGCACCGCTCCGGCGCCAGCCCTCGCCGCAGTCGCCGGCGCCGAGGACACGGCTGCGGCGGCCTTCATCGCCAGCACCCTGGCCGCCGGCGGTGACCACTACGTCTACCCGAACAGCACGTTCTTCGACGGCGGCAACACGATCGACGGCATCATCGCGCTGAGCGCCGTCGGCACCCAGCAGGCCCAGGCCGACGCGTCGCTGGCCTACCTCGCGAGCCACCTCAGCGACTACATCGGCGCCGACGGCGAGGTGTATGCCGGCCCGCTCGCCAAGTCGCTCCTGGCCGTGGTCGTCGCCGGTGGAGACCCCACCGCCTTCGGGGGTCACGACCTCGTCGCCGAGCTGCGCGCCCTGGAGACCACCAAGGGCCGCTTCAGCGACCAGTCCGCCTTCGGCGACTTCTCCAACACCATCGGCCAGTCACTGGCGGTCATCGGCCTGGCGCGGGCCGGTCAGGGCGTCAACGTCGGCTCCGTCGAGCTGCTGCTGAGCCGGCAGTGCGCCGACGGCGGCTTCTCCGGGTCGCTCGACAAGGCCGACGGGTGCACCAGCGACCCCGACGCCACCGCCTTCGCGGTGCAGGCGCTGCTCGCGGCGGGCGGCTCCACCTACTGCAACGGCGACACCGAGAGCCTGGCCACCCGAGCGGCGGCGGCAGCCGTCGCGGGCCTCGACCGTCTCGAGGCGATCCAGGGCCCGTCCGGCGGGTTCACCAGCGCCGACGGCGCCGTCAACACCAACACCACCGGCGTCGCGGCGCAGGCCCTGACCGCCGGTGGCCGCACGACGGCAGCTGCCGACGCCGTCGCCTTCATCAAGGGGCTCCAGTACACCGACACCACGAAGCCGGCGCTGCTGGGCGGCATTGCCTTCTCGGTCGACACCCGCTCGACGGCGACGCCGAGCGACTCGGACCTGCGCGCCACCCCCCAGGCCACCCTCGGCCTGGCCGGCGGCTCTCTCGTCACCGTGGTGGCGCCCGGTGTCGAGGATGCCGCGCCCGCCACCACCTGCCCGCCCGCCCCGACGCGCCAGCCGGTCGTAGCGCCTCCGACGACCACCCCCACCCCCAGCCCCACGAAGACCGTCCACCCCACCTCGGGCGGCGGCTCGACGCAGGGCGCCGGGGGCTCCGGCGGTGGATCTGACCCGTCGACCACTGTCGACCCGGCCGCCGCCACCGGCTCGCTCGCGCAGACCGGCTCCGACGCGCTCGCGCCGGTGCTGCTCGGCCTGTTGCTCGTGGTCGTCGGCGGCCTCGCCGTCTGGTTCAGCACGCGCCGCCAGGGGGCGCACGCCTGATGGGGCGCACCGCATCCCGTCTCGTCGCGCGCCTCGCGGGTGCCGTTGCCGCCTCCGGCCTGGCCTTGGCCGGGCTGGTCGTGGCGGCGTCCCCGGCGAGTGCCGCGGCATGCAGCGGCACCTCGGGCGTGACCGTGGTGGTCGACCGAGGTGGCTCGATCAGCACGAAGTGCGCCTCGGGTGACCCGTCGTCCGCCCTGGGGGCCCTGAAGGCTGCCGGGTTCTCGGTCGAGTACCCGCAGCAGTTCCCCGGCTCCGTCGTCTGCCGGATCAACGGCTACCCCAGCTCCGAGCCGTGCGTGCGGATGCCGCCAAGCAGCGCCTACTGGGCCTTCTTCCACGCCAAGCGTGGCGGCAGCTGGGTCTACAGCTCGAGCGGTGTCGCGAGCTACAACCCGGCCCCTGGCTCGGTCGTCGGGTTCCGGTTCGGCTCGGGGCAGCAGCCCGGCATCGCTCCCCCGGCACCCGCCAAGACCAGCGCGCCGGCTCCGACGAAGACCACCCCGAAGCCGACGCCCAGACCCCCGACGACCAAACCCAAGCCCGCGCCATCGGCACCGAAGGCAACCACGGGGTCGACCTCGTCGAACCCGGCCGGCAAGGCCGCGCCGACGGCCACCGCCAAGGGCAAGGCGCCGAGCTCCCCAGCTGCGACATCCGGCAAGCCCACGGCGAGCCCCACGGCATCCCCCACAACCTCGGCCAGCCCAACCGGCACCCCCACCGCGAGCCCGAGCGAGACGGCATCCGACATCGCGGCCGCGCCGACGTCCCTCGACGCCAACGACGGCGGCGGCGGCCCGGGCACCCTGCTCGCGGGTGCTGCCCTGGTGGCACTGGTCGCCGGTGGGGCGGGCTTCGCTGCCTGGAAACGACGGTCCTGACCCGGTGATGGTCCGATGAGCACCACCCTCCCCCGCGCGGTCCACCCGGCCGCGTGGTGGGGGTGGGCCATCGGCCTGGCGATCGCCGTCAGCACGACCAACAACCCGCTGCTGCTCCTCCTCGTCCTGGCCGTCGTCGCGCTCGTCGTGGCGAACCGCCGCGGGTCGTCGCCGTGGGCGCGGGCGTTCCGGCTCTACCTCTGGCTCGGCCTCTTCATCATCGTGATGCGCGTGGTGCTGCACGTGCTCGTGCGGGCTCAAGTTCGGCGAGATCGTGCTGTTCACCCTGCCCGAGGTGACCTTGCCGTCGTGGGCCGCCGGCATCCAGCTCGGCGGCACGGTCTACCTCGAGGGGCTGCTCGGTGCGGCCGTGCTCGGCCTGCGGCTCGCGGTCAGCATCGCCTGCATCGGCGCCGCCAACGCCCTGGCCAACCCCAAGCGGCTGCTGCGCTCGCTGCCGTCGGCGCTGCACGAGCTCGGGTCGGCCGTCGTGGTGTCGCTGTCGGTCGCGCCGCAGCTCATCGAGAGCGTGCAGCGGGTGCGCCGCGCCCGCCAGCTGCGCGGGGACACCACGCGCGGCATCCGGTCGGTGCCGTCGGTGGCGCTGCCGGTGCTCGAGGACACCCTCGAGCGCTCCCTGCTGCTCGCCGCGGCGATGGACTCCCGTGGCTACGGCCGGGCCGGTGCCGCCCCCCGGTCGCACCGCCTGCTCACCGGTGCCGTCACGCTCGTCGGCCTGCTCGCCGCCGCGCTCGGCATCTACGGTGTGCTCGACACCACCACCCCGGCGCTGATGGGCACTCCCGCGCTGCTGCTGGGCCTTGCCCTGTCGACGCTGGGCCTGCTGGCTCGGGGGCCGGCACGTCGAGCGCAGCAGCTACCGGCCCGACCCGTGGCGAGGCGCCGAGTGGCTCACCCTCGGATGCGGTGTGGTCGCGGCCGCCGTGCTCGTCTCCATCTCGCGGACCGACCCGCAGAGTCTCGCAATGCCGTTGTCTCCGTTGGCCTTTCCGCCACTGCCGATCGCGGCCGTGGTCGGGCTGCTCGTCGGTGCCCTGCCGGCCTATCTCACCCCCGAGCCGCCACGACCCGCATCGCGGGTGCCGCAGCGCGGGGCGCGCGCGGAGGTGCTCGCCCATGGCTGACGCCATCGCGCTGTCGCGGGTGTCGGTGACCCTGCCGGGCTCGACCCGACCGGTGCTGCGCGACGTCGACCTGAGCATCGACGAGGGCGAGCTGTGCCTGGTCGTCGGCCGCACCGGCTCGGGCAAGTCGACCCTGCTCGGTGCCATCAACGGCCTGGTCCCGCACTTCACCGGCGGCACGCTCGACCGGCCACGGTGCACCGTGCACGGCCGCGACACCGCGACCACCCGCCGCGCGACCTGGCCGACGTCGTCGGCGTCGTCGGCCAGGACCCGCTCGCCGGGTTCGTCACCGACACCGTCGAGGAGGAGCTGGCCTACGGCATGGAGCAGCTCGGGCTGCCCGCGTCGACGCGATGCGCAAGCGCGTCGAGGAGACCCTCGACCTGCTCGGCATCGCCGAGCTGCGCGACGTGCCGCTGCGCGAGCTCGTCCGGCGGGCAGCAGCAGCGGGTCGCCATCGGCTCGGTGCTCACCGCCCACCCGCGCGTGCTCGTGCTCGACGAGCCGACCTCCGCCCTCGACCCGACCGGCGCCGAGGAGGTGCTCGCCGCGATCACCCGGCTGGTGCACGACCTCGGCGGTCACCGTCGTGGTGGCCGAGCACCGGGTCGAGCGGGTGCTGCAGTACGCCGACACCGTCGTGCACGTCTCGCCATCGCGGCGAGGTGCGCTCGGGGCTGCCGTCCGACCTCATGGTCGACAGCGACATCGCACCTCCGGTGGTCGAGCTCGGCCGGTATGCCGGGTGGTCGCCGCTGCCGCTGTCGGTGCGCGACGCCCGCCGAGCCGCCCGCGAGCTGCGCGCCCGCCTCCAGGCCACCCTGACCCGGGACAAGATCGACCAATAGGTCAAAGTTCGCACGCCGCCCCGGACAAGATCGACCTATTGGTCGAAGTTCGCACGCCTTGGATGCCGTGGAGTCCCCGGTGCTCACGGCCCGCGGCGTCGTCGTCCGGTACGGAGACGTGCTGGCCGTGGCCGGGGTCGACCTCGACCTGCGCGCCGGCGAGGTCACCGCGCTCATGGGCCGCAACGGCTCCGGCAAGTCCTCGCTGCTCTGGGCGCTGCAGGGCAGTGGCCGGCGACGTCCGGGACGGTGCGGGCGATCGGCACGGGTGGCACGGCATCCGGCAGGTCGAGCCGCGCAGCCTCGGTGCCGGTGAGCGCGCGTTCGCTCGTCGGGCTGGTGCCGCAGACGGCCGCCGACCTGCTCTACCTCGACACCGTCGACGCCGAGTGCGACCAGGCCGACCGCGAGAGCGGGGTGCCGAGCCGGCACCTGCGCGCAGCCTGCTCGAGCGGCTGGCACCCGGCATCCCCGCCGAGCAGCACCCCCGCGACCTGTCCGAGGGCCAGCGGCTGGCCCTCGTGCTGGCCGTGCAGCTGACCGCCGACCCTCCCGCTGCTGCTGCTCGACGAGCCCACCCGTGGCCTCGACTCCACCGCCAAAGCCGGCCCTGAGCCGGGTGCTCCGCGGCCTGGCCGCGCGACGGCCGCTCGGTCGTGGTCTCGACCCACGACGTCGAGTTCGTCGCCGAGGTCGCCGACCGGGTCGTCGTGATGGCCGAGGGCGAGATCGTGGCCGACGGGCCGACCACCGAGGTCGTCGTGGCCTCGCCCGCGTTCGCCCCGCAGGTCTCCAAGGTGACCGCACCCGGGCCCTGGCTGACCGTCGACGACGTGCGCGAGGCGCTCGCGGTGGTGGCGTCGTGAGGGCGCGCACCCGGGCCCTGAAGCTGCGGCCGCGGTCGTTCGCCGCCGTCGCCATCGTCTCGGTCGCCGGCCTGGTGGCGTTCTGCTGGCCGCTCCTGATCTCGCCCGGACTCCGGCCTGGCGCACGGCACCGACGCCCCGCTGGTCTTCGCGCTCGTGCTGCCGCTGCTGCTTGCCGTGGTGCTCGCCGAGATGAGCGAGGGCGGCATGGACGTCAAGGCCGTCGCGATGCTCGGCGTGCTCGCCGCCATCGGAGCCGCCCTGCGACCGCTCGGCGCCGGCACCGCCGGCCTCGAGACCGTCTTCTTCCTGCTGGTGCTGGCCGGCCGGGTGTTCGGCGCCGGGGTTCGGGTTCGTGCTCGGCGCCACCACGCTGTTCGCCTCGCGCGCTGGTCACCGGTGGCGTCGGCCCCTGGTTGCCGTTCCAGATGCTCGGGGCCGCGTGGGTCGGCTGCGGCGCCGGAATGCTGCCGCCGCTGCGGCGGGCGCGCCGAGATCGTTCATGCTCGCGGCCTACGGTGCGGCATCCGGCCTACCTCTACGGGCTGCTGCTCAACCTGTCGTTCTGGCCGTTCACCACCGGAATGAGCGGCGACCTCTCGTTCGTCGCCGGGGCGCCCGTGCTCGAGAACCTCCACCGGTTCCTCGTCTTCACCCTCGCGACCAGCCTGGGCTGGGACATCGGGCGGGCGATCACGACCGCAGTGCTGATCCTGGTCACCGGCAAGGCCGTGCTCGGGGCGCTGCGCCGGGCCGCCCGCCGGGCCGCGTTCGAGGAGCCAGTGACCTTCGAGGCACCCCCAGACCCGCGGCCGGCACCGGCTGCCGACATGGCACCATCGAGGCCATGAGCAACCTCGAGCTGGGCCGCAGCACCGGCTGGCTGAGCCGCGAAGAGATCGACTTCGCGCGCGAGAAGCTGCCGATCCTCTACGTGGACGCCGTGCCGGTGCGGGTCGACGACCGCGGCGCGGTGCTCGCCGTCGGCGTGCTGCTGCGGCTGGGCGAGGACGGCAACGTCTGCCGCGAGCTGGTGTCCGGGCGGGTGCTGCACCACGAGCGGGTGCGCGACGCGCTGCTGCGGAACATCGAGAAGGACCTCGGCCCGATGGCCCTGCCCCGGGTGCCGGCCAGCCCGCAGCCGTTCACCGTGGCCGAGTACTTCCCCACCCCGGGGGTCACCCCGTTCCACGACCCGCGCCAGCACGCCGTGTCCCTGGCGTTCGTCGTGCCGGTGGCAGGCGACTGCGCCCCGCAGAACGACGCGCTCGACCTCACCTGGCTGACCCCCGACCAGGCCCTTGACCCCGGCATCCAGGCCGAGATGGAGCGCGGCCACGGCGTGCTGCTGCGCCAGGCACTGGCCCACCTCGGCCACCCCGTCTGAGCGCGCTTCACGCGCCCGGGGACCCTTGACCGACCCCCAGGAGCGGCGGACAGTGAGGTGGCATGCCGAACTTCGCCGGGGTCAACCACGTCGCGCTCACCGTCACCGACCTCGACGTCAGCGAACGCTTCTACATCGACGTGCTCGGTTTCCGGCGAGCCCTCGACGTCGGCTACGGCCGCATCACCATCGATGCCGCGTCCGGCTTCACCATCGCCCTGCTCACCCACCCGGACGACGCCGGGGGTGCGTTCACCGAGCGGACGACCGGCCTGGACCATCTCGCCTTCACCGCGGCCGACCGGGCCGAGCTGGTCACCTGGCAGGAGCGGCTGGAGTCCCTCGGCGTGCCGTACACCCCGATCCGCGACATGCCGCTGGGTCACCACCTGAACTTCCGTGACCCCGACGGCATCGCGCTGGAGTTCTACGCGCCGACCGAGGTGTACTCGGCGGCGCTGCACGAGCTGCGGACCCGCGACGTCACCGACGACGAGGTGCGCGAGACCGCGCAGCGCCTGCTCGGAGATGACTTTCCCACCCTCTGAACCCCCGACGGCGGGGCCGTCGAGACATGATCGAGCCAGGACCGACACCGAGGGGACGGCATGGCGAAGTTCGTGACGATCGGGTACGGCGACGAGGCGGGCTACCAGCGCACGGCCGCCGAGGTGCGGGATGCCGCGCACGCGGACGACGCGAGGTTGGTCGCCGACGGGGTCCTGATGGGCCGGGCCGGCACCCCCGTGCAGGTGCGCAACCACGACGCGGCCGGGGTGCGCACCCAGGAAGGGCCGTTCATGGCGGCATCCCTGCCCGTGGCCGGGTTCGCGATCCTCGAGGCCGACACACTGGCCGAGGCGGTCGAGATCGCGTCGCGTGCGCCGTGCGCGGTGGCCCAGGGCGTCGTCGAGGTCTGGCCGCTGGATGCCGGCGACTGACGCTCAGCCGGTGAACGTCAGCCGGTGAACTTGTCGCGGGTGCGGGTCATGTCGTGCAGGTCGGCGGCGTGGGCCTCCTCGGGCGTCGGCGCGGAGCCGCCGAGCCGGGCCGGCTGGTAGACGAGGTCGTCGCCGGTCAGCACGGGGTAGGCCGCCTGCTGCACATCGAGCTGCGACTGCATCACGGCCTTGAGCCGCTCCGTGGCCGCCACCACGTCGTCGCGGCGGCCGATCTCCATCGGCTCCCCGACCGTGATGCTGATCGGGATGCGCGCGGCCGGGCGCATGTGCTTGGGCAGGTTCTTGGTCCACACCCGCTGGGCGCCCCAGATGGTGGTCGGCAGCACCGGCACCCCCGCGACCTGCGCCATCTTCACCGCCCCCGGCTTGAACTCCTTGAGCTCGAAGGAGCGCGACATCGTGGCCTCGGGGAACACCCCGACGATCTCGCCGTCGCGCAGCGCCCGGATGGCCGCCGAGAACGCCTCGCCACCCTTGTGCCGGTCGACCGGGATGTGCCGCATGCCCCGCATCAGCGGGCCGGCGACCCGGTGGCCGAAGATCGACTTCTTCGCCATGAAGCGCACGTAGCGCCGGTGCGGCCAGGCGGGCAGCCCGGCATACGTGAAGTCGAGGTACGACGTGTGGTTGATGGCCATGACCGCCCCACCGGTGCGCGGCACGTGCTCCGCCCCGGTGATCGTGAATCGGGAGCCCTGCACGAAGAAGAGCGTCTTGGCGGCGTAGATCACCGGCCGGTACACGGGGTCGTTCATGGTGCTCACCCTAGAGCCAGCGCCTGAACCCCGGTGAGCCGCAGCCCCCCGGTCTGGGAGGATGTGCACCATGACCGAGCACCTCACCTCCCTTCGCGCTGCCTCCGTTCCGGAGAGGCCGTCCCTCGACGGCCTCGAGGACAAGTGGGCCGCCGTATGGCAGGCCGAGGACACCTACGCGTTCGACCGGGAGGCCGCCCTGGCCGGCCCGCGCGAGGCGGTCTTCTCCATCGACACCCCGCCGCCGACGGCATCGGGCTCGCTGCACATGGGCCACGTCTTCAGCTACACGCACACCGACTGCATCGCGCGCTACAAGCGGATGGCGGGCTTCAACGTCTTCTACCCGATCGGCTGGGACGACAACGGCCTGCCCACCGAGAAGCGGGTGCAGAACTACTACGGCGTGCGCGGCGACGCGAGCCTGCCGCACGACCCGGCCTTCGAGCCCCCCTTCAAGGGCGACGCGAAGAGCACCAAGGCTGCCGACGAGGTGCCGATCTCGCGGCAGAACTTCATCGAGCTGTGCGACGAGCTGACCGTGCGCGACGAGGAGGCCTTCGAGTCCCTCTTCCGCCGCATCGGGCACAGCTACGACTGGTCGATCTCGTACCGCACCATCGACGACCACTCCCGGGCCACCGCCCAGCAGGCGTTCCTGCGCAACCTCGCCCGCGGGGAGGCCTACCAGGCCGAGGCGCCGGGCCTGTGGGACGTCACCTTCCAGACCGCGGTCGCCCAGGCCGAGCTCGAGGCCCGCGACTACCCCGGCCACTACCACCGCATCGCCTTCCACGGCCTGACCGGCCCGGTGCACATCGAGACCACCCGCCCCGAGCTGATCCCGAGCTGCGTGGCCCTGATCGCCCACCCGGATGACGAGCGCTACCAACCGCTGTTCGGCACCACCGTCACCACGCCGCTGTTCGGCGTCGAGGTGCCCGTGCTCGCGCACCCGGCCGCCGAGATCGACAAGGGCGCCGGCATCGCCATGTGCTGCACCTTCGGCGACCTCACCGACGTGCTGTGGTGGCGCGAGCTGCGCCTGCCCACCCGCTCGGTGATCACCCGCAGCGGCCGGCTGCAGACCGAGGTCCCCGAGTGGCTGGCCGGCGGCCCCGGCGTGGCGCTGTACACCGAGGGCATCGCCGGCAAGACCGCCTTCGGTGCCCGCGCCGCCGTGGTGGAGGCGCTGCGCGAGTCGGGCGACCTCGACGGCGAGCCGACCCCGACCAAGCGGATGGCCAACTTCTACGAGCGCGGCGAGAAGCCGCTCGAGATCGTCACCTCGCGGCAGTGGTACATCCGCAACGGCGGCCGCGACGCCGACCTCAACGCCGCGCTCATCGCTCGCGGTGAGGAGATCGACTTCCACCCGGCCTTCATGCGCAGCCGCTACGCCAACTGGGTCGGCGGCCTCAACGGCGACTGGCTCGTCTCCCGCCAGCGGTTCTTCGGCGTGCCGATCCCGGTCTGGTACCCCCTCGACGCCGACGGCGAGCCCGACTACTCGGCGCCCCTCGTGCCGGCCGAGGCCGACCTCCCGGTCGACCCCGCGGCCAACCCGCCGGCCGGCTACACCGAGTCGCAGCGCGGCGAGCCGGGCGGATTCATCGGCGACCCCGACATCTTCGACACCTGGGCCACCTCCTCGGTGAGCCCGCAGATCGCCGGCGGCTGGCGCGACGCCGCGGGCACGGGCACAGATCCGCTGTTCGAGAAGGTCTTCCCGATGGACGTGCGCCCCCAGGGCCACGACATCATCCGCACCTGGCTGTTCTCGACCGTGGTGCGCTCGCACTTCGAGCACGGCACCGTGCCGTGGACCCACGCCGCGATCAGCGGCTGGATCCTCGACCCCGACCGCAAGAAGATGAGCAAGTCGCGCGGCAACGTGGTCACCCCCGAGGACCTCCTCAAGGAGCACAGCGCGGATGCCGTGCGCTACTGGGCGGCCAGCGGTCGCCTGGGCACCGACGCCGCGTACGACACCGGCCAGATCAAGGTCGGTCGGCGCCTGGCCATCAAGGTGCTCAACGCCAGCAAGTTCGCCCTCTCCTTCGGAGACGTCGACGTCGACGGCGACCTGGGCTCGCTCGTCACCGAGCCGGTCGACCTCTCTCTGCTGGCCGGGCTGCGCGACGTCGTGGCCCGGGCCACCGCAGGCTTCGAGGCCTGGGACTTCACCCGGGCGCTCGAGGTCACCGAGCAGTGGTTCTGGGCGTTCTGCGACGACTACCTCGAGCTGGTCAAGGACCGCGCCTACGGCGCCCAGGGGGATGCCGTCGCCGCCAGTGCCCGGGCGACGCTGCGGATCTCGCTCGACGTCGTGCTGCGGCTGCTCGCCCCGGTGCTGCCCTACGTCACCGAGGAGGTCTGGTCCTGGACCCACGAGGGCTCGGTGCACCGCGCCGCCTGGCCCACCGTCGACGAGGTGCCGGCCGGCGGTGACGCCGCGCTGCTCACGGCCGTCGGGGCCGCCCTGGCCGCGATCCGCAAGGCCAAGTCGGAGGCCAAGGTCGGCATGCGCGCCGAGGTGCCCTCGATGACCCTCGTCGGGCCGGACGCCGCGCTCGCTCACGTGCGGGCGGCCGAGGGCGACCTACGAGCGGCGGGCCGGCTCACCGGCATCCTCGACCTCGTGACGGGCGACGAGGTCGCCGCCCGCGACGTCGAGCTCGTGCCGGTCGCCAAGCCCACCGCCTGACGGAGCTCCGACGTCAGGCGGGGGCGGCGCCCAGGTCGACGGCATACCCCCGCGAGCGCACCGTGCGCAGCCCGGTGGGGCGCACCGCGACCCACGGCACGTCCCAGCCGCTGAGCCGGAGGCGGCGCTGCACCACCGTGTCGCGGCGCAGGTGGTCGACCCGGCCGCTCGCGGGGTCGTAGACGTCGAGCATCCGGTCGCCGTCGCCGGGCAGCACGAGCACGACGTGCCGCGGGGCGATCGTGTTGCCGACGTAGAGCAGGGCCGGCTCCCCCTCGGCCACGACGTCGACGAGGGTGTCGAACGCGGTGACCAGGTCGTCCTCGTCGCCGCTGCGCAGCACGTCGAGCGTGTAGAGCGTGCCGATCCGCGCCGCGCCGTACTCGAGCTCGCGCAGCGCCCCCCACGGCGGGGTGCCGAGCCGCCGCGGCCAGGGCACGTTGGGCCGGTGCCCGCCCGCGAAGAGGCTGTTCGTGCGGCGCATGACGACCCGCTCGTAGGCCGCGAACCGCTCCGCCTCGGTGGCCCCGCTCGGCGAGCCCGGCGGGTGCGGCTGGCCGGTGCGCACCCACGAGGCGAACATCGGGTCGACGAGCATCCGGGCGACCGTGAGGCACGCCGAGCCGCAGGTCACCGGGGACTGCTGCACGGGGCCGGTGTCGCCGGCGCGGAGTCGATAAGCCATCACGCCCCAATCGTTACCGCCTCGGGCCTCCCGGCGCCACCACCGGTCTGGTTGGGTGGGGGCGTGTCCACCCGTCCGAGCGTCGTGAGCGCCCTGGGCCGGCCTCCGTTCGTGGCTGCCCTCGGCGTGGTGACCCTGCTCGCCGTGGTCTGGGCGGCCGGGGCGCCGCGGCCGGCGCGGGTCATCCCGGGCCTGCACGAAGGCGTCGCGGTCGAGCAGCAGGCTCCGCCCGAGGTCGGGTTCCCGGTCTACTTCCCCGAGGTCGACGTGCACCGCATCCCCGGCCCGTGGAACCAGACGAGCGACGCGGTGGCGCTGGTGCTGGGCTGGGCGACGATCGCCGTGCTCGTGGCCGGCGCAGCCTTCTGCGTGTTCCTCATGGTGCGTGCCTGGCTGGCCGGCCGCGAGGACCGCACGCCCCCCGTCGCGGACGCTCCCGACCTCGACCTGGAGGCGCTGGCGCTGGCGGTGTCGGGCGACGCGTCGCAGCGGCTCGACGCCCTGTCGGCCGGCTCCCCCGCCGAGGGCATCATCGCCGCCTGGACCCACCTCGAGGCCACCCTGTACGAGGCGGGGCTGCCGCTGCCGCCGGCCCGCACGTCCACCGAGGTGAGCGTCGACGTGCTGCGCCGGTTCTCCGTCGACGAGACGACGCTGCGCACCCTGGCCGACCTCTACCGCGAGGCGCGCTGGTCGCGCCACCCGCTCACCGAGGACGACCGCGGCCGAGCGGCAGCGGCCTACGGCGCGCTCGACGCGGCACTGCGGGGCGGGATGCCGGAGCGCAGCCGGAGCGGGCGTGGCTGAGTCCCCCGGCGTCGGCGCCCGACCGTTGCTCCTGGTCGGTGCCGGGCTTCTGGTCATCGTGCTCGTCACCATCGCCCGCGGCCCGGTGGCCCTGCTGGCCGTGGCGAGCGTCGCGGTGCTCGCCGGCATCGTGCTGGCCGTGCCGCCGCTGCTGAAGCACGACGGCATCGACTGGGACTGGCTGCCAGACCGCGCGGTCGAGGTGCCGCCCGAGCCGGGCATCGCCAACCTGCGGCGGCTGCTGGCCCCGGAGCCCGGCGACACCGCCGCCCCCCGGCAGCTGCAGCAGCTGGTCCGCGCCGTCGCCGAGGACCGCGCCCCCGACGGGGCCTACGGCCGCGGGCGGCTCGCGGCCTACCTGACCGCACCACCGCGGCTCCTCGACCTCGCCGAGGCCGACGCCGTCATCAGCGAGCTCGAAGCCCTACCCCTCCAGGAGACGACGTGACCGACATCCCCACCGCCCACCGCCGCGCGACAGCCGTGCTCGACGAGGTCGACACCGTCATCGTGGGCAAGCGGGCCGCCACCGAGGTCGTCCTGGCGGGCGTGCTGGCCGGTGGACACGTGCTCATGGAGGACTTCCCGGGGCTGGGCAAGACCCTCGCCGCCCGCACCTTCGCCCAGGCCCTCGGCCTGGACTTCACCCGGGCCCAGTTCACCCCGGACCTGCTGCCCGCCGACCTCACCGGGTCGTTCGTCTACGACCAGGGGCGCGGGGAGTTCGAGTTCCGCAAGGGGCCGGTCTTCACCGGCTTCCTGCTCGCCGACGAGATCAACCGCACCCCGCCCAAGACCCAGGCCGCCCTGCTCGAGGCGATGCAGGAGCACCAGGTCACCGTCGAGGGCCAGACCTTCGCCCTGCCCCAGCCCTTCCACGTGCTCGCCACCGCGAACCCGGTCGAGTACGAGGGCACCTACCCGCTGCCCGAGGCCCAGCTCGACCGCTTCCTGGTGCGGGTCGCGTTCGGCTACCCGGACGCCGACGGCGAGCTCGAGGTGCTGCAGCGCCGGATGACGCGCCGCCAGGAGGACCAGCAGGTGCGCCGGGTGGTCGACGCGGCCGAGCTGCTCGAGCTGCAGGCCGCGATGGAGGACGTCACCGTATCGGCCGAGCTCGGCCGCTACTGCGTGGCCCTGACCCGCGCCACCCGCAGCCACGAGCACGCCCTGATGGGCGCCTCACCGCGCGGCTCGCTCGCCCTGATGCTGGTGGGCCGGGCGTATGCCGTGATCCGGGGTCGCGACTACGTCACCCCCGACGACGTCAAGGCCATCGCCCCCGCCGTGCTGGAGCACCGCGTGGTCGTGCGGCCCGAGCTGTGGATGAGCGACGTCTCCTCGCGCAGCATCGTTGCCGACCTGCTCCGCACCGTGCCGACGCCGCGCACGGGGGTGCGCGCGTCGTGAGGTCGCCCTGGCGGCCCACCCGGGCGCTCGGGCGCGCCACGGCGATCGGGATCGTGCTACTCGTCGCGGCGGCGGTCGGTGGCCGGGGGGACCTCGCGGTGATCGCCGTGCCGCTGGCCGCACTGGTCGTCTGGGCGGTCGCGACCCGCCCGACGGTCGCGCCCACGGTGGACGAGCCGGCTCAGCAGCCAGGTCGCCCACGAGGGCGAGACCGTCACCTGGCGGGTCGACGTCACCGCGGTGCCCGGCCTGCGCGACGTCGTCGGGCACCTGCCGGGTGACCGCTGGACCACCACGACACCCGAGCACGGCCACGTCGCCGCGGCCCCGAGCAGTGCCGCCACCGTGCCGATGGCGGTCCTGGCTCGGATCGACCGCTGGGGCGTGCGCCGGCTCGGCCCCGCGCAGGTCGGCGGCTTCGGCACCTTCGCCTGCTTCGCCTGGACCTGGTCCGAGCAGCGGGTCGAGAGCATCGCGACGGTGCCGACACCGGGCATCTTCACGTCCCGGGCCTCCCTCCCGCACCCCGTGGGGCTGGTCGGCCAGCACCGCAGCTCTCGCGTCGGGGGCGGCACCGAGCTGGCCGAGATCCGCCCGTTCCGCACCGGCGACCGGCTGCGCCGCATCCACTGGCCGGTCTCGCTGCGCACCGGCGCCCTGCACGTCACGACGACCTACGCCGACCAGGATGCCGAGGTGCGCCTCGTGCTCGACGCCATCCGCGACCTCGGTGAGCGCGACCCGGAGACCGGGCGGCGGTCCAGCCTCGACGTCGCCGTCGAGGCTGCCGGCGCGGTGGCGGCGCACTACCTCGGCACCGGTGACCGGGTCGGGCTGTCGGTGCTCGGTGGCGGCGGCATGGTCGAGGTGCCCGCCGTCGGCGGCCACCACCAGCTCGCCCGGGTGCTGCTCGGCCTGGGCCGGGCCGAGCCGAGCCGGGGCACGGTGGGCGACGAGCGCGCGCTGCGCGCCCAGCTGCGTCGCGGCATCCCGCCGGGCGCCTTCGTCGTGCTCCTGTCGGCCCTGGTGTCGGCGGAGCCGCTCGCCCACGCGGTGCGGCTGGCGCGCAGCGGCCACGCGGTCGTGGTGGTCGACACCCTGCCCGTCGAGCTGCACGGGCCGGAGGCCACCGACGACGCGCTCCGCGCCGCGACCGGGGTCGAGGATGCCAGGCTGGCCCGGCTGGTGTGGCGGCTCCGGCTGCTCGACCGCGAGCGCGAGGCGCACCGGTGCGCGATGGCCGGGGTGCCGGTCATCGGCTGGCGCGGCCCCGGCTCGCTCGACACCGTGCTGCGTCAGGCGGCCCGGCGGTCGCGCGCCCCGCGGGTGGCGAGCCGATGATCCGCAACCGCACCTGGCGCCGCGCGATGGTGGGCACCGTCGTGGTGGCCGACCTCGTCATCCTGCTCGTGTCCGGCGCCGGGCTGCCCGGCTTCGTGCCCTTCGCCCTCGGCGCCCTCGCCCTGGCCACGTGGTGGGCGCTGGCTCGCCCCGGCGGGTGGGGTGCCTTCGCCCTCCTGGTCGTGCAGGTGCTCTGTGCGACCGTGCCCGCCGGCACCCCGACGACGCTGGTGCAGTGGTCACTGGCGGCAGCGGCCGGCGCCGCTGTGGTGCTCACCCACCTCGCCCTCACCCTGCTCGGGTCGTGGCCGGCCCGCGCCGACCTCCCGCGGGCGATGGCGCTGCGCTGGGGCGGTCAGGCGGCCGCGCTGGTCTGGACCGCGATCGGGGCGGCGCTGCTCGGCGCCCTGGCCACCACGACGCCGCTGGGCTGGGCGCCGTGGCTGGGCGCGATCGCCCTGGCGCTGGTCGCCGGGACCGTCTGGCAGGTGCGGGTCAACACCCGAAAGGTCTGAGCCGGACGACGAGTTGGGCGCAGGTCAGGCGGAGCGCTTGCGCGGGGTGCGCTTGCGACCGGTCTCGGTGTCGTCGTGCCGCACGATGGTCGGGTTGACGTTCTTGTAGACGACCTCGCCGGTGATGACGACCTTGGCGATCTCGTCGTCGCTGGGCACGTCGAACATGACCGGGAGGAGGACCTCCTCCATGATCGCGCGCAGGCCGCGGGCGCCGATGCCGCGGGCGAGCGCCTGGTCGGCGAGGGCCTCGATGGCGTCGTCGGTGAACTCCAGCGCCACGCCGTCGATCTCGAACATCTTCTGGTACTGCTTGACCAGGGCGTTGCGCGGCTCGGTGAGGATGCGCACCAGGGAGGCCGTGTCGAGCGGGGCGACGGTGGTGATGACCGGCAGCCGGCCGATGAACTCGGGGATCAGCCCGAACTTCATCAGGTCTTCCGGCATCACCTCGTGGATGCTCTCGGCGATGTCCTTGGGGGTGTGCAGCTCGGAGCCGAAGCCCAGGCCCTTCTTGCCGTTGCGGGACTCGATGAGCTTCTCGAGCCCGGCGAACGCACCGCCGACGATGAACAGCACGTTGGTGGTGTCGATCTGGATGAACTCCTGGTGCGGGTGCTTGCGCCCACCCTGCGGCGGCACCGACGCCGTGGTGCCCTCGAGGATCTTCAGCAGCGCCTGCTGCACGCCCTCACCGGACACGTCGCGGGTGATCGACGGGTTCTCGCTCTTGCGCGCGATCTTGTCGACCTCGTCGATGTAGATGATGCCGGTCTCGGCCTTCTTGACGTCGTAGTCGGCGGCCTGGATGAGCTTGAGGAGGATGTTCTCGACGTCCTCGCCGACGTAGCCGGCCTCGGTCAGGGCCGTGGCGTCGGCGATGGCGAACGGCACGTTGAGCATCTTGGCCAGGGTCTGCGCGAGGTAGGTCTTGCCGCACCCGGTGGGCCCGATGAGCAGGATGTTGGACTTGGAGATGTCGACGTGGTCGGGGTCCTTCTTGCCCAGCGCCGACTCCCCCGCCTGGATGCGCTTGTAGTGGTTGTAGACCGCCACCGACAGGGCCTTCTTGGCGACGTCCTGGCCGATGACGTACTGCTCGAGGAAGTCGAAGATCTCGCGCGGCTTGGGCAGCTCGTCGAGCCCGAGCTCGCTGGACTCGGCGAGCTCCTCCTCGATGATCTCGTTGCACAGGTCGATGCACTCGTCACAGATGTAGACACCCGGCCCCGCGATGAGCTTCTTGACCTGCTTCTGTGACTTGCCACAGAAGGAGCACTTCAGCAGGTCGCTGGTCTCTCCCACGCGTGCCACGAATGCACCTTCCCTCGGCTCGAAAGCAACGTCCCCGACGCTACCTGCCGGCGCGGGTCACCGCACCCATTCAAGCCCGCCCGAGGCCCGGCGCGTCGCGTGGTTCCGCTGAGAGCGCAACACCCCGCCCTGCCCGCCCCGGCACGACGGATGCCGCCCGCTCTGAGGTGAGCGGGCGGCATCCGGTGCGTGCGTGGTGCGCCGTCAGACGGTGTTCTTGCGCGAGGACAGCACCTCGTCGATCAGGCCGTACTCCTTGGCCGCCGCGGCGGACAGGATCTTGTCGCGCTCGATGTCCTTGCGGACCTGCTCGACGTCGCGGCCGGAGTGGTGCGCGATGGTGTCCTCGAGCCAGCCGCGCATCCGGATGATCTCGTTGGCGTGGATCTCGAGGTCGGAGGCCTGCCGCCGGTGCCCTCGATCGCGGGCTGGTGGATGAGCACCCGGCGTTGGGCAGGGCGAACCGCTTGCCCTGGGCGCCGGCGCCGAGCAGCACGGCTGCGGCGGAGGCGGCCTGACCGATGACGAAGGTCTGCACGTCGGGGCGGATGTACTGCATCGTGTCGTAGATCGCCGTCATCGCCGTGAACGAGCCACCGGGGCTGTTGATGTACATCAGGATGTCGCGGTCGGGGTCCTGCGACTCCAGCACGATGAGCTGCGCGATGACGTCGTCGGCCGAGGCGTCGTCGACCTGCACCCCGAGGAAGATGATGCGGTCCTCGAACAGCTTGGTGTAGGGGTCGAGGCGCTTCATGCCGTAGGAGGTGCGCTCCTCGAACTGCGGCAGGATGTAGCGGCTGGACGGGCCGGGCACGTGAAGGCGGCTGGTCAGGTCTGAGTTCATGTTCATCTCTCGCGTCGTCTCGGCCGTGGTCAGGCGGAGGTCACCGGGTTGTCGACCCCGGGACCCGCCATCGTGGCCTTGGTGATGACCTGGTCGACGAAGCCGTACTCCTTGGCCTCCTCGGCGGTGAACCACCGGTCGCGGTCGGAGTCCATCTCGATCTGGTCGACCGTCTGGCCGGTGTGCTGGGCGATCAGCTCGGCCATCTGCTTCTTGATGTGCAGCAGCTGCTCGGCCTGGATCTTGATGTCGGAGGCCGTGCCACCGATGCCGCCCGAGGGCTGGTGCATCATGACCCGCGCGTGCGGGGTGGCGTAGCGCTTGCCCGGGCTCGCCGGCCGACAGCAGGAACTGGCCCATCGAGGCCGCCATGCCCATGGCCACCGTGGCCACGTCGTTGGGGATCCACTGCATGACGTCGAAGATCGCCATGCCCGCGGTGACCGAGCCACCCGGGGAGTTGATGTAGAGCCAGATGTCCTTGGTGGGATCCTCGGCGGCGAGCAGGAGCATCTGGGCGCAGATCGCGTTCGCGTTGTCGTCGCGCACGTCGGATCCGAGGAAGATGATCCGCTCCTTGAGGAGACGGTTGTAGATGTGGTCGTCCAGGCCGGCCTGGGGGCCCGGGCCGGCGGCGACGATCTCGGTGCTGGTCACGCTGGAGACGCTCCTCATCAGGTCGGGTGGTGCTTGTCGTTGACCCTAACGCCGGACCTCCACCGCACACTCCCCGGTCCGGCGGATGTTCGCCGTGGGCGCAACGGGGGTGCCGGGGACGCCGCGGGCACCGGGCACGCCGACGGGGGCGGAGCCGTGTGGCTCCGCCCCCGTCGGTGAGTCAGGTCAGGCGAGGGCCTTGGCCTTGAGGGAGTCGAACTCCTGCTGGCTGATCGCACCCGAGTCGAGCAGCGACTTGGCGTGGGTGATCTGCTCCGCCGGGCTGGCCGACTGGGCCGCGACCGACTTGATGTACTTCTCCTGCTGGGCCTGCGCGTCGGCGACGGCGGCCATCTGGCGCTCGCCCATGCTGCGGCCGCGCGCGATCAGGTAGATCAGGGCGCCGAACCACGGCACGAAGATCAGCAGGACGACCCAGCCGGCCTTGCCCCAGCCGCTCAGCGAGCGGTCGCTGAACAGGTCGAAGACGCAGCGGAACCAGATGAAGATCGCCGAGATCCAGATGAAGATCCAGAAGCTCCAGAGGAGGACTTCCCCGAAGCTGTTGATGTTGTTGGTACCCATCGTTGTGAGTCACCTTTCAGGTGGTGGTGTTGATGGTGAGGGTAGTGCTGGTGCTGCGGGGGGTGGTGAAGGCGCACCGTGGGGTGGCGTGCGAACCAGTCAGCCGGAGGCCAGCTGGTCGATGCAGACCGTGATCGCCAGGATGAGCGCGTCGTTCTGCCCGGGCGTCACCTCGACGCCGTAGGTGTCGCGCACCCGGAACCACTTCTTGGAGACCTCGGCGACCTTGGTGCCGTCCGCCTCGATCTCGAACTCGTGGTCGACGATGTTGCCGTGGGCCGACAGCTCGGTGCCCCCGGCCACATCGATCGAGAAGCGGTCGCGCAGGGGCGTGATCATCGCCTTCTTCACCGTGGCGAGCGTGGAGCCGTCGGGCCCCTCGATCTCCATGACGTCGCGGACGCGGACCGGGCGGTCCTGGATCTTCGCCAGCTCGTTGCCCTGCGGGTCCTCGATGACGAGGGTCTGGCGCACCCGCAGTGCCTTGCCGTTGACCTTGAAGGCGCGAGCGCCGCTCTCGTCCTCGATCCAGCTGTCGTCGCCGATGGAGAGGAGCTTCTCGCGCATCTGGTACCGCGTCGCGTCTCCTCGTCGACCGAACGTCTGGCGCTCGTCGCGACGCGTCTCTCGCCTGTCGTGGCCGAGCATGCTGCCTGCCTTCACTTCCGGATGAGGGCGCTGACGACCAGGGCCCCTGCCCCGTAATCGTGGACGCTGACCCCCCGCGCCGCATCACCTTCGATGGGTGAGGGCGGGGTCACCCCGCGGCAGGCTTGCGCACCGCCGGCACGACGGCGAGGGCCAGGATGGCCAGCGCCCCCACCACGGTGAGCGAGTGCAGCACGCCCACCCGGTCACCGAGCAGGCCGAGGACGGGCGGACCGGCCAGGAACGCGGCGTAGCCGATGGTCGCGACGACCGACATCCGGGCCGCGGCGCGCTCGGGCTCGTCGGCCGAGGCGCTCATCCCGACCGGGAAGCCGAGTGCGGCGCCGAGCCCCCAGACCGCGGTGCCGACGAAGGCGACCCACGCGCTGCCGAGGATGACCAGGGCGGCACCGATCGCCGCGAGGGCGAAGCTGACGCGCAGCACCGGAACCCGCCCGTAGTGGTCGAGCAGGCCGGTGCCGGCGATCCGGCCCACGGTCATGAAGGTGAGGAAGGTGGCGAAGGCCAGCACGCCCATCCACTGCTGGAGGTCGTGGCCCTCGACGAACGCCACCGCGAGCCAGTCGTTGGCGGTGCCCTCGGTGAAGGCCGCCGCGAAGACGACCACGCCGATGAGCAGGGTGCGCGGCTCGAGCCAGGCCGAGCGGTGCCGCTTGCGGGCCGCGCGGGCGGCGGCCGGCTGCTCGGTGGTGCGCGGGAGGAAGTGCGGCAGCGCCCACCAGGCGAGGCCCACGGTGACGACCGCGGCGCCGAGGAAGTGCACGGTCAGCGGCACGCCGGCGCGCGACATGGCGGCCCCGATGAGGGCGGAGACCACGGTGCCGCCGCTGAAGGCCGCGTGGAAGTGCGGCATCACCGACGTGCCCAGGTGCCGCTCGACGTCAGCGCCCTCGAGGTTCATCGACACGTCCCAGACACCGACGCCCAGGCCGATGAAGAACAGCCCGGCGGCCACGCCCGCGCGCGGCCCGTGGCTGTCGACGACCAGCCCGACGGCGAGCAGCCCGGACAGCGCGAGGCCCATCCCCAGCGCATTGGCGCGGGTGGCCCCGATCCGGTCGGAGATGCGCCCGGCCAGCGGCAGGCCGACGACCGACCCGACGCTCGCGGCGAACAGGGTCAGGCCCAGCTCGCCGGCGGTCAGGCCGAGGGCGTGCTTGGTGTCGGCGATCCGTGACGCCCACGAGGCGAAGACCAGCCCGGCGAGGCTGAAGGTGACGAAGACCGCCAGGCGGGCGCTGGTGACGCGCTCCCGGGGGATGCTCGGCGCGGTGGTGGTCAGGTCAGGGGTGGCGGACAACGCGGGTTCCTCGGCAGGTGTCGGGGTGGGCAGTGGGGGTGTCGAATCGATTCGATCGAATCGATTCGATATTGTGTCTCCCGTGACCCCCAGCCGTCAAACTCCCCCGCGGCGCCGGCCCACGCTGCGCGACGTCGCGCGCCGGGCGGGCGTCTCGACGTCGACGGCATCCCTGGTGTTCAGCGGCAAGGGTCCAGTGGCCACGGCCACCGCCGAGCGGGTGCGCACCGCGGCGAGCGACCTGGCGTATGCCGGCCCCGACCCGCTGGCGACGTCGCTGCGGCAGGGCCGGGTGGGCACCGTGGCCGTGGTGGTCGAGGGTCCGCTGCGCTACGCCTTCCACGACCCGTTCGCGCTGGCGGTGCTCGACGGCCTGGCGGAGGAGCTCGACGCGGCCGGCCGCTCGATGCTGCTCGTCGCTCAGCCGGTCGAGGACCCCGAGCGCGCTCTGGCCCAGCTCTCGACCCAGGCGGTCGACGCTGCGGTCTTCCCGCTGTGCGGCGACCGCGACAACCCCGTGCTCGAGCACCTGCTCGCGCGCGGCATCCCGCTGGTGGGCAGCGGCGCACCGGTGCACCCCCGCGTCGTGCACGTGCTCACCGACGAGTTCGCGGCCATGCGGCTCACCACCGGGCACGTGCTCGAGCTCGGCCACACCCGGGTTGCTCACCTGTCCATGCCGCTCCGCCCGGGGTCCCCCACCGGGTGGGTCACCGAGCGTGAGGTGGCGGGTGCGTCGTACCCGGATGCCGCGGGCCGGCTCGCCGGGTTCCGCTCCCTCGCCGGCGACGGCGCGCCCGTGGTCCAGGCGCAGGACCTCACCGTCGAGGCCGGTGCCGCTGCCGCCCGCCTGCTCCTCGACGTGCCGGCGACGCAGCGGCCCACAGCCGTGGTCGCGCAGGCCGACCTCCTCGCGGCCGGGGTCGTGCGCACCGCGCAGGCCCTGGGGCTGCGGGTGCCGCAGGACCTCAGCGTCACCGGCTTCGACGGCGTCGCGCTGCCCTGGCTCGACCACGTGCTCACCACGGTCGAGCAGCCCGGCGCCGACAAGGGGCGGGCGATCGGCCGGCTCGTGCGGCGGGCCCTCGACGGCGCCCCGATCGAGGACGAGCCGTTCCCGGTGCGCCTGAGGGTGGGGACGACCACGTCGTCCCCACCCCCGGCCACGTGATGAGCGGCGGGCGCCCGGGTCAGCCGCGGCGCGCCGTCGGGGCCTTGTGACCGCTGGGCATGCTGGGCCCACCCGGCACGGTGCGCCCACCCGAGGTGCTGGGGGACGACCCGTCGCTCGACGAGGGGGTGCTCACCGGCACGGTGGCCTGCCCCGGGTAGATGTCCAGGGTGCCGGCCGCGTCGAAGAGCACGTTGATCGTGCCTGACTTGTTGAAGATGTTGAAGGTGAGCTTCGGGCCCGCGAGGGTGAACTTCAGCGGTGCGTAGGTCGACACCGCCCGGATGAGGGTGGGGTTGACGTTGAGGGTGCTCACCCCGGGCAGCGGGTTGTCGCCGCTGAACACGGTGAGGAACGTCGACACCGTCGGGGTGATGCCGGTGGTGTTGCCCACGAGGTACGCCGAGTCGGACGACGTCACGCCCGTGGCGTTGACGGTGCGCGTCTGGCCGGCCTTGAAGGCGCCGGAGAGGCCGATGGCCTTGCGGGTGTCGAGGATGCGCACCGGAGAGTTGGCGCTGGTCAGCGGCTTGAAGCGCATGCCGGCGGAGTCGTCGGTCACGTAGTAGCCCACCAGGTCGACGAGCATGTGCACCGAGCCACTGCCCACGTTGGCGACGCGGAAGCCGGTCTGGTCCGGAGCCCAGAACTGTGGCTTCGCCGGGTCGAAGTGGCCCGCCGGCACGACGACCATGTTGGGAGCGGTGACACCCTTGGTGTAGTTGACCGCCGAGGCGACGGGCTTGGTGATGCCGCCCCCAGCCCACGCCGTGAACACGCCGGCACCGGTGGCCGCCGTGGCGGTGATGCTCACGGCGTACGCCTTGATGGTGGCGGCCTCCGCCGGGCTCGCCCAGGTGTCGGTGAGGTCGAGGACATCACCGCCGACGAAGGGGAGGTTGCCGTTGTCGGGGTCCTTGCGGCTGTCGTAGAGCCGCGACGCGTCACCGTTGGCGGTGGAGCGGAACTGCGAGCCCATACCCCTGGCCGCGCGCACCGTGTCGTCCTTCGCGTACCAGCCCAGCACGTCGATCAGCGCGTGCGCCGCCCCGCCCGAGTTGAACAGCTTGATCTTGCCGTCGGCCCCGACCGGGAGGGTCACCATGTTGGCGCCCGTCCAGCCCTTCGGGAAGTTGATCGAGGACGTGGTCGGCCGTGCCTTGCCGCTCGGGTAGGTGGTGAAGTAGCCGGCTGCCGTGGTGGCGACCGCGGTCAGGTTGAACACGACGGCGGACACGCCGCTCGCGGGGATGGTGCTGCGGTTCAGGATCTGCACGGTGGTCGTCGACCCGGCCGCGAGCGGGGCCCCGGTCCTGGTGGGTCCGCGGGTGTCGAGGAACCGGGTGGGCGTGGTGAGCCCGTAGTAGGTGCCGGTGGCGTTGGGCACGCCGGTGCCGCTCAGCGAGACGAGCAGGGCGGCGCCCGGCGACGTGATCCCGATGTTGAGCGTGGCCTGGCGCAGCCCGGCGGCGAACGGGTTGAAGGCCACCGTCACTGTGCACGTCGTGTCTGCGGCGATGAGGCCGATGCAGGTGCGGGACACGAAGGAGAAGTCGTCGGCCTGGTCCTGGGCCCCGTTGACCGGCGTCAGGAACGGCACGGCGTCAGCGAAGGTGACGTCTCCCCCCGTGGCCGTGACCACGACGTCCTGCTGGACGGTGCCGTAGACGGGCACGTTGCCGAAGTTCAGGCTCGGTGCGGTGGCGTCCGACGCCAGGGCCGAGGCGGAGGACGCCCCGACCACCGAGGCAGCGAGAAGCACGACGGCCCCCAGCACGGACGAGATGGCACGACGACTCATCGGGGCTCCCTGGTCCAGCAACGCCGTCCCTCGGCGTGGGCTCACGATAGGTCAGCGAAAGCCCCACTGACTAGGAAATCGTGGTACCGGGCCCTGCTGGCACCAAGGAGTCTCTCAGGTGGGCTCAGGCCTTGACGGCGGGAACCTCGTCGGCAGGCGCTTCGTCGGCGGCGCTTCGTCGGCGGACGCGGCGGCGTCGTCGCCGGCCTCGTCGGCACCGGCCTCGTCGGACCCGTGGTCGTGATCGTGGTCATGGTCGTGGTCGTGCGTCTGGTCGCCCGCCACGAGCGCGTCGAGGTCGACCGCGACACCGGCGGTGTCGGTGACCGTCGCCTTGTCGAGCACGGCGGCGAGGGCCTTGCGGCGCGCGACCTCCTGCACGATCGAGGGGATCTGGCCCTGCTGGTCGATGGTCTGGGCGAACTCGTTGGGGTCCATGCCGTACTGCTGGGCACTCATGACGAGGTACTCGATGAGCTCGGGCTGCTCCACCCGGACCTCGAGCTTCTCGGCGATCGCGTCGAGCAGGAACTGCGCCTTGAGCGCCTTACGAGTGCTCTCGTCGACCTCCGCGCGGTGCTCGTCGTCGTCGAGGCGGTTCTCACCCTCGAGGTGCTGGTGCACCTCGGCCTCGACGATGCCGTCGGGCACGGGCACGTCGACGGTCTCGAGGAGGTGCTCGAGCACCTTGTCGCGGGCCTGGATGCCCTGCTCGTACTTCTTGGCCTGCTCGGCCTGCGCGGTGACGTCGGCGCGCAGCTCGTCGAGGGTGTCGAACTCCGACGCGAGCTGGGCGAAGTCGTCGTCGAGAGCCGGCAGCTCGCGGACCTTGACGGACTGCACGGTGACCGTGCACTCGGCGTCGTCGCCCTCGTGGTCGCCACCGGCCAGCGGGGCGGTGAAGGTCTTCGTCTCGCCGGCACTCATGCCGAGCAGCGCCTCGTCCATGCCCTCGAGCATGTTCCCGCTGCCGACCTCGTACGAGACGCCGGTGACGGAGTCGATCTCCTCGTCGGCGATGGCCGCGGAGAGGTCGACGGACACGAAGTCGCCGTCCTCGACGGCGCGCTCGACGCCGACGAGGGAGCCGAAGCGCTCGCGCAGCGCGGTGAGGCGCTCGTCGACGTCGTCGTCGGACGCCTTGACCTCGTCGACCTCGACGGCGATGCCCTCGAGGTCGGGCAGCTCGATCGTCGGGCGCACGTCGGTCTCGACGGTGAACTCGAGGTCCTGGCCGTCCTCGAGCGGCACGGCGGTGACGTCGACCTCGGGCTGGCCGATGGCGCGGATGTCCTCGGCCTCGGCGGCCTGCGCGAAGAAGACGGGGAGGGCCTCGTTGACGGCCTCCTGCACGACGGCGCCGCGGCCGACGCGCTGGTCGATGATCCGGCTCGGGACCTTGCCCTTGCGGAAGCCCGGGATCTGCACCTGGGCGCCGATCGTCTTGTACGCCTGGTCGAGCATCGGCTTCAGCTCCGCGAACGGGACCTCCACGACGAGCTTGACCCGGGTCGGGCTGATGGTCTCGACGGCACTCTTCACTTCGGGCACTCCACAACCATGGGGGAATCGGGGGGCAACTTCACGTCGTATGCCGTGCGGGCCGGCCACTGCGGACCGGCGCCTCCAGACCGCACGCGCGCACGCGGCATCCCGGATCGGCACCAAGGGACCATGCTAGCGGCCGGGCACGGGGCGACCCAATCGCCCTCGACGGCCCGGCCGGTGCGGCCGGTGCGGCCGGTGCGGCACGACCGCCCTACCGCCACCGCGCTGGCGGTAACGTCCGCGAGGCGCCCCCGACCGGGGCACCCCAAGCAGGGGGACACCCATGAACCCCATCTCGTCCCACATCCGCTTCGGCTGGTCGGCGTGAGCGCCCTGGTCGCCGGAGCGCTCGCCACGGCGGCGGTCGGCACCGGCGCCGGCGTCGCCAGCGCCGGCTCCAGCACGGCCGGCACCAGCACGGCGACCGCGGCAGCGCACTGCCCGGCGCCCGGCTCGGCCGGCTCGAGCGCGGCCCGGGTCGCCAAGGGCGCGACCGTGGCCGAGCCCAAGCTCTACCCCGACAACCAGGCCAACGCCTACGGCGTGATCAAGGACGCCCCCCGGATGGCCAACGGTTCGGTGCACATCCCGACCGTCTTCCACGTCGTGTCCGACCACGCGCTGACGGCCCCCGAGCAGACCCGCATGCAGACGATGGTCGCGGCGCAGATGAAGGTGCTCAACGACTCGTTCTCGGGCCAGACCTCGGCGACCGCGGCCAACAGCCCGTTCCGGTTCGACCTCACCAAGACCACCTACACGGTCAACCCGACCTGGTACACCGTCGTGCCCGGCAAGAACGAGCGCGACATGAAGAAGGCGCTCTACGAGGGCGACTCGACCACGCTGAACGTCTACGTGGCCAACATCGGCGGCGGCCTGCTCGGCTGGGCCTACTTCCCCAAGGGCTACAAACAACGGTTGCGACTACATCGACGGCGTCGTCATACTCGACGAGTCGATGCCCGGTGGCACCGCCGGCAAGTACTCCGAGGGCGACACGCTCACCCACGAGGTCGGCCACTGGCTGATGCTCGAGCACACCTTCGCCCACGGCTGCAGCGCCTCCGGCGACTACGTCACCGACACCCCCAAGGAGGCCGGGCCGCAGTTCGACTGCCCGGTCGGCGCCGACACCTGCGCGGCCCCGGGCCTGGACCCGATCCACAACTTCATGGACTACACGCAGGACTCCTGCATGAACGAGTTCACGCCCGGCCAGGTCGAGCGGATGAACGACGCGTGGGTCGCCTTCCGGGCCGGCGCGAAGGCCTGACGCCTCCCCCACCCACCACACGCCGGATGCCGGTCGCGGACTGTCGCGGCCGGCATCCGGCGTCGTCGATCGGCCCGGCGGCACACTGAGCCCGTGCTGTCGCTGCGGATCTCCGTGCCCGAGGGGCTCACCGACGACGTGGTCGCCCTGCTCACCGACAGCTCGGCCGTCACCGGGCTGAGCGTGCTGCGCGGCGCCTCGGTCATCCCGCCCGGCGACGTGGTCACCGCCGACATCGCCCGCGAGGGGGCCAACCCCGTGCTCGACGCGCTGCGCGACCTCGGCGTGCACCGCGAGGGCACGGTGCGGGTCGACCCGGTCGACACCTGGCTCTCGCAGCCGGCGTTCGAGGCGGAGCAGGAGGCGCCGGGGGCGAGCGCCGACGCCGTGGTGTGGACCCAGGTCGCCAACCGCGCCTACGCCGACTCCGAGCTCAACTGGACCTACCTGTCGTTCATGGTGCTCGCCACCCTCATCGCCGGGGTCGCGATCGTGCTCGACTCCTCGATCCTCGTCATCGGCGCGATGGTGCTCGGGCCGGAGTTCGGGCCGATCGCCGCCATCGGGGTGGCGCTGGTGCGCCGGCGGGCCAACCTGCTGGCGATCGCGTCGCGCACGCTCGTGCTGGGGTTCGCGGCCGGCATCCTGGCGACGTTCCTGGCCGGGCTGCTCGGGAGGTCCCTGGGCTGGGTGACCTACGAGGACATCGTCGGGCCGCGGCCGGGCACCGCGTTCATCTACTCACCGGACCGGTGGACGCTCATCGTCGCCGTGATCGCCGCGGCGGCCGGGGTGCTGTCGCTGACGTCGGCGCGCACGGGTGGCCTGTCCGGGGTGTTCATCTCGGTGACCACGGTGCCGGCGGCCGGGAACATCGCGCTCGGGCTGGCGTTCGGGGCGTGGTCGGAGGTGTGGGGCAGTGCGCTGCAGCTCACCCTGAACCTGGTGGCGATGGCGGTCGCCGGGTGGGCCACGCTCGCCCTGCAGCAGCGGGTCTGGTCGCGGGTGCCGGCACGGCGGCGGACCCGACTGGGCGGCCGGTCGATGTTGGGGCGCCCGCCGAACTGACGGGTTTGGCGGGGTGGTGCAGTGGAGCGGGCGACGAGAATCGAACTCGCGTAGCCAGTTTGGAAGACTGGGGCTCTACCATTGAGCTACGCCCGCGCACCTCGTGAGCTCGCACCCCGAGGGCAGCGCTAGCCTAGGGCCGCACTCGCGGGATCCGAAATCCTCTCGTCGTCGACGTTTTGTCGGCCTGGGATGCCGGCCGCGCGGGCGGCGGGGTATGGCGCAGCTTGGTAGCGCGTCCGCTTTGGGAGCGGAAGGCCGCCGGTTCGAATCCGGCTACCCCGACAGAGAACGGCCCGCTGCGCTCCGCGCTGCGGGCCGTTCTCTGTCGCGGGAGGCGGATGACGGGGAGCGGGCTCGAGGCGGGGACGGAGGAGCCGACTCGACCCGCGGCTCCGGCTACCCCGACAGACGAGCAGTGGTTAGCGCGGTGATGCAGGGCGGGCGCCCCATCGCGCGGGCTGCATCACTCCCCAGAACCGGCATCCCTCGGGTGATGCCGCAGGCGCGCCCATCGCGCGGGATGCATCACCGCGCCACGCCGTGCCCCCGGATGCAGGGCGCGAGCCCTGTCGCGCCCCCTGCATCACCGCCCGACGGTTGTCCACAGGCCTCGAGCGAGCGGATGCTCGGTTGGGTCAGGCTTGGCGCATGCCCCGACCACCCCGCCGACGTCTGCCCCGCGCCGAGCGTGCGCGCATCGGCGGCGAGGTGGCTGCCGACCATGACGGTGTCGCGCACCGCAGGGAGCTGCGGGCACGGGGGGTGACCCGTGCCGACATCCGCACTGAGGTGGCCGCCGGCCGCTGGCGCACGGAAGGCCGCCACACAGTGGTCATCGGCACCGGAGCGATGTCGGAGGAAGCACGTCGGTGGCACGCCGTGTGGGAGGCGGGGCCGGGGGCCATCCTCGACGGTGTCAGTGCTCTGCAGGCAGCCGGGCTGAAGGGGTTCACGCACACCACCATCGACGTCTCCATGCCACGGGCCAACCGCAGACACCAGGTGAGCGGGGTTCGGGTGCGACGCCGCCAGGTCCTCGGGGCTGCAGCCGGGGCGGGGCTTCCGCGGGCGAGGCCCGAGCTGGCCGCGGTGCGTGCCGCGGAGTGGGCTGCGACCGACCGCACGGCCGTGCTCATCCTCTGCCTGGTGGTGCAGCAACGCCTCGTTCCGTCCGAGCGGCTTCTGGCATCGTGGCGAGCGGTACGGCAGAGCCGACGCCGCGCACTGTTGGACCAGGTCGTCGACGACATCTGCGACGGGGCGCACTCCCTCGGTGAGCTCGACTTCGCAGCCATGTGTCGGACGGTGGGCCTACCGCCGCCAAGCCGCCAGGTAGTGCGAACCGGGCCCGGCGGACGGATCTACCTGGACGTGGCGTGGGAGGACATCGGGCTGGTCGTCGAGATCGACGGTGGCCAGCACGCACTGGCCCTGAGCCCGGTTGACGACGCGCTGCGCCAGAACGAGGTCACCCTGTCCGCCGACATGGTGCTCCGGATCCCGGTGCTCGGGCTTCGGCTGGAGCCCGATCCGTTCCTCGACCAGGTCGTCCGAGGCTGGCTCACCCTCGTCCGGAGTCGTCGGAGCGCGTAAGGACGAGGCGCCGCGCGCGGGTCAGCGCCCCCGGCATCACCCCTTCGCCTGGCTCCACCAGCGGTGCTGCACCCCGCGCGACCTGGCGCGCCCCCGGCATCACCCCTTCGACGAGCTCCACCAGCGGTGCTGCACCCCGCGCGACCTGGCGCGCCCCCGGCATCACTCGAGACGTCCTGGTCAGGTCGGGCGCAGGGTGCAGGTGAGCTCGGTGACGGTGCGGCCGGCGCGCACGCCCTTGGCCTCGAAGCCGTCGTCCGGGCGCCACGGGGGGCGCTCTCCCTCGACGACGTCCCAGCGGCCGTGGTGGGCCAGCTGGGTGCGGGCGTGCTCGGCGTACGCGGCGATGTCGGTGGCGATGCGCAGCACCCCGCCGGGCACCAGCCGGGAGGCCAGCAGGTCGAGGGTGTGCTGCTGCACGAACCGCCGCTTCGCGTGCTTGTTCTTCGGCCACGGGTCGGGGAAGAACAGGTGCACCGAGGCCAGCGAGGACGCCGGCACCCGGTCGGTGATGAACGGCAGCGCGTCGCCCGGGTGCACCCACAGGTTCGAGAGTGCTGCCGCGTCGGCGGCGGCGAGCATCCGGGCCACACCGGGCACGTGCACCTCGACCGCGACGAGGTCGGCCTCGGGGTGGGCGGCGCAGTAGGCGATGGCGGCGGCGCCGTGGCCCGAGCCGATCTCGAGGACGACCGGCCCCACCCGCCCGAAGGCCGCCGCGAAGTCCAGCGGCCCGTCGGGCAGCGATCGCGCGGGCAGCAACGTCGCCATCCGCTCGTCGGTCAGCGGGCTGTTGCGCCAGCGCGGGGTGAAGGTGCGCACGCCCTCACGGGGAGCGTGGTCGAGCACCGGCCCACGCCCCGGCTGGGGCGCGCCGTCGACGTCGGGCACGGCATCCGGCTCGGTTACGGCGCCGGTCCCGGGCACCTGGTCGGGTCCCACGGTCGAGGTCCTCTCGGCAGGGGTCAGAGTCGGCGGACGGCGAGCGCCGCGCGGTCGTCATCCTCCCCCGAGCGGGCCGACTCGCACACATCGCGCGCCACGTCGCCCTCGCCGAGCACCGACATCGCGGCGACGCCGAGCATCCGGTCGATACCGTCGACCAGGTCTCGCCCTCGCGACTCGATGATGCCGTCGGAGTAGAACAGCAGCGCGTCGCCACGGTCGAGGCGTCCGCTCTGCCGGGGGAAGAACGCACCGGGCACGACCCCGAGCAGCGGCCCGCGGGCCCCGTCGAGCACGGTCCACCGGGCCCGGCCCGAGGTGTAGCGGGCCGGCGACGGGTGGCCGGCGTTCGCGATGGAGTAGTCGCCGGTGCGCAGGTCGAGGTCGAGGTGCACCGCGGTGGCGAACCCCTCCTCCCAGCCCTGCCGCACGAGGTACTCGTTGGCGGCCCGCATGAAGTCGCCCGGAGGGATCGAGCCGAGCAGGCCGCCCAGCGCACCCGACAGCAGCAGCGACCGGGTGCCGGCGCGGGTGCCCTTGCCGCTGACGTCGACGAGCACGATCTCGAGCCGGTGCCCGGACGGGCTGAGGTGGGCCACGACGAAGTCGCCGGAGAAGCGGTCACCGTGCGCGGAGCGGATACACGACCAGGCACGCCAGCCGTCGGGCAGCGGCGGCACCCGGCCGACCATGGCGATCCGGTCGCGCAGCTCGGCGAACATCCGGTCGGCGCCGAACCCGCGCGTTCCCACCAGCGCACGGGACTGCGCGGCGACGTACATCATCGCCATGACGGCGACGAAGGAGAGCACGACGAGGATGCGCCGGGGGATGGTCAGCCCGGCATCCGGCAACCACAGGAAGAGGAAGCCCAGGGTCAGCGCGTAGACGAGCAGCAGCCCGCGACCGGAGAGGGCCACGCCCGCCGCCACGACCACCGGAAAGAGCAGCGCGCTCGGCACCTGCAGGGGCCACACGATGGTTGCGGTGCCCAGGAGGACCACCAGCACGATGAACAGGACGGTGTAGTAGCGGTCGGCGTTGCGGGAGCGACCAGGCCCGAGCAGCCGGACCAGCGCGCGCGGGAGGCCGATCCCGCTCTGGGACCCGGGACGCTGGAGCACCTCGTTGGGCATGCTCACCCCTTCCGGGTCGGACCGCCGCCGCGCGCACACACTAGTGGTCACCGGGCACCCCTGCCAGACGACCGCGGGCAGGGGCCTGCGCCCGGCGTGCGCGACCGGTCGCGCAGCCCGGAAAGGGCGGCCAACCGGGTCAGGACGGGAGCGACGGGAGGGTGCCGTCGGCCTCGTAGGCCGACACCATCTCGAGACGTCGCACGTGCCGCGGGTCGTGGCTGAACGGCGTGCCGACGAACACCTCGACCATCGAGCGCGCCTGCTCGACGGTGGTCATCCGGGCCCCGATCGAGATCACCTGCGCGTCGTTGTGCTCGCGCGCGAGGCGGGCCAGCTCGTCGTCGTAGCACAGCGCGGCGCGGATGCCGGACACCTTGTTCGCAGCCATCTGCTCACCGTTGCCCGACCCACCGAGCACGACACCGAGCGACCCCGGGTCGGCGGCGACGGCCTCGGCCGCGCGCAGCACGTAGACGGGGTAGTCGTCGACGGCGTCGTAGGCGTGCGGGCCGTGGTTGGTCACCTCGTGCCCGTTGCCCTCGAGGAACGCGACCAGGTCGACCAGCAGCTCGTATGCCGCGTGGTCGCCCCCGACGTGCACGCGCACGTCAGGCGTCCGTGTCGAAGATCGGGCCGACGGTGCGCGAGCGCTTGAGCTCGAAGAAGCCCTCGGTGCCGGCGACCAGGACGCAGCCGTCCCAGAGCCGGCCGGCGGCCTCGCCCTTGGGCGCCGGGCTGACGACCGGGCCGAAGAACGCGACGCCGTTGACGGCGACGACCGGCGTGCCGACGTCGTCGCCGACCAGGTCGATGCGCGCGCTGGTGGCTGGCCCGCAGCTCGGCGTCGCGCTCGTCGCTGGTGGCGGCGTCGGCGAGCTCGGCCGGCAGCCCGAGCTCCTCGAGCGCGCCGGCGATGGCCTCGGGGTAGTCGAGCTGCTGGTGGTGGATGCGCGTCGCCGAGCGCGTCGTAGAGCGGCTTGACGACGTCGTCGCCGTAGCTTCTCGCGGGCGGCGATGACGACCCGCACCGGTCCCCAGCCGCGGTCGAGCATCGCCCGGTAGTCCTCGGGCAGGTCGCGGCCCTCGTTGAGGACGGACAGGCTCATGACGACCAGGTGACGTCGACGGGTCGGACCTGCTCCACCTCCATCATCCAGCGGGAGGTCATCCAGGCCCAGGGGCACAGGCGGGTCGAACCAGAACTCTGCAGCGTTGCGCTCGGACATGGGCGACATCCTGCCATCCGGTCGGCTCGCCGTCGAGGCTGACGGGACCGCGTGACAGGATGGCCCGACGCCCGCAGCGGCGCCCGACCGGCGTCCACACCGCACCGCCCCGCAAGGAGAACCCGTGCCCGGCACGAACCTCACCCGCGAGGAGGCCGCGACCGCGCGGCCCTCGTCACCGTCCACCGCCACGACGTCGAGCTCGACGTCGCGAGCGGCCCCGAGACCTTCTCGACCACGAGCACGATCCACTTCGGCTGCACGCCAGCCCGGCAGCGAGACGTTCATCGACTTCGTCGGCGGCACGGTGCAGGCGGTCACCCTCAACGGCACCGACGCTCGACCCGGCCGAGGTCTTCGCCGACAGCCGGGTGCGCCTGCCCGATCTGGCCGCCGACAACGAGCTCGTGGTCGTCGCCGCACCGGGCGCTACACGCAACACCGGCGAGGGCCTGCACCGCTTCGTCGACCCGGTCGACGACGAGGTCTACCTCTACACGCAGTTCGAGGTGCCCGACTCCCGGCGGATGTTCGCCGTGTTCGAGCAGCCCGACCTCAAGGCCACGCTTCACGTTCACCGTGACCGCGCCGGCCCACTGGCAGGTCGTCTCCAACTCCCCCACCCCGCAGCCGGAGCCGGCCGGCGACGGCATCGCGACCTGGCGCGTTCGCCACCACCGGCGCCGATCTCGACCTACATCACCGCGCTCGTCGCCGGGCCGTACGACGTGGTGCGCGACACGGTCACGACCGCGCGCCGGCGAGGTGCCGCTCGGCGTCTTCTGCCGCGCGGTCGCTCACGCCGCTACCTCGACGCCGACAACATCTTCGACATCACCCAGCAGGGCTTCGCGTTCTTCGAGGAGAAGTTCGACTGCGCCTACCCGTTCGAGAAGTACGACCAGCTCTTCGTGCCGGAGTTCAACGCGGGCGCGATGGAGAACGCCGGCTGCGTGACCTTCAACGAGATGCTACGTCTTCCGCTCGACGGTCCCCGACGCCCTCGTCGAGCGGCGGGCGCTGACGATCCTGCACGAGCTCGCCCACATGTGGTTCGGCGACCTCGTGACGATGCGGTGGTGGAACGACCTGTGGCTCAACGAGTCGTTCGCCGAGTGGGCCTCCACCACCTGCCAGGCCGAGGCCACGCGACTGGACCGAGGCCTGGACCACCTTCGGCACCCATCGAGAAGACCTGGGCCTACCGCCAGGACCAGCTCGCCTCGACGCACCCGATCGTCGCCGACGATCCGCGACCTCGAGGACGTCGAGGTCAACTTCGACGGCATCACCTACGCCAAGGGCGCCTCGGTGCTCAAGCAGCTCGTCGCCTACGTCGGCCGCGAGGCGTTCCGCGACGGCCTGCGCGCCTACTTCGCGAAGCACGCCTGGGGCAACACCACGCTCGACGACCTGCTCGCCGAGCTCGAGGCCACCAGCGGGCGCGACCTGCGCACCTGGTCCAAGCTGTGGCTCGAGACCGCCGGGCGTCAACACGCTGCGGCCGGTGCTCGAGGTCGACGACCGGGGCCGTGATCACCATGGCGCGCCATCGAGCAGACCGCGCCGCCCGGCTACCGCGACGCTGCGCCCGCACCGCCTCGCGATCGGCCTCTACGACCGTGCGCGACGGCGTCCTCGAGCGCACCGACCGCCTCGAGCTCGACGTCGACGGCGAGCGCACCGAGGTGCCCGAGCTCGTCGGGCGCGAGCAGCCCGACCTGCTGCTGGTCAACGACGACGACCTCGCCTACGCCAAGATCCGGCTCGACGAGCGCTCGCTGGCCACGGCGCTGGGCCACCCGCGCGGCTTCGACCTCGTCACTGCCGCGCGCGCTCGTGCTCGGCGCGCTCTGGGACATGACCCGCGACGCCGAGATGGGTGCCCGGCACTTCGTCGACGTCGTGCTCGACACGCTGCCCGGCGAGACCGACTCCACCCTGCTGCGCACCCTGGTCGCCCAGCTGCAGACGGCGGTGCACTCCTACAGCGCGCCCGAGCACCGCGACGGCCCTGCGCGCCGCGGCCCGCGACCGGCTGTGGGAGATCGCGCGCTCGGCCGAGCCCGGCAGCGACGCCCAGCTGCAGCTGGTCAGCGCCGCGGCCGCCCTGACCGCCGCGGGTGACGACACCACGCTGCTCCGGGGCCTGTTCGAGGGCACCGAGGTGCTCGACGGGCTCACCGTCGACTTCGAGATGCGCTGGACGCTGCTCACCGCGCTCGTCGCCGCCGGCACGGCCGACTCGGCGGAGATCGACGCCGAGCTCGCCCGCGAGGACACCGCCACCGCACGCGAGCGGGCCGCCAAGGCACGGGCCGCCCGGCCCACCCCCGAGGCCAAGGAACAAGCCTGGGCCGAAGCCGTCGAGGGTGGCGGGCTGCCCACCGCCGTCGTCGAGGCCACCGCGCTGGGCTTCACCCGCCCCGGCACCTCGCCCGACCTCCTGCGCCCGTTCGTCGAGCGCTACCACGCCCTGCTCGACACGGTGCACGAGCGCGGCTCGCACGCACTGGTCGAGTCGATCGTCTACGGCTTCTACCCGCGTGCCCTCGCGGATGCCGCGTTGCGCGACCGCACGCAGGCCTGGCTCGACGCCAACCCGCACGCCCCCGCCGCGCTGCGCCGCCTGGTCGTCGAGAACCGCGACCCGGTGGTGCGGGCCCTGGCGGCCCAGGAGCGTGACGCGCGTGACTGAGGCCGTCACCGCGCTGCTGAACCTGCCCGACCTGACGCTCAAGGGCATCGAGCTGACCTGGGAGTCGACCCAGAAGTGGCTGGCCACAGTCGGCCTGCAGATCCTCGTCACGATCGTCCTCGGCGTGGTCAGCCTGTGGCTGCTGCGCCGGCTGATCAACCGGGTCGTGCGCACGATGACCTCGAAGTCGGCCCGCAAGCTCGCCGAGTCCGGCCGCGCCGGGAAGGCGCTCGCGACGGCCACCGGGCTCGCGGGTGAGCGCCAGCGCCAGCGGGTCGAGACGATGGGCTCGCTGCTGCGCAGCATCAGCACGGCCGTCGTGCTCACCCTGGTGGTGCTGACGGTCATGCAGCTGCTCGGCATCCCCATCGCGCCACTGCTGGCGTCCGCCGGCGTCGCGGGTGTCGCGCTCGGCTTCGGCGCGCAGAGCCTGGTCAAGGACTTCCTGTCCGGCGTCTTCATGATCTTCGAGGACCAGTACGGCGTCGGCGACGTCATCGACACCGGTGAGGCGATCGGCACCGTCGAGGAGGTCACCCTGCGCATCACCCGGCTGCGCGACGCCAACGGCGTCACCTGGTACGTCCGCAACGGCGAGATCATCCGCATCGGCAACCGCTCGCAGGGCTTCGCCACGGCCATCGTCGACATGCCGGTCTCCTACGCCGAGAACGTCGAGCGGGTCGTGGCTGTCATCCGCGAGACGGCCACCGCCATGGGCGAGGACCCCGACTGGGCCGACAAGCTCGTCGAGGAGCCCAAGGTGCTCGGCGTGGAGTCGATCGTCGGGATGACGATGACGATCCGCACCGTCGCCCAGTGCGTGCCCGGCGAGAACTTCGCCGTGCAGCGCGAGCTGCGTGAGCGGCTCAAGAAGGCCCTCGACGCCGCAGAGGTCAGGCGCCGCCGCTCGGCCCGTTCGGCGGACCGGCGGGACCGGTCGCGCCGGGCGGAGGCGCCCTGTGAGCCTCTACGACGAGGTCGGGGGTGCGCCGACGTTCGAGGCCCTGGTGCACGCCTTCTACCAGGGCGTGGCGGCCGACCCGCCGCTGCGCGCGCTCTACCCCGACGGACGACCTGGCCCCGGCCGAGCGCCGGCTGCGGATGTTCCTCACCCAGTACTTCGGCGGCCCGACGACCTACAGCGAGGAGCGCGGCCACCCTCGCCTGCGGATGCGGCACGCGCCCTACCCGGTGAGCCTCGACATGCGCGACCGTTGGATGCGGCACATGCTCGCCGCGCTGGACACCCTCGACCTGCCCGAGGTGCAGGCCGAGCAGATGCGCGACTACTTCCTGCGGGCCGCGCACATGCTCGTCAACACCGACGAGCCCCCTCCCGCACCGAGCGCGCCGCTTCGGCCGCTGCCCGGCGCCTGAATTTCGGCGACGGGCACGGCATACGGAAACATGGTGTCGGTGACCCAGCTGACCACTGAGACCGACTCCATCACCGACGTCCCGACCCTCACCACACCCGGTGAGGTCGTGCACGGGGCCGACTCCCCCGATGCCGCCTGGTGGCGCGACGCCGTCATCTACCAGATCTACCCGCGCTCCTTCGCCGACGCCGACGGCGACGGCATGGGCGACCTGCCCGGCATCACCGCCCGGCTGCCCTACCTGCGCGACCTCGGCGTCGACGCCGTCTGGCTGTGCCCGTTCTACGTCTCGCCGCAGAACGACGCCGGCTACGACGTGGCCGACTACCGCGACATCGACCCGCTCTTCGGCACGCTCGCCGACGCCGACGCGCTGATCGGCGACGGCGCACGAGCTGGGCCTGAAGGTGCATCGTCGACCTGGTGCCCAACCACACCTCCGACCGAGCACGCCTGGTTCCAGGCGGCGCTGGCCGCCGGCCCCGGCAGCCCCGAGCGCGCGCGCTACATCTTCCGCGACGGCCGGGGCGCGGACGGCGAGCAGCCGCCGAACAACTGGCAGTCGCGTCTTCGGCGGCCGCGGCTGGACCCGGGTCACCGAGGCCGACGGCACGCCGGGCCAGTGGTACCTGCACCTGTTCGACGTCACCCAGCCCGACCTCAACTGGGACCACCCCGAGGTGGTCGGCCGAGTTCGACGACATCCTGCGGTTCTGGCTCGACCGGGGCGTCGACGGCTTCCGGGTCGACGTCGCCCACGGCCTGGTCAAGGCGCGAGGGGCTGCCCGACTGGGACCCGACCGAGCCCGAGCCGGCGACCGACGGCGACCGCGGGTCCACCGCGCCGCCGATGTGGGACCAGGACGGCGTGCACGAGATCTACCGCGACTGGCGCCGGGTGCTCGACGTCCTACGGCCGGCCGACCGCATCCTGTGCGCCGAGGCCTGGGTCGACCCCGGCGCGACCGGCTCGCGCGCTACGTGCGCCCCGACGAGATGCACCAGGCGTTCAACTTCGACTTCCTCGACGCCGCACTGGGACGCCACGGCGCTGCGCGACGTCATCGACGGCGTCGCTGCGCCGCCTACGACGACGTCGGCGCGCCGACCACCTGGGTGCTGTCGAACCACGACGTCGTGCGGCACGCCTCCCGGCTCGGGCTCGACCGTCGCTCCCGCGGCGCCACGGCATCGGCGCCGGCGACCCCCAGCCGGATGCCGTGCTCGGCCTGCGCCGTGCGCGCGCCGCCACGACTGCTGATGCTGGCGCTGCCCGGTGGCGCCTACGTCTACCAGGGCGAGGAGCTCGGGCTGCCCGAGCACACGACGATGCCCGACGACGTTCCGCCAGGACCCGACCTGTCCCCGCACGCACGGCAGGATCACGCGGCCGCGACGGCTGCCGGGTGCCGATCCCGTGGGTCAGGGGGGCGCCGGGCAACGGGTTCGGCCCCGGTGGCACGCCGTGGCTGCCGCAGCCCGACGCCTACGCCGACCTCGCCGTCGACCAGCAGGAGGGCGTGGCCGGCTCGACGCTCGAGCTCTACCGCAGGCTCCTCGAGCACCGCCGCACCCACCGCCTCGGTCACGGCGGCCTCACCTGGGACGCGCTGTCGTCCGACACCGTCGTCGCGCTGCGCAACACCGCCGGCGACGGCGAGCGCCCCCTGCTCGTGGTGGCCAACCTCGGTGCCGACCCGGTGGTCCTGCCGCCCGGCGAGGTGCTGGTGGCCTCGGGCCCGCTCACCGACGACGGTGCCGTGCCCACCGACACCGCGGTGTGGGTGCAGCTGCCGGCGGCCTGACGTGCGCGCCGGCGACTTCACCTACCTCGACGCGCCGACCCCGGTGGGCCTGGCCCACCGGGGTGGCGCGGCGTTCGGGCCCAACGTGGGGCTGGAGAACACGCTGGCGGCGTTCCGCCAGGCCGTCGCGATGGGCTACCGCTACCTCGAGACCGACGTGCACGCGACCCGCGACGGCCGGGTCGTGGCCTTCCACGACACCGTGCTCGACCGGGTGTCCGACGGCAGCGGCGCCATCTCCACGCTGCCCTACGACGCCGTGCGCGAGGCCAGGATCGGTGGCACCGAGCCGATCCCGCTGCTGTCCGACCTGTTCGAGCAGTTCCCGGACACCCGGATCAACATCGACATCAAGGCCGACGACGCCCTGCTGCCGACAGTGCGAGAGGTGTTGCGGCACAACGCGACCGAGCGGGTGTGCATCGCGTCGTTCAGCGAGCGCCGGCTGCGGGCGGCGCGTTCCGCGCTCGGCCCCGGCGTGGCGACCGCGGCGGGCCAGGTCGGCACGGCGCTGCTCCGGTTCACCCCGGCATCCCTGAGCCGGATGCTGCACACCCCGGCGCCGGTGCTGCAGCTGCCGGCCCTGCACCGGCTGCGCGGGCGCACGGTCACCCTGGTGACGCCTGGCCTGGTGCGCCGCGCGCACGCCCTCGGCAAGCACGTGCACGTGTGGTTCCACGCGTGGTCGCGCGAGGACGCCGACGAGATGCACCGGCTGCTCGACCTCGGCGCCGACGGCATCGTCACCGACCACATCGACGTGCTGCGCGACGTGCTGGCCGAACGTGGTCGTCCTCTCGTCCCACCCGGCTGAGGGGTGGACACGAGTACGGTGGACGGAATGGCTGAAGCGACGGTGACTCGGGTCGAGGGGCCGCTCGGCAGGACCTACCTCGAGGTCACCCTGGCCGTCCTGGCCCTGGTCACCATCGTCGCGTTCGAGTCGATGGCGGTCTCCACCGCGATGCCTGCGGTGGCCCGCGACCTCGACGCAGTGCGGTCCTACGGTTTCGCGTTCTCGGTCATGCTCACCGCGCAGCTGCTCGGCATCGTGCTCGCGGGCGTGTGGTCGGACCGGTCCGGCCCGATGGCGGGTGCGGTCACCGGCCAGGCCCTGCTCGCGGGCGGTGCGGCGATGTGCGGCATGGCCACCAACCTGCCGTTCTTCCTCGCGGGCCGGGCGCTGACCGGCCTGGGCGGCGGCCTGCTCGTCGTGATGCTCTACGTCATCGCCGGGCGCGTCTACCCCGAGGCCATCCGGCCGCGGCTGTTCACCTACGTCTCGGCGGCCTGGGTGCTGCCCTCGCTGCTCGGCGCCCCGATCTCGGCCTGGCTCACGACCAACCTGTCCTGGCGGTGGGTGTTCTGGGGGGTGGTGCCGCCGGTGCTCATCACCATGGCGGTGCTCGCCCACGCCCGGCGCCGGATCGACGACACCTCCCTCACCGCCGCCGTCAGCTCCCGCGACCACTCCGCCCACGTGCGGGCCGCGTGGTGCGGGCTGGGGATCGCGCTGTCCGCCGGTGCCATCCAGCTGGGCACGCACGAGCTCGTGCTCGAGCTGTCGCCCAAGACCGGCGTCGTGCTGGCCGGCGTGGTCGGGGTGGTCATCTTCGCGCCGAAGCTGGTGCCGGCCGGCACCTGGCGGATGGCGCGGGGGCTGCCCAGCGTGATGCTCGCCCGGGCCCTGTTCATCGGCGCGTTCTACGCCGCAGTCACCTACGTGCCGCTCTTCCTCGTCGGTCAGCGTGGCCTCAGCCTGCAGACCGCCGGGCTGGCCCTCGCGGTCGGGGCGATCGGGTGGGCCGGGGGCGCCTGGTACCAGGGGCACCACACCATCCACCTCCCCCGCTACCGGCTGGTCGAGCTCGGCGGCCTGCTGCTCGCGAGCGGCCTGGCCGTGCTCTCGGTGGTCGCGTTCCTCGTCCTGCCGTGGTGGGTCGTGCCGTTGGCGCTGGTCCTCACGGGGGTCGCGATGGGCCTGGGGGTGACGACGACGACGGTGCTCGCCCTCGAGCTGAGCCCGGTCGAGGAGCACGGCGAGGCGTCGTCCGCCCTCCAGCTCGCCGACGTGCTCGGCAGCGTCATCGGCATCGCGGCGGCCACGGCCGTCTTCGCCGCACGGCACGTGCCCGGCCAGGACGACGCTCTCTTCGGGGCGATCTTCCTCGGGCTCGCGCTCGTCGCGGCGGTGGCCATCCCCGCGGGTCAGCGGATCCGCAGCTGACCTCGCCGAGCGCCCGGTCACCCCGCGTCGAGGTCCTCGGGCGTCTTCACCAGGCCGAGGGCGAGCCACCCGGCCAGGCCCAGGGCAATGGCCGCGACGGGGACGACCCACAGGTTCGACCACCACGGCTCACGGGACGAGGCGGCCGTGGCCGGCAGTGCCACGCTGTGGCCCTGGCCGTGTCCATGGGTTGCCTGGGCCACCTCCACCAGCGGTGCCGGTGCCGGCTCCCGGGCCAGGTCGACTCCCACGCCCGTGGTGGAGCGCGGCGCGACGGTGACCGACGACGCCGCCGCGCCGTCCCCTCGAGCGATGCCACGACGAACCTGTTCGACCAGGTCATCGCTGAGCAGCGGACCGGTGTACGTGATCTCGAGGGTGCCGTCGCGCGCCGATGTCGAGTAGTCGCCGAGCGCGTCGGCGAGGATGCCTTCCCGGGCAATCGCTGCTGCCATGGCAGACGGGTCAGTTGCCCTCACCGTGAACCGAAGGTCGTGCACCAGCACCGGGGCGACCAGGTAGTTCTGCACGTCCGGGAAGGCGGCGCGCGCCGACGTCGACGGATCGATCAGCTTCCCCGCATCGGCAACCGTCGCTCCGGCGGGGAGGACCACGGTCAGGTCCGGTGCCAGCCTCTCCTGGTCGGCGGGATCGAGCACAGAGGGGGAGATGTCGGTGAGGGTGGTGTCTCGACCGGCCGCCGCCCTGTCCAGCTCGTTGCGCAGCGCCATGACGTCGGCACCCGGTGTAGGGAGGATGGCGATGACCACCCTCCGCCGGACCATCAGGCCGTCATGGGTCACGTGGGGGCGGTCGTTGCCGACGTCGCTGCCGGCCGAGGCTGCCTGAGCCGTACCGGACCGTGCGGCAGCCGAGGTGGTGGGCTCGGCGCGGTCGGCGAGCGTGGAAGTGTCCTCCGCGGTGCAGCCGGCCAGTGCGGAGGCCAGCAGCAGCACGGCACCGAGTTCGAGCGCACGGCGCATCTCAGGTCCCGGGTGGGAACTCTTGTCGGTACACCGGCGGGTAGGAGTCCACCGGTGTGGTGTCCAGGACCGGCCGGTCGGACGCGACGGGGTCGTTGTCGTTGGGGTTGCCCGCGGAGAACTGCACCATCATGTCGTGGTCCTCGTGGACCAGGTTGTGGCAGTGGATCATGTACTTGCCCTGGCCGCCCGGCTGCGTGGCGAACTGCATCAGCGCGGTGACCGTCTCACCTTCGCCCAGGTAGAAGACGTCCTTCGGGCCCAGCTCCCAGACAAACGGCTTGCCGCCGTTGGTGTTCCGGGCGATGATCCTGGCGTTGATCAGGTGGATGTGGACCGGGTGGAACCAGCCCCCCGACTCGTTGACCATCGTCCACTGCTCGACGCTGAACGGCGCCGGGTTGGCGAAGAGCAGCTTGAAACCGCTGTCCTCGACGTCGTGCCAGGTGACCCCGTTGACCGTCCACTCCCCGTTCTTGCGCTCGAACCGGAGCTGGCGTTTCGCGACGGCCATCGCCGGGGTCAGGGTCATCGTGGAGATGCCGCCTTCGGCCGCGTTGGGCTGCGGACCGTCATCAAGGGTGGTAGGGATGGCGGTGATGGTGGAGGCCGCGCCGGAGTCGGCCACCACCTGGAAGCGCATGATCTTGTCGGTGTCGGCGAAGTCGACGTTGTTCTTGTTCCCCAGGTTGCGCAGGTCGACGGTCTGCCCGGCCTTGTACTTGCGGAAGTCGATGAGGATCTCGACCCGCTCCGCGGTCCCCTGCCGCCAGGACTGCACCGCTTGGACGACGCGCACCATCCCGGCGTCCGTGCCGACGACGTAGACCGGCTCACCGGTGGACAGCGTGGGGCGGTAGGAGCGTGAGATCGAGGCGATCAGCACCCGGAAGCGGTAGATCCGTGGCTTGACCTTCATCGTCGGCCACGGCACCCCGTTGACCAGAATGATGTCGCCCCACAGCCCCTTGTTCTGGTCGAGGTCGTAGCGCAGCGACCCGTCGGGGTTGAACTGCGCGTCCGAGATCATCAGCGGGACGTCGTACTCGCCCTGGGGCAGCTGGGCCCGCTCGTACTGGTCCGAGGACGGGTAGAACCCGGCCAGTCCCGAGTACACGTTCTGGGCGGTGACCAGGTGCCGGTGGTCGTGGTACCAGAAGGTGGTCGCCTTCTCGCCGTTGGTGAACTTGTAGTTCTTCACGTACCCGGGGATGGTGATGTCGTTGGCGTACCCGTCGTACTGGGGAAGGGACGGCGCACCGTGCAGGTGCGTGGAGGTGTCCGTCCGCTGCGGCAGGAGCAGCCCGGGCGCTTCCGGGAATCCGTTGCGCATCCGCAGCTCGATCGGGGTCCCCCGCCTGGCGCGGATGGTCGGCCCCGGGAAGATGCCGTTGTACCCGGCCACCGTCGTCGACAGCCCCGGCAGGAACGGCATCTGGCCCAGTCGTTGGGTGAGGGCGAAGTGATCCACCGGTCTGGCCGGGTCCCCGTCGACATACGTTGTCGCGTAGGGCTCCAGTTCCGGCGGGCGGCGGAACACCCCTCGGTAGGGCACCGGTCGGTTGGCCGGTGCCAGCTGGCTGGTCGTGCCCCCGGACGAGCTGTCGCCTGCAACCTGCGCCCCGGCCAGGCCTGCTGCGCCCAGCGCCCCCAGTTGAAGTACCTCTCGCCGTGTGGTCATGCGCTCGTCCATCGTCGTGTCGGCCGCACACCCGAACCGGGTGCGCCACGAGCCTGACCGCGCGAGAAGCCATCAGGCCTCGATGCGACGTTAGGAGCAGAACCTTGCAAAATCCTTTGGCAACCCTCTTGAGCGCCGGGCCGCTGACCCGGGGTCAGCGGATCAGGACGTGACCCCCGGGCGCGGTGAGCCGGGTCCACCGGTTCGACCGCAGCACCTGCACCGGTTGCCCCGACGCGAGGAAGCCCAGCGCGTAGGCGGCGAACGCGCCACCGGAGCGCACACTCGCGCCACCCTCGAACCCGCCCCTGTGGTCGAGCAGGTCGGGGTGCGGCCCGGACGCCTCGAGCACGTCGCGGGCCCACACCCGGTCGCGCACCAGGCCCGCCGCGGCACCGCGCTCGCGCACGGCATCCGACACCTCGGCCAGGCCGTCGCGGGCGACGGCGGCGAGCAGGTCGCCGGGCAGCGTGCCCGCCGGCTCCCACGGGCCGCGCGGCGGGGTGACGGCCGACCAGGCCGCCACGGCCTGGGTGGGCGGCACCCGCAGGTCGGCGTCGGCAGCGCGCACGGTGCGGTCGGTGACGGCCCCGAGCGGCACGGTGACGTCGACGTCGGCCGGCTCAGCCAGCGCGAAAGTGCGCAGGCCGAGCACGGTCCCCTCGGCCAGGATGCCGGTGCCGGACAGCACGCCGACCCAGGCGGCGAGCACGGTGCCCGACGCCTGCAGGCGCATCGCCCCGTCGGCGTCGACGGCTCGGGCGCGGGTGGCGAACCGGCCCAGGTCGGCCAGCGAGTCCGCGTCGGTGAACCGCAGGACCCCGCTCACCGGCCGCCCCAGCGGAAGTGCACGGAGTCGCCGGTGTGCACGGCGAGCTGGGCACGGGCCTCGGGGGCGAGCCGGCGCGGGCGGGCGGTGGCGAAGTCGTAGAGCGCCAGCCCGGTCTCGGCGATGGCGTAGACCTGCTCGCCGACCGGCTCGGGGTCGCGCACCGTGTAGCCGAGGTCGAAGCCGGCACCGTGCACCCGGGTCACCCACATGTCGACCTCCACCGGGGCGGCCCGGTAGGTGAGCGGCGCGCGGTACTCGATGGCGTGCCGGGTGACGACGATGCCCTCGTCGAGCATCGTGGGCCGGTCGGGGAACCACTCGCGGAAGCCGATCACGCGGGCGTCCTCGAGCAGCCGGAGGTACTGCACGTTGTTGACGTGACCGTAGGCGTCCATGTCGGACCACCGCAGCGGCACCTCGACGCGGTAGGTCTGGGGGTCGTCAGGTCCGGGCATGCGCCCATCCTCCCAGCCCCGGCGTCGAGAGGCGGCCACCGGTGCGCGGGTCGCCCTAGGGTGGTCGGATGCCGCTGCAGCCCACCACCTCCGCCGCGCTCGACCACCTCCTCGCCGCCGCCCAGCGGGAGGGGCGGCTGCCGTCGGTGACGGCCGGGCTGGTGCGCGGCGGCGAGCTGGTCTGGAGCGGGGCCGCGGGAACCGTCGACGGGCGCGCGGACGGTCGTCGCGCCGACGCCGACACGCAGTACCGGATGGGGTCGATCACCAAGACGTTCGTGGCGGTCTGCGTGCTGCGGCTGCGCGATGCCGGCCGGCTCGAGCTGACCGACCGGTTCGGGGCGCACGTGCCCGGCTCGGCCCTCGACGACGTGAGCATCGAGCAGCTGCTCACCCACGCGGCCGGCACCCAGGCCGAGACGCCCGGGCCCTGGTGGGAGCGCACGCCCGGTGGCGACTGGGACGCCCTGGTGGCCTCCCCCGTCGGGCAGCGGTTCCGCGCCGGGCGCCGGTTCCACTACTCCAACGTCGGGTATGCCGCCCTGGGCCGGCTCCTCGAGGTGCAGCACGGCCGCGGCTGGTTCGACGTCGTGCGCGACGAGCTGCTCGAGCCGCTGGGGATGACGCGCACGACGACGCGCCCGTCGGGGTCGGCGGCGCTCGGCCTGGCCGTGCACCCCTTCGCCGACCTGCTGCTGGCCGAGCCCGAGCACGACGCCGGGGCGATGGCCCCGGCCGGTCAGCTCTGGACGACCGTGCCCGACCTCGCCCGCTGGGCGACCTTCCTCGGTGGCGACACCGGGGGCCTGCTGTCGGCCGAGACGCTCGCCGAGATGGTCGAGCCGCACCACGTCGTCGACGACCCGGGCCAGCCGTGGGTCGCGGCGCACGGGCTGGGCTTCCAGGTGTGGAACGTCGGCGGCGCCCGGTTCGCCGGTCACGGCGGCTCGATGCCCGGCTTCCTCGCCGGGCTCCGGGTGCGGCTGGATGCCGGTGTGCCGGCGAACGGCGACCGAGCCCCGGGTGCGCCGGGTGACGGCGCGGTGCTGTTCACGAACACCACGGCATCCACCACGACGCGGTCGACGCTCGACCAGCTGCTCGAGGTGCTGGCGACGCAGGAGCCGGCGCCGGTCGAGCCGTGGGCGGCGAGTGGTGACCCGGCCCTGCTCGAGCTGGTGGGCACGTGGCACTGGGGGCCGTCGCCGGTGACGGCCACGGTCGTCGGCGAGCACCTGGTGCTCGGCGAGCCGGGCGCCGGTCGTGGCGCGCGGTTCCGGTCGGTGGCGCCCGACGAGTGGGTCGGGCTCGACTCCTACTACGCCGGCGAGCCGCTGCGGGTGGTGCGCCGGGGCGACGGGTCGGTGTCGCACCTCGACCTGGCGTCGTTCCGGTTCACCCGCACGCCCTACGACCCGCAGGCGGACGTGCCGGGCGGGGTCGACGAGCGCGGCTGGGCCTGACCACCGGGGCGTTCAGACCGCGTCGGCGTCGAGCACCTCGCGCAGCCGGGCGGCGAAGGCCTCCGGCTCACCGCCGTAGCCGCTGTCCGCACCGAGGAAGCCCGCGTGGTGGCTGGGGAACTCGGTGACGGGCAGGCCCAGGAGCTGGCCCAGCGCGCGGGTCGTCCGGCCGGTGAGCGTGTCACCGGACTCCGCTGCGACGCCGACCACCACCCGCGTCGCGGAGGCCAGCAGGGCCGACGGGTCGGGCCGGAAGCTCGTGATGGCGTTGCCGGTCCCGGACAGCAGCGGGTCGTCGCGCCGACCGTCGTCGTCGGTCGGCATCCCGAACTGCGCCGGGTCGGGCGCGGGCTGGGCGAGGTAGGCGTCGGTGAACTCGCCCGGCCACGACGTCAGGGCGATGAAGGCCGCCATGCCGGCGCCGTAACCCCGCTGGTGGTATGCCGCCTGCACGGCTCGCTCTGCGGCGACGGCCTGGTCGGCATCCGGCAGGAGCAGGAGCAGCGGCGGCTCGTGGGCCACGAGCGTGGCGACGTCGTCGGGGTGGGCCTCGACGAGGGCCAGAGCGTTGACGGCGCCCCCACTGCTGGCGAACAGGTCGACGGGCCCGGGGCCCAGCTCGGCGATGAGGGCGTGCAGGTCGGCGGCGTGCAGCTGCGGCGTGCGCTGGTCACTGCCGTCCTTGCGGACGCTGCGGCCGGTGCCGCGCGGGTCGTAGGTGACGACGAGGCGATCGGGGAAGTGCTGCGCGAGCACCTCGAAGCCGCCGGCCTGCATGGGGTGGCCCGCCATCACCAGCGTGCGGTGCCCGGCATCCGCCGCGCTCGGTGCGCGCACCTCGTAGACGAGGTCGACGTCCGGCGTCTCGAGCGTGCGCACCTCAGCGGACATGTCGAACCTCTTCCTCGTCGAAACTCGTCGTCACCGGGGGGCCGGCTGCTTCATGAAGTACTCGGTGAACTCACGGCAGCGCCCGTCAGCACCGAAGCGGATGACGAAGCAGTTGTGGAACACCTCGGTCACCGGGCCCTGCGGCGCCTCGCGGTAGATCGACCGGCCGGTCGCCACCACGGTGTCGCCGTCGACCGCGACCGGCGCGTAGTGCGCGTCGTAGGTGTCGGGCACGTCGCGGGCCGACGCGGCAGCCGAGACCTCGCCCCCCCCAGCCACGCCGCGACGACGGCATCGCGGCCGGTGACGGGGTCGTCGTAGGGGTGGTAGCGGTAGGCGACGTCGTCGGCGAACAGCCCGGGACCTCGTCGGGGTCGTACGAACGCCACGCCGCGACGTAGCGGTCGAGCCAGTCCTGGGCACCCTCCCGGTCCATCGGCCCACGGTAGCCCGGTCAGCGGTGCCAGGTGTAGGGCGTGGTCGTGGAGACCTTGACGAAGCCGGACCGCTCGAGGATCGGGCGAGAGAGCTCCGTGGAGTCGCTGTGGATGATCGTCTTCCCGAGCCGCAGGGCCGACCGGGCTCGTGCCGCGGTGAGCGCCCGGTAGATGCCGCGCCCCCGCCACGGCTCGAGGGTCGAGCCACCCCAGATGCCGGCAACCTCGGTGTGCGGCACCGGTTCCAGCCGCCCGGCGCTGACCATCCGCCCGTCGGCCTCGGCGACCCACAGCTCCATCCCGTCGTCGAGGGTGAGCCGGTGCAGCAGGCTGTCGGCGCGCTCGTCCGAGACCGGGTCGCCGAACGCCTCGTCGGCCATCGCGCTCATGGCACGGACGTCGGCCTCGTCGGTGACGGTGCGCAGGGTGACGCCGTCGGGGAGGCGGACGTCGACGGCCAGAAGGCGCGCCTCGCCCAGCATGATCGACTCGGGCTCCTCCGGCTCGAAGCCGGCACCGACGAGGGCCTCGTGCAGCCCCGGCGCATGGTCGTGGCCGCGGGTCTTCCACTCGACCTTGGTCACCTCCCGCTGCGCGGTGAAGTGCGCCACCGTGGCACTGACCAGCGCGCGGATGCCGGCCGCGTCGGCCCCGCCGAGGTCGCGGTAGGTGACGAAGCCCCGGCCGTCGGGGAAGGTCACCAGCCGCAGGGGACCGTGCACGGTGACGGACAGCGCGCTGGGTGTCTCGGCATCCGTGCGCAGCTGTTCGTCGTAGACGGCCAGGAGGGTCGATGCGTCGGTCATCCGGTCACCGTGTCCTGTCGGCGGCGCGCCGGCAACCTATTTCGCAGCTGACCCACCGGCGTGCGCCCACCGACATGCAGTTGACTGCGTGCGGCCAACTTGCGAGCCTGACGCCGAAGCAAACCGGCCCGACTGCATGTCTCCGGACTCACCCCACCTGACGTACACCGAGGCGTGAGCCCCGGAGGCGTCCGCAGGCATCGACCGTGGGTCAGCGGCGGGGCGGCGTGCCCGTGATCTCGCGCTGCCGGGCCTCGACGAGCTTCGCGACGAGTGCGTCGCTCAGCGGCTCGTCGTTCGGGAACCGGATCGAGCCTTTCGCGGTGACGAATCCCGTGAGGTCGTCGGCGAGCGCGGCGGTGATCGACCCGCTCATCGGGAAGTAGGTGCAGTGGTTCTTGTAGAACCCGAAACCCGCCACGCCCTTGCCACGCACCTTGAAGCAGGGCACGCCGTAGGCGATGCCCTGCTCGGCCTCGGGGAGCAGTGCGGCGAGCGTCGCCCGCACGTGCTCGAGGGTCGACCGTTGCGGCTCGGGAACGGCCGCAAGGTAGTCGTCGACCTCTGCGTCGGACACCGGCACCACCTCCCACTCAGGCACCACGCAGTATGCCGGACGCGGCCGTTCCGTTGACCTCACCCCCAACACGTCGGGATCCTGTGGTGGAGCACTCGAGCAGCGAGGGGGTCAACCGTGAGCGAGAACCAGGAGTACGCCAGCGTCCGCTACGTCGTCGACGACGTGCAGGCCGGCATCGACTTCTACACCGGGCAGCTGGGCTTCACCGTGCGCACCAGCATGGCGCCGGCGTTCGCCGACGTGGTCCGGGGCCACCTGCGGCTGTTGATCTCGGGGCCTGCCAGCTCGGGAGCCCGCGCGACCCCCGACGACGCCTCGGCGCCCGGCCGCAACCGCATCCACCTCGTGGTCGACGACCTGGCGGCAGAGGTCGAGCGACTGCGCGCGGCGGGCGTGCCGTTCCGCAGTGAGGTCGTCTCGGGCCCCGGTGGCCAGCAGGTGCTCGTCGCCGACCCCGCTGGGAACCTGGTCGAGCTGTTCCAGCCTGCCGCTCAGCCTCGCCACTGACCGCCGGCCGCCCTGGCCAGCACCACGGCCTGGTCGTCGCTCTCGTTGCCCTCCGCCGGCCGCTCGAGCCGCTGAACCTCCGCCAGGCCGACGTCCGCGAGGAGGGCGGCGACCGCATCGGCGGTGTAGAGGTGACGTTCCAGAACGACTTCGAAGCCGAGTGTCCGGTACGAGGGCGCCACGTCGCGCACGCCGTCGCCCGACTGGGTCGCGACGAGCACATACCCGCCGGGGCGCAGCACGCGCGCCACCTCCTCGACGATGCGCGGTTGGCCGGGGGGCGGCGTGTGGATGATGGAGTACCAGAGCATCACCCCGGCGAACTCGGCGTCAGCACAGGGCAGCTCGGACAGCGAGCCCACCTCGAAGCGCAGCTCGGGATGGTCGCGCCTGGCCATGGCCACCATGCCCGGCGAGAGGTCGACCCCCTCGACGAGGCAGCCACGGGCCGCGAGGTAGGCGCTCATCCGGCCCGCGCCGCACCCCGCGTCGAGCACGCGCGGGTGGTCGTCCTGGGTCACCGCGGCCGCGAAGGCATCGACCATGGCCAGGTCGGCCGCCGTCTCGGCCCGGGTGTCCGGCAGGCGTGCGGCGTACTCCTCGGCGAGGGTGTCGTAGGCCGCGCGCACGCCGCTGGGATCGCTGGCGGTCATCCGGGGAATGGTGCCATGAGCGGACCTTGCGCCGACCTCAGGTCTTGGCCGCGGTGAGCAGGACGACCGCGTCGGTGACGGCGAGCAGGCCGTGCCGGTCCTGGGGGATCACGACGTGGCCGCCCGCATCGAGGTCGAGGGCGCCGTCGGGCCAGGTGAGCCGCACCCTTCCGAGGAGCACCTGGAGCGTGGCCTCCCCCGGGTTCTCGTGCTCGGACAGCTCCGCGGCCGACAGCAGCGCGACGACGGTCTGCCGCAACGCGTGGCCGGTGCCGCCGTAGAGCGTGCGAGCCGCCCGCCGGGCGCTGCTCGCCCGGGCCTCCTCGAGCAGGGCGGCGCTGACCTCGGGGAGTGCGGCGGTGTCCATCCCCCGATCCTGCCCTCTTTCACCGGCCTGTGGACGACGGGAGCAGTGCTGTCGGCCGCCCGGCATACGGTGGGCGGACCATGACGAACTCGACGGATGCCGTGACCGCACCCCCCGCTCCCTCCGCCCCCACGCCCGAGCTCACCACCCGGGCGCGCGAGTCGCTGCGACGGCTGGTCGGGCGCGACGACGCCGACTTCCGCGACGGACAGCTCGAGGCGGTCTCGGCGCTGGTGGCCGACCGCTCGCGGGTGCTGGTGGTGCAGCGCACCGGCTGGGGCAAGTCGGCGGTCTACTTCGTGGCCACGGCGCTGCGGCGGGCCGAGGGCGCCGGGCCCACCGTCATCATCAGCCCGCTGCTGGCCCTGATGCGCGACCAGATCGCGGCCGCCGAGCGGGCCGGCATCCGGGCCGTGACCATGAACTCCGCCAACGCCCAGGACTGGGACGTCGTGCGCGAGGCGCTGGCGGCCGATGCCGTCGACGTGCTGCTGGTGAGCCCCGAGCGGCTCAACAACCCGCGCTTCCGCGACGAGCAGCTGCCCGACCTCGCCCGGCGCTGCGGCCTGCTGGTCGTCGACGAGGCGCACTGCGTCAGCGACTGGGGCCACGACTTCCGGCCCGACTACCGCCGCATCCGCGACCTGCTCGCCGGCCTGCCCGCCGACACCCCGGTGCTCGCCACCACCGCCACGGCGAACGCCCGGGTGGTCACCGACGTCGTCGAGCAGCTCGAGGTGGGTGGGCGCTCGGTGCTCACCGTGCGCGGCGGCCTGGCCCGCGACTCGCTGCGCCTGGGGGTGCTGCGCTCGATGTCGCCCGAGCAGCGGCTCGGCTGGCTGGTCGAGCACCTCGGCGAGCTGCCCGGCTAGCGGCATCATCTACACCCTCACCGTCTCGGCCGCCGAAGACGTCGCCTCGGCACTGTCGCGATGCCGGGCTGCGCGGTCGCGTCCTACACCGGGCGCACCGACCCTGCAGACCGCGAGCGGCTCGAGGGCGCGCTGCGCCGCAACGAGGTCAAGGCCCTGGTGGCCACCTCCGCGCTGGGCATGGGCTTCGACAAGCCCGACCTGGGCTTCGTCGTGCACCTCGGCGCGCCGAGCTCGCCGGTGGCCTACTACCAGCAGGTCGGGCGTGCCGGCCGCGCCACCGAGCGGGCCGAGGTGCTGCTGCTGCCCGGGCCCGAGGACCGCGACATCTGGCGCTACTTCGCGTCGGTCTCGATGCCGCGCGAGGAGCAGGCCGAGGCCGTGCTGCGCACCCTGGCCGAGTCGGGGCGGGCCCTGTCGACCGCGGCGCTCGAGACCGCCGTCGACGTGCGCCGCACCCGCCTCGAGCTGCTGCTGAAGGTGCTCGACGTCGACGGGGCGGTGCAGCGCGTGTCGGGCGGCTGGGTCGCCACCGGGGTGCCGTGGGCCTACGACGCCGAGCGCTACGCCCGGGTGGCCGCCGCTCGCCAGACCGAGCAGCAGCTGATGGTCGACTACGAGGGCACCGACGCGTGCCGGATGGCGTTCCTCCAGGAGTGCCTCGACGACGACACCGCGGCACCGTGCGGTCGCTGCGACGGCTGCGCCGGCCCGTGGTACCCCACCGAGGTGCCCGACCGGGTGGTCGGTGCCGCCCGCGAGCGGTTGGGTCGGGCGGGGGTCGACCTCGACCCGCGGGTGCAGTGGCCCACCGGCATGGACCGGCTCGGTGTGCCGGTCAAGGGCAAGATCCCGCCCGACGAGGCGCTGCTGCCGGGGCGGGCGCTGGCCAGGCTGTCCGACCTCGGCTGGGGCCAGCGGCTGCGCGAGGTGCTGCGCGACGACGCCGCGGCGCACCCTGACCTGCTGCGGGCCTGCGTGCCGGTGCTCGCCGAGTGGGGCTGGGCCCGCAGGCCGGTCGGCGTCGTGGCGATGCCGTCGCGCTCGCGTCCGGCGCTGGTCGGCTCGCTCGCCGCGGGCCTGTCCCAGATCGGGCGGCTGCCGCTGCTGGGCTCGCTCGACCTCGCGCACGGCGGCCCCACCGGCGAGGCGGGTGGCAACAGCGCGTTCCGGCTGGCCGGGGTCTGGGAGCGCATCGTCGTCGGGCCCGAGCTGGCCGACGCGCTGGCCGGCGTCGACGGGCCGGTGCTGCTCGTCGACGACCTGGTGTCGTCGCGGTGGAGCCTGACCGTGGCCGGGCGGGCGCTACGCCAGGCCGGTGCGGCAGGCGTCCTGCCCTTCGCGCTCGCCGTCGACGGCTGAGTCGGCGGTTGCCGACGCGAGGGCCGAGCCGGTGCCCGGGTCGGTGCGGTCCGCGGTCCCGCGCGGCGCCGGCTTCTCCACCCGCACCGTGAGCATCGGCAGGAAGAGCTGCACCACCGGCCCGATGAGGAGCGCGTAGAGCACGGTGCCGACCCCGACGATTCCGCCGAGCGCGAACCCGAGCACCACGACCGTGATCTCGAGCGAGGTGCGCACGAGGCGGATCGAGCGGCCGGTGCGCCGGGCGAGGCCGGTCATCAGCCCGTCGCGTGGGCCGGGCCCGAGCTGGCTGCCGATGTACATCGCGCCGGCGACGCCGTTGCCGATGATCGCGAGCAGCATGGCGGCGATCCGCCACCCGAGGCCGTGGATGTCCGGCACGACCGCGAGCGTGGCGTCGATGGCCACCCCGATGACGACCGCGTTGAGCACCGTGCCCAGGCCGGGCCACTGTCGCAAGGGGATCCAGAGCAGCAGCACGACGAAGGAGACCACGATGCTCATCGCGCCGTAGGACATCGGGATGTGCTGGATCAGCCCGTACTGCAGCACTCCCCACGGCTCGAGGCCGAGGTCGGCCCGCAGCAGCAGGGCCATGGAGGCGCCGAACAGCACCAGCCCCACCATCAGCTGGGTCACCCGGTGCACGAGGTGGCCGGCGCGCAGCTGCTCGACCGGGTTCATCGGCACCAGCTCGACGCGACGGGAGGCACCGCGGCGGATCGTCTGGAGGGGAGTCATGCCGACCATCTTGCCCCAAAGTGGCCTTCACTTCGATGGCCACTTCTGACAGAGTGGCCACCATGGCCACCCCCACCGTCTCTGCCGCACGCACCGCGCGCCTGGTCGGCACCCTAGGCACCGGCCGGCCGGCCTACCGGGCGCTGGCCGACGCGCTGCGGCTGGCCGTGGCCGACGGCCGGATCGCCGCCGGCACCCGGCTGCCGAGCGAGCGCGAGCTCACCGCCGCCCTCGACGTCAGCCGCACCACCGTCACCCGCGCGTATGCCGTGCTGCGCGAGAGCGGCTACCTCACCTCCCGCCGCGGATCGGGGTCCGTCGCGAGCCTGCCCGCCGGGGCTGCCCAACGCAACGCCGGGCCCCTGTTCCCCGCCGACGTCGGCGAGGGGGTCATCGACCTCACCTGTGCCGCCACCCGGGCCCCGGCCGGTGTCGTCGAGGCGTACGAGCGGGCGGTCGGGCAGCTCCCCCGCTACCTCGCTGGCGCCGGCTACCTGACCCTCGGGGTGCCCGAGCTGCGGGAGGTCGTCGCCGAGCGCTACACCGCCCGCGGCCTGCCGACCACACCCGAGCAGGTGCTCGTCACCTCGGGCGCGGTGGCCGGCATCGGGATCGTGCTGCGCGCCCTCGTCGGCTATGGCGATCGGGTGGTCGTCGAGACCCCCGGCTACCCCAACACCATCGATGCCGCCCGCCGCGGTGGGGCGCGCCTCGTGCCGCTGGCGCTCGACCCCGACGGGTGGGACGTCGAGGAGTCGGCCCGCACGGTGCGGCAGTCCGCGGCCACGGCGGCCCTGCTGATCCCCGACTTCCACAACCCGACCGGGGCCCTCATGGGCGACGACGACCGGGCCGTGCTCGCGCATGCCCTGCGCCAGGCCCGCACGGTGCCGGTGATCGACGAGACCATCGCCGAGGTCGACCTCGAGGGCGGCCCGATGCCGCTGCCCTTCGCCGCCCACGACCCCCGCGCGATCACCGTCGGCAGCTCATCGAAGTCGCACTGGGGTGGCCTGCGCACCGGCTGGATCCGGGCTCCCCGCACGGCGCTGGCCGGCCTCGTCGAGTCGCGGGTGACCAGCGACCTCGGAGCGCCGGTGCTCGAGCAGCTGGTGCTGCTCGAGCTGATGCGGGTGGCACCGGGGTTGACCCCGCAGCGCCGCGACGACCTGCGCGCCTCACGCGACGCGCTCGTCGCCGCCCTCGAGGTACACCTGCCCGAGCTGCGCTTCCGGGTGCCCCGCGGCGGCCTCTTCCTGTGGTGCGAGCTGCCCCCCGGCATCGACGCCACATCGGTTGCGGTGGCCGCCGAGCAGGAGGGCGTGCTCGTGGCCGCCGGGCCACGGTTCGCGGTGTCCGGCGGCCTGGACCGCTGGGTGCGACTGCCCTACGTGCTCGCGCCCGAGGTGATGACCGAGGCCGTCGAGCGGCTGGCCCGTGCCGTCGCCACCGTCCGGGAGGGCGGTGCGGCCGGTCGAGGCAACTCTCAGCGCACCGCCCGTCCCCTGGTGGCCTGACCCGGGTCGGACCTCCACCGCCCACCCCTCCCCCCGGCGAACGTGGGTGAAGACCTTCGGCTGGGCGGTGATCTTCACCCACCTTCGTGGTGGCCTGAGCCGCACACGCCCCCGTCACCGCGAACGTGGGTGATTCCCTTCGGCTGGGCGGTGATCTTCACCCACGTTCCACCCGGGATGCGGTGACGGCGGGCGCGACGGCATCCGTGACGGTGCTGCTCGCCTGACTATCGTTGCCCCGGTGACCACCGACCAGCCGGCGCCCCTGCTCGACCTCCTCGCCACCCTCGACCTCGAGGAGCTCGGGTCGGCCCAGATGAGCGTGCAGCCGATGTCGACCGCCACCGGCCCGGCCGGCGAGGCGCCCGTGCCGCTGCCCGAGACCTTCGCCGAGGACGTCACCCTGTTCCGCGGTCAGAGCCAGAAGCAGCCCCACGGCCGGGTCTTCGGCGGGCAGGTGCTGGCCCAGGGGGTCGTCGCGAGTGGTCGCACCGTGCGGGCCATCGAGGGTGGCGAAAACCGCCGGCTGCACTCCATCCACGCCTACTTCATGCGCCCGGGTGACGACACCCAGCCGATCACCTTCAGCGTCGAGCGGATGCGCGACGGACGCTCGTTCTCGACCCGCCGGGTGCACGCCATCCAGCACGGCAAGCCGATCCTGTCGATGAGCGCGTCGTTCCAGACCCCTGACTCCGGCATGGACCACCAGGACCCGATGCCGGACGCGCCCGACCCGATGAGCGTCCCGTCGCTGGCCGAGGTGTTCGCCGGCGTCGACCACCCCGGCGCCCGGCACATCGCCACCGAGCGCGCCATCGAGCTGCGCCACCTCGAGGGCAACCTGTTCGTCGCGCCGGCCACCGACCGGGTGGCCGACCAGCGGGTCTGGATGCGCGCGATCGGCGAGCTGCCCGACGACCACCTGGTGCACGAGGCCGTGCTGGCCTACGCCTCCGACTACTCGCTGCTCGAGTCGATCCTGCGGCGCCACGGGAAGGGTTGGCGCACACCGGGGCTGCGCGCCGCGAGCCTCGACCATGCCATGTGGTTCCACCGGCCGGCCCGGGCTGACGACTGGCTGCTCTACGCGCAGCACTCTCCCTCGGCCCAGGGCGGTCGCGGCCTGGGCATCGGCCGGATGTTCAGCCAGGACGGCACGCTGGTGGCAACCGTCGCGCAGGAGGGCATGCTCCGCATCCCGGACTGACGGCGCAGAGTCAGTCCCGGCGTCAGGCCGCCCCGACGAGCTGCCCGTCGACGATCTCGAGCACGCGATCGGCGATCGACAGCAGCACCGGGTCGTGCGTGGTCACCACGGTCGTCATCGTCTCCTCCTTGGCCAGCCGGGCGATGAGCAGCATGATCTCGCGACCGGTCTCGGAGTCGAGCTGCCCGGTGGGCTCGTCGGCGAGGAGCAGCCCGGGACGCGCCGCCAGGGCCCGGGCCAGCGCCACCCGCTGCTGCTGCCCACCGGAGAGCTCCCCCGGGCGCTGGTTCACGTGGCCGGTCAGGCCCACGTGCTCGAGCGCCGCCGCGACCCGCTCCTCGCGCTCGACCGGATCGATCTCATTGAGCCGCAACGGGATCCCCACATTCTCGCGGGCGGTCAGGATCGGCACCAGCCCGAACGACTGGAACACGTAGGCCACCGTCCCGCGACGCACCGCGAGCAGCTCGGCATCGCTCATGGCGGTGACGTCGGCGCCGTCGAGCACGACCCGGCCCTCGTCGGGGCGGTCGAGGCCACCGACCACGTTGAGCAGGGTGGTCTTGCCCGAGCCGGACCGGCCACGCACGGCGACCAGCTCGCCGGGCGCCGCCGACAGCGACACCCCGCGCAGGGCGTGCACCCGGGTGGCTCCGGACCGGAACGTGCGGTGCACCTCGTGCACCTCCAGGTAGGCCGGGCTCATGCCGGCTCCTCCCCCGCCGCGTCACCGGCATCCGGTCGTGGCGTCGGCCAGACGCCGATGTGGTCGGCCTCGAGGTCGAGCCGCACCCGCTCGCGCATCGCGAGGGCGTCGGTGAACCCCCGCGGCAGCTGTAGCCGGCCGGCCCGGTCGAGCACGGCGAACTCCTCGGCCACCACACCCTCGACACCGTGCTCGTCGACGGCGGTGCGCCGCCGCACCTCCGAGGACGTGCGGCCGTCGCGGATGCCGACGGTGCGGCTGACCTGCTCGCTCACGTGGGCGTCGTGGGTCACCACGACGACCGTGGTGCCGAAGGCCTCGTTGGCGCCGCGGATGGCCCCGAACACCTCGTCGCTGCTGCGGCTGTCGAGCTCACCGGTCGGCTCGTCGGCGAGCAGCACCCGGGGCCGGTTGGCCAGGGCCACGCCCAGCGCCACCCGCTGCTGCTGACCGCCCGACAGCTCACCGAGCCGCCGGTCGGCGCACTCGGGGATGCCGAGCACCTCCAGGGTCTCGGCCGCCCGGGCCACCCGCTCGGCCGAGGAGAGCGAGGCGAACATCATCGGCAGCTGCACGTTCTCGACGGCACTGAGGTACGGCAGCAGGTTGGCGGTGGCCTGCTGGAAGAGGAAGCCGACGGTGTGCCGCCGGTAGTGGAGCCGGTCCTTGGTCGACATCGTCAGCAGGTCGCGGTCCGCCACCCTGGCCACCCCGGCGCTCGGCAGGTCCAGGCCGGACAGGATCGTGAGCAGCGTGGACTTGCCCGACCCCGACGCCCCGACGATGGCCACGAGCTCGCCCCGCTCGACCTCGAGGTCGAGCCCCTGCAGGGCCACCACCTCCACCCCCTCGGAGGAGAAGATGCGGACCAGGTTGTCGCACAGGATGTCCGGGCCGTCGGGGCTACCAGTCCCGCTGGAGTCGGACGGGGCACGGGTGCGTGATGGGCTCGTGGTCATGCGGTGTCTCCTCTGCGGAGGTGGTCGGCGAGGCTGCCGCGTCCGGCGGACGCGGCGTCGGTGAGGAGGGCCAGCGACCCGATGACGAGCACGGCAACGCCGACGAGGATGCCGGTCAGCGGGCGCAGCTCGATCGGCAGCCGGGTGACGGCGCCGGTGAACGGGGCGAGGTCGAGGGCGGGGGCGAGCGCGCCGGGCACGACGACCCCGACGACGCACCCGGCGACGACCCCCACGGCGAGCAGCGGCAGCACCTCGGCCCAGGCCAGGCGGCGCTCCCGGCCGTGCGGGAGGCCCATCGTGCGCAGCCGGATGGCCAGCTGCGACCGCTCCGTCCGGGTGGCCGCGAGCAGCACCAGCACAGCGAGGAAGGACAGCACCCCGGCGAGCAGGACACCCACGAGGAAGGTGGCCGCGACCAGTCCCGGCAGGGCGCGGTCGGCCACCCCGGCAGCCACCCCGTCGACGGTCACCACCCCGGTGACCAGGCCCCCGAGCTGTGAACGGTCGCGGGTCGCGGCAGCGACGAGGTCGCGCTGGGCGCGCGCCGACGCCCGCAGGAAGACCGTGTTGGGCTGGGTGGCCGGCAGGGCCGCGACGAGCGCATCGAGCGGGACGAGCGCGACCACGCGCCCCTGACCGGAGACGACACGCTCCAGGGACGGCACGGTCGCGACCCGGCGGGCCGGGGTGCTGAGCCCGCGCAGCACCAGGTCGAGGTCGCCCACGGCCGGCCCGCCGCTCAGCAGCACCGGCAGCCGGCCGTCGGGGGCAGCGGCGGTGACTGAGCTCGGTGGCGTGAAGGCCAGGGCCGTGCCCTTCAGCAGCGCCGCGTAGCGCATCGGGTCCACGGCGACCACGACCACGGACGATACGCGACCCCCCGAACTGAGGGTGGCCGCGGCATCCACATGGGCGGGAACCGCCGCCTCGACCCCCGGCCGGGCCGCGAGGGCGACCAGGTCGGGGGCGTCGATCCGGGCCGCGTCGACCCGCGCGTCGGCGCCGACAGCGCGCAGCGCCGCCAGCCCGCGCTGCTCGGAGACGCTCGCCGTGAGGGTGGCCATCAGGGTCACCAGGGTCGCACCGACGACGAGGGCGGCCAGCGGGACGGCAGCGCCGGGCCCGGTGCGCGCTGCGCGGGTGAGCCCGACGAACCCCACCAGACCCCGCCCGCGCTCGGCGAGGCGGGCCAGCCGGGTGACCGGCCACGGCATCACCCGCAGCGCGACCACGGCGGCGGCGAGCGCGACGAGCACCGGGGTGACGGCGGCGTACCAGTCGGTGCGCCCGGCGGCGATGACCGCGCCGCGGCTGCGCACCGTGGTGACCGCGAGGACGGCGAGGACGACGACCGCCACCTCGAGGACGATGCGCCGGGCAGCGCGCACGGAGCGCGTGGACTCCTCGACCGGCTGGTCGACGGCCCGGACCCGACGGGCGGTCACTGCCACCGCGACGAGTGGTGGCAGGACGAGCACGAGCGCCACCTCGACCCAGGCGGCCGAGGTCGTCTCGCCGGGGACGAGCAGCACGGTGGCCACCGCCGCCAGCCCCGCGAGTGGCAGGGCCAGCACACTCGTGGCGACTCCGACCAGGGTCAGCACCTGCCCTCGCGAGGCGCCGCGCGCCCGCAGCAGCCGCACCTCGCGCTCGCGGCGCTGGGCCCCGAGGAGCGCCGTCAGGGCCAGCACGAGCACCGCGAGGGCCGTGACGCCGCCGGCGACGAAGGAGGTGAGGACGCCGGTGACGGCGACGTCGCGCTCGTAGCGGTCCAACAGCCGGCCCAACCCGGTGCTGACCGCTGGGACGTGCACGGCGCGGGCCCAGATGCCGGGATCGGTGTCGAGCCGCACGAGGAAGTCGCGCAGCAGCCCGACGTCAGCGCGGGTGAGCTGGTCGGCGTCGAGCGTGTAGCGCCAGGCGTGGTCGAGCGCGGGTGAGGGCGTCGGGGGCGGTTCGTCGGCGGGGCCCCGCCAGAGCCCGTCAGCCAGCACGGAATAGCTCTCGAGCGGGGCGACGGCGACCGCCTGGTCGATGCTGCCGCCTAGGGGGGAGGCGGGGATCCTGGTGATGTCGACCATCCGCGGATCGGCCGCCCACACCTCGTCGGCGGCGTCGATCGGCTCGTAGGTGCCGGACACGACGACCGCGGTCGGCGACACGATCCGGCGGGTGTTCGCACCGGCGGACAGGTCGAGCACGTCGCCGACCGACACCCCCCAGGCAGCGGCCGTGCGGGCGCTCAAGGCCACGGGCACGACGGACACCGTGTTGCGCTGGGCGGCGGAGTCGAGGAGGGTCCGGGTGGTCGCGGGGGCACCGGGCGGCCCGCCGGTGACCCAGCGCACCCGGTCGAGCGCGGCGCCGTCGATACGTAGCGCCAGCTCGGTCGTCGAGACGTCGAGCGGCTGCCCCGAAGCGCGCGCCACGTCGAGCGGGTCGCTCTGCGCACTGACGAACGCCCCCTCGAGCAGGTCCTCCACCGGCGCACCCATCACGTCGCGCACGGCGCTGTCGACCGGCGCGAACGGCGCGCTCGGCCCGGCCGTGGGCCTGGTCGAGGCCAGCGAGGCCCGCCCGGCCGAGGTCGTCAGCCGCAGACCGAGGTCGCGCTCGGCGGGGGGAGCAGTGCGCACGGCGTCGCCCAGGGCGCGGTCCTGAGCAACCGACTCCACGCGCGGGACGGCGACCAGGAAGACCGTCGTGACGACGGTGAGCACCCCGAGCAGGACCGCGGTGGCTCGCTCGGCGACCAAGCTGTGGCGCAGCAGGGTCGGGCGGCGCAGCGGGCGGCGGTCTGCGGCGGACGGTCGCGCCACGTGCCGGCCGGTCATGACGCCTCCCCCCGGCGCAGCTCGGCCGAGATGTCCCGCACGGTGCCTCGGAGCACCAGCACCCCGACGACCGATAGCACCACGGCCACCACCACCCCGAACGCCACGACCGGCCCGGTCGGCAGCGCCACCCGCACCCCCGGCACCTGGGGGTGGCCGTCGCCACCGACGAGAACCGGCACGACGGCCAGGGCGCTGAGCACACCGAGCACCAGGCCGACCGCGACCGTGAGCACCACGACGCCGACCCGCTCCACGGCGAGCACCCTGCGGATCCGGCCCGGCGGCATCCCCAGGGCGAGGAGCACGGCGTTCTCGCGGCGCCGGGTGCGGCCCAGGGCCGCCGTCGTGGCCGCGAAGCCGACCGCAGCGAGCACCAGCGCGGCCGCAGTGACGAGGAGCATGGCCGCCCGCATGCCGGCGTTCACCGGGTTGGCCGCCCGCTCCGCCACGAGGTCGGTGCGCACCACCACGGTGGCGCCCGCGGGCAGGCCGGTGCGAGCGGCATCCACAACGGCGGCGGACGACGCGGGCGACCCCGGGGCGACCCACCACTCCTGCGGCTCGACCAGGCCGGTCGAGGGGTAGCGACCGTCGCCGACGGCGAGCACCGTGGGGAGGTCGACGACCACGGCCCGGTCGGGCACCCGTGCGGTGGGCACCGCCTCGACGACCCCGGCGACCTCGATGGTGAGCCGGCGCCCGGAGAGCGTCAGCGCCAGCGTGCTGCCCACCCGGGCGCGGGCGGCGTCGGCGACCGCCCGGGTGACGATCGCCGGCACGGCGGCCAGCTGCGCGGGCCGGCCCGCTCGCAGCAGGTCCTGGTCGTGGGAGCTCTCGACGAGCACGTCGAGGCCCTCCACGGGCGCCCCGTCGGCGGCGACGGACTCGATCTCGACGCTGAAGGGCGGCGTGGTGATGCTCTGGTCGACGAGCTCCACGGGCGTGGGGGCGGCCACCCCGAGCAGGGTCAGCGGGTAGTCCATCCGGTGCGGCCCAGCGGGCAGCTCGACGGTGCGGTCGGCCGGGCGCACCGCCAGGTCGCCGAGCGGCAGGGTGTGCACCAGGCCCCGGGCGTCGCGCAGGAGGACCGCGGCCGGGAGGCTGAAGTCGGGCGCCACGTCGGGGTCCGAGGTGCCGAGCCTGGCTCGCACCGTGAGCCGGGTCGGCTCGCCGGGCAGCGGCACCCCGTCGGCGAGACGACGGGCGTCCGCGAGGCCCGCCAGCAGGCCGGCCCAGTCGGCGCCGCCGAGCAGGTCGGCGCGTGGGTCGACGACCTGGCCGGCGGTCGTCGCGTCGAGGGCGAGCGCGGTGACCTCCCTGAGCGACCCGATGTCGACCACGTCCCGGGCCACCGGGACGACCCGGTCGGCGCCGCCGGCGGGCTGCGCCAGGAGCGGGCCGGCGGTTCCGCGATCGCCGCCGCCGGGCCCCACGACCACCCGCACCGGCGCCCCGGCCTCGAAGGCGGACTGGTCCTGCAGGGCGCGGTCGGCGGTGGCGGAGTGGGAGAGGGCCAGGGTGCCCATCGCGACGGCGAGCAGCACGAGCAGCACCGTGCCCACCTGGCCGGACAGCCGGCGGGAGAGCTGCCAGCCGCCCCAGGCGGGCTCGAGCCCGCGTGCCTCGCCGGTGAGCCGGGCGACCTGCCGGGTCAGGACCGGCAGCAGCCGCAGGCACAGCACGGACAGCCCGGCGATCACGACGGCGGGGGCTGCCGTGGTCAGCGGGTCGACCGTGGTGGACCCGGCCGCGTCGTAGCGGCGCAGCTGCACGACGGCGAGCGCCCCGAGGCCGACGAGCAGCAGGTCGAGCCCCGACCCGGTGAGCAGCCGCACGACCCGGCCGGTCTGAAGCGAGCCGGTGCCGTCACGCACCCGCCCCACCCGCAGCGTCGTGGTGACGATGACGAGGGTCGCCAGCAGGGCCATCGGCCCGACCGCCCACCACAGTGGCGCGGAGGTCAGCGCCGCCCGCACTCCCCCGGCGCCGAGCTCGAGGCCGGCCGAGCCGGCCACCGCCGTTGACAGCAGCGGGGCGAGCAGCAGGGCGCCCACGGTGCCGAGCAGCACGACGAGCAGGGCGTCGGCCAGCGCCAGCACCGCGAGCTGCCGGGTGGACGCGCCACGGGTGCGCATCAGCCGGGTCTCGCTGTCCCGCAACGAGGCCAGCAACGCCGCGGCGACGACGAGGGATGCCGTGCCGAGCACCACGAGCAGCACCGTGGGTGTCAGGAGCGAGACGCGCACGCGCGCACTCACCAGGGCTGCCGCGTCGAGGAGGGCGGGAAGCGCCGAGCTGACCCGGGCGTCGCGCAACGGCTCACCCCCGACCGCGCCGTCCGGGTCCGCCCCGCCCTCGGCGGTGATGCCGGCCGTGTGCCGCAGCCCGCTGATGACCCGATCGGCGCCGCTGCGCACCACCGGGAGGCCGGCCGTGGTGACGTCGTCGACGGCGGGCAGCCAGCGCCAGGTGACGGTCGACGACCCCGCGAACGGCCGGTCCAGGGCCGCCGGTGCGGCCAGGAACGGGCCGTAGGTCGGGAAGTCCGACCCGCCGACCCCGGCCAGCCCGAGCGGGTCGTCGACCCACGCACCCTCGTCGACGCCGGTCGGTTCGTAGGTGCCGGTGACGACCACGACGAGCGGCTTCGCCGTGCCGTCGACGAGGTCGACCAGGGACAGGCGGCTGCCCACGGTGGCGTCGAGCGCCGTCGCGGCGGCCCCGGGAAGCACGACCTCGAGGGCTGTCGCGCCGGGGGCGACGTCGGCACCGGGCGCGGCCGGCCAGCGGCCGGTGGTGAGGCGCGCGCGCGACGGCAGGTCGGAGACATCGCCCAGGACGGCGCGGTCGGTGTCGGCGCGACCCTGGATGCCGCGCGAGGTGGCGGTCGACGTGCGGGTCACGACGGCATCCGGGGCGCCCTGCGCCACCGCGGCCCGGACCCGGCGGTCGACGCCGTCCAGCTCACCCGGGCGCAGCCCCGCGGTCAGCGCCACCGAGCGCCGCTCGCCGGGCACGTCGAGGGTGGTGCGCACGCTGGCGTCGGCGATGGCCGACGAGAGGAGCTGCAGGGTGGCGACGACGACCATCGACATGAGCACCGACGTCGCCACGGCCACGAGGGCCACCGGGTGGGTGAGCAGGCGACGGCGCAGCAGGGTGCCCACGCCCACGCTTCCTCCCCGTGCCTCGACCAACCGGGCCACCCTAGCCAGCCAGTCTGCGCGCCCGGTGGCCTCCGCCGGGGATGTACCCCGATCGTGACCGACCGGCCTGCGGGGGCCGAGCTGTCAGCGCAGGCGCAGCACCGCCACGGATGCCGCCGGCACCCGGACGGCGTCGCGGCGCAGCTCGGTGCCCACGTCGTCCCAGGCCAGCAGCACCTCGGCCGCGGCGGCGCCGAGGGGCAGGTCCTGGGCGACGTCGGCGAGGTTGGCGGCCACGGCGTACGCCGCGCGCCCGGCCGGGGCGTGCCTCATCACCAGCCACCGCGTGGTCTCGTCGTGCCTCACCGCGACGTCGGCGAAGCGGGTGGGCGCGTCGCCGAGCAGCTCACGGCGCAGACCGGTGCACGCGGCGTACCACTGCAGCATCCGGCCGTGGTGGCCGGCGTGCGCCTCGTCCCAGTCGAGCACCGAGGCCTCTCGGGTGGCGGGGTCCTGCGGGTCGGGCACGGCATCCTCGGACCAGCCGTGCGCGCCGAACTCAGCGCGGCGGCCCCGGCGCACCGCGTCGGCGAGCACGTCGTCGTCGAAGCTCGGTGAAGAACTGCCACGGCGTGGAGGCCGCCCACTCCTCGCCCATGAAGATCATCGGCGTGGTCGGGCCGAGGAGGTAGAGCGCCGCCCCAGCGGCCTGGCAGGCCGGGCGCGAGGGCGGCCGAGACGCGGTCCCCCGCCATCCGGTTGCCGACCTGGTCGTGCGTCTGCAGGTAGCCCAGGAGCCGGCGGGCGTCGAGCTGCTCGACGTCGACCGGGCTGCCCCAGGGGCGGCCGCGGAAGGTCGACAGGTTGCCGTCGTGGAGGAAGCCGCGGGTGAGCACCTTGGCGAGGACGCCGAGCGGTCCGGCCTCGTCGCGGGCGCCGCCGCCGGAGAAGTCGGCGTAGTAGCCGTGCGCCTCGCCCGTGAGGGCCACGTGCAGCGCGTGGTGCACGTCGTCGTCCCACTGCGCCGTCATGCCGCGGCCGCCCTGCGCGGTGGGAGTGACCATCGCGGTGTCGTTGAGGTCGCTCTCGGCGACCAGGTCGAGCGGTCGGCCGAGCGTCGTGGCGAGCGCCGCCACGGCGTCGGACAGCTCGGCGAGGTAGTGCCGCTGCGAGTCGTCCTTGAGCTCGTGCACGGCGTCGAGCCGCAGCGCGTCGACGTGGAAGTCGCGGAACCAGCGCAGCGAGCTCTCGAGCAGGAACTGGCGCACCGGTCCGCAGCCCTCGTGGTCGAGGTTGACCGACGGGCCCCACGGGGTGTGGTGCGCCTGGGTGAAGTAGGGGCCGAACGCGCGCGAGGTAGTTGCCGCTGGCCCCGAGGTGGTTGTGCACGACGTCGAGCGCGACGCCGAGCCCGCGGGCGTGGCAGCCGTCGACGAAGCGCTGGAGGGCGGCCGGGCCACCGTAGCCGTCGTGCACCGCCCAGAGGTCGACACCGTCGTAGCCCCAGCCCCAGCGACCGGGGAAGGCGGCGACCGGCATCAGCTCGACGACGTCGACGCCGAGGTCGACGAGGTGGTCGAGGCGGGTCGCGGCGGCGTCGAGGGTGCCTTCTGGAGTGAAGGTGCCCAGGTGCAGCTCGTAGACCACCGAGCCGAGCACGCCTGCGCCAGAACGCGGCCCGCGCCACTCGTCGTCGGTCCAGGTGAAGGCCGTGGGGTCGAAGGTGCGGCTCGGGCCGTGCACGCCGTGCGGCTGCCAGGCGCTGCGCGGGTCGGGCAGGGCGGGCTCGGCGCCGTCGAGCACGAAGGCGTAGTCGAGAGTCATGCCGGATGCCGGACCGCCGGGTTCGCCGGATCCCGTGCCGCCGCCCAGCCCGGATGCCGTGCCGCTCGCCAGCGCAGGTCCCGGCCCGTCCCAGCCCCACCAGCCGTCGCCGACAGGCGTCATCGGCTCCCGCTGCAGTTGGGGCAACTTCGACCAATTGGTCGATGTTGACCCAGCCAGGTGTCCCTCGTGTGACCCATTGGTCGATCCAGCGACAGGGGTCCACTCGATCTCGACCTGCTCGGCCAGCGGTGCCCACACCTCGATACGAGGTCGCCGCGGTCCCCCACCCTGCGCAGACTCCATGTCCGCCTTCTCCTTCACCACGTGCTGTCCTCGTCCCCGCCGGTCCCTGGCCTACATCTGCTTCACCAGCAGGGCCACCGGGCGGTGGGCCAGCAGGGCGGCGAGGCGCACCTCATCGCCGGCGTAGACAGCCTCGTCGTCGGACAGCGCGTCGTGCCAGGTGCCCTCCGGCACGGTGACGGTCGCGTCACCGAAGCCGCCGGCGGCGGCCAGCAGACCCGCCGCCCGGGTGGCCACGGTGACGACCCGCGGGCCGTCGTCGTCGCCGCGCGCGAACGCCAGGGCGTGCTCGCTCGTGGTGGGCATACCGGCATACGTGGTGCCCTCCCCCACGAACACGCGGGCCAGGTCGCGGCGCACGCCCAGCGTGCGGGCGGTGACCCGCAGCTTCTCGTCATCGAGGTCGAAGGCCGGCTCGTCGGCCAGCACCCGGTCGAGCCGCTCGCCGCGGTCGGTCCAGTCGACGGGGCGGCGGTTGTCGGGGTCGACCAGCGAGAGCATGACGATCTCGCAGCCCTGGTAGATGTCGGGCACGCCCGGCATGGTCAGCTGGATCAGCTTCTGCGACAACACGTTCGCGCGCACCGACGGCTCGTGCACGCTGGTCCACTCGTCGAGGTGCTTCTGGATGGCCGGGTCGCGGAACAGCGCTTTGGCGTAGGCCACGACCTCGTCCTCGTACGCCGGGTCGCCGTCGACCCAGGCCGTGTGCTCCTTGGCCTCGCGGACGGCCTTGAGGAGGTACTCCTCGAGGCGGGCCCCGGTGATCGGCCAGGTGCCGACCAGGGTCTGCCAGACGAGGTACTCGGTGGGGCCGTCGACGAGCGGGGTGCGGTGGGCGCCGGCCAGCTCGCGAGCCGCCTCGAGCCAGGTGGCCCAGCCCTCGCCGTCCTCGGCCAGCACCATGAGCCGGGCCCGCACGTCCTCGGACCGCTTGGTGTCGTGGGTCGAGAGCGTGGTCATCGACGTCGGCCAGGTCGTCACCAGGGCCTGGCACCAGGCGTGGAACTCGTCGGTCGAGATCGACAGGTGGTCGGGGTGCCCGCCCACCTCGTTGGCGCCGGCGAGGCGGAACCAGCGGTAGAACGCGGTGTCCTCGATGCCCTTGGCCATGACCGGCCCGCAGGTCTGCTGGAAGCGCACCCGGAAGTCGTCCGCCAGGGCGCCGCTGTCGAGCTGCGTGGCGGCCAGCTCGCGGCCGAGCACCAGCGTCACGACGACGTCGAGCGCGTCGTGGTCGCTCGGGGCCAGGCGGGCCCGAGCCCGCTCCGCCGCGCCGTCGACCACGGCCGCCTGCTCGGGGTCCAGGCCGCGGCCGGGCACCACGTAGGCGCGGTAGCGGTCCATCGCCACGAGCAGCGCCTCGAGCGCCCGGCGCACCGCGGCGAGGTCGACGTCGACCAGCACGTGCCGGGCCAGCCGCATCAGCCGGTCGACCTCGGCGGCCTGCACGTCGTCGACGACCAGCCGCTTGGCGTCGGCGACCACGTCGTCGAGCGAGACCCGGTCGGGCGCGGCATCCGCCCAGAGCCGGTCGAGCGCCTCGGCCCCGGCCGGCGAGGTGAGCACCTGCTGCACCCGCAGCAGCGCGTCGTAGCCGGTCGTGCCGGCGCAGCGGCCAGTCGTCGGGCAGCCGCTCGTCGCCCTCGAGGATCTTCTCGACGACGACCCAGGCGTCGCCGGTCGCGTCGGCCAGCCGCTCGAGGTAGCCGCCGCGGGTCGGCGAGCCCGTCGGGGTGGTCGATCCGGAAGCCGTCGACCTCGCCGTGCGCCGTGCAGGTCGAGCAGCAGCGCGTGGGTGGCCGTCGAAGACGTCGGGGTCCTCGACCCGCACCGCCGACCAGCGTGTCGACGTCGAAGAAGCGCCGGTAGTTCAGGGCCTCGTCCCGGCCTCGCGCCAGTTCGACAGCCGGTAGTGCCTGCGCGTCGACCAGCTCGGCGCAGCGGCAGGCGTCTCGGTGCCCGGCGCGACCGGGAACTCGTGCTCGTAGTAGCGCAGCACCGGCTCGTCGCCGGTCGGCCCGCCGTCGTCGGCCAGCGTGACGTCGCCGCGCGCGAGCGCCTGCTCGACCGTGCCGCCGAGCACCGGCATCAGGATGCGCTCGCCGCTCGGCCGACCCAGTCGACGTCGAACCAGCCGGCGTACGGCGAGCGTCGCGGCCGTCGCGCAGCACCGACCAGAAGCGGCGCGTTGAGGTGCGTCCGGCGTCGGGCACCGCCATGTGGTTGGGCACGACGTCGACGACGATGCCGAGCCCGTGCGTCGCCGGCACGCCGCGACGAGCCGCGAGAAGCCCTCGCGCCCGCCGAGCTCGTCCGAGATGCGGGTGTGGTCGACGCACGTCGTAGCCGTGCGTCGAGCCCGGCGCCGCCTGGCAGGACCGGCGAGAGGTAGAGGTGCGAGACGCCGAGCCGCGCAGGTAGCGGCACGATGCGCGGCCGCGTCGTCGAAGCCGAAGCCGGCGTGCAGCTGCAGCCGGTAGGTCGCAGTGGGCACCGCGCGGCCGGGTCGGGTCGGTGGCGCTCGGCACGGTCACGACCGGTGGGTCGTGGCGGCTCGGAGCGCAGGGGCGCCGCCTCGCGCGAGCTGCGCAGGACGATCGCGAGCGCGGCTGCACCTGAGCTCGCTGCCGGCCTGGTGCCACTCGGTGTCGACGATGTCGACGCCGGTGTCGATCTCGGCCACCCAGTGCTCGCCGTACTCCTTGCCGGGGAGCACGAACGACGTCCTCCTGGTGGTCGGCGTTGAACAGCGACCAGGAACGAGTCGTCGACGACCCGGCTGGCCGCGGGAGTCCGGCGCTCGGGGATGGCCTGGCCGTTGAGGAACACCATGACCGTGCGGCGCCTCGTCGTCGGACCAGTCGCCGCTCGTCCATCGGCTCGCCGTCGGGCTGGAACCAGGCGATGTCGCCGAGCTCGCTCTGGCCGCCGTGGTCGGCGTCGCCGGTGAAGAACCGGCGGCGGCGGAACACCGGGTGGTCGCGGCGCAGCGTGGATCACGCGCCGCGGTGAACGCGAGCAGGTCCTTCTGGTCGTCGTCGAGGTCCCAGTCGACCCAGGAGATCTCGTTGTCCTGGCAGTAGACGTTGTTGTTGCCGCTGCTGGGTGCGGCCGATCTCGTCGCCGTGCGGCGAGCATCGGCACGCCCTGGGTGAGCAGCAGCGTCGCGAGGAAGTTGCGCTGCTGCCGCGCGCGCAGCGCGAGGATCGCGGGGTCGTCGGTCGGGCCCTCGGCGCCGCAGTTCCACGACCGGTTGTGGCTCTCGCCGTCGTTGTCGTCCTCGCCGTTGGCCTCGTTGTGCTTGTCGTTGTAGGACACCAGGTCGCGCAGCGTGAAGCCGTCGTGGGCGGTGACGAAGTTGATCGAGCGCGAACGGCTCGCGGCCGTCGTGCTCGTAGAGGTCGCTGGAGCCCGGTGAGCCGCGAGGCGAACTCGCCCAGCGTGCGCGGCTCGCCGCGCCAGAAGTCGCGCACGGTGTCGCGGTACTTGCCGTTCCACTCGGTCCACAGGGGCGGGAAGTTGCCGACCTGGTAGCCGCCGTCGCCGACGTCCCACGGCTCGGCGATCAGCTTCACCTGCGAGACGACCGGGTCCTGCTGGATCAGGTCGAAGAACGCCGACAGCCGGTCGACCTCGTGGAACTGGCGGGCCAGGGTCGCGGCGAGGTCGAAGCGGAAGCCGTCGACGTGCATCTCGGTGACCCAGTAGCGCAGCGAGTCCATGATCAGCTGCAGCACGTGCGGGTGGCGCATCAGCAGGCTGTTGCCGGTGCCGGTGGTGTCGTAGTAGTGCGACTTGTCGTCGTCGACCAGGCGGTAGTAGGTGGCGTTGTCGATGCCGCGGAAGCGCGAGCGTCGGGCCGAGCTCGTTGCCCTCGGCGGTGTGGTTGTAGACGACGTCGAGGATGACCTCGATGTCGGCGTCGTGCAGCGCCTTGACCATCGCCTTGAACTCGCTGCACCTGCTGGCCGCGCGTGCCCGACGCGGCGTAGGCGTTGTGCGGGGCGAAGAAGCCGATCGTGTTGTAGCCCCAGTAGTTCGACAGGCCCTGGTCGATGCAGGTGCGGGTCCTGGACGAACTGGTGCACCGGCATCAGCTCGATCGCGGTGACGCCGAGGTCGGTGAGGTGCTCGATGATCGCCGGGTGCGCGATCGCGGCGTACGTGCCGCGGATCTCCTCGGGGACGTCGGGGTGGGGCATCGTCAGGCCCTTGACGTGCGCCTCGTAGATGACCGTCTCGTGGTACGCGTGGCGCGGCGGGCGGTCGTTGCCCCAGTCGAAGAACGGGTTGATCACGACCGAGAGCATCGTGTGGCCGCGGATGTCGTCGGTGTTGACGCTTCTTCGGGTCGCTCGAAGTCGTAGGAGAACAGCGACTCGTCGCCAGTCGATCTGGCCCGTCGATCGCCTTGGCGTACGGGTCGAGCAGCAGCTTGCTCGGGTTGCAGCGGTGCCCGTGCGCGGGGTCGTACGGGCCGTGCACCCGGTAGCCGTAGCGCTGGCCGGGCTGCGATGCCGGGCAGGTAGCCGTGCCAGACGAAGCCGTCGACCTCGGTCAGCTCGACGCGGGTCTCGGCGCCGTCGTCGTCGAACAGGCACAGCTCGACCCGCTCGGCGACCTCGGAGAACAGGGCGAAGTTGGTGCCCGCTGCCGTCGTAGGTCGCGCCGAGCGGGTAGGGCGTTCCGGGCCAGATCTCCACTGGTTGCCTTCCGTGTGATGTCAAAGGACCAGCGACACTGCTGGGCCGCGGTTGGCCCAACGAGGCCCACCGCAGTGGACTGCAACCTACCCTCGTGCGCCGACGTCATGAAAAATCCGAGCAACGGTTCTCGTCGGGTTCGACACCGCCGGGTGAGTAGGGTCGCAAACGCCCGGGCGCCGCAGCCGTGCGCCTTTTCGCCCCGAACCCGAGGAGTCCCATGTCCAGCCAGCGCGTCGCCATCGTCACCGGAGCGGCTCGAGGCATCGGTGCGGCCACCGCCCAGCGGCTCGGCCGCGACGGGTTCGCCGTGGGCGTGCTCGACCTCGACGAGGCCGCCTGCGAGGCCGTGGCGGCCGGCATCCGCGATGCTGGGGGCCGCGCCGTCGGCGTGGGCGTCGACGTCACCGATGCCGCCCAGGTCGAGGCCGGCGTGGCGCGGGTCGCTGACGAGCTCGGGCCGCCGGTCGTGCTGGTCAACAACGCGGGCATCATCCGCGACAACCTGATCTTCAAGATGACCGAGTCCGAGTGGGATGCCGTGATGAACGTGCACCTCAAGGGCGCCTTCCTGATGACCAAGGCCTGCCAGGCACACATGACCGCCGAGAAGCACGGCCGCATCGTCAACCTCTCGTCGTCGTCCGCGCAGGGCAACCGCGGCCAGGCCAACTACTCCGCCGCCAAGGCCGGCCTGCAGGGCTTCACCAAGACCCTCGCCATCGAGCTCGGCAAGTTCGGGGTCACCGCCAACGCCGTGGCGCCCGGCTTCATCCAGACCGACATGACCGCGGCGACCGCCGCCCGCATCGGGGTCTCCTTCGACGACTTCATCGCGCACTCGGCCCAGCAGATCCCGGTGGGGCGGATCGGCCAGCCCGACGACATCGCCGCGACCATCGCGTTCCTGGTGTCCGAGGAGGCCGGGTTCGTGTCCGGGCAGGTCATCTACGTCGCCGGCGGCCCCCTCGACTGAGCTGCCCCTGCCCTCCCCATCCCCCTGTCCCCGACTTCTTGCGGATCTTCCCCCGGCCCAGGGGTGCAAGATCCGCAATCAGTCGTGATGCCCGCCCGACTGACCCCGACCTTGTGCGGATCTTCCCCCGGCCCAGGGGTGGAAGATCCGCAATCAGTCGCGATGCACGCCCGACTCCTTGCGAATTCCCCACCGGGAGCGGGTGGGAGATCCGCAATCAGTCGCGATGCACGCCCGACTCCTTGCGAATTTCCCACCGGGCTCCCGGTGGGAGATCCGCAATAAGTCCGGATGCCGGGGGGCTGGGTGCCGCACGTCGCTACGGTGGCGGCATGGTTCCCCGTCGTCGCGCCGCGCGGTGGTTCGCCGCGGCCTTCGCCGCCGTGGCCCTGGTGCACCTCGGGGCGCAGCTCGCGGGTGGTGGGGTCGTCGCCGACGCCACCCAGGTGCTGCTCGTGCCGCTGCTCGCCGGGGTGCTGTGGGGCGGGACGTCGGCGCCGCGTGGCCGGCTCGTCACCCTCGTGCTCGTCGCGCTCGGGCTGTCCTGGCTCGGTGACAGCGCCCCCAAGCTGGTCGACGGCGACGCGTCGTTCCTCGTGATGGTCGGCTTCTTCCTGCTCGCGCAGGTCGCCTACATCGCGGCCTTCCTCCCCTACCGAGCCCGCAGCGTGCTGCACGTGCACCGCGTGCGCCTCGTCGGCTACCTCGTCGTCGTCATCGCCCTCGTCGCGGTGTGCGCCGCCGGGGCCGCCGCGATGCTGGTGCCGGTGCTGCTCTACGGCGGGTGCCTGGGCGCGATGGCCGTGCTGTCCACCGGCGTAAACCGCCTGACAGCCGTCGGCGGGGCACTGTTCCTGTGCTCCGACGGGCTGATCGCGCTCGACGCGTTCGTCGACGGCTTCGGCCTGCCACTGCAGGGCTTCTGGGTGATGGCCACCTACCTGGCCGCCCAGGCGCTCATCGTGGCCGGCGTCCTGCTCGAGGCCGACGCGCCCTCACCCGCCCCCAGACCGACGGATGCCGTCCGCGCTGCGTGAGCGGACGGCATCCGGCGGGTGGGGCATGGAACAAGATCGACCAATAGGTCAATGTTGTCCCAGATGAGAGCGGTCAGAGGCCGAGGTCGCGGCCGATGAGCTCCTTCATGATCTCGTTGGAGCCGGCCCAGATCTTGGTGACCCGGGCGTCGCGCCAGGCGCGGGCGACGCGGTACTCGTTCATGTAGCCGTAGCCGCCGTGCAGCTGCACGCAGGCGTCGAGCACGTCGTTCTGCACCTGCGCGCGTCCACCACTTGGCCTTGGCCGCGTCGACCGCGGAGAGCTGCGCCGTCGGCGTGCGCCATCGACGCACTGGTCGACGTAGGCCTGGGTGACCTCGACCTGGGTGACCAGCTCGGCGAGCTTGAACTTGTTGTGCTGGAACGAGCCGATCGGCTGGCCGAAGGCCTTGCGCTCCTTGGCGTACTCGATGGTCTCGTCGCAGGATCTGCTCGGCGTGGGCGACGTTGGCACACGGCGGCGCCGACCCGCTCCTGCGGCAGGCGCTGCATCATGTGCGATGAAGCCCTGGCCGACCTCGCCGATCAGGTTGCTCGTCGGGCACCCGCACGTCGGCGAAGAACAGCTCGGCGGTGTCGGACTCCGTCCTGGCCGACCTTGTCGAGCTTGCGGCCGCGGGTGAAGCCCGGCATGCCGTCCTCGACGCCGAACAAGGTGATGCCCTTGGCGCCCTTGCTCGGGTCGGTGCGGGCCGCGACGATGACCAGGTCGGCGCTGAGTAGCCGTTGGTGATGAAGGTCTTGGAGCCGTTGATCACCCAGTCGTCGCCGTCGCGCACCGCGGTGGTCTTCAGCGCGGCGAGGTCGGAGCCGCCGCCGGGCTCGGTCATCGCGATGGCGCGTGATCATCTCGCCGGTGCAGCAATCGCGGGCAGCCAGCGCTCCTTCTGCTCCTCGGTGCCGAGGTCGACCAGGTAGGGCGCGCAGACGTCGGCGTGGATGCCGAAGCACGAGCCGACGGCGGCGCTGAAGCCGCGGCAGCTCCTCGGCGAGCGACCGCGTTGAAGCGGTAGTCGTCGGCGCCGCACGCCGCCGTACTCCTCGGGGATGTCGAGGCCGAACAGCCCCTGCGAGCCGGCCTCCTTCCAGATGTCGCGGTCGATCGCGTGCACCTCGAGCATCTGCTCGGCGCGCGGCTTGAGGGTGCGCTCGACGAACTCGCTCACCGAGGCGCGGAAGTCCTCGTGCTCGGGACCGTAGATGTTGCGGGGCATGGAACTCCTCCGGGACGGCTCGGGATGACGCGCCAGCGTTAGTAAGCGCTTGCTTAGTGTTGCCGGGGTGCGGCATGCTGTCAACCGTGCCGACACCCACACCGCTGAGCGAGACCGCCGTCCTGGCTGCCCTCGCCCCCGACGGTGGGCGCTCGGAGGCGGTCGGTGACGTCACCGACACCGCGGTGCGCATCATGCTCGCCGCCGCCGACGCGTTCGCCGAGCGCGGCTTCCACGCCACGACCACCCGCGACATCGCCTCGCGGGCCGGGCTCTCCCCCGCCGGGGTCTACGTGCACTTCGCCTCCAAGGAGGTGCTGCTGTTCGAGCTGAGCCGCCGGGGCCACGCCCGTGCCCGCGACCTGCTCGTGGCGGCCCGGGAGGCCGCGCCGAACCCCACGGAGGCGCTGCGCGACATCATCGGCGGGTTCTCGCGCTGGCACGCCGAGCACTACGAGCTCGGCCGCATCGTGCAGTTCGAGTTCCGGCACCTCAGCCCCGAGCACCGCGACGCCGTGCTGGGCCTGCGCAAGGAGATCGACAACGTCGTCGCCGGCGTGCTCCGCGACGGGGTCGAGACGGGCGAGTTCGAGGTCGACGACGTGCCCGGCACCTCGCTGGCCCTGCTGTCGATGGCCATCGACGTCGCCCGCTGGTACGCCCCCGACGTGCGGCGCACCCCGGCGATGATCGAGACGTCCTACGGCGACCTGGCCGTGCGGCTCGCCCGCGCCACCGGCTGAGCGGCACCCACTGCGAGGCCGCAGCACTGCACCCGGCCGCTGTTAGGCTGACCCGGCCCCGGCCACCGCACCCGGCTCCGGGGCGCACATCCGGGTCGAGCAGCAGCCATGAGGAGCCGATGGACGCCACGACCGGCGTGCGTGGACGTCAGGGCCGGCCCGACGACGCACCCCCACCAGCGACGGATGCCGTGGCACCGGTCGACGGCCCGACCGCCACGGCCGCTGTTCCCGACCCGGGTGCCACGGCCGCTGCCCGCGAGGCCGTGGACGCGGAGATCGGCACCGAGGAGACCCGGTTCGCGGAGTTCTTCCTCGGCGCCGCGGCGCTGGTGGCGGTGCCGGTGCCCGGCGCCCCCGGAGGCTTCCTCGTGGGGCAGGTCGCGGTCCTGGCGCTCGTGGCGCTGAGCGTGTTCCGGCATCCGACCCGCTCCCTGGACCCCCTGCGGTGGCTGCCGTACGCGGCGGCCGCGTTACTCGCCTACCTGGTGCTGGTCTCGGTCACCGGCCCCGACGTGTCGCTGTTCGGGTGGCCGAAGCGCGCCCTGCGCCTGGCCCTGGTGCTCACTGCCCTGCTCGTCATGGTCTCCGGGCGGGTGCACTTCCCCTCGCTCGTGCGAGGTATGGCCGTGGGCCTGCTCGGCAACGCGGTGCTGTTCTTCGCCGGCGTCGCCCCGGCGCCCTACGGCCGGTTCCTGTCGGGCTACCTCCTCGACAAGAACCAGGCGGGGCTCGCCTACGCCGTGGTCGGCATCCTGCTGGTGGGGGTCACCACCGACCGGCGGCGCCAGGTCGCGGTCCTCGCCGTGACCAGTGCGCTGGTGTGGACCACCGGGTCGCGCACGTCGCTGGCCGCGCTCGCCTGCGCCCTGGTCTGGTTCGTGCTGCGCCCACGACTGAACGTGCCGGGCCGCCTTGCCCTCGCCGCGGTGTTCGCCCTCGTCCTGCCGTTCGTGGAGGAGCGCTACGCCCAGGCGGGCCAGTTCGCCGACCGGGTGGGAACCGACGCCTTCCGGGCCCGCATCGACGCAGCCTCGCTGGCCAAGCTCGACCACGCCCCGTGGCATGGCCAGGGACTCGGCGAGGCGTGGGTGATGCTGGCCGATGGAAAGACCTACTTCTTCCACAACTCCTACTGGGCGATGCTCGTCGAGGGGGGCTGGGTCTACCTGGTGGCGATGCTCGTCGTGACCGTGTGGTTCGGGATGCGCCCGCTGCGTCCCGGCCCGCCCCCGACGCTCTTCGCCCGCAGCGCCGAGGCCGCGAACCTCGCAGTGCTGGTCTGCGCGCTGCGCCTGGGCGAGGTGTTCGGCGCCACCACGGCAGTGGTCGCGCTGGCTGCGGGACTGATCGCCTACCTGCAGGCGGAGTCGGCCCGGTCTCCCGCCGTGCGCCCGGCTACAGTGTCGCGGTGAACACGGCGGAGGGACATGGGGGTTCGGCGTCCATCGCGATCCCCGACTACTGGTGGTACGTCGCGCGGGCCGACCTGCTCGAGGTGACGCTGCGCTCGCACGTCGAGGGGGCCGGCCTGGCGCTCGACCTCGGCAGTGCCGACGGGCCGAGCGCCGCGTGGTTCCGGGAGTCGGCGCAGCGCACGGTCTCGCTCGACATCGACCCGCGGGGGCTGGGGTCCGACGGGGTGTGCGGGTCGGCGCTGGCACTGCCCTTCGAGGACGCTGCCTTCGACGCGGTGTCCGCCTTCGACGTCATCGAGCACTGCGAGCCCGAGGCCACCGCGCTCGCCGAGGTGCGGCGGGTGCTGCGCCCGGGCGGCCGGTTCGTCATGTCGGTGCCGGCCTACACCTGGGCCTGGACCGACTTCGACGTCGCGAACGGCCACCACCGGCGCTACACGAGGGGCCGTGCGGTGGCCGCGGTGGAGCGGGCCGGGTTCACGGTGCAGCGGGCGACCTACGGCTTCGCCACGGTCTTTCCGATGTTCGCTGCGGAGCGGCTGGCCCGCAGGGTTTCGCGCCGTCGGGCCGCCGGGCCGGTCGACATCGTCGAGCTGCCCCAGCTGCCGCAGCCGCTGAACGCCATGCTGCTCGGGCTGTCGCGGGTCGACGAGGCGGTGCTCCGCCGGCGCGACCTGCCGTTCGGGTCGTCGGTGTTCCTCGCCGCCACCCGGGCCGGCTGAGTCGACCGGGTCAGCTGGGTCAGCCGTCGAGCGGACCGCCGGACACGACCCGGGCCCGCACGTCGGCGGAGGTCTGCGCCAGCCCCGCCGGCAGCGGCGTGGCTGCCAGCGCGTCGACCTCGGGCCACACCGTCGACTCCAGCCGCAGGTCGAGCACCTGCCCGGCCCCGGCGCCACCGACCGGGATGGTGCGCAGCGGCCGGTGGAACACCCGGCGCGCCTCGGACACGAGGTAGCCGACGGTGACCGGGCGGCCCGAGGCGAGCACCTTGGTCACCACGGTGCCCGGCGGTGCCTCGCGCGCCAACGCGATGCTGCGGACGACCATCCGAGCGGCATCCCCGGCATATAGGTAGTCACGGATGGTGTCCATCGAGACGAACACGGGCAGCGGCCGGCCGGTGGCGTCGGCCAGGCACAGCTGCGAGAGCAGCCCCTGCGGCTTGCCGAGGGTCTGGCCGGGGCCGTAGACGTTCGCGAGCCGGCCGAGCACGGCCCGTACTCCGGTGGCCGCGGCGAGCCGTTCGACCGCCGCCTCCATCGCGAGCTTGGCCCGGCCGTAGGCCACCAGTGGGCGGGGTGTCGTGCGCTCGTCGAAGGGAGCGGGTGCCGAGCCGGCGTACAGGCCGCCGGCCGACGAGGCGAGGAAGACCACCCCGTCGTCACCGGCCGACCCGGATGCCGTGAGCGCGCCGGCCACGCGCTCGAAGACCCGCACCTCCGCGGCCAGGGCCTCCTCGCCGGTGGCCACGACCCCGGCGCCGGCGCACCAGGCGAGCGCCCATTGGCGACCGGCGCGCAGCTGCGCGAACCGGCCGACCTCGGCCACCAGCGTGCGCACGCTCTCGTCCTCGTCGTGCCACGGGACCCTCGTGGTGAGCACCTCGTGCCCGGCCGCGCCCAGCTCGGCCACGACGTGGCGGCCGACGAGGCCACCGGACCCGACGACCCAGGTGAGGGGGTGCGGGCCGGCCCCGGTCACGCCCGGTCCCGGCCCAGGGGGCCCTCGCGACGGTCGCGCACCGGCAGGTAGAGCGGCTTGCCCATCGCCATGTTGACGGCCAGCCCGACGTATTCGGCGATGATGCCGAGGCTGAACAGGATGACCCCGGTGGCGACCATGAGCAGGATCATCGTCGAGGTCCAGCCCGGCACCTGCCAGCGCCCGCTCGCACGGCCGACGACGAGCGCGAGGGCCACGACCGGGGCCAGCAGCACCGCGGCGGCGCCCAGCGCACTCACCCAGCGCAGCGGGCGGGTGCCGCTGGAGAGCACGAGCCGCCAGAAGTGGCTGACCAGCCGGCGGAAGGTGTAGCCCGAGGGACGGTCGCCCTCGCTGCGCATCTCGACCGGGCAGGTGGCGGTGCGGTTGGCGACCCAGGCGATCGCGACGTCGAGGTAGATGCCGGGGCCGGCATAGGCTGCGACCGAGCGCGCGACCTCGCCGATCACGAGCCGGAAGCTGGAGAAGGCCCCGGCATCGGCGCCCTTGGCGAGCCGGTCGACGAGCCACTTCGCCCCGCGGGACGCCGCGTTGCGCACGGCACCGTGCGGTGGCTCGTTGGTGGGGCGAGCGTAGACGACGTCGGCCTGCTGGGCCATCGCCGTGTCGAGCAGCGCCCCGATCGCCTCGGGGTCGTGCTGACCGTCCTCGTCCATGGTGACCACCCACTCGCCCCCGGAGGCGGCGATGCCGGCGAGGGTCGCGGCGTGCTGGCCGAAGTTGCGGCTGAGCCAGACCGGGCGCACCCAGTCGTGGGCGGCGGCGAGCGCCCGCATGGTGTCGTCGGAGGCGTCGGGGCCGCAGTCGTGCACCAGCACCACCTCGGTGACGCGGTAGGCGCGGCCGGCCGGCGTGACCCGGTCGGCGACCGACGCCGCGAGCTCCTCGACGACGGGGCCGAGGGTCAGCTCGCCCTGGTAGACGGGGATGACCACCGAGACCAGGTGCGGCGCGGGGCGCGCGGTCTCCGTCTCCACGCGGCACACCTTATCCGTGGGAACGGGGTGTGCCGGCTACCCGAGGGCGAGCCGGACGACCGGCCGCGTCGGGCCGGTGCGGCCGACCTCCTCGAACCCCGCGGCCAGGAAGGTGGAGAGGGTGCCGTGGTAGAGCTCGGCGCTCGACGACTTCTTCGCCTTGGCGGCGACGTCGACCGGGTGGCCTTCGAGGGTGTGGGCACCGGCCGCGCGCGCGTGGGCGACGGCGGCATCGAGCAGCGCCGCCCCGATCCCCCGCCGGCGGTGGCCGACCTTGACGACGAAGCAAGTGACAGCCCAGACCCCACGGTCGGCGATGTCGTCACCGGAAACTGCGCCGAGCGCGCGGTTGCCGGTGAGCCGGGCGAACCCGGTGCGTGGCCCGACCTGCACCCACCCGACTGGTGCGCCTGCGTCGTAGGCCAGCAGTCCGGGGCGGGGGCGCCGTGCGGCCTGGGAACGCAGCGCCTCGCGGTTGGCCTCGGCGGAGGTGCTGTAGGAGTTGCTGGTGTCGTGGAAGAACTGGCACCAGCACCACGACGGGTCGCCACGGGTGCCGAACAGGTCGACCACGTCCGCGAACCGCGACGGGGTCAGCGCCCGGACGTCGAGGTCCGGGCGTCGACCGCCATCGGAGGTGCTGCTGCTCGGACGCTGGGGCACGGCGACGACCTGGCCCGCTCGTCAGTCGCGGGTGAGCTTGCGGTAGGTGACCCGGTGCGGGCGGGCCGCCTCCACGCCGAGCCGCTCGACCTTGTTCTCCTCGTACGACTCGAAGTTGCCCTCGAACCAGTACCACTTGGCCGGGTTCTCGTCGGTGCCCTCGTAGGCCAGGATGTGCGTCGCGACCCGGTCGAGGAACCACCGGTCGTGGCTGATGACCACGGCGCAGCCGGGGAACTCGAGCAGGGCGTTCTCGAGGGAGCCGAGCGTCTCGACGTCGAGGTCGTTGGTCGGCTCGTCGAGCAGCAGCAGGTTGCCGCCCTGCTTGAGCGTGAGCGCCAGGTTGAGCCGGTTGCGCTCACCACCGGAGAGCACGCCGGCCTTCTTCTGCTGGTCGGGGCCCTTGAAGCCGAACTGGCGACGTAGGCGCGCGACGGGATCTCGATCTTGCCGACCTTGATGTAGTCGAGGCCGTCGGACACCGTCTCCCACAGGTTCTTGTTCGGGTCGATGCCGCCACGGCTCTGGTCGACGTAGGAGATCTTGACCGTCTCGCCGATCTTGACCTCGCCGCCGTCGAGCTGCTCGAGGCCGACGATCGTCTTGAACAGCGTGGTCTTGCCGACGCCGTTCGGGCCGATGACCCCGACGATGCCGTTGCGCGGCAACGTGAAGGACAGGCCGTCGATGAGCACCCGGTCGCCGAAGCCCTTGTGCAGGTTCTTGGCCTCGATGACCATGCTGCCCAGGCGCGGGCCCGGCGGGATCTGGATCTCCTCGAAGTCGAGCTTGCGGGTGCGCTCGGCCTCGGCCGCCATCTCCTCGTAGCGGGCCAGCCGCGCCTTGCACTTGGTCTGCCGGCCCTTGGCGTTGGAGCGCACCCACTCGAGCTCCTCGGCGAGGCGCTTGGCGAGCTTGGCGTCCTTCTTGCCGGCCACCTCGAGGCGCTCGTCCTTCTTCTCCAGGTAGGTCGAGTAGTTGCCCTCGTAGGGGTAGGCGCGGCCGCGGTCGAGCTCGAGGATCCACTCGGCCACGTTGTCCAGGAAGTACCGGTCGTGCGTGACGGCGACGACGGCGCCGTGGTAGGCGGCGAGGTGCTGCTCGAGCCAGAGCACGCTCTCGGCGTCGAGGTGGTTGGTGGGCTCGTCGAGCAGCAGCAGGTCGGGCTTCTGCAGCAGCAGCTTGCACAGGGCGACCCGGCGGCGCTCACCACCGGAGAGCACCGTGACGTCGGCGTCGGGCGGCGGGCAGCGCAGCGCGTCCATGGCCTGCTCGAGCTGCGAGTCGAGGTCCCAGGCGTCGGCGGCGTCGATGGCCTCCTGCAGGTGGCCCATCTCGGTCATCAGCGCGTCGAAGTCGGCGTCGGGCTCGGCCATCAGGGCCGAGATCTCGTTGTAGCGGTCGACCTTGGCCTTGATCTCGCCGACGCCCTCCTCGACGTTGCCGAGCACCGTCTTCGCCTCGTTGAGCTCGGGCTCCTGCATGAGGATGCCGACCGTGTAGCCCGGCGTCAGCCGCGCCTCACCGTTCGAGGGCTGGTCGAGGCCGGCCATGATCTTCAGCACCGTGGACTTGCCGGCGCCGTTCGGCCCGACGACGCCGATCTTGGCGCCGGGCAGGAACGACAGGGTGACGTCGTCGAGGATGACCTTGTCGCCGTGGGCCTTGCGGGCGCGCGACATGACGTAGATGAACTCGGGCATGCCGCACAGGTTATCGACCAGCACGGCCCCAGCCCGAATCCGACCTCCCGCCGCCCACTCGCACCGCCGCCACCGCCGCCACCGCGGCCACCGCGGCCACCGCGGCCACCGCGGCCAGCGGCCGCCGGGGTAGGCCTCAGGCCGCCTCCTCCTTCCCCGGCCGCACCAGCGGGCCGCTGTCGGCAGCCGGAGCGGACGCCTCTCCCGGGTCGGCCGCCTCGCCCGGCGTGCCGAAGCCCACTTCGCCGAGGCCCCGACCGAGGCCGCCCTCGACGACGTAGGGGTCGTTGTCCGGGTCGCCCAGCCGACCCGGCGAGCCGGGGTCGTCGTCGGCCCGGCCGCCCTGCGGCGTCGCCCCCTCACCCGGCGACCACGGCTCGGGCGCGCGGCCCATACCGACCTTCGCGAAAGCGGTGGTGCCGAATGTGAGGTCGTGCCCCACGGCATCCGCCTCGATCTCGACGTTGACGAAGACCTGGCCGTCGTCGCGGCGCCACTGCACCACGCGCTGTCGCCCGTGCACGGCGACCGGGTGGCCCTTCTTGAGGGACACCCCGATGTTCGCCGCGAGCGACCGGTAGGCCAGCACGTCGTAGAAGCTCGGCTCGGTGTCTTCCCACTGACCCGGCTGGACCTGGCGCCGGCCGCTCTGGGCGACACGGAACTTCGTCATCGGCGCCCCGGCCTTGGTGGTGAAGACCAAAGGGTCGGCGCACAGCCGCCCCTTGATCGTCACGTGCGTCTCGTTGGTGCTCATCGGTGCGTCCTCCCCCGGCCCCGCCTGTCGGTGCCGTTGCGCCAACCCTCGGCCGAAACCGACCCGGCGACAACGAGATCCGCGAACCTGTGGACGACGCGAGCGCCGCAGCGCCCCTGTGGACGAACGGTCAGACGTCGGCAGCGCGGCTCAGCGCCAGCCGCGTCGCCCCGTGCCGCTCGAGCACCCGCTCGACCGGCTGCACGATCTCGGCCCGGGCGACCTCGTCGATCGAGGCCCGCAACCGGGCGTCCATGACCCGGCCGCGTCGTCGGCCACCGATCCGCGCCAACCAGCTCGAGACCACCGCCAGCAGCAGCCCACCGAGCAACCCGCCCACGAACAGCACCAGGGGCACGGGGACCACGCCCAGGGTCGGTGGGTCCCCGATCACCTGGTCGAGCTGGGCCCACCCGACGATGACGTAGAGCGCCAGCCAGAGGAAGCCGACCACCGCCGCGGCGGCCAGCACCAGCTGCGCCAACCCCACGACTCGCCACCAGAGCGGCACCCGGGCCAGCAGCGACGTGCCGACCACCGCCCGGTCGAGGGCGTCACCCAGCGCGGGGCCGGGCGGGTCGGCGGCGCGCTCGACGGCATCCGCCCACGGGTGGGGCAACGACGTGCTGGCGCGGTCGGCCAGCCGCCGGGTCGCGAGGTCGACAGCAGCGCGGGATGCCGGGCTCGGCGGAGGCAGCGAGGAGCGCCCGAGCACCGAGCGCACGTCGGCGTCGGTGACCCGAACGTCACGCCCGTCGAGCCGCAGCCGGCGCAGCGGCCGGGGCCGCAGGTGGTGCACCCACCGGGTGAACGGCCAGCCGGTGCTCGCGGCCGCCTCCATCCGGTAGTCGCGCTCGACGGCCTGCACCACCGTGGGCACGCCGGCGCTGCGAGCCAGGGCCTCGAGCAGCTCGGTGCGGGCGGCGTCGTCGACCCCCGGCTCGCCGTCGGCGACGTGCTCGCACAGGGCACCCGCAGCCGCGCGGACGTCACCCGCCAGCCGGGCGCGGGTCATCGTGCGACCGGCCACGGCGTTGGCGAGCCGCTGGTGCAGCTCGTCGAGCCCGTCGCCGGAGGTCACCGACGTCGCGAGCACCGTCACGCGCGGCACGCCGTCGCGCTCCATGAGCCGGATGAGGTCGGCTCGGCACTGCTCCACCTCCGCGGCGGTGAGCCGGTCGACCTGGTTGAGCACCACCATCGTGACGGCCTCGTGGGTGCGCAGCGCGGCGACGTAGTCGTCGTGCAGCCGGGAGTCGGCGTACTTCTGCGGGTCGGTGACCCAGACGAACAGGTCGACGAGCTCGAGCACCCGCTCGGCCTCGGTGCGGTGGCCGGTCTCGCGAGAGTCGAAGTCGGGCAGGTCGAGCAGCACGAGCCCGTCGAGCGAACCGATCGGGCCGCCCCGGCGGCCCGCGTGCGGGTCGACCGCGGTGTCGGTGGGCACGAGGTGCCGGGCGCCCACCCCCAGCCAGTCGAGCAGGTCGCCGACCGGCTCCTCACCCCAGATGGCCGCCGTGGCGGTCGACGTGGTCGGGCGCCGCACGCCGACGGTCGCGACCGAGGTGCCGACCAGGGCGTTGAACAGCGACGACTTACCGCTGCCCGTGGCACCGGCGAGCGCCACCACGGTGTGGCCACCCACCAGCGCGGTGCGCTCGGACACCTTGGTGATGACGGAGTGGGCACGCTGGCGCCCCTGCTCGGGCAGCTGCTCGCCGCCGGCGTCGACCGCTGCCGCGAGGGAGTTCGCCGCCGCCGAAAGCTGCTCGGCCGAGACGACGGCGCCCCGGGACGAGCCCATCCGCAACGGGCTCACCGCACCACCGCCCGCAGCTCGGCCGCCACGGCCGCGAGCCGCTTGGCCTGGTCGGCGGGCGCGGCCACCTCGGCGAGCGCGGCGGCATACCGCTCACGCTCGGCGGTGAAGAGCTGGTCGGCGCGGTCGAGCAGGCTGCGCCGGGCCTTGGCCGCCATGTCGCGCACGGCTTGGTCGCCGAAGATCGCCTCGAGCACCCGCTGTGCCAGCAGGGCCGTGCCACCAGCGATGCCGATCTCGGCACCGGTGAGGCCGTAGGTGCTGCTGAACACCACGAGCATGAGGAACAGGCCGATCGCATTGAGCCCGTATGCCGCGACGCGCGCGTTGGTGCGGCGGCCCTGGCCCTCGGTGCGCACCAGCTCGAGCACCTCGCCCTGCCAGTCGCGCACGAGCCGCTCGACGTCGGGCTGCAGCCCGGGCGATGGCTTGGTGAGGTCGGGGTGGGCCGTGAGGATCTGGCTGCCACCGGGCAGCCGGCGCCAGGCGCGGGCCGTCTCGGACGCCGCCGTCTCGGCGTTGGAGAGCAGCAGCGCGGCCACCCCGCTCTGCAGCGCCTCGCCGAGGTTGTCGGCCGGCGGCGGGTTGCCCTTGATCGCCGCGGTCACCTTGTCGCGCCACCGGGCGATGGTCGACTCGACCTGCCGGAAGAACTCGCCGGTGCCGACGAACTCCTGCCAGCGGGCCAGCACCTCGCCGCGCAGCAGCGTGCCGTCGGTCATGCCGGCGTCGACCCGCCGGTGCGCCTCGCCGAACGACTCGTCGACCGCCTTCCGCAGCGACACCCCCGCGTCGTGCTGGTCGCGGCTGGCGACGACGAGCTCGGCAGTGCGCCCGGAGAGCGAGTCGACCGCCCCGCGCAGCGTCTGCCCCACCACGATCGAGCGGGCGCGGGCGTCGCTGGCGAGCGCCTGGAGCCACGAGCGCAGCCGCTCCACGGCATCCGCGGGCAACCGCCCCTCGGCGCTGAGCGTGGTCTCCGGAACGGTGAAGATCGGCGCCGTGGGCAGCCCCTGCTCGCGCAGCATCGCGGCGAGGTGCGGGCGGATCTCGGCCACGGCATCCGGGGGGATGCGGTCGAGCACGATCGCGACCGAGGTGCCGCGGTCGGCGGCCGTGCGCAGGAGGTCCCACGGCACGGCATCCGCATAGCGCGCCGCCGTGGTGACGAACAGCCAGAGGTCGGCGGCCGCGAGCAGCTGGGTGGCGATGGCGCGGTTGGCGGAGACGACCGAGTCGATGTCGGGGGCGTCGAGCAGCGCCATGCCCGCGGGCAGCGCGGTCGACTCGGCGAGCCGCACGGTGCCGGGCTGGCTCTCGCCGGTGTCCTGGCCGGTGACCCGGGCGAGCCCGGGCAGGATGCGGGTGTCGGCGAACCAGTGCCGGTCGTCGGGGTGGTGCACGAGCACCGGCGACGTGGTGGTGGGACGCAGCACCCCCGAGCGGCTCACCTGCGCCCCGACCACCGAGTTGACCAGGGTCGACTTGCCGGCACCGGTGGAGCCGCCGACCACGGCGAGCAGCGGTGCGTCGATGGCTCGCAGGCGCGGCAGCACGTAGTCGTCGAGCTGCTGGAGGAGCTGGCGGCGCGACGCCTCCGCGGGGGCGCGGCTGGTGACGTCGAGAGGTAACGATGCCCCCTCGACGGCGTCCCGCAGCCCCTCGACGGCGGAGACCAGGGCCTCCACGTCTTCGTCCACCGTCACGGCGCCAGCCTAACGACCACCACGCAGGTCGGCCCGCCAACGCAAGGGAGCGGCGGATGATGTTCGTCATGCGGATGTTCGTGGCGATCGAGCCCTCTGCGGATGCCGTAGAGCACCTCGACGAGTTCCTCGCGGTGCGGCGCGAGTCGGGTCCGGAGGTGCGGTGGACCTCGCCGAGCCGGTGGCACCTGACCCTGGCGTTCATGGGCTCGGCGCCCGAGCGGGTGGTCGAGGACGTGGTCGACGGGGTGGGCGCGGTGGCCGATCGGGCGGCGCCGATCGGGCTGGCCGTCACCGGGGGTGGCTGCTTCCCGGACGTCACCCGGGCGAAGGTGATGTGGGCCGGGGTGGACGGCGCGGTCGGCGCGGTCGGCGCGGTCGGCGCGGTCGAGGATCTCGGCCGGCTGGCGCGCGGCATCCGGTCGGCGTGCGCGGTGGCCGGGGCGGCCCCCGAGGGTGGGGAGTTCGTCCCACATCTGACCCTGGGCCGGTTCTCGTGGCCCCAGGACGCGACCCGGTGGCTGCGGGTGCTGTCGACGTATGCCGGTCCGGCCTGGGTCGCGTCGGACGTCACCGTCGTGGCGTCACACCTGCCACGCGAGCGTGGGCACGGGCCCCGTCACGAGGTGCTGGCGCGGCTGCCGTTGGGCGGGTGACGGGCCAGCGGAGCCGGTCAGCCCTTCCAGGCCCACAGGGTGCCGTGGCCCCAGTAGTTGGGCGTGTCGTGGCCGACCTCGAAGCCGGCCGCCTCGAGCAGACCGCGCGCGGCCGCGGATGCCGGCAGCGAGGGTGCGCCGACCCGGTGGTACTCCATGACGAGGGTGAGCCGCCCGAGGTCGGCCAGCCGCGGGTCGGTGAGCACCGGCCACTCGCCGCCCTCGATGTCCATCTTCACCAGGTCGGCGGCGGCGAACAGCGGGAACCAGTCGACGGTGCGCACGACGGTGGTGGCCTGCTCGGCATCCGAGGGCACGTGGCTGCCGGCGCCCCAGCCCTCGACGAACCCGGTCTCGCCGTCTTCCGGTGCGACCGCTGCCTCGACCACCTCGGTGCGACCGTCGTGGCCGGCCTGCTCGCGCAGCACCGCGACGTTCTCGGGTGCCGGCTCGACCGCGACGATCCGCGCCTGCGGCCAGCGCCCCCGCGCCCAGGCCGAGAACATGCCGACGTTCGCGCCGACGTCGAGCACGGTGTGCACGGCATCCGGACCGAGCCGGTCGCGCAGCGGAACTGGAGGGTCGTACTCGCCGCGCGAGAAGAGCTCGAAGAGGGCCTCGAGGTCGCGACCGTGCTGCAGGGCCACCGGCACCCCGGTGTTGCGGATGCGGTAGGTGCGGATCTTGCCGCGCGCCAGCACCTCGCCGGCGAGCACGGCGACGGGCCGGGTGGTCACCCAGGCCGCAGACAGGAACCGCAGCGCGAGCACCGAGGCCAGCACCCGACGGACGCGGGGGTCCAGCAGGACCACGCGCACCCCGGGCAGCGAGGCGATGCGCCGCAGGAGGTTCATCACCGCGCCAGCGTAGGCGCGGGCGCGCGCCGGTCGGGCCGGGTCCGCGGATGCCGGTCACCGTCATCGCTCGCTCGATGCGTGGTCGGGGCCGCGCCCTACACTGAGCCCGGCGTCCGGCGGGCCCGGTCGCCCGGCCCCCGTAGCTCAGCCGGATAGAGCAAGAGCCTTCTAATCTCGAGGTCGCAGGTTCGAGTCCTGCCGGGGGCGCCGTTGAAAACAGGGCCTGACCTGCACAGACACTGAATCGTGTTCCGAAGTGTGCTCTATACGTGCCCTAAGTCCCGGAGCGATGGCCCGCTTGTCGCCACCGGATACTGTGAACTACAGTTGACACATGGTCGACGTCGTCAGGTCTTCGACGTTCGATCGATGGTTACGCAAACTGAAGGATCGCCGGGCCGCCGCACGGGTCCTGATCCGGATCGATCGGCTAGCCGTGGGCAACCCGGCGACGTCAACCCAGTCGGAGGCGGGATCTCCGAGGTCCGCATCGACTACGGCCCGGGATATCGGGTCTACTACCTGCGCGAGGGCGACAGGCTGATCCTGTTGCTCTGCGGTGGGGACAGTCGACCCAGAGGGCTGACAGCGCGGCCGCGCGCGACATCGCCCAGCAGTGGCGAGCGAACCAAGCAGGAGACCGATGAGCGACAAGAGTGAGACCTTCCCCCGCTTCGACGCTGCCGACTACCTGTCCACCTTCGACGACGTCGCGGCGTACCTCGAGGCAGTGATCGACGAAGGCGACGACGACCCCGCCCTGATCGCCCAGGCACTCGGGGCCATCGTGCGGTCCGGCAACGTCAGTGAGCTCGCTCGCCGAGCAGGGATGAGCCGCGAGGGTCTCTACAAGGCGCTGTCCGCCGACGGCAACCCCAGCTTCGCCACGGTGCTCAAGGTGTCCCGCGCCCTCGGTCTGCGCCTGCACTTCGAGTCCATCGCCTAACCAGGCGACGCCCACCGAAGGAACACACCATCTGCGGCATGAGCGCGTCAACTCGACCTTGACATTGCCGGCTCGTCAATGCACTCTTGACGTGTGGAGGTGACGACCTCAGCGAGCACGGCATCGACGATGCCGACATCCAGCACGCCTGGACCAACGCCATCCGCCTCGTTGAATACGACTACGACGGCGAGGAACGACTGTTGGCCATCGGACCTGACCGCCACGGTCGGATGCTCGAGCTCGTCGCCGTACCGGTCAGCGAGCCGACCCGGATCATCCACGCCGACCGACTCCGGCCGACGTTCTACGACTACCTGAGATGAGGTGACAACAGATGACGAAGCTCAAGGCAGACCACGACCACACCGGCCTGGACCAGCTCGACGTGACCGCGTACCCAGCACGCGACGCAGCGCAATTCCGACGCATCCTCGCCGCCCGGGAGAACCTGGCCTCAGCAGAGCAGGAACTGCACGACGCGGTACGAGCCGCCCGTGAAGCGGGAGATTCCTGGACCATCATCGGCGCCGCACTAGACACCACCCGACAAGCCGCCCAGCAGCGCTTTGGAAGCTGACGCTGCGCCGCATGGGCGGACGACTGGGCTGCCTGAAGGCCATGTGGCCACCCCTTTCCTCCCCGGATCATAGGATTCGCCCGGTGACAAAGAAGGGGCCCCCGGACCTCCCTCCGAGCAGGCGTATCTCACCATTCAGTCCTGCGGCGTCGGACTGATCATGACTGGCGTCCTCGCCTTCGGGAATCAGCCCCAGTGAGCCGCTCTCCGCGCTACCGCCGATTCTGATCTACGTCATGATGCAAGCGCTCTTCCGATTGGGCATCCGAAAAGCGAACAGACCGATCCGAGCACGGGCCTTCCTCTTCATCGCCTGATTGGAACGTGGCCTTCACCGCCCTGCACCTGAGTCCTCGTCCTCTTCGGCGGCCCGGTGTCCACGCGGATCACCCGCACATCAAGCAGATGGGTGAACATCCGTGCCAGGTCCGAGACGGCACGCTGAGGTGCCCACACCGGAGGACGCCGTCAAGGTCGCGGCGCGCGCACGGCGAGGTAGAGGTCGACGAGCCGATCGCCGAGCCGGCGACGCAGCAGCACCGACTCACCCAACAGCTCCAGCGCCTCGACGAGCGTCGACGGGAGCACACGGATGCCGCGAGACGCGCGCTCCTCGACGCTCAACCGCATGGGGCTCACCTCGACCGGCGAGGGAGGGCGTCAGGGCTCGCGTGATGCCGTCCGACGCCGCCGCGAGCAGTGCGGCAACCGCCAGATAGGGGTTCGCGGTCGCATCGGCGGGTTTGACCTCGATGTTCGCCCCGCGCGGTCCCGCGCTCGCCGTCGCAGGGATGTACCGCACGGCCGCCTCGCGGTTGCCGACGCCCCAGCAGAGCGACGCGCCCGCCCACCTCCCGGGTCGCAGCCGCTCGTAGCTCGCCTCGCTCCCGGCGAGCAGCGCCGTCGCGGCAGGGAGTGCGTCGAGGATGCCGGCGATGACCGCGCCTCCCTCCCGACCTGGCGCGCCTCCAGCGACGGGAGTGAGCACGTTCCCTTCGGCGCCGATGAAGGAGAGGTGGATGTGCGTCCCGTTCGATGCGGCGCCCACGACGGGGATCGGCGTGAACTGGGCGGTGAGGCCGTGGCGGATGCTCGTGCGTTCGATGACGAGGCGCGCGAGAAGGTAGTCGTCGCACGCGCCGAGCGGGTCGCGGGCGCCGAGGGAAACCTCGAACTGGCCCAAGCCGTGTTCCGCGTGAAGCTGCAGCGCCGGCACCCCGGCCGTCTCGAGGTCGTCGAGGAGGGCATCGACGAACCCCTCGTTCTGCAGCAGCGGACGCTGCCCGTAGGCCGGACCCTCGTGAGCGGGCCGCGGGTCGACCACATCGCCCTGGCGGATCAGCGTGAACTCGACCTCGAAGCCGACCTGTGCCCGCAGCCCACCAGCGGCCAGCTCGTCGACCGCCCGTCGCACGGCGTGCCGACCGCACGCGAAGAAGGGCGTGCCGTCGGGCCAGTACACGTCGGCAGGTGCCCACACGAGGTGCGACCCCGCATCGAGCGCGGCGAGGCGGGCGGCATCGGGACGCAGGAGGAGGTCGCCGATGACGGCATCGAGCCCGGCCGCGTCGACCGGTTGATCCTGCGGGGTGAACAGGGCAACGCTGCTGATCGACGCGTGCACGCCGTCCGCAAGGGCGTCGGCGACGTGGGCGCCGGGGATGATCCGTGATCGCTCGATGCCTGACGCATCGACCAGCGTCAGGAGGAGCCTGCGATGCGGCGTCCTGGAGTCGCCACGCGCACCGCCTGCTTCCGTGACCACGCTGCATCCCTGTGCCGAACTGCGGTTGTCGCAGGCATTCTCTCGATCGCGAGCGACCCCGTCCACACCCCGAGCGCGGAGGGTGACGGCAGGGACACCGACAGCGACGCCAGCGACGGCGACGTCCGCTGGGTCCCCTCCCACCAGTTCATCCGATTCGGACGATCCCCGTCCAGACGCCGCCGACCCACAATTGGCGCGCTCTGTGGCACGCGAAGTCGCAGGGACCACCGCCAGGGACAGGGGTTGCGCAGATGAGAGCTCGTTCGGCGCTGGCGATCCTCGCCGTGGTCCTCGCCTCCACGGCGTGCACGGCCACCTCCGGCTCCAAGACGACCACCTCGGGCTCCGGCAGCGCGAGCGCGACCACCACCTCCGCCGCCGTGAGTGGCAACACCTGCCCCCAGGTGCTCGATGCCTCCGAAGCGGACTTCTACCCGATCCAGCCCAGCTTCTCGGCCGGCTACAACGTCGCGGCGCAGAAGCTCGACAGCAGCACGGTGAACTGGGCGTACGTGGTCTCCGGCGACTTCCCCTACTCGCAGTGGATGGCCTGGTACCTCTACGACAGCAAGGGCGTGCCACTGTTCAAGTTCTCCGAGTCCGCCATCACCCCCGACGCGGGGTCGACGAACCCGTTCGTGGACGGCAACACAACCCTGGCCACCCCCCGCAGCTACCACCTCTACCTGATGCCGAGCACGACCCCCTCGTCGGTGGTGTCGAGCATGCAGGCCGACGGCAAGAACGTCGCCGTCATGCCCTCGAGCTCGACCACGCCAGGCGTGTCGATCGTCGGGCGGAGCTACTGGTCCTTCTCGAACTACCAGCTCGGCGACTACGACCGCTGGGGCTACCACGGCCCCACCAACACGCCCACGCCGACCATCTCGGCGTTCCTCACCGACGCCAAGACCGGCGAGCTGACGACCACCCCCGTCAGCGACTGCAGCTCGGCCAGCCAGCTGCCGCAGAAGGCCTGGTACAACCCGAAGACCAACTCCCCCATCATCACGTTCAAGGACGCCCCGGTGCCGACCGAGCAGGAGCTGGCCGACATCCCCCACTACCTGCTGCAGACCGGGTCGGTGCTGGGGTCGATGGGCAAGGAGTTCCCACCGGCGGACGTCGCCGACCAGCTCTGCCTCTCCCGCAACACGGTGAAGACCCACATCACGGCGATCTACCGCAAGCTCGGTGTCGCTCGGTGTCGCCTCCCGTGGTCAGGCGGTGGCCAGGGCCCGCGAGCTCGGCCTGCTCGAGCCCCTGCGCACGAGCGCCTGACCGCGTAAGCCGTGGCGCCGGTGACCGCTCAGGCGGCGGCCGCTCAGTCGGTGGCCGCCAGCTGGCGGGTGCGGCGCAGCGCCAGCTCGGCCAGCGCGGCCGCGATGTCGGGCACGATCGCGTCGTCGAAGGCCGCCCGGGGCGAGTGGTTGTCCTCGGCGTCGTGGTGGTCGGCGTGGGCGCAGGCCGACACGTTGAGGTAGGCGCCGGGCACCTGCTCGAGCACAAACGACATGTCCTCCGAGCCGGCCTCCGGGTCGGCCATGTCGGCCCACCGGTCGGCCCCGAACAGGTCGACCACCACTCCCTGCGCGAACGCGTGCTCCTCGGCGTCGTTGACCGTGACCGGGTAGCCGTTGCCGATCTCGACCGTGGCGGTGAGCCCGTGTGCCGACGCCACGCCCTCCGCCACGCGGGTGACGACCTCGTGCGCCTTGGCGCGGTGCTCAGGCGAGAAGGTGCGCAGTGACGCCTCGATGACGGCATCGTCGGGGATGACGTTGTTGACCGTGCCGGAGGCGATCCGGCCCACAGTGAGCACCACCGGGTCCCAGATGCTGAACTGCCGGGTGACCGCGGTCTGGAACGCCAGCACGACCTCGCACGCCACCGGCACCGGGTCGCGGGTGCGGTCGGGGGCCGACCCGTGGCCACCGAGCCCGTGCACCGTGACGAGCACTTCGTCGGCGGCCGCCATCAGCGTGCCGGGGCGCCCGAACCACGTGCCGAACGGGTGGTCGGCGGAGTAGACGTGCACGGCATACGCGGCGTCGACCCGCCGCCCGGCGGCCTCGAGCAGCCCCTCGCGGATCATCGGCTCGGCGCCGCCGGGGCCCTCCTCCGCCGGCTGGAACATGAGCACGACGTCGCCGACCAGCGCGTCGCGCAGCTCGTGCAGGATGCGCGCCGCCCCCACCAGTGCGGCCACGTGCAGGTCGTGCCCGCACGCGTGCATCAGCCCCGGCCGCTGCGACACGTAGTCGACGTCGACCTGCTCGGTGACCGGCAACGCGTCCATGTCGCCGCGCAGCAGCACCACCGGCCGCTCCCCCGACACCGGCGCCCGGCCTCGCAGCACCGCCACCACCGAGCTGAGCGAAGTGCCGAGGGTCACCTCGAGGTCGAGACCGGCGAGCGCCTCGAGCACCACCACCTGGGTGTCCGGCAGGTGCAGGCCCAGCTCGGGGATGCCGTGCAGCCGGCGGCGCAGGTCGACCAGCTCGGCGCCCATCCGGCGCGAGACGGCCAAGGCATCAGGAGCGTCGGGCACGAGGCTAGCCACCCGGCATCCCCACGAACTGGGCGCGCCGCAGGCGCAGCGCCTCGAGCAGCTCGCGCTCGTGCGCGATGGCGTGCTCGTCGGCGGCCGAGTGGTACATCCGCCGCCGCAACAGCGCCAGCTCGCTCGCGGTGTCCTGGAAGGAGCGCATCGCGGCCAGCCCCGCCCGGCCGGTGTTGGCCCGCGCCCAGGCCCGGGCCTCGCGGCGTTGCGGCATCGACGAGAGCATCGCCACCTCGGCGGCCGAGAGCCACCCGGCATCCGCGTAGGGGCGCAGGAACTGGCCGATGAGGCGGCCCTCGCGCCGGCGGGTCCACCCCACGAACCCGAGGAAGGCCAGGAAGATCGGCACCTCGACCAGCAGGTAGACCACGACCATCCCGCGACCGCCCGAGACCGCCGCGAGGTTCCAGAGCGCGTGGCTGAGCACCGCGAGGAGGTAGCCCAGCAGCGGCCCGAGGATGCGCGGGAGCCAGGTGCGGCTGGTCGCGGCCACCCCGACCCCCACCCCGAAGAGCACGGTGAACATGGGGTGCGCGAAGGGTGAGAGCAGGCAGCGGGCCACGAAGGTGCCGGTGAGGGCCTCGCCGCCGCCGTCGACATAGGCCTGGGCGAGGTAGTTGATGTTCTCGGTGAAGGCGAAGCCTGCGGCGCAGATGCCGGCGTAGACCATGCCGTCGGTGACGCCGTCGAACTCGCGCCGCAGCACCAACCACACGAGCAGCACGAGGGCGCCCTTGGCGGCCTCCTCGACGAACGGCGCGACCAGCACCGCCGTGGTCTGCAGGGCGCCCTCGCGGTCGGCGGCCGCCTCGAGCACGGCGATGGCGCCGGTGTTGAAGACCGCCGCGACCACGGCCGCGACCAGGGCGCCCCACAGGAAGGCCATGACCAGGTAGCGGGTCGGCTCGGACTCGAAGCGGTCGAGCCACAAGAAGGTGGGGATGACGATGCCGAGCGGCACCAGCGCGACAGCCAGCGCGAGCACCGCGGTCTGCACGCCGAAGGCCGCCCCCAGGTAGCTGGACACCACCAGCGCCGACAGGAGGAACCCGACGCCGGCGACGCCGGTGAGAAGCCACCCCCGCAGGGCCGGCCGGGTGGTGGGGTCGCGGCGGGTGGCCAGCGCCGGCGGCCGCTGCGCGAGGTCCCCACTCATGGCACGCGACCTTAGTGCAGCGCACCGTCCGGCAACGGCCCGCCGCCCACCGCGCCCTAGCATGGCCACCATGACCACCCCGCCGACCGACCGCGCGCACACCGACCGCATCGTCTGGATCGACTGCGAGATGACCGGGTTGTCCCTCGAGAGCGACGCACTCGTCGAGGTGGCGGCCCTGGTCACCGACTACGAGCTCACCGTGCTCGGCACCGGGGTCGACGTCGTCATCCGCCCGCCGGATGCCGCGCTCGCCCAGATGGGCGACTTCGTGCGCGAGATGCACACCGGCTCCGGCCTGCTCGACGTGCTCGCCGAGGGCACCACCCTCGAGGCGGCCCAGACCATGGTGCTCGACTACGTCAAGGAGTGGGTGCCCGAGCCGCGCAAGGCCCCTCTGGGTGGCAACACCGTGGCCACCGACCGCGCCTTCCTCGCCCGCGACATGGTCGAGCTCGAGTCCTACCTGCACTACCGCATCATCGACGTCTCCTCCATCAAGGAGCTCTCGCGGCGCTGGTTCCCGCGTGCCTACTTCGCCTCCCCCACCAAGAGCGGCGGCCACCGGGCACTCGCCGACATCCGCGAGTCGATCGCCGAGCTGCGCTACTACCGCGAGGCCGTCTTCGTGGCGCCGCCCGGGCCGTCCACCGAGCAGGCCCGCAGCATCGCCGCGCGCCACCTCGTCGACCACTCCTCGCCAGGGGTGGTCGGGAGCACCCCCGAGTAACCGGTACGATGGTTCGCGCTACGGGCGCACCGACATCCTCGGATGCCGGGCGCCCGTCGTGGTGGGTATAGCTCAGCTGGTAGAGCACCTGGTTGTGGTCCAGGGGGCCGCGGGTTCAAGTCCCGTTACTCACCCCAAAAGTCCCTGTTCACCGAGGGCTCACGTGGCCCGGCGCCCCCTTCACAGGGAGCGCCGGGCCACTGTCGTCTCCACCGCCGGCCCAGCGTGGAGGATGCGCGGCCCCCGGACGCGCCCGACGCTCTCGACTGCACTAGCCTTCGGCTCTCCGCCTCCAGAAAGAACCCACGTGCGCCTGCTCTCCCGCCGCCCTGCCACCCTGCTCGCGGTCGGCGCGCTGCTGCTGACCAGCGCGGGCACCGCGAGCGCGTCCGCGTCGACGGTGGCCGACCCGGTGGTCGAGATCCTGCCGGTCACCTCCATCGTCGACGGGGCCACCGTCCCCATCGTCGACGGACCGTTCGACCTGGTCGTGCAGGTCACCGGCGGGGGCGCGTCCGCCATCGAGCTGACCCCCGTGCTGCCCTCGTGGAACTGGTCCTCCCCCGCACCGCCCCAGACGGTCCCGGGCGGGAGCTGCCCGGTGAAGTGCACACGCACCTGGCGGATCGACCCCGGCTCCCAGGCCACCCCCTGGCCCCAGGGCTGGAAGCCCCTGGCCGTCACTGCCGTCGTCGACGGGCAGTCGATCATGACGTACGGCGGCGCGGTGGACCACCAGCCCGTCGTCCCCTCGACCGAGGTCGTCGGCGTGACTGCAGACGCCAGCGCGGCCCACCCCGGCTGGGCCGCCTCCGTCGCTGACACCGGCGCGCAGGTCACCTTCCGGGGCGCCCCCGGACACCACCTCGACGAACAGGTCGTCGTCTCCGTGCTGCCCCTGCCCGGGTCGGACGCCGCGTCGTCCACGCTCGGGGTCCCCGCCCTGGCCACGACCACCGCCACCTGGGACCCGGACCCCGACGCCTACGGCCGCTCCACCGGGCAGGCCCACCTCGACACCAGCGCAGTCCCGGAAGGCAGCTACCGGATCGTCGCCCAGGCCCACGACGGCGCCGGTCACTACAGCTACGCCGACGCCGGCGGCCTGCTGGTGCGGCACAGCCCGCTGGTCTCCCTGCAACGGCCCGGCACCGCCAAGGTCAGCACCGGCTCCACCTTCGACACCACGTTGAAGGTCGGTAACCCGCGAGCCACCGCCGCGTCACCGCTGGCCACGGTCAAGCTCACCGTCGCCGGCAAGGTCAGCCTGCTGACCGACACGGCCGCGTGGAGCATCACCACCCCGGACACGACCCCCTCAATGCGCACCATCAGCATCCCGACCACCGGGATGCCGTTGGGTCCGGTCCCCGTCACCGCGGAGGTGTTCGACGCCGCCGGAGACAGCCTCGGCACCGCGACCACGTCCTTCGAGGTCGTGGACTACCACGACACCCTCAGCATCCCGACCCTGGTCGTCGGCAAGCCGGCGCAGCTGCGCCTTAACGCGACCAGGCCCGCAGGGACGACCCTGGGCCTCTGCCTGCTCACGCTGGCCACCGCGCCCGAGCAGTACCAGAGCGCCAACCTGTGCCCGAACCCGACCGCAGCCACCGTCGCCGGCACCGCGACCTTCACCCCCGTCTACGCCGGCGCGGCCACCGTGCGCGAACAGATCCTTCCCGGCGACAGCGCGGTCGGCCCCGACCGCGCCGTCCCGGTCACCATCTACGCCAACCGCACCGCCAGCGTGACCGCACCCTCGTCCGCGTCGTACAACAGCACCCAGACCGCGACCATCACCGTCAAGGACGAAAAGAAGCAGGGATCGCCGACCTCCGCCGGCTCCGGTGTCACCGTGACCCTCCAGCGCAAGCCGGCCGGAGCGACCGCCTGGACCACCATCGGCTCCGCCACCACGGCCACGACCGGGGTCGCGACCGTGAAGTACGCCAACACCACCAGCGGCCGGCTGCGCGCGCTCGTCAGGGGCGCCGTGCCCGCCACCACCCTGACCACCGCCGAACGCGCGGTCACCTCCATCGCCACCGTGGCCTGGTCGTCTCTGCCCACCACCGCCCGTTCCGGGGCAACCGTCACCGCTGCCGTGTACGCGAAGCCCTACCAGACGGGCGCCCTGGTCACGTTCCAGGCTCGCAAGCTCGGCGCCACCACCTGGGCCACGTTCGGCTCCGGAAGCGTCGGCACCAGTGGCTACGCCAAGGCCACTGGGCGGCTGTACTCCCGAGGCACCTGGGAGGTGCGCGTCCAACGCGCGGGGACCACCACCCAGGCCACCGGGTACAGCAGCACCCGGCGGGTCACGATCAGCTGAACCGCCGCCGCGGGGCCACCTCGCGCCGCGGACGACCGGGGCTGTGCCCAGTGCCACAAAGGGCACCCAGCCCACCGCCGGCGGCGGGAGAATGGTCAGTGCGGGACATGCGGGGCCCACAGCCAAGGAGGCGGCTCCTCATGAATCGCACCCACCGAGCACTGGCCGTCCTGGCGGCCGTCGCCACCGTGTGCGTCGTGGCCGGGTCGACCACGGCCACGGCAGCACTCGTCCCCCGGAGCGTCACCTACTCCGCCTACGTGCAGGGACGCGGCTGGATGGCGGCAGTGAGCAACGGTGCGACCGCCGGGACGGTCGGAAAGTCGTTGCGGGTCGAGGCGTTCAAGGTGAGCGGTATCAACCTGACCTACCGCGCCCACGTGCAGAAGATCGGCTGGCAGGCCTGGGTGAAGTCGGGGGCGGTCGCCGGGACGGTCGGGCGGTCGTTGCGCGTCGAGGCGATGCAGGTCAAGTCGCTCGACCCGCAGTGGCGGGTGGAGTACCGCGCCAACGTGCAGGGCATCGGCTGGCAGCGGTGGGTCAGCGACGGGGCCACCGCCGGAACCACCGGCCGGGCGCTGCGGCTCGAGGCGATGCAGATCAGGCTGATCGAGAAGACCCCCGAGCTGACCGACACGATCACGTTCACGGCGACTGCGGACAACGGCCTCGGCACCGCCGCCCAGGGCGTGTTCGCCGGCATCGGCCGGAGCGGGGCGAACGTCGGCTTCGTCCTGGGCGACCTGGCCTACGCGGCCGACAAGGAGGCCGCCTACTGCGCGATGGTGAACAACCGGGTCAACTTCCCCACGATGCTGCTGACCGGCAACCACGAGGGCGACGGCGTCAACAACGGGGTGCTCTCCCGGTTCACCGCCTGCCTGCCGAGCCGGCTCGGGCAGGTCGGCACCTACGCCAAGGACTACTACGTCGACCGTGGCCCGGTGCGCTTCATCATGATCAGCCCGAACATCACCCTGTCCGGGACGATGCGCACCTACCGGAACGGCACCCCCGAGCAGGCCTGGCTGCGCAGCACCATCCGTGCCGCGAAGGCCGCCTCGCAGTGGACCGTGGTCGGCATGCACGAGCCGTGCTTCTCGCTCGGGGTGCACGGGTGCGCGTCGTCACCGGAGCTGAGCGACGCGCTCATCGCCGAGCACGTGGACCTCGTCGCTGGCCGGGCACGACCACGACTACACCCGCACCCACCAGCTGGCCGGCACGGTCGCCGCCCCGCGGGTCGTCGACGGCGACGCCACCATGACGCGCGGCGCCGGCACGGTGTTCGCGGTCGTCGGCAACGGCGGCTACGCGCCTCGGACCATCACTGCCAGGACCGCCCTCTACGCCGCCGCCTCCGGGACCAACACCGCCGGCGGGATCACGTTCGGGTTCGCCAGGGTCGTGCTCACCGCCAACAGCCTGCGGTACTCGTTCGTGCGCACCTCCGGGGGCACCCTCGCCGACGGGTTCACCATCACCGCCGCCGGCTGAGGCGGAACCGGCCCAGCTCAGCCCGGGGCGCACGGGATGAGCCGAGATCCCGATCGGGTCACGCGACCCGCCCGGGGTTTGCGATCATGGTGCGCATGCTTTCGCGCCGCTTCGCGACCATCGTCACGCTGCTCATCGTCGCCGCCTTCGTGGTGGTGTCGGTCGCCCCCGCGTTCGCCGCGACGCCGACGCTGCTCCCACAGCACGCCAAGCTCGTCGGGACCACCCCCAAGGACGGCAGCTCGGTGGAGACCGCCCGGGTCGTGACCCTGACCTTCAGCGAGGACGTCAACCCCGACTTCGTGACCGTCGAGGTGGCCGGCCCGTCGGGCGCCGAGACCGACGGGGACGCGACGACCAAGGGCGTCACGGTCACCCAGCCGCTGACCGGCGACCTGGCGGCCGGTCAGCACGTCGTGACCTACCGCGTGGTCAGTACCGACGGCCACCCGGTCTCCGGCACGGTGACGTTCACGACCACGGCCGGCCCGGCATCCGCCTCACCCTCGCCGAGCACCTCGGCGACCCCCACTCCGGAACCGACCGCCTCCGTCGTCGCGTCACCGCAGCCCACCGTCACCGCCGCACCCACCTCGCAGGAGTCCGGCGGCGGCATCCCCGGATGGCTCATCATCGGGGGCGTCGTGCTCCTGGCCGCCCTTGCGCTGGGCGCGGCCTGGCGCAGCATCGGCGGCCCGGAGGCCGACGCCGAAGAGGATGCCCCGGACCGCGCCGACGACGCCACCACCGTGGACCCCGAGGGCACCCACCGCTGACCGGTCGGTGCGGCCTGACCGATTTCGCCGGGATGCCGGGCGGCTGCTAATGTCTCCGTCGCGCGCCATTAGCTCAATTGGCAGAGCAGCTGACTCTTAATCAGCGGGTTCGGGGTTCGAGTCCCTGATGGCGCACCACACGAGGCCTCCCGACACCGGGGGGCCTCGCTCGTTGCCCAGGCCGGCCGGCCCCGCCGCCCTCCGTATGATCCAGCGGTGACCGCGAACCCGCTCGACGCCTCGGTCATCGTGCCGAGCCACCGCGGGGCGCACCGCCTGCCGGCGCTGCTCGACGCGCTGGCGCGCCAGGACCACGCCGGCCCGTGGGAGGTGCTCGTCGTGCTCGACGGGGTGCTCGACGACTCCCCCGGGCTGCTCGAGGCGTGGCAGGGCCGGCTCCCGCTGCGGGTCGTGCGGTTCGAGCAGCCGCGCGGGGTCGTGGCGGCGCTCAACGCGGGCTTCAGCGCCGCGTCGGGGCGCGTGCTGATCCGGTGCGACGACGACCTCACCCCCGTCCCGCACATGGTCAGCAGGCACGTCGAGCACCACCGGGGGCGCGACGACCTCGGTGTCTCGTGCGCCATGCGCGACGTCGTCACCGACACGCCCTATGCGCGCACCTACGGCGCGGCGACCGGCCGGCGCCGGCTCGAGCAGTGGTACACCCGGCCGCCCGCCCTGCGCTGGGTCGACTGGTCGGCGCACAACTCGGTCACCCGGGCGGCCTGGGACCGCCTCGACCACGGCTTCGACCCGCGGTTCGTCTACGGGCAGGACAGTGAGCTCGGCTTCCGGCTGGCCCGCTCGGGGGTGACGATCGTCGTCGACCCCGCGCTCGAGGTCGAGCACCGTGGAGCGGCCCTGTCAGCCGCGAACCGCGTCCCCCGCGCCTATGTGGCCGGGAGCCTCCCGGGCCCTGTTCGAGCGGGTGCACGGCGCGAGCCACGCAGCGGCCGAGGCCCTCCCGGCATCCGCGAAGGAGCGGGTGTGGGCCACCTCGGTGGGCGTCATCGCCTGGGGGCTACGGGACTGGTCGTCGTACCAGCGCCTCGGCCGCGTCGTGGAGGCGACGGCACCGCGACTGCCCCGCGCCGTCGGGGCCCGGGTCGTCGCACTCGCGACCGAGGCCGCAGGTCGCGCCGGCCGGCTGCACGGGCCGGCCGACCTGTCGACCCTCACCACGCAGAAGGGCCGCGAGCTGGCCCGTGAGCACCAGGCCCCCGGGCCGCCCAGCACGGGCTGATCAGGTCAGGAGCTGCGCAGCCGGCGGTAGATGAGCCAACCGCCGACGACCGCGACCACGGCGACGACCGCGGCGATCCGCTCGACGCGCAGGTCGCCCTCCGGGGTGGTGGCGACGTCGGCGAAGCGTGCCTTCGCGGCCTCGGCCTGCCGGTTGATGATCGTCTTCGGGTGCACCCGGAAGGTGAGCTCGTCGATGGTCTGCGCCAGGCGCTCGCGACGGGCCGAGATCTCGGCTTCGAGGGCGGGGATCGAGACGGGCGCCGCGGGGGCGGCGACGGCCATGCCGTCGGTGGCGGTGACGGCGGTGCTCGCGGCGTTGGCGGCACCGTCGGAGGCGGCTGCGGGCTGGGTGGTGCTCATGGGGTCCTCACTCGAGTCCGAGGTCGCGGCGGAGCTTGGCCACGTGGCCGGTGGCCTTGACGTTGTAGAAGGCGTGCGAGACCTGGCCGGCCTCGTCGACGACGACCGTGCTGCGGATGACGCCCTGCACGGTCTTGCCGTACATCTTCTTCTCCCCGAAGGCGCCGTACGAGTTCATCACCGCGCGGTCGGCATCGGACAGCAGCGTGACGGTGAGCCCCTCCTTGTCGCGGAACTTCGCGAGCTTCGCGGGGGCGTCGGGCGAGATGCCGAGCACGGTGTAGCCGTCGGCCTTGAGGGACTCCAGCGAGTCGCTGAAGTCGCAGGCCTGCGTCGTGCACCCCGGGGTCATGGCCGCCGGGTAGAAGTAGACGATCACCTTGCCGCCGCGCAGGTCGCCGAGCGTCACCGACGAGCCGGTGTCGTCGGTCAGCGTGAAGTCGGGGGCGGTGTCGCCGGGGCTGAGCCGGTCACCCACGTGAGGCCTCCTGGGTCGAGTCGTCGATGCTGACGCACAACCTACCCCGGTGGGGCGTCGGCTACCGTCGGCGGCGTGACCGACGAACACCACACCGGCGGTGGCGCGCCGGGCGGGGTCACCGTCATCGTCGTGACCTACCGGCACGAGCCCTTCGTCGACGAGCTGCTGGGCTGCCTCTCGGCACAGACCATCCCGCCGCAGCGCGTCATCCTCTGCGACGACGCGTCGCCCGACGGCAGCGTGGCGCGGCTGCGCGAGTGGGCGGCCGCCAGCCCCCTTCGACACCGTGCTCCTGCTCAACGAGGAGAACCGGGGGCTCACCGCCACGCTGAACGCCGCCCTGGCCCGCGTCGAGACGCCGTACTACGCCTACATCTCCGGCGACGACCTGATGCGAGCCGACCGGTTCGAGCGCCAGCTGCCCGTGCTCGCGGCCGACCCCGGGCTGGCCTTCGTCTACAGCGATGCCGAGGTGGTCGACGAGGGGGGCGTCGTGGTCGGCGCCTCCTTCGTGAGCCGCTTCGAGCCGCTCGGCGCCGAGGACACCTTCGACGGGCTGCTGGTCGGCAACTGGATCCCCGCGCCGTCGGTGCTGGCGCGCACCGCGGCCGTGCGCGAGGTCGGCGGCTACGACGAGACCCTCTTCCTCGAGGACCACGACCTGTGGCTGCGCCTGGCGGACCGATTCACGTTCACCCACGTCGACGACGCGCTGGTCAGCTGGCGCGAGCTGTCGACCTCGCTGGGCGCCCGGATGTTCCGCGACGAGGACCCCGAGTGGGCACTCACCCGCATCCGCATCCGGGCCAAGCACTGGGGGCGCGACCCCCACACCGACCGCGATCGTGACGGATGCCGTGCGCCCCCAGTTGCTGGCCCTCGCCCGTCGCGGTGTGCCGGCCCGCACGCTGGCGCCGTTCCTGGCGCAGGTCGCCCGCGTCGACCGGCGCGCCACCTCGCGGGCCTACGCCCTGGTGGCCGCCACCGGCTCCACGACCGCCCTGCGGCTGATCGCCCGGGCCCGGCCACCGAGCAGGCGGCCACCCCCGTGAGCAGTGGTGCGCAAGGCGGGACTCGAACCCGCACGCCCGAGGGCACCAGGACCTAAACCTGGCGCGTCTGCCAGTTCCGCCACTTGCGCGCAGGGCAAGGGTAGGGGGTGCCGCCGACCCTCAGTGCAGCAACTCGCGCAGCACGGGCTCGAGGGCGCGGAACGCGTTGCCCCGGTGCGAGATCGCGTTCTTCTCCACGTCGGTGTACTCGGCGAGGGTCCGGCTGTCGCCGTCGGGAACGAACACCGGGTCGTAGCCGAAGCCGTTGGTGCCACGCGGGGCCCGCACCAGGCGACCCGTGACCCGGCCCTCGACGCCCTCGACCCGGCCGTCGGGCAGGGCGACGACGGCGGCGCAGACGAAGGCGGCCGCCCGGTGCTCGTCGGGCACGTCGCCCAGCTGCTCCAGCAGCAACGCGAGGTTGGCGCGGTCACGGTCGGCGCGCCCGGCATCCGGCCCGGCCGTCGTGCCGGACCAGCGGGCCGAGAACACCCCCGGCGAGCCGCCGAGCACGTCGACCGCCAGCCCGGAGTCGTCGGCCACCGCCGGCAGGCCGCTGGCCTGCGCCAGCGCGACCGCCTTGAGGCGCGCGTTGCCGAGGAACGTCACCTCGGTCTCGGCGACGTCCGGGGCGCCCTCGACGTCGTCGGCGCCGACGACCTCGAGGCCAAGCTCGTCGACCAGCCCGGCGAGGATCTGCCGCAGCTCGTGCACCTTGTGCTCGTTGCGGGTCGCCAGCACGAGCCGGCGGGTCACGCCAGCCGCTCCCGGGCCGGCGCTGCGAGCGCCTCCTGCTGCAGGCGGGTCAGCTCGGCGCAGCCGGTGGTCGCGAGGTCGAGCAGGTCGCCGAGCACGGCCCGGTCGAACGCCGCGCCGGCGCCCTCGGCGGTGCCCTGCACCTCGACGAACCGGCCGTCACCGGTCATCACGACGTTCATGTCGGTCTGCGCGGTGGAGTCCTCGGGGTAGTCGAGGTCGAGCACCGGGCGGCCGCCGACGAGCCCGACGCTGACCGCGGCGATCGACCCGGTGAGCGGCTCGGCCCGGGCGGCGACGAGGCCCTTGGCGCGGGCGTCGGCCACGGCATCCGACAGGGCCACCCAGGCACCGGTGATGGCGGCGGTGCGGGTGCCACCGTCGGCCTGCAGCACGTCGCAGTCGAGCACGATGGTGTTCTCGCCCAGGGCGGACGTGTCGATGACGGCGCGCAGGCTGCGCCCGACCAGCCGGCTGATCTCGTGGGTGCGGCCGCCGACCTTGCCGCGGCGCGACTCGCGGTCGCTGCGGGTGTTGGTCGAGCGCGGCAGCATCTCGTACTCCGCGGTGACCCAGCCCGACCCGCGGCCCTTGAGCCAGCGCGGCACGCCGGCGGTGAAGGAGGCGGCGCACAGCACCCGGGTGCGGCCGAACTCGACGAGGACGCTCCCCTCGGCGTGGTCGAGCCAGTTGCGGGTGATGCGCACCTCGCGCAGCTGGTCGGGAGCGCGGCCGTCGTGGCGGGGGGTGGATTCAGGCATGCCGGCAAGGCTAGCCGGGCGCGCGCCCGTCGCCGGACGCCGCCGCCGGCTCAGAGGTCGTAGACCGCGCCGGACCGGGCCAGCTCGACCTCGCCGGGCCACACGGCGGCCGCCTGCGCTCGGCACACCTCCGGGTCGTTCCAGGCCGGGATGTGGGTGAGCACCAGGCGGCCGCACGCCCCCGGCGCGCACCGCGGCCGCCGCCGCCCGCGACCCCGACAGGTGGATGCCGGCCACCTCGTCGCGCCCGTCGACGAACGCCGAGTCGGTGAGCGCGAGGTCGGCACCGTGCAGCAGCGGGGTGAGGTTGTCGCAGTCGTCGGTGTCGCCGGTGAAGGCCAGCACCGCGCCGGCCGGCCTCGACCCGGTAGCCGTAGGCCTCGACCGGGTGGTTCACGGCATACGGGGTGACGGTGAACGGGCCCACCGTGAACGGCACGGCATCCGCGACCAGACCGAAGTCGAAGTGGGCGTCCATGGCCCCGGGCTCCAGGCCGTGGTACATCATCGCGACCCGCTCCGCCGTGCCGGTCGGGCCGTGCACCGGCAGCCGGCCGGGCAGCGGCCCGGCGGGCCGGTAGCGCCGGGTGACGTAGAGGCCGCACAGGTCGACGCAGTGGTCGGGGTGCAGGTGGCTGAGCACGACGGCGTCGAGGTCGTCGGGCGGCAGGTGGCGCTGCAGCGCGCCGAGCGCGCCGCTGCCGAGGTCGAGCAGGAGGTTCCAGGTGCGCCCCTGCGCGGTGTGCTGCACGAGGTAGGAGGACGCGGCCGAGTCCGGGCCGGCGAACGACCCGGAGCAGCCGACGACCGTGATCCTCATGCCCGGCCCGCCGTCAGCACGTGCGGCGGCGCGGTGAACACCGGCCCGAGCCGCGAGCCCACGCCGAGGAAGCGGCTCGCCAGCCGGCGGAACTCCTCGGGGTCGCCGGTGGTGGTGAAGCCGTGGTCGGGCGGGGGCAGGTCGTCGGGCCGCAGCAGGTCGGCGTCGGCCAGCACCCGGTAGACGTCCTTGGCGGTCTCCTCGGCCGAGGACACCAGCGTGACGCCGTCGCCCATGACGTAGGAGATGACCGCCGTGAGCAGCGGGTAGTGGGTGCAGCCGAGCACCAGGGTGTCGACTCCGCGCTCGCGCAGCGGGTCGAGGTAGTCGTGGGCGACCCCCACGAGCTCGGGCCCACCGGTGACGCCGCGCTCGACGAACTCGACGAAGCGCGGGCAGGGCTTGCTGACGACGTCGAGGTGCGGGGCCGCGGCGAAGGCGTCGAGGTAGGCGCCGGACTGGTGGGTGCCGGCGGTGGAGATGACGCCCACCCGGCCGTTGCGGGTGGCAGCGGCGGCGCGCCGAACGGCCGGCCGGATGACCTCGACAACCGGCACGTCGTAGCGCTCGCGCGCGTCGTGCAGCACCGCGGCGGATGCCGTGTTGCAGGCGATGACGAGGATCTTGACCCCGTGGTCGACCAGCCGGTCGAGGCACTCGAGCGCCAGCTCGCGGGTCTGCGCGATCGGCCGCGGGCCGTAGGGGGCGCGCGCGGTGTCGCCGAAGTAGGCCACCGACTCGTGCGGCAGCTGGTCGAGGATCGCCCGCATGACGGTGAGCCCGCCATAGCCGGAGTCGAAGACCCCGATGGGTGAGTCCGTCATGCACTCAGCCTAGGTGCGGCATCCGACCTCGCTTCAACGTTGCGGCGCAGCGCACTGTGGCGCTCGTGACAGACTGGCCGCCAAATGGATCAGGTGGTCGCGGGAGTCACGGCAGCGCTCCGGAAGTTCCTGGGGCTTCCGCGGGGGGCGGGGGTCCTGTTCCCCCGACGGCTGCGCGTGCAGCTGACCCTCATCGTGCTCGGCACCCTGCTGCTCGCCCTGCTCGAGGTCGCGGCGCTCGCCTTCGCCTACGCCGCGCTGCAGGTGACCTCTGCCGAGAGCGCCGCCGAGCTGCCCGCCACCCTGCGCACCGTGGTCGGCGACACCCCCCTGCCGACCGCCGCGGCGATCCTCGGCGCCGGGGTGCTCCTCGCCTACGTGCTCAAGGCGGTGCTGAACACCGTCTTCACCTGGTGGACCGGCGGGGTGCTGATGCGGGTGCAGGTCGACATGTCGTCCTCGATCCTCAGCCGGTTCCTGCGCGCCCCCTACGCCCTGCACCTGCGCACCAACAGCGCCGACATCCTCGGCACCGTCAACGACGCCGTCGCGAAGGTCTACGGCATGGTCGTCGCCGGCGCGGTGGCCGGGCTGGCAGAGACCTTCACCATCGCGATGGTGACGATCACCGTGTTCATCGCGGCACCCGTGCCCACGGCTGTCGGGGCGGTCTACTTCCTGGTGGCGGTCTGGAGCTTCCAGCGCTGGGCCCGTCCCCGGCTCGTCGAGGCGGGCCAGCAGTCGCAGCGCGGCACCCAGCAGTCCTACCGGGCCGCGATGGAGGCGATCGGGGCCGTGCGCGAGGTGCAGCTGAGCGGCAACGAGAAGTACTTCGTCGACCGGTTCCGCACCGCGCGTGAGCGCAGCGCCCGCGCTGACCGCAAGACCAACATCCTGGCCGCCATCCCCCGCAACATCCTCGAGGTGCTCTTCGTCGTCGGGGTCGGCCTGATGGGGCTCGTGGCCTTCCGCAGCGGGCCGAGCTCCACGGTCATGAGCAGCCTGGGCATCATCGCGCTCGGTGGCTTCCGGGTGCTGCCCAGCATCAACCGGCTGATGGCGTCGCTGAACATGGTGCAGGGCGGGCTGTTCGCGCTCGACGTGGTCGTCGACAACTTCCGCGAGGGGCAGCGGCTGCCAGCACCGGCCCACGACGTCACGCCACTGCCGTTCACCGAGAGCCTGGTGCTCGCGCAGGTGTCGTTCCGCTACGAGGGCACCGACGAGGTCGTGCTGCACGACGTCGACCTGCACATCGAGGTGGGCACCTCGGTGGCGCTGGTCGGTGGCAGCGGGGCGGGCAAGAGCACCGTGGTCGACATCCTCACCGGCTTCCTGGTGCCCGACGCCGGCCGGGTGCTCATCGACGGCGTCGACCTGCACGGCCGGCTCGAGCAGTGGCGGGCCGACATCGGCATGGTGCCGCAGGACGTGTGGCTCCTCGACGCGTCGCTGCGTGAGAACATCGCCCTCGGCGAGGCCGACCGCATCGACGAGGAGCGGCTCGCGCAGGCCGTCGAGGACGCCCAGCTCGGCGACCTGGTGGCCGCCCTCCCCGACGGGCTGGACACCCGGCTCGGCGAGCGCGGCAGCCGCTTCTCGGGGGGCCAGCGGCAGCGGGTGGGTATCGCCCGGGCGCTCTACCGCCGGCCCCGGCTGCTGGTCATGGACGAGGCCACCTCGGCACTGGACAACCTCACCGAGCGGCAGATCATCGACACCGTCAACGGCCTGCGGGGCCGGCTGACCAGCATCCTGGTCGCGCACCGGCTGTCGACGGTCAAGAACTGCGACCTCGTGGTGCTCCTCGACGGCGGCCGGGTCGTCGACTCGGGCTCCTTCGCCGAGCTGCGCGAGCGCAACCGCGACTTCGCCCACCTGGTGAGCCTCGGGGACCTGCGGTGAGCACGCGCCCATCCACCCTGTCCGGCCGGCCGCGCGCACTGGTGCGCGACCTCGCGCGCAAGCTCGACGTCGGCCCCGACCCGGACCGCCACCGCAGCACCGAGGACCAGCGGGCCCTGGCCCGCATCCGCACCTCGGTGCGGCTCCCCCGCCGCCTGCCCCGCCGGCGGCAGGTGGGCTCGGTCTGGGCGGTGACGATGGTCAAGAACGAGGACGACGTCGTCGGCCAAGTGGTCCAGCACCTGCTGCGCCAGCGGGTGTCGCACCTGGTGGTGTCCGACAACGGGTCGACCGACGGCACGGTGCCGGCCGTGCGTCGCCACGTGGATGCCGGGCGGCTGACCCTCGTGCAGGACCCGGTGCGCGAGTTCTACCAGGCGCTGAAGATGACGCACCTGAGCCGCTACGCCTGGCGCTGCGGTGCCGACTGGGTGCTCCCCTTCGACGCCGACGAGTTCTGGTTCGGCACCCGCGCTCGCCTGGCCGAGGTGCTCGGCCGGCCGCACCGACGACGTGGTCGAGGCCCGCGTGCACAACGTCTTCCCCAGCAGCGAGCACGGGTGGGTGGTCGACACCACCGCACACGCCCAGCGCAAGGTCTGCTTCCGCTCCGACCCGGATGCCGTGCTCACCCAGGGCAACCACACCGTGCACCACCCCGGTGGGCCGGCTCACGACAGCGAGGCGCTGACCGTGCTGCACCTGCCCTGGCGCTCCCCCGAGCAGCTCGAGCGCAAGCTGACCCAGGGCGCGCTCGCCTACCGGGGCACCGGGTCGGTCGCCGAGCGGGGGTCGCACTGGACCCGGTTCGGCGACCTCACGCCCGCCGGGGCGGAGCGCATGTGGGACGCCATCAGCCGCGGGGAGCCGGTCGACGACCTGGCCTGGAACCCGGTGGGAGAGCTCGTCCCCATCGACCTCGACGTCGCACTGCGCTGCGACTCCTGGGACCAGCTCTGGCAGGAGGCGGTCGGATGACGCCCGGCCACGTCACCGACCCCGCGTCACCGACGCTCGGGGTCAGCGTCGTCGTCCCCCACCACGGCGACCCCGCACCGACCCTGGCGACCCTGGCCGACCTGCGCGGCCAGCTGACCCGGCGCCCCCTCGAGCTGGTGGTGGTCGACGACTGCTCGCCCGAGCCGTTCCCGGCCACCGACGGCGTCACGCTGGTGCGGCGCGAGACCAACGGCGGCTTCGGCTCCGCGGTCAACTCCGGGGCCACGGTGGCCACGCACCCCCTGCTGCTCGTGCTCAACAGCGACGTCTCGCTGTCGCCCACGTTCGTCGACGACCTCGTCGCGGCGGCCGAGCCGTGGATGCCGTCCGTCGTCGGCCCGCTCGTGATCGACACGGCGGGTCGCCCGGCCTTCAGTGCGCGCCACTTCCCCACCGCGCGGCACCAGACCGTGGAGTGGCTCACCCCGCTGGCCCGCTTCCGCGACCGACGGGTGCTGCACGAGGCCGTCGGGCACGACACCCGGGCGGTGGCCGGAGCCGTGCTGCCCGTCGACTGGGTCGTCGGCGCCGCGTTGCTGCTGCCCACCGACGCCTTCCGTGCCGTCGGCGGCTTCGACGAGGCCTACTTCATGAACTCGGAGGAGATCGACCTCCAACGGCGGTTGCGGGCGCACGGCATCCCCACCGTCTTCGTCGGCACGGTGTCACTCACCCACGTCGGTGGCGGCTCGTCCGACCCTGCGGCCCGGCGGCGCTGGCTCGTCGCGTCGCGGCTGCGCTACGCCCGCACCTGGGGCGGGCAGCGCCGGCTGAAGGCCTCGCTCACCGCGGCCACCGCCGTCAACGCCGTCGTCAACACCGGGCGCCGGCTCGCCGGGCGCGACGTCGACCCGCTCGCCACCGCACGCGAAGAGCTGCGGCTGATCCACGGAGGCCGCTCGTGAGCAGCATCGTCCGCCGCGTGGTCGAGGCCCCGCCGTCCGTGCGGTGGCACGTCGGCCGGGCGCGGACTGCGTTGTACCGCAAGGCTTTCGCTGCGATCGGCCCCGGCACCGTCATCGTGCGGCCCAGCGTGCTGCGCGGGGTCGACCGCATCTCGATCGGCGCGCGCTGCGCCGTCTACGAGGGCGCCTGGCTGCAGGTCGAGGGCACCAGCGGGCAGCTCACGATCGGCGACGACGCCTACCTCGGCCACGACGTGCACATCCACTGCGTCGACCGGGTGAGCATCGGCAACCGCGTGATGCTGGCCGACGGCGTCTACATCGGCTCGGCCGACCACGGACGCACCGACCGCTCCGACGTGCACGGCACCGGCCCGGTCACCATCGGGCACGACGTCTTCCTCGGCCAGCGCTCGGTGGTGCTCGGCGGCGTCACCATCGGCGACGGCGCCACGATCGGCGCCGGGGCCGTGGTCACCCGTGACGTGCCCGCCGGCGCGACCGTCGGCGGCGTGCCCGCGCGCGTCATCGGCATCGCACAAGGCCCCGCAGGAGGACGCGTGACGGTCCTGCTCACCGGGGGGGCCGGGTTCATCGGCCAGCACCTGGCCCGGCACCTCACCGCCGTGCGCTACGACGTGGCGGCCGTCGACCTGCTCCACCACCAGGTGCACGCCGACCCCGACGCCGCCCGCGACGCCTTCCCCGGCCCGGTGGTCGTCGGCGACGTCGCCGACCGGCTGGTGTGGACCACCGCTGCGGCGCAGGTGCGCCGCGTCGAGGCGCTGGTGCACCTGGCCGCCGAGACCGGCACCGGGCAGTCGATGTACGAGGTCGACCGCTACCACCGGGTCAACGTCGAGGGCACCCGCCGGGCCGCAGAGTTCGCGGTCGGGCACGGCATCCCCCTGGTGCTCATCAGCTCGCGGGCCGTCTACGGCGAGGGCCGCTACGAGTGCCCCGACCACCGGCCCACCTTCGGCCGCCCGTGCTGCGCCGCGGCCACGCCCGCGCCGTCGCGCGAGGACGACCCGCACCACCCGGTGTCGGTATACGGCGAGACCAAGTCGCTCGGCGAGTCGGTCGCCACCGCCGTCTGCGGCGACCGGGTGCCGCTCACGATCGTGCGCCCGCAGAACGTGATCGGCCCAGGCCAGGCGCTGCACAACCCCTACACCGGCGTGCTCGCCGCCTTCCTCGCGATGCTGCGCGAGGGGCGGCCGCTGACCGTCTACGGCGACGGCCACCAGACCCGTGACTTCGTGCACGTCGACGACCTCGCCGCCCTGCTCACCCACCTCGTCTCGATGCCCCCCACCCCGGGCGCACCGCTCGTGCTCAACAGCGGCACCGGGGTGCGCACCTCGCTGGTCGAGCTCGCCGGGCTCGCGGCCGATGCCGCGCCGGTCGCCGGCGCCGGCACCGTGCACGTCGAGGTGCACCGGGCCGGCGACATCGAGCACGCGTGCGCCGACCTCACCCGCCTCACCTCGGTCGGCGCCCCCGGCCCCACCCGGTCGACGGCGGAGGCGGTGCACGACTTCGTGCGCTCCTCGTGGGACCAGCCGGGCAGCCCGGCCAGCGCGTGGGAGCAGGCCCTCGGCGAGCTCGAGGAGCGTGGGCTCACCTCGTGAGCGGCGACCCCCGCCTGCTGGTGCTCAGCCCGGCGTTCCACGGTTACTGGCGCTCGATCGAGCGTGCCTTCAGCACCCTCGGGTATGCCGTGACGACCCTCGCGTACGACGCCCACCCCGGGAGGGTGGAGCGGGCCCGGGCCAAGGTCGGCCACGACCTCGTGGAGCGGCTCGGCGGGTCCGCCGCTCGGCGCCGGGCCGAGCACACGGCCGGCGCGGTCGAGGCGGTGCGCGGGGTCGACCCCGACGTCGTGCTCGTCGTGAAGGGCGACACGTTCGACGCCCCGCTCTGGGAGGCGCTCGACGGGCGGCGACGCACGCTGTGGCTCTACGACGAGCTGCGCCGCACCCAGCACACTCCCGCCTCGCTCGCGGCGGCCGGCCCGGTGGCGAGCTACTCCCCCCACGACGTGGCGACCCTCGCCGCACAAGGCCTGCACGCCGTGCACGTCCCCCTCGCGCACGACCCGGAGGTGCCCTTCCGACCAGTGCCCAATGACGAGGTCGTCTTCGTCGGCGCCCGCTACCCGGGCCGCGAGGCACTGCTCACCGCCCTCGCGCAGCGCGACGTGCCGGTGCGGGCCCACGGCCGCGACTGGTCCGGGCACCCCGTCGACCGGCTGCGCACCTGGCGGCTGCACCAGCCGGCGGTGCCGCACGGGCGCGACCTCGACCGCCCCGACGCGTACGGGGCGATGGCCGGCGCGCGGGCGACCCTCAACGTGCACGGCGACCAGGACGGCTTCACGATGCGCACCTTCGAGGCCTGCGGCGTCGGCGCCGTGCAGCTCGTCGACCGGGCCGACGTGTCGCGGCACTACGAGCCCGGGGTCGAGCTGGCCGTCTTCGGCTCGGCCGAGGAGGCCGTCGAGCTCGCCCGCCGGGCCGCCGCCGACCGCGCCTGGGCCGACGGCCTGCGCACCGCCGGTCGGGCCCGTACCCTCGCCGAGCACACCTTCGTGCACCGCGCCCGCGACCTGGAGGCACTGTGGAGGGCCTGACCCACCCCCGAGACCTGGCGGCCTGGCACCGCTGGCAGCACCGGCAGCAGCCGTTCGGCCGCCGGGCCCAGCAGATGTTCGGCGTGCTGCGCGACATCGCCCGGCCCGACGGCCACGCCGGCTCCGCGGTGCTGGCCCGCGGCGGACCGGCCCCGCGGGTGCTGGTCTGCCTCGAGTCGCGCTCCCCCTCGTCGGTGCAGGCCCTGCTCGACCCGGTGCGCCACCTCGACCCCGCCGACGTCGCGGTCCTGGCACCGACCGGAGTCACCGACCTGCTCCCGCCGGGCCCGTGGACCGAGACCACCGGCTACGCACCGGAGCTCGTCGCCCAGCACACCGGCCCGGGTGCCCTGGTGCTCTCGACCGGTCACTTCCTGCCCCTGGGCGCGCTCGCCCACCGGGCCACCGAGCCGGGCCGCTTCCTCACCGTGCAGCACGGCCTGCTCACCCCGCACGCCCCGCCGCTGGGGGCCGGCACCATCCTGCTCGCCTGGAGCGAGGCCGACGCCGCGTTCTGGCGCGCCGGCCGGGACGACGTCGGGTCGGTGGTGGTCGGCGCCCAGCTGCTCTGGGACGCGTCCGAGCCACCTACCGCCACCCTCGACCCGCACGCCCCGCCGGTGTTCCTCGGCCAGCTGCACGGCATCCAGCTGCCCCGCGACGTGCTCGCCGAGGCGGCCGAGACTTCTGCCGGGCCGAGGGCGCCACCTACCGCCCGCACCCCTCCGAGCGCGACCGCCGCTCGGTCGCGACGCACGCCCGCTGGGAGGCGGAGGGCGTCACGGTCGACCGTTCCGGCATCCCGCTGCGCGAGCTCGGCGCCCCGGTGGTCAGCGTCTTCTCCACCGGCGTGCTCGAGGCCGCGGCCGCCGGGCTGCCCGCATGGGTGACCCTGGCCGACCCGCCGACCTGGCTGCGCGAGTTCTGGGAGCGCTACGCCCTCGCGCCGTGGGGTGGGCCGCCGACCGCCGCGCCGCAGCGGCCCCAGGTCGAGCCCTCGCGGGCGGTCGCGGCCGTCGTGCAAGGGATGATGGCCGGGTGAGGATCCTCTGCGTCGTCCCCGCCCGCGGCGGGTCCAAGGGCGTCCCCCGCAAGAACCTGCGGGTCGTCGGCGGCAAGCCGCTGCTCGTCTGGACCGTCGAGCAGGCGCTGTCGGCGCGCCCCGCCATGGACGTCGTGGTGTCGACCGACGACGAGGAGATCGCCGACGTCGCCCGGTCAGCCGGGGCGCTGGTGCCGTTCCTGCGGCCCGCCGAGCTGGCCCGCGACACCACTCCCACCGAGCCCGTGGTGCGGCACGCGATCGCTGCGGCGCGCGCGGCGGACGCCGCTCCCGACGCCGTGATGCTGCTGCAGGCCACCTCGCCGGTGCGCCTGCCCGGCACCCTGTCGCGGGCCGTGGCCCAGCTCGAGGCCACCGGCGTCGACTCGCTCGTCGGGGTCGTGCCGCAGGCGCCGTTCATCTGGGCCGAGGCGCGCGGTGACAGCCCGGATGCCGGGCCCACCGCTGCCTACGACGTCACCGCCCGGCCCCGCCGGCAGGACCTCACCCCGGCCACCCTGCGCTACCGCGAGACCGGCTCGCTCTACCTCACCCGCACCTGGGTCTACGACGAGCTCGACAACCGCATCGGCGGCCGGGTCGGGCTGTTCGTGATGGACGAGCTCGAGGGCATCGACGTCGACACCGAGCTCGACCTCGCGGTCGCCGACCGCACGCTCGCCCAGCTGGCGGGGAGCCCGGCATGATCATCGACCGCAGCATCCGGCCCTTCGTCGTCTACGGCGAGGACCCCGTGCTCACCGCGCTCGAGAAGATCAGCGCCAACAAGGCCCGGATCGTCTTCTGCGTCACCGAGCACGGGCACCTCGTCGGCTCGATCAGCGACGGCGACGTGCGCCGCTGGATCGCCGCGCAGGCCGAGGTCGACCTCACCCACCCGTGCGCCGAGGTCGCCAACACCGGCGTGCGCAGCGCTCCGGCCACGGCCACGCCGGCCGAGATCCGGCGGCTGTTCGTCGGCGCCATCGACCACGTGCCGCTGCTCGACGGGCACGGCCACCTCGTCGCCGTCGCGGTCAACCGCAGCGACGCCTTCCAGGTCGGCCGGCACGACGTCGGCCGCGACCACCCGGCCCTGCTCATCGCCGAGATCGGCATCAACCACAACGGCTCGGTCGACCTCGCCAAGCAGCTCGTCGACGAGGCCAAGGCCGCCGGCGCGGATGCCGTGAAGTTCCAGCTGCGCGACATGGCCGCGCTCTACCGCGGCGGCTCGGGCGGTGCCGGCGAAGACCTCGGCCCGCAGTACACCCTCGACCTGCTCTCCCGGTTCAACCTGCCGGCCGAGCAGCTGTTCGAGGTGTTCGACCACTGCCGCGAGGTCGACGTCGACATCATGTGCACGCCCTGGGACGCCCCGAGCGTCGACGCCCTCGTGGGCTACGGCATCCCGGGGCTGAAGATCGCGTCCGCCGACCTCACCAACCACGGGCTGCTCACCCACGCCGCGGCATCCGGCACGCCGCTGGTGGTCTCGACCGGCATGTCCACCGAGACCGAGATCCGCGAGAGCGTCGCCGTGCTCAAGGCGAGCGGCACGGCCTACGCGTTGCTGCACTGCCAGTCGACCTACCCGGCGCCGTTCAAGGACGTCAACCTGCGCTACCTCACCCGGCTCGCCGAGCTCGGCGACTGCCCGGTGGGCTACTCGGGCCACGAGCGCGGCTTCCACGTGGCCGTCGCCGCGGTGGCGCTGGGGGCCAGCATCATCGAGAAGCACTTCACCGTCGACCGCGGCATGGAGGGCAACGACCACAAGGTGTCGCTGCTGCCCGACGAGTTCGCCGAGATGGTCGTGCGCATCCGCGAGGTCGAGGAGTCGCTCGGCAGCGTCGCGCCGCGGGCGGTGTCGACCGGCGAGATGATGAACCGGGTCAACCTCGCCAAGAGCCTCGTCGCCGGCCGCGCGACCTCGAGCCGGGCGACGTCATCGAGCGCGACGCCGTCGACATCAAGAGCCCCGGCCGCGGCCTGCAGCCCAACGCCCTCGACCGGCTGGTCGGCCGCACCGCCAACCGCGGCCTGCGCGCCGGCGACTTCTTCTACGCCACCGACCTGTCGGATGCCGTGTCGAAGGGCCGCGACTACGTCTTCCGCCGGCCGTGGGGCCTGCCGGTGCGCTACCACGACGTCGAGACCCTCACCGCCGACTGCACCCCCGACTTCCTCGAGTTCCACTTCTCCTACCAGGACCTCGAGATCGACCCGGCGACGGTGCTGCCGCAGCGGCTGCCGATGGGCTACGCCTGCCACGCGCCCGACCTGTTCGCGGGCGACTTCATCCTCAACCTCGCCAGCGACGACGACGCGCACTGGGAGCGCTCGATCACCGAGCTGCAGCGGGTCATCGACCTCACCCGGTCGCTGCGGCCGTTGCTTCACCACCGAGCGTCGACCCGGTCGTGATCTCCAGCGTCGGCGGGTTCACCACGCGACCGCCACGTCGCCGCTCGACGAGCTGCCCGACATGTACGCGCGGGTCGCCGCCGGCCTCGACCGGGTCGACGACTCGGGGGTGCGGCTGTCCTGCCAGACCCTGCCGCCCTTCCCCTGGTACATGGGCGGCCAGCTCTACTGCAACCTGTTCGTCGAGCCTCGCGACACAGCGGAGTTCGCGGCGAAGTACGGGCGCCGCCTGTGCCTCGACGTCTCGCACAGCAAGCTCGCGGCCACCTTCCTGCGGCCAGCCGTTCTCCGAGGCCGTCGAGCTGCTCGCGCCGCACAGCCGACCACCTGCACCTCGTCGACTCCGTCGGTGTCGACGGCGAGGGCGTGCAGGTCGGCGAGGGCGAGGTCGACTGGCCGGTGCTCGCCCGCCAGCTCGACGCCCTCGCGCCCGGGGTCGGGTTCATCCCCGAGATCTGGCAGGGCCACGTCAACAACGGCGAGGGCTTCTGGCTGGCGCTGGAGCGCCTCGAGCAGTGGTTCTGACCGGGCCCGACGCACCCCCCACCGCGCTGTGGGTCGTGCCGGTGAGCGACCTGGCGGGCGTCGGTCGGCACGTGCTCGACGTCGTCGAGGTCGGGGTCCCCGGATACCGGCTCGTCGTGCTGCTCCCGCCCGGCCCGCTCGCCGACCGGCTGCGCGAGGCCGGGGCCGCGGTGGTGACGGCGCCGGTCGGGCCCGAGCACGGCATCCGCGAGTCGGTGGCGGCGGTGCGGCACACCGTCGGCGCGCTGCGCCCCGCCGTCACCCACTCGCACCTGTCCTGGGCCGACGTCGTCACGGCCGTGGCGACCGTCGGCTCCCCCACCGCCCTGGTCACCACCGAGCACGGCATCGCCGTCGACGACCTCGTCTACCACGGCACCGTGTGGCGGGCGCGGCTCAAGGCGCTGGCCCACACGGCTCGGCTGCGTCGCGCGGATGCCGTGATCGCCGTCGCCGACTCCACCGCGAGCGCGGTGCGGGCCAAGTGGCACCCGTCGCGCTCGACCCCGGTGCGCGTCATCCGCAACGGCGTCGACCGGCCGCCCGACCGGTCCGGGCGTGGGCCCGGTCTGCACGTCGTCTCGATCGCCCGGCTCGCCCCGGAGAAGCGCGTCGACCACCTGCTGCGCGCGTTCGCGAAGCTGCGGGCCGATCAGCCACAGGCGCGCCTCACCGTCGCCGGCACCGGTCCGGAGGAGGTCGCCCTGCGCGACCTCGCCGACGACCTCGGGCTCGCGGCATCCACGTCCTTCGTCGGCCACGTCGACCCGGCGCCGCTGCTCGCCGAGGCCGACGTGCTGGTGCAGCTGTCGGTGTGGGAGAACTGCTCCTACTCGCTGCTCGACGCCCTGGTGCACGGTGTCGGCGCGGTGGCGACCCCGGTCGGCGGCAACCCCGAGATCCTCCCGCCCGACGCGCTGGTCGCGCACGACGACCACGCCGGCATCGCCCGGCTCGTGGCCGAACAGGGGCTCGACCCGACCCGCCGGCCGCACCTGCCCGCGGGCTGGCCCGACCGCGCCGCGATGTGCGCCGCGATCGCCGAGGTCTACCGGTCAGTGGGGGCTAGGTCGTGAGCGGCTTCGTCCTCGCTGCCAACAACGGCGAGATCGGCGGCGGCGAGGTGATGCTGCTGGCGCTGGCCGAGGCGCTGCGCACCCTGGGGCACGACGTGCAGGTGGTCGCGCCGCGCGGCGGGCGCGAGGGGGTCGGCCGAGGCGGCCCGGGCCGCCGGCTTCCCCGCCACCGACCTGTCCTCCGGGCGCCGGCAGTACATCTCGGAGCTGCGCGCCTGGCGCGCGACGAACGCGGCCGGCATCCTCTGGTGCAACGGGCTGGTGCCCGCCTTCGCGACCGCCGGGCGCGGCGACCGGATCGTCCACCTGCACCAGGAGCCGGTGGGGGTCAACGCAATGGCGGCCAGGGTCGCCCGCCGCGGCGCGGTGGTGACCCTCGTGCCCTCGGAGTCGATGGCGAAGGCCGTGCCCGGGGCGCGGGTGCTGTGGAACTGGGTCGAGCCGGTGGTGACCCGGCCGCGACCCGCCGAGCACGCCGGGCAGCGGTGGGTCGGCTTCCTCGGCCGGCACTCGGTCGACAAGGGGCTGGTCACCCTCGCGGCCGGGATGGCCGAGCTCGACCGCGGCGACCCGGGTCGCTACCGGCTGCTCCTGGCCGGCGAGGGCCGCTTCGCCCCGCCCGAGGACTCCGCCCCGATCCGCAAGTCGCTCGCGCCGGTGGAGCACCTCGTCGAGCGACCGGGCTGGATCTCCCGGGACGACTTCTTCTCCTCCGTCGACGTCGCGGTCTTCCCCTCGCAGTGGGCCGAGCCGTTCGGGCTGGTGGCCGCCGAGGCGATGTCCTCGCGCACCCCGTTCGTCATCTCGGATGCCGGGGCGCTGGCCGAGGTGGCCGGGCCCGAGCACCCGTGGGTGACGCCCAAGGGGGATGCCGTCGCCCTCGCCGCCGCGGTCGAGTCGGTGTTCGACGCGGGCCCGGACCGCATGGTGGGGGTGCTCGACCGCGGGTACGCCCGCTGGCTCGAGCACTTCTCGCCCGCCGCCGGGCTGGCCCGGGTGGCGGCGCTCCTGACCGACCTCACCCTCTGAGCCGAACCCGGCTCGACGTGAACCGCGGCACGGCATCCGGTCTGGAAGTATGGCCCGGTCGGGAACTGAACATCGAGCCGGAGGCCACGCCTGCATGCCACGCGCGCTCATCACCGGGATCACCGGCCAGGACGGCCTGTACCTCGCCGAGCTGCTGCTCGCCAAGGGCTACGAGGTCTACGGCCTCATCCGCGGCCAGAACAACCCCAAGCGCGAGCTGGTCGAGCAGGTCGTGCCCGACGTCAAGCTGCTCACCGGCGACCTCACCGACCTGTCGAGCCTGATCCGGGCGCTGTCGCGACGGCCCAGCCCGACGAGGTCTACAACCTCGGCGCGATCTCGTTCGTCGCGTACTCGTGGGAGAACGCCCGGCTCACCACCGAGGTCACCGGCATCGGCGTGCTCAACATGCTCGAGGCCATCCGGCTGCTACTCCGGCGACGACATCGGCCAAGGTCCGCTTCTACCAGGCCTCAGTCTCGGAGATGTTCGGCAAGGTGCAGGAGGTGCCGCAGCGCGAGACGACCCTGCTCTGGCCGCGCTCGCCGTACGGCGTGGCCAAGGTCTTCGGGCACTACATGACGATCAACTACCGCGAGTCCTACGGCATGCACGCCTCCTCCGGCATCCTGTTCAACCACGAGTCGCCGCGCCGCGGACCGGAGTTCGTCACCCGCAAGATCAGCCAGGCGGTGGCCGCGGATCTCGCTCGGCCTGCAGGACAGCGTCGTCGCTGGGCAACCTCGACGCCAAGCGCGACTGGGGCTTCGCCGGCGACTACGTCGAGGCGCATGTGGCGCATGCTGCAGCAGCCCGACGGCCGACGACTACGTGCGTCGCGACCGGCGAGACCCACTCGATCCGCGACCTCCTCGACGTCGCCTTCGCCCGGGTCGGCATCGACGACTGGTCGCGGCTACGTGCACCAGGACCCGCGCTTCATGCGCCCGGCCGAGGTCGACCTGCTCGATCGGTGACGCCGAGCAAGGCCCGCGACGCGGCTGGGCTGGGAGCCCGACGGTCGCCTTCGCCGAGCTGGTCGACGATGATGGTCGACGCCGACCTCGCCGAGCAGCAGGCGCTCAGCAGTGCCGGCCGATGACGCGTCGCGCTCGATCACCGGGGTCACCGGTCAGGACGGCAGCTACCTCGCCGAGCGGCTGCTGGCCGAGGGCGGCGAGGTGCACGGCCTGGTGCGCCGCGAAGACCGCGGCGGCCCGCTCCCCGACGGTGCCTGGCTCGGCTGCACGAGGGCGACCTCGACACCGACGCCGCACGTGCTCGCGCGACCTCGTCGCGCGGGTCGGCGCCCGACGAGATCTACAACCTCGGCGGCATCAGCTCGGTCGCGCGCTCCTGGGAGGACCCGCCTGCTCACCGCCCGGGTCAACGGCGTCGCCGCCGCTCGCCCTGATGGATGCCGCGCGCCGCCTGCAGGAGCGGCGCGGCCGCGACGGTGCGGGTCGCTGCAGGCCGTCGCAGCGCCGAGATCTTCGGCGAGCCCGGCCGCGCTCCCCGCAGGACGAGGCGACCCCGATCCGCCCGGTCACCCCCTACGGTGCGGCCAAGGCGTTCGCGCACCACATGGTCGGGGGTCTACCGCGCTCGCGGGGACTGCACGCGTCAGCGTGATCCTCTACAACCACGAGTCGCCGCGCCGCCCGCACCACCTTCGTCACCCGCAAGATCACCAGCGACCGTCGCGCGCGATCGCCGCCGGGCCGGGCAGACCGGCTCACCCTGGGCAACCTCGACGCCCGCCGCGACTGGGGCTGGGCGCCCGACTACGTCGACGCGATGGTGCGGGCGGCTGCGCCACGACGTCCCCGGCGACTACGTGGTCGCCACCGGGCGTCGCCCACAGCGTGCGCGACTTCGTGGCCGCGGCCTTCGCGCACGCCGGGGTCGACGGACTGGGAGCCGCTGGTCGAGGTGCACCCCGACTTCATCCGGCCGGCCGACCCCAGCCTGCTCGTCGGCGACGCCACGGTGGCCCGCGAGCGGCTGGGCTGGTCGCCGACGGTCGGCTTCGCCGACCTCGTCGGACGGATGGTCGACGCCGAGGACCCCGCCCGGTGAGCGGTGCCCGCCCCCGCGTCGCCATCGCCCACGACTACCTCACCCAGCGCGGGGGCGCCGAGCGGGTGGTGCTCGCGATGGCCCGCGCCTTTCCCGAGGCGCGCATCCACACCACGCTCTACGACCCCGAGGGCACCTACCCCGACTTCGCTGCCCACGACATCGTCACCTCGCCGCTGAACCGGCTCGGCCCGGTGCGCCGCGACCACCGCCTCGGCCTGCCGCTGCTCGCACCGGCCGCGTCGGCCATCCGGGTCGACGCCGACGTCGTGCTCGTCTCGTCGAGCGGCTGGGCGCACGGCTTCCGGCATCCCGGGCGCTCGCTCGTCTACTGCTACTCCCCCGCGCGCTGGCTCTACCAGACCGACACCTACCTCGGCGGCCCGCCGATCCGGTCGGCCACCGGGCTGGCCCTGCTCGGGCTGCGCCCGGCGCTGCGCCGGTGGGACGCCCGCGCCGCGCGCCGCAGCGACCGCTACCTCGCCATCTCGCGGGTGGTGCACGACCGCATCGAGGCGACCTACGGCATCCGGGCCGACGTGCTGCCGGCACCACACAGCATCGATGCCGGTGCCGACCAGTCCCCGGTCGCCGCGCTCGAGGACTGGGCCGGCACCGGCGGCTACCTCCTGGTCGTCTCCCGCCTCCTGCCGTACAAGAACGTCGACGTCGTCGTGGATGCCGTACGCGGCACCGGGCACCGCCTCGCCGTCGTGGGCGCCGGCCCCGGCCGGGACGCCCTGCTCGCCTCCGCGCCCGACAACGTGCGGCTGCTCTCCGGCCTCACCGACGCCCAGCTGCGCTGGGTCTACGCGCACTCCAGCCTCCTGGTCGCCCCCAGCATCGAGGACTACGGGCTCTCGCCGCTCGAGGCCGCGGCCTTCGGCCGGCCGAGCCTGACCCTGCGCGGCGGCGGCTACCTCGACACGGTGCGCGAGGGCGTCACCGGGCTGCACGTCGACGCACCGGATGCCGGGCTGTTCCGGGCGGGCGTGGACCGCGCCCTCGCGCACCCCTGGGACGCCGCCGAGCTGCGCACGCACGCGCAGGGGTTCGGCGAGGACCACTTCGCCGCCCGGCTGCACGCCGAGGTCGACGACCTGGCCCGCGGCGGCTGAGCGTCCCTGGCCTCTCAAGCCCCGCCAGTCCCTTGGCTGACGCGGTGAGTGAGGAAGGCCCGGGAGGACACACGGGCAACGTCTCTGACTCCAGCGCGACCAGCTCACAACCCGACACCGGCTCTTCGGACAAGTCACTGCCCGGTCCCGCCAGCACCAAGCCTACGAGCGGCATCCCCAAGGCGTCGGGACTCACGCCGTGAATTCGGCAGTTCCGGACGTTTGCAGCGGTGAGGACCAGACTGCGCCGATCGCGTCCTACTGCATTCTCGGGTGACGGAACAAGGGGGCGGTACGGCACGTCGAACGGCCGTGCGTCTTGTGCGGGGTGCCCGGTTGGGCGTCACGGCCGCCCTGCTGGTGGCGGTCGGCGCAGGGTGTTCGGCCGGAACCGATGCCCGGGAGAGAGCAGCGAGTGCAGCTGCCGCGGCAGCCAGCTGGGCGGACCCGGTAGTTCAACAGCGGTGGTCGGCTGCCGTGGTAGGGCATTCCCCGCTGGTCGACACGTCCAGCAACCTTCCGGTGTCACAGGTGCTCGCCAGTCTGAGCCAGGGCTTGGTCCAGGTGAGCCCAGGCGTCGGCGACGAACGCAGCACCGCGGTGGTCGACTATGTCACCGCCAGCGACCAGGAAGTCCTGACCTTCGGTGCGCGCTCGACGCTGCGTTCCCTGGCGGTCGGACCACCAACCGATACGTGCTGGAACGATCAACCCTGCGAGGAGGCCCTGGTCACCAGCGCCAGGCTGACGACGATGTCTGCGCCGACCGCGCGGGGCACGGCCTCCGTGCCGGCCTGGGCATACACGGTGAACAAGCTGCCCGAACCGCTCGTGCTACCTGCCGTGAGGGTCACCACCGCTGCGGAGGTCAACCCGGACCACCCCGGCGTCTCGACCTCCACGCTGATCAGCCGCGACGAGACCACGCTGCGGGTCCTCTTGTTCGTGCCCTACTGCGGCGGCACACCCAACGAGCGCCACCTGCTCGAGACCGATGCCGTCGTCGTGGTGTGGGCCAGCGCCAAGCCGAACCACGATGAGTGTGTGGCCCCTTTTCTTCGGCCGGAGACCTTCACCCTGCATGCCCGGATCGGTGACAGGCCAGTCGTCGACCAGGCGGGCAGCCTGCTGCTGCCTCCAGCCATCACTAGCGGGTCGACCACAGGGCCGCAGTCATAAGGTTCGGCCCCGTCTACCCAACTCCGCAAGACCGGAGTCCGAACCTTGCGTTGCGGCTGCCAGGTGAGGGGCGTATGGCGCCGGTCCGCGAGGTGTCAAACCCACAGGGAGTCAGCGTCTGACGTGAAGATCTCGTGAGCAGGGTGTGGAGCTCCGCTGCGGTGCCCTGGTGTGCCTCCGGACCCCGATAACGTGACGGGAATGGGGGACAGACCGCGCCATGCTGCGCTGGTCGGGCGGATGCTCAGGTGGTTGGTTGTCGGGTCGTTGCTGGTGGCCGTGGGCGTCGGCCACCTCCCCGCCCCGACGGATCGGCTGCTCGTCCTTGAGGGCACCGTCGTCCGTCCGGCACCTTTTGCTTGGTGCTTGGTGGGGATTGCAGTACTGCTGTCCTTGGTTCGTGTCCTCGTCGACCCAGGCCCTCCTGCGCTGGAGCGGCGTTCGTTGCGCCGGATCCTTATCCGGTTCTTTGTGGTCGTGTTGTCGGGGGCGGCGGTGCTCTCGTCTGCGCTGGCCTCGCTTACTGACCTCGGCTCCCGATTCCTCGTCCTTGACCCTGCAGGCCCTGATGGTTGCCGAGTCGTCGTCGAACAGTATTCATTCCTGTTGTTGGGTAGCGGGGAGATCCACGTCTTGAACCCTGGTGAGCACCGCACCCGCAAGGTGGATTACTGGTTGGCGGACGACGGCTACCGACCCTTCGACTTCGAGACCTGGAGCCTTGAATGGAACGGCGCACAAGCAGAGTTGGTGACTCGCGGGGAGGGGAACACGCCCGTGTGGCCGGAGCGGCACCAACTTTCGTGTCGTCGGTGAGTGGCCAGACCGTGTTTGTGCTCCCGTTGAGGCCGTCCACCGTGACGACTTCTGGGTTATCGGCTGGAACCGCGACATCGTCGACCTCATCGTCATCGACCGGGTGCACGTCGTTCTGGCCACCGACGACTGAACCCACCCTGCCCGCGACATGAGAGTGCGTCCGCGAGCTACGGGTCACACCCGGCCGCCGCGCGGCGTCTCGACTCGACCACGTCAGAAGATGCCGCGCAGGCGGCTTTCGATGTACGCGACGAACTTCGGGGTCGAGGTGTCCGGTCCATCGCGCCAGCCGGACCAGAAGTCATCCAGCACCGCTTGTGCCGACCGGTACCTCGTTGGCGGACGCAGCAGCCAGATCCGGCCGGCTGGGCGCGGGGGAAGGCCCCACTCCGCCAGAGAGCGGTTCGTCTCATCCTCGATCTCGGCGTACTCCGCCGCAGTCCAAGGCAGCCGCTCCGAGCGCCCGTCGCTGTAGGACCGACTGAGGTGCCGGACCCGGCAGTCGCGCACCCAGGCCCGCTCACTCACCGGCCAGATGGCCGGCACGAAGCACCACAAAGGCGCCTCGTCGGCCGGGAAGAAGCCGACAGCGCGAGCGGCAGCCACCTCCGGCACATCCTCGGGCCGATCCGAGTAGACCGGCTCCCACGCCCACCCACCCGGACCGAAAGACCGAGCCGCTTCGTCGACTCCCCAATCAGGCTCACCCATGGCAGATGCTCGCACGGATCCGGGATCTGCGACACCACGCACAAGGGTGTCGCCGGCCCGCGCTCCGAGCGGCATGTGGGAGTGCATCCCATTATGGGATGCACCGAGGTATCCTGGCTTGCATGAGCACGCAGATCGCAGTCCGCCTTCCCGACGAGATGGTCGCCTTCTTGGACCGCAGCGTTGCGACCGGCAAGGCGCCGAGCCGGGCTGCGCTGGTGGCGTCGGCGCTGGAACGCGAGATGCGCCGACTGGCTGCCGAGCAGGACGCGCAGATCCTCCGCACCCAGGGTTCGGCAGATGAGCTCGACGACCTGGTCGAGTGGACCGGCACGCACGCCGTAGTCGAGGACTGATCTGGTGCGAGAGATCTGTCTGATCCGCCTCGACAAGACGCGGCCGGCGCTGATCCTGACGCGGGAGGCTGCGCGGGGGGCGATGACCAAAGTGACTGTTGCCCCGATCACCAGCACCATCAAGGGCTTGTCCAGCGAGGTCCTGGTGGGGCCCGACAACGGGTTGGATCACGACTGCGCGGTGTCCCTGGACAATGTCCTCACCGTCCCAGTAGATGCACTCGGGCGCACCGTCGGGTATCTCAGCAGCGAGCAAGAAGCCCATTTGGCGCGTGCCGTGGTGTTGGCGTACGACCTCGAGGTAGCCCTGCTCGACTAAGGACGAACAAGCGCGCGACCGGCGGCAGGAGAGTGAACTGCGCCCGCCAACAGGCAAACAGGACCTTGAAGTCCCGCGGCGCTGCTTGGCGGACGACGACGATGGCTTCTTTGCCTGTCAGGGGAAACCAGCCCGCTGCCCGCCGGCACCACGAGGGAAGTCTCGTGCGTGGCCCGTCCCTAACCCTGCGAGCAGCGGCGGGCCATCCCTCGCGAAACGCCCGACATTCGGCAGATCCGGCAAGGGCAGCGCCCCTCCAGCAGCTGCAGTGACGTCATCTCGAGCTGGACAGGCTGACCTCGGGTTGGCCGTCCCACAATTCCCCGCTGAAGGCGTCTCACAGTCGACTGCCCAAGCAGGCACCTGTCACGCAGTTGTGCCCCTAGTACCCGGGAGCCGGGCGTGGCTACAGCGGCCTGCGGACCTCAGCCGGTTTCGACCCGCTCCGGTGTCGCGGTGGCGGTCCTCTGGGGCCGCCCACCCCAGGTCTGCAGCGAAGCCACGGCCAGCGCGACAAGGGGAAGGACTCCGCAGGCCCACGTCACGGTTGCGAAACCATGGACCGAGGTGAAGAGCGCCACCACCGCTGCGACGATCGCGCTGACCGGGAGGCAGATCACGACCAGTACCGCCAGGCCGGCACGACGCCACGCACTCCCTTGGCGAGGCCGAGCCAGCACCGCGGTGGCCACCACGGTCAGCACGGCACCGCAGCCCCAGATGATCCACGCAGCCCGCCAGCGCGGCGGGTCCTCCAGCGTGCCGCACGGCGCGAACTGGCACGCGCCGGTGGTCAGCAGCTCAGGCTGCGGCGGAGCCCAGATGGTCGCGGCCACCATCAGCACCAGCCCCACGCCGAACACCGTGCGCCAGACGCGGCGCGTCGTCGAAGACATTCCTTGACATCCCCCTGGCGCCCCGCACTCCCCGAAACCGAGGGCCGAGCGTACTAGCGGCATCCGCGAGACCGGCTCCGACCCAGCGACCGGACGCGCGCTGACAGGCCCCCACGGCCACCCGAGCACGTCATCGTCCGAACGGCCCATTCGGGATCCATGCGTCACCACCCCTGTCACGGCAGCCCGATCACCCCTGATACTGGTCGCGGGAGCAGCTCAACGCGTGTATCGCAGGGAGCGCCCGGTAACTGCCCCCGAAGACCCTGAGGTCCAATGATCACCAGTGAGGTGCGTAGCGGCCCGGGCACCCACACAGGTGCCCCGGGCCGCTTGCTGCGCCCAGTGCACCTGCTGCCGAGCCTGGCGGCCGTCACCGTCGACCTGGTCGTCATGATCGGGGTCACCCTGGCCGCCGCCTTCGGCCGGATGCGCCTGCCGTTCTTCAACGCGGTCGGCGACGTCGACAACCTCGTCGCCGTCGCGGGGGTGCCGATCGTCCTGGGCTGGGTGGCCGCCATCGCCCTCGTCGGGGGCTATGCGGCGCACGTCATGGGTGCCGGGACCATGGAGTACAAGCTCGTCGTGCGCGGCTCGATGGTGGCAGCCGGCACCACCGGCGTCGTCTGCTACCTGATGCGGTTCCAGTTCTCGCGCGGCTTCTTCTTCCTCCTGATCCTCATCGGGGTGCCGGCCCTGCTCCTCGGCCGCTTCCTGTTGCGCCGGGTGACGCACGCCCTGCGCCGCCGCGGCCACCTGGTCAGCCGCGTGGTCGTGGCCGGGTCGCCGACCCGGGTCGACGAGGTGGCCCGGGTGCTCGACCGCGAGAGCTGGCTCGGCTACCGGGTCGTGGGCGCGGTCGTGCCGGCGTCCGAGTCGGCCGAGAACACGCCCGGTGGGGTGCCCGTGCTCGGCACGACCGCCCGCACGGCCGCCGTGGTGGCCGACGCCGGGTGCGACATCGTGCTCTTCGCCGGCGGCGCGGTGACCTCCGCCCAGCAGATGCGACGGGCCGCCTGGGAGCTCGCCGACTCCCCCGTGCAGATCATGCTCGTGCCCGGCCTCACCGACGTCGCCAGTGACCGGGTGCGGGTGCGCCCCGCCGCGGGCCTGCAGCTCATGGAGCTCGAGGGCCCTCGGGCGCACGCCGCCACCCGCGTCTCCAAGCGGGTGTTCGACCTGGTCGGTGCCGCTGTGCTGCTGCTCCTGGCGCCCCGCTGTTCATCGGCACGGCGATCGCCATCAAGGTGCACGACGGTGGCCCCGTGCTGTTCCGGCAGCGGCGGGTCGGCCGCAACGGCAACCTCTTCGACTGCTACAAGTTCCGCTCGATGGTGACGGACGCCGACGCGCTGGCCGCCGAGGCTGCCGCACGCAACAAGCACGACGACGAGCACGTCCTGTTCAAGGCCGAGGACGACCCGCGCGTCACCCGGCCCGGGCGCGTCATCCGCCGCTTCTCGCTCGACGAGATGCCGCAGTTCCTCAACGTGCTGCGTGGCGAGATGAGCCTGGTCGGGCCGCGCCCGCCGCTGCCGGGCGAGGTCGAGCGCTACACCGACGACGTGCGCCGGCGGCTCGCCGTGCGCCCGGGCATCACCGGCCTGTGGCAGGTGTCGGGCCGCTCCGACCTGTCGTGGGAGGACTCCGTGCGCCTCGACCTCTACTACGTCGACAACTGGTCGCTCGTGCAGGACCTCGCCATCCTCTCCCGCACCGCGCTCGCCGTGGTGTCGAGCCGCGGAGCCTACTGAGCGCGGTGACCGCCGTGCCCGCAGCCGGACCCGGCGACGTGGCCGCGGCCGTCGACGTCCCCCTGCCGGTGCGGGTCGAGCTGGCGCACGCCGCCGTTCAGGCGCTGGCCGACCTAGCGGGTGTCGACGTGCTGCACGTCAAGGGGCCGGCCGTGCACCCCGGACTGCGCACCCACGGCCGCGCCGGCACCGACGTCGACGTCATCGTGCGCCCGTCCGGCGTCGAGTCGCTGATGGCCACGCTGCACGCCCACGGCTGGCGGGTCGAGACCACCTTCGACTCCGGGTCGGCGTTCGACCACGCGGCCAACCTCTTCCACCCCAGCTGGGGCCTGCTCGACGTGCACCGCCACTACCCCGGGATGGACCGCGACCCGGCCCACGCGTTCGCGCGGCTGTGGGCGGACCGACCGTCGCTGTCGCTGGCGCACGTGCCGTGCGCCGTGCCCGAGCCGATCGCCCAGTCGCTCGTGCTGCTGCTGCACGCCGCTCGAACGCCGCAGCCCGGCGGCCCCCACCCCGACATCGCGCCGAACTGGACCGAACGCACCGAGCAGGACCGCGACCGGATCCGGGCGCTGGCGGCCGACACGGGGGCCACGGTGGCCCTGGCCGCCGCCACCGGTCACCTCGACGAGCACCGCGGCGACCCGGAGGCGGCGCTGTGGGAGGTGTTCGTGCACGGCGGCGACCGGCTCGACGAGTGGGGCGCCCGGTGGCGTGCGGCCCGCGGCCCCCGGGCCAAGGCGTCGGTCGCCCGGCGGTCGCTGCGGGTGAACCGCTACTACCTGGGCCAGCGGATCGGCCATCCACCCACCCACACCGACGTCGCCACCGAGTTCGTCCGTCGGCTCGGGTGCCGGAGTGGTGGCCGTCGGCCGAAGGGTGGCTCGGCGATGACGCCCGAGCTCCTGCTCGTCGCGCCCGGCACCGGCTGGGTCGAGCGCGACGGCACCGTCTACGCGGCGGCACTGCCCGACGGGCCGCCGCTCGTGCTCGCCGGGGCCGCGGCGGTGGTCTGGCGGGCCGTCACGCAGGGCGGCACGCTCGACGAGGTCAGCAGACGGGTCGCCGACGAGGTGGGCTCACCGGCCGAGGTGGTCGCCGCCGACGTCGCGACGTTCGTCGCCGGGCTGGTCGACACCGGCCTGGTCGTGCGCCGCCCCGGGGTCGGCGGCTCGACGCCGCCCCACGACTGACGCACCGGCGACTCCGATGCCGGCCCCGAGCGCGTTGCAGGCGACGTCGAGCAGGCTGGGGTCGCGGCTGACGACCGGCAGCGCCTGGAGCAGCTCCACGGCCGCGCTGAACAGGGTCAGACCCACCGCCGTGCGCACCGGTGGCCACCGAGCAGCGCCACCAACGAGCCAACCGACCAGCGCGAACACGCGATGTTGAGCACCACGGCGTAGACCTCGGGCGTGACCGACGGCGGCATCGCCGCGGTCGAGGAAGAACACGTAGACCCGCACCACCGCCCGGTTGACGCGCGTCGCCGTCGGGCCAGAGCAGCACCGCCACGAGCAGGACGCCAGCAGGAGCAGCGAGACCCGTCGCCACCCGGGAGGCCGGACCCCGCGGTCCGCCCCCGGTGCCAGCCACGCTCACCCGTCCAGCATCGCGGACGCGAGGGTCTCCTGCAGCCAGGTGAGGAAGTCGTAGACGGCCAGCGCGTAGCCCAGCGGGTCGTCCGGGTCGAGGTCCTGGGCAGCGGCCTCGAGCACCTCGACGTCCTCGTCGGTGCGCAGCCCCATCCGCTCGCCGAGCACGAGCCGCACGTCGGTGAGCGCGGTGAGCACGGCGCGCGCCTGGCCGGCATCCAGCCGCAGCTTGTCGTCGCCGCGCAGCAGGTCGGCAGCCGTCTGCAATGCCGCGGCCTTGCGCTGGCGCAGCCCGGTCTCGGTCAGCCGGCGGAACTCGGCCGCCACCTCGTCGTCCTGCCGGTTGGCGGTCGGCAGCAGGCGGTCCAGCGCCGGGTCGCGCTGCGCCTCGTCGGGGTCGAGGTCGGCCTGGTCCTCGGCCGCCACCGTCACGCCCATCCCCAGACCGGCGACGATCGACGCGAAGTCGTCTCCCTCCGGCGCCGGGGCCGGCGGGTCGAGCAGGTCGTGCACCTGGTCCATCAACCCAGCGACGGTGGCGCGCTCGAGCGGGTCGAGCTGGGCGGCGTACCTTGCGTGCCGACCCGACCCCTTGCGCCGGAAGCCGCGCGCCATCAGGCGTCCTTCTGGAAGGTGGCCCACAGCCCGTAGCCGTGCAGGGCCTCGGTGTCGGCCTCCATCGCCTCGCGAGTGCCGTTGGCGACGACCGCCCGGCCCTGGGTGTGCACGTCCATCATCAGCTTCTCGGACTTCTCCCGTGAGTAGCCGAAGTGGTTCTGCAGCACCCACGTCACGTACGACATCAGGTTGACCGGGTCGTTCCAGACGATGGTGATCCACGGGGTGTCGGGGGCCACGTCACCGCCGGTGGCGGTGACCTCCTCCTGCACGGGCGCGAGCGACACGGAGCAAGGATAGGCGGGTCAGGGCACCTCGCCGGACCGCGGCATCACTCCGGGTGGCCGTCTCCCGTGTGGGCCGGACGCTCGCGGCTCAGGTACCGCACCGGTGTGCCGAGCGACTCCGCGTAGGCGATCTCCCGTCGGGTCGACTCCCCCAGATAGCCGCCCGGGTCCACGACGTACACCTCGTCGGCCATCCGGATCTTCTGGAAGTGCACGGCGCCGAGCCGCCCCCTGATGTCCGAGGTGTCGATGGCCCAGTCGTAGCCCGGGAGGTCGGGCAGCGTGAACATCCCGAGGCTGAGCACGACGCAACCCTGCATCGTGAGCCGCCGGTTGACCTCCGCGAACTCCGCCTCGAACCTCGTCGAGCCGCACAGCGTGACGACCTTCGCCGCTCCCGCACCCTCACCCTCACCCTCGCCCGGCTGCGGCGCCTGCTCCTCCACCCTCAGCCGCGGCTGCGGTTCCAGCTGCCGGCGTACGCACCGTCGTCGCTGGCGCGCCCGGCCTCGCCGAGCTCGAGCGGGCGGAAGGTGTCGACCATGACGGCGAGCTCGTCGAAGTACTCGCTTGCCGATGCGCGCTCGTCGGCGCCCGGCTGCGGGCCGTGGGCGTGGCCACCCGGGTGCAGCGAGATCGAGCCCTTGCCGATGCCGCGAGCCCTTGCGCGCCTCGTAGTCGCCGTCGACGTAGAACATGACCTCGTCGCTGTCGACGTTGGAGTGGTAGTAGGGCACCGGGATCGACAGCGGGTGGTAGTCGACCTTGCGCGGCACGAAGTTGCAGACCACGAAGTTGTAGCCCTCGAACACCTGGTGCGCCGGCGGCGGCTGGTGGATGCGGCCGGTGATCGGCTCGTAGTCGGCCACGTTGAACGCGTAGGGGTAGAGGCAGCCGTCCCAGCCGACGACGTCGAACGGGTGGAACGGCAGTACGTGCAGACCGTGCCGACGATGCCGCCGCTCCGGGCCGTCGCCGCGGTGCTTGATGTAGACCTCGGTGTCGGCGTCGGCCTCCGCCACGTCCTCGGCGAGCAGCGGCCCTCGCGGCACGCGCAGGTCGCGCTCGCAGTACGGCGCGTGCTCGAGCAGCTGGCCGTACTTGCGGACAGGTAGCGCTTCGGCGGCGCGATGTGGCTGTTGCGCCTCGATGCAGTATGGTGCGCAGCGGGTCCTTGGTCGACCGCTTCGGCAGCCAGCGGTGGGTGGTGGCCCGGGGATGATGACGTAGTCGCCCTCGCCGACCTCGAAGGCGCCGAAGACGGTCTCGACCCGGGCCCGGCCGCGCTCGACGTAGACGCACTCGTCGCCGATGCCGTTGCGGTACAACGGGATCGGCGCGCCGGCCACGGCATACGACAGTGCGCACGTCGCCGTTGCCGAGCAGCAGCCGCCGGCCGGTCACCACGTCGGTGTCCTTGACGGCCTTGGCCGGGAAGAGGTCGTGCAGCTTGAGGTGGCGCGGCAGCAGCGGGTGGTTGGCGGTGGTGGCGAGGTCGCCGACGGTCCCACTCGCGGTACTCGGCCACGGTCGAGGGGATGTTGCGGTGGTAGAGCAGGCGAGGAGTCGCTGCTGAAGCCCTCCTCGCCCATCAGCTCCTCGTAGTAGAGCTCACCCACCTTGCCCCGCCGGGCCGGGCGCCGGTGCTGGGTGTGCCGCTTCGGGGGGATGCTGCCCATCGCCTGGTAGTGCGCCACTGCTGCTGTCCACCTCGTCGTGGTCGGGTCGGGGTTGCCCCCGCGTGCGTGTCCGAGCAGGGTATGCCGGGACGCGGGTCGGTGGCATCCCTGCGCCTGCGCGACGGCAGAAGTGCCAGACCTGACCAGCGCCTGGCCGGTGCGACCCGACAGACTGCCCAGTGCGCGGGTTCGCCGGCGCGCGGGTGTCACCGGGTGTCGGCACAATGGGCTGCATGGAGTGGTGGGTGGCGGTGCTGTCGTTCGTCGGGGGCCTGGCCGGTGCGGGGGCGGCCGGCTGGGTGGCCCTGCGCGGCCAGACCCAGGACGCCCGCGGCGAGTGGCGGCGGCGGCTCGACGCCGCGATTGAGCTGGTCACCGCCGACACCTCGGTCGAGCGGCAGATCGGCGACGAGCTGCTCGCCGACCTCATCGCGTCCGACCTCGGCAGCGACGAGGACCGCACCCTGGCCCGCCGGATCGCCCGCATCCGGCTCGGCGAGCAGCTGGTCGAACGGGCCAAGGGCGCGGCGGCGGTGGACCTCGCCGTGCTCCCGGGTGACAATGGTGCCGACGGCGGGGAGTCCGAGGAGGAGCAGCAGTGACGGCAGCGACCCAACCCAACGGGATGATGCGGCTCCCTTCGTCCACCGTTCGCCTGGCCCGGGCCCTGGTCCGCGACGCCAAGCGACGCGGCACCCGCGAGAACCCCCGCGTCGAGGACGTCGCCAACACTCCCCTGCCCGACGACGCCACGGGCTGACCAGCCCTCTCCAGCCCCTGCCGGCTGGCGGCACCCCGCACCCCGGGGCTGCCGCCAGCCGGTAGCGTGCGGGCATGCCCCCGGTGATGACGACGGACGCCTCCACCGCCCCCTCCGGCATCCCAGTCCTGTGGCGCAACCTGGTCGACGACGCGGCGGTGTTCCCGCCCGGCAACGCCCCGTTGGCGGAGGCGGTGAGCGGGCACGCCGCGCACCGCAGTGCCTGGTACGCCGACTGCGTCGGCCCGCTGCTGGTGCCCGCGGCCGCGGCCACCGACCTGGTTCAGGTGATCGACGCGCCGGATGCCGTCGGCTCCCCCACCGCCGACCACCCCCTCGACATCGTGCTGATCGCCCGCCCCGGCGCCGCCCCGACCACGACGCCGGATGCCCTGGCGGCGCTCGGCGGCGAACGCCGGGTGCGGGTCGTGGGCGCCGAGCTCGCCTGGCACGAGGGGTGGCGTGACCTCGGGCTCGGCGACCTGCCCCTGGCCCTCGAGGTACCTCGCGGCGAGGACTCCGCCGTGGCCATCGCCGACGTGCACACCGCTCGGGGCGAGGGGCACCACGTGGTCGCCAAGTTCCGCACCGGACCCACGCCCACCTGGCCCTGGCCGGACGAGGCCGAGCTGGCCGGCTTCATCGGGCTGTGCGGCCGGCTCGGCGTGCCGTTCAAGCTCACCGGCGGCCTGCACCACGCCGTGCGCGGCCGGTATGCCGTCGACGGCATCCCCGAGGACAACCACGGCGTGCTCGACGTGCTGGTCGCCACCGCGGCCGCCCTCGCCGGGGCGGGCGCGGCAGAGCTGGCCGGCCTCCTCGCCCTGCGCGACGCCACCGCGCTCGCCGACCTCGTCACCGCCTGGCCCGACGCCACCGCCGCCGGCGTGCGCGAGGCGTTCACCGCCTACGGCTGCTGCACCGTCACCGACCCGGTCGGCGAGCTCGCCGACCTCGGCCTGCTTCCTCGACCCTCACCCTGACCCACCGCGCCGGCACCCCACCGGCGCACGAACCGACCGACCGACCGAAGGACCCGCCATGACCTGGCTCGACCTGCCTGCCGACCACCCCTACGGCATCGCCAACCTCCCCTACGGCGTGTTCTCGACACCTGGCACCGCACCACGCGTCGGCGTGCGGGTCGGCGACCACGTGCTCGACGCGGGCGCCTGCGCGGAGCAGGCCGGGATGGAGTCGGGTGCGGTCTGGCTGGCCCCGTCGCTCAACCCGTTCCTCGCCGAGGGACGCCAGGCGTGGGCCGCCGCCCGCGCCTGGCTCACCGAGCAGCTGACCGTCGAGGCGCACCGCGAGGTGGTCGAGGCCCATCTGGTGCCGTTCGACGAGGTCACCATGCACCTGCCGGTCGAGGTCGCCGACTACGTGGACTTCTATGCCAGCGAGCACCACGCCACGAACGTCGGGCGCATCTTCCGCCCGGACTCCGAGCCGCTCACCCCCAACTGGAAGCATCTGCCGATCGGCTACCACGGCCGCTCCGGCACCATCGTCGTGTCGGGCACCGACATCGTCCGGCCCAGCGGGCAGCGCAAGCCCCCGACCGAGCCGAAGCCGGTGTTCGGGCCGTCGGGGCGGCTCGACATCGAGGCCGAGCTGGGCTTCGTGGTCGGCGGCTCGACCCGCCTGGGCGAGCCGGTGACGCTGGCGGATGCCGATGAGCACCTCTTCGGCGTCGTCCTCCTCAACGACTGGTCGGCCCGCGACCTGCAGGCCTGGGAGTACGTGCCGCTCGGCCCATTCCTCGGCAAGTCGTTCGCGACCTCCATCTCACCCTGGGTGGTCACGACCGAGGCGCTGCGGGCCGCGCGGGTGCCACTGCCCGGGCAGGACCCCGAGCCGCTGCCCTACCTGCGCGGCGAGCCGACCGACGACGGTGCGGGCACGGCATACGGCCTCGACGTGCACCTCGAGGTCGACTGGAACGGCACGGTCGTCTCGCGGCCGCAGTTCCGCGACATGTACTGGTCGCCCGCCCAGATGGTGGCGCACATGACGGTCAACGGGGCCACCCTGCGCGACGGCGACCTGTTCGGGTCGGGCACGATCTCTGGCCCCGAGAAGGGCACCCGCGGGTGCTTCCTCGAGCTCACCTGGAGCGGCACCGAGCCGGTCGCCCTCGACGACGGCACCGAGCGCACCTTCCTCGAGGACGGCGACACGGTCACCCTGCGGGCCACCGCGCCCGGGCCGGACGGCGGCGTCATCGGCCTGGGCGAGTGCGTCGGAACGGTGCTCCCTGCCCGCTGACGCCCTGGTGGCCGCCGGTCAGCGCCGGGGGTTCTTCAGGATGACGACGGTGTCGGCCACCTTGTCGTGCAGGGCCTGGCGCTTGGGGTCCCAGAGCAGCCACGCGGGGTCGAGCAGGCTGAGCAGGGAGGCGAACAGCCGACACGAAGGGCACCAGGCCGAGCAGCGACGTGCCCACCTGGATGGCCTGGCGCTTGAGGGCCGTGACCACGCTGAGTCGCCCCGGGCCCTCGACCCGGCGGACGAGGGTGCCCACCATCATCTTCCCGGGGGTGGCGTTCTTCATGGTGAGGAACACCGTCTCGTAGACGAGCGAGACGACGATGCCGATCAGCGTGATGGGCACGATGACCTGCGCGAAGTCCGACGCGAAGGCCGCCTGGCTGGGCGCGGTGCCGCCGTTCTCGGCTGCCCGGACGGTCTGGTCGAAGAAGTCCGACAACGTCGACATCGCCTGCAGCACGAACGGGATCGCGATGACCAGCGTGACGACACCCACGATGATGCCGTCGATGAGCCGGCCGAAGAGCCGTCGCCACCACTCGGCGAGCACGGCTCCGTCGGGCAGGATCGCGCCCTGCTGGTAAGGGTTGGGGCTGTACGGCGGCATCCCGCCGCTTTGCCACTGACCCGGGCCCTGCTGACCCTGCGGGGTGGGCTGCGACCAGGCGCCGGGGTTACCGGCGCGGCCGGGGATCACGCCGGGGGTGGCCCGCCCGATCGTCGAGGCGTCGGCAGTCGGTGAGCGTCGCGTCGTGGTGTGCGAGGTCCAGACAACTCCGTCGAAGTAGCGCAGCAGCAACGGGTCGTGCTCGTCCTCGTACCAGCCTGGTCCTGCGGGGAGCTCACTCATGTCGACAGGGTCTCACGGCAGGCTGCGCGCCCTGTCGCCCGCGCCCGGCGTTGACGCCGGTGCCCATCGGGCGCAGCATCGGGAGATGGCGATGCACCTGGGTCAGCACCTGATGAGCCTCCTCGGCGAGCTGCGGTACGAGCCGGTGACCCGGCGGGTGCGGGCCTCGCTCGCCGGGGTACCCGTGCTCGACACCACGGATGCCGTGCTGGTGTGGGAGCCGCGCCGGGTGGTGCCCCTGTATGCCGTGCCGCGCGCCGACCTCTTCGCGTCGCTCGTCCCGCGCCCGGCGGCCGAGGTGCCGGACGGGCTCCCCCAGGTGCTCGGTCCGGTGCACTTCGAGTGGCACCACACCCCCGGCCAGAGCTTCGACCTCGTCGTCGCGGATCGCACCTTCCCTGCCGCGGGGTTCGCACCGGACGACCCCGACCTGGGCGGTCGGGTCGTCGTCGAGTGGGCGCCGTTCGACTGGGTCGAGGAGGCGCACCCGGTCGTCGGGCACCCCCACGACCCGTTCAAGCGGATCGACCTGCTGCCCAGCGACCGGCACGTCGTCGTGCGCCTCGACGGGGTCGTGCTCGCCGACAGCACGCGGGCCGTCGCGCTGCACGAGACCCCACTCGGCGTGCGCTGGTACGTGCCGCACGACGACGTGGTCACCGACCTGTTCGAGGGCAGCCCCACCACCTCGACGTGCGCCTACAAGGGGCACGCCGCCTACGTCTCCCTTCGGCCGGATGCCGTGCCCGGCATCGGCGAGGAACAGCGGCACGACATCGCCTGGACCTACCCGCACCCGCTGCACGAGGTGGAGGCGGTCAAGGGCATGTTCTGCTTCTGGGCCGAGCGCACCGACCTCGAGCTCGACGGCGTCGCGGTGCCACGCCCGGTCACTCCCTGGTCGTCGCGCGCGCCAGAGCTGCGCCTGAGCCCGCCGGCCCCCAGCGCGCCCGCCAGGTCGAGCACTGCCGCGGCCACGGCATCCGGGTCGACCAGGTGGTGCAGGTGCAGCGCGCCGTCGAGCACCGCGGTCGGCCACCCGTGGTCGCGGGCGAACGCGGTCTCCTCGGCGTAGGTCTCGCCGAACGCGAGGTACGCCTGCGGCTGCTCGACCCAGCCGGCCGGGGCCCCGAGCCGGGAGCGGAAGTAGGACAACGGCATCCGCCGCTCGTGCTCGCGCAGGTCGGCCCGCGCCGAGGCACTCGGCAGCACCTCCGCGAAGTCCTCGTCCGGCCACCACCGGCTCCACAACGGGAGCAGCCCGTCATCGTCGGCGAGCTCCGTCGAGGTGCTCCAGCATCGCGGGCGGCGCCATCGGCACGGCCTCGCCCGAGGCCGGCGGCAGCGCGGCATCGATGTGCACGACCGGGATGCCGGGCGCCGCCACAGCGGCGTAGCGCCCACCGTTGCTGTGAGTCAGCACGAGGTCCGGGCGCTCCGTCGCGACCACCATCCGGAACGTGTCCAGCACGGCCTGCGCGTCGGCCGCAGGTCGTGGGAACTCGGCGACGCCCACGAAGCCGTCGACGCGCTCGGCCGCCCGGAGTCGGGCGCCGAGCGCGTCGAGGAACGGCACTGCGGTGAGCCGTGGCAGCAGCGGGCTCGGCAGGAGCAGGACGCGCGTCACGCGTCCATTGTGCTTAGAGGTTGCCGCGCAGGTCCTGCTCGCGCTCGATCGCCTCGAACAGCGCCTTGAAGTTGCCCTTGCCGAAGCCGAGCGAGCCGTGCCGCTCGATGAGCTCGAAGAACACCGTCGGCCGGTCGCCGATCGGCTTGGTGAAGATCTGCAGCAGGTAGCCGTCCTCGTCGCGGTCGACCAGGATGCCGCGCGCCTTGCAGCTCCTCGATCGGGCACCCGCACCTCGCCGATCCGGGCCCGCAGCTCGGGGTCGTCGTAGTAGGAGTCGGGGGTGTCGAGGAACTCCACGCCCTCGGCGCGCAGCGCGTCGACGGTGGCGCAGGATGTCGTTGGTGGCCAGCGCCAGGTGCTGGGCGCCGGGGCCGTCGTAGAACTCGAGGTACTCGTCGATCTGGCTCTTGCTTCTTGGCGATCGCCGGCTCGTTGAGCGGGAACTTCACCCGGTGGTTGCCGTTGGCGACGACCTTGCTCATCAGCGCCGAGTAGTCGGTGGCGATGTCGTCGCCGATGAACTCGGCCATGTTCATGAAGCCCATGACCCGGTTGTAGAAGTCGACCCACTCGTCCATCTGGCCGAGCTCGACGTTGCCGACGACGTGGTCGAGGGCCTGGAAGAGCCGCTTGGGCGCGCCGTCGCGCTTGACGAAGCTCGACGCGTGCGCGCGACGTAGCCCGGCAGGTAGGGCCCGCGTACGTACGCGCGACCGGTCGACGAGGGTGTGCCGGGTCTCGCCGTAGGTGGCGATGGCGGCGATGCGCACCGATGCCGTGCTCGTCGGTGACGGTCGTGCGGCTCCTCCAGGACGGTGGCGCCGGCGCGGCGGGCGTGCGCGATGCAGCGGTCGACGTCGGGCACCTCGAGCGCGATGTCGACGACGCCGTCGCCGTGCTTGGCGGTGGTGGTCGAGCAGCGGGCTGTCGGGGCTGACCGCCGCCCTTGATGCACGAACCGGATCGAGCCGCGACGTCAGCACGAAGGCCTTGTGGTCGCGGTTGCCGGTCTCGGGGCCGGTGTAGGCGACGAGCTCCATGCCGTAGGCGCGTCTGGTAGTAGTGCGCGGTCTGGGTGGCGTTGCCGACGACGAAGACGACGGCGTCCCAGCCGGTGACCGGGAACGGGTCCTGCTTGCTCGTCGTACTCGACCAGGCCGACGAGCTGCTTGAGCTGCTGGAGGTCGAGGTCGGCCTGGCGCTCCTGCTCGGTGAGGTCGAGGTGGCTGGCCGGCGTCGTTGTCGTGTCAGTCATCCGGTCACTGTGCGCGATCAGGGCACGGTGTGCAACGGGAGCCGGGTCGGGTGGTCAGGCTGCGCATGGTGTTGCCTCGGTGGGGGTGCGGCCCGGACAATGTGACCATGGCTCGCCAGACCGGGGTGGACACCCTCGACGCACGGCTCATCAAGCTCTTCACCGACGACCCGCACGTGGGGGTGCTCGGCGCCTCGCGGGCCTTGGGGGTGGCCCGGGGCACCGTGCAGGCCCGACTCGACCGGCTCCAGGAGCGGGGGGTGGTCAAGTCGTTCGCTCCCACGGTGGATGCCGGCGCGCTCGGCTACCCGGTCACCGCCTTCTGCACCCTCGAGATCCGCCAGCGGCAGGGCCACGCCCCCGTCGTCGCCCACCTGTCGGCCATCCCCGAGGTGCTCGAGATCCACTCGATCACCGGCGTCGGCGACCTCGTGGTGCGCATCGTGGCCCGCGACAACGCCGACCTGCGGGCGGGTCATCGACCAGATCATCGACGACACCCACGTGCTGCGGGCCAACACCGCCATCTGCCTGGTGACCCACCTCGACCACCGCACCGGCCCGCTCGTCGAGGTCGCCGCCGCCCGCGGCTCCTCCGACGACGACTGACTGACCCGACTTATTGCGGATCTCCCACGCCAGGGGGCGGCCCGAGCGGTGGGATATCCGCAATAAGTCGGTAGTGGTCAGGAGATGGTGGTCAGTCGGAGGTGGTCATTTGATGGGGGTCAGGGGGTGATGGTGACCGCCGTCCCGCCGCTGGTGAGCTTCCAGTCGACCGTGGCGAACGACGGCGGGTCGATGACGTTGTTGGCCGTCACCCAGTCGATCATCAGCTGGCGGATCTCGACCGTGCGGTTGTAGACGACCGGCGCGGCCTTGACGTGCGGGAAGTTGCCGCCGCCGCCCTGCCGGTAGTTGTTGATCGCCACGACGAAGGTCGCGGTCGGGTCGATCGGCGCCCCGGCATACGACAGCTTCTCGATGCGCGACCCCGGGTCGTTCGCGATGTTGATCTCGTAGGTGAGCCGCGCGTCGAGGCCGCCCATGATGTCGTAGTTGTAGTCGGGGGTGCCGTTCGGTGCCGTGGGCGTCGACGGCGTTCGTCACGGCGGATGCCGGGAACGGCCCGGTCCCGCTGACCGTGCGGAAGTACGCAGCCGACGTCTCGAGGTAGTCCTTGACCTGAGCACCGGTGAGCGTGACGCCCAGCAGCGTGTTGTCGAAGATGTAGAGCCCCGCGACGTCGCGCACGGTGACCTCCCCCGCGGGGATGGCGGCGTCCTTGTTGAACGGCGCCGCGATCGACAGCACCGGCAGGCCTGCCGACGCGGTGCCCACCAGGGCGGCCTTGACGGTCTGCGCCTGCACCAGGTTGATGAAGTCCATCGCCGCGGTGTCCTGGTAGCGCGAGGTCGAGGCCGACATCGCCTCGCGTGCAGGTGCCGATGACGCTGTTGACGTAGGTGAGCACCTTCTCGTGGGCCGGCCGCACCAGGGCGGCGATCCGCGCGTCCTCGGGCGCCGTGTTGGCGTTGAGCAGGGTGCGCCTGCGACGACGCCACGGTCCAGCGGCCGCGCACCTTGACCAGGTCGAGGTCCATGACGCTCACCCGCATGCCCCAGTAGAGCGGCTCGCTGAGCAGCACCTCGCGGCCGGTGACCTTGTTCGTGACCTTGCGCTGCGGGATCTCCACGTGGGCGTGCCCGACGAGGATCGCGTCGATGTCGGGCACCTGCTCGGCGAGCAGGCGGCTCGCGTTCTCGGGGTAGGGCAGCGCGTCGCCGTAGCTCGACGAGGTGGTGGCGCCGGAGTGGCACGAGACGATGACGACGTCGGCGCCGGCTGCCTTCATCCGCGGCACCATGACCTTGGCCTGCTCGACGATGCCGGGGAAGCGCACCTTGCCCTCGACGTTGGTGGCGTCCCAGATCGCGACGCCGGGGGTGACCAGGCCGAGGATGCCGACCGTGCACCGGCTTCTCGCCGCTCACCTTGACCCGCTTGAGCACGTAGGGCGGGAAGATCGGCGCGCCGGTGTCCCAGTCGACGGAGTTCGCCGACAGCAGCGGGAAGTCGCACTGGCGCTGGAAGGCGCGCAGGGTGTCGAGCCCGTAGTTGTACTCGTGGTTGCCCAGCGCCGCGGCGTCGTAGCCGACGGCGTTCATCGCGGTGGCCATCGGGTGCTTCGCGCCCGCGGTGATCGGGTCGATCTTGGCGAAGTAGTAGGCCAGCGGGGTGCCCTGGATGGTGTCGCCCGCGTCGAGGGTGAGGCAGTGGTCGGCGCCGCGCTCGGCGCGCACGGCCTTGATGAGCGTCGCGGCCTTGGCGATGCCGATCTGGTTGCCCTTGGCTGTCGCTCGTAGGCGGCGTTGCTGAAGTAGTTCCAGTTGTAGACGTTGCCGTGCAGGTCGGTGGTGCCGAGCACGGTCAGCCGGAAGTGGCCCGGCTGGTCGGTGGGCCCGTGCGGGCGGTCGTGGGCGCTGGCGGCCTGCGCGTCGGTGGCGGCGAAGAGCCCGGCGCCGCCGACCGCGGCCATGGTGAGCAGCTGTCGGCGGGTGGCGGCGGAGGACGGGTGCGTGTCGGTGTGGGTCACGATCGGCGACCCTAGCCCGGCATCCGGCGTGCCGCGCGTCGAGTGACAGACCGGTCGGTGAACGTCGGGTGACGCGTGCGCGAGGGTCAGCGACGGCCGACGAACCAGCGCCGGATCCGCTCCACCCGCTCGAGCACCTGCTCGCTCGTAGCCGCCGCCAGCTCGGGCCCGCCGCACGCGCGCCGCAGCTCGAGGTGGATGTTGGCGTGCGGGCTGCCGGTCTTCGACGAGTAGGCCGCGACCAGCTTGTTGAGCTCCTTGCGCTGTGCGGCCAGCGCCCGGTGGGCCGACACCGGTGCGGGCCCGGATGCCGTCGCCGCGCCACCGCGAGCGCCCGCCGCCCTGGTCTGCTTCGCCTGCCGCTCGTTCAGCAGGGTGGCCACCTGCTCGGGCTCGAGCAGCCCGGGCAGCCCGAGGTAGTCCTGCTCCTCCTCCGAGCCCGACCGCGGCGTGCAGGCCGAACTGCTGGGCGTCGAAGAGCACGTGGTCGAAGTGGGCGTCGCTCTCCAGCGCCTCGAACGCGGCGTCCTCGGGGCCGACGGCCTGCTCGGTGCGGTTCGCCGCTGCCAGCAGGCCCTCCTCCTCCGCCCACAGCGAGGCCTCCGCCTCGTCGCTCGACGGCCGGTTCAGCGCGTGGTCGCGCTCCTCCTCCATCGTGGCGGCGTGCGTGAGCATGATCGGCACCGAGGGCAGGAAGACCGACGCGGTCTCGCCGCGCCGGCGGGCCCGCACGAAGCGGCCGACCGCCTGCGCGAAGAACAGCGGGGTCGAGGTCGAGGTGGCGTAGACGCCGACGCACAGCCGGGGCACGTCGACGCCCTCGGACACCATCCGCACCGCCACCATCCAGCGCGCTGGTGCCGGCGGCGAACGCGCTCGATGCCGGCGCTCGCCCCGGCGTCGTCGGACAGCACCACCGTGGGGTCCTCGCCGGTGATGCCGCGCAGGAGGCGGGCGTACGCGCGCGCCGAGGTCTGGTCGATGGCGATGACCATGGCCGCCGGCATCCGGCACGTGGCGGCGCACCTCGCTGAGCCGTGTGTCGGCGGCCGCCAGCACCGAGGGCACCCACTCCCCCTTCGGGTCGAGCGCGGTGCGCCAGGCCTGGGCCGTGAGGTCCTTGGTGAGCGGCTCGCCGAGCCGGGCGGCGACCTCGTCGCCCGCCTTGGTGCGCCAGCGCATCGCGCCGCCGTAGGCGAGGAAGAGCACCGGGCGCACCACGCCGTCGCGCAGCGCCGCGGCATACCCGTAGGAGTAGTCGGACGCCGAGCGCAGGATGCCGTCCTCGCCCATCTCGTAGCGCACGAACGGGATCGGGTTGGTGTCCGACCGGAACGGCGTGCCGGTGAGGGACAGCCGCCGGGCGGCCGGCTCGAAGGCCTCGCGGATGCCGTCGCCCCACGACCGCGCGTCGCCGCCGTGGTGGATCTCGTCGAGGATGACCAGCGTCGGGGTCTCCTGGGTGCGGCGGCGGTGCAGCTGCGGCTTGGAGGCGACCTGCGCGTAGGTGAGCGCGACCCCGTCGTACTCGTGCGACTGCAGGCCGGTGGAGTTCGAGAACGCCGGGTTGAGGTGGATGCCGACCCGGGCGGCGGCGTCGGACCACTGGTGCTTGAGGTGCTCGGTGGGGGCGACCACGGTGACGGCCCGGATGACGCCGCGGTCGAGCAGCTCGGTCGCGATGCGCAGGGCGTAGGTGGTCTTGCCGGCGCCCGGGGTGGCGACGGCGAGGAAGTCGCGCTGCTGGCCGCGCGCAGGTAGGCCGTCGAGGGCCTCCTCCTGCCAGGCGCGCAGCTTCGCGGCGGTACCCCACGGCGCCCGCTCGGGGAAGGCGGGTGGCAGGTGTCCGGCGGCTGAGGTACTCATGGGCGACGGCAACGATAACCGCCGCGCGAGGGTGACACACCGAGGCCCCCGCATGTTCCTGCGGGGGCCCTCGGGTGTGCTATGCGAACGTCACTTCCGTTGTGGCACAGGCGAACTCACACGTTGCGATAGGCGACGAACGCGTTCTGCATCCTGGGTGGCCTGGCCGGCGCTGAAGGTGTTCATGCAGGAGTCGTCGGTGTAGTCCATGAAGTTCTTGATCGGGTCGGTGCCGGGGGCCGTGCAGGTGTCGCGGCCGGTCGGGCAGCCGAACGCCGCGGACGCCTCGGCCGGGGTGTCGGACGACCGCGTCCCCGGAGCCGGTGCAGCCGCCCTGGAAGGTGTGGTAGAGGTTCATCCAGTGGCCGACCTCGTGGGTCGCGGTGTCGCCGAGGTTGTAGGGCGCGGCGTTGCCTCCGGGCAGCGACTGGTCGAGCACGACCACGCCGTCGTAGGAGTCGTAGGTCGACTTCGGGAAGGTCGCCCAGCCGAGCAGGCTGCCGCCGAGCTTGGCGGTGTAGATGTTCAGGTCACCCATGGTGCCCTTGCGCAGGGTCGCCTTCATGGTCTTCTCGGCGCGCGACCCGCTCTTGAGGTTGGTGTACCAGCTGGAGTTGACCGTGGTGTCGGTGCCGGCCAGCCGGAAGGCGAAGCCCGATGACGCGTAGGCGTTGTTGAGCACGGTGATCTGCTGGGCGATCCGGGTCGAGCTGATCTTGCCGTTGGTGCCGTCGGTGATGACGTGCATGTAGACGTCGATCGTCGCGGTGGCGAAGGCGGCCGTCGCGCTGGCGCCGGTCGAGGGCGCTGCCTGGCCCTTGGCGTTCTTGGACAGACCCTTGGCGGCGAGCGCCTTCGCGAGGGCGGCCTCGTTGGCGCGCACCTGGGTCTCGGTCAGCTCGTTGGCGTCCTTGGCCCCCCGGGTGGCGCGGGCGTCGGGTGCCCGCGAGATGCACTCGGCCGCAACCGAGGACTCCCCGGCCATCGGCTGGGCGGAGGCGGACGTGGCGGGGATGGCGAGGGCGGCGACGCCGAGGGCGAGCGCGGCCAGCGCGGTCATCGAGCGAGTGGGCATGGCGACCTTTCGGCAGGAGGTCCGCGCCGGTCGGGCGCGGTGAGCGAAATCTAGGCTCCGGGCGGCAAGGTGCGGGTCTGGCCGGGGCAAAGGTCGGGTCAAGCAGCCCGGCCTCAGGCCAGGGCCTGCGCCAGCAGCCCGCCCATCGCCCGCACGCCGGCGACGAGGCGCTCGTCCGGCACCCCGGAGAAGCTCATCCGGGCGTGGTTGGCCTCGGGCCGGTCGGCGAAGAACGGCGTGCCCGGCACCACGATGACCCCGGCGCGCGGGATCAGCACGTCGCGCTGGAAGGCCGCGACGTCGAGCCCCGGTGGGAAGGTCACCCAGGTGAACAGGCCACCATGGGCCCGGGTCCAGGTGGTGCCGGCCGGGAAGTGCTCCTCGAGGCTGGTGAGCATCAGGTCGCGCTGGTGCCGGTAGGTGGGGAGCATGTCGGCGATGTGCGCTTCGATGTCGAACCGGCCGAGGTAGGCGGCGGCCGCGCGCATGTTGAGCGTGCCGTTCTGGGTGTCAGCGGCGAGCTTGAGGAGGGCGAGCTTCTCGCGCACCTCGGGCGTCGCCAGCGCCCAGCCGAGCCGCAGCCCCGGAGCGAGGATCTTCGAGAAGCTGCCCAGGTGCACGACCCGCCCGTTGGGGTCGAGGCTCTTGATGGTTGGCAGCCGCTCTCCCTCGTAGCGCAGCTCGCGGTAGGGGGTGTCCTCGAGCACGACGATGTCGTACTCCTCGGCGAGCTCGACCAGGCGGTGACGCCGGGCCAGGCTCATCGTGCGGCCCGTCGGGTTCTGGTAGTCGGGCACGGTGTAGACCAGCTTGACCCGCTCGGTGCCGCGCAGCACCTGCTCGAGGGCGTCGGTGTCCATCCCCTCCTCGTCCATCCCCACCGAGCGGTAGTCCGGCTCGCACGGGTTGAACGCGATCAGCGCCCCGAGGAAGGTCGGCCGTTCCGTGACGATCACGTCGCCGCGGTCGATGAACAGCTTGGCCGTGAGGTCCAGTCCCTGCTGCCCGCCCTGGGTGATGAGCACGTCGTCGGCGGTGCACGGCATCCCGTCGGCGCGCAGCCGCGCGGCGACCAGCGCCCGCAGCTCGGGCAGCCCCTCGGATGCCGTGTACTGCAGTGCCGACGCGTTGTCGGCGCTGAGCAGCTCGTCGTAGATCGCGTGCAGCTCGGCCATCGGGAAGAGCGTGGGGTCGGGGTAGCCGCCCGCGAACGAGGTGATCCGCGGGTCGCCGGCCAGGGCGAGGAACTCGCGGATCGCCGAGGGCTGCACGCGCTCGGCGCGGCGGGCGAAGCGGGTCACGTCGAACCTCCTGGGCTCATCACTGCAGGGTTGCTCGTCAGCCGAAGGCAAGGCCGCCGGGGCGCCCGTCGCGCAAGGCGGCCAGGTGCTCGTCGTAGTTCATGACGTCGAACAGCGAGGCGCCGTCGAGCATCCGCGCCTGCAGACCCTTCTCGCGGGTCTCGATCGCCTCGGCGCCGTCGACCGCCGCCGCGAGCTCGGCATCCGTCCCCACCACGAGCCCGTCGTCGTCGCCGACCAGCAGCTCACCGGGCGACACCCGCACCCCGTCGAGCGACAGCTCGACCCCGGTCTCGGGCAGCGCCGTCGCGGCATACGCGTTGGGGGCGAACCCGGTCGACCACACCGGCAGCGACAGCCGGGCCAGCGTGGCCGTGTCGCGGGAACGACCGAGGATGACGAGCCCGGCCAGGCCGCGCCGCTGCGCCTCGGTGCCGAACAGCTCACCGGCGACGGCCCGGTCGTCACCACCGGCATCGACGACGAGCACGTCACCCGGCCCGGACTCGCGCAGGGCGTGGATGACGGACATCAGGTCGCGGTTGGCCCTGGCGGTGACCACCCGACCGACGAACGGCCGGCCGGCCACGACCGGCCGCAGGCGGGACGGCAGGATGCGCAGCGTGGGCGAGGCGTCGACCAGGCTGGTGGTCGAGAGATGAGCCAACCGGTCGAGCAGGGTCTGCGTCGTCATGACCCGATCCTCACACCACCGGCCGGGGGCAGGAGCAGGTGGTCAACGGGTGGCCGGAACGCCGGCTACTCCCCGCCGTCCTGCGGGGCGCGAAGCCCTTCGTAGATCTCGCGGCAGGTCGGGCACACCGGGAACTTCTCCGGGTCGCGACCGGGCACCCAGACCTTGCCGCACAGCGCGGTGACCGGCTCACCGGACAGCGCGCTCTCGAGGATCTTCTCCTTACGCACGTAGTGCGAGAAGCGCTCGTGGTCGCCGGGCTCGGCCACCTCGGGCACGGTCTCGGTGCGCTCGAGCACGGCCGTCTGGGTCTGGCGCTGGGGCGCAGGGGCGTTCGGGTCGTCCAGCGGCGGCATCGTCTCGCTCATCCCCCGAGTCTAGGCCGCGCGACTTTCGCGGGGATCAGTTGAGGGACGGGTCGCTCGGGAACCAGGCGACCCAGCGCAGCGGCTCGGGCTGGCGGCGCAGCACCAGGCGCCACAGCTCGTCGGGCTCACCGGTGAACACGTCGCCGCTCTCGCTGGGCACGACGAACCACGACCCGGTGGTGATCTCGCCCTCGAGCTGGCCCGGCGACCACCCGGCGTAGCCGGCGAAGATGCGCAGCCCCGCGACCTCCGGCACCACGAGCGTGGGCGGGGTGTCGAGGTCGACCAGCGCCACCGCCCCGAACAGGCGGCGCACCCCGGTCGGCTCCGGCGAGTCGCCGGGCACGGCCACCAGGCCGAGCGCCGAGTCGAGCTGCACCGGCCCGCCCTGGAAGACCTTGGCGGGCCGGGTCGCGTGCTCCTCCCAGCCGGGCAGCACCGCGTCGACGTCGGCGTCGATGGGCCGGTTGAGCACCAGCCCCTGCGCGCCGTCGTCGTCGTGGTGCAGCACCAGCACCACACTGCGCCGGAAGACGCCCTCCTCGATCAGCGGGGTCGCGACGAGGAGCTGCCCGGTCGTGTGGGTCTGGCTCACCCGTCCATTCTGCCCCGGTAGCCACCGGAGCGCCCGCAGCTCTGACGGGGGCGTCCGCCACCGAACGAGCCGTGGCCGCGGCTGGCGGGCCGGCCGCCCGGGCGGCTACCGCCTCGGCGACCACCGTTCTTGCCGCCCTCGAGCACCGGGCGCCACACGGCATCCGGCACGGGCACGCCACTGGGCGTGCGGCCACCGAGGGCCTGCACGACGGAGTCGCCGGGGCTGACCTTGGCGGTCAGCGCGTCGGCGCCGGCCCCCTCGACGATGCGGGTGACCATCCGCTTCTGGTGCGGCAGGGCGATCATCACGACCGCGCCCTTCTCACCGGCGCGGGCCGTGCGACCGGCCCGGTGGAGGTAGTCCTTGTGGTCGGTCGGCGGGTCGACCTGCACGACCATGCCGACGTCGTCGACGTGGATGCCGCGCGCGGCGACGTCGGTGGCCACCAGCACGTTCATCGAGCCGTCGCGGAAGGCGCCGAGCACCCGGTTGCGCACGGCCTGCGACAGGCCGCCGTGCAGGGATGCCGCGAAGACGCCGCGCTCGCGCAGCTCACCGGCGATGCGGTCCGTGCCCAGCTGGGTGCGGGCGAAGACGATGACCCGCCCGCCGCGGCCGGCGAGCTCGGCGGTGAGCGCCTTCTTGTCCTGCGGGTCGATGAGCAGCACGTGGTGGCTCATCGTGGTGACCGAGGCCTGTGCCTCGTCGGTCGAGTGGGTGACCGGGTCGACGAGGTACCGGTCGACGAGGGTGTCGATGCCCTTGTCGAGGGTCGCCGAGAAGAGCAGCCGCTGGCCGCCCGCCGGGATCTCGTCGAGGATCGCGGTGACCTCGGGCAGGAAGCCCATGTCGGCCATGTGGTCGGCCTCGTCGAGCACGGCGATCTGCACGCCGCCGAGCTCGACCGCGCCGCGGTCCATCAGGTCGGCGAGCCGGCCCGGGGTGGCGACGAGGATGTCGATGCCCTTGTTGAGCGCCTTGATCTGCGGCTCGTACGACAGGCCGCCGGCGACCAGCTTGTGGCGCAGGCCGGTGACGTGCACGAACGGCTCGAGGGCGTCGCTCACCTGCATGGCGAGCTCGCGGGTCGGCACCAGGATGAGCGAGCGGGGGCGCTTGCTCTCCGGGCGGGTGCCGTCGGCGAGCCGGGTGATCATCGCCAGGCCGAAGGCCAACGTCTTGCCGGAGCCGGTGCGGCCGCGGCCGAGCACGTCGCGACCCGCGAGGGCGTCCGGGATGGTCGCCGCCTGGATCGGGAACGGCTCGGTGATGCCGTCACGGGCCAGCCGCTCGACGAGGCGCTCGGGCACACCGAGGGCGGCGAAGCCGTTGTCCTCGGTCACCTCCTTGGCCTCACCCTTGTGCGAGGAGTAGTGGGTCCATTCGTCGGCCTCGGCGCGCTGTGCCTCGGCCTCCTCGAAGCTCAGCGGGCGGTCGGCGTCGGACTGGGCGCCGTGGTGGCCCTGGTAGCCGCCACGGTCGTTGCGACCCTGGTAACCACCGGAGGACCGGTCGTTGCGACCCTGGTAACCACCCGATGGACGGTCGTCGCGCTTCTGGCCCTGGTAGCCGCTGGTGGTGCCACGGTCGGACCGACCCTGGTAACCACCCGATGGACGGTCGTCACGCTTCTGGCCCTGGTAGCCGCTGCTGGTGCCACGGTCGGACCGACCCTGGTAACCACCCGATGGACGGTCGTCACGCTTCTGGCCCTGGTAGCCGCTGCTGGTGCCACGGTCGGACCGACCCTGGTAACCACCCGATGGACCGGTCGTCACGCTTCTGGCCCTGGTAGCCGCCGCTGGTGCCACGGTCGGACCGACCCTGGTAACCACCCGACGAGCGGTCGTCACGCTGGCCCTGGTAGCCACCGCGGTCGCTGGTCGGGTCGGCGCGCCGGCCCTCGTGGCGGTCGCGGCGGGCGGGGTCGGCGACCCTCGGGGCGCGGTCGCGCACCGGGCGCTCACCGCGCTCGAGACGGGGTCGCTCGTCATGGGGACGGTGCACGTGTCGCTCCTCGCGCGAGTCCGAGACCCAGCGCTTCGGTCGGTCGTTCCGGTCATCCCGGTTCGAGGTGAAGGTGCGGTCCGAGCGGTCGCTCGAGTACCGCGAACCGCGGGTGTCCTCGCGGTTGGAGGTGGTGCTTCGGCCCGAGGAGTCGGGCGAGTACCTCGACCCACGCGAGTCGCTGCTGCGGCGCGGGTCCTCACGGTCCCAGCGCGGCGAGCGCTCGGCGCGCGGTCGCTTGGTGTGGCCCTCGGCCGAGTCGGGTCGGGCCGAGCGCTTGGGGGCGCTCTTCGGGCCGTCGGGCTGGCCGCGGTGGTGGGCCTTCTTGGGGGCCTTGCGGGCCTCGGTCTTCTGGGCAGCGGTCCAACGGGCCTTCTTCGGCCCGGATGCCTTCTTGGGCATGGGTGTGTTCACCTGTGTTTCGTCATCGGTTCGGACGTAAGCAGACACGTCTTCGAGCCGATGGCGAAAGCGGCGGAGCAAGACGAGCCTCGGACGTGGTGGTCGCGATGACCATGGGTCCGTGGGGCCGGTTCGACCTGAGTGTCACCGGCGCACCGGGTGGGATGGGGGCGGCGTCGCACTCTGCGAATCCGGCGGACGCGGCCATGCGCCCGAGCACCTCGGTGGACCACCAAGTCTACCAGCGGCGCGGCATCCCCCCGACCACCACCCAGCAGCCGCTCACCAGCGAACGTGGGTGATAACCGTCGCTCAGACGACAGGTTTCACCCACGTTCGCCGGGGGCACTCAGAACGTGGGTGAAGATCGTCGTCCAGCCGACGAATTTCACCCACGTTCGCGGTGGGGGCCGGACCACCACCGCAGCAGCATGGTGCCGACCAGCACGCCGAGGGCGACACCCGTCAGGTCGGCGACGGCGTCGAGCGGGTCGCCGGAGCGGTACGGCAGGAACACCGCCTGCACCACCTCGCTGAGCACGGCCTGGGCGGCGAAGACGGCCACGACCAGCCGTCGGCGGAAACCAGCGACCAGGGCCAGGGCCACCGGCACCAGGAACACCAGCAGGTGCACCACCTTGTCGGCCTGCGGGAACAGCGCCGGCCCACCGGTGCTCGGCGCGTAGAGCACCACGAGCTGCACCGCCACGGCGAGCGCCAGCAGCCCGATGACGACCGGCCGGCCGGACCGGCCCGCGGGCGAGGTCGTCGCTGGCGCCGTCTCGCCCACCCGGCTCACGCCGGCTCGCGCGCGGCCACCGCGGCCCGCACCGCCTCGGCGACGACGTGGCTGACGTCGGGGTGGAACACGCTGGGGATGATGTAGGTCGCGTTGCGCTCGTCGTCGTGCACCACGTCGGCCAGCGCGTCCGCGGCGGCGAGGAGAACATCGGTGCTGACGTGCGAGACACCGGAGTCGATCAGCCCCCGAAACACACCGGGGAAGACCAGCACGTTGTTGATCTGGTTCGCGAAGTCCGACCGGCCGGTGGCCACCACGGCGGCGTGCCGCGCCGCGATGTCAGGGTCGATCTCGGGCACCGGGTTGGCCATGGCGAACACCACGCTGTCGGGCGCCATCGAGGCCACATCGTCCTCGGTGAGGATGTTCGGCGCCGAGACTCCGAGGAACACGTCGGCACCGCGCAGCGCCTCGGAAAGCGTGCCGGTGACGCCCTCGGGGTTGGTGTGCTCGGCGATCCACGCGTGGTTGGGGTGCTCGCCGGAGAGCACGTCGGCCCGCCCGCGGTGCACCACCCCGTCGACGTCGGTGACGACCACGTGCGACGCACCCGCCGCCAGGAACAGCTTGAGGATGGCCGTGCCCGCCGCCCCGGCCCCGCTCATCACGAGCCGCACGTCCTCGAGCCGCTTGCCGACGACGCGCAGGGCGTTGCGCAGGGCCGCCAGCGCCACGATGGCCGTGCCGTGCTGGTCGTCGTGGAACACCGGGATGTCGAGCTCCTCGCGCAGCCGGGCCTCGATCTCGAAGCAGCGCGGGGCCGAGATGTCCTCGAGGTTGATGCCGGCGAACGCGGGCGAGATCGCCTTGACGGTGCGGATGATCTCTTCGGTGTCGGTGGTGTCGAGGCAGATCGGGAAGGCGTCGATGTCGGCGAACCGCTTGAACAGCGCCGCCTTGCCCTCCATGACCGGCAGCGCCGCCAGCGGCCCGATGTCGCCGAGGCCGAGCACCGCGGTGCCGTCGGTCACCACGGCCACGGTGTTGCGCTTGATGGTCAGCCGCCGGGCGTCGGCGGGGTTCTCGGCGATGGCCAGGCAGACCCGGGCCACCCCCGGTGTGTAGATCATCGACAGGTCGTCGCGCGAGCGGATCGGCACCTTCGACTCCACCGACAGCTTGCCGCCGAGGTGCAGCAGGAACGTGCGGTCGCTCACCCGGCCGATCTCGACGCCCTCGACCTCGCGCATCCGCTCGACGATCGCGTCGGCGTGCTCGGGGTCGTGGGTGAGCATGGTGAGGTCGATGCGGATCTGCGAGGCCCCGGATGCCGTGACGTCCAGCCCGGTGACCACCCCACCGGCCGCCTCGATCACCCCCGTCATCTCGCTGACCGCGGTCGCTCGGGCCGGCAGGACCAGGCGGACGGTGACGGAGTTGGCGATGGAGGGCGCGGACGGCATACCGACGATTGAACCCGCTACCGGCAGGTAGACCGAAACCGCTGCCACACCGGAGCCGGGCGGCCCTACAGTGACCCGCATGTCCGACCACGTGGAAGTTCTCGGGTCGGGCACCGCCAGTGCGGTGCCCGACGTCGTCGTGCTCGACGCGCGGGTGCAGTGCGAGGCGGCCGACGTCGCCGGCGCGCTCGGCGCGGCGACCTCACGGGTGACCACCGCGCTGCAGGCGGTGGCCGACCACGGGGTGGCCGCCGCCGACCGGCGCACCACCGGCATGGGGGTCTCGACCCGCTGGGACCGCGACGGCTCCGGGGTCGTGGGCTACACGGCATACCAGAGCCTGCGGCTGCTCGTGCGCGACCGCGAGCGGGTGGGTGACCTGATCAACGCGCTGGCCGGGGCCGCGGGCGACGCGTTCGGGCTCGACGGCGTCACCCTCGAGGTGGCCGACCCGGCACCGCTGCTCGAGCGCGCGCGCACCGCCGCCTTCGCCGACGCCCGGGCCAAGGCCGAGCAGTACGCCGCGCTGGCCGGGCGCCCGCTCGGCCCGGTGCTGCGGGTCACCGAGGAGCCCGACCGCGGGATGCCGGTGCCCCGCTTCGCCGCGAAGGCCGCCATGGAGGTCGGCGGCGCGATGCCGGTCGAGGCGGGCGAGTCGGCCGTCAGCGCCACGGTCACCGTGCGCTTCGGGCTGGGCTGAGCCGTGGGGTGGGTCGACGCCCTGGGCTGGTTCGGATCGGCCCTGCTCATCTACTCGCTACTCCAGGCCCGGATCCTGCGGCTGCGGGTGCTCAACACCGTGGCCTGCGTCATCCTCATCGCCTTCAACGCCCTGATCGGGGTGTGGCCGATGGTCGCGATGAACATCGTGCTGGCCGCGATCAACCTGTTCTTCATCGCGCGGATGCTGCGCGAGCGCGATGACGAGCGGGCCTACACCGTGCTCGAGGTGCGCGAGGACGACGCCTACCTGACGCACTTCCTGGCCCTGCACCGCACCGACATCGACGCGTTCTTCGCCGACTTCGGGCACGGCAGCCCCGCCGGTCGCTCGTCCTACCTGGTACAGCACGGCGACGAGACGGCCGGGGTGATCGTCGTCCGCGACGAGGGCGAGGGCGTCGCCCAGGTCGAGCTCGACTACGTGACCCCTCGATTCCGCGACTTCAGCCCGGGTGAGTTCGTGTTCCGCCGCTCGGGCCTGTTCCGTGAGCGCGGGTTCGCGCAGGTGCTCAGCCCGCCCGGCATGGTGTCGCCCTACTACGACCGGGTCGGCTTCACCCGGCAGGGCGACCGCTACCGCCTCGACCTGGTCTGAGTGGCGAACGCCACGCTCCGCAGGGCCGAACCCCAGTGGATCGCACACCCCCCGAGGTCTAAGGTCGTTGATTACTACACTACGTAGTTTTCAACTTGAGGAGGCGGCCGCTGATGGCCCAGCTCGTCCACGACTTCGAGACCGGCAGCATGGACCAGAAGGACCTGCTGGGCGGCAAAGGCGCCAACCTCGCGGAGATGACCCGCCTGGGCATCCCGGTGCCGCCGGGCTTCACCATCACGACGGACGCCTGCCGCGCCTACCTCGCCAGCGGCACCGTGCCGCCCGAGCTGTTCGCCGAGGTCGATGAGCACCTCGAGCTGCTCGAGGCCCGGATGGGCCGCACGCTGGGCGACGGCGCCGACCCGTTGCTGGTGTCGGTGCGCTCCGGCGCCAAGTTCTCGATGCCCGGGATGATGGAGACGGTGCTCAACATCGGCCTCGGCGACACCTCGGTCGAGGGCCTGGCCGCGCAGACCGGCAACCCCCGCTTCGCCTGGGACTCCTACCGGCGCCTGGTGCAGATGTACGGCAAGACCGTGCTCGACCTCGACGGCGACCGCTTCGAGGACGCCATCGACGCCGCCAAGGCCGCCAAGGGCGTCACCGCCGACGTCGACCTCGACGCCGACGACCTGCGCGCGCTGGTCGCGACCTTCAAGGCCGTGGTCGAGGAGGAGACCGGGTCGCCGTTCCCGCAGGACCCGCGCGAGCAGCTGCGCGGTGCGGTGCTGGCCGTCTTCAACTCCTGGAACTCCGACCGCGCCATCCTCTACCGCCGCCGCGAGCAGATCCCCACCGACCTCGGCACCGCGGTCAACGTGCAGGCGATGGCCTTCGGCAACCGCGGCGCCTCCTCCGGCTCCGGCGTCGCGTTCACCCGTGACCCGGCGACCGGTGCGGTGGGCGTCTACGGCGACTACCTGCAGGACGCCCAGGGCGAGGACGTCGTCGCCGGCATCCGCAACACGCTCACCCTGGCCGACCTCGAGGCCATCGACAAGAAGAGCTACGACGAGCTGCTCGCCATCATGGCGCGCCTCGAGAGCCACTACCGCGACATGTGCGACATCGAGTTCACCATCGAGCAGGGGCACCTGTGGATGCTGCAGACCCGGGTGGGCAAGCGCACCGCCCAGGCCGCCTTCCGCATCGCCGTCGACCTCGTCGACGAGGGCGTCATCTCCGAGGAGGAGGCCCTGATGCGGGTCACCGGAGACCAGCTCGCCCAGCTGATGTTCCCCCACTTCGACCCCTCGGGTGCCCGCTCCCTGCTCGCCAAGGGGATGAGTGCCTCGCCCGGTGCCGCCGTCGGCGTCGCCGTGTTCGACTCCGACTCCGCGGTGCGCATCTCCGAGGCGGGTACGCCCGTCATCCTCGTGCGCCGCGAGACCAACCCCGACGACCTGCACGGCATGGTCGCGGCGTCCGGCATCCTCACCAGCCGTGGCGGCAAGACCTCGCACGCCGCCGTCGTCGCGCGCGGCATGGGCCGCACCTGCGTGTGCGGGGCCGAGACCCTCGAGGTCGACACCAAGGCCAAGCAGTTCTCCACCCCCAACGGCACCGTGGTGCGCGAGGGCGACACCCTGTCCATCGACGGCTCGACCGGCGAGGTCTTCCTCGGCGAGGTGGCCGTGCGCCCCTCCCCCGTCGTCCGCTACTTCGAGGGCACCATGTCCGTCGACGAGGGCGGGCCTGTGGTCGCCGCCGTCGACCGGCTGATGACCGCCGCCGACAAGCACCGCCGGATGCAGGTGCGGGCCAACGCCGACAACGCGCCGGATGCCGCCCGCGCCCGCCGCTTCGGCGCCGAGGGCATCGGCCTGTGCCGCACCGAGCACATGTTCCTCGGGGCGCGCCGCGAGCTCGTCGAGCGGCTGATCCTGGCCGAGGGTGCCGAGGACCGCCAGCTGGTCTTCGACGAGCTGCTGCCCCTGCAGCGCGCCGACTTCATCGAGATCTTCGAGGCGATGGACGGCCTGCCCGTCACCGTGCGCCTGCTCGACCCGCCGCTGCACGAGTTCCTGCCCGACTTCACCGAGCTGTCGGTGAAGGTGGCCGTGGCCGAGGCGATGGGCCAGGAGCACGACACCGACTCACTGCTGCTGCTCGCCGTGCACCGCCTGCACGAGGAGAACCCGATGCTCGGCCTGCGCGGCGTGCGCCTCGGCATCGCCATCCCCGGCCTGTTCGAGATGCAGTCGCAGGCGATCCTCGAGGCCGCCGCCATCGTCAACGAGCGCGGCGGCCACGCCCAGCCCGAGATCATGGTGCCGCTCGTCGGGGCGGTCGAGGAGCTGCGCAACATCCGCGCCGAGATCGACGACGCCGCCCACCGGGCCCGCAAGGAGCACTCGGTGCACCTCGACCACCTGGTCGGCACGATGATCGAGCTGCCCCGCGCCGCCCTCACCGCCGGCAAGATCGCCGAGGCCGCCGACTTCTTCTCGTTCGGCACCAACGACCTGACCCAGACCACCTGGGGCTTCTCGCGCGACGACGTGGAGTCGAGCTTCTTCTCGCGCTACATGGAGGCCGGCATCCTCGGGGTGTCGCCGTTCGAGACCATCGACCGGCAGGGCGTCGGGCGCCTGGTGCGCATCGGCACCGACGAGGGCCGCAAGACCAAGCCCGGGCTCAAGGTCGGGGTCTGCGGCGAGCACGGGGGCGACCCCGAGTCGGTGCACTACTTCGAGGAGCGCGGCCTGGACTACGTGTCGTGCTCGCCCTTCCGGGTGCCCGTGGCCCGGCTCGAGGCAGGCCGGGCTGTGGTCGCGAGGTCTGGCGTGGTCTGACCCTCGCACTGGGCGACGACGGCCCGGCCCCGCTCGAGGCGGGACCGGGCCGGTCGCTGGGCGTGGGAGTGGGTCCGGTGGTGGAGGTGGCGGGAATCGAACCCGCGTCCACTGACGGAACACCAGGGCTTCTCCGGGTGCAGTGCGCTATGGATTTTCTCGGCCCCAGCGCTCGCACGCACACGTCCGCTGACAGGCCCAGTCGAGTAAGAGTCCCGCGCCGTCCCCCGACATGACGACGCAGCAAGATCCCTAGATGACGCTGGTTACTGAGTCAGGATCGAACTCAGGCCAACGGACTTCGGAGCTCGCTCAGGCGGCGAGGGCGAAGTCGGTGCGCTTGGAATTGGCACCTATTGGTTTGCACGGGTCGTTTACGAGATAACCGTGCGTCCTCGACCCGCTTCCCCATGGCCAACCGACCAATGTCGAAACCGATCACCCCCCTGAGGGGGCCCACTCCCACGCTGTTCAGTTGTGCGACCACGCGTCAGTGCAACGCTCGACCGCCCCTTCAGTATGCCGCCCGGACGCGCCGCCCCCAAACGAGTTGGGGCGGGGCGTGGTGAGCTAGCCGACGGAGGCTGCGGGAGGTGGTGCGTCGACCGGGGCCGGCTGCAGGGGGAGCGGGCCCGGCGGCGTCGTCGGCGTGTCCGTCGGGGTGGGAGTGGGCGTCGGGGTCGGCGTGTCGGTCGGCGTCGGCGTGGGGGTCGGGGTGGGTGCCGGGGCCGGCGGGTGCACGACGGGCGGCGGCTGGACCCGCGGCTTGTGGGTCGGGCTGGGGGTGGGGGTCGGCGTGGGGTTCGACGCCGGGGCCGGCGCTGCCGGCGTCAGGCTGGGCGGGGCGGGGAGGGTGGGCCCGATCGGGCGGGGGCGGGGGCGCCCGCCGACGGACCAGATCTCCGGCGTGGCGGTCACCACGACGGTGGGTCGGCGGACGACCACTGCGGCGCCACGGGCGGCCGCACCGGCCGGGGTCGCCGCCACGGAGATGGAGGGCGAGGCGGCCACCAGCCGCTCGGGTGCGGCCGGGCCGCCCGCGATCTGGGTCATCACGAAGACACCAAGAAGCCCGCCGCCTGCGACGCCGAGCGCCTGCAGGACGTTTCCGGTGCTTCCCAGCGGTTTCTTGGGAGCACGGTGGCGGGGGGCCCCTGCTGCCATGGTAGGAAGACTAGTCCTGTTGCGCATGAGTCAACAGCGGATCGTGGTGTTTGCGGGATCGTGCGGCGCGCGCGCCGAGATCCGCACGGAATGGCGCCGTCCCGCCACGTCGACCTCAAATCCTTCGGTGGCGGTCAGCATCTCCCGCGGCACCGGCCCACCACCGGGCTCCCAGACCCAGGCCAGGCCGACGGCGGCCCCCAGCGTTGCGCTGCTGGCGGCGCTGGTGACCTGGCCTGCCGGGCGCCCCTCGCGCAGCAGCAGCTCACCGCCCCAGAGCACCGCCGTGGGGTCGTCGACCACGAACGACGCCAGCCGTCGCGTCGGGCCGTCGGCGCGCTGCCGTTCGACCATGTCACGGCCGACGAACGCGCGGTCACCGGACAGGTCGCAGGTGAAGGTCAGCCCGGCCTCGACCGGGGTGCGGTCCGGGCCGAGCTCGGGGCCGAACGCTCGGTAGCCCTTGTCGAGGCGCAGCGCGTTGATGGCGTAGTAGCCGGCGAGCCGCAGCCCGAGGTCTGCCCCCGCGTCGACGAGCCGGTCCCACACCCCGGTGGCCAGCTCCGTGGGCACGGTGAGCTCCCAGCCCAGCTCACCGACGTAGGTCATCCGGGTGGCGCGCACCCGGGCCGGAGCGAGGTCGACCACCCGGCTCGTGGCGAACGGGAAGGCGTCGGGCCCCAGGTCGGCGTTGGTGAGCCCCGACAGCAGGTGGCGCGAGCGCGGTCCCATCACGCCGAACACGGCATACGCCGTGGTGACGTCCTCGACGACCACCTGCCAGCCGGGTGCCGCGTGGCGTCGCAGCCAGTCGGCGTCACGCACCGGGGAGGCCGCGCTCGTCACCAGCAGCCACTCGTCGTCGGCGACCCGGGTCGCGGTGACGTCGGCCTCGTAGCCGCCGCGGGAGTTGAGGATGCCGGTGTAGACCGCCGCTCCCACGGGCTGGTCGACGTCGGCGGTGCACACCAGGTGCAGCAGGGCGAGTGCGTCGGGGCCGTGCACGCGCAGCTTGCCGAACGAGGTCTGGTCGAACAGGGCGACGGCCTCACGGGTGGCGCGCTGCTCCTCGTCGACCCAGTCGTGCCAGACCTGCCGGCCCCAGCCGTAGGTGGCTGCCCGGTCGGCCGCTGGAACACCCTGCGGGGCAACGTAGTTGGGTCGCTCCCAGCCCATCTTCGAGCCGAACCACGCACCGGCCGCCACCAGCCGGTCGTGCACCGGCGAGCAGCGGAACGGCCTGGCGGAGTCGAGCTCACGGTTCGGCCACGGCACCGCGTAGTGCAGCCCGAGCACCTCCGATACCCGGGCGCGCAGCCACGGGGTGCTCGTGTGGAAGGGTGCGAAGCGCCGGATGTCGACCAGGGCGAGGTCCTCCTGGGGGGCTCCGGTGACGACCCACTGCGCCAGCGCCTGCCCGGCACCGCCGGCCGATGCGATGCCGACCGAGTTGAACCCCGCGCCGACGAAGAAGCCGGCCACGTCGGGCGACTCCCCGAGGATGAACTGGTTGTCGGGCGTGAAGCTCTCCGGCCCGTTGTAGAACTTGCGGATGCCGGTGCGCTCGAGCACCGGCAGGCGGTGCACGGCGCTCTCCATGAGCACCGAGAAGTGCTCCCAGTCCTCGTCGAGCAGCTGGAACTCGAAGGGGTACGGGATGTCCTCGGGGGCGACCCACGGCTTCGCCTCCGGCTCGAACCCGCCGACGACCAGCCCGCCGACCTCCTCCTTGACGTACGTCCAGCCGTCCGGGTCGCGCAGGATCGGCAGGTCGCGGTGCACGCCCTCGATCTGCTCGGTGACGACGTAGAAGTGCTCGGCGGAGTGCAACGGCACCCCGACCCCGGCCATCGCGCCGACCGCCTTGGCCCACTGGCCGGCGCAGTTGACGACCACCTCGCACTCGACGTCACCGGCGTCGGTGCGCACCCCCCGGACCCGGCGCCCACCCGGCGCGGTGCGGTCGGCCACGACGTCGAACCCGGTGACGCGCACCCGTTCCCGCACCGTCACCCCGAGCTGGCGGGCGCCCTTGGCCAGCGACTGGGTGACGTCGGTGGGGTTGGCCGTGCCGTCGCCGGGCAGCCAGATCGCGCCCGCGAGGTCCTCGGTGTGCAACAGCGGGTACCGCTCCCCCGCCTGCTCGGGAGTGAGCAGCTCGCACTCCAGGTCGTAGGCGGCGGCGGTGGCCGCGGTGCGCCGCAGCGCCGTCATCCGGTCGTCGGTGCGCGCGACGATCAACCCGCCGCACTGCCGGTAGCCGGTGCCCAGGCCGGTCTCGGCCTCGAGCCGCTGGTAGAGCTCGGCGGAGTGCTGCACGAGCCGGGTTCCGCTCTCGCTGGCCCGCAGCAGCCCCACGAGCCCGGCCGCGTGCCACGTGGTGCCGCACGACAGGGTTCCCTGCTCGAGCAGCAGCACGTCGGTCTCGCCGAGGTGGGCCAGGTGGTAGGCCGTCGACGCCCCGACGATGCCGCCGCCGACGACGACGACCCGGGCCCGCGCGGGCAGCGCGGTCTGCTGCCGACGTGCTCATCGGGCCGCCGCGCGGGTGAGCAACACGTCGAACCGGGGGCTCGTGGCGAGCTGCTCGGCCGGCTCCAGCTTGGCAGTCGACCACTCCCAGAAGTCGAACTCGAGTGGGCTGGTGCCGTCCTGGATCATCCCCCACAGGGTCCAGCCGTAGCGCGCCATCCACCCCCACAGCTCGGCCCGGGCGACGAGCGCGTCGTCGTGCTTCCCGTAGTAGGCGGCGCAGACGGCGGCGAGCGCCTCCTCGCCGAGCCGGGCCTCGGCCATCGCGTTACCGAGCTCGAAGGACGGCTCGTTCATGCCGGAGTACTCGTAGTCGATGATCCGCAGGTCGCCGCCGTCGTCGAGCACGTTGGCGGCCAGCAGGTCGTTGTGGCAGGGCACCAGCGGCTCCGGTGACAGCGTGAGACACCTGCTCGAGGCGGTCGGCGAACGGCTCGAGCGCGACGTAGCCGGCCGGCATCCGGAAGCCGTGCTCGCGCACGATGTCGAGGTAGCCGCGGCGGAGCGCGAACATGTCGAACCGCCCCACGAAGGCGGGGCCGGAGTGCAGCCGCTGCAGGGCGCCGGCCAGCCGGGGCAGGTTGGCGGCGACGTCGGCGTCGGTCCAGGTGCGCCCCGGCAGGAACCCGACGACCATCACCCCGCGCCCCTCGAGGTAGTCGAGGACGGGCGCGCCGACGCCGGCGGCGGCCGCGGCCAGGGTGTTGACGTGCTCGGCATGCCGGTCGACCCCGAGCAGGCCGGTCTCGGGGGCCGACACCCGCACCACCACGTCGAGCCCGGCGTCGGTGCGCACCCGGTAGTTGGTGTTGGTCAGGCCACCGGGCAGGGGCGTCACGTGACGCCCCTGCCCGGTGAGGACGGGGATGCCGTCGAGCAGCTGCTCGAGCTCGCTTCCCGTCACGTCGTCAGGAGACCGGGTCGTCGGTCTTCTGCTCGTGCAGCTGTCCACCGTGGGCGGACTTGCCGTGGTGCTCCAGCGCGATCTCGTCGGCCGCGGTGACGCCCTCGGGCAGGTCGATGGTGGTCTTGGGCCCGGTGAACCACTTCTTGGCCGACAGGTGCCAGCCGATCCAGAGAGCGAGCAGCGCGCCGATCACGACGATCGGGGTGTAGTTGACCGCCTTCCACGAGAAGTCGCCACCGAACGGGTTGCCCGCGGGGGCGGTCGGGAAGAGGGCGACCACCGAGGTGACGGCGATCTCGAGGATGGCGAGGGGCGCCATCCACTTCCACTTGGTGCCGAGGTTCCACTTGCCCTGCTTGAAGGCGTCACCCGTGCGCCAGCGCAGGAAGATCGGGATGGCGAAGGCGACGTAGAGGCCCACGACACCGATCGAGACGACCGCGAAGAAGGCGACGGGCAGGTAGACCGGCTCGGCGTCGGTGCCGATGTTGACCTTGAACAGCGCCGGCAGGGTGAGCACGACCGCGATGATCGCCGAGACGATGACGCCGCGGACCGGGACGCGGTTGGCCGAGTAGCTTCGACCAGTGCTGCGCGCCGGGCACCGCACCGTCGCGGCTGAACGCGAACAGCATCCGTGAGGTGGAGGTCATGCAGGCCGTGGTGCAGAAGAACTGGCCGGCCGTGGAGATGAACAGGATGATCGCCGCCCACTTCCCGGTCGGCAGGGCCTGGTCGAAGATCGTGACGACGGCGCCGCCGCCGGCGCTGACGCCGTCGGAGTCCTGCACGGCGAACAGGAAGGTCAGCAGCAGGATCCAGCCACCGATGGCCGAGTAGAAGATCGACTGCCAGATGCCCTTGGCCGCGGCGTTGGCCGCACCCTGGGTCTCCTCCGACAGGTGCGCCGAGGCGTCGTAGCCGGTGATCGTGTACTGGGTGAGGATGGCCGAGATCGGCAGGACGTAGAGCAGGAAGCCCGCCCCGCTCGTGGCCCCGTCGAAGAAGCCGGTGTTGTTGATCACCTTGCCGAAGACGTCGCTCGCGCTCGCGTGGTTGTCGGGGATGAGCCACAGGATGCCGATGACGATGGCCGCACCGAAGACGTGCCACCACACCGAGATGTTGTTGATCCGTGCGAGCAGCCGGCTGCTGAAGATGTTCACCAGCGCCACCAGCACGAGCACGATGACGAAGTAGACGAAGATCCGGTTGAGGTCACCGGAGGTGTAGTTGCTGTCGAAGGCCCCGAGGGTGAGGTCGAGGAAGGTCGCCGTGCCGTAGGCCACCGACGCGTCGATGGCGAGCAGGCCGATCAGGTTGAGCCAGCCGGTGTAGTAACCGGCCTTCGCGCCGCCGAGCTTGCTGGCCCACCAGTAGATGCCGCCCGATGTCGGGTAGGCCGACACCAGCTCGCTCATGCAGAAGCCGATGAGGAGGATGAAGGCCGAGACGATCGGCCACCCCCAGGCGATGGCGGCGGGGCCACCGTTGTTCCAGCCGACGGCGAACGTCGTGAAGCAGCCGGCGAGGATGGAGATGATCGAGAAGGAGATGGCGAAGTTGGAGAAACCGGACCAGCTCCGGTTGAGCTCCTGCTTGTAGCCGAGGTCGGCCAGCGTCTGCTCGTCGTCGTTCAGTTGCACTGCCACGGTGTTGCTCCCATGGGTCCGGCCGGCCTGGGGCTCGGCCGGCGTCAAGGTGGTGCGATGGGGGCGATGCTAGGGGCAACGGCGTGTAATTGGTATGGGTTAGGGCCATTTATCCCACGCCGGGCGTGGCGGCCGCCGCCTTCGGATTCCGCAGCGTGAACCCCGTCCGCAGGAAGGACACACCCCGCGGCGGAGTGGCCCACGTCACTAGGCTGCTCGCAACCGGCCCCCGCGCCGGGGAACGTGCCCACCCCGACCGGGAGGTCCCTCGTGTTCGCCAAGATCCTCGTCGCCAACCGTGGTGAGATCGCCGTCCGGGCCTTCCGCGCGGCCTCCGAGCTCGGCGCCCGTACGGTCGCCGTCTTCCCCCACGAGGACCGCAGCTCCGAGCACCGGCTCAAGGCCGACGAGGCCTACCAGATCGGCGAGGAGGGGCACCCGGTGCGTGCCTACCTCGACCACGAGATCATCGTGCGGGTGGCCGTCGAGTGCGGCGCCGACGCCATCTACCCCGGCTACGGGTTCCTCTCCGAGAACCCCGTGCTCGCCGAGGCGTGCGAGGCCAACGGCATCACCTTCATCGGCCCCCCGGCATCCGCACTGCACCTGGCCGGCAACAAGTCGCGGGCCATCACCGCGGCGCGTGCGGCCGGCCTGCCGACCCTCGACAGTGCGCCGCCCACCAGCGACCTCGACGAGCTGGCCGCGGCGGCCGAGGGCATCGGCTTCCCGGTGTTCGTCAAGGCCGTCGCCGGCGGCGGCGGGCGCGGCATGCGGCGGGTCGACGACCCCGTCGACGCTGCCGCGAGTCGCTCGAGGCGGCCATGCGCGAGGCGGAGGCCGCGTTCGGCGACCCGACGGTGTACCTCGAGCAGGCCGTGGTCGACCCCCGGCACATCGAGGTGCAGATCCTCGCCGACGCCACCGGCACCGTGCTGCACCTGTTCGAACGCGACTGCTCGGTGCAGCGCCGCCACCAGAAGGTCGTCGAGATCGCGCCGGCGCCGAACCTCGACCCCGACACCGCGGGCGTCGATGTGCGCGCGACGCCGTGCGCGTTCGCCGAGTCGATCGGCTACGTCAACGCCGGCACCGTCGAGTTCCTCGCTCGACGCAGGACGGCCGCTACGTCTTCATCGAGATGAACCCGCGCATCCAGGTCGAGCACACCGTCACCGAGGAGGTCACCGACGTCGACCTGGTGCAGTCTCCCAGATGCGGATCGCCTCCGGCGAGACGCTTCGCAGACCTCGGCCTGCGCCAGGACGACGATCCACGTGCGCGGCGCCGCGCTGCAGTGCCGCATCACCACCGAGGACCCGAGCCAACGGCTTCCGCCCCGACACCGGCCAGATCACCGTCTACCGCTCGCCCGGCGGCGCCGGGGTGCGCCTCGACGGCGGCACCGTGTTCGTCGGCGCCCAGATCAGCCCCCACTTCGACTCGATGCTGGTCAAGCTCACCTGCCGCGGACGCACCTTCCCGCACGGCGGTCGCGCCGGGCGCGAAGGGCGTTGGCGGAGTTCCGGATTCGCGGCGTCTCGACCAACATCCCCTTCCTCGAGGCCGTGCTCGACGACCCGGTCTTCCAGCGCGGCGAGGCCACGACCAGCTTCATCGACGAGCGGCCCGAGCTGCTCGAGGCCCGGATCGGCGGCGACCGCGGCACCAAGCTGCTCACCTACCTCGCCGACGTCACGGTCAACCAGCCGCACGGCCCGGCCACGACGTTCATCGAGCCGCGCACCAAGCTGCCGGCGATCGACCGCGACGCCCCGGCGCCCGCCGGGTCGCGCGACCTGCTGGTGCGGGCTCGGGCCGGCCGAGTTCGCGCGGCAGCTGCGCGCCCGCAGCCGACGTGCGCGGTCACCGACACCACCTTCCGCGACGCCCACCAGTCGCTGCTGGCCACCCGGGTGCGCACCCGCGACCTGCTGCACGTCGCCGGTCACGTCGCCCGCCTGACGCCCCGAGCTGCTCTCGATGGAGGCGTGGGGCGGCGCCACCTACGACGTCGCGCTGCGCTTCCTGTCCGAGGACCCGTGGGAGCGCCTGGCGCTGCTGCGCGAGGCGATGCCCAACATCCCGCTGCAGATGCTGCTGCGCGGCCGCAACACCGTCGGCTACACCCCGTACCCGACCAAGGTCACCGACGCCTTCGTGCACGAGGCCGCCGCACCGGGCATCGACATCTTCCGGATCTTCGACGCGCTCAACGACGTCGACGCAGATGCGGCCGGCGATCGAGGCGGTGCTCGACACCGGCACCGCAGTCGCCGAGGTGGCCCTCTGCTACACCGGCGACCTGCTCGACCCGCGCGAGAAGCTCTACACGCTCGACTACTACCTGCGCCTCGCCGAGCAGATCGTCGACGCCGGCGCCCACGTGCTCGCCATCAAGGACATGGCCGGCCTGCTGCGCGCCCCGGCCGCGACCCGGCTGGTCACGGCCCTGCGCGAGCGCTTCGACCTGCCCGTGCACCTGCACACCCACGACACCGCCGGCGGCCAGCTCGCCACGCTGCTCGCCGCCATCGACGCGGGCGTGGACGCCGTCGACGCCGCCAGCGCCTCGATGTCCGGCACCACGAGCCAGCCGAGCCTGTCGGCGCTCGTCGCCGCCACCGACGGCACCGAGCGGGCCACCGGCCTGGACTCGACGGCGTTCTGCGACCTCGAGCCCTACTGGGAGGCGGTGCGGCAGACTCTACGCCCCGTTCGAGTCGGGCCTGGCCTCGCCCCACCGGCCGCGTCTACCTCCACGAGATCCCCGGCGGCCAGCTGTCCAACCTGCGCCAGCAGGCCATCGCCCTCGGCCTCGGCGACCGCTTCGAGGACATCGAGGACATGTATGCCGCGGCCAACCGCATCCTCGGCAACCTGGTCAAGGTCACCCCGTCCTCGAAGGTGGTCGGCGACCTCGCGCTGGCCCTGGTCGGCGCCGGTGCCGACCCGGACGACTTCGAGGAGAACCCCGACCAAGTACGACATCCCCGACTCCGTGATCGGCTTCCTCGAGCGGCGAGCTCGGCGACCCGCCCGGCGGCTGGCCCGAGCCGTTCCGCACCAAGGCCCTGCAGGGCCGCCACGCCAAGCCCCGCACCACCGAGCTGACGGCGGAGCAGGAGGCGGCGCTGTCGGCCGACCCGCGGCGCACCCTCAACCAGCTGCTCTTCCCAGGCCCCACCAAGGAGTTCGAGGACAGCCGCGACCGCTTCGGCAACCTGTCGGTGCTCGGCACCATCGAGTTCCTGCACGGGCTGGAGCAGGGCAGTGAGTACGAGGCCGAGATCGAGGCCGGCAAGCGCCTGCTGCTCGGCATCAGCTCGGTGGGCGAGGCCGACCGGCAGGGCATGCGCACGGTCATGGCGACCTTGAACGGCCAGTTCCGCCCCATCCAGGTGCGCGACCGCTCGGTGACGGCCGACGTCAAGGCCGTCGAGAAGGCCGACCCCGCAACCCCCGGCCACGTGCCGGCACCGTTCTCGGGCGTCGTCACGCCGGCCGTCGCCGAGGGCGACACCGTCGAGCCCGGTGGGGTCGTCGCGACCATCGAGGCGATGAAGATGGAGGCCAACATCACCACCCCGGTCGGCGGCACCGTCGAGCGCCTGGCGATCAGCGGCCACCACCAGCAGGTCGAGGGCGGCGACCTCATCCTCGTCGTCTCCACCGGCTGACGCCCCGGCATCCACCTCCCCCGCCGGCCCTGCCAGAGGCGCCGGATGCTGCGCCTTCGACAGCACTGAGGCCAACTGACGCGCGTCTGTCACGAAAGCCCTGTCGGACGGATTGCTTTCGTACGGTGGGCGTTCCGGCATCGGTCAAGAAGTGGCGCGGTGCTCCGATTCACGACTGAAGGAGAGCGACATGGGCCTGGGAGACAAGATCGAGAACATGAAGGACGACCTGACCGGTAAGGGCAAGGAGGCCGCCGGCAAGGCGACCGACAACGAGCGCCTCGAAGCCGAGGGCCGGGTCGACCAGTCGCAGGCCGACGTGAAGCAGGCCGGCGAGAAGGTCAAGGACGCCTTCAAGAACTGAACCTCCGGGGGGCTCCGCCCCCCGGACTCCCCCCGGACAGCCCACTGCAGGGCTTCCTGGAACGGAGGGCCGTTCCCGCGATGCGGGGCGGCCCTTCGTTGTACCGGTTACCAGCTGCCGCCGGATGAGCCCCCGCCGCCGCCGCCGGAGAAGCCCCCGCCGCCGCTGAACCCGCTGGACCCCGAGGAGCCGGGGGTGGACACGAAGGTGCCGGCCGCGACGGTGGAGAAGGAGTCCATGCTCGACGCGACGTCGGAGAAGCCGCCGGTGGACCAGCTGCCGACGTACCACGTGGGGCTGGCGAGGGAGTGGCCGGCAGCGCTGGCCGCAGCGGCGACGTCCTCGAACACCCGGGCCCAGCGGTCGGCCAGGCCGAAGACGATGGCGTAGGGCAGGAAGCGGCCGAAGACGTCCTGCGCCTCCTCCCACCGGATCTGGTTGGCCTCCGCGGTCGCGATGTAGCGCTCGAAGCCGCGCGCCTGGGCCAGGACCGCCGACCCCTGGGCGGTGCGCGCCGCCATCCGTGCGCCGAGCACGCGGATGAGGAGGCCGGCCACCACACCGCCGGCGACGAGCAGCCAGGCCGGGTTGAAGGCCAACCCCGAGTCCTCGTAGAGCGCCGAGAGCGGCCCGGCCCCGAAGAAGGCGAAGACCACCGACCCGGCGATCACGAAGGTGCCGAAGCCGACCCAGCCGGAGCGCTGCCGCTCGGGGCTGCGCCGGAACCACCCACGCTGCACGACCTCGTCGTACATCAGCCGCTCGACGGCATCCAGAGTCGGCTTGAACCGGTTCTTCAGCTGCGACAGGGCAATGCGGTTGCCGCCCAGGAAGATCGAGTCGAGGAGCAGCTGCTCGTAGGGCGCGAGGGCGCCCGCGGTGGCCGGGGGCGAGGTGCGGGTGAGCACCCAGTCGTCGTCGCGGAAGACGCCCTGGTCGTCACGCGAGATCTGCAGGTGGCCGCGCACGGCGAGGTCGACGAGCGTAGAGGTGATGTCGACGAGGTTGACCTCCTCGTCGAGGATCGTGCCGACCATGCCGGGCTGGACGCCGGGTGGCGGGGTGAACTGCACGGCCACGGTCGGTCTCGGGCCACCGACCACGACCGGCACCTGCTGGTCGACGCCCGGGGTGAGGCCCGGCGTGAGCCCGGCGTACTGCTCGTCGCGGCCCCGGGCCCACACCAGCAGCCCCATCAGGGCTCCGGCCAGCAGGGGCAGCAGCAACGCGAGACCGATCGTGAGCCAGGCCAGCGCCCGAGCCAGGCCGGGGCTCACGACGGCGCCGGACCCGGCATCCGCAGACCCCTCGCGCAGGTCGGGGGTGAGGTCGCCGAAGGCGGTGCGCGGGTAGGAGGTGAGCACGCTCGCGCCCTGCTCCGCCGCCAGGTCGGGAACGGCGAAGGTGCTGGTGACCCCCGCGACCGCCTGGCATGGCGTCGTGGAGCCGAGGTCGCCGTAGAAGCAGGCGGCCCGGGTGGCGGCGACCGGCCCGGTCACAGTGGCCGACACCTGCTGCTGCGGGAAGCCGTTGGAGGGGTCGACCACGTTGTAGAAGAACTCGGCGGTGCCGTCGCCGATGTCGTTGACCACGTGGGCCAGCCGGTAGCGCACCACGTAGTCGGCGGTGCCGGTGACGGTCTGCGAGGGGCTGCCGACGCGGATCTGCCGGTAGGCCCCGAAGTCGGAGATCGAGATGTCGGTCGGTGCCCCCGACGGCGAGGTGACCGAGACCCCTGTCAGCTCGTAGAACCGGTACTGCGTGTCGCTGTCCTGGTAGCCCGCGCGCACCTTGACGTTGCGCACGATGCCGTGCCGTTCCTCCCCCTCCGGGAAGCGCCAGCGGATGGTCTCGGTGACCACGACCGAGCCGTCGGTGTCGACCTCGAACTCGGTGAGCAGCTTGTCGGCCTGCTCCTGCGCCGGCACCCCGGCCGCGGGCGCGGCACCTGCCGGCCACGCCGTCACGGCAGCGACCGGCTGCGCCCGGGTGGGGGCGGCCAGGGCGAGCGGAGCCAGCAGCAGCACCACGAGCGCGATGCCGAGGCACCAGAGCAGCCGCAGCCACGCGCGCCGGTCGGCGGCCCGTGCGCCCCGGGTGCCGGTCACTCAGTCCTCGCCGCGCCGGCGGGCGGCGATGGCGCGGTCGGCCTCGCGGTTGTCCTGGCGCTCGCGCAGGGCCTGACGCTTGTCGTAGTTCTTCTTGCCCTTGGCGACGGCGAGCTCGACCTTCGCGCGGCCGTCCTTGAAGTAGAGCGACAGCGGCACGATGGTGTGCCCGGTCTCGCGGGTGGCATGCAGGATCTTCTCGAGCTCGCGCCGGTGCAGCAGCAGCTTTCGGCGCCGCCGCGGCGTGTGGTTGTTCCACGTGCCGTTGCTGTACTCGGGGATGTGCACCCCCTCGAGCCACAGCTCGTCGTCACGGTCGAAGCCCGCCCAGCCGTCGACCAGCGAGGCCCGGCCCATCCGCAGCGCCTTGACCTCGGTGCCCACCAGCACCAGGCCCGCCTCGTAGGTGTCCTCGATGAGGTAGTCGTGGCGGGCCTTGCGGTTGCTCGCGACGAGCTTTCGTCCGGTCTCCTTGGGCACGAGCCGAGGTTACCCGGCTGCGGCACCCATCCCTACCGAGTTGCGGGGGCGCGGCTCACATCCACTTGCGCGGGTTGACGAAGTTGCCGTTCTCGAGCACCTCGAAGTGCAGGTGGCAGCCGGTGGAGGTGCCGGTGGTGCCGCTGTAGCCGATCAGCTGTCCGCGGGACACGTGCCCGCCGCTGCGGACGAAGCTGGTCAGGTGGTTGTAGGTGGTGGCCAGGCCGACACCGCGGACCAGGCCGTGGTCGATGACGATGCGGTTGCCGTAGCCACCGCCCCAGCCGGCGCTGATGATGTCGCCGGGCGCCGCCGCGTGCACCGGTGTGCCGCAGGGGGCTCCGAAGTCGCGACCGGTGTGCAGCTTCCACCGGTGGTAGATCGGGTGGAAGCGCATCCCGAACTCGGAGGTGGTCGGCGCGTTGACGGGGAAGCTCAGGAACCCGTTGCTGCGGGTGACGACCCCGCCACCACCACCGCCCTTGCTGCCGCCGGTGCTGCGGTGCTTCTTGGCCGCGGCCCGGCGGGCGGCCTCCGCGCGCCGGCGCTGCTCGGCGGCCCGCTGCACGAGGATCTTGTGCAGGCGGGCCTGCTCGGCCTCCATCGAGGCAAGGCGCTGCTTCTCGGTCGCCAACTTGCCGGCGACGGTCGTGGCCTGGGAGGCCTGCTGGGCGGCGAGCGCGTCGAGGTCCTGCTTGGCCTTGGCCGCGGCATCCCGCGCGCCCTGCGCCCGCTCGAAGGCGGCCTGGGCCTGCTGCTTCTTCTGCGCCGAGTCGGCCCGCAGCGCGGAGAGGTGGTCCTCGAGCGCCGTGAGGCTGGCCCGCTCGGTGGCGAGCCGGTCCATCGTCTCGCTCTGCACGTCCATCACGGTGTCGACCAGGGCGATCCGGTCCGCGAACTGCTGCGGGTCGCTGCTCGACAGGGCCATGTCGAGCTGCCCGAAGCCCTGCTCCTGGTAGATCTGGGCGGCGAACTGGGCCACCCGGGTGCGGCTGCTCTTCACCTTCTTCGTCGTCGACGTCAGCTTGTCCTGGGCCTTCTTCTCACTGGCCTGCGCGGCCTCGAGCTCCTGCGCGGCGACGGCGTTGGCCCGGTCGGCGGTGGCGGCGGCGTTCTGGGCCTTCTCCAGCACGGTGCGCGCGGCGGGCAGCTTGTCCTGGGTGCTCCGCAGCGCCGTGTAGGCGGCCGCCAGGTCGGCGCTGGTCTCGTCGAGCTGGTTCTTGAGCGCCTCGACCTGGGCGTCGACCTTGCGCTTGTCCTTGCCGGGGTCGGAGCCGGTGGGCACCGCGTCGGCGGACGTCGACGCCATGGCGACCGCGCACACCAGGGCCGCCAGGATCGCGATCCAGCGGCGCACAGGGCGCGGTTCAGCCCGGGCAGGTAGTCCCATGATCACCATTGGTAACACGTTTCACACGCCGGAGCGAACACCCCGGTGAAAAAAGATTGCCCCTTGTCCTCAGCGAACTCCCAGCCGAGCCCTCAGACGCGCAGGTACCGGCGCAGGGTGACCACGCTCGTGAGCACGGCGATGGCCGTGACACCGAGCAGCATCCAGGGGGCGAGGATCCACACGTCGGACACCCCGATGAACGCCTGGCTGAGGGCGATCTGGATGACACCCTCCTCGAAGACGTAGTTGGTCAGGGCGACCAGCAGCCCCACGGCGAGCAGCACCCCCACCCCCGAGACGATCACCATCTCGGTGAGGAACGGCATCCGGATCGTCCAGTTCGAGGCGCCGACCAGGCGCATGATGCCGATCTCGCGGCGCCGGATGAAGGCCGCCTGCCGGATCGTGGTGGCCATCAGCAACGCCGCGCAGGCCGCCATCAGCGCGGCCAGCGCCACGGCGAAGATGGTGATCCACCGGATGATGGTGAAGAACTTGCTGAGCACCTTCTCCTGGTCCTGCACGGTCGCCACCCCCGGGGCGCCGTCGAACTGCTGGGTCACCACCTGGTACTTCGTGGGGTCGTTCAGCTGCACGCGCAGGCTCTGCGGGATGTCGCCCACCTGCACGTTGCCGGCGATCGGGCTGTTGCGGAACTGCTGCTTGAACCGGTCGTAGGCCTCCTGCTCGGACTCGAAGAAGACCTGCTTGACCTCCGGCAGGGCCTTGAGCTGGCTCTGGATGGCGGCCTTCTGCGCATCGGTGACGGCGGTGTTCTCGCAGTTCGGCTGGCGCGAGTCGGCGGTGCACAGGTAGATCGACACCTGGATGCGGTCGTACCAGTAGCCCTTCATGGTGTCGGCCTGGCGCTGGGCGAGCAGGCCCAGGCCGAGCAGGAACATCGAGACCATCGTGACCAGCACCACCGAGATGGCCATCGACACGTTGCGGCGCAGCCCGGAGCCGACCTCGGAGAACAGGAATCGTGCCTGCACGGGTCAGACCTCCACAGCCGGGTCGTAGGTGGCGTCCTGCTCGTCGCGCACCACGCGCCCGTCGTCGAGCTGGATGACGCGGCGCCGCAGGTCGTTGACGATGTCGTGGTCGTGCGTGGCCATGACGATCGTGGTGCCGGTGCGGTTGATCCGGTCGAGCAGCCGCACGATGTCGAGGCTGATCGCCTGGTCGAGGTTTCCGGTCGGCTCGTCGCAGAGGAGGATCTGCGGCCGGTTGACCACGGCGCGGGCGATGGCCACGCGCTGCTGCTCACCGCCCGACAGCTGGTGCGGGAAGCGCTTCTCCTTGCCCGCCAGGCCCACGGTCTCGAGCGTCTCGGGCACCAGCTGGCGGATGACGTGCCCGGGCTTGCCGATGACCTGCAGCGCGTAGGCGACGTTCTCGTGCACCGTCTTGTTCGGCAGCAGCCGGAAGTCCTGGAAGACCGCCCCCATCTCACGGCGCAGCCGCGGCACCTGGCGGGCGGGCATGGTGCCGAGGTCGTGGCCGGCGACCAGGACGGTCCCCTCGGTGGCGGCCTCCTCGCGCAGGGCGAGGCGCAGCATCGTCGACTTGCCGGACCCCGACGGCCCGACGACGAAGACGAACTCCCCGCGGTCGATGTCGAGGGTCACCTCGTTGAGGGCCGCGCGAGCGGACCGCGGGTAGATCTTGGAGACGTTCTCGAAGCGGATCATGCGGGGGTGTGGCCTCACGGGAGGTCGGTCGGTGGTCGGCACGCCGCACCCATGGGGTGCGGCACGTTTCGAGGATAGGTCGGGAACCTATGGATGCCGGTCAGCGGCCCCCCATCGGCGGGTCACCGGCCGCACCCGACCCGGCGGCTCAGCCGGTGGCGACGGTGGGCAGGTCGGTGGCGTCGACGGCCAGCACGTCGCGGAAGGTCGCGGCGACCATCGAGGCCGCGCGCTCGGCCTCGGCGCGCGGCAGGAAGGGGCCCTGCGGCACGTCGTCGGGCCAGAACCGCACGTAGTCCTCGCCGTCCAGGGGCGTCGGGTGGTGCCAGCCCAGCGCGACCAGCGCGGCATCCTCGTCGGGCGCCAGCGGGAAGTGGGCGCCGATCAGCTCGGCGCCGACGCAGTGGCCGCGCAGGAAGTCCTCGACCCGCACCAGCCGCACCCAGGGGGTGACGACCTCGTGCCGAGCCGGGATGAAGCCGCCCAGGCGCGCCTTGCGCAGCCGGACCGGGCGGGCGCTGCCGGCCGGGCCGGTGACGGTCAGCGACGCCCGGTCCGCCAGGCCGGTGAGCGCGTCGGCGAGGGTGGCTGACCACGCGGCCCACGCCCCGGCATCCGGGGTCGTGGTGTTCGACGGGGACTGCTCGGTCACCGCTCAGCCCTTGGCCGCCGCGGCGGCCTTGTCCTGGCCGATCTGCCAGCGGATGCCGGCCTCGATGAAGCCGTCGATGTCGCCGTCGAAGACGCCCGAGGGGTTGCCGACCTCGTAGCTCGGTGCGCAGGTCCTTGACCATCTGGTACGGGTGCAGCACGTAGGAGCGCATCTGGTCGCCCCAGCTCGCCTTGATGTCGCCGGCGAGCTCCTTCTTGCTCGGCGGCCTCCTCGGCCTTCTTGCAGGAGCAGCAGGCGCGACTGCAGCACCCGCAGGGCGGCGGCGCGGTTCTGGATCTGGCTCTTCTCGTTCTGCATCGACACGACGGTGCCGGTGGGCAGGTGGGTCATCCGCACCGCGGAGTCGGTGGTGTTGACCGACTGGCCGCCGGGGCCGCGAGGAGCGGAACACGTCGACCTTGATGTCGTTCTCGGGGATGTCGATGGTGTCGGTCTGCTCGATGCAGCGGGATGACCTCGACCGCGGCGAAGCTGGTCTGGCGCCGGCCCTGGTTGTCGAACGGGCTGATCCGCACCAGGCGGTGGGTGCCGGCCTCGACGCGAGAGGGTGCCGAAGGCGTAGGGCGCGTCGACCTCGAAGGTCGCCGACTTCAGGCCCGGCCTCCTCGGCGTAGGAGGTGTCGAGGACCTTGACCGGGTAGTCGTGCCGCTCGGCCCAGCGCAGGTACATGCGCATCAGCATCTCGGCGAAGTCGGCGGCATCGACCCCACCGGCGCCGGCGCGGATGGTGACGACGGCCGGCGCGCTCGTCGTACTCCCCGTCGAGCAGGGTGCGCACCTCGAGCTCGCCGACGGCCTTCTTGACGATGACCAGCTCGCGCTCGGCCTCGAGCAGGGTCTCGGCGTCGTTCTCCTCCTCGCCCATCTCGACCAGGATCTCGAGGTCGTCGATGCGGGCGTCCATGCCGGTGACCCGGTCGAGCTCGGCCTGGCGCGCGACAGCCCGGAGGTGACGACCTGCGCCTTCTCCGGGTCGTCCCAGAGGTTCGGGTCGGACGCCTGCTGCTCGAGGTCGGCGATGGTCGCCTCGCAGCTTGGTCAGGTCGGTCACCTCACGCACGGACGCCATGGTCGCGCGCAGGTCCTTGATCTCCTGGGAGAAGTCGACAGCCACGAGGGTCAAGCCTACGGCAGGCGCAGGCACGCCAACTCTCACCCGAGCAGGGCCAGCGCCGCGAGGGCGCAGAAGGCGCCACCCGAGGCCCGCCTGCCCCACCGCTGCACCGACGAGGGGATGCCGCGGCGCGCCGCCCGGCCGGCCAGCACGGCGTACCCGCCGTCGACGAGCACCGCGAGGGCGACGGCGCAGCCGCCGAGCAGTGCCGACTGCCCCGGCACCGACCCAGCGCGTGCGTCGACGAACTGGGGCAGGACGGCGACGAAGAACAGCACCGTCTTGGGGTTGAGCAGGTCGACGAGCAGGCCCCCGAGGTAGACGCCGGCCAGCCCACGGGCCGGGCCGGGAGCTGCGGCCGAGTGCGAAGGGTCGCCCCGCTGGGCCAGCAGCCGGATGCCGAGCCAGGCCAGGTAGGCGGCGCCGCCCACCTGGAGCGCGCGCAGCATCGTGTCGGAGGCCGCGACCAGGCCCGAGACCCCCAGGCACGCCGCGGCGACGTGGAGGGCGAGGCCGGACTCCAGCCCCAGCACCGCGCAGGCCCCGGCGGCCGGCCCCGACCGCAGCCGCTGGGTGACGGCGTAGAGCACCGACGGCCCCGGCACCGCCATGACCACGCAGGTCACGCCGAGGAACGCGAGCAGCCGGGAGTCCATGGTGTGAGGAAGCGGTGGGACCCCCGCCAGATACCTCGGTGGCGGCACCGGTTGCGCCCTCACCCGGCCGAGGTGACGACCCGGGGCTGGTGCGGGGCGAGAGTTGGAGCGCCCGGCGGTCCGACCAGAGCCGGCCCACGACGGGAGGCGTGCGATGGCGGCACTGACGGCACCGCGGGCCTTCCACGTGATGTCCAAGCCCACCGGGGCGATCTGCAACCTCGACTGCGAGTACTGCTTCTTCCTCAGCAAGGACGAGCTCTACCCGGGCAGCGGCTTCCGGATGCCGCCCGACGTGCACGAGGCGTACATCGCCCAGCTGCTCGCCGCCCAGCGCGGCGTCGACGAGGTGGTGGTCGCGTTCCAGGGCGGCGAGCCGACGCTGATGGGCGTCGACTTCTTCGCGCGCACGCTGGAGCTCGAGCGGCAGTACGCCGCTCCCGGGCAGCGGATCCTCAACACGATGCAGACCAACGCCACCCTGCTGGACGACGACTGGTGCGCGTTCCTGAAGGCGAACGACTTCCTCGTCGGGGTCTCGATCGACGGGCCGCGCGCGATGCACGACGCCTACCGGGTCGACAAGGGCGGCAAGCCGACCTTCGACCGGGTGGTCGCCGGGCTCGACGCCCTCAAGCGGCACGGCGTCGAGTGGAACGCGCTGACCACGGTCAACTCCGCCAACGGCGACGCACGGGCTCGAGGTCTACCGCTTCCTGCGCGACGACCTCGGCGCGACGCTTCGTGCAGCTCATCCCCATCGTCGAGCGGGTGACCGCCGAGCTGCTGCCGCTCGCGGAGTCGGGGTGGGGGTCGCGGTCGGGCGACCGGCCGCTCTACCGGCAGGAGGGCGACCTGGTCACCCACCGCACGGTCGGGGCGAAGGCCTACGGTCGCTTCCTCATCGACGTGTTCGAGGAGTGGGCCCGGCACGACGTCGGCGACGTGTTCGTGTCGATGTTCGACACCGCGCTGGCGCACTGGATGGGCATGGACCAGGTCGGGCTGTGCGTGCACGCCCGCACCTGCGGCGATGCCGTGGCGCTCGAGCACAACGGCGACCTCTACTCGTGCGACCACTACGTCGAACCCGGCTACCTGCTCGGCAACATCGCCGACGGCCGCACCATGCTCGAGCTGGTGAACCTGCCCCAGCAGAAGGCGTTCGGGCAGGCCAAGCTCGACACCCTGCCGCAGTACTGCAAGGACTGCGACGTGCGGTTCGCCTGCAACGGCGGCTGCCCCAAGGACCGGTTCATCACCACCCCCGACGGCGAGCCCGGGCTGCACTACCTCTGCGCCGGGTACCAGGACTTCTTCCACCACGTCGACGGCCCGATGCGGGTGATGGCCAGCCTGCTGCGGCAGGGCCGCGACGCCACCGGCCTGCGCGACTGGTACGCCGTGCGTGACGCCAGACGCGTTGCAGGAGAGCCGTGCACGTGCGGCGGAGGGCGACCCGTTCGCCGCCTGCCACGGCGCGCCGGCGAGCTAGTCGCGGGCGAGGTCGTCGGTGATGGCCCGCGCGGTGCGGCTCTGCTGCTCGAGCACGCCGGTCAGCGAGGTCAGCACCGTGGACCGCCGCTGCAGCACCTCCTGGAGCCGGACCGCCTCGCGCCGTCCCAGGTCCGACAGGGCGTCGAGCAGCTCGGCGAGCCCCCACGCGTCGTCGCGGCGCTGCTCCAGCCGCTGCGCCTGCGCCCGGCTGAGGTCGGCCCAGGCGTCGAGCCGCTCGAGGGTGTCCTCCCCGGCCAGCTCGTGGCCATCGAGCAGCGACGCCGCGACGATGCGGCTGGCCTGCTCGGTGAGGTGGTCGACCGCCCGCAGGTGGTAGACCGCTCCGGTCCCCGCCGCGTCGAGCGCGTCGAGGGCGCGGCGCGCAGCGTCCTGCTGCTCGGTGAGGGCCCGCACGCTGCGGATGGCGGCCTCGAGGTCCTCGCGGGCCGACCGCGCGGCCTCCTCGACCACCAGCAGGGCCAGGCCCGCGACGTCGCCCGACGCCGAGGAGCGCCTCGACCCGCTCGTCCCGCGCCGACGTGGGCCGTCGCGGGGGCACCTCCCGGGCCGACTGGCTCCGGGAAGCCGTCAGGTCGTCGCCGTCGCGCACCCGCCATCACCTCCGGGAGGAAGAGTAGTGGCGCGAGCCCGGTCAGGAGGGCAGCGACTCAGCCAGGCAGGTCGGCCAGGGCGTCGAGGATGACGTCGAAGCGCAGGGCGTGCTCGGGGTAGCCCGGGCCGACCGAGTCGCTGATGTCCACGACCCGCGAGCGCGGGCTCAGCCGGCGGATGCCGGCCAGGCACTTCTGGTCGGTGGTCTCGACGACCACGACGTCCGGGTGGTTGCTCAGCGCCTGCCTCGCGGCTCCCGTGTCGGAGGACCGCACGGCGGAGGCCGCCACACCCAGGCCCTCGAGCCTGGCCGCCAGCCCCTGCCCCAGCAGGTCGTGGCTGAAGATCACGAGGACCGTCCCCTGCCGCGCCATGACTCGCCTCCTCAGCACGAAGCCGACAGGACCACGGTAGGACCGCGAGTCACTCGTGCGACATCCGGCGATGGGCACACAAACGGTACTGGTGCGCCTGTGCCTGCTCCGTGCCCGCGTCAGCGCGGGTCGTCGGCCCCCGGCGACCCGAGGCCCTGGCGGATGACGTAGGCGGCGGCCTGGATCCGGTTGTCGAGGTGCAGCTTCTCGAGGGCGTTGTGCACGTGGTTCTTCACCGTGCCCTCGGTGATGACGAGCCGCTTGGCGATCTCCTTGTTGCTCATTCCCACGGCCACCAACCGCAGGATCTCGAGCTCGCGCGGCGTCACCACCGACCGGGCCTGCTCCGGGGACGGCGAGGTGACCTTCTGCGCACCGCCGTCGCGGATCTCGCGGAGCAGCCGGCCGGCGACCGCCGGCGAGATGGGGGTCTCGTTGCGCATGACCGAGCGGATCATGTCGTGCAGCTGCTCGGGGCGCAGGTCCTTGAGCAGGTAGCCGTGCGCGCCGTTGCGCAGGGCGTCCATGACGTGGTCCTCGACGTCCGAGACGGTCAGCATGATGACCTTGACGTCCATCACCTGCTCGCGGATCAGCCGCACGGCCTCGACGCCGTTCATCACCGGCATGTCGACGTCGAGGATGACGAGGTCGGGGTGCAGCTCGCCGGCCATCTCGACCCCGACGAGGCCGTTCTCCGCCTCGCCGACGACCTCCATGTCGGGCTGGCTGGCGAGCAGCGCCGCGATCGCGCCGCGGAAGAGCGGCTGGTCGTCGACGAGCAGGATGCGGATCGGCTCGCTCATCGGGTCGTCCTCGAGGTGAAGGAGGGGTGCGGCCGCTCGGGGACGGTGGCCGTGACGGTGGTGCCGGCCCCGGGTGAGGAGTCGACCTGCACGGTGCCGCCGAGCAGGGCCGCCCGGTCACGCATGGTGAACAGGCCGTAACCGTCCTGCGAGCTCGCCGTCACCTCGGGGTCGAAGCCGACGCCGTTGTCGGCGATGACGAAGCACGTCGATGTGTCGGTGCCCCGGATGCTGACGACCACCGAGCGCGCCACGGCGTGCTTGCGCACGTTGGTCAGCGCCTCCTGGACGATGCGGATGACGTGCACCTCGGCCCGCGGCGAGAGCGCCACCTCGTGGCCGACCTCGTTGGCCAGTCGGGCGCTGATGCCGCTCTGGGTCGAGTAGGCCTCGAGGTAGGCCCGCAGGTTGTCCTCGAGGCTGCGGTCGGCGTGGCGGTTGGCGTCGCGCAGGCCCGAGGATCGTCTCGCGCACGTCGCGGTAGGCCTCGGCGCAGACGTCGGCGAGCGCCTCGACCTCGGCCACGACCGCGTCGTCGGCCAGGGTGCCGACGCCGGTCTCCAGCGCGCGCAGCCGCAGGTGCACCGCCCCGAGCACCTGGGCGAGGCTGTCGTGCATCTCGCGCGCGATGCGGGTGCGCTCGCTGAGCACGGCCCGCTGCCGCGCCCCCTCGCGCATCTGGGCCCCCGACAGGGCGATGCCGACCAGGCTGGCGAGGGTGCCGAGGAAGCCGCGGTCACGGTCGGTGAACTCGGCCCCGCCGGCGCGTGCCACCCACAGCTCCCCGAGGTGGCCGGCCCCGCCGGTGACGTCGCGGCTCGCGGTGTGCGCCCACTCGCTCTCGTCGATCGGGGCGGCGACGACCGCGACCCCGTCGTCGCCCTGCGGGGCCGGGGTCGGCAGCCCGAAGGACACCACGGTGGCCCCGTCGGGGCGCTGCACCGGCGCCTGCGCGTCGGTGCCGGACTCGAAGCGGATGGTGCGGGTCGTCTCGGGCGACACGGTGACGACCGCGGCATCCGCCCACATCAGCGTCGCCGCGTGCCGCGCCACCGCGTCGAGCACCGGCGTGGTCGCCTCCTGGTTCGAGACGCGCAGGAGGATGTCGTAGAAGGCGTGCCCCTCCACCTTGCGCCGCTCGAGGTCGCCGACGGCGCCGGCCAGCTGGATGGCCGAGGCGATCTGGGTGGTGAGGCTGGACAGGGCGGCGCCACCGATGTGGTCGGCGGCGTCGGTCTCGTCGGGGTACCAGAGCGCGAGCCGCCCGACCACCGTCGACCCGTGCGCCAGGGGGACCTCGAGGGTGGGGCTGCCGGTGTCGACGCGGACACCGGTGAGAGTCAGGGTGCGGGCCGGGGGGTCCTGGTGCGGCAGCCCGGCCGACTCCAGGAACCGGATGCGGGCCTGGCGCGCCCCCGAGGTGCGCAGCAGCGACACCAGGGCGCTGTTGACGATGGCCTGCACCGTCGCCTGGCCCTGGAGGGCGCCTGCGACGGCGTTCGCCGCGGTGAGGTCGCGGTTCTGGCGGATCACCTGTCGGTCGGTCTGGTCGATGAGCCGGAACATGAAGACGGCGAACAGGACGATGCCGAGCACCACCACGGCCAGCCCGGCGATGTGCCAGACCTCGAACACGCCCGGCGACCAGACGCCCTGCTGCTCGAGCTGCCAGCGGACCAGCTCGAGCCCGATGGCGAACCCGACGGGCAGGAGGATGCCGATCGCCCACAGCCGGCGGTCGACCAGCCGGGTGCGGGGGCGCGGCGATGGATGCACCGGCTCGGGGTCGGGGTCGGGGCGTTCCGCCATGGCGGCCGAAGAACGGGAGTGTGCGCCTCTCGGCGCCTCCCGAGCCCGTCACGTCACTCGTGCTGATCTGTCCGCTCCTTTGCCGGCGCCTTGCGGCGCGTGTGTCCACGACGAAGTGTAGTGGTGCCGCTGTCCGGGCCGCCCGGCCAGCCGGTGTGCCGGGCGAGGGGGGCCCGGCCACGGCTCTACCTGATATCTACCCTGCGGCGGATAGGCCTCACCGGCGCACCCGCCCACGATGGACGTGGAGGAGGTCCGTCCTCCGACGGCAGGAATGCCGTCACACCGCCAAAGGAACGGGTGAGGTACCTGTGGCACACACGATGAGCCCCCATCGGCTCGCAGCGGCGGATCCGTCCGACCGCACGGTGGCCCTGCTGCTGCGCATCGGGGCAGCGGTCCTCGCCGTCGGGCTGGTCGCCTTCGGGGTCCTGTACTACAAGGACCAGCACGTGGCCGCCGCGCCCTCCATCATCGAGCGGCAGGTCTCGCTCACCGAGGCAGCGGTGCGCAAGAACCCCAACGACCTGCAGGCCCGGCTCCAGCTGGGCGAGGTCTACGGGCAGGCCGCCCGCTACGACGACGCGGTCAAGCAGTTCGACCAGGTGCTCAAGGCCGCCCCCGGCAGCAAGGACGCGCTGCTCGGCAAGGGCTTCGTGCTGATGACCCAGGGACCAGCTCGACAAGGCCGTCGCCCCCTCACCCAGATCGTCAAGGGCACCCGCAAGGGCGAGTTCGCCGGTGCGGACTCCCAGCTCGGGTCGGCCTACTACTACCTCGGCACCATCGCGGTGAAGCAGCACAAGCCCGACGTCGCGCTCACCCAGCTCAGCCACGCGTTGACGATCGAGCCGACCGACTCCGACGCGATGTACCAGGTGGGCCTGGCCCAGATGCAGAAGGGCGCGAACGTCCAGGCGATCTCCACCTTCCGCAACGCGCTGCGCTTCGTGCCGACCGGCTGGTGCGAGCCCTACCAGCAGATGCAGACCGCCTTCACCTCGCTGAAGAAGCCCGAGCTCGCGACCTACGCCTCGGCGATGGCCGGCTTCTGCGGCGGCAAGGTCGACGAGGCCAAGACCCAGCTCACCGCGCTCACCGCGGGGCCTGCGGCTGCCGACGCGATGCTCGGGCTCGGCCTCATCGCCGAGACCGCCAACGACACCAAGGCGGCCGGGCACCTGGTACCAGAAGGCGCTGGCGAAGGACCCCAAGAACATGGCCGCCATCTCTGCGCTGGCCAGCCATCGGCGTCAAGCCGGCCGCACCGCCCGCCACGGCGACAGAAGAAGTGAGGGGTGACGTGCGATGAGTGAGACCCAGTCCAGCACCGACCTGCTCGACCTGCTCGACGACATGTCGGCAGCCCCCCGCACCACCAGAGCCCGTCCCGCCCGTCGGCGACGACCACAGCAAGCGGCGTCGCATCATCCTCGGGGTCATCGTCGCGCTGCTCGTCCTCCTCGTGGGTGCTGTTCACCTGGTACCTCCTGAACCGCAAGCCGCTCACCGAGCTGCCCGGGCTCAGCGACGCGCACGTCCCGACCTACAAGACGTCGGTCTACGACGTCGTCCGGCCGCTCGGTGTCGCCGTCTCGCCCGACGGGGAGCGGATGTACGCCACCCAGTCCGGAGCCACCCCGACGACGTTCGTGTTCGACCGCGACGGCGTCAAGGTCGGCGAGCTGCTGCCGCCCGCCAAGCCGGCGACGCTGCACGTGCCCGTCTACGTCGCCGTCGACCCCACCAACGGCGACGTCTACGTCGGCGACCGGGCCGCCGGCAAGGTCTACATCTACGACGGCACCGGTAAGTACCTCTCGACGTTCGCACCGAAGGGCAAGGGCGTGGAACGCATCTCGCCGCTCGGGCTCGCGGTCGGCCCGGACGGCACCGTCTACGTCGCCGACGTGCTCAGCGCCAAGCCGGCCGACCACCGGATCCTGGTGTTCGCCCACGACGGCACCCTGCGCAGCGTGCTGGGCAAGGGCGAGCTCAACTACCCCAACGCCATCGTCGTCGGGCCGAACGGCGGGATCTACGTCAGCGACAGCAACAACGGACGCGTCGCCGCCATCGACCAGGCCGGCAAGGTGTCGACCCTCATCGCCCGTGGCGTCGGTGACGGCGACCTGGGCCTCCCCCGCGGGCTCGCGGTCGACGACCGGGGGCGCCTGTTCGTCGCCGACACCACCGACCACATGGTCCGGCTGTTCACGGTCGGCTCCTCGCCGACCGACCACCCCGCCTACGTCGCCTCCTTCGGTGACGAGGGGCACGACGACGGCAAGTTCACCTTCCCCAACGGCGTGGCAACGGACACCCGTGGTCGCGTCTACGTCGCCGACCGGGAGAACAACCGCATCGAGGTGTGGGGGTACTGATGACCGGGTCCCGGTCCCACAGAAGTGGCCTGACGGAGGTGCGACGACCTGGTCGTCGGACCGGCTGTTCCGGTTCACCGCAAGGAAATTCACCGCACAACAACAGGAGTACACAACTTCACAGCTCAGATTGGAACGCGACAATGAGAACGCACAAGAAGGTACGGCCGAGGCTGGTAGCGCTAGTCGTGACAGCCGGAGCCGCGTTCTTCCTCGGGGCGGTGCCGGCGTATGCCGACAACGGCCCACACGTGTCCACCGCCACGAACACGCCGACCACCGGTGTCAAGATCACCGATGCCGGCCAGGGGCGTTGCGCCTCGTGCCACCGGGCCCACACGGCTCGCGCGGCTTACCTGCTCAACGCCACGAGCGAGGAAAGCCTGTGCTACTCGTGTCACGGTGACGGTGGAACCGGTGCAACGACCGACGTACAGAGTGGGTTGGGTTACGACGCCGCATCACACACGACGTACCCCAACGGAACCACCCTGACCGTCAACCGTGGCACCACAGTGGCCGGCACCCTGCGGGGTGGCGGCTTCGAGAAGGCAGCACTCGGGACGGGCGCGGCGACCAAGGAGATCTACCTCAGTGGTACGAGCTACCGGTCCCGCAACCAGCTGGTCCCACCGGCCGCCACCCCGCAGGACACGACGTCCAACCACCTCGGTGGCGAACGGCATCATGTGGGGTAACGGGCCTCTCTCCGGGACGGCGAACGCCGGCAAGGACATGAGCACCACGACGGCCACCAAGCTCGAGTGCACGGCCTGCCACGACCCGCACGGCAACGGGCAGTACCGCATCCTGCGGGCTGTGCCGTCCGACTCGGGCGTTGCAAACCCGGGATCGTCATCAAGGACACGGCCAACAAGGTCTACACGACGACCAACTACTGGATCGCCGGCGACCCCAACGCCGTGGCCGACACCGGCACCACGACCATCCTCGGAGCGACGTCGATCACCAACCCGACGCCGATCGCGAAGACGGTCACCAACCCGGTCAGCTCGTTCCAGGCGAACGTCGCCGCATGGTGCACCACGTGCCACACGCGGTACCTCGCCCCTTCGGGCTCCTGGGGAACCAGCTCTGGTGACGCCGTCTTCACCTACCGGCACACCGGAGACAACGTCGGCAACGGCCCCAACGCCGACGCCGGTGCGAACCGCAACTGCATCCAGTGCCACGTGGCACACGGAACGAACGCGCAGATGCCGAACTCCAGCGTGGCCTGGCCCAATGGCACCACTCCCAGCTCCGACAGCCGTCTGCTCCGTGTGGACGACCGCGGTACCTGCGTGATGTGCCACAACGTCTGACCCGGAAAGCACCACACCGAGCCGGACACGTCTGTGGGTTGCAGGCGGCCTCTCACCCAGGCCGCCTGCAGCTCCGGACGACGAGCAACGACGAGCGACTGGAGCAACGACGATGACGCAGGAGCGCCGCAGCACACCACGGTCACCGTGGTTCGCCGGCCGACCGGTCCACGTTCTCGCCGCCGCTGCCGTCCTCCTCACCGCTGCCGCCATCGCCGTGGGCCAGTCCTTCGGCCTCCAGGCGGCCGTGCCCGCACCGACCCCAGCCGCCCCTGCTGCCACCCCCCAGGCCGCGAGCGCCCCACCGGCGCAGCGAGCCGCCGCCCAGAGGGCCGCCGTACAGCAAGCCGCCGTACAGCAAGCCGCGGTCCAGCGGGTCGCCGCCACCGACGTGAGCACTCCGTCGAGCAGTGCGACTCCGACCCCGACGAGCACCGACACCCCTGCTCCCCCGCCGACCCCGACCCCGGCGCCGACCCCCGATGCCGGCAGCACCCCGGCGCCGAGCCCCACCCCGGCTCCCACCTCCTCGGCCGCGAGCCCGGTCCCGGCGCCCTCCCCCTCGGCTCCCGCCCCCCTCCCGACGTCGTCGTCCGCACCGGTGGCCATGTCCCCCGGGCTGTTCGGCGGGCCGGCCGCCCTCGCCACGCTCGGCGCGCCGGGATCCGCGCCGACCTACCTGCCGGCCGGTCAGCCCCTCGCCGACCTGCTGCCCTTCCAGACCTTCCGGATCGCGGTGCAGCTCGGCAACGGCGGCCCCGGTGACGTGGCCGTGGCGCCCCGCCTCGAGTACCGGCTCGCCGGCGCCAGCGACTTCCTCGTCGTCCCGGATGACGCCGTCCCGGGCGCGCCCCTGCACGCTGCGGAGGAGTGGGTGAAGGCCAAGGTCGGCACCCAGACGGCTCCCGAGAGCACCACCACCACACCCGACGAGGCCCGCCTCCCGGCCCCGGACGGTGCCGCGCAGGCCGAGGGACACCGGCTCAGCGGGGTCGAGGCCGCGCCCCGCTACACCGTGCAGGTCGGCACCGTGACCGAGCAGGAGTTCACCGTCGCCTTCTCGATCGACGCGCCGTACGGGGCGACCTACGAGCTGCGGGTCACCGATGCCGGCGCCGCGATCGCCGGAGCCGACCCGGTGAGCGTGACCGTCGCCGACCCGCCGCCGGTGCTGCAGAGCCCGGGCCAGCAGCAGGGCTCCCCGAGCGGGAGCACGCCGGCCAGCGCCACGGCCAGCACCCCCAGCACGCAGCCCGCCTACCGCCTGGTGACGCAGCCCACGACCACGACCACCACCGTCACGAGCACCGCGCCGGCCGTCACGGCACCGGCCGCCGACCTCGTCGGCGCGATGGCTGCGGCGTTCGTCCCCGACTCCACGGCCCAAGCGATGCTGACCGTCGCGGCGGCCGCCACCCCGTCCTACGTCGTGACCGTCGGACCGGTCGGGCCGAACGGGCCCGCGACGATCCACGACCCCTACTCCTCGACGACGAGCGGGCAGTGCAGCAAGTGCCACCTGGCGCACACGGCGAAGTCCGGCGCGCTGGTGAAGGCGCCGTCGATCACCGCGCAGTGCTACACCTGCCACGCCGACGGCGGTGTCGGCGGCGCCGCTGACGTCGAGGCGCAGTACACCCTCGGCCAGCCCGCGAACGACCCCACCACGCGCTCGTACTGGTCGCACGACACCGCGGACGCCACCGACCACACCCTCGACTCCGACAACGAGTTCGAGGCCCGGCTCAGCCGGCACAGCCAGTGCACCGACTGCCACAACCCGCACGGGTCGACCGACGCACCCCCGACCATGACCGCCACGGGCTGGACCGCCCCCGGCACCGTGGCCAACGTCTCGGGCGTCGCGGTCGCCAACGGGTCGGCCGGCGCCACCCCCGCGTACACCTGGCTGGACGGCACCGTCGCGCCGATCACGGCCGAGTACCAGCTCTGCTTCAAGTGCCACTCCGGCTTCACCACCCTGCCGGCCGACGTGCCCGGCAAGCCCTCCCAGAACGTCACCGACCTCGGCGTCGCGCTCAACCCGGCCAACGCCTCCTTCCACCCGATCGAGGCTCCCGGCCGGAACCAGACCCAGAAGCTCGCGGACAGCCTGGCCGGGACCTCCCCCTACAAGCTGTGGAACTTCAGCACCGGCGACACCGTGCGCTGCGTCAGCTGCCACTCGAGCAACACGACCGGCACGTCCGACCAACCCGGCCCTGAACGCCCCTGACGCGACCAGCACCGTGCACGCGTCCACCAACCGCGGCATCCTCACCCGCCCGTACGAGAACCGCGTGCTGTCCGCAGCCGGGGCGTTCTACGACAACAGCGGCGCCGCGCTGTGCCTGACCTGCCACATGGAGACCCCCTTCATGAACCAGCGGCGGCCGGCGGCGGCGGAGGGCACGAACTTCGTGCTCCACGGCCTGCACATGTCAGGCATCTCCGGGAACGGCAGCGGCGGCCTCGACATCGACACCCCCGGGGCCGGCCAGGGCAACGCGCGTTGCGCAGAGTGCCACTTCGACAGCCACGGCACGACCACGCAGCCGTCGGCCCAGAAGCTGACCGGCGAGGGACTGGTGGTCTTCGGCCCCAACGTCCTGCCGAGCAGGTCGATGGGCGGCGTGCCCACGTTCACCAAGACCGCGACCACCGCGACGTGCACCCTCACCTGCCACGGCAAGGACCACCAGGAGGCCAGGTACACCCCGGCCGCGCCGGCCTCTATCGGGAATGTGCCTGTCGGCGGATAGTTCCGCAAATCGCTCAAAACGATACTGAAGTCGGCACCCAGGAACACCGACCAATGCCGATGATCGAGGAGCGAACCCCATGTCCCCAGTACGGGAAGCGACCACCACGGGAACCACGTCTGACCCGGTCGTGACCAGAGTGGGACTGCTCGCCCGGTTCGGTCTCGACGCTGCCGCGGACGACCAGGAGGTCGAGACCACCTACGACCGGATCGGCGACTTCCTGGACCAGGCCCCCGGCGAGATCCGCGGGTGGGCGGACCGTCGCCAGCAGGAGGCGGACCGCATCTTCTCCCTCCTCACCGGCCCGGAGTCCGAGCTCGTCCCGCCGGCCCGCACGTCGGCACCTGCCGCCGCCGCACCCGCCCCGGCCGCCGCGCCGGCCAGCAGCTCGACCAACCGCGTGCTGATCGGCATCATCGCCGTGCTCGCCACGGTCGGTGTGGTCTTCGGCGTCTACTGGATGGGGCGCCCGAGCGTGCCGGACGTCGGCTCGGCCGCGAGCGCGAGCTCGGCGGCCACACCCAGCGCCGCCCCCACGCTCGACCAGGCCCAGCTGGCCACGCTGACCGCGAAGGTCACGGCCAACCCCAAGGACATCGCCTCGCTGCAGAAGATCACCGACCTGTACTTCGGCGCCAACGACTGGACCAGCGCGAAGGCGGCGGCGCAGAAGGTGCTGGCAGTCGACCCGAACAACGAGCAGGGCCAGATCAGCCTGGGCGCCGCCTCCTACAACGGTGGCGACATGAAAGCGGCGGAGGCCGCCTGGAAGGCCGGCATCACGGCCCACCCCAAGAACGCCGAGATGCACTACGACCTGGGCTTCCTCTACATGACGACCGGCCGCAACGCCGAGATGAAGACCGAGTGGGCCAAGGTCGTCGCGATCGACCCGAACAGCGAGCTGGCCAAGACCGTGCAGTCGCAGGTCGGCTCCGTGACGAAGCCCTCGGCCTCGCCCACCAAGTGACCTCGACCCCCATCCACGACGACCGGAAGCGCGGCTGACATGAACGGCAACATCACCCTGGCAGTGGCCTTCGCGGCCGGCCTGGTGTCGTTCGCCTCACCGTGCTGCCTGCCGCTGGTGCCCGTCTACGTGGGCTTCATCGTCGGCAGCAACGCCGACAGCGCACAGCCCACCCGCCGCGTCGCCTTCCGGCAGGCACTGGCCTTCGTCATCGGCTTCACGGTGGTCTTCGTGGCGCTGTGGGCCTCCATCGGCCTGGTCGGCTACGCGCTGCGCGACCACGTCAGCCTGCTGCGCCAGGTCGGCGGCGCCATCCTGGTCGTCATGGGCCTGCACGTGGCGGGCCTCATCAAGCTCCCGGTCCTGGGCCGGCAGGCCGGTGCCAGCGCCAACATGGGGCGGCTCGTGCAACGCCGCCCGGACGGCACCGTGATCGAGCAGGCGCCCCGGATGGGCCGCTCGGCGCTCTTCGGAGTGGTGTTCGCGGCCGGCTGGACCCCCTGCATCGGCCCGATCCTCAGCGGCATCATCGGCCTGGCGTCGCTGCGGTCCGACCTCGGCCAGGGCACCGTCCTGCTCCTCGCCTACGCGCTCGGTCTCGGCATCCCCTTCATCCTCGTGGCACTCGGCGCGGACAGCCTGCGCCACCGCCTCACCTGGTTCGCCCGGCACGACGCGGTTGTCTCCCTGGCCACCGGCTCGATGCTCGTCATCGTCGGCTTCCTGATGATCACGAACCTGCTCATGCGGCTCTCCCAGTTCTTCCCGACCATCCCCGTCTGAAAGAGGCATCGCGATGACGACCACCGTGAGGGGCCGCGAGGACATCACCTCGCACGTGCCCGGACACGTCGACCACGAGCACGGCGTCGACGTCCTCGACGGGAGTGAGCAGGACGGCCACGGCCACCACCACGCCCACCCGCTGCGCAAGATCTGGCTCTTCCTCATCTCGATGCGCACCGGGCTGTGGATCATCCTCACCCTCGGCGTGCTCACCCTCCTGGGCACCCTCCTCATGCAGGTCGAGCCCGAGGTGCGGGCCGACGCCGCGGCCTACCAGCAGTGGCTGGCCGGCACCCCCACCCAGCGCTACGGCGGCTGGACCACCGTCCTCGACAAGCTCGGCCTGTTCCACGTCTTCTCGACCTGGTACTTCATGGGCCTGTTCGCGCTGCTGAGCCTGAGCATCCTGGCCTGCTCCATCAACCGGGCCCCCCGGCTGTGGCGGGTGGCGACCAAGCCGCGCACCACGATGAGCGACGTCTTCTACGACCATGCGCCGCTGCGGGCCACGATCGACCTGCCGGTGGACAGCGCGACCGCGACCGAGCAGGTGCGGGCAGCACTGCGTGCCAAGCACTTCCGCATTCTCGACGCCAAGGCCGACACCGGCACGGCGCTGTATGCCGACCGCTTCCGCTGGGGGCCGTTCGGCACCGTCATCGCCCACCTCAGCCTCATCCTCGTCATGCTCGGCTTCGTCGTCAGCGCCAGCACGGGCTTCCGCGACAAGAGCTTCATCGCTCCGGTCGGCGTGCCGGTCAGCGTCGGCCACGGCACCGGCCTGACGGTCGAGGCCAAGTCGTTCACCGACTCCTACTACGACAGCGGCGCCCCCAAGGACTACGTGTCCGACCTGGTGCTCACCAAGGACGGCCAGCAGGTCGCCCGCCACGACACCCGGGTGAACTCGCCGCTGATCTACGACGGCACCTGGTTCCACCAGTCGTCGTTCGGCAACGGAGCCGACGTCACGGTCAAGGACGGCGACACCACGGTCTACTCCGGCCTGGTCCCCCTGCAGTGGCAGTCCGACGACGGCCAGCAGAGCATCGGCCAGCTGACCATCCCCGCCCGCGGCATCACCGTCTACGTCGTCGAGGCGGCCTCCGGCCAGGTGCTCAAGGACCTGCCCGCCGGCTCGGCCCAGCTCGAGGTGCACAAGGCCGGCGTCAACGACCCGCTCGGCGCACCGGTCATCAGCCAGGGCCAGTCCGCCGCCGTCGACGGCCTCACCTACACCTACGAGCGCAACCGCCAGTACACCGGGCTGACCGTCAAGCAGGACAGCGGCTCCTGGGTCGTGGGCCTGGGTGCGGCGCTGCTGATCCTCGGCTGCTACCTCGTGTTCTTCATGCCGCACCGCCGCCTGTGGGTGCGGGTCCGCGACAACGCCGACGGCACCTCTCGGGTGCGGCTCGGCGCCCCCCTCAAGCGGGATCCCGGCTTCGAGCCGGTCTTCCAGGACCTCGTGTCCACCATCACCCGGCCTGACGCCCCCGTCGGCCAGACCTCCGAGGAGTGACAGGCATGCTCACCTACTCCCAGTTCGCGTTCGTCGCGGCACTCATCTCCACCGTCCTCGCGATCATCGCCTACGCGTGGGCCATGAGCGCGGGCCACCGCGCGGCCGCCGGCGCCACCCAGCGCAAGGTGCTCGTCACGGCATCCGGTGACGACCTGCTCGACGACCTCGACGACCTGCCCGGTGGGCTGGGGTCGCAGGACACCGTGGCCCGTGACACCGCCGTCTCGGCGGCGACGCTGGCCCGGTACGGGACGCGCCTGACCTGGCTGGCGCTGGGCTTCCTCACCGTGGCCCTCGGCCTGCGGATGATGGCCACCGGCCACGGCCCGTTCGTGACCCAGTACGAGTTCGCCACCTCGCTCGCCTGGGGCATGCTCGCGTCCTACTGCTACTTCGAGTGGCGCTACCACGCACGCACCCTCGCCCTGTTCATCCTGCCGATGACGGCGATCGCCCTCCTCTACGCCGGCGCCCAGAACACCCAGGTCGACCCGCTGGTGCCGGCACTGCAGAACAGCCTGCTGCTCACCATCCACATCATCGTGGCGATCTTCGCCTACGGCGCCTTCGCGATCTCCTTCGCCGCCGCCGCCCTGACCCTGTGGACCCCGCAGCGCTGGAAGCACCTCGTGCCCAAGGAGGAGGTCCTCGACCGCCTCGGCTACCGCGCAGTCGTCATCGGCTTCCCGCTCGACACCATGGTGCTCGTGCTCGGCGCCGTCTGGGCCGAGATCGCCTGGGGCAGCTACTGGAGCTGGGACCCCAAGGAGACCGCCTCGCTCGTCACCTGGCTGATCTACGGCGGCTACCTGCACGCCCGCGTCGCCCGCGGCTGGACCGGCCGCCGCGCCGCCTGGCTGCTCGTCATCGGCTTCGCCAGCGTCGTGCTGACCTTCGTCGGCAACGCCTTCTTCGGCGGGCTGCACAGCTACACCTGATCGATCCGGTGACCGGCACAGCAGGGCAGACCCACACCTGAAGGGAAGCGCACCACCCATGGACGACGACGACCTGTTCGACGACGACCTCCTTGCCGAGCCTGCCCTGGCGTCACCGGTGCGCACGGCCCGGGCGGCGCAGGTGCCGGTGGCGCACGTCGAGGGCGTGGACGTGCTCGCCGAGCCCGGGGTCGGGTCCCGGGCGGCAGGCAGCGGGTCGGCCGACGAGGGGGCGGCCGGGCCGCGTGACCTGCGTGAGCGGATCCGTTCGAGCCGGTTCGGCACGGTGGCCGTGCTCCTCGTGACGGCTGCGCTGGTCGTGGGCGGCGCCTGGCTCATCAACGGCCGGAAAGCGGATGCCGCGAACGCCTCCGGCACCACGGTCGTCTCCCTGCCCGGCCAGTCGACGGTGCCGCCGCCGAAGGTCGGCGCGGCCGCGCAGAACTTCACGCTGACCACCGTCGACGGCAAGACCGTCACGCTGGACCAGTACCGCGGCAAGCCGGTGTGGCTCGTCTTCGGCGCCAGCTGGTGCGCCGCCTGCCAGGCCGAGATCGCCGACGTGCAGGCCGCCTCCGAGAAGTACGGCAAGGACGGTCTCGTGGTGCTCGGGGTCAACATCAACGAGGGCCAGGATGCCGTGCGCAGCTACGCGTCCCGGGTCGGCATCACGTTCCCGGTCGGTGCCGACGACCAGTCCGCGATCGCGGACGCCTACCGCGTCTCCGCCATCCCGGCGCACTTCTTCCTCGACCGCAACCAGGTCCTGCGCGAGATCCGCCAGGGCGGGGTGTCCACCGACAGCATCGCCACGTCGGTCGATCGCGCGATGAAGCCATGAGCACCTCCGGCGACGACCCCGGCATCCTCGGCGGCGACACCGCCCCCGAGGTCCCCGAGGCCTACACCACCGCCCCCGAGGTCGGCACCGCCGACCCCGAGGGCGGCACCGACGTTTCCGAGGGCGGCACCGACGTCCCGGACAGCGGCCGCGCCGCCGTTCCCGAGGGGGACGGCGCGGCCGCGTCCGTGGCGGAGCCCACGGGGGGGTTCTGGGCTCGCTGGAAGGCGCGGCTGTTCAAGGCGCTCCCCAGCAGCCCGGCCGGCATCATGGGGCTGGTCGGAGGCGTGCTGCTGCTCGGCGTCCTCGGCACGATCGGGGGCGTGCACCTCGTGGAGTACTCCGAGAGCGCGGCCTTCTGCACCACCTGCCACACGATGAACCCGCAGAAGAAGGCCTACGCCATCAGTGCGCACAGCGACGTCGCGTGCGGTGAGTGCCACGTCGCCCCCGGGGTCATCGGTTTCGTCAGCGCCAAGCTGGCCGGGACCAAGGAGCTGTACCGGCTCGTCACGAACACCTACCCCACCCCCATCCCGCCGATCCCCCACGACGAGATGCCGTCGACGTCCGTCACCTGCGAGAAGTGCCACACCAAGTCCGTGCTCGCCGTGCCCGGTCAGCCGAGCCGGCTGCACGTGCGGGCCTCCTTCGAACGCGACGAGTCGAACACCCGCAACGACCTCGCCGTGCTGATCCGTCCCGCCAACGCCGACGGGCCCGACCCGGTGTCCTCGCACTGGCACGTGCTGCAGGACGTCACGTACACCACTCCGGACGAGCAGCAGCGGGTCATCGACAGCGTCCAGTTCAAGGACACCAAGACCGGTGAGCTCGAGCAGTACATCTCCGAGGGACAGGTGCGCGAGTCCGTCAACGCCGGCGCCGACCTGGCCCGGCTGACGGCCACCCAGAAGACGCGCACCATGGACTGCCTCGACTGCCACAACCGGGTCGGGCACGACTCGCCGACGGCTGACCGGGCCGTGGACCTAGCCATGTCCGAGGGCAAAATCAGCCCGAGCCTGCCCTACGTCAAGCGCAACGCCGTCGACCTGCTCACCCGCCGCTACGACACCGACGAGCAGGGCCGGGCGGCCATCAGCAAGCTCTCCTCGTTCTACGAGACGAAGTACCCGCTCGTGGCAAAGGACCAGGCCAAGGACATCGCGGCCGCGACCGACAGCATCACCGCGATCTTCGACCAGACGGTCACCTCGCGGATGAACGTGCGCAGCGGCACCTATCCGACCAACCTGGGCCACCAGAGCTCCAACGGCTGCTTCCGGTGCCACGACGGCGCGCACTACAAGGTCGTCAAGGGCCAGCTGACCAAGGAGACCATCCCGTCGACCTGCGAGACCTGCCACACCGCACCCCAGGGCTCCACGACGGTCGCCAACGTGCCACTCGGCGCCCGGCCGACCGACCACCAGGACCCGCTGTGGGTGTTCGACCACCGGGTCGTCGCCGGCACCACGTCGGCCAACCCGGCCACCTGCGGCGTCTGCCACCAGACCAGCTACTGCGAGAACTGCCACAAGAGCGGCGCGATCAACGTCAGCCACGACGAGATGCTCTACAACCACGCGAAGTCGGTCACGGCCGCCGGCGGCACGCAGGCCTGCGCGGTCTGCCACCAGCAGGCCTACTGCGAGGAGTGCCACAAGGACAACGTGCTGCCCAGGACGAACGCGCACCTACCGTCAGGAGGAAGCTGATGGTGACCGGACCGCACCCGTACGCCGAGGACCGTGAGGTCTGGCTCGGGGTGCACGAAGCGAGCGCCATGCTCGGTGTGTCGCCCGCGACGCTGCGACGCTGGAGCGTGGCCGGCAAGATCGTCACGTTCACCACCCCGGGTGGCCACCGCCGCTACGCCCGCTCGACGCTCGAGCACCTGCTGCCGGATGCCGCGAGCACCGAGCCGTCGATCGCGGCGCTGGGTGGTTCGACGGACAAGGTCGTCGACATCCTGCGGGCCAGCATCTCCACCGCCTGCCCGGACGTGTCGTGGCTCGACGGGGCCGACGAGCAGACTCGCGTGGTGCTGGCGCTGGGTGGCCGCGCCCTGGTCGACGGGGTGCTGGGCTACGTCGACGGCGGCTCCCGACGGGAGCGGGAGGCCGCGCTGGCGCCCGCCCTGCAGGCGGCGGCGCTGCACGGGCGGCTCGCGCGCCGTCGCGGCGGGAACCTCGGTGAGAGCGTGGCGGCGTTCCAGCGCTGCTGCAGCCTGCTGCTCGACGTGCTCGGCGAGCTCGCCTGCCGGCACGGCCTGGCCACGCCGGCCACCACCCGGATGCTGGCCCGTGCCAACGACGCGGCCGACCGGCTCGTCGTGGCACTGGTGCTGGCACACGCCGACGCTCCCGAGGTCGCGAGCCGCTGAGCGGGTCGTCCTGAGGGTCCTGTCGGCACCGGTCAGCCGGTCCGGTCAGCGGGTCCGGTCAGCGGGTCCGGTCAGCGGGCGAGGTCGGCCCTGGCCCGGGACTCGACCCGGATGGTCACACTGACCCCGAGCTCGCGCAGCGCCGTGCCGACCATCGGCAGCTGCGCCTCGCCGACGACGACGACCACCGCGGTTCGACCGTCGGGGGTGCCGGTGCCCGGCGCGAGCCGCCACTGCGAGATGCTGCCGGGGCGGGGGCGCGCACCGAGGTAGGCAGCGGCCCGCTCCTGCACCGAGGCGTTGCTCAGGGGCACCGACTCCCCCACTCCACGTGCGTAGGCCGCGTCGTCGAGCGCGTTGGCCGCGCTGAGGGCGGCACCGTCGGCGACGTCGAGCAACCGCATGCGCGACAGGTGCGCGGAGGTGACAGCCACCGCCCCGGTGACCAGGAGCATCGCGATCAGCGAGAGCCCGAGGATGAACAGGCTGATCGACCCGCGCTCGTCGTGCCTCCCGCGGTCAAGCCCGCCGCGGCGGTGCTTCACGGGAGCCCCCGGAACCGGTCGACCGTGGACAGGTGGCTGGCGCTGACCGGCACCGACAGCGGGATGACGCGGCGCACGAACGACGGCACCAGGGGCAGCGGCACGCGAACGGTCGCCGAGGTGACGACCTGGCCGTCCGGGCGGAGGCACGGGGTGCCGTCGCAGGTGATCGTCACGCGGCCGGAGTCCTCGAACGCGTGGTCGGCGAAGGCGACCCGAGCGGCCGCCTTGGCCCGGCCCGCCGCCGCCCCCTCGGCATCGGCCGTGACGAAGGCCCGACCCGCCTCGCGAGCCGCCTGGCTCACGGCATACGACCCGGCCTGTACCCGCGCCAGCATCATGACGAGGTAGACGAGCGGGATGAGCAGGAGTACGCCCAGCACGACGAACTCGACGACGGCGCTGCCACGCTCGTCGAGCGCCGCGGGCCGAGGCCGCGTCACTGCGCCTCCAGGAAGGCGCGCCCGACGACGTCGAGCCGGTCGTCGGGGCCGAGCAGCCCGAGCACCGGGACCGGAGCGACGACTCGCACCTCGACGACGCGGACTCCCTCGACGACCGTCTGGCGGCTGCTGACGTGGCGGGCGTAGCGCGCGGAGAGCGACTCACTGATCAGCCCCTGGGTGCGTGACACGCCCTGTCCGGGAACGGCATCCGCTCGGGCCCCCAGCCGGGCACCCTCGGAGGCGCAGGAGATGAGCGTGTTGCGGGTGTGCAGCGCCAGCCCGAGCTGGAACACCGCGAGGAACAACCCGACCACCAGGACGGACACCATCGTGAAGTCGGCGACGGCCGCGCCCCGCTCGTCGTGCGCCCACCGCATCGGGCGGGCTCAGCCCTTCACCGAGGACAGGGCGCTCTGGAACATGGCGACGAGCTGGCCCTTCGCGACGATCCACAAGGCGGTGACCAGCCCGGCCGTCATCACGGTGATGAGCACCCAGCCGGGCACGTCACCGCGCTCGGCGCGTCGGGCGGCCCTGGTGAGCTGGCGGTCGGCGAGCAGGTGCGCGCGCAGGGGCAGGGTGCGGATGATCGACATCGGTCGGTCCTTCCTGGTCAGAGGGTGAAGCGGAAGAAGGTGAACCCGGGGAAGACGGCGAACAGCACCGTGACCGGGAGGATCAGGAAGACGACCGGGACCATCATCGCGATCTCCTTGCGGCCGCCGGCCTCCATGAGCGCTCGACGCCCCTCCTCGCGGACGTCCTGCGGCCTGGGCCCGCAGCACGTCGGCGAGCGGGGTGCCGCGCTCGCACGGCGATGACGACGCCGTCGACGAAGCGGCGCAGGCTGGCCAGGCCGGTGCGGTCGGCGAGCCCCTGCAGCGCCGTCGGCAGGTTGGCCCCGGCGCGGGCGTCGGCCAGGCACCGCCGCAGCTCACCGGCGAGCTCGCCGCTGCGAGAGGCGGCAGACCCGGTCGAGCGCCCCGACCGCTCCCTCGCCGGCGCCGACGGCCAGGGCGAGCAGCTCGGCGACGGTCGGGAACTCGGTGCAGCATCCGCGCCTCGCGGCGGGCCGCCCGGCGGGTCAGGAGGTGGTCGGCGCCGGTGACGCCCACGCCCAGCCCGATCGCGGTGAGCATCAGGACGGTGACCACGCCGGCATCGCGCAGCACCAGAGCCAGCGACGCCGAGCTGCGCCGCCGACGACCGCCCGAGCGCCGCCCCAGAGCACCTGCTCGGCCCGGAACCGCGTCGACGTCGGCCGCCAGCCCGGCCCGCAGCTGGCGGCGGCGCACCGAGGCGGCCCCGCCCAGGACGCGCTCGACGCACGGCGCCGAGGTCGCGCGATGACGGGGCCACGCCACCGACGCCGAGGGCACCGCCTGCCGGGCGACCGTCGTCGAGCAGGCGCGACGGTCGCGGGGTGTCGCGCAGGTAGGGCAGGACGCGCCCGGCGAGGCCGGCGCGCCGGTGGCGGGGCAGGCCGAGCCACGACCAGCGCGAGGCCCAGCCGCCAGCACGAAGCCGAGCAGCGCGCCGCTGCGGGCCGAGGCCGCTCACCGCAGCACCCGCTCCTCCTCGGGCAGCCGGCCGATGCGCACCATCACCCGGTAGGCGACGCGCGGTGAGGACACCACCGACGAGCAGCACCACCGCACCGGCGGCGCTGTCGTAGGCCGCGCACCGCTCGGGGTTGCGTCGACAGCAGCGCGAGCACGATCCAGGGCGCGGCCACGGCGAGCCGGGCCGCGTTGACCGTCCACCTCTGCCGCGTCTCGAGCTCGGCCGCGGGTGCGGGCGTCCTCGCGCAGGAAGCCGGACAGGGTGCGCAGCAGGCGCCCGAGGTCGGTGCCGCCGACCTCGCGGGCGATCCGCAGGGACTCGACGAGGCGGTCAGCGACCGGGTCGCTCAGCCGCTCCTTGAGTCGGTCGAGCGAGTCGCCGAACCGCCCGCTCGCCGGTAGTCCTCGGCGAACGCCGCGGAACGCTCGGCGCAGCTCCTCCGGGCCGCGGATCGCCGAGCTGGCGCGAGCGCCTCGGGCAGCGACAGCCCGGCGCGGACCGCCGAGGTGAGGTTGTCGACGGCGTCCGGCCAGAGGTCGCGCAGCCGCGCCCGGCGGCGTCGGGCGCGGGCGCCGGACGACCGCGAGCGGCAGCGTAGGCGGCCATCGCGGCGAAGCACGCGGCGATCGGCAGGACGCCGACCGTGGCCGCACCAGAGCGAGCACCAGGAGCGACGCCACGACGCAGGCGGCGAGCAGCGTGCGCACGGACAGCCCCGCGAACCCCGCCTGCGCGAGCTCGTCGGCCAGCCGGTCGAGCGGGCCGGGCCGGCGGGCGCGCGGCGGCGGTCGCTCGCGAGGGCACCCAGCAGCTCCACCAGACGAGGAACAGCCCGAGCCCAGCAGCAGGCCGAGGAGCAGGCCGGTCACGCTGCAGCAGCCCTGGGCCAGCAGGGCGGACAGGTCGTAGCCGGCCCGCTCGAAGCGGTCGACGTGCGGCGGGAACCCGTCGGCCCGCACGAGCGCACCGCCGCGCCGTGACGAAGAGGTCGGCGATCTCGACGACGTCGCCCTCGACGCGGCCGGGGACGCGCGACGATCTCGCGGACCCGGCGCGCGCCCGTCGCGCTCGAGCGCGACGTGGACGACGAGGTCGATCGACGCCGCGACGGTCGGGACGACGAAGCGGCCCGACACGTTCTCGCCGGCGAGCAGCGGCAGCGTGCACATCTTCGTGACGGCCTCGCGGGCGCTGTTGGCGTGGATGGTGCACATGCCGGGCAGCCCGCTGTTCAGCGCGATGAGCAGGTCGAGGCTCTCGGCCTGGCGCACCTCGCCGACGACGATCCGCGAGGGCCGCATCCGCAGCGCCTCCTTGACCAGGCGACGCAGCGGGATCTCGCCGGTGCCCTCGAGGCTCGGGCTGGCGGGACTGCATCGCCGCGACGTCGCGGTGCGGGATGCGCAGCTCGAAGACCTCCTCGCAGGTGACGACGCGCTCGCGCGCCGGCACCGCGCGAGGCGAGGCAGTTGAGCAGGGTCGTCTTGCCGGCCTGGGTGCCGCCGGCGACGAGGACGTTGAGCCCGGAGACGACGGCCGCCTCGAGGAAGCGGGCCGCCTGCCGGGTCAGCGTGCCGAGCCGCACCAGGTCGTCCAGTCGAGTCGGCCTTGACCACGAACTTGCGGATGTTGACGGACCAGTGCCGCGGGTGATGTCCGGGATGACGACGTGCAGGCGGCTGCCGTCGGGGAGCATCGCGTCGACGAACGGCGAGCTGAGGTCGACCCGGCGGCCGGAGGACTTCAGCATCCGCTCGACGAGGTCCCGGACCTGGTCGTGCGACAGCAGCGTCGTCGTCAGCTCGGCGACCCGTCACGGGCGACGAAGACGCGCCCCGGCTCGTTGATCCAGATCTCCTCGACCGACGGGTCGTCGAAGTACTGCTGCAGCGGGCCGTACCCGGCCACGGTGTCCCACACCGTGCGCGACGCGGCGTCGACGTCGGCGATCACCGGCATCCCACCGAGCAGCGACCGCTCGTCGTAGTCGGCCACGGCCTCGCGCACCAGTCGGCGCACCTCGCCCTCGTCACGCGCCGGGTCCAGCCCCGAGCGGCGGATCAGCTCACGGACCTCGCCCTCGAGCGTCTGGACGGCATCCACGTCTCCCCCTCCCGTGGCCGACCCCTCCGCCGACCACCGATGTCTCGGCATAGCAAACCCGAGGTCGCCGCCGCGCGCATCCGCTGGAGCCGGGCCTGTGGATAACTTCGCGGCACCGTCGGTCGGTCTTCCTACGGTGGCGCCATGGAGATGACGCTGACGGTGCACGTGCCACGACGCCGACCCCACCCGGTCGACGTCGTGGTGGAGTGGTCCGGGCGGTGCACGGTCGCCGAGCTGTGCACCGCCCTGGCCGAGCACCTCGGCGAGCCCGTGCCGGGCCTGGGCTCCGGCGGGGCGGTGCTCCCGCCCGACGCGGTGGTCGGGATGCCGCCGCTGCTGCACGGTGCGTCCGTCTCGGTGGTTCGCACACCGGCTGGAGGGTCCCCAGTCACGACCGTGGTGGCCGCACCACGCTCCGTGCTCGACCTGGTCGTGGTCGGTGGCCCGGATGCCGGGCGGCGCCACCCGCTCTCCCCTCCCGGCGTCGAGGTCGGACGGGCACCGGCGGCCGGCCTGGTCGTCGACGACGAGTCCCTGAGCCGCACCCACCTCTTCGTGGGCGTGGGGTCGAGCGGGGTCACGGTCGAGGACCGCGCATCGACCAACGGGGTCGTGGTCGACGGCGTGCCCGTCGACACCGCCACCTCCGTCGACGCCACGTCGACCGTGGTCATCGGGTCGACGACCTTGAGGCTGCGGAGGGCCGGCGGCCCTGGTCCGGCACCGCGGCATCCCGGTGACGGCACGGTGCGGGTCAGTCCCACGCCCGGTGCAGCGCCGGACCCGACCGAGGTCCAGGTCACCGGCCCCGCGGCACCGCAGGAACGGCCACGGGCGCGGGTGCCCTGGCTGGCCGCCGTGGCACCGGTGCCCGTCGGCATCGCCCTGGCGTTCTTCCTCGGCCCGCAGCTGCTGCTGTTCGCGGCGCTCGGGCCGATCTCCCTGCTGGCCGGTGCACTCGGCGACCGCTGGGGGTCCGGCCGGGCACGACGTCGTGAGCTCGCGGCCCATGCGCTCGCGCTCGAGGAGTCGCGCGCCCGGCTGGCAGCCGCGCTGCGCAGCGAGCGAGAACGGCTCGACCGGGCGCACCCCGACCCCGCGGCCGTCCTGGCGAACGCCGAACGGCGGCTCGGCGGCCTCTGGTCCGGTGCCGGGTGCACGCGGGTGCGCCTCGGACTGGGCGACGTGCCGACCCGGGTCGTGTGGGTCGAGGGCACGACGCAGACCCGCCCGCCCGTGGCGCACGCGCCCCTCGTGGTCGACCTCGCCGACCTGTCCTGTCTGCGGCGTCGTCGGGTCGAGCGCCTTCACCGACGGCCACCTCGCCAACCTCGTCGGACAGCTCTGCACCGCCAACGCCCCGCACGAGCTGTCCGTATCGGTCGCGTCGTCAGACCCGCAGTGGTCCTGGGTCGCCCGGTTGCCGCACGCCGACGCGTCGGGGCCGGACGACCAGCCCCTCCGCCTCGGGCCCGGGAGGAGGTGGCCACCAGAGCCGCTCAGGCTGCCGGCGCGTGCTGGTGGTTCCGCGATCCGGGCCGCACTCGCGCCGGCCTCGTGAAGGCGGCCCTCGCCGACGGCGCGGTCGTCCTCGTGGCGGCCCGCACCCGCACGGAGCTCCCGGCGGGCTGCAGCGCCGTGGTGCACCGGGTCGAGGCCGGTCACCTGCTCGACGGCCCGGACGGGCCGGTGCCCTTCGTGCCCGACCTCGTCGCCCCGTGGTGGGTCGACCGGCTCTCCCGTGCCCTGGCCCCGCTGCGCTGCTCCGACCCAAGGGCCACAGCCGGGATGCCGTCACGGCTGACCCTGGCCGACGCCGTGGGCGGCGAGCTGACCGCCATCGGCGTGGCCGAACGGTGGCGCGCCCGGGAGGCCGCTAACGGGTCGACCTCGACCACGCCAAGCCTGGCCGCCGTTGTCGGGTCGACATCGGAGGGGCCCTTCGTGCTCGACCTGTGCCGCGACGGTCCGCACGTGCTGGTGGGTGGCACCACCGGCTCGGGCAAGTCCGAGTTCCTGCGCACGCTGGTCACCTCGCTGGCCGTGTCGGCGCCCCCCGAGGAGCTCACCTTCGTCCTGGTCGACTTCAAGGGTGGGGCGGCCTTCGGCCCGTGCGCCGGCCTCCCTCACGTCGTCGGGATGGTCACCGACCTCGACGACCACCTCGTCTCGCGCGCGCTGGCGTCCCTGCGTGCCGAGCTGCGCCGGCGGGAGCGGATCCTGGCGACCGTCGGCGCCAACGACCTCGCGGCCTACCAGCGGCTACGGGTGGCCGGCTCCGAGCCGGTTCCTCGGCTCGTCGTGGTGGTCGACGAGCTGCGGGCCCTCGTCGAGGAGCTGCCCGAGTTCGTGACCGGCCTGGTGCGGCTGGCGGCCCTCGGCCGGTCCCTCGGAGTGCACCTCGTGCTGGCGACGCAGCGACCGTCGGGCGCCCTCAACGCGGAGGTCCAGGCGAACGTCTCACTGCGGATCGCCTTCCGGATGCGCGACCGCGCGGACTCGGTCGACGTCCTCGACGACGGTGCGGCCGCCGGCATCGCGCCGAGCACGCCGGGTCGCGCCCTGGCCCGCGGGGCGGACGGGTCCCTCGTCACCTTCCAGTCGGCGACCGTCGCCGCACCGCGGGTCCGCGCCGGCGCAGGGCTCACGGTGAGGTCGGCCGTCGACCGGGAGGTGCCCGGCCCGGCGACGGCGCCGGACGACGAGATGGACACCCCTGCACCGCCAGCCCTGGTGGCCGCGGTTCGAGACGCGCACCGGCTGCGCGGGGGCGACCAACCCAGGTCACCGTGGATGGCCCCCCTGCCGAATGTGGTGACCGTCGCGGACGGTGTCGCAACGCGCCACGGCCCTGACGTGGTGGGTCTCGTCGACGAGCCGGACCTGCAGCGGGTCACGCCGCTGCAGTGGAGCGCCGTGGACGGCACGTGGCTGCTCGCCGGCGGGGCGGGCAGCGGGCGCACCACCGCGTTGAGGGCGCTCGCCCTCGCGGCGGCTCGCCGGTCCGGCCCCGAGTCGCTGCACGTGCACGTCATCGACGGTCACGGGTCGCTGGCCGACCTGGGCACCCTGCCCCACCTGGGCACCAGCGCACGGGTCGACGACGTGCGCGCCTGCACCTCCCTCGTGCAGCACCTACGCGCCGAGGTCGACCGCCGCCTCGCGGCAGCGGTGGGCCTGAGGCCCGGCGTACCGGGGTCACTCCTGGAACCAGCGACCAGCGGGGGCGTCGGGAGCTCCAGGCCGCTCGCCGACGATCCTGCTCCTCGTCGACGGCTGGGAGCAGCTCGTCGAGGCGCACCCGGCCCACGGGTCCGACCCCCTGACCGGCACGCTCCTGCGCCTGCTGCGCGACGGTCGGTCGGTCGGAGTGGTCGGCGCTATCACCGGAGGCCGCAGCCTGCTGCATCCGCGCTGGGGCGAGGTGGCGGGGCGAACCTTCCTGCTGGGCCGCGTCGACCCCCTCGACGCTGCGCTCGCCGGCCTGCGCACCACGGACGCGCCGCGTGACCCGCCGCCCGGCCGCGCTGTGCGGGTGCACGACAAGCGCGAGGTGCAGTTCGCGCAGGTTCCTGCTTCCGAGACGACGGCCGTCGTTCAGAGTGCAGCACGACGCCCAGCTCACGGCGCGGCCTGGCGGTGGGTCAGCCTGCCGACCGTCGTTCGCCGTGCGGAGGTGCCACCCGTCACTGGGACCAGGTGGGCGTCGACCCACGACCCTGCTCGCGAGCTGCTGCTCGGCGTCGGCGGTGAGCATGCGGCCTCGTTCTCGTGGCGCCCCGAGACCGATGGCCGTCGGCTCGTCGTCGTCGGCACTCCACGGTCTGGCCGCACCAACGCACTCCGGGTCATCGTGCAATCCCTTTGCGCAGACAGGGCGTCTCGTCGTAGTCGTCACCTCGTCAGACACCGGCCGGATGCCGTGGCCGGCAGGCTCCGTCGTCATCGGTCCGGGCGACACGGACTCCCTGGTCCGGCTCCGGCGCCAGCACCCAGACCTGGCGCTGTGCGTCGACGACGCCGACCGGCTCGGCGACAGCGACGCCCTGCCGGTGCTGCGCGAGATCGCCGGCCTCGTCGACCGCGACGACGGCCTGGTCGTCGTCTCGACCAGCCCGGTGGCGCTCGCCACGAGGTTCAGCGGCATCGACGTCGAGGTCGCGCGCGACGGGTGCGGTCTCGTGCTGAACCCGGCCGCCGCCGACCGCTCCCTGCTGTCCGCGACGATGCCCGACGGCATCCCCCGGCTGCCCGGTCGTGGAGTGTTCGTCGCCCACGGCGACGTCACCGAGGTGCAGGTCCTGCTGGCCGAGGCCGTCAGTCGGGAAGATCGCGCCCGGGGAGCACCTCGGTCTCGGGGTCGCGTGCCACCCACGCCGCGCCGATGCCCACGACAGCCACCACCAGCACGGCCCAGCCGACCGCCACCCGGGTGCCCTGGACCAGGCTGATCCCCACCGGCAGGAGGATGGCGTTCCAGACGATGGTCGGGGTGCGCGGCCATGACGCGCCACCGAGCCACGCCCGCGCCAGGATGCCGAGCCCCACGGCCCCGACCAGGATCAACAGCGCCGACATCAGCACTCGAACGGCGTCGCTCCCCTCCCCCAGGGCGAGCTCGACGACGTAGTAGACCGCGAACCCGGCGAGCGTGAGCGCCTGCAGGCCACTGAGCAGCGCGGCGAGTCGGCGCGGGCCACGTGGCGAGGTGTCTGGCACGGCATCCACCCTAGTCAGCGGGGGTGGGGAACACGCACCACCCCCGCGTCCGTTGAGTCGAGGTAGCACCCACGGCGGAGGCGATCTGTCGGAACTGTCACACCCCGAATCCTTCACGGATTGGGACCGTCCCGGTAGTGTGGCGGCACGGACGTCTGTGCTGTGGACGTCCGTTCCGGCTGCGACGACGCATCCAGCGAGCGTCCGCACCACCCCCCGCAGGCGCTCGACCCCCCGCATACCCCCGCGACAAGGAGCACCCTTCATGGACTGGCGCGACCGCGCTGCCTGCCTCGACGAGGACCCCGAGCTGTTCTTCCCCATCGGGAACACCGGCCCGGCGATCGCTCAGATCGAGGAGGCCAAGGCCGTCTGCCGTCGGTGCGAGGTGGTCGACACCTGCCTGAAGTGGGCCATCGAGTCGGGCCAGGATGCCGGCGTCTGGGGCGGGATGTCCGAGGACGAGCGCCGCGCGCTCAAGCGTCGTAACGCCCGGGCCCGCCGGGCTGGGTGACCGAGGCGACGCAGCGCCCCCATCACCTCGGAGCCCGCCGGGCTGCGTGAACGAGGCGACGCAGCGCCCCCATCACCTCGGAGCCCGCCGCGCCGGCTGACCGCACCCCTTCCCCACTGACGCCTCAGCCCTCAGCGCAACGGACGCAAGCGGCAGACGAACTCCACCCGGGTGCCGTGCGGCACGTTGTTCTCCCACCGGATGCGGCCCTTGAGGTCGGCGGCCAGCGACGTCACGATCCGGGTGCCCAACCCCGCCAGCGAGGGCCGGAACCCCGCCGGCAGCCCGACCCCGTCGTCGGTGATCACCACGGTGAGCTGCTCCTCGGCGTCGTCGAGGGTCTGCCGGGTGACCGCCACCTCGACCTTGCCGTCGCGGTCCTCGAGGCCGTGCTCGACGGCGTTCTGCACCAGCTCGGAGATGATCATCGCCAGCGCGGTGGCGTCCTCGGCGCGCATCCGGCCGAAGCTGCCGGTGAACGTCGGCTCGACGTGGTGCTCGCGGGTAGCCACCTCCACCACGGCCCGCAGCCCTCGCAGAGCGATCTCGTCGAAGTTCACCGTCTCGTCGAAGCCCTGGCTGAGCGTCTCGTGCACCAGCGCGATGGTGCCGACCCGCCGCACCGCCTCCTCGAGCGAGGCCCGGGCCGCGTCGTCGGTCACCCGCCGGGCCTGCAGTCGCAGCAGGGCGGCGACGGTCTGCAGGTTGTTCTTCACCCGGTGGTGGATCTCGCGGATCGTCGCGTCCTTGGTGAGCAGCTCCTGCTCGCGCCGGCGCAGCTCGGAGACGTCGCGCAGCAGCACCATGGCACCGGTGCGCACCCCGCCGAGGGTGAGCGGGATCGCGCGCATGGTGATCGTGGCGCTCGCCGTCTCGACCTCCGAGCGCCAGGCCGCCCGCCCGGTCGCCACGACGGCCAGCGACTCGTCGACGTTCGCGCCGCTGCGGGAGACCAGGTCGGTCACCACCTGGGCGAGCACCTCGCCGATCACGTCACCGACGTGACCCATCCGGTGCACGGCCGACACGGCATTCGGGCTGGCGTACTTGACCAGCCCGTCGGCATCGAGGTGGATCACGCCGTCTCCGACGCGGGGGGCGCCGCGCCGCATCCCGGTGGGTGACGACGTCGAGGGAAACTCGCCGGCGGCGACCATGCGCATGATCGAGTCGGCCAGGTCTCGGTAGGTCAGCTCCAGCCGGCTCGGGGTGCGGCCACCGGTGAGGTTCGCGTGACGGGTGACGACGGCGATGGCGCGGCCACCGCGCACGACCGGCACGGCATCCTCACGGATGGACATGTCCTCGCGGATGGTGGGCGCCGGCTTCGCCACGAGGCGTCGCGACCGGGCGGCCTCGTCGAGCATCGAGGCGCGCGACCGGGTCGACGTGCTGCCGACGATGTCGTCGTAGAAGACCATCGGGCCGGTGTTGGGGCGCACGTGGGCCACCGCGCGCCAGCCGTCCATCCCGCCGCGCACCCACAGCACGAGGTCGGCGAAGGACAGGTCGGCGATCAGCTGCCAGTCGCCCGCGAGCAGGTGCAGCCACTCCGACTCGGCCGGCTCGAGGGTGGTGGTGTCGCGCAGCATCTCGGCGAGGGTGCTCACGCGCGCCACCCTAGGTCACGAGCCAGGACCGGATGCCGTCCGCCCACCCCTCGCGACCGCCACCCTGCACACCGACCGATTGCGGATCTCCTCACCGCGCGGAGGTGGGGAGATCGCAATCAGTCGGGGACAGACCGCGCCGGCGAGGTCGCCGCGCAGAGGTGGGGGATCCGCAATGAGTCGGGTCAGCAGCTGGCGCCGACCCGGATGACCGAGCGCAGGGTGCGCAGCGCGACCGACAGGGCCGCGATGTTGGGGTGGTCGAGCCGCCGGATCGCGGACAGCGAGGTCTTGCTGCGCTGCACGGTCTCCTTGTTGGCCTTCTCCCACGCCTCCCACTGGGCCGCCGGCTCGGCCTCGGCGTCGCCGACCTCGATGACCGAGCGGGTCAGCGACTCGAGCACCGCGTAGAGGTCGTCGCGCAGCGCGCCGCGGGCCAGGGCGTCCCAGCGGTCGTCGCGGGGCAGCCGGGTGACCTTGCCGAGCATCGCGTCGATGCCGAACCGCTCGGACACCAGGTAGTAGAGCGGGGCGACGTCGATCGGCTCGCGGCCGGTGTCGGTGGCGATGTCGACGATGTCGAGCAGGGAGTACCAGTCGAGCAGGGAGGCCGCGCGCAGCGCGAGGTCCGCCGGCACACCGGCCTTGGTGAGCTCGGCGGCCTTGCGCTCCAGGCGCCGCTTCTCCTCGCCGCGCAGCAGCGTGGGCACCTGCTGGCGCAGGTCGCGCAGGATGTCGGAGAACCGGTCGATCTCGGCACCGATGTCGAGCGTCGACGGCCGCGCGGTGAGGAACCAGCGCACCGACCGGTCGAGCAGCCGGCGGAACTCGAGGTAGAGCGCGGTCTGGGCGGCGGTGGGCACGACGTTGTCGAGCGCCTCCACCTCGCGCACGTAGTCGGCCAGCCCGAAGACCTCGCGGCAGACCACGAAGGCCCGGGTGACCTGCTCGGGGGTGGCCCCGGCCTCCTCCTGCGCCCGGAAGGCGAAGGTGATGCCGCCCCGGTTGACCATCGAGTTGACCACCGCGTTGGTGACGATCTCGCGGTGCAGCGGGTGGCCGGGCAGCTCGGCGGCGTACTGCTCGCGGATCGCCGGGGGGAAGTAGTCGGCCAGGGTGCGCTCGAAGTAGGGGTCGTCGGGGATCGAGCTGGCCAGGATGTCGTGCTTCAGCGCGAGCTTGGCGTAGGCCACCAGCACCGAGAACTCCGGAGACTTCAGGCCCAGCCCGTCGTGCACCCGCTTCTCGATCTCGGCGTCGGTGGGCAGGAACTCCAGGGCGCGGTCGAGGTCGCCACGGTCCTCGAGCCAGTGCATCAGCCGCTCGTGCACGCTGGCCATCGAGGCCTCCTGCGCGCGGGCGTTGCCGAGCAGCACGTTCTGCTCGTAGTTGTCGCGCAGCACGTGCTCGGCGACGTCGTCGGTCATCGACGCGAGCAGCTCGTTGCGCTGCTCGGTGTCGAGCTCGCCGCGGCGCACGACCTCGCCGAGCAGGATCTTGATGTTGACCTCGTGGTCGGAGGTGTCGACGCCGGCGGAGTTGTCGATGGCGTCGGTGTTGACCCGCACCCCGCAGAAGCGCCGCCTCGATGCGGCCGAGCTGGGTCAGGCCGAGGTTGCCGCCCTCGCCGACGACCTTGACGCGCAGCTGCTTGCCGTCGACCCGGATGGCGTCGTTGGCGCGGTCGCCGACTCGAGAGGTGGTCTTCGGTGGAGGCCTTGACGTAGGTGCCGATGCCGCCGTTCCAGAGCAGGTCGACGGGGGCGAGCAGGATTGCGTGGATCAGCTCGGCCGGCGTCATCGTCGTCGACCCCCTTGAGGCCGAGTGCCTCGGCCATCTCGGGCGTCACCGGGATCGACTTCAGGGTGCGCGGGAAGACGCCACCACCGGCCGAGATCAGCGAGGTGTCGTAGTCGTCCCACGAGGAGCGCGGCAGGTCGAAGAGGCGCTGGCGCTCGGCGAAGGAGGTCGCGGCATCCGGTGTCGGGTCGATGAAGACGTGCCGGTGGTCGAAGGCCGCGACCAGCCGGATGTGCTCGGAGAGCAGCATGCCGTTGCCGAAGACGTCACCGCTCATGTCACCGACGCCGACGACGGTGAAGTCCTGGCTCTGGGTGTCGATGCCCATCTCGCGGAAGTGCCGCTTGACCGACTCCCACGCGCCGCGGGCGGTGATGCCCATCGCCTTGTGGTCGTAGCCCGCCGAGCCGCCCGAGGCGAAGGCGTCGTCGAGCCAGAAGCCGTAGGACTGCGCGACCCCGTTGGCGATGTCGGAGAAGGTCGCCGTCCCCTTGTCGGCGGCGACGACGAGGTAGACGTCGTCGGCGTCGTGCCGCACCACGCGCTCGGGCGGCACCGCGGCACCGGCGACCCGGTTGTCGGTGATGTCGAGCAGGGCGGAGATGAACATGCGGTAGGCCGCCTTGCCCTCCTCCAGCCACGCCTCGCGGTCGACCGCCGGGTCGGGCAGCTGCTTGGGGTAGAAGCCGCCCTTGGAGCCGGTCGGCACGATGACGGCGTTCTTGACCATCTGCGCCTTCACCAGGCCGAGCACCTCGGTGCGGAAGTCCTCGCGCCGGTCGCTCCAGCGCAGGCCGCCGCGCGCCACCGGGCCGAAGCGCAGGTGCACGCCCTCGACCCGCGGGCTGTAGACCCAGATCTCGAACTGCGGCCGCGGGGCGGGCAGGTCGGGCACGGCCTTGGGGTTGAGCTTGAGCGAGACGTAGGGCTTGTGGCCGCCGTCTGCGGCCGGCTGGTAGAAGTTCGTGCGCAGCCCCGCGCGGATGACGCCGAGGAAGGCCCGGATGATCCGGTCGTGGTCGAGCGAGGAGACGTCGTCGAGGGCGTCGACCACCCGGCCGGCGATCTCCTCCTCGGCGGCGGTGCGCTCGTCACCGACGTCACCGCCGTAGAGCTTCGGGTCGAAACGGTTCTCCCACAACGCAACCAGGTCGCGGGCGATCGACGGGTGCGAGACGAGGGCGTCTTCGAGGTAGTTCTGGGAGTAGGTGGCCCGGGTCTGGCGCAGGTACTTCGCGACGGCCCGGAGCACGACGACCTGGCGCCAGGTGAGCTGCGCGGCGAGCACCAGCCGGTTGAAGCCGTCGCTCTCGGCGCGGCCATCCCAGACGGCGGCGACGGCGCCCTCGAAGAGGTCGCGCAGCTGCTCGTGCGGGCACTCGTCCCAGATCGCGGCGTCGGACACCCGCAGCCCGAAGTCGTAGACGTGCAGGGTGGTGCCGTCGGTGCGCGCCACCTCGAAGGGCTGCTCGTCGACGACCTCCACCCCCATGTCGGTGAAGATCGGCAGGATGTCGGTGAGGCTGAGCGGGTCGACCCGGAACAGCTTGAAGCGGCGCACGTCGCCGGGAGCGCCCGCCGGACGGTAGAGCGCAACGCTCGTGCGGGTGCCGGCGCCGAGTCGGTCGAGGTGGCTGAGGTCGGCCACCCCCTGGTTGACCGAGAAGGTCTCCTCGTAGGCGGTCGGGAACGAGCGCCCGAACCGGTCCATGAGGCGGTCGCCCTCCTCCTCGCCGCGGGCGGCGCGCAGGGCGTCACCGAGCCGGTCGCTCCAGGTGCGGCTGACCTCGACCAGCCGGTGCTCGAGGGCGTCCTGGTCCGCGCGGTCGAGCGTGGGCACTCGCTTGCCCTTGGGCACCCGCACCACGAACTGCAGCCTGGACAGGGCCGACTCGCTGACCCGGGCGGAGAACTCGACCGACTCGCCCTGGAAGGTCTCCTTGAGGATGTCGGCCATCCGCAGCCGCACGTTGGTGTTGTAGCGGTCGCGCGGGATGTAGACCAGGCAGGAGACGAACCGGCCGAAGTCGTCCTCGCGGATGAACAGCTTGGTGCGCCTCCGCTCCTGCAGCTGGGTGACCGCCATCGCGGTCTCGTAGAGCTGCTCGACGCTGGCCTGGATCAGCTCGTCGCGGGGGTAGCCCTCGAGCACCCCGAGCAGGTCCTTGCCGGTGTGGCTGTCGGGCATCACGCCGGAGCGCTCGAGGACGGCGTCGACCTTCTCGGCGACGAGCGGCACCCGCATCACCGACTCGGTGTAGGCGGTGGACGCGTACAGGCCGAGGAAGCGGCGCTCGCCGACCACCTCGCCCTGCTCGTCGTACCGCTTCACGCCGACGTAGTCGAGGTGCGCGATGCGGTGCACCGTTGAGCGGGTGTTGGCCTTGGTGAGCACCAGGATGTTGGGCTCGTGGGCCTTGGCCGACGCCTGCGGCGTGAGCAGCACGGGGTCCTGGCCCAATGGCGGGTCGGAGCGCAGCAGCCCCAGCCCCGACCCGGTCACGGGGGCGATGAACTCGCCCTCGCCGGTGCGGTGCAGCGTGTAGTCGCGGTAGCCCAGGAAGGTGAAGTGGTCCTCGGCCATCCAGCGCAGGAAGCGGATGGCGAGCGCGGTCTCGTCGCCGTCGACGTCGGGCGGCGGCGTGCCCTCGAGCTCGGCCGCGAGCACGAGGCACTTGCTGCGCATCTTCGGCCAGTCCTCGACGGTCTGGCGCACGTCCTCGAGCACCGTGCGCACGGTGCGCTCGAGCAGGGCGCGGCGCTCCTCGTCGCTCTCGCGGTCGATCGAGAGCAGCATCCACGACTCCGGCAGCTCGCCGACGGCGACCTTCGCCTTCTTCTTGCCGCTGACGTCGCGCGGGACGACCCGCTCGAGCTCGCCGACGGCGTCGCGGCTCACGACCAGCTGCGGGTGCACGATCAGGTGGATGTCGATGCCGGCGTTGACGAGCGCGCCGGTGACGGAGTCGACGAGGAAGGGCATGTCGTCGGTGACGATCTGGATGACGGTGCGCGCGTTGCTCCAGCCGTCGACCTCGGTGCTGGGGTTGTAGACCCGCACGTTCGCCACCCCGGGCAGCCGGTGGCGGGCGAGCTCGAGGTGGCTGGCGGCCGCGCCGGCATAGACGTCGGGGGTCCGCGAGGTGAGCTCGTCGAGAGGCACGTGCCGGAAGTAGCGGGCGACGAACTCGGCTCCCCCGCCATCCGGCGCCGCCTGCTCGAACGCTGCTGCGATCGGCGCGAGGACGTCCTTGCGGGTGCGGGCCAGCGGGGTCGACATGGTGCGGTGGCACTCCTTCGTCGCTACTCGCCTGGGACGGCGGGACACGCCCTCGTGTCCGCGACCGAGCCTATCCACTCCCGGGAGGTGCTCCGGCCCGCCCCCGTCCCCACTGTCTCGCCCACGGGACAGCGTGCGGTGCGTCACCGGCATCCGGATGCCGGTGCCGGGCACCCGCTCGGAGGCCGGCCAGCGCCCGTCGGGACGCTGGCCCGCGCCCGTCCGGGCGCTAGCCGGCGCCGATCCGCCCGGCGATGATGCTGGTGACGATGACCGAGGTGATGGTGACCGTCGAGAACCCGGCGACGATCATCTTGGGCAGGATCTCGTGCTCGATCGCCGCCACCTCCTCGGGGCTCTCGCCGGCGCCCTTGGCGGCCTCCTGCGACAGGATCATCGTGCCGGGGAAGCCGTAGAGCGAGGTGAGCCCGATGGCCACCGACATCGGGATGCTGTAGCCGAGCAGCTTGCCGACCAGGGCCGAGAACGCGGCGATGCCGATCACGCCGAACACGAAGACCAGGATCAGCGGGAAGGCCAGTGCCTTGACCTGCGACACCTCGACGGTGGCCAGCGGCCCGAAGACCAGGATCATGATGGCGAGCATCATCAGACCGAAGGAGTCGATGCCGGCGAGCACCGAGGGCTTGAAGACCCCGAAGGTGCGCAGCAGGATGCCGAAGACCAGGGCCACGACGAAGGTGTTGAGGATGCCGTCGGTGAGGTTGTTGATACCCAGCGAGACGAGCACGACGACACCGACGACGAACAGGGTGCCGGGGGTGTTACGGAAAGGCGCGGGCAGCATCGACTTCTCGGCGGCACCCTCCTCGGGCACCTCGGCCGGGGCGAGGTTGCCGGCGCGGTACTCCCCCTTGAGGCGTCTGGCCTCCTTCCGCAGGATCAGCGAGGTCAGCGGGAAGCCGATCAGCCCCTGCAGGGCCGCGATGAGCACCGGGAACACTGCGATCGCGGTCAGCCCCACGCCCAGCGCCGCCTCCTGCACGATGATCACCGAGATCGTGCCACCACTGAGGGCGCCGGTGCCGGCGCGGACGAAGTCGCTGGCCTGGGCATAGCCGTCGGCGACGCTGCCGCTGACGTGGTGGCCGAAGACCAGCGCCGCGAGCCACAGGGCCACCCCGATGCCGAGCACCGTCGAGGCGCCGATGAGGAAGGTGCGCCACTGTTTCTTGAAGTCGTCGAGGCTGATCATCGTGCCCAGGTGCACGATGATGAAGCCGACCACGACCCCGGCCAGAGCCAGCAGCGACGAGCTGGCCAGGAGGTCGTCGGGGAAGATGCCGGTGAGGAACCCGACGAGGAAGATCAGCGACGCCACGAAGAGCGAGGACAGCAGCGACTTGGTCTTCTTCGCCACGAACTCGCTGACCGTCCAGACGGCCATCACGACGACGAACGCGAGCACGGGGTTCACGGCAGCCTCCACGGGTGTAGTTCCGATGATCCAACCACGCGGCCCGCGGCGCGCGTCGAGGGTTCGATCCGCGTCCTCACGGCTGGAACGGCCACACGAACGGCACCCAGAACACGGCGACGACGAGGAAGAACGCCAGCAGCGGAAAGCCCAGCTTCCAGTAGTCGTCGAACCGGTAGCCGCCGGGCTCGAGCACCATGGTGTTGGCGGGGGTCGCGACCGGGGTGAGGAAGGACGCCGCGCCCGAGATGCCCAACGCCATCATGAACGGCAGCGGTGACGCACCGAGGTCGGCGGCCATGACGGCGGCGATGGGCACCATGATCAGCACGGTCGCGGTGTTGCTGATCAGCTGGCCGAGCAGCATGGTCAGCACGCACACGGCCAGCAGGCCCAGCCGCGGGGAGGCGCCGCCGACCAGGTCCAGCAGCCGGGTGGCGATCGCGTCGGCGGTGCCGGTCGACACGAAGGCCGTCGACAGCGGGATCATCCCGCCCACCAGCACCACGGTCGTCCAGGAGACCGCCCGGTAGGCCTGGGTCGAGGTGAGCACCCCGCTGAGCACGACGGCCCCGGCGGCGAGCAGGCCCGCGATGGCCGCCGGCACGACGCCCGTCGCGAGGAGCAGCACCATCACGGCGAGGATGCCGATCGCCCGCCCGGCGCCGCGGCCGAGCGGCACGCCGCGGCGCAGGAGCTCGGGCTCGTCGACGACGAGCACCTCGGAGCCGCCGGTGGTGTGCTGCTGGAGCTTGTCCCACGAGCCGCTCAGCAGGAGGGTGTCGCCGGCGCGCAGGGTCTCCTCCGGACCCTCCAGGGGGTCGCCGGAGCGCTGCACGGCCAGCACCACGAGGTCACCGCTCGGGGTCGCCATCCCGGGGAAGAGGTGCTGGCCGATCAGCGGCGACCGGGGCGCCACCACCACCTCGGTCACCCCCCGCTCGGTGCCCACGAGGTCGCCCTCGGGCAGGGCGTACTGCGCGCGCAGGGCGTCGGTGAGGTCGCCGAGGTCCTGGGGCAGCGTGGCCGGGGTGCGTTCGGGCAGCAGCCGGCGGCCGAGGAGCACGATGAACAGCACGGTGCCGGCGAGCAGCGGCACGCCCGCGAGCGCGAACTCGAAGTAGCCGAAGTGGCGGCCCCCGGCATCCGCCGCCGCGTCACTGACGATGATGTTCACCGGGGTGCCGGTCAGCGCGAGCATCGATCCCGCGTGGGCGGAGAAGGCGAGCGGCATCAGCATCTGCGAGGGCGACAGCGCCGCCCGGGTGGCGACCACCACCACGACCGGGATGAGCGCGGCGACCGCGCCGTTGACGCTGATCAGCGCCGTCAGCCCGGCGACGAGCAGGCAGACGACGGTGAGCAGCCGGCCACGATCGGTGCCGCCGCGGGCGATGAGCTGCTGGCCCGCCCACGCCGTGACGCCGGTGGAGTCGAGGGCCTCGCCGACGATGAACAGGGTCGCGATGAAGATGACGGTCGGGTCGCCGAAGCCGGCGAGCGCTTGGTTCAGGTCGAGGATGCCGGTGAGCCACAACGAGACCGACACGCCGATCGCGACGATTCCCAACGGGATCCGGTTGGACATGAAGGCCACGACGGCCAGCGCCAGGATGACCAACGTCGTCGCCACCGGGCTCATGGGCGCGACTCTAGCCCCGGTGTGCAGGGGGTGTCCGGGATGCCCGTGCCCCGGTGACCTGCCCGGGGCTAGGGTCGGAGCAGCCGACCCTTGGAGCCCACCATGTCTCGCAACCCCAGCCTGCTGATCCCCGCCGACTACAGCCCCGTGCCGTCCGAGCAGGCGAGCGTCGATGTCTCGGCGGTCGCCACCATCGACCCGTCCGTGCTCGATGCCGTCGCCGTGCTCGTGCCCTCCGAGGGCGACCTGCCGGGCGACCTCGGCACCGACCTCGACCGGGCGGCGCTGCAGGCTGCGGGCTTCGACGCGAAGGCCGGCACCACGCACGTCGTCGCCCGCAACGGCGCCCCCCTGCTCGTGCTCGTGGGCACCGGCCCCGACTCGCTCGACGCGGCCGGCCTGCGCGACGCCGCCGCTGCCGCAGCCCGGGCCACGGCGCGAACCGGCGGCCGGCTCGGCATCCGGGTGCCGTCGACCACTCTCGATGCGTCGGATGCCGGGCAGGTCGCCACCGAGGGCGCCCTCCTGGGCCGCTACCGGTTCACCGCCCTGCGCACGACTCACCCCGAGAAGCCGCTGAGCCACCTGGTGCTGGCGCTCGATGGCGCCGACCCGGAGGGGGTCGCGGCCGGGGTGGCGACCGGCCTGGTCACCAGCCGCGCGGCAGCCGTGGCGCGCGACCTGGCGAACGGCCCGCCCGGTCACCTCACGGCATCCGCCATGGCCGACGTCGCCGCCGAGCTGGGCGCGCGCTACGGCTTCGAGGTCGAGTCGTTCGACAAGGCGCAGCTCATCGAGCTGGGCTGCGGCGGCCTCCTCGGGGTCAACGCGGGCAGCACCGAGGAGCCGCGGATGGTCAAGCTCCGGTACGTGCCGTCCGGGGAGCCGACCGGGCACCTCGGGCTGGTCGGCAAGGGGATCATGTACGACTCCGGCGGCATCAGCATCAAGCCGTCGGACCCGATGCACCTGCTGATGAAGATGGACATGGGCGGTGCGGCCGCGGTGCTCGGGGCGTTCGTGGCGCTGCGTGACCTCGGCACGACGAGCGCGGTCACCGGCTGGCTGATGTGCACCGACAACATGCCCTCGGGCTCGGCGTACAAGCTCGGCGACGTGCTGACCGCCCGCGGCGGAACCACCGTCGAGATCAAGAACACCGACGCCGAGGGCCGGCTCGCGATGATGGACGCGCTGGTGCTGGCCGTCGAGGAGGGCGTCGACGCGATCATCGACATCGCGACCCTGACCGGGGCGGTGCTGGTGGCGCTCGGGCAGTCGACCGCAGGGCTGTTCGGCAACGACCGCGAGCTGGTCGGGCTGGTCAAGGAAGCCGCCCAGGCCACCGACGAGCCGGTCTGGCAGCTGCCGCTCGAGAAGAAGTACCGCAAGCAGCTCGACTCGGAGATCGCCGACATCTCCAACCTCGGCGGCCCGTTCGCCGGGTCGACGACCGCGGCCCTGTTCCTGCAGGAGTTCGTGGGTGACACCCCCTGGGCGCACGTCGACATCGCGGGCACCATGCAGGTCGACGCCGACGAGGCGTGGCGGAGCAAGGGTGCGACCGGGTTCGGGGCGCGGCTGCTCGCGGAGGTGGCGCGCGGCTACCGCGCCGGCGGCTGACCCCTACTCGGCGATGACGTCGAGGGTGTGCACGGTCGGGTCCGCGGCGTAGGCGATCCGGCTGCCGGCCGCCCGGGCCGCCCGCAGGGCGTCGACGGCGTCGACGGTGACCTCCTCGCCGGGGGCCAGCACCGGGATGCCGGGTGGGTAGGGCGCGACGAGCTCCGCGCTCACCCGGCCCACGGCCCGCTCGACCTCCACGCTCTCGCGCGGGGCGAAGAAGGCCTCGCGCGGGCTGGTGACGGTGACCGGGTCGACGGCCCACATCCCGGAGGTGACCACCGGGCGTGGGGTGCCACGGTGCCGCTCGACCGACTCCACGAGGGCCACGGCGAGGTCGACCAGGCCCTCACGGGTGTCGGCCAGGGTCACCATCGCGACCACCGTGTCACGGTCCGCCATCTCGACCGGCATCCCACGAGCGAGCAGGTCGGCCTCCACCGCGTTGCCGTCGGCGCCGGTGCCGGGGAGCACCAGGGTGAGCCGGGTGGGGTCGACCCCCGGACCGTCGAGCACGACGAGGCCGGGCACCCGGGCGAGCCGCTCGCGGACCATCGCCACAGCCTCGATGACCGGGCCGAGCAGCGCCTCGCCGTCGCGCTCGAGGAGGGCGCGGGCGGCATCGATGCTGGCGAGGATGGCGCCCGAGGGGCTGGTCGTGGCGGTCGCCTCGACGGCGGCGTCGAAGCGGGCGCGGCCGAGCCGGCGGCTCCGAGCGAGCACCAGGGCGCCCTGAGACCAGGCCGGTAGCGCCTTGTGTGCGCTCGTGACCAGCGCGTCGGCGCCGGCGGCGAGCGCGTGCGGAGGCAACGCGGGGTGGAAGCCGAGGTGCGCGCCCCACGCGGCATCCACGACGAGCGGGATGCCGTGCCGGTGCGCCACCGTGGCCAGACCGTGCACGTCGCCGACCGTGCCGACGTAGGACGGGTCGCCGACGAATACGGCCTTGGCATCGGGCGCTTCGGCGAGCGCGGCCTCGAGGGCCGGCGCCGTGACACCGGTGGGGAGTCCGTGCACGGGGTCGACCTCCGGCCGCAGCCAGACCGGTTCGAGCCCCGCGAGCACCAGGCCGAGGAGCATCGAGCGATGCAGGGTGCGGGCCACCACGACCCGGTCGCCGGGCCGGGCCACGGCCAGTGCCAGGGCCTGGTTGCCGTGCGTGGAACCGCCGACCGAGAAGCGGCACAGGTCGGCCCCCCACAGCAGCGCGGCGCGGGCCTCGGCCTCGGCCACGACCCCCCGGGCCAGTTTCATGGTGTCGAGGCCGGCGTACAGGGGCACGTCGCCCGCGACGACGTCGCCCACCAGGTCGCGCCGCTGCTTGTGCCCCGGGATGGTGAACGGTGTCGGCGCCTCCTCGTGGAAGCGCAGCCAGGCGTCGAGCAGCGGGGCGTCACCGCGCAGCCGGCGCGGGTCAGTGGGCATGCTCGGCCGCCCAGCCCGCGACGGCGTCGGTGAGGGCGACGGCATACCGGCGCACCTGCTCGAGGTCGACCCATTCGTCGGCGGCGTGCATGCCACCACCGTCGGGCCCGCAGACCAGGGCGGGGATGCCGGCCGCTTGCCAGAGCGGTGCCTCCATCCAAGCGGGGTGCGAAAAGCGTTGCAGCACAATGCTTTCGGGGGTGCTCGCGACGAGTGCCGACTCGAGGGCAGCCGAGAGCGACGCGGCCGGGCCGTCGTCGTCGAGGCGCCATGCCTCGCGGGCGATGAGCAGCCGGGCGGTGGCGTCGACCTGGGGGTCGGCGGCGCGGAGGTCGTCGAGCAGCTGCTCGACCTCGGCGAGGGCGACCTCGGCGCGCTCGCCGGGCACCGTGCGTCGTTCCACCAGGGCGCGGGCCGATCGGGCCAGCACGAAGGGTGAGTCGCCGCCCGAGGCGACCGTGACCATGAGCGAGGCCCCGGTGCCGGCGAGGGTGGAGTGCCGCTGGTCGACGGCCTGCAGGAGCCGGCCGAGGTGGACCACGGCGTTGACCCCTGCGTCGGGCTGCGAGGAGTGCGCGGCCCGGCCCCGGAAGGTCACCTCCACCAGTGCGTAGCCGCGCAGGCTCTCGGTGATCGCCAGCGACGTCGGCTCCCCCACCACGACGACGTCGGGGTGGATGCCGAGCCGCGGCAGGGCGGCGAGCACGGCCTCGGCGCCGGTGCTCGCGTCCTCCTCATCCGCGACGAGGGCGAGCACCACGCGACCGGGTGGGCGGCGCATGGCGAGCTCCTCGGCGGCCACCACCATCGCCGCGACGCCGCTCTTCATGTCGCTGGTGCCACGGCCGGACATCCGGTCACCGTGGACGGCCGGGCTGAAGGGGTCGGTCATGCCGTCGACGCCGACGGTGTCGAGGTGGCCGTTCAGGACGACGGTCGGGCCGGGCTCTCCGGTTGGGCCGACTGCGAGCAGGCTCGGGCGGTCGTCGTGGCCCCCGGCCGGGATCACGTGGGTGGTGAACCCGCTGCGCTGCAGCCGGTTGCGGAGGTGCTCGACGATCGCGGCCTCACCCGCTGCCCCCGGGACCAGGCCCGGGTTCACCGAGTCGATCGCCACCAGCTCGGCGGCCAGCGCGACGGCGCGCTGGCCGAGGTCGTCGTCGGTGACCCGGCCGGATCGGCCGTCGGGGGCGGCTGCAGAGGCGGCTTGTCCACCGGTCGACGGGGAGGCCGAGCGGTCGTCGAAGCGGTCGTCGGTGGCCACCCGGCGACCCTACGCCGACACCTCACCGGCTGCAGCGCGACGAAGGTGTGGCTGAGTCGACCAACTGGTCAATCTCGCGACACCCCGACCGTCGCCGAGTCGACCAACTGGTCGATCTGGGGACGCCGGGTGCCTCGCGCTGGGCCTGTGGGTAACTCGGCGGCGCAGGTGCCGGGACTGCCTACAGTGGCGGGGTGCCCCTGCGACCCGACCCGCAGCTCGCCCGCGTCGCCCTCGACCGTGTCGCCGCGCTGCGCGCCACCGTCTGTGCGGCCGAGGAAGACGTGCTGGCTTGCCTCGTCGTCACCGGCGAGCCGCGCCCGCAGCGCGTGCTCGACGACTGGCTCGACCAGGTGGCCGACACCCTGCGGGCGCTCGGCGAGCAGGCGGCCGACCTCTCCCCCGCGCTGGCCCGGCACGCCGAGAGGCCGGTCGGCACCGGCGAGCCGGCGGATGCCGGGACCGTCACCTCGATGCCGGTCGACCTGGAGGACCGGTCGTGAGCGTGGTGCCGGGCGACCCGGCATCCCTCTCGGCGTGCGCCGGCACGGTGCGCTCGGTGTCGCAGCGGCTCACCGACCGCGCGACCGGCGTGCGCACGGCATCCGACGCTTTGCGTGAGGGGTGGGCAGGCCGCACCTCGGCGGCCACCCGGCGCCGCGCGGCCGACCTCGCCGGGTCCACAGAAGCAGCAGCCGGTCAGCTCGAACTGGTGGGCCGGGTGCTGCAGGACCACGCGACCGACCTCGCCGACCTCGTCGCCCGCGGCCGCGCGATCGAGGAACGCGCCCGCGCGGCTGGGCTCGACGTGCGCGAGGGACGCGTCGAGCTCGGCTGGGGGGTCACCGGCCCGGCCGACGCGGAGGCCGACCGGGCGCGGGCCGCCACGCAGGTCGCGCTGCAGGCCGAGCTCGACCTGGTGCTGGCCCAGCACGTGCGGCGCCGCGACTGGGTGCTCGGCGTGCTGCGCGACTCCACCACCGGGCTGTCCGACCTGTCGCACCGGCTGCGCGGCGGGTGAGAGGATTCCCGCACCCCGACGAGCGAGAGGACGCCAGGTGCGACTGACGACGCGTGAGAAGCTGAACGGGAGTGTGGACGAGGTCCACGCCCTGCTCATCGACCCGGCCTTCCAGGAGGCCAAGTGCGCCGCCACCACGAACAACGGCGTCTACACCGTGAAGGTCGGCGGAGGCGCCGACGGGCACCGCGTGCACACCGAGCGCCAGCTGCCGTCCGACGGGCTGCCCGACATGGCCCGGTCCTTCGTCGGCGACCACCTCACCATCATCGAGGTGCTCGACTGGAGCGCACTGGGGCCGGACGGCTCGCGGGCGTCGATGGTCGACATCCACATCAAGGGCGCGCCGCTCACCGTGAAGGGCACCGTGCGGCTCGAGCCGCACGGTGACGACACCGTCTGGCTGTTCGAGGCCGACCTGAAGGCCAACGTTCCGCTGATCGGGGGCAAGCTCGAGCGGGCCGCCGCCGAGCCGATCAACGCCGCGATCGGCATCGAGATCCGGCTGCTGCGGGAGTGGCTCGCCTGATCGTCACCCGACTGCTTGCGGATCCTCCACCCTCAGCAGGCGAGGTTCCGGCCGCTCCAACAGGTGGAGAATCCGCAAGAGGTCGGGGTTAACCCATGTGGGGGTAGCCGTGGGCCTTCGGGGGGACGAAGTTCTCCTTGATCGAGCGCACCGAGGTCCACCGCATCAGGTTCGCCGCGGAGCCGGCCTTGTCGTTGGTGCCCGATGCGCGGCCACCACCGAACGGCTGCTGGCCGACGACGGCACCCGTCGGCTTGTCGTTGACGTAGAAGTTGCCGGCGGCGAAGCGCAGCCGGTGCGTCGCGTCCGCGATGGCGGCCCGGTCCTGCGCGATGACCGCACCGGTCAGGGCGTAGGGCGCGAACGACTCCATCTGGTCGAGCACCTTGGAGAACTGGCGGTCGGGGTAGACGTGCACGGCGAGGATCGGCCCGAAGTACTCGGTGCTGAACATCTCGTCGGTCGGGTCGCTGCTCTCGACGACCGTGGGCCGCACGAAGTAGCCCACCGAGTCGTCGTAGGTGCCGCCGGCGACGACGTCGAGGTGGCTGGTGGCGTGGGCGCGGTCGAGGGCGGCCTTGTGCTTGGCGAAGGCGCGGTCGTCGATCACGGCGCCCATGAAGTTGGACAGGTCGGTGACGTCACCCATCGGCAGCCCGTTGGTGATCTCGGCCAGGTCGCCCTTGATGGCCTTCCACAGCGAGCGGGGCACGTAGGCGCGCGAGGCCGCCGAGCACTTCTGGCCCTGGTACTCGAACGCCCCCCGGATCATCGCCGTGCGCAGCACGTCGGGGTCGGCGCTCGGGTGGGCGAGGATGAAGTCCTTGCCGCCGGTCTCGCCGACGATGCGCGGGTAGTGCCGGTAGCTCGTGAGGTTCTCGCCGATCCGGCGCCACAGGCCCTGGAAGACCGCCGTCGACCCGGTGAAGTGCAGGCCGGCGAACTCCGGGTGGCTCAGCGCGACGTCGGAGACCTCGCGGCCGTGGCCGGTCACCAGGTTGATGACGCCGGGCGGCATCCCGGCCTCCTCGAGCAGCTCCATCGTCAGCTGGGCGGCGAGCTGCTGGGAGTGCGAGGGCTTCCAGACCACCGTGTTGCCCATCAGGGCCGGCGCGGTCGGCAGGTTGCCGGCGATGGCGGTGAAGTTGAACGGGGTGACGGCGTAGACGAAGCCCTCGAGCGAGCGGTAGTCGCTGCGGTTCCACAGGCCCCGCGAGTTGGCGATCGGCTGCTCCTGCAGGATCTGGCGGGCGAAGTGCACGTTGAAGCGCCAGAAGTCGATCAGCTCGCAGGCGGCGTCGATCTCGGCCTGGTAGGCCGTCTTGCTCTGGCCCAGCATGGTCGCGGCGTTGATCCTGGCGCGCCACGGGCCGGCGAGCAGGTCGGCGGCCTTGAGCAGGACGGCCGCGCGGTCGTCGAAGGCGAGGTCGCGCCAGGCCGGAGCGGCGGCCATGGCGGCGTCGACGGCGGCACCGGCATCGGCCTTGGTCGCCCCGCGGGTCACGCCGAGCACCTTCCGATGCGCGTGTGGCTGCCGGACCTCGATCTTCTCGCCCTTGCCCATGACCCGCGCGCCGCCGATGGTGTGCGGCAGCTCGTGGCGCGTCGCAGCCAGCTCGACGAGCGCGACCTCGAGGGAGGCGCGCTCGGGACTGCCCGGGGCGTAGTCGAGCACGGTCTCGTTGGTGGGGGTGGGGACCTGGGTCACAGCGTCCATGTGGTGGGGCTCCTCGCTTCGGGTCGCGACGTCGGGATCACCCCCACTCTCGCGCCCCGGCTTCGTGCGACGCAAGCCGCGGATGCCGGGTGCCTGGGGCGCTGGATGGCGGTGGCGCCGAGGGCGCAGGGTCAGGGCTGGTCGAGCAGCGCTCGCACGGCGGCGAGCTCGGTGACGTCGTACCAGAGCAGGTCGGTCGGCTCGCTGGAACCGGACTCCTCGTCGACGTGGAACGACACGATGCGACGGCGCTCGACGGGGGCCGAGAGCTCGACCCGGGACGGCACGTCGGCGCCGGTCGGGTGCCCGACGACGGCCGCGTCGACGTCGGCGGCGGCCACGACGCGACGGCGCCCCGCGGCGTCGGCCCCCTCGAGCGCCTCCTCGGTGGCCGCGACCCAGGCCGCGTGCTCGAGCTCCTCCTCGTCGGTGACGAGTCCCGGCTTCCCCAGGGCCGGAGTGACGGCGTGGGCGGGCCGTGGGGCGGGGCCGAGCGGCCTGCCCTCGGCCAGCCCGGTGAGGTCGGCGGGGGTCAGCGGGAGGTAGACCCGGGTGAGCGGCACAACGACTCCTGTCGGTCGTGGTGGGGCGGCGCTGGTCAGCGCGCCCCGACGCGTGGGGCCTCGAGCAGCTCGTGGAGGGCGTCGACGACCCCGCGGCCGAGCACGTCGGCATCCGGCATGGCGTCTCGGTCGGCGTACAGGCCGTAGTAGACGCCGCCGTCGTACGACGTCAGCCCGATCGACAGGGCCTGGCCCCGGCCGAGCGGGGTGACCGGGTAGGTCGAGACCATCCGGGCGCCGGCCGCGTAGAGCGGGGTCTGCGGGCCGGGCACGTTGGTGATGACCACGTTGTAGAGGCGTCTGGAGACCACGCCGCCCAGCCGCGCACCGAGCGCGTGCATGGTCGGCGGGGCGAAGCCGCCCAGTCCGGACAGGGTCTCGGCCGAGACCGCCCGGCGCGAGCCGCCCTCCATCTGCTGGCGCATCGAGAAGGCGATCTGGTGCAGCCGCATCGACGGGCCGGGCTCCCCCACGGGCAGGTCGACGAAGCAGGCGGTGACCTGGGCGCCGGTCGGTGGGTCGTCGCCGTCGTGCACCGACACCGGCACCATGGCCCGGATCGTCGTGCCGGGGTAGACGGACTCGCCACGGGTGAGCAGCCACGAGCGGAAGGCGCCGGCGACCGTGGCGAGGATGACGTCGTTGACACTGACCTCGTCGGCGAACGAGCCACGGCCCAGGCGGGTGCGCACCTGGCGGTAGTCCTCGAGGTCGGTGCCGATCATGACGTAGCGGCGGGCCCGGCCGACCTTGGCGTTGAGCGGGGACTCGGGAGCGGGCCGGGCAGAGACCCGGGCCAGGGTCGAGAGGACGTCGCCGGCCACGCCGGCCACCTTGCCGACGGCCCGGGTGACGTCGCTGACCCCGTGCTGGATGGTCTCGACCACCTGGCTCGGGGTGCGGGCCGCCTCGGTGAGCGCTGCGACGACCAGCTCGGCGCCGCTGGGCTCGGGCCGCGCCCGCCACTTCGTGAGCACGCCCTCGCTGGCGGTGGGGTTGCCGTCGACCAGCACGTTGCCGATGTCGACCGCGCTGATGCCGTCGACCAGGCTGTGGTGGGTCTTGGTGATGATGGCGAACCGGTTCTCGGCCAGCCCCTCGACGAGGTAGACCTCCCACATCGGGCGGCTGCGGTCGAGCGGTCGCGGCTGGATGCGCGCGACCAGCTCCTCGAGCTGCTCGTCGGAGCCCGGGCGGGGCAGCGCGCTGCGGCGCACGTGATAGCTCATGTCGAAGTGCGTGTCGTCGACCCAGACCGGGTTCGCGAGGCCGCCCGGCACCGTCTTGATCCGCTGGCGGTAGCGCGGGACGTGCGCGATGCGCTGGCTGATGAGGGTCACGAGGCTCTCGTAGTCGAACCCCCCGGAGGGGGCGTCGAAGACCATCACCGACCCCACGTGCATCGGCGTCGCCGCGTCCTCGAGGTTCAGGAACGAGGTGTCGAGGGAGCTCAGCCGGTCTGCCACGGGCCTATCGTGTCAGACGGTCGGCCGGGGCAGCGGCACCCTGTGACGAGCGCGGACCGGGTCGCCTCCCCGGGCGCGCCGACCCGGGCGGGATGCCGAGCGACGGCCACCCGAGGAGGGCGGCGCCACGCGCGGGTCGAGGGCCGCGGCGAGCTCGGCCACCGCCACGGTGAGGTCGGCCCGCGGCGCGAGCTCGACGAGCGACCGCCCTGCCAGCAGTGCCGCGTCGCACTCGTCCGGCGACCACGGGAGGAAGCGGACGGCATCCATGCCGGCGAACCGGCGCAGCACGTCGCTGATGGCGCGCTCGGGTCGACGACCCGCGACGGAGGAGCGCACCTTGGTGACCACCACCGTGGGCCGCGGCGACGGGAGCACCGCGACGTCCTGCACCGCACGGACCAGGCGCTGCAGCCCGACCGGGTCGGCGGCACCGACGACCACGAGGTGGTCGGCCACCTCGAGGGCGGTCAGGGTGGCGGCATTGCGTCGGGGGGCCGCGGTGTCGTAGCTGAGCTCCTCGTCGTCCTCGACGGCGAACCCCGTGTCGACGACGACGTGGTCGGCCACCGTGCGCGCCAGCCGCAGGACGTCCTCGACCGCGGCGGTGCGCAGCTCGGGCCACCGGTCGGCCCGAGGCAGGCCGGTGAGGACCCGCAGGCCGGGGACGACCTCGGGAGCGAGCCGGGCGAGCCCCGGCACGTCGAGGGTGCCCTGTTCGGAGGCCCGGGCCGCGGCGGCCACGCCCGGGGCCTCGTCGACCAGGCCGAGCACCTGCGCCACGCTGGCCCCCCAGGTGTCGAGGTCGACCAGCAGGGTGCGCACCCCGGCCGCGGCGAGCTGGGCGGCCAGCGTGACGGCGACCGTGGTGCGACCGGGTGCGCCGGTGGGGCCCCACACAGTGGTGACCGGCGTGGGCACCGGCGGGTCGTCGGGCGCGAGCCCGTCATCGAGTCGAGTGCCGTGCTCGCCCGGCGCAACGGCGACGGGTGGCAGGACGAGCGGACCGTCAGCGACCGGTGTGCCGGTGCTGGCGCCGGCGAGGGTGACCAGGGCTCGGGCCACGCTTGGCGCGTCGTCGTCGGGGCGCAGGATCGTGGCGACGCCGAGCTGACGCAGCCGCCGCTCCCCCTCCTCGTCGTCGCCGGCGACCAGGGCCGCCACCCGCACGCCATGACCGGCCAGGTGCCGCAGCGCGTCGCGGTCGAGCCCGCGCAGGTCCGGGGAGACCACGGCTACCCGGGCCGCCCCGGCGGCGCCGGCCGAGAGCAGCTCGGCGACGTCGGCGCACCGGCGCACCAGGGTGAGGTCGGGCGCCGCCTCGAGCACGCGGACGAATGCCGCCTCGAGGCGGTGCGTGACGGCCGTGAGGACACTGGTCATGACGCGGCCGCCGACACCCCGCCGGGCACGGGCACCAGGGTGATGCGGGCGCCGAGGTCGACGTCGGCGACCACCTCGGGAACGGCCTCGCGCGGCACCATGACATGGACGGCACGGGTCTCGGCGGACGCGCCCAGCACGGTGTCCTCGCCAGCCACCCGGACGACGGACACCGCCTCGAGCACGCGCTCGGGCCCGGCGTAGGTGGGCAGGCCGACCGTGGAGCCCTCCTTCGGCCGGTTGACGTAGACGTCGACCACCGAGCCGGAGGCGATGGCCGCGGCGGAGGTGGCGTCGACCAGCAGTGCCACCTGCTGCACGCCGACGTCGGCCGCGGAGCCCACGCCGGACGCCGGGATCAGCTCACCGGGACGCAGCGAGCGCAGCGACCAGGTGTCGCCGGGGATGGCCCGGTCGGCCGGCAGGTAGCGCGCCGAGCCGTCGCCGAGCAGCACGTCGACGCGCACCACGTCGGCGTCGGTGAGCCGCTGGCCGGGTGCCAGATCACCCTTGGCGGCGTAGACCGGCACCCGGTCGTCCGCGCGCGCGACCACGACCGACCCCGCGACGGTCGAGACGAGCACGAGGAGAACCCCGACGAGCAGTCGGGAGTCACGCCACGACGGGGCACGCACCCGAGAGGCGGTGGGGGTGGGGAGGTCGGTCATGCCGCCCGATTCTGGTGCAGGATGCCGGGTTCCGCCTCCGGAGCGAACGGGCCTGTGGACAACCTCGGCGGTGGCACCGGCTGTGGATGGCACACTGACGACGTGGCCCGCCGCTTCATTCCGCTCACCGAGGTGTCCGAGATCCTCGACATCTCCGCAGCCCAGGCCTATGCCCTGGTGCGCTCGGGTGACCTGCCGGCGATCAAGGTGGGCGGACGTGGCCAGTGGCGCGTCGAGACCGTCGAGCTCGAGGCCTACATCCAGCGGATGTACTCCGAGACCCGGGAGCTGGTCAGCACCCGCTCCGACCTCGTCACCGGAGACGACGACAGGCCCGGCACGGACGACTGACCGACCCGGCACACACCGACGGCTCGGCGACCTCGAGGATCAGCGCCGCGACTCCACGGCCACGACGGCGGCGAACGGCACGGTGGTCACCGCCCGGACGTTCTCGCGGCGCCGCGGCACCCCTTCGAGGTGCTCGGCGAGGTCGAGGTGGTCGGCTCCCACCGCGTCGATCGTCCCGAGCAGGCGCGGGCCGGCCCCGACCAGGGAGATGGCCACCGTGGCCCGGTCGCGCGACATTGCCCGCAGCGCGTAGCCCAGGCCGAAGCGGCGCGCGGTGCGCCCGGAGGCCGCCTGCACCCCCAACGAGCGCAGCGTGAGCACGCCGGCCACGGGCACCAGCACCTCGTGGGCGTCGGCGCCGACCCGCACGAGCACCCAGTCGTCCCCGAGGTCACCCAGGACCCCCTCGACCTGCTGACCGCCGACCAGGCCGATGACCAGGCGCGCGCCGATCCCAGCCGCCAACCGGGACCCCAGTGTGACCAGGGCTCGTTCGCGCCGGGTGCGTTCGGCCACCTCGTCGTCGCGCTCGCGCCGCTGCTCGGCGGCCAGCTGCCCCTCGAGGTCCGCGAAGAGACCCTCCCACCTCATGTCCACAGCCTAGGTCGGACCGGCTTGCGGGTGTCAGTCGGCTGGATTACGGTCATATTCACTCAAACAGCGTCAAACGTCATCAAACGGGGGTAATCGTGATGAAGAGCGCAATCGCGGTCCGCGGGGCGGCAGCGATCCTCGTGGTGGTCGCGCCGACACCGTGGCTGTGCCGTGTCGCTGCCGGTGCGTGGCGCGCCGCTGTCCGCGGGGTGCCGGTGCAGCCCGCCGAGGCGCTCACCGCCGTGGCGGCGTGCGCCGCGCTGGCCGTGCTGGGGCTACTGGTGCTGGGGGTGCTGCTCGAGCTGCTCGCGCAGGTGCCCGGAGCGGTCGGGGCCGCCGCCCGACGGGTCGGTGACGCGGTGACCCCGCGACTGGTCCAACGCGCGGTGGGGGTCGCTCTCGGCGCGGCGCTCACCGCGGGCGCGTCGCCCACCGTGGCAGCGGCAATGCCGGCGGCGACGGTGGTCGCACCCGCTCCCCCGCCCGACCCGTCGTTCGCCCCGTTGCCCGACCCGGCGTTTGCTCCCCCGGGCACCTCCGTGGCCACACCGGGCGCCGGATGGGTGCCCAGCGCGCCGGTCGTCCGTACGCAGCCGGACGTGCGGGTGCTCAGCCCGGCGCCCCGGGTCGGCACCGTGCGCGACGCACCCCTCGAGGTGGTCGTGCGGCGGGGAGACTCCCTCTGGGCCATCGCAGCACGTCACCTGGGCCCCGACGCCTCGGATGACGAGATCGCCCGGGCGTGGCCGGCCTGGTTCGAGGCCAACCGCGACGTCGTCGGCGACGATCCGGACCTGCTGCAACCGGGCCAGCTGCTGCGGGCACCTCACGCGGTGACGTCATGAGCGCGGGCCTGCTCCACGTGGTGCCGCCCACTCGGCCCCTGCCTCCGCCGCTGTCGCTCGAGGAGGCCGTGCGCCGCTCCCGGCTGGCCACCGCGGAGCGCGAGGGGCGGGTCCCATTCATCCAGGACACCCTGGCCGTCGACTTCGCCGCAGCGTCCGACGAGCAGTTCTTCGGCCCACAGCGCACCCTGCGTGACGACCTGCCCGACCCCACCGTGTGGGCTGGTCGCATCGCGCTCGCGCTGCTCGAGGTGATGACCGGGGTGCGGTCGGCGCCACAGGTGCTGCGCTGGACCACCCCCGAGGTCTACGCCGTGGTCGCCCGGCGCAGCGCCCTGGTCGCGCGGCGGGTCGCCGAAGGCAACGCACCCCGAACCCGTCCGCGTCTGCGGGTGGTCAGGGTGCGGGTCTGCGAGCCCGCTGACGGGGTGGCCGAGGCCGCGGTCGTGGTGAGCGACGGCCCTCGGGTGCGCGCCGTCGCCGTGCGCCTCGTGGGCCAGGACGGCAAGTGGCGGGTCAGTGCGCTTCAGGTGGGCTGAGCCCGGCCGTTGCGGCGGGCGCGGCGCCGGCGCCGGCGGACCCGGTCGCAGCCACGCCCTCCGGGTCGCTGCCATCCTCCTGGTCCCCCACGGCGTCAGGCTCAGCGTCGAGCTTCCCGGTGGGCTGGCGAGGGGGCAGGGCGCCGGAGGTGAAGAACGCGACGACGGCCGCGAGGGCGAGCACCGCGAGGGCGCTGCGCAGGCCGGCCAGACGCGCCTGGGCGTTCTCCTCGGCGATCGCCGTCGCCGTCGCCTATCCACTCCGGCATCGGCCAGTGCCGTCTCGAGCTGCGCGTCAGACACGAAGGGCACACCGGCAGAGAGCTGCACCTGCGCCTGCGCGACCACCGACTCGGGCACTGCGTCGTTCGAGGCCAGGCCGCTGAAGAACGACGAGGTCAACGGCCGAGATCAGCACAGCCCCGGCCAGGGCCGTGCCGATGGAGCCACCGAGGTTCGTGAACGTGTTCTGGATGCCGCCCACCTCGCCGCTCTGCTCGTCCGGCACGCCCGAGACCGTCACGGCGCCGAGCTGGGAGGCGAGCGCGCCGATGCCCAGACCGGCGACGAGCATGGGCACCGTGACGATCTCGGCTCCCACGCCGACCTCCAGCGCTGCGGTCAGGCTGACCAGGCCGACGAGCAGTGCCAGGAAGCCCAGCCGCACCACCCGCCTCGGCGACGCGTTGCGGGAACACCTTGGGAATGCCGAGGCCGCGAGCAGCAGGGTGACCGACAACGGCATGATCCGCAGACCGGTGTCGATCGCGCTGAGCCCGAGCGCCACCGACAGGTAGAGCGGCACGCAGAAGAACAGGCCGGCCTGGATCAGGAACCGCAAGAAGAACGCGACCACGCCCATTGCGCAGGTCGGGACCCGCAGGATCGCCGGGTCGAGCAGCGCCGAGCGGCCCAGGGCGAGCGCCGGTTCTCCCACGCCAAGAAGGCCCAGATCACGAACGTGCCCGCCAGGACCAGCCACACCACCGGCGACAGGCCGGCCCACGAGGGGGCGCCCGGCTTGGGGTTCACGAAGCCCCAGGTGCCGGCCTTGAGGATGCCGAGCACGACCAGCCCCAGCCCGAGCGCCGAGAGCAGGGTGCCGACGAGGTCGAGGGCGGCGTCGGGGTCGGCCGCCGCGTCCGCCATCCGACGGGCGAGCACGAGGATGACCGCGACGAGCACGACCTCACCCGCGAAGACCCAGCGCCACGACGCGTAGGTCGTCAGCAGCCCGCCGATGAGCGGCCCGGCGGCCACCGCGATCGCCCCGGCGGCAGCGACCAGACCGTAGGCCCGCGGCCGCTCGGGACGGCCCGAAGTTCGTGGCGACGAGGGCCACGATCGAGGGCAGGATCAGCGCCGCCCCCATCCCCTCGAGCAACGACCAGCCGAACATCAGCACCGGCAGGCTCTGGGACAGGGAGGTCGTCAGGAACCCGCCCCGTAGATCACGCAGCCGAGCGCGAAGGCGCGCGCTTGCGCCCGATGATGGCGCCGACCTTCCCACCCGTGATGGTCAGCGACGCCATGACCAGCATGTACAGCGTGATCGCCGTCTGGATGCCGGTGACGTCCGTGCCGACGTCCTCCGCCACCGTCGCGATCGAGACGTTCATGACCGAGCTGTCCAGGATCATCAGGAACTGGGCGGCCGCCAGGGTGACCAGGACGGTCGCCCCCCGCCGTCCGGACGCGGATGACGGCTGTCGGTGCTCAGGGTCTCCTCAGCCGTCGTAGGGGTCGATCGCCCGGGCCCAACGGTAGCGGCGCGTCCTAGGCTCTGGTTCTGCGGGATCCGCACTCACCTGCGGCGCCGAACCTGCGGATTCCGCCTCGCTCCGGGTCGACTCGACCGCAGTGGCCGCCTGGGCGACCGAGGACGGCACAGCGAGGGCCGGCTGGCCGCCCGGGTGGGGCCTCCAGTCGTAGGTGACCGCGCTGTACACGGCGATGTCCTGGATCGAGTGACGCCGTGGGCTGATGACGCACCAGAAGAAGCCGATGGGGAAGACCACGCAGAAGGCGGCTCGACCCAGGGCGCGGATCGGGCCCAGCTTGCGCCCTCGACGTCCCGCGACGCGGATGCCCATGACGTGCTTGCCGTAGCTGCGACCCAGGAGCCACCAGGACAGCCACAGGTAGCCGATGGCCACCAGGAGAGTGAACGTGAGGCCCAGCAGTGCCTTTCCCTCCGGCCACGCGAAGGTGCGCGGGTCGAGGAGGAACTTGGCCGAGACCACCCCCAGGTAGCAGGCACCGACGATCGACCCCGACGACGAGCGCGTCGATGGTGTTGGCCACCGCCCGGGTGACGACGCCGGCCGTCTCGCCCTGGTAGGCCCGCACCTCCTTCGGCACCGGAGAGAGCTCCGGGGCTGCTCACGAGCGGCTCCCCGGGCTACCGTCGGCTGAGCTCGCGACCCGCGCCTTGCGCCGGCGGAACAGGGCCCGGTCGACCGCCCGGCTGATGGCGTCGTCGGCGGTGATGCTCGTCATCCGCGCGCCGCGCACCGTCTCCGAGGCCATGGAGCCGGTGGAGTCCCGGATGATCGCCGGCAGGTCGATGACGTCGAGCACCTCCTCGACGATGCCGATCACGTCGATCCGGTCGATGATGGCGTCGAGGTCGACCCGCTCGACGGCGGCGTCCAGGTCGACCGTCGCGACGATCGCATCCAGATCGACTCGGTCGATGACCGCACCGATGTCGACCCGCGCCACGGCCGCGTCCAGGTCGACCGTCGCGACGACGGCATCGAGGTCGACCCGGTCGATGACGGCACCGATGTCGACGCGCGCCACCGCAGCGTCCAGGTCGACCAGGGCGACGGCGGCATCCAGGTCGACGCGCGCAACGGCGGCGTCCAGGTCGACCAGGGCCACCGCGGCATCCAGGTCGACGGTGGCCACCAGCTCGTCGAGGTCGACGTTCTCCTCGACGAGCCGGGTGAGGTCGAGCCGCTCCACGATCATCGCGACGATGGCCGGCGCCCAGACGTCGAGCAGCGCCTCGACCTGCTGGCTCAGCTCCTCGCGGTCGACGCTTCCGTTGCGGGCCAGGTCACCGACGAAGGTGGCCGGGTGGTAACGGGTCGGCACGAGCGGCGGCCGCCACAGCATCCGGGTCAGGGGTGCGGTCACCCGGTGCACGGTCCGCACCGCTACGACCGCGGTACCGACGGCCACCCCGGCAACGCCCGAGGGCGACGTCGAGCACCATCCGCGCCTCGGGCCCCAGCTGGGGCACCGCGACCGGACGTCCTGACGTGGTCAGCTCCTTGGACACCCGCGTCCTTGTCTCTCGGAGGCTCCTGTCCGGCACCGTACCGGTCGCGGCTCCAGAGCGTCAGGGGCCGCGCGGGAAACGCGCCGCGCCACCCGGCAGGGGTGACCCGCCCGCCGTGAAGTCAGCTGACCTGAGTGGTGATCCGTTCGGCGGCCAGCCGGGTCAGCACCGCGACGGCGTCCTTGGCCGCGTCGCCGTCGCCCGACCTCACGATCAGGCTGCTCACGAGGTCCTGCGCCGCGATCACCGAGTGGCAGATGGTCTCGTCCTTGTCCGCCTGACCATGCACCAGGCGGTCGTCGCCTCGGCCGACTTCACGGTGGGCAGGTCGAACGCCGCGATCGTGCTGAACTCGTGCCCGTTTGCGGTGTACGTCGTGCAGGTCACCGCCTTGGTGGCCTCCCCGACGAGGTCCTTCGCGATGCCGTCGGGGTAGGAGACCACCGCCTGGCTGACGAACAGACCGTCCCCCTGCCACGACCCAGCCCTGCCGATGACCTGTCGCGACTCCGACGGGAGGGACGGGCGGCAGGTGTTGAACCAGTCGTACTTCTTCGTTGCGGGCTTCTCCACCACGTCGAGCCCGATCTTGTCGAACGCCGCGGACGGCAGGAGTGCCTTCGTGGTGGCCGCGGTGGCGCGCCGGGTCACCTCCTTCGACGTGCCGGAGCTCGGCGTGCCCGAGGGCGACGCGGAGCACCGTCACCACCGCGGCCACCCCTGCCACCAGCGGACCGACCACTCCTCGCCCCATGCCGACATCCCTCCCCCGCTCTGGGGCCCCCGCCCGAAGTGGTCAGGACTCTAGACCCGCGCGGCGCCACGAAAGAGTCCCCGCTGCGGACGACCTCCGCAGCGGGGACTCATTGACGGCAACCGGGGTCAGCGGCGCCCGTGGCACATCTTGAACTTCTTGCCCGAGCCGCACGGGCAGGGGGCGTTCTTCGGGGTACCGGCCATCTGGTCGGCGCTCAGGTCGCTGCCGGATGCCGGGCCGCTCTCGTCGCGCTCGTCGACGCCGCCGGTCTCGCTCGGGGCGGTGTAGTGCAGGTGGTCGGTGCGCGGCCGACCGACCCCGACGCCGGACACGGCGACCTTGCGAGCCCCCTCGCGGCCGCCGCCGAACGAGGACCCGGCACCCACGGTGGCGGGCTCGGCCTCGGGCGCGTCCTGCACCGCGGTGTCCTGCACGCCGTCATGGGTGTCGGCGGTGGCGGCGCCCGCACCGGACATCGCACCGAGCATCTGCGAGACGTGCACCGGCTCGATGACCGGGGCCTCCTCGACCGGCTGGTCGACCGAGACGTCGACGTGGAACAGCAGGCCGACCGACTCCTCGCGCACCGCCTCGTTCATCGTGTTCCACAGCGCGAAGCCCTCGCGCTGGTACTCCACGAGCGGGTCGCGCTGGGCCATCGCCCGCAGGCCGATGCCCTCCTGCAGGTAGTCCATCTCGTACAGGTGCTCGCGCCACTTGCGGTCGAGCACCGAGAGCATGACCCGGCGCTCGACCTCGCGCATGACCTCGGAGCCCAGGGCCTCCTCGCGCTGGTCGTAGGCGTGGTGGGCGTCGGACAGGAGCTCTTCCTTGAGCTTCTCGTTGGTCAGGTTGTTGCGGCCGCCGGCGGCCTCGACGACCTGGTCGGGGTCGAGGGAGACGGGGTAGAGCGCCCGCAGGGCGGTCCACAGCCGCTCGAGGTTCCAGTCCTCGGGGAAGCCGTCGGCGGTCTCGGCGTCGACGTAGCCCTCGATGACGTCGTTGACGAAGAAGCGCAGCTGCTCGTGCAGGTCCTCGCCCTCGAGCACCCGGCGGCGCTCCTGGTAGATGACCGTGCGCTGGCGGTTGAGCACGTCGTCGTACTTCAGCACGTTCTTGCGGATCTCGAAGTTCTGCGCCTCGACCTGCGCCTGCGCCGACTGGATCGAGCGCGAGACCATCTTGGACTCGATCGGCTGGTCGTCCTCGAGCTTGGCCGTGGTCATCACCCGGTCGACCAGGCCGGCGTTGAACAGCCGCATCAGGTGGTCCTCGAGCGAGAGGTAGAACCGGGACTCGCCCGGGTCGCCCTGGCGGCCGGACCGGCCGCGCAGCTGGTTGTCGATGCGGCGCGACTCGTGCCGCTCGGTGCCCAGCACGTACAGGCCACCCAGCGCGGTGACCTCGTCGTGCTCCGCCGCCACGCGCGCCTCGGCGGCGGCGAGCGCCTCGTCCCACGCGGCCTCGTACTCCTCGGGCGTCTCGTGCGGGTCGAGCCCGCGCTCCTTGAGGGCCGCGACGGCCCGGAACTCCGGGTTGCCGCCGAGCATGATGTCGGTGCCTCGGCCGGCCATGTTCGTGGCGACCGTGACCGCGCCCTTGCGCCCGGCCTCCGCGACGATCGTCGCCTCGCGCTCGTGGTGCTTCGCGTTGAGCACCTCGTGGTCCACCCCGTTGCGGCGCAGCTGGTCGGACAGGTACTCCGTCTTCTCGACCGAGATGGTGCCGACCAGCACCGGCTGGCCCCTGCGGTGACGCTCGACGATGTCGTCGACGACGGCCTTGTACTTCGACTCCTCGGTGCGGTAGACGAGGTCGGCCTGGTCGATGCGGATCATGTCGCGGTTGGTCGGGATCGGCACGACGCCGAGCTTGTAGATCGAGTTGAGCTCGGAGGCCTCGGTCATGGCCGTGCCGGTCATGCCGGAGAGCTTGTCGTACATGCGGAAGTAGTTCTGCAGGGTGATCGTGGCCAGGGTCTGGTTCTCGTTCTGGATCTGCACCCCCTCCTTGGCCTCGATGGCCTGGTGCATGCCCTCGTTGTAGCGGCGGCCGGCGAGCATGCGCCCGGTGTGCTCGTCGACGATGAGCACCTCGCCGTTCATGACGACGTAGTCCTTGTCGCGCTTGAACAGCTCCTTGGCCTTGATGGCGTTGTTGAGGTAGCCGATGAGCGGGGTGTTGGCCGACTCGTAGAGGTTGTCGATGCCGAGGTGGTCCTCGACCTTCTCGATGCCCCGCTCGAGCACGCCGACGGTGCGCTTCTTCTCGTCGACCTCGTAGTCGCCGCGGCCGCTCTCGAGCTCGCCGCGCTCGAGGCGGGCGACGATCTTGGCGAACTCGACGTACCACTTCGTCGGCTGGTCGGCCGGGCCGGAGATGATCAGCGGCGTGCGGGCCTCGTCGATGAGGATCGAGTCGACCTCGTCGACGATCGCGAAGTTGTACTCGCGCTGCACGAGCTCCTCGGTCGACCACGCCATGTTGTCGCGCAGGTAGTCGAAGCCGAACTCGTTGTTGGTGCCGTAGGTGATGTCCTTGGCGTACTCGGCGCGGCGCTGCTCGGGGGTCATCGACGCCAGGATGCAGCCGGTCTCGAGGCCGAGGAAGCGGTGCACGCGGCCCATCAGCTCGGACTGGTACTCGGCGAGGTAGTCGTTGACGGTGACGACGTGCACGCCCTTGCCGGTGAGCGCGTTGAGGTAGCTGGGCAGGGTCGCGACCAGGGTCTTGCCCTCACCGGTCTTCATCTCGGCGACGTTGCCCAGGTGCAGGGCCGCCCCGCCCATGATCTGCACGTCGAAGTGCCGCTTGCCCAGGGTGCGCTTGCTGGCCTCGCGGACGGCGGCGAACGCCTCGGGCAGGATGTCGTCGAGCGTCTCGCCGTCGGCGAGGCGCTTCTTGAAGACGTCGGTCTCGGCGCGCAGCTCGGCATCGGTGAGCTTCTCGAAGTCCTCCTCGATGGCGTTGACCTGAGCCGCGATGTTGTCGAGCTTCTTGAGGATGCGCCCCTCACCGGCGCGCAACAGCTTCTCGACGATCTTCACGAGTGGGACTCCCTTGGCGTGACAACATGGCGGTCGCTCGACCGGACCTGCCTAGGGTAGTCGAGCCCGGAGCGCCCGACCGAACCCGGCAACCGGCGCCCGCAGGGCCAACGCGGCGCACGGCGGCTCGAGTTCCCCGGCATCCGCGCAGGTGGTTGGGTGGGGGCATGACCGGTATGCCGTTCCCGGGCTGCGTGCCCGAGCTCACCGACGGGGTGGTGCGGCTGCGCGCCCACCGCCCCGAGGATGCCGAGCGGATCGTCGAGCAGTCCAACGACCCCGCGAGCATGCGCTGGACCACGGTGCCGCGCCCGTACGGGCTCGACGACGCCCACGCCTTCCTGGCCACGATCGAGCAGCAGTGGGGCGCTCCCGACGGGCGCCGCCACTGGGCGGTCACCGATGCCGCCGACCCGCAGGGCCGCTTCCTCGGCACGGTCGACCTGCGCCCGCGCGGTGGTGGCGCCGCGGAGACCGGCTTCGGGCTGCACCCCGATGGGCGGGGCCAGGGCCTGATGGCGGGCGCGCTGCGGCTGGTCTGCCGCTGGTGGTTCGCGCAGGGCGGCGTGCGGGTGCACTGGATGGCCATCAGGGGCAACTTCGCCTCGTGGCGGGTCGCGTGGTCGTGCGGCTTCACCCAGCACGGGACGGTCCCCGCAGTCGCACCCGGACCCGGACGACGCCGATGCGCCGCCGCTGGACGTGTGGCGCGCGAGCCTGGGGGCCGACGACGTGATGGAGCCCCGCACGCCGTGGGAGGACGTGCCGGTTCTGGAGGTGTCGGCGGAGGACGGCATCCGGCTACGGCCGTGGCGCGACGACGATCTCGAGGCGCTCGAGCCGCGCGACCAGCCCGACCACTACATGCCCGCGCGCGGCGTGCTCGACGCCGACACCTTTACCGAGTGGCTGATGATCCGCCGCGAGAACATGTCGCTCGGGCGCACGCTCAGCTGGTGCGCGGCCGACGCCACGACGGATGCCGCGCTGGGCGAGGTTCTCGTGTTCGTCACCGAGGGAACCCTCGACGACGACACCGCGGAGCTCGGCTACCAGGTGGTGCCGAGTGCGCGCGGCCGAGGCGTCGCGACCAGCGGCGCCCGGGCGTTGGTGGCCCACGCCTTCGCCCCTCGCGCAGCCGGCGGGCTGGGGATGCGGCGGCTCGTGGCGCAGACCGCCGAGGACAATGCCGCCAGTAACCGAGTGCTCGACCGGCTGGGGTTCACGATCTGGGGGCGGGAGACCGCGGCCGACGTGCTGCCGGACGGGCGGGCCGTCGACGCCCTGCACTGGGAGCTGCTGCGAGTGAGTTGAGCTCGACGGGCGTCGGCGACGGCCCAGACCAACAACTGAACGGGGCAGCAGGTCGTACCGAGTCCTATTTGATCAGGCCAATCGCCCATGCGTTGTACGCCGTGCACTCGATGCCGCCGATGCCACAGAGCTCGTTGATGTCGCCGACCGGACTGTAGTTGACGTACTGCACCCGAAGGCTGCCCTTCTTGTCGTAGTCGATCAACCGCAACTGCACGAAGGCGATGATCTTGTACTCCGTATTGCTGCCGTGGCCCGTGACCTTCTCGTACACCGGGAAGGCGTAGACCTTATTCAGCGCTCCGTCGAGGGGGCCGGTGACGTTCGCCGAGTTGATCTTGTTGCCGGGCGAACCCTCGATCGTGACCGACGGTGGCATGCCGGTCAGGGTGAGGTCGGCCTTGCACCCTTGCGAGATGTACATCCCGATGTCGACTGCCGAGACTCCACTGCCGCAGTTCAGCCAGCCCCAGTTGCCGGAGCCGCCGCCGACGGAGCAGTCCGCCTTCCAGACCTTGTCCACATCGATCGTCTCGATCGGGTAGGGCGACCCGGAAAGGGTCGCCTTCTGCACGATGTCGTTGACCTCGTTCTCACACAGGCCAAGGGGGAAGATGCCGCTCACCTGGCGAGCCACCCCCAGAGCGGCGCTGGCGTCCTTCTCGCTGTGCAGCGACGACACGCCTACCAAGCCCGCCAACGTGGTCGGCACCTCGCGGCTCACGGTGACGGTGGCCTTGAGGTTGCCCAGGCCGGTGGCGTCCGGGTTGCCGAACCTGTCCACGCACCGAAGGTTCACGACCACGTTCAGCCCATTGGCCGAGGACACCTCGAAGGGACGGTTATCCGCTGCCTTCTTCGTCGCTATCTCCTGCGCATTGGGGTGGACGACAGCATCGCTCGCGATGATCGAGGCGCACGTCACCGGGGTGGCCGGACTGGCGTTGATCGCCGCCCGCTTCGCGGCGACGACGGCGAGGGCCGCACTGTCGGCCCCGGTCGAGAAGGCACGGGCCTGCGCGTAGGTCATACCCACGTCGATAACGAAAGCGGAGATGATCAGGAAGGGGATGAGCAGCCCCACAACTGTCACTGCGACAGCGCCTCGCTCGTCATGCCTCAGCTGTACTCGCACTGGAAGTCCCCCCTCGCCGTGAGCTGGAAGTCGGACGTGAACACGATTGGGAACGGCGGCACCGACCGGTAGGTCATGGTCACGACCAGGTTCTTGAGAGCGATGGGGGCGTTCGACCCCGTGCAAGGCTTGAGCGTCGAGGCGCCGACGACGGACGTGGATCCAGCCGCAACGGTGCAGGCGCCATTGGCTCCGGCCACAGACACTGCGACGTCGACCTTTCGGGCGCCGATGGCACCGACCACGGCACTGTCGCGCGCTTGGCTGATGATCGTCTCGCAGGAAAGGCCGTTGCCCGCCAAGTTGGTGACGACCCCAGCCCGGGCAGCGTCCCTGGCAGCGTTGTTGAACGTGATCTGTTGCGAGAAGACGAAGCCGAAGTCGATGACGGCGCCGACGAGGAGGATCAACACCGGCAAGATCAGCGCGAACTCGACGGCGGAGGCGCCCCGCTCGTGCCGTCGCCAGTTTGCTTGGAGCCGACTGCTGGCCATCTCTTGCGCACTCTCCTAGGGCGCCCATGTGGGCATCCCTATTCATCCTCCGGCATGAGCGCCATGCGGGCATCACCTAAACAGCCCAAATGCCCTCCGGGGGAGGGTGTTTCGCGTCACATCTAGATCCTGCCGTACCACTTCCTGCCGTCAGGCTTGAGCCGTGTGGCGAGCACGTCCAGCCAGGTGGCCAGGAGGATCAGCTCGGCGTCGAGCTGGTCGCGCTCCTCGGCGCTCCCTCGCCCCGGTTCCCAGGTGCACCGGCGGACGCGCAGCACCCCTGCGGCGCGGTCGGCCTTGAGGTCGACCCGGGCGACGAGGTCCTCACCCAGCAGGAAGGGCAGCACGTAGTAGCCGTGCACGCGCTGCGCCTCGGGCACGTAGATCTCGAGCCGGTAGTCGAACCCGAAGATGGCCCGGGTGCGGTCGCGCTGCCAGATCAGCGAGTCGAACGGCGAGAGCAGCGCCCGGGCGTGCACCCGTCTCGGGCGCCGAGCGTCGTCGGTGCAGGTAGGCGGCGCGGTGCCACCCTTCGATGGTGGCCGGCAGCAGCGTCCCGTCGGCCACCAGCGACGCGACGGCCGGCTTGGCCTGCTCCGGGGACAGCCGGAAGTAGTCGCGCAGGCACTGCTCCGAGCCCACTCCTAGGGCCCGGGCCGAGATCTCGACGAGCCGGCGGAATGCCTCCGGCTCGGTCGGCCTCGCGGCGCGCTCCAGGGCCTGCTCGCGCAGGGCCGGCGGCAGCACCCGTGCGGGCAGGGCGTAGCGGCGCTCGAACTGTGCGGTGCGCCCGGCGCTCGACACCTCGCCGGCCCAGAACAGGTGCTCCAGGGCGTTCTTGACCATCGACCAGTTCCAGCCCCACTCGTCGCGCTGGCGGGGCAGGTCATGGGCCAGCGCGACCTCCACCTGTCGGCTGGTGAGCGGCCCGCGCCGGGCCACCTCGGCGAGCACGGCGGCGACGAGGTCCGGGTGGTCGCGGGCCACCCGCTGCATCCCACCCCAAGCGTCCTCTCGGGCGCGGCGCATCCGGAAGGCGAGCAGGGGCCAGGTCGCGGGCGGCACGAGCGATGCCTCGTGGGCCCAGTACTCCACGACCCGGCGAGGAGCCACGTCGCGAGCCCGGTCGACGAGCCGGCGGTCGTACGGCCCCAGCCGTGAGAAGAACGGCAGGTACTGGCTGCGCACGACCACGTTGACGCTGTCGATCTGCACCACGCCGACGGTGTCGACCACCCGCTGCACGTCACGCGTCCCCGGGTCGGCCGGCCGGGGCCGGGCGAACCCCTGGGCGGCCAGCGCGATGCGCCGCGCGGCACGGGTCGAGAGGTGTACGGCGGTCGGTGGCTCACTCATCCGTCGGGAGCAGGTGCTGCCGGTGCGCGTAGACGGCCGCCTCGACCCGCGAGTGCAGGTGCAGCTTCTCGAGGATGTTGCGGACGTGGTTCTTCACGGTGTTCTCGGAGATGCCGAGCCGTTCGGCGATCTCGCGGTTGGCCAGGCCGCGGGCCACCAGGCGCAGCACCTCGACCTCGCGGTCGGTCAGCAGCGGCGCGGTGCCGGTGACCGGCTCGGGGTCCTGGCTGAGCCGGGTGAACTCGGCCAGCAGGGTGGCGGCCATGCCGGGCGGGATGATCGCCTGCCCGTCGTAGACCCGGCGCACGGCGGCGGCCACCTCCTCACCGGGAAGGTCCTTCAGGAGGTAGCCGCTCGCCCCGGCCTTGATCGCCTCGAACAGGTCGGACTCGTCGTCGGACATGGTCAGCATGAGGATGCGGGCACCGGGCACCGCCTCGCGGATGCGCCGGCACGCCTCGATGCCGCCCATGCCCGGCATCCGCACGTCCATCAGCACGACGTCGGGCAGCACCTGGGCGCACACCTCGACGGCGTCGATGCCGTTGCTGGCCTCGCCGACCACCACCGCGGCACCGTCGAGCTCGACGACCACGCGCATGCCACGGCGGTAGAGGTCGTGGTCGTCGGCGATCATCACACGCACCGGCGGCGGCACGGCGCCCGCGGTGGCGCCGGAGGTCACGTCGTCAGCGGGCACGGGGCCCATCGTTGCAGTTCCGCTGCGCGCTGCCCAGTGGAATGTGACGAAACGGCGCTCAGGACGCCGCCGCCTCGACCTCGGTGGGGTCGCCCGGCTCGGCCTCGTCTGACAGCGAGCCGTCGAGGTCGAGGTGCAGGACGCCGTAGCTCCAGCCCCGGCGGCGGTAGACGACGCTGGCGCGGTCGGTGTCGATGTCGTGGAAGAGGTAGAAGTCGTGGCCGACGAGCTCCATCTGGCTCAGGGCTTCGGAGAGCGTCATCGGCGTGGAGCGGTGCACCTTCTCGCGGACCTCGACCGGAGAGTCACCGAACGGGTCGCCCTCGTCGGCCGCGTCGACCGGGCCGCCCTCGGCCGGGGTGACGATGCGGGCGGTCGCGCTCGCGACCGACTCGGGGGTGCGACGCCCACGGTGCACCTGTCGACGGTCCTTCTGACGCCTGAGCCGCTCCATCAGCTTGTCGATCGCCAGGTCGAGGGCGGCGTACTTGTCCTCGACGCACGCCTCGGCCCGCACCACGGGCCCCTTGGCGTAGCAGGTGATCTCGACCTTGTCACAGGCTTCCGCCTGGCGGCGGTTCGGCTCGTGACTCACCAGGACCTCGACCCGACGGGTGCGGGGCTCGAGCTGAGTGATCTTCTCGAGCTTGTCCTCGATGTGTGCCCGGAAGCGGTCGGTGACGGTCAGGTGCCGTCCGGTGACGACGATGTCCACGTGGTCCTCCTCGTTGGTGGGGGTCTCGCTGCTCAGTGCCGAACTGGAGTCAGGGGCACCACCTCCGGAGGATCGGGGCTCATGCAATGACGCTAGTCTGCGGCCTTTGGGGCCACAAGGGCGGGTCCGGTGCACGTCGAGGTGTTGTCGCACACGTCGCCGCGACGACGTGTCCCGCCCCGGCGTCGCGCAGCGCCCGGGCCGCCTCGGCGAGGGTCGCACCGGTCGTGACGACGTCGTCGACGACCACGCAGGTGGCCCCGTGGACCACGCCGCGCCAGACCGCGCCCACCGCCATCGAGCCGGCCAGGTTACGGGCCCGCGAGCGCCGGTCGAGGTGCGCCTGGTCGGCCACCCGCCGGGTGTGCGCCAGCGCCGGAACCACGACCAGACCCGGCGCGGTCGGCACCACGCCGACGCCCACGCCGACGCCGACGGCGGCGGTGGCGGCGCGGGCCAGGGCCGCGACCGGGTCGTCACCGCGCCGCCGCCGCGAGGCGCCGCCCGTCGGCACCGGCACGACGAGCACCTCCTCCCCCAGTGCCAGCCGCCGCCGCAGCGCCGGGTCGGCCGCCGCCGAGGTCAGGGCCGTCGCGAGCGGCCGGGCGAGGTCGTCACGCAGGTCGCGGCGCCCCTCGTCCTTGTAGGCCGTGACCGCCAGCCGCAGCGCACCCTCGAAGCGGGCACCGGCCCAGCACGGCGGCATCCCCGGCGGGGGTGGGCGCGGACCCGCCGGCCCGACGTCCCGCGACGCCGAGCGCACGCCCGCCCGGCACTTGTCACACAGAGCACCCGCCGCGACCGTGTGGCACGCGGCGCAGCTCGACGGCAGCACGAGCTCGAGCGCCGCGGCCAAGGCGTGCCGCCCCGCCGGCCAGATGCTCCACCACGTCGTCGCCATGACCACCACGATGCCCGCCCCGCGGCGCGGAAGCCCGCGTCGACCGTGGCCTGTGGATGACGGCCGCCTCGCCGGCCGCCTGTGGACGACCCGCGGCTCAGCCGGCGGCGGTGGCGAGGTCGGTCGCCGGGCCGCTGTCGACCCACTGCGAGCCGGCTCGGCTGTGCAGCCGGCCGTCGGCCGAGACGACCCACAGGTCCCGCTCCCCGCCGGTGGTGGCGATGCTGACCGCATTCGGCACGGGGGTGAGCCCACGCACCTCACCGCCGACGGAGACGACCACCGGGCGCACCACCTTGCCGTCGAGCACGCCGAGGGCGGCGAGGGTGCGGTCGTCGAGCCAGGCGAGGCTCGTCGCACGGGTCAACGAGGAGCCGACGCGCAGCGGGGCCGCGAGCCGCTGCGGGAGACCTCCACCGGTGCGCACCACCCCGGCGACGTCGATGCGCGTGTCCGAGCCGTCGAGCTTGGTGGAGAGCACCGCCACCCGGTCGCCGTCGGCGGCGAGCCGCGCCTCGACCACGCGCCGGCCGTCGAGCCAGGTCGCCTGGACGGGCGTGGCCGCAGCCCGGGGATCGGCCGGGTTCGCCGCCACGTCGACCACCCAGAGCCGGGGCGCCTTGGCCCCCTTGGACCCGACCCCGCCCATCCAGAGGTAGCCGCGCCGGTCGTAGGAGGGGTTGCCGACGGAGGTGGCGTCGAGCGGCACCTCGTAACGGTTGGTGCCGCGCCAGCGCGAGATGCCGTCGCGCCGGGGTCGACCCCGGCGAGCTCGCCGCCGTCGGCGGCCAGGGCCAACCGCTGGAAGGTGTGCAGCACCGGCGGGTAGGTGCCCGAGACCGCCGGCTGGCGGGGCTCCTGGTCACCGAGCGTGCTCGGGTCGAAGCCCACCACGTCGTCACCTCGCCGCACGACCGGCAGGACCGGTGCGGGCGGCGGTGGGCGTGGTGAAGCCCACCTCGGCGAGCGTGCCGGCCGGCCCGTCGAGACCGCCGATGTTGACCGGCACGCCGTTGACCGACAGATCGACCCGGCTCACGCCGGTGTCCTGGGTCAGCGTGCTGACGAACTGCGCCCACAGGTTCTGGCGGGTGTTCTCGCCCGCGCTCAGCTTCTCCTCCGAGATGAGGTTGACCGTGGCCACCCCGGCGTCGATCGACACGGCATCCCCGAGCAGCCTGGTGCCCGCCGGCACCGCGGTGACTGCGGTGTCCTCGAGGTGGGCTGGCACCGGTAGCAGCTGGGTCGCGGGCCAACCGGGTCGCGAGCTTGTCGACGGGGAACCACAGGGTGTCGGGCACCAGCGATCGCTGGCTGGTGGACACGTAGTGCACGTCGTACGGCTGCACGAGCCGGGACACCTGGGAGCTGGCGATCCACCGGCCGAACTCCTCGGGCAGGTCGCTGATCCGCCACTCGCCGCCCACCGTGGACAGGCCGAAGGTGGCGCTCACCTGCGCGCCCGGACGGGCCGCGGTGTAGCGACCCTGCGGGTTGACGGTGCCGGCGGCCCGCGCCGTGATGCGGACCGTCGCCGGGTCGAGCAGGGTCGCCTTCGGCGCGACGTCGTCGGCGAGCAGCACCAGAGTGCGGTCGGGCTTCCACCGCTCGCTCATCTGCGTGGTGAGGAAGGCACGGGCGTTGTCGTAGGCGGCATCGCTGGCGGCACCGGCCCGTACGAAGCCCCGCACGATGCTGTCCTGCGTCGCCCCCGAGGACGGACCGGGCGGGTTGACCCCGAGCACCGGGGGCTTGCCGCTGCCGACGTCGAGACCGGGCTGCACCGGCCCACTGTGCGAGAGGCCGCCGCACCCGGCAAGGATGAGGGCCACGACCAGCCCGAGGGCCGCCCGTGCCCGCCGGCCGGTCACGGGTCCTCCGTCGGGCTCAGCGGCAGCGGCGACCCGTGCAAGGTGTCGCCGCTGCGTTGCGGCAGGGTGAGCCGGAAGCGCGAGCCGACGCCCCGCTCGCCCCAGGCCTGCAGCCAGCCGTTGTGCAGCCGGGCGTCCTCGAGCGAGATCGACAGGCCCAGGCCGGTGCCGCCGGTGGTGCGCGCCCGGGCCGGGTCGGCGCGCCAGAACCGGGTGAACACGTTGGCGGCCTCTCCCGGCCGCAGGCCGACGCCGTGGTCCTCGACGACCACCGCGACGGCGTCCTGCCCGACGGCCACGTGCAGGTCGACCGGGCGCCCCTCGCCGTGCTCGATGGCGTTGACGACCAGGTTGCGCAGGATGCGCTCGACCCGGCGCTCGTCGACCTCCGCCTCGGCGGGCTCGGCCGGCGTGTGCACCGTGACGACGCTGCCGCGGCGCTCGGCCAGCGGCCGGGTCGCCTCGACGACCCTCGCGATCGTGCCCCGCAGGTCGACCGGTTCGACGTCGAGCGCCGCGGCGCCGGCGTCGAAGCGGCTGATCTCGAGCAGGTCGGCGAGCAGGTCCTCGAACCGGTCGAGCTCGCCGGCGAGCAGCTCGGCCGACCGGCCCACCGTGGGCTCGAAGTCCTCGCGCGACTCGTGGATGACGTCGACCGCCATCCGGATCGTGGTGAGCGGGGTGCGCAGCTCGTGCGACACGTCGGAGACGAAGCGCTGCTGCACCGCCGAGAGCCCCTCGAGTTGGCGGATCTGCGACTGCAGGCTGTCGGCCATGCCGTTGAACGAGGTGGCGAGCAGCGCGAGGTCGTCCTCGCCGCGGGTCGCCATCCGCTCGTTGAGCTTGCCGGCCGACAACCGCTGCGCGACCTCGCCGGCACGGCGCACCGGAGCCACGACCTGGCGGGTGACCACCCAGGCGACCGCGCCGACGAGCAGGGTGAGGATGATGCCGGCCACGACGAAGGAGTTGCCGATCAGCCCCATCGTCGCCACCTCCTGCTCCATCGGGTAGATGAAGTAGAGGTCGTAGGCACCGGCGGTGGGCACCTCGACGACGCTGCCGACGATCACCGCCGGGAGGGTCTTGCCGCCGAGCTCGACCTCGGACATCTGGATCCGCTGCTGCCCCGGGGATGCCGCGACGGCCGCCTGGAGCTCCGGGCTAACCGAGTCGAGATCGAGGACGCCACTGGTGAGCTTGGCCAGCACCACGTCGCTGTCGTTGCCGGCCGAGCGGTTCATGATGACGTAGCGGCTGGGCTCGGGTCCCGGCTCGGCCAGGATCCTGGTCATGATGTCGTCCGCCGCCTGGTCGAGCTCGTCGACGGAGTTCGAGGTCGAGCTCTCCCAGCTGTTCTGGGCCTGGGTCGCCAGGCTCAGCGACTCGTTCGTGGCCGCCGTGACCCGGTCGCTCTCGAGACCGTTGGCGATCTGCTCGTGCAGCACGCCGCCCAGGATCGACACGACGAACAGGCCCAGCAGCATCGTCGTGGTGACGACCCTCAGCTGCAGGGACTGGCGCCACCGGCGCCCGAGGTGGGCCACGGCATCCCGCAGGGAGCGCGAGAGGTCGGCGAGGTTGCGCCTGCCTCGGACCCGGCCCGACGCCAACGCGGTACGCACTCCGAGATCGGCGGAGCCGGACACGCTCAGGCCCGGCCTGCCTTGTACCCGACGCCGCGCACGGTCACCACGATCTCGGGGTGCTCGGGGTCGTGCTCGATCTTCGAGCGCAGCCGCTGCACGTGCACGTTGACCAGCCGGGTGTCACCGGCGTGGCGGTAGCCCCACACCTGCTCGAGCAGGACCTCACGGGTGAAGACCTGCCACGGCTTGCGGGCCAGCGCCACGAGGAGGTCGAACTCCAGCGGGGTGAGGCTGAGCGCCGCGCCGTCGCGGGTGACCGAGTGGCCGGCGACGTCGATCGCGAGGTCGCCGATGGTGAGCCGCTCGGGCTCGGGCTCGTTGTCGCGCCGCAGCCGGGCGCGCACCCTGGCGATGAGCTCCTGGGGCTTGAAGGGCTTGACCACGTAGTCGTCGGCGCCGGACTCCAGGCCCACGACGACGTCGACGGTGTCGGTCTTCGCGGTGAGCATGACGATCGGGACACCGGACTCGGCGCGGATCTGGCGACAGACCTCGAGGCCGTCGATGCCGGGCAGCATCACGTCGAGCAGCACCAGGTCGGGCCGGTAGTCGCGGAACGCCCCGATGGCGGACGGGCCGTCGGCGACGTGGTCGACCTCGAGCCCCTCGTTGCGCAGGACGATGCCGAGCATCTCCGCCAGCGCCAGGTCGTCATCGACGACCAGTACGCGACCTTTCACGTCGGCCCGTTCCCTTCCTCATCCCAGCTCCACACAAGGCCGTCATCCTCGCACAGCACGCTGGGAAGACCCTGTACGCGAGATGGGCGACAGTGGGGAGAACTACGCTCAGGGGGTGACCCGCACCTCCCGGATTCCAGGACTGGACTCGTCCGGCAAGATCCGGCTCGCGTTCGTGGTCCTGAGCGGGCTGATCGCCATCCAGTTGGGTACGGTCACTGAGGTTCTTCCCTGGCTGCTGCTCGTCGTGGTCCTCGACCTGGTGGTCGTCGGGTTCGAGGGCCTGCCGGTGGCCCGCCAGGGTGCCGTCAACCTGATGGTGCTCACCCTGCTGTCGGTCTCGGCGGCCGCGGCGGGTGCCGCCTATGCAGTCGCCGGCGACGGCGCGGCACTCCTCATCCTGATCCCCGCCTACCACGCCGGGTCCAAGTACGGCCGGTTCGGCTTCCTGCTCACCTGCCTGGTGGCCATGTCGTCCTTCCTGGTGTCGGTCTGGAAGTTCACTCCCCTCAAGACGAGCACGCTGTCCGTGGCCGCGTGGATCGGCGCCGCCATCACCTTGGGCATCCTCGGCGCGTGGAACCAGCGGCTCACCACTGCCGAGCAGGAGGTTCCGGACGACGACCCCGCCGCCCGGGAGGCGATCGAGCTGATCCAGCGCCTGCAGGACCTGTCCGGGCAGATGTCGACCGGCCTCGACGCCCCGGCCAGCGCGACGCTCGCGCTCGACCTGCTGTCGGCGGAGGTGCCGTCGACCCGCAGCGCCGTGCTGGTGACCCACGACGCCGAGCACCTGGTGCCGGTCGCGCTCCGTGGCTCGACCCGGGCGCCGTGGCACATCGCCGAGCACCTCGCCGAGCTCCTGCGCACCAACCCCGCCAGCTGGGTGCCCGACCGAGGTCACGTTCGTCGACGAGCTCGGCCGGCGCAACGCCCTCGTCGTCCCCTTCGCCCTGGGCAACGGTTCGACCACCGTCGTCATCGCCGAGCGGCCGGTCGGCCGGCCGTTCACCGACAACGAGCGGCGCATCGCCCGCGACGTCACCCGCCGCATCGCACCGGCCCTGCAGGCGGGCCTGCTCTTCGGCACCCTGCGGCAGTTCGCCAGCATCGAGGAGCGCAACCGCATCGCGCGCGACATCCACGACGGCATCGCCCAGGAGCTGGCGGCACTCGGCTACCAGGTCGACGCGCTGCGCTCGCAGGCAGGGCCACCCGGTAGCCCGATGCGCGACGGCCTCGACGCCCTGCGCGAGCAGCTCAGTAGCGCGATGGTCGACCTGCGGATGCACATCACCGACCTGCGGGTGGCCGAGCGTCCCGGCACCGGTCTGGGCGCCGTGCTCGGCGCCGCCGTGCAGAGCTTCGGCAGCGTCACAGGGGTGCGCACGACGGTGACCGTGAGCGAGGGCCAGCGCCGTCTCGACCCCCGGGTCGAGATCCTGATCCACCGGCTCGTCATGGACATCTTGGCCGACGCGCAGGCGAGCGGCGCGCGCAACGCCTGGGTGACCTTGACCACGTCGGTGGTCGGCCCGGCCCACCTCGAGGTCTCCCACGACGGCGATCCACGGGCGGCGCGGCGCTCCTTCCAGGACCCCGCCCTCGGTGGGCTCGACGCGACACTTCACGTGGGCACCGAGCCGAACGGACGAACCACCGTTAACCTGAGCGTGCAGGAGCCTGCTTCCGTGGGGGCGTTCCGCTCGACGACGTGATGTGAGGAGGGCTCGTGGCCATCAGTGTCGCGCTCGTGGACGACCACGCAGTCGTCCGGGAGGCAGTGGCGGGGATGCTCGAGGCGCAGGACGGGATCACCGTGGTCGGGCAGGCCGGATCGCTGACCGAGGGACTGGCCCTGGTCGACCGGCTGCTCTCGAGCCCGCCCGCGGGGCACCTCGTAGCGGTTGTAGACGTGACCATGCCCGACGGCAGCGGCCTGTCACTGGTGCGGACGGCCCGCGAGCGGTCCAAGAACATCGGCCTGGTCGTGCTGACGATGCTCAACGACGACACGACCCTGCTCGAGGCGCTGGATGCTGGCGCCTCCGCGCTGGTACGCAAGAGCGCCCCGTCGGAACAGGTCATCTCCGCCGTGCGCCGGGCCGCCGAGATGCCGGGCGAGTTCTCGGCCAGTGGCCTCGCCGAGGCGATGCGCCGCCACGCTGAGACCCCTCAGACGAACCTCACGGCGCGCGAGGCCGAGGTGCTCCGGCTGCTCGTCGAGGGGTCGTCGGTGGCGCAGGTGGGGCGTCAGCTGTTCATGAGCCCCTCGACCGTCAAGACCCACATCGGCAAGATCTACGAGAAGCTCGGCGCGCACAACCGGGCCAGCGCCGTCATCGCGGCGGTGCGGCTCGGGCTGGTCAGCGACGTCGAGCGCTGACCCCCGCGAGGTCGGGGCCGGGGCGCCCTCACAGGCCACCGCCGCTGAAGGCCTGCATGATGCGGATGGCGCCGGGGCCGATGATGACGATGAACAGCGCCGGGAAGATGCACAGCAGCAGCGGGAACAGGATCTTGACCGTGACCTGCTGGGCCTTCTCCTCAGCGCGCTGACGCCGCTTGACACGCATCTCCTTGGTCTGCTCGCGCAGCACCGCCGCGATGGGCAGGCCCATCCGGTCGGCCTGCACCAGTGCGCTGACGAAGTTCTTGACCTCCGGAGTGGAGACCCGCTCCCCGAGCGCGGCGAAGGCCTCTCCGCGGGACTTGCCGATCTGCATCTCGGAGATGACCCGGGCGAACTCGCCGCCGATCGGGCCGGTCACGGTCTTGGCGACCTGCATGATGGCCGCGTCGAACCCCTGACCGGCCTCCACGCAGACGGTCAGCATGTCCAGTGCCTCCGCAAGACCCTTGGTGAGCTCCTGCTGGCGCTTGGCACCGGCGTTGTAGACCAGGAGGTCGGGAAGGAAGAATCCGACGAGGCCGGCGATGGCCGCTGCGAGCAGGCCGCGCACGTCGAAGCCGAGCACGACGACGGCCACGAAGGCAGCCAGGACCATGGCAAGCGCCTTGGCAGCCATGATCCGCTCGATGCTCCAGCCTGCCGGGTTGCCGGCCTTGTCGAGCGACCGGGCGAGGCGCGCCCCGGCCCCACTTGGGGACAGGCGCTCCCCCAGCCGGCGCATACCCTCCACGACCGGGGCGACGAGCCGGTCGCGGGCCGCGAGCTCGTTCTTGGCCACCGACCGCGTGGTCGGCTGGTAGTTGATCAGTTCGAGCGACCGGGCGACCCCCGATGTCCCACCAGTGGTGCCGGTGCCGATGATCACCACAATACTGATCGCCAGCACGATGATCGCGAGCCCCAGAAAGAGCAGCACCTCACACCTCGATCGTCACGGTCTTGCGCATCCACCAGATGCCGAACAGCATGGCGAGAATTCCCATGACGCGACATGACGATCCCGGGCAGCGTGGTCCACAGCAGGCTCACGTAGTCGTAGTTGCTCCACAGCGAGAACAGCAGGACGCCGATCGGCAGCGCGATGAGGATGTACGCCGACAGGCGCCCCTCCGCGGACAATCCCTTCACGTGCCGCTTGAGCATCTCTCGCTCGCGCAGCGTTGCGGCCGTCGTGCGCAAAGTGTCGGCCAGGTTGCCCCCAACCTCGCGCTGGATGCGGATCGCCATGACCGCCCATCGCATGTTCTCGCTCTGCATACGGTCGGCGACGTGTTCCAGGGCATCGGAGATGTCGGCGCCGATCCGGCTCTCGGCCAGGGCGCGGGAGAACTCCTTGGCCGCTGGCTCAGCGGCATCACGGGCGACGGAGTCCAACGCCTGCAGCAGCGAGAACCCGCTGGACAGGCTTGTGGCGACGAGCATCATGACGTCGGGAAGGATCGACTCGAAGCGCTTCGCTCTGCGGTGGGCCAGGTACCGCAGAGCCAGCACGGGGAACAGCAGTCCCGCGAACAGGCCTACGAGGATCGCCAGGATCAGGGATTTGCTGCCGAGCACAAGACTGAGCCACCGCCACTCCGATGACGAGGCAGACGAACCGGATGAGAAACCACTCGCCGGCCCGCCACGGCAGGTCGGCGCGTTCGATTCGCTCCATCGTCTTGGTCGTGGACTCCCGGCCGGACATCACCTGGTCGCCCATCGGGATCAACTGCTCGCCGAGCTGACTCTGGTTGGAGCCCTGAGCCGTCGGAGCCGCTCCGCCATCCATGGCGTACTCGTCGATCTGGGCCAGCACGCTGACTGCGGCGGGAACGGAAGGTGGGGGCGAAGAGGACCACGACGATCATGAAGACGCCCAGGAGCACCGCACCGAAGGCGACCGGCAGGAAGACTCCTTGACACCGAGGCGATCTGCGCCATCCTTGCCCTCGCCATTGACGACGCCGAGCGGGCAGGTCGCCGAGCGCCGACCCGTCGACGACGGGTGCGCTCGAGGTGACGTCGGCACGCTGCACAGTGCGTGAATGACTGCCCGTCGGCCGTACCCGTCCAGGGAGACGTCGTAGGTACCGGACAGACCCGGCGGAACCACGATGTCGAACCGCACCTGAGAGGCCAGGGTCTTGGCCGCGCTGTCGAAGGCGGACTTGACGCCGCCGCGGTCGGCCGCGCTGACGACGGTGCCCCCACCGGCCTTGGCGAACGCGTTCAACGGTCGCCCGGCCCGCCTCGTTCTTGAACGCGACGACCTCCGCTCGCACCTTGCCCTGGGTGAGCGCGCGGATCGCCGCGGCACGTTGTGCGTTCACGTTGGCCGGGCCGCCGCTGTTCTCGGCGACGGTGTCCTCACCGTCGCTGAGCAGGACGATGCTGCGCTCCCCGGTGGTGCCGAGCGTCGCGACAGACTTCTGTACCGCCTCGTAGAGCGCGGTCTCACCGCGGGCCTTCAGACCGTTGACCATGCGCTGCACCTGGCGCCGGTCCAGCGTGGGGCGGACGTCGACACCGGCGGTGCTGGCGAAGCTGACCACGCCGACCTTGACGTCCTTCGGCACGGCTGCGAGGAAGTCGGAGACGGCCGCCCGTGTTGTGGCCATTCCAGCCGCACCCATTGACCCGCTGGTGTCGATGACCAGCATCGTGGTGCGCGGCTGACTGGTCGCCGGCGCCAGGGTGACCACGGCCGACTTGCCGTCGACGCGGGCGATCACCTGGGTGGTGTCGATCTTGGCGGGGTCGACGCCACGGATCACCAGCGAGCCGGTCAGGTGGCCGTTGGCGCTGCGGAGGTCGCTTATCGTCGCGGTCGTCTCGGCCGAAGCCGAAGGCGCCGTCAGGGCAAGCATCGTCAGGGCGGCGGCCACCACACTGCGCGGTTCGGGCGAGCGCTGGGCCGACCGGCGCGACGGCTCACAGACGGCGCTCCCCCGAACAGGGACAGTGGCAGGTCGATACCCAGGTCACTGAGGTCCTTGGCGAACTTGGGCCGCAGACCCGTGCTGACCAGCTGGCCGCGGAAGCGACCGTTGTCGTCGCGTCCGGCCGAGAAGTCGAAGGTGAACAGGTCCTGCATGGTGACGATGTCGCCCTCCATGCCGACCACCTCGGTGATCGCGGTGATCCGTCGGGTTCCGTCCTTGAGCCGCGCCTGCTGCACGATCAGGTCGATCGCGCCGGCGACCTGCTCCCGGATGGCCCGCACGGGCAGGTCGACGCCGGCCATCAGCACCATCGTCTCGAGACGCGACAGCGAGTCGCGGGGGCTGTTCGCGTGCACCGTGGTGATCGACCCGTCATGACCGGTGTTCATCGCCTGGAGCATGTCGAGCGCGGCACCGTCGCGGACCTCGCCGACCACGATCCGGTCCGGGCGCATGCGCAGCGAGTTCTTGACCAGGTCGCGAATGTCGATCTCGCCGCGTCCCTCGATGTTCGACGGGCGGGACTCGAGTCGCAGCACGTGATCCTGGTGGAGCTGGAGCTCGGCGGCATCCTCGATGGTGATGATGCGCTCGTCGGCGGGGATGAAGCGATGAGATGACGTTGAGGGTCGTGGTCTTGCCCGGAGCCGGTGCCGCCGGAGATGACGATGTTGCGACGACCGAGCACGCAAGCCCGCAGGAAGTCGCGAACGGTCGGCGAGAACGTGCCGAAGGCGATCAGGTCCGCGTCGTTGAACGGGTCCTTCGAGAACTTGCGGATGGTGAGCATCGCGCCATCCAGCGCGACCGGCGGGATAACTGCGTTGACGCGCGACCCATCGGGCAGGCGCGCGTCGACCAGCGGGCTGGCCTCGTCGACGCGACGCCCCACCCGACCCACGATCTTGTCGATGACCCTGCGCAGGTGAGCTTCGCTGGCGAAGCTGGTCTCGACGGGGTAGAGCTTGCCGGCCCGCTCGACGTAGACGGAGTCGGCGCCGTTGACCATGATCTCCGAGATCTCCGGGTCCCGAAGCAACGGCTCGAGCGGGCCGTGACCGAGGATCTCGTCGGAAACCTCCTGGGCGATGCGGGTGCGGTCGGCGTGCGAGAGAGGGGTCTGCTCGGAGTCGATGGTGGTCTGCAGCGTCTGGCGCACCTGCGCGGCCAGCTCGGACTCGGGGAGGTGAGGGTCGTAGAGCCGGGGGCCCAGGCTGTCGATCAGCGCCAGGTGCACACGCTCCTTGACTTCGGCGAAGGGATCGACGGCGCGTCGCCTGGGCACCGACCCGGGGGGTCCCGTCGTCGACTCCCCGGCGGGGATGGGCTGGGACCGCCGGGCACTGTCGAGGCGGTCCGCGAGACTCATCGCCGCCCCCTGAAGAGAGTCTTGCGCGCATGGTGGACCGGCTGTTCGGCAACGCCTTCCTTGGGAGCCGAGCGCAGGTGCCGATCGGCGAGCACCCGAATCGAGGCGCTCACCGCCCCCTTGGCGTCGTCCAGCACGATCGGGACACCGCGGTTGATGGAGGCCGGGACCGTGCGCGAGTTCGGGATGTTCACCGCGATGTCGCACTTGATCGCCGCGACGACGTCCTCGGGCCGGAGCCCGACCTTGATATCGGCCTTGTTGAGCACGATTACCCGGGCGTCCCGAGGGCTGCCCAGCATGTCGAGCGTGTCGAGAGCGACGCGCAGGTTCTTGACCGCCGGGATGTCGAGAGTGGCGATGAGAACCAGCTTGCTGCTGATGTCGCACGAGGCCAGCACGTGCTCGGTGAACGACGGCGGCGTGTCGACGACCACGTAGTCGTACTGCGTGCGAGCGAGCTTGAGCAGCTCGCTGACGACGTCCACAGGGATGCGGTCAGCCTCCCCCGGGTCGGTGGGCGCACAGACGACGTCGAGGCCGACGGGCTCATAGCGGGTCACCAGCGACGCGAGACCCTCGTCGTCGAGGTGGCCGCGCATCGCGACCGCGTCGAAGATCGAGCTGGTCGGCCGCAGTTGGAGGCTGATGGCGACGTCGCCGAAGGCGAGGTCGAGGTCCACGAGCAGAACCTTGGCCTTGGTCGACGCCAGGTAGACCGCCACGTTGGTGGAGATGGTCGTCTTGCCGACACCCCCCTTGGCCGAGAACACCGTGATGATCGCACCGCTCTCGCGGACCGGCGCCCCGCCCTGGAGGCCGAGCAGCCGTGTGGTGAGCTCTCGGCTCCGGCGCAGCGCGTCAGCGATCGCCGACTGGTCGTCGGAGGTTACGACCTCCCGCACACCGCTGCGCAGCGCGGAGCTAAGCGTCACGACGTCAACCCGGGTGCGGAGCAGGATAACTCCGAGCTCCGGGCGATCGAGCCGGGCCGCCTCGGCGAGCTCGCAGGCCTGCTCGAGCAGCACGTCGGGCCCGATCACGACCTGTTGGATGCCGAGGTTCTCGTGCAGGACCCGCGCCACCATGACCGCGGAGTCGAGGGCCTGCGTGTCGGCGCCGAGCACGAATCGGTAGCGCTCCAGCGCGTCCGGAGCAGGGTCCCAGAGGATGTCCACGGTTCAGCCCCCGAACACGTTCTGGTCGGTGGCCTTCAGCTTGGGGTTGACCTTGACCTCAGAGCCGCGCAGGCCTGCGTAGAGCGTGTACTGGTTCACGGCGTGGACCAACTTGGTCGCCTGCTCCGGGGTGACGGCGAGGGTGACCAGGTAGCTGGCGCCCTGCTGTTGCTCGGTGCCGGCCTCGTCAGTCGGGGCGGTCGTCACGGCGCCGCCCTGCAACGGCGTGGCACCGATTCCGATCACCTGGATGTTGTCAAGGAGCACACTGGTGGCCTGACCTGCGTCCGCCGCCGCTGTCGCACCGGTGTCCGCCGCGCCGGCGGTGGCCGCAGGAGCGGGGGCGATGGGGTGCGTTGCGAAGATGGTCAGGAAGCTGCCCGGGGTGACGAAGCTGCCAACCCGGGCGGGGTCCGAGAGTGCCACCGACACGGCAAGCTTGCCAGTCGGCACCTGAATCAGCTTCTGGCCCAGCGGAGTGTCCCCGAAGGAAGCGGCGAGAACGTACTGCCCCGGGGGGATGTCGGTGAGGGCCAGTAGCGACGCGTTCTCGTCAGTGACCTGGGCCAGTGCACCAGCGGGCACCCCGTTCGCGGGAACCTGGGTCTCGGTCAGCATCTTCAGGCGAACCGCATCACGGATGCTGGTTCCCGCCGGGATCTGCAGCGACGAGGTGTAGACAGTCTTCGGAGTCGCGGCTGAGACGGCGCGGGCGTCGGCGCTGCGGGCGTACAGCAGCACCATCACACCACCCACCAACGCAAGCAGCGCAGCGACGACGATGACAAGGATCCGGCGACCCATCACATTCCCTTCAGGGGTGGGCGTGCGGGTGATGCGAGGGCGCCAGGAGCAGTTAGATCCGGGCCCCCGCGTCGGCGAAGAGCGCCGACAGGGTGCTGCCGAGGAGGACGACAGCGGCAATGATCACCACGGCGATGAGTGTGACCATCAGGGCGTACTCGACTGCCGTCGCACCGCCCTCGTCGCGGAGCCGGCGAAGGCCATGGCGGACGCTCATGGTGCGTTCTCCTCAATGGTGAGCCGGACGCGGGCTGTCTCGGTGGGAACGAGAGGTGCGGCGGTACATGTGGCGTCAGCTGTGCTTCACGAGGTGGGCGCAGCCAACGCCACGAAGGCACCTCAGATCTTGGTCTTGACGTCGTCGAACAGGGTGCTCAGCTGGGTGCCCAGAGCCGCGACGGCGACGATGATGACAACAGCGATGAGTGCGACCATCAGGCCGTACTCGACGGCGGTCGCGCCCTTCTCGGAACGACGGACGTTGATGAAGGACTGGACTGTGGCGAGAGCCTTGGTCATTGTTCTGGCCTTTCAAGACGGCGGGGCGGATTCAGTGGTACGCAACAAGACTCGCAGTCAGCTCGCTCCGGCACGATGGCCCGATGGGCTCGTTGTCCGAACCGAACGGTCGAGCCGCATCGGCCGTTCGGACTAGCGCGGCCACGTGGTCAAAGGAGGCCGCCCGCCACCGGCTTGGCCAAATCAGCTTGTGCGGCAACGAGTCTCGCGGGACCACACACCAATCAGCCCGTTATGCGGTCCGGTTGAGCAGAGTCAGGCCATTCGAGCGCTGCCGTGCCACCCAGCCGGCTGAGGTGAGTTGGTCGACGCACTCGTCCCCCACGACGGCGACGGTGAGGTCCGGGTCGGGCACCCGACAGTGCACTAAGAAGTCGACAAAGGACCCTTGGACGTCTCTCGTGAACGCGTCGACCGGGTTGGCGGCCCAGACGGTGATCCCGGCGGCGGCGAAGGTCTCGGCGGCGGGCTCGACCGCGAGGACCGGCATCCGGCCTGCCGTGCGTCGCACGCTCTCGACGAGCTCGCTTCCCGGCGGTCGCAAGGAGGCGGACCGCGTGGCCAGGACTGCGACCACAATTCCCGCCGTCAGAATGGCGGTGACGAGGAGGGCGGCTCGATGAGCGGCGCGGTCACGAGGGGCGACATCGCCGAGCACGGTCGAGTCGGAACGGCTGCGACCTGGCCCGGCCGCCGCCACGGGCGCCAGGAAGAGGAGTAGCCACACCCCGTTGCGTGCGGCGGACACGGTGGCGACGGCCAGCGCCGCCACGACGATCCATTCCCAACGGCACAAAACCTTGACTGCAAGCACGACCAGCACCCCCCCGCAGAGCAGCATTCCCACATCGAGGGGGTTGGTGAGGTCCGGCGCCGCCCACAGGCCGGTTCTGCGGGAGGCAGCCTCGTTCCCGAGCACCCCCAAGTAGTACTCCGGAGTGCGCATTCCCGCTGACGTCAGGAGCAGGGCCGCCATGGAGGCGATCCCCACGAGGCCGCGCCTGAGCCACCCGTGTGATCGACCAGCCAGAACCCATATACCCAGCACCGCGCCGCCCACGAGCACACCCCCGTGCAGGTTGCCCCACAGCGCGAGCAGCACGGGGACCAGCCACACCGCCCGGCTCGGCCGCTCTTCCTGCCGACGCAGCAGCAGCGCGAGGGTCACGAACGGGACCAACGACAGGGACGGGAAACGCGTCACGACGAAGGGGCTGGCACACCCCACCACCACCAGTGACACGATCGCGGCGGAACGGCCTGGCCGGGCACCCATTCGCGACGCGTCGAGCAGGACGAGGAGGAGCGTCGTCGTGACCAGCCCCAGCTGCATGGCCGGCAGGGCCCACCACCCGAGGCTGTGAATGGCTGAAAGGGCGAGCTGCGACAGGACCACCGGGTTGGGCCAGTCGACCTGCGGTGCCGATGCGAACGGCACGCCGGCAGGAACGGCGCCGTCCCGGCGGATCGCATCACCAAGCGCCACCGCCCACATGAGGTCGGCCCCGAGGATGACGAAGGCAGACAGGAGGACCGTCCAGAGCCCCACCACCACCACCGGAAGAGCCGAGTGCAGGTCCCCCCGGCCGATCGATTCGGGTCGGGCCACGCCACATCCTCGATATCGGCTCGTAAGGCAAGGTGGCTCGACCATAATCCACGGGTGAGGTCGGGGTGGCGGGACTGGGTGATCGTGTACCTGTGGCTCGGCTCGCTGGCCATGGTCCGTGCCGGGACTGTCGAGGAGCACGATCCTTACTGGCAGGCCCGGATGGGCTTGGACTGGCTTGCAGGCGGACCGCTCAACGGCCCCGACACATGGAGCTGGGCGCCGGTCGACGGGGTGGTGAGCTGGACGTCCCCGCTGTGGAACCTCGTGCTCGGCGGGGGCTACCGAACGGCCGGGTTCGCCGGCATCTTCGTCGTGGCGCTCGTCGCGATGCTTTCGGCTCCTGGCCACCATGGTCCACTTCGCCCGCAGACTGGGCGCCCGGCCGCTGCCCACTCTGGCCGCCATGGTGCCAATCCTCCTGCTCGTCCTGCCCTTCTTGTCGCCGCGCGCCACGGTGCCCGCACTCGCGTTGTCCTTCACGGCCATCGCCGGGGCGTATTCGTGGCAGTTGAATGCCGCCCGGTTCCCGGCGGTGGTCGGGGCGGTTGGGGCCGGCGTTTTCGCGGTGGCCCTGACGGCGGCCGGGCTCTGGGTCCACCTGTCGTGGCTCGGGCTTGGCCCTGCGACGGCGCTCGCCTGTGGCGTGCTCTGGTGGCTGGCTCCGGACCTCGACACCGTCCGACGGATGACACTCACCCTCGCCGTCGGAATCGGTGCGGCGGCCGGCATCCTGCTCGGCCCGTACGGGATCGACTCCTTCGCCATGGCCGCGGCGGTACAGCGAGCGTGTACCGGCCTCATTCCCGAATGGTTCGGCATCGCCCATCCTTCGGTGGCCGCGCGCTGGGCGGTGGTCGGCGTCCTCACGATGGTTGGCGCCGTCGCGTGCGCCCGGTGGTGCCTTCACCGGCTGAGGCGGGCCCGGCATGACCCCCGGGTGGGCCTGGTTGCAGCGCTGACGGTGCTGGCACTTCCGACATCGATCAGTGAGGTGGTGGCGGTTCGGTTCATCGGGGTCGCGGCGTTTGCCTTGGCTCCGGTGGCTGCGCTGAGCATGACCGACGTAGCCGACCGGCTCGCCCGGCGTGCCGACGAGGTGCCCCCGCGCGGGGTCTTTCGCACCGCCAGGATCCGCTTCTGGTCGCACGGCCGCCCTTGGCGGACGGTCCTGCTCATGGTGTGGGTCGTGCTGTTGCCCGGAGTGCTGTTGCTCACCCTTCCGCTCAGCCGCCCACTCGACGAGGCCGCGGTGCTCGAGGCGCTGCCGCAGGGCTGCCGACTCCTGTCCGACCCGGGGACCGGTGGCGCCGCCGTGCTCCTGCGCCCCGACGTGCCCGTCTGGTACGACGGCCGCGCCGACTACTGGGGGCGCGAGCGCAACGTCCTGGCCGCCCATGTCCTGTCGACGGAACGCGTCGACGGACCCCCGTTCACCGAGGCGACGTGCATTGCTCTGCGCGTCGACGAGTCAGGGCCTGCTGCGGCTGGCAAGGGCCCTCGACGCGAGTCCCCAATGGCGACAGGTCGCCCGCTCGGGCACAGTCGTCGCTTGGGTACGCGCCGCATGACCGCCCCAGCAGCCAGGTCGGACCCCGTCGGCTGAGCAGACACCGAGGTGCTGGGCCGTCGCTGGGCGAATGGCTGGCTAAACGGACTCTCCTGACACACCTGTGGGTGGTGGAGGAGGGCTGAGGAGGCGCACGCCGTTCTCTGAGTAGGTTTCTGAGCTGTCGAAGGCACAGGAACTGTGGTCAGGAGAACGGCGTGCGTGATGTCAGCGTATGGCGCGAGATGTTGGGCGTCGAGAAAACCGTGATTGAGCGGGTCGAGTTCGACGAGGACGAGGAGCTGCTGGTCGCCCGTGTGCGGCCCACGAAGCGCGAACGCGGCCGGTGTGGGGGGTGTCGGCGGCGCAGCCCGGGCTACGACGGTGGTGCTGGTCGGCGGCAGTGGCGGGCGCTGGATCTGGGCACGGTGCGTGCGGTCGTTGAGGCTGACGCGCCGCGGGTGCTCTGCCGTGAGCACGCGTGGTGGTGGCGTCGGTGCCGTGGGCCCGTCACGACGCCGGCCACACCTACGCGTTCGATGAGACCGTGGCGTGGTTGGCCACGCAGTCCTCGAAGTCCACGGTGACCGCACTGATGCGGGTCGCGTGGCGCACCGTGGGGTCGATCATCGCCCGGGTCTGGGCTGATGTCGACGCCCGCCATGACCGGCTGGCCGGGCTGACGCGGATCGGGATCGACGAGATCAGCTACAAGCGCGGGTTCAAGTTCCTGATGGTCGTGGTCGACCACGACCGGCGCGCCCTGGTGTGGGCTGCGCCGGGACGCACCAGCGCCACCGTGGCGGAGTTCTTCGACCTGCTCGGCCCTGACCGGTGCGCCCAGATCACCCATGTTTCCGCTGATGGGGTCGACTTCATCGACACCATCGTGGCCGACCGGTGTCAGGGCGCGGTGCGGGTAGCCGACCCCTTTCATGTCGTGCGTTGGGCCACCGACGCCCTGGACGAGGTGCGTCGCGCGGCGTGGAACGAGGCCCGAGCCCAAGCGCGGACCGAGCCGAAACGCCCCAGTGGGCGGCCCCGAAACGATGCACCACCACGGCCGGGGAACGAGCGCGCCAAGGCACTCAAGGAGGCCAGGTACGCCTTGTGGAAGAACCCGCAGAACCTCACCGACAACCAGCAGGTCAAGCTCGCCTGGATCGCGACCACCGACCCCATGCTGCACCGGGCCTACCTGCTCAAGGAAGGGCTGAGAGTGGTGTTCACGTTGCCCTACGACGCCGCCGTCGAAGCGCTTGACCGGTGGATCAGCTGGGCCCGCCGGTGCCGCATCCCGGCGTTCGTCAAGCTGCAGAAGAGCATCGTCAAACACCGGCCCCGGACCCTCGCCGCGATCGAGCACAACCTGTCCAACGCGCTCATCGAGTCCACCAACACCAAGATCCGACTGATCACCAGGATCGCGTTCGGGTTCAAGTCCCCCCAGGCCCTGATCGCCCTCGCCCTACTCTCCCTGGGCGGCTACCGACCCGTGCTACCCGGCCGGAAATGACCCACAGGTGTGTCAGGAGAGCCGCTAAACGCTCCTATTGCCGACGGGCTGAGCAACGCCACCGCACGTCCCTCGTGGGAGCCGGGGTCCCCGCGCAAGCACAGCCAGAGTGACCAGCCCGAGCACAACGTAGGCCGTGGTAACGAGGCGCGCTGGGACCGGGTAGGGCGCGGAGGTGGGCACGAGGCGGTAGGCCAGCCAGAAGGGTCCGAACCAACAGGTGGTCGCCACGACGACTGCCCATACGCGGCGGTGCTTGGCGACGAGCCACAGCAGCACTGGCCCCAGCCACAGCCAGTGGTGGCTCCACGACACGGGCGACGCCAGCAGGCCGCCGATGGCCACCGCGAGCAGAGCGCCCACCTGGTCGCCCCGCTTCAGGCACCGCGCTGCGACCCAAGCCCCCAGGCCGACGGAGACCACCCCGCAGGTCAGGGCCAAGGCCGACGGCACCGATGACCACGCTGCCAGTCGCGCTGCAGCGCTCGCCATGCTCTGGTTGTCAGTGCCGAGCACCGAGCCCACCCCAAACCGGTCGAGGTCGTCGAAGCCGCCAGTCCAGTAGAACGTTGACGCCGACGGGGTGACGAGGAACCCGACGGCAATGGTGAGTAGTCCGCCCCCCGCGGCGCGCATCGCGGCTCCCCACTGCCGTTGCAGAAGGAGCCAGACCACGAAGACCGCCGGGGTCAGCTTCACACCGGCGGCGACGCCAATCAGCCACCCCCGGTGACGCTGCGGGACAACGAGGCAGTCGAGCACGACCATCGCAATCAGGACGGCGTTGACCTGCCCCAGCACGAGCGTGCGCAGGAGCGGCTCGACAGCCAGCACCACCAGCACAACGGGCAGCACCTCGACAAAGTCCAAGGAGAGCCGTCGGCGGACCACCTCCAGCAGCGTGCCCAGGGCCGCGAGGGACACAACCGTGAACGCGACCCTGGCCGCCCAGTCCGGCAGCAGCGCCAGGGGCGCGAATACCGCCGCGCCGAACGGTGGGTATGTGAAGGGCAGTCCGTGCACGGAGACGTCGTAAAGAGGCGTCCGGTCAAGAACAGCCCTGCCACCAGCCACGTAGACGTCGAGGTCGACCCAAATGCCACGGACCCAGCGCCAGCTCAGCCAAAGCATCGCGGCGGCGAGCATCGTCGAGGCCACCCACAGCAGCCCCGGACGTTCTGACCGCCCGGTCCGCTGACCAGGTGGGAGCGGCGTACCTACGGCCAAAGGCTCAGCCAAGAGACCCTCCTGCGCACGGGAGGGCGCCCCGCTCGGAACGACGGCGACCACCTCCCAAGGCCAGCGTCTCCCGCCAGAAGCGCACGAGGAGGGCAACCGCCCAGGTGACAACCACATTGAGCCGTGGGACGGCGGTGGGCTCGGCCATAGGCACTCCCGAACTCTGGGACACGTCCGGGTCAGCAGTCACAGACGAGACGCTACGAGGTCGGATGCTGGGTCGCTGCGGAATCGCTCATGAACCACCCGTTCGGCCACAGTTGGTCACTTCAGGAAGTTGAACTGACGCCCAGCTCAAATGGTGTGTCTAGCGTCATGACAGCGTGATTCCCAAACGGGATCGCCCACAGCAGGTCGGGTTTAGTCTACGGGCGATGGACGTACCGGAGGCAGGGCCGCCCCTCCGCCGTCGCTGGGCTGGCGCTGCGGTCCCGCACATCACCAACCGCACGAGACTCAGCACCCTGAGGAGCGCCTTTTGGGTCGCTCTGATCCCTGGGGCGATCCTGTTCCTCGCGATGCAGACGTTCTTATACGCACGAGCGAACATGATCGGTGCGGATTCGCATGCGTACTGGCTGGCGGCGCGTTATCCCAGTCTTTGGTATTCGAGCCCCCCGGAATACCGCGACGCGTACCTCTACTCGCCGGCATTTGCCCAGATGCTGTGGCCCTTGGGTCGAATGTCGTGGCCAGCGTTCCAATCAGTCTGGGCTGCTGGCCAGGTCTTGGTCCTGGGGTGGCTGTTCGCTCCGTTGGGCTGGAGAAAGGGTTTGACGTTGGCCCCCTTCTGCATCGCCGACCTGCTGCTGGGAAACCTGTACGTGTTTTTCGCCGGAGTCCTCGTTGTCAGCCTTGGGCGCGCGCCAGGAGCCCAAGCCCTGCCAGCACTGACCAAGATCACCCCGAGCTTCGTCGTGGCAGGCTGGCTCGTCGTTCGAAGGGAGTGGCGTGCAGCCTCATGGGCTGTCGGCATGACTCTTTCGATCGTCGCGGTGTCGGTCGCCATCGATCCATCGTCCTGGCTCGACTGGGCTCATTTCCTGGCCCGCTCGGCTGGAGGGGGCGGCGGCACCCTCCTCGGCCGCCTACTCCTGGCGGCCGCCGTCACTCTCGTCGCCGCGAGGACCTCGCATGCTTGGCTGCTGGCGCCTGCAGTCGTCCTCGCCTCGCCCGTGCTAGGTGGATGGGTCGCATTCGCCGTCCTGGCAGCAATCCCACGGCTCCTGATGGTCCAGCGCGGCGCAATCGGGAAGGGCGCCAATGCCGTTCGAAGGCCCCTGCCTCCGATCAGGGATGCTCCCGTCCCAGACGTTCGGACCGGAGTCTCGTCCCCGTGAAAAGGGGCTCGTCAGTCGATCGAGACCACGCGGTTGCGGCCCGCCTTCCTGGCCAGGTACATGGCGATGTCGGCGCCTGCGACGAACTCGTCCGTGGACTCGCCGCGGCGTAGGGAGGTAACACCGATGCTCAACGTAGGCACCAACTACCCCACTGGCCAGCGAGATGCCGTGCGATGCGACCTCGGGCACCTTCTCGGCGACGCTGCTGGCATCGTCCTTCGAGGAGATCCCTTGCAGCACATTAAGAATCTTGTCCCGTCCTATCCGGGCAGTGTGGCCGTCGGCACGGATGGTGGTAGAGATGCGCTCGGCCAGGGTCCGCAGAACCAGGTCGCCGGCGGCGTGTCCTTGTTCGTCATTGATGTCCTTGAAGCGATCGACATCGCAGAACTGGATGCCGATCGCCGTGCCGGTGCCGGTGCCGGTGCCGGTGCCGGTGCCGGTGCCGGTGCCGGCGTCCCGATCGCCGACCTCACTGAGGTAATGCAGGATCTCGGTGCAATTGGCCAGCCCCGTCAGGAAGTCGGTTCGGGCACGCCGCTCCAGGGCGGCCTCGACCTCCATCAGCTCGTTGAAGACGCGGTACGTCGCGATCAGTCCGGTGGACATCCCGGCATGGTCGATGAAGGGACGGCGTGCGCCTCGATCCAGTGGGTCACCCCGTTCGGCGCCGTGGCGCGCGCCCGCACGACCCGGTTCGTTCCGCATGTCACAGCGGCGAGCACGTCGGCGCAGGCGGCCAGGTCATCCGGGTAGCCGTCCACCGGTAGCCCGACGATTCGACGGGCGGACACCGAAACGCCGCGTCTACAGACGGTGAGATCCAGTCCACCACCCCTCCTTGACCAGCGCGACGATGTCCGCTGCGTTCTCGGCCAGCATCCGGAAGTGTTCCTCCGACCGCGCCAGCCGCTGCCTCAGGGCGACGCGGTCGGTCCCGTCCTCGAACTTGGCCCCTGCAGGTCGTAGGTGCGAACCTCCACCGCGAACACGTCGTTCGGATAGACATACTCGTTCTCGATCAGGGGTATCCCGGACTCGACGGTTCGCGGGTACACGTCCCGCATCACGGTCGCCGCGGCTGAGGGATACATCTCCATGAGGCTGGATCCACAGATCAGGTCCATCGTCTTCGCGAGGTTCGCTGCCTCGTAGGTGAGGGTCGGTGATCGCCCCGCTGCCGTCCCGGATGGCGGACAGGATGAGGTGGCCGTCAGCTCCGGGTCGAACGCGGCGGCCGCCAGCGACCCGTGCGGTACCGGTGAGTCGGTGGGATCACTGGAGCTCACACCCAGCCACCTTCCCGTCCGGGTACCTGACGTCGTCCCGGTGCCACAGGGCTCCAGTCTGACCGAACAGCGCTGTCGACGAGGCGCATTCGCGATTGCCGCTCGCCGAGCAGCATTCGCAGTCCGCTCTGCCCGAGTGGCGTGAAGCTCCACGGTTCGGACGCCTTGTACCGCATGCGGGCACATTGGTCGCGAGGGCGTGCCACTCTTGTTGGAGACCTTCACGATGCAGGGGCAGACGGGAGCGCCGTGGATCCTGAGGTTCCGACCACTGACCTGCCGTCAGCCACCATGCATGGGCCGAGGGACGGGTTCGACGGTTGGGCTGAGCTCTACGACCTCGACCCTGACCCACACATCGTGCTCGCGCCCGTGCGCGACAGCAGCGGTCGTGTCGTCGACTTCCGTTACCTCATGGCGAACAGGGCTGCCTGCGAGTTCCACCGGATGCCGTGCGACGGGCTCCTCGACTCACGGCTGCTCGCGCTGCGCCCCTCCACGCTGGACACGAGCCTGTTGCCGATGTACCAGGAGATCGTTGAGACGGGCCAGTCCCTTGCGCTTGACGACTACGCCTATCAACCGGGGACCGCGGAGGACTGCGTTTTCTACTACGAAGTGCGGGCCGCCGTCAGTCACGGGTGCATCGCGGAGTCCTGGAGGGAGGTGACCGGTCGACGCCGGGCGAATGGCCTTGTCGCGCAGTCCGAGGCGCACCTACGCCGTGTGCTCGATGCGGTGCCCGATCCATTGCTCGCATACTCACCCGTACGGAACGAGGAGGGGGTGCCGTGCGACCTCGTGCACACGGCGCTGAACTCCGCAGCTGAGCACCTGCTCGGCATGGCGGCCCAAGAGGTACTCGGGCGGCGACTGTCTGAGCTGTTTCCCCAGCTCCGCGACGACCACCTCCTCGAGGCCTACCTCGAGCCGTTCACGACCGACCGGCCCAGCTTCATCGGCCCGGTGGAGTTCGGCACGGAGGAAGCCCGGGGGTCCTTGGAACTGAGCGCCTATCCGTTCGGGGACGAGATCCTCGTCATCGGCCGCAACGTGTCCGACCGACGCCGCACCGAACAGCGACTCGGGCTGTCCGAGCGCCGACTGTCGCTCCTCGCCAACAACTCGATGGACCTGGTGCTGTCCTTGGACATGCACGCCGTCGTCGACTGGGTGTCCCCCTCCGTGTCGAAGATGCTGGGGTACACGCCGGCGCAGCTGGAGGGTCAGTTCGGAGGCATCCTGTTCCATCCCGACGACCTCCCCCTCCTGCTGGAGACGTCCGCTGAGGCACGGGCGGGTCAGAACTCGTCGTGCCGACTGCGCATGCTGAGCAGGTCGATGGACACCCTCTGGGTGGAAGCGACTCCACGGACACTGGTCGACGACGCAGGGCAGCTCGTCGGCGGGGTCATCGGGATCCGGGACATCACTGCAGAGGTCGCCGTCAGGGACGACTACCAGCACGCGGTGGACTTCGACGCGCTGACCGGGTTGGCGAAGAGGTCCGTGGCGCTCGCCCGGGTGCAGGACGCCATCGACACCCGGAGCGGCCTCGACTGGGGCCTGCTGTGCGTCGGAATCGACGGGATGACGGCCATCAACGAGGGATACACCTACGCCGCGGGGGACGCTGTCCTGGTGGAAGTGGGGCAACGACTGATGGCGGCGGCAGGAGGAGCGGATCGCGTGGCTCGCATCGCGGGTGACGAGTTCATGGTGCTCACGAGTGACATCCTCGGCGCCGAGGACGCCGCCTCGGCCGCGGTGGACTTGCTTCGAGCCGTCAGGGGGCCGGTGACGATCTCCGGAGGTCATGTCGACGTGACGGGATGTGTCGGCATCGCCCTCGCCGGGTCGCATGCCGCCGAGGAGCTCCTGCGGGACGCGACAGCCGCGATGCGTCAGGCCACCCGGAGGGGACCGGACCGATGGCAGTTCCTCGACGGTGACATCCAGACGGAGACGAGAAAGAGGCTGGCGGTGCGGTCGGCGCTGCCCGAGGCGTTGGCGGAAGGGCGGATCCGTCCCTGGTTGATGCCGATCGTCCGGTTCAGCGACGGGCACGTTGCTGGGTACGAGGCGCTGGCGCGCTGGCAGCATCGCGACGGCAGCATCGTGGCCGCGGAGGAGTTCATCGAGGCCGCCGGACGCAGCTCGCTCATCGTGGAGCTCGATCGGGCGATCTTGGCACAGGCTCTTGACGTGCTGACCCACCTGCCGGGCGACCAGCACATTGCCGTGAACATGTCCGCCGCCACGCTCGCGAGTCCGGACCTCGTCGACCGGGTGCGTGAACAGATCCAACGCATCCGGGCCGATCCTAGGCGGCTTCATCTCGAGGTCACCGAGACGACGGTCTTCGACATCACGGCCGGTGTGCGCGAGACGATGGCCGAGATCGCGACCCTCGGCGCCTCATGGTGGGTGGACGACTTCGGCACAGGGTTCTCGTCGGTCAGCCACCTGCGTGACCTGCCCATCGACGGCCTGAAGCTGGACCGTTCCTTCACCGACGACCTGATGGCAGCCAACGGTCGCGCTCGCCAGATATCCCAAGGTCTGGCCGGCCTCGCAAACGGCCTCGCCCTCGTGACGGTGGCGGAGGGCGTCGAGACCGCCGAGCAAGCGGCCATCCTGCAGTCGCAGGGCTGGAGGTACGGACAGGGCTGGCTGTATGGCAAGGCCCGACCGCCGGGACACTACGGGTTCGGCGGGCCCGACCAGCAGTGAACAACGCCGGGCAGACCCACAGTCCGCACCCGACGCCTGCGTCAAGCCCCGCAGCCCCCGCTGGCTCATACCCGAGATCAGCGTCAGAATGGCGATCACACGCGTCTGGATCTGCGTGGTGACGCTTGGCGGAGTACAGACCCTCGCGGACCGGGATCACGAGAGGACGACATGTCGGAACTGACAGACCCGGAAGCGCGGCCGCCGACCGAGGCGATCACCGCCGACCGCAGACGCGCAGCGGCGCGGTACCTCGAGTTCGGTGACGCCGAGCTCCAGAAGCGGTTCATCACGGCCGCAGAGCGTGCGCACGCCGCGCTGGTCGGGTCGGACAGCTGGGGAACGACCGCCCAGATCGAGGCCGAGCCGGAACGACGAAGCTGGGCGGCGAAACTGCGCCGGCCACGACGGGAGACGGCTGCCACCACCGTCGTGAGCACTCCCGCCCTGGCGATGGTCAACGAGATCGCCACCAACGCTCCCGCCGAGCTCACGGCATCCGACCACAGCTGCCGCGCAGCGCGGGACGTGGCCCTGGTCATGGCAGGCGTGACCAGTGAGCTGGTGGGCGATCTCGCGGCCCTGCCCCTCGAACAACAGGCGGCGCACTCCGCCTACCGCCAAACCCTGCGGCTCGCGGCCGAGCTCGAGGCGCTGCGCGGCATCGGCCTCACTCACAACGGCTCCGACGGCGAACCGTGCGTCAGGGTGCGGGAACTGGAGCACCTGGACCGCCGGATCGAGGACCTCGAGGTGGCAGAGGTGCGGTCGGTTTTGCTCCAGCTGTCCCGCGCGACCCCTACGGCATGATCAGCCCGTGAGTCGCGGACGCACAGTGACGGCCGGGGAGCCGGGTCATCCATGGGCGACTGGTTGGTCACACGAAGCGCCGTTCCTTTCACGGGGGCTATTGCTCGCACTTACGTTGGGGAGGTGACGACACGTGGTGCTGTCCCTTCTGGCGCACCCCGGCGCGCTCGTGGCCTGTTCGCTGAGGCACATCAGTGACGCGGGCGACGTGACCTGAATCGGAACGCCATGACTTCACTGAGTGGGGAGCACCCCGTGACCCCTGAGGCGCGAGAGCAACACGACCGCTACCGCCAGCTGGCCAGCGGACTCCTGAACGCGTGGGAGGGCCCGGTCTGCGCTGTCGACTCAAACGGCAGGATCGTGGCGGTCAACCATGCTTGGCTGGACGTCTCGAGGCTGAACCACGGGACTGCAGAATCAAGCGGCATCGGAGCCAGTTACCTCGCGACCTGTGAGCGTTCCGCAGCGAACGCAAGCGGCCTCGACCGTGTAGACGCAGATCTCGTCGCTCAGGGCCTCGGCCAGGTACTGGCCGGCTCGCTGGATCACTTCAGCCACGACTACGCCTGGCACTCACCTGACGAGAGGCGATGGTTCAGCGTCCGGGTGACCCCCGCGTTGATCAGCGACGGTGCGGGGGCCGTGATCACCCACGTCGACATCACCGAGCGATACGAGCTCCAGAGGTCGGTGGCACGCCAGTCGCTGGACGACCCGCTCACCGACCTCCCGGTGTGGGCGCTGATGCTGGACCGTCTCGAACAGGCAGTCCGAAGCAACCCCCCATCCGGCGTGACGGTTGCCGTCACTGCCCTCGACCTGCATGCCTTCCAGGAGGTCAACGACCTCCTGGGGTACCACGCGGTGGATGCGGTGGTGGTCCAGGCCGCCCAGCGACTCCGGGCTCAGCTGCGACCGGGTGACACCCTGTGCCGCTCCGCCGGAGATGAGTTCTTGGTGCTGTGGCGCGATGTGGATCCGAGCCAGCCGTCGGATGCTGTCGCCCTGAGTGAAGGGCTGCTCGGCGCCCTGGACAGTCCGTTCGACGTTGCGGGGGTTCCGGTCAGCGTGAACGCGAGTGCGGGCACGGCCATGCACAGCCTCGGCCAGAGCGTGGATGACCTTCTGCAGGCGGTGGACACAGCCCTGAGGGAGGCCAAGAGCCTAGGTCCCGGCCACGTCGTCCTGTCGACCGACAAGCCCAAGGTCGAGGCGACGTTCCTCAAGAGCTTGGAGGGGGATCTTCGACGTGCGCTGACCGGCGACCCCAGCCAGTTCGTTCTGCACTACCAGCCGGTGGTTGACCTGGCGACCGGAAAGGTGGTTGCCGTGGAGTCCTTGGTGCGCTGGCAGCACCCGACGTGGGGCCTCCTGAAACCGGACCGGTTCATTCCCTTGGCGGAGTCGGCAGGCCTGATGCACCGACTTGGCGCCTGGATCCTCGAGCAAGCCGTCCGCGATGCCATAGGTCTCACGCATGAAGGACTCGACCTGGATGTGGCGATCAACTTGTCCGTGCGCCAGCTTGACGACCGGGCAGCTGGAACCGTGCAACGAGCGCTCGAGGGCAGCGAGCTGAGCCCAGGGCGCCTGGTCCTCGAGGTAACCGAGTCGGCCCTTGTCGATGAGGAGCCCACCACGTCGGCGACCCTTGAGGCCCTGTCACGCCTGGGAGTCAAGATCGCCGTCGATGACTTCGGCACGGGCTACAGCTCCCTGCTCTACGTGCACCGTTACCCCATCGACAGCCTGAAGATCGACCGCGAGTTCGTCAGGGGCATCGGGGCGAGCGCGGAGGACGAAGCAATCTGCACCAGCATCGTCAACCTCGCGGCCGCTGTCGGCGCCTCGACCGTCGCGGAAGGGGTGGAGACGATGGAGCAGTATGCCTACCTGCGCTCCCTGGGGTGTCGGCAGGGACAGGGGTTCCTGTGGTCGCCAGCAGTTCCGATTGACAAGCTGCGGCTCGCTCTGGCCTCCTGCGATCAGGTGTCCGCGATGGCGCCGGCGTTGCCCCGGGCGCTGCAGCGCAAGCGGGTGGATGAGAACCTGACCGCTGTGATCGCCAAGAGGCACGGGGCGCGCAGCCCGTCGCCTGCGATCGCGACGGCCGATGAAGGCACCCTGGCGCGCCGTCGTGACCTGACCGGCGAAGACGTGACGTGGGCGCTACCCGTACCCGGCGTCCCGCCAACGCTCGAGATGGTTCGTTCGTCGCCCCTCGTCCTGCTCTGCGAGGACAACAGACCAAACCGTCGACTACTGCGCACCCATCTGGAGCTCGCAGGCTTCGCCGTCGAGGAGGCGGCCGATGGGCATGCAGCCATGGGGCTACTCATCCAGCCAGACACCCGCGCCCCTGACGTCATCGTCATCGACTGCGAGGAGTTGCCGTACGACAGCTGGTGGGCCATCGCAGCGATCCGTGCCCACCACGCTTTGGATGCCGTCCCAGCATTGCTCGTGACGGCTGAGGCAGGAGACCACCACCGTGTCCAGGCCGAAGATGCCGGATTCGACGGCATCGTCACCAAGCCATTGGTCCCCGACGACCTCGTCCGTACCGTCTCACTGCTGACTGCCACCGGCCGGCAACCTCACCGTCGGCCGCGCGCCACGGCCGCCCTGCGAGCGTGAGGCCGCGGGCCAGACCCGGTCAGCACCATCGTTGACCGGGTCTGGCCCGAACCAGTCGGTTGACCCGAGGGTGGGTCAGGGCCCGATCAGCGATCGAGGGCCTCAGACGGCGCCGATGCGGCGCACCGCTACCAGCACACCTCCGGCGAACACCAGCGCGAAACCGGCTCCGAGCGGCAGTGCCAGATCGAGACCAGTCTGCGCCAGGCTCTCGGTGCTGACGGCGGTTGGGGTGACGGAAGCAGGGCTTGCGGCGCAGGGCGGGCCCGCCGGCACCGCCTTCACCACGAGAACCTTCTCGGTCCAGGCCGGGATCGCCTCGACATCGACGACGACCACCATGTGGGACTGCTCGGGCACTTCGGGAACCGCCGGGACGTAAGCGGTGTCCACGACCGTGCGAGCCCACTCGTATTGGGTGTGCGAGGTGGCAGAGCGATGGACCTCCTCACCGGTGAGGGCCCAGCCGGAACCCTCGGGTGGGGTGTCCTGGTCACGGGTCCAGGCGGTCTCCACGTGCGAGATCTCCTCGGTGGCCGGAACGGCGGGGATGCCTTCGACGTCTACGACGGTCTCCGTGCGGGTGACAGCGTCGTGGTGAACGAAGTGGCTCACCTCAGGGTGCACGATCTCGATCTTGGGCCCGCGGTGGAACCACGAGGCGTTACCGCTGTCGCTGTGCGAGATGTTGTACGTGCCCTCGTCCTCGGGGCCGGGTCCGCCGTTCTCGTGCGGACCCTGCCAGGTGCCGCGGTCGTCGCTGGGGAAGGACGGCGGACCGTCGAACGGCCCCTGGTCCTTGTTCGGTGACCAGTTCCACCACTTGCCGGTGACGGACTCGGTCCACTCGTGCGAGTCGACGACCTTCTCGTCCCAGGCGTCATGGACCACGACGGTCTCTTCGTGGGTCACGGGCGGAACGGCCGGAGTACCCGGGCTGGCGGCTTGGTCGATGACCGTGCGTTGCCACTCGAACTCGGTCCAGGCGGCGCTGTCCTGGATGGTCCAGCTCCGGCCGGTTGGAGTCCAGTTCTCACCTGCGGGGGTGCCGTCACCGTCGACAATGATGAGCTCGAGGTGCGAGACCTCCTCGACGGCCGGCACGCCAGGCACGTAGGCCTGGTCGATGACCTTGACCTGGTGGGTGACCGCCGGCACGGCCTCGTGCTGGACGGTGCGGTACAGCGCGGCATGCGCCGGTGTTCCGCAGGTGGCTGTCGTGACCGGTGCCGTGCTGGCCCAAGCGGTGCTGCCGCCGGCGAACGCGATTCCTGCACCGACGACGGTGACCAAGGCGGCGGTGCGGCGAAGATTGGTAGGGGCTCGGGTGCCCATGGCTGCGCTTCTTCCTGTGACGCTGGGCCGGCCCGGTGGTAGGTCTGCACTGGACGGTACCCAGGCTGACTACCCGACGGTAACATTAAAGAACAGGTAAAGATAGTGTAAAATCTTCGTCAACTATATTGACATGGTGGCTACCTAGGTCATGCCCAGATATGGACCTGGCGGTCTCATGGGGCGATCCGGGGCCAGAATCGTTCAGTGGTTCGAATCTCGCTGGCGCTGCACCGGGTCAGACCGGTGAAGGGTACCGGTCTGCGCAACCGTGGACAGCAGCTCTCTCTGTCCCGCTAGCGCACCGGACGGGGTCCTGAGGTAACCCAGAGGGTGACCCGACGCAACGATGAGGTCGTGGTTGCCGTGACGCCAGCGGCTCCGGCCACGGCCAGCCGTGCCGCCGTCACCGGGTGCCGTGCTGTGGCTTGATGCCACCACCTGTCGGTGTCCTCCTCGCCCGCATTCTGATGGGGCGTTGCCGGTCCCGGAGGCAGGGCTGCCCTGTTGGCGGCGCCACCCCGACACCAACGGCGCGAGCATTTTCGGTGCTCTGCGATGAGGGCCGTGGGTCTTGATTTCCGGACTGCCAGGATTTCCCATTCCCCCATCAAGGATGGTGCAGACGGGGTAGCGTTCTGAGTGGTCCCACGGGGCCGCGATCTGACACCGCAGCCCCTTCACCAAACCTGAGGCTATGGCGGTGCACATTCCTGTTTGCACATCAACGGGCCCATCGGCTGTGCAATTGCAGCGGGCCGCCAGTGGTGGTCGTGGGGACCACTCACTGTGCTGGGTTTTGGAATGGAAGAACGCGATCAGCAGGCTGGGCCGGCTCAACGCCAGCCGCCGGACATGGGAAATGTGGATCCACAATAGTCCGGACGTTTCGTCCATTTCCAAGCCCGCGGCTGATATGGGCCTAGTTCATTACGCGTGATCAACGTAGGCCAGTCCGACTCTTGATCGTCGTTTATCTGAAAGGAATGGAAATGCGCTCCAGGCATCTGTCTTCGCGTACTACTCGGTGGGTGGTGGGGATCGCTGCGGCGGCCACCGCGACCGCAATGTGCGTTCCGGCTACTCAGGCCCAGGTGGTCGCCGACGAAGATGCCTCGGCGGGGCCTGTCAGCACGGCTACTGGCACGAGCAGCGACTTCTCCGGACGTCGATGGGGTGATGCCTGGACCGACGCGGTGTCGAAGGACGACTACGGGCGACACCAGGCCCAGAAGGACCCGGGTTCGCTGTACACGGTGGGGAAAGCCATCGGTGCCCGCGGCCTGTGGGCGAAGAAGGACACGACCGGGCGACCGCTGACCGGGCAGGGCGTCGGCGTTGCAGTGCTGGACTCCGGGGTCGCCCACGTTGCCGGCTTGAACGGCGCCGGCAAGGTGGTCTACGGCCCGGACCTGTCGATCGAGGGCAACGGTGTGCTGACCCAGCAAGACACCTTCGGCCACGGCACCTTCATGGCCGGCGTCATCGCCGGCAGGGGAACCACGAACCCTTCCTCGGACCTGCCCACCGCACCGGCAAACGTGCAGCTGGGAGTCGCGCCGGACGCGAAGCTCCTCGCCATGAAGCTGGCGACCACGGATGGCAGTGTCGACGTGTCCCAAGTGATCGCCGCGCTGGACTGGGTGACCCAGCACCCCGTACTGCCCGACGGCACCCGCGTGCGGGTCATCAACCTGTCCTACGGCACGAGCTCGGCTCAGGACTACCAAGCTGACCCGCTGTCGGCCGCTGCAGAGAACGCGTGGCAGCACGGAATCGTCGTGGTCACCTCGGCAGGCAACAACGGAGCGGACGACGGACGGTTGAGCGACCCCGCGATCGATCCCTATGTCATCGCGGTCGGCGCCACCGACAGCAACGACAGGGTCGATGGCTGGCAAGGCGCTCGCGCCACGGTCGCCTCCTACTCCGAGGTGGGTTCGGCCACCCGCCACGTGGACCTGGTGGCGCCGGGCACCTCGATGGTGTCGGCCAGGGCCCCCGGGTCCTTCATCGACGTCAACCATCCTGAAGGTCGGGTTTCCGGTGACGTCAGTGGGACCCTGTTCCGCGGCAGCGGAACCAGTCAGGCGGCCGCGGTGGTCTCCGGCTCGGTCGCGCTGCTGCTCCAGGCGTACCCGGACCTCACCCCGGACCAGGTCAAGTTCGCTCTGACCTCATCCGCTGACCCGGTCCTGAACGCCGGCCAGATCGCGGCCGGATCCGGTTCAGTCGACCTGGAAGGGGCGCTGGTCACTGCGGGCCGCCTGAGCGGGACCGACTCCACCGCCACCGACCTGCGAGCGGCCGCCGCCCAGGGCTTCCTCCGGTCGACCGGGCAGGGCTCGATCGACGCCGCGCGAGGCGGATCCGTTCTGGTCGACGTCGAGGGCAACGACCTGACCGGTGAGATCGACGTCCAGGGCAACGCCTGGGACCCCGCCGCCTGGTGGCAAGCCACCGCCAACCTGTCCGCCTGGTCGGGCGGTTCGTGGCTGGGTAGCACCTGGACCGGCGACGACTGGCAGCCACCCGCCAGCGGTCTGAGCTCGAACGCGGTGGTCCTCCTCGCGGTGGTCCTCCTCCGGTGGAGCACCGCTGACTGGGAATCCTCGCGCTGGTCCTCCACCGGTGGTCCTCCAACCGGTGGTCCTCCTCCGGTGGTCCTCCTCGCGGTGGTCCTCCTTCGACTTCTCCTAGCAGATGCGTGGTGCTCTGAGCCCGACGCGCGTCACCTGGCTGCTCGCCACCGCGCTGGCAGCCGGGGCGGTGGTGCTGACGCCACTGGCAGGTGACGACGCCCATCGTGGCGCTGCCCTGCCACTGCCCGTCGGCGTCGTGGCGCTCGTGCTCGGAGCAGCGTTCTTCCTTGCCGAGCAGTTCCTGCTGAACGTGGAGTTCCGGCGAGAGACCCACTCGTTCACCTTGGCCGGTATCCCGCTGCTCATCGGTGTCCTCGTGGTGTCCCCGCAGGTCTTCGTGGTGACCCGCGTGGTGGCATCGGTCCTGGCGTTCGTGTGGCAGCGGGTGTCGGTGGAGAAGACGGTCTACAACTGCTCGGCCTACGCCTTCGAGGCGGCCGCGGACGCCATGCTCCTGCACCTCCTCCTGCGCCCCGACGACGGCCTGGACCTGCCGGCCGCCGTCATCCTGATCGCCGTGCTGGCGGTGGTCGACCAGTTCATCGGTGTGCTGGTGCTGGTCATGATCCGGGTGCACGACGGGCCGCTGGGCCGGGCCGATGCTCTCAACGTGCTCGTACCCGCCCTTGTCCTGAGCGTCACCTCGAGCATGTTCGCGCTCGGACTCATCATCTTGTTCCAGCAGGGAATCCTCGGTGCCGTGGTCGCCGTCATGCTGATGGTCGTCTTCTTGTCCGGCTACCGCGCGTATGCCGCCGCCCGACATCGCCACCACTCCCTGGCGCTGGTCCACGAGTTCGTCACCGGAGGCGTCGGAGCACAGTCCCTGGAGTCTCTCGCCGAGGAGCTGCTGTCCCGCATCCGCCGGCTCCTGCGAGCAGGCACCGTCCAGGTCATGATCAGCGAGAGCGACGACGCCCGCGAGCCGCAGGCAGAGCTCGGTTCCGCGCTGACCCTGACCCTGGGCGAGCCCGACGTCCTGGAGGTCAGCCACCACAGGTTCGACTCGAAGGACTGGGTGGTGGTGCGCGCGTTGACCCAGCAGGAACCACTGCTGGCCGCACGAACCACCAAAGACGCTGCTGTGCGGCACTGGCTCGACGAACACGGATTCCGCGACGCGATGATCGTCGCGCTTCCGGAATCGAGCGGCATGCGGGGGACGCTTCGCGTCGTCGACCGGCTCGGGGAGACAGCCACCTTCACGGCGGAGGACCTGACCCTGCTGCAGACCCTGACCAGCCACCTCGCGGTGGCACTTCGCAGCGCCCGCCTGGTGGAGAAGCTCGGCTACGACGCCACCCACGACGCACTGACCGGCCTGACCAACCGTCGCGGGCTGTACACCCACGGCCAGGCGCGGCTGGCCAAGTCCCCGGACCGGCGCCGGGCACTGCTGCTGCTGGACCTGGACAAGTTCAAGGAGGTCAACGACAGCCTGGGCCACCATGCCGGGGACCAGCTCCTGGTCGAGGTCGCGGCCCGGCTACGCGAGCAGCTGCGTGGCGGCGACCTGCTGGCGCGGCTGGGCGGTGACGAGTTCGCGCTCCTGCTCGAGGATGCCGGCCTGGACGAGGCCGCCAGCGTTGCCGAGGATCTGCGAGCAAGCCTGGCCGAACCCTTCACTCCCCAGGCGGGGCCTGCCGCGCTGGGGAGTCTGACGCTGCACTCCACTGTCAGCATCGGCATCGCCCGGTTCCCCGACGACGGTCCTGACCTGTCCACCTTGCTGCGCAAAGCAGACATCGCCATGTACAAGGCCAAGATCTCCGCAGCCGGACATCACGTCTACAACGACATCGACAACGCCGACGGCGCTGCCAGGTTGCGCACCGTCGACGAGCTGCGGACCGCCATCACCGCCGGCCAGTTCGTCCTGCACTACCAGCCCAAGGTCAACCTGGCCACCGGCGAAGTGCACGCCGTCGAGGCGCTGATCCGCTGGGAACACCCCACCCGCGGCCTGCTCTACCCCGACGCCTTCATCGACCTCGTGGAGGTTTCCGGGCTCATGACCGCCATGACCCGGCTCGTGCTCGATATCGCGCTCCATCAGGCTGCGACCTGGCAGCGGCAGGGCCAGCACCTGACCATAGCGGTCAACCTCTCGGCCAGCTCCCTGGTGGACGCAGACCTTCCCGAAGAGGTCTTCGCCATGCTCGCTGCCCATGACGTCGCGCCCGCCTCCCTGCAGCTCGAGATCACCGAGGACTTCCTCATGGCCGACCGCCAACGAGCCCGGAAGATCCTCACCCGGCTGCGAGGCGGCGGTGTCCAGATCTCCATCGACGACTACGGCACCGGCTACAGCTCGCTCAGCTACCTGCGCGACCTACCCGTCGACGAGCTCAAGCTCGACCAGTCCTTCGTCTTCCCCATGACCGACGACGCTCGCGCCGCCGCACTCGTGGCCTCGAGCATCGCCCTGGCCCACAGCCTGGGCCTGCGCATGGTCGCCGAAGGCGTGGAGAGTCACTACCGTCTACACCGCGTTGGCGCGGCTGGGCTGCGACCAGGCTCAGGGCTACTTCATCTCCAAGCCCGTCCCCGCCGCCGCACCTCGAACACTGGCTGCACCACCGGCCGGCCATCGATCAGCCCCCTCACCCCCCAGCGCGACTCACCTCCGTCGCCCTCAGCCACAGTGACAGTCCCCCAGCCGACGCCCAAGGGTCGATCTCCAACCGAGGTTGACACCGGGGCGTCGGTGACCACGATTGAGCGAATGGCGGGCGCCATCGCACGAGCCGGGATGCCGTGGTCTCGCCACGGCATCCCGGCTCTCGTCGTGCGGCGGGTCAGCGACCCACGTCGGCTACCTCAGTAGCGGTAGTGCTCGGGCTTGTACGGCCCGGCGACGTCGACGCCGAGGTACTCGGCCTGCTCCTTGGTGAGCTCGGTGAGCTCGACCCCGAGCGCGTCGAGGTGCAGCTCGGCGACCTTCTCGTCGAGGTGCTTGGGCAGCGTCTGCACGGTCGGCTTGCCGTCGTCGTCGAGGTACTCGTCGGTCTTGTTGAACAGCTCGATCTGGGCGATCGTCTGGTTCGAGAACGAGTTGGACATGACGAACGAGGGGTGGCCGGTGGCGTTGCCCAGGTTCATCAGGCGGCCCTCGGACAGCACGATGATCGAGTCGCCGTCGTCGAAGGTCCACTCGTGCACCTGCGGCTTGATCTCCTGCTTGCTGATGCCGGGCACCTTCGCCAGGCCGGCCATGTCGATCTCGTTGTCGAAGTGGCCGATGTTGGCGAGGATCGCCTTGTTCTTCATCTGCTGCATGTGCTCGGCGGTGACGACGTTGAAGCAGCCGGTCGAGGTGATGACGATGTCGGCCTGGTCGACGACCGACTCGAGCTTGGCGACCTGGTAGCCGTCCATGGCGGCCTGCAGCGCGCAGATCGGGTCGATCTCGGTGACGATGACGCGGGCGCCCTGGCCGCGCAGCGACTCGGCGCAGCCCTTGCCCACGTCGCCGTAGCCGGCGACGACGGCGACCTTGCCGCCGATGAGCACGTCGGTGGCGCGGTTGAGGCCGTCGATGAGCGAGTGGCGGCAGCCGTACTTGTTGTCGAACTTGCTCTTGGTGACCGAGTCGTTGACGTTGATCGCCGGGAAGAGCAGCTCGCCGGCCTCGGCCAGCTGGTAGAGGCGGTGCACGCCGGTGGTGGTCTCCTCGGTGACGCCCTTGATCTCGGCGGCGACCTTGGTCCACTTCTGCGGGTCCTGCGCGAGGGTGCGGCGCACGAGTGCCTTGAAGACGCCGAACTCCTCGGTGTCGTCCTCGGTGGTGGGGGGCACCTGACCGGCCGCCTCCCACTCCTTGCCCTTGTGCACGAGCATCGTGGCGTCGCCACCGTCGTCGAGGATCATGTTGGCCAGCGCGCCGCCCGGCCAGGTGAGGATCTGCTCGGTGCAGTCCCAGTACTCCTCGAGGGTCTCGCCCTTCCAGGCGAAGACCGGCACGCCCTGGGGGTCCTCGGGGGTGCCGTGCGGGCCCACGACGATCGCCGCGGCGGCCTCGTCCTGGGTGGAGTAGATGTTGCAGGAGGCCCAGCGGACCTCGGCACCGAGCGCGGTGAGCGTCTCGATGAGCACCGCGGTCTGCACGGTCATGTGCAGCGAGCCGGCGATGCGGGCGCCGGTGAGCGGCTTGGTGTCACCGAACTCGGCGCGCAGGGACATCAGCCCCGGCATCTCGTGCTCGGCGAGACGGATCTGGTGGCGGCCGGCCTCGGCCAGGGCGAGGTCACGGACCTTGTGGTCAACGGGCATGCGGAAGCTCCTTGGGAGTTCTGACGATCTGGTTGACCCGGCGTCGCCCTTCAGGGCCGCACGTTCGTGGAGGGTTATCACCCGCGCCGGCGGCTGCCCACTCTACCGCAGTGGACGGCGCCTCCCATGAATCCGCAGGTCACGAACCCCCCGTCGAACGTTTCGGTGTGGTGGCATGACCTCGTGCGACGGGCACCCGGATGGGTCCCGGCGCCCGACGCTGGAGAAGTCGGCGTGAGGCGAGCGGCTGGTGCCGTGCCGCCTCGGTGAATGTTCCGGAGGTCGGCGAGAGTCGACCGCTCGGGGCTGCCGTCGACGACGGCGTCGGAGGGGACGCTGCTGCGCAGACGGCGGTCGATGTACCCGACCGGGCCTTCGCCATCCAGGCCACCGAGCCGTCGCACTCGCAGGGGGTGCGGCGGCTCGGCCCGGCCGCCCGCGAGTGAGCTCAGTGGCCGCCGGCCTGGGCCGGCGGTGCCGGGCGCTCGGCCGGCACGTACGCGTCGCCGCGGTCGACGTCCGGCTCGAGATACATCACGAGCGTCAGCTCTGGCACGGCATCCCGGGCCCGACGCTCCGCCTCGTCGATGGCCGCGGCCACCTCGTCGGCCCGCTCGGTCGCCGCGACGGCCAGCTTGGCGGCCACCAGCAGCTCCTCGGGCCCCAGGTGCATCGTCTTGGAGTGGATGACGCGCTGCACGGCATCCGGCGCGGCCAGCGCCTCGAGGATCGCCCGCTGGTGCTCGGGGGTGGCGCTCTCCCCCACGAGCAGCGACTTCATCTCGACGGCGAGGAACGCGGCGATGACGACGAGCAGCACCCCGATGCTGCCCGAGCCCAGCACGTCGAAGATCGGGTTCCCGGTGAGCAGCATCAAGCCGACACCGAGCAGCGCCAGGGTGAGCCCGATCAGTGCGCCGAAGTCCTCGAGCAGGATGACGGGCAGCTCGGGCGCCTTGGAGCTGCGCACGAACCGCAGCCAGGTGCGCGAGCCGCGCGACTTGTTCGACTCGCGCACGGCGGTGCGGAAGCTGAACCCCTCCAACCCGATCGCCACGACCAGCACGACGACGGGCACCCACCACCAGCGCGACTCGAAGGGGTCGAAGTCGGCCTCGCCGCGGGTCTCCTGCCACTTGTGCCAGGACTCGTAGAGCGCGAAGCACCCACCGAGGGTGAACAGCACGATCGAGACGATGAACGAGTAGACGTAGCGCTCGCGGCCGAAGCCGAACGGATGCTGTGGGGTCGCCTCGCGCTGGGACCGCTTGCCGCCGATGAGCAGCAGGATCTGGTTGCCCGAGTCGGCGACCGAGTGGATCGCCTCGGCGAGCATCGACGAGAACCCGGTGAGGAAGAAGGCGAGGAACTTCGTCACCGCGATCCCGAGGTTCGCGAGCAGTGCCGCGATGACGGCCGTGGTCCCACCTTCGCTCGACATGGGGGCGATCCTAGGGCCGCGGCCGACGGATGGTCGGCTAGCGTCCGGCGTATGCCGTCTGCCCGTGGAACCCTCGACTGGTCACCTTGCCGCCGCCCGCCCCGAGCTGCTCGCCGCCCCCGTGGCCGCGGTCGTGGACTCGGTGCGCGGAGCCCTGGTCGCACCCATCGACCCGACCCACGCCGACACGGCCGCGTTCTGCACGGCATACGACGTGGCGTTGGGGGCGAGTGCGAACTGCGTGGTGGTCGCGGGCCGGCGCGGCGAGGTGACGACCTATGCCGCGGTCATGGTGCTCGCCACCCACCGGGCCGACGTCAACGGGATCGTGCGCCGGCACCTCGGGTCGCGGAAGATCTCGTTCGCGCCGATGGACGACGCCGTGGGGCTGACCGGCATGGAGTTCGGCGGCATCACGCCGGTCGGGCTGCCGGACGGGTGGCCGGTGCTGGTCGACGACGCCGTGGTCGGCGCCGGCGAGGTGGTGATCGGCAGCGGGCTGCGGCGCAGCAAGCTGCTGCTGACGGCCCGCGACCTGCTCACCCTCCCTGGGGCGGAGCAGCTGGCCCTCGCCCAGCCCGTCGGCTAGGAGGTGCGGTCGCGCAGCTCGGTGACGTGCCGCGAAACGGACGGGTCGAGCCCCAGGCCGAGCGCGAGGTAGGTGGCCGCGTAGTCGGTGAGCGCCACCAGCGACGCGAGCCGCTCGATCGGCTCGCCGGAGTGCGCCACCTGCTCCCACACGGTGACGCCGGACTCGCGGGCCGACTCGACGACGGCATCGGTGAGCGCGACCTGCTGGGGGTCGAGGTCGGGGTCGCGCAAGGTGAGCAGGCCGAGCCGCGGGGCGGGCGCGGCGTCGAGGAACGGGTCGGCGAAGATGTCGCCGCCCGGTGCCGTGGAGGTCAGCCCGGAGCCGAACGGGCCGTCGAGGCAGGCGACGACCTGCGACGCCGCATCGGGCAGGGCGCCGTAGGTGGCGGGCACCCGGGCGGTGCGGGCGAGCATCGAGGCGGCGCGGGTGGCGGCCACGCCGGTGAGGGGGCCGTCGCCGAGCACGATCGGCACCGTCTCACCCAGGCCGAGGGCGAGGACCTTGGCCGGGTTGACGAAAGCCTCGGAGCTGGGCCGGCACTCCTCGGCGACCTCGTCGAGCACGTCGGCCACCCGCTCGAGGACACCGGCGGGACACTGCACCAGCCCCATCGCGTCGGCCGCCAGCAGCACCGGGGTCAGCAGGGACCACAGGGCGGTGCGCGACGACGGGGTCGGCAGGGCCACCTCGACGTGCACGCCGCGTGCCCGGGCGCTGACGTCGGCCAGCGGCGACCCGGCGGCGCCGACGGTGAGCAGCGAGGCGCCGCGGCGGGCGGCCTCGGCGGCCAGGGCGAGCGGGCCGGTGGCGCGGCCGGACTGGGAGACGGCGATGACCAGGTCGAGCGGGCCGACCCAGCCGGGCAGCGGCGGGCTGCCCCGGGTGGTCACCGGAACCGGTGAGCCGGGCTCGGCGAGCAGGTCGAGCACGTCACAGACGAGCGCGGAGCCGCCCAGTGCCGCGACGAGCACCGAGCGCGGGCGCTCTCCCCCGGCGGCCCGGGAGATGCCGGCCTCGTCGGCGGAGACCAGGGCACGGCGCACCTGGGCACCGGCCGAGGCCAGCGAACGCAGCGAGTCACGGGTGTCGAGGACGCGCAGGGCGTCCGGGTCGTCCAGACGGCTCTCGTCGACCCACGGCATCCGGTGGTGACCTCCCGCGCCCCCGCTCAGGCGGGTCGGCGCGCCTCGTCGACGAGGAGGACGGGCACGCCGTCGTCGATGCGGTAGGCGAGGCCGCAGGCGGCGGAGGTGCACACCAGCTCGGGCCCGCTGTCACCGGTGACGTCGAGCAGCTCGCTGCGGCACGCCGGGCAGCGCAGGATCTCGCGCAGCCACGGCTCGATCGGCGAGGCGGGAACGGCCTGCTCGCTCATACGGGTGCCTTCCTGGGGGGCGGGTTCGAGGTCGTCGTCGATCCTCCCACACGCCCGGGACGCCTTCCTCAGGAGTGCAGGGTGCCCGGCTGACGGACGGGGCGTGTCCACCGCAGGCGCACCTGTTGCCGGTCCCGTGGGCACGACCTAAGGTCCCAGAGGTGTCGTCACGGATCGGGGGGAGCCCGCCTCCACGCCTGGTCGTGCTCGGCCGGATCCGGCTCGAGAGCCTGGGGCGGCCCGTGCAGCTCACCGAGCTCGAGAGCGGCCTGCTGTCGCTCGCCGCGCTGCGCGACCGGGTGGGGGTCGACTCCCTCGCAGAGTGGCTCTGGGCCGGCGACCCTCCTGCGTCGGCGCGCAACCGGGTGCAGTCGCTGGTGAGCGGCATCCGCCGCAAGGCCCGAGACGGCGGGCCGGTGATCGTGACCGACGGCCGCGACTACCGGCTCGACGGCTCGGTGGCGGTCGACCTGCACGACTGGGATGCCGAGGTGGGACTGGCGCGGGCGGCCCGCGCCACCGACCCCGCCGGTGCCCTGGCGCACTACGACCGCGCCCTGGCCCTGTTCCCCGACACCCCGCTGCAGGGCGCGCCCGGCTCTCCGCCGTCGACGTCGAGCGCAGCCGGCTGGGCCAGGCCCGCCTGTCGGTGCTCGAGGAGCGGCACGAGGCGGCGCTGCGGTGCGGGCGCACCCAGGGGCTGGTGGCCGAGCTCGACGCCCTCGCGGCCCAGCACCCCTTCCACGAGGGGTTCGTCGCGCAGCTCATGCTCGCGCTGGCAGCCGCCGGCCAGCAGTCGCGGGCGCTGGAGGTCTACCGCACCACCCGCGAGCGCCTGGACGACGAGCTGGGGGTGCAGCCCTCCGAGCCGCTGCGTCGAGCCCAGCAGCTCGTGCTCACCGGCGCGGGACCGACCCGACCGGCGGACGAGGACCAGCGGGGGCGGGCGCCGGACTCGGCCGGTGCGGGTGGTGGGCGGAACGCTAGGCGGCGGCTCCCCGGCATCCGGGCTGCCGGTGCCGCGCACCCTGCCGCGCCGACCCACCGCACTGGTCGGGCGCGGCGCCGAGCTCGCCGCGGTGGAGGCCGCGGCCGACGAGTCCGTCGACCGCGCGGTCGTCGTGGCGGTGACCGGGCTCGCCGGCGTCGGCAAGTCGGCCCTGGCGCTGGAAGCCGGGCACGCGCTGCGGCCGAGGTTCCCCGACGGTGCGCTCTACCACGATGCCGCCAACGACCACCGGGGCGCGAAGGTGGGCACCGCGCTGGCGGCCTTCCTGAGGCTGCTCGGGGTGCACCCGGAATCCGTTCCGGCAGAACGGGAGTCGCGAGTCGGTCTGTTCCGCTCGCTGCTCGACGGGCGGCGGGTGCTCGTGGTGGTCGACAACCTCGCGACCGAGGGTGACGAGACGGAGGACGTCGTCGACCTGCTCCCGGTGACCGCCGGGTCGATGGCGATCACGACCTCCCGTTCGTCGCTCCCGGCTCTGGGGGCGACGCACCGGGTGCCGCTGCGCTCGCTCGCGCCGGACGACACGATGGCCCTGCTCACGCGCATCGTCGGCACCGAGCGGGTCGCCGCCGAGCCGGAGGGCGCGCGCGAGGTGGCCCGGCTGGCCGCGGGGATGCCGCTCGCCGTGCGGATCGTCGGCGGCCGCGCTGCGCAGCGCCCCGACCTGTCCCTCGACGAGCTCGCCGACCGGCTCGACCGGCTGGGGTTCGTGGGTGAGGTGCCCGACGACCTCGGGGTGCTGCGGGCCGGGATCGACCGGGTGCTCGACGGGCTCCCGAAGCCGGCGCTGCAGGTGGTCGAGGCCGTGGCGCACCTGCCGGTCGACACGTTCAGCGGGTGGGTGGCCGGTGCGGTGCTCGACGACCGCCGCGCTGGCGACGCCGCGCTCGACGTGCTGCTCGAGGCGAGCCTGGTCGACCCGGTGCTTCGCGAGGACCACGAGGCGCAGTACCGCCTGCACGACCTGGTGCGGGCCTTCGTGCGCGGACGCGCCGGCCGGTCGAGGGACGCCACGGGGTCCGGTGCAGCGCGGAGCGAGAGCGAGCTGGTCGCCGTGGCCACGTGGGGGCTCGCCCGCGACGGGTCGGCCCTCACCGAGCTGCCGAACCGGTTCATCCCCGTGCCCCCGCGACCGGTCGGCGTGGGGGGCGTGGGGGGCGGGCGGCCGCGCGGCGCGCCCGCGGTGCCCGGGTGCTGCGCACCGACACCCCGTTGCTCCTTGCGTGCGCGACGCGGCTTGCACCGGTGCGCCCGGACCTGGCCTGGCGGCTGGTCTGCGACTGCGCGCTCGGGCACGACGCGTGGTCCGACCTCGAGCTGTGGCTGGCGGCCGAGGAGGTGCTCACCGGTGCCCTCGCCGGCGCCGACGACGACAGCCGGCTCGGTGCGGCCTCCCTGATGCTGTGCCGCGCGTGGCTGCTGCAGGACCAGCGCTCGGCCTCGCGGGTGGCGCGCGGGCTGGCCGACCAGGCCCGCCGACAGCTGGTGCTGCTCGGTGAGCACCGCGCCGCGGCCGCCGCCGCACTGGTGGTCGCCCAGGCGACCACCTCGCTCGGGCTGCGCGCCGAGGCCGAGGCAGCGGTCGCCACGGCCGAGGAGTCGCTGACGCACGCGTCGGACGTCGTCCTGGCCGCGTGGGCCGCGATCGCACGGGGAACGCTGCACAACGACTACGACGAGCTGCCGGACGCGGCCCGCGAGTTCACCCGGGCGCGCGAGCTGCTGGCCGACACCCCGGTGACCGTCGCCAACGCCCTGGCCACGCTGGAGCTGTCCCGGGCCCGGCGGCGGCAGGGCGAGCTGGGGCCTGCCGGCCTGCTGATCGACGAGGCGCTGCACCTGTTCAGGCAGATCGGCGACGTCCACCTGTACTCCTACGCGCTGGACGCCCGGGCCGAGGTCAGCCTCGCCGCGGGGCGGGCGGCGCAGGCGCTGGAGGAGGCCACCACGGCCCACGAGCGGGCGCTGGCCTCGCGCGACGCGTTCCTCACCGCCCGGGCCCGGCGCACCCGCAGCCGGGCGCTGCTGGCGCTGGGTCGCCTCGACGAGGCCGAGCGCGAGGTGCGGGTCTGCATCGAGGAGCTCACCGCCATCGACCGGCCGCTGTCGGTGGCGTTCAGCTACCAGGTGCTCGCTGCAGTGCTCGACGCCAAGGGCGAGAACGTCGCGGCCAGTGAGGCACTGCGGCTCGAGAGCGCCGCGCTGCGCCGGGCCCAGGCCACGGCGCTCGATGCCGGTCAGCGCACGACCGGCCCGGCCTGACCCCGGGCTTCTCGCGGAGTCAGGAGCACTTCGCCAGGTCAGGGGCGTATAACGCCCTGACTCGGCGAGAACCTCCTGAGCCCGCGGAGTGACCCTGACTCCGCTGGCGATCAGGCGCGGACGATCGCGAGCACCTCGTCGCGCACCCGCGCCATGGTGTCGGGGTCCGCGGCCTCGACGTTGAGCCGCAGCAGCGGCTCGGTGTTGGACGCGCGCAGGTTGAGCCACCACATCGGGTCGCCGTCACCGCCGGCGTGCACCAGGGTGAGGCCGTCGAGCTCGTCGGTGTCGACGCCCTGCGGCTGCGCCCAGGCGCGCACCAGCTCAGTGGCGGCCGCGGCGTCGGTGACCGTGGAGTTGATCTCGCCGGACGCGGCATACCGGGCCAGGTCGGCCACACCTCGCTCAGCGGGGCGTCCTGCTCGCCGAGCGCGGCGAGCACGTGCATCGCGGCGAGCATGCCGGTGTCGGCGAACCAGAAGTCGCGGAAGTAGTAGTGCGCGGAGTGCTCGCCGCCGAACACCGCGTCGGTGGCGGCCATCTCGGCCTTGATGAAGGAGTGGCCGACCCGGGTGCGCACCCGCGGGCCGCCGGTTGCGGCGATGACCTCGGGCACCGCGCGGAGGAGATCAGGTTGTAGAGGACCGTGACGTCCGCGGCATCCGCGCCTGCGGCCACGGCCCGCGCGACCTCGCGACGGGCGACCAGCGCGGTGATCGCGCTGGGGCTCACCGGGTCACCGTTCTCGTCGATGACGAAGCAGCGGTCGGCGTCGCCGTCGAAGGCCAGCCCGATGTCGGCGCCGTGCTCGACCACGGCGGCCTGCAGGTCGACCAGGTTGGCCGGGTCGAGCGGGTTGGCCTCGTGGTTGGGGAAGGTGCCGTCGAGCTCGAAGTACAGCGGGATGACGTCGAGCGGCAGCGCGGGCAGCCCGCCCGTCCGAGCACGGCGGGCACGGTGAACCCGCCCATGCCGTTGCCGGCGTCGACGACCACCTGCAGCGGGCGGATGCCGGTCAGGTCGACCAGGGCGCGCAGGTACGTCGGCGTAGTCGGCGAGCAGGTCCCGCTCGCTGACGGTGCGCCGCGTCGGGCCGCGCCGGGTCGGCCGACGCGTCGCCGTCGAGGATCGCCTCGGCCTGGTCGCGGACCTCGGCCAGGCCGGTGTCCTGGCCGACCGGGCGGGCGCCGGCCCGGCACAGCTTGATGCCGTTGTAGGCGGCCGGGTTGTGGGTCGCGGTGAACATCGCGCCGGGCAGGTCGAGGGCGCCGCTGGCGTAGTAGAGCCCGTCGGTGCTCGCGAGCCCGGTGGCGATGACGTCGAGCCCGCGGCTGCGACGCCGTCGGCGAACGCCCCGGACAGCTCGGGGGAGGAGTCGCGCATGTCGTGGGCGATGACGCAGGCCGTCGCGCCGTCGGGCCGCACCACCACGTCCGCGAAGGCGGCGCCGAGGGCCCACGTCACGCGGGCGTCGAGCTGGTCGGGGACGATCCCCCTCACGTCATAGGCCTTGACGACGTCGGACAGGGGGGTCGGGTGCTCACGTCAGCACAGCCTACGGGGGGCGCACCACGGCCCCGACCCGGATGCGCACGAGTGGGGCCGGTCACCCCGGAGGCGACCCGGCACCGGCTCACGACGAGCTGCCGGCTCAGCCCTCGGCGCTGCCCCGCAGCACGCGCAGGTGGCCGCGGCGCACCTCGCCGGGCACCATCGGCGGCAGCGCCTCGACGGGCTCGGGTGCGGGAGTGCGCGGCCGGCCGGCCTCGCGCACCGCGTCGGCCAGGGCCAGCAGGTCGTCGGTGCTCGGCTGCGGCTCGGGGTAGTCGGTCGCGAGCCGGACGACCTCCCAACCCCGCGGCGCGGTCATCCGGTTGGCGTGCTCGGCGCAGAGGTCGTAGGTGTGCGGCTCGGCATAGGTGGCCAGCGGCCCCAGCACGGCGGCCCGGTCGGAGTAGACGTAGGTGAGCGTGGCGACCGCGGGGCCACGGCACGCCGTCTTCGAGCACCGACGGGACAGGTTCACTCCAGGAACTCTAGGTGGCGCTGCCGACGGCCCGGGGAGGCACGCCGTAGCATGCGGGTCGTGACAGGTGTGCACCGCCGTGAGCGCCACGGCCGGGGGGTCCGTGGCCCCCTTGCATGGCCGCCGGTGCCGGCGATGCAGACCCGCCGGGCGCGCTTCGACACGCTCGTGCTCGATGCCGCCGACCGGATGCGTCCGCACCTCGGCACCCGCTACGCCGGGATCGAGTTCGCGGTCGAGGACGTGCCCGCGCAGGACCCCGCCCCCTGGGAGGAGCAGACCGCCGCACTGGGCCGGCTGCTGCGGGGCACGAACACCCGACCGCACCGGGTCGTCGTCTACCGCCGCCCGGTGGAGGCGCGCGCACAGGACGAGGTCGACCTCGCCGACATCGTGCGCGAGGTGGTCACCGAGCAGGTGGCGGCGCTGCTCGGCGTGCCCCCGCAGGAGCTCGACCCGGGCCTGGACCCCGACGCCTGAGGCGCTGCGCCGGGAAGCCTGGGGTCAGGGCAGCGGGAAGGCCCGGCTGACCTCGGAGGTGACCGCGCTCTCGCCCAGCGGCATCGTCGACAGCATCCGGGCCGCGCCCGTGCCGCTCGAGGAGATCACCGTGCCGCGCAGCTCGCCGCTCCCCGTGATGCGGCGCACCCAGACGGATGCCGCGTCGTCGAGCGACACGCTCGCGACCCGGTCGGCCAGCAGGTCGAGCCGGCGGGTGCGCGGGGTGCCGTCGATGACCGTGACCACCTCCGCGGTGCTGTTGCCACCGGTGCTGACGAGCTGCAGGCTGCGGTCGAGGCCCGCGACAGGCACGAAGGCCGCACCGCCCACGGAGTCGACCCCTGTAGCCGCCGGGGACCAGGCGATCTCGCCGGGTGCCGCGCCGGTTCCGACCCGGGTGAACGCCGCCGCGACGACCGGGACGTCGGCCCGCAGGGCGAGGGCGTAGGTGCCGGCCGGCAGCCCCTTGAGCGCCAGCTCGCCGACCGCACCGCCGGTGACGCTGAGCACGCTCTCGCCGGTCCACGGCACCAGGCCGGCACGATCGAGCACGCTGACCCGCACGACCGCATCCTGGTCGCCGGGCACGGCCACCCGCACCGAGGTGGTTCCGGTGGGGTCGACGACGACGCCGGGCACGACCTGCACGCCGGACGGGGACGCCGCCGCGACGGTCGTGTCGGCACCCAGCGCGGTGCTGCCGTCGACCCAGGTGTCGGTGAGCGTGGCCTGCACGCCGCCGCCGTCGGAGCGCACGTGCACGACGGGGTGCTCCTCCTTGCCGTAGCGGGCGTCGAGCAGCACGCTGACCCGCCCGCCCGAGGGGACGGTCTCGACGACGGGGTCCCCGAGCTGACCGGCCGTGCCGTGCACTGCCACGTCGGTGGTGACCGGGTTCGCGCCCGGGTTGGTGAGGATGAGGCGCTCCTGGCGGCCGGGGCCGGCGCCGCCGGCCAGCAGCCAGAGGTCGGAGCCGCCCGCGGCGCACGGTGTGGAGACCAGACCGCGCAGCCCGGGGGTGTCGGTGCGCCACTCCTGGGTGCCCGCCGCGGCAGGCGCCATGGACCCGTCGCCGGTCAGCATGGTCGGATCGACGTCACCGGCCGGGCTGGCCGCTGGGGACGGCACCCTGCCGAAGCCGCTGGCGGGGCGCTCGGTGAGGGAGAGCACCGTGCTCGCCCCGGAGGTGGCGACCAGTCGCCCTGCACCACGCGCCGGCACCGGCAGGAGCTCGGCGGGCCCGGCCGCGGCCGTGATGGACGAGGCGACCCGCACGTCTGGCGTGCCGGGGATGCCGGCCAGCTCGGGCCCGGGGCAGGCGAGCTCGACCCGGGTGGCGAGGGAGGTGCCGACCAGCGGAGCGTGCTGCTGCCCGGTCGCTGCGACGAGGTCGACCTCGAGGGGCCGGCTGGTGGCGAGGTGCACCAGGCCGATGCCGGCCCCGGCCACCAGGGCCACCCGGGCGATGCCGCCGAGGTTGACCCGCCGGGCGCTGCGACGCAGCCCGGCCGTTGCACTGCTGAGCCGGCTCATGCGTGCCCCACGCGGGACTCGCGCCGGCCGAAGGGCACGGCGAGGAAGGCCAGCGCCAGCACAGCCAGCACCTGGCCGACGTGCCACCACCGGGAGGGGTCGGTGACGTCGACGATGAGCCGGCCGGTGCCGACGGGGAGCAGGTAGGTGGGCGTCGGCGCACCGGGGACGGGCTGCACCGTCACCCCGTCGACGGAGACCGCGGCGTGCTGCGCCCAGCCGAGCGGCTCGGCCACGACGAGCCGGCTGTCCGGCGGCACGTCGACGGTGGTGCGGGTGGCCGCGCTCTGGCCGGTGGTGCTGACCAGCCGGGTGCCGTCGGGCGTCACGAGCCGCAGTCGGGGTGGTGCGACGAGGTCGACGCCGGTGCCGGTCGGGCTCACCCGCCACATGTCCCAGCCGTCGCGGGGCGCGATGGGCTGCAGCCCGTCGGTGGCGTCGAGCCGTCGGGCCACCTCGGGCACCAGGCCGGCACGCACCGCGAGCAGGTCGGTGGCGGTGTCGGCGAACAGCGACGGGCCGGTGGAGGCGTCGCCGAGCGCCGCGCTGACCCGGTCGGCCAGGGAGCCGTCGGCCCGGTCGACGCTCGGCAGCGGCCGCGACACGTCGGAGGCCTCGCGCCCGACGAAGCGGTAGCCGGCGCCGCGGGTGCCGGGCACGACGAACAGTGCCCGGGTGGCGAAGGCGCCCTCGGCCTGGTCGACCGACACGGCCGGCCTCGGGTCCTGCCAGGGGGCGAGCTCGGTGCCCAGCGTCGCCCAGGCGACCCCGCCGGCGGAGACCGCGACGGCCGCGGCGCCGATCACGGCACCGGTGCGGCGGGCCAGGGCGGGCAGCCGTGGGTCTGACGCCGGCCGCTTCAGCCGCACGCCGTCGAGACCGCGGGCGAGAGCCAGCACCACCACCAGGGCCAGCGGCAGGAGCAGGGTGCCCGACCACAGCGTGATCGGCTCCCCCGCGCCGGCGACCCCGGCGGGGACCGTGCCCAGCCGGATGCCGGGGGCGACCAGGGCGAGGGCGAGCAGCACCGGTGCGAGCAGGGCCAGCATCGTCGTGGCGCTACCCCAGCCGCGACCGCGCAGGAGCGCGAGCACGGCGACCGCGACGAGCGGAGCAGCGGTCCAGACCAGTGGCGCTCCCGCGCCGCCCGGGTTGAGCAGGGCCAGCTGCCAGGGCTCGGGCGTCGGGCCACCCCACTGGGCGAGGCCGACGCCGGCGACGAGCACCGGCCAGGAGGTCTCGGCCTGGTCCAGGAGCCAGGGTGCCAGCACCGCGGCGGGCACGACCGCGACGACCAGGGCGTGCCGACGCACCCCGGAGCGGACCACGGCCAGGACGAGGGCCAGCAGGGTCACGAGGGCGAGCAGCACGGGGGCGAACGCGCCGAGCACCAGTGCGGCGAGCGCCGTGGCGAATGCGCTGGTGGCCGTGGAGCGGCGTACCGCCAGCAGCCACAGCCCACAGGCGATCGGCGGCAGCAGCACGAGGGCCACGAGGGCCCCGAGCCGGCCCTGGGCCACGGAGGTGGCGGCCACCCCGGTGGTGGCCCACCCGAACGCCGCCAGCCCGCGCACCCAACGGGTGGCGACGACGGGGCGCAGGGCGAGGTAGGCACTGACGGCCGCGAGCGGCATCCCGACGATGACGAGGATCGCGACCACCAGACCGGCGGCGGACCCGGGGGCCGGCAGGAGCGGGATGTGGTCGACCAGCCAGGTGGGCACCGCGAGCAGCGGCGCCCAGGGGCCGGCCGGGTCGGGGCCGCCCAGGCCGGGGCCGGTCCACCCGTCGGTCCAGGCGTGCCAGAGCACCGTGGCATCGGCCCGGTTGCCCATGAGCTCGCCGCCCGCCAGCCCCGACCCGGCGCCGGTGACCACGCCGAACCCGAGGGAGCGGCCGGCGACGGCGGAGACGACCAGCGCCCCAGCGGTGGCGAGCACCCCCGGGTGGCGCAGCACGGCGAGCATCCACGAGCGTGGATTGAGCTCGTTGGCCTCGTCGCCGATGGGTGGCCGGGGCGACACGAGGGCGTCGTGAACGGCGTCGCCCCAGCCGGTGAGCACGGCCCGACGCGGCTCGAACAGGGCGCGCAGGTCACGGCGGCTGACCTCGCGGCGGTGCCGCGTTCGCCACCGGGCGGCGGTGCCGCGGAAGGGGTCGAGGGACGCCAGTGACGACAGCTCGGCCCCGGCGGCCCGGGGACGCTTGAGCAGCAGCAGGCCCAGGGCCGCGACCACAGAGGTGACGGCGATCCAGGCCGCGAGGAAGGGCGAGGCCCACCACGGCGAGCGTGCCAGGGCCACCCGACGGCCGGAGCGGCGGCGAGCCGCCGTGCTCGCACCGGCGGGGGCCACCCCCGGCTCGGTGTGCATCCGGGCCGTGGGGACGACCACCACGCGGCGGCCGGCGTTGTGGGCGCGCCACCCGAGGTCGAGGTCGGCGCCCACGTCGCCGAACGAGGTCTCCCAGCCCCGCAGCGTGCCGAGCAGGTCGCGCTCGACGAGGGAGCCGGCGAACGGCACCCCCAGCGCGTCGGTGGACCGGTCGTACTGGCCCTGGTCGGGCTCACCCGGCCGGGGCCGGGACAGCAGCCGGCCGCCACGGGTGGTGCGGATGGCCAGGGCCCGCAGCAGGTGCGGGTCGGCGGCGTCGAGGTGCTTGGGGCCGACCACGCCCGCCGACGGCGAGCGCCGCCAGGTGTCGACCAGGGCCACCAGGGCGCCGGGCTCCGGGCTGGTGCCCACCGGGAGCAGCCAGGCCAGCGTGGTCGGGGGCGTGTCGACCTCGGGGTCGAGCAGGGCGCGATGGGCGGTGGTGCGGGCCGGTGTGCGCGGGTCGACGGGCAGCACGCTGATGGGCACCGCGTGGGTGCGCCGCGCGGTGTCGACGACGCCGATGACGGTGACCGCTCGGTGGTCGAGCGTCACGTGGTCGAGCGTCACGTGGTCGAGCGTGACGTGGTCGAGCGTGACGTGGTCGGTAGTAAGCGGGTGGTCGTCGTCGCCGCTGTCGGCCACCGGGATGGCGGCGCCGTCGCTGCGGTCGAGCACGAGCACGGCATCGGGGAGCAGGCTCTGCTCGAGCACCGCGTCGAGCAGGGCAGCCAGGCCGCGGGCGTCGCGGCGGGTGATGACGACCGCGGTCACGCTCGGCTCCACCCCGTCCGCGGCGGACGGGGTGGACGTGGGACGGGCGGGAGCCAGAGTCATCCGTGGGGCGGCGGGCCGGGGCGGGGGCCCCGGGTCAGACCGCGCGCTTCTTCAGCTTGCGCCGCTCGCGCTCGGACAGGCCACCCCAGATGCCGAACCGCTCGTCGTTGGCGAGGGCGTACTCGAGGCACTCGGAGCGGACGTCGCACCCCACGCAGACCTTCTTGGCCTCGCGGGTGGAGCCGCCCTTCTCGGGGAAGAAGGCCTCCGGGTCGGTCTGCGCGCACAGCGACCGCTCCTGCCAGGAGAGAGCACCGTCCTCGGGCTCACCCTCGTCGAGCATCCCGTCGATCACATAGAGCTCGTGCATGCTTCCCTCCTCGACCCTTCGACCCGTGTGCTCCGGTGGAGATTTTCGGAGTACATGCATGGAATTACACGCGTGTCATGCACTCCACGTCAAGCCGAATGGTGTATTTGGTGGTCTTTTTCCCGGCTCCCCCGGCGTTTCGGGCGGACTCGCCGCGCGCCGAACCCGACTGACAGACTCTCGCACATGCACATCACCGCCCTGGCCGGCGGCGTCGGCGGAGCTCGCTTCGTCCGCGGCCTGCGCCACCACCTCGACACCACTCCCGGGCTCGCCGACTCGACGGTCACCGTCATCGCGAACACCGGCGACGACATCACCCTGTTCGGCCTGCGGGTCTGCCCCGACCTCGACACCCTGCTCTACACCCTCGGCGACGGCGTGCACGAGGGGCAGGGCTGGGGTCGCGCCGACGAGAGCCACCGCGTGCAGGGCGAGCTCGCCGCGTACGGCGCACTCCCCCAATGGTTCGCGCTCGGCGACCTCGACATCGGCACCCACGTCGTGCGGTCTCAGTGGCTCGGTCAGGGCGCCTCGCTCAGCGAGGTCACCGCCCGGCTGGCGGCGCGCTGGGGCCTGCCGGAGAAGCGGATCGACCTGGTGCCGATGACCGACGTGCCGGTCGAGACGCACGTCGTCGTCGACGACGGTGAGGGCGGCGAGCGAGCAATCCACTTCCAGGAGTGGTGGGTCCGCCACCAGGCAGCAGTGCCGGCCCGTCGGTTCGTCGTCGCAGGGCTCGACCGCGCCACCGCCGCGCCGGGGGTGCTCGACGCCATCCGGAAGGCCGACGTCGTGCTGCTGCCGCCGAGCAACCCGGTGGTGTCGATCGGCATCATCCTCGGCGTCCCCGGGGTGCGAGACGCGTTGCGCGGCACCACTGCCCCGGTGGTCGGGGTGTCCCCACTCATCTCCGGCCGCCCGGTGCGCGGTCACGCCGACGCGTGCCTCGAGGCCATCGGCGTCGACACCACGGCACAGGCCGTCGGTGGGCTCTACGAGGACTTCCTCGACGGGTGGCTGGTCGACCCGGCCGACGCCGGCACCACGCTTGCGTCGCGCCCGCGTCGAGGTCTTCGACGGGCCGCTGCTGATGAGCGACGTGCCCGCCACCGCGCGCATCGCGGAGCACGCGCTGCGGATGGCCGCCGCGGTGCCCGCGTGACCGACCCGCGGACGCCGTCGCCCTCCTCGGGTGCCGGGGTGCGGGTCGTGCCCGTGCTCGGCGTGGGCGAGGTGCTGCCCGGCGCCCGGCTGGCCGACCTGCTGGTCGACGCGCTCACGGCATCCGGTGTCACCCTTGAGGCCGGCGACTGCCTCGTGGTGTCGAGCAAGGTGGTCTCCAAGGCGCTGGGCCTGACGTGGCACGGCACCCGCGAGGATGCCGTCACGGCCGGCACCGTACGCGTCGTCGCCGAGCGCCGCTCCGCCGACGGCGTGACCCGCGTCGTCGAGTCGGTGGCCGGGCCGGTGATGGCCGCTGCGGGGGTCGACGCCTCGAACACGGGCCCGTCGGCACGGGTGCTCCTGCTGCCCGACGACCCCGATGCCGAGGCGGCGCGGCTGCGCACCGCGCTGCTCGAACGGCTCGAACTGCCTTCTGCCACACCGCTGGCCGTGGTGCTCAGCGACACCGCGGGGCGCCCCTGGCGAGACGGCCTCACCGACCTCGCCCTGGGCAGCGCGGGCCTGGCCGTGCTCGAGGACCTGCGCGGCGCCACCGACCACGACGGCCGCCCGCTGGCCGTGACGATGCGGGCCGTGGCCGACGAAGTGGCTGCCGCCGCCGACCTCGTGAAGGGCAAGGCGGACGGCATCCCCGCGGCGCTCGTGCGCGGGCTCGATGCTGCGTGGTTCTCGCCCGACGCCCCCGGGGCTCGCGCCCTCGTGCGGGTGGGTCCGGGCGACTGGTTCGCCCTCGGCCACGTCGAGGCACTGCGGGCCGCGCTGGGGGTGCGCCCGGGGAGCGCGCTGTCGCAGGAGGTCGGCATCCGGCCGGTGCAGCCGGGCGAGGGGCTGGGCCCACGGGTGAGCCGGGTCGTGGCACTCGCCCTGCTCGACGTGGCCGACGGCTCGGCCGACGTCGGCGTCGACGAGCCGAACGGCTCTGCCGAGGTGACGCTGGCCGCCCCCGAGGGCTACGACCTCGGCCGGCTGGTGGTGCGCGCGGAGGTGGCCGCAGCCTCGGAGGGGTTGGGCGCGCGGCAGGTTCGACGCACGGGCACGACGGTGACCCTGTCCTTCGGCTGAGGGGCCGCCCGTTGGCAGGGAACGGACGGCCCCCCGTCGCCGGAAGGATCTGTGGTGGGCGCCGAGCCGTCAGCGGCGGGGCTGCTCCGGTGCCGGGACCAGCTTGCGTCGGACGTCTTCGCCGATGATGCCCAGCACCGCGGCGAAGCCCACCCAGCGCGCGACCGCGGGGACGGGAACGGTGCCGAGGAACAGCAGCGCGCCGAGCAGCGCCGTCATCAGCCAGACCAGGACCCAGAAGGTCCAGCGCAGGCCGAGCCGGAGTGTGTCGAACGTCATACCGATGATTGTGCCATCAATTACTGTCCGAACGGAGGATGGGCAGGGCCGAACACCCGATGCCGCCCCAGCGGAGCCGGCTACCGGCCGCGCACCGGCAGGTGGGTGGGCGTCGACATCCGCGGGCCGCGCCGGGGCCGGTGGTGCCCGGCGAGCTCGAGGAGCCGCTGCACCCGGTAGCGGTGCCCGGCGTACGGCGCCAGCAGCTCGGCCAGGCCATCGTCGTCGACGGGGGTGCCGGTCAGGGCCCAGCCGATGTCCTTGGCGACGTGGTAGTCGCCGAAGCTGACCTCGTCGGGCAGCCCGAGGGCGCGCTGGGCCACCTCGGCCCAGGTCCAGCGGCCCACGCCCGGCAGGGACGTGAGCCGCGCCCGGGCCTGCTCGACCGGCAGGTCGGTGCACTCCTCGAGGCGCCCGGCGCGGCCGACCGCGTTCACCACGGTGCGCGACCGGCCCGGGTCGACGCCGGCGGCCAGCCACTCCCACGAGGGGATGGCCGCCCAGCCCTGCGGAGTGGGCGGCACGACGAGCCCGCGGTCCTCCCCCGGGCCGGGCGCAGGCTCGCCGAAGCGCCGCACCAGGCGGCGGTAGCCCGCGAAGGCCTCCTTGCCGGTGACCTTCTGCTCGATGATCGAGGGCACCAATGCCTGCACGACCAGCCCGGAGCGTGGCACCCGCCAGCCGGGGAACCGGCGCCACTCCTGCGCCACGAGGGGGTGGTGGGCCACGAAGCCAGCGGGGTCGTCGCGCTCGCCGAGCAGGTCGGGCACCCGCTCGAGCACCCAGGCCGCACCGCTCCCCCACGCGGATGCCGTGACGTCACCGGCGCTCGGCGCGGCGGCCAGGCGCACGGTGACCGGGCCGTCGGGGGTGCGCCAGCCGAACCACCAGCCGCGGTCGTCGCGCCGGCTGGTGGGGTCGCCCCCACCGCGCCGGAAGGTGCCGACCACCGCACCGAGCGGCACCTCGCGCGAGGTGCGCACGACCCGCTCGTGCGCGGCGGCGCCCATCAGCCCAGGTGGCGCGGCGGGACGCGCAGCGGCGGCCCGGCCGGGGTGGCATGCCCCTTGAACGCCGCCCACACGTAGGTGGGCACCAGCGGCAGCGCCGCACGGAACGCCGCTGGGGGCACCTTCGCGGCCCAGGCCGGCACGTTGTCACCGGCGGCGAAGGCGACCGGGTCGGTGAGCACCGGCAGGGTGTAGTCCCACACGTCGTAGGCCGCGAACAGCCGCCGCAGCCCGGCCGGCGTGTAGTAGTGCTCGTAGTAGTGGTCGCCCTTGCCGGTCAGGCGCATGTAATGGTCGGCCGCGCCCTGCGGCAGCCACGACAGGAAGGGCAGCCGGTGGTGCGGCTCGACCACCTGCCAGCGGTGCCCGATGCCGAGGTAGAGCAGCCCGCCCGGGCGCAGCACCCGGTGGATGTCGGCGACGACGGCCTCGGGGTCGACGACGTGCTCGTAGATGTGGTTGAGCACCGCGACGTCCATCGAGTCGTCGTCGAAGGGCAGGTCCTCGCCGCGCGGCCAGCCGGAAGTCGACCCGCTCGCCGAACCGGGCGCGGGCCTTCTCGAGCCCCGGCTCGTCGATGTCGACCCCGCTGGTGCTCGCCCCGGCCAGCGCGAGCTCGTCGGCGATGAAGCCCGCGGAGCAGCCGACGTCGACCGCGCGCAGCCCGTGCAGCGACGGCACCCCGAGCGCGTGCCGCACGACGGCGACGATCTTGGCCGCCTTCTGGCGGCGGCCCTCCTCGTCGAGCATCTTGGCCATGATCTCGGAGTAGGCGAGCTGCTCCTCACGGTCGCCGGGCCCCACGGAGTCGGTCACGCCGTCGATCCTAGGAGGTCGTGCCGACGTCCCCACGCCCACGCGCCACCGGCGAGCAGCAGGTCGGCGAGCACCGCGAGGAAGCGGGCGACGACGACCACAGCGGTGGCGGCCGGCAACGGCATCAGGGTGACGAGCAGCAGCGCGAGCACGCCGTCGCGCACCCCGACGCCCGCGGGCACGAGGATGCTGAACATGCCGGCCGCCGACGCCAGCGCGAAGCCGCCGATGCAGGTCACCAGCAGCGGCCCCAGCGGCGCCTCGGGGGCCACGCTGCGGGCCAGCACGAAGGTGCCGGTGCCGGTGGAGACCCAGGCGGCGACGAACCACGCCGAGGTCAGGGCCACGGCCCGCCCGGACAGGTCGTGCTCGAGCGGCTCGCGACGCAGCAGCCGGAGGCCGCGGGCGATGATCGCGTTGAGCAGCCGGGGCCAGAGCAGCACGCAGCCCAGCGCCACGGCGAGCACTACCCACCACCACGAGAACGCGTCGCCGCGCGACGCGACGAGCGGCTGCACCGCCGGGATGCCGAGCAGGCAGCCGGTGAGCACCGCGAGCCCGATCGACAGGATGCCGACCACGGCCATCCGCCGCCGCGGCACGAGGAGCCGGGCCCCCATCTCGGCCTGGGCCACCACGGTCCACACCGAGCCTGGGAGGTACTTGCCGAGCTGGCCGACGAGGAACACGCTGGATGCCGGGGGCAGCGCCAGGTGGGTGCCGAGGTCCTCGAGCAGCACCCGCCAGCCCATCAGGGTGAGCACGGGCGCGAGCGTGACCAGCACGAACGCGCCCAGCACCACCGGCACGCTGAGCTTGCGCAGCTGCCCGGACACCTCCTGCCAGTTGACCCAGAGCGCGATCACACAGGCCGCGACGATGACCACGAGCAGGCCGATGCGCAGCGCGTTGAGCGCCTTGGCCCTGTTCACCGCGCGCTCACCGTCGCCGGAAGGTCAGCCGCAGCACGGCATACGCCGGTGCGTCGTCCCCGGCCGCCTCGGTGTGCGGGATGGGCAGGCCCGACAGCTTCGGGGCCTTCGCGCTGTACCTCGTGCTGGCCCAGCAACTCCCGGTCGCCGATGCGTTGCGCATCGCCGACCGGTGGGGCGGTGACGCGATGACCGGGTACCGCAAGGGCGGGCAGCAGTGTGTGCGGGCCGCGTTCGCGGGGCGCAGCGCCTCCGACACCGCGGCGATCGCGGACGGCCTGAAGCGGTGGGCCGTGGCCCAGCCGGCGGGTAGCGCGTCGGCGGAGCCCGGGCGCGGTCGCGTGGTGCTCTCGGCGTGCGACGTGACGACGCCCCGTGCCGCCCCGCGACACCAGGCCAACGAGGCGCTCGCCGTCGCGTCCAACCGCAACGGGGTTCTCGGCGCCCTGATGCAACAGCGTGTCGCGAGCAATGTCGCCCTGTGCACGGGGAACGATGTGGTGGCCGACCCGCTGTTCCAGCCCCTGCTGGCCCAGGCGGCCCAGGACCCGACGGCCCAGCCCGACGAGCAGACGCTCACCGCGTTGCGTACCCGCGTGAGTGAGCTGCTCGCGAAGTGCCTCGTGGGCGGCCGCGCCTGAGCGGCTGGTCGCATCTTGGCATCAATACATCAAGATGCTACGATGAGTTCGTGGCCAAGACCCGCACGACGCTGACCATCGACGAGGAAGTGCTCCGCGTGGTCAAGGTGCGGGCCGCCCGCTCGGGCCAGGGCGACAGCGAGGTCATCGAGGAGGCGCTGCGACGCGACCTCGGGTTCGATCTCCTCGACCGTCTGTGGTCGAAGGCGACCCTCGCGCCGGCCGCCGCCGCCGACCTCGCCATCGAGGCGCAGCACTCCGGCCGCGTGCCGTGCGCGGACTGAACCGTCCGCGCCCGTGCGCGCCGTCCTCGACGTGAACGTCGTGGTCTCCGGGCTCCTTTCGCCGGATGGCGCGCCTGCCGCGGTGCTGCGCGCCTGGCGAGACGGAGGTTTCGAGCTCGTCGTGTCACGGAACCTGCTCGCGGAGCTCGAGCGGGTTCTGGGCTACCCGAAGCTGGTCCCGCTCATCGACGAAGCGGAGGCCCGCGAGGTCGTGGAACTGCTCGAACGTCAGGCCTTCCTCGCCGAGGATCCGGAGTCGCCGCCCTCGGTCCGCGCGACCGACCCCGACGACGACTACGTGATCGCGCTCGCCGAGCACACCCGCGCCCTCATCGTCACCGGGGATCGGCGTCTGCTGGACCTGGCCGACCAGATTCCCGTCGTCAGCCCCGCGGACTTCCTCGCCGCTCTCTGACGGCGACGGTCACGCATTCTGCGACGCGTCAGGCGATGAAGTACTTGGCCTCGGGGTGGGGGACGATGATCGCCGAGGTGGTCTGCTCGGGGTCGAGCTGGAACTCCTCGGTGAGCTTCACCCCGATGCGGTGCAGCTCGAGCAGGTCGTCGAGCTTGGCCTGGTCGTCGAGATCGGGGCACGCCGGGTAGCCCCACGAATAGCGGGAGCCGCGGTACTGCTGGCGGAACAGGCCGGCCAGGGTGGGGCCGTCCTCGTTCGCGAAGCCCCACTCCTCGCGGATGCGCCGGTGCCACAGCTCGGCGAGCGCCTCGGTCATCTCCACCGACAGCCCGTGGGTGAGCAGGTATTCCTGGTAACGGTCGGCGTCGAAGAGGGCACGCTCCCGCTCGGTGGCGCGGGAACCCATCGTGACCACGTGGAACGCCGCATAGTCGGGGTCGCCGCTGTCGATCGAGCGGAAGAAGTCGGCGATGCAGAGGAAACGTTCGCCGCGCTGGCGAGGGAAGGAGAAGCGCAGCCGCTCGTTGCGGCGGTCGTCGTCCGCCCACACCACGAGATCGTTGCCGTCGGCGTTCACGGGGAAGTAGCCCCACACCGAGGCGGGCACCAGCCAGCCTTCGGCCTTGGCCGCGTCGAGCTGCTCGCGCAACACGGGGCGGATGCGATCCTTGAAGTCGGCGTCGTTCTCGTTGATCGTCTTGTCGGGACGGAAGCCCCACTGGTTGCGGAACAGCGCGGTCTCGTTCGTACGCCGCGATGTCGTCGAGAGGGATGCCCTTGGCGACGCGCGGCCCGAGGAAGGGCGGCGTGAAGATCTCCACGTCGGCGGCGACGTCGGCGCGCACCCCCGCCGCGGCTTCGGCCCGTTCGGCCTCCATCTCGGACGCCTTCACGGCCGGGCCGTGTCGACGAAGGGCCTCCGCTTCGGTGAGACCGACGGTGCCGATCGGCGGGTGGCTGAAAATCACCGAAGCAATGTTTTCGTAATCCAGTCGGCGTCCTGGTCGCCCGCCGAATATGCGCTCGGCGAGCCGCCGGCCTGCCGCGATTGCCACGGGCGTCAGACTGCACCCGGCCGGTGACATCGCCGATCGCATACGGGCCCGGAACGTTGGTCTCCTGGTATTCGTCGGTGCGCACGAAGCCGTTCGAATCACGCGCGACGTGCAGCAGGTCCAGGCCGAGGTCAGCCACGGCAGGCAGGCGACTGATCGCCCACAACACGCAATTGAACGGCCCCAGCCGCCGTCCGTCGGCCAGCTCCAGTGTCAACTGTCCGGCCGCGTTCCGGTGCACTGCCGTAGGCGTGGCTTGGGTGACGATCTCGACGCCGTCGGCGTGCATCAAGTCGCGCAGGTGTACGCCAAGGAAGGGTTCAAAGGATCGGAGCAGCTGATCGCCGCGCAGCACGATGCTCAGGCGCGACCCCAGCGCCGAGAACACGCCGGCCAGTTCCACGGCCACGTAACCGCTGCCGACGATAGCGACACTGGCAGGTCGTTCCGGCAGCTCGAAAAAGCCGTCGGAAGTGATGCCGTGGGCGGCGCCGGGAATGGCCGGCACCACCGGGTGGCCGCCGGTGGCGAGCACGATCCGCGGGGCGCGGTACACGTTGCCGGCCGCGACGACACTGTGGTCCGCCGGAGAGCTTGGCCCGGGCGCGCAGCAGTGTCACGCCGCGGCGCTCGAGGTTGGCGGCATAGATACCGTTGAGCCGTTCGATGTAGGCGTCGCGCTTGCGCTTGAGCTGCCCCCAATCGTGACGTGCGAGCGTAAGGTCGAATCCATAATCGTGTGCGTCGTGAGCGGCGTGGGCCAGTTGTGCTGCATTCCACATCACCTTCTTAGGCACGCAGCCGACGTTTACGCAGGTACCGCCGAGACGGTGTGATTCAATGGCCAGCGTCCGCGCACCAAGATCGGCAGCACGCTGCGCGCAGGCAAGTCCGCCACTCCCGCCGCCGATGACTATGAGATCGAAATCCGTCGCCACTTCGCTCACTGGTACCCCCGTCCGCTACGCCTAGCGGGATGTTCCTATTCGAGCCGGGCTCTGGCAGTCTAGCCACATGTCAATCGCCACCCAGCCACTCGCCGCGCCCGCCAACCCACTGCTCACTGAAGCTACTCTGCCGCGATTTGCGGACATCCTCCCGGCGCATGTTGAGCCCGCGATACGTCGACTGCTAGAGGAATGTCGGGCGCGCCTGGCCGCGGTCGCCGCGCTGCCGCAGCCGACTTTTGCCACCGTGGTCGTGCCGCTCGAGCAACTGCGTCATCGGCTGGCGCGAATCTGGTCACCGGTCGGCCATCTTAATGCAGTGATGAATTCCGAGGCACTGCGCGCAGCCTATAACGCCTGCCTGCCGCTGCTGTCAGAGTACTACACGGATCTGTCGCAGAGCGAGCCGCTGTACCTCGCCTACCAGTATATCCGCGAACACGAGGCGGCGAACCTCGACAACGTGCAGCTGGCAGTGCTGGAGCATGCGCTGCGCGATTTCCGTCTGGCCGGGGTGGCGCTCGAACCTGAGCGCAAGTCGCGCTTCAAGGCGGTGATGAGCGATCTGGCACTGCTGCAAGCGAAATTCGAGGAGCAAGTGCTGGATGCCACCAGCGACTGGTCGCATCACGTTACCGACGAGGCGCAGCTCAAGGGCGTCAACTCCAGCGTCGTAGCGCAGGCGGCGCACCGCGCCCGGCAACAGGGAGCGGAAGGCTGGATCTTTGGGCTCGACCAGCCCACGTACGTGGCGATGATCACTGACGCCCAAGCCGCGCCGCTGCGGCGCGTGTTCTACGAGGCCTGGAGCACCCGCGCCTCTGATCGCGGGCCAAGCGCCGGCCGCTTTGATAACACGCCGGTCATGGAAGACATCCTGCGACTCCGTCACGAGGCAGCGTGCCTGCTCGACTTCAAGTCCTACGCCGAGTATGCGCTCGCCGATCGCATGGCCCATACGGTCCCGGAAGTTGTCGCCTTCCTGCGGCAACTCGCCGCCGCGGCCCGCCAGAGCGCCGTGGCCGAGCTGGCGGAACTGGAGGCCTTCGCCGGGCGCCCGCTCGATGCTTGGGACATCACCTATTATTCCGAGCGCCTGCAGCAGAGCCGGTTCCAAGTCTCGCAGGAGGAATTGCGCGAGTACCTGCCACTGCCGCGCGTGCTCGATGGCCTGTTCGAGGTGGCCGAGCGCCTCTATGGGGTCCACATGCAGGAGCGCACGGGTGTGCCGGTATGGCATCCGGACGTGCGTTATTTCGAGGTGCGCTCGCCGACCGGCGCGCCGCTGGCAAGTTTTTACCTCGACGCCTACGCACGTCCCAATAAACGCAGCGGCGCCTGGATGGACGATTGTGTCGGGCGCATGCAGCTCGACAGCGAACTCACGCTCCCGGTCGCCTACCTGGTATGCAATTCACTGCCGCCGCAGGGCGCGTGGCCGGCGCTGCTGACGCACGACGACGTGGTGACGCTGTTTCACGAGTTCGGCCATGGCCTGCACCACATGCTGACGCGCATCGGCTACCCCAGCATCGCGGGCATCAACGGTGTCGCCTGGGACGCGGTCGAGCTGCCCAGCCAGTTCATGGAGAACTACGCCTGGTTGCCAGAGGTGTTGGCTCGGATCGGCGCCCACGCCGAGAGCGGCGCGCCGATTCCCGAGGCCAAGCAGCGCCAGCTCATCGCCACGCGCAGTTTCCACGCCGGCCTGCAGACGCTACGGCAAGTGGAATTTGCGCTGTTCGATATGCGACTGCACGCCGAGTACGATTCGGCGCGCGGCGCAAATGTGTATCCGTTGCTGAGCGCCGTGCGCAACGAAGTCGCAGTGACGCGCATTCCGGAATGGAACCGCTATCCACATAGCTTCACGCATATTTTCGCCGGCGGTTACGCGGCCGGCTATTACAGTTACAAGTGGGCCGAGGTGCTCGCGGCCGACGCGTTTGCGGCTTTCAGCGGCCCCGGTGCCTTCGACCGGGTCACCGCCGGGCGGTTTCTCGACAGCATCCTGGCGCGTGGCGGCAGCCGCGACCCGCTCGAAGCCTTCATCGAGTTCCGTGGCCGCAAGCCCGACATCGGGCCGCTGCTCGAGTTGCACGGCATAGCCCAGCCCAAGGTGGCATAAGCGGCGGTTCCGTGCGTATCGCCACCTGGAACGTCAACTCCCTGCGCGTGCGGTTGCCGCAGCTGCTCGAGTGGCTCGGCGCGCGCGCCCCCGATGTGGTTGCCTTGCAGGAAACCAAGCTCACCGATGACGCCTTCCCGGCCACCGAGTTGCGGGCAGCCGGCTATCACAGCGCCTGGTCGGGGCAGAAGACCTACAACGGGGTGGCCATTCTGGCGCGCGCCGAACTCGGCGATGTGGTGCGCGACCTACCCGGGTACGACGATCCGCAGCGGCGGGTGCTGGCGGCGAGCGTGGGCGGCGTGCGGGTGATCGATCTGTACGTGCCCAACGGCCAGAGTGTCGGCTCCGACAAGTTTCACTACAAGCTGGGGTGGCTGCGGGCCTTGCGCAACTGGCTGCGCCAGGAGCTTGCCGCGCACGAGCGGCTGATAGCGCTCGGGGATTTCAACATCGCGCCCGAGGATCGGGACGTGCACGACCCGGCGGCCTGGGTAGGCTCGGTACACGTCAGCCCCGAAGAGCGTGAGGCCTTGCAGGCTACGCTCAGCTTGGGCCTCATCGACGTGTTTCGCCGCTTCGAGCAGCCACCAAAGTCCTTCAGCTGGTGGGACTACCGCGCCGGCGCCTTTCAGCGCAACCACGGCTTACGCATCGATCTGCTGCTGACCTCGAAGGCGCTGGCCGAGCGCTGCACCGGCTGCACCATCGATCGTGAGCCACGGCAAGCCGAACGGGCCTCCGACCACACACCGGTCATCGGCACGTTTGACATATAGGTCTTGGCGCGGGGTCGCCGGAGTGTCGACCGGGCCACATATCTGTGCGACAGGCCGCTGGCACCTGTGTGCCGCCTGGCCTAAACTGTCTGTTCCATGGCATCTGCGGCAAATGAGCGGCCGACCTTGCCGCCGGCAAATTCCGGCATGGCCAATATCCGCCGTAGCGATTTCGATATTACCAACACGGTGCGCGTCAGTTCGCCGCCGGCCGTGCTGCAGGCCATCGAGCAGCTGTACGCCAGCACCTGGCCGGAAGCCTCGACCGAGGCCTTGCGCCACGCCTTCAGTCAGTTCGACGACATGTTCTCGGGCCGAGCTCCTGGCTACGCCGGCGTTGATACCGTTTATCACGACCGCCAGCACACCCTGGACGTGACGCTGACCATGTCGCGATTGTGCGCAGGCTACGAGCGGCAGGTGGATCCGCTGTGGAAACTGGGTGCGCAGCGCGCCATCGCCGGCGTGATCATGGCGCTTTTCCATGATGTGGGGTACCTGCGCCGGACCAGTGAAACCGCGCAGCGCAACGGCGCCGAATTCACCCGCACGCACGTCTCCCGCGGCGTCGAGTTCCTGCGCGGCTATCTACCGCAGATCGGCCTGGGCGATTGGGTGGAGCCGGCCAGCCAGGTGCTGCATTTCACAGGCTATGAAGTGCCGTTCACCGAACTGGTGCTGCAGGACGCGCGCGACGTGCGCCTTGGGCACCTGCTGGGTACGGCCGACATGATTACCCAGATGGCCGATCGTTGTTACCTCGAGAAGTGTCGCGACCGCCTCTACCCGGAATTCGTGCTCGCTGGCATGGCCCTGCCGTACAGTAACGCCAGCGCCGAGCAGGTGCGCTACGCCTCGGGCGTTGACCTGCTGCGCCACACGCCGGAATTTGTCGCCGAGACCAGGGCCAAGCGTCTGGATGGCGAGTTCAACCGCGCCTACCGCTACCTCGAAATACTGTTTGACGGCCGGAATCCGTACATTGAGTCGATCGAGCGCAACCTGAATTTTCTGGCGCAGGTGCTGCGCAGCGAAAGCTGGCGCATGTTGCGTCGTAATCCGCCCCTGTATGCCGCCGACCCCAATACCCTGGCCGACGTGCGCGGGCAGATGCTCGGCTATTTCAAGCGGGCCTGGCTCCGCGATTGAGCGCAGCTGCCGCCAGTGCCGCCGTCGATGGCGCGGCCACGGCGGTGACATAGCGCTGGTATAAATCCGGCAACTGCGCCACGATCGTGTCGCGACCCGATAATTCTGCGCTGAGCAGCGCCTCAGTCAGCAGCTCGAGGTTCAGTGCCGCCAACGCCGGTCCGGCCACCGGCGCGAAGCTCAGATGCCAGGGCTCGGGTTGCACGCCGCCGCGATCGCGGTCGTAGGGCAGAAAAAATCCAAATTCATGGGCCCGGGCGGCGAGCCAGGCGGAGAGCCGCGCGTAGCGACCGCCGGGCGCGTATTCAGCGCTCAATAGCTCGACGCGCTCACCGGTCCCGAGCGCGCTACGGTCGATCACGTCGCAGTCGCTGCCCCAATGATGGCGGCTGGCGCCCGGCAGCGCCGACCACACCAGTATGGCCGCGACGCGCTCTGCCTCGCCGAGCTCGGCCGCGCGCAGCGGCAAGCTGTCGGCGCTCAGCAGTGCGCGGGCGCCGGAGAACTTCCCGTTCCAGATGCCGAGCTGCTGCTCGAAGTCCCGGAACCCCGAGACCGCCTGCAGTGCAACGCCATCCTGGCGCGCGGCGGCACGCAGCGCCAGCAGCGCGGCGGCGGCCTGCGGGTGCAGCACGCAACCGAGCTCGGTCACCATCCGCACGTGCGTGCGGGCCCGGCCCGTGAGCTCCAGGCGCGAGAGCACGTTGACCAGCGGGCCGGACATGGCGGTTTGCTCGCTCATGGGGCATGATTCTAAGCCGGCAAACAGGGGAGACGCGTGCGCAGTCTGCAACTTACCAGCCGACATGTCGCCTCGCTGTCCCTGGCCCTGGCCTTGGGGGGGTGGGTGGCGATCGCGCTGGTCCGGCCCGTGGAGCCAGGACCCATGATCTGGGTTGCCGGC
>CAVSDQ010000007.1:0-8071 GCA_963726675.1 uncultured Actinomycetota bacterium | reverse complement strand
ACGGTGGTGTCGCTCAATGGCGGGGCGTTCCGAGCAGCTCGATGGTGCAGGTGGGGCCGGCCGCGTGGGCGAGTCCTCGGTCGCCGGTGAGCAAGGTCGCGTCCAGCGCCTCGGCCAGTGCGACGTAGGCGGCGTCGTAGGCGGTCAGGTTGCCCCGCAGCTCCCAACAGCGGGTCAACAACGGCAGGTGCGCCGCGCGCTGCATCGGGAGCGCGGCAAGGTCGGTCAGGGCCAGCTCCGCCCGGCCGTTGTCGAGCAGCCCCACCCGGTTCTGACGACGCAGCACCGAGGCGACCTCCAGGTCGACCAGCTCGGGCGCCGTCAGCGTCTCACCACGAAGCCGGGCGCGAGCGGCATCCCCGTCAGGGCCGTCGTCGGCCAGTGCGACCGCAAGGACGCTGGCGTCAACGACGAGCACGATCCCCCTGCACGGTCTTGACCGCATCCGCCAGCGGCACCGACCCGCCCGATCGCCCGCCGGCCCGGTCCAGGACCTCCTCCAGGGTCGGCTGGCTGGCCTCGGCGATCAGCCGGGAGCGCAGGTACTCCTGCAGCGACTGGTGAGCCGCGGCGGCCCGCTGGCGCAACACCGCGTGGGTGCTCTCCGGGACATCCTTGATCTGCACGCTGGGCATGGCGCCATTATGGCGCCATGCGCGCCGAACCGACTACTCGGCCTTCGCCTGACCCCAGCCGTGCCAGTGGTCGACCCGCATCCAGCAGCTGACCCGCGGCCGGACGCGGTTCGGGTAGGGCTGGCCGCCGTAGTGCATCGAGAGCCGGTCGATGTCGGCGAGCCCCTTCTCCGGGTCGTGCTCCCACCGCACGATCGGCCCGCGGACGCTGACGTGGGTGTACCACTCGTCCGCCTTGATCGCCGTGAGCGCGACGTCGGGCCGCTCGCGCATCCAGTCGAGGCGGGCGCGACCGGCATCCATGTTGAGCAGCACGGTGCCGTCGTCCTCGACGAGGTACCACGTGGCGACCGACATCGGCGCGCCGCTCGGCATCAGCACCGCGACGACCGCGGGGTTGGGCCGCGCGAACAGCTCGGCGACCTCGGCGGGCAGTGGGGCCTTGGGCATGTGTCCTCCTCGGACGGTTGGGGTCAGGCCTGGCTCGGGCCCGAGCTCGGGCTCGGGCTCGGGCTCGGGCAGACGGAGGTGGTCAGGTCGTGGGAGCCGTCGGCGTGGGCGGCCTCGGCGTACCACCGCAGCGTGCCACCGGGCAGGGTGATCGCAGTGGCGTAGCGCAGCGCGCCGTCGCCGTGCGGCGAGGATGCCGCGGGGCCGCCGCCGTCGGCGACGAGCGTTGCGCGGCCGTCGAGTGAGCGCGCGACTCCGGTTCGCTCGAACCAGTTCTCGGCCGCGGTCGCCCGACCGTCATAGAGCACGACGAGGGGGTCGCGGGAGAGCACCGCAGTGACCCTGGTGCCGCGGGCATCCCAGGTGCCGGGCGTGCCGCGCAGCACCTCCCCGCAGTCGGTCCAGGCCAGCCCGTCGTCGCTGCGCAGGAGGCGGGTCGTCATCCGGTCTTCGGCGCCGGGCTCGTCGAGGGGGTGGCAGCACAGCCACATCCACCACCCCTCGTCGTCGACGAGCACGACCGGGTCCTTGACCCCGGCGTCGGCGCTGCCGGGGTGCACCACTTTGCGGCGGCCCCTGGGCAGCCCCTGCGGGGTGTCGGCATCGAGCGCCTCGACCCACCAGTGCTTCGAGGCGGGCGTGGCACAGCTGAGGTAGAGGCGCCAGCCGCCGCCGGGACGCCGCACCAGGGCCGGCCGCTCGAGGGATGCCGCGCCGAACGCCTCGCGACCTACGTGCGCCACCGGCTCGAAGGCCAGGCCGTCGCGGGACGACGCCACGACCACCTCCACGCCGCGGCCGTCATCGACCGGACGGCGCAGCCGGTAGGCGAGCCAGACGGTGCCGTGCTCGTCGATGGTCGCGCTCGGCGCCCCGGCCCAGTGGCCGGGGCCGCGCCCGGGTGCCGGCACGACGACCTCCCCGTCGGCGCTCGGCAGGCAGGTCGCGGTCACCCGGCCGAGGCTATCGACCGGTGGCCGCGGTCAGCTCTGTCAGAGGCGCAGGATGCCGCGCGGCCGGCAGCGCTGGGTCAGTTCCCGGCGAGCCGCTCGAGACGGGCGCGCTCCTGGGCGAGGCGCTCACGACCGGCATCCGTGGCCATGACGTGCATCTCGGGCAGTCGGGAGATGCCGAACAGGTGGCCACCACCGGTGAGCCAACCCTGCCGAGTCAGCACCGATACCCACTCCGCGCCCACGGCGGCCGACATGCCCAACCGCTCGCTCAGCCACCCCTGGGTCACCGACTCCACGCCGGCCACCCCGGACACCACGGCGTAAGCCTCTGCGCCGGGAGGCCACGCTGCCGCTGGAGGCGCCGAGGGCGGGGCCGGCGCCACAGATCGAGGTACCAGCGCAAGCGGCCCCTCCCCAGGCGTGGCATCAACTCTCGCCCCGGCACCGCACGCCAGAGTGCTCCTTGGCCCATGACCAGGAGGTTGCCGAACAGGGCCGCGACCATGAGAAGGGGCCACCACCACGGAAGGTCACCGCCCTGGACGAAGTCCACCGAGGCGACGACGGCCAGCACGAGGCCGGCCACGCCGAATCCGAGGAACGACTCCCGCACCCAGAGACGGCGCATCCCCACCGGGTCGAGCACCGAGGTCTCCGACTCCGCGCGCAGGGCGAGCCGAGCGGCATCCGGGCTGGTCAGCGGGGTCAGCGCGCCGTTCATGGGCCAGCCGGGCGGTGCCCACCGCAGCGTCGCCATCGGGGGGTACCCACCGACCGGCGCGACGGGCGCGGGCTGCTGCTCCGGCATGGGGCCAGTGTGCTGGTCGGCCGGCACGCGGGACAGCCCCTCGGCGAAACCGGGCGGGCCGGATCCGGGTGGCCGTGGCAGGATCGGGGCCGTGACGAGCCCCCTCGACTGGATCCGGGACGCCGCTGCCACCCGTGAGGGCGCAGGGCTCACCCGCCGGCTCAGCACCACCAAGACCGGTGACGGGCTCGACCTCGCCGGCAACGACTACCTCGGCCTGCGCACCCACCCCGCCGTGATCGCCGGCGCGGTCGCGGCCGCGGAGACCTACGGCGGCGGCGCCGGCGCGTCACGGCTCGTCACCGGAACCCTCGACGTGCACGACGAGCTCGAGGCCGCCCTGGCCGCGCTCACCGGAGCCCCCGCGGCGCTCGCCCTGTCGAGCGGGTATGCCGCAAACCTCGCCGTGCTCACCACACTCGCCGACGCGGGCACCCTGGTCGTCAGCGACGAGCACGCCCACGCGAGCCTGATCGACGGCTGCCGGCTGTCGCGGGCCGCCGTCACCGTGTCGCGGCACAACGACCTCGAGCACGTCGCCGAGCTGCTCTCGCGCCGCGACGTCCCCCGCGCCGTGGTCGTGGCGGAGTCGATCTACTCGGTGCTCGGCGACGCCGCACCGATCGAGGACCTCGTCGCGCTCACCGCCGAGGCGGGCGCCATCCTCGTGGTCGACGAGGCACACGCCCTGGGCGTCGTCGGACCCCGCGGTGGTGGCCTCGTCGCCGGCGCCGGCCAGTCGCAGGCCGAGCACGTCGTGGTGACGGCCACCCTCTCGAAGTCCCTTGCGGCACAGGGCGGTGCGGTGCTCGCGGCCCCCGTCGTGCGCGAGCACCTCGTGAACACCGCCCGCCCCTTCATCTACGACACCGGCCTGGCCCCCGCCTCGGCCGGCGCCGCCCTGGCCGCCCTCGGCGTGCTGCGCGACCACCCCGAGCTCACCGACCGAGTGCACGCCAACGCCGCCAGGCTGGCGGCCGCTTGCGGCGTCGAGGTGCCCGCCGGGGCCGTGATGTCGGTGACGATGCCGGGGCCGCACGAAGCGGTCGAGGCGGTCGAGCGGGCGCGGGCGCGCGGCATCCGGATCGGGTGCTTCCGTCCGCCGTCGACGCCCGACGGATCGTCGCGGCTGCGGCTCACCGCGCACGCCGACCACACCGAGCACGACCTCGACCTGGCCTGCGAGGTGCTCGGCGAGCTCACCGGCGCCCGTGGCTGACCCGAGGTCCCTCACCTCGGTCGTGCTGGTCACCGGCACCGGCACCGAGGTCGGCAAGACCGTCGTCACGGCTGCCCTGGCCGCCGTCGTGCGCGAGCGCGGCAGCGACGTGGCGGTCGTGAAACCGGCGCAGACCGGCCTGGGGCCCGGTGAGCCGGGCGACGTCGACGAGGTGCGCCGGCTGGTCGGCGACGACGTGGTGACCCACGAGCTGGTGCGGCTGCGCGACCCCCTCTCGCCGGAGGCCGCGGCGCGCCGCGAGGGGGTGCGCCTGCCCCCGGTGGCCCAGCACGCCAAGCGGATCGGCGAGATCGCTGCCGAGTCGGAGGTCGTGTTCGTCGAGGGGGCCGGCGGGCTGCTCGTGCGGCTCGACGAACGAGGGGGCACGCTGGCTGACCTCGGAACCGGGCTGCGCTACAAGGGTATTGGCTGCGGAGTGGTACTCGTCGCCACCGCTGGGCTGGGCACCCTCAACACAGCGGCCCTCACCGCCGAGGCCCTGGCCGCCCGCTCCCTGCCCCTGCTCGGCGTCGTCATCGGCTCGTGGCCCGACGACCCGGGCCTGGCCGAGGAGAGCAACCTCGTCGACCTGCCGCGGGTCACCGGGGCGCCGTTGTGGGGGCGCATCCCGGCCGGTGCCGGCGCCCTGTCGCGGGCCGACTTCCTGACGGGCGTCCACCAGTGGTTCAACCTCGACAACGAGGGCTGACCCGACTTCTTGCGAATTTCCCCCGCCCACGGTGGCCGCACGGTGTGGAGGATTCGCAATGAGTCGGTGAGCGTCGGGAGGATGGGGGCATGAGCAAGAGTTCTGAGCCGTACCGGGTGTGTGTCGTGTGCTGGGGCAACATCTGCCGGTCGCCGATGGGCGAGTTCCTGCTGCGCGAGGCCTTCGAGGATGCCGGGCTCGGCGACCGCGTCGTCGTCGACTCCGCGGGCACCAGCAGCGAGGAGCTCGGCAACGGGATGCACCGGCGCACCGCCGCCGTGCTGCGCAGGAACGGCCACGAGGACAACGGCTGGGGCGAGCACGTGGCCCGCCGCTTCGAGCCGGGGTGGTTCGACCGCTACGACCTGGTGCTCCCGGTCGATCACGTGCACGTCGAGCGGCTCGACCGGATCGCCCGCACCGACGCCGACCGCGCGAAGCTGCGCCTGTTCCGTTCCTTCGACCCGGATGCCGTGGCGCGCGGCGAGCTGGGCATGGACGACCCCTGGTACGGCACCGACCCCGCGTACGACCAGACCTACGCCGAGATCGTGGCGGCCGTGCCCGGCATCGTCGAGTTCGTGCGAGCCGAGATCGCGCCGCGCGAGCACGTCTGACCTCTGGGGCAAGATCGACCTATTGGGCGCGCGCGGTGCATCACCCCGGACGCGGTCGGGGCCGCCGAGTGCTGCAAAGGGCGCAACTGACCGCGCGCGGTGCATCACCCCGGACGCGGTCGGGGCCGCCGAGTGCTGCAACGGGCGCAACTGGCCGCGCGCGGTGCAGCACCCCGGACGCGGTCGGGGCCGCCGAGTGCTGCAACGGGCGCGACTGACCGCGCGCGGTGCATCACCCCGGATGCGGTCGGGGCCGCCAAGTGCTGCAACGGGCGCGACTGACCGCGCGCGTGCATCACCCGGACGGTCGGGCCGCCGAGTGCTGCAACGGGCGACTCGCCGCGCGCGCACCCGGACGCGTCGGGGCCGCCAAGTGCTGCAACGGGCGCAACTGGCCGCGCGCGGTGCATCACCCCGGATGCGGTCGGCGTCGCCGAGTGCTGCAAAGGGCGCGACTGGCCGCGCGCGGTGCATCACCCCGGATGCGGTCGGCGTCGCCGAGTGCTGCAACGGGCGCGACTGACCCCGCGCGGTGCATCACCGCGGCCGGTGGGCACGCGGCATCCGCCCGGTCGTGGCTCTGGGAGGATGGGGGCATGGCCAGCACCGCCCCCGCGACCAGCCTCGCGGCATCCACCTCCCTCGCCGACGCCGAGCCGCACATCGCGCTCGGTGCGCTCGACGGGCGCTACCGCGGCGTCGTGGCCCCCCTCGTCGACCACCTCTCGGAGCCCGCGCTCAACCGCGCCCGGGTGCACGTCGAGGTCGAGTGGCTGATCCACCTCACCGAGCACGAGGTCGTGCCCGGGGTCCGCCGCCTCACGACCGACGAGCAGCAGGCGCTGCGCGACGTCGTGCGCGGCTTCGGCGCCGCCGAGATCGACGAGATGGCCACCACTGAGCGGGTCACCCAGCACGACGTGAAGGCGGTCGAGTACTTCCTCAAGAAGCGGCTCAGCGAGATCGCCCCCGCGCCGGAGGACGCCGGCCTCGCCGAGCTGATCCACTTCGCCTGCACCAGCGAGGACGTCAACAACCTCTCGTACGCCGTCATGGTCAAGGGTGCGGTGCAGGAGGTCTGGCTGCCCCGCGCGACCGCCCTGGTCGAGAAGCTCGCCACCATGGCCAGCGACCTGCGCGACGTGCCGCTGCTCGCCCACACCCACGGCCAGCCCGCCACCCCCACCACGATGGGCAAGGAGCTCGCCGTGCTGGCCTGGCGGCTGCAGCGCCAGCTCGCCCGCATCGAGGACGCCGAGTTCCTCGGCAAGCTCAACGGGGCCACCGGCACCTACGGCGCGCACGTCGCGGCGGTGCCCGGTGCCGACTGGCAGGGCATCAGCCGCGCGTTCGTCGAGCACCTCGGCCTGACCTGGAACCCGCTCACCACCCAGATCGAGAGCCACGACTGGCAGAGCGAGCTCTATGCCGACGTCGCGCGCTTCAACCGGGTGCTGCACAACATGTGCACCGACGTGTGGACCTACATCTCGCTGGGCTACTTCGCCCAGGTGCGCGGCCAGGGCACGGTCGGCAGCTCGACGATGCCGCACAAGGTCAACCCGATCCGCTTCGAGAACGCCGAGGCCAACCTCGAGGTGAGCAACGCCCTGCTCGACGTGCTCGCCGCCACCCTCGTGCAGAGCCGGCTGCAGCGCGACCTCACCGACTCCTCGATGCAGCGCAACATCGGCTCCGCGTTCGGGCACAGCCTGCTCGCCATCGACAACGCCACCCGCGGGCTCGACGGCCTCGACGCCGTGCCCACCGCCATGGCCGCCGACCTCGACGCCAACTGGGAGGTGCTCGGCGAGCCGATCCAGTCGGCGATGCGCGCCCTCGGCGCCCGCGGCGTGCCGGGCATGGACCAGCCCTACGAGCGGCTCAAGGAGCTCACCCGCGGGCGGCGTATCGGGCAGGCCGAGCTCGTCGAGTTCGTGCACGGCCTGGGCCTGCCGGCCGACGTCGAGGCCCGGCTCGCCGCGATGACCCCGCAGACCTACGTCGGCCTCGCCCCCGAGCTCGTCGACCACCTCAAGTGACCGTCGCGATCACACCGGCCGACCTCGACGACGTGCGGGTGGCAGCCCTGCTCGACGACCACCTCGCCGAGATGGAGCCGACCGCGCCACCCGAGAGCCGCCACGCGCTCACCATCGACCAGTTCCGGATGCCGGGTGTGCGCCTGTGGGTCGCCCAGTCCGGTGCCGCGGTGGTCGGCTCGGTGGCGCTGAAGGACCTCGGCGACGGGCACCTCGAGCTCAAGACGATGCGGGTGTCGCCGTCGGTGCGGGGGCAGGGCATCGGCCGCCTGCTGCTCGACCACGCGCTCGCCGTGGCGCGGCACGAGGGCGCGACCCGGGTCAGCCTGGAGACCGGCGTCGCGCCGGTCTTCGACCCGGCCCGGTCGCTCTACTCCGCCGCCGGGTTCACGCCGTGCGAGCCGTTCGGGGCCTATCGCCCCGACCGGCACAGCACCTTCCTCACCATGGCGCTGTGATGGGGGCCGCGGCGGCAGTGCTCGCGGGATGCCTCGCCCTGGTCGTCCTGTCGGTCTGGCTGCCCGTGGCCGGCGCACGCCGGTGGGCGCCCGCGCGGTGGCGCGCCTTCACGGCATCCGTCGGTGCAGCCGTCGGCCTGGCGCTCACGGCCTGGCTGGCCGTGCTGTCGTTCACCG
>CAVSDQ010000006.1:0-8572 GCA_963726675.1 uncultured Actinomycetota bacterium | reverse complement strand
CTACGGGAGCATCTCGTGACGCTCAAGACGCTGCCCGACGACATCGCCGGCGCGGAGCCGTCGCGCGGGCGCCGACGACTGCTGTTCGTCGTGGCCGGCGTGCTGCTCGCGCTCGCGGCTGTCTACGTCGTGGCCGCGGCCTGGCTCGCCGACCGCGTGCCGCGCGGCACCACCGTGTCGGGGGTGGCCGTCGGTGGCCAGAGCGGTGCCGAGGCCACCCGCACGCTGAGCGCGGCCCTGAGCAGGGCGGCATCCCAGCCGGTGGTCCTGACGTCCACGGCCGGCACGGTCCAGGCCACGCCGAAGGCCCTCGGCTTGCAGGTCGACGTGCCTGCCACGGTCGACGACGTCGTCGGGTTCTCGCTGTCCCCGGCCACGATGTGGGCGCACGTCGCCGGCGGGTCGGCGCGGCCGGCCGCCGTGCGGGTCGACCGCGACGCGTTCGCCGCCACCGTCGAGAAGAGCCGCCCGAAGCTCGACGCGAAGCCGGTCGAGGGCGGCATCTCGCTCAAGGGCGGCACCGTCGCGGTGCGCACACCCTCGCCGGGCACGACCACGCACGTCGAGCGCACCGCCGATGCCGTGCGCCGTGCGTGGCCGGGCGACCGTACCGTGCGCGTCGCGGCGGTGGCGGTGCCGCCGAAGGTGACCGCGCAGGAGCTCGACCGGGTGCGCAGCGAGTTCGCCGACGTGGCCGTGTCGGGCCCGGTCACCGTCATCGCCAACGGCAGGTCCTTCGCCGTCGCCCCCCAGGCGTTCGTCCCGGCGATCGTGATGGCGCCCGACGCGTCGGGCCGCATCACGCCGAGGGCCGACCCGACGAAGCTGGCCGCGGTGGTCCGCGCAGCCGCCCGCAAGGCCGGCGTCGAGGTCGAGGCGAAGGATGCCGTGGTGACGTTCGCGGGGCGCAGCCCCACGGTGCGCCCACACGTTGCCGGCCTGGCGCTCGACGAGGCGTCGGCCGCCGAGCAGGTCTGGAAGGCCATCTCCACGACGACGCGCACCGCCACGGTGGCCACCACGACCACCGAGCCGAAGCTCACGACCGCCATCGCGAAGGCCACCCTGCCCAAGGGCACAATCTCGTCGTTCACCACGAGGTTCCCGGCCGGCCAGCCCCGGGTGCACAACATCGAGGTGGCCTCGAAGCTCATCAACGGCACCTACATCCCGCCGGGCGGCCAGTTCAGCATGAACGGCATCCTCGGCGAGCGCACCGCGGCGAAGGGCTACATCGAGGCCGGCATCATCCGCGGCGGCCGGGCGGCCAAGTCCTACGGCGGTGGCATCTCGCAGGTGTCCACGACGATCTTCAACGCTGCCTTCTTCTCCGGCATGCGGCTCGACGCGTGGACGCCGCACTACTACTACATCTCGCGCTACCCCGAGGGCCGCGAGGCGACGATCTCCTGGCCCGACCTGCACAACAAGTTCACCAACACCACCGACGGCGGGGTGCTGATCCAGGTCAGCACCACCCGCTCCTCGATCACGGTGACCTTCTGGGGCACCAAGAAGTACGACGTCACGGCCACCAAGAGCGCCCGCTACGACATCGTGCAACCGAAGAAGTTCAGCGACCCCGGGCCCGACTGCCTCGACCAGAGCCCCGTCCCTGGCTTCAAGGTCGACGTCGGTCGGGTCATCCGGCAGGGTGGCAAGATCGTGAAGACTGAGAAGTTCACCACCAACTACCGCCCTGAGGACGACGTCACGTGCACCAATCCCCGACAGTGACCCCGCTCGCGCCCCTAGGGTTCGTGGTGCAGGAAAGTTGCGAGCGAAACGGGGCGACCCGGTGAGCATGACGAGCACGGCAAACCGGGCGGCGGCACGACTGGCCCCGCTGCTGGCCCTCGTGCTGGTTGCTGCCCTCGCGGGCGGTGCAGCGGATGCCGAGGCCGAGCCGCAGGCGGTCGCCGCGCCGACCGCGGCGAGCGCGGCCGGCTTGCCGGTGGCAGACGTCCCGCAGGCCGGTGCCTATCGCGCCCTGCCGGCGGCCCGCGTGCTCGACACCCGCACCGCGGGTGTCCCCCTCGGGCGAGGCGGCCGGCTCGTCATCCCGGTGCTCGGGCGGCTGGGAGTGCCGCCCACCGGGGTCGGTGCCGTGCAGCTGCACGTCACCGCCGTCGGTGCCAGCGCCACGAGCCACCTCACCGTGCACCCGTCGGGCGTGGCTCCCACCACCTCGTCGCTCAACTACGAGGTGGGCCGCGCGGTCGGCAACACCGTCACGGCCCGCCCCGGCGCCGACGGCGCGGTCGTGGTCACCAACGGCAGCGCGACGGTGCACGTCGTCGTCGACCTGGTGGGCTGGGCCGCGGCCACGCCTCGGGCCGACGACCCTGGCCTGCACGCGATCGCGCCGCGACGGGTCTGGGACAGCCGCACCGTCGGCCGGCCCCTCGATGTCCGCGGCACGACCGTCGTCGCCGTGGGGGGCGCGGTGCCGACCACCGCGCGCGCCGTCATCGCCAACCTCACCACGGTGGGGGCCAGCGCCAGCGGCCTGCCCCTCCTGTCGTGGGCGGCGGGTGCCCCCCGACCCTCGACGTCCAACGGCAACACGGTGCGCGGCGTGCCCGTCGCCACCCAGGTCGTGGTCGGCATCGGGACCGGGGGGAGCGTTGCGCTGGCCACGGGCGGGGGCACCACCCACCTCGTGCTCGACGTCGTCGGCTACCTCGTCGGACCGCGCTCGCAGGTCGGCACGGCCGACGGCCAGCTGCGCAGCGTCGCGCCCCTGCGGCTGGTCGACACCCGCAGCACCGGCGTGCCGCTCGCATCCGGGCAGCGACTGGTGCAGCGGGTCACGGGTCGCGCCGGGGTGCCCGGCGACGCCAGTGCCGCGCTCGTCACGATCACGTCGGTGCCGGGGACCAAGAACACCGGCACCCTCGTGGTGGTCGGCAACGGTGAGGCCAAGCCGCCCACCTCCGACCTGAACGCCCGGGTCGACGTGCCCGTCGCGCGGCAGGTGATCACGCGCCTGGGCGTCGACGGTGGCATCGCCGTCATCCGCACCGGCGGCACGGGGCACGTCGTCGTCGACCTCGTCGGCTACGTCAGCTCGGTTCCCACCCCCACCGTCGGGGCCCCGACGACCGGTCTGCTCGGGGGCGGCGACCCTGCGGGGGCGCTCGGCCCCCAGGCAGCGGCCCTCCTGCGAGGTTCCGTGAAGTACGGCCTGACCACGTGGTGGACGAACCCGGCGCAGGCCCCGGCGCTGCTGGCCCGGCCGATGGACTCGGCGGCGCAGAGCGACACCACCGACGCCATCCGACGGGTGTCGATGGAGGCCCTCGGGATCTCCACCGCAGTCGCCACCGGTGTCTACAGCCCCAGCGAGACGGGGATGTCGGAGGCGGAGGCCCTCGATGTCGTCGGCCAGGTCGTCGGCTCGGTCGCCTGCCGGCACCGGGCGTCCGTCGTCGGGGGCTGGGGGCAGAGCTGGCAGAGCACCATGTGGTCGTCGCTGGCCGCCCGGGCCGCGTGGCTGTCCTGGGCCGCGATGCCCGCGCAGACCCGCACCTGCGTCCGGGCGATGGTGGTGTCCGAGGCCGACTTCGCGTCGAGGGTCGAGCCACTCAGCATGGTGTCCGCCAACGGGGTGGTCACCCGGCCGGGCAACTCGGCGGCGGAGGAGAACTCCTGGTACGCCCTCGCCCCCGCCATGGCCGTGGCGATGATGCCCACGGCCGAGCGGCGCGACGTCTGGCGGGCGGCCCAGGTCCGCCTCCTGGCCGCCTCGTGGACCCGGGCGGCCGACCTCGCGCAGGACCCCGTGGTCGACGGCCAGCCCCTGACCAACCTCGTCTCGGGGTCCAACGTCGAGGACGACGGCACGGTGGTCAACCACAACCGGATCGCGCCCGACTACTCCACCAACACCTACCAGAACGTCGACACCATCCTGCTCGCCACGCTGGCCGGGCACCGGGCGCCGGAGGCGGCCATGCTCGGCCTGCCGGCGGTGTACGCCGCGATGGGCTCGAACAGCTACGTGGCCGGGCCCAAGTTCCTCGCCCCCGGCGGCACGGTCTACGAGCCGCTGGCGCCCTTCCAGCCGACCCGGTTCGGGGTCTACTACCCGCAGGGCTGCGACTGGGGCCTGGGGCAGGTGCTGCCCTACGCCCTGTTCGACGCCCAGGCGGCGGCCTACGGGTTCGGCGGCCCCGCCGGCACCCCGGCCGACGCCGCGACGGCGGCGGCCCGCCACCTCGCCGAGGCCACCCGCATGCAGCAGCGCTACACCGACGGGCACATGTTCGCCGGCTCCTCCGAGTACACCTACGTCGGGCGGGAGGAGCACACGGCCCAGTTGGCCTCGCAGCTCGTGCTGACCCTCGCGCTGGCCACTCCGGGCGCCCCGGCCGCCGCGGTGGCCCCGGCCGACGTCGCCGTCACCCCGCTGCGGCAGCTGCAGGCCCCGCCGGCGCCGTCCGACGAGTCGCGCCTCATGCAGTCGGGGCAGCCGAGGCCGGCCGGCTGAGGTTGACGTAGGCGTGGTGCCGCTCGAAGCCGTGCCGCTCGTACAGCGCCAGCGCGGTCGTGTTGTCGGTGTCGGTCTGCAGGTGCAGCGACGCCGCACCGGCCGCGTCGGCGGTGCGGGCGAGAGCGCGCAGCATCGCGGTCGCGATGCCGCGGCGGCGGGCCGCTGGGTCGACCCACATCGCGGCGATGCCGCCCCACGCCGCCGACAGGCCGAGCCGACCGATGCCGATGACGCCCCCGTCGTCGTCGCGCACTGTCGCGAACGCCTGCGCCGGTGAGCCGGTGAGGATGGCGCGCGCGGCCTCGTCGTCGACCGGGCGGTAGGCGCGGTAGGCCGCGAACCACTCCTGCGTCAGCTCGCCCCCCACGTCGACTCCTGGCGGATCTCCCACCCCGCGCAGGGCGCCTCCCGGTGGGAGATCCGCAAGGAGTCGAGTGGGAGCGGTCAGCGTGAGGGTCGCGATGCGGGCGACGTACCCCCGCCGGAGCGCCTCCGCGCCGACGGCGTCGTCGGCCGGGTCGAACCCGACCGGCCCGGCGACGGTGAGGTTGGGCGTCAGGCCGCGCTCGGCATACCACCGCTGCACCGTGTCGAGGGCGGCCGGCAGCGGGATGCCGGGGCTGCCGGCGGTCATCACCGAGTTGGCGCGCTGGGTGAAGCCGCGCGAGGCCCGAAGCACCCAGTCGCCGAGCCGCGCGGTCTCCATCGCGGGCCACGCCCCGACCATCACCCGCTGGAGGTCCTCGACCGACAGGGCCCGGTGCGGCTTGGCCCGCCGGGAGGCCGACGGGGGGATCTCCTTGACGGCCGTCACCTCGCTGCGGGGCACCCGCACCTCGCCGCGGCGGGTGCGCACCACGAGGATGCCGTCGTCGTCGGAGACGAGCTCGCCGACCGCGTCGGTGAGGGTCGCGCCGGTCAACGGATCGGGGCTGGACAGACGGTGGCGCACCACCACGCGAGAACCCACCCGCGCGTCAGCATCCGACCCGACCTCCGGCGCGACCATGGCGTGCATAGTATGTGCGCCATGACGTACGTGATCGCGCAGCCCTGTGTCGACGTCAAGGACAAGGCCTGCATCGAGGAGTGCCCCGTCGACTGCATCTACGAGGGTGAACGCAGTCTCTACATCCACCCTGACGAGTGCGTCGACTGTGGCGCCTGCGAGCCGGTGTGCCCGGTCGAGGCCATCTACTACGAGGACGACGTCCCGGAGCAGTGGGCCGACTACTACAAGGCCAACGTCGAGTTCTTCGACGACCTCGGCAGCCCCGGTGGCGCGGCCAAGATGGGCGTCATCCCCAAGGACCACCCGGTCATCGCCGACCTCCCCCCGCAGGTGAGCGCCGAGTAGCGGTGCTCCACCTCCCCGACTTCCCCTGGGACTCGCTCGCTCCGACCAAGGAGCGGGCGAGTGCCTTTTTCGACCCGGCGCTCGGCGCGGCGGGCGAGGGGCTGGTCGACCTGTCGGTGGGCACGCCCGTCGACCCGACGCCGGCGGTGGTGCGCGAGGCGCTGGCGCAGGCGTCAGACGCGCACGGCTACCCGCTGACCTGGGGCACCCCCGACCTGCGCGAGGCCGTGGCCACCTGGTTCGCGGCCCGGCGGGGGGTGCCCGACGTCGACCCCGCCGGGGTGCTGCCGACCATCGGCTCCAAGGAGCTCGTCGCGTGGCTGCCCCTGCTGATGGGCCTCGGCCCCGGCGACGTCGTCGCCTTCCCCCGGGTCGCCTACCCCACCTACGACGTCGGCGCGCGGCTGGCCGGGGCCGCTCCAGTGGCGGTCGACGCGCTCACCGCGCTGGGCCCGCTGACGGCATCCACGACGCCGAAGCTGTTGTGGCTCAACACTCCCGGAAACCCCACCGGGAAGGTGCTCGGCATCGAGCACCTGGCGAAGGTCGTCTCCTGGGCGCGCGAGCACGGCGTGGTCGTCGCCTCCGACGAGTGCTACGCCGAGCTCGACTGGCGCCCACGCCCCGCCGGCTCGCGCGAGCCGCCCACCACGCCCTCCATCCTCGACCCGCGGGTCACCGGCGGCTCGCACGAGGGCCTCGCTGTGCGTCTACTCGCTGTCCAAGCAGTCCAACCTGGCCGGCTACCGCGGGGCGTTCGTCGCCGGCGACCCGGCGCTGGTCGGCCGGCTGCTCGAGGTGCGCAAGCACGCCGGGATGATGGTGCCGTGGCCGGTGCAGCGGGCCGTGCTCGCCGCGCTGTCGGATGCCGGTCACGTCACCGAGCAGAAGGCCCGCTACGCCGCGCGCCGCGCGGCGCTGCTGCCGGCCGTCGAGGCGTTCGGGCTGCGCGTCGACGACTCCGAGGCAGGGCTGTACCTGTGGGCGACGGCGGGGGAGGACGGGCGGGCCACGATCGAGCGGCTGGCCGCGCGCGGCATCCTCGCGGCGCCGGGCGACTTCTACGGCCCGGCCGGGCGCGAGCACGTGCGCCTCGCGCTCACCGCGACCGACGAACGCGTGGCCGCGGCCGTTGGTCGTCTCGGCCGACCGCACGAGGCCTAGGTCACGTTTCCTCCCGGTCGATGCCCGGATCGCTGGTTGTAGGGTCGAACGACCCCGTGCCCGATCAGTAAGGAACTCGTGCCATGACCGACGGTGCCACCCTGTCCGCTGCAGGCAAGCAGCTCGACCTGTCCCTGGTGCAGGCGACCGAGGGCAACAACGGCTACAACATCTCTGCCCTGCTCAAGGAGACCGGCAACGTCACCCTCGACGGCGGCTTCACCAACACCGCCAGCTGCACCAGCGCGATCACCTACATCGACGGTGACCACGGCATCCTGCGCTACCGCGGCTACCCGATCGAGCAGCTCGCCAAGCACTCCAACTTCCTCGAGATCTCCTTCCTGCTGATCTACGGGCGACCTGCCGACCCCCACCGAGCTGGCCGACTTCGAGAGACGCATCCGCGACCACACGATGCTGCACGAGGACCTCAAGGCGTTCTTCCAGGGCTTCCCGCGCGACGCCCACCCGATGCCGGTGCTGTCCTCGCGCGGTCTCGGCGCTGTCGACCTTCTACCAGGACAGCCTGGACCCGTTCGACCACGAGCAGGTCGAGATCTCGACGATCCGGCTGCTCGCGAAGCTGCCGACCATCGCGGCCTACGCCTACAAGAAGTCGATCGGCCAGCCGTTCCTCTACCCCGACAACAACCTGTCGCTGGTCGAGAACTTCCTGCGGATGACCTTCGGCGTGCCCGCCAGCCGACTACGAGATCGACCCCGACCTGGTCAAGGCCGCTCGACCTGCTGCTGATCGCTGCACGCCGACCACGAGCAGAACTGCTCGACGTCGACGGTGCGGCTCGTCGGCTCGTCGCAGGCGAACCTGTTCGCGTCGGTGTCGGCCGGCATCAACGCGCTGTTCGGCCCGCTGCACGGCGGCGCCAACCAGGCGGTGCTCGAGATGCTCGAGCGCATCCAGGGCGCGCACGGCGTCGACGCGAGGAGTTCGTGACCGAGGTCAAGAACAAGGAGGACGGCGTCCGGCTGATGGGCTTCGGCCACCGGGTCTACAAGAACTACGACCCGCGCGCGGCCATCATCAAGAAGACCGCGCACGAGCATCCTCGAGCAGTCTCGGCGGCAGCGACCCGCTGCTCGACATCGCGATGGGCCTCGAGGAGATCGCGCTGGCCGACGACTACTTCATCGAGCGCAAGCTCTACCCCAACGTCGACTTCTACACCGGCCTCATCTACAAGGCGATGGGCTTCCCGACCCGCATGTTCACGGTGCTGTTCGCCCTGGGCCGCCTGCCCGGCTGGATCGCCCAGTGGCGCGAGATGATCGAGGACCCGCACCACCAAGATCGGCCGCCCGCGGCAGGTCTACATCGGCGAGGGCGAGCGCGACTACATACCGGTCGCCGACCGCTGACCGCTGACCCGATCCGTCCGGTTCGCGGGTGGGGTGATGCAGGGGGCGCGATAGGTCGCGCACGATGCATCACCCCGGGGGTGGTGCAGGGCTGCGGTGATGCAGGGGGCGCGATAGGTCGCGCACGGTGCATCACCGCAGGTGCGGGCACCCTGGCTCGGGGCTCAGGTGAGGGA
>CAVSDQ010000005.1:0-30069 GCA_963726675.1 uncultured Actinomycetota bacterium | reverse complement strand
GACCTGCTCGACGTCGGCGGGGAGTCGACCCGGCCGGGCGCCGAGCGGCCGAGCACCGCCGAGGAGCTGCGGCGCGTGCTTCCCGTGGTCGAGGCGCTGAGCACGCTCGCCCCGGTGTCGGTCGACACGATGCGCGCCGAGGTGGCGGCAGCGGCGATGGATGCCGGTGCCGCGCTCGTCAACGACGTCAGCGGCGGCCTGGCCGACCCCGAGATGGTGCCCCTGGTCGCCGAGCGTCGGGTGCCCTTCGTCGCGATGCACTGGCGCGGTCACAGCCGCGACATGCAGGCTCGGGCACACTACGACGACGTCGTTGCCGACGTCGTGCGCGAGCTCGCCGAGCGCGTCGAGGTGCTCGCGGCCGCCGGGGTGCGGCCGGATGCCGTGCTGCTCGACCCCGGGTTCGGCTTCGCCAAGAACGCCGAGCACAACTGGCAGCTGCTGCGCCGGCTCGACGAGGTCGTGGCCCTGGGCCACCGGGTGGTCGTCGGCACGTCACGCAAGACGTTCCTGGGGTCGGTCGGCCGCGAGGGTACGTCCGCCCGCCCGCCACTCGAGCGTGACGTCGCCACCGCCGTCACCACGGTGCACGCCGCCGGGCACGGGGTGTGGTGCGTGCGGGTGCACGACGTCGTGGGCACGGTCGACGCCCTCGACGTCGTCGAGGCCCTGCGCGGGCGGGGGAGCGAGTGATGCACGGGGTGGCACGCGATCGGATCCGGCTCAGCGGCGTGCGTGGCCGTGGCTTCCACGGCGTCTTCGAGCACGAGCGCCGAGAGGGCCAGGAGTTCGTCGTCGATGTCGAGCTCGCCGTCGACCTCGGCCCGGCGGGTGCGAGCGACGACCTCGCCGACACGGTCAACTACGGCGAGATCGGCGCAGCCGCGCTGGCCCGCATCGAGGGCGAGCCGCACGACCTCATCGAGCGCCTCGCCGAGCTCGTCGCCCAGGACGCCCTGGCCCACCCGTCGGTCGACGAGGTCACGGTCACGGTGCACAAGCCGCAGGCGCCGGTCGGCGTGCCGTTCGGCGACGTGACGGTGTCGGTGACCCGCCGTCGCGAACCAATTCCCGTCGTGATCGCGGTCGGGGCCAACCTCCCGTGGGGGCTGAGCAGCCCGCACGACACGGCATCCTCGGCGATCGAGTCGCTGGCCCACCACCCGAGGGTGCGGGTCGTCGCGTCGTCGGCCAGCTACGACACTGACCCGGTCGGCGGCCCCGAGCAGCCGACCTACGTCAACGCCGTCGTGCTCGCGCGCACCTCCCTGTCGCCGACGTCGCTGCTGCGCGAGCTGCACGGCATCGAGGCCGTCTTCGACCGCCGGCGCGAGGTGCGGTGGGGCGCTCGCACCCTCGACCTCGACCTCGTGCAGTACGGCGACCCGGCCGCCGGCACCGACGTCGCCTCGGACCGGCCCCGGCTCACGCTGCCGCACCCCCGGGCCCACGAGCGGGCCTTCGTGCTGCTGCCGTGGCTCGAGGCCGACCCCGACGCCGTGCTGCGCCACGCCGGCCGGGCGGTGCCCGTCGCCGAGCTGGTCGCGGCCCTCGACACGACCGGTGTGCGCCCCTACGAAGGCGGCCCGACCGACCCGGCCGGCCCCGCCAACGCGAACGCGAACGACGACGAAGGACACGAGAGCTGATGCGCCGCAAAGAGATCCGCGTGAAGACCCTCGCGCTGGTGGCGGCCGTGGCGGGCATCATCTCGTTCGCCCTCTTCGCGCTGATCACCCGCAGCGGCACCCTGGTGCCGCGGCCCGCACTCCTGTCGGGCGTGCTGCTCGTCGTGATGGGTGGCCTCGTGCTCTGGCTGGCCCGCCCGGTGCGCCGCTACCTGCAAGGGCGCGCGACGACCACCCTCGACCCGCTGCGCGCCGCGCGCACCGTCGTGCTCGCCCAGGCTGCCGCCCTCACCGGAGCGGCCGCCGCCGGCTGGTACCTCGGGCAGCTGGTCGTCGTGGTCACCGGTCTCTCGCTCGAGGCGAACCGGAGCCGGATCCTGCCGCTCGCCGCCATCGTCGTGGCGGCCATCGCCCTGGCCGCGGCCGGGTTGGTGGCCCAGCGCTGGTGCCGGGTCGACCCGCCCGACGAGGACGACGACGAGGCTCGCGACCGCGCCGCGTAGCCCACGGCTCAGGTGCGGGCGACCGCCCAGACCACCCAGTTGCCCACGTAGTGACCGCCCTTGACCGGGGTGGTCGGGTCGCACGTGATGAGCCGCAGCAGGGGGCGCGGGTTACCGGCATCCCAGATCGAGTCGTCCTTGGGCACCTGCTTCTTGGACAGCGCCGCAGAGCGAGTCACCACGAAGTCCGCCTCCTCGCCCGAGGAGTAGGTGACGCGCACCTCGGCCCCCGGCCGCACCTGCGGCAGCTGTGCGAAGGTGTCCGGGCCGGTGGCCCGGGTGTTGATGTGGCCGGCGAGGATCGACGCCCCCGGGTAGCCCGGCATCGGCCAGCCCTTCTCGTCGTACCACCCGGCGACGCCGGCGGGCGGGGCGAGGACGCCGTTGCGGTCCAGGCCGGTGGCGACCAGTGGGGCGTCGACCAGCACGGTGTCGCCCAGGGCGGTGACGGTGACCCGCTTCGGTGTCCCCTGCGGGCGGGCGCTGACCCGGCGTGGCGGCGCGGTGGGCGTGGCCGAGGCGGTGGGCGACGGCGTCACCGAGGGTGACGCGACGCTCGCGCTCGGTGTGGCCCGAGCCGGAGCCGGGGCCGGCTCGGCCGCGCACGCCCCGAGCAGGGCGAGCGCGGCCGAGGCACCGGCCACCAGGAGGACCCGGCGGCGGCCTGCGGTCGGGACGGGGATCAGCACGACCTCAGTGTCGGCGGGAGCTGCCGCGGGCGCGACTCGTGGCCACCGCACCGATGCCGCCGACCATGACTGCGCCCCCGAGCACGAGCGGCAGGGCCGACGAGCGGTCGTTGCCGGCGAAGTCGGTCTGGACGACCACCGGACGCACCGGGCTGGCGGTGACGGTCGTGGTGAGGGTGGGCGTCGGGGCAGCGGTCGCCTCGAACGCGTCGATGGCGGGGTCGCCCTCGTCGGTGAGCGTGCAGTCCATGAACGCGTCGATCGGGGCGGCCGGGCCGGGATCCGCGCTGGGAGCGGGCGAGGTGGGCACGCCGGTCGAGCTGGTCACGGTGGCGGTGCTGGTCGCCGTGGCGGTGCTGGTGCTGGTGGGGGTGCTGGTCGCGGGGGGCGCCACCGGAAGGTCGAGACCGAGGATGAAGTCACCGGCCACCAGGGTGTGGGTGCCGGGCTCCTGCACGTCGATCTTGTCACCGGTGCCGGTGAGGTCCACCGTCATCGGGCCCTCACCCGGCACGTCCTGCGGGCCGAAGGTCAGCTCGACGAGGTACGGGTCGCCGGTCTCCTCGATGAAGGTCAGCGTGAGGGCACCACCCTGGACGGACGTCAGCTCGTGCTGGCGCAGCAGGTCGGTGAAGCCGTCGGGGAAGGTCACCGACCCGGTGAAGGGGTCGATCGAGACCTTGGTGCCGACCGGCACGACGAGGCCCTTGCCGATGCCGGAGTCGAAGGAGGCGGTCGCTGACCCGGTGCCCTCGGTGGTGTCGTACGCGAAGTTGCACGAGTACGACAGGTCGGCGGATGCCGCCTGCGCGGGGGAGAGGGTGAGGGCGGCGGCGAAGAGGGCGGCGCCCCCGACGAGGCCGGCGCGCGTGGCGGCGCGGGCGGTGAGGCGCATTCGGTTTTCCTTCGAGGGCAGTACAAGGGCTCCCGGCGGGGCCGAGCCGGACGCTACCGCACCCCCGGGGCGCCCATCGAGCAATGTGCGAGAACTCGCAACCCCGACCCCGCGGCGGCGATCGTCGCGTCGACAGGGCGCGCAAAGCACCGTCCTTGCACGCCGGTCCGGGGCCTGATGGGTCGCGGGCGCAGCCCCTACTTGTCGACGTCTCCGACGACGAAGAACATCGAGCCGAGCACGGCGACCATGTCGGCGACGAGGCAGCCGGGCAGCACCCGCGAGAGCACCTGCACGTTGTTGAACGACGCCGAGCGCAGCTTGAGCCGCCACGGGGTCTTCTCGCCGCGCGACACGAGGTAGTAGCCGTTGAAGCCCAGCGGGTTCTCGGTCGCGGTGTAGCGCTCACCCTCGGGCACCTTGAGCACCTTGGGCAGCCGCTGGTTGACCGGCCCGGCCGGCAGCGTCGCGAGCGTGTCGAGGCACGCCTCGGCGAGGTCGAGGCTGACGTGCACCTGCTCGAGCAGCACCTCGAGCCGCGCCAGGCAGTCACCACTGGTGCGGGTGACCACCCGCCCGGGGCCGCCGGGTGCGAACAGCGTGCCGTAGGCCAGGTAGGGGTCGTCGCGGCGCAGGTCGACGTCGAGCCCGCTCGCCCGCCCGATCGGCCCCGTGACCCCGTAGGCGAGGCAGGTCTCGCGGGACAGCACACCGACACCACGCGCCCGTGCCTCGACGATCTCGTTGCCCGAGATGAGCGACTCGAGCTCGGGCAGGCGCCCTCGCACCCCGGTCACGGCGGCCGCGACCCGGCCGAGCCACCCCGCGGGGACGTCCTCCTTCAGGCCGCCCACCCGGTTGAACATGTAGTGCATCCGGCCGCCCGAGGCTTCCTCCATCACCGCCTGCAGCTCTTCCCGCTCACGGAACGCGTAGAAGACCGGGGTGATGGCGCCCAGCTCGAGCGGGTAGGAGCCGAGGAACATCAGGTGCGAGAGAACGCGATTCAGCTCGGCGAGCAGGGTGCGCAGCCACACCGCCCGCTCGGGCACCTCCATGCCGAGCATCGCCTCGACCCCGAGCACCACCCCCAGCTCGTTGCTGAACGCCGAGAGCCAGTCGTGCCGGTTGGCCAGCACGGTGATCTGCCGGTAGTCGCGCACCTCGAACAGCTTCTCGGCGCCCCGGTGCATGTAGCCGATGACCGGCTCGGCGGAGATGATTCGCTCGCCGTCGAGCACGACCCGCAGCCGGAGCACCCCGTGCGTCGCCGGGTGCTGGGGCCCGATGTTGAGCACCATGTCGGCCGTCGCGAGGCCGCCGGCGCCCATGCCGACGTCGAGCTCGCGCTGGCCGGTCTCGGAGGTCACGCCGCCAGTCTGCCGCACGCGTGCCCCGGCCCGTGGTCAGGTGGCTCCGAACCGCGGGCGCGGTCCGTGGTCAGCAGCCTGCGAAGGTCTCGCCGCCGGTGGCCCAGCCGTCGCCGTCGATGCTGACCAGGAGCAGCCGGTCGTTGTCCGGGGCGTCGGCCAGCTCGGCCGCGCCGACCGACCGGGTCTGCAGCGGGTCGCCGGCCGCCACGCAGTGGTGCAGCAGGAAGGTGGCACCCTCGCGCACCGGGATGTCGAAGGTCTTCTTGGCGTTCTGGTTGACGTAGCGGTTCGACCCGACCCGCCACGACGTGACCGGCAGGCCCTGCTTGGCCACCACGGCATCGTCGACCTTGGGGTCGGTCCACCGGTCGAGCACCAGCACGTCGACGTCGCCCTCGCGCTTGGCGCCGGTCACCAGGCCGAAGTCGAACGCCCGGCCCCGCACGTCACTGGTCGGGGCCCTGACCCGGCCCGACTCTGTGCTCGAGGGCGCCGGCGAGCCGGCCGGCGGGGCACCCGACGGGGTGCCCGTCACGGTGACGACGACCTCACGGGGGGTGTCCGCCCCGCAGGCAGTCAGGCCCGCGCCCGCCACCAGGGCCAGCGCGAGGGGGGCACACGGCATCCGCAGTCGCATCCAGCCAACGGTGCCAGAACCGGCCACCCGAAGTCACATCCGCCGTGCGCGGCGCAGCACCCAGCGGAAGCCGCCAGGGCCGTCAGGTGAGGTCAGGGCACCGAGCGCCGACGCGGCGGCCAGGTGCGCCAGGTAGCCCGCCGGGTCGGTGCGTGCCAGCTCGTGGGCCGGGGTCGTCGCACGCGCTCCCAGCGCGTGCAGGGCGGCGCGCTGGGTGGTGAGCTCGTCGTGCTCGAGGGAGTCGACCGCGACGTGGGCGGTGAGGTCGCACGAACCATCGGGCACCGGCGCGACGATCGAACCCGCCCGGTATGCCGTGAGCGTGCCGCCCACAGGCCGGTCACCCGCCGTGTGCCCGTAGTCGACGGCGAGCAGGGTGCCGCCGCGAACCCGCGACACCAGGTCGTGCCAGGCCACGTCGCGCGCCAGCCCCACCTCGACCCGGGCCCCGACGGGCAGGTCGCCGGTCGGCCAGTGCCGGGCGCACCAGCCCAGCTCGTCGTGGGTGAGCGTGCCACCGGTGGACTCGGCACCGGTGCGCGGGTCGACCAGCACCACGGCGAGCCGGCCGGGCTCGACCACCTCGGCCACGGTGCACGGCACCACGTCGAGCCACTCGTGCGCCACGACCAGCACGTCCTCGAGGCCCGTGAGCTCGGCGGGCAGGTCACCGCCACCGGGGGAGCGCAGCCAGGCCACGGCATCCGGCAGCCCCGCAGGGCGGGGCACCACGTCGACCCCGGTCAGCCGCAGGTCCGGGCGCCGCGCCGCCAGGTGGGTGAGCAGCTCGCCGCGGCCGCACCCGATGTCGACGACGTGGTGCACCCCCTCGCGGTCGGCGAGGCGCCCCAGAGCTTCGGCGAACGGGGGCCCGAGCGGCCCGTGGGTCGATGTCGTGAAGTGGCCGGCCGGGCCCTCGGCGCCGCGGTAGAACCCGCGGGGCCCGTAGAGCGCCTCGGTCCACGCCTCACGCCAGGGGACCATCACCCGCCGAACGCTAGCGCCGGTGCGGTGGTCGGTGCGGATGGAGGTGATGTGCGCACTCGTGGGACCAGCGGATCACCTCGAACCAGCCGCGCGTCCGGCTGCACTCCCGGCCGTGCGCGGCCGCCGCCCGAGCACGACCCCACGGTTGAGGGGTAGGTTGCCTGACCGTGGACGGCATCGAGCACCCCGCCCGGCTGACCGTGGGGGTCGTCGGGGCCGGCCGGGTCGGTGCCGTGCTCGGGGCGGCGCTCGCGCGGGCCGGCCACCAGGTCACCGGTGCCTACGCCGTGAGCGACGCCAGCCGCAACCGCGCGGCCGAGCTGCTGCCGGGCGTGCCGCTGGCCGACGTCGCCACCGTGGTGGCGGGCGCCGAGCTCGTGCTGCTCGCAGTGCCCGACGACGCGCTCGCCCACCTCGTCGCAGGTCTGTCCGCGACCGGCGCCTGGCAGGCGGGGCAGATGGCCGTGCACACCAGCGGCCGGCACGGCGTGGCCGTGCTCGAGCCGGCGCGCGCCCACCACGTGCTGCCGCTGGCCCTGCACCCGGCGATGACCTTCAGCGGCACCGCGATGGACCTCGACCGGCTGCCCGACTGCCCGTTCGGCGTCACGGCCGACGACGCCTTGCGGCCCGTCGCGGAGGCGCTGGTGATGGAGATGGGCGGCGACCCGGTGTGGGTCGCCGAGCACGACCGGCTGGCCTACCACACGGCCCTGGCCCACGGCGCGAACCACCTGGTGACGCTGACCAGCGAGGCGATGGAGCTGCTCTCGCGCGCCGGGGTCGCCGAGCCGCGCCGCGTCATCGGCCCCCTGATGCGTGCGGCGCTCGACAACGCCCTCCGCCTGGGTGACGCCGCCCTCACCGGGCCGGTGGCCCGCGGCGACATCGGTACGGTGGAGGACCACCTGCGCGAGCTGGACCGGCTCTCGCCCGAGATCCGGAGGACCTACGTGGCGCTCGCCCGTGCCACCGCCCTGCGCGCCCTCGACAGCGGCCGGCTGCGACCCGCCGCTGCGGAGCCCCTCCTCGACATCCTCGCCGACCAGGAGCACTGAGTGACCACCGCCACCACCGTCCCCGTCGTCGCGCACACCCGCAGCGAGCTCAAGGCCGCCCGCGAGGCGCTCTCGAGCCGCGACGTCGCCGTCGTCATGACGATGGGGGCGCTGCACGACGGTCACGCCCAGCTGATCCACACCGCCCGCCAGCGGCACGACCACGTCGTGGTGACGATCTTCCTCAATCCGCTGCAGTTCGGCCCCAAGGAGGACCTCTCGCGTTACCCGCGCACGTTCGACGCCGACCTCGAGATCTGCACGGCCGCCGGCGTCGACGTGATCTTCGCCCCCACCCCCGACGTCGTCTACCCCGAGGGCGACCCCGGGGTGCGCGTCTCGGCCGGCCCGCTCGGCGAGGTGCTCGAGGGGGCGTCCCGGCCGGGCCACTTCGACGGCGTGCTCACCGTCGTGGGAAAGCTGTTGCACCTCACCGCCGCTCGCAGCGCCTACTTCGGCCAGAAGGATGCCCAGCAGCTGCTCCTCATCCGAAGGATGGTGCGGGACATCGACTTCCCCGTCGACGTCGTCTCGGTGCCGACCGTCCGCGAGGACGACGGGCTGGCCATGAGCAGCCGCAACATGTACCTCACCCCTTCCGACCGCGAGACGGCGCTGTGCCTGAGCCGGGCGCTGCGGGCCGGCGGCGACGCCGCAGCCTTCGGCCCGTCGGCGATCCGCCGTGCCGCCCGCGAGGTGCTGGTCGAGGAGCCGCTGGCCCTCGTCGACTACCTCGTGCTGGTGCACCCCCAGACCCTCGCCGACGTGCCGGAGTGGTACCGCGGCGAGGCACTGCTCGCGGTGGCCGCCCGGGTCGGCACCACCCGGCTGATCGACAACACCCCGCTGCTCGTCGGGCCGGGCGGCGGGGCGCTCGACGTCTTCTCCGACGTGCCGCACGCCCGGGCCGAGGTGTGAGCCGGATGCCGCTCGCGCCGGTCACGCTGCCCCGTCGCCTCAGTGCCCCCGCACCCGGCTGGACGACGACCGCCGACGTCGTCGTCGTCGGCTCGGGCATCGCCGGACTGACCTGCGCCCTGCGGCTGCGCGAGCGGGTCGACCGGGTGCTGCTGGTGACCAAGACCGTTCTCTCCGCGGGTCCACGGAATGGGCGCAGGGCGGCATCGCCGCGGCACTCGACCCCGACGACACGCCCGAGGAGCACCTCGACGACACCCTCGTGGCGGGCGTCGGGCTGTGCGACCGCGAGGCGGTCCGCATCCTGGTGACCGAGGGGCCCGACCGGGTGCGCGAGCTGGTCGCCCTGGAGCCGAGTTCGACCGCGATGCCGGCGGCGAGATCGAACTGACCCGCGAGGGCGGTCACCACCGCGACCGGATCGCCCACGCCGGCGGCGACGCCACGGGCGCCGAGATCTCCCGCGCCCTGATCGCCGCACTGCACCGCGTTGTCGACGACCCGGGCATCGAGGTGGTCGAGCACGCCCTGGTCGTCGACCTGCTCACCGACGACGACGGCGCCCTGTGCGGTGTGACCCTGCACGTCATCGGCGAGGGCCAGGTCGACGGCGTCGGTGCCGCCTACGGCCGGGCCGTCGTGCTCGCGACCGGCGGCCTCGGCCAGATCTACACCTCGACGACCAACCCACCGGTCGCGACCGGCGACGGGATGGCCGCGGCGCTGCGGGCCGGGGCGCGGGTCACCGACCTGGAGTTCGTGCAGTTCCACCCCACGGTGCTCTTCCTCGGCGAGGGGTCCACGGGCCAGCAGCCGTTGATCTCCGAGGCGGTGCGCGGCGAGGGTGCCTTCCTCGTCGACGGCGCCGGGGTGCGCATCATGGCGGGCCGCCACGAGCTGGCCGACCTCGCCCCGCGCGACGTGGTGGCCCGGGCCATCCTCGACGTGATGCGCGACCAGGGCGTCGAGCACGTGTGGCTCGACGCGAGGCACCTGGGGGCCGACTTCCTCGAGCAGCGCTTCCCGTCGATCGTCGCCCGCTGCCGCGAGCTGGGCTTCGACCCCGCGACCGACCTGCTGCCGGTGGCGCCCGCCCAGCACTACGCCTCCGGCGGGGTCGAGACCGACCTGCTCGGCCGCTCGTCGGTCGAGGGCCTCTACGCGTGTGGTGAGTGCTCGTGCACGGGGGTCCACGGCGCCAACCGGCTCGCGTCCAACTCCCTCCTCGAGGGCCTGGTCTTCGCGCACCGCATCGCCGACGACGTCACCACCCGCTTCGCCGCGGGCGAGCTGCCGCTGCGCACCCCGGCATCCGATGCCGGTGACGCCGCGGTGCTCGACGCCTCGCACCGCCTCGACGTGCAGCGCGCGATGACGCGCGGGGCCGGGCCGGTGCGGTCGGCCGCCTCGACGGCCGGTGCGCTCGAGGCGCTCGCCACCCTGGCGGCGCTGCCGCCGACCACCGCCGAGCCTGGGCCGGCCACCTGGGAGACCACCAACCTGCTGCACCTCGGGCAGGCCCTGGCCACCGTCGCCCACCGGCGCGAGGAGACCCGGGGTGGGCACGTTCGCTCCGACTTCCCCGAGCGCGACGACGCCCGCTGGCTCACCCACCTCACGACGACGCGGCCGGCCGACGGGGCGCTCGTCGTCACCGAGCGGCCGGTGGAGGCCACGGTATGACCGACTTCGGATTCCCCACGGCCGACGCCCTGCTGCTCGTCGAGCGCGCCCTCGACGAGGACCTCGCGACGGGCACCGACGTCACGACGATGGCGACCATCCCGGCATCCCAGGCATCGGTGTCGCACCTCGTCGCCCGGGCCGACGGTGTGGTCGCCGGGCTGCCCGTGGTGGCGCTGGTGCTCGATGCCGTGGCGGCGCGGCTCGGCTCGGGAGCGGTGGGCGTCGAGCTGCTGGTCGAGGACGGCATCCGAGTCGTGCGCGGCGACCACCTCGCGACCCTGCGCGGGGCGACGCGCACCACGCTGGTCGCGGAGCGGACCGTGCTCAACATCCTGTCGCGCACCTCGGGGGTGGCGACGCACACCCGACGGTGGGCCGACGTGCTCGAGGGCTCCGGGGCGATGGTGCTCGACACCCGCAAGACGACCCCGGGGATGCGTGCGCTGGAGAAGTACGCCGTGCGCTGCGGTGGAGGCACCAACAAGCGGATGGGCCTCTACGACGTCGCGATGATCAAGGACAACCACAAGCTCGCGGCCGGGGGGCTGACCGCGGCGTACGAGGCCGTGCGGCGGGCCTTCCCCGACGTGGCGATCCAGGTGGAGGTCACGACGACCGTCCGAGGCGGTCGAGTCGGTGGCGGCGGGGGCGCGGTTCCTGTTGTGCGACAACATGACTCCCGAGCTGCTCCGCACAACGGTGGATGCCGTGCGCGCGACGGGTGAGCGCGTGGAGATCGAGGCGACGGGCAACCTGACGCTCGAGGTGGCGGCCGCGTATGCCGCCACCGGCGTCGACTACCTCTCGGTCGGCGGGCTCACCCACTCCTCGCCGATCCTCGACATCGCACTCGACCTCGACCCCGGGGCCGGCTGACCGCGCGAGAGGGGGAGCGGTGATCCTGCCGAGCGAGCCGGACCCGCGGCTGGTGACCATCCGGCGCGGTGGCACGCTCACGGATGCCGACCACCACCTGCTGGCCCTGTGGGCGGCAGAGTGCGCCGAGCACGTGCTGCCGCTCTTCGAAACCGTGCGGCCGGGCGACCTGCGGCCGCGCGGGGCGATCGAGGCGGCGCGTGCCTGGGTGCGCGGCGAGCTGCGGATGATGCAGGCCCGGGCGGCGGGTGGGCACGCGATGGGCGCCGCGCGCGACCTGACCGGGGCGGCACGGCACGCGGCGTACGCGGCAGGCCAGGCGGGGGTCGTGGCCCATGTCGCGGCGCACGACCTCGGGGCAGCCGCCTACGCGATCAAGGCGGTGCGAGCTGCGGCGCCGCCCGACGAGGCGGAGGCCGCCGGGCGACGTGAGTGCCGGTGGCAGCGCGACCAGCTGCCCGAGGCCGTGCGCGAGCTGGTGCTCGACGACCAGCAGCGGCGCAACCAGCTCTGCTGGTCGGTCTTCGACTGCTGACCGCCGGGGCGTCTCAGCCGGCGGTGGCCGCGCTCGGCGCCGGGGCGGCCGCGGGGGGCGCGTCGACGACGAGCAGGTTGCCGGAGTACATCCCCATCGCGCAGGTGAAGTGCACCGTCCCGGCATCCATGGCGGGCAGTGGCACGGTGTTCACGCCTTCGGCGAGGTTGACCGCGACCCCCAGGTCGGGCACCCGCAGGGCGGCGCTGCAGCTGAACTTCGAGGTGCCGTCGATGAGCCAGGTGGTGGGCATCCCGGCGTAGAGCACCGTGTCGGCGGGCGCGTAGCCGTCGGGCCCCTGCGTCATCCGCACGGTCTGCACGCCGTCGGCGACCGTGACATTGGCGGATGCCGTGCGCGCACCCGCAGCGGAGGTCGCGGCGGCCGAGGCCGAGCCACCCGTGAGGCCCAGCAGGTTCAGCCCGCTCGAGACGTTGAGCAGCGCGAAGGCCAGCACGACCACCCCGACGACCCGCAGCACGGTGGTCTGGCGCTGCCCGGTCGTGAGCTCGGGCACCGACCCCAGCGCCAGCAGCCCGGGGGTGGTGCCGAGGGCGAAGGTCGCCATGATGGCGCCCGCCTTGACCGGCGACGCGGTCGAGAGGGCGTAGACCTGTGCTGCCTGCGTGAAGCCGCACGGCAGCAGGAAGGTGGCGGCGCCCACGAGCGCGGTGCGCCAGTGGCTGTAGCCGGCATCTGCTGCGTCCTCGATGCCGAGCACCCGGCCGAGCCCGGCCGGAAGCCTCGGCGACCAGGCGGCCAACCGCGGGGACACCCCGGTGAGCCGGATGCCGAGCAGGAACATGACCACCGCGACGGCCAGCACCAGCAGCCCGGTGACCCGGGTGGGCAGGCTCATCGTCGAGCCGATGGCGCCGAGCAGGGCACCGAGGACGCCGAAGCCGACGATCCGGCCGGCGTTGAAGGCGAGCTGCGGCCGCATCCGGGTGGCGAAGGGGAGCGAGGTCTCACCCCGGGCAGCGAGGCTGGCGGCGTGCGAGGCCGAGAACCCGAGCACGAGGCCGCCGACCATGGCCATGCAGGTGGAGATGCCGGCGGTCAGGCCCAGCACGAGCACGAGGGCAAGGCCCCCGCGCGACGGGTCGGACAGCCCGGAGGTCAGGTCGGCCGGGCCGAGCACGGAGATCGCCACGGCGACGGCGGCCACCGCGACGGCAGCCCCGAGCACGGTGCGCCACACGGACAGGTCGGGCGAGAGCCACGGAGCCGTGGCCGGCTCGTAGCCGGCGTAGCGGATGGCGGCGTCGAGCTGTGCGCGGTCGAGCGGGCCGTCCCCGGTGATGGTCGCGGTGCCTCGGGTGGCGGAGACGCTCACCTCGGTGACCCCGGGCACGCGCCGAAGGGCTCGGGTGACCCGCTTCTCGCAGGAGGCACACGTCATCCCGGTGACCGGAACGGTGACGGCACTGGCAGTGTCGATGCCGGCCTTGGTGCTCACCGTCGTCCTCCGGGTCCTGTCTGGTTTCGATTTCCATCGTCCCACCAGCACGCCCGCCGGGTCCGCGGTTTGGGACCGTCCTCACACCCCCTGGCGGCGTCCGAAGCGCCTCCAGCGCAGGGCCACCGCGTAGTCGACGACGAGGCCGTCGTGGGCGGCCAGCACCTCGTCGGCCACGGCGGGCGGCAGCTCGATGCGCGCCACGGCCTCGAGGTCGTCGCGGCGGTCGAAGGTCCACTCGATGGTGAGGTGCTCGGTCGTGAATCCCTGGCGGTTCCAGAACCGTTGCACCGCAACCGGATCGTAGGCCGGGTAGGCGCGTCGGAACCACGAGCCGAAGGTCGACCGGGTGACGTCGTTGTCGACGACGACGGCGATGCCGCCTGGGCGCAGCACCCGCTCGAGCTCGGCCAGCCCCGGCTCGCAACCGGCGCCGAAGAAGTAGGCCCACCGCGCGTGCGCCACGTCGACACTGTCGTCGGCCAGGGGCAGCGCCTCGGCATCACCGGCGAGCACGGATGCCGGGTGCTCGCCGCCCGCCGCCAGCCGTCGGTGTGCGCGGCGCACGAGCGGCAGGTGCGGCTCGACCCCGACCACGTGCGCGCCGCGGGCGGCGAACCGGGGGAGGTGGAACCCGGTGCCGCAGCCGATGTCGAGGACGGTGGCACCGCGCAGGGGGTGCAGGGCGTCGACCGTGGTGTCGATGACCCCGGCCCGGTCGGAGGCGAGGTTCTCCAGCTCGTAGACGTCGGTGGAGTCCCAGATGTTCGGGCTGCGGATCACGACGAGCGGCGCGGCTTCGACGACTTGGCGGGGCTCTTGGGAGCCGGCTTCGCGGGGGCCTTGGCCGGCTTGGCCGGGGACTTGCTCGTCGCCTTCTTGGCGGACGCCTTGGTCGCGGCCGCCTTGGTGGTGGACTTCGAGGTGGCCCGCTTCGTCGCCCGGGTGCCCTTGGCCGGCGGCACCGGGTGGGCCGCCTCGTTGGCGCCGGCCACCGGTGCAGTGGCGCGCTTGCGGGGCACTCGGGTGCGGCGGCCACCGACGGTGCCGGCCTCCACCGTGGCCGGGTGAACCAGCAGCGGGATGAGCTGGCGGGCGCCGGCCGAGCGGGCCCGCTTCACGGTGTCGAGGTGGGCCTCGCAGCGCAGCACCAGCTGGGCGTAGCCCTCCTCGCCCATCAGGGCGGTGAGCTCGGCCCGGTTGCTGCGGTAGACCGGCTCGGCACCCACGTGAGCCTCGGTGTTGGAGGAGCAGTACCAGTCGAGGTCGTGGCCGCCCGGGCCCCAGCCGCGGCGGTCGTACTCGGCGATCGTCACCTCGAGGTAGGAGGTGTCGTCGGGCCGCTCGATGGTGCGGTAGGAGCGGCGGATCGGCAGCTGCCAGCACACGTCGGGCTTCGCCTCGTGCGGCGGCCGCCCGGTGAGCACGGCGTGCTGGTGCAGGGCGCACCCGGCGCCGGCCGGGAAGCCGGGCCGGTTGAGGAAGATGCACGCGCCCTGCACGACCTTGGTCTTGCGGGCGCCGTCCTCCTTCTCGGTCCAGGCCTTGAGCCGGGCCGGGTCCTTCTCGCCGTAGCGCCCTCGGCCCGGGTGCATCTGCCACTCGTCCTCGCCGAGCTCGGCCACCACGGCCTGCACCCGCTCGACGTCGTCGTCGTCGGTGAAGTGCGCGCCGAGCGTGCAGCAGCCGTCGTCGGGGCGGTCGGCGTAGATGCCCTTGCAGCCCGACCCGAAGATGCACGTCCAGCTCGAGGTGAGCCAGGTCAGGTCGAGCCGGAAGCGCTGGCCGGGGTTCGCAGGGTCGGGCATCTCGGCCCAGGTACGGGCGAAGTCGAGGGGCATCTCGGGCACGCGCCCCACCCTAGGGGCGCACCCGCGCCAGCCACTACGTTGGGCGCATGCGCCTCGGGGTCATCGATGTCGGATCGAACACGGTCCACCTGCTCGTCGTCGACGCGCACCCGGGGGCCCAGCCGCTGCCCGCATCGAAGCACAAGATCGAGCTGCGCCTGTCGGAGCACGTCACCGACGACGGGCTGATCGCCGACGCCGGGCGAGACCAGCTGGCCGGCTTCGTGCAGGAGTGCGTCGAGGTGGCCGAGGACTCCGGCGTGGAGGACCTCAGCGGCTTCGTCACCAGCGCCATCCGGGAGGCCCCGAACGGCGACGACGTGCTCGCGGCGGTCGTCGAGCGCACCGGCGTCTCGCTCGACGTGCTCAGCGGTGAGGACGAGGCCCGGCTCACCTTCCTGGCCGCCCGGCGCTGGTTCGGCTGGTCGGCCGGCACCCTGCTGGTCGCCGACATCGGAGGCGGCTCGCTCGAGCTCGCCCAGGGCATGGACGAGGACCCCGACGTGGCGGTGTCGCTGCCGCTGGGGGCCGGCCGGGTCACCCGCGACCTGCTGCCCGGCGACCCGCCCGCCACCGAGCTGGTGCGGCTGGCTCGCAAGCAGGTGCGTGCCTCGATCGCCGCCGAGCTGCGGCCGCTCGCCAAGGCGGGCACCCCCGACCACGCCGTCGGCACCTCCAAGACGATGCGCTCGCTGGCCCGGGTCTGCGGCGCGGCGCCCAGCGCTGAGGGCATGTATGCCGCTCGCGCCCTCGACCGGCAGGCGCTGTCGGCGCGGCTGCCCGAGATCGCCGCGATGACGGCTGCCCAGCGCTCCGGCCTGCCCGGGGTGTCGGCGTCGCGCTCGCGCCAGCTGCTCGCCGGCGCTGTCGTGGCGGAGGCGACGATGGACCTGCTCGGCCTGGACCGCCTCGAGATCTGCCCGTGGGCCCTGCGCGAGGGCATCATCCTGCGGCACCTGGACAGGATGAGCTGAGCCGTGCCGGCACGCGGGGCGAAGGGGGCGGGCGCTGGGGGCCCGGTCGACGTGCCCCGGGCGCAGGTCGGCCTGTCGACGGCCTCGGTCTACCCCGAAGGCGTCGCCGCGGCCTTCGAGCTCGCGGCCCGGCTGGGCTACGACGGCGTCGAGGTGATGGTCTGGACCGACCCGCTCACCCGCGAGGCGGGCGCGCTGCGCACGCTGTCCGAGCTGCACGGCATCCCCGTGCTGTCGGTGCACGCGCCGACCCTGCTGGTCACCCAGCGGGTCTGGGGAACCGACCCCTGGGAGAAGATCGACCGCTCGATGGCGCTGGCCGACGAGGTCGGGGCCGACACCGTCGTGCTGCACCCGCCGTTCCGGTGGCAGCGCGAGTACGCGCGAGACTTCGTGGAGGGGGTGGCGGGTCGGGGCTCGGGCGGTGGCATCCGGCTCGCGGTCGAGAACATGTACCCGTGGCGGGGGCCGCGCTCGCGCGAGCTCGAGGCCTACCTGCCGCACTGGGACCCGGTGCCGCAGCCCTACGACCACGTGACGCTCGACCTGTCGCACACCTCGACGTCGGGCTCCGACGCGATGGAGATGGTGCGCCGGCTCGGGCCGCGGCTGCGCCACCTCCACCTGGCTGACGGGGTCGGCTCGGCGCGCGACGAGCACCTCGTGCCAGGGCGCGGCACGCAGCCCTGCGGCGAGGTGCTCGAGACCCTGGCAGGCGGCGGGTATGCCGGCCACGTCGTCGTCGAGGTGACGACCCGTCGCGCGGGGGAGGCGCAGCGTGAGCTCGACCTCGCCGAGGCGCTGGCCTTCGCCCGCCTCCACCTCGCCACCAGCACCTCGGGCTGAGTGCGGAAACGGTTGCCAGAGCGACCACTTCCGCACTCGCGGCGGGTTGGGGTCGAGGGCCTCAGACCCAGTAGGTGTCGTGCTGCAGCATGAAGGCGACCCGCTCGTCGGGTGACATCGGGGCGCCGCGCCCCACGGCAGCCAAGGTCTCGAAGTAGTCCTCGCGGGGTGCGCCGGGGGTGAACATCAACAGCATCCGGGCCCGGTCGGCGCCCCGGAAGCCGTGCAGGCCGCCCTCGGGCACGTGCAGGAAGTCGCCGCTGGTGGCGGTCACCCAGCCGGTGCCGTCGTAGAGCCGCACACTGCCCTCGAGCACGTAGAACGACTCGGTGATGGAGCGGTGGAAGTGCGGGTCGGGGCCGGACTCGTCGTCGCCGAAGGTCCAGCGGTAGAGGCCGTAGTGGCCGCCGGTGGCGTCTCCGGTGGCGAGGTACTCGCAGGTGCCGCCGGCGCGGTAGGTGATCTCGGGCTCGTCGTCGTCGCGGCGCAGCCAGGCGCTCACCTCGCCGCCCTCGCCGCGGTAGACGTCGGCCGGGTAGGGCCGGTGCAGGGGGTTGGGGAACGACATCCCGGCACGCTAGCGCCGCGGGCCCACAGGGCGGGGTCTTGCGGCATCCGGGGCGTGGTGGCATATTTCATCACATGACGAATAAAGCGGAGGACGACGCCGTCGTCGTCGACCACCTGCGGGTGGTGCGGGGCGCCCGGGAGGTGCTGCCCGACCTCAGCCTGCGGGTGCCGCGGGGCCAGGTCGTCGGGCTGCTCGGCCCCAGCGGCGGTGGCAAGTCGACCCTGATGCGGGCCGTCGTGGGGGTGCAGGTCATCGCCGGCGGCACGGTCACCGTGCTCGGCGAGGAGGCAGGCTCGCCGGGGCTGCGCCACCGGGTCGGCTACCTCACCCAGGCGCCCAGCGTCTACGGCGACCTGTCGGTACGCGACAACGTCACCTACCTCGCCCGGATCATGGGCGTCGGGGCGGATGCCGTCGACCGCGCCATCGCGGCGGTCGACCTCGTCGACCACGAGCACGCCAAGGTCGAGAACCTCTCGGGTGGCCAGCGGTCGCGGGCAAGTCTGGCCTGCACCCTCGTGGGGGACCCCGAGGTGCTGGTGCTCGACGAGCCGACGGTCGGGCTCGACCCGGTGCTGCGCCGTGAGCTGTGGGACCTGTTCCGGCGGCTGTCGCGCGAGGGGCGCACCGTGTTCGTGTCGAGCCACGTCATGGACGAGGCGTCGCGCTGCGACCGGCTGCTGTTGCTGCGCGAGGGCCGCATCCTCAGCGACTCGACGCTCACCGAGCTGCTCGAGAGCACCGGCAGCACCGATGCCGAGCAGGCCTTCCTCGCGCTCATCGACGCGGCGGATGCCGCAGACGCCGCCGGTGGCGGGGCCGGCGGGTCCGGCGGGTCCGGCGGGTCCGGCGGGTCGGACGGGGGTGCGGCGGCATGAACGTCCGGATCACCCGCACCACGGCGGCCCGCATCCTGCGCCAGCTGCGCGGCGACCACCGCACCGTCGCCCTGATGATCGTCGTGCCCTGCGTGCTGCTCGGGCTGCTCGCGTGGATCTACGCCGACCTGCCCGGCGACGTGTTCAACCGGATCGGGCCGGCTCTGCTCGGCGTCTTCCCGTTCGTGGTCATGTTCATCGTCACGAGCATCGCGACCCTGCGCGAGCGCACCAACGGCACGCTCGAGCGGCTGCTCACGACACCGCTCGGCAAGGGTGACCTGATGCTCGGCTACGCGCTGGCGTTCGGTGCGATGGCGGTGCTGCAGGCCCTCGTGGCAACGGGTTTCGCGGTGTGGGTGTGCCGGCTCGACATCGCCGGGCCGCTCTGGCTGCTGGTGGTCATCGCGCTGTTCGACGCGGTGCTCGGCACGGCCCTGGGGCTGCTGGCCAGCGGGTTCGCCCGCACCGAGTTCCAGGCCGTGCAGTTCATGCCGGCGCTGGTGCTGCCACAGTTCCTGCTCTGCGGGCTGCTCGTGCCCCGTGAGCTGCTGCCCCCCGCGCTCGAGGCCATCTCGAACGTGCTGCCCCTGTCGTACGCCGTCGACGCCATGAAGGACGTCACCGTGCTGGCCGACCCGCTCAGCGAGGTGCTGCCGAGCCTGGGCGTCATCGCCCTGTGGATCGCGCTGTCCCTCGCCCTGGGCAGCCTCACCCTGCGCCGCCGCACCCCCTGAGGCGTCGGCTGCCTCCCAGAACCTCTTGGGCGCAGGTCAACCCTCCCGATGCGCCCGTGCTCCCGTGGTGTGTTGCTGCAGCAGCGCACCACGGGACGCCGCAGCCCGAGCCGCGACCTTCGGAGTAGGATCTGCCACGAGCGGGCACGGGCGGAGCGCGAACGCGAGCACACGGCATCCCGGCTGTTGTCCCTCGCGGAGTCAGGAGCACTCCGCGGGCTCAGGTGGTTCTCGCCGAGTCAGGACCGAATACGGCCCTGACTCGGCGAAGTGCTCCTGAGTTCGCAGGGGGAGTGCGGGATGCCGGACGCCACTCCGGTCGCGCGCCCCGTTAGCCTGTCGATCGTGGATGCCAGTGACCTGCTCCGGGGAGCCCTGCTCCAGCTGTCCGACTCCGACCTCGTGAAGACGACCGTGCTCAAGGCACCGGTCAGCCGCTCGGTCGTCAGCCGCTACGTCGCGGGTGAGTCGGTGGATGAGGCGGTGTCGGTGGCCGCCGAGCTGCGCACCACCAACCGGCTCGCGACCCTGGACTACCTCGGCGAGGACACCACCGACCGCGCCCACGCCGAGGCGATCCGCGCCACCTACGTGCACCTGCTCGAGGCGCTGGCCGAGGCCGACCTGACCGCCTACGGCGCGGCCGAGGTGAGCGTCAAGCTCAGCGCGGTCGGCCAGGCGCTGCCGGACGACGGCGACGCCATCGCCCTCGAGAACGCCCGGGCCATCTGTGCGGCCGCCGCGAAGGCCGGCACCACGGTGACCCTCGACATGGAGGACCACACCACCACCGACCGCACCCTCGCGACACTGCGCGAGCTGCGCCAGGACTTCCCCTGGGTCGGCGCCGTCCTGCAGTCCTACCTGCACCGCACCGAGGCCGACTGCCGCGACCTGGCCACCGAGGGCAGCCGGGTGCGGCTGTGCAAGGGCGCCTACAAGGAGCCCGCATCGGTCGCCTTCCAGGACGGCACCGACGTCGACCTGTCCTACGTGCGCTGCCTCAAGGTGCTGATGGCCGGCGACGGCTACCCGATGGTCGCCAGCCACGACCCGCGCCTGATCGACATCGCGCAGGCCCTCGCCGGCCACCACGGCCGCTCGCCCGACAGCTACGAGTTCCAGATGCTGCACGGCATCCGCCCCAACGAGCAGACCCGGATCGCCGACCGCGGGCACCAGATGCGCGTCTACGTGCCGTTCGGCGAGGACTGGTACGGCTACCTCGTGCGCCGGATGGCCGAGCGCCCCGCCAACCTCACCTTCTTCCTCCGCTCGCTCGCCACCACCGGCTGACCCGGCTCGAGTGCGGAAGTGGTTGGGCAGATTCAAGCCCTGGCAACCACTTCCGCACTCGAGGCCGGATGCCGTGTGCTCGCCGCCGCGCGAAACCCGCGCGAGGGCTGGGGCGCGCACCCGGCATACTCACGTTGCATGGGAATCGTTGCGATCTTCGGTGCGGGCGTCATGGGCGAGACCCTCCTCTCGGGGCTGCTGCGCGCCGGCCGCCCGGCCGACCAGCTGGTCATCACCGAGCGCCGGCCCGAGCGCGCCGCCGAGCTGACCGAGAAGTACGGCGTGCGGGTGCTCGACAACGCCGAGGCCGCCGCGCTCGCCGACACCCTCGTGCTCGTCGTCAAGCCGCAGGACATGGGCGGCCTGCTCGCCGAGATCTCCGCCCACATCGACGAGGGCAACCTGGTGGTCAGCCTCGCCGCCGGCATCACCACCAGCTACCTCGAGTCGCGCCTGCCGCAGGGCCGACCGGTCGTGCGGGTCATGCCCAACACGCCCGCCCTCGTCGACCAGGGCATGGCCGCGATCAGCGCCGGCGCGCACTGCGACCCCGAGCACCTGCGCGAGGCCGAGGCCCTGCTGGCCGCCACCGGCAAGGTGGTCGAGGTGCCCGAGAAGCTGCAGGATGCCGTGACCGCCATCTCCGGCAGCGGGCCGGCCTACATCTTCTACGTCGTCGAGGCGATGATCGAGGCCGGCGTCGTGCTCGGGATGCCTCGCACCACCGCCACCGAGCTGGTGGTGCAGACGCTCTACGGCGCGGCGACGATGATCAAGGAGACCGGCCAGCACCCCACCGTGCTGCGCGAGCAGGTGACCTCGCCGGGCGGCACGACCGCCGCGGCGCTGCGCACCCTCGACGACCACAAGGTGCGCGCCGCCTTCATCACCGCGATGGAGGCCGCCGCCAAGCGCTCCGCCGAGCTCGCCGGTGAGTGATGGCGACCGGTGACGTCGGCCCGCGCGACGGGCTGGTGGTCGACCTCGTCACCGTCGAGTCGTGGCGCACCTGGCGCGACGTGCGTCTGGCCTCGCTCATCGACAGCCCCCGGGCGTTCTGGATGACGTACGCCGAGTCGGCGGGGACGACCGACGACGAGTGGCAAGCGCGCTGCGCCACGGGCGGCCCGACGTGGCTGGCCCTCGACGACGGCCGCCCGGTCGGCACCGTGGGCCTCTGGCACGCCGACGACCAGGCCGACGACGAGGTCGTCCTGGTGGGCATGTGGGTGGCCACCGTCGCGCGCGGATCCGGCGTCGCGACGCGGCTGGTGGAGACCGCGCTGGCGCAGGCCACGGCATCCGGGTACCGACGCGTGGTGCTCGACGTCGCGCACGAGAATGCCCGGGCCCGGGCGTTCTACGCCCGGATGGGCTTCCGGGCGACCGGCGCCGTGGGCCGGATGCCGTGGGACCCGTCGGTCACCGAGGAGACGTTGGCGCTCGACCTGCCGGTCGCCTCCTGAAGTTCACCCCCTCGGGTTGCAGCAGCCCGCAGGGGTCGTGGGAGAGTGGCCGCCATGAGTGACATCACGGTGCGCCCCCTGGGGGTCGATGACTGGGAGCAGTACCGCTCCGTGCGCCTCACTGCACTGCAGGAGTCCCCGGACGCGTTCGTCGCCACCCACGACGAGGAGGCCGCCGAGAGCGAGGAGTTCTGGCGGTCCCGCATGCAGCGCTCGACCCGCCTGGTCGCCGAGCGCGACGGCCGGCCGGTCGGCATCGCCAGCGTCGGCACGGCCGACGACGACCAGCCCGAGGCCGCCCAACTGTTCGGCCTGTGGGTGCACCCGGAGGCCCGGGGGACCGGTGTGGCCACCGAGCTGGTGCGGGCCGGTGCCCGCAGCGCCGCGGAGTCCGGCAAGCGCCAGCTGCTCTACTGGGTCGGCACCGACAACGGCCGCGCGGTGGCCTTCGCCAGCGGCTTCGGGTTCCGCCCCACGGCCGAGCGCCGGCCGATGCGCGTGGTCTCCGAGGACGACGGCGAGGAGGAGCTCGCGATGACGCTCCCGTTGTCCGGCGACCGCGGGTCCATCGTCAGCTGGTAGCCGCACCGCTTTTCCCGACTTCTTGCGAATTTCCCACCCCTTGGCGGGTGGTACCGAGCACTGATTCGCAAGAAGTCGGGGTTGGGGTTCCTGCAGAGGTGGGAAATTGGCAATAAGTCGGGGCTTTAGGGGCGGGCGGCGAGGCGCTCGATCAGGGCCGTCGGGCCGCTGACGATGAGGGTGTCGTGCGCCGAGACCTTGGTCGACGGCACGGCATACGTGAAGTCCTCGCCGGGCGCCTTGACGCCCACGATCGTGACGCCGTACTTGCTGCGGATCGCGCTCTGCTCCAACGTGAACCCGATGGCCTCGGTCGGCGGGCGCATCTTGACGATCGCGAACCCGTCGTCGAACTCGATGTAGTCCTGCATCCGGCCGCCGACGAGGTGCGCGACCCGGCGCCCGGTGTCGGCCTCGGGGCGCACGATGTGCTGCACGCCGATCCGGTCGAGGATGCGCGCGTGCTCGGGTGACAGCGCCTTGGCCCAGATGTCTGGCACCCCGGCGTCGCTGAGGTTGGCGGCGGCCAGCACCGACGCCTCGACCGACGAGCCGATGGCGACGACGGCGATGCGGAAGCGCCCGGCCTTGGCGTCCTGGATGACGCCGACGTCGCTGGCGTCGCCGTGGATGACGTGGCTGACCCGGCCGAGGAACTTCTCGGCGAGGAAGCCGTCGCGCTCGATGGCGGTGACCTTGTGGCCCAGGCGTCGCAGCTCGAGTGCTGCCGCCGCGCCGAACCGGCCGAGCCCGATGACCAGGACGTCGTCGTCGTGGGCAGTGCTGCGTGCCATCGTGGGTGCCTCCCTCGCGGGTGTCGTTGGGGCCCCAGCCTGCCACGACGCGTTCGGCGAGTAGCGTGCAGACATGGCCGGTGGGACGAGCGTCGTGTGGGACGAGGTGTTCTGCGACTACGACTTCGGGCCCACCCACCCGATGGCCCCGGTGCGGCTCGACCTCACGACCCGGCTGGCGAGTGCGCTGGGGGTGCTCGACCACGTCACCCTCCTGGCCCCGGGGGTCGCCGGCGACGACGTGCTCGCCACCGTGCACGACCGCGACTACATCGATGCCGTGCACCGTGCCTCCGCCGACCCGACGGTCGCCGACGTGCACCGCGGCCTGGGCACCGAGGACGACCCGGCGTTCGCCGGCATGCACGAGGCCTCCGCCCGCATCGCCCAGGGCACCCTCGACATCTGCCGCGGTGTCTGGCAGGGCGACATGGAGCACGGGGTCAACTACTGCGGCGGCCTCCACCACGCCATGCGCGGCTACGCGAGCGGGTTCTGCATCTACAACGACGTCGGCGTCGGCATCCAGTGGCTGCTCGACCACGGCGCCCAGCGGGTGGCCTACGTCGACATCGACGTGCACCACGGTGACGGCGTCGAGCGGATGTTCTGGAACGACCCCCGGGTGCTCACCATCTCGGTGCACGAGAGCGGCCGCCACCTCTTCCCCGGCACCGGCTGGCCGGCCGACATCGGTGGCCCGTCGGCGCGGGGCACCGTCGCCAACGTCGCCCTGCCCCCGGGCACCGGCGACTCCGCCTGGCTGCGCTCGATCGACTCGGTCGTGCCGCCGCTGGTGCGGGCCTTCGCCCCCGACGTGCTCGTCACCCAGCACGGCTGCGACACCCACATGCACGACCCGCTGGCCCACCTCGCCATCACCGTCGACGCCCAGCGGCGCGCCCACGAGACGCTGCACGACCTGGCGCACGAGACGGCATCCGGGCGGTGGGTGGCCCTGGGTGGTGGCGGATACGAGCTCGTCGAGGTGGTGCCGCGGTCGTGGACCCACCTCACCGCGATCGCCGCGCACGTGTCGCTGCCGGTCGACACCGCCGTGCCGCAGCACTGGCTCGACCACGTGCAGCAGTCGCTGGGGCGCGTCGCGCCGAGCCGGATGGGCGACCTGCCCGCGTCCGCGCTGCCGATCTGGGTGCAGCCGTGGAACATGGGGCACAACCCCGAGAACCCCGTCGACCGGGCCGTGCTGGCCACCCGACAGGCCGTCTTCCCGCTGCACGGCCTGGACCCCTGGTTCGACTGAGGTCGTCGGCGCGACCGTCGAGCGCCAGATTGCCGACGGGTCGCGCGGCGTGTCGGCTGGACATCACCGACGAATCTGGTGCATTCCCTTCCACAGTGGTCACATCTGCCCCTATGGTTGCGAATGCGAGTCCACATGCGACATGCCGGGGTCTCCGGCTCTGGGGACGAGCAGAACACGAGGTCACGATGTCCACGGAGCGTTCGCTCGGGGAGGTGCGGTTCCTCACCGTCGCCGAGGTCGCCACGATCATGCGGGTCTCGAAGATGACCGTCTACCGCATGGTGCATGCCGGGGAGCTTCCCGCGATCCGCGTCGGTCGGTCCTTCCGCGTTCCCGAGGACGAGGTGCACGCCTACCTGCGCAGCTCCTTCGTCGACACCGCGTGATCCGGCGCAGCTTTTGACGCCGCAGGGGCGGCCCGCACCGCGGGCCGCCCCTCGGCGTGCTGACCCGGGCCACCATCACCAGCACGGCCATCAAGCTCCACCTCCCTCAACCACCATCTCCATCAACCACCGCCCCGACCACGGTTTGGGAGCGGTGCTCGCCTGCCGGTAGGGTGGGCAGCCGCACCTGACGCACCAGCATTGAGGACATCATGGGTTCAGTCATCAAGAAGCGGCGCAAGCGGATGGCGAAGAAGAAGCACCGCAAGCTCCTTCGCAAGACGCGCCACCAGCGCCGCAACAAGAAGTGACCTCGAGTCACCTCTCGAACTTCAAAGGTCCCCGCATCCCGGGGGCCTTTGTCGTTCTCGCAAGGTATGGGCTCACCTGACCGCATACGGGGGCACTGGGTAGGGTCGGCACAGCAACGGTCGAGCTGAGGAGCTGAGCATGGGGTCGGTGGTGCTCGTCACCGGGGTGTCCCGGTACCTCGGCGGCCTGCTCGCGCGCCGGCTGAGCGCCGACCCGAGCGTCGACCGGGTGGTCGGCGTCGACGTCATCCCGCCGGCCAAGGACGTCGGCGACGTCGAGTTCGTGCGCGCCGACATCCGCAACCCGATGATCGGGCGGGTCATCGAGAGCTCGGGCGTCGACACCGTCGTGCACATGAACGTCATCGCCACGCCCACCTTCGTCGGAGGACGCACCCCGCAGAAGGAGATCAACGTCATCGGCACGATGCAGCTGCTGGCGGCCTGCCAGAAGTCGAGCACCGTGCGCCGCCTCGTCGTGAAGTCCTCCGCCGCGGTCTACGGGTCCACGCCGCGCGACCCGGCGATGTTCACCGAGGACATGAGCGCCAAGCGCACGCCGTCTGGCGGGTTCGGCAAGGACTCCATCGAGGTCGAGGGCTACGTGCGTGGCTACGCCCGGCGCCGCCCCGACACCGAGATCCTCACCCTGCGCTTCGCCAACATCATCGGCCCGCGCATCCGCACCTCGATCACCGACTACTTCAACCTGCCGCTCATCCCGGCCCCCCTCGGCTTCGACGCCCGCATGCAGTTCGTCCACGAGGACGACGCCATCAGCGCCCTGGCGCTCGCCACCACCGGCGACGCCACCGGGGTGGTCAACATCGCCGGTGACGGCGTGGTGACCGTGCTCCAGGCCGCGTCGATCGTGGGCCGGCCCGTGGTGTGGCTGCCGCTGTCGGCCGCCGGGCTCGTCGGTGGGCTGGCCCGGCGGATGGGCCTGGCCGACTTCTCGCCCGACCAGATGTCGTTCCTCGCCTTCGGTCGTGGGCTCGACACCGGCCGGATGCGCAGCGTTCTCGGCTTCGAGCCCGCGTTCACCTCGCGGGGGGCGTTCGAGGACTTCGCGCACACCGTCGGCCCGGCCGTACCGGCCGCCGCGATCGTGGGGGATGCCGTGAGCGGCGTCGCGGGCACCGCCACCTCGGCGGTGCTGCGCACGCTGGGCACCGGAAGGGGGCACTGATGGCCGCACGTCAGGGAGCACTGGCCGCTGGAGCGGCCCGGGCGTCGGGGGAGCGCGCCAAGCGCCGCTCCACCCCGCTCATCGGCGCCGAGCCGATCGTCGTCGTCGCCGACGACACCACCACGCCGGATGCCGGGCCCGCCCCGGGCGCGAAGGCGTCGAAGGCGAAGTCGTCCAAGCCCTCTGGCACCCGGGCCGCCAAGCCCGCGGGCACCAAGACGGCCAGGCCCTCGGCGGCCAAGGCGCGCAAGGCGGCGGCTGAATCGACAACCGGCACACCGGCATCCGAGGCAGTTGGCGATGCGCCAGCGACCACCCGCCCTCCGCACCGGCCCGCCCCGCAGGTGCGCTCGGCCCCCTCGCGCACGGCATCCCGGCAGAGCGGGGAGCGCCGCACCCCCCGCCCGACGGGCCCGCCCCCGGCGCAGCCGGCCGCCCCCGTGGCCCCGGCCGCGGCAGCCACTCGTCGTCCGCGCGTCGACCCCCGCGAAAAGGCCCGCCGCGACGCCGAGCGCCCGCACCTGCGCATCGCGGAGCCGCCGCTCGACCCCACCGTGCACGAGGCCCCACGCCGCACCGGCCTGCCGCTGCCCGACGTCGGCGACGCGCTCGACGCCGTGGTGGGCATGCTCCGGTTCGGCGCCGAGTCGGCCGGTGTGGCCCCCGACGACGTCGAGCGCCGGGTCGCCCAGGTGCTCGCCTACGTGCGCCGCCGCGTCGACGGCGACTACGAGGTCGACGACTTCGGCTACGACCGCGACTTCACCGAGAACGTCTTCTACCCCATGCTGCGGCCCATCTACCGGCGCTGGTTCCGGGTCGAGGTGCGCGGCATCGAGAACATCCCGGCCAGCGGCGGCGCGCTCGTGGTGTCCAACCACTCGGGCACCATCGCCATCGACTCGCTGATGGTGCAGCTGGCCATCCACGACGAGCACCCGCAGCGCCGGGTGATGCGCGCGCTCGGCGCCGACCTGGTCTTCCAGACCCCGTTCCTCGGCACGATCGCGCGGCGCTCCGGCTCGACGCTGGCCACCAACGCCGACGCCGAGCGGCTCTTCGACCAGGGCGAGCTGGTCGGCGTCTTCCCCGAGGGTTTCAAGGGCGTCGGCAAGCCGTTCCGCGAGCGCTACAAGCTGCAGCGCTTCGGCCGCGGCGGCTTCGTCTCGGCGGCGCTGCACGCGCAGGTGCCGATCATCCCGTGCTCGGTCGTCGGCGCCGAGGAGATCGCGCCGATCCTGGGCAACATGCACACCGTCGCCCGGCTGTTCGGGCTGCCCTACGCGCCGATCACCCCGACCTTCCCGTGGCTCGGCCCGCTCGGCCTCATCCCCCTGCCGAGCAAGTGGATCATCGAGTTCGGCGCGCCGATCCCCACCGACAGCCACGGTCCGGGCTCGGCCGACGACCCGATGCTCGTCTTCGACCTCACCGACCAGGTGCGCGAGACCATCCAGCAGACCCTCTACACGCTGCTCATGCAGCGCCGCTCGGTGTTCTTCTGATGGGTGCGCCGGTGCGGGTCACGCTCATCGGGCGTCCCGGCTGCCACCTGTGCGACGTCGCCCGCGAGACCGTCGAGCGGGTCACCGCCGACCTGGGCGTCGGGTGGGAGGAGCGGTCGGTCGACAGCGACCCCGCCTGGCTCGAGCGGTGGTCCGACCAGGTGCCGGTCACCCTCGTCGACGGTCGCCAGCACGACTACTGGCGGGTCGACGAGACCCGGCTGCGGGCCGCGCTCGCCGTGCCGCCGCCCGGCTGACCTCTTCGGGGCGTCGCCGCCGGCGCACCAGCTCGGATGCCGGGGCGCGGCCGAGTGACGCCCCTCGCCGCTTCCGGTGGGTGACTCAGCGCGCCCCGGTGGTCGCCACGGCGCGGGCGTCCTCGACCACCCGGGCGACCGTCTCGTCCCACGGCTGCGGGCCCCAGCCGACCACGTCGCGTGTGGCGGAGTCGTCGACGACGAATGGCGCGGTGAACTGGTAGGCGGTGCCCGACAGCTCGCGCAGCATCGGCACCACCAGGCCGAGGGTGCGCATGGCCCAGGGGCGCAGCACGCTCACCGTGGGTGCCGGCATCCCTGCCGCGCTGGCGATGTCACCCAGCGCCTCGCGCTGGGTGCGCGGTGGCGCGGTGGGGACCAGCCAGGCACGCCCGTGCGCCCGTTCGTCGCCCGCGAGGTCGACCACGAGGCGGGCGGTGTCGGCGGTGCTGGTCCAGCTGTGCGGCTGGTCGGCGTCGCCGAGCACCCGGGCGGTGCGCCCGGCCAGCACTGCCGGGGCGTTGCGCGCCAGGTGGGACGACTCGCCGGCGTCGGCGTAGTCGCTGCCGCGCACCTCGACCACCCGCGCCCGCCCGGCCTCGTGGGCGGCGAGCGCGTCGAGCCACATCTGCACCCGGACCTCGCCCTTGGGGTCGCACGGGGCGAGCGGGGTGTCGGCACCGATGGGCCCGGTGACGGCGCCGTAGCCGTAGAGGTTGCTCACCGTGGCCAGCACGGCTCCGGAGGTTGAAGCTGCCTCCAGCAGGGCGGCCGCGATCGGCGGCCAGTCGGTGGTCCAGCGGGTGTAGGCGGGGCCGGCGCAGTTGTAGACGGCGACGGTGTCCGCGGCCAGTGCGCGCATCCGGTCGGCGTCGGAGGCATCGGCCGCCACCTTCTGCACGCTCGGGTGATCCGGGCCGGAGCCGGAGCGGGTGACGAGCCGCACGGCCCCGCCGCGCTCGGCGAGCAGCAGGGCGACCCGGCTGCCGACCGGACCCGCTCCGACGACGAGTGAGGTGTCCATCCTGTCTCCTTGGTGTGATCAGTGTTCTCGCTTCGAATCAGTGAACCGCAGATCGGCGGCGTTGGCAAGAACACCGTTCACAGATGCGTGCAATGTTCACCTCATTCTGGTTCACTCGGGGCATGACGACCACACCGGGCCGCGCGCAGGGCGTGCGCGACCGGGCCCGGGCGCAGATGCGCACCGAGATCCTGGATGCCGCCCGCGAGCAGCTGACCACGCAAGGGGTGAGCACCCTGTCGCTGCGGGGCGTGGCCCGCGACCTGGGCATGGCGCCCTCGGCGGTCTACCGCTACTTCGAGAACCGCGACGTGCTGCTCACCGCGCTCATCGTCGACGCCTACGACGCCCTCGGCGACGCGGTGGAGCGCGCCGAGCGCAGGGTTGCTCGTGATGACCTCGCGGGCCGCTGGGCCGCGATCGCCCGAGCCGTGCGGCGGTGGGCGCTGGCCAACCCGTCGCTCTACGCCCTGGTCTACGGGTCTCCCGTTCCGGGGTATGCCGCGCCGCCGGAGACCGTGGTGCCGGCCACCCGGGTGACCCAGCGGCTCGCGCTCCTCGTACAGGACACCCTCGCCGCCCCCGACTCCGTCGCCGGCCCGCCCGCTCTTGACGACGTGGCGCCGGTGTCACCCGCGGCGGCGCAGGGCCTCGCGCCGCTCGGTGCGTTACTCGGGCCGGGCACCACGCCGGAGTGGGCGGTGCGCTCCCTGATGGCGTGGACCTGGCTGTTCGGGGCCGTCTCGTTCGAGCTGTTCGGACAGCTCAACGGGGCGGTACTGCCCGAGCAGCGCGAGCAGGTCTTCGATGCCGAGGTGGAGCGCGCGGCCACGTGGCTCGGCCTGGGCTCCGGCCGCCCGTAGCACCGACTGCTTGTAGCACAAGGGCGCCG
>CAVSDQ010000004.1:0-20186 GCA_963726675.1 uncultured Actinomycetota bacterium | reverse complement strand
ACGGTCGGCGGCCAGCAGTTCCCGGTGCACTGGGGCGGCGACTGCGAGTCGACCTACCAGTCGATGGCAGAGTCGCTGCGCGGCGGTCTCTCGCTCGGCCTCGCGGGCTTCGGCTTCTGGAGCCATGACATCGGCGGGTTCGAGGGCACGCCCTCGGCCGCACTGTTCAAGCGGTGGACTGCCTTCGGCCTGCTGTCCTCGCACTCCCGGCTGCACGGGTCCGAGTCCTACCGGGTGCCGTGGGTCTTCGACGAGGAGGCGGTCGACGTCACCCGTGAGTTCGCCGAGCTGAAGAACCGCCTGATGCCGTACCTGTGGGGCTGCGCGGTCGAGGCGCACCGCGCCGGCATCCCGATGATGCGAGCGATGGTGCTGGAGTTCCCGGAGGACCGCACGTGCGCCCAGCTCGACCGCCAGTACATGCTCGGGCCGGACCTGCTCGTCGCCCCGGTCTTCGACGACGAGGGCGACGTGGAGCTCTACGTGCCGCGCGGCCGCTGGGTGGGTCTGCTCGACGGGCAGCCCGTCGAGGGCCCGGGCTGGGTGCGGCAGCGGCACGACGTGCACTCTCTGCCGCTGCTCGTGCGCCCGGGAGCGGTGATCGCCGTGGGCAGCCGGGCCGACCGGCCCGACTACGACGACGCCGTCGCGCCCCATTTCGAGGTCTTCGACCTCGCCGACGGCGCCTCGACGACCACCCATCTGTTCGACGACGCGGGCCGGGAGCGGGTGTCCCTCCGGGTGTCTCGCAGCGGAGGGCACGTGGTCGCCGACGTCGTGAGCGGGCTGGAGCACCTCGGCGACGGCTGGACCCTGACCTGGGCCACCGGCCCCTTCGGCTCCCGCACCGGACCCACCGCCTCGGCGACGGCGGGGGTCGGGACCCTGGCGCTCGACCTCGACCTCGACCTCGACCTCGACCTCGACCTCGACCAGGCTGGTCCGGCCGCCACCGGGGATTGACCTGCGCTGCGGTTCCCAAAGTTGTGCGCCGCAACATACACTCGGGCACGCAAACGGGCGCACCTGGCTCGGACCGGCCGTGTGGAGAGACGACGACGTGACCACGAGCAGCGCACTTGGACGCACCCGGAGCGAGGTGCCGCCCCGCGGCACGCTGCGCCCCGAGGAGCTCAAGCGCAACAACATGGGGCGCCTGCTGACCCGGGTCCACCTCCGGGGGCCGACGTCGCGCGCCACGCTCACCAGAGACCTCGGCCTGAACCGGAGCACCATCGGTGACCTGACGGCATCGCTGGTCGACCTCGGCCTCGTGAGCGAGTCCGGCTCGGTGAGCACCCGCGGCAACGGTCGACCCAGCTACGTCGTGCAGCCCCGCGAGGACGTCACCGTCATCGCCGTGAACCTCGGCGTCGACCGCAACACGGTGGCCAGCATCGGCCTCGGTGGCGAGGTGCTGACCCGCCGCGAGCGGCCGCACCACCGGGGCGAGCACGACATGCCGCCAGTGGTGGAGTCACTGGCGCAGATGATCCAGGACACACTGCGCGAGGAGCGCGAAAGACGTTGTGTGGGAATCGGGGTGGCGGTTCCTGGGGCGGTCGCCCTGCGCGACGGAGCGGTCTCCTTCGCCCCCAACCTCGGCTGGGTCGACGAGCCGTTCTCCGAGGCCCTGTCCGCTCGGCTCGGCATGCCCGTCGTGTGCGACAACGACGCCAACCTCGGGGCGCGGGCCGAGCACCTGCGCGGGGTGGCCGTGGGGCGCGACGACATCGCCTTCCTCTCCGGGAGCGTGGGCCTCGGCGGTGGCTTCATCGTCGGGGGCCAGCCGCTGACCGGGGCGAGAGGTTTCGCCGGCGAGATCGGTCACCTGTCGGTCGCCCTCGACGGGCCACCCTGCCGGTGCGGCAGCACGGGGTGCTGGGAGACGAAGATCAGCGAGAACCGGCTGCTCACCCTGGCCGGCCGGCTGCCGGGCGGAGGGCCCGAAGCCGTGCAGGAGGTCATCGGGTCCGCCGCCGGCGGCGAGGAGCAGGCCTGCCGGGCGCTCGACGACATCGCCCGCTGGATCGCGGTGGGGCTGCGCGCCGTCATCAACGTCTTCAACCCGGAGATGGTGGTCTTCGGCGACTCCCTCGCCCTGGTGTGGCAGGCCCGCGCGGCGCAGATCAGCGCCGAGCTGGCCCAGCTGCCACTGGTCGCGCCCAGCGACCAGCTCGAGGTCGTCGCCTCCAGGTTCGGGCTCGACGCACCGCTCGTCGGTGCGGCCGAGCTGGCCTTCACCGGGCTGCTGGCCGACCCGGCCAGCATCGCGCCCTGACGACGCGGCAGGAACGGCCGACCACGAAGGGATGGACGCATGCGTTTCGGACTAGTAGGGACCGGCCCATGGGCGCAGATGGCGCACAGCCCTGGGCTGGTGGCAGCCGAAGGGGTTGAGCTGGTGGGCATCTGGGGACGCGCGCCCGGTCGGGCGCAGCCCCTCGCCGAGTCGTTCGGCGTCGCGGCCTACGACGACTACCCGGCGTTGCTGGCCGACGTCGACGCCGTGGCGTTCGCGGTGCCCCCAGCCGTGCAGGGCGAGATGGCACTGGAGGCCGCCCGCGCCGGGAAGCACCTCCTCCTCGACAAGCCGGTGGCGGCCGATCCCGACGCGGCGCAGGCCCTGCTCGATACCGCCATGGATGCCGGTGTGTCGTCGGTGGTCTTCTTCACCGACCGGTTCGTCGCCGAGACCCGCGAATGGATCGATGACGTGCGCCGCACCGGTGGCTGGCACGGCGGGTGGGTGCGGTGGTTCAGCGCCCTCCAGGTGCCCGGTAACCCGTTCGGAGCCTCACCGTGGCGGCACGAGGCGGGCGCCCTCTGGGACACCGGGCCGCACGCGTTCTCCACGCTCATTGCCACCCTGGGGCCGATCGAGTCGCTGACAGCGGTGCCGGGCCAGGGGGACGAGGTCCACATCGTCGCCCGCCACGAGTCCGGGCCGACCAGCACCATCGCGCTGTCGCAGTTCGCGCCGCCCGCCGCCAGCCAGTACGAAGCCGTGCTGTGGGGCGAGCGTGGGTTCTCCACGATGCCGCCGCGCCCCGAGGACGACGCGTTCGGGTCCCTCCTCGCGACGGCAGCGGAGGAGTTGGTGGAGTGCGCCGCCAGCGGCGTGGCGCACGAGCTCGACCTCCGCTTCGGGGTGCGCATCGTCGAGCTGCTGGCTCAGGCGCAGGACCAGGTCGACAGGGCAGCGGCGACGCCCGGGAGCCAGCCATGACCGCGCCACGGGTCCTCTTCCTCGGCGGCACGGGCACGATCAGCGCAGCCTGTTCCCGGCGCGCGGTCGAGCAGGGCATCGACCTCACCGTCGCGAACCGGGGGACGACGTCGGTGCGCACCCTGCCGCCCGATGTGCACCGCCTCACCGCCGACGTCGACGACGCGGCATCACTGGCGGATGCCGTGGGCGGCCAGGACTTCGACGCCGTCGTCGACTGGCTCGCGTTCACCCCCGAGCAGGTGCGCGCCCGCACCGACCTCTTCCGAGGGCGCGTGGGTCAGTACGTCTTCATCAGCTCCGCCTCGGCCTACCAGACCCCGCCCTCGCGCCTGCCGATCACGGAGTCGACCCCGCTGCGGAACCCGTACTGGCAGTACTCCCGCGACAAGATCGCCTGCGAGGACCTGCTCACCAGGCTCTACCGCGAGGAGGGCTACCCGATGACGATCGTGCGCCCCTCGCACACCTACGACGGGACCCATGTGCCCCTCCACGGTGGCTGGACGGCGGTCGACCGGATGCGGCGAGGGGAGCCCGTTGTCGTGCACGGCGACGGTACGTCGTTGTGGACCCTGACCCACCACACCGACTTCGCCCGCGACTTCGTGCCGTTGCTCGGCAACCCCCGCACGCTGGGCGAGGCCTTTCACATCACCTCCGACGACGTGCTCACCTGGGACCAGATCGCCTACGCCCTCGGCGCGGCAGCGGGGGCACCACCGCACATCGTGCACGTCCCGTCGGACGTCTTCGGAGCCTTGGATGCCGAGTGGGGCGCGGCCCTCCTCGGCGACAAGGCGCACTCCGCGGTGTTCGACAACCGCAAGATCCGCAGCCTAAACCCCGGACGGGTCACGCCCGTGCGCTTCGAGGAGGGTGCCCGCGAGATCGTGGCCTGGCACGACGCCGACCCGGGCCGCAGGCAGGTGGACTCGCACGTCGACGGCTTGATGTCCGCTCTCGCGGAGCGCTTCTCGGCGTAGCCCGGCGGGGCCGCCCTACAGCCAGCGCGCCGGGTGGGCCAGCACGGTGGAGAGCTCGAGCATGGCCGCGCCGGTGGCCCCGGGAGCCGGATCGACCTCTGCCGCAACGATGTCCGGCGTCACCCAGCGCGCCGACAGGGTGCGCGACCGCAGGTGGCGTCCGAGCTCCGGGCGCAACAGGTCGGCAACCTGGCCGAGGTGCCCGCCGAGAACCACCGCCGGGATGTCCAGGACGTTGATGACGCCCGCCAGTGCCACGCCCAGCGCCCAGGCCGCCCGGCTGACCGCCGCCAGGGCTCGCCCGTCCCCCGCTCGGACCGCGCGGGCGAGGTCGGTCGCCCCGGCGGATGCCGGGAGCCCGGCAGCGCCGAAGATCGCGTCCTTGCCGGCGTAGCGCTCCAGGCACCCCGTCGAGCCGCACGGGCAGGCCGGCCCCTCGGGGTCGACGCTGACGTGCCCGATCTCGCCCGCCCAGCCGTGCCGTCCCGGCATCCCGACCCCGGCGACGACCACGGACCCACCGATGCCGATCTCCCCTGAGAGGTAGACGAAGTCGGTGAGGTCACCCGGCCGGCCCGGCGCGGACTCGGCCACCGTGCGGGCGGCGAGGTCTGCCTCGTTGCCGACGCGGGGCACCAGACCGCCCGTCGCGGCGGGATCGAGGGCTGAGTGCAGGTGCAGGTCGGACCAGCCGAGGTTGGGGGCCAGGAGCAGGTGCCCCGACTCGACGGACACCACGCCCGGGAGCGCGATGCCGGCACCGACCAGCCTGGTGCCCAGCGGCATTGCCTCGATCACCGAGCGGCTCAGCGCCGCGAGCCGGGCCAGGACGTCGACGGGGTCCGAGCCGACGAAGTCGTCCGCGACGACCTCTTGCGCGACGATCCGGCCGCGCAGGTCGACCAGCCGAGCGGCGATCGCCCCAGCGTTGACCTGCAGGCCCAGCGCGGCCAGCCCAGCCCCGGCGACCAGTGGTGTCGCCGGTCGGCCCGGGCCGGTGACCTCCGGGGGCTGCAGCTCGTCGAGGATGCCGGCGGCGACCAGGTCGTCGGCGAGCCGCGAGGCGGTGGACCGGGTCATCGACGTGGTCGCGGCGACGCGGGCACGGGACACCGGCACGGGCGACGCGCAGACGGTCCGCGCCACGAGGCTCAGGTTGCTCTCGCGCAGGAAGGACTGCCGGGCGCCGTTTGCAGGCACCGCGTCGCGGCGAGCAGCCCGCGGGGCGGGCGGTCCGGCGGTCGGGGTCACCACTTGACGATAGGCCACTCGCCAGTGATATGTTGCATCGAACAACAAATACGACGACACCAGGAGCTCCCATGACCCGCGAACCGACCCCTCAGGACAAGTTCTCGTTCGGCCTCTGGACGGTCGGCTGGACCGGCACCGACCCGTTCGGCGGCCCGAGCCGCCCGGCCCTGGAGCCCTGGGCGTACGTCGACAAGCTCGCCGAGATCGGTGCGTGGGGCGTCACCTTCCACGACAACGACGTCTTCCCGTTCGACGCCGACGAGGCGACCAAGGACCGGATCGTCAAGCGCTTCCGCGGCGCCACCGACAGCGCCGGCATCGTCATCGAGATGGTCACCACCAACACCTTCAGCCACCCCGTCTTCAAGGACGGCGGGCTGACCTCCAACGACCGGTCGGTGCGCCGCTTCGGGCTGCGCAAGGTGCTGCGTGCGGTCGACCTGGCTGCCGACCTCGGCGCGTCGACGTTCGTGATGTGGGGCGGCCGCGAGGGCAGCGAGTACGACGGCTCCAAGGACGTCTACGCCGTCTTCGAGCGCTACAAGGAGGGCCTCGACACCGTCGCCGGCTACATCAAGTCGCAGGGCTACGACCTGAAGATCGCCCTGGAGCCCAAGCCGAACGAGCCGCGCGGCGACATCTTCCTGCCCACCGCCGGGCACGCCCTGGCGCTGATCGCCGAGCTCGAGCACGGCGACATCGTGGGCCTGAACCCCGAGACCGGCCACGAGCAGATGGCCAACCTCAACTACACCCACGCCCTGGGCCAGGCCCTGTGGAGCGGCAAGCTGTTCCACATCGACCTCAACGGCCAGCGCGGGCTCAAGTACGACCAGGACCTCGTCTTCGGCCACGGCGACCTCATCTCGGCCTTCTTCACCGTCGACCTCGTCGAGAACGGCTTCCCGGGCTACCCCGACGGGCCGCGCTACACGGGCCCGCGGCACTTCGACTACAAGCCCTCGCGCACCGAGCACATGGAGGGCGTCTGGGAGTCGGCCAAGGCCTGCATGCAGACCTACCTGCTGCTCGCAGAGAAGGCCACTGCCTTCCGGGCCGACCCTCGGGTGCAGGACGCCATGGACTACGCCGGCGTGCTCGACCTCGCCACGCCCACGCTGGATGCCGGGGAGTCGGTCGCCGACTTCCTCGCCACCGACGACGGGTTCGACCCCGACAAGGCCGGCGAGCGCGACTACGGCTTCGTGCGCCTGCAGCAGCTCGCCATCGAGCACCTCATCGGCTGACCGCGGTGACCGTGGCCGCGCGCCCCGGCACGAGCGTCCGGTGACCGTCCGGTTCGGTGCCGCCTACTACGCCGAGTACCACCGCGACGACGTCGAGGCCGACCTCGACCTGATGGCGGAGGCGGGCTTCACCGTCATCCGGGTCGGGGAGTCGGTGTGGTCGACCTGGGAGCCCGAGGACGGCGTCTTCGACCTCGACTGGCTGACGCCGGTGCTCGACGGTGCCCACCGTCGCGGCATCGGCGTCGTCCTCGGCACCCCGACCTATGCCGTGCCGATGTGGCTGACCCGGCTCTACCCGGAGATCGCCGGGGAGACGGCCAGCCGCCACCGGGTCGGCTGGGGCGCCCGCCAGGAGATGGACTTCACCCACGCGGCCTACCGCTTCCACGCGGAGCGGGTCATCCGCCAGGTCATCGGGCGGCACGGGAGCCACCCGGCGGTCATCGGGTTCCAGGTCGACAACGAGCCCGGCCTGCGGCTGCTGCACAACCACGACGTGTTCCAGCGGTTCACCGACTGGCTGCGCCGGCGCTACGGGACCGTCGAGCGGCTCAACGAGGAGTGGGGGCTCGTCTACTGGTCGCACCGCCTGTCGCGGTGGGACGACCTCTGGCAGCCGGAGGGCAACTTTCAGCCGCAGTACGACCTGGCCTGGCGTCGGTTCCAGGCCGAGCTGGTCACCGAGTTCATCGGCTGGCAGGCCGACCTCGTCCGTGAAGTTTCCGGCGGGCGCGGCTTCGTCACCACGTGCATCTCCTACGAGCAGCCCGGGGTCGACGACGAGAAGCTCAGCGCGCGTCTCGACGTCGCCAGCGGCAACGCCTACTACGAGATGGGCGACTCGCTGCGCCACCCGAGCGACTCGCCCCGGTCGACCGGGCCGATGGGGTGGGTCGTGCGCGGACCCTGGGCAGTGGCCGGCCTCGCCGACCTCATGTACTCCTCGAAGCAGGCGCCGTTCCTGGTGACGGAGACCAATGCCGGCTCGATCGGGTTCTCCGCCACGAACCAGTCGCCTTACGACGGCCAGTGGCGACAGCTGGCCTGGCTGCTCGTGGCCCGCGGCGCCCGGATGGTCGAGTACTGGCACTGGCACACGCTGCCCTACGGCGCGGAGGCCCACTGGGGTGGAGTGCTGCCGCACAGCGGCGTTCCCGGCCGGGCGTACCGCGAGGTCGCCCGGATCGGCGCCGAGCTGCGCCAGGTCGGCGACGCCTTCGCCGACGCGACTCCGGATGCCGACGTCGCGGTGCTCTACGACTCCGACAGCAAGTTCGCCCTGTCGACCCAGGGCCCCGTGCCCGGCGGCGACGGCCAGATGATGGTCGACCCGGACTCGTACCGGCACATCGTGAGCGCGTTCTCGCGCGGGATCTTCGACGCCAAGCGCCAGCAGCGGATGGTGCGGCGCGACCAGCTGGCCGACGTGGTGCCCGAGCGCTTCCCGGTCCTGGTGGTCCCCGCCCTCTTCACGGCATCCGACGACGACCTCGACCGCCTCGCCGCCTACGCGCGCGCCGGAGGGCACCTGGTGCTGGGGCCGCGCACCGGCTACGCGGACGTCGAGGGCAGGGTGCGTGCCGAGCGGGCACCGGCCCGCCTCGGTGCCGTGGCCGGCACCTGGTTCGAGGAGACGTCGTCGCTGGCGGAGCCGGTCGCGGTCACCGGCCGGCTCGCGGGGGCCGGCACCACGCTCGCCGAGGGGCTGGTGCTCGACGGTGCCGAGGCCCTGGCCACCTACACGCACCCGCACCTGGGCCGCTGGGCCGCCGTCACCACCCGACCGGTCGGCGCCGGGCGGGTCACCGTCGTCGGCACCGTGCCCGACCAGGACCTCGCGGCGACGCTCGTGCGCTGGCTGGTGCCGTCCCCCGTCAGCGGCTGGACGACGGACGCCTCGGTGACCGTCTCGAGCAGCAGCACCCCCACCGGCCGCCTGCACGTCGTGCACAACTGGGGGTGGTCGCCGGCCACCGCGACGCCCGACACCGAGGTCACCGACCTCCTCACCGGCGACACGTACGAGCCGGGCGCGAGCCTGCCCCTGGGCGCGTGGGACGTCCGGGTGGTGAGCAGCCGGGCCCGCTGACCGACCGCGTGTCGATGCAATCCGGCCCGGCACCGATCCTTTTCCCTCGCCCACGGGTTCTGGCGTTGGCGCGGTCGGGCGATCTTGGTTCGATGGCGGGTGAGAGTCCGTGACCGCAACGACGCGAAAGGACCTGCCCCGATGACTGCTCTCTCGTCCGCTGCCCTGCCCACCCTGTCGGCATCCGTGCCCTCCTACGACCGGCAGGCGGCGAGCGTCGGGATCGTGCACTTCGGCTTCGGCAACTTCCACCGCTCGCACGTCGCGATGTACCTCGACCGCCTGATGGAGAGCGGCCAGGGGCTGGACTGGGGGATCTGCGGCGTGGGCGTGCTCGAGCACGACGTCGCCATGCGTGACGTCATGCGCGCCCAGGACTGCCTGTTCACCCTGGTGGTGCGGCACCCGGACGGCTCGCTCGAGCCGCGCGTCGTCGGGTCGGTGCTGGAGTACCTCTACGGCCCGGACGACGCGGCGGCCGTGCACCGGCGGCTCGACGACCCCGCGGTGCGCATCGTCAGCCTCACCGTCACCGAGGGTGGCTACCTGAAGAACCCCGCCACCGGCGACTTCGACGCCGGCAACCCGGCCGTGGTGCACGACCTCGCCCACCCCGAGGACCCCCGCACCGCGTTCGCGTACGTCGTCGAGGGGCTGCGCAGGCGGCGCGACGCCGGCGCCGCGCCGTTCACCGTGCTGTCGTGCGACAACCTGCAGGGCAACGGCGACTACGCCCGCCAGGCCGTCGTCGGCTTCGCCCGGCTGACCGACCCCGAGCTCGCCGCGTGGATCGACACCTCGGTGAGCTTCCCGAACTGCATGGTCGACCGGATCACCCCGTCGACCACGGATGCCGACCGCGACGCCGTGACGCGCGAGTTCGGCATCGAGGACGCGTGGCCGGTGCCGGCCGAGCCGTTCACCCAGTGGATCGTCGAGGACCACTTCCCCACCGGGCGGCCCCCGCTGGAGTCGGTCGACGTGCAGTTCGTCGACGACGTGCGGCCCTACGAGCTGATGAAGCTGCGTCTGCTCAACGCGAGCCACCAGGCGATCGCCTACTTCGGGGCGCCGTTGGGCTACGTGCTCGTCGACGAGGCCCTGCGCGACGGCCGGCTGCGCAGCTACCTCGAGCGCTACATGGCCGACGAGGCGGCTCCGACCCTCGGTGAGCTGCCCGGCATCGACCTCGACGGCTACCTCGCGACGCTGATCGAGCGCTTCAGCAACCCGCGGATGCGCGACACGCTGGTGCGCCTGGCCACCGACGGCTCGAACCGGATGCCGACCTTCACCCTGCCCGCCATTCGCGAGAACCGGGAGGCGGGACGCCCCATCCGGCTGGGCGCGGCGATGGTCGCCGCCTGGGCGCACTACTGGGCACTGATCGCCGACGCCGAGATCGTGCCGCCCGAGGTGCCCGATGACGTACACGCTGCAGAGATGACGGCCGCCGCCGCCGACCCGGACCCGGAGGCGTTCGTGCGGATCGGCACGCTGTTCGGGGACCTCGCCGACGACGACACCTTCCTGCAGGAGTACCTCGCGTCCCGGCGCTCGCTGGTCGAGCGGGGGGTGCACCCGACGCTGGACGACCTCCTGGCCTGACGGCTACCTGACCAGGGGCGTCTGCTCGCCGGCCCGAGCCGCCTTCAGGCCCAGGCTGAGCACCTCGTTGGGCGGCTTCTGCGACGACTCCATGCGCCGGTAGGCCGATGGCGTGCAGCCCACCTCGGCCAGGAACTGGCGGTTGAAGTTGGCCATGTTGTGGTAGCCGCTGAGCGAGGCCACCCGGGTGACGGGGTGGTCGGTGGAGTCGAGCAACCGGCGCGCGTGCGCCACCCGCAGCTTCTTGACCATGTTGCTGAAGGTGAGGCCGGTGGCCCGCTTGAAGTACTTGGAGAAGGTCGGCTCGGACATGTAGGCCAGGTGGGCGGCCGTGGTGAGCCGGATGTCGCCGGTGAGGTTGGAGAAGATGTAGTTCAGGCCGGCCTCGCCGGCACTGCGCGCACCGTCGTCGTCGGGGCTGCCCATCCACTCGCTGGCCACGGTCTCCCACTCGCCCTCGGGCGCGTTGGCCATCAGGCCGAGCAGCTTGAACAGGTGGCCGACCCGCTCGGGGCCGGAGGTGCCGAGCACCGAGAGCACCTGGTCGGCGCCCCGCCAGGCCGTGGCGCCGGAGAACACCAGTCCGCGCGTCGAGTGCTTGAGCACCCCGTCGAGCTGCTGCAGCTCGGGCAGCAGCTGCATGCACTGGCGGATCCAGCCGTCGGTGAACTGGATGACGGCGTCGCGGTCGACGGCGACCTGGTCGGGCTCGAGGTCGCTCACCCAGTCGTGCGGCAGGTTGGGCCCGATCAGGCTGAGGTGACCGGGCCCGAAGGTGCCGATGTGGTCGCCGGCGATGAAGCTGCCGTGCGTCTTGGTGATGAGGTGGATCTCGTACTCGGGGTGCGCGTTCCAGCCACAGATCTCGCTCGGGAAGTCGTGCATCATGGCCCGCACCGAGTGCTGTGGGTGCTGGGGGATGACCTCACGCCGCGGGATGCTCGCGGCGTACGGGCTCACCGGCTCGACGTCGTGCTGGGCGGGCCGCGGCGCGCGCGCCGGTGGCACCGATCGATACAAATCCGTCATCGCACACCCTCCGACCGCTCGGCCCCGCCCGTGAACATCACGGTCCGGTAACGGCGCCAGCCGACCAGGGCCGGACTGCGCCGTCCGTGCTCGGAATAATAGTACCGACAGGAGCGCGTTGTCGGCCTTGTCGCTCGTTTATCGGGAGTCCTACCTTTGCAGGAGTTGCCCCGCAGCGAAGTTCGACCACTCAAATCCCCACCCCGTTGACATTCATTTTGTCATGCCTTCAGCCGCGTCGGACGACATCGAGTAGTGCCCCTACCAAAGGAGTTAGGATGCCCATTCCCAAGCGCACGTTGACACTAGGTGTCTTCGCGCTCTCCTCTGCCCTCGCCCTGAGCGCCTGTTCAGGTGCCGGTGGCTCGTCCTCGGGCGGCGGCAGCGCCGCGTCCGGTGGCAACGTCACCCTCAACCTGGCCACCGTGAACAACGGCCAGATGAAGGACATGGAGAAGCTCAAGGGCGAGTACGAGAAGGCCAACCCCGGCACCACCGTCAACTTCCAGGTGATGGAGGAGGGCGACCTGCGCAGCGCGGTCACCGCCGACGTGGCCAGCGGTGCCGGCCAGTACGACGTCGTCACCATCGGGGCGTACGAGACGCCGCAGTGGGGCGCCAACGGCTGGCTCGTCGACCTCACCGACAACCTCGCCAAGGACACGGCGTACGACGTCAACGACCTCCTCCCGCCCGTGCGGGTCGCGCTCACCAACGACGGCAAGCAGTACGCGGTGCCGTTCTACGGCGAGTCCTCGATCCTCATGTACAACAAGGAGATCCTGGACAAGGCCGGCGTGACCATGCCGACGAACCCGACCTGGCAGCAGGTCGCCGACGCGGCCAAGAAGGTCAAGACCGCCGACATGTCCGGCATCTGCATGCGCGGCAAGCCCGGCTGGGGCGACCTGTTCGCGCCGCTGACGACCGTCGTGCAGACCTTCGGCGGCAACTGGTACGACATGAGCTGGAACGCCACGGTCAACTCCCCCGAGTGGAAGCAGGCCGTCACCTTCTACAAGACGATGCTCGACGATTCCGGTGAGGCAGACCCGGTTTCGTACAGCTTCAACGAGTGCCTGACCTCCCTCAAGGAGGGCAAGTCGGCGATGTGGGCCGACGCCTCGGTCGCCGCCTCGATGCTCGAGGCTGCTGACTCCCCGGTGAAGGGCAAGATGGGCTACGCCCACATGCCGATCAACAAGACCCAGGAGTCCGGCTGGCTGTGGAGCTGGAACCTCGCCGTTCCCAAGTCCACGAAGAACCAGGACGCCGCGATCAAGTTCGTCAAGTGGGCCACGAGCAAGGAGTACATCAAGCTCGTCGGCGAGAAGATCGGCTGGAGCAACGTCCCGCCGGGCTCGCGCACCTCGACCTACGACATCCCGCAGTACAAGGAGGCCGCGGCCGCCTACGCACCGATCACCCTCGACGTGATGAGTGGCGTCAACCCCAAGCAGCCGGGCGTCAACCCGCAGCCGTGGGTCGGCATCCAGTACGTCTCGATCCCGGAGTTCCAGGACGTCGGCAACCAGTGCGCCCAGCTCGTCGCGGACTACATCGCCAACCGGTCCTCGGTCGATGACGCCCTGAGCAAGTGCCAGGACATCGCCGCCAAGGGCGGGGCACCGCACAAGAGCTGATCTCGAGCTCATCTCGGGTCGGGGCCGGCCGCGTGCGGTCGGCCCCGACCCCTACCCCCTTCGATTTCTCGCAACGAAGCGAAAGAACGAGGAAAGCGAATGACCACCACTGCCACGAAACCAACGGCGCCGCCGGTCGACACGGCCAAGAAGAAGATCCAGCAAAAGCACGCCTGGACCGCCCGCGGGCTCCTCCTGCCCGCATTTCTCTTTCTCATCCTGCTGACCCAGATACCTTTCCTCGTCACCATCGGTTTCTCGTTGATGAGGTGGAACCTGCTGTATCCGAACGATCGCGGGTTCACCGGGATCGACAACTACAAGACGGCCCTGACCTCCGGGGCGCTGTGGCCCTCGATCGTGGCCACCGTGCTGATCACCGCGTTCTCGGTGGTGCTCTCGCTGCTGCTGGGCCTGCTGTTCGCTGTGCTGCTCGACCGCGCACTGCCCGGCCGGGCCATCGCCCGCACGCTGATGATCACCCCGTTCCTCATCATGCCGGCGGCCGCGTCGCTGATCTGGAAGTACTCGATGTTCGACACCAACATCGGCATCCTGAACTGGGCCTTCAACCTGGTGGGACTGCCCAAGGTGTCGTGGAGCACCGAGCACCCGATGGCCACCGTGGTCATCGTGCTGACCTGGATCTTCACGCCCTTCATGATGCTGATCCTGCTGGCCGGCCTGCAGGGCCAGTCGAAGGAGACGCTCGAGGCCGCCCAGGTCGACGGTGCGGGGGCCTGGCGCACCTTCACCTGGATCACCCTGCCGCACCTGCGGATGTACATCGAGATCGGCACCCTGCTGGGGTCGGTCATCATCTTGCAGGTCTTCGACCCGATCGCCATCCTCACCAAGGGCACCGGGGGGACCAAGACACTGGCCTACCTGCTCTACGAACGGGCCTTCATCGGCCTGAACGTCGGTGAGGCGGCCGCCTACGGCGTCGTCACCGTGCTCCTGACGATCATCGTCGCCACCATCGCACTCAAGACGACCTTCAAGGTCTTCATGGCTGGAGGAAGCCGATGAGCACCACGGTCAAGAACACGGTCATCAACATCCTCACCTGGGTGCTGGTGCTGGCCTTCTTCTTCCCCGTCTTCTGGATGTTCCTCAACGGCTTCAAGCCCGAGTCGGTGGCGTCCTCGATCAACCCCAAGCTGTTCTTCACCCCCACTCTGGACGGCTACCGGCTGGCCCTGGACCGCGGGATGTCGGCCTACATGCAGAACTCGTTCATGGCCTCGATCGCCGCGACGATCGGGTGCGTGCTGCTCGCCATCCCGGCCGCCTACGCGCTCAGCCTGCGCCGGGTCAAGAAGGTCGAGAGCACGCTGTCGTTCTTCATCTCCACCCGGTTCATGCCCGTGGCCGCCGTCGTGCTGCCGATCTACATGATCCTGAAGAACCTCGGCGGCCTGGACAACATCTGGGTCCTGGCCATCGTCTACATGTCGATCAACCTGGCCATCACCGTGTGGATGATGCGCTCGTTCTTCCTCGAGGTCCCCTTCGAGATCGTCGAGGCGGCCCGGGTCGACGGTGCCGGTCTGTTCCGCGAGATCGTGCGGGTCGTGCTGCCGATCGTGCTGCCCGGCGTCGCCGCGGCCGCGCTGATCTGCTTCATCTTCAGCTGGAACGAGTACTTCCTGGCCACCCTGCTCACCAGCAACGTCGCCCGCACCACGCCGCCGTTCCTCGGCAGCTTCGTCGACGGTCGTGGACAGTTCCTCGCGGTGCTGTCGGCGGCGGCCACCCTGGCCGTGCTCCCGGTGATCGCCGCCGGGTGGATCGCCCAGAAGCAGCTCGTCCGCGGCCTGTCCATGGGCGCCGTCAAGTGACCCGCCAGTTCCTCCCGAGACCAGGAGCACCCCGATGAGCGCGCCGTCGCGCAGCCTGCAGGACACCGTCGTCGTCGTCACCGGTGCCGGTGGCGGCATCGGTGGGGCCACCGCCCGCCTCGCGCTGGAAGCCGGGGCCAAGGTGGTGGTCGGGGACATCCGCGAGGATGCCGTGCGCCCCCTCCTCGAGGAGTTCGGCGCCGACCGCGTCGCGCTCGCCGTCGGTGACGTGCGCCTCGAGGAGACCGGTGACGCTCTCGTCGCCGCCGGTGTCGAGGCGTTCGGCCGGGTCGACTCGGTCGTGGCCAACGCCGGCATCGGCTTCTACGGCGGCCTGCTCGACGTCGACGCCGAGCAGATCGCCCTGATGATCGACGTCAACCTCAAGGGAACCATCTGGTTGTCCCGGGCGGCGGTGCGGCAGTTCCGCGTCCAGGGCGACGGCGGTGACATCGTCGTCATCGGCTCGGTGGCCGGCCTGCTCATCGGCGGCGGCAAGGAGGCCGTCTACGCGGCCACCAAGGGGGCGCAGATCAACCTCGGCACCGCCATGGACCGCGAGCTGCGCGGTGAGGGCATCCGCACCACGGTGATCGCTCCGGCAGGCGTCAACACGGCGTTCGCGGCGGCCGACGGGCGCTTCGGCGACGGCGACCCCGAGCACGGTCCGTTCATGCAGCCCGCCGACATCGCCGGTGCGGTGCTCTACACCCTCTCCCAGCCGCGGCGGATGCGCACCGAGCTCTGGACGATGTGGAGCCTGTCCGAGCAGCACTGACCCGGTCGCGGGCCGCGAGGGCGGTCCGCGACCCGGGTCCGCCGGTCCGGCCGAGACCGGGCCGACGGGCGACGCCCAGCGCTGAATGGGCCCAGCGCTGGGCGTCTGCCCACCCCCTGTGACGTCAGGGCCCGAATGCTGAGAGAGTGACGGACATGCCAGATCGCCCGCTCGTCGCCGGGGTCGACACCTCGACCCAGTCCTGCAAGGTCGTCGTCTGCGACGCCGAGACCGGCGCGGTCGTGCGCACCGGCCGGGCCGCGCACCCCGACGGCACCGAGGTCGACCCGCGGCACTGGTGGGCGGCCTGGCAGGAGGCGAGTGGGGGCGGCCTCCTCGACGGGGTCTCGGCCGTCGCCGTCGGTGGCCAGCAGCACGGCATGGTGCTGCTCGACGAGCACGGCGAGGTAGTGCGAGATGCGTTGCTGTGGAACGACACCCGCTCCGCGCAGGCAGCCGCTGACCTCGTCGGCGAGCGCGGGGCCCAGGCGTGGGCCGACGCGACCGGCCTGGTGCCCGTCGCCGCCACGACCGTGAGCAAGCTGCGCTGGATGGCGGATGCCGAGCCCGAGCGGCTCGCCAAGGCCCGCACCTGCGTGCTCCCGCACGACTGGCTCACCTGGCCGCATCCGCGCCGACGGCGCCGCCACCCCCGACGAGTGGACGACCGACGGCGGCGACGCCTCCGGCACCGGCTACTGGTCGGCGGGCACCCGCGACTACCGCCCCGACCTGCTCCGCCTGGCGACCCGCGACGTCGACCTCGCCGTGCCCCGCGTGGCCGGGCCGGCCGAGGTCGTGGGCCACACGGCATCCGGGCTGGCGGTGGCTGCGGGCACGGGTGACAACATGGGTGCCGCGCTGGGTCTCGGCCTCGACCCGGGCGACGTCGTCGTCTCGCTGGGCACCAGCGGCACGGCGTTCGCGCGCAACTCGCGCGCGTCGGCCGACCCCACGGGCAGCGTGCAGTCGTTCGCGGATGCCGAGGGCGGTTTCCTTCCCCTGGTCTGCACGCTCAACGCGGCGCGGGTTCTCACGTCGGGCGCGGCGATGCTCGGCACCGACCTCGCCGGCCTCGACCGGCTCGCGCTGGCAGCGGCGCCCGGCGCCGGCGGCCTGACGCTGCTGCCCTATCTCGACGGCGAGCGCACCCCCAACCTGCCGTCGGCCACCGGCTCGCTGCACGGGCTCACCCGCTCGAACGCGACGCCGGAGAACCTGGCGCGGGCGGTGCTCGAGGGGATGCTGCTCAACCTCGCCGCCGCGGTGGATGCCGTGCGCGCCGTGGGGTGCCCCGTGCAGCGGGTGCTGCTCATCGGCGGTGCCGCGGCCTCGACGGCCGTGCAGGAGATCGCGCCCGACCTGTTCGGCGTGCCGGTGGCCGTGCCGAGCCCGGGCGAGTACGTCGCCGCCGGTGCCGCTCGCCAGGCCGCCTGGGCCCTGTCCGGGGGCGACGCCCCGCCGCGCTGGGAGGTCGACGTCGACGTGACGGTCGACCCCGGCGACACCGGCACGGGTCGCGACATCCGGGCACGCTACGACGCGACCGTGGCGGCGGCGTACCCCTCGACGGTCGGCTGACCGAGGCAGCCGTGGCGCACCGGCGGGCGGCGGCGCGATGAGGGCGGTGGTCTACGACGCCCCGCGCCGGTTCAGCGTGCGCGAGGTGCCGATGCCCGAGCCCGGGCCGGGCGAGCTGCGCGTCCGCGTCATCCAGACCGGGGTCTGCGGCACCGACCTGCACCTGCACGACGGGCGGTTCATGGCGGTCTACCCGATGGTGCCCGGGCACGAGGTGGTCGGGGTGGTCGACGCCCTCGGCGACGGCGTCGCGGGTGCCGAGGAGTTCGCCGGTGTGGCCTTGGACGAGCGGGTGGCGGTCAACCCCAACGCGAGCTGCGGTCGCTGCGCCTACTGCCGGAGGGCCGGCCGCTGCTCTGTGACGGGCTCACCGGCATCGGGTCGAGCCTGCCGGGGGGCTTCGCCGAGTACCTCGTGGCCCCGGCCGTGCAGGTCTTCCCGGTCGACGGGCTGGATGACGACACCGCCGTGCTCGTCGAGCCCACCTCGTGCGTCGTGCACGCCGTCGACGTCATCGCGCCGCGACACGGCTCGAGCGCGCTCGTCATCGGCGCCGGGCCGACCGGCATCCTGCTGGCCCAGCTGCTGCGGTCGGCGGGCGTCGCCTCGGTGACGGTCGCGGCACCGACCGCCTTCAAGCTCGAGCTCGCCACGTCACTCGGGGTCGACCGCACCTACGTGATGGACCGCGACGACCTGCGCCGGCGACGTCGCGCCCTGACCGAGCTGTCCGGCGGTGAGGGCTACGACCTCACGGTCGACGCCACCGGGGCCGCGGTCGTGGCGAGGTGCTCCTGCCGCTGACCCGCAACGGCGGCACGGCGGTCTTCTACGGCGTGACCGACGAGGCCGACCTGGTGTCGGTCTCGCCGTACGACATCTTCCGGCGCGAGCTCACCATCCGGGGCTCGTTCGCCGAGATCAGCTCGTTCCCGGCGGCGATCGCGGCGCTGCGGTCGGGCCGGCTGCGCACCGACGGACTCATCACCCACCGGTTCGCGCTCGAGGACTACGGCTCAGCCCTCGAGGCGCTCCGCTCCGACCCCACCGCCCACAAGGTCGTCGTCGTCCCCTGACCCGTCTGGTGGTTCCCGGCCGTGGGACAACTTCGACCAATAGGTCAAAGTTGCCCCAGCGCCGGGACGACGGCTCGGCCAACAGCCTCCCACCCCACACGACGACACCGGAGAAGGGACGTTGCAGCCCCATTAGGGTGTGCGGATGACCGCGAAGGCACGTGAGTTCGACATCGTCCTGTTCGGCGCGACGGGGTTCGTCGGGCGGCTCACCGCCCGGCACCTCGCCGCCGAGGCCGACCCGCGGGTGCGCATCGCCCTGGCCGGGCGCTCCCTCACCCGGTTGCGCGGCGTGGCCGCCGACCTCGGACCGGCCGCCGAGGGCTGGCCGCTGCTCGTGGTCGATGCCACCGACGAGCAGGCGGTCACCGACCTGGCGAGCCGCGCCGGCGTCGTGGTGACGACGGTGGGGCCCTACGTGAAGTACGGCGTGCCGCTGGCTGCCGCGTGCGCCGAGGCCGGCACGCACTACTGCGACCTCACCGGCGAGGTGCTGTTCGTGCACCGCAGCATCGCCGCGAACCACGAGACCGCGCAGCGCACCGGCGCACGCATCATCCACGCGTGCGGCTTCGACTCGATCCCCAGCGACCTCGGGGTCTGGCTCACGGCGCAGGCGGCCCGTGCCGACGGCGCCGAGCTCGGCCGCACCCACCTGGCGGTGCGCAGCATGAAGGGCGGCTTCAGCGGCGGCACCATCGACTCCGCCCGCACCCAGGTCGACGAGCTCAAGGTCGACAAGGCCGCCCGTCGCGTGGTCGGCGACCCGTGGGCTCTTGCCGAGGGCGGCCGCCCGGCACGCCCCTCGACCGGCACGGCATCCACGACGGCACCGAAGCGCGGCGGCCTGGGTGGTCTGCTCGACACGGTGACCAAGGCGTCACCGGTCAAGCGGGATGCCGACAACGGCCACTTCACCGGCCCGTTCGTGATGGCCGCGTTCAACACGCGCATCGTCGCGCGATCGGCGTCGCTGCTCGGCTACGGCGACGGGTTCCGCTACGCCGAGTACTCCGACTACGGCGCCGGCCCGGTCGGGGCCGTCACCGCCAGTGGGGTGTCGGTGGCGCTCGGTGCCGGGCTGGCCGGGTTCGCGTTCGGCCCGACCCGGGCCCTGCTCGACCGGGTGCTGCCCAAGCCGGGCGAGGGCCCCAGCGAGGAAGCGCAGGCCAAGGGCCGGTTCCGGATGGAGGTCACGGCACAGGCGACCAACGGCGCCCGCTACCGCACCACCGTGGCCGCCCCCTACGACCCCGGCTACAGCGGCACCGCCGTGATGCTCGGGCAGGCGGCGCTCAGCCTCCTCGAGGAGGGCGACCAGCTGCGGATGCCGCCGGCGTGTTGACGCCCGCGACCGCGCTCGGTGCCCCCCTCGTCGACCGGCCTGGGCGCGCCGCTTGCGCTGGAGTGAGCGCCTTCCCGACTGACCGCGGAGGCAATCCGCTCGGCGTCGATGCGCAGCTCGCGCAACATCCCGGAGATCGGGTTGGTGTAGCCGGTGAACCACAGGCCGGGTGTGCTGGCGGGCTCGTGGGCGCCGTGCACGAGCGGCAGGCCGCGGCCGTCGAGCACGTCGAGGTGGCCCACCAGCGGCTCGAGCCCGGCCCGGTAGCCCGTGGCGACCACGACCACCGACGGGCGAACGCGGGAACCGTCGGCCAGCACGACCTCGCCGCCCTCGACCGACTGCACCGCGGCCACGGGCTCCACGCGCCGGGCGCGGATCGCGTCGACGATGCCGACGTCCTGCACGGGCACGCGGCCCACCAGCACCCGCGAGTAGAGGTCGGTGCCGGCACGCGGCATCCCGAACTCGGTG
>CAVSDQ010000003.1:0-8913 GCA_963726675.1 uncultured Actinomycetota bacterium | reverse complement strand
TCGTGTTGGCGCGAGCGCCTCGCGACGACCGGGATGCCGCGCCGCGACGGCAGCTGCGGCTGCTGCGCCTGGGGCCTGGTGCCGAGCTGGTCCAAGGACCCGGGGGAGCGCGCCCGGATGATCAACGCCAGGGTCGAGTCGGTCGCCGACAAGCCCGCGTTCGCCCGGGCGCTGGCGGCACGACGGTGCCTGGTGCCGGCCGCGGGTGGTACGAGTGGCAGGCCCTCCCGACCGCGCGGGACGCCAAGGGCAAGCCGCGCAAGCAGCCGTTCTTCACCGCCCGCACGACGGCACGAGCTGGCGTTCGCCGGTCTCTACGAGTTCTGGCGCGACCCGCGCGGTCGCCGACCCCGACGACCCTGGGCCTGGCTGACCACCTTCACCGTCGTCACCGGGCGCTGCCGAGCCGGGCCTGGTCCGCATCCACGACCGGCAGCCCCTCGTGCTCGAGCCGGACGAGTGGGCCACGTGGCTCGACCCGGCCACCGGTGCCGCCGACGTGCTCGACCTGCTCGAGCCACGCGCCCCCGGCAGGTTCACGGCCTACCCAGTCTCGCGGGCCGTGAGCAGCAACCGGTCCAACGGCCCGCAGCTGCTCGACCCGGTGCCCGCCGACGAGCTGGTCGGGGTCGTCGACCCGGTGACCGGCGAGGTCCTCGGGGGCGACGGGTGACCGACGAACGCCTGGTCGACACCCCGCTGGGGCCGACCCGCACCACTACGACGCGGCCCGACGGCATCCCGGCCGGGTCGCTGGTGCTCGGTCACGGGGCCGGCGGCCAGCGCTGGACGCTCGACGTGCTGGCGGTGCGCGACGCCGCGGTGGCCGCGGGATGGTGCGTCGTGCTCGTCGACCAGCCCTGGCGGGTGGCGGGCAAGAAGCTCGGGCCGCCCCCGGCATCCCTCGACCGGGCCTGGCTGTCGCTGCTCGAGGCGCTCGCGCCGGCTCTTCGGACGGGCCTGCTCGTGGTCGGTGGGCGCAGCGCCGGCGCACGGGTGGCCTGCCGCACCGCGGCGGACGTCGGAGCCCGGGCCGTGCTGGCTCTGTCGTTCCCCCTGCACCCGCCCGGCAAGCCCGCGAGCTCGCGCGCACCCGAGCTCGCGATGCCGTCCGAACACGGCATCCCCGTGCACGTCGTGCAGGGTCGCACCGACCCGTTCGGCACGCCCGCCGAGGTCGACGCGGTCCTCCCGCCCGGGGCCACCCTCGACGTCGTCACCGGGGCCCACTCGATCGGTGGCTCTGCGGCCGCGGTGGCCGCAGTGGTGGTGCGGCGGCTTCCGACCGGCTGACCACCGGCGCCCACCGCAGGGGAATGCCGCCGCCGGAGGGGACGTTGACCGACCTGTCCGCCGCCGCGCCAGGAAAGGTCACGCCCTCGTGTTCGTGCTCGACACCACAGCCCCCAGCCGGGCCCGGTTAGGCTGGGAGACGATGACCACTCCACCGACTCCCGTCGACAGCCTTCCGGACGCCGAGGTCGACGTCGCCACCGAGACCACCGAGCAGCGCCAGGCCCGCTTCGAGCGTGAGGCCCTCCCGTTGCTCGACCAGCTCTACGCCGCCGCGATGCGCACCACGCGCAACCCCGCCGACGCCGAGGACCTGCTGCAGGAGACCTACGCCAAGGCGTACGCCGCGTTCCACCAGTACCAGCCGGGCACCAACCTCAAGGCGTGGATGTACCGCATCCTCACCAACACCTACATCAACACCTATCGCAAGAAGCAGCGCGAGCCGCTGCAGTCCGACGCCGCCGAGGTCGAGGACTACCAGCTCGCACGCGCCGAGTCGCACACTTCGGTGGGGCTGAAGTCGGCCGAGGTGCAGGCGCTCGAGCACCTGCCCGACTCGGAGGTCAAGCGGGCCCTGCAGGAGCTGCCCGAGGACTTCCGGATGGCCGTCTACCTCGCCGACGTCGAGGGGTTCGCCTACAAGGAGATCGCCGAGATCATGGGCACCCCGATCGGCACCGTGATGTCGCGACTGCACCGCGGGCGGCGCCAGCTGCGCGGCCTGCTCACCGAGTACGCCAAGGACCGCGGCTTCGGCAGCGGCACCCAGGAGGAGTCATGAGCCAGGACGCCCACGCCGGACACGGTGACTGTTCCGAGGTCCTGCACCGCATCTACGAGTACCTCGACGGCGAGATGAGCGCCGACGACGTGCGGCGGGTCGCCGCCCACCTCGGCGAGTGCCAGCCCTGCCTCGCCGAGCACGACCTCGACGTCGCGCTGAAGCAGGTGGTGCGCCGCTCGTGCTCGGGCGAGACCGCCCCCGTCGCGGTGCGGATGCAGATCATGCAGCGCATCACCATGGTGCGCCTGGAGTCCGACGGCTGACCGGCTGCCGCACCCGCCACCCCCCTCTACGAGAACACCCGGTATGCCGTGAGGCGTACCGGGTGTTTCTTGTCACGCGCTCAGGCGTTGGGCTTGCGGCCGTGGTTGGCCTTGTTGCCCTTGCGCGAGCGGCGCTTGCGGGCGCGCTTGCTCATGGGGTGCCTTTCGTCGGGGAAAATGTCCGCCTGGTGGTGCGAATCTCGCACTGGGGCTCCGAATGATTGTCGCACATGGCCGTGCATGGGAGACTCGTCATGTCAGGTCCCCGCCGTCACGGACCGGATGACCGCCTCTGAAAGGATTTCCATGCGCACCCTCCGCGCCGCCCTCGCCGCCGCCGCCCTCGCCGGCGTCGCCCTGATCGCCCCTGCCACGGCCTTCGCCGCACCCACCGACGCGGACACGTTCTCTGCACCAGTCGCCTCCGCCGCAGTCGTCGCACCCGCCGCAGTCGTCGACGCAGCCGCCTTCTCCGCCCCCGTCGACCTCGCCGCTCTCATCAGCAGGATCGACCAGACCCGAGCGGCGACTCTCGGCTACACCTGGGACGGCTGACTCGTTGACCGATGACCACTGAGGCGCCTCCCGGAGCGGGAGGCGCCCCACGACGCGTCCAGTACGCGACCAACATCTACGTCGGCCTCGTTGCGGCGACCGGCATTTCCCTGACCGCGGCCGCGATCCGGGTCGACGGCCTCGTCATCAACGCCACGTTCTGGGTGATGATGCTCCTCGCCGTGCTGGCGTGGTGGTTCGGGTCGGTCAAGGTCGACGGCGGCCGGGTGTCCTTGTCGTTCACGAGCATCGTGCTCCTTGCCACCATGGCGCTGGTCGGCCCGGCCGCTGCGGGCATCGTGGGCACGACGATGGCCCCGTTCAACTCGGGGCCCGGGGCGCCCCTGCGGGCGCGGATCTTCAACTCGGGCATGTTCGCGACCATGGGGGTGGTCGGGGGGTTCGCCTACCTCTCGGCCGGTGGGGTGCTGGCAGGGACCAACACGGTGGGCACCCGGGAGATCGTCGGGTCCATCGGTTTTCCGGTGCTCGTGGCGGACGTCGTCCAGTTCGTGCTCAACGTGGTGCTCATCGCCATCGTGGTGCGGCTGGCATCGGGCCTGCCGATGCGGGCGCAGGTGTCGCGCATCCTCGGGTCCAGCGGGCCCGCCCACCTCGGTTACGGCATCATCGCGTTCATCCTGGTCGTGCTCTGGGGTCCGGCGAGGTTGGGGCCGGCGACCGTGTTCCTGATCCTCCCGCCGCTCCTGGTGGCCCACTGGGCCTACAGCCAGTACGCCGAGGAGGTCAAGGCGCACGAACGCGCGCTGTACGTGCTCGTCGCGGCCGTCGAGGCGAAGGCCCCCCACCTCGCCGGCCACAGCAGCCGCGTCGCAGACCTCAGCGCGTCGATGGCCGAGCAACTCGGCCTGCGCGCCCACGTCGTGGCCGACACCCGGGTGGCCGGCATGCTGCACGACCTCGGGCTGACCACCCTGCCCACCGGGCTGGTGCGCAGCAGCGGGGTCTCCGGCGCCACCGGGCTGCAGAGCTACCCGGCGCGCGGCGTGCGGCTGCTGAGTGGACTGAGCTTCCTCTCGGGGGCCCTGGACGCCATCGGCCACCACCGCGACGCGCTGTCGCCGGCCATGAGCCCGGACCAGCTGAGCGTGCCGGCCCTGGTGGTCGGGCTGGCCGACGAGTACGACCTGCTCACCGAGGTCGGTACCCCCGACGGGGCTCGGGTCGAGCGCGACTCGGCGCTGGCGCTGCTCCGGGGGTGCCCCGCCGGCCGCGAGGACCTGCTCCAGGCCCTCGAACACGCCCTGTCTCGTCGCACCGGTGTCACGAGCCCATGAGAACGGTCCTGCCCCGAGCCCACGTGGCGCGCGCCTGGGCCGTGCTGGCGCTGGGCCTGCTGGTGCTCGTCGTCGGGCTGTTCGCCAACGGCATGTCGCTGGTCGACCAGCTGGTCGGCCACTGGCTCACCGTCGTCGCCTTCGTCGCCGCGATCACCATCGGCGAGCTGTTCCGCTTGCGCATGCCCAGCGGGCGCGAGGCCGCTCCGCTGGCGTCGGCCTCGGCGCTCGGGGTCGTCTTCCTCGGCCGGGTCTACGGCGAGCCCGACTTCGACGTGCTGGCCGGGCCGGTCGTGCTCATCGTCGCGGCCGGTCTCTTCCTCGCCGCCCTCGTGCGCGGTGTGCGGGGTGCCACCATCGGGCTCGACCAGGTCTCGGCGCGTCTGGTGGGGGTGGCCGTGGCCGCGTGGCTGACCCGGGCCTTCGCCCCGCAGGGCGTGGCGCTGTGGGACCTGGGTGTCGACATCTCGGTCCCCCGCTGGGCCGTCGCCATCGGGCTGGTGGCCGTCGCGGGCGTGGGCATCGGGGTCGAGCTGGTGCTGTCGTCGGCGTTGCGCTCCGAGCGCCAGCACACGCCGTGGCTCGCCGCGCTGCGGGACGAGTTCGGTGAGGTGACGCCGCTGACCGCGGCCGTCGTCGTGTCGGGACCGATGGTCGCCCTGATGGCGCCGGTCCTGGGCCTGCTGTCCCTCCCGGTGGCGCTGTTCCCCCTCGCCATCACCTACGTGGCAGTCGGCCGCTACGCGCAGAACCGGCTGACCTACCGCCAGACCATCGCCACCCTCTCGCACATCACCGAGCACGGCGGCTACACCTCCACGGGCCACGCCGAGCGGGTGGCCGACCTCAGCGTGCGGATCGGGCGGGTGCTGGGCATCGCCGACCGCGACCTGCGCGACGTCGAGTACGCCGCCCTGCTGCACGACCTGGGCCAGATCTCGCTCATCGAGCCGATTCCCGGGGGGGCGACCGTGCTGGCCGCGCCGAGCGACCAGCGCGACATCGCCGAGGAGGGGGCGCGGATCATCAGGCACGCCGAGGGGCTGGAGGTGGTGGCCGACTACGTCGAGGCGCAGACGATCCCCTACCGGCAGGTGCGTGAGCTCGGTGAGGACGTGCCGGTCGCGAGCCGGATCATCAAGGTCGCCAACGCCTTCGACGACCTCACCGGCGGCAGCGGAGACCCGCACGACATCCGCACGGCCAACGAGCGCATCCACCTCGGCCTGGGCTACCAGTACGACCCGGAGGTGGTCGAGGCGCTCGCCGTGGCGACGGCGGACGCCACCGTAGGGCGCGTCGGGGAGCGCGAACCGGCCGCGCGTTAGCATCGGGGTACTCCAGCAGTCACCTCCGAGAGGGCCCCGTGGACCGCCTGACACCCGTCATCTTCACCGACGCGTGGGGATCGTACGTGTCCATCGCGAGCTTGCAGGGCCGCGACATCCCGAGCCCGGAGCGGGAGTCCGAGCTGTGGATGGGCGCCCACGAGGAGGGCCCGGCCCGCACCGACCGCCCGGGGGCCCCCCACCTCGCCACGGTCGTGGCGGCCGACCCGGTCGGTGAGCTGGGCGAGGACTGCGTCCGGCGCTTCGGCCCGCGGCTGCCGTTCCTGCTAAAAGTGCTCGCCCCCGGGCGCGCCATCTCGATCCAGGCCCACCCGAGCGCCGATCAGGCCACCGAGGTGCGGGCCACCACCGGCGACTCGGTCTACGTCGACGACTGGGGCAAGCCCGAGCTGCTGCTGGCCATCGCGCCGTTCGAGGTGTTCGTCGGGATGCGCGCGCACGACGAGGTGGCCGACCTCGTCAGCCGGCTCAGCGTGCCCTCGCTCGTCGAGATGGTCGAGAAGGCAGCGGTCACCGACGACCCGGCCCACGCGATGCTCGGCGCGGTGCTCGCCACCCCCGCCGACGAGGTCGAGGGGCTGGCCAGGGAGGTCGTGGCCGCGTGCGTGCGGCTCGAGGCGTCCGGCGACGAGTTCGGGCGGGCCGCGGCCGCCGTGGTGCAGGTGGCCGAGGAGCACCCCGACGACATCGGCCTGGTGGTGCTTCTCCTCATGCACCACTGGGTGCTGCAGCCGGGGGAGTACATCGACGTCGCCGCGGGGGTGCTGCACTCCTACGTGCGCGGCCTGGGCATCGAGGTCCTCGCCAACTCCGACAACGTGGTGCGCGCCGGCCTGACGAGCAAGGCGGTCAACGTGCCCGAGCTGCTGCGCATCGTCGACCCCCTCGCCGACGGCGTGGCCGGGCGCGGCCGCGTGGTCGAGCCGGGGCTCGAGGCCTTCGACAGCGCCTCCGACCGGTTCCGGCTCCACCGCGTCACCCCGGGTCGCCGACTGCCCGGCGAGCACAGCCCGCGCATCGTGTTCTGCCTGCGCGGACGGGTGACGCTGGCGTCGGCCACCCGCAGCCTCGACCTCGGCGACGTCGAGTCGGCCTTCCTCCCGGTCGGCGAGGGCGCCGTCGACCTCCAAGGGGTCGGCGAGGTCTTCGTCGTCACCGTGCCGGAGTCCTAGGTCCCCTCAACGCGATGAGTGCGGAAGTGGTCGCCAGGGCAACCACTTCCGCACTCATAGCGGAGAGCTCGAAGGTCAGGCCTTCTTGGTCTCCGCGAAGATGCGGGCGATCTCGTCGATCTTGGCGAGCAGCTCGTCGGCCTTGGCGGCGTCGAGCTCGCCCTTGGTGCCGGACGCGCCGGCCAGCTTGGTGGCCTCGTTGACCAGGGTGTGCAGCTCGGGGTACTTCTCGAAGTGCGGCGGCTTGAAGTAGTCGGTCCACAGCACCCAGAGGTGGTGCTTGACGAGCTCGGAGCGCTGCTCCTTGATGAGGATGGCGCGGGTGCGGAAGTCGGGGTCGGGGTTGTCTGCGACCTTGGCGATGATCGCCTTGATCGACTCCGCCTCGATGCGGGCCTGCGCGGGGTCGTACACGCCGCACGGCAGGTCACAGTGCGCCGAGACGTCGGTGATGCGGAACAGGGACAGCATGGGTCTCTCTCCTCGGGGTTCAGGACGTACGGTCCTGCCAAACCTACCCCAGCGGCCGCCAGGCCAAGCCGACGACCACCGCGAGGATGTCCTCGTCGCCGAGGGACCCGACGTCGAACGACGTGACCCCCTCCGTCGCGTTGTCGGAGTCGATCCACCAGCGCCGCGGCGCAGCCGGATCGGGCCCGTGCACTCGCTTCACCGACAGTGGCCGGGGGTGCCCCGCGGCATCGGGCGGGAGGCGGACGACGGCGGCCCGCCCGGGTCGTGGCCGGATGCCGCGCAGCACCAGCAGCACGTCCCCGTCACGGTAGGTGGGTAACATCGAACGGCCCCGGACCCGCACCAGGGCGGGCCACGGCATCCGGGACCGTTCGGTGGTGCTGCGGCTCACCGCTGCTGGCTGGCGTCCCGCGCGTTCTCGATCGCCGCACGAGCCGCCTCGTCGGCCTCGGCGTCGGCCGCCGCGATCGCGGCGAGCGCCTCGGCGTTGCCGCTGACCGTGGCGACGATCGCCTCGGCGTGGGCGGCCTCCTCCTGCCGCATCCGCGACAGGAACGCCTTGGTGCGCTTGTGCTGCGGGTTGGCGATGACCTGCGAGGGCGGCCCCTGCTCGACGATCGCGCCGTCGTCCATCATGACCACCCGGTCGGCGACCTCACGCGCGAAGCCCATCTCGTGGGTGACCACGATCATCGTCATCCCGCCTTCCGCCAAGGTCGCGCATCACATCCAGGACCTCGCCGACCATTTCCGGATCGAGCGCGCTGGTCGGCTCGTCGAACAGCATGACCGCCGGATGCATGGCGAGAGCCCGGGCGATCGCCACGCGTTGCTGCTGGCCGCCCGAAAGTTGCGCCGGATAACCGGTTGATCATGTCGGCCAGCCCGACCCGCGCGAGCAGCTCGACCGCTTCCGCATGAACCTGACGCTTGTCGCGGCCCAGCACGCGGGCCGGGCCGATGCTCACATTCTCGACCGCGGTCAGGTGCGGAAACAGGTTGAAGCGCTGGAATACCATGCCGATGTTTTGACGCCGCGCGGCGACGACCGCATCTCGCTCCTCGACCAGCCGCCCCTTGTGCTCCCGATAGCCGACCAGGGTGCCGTTCACGAATATCCGGCCGGAATCGATGCGCTCCAGGTGATTGACGCAGCGCACGAGCGTGGTCTTGCCCGATCCCGACGGCCCGATCAGGCAGACGACCTCGCCGCGCGCCACCTCCATGTCGATGCCCTTGAGCACCTCGGTGCCGTGGAAGGCCTTGGTGACGTTGACAGCGTGGACGAGGGGGAGACCCTCGGTCGCGGGGAGCAGTGTCCTGGCTCATCAGTGGTCAGCCCCGATCTCGGTGATCTTCTGCTTCGCCTTCTTCGGCATCGCGCCGAAACCGCGGCCGTAGTACTTCTCGAGGCGCGCCTGCGCGACCATCAGGATCGAGCAGATGATGAGGTACCAGAGCGTCGCGGCGACGATGCCGGGCATGATCTTGAAGCTGCGCGAGCCGAACTGGTAGGCCTGGAAGAACAGCTCGACGATGACAGGAACCGCGATGAGCAGAGAGGTGTCCTTGACCATGGCGATCGTCTCGTTGCCGGTCGGGGGGACGATGACGCGCATGGCCTGGGGCAGCACGACGCGACGCATCGTCTTGCCGGGCGGCATGCCGAGCGCCTGCGCAGCCTCGGCCTGACCCTTGTCGACCGACAGGATGCCGGCCCGG
>CAVSDQ010000002.1:0-777524 GCA_963726675.1 uncultured Actinomycetota bacterium | reverse complement strand
AAGGGCCATTGGTTTCTGCCCAGGGGCGGTCGTGAAACCTGCCCGGTGACGGTCACGAGATCTGCCCGGTGGTGGCCATGGGATCTGCCCAGTGCTGGCCACCACCGGCCCGGTGGTGCTCAGGTCAACGGGCTCACCCCTTGACCGGCGAGGGCTTGGGACAGGCGCACGCTGTCGCCGGTGGTCTGGCAGACGTGGGCGTGGTGCAGGAGCCGGTCGACGGTCGCGGTGGCCAGGGTCTTGGGCATCAGCTCGTCGAACGCGGCCGGGTGCAGGTTCGAGCTGATCGCGATGGAGCGTTTCTCGTACGCGGCGTCGACGAGCCGGTAGAGGCCTTCGGCGGCGTCCTGGGCCACCGGCAGCAGCCCGATGTCGTCGACGACGACGAGGTCGGCGCGCAGGACCCGGGCGATGGCTTTGGTGACGGTGTCGTCGGCGCGGTGCCGGCGCAGCAGCACGCCGAGGTCTTCCAGGGTGAACCAGGCGACCTTGCAGGCCTTGCTCGACGGCGTGCTGGCCCGAGGGCCTCGAGCAGGAACGTCTTGCCCGGTCCCGGACGGCCCGCAGACGACGAGGTTCTCCCGGCGGTGCACCCATTCCAGGGTCCGCAGCGCCTGCTGGGTCGGGGCCGGGATCGAGGACGCCTCGGCGTTCCAGGCGTCGAACGTCTTCCCGGTCGGGAACCCGGCGGCGGCCCGGCGGGTGGCCAGCGCGGACCGTTCCCGGCCGGCGACCTCCTCGGCGAACAGGGCCCGGAGGACCTCGACCGGTTCCCAGCGTTGGGCGCTTGGCGGTGGCGAGCACCTCGGGGGCGTGGCGGCGGATGTGCGGCAGCCGCAGCCGGCGCAGCAGCGCCTCGAGGTCCTCGGGCAGCGGCGGCGGCGGTCGGCACCCCGGCGACCGGGACGGCCGCTGTCCTGGCGTGGCTGCGCGCGCGCTCATCGGGTCGCCTCCGTCGACCGTGACGTCGCTGATGTCGCCGACGGTGGCGGTGGTGGTCGGGGCGCCGAGGGCGGCCCAGCCGGCGGTGCCCTGGGTCAGGGACTGGTCCTCGCCGGCCCGGCTGGCCGGACCGGTCGCCGCGGCGGTGCTGGTGGTGGTCCAGGATCGAGGCGAGGTCGCCCTCGCCGAAGCGGGCGTGGACCGCGGCGTGCCCGAGCGCCCAGTCGACGTCCGTGGCGTCGAACAGCTTCGCGAGCGTGACGGCGTGGGCCATCTTGACCCGGATCCGTCGGTCCCGGCGCGGCGGCCTCGGTCAACCACAGCCGGGCGCCGTCACCGAGGGCGAGGAACTCCGCCTCGGCGGCGTTGCGGGCCTTCGGTTTCCGGTCCAGCGCACCGGCCGGGGCGGGCGGGAAGTGGGCGTCGTCGATCTGCGGGCTGCCCGGGGTGGCCCGGGCGTGCCGGGCGACCTCGACCGGCCCGTCGGCGCCGACGTGCACGATGATCACCTGCTCGTCGGCGCCGGCGCCGTGGACCCGGACCCACACCGTCTCCCCGAGCAGCGCGTGCGGGCACCGAGTACTGCCCGCCCTCGAAGGAGACCATCGGGGTGCTTGGCCGGCACCGTCCGGGTCACCCCGAACGCGACCGTGTGCGGGACCGCCGGGACCGGGTGCAGCCGGGCCCGTTCCTCGGCCAGCATCTCCACCGGGGCCCGGCGGGTGACCCGGTGCACCCGGGCGTTGACCTGCTCACAGAACGCCTCGCAGGCCGCCTCCAGCTCGGCGAACGAGCTCGTACTGCCGGCAGCAGGTTCGTGTCGGTGGGGACCAGGTCGGCCTTGGCGATCTTCACCGTCGACTCCGACCCGCCCTTGGACGCCGGGTCGGCCGGGACGCAGGTGTGGACCGTGACCCCGTAATGCCGGGCGAACGCGACGATCTGCTGGGTTGCGCACCGGGATCCCGGCGACGTGCTCGATGGTGACGGTCTTCTCGTTGTCGGTCAGCACGTACGTCGGGGCCCCACCGAGCCGGCGCAACGTCACGTCCAGCGCGGCGAACACCGTCGGGCATCGGTCTTGTCCCGGATCGCGCAGCACCACCCGGAACCGCGACCACGCCAGCCACGCGCAGAACAGCACCGTCTTCACCCCGTCGATGACCGGGCCGTCGCCGAAGTCGTACTGCAACCACATCCCCGGCTCGGTCACCCACGGCCGGTGCACCCGCACCCGCCCGAGCGCGGTAGTCCGTCTTCACCGCCGCGACCGCCCGCCGGGTCGTGCGCTCCGACCCGGTGAACCCCAGCGCGACCAGCTTGTCGTGCGCGACGTCGGCGCGGATCTTGCCGTTCGAGCGCTCGATCCACTCCTCGATCTTCGGCAGGAACTCATCGATCAGCTGCGGCCGCGCCGCGGGCCGGTCGCGTCAACGCGCCCGCCTCACGGGCGGCGACGTACCGGGCCACCGTGTGGTGCGAGCACCCCGGCCAGCTCGCCGGCGTCACGCAACGACCCGGTCAGATCGAACGCTTCCAACATTTTCATGATCTCCTCGGCAGACTTCACGGTGTCCCTCCTCGGGGGCGGTCGGCGCATCAGCACCGCCAACCGCACCCGAGGAGGGGCCTCAACCGCGGGACGCGGCGAGGCAGACGAACTCGTGTCGGGCAGATCCCATGACCGCCAGCGGGCAACTTCTCGTGACCGCCACCGGGCAGCTACATGGCCGTCTCCGGGCAGTTTCCCGTGGCCGCTGTCAAGTGACGTGCCTGGGGCTAAGCACACCGTCTGCTGACCGGCCGTGGGATGGGGCGGAGCCGCCGTAGTAGTCGCAGGGGTGACGACCTGCCTCGGAGGCCGGGAGAGCCGGTCACAGGGCGAAGGGCGGCAGTGGTTCCGCGAAGTCCTCGACTTCAGAGGAAGAGAGAGTTGGATGCTGTCATGCCGAAGGATGCGCCACCGAATGGTGGCGCCCCGGTCACCGGGGTATCGGAGAGGCAGGCCACGCTTCACCGCTGGGCATTGTTGAACCGCCCACGGCAGGAACCATGGAGAGCCCGGTGCGGTGAGAGCCGCACGCCGGGTTCGGCGAGCGGCCTGGGGAAACGGACCAGCAGTAATGCCGGCACCGCGCCCCAGGCCGACTCCACCCAGATGGCTGGGCCGATGCCGGGCCCTTGTGGGTGCCAGTAGGAGCACCCCGGCTCAACCGGTCGTGGCGCCGCGCGCTAATGCCTGCGTCATCCCCTTGTCAGGTACAAGGCCGGACGCGAAGACCCAGCTGCAGGACCGGGCGCGACACATCCACAGCTCAGTCGCGACGCCCCTTGGACCGGCTAAGTGGGACCTCGGAGGTGGTCAGCTGTAGTCGGCCCAGACGCTCTGGCTGGCACCGTTGACGGTGACCGTGCCGCCGTAGGGGAGGATCCACTGTGGTCGGGTGTGCCCGAAGGGCACTCCGCGCGCAGATCACGGCGCCCGGGTTGTACTGCTGGACGGTTTCGATGGCGGTGTCGCGCTGGGCCTGCCGGTGCGCAGCGCGCCCCGCCGGGTCCGGCATCCGCGTGAAGCTGGATGCCGGCGGGCGGGCGACCAGCACTGCGTCGACGGCGTCGAGGACCCCGCGCTCGCCCAGCGAGCGCAGGATGAACCCGAACTCCTGCGCCGGGATAAGGTCCTCGCTGCTCTCGAGCAGCAGGACGCCACCATGAAGCACGGATGGGTCCTGAGGGAAGCGGCCCGCGGTGAGGATCGACTGGATGACGTCGATGCACCCACCCCAGGTGCGGCCGGTGACCGAGCACGCCGGACCGGCCCAGGCCCAGGGTTCGGTGGGTTCGCGGTCGCCGTACTCGGGTGCCGTGCCGCTGGGTCGGCCCAGTCCTTTCCGAAGTCCTCGGACTGGCCCGGGTCGGTGACCTCGAGCCGTTCGCCGGTGATCAGCGCGGCTCGCAGTGCCATCGCGTGGCAGGTGTCGACAGCGGGTCCGGGTCCGAGTTGGACCTGGGTCGAGCCGCCGTAGAAGCCGGCGATGCCCTGCGTCCACAGCCACGACAAGATGTTGGTGTTGTCGCTGTAACCCAGGAACGGCTTCGGATCCGCCTGGGCCGCGTCGCATCCAGGTGTGGAACGACCGTGATCTGGTCCTCACCGCCGATCGTCGCGAGGACGGCGCGGATCTCAGGATCACCGAACGCCGAGTTCAGGTCGGCGGCCCGTTCCCGAGCGGACGCCCCGACCTTGCGGGTGGTGGGGTACTCGACTGGCACCAGACCGGTGAGCTCGGTGAGGCGGCGCATCGCTTGCTCGTGAACGGCTGGCGCCTCCCCAGGTGCAGCAAACGAGGGAGACACGACCGCGACCTTGTCACCGGGCCGGGCCTTGGCCGGGTGCCTCAACTTCATACACAATCCGACCACGCGCCTGCGCCCTCAACAAGTCCGGCACGCCTGCGTCCACGCCAGGCGTTGAGCCGCACCCATACGGATCTCAGTGCGCCTGTTCGCCGCTTCTGGGCCACAGTTCCCCCTCGACGTCGCAGATGGCGGCGTGTGCCGCGGTCCGGTCCTACCCCGCGGCTACGCTGCGACGAGCCCGCGCGGGGATTACCGGCAACGACTGCGCAGGGTCTGGACGCCTTCTCCGGTCAGGTCGTCGTCGACGTGCGACTCGCGTCCGGTCATGGCCACCGCGATTGACAGGAGGGGCCGCTCAAGGGCTGGACCGGTGCCCGTGGACCAGTCTTGGTCTGTCGTCCGAAGGCCGAGCCCAACGATTCGGTTCATTGCTGGTAGACCTGCTGGTCGCGGCTGGCCTGGTGGCCCGCGACGCCGACCCGTCCGATCGCCGGACCATCCAGCTGTGCCTGACAGCACGGCGCTCGAACCAGCAAGGCGTGCTCGCGGACAGGTGAGGAGTGGCTATCTGGCCGGGTGGGCCATACAGCTAGGCGAAGAGGGTACGACGGTCGTCCTCGCTGCTTGGCGCGCTCCGGAGTGTCGGCGACACGATCGCGCTCAGGTGGGCGCCTCGTGAGCGCACCGCCGGGCACGAAGCGTGCAGTGTTGCTTCGGGGCCCGGGCGGCCCCGAGGCTTTCAGGCGCGCAGGCCGCCGCTGCCGGTCGCGGCCACGGGTTGGGGGTTGATCCGGTGCGGGCGCTCGGCCTGAACCGCTCAGAGCTGCACATCCGGCTCGCGTTGGGGCAGGGGGTGACCTTCCCGCGGGATCCCGGGATCGAGGCCACCGGTGACGTGGTCGCGTGTTTGGGCGGTGAGCCTTCCGTGGGCCAGCAGGTGGTGGCCATGATGGGCGGGATGGGCCGTACGTTCGATGCCGGCTTTGCCGAGTTCACCTGCGTGCCCGTGGGTCAGGTCGTGCCGTTCCGCAGCGACCTGCCGTGGGAGTTGCTCGGGGCGGTCCCGGAGATGCTGCAGACCGCCCACGGGAGCCTGACCGTCGGTTGACGGCCAGCGCTGAGCGGCGGAATAGTCAACGTATGGGGTCAGAGCCACCCATCGTCGTCAGGTCAGAGGAACTCCTGGTCGTCCGGGAGGCCGCACGAGTGGCTGTACCGCTCGTGGTGGTTTCCGGGGACGCCGGGATCGGCAAGTGGCGCCTGGTGGCTGAGTGCCTCGACCGGCTTCGCGCAGACGACACGGTGTGCGCGCTTGGGCAGTGTTTGCCGCTGGCTGGAAAGCTGCCGCTCTTGCCGTTCGTCGAGGCCTTGCGAGGCCTTGGCGCCCGGGGGCGCCGGATGGCCGACGCTGTGCCCGCCGCCTTGCGGCTCGCACTGAACCCGTTGGTTCCCGGCGTCGATCCTGCGACGGGGGGCGACGCAGGTTGGCGGGATGCCGGCCAATGGCAGCAACAGCGGCTGTTCCGCGCGGTCTGGGCACTTCTCTCGCGGGCTGCCCGTTTCGATCTCGTCGTCGTCGCCATCGCCGACGTGTTCTGGGCCGATGAGTCGGCCTTGGATCTTGTGGCTCACCTCGTGGCTGGAGTGCCCACCACCACGCGGGAGGTCCGGTGATCAGCGCGGGAGCGCGGCCCACGTTCCTCGTCCGCAGCGTGCTGCTCGAACTGGGCCAGCCGAGGACCGGGCTCGAGCACTCGATCCCCGAGCTGGACCGTTACGCGTTGCATGTCAACAGCGTGGAAGTGGCCTGGATGGCGCTGGACCCCTTGGTGACCACGCTGACCCTCGCCGGCTGGGACGTCACCGAGGTACTGGTGGCGATGCCGGGCGGCAGTCCCACGGCCGAGGTGGCGGGCTACCTGCAACTGTTCCCGCACACGCCGGTCGTCAGCTGGAACCCCGGCGACTGGCGGGCCCGCACCGGCGCCGAGGTTTCGGCCGGCACCTGGGTGGTGATCATGGTCCGGGTGAAGGTGCGTCGCACCCTCGGCGCGCCCTCGCCGTACCCGCCGCTGCCGCTCGACTCACTCCCGCAGTATCGGCGGGCTCCCGAACCGGTGGACAACCTGGCCGACCCGGCCGACGGCTGGCTGGTGCTGTCGAGCACCGAGCACTTCGTCGTCACCGCGTTTGAGCGGGCGCCGGAGCCTGTCCGGCAGACCGTCGCCGCCTCCCTCGCCGCCGAGTACCGGAGGGAGGGCGCGGGCGGGCGGGTAGGGCTCCTCGGCGCGCTGAACCCCGTGCTCTGGGAGACCGCGGTCACGGCGGACCTGCCGGTCGGGAGGATCACGGACCTCGCAGCGGCGGTGTGGCAATGGCTCACGGGTGCGGGGCGCCTCGAGGCGTTCCTTTCGGCCGCGCCGAGCGACCCGGCCACCAGGCTGGAGGGACTGGCGCTGGCCGCAGGCGCCGCCGGCGGCATCCCCGGCGCGATGCAGGACCTCGGGGCCCGGATGGCCTCCTTGCACCCGCGGCGGCTGGGCGGCCCCCCGACGAAGGGCTGGCAGCGCGCGCACTGGGTGCTCACGCTGTTCGAGCTGCACGAACTGGCGCTGCTGCGGGTGCTGCCGTTCCCGCTCGCCTTCGAGCAGCGGATCCCGACGGTGGACGTCACCGGCTGGTACGAGTCGGACACCGCGCCTTTCGACCCCGGGGTCGGTACGCCGCCGCTGATCCGGACGATGCAGCTCAACCAGGCCGGCGGGTTCGTCCGCGGCTGGTGGTCCGACGAGTCGCTCACGACGTGGCAGCTCACCTCCGTCGGTCCGCCGGCGGCCGGCGCCGGGGGCACGCTGTCGTTTGAGGCGTTGCTCGCCCTGGACGACGACGCCGACCTGGAGAACGCCTTCGTGTCGGGCATTCCCGCGCAGGACACTCCGGGTGGGCTGTTCGCCGTCACCGTCCGCTTCCGGGGGGTCGACCACCGCCTGGTCCGGGTCTCGCACCGGGCGCAGATCGACCCGGCCCGCCGCGTCGCGGAACTCGGCCAGGATCTGGGGCTGAGCACCGGCCACTTCGCTTCGATGCACCGGGTCTCGCTGCTCGGCGTGTCCGCCTGCGTCCGGCTGCTGGCCGACTGGGTGGTCCGGATGACCATGCTCCCGTACGACGCCTGGCCCTCGGCCGTCCGGGATCTGGTGGGCCAGCTGCAGCGGGCGCTGGCCGACAACGCCGTCATGGTCTGGGCGGGCACCACGGGGGTGCCCGCCGTCCCCATGCTCGAGCGTTTCCGAGTGGAGACGCGTGTCGGACTGCTGACGACCCCGACCCCGGGCGGCGACCGCTCCGACGCCTGGACCGAGCTCCGGTTCATCCTGTTGTCCGCGTCCGTCGTCGTCGACGCCCTGACCGCCACGCAGGCGCTGCAGGCCCTGCTCGGGATCAGCGCGACCCCGCACCAGTACGACTTCCAGTTCGGCGGCCTCGGCGTCGTCGGCGAGCTCGACGAGGGGCTCGGCCTCGAGGGCGGAGGGCTCATCGTCGGCGGCACCCTGAGCCACGCGAACGGCTGCGGCACCGGCGGCCCGCACGGCTGGGACGACTGGGTGTGGGGAACCATGGCCGACTTCGGGATCAGTGCGGGCCCCCAGGCCGGTGCGGGTCTCAACTTCGTCTGGCTGGCCGACCCGGACACCGTGTACGCCGAGTCGGAATGGTTGGCCGACGACTTCGCCCTCACCGGGGTCACCATCCCCACCCGCTGCGTGTTCGGCATGCTCAGCGGCAGCGTGGTCGGCGGCGGCCGCTGGGACGTCGGCGGCGAAGTCGGCTGGGACCTCATCGAGGGGACGCTCTTCGTCAGCCGCACCGCGCGCGGCATCGCCACCGGGGTCAACAACGGCGTGTTCGGCACCGCCGGCATCGGGTTCGCCGCCGGGCTCGCCGTCGCGGGCGGCCTGAGCTTCGGAACGCTCTTCGGGCGCGCCGGCAGCGCGAACCCGATCGATCCCGCGGACCTCCCGCGGCCGCCGGAGCCCCCGCCGCCGGCCAGTTTCGACGCGTCCCGGCCGACGTTCTTCGACAGCGGCATGGACACGCTCACCGATGCAGGCCGGACGTTCCTGGCGGTGTTCGTGGCGGACAACCGGGCCTGGCTGAGTCGCCGCTGTCGTGGATCCGGATCGAGGGCGACGCGAGCCCGCTCGGCAGCCAACCGGACAACGAGTCGCTCTCCTGGCGGCGGGCCCGCACCGTCTTCGCCGAGGTCGCCGGCCTGCTCGCGGCGCCGGGCGGGAGCGCGCTCGCGGTAGGTGAGAGCCGGGTGGAGATCACCGGGTACGGCGAGAGCCGCTCGTCCGTCGACGAGAGCCTGCAGGACATCGACGACCGGGCCTGGCGGCGCACCAAGCTGATCGTCAACGGTACCGTGATGGCGTTGGTGTGAGCGCCGCCGCCGCCGGCAAGGCCCTGCAGCCGCTTGGGGCGGCGCTCGCCGACCCCCTGCTCTTCGCGCAGCTGATGGGCCGGCTCGGGTACCCTAGCCCGGTACCGGCGAGGCGCTGGACCGGATCCGCGAGCTGCTGCCCGTGGTCGACGCCGTCGAGGAGCTGGCCGGCCTCGTCGAGGACCTCTCCCGCGGCACCGTCGACCCGGTGGCGCTCCAGCGCGCCGCCGGGCTCGTCGCCGACGTCGCAGGGGCCGTCGCGGCGCTGGCCGCCCTCACGCCGGACCAGGTGCGTGGCCTGCCCGGCACGCTCGGCTCCGTGGAGGGCTGGGCGGATCTGGCCGAGACCCTGCCGGGGCTCCTGCTGGCCGACTGGATGGCCGCCGAGGCACCGGCGCTACTCGCGGTGCTCCGCGCCACCGGGATCTGCGTGCCCGAGGTACCGCGGCCCGGCGAGCTTCGAACGGTTCCGCTGGGACCAGCTGGCCGCCCTGCTCGGCGACCCGCTCGGCTCCGCCGCGGCCACCTACCGGTGGGGCGGCGACTTCGCCGCGTGGCCACTGCAGCGCCGGCTCGGCGACGCGCTGAGCGGTCGGCCGGCCGGTCGGGACCCCGGGCACGCCAGGCCGCGGTGGCCCAGGCCCTCACCGGCGCGCCCGTCGCGCGGTGGGGCGGCGCCGAGTCCGACGTGGTTCTCGTGCGCGGCGCCGCGCCCTCGGGCGCCCTGGTCGAGGTCGGCCTGCTGTTCGCCGCCTCGGCCGACGGCGGCGGCACGCTCTACGTCGGCAACCTCGTGGCCGGCGATCTCACCGCCCCGATCCCGCTGGGCGGCGACTGGACGCTGACGGCCGGCGCCGGTGTCGACGGGACGGCGTCGGTCGGCGTTCGGATCCGGCCCGACGGCGTCTCCGTGGTGACGCAGGAGGTCCGCTCCGACGTGAGCCTGGCGCTGGAGGGCCGCCGCGGACACCCCGTGGCGGCTCATCGGCGACCCCGGCGGCACCCGGCTGGAGCTGGACGCGGCACGGATCGAGCTGGGCCTGTCCGGCAGCGGCACCGACCTCGAGCCCTACCTGAAGGCGGGTGTCGACGACGGGGACCTGCGGTTCGTGCTCGACCCGGGCGGTGCCGACAGCTTCCTGCGCTCGGTGATCGGGGACGACCCGCCGACCGTCACCGCCGGCGGCGAGTTGCGCTGGAGCCCCGGCGGCCTCGCGTTCTCGGCGGGCGTCGGCCTCGAGATCACCGTGCCGCTGGACCACGCCGGCCCGCTCCACGTCACCTCGCTGACCCTGGTGCTCGGCGCGGGCACCGACGGCGCGCGGCTCGCGGCGACGGCCGTCGCCGACCTCACCCTCGGCCCGATCCGTGCCACCGTGAAGGGCATCGGCGCCGCGTTGGAGCTCGCGCCGCGGCCCGGCGGCGGCAGCTTCGGCGGCGTCGCCGTCGACCTGCTGTTCGTGCCGCCGACCGGGCTGGGCATCGAGATCGACCTCGGGATCGGCGGCGGCGCCGGGTTCGTCGACCACGACCCCGAGACCCGGCCGCTACAGCGGCGGCTTCGCCGGTCGAGCATCTTGGGGCGTCGGGCTCGCCGCGCGAGTGACGGTGGTCGACACCCCGGCTGGCCGGACGACCCCGACGGCTGGGCCCTGTTCCTGTCGCATCTCCGGCGACGTTCCCCGGGCTGCCGCTGGGGTTCGGCTTCTTCCTCTCCGGCGTCGGCGGCATCGCTCTGCCTGAACCGGGCTATGGACACCGAGGCGCTGGGCCACGGGCCTGAAGAACGGCGCCGCCGACGCGGTCCTCTTCCCCGAGGACCCGCTCGAGGACGCCGCGCTCATCGTCTCGCCCAGCTCGACGCACCGCGTCGCCGCCGCCGGGGGAGCACCGTTCTCGGGCTGGCGGTCCGGATCACGTGGGGAATGCCCGCCCCTGGTCACGGGGGAGAGCGTCGGCCCTGCTGGTCTCCTTCCCCGAAGTCGACGTCGCGGTGCTCGGCAGCCTCGCCATGGTGCTGCCGGACGAGGAGACGGCCCTGCTGGAGTTCCACATGGACGTCCTCGGCGTCGTCGACCTCTCGGCCGGCGTCGTGTCGGTGACCGCGAAGCCTGCACGACTCCACGCTGCTGCAGACCGTGCAGTCCGTCCGGAGACATGGCGATGTACGCCTTCGCTCGGCCGCGCAGCCGTACTTCCTGCTGTCGGTGGGCGGGTACGACCGGCGTTATCGCCGCCCGGGCGGGCTGCCGGCCTCGGTGACTGAGCTGCGCAGGGTGCGCGCGGAGGTGGCGATCGGCACCACCGTGCACTACGCGCTCGAGACCTACGTGGCGCTCACCTCCAACACCGTGCAGTTCGGCGCCGCCGCGCAGCTGGAGGCGTCGGTCGACTTCCTCGGCGTGACCTACACCGCGCGCGCCGAGATCGGCTTCGACGTCCTGCTCGTGTTCTCTCCGTTCCACTTCGAGGCCTCGTTCCACGCGTCGGCGTGCATCACCTCCGGCTCGTCCGACCGCGGAGCTGCTCGCGGTGGCCCTCACCGCCCGGTTGGAGGGGCCGAAGCCCTGGTACGCGACCGGGACTGCCCGGTTCACGTTCCTGCTCCTCGACGTGGCGTTCGACCTGGCGATCGGCGGCGAGCCGCCGGCCGAGGCACCGCCCCGGCAGAACGTGCTCGATCTGGTGGTGGCCGCGCTTGGCGACGCCGGCGCGTGGGGACCGGAGCAGTCCGCCACCGGGCCGGGCGTCGTGCTCGCCGACCCGCCGGAGGGAGCGTCCAGGTTGCGCCCGGACGACGCCCTGCTCGCCGTGCAGCGGATCGCCCCGCTCGAACGGGCGCTCGACGTGTACGGCACCAGCGGCCGCGCGGCCCGCGACGCTGCATGTCACCGGAGCCGGCGTGGACGGCGTCGGCGGAGCGACCTGGGAGCGCGTCACGGACTGGTTCGCCCCGGCGCTCTACGACAGCATGTCGCAGGCCGACCGCCTGGACGCGCCGTCCTACGAGCAGATGGACGGGGGGTGCGGCTGGGCGCCGGCAACGGCGTCGCGTTCGACGCCGACGAAGGGGTCGGGGTTGTCCCCACGTACGAGGAGCGGATCCTCGACGAGGTGCGCACCCGGTCGCGGGGGCGGCGCCGCCTGGCCTTCCCGCTGGCCACGACCTCCGCCGGGCTCGCCCGTGACCTCGCCCGCGGGCCGTCGCCGGTGGGCGTCGACTCGCCGACGCTGTCGGTGCGGCAAGCCACCTGGCGGCTCGCGGACGGCACCGACGGCACCGCGGCCGGGCCCCGCACCACGTACGCGGCCGCGGTCCGGGCGCGAGACCGCGCTGTCGCCGCCGGCCAGGCGCGCCGCGGCGAGCTTCGCGTCGCTCCCAGCCACGCGGTGGTGAGCGGGCCGTGACCGACGAGGTGCTGTTCCTGCCGTGGCTGCGGCGCGGCTTCGCGCAGGGCCTGGGCACCCCCGACCCGCTGGGCGGGGCGATGCCGGGTGCGCCGGAGGTCGCGGGCTGGGTCGAGGTCGAGGGCGTCCGGGCAGAGCACCGGGCCGAGCTGGTCGGACCGGACGCCGTCACCGCGCTCGCCCCAGGGCAGATCGTCCGCCAGGAGCCGCGGCCCGATGCCGGACAGGTGGAGCCGAACTACTTCCCGCTCGTGGAGCTGCGCGCCCCGGACCTGCCGTGGCTGCTCACCCCCGCGGGTCCGGCGACGGACCCCGGCCGGCCGCTGCGACCCTGGCTGGTGCTGGTGGTGGTCCGGGAGCAGGACGGCGTCGCGGTGCGCAGCTCCCCTGGCGCAGCGCTGCCGGTGCTCGCCGTCGAGCCGCCCGCCGACCCCGCGGCCGAGCTACCCGACCTCGCGGACTCCTGGGCCTGGGCGCACGTCCAGTCACTGGTGCCCGCCACGGGCGTCGAGCCCGCGGTCCTCGCGGACACCGGCGAGGTGACGGCGCGGCTGGTCTGCCCGCGCCGGCTGCTGCCGGGGGCGGGCTGGATCGCGGCGCTGGTGCCCGCGGTGGAGGGTGGCCGGCTGCGCGGGCTGGGGCGGGAGGTGCCCGACACCGCGCCGACCGCGCCCGCCTGGGACCTCGCCGCGCTGCGCGCCGACGCGGGCGCCGCGCTGGAGCTGCCGGTCTACGCGCACTGGCGGTTCAGCACCGGTCCCGGCGGCGACTTCGAGGCGCTCTGCCGGCGGCTGAAGCCGGACGGCGGCGGCGCCGAACTTGGCCTGCACGCGATGGACGTCGGCTCCCCGGGGCTGGTCCCGGCGACCGGTCGCCCGGTGATCGTCGACATGCACGGCGCCCTGCTCACTCCCGGCGCGACACCGCGTCCGTGGCCGGCCGGGCACCGCGACGCGTTCCGGCCCGCCGTCCGCGCGTTGGTCGACGCGGGGGTGCACCGGACGCAGTGGCGGCCGCCGAGGGACGGCTACGTGCCGGCCCGGGACGACCCGGTCGTGGCGCCGCCGATGTACGGGTCAGCGCCGGCCGCGCTCGCCGAGCTGCCGGTCGCCGGTTGGGCCGCCGCGCTCAACCTCGACCCCGTGCACCGCGCGGCCGCAGGCTTGGGCGCCGAGGTGGTGCGTGCCGGCCAAGAGGCGTTCGTGGCCGCGGCGTGGAACCAGGCGGGCGACCTGCGCGAGACCGCGGCGGTCGTGGCGGCGGCGCGGCTCGCCACCGAGGTGGGGCGCAGCTGGGCGCGCCGGGCCGGCGCGACGACCGACGCCGACCTGCTGCAGCTCACCGCGCGGCTGCACGCGCTGCTGCCCGACGCCGCCGGCACGGTGCGCGCACGGCTTGTCGCCGGTGCCGCGCCGGTCGGCCTGGTCGGGCCGGCCTACCTGCGCCGCACCCGGCCGGCGACGACCCTCGCCCGGGACTGGCGCGCGTGGCAGGGCCGCGCCGACACCCGGCTGTCCGCGCGGCACGTGCAGACCAGCCTGCAGGCCAGCCGCGCCGACGCGCCGCCGCGGACCAAGGCGGCCCTCACCTTCGCCGTCGCCGGGGTACCGTCCGGCGCGCAGGTGGCCGACCGGGCTCTCGACGCACTGGAAGTGTTGGGGGACGGGCCGCTGCGACCCGGGCTGGAACCGGCCGTCGCGACCCGGATCGCCGGCCTCGTGCGCGTCGCCCGACCGCTGTCCGGCGCGGGCGGCCTTCCCCGGGTCCGACCGGCGGCAGACGGTTCGGGCGTGGCGCAGGCAGACGGAGGGACGGCGTCGGGCGGCGACGTGAGCGACCTCGCCGACTCAGTGCGGGCGGCACTCGACCCGGCCGCCGCGGTGCGCGCCTCCGCCGTCGCCAGGGTACCCGCGCTCGACGACCTCTTGCCCGCCGGTTCGGTCGGCCCGATGCACCTGACTCCCGTCCTGGACACCGCGCTCTCGGAAAACCTCAGCCGGCTCGGCGCGTCGTGGATGCTGCCGGCCGTGGACCTGTTGCGCCGCAACCGGGTGCGGCTGGTCGCCGGGAACGCGGAATTCGTCGGTGCGTTCCTCGTCGGCGCCAACCACGAGCTCGGGCACGAGCTGCTCTGGCGTGGCTACCCGGTGAACCTGCGCGGGACGTACTTCCACCGCTTCTGGAGCTACCTCGACTCGGAACGGGGGGATGTCGACGAGCTGCGGAACTGGGGCGGGGTCGGCCGGGTCGGCCGATCGCTGGCGCAGAACGTGCTGGGCGGCGGGGACCTCTCCACCGTGATCGTGGTCCGCGGCGACCTGGTGCGACGCTACCCGAGCGCGCACTACTACCTGCAGCAGGCCGAGCGCGACGGTGAGGACCTGGTGCCCATGGCGGACGCCGTGCTGGGCGCGTCGTTCCAGGGGATGCTCGACCGGCAGACGCTCTTCGTCGGCTTCGACCTCGACCCCGAGGTGGCGGCCGGCGATCCGGGCTGGTTCGTCGCGATCGAGGAACAAGCGGGTGCGCCCCGGTTCGGGCTCGACGCCGAGCGTCCCGGCCGGTTCGGCGGCACGCCGACGAGTTGGGACCAGCTGTCCTGGGGCATCTGGCGGACAGCCAGGAGGAGCTCGACGCGCTGACCCACGCACCGGCCCGGACCGTCCGGCTTGGCACCATCGACGGCGTCACCTGGGGCCGGAACGCCGCCCACCAGGCGCGGGCCACGTGGCAGCGCCCGTTCCGGATGCTGCTGCACGCGGGGGTGTTGATCTGATGACCCCGCCCCGCCGCCGGCCGATCGACGACCCGGGGATCGACGTCCCGTTCCCGCAGGAGCCGGCGGCGACGTTCGCGCTTCTCGACCCGGCGCTCCCGCTCGCACTGCTCCCGGTGCGGCTGGAGACCCGGTTTTTCCTCGGCGGCGGGACGCGCGAACTGAGGGTGCGGGTGTTTCCCGACGCCGTGCACGTCGACCAGCACGTCCCGTCGCTCACCGACGCCGAGGAGGCGCTGGGGCGCTCCTACTGGCGTCGCGTCGGCCGCGCGGGGGCCGCCGACACGGCTGCCGCGGACGCGGCGTTTGCCTGGGTCGCGGGGCGGAGCTCGCCGTGGCGCGCCGCGTGGATCGTCCGCCGCACCTCGCCGTTCGCCGCGCACGAGAGCCCCGCCCCGGCCACGCCGGGCGCCGCGCCCGCGCGGCTGCTGCCGGGCCAGTTCGGCGTGGCGGGCTACCACGACGGCGAGTCGGTGGGTACCTGGTGGGGCGCGCCGGTCCCGGACGACCTGCCGGTGGTGCCGGGTCTCGCCGGCACCGAGGACCCGGCCGGCAGCCGTGCTTGGCTGGAGGCGCAGGGGCTGGCCTGGACATTCGACTTCGAGGAGGCGGAACGGGTCGGCATGGGCATCCGGATCGATCTCGGCGCGATCCACGGCCCCGCCTCCCGCAAGGGCTTCGACGAGCTCTTCGCCTTCGGGGTTCGGCTGGGCGACCGCCGCGAGGACGTCGAGGCGCTGCTCACCGCGCAGCGCTACACGGCGGGCCTTAGACGTCATCCCCCAGGGCACCCCGACGAACACGACCGACGACGCAGCGCCGGACCTCGACCCGGCCTCGCCCCAGCTCGCACTGCTCCGCGCGGGTGAGGTGGCCGGGCGGCCCGCCGCGCCTCGGCCGGGGCCTCGGGGACCCGGCGCGCTGTACAGGCGGCGGGCCGCCGACGCCGCGGCGATGGCGCTCGGTCTGGGTGACGAGACCGCCCTCGACCGCGCCACGCACGCCGGCCTCCGCGAGCTCGCGCACGCGGAGGCGATGAACCGGGCGCTGTGGCCCGCGGTCGGCGGGCACTACCTGTCCGTCCTGCTGGCCGGCGTCCTGCCGGCCGAGGGCCGCGACTGGCTGCGTGCTTGGAGCACCAGCTACGTGCGGGGCGGAGCGGTGCTGCCAACGCTGCTCGTCGGCGCCCAGCCCTACGGGCTGCTGCCGGTGTGCCAGGTCCTCCGGCCCGACGGCGACCCGGCCACGGCGATCGAGCACGTCGAGTACGCGCTGGACGCGGCACTGTCCCTCGGGTGGCGTGACTCGCTGGCGGGCGTCGCCCGGCTCGACCCGGACGCGACCGACGTGCCGCCCGCCGGGGACGGGCCGATCCGATGGCAGCCCCACCGATGCGGAGCTGACCGCCCGGGTGTCCCGGATCCTGGGCGCGGTGCCGCACCCGACCGGCTTCCGGCTGCGTGCCGTGGAGGACGAGCGCGGCGCCTACGCATTCGGGTTGGGCAGCTGGCTGTTCCTCGTGGCCTGGGCGCTGGCCGAGATGCCGCAGCCCGACGGCTCCGCCTACCCGGACCTCGACGCCAACCCCGGCTGGGTGCGGTACCTGCGGCTGGACGGGGGCCTCGACGCTGCCGTGAGCCTGACCGGCGAGGGCGGCCAGCTGCCGCTGCTGGAGGCGTTCGCCACCGAGGTACGGCTTCTCGGCTCGGTGCCGCTGCAGCAGGACTACCTGGCGCCCGTTGCCGACGTCGCCGACCGCCTGGTCGACCTGCTGCAGGCGCACGAGGATCGGACCTCCCCGCTCGGCTTCGTCAGCCTGTGGCGGCCGGAGGTCAGCCGGATGATCGCCGACGACGAGCCGCGGGCGTTCTTCGCGATGCACGCCGAGACCGAAGCCGAGTGGCAGGAGCCGCTCGTCGCGCCCGGGCGGGCCGATGGCGACCTGGCCGCGCTCCGCGCCTGGCTGCGGGCGCTGGCGGACGACGCCGCCGCCGGCCCCCGCACGTACGATCACACGCAGGCCCTGCCGTTGCTGCAGCAACTGCTGCGCTGGAGCGTGCGAGCGGTCGGCCGACCCCGGCGACGCCGCGCTGCTCGCCGGGGGGCTCGGTACCCTCACCGACCTCGCCGAGGGCACCGCACCGCGCAGGCCCCCGGGTTGGCTGCACCGCCCGACGCGATCTCCGCGTTGAGACGGCTGACCCGCGAGACCCTCGGCGCATGGTCGTACCGGCTCGACGCCTGGTACACCGCGTTGGCCGCCTGGCGCCTGGAGAACCACCGCGCGACCGCACCCCGCGGCCTGCAGGTCGGCGCGTTCGGGATGCTGGTGAACGTCCGGCCGCGCGACGCCGCCGCGTCGGGGGGCTTCGTGCTGGCGCCGTCCCTCGCGCACGCCACCACCGCCGCGGTGCTGCGCAGCGGCTGGCAGGCGTTCGGCGGCGCGGGGCAGGCGGGCGCGCTGGCCGTCGACCTGAGCTCGGCCCGGGTGCGCCGGGCGCGGTGGATCGTCGAGGGCGTGCGCCGCGGTCAGGACCTGGCCGAGCTGCTCGGTGCCCGTTTCGAGCGCGGCCTGCACGACGCCGGCCAGGCCGCCCGGGTGGACGACTTCCGGACGATCGCCCTGCGCGCGGTCGGCGACGGCGGCCCGCCGAACGCGATCGTCGACGGCCTGCTGCTGGCCCGGGCCTGGTCCGGCGCCGACGACCTGACCCGGCAGGAGACGGCGGCGCGCGCGGCCGTCGACGCCGCGCTGCCGCCGTCCGGCGCAGAACGCGCGGCGCTGGTCGAGGTCCTCGACGCCGTCGCCGCCGACCTCGACTCGGTCGGTGACCTGGCGGTGGCCCAGACCGTGCACGCGCTCGCGCAGGGCAACCCCGCCGAGGCGACCGCAGCGCTCACGGCGTCGTCGACCGGAGAGGTGACCTTCCCCGCGCCGCGGGTCGCGGACACCGCGCGCAGCGCCGTCACCGTCACCCACAGGCTGCTGTCGATGCTCGACCCGACGGGCGTGTCCCCGTGGCCAGGCGGCGCGGCCAGCGGCCGTGCCGCAGCGGACCCCGGCCTGGAGGCCTGGGTCGGCGACCTGCTCGGCCCACCGTCAGGTGTCCGGTTCGAGGTGCAGTTCCTGGACCCGGCGGCCGGTGCGGCGCTGGGCGCGCCGGTGGTGGGCACCGCCGAGGACCTCGGCGTCGGCGCGCTCGACCTGGTGCAGCTCGCGCCGGGCGGCGAGGACGCCGGGCGCGGCGGGATCGGGATGCTCGTCGCGGCCTGGGCGGCGGCCCGGCCGGACGCCCCCGCCGGCGCAGTGCCAGAGGTCCGGGGCGCCGGGCGCGGACACCTCACTCGACGACACGGTGCTGGCGGCCCGCGCGCTGCGCGACCTGCTCGGCGGGTCCCGCGGCCTCACGGCGGGCGACCTGGCCGAGCCGGGAGCCGACGCGCCGCCGCCGGGGGGGGTGGACGTCGGCGACCTCTCGGTGCGGGCGGCGGCCGTCCGGGCCCGGCTCGTCGCCGGCCGCGACCGGCTGGCGGCCGCTGCCGGCGCCGCCGCACCGGTGCAGCGCGCAGAGATGCTCGGACTGACCGGCTTCACCCTGACCGGGCAGCTCCCGCCCGGGGGCGACGAGGCGGTGCCCGCGGCGGCAGCGGCGTTGCTGGAGCGTCTGGAGGCGCGGCTGGCCGCGGACGACGCCCGTGCCCTCTCGGACGCCGAGGCGTGGGACGGCCGGGACAACGAGGCACGGGCAGCGAGCCTGCGTGACCGGATCGTCGCGCTCGTCGGGCAGCCGGTTCCGGTGGCCGCGCTCGTGCAGCCGCCCGACCCGGCCGGGCTGCGCGCCGCCTTCGACCGGCGGCTGCTCCCATCCCGCGAGGCGGCCACCGGCTGGCTGGGGATGGCGGGGCGCGTCGACCCAGGGGCGCGCCGGCTACGGGTGGTGGTCGACCTGGTCGAGGCGGTCCGCGGCCGCCCGCTCGTCGGGTTCAGCCTCGCCCAGCTGCCCGACCACCCCGGCGAGGGCTGGGCCGCGCACGTGCCGGCCCACCGCCGACGACCGCGCTCGGCTGTGCCTGCTCGCCACCGGGCCGCCGCCCCCCGCGGACGGGCCGATGTGCGGGGTCGTGTTGGGGTCCTGGACCGAGGCGATCCCCGGCCGGCAGCGGACGGCCGGTCTGGCGGTCCAGTTCGACGCCCCGTCGGCCCGTGCCCCGCAGGCGATCCTGCTCTGCACCACCACCCGCGAGCGCGGATGGGACGTCGACCTGGTCCGCGACGTGCTGCGGCAGACCCTCACGCTGGCCCGGTTCCGCACCGTCGGCCCGGAGACGCTGCTCGGCCTGGGCCAGTACCTGCCGGCGACGTACCTGCGCCCGGCGACACGAACCCGGGAGGTCTCGCGATGACATGGCAGCGGCTGGAGGCGATCGGTGTCGCCGCCGACCTGCTCGAGGGACAGCAGGCGCGCGTCGCGGACCCGCTGTGGCTGCTCGGCCGGCAGTGGCAGGTCGGGGAGCTGACCGGGGAGGACGACAGCGAGCCCGGTGCTGGTGGAGGCCCGGCTGACCGGGGCGCCGATCAGCGCGATGCGCCCCGGCTCCGGCGACGCGGAGGCGACCGAGCCGCTGGGCGCCGGCATCCCGCTGGAGGTGCTGGTCGAGCGCGAGGAGGTGCGCGACGGGCCCGCGGCGACGCGGCTGGCCGCAGAGGCGGGCCTGCAACTGGCCAGACACCTGGACTCGGCGGGGGCGCCGGAAGCGCTGTTCGGCAGTCTGCGCGGGCGGTACCCGCTGACCGTGCCGGCCGACGGCGGGCTCGACCCGGTGGGGCAGGCCGAGCTGGCGCTGCTCGCCCGTCGGTCGCTCGACGCACGGGCGCTGCACGCCGACCTGGCCGCGGGTCTCGCGGTAACGGACGGCTCGCTCCCGTCCGCCGCGCGGTCGGCGCTCACCGCCTGGCAAGCGTGGTACGACGCGTTCTGCGTGGAGCCGGAGGGTCGCGGCCGGTCGTGGGACCCCAGCCGGATGGAGTACCGGTTCTCGGCCGCGGCGGGCCTTGGTGGCGGCGCGGAGGTGCGCCTCGACGCGGACGAGTACGCCGGCGGCCGCCTGGACTGGGACACCTTCGACGTGGGCCACGGCCCGGCGCTGGGGGCCACCGGGGCCGCGACCGGGCGGACGCTGCAGGTGCTGCCGACGCCGGTCGCCTACGCGGGCCAGGCAGCGTCGCGGTGGTGGCAGCTCGAATCGGCGTCGACGTGGTTCGGGGACCTCGGGTCCGCGCCCGAGGACCTCGTGCATGCCGCGGTGGCTGCGTTCGGCATGGTGTTCGGCGACGACTGGCAGCTCGCCCCGGTACGCGTCCCGGCCGGGGTACTCCTGCGCGCCGACCTGGTGCGCGTGTTGGACACGTTCGGCGAGACCACGCGGGTGCGCTCGACGGCCGAAGTGGACGGCCCGGGCCGGGTGTGGCGGTTCTTCGAGCTCACAGGCGACGCCTCCGCCGACGCGGCCGACGTCGCCGACCGGACGTGCCCGTGGCTGCTCCTTCCCGCGACGCTGGCCGGGACGACGGAGAGCGCACCGGTGGAGGAGGTCGTGCTGCGCCGGGACGAGACCGCGAACCTCGGTTGGGCCGCGGAGGCGCGGGTGGAGAGCGCGGCGGGCCGGACGGTCGACCGGGCCGCCCGGTCGCGCGCGGTGGCGCGCCCGCGGCCGGCCACTGGCGGGGACACCTGGGAGTACCTGCTCGGCAGTGCGCCGCCGCCGCACCTCGTGCCCCTGGTGCCGGTGCGCTTCGGCGGAGGGCCGGTCCTGCAGCGCGGGCAGCTCGCGGTCGGGTCCACCGGCCGAGGCGACGGTCCGCGGACCCGAGGAGCGCTCGGCGCGGTGCTCGAACCGGACAGGCCGCTGCTGATCGAGGACGCCGAGGTACCCGTCGGCGGCGTGCGGGTGACCCGCTCGTGGCAACTCGCCCGTCGCCCCGACGGAGGTTGCGTCCTTTGGGTCGGGCGGCGAAAGGGCCCCGCCTCGCCCGGGAACGTGCCCGCCTCGACCTTCGACACGGTGCGCGACCCGGCCGGCTGACGGTTCCGGGAAGCGCGAAGGAGGCGCTGCGGTCGACGACGGCCCCGGGTGACGTCGGACCCGGGGCCAAGCCGACGGCCGCGCCTGCCGATGGTGACGGGACGGTCAGCGGTCAGAGGCGCACTGCTGGGACGCTAGGAGGCGAGGCATGGCCGACGCCGACCGTGGTGGCTGCGGCGGCGAGTGCCTTCTCTGCGTGGGGCAGCTTGCACGCGTCGGGGCGTGGGTCACGGACGGTGGCCGCGCCGCGCGACGTGGGGCGCAGCGGCGTTCTCTACTGGCCCGTGGTCCGCTCCAGACCGCGCTGACACGTGTACTTGGGTGCAGCCGGGGGGACGTCTGAGAAGCAGACCAGTCCCGCAGCGGCCGGTCCTTCGGCCCTCCTGGTTGTCCTCAGATTGTCCTCACAACGTTCGCAAGTAGTCACCGCCCATCAACGGTCGATTCAGCAGATGCGCAGGTCAGGAAGTTATAGCCACCACCAGTCAACGGGCATCAACTGTGCTGGACGAATCCCGGCCTACAGCCCGACTCGTCCACCCAAGGCTGCTCGTCCCGGCGGGGCGAGTGGGAGCCTGAGGGCATGCGAAGCCACTGCAGCGTGTTCGTCGACGTCGGATACCTGCTCGCGGCCTCCGCGACCCGGGTCACCGGCACGTCGCTACGCGGGGGAGTCGTGATCTCGTACCCCGACCTGGTGTCGGGCATCATCGCCCAGGCCGAGCGCGAGAGCGGCCTGCCGGTGCTGCGCATCCACTGGTACGACTCGGGCTCAAAGCCCGGTGGGGCGCCGGACAACACCCAGGAGATGATCGGTGAGCTGCCCCGCGTGAAGCTGCGCCTGGGCCGGTTGTCCCCGCACGGTGAGCAGAAGGGTGTCGACCTGCGGATCGGCCTCGACCTCGCCTCCCACGGGCGCAACAAGGTCTCCGACCTGGTCTACCTGCTGTCCGGTGACGACGACCTGACCGAGGCGGTGGAGGAGGCGCAGGGACACGGCGTGCAGGTCGTCATCCTGGCCGTCCCCGACGCGAAGGGGCAGCCGCACGCGGTCGCGCGCCACCTCGTGCGTGCCTGCGACGACGTCGTCATCCTCGACCCGCAGGTCGTCGACCGCACGGTGATGGTGCGGGCCCAGCAGACGCCTGTCGCGCCGGCTCCCGCCACGCAGGAACCGCCCGAGCTGCCGCTCCCCGACGTGGCCAAGGGCACGACAGCCGAGGGGAGCGCGGAGCTCAGGCCGACCCCGGCCCTGCTGGCCACCATGAAGGCCCACGTCGTGGGCAGTGGCCCGAGGCCGCGCAGTGCGGTCGTCTACTCCAGCCGCTCGGGCGGCGTGGCGGACGACGCGCCGTCGGTGGGCGAGGAGTGGCGTGCCATCGACGACGTGTGCCGTGGGGTCATCGCGGCGTGGCGGGCCCAGGCGTCCGCGACGGAACAGCAGCGGGTGCGGCGCGAGCAGGGCTTCATCCCCAACGACCTCGACCGCACCCTGCTCACCGACCTCTCCGCCCGGCTCGGGACCTACGACATCGGCGACGCCACCCGGTACGCGCTGCGGGCCCACTTCTGGGAGGTGCTCGGGGAGGACGACTGACCGCCGGTGTGACCCGCGGCACCAGCGGACGAGCCACCGAAGGGCCACCGGCGTGTCGTAGCGTTTCCCCGTGGCCTCTGCAGGGGCCTCGAGAGGACCGCATGCCACCGAACCCCGGCGCCGACCACGACGCCACGCGCCGTACCGTGATGTCGGCCGTCCGCCAGCTCGACGGCCCGACGGTGCGCGACGCGCTGCTGCAGTCGCTGCTGACGGCCGGGGTCGACGCCACCGTCACCGAGGTCGCGATGCCGGTGCTGCGCCAGGTCGGCGACGGCTGGCAGAGCGGTGAGCTGGGGGTGCTGCACGAGCACTTCGTGTCGAGCGCCTTCCGCGGTGTGCTCGGCGAGTTCCGGATGCCGGTGCCGGGCGAGCGGGTGCGCACCGCCGTGCTGGCCTGCCCGCCGCACGAGCTCCACGACCTGCCGCTGGAGCTGTTCGGCGCGATGCTGCACAGCCGCTGGTGGCGCGTGGTCAGCCTGGGCGCCAACACTCCCATGGGTGCGGTCAACGATGCCGTGCGCTACCTGGGTGCCGACGCCTGCGTGCTCGCCGGGGTGCGCCGCTCGGCGTTCGAGTCGCGGTTGCCGTCGCTGTCGCGGCTGGGGGAGCGGGTGCCGCTCTTCCTCGCCGGGGAGGGCGCGCTCGGCCTGCCCACCCCGCCCCGGGGTGTCACCGTGCTGCCACGCGACCTGACCGTCGCGGCCGAGCTGGTCGATGCCGTCGACCCTGCAACCCCGCGGCACGCCGACGAACCGAACGAGCCTGCGGTCGGGTGACCCGGCATACGGTGGGTCAATGCGAATCACCCACCTCGGACACGCCTGCCTCCTCCTCGAGATGGCCGACACCCGGGTGCTCGTCGACCCGGGCACCTTCGCCGACGACCTGGGCGACGTGCGCGACCTGTCGGCCGTGCTCGTGACGCACCAGCACCCCGACCACCTCGACCCCGAGCGGCTGCCGGCGCTGGTGGCCGCCAACCCGGATGCCGTGGTGCTCTGCGACCGGGGCAGCGTCGAGGTGCTCGCCGGGCTGGGGGTCGACGCCCGCGCCCACGACGGCGCGACCACGGTCGGCGCCGTGACGGTGACGCCCTTCGGCGAGCAGCACGCGCTCATCCACGACGAGATCCCGCGCATCACCAACGTCGGGGTGCGCCTCGACGCCGAGGGCGAGCCGTCGTTCTTCCACCCCGGCGACGCTCTGGATGCCGAGCCGGGTGCGGTCGACGTGCTGGCCTTCCCGCTCCAGGCGCCCTGGCAGCGCAGCCGCGACATGACGGCGTTCCTGCGCCGGCTCGCCGCACCGCACGCCGTGCCGGTGCACGACGGGCTGCTCCAGCCGCGGGGGCGCGGCCTCTACCTCAACCAGGCCGGCCAGCTCGGGTCGTCGAGCACCCGCATCCACGACCTGGCCGGTGCGGGACCGACGGAGTTCCGCGCCGGCGAGTGACCGCGCGCAGCTGCGCGGTCAGGCCTTGTGCTTCCCGCGCGTCTCCTGGGTCTGCTGTGCCAGCAGGGCTGCGCCGATGATGCCCGCGGCGTTCTCGAGCACGGCCGGCACGATCGGCGTGCGCAGGTCGAGCAGGGGCAGGAACTTGTGCGCCTTGCGCGAGACACCTCCGCCGACGACGAACAGGTCGGGCCAGATCAGGTCCTCGAGGTGGCGGTAGTAGAGCTGCAGGCGCGTGGTGGCCCACTCCTCGTAGCTGACGGTCCTCGCGCGTCTTGAGCCGAGCTCGCGGTGACCGTCTCGGCGTCGATGCCGTCGATCTCCAGGTGACCGAGCTCGGCGTTCGGAACCAGCACACCGTCGATACATGACAGGCGGTGCCGATGCCGGTGCCGAGGGTGGTGAGCACGACAAGGCCGTCCTGTCCCTGCGCTGCGCCGTAGTAGAGCTCACCGACGCCCGCGGCGTCCGCGTCGTTGACGACCACGACATCGTGCTGCAGGCGGTCCTCGAGCAGCTTCTCGATCTCGCAGCCGATCCAGGACTTGTCGATGTTCGCGGCCGTCTTCACGACACCGTGCTGCACCACGCCGGGCACCGTCACCCCGATCGGCGAGCCGTCGTGCACCTCGTCGAAGCGGTCGACGATCTCGGCGACGCAGTCGCACACCGCCTCGGGTGTCGACTTCTCGGGCGTCTCGATCTTGAAGCGTTCCTGGGCGAACTCGCCCTTCTCGAGGTCGACCGGAGCCCCCTTGATCCCGCTGCCGCCGATGTCGATGCCGAGGGGCCTGGCTGTGCTCATGCTGCATCTCCCTGGGTGAGGATCTCGGGACCGGAGTCCGTGACGAGGATCGTGTGCTCGAACTGTGCCGACCGCCGGCGGTCCTTGGTGACCACCGTCCACCCGTCGTCCCACATCTCCCACTCGTGGGTTCCGAGGTTGAGCATCGGCTCGACGGTGAACGTCATGCCGGCCTCGATGACGGTGCTGTAGGACGGGGCGGCGTCGTAGTGGGGGATGATCAGCCCGCTGTGGAACGCCGACCCGATGCCGTGCCCGGTGAAGTCGCGCACCACGCCGTAGCCGAACCGGCGTGCGTAGGACTCGATCACCCGCCCGATGACGTTGACCTCGCGCCCCGGCACGGCGGCCCTGATGCCGCGCATCATCGCCTCGTGGGTGCGCTCGACGAGCAGGCGCGACTCCTCGTCGACGTCGCCCACGAGGTACGTCGCGTCGGTGTCACCGTGCACGCCGTCGACGAAGGCGGTGATGTCGATGTTGACGATGTCGCCGTCCTCCAGTGGGCGGCTGTCGGGGATGCCGTGGCAGACCACCTCGTTCACCGACGTGCACAGCGACTTCGGGAAGCCCTTGTAGCCCAGCGTCGAGGGGTACGCGTGGTGGTCGAGCAGGAACTCGTGGCCGACCCGGTCGATCTCGTCGGTCGTGACCCCGGGGGCGATGGCCGCCGCCGCTGCGGCCATCGCGTTCGCCGCGACCCGGCCGGCGACGCGCATCTTCTCGATCGTCTCGGCGTCCTTGACCTCCGGCCCGGTGAACGGCGCCGGCTTGGGCCGGTCGACGTACTCGGGCCGCGGGATGCTCGCCGGGACAGGGCGGCGCGGCGAGAGCGCACCAGGGGCGACGGTTGCATACGTCAACGGCATACGGTGGAGTCTAGGCAGGATCGCAGCCGACCGAGGAGGACACCGATGCCCTACTGGTTCAACGTCGACACCGGACAGGTCGAGACCGACGACGACCGCAGCCAGGACGCCAACGTCATGGGTCCGTACGACTCGCACGACGCCGCGGCGAACGCACTGCAGACGGCGAAGAGCGAACACCGAGCGCTGGGACCGAGAGGACAAGGAGTGGGGCAGCGGGTCGTCCTGGGACGAGGAGTCACAGGAAGACTGACTACCCGCTCAGGTTGCGGTGCACCGAGACGGCGTACGGACCCCCGGGCACGAAGGGCTGCTCGTCCCAGGTGGCGTAGCGGGTGATGAACGACAGCCCGGCCGCCTCGGCGAGCCGGTCGTAGGTGCGCAGGTCCACCGTCGCGGCGTTCTCGGGCAGCGCATCGCCCAGCCCGAACCCGGACACGAGGTAGCCGCCCGGGGCGAGGTGCGCCGAGAGCCGGCTGAGCACCCGGGGCAACGTGCCGTCGGCGAGGTAGGGGACGACGTTGCCCGCCATCACGACGCAGGCGAACTCCTGCTCGGTGCGCAGGTCGAGCGTCGACAGGTCGGCGACGAAGAAGCGGGTCTGGGTGTCCTCACGGGCCAACGCGATCAGGTGCTGGTCGGCATCCACACCGATGGCGGTGTGCCCCAACAGGGTCAGCTTGCTCGCGACCCGACCGAAACCACAGCCGGCGTCGAGCACCCGCGAGGGTGGGGGCACCAGCCGGGTGATGAAGCGGGCCTCGCCGTGCACGTCCTGGCCCGAGGCCTCGAGGTCGAGGAAGCGACGGCGGTAGGTGCGCGCCGCCTCCGGCCCGCTCTGCAGGGCCGACCAGCGGGTCGGTGACGGGGCGTTCGGGGTGTCCATGGGCCACATGCTGGTTCGACGTCTCCTGACGGTCGGGGCGGTTCAGGCCTCGAAGGAGTGCTCGGCGGCCGGGAACGCGCCCGAGGCGACCTCCGCGGCATACGCGCTGGCGGCATCCTTGAGGTCGGTGCGCAGGTCGGCGTACTTCTTGACGAACCGCGGCGCGCGCCCGCCGCGCAGCCCGGCCATGTCCTGCCAGACGAGCACCTGGGCGTCGCAGTGCGGCCCGGCGCCGATGCCGATCGTGGGGATGCGCAGCGCCTCGGTGACCTGGGCCGCCACGGCGGCGGGCACCATCTCCATGACGACGGCGAACGCACCCGGCGCTCTCGAGCGGCCAGGGCGTCGGCCAGCAGCTTCTCGGCGGCCGGCGCCGCGCCCCTGCACCCTGTAGCCACCGAGCACGTGCTCGCTCTGCGGGGTGAAGCCGATGTGGCGCCATCACCGGGATGCCGGCGCGCACCAGCAGCTCGACCTGCGGCGCCATCGCGGCGCCGCCCTCGAGCTTGACGGCGTGCGCCCGGCCCTCCTTCATGAACCGGGTGGCCGTGGCCAGCGCCTGTTGCGGGCCTGGCCTGGTAGGAGCCGAACGGCAGGTCGGCCACGACCATGGCGCGCTTGGCCGCGCTGGTCACGGCCCGGCACAGCGGCACGCAGCTGGTCGACGGTGACCGGCACCGTGGTCTCGTAGCCGTAGACGTTGTTGCCGGCGCGAGTCGCCGACGAGCAGCACCGGGATGCCGGCCTCGTCGAAGATCTCGGCGGTGTACATGTCGTAGGCGGTGAGCATCGCCCAGCGCTCGCCGCGCTCCTTCATCGCCAACAGGTGGGGCACCCGCACCCGCCGCTGCGGGGCCGCCTGGGCGCCCGTGCCGTAGGGAGGCGTGCTCTCCGCTGCCGGGCCGGGGCCGGTGGTCGTGGGGGTCGACTCGCTCATGGGCCGATCGTATGCCGCAGGGTCGGGACCACCGCGAGGCGCCGCTGCTGTGGGCCGGTGCGACGGCAGCGGACGGCCAACAGGACGTTTACGCATTCTTGACCCAATCCAAACGAACTCGTGACCCCCAGGGGCCCGACCGGGTGATGAGGTGACCGGGCGCCCGCGACCAGACGGGCGCACACGTCTGACCGGGGCCATTCACCCGCGCCCCGCCACAGGAGGATTAGTGAACAAGCGCCACTGGAGCGCTGCATCGGGTCTGGCCGTGGGGGCGCTCGTCGTCTCCGGCCTCGCCATGCCGATGCAGGCTCAGGCAGCACCGGGCGGCCAGGCCCCGAGCAGCAGCGACCCTGCTGCGGCCTCCCGCCCGGACAACCTGCCGAACCCGCTCGCCGACGCCGCCGCGGCCGAGCGCAAGGACGCCGTCGCCAAGCTGGTGCGCGGCGAAGCGACCACCACGACCATCGGTGGCAACCGGGTCATCGAGGTCAAGTCCAAGGGCAAGGACGCCAAGGGCAAGGCCAAGAAGTCGAAGTTCATCAACTACCCCGTACAGCGCGAGGAGGACATCTTCACGATCCTCGTCGACTTCGGGAGCCAGGTGAGCACGAGCACCGGCGGCACGGCCGGCCCGGTGCACAACCAGATCCCGAAGCCCGACCGGAACTGGGACGGCAACGCCACCGACGACAACTCGACCTACTGGGTCGACGACTTCAACCGCCAGCACTACCAGGACCTGATGTTCGGTGAGGGGGAGTCCTTCAAGGACTTCTACCTCAAGCAGAGCAACGGACGCTTCCTGGCCAAGGGCGACGTCTCGGACTGGGTCACGGTGCCCTACAACGAGGCGCGCTACGGGTCGAACAAGTTCTCGGACAGCCAGGTGTACTGGCCCTTCATCAAGGACACCGGCAACGCCTGGTACGACGCCCAGAAGGCGGCCGGCAAGAGCGACGCCGAGATCAAGACCTACCTGGCGCAGTTCGACAAGGTCGACCGCTACGACTTCGACGGCGACGGCAACTTCAACGAGCCGGACGGCTACATCGACCACTTCCAGGCGATCCACGCCGGGGAGGGCGAGGAGGCCGGTGGTGGCGCCCAGGGCGAGGACGCCATCTGGTCGCACCGCTGGTACGCCTACTCCAACGGAGCCGGGCGCACCGGCCCGGCCGAGCAACCTGGCCGGCGGCACCCAGATCGGGAACACGGGCATCTGGATCGGTGACTACACCACCGAGCCCGAGAACGGCGGCCTCGGCGTCTTCGCGCACGAGTTCGGCCACGACCTCGGCCTGCCCGACCTCTACGACACTGCGGGTGGCGACAACGGCACCGGCTTCTGGACGCTGATGAGTGGTGGCTCGTGGCTCAACCACGGCACGGAATCGATCGGCACCACGCCCGGCTACATGGGTGCCTGGGAGAAGCTGCAGCTCGGCTGGCTCGACCACAAGACGGTGCCCTACGGCACGGACACGACGGTCAAGCTCGGCCCGGCCGACAAGGCTAGCAAGTCCGCCGCTCAGGCGATCGTCGTCCCGCTGCCCGACCGCACCGTCACCACCGAGCACAACACCCCACACTCCGGAACCGCCGAGTGGTGGAGCGGCCTGGGTGACAACCTCAACGCGACCCTGGGCCGCAGCATCGACCTCACCGGCCAGACCGCCGGCTCGGTCAGCGCCTGGGTGCAGGGTGGCCTCGAGGTCGACTACGACTACCTCTACGCCGAGGTGTCGACCAACGGTGGCACCAGCTGGACCCAGGTCGGCGACGCCGTCAACGGCATCTTCCCGTGGCAGCAGAAGACCTGGGACCTGTCGGCCTACGCCGGGCAGAAGATCCAGTTCCGCTTCCGCGTGGCGACCGACGGTGGCGTGGCGAGCGAGGCCTTCCTCGACGACATCGCCGTGACGGTCGGTGGCACCACCACCACGGACGACGTCGAGGCCGGTGCGGGTGCGTGGACCGCGAGCGGCTTCAGCATCATCAACGGCACCACCTCGCGCACGGTGCAGGACATGTACCTGGCCGAGAACCGGGTGTACAGCGGCTACGACGACACGCTGCGCACCGGGCCGTACAACTTCGGCTTCTCCAACACCCGGCCGGACTGGGTGGAGCGCTTCCCGTACCAGAACGGGCTGCTCGTCTCGTACGCGAACGGCGAGTTCACCGACAACAACACCTCGGCCCACCCCGGTGGTGGCGAGGTGCTGCCCGTCGACGCACGGCCCGCGCCGGTGACCTTCCCGGGCGGCTTCCTGCTCGGCAACCGTCGCCAGCCGTTCGACGCCACGTTCGGCCAGGAGGCGACTGACGCAGTGACCTTCCACCGCAACGGTGTCGCCACGGTGGTCCCGTCCAGCCCCGGCATCCCGACGTTCGACGACTCGGACGTCAACCGGTACTGGTCCGCGAAGAACCCGTGGAACTCCACCAAGGTGGCCGGTTCTGGCACGTCGATGACCGTCTCGAAGACCTCGGACGGTGGCGACGAGCTGCAGGTGAAGGTCCGCTTCCGCTGACCTGACACGCTGCACGACGACGGTGCCCCCGAGGAGCTCGACTCCTCGGGGGCACCCTCGTCTCCAGCGCCGGTCACGGTTACCCGCAGGAAACACGGGTGCGGCAGGATCGACACATGGACCGTCAACAGGAGTTCGTCCTCCGCACCATCGAAGAGCGCGACATCCGCTTCGTGCGGCTCTGGTTCACCGACGTGCTGGGCACCCTGAAGTCGGTCGCCATCGCACCCGCCGAGCTCGAGGGGGCCTTCGCCGAGGGCATCGGCTTCGACGGCTCGGTCGATCGAGGGGTTCGCCCGGGTCTACGAGGCCGACATGCTCGCCCAGCCCGACCCCGGCGACCTTCCAGGTGCTGCCGTGGCGCGGCGAGACCCCCGGCACCGCCCGGATGTTCTGCGACCTGACCCTGCCCGACGGCACCCCGAGCGTGGCCGACCCGCGGCACGTGCTGCAGCGGGCGCTGACCAAGGCCTCCGACCTGGGTTTCACCTTCTACACGCACCCCGAGATCGAGTTCTTCCTGCTCAAGCAGGGCTGGACCCCCGGGCAGCGGCCCGAGCCGATCGACCAGTCGGGCTACTTCGACCACGTGCCGCACGGCAACAGCCACGACTTCCGGCGGGCCGCCATCTCCATGCTCGAGACGATGGGCATCTCGGTGGAGTTCAGCCACCACGAGGGCGCCCCCGGCCAGAACGAGATCGACCTGCGCTACGCCGACGCGCTCTCGACGGCCGACAACATCATGACCTTCCGGACCGTCATCAAGGAGGTGGCGCTCGAGCAGGGCATCTACGCCTCGTTCATGCCCAAGCCGTTCGCCGAGCACCCCGGCTCGGGCATGCACACCCACCTCTCGCTGTTCGAGGGCGACGCCAACGCCTTCCACGAGCCCGGGGCGCCCTACCAGCTGTCGAGGACCGCCCGCCAGTTCATCGCCGGGCTGCTGCACCACGGGGCCGAGATCACCGCCGTCACCAACCAGTGGGTCAACTCCTACAAGCGGCTCTGGGGTGGGGGAGAGGCTCCCGCGCACCTCACCTGGGGGCACAACAACCGCTCGGCGATGGTGCGGGTGCCGATGTACAAGCCGACCAAGGGCAACAGCAGCCGGGTCGAGGTGCGCAGCCTGGACAGCGCCTGCAACCCCTACCTCGCCTTCGCGGTGCTCCTGGCCGCGGGGCTCAAGGGCATCGAGGAGGGCTACGACCTGCCTGCCCGAGACCGAGGACGACGTGTGGAGCCTCACCGACGCCGAGCGCCGGGCGATGGGCATCGAGCCGCTGCCCTCGAGCCTCAGCGAGGCGATCGCCATCATGGAGGGGAGCGAGCTGGTCGCCGAGACCCTGGGCGAGCACGTCTTCGACTTCTTCCTGCGCAACAAGCGCGCCGAGTGGGACGACTACCGCAACCAGGTGACCCCGTTCGAGCTCGAGCGCTACCTGCCCCGACTGTGACCGGCGGCCACTGGTGAGCTCGCGCGGGCCGGGGTCGATCCCGGTCGCCATCGCCCGGCTCGGGTTCGCGGACCCGGCCCGGGCCGTCGGCCTGCTCGACGACCCGGCGCTCGCCGCCCTCATCCACAGCCGCGAGCACGTCGAGACGCACGGGCTGGCCGCGGCGCTCGCCGAGGTCTGCCGACCCGGACGGCGCCTTGCTGGGGCTGGTGCGGTTCATGGAGTCGCGTCGGCGCGCGAGCCGCGGGCTGCGCGGCCCGGTCGACCACGGCGCTGGCCTCGCCCGGGCCCGCGCGCGAGCGCCTGCTCGCGGTGCTCGGCAGCTCGGTCGGCGCTCGGCGACCACCTGTGCGCCCACCCCGACCAGTGGTCGGCGGCCACGGAGGCCGACGGTGCTCGACGTGGAGGAGCGGGTGCGCCGGCTGGTCACGGCCGTGACCACGCCGGGACCCGTGCCGCCCGTCGACGTGCTGCGCACGGCATACCGGGAACAGCTGCTCGGCATCGCGGCCCTCGACGTCACCGCACCCGACCCGACGTCCGTGCTCCCCGAGACGGCGGCGGCGCTCGCCGACCTCGCCCAGGCCGCGCTCGAGGCAGCGCTGGCGATCGCGCGCGAGCGAGGTGGGGCCGGATGCCGGCCGCACCCGCCTCGCGGTGATCGCGCATGGGCAAGACCGGCGGGTGCGAGCTGAACTACATCTCCGACGTCGACGTCATCTTCGTCGCGGAGCCGGCCGAGGGGGTGCCCGAGGAGGAGTCGACGGTCGTCGCCACCGACCTCGCGACCCGGCTGATGCGGATCTGCTCGGCATCGACCCCGGCCGGCTCGCTGTGGCAGGTCGACCCGGCGCTGCGCCCCGAGGGCAAGAACGGGCCGCTGGTGCGCACCGTGGCCAGCCACCGCGCCTACTACGAGCGCTGGGCCAAGACCTGGGAGTTCCAGGCGCTGCTCAAGGCGCGCCCCATCGCGGGCGACCCCGAGGTGGGGCAGATGTACTGCGACGCCGTGCAGCCGATGGTGTGGCAGGCCTCGGCGAGCGCGAGAACTTCGTCGACGACGTGCAGGCGATGCGCCGGCGGGTCGAGCAGCACATCCCGGCGGCCGAGGCCGACCGCCAGCTCAAGCTCGGCCCCGGCGGGCTGCGCGACGTCGAGTTCTCCGTGCAGCTGCTGCAGCTCGTGCACGGCCGGGCCGACGAGTCGCTGCGCACCGGCACCACCCTCGACGGGCTGGCCGCCCTGTCGGCCGGCGGCTACGTGGGGCGCGACGACGCCGCGACGCTCGCCACGGCATACCGGCTGCTGCGCACCCTCGAGCACCGCATCCAGCTCTTCCGCCTGCGGCGCACGCATCTCATGCCCACCGCCGAGAGCGACCTGCGCCGGCTGGGTCGGGCTCTGGGGCACCGCTCCTCGCCCGCCGAGGCGGTCGTCGCCCAGTGGCGTGCCCAGCAGCGCGAGGTGCGCCGCCTGCACGAGCGCATCTTCTACCGACCGCTGCTCTCGGCCGTCGCCCGGCTGTCCGACTCCGACGTGCGGCTCACCCCTGAGGCGGCCCGGGAACGGTTGTCCGCCTTGGGTTTCCGCGACCCCCGCGGCGCCCTGCGCCACCTCGAGGCGCTCACCGGCGGCATCAGCCGGCGGGCCGCCATCCAGCGCCACCTGCTGCCGGTGATGCTCGGCTGGTTCGCCGACGAGGCCGACCCGGATGCCGGTCTGCTCGCCTTCCGCAAGATCAGCGACGAGCTCGGCTCGACCCACTGGTACCTGCGGCTGCTGCGCGACGAGGGGTCGGCCGCAGAACGGTTGGCGCACACCCTGGCCCGCAGCCGGTTCGCCGCCGACCTGCTCGAGCAGGCACCGGAGTGCGTGCAGTTCCTCGGCGACTCCTCCGGTCTGATGCCGCGCTCGCGCGAGGACGTGCTGCGCCGGATGCGGTCGGCGGCGGGTCGCAAGGACGACCCCGCCTCAGCGGTGTTGGCAGCGCGCACCATCCGGCGCTCGGAGCTGTTCCGGGTGGCCGTGGCCGACCTCACCGGCGCGCTGACCCTCGAGGGGCTCGGCGCGGCGATGACCGACCTCACGGCGGCGCTGCTCGAAGTCACCCTCGAGGTGATCCTGAGCGACCTCGAGCAGCGCACCGGCGCACCGGCGCTCACCCGGCTGCTGGTCGTCGGCATGGGCCGGCTCGGTGGGGGCGAACAGGGCTACGGGTCGGACGCCGACGTCGTGTTCGTGCACGAGCCGGTCGAGGGGGCCGACGAGGCGGCGGCTCAGACCCAGGCGCTCGAGGTGGTCAAGGAGCTGATCCGGCTGCTCGGGCTGCGCGGGCCGGACCCGAACCTCGACGTCGACGCCTCGCTGCGGCCGGAGGGCAAGGGCGGGCCGCTGGTGCGCTCGCTGGAGTCGTTCCGCCAGTACTACAGCCGGTGGTCGCTGGTCTGGGAGGCCCAGGCGCTGCTGCGCGCGGCGCCGGTCGCCGGCGACCGCGGGCTCGCCGAGCGCTACCTGGCGCTGATCGCCCCCATCCGCTGGCCGTCCGCGGGCCTCGACGAGGGCCAGGTGCGCGAGATCCGCACCCTCAAGGCCCGGATGGAGTCCGAGCGGCTGCCCCGCGGTGGCGACCGCAAGACGCACTTCAAGCTCGGCCACGGCGGCCTGTCCGACGTCGAGTGGGTGGTGCAGCTGGTGCAGCTCAAGCACGCCCACCAGCACCCCGAGCTGCGCACCACGTCGACGCTGGGCGCCCTGGAGGCCGCCGAGCGGCTGGGCCTGGTGCAGCGCCGAGCACGCCGCCGACCTGGCGGCCGCGTGGCGGCTGGCCTCGTCGATGCGCAACGCCGGCGTGCTCTTCCGCAACAAGGCGCTCGACGCCCTGCCCAGCGACCCGCGCGACGCCGACGGCATCGGCCGCATCCTCGGCCTGCCGGGTGGCTCGGGGCAGGAGCTCGCCGAGCGCTACCGGCGGGTCGCCCGGCGGGCCCGCGCCGCCCACGAGGCCGAGCTCTACGGCGCCTGACGCCTCGGGGAGCTCGGCCAGGGCTTCTCAGGGCCGGCGGCCGCGACGAGAATGGTGAGATGTTCATCTCCGGTGTCGATGAGGACGTCGCGACGGGTGGCGTCGCCGAGTACTACGCGGGCCAGCGGGCGGCCTGGGGGTTCCTGCCCAACTACGCGCCTGCGTTCTCGACGAGGCCGGACGTCGCAGCGGCCTGGAACGCCCTGAACCTCGCAGTTCGGGGCGGCATGGACCGACGGCGCTTCGAGATCGCCACCATCGCCGCGGCACGGGCACGGCGGTCGACCTACTGCACGGCGGCGCACTCGAAGTTCCTGCGCGACGTCTGCGGCGACGAGGCCGCCATGGCGGCGATCGCGGAGCACCCCGACGGCGGGGCGCTCTCTGATCAGGACCGCGCGGTGTACGTCTTCGCCGCCAAGGTCGCGCAGGATGCCGCCGCCATCGACCAGGCGGACGTCGACGAACTACGCGCCGTCGGTCTCACCGACGCAGACGTGGCCGACGTCGTCTTCGCCGCCGCCGCCCGCTGCTTCTTCACCGCGGTGCTCGACGGGCTGGGCACCCAGCTCGACGAGCAGACCGCGAGCACCTTCGCGCCTGCTCTCCTGCAGTCGATGGTGGTCGGTCGCCCGGTGGCCGTCAGCCCAGGGAGCGGCGGGTCAGCTGGATGAAGCCGTTCGGGAAGTCGCCGCGCTTCATCATCAGGCCGGTGAGACCGCTCGCCGCCGGGCGGGCGACCTCCTGGTCGACGAACTCGGGCTCACTGCAGGCGTAGTCGACGCCCTTCCACCGGATCGTGCACTCGCCGGCGGCCCGCACGTTGCGCACCCAGTCGGTGCCCCGCCCCCACGGCAGCGCGATGAGGAAGCTGGTGTCGGTCGCGATCACCGCGATGGGCACGACGTAGGCCTTGCCGCTCCGACGCCCCCGGTGGTGCAGCGCCGCCCAGACCGGCACGTACCGGCGCCCGGCGAGCAGGAGGGCGACCTTGTTGAACTGCTTCGCGGCTGCGGGTGGACCTGCCATCGCCCCATCGTGCGCCCTCCGGGCCCCGGGTGGGAGGGGAGCGGCGACCCGATACCTAGACTTGGTGGCATGGCTCTCGGCACCCCCGGCACGACCTCCACCGGTGTGATCTCCCGCGTCGACCTGCGCGGCACCCACCTCACCCTGCGCGAGCTGCGGGCCGCGCTGCCCCGGGCCGAGTTCGACGTCGAGCACGCGCTGGCTGCCGTGCGACCCATCGTGGCCGCCGTGCAGGAGCAGGGCGCCCCGGCCCTCTACGCCGCTGCCGAGCGGTTCGACGGCATCCGGCCGCAGCGGCTCCGGGTGCCTGCCCAGGTCATCGCCGGCGCGCTCGAGGGCCTCGACCCGGCCGTGCGGGCAGCCCTGGAGGAGTCCATCCGCCGGGCCCGCCTCGTGCACGCCGACCAGCGCCGCACCGACTCGACGACCATCGTCACCGACGGCGGCACGGTCACCGAGCGCTGGGTGCCCGTCGACCGGGTGGGCCTGTACGTGCCCGGCGGCCTGGCGGTCTATCCCAGCAGCGTCGTGATGAACGTCGTGCCCGCCCAGCTCGCGGGGGTGCCGAGCCTGGCTGTCGCGAGCCCGCCGCAGGCCGACTTCGGCGGCTGGCCGCACCCGACCATCCTCGCCGCGTGCGCGCTGCTCGAGGTCGACGAGGTGTGGGCGATGGGCGGGGCCCAGGCGGTGGCCGCCTTCGCCTACGGCATCGAGGACGGCGACGACGTCTGCGAGCCGGTCAGCCTCGTCACCGGCCCGGGCAACATCTACGTCGCGGCGGCGAAGCGGCTGCTCAAGGGGGTCATCGGCATCGACGCCGAGGCCGGGCCCACCGAGATCGCGGTGCTCGCCGACGACAGCGCGGATGCCGAGCACGTCGCCTCCGACCTGGTGTCCCAGGCAGAGCACGACCCCCTCGCCGCCGCGGTGCTGGTCACCGACTCGGCAGAGCTCGCGGATGCCGTCGAGGCCGCGCTCGTGCGCCGGGTCGCCGCCACCAAGCACACTGAGCGGGTGGGCCAGGCTCTGGCCGGCAGCCAGTCGGCGATCGTGCTGGTCGACGACGTCGATGCCGGGCTCGCCCTGGTCAACGCCTACGCCGCCGAGCACCTCGAGATCCAGACCCGCGACGCCGAGGCGGTCGCCGCCCGCGTGCGCAACGCCGGCGCGGTCTTCGTCGGGGCCTGGTCGCCGGTGAGCCTGGGCGACTACGCGGCCGGCTCCAACCACGTGCTGCCCACCGGCGGCTGCGCCTGCCACAGCAGCGGCCTGTCGGTGCAGTCGTTCCTGCGCGGCATCCACGTCGTCACCTACTCGGCCGACGCGCTGCGCGAGGTGGGCGCCCACGTGGTCACCCTGGCCCGCGCCGAGGACCTGCCGGCGCACGGTGAGGCCGTGCTCGCTCGCCACCCCGAGATCGACCCGGCGTCCTGACCCCGCGCCCCTAGACTCCCCGGTCATGGACCCCCGCACGGCGATCGAGGCGATGCTGCGCCCCGACCTGCGGGGCCGCACCCCCTACGGCGCACCGCAGCTCGACGTGCCGGTCGCACTGAACACCAACGAGAACTCGTATGCCGTGCCGCCCGTGGTCGTTGCGGCGATCACTGAGGCGGTGGCGGCGGTGGCGGCCGGGCTCAACCGCTACCCGGACCGCGAGTTCACCGCGTTGCGCGAGGGTCTTGCGGCGTACCTGTCGCGGGGCGGCACCCCGGTGGCGGCCGAGCAGGTCTGGGCCGGCAACGGCTCGAACGAGGTTCTCCTGCACCTGCTCCAGGCGTTCGGCGGCCCGGGCCGCACCGCGCTCGGCTTCACCCCGGCCTACTCGATGCACCCGATCATCACCACGACCACCGGCACCACGTGGGTCGACGGGTTGCGCGGGGTGGCCGGCGGGGGAGCGTTCGACCTCGACCCGGCATCCGCCGTCGATCAGGTGCGCGCCCACCAGCCCGACGTCGTCTTCCTCTGCTCGCCGAACAACCCGACCGGCACCGCCCTCGACCTCGACGTCGTCGAGGCGGTGCACGACGCGGCATCCGGGGCACTGGTCGTCGTCGACGAGGCGTACGCCGAGTTCGCCCGCCCGGGCACCCCGAGCGCGCTCACCCTGCTCGCGGGGCGGCCGCGGCTGGTCGTGACCCGCACGATGAGCAAGGCGTTCGCGCTGGCGGGGGGCCGGCTGGGCTACCTCGCCGCGGATCCGGTGCTCGTCGACGCGCTGCGCCTCGTGCGGATGCCGTACCACCTCTCGACCCAGACCCAGGCGGTCGCGCTGGCCGCGCTGGCCCACGCCGACCTGATGCTCGAGACGGTCGACGTGATCAAGGCGCAGCGCGACCGGATCGTCACCGGGCTGGCCGGTCTGGGGCTCGACCCGGTGCCCAGCGACGCGAACTTCGTGCTCTTCGGCGGCCTCGCCGACGCGCACGCGACCTGGTCGGCGCTGCTCGAGCGGGGCGTCCTCATCCGGGACGTGGGCATCGCCCACTATCTTCGTGTCACGGCCGGGACTCCGCAGGAGACCACCCGGTTCCTCGAGGCCATCGCCGACCTCGCCCCGACCCACCGCCCAGGAGCCCTCCCGTGAGCAGCGCCGCAGCCCCCCGCACGGCCACCGTGCGCCGCGCGACGTCCGAGAGCAGCGTCGAGGTGAGCGTCGACCTCGACGGCACCGGCCGCGGCGAGGTCAGCACCGGTGTGCCGTTCTACGACCACATGCTCCTGTCCCTGGCGAAGCACTCGCTCATCGACCTCACCGTGCGCGCCGACGGCGACACCCACGTCGACGCCCACCACACCGTCGAGGACGTCGCGATCGTGCTGGGGCAGGCCGTGCGTGAGGCGCTCGGCGACAAGAGCGGCATCGCGCGCTTCGGTGACGCCACGGTGCCGCTCGACGAGGCGCTCGTGCAGGCGGTCGTCGACGTCGCCGGGCGCCCCTACGTCGTGCACGAGGGCGAGCCGCCCGGCCAGGAGTACGTCGTCATCGGCGGCAACTACGTCGGATCACTGACCCGGCACGTGCTCGAGTCGTTCGCCTTCAACGCCCAGATCGCGCTGCACGTGCGAGTGCTGGCCGGCCGCGACCCGCACCACGTGGTCGAGGCCCAGTTCAAGGCGCTCGCCCGTGCGCTGCGGGCGGCCGTGGCCCGCGACCCGCGCGTCGAGGGGATCCCGAGCGCGAAGGGTGCGCTCTAGCCCGTGGCTGCCCAGGTGCGGTCCGACGACGGGCACGGGCTGGTGCTCGTGCGGCGGTCGCCCGCCGCGGTCACCCGATGGCTGCGCCGGGGGCTGGTGTCGGTCACCGTCGCCCCGCTCGGCGCGTGGACCGGCGTCACCCTGGCCGACGACCGGGCTCGCAGCGCCGCCCCCTACGACATCGGCCTCGAGGTGCTGGCCGCCCGCCCGGCTCCGTGGCGGGCCCGCCCGACGATCGGCCTGTTCGACGTCCACGGCCGGGCCGCCCTCACGGTGCAGCCGACCGGGCCGCGAGCTCCCATCCACTGGCTCGTGTGGGAGCCGGGGCGCGGCGTGGTCGCCACGCCGATGCTGCCCCGGCTGCACCTGCCGATGCTGCTCGCCGCCGCCGGCGCGCAGGGGCGGGTGCGCGAGGAGGCGCTCGCCGACGTGCTGCGCTCGGGCCAGGGCGCCCCGCTCGACCTGCTGGTCACCGTGCTCGGGCTGCTCGGCCTGCCCGGGCGTGACCTCCTCGTGCGCGGCGATGCCCCGGGCGCCAGCGACGTCGAGCCGTCGGTGCGCGGCATCCTCGCCTTCGACCGGCTGATGGCCGAGGAGGCCACCCACCGCGCCGAGACCGCCGACGACCATGGGGGCCGCCGGTGAGCGCCTCCGTCGTCGTCCTCGACTACGGCAGCGGCAACATCCGCAGTGCCGTGCGCGCGCTCGAGCACGTGGGTGCCGACGTCACGCTCACCGCCGACCCGGAGGCCGCGCTGGCCGCCGACGGCCTGTTCGTGCCCGGCGTCGGCAACTTCCACGCGTGCATGGCCGGGCTGGCCGCCGCCGAGGGGCCGAAGATCATCGACCTGCGGCTCGCCGGGGGGCGGCCGGTGCTGGGGGTCTGCGTCGGCATGCAGGTGATGTTCGAGGGGTCGACCGAGCCCAGCGAGTCACCGGTCGAGGGGGTCGGTGAGTGGCCGGGCACCGTCTCGCGGCTGCTGGCCCCGGTCGTGCCGCACATGGGCTGGTCGACGGTCGAGGCGCCGCCGCGGTCAGTGCTGTTCGACGGCATCGCGGGCGAGCGGTTCTACTTCGTGCACTCCTACGCCGCGCACGACTGGCAGCTCGGGGCGTCCGACGGGCCGTTCGCCGCGGTCGAGCCCCTGGTCACCTGGGCCCGGCACGGGGAGCGCTTCGTGGCAGCGGTCGAGAACGGGCCGCTGTCCGCCACCCAGTTCCACCCCGAGAAGTCCGGCGACGCGGGGCTGGCCCTGCTGCGCAACTGGGTCCGCTCGCTCTGACTCTGCCCTTGTGCCCGTCCCCAGATCGACCAATAGGTCACTCTGGCGACGCTCTGCTTGGGTTGCGCTTCCGCGTGACCGCTGCGCAGCGGGATGCCGCGTTCGGCCGTTGACCATCCGCACTTCCTCGCTGGCGCTCGGTCGCGCTCCCGCCAGACCCGTCCATCGGCTCGCCCACGGCATCCCGCTGCTGCGCTCCCTACCGCTTCGGTCGCCCCCTTGCCTCCGCTCTCGCTGGGTCTCGCTTCGCTCGCCTTTTCGCTTCCCTGCGGACGTGGCGCGGGCTACGACGCGGTAGGTGATGTGATCACTCCATCTACCAGGCGGTAGCTCAGGTCTGGTCGTGGCCGGTTCCCGACGTGACGTGGGCTACGGCGCGGTAGGTGCACCGATCACTGCAGGTACCAGGTGGTAGCCCGCGTCGGGTCCCGGGTGCTCCTGGTCAGCCGCGCGACGGCATCCGTGCTGCTGGGTGTCCCCGTGTCGACCAACAGGTCGATCTGGTCCGGGGTCGTGGGGCAATTTTGACCTATTGGTCGATCTTGGTCCGGGTGGACCGGATGGAGGTGGCTTCCTGCCGTTGGGCAGACTGGTCCTGACCCGAGTTGGGTGCTGAGGTGGTTGCTCCGGCGACCACGTGGGCACCCGACTGCGTGAGACGCAGCGCCCCTGAAGCCAACTCCACCGACCCGAAGGACCTCCCGTGGAAGACACCGTCCGGCACGCCCACCGAGCAGCCGCGGCTGGAGCTGTTGCCTGCTGTCGACGTCGTCGAGGGGCGGGCCGTGCAGCTCGTGCAAGGCGTGGCCGGCACTGGTGGGGAGTTCGGCGACCCGGTCGAGGCTGCGCTGGCCTGGCAGGAGCAGGGCGCCGAGTGGCTGCACCTGGTCGACCTCGACGCCGCCTTCGGGCGCGGGTCCAACGCCGAGCTGCTGGCCCGCATCGTCGGCACCCTCGACATCAAGGTCGAGATGAGCGGCGGCATCCGCGACGCCGAGAGCCTCGAGCGGGCGCTGGCCACCGGCTGCCGCCGGGTCAACCTCGGCACCGCGGCGCTCGAGCACCCCGAGTGGACGGCGCAGGCCATCGCCGAGCACGGCGACCGGGTGGCCGTCGGCCTCGACGTGCGCGGCACCACGCTCGCCGCCCGGGGCTGGACCCGTGAGGGCGGCGACCTGTGGGAAACCCTGGCCCGTCTCGATGCCGAGGGCTGCGCGCGCTACGTGGTGACCGACGTCGCCAAGGACGGGATGCTGCAGGGCCCGAACCTCGCGCTGCTGCGCGACGTCTGCGCCCGCACCGACCGGCCGGTCGTCGCCTCGGGTGGCGTCTCGACGCTCGAGGACATCGTCGCCATCCGGAGCCTGGTCGGTGAGGGGGTGGAGGGCGCGATCGTTGGCTCGGCCCTCTACAAAGGCGCGTTCACGCTGCCGGAGGCGCTCGACGCGGCGGGCCGCCCGTGAGCGAGCACCACCACGACCACCACTCCGGCGACCACACCCACGGCTCGGGGCCCACCGACTCGGCACAGGTGCCCTGGGCCGGGCGGGACCTCTCGCCCAGTGGCTTCGAGACCGACACCGGCGCCGCTGACCCGGCCCTGCGAGCCGCGCTCGCCACTCCCGGCGACGACGCAGCCCTGATGCGAGCCGTCGAGGCGAGCCGCTTCGTGGTGCCCATCGTCGCCGACCTCACTGAGCCCGACGAGTCCGGAGACCTCGCGGTCGAGAAACAGGTCGACATGGCCGCGGTCACCCTGGTCTCGCCCGACGGCCAGCGGGCGCTGCCGGTGTTCTCGGGCACCGACGCGCTGGCCGCTTGGGACCCCACCGCCCGACCCGTGCCGGTCACCCCGGCCCGCGCCGGCCAGGCCGCGGTCGCCGAGGGCTGCGACGTCATCGTCGTCGACGTCGCGGGCCCGGCGACGCGGGTGCTGCGGCCCTCGATGGTCTGGGCACTCGCCCAGCAGCGCCCCTGGGAGCCGCCGCACACCGACCCCTTCGTCGCCCGCAGCGTCGCCGCCGCGCTCCGCGACGAGGACGACGTCACGGCATCCGAGCTCGAGGAGGGCAACCCGACCGGCGAGGGGGTACTCGGTGTGGTGCTCGACCTGCGGCCGGGCCTCACGCCCGAGCAGGTGCGCGGCGTCGCCACCCGGGTGGGGGAGCGGCTCGCCACCGACGGCGAGCTGCGGGCCCGGATCGACGGACTCGCCTTCCGGCTGCGCTGACCGATTTCGGGGGATGCCGTCGCGCTGGTAGCCTTGCGGATTGACCGACCGCCCTCACCGGCGGTGTGCAAGAGAAGCCCAGCTTCCACCCGCGTCGACCACCAGGTCGCCGGGTCCGAACAGGTCCGCGACGCGTTGTCGCGCTGCCGCCCGCGAGGGCGGGGCGACGGCATCCCGAAACGGCCCGGTACGGAACGGAAAGACTCCAGGCTCCTCGCGCACGCAGCACGAGGAGCCTTTCTCGTGCTCGCGGGTCACGACATTGACGTGATGAACGGAGAAGCACATCAGCGAGCCACGCATCAACGACCGCATCCGGGTTCCCGAGGTGCGGTTGGTCGGCCCGAACGGCGAGCAGGTCGGCATCGTCCGCGTCGAGGACGCACTGCGCCTCGCCGCCGAGGCGGATCTCGACCTCGTCGAGGTGGCACCGATGGCGAAGCCGCCGGTCGCCAAGCTCATGGACTTCGGCAAGTACAAGTACGAAGCCGCCATGAAGGCACGCGAAGCACGCAAGAACCAGGTCAACACGGTCATCAAGGAGATCAAGCTCCGCCCGAAGATCGACCCGCACGACTACGGCACCAAGAAGGGCCACGTCGAGCGCTTCCTCAAGGGTGGCGACAAGGTCAAGGTGACGATCATGTTCCGCGGTCGCGAGCAGTCCCGCCCCGAGCTCGGGTTCCGCCTGCTCCAGCGCCTGGCCGAGGACGTCCTCGAGCTCGGCACCGTCGAGTCGGCCCCCAAGCAGGACGGCCGCAACATGGTCATGGTGATCGCGCCGACCAAGAAGAAGGCGCAGGCCATGGCCGAGCAGCGGCGCAAGCGCGACGAGTCCGGCCACGGCGCGAGCCACGAGGCCGAGCTGCACGAGAGCGCGCAGCTGCGCGAGGCGGCCGAGGCCGAGGAGCTGCATGACCTGATCGACGCCGACGGCATCCAGGTCGAGAACGGCCCCCAGGCTCCGGCCTGACCAGACCCCCGAACGTCAGCACCACCGAAACACACACAAGGAGATCGGCACCATGCCGAAGAACAAGACGCACAGCGGCGCCAAGAAGCGCTTCCGGGTGACCGGCAGCGGCAAGGTCATGCGCGAGCAGGCCGGGCACGTCCACAAGTTCCACGAGAAGACCCCGCAGAAGGCCCGCGCCCTCAGCATGGACATCCCGGTTGCCAAGAACGACCTCAAGAAGATCAAGAAGCTTCTCGGCCGCTGACGCCGATCCACCCCCAGATTTCGCTACACAGCAAGGAGTACTCACGTGGCACGCGTGAAGCGGGCAGTCAACGCCCAGAAGAAGCGCCGGGTCGTCCTCGAGCGGGCCAGCGGTTACCGCGGGCAGCGTTCGCGGCTCTACCGCAAGGCCAAGGAGCAGGTCCAGCACAGCCTGGGCTACTCGTACCGCGACCGCCGGGCCCGCAAGGGTGACTTCCGTCGCCTGTGGATCCAGCGGATCAACGCTGCGGCCCGCGCGAACGGCATGACCTACAACCGGTTCATCCAGGGCCTGAAGGCCGCCGAGATCGAGGTCGACCGCCGCATGCTCGCCGAGCTCGCGGTCAACGACGAGGCCGCGTTCACCGCGCTCGTCGAGATCTCGCGGGCGAACCAGCCGAGCCGCGAGCCGGCCAAGGCCTCCGCCTGATCCAGCTGCCGATGCTGACCAACCCCCGGGCCGACCGGGTGCGGTCGGTGCGGGCGCTGTCGAAGCGGCCGGTGCGTGAGCGCACCGGCCGCTTCGCCGTCGAGGGACCCCAGGGGGTGCGCGAGGCAGTGCGGTATGCCGGGCCGCGCGTCCGCGACGTCTACGTCACCACCGAGGCCCTTTCCCGCTACGCCGGCGACATCGTCGAACCCGCCCGCGCCGCCGGGCTGTACGTGCACGAGGTGACGCCCGAGGTGCTCGCCGCGATGGCCGAGACCGACGCACCCCAGGGCGTGCTGGCCGTGGTCGACACGGCGACCGACACGCTCGACGCCGTTCTGGATGCCGGCCCGCGCCTGCTCGTGCTGCTCACCCACGTGCGCGACCCCGGCAACGCGGGCACCGTCATCCGCGGTGCCGACGCGGCCGGTGCCGACGCGGTGCTCGTCAGCTCGGCCTCGGTGGACGTCCACTCACCCAAGGTGGTGCGCTCGACCGCCGGGTCGCTGTTCCACCTGCCGGTGGTCACCGGCCTCGACGTCACGGCGACGCTGGAGCGGCTGCGGGGCAACGGCATCCGCACGTATGCCGCCGACGGTGCCGGCACGACGCTCCTCCCGGACGCCGACCTCACCGGCCCGCACTGCTGGGTGATGGGCAACGAGGCGTGGGGGCTGGACGAGCAGGTGCGCGACGCCTGTGACGACGTGGTGCGGGTGCCGATCCACGGCCTGGCAGAGTCGCTCAACCTCGCCATGGCCGCCACCGTGTGCCTCTACGCCTCGGCGGGCCGGCTGGCCCACCAGGCGGGCCAGCGGGCCGCCCCGCCGCCCGCCCGGTAGCCTGCGCGACATGCCGCAGTCGTTCCTCGTGCCCGACGACATGGCCGTGAACGGGCTGGAGTTCATCCCGGACGGCCTGATGGCCGCCGTGGGCCCCGAGGCCACCGTGCGCTTCATGAACACCCGGGCCGAGCAGATCACCGGCATGGTCGCGGCCGACGTGGTGGGCCGCGACATCCGCGAGGCCCTGCCGCTGCAGGACCTCGAGGGGCAGTCGTGGTGGGAGGTCACCGACCCCTGGCACGGCCTGCTCACCCGCACCGGACACCGCGAGCGGCTGCTCGTGCTGCCCTCCGGTCGCGAGCTGCTGGTCACCGCGAAGTACGTGCGCGGCGGCCCGGGTAGCGAGGTGCGTGCCGTGGTCGTGGGGCTGCGCGACGCCGAGGGACGCCGGCGTGCCGAGGCCGAGAGCGCCGCGCTGCTCACCACCGTCGCGCACGAGCTGCGCTCCCCGCTGACCGGCGTCAAGGGCTTCTCCTCGACCCTGCTGCGCAACTGGGACCGGTTCACCGACGACCAGAAGCGCCTCATGCTCGAGACCATCGAGGCCGACGCCGACCGGGTCACCCGGCTGATCACCGAGCTGCTCGACGCCTCCCGGATCAACGCCGGCCGGCTCACCGTGCACGCCCAGCCCCTCGAGCTGCGCCCGCGCCTCGAGGCGCAGGTCGAGCGCCGGGTGGCCGCCGGTGCCGAGCGCGACGGGTTCGTGGTCGACGTGCCCGACGACCTCGGCCCGCTGTGGGCCGACCCCGACCGGCTCGAGCAGGTGGTCGCCAACCTCGTCGAGAACGCCGTGCGGCACGGCCGTGGCACGGTGCGACTGGAGGGCCGGCGGGCGGTGCTCGGCGACGCTCCGGCGGTCGACCTGATCGTGTCCGACGACGGCGACGGCATCGCGCCGCAGCACCGCGAGCTGGTGTTCTCGCGGTTCTGGCAGGGCGGCGCCAAGAGCGGCACCGGCCTGGGCCTGTACCTCGTCCGCGGGCTGGTCGAGGCCCACGGGGGCACCGTGACGGCCGAGGAGGCACCCGGCGGGGGAGCCCTGATGCGAGCCACCTTCCCCGACGGCGACTGAGCCCCGTCGCACGCCGCGCGCGTGCCAGAGTGTCGGGGTGTCCGCCGTCTCCCTCGCGCCCTACCGGCGTGCCCTCGCCAGCCGCCGGCTGCGGACCATCCTCGTGCTCGGCACGCTGGTGCGCGGGCCGGTGTTCGCGAGCGGGGTGCTCATCACCGTGCACGTCGTCACCACCCTCGGGCACTCGTATGCCGCCGCCGGTGCGCTGGCCGCGGCGGCCACGGTCGCCATCGCGGTGAGCGGGCCCTGGCGCGGCCGGCTGCTCGACCGGCTGGGGCTGCGCCGGGTGGTGCTGCCCTCGCTGATCGTGGCGGTGGTGTGCTGGAGCATCGCCCCGTTCGTCGGCTACTGGGCGCTGCTCGTGCTGGCCGTGGTCGCCGGGCTGTTCGTCATCCCCACCTTCTCGATCACCCGGCAGGCGGTGATCGCGTCGGTCGACGAGACCGACCGGCGCACCGCGATCTCGTTGGACTCCGCCGCCATCGAGCTGTCGTTCATGATCGCGCCGGCCATCGCGGTCTGGGCCGCCGCGCAGTGGTCGACGGCGTGGGTGCTCTTCGCCACCGAGATGCTCGGCGTGCTCGGCGGGGTGCTGATCTGGGTGGTCGACCCGCCGCTGCGCGGCGAGGGCGAGGCGCAGGTGGGCGACGCTCGTGCGGGTGCCGGTGCGCACCTGGTTCCGGCTGCCCTTCCTGGCGGTCTGCCTGGCCGCGATGGCCTCGACCCTGGTGCTGTCCGGGTCGGACATCGGCATCGTCGCCACGATGCGTGAGCTCGACGCCGTGGCGCAGATCGGCATCGTGCTCGCGCTGTGGGGCCTCGGCTCGCTCGTGGGTGGCCTGCTCTACGGCGCGATGGCCCGGTCGATCTCGCCGTTCTGGCTGCTCGGCGGCCTGGCGCTCGCCACCGTGCCGATGGCGCTGGCCGGCTCGGTGTGGGGGCTGGCGGCGTTCGGGTTCCTGGCCGGGCTGCTGTGCGCGCCCACCATCACCGCGAGCGTCGACCAGGCCAGCCGGCTCGTGCCGGCGGCGGTGCGCGGTGAGGCGATGGGCTGGCACGGGTCGTTCCTCACCACCGGTGGGGCGCTCGGGGCGCCGATCGCCGGGGTCGCGATCGACCGCGGCGGGCCGCCGGCCGGGTTCGTCGTCGTGGCCGTGGTGGGCCTGGCCGTGGCCGTCGCGGGTGTCGCCACGCAGCGCGCCCGACAGGGTGCCCGGGAGCGCCGCCAGCTGTCGCCGGGGTGACCGGTACGCTGGTCGGGTGACTGTGGCCGTGCGCCGATTTACCGGGCCCTCGGGCCCGGTTCGCCGCGCGCGCTGAGCGCCCGCCGCGGCACGGCATCCACCTCGACGGAGCCGTGCGCACCGCCGCCCGGGGGCCAGACTCCCGCCGCCCCGCCGCGCGCCCCCACCTAGACTCGGGCGCGCCCCACCCCCGCACGAAGTGGACACCATGTCTGGACCCAACACGAGCTACGACCCCGTGGAGGTCGCCGTGCTCGACCCCAAGGCCGTCGACGCCGCCGTCGACCGAGGCCCTCGCGGCCGCCGCGGCAGCGACGACCCTCGACGAGCTGAAGGCCGCCCGCAGCGCCCACCAGGGCGACAAGAGCGCGCTCGCCCTGGCCAACCGCGAGATCGGCGCGCTGCCGCCGAGCGCCAAGGCCGAGGCCGGCAAGCGGGTCGGGCAGGCCAAGGGGCGCGTCGCGCAGGCCTTCACCGCACGCCAGGGCGAGCTCGAGGCCGAGCGCGACGAGCGCATCCTCATCGAGGAGGCCGTCGACGTCACGCTGCCCACCGGCCGTCGCCCGCTGGGCCGCCGGCACCCGATCGAGCTGATGAGCCAGCGGATCGCCGACCTGTTCGTCGGCATGGGCTGGGAGATCGCCGAGGGTCCCGAGATCGAGGCCGAGTGGTTCAACTTCGACGCCCTCAACTTCGACGCCGACCACCCGGCGCGGCAGATGCAGGACACCTTCTACGTCGACCCGCCCGAGGGCGGTCTCGTGCTGCGCACCCACACCTCGCCGGTGCAGGCGCGCACCCTGCTCGAGCGGGGCGTGCCGGTGTACGTCGCGGCGATCGGCCGGGTGTTCCGCACCGACGAGCTCGACGCCACGCACATGCCGGCCTTCCACCAGGTCGAGGGCCTGGCGGTCGACGAGGGCATCACGATGGCCCACCTCAAGGGCACCCTCGACCGGCTCGCGGCCGAGCTCTTCGGCGACGGCATCACCACCCGGCTGCGCCCGTCGTTCTTCCCCTTCACCGAGCCGAGCGCCGAGATGGACCTGCGCTGCTTCGTCTGCCGGGGCACCGACCCCGACTGCCGCACCTGCAAGGGCACCGGCTGGATCGAGTGGGGCGGCTGCGGCATGGTCAACCGCAACGTGCTGACCGCGTGCGGGGTCGACCCCGACCGCTACACCGGGTTCGCGTTCGGCATGGGCATCGACCGGGCGCTGATGTTCCGCACCGGGGTGAGCGACATGCGCGACATGATCGAGGGCGACGTGCGCTTCGACGCACAGTTCGGGATGGAGATCTGATGCGGGTTCCCGTCGACTGGCTGCGCGAGTACGTCGCGGTCCCGCCGGATGCCGACGGCGAGGCGATCGCTGCCTCGCTCGTCGCCGTCGGGCTCGAGGAGGAGGGGCTGCACACCGGCGGTGTGACCGGCCCGCTCGTCGTGGGCCGGGTGCTCAGCAAGAACCCCGAGCCGCAGAAGAACGGCAAGACGATCAACTGGTGCACGGTCGACGTCGGCGACGCCAACGGCACCGGTGAGCCCCAGGGCGTCGTCTGCGGTGCGCACAACTTCGAGCCCGGTGACCTCGTCGTCGTCATCCTCCCCGGCGGGGTGCTCACCACCCCGCAGGGACCGCTCACCGTCAGCGCCCGCAAGACCTACGGCCACGTCTCGGCCGGCATGATCTGCTCCGAGCGCGAGCTCGGTATCGGCGACGACCACGACGGCATCCTCGTGCTGAACCGGAAGCTCGGGGATGACGCGGAGACCCTCGAGGGCCTCACTCCCGGCACCGACGCCATCCCGCTGCTCGGGCTCGACCGCGAGACCGTCGAGGTCAACGTCACGCCCGACCGCGGCTACTGCTTCTCGGTGCGCGGCATCGCGCGGGAGTACTCGCACGCCACCGGCGCCCAGTTCACCGACCCCGCGCTGGCGCTCGCGGATGCCGCGCCGCCGGCCACCGAGGGCGGCTTCCCCGTCGAGCTGCGCGACGAGGCGCCGATCCGCGGCCGGGACGGCTGCGACCGCTACGTCGCGCGCATCGTGCGCGGCATCGACGTCGCCGCGCCCACCCCCAGGTGGATGGCGGTGCGCCTCACCGAGGCGGGCATGCGCCCGATCTCGCTGCCGGTCGACGTCACCAACTACGTGATGCTCGGCCTCGGGCAGCCGCTGCACGCCTTCGACCTCGACACCCTGCAGGCCCCGATCGTGGTGCGCCGGGCACGCGACCGGCGAGCGGCTGACCACGCTCGACGACGTCGACCGGGCGCTCGACCCGGGCGACCTGCTCATCACCGACTCCGGCGGCGAGCGGGCCGTCGCCATCGCCGGCGTGATGGGCGGCGCCGAGACCGAGGTGAGCAGCGCGACGCGCGACGTGCTCATCGAGGCGGCGCACTTCGAGCCGGTCACCATCGCCCGCTCGGCCCGGCGGCACAAGCTGCCGAGCGAGGCGTCGCGACGCTTCGAGCGCGGGGTCGACCCGGCCCTAGCGGCCGCCGCAGCGCAGCTCGCCGTCGACCTGCTGGTCGAGCACGGGGGAGGGGTGGCCGATCCCGACGTCACCGACGTGGGAAGGCCGGCCGAGCCGGTCCCCGTCACCATGGACGTCGACTTCCCGTCGAAGATCGTGGGGATCGTCTACCTCGAGAGCGAGGTGATCTCCGTGCTCGATGCCATCGGCTGCTCGGTCACCCGTCACGACCACCTGCTCACGGTCACCCCGCCCACCTGGCGTCCCGACCTCACCACCGCCGAGGACCTTGTCGAGGAGGTCGCCCGCATCCACGGCTACGAGCGCATCCCGTCGGTCATCCCGACGCCTCCGGGCGGCGCGGGTCTCACCCACGCCCAGCGGGTGCGGCGGCTGGTCGCCGACGTGCTGGCGGGCCAGGGGCTCTCCGAGATCTGGAGCGCACCGTTCGTCGGCGCCGACCGCTACGCCGCCCTGGGGCTCGACGTCGACGCCGAGGTCGCCCGCACCGTGCGGCTGGCCAACCCGCTGTCCGACGAGCAGCCGCTGATGCGGACCCGCCTGCTGGCCACGATGGTCGACGCGTTGCGCCGCAACGTCGCCCGCGGGGCCCGCGACGTCGGGCTGTTCGAGCTGGGCCTGGTCGTCGCGCTGGACGGGCCGCAGCGCTCCGCCCCGACCGAGGACGTCGGCATCCACCCGTCGGAGGAGACGCTCGCCGCCATCCGCGCTGCCGTGCCGCCGCAGCCGCGCCATGTCGGGCTGCTGCTCGCCGGCGACCGGGTTCGCGCCGGCTGGTGGGGCGACGGCCGCCCCGCCGAGGTCGCGGATGCCGTCGAGCTCGCCCGCACCGTCGGCGAGGCCCTCGGCCTCGCGCTCACGGTGTCGGCCGATGCCGTCGCACCCTTCCACCCCGGCCGTTGCGCGCGCGTGGCGCTGGCCGACGGCACCGTCGTCGGGCACGTCGGCGAGCTGCACCCCAAGGTCGTCGCGGCGCTCGGGCTCCCGGCCCGCACGGTCGGCGGCGAGCTCGACCTCGACGTGCTGACCGTGGCATCGGAGGCGACCGTGCAGGCCCGGACGTTGGCGACCTACCCGATGGCCCAGACCGACATTGCCCTGGCCGTGGATGAGCGCGTCCCTGCGGCGTCCGTGCTCGAGGAGGTCGTGACCGGTGCTCGATCAGGAATGGCGGAGGTCGGGGACGACGTCCTCCTGGAGTCGGTGGATCTCTTCGACGTCTACTCGGACGACGACCTGCAGCGGAAGGGCAAGAAGTCGCTCGCGTTCCGGCTGACCTTTCGGTCGACCAGTCGAACTCTGAAGACGCAAGAGGTCTCGCAGGTACGCGACGCGGCCCTGACCTACCTGGCGCTGGCTGGGGCAACACAACGATGAGCTCCCCCGCCGAGGTGCCGCTCGACGACGAGGGCGAGGTCGCGCCGGAGCCGGCCTCGCAGGACGGCCGCGGTGGTCACCTCGTGGCCATCGTGACCGGCGCCTCGCGCGGCATCGGCCGGTTCGTGGCCGACGCCTTGGAGGATGCCGGCTATGCGGTCGAGCGCGGGTCGAGCGCCGTTGCCCCGGTGACCGACCGGGCGGCCCTGACCGCGTGGGTGGATGAGGTCGTGGAGCGGCACGGCCGCATCGACGTGCTCGTCAACAACGCCGGCGTCATCGACACCGAGGTCGACCTGTTCGCGTCCGACCCCGAGCAGTGGTGGCACACCCAGGAGGTCAACGTCCTGGGCGCCTACCTGATGACCTGGCTGGTGGCCCCGCACATGCTGGCCTCCGGCGGCGGGCGCATCGTCAACGTCAACAGCGGGGCCGCCCGCAGGCCGGGCGCCGACGCGAGCGCGTACAACGTCAGCAAGACCGCGCTGGCGCGGGTCACCGGCTCGACGCACCTCGCGGGGTGGGCACGCGGCATCCGTGCCTTCGACCTGATGCCGGGCGTGGTGCGCACCGACATGACCTCGGGGATGGATGCCCATGCCGGGCGCACCGAGTGGACCGGCCCGGCCGAGGTCACCGACCTGCTGCTGGCCCTGGTCTCGGGGGAGCTCGACGCGTGGTCGGGGCGGTTCGTGCGGGCCGGCGTCGACACGGTGGCCTCGCTCAAGGCCCGCGCGGATGCCGGTCTGGCGCCCGACGAGCGCACCCTCGCCCTCGTCCTCGGCGACCCCGACCCCCTCACGTAAACCGACTTCTTGCGGATCTCCCCCGTCCAGAACGATGGGTCTTCCGCAATGAGTCCGACTTCTTGCGGATCTCCCACGGGCTGAACGGTGGGAAATTCGCAAGAAGTCGGGAGCAGGGGCAGCCAGCCACCGGGCGTCGGGTGCATAGAGTCAAGGAACTCTGTATAGTCATGCACATGAGACGTGTCGCAGTCGCCGGGGCGAGCGGGTATGCCGGCGGTGAGGTCGTGCGCCTGCTGCTGCAGCACCCCGACCTCGAGGTCGGTGCCCTCACCGCCTCGTCGAACGCCGGTCAGCCGCTGGGTGGCATCCACCCGCACCTGACCCCGCTGGCCGACCGGCTGCTCGAGGACACCACCCCCGAGGTGCTCGCCGGCCACGACGCGGTCGTGCTCGCCCTGCCGCACGGCCACTCGGCGGCCCTCGCCGCGCAGCTGGGCGACGACGTGGTCGTCATCGACTGCGGCGCCGACTTCCGGCTCGCCGACGAGAGCGCGTGGACCGCCTTCTACGACACCGCGTATGCCGGGTCGTGGCCCTACGGCATGCCCGAGCTGCCCACCGCCTCGGGACCCCAGCGCGACGCCCTCGCCGGAGCCACCCGCATCGCCGTGCCGGGCTGCTACCCGACCGCCGTGTCGCTGGCGCTGGCACCCGGCCTGGTCGCGGGCGTCATCCAGCCCGACGACATCACCGTCGTCGCGGCGTCCGGCACCTCCGGCGCCGGCAAGTCGCTCAAGCCGCACCTGCTCGGCGCCGAGGTGATGGGCGCGATGTCGCCCTACGGCGTCGGCGGCGTGCACCGGCACACGCCCGAGATCGAGCAGAACCTCACCGCGGCCGGCGCCGGCCCGGTCACCGTCTCGTTCACCCCCACCCTGGCCCCGATGCCGCGCGGCATCCTCGCCACCTGCACCGCCCGGGTGACCCCGGGCACCACGCCGGATGCCGTGCGAGCCGCCTGGGCGGCCGCCTACGCCGACGAGCCCTTTGTCCACCTCCTGCCGCAGGGCCGCTGGCCCAGCACCGGCAGCGTGCTGGGCAGCAACGCCGTGCACCTGCAAGTAGTGCTCGACGAGCGGGTCGGCCGGGTGGTCGTGGTCGCCGCCGTCGACAACCTCACCAAGGGCACCGCCGGCGCGGCCGTGCAGTGCCTCAACCTCGCCCTCGGGCTGCCCGAGACCACCGGCCTGCCGATCGCCGGGGTCGCCCCGTGAGCCGGATGCCGCTGCACCTCATGGAGCACCCCGAGCGGGTCTCGATCGTCCGGCTGCCCGGTGGCGAGCTGCCCGAGTTCGACTGGATGCCGGGCCCGTTCGCCTCACTGACCCGCACGCCCGACGAGACCTCGGTGGTCTGCCTGACGGCCAACGTGCCCGCGGGCGCCCGGTCGGAGGGGCCGTTCGCGCTGGTCGAGGTGGCCGGGCCGCTGTCGTTCGCGGCCGTGGGCGTCTTCGCCGAGGTGCTCGAGCCGCTCTCGGCCGCCGACATCTCGGTGCTCGGCTTCTCGACCTTCGACACCGACTGGGTGCTCGTGCCGGTCGACGCCGCCCGCGCCGCCGCGGACGCCTGGCGCAAGGCCGGCCTGGTCATCACCCCCACCTCGTTGACCGGAGGCACCTCCTGATGTCCGTCACCACCCCCCGAGGCTTCCGGGCCGCCGGCGTCACCGCCGGCCTCAAGGCCTCCGGACGCCCCGACGTCGCCCTGGTCGTCAACGACGGGCCCGACCACCACGCGGCCGCTGTCTTCACCGGCAACCGGGTCGAGGCGGCGCCGGTCACCTGGTCGCGCAGCGTGGTCGCCGACGGTCGGGCGGATGCCGTGGTGCTCAACAGCGGTGGTGCCAACGCCTGCACCGGCGCCCCCGGCTTCCAGGACACCCACCGCACCGCCGAGCACGTCGGCGGCGGCGCTCGGCATCGCCCCGGGTGACGTCGTCGTCTGCTCGACCGGCCTGATCGGCGAGCGGCTGCCGATGCACCTCCTGCTGCCCGGCATCGACTCGGCCGCCGCGGGGCTCGCGGCTGGTGGCGGCCCGGCGGCCGCCGAGGCGATCCTCACCACCGACACCGTCGCCAAGACCGCGGTCGCGCAGCGCGACGGCTGGTCGGTGGGCGGCATGGCCAAGGGCGCCGGCATGCTCGCCCCCGCCCTGGCCACCATGCTCGTGGTCGTCACCACCGACGCGGTCGTCGACGGCCCCGACCTCGACGACGTGCTGCGCGCGGCCACGGCGACGACCTTCGACCGGGTCGACTCCGACGGGTGCATGTCGACCAACGACACCGTGGTCGCTGCTGGCCTCCGGTGCCTCGGGCGTGCCGGTCGGCCGTGACGCCCTGGCGGATGCCGTGACCGAGGTCTGCGCCTCGCTCGCCCGCCAGCTCATCGCCGACGCCGAGGGCGCCCACCACGACATCGCCGTCGAGGTGCGCGGCGCGGCATCCGTGAACGACGCGCTGGAGGTGGCTCGCGCGGTCGCCCGCAACAACCTGTTCAAGTGCGCGGTCTTCGGCAACGACCCGAACTGGGGCCGTGTGCTCGCGGCGGTCGGCACGACCGCGGCTGCCTTCGACCCGGCATCCCTCGACGTCTCGATGAACGGGGTGCAGGTCTGCCGGGCCGGCGGGGTGGGGGAGGACCGCTCGCTGGTCGACCTGGCCGCCCGCGAGGTGCACGTCGTCGTCGACCTCCACGCCGGCGACGCCACCGCCACGATCTGGACCAACGACCTCACCCACGACTACGTGCACGAGAACTCCGCCTACTCCACCTGAGACCCGACGACACCGAGCAAGGACGTCACCGATGACACCCCCGAGCAGGCCCTGCGCGGCGCGATCGACGCCGCCGCGCTGCGCGTGGCCCAGTCCAAGGCGCTCACGCTCGTCGAGGCGCTGCCCTGGCTCGAGCGCTTCCGCGGGGCGCTGGTGGTCGTCAAGTACGGCGGCAACGCGATGGTCGACGACGCGCTCAAGGCCGCCTTCGCGCAGGACATCGTGTTCCTGCGGCTACGCCGGGCTGCGCCCCGTCGTCGTGCACGGCGGCGGCCCGCAGATCAAGAGCATGCTCGACCGGCTCGGCCTGACCAGCGAGTTCAAGGGCGGCCTGCGGGTCACCACCCCCGAGGTCATGGACGTCGTGCGGATGGTGCTCACCGGCTCGGTCGGTCGCGAGCTCGTCGGCCTGCTCAACCAGCACGGGCCGATGGCGGTCGGCCTCTCCGGCGAGGATGCCGGGCTGTTCGGCGCCCGCCGCCGCGGCGTCACGATCGACGGCGAGGAGCACGACATCGGCCTGGTCGGCGACGTGGTGCAGGTCGACCCGACCGCCGTGCTCGACCTGCTCGAGGCCGGCCGCATCCCGGTCGTCTCGACCATCGCCCCCGACCTCGACGTCGAGGGCCAGGTGCTCAACGTCAACGCCGACACCGCCGCCGCCGCGCTGGCCGCCGCCCTCGGCGCCCGCAAGCTCGTCGTGCTCACCGACGTCGAGGGCGTCTACGCGAGCTGGCCCGACCGCGACTCGCTGCTCTCCGAGCTGACCGTGTCGGCCGCGCGCGAGCTGCTGCACACGGTGGATGCCGGGATGATCCCCAAGCTGGAGGCGTGCGTGCGCGCCGTGGAGGGTGGCGTGCCGCAGGCGCACGTCGTCGACGGGCGCCAGCCGCACAGCCTGCTGCTCGAGGTCTTCACCTCCGAGGGCATCGGCACCATGGTGCTGCCCGACGACGACCGAGGAGCCCGAGCCGATGACCGTGACCCGATCGACCGACGAGCGCCGCGTGGCTCGACCGCTACGAGGGCGCCCTGCTCAACCTCTTCGGCCGCCCCCAGCTGGTGCTCGAGCACGGCGACGGCGCCTGGGTCTGGGACGTCGAGGGCCGGCGCTACCTCGACCTCGTCGGCGGCATCGCGGTCAACGCCCTCGGCCACGACCACCCGGCCCTGGTCGCCGCCGTGTCGAAGCAGGCCGGCCAGCTGGTGCACGTGTCCAACTTCTTCACCTCGGTGCCCGCAGGTCGAGCTCGCCGAGCGGCTGCTGTCGCTGGCCGGCGCGCCCACCGGGTCGAAGGTCTTCTTCTGCAACTCCGGCACCGAGGCGCTCGAGGCGGCGATCAAGCTGGCCCGGCGCACCGGGCGCACCGGCATCGTGGCCGCCGAGGGCGGCTTCCACGGCCGCACCACCGGCGCCCTGGCCCTCACCCACAAGCCCGCCTACCGCGAGCCGTTCGAGCCGCTCATCCCCGGCGTCGACGCACGTGCCGTGGGGCGACGTCGACGCCCTGCGAGCCGCCGTCACCGAGCAGACCTCGGCGCTGGTGCTCGAGCCGATCCAGGGCGAGGCCGGCGTGCGGCCGGGCAGCTCGGCCTACCTGCGCGCCGCCCGCGAGATCACCCACGACGCCGGCGCGCTGCTCGTGCTCGACGAGGTGCAGACCGGCATCGGCCGCACCGGCACCTGGTTCGCCTTCCACCAGGCCGGCGTCGTGCCCGACGCGATGACCCTGGCCAAGGGGCTCGGCGGCGGCGTGCCGATCGGCGCCCTGATGACCTTCGGCCCCGACGTCAGCACCCTGCTCACCCCGGGCATGCACGGCTCGACCTTCGGCGGCAACCCGCTGGCCTGTGCCGCCGGCCTCGCCGTGCTCGACACCATCGCCGCCGAGGGCCTGCTCGACCACGCCACGCGAGGCCGGCGAGCACCTGCACGAGCGCATCGGCGCCCTCGACCACCCGCAGGTCACCGGCATCCGCGGCGTCGGCCTGCTGCAGGCCATCACCCTGGCCGGTGACCACTCCGCCGCCGTCGCCGCCCTGGCCCGCGACGCCGGCTTCATCGTCAACCCGGTCGCCCCCGACGCCATCCGGCTCGCCCCACCGCTCGTGGTCACCACCGCCGAGCTCGACCTGTTCGTCGACGCCCTGCCCGGGCTGCTCGACACCGCCACCGCCAAGCCAGCACGCCACCACCCCAAGGACGACCGATGACGCTGCGCCACTTCCTCGCCGACGACGACCTCACCGCGGCCGAGCAGCGCACCGTGCTCGACCGGGCGCTGGCGCTGAAGGCCGCCCCCTTCTCCGACCGCTGCCTCGAGGGCCCGCGCACCGTGTCGATCCTGTTCGACAAGCCGACCCTGCGCACCCAGGTGTCGTTCGTCGGGGCGGTCGCCGGGCTGGGCGGCTTCCCGATGGTCGTCGACGGCCGCCTCGCGGGCGTGGGGGTGCGCGAGTCGGTGGCCGACGTCGCCCGCATCCTCGGCCCGCAGTCGGCCGCGGTCGTGTGGCGCACCTTCGCGCAGAGCGCGATCGAGGAGATGGCGGCGTATCGCCGGGGTGCCGGTGGTCAACGCGCTCACCGACGACTACCACCCGTGCCAGATCCTGGCCGACCTGATGACGGTGCTCGAGGCCAAGGGCGCGACCGCCGGGCCTCACCTTCGCCTACGTCGGCGACGGCGCGAACAACATGGCGCACTCCTACCTGCTGGGCGGCGCGCTCGCCGGCATGCACGTGCGGGTCGGCACCCCGGCATCCCACCCGCCCCGGGCCGACGTCGTCGCCCGCGCGCAGGCGATCGCCGCCGCGCAGGGTGGCTCGGTGCTGGTCACCGACGACCCGGTCGCCGCGGTCGCCGGTGCCGACGTCGTCACCACCGACACCTGGGTCTCGATGGGCCTGGAGGCCGAGGCCGAGGCGCGCAAGGGCGCCGCCAGCCCGTTCGCACCGTTCCGGGTCACCGCGGCACTGATGGCGCAGGCGGCCCCGGATGCCGTGTTCCTGCACTGCCTGCCGGCCTACCGCGGCTACGAGGTCGACGCCGAGGTGATCGACGGCCCGGCATCCCTGGTCTGGCAGGAGGCCGAGAACCGGCTGCACGCCCAGAAGGCGCTGCTGTCGTGGCTCGTCGAGCAGCACGAGAGCGAGCCGGCCCGATGACCGTCTCCACCTCGCGGGCCGCGCGCCAGCAGCGGATCGTCGAGATCCTCGCCTCCACCCCGGTGCGCTCGCAGACCGAGCTGCTCGACCACCTCGCCGGCGACGGCATCGAGGTCACCCAGGCGACCCTGTCGCGCGACCTCGTCGACGTCGGCGCCGAGCGGGTGCGCGTCGGCAAGAGCCTCGTGTATGCCGTGCCGGGCGAGGGCGGCGACCGCACCGTGCGCGCGGCGCCCGCCGGCGAGGAGCGCGGCACCCGGCTGCAGTCGCGCTGCCACGAGCTGCTGGTGTCGGCCGAGCACTCGGCCAACCTCGTCATCCTGCGCACCCCGCCGGGCGCCGCCAACTTCCTCGCCTCGGCCGTCGACCACGCCGGCCTCGAGGGGGTGCTCGGCACCATCGCGGGCGACGACACCATCATGGTCGTGACCGCCGGGGCCGAGCGCAGCGCCCAGGTCGTCGAGCGCCTCATGTCCTACACCCGGAGGGACCTCCCGTGACCGACCCGACCGTCCGCCCACCCGCTGGGACAGAATCGACCAATAGGTCGATGTTGTCCCAGAACCGGGGCAGCGGCACCGCCCTCTGGGGTGGGCGGTTCGCCGGTGGCCCGGCCGACGCGCTCGCCGCGCTGAGCAAGTCGACCCACTTCGACTGGCGGCTGGCCCTGCACGACCTGGCCGGCTCACGGGCGCACGCGCGGGTGCTGCACTCGGCCGGTCTGCTCGACGACGCCACCCTGGCCGCCATGCTCGACGCGCTGGAGGGGCTGCGTGCCGACGTCGAGTCGGGCGCCTTCACCCCCGACGACGGCCGACGAGGACGTGCACTCGGCCCTGGAGCGCGGGCTCATCGACCGGGCCGGCGCCGACGTGGGGGGCCGGCTGCGCGCCGGGCGGTCGCGCAACGACCAGGTGGCCACCCTGTTCCGCATGTACCTGCGCGAGCACGCGCGGGTCGTCGCCGGCCTGGTGCTCGACGTCGTCGACGCCCTCGTCGAGCAGGCGACCACGCACCTCGGCGTCGCGATGCCGGGCCGCACCCACCTCCAGCACGCCCAGCCGGTGCTGCTCTCGCACCACCTGCTGGCCCACGCCTGGGCACTGCTGCGCGACGTCGAGCGCCTGCGTGACTGGGACGTGCGGGCGGCGCGTGTCGCCGTACGGCTCGGGGGCGCTGGCCGGGTCCTCGCTCGGTCTCGACCCGGAGGCCGTCGCCGCCGACCTCGGCTTCGACGGCTCGGTCGAGAACTCGATCGACGGCACCGCGAGCCGCGACTTCGTGGCCGAGTTCTCCTTCGTCGCCGCGATGACGGCGGTCGACGTCTCGCGGCTCGCCGAGGAGGTCGTGCTCTGGGCGACCAAGGAGTTCTCGTTCGTCACGCTCGACGACGCCTACTCCACGGGGTCGAGCATCATGCCGCAGAAGAAGAACCCCGACGTCGCCGAGCTCGCCCGGGGCAAGGCCGGCCGGCTGGTCGGCGACCTCGCCGGCCTGCTCACCACCCTCAAGGGCCTCCCGCTCGCCTACAACCGCGACCTGCAGGAGGACAAGGAGCCGGTCTTCGACGCCGTCGACACCCTCGAGGTGCTCCTGCCCGCCTTCAGCGGCATGGTCGCCACCATGGTGTTCGACACCGAGCGGCTGGAGTCCCTTGCCCCACAGGGGTTTTCGCTGGCCACCGACGTCGCCGAGTGGCTCGTCCGGCAGGGTGTGCCGTTCCGCGTGGCGCACGAGGTGGCCGGTGCCTGCGTGCGCGAGTGCGAGGGCCGCGGCATCGAGCTGTGGGACCTCTCGGATGCCGACCTGGCGGCGGTCAGCCCGCACCTCACCCCGGGTGTGCGGGAGGTGCTTTCGGTCGAGGGATCCCTCGCGTCCCGCTCGGCCCGGGGCGGCACCGCGCCGGTGCGGGTGGGGGAGCAGCTTACCCGGGCGGTGGCCACGGCATCCGGGCACCGCGCCTGGTCCGGGGTGCTGCCGACGGTTCGGTGAGCGGAGGCGAGCACACTGGTGCACGTGCCTCACGCCAAACCGCTCCCGCAGGAGTTCTTCGCCCGTGAATCCCTGCGCGTCGCGCGCGACCTGCTGGGATGCCGGTTCAGCCACGGTGGGGTGACCGTGCGGCTCACCGAGGTCGAGGCGTATGCCGGTGCCGCGGACCCCGGTTCGCACGCCTTCCTGGGTCGCTCGCCGCGCAACGAGGTCATGTTCGGCCCGGCGGGGAGGTTGTACGTCTACTTCACCTACGGCATGCACTTCTGCGCCAACGTGGTCACCGGCGTCGAGGGGGAGGCGTCCGCGGTGCTCCTTCGGGCGGGCGAGGTGGTCGACGGGCACGAGGTCGCCGCGGAGCGCCGGCCCGGGTTCCGCCCCCGAGACCTCGCGCGCGGCCCGGCCCGGCTCGCCACCACGCTGGCCCTCGGGCGCGAGCACAACGGCATGCCGCTCACCGGCCCGCGCGCCGGCGGTCGGGTCACCGCCCCCGAGGTGCTCGTCGACGCGGCCCAGGTGCGCACCGGCCCCCGCGTCGGCGTGAGCGGCCCCGGCGGCGACGGCGTGACCTATCCCTGGCGGTTCTGGGTCGACGGCGACCCGACGGTGAGCGCCTACCGCCCCGGCCGGCCCCGGAACGCCGCCCGCAGCTGACGCGTCCCAGCGGGATGACACCGCCGTCTGCCGCCTTGCCCACCGCGTCGCTCCTCGCCGCCGCTGCATTGCTGCTCGGGGCCTGTGGCTCGCCCACCGGCGGCCCCGCCCGGCAGATGACCTTTCCGACCGCCGGCCCGTCCGCGACCGGCAGCCCCACTGCGACCGCCACACCACCCGTGGCACGACCCGTCCCACCGGTCCCTCCGGCCGAGGACCCCGTCACCGGACAGGGCCTGGTGCTCCAGAACGGCGACGAACCCCCGCATCTCTGCCTTGGCCCCGTTGCCCTGTCCCTCCCCCCGGCGTGCGACGGCGTGCCGCTGGTCGGGTGGTCCTGGGCCACCGCCCAGCCGCAGGACATGGAGGTCGTCGGAGGCAAGGTCGTCCGCTCCGGCTCGTACGCGGTGACCGGCCGCTTCGACGGCCGGGCGCTGACGGTCACCGGCGCGGTGCCGCTGGGCCTGTACGACACGGGGGCCGAGCCGTCACCCCGCCCTTCGGCGCCCCCCGACCTCGACGCCGCGCAGTGGGACGGCGTGGCCCGCGCGCTGGCCGTCACACCCGGCCTCATCGAGCTGGGCCGCGAGGGTGACGGTCCCATGCTGGTGACCGTCGTGCACGACGACGGCACGATCCAGGCCTGGGCCGACGAGTCCTTCGGTCCCGGGGTGGTCGTGGTGACCTCGGCGCTGCGCTGACCTCGCTCAGCCGGCGGCGGCGAGGTGGTCGCCGATCTCCGAGCGCAGTGACGCCTTCACGGCATCCGGTGCGAAGCTCGCGTCGACGGCGGCCAGGGCGAGGTCGGCGACGCCGGTGGTGTCGAGGTCGAGCAGGCCGGCCGCGATCTCGTACTCGCGGTTCAGGGTGGTGCCGAACATCGGCGGGTCGTCGCTGTTCACCGTGACCACGACGCCGGCATCGCGCATGGCCCGGATCGGGTGCTCCTCGATCCGCTCGACCACCCGTGTCGCGACGTTGCTCGTGGGGCACACCTCGAGCGGGATGCCGTGCTCGGCCAGGTGCGCGAGCAGCGCGGGGTCCTGAACCGACGAGGTGCCGTGACCGATCCGCTCGGCACCGAGCAGGGTCAGCGAGTCCCAGACCGACTGCGGCCCCGTCGACTCGCCGGCGTGGGGCACCGAGTGCAGCCCGGCGGCGCGGGCGGCGGCGAAGTGCGGGGCGAACTGGGCGCGGGGCACCCCGATCTCCGGGCCGCCGAGCCCGAAGCCGAGCAAGGCCTCGGGGCGGTGGTGCAGGGCGTACGACAGCGTGGCGTCCGCCGACTCCACGCCCGACTCGCCGGGGATGTCGTAGATCCAGCGCAGCACCACGCCGTGGTCGCGCTCGGCGGCCACCCGGGCGTCCTCGATCGCCTCGGTGTACGCCTCGATGGGGATGCCGCGCACGACCGACGTGTAGGGCGTCATGGTGAGCTCGGCGTAGCGCACCTGCTGGGCGGCGAGGTCGCGGGCGACCTCGTAGGTCAGCATCCGCACGTCCTGCGCGGTGCGCAGCAGGCCGACGGTCGCGAGGTAGACGTCGATGAAGTGGGCGAAGTCGGTGAACGTGAAGAACCGGGCCAGCGCCTGTGGATCCTGGGGCACCGGGCTGTCCGGATGCCGCGCCGCCAGCTCGGCGACGATCCGCGGCGAGGCCGACCCCACGTGGTGCACGTGCAGCTCGGCCTTGGGCAGGCCGCCGATGAACGTGGTGAGGTCGGGTCGCGGTGACGCGTCGGTGCTCATGGCGGGCCAGTGTGCCGGATGCCGGCCACGTCGCGTCAGCGCGGCCCCGACGCCGCGTCGTCGAGCACGAGGCCCAGGGTCCGGGCCATGACGTCGGCCAGTGGGTGGCGTCTCGGCGTGTAGTACGCGATGGCGCCCAGTGACTGCTCGAGGGCGTTCGCCCGGGCCCGCAGCCAGGTGGCGTCGTCGGCTCCGACCCGCTCGCGGAACACCTCGCGCGATCGTGGACCGAGAAAGGCCCAGGCCGGAACGAGGTCGAGCGCCGGGTCGGCCCAGGACAGGGATCCCCAGTCGAGCACGGCGGCGAGCCGGGTGCCGCGGAGCAGCACGTTGCCCGGGATGAGGTCGCCGTGGGTCAGCACGTAGGGGACGTCGTCGTCGGCGGCATCCCGGGAGGCGGCTGCGGCCCGGCGGACGGCGGCGGTGTCGACCCAGGCGGGCAGCGGGTCGTCGGCGCCGGCCAGCCAGCGCTCGATCCGCTCGAGCACGCCTGCGAGGGGGTGCGCGGCAGCCGGACGAGCAGGTCGGCACCGAGGCGGTACATCGCGTTGTCGGTGCCCGTGGCCCCGACCGGTACGAGCGGGAGGTCGGCGTGGTCGGAGAACTGCGCGGCGAGCAGTGCTCGCACCGTCCCTGCGCCGGTGTCGGCCTCGTGGTCGTGGATCCGGGTCATCACTTCATCCCAACCCGGCGGGGACGGCCCCGTCCACCGGAAAATCCTGTGGCGGTCGGGCCGAGCCCCCGGTAGGCATGGGGCATGACCCGACCCGAGCTGTGGCCGCGGCACACCGAGCGGCTCGAGCTGCGGCCGCCCACCGAGGCAGAGATCGACGCGGTGGTCGGCTGGCGCACCCACCCCGACGTCAACCGGTGGCTGCTCAACACCGAGGTCGACCTGGAGGTCTACCGGGGGCTGTGGCACTCCGGGGTGGACGACCCGTTCGACCACCACGTCGTCGGGGTCACCGACGCCGGTGTCGTCGTCGGCACGGTCTCGGTGATGGTGAGCGACGGCATGGGCCAGGGGAAGAACTCACCGGCGGTACGCAGCGAGGGGTCCCTCGGCTACCTCCTCGACCCGGCACACCACGGCCGCGGCTACGCGACGGAGATGGTGCGGGCGATTCTCGACCTGGCCTTCGGCGAGCTCGGCCTGCACCGGGTCACCGCCGGCTGCTTCGCCGACAATGTCGCCTCCTGGCGGGTCATGGAGAAGGCGGGGATGCGACGCGAGCAACACGGCATCCGCGACTCGTGGCACGCCGAGCTCGGGTGGGTCGACGGCTACACCTACGCCGTGCTTGCGGACGAGCGGCGCTGACGCCCCGGGTGCGTGGCAGGCTGTGGCGGGCACCCGGCATCCGGCCGCCAGGGCTGCGCGGAACCAGCGAAGGGAAGCACCGTGGGCGACATCCTCGACGAGCTGCAGTGGCGAGGGCTGGTGGCGCAGACCACCGACGAGTCCGCGCTGCGCCAGGCACTCGCCGGCGGGCCGATCACGGCGTACTGCGGGTTCGACCCCACGGCGCCGTCGCTGCACTTCGGCAACCTCGTGCAGCTCGTCGTGCTGCGGCACCTGCAGCGGGCCGGGCACCGCGTCATCTGCCTCGTCGGTGGGTCGACGGGGCTGATCGGCGACCCCAGGCCCACGGCCGAGCGGGTGCTGAAGACCAAGGAGCAGACGGCGCAGTGGGTGGCGAACATCCGCCGGCAGGTCGAGCCGTTCCTGGAGTCCGACGGCGAGAACCCGGCGATCTTCGTCAACAACCTCGACTGGACCGCTCCGCTGTCGGCGCTCGACTTCCTGCGCGACGTCGGCAAGCACTTCCGGGTCAACCAGATGGTGAAGAAGGAGGCCATCGCGGCGCGGCTGAACAGTGACGAGGGCATCTCGTACACCGAGTTCAGCTACCAGCTGCTGCAGGGGTTGGACTACCTGCAGCTCTACCGCGACTTCGGCTGCACGCTGCAGACCGGCGGCAACGACCAGTGGGGCAACCTCACCGCGGGGTCGGACCTCATCCACCGGGTCGAGGGCGCGTCGGTGCACCTGCTCACCACACCACTGCTCACCGACTCCTCGGGGGAGAAGTTCGGCAAGAGCGCCGGCAACGCCATCTGGCTCTCGCCGGAGATGACCAGTCCCTACGCCTTCTACCAGTACTGGCTCAACGTCGAGGACGCCTCGGTGCTCACCCTCCTGCGGGTGTTCACCGACCGCACTCGCGAGGAGCTCGCCGAGCTCGAGCGGCAGGTGGAGACCGAGCCGTTCCGGCGGGTGGCGCAGAAGACCCTGGCGGCCGACGTCACGACCCTGGTGCACGGTGCCGCAGCGACGGCGGCGGTGCAGGCCGCGAGCGAGGCGCTGTTCGGCAAGGGCGACCTGCGCGGTCTCGACGCGCAGACGCTGGCCGACGCCACGGCCGAGCTGCCCGGGGGAGCAGTGCACGTGGGGATGAGCGTGGTCGACGCGCTGGTGGCCGTGGGCCTGGTCGAGTCACGCAACGCCGCCCGGCGGGCCATCGGTGACGGCGGCGCCTCGGTCAACGGGGCGAAGGTGACCGACCCGGAGCGGGTTCTCGCGGCCGACGACGTGCTGCACGAGCGGGTGGTCGTGCTCCGCCGAGGGCGCAAGGCACTGGCCGCCGGGCGCCTCGTGGATGCCGGCTGAGCACGCCCGCCGCACCGTCGCCAAGCGCTCGACAAACGAAACCCGCTGTGTGACAGCGGGTTTCGTCGCATTCGGGGTCGTACGGCCCGCCGGCGGGGGAGCCGATTTGTGTTCTGCGCGGAACGTCATCTAATGTTCTCGACGTCAGCCCGAGAGGGAGGAACGGACGCCAAGCGGATGGGTCACCACCCAGCCCCAAGCAGGCCGGTCCCGCGAGCTGATCCCACTCCCAGACAGGGACTTCCGACCACTTCGGTGGCCGCGAGACACCGAGTTGGAGCCGGCGCCCCAGGGTGCTAGAGTGGGCGCCCCGCAGAGATCCAAGCGCGATCCTGTCCGGCCGCTCTGTAGAGCGGATCACGGATTTGACGCCCAAGCAAGGACGCGGGTAAGTTAGAACAGTTGCCTCGCCGCAAAGCGAGCAGCACGGATACCAGCCCCGACGACGAGCTCACTGAGCGAGTTGCTGGTGCGCGTCCGAACCTTGAGAACTCAACAGCGTGTCAAAAATCGATGCCAAGTAATACCTCGTCGCGTCGAGACGAACCGGCCATCAGGTCGGGGAGTCGAAGCGCACGAAAATCCTTTGGTTGACAACGAACAACAGCGAGAGCTGGTTGTTCGTGCTCAGCCAGTGAACAACACCCTCCAAGGGTTATAGATCTACCGGTTCGCCGGTAATCAGAACATCAACGGAGAGTTTGATCCTGGCTCAGGACGAACGCTGGCGGCGTGCTTAACACATGCAAGTCGAACGGTGACCTCGAGAGCTTGCTCTTGGGTGATCAGTGGCGAACGGGTGAGTAACACGTGAGTAACCTGCCCCTGACTCTGGGATAACCCCGGGAAACGGAGCTAATACCGGATACGAGCACGGAGCCGCATGGCTACCGTTTGGAAAGATTTTTCGGTCTGGGATGGACTCGCGGCCTATCAGCTAGTTGGTGAGGTAATGGCTCACCAAGGCGACGACGGGTAGCCGGCCTGAGAGGGTGACCGGCCACACTGGGACTGAGACACGGCCCAGACTCCTACGGGAGGCAGCAGTGGGGAATATTGCACAATGGGCGAAAGCCTGATGCAGCGACGCCGCGTGAGGGATGACGGCCTTCGGGTTGTAAACCTCTTTCAGCAGGGAAGAAGCGAAAGTGACGGTACCTGCAGAAGAAGCACCGGCTAACTACGTGCCAGCAGCCGCGGTAATACGTAGGGTGCAAGCGTTGTCCGGAATTATTGGGCGTAAAGAGCTCGTAGGCGGTTTGTCGCGTCTGCTGTGAAAATCCGAGGCTCAACCTCGGACTTGCAGTGGGTACGGGCAGACTAGAGTGCGGTAGGGGAGACTGGAATTCCTGGTGTAGCGGTGAAATGCGCAGATATCAGGAGGAACACCGATGGCGAAGGCAGATCTCTGGGCCACTAACTGACGCTGAGGAGCGAAAGCGTGGGGAGCGAACAGGATTAGATACCCTGGTAGTCCACGCCGTAAACGTTGGGAACTAGATGTGGGGCCTCATTCCACGGGTTCCGTGCCGCAGCTAACGCATTAAGTTCCCCGCCTGGGGAGTACGGCCGCAAGGCTAAAACTCAAAGGAATTGACGGGGGCCCGCACAAGCGGCGGAGCATGCGGATTAATTCGATGCAACGCGAAGAACCTTACCAAGGCTTGACATATACCGGAAACAGCCCAGAAATGGGCTGCCCCGCAAGGTCGGTATACAGGTGGTGCATGGTTGTCGTCAGCTCGTGTCGTGAGATGTTGGGTTAAGTCCCGCAACGAGCGCAACCCTCGTTCTATGTTGCCAGCACGTAATGGTGGGAACTCATAGGAGACTGCCGGGGTCAACTCGGAGGAAGGTGGGGATGACGTCAAATCATCATGCCCCTTATGTCTTGGGCTTCACGCATGCTACAATGGCCGGTACAAAGGGCTGCGATACCGTAAGGTGGAGCGAATCCCAAAAAGCCGGTCTCAGTTCGGATTGAGGTCTGCAACTCGACCTCATGAAGTCGGAGTCGCTAGTAATCGCAGATCAGCAACGCTGCGGTGAATACGTTCCCGGGCCTTGTACACACCGCCCGTCAAGTCATGAAAGTCGGTAACACCCGAAGCCGGTGGCCTAACCCTTGTGGAGGGAGCCGTCGAAGGTGGGATCGGTGATTAGGACTAAGTCGTAACAAGGTAGCCGTACCGGAAGGTGCGGCTGGATCACCTCCTTTCTAAGGAGCACTGCAGCTCGCTGATCAGGGAGTCCAGAGCCTGGAGTCGTGACTGCGAATGTTCGGTCGGCTGGTGCTCATGGGTGGAACATTGACAATTTGGCGCCGGACCTGGTCCGGCTCGTCAAGTACGCTCCCGCTTCGGGAGTGTGGAAAGCGGCCGGGGACGGAACGGTGCCTGGCACGCTGTTGGGTCCTGAGGGACCGGACGACAGTCCCGACCTTCAGGCCGTGTTACGGCCTCTGGACCCTTTCTGACCGGATGCGTGACGGTGAGGTACCGCCCGTACTTTGAGAACTACACAGTGGACGCGAGCATCTTTGAGCTGAGGTTGGACTCGTTCGCGTGATGTCTTGAGAATCATTAGTCATTTCAGTGGATTCGTCCGAGCATCTTTGATAAACTCTGTGATCAAGTTTTTAAGAGCAAACGGTGGATGCCTTGGCATCTGGAGCCGAAGAAGGACGTAGCAATCTGCGATAAGCCTCGGGGAGTCGATAACCAGACTGTGATCCGAGGATTTCCGAATGGGGAAACCCCGCTGGACGGCAAGTGACCAGTGACTCCCGCCTGAATATATAGGGCGGGTAGAGGGAACGTGGGGAAGTGAAACATCTCAGTACCCACAGGAAGAGAAAGCAACCGCGATTCCGTTAGTAGTGGCGAGCGAAAGCGGAACAGGCTAAACCGATCATGTGTGATAGCCGGCAGGCGTTGCATGGTCGGGGTTGTGGGACTTCTCAGTCGGATCTGCCGATCCGACATGGAGTCAGAAATGCGCGTCATAGACGAACGGCATTGAAAGGCCCGGCACAGAGGGTGCGACCCCCGTAGTCGAAATGTCGTGCACTGCCGAGAGAGTATCCCAAGTAGCACGGGGCCCGAGAAATCCCGTGTGAATCTGTCAGGACCACCTGCTAAGCCTAAATACTCCCTGATGACCGATAGCGGACAAGTACCGTGAGGGAAAGGTGAAAAGTACCCCGGGAGGGGAGTGAAATAGTACCTGAAACCGTTTGCCTACAAACCGTTGGAGCCTCCTTGTGGGGTGACAGCGTGCCTTTTGAAGAATGAGCCTGCGAGTTAGTGATAGTGGCGAGGTTAACCCGTGTGGGGAAGCCGTAGCGAAAGCGAGTCTGAATAGGGCGAATTAGTCGCATGTTCTAGACCCGAAGCGAAGTGATCTACCCATGGCCAGGTTGAAGCGACGGTAAGACGTCGTGGAGGACCGAACCCACTTAGGTTGAAAACTGAGGGGATGAGCTGTGGGTAGGGGTGAAAGGCCAATCAAACTTCGTGATAGCTGGTTCTCCCCGAAATGCATTTAGGTGCAGCGTCGCGTGTTTCTTACCGGAGGTAGAGCTACTGGATGGCTAATGGGCCCCACCAGGTTACTGACGTCAGCCAAACTCCGAATGCCGGTAAGTGAGAGCGCAGCAGTGAGACTGTGGGGGATAAGCTTCATAGTCGAGAGGGAAACAGCCCAGACCACCATCTAAGGTCCCTAAGCGTGTGCTAAGTGGGAAAGGATGTGGAGTTGCATTGACAACCAGGAGGTTGGCTTAGAAGCAGCCACCCTTGAAAGAGTGCGTAATAGCTCACTGGTCAAGTGATTCCGCGCCGACAATGTAACGGGGCTCAAGCACACCACCGAAGTTGTGGCATTGACACATTGCCCGGTCGTGACCTTGCGTCGGTCCAGGCGTGTTGATGGGTAGGAGAGCGTCGTGTGGCCAGTGAAGCGGCGGTGTGATCCAGCCGTGGAGGCCACACGAGTGAGAATGCAGGCATGAGTAGCGAATGACGGGTGAGAAACCCGTCCTCCGAAAGACCAAGGGTTCCAGGGTCAAGCTAATCTGCCCTGGGTAAGTCGGGACCTAAGGCGAGGCCGACAGGCGTAGTCGATGGACAACGGGTTGATATTCCCGTACCGGCGAAGAACCGCCCATGACGAACCTAGTGATGCTAAGTGTCTGAAACTGGTTGATCCAATCCTTCGGGAGAGGACTTCGAGCGGAGCGCACGACCCTATGCTGGTAGTAGTTAAGCGATAACAGGAGTGACGCAGGAAGGTAGCCTCCGCGTGGCGATGGTAGTCCACGTCCAAGGGTGTAGGCGAGTGAGTAGGCAAATCCGTCTCACACATATGCCTGAGACCTGATAGTGACCGCGAATGCGGGAAGCAGGGTGATCCTATGCTGCCAAGAAAAGCATCGACGCGAGGTTCGAGCCGCCCGTACCCCAAACCGACTCAGGTGGTCAGGTAGAGAATACCAAGGAGATCGAGAGAATCGTGGTTAAGGAACTCGGCAAAATGCCCCCGTAACTTCGGGAGAAGGGGGGCCCGACCTTGAAGGACTTCACGTCCTAGGGGTGAAGGGCCGCAGAGACCAGGGAGAAGCGACTGTTTACTAAAAACACAGGTCCGTGCGAAGTCGCAAGACGATGTATACGGACTGACGCCTGCCCGGTGCTGGAAGGTTAAGAGGACCGGTTAGCCTTCGGGCGAAGCTGAGAATTTAAGCCCCAGTAAACGGCGGTGGTAACTATAACCATCCTAAGGTAGCGAAATTCCTTGTCGGGTAAGTTCCGACCTGCACGAATGGCGTAACGACTTCTCCACTGTCTCAACCGCGAACTCGGCGAAATTGCACTACGAGTAAAGATGCTCGTTACGCGCAGCAGGACGGAAAGACCCCGGGACCTTTACTATAGCTTGGTATTGGTGTTCGGTACGGCTTGTGTAGGATAGGTGGGAGACTGTGAAGCATGCACGCCAGTGTCGTGTGGAGTCATCGTTGAAATACCACTCTGGTCGTTCTGGATATCTAACCTCGGTCCGTGATCCGGATCAGGGACAGTGCCTGGTGGGTAGTTTAACTGGGGCGGTTGCCTCCTAAAAAGTAACGGAGGCGCCCAAAGGTTCCCTCAGCCTGGTTGGCAATCAGGTGTCGAGTGTAAGTGCACAAGGGAGCTTGACTGTGAGAGTGACATGTCGAGCAGGGACGAAAGTCGGGACTAGTGATCCGGCGGTGGCTTGTGGAAGCGCCGTCGCTCAACGGATAAAAGGTACCTCGGGGATAACAGGCTGATCTTGCCCAAGAGTCCATATCGACGGCATGGTTTGGCACCTCGATGTCGGCTCGTCGCATCCTGGGGCTGGAGTAGGTCCCAAGGGTTGGGCTGTTCGCCCATTAAAGCGGTACGCGAGCTGGGTTTAGAACGTCGTGAGACAGTTCGGTCCCTATCCGCTGTGCGCGTAGGAAACTTGAGAAGAGCTGACCCTAGTACGAGAGGACCGGGTTGGACGAACCTCTGGTGTGTCAGTTGTTCTGCCAAGAGCACCGCTGATTAGCTACGTTCGGAAGTGATAACCGCTGAAAGCATCTAAGCGGGAAGCACGCTTCAAGATGAGGTTTCCATGGGGTTTACCCCGAGAGGCTCCCAGCTAGACTACTGGGTTGATAGGCCGGATGTGGAAGTGCAGCAATGCGTGTAGCTGACCGGTACTAATAAGCCGATAACTTGATACACACCAAAGATTTATATGCGTGTTCGCGTCCACTGTGTGGTTCCCGAGGTACGGTCGGAACCGCACCAAGACTGTTGTTGACATCTCAATAGAGTTTCGGCTGTCATAGCGAAGGGGAAACGCCCGGCTCCATTCCGAACCCGGAAGCTAAGCCCTTCAGCGCCGATGGTACTGCACTGGTGACGGTGTGGGAGAGTAGGACGCAGCCGGACATACTTTCCAGAAAGGGCCCGCCTATTTAGGCGGGCCCTTTCTCATTTCTGCTCTTTCCTTTACCGCAGCTGCGGGTCCGTGGCCGCAGGCCGGGCTGACCTGCACCGCCGGCTGTGTGCTGGAGGCGCATCCGTACACTGATCGACGGCGTCCCGCCCCACGGGGGCGGCCGTGAGTCACCGAAACCCAGGAGTTGATGGCGTGGCCGAGGAGAACAGCGATCGTCGCGCCGGCGAGGACCGTTCGGCCGGACGATCCGGCGGCAGCGGCAGCGCCCCGCGTCGGGACGACCGCGGGCGCAGCGGTGGTTCGGCGGGCACCGGCGGTGCCGGCGGCCAGGGCCGACCCAGCGGCAAGGTGGTGCCGGTGGCAAGGGTCGCCCGGGCGGCTCCGGCCGCCCCGGCGCTCGGGCGCCCGGGCGCGCGCCCGGGCACGGCATCCGACCGCAGTGACGATCGGGAGAGCCGCGGCGGGTCGCGACTGGCACCCAAGGGTCCGCGCCTGCCCGAGCCGCGCATCCCCGAAGGGGTGACCGGCAAGGAGCTCGACCGGTCCATCCACTCCCAGCTGCGCACCCTGTCGAAGGAGAACGCCGAGGGCGTCGCCCAGCACCTGGTGATGGTCGCGGCCTTCCTCGAGGCCGACGACATCGACGCGGCGCTGGCCCATGCCGAGACCGCGGTGCGCCGCGCCGGCCGGGTTCCGGCCGCCCGCGAGGCGCTGGGCATGGTGGCCTACCGGCAGGGCGACTTCGCCCGGGCGCTCACCGAGTTCCGCACGGTGCGCCGGCTGAGCGGGTCCTCGCACCTGCTCCCGCTCATGGTCGACTGCGAGCGGGGGCTGGGCCGGCACGGTCGGGCCCTGGACCTGGCCGCGACCCCGGAGGCCGCCACCCTCGAGGAGTCCGAGCGCATCGAGCTCGCGATCGTCGTGTCCGGCATCCGCCGCGACCTGGGCCAGGAGGATGCCGCGCTGCTCGCGCTGCAGATCCCGGCGCTGCGCCGCAGCCCCATGGCCGGGGTGTTCCGCCTGCACTACGCCTACGCCGACGTACTACTCGGTCTGGGCCGGGAGGAGGAGGCACGGGAGTGGTTCGTCAAGGCCATGAAGGGTGACACCGAGGGGGAGACCGACGCCGTCGAGCGACTGGAGGAGCTTGACGGCATCGAGCTCGAGCTCGGGGAGGACGAGCTCGAGGAGCTCGATGCCGTCGTGGCCCGTGCCGGGGCGCCCGATGCCGTCGAGCGCACCGACCAGGCTGCCGGGGAGCCGGGGGAGTGACCTCGGCCGGCTCGCTCGTCGCTCGCTATGCCGCCGTGGTCTGCGACCTCGACGGGGTGGTCTACCGGGGCCCCAGCGCCGTGCCGCACGCCGTGGAGGTGCTCGGCGCCGTGCGGCCAGCCGGTGCTCTACGCCACCAACAACGCGTCCCGGTCACCGGCTGACGTCGCCGCCCACCTGCGCGACCTCGGCCTGGCCTGCACGCCCGAGGCGGTGGCCACCAGCTCGCAGGCCGGCGCCTGGCTGCTCGCCGACCGGGTGTCGGCCGGCAGTGCGGTGCTGGCGATCGGTGGTGCGGGTGTCGCGACCGCTCTCGCAGAGGCCGGGCTGCGGCCGGTGCTCCCCGCCGACGCCGCGGGCATGGCCGTCGACGCGGTGCTGCAGGGCTACGGCCCCGACGTGACGGCGAGCGACCTCGCCGAGGCCGCCTATGCCGTGCAGGCCGGCGCCACCTGGGTGGCGACCAACACCGACGGCACGCTGCCGACCGACCGCGGGGTGGCACCCGGCAACGGCTCGCTCGTCGCGGCCGTCGAGCGCGCCGTCGGAACGCCACCGCACCTCGTCGCCGGCAAGCCCGGGCCGCCGCTGTACCTGCTGTGCGCCCAGCGCCTCGACCTGCCCCCGGGCCGCCTGCTCGCGGTCGGTGACCGGCTCGACACCGACATCGAGGGCGCGGTGGCCGCGGGGATGGACTCGCTGCTCGTGCTCACCGGGGTCGACCACCTGCGGGCCTGCCTCGATGCGCCCGTGAACCGCCGTCCGACCTGGGTAGCGCCGGACCTGCGCGCCCTGCTCACCGACCCCGATGACACCGCCGGCGGGCTCACCAGACTGACCCATGCCGTGCGTGCTGTGCACGCCGCACGCGACGCCGGAGCCGCGAATGCCGAGGTCGACGCGCTGGTCGCCCGCGCCGAGTCCGTGGTCGAGAGCCCCGCATCCCGGTAACGTGGCCCGGAAGGGCGGCTGACCGGGCTGCCACGTGTCAGGAGGACCCATGGCCAAGCGCTCCATCCAGGGCTACGTCGAGCTCGCATCAGGGCTCGGTGAGCTCACTCGCAGCGCCGCCAAGGAGGCGGCGGCCGAGATCCTCGCCCTGGCCGGCTCGGACGCCTCGCGCAAGAAGGCCGCCAAGCAGGTCAGCGGGCTGGCCGACGAGCTGCTTCACGCGGCGCAGGCCAACCGCAAGGCGCTCGTCCGCCTGGTGCGTCGCGAGGTCGACTCGGCCGTGGCCAAGCTCGACGTCAACCGGATCTCCACCGACGTGCAGTCGCTGGCCGCGACCGTCGCGGGCCTGGCAGCGCAGGTCGACGACCTCGCGCGCTCGGCGACCGGCATGACCACCCGCACGCCGGGACCCGTGGCCAACGCCCTCGCCGACCTCGGGCCTGAGCCGACCCGGGTCGCCGCCCCGGCGAAGAAGGCGCCTGCCAAGAAGGCGCCTGCCAAGGAGGCGCCGGCGAAGAAGGCGCCCGCTAAGAAGGCGTCGACGGCGACGAAGAGCGCCCCGGCGAAGAAGGCACCGGCGAAGAAGGCGCCCGCGAAGACCACGACGACGAAGACCACCTCTGCGCGCAAGGCTCCGGCGACAAAGACCTCGACGGCCGCCAAGACCACGACGGCGAAGACCACCACTGCGCGCAAGGCTCCGGCGAAGAGGACCTCGACGGCCGCCAAGACCACGACGGCCGCCAAGACCACGACGGCGAAGACCACCACTGCGCGCAAGGCTCCGGCGAAGAGGACCTCGACCGCGGCCAAGACGACGACGGCGAAGACGACTGCCGCCACGCCGGCGAAGACCGCCGCGGCCACGCCGGCGAAGACCACCGCGGCCACGCCGGCGAAGACCACCGCGGCCACGCCGGCGACGACTACCGCGGCCACGCCGGCGAAGACCACCGCGGCCACGCCGGCCGCCAGCAGCACTCCGGCCGGCGCGTGACCGAGCCGCACCCCGACACCACCCAGAGCGACGGCCCGGTGCCGTCCCCACCGGCGGGTGCCCCCAGCACGGGGGCGCCGCCGGAGACGGGCGACCTCGTGATCGACGCCGCCCTGGGCGACCTCGCCGCCGCACCCGGCGACGACCTCGACGCCCAGCTCGAGGCCGGCGAGGCGGTGCACCGCACGCTGCAGTCGCGCCTCACCGACCTCGGCGGCTGAGATCGGCCGCCTCGACGCCGAGCTGGTGCGGCGCGGCCTGGCCCGCTCGCGCGGTGAGGCTCGCGACCTGATCGACGAGGGCCTCGTCGTGGTCGACGGAACGCCGGTCAGCAAGGCGTCGCACCCCGTCACCGACTCGGATGCCGTGGCGGTCACCTCCTCCGGTCCGCGCTGGGTCGGCCGGGCCGCCCACAAGCTCGTCGCCGCCCTCGACGAGTGGGGCCCGCAGGGGCTGGATGTCACCGGCCGGCGCTGCGTCGACGTCGGCGCGTCGACCGGCGGCTTCAGCCAGGTGCTGCTCGCGCGCGGCGCCGCCCGGGTGGTGGCCGTCGACGTCGGCCACGGCCAGCTCGTGCCCGAGGTGGCCGACGACCCACGCGTCGAGGAGCGCAGTGGCACCACGGTGCGCGGCCTGACGGCGGACGACCTCGCGGGCCCGGCCGACCTCGTGGTGGCCGACCTGTCGTTCATCTCGCTCACCCTGGTCATGGGCGACCTCGCCGGTCTGCTGCACCCGGACGGCGACCTCGTCGCGCTCGTCAAGCCGCAGTTCGAGGTCGGCCGCGGCCGGCTCAACCGGCAGGGGGTGGTCACCGACCCCAAGGACCGCACCCGCGCCCTCGAGCAGGTCGTCGCGGCGGTGGAGGAGCACGGCCTGCACGTGCACGGCATCGCCACCAGCCCGATCAGCGGGACGAGCGGCAACACCGAGTACCTCCTGTGGGCGCGGTCGGTGCCGTCGGACACAATGAACCCGGACCGGGTCGCCGACGCCGTGCGCGCGACCACCACGCACCCACCGAGCGGAGGACGCCGATGACGACCGCGCCGTCGCGCCGCATCCTGCTCGTGACCAACGTCCACCGCCCCGAGGCCCAGCAGCTGGCCGCCGACGTCGCCACCCGCCTCATCGCGTCCGGTGTTGGCGTGTGCGCGCCCCCCGACGAGCTCGTCGACTCCCCGCTGGCCGCGGTCACCGGGGTCGAGGCGTCCGCCGCCGGTGACGCCTCCGACGGCCCCGACTCCGCAGCCGCCGGCTGCGAGCTGGTCTGCGTGCTCGGTGGCGACGGCACGATCCTGCGCGGCGCCGAGCTCGTCCCGCGGGTCCGGCGTGCCCCTGCTCGGGGTCAACCTGGGCCACGTCGGCTTCCTCGCCGAGGCCGAGCGCGAAGACCTCGACGCCACCGTCGAGCGCATCGTCTCGCACGACTACAGCGTCGAGGAGCGGATGACCCTCGAGGTGCACGCCTTCGAAGACGGCCAGAGCGTGTTCTCGTCCTGGGCCCTCAACGAGGTGACCGTCGAGAAGGCCTCCCGTGAGCGGATGCTCGAGCGTCACCGTGGCCATCGACGGTCGCCCCCTGTCCACCTGGGGCTGCGACGGCATCGTCATGGCGACGCCGACCGGGTCCACCGCCTACGCGTTCTCGGCCGGCGGGCCCGTCGTGTGGCCCGACGTCGAGGCCCTGCTCCTCGTGCCGATCAGCGCGCACGCGCTCTTCGCCCGGCCCGTGGTGGTCGGCCCGCAGTCCCGCCTCGTCGTCGAGGTGCTGGCGCGCACCCAGGGCACCGGCGTGGTGTGGTGCGACGGCCGTCGGGCGGTCGACCTGCCCCCGGGCGCGCGCATCGAAGTGCGCCGATCCGACCAACCGGTGCGGCTGGCCCGCCTGTCGCACGGCGGGTTCACCGACCGGCTCGTCGAGAAGTTCCGCCTCCCCGTGCAGGGCTGGCGCGGGGCGGCCGGCGCGACGATGTCCGATGCAGACCGGGAGCGCCGCGCGTGATCGAGGAGATCCGCATCCGTGACCTCGGGGTCATCGACGAGGCGGTGCTCTCGCTCCACCCCGGGCTCACCGTGCTCACCGGCGAGACCGGCGCGGGCAAGACCATGGTCGTCACCGGCCTCGGGCTGCTGCTCGGCGGCCGCGGCGACTCCGGCCTCGTGCGGGCCGGCGCCGACCGGGTGGTCGTCGAGGGGGTGGTCGACCTACCGGCCGGCCACCCGGCCCTGCAGCGCGCCGAAGAGGCCGGTGCCGACATCGCCGACGGGCTGGTGCTGGTGCGCTCGGTCTCCGCCGACGGTCGCTCCCGCGCGCACGTCGGTGGCCGGGCCGCCCCGGTCGGCGTGCTCGCCGACCTCGCCGAGCACCTCGTCGCCGTGCACGGCCAGGCCGACCAGTGGCGGCTGCGGCGCGCCGACCAGCACCGCGAGGTGCTCGACGGCTTCGGTGGCCGCGACGTGGCCGACGCCCTCTCGGCCTACCGTGCGGTGCACGGCGAGCTCACCGCGGCGGAGGCCGAGCTGGCCCACCTGCGCACGGCGGCCGCCGAACGGGCCCGCGAGGCCGACGCGCTGCGGGTGGGCCTCGAGCGCATCGAGGCCGTCGACCCGCAGCCCGGGGAGGACGCCCTCCTGGGCGTCGAGAGCCAGCGGCTCGGCCACCTCGAGGAGCTGCGCGACGGGGCCGGTGCCGCGCACACCGCCCTCGCCGGCGACGACGACCCCGGGATGTCGTCGCCGGGCGTGCTCGAGGCGCTCGCCACCGCGTCGTCCCGCCTGGCGTCGGTCAGCGGCAGCGACCCGGCGCTGGCCGAGATCGGCACCCGGGTCGACGAGCTGCGCTACCTCGCCGCCGACGTCGCCGCCGACCTGGGCTCCTACCTCGCCGACGCCGACGTCGACCCCGCACGCCTCGAGCAGGTCGAGCAGCGGCGGGCCGCGCTCGGCGATCTCACCCGGCTCTACGGCCCCACCGTCGACGACGTGCTGCACTGGGGCAGCGAGGCCGCCCGGCGGGTTGCCGAGCTCGACGGCACCGGTGACCGCATCGGCGAGCTCGAGGAGCACGTCGTCACCCTGACCGCTGCCCGCGAGGAGGCCACCGCGCGGCTCACTTCCGTCCGCAGCGCGGCCGCGGCCGCCCTCGGCAGGCGCATCACCGACGAGCTGAGCCACCTGGCCATGGGCTCGGCCACCGTCTCGGTCGCGGTCGAGGATGCCGGCCGGTTCACGGCCGACGGCCGCGACGACATCGAGATCCGGCTCGCCAGCGGGTCGGGCACCGCGCCACGGGCGGTGACCAAGGCGGCTTCCGGTGGTGAGCTCTCCCGCGTGATGCTCGCGATCGAGGTCGCCACGGCCACCGAGGTCACCTCGGTGCCGACCTTCGTCTTCGACGAGGTCGATGCCGGGGTCGGTGGCCGGGCGGCCCTCGACGTCGGCGCCCGCCTCGCGGCGCTCGCGCGGCACGCCCAGGTGGTCGTCGTCACCCACCTCGCGCAGGTCGCCGCCCATGCCGACCGGCACCTGGTCGTCGAGCGGTCCGACGACGGGCACGTCACCCGCAGCGGGGTCCACGAGGTCGAGGGCGAGCAACGGGTCGCCGAGCTCGCCCGGATGCTCGGTGGGAGCGGCACCGACGCCGCGCTCGAGCACGCCCGCGACCTGATGGCGCGCGCCCGGGCCTAGCCCGACGTGGCACGATGGTGCAGATGTCCATCCGCCTTCCCGCCCGCAGCAACCGCGGCCCCCGCCCCGGGTTGGGCGGTCCTGCGCGCGTCGACCGGCGCACCAAGGACCTCACCAAGCGGCTGCGGCCGGGCGACGTCGCGGTCATCGACCACGAGGACCTCGACCGGGTCAGCGCCGAGGCGCTGGTCGCCTGCAAGCCGGCTGCCGTCATCAACGCGTCGTCGTCGATCTCGGGGCGCTACCCCAACCTGGGGCCGGAGATCCTCGTCGCAGCCGGCATCCCGCTGCTCGACCTGGTCGGCCCCGACGTGATGGCCATCAAGGACGGCACCGATCTCAGCCTCGAAGGCGGTGACGTGCGCACCGACGACGGCACCGGTCGCGACGGCCACCGTGCTCGACAACGGAGTCCGTGCAGGAGGCGATGACCCTCGCCCGCGCCGGGCTGTCCGACCAGCTCGAGGCGTTCGCGCAGAACACGATGGACTACCTGCGCCAGGAGCGCGAGCTGCTGCTCGACGGGGTCGGCGTGCCCGACATCCGCACCGACCTCGACGGCCGGCACGTGCTGATCGTGGTGCGCGGCTACCACTACAAGGACGACCTCGACGACCCTGCGCCCCTACATCCGCGAGTACAAGCCGGTCCTCATCGGCGTCGACGGCGGCGCCGACGCGCTGATCGAGGCCGGCCACCAGCCCGACCTGATCGTCGGCGACATGGACTCGGTGTCCGACGACGCGCTGCGCTGCGGCGCCGAGATCGTCGTGCACGCCTACCGCGACGGTCGCGCCCCCGGGCTGGAGCGGGTGCGGTCGCTCGGCGTCGAGCCGGTGGTCTTCCCGGCGACCGGCACCAGCGAGGACGTCGCGATGCTGCTCGCCGACGACAAGGGCGCCTCCCTGATCGTCGCCGTCGGCACCCACGCGACGCTGGTCGAGTTCCTCGACAAGGGCCGCTCCGGCATGGCGAGCACCTTCCTCACCCGGCTGCGGGTCGGCGGCAAGCTGGTCGACGCCAAGGGCGTGAGCCGGCTCTACCGGGCGCGCATCTCCGGTCTCAGCCTGGTGCTCATGCTCATGGTCGGCCTGATGGCCCTCGGCGCCGCCCTGTGGTCGACCACGGGCGGCCGCGCCCTGCTGCAGGTGCTCGGCGCGCGCATCGACGACCTGTGGTCGTCCATCCAAGGAGTGTTCGGTTGATCGACTTCCGCTACCACCTGGTCTCCATCGTCTCGATCTTCCTGGCCCTGGCCGTGGGCATCGTGCTGGGTGCCGGGCCCCTGAAGGGCGAGCTCGGCGACACCCTCAACAAGGAGGTCGCGGGGCTGCGCCAGGACAAGGCCGACCTCAACAAGCAGCTCAGCGAGGCGCGGGCCGGGGCCGAGGCTCGCGACGCCTACATCGCCGAGACCAACCCGATCCTGCTCGCCGGCGTGCTCCAGGACCGCCGCGTCGCGCTCGTCGTGCTGCCCGGCTCGGATGCCGCGGTGTCCGAGGCGACCGCCGCCACCCTGCGGTCGTCCGGGGCGGCCGTCGTGTCGACCACCTCGGTCTCCGAGGACTGGGTCACCTCCGACGACGCCAACGCCGCCAAGCGCGACGCGGCCGTGACCGCCGCTGCCGGCCAAGCCGGGGTCGACGTCTCCGACAGCGGGTCGCTGGCGCCACGCGACGTGCTGCTGGCCAGCCTGCTCACCGTGCCGGCCAAGGACCCTTCGCAGGCGCTGCCCCCCGCCACCGCACAGAAGGGCCTGGATGCCCTGGCCTCTGCCGACCTGATCAAGATCGACACCGAGGGTTTCGAGCTCGCCGACCTCGTCGTCGTGGTGAGCGGGGTGACCACCCAGGGTGACGCCGATGCCCGCCAGCAGGCGGCCGAGAAGTGGGTCAGCCTGATCATCGCCCTCGACACCCGCTCGTCAGGCACGCTGGTGGCCGCGGAGGTGACGACGGCGGGCAACGGGGTGTCGGTGCTCGAGACGGTCCGCAACGACGCGACGGCCACCAAGGGTGTCTCGACGGTCGACAACGCCGGCGGGGCGATGGGCCAGGCGAGTGTCGTGCACGCCCTGCGCGAGCAGGCGGCCGGTGAGGTCGGGCAGTACGGCCTGGCCCCCGGGGCGGATGCCCCCTACGCACCCATCCCGGCGTCGTGAGCCGGGTCGCGACCCTCGCGGCGGGAGCGCTGGCCGCTGCCGGCTCCGCGGCGGCGCACCGTGTGCTCGCCGGGCAGGTCCGCTCGCCGCGCTGGCAGCGCACCAACCACGCGGGCAACCCGGTGACCCTGCTCGAGGGCCCGGCGTACGTCGCCGGCGCCGCCCTCGGCGCAGCGACGGGCGGCCCGGCCGGGGTCGTCGCCGTGCTCGGCTCGGGAGCCTTCGGGGCCGTGGACGACCTCGCCGGTGACGGCGCGAGCAAGGGGCTCAAGGGCCACCTGGGGGCCGCCGCGCACGGCCGGGTGACCACGGGGCTGGTGAAGATCGCCGGCATCGGCGTCACCGGCCTGGTCGCCGCCGCGCTCGCCGACCGGCAGCGCCACGACGTGTCGGCCGTCGACACCCTGGTCGGTGGCGCTGTGGTCGCCGGCGCCGCCAACCTGGCCAACCTGCTCGACCTGCGCCCCGGGCGTGCCCTGAAAGTCACCGTGCTCGCCGCGCTCCCGCTGCTGCTTCGCGATGACGGCCCCGCATCGGCGCGGGCCGCCGCCGCCACCGGTGCGGCGCTGGGTGTGCTGCGCCCCGACCTGGCCGGCACGGCGATGCTCGGTGACACCGGTGCCAACGCCGCCGGCGCGCTGGTGGGCACCGCGCTGCTGGGAGCCACCGGCCGGCGCGGCCGGGCGCTGGCGCTCGTGGTGCTCACCGGGCTGACCCTGGCCTCGGAGCGGGTCTCGTTCACCCGGGTCATCGAGTCGACCCCCGTGCTGCGCGAGCTCGACGCCTGGGGCCGGCCCGCGCGATGACGGGTCGACGCTTCGCCTCCACGATCGCGGGGGCCGCCGGGCTGATCGCGGCCACCACGCTGCTCGCCCGCCTGTTCGGCTTCGCCCGCATCCTCGTCTTCGCCGACTCGGTGCGGGCCAAGGGAGTCGGCGAGATCTACCAGAGCGTCAACGCGCTGCCCAACGTGCTGTTCGAGGTCGCCGCCGGCGGCATCCTCGCCGCGGTCGTCGTGCCGCTCATCGCGTTCCGGATCGGCGCGGGGGAGCGCGACCGGGCGGAGCGCACCGCGTCGCTGCTCCTGACCTGGGCGCTCGTCATCCTGGTGCCGTTCTCGCTCCTTCTCTTCGCGTCGGCGTCCGCGATCTCCGGCTGGCTCATCGAGGACTTCGACCCACGCGCCCACGAGGTCGCGACGACCGCTGTTGCGCATCTTCGCCGTGCAGGTGCCGCTCTACGGCGTCGGCATCATCCTCACCGGCCTGCTGCAGGCCAACAAGCGCTTCCTGGCCGCGGCCCTGGCACCGCTCGCGTCGTCGGTCGTCGTGCTGGTGTCGTACCTCTGGTACGGCTCGATCGTCGACGGCCAGGTGGCCCCGGCGCTCGTCAGCGACGAGGCGATCCGGGTGCTCGGCTGGGGCACCACGCTCGGTGTCGTCGTGCTGTCGCTGCCCCTCGTCGTGCCGGCGATGCGGACCGGGTGGCGGTGGACTCCGGCGCTGCGGATGCCGCGCGACGACGCGCGCCGGATCGCCGCTCTCGCCGGGGCGGGGGTCATCGCCCTGTTCGCCCAGCAGGTCGCCGTGCTCGTCACCAACTACCTGGCGAACCACTCGCGGCGACCGTGGGGCGTTCCCCGTCTACCTCTACGTGCAGGCCGTCTACCTCCTGCCCTACGCCGTGCTCGCCGTGCCGGTCGCCACGAGCGCCTTCCCGTTCCTCGCCGCGAGCAGCGGTGCCGGAGAGGAGACGTCGGCCACCCTGTCGCGCGCGCTGCGCGCGGTGCTCGTGCTCACCGGCCTGTCCGCGGGGGTGCTCGTGGCCGTGGCGCCGGCCGTCGGCGCGTTCTTCACCGCTGCTCGACGCCCGCCGCGGCAGCGACGGCGCCAGTCCGGCAGCCCTGGCCGCCCTGCCCGGTGCACTCACCGCCTTCGCACCCGGCCTGGTCGGCTTCGGGCTCACCGCGCTGCTCACCCGGGCCCTGTACGTGCGCGGCCGACCGACGGATGCCGGCATCGCGGCGGCGCTCGGTTGGGCCGTCGCCGGCCTGCTGCCGCTGCTGCTGATCGGCACCGGGCAGGGCGCGGCCGACACCCTGCGCGGGCTGGGGCTCGCTTCCACGCTGGGCATGACCCTGTCGGGGGTGGCACTGGTGCTCCTGGTGCGCCGCACGTGGGGGCCCGACGCCACCCGCGGATCGGGGCGCACCAGCGGTGCCCTGGTCGTCGCGGCCGCGGTCGCGGTCATGGTGGGCAGCCTGGTCACCCACAACCGCCCCATGGACGACCTCGCCGAGACCCTGCTGGTGGGCCTGGCCGCCGGGCTCGCGGCACTCATGGCGGGGGTCGTCACCCTGGCGATCGGTGACCGCGAGATGATGTCGCAGGTCCTCCAGCGCGGGAGGTCCCGTCGCCGCGGAGGGAGCTCGCAATGAGGGTGCTCGTGGTGCTCGGCACGAGCGCCGGCGGGGTGGGGCGCCACGTGCACGGCCTGGTCCGGTCGCTGACCGGCGCGGGGCACCAGGTGGTCGTGGCCTGCCCACCCGAGGTCGACGACCACTTCGCCCTGCACGACGTCGCCACCACCGTGGTGCCGCTCGAGCTCGCCGACCGGCCGCACCCGGCGCGGGACGCCCGGGCGGTGCGTGAGGTGGGCCGGCTCGTGGGCGGGGCCGACGTCGTGCACGCCCACGGGCTTCGGGCGGCGGCGGTTGCAGTGCTCGCCACCGGCCGTGGTCCCGTGCCCGTGGTCGCGACGCTGCACAACGCCGCTCCCTCGGGCGCGCTGACCGGCGCGGTCTATGCCGCGCTGGAGCGGGTCGTCGCGCTGCGCAGCGCACTCGTGCTCGGCGTCTCGGCCGACCTCGTCGAGCGGATGCGCCGGCTCGGGGCGCGGCGCACCGGGCTGGCCGTCGTGGCCGCGCCCCCCGAGCGGGCCGTGGCTCGCGACCGGTACACCGTGCGGGCCGACCTCGGTGTCGGTGGGCGCACCGCGCTCGCCGTCGTCGTGGCGAGGTTGGCCGCGCAGAAGGGCCTCGACCTGCTGCTCGACGCCCACCGCGAGCTCGCCGCCGGGGAGCCCCTCGACCTGGTCACCGTGGTCGCGGGCGAGGGGCCGCTGCGACCGGCACTGCAGTCCCGGATCGACGCCGAGCGGCTGCCGGTGCGGCTGCTCGGGCAGCGCGACGACGTGCCCGACCTGCTCGCCGCGGCCGACGTCGTGGTGTCGAGCGCGGTCTGGGAGGGGCAGCCGGTCGGCATCCAGGAGGCCCTGCACGCCGGTGCGGCGGTCGTCGCCACTGACGTCGGCGGCACGGCGGCCGTGGTCGGCGACGCAGCCATCCTGGTGCCCGGTGGTGACCCGGTGTCCCTCGCGCGCGCCGTCCGTGACGTCGTGGTGCACGGGGCAGTGCGCGACAACCTCAGGTCACGGGCCGTCGAGCGGGCCGGCGAGCTGCCGACCGAGGCCGACGCGCTCGAGGCGGCGCTGGCCGCCTACCGGTCGGTGCTCCCGGCGGCGTCCGAGGCCTGAACACCGGTCCGAGGGATGGGAACCGGCGAGTCGGCAGACGTGTCGGGTCGGGGCGGCGGTCACCATGACGTATCGTTGAAGCCCGTGGTGCTTCAGACGACGAAACAGATCTTCGTGACCGGAGGCGTGGCCTCCTCACTCGGCAAGGGGCTCACGGCCTCCTGCCTCGGACACCTGCTCCGAGCGCGCGGGTTGCGGGTGACGATGCAGAAGCTCGACCCCTACCTCAACGTCGACCCGGGCACGATGAACCCGTTCCAGCACGGCGAGGTCTTCGTGACCGACGACGGCGCCGAGACCGACCTCGACATCGGCCACTACGAGCGCTTCCTCGACGTCAACCTCAAGGGCAGCGCCAACGTCACCACGGGGCAGGTCTACAACCGGGTCATCGCCCGCGAGCGGCGCGGCGAGTACCTCGGTGACACCGTGCAGGTCATCCCGCACATCACCAACGAGATCAAGGAGCGGATGCGCGCGCAGGCGGCCGGCTCCCCGGGTGTCAGCGACGTCGACGCCCCGGACATCATCATCACCGAGATCGGCGGCACCGTCGGCGACATCGAGTCGCTGCCGTTCCTCGAGGCCGCGCGCCAGGTGCGCCACGACCTGGGCCGCGACGACGTCTTCTTCCTGCACGTCTCGCTGGTGCCCTACCTCGCCCCGAGCGGTGAGCTGAAGACCAAGCCCACCCAGCACTCGGTCGCGGCGCTGCGCCAGGTCGGTATCCAGCCCGACGCCCTGGTGCTGCGCGCCGACCGCGAGATCCCCGACTCGATCAAGCGCAAGATCTCGCTGATGTGCGACGTCGACACCGAGGCCGTGGCGGCCGCGGTCGACGCGCCGAGCATCTACGACATCCCCAAGGTGCTGCACCGCGAGGGGCTCGACGCCTACGTCATCCGCCGGCTCGGGCTCACCTTCCGCGACGTCGACTGGACCGACTGGGACCTCCTGCTCGAGCGCGTGCACCAGCCCGAGCACGAGGTCGAGGTGGCGCTCGTCGGCAAGTACGTCGACCTGCCCGACGCCTACCTCTCGGTCACCGAGGCGCTGCGCGCCGGCGGCTTCCACCACGACGCCAAGGTGCGCATCCGCTGGGTGCCCTCGGACTCGTGCGAGACCGAGGCGGGCGCCCAGAAGGCGCTCGGCGGCGTGGATGCCGTGCTCGTGCCGGGTGGCTTCGGCGTGCGCGGCATCGAGGGCAAGGTCGGTGCGCTGCACTGGGCCCGCACCCACCAGGTGCCCACCCTGGGCATCTGCCTGGGCCTGCAGTGCATGGTCATCGAGTACGCGCGCACGGTCGGCGGCATCGAGGGCGCGAGCTCGACCGAGTTCGACCCCGAGACCACGGCTCCGGTCATCGCGACGATGGAGGAGCAGAAGGCCTACGTCGAGGGCGCCGGCGACCTCGGTGGCACGATGCGCCTGGGCAGCCAGACCGCCAAGCTCGTCGAGGGCTCGCTCGTCGCCACCGCCTACGGGGCCACCACGGCCGACGAGCGCCACCGCCACCGTTACGAGGTCAACGAGAGCTACCGCGAGGCGCTCGAGGAGGCCGGGCTGGTCATCAGCGGCACCCACCCCGACCTCGGCCTGGTCGAGTTCGTCGAGCTGCCCACCGAGGTGCACCCCTACTACGTGGCGACCCAGGCGCACCCCGAGTTCAAGTCGCGCCCCACCCGGGCCCACCCCTTGTTCGCCGGCCTCATCGGCGCCGCCATCGAGGCGCAGCGGGCCTCCCGGCTGGTCGAGGTGGAGCGGCCGCGGCACCACGAGACCGCCGAGGCGCATGCCTGAGCCGCTGCGCGACCGGCTCGACCCCCGGCCGGTGCTGTCGTCCGTGCGGTCGTTCGACGGCCGGGTCTGGGACGTCGTGACCGAGGAGGTCGACCTCGGTGAGGGTGGTGTCGTCACGCGCGACTTCGTCGAGCACACCGGGGCCGTCGCCGTGCTGGCGCTCGACGACCAGGAGCGGGTGGTGCTCGTGCAGCAGTACCGCCACCCGGTAGGGGCCTTCGAGTGGGAGCTGCCGGCGGGGTTGCTCGACGTCGACGGCGAGCCCGCCCACCTCACCGCCGCCCGTGAGCTGCACGAGGAGGCCGACCTGGTGGCGGGGGAGTGGCACCTGCTGCTCGACCACTACGCCAGCCCGGGCGGGTCGAGCGAGTCGCTGCGCGTCTTCCTGGCCCGCGAGCTGCACGATGTGCCCCACGCCGAGCGCTACGAGCGCGACGGCGAAGAGCTCGGGATGCCGGTGCGTCGCGTGCCGCTCGACGAGGTCGTGACGGCGGTGCTCGCCGGCGACGTGCACAACGGGACGCTGATCATCGCGGTGCTGGCGGCAGCGCGGCTGCGCGAACAGGGTTGGGGCGGGCTGCGATCCGTTGACGAGCCCTGGCTGACGCGGTCGTCGGGGCGGCGGGTGCGCGAGTCGGACAGGAGCGCTGGGTGAGCGGGTTCGGTTCGGGGGCAACGGCATCCGGCTCGTCGTCGGTGGCGTGCCCGTGTGGTGGGGTGCCGCCGGGTGCCCGGCTCACCGAGTGCTGCGGCCCGGTGGTGTCGGGCGAGCGTCTCGCCCCGACGGCCGAGGCGCTGATGCGGTCGCGCTACACGGCCTACGCGCTCGGGGACGGCGACCACCTGTTCCGCACCTGGCACCCGCGCACCCGAACCGACGACGCGGCACCGGACCCGCGGGTGCGCTGGACCGGCCTAGAAGTGCTCGACGTCGTGGGCGGCGCTCCGGACGACGCCGACGGCATCGTGGAGTTCCGTGCCACCTGGGTGAGCCGCGACGACGGGCCGGTGCGTCGGGGCGAGCTGCACGAGCGCAGCCGGTTCGCGCGACGGGCCGGCCGCTGGGTCTACGTCGAGGCCGAGTAGCCACTCGTCCCCCCGAGCTCCGTCCCTCGACGGCGCTGCCCAGCAGGGGCGACACTGGGGACACCGACTGAGAGGGGACCGTCATGGCCACGCACAGGATTCCCGCCAAGGACGTCCCGCCCGGGACGGTGACCGGCATGGCGGACTATGCGGTCGGCAACAACGGCGAGTACTTCGCCGTCGGGCGCAAGTGCCGACACCTGCGCGCCGACCTCGCCGAGGGCAGCATCGACGCGGAGGGCTGCCTGGTCTGTCCCTGGCACCAGTCGGCGTACGACGTGAAGACCGGCTCGATGGTGCGTGGTCCCCAGGGCTCGTTCGCGAAGGTGCCCGGGCTGGACGCCTTCTTCCGCGCCCTGACCAAGGCGTGGCCGCTCAAGCGGGGAACGGTCACCGTCGATGGTGATGACCTCGTCGTCGAGTGACCCGCCGTTGGCTGGCGTGGCCACCATGATCAAGGCCCGCCGGAGGAGCGCCTGGCGCAACGACTACGAGATCACTGCCGACGGCCGGCCGCTGGCCGTCTTCAACGGCTCGCTGTGGCGCGGCGGTGGGGCGCTCGTGGTGGGCGGCGAGCACTACGAAGTGCGGTCCTCGACGTGGGCGACCTCGTACAGCCTCGTCGGCGACGGGGGCGCCGTGATCGCGTCGGCGCAGCGAATCGGGCGCAAGGACTGGTCGATCGACGCCGACGGGGTGACCCACGCGTTCCGTCGCTCGTCGGCGTGGAGCCTGGAGCAGGAGCACCTGGTGCAGGGGATGCCGGTGGGCACGATCCGGCGCACCAGCATGTGGCGAGGTGACGCGGTGGCCGACCTGCCCCTGCTGCCGCGGTTGGTCGCCCTTTTCGCCGTCACCGTCGTGCTCACCACCTGGGACGTCGCCGCCGCTGCGACCTGACGCGTCGGCGTCGCTCGGTCAGCCCTGTGGTGCGGTCCACACGGCTGGAGCCGGCGGCCCCGAGACCTGGTAGGTGCGCGACATCCACGACCAGTACCTGCTGTCCCGGCGGCACGCGTCGGCGGTGTGGCAGGTGCGTGGGTCGTGCGCGGAGTAGGCGAGGAAGGCCGACAGCTTCTGCGCAGCAACGGCATCCGGCTGGTTGGCGGGCAGCCGGGTCATCGGGTAGGCACGGAAGCCCTGCAGGCGGTGCGGGGCCGTGTAGCTCCGCTGGGCCTCGTAGGTGTAGTAGGCGGTGTTGTGGTGGTCGGCGTGGTCCCCGTCGCCGTAGGCACCGGTGTAGTCCAGCGTGCGGACGACGCTCGGCCGGAACTGCGTCATGAAGCCGGTGAGGGTGGCCCGCAGCGATGCGCTGGTGTAGGCGGCGGTGCCGTCGACGGCGCCCACCGACGTGATGGTTCCGGCGTGCAGCCTGCCGAGGCACTCGTGGTGGTGCAGGGCACGCCCGCCGGGGCTGCCGGTCGGCAGGCGCAGGAAGATCAGCCGGAGGTCCGTCCCGTCCAGGGTGTCGGTGACCGCCGCCTGGCCGGAGGCGGTGAGCAGCTTCGTCGTCGTCCACGCGCTCCTGACGCCGGCCATCGTGGCGTAGGCGGCCATCGCGCCGGCCTCCCGGCCCCGCCAGTAGGATGCGCTGCGGCCGTCGTCGCCGGCCGTGAGGTACACCGTCGTGAGGCACCGGCCCGTGGCCACGTCCCTGGAGGTGGCGGGGTTCAGGAACAGGATGTCGTCGTCCTCGTGCGCCACGACGTTCATGCTCGAGTTGGCGCTCGTGCACGGGGCCGGCACCACGACAGGACTCACCGGCTGAGCGGCGTCGACGGACCGGGCGCAGCCGGTCAGTGCAAGGCCCAGTGCTGCTGCCGACAGCAGGGCTCTGGTCCAGGTGTGCACACCTCACATGATGGATCGCGCGCCGACCGGTTGTTGCGGAACCCGGAAGTTGCCCGGCGGAAGGCGGCAGCATCCGATGAGGGTGCGGCGGTCACTGGTACGACACGAACTGCGGAGTGGGGTGCACCTGCGCGATGGTCTGCTCCGGGGTGAGCATCGGGGTGTCCTCGTCGGTGAAGTTCTTCCAGCCGAGCCACACCCCCTCGGGCAGGTCGCGCTTGAGCGCCGACCAGGTGCCCTGCTTGTCGTTCTGGCCACCCTGGCCGTCGGCGTGCACCAGCCACTGCACCTCGTCGAGCGAGGTGTCGAGCCGCTCGCGGTGGCGCACCATCGCGCGGCTGAACTGGTGCAGGGTCAGCACCTTCGGCGGCAGGTCGTGCGTGCGCACCAAGCCGGCGAGCCAGGCGCCCACCGCGTTGACCTCGTCGATGTCGACGTGCCCGATCTGGCGCAGTGGCTTCTCGCCCGGCTGGAGGCGCCACTCCGGGTCGAGCGCGAGCCCCACCCATGGGCGCCGGAGCAGCTCCTCGTAGGCCTTGGCCTGGGTGAGGAAGTCGTCGCGCCCCGGCTGCAGGTCGAGCACGACGTAGGTGTCGGCCGCCTCAGCCGCCTCCACCCAGGGCAGCAGCACGTCGACAGGAGTGCGGCGCGAGTAGGACCCGTCCTTCTGCGCCGAACCGGCGGCCACGGTCGCGATCAGCTCGAACGCCGGCACCACCTTCGTGTCGGTGAGCTGCTGGTACTCGTCGGCGAGCGTCCGCACCCGGCGCACGGCAGCCGGGGCCGGCTGCTCGCCGAGCATCCCGAGCGCCGCCGTCTGCGGGTGCCCGTACAGCGCGACCATCCGCCGGTCGGGGAACGGCAGCAGGCCACCGCCGGGCAGGTCGGCGGCGTGCCGGGCGGTGCGCACCCGCTGGGCGAACCGCTTCGCCGGGCCGAACCCGGCGCCGACCCCCAGCACCGCAGTGTCGGCCGCGGCGCGCAGGGCGGCTCGGGCGTCCTGCGTGGTGCGGGGGTCCGTGCCGGTCACCGTCACCCGGGTGGCGCCCACGGCGGCCAAGGTCGCCTCGATGCCGGGCGGCACCGAGTCTCCCTTGTGCACGAGCACGGTGGCGCGGTTGCGCGGCGGGGTCAGCGGCAGCCCGGGAAGGTCGTTGAGGTCGCCGACGTCGGCGGCGTCCACCACCTCGCGCTCGCCGAAGGTCTTCGGCAGCGGGGTCGGTCTCGCAGCAGCCGACGGTGTTGGTTCGCCGGCATCCCCCGACCAGCGCACGACGGTCCTGGTGCCGAGCCGGTCGAGCTCGGCCGGGACGTCCGGCCCGAACACGAGCAGGGGGATGCCGAGCCCGCGCGCCGCGGCCGTGGCGGCCGCCAAGTCGCGCTTCCCGCCGGAGCAGACGACGACGATGCTCGCGGCGGCGAGCAGGGCCCGGGATGCCGCCAGGGTCGCCGCCGGGGCCCCACCCGACCGCGGGTCGACCACGTCCGCCGCGGTGTCGGCGCCCGGCGTCACCTCGTGCCGGCGCGGGCGGTCGTCGCCGGCCGCGGGCGCGCCGCCCGCGCCAGGCGCCTTCCCCTCGCCACCGGGCGCGCTGCACGCCGCCACGGCGCCGGCGGCCGCGACCGCCACGACGGCGGCGGCGGACCGCAGCGCCGTGCGGCGGGGCAGAGGAGTGGCCATGATGCCCACCAGCCTGACACGACCTCGCCCGCAGCAACGAGTCGGTGAGACCCGTGGCGCGTGGTACGAACGGGAGATGTACCTCGAGAACCTGGTCGTCGACGCGCAGGACCCGACGGTGCTCGGCGGCTTCTGGGCAAGCCTGCTGCGGGCCGGCCCGACCCTCGTCGACGAGCACGACGCGTTCGAGACCCGGCTCACCGTGCCCGACGGGCTGGTGCTCGACCTCTGCTTCCAGCGGGTGCCCGAGCCGGTTGGCCCAAGGCCGCGGCTGCACCTCGACCTCAGCGGCGGCGTGCGCCAGGCGGAGGTGGTGCAGCGCGCCCTCGGCCTCGGAGCCACCCACCTCGACATCGGCCAGCACGACGTGCCGTGGGTGGTGCTCGCCGACCCTGAGGGCAACCCGTTCTGCGTCATGGAGGAGCGCCCCGAGTACGCCACCTCCGGCCCGATCGCGGCGCTGCCGCTCGACAGCGCCGACCCGGCGCGCGATGCCGCCTTCTGGGCCGAGCTGTCCGGCTGGGAGCCGGTGTCGTCGGGGATGCCGGCGGCGCTGCGGCACCCGTCCGGCCGCGGCGTGCTGCTCGAGCTGTGCCCGGAGCCCGCGCCGAAACGCGAGGGCGTCAAGAACCGGCTGCACCTCGACATCCGCCTCGAGCCGGGCGACGACCCGGATGCCGTCGTGGCCCGCGTCCTCGAGCTGGGCGGCCGCCAGCACGACCCGGACTGGGGAGACCTGCCGTGGCGGGTCGTCACCGACCCCTCGGGCAACGAGCTGTGCCTCCTGCCCTCGCGGTGACCCCTGCATAACCCGTTCGGAGCAGGGCCCCGACCTCCGTAGACTGGCCCGGCCCGGGGACCGGCGGCCGACAGCGAGCGGCGCGCACCCGGCATCCGACCGCCTGATCCCGACCCGAAGGACCCCCCGTGCTCCGCACCCACGAGGCCGGCACCCTGCGTGCCGCCCACACCGGCCAGACCGTCACCCTCACCGGGTGGGTGGCGAAGCGGCGTGATCACGGGGGCGTGGCCTTCATCGACCTGCGCGACGCCAGCGGCATCGTGCAGGTGGTCGCCCGCGACGAGGTGCTCACCGGGGCCGCGCACGACCTGCGCAGCGAGTACGTCGTCAAGGTCGTGGGCGAGGTGACCGCTCGTGAGGAGCGCAACGTCAACCCCGACCTGCCCACCGGCGAGGTCGAGGTCGTGGCCAGCTTGATCGAGGTGCTCAACGCGTCGGCGCCGCTGCCGTTCCAGGTCGACGAGCGGGTCACCGTCGGCGAGGAGGCGCGCCTCAAGCACCGCTACCTCGACCTGCGCCGCCCGGGCGTGCACTCGGCCGGGCACGCCATCCGGCTGCGCTCGAAGGTCTCCGCCGCGGCCCGGCGAGTGCTCGAGGAGCGCGACTTCGTCGAGATCGAGACCCCCACGCTCACCCGGTCGACCCCCGAGGGCGCTCGCGACTTCCTGGTGCCCGCGCGCCTGGCGCCCGGCTCCTGGTACGCCCTGCCGCAGAGCCCGCAGCTGTTCAAGCAGCTGCTCATGGTCGCCGGCATGGAGCGCTACTACCAGATCGCCCGCTGCTACCGCGACGAGGACTTCCGCGCCGACCGGCAGCCCGAGTTCACCCAGCTCGACATCGAGATGAGCTTCGTCGAGCAGGCCGACGTGCTCGAGCTCGGCGAGGCCGTGGTGCGCGAGATCTGGGAGCTGATCGGGGTCGAGCTGCGCACGCCGTTCCAGCAGATGACCTACGCCGAGGCGATGAAGCGCTACGGCACCGACAAGCCCGACCTGCGCTTCGGGCTCGAGCTCGTCGAGTGCACGGACTACTTCGCCCACACCCCGTTCCGGGTGTTCCAGAGCGAGTACGTCGGTGCGGTCGTCATGCCCGGCGGTGCAGGCCAGCCCCGCAAGCAGCTCGACGCGTGGCAGGAGTGGGCCAAGCAGCGCGGCGCCCGCGGCCTGGCCTACGTGCTGGTGCAGGACGACGGCACCCTCACCGGGCCGGTCGCCAAGAACCTGTCCGAGGGCGAGCTCGCCGGCCTGGCCGCGCACGTCGGCGCGCAGCCCGGCGACTGCGTCTTCTTCGCCGCCGGTGCCCCCAGGGCGTCGCGCAGCCTGCTCGGCGCCGCCCGGCTCGAGATCGGCCGGCGCTGCGAGCTCATCGACGAGTCGGCGTGGAGCTTCCTCTGGGTGATCGACGCGCCGCTGTTCGAGCCGGCTGCGGATGCCGTCGCGGCCGGTGACGTCGCCGTCGGCGCCGGTGCGTGGACCGCCGTGCACCACGCCTTCACCTCGCCCAAGGCCGAGTTCCTCGACACCTTCGACACCGACCCCGGCCCGGCCCTGGCCTACGCGTACGACATGGTCTGCAACGGCAACGAGATCGGCGGCGGGTCGATCCGTATCCACCGCCGCGACGTGCAGGAGCGGGTCTTCAAGGTGATGGGCCTGTCGGCGGAGGACGCGCAGGAGAAGTTCGGCTTCCTCCTCGACGCCTTCGCGTTCGGCGCGCCGCCGCACGGCGGCATCGCCTTCGGCTGGGACCGCATCGTCATGCTGCTCGGGGGGTTCGACTCGATCCGCGACGTCATCGCCTTCCCGAAGTCGGGTGGCGGCTACGACCCGCTGACCGACGCCCCGGCGCCGATCACGCCCCAGCAGCGCAAGGAGGCCGGCATCGACAGCCGCCCCCCGGCATCCGGGCCTGCTCCGCAGGGTGCCCCCGAGGTCAACCCGAACCAGAGCTGACCCGACCGATGGGGGGCGGGCGCGCGACCGGCGTGCGGGCCGTGCTGTGGGATGCCGACGGCGTCCTCCAGCACGGCCCGGCCGACTGGCGCGAGAGGATCGACGCCCTGCACGGCCCCGGTTTCACCGACGCCGTGCTCGCCGCCGAGGCGCCGGCCCTGCGCGGAGAGGTGCCGCTGCGCGACGCCCTGCGGCAGGTGCTGCGCGACTGGCCGGGGGCGGCCGTCGGCGTCGGCGACCTGCTGCTCCTGTGGCAGCAGGCCGCCGTCGACCCCGACGCGCTCCTGCTCGTCGACGAGGTGCGGGCCAGCGGGGTGGCGTGCGCCCTGGCGACCAACCAGCACGACGTCCGGCGCGCGTGGATGCGCGACACCCTGCGGCTGGACGCCCACTTCGACGCCGTCTACTACTCGTGCGAGCTGGGAACGGTCAAGCCCGAGCCCGCCTTCTTCGAGCGGGTGCTCGACGACCTGGGGCTCGGGCCGGCCGAGGTGGTGTTCGTCGACGACAGCCCAGCCAACGTGGAGGGGGCGCGCGCGGCAGGGCTGCGAGCCGTACGCCACGACCCCGCGAGCGGCGCACACGCCCTGCGGGAAGAGGTGCACGCCCTCGTCAGTGCCGGCTGAGAACAACCTTGAGAGAGGCGTCTGCTTGGTCGACCGATGTCGAGACGCCTTCAGCGCCGGATTCCGGGACGGCCGTCAGGAGGTCATCCTGACCAGGTTGGCGACGACGTCGCTGCGGCTGCGACCCGGGGCACTGTCCTTACCGGCTCTGCCGAATGTCGGACGTTTCAAAGGCCAAGCCGAGGTGCGCGAAAATGTACAACTCAGCGCTTCCCGCGGTATCATCATTGGCATGAGTGAGATCACTGTCAGTGATGCTCGGGCCCGGTTGGCCGATGTCGTGGATGCCGCGCGCGTGGGTCACGCCCCGGTGTACCTGACCCGTCGTGGGCAGCGGGTGGCCGCGGTGATCGACGCCGACGACCTCGACCGTCTGATCGCGTCAGCCGAGGACCTGGCCGACATCGAAGCCGCCAAGGCCGCCCGGGCCGAGATCGCCGACGGTGAGGCAACGATTCCGTGGGAGCAGGTCAAGGCAGACCTCGGGCTGGCATGACGTACCGGGTCGAGGTCGCGCCGGCGGCACTACGTCAGCTGCGCAAGCTCGACCCTCCCGCCAGGCGACGCGTCCAGGCGGCCATCGAGCTCCTCGCGGATCAACCGCGGCCCAGCGGGGCCAAGAAGCTGGTCGGCGGAGAGGGCGAGTGGCGGGTCCGTACTGGCGACTACCGAATCGTCTACGAGGTCCGCGACGACGTGTTGGTCGTCCTGGTGGTCGCCGTTGGCCATCGCCGCGAGATCTACGAACGTCGCTGACAAGCGTCCGGTCCTGCCGCTCCTGGGTGGTTAACGTCGAGCGGGTCAGGCGACCTTGTCGGCGTATCGCTGGCGGGCGGCTTCGCCGCTGGTACCGACGAATGCCCCGATCGCTGACCAGGACATCCCGGCGGTGCGGGCCGCTCGGATCGCGTCGATGACGTGCTGTTCGGCGGCGGAGCGTTCCTGGACCGCAACCCGCAGCAGGGCTACGGCTTGGGCGTCCTGCTCGTCGCCGGGCGAGGGCTCGTAGTCCTCGAAGCGAGCGGCGAGCTCGTCGGCGTGCTTGAGGATCTCTTCGACAGTTCTAGGCATGTGGCATCACTGGAGGAATCTCTTCCGGGCGCGCATTGCGTGGATGATGACCACAGCGGTGTCGCCCCTCGACGTAACCGACTTCGAGGATGATGGCGGCCGCGTTCGGGCCGAGCATCATCGTGAACCGGTCACCGAGATCCCAGACCCGGATGGGGTTGCGGTAGGCGTGGAGGATGTCCTCTATGCCCAGACCGTGCTTGAGGGCCGACGGTGCAATGATCGGATCCTCGCGCACCACTCCAAGGTAACTTGCGAGCTGCTCCACAGGCAAGGGCCCGGGACATGGCTGCGCAACCTATCCGGAAATGCCGCTACTCGGTCACCGTAAGCACGGTGAGCCAGTGGAAGGCGGCATACCAAGCGGGATCCATGGTCGCCTCGGCGACGAGGTGCCGGTCAGGGTGAAAGTGCACCGTCGTGCCGGTGCTCCCAGAGGAAGGCAACTCGACAAGTTCGCCGACTGGGACACCGTGCTCATATCGCTGGACCCAAGCGCCATCCCCCCGGTAGTTGGCGTGCTTGAGCCAGTCGCTCACGGCGGCGACAACGGACATCCCACGGCGTGCACCGCCGTCGGGCAGCACAGCCGCTGACTGGTCGAAGAAGCGCAGGTCCTTCGTGGCCATCACCGGCTTGCGGACGACGCGCCCGGCACCATCTCGCCTGGTGTCCGTGCCGCGTCCATCGTCGGAGACGGAGATCGAGCCATCGATGTGGAAGGTCACCTGGCACCTTCCCTGACGGCCCAGCGACTCGGCTTCGTCGTTGGCGTATGCCAGGGTCTCCAGGACAAGGTGCTGAACCGTGGGTGCCTCATCGCGGGCTCTCTCACGAACGACCCGTAAGTGCTCATGGTCGACGGTCGAGGCCCAGTCATGCGTCGTGTTTGCCCACGCAGCCCCCTCGCCCATGCATAGCGACTTTACGTAGCGTCGCGGGGCATTGCCAACGCACCCACATGCCGCCGGTGGCGTGACTTGTTGACCGTTGGGTCATGCTCGGCGGACGCTGCGGAATGGCTACTTCACAGATTCTGATCCCCGTCGTATTGCCGCCGGTCTCGGACCGGCTTCGCCACGCCGTCGCTGCCTACCTGGCCCGGTTCAAGGGGCAATCCCGCGTCCACACCGAGTCGGACCTGCGCTGCTTCGTCACCTGGTGCGAAGAACGCGGCCTTGACCCCTTGGCCGCCCAACGAGCCCACGTCGAGCTGTACGTGCGATGGATGCAGGAAGTGCGCCGGTACAAGCCGTCCACGATCAGCCGCCGGGTCGCGGTCGTGGCCGGGTTCTACCGCACCTGCGTGATCGACGAGGTCCTGGAGCACTCCCCGGCGGAGTATGTCCGCCGGCCCAACGTCCCGCCCGAGTCACCCACCCTGGGTCTGACCCACCTGCAGTTCGAGGCCATGCTCGCCACCGCACGCACCTCACCGAACCTCAACGACTTCGCGCTGGTGGCGATGCTCGGCCTGCTCGGGCTACGCATCTTCGAAGCCTGCGGGGCAAACATCGAAGACCTCGGCGAGGAGCACGGCCACCGCGTGCTCAAGGTCCGCGGCAAGGGCGGCAAGGTCGTCCTGACCCCGCTACCGCCGCAGTGTCCCGAGCCATCGAGCGAGCCGTCGCCGACCGGGAGTCCGGGCCGATCCTGCGCACCCGAAACGGCACCCGGATGGACCGGCACTGCGCCACCCGCCGGCTGCACCGCCTCGCCGCAGCTGGGGCGTGCACGCTGCGCGGATGCACCCGCACATGCTGCGCCACACCTTCGTCACCACCATGCTCGACGCCGGCGTCGACCTGCGCGACGTACAGATCGCCGCCCGCCACGCCGACCCCCGCACCACCATGCGCTACGACCGGGCCCGCAAGAACCTCGACCGCCACCCCAACTACATCCTGGCCGCCTACATGGCCTCCGGAACCTGACACCGCGGCGGCTCGGTGTGATGGTACTGCTGGTAGTACCATCATCATGTGGCTTCCATCGAGAAGATCCTCAGTGCCATGAGGGCCAACCCGAAGAACGTCCGCTACGCCGACCTGCACAAAGTGTGCGAGCACTACTTCGGGTCGTCGCGCACCAGCGGCGGATCCCACGCCGTGTTCCGCACCCCGTGGCCCGGCGACCCCCGCGTGAACATCCAGAACGACCAAGGCAAAGCCAAGCCCTACCAGGTGCGGCAGGTCCTCACCGCGATCGAGAAGAAGGAGGCCAACTGATGCAGACCATGCCGACCGCTGACATCTCCCACTACACCTACCGCGTCACCTGGTCCGTCGAGGACCAAGAGTTCGTCGCCACCTGCCTGGAGTTCCCCTCTTTGTCCTGGCTAGCCGCAACCCAGGTCGACGCCCTCACCGGACTCGAGGCCCTAATCGGCGAGATCGTCCAGGACATGACCGCCCAAGGTGAGCCCATTCCCGACCCGCTCGCCGAGCGGACTTACTCGGGCAAGTTCAACTTACGAGTCGGAGAAGCCCTTCACCGACGCCTCGCAATCGAAGCTGCTGAAGAAAAGCTCAGCATCAACCAGCTCATCGTCCGGCGACTCAACACCGCCAGCTGAGCAGACCTTCACGCACATACCGCGGACCGCGGAACTTTGCGAAGCGGGCCGCCGGTCTCGAGTGCGGTGCCGGCGAGCGTGCCGATAGGCCCGTGACCTCAGAACTTGCGGGACTTCGCCTGGTGCCAGCGGAGCCATCGAGCCTCAACCGCATCAGTGCTCAACCAGGCGCCACCTACGGCAACCACGATGGATACTGCGAATGCCGCGCCTCCGGTGAAACCAACCAGGCGAAAGGCCCAGATCGTCGCGGAAAGAAGCAGGACGGCGATTGTCGTATAGAGGGCGCACCAGACGACCCACCGAGCGAACCCTTCGACCACCCGGGATGCAGCAGGCGTTCCCGTGGTGGCGTCGCCAGCTGCGGGTTCGGCCTGGGGCGGCACGCTAACCGGTTCGGTCATGCCACCCATCGTGCCGCATGACGCCTGCCACCCATTGGGATGACGGGCAGCTGTGTGCCAAGCGACCCGCACTCACATGCCGCGCATGGCGCTGTTGAGCGCCTGCTTGGTCCGAGGGGGCACATGCGGTTGGAGTGCTCGTCCCGAGCCCGGCAGGTGTCGTCTGGCCAGGGTCAGGGGGTCGGGGGGTCAGGGGGTCAGGGGGTCAGGGGGTCAGGGGGTCAGGGGGTCAGGGGGTCAGGATCAGGCAGGTTGTGGTGGCGTGTGCGAGCATCCGACCGCTTGGGTCGAGCAACCTGCCTTCGGCGGTGCTCTGCGTCTGGCCGCGGTGCAGCACGGTGCCGACGGCCCGGACGCTGCCCATGCCGGGCCGCATTGGGCGGAGGTAGTGCACGTTGAGCTGGGCGGTGGTGTAGCGCGTGCCGGGCGGCAGGGTGGTGTGCACGGCACAGCCCATGCAGGAGTCGAGCAGGGTCGCGGCGATTCCGCCGTGCACCGACCCGAGCGGGTTGAGCATCCGCGCGTCGGGGTTGAGGGCGAAGCGTGCGAACCCGTCGCCGACCTCTTCCAGGTCCATCCCGAGCAGCTCGGCGATCCCCGGCGGTGGCAGTTGCCCTGAGGCGACGCGCTGCATCAGCTCCAGCCCGGTCAGGGTCGCGAGGTCGCTCGGGGCGTTCATTGTGGGGCTCCTGCAGCGACCGGGACGGTGACGGCCCGGGCCGTCGGATGCCGCCGCGGGAGCGCGAAGGCGGCGACCGAGGTCAGCACGCCACAGACCACGAGCATCGCCCACACTCCCCGGAAGTCGTCGGCCGCGATGGTCGGGGTGACGGTGCCCAGCAGGGCCACGGTGAGGGCCACACCGAAGGTGGCGCCCAGTTGCCGGATCGCTTGGTTGACAGCGGCGCCCGCGCCGAACTCGTCGGGCGGCAGGCCCTGTACGGCGGCGCTGGTCAGTTGGGGGATCACCATGGCGACGCCGAGCCCGGCGAGTAGGGAAGCCGGGAGCAGCTGGGTGGCGTAGGCCGGGTCGTCACCGAGCCGGGTGATCAGGAGCGCCCCGCTCGCGGCGTACACCAGCCCACCGGGCACCAGCAGGGCGCGCTGCCCGCGGTGGGCGGCGACCCGACCGAACAGCGGCGCGAGCACCATCACCACCACCGGTCCCGGCATCATCGCCAGGCCCGCCTGCACCACGCTGTAGTGCCACACCGCGAGGGTGAACTGGATCAGGGCGAAGAACATCGCGGTGAACCCGACCGTGAAGGCGGCCGTGGCGATGTTCGCCCAGCGCACCGACGGCTTGGCGAAGATCCGCAGGTCCAGCGCCGGGTGCGGCACCGACAGCGTCCGCCGCACGAAGGCGGCGAGCACGACGAGACCGCCGGCCAATGCACCCAGCGTTGCCGGGGAGGTCCATCCCCATTGGTCGCTCTGCACGATCGCCAGGGCCAGTAGGGTCAGCGAGCCGGCGAGCAGCGCGATGCCGAGTGGGTCGGGAAAGCGCGCCCGGTCGGCCTCCCGCGACTCCGGAAGGAGACGGATGCCGAGGACGAGCGCGATCGCGCCGACCGGGACGTTGGCCAGGAAGACGGCTCGCCAGTCCCAGGCCTGCACCAGCAGGGCCCCCGCGGTGGGCCCCACCGCAGCGGCGAGTGCGGCGATCGCACCCCACACGGCGACGGCCACCGGCACTCGAGCGGGTGGGAAGACCGAGAGCACGAGCGCGAGCGAGGCGGGCACGAGAGCGGCGGCACCGAGCGCCTGGACGACCCGGAACCCCACGAGCAGCCCCGCCGAGGGGGCAATCGCGCACAGCACCGAGGCCAGGGTGAAGGCGACCAGGCCGATCAGGAAGACCCGGCGGCGCCCGAAGCGGTCCGCCATCCGCCCCGCGGGCACCAGGGCGGCGGCCAGGGCGATGGTGTATGCCGACAGCGTCCACGACATCGTGGCGAACGACACCGACGGGAAGCTCGAGCGGATGTCGTCGAAGGCCACGAAGAGGACCTGGGCGTCGAGGAAGACCATGAACGCGGCGAGGCTGGCGACGGCCAGGACCGCCCAAGGGTTGACCGGAGGGCGGGGGTGCGCTGGGTGATCGTGCATGAGGGTGACCGTAACCGAGAGAGTTGATAATCTCAACTGTTTGATGTTGAATTTCAACTAAAGTAGGGTGGTGACGTGTCGAACAAGAGCTACGACCAGTACTGCGGGATTGCCGCCGCGCTCGACGTGGTCGGTGACCGCTGGACCCTGCTGATCTTGCGCGAGCTCTCCTTCGGGCGCCGTCGCTTCACCGACCTGCGCTCCGCCCTGCCGGGCATCGCGTCCAACCTGCTCACCGACCGGCTGCGCGACCTCGAGCAGGCCGCACTGGTGGAGCAGCAGGAGCTGGCACCGCCGGCGGCCCGTACGGTCTATGCGCTCACCGCGGGCGGCCAGCGGATCGTGCCCGTGCTACGGGCGCTGGCCCGGTTCGGGCTGCCCCTCCTCCCCGACCCCGTGGAGGGCCAGGTGCGGCCCCGCACCGCGGTCCATGGAGCCCTTGCCCCACAGCTCGACATCGCGGGTGCGGCAGGTCGGGACCTGCTGATGCGCTTCGACCTCGACGGTGAGCAGCACTGGCTCCACGTTCGCGGCGGCCACCTCGAGCGGCCCGACCGGGGGACAGAACCGGACCTGGTCTTCACCGGCTCCGCCGCCGCCTTGGTCGAGCTGTGCCGCGGCACCCGCGACCTCGCGCAGCTGAGCCCAGGACTGTCCGTGCAGGGGAGCCGGGCAGCGAAGAAGGCCTTCACCCAGATGTTCCCCGTGAGCGCCGTTGCGGCGACCGGCTGAAGCCCCGCGCCCGTGCCAAAGAGCCAAGTCTGCGGGATTCCTTCCTTCGGGCCCCGCCTGGGCTGCTGCAACGAGTTCGTGCCGACAAGAGGGCGCGCCCGGGTCCAGGACGCCGCGTTCTTGACAACGGGGTCGGCGGCGTCCTGACAACGCACTCATCTGCCGGCTTCGCGCTCGATCGTCGGCCGGCGCACGCTTTGATGTTTCGGTGAGCGCGACATCGGTCTCCGGCCCGGGGCCTACCCTGACTGTGATCTCCGGGCGCCCTGGCACCGGCAAGACGACCTTGGCGAAGGCCGTGGCACGCCGCCGACGGTCGTGCTACCTCCGCGTTGACGCGGCCGAAACGGCTTTGGCTCGAACCGGTGTAGACGTGGGCGTCCGGGGCTACGCCGTAATTCATGAGCTGGCCGTGTCCAACTTGGAACTCGGGATCGACGTCGTAGTCGACGCCGTCAACGCAGTCCCGAAGCTCGGGCCGGATGGCGGGACGCGGCGCATCGTGGCGGGGCTGGACTGGTGCAGGTCGAGCCATGGCTACCTGATCAGGTCGAACATCGCCGCCGAGTAGAGACAAGGACCGCTGATATCCCGGATCAGCAGATCCCGTCGTGGGATGACGTCGAAGCTCAGCCCTGGGTCCCCTGGTACACCAAACGCGACGGACCCCGCACCCTCATCGAGACCAGCGACTCGGCACGAGCACTGGCCGAGTTGCTCGCCACCCCGACTCAACCCTGACGTCCGCTATTGCCGCCGATCGTGCCGGTAACCGGGTTCAGGCGTCCTTAGCCCGCAAGACAGCGAAGACGCCGAGAAATGGCAGGAGGCCCAGCACAGCGCCAATCGCGCCGATGGTCCCGGCTATCGGGTTGAACGTCGTTGCATCGCCGACCGACGCATTGCTGGGGAAGGCGTATCCGAAGCCGACGAACGCGATGATCGCGGCCAGGCCGATGATGAAGCACATGTAGAGGACCCAGTTGTCCGCCACGTCCTGACGTGTGGCGGAGACCCTACTTCTGATCGGGTTGCCTTTGCTGTCCAGTCGAGGACTTGCCGTGTGGCCGCCTTCGGTGGGATCGGAGTCGCTCATTGGCCCAAGGTAGGGCGCGCGGTTGCTCGTTAGGCGCGCCAGTCGACCTGGGGACGTGGCGATGTTCTCGGGAACGCCGGCCACCGCCGCCTGAACATCCGGAACTACCGCGATTAGCGACCAGCTCGACTCAAGAATCCGCCGAGACATCTGCAAAGGTCGCCGCTCACCCGGCAACCCGTTGCACGCAGTCCCGAACTCGTCAGTGAGTCTCGACGATCGCTCCCCGGCTGACCATCGGGATGGGTCGCGCGCTTAGCGCTGGAGGAAGGCCAGCAGCTCGCGGTTGAACTCCTCGGTGTGCGAGGCGTTGATGCCGTGCGGGCCACCCTCTACGACGTGCAGCTCGCTGCCGGCCACCTGGGCGGCGGTGCGCTCACCCGACTTCTCGAAGGGCACGATGCCGTCGGAGTCGCCGTGGATGACGAGCGTCGGCACGGTGATCTTGGCCAGGTCGCCGGTGAAGTCGGTGGTCCAGGAGCGGATGCACTCGCGGGCGGCGTGCACGTCGGCCTGCAGCGCGAGGCCGAGCGACTCCTGCACCTGCGCCTCGCTGACCTTCAGGTCGCTGCCGGCGCTGAAGAAGTTGCGGGTGAACCCCTCGAGGAAGCCGGGCGGGTCGCCCTCGAGCGCGGTCTGGTAGCCGGCGACCGTGGCGTCGTCGAGGGCGCCGTCGGGGTGGTCGTCATCGAGCGCCAGGCACGGCGGGACGGCGGACGCGAAGACCGCACTGTGCACCCGGTCGGAGCCGTGGGTGCCGAGATAGCGCGCCACCTCACCGCCGCCCATGGAAAAGCCGACGAGGGTGACGTCGCGCAGGTCGAGCCCGTCGACCACGGCCGCGAGGTCGCCGGTGAGGGTGTCGTAGTCGTAGCCCGAGTCGGCACCGGGCTTGTCGCTCTGGCCGAAGCCGCGGCGGTCGTAGGTGACCACGCGGTAGCCGGCGTCGGTGAGGGCGGGCACCTGGCCCGACCAGGACGCGCCGCTGAGGGGCCAGCCGTGGACGAGGACGACGGGGCGGCCGTCGCCGCCGCCGCTGTCCTCCACGTGGAGGTTCACCGGACCGTTGCTGATCGTGGACATCGTCGGCCTTTCGCGTCGGGTGCAGGTGCTCTCACCCTAGGCACAGGTCAGGCGTCGAACCAGCGCGAGGTCCACTCCATTCCGGTCGTGTAACCCAGCCGGTGGTAGAGCCGCCGGGCGACGTCGTTGTCGGCGAACATGCCGAGCGTGCAGGCGCCCACCTCGGCCACGGCCAGCCGGGTGAGGTGCGCGGTGACGGCCGCCCCCCAGCCCTCGCCGCGCCGGTCGGTGGCGGTGGCGATGCCGGCCAGCGTGGGGGTGCCCGCAGCGCTCGGCTCGCTGCTGCCGGTGGCGAGGAGCGCTCCGGTTGCGGTGTCGCGCACCGCGACCCAGCGCTGCCCCGGTCGGGCGAAGGGCTGGCCGTGGGTGCGCGGGCTGTGTTCGGCGAGGAACGCCTCGGCCTCGTCGCGGCTGGAGGGGTCGAGCACCTCGACCCGATCCTCGCCCGGCAGCACCGGGGGAGCGGTGCGGGTCCACATCCAGTCCCATTCGCCCCCACGGCTGCCGAGGTCGAGCCGCTGCGCGACCACCGGCATCAGGCCGCGCGGCACGCTGAGGTGCCGGTTGCCACCGCCGGTGACCCAGGCGCGCACCACCGGGTCGTCGAGCAGGCTCGCCAGGCCGGATGCCGTGCCGAGCGCCGCGGACCCAGGCACCCCGTGGTCGGAGCGCCGGTGGAAGGCGACGGCGCCGTGGTCCGGTGAGCCCACGGCATACGCGGGGCCGACGAACCCGTCCCCGACGTCGAGCACGGTGACCGGGTGGTCGCCGCTGGCGTCGACGAGCTCGGCTGCGTTGTGCAGCAAGCGAACTGCGTTCATTCGGTGATGCCCCAGCGTTCGTGCAGCCGCCGGAGGGGGGCCGGTGCCCACCAGTTCGCCGAGCCGAGCACCGACATCGTGGCGGGCACCAGCAGCATCCGCACGAGGGTTGCGTCGATGATGATCGCGAGCACCAGCGCGGTGCCCATCTCCTTCATGACGAGCAGGTCACCAGCGGCGAACCCGGCGAAGACGATGACCATGAGCAGCGCCGCCGAGGTGATGATCCGGCCCGAGCGCTGCAGGCCGAGGGTCACCGCCTCGCGGGTGTCGTGGCCCTGCTCGTGCAGCTCGACGATGCGCGAGAGGAGGAAGACCTCGTAGTCCATCGACAGGCCGAACCCGAACGCGAGCACGAGCAGCGGGATGGTGTTCTCGACGGCACCGGCCGAGGTGAAGCGCAGCAGGTTCTCGAGGTGGCCGTCCTCGAAGATCCACACCGTGACACCCAGCGCCGCCCCCAGCGAGAGCACGTTCATCACCAGAGCCTTGACCGGGATGACGACCGAGCCGGTCATCAGGAACAGCAGCACCAGGGTGGCCAGCACGACCAGGCCGATCGCCCAGAGGGCCCGCTCGGCCACGGTCGCCTTGAAGTCGACGATGCCGGACGCCTGCCCGACGACCTTGGCGTCGAACGGCGCGCGGTCGCTGCGCAGCGAGTCGACCAGCGCGCGCGAGGCCTCGCCGGTGCCGTTGTCCCCGGTCTGGAAGCCGACCGTGCTCACGCCGTTGTCGAGGTGGTTGACCGGGTCGACCGACTGCACGCCGGGGCGGTCGGCGGCCGTTGTGGCCCACGCCTCGACCTCGGCGGCCGGGGCGGTGGTGACGAGCAGTACTTCGGCGCCGGCGAGCAGCGGGTAGCCCTCGCGGAAGTCCTCGTAGAAGGTGCGCTCGGGCGTGCCCTTGGGCAGCAGCTCGGGGCCGGAGGAGGTCAGGTCCATCCGCAGGGCGGGCGCGGCCAGCACGAGGAGCAGCCCGGCGACCACAGCGATGACCACCCACGGCATCCGGTGCACCCGCTCGGCGAGGCGCGAGAACACGCCGGTGTCGGCGGCGCTCTCGGTGCCGCGGCGCAGCAGCCGCCGGGCCCCGAGGGCGCACAGCGCGGGGATGAGCGTGAGCGCGACGGCCAGCGCGACGAGCACGACCGAGACCCCGGCCGCGCTGATCGCCCGGATGAACGGGATCTCGAGCACCATCAGGCCGGCCAGCGAGATGGCGACGGTGAGCGCCGAGAACACGACCGTGCGGCCGGCCCGGTGCATCGTGGTGGCGGTGGCGTCGACCACCTGCTCGCGGGTGAGCTCGGCGACCGGGGCGCCGCGCAGCATGGCGCGCAGCTCCTCGCGGAAGCGCGACACCATGAGCAGGCCGTAGTCGATGCACAGCCCCAGTGCCAGGACGGTGACGACGTTGACCGCGGTCGCGTCGAGGTCGAGCAGGTAGGAGAAGCCGAGCAGCGAGGCGAGCGCGCCGGCGATGGAGGCGACCGCACCGATCACCGGGAAGCCGGCAGCGACGAAGCCGCCGAACACGATGACCATCACGGCGAAGCTCACCGGCAGTGCGATGCCCTCGCCACGCTGGCCGTCGGTCTTGACCTGCGCGATGATCCGGTCGACCAGGCTGCGCAGGCCGCCGCGCTCGTCGCCGGTGGCGCCGGTCTGCTCGGCCAGCCGGTCGAACACCACATCGACCTGCTCGGTGGCGGCCGCCTCCTGCTCGGCGGTGTTGTCGGCGTCGAAGGTGACCACGGTGGCGAAACCGCCGGATGCCGGGTCGCCGTCGAGCGTGAAGCGCAGCGCCGACGGGCTGGTCGGGCCCTCGGGCACGACGAAGGGGTTGACGGCCGACTCGACGTGCTCGATGGCGGTGAGGTCCTTGACCGCGGTGCCCGCGGCCGTGGCGACCGCCGGGTCGGCGAGGTCGACCCCGGTGAGGGTCTGGGTGTAGGTGCTGAAGCCGCTGCCGCCACCCTTGGCGAGCAGGTCGCGGCCGGCCGAGTTCTCGCCGTCGACGACGATCTCGCCGCTGTCCAACCGGTCGAACAGGCTCGGCGTGCCGAACGCCCCCAGCGCGACGCCGAACCCCGCGATGACCAGCACCGCCCACACGACGACGACCGTGCGGGCCCGGCGCGCCACCACCGCCCCCCAGCGGCGCAGGAGCGCGCCGTGCCGGGGGTCGTGCTCGCTCATGGGGCCAGCGTGCCAGAGGGCCGCGATGCCGTTGCCGACGCCCCCTCGGGGTGCAACGGTGGGGTGATGACTGCCACGAGAGTCCGCCCCGACCGCACCGCCGACGAGCGCACCCAGCTGCTCGGGTGGTTCGACCTGCAACGCGGCATCGTGCGGCTGAAGTGCGAGGGGCTGTCCGACGAGGACGCCCACCGCGTCATGGTCCCGACCTCGCCGCTGATGACCGTGGCCGGCATCGTGTCGCACCTGCGCTGGTGCGAGGAGCTGTGGTTCCGCGAGGTGCTGCTCGGCCTGCCCGGCACCGGCCGCGGCTACGGGCCGTTGGCCGACGACATCGAGGACTCGGAGTTCCTCGTCGAGGGCATCCCGCTGGCGACGCTGCTCCAGGAGTACGACGACGAGTGCGCCCGCTCCGACACCGCCATCGCCGCTCGGTCCCTGGACTCGGCCGGCAGCACCGCCCTGCACGCCGTCGGCACGGCATCGCTGCGCTGGATCCTGCTGCACATGCTCGAGGAGACCGCCCGGCACGCCGGCCACCTCGACCTGATCCGCGAGCTCATCGACGGCGAGACCGGCTACTTCTGAGCCGGCTCCCTCTCAGGAACGTGGGTGAAGACCGTCGTCCTGACGGCGAAGATCACCCACGTTCGCGGTTGGGAAGGGCGGCCGGCCCGTCGCGGCATCCGGGGCGTCGTTCCCGCGGGATAGCCTCGCCAGCGTGAGCCTCGACGACACCGACCTGTTCGGCGCAGCCGCGTCGGCAGGTGACGGCGCCGGCGGCGGGGCGTCGCTGCCTCCACTCGCGGTGCGGATGCGCCCGCGCGGCATCGACGAGGTGCGCGGCCAGGGCGACGTGCTGCGCCCCGGCAGCCCGCTGCGCCGGCTCATCGAGGGCAGCGGGGGAGCGGCCGGCCCGATCTCCGCCATCCTCTGGGGGCCGCCCGGCACCGGCAAGACCACCCTGGCCCACCTCGTCGCCACGGCCGCCGACCGCGAGTTCGTCGAGCTGTCGGCGGTGACCGCCGGGGTCAAGGACGTGCGCGCGGTCATGGAGCACGCCAACCGGGCCCGCGACATGTACGGCCGGCAGACCGTGCTCTTCCTCGACGAGATCCACCGGTTCACCAAGGCCCAGCAGGACGCCCTGCTGCCCGGCGTCGAGAACCGCCAGGTCGTGCTGGTCGCGGCCACCACCGAGAACCCGTCGTTCTCGGTCATCGCGCCGCTGCTCTCGCCGCTCGATGCTGCATCACCCTCCAGCCGCTCACCGACGACGACGTCGCCGACGTGCTCGACCGCGGCCATCACCGACCCGCGCGGCCTCGACGGCGCCTACGCCCTCGACGACGACGCCCGCGACCACCTCGTGCGCCTCGCCGGCGGCGACGCCCGGCGGGCGCTGACCTTCCTCGAGGCCGCGGCCGGGGTGGCCGACGATGCCGTCGCCCCGGGCGCCGACCGGCCGGATGCCGTGCCGATCACCCTGGCGCAGAGCGAGCAGGCGCGTCGCGCAGGCCGCCGTGCGCTACGACCGCACCGGCGACCAGCACTACGACGTCGCGTCAGCGCCCTCATCAAGTCGATGCGCGGCTCCGACGTCGACGCCGCCCTGCACTACCTCGCCCGGATGCTCGAGGCGGGGGAGGACCCGCGGTTCATCGCCCGGCGCGTGGTGATCGCCGCCTCCGAGGACGTCGGCCTCGCCGACCCCACGGCGCTGCAGACCGCCGTCGCCGCGATGCACGCGGTGGCCCAGATCGGCATGCCCGAGGCCCGGATCATCCTGGCCGAGGCCGTCGTGCACAACGCGCTGGCGCCCAAGTCGAACGCCGCCTACACCGGCATCAACGAGGCGATCGCCGACGTGCGAGCCGGCAAGGGCGGCCCGGTGCCCGCCCACCTGCGCGGCAGCGGCTACGCGGGCGCCGCCCGGCTCGGGCACGGCAAGGGCTACGTCTACGCCCACGACGAGCCGGATGGCGTCGCCGCCCAGCAGTACCTGCCCGACGACCTCGCCGGCAGCACCGACTACTACCGGCCCACCGACCGCGGCTTCGAGGCGCGCCTGCAGGAGCGGTGGACCTGGCTCAAGGGCCGCCTGGGCCGGGGCTGAGCCGCCAAGGCGGGGCTGAGCCGGTAACCCGCGCGATCGGTCGCCGCCCGGACGCTAGGCTCGCCCGCATGACGGTGACGCTCGGAGGGATCGCTGGACTCATCGCCGCGCTCGCGTTCCTGTACCTCGTGGTGCGGGTCGGCGGGCTGCTCGGCAAGGCCGGCCAGATCCTCGACGAGACCACCGTGAGCCTGCGCACGACGAGCGACAACGTGCAGCCGACCCTCAAGGGCCTCACCGACACCGTCAGCCTCACCAACGACCAGCTGACCCGGGTCGACTCGATCACCAGCTCGGTGACCACGATGACGACCAACGCGTCGGCCCTCACCTCGCTCACCGCCGCGACGATCGGCACCCCGCTGATCAAGGTGGCGGCGTTCAGCTACGGCGTGCGCACCGCGGTGCGCGGCCTGGGCCGCAAGGACGACGAGTCATGAGGGGCCGCACCGTGCTGCTGGCCGCTGTCGCGGTCGGGGTGGGCTACGGCCTGTGGAAGCTGCCGGTCACCCAGCGCTTCGTGACGACCTACAAGGAGGCAGCAGCCCGCCGCGAGGCCGAGCTGCGCGAGGCCGTCGAGGTGGCCGTCGAGACCGACGCGACCAGCCGCGCCCCACGCCACGCCGCCGGGGCGCAGACCCCCGACCTCGAGGTGGATGCCGGCTGGGACCGCAGCCGCGAACGCGCCGCCGCGAGCCCGGCATCCGCCCTGGGCGCCGACGACCCGGGTCGCTCCCTGACCCCCGAGGAGGCCCGGGCGCTGCTGCTCGACCCCACCGGCGAGCGAGCTCCGTAGGGGCCGGCGCGCCCCCACCGACCCGACCCTTCCCGCCTGACCCCGACCGACCCCCGGCACGGACCGGCATACGATGTCGCGTGCCCGTGCCCGGTGGCAGACCGATGAACCGAGGACTGATTCCCCATGGAAACCGCCGAGATCCGGCGTCGCTGGCTGGCCTTCTTCGAGGCGCGCGGCCACACCGTCGTGCCCTCCGCGCCGCTGCTCTCGACGACCCGAACCTGCTGTTCGTCAACGCCGGCATGGTGCCGTTCATGCCGTACTTCCTGGGCCAGCAGACCGCCGCCGTGGATCCGCGCCACCAGCGTGCAGAAGTGCGTGCGCACCGCTCGACATCGAGGAGGTCGGCAAGACCACCCGGCACGGCACGTTCTTCCAGATGAACGGCAACTTCTCGCTTCGGCGACTACTTCAAGGAAGGGGCGATCACGCTACGCCTGGGAGCTGGTCACCAGCTCCGCAGGACGACGGGCGGCTTCGGCTTCGACCCCGACAAGATCTGGGTCACCGTCTACCACGACGACGACGAGGCGATCGACGCTCTGGCGCAGCATCGCCGGGCTGCCGCGAGGAGCGGATCCAGCGCCGCGGCATAGCCGACAACTACTGGCACATGGGCGTCCCCGGCCCGGGCGGCCCGTGCAGCGAGATCTACGTCGACCGCGGTCCGGAGTACGGCCGCGAGGGCGGCCCGGTCGTCGACGAGGACCGCTACCTGGAGATCTGGAACCTCGTCTTCATGCAGTACGAGCTGTCGGCGCGTGCCGGGCCAAGGACGACTTCGACGTCTCCGGCGACGCTGCCGCAGCAAGAACATCGACACCGGCATGGGCCTGGAGCGGATCGCGTACGCTGCTGCAGGGCGTCGACAACCTGTACGAGATCGACGAGGTCTACCCGGTGCTCGACCGGGCGGCCGAGCTGGCCGGCAAGCGCTACGGCGCAGCTCCGGCCACATGGCAGCGAGTCGCACCCCGACGACGTGCGGCTGCGGGTGGTCGCCGACCACGTGCGCTCCGCGCTGATGCTGATCGGCGACGGCGTCACGCCCGGCAACGAGGGCCGCGGCTACGTGCTGCGCCGGCTGCTGCGCCGCGGCGGTCCGCTCGATGCGCCTGCTCGGCGTCGACGACCCGTGCCTGCCCGAGCTGCTGCCGGTGTCGCCGCGACGCGATGAAGCAGTCCTACCCCGAGCTGGCGAGCGGACTTCGGCCGGATCAGCCAGATCGCGTACGCCGAGGAGGAGGCGTTCCGGCGCACCCTCGCGGCGGGCACGACCATCCTCGACATCGCGGTGGCGCGACCAAGGAGGCCGGCGGCGAGCACGCTCGCCGGCGACCAGGCGTTCCAGCTGCACGACACCTACGGCTTCCCGATCGACCTGACCCTGGAGATGGCGGCGGAGCAGGGGCTGCAGGTCGACCGCGAGGGCTTCCGCCGCCTGATGACCGAGCAGCGCCAGCGGGCCAAGGCCGACGCGAAGGCGAAGAAGAGCGGCCACGCGCACACCGAGGTGTGGCGTGACCTGCGCGCGCTCGGCGAGACCGACTTCCGGGCCTACGCCGAGCTCGACCAGCGAGGCGAGCGGTCGTCGGCCTCGTGGTCGACGGCGTGACCGTCGCCGAGGTCGAGCCGGGCCAGCGCGGCCGAGGTCGTGCTCGACCGCACGCCGTTCTACGCGGAGTCCGGCGGTCAGATCGCCGACGAGGGCGTCATCACGGCCGACGGCGTGCACCTGAAGGTCGTCGACGTGCAGCGCCCGGTCAAGGGGCTGATCGTGCACACCGTCGAGGTGCTCACCGGGCGAGCTGCGCACCGGGGCGCCGGTGCTCGCCGAGGTCGACCCCGAGTGGCGCATCTCGGCCTGCCAGGCGCACTCCGGCACCCACGTGGTGCACGCGGCCCTGCGCCAGGTGCTCGGCCCGTCGGCCCTGCAGGCCGGCTCGTACAACAAGCCCGGCTACCTGCGGCTCGACTTCGCGTGGGGCTCGGCGCTGTCGCCGGCCACCCGCAGCGAGATCGAGGAGGTCGCCAACCTCGCGGTCCGCGAGGACCTGCCGGTGTCGGCCACCTACATGCCGCTGCCGAGGCCCGCGAGATCGGCGCGATCGCGCTGTTCGGCGAGACGTACGGCGAGGACGTGCGCGTCGTCGAGATCGGCGGCCCGTGGTCGCCGCGAGCTGTGCGGTGGCACCCACGTGCAGCACTCCAGCCAGATCGGCGCCGCTCACCGTGACCGGTGAGTCGTCGGTCGGCTCGGGCGTGCGCCGCGTCGAGGCCTTCGTCGGCATCGAGGCGCTGCGCTACCTGGCCAAGGAGCGGGCGATCGTGGCCGAGCTCAGCGGTCTGGTCGGGGCGCGCCCCGACGAGCTCGCCGAGCGGGTCGGCGCGATGGTCACCCGGCTCAAGGATGCCGAGCGCGAGCTCGAGCGTGCCCGCCGTGAGCAGGTGCAGGCCGCGGCCGGCAACCTCACCGAGCGGGCCCGCGACGTCAACGGCGTCACCTACCTCGGTCACGACGCGGGCGAGGCCGGTGCCGACGACGTGCGCACCATGGTGCTCGACCTGCGCGGCCGGCTGGGCACCGAGCGGCCCAGCGTGGTCGCCATCACGGGTGCGGCCAAGGGCCGGCCGGTCGTCGTCGTGGCCACCAACGAGCCGGCGCGGGCGCGCGGCATCCGGGCCGGCGAGCTGGTGCGGGTGGCGGCCACGGCCCTCGGCGGTGGCGGCGGCGGCAAGGACGACATCGCGCAGGGCGGCGGCCAGGACGCGTCCAAGGTGGGCGAGGCACTGGCGGCTGTCGAGTGGCGCGTCGGGGAGCTCGCCGGCTGATGCCGGACCCCCGCGAGCGCGGTGCCCGCCTCGGTGTCGACGTGGGATCGGTGCGCGTCGGGGTCGCCGTGAGCGACCCCGACGGCATCCTCGCGACGCCGGTGACGACCGTGCCCCGCACCGCGGAGGGCGACCCTGCCCCGGGCGACTCCGACGTCGAGGCGATCGCCGATCTCGTGCGTCGAGCACGACGCGGTCGGCGTCGTGGTCGGACTGCCCCGTTCGCTCTCTGGTGACGAAGGCCCCGCTGCGGCCAGGGCCCGCCAGTATGCTGCCGTGGTGGCGGCGCGCATCGCGCCGGTCTGGGTCCGTCTCGTCGACGAGCGACTCACCAGTGTCGATGCGCACCGCACGCTCCGTGAGAGCGGGGTCGCCGGCAGGCGGCAGCGCGCCGTGGTCGACCAGGCTGCCGCCGTGCTCATCCTGCAGACAGCCCTCGACACGGAGCGCAGCACCGGCTCCCCTCCCGGGGAGCAGGTCGGGCGTAGACGGCGCAAGCCGCGGACGAAGGACACGAGGCCGTGACCCAGCAGCACGACGTCACCGAGACGCTCTTCGGGGAACCGCCGCCAACGCCCCGTCGTCGCCGCGACATCCACCGGCACCGCAAGCCCCGCCGGGGAGGGCGCCGCTGGTTCGTCCTGCTGCTCGCGGTCGTGCTCGTCGGCGGGGCTGCGTACGCCGCCTTCAGCGTCCTCTCACCGATGGTGACCGGCCTGTTCACCAAGGCCGAGGTGGCCGACTTCGCAGGCCCGGGTCAGGGCCAGGTCGACGTGGTCGTCGAGCCGGGCCAGACCGGTGAGGACATCGCCAGCACCCTGCGCGACGCGGGCGTGGTCAAGTCGCGCAGCGCCTACCTCGAGGTCGCCAACAGCGACCCGAAGCGCGCCGCGGCCATCCAGCCCGGCACCTACGTGCTCCAGAAGGGGATGCCGGCCCAGGCGGCGTTCGACCTTCTCGCCGACCCGGGCAACCGCGACATCAACCGCACCACGGTGCGCGAGGGCCTGTGGGCGAGCGAGACCTTCGCGCTGCTGTCGAAGCAGAGCGGCATCCCGGTCAAGGAGTACGTCAAGGCGGCCAAGGACACCGAGGCGATCGGCCTGCCGAAGGAGGCCAAGGGCAAGGTCGAGGGCTGGCTGTTCCCGTCGAGCTACGAGTGGCCCGAGAAGTCCACCGCCACCGAGCAGCTCAAGGCGATGGTCGCCCAGACCGTCAAGGTGCTCGACGACGCCGGGGTCGAGCCCAAGGACCGGCAGAAGGTGCTCACCCTGGCCTCGCTGGTCGAGGCCGAGGCCAAGCTCGACGTCGACCGGCCCAAGATCGCCCGGGTCTTCCTCAACCGCATCGAGACCGACGGGCCGCCGGCCAACGGGCTGATCCAGAGCGACGCGGCGGTGTCGTACGGCGCCAAGCGCCGCTCGCTCTTCCCGAGCAAGGCCGAGCTCAACGACGCCAGCAACCCCTACAACACCCGCATCCACCCCGGCCTGCCGCCGGGCCCGATCAGCAACCCGGGCGCGGCGTCGATCAAGGCGGCGGCCAACCCCGCCGACGGCCCGTGGTTCTTCTTCGTCGCGGTCAACCCGATCACCGGCGAGACCAAGTACGGCACGACGCTGGCCGAGCACAACGCCAACGTCGCCGAGCTCAACGCCTACTGCAAGGCCAAGCCGAAGGACTGTGGTCAGTGAGGGCGGCTGTCCTCGGCTCGCCCATCACCCACTCCCTCTCACCGGCGCTGCACCGCGCCGGCTACCGCGCGGCCGGGCTCTCGGGCTGGGAGTACGACGCCCACGAGGTGGATGCCGACGGGCTGGCGGGGTTCGTGGGTGGGCTGGGCCCGGAGTGGCGGGGGCTGTCGCTGACCATGCCGCTGAAGGAGGTCGCCGCCGACGTCGCCACCACGGTGGATGCCGTGGCGCGGCGGGCAGCGGCCGTAAACACCCTGGTGCGCCGCGCCGACGGCGGGTGGGACGCCACGAACACCGACGTGGTCGGGCTCGTGCGAGCGCTCGGCCCGCACCTGCACGCCGCACCGACGCGAGCCCTGGTGCTCGGTGCCGGGGCCACGGCGCGCTCGGCGGTGCTGGCCCTGGCCGAGCTGGGCATCACCACGCTCACCGTGCGGGCGCGCGACACCGGCCGGGCCGCCGACCTGCTGGCGTGGGCGCTCGACGTGGGTGCCGGCATCCGCAACGGGTCCGTGGCGGGGCTGGGGCCCTGGGTGACCACGCGCGACGACGTCGTCGTGTCGACCCTGCCCGGCTCGGCGGGTGAGGTGGCCGCGGCCACCGTGCCGGGGGCCCATCCCGGCATCCTGCTCGACGTGGTCTACGCCGGGTGGCCGACGCCGCTGGCGCGCGCTGCGGCCGCGGCCGGGATGACGGTGGTCAGCGGGCTCGACATGCTCGTGCACCAGGCGGCGGAGCAGTTCCGGCTGTTCACCGGTCACGAGGCGCCGCTCGAGGCGATGGCCGCGGCGGGGCGCGCGGCACTGGGGCAGGAGTGACGCCGCTCTGGGTGGTCCTCGCCGCGGCAGCGGTCATGGGAGTGATGGGGCACCTCACCGGGCGGGCGCTCGCGACCGGCGGCTACCGCATCGACGAGGACGAGGCCGACCACGCGCCGGGTCGGAACTGGTGGCCCGGGCTGGCCACGGCGGCCTTCGCCGGGCTGGCGGCGTGGGCGGTCGGCGACCTGGGTGGGTGGGCCGCGCTGCCGGCCTACCTGCTCTTCGCCTGGCTGACCGTGGCCCTGACCTGGATCGACCTCGACGTGCACCGCCTGCCCGTCGGCCTGGTCGTGCCCACGGGTGCCTGGCTGGTCGCCCTGCTCGCGGTGGCCTCGCTCGCGACCCTCGACCGGCGCTGGCTGGGGGCGGTGGTCGGGGCTGTCGCGATGGGGGCGGTCTACCTGCTGCTCGCCGTGCTGCCCGGCGGTGGGGTCGGCGGGGGTGACGTGCGTCTCGCGCCGGTCATCGGGGGGCTGCTCGGCTGGCTCGGGGCCGGGTCGGTGGTGGTGGGACTGCTGGCCGGCATCCTGGTCGGTGGGCTGGCCGCCGTGGCGCTGCTCGCGCTGCGGCGGGTGGGCCTGCGCAGCTCGATCGCCTACGGCCCGGCGATGTGCCTGGGGGCGTGGGTCGCCATCGGGTGGGCTGACCAGATCCTGACCTGGCTGCTGGGCGGCTGAGGGCCGCGTGGAAGGATTCGCCCCATGCTGCGCTGGTTGACCGCCGGGGAGTCGCACGGGCCCGCGCTCGTCGCGACCGTCGACGGGCTGCCCGCGGGCATCGAGGTCACCACGGCCGACCTGGCCCGGGCGCTGGCTCGGCGCCGGCTGGGCTACGGGCGCGGAGCCCGGATGAAGTTCGAGCAGGACGAGGTGGAGTTCCTCGGTGGCGTGCGGCACGGGCTGACCCTGGGCTCGCCGATCGCGATCCGGATCGGCAACTCGGAGTGGCCCAAGTGGCAGACGGTGATGAGCCCCGACCCGGTCGACGCCGACGCGCTCGCGGCCGCCGACGACGTCAACGCCGAGAAGGAGATCGCCCGCAACCGGCCGCTGACCCGGCCCCGCCCCGGCCACGCCGACCTCGTCGGCATGCAGAAGTACGCGCTTCGACGACGCCCGCCCGGTGCTCGAGCGCGCCTCGGCCCGCGAGACCGCGGCCCGGGTGGCCCTGGGTGAGGTGGCGGCGCGCTTCCTCGAGCAGGCCTACGGCATCCGGCTGGTGTCGCACACGGTGGCGATCGGCTGGGCGTCGGTGTCCGACGGCGCGCCGCTGCCGACCGCCGACGACGTCGAGGCGCTCGACGCCGACCCGGTGCGCGGCCTTCGACGCCGAGGGGTCGGCCGCGATGGTCGCCGAGATCGAGGCGGCCCACAAGGACGGCGACACCCTCGGTGGGGTCGTCGAGGTGGTCGTCACCGGCCTGCCGCCGGGCCTGGGGTCACACGTGCACTGGGACCGCCGCCTCGACGCGCGGCTGGCCGGCGGCGCTGATGGGCATCCAGGCCATCAAGGGCGTCGAGGTCGGTGACGGCTTCCGCACGGCCGCCCGCCGCGGGTCGGTCGCCCACGACGAGATGGAGCGCGGCCCCGACGGCGTCATCCGCCGGCGCACCGGGCGCGCCGGAGGCACCGAGGGCGGGATGTCGGTCGGCGGGCTGCTGCGCGTTCGCGCTGCGATGAAGCCGATCTCCACCGTGCCGCGGGCGCTCGAGACGGTCGACGTGGCGTCCGACGAGCCGGCCCGCGCCATCCACCAGCGGTCCGACGTGTGTGCCGTGCCCGCCGCGGGGGTCGTGGCCGAGGCCATGGTCGCGCTGGTGCTCGCCGAGGCGTGCCTCGAGAAGTTCGGCGGCGACTCGGTGAGCGAGACGGCCCGCAACCACGCGTCGTACCTCGCGGCCATCCCGGCATCCATGCGCACCTGGGAGGACTGATGCCGCGCGTCGTGCTGGTCGGCCCGCCGGGGTCTGGCAAGAGCACCGTGGGTGCGGCGCTGGCCGAGCTGCTCGGGCGTGCCGCTGCACGACACGGATGCCGCGATCGAGGCGGCGCCGGGCGCACGATCTCGGACATCTTCGTCGAGGACGGCGAGCCGGCCTTCCGGGCGCTCGAGCGGGCCGAGGTCGCGCGCGCCCTGTCCGAGGATGCCGGCGTGCTGGCCCTGGGCGGGGGAGCGCCGGTCGACCCGCTCGACCGAGCAGCTGCTCGTGGGGCAGACGGTGGTGTTCCTCGACGTCGGCATCGCCGACGCGTCGAAGCGGGTGGGCTTCGACCAGAGCCGGCCGCTGCTCGCCGTCAACCCGCGGGCCTCGTGGGTGCGGCTGATGAACGAGCGCCGCCCGGTCTACGAGCGGGTCGCGACCTTCCGGGTCGACACCGCCGGGCGCACGCCGGGCGAGGTCGCGGCCGAGGTCGCCGGGCTGCTGGGGGAGTCGTGAGCGAGGTCGGGGGCGGTCGCGACGGCGGAGGCGGTCGCGGCGAGGCCACCGTCATCCGGGTCGGTGACGCCTACGACGTCGTGGTCGGGCACGGGGTGTCCGACCGGGTCGTCGGGCTGCTCGCGCCGGGGGTGCGGCAGGTGCTCGTCGTGCGGTCCGAGGCGCTCGCGCGGCTGGCCGCCCCGGTGGTCGTCGCAGCTGCGCAGGGCCGGGCTCGAGGTGCACGAGGCCGTGGTGCCCGACGCCGAGACGGCCAAGACCGCCGACGTCGTGTCGGGCCTGCTGGGCACGGTCTGGGCGAGCACGGCCTTCACCCGCTCGGATGCCGTCGTGGCGGTCGGGCGGCGGCACGGTCACCGACCTCGCCGGGTTCGTCGCCGCGACCTGGCTGCGCGGGGTCGCCGTGGTGCACGTGCCGACGACCCTGCTCGCCATGGTCGACGCGGCCGTCGGTGGCAAGACCGGCATCAACACCGCCCAGGGCAAGAACCTCGTCGGCGCGTTCCACGAGCCGGCCGGGGTGCTCTGCGACCTCGACGCGCTCGACTACGCTGCCGCAGAGCCGACTTCGTGGCCGGGCTGGCCGAGGTGGTCAAGGCCGGGTTCATCGCCGACCCGGTGATCCTCGACCTCGTCGAGTCCGACCCGGCCGGGGCCACCCGGTGGGACGGCCCGCACACCCGCGAGCTCGTCGAGCGGGCGATCACGGTCAAGGCCGAGGTCGTGGCGCAGGACCTCACCGAGTCGTGGCTGCGCGAGATCCTCAACTACGGGCACACCCTCGGGCACGCCATCGAGCAGGCCGAGGGCTACCGGCGCCGGCACGGGGAGGCGGTGGCCGATCGGGATGGTCTTCGCCGCCGAGCTCGCGCGGCGCTCGGGGCACCTCGGCGCGGATGACGTGGCACGGCACCGGTCGGTGCTCGTCGTCGGTGGGGCTGCCGACGTCGTACTCCGGCGGCTCGTTCGACGCCCTGCTCGACGGTCATGCGGCGCGACAAGAAGTCACGCGGCGACCTGCTGCGGTTCGTCGTGCTCGAGGGCATCGCGCGGCCGGTGCGGCTCGAGGGCCCGGACGAGGCGTTGCTGCGCGAGGCCTTCACCGCTGTCGCCTCCTGAGCGCATGCTGGACCGATGACGTCCGCGATGCCGCCGTCCCCGAACCCCGACCACGATCGCGGGCTGGAGTTCGACGTGCGCACACTGGTGGCGCGGCGCTCGGCGCTGGGGCTGCTCGGCGGAGCCGGCCTGGCCGCGCTCGGCCGGATGTACCGACGCAGCCCGTCGAGACACCGGCGGCGCGACCAGAGCGCGACCGCAGGGCCGGGCACGGCATCCGGCTCGGCTCGCCGTCGACAGCCAGGTGCCGGCCGAGACGGCCGGGCCGTTCCCCGGTGACGGCAGCAACGGCCAGGACGTGCTCGACGACACAGGGCATCGTGCGGCAGGACGTGCGCTCGCTCGGTCGGCACCTCGACGACGACCGCCGACCGGGGTGCCGCTCACGGTCAACCTCACGCGTGCTCGACTCGGCCGCGGGGTTCGCGCGCGATGGCGGGGGTCGCCGTGTACGTGTGGCACTGCGACGCGCAGGGCCGCTACTCGATGTACTCGCCGGGTGTCGAGAACGAGAACTACCTGCGTGGCGTGCAGCCGACCGACGGCAGCGGCACGGCGACCTTCACGCACGCGTCTTTCCCGGCTGCTACCCGGGTCGCTGGCCGCACATCCACTTCGAGGTCTACCGCAGCACCGCCGAGGCGACCAGCGCCGGGCGGATCGTGCGGACCAGCCAGATCGCGCTGCCGGAGGCCGCGTCGACGGCGGTCTACGCGGACGCCGTCACCTACCCGGCAGCGCGGACAGCCTGGCGGGCACGTCGCTGACCTCGGACATGGTGTTCCGCGACGACGGCGGCATCCACCAGCTCGCCGACCGTCACCGGCGACCCGACCACGCGGCTACGTCGCCACCCTCACCGTCGGCGTCTGACCCTCCGCCGCGCCGGACCGGCGCGCGAACCGGGGGACGGCTGCGGCGCGATAGGATCTTCCAGATCCCCATCCCCTCGCGGGGGTGACGCGCGCCCGCTTCCGGTCGCTGCGTCGCACCGTCGTGACGAAAGCGAAGAACCACCCGTGGCATCGACCAACGACCTCAAGAACGGCCTCGTCCTCAACATCGAGGGCCAGCTGTGGACCGTCGTGGAGTTCCAGCACGTCAAGCCCGGCAAGGGCCCGGCGCTTCGTGCGCACCAAGCTGAAGAACGTCATGAGCGGCAAGGTCGTCGACAAGACCTTCAACGCCGGCGTCAAGGTCGAGACCGCGAACGTCGACAAGCGCAACATGCAGTACCTCTACAACGACGGCACCGACTTCATCTTCATGGACGGCGACACCTACGACCAGATCCCGGTGAGCCCGCGAGACCGTCGGTGACGCCGCGAAGTTCCTCCTCGAGAACCAGGACGTCGTCGTCGCGCGCCACGAGGGCAACGTGCTGTTCATCGAGCTGCCGGCGTCGGTCGTGCTCGAGATCACCTACACCGAGCCGGGCCTGCAGGGCGACCGCTCCACCGGTGGCACCAAGCCCGCCACCGTCGAGACCGGCGCCGAGATGGCCGTGCCGCTGTTCCTCGAGACCGGCACCAAGATCAAGGTCGACACCCGCGACGGGTCCTACCTCGGCCGGGTCAGCTGACCCGTGGCCGCCCGCACCAAGGCCCGCAAGCGCGCGCTCGACCTCCTCTTCGAGGCCGAGCAGCGCGGGGTCAACGCCGCCGACCTGCTCCGTGAGCGGCTGGCGGCGCCGGTGACCGAGGCACCGCTGTCGGAGTTCACCGCCGACCTGGTGATGGGCGTCGTCGAGCACTGGGGCCAGGTCGACGAGCTGATCGCGACCTACTCCCAGGGCTGGACGCTGCGGCCGGATGCCGGCCGTCGACCGGGCGATCCTGCGCCTGGGCGCCTACGAGGTGCTCTGGTCGAGCGACGTGCCCGAGCCGGTCGCGATCAGCGAGTGGGTGGGCCTGGCGACCGAGCTGTCCACCGACGACAGCCCGCGCTTCGTCAACGGCCTGCTCGCCCGCCTCGCCGAGGTCAAGCCCACCCTGGCCTGACATGCGCCCGGGACTCGCCGGGCCGCCCCGGCGACGCGTGAACTCTCGACGTGCGACGAGGTCTCCGCAAGTGAGGTCCGGATGCTTCACCTGGTGAGCCGCCCGGCACCACATGGGGGGTTGCTTCACGTGGTGAGCCGGCTGGCCCGCGGCCTGGTGAGCCTGGCTGGCACCACATGGGGGGTTGCTTCACGTTGTGAGCCTGGCTGGCACCACATGGGGGGTTGCCTCACGTGGTGAGCCTGGCTGGCACCACATGGGGGGTTGCCTCGCGTGGTGAGCCACGGACCACCTTGGGGATTGACGCCAGTCGCCAGGGCGTCCTGCTGGGCGGTGAGGTCCGTTCTGGCTCGCCACGTGAAGCATCCGGACCTCCCTGAGGGCCCTCTTACCGGCGGCGCTGACCGATGGTCGCCGCGGTGCGGTGGCGCGTCCCGTGACCCGCGAGCCCCCCGTCACTCCTCGAGGCGGAAGCCCAGCTTGAGGCCCACCTGGTAGTGGCCGACCGCACCGTCGGCCAGGTGTCCGCGGATCTCGGTGACCTCGAACCAGTCCAGCCCGCGCACAGTGGTCGACGCCCGCGCGACCGCCGAGGTGATGGCGTCGTCGATCGAGGTGGTCGACGTGCCGACGACCTCGCTGATGCCGTACGTGTGTGCCATGGCGCTCACCCTTCGTCCGCGGGCACCCGGCTGGCGCCCTCGCGAGCGATGATCCTCGCAACCGGCCGCGTTCGGCCACCCCGTGACCCGCGCGGCGCGGCATACAGCGCCGGATGACGACCATCCGCCTCGCCCGGACGCCGACCTGCCACTGCTGGCCGGCGTCGAGGATGCCGCTGACGCACGGTTCGTGGAGCGGTTCGGCGAGGTGGCCTGGCCGCCCGCGGCGTCAGGCGAGGAGCGCGGCCGCGAGCCCGGCATCCTGCTCGTGGCCGTCGATGACGACGGGACCGTCGTCGGGTTCAGCCACGTGCTCGAGCTCGACGGTCACTGGCACCTCGAGCAGATCGCCGTCGACCCCGAGCACGGCCGGCGCGGCGTCGGCGCGGCCCTGCTGGAGGCCACCCACGACGAACTGGCCCGGCGCGGTGGCCGCGAGGTGCACCCTTCGCACCTACGCCGACGTGCCGTGGAACGCCCCGTTCTATGCGAGGCACGGCTACGTCGAGCTCGACCCGCTCCCGGCCCACCTGCTGCCGCTCGCGCACACCGAGGAGCGGATGGGGCTGCCCCGCCACGGCCGGCGGGTCGCGATGGTCCGCGACCTCAGCCCCGGGTGACGGTGACCGGGGTGGGCGCGCGCAGGGTCTGGGCGACGACGCAGTAGCGCTCGGTGGCCTCGACCAGGCGGGTCAGGGCGGCCTCGTCGGCATCGGCGTCGACCTCGATGCGGATCTCGATGTCGGTGAAGCCCACCGGCACGTCGCGGTCGACGCCGAGCGTGCCGCGGGCATCCCAGTGACCCACCACGTGCACCGTGGCCGAGTGCAGCGCGATGCCCATCGCCGCGGCCACCGAACGCAGAGTGACGCCGGCGCAGCCCGCCAGCGCCTCGAGCAGCATGTCTCCGCTGCAGGCCTCCGACCCGTCGCCGCCGGTCGCGGGGTGCAGACCCGCCCGCGAGGTTCCCGGCCACTGCGGCACGTTGGCGGCCACGGCGTCGAGCACCACCCGCGCGGTCGCCGCCGAGGTCTGCCGGCCGGCAGCGGGATCCGCACGGTAGCGGTCCTTGAGCGGGCGCTGGAGGGCGCGCAGGGCGACGGACTGCTCGTGGGGATCGGACGGAAGCGTCATTCCGGCACCGTAAGGCACCGGGCCCGAGTGTGCGGTCAGACGGCAGCGGCGAAGACGACCTCGGGCCACGGCGAGCTCGCCAGCCAGCGCCGCCGGGCGTCGGCGTCGGCGTCCTTCGGCGGGAAGAGCGGCTGCCCGAGTGGCCCGGGGGAGGTGGCGACCGGGCGCACGGTGGCGTCGGCACACATGGCGCCACGGGAGTCGGACGTGGTGGGTGAGTGCACGGGAGGCCTCCTTCGCGGCGCGGGTGCGGTGCTGACGACCCCATTCCATCACGTCATGTTTGGTCAGGCATAGATCAGCGTTATGGGTTTCTCGCGATCCGGACAGTGGCGTTCGCCACCAGTGCGTCGCCGAGCACGACAGCGCGAGCCGCCGCAGAAAGGGGCGCACCCACCCCGTAGAGTGGGCGCCGCACCACCCCGACATCCTTTAACGACCTGTCCCGTGAGGCAGGGAAGGAGGTCCGCGTCTTGACGCGCGCCGACATGACCGTGCCCCAGGGGCACCCCCTCGACCCCTCCGGTCGCACCGTCCTCACCGCGAGCGACGTGTCCCGGGCCCTGCGCCGCATCGCGCACGAGATCCTCGAGCACAACAAGGGTGCCGACGACCTCGTGCTGCTCGGCATCCCCAGCCGTGGCGTCGAGCTGGCCCACCGCCTCGCCGGCCTGGTCCGCGAGGTCGAGGGCACCGAGGTGCCCGTGGGCAGCCTCGACATCACCATGCACCGCGACGACCTGCGCTCCCAGCCCACCCGCGCCCCGATGCACACCGCGATCCCGACGGGCGGCATCGACGACAAGGTGGTGGTGCTCGTCGACGACGTCCTCTACAGCGGCCGCACCATCCGCGCCGCCCTCGACGCCCTGTCCGATCTCGGCCGGCCCCGCGCCGTGCGGCTGGCCGTGCTCGTCGACCGCGGCCACCGCGAGCTGCCGATCCGCGCCGACCACGTCGGCAAGAACCTCCCGACCAGCCACAGCGAGAAGGTGCAGGTGCGCCTGGCCGCATTCGACGGCGGCGAGGACGTCGTGCGCATCGCCGGGGGCGAGGCCCGATGAACCGCCACCTGCTCTCCAGCGCCGACCTCACCCGCGACGACGTGCGGATGCTGCTCGCGACCGCCACCGAGATGCACGAGGTGCAGCACCGCGACGTCAAGAAGCTGCCCACCCTGCGCGGTCGCACCGTCATCAACCTCTTCTTCGAGGACTCCACCCGCACCCGGTCCAGCTTCGAGATCGCCGGCAAGTGGATGAGTGCCGACACGATCAACATCACCGGCAAGGGCAGCAGCGCCAGCAAGGGCGAGAGCCTGCGCGACACGGTGCGCACCATCGACGCCATGTCGGTCGACGCCATCGTCATCCGGCACATGGCCAGCGGCGCGGCCCACCAGGTGAGCCAGTGGGTCGACGCCAGCGTCATCAACGCCGGCGACGGCACCCACGAGCACCCCACCCAGGCCCTGCTCGACGCCTACACGATGGAGCAGCGGATCGGCGACCTCGACGGCGCCAAGGTGGCCATCGTCGGCGACCTCACCCACAGCCGCGTCTTCCGCTCCAACGCGATCACGCTGCGCACCCTCGGGGCGGACGTCACCCTGGTCGCGCCGCCCACCCTGATGCCGAGCGGCATCGGCCCGTGGGCCACCACCGACGGCCTGACGCTCACCGACGACCTCGACGCCGTGCTCGCCAGCGGCCCGGATGCCGTGATGATGCTGCGCGTGCAGCGCGAGCGGATGAGCGGCGGCTTCTTCCCGACCGCCCGCGAGTACACCGTGGGCTTCGGCCTGACCCGCGAGCGCCTGCGCGCGCTCACCGACGCCAACCCGGAGGCCGTCATCTGCCACCCCGGCCCGATGAACCGCGGCCTCGAGATCAGCGCGGATGCCGCCGACGCCGCCCAGAGCCTGGTGCTCGACCAGGTCTCGGCCGGGGTCGCGGTGCGAATGTCCGTGCTCTACCACCTCCTCGCCGGAGAGGGGGCGGCCGCGTGAGCACCCTGCTCCTGACCGGGCCCACCTGGTACGACGAGAACGGCACCGCCTCCACCGGCGACGTGCTGCTGCGCGACGGCGTCGTCGCCGAGGTCGGCTCGGTCGACGCCCCGGAGGACGCCGAGACGCTCGATGCCGACGGCCTCACCCTCCTGCCCGGGTTCGTCGACCTGCACACCCACCTGCGCGAGCCGGGCCGTGAGGACGCCGAGACGATCGCCTCCGGCTCCCGGGCCGCCGCGGTCGGCGGCTTCACCGCCGTGCTCGCCATGGCCAACACCAACCCGGTCACCGACACCGCCGAGGCGGCCGAGCGCATCCTCGACCTCGGCCGCGCCGCCGGGCTGGTCGACGTGGTGCCGGTCGGCGCCGTCACCAAGGGGCTCGCCGGCGCCGAGCTCGCCGAGCTCGGCCTGATGCACCGCTCCCGGGCGGCGACCAGGGTCTTCTCCGACGACGGCCACTGCGTCGCCGACGGCCGGGTCATGCGCCGGGCGCTGGAGTACGTGCGCGCCTTCGACGGCGTGGTCAGCCAGCACAGCCAGGACCCCAACCTCGCCGGCCCGCAGGCCTGCTGCCACGAGGGCGAGATCTCCGGCCGGCTCGGCCTGCCCGGCTGGCCCCCGGTGGCCGAGGCCAGCATCATCGCCCGCGACGCGCTGCTCGCGCAGCACACCGGCTCCCGGGTGCACGTCGCGCACGTCAGCACCGCCGAGGGCCTCGACGTCGTGCGCTGGGCGAAGGCTCGCGGCATCGCGGATGACCGCAGAGGTGACCCCGCACCACCTGGCGCTGGGCACCGACCTGCTCACGAGCTACGACCCGGTCTACAAGGTCAACCCGCCGCTGCGCCCGACCGAAGACCGCGAGGCGCTCGTCGAGGGCCTGCTCGACGGCACCATCGACGCCATCGCCACCGACCACGCCCCGCACGCCCGCCACGACAAGGAGCACGCCTTCGTCGACGCGGCGTTCGGCATGCTCGGCCTCGAGACCGCGTTCGCCGTGGTGCACGACCTGCTCGTCGCCGACGGCCGGCTCGGCTGGGCCGACCTCGCCCGGCTGATGTCCACCGGCCCGGCCCGCATCGCCGGCCTGGCCGACCACGGCCACCCGGTCGCTCCCGGCGCCCCGGCCAACCTGGTGCTCGTCGACCCCACCGCCTCGGTCAGCGTCGACCGCGACACCTCGCAGTCCCTGTCCCGCAACACCCCGTGGCACGGCCATCGCCTCACCGGCGCCGTGCACACCACGATCCTGCGCGGCGCCGTGACCGCCCGCGGAGGGGAGCCCACCGCATGCTGACCACCCGCGAGCCCGCCGTGCTGATCCTCGAGGACGGCCGCACCTTCACCGGCCGCGCCTACGGCCACCGGGGCACGACGGTCGGCGAGGCCGTCTTCTCCACCGGCATGACCGGCTACCAGGAGACCCTCACCGACCCGAGCTACCACCGCCAGGTCGTCGTCATGACCGCGCCGCACGTCGGCAACACCGGCTGGAACGACGAGGACGACGAGTCGAGCCGCATCTGGGTCGCCGGCTACGTCGTGCGCGACCCCGCGCTGCGCCCGTCGAACTGGCGCTCGCAGCGCTCGCTGGAGGACGAGCTCGACACCCAGGGCGTCGTCGGCATCTGCGACCTCGACACCCGCGCGCTGACCCGCCACCTGCGTGAGCGCGGCGCGATGCGGGTCGGCATCTTCAGCGGGGATGCCGCGAGCGCGCCCCGCGAGCGCCTCCTCACCCAGGTCATCGACTCGCCCCCGATGGCGGGCGCCTCGCTGGCCGAGCAGGTGGCCACCGACACCGCCTACGTCGTGCCGCCGGTGGGGGAGAAGCGCTTCACCGTCGCGGTCGTCGACCTCGGCATCAAGGCGATGACGCCGCAGCTGATGGCGCAGCGCGGCATCGAGGTGCACGTCCTCCCGGCCACCGCCACCATCGCCGACGTGCGGGCGCTGCAGCCCGACGGTGTCTTCTTCTCCAACGGCCCCGGCGACCCGGCCACCGCGCAGGTGCAGGTCGGCCCTCCTGCAGCAGGTGCTCGGCGACGGCACGCCCTACTTCGGCATCTGCTTCGGCAACCAGATCCTCGGCAAGGCGCTCGGGTTCGGCACCTACAAGCTCAAGTACGGCCACCGCGGCATCAACCAGCCGGTCATGGACCGCACCACCGGCAAGGTCGAGGTCACCGCGCACAACCACGGTTTCGCCGTCGACGCCCCGCTCGACGCGCCCACCGAGACGCCGTTCGGCACCGCGACGGTCAGCCACGTCTGCCTCAACGACGACGTCGTCGAGGGGCTCGAGGTGCGCCGCGACGGGCGGCTGGTGGCCTTCTCGGTGCAGTACCACCCGGAGGCCGCGGCCGGCCCGCACGACGCCGCCTACCTCTTCGACCGCTTCGTCGACCTGATGCTCGCGAACGCGGAGGTGAGTGCCTGATGCCGAAGCGCGACGACATCAAGTCGGTCCTGGTCATCGGCTCCGGCCCGATCGTCATCGGCCAGGCCTGCGAGTTCGACTACTCCGGCACCCAGGCCTGCCGGGTGCTGCGCGAGGAGGGCATCCGCGTCATCCTGGTCAACTCCAACCCGGCCACGATCATGACCGACCCCGAGTTCGCCGACGCCACCTACGTCGAGCCGATCACCCCCGAGATCGTCGAGAAGATCATCGCCAAGGAGCGCCCGGACGCCGTGCTCGCCACCCTGGGCGGCCAGACCGCGCTGAACTGCGCGATGGACCTGCACGAGCGCGGCATCCTCGAGAAGTACGACTGCCCGCTCATCGGGGCCAACGTCGAGGCGATCATGCTCGGCGAGGACCGCGAGAAGTTCAAGGGCGTCGTCGCCCGCTGCGGCGCCGAGTCGGCCCGCTCGTTCATCTGCCACGCGATGGACGAGGTGCTCGCCGCGGCCGTCGACCTCGGCTACCCGGTGGTCGTGCGCCCGTCGTTCACGATGGGTGGCCTGGGCTCCGGCTTCGCCCACGACGAGGACGAGCTGCGCCGCATCGCCGGCGCCGGCCTGCAGTACTCCCCGGTCACCGAGGTGCTCCTCGAGGAGTCGATCCTGGGCTGGAAGGAGTACGAGCTCGAGGTGATGCGCGACCACGCCGACAACGTCGTGGTGGTCTGCTCGATCGAGAACCTCGACCCGATGGGCGTGCACACCGGCGACTCGATCACCGTCGCCCCGGCGCTCACCCTCACCGACCGCGAGTACCAGCGGCTGCGCGACATCGGCATCGCCGTCATCCGCGAGGTCGGCGTCGACACCGGCGGCTGCAACATCCAGTTCGCGGTCAACCCCGCCGACGGTCGCATCATCGTCATCGAGATGAACCCGCGCGTGTCGCGCTCGTCCGCACTGGCCTCCAAGGCGACCGGGATTCCCGATCGCCAAGATCGCCGCCAAGATGGCGATCGGCTACACCCTCGACGAGGTGCCCAACGACATCACCTCCGGGGGCTCCGCCCCCGGACTCCCGGACCGACCGCACGTGGTATTCATCCGCCTTCGAACCGACGCTCGACTACGTCGTCGTCAAGGTGCCCCGGTTCGCGTTCGAGAAGTTCCCGGCCGCCGACGACACCCTCACCACCACGATGAAGTCGGTCGGCGAGGCGATGTCGATCGGGCGCAACTTCACCGAGGCGCTGCAGAAGGCGCTGCGCTCGCTCGAGAAGAAGGGCAGCAGCTTCCACTGGGACGGCGAGCGGCCCACCACCGACGAGGCCCGCGCCATCCTCGACGTCGCGAAGCGGCCCACCGACGGGCGCATCGTGCTCGTGCAGCAGGCCCTGCGCGGCCGGCTCTCGGTCGAGGAGGTGCACGAGGCCACCGGCATCGACCCGTGGTTCCTCGACCAGATGGCCCTCATCGAGGACGTCGCGGATGCCGTGGTCGAGGCGCCCGCGCTGACTCCCGACCTGCTCCGGCTGGCCAAGCGGCACGGCTTCAGCGACGCCCAGCTCGCGTCACTGCGCCGGATGCCGGAGGCGGTCGTGCGCGGGGTGCGCCACGCGCTGGGCGTGCGCCCGGTCTACAAGACCGTCGACACCTGCGCGGCCGAGTTCGCCGCGCTGACGCCGTACCACTACAGCACCTACGACGAGGAGACCGAGGTCGCCCCGCGCGAGCGGCCGGCGGTGCTCATCCTCGGCTCCGGCCCGAACCGGATCGGCCAGGGCGTCGAGTTCGACTACTCGTGCGTGCACGCCAGCTTCGCCCTGCGCGACGCCGGCTACGACACGGTGATGGTCAACTGCAACCCCGAGACGGTCTCCACCGACTACGACACGAGCAGCCGGCTCTACTTCGAGCCGCTGACCCTCGAGGACGTGCTCGAGGTCTTCCACGCCGAGAGCCAGGCCGGCCCGATCGCCGGGGTGATCGTGCAGCTCGGCGGGCAGACCCCGCTCGGCCTGGCCAAGGCGCTCAAGGCCGAGGGCGTGCCGATCGTCGGCACCAGCCCCGAGGCCATCGACCTGGCCGAGGACCGCGGCGCGTTCGGCCGCGTGCTGCACGACGCCAACCTGCCGGCGCCCAAGCACGGCACCGCCTACAGCGCGGCCGAGGCGGTCGAGATCGCCAAGGAGATCGGCTACCCGGTGCTGGTGCGGCCGTCCTACGTGCTCGGCGGGCGCGGCATGGAGATCGTCTACGACGACGCGACGCTGAGCGGCTACGTCGAGCGGGCCACCATCGCCAACTCCGACCACCCGGTGCTCGTCGACCGCTTCCTCGACGACGCCATCGAGATCGACGTCGACGTGCTCTACGACGGCACCGAGATGTACCTCGGCGGGATCATGGAGCACATCGAGGAGGCCGGCATCCACTCCGGCGACTCCTCGTGCACCCTGCCGCCGGTCACCCTCGGCGCCGGCGAGCTCGAGCGGGTGCGCGAGTCCACGCTCAAGCTGGCCCAGGGCATCGGCGTGCGCGGCCTGATGAACGTGCAGTTCGCCCTGGCTCAGGACATCCTCTACGTGCTCGAGGCCAACCCCCGCGCCTCGCGCACCGTGCCGTTCGTCGCCAAGGCCACCGGCGTGCCGCTGGCCAACGCCGCCGCCCGCATCATGCTCGGCGCCACCATCGCCGAGCTGCGCGCCGAGGGCGTGCTGCCCGCACACACCGACGGCGGCCGGATGCCCGTGCACGCGCCGATGTCGGTCAAGGAGGCGGTGCTGCCGTTCAAGCGGTTCCGCACCGCCGAGGGGCTCGTCGTCGACAGCCTGCTCGGGCCCGAGATGCGCTCGACCGGCGAGGTCATGGGCATCGACACCGACTTCGGCCGGGCATTCGCCAAGGCGCAGCTCGGCGCGATCAGCGGGTTGCCCACCAAGGGAACGGTGTTCGTGTCGGTGGCCAACCGCGACAAGCGGGCCATCATCTTCCCGGTCAAGCGGCTGGTCGACCTCGGCTTCCGCATCGTGTCGACGTCGGGCACCGCAGACGTGTTGCGCCGCAACTCGATCGAGGCCGAGGTGGTGCTCAAGCACGCCGAGCGCGGCGCCGAGGGCCGCTCGATCGTCGACTGGATCAACGCCGGCGAGATCGACATGGTCGTCAACAGCCCGAGCGGTCCCAGTGCCTCGGCGCGAGCCGACGGCTACGCCATCCGGGCGGCGACCACGGCGATGGACAAGCCGATCATCACCACGGTGCAGCAGCTCGCCGCGGCGGTGCAGGCCATCGAGGCGGTGATCCTCGGCGACCTCGACGTCACCTCGCTGCAGGACCACGCGGCGGCGCTCGACCTCTACGGCGTGGAGGCCCCGGCGTGAGCGGGGTCGTCCAGGTCAGCGGCGAGCTGATCGCCACCCGCCGGGTCGGCGCCTACCACCACCTCACCCTCGTCGCCCCGGGCGTCGCCGAGCTGGCCCGACCCGGCCAGTTCGTCGCGCTGGCGGTCGGCGGCCCGACCTCGGCCAACCTGCTGCGTCGGTGCTTCTCGATCCACAAGGTCAAGCCGTCGGGCACCTACGGCGGCACCGTCGACGTCGTCGTCGCCGCGCACGGCCCGGGCACGGTGTGGCTCACCGGGCTGCGCGCCCACGACCCGGTCGACGTCGTCGGCCCGCTCGGGCGCCCGTTCCCGCTGCCCGCCGACCCGGTGGCCTGCGTGCTCGTCGGCGGCGGCTACGGCTCGGCGCCGCTGTTCTGGCTGGCCGAGGCGCTGCGCGAGCGCGGCTGCCACGTCGAGATGGTGCTCGGCGCGGCATCCGAGGACCGCCTGTTCGGGGTCGTCGAGGCCCGCCGCACCGCCGACGGCGTCACCGTCACCACCGACGACGGCTCTTCCGGGCGCCGCGGCTGGGTGAGCGACGTGCTCGGCGACGTCATCGACCGCACCTCGGCGGGCGTGGTCTACGGCTGCGGCCCGATGGCGATGCTGCGCTCGGTCACCGAGATCGCCACGGCGCACGGCGCGGTCGCCCAGGTGGCCGTCGAGGAGTCGATGGCGTGCGGCGTCGGGGTGTGCATGACCTGCGTCATGCCGGTCACCGGCAACGACGGCGTCACCCGGATGGTGCGCTCGTGCGTCGAGGGCCCGGTGTTCCGGGGCGACCGGGTGCGCTGGGACGCGTTCGCCGACGGCATCGGCGCGGTGCCCGACGACGCGCTGGGTGCCCCCCGGGCCGGAGGTCACTGATGGTCGACATGACCACCACGCTGGGTCCGATGGTGCTGCCCAACCCGGTGATGACGGCATCCGGCTGCGCGGCCAACGGCCAGGAGCTGCACCGCTTCTTCCCCGTCTCCGAGCTGGGGGCCTTCGTCACCAAGACCGTGATGGCCCAGCCGCGCTCGGGGCGGGGCACGCCGCGGATGGCCGAGACGGCATCCGGCATGCTCAACTCGATCGGGCTGCAGGGGCCGGGCATCGACGCCTTCGTCGAGAAGGACCTCGCCTGGCTGAGGTCGACCGGGGCCCGGGCCCTGGTGTCGATCGCGGGCAACACCGCCGAGGAGTTCGGCGACGTCGCCGAGGCACTGGCCGCCAGCCCGGCCTACGACGCCGTCGTGGGGGTCGAGGTCAACATCTCGTGCCCCAACGTGGCCAACCGCGGGCTGGTCTTCGCCTGCGACGCGCTCTCGTCGGAGCGGGTCGTGCGGCTGGTGCGCGAGCGGCTGCCCGCGCAGACCCCGATCTTCGCCAAGCTGACCCCCGACGTCACCGACATCGTCACCATCGCGCACGCCGCCCTCAAGGCCGGCGCCGACGGGCTGACCATGATCAACACCCTGCTCGGCATGGTGATCGACACCGAACGGCTCCGGCCTCAGCTCGCGGGCCTCACCGGTGGGCTCTCGGGGCCGGCCGTGCGCCCGGTCGCCGTGCGCGCGCTGTGGCAGGTCACCGCCGCGATGCGCGAGGGGCGGCTGCCCACCGCGCCGCTCATCGGGGTCGGGGGAGTGCGCACCGGCCGAGACGCCCTCGAGCTGGTCGCCGCGGGGGCGTCGGCCGTGCAGGTCGGCACCGCCACCTTCAACGACCCCAGCGCCCCCCGCCGGGTCGTCGACGAGCTCGAGGCCGAGGTCGCGCGGCACGGCTTCCACCGCTTCGCCGACGTCGTCGGCATCGCCCACGAGAGGACCGCCCGATGAGCGACACCGCCACCCCCTACGGCGACCGGCTCCGCGCCGCGATGGACGAGCTCGGTCCGTTCTGCCCCGGCATCGACCCGCACGCCGCCCTGCTCGAGCAGTGGGGGCTGCCCGACACCGTGGCCGGGCTCGAGACCTTCGCGATGACCTGCGTCGAGGCGTTCGGGGGAGCGGTGGCGGCGGTCAAGCCACAGTCGGCCTTCTTCGAGCGGTTCGGGTCGGCCGGGGTGGCCGTGCTCGAGCGCACCCTCGCCGGGCTGCGCGACGCCGGCACGCTGTCGCTGCTCGACGTCAAGCGCGGCGACATCGGCACCACCATGGCCGGCTACGCGCAGGCCTACCTGTCCGACGGGTCGCCGCTGCGGGCCGACGCCATCACCGTGAGCCCGTACCTCGGCTACGAGTCGCTGCGACCCGCGCTCGACCTGGCGGCCACGACCGGGCGCGGGGTGTTCGTGCTGACCCTCACGTCCAACCCGGAAGGCCCGACGGTGCAGCACGCGACCCGCGACGGCGCGAGCGTCGCGGCATCCGTGGTGGCGGGGGTGGCGCGCGACAACGCCGGCGCGGCGGCATCCGGGCGGCTCGGCAGCGTCGGGATGGTGGTGGGCGCGACGGTCGGCAGCGCGGTCACCGACCTCGGCCTCGACCTCGCCGGCGCCGCCGGCCCGCTGCTCGCACCCGGGCTGGGCGCCCAGGGCGGCACGCCGGCGGCCCTGCGCGAGACCTTCGGAGCTGCGCTGCCCCAGGTGCTCGGCACCAGCAGCCGCGAGGTGCTCGTGGCAGGCCCTGACGTCGCCGCGCTGCGCGATGCCGCGCGCCGCGCGGCCGGCGACCTGGCGGAGGCCCTGGGCGGCTGAGCGGAGCCTGAGCCCGGCCCGCCGGGCGCCCCGGATCGGGCCTCCTGAGCGTCTCGTCGCGGACCGGTCGTCGCGCTAGAGTCGGGCGCGTACAGCCGGGTGTTGAGAAGCCAGCGCCTGCATGTCGACGAAGGGCTCAATCCCGTGGCACTACCGCCGCTCACCCCAGAACAGCGGGCCGCCGCCCTCGAGAAGGCCGCGGCCTCCCGGCGCGAGCGCGCCGAGGTCAAGCACCGCCTCAAGCACTCCGGCGTCACCCTCTCGGAGGTCATCACCGAGGGCAAGACCAACGACGTCATCGGCAAGATGCGCGTCTCCGCCCTCCTGGAGTCCATGCCCGGCGTGGGCCGGGTGCGGGCCCGCCAGATCATGGAGGAGGTCGGCATCTCGGAGAGCCGCCGGGTGCGTGGACTCGGCCAGAACCAGGTGGCCGCGCTGCTCGATCGTTTTGGGCGGTCGTGACGGGGAGCTCCCGCCTCACCGTCCTCGCCGGTCCGACCGCCGTCGGCAAGGGGACCGTTGCGGCCTACGTCCGCCGGCACCACCCCGAGGTCTGGCTCTCGGTCTCGGCCACCACCCGCCGTCCGCGCCCCGGTGAGGCCGACGGCATCCACTACCACTTCGTCACGGACGCCGAGTTCGAGCGGATGGCCGCCGCCGGCGAGCTGCTCGAGTGGGCCGTCGTGCACGGCCGGGCGAAGTACGGCACGCCACGTCGCCCGGTGGAGGAGGCGTTGGCGGCCGGGCGCCCCGCCCTGCTCGAGATCGACCTGCAGGGCGCCCGCCAGGTGCGCGACACCATGCCGCAGGCCCAGTTCGTCTTCCTCGCCCCGCCCACGTGGGACGAGCTGGTGCGCCGGCTGGTCGGCCGGGGCACCGAGGACGCCGAGGAGCGCGAGGCCCGGCTGGCCACGGCGCGGGTCGAGCTGGCCGCTGCGGCGGAGTTCGACGTCACCGTGCTCAACGACGACGTTCAACGAGCGGCCGAGGAACTCGTATCATTGATGGAACCCCCCGTACCCGAAGCGAAGCGAGACTGACGCGTGTCCGGAACCAAGGCCGATCCCATCGGCATCACCAACCCGCCGATCGACGAGCTGCTGGAGCGTGCGGACTCCAAGTACGCGCTCGTCCTCTACTCGGCGAAGCGGGCCCGGCAGATCAACGCCTACTACGCGCAGCTGCAGGAGGGCCTGCTCGAGTACGTCGGCCCGCTGGTCGACTCCGAGGTGCACGAGAAGCCGATGTCCATCGCCCTGCGCGAGATCAACGAGGGTCTGCTGACCTCCACTCCCACCGAGGAGTGACCTCGTGAAGGTCGTCCTCGGGGTCGCCGGGGGCATCGCGGCATACAAGGCCTGCTCGCTCCTGCGGCTGCTCACCGAGGCCGGCCACGACGTCACCGTCGTGCCCACGGCATCCGCCCTGCACTTCGTGGGCGAGGCCACCTGGGCGGCGCTGTCCGGCAAGCCGGTGCACACCGACGTGTGGAGCGACATCACCTCGGTGCCCCACGTGCGCATCGGCCAGCAGGCCGACCTCGTCGTCGTGGCGCCCGCGACGGCCGACCTGCTGGCGCGCGCCGCCACCGGCCAGGCCGACGACCTGCTGACCACCGTGCTGCTCACCGCGCGGTGCCCGGTCGTGATGGCCCCGGCCATGCACACCGAGATGTGGGACCACCCCGCCACCCAGGCCAACGTCGCCACGCTCAGCGAGCGCGGGGTGCACGTGGTGCCGCCCGCGTCCGGGCGGCTCACCGGGCGCGACACCGGGCCGGGCCGGCTGCCCGAGCCCGAGGAGCTGTATGCCGTGTGCGAGCGCGAGCTGGCCGGTGCGGCCGGCGATGCCGCGCACGCCGCCGCCGGCACGGCATCCGCCCCCTCCGCCCCGCGCGGCGACCTCGCCGGGCGCCGGGTCGTCGTGAGCGCCGGGGGCACCCGCGAGCCGCTCGACCCGGTGCGCTACCTCGGCAACCGCAGCTCGGGCAAGCAGGGCTATGCCCTGGCCCGCGCCGCCGCCGAGCGAGGCGCCCAGGTCACCCTCGTCTCGTCGTCGTCGCTGCCCGCGCCCGAGGGCGTCACGGTCGTGCCCGTCGAGACCGCGCTCGAGCTGCAGGCGGCGGTGACGGATGCCGTCCGCGATGCCGACGTCGTCGTCATGGCTGCCGCCGTGGCCGACTTCCGCCCGGCGTCCTACGCCGGCGCCAAGATCAAGAAGACGCACGAGGCCGCGCACGACGGGGCCACCGACGAGTCGGCTCCCACCGTGGCGCTGGTGCGCAACCCCGACGTGCTCGCCGGGCTGGTGCAGGCCCGGGGGGCGAGCCGGTCTCCGGTCATCGTCGGCTTCGCGGCCGAGACCGGCGACGACGAGGGGTCGGTGCTCGACCACGCCCGCGACAAGCTCGCCCGCAAGGGGTGCGACCTGCTCGTCGTCAACGAGGTCGGCACCGACAAGACCTTCGGGCACGACGACAGCACGGTGCACCTGCTGCGGCAGGGGTCCGACGACGCGACCCAGGTGGGACCGGCATCCAAGCTGGTCGTGGCCCACGCCGTCTGGGACGCCGTGCTGCCCCTGCTCTGACGCGGGTCGATTCCTTGGCGCCCCACCCCGTCAATCGAGGTCCCACGACGCGCTGACGCTCGAGCCGTGCCCTCAGCGCGTCGCGGGACGTCGACCCGGCCCAGCATCACGAAGGGCCCCACCACGAGTCGTGGTGGGGCCCTTCGGTGTGGTCGGCTCAGCGGCGGGCGTGGGCCTTGTTCTTCGAGGTGGCCTCGTCGACCGGCTCGCCCTGGTCGTCGGACTGGAGCTCGGCGTCGGCCGACTCGATCTCGTCGCCCTCCGCACCCTCGTCGGTGCCGTCGGCGGACACATCGTCGCCCTCGGCGTGCTCGACCTGGCCGGTGTCCTCACCCTCCGGCGCCGGCACCTCGGCAGCCTCGGCGGCCTCGTGCACCTCGGCCTCAGCGGCCGGCGCCTGCTGGGCGGCGGGCGCCTCCTGCTCCGGCAGGCCGACCGGAGCCCCACCACCGAGGGTGGCGAGCATGTTGCGCACGTTGCTCAGCTGGGCGGTGATGCTGTCGCGGCGGGCCGTGGCGGCGGCGAGCTCGCGCTCGGAGTCGCGGCGGATCCGCTCCGCGTGCTCCTTGGCGGAGCTGACCAGGGCGGCGGCCTCGGCGCGGGCAGCCTCGATGGCCCGCGAGGACTCCGTGGCGGCGTTCTGCCGGTCCTCCTCGGCCTCGCGCCCGAGCAGGTCGGCGCGCTCCTGCACGGCGGCGAGGGCCTGGTCCTGCTGGGCCATCTGGGCGGTGAACTCGGCGGCCGAGCGCTCGCGGCGGTCCCCGAGGGTGCGCTCGAAGTCGGCAGCGGATGCCGCCGCGGTGGCCCGCTGCTTCTCGTAGTAGGCCTCGGCCTCCTCGCGGCGGGCGGCGGCCTCGCGCGCTGCGTCGTCGATGATCGAGTCGGCCTCCCGCTTGGCGCGCGAGACGACCTCGGAGGCCACCACGTCGGCCTTGGAGCGGATCTCCTCGGCATAGCGGTCGGCCTCGGCACGCATCAGCGCCGCGTCGTTGTTGGCGTCGCGGCGGGCCTGCTCGACGTCGTCGGCCGCGGCCGAGCGGATCGCGGCGGCCTCCTCGTCGGCCAGGCCGAGCATCGCGCCGATCCGCTCGCCGAGGTCGGCGAAGGTCGGGCTGGACACCTTCCGGGTCTGCTCCTCGAGCGCGCCGAGGCTGCGGCGCTGGTCGTCGAGCTCGGAGCTGAGCTGGTCGTGCGACTGGCGCAGCTTGGTCAGCTCGACGGTGCTCGCGGCAGCCTCCTTGCGGGCGGCGTCGGCCGCCTGCTGGAGCGCGGCGACGTGCTGGTCGACCTGGACGGGGTCGTAGCCGCGGAAGACGGTCGGGAACTCCGGCTGGTTCATGGGGACTCCTGGTCAGGGGTGGCGGTGGTGGTGGGGGTGGTGGGGGTGGCTTCGCTGGGGGCGAGGTCTGCTGCGGTGCTGTCACTGGTGGGCGGGTCGTCGGTGCGGGTGCGGTCGTCGCTGACCGCGAGGGCGTCGATGACGCCACTGAGGTTGCCGAGCTGGGCGGTGATGGCGTCCCGGCGAGCGGCCAGGGTGTGCACCTCGGCCCGGGCGCGCTCGACAGCGGCCTGGGCCTCGGCGCGCACGGTGTCGGCACGCTGTCGGGCCTCCTCGGAGGCTCTCATGATCTCCGCTCGCGCCGCAGCGTGGTACTCGTGCGCCTCACGGTGCATCCGCTCGATGTCCTCCGCGGCGCTCTGGCGCACCTGCTGGGCGCCCTGCTCCGCCTCGGCGGCCCGGCGCTCGGCCCGCTCGAGCGCCTCGGCCTCGCGGGCCCGCGCGTCGTCGAGCAGGCGCGCGGACTCGCGCTGAGCGGCGTCTCGGGTGCGGGCGGCATCCGCCTGGGCCTCGGCGAGCACCGCCTGCGCGAGCTCGCGCATCCGGCCCGACTCCGACTCGGCCTCGGCGAGCCGGTCGCGGCTCTTGGCGGTGGCGCTGCCCAGCAGGGTCTGCACCCGGTGCCGGTGGGTGCGCGAGCGCTCGGCGAGCTCGTCGTGGTGGGCGCGGGCCTGGGCGTCGGCGTCGGCCTCCGCCTTGGCGAGGATGTCGCGGACCGTGCCCTGCGCCCACGCCAGGTGGGCCTGGGCGGCAGCGACGATGTCGTCGGCCTCGGCCTGCGCGTCAGCGAGCAGGGTGGCGGCCTCGTCGCGAGCTCGGTCGAGCAGCTGCTCGGCGTCGGTGCGCGAACCGGCCTCGCGGGCCTCGACGGCGGCGAGCAGGGTGGCCACCTCGGCCTCGGCGTCGCTGCGGTGGCGGGTGGCGTAGTCGTGGGTCTCCTGGCGAAGGCGGTCGAGGTCGGCGACCGTGGAGTCGCGCAGCTGGTCGAGCTCGGCGGTGTGGGCCGCGTGCTCCAGCGCCCAGTGCTCCTGGTGGGCGCGCTCCTCCTGCGCGAGCCGGGACATCGTGCCCTCGTGCTCGAGGCGCGCCCGCTCGAGCAGCTCGTCGGCCCGGGCCTGCGCCTGCGAGACGCGCGCCCGCGCGTCCTCCTCGGCCACCGCGATCGCCTCGTCGCTCGCCTTGGTGGCGCGGGCCCGCAGCAGGGCGGCCTGGTCGGCGGCGTCGGCGAGCATGATCTCGACCTCGACGCGGGTCTCGTCGAGCCGGCGCTGCGCCTCCTCGCGGGTCGACGCCACCGTGGCCTGCAGCTGCATCAGCTCGTGGGCCGCCTCCTGGGTCTCACCGCGCAGCCGGCTCGCCTCGGCCCGGGCCTCACCGGCCTCGCGGTTGGCGTCGGCCCGCAGCTGGTCGGCCAGGCTCTGGGCCCGGGTGAGCAGGGACAGCGCCTCGTCGACGGGGCTCACGGGCGCGGCACGGCCCGCGTCTCCCGCCGTCGCCTCGAGCGCCGACCTGTCTGACACGCGGATAATGATCGCAGACCGGATCGAGTGCCGCGGACCTCGTCGGCCGCCTGGGGCGCGGGCCGGTAGATTGGCCTGCGCACACGGCGGCCGGTGGCCGCGGTCGCCCCACCCACGAAGGAGTTCCGCGTGTCCGCACGCCTGTTCACGTCCGAGTCCGTCACCGAGGGACACCCGGACAAGATCTGTGACCAGATCTCCGACGCGATCCTCGACGCGATGCTCGCCCAGGACCCCCGAAGCCGGGTCGCCGTCGAGACGATGGTGACCACCGGCCTGGTGCACGTGGCCGGCGAGGTCACCACCGAGGCCTACGTCGAGATCCCGAAGATCGTGCGCGACACGGTGCTCACGATCGGCTACGACAGCTCGACCAAGGGCTTCGACGGCGCCTCGTGCGGTGTCAGCGCCTCGATCGGCCAGCAGAGCCCCGACATCGCGCAGGGCGTCGACAGCGCCTACGAGAGCCGCACCGGCACCATCGACCCGCTCGACAAGCAGGGCGCCGGCGACCAGGGCCTGATGTTCGGCTACGCGTGCGACGACACCGCCGAGCTGATGCCGCTGCCGATCTTCCTGGCCCACCGCCTCGCCGAGCGCCTCACCGCGGTGCGCAAGAGCGGCGAGCTGCCCTACCTGCGCCCCGACGGCAAGACCCAGGTCACCATCGCCTACGACGGCGACCGCGCCGTCTCGCTCGACGCCGTGGTCGTCTCCAGCCAGCACGCCGAGGACGTCTCACTCGACGGCCTGCTCGAGCCCGACGTGCGCCAGCACGTCATCGCCCCGGTGCTCGCCGAGCTGCACGACGCCGGCACCGACCTGCGCACCGACGCCTACCGCGCCTACATCAACCCCACCGGCAAGTTCGTCATCGGTGGCCCGATGGGCGACGCCGGCCTCACCGGTCGCAAGATCATCGTCGACACGTACGGCGGCATGGCCCGCCACGGTGGCGGCGCCTTCTCCGGCAAGGACCCGAGCAAGGTCGACCGGTCGGCGGCCTACGCCACCCGCTGGGTCGCCAAGAACGTCGTCGCCGCGGGCCTGGCCCGCCGCTGCGAGGTGCAGGTCGCCTACGCCATCGGCAAGGCCCAGCCGGTCGGCCTCTACGTCGAGACCTTCGGCACCGAGACCGTGCCCGCCGAGAAGATCCAGGCCGCGATCCAGAAGACCTTCGACCTGCGCCCGGCCGCGATCCTCGACGACCTCGACCTGCTCCGCCCGATCTACAAGGCGACCGCGGCCTACGGCCACTTCGGCCGCACCCACGCCGCCGGCGTCGACAACGGCTTCACCTGGGAGCGCACCGACCGGGTCGAGGCGCTGCAGCGCGCGGCCCACAGCTGATCCCGCGTCATCCACAGGGCGAGCCCACCGACCCCTCGCCGGGTCGGTGGGCTCCGCTAGTTTCGGGCGCATGACGACGGCCGACGACGCGGATGCCGGGGAGCAGCTCGCGCTGCTGTCCTCCGGTCCGCGGGTGCGCCGGCCCCGCCGGCTCGCCGGCGACGACCCCACCACCGACGTGCTGCCGGTGGCGGTGGTGCAGGTCGACACCGGCCTGCCCCACCTCGACCGGCCCTTCGAGTACACCGTGCCCACGTCGATGGCCGACACCGTGGCGCCGGGGGTGCGGGTCAAGGTGCGCTTCGCCGGCCAGGACCTCGACGGCTTCGTGCTCGAGCGCCGCGCCGACGCCGAGCACGCGGGCCGGCTCAGCCCGGTGCGCCGGGTCGTGTCACCCGAGCCGGTGCTCACCCCGCAGGTGCTCGCCACAGCCCGCACGGTCGCCGACCGGTATGCCGGCTCGCTCGGCGACGTGCTGCGGCTCGCCGTCCCGCCACGGCACGCCGCCGCCGAGAAGGCCCTCGCGGTCGAGCCGCCCGAGCACGCAGCTCTGCCGCCGCGGGCGCCGCACGCCTGGTCGCCCTATGCCGCTGGGCCGGCCTTCCTGTCCCACCTCTCGGCGGGCGGTGCGCCCACGGCATCCCTGCTGGCGCTCCCCTCGGCCGACGCCGCTGCCGACTGGCCGGTGCTGCTCGCCGAGGCCGCCCGGGCCACGGTCGAGGGTGGTCGCGGTGCCGTGCTCGTAGTGCCCGACCACCGCGACGTCGTGCGCGTCGAGGCGGCGCTGCTCGACGTGCTCGGGCCGGGCCGGCACACCCGGCTCACCGCCGACCAGGGCCCCCAGGCGCGCTACACGGCATACCTCAAGGCGCTGCGCGGCCACACCCCCGTGGTCGTGGGCACCCGGGCCGCGGCCTTCGCCCCGGTGCGCGACCTCGGCCTGGTCGCGTGGTGGGACGACGGCGACGACCTGCTCGACGAGCCGCGGGCGCCCTACCCCCACGTTCGCGAGGTGCTGCTGGCCCGTGCGCTCGAGCACGGGGCCGGGGTGCTGTCGGCGGGGTTCAGCCGCTCGGTGGCCGTCGCCGACCTCGTCGCCCGCGGCGAGCTCACCGCCGTCGAGGCGCCACGCGAGGCGCTGCGTCGTGCCGTGCCGTCGGTGCGGGTGGCGGGGGAGGGTCACGACGCCGAGCGCGACCCGGCCGTGGCCGCGGCACACCTGCCCACCATCGCGTGGCGCACCGCGAAGGAAGCGCTCGCGACCGGTGCGGTGCTCGTGCAGGTGCCGCGCCGGGGCTACCTCCCGTCGCTGTCGTGCCAGGACTGCCGGCGCCCGGCCCGCTGCACGGTGTGTGCCGGGCCGCTCGGGCTGCCCGGGCCGCAGGGTCCACCGGCCTGCCGCTGGTGCGGCCGGGTCGAGACCGGCTTCACCTGCCCGGCCTGTGGCGGCCACCGGCTGCGGTCGTCGGTCGTCGGCGCCCGGCGCACCGCCGAGGAGCTCGGCCGTGCCTTTCCCGGTGTGCCGGTCGAGCGCTCCGGCGCCGGCACCGTGCTCGACGCCGTGGCGCCGGGGCCGCGGCTGGTGGTCTCCACACCCGGCGCCGAGCCGGTCGCCCCCGGCGGGTATGCCGCGGCCCTGCTGCTCGACGCCTGGGCGCTGCTCGAGCGCCCAAGCCTCACCGCGGGCGAGGAGGCGCTGCGCCGCTGGCTGGCGGCGGCGGCACTGGTGCGGCCGGCATCCGACGGCGGGCGGGTCGTGCTGGCCGGTGCCCCCACCAGCGTGTCGATCCCGGCGGTCGAGGCGCTCGTGCGCTGGGACCCCGCCTGGTTCGCCGAGCGAGAGCTCGAGGAGCGCCGCGAGCTGTCGCTGCCCCCGGCATCCCGGCTGGCGGTGCTCACCGGTGCTCGGCCCGCCCTCGACGCGGCGACCGCCGAGCTCGACCTGCCGGCCACGGCATCCGTGCTCGGCCCGCTCCCGCACGGGGCCACCGACCGGTGGCGCACCCTGGTCACCGTGCCACGCCCCGACGGCCCGGCTCTGGCGCGCGAGCTCGCGGCGATGCGCGCACGGGCGTCGGCCCGCAAGGACCCCGACCCGGTGTCGGTGCGCGTCGACCCGCCGGACCCCACGGCGTGACCGTTCGTCGCCGGCGGCACCTAGACTCCCGGGCGTGAGCGTCACCCCCATCCGCCTGTTCGGCGACCCGGTCCTGCGCACCCCCGCGGCCCCGGTCGTCGACTTCGACGCGGAGCTGCGCCGCCTGGTCGGCGACCTCACCGACACCATGCTGGATGCCGGCGCGGCCGGCCTCGCCGCACCGCAGCTGGGCGTGGGGCTGCGGGTGTTCACCTACCGGGCCGACGGGCTCGTCGGCCACCTGGTCAACCCCGACCTCACCCTCGGCGACGAGGAGGAGGTGGGGCCCGAGGGCTGCCTGTCGCTGCCGGGGCTGCGCTTCGACACGCCGCGCGCGGTGCAGGTCGTGGCCCGCGGCTGGAACGCCTTCGGTGAGCCGGTCACTGTCGAGGGGACCCACCTGCTGGCGCGGGCGGTGCAGCACGAGACCGACCACCTCGACGGCATCCTGTTCGTCGACCGGCTCGACCCCGAGCAGCGTCGCGAGGCGATGCGGCAGGTGCGCGAGGCCGACTGGGGGTCCGCGACGCCGGTGGTCAAGGTCAGCCCGCACGCCGACAGCTTCGGGAGGCGCTGAGTGCGACTCGTCCTCGCCGGCACCCCGCAGACGGCCGTGCCCTCGCTGCTGGCCCTGCTCGGCTCGCGCCACGAGGTGGCGGCCGTCGTCACCCGCCCGGACGCCCGGGCCGGCCGCGGCCGCACCCTCGCTCCGTCGCCGGTCAAGCAGGTGGCACTCGAGCACGGCATCGAGGTGCTGACCCCGCCGACCCCGCGCGACCCGGAGTTCCTGGGGCGGCTGGGCGAGCTCGCGCCCGACTGCTGCCCCGTCGTCGCCTACGGCGCCCTGCTGCCGCGCGTCGCGCTCGACGTGCCCGTGCACGGCTGGGTCAACCTGCACTTCTCCCTGCTGCCGGCGTGGCGCGGTGCCGCCCCGGTGCAGCGGGCGCTGATGGCGGGCGACGACGTCACGGGGGCCACCACGTTCGTCATCGAGGAGGGCCTCGACACCGGCCCGGTGCTCGGCACGCTCACCGAGACCGTGCGTCCGCACGACACCGCCGGCACGCTGCTCGACCGGCTGGCGACCGCCGGTGCGGGGCTGCTGGTGGCGACCATGGACGGCCTCGCCGACGGCTCGCTGCACGCGGTGCCGCAGCCGGGCGAGGGCGTCAGCCTGGCGCCCAAGCTGAGCACCGACGAGGCCCGGGTGCGCTGGTCGCTGCCGGCCCACGTCGTCGACCGGCACGTACGCGGCTGCACGCCGGCGCCGGGGGCCTGGACCACCTTCCGCGGGGAGCGGGTCAAGGTGGGGCCGGTGCGGTTCGCGGCAGGCGGCCCTGCGGGCGCCACACGTGGGGGCGGGCCGACCCTGGTGATGCCGGCCCGCGACGGCGTCTCGCTGGAGCCGGGTGAGCTGCACGTCAGCAAGCAGGCGGTGCTGGTAGGCACGGCCTCCGTCCCGGTCGAGCTGGGCGAGGTGCGCCCGCACGGCAAGAAGCCGATGGCCGCGGCCGACTGGGCGCGCGGGGTCCGGATCACGACAGGGGAGCGCCTCGATGGCTGAGCAGGGCGACCGCCCGAACGGTGGCCGCGGCCCCCGCAGGCGCAGCGCTACGGCGCCCTCCGAGCGCACCCGCCGCGCCGAGCCCACCCGGTTCGCGGCCTACACACTGCTGCGCGCGGTGGCCGACGGCTCCTACGCCAACCTCGAGATGCCCACCATCCTGCGTCGCCACCACCTCGAGGGGCGCGACGCCGCATTCGCCACCGAGCTGGGCTTCGGCACGATCCGGTGGCAGGGCTTCTACGACGCGGTCATCGCCGAGGCGGCCGGGCGGCCCACCGACCGGGTCGACCCGCAGGTGCTCGACGTGCTGCGCCTGGGTGCGCACCAGCTGATCGGGATGCGGGTGGCCACCCATGCCGCTGTCGACCAGACCGTGGGCCTGGCCAAGGTCGTCGCCGGGGCCGGGGCGAGCGGCTTCGTCAACGCCGTGATGCGGCGGATCAGCGAGCGCTCGCTCGAGGAGTGGCGCGACGTCGTGGTGCCCGAGGGTGGGGGAGCGGCCGCGCTGGCGGTGCGGCACAGCCACCCGGAGTGGGTGGTCAGCGCTCTGCGTGCGGCCCTGCTCGGGCACGGCCGCGCGACGGCCGCCACCGTCGACGCCGAGCTCGCCGCCCTGCTCACCGCCGACAACGAGCCGCCGCAGGTGCACGTCGTGGCCCGGCCCGGGCTCAGCACTGTCGACGAGCTGGCCCGCTACGACGACGTCGAGCCCAGCTCGATCTCGCCGATCGGCATCGTGCTGGGCTCCGGCGACCCGGGCCTCATCCCCGAGATCCGCGACGGGCGCGCCGCGGTGCAGGACGAGGGGTCGCAGCTGGTGGCTCTCGCACTGGCGGCGGCCGAGGTGTCCGACGACCTGCCCGCGCACTGGCTCGACCTGTGCGCCGGCCCCGGTGGCAAGGCCGGGGTGCTCGGGGCTGTCGCCGTGCAGGCCGGGGCCGACCTCACCGCCATCGAGGTCACCCCCCACCGCGCCGACCTGGTGCGCAACACCCTGCGCGCACTGACCCGGCACGCGAAGACGCTGGGCCGGCGCATCGAGGTGCGCACCGCCGACGGTCGGGTCGTCGGCGAGGACGAGCCGGCCGCCTACGCCAAGGTGCTGGTCGACGCGCCCTGCACCGGGCTGGGGGCGCTGCGCCGCCGGCCCGAGGCACGCTGGCGCCGGCAGCCGTCCGACGTCGCCGAGCTCGCGCCGCTGCAGCGCGCGCTGCTCGGCTCGGCGCTGGATGCCGTGGCGCCCGGCGGCGTCGTCGCCTACGCCACGTGCAGCCCGCACGTCGCCGAGACCCGGTTCGTGGTCAGCGACGTGCTCAAGCGCCGCCACGACGTCGAGGTCGTCGACGCCCGGCCACTGTTCACCGACGCCGTCGGCCGCCTGCTCGAGGGTCTGGGCGAAGGGCCCTACGTGCAGCTGTGGCCGCACGTGCACGGCACCGACGCGATGTTCGTGGCCCTGCTGCGGAAGATCGGCTGAACATGCCTGCCCTGGACGGGTTGGTCTGGCGCGCCCCGGAGCCCGCCGACGCCGACGCGCTCGGCCGGTTCCACCACCAGTCGTGGGTCGACACCTACAGCCACCTGGTACCGCCGGGGTGGTTCGGCGAGCACAGCCTGCAGAACCGCGTCGACCTGTGGCACCGGATCTTGGCTCAGCCTCCGCCCGAGGGTGTTCGGCGCACGGCGGTGTTCCGGCCCGATGGGGGTCCCGTCGCCTGGTGCGTGGCTGGGGCGTCCCATGAGAACGACGGCGTCCCGCCGGTGCGCGACCACGAGCTGTGGGGCCTCTACGTCGACCGCTCCCTGCACGGCAGTGGGCTGGGGCAGGCGCTGATCGAGTGGGCGATCGCCGACCGGCCGGCGCAGCTGTGGCGGGCCAAGGGCAACGAGCGGGCGGCCGCCTTCTACCGGCGCAACGGCTTCCGCGACGACGGCACCGAGCTCGCCCTCGACTACCCGCCCATGGTCGAGGTGCGGATGGTGCGAGGTGGCTAGGGTGTCGCGGGTGCAGATCTCCCCGTCGATCCTGTCGGCCGACTTCGCCAACCTCGAGCGCGAGCTCGACGCCATCGCGACCGCCGACTGGGCCCACGTCGACGTCATGGACAACCACTTCGTACCCAACCTGACCCTCGGGCTGCCGGTGGTCGAGGCGCTGCTCAAGGTGTCGCCGGTGCCGATCGACTGCCACCTGATGATCGAGGACCCCGACCGCTGGGCCCCGGGCTACGCCGAGGCCGGCGCCAAGTCGGTCACCTTCCACGTCGAGGCGGTGTCGGATGCCGTGCGCACGGCCCGCGCGATCCGCGCCGCGGGCGCCCGGGCCGCGTTCGCCGTCAAGCCGGGCACCCCGTTCGCGCCGTACGCCGACCTGCTGCCCGAGGTCGACATGGTGCTCGTCATGACGGTCGAGCCCGGCTTCGGTGGCCAGTCGTTCATGACCGACCAGATGCCCAAGGTGCGCGAGGTCCGCGAGGCGGTGCGCCGGCACGGCGGCGAGGTGTGGATCCAGGTCGACGGTGGTGTCTCGGCAGCCACGATCGAGCAGTGCGCCGAGGCCGGTGCCGACGTCTTCGTGGCCGGGTCAGCCGTCTACGGCGCCGAGTCGGCCGCCGCCGCCATCGACGAGCTCCGGGCGCTCGTGGCGCGGCACGCACACTCGTGACCGGCACGGCATCCCTGCGGGAGCGGCTCGTCGACAGCGGTGGCTACGCCGTCGACCTCACCATCTCCGAGGGGCTGGAGCCGGGGGAGGTGCTCGACGGGGTCGAGCTCGAGGCCTGCCGGTTCGAGCGGGCGGTGCTCGAGGGGTCGGTGCTGCGCGACTGCACGTTCACCGACTGCGAGTTCGTCGGCTGCAACCTCAACAGGGTCGACCTGTCCGGGTCGCGCTTCAGTGACTGCCGGTTCGTGGAGTGCACCGCGCTCGCCGTGATCTGGACGCGGGCGGGGGAGGCGGCGCTGTCGGCGCGGCCGTGGGACCTCGAGCGGTGCCGGCTCGACCTGGCCTCGTTCCAGGAGGGCGCCATCGCAGGGTCGCGGATGGTCGGGTGCTCGCTGCGCGAGGCCGACTTCGGCGGGGCCGATGCGCAGCGGGTCGACTTCGGCGGTTCCGACCTGTCGGCCGCGGTGTTCGTCGGCACCGACCTGCGTGAGGCCAGCCTGGTCGGGGCCTTCGGTTACGCGTTCGACCCGTCCCAGAACCGGGTGCGCGGGCTGCGGGTCGAGGCGTCGGGTACGGCGGGGCTGCTGGCCGCGATGGGGCTGGTCGTCGAGCCCTGACGCCGTGACCGGCATCCGGGCTGGCTGGGCTCGTGCGGCATGTGGTTGTTCCGCGGTGCGGCACGTGGGGTTCGTGGGGCGCGGCGCGCGCCTAGCGTCGGGGACCTCGGGGCGCGGCGGTGCCCCCACCGGAAGAGGTCCAGATGTCCGTCCGCAAGCAGCCGTGGCTCGGCATCGCCACCACGGCCCTGGTGATCGTGCTCGCGCTGTTGTTCATCGCCCCGCTCTCGGCGGCGACGTTCGGCGGCTGGGTGTCGTTCACGATGATGTGCGCGATCCCGTTCGCGATCGTCGTGGGGGCGTACTGGCACGGTGAGCACCCGGCATCCATCGCGAAGCTCGGGCAGCCGGTGCGCGGTCTGGCCTACCTGGCGCTGACCGCGGTCGTGGCGGCCGTCGTGGCGTTCGGGCTGTGGGTGACGATCGGCGGCTCGGTCGGGCCCCCGGTGCCGATGCTCGCGCAGGCCACGATCCTGTCGGTCGTCGTCGCGTTCTTCATGTCCATCGTCTGGGGCGGCTGGCCGTTCTCGCTGATCAGGAACCGGCTCGTCTCCGGGCTGGTGCTGCTCGCGGCCGGGTACGTGGTGGCCGCCGTGCTCTTCGAGGTGCTCTTCGACTACGCGTGGCTCAAGGGGGCACCGGTGTATGTCGCGGCCCTCGACCCGACCGGCCTGTTCAACGCCTGGGACGCGACCGTCGTCGCGGTGACCGCACTGTCCGTCATGTTCCTGACCCTGCACCTCGACCTGTGGCCGCTGACCCGGTCGGCCGGCCTGATGAAGCAGCCGGTGCTCGGCCTGGTGTGGACCGCCCTCTGCCTGGTGGTCGGCGTGGTGCTCTACTACCTCGGCACCCGCACGCTCGGGATGACGCCGCCCGACTTCCTCGTCACGGTGCCGGTGCCGTTCATCTTCGGGTCGGTGGTGCTGCTCAACATGCTGCAGCACTCGGTGTTCGCGGGTCGGCCGCAGCCGGTCAAGGGTGTGCTCAGCGCGGTGACCGCCATGGTCGTGGGGACGGTGCTGGCACTGCTCTACCGGGCGGTCATGCCGCTGGTGACGGGGGACCTGCCGTCTGGCCCGGCGACCTTCGACGCCGAGCTCTGGCTGGCGAACGCGCTGCTGGCCGTCACCTTCCCGTTCCTCGCGTTCTACGGCGACTACTTCCAGCTCTGGCCGTTCGCGAAGCCGCCGGCTGCCGACGCGGGTGCCGACGCGGGTGCCGGCGCGGGTGCCGGCGCGGGTGCCGGCTCGGGCACCGACGCGGAGGGTCAGCTGACCGACGCCGCCCAGTAGACCCGTCGACGTTCCACGGCGCGCTGGTTGACCCGACGTGACACCAGCGCGTCGCGGGGCGTCGATGTCCCCGCGGTGGCGGCTGCCGCCGGGTGTGCACCTCGTGCGGTGCATGGCGGAGAGCTCAGAAGGGCGGCACGTCAGGGAAGGCTGCGTGTGCTCGTCGTCGGGCGATGCCGGCTCGCAGGTCGGCGGTGGAGGTGCAGCGCCGGTGGGTGGGGGCGCCGAACCAGTTGCGACCGGCTGCCTGGGCGTGCTCGGCGCGGAGCTCGTGGATGGTCTCGAGCGCGCTCCACCTCGGCGTGGGCGTGGTGGGAGTCGTGGTGCTGGTTGCGGGGCCGAGGCCGTCGGTGGTGGTGTCGGCGGTCGGGGTGCGGCGCTCGTGCTCGGTGGGCTCCTGTAGGAGGACCAGGGTCTGCAGGGCGTCCAGGGGTGTGGTGGTGCGGAGCCGGCCGGTGGGGTCGGTCCAGGTGGTGGTGCCGTCGGTGGCCAGGCGCACATGCCAGCCGGGTCGTTGTTTGATGCGGTGGTGGCGTCGGCACAGGGTGAGCAGGTTGCGCGCGGCGGTGCGACCGGTCGGCCAGGGTCGCACGTGGTCGAGGTCGCAGAACCGGGCGGCGACGGAGCAGCCGGGGAAGCGGCAGCGCCCGTCGCGGGCCTTGACCAGCGCGGTGAGCTCGGCGCTGGGGCGGTAGGCGTCGGTGGTGAGGTGGTCGTGCGGGTCGAGGCGGGCACCGGTGAGCGGGTCGCAGGGCACGAAGACGGGGGTGACCTTGGCGCGTCCGCGCTTGGGTCGTGGTGGTTGCTTGGCCAGGTGGTCGCGCAGCCAGCCCCGACGGACCAGCAGCGGCTCGGAGGGGCGTGCGCCCTGCACCTGCACCAGGTCGTGGTCGCTTCCGCCGTCGAGTCGAGTCGCGGACGCCTCATCGCTGGTGGCTCGCGTCGGGCTCGGCTCCTCCGCAGCGCCGGCGGGCGCGCCTCGCTCCGTGGCAGGTCGTCGGCCTCGGCTCCTCCGCAGCGCGGGCGGGCGCACTCACATCCGTGGCCGGTGTAGAGGTCCGAACCGTCGCATCGGGCTCGTCACCCTGCGGGACACGTGCACTCGTCGGCATGCACTCGGCGGGCACGGTGAGCACCACCTCCACGTCGACGGTCGCGTGGCCCGTGACCAGGTCGGTGAGTGCTTTGCCGCGGGCCTGTTCGATGTTCGAGCAGGTGCCGGCGGTGACCAGGTCGTGGGCGAGGCGGTCGATCGCGGCCCAGGCGGTGGCGGCATCCTCGCTGGGGAAGGTGCCGTGCCACTCGTCGACCCCGGGCTCGCCCACCCAGCGGCGCAGCCCCGTGTTGGCGCGGGCCTTCTGCGCGCGCTGACGGACCAGGTCGGGGGAGATGCGTGAGAGCAGCACCCGGGTGCGCTGTCGGAGCTTGGCGGCGTCGTCGCCCAGGTGCGAGTCGAGAGCGGTGACGACCGCGTCGGCGACATCGGCCGGCGCTGTGTCGAGCTCGAACGCGACGACCCCGGCCCGGTAGCCGTCGAGGCGGCCCTGCGCCATCGCGGTGTGCAACGCCCGCAGGCCGCTCGTCTGGGGAAGATCACGGTGCTCCGCCGGCACCGGCACCCGGTCGGCGGCCAGGCGGACGGCCAGCTCGACCCGACGCTGCGCCTGGTCGTGCGACGTACCGAGCAGCGGCGCAGCAAGGTCGGCGGCGTCGAGGGTGACCCGGCCCGGCGCGTGGACGGCCTCGCCCAGGGTGCCGTCGTCGCACCACTCGCTCTCTCGGCAGGCGGCCTGCGCCAACGCGGTGTCCTGGACGGCGGTGAGGGTGTTGATGAGCGACTGGCAGCTACCAACCACCGACAGCCACTCGCTGCGGTCGCTGGGGCCACCACCGTCGGTGAGCGTGGTCGCGACCTGCGCTGCACCGGTCAGCACAGGAGCTCCGCGACCTGACCACCGGAAGGGCTGGACGGGGACCTGATCGCGTCGGCCAACGCCTCGCTGTACTGCGCTGCTGCGGTCATGTCTCCCCCTTCCCCTTGGCTCAATCCTAGTCGCCGCAAGTGCATTCGCACAAGTGTTCGATCACGCGAGTTCGGTTGTCATGGAGCTGATTTGGCGTCACCGCGCACGGATGAAGGGAAACGTGAGAGTCCCTAGCCCTCACTCTCCGTCCACACCACGGTCGACCGAGGAGATGTCCACCGAGAAGCCACGGCCGGCATGGTCACCGTCGAGGTGCTCGACGTGCACGCAGATGCCGGTCACGACGTCGAGGGCGACCAGGTAGCGCGTGGCATAGGTGAGCCAGGGCTTCCGGTCCCGCAGCGTGGGGCCACCGGCCAGGGCCTCGAGCCCCTCGCTGACCTCACCGAACAACAGGGGGCAGCACGAGCACCGCGGCTCGTACTCCGCGCGCGGTGACACCTCCGCCCACCAGGTCTCGCGCCCGCCCCTGACCACCGCGTCGAGGCGGTGCACGTCGAGCGCGGCGGGCGGCGAGGCGTCTGGCGACGAGTCCGGCGCGACGGCATCCGAGTCGGAGTCCGACGCCCCGAAGCGCCACTGGCCGTCGGCGAGCTCGACCGGGTCGAGCATCGCCACGAACTGGTAGTCCTGCCACATCGGGTCGTCGCTGGTGCGGCGGAAGGACGGGCGGCGCACGACGAAACCGTCTCCGTCGAGCACCACCGGCACCTCCCATGCGTACGGGACCTCCACCGCGCCGGGCCCGCGATGGCCACCGCCCAGGTAGGTCATTCCCACGGGGTTGCGTCGGGCCGGCTCGCGCCGCTGCTCGCCGTCGGCGAGCCGCACCTCCAGCCCCACACCCCGCTCCACCAGTACGTTCACCGTGTGGTCCGGCCCGTGCAGCGGTCGGCGGTGCAGGTCGAACGCGAGCGCGCGCCAGCGCCACGGCGACGAGCGCGCGAGGCCGCGGAAGCGGTCGGGGGTGGGGGACGGCACGCCGAACAGTGGAGCACTGCCGACACGTCCCGGTCCACGGAGTTTCGGCGCTGCGAAACGGGCAACGACCGACCGTCCGACGAGGCGCCGGACGGCAACGTTCGACAAGTCCGGGCGCACGCACGACGACGGATGAGGCGTCGTGGCGCGCTCGCTTATGGTCGCCGCATGGACGTCGGCGCCGCCCTCGCGGCCGTCAGGTCGTCCGGCAGCATCCTCGAGGGGTTGCGGGCCGGCGAGCGGCTCGAGGACGCCGCTCGAGGTTCCGGTCCGGGCGCAGTCGACCTGCTGGTCGCCGCCACGGCCGACCCCGACCCGATCACCGCGGTCGCCGCCGTGCGAGCCCTCGGCGCCGCCGGTGGCGCGCAGGCCGCCGACCACCTCGTCGCACTGCTCGCCGACGATCGGGCCCACGTGGCCGAGCACGCGGTCGAGGCGCTCGGCGACGTGCCGCCGCAGCCCGCTGGCGTCGAGCCGCTGGTGTGGCGCTGCGCGCAGGGCGGCTTCCCCGGGGTGCTCGCCCAGCGCACCCTGGAGCGCTGGGCGCGCAACGGCGCCGGATGCCGTTCACGCCGGGGTGGTCGCTGCCCTGCGGTCCGAGCGTGACCCCGATGCCCGGGCGCGGCTGGTCGAGACGGTGGGCCTCGTGCCGTCGCCCGCGGCGCTCGAATTGCTCACTGTGGTGGCCGGTGACGACGGCGAGGCGGTGCCGGTGCGCGCTGCCGCGCTGGCCGCCCTGGGAGACCTCCTCGCCGACCCCGGATGCCGTGCTGCCCCCGGCGCTGCGTCCGCGCGCGCCCTCCTCGGCTCGTCGCCGAGCCTCCCGAGCCGGGTGCGTCGCAGGAGTCGCGCGCGGTACCCGGATCTCTTGCCGGGTCGCCACCCTCGCGTTGTCCGACGGGCTCGCCCCGGTGCGGACGGCCACAGCGCACCGCGACGGCCTCACCGTGGCCCAGCTCTTCCTCCACGGTGACGTCGACGGCAGCCTGCGGCACTCGGGCCAGGGCGACACCGGCGGCATCGCCACCCTGCTCGTGCACCTCGGCGACGCCCTGCTGCGGCAGGGCCGCCGGGTGCAGCGGGTGCTCACCGTCTCGGGCGGCTGGGGTGGGGTGTCCGCGGTCGGGTTCCGACGCAGGTCACGGCCGCGGCAGGTGTAACGGCGACCGGCGTAGCGGCAGCGGGGCGACCGCAGCCTACACGGCGGCGGACCGACTCGCAGTCGCCCAGCCTCTCGCCGGCGGGCCACCTCTACGCCCGGGTCCCGCTGCAGGGGCACTCCACCGGCATGTCGACGGCGTGGCCGCGGCGGGTCGAGGCGCGGCGCGGCATCCGGCGCGTCCTGCGTGCGGCCGGGCGGCGTCGACGTGCTGCACCTGCGGATGGCCGACGTCGGGTCGATGGTGGCCGCCGAGGTGGCGGCCGAGCTCGGCATCCCGGTCGTGCTGACGGTCGCCCCCGACCCGCAGGCGATGGTCGCCTCGCGGGAGGCCGACGGCTCCCTGACCCGCGCGAACTTCGGCGTGGCCGACCAGCTCGAGCACCTCTGGTTCCGCGACCGGCTGCTGCGGCGGCTCGCCGAGCAGGCCGAGCACCTCGTGCTCTTCCCCCGCCCGGACGTCGAGCGCAGCATCGCGCGCCTCGTCGGCATCGACGTGTCGGACGCACCCCGAGCGCGTGCTCGTCGTCGGCGAGGGCATCGACGTCGTGGGCCTCGAGCGCGTGGCGAAGGAGGTGCGCGGGGACGCGCCCCGGCGTCCGGCCACGGCCGCCGCGCTCGACGAGCTCGACGCCCTGCTCGCGACGCTGCCCGCCGACCGCAGGTCGCTGCCGCTCGCGGTGTCGCGTCGGCCGGCTGCCCCCGGTCAAGGGCATGGCGACGCTGGTCGGCGCCTGGCTCGCGCGACCCGTCGCTGCGCCGGCGCTGCAACCTGCTGGTCATCGGCGGCGACCTCGACGACCCGAGCCCCGAGGAGGCCGCGAGCTGCTCCCGCATCCGCGACCTCGTGGCCACCGACGCCGTCGGCCGGCGCCGGGCTGCTCCTCGCCGGCCACCGCCCCAACGCCACCGCCACCGCGTGGCTCGCCGCGGCCCGCGAGGGCCGGCCCGGGCTCGGCCGCCGCGGTGGCATCTACGTGTGCGCCAGCCTCAAGGAGGAGTTCGGCATCGCCATCCTCGAGGCGATGACCGTGGGGCTGGTCGTGGTCGCCCCGGACGGCGGCGGCCCGGCCACCTACGTCGACGACGGCGTCACCGGCGTGCTCGACCGACACCGCGCACGCGCCCGCCCTCGCGGCGGCGATCGCCCGGGCCCTCGACCTCGCGGCCTCCTCCGGGGCCACCCTGCGCGACCACCGGTCCACGGGCCGTCGTGCGCGAGCGCTTCGGCATCGACACGATGGCGGCCGCGCTCGCCGAGGTCTACGCGCGCGGTCGCGTCGAGGGATGCCGGGGAGCCCGGGATGGTCGCAGCGACCCCATGACCCTGCTCGTCATCAGTCCCGACTACGCCTCGCACCTCTACCCGTTGGCCACCCTCGCCACCGCGTGGCGCGACGCGGGGGAGCGCGTCGTCGTCGCGACCGGCCCTGCCACCGACGCCGTCGTCCGCGCGTTCGGCTACGAGCGCGTGCACCTGCAGCTCGGCCGCGGCTCGAACCCGGGCGTGATCCGCGCCGAGGAGCAGCCCCCGGGCGAGGACGACTCGCTGCGCGGCTTCTTCGAGGCCACCCGCGAGGGCGCCGTGGCAGACGCTGGCGTTCCAGGCCCGCGAGCGGGGCGACGACCTGATGTGGAACGCGCGTCGGCGTGGCCAGGCGCGGTGCACGACCTCGTCGTGAGCGCGCCGTGCGCCCGGACGCCATCCTCGTCGACCACCTCGCCTTCGGTGCCCGGCTGGGCCTGGTGAGCGCCGAGCGTGCCGCACGCCGACGTCGTGCTCGGCCACCCGTCGGCGCTGCACGGTCGGCGACGAGGTCTACGGCTACCCGCCGGCGTGGCCGCAGCGCCATCCACGCCCGACCCGCAGGCGCTCGCCGAGCTGCGGGCCCTGTGCGTCGACGTGCGCGACACCTTCACCGCCCAGTGGAACGCCGCGCTCGCCGAGCTCGACCCCGCGGCGCCGCCCAGCCGCGACGCCTTCGCCGAGACCGGCGACCTGCTGCTGCTCAACTACCCCGGCAGTCCTGCACGAGCCCGAGCGCACCGCGCTCCTGCCCACCCACACCTTCCTGGGGTCGGCCGTGCGCGAGGAACCGCGCGACGCCGAGGTGGAGGCGTGGCTCGCCCGTGACAGCGCGGCCGTTCGTCTACGTCAGCCTCGGCAGCTTCCTCTCGGCCCGCGCCGACGTGCTGGCCGCGCGTGGTGGAGGCGCTGCGCGGTCTCGACGTGCGGGTCGCCCTCGCCACCGGCTCGGCACCGGCCGAGCAGCTCGGCGCCGCTCCCGGCGGAGTGGCTCGTGCGGCGCCTTCCTTCCGCAGGTGCGCCTGCTCGCCCACAGCGCCGTCGCGGTCACGCACGGCGGCAACAACAGCGTCACCGAGGCGCTGACCGCCGGGGTCCCGCTGCTCGTGCTGCCGCTCTCGACCGACCAGTTCGCCGGGGCGGCCGCCGTCGAGCGAGGCGGGGTCGGGCTCTGCCTCGACCCCAACGCGACCACGCCGACCGACATCCGCGAGGCAGTGCAGAACCTGTTGTCCCCCAACGGCATCCGGGATGCCGCGGCCGAGCTGGGAACCTCGCTGCGGCAGGTGCCCGGCGCCCAGCGCGCCCACGACGCCGTGTCGGCCACCTGGCCGAGCCCGTCGCCGAAGAGCCCACCAGCACTCAGGGGATGACCTCGGCCCCTCTCCGGTCGTGCGACCGCGTGCGCAGCAGGTCGGCCGCCACGGCCACGGCGATGGTCGCCGGCTCCTTCCCCGCAGGTCGGGCACCCCGATGGGTGACTGGATGCGGGCCACGGCCTCGGGGGAGTGACCCTCCGCGGTGAGCCGCTGCTCGAACCGGCCCCACTTCGCCGACGACCCGATCAGGCCGACCGACCCGAGGTGGGAGCACCGCAGCGCGGCGTCGCACAGCGCGTAGTCCTCGGCGTGGTCGTGGGTCATGACCAGCACGTCTGCACCGGGCGGCAGGGCGTCGAGCACCATCTCGGGCAGCGGCGCGTGGTGCACGTGCACCCGGGCGACGGCGTCGTCGAGCCACGGCATGGTGGCGGCGTCGAGCTGCTCCTCGCGCGAGTCGACGAGGTGCAGGTCGAGGTCGTGCCGGCTGAGGATGCGGGCGAGCTCGCCACCGACGTGCCCCACGCCGAAGATCGCGACGCACGGGCGCACGGCCAGCGGCTCCAGGAGGATGCCGACCTCGCCGCCGCAGCACTGGCGGCCGTGCTCGGTGCGTGCCTTGTCGCTGAGCGCGACGTTCAGCTGCTCGGGCTCGACCACCGCGGTGTCGAGCATCCGCCGCGCCCGGGTGACCGCCGTCTGCTCGAGGTTGCCGCCGCCGATGCTGCCCCAGGTGGCGTCACAGGAGACGACCATCTTGGCGCCGGCCTCCCGCGGGGCGTGGCCCCGCACCGACACGACGGTCACGAGCACGCCGGGCTCACGCGTGGTGCGAAGCCGCTCGACAGCAGTCAGCCAGTGCACGTCAGCTCCCCGATCCTGAGGTGGGCAGGAGCCGCTCGGACGCCGGCTCGAGCGGGTGCTCGGCCGACGTCGGGCTGGTCGGGCACGACTCCGGGTGCCCCCTCGAGCACCGGGTGCAGCCCCGGCGGCACGGCCCCGCCGCGGGCCTGCTCGACCGCCCAGAACACCGCCTCGGGCGTGGCCGGCGAGGCCAGGTCGACCGCCGTGCCCGCCGGCCCGAACGCCGCAGCGGCCTGCCGCAAGGCCTCGCGCACCGAGAACGCCAGCATCAGCGGGGGCTCACCGACCGCCTTCGACCCGTAGACCACGCCGTCCTCGTGGGCCCGCTCGAGCAGGGCGACGTGGAAGACGTCGGGCATCTCGGAGAAGCTCGGCAGCTTGTAGGTGCTCGCCCCGTTCGTCGTGAGCCGGCCCCGCGTGGGCCCGTCGGACTCGTCCCACCGCAGGTCCTCCAGGGTCAGCCAGCCGGCGCCCTGCACGAACGCCCCCTCGACCTGGCCGACGTCGACGAGCGGGGACAGCGAGTCGCCGACGTCGTGCACGATGTCGACCCGCCGCAGCCGGTAGGCGCCGGTGAACCCGTCGACCTCGACCTCCGTCGCGGCCGCCCCGTACGAGAAGTACTTGAAGGGTGAGCCCTGCATCGTCGTGGAGTCCCAGTGCAGGCCCTCGGTGCGGTGGAAACCGGCCGCCCACAGCTGGACCCGCTGCACGTAGGCGGAGGCCACCAGCTGCGCCCAGGCGATGGAGCGCCCTTCGACGGCGCCGTCGGCGCGCGCCCGCCCGTCGTCGACGGTCACCTCCGCCGGCGAGCACCCGAGCAGCTCGGCCGCCACCGGGCGCAGCCGGTCGACGATCTGGGTGCAGGCGTCGAGCACTGCGCCGCCGTTCAGGTCGGCCCCCGAGCTGGCCGCCGTGGCCGAGGTGTTGGGCACCTTGTCGGTGCGGGTGGGGGCCAGCCGCACGACGCTCCAGGGGCACCCCGAGCGCCGTGGCGGCCACCTGGAGCATCTTGGTGTGCAGCCCCTGGCCCATCTCGGTGCCGCCGTGGTTGACGAGCACCGAGCCGTCCTTGTAGACGTGCACCAGCGCGCCGGCCTGGTTGAACGCGGTGAAGTTGAACGCGATCCCGAACTTCACCGGCGTCACCGCGATGGCGCGCTTGGTGTGCTCCGACGGTCGCGTTGAACGCCGCGACCTCCTCGACGCCGCCGCGCGACGTCGCCCGTGGTGACGACCTGCTCCCAGCACGCCACCGCCCGCTCCGGGTGCCGCACGACCTGCCCGTAGGGGGTCAGCTGGCCTGGCCGGTAGAAGTTGCGCCGGCGCAGGTCGGTCGGGTCGATGCCGAGCCGCGGCGCGCACCGGCCCAGGACGTCCTCGATGACGAGCATCCCCTGCGGGCCGCCGAAGCCGCGGAAGGCGGTCTGCGAGGTCTTGTGGGTCCTCGCGATCCGGCCGTTCACCCGCACGTGCGGGATCCAGTAGGCGTTGTCGACGTGGCACAGGGCCGCGGGCCATCACCGGCTCGGACAGGTCCAGGCTCCAGCCGCCGTCGGAGGTGAGCGTCGCGTCGAGCGCCAGCAGCGCCACCGTCGTCGTCGAACGCCGCCCGCCACTGGGTGTGGAAGCCGTGCCGCTTGCCGGTCATCGTCATGTCCTGCGGCCCGGCTGAGCCGCAGCCGCACCGGCCGCCCGGTGAGCACCGCACCGAGGGCGGCGACCGCCGCGAGGCCGTGCGGCTGCATCTCCTTGCCCCCGAAGCCGCCGCCCATCCGCAGGCACTGCACGGTGACCGCGTGGCTCGGCCGGCCGAGCACGTGCGCGACGACCTCCTGGGTCTCGCTGGGGTGCTGGGTGCTGCACTGCACGAAGACCTGGCCGCTCTCGTCGACCTGCGCGATGCGAGCAGTGCGTCTCGAGGTAGAAGTGCTCCTGCCCCGAGCACTCCGTCACGCCGCTGAAGACGTGGGCGGCGCTCGCGAAGGCGGCCTCGACGTCGCCGCGCTGGATCCGCGGCATCCCGCCCTGGAAGCTGCCGCGCCTCGATCGCCTCACGCACCGTGACGACGGCCGGCAGCGGCTCGTACTCGACCTCGACCGCCAGGGCGCCGAGCCGCGCCGCCTCGAGCGTCTCGCCGAGCACCCAGCACACCGACTGGCCGTGGAACATCACCTCGGTGGGGAACAGCGGCTCGTCGCCCTTCACCCCGGCGTCGGCGACCCCGGGCACGTCCTGCCCGGTCAGCACCCGCACCACCCCCGGCACGGCGAGTGCTGGCTGCGGTGTCGAGGCGCGTCACGCGGGCGTGCGCGTGCGGCGCCTGCACGGGGTGCGCGTGCAGCAGACCCGGCGTCCGCCCCGCGAGGTCGTCGGTGTAGAGCGCGGCGCCGGTGACGTGCAGCGCCGCCGACTCGTGGGGGAGCGGCCGGCCGACGACCCGCCCGGCAGCATCCGGTGTCGCGGTGCTCACGAACCCACCCCCTCGGATGCCGGTGCCGCGCCGTCGGCGTGCAGCCTCACCAGCATGGTGGCCAGGGTGGCCCGGCGGTAGGCGGCGCTGGCCCGGTGGTCGTCGATCGGTGTGCCCTCCTCGCGCAGCACCGTGCCGGCTGCCCGGGCGGTCTCCGCCGTCCACGGCCGGCCCTCGAGCGCCGACTCGGTGGCCGTCGCGCGCACCGGGGTGGCCGCGATGCCGCCGACGCCGATCCGGGCGCGGCGCACGACGCCGTCGTCGACGTGCAGGGCGATGGCGACCGCCACACCGGAGATGTCGTCGAACCGTCGCTTGGCGACCTTGTAGAAGGCGGCAACCTCGCTGAGCGGCAACGGGATCCGCACGGCCCGGATCAGCTCGTCGGCCTGCCGCACGCTGCGCCGGTAGCCGGTGAAGTAGTCGGTCGAGGGGCACCAGCCGGTCACCGTCCGGCCGTGACCAGCACCACCGAGGCCTCGAGCGCGAGCAGCGCGGGCGCGAGGTCGCCGATCGGTGAGCCGGTGGCCAGGTTGCCGCCGATGGTGGCGCCGTTGCGGATGAGGGGGGAGGCGAACTGGGGGAAGACGGCCTCGAGCAGGGGCACGCTGCCGGCCAGGCGCCGCTCCACCTCGGCGAGCGAGAGCGCCGCGCCCGAGCTCGACGTGGTCCGGCTCGACGGGTCAGCCCCGCAGCTCCTCGAGGCGGTCGATGCCGATGACGAGCGGCGCGCGGGCCCCACGCAGGTTCACGTCGACGCCCCAGTCGGTCGACCCGGCGACGACGCACGGCGTCCGGATGCTGCGCGAGCAGCGCGTAGCGCCTCGGCCAGGTCGGTGGGTCGCACGTACGCGCCCGTCGCTCCCTCGACCCGGGTGGGTGCCGACCGCGGGCGCCTCGCCCGTCATCCGGGTGGCCACCGGGTCGTCGGGCGCGGGACGCCCGAGGGCGTGCGCGGCATCCCGGATCGGGCGGTACCCCGTGCAGCGACACAGGTTTCCCGAGATCGCCTCGCAGGTCGAAGCCGTCGGGGTCGGCGCGGTAGTACTCGGCGGCCATCGAGCAGACGAACCCGGGGGTGCAGTAGCCGCACTGCGAGCCGCCGCGCACCGCCATCTCGTGCTGCACGGGGTGCAGCGTCCTCGGGCGTGCCGAGCCCCTCGGCGGTGACGACCTCCTGGCCGGCGAGCGAGCCGGCGGGCAGCAGGCAGGAGTTGACCGCCGCCCAGCGGGTGCCGCCCGCGTCGTCGCGGGCGGGCCACCATGACGGCGCAGGCGCCGCACTCGCCCTCCGCGCAGCCCTCCTTGGCCCCGGTGAGCCCGCGGCCGCGCAGCCAGTCCAGCGCGTTGGTCCACGGCTCGGTGCCGGCGAGGCCGATGACCTCGCCGTTGACCGTCACCTCCGACCCCTCAGCGGGCGCCATGATCCTGCTCCTCGTCCTCGACGGTGACCATGATGCGCCACCGACGGTCGACAAGGACCCGAGCACTGAACTTTGTCGAGGGTTGCGACGGGCCGGCCGGCACCGTGAGCGAGCCCACAGGGTGACGGCGCGCGACGCCCCGCAGCGCGCGTGCGGCATACTTCCTCCCACGTGCTCCGGGGTCGGTGAAACTCCGAGCCGGCGGTGACAGTCCGCGACCCGACCGCAGCCAGCGACCGGTTGACCTGGTGGAACTCCAGGACCGACGGTGAAAGTCCGGATGGTAGGAAGTACGCGCGCGTACGACGTCGACGTCCACGGTCTCGCCGACCCGTGGACCGCCCGTGGTGCACGTTCCCCGGAGTTCGTCCCGAGAAGCACAACGAACCCCAAGGACGAACACCTCTCATGAACATCCTCGTCGCGGCCACCGACGCGTCGCGAACTTCTTCCAGCAGCTGATCGACGCTGCGATCCCCATCGGCAAGTACCAGCTGCACTGGCTCGAGCTGATCGGCGTGCTCGATCGGCGTCGCCTCGCGCCTGGTACGGCATGAAGCGCCGGGTGTGGGCCTGGCCGGTCGGCATCGTCGCCAACGTCATGCTGTTCTTCGTCTACATCGGCGGCGCCTTCGGGGCCGGCACCCGGATCCCGCTGTTCGGCCAGAGCGGCCGCCAGGTCTTCTTCATCATCATCAGCATCTACGGCTGGGTGCGGCCTGGAGCCAGCACCGCCAGGCGCGTCGGCGCCGCAGACGACGCCCCGGCGATCGTGCCGCGCTGGATGACGGCAGCGCGAGCGCCTCATCGATCGTCGCGTTCTGGCTGGTCGGCACGGTCATCGTGCACCAGGTCTTCGTGGCCCTCTGGGAGCCTCGCCCAACCCGTACTTCACCCCGCAGTGGTGGTTCTACTGGTGCGACGCGTGGATCTTCGTCGGCTCGATCGTGGCGACCTACGCGATGGCGCGCGGCTGGAACGAGTTCTGGCTGGCCTGGATCGCCGTCGACCTGGTCGGGGTCCCGCTCGGCTTCGCCACCGGCTACGTGCCGACCGCCGTGATGTACACCTTCTACGGCCTGTTCGTCATCTACGGCTTCACCCAGTGGGTGAAGATCAGCCGCGCCGAGGCGGCCCGCTCGGCCCCGGAGGTGGACGCAGCCGGCACCCGTCGCCTGACGACCGCCGACGGACGGGGGCGAGGGGCACCTCCTCGCCACCGTACCCTTGGCCCTCGTGAAGACGTTCGACGACCTGTTCGCCGAGCTGACCGACAAGGCCCGGACCCGGCCCGCCGGGTTCGGGCACCGTCGCCGCGCTCGACGCCGGCGTGCACGCGATCGGCAAGAAGATCGTCGAGGAGGCCGCCGAGGTGTGGATGGCCGCCGAGTACGAGGGCGCCGAGCGCACCGCCGAGGAGATCTCCCAGCTGCTCTACCACCTGCAGGTGCTCATGCTCGCCAAGGGCATCGCGCTCGACGACGTCTACGCCCACCTCTGACCGCGAGAGCACCACCACCCATGCTGCGCATCGCCGTCCCCAACAAGGGATCGCTGTCCGAGCCCGCGGCCGCCAGATGCTGCGGAGGCCGGCTACCGCACCCGCCGCGACCCCAAGGAGCTCGTGCGTCACCGACGCCGACAACGACGTCGAGTTCTTCTACCTGCGCCCGCGCGACATCGCCGTCTACGTCGGCTCCGGCACCCTCGACGTCGGCATCACCGGCCGCGACCTGCTGCTCGACTCCGGCGTCCGACGCCGTCGAGATGATGGCGCTCGGCTTCGGCGACTCCACCTTCCGGTTCGCCGCCCGCCCCGGCACCGTCGACCGCGCTCGCCGACGTGTCGGGCCACCGGGTCGCGACCAGCTACCCGGGCCTGGTCGAGAAGCACCTCGCCGAGCACGGCATCGAGCGCCTCGGTCGTGCGCCTCGACGGCGCCGTCGAGACCGCCGTCCCGCTCGGGGTCGCCGACGTCATCGCCGACGTCGTCGAGACCGGGCCAGACGCTGCGCAACGCAGGGCTCGAGGTCTTCGGCGAGCCGATCCTGCGCAGTCCGAGGCCGTGCTGATCCGCCGCGAGGGCAGCGAGGCCGCAGGCCGGCGTCGAGGTGCTGCGCCGCCGGCTGCAGGGCGTCATGGTGGCCCGCCACTACGTGCTGCATCGACTACGACGTCCCGGCCGACCTGGTCGACGAGGCCTGCGCGATCACGCCCGGGCCTCGAGTCGCCGACCGTGTCGCCGCTGCACGACGCGCGACTGGTTCGCCGTGCGCGCCATGGTGCCGCGCGTCCGGCACCAACCCGGTCATGGACGAGCTCTACGACCTCGGCGCGCGCGCCATCCTGGTCACCGACATCCCCGCCTGCCGGCTGTGACCGACCCGGCCACCAGCCCGTCCCCGGCTCCCGCAGGGCCGGACGCCCCGTTCCGGCCCCGCCGCGGCCGCGTCCTGCCCCTGGTGATGGCGGCGGTCGCCGTCGTCGTGTGCACGGTGGTCGCCATCGGCATGGGCGCCGCCGGCCCGTGGAAGCTCGGCGACCAGCTGGCGCTCGTCGGGCTCGGCCTGGGCACTGGCGGCGTTCCTCGGCCGCTACGCGAGCATCAAGGCGGTGCCCGGTGCAGCCGGCCTCACGGGTGCGCAACCTGCTGCTCACCCGCACCGTGGCGTGGGACGAGATCATCGAGGTGCGCTTCCCCGACGGTGCCCCCTGGGTCACCCTCGAGCTCGACGACGCCGACGAGCTCGCCGTGATGGCGATCCAGCGGGCCGACGGGCAGCTCGGGCGCGACGAGGCCCTGCGGCTGGCCCGCCTCGTCGACCGGCAGTGGAACGCCCGCTCCTCCTGACCCCCCCCGCGGAGTCAGGAGCACTTCGCGAAGTCAGGGCCGTATACGGTCCTGACCCGGCGACATCTTCCTGAGCCCGCGAAGTCCTCCTGACTTCGGTGGTGGACCGAGACATCAGTGTGTGCTTATGATAAGTCATGGCCGATGAAGCACGTGTCCTCGACGCCCTCGGCGACCCCACCCGCCGGGCCGTCCTCGAGCTGCTGCGGGGCGGCGAGCAGCAGCGTGCGACAGCTCACCGATGCCTGCCGCAGTCAGCCAGCCGGCCGTCTCCCAGCACCTGCGGGTGCTGCGCGACGCGGGCCTGGTCGCGGTGCGGCCCGAGGGCACCCGCCGGTTCTACCGCGTCGACCTCGACGGGCTGGCCGAGCTGCGCGCGTGGGTCGACCGGTTCTGGGACGACGCACTTGCCGCGCTGGTCGCCTACGCCGAGAGCGAGGCCCGCTCGTGAGCGCCGCTGCGGCACCGGGCCCGCCGCCGGTCCTCCGCTCGGCGCACGTCGCGCGCCCGGTCGACGAGACCTTCGCGGTGTTCACCCGCCGGATCGGTGCCTGGTGGCCGCTGCCGACGCACGGCGTGTTCGGAGCGGATGCCGGTGCCGTCGCCTTCGAGGACGGCCTCCTCGTCGAGCGCGCCGTCGACGGCCGCACCTGCGTCTGGGCCGAGGTGCTCGCCTGGGAGCCGCCGAACCGCCTCGTCCTCGCGTGGCACCCGGGGCGCGAGGCGGACGACGCGTCGGAGGTGGAGGTGCGCTTCACGGCATCCGACGGTGGCGGCACGCGCGTCGAGCTCGAGCACCGCGGCTGGGAGCGGTTCGGCGAGAGCGCGGTGCTGCGTCGGCACGCCGTACGTCGGGCCGGGCGCGTGGGGGCTCGTGCTCGACCACTTCGCCGACCTCGCCGACACCCGCCCGGATGCCGTCGACCTCACTGCGCTCGCGGCGGCCTACGACGACCTTCTTCGCCGAGGCCGAGCGCGGCGGGTTCGGTGCGCCGCCACCGGGGGAGTGGGACGCCGCCCGCGTGGTGGCCCACGTGGCGCTCAACGACCTGTCGATGACCGCGGTGGCCCAGGCCCTGGTGCACGGGCGCACCGAGCCGACCTTCGGCAACGTCACCTGCCAGGACCCGCAGTCGTGCTCGTCCGACTGGGTGGACGCGACCGGTGACCTCCCGGCGCTCGTGGCGCGCGGGCGTGAGCTCGCCGCAGGTCGCCATGGCGGCGACCGCCCGGCTCGACCCCGACCAGCTCGGCACCGCGGTGCCGTGCCGGCTCTTCCACGACGGTGAGCTCGTGCTCGACCGGCCGATGCCGTGGGGCCCCTTCGTCGCCGAGACCCAGGCGAGCGTGCACCTGCCGGCGCACACCGGCCAGCTGCGCGACCTCAGGGCCTGACCGGCTCCGGCGCCGCGACCTCGGCGCCCACCCGCGGCAACCCGGGCCGCAGGCGCAGCGCGAACGCCAGCTGCGGCACCGCCACCAGCGCCAGCAGCGCCCACAGCACCGCGAAGCTGCCGGTGACGTCCTCGACGGCGCCCATCGTGCGTCGGCCCGAACGACGGCGATGGTGTAGCTGACGAAGAACGCCATCGCGGTGAGCCGGGCGCTGTCGCGGGGCAGGGCGGCGTACCGCACGAGCAGCGCGAGGCCGAGCGCGAAGCAGGCGCCCTGCCCCGCGCCGAGCAGCAGCGCCCACACCCACGGCAGGGCCTGCGGACGCCAGCCAGACGCCGACCTCTCCCGTGCCGCCGAGCAGGGTGGCCGTGACCAGCAGCACCCGCGGGTCGCCGACGTGGTCGAGCAGCGTCGGGGCGACCAGCCCGGAGACGAGCTGGGCGCCGGTGAACGCCGCCATGAGGAGCCCGGCGCTGCGGGCGGTCCACCCGGCCGACTCGTAGGTCGGGGCCAGCCAGGCGAGCGAGGAGTAGAACTGCCACGACTGGCAGGCGAGGTAGAGGGCGAGCAGCCAGGCGGTGAGGCTGCCCCACGGCAGGGCGTGCGAGACGTCGTCGGGCGGGGCGTCGGGCACCGTGTGCCGCCGCACCGCCCGCGCCAGCGGCAGCCAGGCCAGCACGGCCAGCGGCCGCGAGCGGCGCCCAGGCGAGCAGGGATGCCGACCAGCCGCCGAGGGCGTCCGCGAGCGGCACGGCCGCGGCGGAGGCGACGCCGGCCAGGCCCATCATCGCCACCATGGTCAGCCCGGTGCCCAACCCGGAGCGCCTCGCCGGGAAGACGGTCTTGACCACGCCGGGCAGCAGCGTGCCGGCCAGCGCGATGCCGGCGCCGGCGACGACCGTGCCTGCGTAGAGCGACCACACCTGCCCGCCGCCCAGACCGCGCAGCACGAGCCCCAGCAGCACGAGCGTGATGCCACCGCCGACCGCCGAGGCCGTGCCGACCCGCCGCGCCACCTGGTTCGCCACCGGGGCGAGCAGGCCCATGCAGAGCACCGGAAGGGTGGTGAGCACGCCCATCCACGCGCTGCTGAGGCCCAGGTCGGCGCTGATGCTCTGGGCCAGCGGCGGCAGGCTCGCCATGAGCGTGCGCAGGTTGGCCGCGACGAGCACCAGCGCCGTGACCACGACCCAGGTGGGCGCCCCGTGCGGGTGGCGCGACGCGGCGGCATCCGGGTGGGTGGTGGTCACCACCCCGAGCATTCCAGAGCAGCCGACCGGCGGCGACGTTGTCAGCGTGCTGCCTGAGCGGCCTCCACCTTGGCCATGACCTCGCGCGCGTAATCCTCGAGCTCGACCCGCGTGCTGATGGCCAGCACCCGCTGCCGCTTCAGCTCGAACGCCGCCTGGTCGGGGCCGGAGAGCTCGGCGTCGGTCTTGAGCAGGATCGCCAGGAAGCCCTGCACGTTCCCGGAGTCCGGTAGCGGCGCGGCCCCGTCCACCGGGGGAGGCGCGCTCTCGAGCATTTCGTCGGCGGATGCCGCGACGCCGGCATCCGGCACAGGCTCGGGAAGCGTTGTGGGACAGTCGGTTCGCGGCGAGTCCTCCACCAGGAGGTGGAGGACGTCGTTGGCGTGCCGGTCGCGCTGGGTGAGGGGTGCGAGGTTCCACAGGCTCTGCAGCGTCGCCAGGACGGACGTGTGGTCGTAGAGCGTGTGGTCGACGGTGCCCTTCGGGATCAGGGGGGACACCACCACTGCAGGCACTCGGACTCCGTACTGGTCGAACCTGAACCCGTGCTGCTTGTCGGGGATGGCTCCGCCGTCGTCGGGCGGTGTGGCACGCGGCGGCGTGGCCGAGTCGTAGAACCCGCCGTGCTCGTCGTAGGTGATGATCAGAACGCTGGTGTCCCACAACGGCGACGCCCGTAGCGCTTCGTACGTCGCCTTGATGAGCGCCTCGCCACGCGCCGTCCCGTCCATCGGATGCTGCGACGAGCCGCCCGTGTATGACCCCGACGAGACGTCGCCGTAGTTGGGCTCGATGAAGGTGTAGGCGCACTGGTAGTCGCCCAACAGGTCGTCCGCGAAACGGGAGAAGCCGTAGGTGCTCGTCGCGCCGATGCCCTTCAGTGCCGCCACCTGCGGGAAGTAGCCGCCGAAGAAGTTGCCCACCCGGTCCTGGTAGATGCGGTACCCGATGCCGCTGGCCTTGAGCGAGTCGTAGATCGAACCGTGGGGATAGGAGAAGCCGAGCCCCAACCCGAGCTCGTGCCCGAGAGTCGACTCGACGTCCCAGGCCTTGATGTCCTCGCCCGACGGGCTGTCGTCCCAGTTCACCGACGAGGCACCGTGCACGAAGAACCGGTTCGGCCAGGTCGGCCCCGGAACGGAGGCGAACCACTGGTCGCAGATGGCGAACTCGGTGGCCAGCCGGTGGATCACGGGCAGCTGCCCCTGGGTGTCGAAGCACTGCATCACGTCACCCCACTCGCCGCTGGTGGGGAGTCGCGGCGCCCCCGGCTTCACGATCTCGGTCGTGGTGGTCGCGTAGTTGGAGACGTAGCCCTCGTTGGTGATCGGCGGGTACTCCTGCCCGGGCTGCCAGTGCTTCTCGCGGTCAGTGGGACGCAGGCCGGTCAGCTGCTCGACCACGTCGAGGAACTCGTGCCCCGGGTCGGTGGGCATGGCTGTCGGTGCTGCTGCCCCGACCGGATAGGTTCGTGCCGTTGTAGACGTTCGAGTCGCTCGCCGTCGCGACCTTGATCCCGTTGATGCCGGAGAACGCGAAGACGTTGTCGAACGAGTGGTTCTCCAGCATCAGGACGAACACGTGGGAGATCCGGATGTCGTGGAGCTCCACGGTCAACGGCCGGTAGCCGGCGCTCGCGTTCGCGTACACCCATCCATCGGCTCTCGACCAGTAGGAGAGCGCGGCGTCGGTGTACTGCGAGGTGAGGATGTTCCCGCTGAGGGTCCAGCCGGTGGCCCCGCTCTGGCCGTAGAAGCCGACGCTGTGGTGCAGGCCGCCGACGGACAGGTAGCGGCTCGTGTCGCCCGCGGTGACGTAGTACAGGACGCCTTCAGCACTCAGCAGTGACCGGATGGAGACCGCGGCGCCGGGGTTGGCGACCAGGCACCACTCGTGCGCGTCCTCGCCGAGCCACCCGATGGAGACGCCGTCGTCGAACAGCTCCACCCGCTTCGGTGGCCCCAAGTGGTCTGCCTCGACGGGCGGCTGCGGCGTCGCCTCGGACGTGGGGAACTGGTCGCCAAACGACCCCGTGGGATGTGCGGGACCGGTTGCCTGCATTGCGCCACTCCTCCACGCGGGGCACGCACGGCCGGCGTGAGCGCCAAGGGGATGAGCGTCGACGGTCCCCCCAACCATGAGGTTGTTCCGGCGTCGCTCGGTACGCGGAAGTGTCCTCCTGCGACAAACCGCTGGGCAAGCAGTGCCTGACGTCGCGCGCAGGGCTGCGAGGAGCTAGGTTTCGCCGGGTGCGGGGGGAACTGCCTGAGGTCGTGCTCACCACGACGGTCAGCGTCGATGGCCGCATCACCCTCGGACGTGACCAGCTGCTGCTGGACCCGACGGTCGGAGGGCGCTGGTCGACGATGGCCGTCGACGGAGCCTTCGCCGACCGCCACGCCCAGCTCGACGCGCAGGCGATCCTGGAGGGGAGCGGCTCCTTCGCCACCTCGGACGCGCCGGCGCCCACGTGGCCAACCCCGACCGTCGCCGACGACGTCCTGTGGCAGGACCACCTCCCCGAGCGGGCGGAGCGGTGGTTCGTCGTCGCCGACGGGCGCGGTCGGGTCGACTGGTCGTTCACCAGCGACGGCATCACGAAGCTGCACGTGCTCGTGTGCCGAAGCACGCCTCCGGGCTACCTGCAACGGCTGCGCGACCTCGGCGTCGGCTACTTCGTCGTCGGCGACGACCGCGTCGACCTGCGGACCGCGCTGGCGCGGATCCGGGCTCGGCTCGGGGTGACCCCAGCCTGGCGGACCTGCCCTGAGGGAACGGGTCAGCCCTGGCGCGGTCAGGGCAGGTGGGACTCGGGGACGATCTGCAGGGCCTCGTCGTCGTCGACCCCGGCCACGACGAGCAGGTCGACGACCATCGAGCGCACCTGCCCGCGCATCATCTCGGCCGACAGCCCGGCGCCCGGGTCGACCCGCGCCGACAGCCCCGCGACGCGCTCGAGCACCCGCCGGGCGGCCGACGGGCGTGGCGTGCTCGTCGAGCACGCGCGCGAGGTCCTCGGTGGCGTCGGCCAGCGCCTCGATGAGGTCGACGTAGTGCGCCGGCACGGTCTCCCGCCGCGCCACCGCCACCGAGGCCCGGCGGGCGAGCACCCGCAGGTTGCGCACGCAGTGGTCCAGCGGCACCACCAGCGCGGATGCCGCCTCGGCGGCCGGGCCGTGGCCGCGCAGCAGCGGCGACTGCCGCACCACGGCGACCCCCTCGGCGGCGGCGGTGCGCAGCTCGGCCAGCTGGCCCTCCAGCGAGCGGGCGCCGTCGAGCGCCTCCGACGCCAGCACCCGGTCGCTGCGCCGCAGGGCGGCCACGACATCGCGCAGCGTCGAGGCGATCTCGCGCACGGTGCGGGCGGCCTCGGCCCGCGGCCGGCGGACCGGTGACGTCGGGGCGACCACCCCGATGGCGAGGGCCACGAGGCCCCCGACCACGGCATCGAGCCAGCGCGAGAAGGCCGCGCTCTGGCTGGCGACCAGCGCCACGATGAAGACCGACTGCACCCCCGCCTGGATGACGAGCAGCTGCCCCGACGACACGACGATGGCGATCGCCATGGCAAGCACGACGACCACGGCCATCTGCACGGGTCCGGTGCCGAGCAGATTGACGATGAGGTCGCCGACCAGCACCCCGATGGCCACGCCCACGGTCACCTCGACGATCCGCCGCAGCCGCTGCCCGTAGGTCAGGCCCGAGGCAGAGGATCGCCGTCACCGGCGCGAAGAACGGGTTGGCGTGCCCCAGCAGCTTGCTCGCGACGATCCACGCGACGAGCACGCCGACGCCGATCTGAACCAGGAACACCCACCGGGTGCGCAGCCGGCCCAGCCGGCGCTCCACCTCGGGGCGCAGTTCGTCGAGGTTCATGCCGCGGCCGTCCGCAGCACCAGGTCGGCCGACTCCCACGGCCGCGACCGCGCGTACACGGCATCCTCCTGGGCGGCCCACCGGTCCCAGTGGGGGGCGTAGGTCTCGCCGTCGCGCGACAGGGCGCGCTCCTTGCGCACCTCGGTCGGGGCGTCGACCCAGACACGAACCGCGGCATACGCGCCGGCGGGTGGCACCAGCGCGCCGCAGCCCTCGAGCACGAGGTGCGTGCCGGCATCCACCGGCAATCGTTCGGCCGGGGCGCGACCGCATCCAGTCCCACCGCGGGTATGCCGCGTGCTCGCCGCGCGCCACCGGCTCGAGCACGTGGTCGGTCACCAGGCGACCCCGGCGGCCAGGCCGTCCCAGCCGGGGTAGATCGCGTCGAGGTGCACGACCGGGCAGCCGAGGGTGTCGGCGACGGCGGTGCCCAGCAGGGTCTTCCCCGACCCGCTGCGCCCGTCGATGGCCACGACCACCGTGCTGCCGGCCACCGGCGACGCCGCCCGGGCCGCCTCCACGACCGCCGTGACCTGCTCGGGGTCGGCGGAGTCGACGTGCCGGGTCGGCCCGACCGGCGGGAGGGTCATGGCGGCGACTCTAGTGCTGACTACATTGGGCGCATGTCCGTGGCGGTCCGCGTCATCCCGTGCCTCGACGTCGACGACGGTCGGGTCGTCAAGGGCGTCAACTTCGAGAACCTCCGGGATGCCGGCGACCCGGTCGCGCTGGCCCGCCGCTACGGCGAGCAGGGGGCCGACGAGCTGACCTTCCTCGACGTCACCGCGAGCAGCGGCGACCGCGCGACGATGTTCGACGTCGTGGCGCGCACGGCCGAGGAGGTCTTCATCCCGCTGACCGTCGGCGGGGGAGTGCGCACCGTCGACGACGTCGACCGGCTGCTGCGGGCCGGCGCCGACAAGGTCGGGGTCAACACCGCCGCGATCGCCCGCCCGGCCCTGATCGCCGAGACCGCCGACCGGTTCGGGGCGCAGGTGCTCGTGCTGTCGGCCGACGTGCGCCGCCGCCGCGACGACGCCGGGCGCGCCACCGGTGGGTTCGAGGTGACCACCCACGGCGGGCGCACCCGCACCGGCATCGACGCCGTCGAGTGGTGCGTGCGGGCGGAGGAGCTCGGGGCCGGCGAGATCCTGCTCAACTCGATGGATGCCGACGGCACCAAGGACGGCTTCGACCTCGAGCTGATCCGGCTCGTGCGCGCCGAGGTCGACGTGCCCGTCATCGCCAGCGGGTGGCGCCGGGGCCGTGGGCGACTTCGCGCCCGCGGTGCGGGCCGGCGCGGATGCCGTGCTCGCCGCGAGCGTCTTCCACTTCGGCGAGCTGACCATCGGCCAGGTCAAGGACGCCCTGCGCGCGGACGGCCTTCCCGTCCGCTGACCGGCCCCGGGGTAAACCTCAGCGGCGCCATGCCTCTGGGGCGGTTGTCGAGCCGGCCCTCAAGGGATGCCGTGGCGCAGGTGCGTCAGGTACCTGACCTGGGCTATCGCCTGGTAGGTGGAGCGATCTGTGCACCTACTGCGCCGTAGCTGGCGTCAGGTCCGGTCAGACCTGAAACCCGACCTCGGCTACCGCCTGGTAAGTGGAGCGATCGGTGCACCTACTGCGGCGTAGCCGGCGTCACCGCCGGACGGCGGTAGGCCTGCACCGTGCCGGTGTCGGGCACGAACCCCGAGGCGCGGTAGACCCGCCCGGCCGGGTTGGTGGCCTCGGTGACGATGACCCACTGGTTGCACCCGGCATCCGAGGCCCACTGCGCCGCGACGCCCAGCAGGTGCGACGCCAGGCCGCGTCCTCGGTGTGCCTCGTCGGTGGTGACGTCCTGGTAGCGCGCGGTCGACCCGCAGCGCACGATCCCGAGGTCGGCGACGAGCATGTCGTCCGCGGCGAAGGCGCCGAACCACGCGCCGAGGTCGCGGGCCGAGAGGTCCTGCCGGGCCTCCAGCTGCCCGCGGGCGAAGCGCAGGAACGACTCCGGGCCCTCCTCGCCGGTGCGCCGGTTCTCCGCCACCGAGCGCGCGAGGTCCTGCTCCCAGTCGTCGCCCTCGAGGCGGCGCACCGTGTAACCCTGCGCGAGCGGGGTCCGGCGAGGCAGGGTGCTGGTGGTCAGCACGTCCTCGAGCTCGAGGCCGAGCCCGAGCGCGGCCCACGCCTCCGCGTCGTCGGGCATCCGCGGCAGCCCGATCGACACCCAGCTCGCTCGCGGGAAGGCCGCTGCGAAGATGCCGACCCAGCGGTCTGCGTCGTCGACGGCATCCGCGTCGGTGACCAGCACGAAGTTGCCCCAGTGGAAGTCGGGGTTGGCCGGGGTGCGCACCACGAGGTGGTCCTCGTGCTCCTCGACCGTGGAGCCGGTGTGCTCGAGGATGGCCAGGTCGGTGGCCCATCCGGGCGCGGACGAGCGCATCACCCGACGCTACCGGAGCGACCCGGATGCCGTCAGGAGACGCCGAGGCGCGAGTTCTCTGAGGGCCTCGACGTCCCCGGGTGCGCCGTCGAAGGCAGACGTCTGCCACCCGCATCCGCCCTGCCGCCAGCAGGAGCAGCTCGACCGGCTCGCCGGTGACGGTGACGACCCGCCCCGCTCCAGCGGCCGACTTCGACCCCGCGGTGATCGGCTCGGCACCCGGGTGCCACCAGCCGCACCCCGACCTCGCACCGCCGGAACATCAGCGACCCTCCCGAGCGCAGCGCCGACAGCACGGCGCGGGCGGTGCGCTCCGGCACCTCGCGCCGCGGCCCCACGGCACCGTCGCCGCGCAGCACGTCCTCGTGGTGGATGACGAACTCGCTGGTGTTGACCAGCGCGTCGACCTTGGCGAAGTGCATCGGGGTCCACCACGGCGGGCCGGTGCGCACCGTCTCGACGAGCTCGAGCCCAGTCACCGCCGGCGATCTCCGCCTGCCCGCGCTCGAGGTGCCCCTTGAGCGGACCGACCCACATACCCGCAGCGAGGTCCGGCCGGCGCTCGCGCAGCACGAGGTGCGCGGCCAGTTCGCGGGTGAGCCAGGGGTCGCAGAGCGTGGGGGCCTCCGGCCCGAGCTCGAGGAAGGTGTCGCACAGGGCGTGGCGCTCGGCCCGGGCGACGGGGACGCGCTCGTCGGTGGTCATGGGCCCATTGTCGGGGCGCGGCCACCTGGCGGCGTCATCGCCGGTCGAAGGTTCCGGCCCGCGGTCCGCCGGGAGGCGCCCGGAGCCTCCCGAGCGCCCTACGCTCGGGCGGGTGAACCCGTCCCGCGCCCGCGCCGTGCACTCGGTCACCGCCGCCGTCGCGATCGCCGCGCTGGTGCTGCAGACCGTGCTCGTCGTCACCGGTGACTCGGTGCTGGCCGAGACGCAGGTCCCGCCGCTGCTCACCCGCCTCGGCCGGCTGGTCTCCTACTTCACGATCCAGAGCAACCTGCTCGTCGCCGTCGACGGCCGTGCAGCTGGCCCGCGACCCGCTCCGCGACGGCCGCTGGTGGCGGCCGGTGCGCGCGGCGGCGCTGGTCGGCATCACCGTGACGGGCCTCGTGCACTTCGTGCTGCTCCGGCCGCTGCTCGACCTGCACGGTGCCAGCTGGGCCGCCGACAAGCTGCTGCACATGGTCGTGCCGCTGCTCGCGATCATCGGCTGGCTCGTCGCCGGCCCGCGCCCACGCGCCCCGTGGCGCGACGCGCTGAGCGCCCTCGTCTGGCCGGTCGCCTGGCTGGCGTGGACCCTCGTCGTCGGCGCCGTCACGGGCTGGTACCCCTACCCCTTCCTCGACGTCGGCGCGAAGGGTGCCGGCGTCGGTCGCCGTCACCTGCGTCGCCGTCACCGTGCTCTTCCTCGCCCTCGCCGCCGGGCTGCTCCGCGCTCGACCGCCGGATGCCGCCCGCACCCGTCCGCCGGGCGGCCGCTGCACCGTCGGCGGTCACGACCACGGCAGAATGACCGGGTGCCCACCCCCACCACCCCGGATGCCGTGCTCGACCCCGCGATCGCCGCGCGCCTGAAGCGCGACGCGGCCGGCCTGGTGGCCGCCGTCGTCCAGCAGCACGACACCGGCGAGGTGCTCATGCTCGGCTGGATGGACGACGAGGCGCTGCGCCGCACCCTGACCGACGGGCCGGGTCACCTACTGGTCCCGCAGCCGCGGGCGAGTACTGGCGCAAGGGCGACACCTCGGGCCACGTGCAGCACGTGCGCTCGGTGGCCCTCGACTGCGACGGCGACGCCCTGCTGGTGCGCGTCGACCAGGTCGGGGCGGCCTGCCACACCGGCGACCGCACCTGCTTCGACGCCGACGACCTCGGCGCCGTCGTGGGCGACCCGGAAGCCACCGCGTGAGCACGGCATCCGCGTCGGCGACCACGCCCGACCTGCACTACGGGCAGACCTGGCCCACCCTCGACGTCTTCGGCGTGCTCGCCCGCGACCGCCGCGTCATCCCCGTCGTGCGGCGGCTGCTGGCCGACGCCGAGACCCCCGTCGGCGTCTACCGCAAGCTGGCCGGTGACCGGCCGGGCACCTTCCTGCTCGAGTCGGCCGAGCACGGCGGCGTCTGGTCGCGCTAGTCGATCGTCGGCGCCGCGAGCCGGGCCACCCTCACCGAGCGCGACGGCCTGGCCCACTGGGTCGGCGAGCCCGCCGGTCGGGGTGCCGACCACCGGCCTGGCCACCGAGGCGCTGCGCGGCACCATGGAGGCCCTGCGCCACCGAGCCGATCGCCGGGCTCCCGCCGCTGACCGGGGGCATGGTCGGCTGCCATCACCTACGACGCCGTGCGCCGCTGGGAGAAGGTGCCGAGCACCACCCTCGACGAGCTCGAGCTGCCCGAGCTGGCCCTGATGCTCGCCACCGACCTCGCGGTGCTCGACCACACCGACGGCTCGATCCTGCTCGTGGCCAACGCGATCAACTACGACGACACCGACGAGCGCGTCGAGCTCGCCTGGGCGGATGCCGTGGAGCGGCTCGACGCGATGACCCGTGCGCTGGCCGCCCCGGCCGAGAGCACGGTCGCCGTCGTCGACACCGAGGCCGTCGACGAGGCGATGGCCCGGGTGCGCTCGAACACCACGCGCGAGCGCTACGAAGAGGTGGTCGAGCTCGCCAAGGAGGACATCCGCGCCGGCGAGGTCTTCCAGGTCGTTCTCTCGCAGCGGTTCTCGATGGACTGCGACGCCGACCCGCTCGACGTCTACCGGGTGCTGCGCGCCGGCAACCCGAGCCCCTACATGTACCTGTTCCGCCTCCCGCACCCCGACGGCTCGTCGTACGCCGTGGTCGGCAGCAGCCCCGAGGCGCTGGTGAGGGTGACGGGGGAGCGGGCCATCACCCACCCGATCGCCGGGTCGCGCCCGCGCGGCAAGACCCCCGAGGACGACGTGCGCCTCGCCGAGGAGCTGCTCGCCGACCCCAAGGAGCGCGCCGAGCACGTCATGCTCGTCGACCTCGGCCGCAACGACCTGCAGCGGGTCTGCCGGCCCGGCACGGTCGACGTCGTCGAGTTCATGGACGTGCGCCGCTACAGCCACGTCATGCACATCGAGTCGACGGTGGTCGGCGACACCCGGCCCGGCGCGCAGCGCCTACGACGTGCTCGTGTCCACCTTCCCGGCCGGCACCCTGTCGGGCGCCCCCAAGCCCCGGGCGCTCGCGCTCATCGAGCAGTTCGAGCCGTCCCGCCGGGGCGTGTACGGCGGCGTCGTCGGCTACCTCGACTTCGACGGCGACCTCGACATGGCCATCGCCATCCGCACCGCGGTCGTCAAGGACGGCGTCGCCCACGTGCAGGCCGGCGCCGGCATCGTCGCCGACTCGGTGCCCGCCCGTGAGTTCGAGGAGTGCGTGCACAAGGCCACCGCGGCGCTGCGCGCGGTCGCCACGGCCGGGGCGATGCGGGTCGTCACGTGAGGCGGCTGTCGACCAAGGGCGGTGTCGTGCTGCTCGCGCTGCTCGGCGCCGGCCTGCTCCTGGTGAGCGCGTTCCGGCCGTGGGTCACCGGCTCGGTCGACGACGTGCTCGGCGCCACGGCGCTCAGCGCCACCGGGGCCGAGGTCGCCCCCGGCCTGAGCGCGGTCGCCCTGGCCATCGCCGCCGCCGCCATCGCGATGGTGGCCGCCGGGCGCATCGCCCGCACGGTCGCCGTCGTCGCGTATGCCGTGTGCGTCGCGGTCGCCGTCGGCCTCGCGGTGCGCGTGCTGCTCGACCCCGAGGGCGTGCTCGGGCCGGTCGCGGCCTCGCGGGTCGGCCGCACCGGCTCGGTCGAGACCGTCGCCGACACCACCGTCTGGCCCTGGGTGGCGTTGCTGGCGAGTGCCATCGCGCTGGTCGGCCTGGTCGGTGCGCTGGTCGGCATGCGCCGCTGGGGCGGGCCGACCCGGCGCTACGAGGTGCCCGACGGCAGCACCGCCGTCGCGGCCGGGCCGCGGGGCGAGCGGGTCACGAGCGACTGGGACGAGCTCAGCGCCGGGCGTGACCCGACCGATGTGGGTCCGGACGCCCCGACCTGACAGAATCGACCGGGAGCCAACGGGTCACCGACCCCTGCCAGAAAGTTGACGGTATGAGCGAGCACGACGACAACCACGGGCACAGCCTTGCCGCCTGGACCGCGGTGATCATCCTCATCGTCGCCGCGGCGATCATGTCGTTCGCGGTGCTCTTCCCGAACGGCTGGGTCTTCGCCGGGCGGAGCCGTGCTCGTGCTCGTCGGGGTCATCGCGGGCAAGGTGCTGTCGATGGCCGGCTACGGCTCGGCCCAGCGCGACCGCGACGAGGACCCCTCCATCCGCTGATGGCGACCGCACCGTGACCACCGTCCTGGACTCCATCGTCGCCGGGGTCCGCGAGGACCTCGCCCTCCGCGAGCGGCGCACCTCGCTGTCCGACGTCGAGCAGGTCGTGCGCGACACCCGGCCGGCCCTCGACGCCGATGCCGTGCTGCGCCGCCCCGGCCTGTCGCTCATCGCCGAGGTCAAGCGGGCCAGCCCGAGCAAGGGCGCGCTGGCCGACATCCCCGACCCGGCGGCCCTCGCCGTGGCCTACGAGGCCGGCGGAGCGTCCGCCATCTCGGTGCTCACCGAGCAGCGCCGCTTCGGCGGCAGCCTCGACGACCTCGACGCCGTGCGCGCCGCGGTCGGGGTCCCGGTGCTGCGCAAGGACTTCATCGTCACCGACTACCAGGTGTTGGAGGCCCGCGCGCACGGCGCCGACCTCGTGCTGCTCATCGTCGCGGCCCTCACCGACGGCGAGCTGGCGTCGCTGCTCGAGCCGGGTGCGCGAGCTCGGCATGACCGCGCTGGTCGAGGTGCACGACGAGGTCGAGACCCAGCGGGCGGTCGACGCCGGAGCCCGGGTGATCGGCGTCAACGCCCGCAACCTCAAGACCCTCGAGATCGACCCCGAGACCTTCTCCCGGCTGCGCCCCCTCATCCCGCAGGGCTGCGTCACCGTCGCCGAGTCCGGCGTCCGCGATGCCGCGCGACCGCCGCCGCCTACGCCGAGCGGGCGCCGACGTCGTGCTCGTCGGCGAGGCGCTGGTGCACCGGTGACCCGCGCGCCGGGGCGGCGACCATCGTCGCGGCCGGCGCCCCGCGCACCCACACCGCCATGACTTCCACCACCGAGGACCCTCGTGCCTGACCCGACCACGACCACCCCCGCCGACGTCGGCGACCTCGTGCCCGAGCCGCTCGCGCGGCCGGGTCGCTTCGGCCCGTTCGGCGGGCGCTTCGTGCCCGAGGCGCTGATCGCCGCGCTCGACGCAGCTCGACGAGGCCCGCCAGAAGGCCGCCGTCGACCCCGAGTTCATCGACGAGCTGGCCCGGCTGCACCGCACCTACACCGGCCGGCCGAGCATCATCACCGAGGTGCCGCGGTTCGCCGCGCACTGCGGCGGCGCGCGCGTCATCCTCAAGCGCGAGGACCTCAACCACACCGGCTCGCACAAGATCAACAACGTGCTCGGCCAGGCCCTGCTCACCAAGCGGATGGGCAAGACCCGGGTGATCGCCGAGACCGGCGCCGGCCAGCACGGCGTCGCCACCGCCACCGCGGCCGCCCTGATCGGGCTCGAGTGCCGCGTCTACATGGGCGAGGTCGACACCGAGCGCCAGGCCCTCAACGTCGCCCGGATGCGGCTGCTCGGCGCCGAGGTGGTGCCGGTCGAGCACGGCAGCGCGCACGCTCAAGGACGCCATCAACGAGGCGCTGCGCGACTGGGTGACCAACGTCGAGCACGACCCACTACCTGATCGGCACCGTCACCGGCCCGCACCCGTTCCCCGAGATGGTGCGCGACTTCCACAAGCTCATCGGCGAGGAGGCCCGCGAGCAGGTGCTCGAGCTCACCGGCCGCCTGCCCGACGCCGTCATCGCCTGCGTCGGCGGCGGCTCCAACGCGATGGGCATCTTCCACCGCTTCGTCGCCGATGCCGAGGTGCGGCTGATCGGCATCGAGGCCGGCGGCGAGGGCATCGAGTCGGGCCGGCACGCGGCGCGGTTCGCCTCCACGGCGACGCCCGGGCGTGCTGCACGGCGCGATGAGCTACCTCCTGCAGGACGACGACGGCCAGACCGTCGAGTCGCACTCGATCTCCGCCGGGCCTGGACTACCCGAGCGTCGGGCCCGAGCACGCGTGGCTGCGCGACAGCGGCCGGGCCGAGTACCGCTCGCCACCGACGACGAGGTCATGGAGGCGTTCCGCCTGCTCAGCCGCACCGAGGGCATCATCCCGGCCATCGAGTCGGCGCACGCCCTGGTCGGGCGCCATGGAGGTCGGGCGCGAGCTCGGCCCCGACGCCCTGCTGCTCGTCAACCTCTCCGGCCGCGGCGACAAGGACGTGGAGACCGCCGCCGCCTGGTTCGGCCTGCTCGAGGGGCACGTCGTGACCACCACGGTGCGCGGGGTCGAGGAGGTGCTGCGCCGCTGCCGCGACGAGGGCCGCGCCGCGCTGGTCGGCTACCTGCCGGTCGGCTTCCCGACCGTCGAGGGCTCGCTCGAGGCGATGCGCGTGCTCGTCGAGGCCGGCTGCGACATCGTCGAGGTGGGCGTGCCCTACAGCGACCCGCTGATGGACGGCCCGGTCATCCAGCACGCCGCCGCCACGGCGCTGGCCGGCGGCAGCCGGGTCGACGACGTCTTCCGCGCCACGGCCGCCGTGCGCGACGCCGGCGGCACCCCGCTGGTCATGACCTACTGGAACCTCGTGCTGCACCGGGGGGTCGAGCGCTTCGCCGCCGACCTCGCGGCCGCCGGCGGCGCCGGGCTCATCACGCCCGACCTCATCCCCGACGAGGCGCAGGACTGGATCGCCGCCAGTGACGAGCACGGCCTCGACCGGGTCTTCCTCGTCGCGCCCGTCGTCCACCCCCGAGCGGCTCACCAGGTCACCGCCGCGTGCCGCGGGTTCGTCTACGCGGCATCCACGATGGGTGTCACCGGCGCCCGCACGAGCGTCGACAGTGATGCGCGCCGGCGCTGGTCGCGCGCACCCGCGCGGTCACCGACCTGCCGGTGTGCGTCGGGCTCGGCGTGTCCACCGGGGCGCAGGCCGCCGAGCTGGCCGCCTACGCCGACGGCGTCATCGTCGGGTCCGCGCTGGTGCGCACTCTCACAGGCGACGGGGAACTCGGCGACCGGCTCGAGGCGTTGCGCGCACTGACGGCCGAGCTGGCCGACGGAGTGAGGACGAGACGATGAGCACCGAGATGGACGGCGCGACCCCGGTGGTCACCGACGAACCCTCGCCGGGTCGCGAGCGGCTGCTCGACGTCGTCGGCACCATCGCCCGGCTGTTCCTCGGGGTGCGTGCTCATCTGGGCCGGCGCGAGCAAGGTGGGCCACCCGCTCACCGCCCAGCGCGCGGTGCAGGCCTACGAGATGCTTCCCCGACGGCCTCGCCAACACCGATCGGGCTGGCGCTGCCGTTCCTCGAGATCGATCCTGGGCGTGCTCCTCGTGCTCGGCTTGTTCACCCGGCCGGTCAGCCATCGCCTCGACCCTGCTCATGGTGGCGTTCATCATCGGCATCTCCCAGGCCTGGGCCCGTGGCCTCACGCATCGACTGCGGCTGCTTCGGCGGCGGCGGCGAGATCGGCGCCAAGAGCACCACCTACCCGCTGGACATCGCCCGCGACGCCCTCTTCGCCCTCGCCGGAGCGTGGCTGTGGTGGCGCCCGCGCACCCTGGCGTCGCTCGACCGCTACCTGTTCGGACACTGAAGGAGACCCTGAGCCACCATGGCCAAGAAGCAGACCACCCCGCCGGCCTCGGCACGGCAGGCCAAGATCCAGGCCGCGTCGGGCTCCTCTGGCGGTGGGGCGAACAAGATCGTCGTCGCCACCGTCGTGGCGGTCGTCGCGATCATCGCCATCGTCGGCGGCGTCATCTGGTCGCAGAGCCAGAAGCAGGCGGCCACCGGCACGTCCACGGCGGTGCCGGCCGGCGCGGCGATGGGTAAGGGCTACCCCGCGTTCGCCACCGCCTCACCGGCGGCCGGCGTGCCCACGGTCGACCTCTACGAGGACTTCCAGTGCCCGATCTGCGCGCAGTTCGAGGCGGCGCTCGGCTCGACCTTCCAGGACCTTGCCGCGCAGGGCAAGCTCAAGCTCAACTACCACGTGCTGAACTTCCTCGACGACAAGACCGGCGCCAAGAACTCCACCCCCGCCGCCAACGGTGCCTTCTGCGCCGCGGGCCAGGGCAAGTTCCAGGAGTTCCACAACGCGGTCTTCGCCAGCCAGGTGGCCGAGGGCCAGGACGTCACCGACGCCGAGCTCGGCGCCTGGGCGACCACGGCCGGCATCACCGGTGACTCCCTGGCCACCTGGAAGAAGTGCGTGGCCGACGACACCTACACCAAGTACGTCACCTCGGTGAACGAGGCCGCCTTCAAGATCCCCAACTTCCAGGGCACGCCCACCGTGGAGATCAACGGCAAGACGGTCGACCTGAACACGATCAAGAGCCCCGAGCTGCTGACCCAGGCCATCCAGAACGCCACCCAGTGATCTCGTACCTCCCCAGCCCCACCGTCGGGGTCTTCACGCTCGGGCCCCTGCCGATCCGGATGTACGCCATGTGCATCCTGGCCGGCATCATCCTGGCCGTGTGGCTCACCGGCCGCCGGCTCGTGCCCCGTGGTGGCGAGCCGGGGCAGGCCCTCGACGTCGCGGCCTGGGGTGTGCTGTTCGGCATCGTCGGTGGCCGGCTCTACCACGTCATCACCACCCCCGGCCCCTACTGGGGCGAGGGCGGCCACCCGCTCGACGCGCTGAAGATCTGGAACGGCGGCCTGGGCATCTGGGGCGCCATCGCGCTGGGCGCGCTCGGCGTCTACATCGGCTGCCGGCGCGCGGGCATCAGCTTCCTGACCTTCACGGACGCCGCCGTGCCCGGCGTCGCGTTCGCGCAGGCCATCGGCCGGTTCGGCAACTGGTTCAACAACGAGCTCTACGGCGGGCCGACGACCCTGCCCTGGGGCCTGGAGATCCACAAGTGGGACCAGGCGGCGGGTCGCGCCGTGGTCGACGCGACCGGCAAGCCGGTGCTGCTCGGCGTCTTCCAGCCGACCTTCCTCTACGAGTCGATCTTCCTCGTGCTCCTTGGCACCCTGCTGCTGGTCATCGACAAGCGGCGCACGCTCGCCCCGGGCCAGCTGATGGGGCTCTACGTGGCGGGCTACCCGGTGGGCCGCATCGTCATCGAGAAGATGCGCACCGACGAGGCCGAGCTGATCTTCGGCCAGCGGCTCAACGTGTGGACCAGCATCGTGGTGTTCCTGCTGGGCATCTGGATCTTCTGGTACACCGGCCGCCGGGCGGCCCGGGCGGCTGCCGACGCACCAGCGGAGGAGGCCGGCGACACCCACGCCGTGGATGCCGATGACACCCCCTCGGATGCCGGTGAGCCACCCGGCGGGACCGCTCCGCCGGCCGCGTCCGGTGAGACGCCCACGTCCCAGGATGTGGGATAGCGGGGTTCGAATGGCAAGACGCGGGGGGTGCCGGATATCCTTCCGAGACGTGGCCAGAGCCGTCCGCGCCTGACCTTGCCGTGCCCGGTCCGCTCTGCGGCCGACGACCCCGAGGACGGTGATGCGACGTGACCGTCGCCCGCTTCTCCGCCCAGCCCGCCGACACCGGCCTCTACCGCCGCGAGCACGAGCACGACGCCTGCGGTGTGGCCATGGTGGCGACGCTGCGGGGCACGGCCGGCCACGACATCGTCGAGCACGCCCTCGACGCCCTGCGCAACCTCGACCACCGCGGCGCGACCGGCGCCGACCCGGCTGACCGGTGACGGCGCCGGCATCCTCACCCAGATGCCGGACGCCTTCCTCGCGGGCCGTGCTGGACTGCCGACCTGCCGCCGGCGGGTGCCTACGCCGTCGGCATGGCCTTCCTGCCCGACGACGCCGCCGAGCGCGCCGCCGCCGAGACGCGCATCGAGGACATCGCCGCGAGCGAGGGCCTGCGCGTGCTCGGCTGGCGCGACGTGCCCGTCGACGCCCGACCTGGTCGGCCGGGCCGCCCGCGAGTGCATGCCGGTCTTCCGCCAGCTCTTCGTGGCCGCCGCAGGACCGGGCTCGACGCGGGCATCGAGCTCGACCGGCTCGCCTTCTGCCTGCGCAAGCGGGCCGAGCACGAGGTCGAGGTCTACTTCCCGTCGCTGTCGGCCCGCACGCTCGTCTACAAGGGCATGCTCACCACCGGGCAGCTCGAGCCGTTCTTCCCCGACCTGTCCGACGAGCGGTTCGCCTCCGAGCTCGCGCTGGTGCACTCGCGCTTCTCGACCAACACCTTCCCGTCCTGGCCGCTGGCCCACCCCTACCGGATGATCGCGCACAACGGCGAGATCAACACCGTCAAGGGCAACCGCAACTGGATGCGGGCCCGCGAGAGCCAGCTCCGCTCCGAGCTGCTTCCCGGGCGACCTCACCGGCTCTTCCCGATCTGCACGCCGGGCGCCAGCGACTCCGCCTCCTTCGACGAGGTGCTCGAGCTGCTGCACCTCGGCGGCCGCTCGCTGCCGCACGCGGTCCTGATGATGATCCCGGAGGCGTGGGAGAACCACGCCGACGATGGACCCCGCCCGGCGGGCGTTCTACGAGTTCCACTCCACCTTCATGGAGCCCTGGGACGGCCCGGCCTGCGTCACCTTCACCGACGGCACGCTGATCGGCGCCGTCCTCGACCGCAACGGCCTGCGCCCGGGCCGCTACTGGGTCACCGACGACGGCCTGGTCGTGCTGGCCTGCGAGGTCGGCGTGCTCGACATCGACCCGAGCCGCGTCGTGCGCAAGGGCCGCCTGCAGCCGGGCCGGATGTTCCTCGTCGACACCGCGGCCGGCCGCATCGTCAGCGACGACGAGATCAAGTCCGACGCTCGCCGCGCGAGCACCCGTACGAGGAGTGGCTGCACGCCGGGCTGATCGACCTGGCCGACCTGCCCGAGCGCGAGCACATCGTCCACACCCCGGCCTCGGTGACCCGCCGCCAGCGCACCTTCGGCTACACCGAGGAGGAGCTGCGGATCCTGCTCGCCCCGATGGCGCCAGCGGCGCGAGCCGCTCGGCTCGATGGGCACCGACACCCCGATCGCGGTGCTCTCCGAGCGGCCGCGGCTGCTCTTCGACTACTTCACCCAGCTCTTCGCGCAGGTCACGAACCCGCCGCTGGACGCGATCCGCGAAGAGCTCGTCACCTCGCTCGGCAGCTCGATCGGGCCGGAGCGCAACCTGCTCGGCCGCCACCCCGGCGCACGCGCGCCAGGTGGTCCTGCCGTTCCCGGTGATCGACAACGACGAGCTGGCCAAGATCGTGCACATCAACGCCGACGGCGACCTGCCCGGCTACGGCACGGTGGTCGTCAAGGGCCCCTACGACGTCAACGGGGGCGAGGAGGCGCTGCGCGCCCGGCTGCACGAGATCTGTCGCCGAGGTCTCCGAGGCGATCGAGGACGGCGCCCGCTTCGTCGTGCTCTCCGACCGCGACTCCGACCGCGACCTCGCGCCGATCCCGTCGCTGCTGCTCACCTCCGCCGTGCACCACCACCTGATCCGCGAGAAGACCCGCACCCAGGTCGGCCTGGTCGTCGAGGCCGGCGACGTGCGCGAGGTGCACCACGTCGCGCTGCTCATCGGCTACGGCGCCGCGGCGGTCAACCCGTACCTGGCCATGGAGACCGTCGAGGACCTGGTGCGCGCACGGCTGCCATCACCGAGCGTCACGCCGGAGAAGGCCGTCGCCAACCTGATCAAGGCGCTCGGCAAGGGCGTGCTCAAGGTCATGTCGAAGATGGGCATCTCGACCGTCGCGTCCTACCGCGGCGCCCAGGTCTTCGAGGCCGATCGGCCTCGTCGCAGGAGCTCGTCGACGAGTACTTCACCGGCACCGTCAGCCAGCTCGGCGGCGTCGGCCTCGACGTCATCGCCGCCGAGATCGCGGCCCGGCACGCGGCGGCCTACCCGCCCGACGGCATCCGGCAGGCCGCACCGCGGCTGACGGTCGGCGGCGAGTACCAGTGGCGCCGCGAGGGCGAGCCGCACCTGTTCGACCCCGACACCGTGTTCCGGCTGCAGCACGCCACCCGGGCGCGCCGCTACGACGTCTTCCAGCAGTACACCGCGCGGATCGACGAGCAGTCCGAGCCGGCTGATGACGCTGCGCGGGCTCTTCGAGCTCGGCGCACCGACCCGCGCCCGCCCGTGCCGATCGACGAGGTCGAGCCGGTCGAGCTCGATCGTCAAGCGGTTCTCCACCGGTGCGATGAGCTACGGCTCGATCAGCATGGAGGCGCACGAGACGCTCGCCATCGCGATGAACCGGATCGGCCCGCTCCAACACCGGCGAGGGCGGCGAGGACGCCGAGCGCCTGCTGGACCCCGCGCGCCGCAGTCCGCGATCAAGCAGGTCGCCTCCGGCCGCTTCGGCGTGACCAGCTCTACCTCACCCACGCCGACGACATCCAGATCAAGATGGCGCAGGGCGCCAAGCCGGGCGAGGGCGGCCAGCTGCCCGGCCCCAAGGTCTACCCGTGGATCGCGAGCACCCGGCACTCGACGCCGGGCGTCGGGCTGATCTCGCCGCCGCCGCACCACGACATCTACTCGATCGAGGACCTCGCCCAGCTGATCCACGACCTCAAGAACGCCAACCCGCAGGCCCGCGTGCACGTCAAGCTGGTCTCCGAGGTCGGCGTCGGCACGGTCGCCGCCGGCGTCACCAAGGCGCACGCCGACGTCGTGCTGATCTCCGGCCACGACGGCGGCACCGGCGCCAGCCCGCTGACCTGCCTCAAGCACGCCGGCGCCCCGTGGGAGCTCGGCCTGGCCGAGACCCAGCAGACCCTGATGCTCAACGGGCTGCGCGACCGGATCGTCGTGCAGGTCGACGGCCAGCTCAAGACCGGCCGCGACGTCGTCATCGCCGCGCTGCTCGGCGCCGAGGAGTTCGGCTTCGCCACGGCACCGCTCGTCGTGTCGCGGCTGCATCTGATGCGGGTCTGCCACCTCGACACCTGTCCGGTCGGCGTCGCCACCCAGAACCCCGAGCTGCGGGCCCGGTTCTCCGGCAAGCCCGGAGTTCGTCGAGACCTTCTTCGAGTACATCGCCGAGGAGGTCCGCGAGTACCTCGCCGCGCTCGGCTTCCGCAGCATCGAGGAGGCCATCGGCCAGATCCGAGCTACGTCGACACCGCCGAGGCGATCGACCACTGGAAGGCCTCCGGCCTCGACCTGCAGCCCGATCCTCGCCGAGGTCGAGCAGCCCCGACGGTTCGGGCACCGCACCACACGGTCGCCCAGGACCACGGCCTCGAGAAGGCCCTCGACCACCAGCTCATCGCCGCCGCCCGCGACGCGCTCGACTCCGGCGACCCCGGTGACCGCGCGCTTCCGCATCCGCAACGTCAACCGCACCGTCGGCACCATGCTCGGCCACGAGGTCACCAAGGCCCACCCGCCAGGGCCTGCCCGACGGCACCATCGACGTCACCCTCACCGGCTCGGCCGGGCCAGTCGCTTCGGCGCGTTCCTGCCGGCCGGCATCACCCTGCGGCTCGAGGGCGACGCCAACGACTACGTCGGCAAGGGCCTGTCCGGCGGCCGGATCGTCGTGCGGCCGGCGCCGCGGCTCGCGTCTTCGCGGCCGAGCAGAACGTCATCGCCGGCAACGTCATCGGCTACGGCGCCACCTCGCGGCGAGCTGTTCCTGCGCGGCCTGGTCGGCGAGCGCTTCTGCGTGCGCAACTCCGGTGCCACCGCGGTCGTCGAGGGCGTGGGCGACCACGGCCTGGAGTACATGACCGGCGGCACCGCGCTCATCCTCGGGCCGACCGGGCGCAACGTCGCGGCCGGCATGTCCGGCGGCATCGGCCTACGTGCTCGACCTCGACCACGCGCGCGTCAACCGCGAGCTGGTCGACCTCGGCCCGCTGACGGCGCCGAGGACGAGCTCGTCGTCGCACGACCTGCTCGAGCGGCACCACGCGGAGACCGACTCACCGGTCGCGGCCCGCCTGCTCGCCGACTGGGGCACCGCCCGGTCGGCCTTCACCCTGGTCCTGCCGCGTGACTACCAGCGCGTGCTCGACGTGCGGTCCAAGGCGCGCGGCGGAGGGCCTCGACCCCGACGGCCGCCAGGTGTGGGAGCGGATCATGGAGGTGACCGGTGGCTGACCCCCAAGGCTTTCTGAAGACCCGCGAGCGCGAGCTGCCCCGACGCCGGCCGGTGCCGGTGCGCATCATGGACTGGAAGGAGGTCTACGAGGAGCAGCGCCGTCACCGAGCTGCAGCGCCAGGCCGGCCGCTGCATGGACTGCGGCATCCCGTTCTGCCACCAGGGCTGCCCGCTCGGCAACCTGATCCCCGAGTGGAACGACCTGGCCTGGCGCGGCGACTGGCGCGCAGGCCATCGAGCGCCTGCACGCGACCAACAACTTCCCGGAGTTCACCGGGCGGCTGTGCCCGGCGCCGTGCGAGTCGGCGTGCGTGCTCGGCATCAACCAGCCCGCGGTCACGATCAAGCAGGTCGAGGTCACCATCATCGACCGGGCCTTCGCCAACGGCGCGCGTCAGCCCGCAGCCGCCCGAGCGGCTCACGGGCAAGACCGTCGCCGTCGTCGGCTCCGGCCCGGCCGGCCTCGCCGCCGCCCAGCAGCTGACCCGCGCCGGCCACACCGTCGCCGTCTTCGAGCGCGCCGACCGCATCGGCGGCCTGCTGCGCTACGGCATCCCCGAGTTCAAGATGGAGAAGTCCGTCCTCGACCGGCGCCTCGCGCAGATGGAGGCCGAGGGCACCCGCTTCCGCGCCGGCGTCGAGGTCGGCAAGGACATCACCGGGGCCGACCTGCGCAGCCGCTACGACGCCGTCGTCGTCGCCATCGGCGCCACCGTGCCGCGCGACCTGCCGGTGCCCGGGCGCGACCTCGACGGCGTCCATTCAGGCCATGGACTACCTGCCGCCGGCCAACCGGGTCGCCCTGGGCCAGAGCGTCGAGCGACCAGATCACCGCCGAGGGCAAGCACGTCGTCGTCATCGGCGGCGGCGACACCGGCGCCGACTGCATCGGCACGGCGCACCGCCAGGGTGCCCGCTCGGTGACCAGCCTCGAGATCGTGCCGCAGCCCCCGGCCGAGCGCGCCGCAGCACCAGCCGTGGCCGACCTACCCGATGACCTTCCGCGTCTCCAGCGCCCACGAGGAGGGCGGCGACCGGGTCTATGCCGTGTCGACCAGCGAGTTCCTCGGCGACGACGACGGCAAGGTGGCGGCGCTCCGCCTGCACGAGGTCGATCTGGACGAGAGCGGCTTCGAGCCAAGGTCGAGGGCACCGAGCGGAGATCCCGGCGGAGCTCGTGCTGCTCGCGATGGGCTTCATCGGCCCGGAGCAGGAGCTGCTCGACCAGCTCGGCGTCGACCGTCGACGCGCGCGGCAACGTCGCCCGCGACGACGACGTACATGACCAACGTGCCCGGCGTCTTCGTCGCCGGTGACGCCGGTCGCGGCCAGTCGCTGATCGTGTGGGCGATCGCCGAGGGGCGTGCTGCCGCCCGGCGTCGACGCCTACCTGATGGGCAAGCCGCCCGCCTCCCGCGCCCGATCGCCCCACCGACCGCCCGCTGATGCCCTGACCCGGCGGTCCGCAGGACCGTTTCGGGATGTGGCCGCCGTCACGGTGGAAGCGCTTGCACCGCTACGCTCGACCTCATGCGTCGCGCCAAGATCGTCTGCACCCTCGGGCCGGCCACCAGCTCCGCCGAGAACCTCCGAGAGCTCATCGAGGCGGGCATGGACGTCGCCCGGCTCAACCTCAGCCACGGCAGCCACGACGAGCACGAGGAGGTCTACCAGGACGTGCGCCAGGCCAGCGACGAGACCGGTCGCGCCGTCGGCGTCCTCGTCGACCTGCAGGGTCCCAAGATCCGCCTCGGCAAGTTCGAGGACGGCCCGGTCGAGCTGGTCGCCGGGCGACGGCTTCACGATCACCACCGAAGACGTGCCCGGTGACACGAAGGAGCTGTCGGCACCACCTACGAGGGCCTGCCCGGGCGACGTGCAGCGCCGGCGACTGCCTCCTGATCGACGACGGCAAGGTCGCGCTGATCGCCAGGTCGGTCGACCGACGGACCGACGTCGTGTCGCCGAGGTGATCGAGGGCGGCACCGTCTCGAACAACAAGGGCATCAACCTGCCCGGCGTCGCGGTGTCGCGTGCCCGCGATGTCCGAGAAGGACGAGGCCGACCTGCGCTGGGGCGCTGCAGCTCGGCGCCGACCTGATCGCGCTGTCGTTCGTGCGCACCGCCGACGACATCGAGCGACGTGCACGAGATCATGGACGAGGAGGGGCTGCGCCTCCCGGTCATCGCCAAGATCGAGAAGCCGCAGGCCGTCGACAACCTCGACGAGATCATCGACGCCTTCGACGGCGTCATGGTCGCCCGCGGCGACCTCGGCGTCGAGCTGCCGCTCGAGGAGGTGCCGCTCGTGCAGAAGCGGGCCGTCGAGATCGCCCGCCGCAGCGCCAAGCCGGTCATCGTCGCCACCCAGATGCTCGAGTCGATGATCGAGAACACCCGGCCCGACCCGCGCCGAGGCCTCCGACGTCGCCAACGCGGTGCTCGACGGCGCCGACGCCGTGATGCTCTCCGGCGAGACCAGCGTCGGCGAGTACCCGTTCGCCGCGGTGCGCACCATGGCCCGCATCATCGAGAACACCGAGGAGCACGGGCTGGACCGCATCCGCCCGCTCGGCACCACGCCCGAACCCAAGGGCGGCGCGATCACCGCGGCGGCCGCCGAGATCGCCGAGTTCGCTCGACGTGCAAGTACCTCGTGACGCTTCACCGAGCGGCGACTCCGCGCGCCGGCATGTCGCGGCTGCGCCCGCGATCCCGATGCTCGCGTTCACGCCCGACCGGCCACGCGCAGCCAGCTGGCGCTCACCTGGGGCGTCGAGACCTTCCTGGTCGGCCGACGTCACGCACACCGACGAGATGGTCGCTGCAGGTCGACGAGGTGCTGCTGGCCGCCGGGCGGGTCGTCGAGGGCGACAACGTGGTCATCGTCGCCGGCTCGCCCCCCGGCATCCCCGGCTCGACCAACGCCCTGCGCGTGCACCGCATCGGCGACGCCAAGAACCGCGGTCGCGCCCGCCTACAGCGACATCGTCGTGACACCGTCAGAGGCCGGGGTGGCCCGTCGATGAGACTGACTGCGCCCCGGCCGGGGTGGTGGAATGGCAGACACGGAGGACTCAAAATCCTCTGCCCGCGAGGGCGTGCGGGTTCGAGTCCCGCTCCCGGCACATGAGTGAGACCACGCCGCCCGCGGCCCCGCCGTCGACCAAGCGCGTCCTCGTGGCCGAGGACGAGGCGATGATCCGCCTCGACCTCGTCGAGATGCTGCGCGAGGACGGCTACGACGTCGTCGGCCAGGCCGGTGACGGCGAGCAGGCCGTCGCCTGGCCCTCGACCTCAAGCCCGACATCGTCATCATGGACGTCAAGATGCCGGTCATGGACGGCATCACCGCCGCCGAGCAGATCGGCAAGGAGCGGATCTGCCCGGTCGTCATGCTCACGGCGTTCAGCCAGACCGAGCTCGTCGAGCGGGCGCGTGACGCGGGCGTGATGGCCTACGTCGTCAAGCCGTTCACCGCCAGCGACGTCATCCCCGCGATCGAGATCGCGCTGTCGCGCTGGACGCGAGCTGAAGGCCCTCGAGGCCGAGGTGGCCGACCTCGGTGACCGGTTCGAGACCCGCAAGCCCGTCGACCGCGCCAAGGGCGTGCTGATGGCCAAGCTGAAGATCACCGAGGCCGACGCCTTCCGGTGGATCCAGAAGACCTCCATGGACCGCCGGATGGGCATGCGGGAGGTCGCGGATGCCGTGATCGCCGGCATGGAGAAGGCCTGACCCCAGGCCTGACCATCAGCGCAGCCAGACGACGATCTGGGTGAGCAGGGGGGCTACGAGCAGGGCCGGCAGCATGTCGCCGACCGGGATGTCGCGGATGCGCAGCAGCCGCAGCCCGATGCCGGCCAGCAGCAGCCCGCCGGTGGCCGTGAGCGCCGAGATGTGCGCCTCGGGCACCAGGCCGCCGAGCAGCACGCCGAACAGCGTGAGCAGGCCCTGCACGACGAGCACGGACACCGCGGACATCATGACCCCGATGCCGAAGCTCGCGGCGAACGCCATCGCGGCGAACCCGTCGAGCACCGACTTCAGCGCGAGCTGGTCGATGCCGCGGCCGAGGCCGTCGTTGAGCGAGCCGAGGATGGTGAGCGGACCGACGCAGAACAGCAGGGATGCCGTGAGCCACCCCTCGATGAACCGTTCTCTCGCAAGGGAGTCGGTACCGCCCTCGGTGCGGGAGCGCCGGGCGACCCAGCCCTGGATGCGGCCGGCGAGCCCCTCGAGCCGGTCCTCGATGCGCAGCGCGGAACCGGCGATGGACCCGATGAGCAGCGCCCCCAGCACGATGAGGAGCGGGAAGCCGGCGCCGACCGCGTCGCGCAGGGCGGGGTCGGTGACCGCCACGGCGGACAGGCCTGCCACGAGCAGGGTGACCAGGCCGAGCACGTCGGTGACGACCGATCTGGTGTGCTCGCGCAGGCGGTGCCCGACCAGCATCCCCAGACCGGCCCCGATGATCACCGTCACCACGTTGAGGAGGGTCCCGAAGCCGGGGAACAGCGAGGTCACCCGGCCACCTTACGGGGGTGGTTCCCGCCCACCGCGTGCAGGTGGTTCAATGCTCATCTATCCGGCCCCACTGCGCGGTAGGGTCGGGTCCGCACGTGCGTCGTCGGGTTCAGCCGGGCGTGGCACGATGCCCACGAAGGCGCACGAAGTGACCCATGACGGAGGTGCTGTGGCCAGGCGAACGGTTGACGTGGTGCCGGTGGACCGGGACGACCTGCGGGACGTCACGGGTCTCTGGTTGGCCGCCAGGGTCGACTCGGGCTCCAGCAAGGAGGCCGCCAACCGGTGCGTCACCGACGGCCGGCTGTCGGCGGCACTGTGCCGGCCCGGCGTGCAGGCCTTCGTGGCCCGGCTCGACGGTGAGGCCGTCGGCTACGCCATCACCACCGAGAACCCGTTCGGGCTCAGCCCCCAGGCCGAGCTGGCCATCGAGCAGCTCTGGGTCGGCCCCGACGCCCGCCGGCACGGGGTGGCCAAGGCCCTGATCGCCGCCGTGCTGTCCACCGCCGAGCGCTCGGGCTGCGAGCTCGTCGTCTCCAACGTGCCCACCACCAGCCGCGACGCCAACCGGTTCTTCGCCCGGCTCGGGTTCTCCTCGGTCATCGTGCGCCGCATCGTCTCCACCGGCCAGCTGCGCCGCAAGCTCGCGCCCGAGGGCGTCGAGACCGGCCACGAGCTGCTCCGTCGCCGCCGCTCGCTGCGCAGCCGCGCGTTCACGGCATCCTCGGGCCCGGTCGTCTGACACCGCTCCACCCCGAGGGCCCCTCCGGGGGCCGTCAGAGGCGCTCAGCCGCGCTCAGGCGCCCGGCGCGGCATCCCGGATCAGGCAGGTGATCCGGCTCGTGCAGATGCGCTTGCCGCCGTCGTCGGTGACGACGACCTCGTAGCAGGCCAGCGTGCGGCCCAGGGTGATCGGCGTGGCGATGCCGGTGACGATCCCCGAGCGGGCCGCCCGGTGGTGGGTGGCGTTGATGTCGAGCCCCACGACGGCCTTGCCCGGCCCGGCGTGCAGCGCGGCGCCGAAGGAGCCGAGGGTCTCGGCGAGCACCACGGATGCGCCGCCGTGCAGCAGACCGTAGGGCTGGGTGTTGCCCGCGACGGGCATCGTCGCGACCAGCCGCTCGGCGCTCGCCTCCACCATCTCGATGCCCATCCGATGCATCAGGGAGTCGGGGTTCATGGCCTGGACGGCGGCGGCTTCGGCGCTCAGGTCGGGGCTGCCGCCGGTGGGCCGATGCCGGTGCGTCGTGGGTGTCAGGGGTGTCGGTCATGGTGGCTAGGGTGTCACGCGTGAAGCTCCTCCTCCTCGACGGACACTCGCTGGCCTACCGGGCCTTCTTCGCCCTCCCGGTCGAGAACTTCTCGACGACCACCGGCCAGCACACCAACGCCGTCTACGGCTTCACCTCGATGCTGATCAACGTGCTGCGCGACGAGGCGCCGACCCACGTCGGCGGTGGCCTTCGACGTCTCCCGCAAGACCTTCCGGGCCGAGGAGTACGCCGAGTACAAGGCGGGCCGCTCGGCCACGCCCACCGAGTTCTCCGGCCAGGTGCCGCTGATGCGCGAGGTGCTCGACGCGCTGCGCATCCGGCACGTGGAGGTCGAGGGCTTCGAGGCCGACGACGTCATCGCCACGCTCACCACGCAGGCCGTCGCGCAGGGCGCCGAGGTGCTCATCTGCACCGGTGACCGCGACGCCTTCCAGCTGGTCAGCGACGAGGTCACCGTGCTCTACCCGGTGCGGGGCGTCTCCGAGGTGTGCGCGGATGGACCCGGCGGCGGTCGAGCCGAGAAGTACGGCGTGCCGCCCGAGCGCTACAGCGACCTCGCCGCGCTGGTGGGCGAGACCAGCGACAACCTGCCCGGCGTGCCCGGCGTCGGGCCGAAGACGGCGGCCAAGTGGCTGGGCCAGTACGGCGACCTCGCCGGGGTCGTCGCGCACGTCGACGAGATCAAGGGCAAGGCCGGCGAGAGCCTGCGCGAGCACCTCGACGGCGTGCTGCGCAACCGTCGGCTCAACCGGCTGGTCCGCGACCTCGAGCTGCCGCTGTCGGTCGACGACCTCGCGCGCCAGTCTGGGACCGCGAGGAGGTGCACCAGGTCTTCGACGGCCTGGAGTTCCGGGTGCTGCGCGAGCGGCTGTTCGCCACCTGTCGAGGTCGAGCCGGACGAGGTCGAGGGCGGCTTCGACCTCGAGGGCGACGTCTTCACCGCCGACGACCTCGGCGGTGCGCTCGGCGACGGTGCCGGTGGGGCGCACGGTGCCGCACGGCGTGGTGGTCGTGGGCAGCTACCGCGGCGGGACCGGGGACGCCGGTGCCGTCGCGCTGGCGGGCGCCGACGGCAGCGCGGCGTACCTCGACCTCACCGCGCTCGACCCGCGAGCAGGAAGACGTGCTGGCCGGCTGGCTGGCCGACCCGAGCGCCCCAAGGTGCTGCACGACGCCAAGGAGCCGATGCAGGCGCTGTCCGCCCGCGGCCTGACGCTGGCGGGCGTCACCAGCGACACCGCGCTGGCGGCCTACCTCGTGCACCCCGACCAGCGCTCCTACGACCTCGAGGACCTCGTGGTGCGCCACCTGGGCCGCGAGCTGCAAGGCCGAAGAGGCCGCGAGCCGCCAGGGCATGCTCGACTTCGCGGCCGACGACGACACCGCCGCGCGCGACGCCATGGTGCGGGCCCGTGCGGTGCTCGAGCTGTCGGCCGTGCTCGACGAGCGACTCGACGAGACCGGCGGCACCGAGCTGCTGCGCGACCTCGAGCTGCCGCTGGTCGACGTCCTGGCGCGGATGGAGCGCATCGGCATCGCCGTCGACGAGCCGGCGCTGGCCGAGCTCGAAGTCGACTTCGCCGCCAAGATGCGCCAGGCCCAGCAGGACGCCTACGACGCCATCGGCCGCCAGGACGTCAACCTCGGCACGCCCAAGCAGCTGCAGGAGGTGCTGTTCGACCAGCTCGGCATGCCCAAGACCAAGCGCACCAAGACCGGCTACACCACGGACGCCGACGCGCTCGCCGACCTGTTCGTCAAGACCGAGCACCCGTTCCTCGAGGCCCTGCTGCGGCACCGCGACACCGCGCGGCTGCGGGTCACCGTCGAGGGGCTGATCAAGTCGGTCGCCACCGACCGGCGCATCCACACCACCTACATCCAGACCATCGCCGCGACCGGGCGGCTCTCGTCCACCGACCCGAACCTGCAGAACATCCCGATCCGCACCGAAGAGGGCCGCCGCATCCGCGAGGTGTTCGTCGTCGGCGAGGGCTACGAGTCGCTGATGTCGGCCGACTACAGCCAGATCGAGATGCGGATCATGGCCCACCTGTCCGGCGACGAGGGCCTGATCGAGGCGTTCCGCACCGGCGAGGACCTGCACCGGTTCGTCGGGGCGCGGGTCTTCGGCGTCGAGCCCGCCGACGTCACGCCTGCGATGCGCAGCAAGATCAAGGCGATGAGCTACGGCCTGGCCTACGGGCTGTCGGCGTTCGGGCTGTCCAAGCAGCTGCACATCAGCACCGGCGAGGCGCGGGGCCTGATGGACGAGTACTTCGCCCGGTTCGGCGGGGTGCGCGACTACCTGCGCGAGATCGTCGACCGAGGCGCGCGCCACCGGCTACACCGAGACGATGCTCGGCCGGCGCCGCTACCTGCCCGACCTGATCAGCGACAACCGGCAGCGCCGCGAGGGCGCCGAGCGGATGGCGCTCAACGCGCCGATCCAGGGCTCGGCCGCCGACGTCATCAAGCTCGCGATGATGGGCGTCGACGCCGCGCTGACGCGCCGAGGGGCTGGGGTCGCGGATCCTGCTCCAGGTGCACGACGAGCTGGTGCTCGAGATGGCGCCGGGGGAGCGCGACGCGGTCGAGGCGCTGGTGCGCCGCGAGATGGGCTCGGCCGTCGAGATGGACGTGCCGCTCGACGTCAGCGTGGGCGTGGGTCGGAGCTGGCACCAGGCGGCGCACTGACGTCGCACGGCCCGCGCCGTTCCCGTGCGACGCCTCTGCGATACTGCCGAGATGCCCGCCCACCCCTACCGCCCGGTCGCACTCCTCGGCGCCTGATGACCAGCTTCGCGGACTACTACCGGGACAACGTCACGTGGGTCGGTTCACTCGATCGGCGGTTGTCCACCCTTGCCAACCTGGTCGCTTCGCAGAGCCCGATGCGCACCTTGGACCTGGGCTGCGGCGAAGGTGTGCTCCTTGATGCGCTGGCGTCGCTGCTTCCCGTTGGGTCGCGGCTGGTGGGCATGGATGTCGTTCCTCCGCCCGAGGGTGGTTCGTGGCGTGGCGTGACGGGTGACATCGCAGGCCGGCTTCCGTTCGCGGACGACGCCTTCGACGTCGTGGTCGCCGGCGAGGTGCTCGAGCACGTCCCGCATCCGGACCTCATGCTCGCGGAGATCCGCCGTGTGCTGACCCCCGACGGCCGTCTCCTGCTCTCCACGCCGAACATCGTCGGGTGGGCCAACCGGGTGCTGGTTCCGCTCGGCATCCAACCGCTGTTCACCGAGACGTCGAGTGAGGTGCACCTGGGCCGGCGCTGGCGGGCACTCGGCCAGGGCAACCAGGTTCAGGGGCATCTCAAGGTCTTCTCGCACCGTGCCTTGATCGAGATTCTGGAGCGCACCGGTTTCACGGTCCTGCGGGTCATGGGGATGCCGGGGGAGTTTCCCTCGCCCGTCGATAGGGTCGACCGCCTCTGTGCTAGGTTCCCGTCGATCGCCTCCGACCTCCTCGTGATGGCCGAGCCCGCCGAACGCGTCCCGGTCTCGCCGCCCCCGCGCAGGAAGGACAGCCGCCCGGCGTCCGAAGGCGCCGACCGAACTGGAGCTGCGCAGCATCATGTCTGAGAGCGAGCACATCACCCGCACCGTCGTGACGTCTGTCCGTCGGCGCACGAGTCGGCGCGGTCATCGCACTGGTGCTGCTGGTGGGCGCCGCCTACCTACTGTGGTCACCGATTCAGCTGTACCCCAGCGATGGGTTCCCGATCCTGTGTGGCAGCGGAGCGCACTTGCCGGGAGACGCGTTGGGCACTGCGTCGTGCGGCAAGGTGAACGAGATCCGCCAGTGGCAGGCGGGCAGCGTCGCGGTGGCCGCGTTCATCGTGGCCGTGGGCTCGGTGTACGCCTTCGGGCTGCGCCGGCGCAGGGAGGCCCTCATCGGGAGCGAACAGTCCTCGGAGGCGGGTGCGAGCACCTCCGGCGGCTGACTGACTACTCCGCGGCGGCGATCACCGCGGGACCGATCCGTTGCCAGACCAGGGCGGCTCCCTGTTCGTTCAGGTGGATTCCATCGTCACGCAGTGCGGTCCCGTCGATCTCGTTCGTGTAGCCGTCGGCACACACGGTGCCGTTCAGGTCGATCACGTCGACCCCGGGTCGCTCGCTGGCGTAAGAGCGGATGGAGTCGTTGAGCCACCGAAGACGGTCGGGGTCGTTGGCGATCCTGGTGGTCTGGTTCGCGGCATCGGCGCTGATACCCATGCACAGAACGGTCGCGACCGCGAAGTGCCGGGCGTTCGGCGCCACCAGCTCGCGCCGCCGGTCCATCTCCCGGTACAACCAGTCGCGGTACTCGGGCGTGCCGAACCGAAGGACCGCCCCGTCGACGCGGCGGTCGTAGAGCTCGCCGAGCCCGAGCATGAGGAGCACCATGTCCGGCTTCTCCCGAGCCACCTCCTGGGTCCACCGGGGCTCCCAATCGGCACACGCGGGGAGATTCGGGACCGTCTGGCCGTCGATCTGCCGCTCCGGGAGGAGAGTCCCACAGCCGAGTTGGGTACTGCCGCCCACAGCCAGCCCGTCCACCTGGTTGTAGAACTGATCGCGCAGTCGGAGTGACTGGGAGTCACCGAGGAGGAACACGTTGCGGAGTCGACCCTGCGAGTCGGGCACGGGCGCCGGGCGGCCTCCGGCCGCTTGCGGCGACTCACCCAGTGACTGCGCTGAGGCGGTGGTCAACAGTATTGCGGCGACCACGGCCACCATCGTCGCCGCGACCGTCCTGGCCCACTGCGTCGGCGTGAACCAGCGCTGCAGCCGCTGGGTGCGGATCGGCTCCTCGACCAGCCTGAACGAGACGTAGGCCAGTGCGCCTGTCACGGCGAAGCGCGTGATGAGCAGCCATGGGCCTTCCAGTCCGGTGCGCTCGTGGTTCAGGGCTACGAAGACCGGCCAGTGCCACAGGTAGAGGCCGTACGACACCACACCGACCGCCACGATCGGTCGCCACGACAGCACGCGCCCCAGTCCCGAGCGAGGGGCCGCGGTCACTGACGCGATGACGACCGCTGACAGGGCGGCGGCCAGCAGGAAGCCGCCGCGGTACATCCACGGTGCAAGCTCGCGGGCCACCACGACCATGGCGAGAAGCCCACCGAGGGCCAGCACTCCCAGCAGACCGATGCCCGGGAGCCGGACGAGCCGTCCGCCGACGCGGGTGTAGAGCCGCTTCGACGGCCGCAGGAGTGACGGAGACAGGGCGAGAACGGCACCCAGGAGCAGGGCCTGCATCCGGGTGTCGGTGCCGTAGTAGGCCCGAGACGGGTCGGACTGCGGGTCATAGAGGGCAGCCATCAGGGCGGCCGACCCGATGGCGCCACCGAGGAGAACGATCCGCAACGCGGGCACCCTCAGCCGGGCGGTTCCGAGGAGTGCCACCAACAACAACGGGAAGAGGATGTAGAACTGCTCCTCGATCGATAGCGACCAGGTGTGCCGCAGCGGGGACGGCGCGACGAACTGGGCGAAGTACGACTGGCCGCTCAGCATGAACCACCAGTTCGACACGTAGGCCAGCGTGGCCAACGAGTCTCCGCGCAGCCGGGACTGAGGCTGCGGTATGGCGGCGGCATAGGCGGCGACCGCCAGCAGGACCAGGAGCATGGCCGGCAGGAGTCGGCGAGCGCGCCGGAGCCAGAACGCACGCAGACCGATCCCGCCTGTTCGCGTCCACTCCCTCACGAGCAGGGACGTGATGAGGAATCCGGACAGCACGAAGAAGATGTCGACCCCGAGGAATCCGCCGGCCGTCCACGACACCCCGCCGTGGTAGAGCATGACGGCGACGACTGCCACGGCACGCAGCCCGTCGAGCGCCGGGCGATAGCCCAAGTGCGCCCCACGACCTGAGGAGCTCGCCGGAACCGAGCGCTCGTCAGTCTCCGCTGTCACGGACGACCTCGCCGTCTCTGGTTCAGGGGCCTGCGGCACAATGACGCGTCACGACCGCTTGGAAAGGTAAATGGTGTTGAGGCGAGCCAGAGTGCCCGTGGTGCTCGCGACCATCCTTCTGCTCGTTCTCCTGCTCAACAAGGCCGGGGTGCTGGCTCCGGACATCAAGCCCGAAATCTACATGGCCCCCTGGCGGGAGGCCGAGGCTTTGAGTAGGGCGTGGCGAGAGAGCCCGAAGCTGGGTGAGCCCAACTTCAACGTGGGGCTCTTCCCGGTCGCTGCGTTGGTCGGTGTCATCCAGCAGTTCGGCATCGACGCAGACCTCTCCATGCGCCTGCTGCGTTTCGCCCTCCTGCTGCTCGGCAGCTGGGGCGCGGTCCGCTTCTACGACCTCGTCGCCGGGTCGCGAGCCCGCAGGGTGGGGCGGGTGGCGGTGGCGGTGCTCTACGTCGCCACCCCCTACATGGTGACGGCCGGCGACTTCCTCGCGATCGTCCTCCCTGCGGCGATGTTGCCGTGGATGGCGCTCTTCCTGTTGCGGGCGACCGTTCGCGGTGGATGGCGGTACCCGGCCGCCGCCGCGTTGACATTTGCCGCCATGAGCGGGATGAACGTCGCGGTCATCCCGCTGATCCAGCTCCTGTGCCTGCCTGCTTTGCTCTGGTATGCCCACGGCGGGCTCGGCGCGAGCTGGCGGATGGTGCTCACCGCAACAGCGAAGTGGGCGCTCCTTGCAGGGCTGCTCTCGGCCTACTGGCTCGTGCCGTCGTTGGCAGCCCTGGGTGCCGGAAGTCACGTGACGCAGTTCAGCGAGTCCCTGGACGGCATTGCCGGCCCGTCCTCGTTCGGCGAGGTGGTGCGTGGCCTGGGGCTATGGCCACTGTACGGACAGGACGTCGATGGTCCCTGGCAACCCGGCTTCGTCTCCTACTTGACCAACCCGCTCATCGTCGCGGCCAGCTTCTTCGCACCCATCCTGCTCGTCGCGTCCGCGCTGGTGGTGCGTGGGACGGCGCGGCGACTGGCGCTGCTGCTCGTGGTTCCGGCCGCCGTCCTGATGGTCGGGGCGCACCCGGCCGACAACCCGTCGCCGTTCGGTCGCGCGTTGCTGTGGTCCTTCGAGAACGTGCCGGGCGCTGCGGCGTTCCGGACCACGAACAAGGTGGGGGCCGTACTGCTGCTGGGGTTGGCCATGCTCGGGGGGCTTGCGGTCCCAGCGCTCGTGCGCCGCGCACGACGGACCGCGCCCCGCCCCGTGATCGCATCGGTGGCTGCTGTGGGCGTGGTCCTCGCAACCTGGCCGGCCTGGTCAGGAGGCCTGTACAGCCTGCCCCTGCCGGTTCCGGACCACTGGTACGAGGCGACTCGTGCGCTGGACCAGGGGCCGGCCGATCGGCGGGTGTGGTTCGTCCCCGGGGTCGCTCAGCCTCAGTACACGTGGAGCGAGGACCGGCCCGACGACCTCAACAACGCTCTGCTGGCGCGTCCCTCCTTCGTGCGGGTCACCCTGCCCGAGTCCTCGCCCTACGGTGCGAGCCTGCTGGCGGCGGTCGACACCGGGCTCCAGGAAGGGTCGCTGCCGAGCGGCACCCTGTCGGCGGCGGCGCGCTACCTGGGCGTGGGCGACGTGCTCGTCCGCAACGACGTCCGATGGGACAAGGCCGGGGGTGCTCGCCCGCTGGACGTGGCCTTCGACGTGGGCTTCGACCCGGGCCTGCGCTTCAGCGCCGCCTACGGCAAGCCCGGAGACGGGCTGGTACGCACCCCCGACCAACCTGCGCTCGAGCTCCAGCTGCCGCCGCTGCAGAGCTACGAGGTGCGCGATGGCCGTGATCTCGTGCGAACCGAGAATGCCGACGGACTGGTCCTCGTGGACGGGGACGGCTGGGCCCTCCCGTCGATGGTTCTCGCCGGCCTGCTCCCGTCGCAGCCACCCTTCCTGTTCACGGGTGCGAGCGACGTCGGCGACCTGGCCGAAGCACTGGGACCTCAGACCCGCCTCGTGCTCACCGACACCAACCGTCGGCGCGAGGTCGTGCCCAACCGGCTGACCGACGCCTACGGTCCACTGGTCGAGGCCGACACCGACCCGGGTCCGACGATTGCCCTGGAGGGCCCGGACGACCAGACGGTCTTGCGCGACGAGGGTGCCGAGGTCACCGCCACCATGGCCGGACCGCTGTTCGGAGTGAACCCGAGCACCACCGCCGAGAACGCCTTCGACGGCGACCCGACGACCGCGTGGACCTTCGGTGACTTCGCTCGCGCCCAAGGGCAGTCCGTCACGGTTCGCGGCCCGCATCCCCTGCGCGTCGACCGGATCGACCTGGACGTCCCACCGACCACAGGTCGACGCATCGCCAAGCTGCGAGTGCAGGCGGACGACGACTCACGCGAGGTGGTCGTCCCACCGGATGGGCGTGTCTCCGTCTCGTTTCCCGGCCGATCCGCGGAGCGCCTGACCGTCACGGTGACCGACGTCGAGGGTGAGGGTGACAACCCCGTCTCGATCGCGGAGGTGACCGTTCCCGGGCTGCAGGTTCGGCGAGTGGCTCGCCTGCCCGTGTCCACCGCGCTGGCCATGCAGGCACTCACCGGCTCGGCGCGAACCCGGCTCGGGCAGACGCCGACGGACATCGTCCTGAGCAGGGTGCGCGGCACAGCCGCAGTCGATGATGACGAGGAGGCGCGACTTGATCGCGACTTCATCTCGCCCGATGCCCGCCAGTTCCGCGTCTACGGACTGGTCCGGCCGGACCGCGGCGCGCCGGACGCGCTGCTGGACTCCTTGCAGGGGGTCACCGGCGACGTCGTCGCCACGTCGTCGTCGCGGGCCTTCGGCGGTACGACGGTTCGTGCCTCCCGAGCATTCGACGGCGACCGCGACACCGGCTGGGTCCCGGGCAGGGCGATCGACGGGGAGTGGCTCTCCGCCTCGTTCGACAAGCCGCGCACGGTGTCCCAGGTGGTCATCGAGCAACCCGAGAAGGCGACTGCCTGGATCTCCGAGGCCGAGATCCTGGTCGATGGTCGCCGGGTGGCCACCACCCCACTGACCCGCGGTCGCGTCGAGGTCGCGTTGCCGCAGACGCAGGGCCGCACGGTGCGCCTTCAGGTGCTGGCACACGAGGGCCAGGGGTTCCCCGTCGTCAGCGAGATCGACGTCGGCGGGGCCCGCGTGTCGAGCGACGCGGCGGCAGCGGCCAAGCGGTGCGTCACCATCGGCACCATCGACGACGACCCCGTGCGGGTTCGCCTGGTCGGTGGTGTCGACGGGGAGGGGCAGCGCCTCATCGCCGGCTGCGAGCCGTTGCGGCTCGGACCGGGAGAACACCGGCTCCGGAGCCTGCCGGGGTGGACAGCGGATTCGTTGGTCCTGCGCGACAGCCAGGGCGAAAGCGCTCAGCCCGGAGCGCCGGGGCCCGACGTCTCCGTCGACCGGAAGTCCTCCTCGTCCTACCGGATCGACGCAGGCTCAGCCGGCTCGCCGTACCTCCTCGTCGTGGGGCAGAACGTCAATGCGGGGTGGCGTGCCACGATGGATGGCGAGCCGCTGGGGCCACCGGTTGTCGTCGACGGGTATGCCATGGGCTGGTGGGTGCGGGACCTCGACCCCCATGTGTTCGAGGTGCAGTACACCCCACAAGGACCCTCTGACGTCGCGATGGCGACCTCGGGTGGTGCCCTCCTCCTCGCGTCAGGGCTGCTCCTGGTCCCCGGCCGTCCCCGCGGTGCGCCGTCGCCGCTGACGACTGAGGAGCCCCCAGTGGGCGGAACGCGGCGGCGTCGGCGTGGACTCGTGTGGGGTGGCTGGTTCCTCTTCGCGCTCGGATGCGGTGTGTTCGCAGGCATGCCCGGGCTGCTCGCGGGCGCCGGCGTTGCGCTGTGGAGCGTCACCCGGGACCCTGCGCCGCGAACCCTGCTTCGGCTCTCCGTCGTCACGATGGTGCTGGCCCCGGTGGCGTGGGTGCTCGGCAACCTCACTCGGTGGGGCGAGGTCAGCCCGCAGCTCGTGCTCGCAAACCCAGCACCGTCGGTGCTGGTCGTGCTGTCGCTGGTGCTGGTCATCGTCGGGTCATGGCGTGATGCCGATCCGAATGCCGGCCCGCCACCGCTGGATGCCGACCCCCACCCGTCTCCGGCTGGTTCGGCCTCCGGCTAGGCGTCAGCGGCTCGGAGTGCCTCGCCTCGTCTGACTCTTCGTCCGGGTGCCACAGCGCTGTCCTCCACGAGTGCCCCGGCTTCGACGACGGCCCCGCTCATGACCACCGAGCCCAGCACCTGCGCGCCTGCCTCGACAACGGCTCGGGGACCCACCGCTGATCCACCCGAAACTGTTGCGTCGGGGTCCACGAGGGCGGTGGTGTCGATGTGGGCAGCTCGCCCGGAACTCAGGACGAGCGCGCGGGATGCCCGCACCAGTGCCTCCGGACTGCCGACGTCTTCCCACAACGCATCCTCCCGGTAGGCCACCACCCGGCCCCGGGCCACGAACCGCGGAAGGACGTCCTTCTCGAGCGAGACGATGCCGTCCGGTATCGACTCCACCAGCGAACGGCTCAGCACGTAGGTCCCTGCGTTCACCTCGAGACTCGGGGGCGCGGAGGCCTTCTCCACAAAGCTGGACACTCGCCCGCACTGGTCGGCCACGACCGATCCGAAGCTGCGTGCGTCTGGCACCTCTCGGAGGTGCAGCACGGCGTCTGCTGTCGGGGTACACGCCGCCAGCAGGAGCTGACGGGTGAGGTTGTGAGAGGTGAGCAGGTCTCCGTTGATGACGACCACGCGTTCGGGGATCGAGGGGAGGGCCATGGCCGCCGCCCGCACCCCTCCGCCAGTCCCGGCGGGTCGGGGCTCCGTGGAGTACCGCAGACGGACACCCCAGCGGCTTCCATCGCGCAGCACGGGCTCGAACTGGTCGGCCAGGTGGGAGGTGGCCAGGACGACGTCGGCGACACCGTGAGAAGCCAGCCATCGGAGCTGGTGGACGATGAACGGTTCCCCCGCGACCTCCAGGAGGTGCTTGGGGCAGTTCGCCGACAGCGCGCCCATGCGAGTGCCGAGCCCGCCTGCGAGGACGATGGCGACAGTGGACGAGGTCACGTGTGGGGAGACACCCCGACTCATGCGTCACCGTGACCGCGGTGCGAGGCGATCAGGGGCGGTTCGGACGTCGTCGCGGCCGGTGGCTCCGGCTCTCGCCGGATTCCGAGCACGAGCTCGGCGACTCCGACGACGACCACGAGACTGGCGGCCACGATCGCGGCTCCGAGCACGTGGAAGGCACTGTCGCGCGCGTAGGTGAGGCAGAGGACGACTTCGAGGAGCACGGCCAGCCAGGCGACCTTGACCAGAAGGTGGCGACCCTGCGCCATCTCGGCCATCACGAGGACCTGGACCAGCGCGAGGAGTGTTCCCAGCGCGAGGTAGGGGAGCAGGAGGTCCTCGGCAGCGTGGTACGCAGACCCTCCGAGGAGGCCGATCCAGAGCTTCGGCGCCATCGCCGCCACGGTGGTGCCGAGGAGGCACACACCGAGCACGAGACCGCCGGCCCGCAGGATCGACCGGCGTGACCCGGTGGTGGCCAGGGTCGGGATCAGGGCGAGGGCGAGGAACTGCGTCACCCAGATGGGCGAGCGGCCGAGCGTCGAGATGAGCGCGTACTCCCCGGACTCGACCGGCGCCAGCACGTACCGGGCGAGCACCACGTCGACGGTGGTCAGGGCCATCAGGACACCGATCGCGGAGTTCGACCGGTACAGCGACCGGACGACAGCGCCCGGGGCCCCGCGTGGCGCGGACCAGGGCAGGTGCGCCTGACCGCGACAGACCCACCACAGGATGGCGGCCATGACACAGGTGGCCAGGCTGACCAGCGCCAGCGCACCTGTGAGGCCGAAACCCAGCCAGGCTGCGGTCGTCGCAGCCAGCACGCGACTGACCCCGATCGCGACGTAGGCCAGCGCCAGGGCGCCGATGCGGCCCAGCCCGAGCAGTCCGCCCATCAGGGCCCCGTTGACGATCAGGGCGGGCAACCCGAGCCCCACGACGATGGGGGGAACCACCGAGTCGACTCGGGTCACATGGGCCAGGAGAGGGGAGAGGGCGACGGTGAGCAGGCACCCGACGGCGCCGACGAGAAGAGGAAGGCGCAGGTCGAAAGCTGCGGGCCCGCGGCGGGCGACCCTGCGTGCATAGAGCACCTGGAAGGCGGCGGCGGGGATGGCGAGCACCAGGCCGATGCTGTTGAACGAGGAGAAGCCGCCGAAGTCGGCCGGCCCGAGGGCCCGCGACAGGATGACGACGAAGACGTAGCTCATGGCGCTCGCCGCGGCCATGCCGAGGCCGAGCAGGGCGTCGCCGAAGGCCGTCCTGCCCAAGGGGCGTTCTCGGGAGTGACGGCTCACAACGACTCGATCCACCATGGTCAGGGGTCAGGCTACCGTCAGCCACCTGGCTCGGCAGCGGATCCACCGGGTCGGACGGGACCCGGGTCATGACGTCTCGCCGGGATGGTGCAAGGTGAACGACGCGGTCCCGGCATCGACGATGACGGTCACCGAGTCGGTGAACACACGAGAAGGAGCCAGCGGTGACCGAATCCGCGAGCAACGTCCTGGTCAGCGTGGTCGTCCCCACCCGCAACAACGAGCGGACGATCGAGGAGTGCCTCACCTCGGTCCGCCGCCAGACGCACCCGGCGATCGAGCTCATCGTCGTGGACAACGCGAGCGACGATGCCACCTGGGCGATCGCCGAGCGGCTCGCCGACCGCGTCGTGGCGGGCGGTCCCGAGCGCAGCGCACAGCGCAACCGCGGCATCGAGCTGGCTCGAGGCGAATGGGTGCTCTGGCTGGACAGCGACATGATCATGCCGCCCGAGACGGTCGCCGAGGCGCTGCGCACGGCGACGACGACGGGCGCGGTCGGGGTCGCGCTGCCCGAACGCACCATGGGGCCCGGGTTCTGGACCGCATGCCGCGCTCTCGAGAGGCAGTGCTACCTCGACGATCCGCTGCTCCACAACCCGCGACTGATCCGGCGTGAGGTCCTGACCGGTGGCGGGGGCTTCGCCCTCTCGATGTCGGGGCCGGAGGATGCCGACCTTCGCCTGCGCCTGCGGGCTGCCGGCGCCCGCATCGAGCTTGCTCCGGTGCTGGTCGACCACGACGAAGGCCGGTTGACCATCAGGTCGATCATGGAGAAGCGCTACTACTACGGGCGCAGCCTGCCTGCCTTCGCCGACAGCCATGAGGGGGAAGTGGCCCAACAGGGTCTGTCCGTGGCCCGCTCGTACCTGCGCAACTGGAGGCTCCTGGCCCACAACCCGCTGCAGGCTGTGGGGATGCTCGGGCTGCGAGGCCTCGAGGCCGGCGCCTACGTCGTGGGCGCCCGCAAGGGCCGAAGGGACAGCGCCCGCTGACCCGGCATCCGTGGACGGGTGGATGAGTTCATCGCACCCATGGGGTCACGCCGGGGTCACGCACCGTGACCGGCGACGGCCTGGTTCAGCGCTGCCTCGAGCTGCAGCGTGGTGTTCTCCCAGGAGAACGACCTCGCGTGCCGTCGAGCGTTGTCGCCGTACTTCTGCCGGAGCTGTGCGTCGGTGAGGAGGCCCTCGACCTGGACCGTCATCTGGGCGACGTCGTCGGCGAGCGTCCCGGTCTCGTCGTCGATGATCGACTCGGTCACACCCCCGGCGAACGAGAAGGCCACGGACGGCGTCCCGTGGAGGCCGGCCTCGACGATGGTGAGTCCCCACCCCTCCTTGTGCGAGGGCATGAGCACGACCCAAGCGCGGGAGAGCAGGGTGTGCTTGATGTGCTCGTCGACGAAGCCATGGAAGCGAACGCGGTCGGACACCCCGCGCCGGGTGGCGTGGGCACGAAGCTCGTCATCCCAGTACCCCCCGCCCACGACGTCGAGGGTGAGGTCGGGGAAACGCGGGGTCAGGTCCGCGACGATGTCGATCGCAGTCTCGAAGTGCTTGTGCGGCACCAAGCGGCCCAGCACCATGAGGCTGGGGTTGTCGGAGCGCTCGACCTCCGCATACGAGTTGAGATCTGGTGGGATGTCGTTGCCCGAGTAGGTGATCGCGATGCGGTCGAGGTCGACACCAAGAGCCGACAAGTCGCCCTGCGTTGCCTTGGACACCGTGACGTACTGACACCGGCGGTACACGATCGGAGCCAGCCGGGACTCGATGAGCCAACCCAGCTTCCCGAAGACGGGACCGAAGATGATCGGCCACTGGTCACGGTGCACGTGATGGACCAGGCTCACCACAGGGGCACGGCTGACCAGGGGCGACCAGAAGGGGACCCCGTTGTGCACGTCGATGACGACGTCGACGTCGTGCCGGAGCGTGCGGACGAACTGGAGACCGCGGAGGTAGCAGGTCAGCCGACCCCCTCGACGGACGATCCGGACGTTGCCGCGGTCCACGCGACGGGACGCACCGGGGAAAGCGGCGGAGAACAGCGTGACGGTGTGGCCGTGCGCACTGAGGATCTGCGACGTGCGCTCCACGTACACCTCGGCGCCCCCGGCCTCCGGATGATCACCGTCGCGCCACGTCAGGATGAGGATGCGCAACGGACGACCGCGGTTCACCCGCTCGTCCACGCCCGCTCCCTTCCACCGGCCCGACCGGACCCGGCAGGCTCGGTTATGGTACTCGGATGGGCAGCCGAGCACGACCGGATCTGCCCGTGGTCCCCTGTGAGATCTGTTCGGGGCCCATGGCCGCGTGGCACCTGGCTCGTGGCGGGCAGGTCGAGCGGTGCTGCGAGTGTGGCCACGTCACGCGCTCCCTGCGCGATGCCCCTGGCAACCACCGCGATGCGGCGTACGGCGGCGACCCGGCCATGGACACCGTGCGGACGGCCCTCACGTACCGTGCCCTCCGCAGCTTCGGCACGCCGGCGTCGGTGTTCGAGATCGGCTACGGCAGCGGTGCGCTGCTCAGACGCTTCCACGACGACGGCGCCGCCGTCGCCGGCGTGGATCCTGACCAGCTCGGCGTCGGGCTCGACGAGGTCGTCCGGCAGCACGCAACCCTGTGGCACGGGTCGATGGAGGACGTCCCGGACGATGCCGTGGCGGCCGACCTGGTCGTGGGCGTGCACGTCATCGAGCACGTGACCGACCCCGTCCGCACCGTCCGCAAGGCGTCGTCGCTCCTCACCGACGGTGGACGGCTCGTCCTGCTGACCCCGGCGGGCGACTCGTGGGGACTTCCCGCCTACGGTTCCGCCTGGTGGATGCTCGAGGACCCCACCCACGTCCGGTTCTTCACCGAGGACTCGCTGTCTCGGGTGGCTCGTGATGCAGGGTTCACCCAGGTGCGCGTCGACCGCCTCGTCCTGGACAGCCTGAGCGTCGACGTCGCTTCGGCCGCTCGTGCCCTGCGGCCGCCGGGGCCGGCGGGGGCGCTGTCCAGTCGACTCGTGCGCGCCGCGGCACTCGCAACCGCGCCGATCGTCTCCGGTGTGCGAGTGGTGGCGCCTCGTGCCCGGGCCACCCTTCGCCTGACAGCGGTTCGAGGACCCCGGTGACCCAGAAGCGTGGCCTTCGGCGTTCGGCGCACCTGTTCCGCAGCTTCCTCGTCGAGCAGACCGACCCCGACCGCTTCTACGGCGAGCTGGCTGCAGACTCGGTCGCCACCCTCGCCGATCTCACCGAGCTCGAGGGACGGGTGGTCCTCGACGTGGGGGCAGGCCCCCGGCAGTTCGGCCGGGCGTTTCGCCACCGCGGGGCCGTCTACGTCGCGCTCGACCACGACCGGACAGTCTCGTCGGTGGCGGACGGTGGGGTCGCGGGTTCCGCAGATGCCCTCCCGTTCGCGGACGGGTGCGTCGACGTCGTGTTCTCCAGCAACCTGCTGGAACACGTTCCCGACTTTGCGCTCGTCGCGGACGAGATGGTGCGGGTGACCCGGCCCGGGGGAGTGCTGTACCTCTGCTACACGAACTGGCTGTCGCCGTGGGGCGCCCATGAGGCGTCGCCGTGGCACTGGTTCGGGGCGTCCTACGCCGCGCGCCGGTACGAGCGTCGTCACGGCCACCGGCCGAAGAACCGCGTGGGCGAGACCATGTACGAGGTCAGCGTGGCGCAAGGCTTGGAGTGGGCCCGCCAGCAGACCGACGTCGAGCTCCTCGTGGCCCGGCCGCGCTACCTGCCCGACCTGGCCCGCCACGTGCTCTCGGTCCCCGGCCTGCGCGAGGTCGCCACGTGGAACCTCCTGCTCGTGCTGCGCCGCCATCCCCTCGCCGCCGCGTCGGGTACGGTCCTTCCTGCCCGCGAGGAGAGGACGACATGACGACGCGATCAGCGCTGCGCGCCCGGGCGCCGCTGCGAGTGAGCTTCGCGGGAGGCGGCACCGACGTACCGCCCTTCCCGGCGCGCGAGGGAGGCGTGGTCCTGTCCTCGACCATCAACCGTTACGCGTACGCGACCTTGCGGCCGCGGGCCGACGGCGTCATCACGGTGCGGTCCCTGGACTTCGGCGACTCCATCGACTTCGGCGTCGACGAGCCCGTCGTTTTCGACGGGCGGCTGGACCTCCCCAAGGCGGCCATCGCCCGGCTGCGCGAGTTCCGCGGGGCACTGCCGGCCACCGGGTTCGACCTGTTCCTCCACACCAACGCGCCACCCGGGTCGGGCCTCGGGTCCTCGAGCGCGGTGGTCGTGAACGTCCTGGCCCTGGTCGCGGCCCACTGCGCGATGGACCTCACCCCCCACGAGCTGGCGGAGGTCGCCTGCCGGCTCGAGCGCGAGGACCTGAGGATTCCCGGCGGGCTCCAGGACCAGTACGCCGCCGCGTTCGGCGGGTTCAACTTCATGGAGTTCCATGCCGAGCGTGTGGTCGTCTACCCGTTGCGCATCGCGGCGCCCACCATCCACGAGCTGGAGCACAACATGCTCCTCGCGTTCACCGGGCACCCCCGGGTCAGCGACCACATCATCGAGGACCAGGTGGCTCGCTTCGAGCACCAGGACCCCGACGCCCTCGCAGGGATGCGGGCGCAGAAGGACATCGCCCACGCGATGAAGGAGGCCCTGCTGCGGGGGGAGGTCGCCGGGTTCGGCGCACTGCTGGGAGAGGCCTGGACGCAGAAGCAGCGCATGTCCACCCGCATCTCCACCCCGCTCATCGACGAGGCCGTCGAGCTGGCGCTGGCGTCGGGGGCCCTCGGCGCGAAGGTCACCGGTGCCGGCGGCGGAGGGCACCTGCTGTTCGTCTGTGAGTTCGAGCGCAAACACCTCGTGGCCGAAGCGTTGATCACGTTGGGTATGACGGTGTCCGAGTTCACGTTCAGCCGGCAGGGTGTCACGACGTGGCGGGTCCCGAGCTCATGACGGCTGCTGACCACTCCCAGGTCGCCGACCTCCACGCGCAGGCTCGCGCCCAGTGGAGTGACCTCGTGTCGCGGCTGGCGGACCCCCCTCTCGTGGCCGCCGTCGACGCCGCGGGCGAGGCGATCCTGGCCGCGCTCGGGTCGGGTCACCAGCTGCTGGTGGCCGGCAACGGGGGCAGCGCCGCGATGGCCAGCCATGTCGCCGCCGAGTTCGCCGGGAAGTGCGTCATGGACCGCAGACCCCTCCCTGCGCTCAGCCTGGCCGAGTCCTCCACCACGGTCACGGCGGTCGCGAACGACTACGGCTTCGAGCAGGTGTTCGTCAGGGGGGTCCGGGCGTTCGGACGTCCCGGCGACGTGCTGCATCGCCATGTCGACCAGCGGCACCTCCCCGAACGTGGTCGCTGCCCTGGCGGTGGCCCGCGACCTCGGCCTCACGACCATCCTCCTGACCGGTGAGCGCACGGTGCCTGCCGGCCTGCGCGGACCACGTGCTGCAGGTGCCCAGTGGGTACACGCCGCGGATCCAGGAGGTGCACCTGCTGTGGTCGCACGCCTGGTGCGAGGCTGTGGACGTGGCATGGGCCGACCTGCGCTGATCTCTCCCGCGGCTCCCGGGGCTCCGTGGGACATCCTCTTCCTCGACCGGGACGGCACCCTGAACGTCCGAGTCGAGGGCTACGTCGACGACCCCGAGCGGCTCGAGCTCCTGCCCGGAGCCGCCTCGGCAGTAGCGGCCCTCAACCGAGCCGGGTGCCGGGTCGTGCTCGTGACCAACCAGCGCGGTCTGGCCACCGGACGCCTGACGTGGTCCCAGTGGACCGCCGTGACCGCGCACCTGGAGGAGCTGCTGGCAGCGGCCGGTGGCCACCTCGACCGGATCGAGATGTGTCCCCATGACCACGGGACCTGCGACTGCCGCAAGCCCGCCACGGGCATGTTCCGGTCGGCTCTGGAGGCGGCACCGTGGGCCGATCGGGCGCGGTGCGCCATGGTCGGGGACATGCCGAGTGACATCGCCCCGGCGCGTGAGCTGGGGATGCACTCAATGCTGCTCGGCGAGGACGCCGCCTCCCTGGCGGATGCCGTGGACCGTCTACTCAGCCCGCGGGACGGTCAGTAGGGGTCATAGGGCGAGTGGTGTCCCAGGGCACGCGTCACTCGGTGCGCGCGCAGGCGCAGCGTGACCTTGACCGTGAGGTTGCGGACCCACCACGGAAGCTCCGCGCAGGATGCGCAGCCGTTCGGCGACGCTCGACGGTCCCCGACGGAACAGCGCCAGGGAGCCCGCTCGGCCCTCGTAGCGGAGCTGGCCACCGGACAGCACGTGGGCCAGAACCCCCAGGGTGACCCCCACCGACGAGAAGCAGTCGTGGACCAGGACAGGACCCCCAGGCGCGACGTGGTCGGCCCAGTGCAGGTCGTCACGGACCGTCCAGACGTCGTGCTTGCCGTCGATGAAGAGCAGGTCCAACGGCCTCGTCCAGGTCGGCCGCGCCGTCGTCGAGTACTCCGCGACGATGCTCGACCACCTCGACCAGACCGCTCGCGGCGATGTGCGCCTCGAACTTCGTCCTGGTGCGAGGATCTCCGAACTTCCAGTCGTCGACGAAGGGGTCGACGGCCACGACGTGTCCACCCCGCTCAGCGACCGCCGAGCCCAGCACGATGGTGCTGCGCCCCTGGAAGCTTCCGATCTCGAGCACCGTCGCACCCGCCACGAGGCAGCGGGCCTCGTCCCAGAGCAGGCGACCCTGGTCCTCGGTCAGCCAGCCCGCGGCGGTGGACGCCAGTGCCCAGGCGGAGTCGAAGGTGCTGACGGCGGGACGCATGAGTACCTCGAGCTTCGGGGTGCACGGACCGGGCGATTGTCGCACTGGCGGCGGCGGGTGGCGGTACTGCCCCGCGGATACCCTGAGGCGACGTCCGACCGGCGAAGGAGACGCTGTGCCTGATCAAGGTGTCGAGGGGGCACCGTCGGGAAGCCGTCTGCTGCAGACACGCCTGGTGCCGGCGATGGTGTCGGCCATAGTCGCCGCTCTGGTCCTCGGGCCTGCCCTGGGTCGCGGCGTGGTGCTCGCCTACGACCTCGCCTGGTCACCCGACCCCCGTCTCACCCCGTTCGCCCTGGGCACCAGCACACCCGCGCCGCGGGCGGTCCCCAGCGATGCCGCCGGCGTCGTTCTCGGCTGGGTCATGGGGGCCGGGGCGGCCCAGGCCGCCGTGCTGTTCGGCATCCTCGTGCTCGCCGGGGTGGGCGCGACCCGGCTGGCCCGGCTGGTGGCTCCCGGGGTGGGGACGGCGGCGATGTCGGTGGCGGCGATCGTCGCGATCTGGAACCCGTTCGTCCTCGAGCGGCTGGTCGTGGGTCAGTGGACCGTGCTCCTCGGGTACGCCGCGGCGCCGCACCTCCTCGTGACCGCACAGCGGGTGCGGGAGGGGCGGGCCGCCGTGTGGGCCCCAGCGGTCGGACTGTCGGCCTGTGGACTCGGCGGGGCGAACACCCTCGTCATCGGAGCCCTGACGGTCGGCGGGGTGCTGGCCGCACCACGTCCGCGATGGGCGGCCCTGGGTCTTGCCGGTGCGGCCGGTCTCGGGGTCTCGGCCGTGTGGGCCCTGCCGTCGGTCATCGCAGGGGTGACCTCCTCCACGCTCGGGGTGACGGCCTTCGCGGCCCGCGCCGACACCCCCCTCGGGGTCCTCGGCTCGCTCGTCAGTGGTGGGGCGTTCTGGAACCCCGCCTCCCACCCGGCATCCCGCGAGCTTCTCGGTCTTGCCCTGGTCGCGCTGGTCCTCAGCGTCGGTGGCCGTCTTCGTCTTCGCCCGTTCGGCACGGGAGCAACGGGTGCCTTGCCGCTGCTGGCTCCGGCGGTGCTCGGGCTGCTGTTGGCGTGGCTCAGCGCCCTGGACCCCTTCGGGTTGTGGACCTGGCTCGTCGTCCACGTCCCGGGCGGCGGGGTGCTCCGCGATGCCCAGAAGCTGCTCGCCCCGTGGGTCGCGGTGGCCTCCGCCGGAGCGGGCGTGCTGGTCCGCGACCTCCTTCGGCCTGCGCGCCGCGGGCCCGGCGCTGGCCGTGCTCGTGGCGGCGCTCCCGATCGCCCTGCTGCCGTCGCTCGCGTGGGGCGTCGGGGGCCGGGTCACGGCGGTCGAGGTTCCCGCTGACCTCCGGTCCGCGGCCACCCTTCTGTCGGAGCAGCCGCCCGGCACCGTGGGCCTGCTGCCCTGGTCGCAGTATCGCCGCGTACCGGTGGAACGGCGCCCGGGTGTCGTTGACCCTCGTGCCGCGGATGGTCGACCAGCGGGTGGTGTTCGACGACAGCCTCCCGCTGGCCAGCGGAGTCGTGCCGGGGGAGGACCCGGTCGCCCGTGCGGTGACCGCCCGGATCGCCGCCGGCTACGACCCGCTCGCAGGCGCTGGCGGACGAGGGCGTGCGCTGGGTGGTCGTCGAGAAGCAGCACCGGGCTGCCGGACCCGCTGGCCGACGGCGGGCTCCCTCCGAGCGCCAGGGTCATCCGTGACGGCCCGACGGTCGGCGTCGTCGAGCTCGCCGACCCCAGAGCGGGCCGGGTGCGCGGGTCGGCGCGCCACCGCCTGGGGGTGGGCGGTGACGTGCGTCACCTGGGCCCTCGCGGTCCTGTGTGTCGTCGTGGGAACCATGCGGAGGCGGCGCCGTGGACTGGTACAGTCCGCGGCATGCCTATCGCAATCGGATCGCTAGTGTCGTTGGTTGTCGGCATCCTGCTGGGGCTCGTGGCCATCTTCGGAGGGGTCAAGATGATCACCCCCAGCGCGAACCCCGCGTCGGCATCCGACCAGATCGTCCAGTACGACGCTCCCTGATCCCGAACACGACGTGAGGCCCCGGTCGGTGACCGGGGCCTTTTCACGCGCCCGGCACGGTTCAGTGCGCCTCGACAGGCGTCAGCGACCCGCCTCGCGCACCAGCAGCTGCTCCCACGCCTCGATGCAGTCCTCCCAGCGAAAGCGGGACACCCACCGCCGGGCAGCCTGGCTCATCCGCTCCCGGCGGGCGTCGTCGGTGAGCAACGACTCCAGCGTCCGCGCGAACGCCTCCACCTCGGGCTGACCCTCGGCCGCGTCGACGAGCAGCCCGGTCTCCCCGTCGACGATCGAGTCGGCCGGCCCGCCCGCGCTGCGGAACGCGACGGTCGGGGTGCCGTGCACGCCGGCCTCGACCACGACCAGCCCCCAGCCCTCCTTCAGGCTCGGCATCGCGTGCACCCACGCCGCGCCAGGAGCCGGTGCTTCTCCGCCTCGGACACGTGGCCGTGGAACGTCACGTCGTCCTCGAGCCCGAGGGCGGCCGACGTGCTCGCGCAGCTGGGGCTCCCACCAGCCCGTTCCGACGACGTCGAGGTGCAGCCCGGGCACCCGCTCGCGCAGCGCTGCCACGGCGTCGAGAGCGATCTCGACCCGCTTCTGCGGCACCAGTCGGCCGAGGACGACGACCCGCGGACGTGGTGAGCGCTCGGCGCCGTCGTCGGCCACGGCGTCGGTGCCGTTGTGGATGATCGTCACCCGCCGCGGTCGACGCCGAGGTCGACCAGCTCGCGCATCGTGGAGTCGCTGACGGCCACGTAGCTGGTGCGGCCGTAGACCCGGGGCGCCAGCTGCGACTCCAGCCACCAGCCGAACCGCGCGGTCCGCGGCCCGAAGACGACGGGCCACTGCTCGCGGTGCACGTGGTGCACGAGGTTGACGACGGGGGAGCGCGCCACGAGGGGGAGAGGTACGGCACGCCGTTCTGCACGTCGACCACGACGTCGTGGCTCGTGGTGGCGTTCGCTCCGAAGGCCCGCGGGAAGATGGAGTAGTGCCCACCGCGGCGCAGGTAGCGCACGCCGGCCACGGTCTCCTCCGGCAGGGCCCCCGGATAGGCCGCGGTGCGGAAGGTGACGTCATGGCCACGAGCCGCAAGTCCCTCGGCGACCGTGACGAGGTACTTCTCCGCGCCGCCGGCTTCCGGGTGCTGCAGGTCGCGCCAGTTGAGCAGCAGGACGCGCAGGGACATGTCACCTCGACGTTGGGGGTGGGCACGGCACTTCAGATCGGCTGGTTACCATGCGGTAATGCGATACGAGCCGACGAGAACGTACCGCACTGACGCGTGCTCGCCCACCGCCCCCCACACCGCCGTCGACCCTGCCGGGTGGCCGCGAGCGACCGGTGTCTCGCGCCCTCGAACGACGATGACCGACGCCGTCCGCGGGGCCCGCCCACGGCTCGCGGCGGCCCTGCTCCTCGTGTGGGCGGTCGCCTGGTCGGTGCCGGCCGGTCGCGTCTCCGAGGACACCAAGAACGACCTCTACGTCGCCCCGTGGCAGCTGCTCTCCCGGGCCGCCCACCTCTGGGACCCCCAGGTCACCTGGGGCGTGCTGCAGAACCAGGGCTACGGCTACCTCTTCCCGATGGGGCCGTTCTTCGGTCTGGTCGGGGAGGTCGTCCCGGTGTGGGTGACCCAGCGGCTGTGGTGGGGCCTGCTGCTCACCGTCGGCCTGCTCGCGACCTACGCGCTGCTGGCCGCCCTGCGGGTCGGCGGCCCCACGGCCCGGGTGCTCGGTGCGCTCGCCTACACCCTCAGCCCCCGGGTGCTGTCGACGATCGGCGGCCTCTCCTCGGAGGCGCTCCCGGTGCTGCTCGCCCCCGCGATCCTGCTGCCCGTCGTCCTCGGCACCCAGGGCCGCATCGGGCCGCGCCGCGCCGCCGCACTGTCCGGCATCGCCGTGCTCTGCTGTGGTGGGGTGAACGCCACCGCCACGATCCTCGCTGCCGTGCCCACCGGCATCTGGCTGCTGACCCGGCGGCGGTGGTGGAGTTCCCCGACCACGTGGTGGTGGACGGCCGCGATGGTCGCCGCGAGCGCCTGGTGGCTCGGGCCGCTCGTCGTGCTGGGCCGGTACTCGCCCCCGTTCCTCGACTGGATCGAGCGCAGCGCCGACGTCGTCCGCGAGATCGACCTGCTCGACGTCGCCCGCGGAACGACGCACTGGCTCGAGTTCGTGGTCACCTCCGGCGGTGAGTGGTGGCCGGCCGGGTATGCCGTGGCGACCGGCCCGCTGCTCATCGTGACGACCTCGCTGGTTGCAGGGGCCGCGCTGTCCGGGCTCACCCTGCACGGGCTGCCCGAGCGGCGCTTCCTCCTCGCGACCCTGGCCGTCGGGGTGTTCGCGCTCGCGGTCGCCCACATCGGGCCGGTCTCGTCCCCGCTCGCCCCGGCGGCCCAGGCACTGCTCGACGGGCCACTCGTGGCGTTCCGCAACATCCACAAGGCCGACCCGCTGGTGCGGCTGCCGCTCGCCGTCGGGCTGGCGCACGCGCTCGACCGGTGCGTACGTGCCCTCGCCGGGCGCCGCCTCGCCGTCCAGGTGCCGGCCTGGGGCGCGGTCGCGCTCGTCGTGCTCGTTGCGGTGTCGCCGGGGCTCTCCGGGGCGATCGCGCCCCACGGCACCTTCTCCGACATGGCCCGCCAGTGGAAGCAGGCCGGCGCGTGGCTCTCCGACCGAGCCGGCGACGGCCGCGCGCTCGTCGTCCCCGCGGCGAGCTTCGGCGAGTACGACTGGGGCCGCACCATCGACGAGCCGATCCGCCCGCTGTCGAGCGCCGACTACGCGGTGCGGGATGCCGTGCCCCTCACCCCCGCGGGGACGATCCGGGTGCTCGATGCCGTCGAGCAGCGACTGCAGACCGGGCGCGACGTCGGCGGCGCCGTCGACGTGCTGCGCCGGACGGGAGTTCGCTACCTCGTGCTGCGCAACGACCTCGACACGGCATCCGCCGGGCAGCCGTCCGTGGCGTACGCGCGCTCGGCGATCCGGTCGACGCCCGGCATCGCGCTCGCCAAGGGCTTCGGGCTGACCCGCATCGACGCCAGTGGTGAGCGGGTCTTCCAGGTCGAGGTCTACGACCTGGGGCCTGCGGCGCCGCTCGCCGTCACCGAGCCGGTCGACGACGTCGTCGCCGTGTCCGGTGGCCCCGAGGACCTCCTTTCTGTGGCGGATGCCGGCATCGGCGGGCTGGCCGTGCTCGACGGCGACCGGGTGACCGGTGTCGACCCGGGGCAGCGCGTTGTCACCGACGGCTACCGGGCCCGCGAGCGTTGGTTCGGGGCGACCCGGGGGAGGGACACCTCGTCGACCCTGGCCGCCGACGAGCTGGCAGGCACCCGCGACTACCGCCCGTGGGACGACCTCGCCCGGCACTCCGTCACGGCCTTCACCGGTATCGCGGGGGTCGACGCGAGCTCCTCGTTGGCCACCGACCTCACCCTCGCCGGGCTCCGGCCCGCCGACCGACCGGCGGCCGTGCTCGACGGTGACCCCACGACGGCGTGGGTCACCCAGTTCGACCCGGAACCGACGATCACCGTGCGCCTGGACCGCGCGAGGACCGTGCCCACGGTTCGGGTCCGGGTGCTCACCGACAAGGACCGGTATCCGGGCCTGGGCGTGCCCACCCGCCTCGCCGTGCGCACCGACGCGGGCGAGGTGCGTGCCGACGTGCCGGCGTCCGGGCTGGTCGAGGTGGCGCTCCCCGACGGCCCCACCGAGTCCGTGGCGGTCGAGGTGCTCGACACCGACGAGGACGACCCGGCCTCGGTGCTCACCGGCCTGGTGGCGATCGACCTGCCCGGCGTGGCCGTCACCGAGTCGGTCGTGGGGCCGAGCGACCGCGCCGAGCCGGCGGACACGGTCCTGCTGTCCGGTGGACTACCGGGGTCCGACGCGTGCGTGCACCCGGAGGATGCTGTCGTCTGCTTCGGCGACGGTGGTCGCGACCCCGAGGGTGGGGCCGTCCTCTCGCGCCGGTTCACCGCTGAGGGCGGAAGGCCGTACGACGCCACCGGCACGCTCGACGTGTCGCGCTGGGCCGAGACCATTCCTGGTCTGGCCACCCCCGGCGTCGAGGTGACCGCGAGCAGCAGCCGTACCACGGCTGTCGCGGCAAGGCCCGACGCCGTCGTCGACGGCGACGAGCGCACCGCGTGGAGCCCGGCACCGGAGGACACGTCACCCACCATCACCGTCACCCTCGACGAGCCGGCCGACGTGCAGGCCGTCACGCTCAGCGCCCGGCGTGGCTGGATGGCGCGCTACCGCCCGTTCGTGCGGGTGCGCCTCGACGACCGGGAGCAGCTGGTGCGTGCCTCCGCTGACGGCCGGCTGGCCGTGCAGGGCAAGGGAGTGCGCCGGATCTCCGCGACCGTGCTGCCGCTGCCCGGCCGCAAGCGGCTCGCGGCGGCGGCCCTCGAGGTGGAGGAGCTGACCCTCGCCGGCCACGACCTGCCCCGTCCGGCGGGTCGCGTGACCCGGCCCTGCGGGGCCGGCCCGGGGCTCCAGGTCGACGGCACCGAGGTCCCGACCCGCCTCGACGGTCCACGGTCGGCGCTGTGGGGACAGGGTGACCTCGTGTGGGTCGCGTGTGCTCCGGCAGCGCTCGCGCCAGGCCCCACCCACGACGTCGTCGTCCGCGGGGACGAGGCGTTCCGCCCCGCCGCCGTGCGGCTGCGGTCCAGCGCGCCGGGTGCTCCGGCATCCGGTTCCAGCGCCCTGACGCCCGTGCCGCTGACCACCGGCTCGCCCACCCACCTCACCGGCTCGGTGGTCGCCGGCCCGCAGCGGCTGCTGGCGCTGGCGATGAACTCCAACGCCGGCTGGCAGGCCTCGCTCGACGGGGCTGTGCTCACTCCGGTCGTCGTCGACGGGTTCCGCCAGGGGTTCGTTCTCCCTGCCGACGCATCCGGCACGCTCGAGGTCACCTTCGCCCCGGACGGGCCATACCGGCTCGCCCTGGGGGCCGGGCTTGCGCTGGCCCTACTCCTGCTGCTCACCGCCGTCGTGCCCGACCGCGCCCGGCGCGTGGACCTAGCCGGCCGGTGACCCCGGCAAGCCAGCCCGCCTCGTGCTCCTGGCCACGGGGACGCTGGTGTTCGCGCTGGTGGTGGCCGGCCCGTGGGCGGCCCTCACCGCCGGCCCGGTGCTGGTGGCGTTGCGCCTGCGGCGCACGGATGCCGACTGGCCCGTGGCATGTGCGGTCGTGGCACTCGTCGGCGCGGCCGGTGTGCTGGTCGCCGTCACCAGCACGGCCGGCCGGACTCAGCCGTGGGTGGAGGCGACCGTCACGCTGGCCGTCATCGCGGCAGGAGTGCTCGCCGGTGCGGCACCCGCCGTGCCGCCCAGCGCATCGCGGGACGCTCGACCGCGACGTGGCTCAGCCACGCCAGGAACAGGCTGACCGGCAGGCCGACGGCGAGCAGCGGCACGATGCCGCCGGCGAACACCCGCGCCCCGGTCAGGGCGTACAGCCCCGCGAACACCGGCAGGTGCCACAGGAAGAGGCCGTACGACACCGTGCCCACGTTGCGGGCCGGGCGGGAGCGAGAGCGCCGCGCTGTAGGCATCGTCGCGGCCGAGCACGAGGGGGAGCGAGCAGTAGGCCGGCCACCGCCGTCGACAGCGCGAGCCGCGCGGACAGCTGCACCCCGGCCACCGGCCCGAGCGTCAGCAGCCCGGCGATGGGCGTGGTCGCCAGCACGAACGCGGCGCCGGCCAGCACGAGGCTTCCGACGCTGTCCCTGGCGAACCGGCGGGCGGCGCCCGCCCAGCGGCTCTCCGGCCGCAGCAGCAGCTCGGCCAGCACCATGCCGACCGCGAAGTTCGGCCACCGGGCCGGCAGCCAGCGCTCGATGAGCACGTCCTCGCCGATCGTGCCCACGGTCACGAACGCCAGGGCCACCGTCGCGAGCACCGCACTGCCGACGAGGAGCAGCACCGGCAGGTCGGGGTCGCGACGCCGGGCGCGCTCCAGCAGCCAGACGACGAAGGGCAGCACGATGTAGAACGACAGCTCGGTCGGGATGCTCCAGGACTGCGAGAACGCGTCGATGTCCGCACCGGGCAGGTAGGTCTGCACCGTGAGGGCCTGGGCCACCGCAGTCCGCACCGGCGGCTGCGTGACGGCCACGACCACGGCGAGCGTCACCCAGTAGGCGGGCAGGACGCGCGCCGCACGGCGCACGGCATACGCCTTGACGTCGGTCTGCCCGTCCCGGGCGTCGGACACGAGCCGGAAGTGGAGGAGGAAGCCGGAGAGCGCGAAGAAGATCGCGACACCGAAGTCTCCGCGACCGGCCAACCGGCCCAGCAGCCCGCCGTTGACCGTGAACCCGCTCAGGTAGGCAGCGTGCGTGGCCACGACCAGCAGCGCGGCCACGGCGCGCAGCCCGTCGAGCGCGGGGAGGCGGGCGGTCATGGGTCGCACCCTAGGCGAACCGGTCCCGGCGCACCCGGTCCTCCTCAGGCCCATGTGGTCACCGACACGGACGACGGAAGCAGGGAACCATGGTCGGTGCGCCATACCGGCTGGTAGGGTCGCCGCGATCGTCACACCGGACAAAGGGCAAGGGTGCCATGCGCAGAACCGTCGGTTTCATCCTTCTCGGGCTCGCAGGGTTCCTCGTCACGGCAGCGGTGCTTGCGCTCGTGTGGGTTCCCGGCCAGGTCAAGAAGACCCCGCTCGACGCCAACGTCACCACGAAGCTCTCCGGCAACGCGTCCGTGCTGCCCACCGGACCGGGCTCTGCGGTCAAGGCCATCCAGCGCACGGTCGCCGACGGTACGGCCTCCACCTCCGACGTCGTGGTCTTCGACAACTTCTCCTGCCTCGTGCAGGACCCCGACGGCACCACCCCCGACTGCGTCGACGACACCGACCCCGACAAGCGCCTCGTCACGGCCGACACCGACCACTTCGCGACCAACCGGGTGACGGCCCTCGCCGTCAACGACGAGAAGTACGTCGGCGTCAACGCCGTGCCGCACGAGGGCCTGGTCAACAAGTTCCCGTTCGGCGTCGAGCAGAAGACCTACCCGTTCTGGGACGGCGTCGTCGGCCGCGCGGTCGAGGCCAAGTTCCAGGGCGCCGAGGACATCGACGGGCTCCCGACCTACAAGTTCAACGTGGTCGTCGCCGACGAGCCGGCCGAGATCAGCGACGGCGTCTCCGGCACCTACTCCGACGACCTGACGATGTGGATCGACCAGGGCACCGGCTCGATCATCGACCAGACCGACAAGCAGGTCCGCAAGCTCGACGACGGCACTCCGGTGCTCGACCTCGAGCTGAGCTTCACCGACGACACGGTGGCCGAGAACGTCAAGACCGCCAAGGACAACAACTCGCAGCTGTCCCTCGTGGCCGCGGCCCCCCTCGTGCTGGGGCTCCTGGGCCTGCTCGCCGGGGCCGGCGGCGCGTTCCTCGCCTTCGCCTCCCGTCGTGACGACGAGTCCGACACCACCACGACCGACGAGCAGCCAGCGAACATCGGCATATGACGCGTGCCGTCGTCACGGGCGGCGCCGGCTTCCTGGGCTCGCACCTGTGCGAGGCACTGCTCGCCCGTGGTGACGAGGTCGTCTGCCTCGACAACTTCCTCACCGGGTCGCCCGACAACGTCGCCCACCTGACGCCCAACCCGCGCTTCCGCCTGGTCCGGTCGGACGTCACCGACTACCTCCATGTCGGGGGACCGGTCGACGTCGTGCTGCACTTCGCCAGCCCTGCGTCACCGATCGACTACCTGAAGCTGCCCATCGAGACGCTGAAGGTCGGCTCGATCGGCACGTTGCACGCCTTGGGCCTGGCCCGCGACAAGGGCGCCCGGTTCGTCCTCGCCTCCACGTCCGAGGTCTACGGCGACCCCGAGGTGCACCCCCAGCCGGAGACCTACTGGGGGAACGTCAACCCGGTGGGTCCGCGGGGGGTCTACGACGAGGCCAAGCGGTTCGCCGAGGCCATCACCCTCGCCTACCGCAACGCGCACGGCGTTGACACCGGCATCGTGCGGATCTTCAACACCTTCGGGCCCCGGATGCGGCCCGACGACGGCCGCGCCATTCCCAACTTCATCCGGCAGGCACTGCGCGGGCAGCCCCTCACGGTCGCAGGTGACGGCACCCAGACCCGGTCGATCTGCTACGTCGACGACCTCGTCGCCGGCATCCTCGCCCTGGTCGGCAGCGACCAACCCGGGCCGGTCAACATCGGCAACCCGCACGAGCTGTCGATGCTCGAGCTCGCGCGCTGGGTGATCGACCTGGCGGGCTCGTCGTCGACCATCGTGCACATCGAACGCCCCGTCGACGACCCCTCGGTGCGCCGTCCCGACACCACGCTCGCCGAGACGGCGCTGGGCTGGAGACCCGAGGTCGCGATCGAGGACGGGTTGCTCCGCACCATCGAGTGGTTCCGCCGGCACCCCGAGCTCGTCTGAGCCCGGGGCGCCGGACCGACCTAGGTCAGGCGGAGGACGGTGCCGGCAGCCGGCGCTTGCCGTCCGAGCCGCCGTCGTCACCCGGCGTCGTCCGCCGTCAGCGGCTGGGCGATGCTCTCGAGCGACTGGCCCTCGGCCTTGACGCCGAGGAACGCGGCGACGATGCCGCCGACGATCATCAGCGCGGCGCCGATGAAGTAGCCGATCGCGAGCCGGTGATGTCCTTGCTCTCCGACGCGTTGTCGATCAGCTTGCCGAACAGCAGCGGTCCGCTGATGCCGCCGACGGCCGTGCCGATCGCGTAGAAGAACGCGATGCACAGCGCCCGGGTCTCCATCGGGAAGACCTCGCTGGCGGTGAGGTACGCGGCGCTGGCCCCGGCGGAGGCGAAGAAGAAGATGACGCAGCCGAACAGCGTCAGCGTGGTCGGCGTTCAGCCCGCCGAGCAGCGACGCCGGCGATCGCCAGCAGCACCCCGGAGAGGATGTAGGTGCCGGCGATCATCTTGCACCCGGCCGACCGTGTCGAACAGCCGGCTGAGCAGCAGGGCGCCGATGAAGTTGCTCGACCGCGAAGACCGCGAGGTACCACCCGGTCTGCTTCACCCCGAAGAACGTGGTGAGGCGTGTCGCCGTAGGTGAAGAAGAAGGCGTTGTAGAGGAACGCCTGCCCGACGAACAGCGAGAAGCACAGCATCGTGCGCTTGCGGGTAGAGCGTGAAGACGGTCCGGGCGATCTCGCCGATGCCGATCGCGCGTCGCTGCCGGATGGTGATCGGCTCGTCCTCGACTCGGGCAGCTCGCCGCGGTCTCCTCGTCGACCGTCTTCTCGATGGCGTTGACGATCGTCTCGGCCTCCTCGTCGCGGCCGTGGATGAACAGCCAGCGCGGGCTCTCGGGCACGTGGCGGCGCACGAGCAGCACGCCGATCGCGAGGATGCCGCCCGAGGCCGAACGCGAGCCGCCAGCCGATCGCCGGGTCGACCAGCGTCGGGTTGAGCAGCGGGATGGTGAGCAGCGCGCCGAGCGCGGCGCCGACCCAGAACGAGCCGTTGATCGCGACGTCGACCCGGCCGCGGTGCGGCCTTGGGGATCAGCTCGTCGATCGCGGAGTTGATCGCCGCGTACTCACCACCGATGCCCGTGCCGGTGAAGAAGCGGGCGATGAAGTACCACAGCGGGCTCGGCGAGAACGCGGTGAGCGACCGTGGCCACCGTGTAGACGCCCAGCGTGATCAGGAACAGCTTCTTGCGCCCGAACCGGTCGGTCAGCTGGCCGAAGAACAGCGCGCCGATGCAGGCGCCGGCGACGTAGAGCGCACCGGCCAGGCCGATGTCGGAGCTGCTCAGGCCCAGGCCCGTGTCGGCCGGCTTCAGCGCCTCCGACATCGAGCCGACGATGGTGACCTCGAGCCCGTCGAGGATCCAGACCGTGCCGAGGCCGATGACGACCATCCAGTGCCATCGGGCCCAGGGCAAGCGGTCCAGCCTTGCCGGGTATGTCGGTGGTGATGCGACCTGTCTCGACGTCCGATGACATCGTCCCCTCCTCGCCTCGCGCGACGGCACCTGCGCTGGTACCGCCGGGAGAACGTACGCCGACCCCCACGGCCGGTGGGGGTTCCGGAACGGCCCAGTTTCCGGGTCAGGAGGCGGTCGGCGACCACGATCGCCGTCCCCGGCAGCAGCGCCCCGCGCAGCGGCGACCACCCGCCCCACGCCTGCTCGTTGCGGGCCGGCCACTCCGGCTCGACGAGGTCGACGAGCACCAGCCCGGCCGCCACGACCTGCCGCACGAGGTCGCCGATGGTGCGGTGGTGCTCGGCGTAGGTCACCACCCCCGCGGCGCTCTCGACATAGGGCGTGCGGTCGAAGTACGAGGTCGTCGCGGTGAGCCCGTGCGGCCCCGGGTCGTCGGGGAACGCCCACCGCACCGGGTGCGACGTCGAGAACACGAACCGGCCACCGGGTCGCAGCACCCGGGCCGCCTCGGCCAGCACCGCGCCGCTGTCCGCGACGAACGGCACGACGCCGTATGCCGTGAAGACGCGGTCGACGCTCGCGTCGGCCAGCGGCAGCGCCAGACCGTCGCACTGCAGCAGTGGCAGCGCGGATGCCGGGGAGCCGGCTCCCGCTGCCGCCGCACCATCCGCTCCGGCCGCCTCGATCCGCCGCGCCGTGCGCAGCATCCCCATCGACAGGTCGCTCGCGACGACCCGCACGTCGTGGTGGCGCGCCAGCCAGCGCGAGCACTGCGCCGCGCCGGACCCGATCTCGAGCACCGTCATCCCGTGGCGCACCTCGAGCAGGTCGAGCTCGCCCTCGGTCCAGCCCTCCGGCCCCCACACGAACTCGCTGTCGCCGAGGAACGCGCCGTGCTCGGCGTAGTAGTCCTCGGCCTCGCCGTCCCACCACGACCGGTTGGCTGAGCGCGTCTCGTCACCGTCGACCACCCACCGCCCTGCCGCGTCCACCTCCGGACCGTCCCCGGGCGTCACGCGAGGTCCGCACGTGAGCCTGGGCACGGCATCCTGAACGGTTTGGCCCGCGTGTGCACGCACGAGTACGCTGGCCCAGCACCCGTGTGGCCGCTTGCGGTCCCGCGTGCGCGCACACCTTCCACTCGAATCCATCTGTCCACATCGGAGTTCCTACTACATGACTGCCACTACGGTCGCCTCGACCGCCCCTCAGGTCGCCATCAACGACATCGGCTCTGCGGAAGACCTTCTCGCCGCCATCGACGCGACGATCAAGTACTTCAACGACGGCGACATCGTCGACGGTCGCATCGTCAAGGTCGACCGCGACGAGGTCCTGCTCGACATCGGCTACAAGACCGAGGGTGTCATCCCCTCGCGCGAGCTGTCCATCAAGCACGACGTCGACCCCAACGACGTCGTCACGGTCGGCGACGAGGTCGAGGCCCTGGTCCTCCAGAAGGAGGACAAGGAGGGTCGGCTCATCCTGTCCAAGAAGCGCGCCCAGTACGAGCGCGCCTGGGGCACGATCGAGAAGATCAAGGAGGAGGACGGCGTCGTCACCGGCACCGTCATCGAGGTCGTCAAGGGCGGCCTGATCCTCGACATCGGCCTGCGTGGCTTCCTGCCCGCGTCGCTGGTCGAGATGCGCCGCGTCCGCGACCTCCAGCCGTACGTCGGCAAGGAGATCGAGGCCAAGATCATCGAGCTCGACAAGAACCGCAACAACGTGGTCCTGTCCCGCCGTGCCTGGCTCGAGCAGACCCAGTCCGAGGTGCGCACCACCTTCCTCAAGAAGCTCGGCAAGGGCCAGGTCCGCACCGGTGTCGTGTCGTCGATCGTCAACTTCGGTGCGTTCGTCGACCTCGGCGGCGTCGACGGTCTCGTCCACGTCTCCGAGCTGTCCTGGAAGCACATCGACCACCCGTCCGAGGTCGTCGAGGTCGGCCACGAGGTCACCGTCGAGGTGCTCGACGTCGACATGGACCGCGAGCGTGTCTCCCTGTCGCTGAAGGCGACCCAGGAGGACCCGTGGCAGCACTTCGCCCGCACCCACGCCATCGGCCAGGTCGTGCCGGGCAAGGTCACCAAGCTCGTCCCGTTCGGTGCGTTCGTGCGCGTCGACGACGGCATCGAGGGCCTGGTGCACATCTCCGAGCTGGCCGAGCGCCACGTCGAGCTCCCCGAGCAGGTCGTCACCGGTCGGCGACGACATCTTCGTCAAGGTCATCGACATCGACCTCGAGCGTCGCCGCATCTCGCTGTCGCTGAAGCAGGCCAACGAGGACGGCGACCAACCAGGTCGAGTTCGACCCGACGCTCTACGGCATGGCCGCCGAGTACGACGAGAAGGGTGACTACAAGTACCCCGAGGGCTTCGACCCGGAGACCAACGAGTGGCTCGAGGGCTTCGAGAAGCAGCGCGAGACCTGGGAGAAGCAGTACGCCGAGGCGCACGCGCGCTGGGAGGCGCACCGCGCCCAGGTCGAGGCCTTCGCCAAGGCCGACGCCGAGGCCGCTGGTGGCAGCAACGAGACCTCGTACTCGTCCGAGACCGGCGCCACGCCGGCCGGTGACGACGACGAGGGTGGCGCGCCCCGCCCGCCGGCTCCGGTGTCCGAGGGCACCCTCGCCTCCGACGAGGCGCTCGCCGCACTGCGCGAGAAGCTCACCGGCAACTGACGCGCCCCGGCACCCGTTCGCGGATGCCGGTCGCGCACCGCACGAGGCCCGGTCACCCCACGAGGGTGGCCGGGCCTCGGCGCGTTCCCGGAAGCGTCGCGTGCGCGGTGCCGGGGCTCCCGGTTAGGGTCGTGGTGTGCCGTTCACCGTGAGCCATGTCGCCGCGGTGCTGCCGATGGTGGGCCGCTCGGAGCGGCTTCCGGCGGCGGCCCTGGTCATCGGCTCGATGGCGCCGGACTACCCGTGGTTCCTCACCCGGGGCCGTACGTCCCAGCTGAGCCACAGCCCGCTCGGTGTCGTGACCGTCGACCTGGCCGTGGGGCTACTGGCCTTCGCGGTGTGGCGGCTGTGGGTGCAACGGCCCGCCCGCGACCTGCTGCCGCGGGCGGTGGGGGAGCGGCTGCCGCAGCCGCCGGGGCTGGCCACGCGCGACCTGCCGTGGGCCGGGGCTCGCTGTGGTGCTGGGGGCGCTCACCCACATCGTGTGGGACTCGTTCACGCACGCCGGCCGCTGGGGCGTCGAGGTGGTGCCGTGGCTGCACACCGAGCACCTCGGCTTGCCCGGCTACAAGTGGACCCAGTTCGCCAGTGGGCTGCTGGGGCTCGCCGCACTCGTCATCTGGTGCCTGCGGCGTCTGGCCGAGACCGCTCCGGACGACGACGGGCTGCGCAGCACGAGCGGTGACCGCCGGGTGGCCTGGGCGTTGGTGACAGCCGGTGCCCTCGTCGGCGTGGCCTGGGGCCTGCTGCACAATGACGGCTCACTCGAGGTGGGGCTGTACCGGGGGGCCACCGCGGGCGGTGAGGGCCTGGCCCTCGGCGCGATCATTGCCTGTGGGCTCTGGTGGGTGCGCGCGGCACGCCCCGCCCAGGTCGCCAGCCGACGCGGGTAGCGTGCTCGTCCGGCCCGCCCGCGCCCTCCACCTCCACGGTAGTTTGCGACGGTGCGGCGGTTCGAGGACGTGGTAGCGGGGGCACCCCAAAGTTGCCGAACCGCCGAGCCGCGCCGGCGGCGGGCGGTACGGTTCGCTCGTCCTGTCTTGGTCCCTCCCGCGGCGAAGGTACTCAATGGTGCGCACACGTCTGGCCCTGTCCGTTGCGGCAGTCGTCGCGGGGATGCTCCTCGCACTCGCCGGGCCAGCTGCCATGGCGTCCAACAGCCCCCCGGCCGTGGCCACAGAGGCCCCGGCTGTCGCAGGCGCCTTCGTGTCGGTGGGTCCGGCGCGGGTGCTGGACACGCGCAAGGGCACCGGTGCCCCGGTGGCGCGCGTTGCGGCCAAGGGCACGGTGCACCTGCCGGTGCTCGGCCAGGGTGGGGTGCCGGTGTCGGGGGTTGCGGCGGTGGTGTTGAACGTGACGGTGGCGGCTCCGGCCGGGTCGGGTTTCGTGACCGTCTTCCCTGACGGCCGGCCACGGCCGACGGTGTCGAACCTGAACTTCGTTGCGGGGCAGACGGTGCCGAACCTGGTCGTGGTGCCGGTCGGCGCGAACGGCAAGGTGGCGCTGTACAACGGGTCCGGGGGCAGCACGGACGTGCTGGCCGACGTGGCCGGCTACTACCTGTCGGGTGCACCGGCGCAGCCTGGGACGTTCGTGTCGGTGGGTCCGGCGCGCGTGCTGGACACGCGTAAGGGCGTTGGTGCACCAGTGGCCCGGGTCGGGGCCAAGGCAACGGTGCACCTGCCGGTGCTCGGTCGGGGTGGGGTGCCGGTGTCGGGGGTCGCGGCGGTGGTGTTGAACGTCACGGTGGCGGCTCCGGCCGGGTCGGGTTTCTTGACCGTCTTCCCTGACGGCCGGCCACGGCCGACGGTGTCGAACCTGAACTTCGTGGCGGGGCAGACGGTGCCGAACCTGGTCGTGGTGCCGGTTGGTGCGAACGGCAAGGTCGCGCTGTACAACGGGTCCGCGGGTAGCGCGGACGTGCTGGCCGACGTGGCCGGCTACTACCTGTCGGGTGCGCCGGCCGAACCTGGGACGTTCGTGTCAGTGGGTCCGGCGCGGGTGCTGGACACGCGCAAGGGCACTGGCGCCCCGGTGGCGCGGGTCGGGGCCAAAGCAACGGTGCACCTGCCGGTGCAGGGTCAGGGCGGGGTGCCGGTGTCCGGGGTTGCGGCGGTGGTGTTGAACGTGACGGTGGCGGCTCCAGCCGGATCGGGTTTTCTCACGGCGTTCCCGGATGGTGGGCCGCGGCCGACGGTGTCGAACCTGAACTTCGTGCCGGGGCAGACGGTGCCGAACCTGGTCGTGGTGCCTGTTGGTGCGAACGGCAAAGTCGCGCTGTACAACGGGTCTGGGAGTAGCACGGACGTGCTGGCAGACGTGGCTGGCTACTACCTCAACTCTGCGCCCACGGCGACGGTCGACCTCGGCCCGACCATGTCCCCGCGCCCCGACCCGACAGTGACCGACTTCGTGGTGTCGTGCCCCTCCAACGGCGTCAACGCCACCATCACGGTGGACGCGGGCGGCTCGGTGATCCTCGACGGTCAGGGCGCCCGCACCACCTCAGCCAGCGTGCCGCTCCCACTCTCCTCAGGCCAGGCGGTGCACTGGACCCTGTCCTTGCCGGGGCGGCCGGACGTGCAGCAGACGGCCCGCTGCCTGCCGGCCGACTTCCCCGCCCGGCAGGTCACCCGCGCGGGCAACCCGGCCAGCCAGTGGTACGTGCTCGCGCCCACCCTCGGCAGCGGCGCACCCGCCATCGGCAACCCGCTCTATGTGGTGGTCGCCGACGGCCACGGCACTCCGGTCTGGTGGCGCTCGACGACGACCCATCGTCCGGTCGACGCCAAGGTGGCACCCGGGAACGGTGGCTTGATGTGGGGCGAGGCCGGAATCTTCTACGCGTTGGACTCGGTCTACCACCGGAGCGCCTGGGACGGCACCGATAGCACCCTCATCGGCCTCGGCGCTCACATCGACCAGCACGATCTGGTGCCCGCCGCGGAGGGCGGGTGGTACGCCATCCGCTACGTGCCACGTGACTGCGCGGGCACCGGTGGCGACTGCGCCGACATGACGGCCTTCGGTGGCGCCGCCGCCGCGACCGTCGTCGACTGCGAGGTCGTTCGGATTGATGAATCAGGCGCGGTGGTGTGGTCCTGGAAGAGTCGCGACCACCTCGCGTTCGCAGAGTGGAGCGACCTCACGCCGGCCTCCCACGTGAATCTCGCTCACCTCACCATCAGCGGCCAGGACACCTGGGACGTAGTCCACCTCAACTCGGTGGAGGATGACGGGGACGGCCTGATCATCTCCGCACGCCACCTCGACGCCGTCTACCGGATCAACAAGTCCGACGGTTCGATCGACTGGAAGCTCGGCGGCACCCCCACCTCCCGCAGCCTGTCGGTGCCCGGCGCCGACCGTGACCCGTTCCTCAACTCGCAGCACGACGCCCGCCGGCTTCTCAACGGGCACCTCACCGTCTTCGACAACGGCAGCGAAGGCTTCCGGGTGCCCCGCGCTCTCGAACTCGACGTGGACGAGGTAAACCGCACGGCCTCGATCGTGCGGTCGGTGTCGGACGCGAACACCACGTTCTCGTCGTGCTGCGGAAGCACCCGGTCTGTGGCGGGCGGCGGCTTCGTGACCGCCTGGGGCGGAACCGGGCTGTTCACCGAGACCGATGCTGCGGGCGACCCGGTGCTCTCGGTCGACTTCGGCTCGATCTTCACCTACCGCGTGGTGCCTGTGGCACCGGGCGTGGTGTCGCGCGTGGCGCTGCAGTCCGGCATGGACACCATGCACCCGCGAGCAGCGGGCGGCTGAGCGGGCGCCGGCAACCCAGCCACCAGCCGTTCGCGGGTAGCGTTCCGGGCATGGCACGCAGCATCGCGACGAACACCACGGTCGACCTCGACGGGCTGCTCGACTTCGTGCGGCCCCGGCACCAGATGGTGCTGGTGACGACGCGCGCCGACGGCCGGCCGCAGCTCTCCCCGGTCACCGGCGGGGTCGACCCGGCCGGCCGCATCGTCATCTCGACCTACCCCGAGCGCGCCAAGACGGCCAACGCCCGCCGCGACCCCCGGGTCAGCGTGCTCGTGCTCTCCGACGACTTCGGCGGGCCGTGGGTTCAGGTCGACGGCGACTGCGAGGTCATCGACCCCCCCGACTCGGTCGAGCCGCTCGTGGAGTACTTCCGCTGCATCTCGGGCGAGCACCCCGACTGGGACGAGTACCGGCGGGCGATGGTCGAGCAGGGCAAGTCGCTGCTGCGCGTCACCCCGACTCGCTGGGGGCCCGTCGCCACCGGCGGCTTCCCCGCCCGGCTCGCCGACCCGGACGCCTGAGCGAGCGGGCGCGCGCGCTAGGGTCGCCGACATGCTGCGCGTGGGCCTCACCGGGGGAATCGGGTCCGGCAAGTCGACCGTGTCGGCCCTGCTGGCGTCGCTGGGCGCCGTGGTGGTCGATGCCGATGCCGTGGCCCGCGAGGTGGTCGAGCCCGGCACGCCGGCGCTGGCCGCCGTGGCCGACCGGTTCGGTGCGGAGGTGCTCGGCGCCGACGGCGGGCTCGACCGGCCGGCTCTCGGGCGGGTGGTCTTCGGCAACCCCACGGCGCTGCGCGACCTCGAGGCCCTCACCCACCCGGCCATCTGGTCGCGCACCGCCCAGCTGATCGACGACGCGGGCCCGGATGCCGTGGTCGTGCACGACATGCCGCTGCTCGTGGAGAAGGGCATGGCCGCCGAGTACCACCTGGTCGTCGTGGTGGGTGCCGCCGAGGAGGTGCGGGTCCGCCGCCTCGTGGAGCTGCGTGGGATGCCGGAGGCCGACGCCCGGGCCCGCATCGCCGCCCAGGCCGACGACGACGCCCGGCGGGCCGCGGCCGACGTCTGGCTCGACAACGAGGCCACCCCAGAGGCGCTGCGGGCCCTGGTGCTGCGGCTCTGGCACGAGCGGATCGAGCCGTTCGAGCTCAACCTGCGGCACGGCATCCGCTCACGCCTTTCGCACCCCACCCTGTCGGCACCAGACCCGCAGTGGCCGGCCCAGGCCGCCCGTCTCCTGGCGCGCATCCGGTACGCAGCCGGCGACGCCGCGCTGACCCTCGACCACATCGGGTCGACCGCCGTGCCGGGCCTGGTCGCCAAGGACGTCGTCGACCTGATGGTTGGGGTCGCGTCGCTCGACGACGCCGACGACCCGGGGTTCGTCGCCTCGATGGACGCTGCCGGGTTCGTGCGGATGCCGGGGGAGTGGCACGACAACGGGCACGGTGGCCCGAGCTGGCCCAAGCGCTTCCACGGCTCGTGCGACCCGGGCCGGGTCGCTCACGTGCACGTGCGTGAAGTGGGCTCACCCGGGTGGGAGTGGGCGCTGCGGTTCCGCGACTGGCTGCGCGCGGATGCCGCCGAGCGCGCCGCCTACGCGACGATGAAGACCGAGCTGGCCACCGGGGTCGCGTCGACGGAGGACTACGCCGAGGCCAAGGAGCCGTGGTTCGAGGCCGCCGACGAGCGGGCCCGGGCGTGGGCGGAGCGCACCGGCTGGCGGCCTTCGACGAAGTGAGTCGGTGACGTCACCACCTCCTAGTAGCGTGGGCCGCACACCGGTGCGGCCGCCCTGGCCTGCGGGTTCGTCGTGAGGAGGCCTTCGGGTGGCAACGGGTGCCGAGCCGGTGCGGCCTGCGGGCTGGGGGCTCTTCACCGAGTGGCACGCCCTCATCGAGCATGGCGATCCTCGGTTCACGTTTCTCGCCACGGTGACCGAAGTGAAAGAGCCGGTGGCTCGGCTGGCAGCCGCCGTCACGCACAGCGCGTGGAACATGAGTCGCCACTACTCCATCTACTCGATGCGCGATACCGAAGAGTCAGACGCGAGGCTGCGGCGCAGGGGGGTCGAGATCCGCTTCATCCTCCCGCGGCGCGTGGTGGAGCAGCGCGCCCCGCTCGCCAGCAGCCATGAGCCGGAGCTGCGACTGGCACCAGTCGCCCACCCGATGATGGTCATGGACCGTCGTCTCGTCCTGGTGGGCGACTTGACGGGGGAATCGGTGTGGACCAGCACCGATGTCGGTGTCGTCGAGCGCGCGGTCGGCCTCTACGAGTGGCTGTGGAGCTCGGCCGAGCCGCGCCTGCCCGACGGCGAGCAACCGCCGTTCACGCCTCGTATGGTGCAGATCGCCTTCCGGCTCATCGACGGAGCCACCGACCGCGAGATCGCCCGGTCCCTGGGAGTCTCCGAGCGCACGGTGTCGGCCGACATCCGTGAGATGGCGCTGCGGCTCGGCGTACGGCAGCCGCGCACAGGTGATCGCTCGCATCTCGGGACACCGGGGCTGAGCGACCGTGCGACGCTGGGCCTCAGCTCGCGGGCGTGAGGTCGTCGACCACCCGGGCGCCGAGAGCGAGCACGGTGTCGAGGAAGAGCTCGAGGTCGCTGTCGCGGGTGCGGTGGTTGCTGATGGCCACCCGCACCGCCAGCGAACCGTGGATCACCGTGTCGCTGACGATCGCCACCCCGCTCTCGTGGATGCGCAGCACCAGCTCGGCGTTGACCTCGTCGAGCCGGTCGCCGGCCACGCCGGGTGGGGCGTAGCGCAGGCACACCACGTCGCAGCCGACCGGTGCGAGGCGCTCGAGGTCGGGGTGCGCGTCGACCCGGTCGGCGAGGGCGTGCGCCTGGGCGATGTTGCGGTCCATGACCCGGCCGAACGCGTCGGCGCCGTAGGCCTTCAGCGCCAGCCAGACCCGCAGGGCCCGGAACCCGCGGGACAGCGCGATGCCGTACTCGTTGAACCACACCTCGCTGCCGGCCAGGCCGCGCGTGGCGTGGGTGAGGTAGGACGGCACCACGGAGAAGGTGGCGCGGTGGGCGGCCTCGTCACGCACCAGGGCTAGGCCGACGTCGATGGGCGCCTGCATCCACTTGTGCAGGTCGAGCGCGAGGGAGTCGGCGCGCTCGACGCCGCGCGCGGCATCCGGGTGCGAGCTCAGCGCCAGGAAGCCGCCGATCGCGCCGTCGACGTGCAGCCACAGGTGCTCGCGCTCGGCGAGGTCGGCGATGGCCGGGAGGTCGTCGACCGAGCCGGTGTTGATCGTGCCGACCGTGGCCACCACGGCCAGCGGCTCGACACCCGCGGCCCGGTCGGCTGCCACAGCGGCGGCAAGTGCGTCGACGTCCATGGTGAAGTCGTCGCGCACCGGGATGATGCGCAGCGACGACTCCCCGAGCCCGAGCAGCTCGACCGACTTGCGGTGGCAGCTGTGCACCTCGCTGGAGGCGTAGACCGCGAACCGGCGACCGTCGGGGATGCCGTTCGCGCGCACCTCGGGCCCGAGGCGGGCGGTGCGGGCCACGGCGAGCCCGACCAGGTTGGCCTCCGAGGCGCCGCTGACGAGGAGGCCGCTGGCGGTGGTGGGGTAGCCGGCCGCCTCGGCGCACCAGCGCACCACCTGCTGCTCGACGAGCACGGGCGCGTGGTCGGCGCCGCCGAGGTTGGGGTTGAGCACGCTGGCCAGCAGGTCGGCGAGGTTGCCCACCGGGTTGCCCGGGCCCATGTACCAGCCCCAGAAGCGGGGGTGGTCGTTGCCCATCGAGTAGGGCACGACGGTGCGCCGGAAGTCGTCGTAGGCCGCCTCCAGCCCTTCGGGGTCGCGGGGGAGCGGGCCGTCGAAGGCGGCGCGCACGGCATCCGGCATCGGCTGCCACACGGGCTGCTCGCGGCGCCCGGCGATGTGGTCGAGCGAGTCGTCGAGCATCCGGTGGGCGAGCGTGCGGAAGGCGGCCCAGTCTGCCGGGTCGAGGCTCGCGTCGTCGTCGGGCTGGTGCTGCGCGGGCTGCTGCGTCGCCATGACGGCGAGCCTGCCACCGTGCGCCGACAGTGGCCAGAGCGGTGGCGCGCCTCGTGCCGGGGTCGCTTCGGTGCCCCTACGCTGGCTCCGTGCCGGACATCGGCGTGGTGTGGGTCGACGCGAGCTCCGGGGTGGCTGAGCAGGCCGGGCCCGCGGACCTCGCCATGCTGCTCGGGCGCGACGACGGCTGGGTGTGGGTCGACGTGCCCGAGCCCGACGAGTCGACCGCGCGGCTGCTCACCGAGCGCTTCGGCATCCACCCGAAGGCGGCGTCGGATGCCTTGTCGCGCAACCACATCGCCCGGCTGCACCACTACGGCGACGTGCTCTACCTCGCGCTGCACCGGCCCGAGCCCGGCAGCCAGGGACACGTGCACTACCTCGAGCTCGACCTCTTCGTCGGCCCGCGGTTCGTGGTGACCCTGCACGGCCCGCGCAACCCCGTCGTGCCGCTGGCCGCCATGGTCCGCGAGACCGGTGAGGTGGCGGAGCGGATGGCGGCCGGCCGGCTGCGGCCGCGCACGCCGATGGCCCTGGTCTACGCGCACGTCGCCGCGCTGACCAACGTGCAGGAGCGCCTCGTGAACGACTTCGCTGCGGAGGTGGGCCTGCTCGAGCAGCGGGTCATGGCCAGCGCCGACGACGAGAGACCGCAGGAGTTCCTCGACGAGCTGTTCACGGTGCGCCACACCCTGCTCACCGTGCGCACCATGGCGTCGCAGGGGGCGCAGGTGATGGCGCGCGCCGTCACCCTGATGAGCAACGCCTCGGTGGGGGACCGGCGCCTCCTCGAGGACCTGCGCGAGCAGTACGACCGGCTCGACCAGATCGCGAAGAGCCAGCTCGAGTTCCTCGAGGGCGTCACCGCGTTCTACCGGGCCCGCACCGACACCCGGATGACGATCGCGGCCGAGCGCCTCGCCGTCATCGCGGCGATCACCCTGCCGGTCGCGGCCATCTCCGGGGTGTTCGGGATGAACCTCATCGTCAACGACCGCACCCACTGGGTCGAGCTGGCGGTGGTCGTCGTCGCGATGTCGGCGATGTCGCTATACCTCCTGCGCTGGGCCAAGCGCCAGGGCTGGTGGTGAGATGGGCGCATGACGCGCCCCTGCAAGGTCGGTGTCCAGCTGCCCGAGGTCGAGCGGTTCGTGCCGTGGCCGGAGTACCTCGACCTCGCCCGTCGCGCCGAGGCGGCGGGGTTCGACTCGGTCTGGGTGGGTGACCACCTGCTCTACGACCTGCCCGACGGCTCGACGCGCGGCCCCTACGAGGCCTGGACGACCCTGGCCGCCATCGCCGCGGTGACCGAGCGGGTGGAGATCGGGCCGCTGGTGGCGTCGACCAGCTTCCACGCACCGGCGATGCTGGCGAAGCAGGCCGCGACCGTCGACGCGATCTCGGGGGGACGGCTGATCGTGGGGCTCGGGGCGGGCTGGAACCGGCGCGAGTACGACGCGTTCGGGTTCCCCTACGACCGCCGCGTGTCCCGCTTCGAGGAGGCGCTGGCGGTCATCGTGCCGCTGCTGCGCGAGGGACGCACGACGTTCCACGGGTCGTTCTACGACGTGGACGACTGCGTCATCGACCCGATGCCGGCACGGCCGGGCGGCCCGCCGGTCATGCTCGGCTCCAACAGCCCGCGGATGCTCGCCATCGGCCTGCCGGTGGTCGACTCGTGGAACGTCTGGTGGAGCATCTACGACAACTCGGTGGAGCGGTTCGGGCAGGTCAAGGCGCAGGTGGATGCCGTGACGCCGCCGGGGCGCAGCGTCGCGGCGACGGCCGCCGTGCTGGTCACCCTGCCCGGTGGCCGGGGCCGCCTGATGGGCGAGCACTACGACACCGACGTCACCACGGTCACGCCTGACGACCTGGCCGACCACGTGCGCGGCCTCGCCGCGGCGGGCGCGAGCCATCTGCAGCTGGTGCTCGACCCCATCACCGCCGAGTCGATCGACGTCGTCGGGCAGGTGCTGGCCGACCTGGATCGTTGAACCACCCTTCGTTGAACGGACCCACTCGGATGCCGGCGCGCTGACCCCCTGTCGGTGGCGCGGCATACCGTAGGGGGATGCGTCCGACCACCGACCTCCAGCGCCGCCTGGCCCCCTTCGAGGTCGTCTCCGACTTCCAGCCTGCCGGCGACCAGCCGACGGCCATCGCCGACCTCGCCGCGCGGGTCCGGGCGGGGGAGCAGGACACCGTGCTGCTCGGCGCCACCGGCACCGGCAAGTCCGCCACCACCGCCTGGCTCGTCGAGCAGGTGCAGCGCCCCACGCTCGTCATGGCGCCCAACAAGACGCTCGCCGCCCAGCTCGCCAACGAGTTCCGCGAGCTGCTGCCGCACAACGCCGTCGAGTACTTCGTCAGCTACTACGACTACTTCCAGCCCGAGGCCTACATCCCGCAGACCGACACCTACATCGAGAAGGACTCCTCGATCAACGACGAGGTCGAGCGGCTGCGGCACAGCGCCACCAACAGCCTGCTCACCCGTCGCGACGTCATCGTGGTGGCCTCGGTCTCCTGCATCTACGGCCTGGGCACGCCGCAGGAGTACGTCGACCGCATGGTGCGGCTGCGGGTCGGCGACGAGATCCAGCGCGACGACCTGCTCCGGCGGTTCGTGCAGATGCAGTACACCCGCAACGACCTCGCCTTCACCCGGGGCACCTTCCGGGTGCGCGGCGACACCGTCGAGATCATCCCGATGTACGAAGAGCTCGCGGTGCGCATCGAGTTCTTCGGCGACGAGGTCGAGGCGGTCTACACCCTCAACCCGCTCACCGGTGAGGTCGTGCACGAGGAGACGGAGATGTACGTCTTCCCCGCCTCGCACTACGTCGCCGGCCCGCAGCGCATGGAGCGCGCCATCGCCGGCATCGAGCACGAGCTCGAGGAGCAGCTGGCGCTGTTCGAGAAGCAGGGCAAGCTGCTCGAGGCGCAGCGGCTGCGGATGCGCACCACCTACGACATCGAGATGATGCGCCAGATCGGCTCCTGCTCCGGCATCGAGAACTACTCGATGCACATCGACGGCCGCTCGCCCGGCACCGCACCCAACTGCCTGCTCGACTACTTCCCCGAGGACTTCCTCCTGGTCATCGACGAGTCGCACGTCACGGTGCCCCAGATCGGCGCGATGTACGAGGGCGACGCCTCGCGCAAGCGCAGCCTCGTCGACCACGGTTTCCGGCTGCCCTCGGCGATGGACAACCGCCCGCTGAAGTGGGAGGAGTTCCTCGAGCGCGTCGGGCAGACCGTCTACCTCTCGGCCACCCCCGGTCCCTACGAGCTGGCCAAGGCCACCGGCGTCGTCGAGCAGATCATCCGCCCCACCGGCCTGGTCGACCCCGAGATCATCCTCAAGCCCACCAAGGGCCAGATCGACGACCTGCTCCACGAGATCCGCACCCGTGCCGACAAGAACGAGCGCGTCCTGGTCACCACCCTCACCAAGAAGATGGCGGAAGACCTCACCGACTACCTCCTCGACAAGGGGGTCCGGGTCCGCTACCTGCACTCCGACATCGACACCCTGCGCCGAGTCGAGCTGCTGCGCGAGCTGCGCCTGGGCGAGTACGACGTGCTGGTCGGCATCAACCTGCTGCGCGAGGGCCTCGACCTGCCCGAGGTGTCGCTCGTCGCCATCCTCGACGCCGACAAGGAGGGGTTCCTGCGCAGCGCCCGCTCCCTCATCCAGACCATCGGGCGTGCCGCCCGCAACGTGTCCGGCCAGGTGCACATGTACGCCGACAAGGTCACCCCGTCGATGGCCGAGGCCGTCGAGGAGACCAGCCGGCGCCGCGAGAAGCAGATCGCCTACAACCTCGAGCGCGGCCTCGACCCCCAGCCGCTGCGCAAGAAGATCGCCGACATCACCGACATGCTCAACCGCGAGGATGCCGACACCGAGGAGCTGCTCGGCTCGGGCCGGGCCAGGTCACGCGGCAAGAGCGACGGCGGCCGGGGTGGTCGTGGCGCGGCTGCCGCCGACATCTCGCTGGGCGCCCGTCGGGCCGAGCCGGTGGCCGCCAGCGACCTCGCCGGCCTCATCCAGGAGCTCACCGCCCAGATGCACCAGGCGGCCGGTGACCTGCACTTCGAGCTGGCGGCCCGCATCCGCGACGAGATCGGTGACCTGAAGAAGGAGCTGCGTCAGATGAGTGAGGCCACGAAGTGACCGACGAGCCGGGTGCCGTGGCGTCCAAGCCGTCGGGGCCGTGGGCCGAGTACGCCCTGGCCAAGCCGGGGGCGTGGGCCGACCAGCCGTGGGAGGGCGACCACGTGGCGAAGGTCGGGGAGAAGATCTTCTGCTTCCTCGGGCAGCCAGACGATCGGTGTCAAGTGCGGCACCCGGGCCGAGGCCGACGAGTGGCTCGCCGAGTACCCCGACGACGTCTCCGTGATGGCCTACATCGGCCGCCACGGGTGGAACACCCTTCGGGTCGGTGGCGCCATCCCCGACGGCGCCCTGCGCGAGGCGGTCGACACCTCCTACGACCTGGTCGTCGCCGCGCTGCCGAAGTCGAGGCGCCCGCCGGCCTGACCGGTGTCCGATGACCCCGCAGCAGGGTTGCGACCCTGCCGCAGGGTCCCGCTACGCCAGTTCGTCCGCGGCCTTTCCTCCTCGGTAGTGTTCTCCCGGTGACCCTCGCGATCCTGCCGACCGCCGACGAGTCCCTCAGCCTCGACCCGTGGGTGTGGTGGGTGACGATCGGCGTCGCCGTCGCCATCCTGGCGTTCGACGTCTACTGGATCGCTCGCAACCCGCACCGACCCAGCAACCGTGAGACCGGCATCGCCCTGGCCGGCTATGTCGGGGCAGCCATCGTCTTCGGCCTGATGATGTGGTACTTCGCCGGGGCCCAGCTGGCCGGCGAGTTCTTCGCGGGCTGGCTCACCGAGTACTCGCTCTCGGTCGACAACCTGTTCATCTTCATCCTGATCATGGCGAAGTTCGCCGTGCCCGAGAAGCTGCAGCAGTTCGCCCTGATGGTGGGCATCGTCATCGCCATCGTCCTGCGCGGCATCTTCATCTGGCTCGGTGCTGCTGCGATCGAGCAGTTCAGCTGGGTGTTCTACATCTTCGGCGCGTTCCTCATCTACACCGCCATCAAGCTCGTCAAGGGAGGGGACACCGACGACGACGAGTTCGAGGAGAACCGCTTCATGAAGTTCGTGGAGTCCCGGTTCCCGGCCACCAAGGAGTACGACGGCACCAGGCTGTTCAGCCTGCAGAACGGCAAGCGCCTGGCCACCCCGCTGCTTCTTCGTGATCATCGCGCTCGGCACCACCGACCTGCTGTTCGCCCTCGACTCCATCCCGGCGATCTACGGCCTCACCAGCGAGCCCTACATCGTGCTGACCGCCAACCTGTTCGCCCTGATGGGGCTGCGCCAGCTCTACTTCCTCATCGGTGGCCTGCTCAAGCGGCTCGTCTACCTCAGCATCGGGCTGGCCGTGCTCCTCGCCTTCATCGGCGTCAAGCTGCTCCTGCACGCCCTGCACACCAACGAGCTGCCGTTCATCAACGGTGGCGAGAACGTGCCGGTCCCCGAGATCCCGATCTGGATGTCCCTCGCCGCGATCGTGCTCATCCTGGGCACCACGACGGTGCTCAGCCTGATGAAGACCCGCCGCGACGAGCGCGACGCCCTCGACGCCTGAGCCGACGGCCAGCGCTCCTCGCGCGGTCAGCTTCCGGTCGACTCCGCCGGGTCCTTGCGGGCGCCCAGCCCCAGCACGAGGGCCGAGGCGGTGACGACCAGCCCCATGCCGAGCAGCTGGGTGGGGGAGAGCCGCTGCCCGAGCACGATGAGCCCCGCCAGGGCGGCCGCCGCGGGCTCGAGGCTGAGCAGGATGCCGAACACCTTCGCCGACAGCCGGCGCAGCGCGAGCAGCTCGAGCGAGTAGGGCAGCACCGACGACAGCACGGCGATGCCGAGCCCCTTGGCCAGGGTCTCGGCGGTCCACAGCGGCACGCTGCCCAGACCGAGCGGCAGGGTCACCACGGTGGCGACGACCATCGCGATCGCCAGGCCCTCGAGCCGCGGGAACTGCGCCCCGGTGCGCCCGGACAGCACGATGTAGGCGGCCCAGAACGCGCCGGCGGCCAGCGCCAGGGCGATGCCGACCCACTCGAGCTCGTCGAGCGGCGTGCTCAGCGCCTCGGAGATGAGCACGACGCCCAGCCCGGCGGCGGCGACGGCCACGGCATCCACCCATCGCCGCGACAGCACGGCCGCGAGCGTCAGCGGGCCGATGAACTCGATGGTGACGGCCACCCCGATCGGCAGGTGCGCCAGCGAGCTGTAGAAGGTGAAGTTCATCAGCCCGAGGGCGACGCCGAAGGCGATCACGGTGCGCCAGGCCTTGGCCGAGTGCCCCGCCCAGCGCGGGCGCACGACGGCCAGCAGGATCAGCGTGGCGAACACCAGCCGGATGACGACCGAGCCGCCGGCCCCGATGACCGGCACCAGGGTCGCAGCCAGGGCGCCGCCGAACTGCACCGAGACGATGCCCGCCAGCACCAGGACCGGTGCGGGCACCCGGTCTGCGGCTGACGTCACCGCGTCAGGCTAGCCACTGCCCACTCGCCCGGCAGCGGCACGGTCGGCGGGCAAGACGGATCGGAGGCTGAGGGGCATGCGGGCTGTTCCCCTGGGCGGAGGAGGGCTTCTGCTCCGGCCAGTTCCGCGCCACGGCTCAGGAGATGCCGGGCAAGGTCGTCATCAGCCAGGTGCGTGACCAGGATCCGCTGTTCTCGCTGGTCCGCAGCTGTAGTGGCATCGGAGTCCGGGACGGGCTGGCATCGACCGAGGTCAGCCTGCGGTCCCCGCTCGGGAACCGGCCGGTGTACCGGGCGGTGGACGGCGTCCGCCTCGAGGTCCGCGGCTGAGAGGTCACCAGCCGCGGTCGCGCCACTCCTGCAGGTGCGGGCGCTCGGCGCCGATCGTCGAGTCGTCGCCGTGGCCCGGGTAGAACCAGGTGTCGTCGTCGTAGCGGTCGAAGACTCGCTCGACGACGTCGGCGTAGAGCGACTCGAAGCTCTGCCCGGGGTTCTTGGTGTTGCCCACCCCGCCGGGGAAGAGCGAGTCGCCGGTGAACAGGTGCGTGTGGCCGTCTGGGTCCGCCCACGACAGCGCCACCGAGCCGGGGGTGTGCCCGCGCAGGTGGATGACGTCGAGGCTCAGCTCGCCCACGGTGACCGTGTCACCCTGGGACAGCCGCACGTCGGGGGCGAGCGGGAGCGCGTCGGCGTCGTCGGCACCGGCATACGTCGTGGCTTCGGTCGCCCGGGCGACCTCCTCGAGCGCCCGCACGTGGTCCCAGTGCTGGTGGGTGGTGACCAAGTGGTCGAGCCGGCCGGTGCCCTCGCGCACGAGCAGCTGGCAGCGGTGCGGGTCGTCGGCGGCGTCGATGAGCAGCTGCTCGCCCGTGGCGTTGCAGGTGATCAGGTAGACGTTGTTGTGCATCTCGCTGACCGACATCTTGCGGATGGTCGCGCGGTCGAGCCGGCGGAGGTCGCTCGGCCCGCCAGGGGTCACGTGCCCGGTGTAGCTCATCGTCACAGTCCTTCGGGGAGTCGGGGGAGGGGGTCGCCGCTCAGGCCTTCGGTGAGGCCGCGGCCGAGCCAGCCGAGCAGGGCGCCGCGCTCGCCGACGACGGATGCCGTGCCGATCCCGACCGTCCACTCGTCGCCGTCGGGGGTGCGCAGGGTGAGGTCGAGCGGGGGGTCGGCGGCGCGCAGCCGGCGCACCTCCTCGTTCAGGAGCAGCCGCTGCAGCTCGGGGTCGAGGTCGCTGAAGCCGAATCCACCCAACAGGTCGACGTGGTGGAAGACGAGCTCGCGCAGCCGCATGAACGGGATGTTCTTGGCCTTGATGAGGAACTGCCCGGGGGTCCGCTCGAGGCGTACCTCGGCCTGATCCGGGGTGAGCCGCGGCAGCTCGGCGGCCAGGCCCCGGGCGGTGCGGTCGACGTCGTCGACCTGCTCGGGAGCGGGCCGGCCGGCCCCGGCCTCGATGTCGGCATCACGCGCCTGCGGGCTGGGGTACATCGTCTCGCCGGAGCCGTCGACGGCGGAGCGCACCAGGGCGGCCAGGCCGTCGGCGTTGCGGGCCACGTGGGTCAGCACGTGCCCGCGGGTCCACCCCTCGCACAGCGACGGGGCGTGCACGTCGTCGAGCGAGCGGGCGGTGCGTAGGAAGGCCTCGGTCTGGTCGGCGACCGCGTCGAGGACGGCGGGTGAGGTCGGGTCCATGCCCAGACGCTACCGGGGCGTCCATGGATGAGGGTGTTGTCGGTGGCCCCACCTAGCATTGCGGGCGTGAGTCATGACCACCTCGTCGTCCGTGGTGCCCGCGAGCACAACCTCAAGGACGTCAGCATCGAACTGCCCCGCGACAGCCTCGTCGTGTTCACCGGCCTGTCCGGGTCGGGCAAGTCCAGCCTGGCCTTCGACACCATCTTCGCCGAGGGCCAGCGTCGCTACGTCGAGTCGCTGTCGGCCTACGCGCGGCAGTTCCTCGGGCAGATGGACAAGCCCGACGTCGACTTCATCGAGGGCCTGTCGCCCGCGGTCTCGATCGACCAGAAGTCGACCAACCGCAACCCGCGGTCGACCGTCGGCACCATCACCGAGGTCTACGACTACCTGCGCCTGCTCTTCGCCCGCGCCGGCCGCCCGCACTGCCCGGTGTGCGGCGAGCCGATCACCCGGCAGACGCCCGCAGCAGATCGTCGACCGGCTGCTCGAGCTGCCCGAGGGCACCCGCTTCCAGGTGCTCGCCCCGGTGGTGCGGGCCCGCAAGGGCGAGTACGTCGACCTGTTCGCGCGAGCTGCAGTCCAAGGGCTTCGCCCGCGCCCGGGTCGACGGCGAGGTCGTCGCCGCTCACCGAGCCGCCCGAAGCTCGAGAAGCAGCTCAAGCACACCATCGACGTCGTCGTCGACCGGCTCGTCGCCAAGGGGGCCGACGACCCGTCGTCCAAGCGGCGGCTCACCGACTCGGTCGAGACCGCGCTCGGCCTGGCCGGCGGCGTGCTCGTCGTCGAGTTCGTCGACCTCGAGGAGGGCGACCCCGAGCGGGAGCGCCGGTTCTCCGAGAAGATGGCCTGCCCCAACGACCACCCGCTGTCGATGGACGAGATCGAGCCGCGCACGTTCTCGTTCAACAGCCCGTTCGGCGCCTGCCCCGAGTGCACCGGCATCGGCACCGAGCTCGAGGTCGACCCCGACCTCATCGTCCCCGACGAGGACCTCAGCCTCGCCGAGGGCGCCATCGCACCCGTGGGCCAGCGGCTCGGGGTCGGCCGACTACTTCCAGCGCGCTCATGGCCGCGCTCGCCGACGACCTCAAGTTCTCGATCGACACGCCGTGGCGGGCCCTGCCGCAGCGGGCCAAGGACGCCCTGCTGCACGGCGAGAACCACAAGGTGCACGTGCGCTACAAGCAACCGGTTCGGCCGCGAGCGGTCCTACTCCACCGGGTTCGAGGGCGTCGTCGCCGTTCGTCGAGCGGCGGCACGCCGAGACCGACTCCGACTGGAGCCGCGAGCGCTACGAGGGCTACATGCGCGAGGTGCCCGTGCCCGGTCTGCAAGGGCGCCCGGCTCAAGCCCGAGTCGCTGGCCGTGCTCGTCGGCGGCCAGTCCATCGCCGACGTCTCCCGGCTCGCCATCGCCGATGCCGCGCGCTTCCTCGACGACGCTCGAGCTTCACCGCGCGCGAGCGCGCAGATCGCCGAGCGGGTGCTCAAGGAGATCAACGCCCGGCTCGGCTTCCTGCTCGACGTCGGCCTCGACTACCTCAGTCCTCGACCGCCCGGCCGGCACCCTGTCCGGCGGCGAGGCCCAGCGCATCCGGCTCGCCACCCAGATCGGCTCGGGCCTGGTCGGCGTGCTCTACGTGCTCGACGAGCCGAGCATCGGCCTGCACCAGCGCGACAACCACCGGCTGATCGAGACCCTCACCCGGCTGCGCGACCTCGGCAACACGCTCATCGTCGTCGAGCACGACGAAGACACCATCCGCACCGCCGACTGGGTCGTCGACATCGGCCCGGGCGCGGGCGAGCACGGCGGCCAGGTCGTGCACTCCGGCACCGTCGCCGACCTGCTCACCCACCCCGACTCGCTCACCGGCGAGTACCTCTCCGGCCGCGCGCGAGATCCCGACGCCGCAGGTGCGCCGGCCGCAGCGAGAAGGGCCGCGAGGTCACCGTGGTGCAGGCGCACGCGAGCACAACCTGCGACGAGGTCACGGTGTCGTTCCCGCTCGGCGACCTGGTCGCCGTCACCGGCGTCTCGCGGCTCGGGCAAGTCCACGCTGGTCAACGACATCCTCTACAACGTGCTGGCCAACAAGCTCAACGGCGCCCGGCACGTGCCCGGCCGGCACAAGACGCGTCACGGGGCTCGAGCACCTCGACAAGGTCGTGCACGTCGACCAGGGCCCGATCGGCCGCACCCCGCGGTCCAACCCGGCCACCTACACCGGCGTCTTCGACCACATCCGCAAGCTCTTCGCCGACACCACCGAGGCGAAGATGCGCGGCTACCAGCCGGGCCGCTTCTCGTTCAACGTCAAGGGCGGCCGCTGCGAGGCCTGCTCGGGCGACGGCACGATCAAGATCGAGATGAACTTCCTGCCCGACGTCTACGTCGCCGTGCGAGGTGTGCCACGGCGCGCGCTACAACCGCGAGACGCTCGAGGTGCACTTCAAGGGCAAGACCATCGCCGACGTGCTCGACATGCCGATCGAGGAGGCCGCCGACTTCTTCGCGGCCGTCCCCGCGATCGCCCGGCACCTGCGCACCCTCGAACGACGTCGGCCTCGGCTACGTGCGGCTCGGCCAGCCGGCCCCGACCCTGTCCGGCGGCGAGGCGCAGCGCGTCAAGCTCGCCACCGAGCTGCAGAAGCGGTCGCACCGGGCGCACCGTCTACGTGCTCGACGAGCCGACCACGGGCCTGCACTTCGAGGACATCCGCAAGCTGCTCGGCGTGCTGCAGGGCCTGGTCGACAAGGGCAACACCGTGCATCGTCATCGAGCACAACCTCGACGTCATCAAGAGCGCCGACTGGCTCATCGACCTCGGCCCCGAGGGCGGCAGCGGCGGCGGCCGGGTCATCGCCGAGGGCACGCCCGAGCACGTCGCCACGCTCGAGCACTCGCACACCGGGCGGTTCCTCGCACCGGTGCTCGCCAAGACGGCCCGCACCACCACTCGGGCCACCGGCACGACGGCTACGGCGACCCGCAGGAAGGCACCGGCCACGAAGTCGGCGACGACCAAGACCGCGACGACGAAGACCGCGACGACCACGAAGGTCGCGACGAGCCGCAAGACCACGGCGGCCAGCACCAAGAGGCCGCACGAGCCGCAAGGCACGGCCGCCGCACCGCGCAAGACCGCAGCCGCCGCACCGCGCACCACCGCGGCCCGCACGAGCGCCGCCAAGCGCGCCGCGAGCTGAGCCCGAGCGGAACGCGAGAGGCCCCGGATGCCGTGTCACGGCATCCGGGGCCTTCGTGCGATCTCAGGCCCTGCGGTCGAGCTCAGTCTTCGCCGAGGTACGCCTTGCGCACGTCGTCGCTCTCGAGCAGCTCCTGGCCGGTGCCGCTGAGCACGATGTTGCCGACCTCGAGCACGTAGCCCTTGGTGGCCCGCTTCAGCGCGGCCTGGGCGTTCTGCTCGACGAGCAGGATCGTGGTGCCCTGCTGCTGGAGCGTCGGTCACCGTCGTCATGATCCGCTTCATCATCAGCGGCGACAGGCCCATCGACGGCTCGTCGAGCATGAGCAGCTTGGGGCGGCTCATCATCGCCCGCCCCATCGCCAGCATCTGCTGCTCGCCACCGGAGAAGGTGCCGGCCGGCTGGGCGCGGCGCTCCTCGAGGATCGGGAACAGCGCGAACGCCGCGTCGAGGTCGGAGTTGATGCTCTTGTCCTTGCGGGCGAACGCGCCGAGCCGCAGGTTCTCCTCGACGGTGAGCCGCGGGAAGATCCGCCGGCCCTCGGGGGAGTGCGCCAGCCCGAGCTGCACGATGTCGTGCGCGGCGACCGTGGTGAGGTCCTTGCCCTGGAAGGTGATCGACCCGGCCACCGGGCGGAGCAGACCCGAGATGGTGCGCAGGGTCGTCGTCTTGCCGGCGCCGTTGGTGCCGATCAGGGTGACGACCTCACCCTCGTCGACGGTGAAGCTGATGCCCTTGACGGCCTTGATCTTGCCGTAGGACACCTCGAGGTCCTTGACCTCCAGCATGACGCTCACGCGCTCTCCTCCTCCTCGTCGTCGCCGCCGATGTAGGCCTCGATCACCCGGTGGTCGGACTGCACCTCGCCGGGCGTGCCCTCGACGAGCAGCGACCCGCGCACCAGGCAGAGCACCCGGTCGCAGAGGTTGAAGATGAACCGCATGTCGTGCTCGATGACGACGACCGCGAGCCCGCTGTCCCTGATCTTGAAGATCAGGTTCATCGTCGCCTCGGTCTCCTTGCGGGTTCATGCCCGCGGTGGGCTCGTCGAGCGAGCAGGACCTGCGGGTCGGTGGCCAGCGCGCGGGCGATCTCGAGCCGGCGCTGGTCGCCGTAGGGCATGTTGCGGGCGAGCAGCTCGGTCGACTTGGCCGAGCCCGACGTACTCGAGCAGCTCCTGGGCCCGCTCGCGGGTCGCGGCCTCCTCGCGCCTGAACTTCGGCCCGCGCAGGATCGAGGTGAGCGCCATCGACGAGGTGCGGCAGTAGCGGCCCGACCATGACGTTCTCGAGCGCCGTCATGTTCGCGAAGAGCCGGATGTTCTGGAAGGTGCGGGCCATGCCGGCGCGCACCACGGCGAGGGGCTTCGGGCGGCAGGGTCTCGCCGTTGAGCGTGACCCGGCCCTCGGTGGGGATGTACATGCCGGTGAGGCAGTTGAAGAAGGTCGTCTTGCCGGCGCCGTTCGGGCCGATCAGCCCGACGATCTCGCCCTCGTGCACCTTCATGCTCGACGTTGTCGACGGCCGTGAGGCCGCCGAACCGCATGGTCACGCTGCTGGCCTCGAGCACGCAGCTCGCGCGGTCCGTGCGCCGGGCGCGTCGGTCCGGGGTGTCGGTGACGGTCATTTCGCCTCCTGGAGGTGCTCGGCCTGAACGTAGCTCGACGAGCTCGGTGTCCTCTTCGTGGAACTCGAGCTGGCGCCGCTTGCTCGGCACCAGACCCTCGGGGCGGAACCGCATCATGACGACGAGCAGCAGGCCGAACATGAGCAGCCGGTAGTCGTTGACCTCGCGCAGCTTCTCGGGGAGCAGCTTGAGGATCGTGGCGCCGACGAGGACACCGACGACGGTGCCCATGCCGCCGAGGACGACGGCCGCGAGCAGGAACGCCGACTCCAGGAAGACGTACTGGTCGGGGCTGACCGAGGTGTCCTGGTGGGCCTTGATCGTGCCGGCCAGGCCGGCGAGGAACGCGCCGACGGCGAAGGCGAGCAGCTTGAGACCGAAGACGTTGACGCCCATCGCCTCGGCGGCGCGCTCGTCCTCGCGGATGGCGACCCAGCCCCGCCCGATCCGGCTGTCGTTGAGCCGGGTGAACACGAGGATGACGAACATCAACAGCAGCAGGAGCAGGAAGTAGTAGTTGCTGAACCGGCCGAGCTGGATGCCGGCGACGGTGTGCTCTGCGCCGAAGTCGAACCCGAAGAAGTTCAGGTCCGGGATGGCCGGGATGCCGTTGGGCCCGTTGGTGAGGTTGGGGCCGTTGTTGCCGTCGAGGTTGAACATCGTCAGCCGGAAGATCTCGCCGAAGCCGAGCGTCACGATGGCGAGGTAGTCGCCGGAGACGCGCAGCGTCGGCGTACCGATGATCAGGCCGAAGATCGCCGCGGTGCATGCGCCGACGAGCATGACGACGACGAACGGGCGGGTGCCAGCCGACGGTGGAGAACGCCGAGTTCGACGAGCATGGCGCCGACGTAGGCGCCGGTGCCGAGGAAGGCGATGTAGCCGAGGTCGAGCAGGCCGGCGAGGCCGACGACGATGTTCAGGCCCAGCGCGGTCGCCGCGAAGATCAGGATCTGGGTCGCGATCGACATGTTGGCGTCGGAGCCGTTCTGGGTGAACGGGAAGAGGAACGCCACGAGGAAGGCGGCGAGCAGGAGCGGACGGCGGTTGTTGGCCGCCGACGAAGCCGAGGTAGCCGCCGAAGCCGGTGCCGAGCAGGCCACCGACCATGCCGACGATGGCGACGAGGAACGACGCGAAGATGACGCCGTCCTGGATGTTCAGCGTGTAGGCCACGTCGAACAGCAGCACCGCCATCAGCACGACGATGATGAGGATCTCGAGCGTGCTGCTCAGCTTGGGCCAGGTCCGCACGTCGATGTCGACGTCGGGGGAGAGGGTGCCGGCGAGGGTGATGAGCACGGCGCCCACCAGGGCCACCCAGCCGCCCTCGTTGAGGTTGATCAGGCCACCGGTCTTGACGGCGATCGAGCCGAGCACCCAGACCAGGAACACCAGGGCGGTGATGCCGAGGATGCGCAGGCCACGGGCCGGGCTCATCCACGGCCGGGCGCCGGAGCAGCAGCACGCCGAGGATGAGCGGCGAGGACGCCGAACATCATCGACGTAGAGCTGGATGCCCGCCGGGTAGAAGCGGATCGAGATGTCGTCGAGGATGCGGTTGTCGAACGACCAGGACAGCAGCCCGCTGATGACCATCAGGGCGCCGCCGGCGATGGCCGATGCGGAGGGCACTTCGGACGGCGTGCGTGGCGCGCGCCTCGTCCGAGAAACGGAGCTTGCTCATGCCCGGTCCACCACCTTCGCGCCGAGGATGCCCTGCGGTCGGAAGACCAGGACGAGGATGAGCAGGCCGAAGGCCCAGACGTCCTTCCACGGGCTGCCACCGAAGGTGCCCGGGATGAACTGGACGGCCATGGCCTCGACGATGCCGAGGGTGAGGCCACCGACGACGGCGCCCCACGACGTTGCCGATGCCGCCGAGCACGGCGGCGGTGAACGCCTTCAGGCCGGCGAGGAAGCCCATCCGGAAGTTGATGTTGGTGACCTGCAGGCCCTGGGCGACACCGGCGATCGCCGGCCAGCGTGGCGCCGACGGCGAACGCGACCACGATGATCCGGTCGACGTTGATGCCCATCAGGCGAGCGGTGTCGGGGTCCTGCGAGACGGCCTGCATGCCGCGGCCGGTCTTGGTGCGGTTGACGAAGTACCACAGGCCGGCGGCGCACATGACCAGGCAGCCGATGGTGAAGATCGCCGACCGCTGGATGGTCACGCCGCCGACCTGGAAGGCCGGGCCGGTGACGCACGTCGATCTGCGGGAACGGCGACGCGCTGCTTGGCGTCCGGGAAGTCGAAGAACGGGACTCTTGCCGTAGAAGAGCCGCACGGCCTCCTGCAGGAAGACCGAGATACCGATCGCCGTGATGAGCGGGGCGAGCCGCGGCGCGTTGCGCAGCGGGCGGTAGGCGATGCGCTCCATGAGGACCGCGGTCGTGACCGAGGCGATGACCGCGCCGATGATCATGAAGGGCAGCATGTAGAACGAGGTGTTGCCCTCGAAGAAGATCAGCCAGGTCGAGAGGGCACCGAACGCGCCGATCATGAAGATCTCGCCGTGGGCGAAGTTGATCAGCTGGACGATGCCGTAGACGACCGTGTAGCCGACCGCGATCAGGGCATAGAGCGATCCCAGGGTCAGCCCGTTGACGAGCTGCTGGGCGAAGGCGTCCACCACGACCTCCTAGTTGACGTGTACGGGCTGGGGGGAGCGTAGCGGCTGCGTCGTGTGGTGTCTCGCATCACACGGCATCCGAGTCGACGTGGCTCCGGCGGTGGTGGGACGCGGTGCGTCCCGACACCGAAACGGCGGGGGTGGTCCTGCCGGACCACCCCCGCCGTCATCGTGCGGGTGCTACCTACGTGCTAGCTGACCGAGGTCAGTTCGACTCGAAGGCTGCGGTGTTGATGGCCACCCACTTGCCGCCCTTGACCCCGTAGGTGGTCAGGACCTTGGAGGTGGTGTCGCCGAACTCGTCGAACGCGACCTTGCCGGTGACGCCGTCGAAGGCGACCTTGGCCATCGCGTCGATGGTGGGCTGACGCGCCGCCTCGGCCGAGGCCGCGCTGGCGAGCGAGACCTTCAGCGCGTTGATGATGGCGTTGGCCGCGTCGAACGCGTAGGCGCCGTAGGCCTCGTAGGGCTCCTGGTAGCCGGCGGCCTTGTAGGCCTCGACGAAGGCGGTGGCCGACGGGAGGGTGTCGGTCGGGGCGCCGACCGAGGTCGCGAGGTCGCCGTCGGCGGTCTTGCCGGCGAGCTTGATGTACTCGCCGGAGAAGATGCCGTCGCCACCCATGAGCGGGACGTTGAGGCCGGCGGCCTTCATCTGCTGCGAGAACGGACCGGCCTGCGGGAACTCGCCGCCGTAGTACACGGCCTTCGGGTTCGAGGGCTTGATCTTGCTGATGACGGCGTCGTACTTGTCGTCATCGGGGTTGATCGTCTCGGCGGCCACGATCTTGCCGCCCAGCTTGGTGTACTCCTGGGTGAAGGCGTTGACCAGGCCCTGGCCGTAGGTCTTCTTGTCGTTGACCGTCGCGACCTCCTTGATGCCGGCCTTCTCGAACAGGTAGCGCGCTGCGAACGGCCCCTGGATCGAGTCGGTCGTGCAGGTGCGGAAGTAGTTCGGGTAGGTGCGTGCCGGGGCGGTCGCGAAGTCGGCGCCCTGGGTCAGCGAGGGGTTGGTGTTGGCCGGCGAGACCATGGTGATCTTGGCCGAGGAGAGCACGGGCTGCACGCTCTGCGCGACGCTCGAGTTCAGCGTGCCGACGACACCGACGACGTCCTTGTCGGACGCGAGCTTGGTCGCGGCGTTCTTGCCGACGTCGGGCGTGGCCTCGTCGTCCTCGGCGGCGATCTCGATGGTCCAGCCCGGGATGGTCTTGTTGGTCGTTGGCCTGCTTGATGGCCAGGTCGACCGAGTTCTGGATGCCCTTGCCGAGGGCGGCCAGGTCGCCGGACAGGGGCGCGATGACGCCGATCTTGACGGTCTTGTTCGCTGCACCGGCACTTGATGCGCCGTCGCCACTGTCGCCGCGCGTGCCACAACCGGCGAGTGCGAGCGAAGCCACGAGCAGCGAGGCGCCAACGGCAACCACGGAACGCTGAGGCACGTTTCCTCCTGAGTAGTACGAAAAAAGGGTTGAGCAGGACTGCTCGTGCCACGCCGAGACGGGCATGCGAACTGTAACCACTGGTCGCGGGGGCGGCCCAGCATTGCCGGCAGAGTGGTGCCGACTTGTTACCTGCGGCTTCCCCGGCGCCAGCACGGCCCGAATCGGGACCTCCGTCCACTGTCCGAAGGTCCCACGGCACCGTCACAGGGAAGTATGGGGATACTGCTCGCACCCAGCCCGGACCGCGGCACCCCACGACAGCGAGGACCACGATGAGCACCGAGCGCACCACCACCCCTCCGCCCCCGCGACCACCGACGCCGAGGCCTCTGCGGCGTCCTGTGCCTGCTGGTCGCGCCGCGAGAGCCTGCTGGTGGCGGGGGTCGCCGTGGCCGGCACCGCCGGGCTCACCGCGTGCGGCTCGAGCGCCGGCGAGGCCGTGTCCAGTGCCGCCGGCTCGGCCGCTTCGGGGGCCGCCTCGGCCGCCAGCGACGCCATCGCCGCGGCCGACATCCCGGTGGGCGGCGGCAAGGTGTTCGACCAGCTCAAGGTCGTCATCACCCAGCCCACGGCCGGCGACTTCAAGGCCTTCTCGGCCGTGTGCACCCACCAGGGCTGCACGGTCAACGGCGTCTCGAACGGCGTCATCGCCTGCCCGTGCCACGGCTCGACCTTCGACATCGCCACGGGTGCCTGGTCAAGCAGGGTCCCGCGACCCAGGCGCTGCCCGCCAAGACCGTGACGGTGGGGGCCGACGGCATCAAGGTCACCTGACGTACCTCGGTCGTAGGGTTGCCGGGTGGCTGACCCCTCGACCTACCGTCCCCGGCCGGGAGAGATCCCGACCGACCCCGGCGTCTACCGGTTCCGCGACCGCGACGGCCGGGTCATCTACGTGGGCAAGGCCAAGAACCTGCGGCAGCGGCTGTCCTCCTACTTCCAGGACGTCGCGGCGCTGCACCACCGCACCGCCACGATGGTGCGCACCGGCGCCAGCGTCGAGTGGACCGTCGTCACCACCGAGGTCGAGGCGCTGCAGCTCGAGTACGCGTGGATCAAGGAGTTCGACCCGCGGTTCAACGTCAAGTACCGCGACGACAAGTCCTACCCCTACCTCGCCGTGACCCTGGGCGAGGAGTACCCGCGGGCGCAGGTCATGCGCGGCGCCAAGCGCAAGGGCACCCGCTACTTCGGGCCCTACGCGCACGCCTGGGCGATCCGCGAGACCCTCGACCTCGCTGCTGCGCGTCTTCCCGGTGCGCACCTGCTCGCGCCGGGGTGTTCAAGCGCGCCAGCCAGGTCGGCCGGCCGTGCCTGCTCGGCTACATCGACAAGTGCAGCGCCCCCTGCGTCGGCCGGGTCGACGAGGCGCGCCACCGCGAGATCGCCGAGGACTTCTGCGACTTCATGGCGGGCGAGACCGGCCGGTTCGTCACGCCGCCTCACCAAGGAGATGAAGGGAGCGGCCGCCGAGCTCGACTTCGAGCGGGCCGCCCGGCTGCGCGACGACATCGGGGCGCTCGAGCGGGTGCTCGAGAAGTCGGCCGTGGTGCTTCCCGACGCCACCGACGCCGACGTGTTCGCGCTGGCCGAGGACGAGCTCGAGGTCGCGGTGCAGCTCTTCCACGTGCGCGGGGGCCGGGTGCGCGGCCAGCGCGGCTGGGTGGCCGAGCGCGATGCCGAGACGACCCCCGAGGTCGTCGAGCACCTGCTCCAGCAGGTCTACGGCAGCGAGGCCGGAGACGCCGTGCCGCGCGAGGTGCTCGTGCCGGTGCTGCCCGACGACGCCGAGGCGCTCTCGCTCTGGCTGTCGACGCTGCGCGGCAGCCGGGTCGACCTGCGGGTGCCGCGCCGCGGCGACAAGCGCACCCTGATGGAGACCGTGGCCCGCAACGCCACCCAGAGCCTGGCCCGGCACAAGGTGACGCGGGCCGGCGACCTCACCACCCGCAGCCAGGCGCTGCAGCAGCTGCAAGACACCCTCGAGCTCGACGAGGCCCCGCTGCGCATCGAGTGCTTCGACATCAGCCACGTGCAGGGCACCTCGGTCGTGGGCTCGATGGTCGTCTTCGAGGACGGCCTGCCCCGCAAGTCCGAGTACCGCCGCTTCATCGTGCGCGGCGACGAGACCGGGGCCACCGACGACACGGCCGCGATGCACGAGGTGCTGACCCGCCGGTTCCGCCGCGGCCGCGCCGAGGAGGCCGAGCTCGCCGAGGCCGAGGGTGCCCAGGCCGATGCCGCGGATGCCGGTGAGCCGGTTCCCGAGGTCGGCTCGCGGCCCGCGCGGTTCGCCTACCGGCCCAACCTGGTCGTGGTCGACGGCGGGCTGCCGCAGGTCAACGCCGCTGCCCGGGCGCTGGAGGACGTCGGGGTCGTCGACGTCGCGGTGGTCGGGCTCGCCAAGCGGCTCGAGGAGGTCTGGGTGCCGGGGGAGGAGTACCCCGTGGTGCTGCCCCGCACCAGTGAGGGCCTCTACCTCCTGCAGCGGCTGCGCGACGAGGCGCACCGGTTCGCGATCACCTTCCACCGGCAGCGCCGCTCCAAGGCCATGACGACCAGCCAGCTCGACGGCATCCCGGGCCTGGGCGAGAAGCGCCGCAAGGCGCTGCTCAAGGCGTTCGGCTCGGTCAAGCGCATCCGGGCCGCCTCGGTCGACGAGCTGGCGGCCGTGCCCGGCATAGGGCCTGCGCTGGCAGCGGTGGTTGCGGCACAGTTGGGGTCGGGCGCCGACGGCATGCCGGCGGTCAACCTCGCCACCGGCGAGGTGATCGACGACGAAGGAGCAGACCGTGGCGATCGAGCGGGCCGTGGCTGACGACGAGCCGAGCGGCGGCGACCTCACGCCGGTGCCACGCTCCACCGACTTCGTCATCGTGACGGGGATGAGTGGGGCGGGGCGTTCGACGGCCGCCAACGTCATCGAGGACCGCGGCTGGTACGTCGTCGACAACCTGCCGCCGCAGCTGCTCGCCGACATGGCCGCCCTGGCGAGCGAGGTGCGCGACTCCGGTGAGAGCGACCTGCAGATCGCCGCCGTGGTCGACGTGCGGGCGCGGGCCTTCCGCTCCGAGCTGCAGGCCGGCCTCGCCGCGCTGCGCGACGCCGGCTGGCAGCCGCACCTGATCTTCCTCGACGCCACCGACGAGGCCCTGGTCCGCCGGTTCGAGAGCGTGCGGCGCCCGCACCCCTTGCAGGGCGAGGGCCGGCTGCTCGACGGCATCCAGGCCGAGCGCGAGATGCTGCGCGACCTGCGCGCCGACGCCCAGGTCGTCATCGACACGTCCGGCCTCAACGTGCACCAGCTCGGGCGCAAGCTGACCCCGCTGCTCGGTGACGCCGAGGGGCCGAGCGTGCGGCTGGCCCTGATGTCGTTCGGCTTCAAGTACGGCGTGCCGCTCGACGCCGACTTCGTCTTCGACATGCGCTTCCTGCCCAACCCGTTCTGGGTGCCCGAGCTCAAGGCCCTCACCGGCGCCGACGCCCCGGTCGCCGACTGGGTGATGGGGCAGCCGGGCGCCACCGAGTTCCTCGACCGCGTCGTCGCGCTGATGGAGCCGGTCACCGAGGGCTACCTGCGCGAGGGGCGGCGCTACGCGACCATCGCGATCGGCTGCACCGGGGGCAAGCACCGCTCGGTCGCGATGACCGAGGCTCTCGCCGCCCGGCTCACGACCGAGCAGGTGGCCAGCTTCGTCGTGCACCGCGACCTGGGGCGCGAGTGACGGGGCCGGTCGTCGCCGCGCTGGGCGGCGGGCACGGACTGGCCGCCACGCTCACCGCCCTGCGCTACGTCACCGACGAGGTCACTGCCATCGTCACGGTCGCCGACGACGGCGGCTCGTCGGGCCGGCTGCGCGACGAGTTCGGCGTGCTGCCTCCCGGTGACCTGCGGATGGCGCTGGCCGCGCTGTGCAGCGAGAGCGAGTGGGGCCAGACCTGGCGCGACGTGCTGCAGCACCGGTTCGCCGGCGACGGTCCGCTGGGCGGGCACAACCTGGGCAACCTGCTCATCGTCGCCCTCTGGGAGCTGCACGACGACCCCGTCGCCGGGCTCGACCTCGTGGGGCGGCTGCTCCAGGCGCAGGGCCGGGTGCTGCCGATGGCAGCCGTGCCCCTGACCATCGAGGCCGACGTCAGCGGGCTCGACCCCGACCAGCCGGATGCCGTGCACGTCGTGAGCGGGCAGGCGCAGGTCGCCGTGACGCCGGGCGAGGTGGGCGCCGTGCGCCTCCTGCCGGCCGACCCGCCGGCCTACCCGGAGTCGGTGGCCGCCATCCGCAGCGCCGACTGGGTCGTGCTGGGGCCCGGATCGTGGTTCACCTCGGTGATGCCCCACCTGCTGGTGCCCGAGCTCGCCGAGGCCCTCGGGGTGACTCGGGCACGCCGGCTGCTGGTGCTCAACCTCGACCCCGGCACGGGTGAGACGGCCGGCTTCAGTGCCGGGCGTCACCTCGAGACGTTCGTCACGCTCGCGCCCCATCTTCGCCTCGACGCGGTGCTCGCCGACCCCGCCGTCGTCGACGACGAAACGGTTCTGGCGCAACAGTGCTTGCGGCTCGGCGCGCAGCTGTTCGTGACCCCCGTTGGCCGCCGCGACCGACCCGGCGAGCATGACCCCCTGCGCTACGCGGCGGCCCTTCGGGACATTCTCACCACCCCGAGACCGGTCCGCTGACGCGTGGCAGGATGACGGCCATGGCAATGACGGCGAAGGTGAAGGACGAGCTGAGCAGGCACGTGGTGACCAAGCCGTGCTGCCGCAAGTCCGAGGTCGCCGCGACGCTGAGGTTCGCCGGAGGACTGCACATCATCGGGGGCCGCATCGTCGTCGAGGCCGAGCTCGACACCGCCAACGCCGCCCGCCGTCTGCGGCGTGAGCTCACCGAGGTCTACGGCCACACCCCCGAGGTGCTGGTGCTCGCGGCCGGCGGGCTGCGCAAGGGCAGCCGCTACGTCGTGCGGGTGGTCCAGGACGGCGAGTCGCTGGCCCGGCAGACCGGCCTGCATCGACAGCCGGGGCCGCCCGGTGCGGGGCCTGCCGCCCAAGGTCGTCAGCGGCTCGGTGTGCGACGCCGAGGCTGCCTGGCGCGGCGCCTTCCTCGCGCACGGCTCGCTCACCGAGCCGGGTCGTTCGTCGGCCCTCGAGGTCACCTGCCCCGGCCCGGAGGCGGCCCTCGCCCTGGTCGGCGCAGCCCGCCGGATGGGCATCTCGGCCAAGGCCCGCGAGGTGCGCGGGGTCGACCGGGTCGTCATCCGCGACGGCGACGCCATCGGCGCGATGCTCACCCGGCTCGGCGCGCACGACGCCGTGCTGGCCTGGGAGGAGCGCCGCATCCGCCGCGAGGTGCGCGCCACCGCCAACCGGCTGGCCAACTTCGACGACGCCAACCTGCGCCGCTCGGCCCGCGCCGCCGTGGCCGCCGGGGCGCGCGTCGAGCGAGCGCTGGAGATCCTCGGCGACGACATCCCCGACCACCTGCGCGAGGCCGGCGAGCTGCGCCTGCAGCACAAGCAGGCCTCGCTCGAGGAGCTCGGCCAGCTGGCCGAGCCGCCGATGACCAAGGACGCCGTCGCGGGCCGCATCCGCCGGCTGCTCGCGATGGCCGACAAGCGGGCGTCCGACGTCGGCATCCCCAACACCGAGGCCGTGCTCACGCCGGACATGCTCGACACCTGAGCCTCCGGCGGGCTCCGCCCGTCCGGAAACCGCCCGAAAGGCGGCCCTCCGGGCGTCGACCGCGGTTCACGTGCTGGGAAGCGGTTACTCGCCCGTACCTCGGACGGTGTCGGGAGCCCCTGCGGACAGGTCTAGGGTGGAGGTGACCCAAGGTGCCGCTGACCTGCGGCACGCCGCATTTAGTGGAAGGCAGCACACACCGTGACCGTTCGCGTAGGGATCAACGGCTTCGGCCGCATCGGCCGCAACTTCTTCCGGGCCGTCCTGGCGTCCGGTGCCGACATCGAGATCGTCGCCGCCAACGACCTGACGGACAACAAGAGCATCGCGCACCTGCTGAAGTACGACTCGATGCTCGGCCGTGCTCGCCGACGACGTCTCCGTCACCGACGACGCGATCACCGTCGGCGGCCAACCATCAAGATCTTCGCCGAGCGCGACCCCGCCGACCTCCCGTGGGGCGACCTCGGCGCCGACATCGTCATCGAGTCGACCGGCTTCTTCACCGACGCCACCAAGGCGCACGGCCCACATCGACGGTGGCGCCAAGAAGGTCATCATCTCCGCCCCGGCGTCCGAACGAGGACGTCACCTTCGTCATGGGTGTCAACCACGAGGACTACGACCCGGCCACCCAGCACGTCATCTCCAACGCGTCGTGCACGACCAACTGCCTCGCGCCCGATGGCCAAGGCGCTCAACGACGAGTTCGGCATCGTCAAGGGCCTGATGACCACCATCCACGCCTACACCTCCGACCAGAACCTGCTCGACGGCCCGCACCACGACCTGCGCCGCGCCCGCGCCGCCGCCCTCAACATCATCCCGACCTCGCACCGGTGCCGCGAAGGCGATCGGCCTGGTCATGCCCGAGCTCAAGGGCAAGCTCGACGGCTACGCGCTGCGCGTGCCGGTGCCCACCGGCTCGGCCACCGACCTCACCTTCGAGGCCGGCCGCGAGACCACCGTCGAAGAGGTCAACGCCGTCGTCAAGGCCGCGGCCGAGGGCCCGCTCAAGGGCTTCCTGAAGTACACCGAGGACCCGATCGTGTCGACCGACATCGTCACCGACCCGCGCTCGTGCATCTTCGACGCCGGCCTCACCAAGGTGATCGGCGACCAGGTCAAGGTCGTCGGCTGGTACGACAACGAGTGGGGCTACTCCAACCGCCTCGTCGACCTCGTCGTCCTCGTCGGCGAGAGCCTCTGAAGCGAACGGGACCGACTCGACCATGGGTGACCTCGCCGTCCCTCGGCGACCTGCGCGGCAAGCGCGTCCTCGTCCGCTCCGACCTCAACGTGCCGCTCGACGGCACGACGATCACGGACGACGGACGGATCCGGGCGTCGGTCCCGACCATCTCGAGCCTCTGCCGAGGCGGGCGCACGCGTCATCGTGTGCGCCCACCTCGGCCGGCCCGAAGGGCGCGCCCGAGGAGCGCTACTCGCTGGCCCCGGTCGTCGGGCGGCTCTCGCGAGCTGCTCGGCCGCCCGGTCGCCTTCGCGACCGACACCGTGGGCGAGTGCGCCCAGGCCGCAGTGGCCGCGCATGTCCGACGGCGACGTCGTGCTGCTCGAGAACCTCCGGTTCAACCCGGGCGAGACCGCAAGGACGACGACGAGCGCGCCGCGTTCGCCGACGCCGCTCGCCGGCCTGGCCGACGCCTTCGTCTCCGACGGCTTCGGCGTCGTGCACCGCAAGCAGGCGTCGGTCTACGACGTCGCCACGCGGCTGCCGCACGCGGTCGGCGGGCTCGTCGCCACCGAGGTCGAGGTGCTCGAGCGGCTCACCGACGACCCCGAGCGGCCGTATGTCGTGGTGCTCGGCGGCGCGAAGGTCTCCGACAAGCTGGCCGTCATCGACAACCTGCTGGCAGACGGCCGACCGGCTGCTGATCGGCGGCGGCATGGTGTTCACCTTCCTCGCGGCCCAGGGCCACGAGATCGGCAAGAGCCTGCTCGAGGCCGACCAGCTCGAGGCCTGCAAGGGCTACCTCGAGCGGGCGAAGGAGAGCGGCGTCGAGATCGTGCTGCCCGATCGACGTCGTCGTGCGCGCCGCGAGTTCTCCGCCGACGCCGAGACCGTCACCGTCGCGGCCGACGCCATCCCCGCCGACATGATGGGGCTCGACATCGGCCCGAAGTCGGCCGAGCTCTTCGCCGAGAAGCTCGCCGACGCGCGCACGGTCTTCTGGAACGGGCCGATGGGCGTGTTCGAGATGGCGCCGTTCGCCGCCGGCACCCGCCGGCTGGCCCAGGCGCTCATCGAGGTCACCGAGCAGGGCGCCCTGACCGTCGTCGGCGGCGGCGACTCCGCCGCCGCGGTGCGCCAGCTCGGCTTCCGCGACGACCAGTTCGGCCACATCTCCACCGGTGGCGGCGCGTCGCCTGGAGTACCTCGAGGGCAAGGCACTGCCCGGCATCGCCATCCTCCGAAGGAGCACTGACCGCATGACCGTCGGCCGCACCCCCCTCATGGCGGGGAACTGGAAGATGAACCTGGACCACCTCCAGGCCACCCACCTCGTGCAGAAGCTCGACTGGACCCTCAAGGACGGCAAGCACGACTTCGGTGCCGTCGAGGTGGCGGTGCTGCCGCCGTTCACCGACATCCGCAGCGTGCAGACGCTGATCGACGGTGACCGCCTCGAGCTCAAGCACGGCGCCCAGGACCTCTCGGCGCACGACGCCGGCGCCTACACCGGCGAGATCAGCGGGGCCGTTCCTCGCCAAGCTCGGCTGCACCTACGTCACCGTCGGCCACAGCGAGCGGCGCGAGTACCACGCCGAGAGCGACGAGGTCGTCAACGCCAAGGTGCAGGCCGCCTTCCGGCACGGCATCACGCCGATCCTCTGCTGCGGCGAGGGCCTCGACATCCGCCAGGCCGGCACCCACGTCGAGCACGTGCTCGCCCAGGTCGAGGCCGGCCTGAAGGACGTCCCGGTCGAGCAGGCCCGCACCGTGGTCGTCGCCTACGAGCCGATCTGGGCGATCGGCACCGGTGAGGTCGCCACGCCCGAGGACGCCCAGGAGGTGTGCGCCGCGATCCGCACCAAGCTCGCCGAGCTCTACAGCGGCGACGTCGCCGACGGCATCCGGGTGCTCTACGGCGGCTCGGTGAAGTCGGCCAACGTCGCGGCCATCATGGCCAAGGAGGACGTCGACGGCGCGCTCGTCGGTGGGGCGTCGATCGACCCGGTCGAGTTCGCGGCGATCTGCCGCTTCCGCGACCACCTGCAGACCTCCTGACCCCTCCCCGCCGGGGGCCTACCGCGGCCGGTGCCGCCGAAGGTTATCCTTGAGCGGTTGCTCCCGACCCACCCGAAGGACTGCTCGTGCAAGCGGTACAAATCGGCCTTGAGATCCTCCTGGTCATCACCGGCCTCTTCCTGACCCTGCTGATCCTGCTGCACAAGGGCAAGGGCGGTGGCCTGTCCGACATGTTCGGCGGTGGCATGTCCAGCTCCCTGGGTGGCAGCTCGGTCGCCGAGCGCAACCTCGACCGGATCACCGTCGGGGTCGCACTGGTGTGGTTCACGGTCGTCGTGGGCCTCGGCGTCCTCGCTCGCTTCGCCTGACAGGAATAGGTAGACATGGCTGGTGGTAATGCGATCCGCGGGTCGCGCGTCGGTGCGGGCCCGATGGGCGAGGCCGAGCGCGGCGAGGTGGCCCCGCGGGTGCACATCTCGTTCTGGTGCGCCAACGGGCACGAGACCCGGCCGAGCTTCTCCGAGGAGCCCGGTCTGGCCATCCCCGAGCAGTGGGACTGCCCGCGCTGCGGCCTCCCGGCCGGCCGCGACAAGGAGAACCCGCCGGCGGCGCCGCGGGTCGAGCCCTACAAGACCCACCTGGCCTACGTGAAGGAGCGCCGCTCCGACGAGGACGGCGAGGCGATCCTCGACGAGGCGCTGCAGACCCTGCGCGACCGCGGCCTGATCCAGTAGCGCCCCGAGGTCAGCTGGGAGGACCGCGAGGTCAGCTGCGGCCGACGTCGGCCAGGTGGCCGACGACGCCGGGAATCCAGCCGCGCTCGCGCCCCAGCCAACGGGTCGCCACCAGCATCCGGGTCACCACCGGCACGCCCCGGCGCGGGGGCTCCACGGCCAGGTCGGTGCCGAACGGGTCGGTGCTGACGACCCACCGGTAGCCACCGGCGGCCACCAGATGGTCTCCGACCGCGGTGCCGAGCACCTCGACCACCCCGGACGAGTCCCCGTCGTCATGGCCGTCGAGGGCGCGGTCGTAGGCGGCGGCGATGCTGTCGAGGTCGGCCGGGTCGATGCCGTGCGCGGCGTAGCCGGCGCGGGCCGCCTCCAGCGTCGCCTCCTCGTCGGCCGTGAGCCGGCGGATGCCGATCTCCTCCACCGCATCGATGCCGTCGAGGTCGTCGCCGTCACCGGCGCCGCTGACGGCATCCGGGTCGTCGTCGGGCTGGGGGGCGGAGTCGTCGCGGCCGCGCAGCTTGTCGAGGAAGCCCATGGCGATCAGCGCTCCAGGTCGGCGGCGGCGTCGGTGTCGACGAGCCACAGGGTGCGGTCGACGCCGTGCACGTGCGCGGCGGGGGTGGTCTCGAAGGGTGCGCCGGTGACGCCGCGGCGCACGGCATCGGCCTTGTCGGCGCCGCTGACGAGGAACCACACCTCGCGGGAGCGCTCGAGGCACTCGCGGGTCAGCGACACCCGGGTCGGGGGCGGCTTGGGGGAGTCGTGCACGGCCACCGCCGGGTGCCCGACCTCCTTGGCGGTCGGGTGGTTCGGGAAGAGCGAGGCGACGTGGCCGTCGGGCCCGACCCCGAGCACCGTGACGTCGAACAGGCCGGCTCCCGCCGCGTGCAGCGCGTCGCTGTAGGCCTGCGCGCTCTCCTCGGCGGACTCGCTCTGGTCGGGGCCGAGCACGCGGTGCACGTTGGCCGGGTCGAGCCCGAGGCCCGCCAGCCCGGCCGCGTCGTTCTGGGTGTCGTTGCGGTCGGCGTCGCCTGCGGGCAGCCAGCGCTCGTCGCCCCACCACACGTGCACCTGTGACCAGTCGACGGCGTCCCGGGCCGGCACGGCGCACACGGACTCGATGATCTGCGAGCCCATCGAGCCTCCGGTCATCGACACGTGGGCGACGCCGCGCGCCGACTGCGCGTCGACGATCGCCACGACGAGCCGGGCTGCCGCGGCGTCGGCGAGGGCCTGCGGCCCCCGGTGCACGACCACGGTCGCGGTGGAATCACTCATGAGCGGCGCTCCTTCACCTCGGCGAGCTGCTTGACGGCGGCCTGCTTCACTGCTCCCGGGTCGTCGGCCTTCCCGGGCATCGGCATGGCCTCGACCATCTGGCTGCTCGCGCTGGCCCGGGCGGCCTTGCGCAGCCGGGTCGCGGTGCGCTCGGCCTCGGCGACCGAGGGCGCGCGGCCGGCCCGGATCGCCTCGGTGGCGGTCTGGCGCGACACGGTGCACTTGCGCAGGCCCGGTCACCAGGGCGTCCTCGTAGACCTCGTCGGGGTCGAGGCGACGCAGCTCGTCGGCGAGGCACTCGGCATCCGAGCGGTGGGGGAGCGCCAGGGTGCGCACCGGCTGGCCGGGCTGGGACAGCGTGGCGGTGTTGCCGTCGAGCGGCCGCACCAGGTCGACGGTGCCGCTGGCCCGCTCGAGCCGCACCGAGATGATGCCGCTGCGGTTGCGGGCGCGGGCGATCATGACCGGGCAGCGCAGCCGCACGGCCAGCCAGCCGGCGAGCAGGTCGGCGCGACGGTGAGTCGGTGGCCGCCACCACGGTGGCGCTCGTGACCTGCTCGTAGGGCGGCTGGTCGAGCGCCGCGGCGAGCAGGCCGCGCCACAGGGTGATGCGCGTCCACGACAGGTCGGTGTCGCCGTCGACGTAGCCCTCGGCCAGCCGGCGCAGCACCGTGCGCGGCGCCTGGCTGGACTGGGCGGCGTCGGTGATCCGGCGCTGCGCCATCGCGCCGATCGGGTCGGCCGACGGCTTGGCGGGGCCGTGGGTGGGCCACCAGGCGACGATGGGGGAGTCGGGCAGCAGCAGCGGCGTGACCACGGCTGTCGGCCGTGGCTGGCGAGCTTGCCGTAGAGCCGCAGCACGACGACCTCGCTCGCGCCGGCGTCGCCGCCGAGCCGGATCTGGGCGTCGAGCCGGGCGGTGCCGCGCTTGTTGCCGGCCACGACGACGATGATCCGGCAGGGGTGCTCGCGGCTGGCGCCGTTGGCGGCCTCGATCGCCGTCGTCGGCGTCGGACTCGTCGACGACGACGAGCAGGGTGAGCACGCGCGCCAGGGCGATCGTGCCGCCGTCGTCGCGCAGCTCGACCAGCTTGCTTGGCGACGTCGGCCGGTGGTGGTGCTGGGCAGGTCGACGATCACGGGAGCCTCCAGACTCGCGTCCGTCACGGCGCCATCATCGCGTCGGCGACTGTCGGGTCCCCAGGCGCCGGAGGCGTACTGCTCGGGCTGCCCGGCCCTGCGTGCCCAGTACTTCTCGATCGGGTCGAGGATCTGCCAGGACAGCTCGACCTCCTCGTGCCGCGGGAAGAGCGGCGGGTCGCCGAGCAGCACGTCGAGGATGAGCCGCTCGTAGGCCTCCGGGCGAGGACTCGGTGAACGCGTCGCCGTAGCCGAAGTCCATCGTGACGTCGCGGACCTCCATCGTGCGTGCCCGGGCACCTTGGAGCCGAACCGCAGGGTGACGCCCTCGTCGGGCTGCACCCGGATGACCAGCGGCGTTCTGGCCGAGCTCCTCGGTGGCGGTCCGCTCGAACGGCAGGTGCGGCGCCCGCTTGAAGACCACGGCGATCTCGGTGACCCGCCGGCCGAGCCGCTTGCCGGTGCGCAGGTAGAACGGCACGCCCGGCCCAGCGGCGGGTGTCGATCGTCGAGCTTGACCGCGGCGATACGTCTCGGTGGTCGAGCTCGGCGGGATGCCGTCCTCCTCGAGGTAGCCGACGACCTGCTCGCCGCCCTGCCAGCCGGCGGCGTACTGCCCGCGGGCGGTGCCGGCCGAGGTCGGCGGGCAGCCGCACCGCGAGAGCACCTTCTCCTTCTCGGCGCGCAGGTCCTGCGGCGTCGAAGGAGACCGGCTCCTCCATCGCGGTGAGCGCCAGCAGCTGCAGCAGGTGGTTCTGGATGACGTCGCGGGCGGCGCCGATGCCGTCGTAGTAGCCGGCGCGGCCGCCGATGCCGATGTCCTCGGCCATCGTGATCTGCACGTGGTCGACGTAGTTGGCGTTCCAGACCGGCTCGAACATCTGGTTGGCGAAGCGCAGCGCCAGCAGGTTCTGCACCGTCTCCTTGCCCAGGTAGTGGTCGATGCGGAACACCGACGTCGGGCGGGAAGACGTTCGTCGACGATGGCGTTGAGCTCGCGCGCGCGCTTCAGGTCGTGGCCGAACGGCTTCTCGATGACGACCCGCCGCCACGGCGCCGGGCTCGGGCGTCGGACAGCCCGGAGCGGTCGCAGCTGCTCGCAGACCGTCGGCGAAGAACCGCGGCGGGATCGACAGGTAGAACGCGTGGTTGCCGCCGGTGCCGCGCTGCGTCGTCGAGCTCGGCGACCGTCTGGCGCGAGCAGGTCGAAGGCGGCGTCGTCGTCGAAGTTGCCGGGCACGAACCGGATGCCCTCGGACAGCGTGCTTCCAGACCTCCTCGCGGAACGGCGTGCGGGCGTGCGCTCGCGACCGCGTCGTAGACGATCTTGCCGAAGTCCTGGTCGGCCCAGTCGCGCCGGGCGAACCCGATGAGCGCGAAGCCCGGGCGGCAGCAGGCCGCGGTTGGCCAGGTCGTAGACCGCCGGCATCAGCTTCTTGCGGGCGAGGTCGCCGGTGACGCCGAAGATGCACCAGGCCGCACGGCCCGGCGATCCGGGGCAGCCGCTTGTCGCGGGGGTCGCGCAGCGGGTTGGTGCGCCGCGGCTGACGCGCGGCCGGGCTCATGCCGCGGCCCTGCGGCCGAGCGCGGCCCGGCCAGCCTGGGCGCAGGCCGGCGTCGTGGTCGGTGAGGTGCAGCCGCAGCACCGGGCGGCCGTGGTCGGCGAGCACCTGCGGCGTCGCCGGCCGGCCTGGGCGGCGATGAAGCTGGCCGAAGCGTGAACGGCCGGCCGGGCACGGCGAGGTCCTGCGTGCGGCGCGGCCGGTGACCTGCAGGTAGACGCCGGTCGGCGGTCCGCCCTTGTGGTACTGCCCGGTCGAGTGCAGGAAGCGCGGCCCCCAGCCGAAGGTGACCGGGCGACCGGTGCGGCGAGCGAGCGTCGCGCGCGACGTCGCTCGAGGTCGGCGTCGGCGAGCCGGTCGAGGTAGGCCATCACCGCGAGGTAGCCGTGCTCGCCGTCGAGCTGCGCCGAGCAGCGCGTCGACCGCGCCGTCGACGGTGGTGGCGTCGCCGAGCCAGTCGCCGGCCGTGCGCCCGCACCTCGACGGCGCCGTCGGTGAAGTCGGCCGGGTCCGCGCCCGCGCGAGCCGCGTCGAGCAGCTCGCGGGCGGCCGCCTTGGCGCTCTCGACGTCGGGCTGGTCGAACGGGTTGATGCCGAGCAGCCGGCCGGCGACCGCCGTGGCGTACTCCCAGAGCAGCAACTGTGCGCCGAGCGGGCCGGCGACGGTCACGCCGGATGCCGCCGGTGGCCGGCGTCCGCGGTGTCGTCGTCGGCGCCGAGCGGCGACGAGGCGCACGAGTCGTGCCGTCGCTCGGTAGAGCTCGGGCGCGTCGAGCGCCGTCGACGACGACGGGCAGGATGCCCGTGCCGTGCTTGCCGGTGGACTCGGCGATGAGCTGCTCGGCCCAGTCGCCGAAGCCGACGATCCCGGAGCCGTCGTCGACGAGGACCAGCTTGTCGCGCAGCGGCGTCGGTGCCGGCCATCGCGGCGCCGAGCGCGCAGGGCCGGGTTGTCGTCGTCGTCGGCGGCGAGCAGGTCGGCCACGGCCTCGGCGTCGTCGAGCAGCGCGCTCGACGTCGGCCCCGGCCAGCCCGCTCGGCACCAGGCCGAAGGCGGTCAGCGCGCGAGTAGCGGCCGCCGACGTCGGGGTCGGCGTTGACGACCGCGGTAGCCGGCCTCGCGGGCCTCGCCGTCGAGCGGGCGAGCCGGGGTCGGTGACGACGACGATCCGCGCGGTCGGGTCGATGCCGGCGTCGGTGAACGCCTGCTCGAAGGCCCGCCGCTGGCTGTCGGTCTCGACCGTGCGGCCGGACTTGCTCGAGACCACGACGACGGTGCGGTCGAGCCGGTCGGCCAGGGCCGCGCGCGACGTAGTCGGGGTCGGAGGAGTCGAGCACGATCGAGCGGCACGCCGGCCGTGCGCGCAGATGACCTCGGGCGCCAGCGACGAGCCGCCCATGCCGCACAGCACGACGTGGTCGAAGCCGGCGGCCGCGAGCTCGTCGCGCATGGCGGCGATCTCGGCGACCAGCGGGCGCGAGGCTGCGGGCCAGCCCGACCCAGGAGAGCCGCTTGGCGGACTCGGCCTCGGCGTCCGGCGCCCCACAGGGTGGGGTCCTTGGCGAACAGCCGGCTGGCGACCTGGTCGGCGACGAGGGTGGGCACGTGCGTCGGCGACGCGCGTCGGCCGCCGCGCCGGTGGCGGCGACCGCGAGCCGGTGCTCACGCCGTGGCCTTGCTCGCAGCGTCAGCTGGGCTGACCCCGGTCGAGCAGCTCGCCCCAGGACTTCTCGAACTTCTCGACGCCCTCGCGCTCGAGCGGTCGCGGTGACGTCGGCGTAGGAGATGCCGAGCGCGCTCGAGGTCGTCGAGCACCTCGGCGGCCTCGGCGTAGTAGCGGCGTCACGGTGTCGCCGGTGACCTCGCCGTGGTCGGCGATGGCGTCGAGCGTCTTCTCCGGCATCGTGTTGACGGTGCCCGGCGCGACCAGCTCGGTGACGTACATCGTGTCGGGGTAGGCCGGGTCCTTGACCCCGGTCGACGCCCACAGCGGACGCTGCGTCGTGCGCGCCGGCTCCTGGCCAGCGCCTGCCAGCGCGGGGTCGAGAAGACCTCCTCGTAGGCCTGGTAGGCCAGCCGGGCGTTGGCGACGCCGGCCTTGCCGCGCAGCGCCTTGGCCTCGTCGGTGCCGATCGCGTCGAGCCGCTTGTCGATCTCGGTGTCGACCCGCGAGACGAAGAACGACGCGACCGAGTGGATGCTCGGACAGGTCGTGCCTCGCTCTCGCGCGCCTGCTCGAGCCCGGCGAGGAACGCGTTCATCACGGCGCGGTAGCGGTCGAGCGCGAAGATCAGCGTCACGTTGACGCTGATGCCGCTCGGCCATCACCTCGGTGATGGCGGGCAGGCCCTCGACCGTGGCCGGGATCTTGATCAGCACGTTGGGCCGGTCGACCGCCGTCGCGAGCAGCTTGGCCTCGGCGACCGTTGCCGCGGTGTCGTGGGCCAGCCGCGGGTCGACCTCGATCGACACCCGGCCGTCGCTGGCCGTCGGTGGCCTCGTAGACCGGCAGGAAGACGTCGCACGCATCGCGGACGTCCTCGGTCGTGAGGGCGAACACGGCCTCGTCGACGGTCGTTCCCGGCATCCGCGAGCTCGCTGACCTGGGTGTCGTAGGCGTGCCCCTCGGACAGGGCGGCCTGGAAGATCGACGGGTTGGTGGTGACCCCGACGACGCCCTTGTCGTCGATGAGCTGCTGCAGGTTGCCGCGACGATCAGGCGCTCGCGGGAGAGGTCGTCGAGCCAGATCGAGACGCCGTTGGCGGCGAGGTCCTTCAGGGCGGTGCTGGTCATGTCGCTCACTTCCCGGCCGTGGCCGCGCTCTTGCGGCTCGGCGCGTTCTGGGTGTTGACGTCGGTTCCGGTGTCCTTGCGGGCGCGTGGCGCGGTGTCGTTGACGGCCGGCACCTGCCCCGCCTTGCGAGCCGCTGCCAAGGAGTCCTTGGCGGCCTTGACGACGGCCTCGGGGGTGAACCCGAACTCGCGGAACAGGGTTGCGGCATCCGCCGAGGCACCGAAGTGCTCGATGCTGACGCAGCGGCCGGCGTCACCGACCAGGTCGTGCCACCCCATCGCCACTCCCGCCTCGACGCTGACGCGGGCGCGCACGGAGGGCGGCAGGACCTTGTTCGTGGTAGGAGCGCGGCTGCTCCTCGAACCATTCCCGGCAGGGCATCGAGACCACCCGGGTGCCGATGCCGGCCTTCTCGAGCCGCAGCCGGGCCTCGAGCGCGAGCGACACCTCGGAGCCGGTCGCGACGATCACCACGTCGGGCGTGCCGGATGCCGCGTCGATGAGCACGTAGGCGCCCTTGCCGACGCCGGTCGGCCTTGGCGTGCTCCTTGCGGTCGACGATCGGCAGGTTCTGGCGGGACAGGGCCAGGCCGGCCGGGCGTGCCGCGGCGCAGGATCTCGGCCCACGCCTGGGCCGTCTCGTTGGCGTCGGCCGGGCGCACGACGTCCAGGCCCGGCATGGCGCGCAGGGCCGCGAGGTGCTCGATCGGCTGGTGGGTCGGGCCGTCCTCGCCGAGACCGATCGAGTCGTGGGTCCACACGAACGTGACCGGGACCTGCTGGATGGCCGCGAGCCGCACGGCGGGGCGCATGTAGTCGGAGAACACCAGGAAGGTGCCGCCGTAGGGGCGGGTCATGCCCTCGAGGGCGATGCCGTTGAGGATCATGCCCATGGCGTTCTCGCGGATGCCGAAGTGCAGGGTGCGCCCGTAGGGGCCGCCCTTCCACTCGTTGGTCTGCTTGCCCTTGGGGATGAACGACGCCTCGCCGGCCATCGTGGTGTTGTTGGACTCAGCGAGGTCGGCGGAGCCGCCCCACAGCTCGGGCAGCGTCGCCGCGAGGGCGCCGAGCACCTTGCCGGATGCCGCACGCGTCGCGAGCCCCTTGGCGTCGGCGGGGAAGTCGGGCAGCGCCTTCTCGAAGCCGTCGGGCAGGCGGGCGTCGACGAGGCGGTCGAGGAGCGCGGCGCGCTCGGCGTTGGCCTTGCGCCACGCGGCATACCGCTTGTTCCACGCCTGGTGGGCGGCCTTGCCCCGCTTCTTCACCTCACGGGTGTGGGCGAGCACCGCCTTGTCGACCTCGAAGGTCTTTGTGGGGTCGAAGCCGAGCAGCTCCTTGGTGGCGGCGATCTCGTCGGGGCCGAGCGCGGAGCCGTGCGCCTTGCCGGTGCCGCGGGCCGTGGGAGCCGGCCACGCGATGACGGTGTGCAGGCGCACCAGGGTGGGCTTGTTGCGCGAGGTCTTGCTCTTCTCGAGCGCGGCGAAGAGGGTGTCGACGTCCTCGGTGTAGTCGGCGGTGCCGGCCGGGTTCGTCGACCGGCGCCAGTCGATGTCGACGACGTCCCAGCCGTAGGCCTCGTAGCGCTTGGCGACGTCCTCGCTGAACGAGATGTCGGTGTCGTCCTCGATCGAGATCTGGTTGGCGTCGTAGACGACGATGAGGTTGCCGAGCTCCTGGTGGCCGGCGAGCGAGGACGCCTCGGACGCCACGCCCTCCATCAGGTCGCCGTCGGAGGCGAGCACCCACACGTGGTGGTCGAACACGCTCTGGCCGGGCTTGGCGTCGGGGTCGAGCAGGCCGCGCTGGCGGCGCTGCGCCATCGCCATGCCGACCGCGGAGGCCAGCCCCGAGCCGAGCGGGCCGGTGGTGATCTCGACGCCCTTGGTGTGGTGCACCTCGGGGTGCCCGGGGGTGAGCGAGCCCCAGGTGCGCAGCGCCTTGAGGTCCTTCAGCTCCAGGCCGTAGCCACTGAGGAAGAGCTGGATGTACTGGGTCAGCGAGGAGTGCCCGCAGGACAGCACGAACCGGTCGCGGCCGAGCCACGTCGGGTCGGACGGGTCGTGCGCCATCACGTTCTGGTAGATCAGGTAGGCGACCGGGGCCAGGCTCATCGCGGTGCCGGGGTGGCCGTTGCCGGCCTGCTGCACGGCATCCGCGGCCAGCACCCGCACGGTGTCGACCGCTCGCACGTCGAGGTCGGTCCACTTGGCCTTCTTGGCGACGGGCCGCGAGATGTCCGGGCTCCGTCCCTGGGTCGCGGTGGGGGTGCGCCTGCTCGTGGTAGTCGTGCTCACTGGGGCCTCTCTCGCGGGGGTCGTGCACACGGTGGGGACGGGTCCGCCGTCCACCCTAGTGTCTGGACTACCCCGCGCTGGGGCTCGGCCAACCCGGTCAAGGCTAGAATCGCCGAGCACCCGACCGGCCGACCCGAAGGACGACGTGGCCACCACCTCGATCACGACCGATCCCACGGTCCAGCGGCATGACCGACGCCGCACGGTGGCGAACTACCTCGCCCTCACCAAGCCCCGGATCATCGAGCTGCTGCTCGTCACGACCGTCCCGGTCATGTTCCTCGCCGAGGGCGGGGTGCCTTCTCTCTGGCTGGTGCTCGCGACGCTGGTCGGCGGCACGCTGAGCGCCGGTGCGGCCAACACCTTCAACTCGGTCTACGACCGCGACATCGACCGGCTGATGCACCGCACCAGCAAGCGGCCGATGGTCACCGGCGAGATCACGCCCCGCAACGCCCTGGTCTTCGCGGCGGTGCTCACCGTCGTCTCGACGGTCTGGTTCGCACTCGTCGTCAACGTGCTGTCGGCCGCCCTGTCGGTGGCCGCGATCGTCCTGTACGCCGTGGGCTACACGATCCTGCTCAAGCGCCGCACGTCGCAGAACATCGTCTGGGGCGGCCTGGCCGGGTGCATGCCCACCCTCATCGGCTGGTCAGCCGTCACCGGCACGGTGCAGTGGCCGGCCGTCATCCTCTTCTTCCTCATCTTCTTCTGGACCCCCCCGCACTACTGGCCGCTGTCGATGGCCTTCCGCGACGACTACTCCGCCGCCGGTGTGCCGATGCTGCCCGTCGAGCAGGGGCCCGTGGCTGTCGGCCGGCAGATCGTCCTCTACTCGTGGGTGATGGTGGCGACCTCGCTGGTGCTCGTGCCGGTGGCGTCGATGGGCTGGGTCTACGCCGTCACCGCCGTGCTCGCCGGCGGGCTGTTCCTGCTCGAGGCGCACCGACTGTTCCGGGCCGCCAAGGGCGGTGCGGTCGGGCCGGCGCTGAAGCCGATGCGGCTCTTCCACTACTCGATCACCTACGTGACGGTCGTGTTCCTCGCGGTGGCGGTCGACCCGCTGCTCCACGTCGCCATCGGCTGAACCGGCAGGTTGCGGATCCGGCCGTACGGGCCGAACAGCGGGGCGAACGCGGATGCCGTGTAGAGCACTGCCATCGCGGTGACCGTCTCGCGCACCCCGACGTGGGTGCCGAGCCAGCCGGCGGCCAGGCCGGCCAGCGGCATGGTGCCGAAGTTGACCAGTGACGACGTCGACGTGGTGCGGGCGAGCAGCTCGGGAGGGGTGTAGCGCATCCGGAAGGTGCCGCGCAGCACGTTCGCCGCCACGACGCCGGCGCCGACGAGGGCCAGGCCGAGCGGCACCAGCACCACCCGCACGCCGGGCTGGGCCAGCGCGATGAGCAGCGCCGGTGGGCCGGCGGCGACCTGCAGCACCACCATGGCGCGGGCGTCGCCGAGGCGTGCCGCGGCCCGGCGCGCGATGCCGGCGCCGACCAGCCCGCCCACGCTGCCGGCCGCGAGCACGGCGCCGACCCGGCTGGGGTCGAGGTCGAGGTCGCGCACGAGGAAGAGCACGAGCAGCGTGTAGTAGCCGGTGAGGGCGAAGTTCGCGATGCCGCCCTGGAGGGTGAAGAACCGCAGGAACGGATCGTGGAACACCACCCGGATGCCGGTCGCGACCTCGCGCCGCATCGGCTCACGGTGCGTCGGCGCGGGTGGCTGGGGCACCAGCGTCCGCGGGTTCATCCGGTGCAGGCACAGCGCGGACACCAGGAACGACACCACGTCGACGAGCACCGCTGTGGCGGCGGAGAAGACGGCGACGAGCAGGCCACCGAGCCCCGGGCCGAGCACCTGCATCGCCGACTCGGTGCCGACGACCCGGGCGTTCGCCCTCGCGAGGTCGGGCTCGGCGACGATGCGTGGCACGAGGGGCAGGTAGGCCGTGCGCAGGAACACCGCCGCGGCGCCGACCCCCAGGGTCGCCAGCACCAGGTGGGGGAGGGTCAGCAGACCGAGCGCCCAGGCCAGCGGCACCGACCCGATGGCCGCGGCAGCTCCGAGGTCGGCGGCGATCATCACCCGACGGGCGTCGCTGCGGTCGACCCAGGCGCCGGCCGGCAGGCCGATGAGCAGCCAGGGCAGCCAGGCGGCGGCGGTGAGCAGGCCCATCCAGCCCGGCCCGGCGTCGAAGACCGTGACGGCGACCAGCGGCACGACGACCGAGGTGGTCATCGAGCCGAGCACCGACACCCCCTCGCCGACCCAGAGCAGCCGGAAGTTGCGGTTGCCCGCGATCGGGGGAGCGACCGACGGCGTCGTCGTCCCGGCCGTCACGGCTGGCTCGGGAAGCCGCGGGCGAACACGAGCACCGGCTCGCGCTGCACCCCGTCGTCGGGCACCTCGCGGTTGCCCCAGCGCACGAGGAGGTCGACGATCTCCCGGGACACCTCGCCCAGCTCGTCGGGGCTCAGCCGCAACCAGTTCTGGGTCGCGAACGCCACGTCGTCCCACTCGGGGGCGGACTCGGCGTTGACCAGCCAGTCGCGCACGCGCTCCTGCTGGCGGCGCAGGTTGAGGGCCTCGGCCTCCTCGGCCGCGGTGATCGCGGCCTGGTCGGTGAGCTCGCGGCGGCTCCACCGGGTGCCGGTGGTCACCAGCCGCCACCAGCGCTCGCGCTTGTCGCGAGCCAGCTCGGGGGCCTCCTCGACGAGCCCGGCGGCGGCCAGCACCTTGAGGTGGTGGCTCGCGTTGCCGACGGCCTGGCCGGTGCGCAGGGCGAGCATGGAGGCCGTCGACGGGCCGTCGACCTTGAGCGCGTCCATGATCCGCGAGCGGAACGGGTGGGCGAGCGCGGCGAGCGGCGCGGCATCCCGCAGTGTGCGTACTTCCGGTCTGGTCATGCGACCACCGTAACCCCACAACACCTATTGCACAACTGTTCTTGTGCGTACCCTTCCGCGAGGTCAGGAGCACTTCGCCGGGTCAGGGCCGTACTCGGTCCTGACTCCGCGAGAACCTCCTGACCCCGCGAAGTGCACCTCACTCCGCGAGTCGTCCAGGTGCCCGGATGCCGTGTGGAGGGCTTCATCGCTGGGGATGCGAGCCCTCGCTCCCGAGGGAGATCCGTCCTCCGGACGTGCGCTGCTGCAGGGGCGCACCACCGGGGCAGAGATCTGCGACCGGAGCACCGATCTGCGACGGAGCCGGGCTGCCGGCGTGGCCCGGAGGTGCCGCCGGAGAACTGAGGTGGGCGGCCGGGAATGAGGTACCTCAGAGGCCGCGGATGCCGGCGGAGATACGCACGACGCCCGATGTGGGGGCCCACCTCAGCCGACGAATCTAGAGGACGTCGGGATCGACCGATCCGGGCACCGAACTCCCAAGGAGCACACCGTGAGCCTCTACATCGACAACAACGTCGTCCAGGCCGACATCGACCGGCGCTTCGAGCTGGCCGGCGTCGACGTCCACGACACCACCCACCGCGCGCGGCACGGGTCGGATCTGCCGTCCCGTCCGCTGGCGACGCACCCCCTCGCGGCGTTCTTCGCCCGCCTCGTCGGCGGCAGCGCCACCGCGAGGACGTCGCGGTCGCATCGTGATGCCCAGGCCGTCACTGGCCGCCCGCGCCACCCGTGACCACCCTCGCGTCGGCGCCTGGTGCCATGATCGGCACCGTGCCGCCGAGAACCACGACCGAGCTGGTCGGTCGCCGCGACGAGGTCCACCGCATCCTCGACGCCCTGGGCTGGGCCGACGGGGGCGGTGGAGCCGCACTCCTCGGCGGTGACGCCGGCATCGGCAAGACCGCGGTGGTCGGGCACGTCGCCCGGCTCGCCGCCGACCGGCGCACCCTGGTCGGGCACTGCGTCGGCGAGGGCGGCACCAGCCTTCCCTACCTGCCGTTCGTCGAGATGTTCGCGGCCCTCGACGGCCGCGAGCGCGACCTCGTCGACGAGCTGGTCGCCGACCACCCCGGGCTGGTGCCCCTGGTCCCGCGCGTGGCGTCCGGGGCCCGCGAGGATGCCGTGCGCGCCGACCTCGTCGAGGCCGTGCACGGCGCCCTCGCGGACCTCGGGCGCCGCGGCCCGCTGCTGGTCGTCGTCGAGGACGTGCACTGGGCCGACGAGTCGACCCGCGACCTGCTCACCCTGCTGTTCACCCGCGGGCTCCCCGACGGCGTGGCCCTGCTGGCCACCTACCGCAGCGACGACGTGCACCGGCGGCACCCGCTGGCCGGCGCCCTCGCCGTCTGGTCGCGGCTGCCGGGGCTCACCCGGGTCGACCTCGGGCCGCTGCCCGACTCCGACCTGAGGCGCGTGGTGCGCCGCGCCGGTACGGCCCTCGACGACGACGTCGTCGAGCTCGTCGCCCGGCGCGCCGAGGGCAACGCGTTCTTCGCCGAGGAGCTCGCCACGGCGGCCGGCGACCGCGGGGCCGACCCCGCCGACCTCGCCCGGCTGCTGCTCACCCGGGTCGACCGGCTCGACGACACGGCGCAGGCCGTCGTGCGGGTCGCCGCCGTCATCGGCCGCCGGGTGCCGCACGCCCTGCTCGAGAAGGTGGCCGGTGTCGATGCCGTGACGCTCGGCGGTGCGCTGCGGGCTGCCGTCGAGCACCACGTGCTGGAGCCGTGGGGCGAGCAGGGCTACGAGTTCCGCCACGCCCTGCTCGCCGAGGCGGTCAGCGACGACCTGCTGCCCGCCGAGCGCCTCCAGCTGCACCGCGCCTGCGCCGAGGCGCTGCGCGCCGACCCGGCGCTGGGCACCTCGGCCGACCTCGCGCGCCACGCCCTCGCGGCCGGTGACCGGGCCGCGGCCCTGCAGGCCTCGGTGCTCGCCGGTGACGCCGCGCAGCGGATGGGCGGCCCGGCCGAGGCGCTCGCCCACTACGAGATGGCACTCGCGCTGGCCGACGTCACGCAACCCCACGTCGGCGGCGACGGCGCACCGGGTGGCGCCGACCCGGCATCCGGGCACGCCCTCACCCTGCGGGCCGCCGCGGCGGCGAACGGCAGCGGACGCACCGGCCGGGCGATGGCGCTGCTGCGGGCCCGGCTCGACACCGACCTGCCCACCGACCACGAGCGGGCCGAGCTGCTCGGTGCCCTCGCCTTCTCGTCCCGGCTGACCGAGGAGCGCGTCGACCGGCTCGGCCTCACCGAGGAGGCCCTGCGGCTGCTGGCACCCGACGCCCCCGTGGGTCTGCGGGTGGGGCTGCTCGCGCGGCGCGCCGAGGCCCTGATGGACAGCGGTGCCGCGGCCGAGGCGCTCGAGGTCGCCGACGAGGCGATGGCGTTGGCCGTGGAGCACGACCTGGCCGTCGACCGCACCGACCTCGCCTCGATCCTCGCCCGGCTCAGCGAGACCTCCGGCGACCCGCGCGAGTCGATCCGCCGGCTCGAGGGGGCGGTGGCGGCCTGGACCCGCGCACCCGACCTCGCCCTGCTGCGGGCCATGGACATCCTGGCCTCGGTGCACTTCCGCCAGGGTGACCACGAGCTCGGCGCTGGCCGCCTTCGAGCGCACCGTCGCCGAGGCCCGCCGGGCGGGTCTGGAGTGGTCGATGTACGGGGTCGACGCCCGGGCCATGGTGGTGACGACCGCCTACGAGATGGGCGAGTGGGACCGCGCCGCGAGCGCGGCCGCACACGACGCCGAGACCGGGATGCCGGCCTGGGCGGCCGCGAGCATCGACGCCGCCGCCGGTGGGCTGCTCGCGGCACGGGGGCAGCTGAGCGCCACCGAGCTGCTCGCCGCCACCCGCCCGTGGTGGGCCGACGACGGCCGCACGGCGGTGCAGTCCGGGATCGCCGCGGTCGACCTTCTCGGCGGCACCGGCGATGTCGACCGGATGCTCACCGTGCACGACGAGGTCGTCGACTTCCTGCGCGGCCTGTGGGGCCGGGGGCTGGTGGCGGTCGAGGTGCGGCTGGCCGCCCTGGCGATGGGACACCTCGCCACGGCCCTGCGCACCCAGCCGCCGGCCGGTCGCCACGACCTCCTGGATCAGGTCGACCGGCTGTGGCTGCAGGCCGACGCGGTGTGGGGCGAGGGCTCGCTGCTGCAGCCGCCCCTGCTGGAAGGCCGGGCGTGGCAGGTACGGGCCCGTGCCGAGCGCGAGCGGGCCCGGTGGGCCGGAGGCGACGACGTGGCCCTCGACGAGCTCGTGGCCCGGTGGCGCGAGGTGGTCGAGCTCTTCGAGCAGTACGGCGAGCGCTACGAGGCGGCGCGCAGCCGGTGGCGCCTCGCCGAGGTTCTCCTCGCGGCCGGCGACCCGAGCGCTGTCGACGAGCTGCGCCTCGCCCGCGAGACCGCGCAGGCGCTCGGCGCACGCCCCCTGCTCGAGGCACTCGAGCACCTGACGCCGCGGTCGGGGCGGGCCCCCAGCACGCTCACCGCCCGCGAGTCCGAGGTGCTGGGCCTGCTCGCCGAGGGTCGGTCCAACGGCGAGATCGGCCGGGCCCTGTTCATCAGCACGAAGACGGCCAGCGTGCACGTGTCCAACATCCTGGCCAAGCTCGGTGCGGCATCCCGCGGTGAGGCGGTGGCGGTCGCGCGAGCCTCAGGCCTGCTCGAGCACTGAGCGGGCCGAGTCGACCGGCGTCGTTGTGGAGCCATCCCGTCGCCGCAGCGCGAGGATGCCGTGGGTCAGCGCCACCACGAGCAGGCTGGCCCCGAGCATGTGCGCGATGACGAGCGCCTCGGGCAGGTTGGTGAAGTACTGCACGTAGCCGATCAGGCCCTGCGCTCAGCGCCACGGCCAGCACGACCAGCCACGCCCGCGCCGGCCCGCGCTCGTCGTCGACGGCGGTGAGCCGGGCAGCGAGCCAGGTGGCAACCACCAGCCCGATGAAGATCATCACCAGGTCGGCGTGCAGCCACGACACGGTGCGCGGGTCGAACCCGAACCGGTTGGGTTGGTCGGCGTCGCCGGAGTGCGGGCCGGAGCCCGTCACCACCGTGCCGAGCGCCAGCACGGCGCCGCCGACCACGACGGTGACCCACGCGAGCCGGGTGACCAGCGGTGCGACGCAGAGCCCGGGGCGCACCGGCGCCCTCGTGCCGCGCGAACCACAGGTAGGACGACACGGCCACCAGGCCCATCGACACCAGGAAGTGGGCGGCCACGATGCCCGGGTTCAGCCCCAGCAGCACGGTGACCCCACCGAGCAGTGCCTGGCCCAGCACGCCGGCGAGCACCAGCGCCGCGCCCACCTTCATCGCGCGCCGCGGAGCCCACCGCCACACCGCCAGCACGGTCGCGACCGCGAGCACGAGGAGCACGCCGGTCAGGGTGCGGTTGCCGAACTCGATGTACTTGTGGAAGCCCTCGGCCTGCTCCACGGTCGGGGTGATCGAGCCGTCGGTGCACTCGGGCCAGGTGGGGCAGCCGAGGCCACTACCCGTGACCCGCACCAGACCACCGGTGACGACGATGCCGACCTCGGCCACCAGGTTGGCCAGCAGGATCGGGGCCAGCCAGCGGGAGCCGGTGCGCGGCGCCGTGTCGGGCGCGGGGGAGGTGGTGCTCGTGCTCGTCACGCCACAAGGTTACGGCGGCGCCGGGCCCGGTCCCGAACCGGTCGGTCAGTCGCCCCAGCGGAAGAACCGGCGCGCGAGGGCACCCGCGGCCAGGCCCCACACCGCCAGCACCGCCCACTGCGCCCACGGCCACCCGCCGGCCACGACGGCGGTGCGCATCGCGTCACCCAGCGCGCCGGAGGGCAGCAGCGCCGCCACAGTGCCGAGCGCCCCGGGGAGCAGGTCGGTCGGGAACAGCACCCCGAGCCCGAGCAGCAGCACCCACACCAGGTTGGCGATGGCCAGCACGGCCTCCGCGCGCACCGTGCCGGCGAGCAGCAGCGCCAGGGCGACGAACGAGGCACTGCCCAGCAGCAGCGTGACCAGCATCGGCAGGATGCCGCCCGCCTCCGGCCGCGCCCCCAGCGCCACTCCCAGCGCACCGAGCACGACGACCTGCACCGCGAGCACCGACAGCACCGCCAGGCACTTGGCGGCGAGCAGCCCACCGCGCCCGAGAGGGGTGGTGCCGAGCAGCCGCAGCACCCCCGCGCGCCGGTCGAACCCCGTCGAGATCGCCTGCCCGGTGAATGCGGTGGAGACGACGGCCAGCGCCAGGGCCCCGGCCAGGGCGACGTCGGCGCGCGGCTCCGGGCCGAGGTCGGGCACCGAGGCCAGTGCCATCCCGACGAGCGCCAGCGCGGGCAGCACCACGGAGACGAGCAGCTGCTCGCCGTTGGCGAGGAGCGACCGGGTCTCGAAGGACGCCCTCGCGAGCACCCGCTGCCGGGCGGGCGCCGCTGCCGAGGGACGGTCCGGAGCCTGCCGCGCTCATCGCCCCGCCCCGGTCGTCAGCGTGAAGTAGACGTCCTCGAGGGAGCGACCGCCGCGCACCTCGTCGAGGGTGCCGTCAGCCACGACCCGCCCGGCCGCCATGATGACGACCCGGTCGGCCAGCCGCTCGGCCTCCTCGAACGAGTGCGTGGTCACCACGACACACGCCCCGCGGGTCGCCTCGGCCCGCACCAGGTCCCAGACCTCGAGCCGGGCGTGCGGGTCGAGCCCGGCGGTCGGCTCGTCGAGGAACAGCACGTCGGCGTGAGGGAGCAGGGCCGCCGCGAGCGCCACCCGCTGGCGCTGCCCACCCGACATCCGGCGCACCGTCGTGCCGGCGAACGCCCCGATGCCCAGCCGGTCGACGAGCTCGTCCAGCGGCGCGGGTGCGGCGTACTGCGCGGCCAGGTGCCGCAGCAGCGGCAGCGGTCGGCTGGTGGTCGGCAGACCGCCCTCCTGCAGCATCACCCCGACCCGCGCCCGGTGGTCGGGCCCCGAGCGCCACGGGTCGCGACCGAGCACCTGCACGGAACCGGCATCCGGGCGCTGAAGTCCCTCGAGGCACTCGATCGTGGTCGTCTTCCCGGCGCCGTTCGGGCCGAGCAGGGCGGTCACCGTGCCGGCCGTGGCCGTCCACGACGCGCCGTCGACCGCGGTGGTCGTCGCGAACGACCTGCGCAGCTCGCGCACCACCACTGCTCCGGTCACGGTTCGACATCCTAGGCTGGCGCCCATGCCCCGCATCGACAGGGAGGCCGCGCCCGCCACGTTGGTGGCCGCCGCGCCCGCCGCCCTCGCACTCCTGCTCCGCCGTCCACGCACGGCGGCCCTGCTGGGGCTGCTTCCGCTCGCCGTGGCGGCCTTCTTCCGCGACCCCGACCGCACCCCCGACTCCGCCGCCGTGCCGGTCGACGACGTGCTGTCGCCGGCCGACGGCAAGGTGATGCACGCAGGCGCCGCGGTCGAGGGCCTCGCGCCCGAGGGGGAGTGGCAGCAGGTCAGCATCTTCCTGTCGGCGTTCGACGTGCACATCAACCGGGCGCCCTACGGCGGCCGGGTCGTCGAGGTCGTCCAGCGGCCGGGCAAGTGGCTCGCCGCGTACAAGCACGAGAGCGCGCACCTCAACGAGCGCAGCGACATCACCGTCGAGCGGCAGGTGGGCGACGAGCTGCGCCGCGTGCACTTCCGGCAGATCGTCGGCCTGATGGCCCGCCGGGTGGTCACCCGCGTGTCCGAGGCCGACGAGCTCACCACCGGCCAGCGCGTGGGTCTGATGAAGTTCGGCTCGCGGATGGACGTGTTCGTGCCGCCCGAGTGCGACCTGCTCGTCTCCACCGGTGACCGGGTCGTGGCCGGCGAGACCGTGATCGCCCGGTGGGCGCGCCCAGTCCGGGTGACCGGGTGACCAGCCCGGCGGCGCCGGGGCGCCGTCGCATCCTCGACCGCTGGCGGCTGGTGTCGCCGACCGGGGCACGGGTCGTCTCGCTGCGCCAGCTGCCCAAGCGCGAGCGCGCCCGGCTGCTGGCGCCGAGCGCCTTCACGACCTTGAACATGATCAGCGGCCTGTCCTCGGTGATGCTCGCCTTCGACGGGCACTTCACCGTCGCCGCCGCGCTCATCGCCGTGTCGATCGTGCTCGACATCGCCGACGGCTTCGTGGCCCGGCTGATCGGGGCCACCTCGCCGTTCGGCCTGCAGCTCGACTCGCTCGCCGACCTGATCTCGTTCGGGCTGGCCCCGGCGATCCTGGTGCACACCTGGGCGCTCGACGAGTGGCCGATCCTGTCCTGGCTCGCGGCGTTCTTCTGGCTGGCGTGCGCGGCGTTCCGGCTGGCCCGGTTCAACGTCACCATCGACCCGCTGGCCGACAAGCGCTACTTCGTCGGGCTGCCCTCGCCCGGCGCGGCGGCCGTCGTCATGGCGACCATCCTGGCCCTGGACTCCCCGCACTTCGGCCCGGGCACCGGCCCCTGGCAGGCCTGGTTCCCCCTGCTGGTCTCCGTGGTGCCGGCGCTGCTCATGGTGATGACGGTGCGGTTCCGCTCGTTCCGCACCCTGCTGTCCCCGCGCAACCGCAACGCCCGGCTCACCACGGCGGCCGTCGGGCTCGCCATCGTCGTCGGTCTGGTGCTCTCGCCGGGGCTCACCCTCCTCGTCGTGGCCTACGGCTACGTGCTCACCGCCCCGCTCGGCGTGCTCACCGCACCGTTGCGCGAGCGGTGGCTGGGTCCCGAGTCCGTCGCACCGCCACGGCGCCGGATGCCGTCGGTCTTCCTCCCGCTCGACGACGAGGAGGTCGAGGACGAGGCGGAGGAGGAGGCCGAGCACGACCACACGGCCGCGGACGCCGGGAACCCCGTCGAGGGGGGTGTCGAGCCGGTCTCGAGCACGGCGTAGAGAGTTAGGCCACCCTTCCTTGGACAGGGTCGCGGCAATTACCTAACATGGGTGTGTGGTTAATCCCGAGGCACACGTCCTGGAGTCGCGCACCCGCGACCGGGTGCTGCGCGTCGTCAGCCAGGAGGGGCCGGTCAGCATCACCGCCCTGGTCGAACGGCTCGGCCTCACCGAGACCGCCGTCCGCCGTCAGGTCGACGCGCTGCACGCCGAGGGGCTGGTCGAGTCCCGCGAGGCCACCGGCCCGCGCCGGCGCGGCCGCCCGGCCAAGTCCTACGTGCTCACCGAGCGCGGCCACCGCGCCCTGGTCAGCGACTACGACCACCTCGCCGGCGAGGCCCTGCGCTTCCTGAGCGACACCGCCGGCCCCGACGCCGTGCACCAGTTCGCCGAGCACCGGGTCGGCCTCCCTCGAGCAGCGCTACGCCGACCGCATCGACGCCGCCGGCGACGACACGCGCCGCCCGGGCCGACGCCCTCGTCGACGCGCTCAACGCCGACGGCTACGCGGCATCCGCCCGCCCGGTCGGCACGGCCGGCGCCGGGCGGCTCACCGGCATCCAGCTCTGCCAGGGCCACTGCCCGGTGCAGCACGTCGCGGCGGAGTTCCCCCAGTTCTGCGAGGCCGAGACCGAGGCGTTCTCCCGGCTGCTCGGCGTGCACGTCCAGCGCCTCGCCACCCTGGCCCACGGCGACCACGTCTGCACCACGTTCGTCCCCACCACCCGCACCACCGCCGACGCAGGCCCTCGACTCCAGGACGACGCGAGCCATCGAAGAGCTCAACCCCGGCTGAAGGACCTCGGCACCTACGAGTACGGCTGGGCCGACACCGACGCGGCCGGCGCGACCGCGCGCCGCGGCCTGACCGACGAGGTCGTGCGCGACATCTCGGCGCGCAAGAGCGAGCCGGAGTGGATGCTCGACCTGCGCCTGAAGGGGCTGCGCCTGTTCGGCAAGAAGCCGATGCCCACCTGGGGCTCCGACCTGTCCGGCATCGACTTCGACAACATCAAGTACTTCGTGAAGTCCACCGAGAAGCAGGCCGCCTCCTGGGAGGACCTGCCCGAGGACATCAAGAACACCTACGACCGGCTCGGCATCCCCGAGGCCGAGAAGCAGCGCCTCGTCGCCGGTGTCGCCGCGCAGTACGAGTCCGAGGTCGTCTACCACCAGATCCGCGAGGACCTCGAGGAGCAGGGCGTCATCTTCGTCGACACCGACACCGGGCTGCGCGAGCACCCGGAGCTGTTCCACGAGTACTTCGGCTCGGTGATCCCGGCCGGCGACAACAAGTTCGCCGCGCTCAACACCGCCGTGTGGTCCGGTGGCTCGTTCATCTACGTGCCGCCGGGCGTGCACGTCGACATCCCGCTGCAGGCCTACTTCCGGATCAACACCGAGAACATGGGCCAGTTCGAGCGCACCCTGATCATCGCCGACGAGGGCTCCTACGTGCACTACGTCGAGGGCTGCACCGCGCCGATCTACAAGAGCGACTCGCTGCACTCCGCGGTCGTCGAGATCATCGTCAAGAAGAACGCCCGGGTGCGCTACACGACCATCCAGAACTGGTCGAACAACGTCTACAACCTCGTCACCAAGCGCGCCACCGCGCCGAGGGCGCGACCATGGAGTGGATCGACGGCAACATCGGCTCCAAGGTCACCATGAAGTACCCGGCCGTCTTCCTGCTCGGCGAGCACGCCAAGGGCGAGACCCTGTCGATCGCCTTCGCGGGCGAGGGCCAGCACCAGGACGCCGGCGCCAAGATGGTGCACGCGGCGCCGAACACCGCAGCTCGATCGTCTCCAAGTCGGTCGCCCGCGGCGGTGGTCGCACGTCCTACCGCGGCCTGGTGCAGGTCCTGGAGGGCGCCCACGGCTCGAAGTCACGGTCGTCTGCGACGCGCTGCTGGTCGACACGATCAGCCGCTCCGACACCTACCCCTACGTCGACATCCGCGAGGACGACGTGCAGATGGGCCACGAGGCCACCGTCTCGAAGGTGTGCGAGGACCAGCTGTTCTACCTGATGTCCCGCGGCATGACCGAGGACGAGGCCATGGCGATGATCGTGCGCGGCTTCATCGAGCCGATCGCGCGCGAGCTGCCCGATGGAGTACGCCCTCGAGCTCAACCGCCTCATCGAGCTGCAGATGGAAGGAGCCGTCGGCTGATGACCGCTGCTGACCAGCCGCCGAGCGCCCCGTCCGCGGGCGCGCACACCGACAGCGCCGCGGCGATCGTCCCCGAACCAGTCGCGCGCCGAGCGCCCGACGTCGTACGACGTCGCCGACTTCCCGGTGCCCACCGGGCGCGAGGAGGACTGGCGGTTCACGCCGGTCGACCGCCTGCGGGGCGCTGTTCCACGACGAGCGCCACCGGTGCGGGCCTGCGAGTGGAGCGAGTCGCTCCCCGACGGCGTCACGCTCGGCACGGCATCCGTCGACGAGTGGCGCGCCAGCGGCGCACCGGCCCCCGGCGACCGCGCCGCGGCCGTCGCCGCCGCGCACAGCGGTGGCGTCGCGGTGCTCGACATCCCCGCCGAGGCCGACCTCGACGAGCCGGTCCGCGTGCGGCTCACCGGCACCGAGCACGAGGTCGTCGCACGGCCACCTGCTCGTGCGGGTCGGCCGGTTCGCCCGCGCCACGTCGTGCTCGAGCACACCGGCACCTCCGAGTACAGCGAGATCGTCTCGGTCGTCGTCGGCGACGGCGCCCACCTCACCGTGGTCACCGTGCAGGAGTGGGACGACGACGCCCTCCACCTCGCCCAGCACGACGCTGGTCATCGGGCGCGACGCGACCGTGCGGCACATCGTCGTCACGCTCGGCGGCGGCGTCGTGCGGTTCAACACCGACGCGTCCTACGCCGGCCCCGGCGGCGACGTCGAGGGCCTCGGCGTCTACTTCGCGGACGCCGGCCAGCACCTCGAGCACCGCCTCTTCGTCGACCACGCGGCGCCGCACTGCAGCAGCAACGTCGACGTACAAGGGCGCGCTGCAGGGCGAGTCCGCGCACACCGTCTGGGTCGGCGACGTGCTGATCCGCGCCAGCGCCGAGGGCACCGACACCTACGAGCTCAACCGCAACCTGGTCCTCACCGACGGCGCGCGCGCCGACTCGGTGCCGAACCTCGAGATCGAGACCGGCGAGATCGCCGGCGCCGGCCACGCGTCCGCCACCGGCCGGTTCGACGACGAGCAGCTGTTCTACCTGCAGGCGCGCGGCATCCCCGAGGACGAGGCGCGCCGCCTCGTCGTGCGCGGCTTCTTCGCCAGCGTCGTCCGCCGGATCGGCGTCCCCGAGGTGGAGGAGCGCCTGATGCTGGCCATCGAGCGTGAGCTCGCCAGCGGCGTCGCCGAGCCCGGCCTCGCCGGAGGCGCCGCATGAGCGAGCAGCTGACCGACACCGGCTTCGTGCGGGTCTGCCGGCTCGACGACCTGCCGGCCGTAGGCGCCGCCCTGGCCGAGATCGAGGGCCGCCGCGTCGCCATCGTGCGCGACGACGACGGCGACGTGCACGGCGTCGACGACACCTGCACGCACGCCGACGTCTCGCTGTCCGAGGGCGAGGTCGACGGCTGCACGCTCGAGTGCTGGCTGCACGGCTCGCGCTTCGACCTGCGCACCGGCGAGCCCACCGGCCCCCCGGCCATCACCCCCATCGCCGTCTACACCGTCCGGATCGAGGGCGACGACGTCTTCGTCGCCCGTGTCACGAGGAGAGCTGAGCACTGCATGTCCACCCTTGAGATCAAGCGACCTGCACGTCACCGTCGACACCGAGGAGGGCGCCAAGGAGATCCTGCGCGGCGTCGACCTGACCATCCGGTCCGGCGAGACCCACGCCATCATGGGCCCCAACGGCTCGGGCAAGTCGACGCTGGCCTACTCGATCGCCGGGTCACCCGAAGTACACGGTCACCTGCGGCTCGGTCACCCTCGACGGCGAGGACGTGCTCGCGATGACCGTCGACGAGCGCGCCCGCGCCGGCCTGTTCCTCGCGATGCAGTACCCCGTCGAGATCCCCGGCGTCACCGTCTCGAACTTCCTGCGCACCGCGAAGACCGCCATCGACGGCGAGGCCCCCACGCTGCGCACCTGGGTCAAGGACGTCAAGGGCGCCATGGACGACCTGCGCATGGACCCGGCGTTCGCCGAGCGCAACGTCAACGAGGGCTTCTCCGGCGGCGAGAAGAAGCGCCACGAGATCCTGCAGCTCGAGCTGCTCAGGCCCAAGATCGCCATCCTCGACGAGACCGACTCCGGCCTCGACGTCGACGCGCTGAAGATCGTCTCCGAGGGCGTCAACCGCGCCAAGGAGGCCACCGGCGTCGGCGTGCTGCTGATCACGCACTACACGCGCATCCTGCGCTACATCGAGCCCGACTTCGTGCACGTCTTCGTCGACGGCCGGATCGTCGAGGAGGGCGGCCCCGAGCTGGCCGACCGCCTCGAGGACGAGGGCTACGACCGCTTCCTCCCCGAGGCCGTCGAGACGGTCGAGGCCTGAGTTGGCTGCCGCCCCCCTTCCCGACGAGGAGCTGGCCCGCACTGCGGGCCGACTTCCCGATCCTGACGCGCACCGTGCGCGGCGGGCACCCGCTGGTCTACCTCGACTCGGGTGCCACCTCGCAGAAGCCGCGCCAGGTGCTCGACGCCGAGCGTGAGTTCTACGAGCACACAACGCGGCGGTGCACCGTGGGGCGCACCAGCTCGCCGAGGAGGCGACCGACGCCTACGAGTCGGCCCGCGCGACCATCGCGGCGTTCATCGGCGCCCGGGCCGACGAGGTCGTCTTCACCCGAACGCCACCGAGGCGCATCAACCTGGTGGCCTACGCCTTCACCAACGGCGCGCACGGCGGCGGGGGCGGCCACGGCGACCGGTTCGCGCTCGGCCCCGGCGACGAGATCGTCGTCACCGAGATGGAGCACCACGCCAACCTGATGCCGTGGCAGGAGCTCTGCCGGCGCACCGGCGCCACGCTGCGCTGGGTGCCGGTCACCGACGAGGGCGGCTCGACCTGTCCGACCTCGACACGGTGGTCAACGAGCGCACCAAGGTGGTCGCGTTCACCCACGTCTCCAACGTGCTCGGCACGCTCAACCCGGTGCAGCGAGCTCGTCGCGCGGGCCCGCGACGTCGGCGCGCTCGTCGTGCTCGACGCCTGCCAGTCGGTGCCGCACCTGCCGGTCGACGTCGACGACCTCGGGGTCGACTTCCTCGCCTTCTCCGGGCACAAGATGCTCGGCCCGATCGGCATCGGCGTGCTGTGGGCCCGCCGCGAGCTGCTCGACGAGATGCCGCTGTTCCTCACCGGCGGCTCGATGATCGAGACGGTCACGATGGAGGGCTCGACCTACGCCCCGCGCGCCGCAGAAGTTCGAGGCCGGCGTGCCGGTGGCGGCCCAGGCGGTCGGCCTGGCCGCGGCCGTGCGACTACCTCACCGCGCTCGGGCATGGACCGGGTGCACGCCCACGAGCAGGCGCTCACCCGGCAGCTGCTCGACGGCCTCGCGCTGCGCCCGTGGGTGCGGGTGCTCGGGCCCGACGACCTGCGCGAGCGCGGCGGGAGCGGTGGCCTTCGTCGTCGACGGCGTGCACGCCCACGACGTCGGCCAGGTGCTCGACGACGCGGCGTGGCCGTGCGGGTCGGCCACCACTGCGCGTGGCCGCTGCACCGGCGCGTTCGGGCCCGGCCAGCACCCGCGCCAGCGTTCGCCGCCTACACCACGCCCGACGAGGTCGACGCCCTGCTCGAGGCGCTCGACCGGGTGCCGGCGATGTTCGGGCTCGAGGTGGCGGTCTGATGGACCTCTACCAGGAGCTGATCCTCGAGCACGCCAAGCGCCCCGTGCGCGCCGGCCTGCGCGACCCGTTCGACGTCGAGGTGCACCACGTCAACCCCACCTGCGGCGACGAGGTCACCCTGCGCGTGCACGTCACCGGCACCGGTGACGACGCCGTCGTCGAAGACGTGTCCTACGACGCGCATGGGCTGCTCGATCAGCGTGGCCTCGGCGTCGATCCTCGCCGAGGTGATCACCGGTGAGTCCGTCGCCCACGCCCGCGAGACGTTCGAGGCGATGCGCTCGATGCTCACCAGCGAGGGCCAGGACCCCGGCGACGAGGAGCTGATCGGCGACGGCGTCGCCCTCTCCGGCGTCGCGAAGTACCCCGCCCGCGTCAAGTGCGCCCTGCTGGCATGGATGGCGTTCACCGATGCCCTGCGACCAGGCCGAAGGAGCCCAGGCATGACCGAGACCACCACCAGCAGCCCCAACTCCCAGGCGAACGTGGCCGACGTCGAGGAGGCCCTGCGCGACGTCGTCGACCCCGAGCTCGGCATCAACGTCGTCGACCTCGGCCTCGTCTACGGCATCACCATCGACCAGAACCACGCCGTCATCGACATGACGCTCACCTCGGCGGCCTGCCCGCTCACCGACGTCATCGAGGACCAGACCGAGCAGGCGCTCGAGGGCCTGGTCGCCGTCCTACCGGATCAACTGGGTCTGGATGCCGCCGTGGGGCCCGGACAAGATCACCGACGACGGTCGCGAGCAGCTGCGCGCCCTCGGCTTCAACGTCTGATCCGCAGCTCCTCGTGACCCAGCGCATCGTCGAGGTCGCGTCCGCGCGCCTCGACGGCTGGCTGGAACGGTTCGCCGCCAACAACCCCGACGGCCCCCAGCGGGTCGTCGGGGTCGCGCGTTTCGACCACGACCCGCTGGCTGTCGTCCTCGTGCGGCGAGGCGGGTATGCCGTGGGCGTCGGGTCGGGCGACCGGCTCACCTCCCACAAGGTCGGCTCCCGCTACGTCCAGTCCCGCACCGCGGCCGGTGGCTGGAGCCAGCAGCGCTTCGCCCGCCGCCGGGCCAACCAGGCCGACGGCCTGGTCGGAGCCGCGGTGGAGCACGCGGTGCGGCTGCTCACCGGCATCCACCCCGCGGGGCGTCGTGCTCGGTGGCGACAAGGCGCTCGTCGCGAGCCTGCTCGAGGACCCGCGGCTGGCCGGCATCCGTGACCTGCCGCGCCGCGAGCTCTACGACCTGCCCGACCCGCGGCTCGAGGTGCTCAGAAGGCCCTCGAGCGCGGCCGCGCGGTGCGCGTCACCATCGAGGAGTAGCCGGCCGGCCCACTAGACCGAGGCGGCCGCGAAGGTGTTGCACTGGTTGAGGTCGCCGGTCTTGTAGCCCTGCAGGAACCAGCGCTGGCGCGACTCGGCCGAGCCGTGCGTCCAGGACTCGGGGTTGACCCGGCCCTGGGTGGCCTGCTGGATGCGGTCGTCGCCGACCGACGACGCGGCCGAGAGAGCATCCTTGATGTCCTGGGTCGTCAGCGGCTTGAGGAACGGCGTACCGCTCTTCTGGTCGTTGACCGTGGAGGCGTGCTTGGCCCAGACCCCCCCGAGGCAGTCGGCCATCAGCTCGGTCTTCACCGCTCCCGACTGCGGTCCCTGCGGGTCCTTCTGCGCCTCGCCGAGCAGGCCGAGCTGGTCCTGCAAAGCGTGGCCGTACTCGTGGGCGACGACGTACTCCTGCGCGAGCGGCCCACCGCTGGAGCCGAACTGGTCCTCCAGGATCTGGAAGAAGCTGGCGTCGATGTAGACCCGCTTGTCGAGCGGGCAGTAGAAGGGGCCCACCTGGTTGCTCGCGATGCCGCAGTCCGACTGCGTCTGCCCGTTGTAGATCACGGTCTTCGTCGGCTGCCACTCCTTGCCGAAGCGGGGCAGCTCGGAGGCCCAGTAGGCCTGCACGGAGTTCACCGTTCCGATGATGCGGCACTGGGTGTCCGCGTTGGCGTCGGCGCCCTTCTTGCACTTGCTGAACGCGTTGGGGTCCTCGCTGCCGGCAGCGCCGACCTGGGTGGGGTCGAGGCCCGCGGTGGACCCGTCGTTGCCGCCGAACACGCCGTTGAAGAGCAGAGTGAGGATCAGGATGACGATGCCGCCGAGGCCCCCGCCGACGACCAGGCCGCCGGGGGCGCCGCCCCCACCGCCCCCGCCGGAGGACACCTGCGAGGTGTCGAGGCTGACGTTGTCGTTGAAGCTCATGCTCGGGCCTCCGGGGGGCAGGTGCGTGGACCGCGCGGCGCGCAGCGGCACCTAGACTAGGGGCCGACTGCCCGTCGCCGTGCCCCGCCGCACACCCTTGACGTGCGCGTCCGCCCCCTCACCGAAAGGCCAGACCGTGATCACCGCTGCCGCCGTCGAGCTGCGCGCCGGCTCCCGCCTGCTGCTCGACGCCGCCGTCGTTCCGGGTGGCCCCCGGCGACCGGATCGGGCTGGTCGGCCGCAACGGCGCCGGCAAGACCACGCTGACCAAGGTCCTGGCCGGCGAGTCACCCAGCCCGCGGCCGGCACGATCACCCGCAGCGGCGAGGTCGGCTACCTGCCGCAGGACCCGCGCACCGGCGACCTCGACATCACCGCCCGCGACCGGGTGCTCTCCGCCCGCGGGCTCGACACGATCGTGCGCGACCTGCGCGCCGCCGAGCAGGCGATGGCCAGCGAGACCGGCGACGAAGCAGGACAAGGCGATGCGCCGCTACGGCCGGCTCGAGGCCCAGTTCACCGGCTGCGGGCGGGTACGCCGCCGAGGCCGAGGCCGCCCGGATCGCCGCGAGCCTCGGGCTCGACGACCGGGTGCTCGGCCAGACGCTCGGCACGCTCTCCGGTGGCCAGCGCCGCCGCATCGAGCTGGCCCGCATCCTGTTCTCCGGGCGCCGAGACCCTGCTCCTCGACGAGCCGACCAACCACCTCGACGCCGACTCGATCGCCTGGCTGCGCGACTTCCTCAAGGGCTACCGCGGCGGCCTCGTCGTCATCTCCCACGATGTCGAGCTGCTCGACGCGGTGGTCAACAAGGTCTTCCACCTCGACGCCAACCGCGGCGAGCTCGACCTGTACAACCTGGGCTGGAAGGCCTACCTGCAGCAGCGCGAGACCGACGAGCGGCGCCGCAAGCGCGAGCGCGCCAACGCCGAGAAGAAGGCCTCGGTGCTGATGGCGCAGGCCGACAAGATGCGCGCCAAGGCGACCAAGACCGTCGCCGCCCAGAACATGGCCCGCCGCGCCGAGCGGCTGCTCTCCGGCCTCGAGGACGAGCGCACCCACGACAAGGTCGCCAAGCTGCGCTTCCCGAAGCCCGCGCCGTGCGGCAAGACGCCGCTGAGGGCCGAGCGGGCTGTCCCAGCTCCTACGGGTCGCAGGAGATCTTCACCGACGTCGACCTCGCCATCGACCGCGGATCGCGGGTCGTCGTGCTCGGGCTCAACGGCGCCGGCAAGACCACCCTGCTGCGGATGCTCGCCGGCGTCGACACCCCCGACACCGGCGAGGTCGAGCCCGGGCACGGCCTGAAGATCGGCTACTACGCCCAGGAGCACGAGACCCTCGACGTCGACCGCACCGTGCTCGAGAACATGAGGTCGGCGGCGCCCGACCTCGGCGAGACCGAGGTGCGCAAGGTGCTCGGCTCGTTCCTGTTCAGCGGCGACGACGTCAACAAGCCGGCCGGGGTGCTCTCCGGCGGCGAGAAGACCCGGCTCGCGCTGGCCCTGCTCGTCGTGTCGTCGGCCAACGTGCTGCTGCTCGACGAGCCGACCAACAACCTCGACCCGGCCTCGCGCGAGGAGATCCTCGGCGCGCTGCGCACCTTCGAGGGCGCCGTCGTGCTGGTGACCCACGACGAGGGCGCCGTCGACGCGCTCGAGCCCGAGCGCATCCTGCTGCTCCCCGACGGCGTCGAGGACCTGTTCAGCGCCGACTACCGCGACCTGGTCAACCTCGCCTGATCCCCGGCCCAGCCGCGGCGGTCATACTGCGGTCATGACCCGTCGGCGCACGGCCGTCACGGTGCTCGCGGTTCTCGCGGCACTGCTCACCGCGGTGGGCTGCAGCAGCCCGGATGCCGTGACGCCACCCTCCACACCCACCGCCCCGCCCGCTGTCGCCCCGTCCGCACCGCCGAGCGCGACCGCCACGCCGGGCGCGCCGGGCGGCCCGGCATCCGTGCGCTTCTCGGCGCTCGGCGACATCAACTCGACGGCCAACTCGGATGCCGTGCTGCGCTCCATCGGCGAGCGCCACGACGACTTCACCCTCGCGCTGGGCGACCTGTCCTACGGTGACAACGGCGCTGAGGGCGCCTGGTGCCAGTTCGTCGAGCTCGCGAGTCGGCGCCGACCACCCGTTCGAGCTGGTCTCCGGTAACCACGAGTCGAACGGCGAGAACGGCGACATCGACCGCTTCGCCCAGTGCCTGCCCAACCGGCTGCCCGGGCTCGTGGGCACCTACGGGCGGCAGTGGTACGTCGACCAGCCGGCGACCCACCCGCTGGTGCGGGTCGTGATGATCTCGCCCGCACTCGACTTCGGGCACGGCGAGTGGTCCTACGCGAAGGGCACTCCCCACTACGAGTGGCTGCGGTCGGCCGTCACGGGAGCGCGCGAGGCCGGCATCCCCTGGGTCGTCGTCGGCATGCACAAGCCCTGCCTGTCGGTCGGCAACTACGAGTGCGACCCGGGTGCCGACGTGGTGGACCTGATGCTCGACACCGGCGTCGACCTCGTGCTGACCGGCCACGAGCACCTCTACCAGCGCACCCAACCGTTGGCCTTCGGTGAAGGCTGCCCCACCATCCGCCCCGGCCGCTTCGACCCCGCCTGCGTCACGCCCGAGGGCGGCACGACCTTCATCACGGTCGGCACCGGTGGCACGCCCCTGCGCGACGTGCACGCATCGGACTCGGAGCGCCGCTACTTCGCGGCGCTCAGCGGCAAGAACCTCACGGCCTCGTACGGCTCGCTCGACGTGCAGGTGACCGCCGACCGGCTCACGGCGTCCTTCGTGCCAGTGCAGGGCGGCAGCTTCACCGACCGACTGGTCCAGACCCGTTGAGGGTGCGCAGCACGTGCGCAGTGATCGCGTCGCGCGCTCGCCGGCCCTCCGGCGTCGGCAGCAGCGGGTAGTCGTGCGGCGAGCCGGGCTCGACGTGCAGGGTGAGGTCGGCCGTGGGTGGTGCCAGCTCGATCAGCCGGTCGCAGTCGGGCCGACAGATGTCGCGCGACCCGACGAGCACGAGCGTTGGCGGCAGCACGCTCAGGTCGCCGTGGATCGGGCTCACGGTGGGATCGGTGAGGTCGCGCCCGGCCGCCCAGTGGGCTGCGATCGGCAGCATGCCGGCCCGGGTGAGCCACGGGTCGCGCCGTTCGACCCCGTCGATGGCCGGGTTCGTCATCGACAGGTCGAGCCACGGCGCGATGAGGGTGAGCCCGGCGATGCTCCCGTCACCGGCGTGCGCCTGCGCCAGCAGCAGGGTCAGGGTGCCGCCCGCGGAGTCGCCGAGCACGTGCAGCGGTGCCTGCGGGGCCAGCCGCTCGTGCAGCGCCGCCAGGAACGCCTCGGCATCGGTGACGTCGGCCGCCGGTGCGAGGGGGTAGCGCGCCACGTGCACCTCGCGGCCGGTGGTGTCGGCGAGGTGGGCGACCAGCGACCAGTGCTGGGTCTGGATGCCGTTGACGAACGCCCCGCCGTGCAGGTAGACGAGCGCGCCGGTGCCCGACACGGCATCCGAGCGGGGGCGCACCGTCACCACCTCACCGCCGCCGAGCGCCTCGCTGGTGAGGCGCCCGGCGAGCTCGTCGGGGGCGGGTGCCGCGGGTAGGGCGTGGGCCATGCTGCGCAGCCCGGCCTCGTGCGTGCGGTAGCGCTTCTTGCGGGTGGCGCGCAGGTAGCCGCGCACCGCCACGGTCTGCCAGCTCGTCACCGGCGCAACGATGCCACGCTCAGACCGGGATGGCGGGCAGCCGGGTCAGCGCCTCGGCGACAGCCTGCTGCAGCTCGGTGTCCTCCCAGGTGTGGTCGACCAGCTCGCCACCCAGGTAGGCGTCGTAGGCCGGCAGGTCGAGGTGCCCGTGGCCGCACAGGGCCGTGAGGATGACCTTCTCCTCGCCCGTCTCGATGCACGCGATGGCCTCGTCGACGGCCGCGGCGAGGGCGTGAGTCGGCTCCGGCGCCGGCACGATGCCCTCGGTGCGGGCGAACAGCACGCCGGCCGCGAAGCAGTCCTTCTGCGTCTTGGCCGTGGCCTCGATCAGCCCCTCCTCGTAGAGGTGGCTGATCAGGGGGCTCATCCCGTGGTAGCGCAGGCCGCCCGCGTGGATCGGGTCGGGCATGAAGTCGTGGCCCAGCGTGTGCATCTTCAGCATCGGCGTCAGGCCGGCGACGTCACCGAAGTCGTAGGCGTAGGTGCCCTGGGTGAGGCTCGGGCAGGATGCCGGCTCGACCGCGCGGATGACGGGCCCGGTGCCGTTGGCGAGCTTCTCGCGCAGGAAGGGGAAGGTCAGCCCGCCGAAGTTGGAGCCGCCGCCGGTGCACCCGACGATGAGGTCGACGCTCTCGCCGATCTTGGCCAGCTGGAGCAGGGCCTCCTCGCCGATGATCGTCTGGTGCAGCAGCACGTGGTTGAGCACCGACCCCAGGGCGTAGTTGGTGGTGGGGTCCTGGGCGGCCATCTCGACGGCCTCGCTGATCGCCAGGCCGAGCGAGCCGTTGGAGTCGGGGTCGCTGGCGAGGATCGCGCGACCGGCCTCGGTGAGGTCGGACGGGCTGGGGTGCACCGTGCCGCCGAACACCTCCATCATGATCTTGCGGTAGGGCTTCGCGTCGTAGGAGGCGCGCACCTGCCAGACCTCGCACTCGAGGTCGTACTGCGCGCAGGCGAAGGACAGCGCGGTGCCCCACTGGCCGGCGCCGGTCTCGGTGGTCAGCTTCCGCACGCCCGCCTTGGCGTTGTAGTAGGCCTGCGGCACAGCGGTGTTCGGCTTGTGCGAGCCGGCGGGGGAGCCGCCCTCGTACTTGTAGTAGATGCGGGCCGGCGTGCCGAGGGCCTTCTCGAGCCGGTGGGCGCGGTAGAGGGGAGAGGGCCGCCACAGCCGGTAGACGTCCTGCACCTCCTGCGGGATGTCGATGTACTGCTCGGTGCTGACCTCCTGGAGCGATGAGGTCCATCGGGAAGATCGCCGAGAGGTCGTCGGGGCCGACCGGCTGGCCGGTGCCCGGGTGCAGCGGCGGCGGGGGAGGCGTCGGCAGGTCGTGGAGGATGTTGTACCAGCGCGTCGGCATCTCGTCCTCGTCGAGCAGGACCTTGTGGCGCAGCGGTGCGGACACGGCATACCTCTTCCTCGGCGGCGAACGCCCCGGTGGCGGCGCCGCCGTCATCCTCGGGTGGGGCACCGGCGGGCACAAGGGGGTGCCCACGGGCAGGAACACCTGTCGGAGGGCGGTGGTTGACTGACAGGGCCAGACGACGACGTGAGGAGCACGGCACGGTGACCATGCAAGGGTGGCAGGCGCTGCACAGCCTCAGCCGCGACTCCAGCGTCAAGGAGCGCCGCCTGGCTCCCGGCACCACCAAGCGGGTGCTCGGCTACGCCCGCCCCTACAAGGTGCAGATCGCCTGGTTCCTCGGCGTCGTCGTCATCGAGTCCATGCTGGTGGTCGCCTCGCCGCTGCTGCTGAAGTCCCTCGTCGACGACGGCATCTACCCCAAGGACTCCGCGGTCGTCATCCGGCTGTCCCTCCTGGTCGCCCTGATCGCGGTCGTCGGCGCCGGGCTCACCCTCGTCGAGCGGTGGTTCTCCGCCCGCATCGGTGAGGGCCTCATCTACGACCTGCGCACCCAGGTGTTCTCGCACGTGCTGCGCCAGCCGGTCGCGTTCTTCACCCGGGCCCAGACCGGCGCCCTGGTCACCCGGCTCGGCAACGACGTGATCGGCGCCCAGCAGGCGTTCACGTCGGTGCTGTCCAGCGTCGTCAGCAACGCCATCACCCTGGTGCTGATCATCGTGGCGATGGCCTCGCTCTCCTGGCCGCTGACCCTCGGCTGCCTCGCGCTGGTCCCGTTCTTCCTCGTGCCGGCCCGGCTGATGGGGCGCCGGCTCGCGAGCCTGGCCCACGAGCAGATGGTGCAGAACGCCGAGGTCGGCACCCGGATGACCGAGCGCTTCAACGTGGCCGGCGCCCTGCTCGTCAAGCTGTTCGGCCGCCCCGCCGTCGAGGACGAGGAGTATGCCGTCCGCGCCGCCAAGGTGCGCGACATCGGGGTGCGCATCGCCGTCAACCGCTCGGTCTTCTTCGTCGCACTGACGTTGGTGGCGTCGCTGGCGACCGCGATGGTCTACGGCGTCGGTGGCCTGATGGCCGTCAACGGGGCCCTCACCGTCGGCACCCTGCTCGCCCTCACCGCCCTGCTGAGCCGGCTCTACGGCCCGCTGACCGCCATCTCCAACGTGCGCGTCGACATCCTCACCGCACTCGTCTCCTTCGAGCGGGTCTTCGAGGTGCTCGACCTCGAGCCGCTCGTGGCCGAGGCACCCGACGCCCGCCCGGTGCCCGCGGGCCCGGTGCGCGTCGAGGTCGACGGGGTGTCGTTCTCCTACCCGTCGGCCGACGAGGTGTCGCTGGCGTCGCTCGAGACCACGGCCACCGGCGACCGGCGCGGAAGTGGGCCGGTGCTGCACGACGTGTCGTTCACCGTCGAGCCTGGCTCGCTCGTCGCCCTGGTCGGGCCCAGCGGTGCCGGCAAGACGACGATCACCTCGCTCGTGGCCCGCCTCTACGACCCCACGGCCGGCGCCATCCGGATCAACGGGCTCGATCTCCGCGACGCCCAGACCGAGTCGCTGCACGACGCGGTCGGGGTCGTCACCCAGGACGCCCACCTCTTCCACGACACGATCCGCGCCAACCTCGCCTACGCCGCGCCGTCGGCCACCGAGGTCGACATGGTCGCCGCGCTGCGGGCCGCCCAGGTGTGGTCGCTCATCGAGGCGCTGCCCTCCGGGCTCGACACCGTCGTCGGCGACCGCGGCCACCGGCTCTCAGGTGGCGAGAAGCAGCGGTTGGCCATCGCCCGTCTGCTGCTCAAGGGCCCGGGGCTGATCGTGCTCGACGAGGCGACCGCGCACCTCGACAGCGAGTCGGAGCAGGCCCTGCAGCGGGCCCTCGACCACGCGCTGCGCGACCGCTCGGCCCTGGTCATCGCCCACCGGCTCAGCACCGTGCGGCATGCCGACCAGATCCTCGTCGTCGACGACGGCACCGTCGTCGAGCGCGGCACCCACCACGAGCTGGTCGCTGCGGGCGGGCTCTACAGCGAGCTCTACCGCACCCAGTTCAGCGATGAGAACACCAAGTTCACCGACGAGCTCGGCGAGGTGGTCGACACCCGCGCGTGAGCGGCGGTGGCGAGCGGTCGGGACCGGCTTGGCGCTGTGCGAGTATGCGGCGATGACGGCGCGGGTCTGGGTTCGCGACTGTCGGGTCCGCCAGCTGACCAGGAGCCATAGCACTGGGCCCTCGGAACGGTTGCCATGGACAGCGGCCGAGTACGGCGAGTACGAGGTCGACACGAACGCGCTGCATGCGGAGCTGGGTCTCAGCGCGCGTCCTGCCGGCAGGATCTGGCTGCTCCGTGTGCCCGAGCCGTACGGGACCTTGAACGAGCTGCTGGACGAGATCTGGCGGAGCTGGCTCGCGTCCGGGGGACTGGGGACCGCTACCCCTGAGTTGGTGGGCTTTGCCAGTAGCCGGCTGGGCGAGATCTTCTGACGTGTCACTCGGGTGAGGTCACGTCGGGGCAACCCCTGACGGGCTAGCGGCTGAGGAACACATTGATCGCGCAGAAGAGCACCATCACGCCCAGGGCGACCAGGTGGTCACGCCTGTGATGCGTGGGGTGTTCGTCGATGTCGAGCGGACACATCATTCTCAGCCGAGGTGGACCTGCTGGTGATGGAGCAGCCATCGCGACCTCCTGGGAGCCGAGGCGCATACAGCGCCGCACCTCGAGGGTAGGGCGGCAGCTCATCCAAGGGAAAGCAGACGGCCCGTGCGATGATCCGCAGCGTGGCCGTCGACTCGCAGGGGTGGAGCGAGCGTCGGGTGCGGGTGGGCGACCGCGACCTCTTCTACCGGGTGAGCCCCGGCTCCGGCGACGCCGTGCCGATCGTGCACCTGCACGGGTTCGGCATCTCCGGGTCCTACCTGATGCCCACGGCCCGCCTCCTCGCACGGCACGCCGTCAACATCGTGCCCGACCTGCCCGGTTACGGCCGCAGCCCGCGGCGCGACCACACCCTCGACATCCCCGAGCTCGCCGCGGCGGTGCTCGGCCTGCTCGACGCACTGGCGGTCGAGAAGGCTGTCCTGCTGGGCAACTCGATGGGCTGCCCGGTCAGCCTCGAGGTCGCCCACGCCGCACCCGAGCGGGTCGAGCGGATGGTGCTGGTGTCGCCCGCGGGCGGTGTGCAGAACCAGCCATTGGGCCGGGCACTGGTGCAGCTCGCCCAGGACGGCCTTCGCGAGTCGCCGCGGATGGCGCGCGTGGCCGTCCCCGACTACCTGGGGTTCGGCCCGGTGAACGCCCTGCGGCTGTTCCACCAGCTGACCCTGTTTCCCTCGTTGGAGCGGCTGGTGCACACCCGTGTGCCGACGCTCGCCGTGCTGGGCAGCCGCGACCCGCTGATGCCAGGCCCGGCGCGCGTCATCGAGGTGGCCCGGATGTCACCGGAGCACGTGAGCGTGGTCGTCATCCACGGTGCCGCGCACGCCATCAACTTCAGCCACCCCGGTGAGCTCGCCAACGTCGTCACGGCGTGGCTCGAGGACCGCGAGATCGTCGACGATCCCGACTCGCCGGGCGTGGCGCGGGTGTTCACCGTGCCGCGGGGCTGACCCCCGTCAGGAGAGGTCGCGCAACGCCCGCGCCTCGACGTCGGCGAGCACCTCGTCGGCCGCCTCGGCACTCACCTCGCCGTTGCGCCGGGCCTCGAGCACGACGGCTCGCTCGGCCTCGCTCGCGCGGTGCAGCACGGCATCCAGCTGGTCGGCGTCGTCGGCGTCACCTTCTCGCGCCTCCGAGGTCGAGCCCAGCCGCGACGCCGCCAGCGCCTCCTGCGCGGCGAGGTAGCCCTCGTACTGCAGCTCGGCGGCTCGCCGCACCGCCTCCGGGATGCCGGGGTCGGCCGCGCGCACCGAGTCCAGCGCCGCCGAGGCCGCCCGCTGGCGCAGGGCCGCCACCTCGGGCGCCGAGCTGCCGGCGGTGCCGACTCCGAGCCTGCGGACCAGCGGCGACAGGGTCAGGCCCTGGGCGACGAGGGTGACCAGCACGGTGGCCAGACCGACGGCGATGATCGTGTCCCGGTGCGGGAACGGCTCCCCGGATGCCGTGGTGAGCGGCAGCGCCAGGGCGGTGGCCACCGTCACCACCCCGCGCATCCCCGCCCAGCCCACGACAAGCGTCTCGCGCCAGCCGGAGGGAGCGTCGGGGGACCGACCCCGCCACGGCATCCGGGCCAGCCGGGCCGCGGGGAAGACCAGGGCCAGGCGCACGGCGACGAGCGTGACGATCACGGTGACCGCCAGCAGGATCACGTCGACCTCGGGGGTGCTGCGGCGCAGCACGTCGGTGAGCTCGAACCCGATGAGCACGAAGACCACGCAGGTGATCACGTAGTCGGCGAACCCCCACACCGCGCGGCCCAGCAGCCAGCCCCCGGAGCTGATGGCCTCATGCCCGTAGCTGCGCAGGTACAGCCCCAGGGCCAGCACCGCGAGCACCCCGGAGCCGTGCACCTGCTCAGCCAGGAGGTACACCGCGAAGGGGGCGGCCAGGGTCACCAGGGTCTCCGCAGCGGCGATCCGCAGGGCGGCCAGGGCCCACCGGGTGGCCAGCCCACCCAGAAGCCCGACCCCGACGCCGCCCACCACGGCGAGCAGCAGGCGCACGCTCAACCCCCCAGGCGTCAGGTGACCGCTCACCACGGCCGCGACGGCCGCGCCGTAGAGCACCAGCGCCGTGGCGTCGTTGAACATGCCCTCGCCCTCGAGCACGGTCACCATCCGGTGCGGTAGCCGCAGTCGGCGCGCTACGGCCGTGGCGGCGACCGGGTCCGGCGGCGCCACGACGGCGCCAAGGACCCACGCAGCACCCCAGCCCAGGCCGGCCAGCGAGGCCACCCAGGCGGCCGCCCCGGCACTGACCAGGGTGAGCCCGACCGCCAGCAGCAGGATCGAGCGCGACTGGTCGCGGAACTCGCGCGCCGTCGCCCGCTGGGTGGCGGCGAACAACAGCGGCGGCAGCACCAGCGGCAGGATCAGGTCCGGCTCCAGGGAGAGCGCCGGCATCCCGGGCAGCACCGGGAGCAGCAGGCCGTAGACCGTCAGCAGCACGGGCAACGGCACCTTGACCCGGTCCGCCACCGGGGTGAGCACGACGATGCCGGCCAGCAACAGCGCGGCCAGGACGGCGGTGCTCATCGCTCCTCCGTGGTGGGTATGTCGGTCCCCGCGTCGAGCACGGTCGGTCCGCGAAGGCTACTCGTCCTCCTCGTCCCAGATCCGGGTCCTCTTGGGCTTGGCGGGGTACTGCTCAGGGTTCTCCAGGCGTAGCTCGCGGCGGATGCCGAACGGGATCAGCACGAACCCCATCACCATGAGCAGCCACCACTGGTACGCATAGGCCTGGTGGGGGCCGAGGTCGCGGTCGGGGTCACCGAGCGCCTGCGGCCGTGGTGGCGACGAGCCGTCGGGCAGCTTCTCGGACTGCAGGAGCACGTAGCCGGGGAGCACGGCCCCGGTGCCCAGGATGCCGGCCGCGTCACGCAGGTTGAGGCTGGCGATCTGGTTGTCAGGCAGCCGGCGGTTCCTGGACGCCTGGCCGGGGCGCACCCAGCCCACCACCTCCACCTCGCCCGTGGGCGCGGGGGCCACCTCGGGCAGCACGCTGGCGCCGCTCTCGGACTCGGCCACCCAGCCACGGTCGACCACGACGTCGGGGCCGCCGGTGCTCGGGCGCAAGGCCCACAGCACCTCGTAGCCCGGCTCGCTCTCGAGGGGACGGTTGCGCACGAAGACGGGCCCACCGGCATACCGGCCGGAGACGCTCACCCGGGTCCACTCGTCCTGCGGGTGGAGCCCGGCGGGGGTCAGCACCGTCGACAGCGGGACGGGTGCTGCCCGGTAGTGCGTGTCGAGTCGCTCGTTGCGCTGCTGCTTGGCCTCGTAGCGGTGGTACTGCCACCAACCGAGGTGGTAGCAGGTGAACGCGATGAGCCCGGCCAGGAGGAGGGCGCCCAGCCAGCGAGGTGTTGCGAGCCGCCTGAGCACGGGGCCACGGTACGCGACGTACATTGGTCGTCTATGACCGACCTTCCAGCCCCTCGCCTGCTCGACCGCTTCGGCCGCGCCGGCCGCGACCTGCGGGTGTCCGTCACCGACCGGTGCAACCTGCGGTGCAGCTACTGCATGCCCGCCGAGGGCCTGGACTGGCTGCCCAAGCCGGAGATGCTCACCGACGACGAGCTGGTGCGGCTGGTCACGGTGATGGTCGGTCTCGGCATCACCCAGGTGCGGCTCACCGGCGGCGAGCCGCTGCTGCGCCGCAGCCTGGTCGACGTCGTCGGCCGCATCGCCGCCCTCGAGCCCCGGCCGCGCATCGCCATGACCACCAACGGCATCGGGCTCGACCGGCTCGCCGCCCCGCTGGCCGAGGCGGGGCTGGACCGCGTCAACGTCAGCCTCGACACCATCGACCCCGAGCACTTCGGCCGGCTCACCCGCCGCGACCGCTTCAACGACGTGGTGGCCGGCCTCAAGGCCGCCGCCGACGCGGGGCTCACCCCCGTCAAGGTCAACGCGGTGGCCATGCGTGGCGTCAACGACACCGACGTCCCCGACCTGCTGCAGTGGTGCCTCGACCGGGGCTACGACCTGCGCTTCATCGAGCAGATGCCGCTCGACGCCCAGCACGCCTGGGACCGCTCGCTGATGGTCTCCGCAGGAAGAGATCCTCCAGCGGCTGGGGGAGCGCTTCACCCTCAGCCCGGTTCCCGACCGGGGCAGCGCCCCGGCCGAGCTGTTCTACGTCGACGGCGGGCCGGCCACCGTGGGCGTCATCGCCAGCGTGTCGGCGCCGTTCTGCGGCAGCTGCGACCGGGTGCGGCTCACCGCCGACGGCCAGCTGCGCAACTGCCTGTTCGCCCGCCGCGAGGTCGACCTGCGCGGCCCGATCCGCGCCGGCGCCACCGACACCGAGCTCGCCGACCTGGTCATCGCCGAGATGTGGGCCAAGAAGTCCGGCCACGGCATCGAGAAGGCGGGCTTCGAGCAGCCCGACCGCCCGATGTCAGCGATCGGAGGCTGAGTCCTCGGGGCCCCAGGGCTCGTGGGGCGCACGGGTGATCTGCGGGGTCTGGTCGACCACTGGCAGCACGGGGCGCACCCGGCCGCTGACCCGCGGCATCACCGCGTTGGCCGCGACCACGGCCACGAACGGCAGGAACACCGCGCCCGCCGCGAAGATCCACCGGTACCACCCGTGAACCACCACGAGCAGGATGAAGCACGCGGTGCGGATCGCCATGGTGATGAGGTACTGCTTGAGCCGCCGGGCCTGGTCCTCGGTGCGCGCCTCGGGCGCGCTCGTCACCGACTGGACGTCGTGGTGGTGACGGGTCGTGGACACCCGTCCACTGTATGTCGCGCTGCTCCCAGTACCCAGTGGTAGTCCACTAGGTTCGACGGCATGAGTGAGCCCCGCACCGTCCTCGTCACCGGCGGCAACCGCGGCATCGGCCTGGCCATCGCCCGGGCGCTTCGCCGAGGCCGGGCGACCACGTCGCCGTCACCTACCGCTCCGGCGAGCGCGCCGGAGGGCCTGCTGGGGGTCCGCTGCGACGTCACCGACACGGCATCGCGTCGACGCCGCCTTCACCGAGGCCGAGGCGAAGCTCGGGGCCCGGTCGAGGTGCTCGTCGCCAACGCCGGCATCACCGACGACGGCCTGCTGATGCGGATGAGCGACGACGACTTCGACGCCGGTCATCGACACCAACCTGGCCGGCGCCTTCCGCTGCGTCCGGCGCGCCGAGCAAGGGCATGATCCGGCTGCGCCGCGGGCGGATCGTGCTTCATCTCGAGCGTCGTCGGGCTCTACGGCTGGCGCCGGGCAGGCCAACTACGCCGCGAGCAAGGCCGGGCTGGTCGGGCTGGCCCGCTCGATCACCCGCGAGCTCGGCGGCCGCGGCATCACCGCCAACGTCGTGGCGCCCGGCTTCATCGAGACCGACATGACCGCCGCGCTGCCCGAGGACGACCGCAGAAGACCTACCAGGCCGCGATCCCGGCCGGGCGGTTCGCCACCGCCGACGAGGTGGCCGCCGTGGTGCGCTTCGTCGCCTCGCGACGACGCGGCCTACATCACCGGCGCCGTCATCCCGGTCGACGGCGGCCTCGGCATGGGCCACTGACCACCCGCCACGCCGGCAACTGCCGCTCGACCAGCCGACCGAACGCACCACCGAAGGTCCGCACATGTTGCTCGAGGGCAAGAAGCTGCTGGTCACCGGTGTCCTCACGGACTCCTCGATCGCCTTCCACGTCGCCAAGCTGGCCCAGGAGCAGGGCGCCGAGGTGGTGCTCACCGTCGTTCGGGCGCACGCATGAAGATCACCTCCGACGATCGCCAAGCGGCTGCCGCAGACCGCCGCCGGTGGTCGAGCTCGACGTCACCAACCGACGACGCACCTCGCCGCGCTGGCCGACCGGGTGCGCGAGCACGTCGACGCGCCTCGACGGCGTGCTGCACTCGATCGGGTTCGCCCCGCAGGGCGCGTTCAACTTCCTCGAGGCCGCGCTGGGACGACGTCTCGACCGCGCTGCACGTCTCGGCCTACTCGCTGACAAGCGCTCGCCGTGGCCGCGCTGCCGCTGATGGGTCCGGGGGGCAGCGATCGTCGGGCTCACCTTCGACGCGCGGTTCGCCTGGCCGGTCTACGACTGGATGGGCGTGGCGAAGGCCGCGTTCGAGTCGACCAACCGCTACCTCGCCCGCGACCTCGGCCCCAAGGGCATCCGCGTGCAACCTCGTCGCCGCCGGGCCGATCCGCACGACGGCGGCCAAGTCGATCCCCGGCTTCGAGCGGTTCGAGGACGTCTGGGACGGCCGCGCGCCGCTCGGCTGGGACGTCGACGACGCCGAGCCGACCGCGAAGGCCTGCGTCGCCCTGCTGTCCGACTGGTTCCCGGCCACGACCGGCGAGATGCGTGCACGTCGACGGCGGCTTCCACGCGATGGGCGTCTGAGGGCAAGCACTAGGCTCCCCGGGTGAGCAGCGAGCCCGCGGACACCCGCGAGACGACACCCAGGCCCGGCGTCACCACCCGCGAGGTGCGCCTGCTGGAGGGACCGAACCTCTACTTCCCCCGACCGGCCGTCAAGGTGACCATCGCCCTTCCGGGCTACCTCGACGCACCGGACGACGCACTGCGCGCGATCAAGACCGCCGCCGGCCTGCGCCGCGGCCAGACGGGTGCGCCCGGCTCCGAGCAGCGCCAGCAGGTGCTGCTGCGCCTCGTCGAGCGGGTGGCGCGCTCCCTGGCGACCGAGGTGGGCACCAAGCGGCTCGGCGTCCGCACCCGGGTCGCCAACGAGACGGACGTGGTTGTCTGCGCCTTCGTCTGGCGGCACCGGGCTCGTGCCGAGGCCCTGGGCTCGGCGATCGGCCTGGTGCTCGGCGACCTGCTCGACGGCCACGCCTTCCCGGATGCCGTGGCGCACCGGGCAGCGGCCGTCGCCGCCGCGACCGCGCCGGGTGACGGACCGCGGCTGGTCACCCCCCGCATCCCGGTCGCCTCGGTGACCGGCACCAACGGCAAGACCACCACGACCAGGCTGCTGGCCCACATCTGCATGACCGCCGGGTTCACCACCGGCTGGAGCTCCACCGACGGGGTCGTCGTGCAGGGCGAGGTCATCGAGCCGGGCGACTACTCCGGCCCGGCCGGGGCGCGCGCCGTGCTCGAGGCACCCGGCGTGCAGATCGGCATCCTCGAGACGGCCCGCGGCGGGATGCTGCTGCGCGGGATGGGCGTCACCCACAACGACGTCTCCGTGGTCACCAACGTCTCGGCCGACCACCTCGGCATGCAGGGCATCGACACCGTCGACCAGCTGGCCGAGGTCAAGGCCATCGTCACCAAGGTGACGCGGCCGCACGGCTGGGTGGTGCTCAACGGCGAGGATCCGCGGGTCTGGGCGATGCGCACCGGCATCCGGGCTCGTCCCTGGGTCTTCACGGCCGACTCCGGTGCACCGGCCGTCCGCGAGGCCCTGGGGGCCGGGGGCCGGGCGATGACCGTGCTCGACGACCACCTCACCGTGCTGCGACCCGACGCGGCACCCGACCGGCTGGTGCGGGTCGTCGACCTGCCGATGGCGCTGTCGGGCCTGTCGCACCACAACGTGCTCAACGCCCTGGCGGGCGCGGCGGCGGCGCTCGGGCTCGGCATCGACCGGGAGGCCGTCGTCGAGGGGCTGCGCACCTTCCGCCCCGACGACGTGCTCAACCCGGGCCGGATGAACACCTACACGGTGCCGATCGAGGGTGGCGACGTCACCGTGGTGGTCGACCTCGCCCACAACGAGGCGGGGCTCGAGGCGCTGCTCGATGTGGCCCGCGGCCTGGTGGCGCCAGGTGGCCGGGTGCACCTGGCCCTGGGGACGGCCGGCGACCGCACCGACGAGATCCTGCAGGCGCTCGGCGAGATCGCCGGCCTGCGCGCCGACCACGTCGTCGCCGCGCACAAGGCGCACTACCTGCGCGGGCGCACCGTCGACGAGCTCGAGGCGCAGCTGCGCATCGGGCTGGCCCACGCCGGCGTGGGCGACGTCGCGTCGTACCCCACCGAGCTGTCCGGCCTGCAGGCGCTCGTGGATGCCGCCGACGACGGCGACGTGGTGGCCGTCATGTGCCACGCGGAGCGCGTCGAGATCGTCGACTGGCTGCACGCGCGCGATGCCACGTCCGACGACCCCGACGCGATCCGCCGCAAGGTGGTGCGCGCCCGCGGCGAGCACGAGTGCGAGGACGAGATCGCGGCGCTGTGGGAGCTGCCGGATGCCGCGGCACGCGTCGAGGCGGCCGCCGCCCTCTACGCCGGCGCACCCGGGCGACGCCCGGATCGCGTACGAGTACGCCGGGGCCCACGACAGCGCGGGCGACGAGGCCGCGGCCGTCCCGCTGTACGAGGAGGCCCTGGCCGCCGGCCTGCGTGAGCCGCACCGGCACCGGGCCCAGCTGCAGCTGGCCTCGAGCCTGCGCAACGCTCCACCGGCCCGATGAGGCGGTGGCACTGGTCGACGACGTGGCGGCCCGGCATCCGGAGAGCCTCGGTGTGGCGGCGTTCCGTGCGCTGGTGCACCACGACGCGGGCGCGCCGACCCGGGCCCTGGCCGAGCTGCTCGCTGCCATCGCGACGACGAGCACCGACCCCGACGTCGTGCGCTACCGCCGAGCCCTGACCGCCTACGCTGCGGAGCTGACCGACTGAGGACAGCGCTCGGCCCGGCTCGCTCCGGCGCTCAGCCGGCGGCCGGCGGCTCCGGCTCCGGCTCCGGTCGAGGGGCGAACCGGTGCAGCATCTCGTCCACGTGTGCCGAGGTCGCCTCCCGGCCGCGAGGTGACCCGGTCATCAGCGCCAGGAAGCGGTCGGCGCGCAGCGACTCCAGGCGGAGCTCCTCGACGGCCTGCACGGTCGCCGTGCGTGGCACCCTGCGCAGCAGTGCGATCTCGCCGAAGGAGTCACCCGGGCCCAGGCTCGTGATCAGGCGACCGTCACCGACCACGTCGGCCCTGCCGGCAACGACGACGTAGAACCGGTCGCCGGCATCACCTTGCCGGAACACCGTCTCGCCGGCCGGCACCACGACGTGGTCGAGCTGCCGTGCCACCGACTCGAGCGCCGGCAGCGGGAGGGCGTCGAGCAGCGGAACCCCGCGCAGCAGGGCCAGCTCGTCGTCGCGGCCCACGATGACGGCGTCCAGGGCACGCAGCCGGGGCCAGGAGAGCGCCACGGCGACGGGCAGGAGCGAGCCGAGCACGACCAGGCTGGTGCGCAGGTCGAGGGCGTCCATCACCACGGGGGTGAGCAGGGCCCCCACTCCGACGCAGAGGGCGACGACGCTCTCGAGCACGCCGAAGACCCGGGCGAGCACGGTGGCGGGGGAGATGCGGGCGATGAGCGTGAAGCCGCCGACGTCGATGAGGGCGTTACCCGCGCCGACGACGGCCAGCATGGCCATGGCCATCGGTGCCGACGGCAACAGGCCGATGACGACCAGCGGCGCTCCCCACAGGGCCGCACCGAGCCCGAACCACGCTGCCAGCCGCTTCGTGCCCACGAGGAGGGCCGCGGCGGCGGAGGCGAGCACCGCCCCCGCCCCGAGCGCGGCGTTGAGCACGCCGACGCCGGGGTCGCCGAGGCCGACGAGCTCTACGGCCACGACCACGGTGAAGACCGTGATGGCTCCGCGCATGAAGGTCTGGGCGCCGATCACGGCGATGAGCAGGCGCAGGTCCCGGTTGGCGTGCACGGCGCGCACCCCACCGAGCGCCCGGTCCAACGGGCCGTCGTCGTCGGGGGGTCCGTCTTCGAATGGTGTCGGCTCGGGGTGGACCCTGGCCATCAGCCAGCCGGCCCAGGCCGATGCGACGGCCGCGACCGCAAGCGCCTGCGCGGGCCCACCAGTCGCCAGCAGCACTGCGCTGATGAGCGGCCCGGCCAACGTAGCCGCCGAGTCCAGTGCTCCGCGAACGACGTTCGCCCCGGCGAGCTCGGGCGGGGTGTCGCACAGCGACGGCAGGAGCGCCGAGTGCACCGGGCGGAAGAGCACCGCCGCGGCGGACGACACGGTCACCAGCGCATAGACCGTCACCGGTGGACCGTCGGCGTAGACGGCCCAGCCCGCCAGCGCGATGGTGACGGCGCGCACGCCGCAGACGGCCACGAGCACCGTCTCGCGCGGCCACCGGTCGGCGTACTGGGTCGCCAGGGGAGCCACGACGGCCGCCGGCAGCACCCGGACGAGCGCCACCACGCCCACCTCCGTGGCGCCGCCCCGGCCGTAGGCGTACACCGCGAGCACGACCGTGACAGCCCACTCGGCGGTCCACGCGCCGAAGAACGCCGCCTGGCCCCGGCGCAGGTCGGGGTTGCGCCAGTTCGTCGCGAAGGCGGCCGCCGCGGCCCCCAGCCGCGACGGCCGGCCCCCCCGAGTGGCTGCTGACGCCATCGTCGAAGGCTAGCGGTGCCGGTGACCGGCGGTCGTGCCGAGTTCAGCCGGTGGGCGGCGCGGGCTCCAGGTCGCGGGCTGCGCTGTCGCCGGCCTCGCGGGCCTCCTCCTCCATCGTCTCGGAGTCGAGGTCGGGGTCGCCGACGCCGTCGCGGGTGTGGCTGCCCGGCTGGGCCTGATGGGTCATCCCCTCCAGCTCGGCCATCACCGCGGCGTGCTGGTCGACGCTCATCACGACGATGTCACCCGGGTTGGCACGGGCCATCACGTGCCGGACGGCCTCGGTCTCGTCGAGCACGATCTCGACCTGCCGGCAGCGGACCCCCGGCTCACCGACCCGGCTGCGGGCGCCCTCGGCGACCGCAGCGGCCGTGAACCCGCGCTCGCGACCGCGCAGCCGCTGGTCCTCGCGCACCACCACGACGTCGAAGTGCTCCGCCGCGACGGCGCCGAGCTCGCGCATGTCCTCCTCGCGCCGGTCGCCGGCGGTGGCGATCATGCCGATCCGCGAGATCTTGCCCAGGTCGGTCTGGCCCGCCTTCATCGCGGCGTAGCGCTCGACGAACTCGCCGAGGACGCGCATGCCGGGGGCGTTGTGGCAGTAGTCGACGATCACGTCGACGTTGTGCACGTTGATCTGGTTCATCCGGCCGGGGGAGAGGTAGTACGACGTGGTGAAGGTGCGCAGCCCCTGCCGGATCTCGTGCAGGCCCGCCCCGCTCGCGAACGCCGCGCCCGCCGCCGCCATCGCGTTGGCCACGTTGAACAGGGCCGTGCCGCCGAAGGTCGAGGGCAGCAGGTGGGTCCAGGCCAGCTGCATCGATCGGCGCCCGTGCCGGATGACGATCATGTCGCCGCGCTCGGTGCGGTCGAGCACCACCGCCCGGCCACCGTTGCGGCAGTGGTTGTCGATGAAGTCGCGCACCTTGCTGCCCGGCTCCTCGAGGCTGAACCAGATCACCGAGCCGGAGCAGCGGCGCCGCATCCGGCGCACGAGGGCGTCGTCGGCGTTGAGCACCGCGAAGCCGTCGCGCGGTACCGCCTCGACCACGACCGCCTTGACGTCGGCGAGCTGCTCGAGCGTGTCGATGCCGCGCATGCCCAGGTGGTCGGGCGCCACGTTGGTCACCACCGCGACGTCGTTGCGGTCGTAGCCCAGGCCCTCGCGCAGGATGCCGCCGCGGGCCACCTCCATCACCGCGAAGTCGACGCGCGGGTTCTGCAGCACCATCCGCGCCGAGCGCGGCCCGGACGCGTCGGACTTCACGACCAGCCGCTCGTCGATGACGATGCCGTCGGTCGAGGTCATGCCGACCTGGCGCCCGACGCCCTTCATGATGTGCGCGATCATCCGCGAGGTGGTCGTCTTGCCGTTGGTGCCGGTCACGGCGACGATCGGCACCCGCGAGGGCGCCCCCGGCGGGAAGAGCAGGTCGACCACCGGCTTCGCGATGTACTGCGGCTCGCCGACGGTGGGGTGGGTGTGCATCCGGAAGCCGGGGGCGGCGTTGACCTCGCAGATCGCGCCACCGGCCTCGCGCACCGGCGAGGCGATGTCGGGGCAGATGAAGTCGATGCCGGCGACGTCGAGGCCGATCAGCCGGGCGGCCTCCTCGGCGATCTCGACGTTGTCGGGGTGGGCGTCGAAGGTGCGGTCGATGGAGATTCCACCGGTCGACATGTTGCCGGTGAGGGCGAGCTTGACCATGGTGTCGACGGGCGGCACGTCGTCGAGGGTGAAGCCCTGCTCACGGAGCAGCTCCAGCGCCGCGGCGTCGACCTTGATCTTGGTGAGCACCTTCTCGTGCCCCACCCCGCGCCGGGGGTCGGAGTTGGTGATCTCGACGAGCTCCCCGACGGTGTGCACGCCGTCGCCGGTCACGTGCGCGGGCACCCGCTCGGCGATGGCCTGCATCCGGCCGCCCACGATGAGGCAGCGGTAGTCGCGGCCGGTGACGAACGACTCGACGATCACGTAGCCGCGCCGGGACTGGTCCTCGGCCACGACGAACGCCTCGGCCACCTCGTCGTCGGTCTGCAGGTTGAGGCACACGCCACGCCCGTGGTTGCCGTCGAGCGGCTTGACGACCACCGGGAAGCCGATCCGCCGGGCCGCGGCGACCGCACCCTCGGCGGAGCGCACCGTCTCCTGCTTCGGCACCGGCAGCCCGGCCGAGCCGAGCAGCTTGGTGGTCATGTCCTTGTCGCCGGCGATGTCGACGGCGAGAGCACCGGTCTTCGAGGTCATCGTGGCGCGGATCCGTTGCTGGTGCACGCCCTGCCCGAGCTGCACGAGGCTGCCGCTGTTGAGCCGGATGAACGGGATGTCGCGGCTGACCGCCTCCTCCAGGATGGCCCCGGTCGAGGGGCCGAATGCCGTGCGCTCGGCGCGGGTCAGGAAGGTCTCGAGCTCGGCCGCGAAGTCGAACTCCGGGTCCTCCTGGACCAGGTGGTTGACCAGGCGCACGGCGAGGCGCCCGGCCGCCAGCGCTACCTCCTCGTTGGTGTAGCTGTAGATGACGTTGTAGACGCCGGGGCTGCCCTTGACCATGCGGGTCTTCCCGCGCCGCTGGTCGTGGCCCGCCTCCTGCTGCAGCTGCAGTGCGACGTGCTCGGCCACGTGCCCGACCCAGGTGCCCTCCTTCAGGCGCTCGATGAAGCCGCCCTTGACCCCCTTGGAGCAGGTGTGGTTCACCAGCCCGGGCAGCAGCTCCACGAGCCGGTCGGTGAAGCCGGGGAGGGTGTCGGTCGGATACCCCTCGAGCACACCGAGGTCGACCACGAGGTGGATCGACGGGTCGTAGGACCAGATGTTTCCACCGCGGTAGACGCGCGACTCGACGATGCGCAGGTCGGGGGCGGCAGGGCCGGTCGGGCTGGGACGGTCCATCAGCGCTTCTCCTCGGGTGGCGGTGCGTGGCGGGCGGTGTGGAGCGTGGGAGCGGTCAGGCCTTCGCGGCGGCGACGGTGGCCAGCAGGTCGGGGTGCTGCTCGACGAACGCGGTGAGCCGCCGCTCGGCGAGGTCGAAGGTGGCCCCGGCGGGGAGGGTGTGCACGGTCGCCCCCGACACCAGCACGGGGGCGCCGGCGCGGGCGTCCGGGGCGTCGGTGACGGCGGTGGTGCAGTCGACGACGAAGACGGCGCCGGACCCTCGCACCGTGAACTCGCGCGCGTCCGTCACGACCATCGCAGTGTCCTCGTCGATCCCGATGCCGAGCAGGTGCGGCGACGGGGCGATCACGGACATCAGGCGACCGTAGCGCGACCGCTGGTCGAAGTGCTGGTCGACGACCACTCCCCGGACGAGGCCCAGCCCGGCCGAGATCTGGCTGGCCCGCTGGCGTGGGGTGATGCCCTCGTCACCCATCGAGATCATGAAGTCGCTCATGATCGACGCGCCGGCCGAGGTGCCCCCGATGACGGCGCCGCGGTCGTGCGCGCGGTGCAGCGCCTCGCCGATCGGGGTGCCGGGGAGCAGCTGGGAGAGCCGCAGCTGGCTGCCGCCACTCATGAAGACGCCAGTCGCGTCGTCGAGCAGCGCCACCAGGTCGGGGTCGTGCGAGTCCAGCCGAGTGGCGGGGTTGACCACCGACAGGCCCGGGGCGCCGAGCCGGGTGAAGACCTCGGTGTAGGAGTGGACGACCTCGTCCTGGAAGGACGAGGCCGTCGGGATCAGCACCAGCCTGGCGCGGCGGCCGCCGGACAGCTTGACGAACTGGCGCAGGAGGGAGGCCCGGCCGACCCGGTCCTCCGCCCCACCGATGATGAAGAGCGTGGGCGTGGTCGAGGGGTAGCGCGGCACCGGGTCAGCCTAGTAGGGCGTCGTCGTGGGCGTCGGCGTCCTCGATCTCCTCGCGAGAGATGCCGAGCAGGAACAGCACGGCATCCAGGTACGGCACGGTCAGCGAGGTGTCGGCTTGGCGGCGCACCATGGGCTTGGCGTTGAACGCGACGCCCAGGCCGGCCACCGCCAGCATGTCGAGGTCGTTGGCACCGTCGCCGATGGCGACCGTCCGCGCGAGTGGCAGCCCCTCGAGGGCGGCGAACTCGCGCAGCGCGGCCGCCTTGCCGGCCCGGTCGACCACCTCGCCGACGACCCGGCCGGTGAGCCTGCCGTCGACCACCTCCAGGCGGTTGGCGCGCACGTGGTCGACGCCGAGCTCCTCGGCGATCGGCTCGACGACCTCGACGAAGCCGCCCGAGACGACACCCACGGTGAAACCGAGGCGCTTGAGGGTGCGCACGAGGGTGCGGGCGCCGGGGGTGAGGCGCACGGCATCCCTCACCTCGTCGAGCACCGACACCGGCAGGCCCTCCAGCGTCGCCACCCGGGCGTGCAGGCTCTGCGCGAAGTCGAGCTCGCCGCGCATCGCCGCCTCGGTGACCGCGGCCACCTCGGCGGCGCGGCCCGCGTGCTCGGCCAGCAGCTCGATGACCTCGTCCTGGATGAGCGTGGAGTCGACGTCCATCACGACGAGCCTCCCACCGCGGCGGGCGAGCCCGGCGGGGGCGACGGCGATGTCCGCCCCGACCTCGTGCGACACCATCGCCAGGTCCTGGCGCAGGTCGCTGACGTCGGCGCCCGAGACGTCGAGCTCCACGGTCGTGACGGGGTAGCGCGACAGCCGCCGGATGCGGTCGATGTTGGCGCCGTGCTCGGCGATGGCGGCCGCCACGGCCGCCATGTGGTGCGTCTCGAGGGGCGCGCCCATCACCACGACGGCGGCCCGGCCGGTGCGCCGCGGGGCGTTGTCGCCGCGCCCGGAGACGAGGTCGACCCGCATCCCCAGCCGCGAACCGGCGCGGGTCAGCCGGTCGACGAGCACGTTCTCGTCGCGTCCGGGGGAGAGCAGCACCGACAGGGTGAGGTGGCCACGCACGACGACCTGCTCGAGGTCGAGCACGTCGGCGCCGACGGTCGAGGCCGCGTCGAACAGGGCCTTGGTCACGCCGGGCCGGTCGGGGCCGTTGAGGGTGAGCAGGAGCGTTCTGGCGTTGGGGTCGGGCAGGGGCGCCGAGGGCGGGTCGACGGGGGCGGAGGGCACCCGTGCAGGCTACCGAGCGCGGGCGTCCCGCCAGGCCACGAGGTCACGCACCGGACCGAGGTCGTAGTCAGGCCCGCTGAGCCCGACCGTGAAGAGCCGGGTGCCCACGTCGTAGAGCGCCTCGGCGCCCGCGGCGTAGTCGCCGACGTCCTCGGGGAGCCGCCCGGGTTTGGGGGACACCCCCGACGACCGCTCGATCTCCGCGGGGTCGCGCCCGACCTTGGCGCACCACTCGTCGAGCACCGCGTGCTTGTGGGCGATCGCGTCGGGCTCGCCGAACCCGTGCCAGATGTCGGCCTGCTCGGCGACGATTCGCAGCGTCTTCTTCTCGCCACCACCCCCGATGAGCACCGGGATGTCACGCGTCGGCGCCGGGTTGAGCTTCGCCCAGCGCGACTTGATGCAGCGGCAGGTCGCGGTCGAGCGCGTCGAGCCGCCCTCCGGCCGTGCCGAACTCGTAGCCGTACTCGTCGTAGTCGCGCTCGAACCAGCCCGACCCGATGCCGAGGATCAGCCGGCCCTCACCGCCGTCGCGGGCGCTGATGTGGTCGACGGTGCGGGCCATGTCGGCGAGCAGCTGCGGGTTGCGGTAGCTGTTGCACGTCACCAGCGCGCCGATCTCGACCCGCGAGGTCGCCTCGGCCCACGCGCCGAGCACCGTCCAGCACTCGAAGTGGGCGCCGTCGGCGGGGCCGTAGAGGGGGTAGAAGTGGTCCCAGGTGAAGACGACGTCGACGCCGATCTCCTCGGCGTCGGCGCAGGCCTGCCGGATGGAGGCGTAGGTGGCGTGCTGGGGCTGGAGCTGCACCCCGATGCGGATCGGTCGGTCGGCCCCGGTCACGGGGTCACCACCTGACCCTTGCCGACCACGGTGATGCCCGAGTCGGTGACCGAGAACCCGCGCTCGACGTCACGCTCCTTCTCGTACCCGATCGAGGTGCCGTCGGGGATGACCACGTTCTTGTCGATGATCGCCCGCTGGATGCGGCAGTTGCGCCCGATCTGGACGCCGTCGAGGATGACGCTGCTGTCGATCTCGGTGTAGCTGTGCACGTGCACGTCGGGGGACACGACCGAGCCGTTGACCCGCGCCCCGGAGATGACGACCCCGGGGGACACCACCGAGTTGAGCGCCTCGCCGAACCGGCCGTGGTGGCCGTGCACGAACTTGGCCGGCGGGTAGGGCCCGTAGCTGGTGTAGATCGGCCAGTCGTAGTTGTAGAGGTTGAAGACCGGGTGGATCGACACGAGGTCCATGTGCGCGTCGAAGTAGGAGTCCATCGTCCCGACGTCGCGCCAGTAGCCGCAGTCGCGCTCGGTGCCGCCGGGGATCACGTTGTTCTTGAAGTCGTAGACGTCGGCGTCGCCGCTGCCCGACGAAGGCCGGCACGATGTCGCCGCCCATGTCGTGCTTCGAGCCGTCGAGGCGTCGCGTCGGCGTGCACGGCCTCGATGAGCGCGTCGGCGTCGAAGACGTAGTTGCCCATCGAGGCGAGGATCTCGTCGGGGGAGTCGGCCAGCCCGTCGGGGTCGGCGGCTTCTCGAGGAACGCCCGGATCTTGGTGGGGTCGTCGGGCTCGACGTCGATGACGCCGAACTGGTCGACATCGGCGATCGGCTGCCGGATGGCGGCCACCGTCACCCCGGCGCCGGACTCGATGTGCGCGTCGACCATCTGCGAGAAGTCCATCCGGTAGACGTGGTCGGCGCCGACCACCACGACGATGTCGGGCTTCTCGTCGTTGATCAGGTTGAGGCTCTGGAAGATCGCGTCGGCGCTGCCGAGGTACCAGTGCTTGCCGACGCGCTGCTGGGCCGGCATCGGGCGCGACGTAGTTGCCGAGCATCGTCGACATCCGCCAGGTCTGCGCGTCACGTGCCGGTCGAGGCTGTGCGACTTGTACTGCGTGAGCACGACGACCTTGAGGTAGCCGGAGTTGACGACGTTCGACAGCGCGAAGTCGATCAGCCGGTAGATGCCGCCGAACGGCACCGCCGGCTTGGCCCGGTCGGCCGTGAGGGGCATCAGCCGCTTGCCCTCGCCACCGGCGAGAACGATGGCGAGGACCTTCGGACCTCCGCTGCGGTACGCCATGCCCCCACGCTAGTGGGGTTCCTTCGCCTCGCCGGGAGGTGGGAACGTCACTAGGGTGAGTTTTCGTGCGAGTCGACATCCTCACCAAGGAGTACCCGCCGGAGATCTACGGCGGCGCGGGGGTCCACGTCGCCGAGCTGGTCAGGGCGCTGCGCGAGCGCGGTGACCTCGACGTGCGGGTGCACGCGTTCGGCGAGCCCCGCGACGAGGACGGCACCACCGGCTACGCCGACCTCGCCGAGCTCGCCGGCGCGAACGCCGCCCTCACGCACCCTCGGCGTCGACCTGCCGATGGCGGCGGCCTGCGAGGGGGCCGACCTCGTGCACTCGCACACCTGGTACGCCAACATGGCCGGCCACCTGGCGTCGCCTGCTGCACGGCATCCCGCACGTGGTCACCGCGCACAGCCTGGAGCCGCTGCGGCCGTGGAAGGCCGAGCAGCTCGGCGGCGGCTACCGGCGTCTCGTCGTGGATCGAGAAGACCGCCTACGAGGCCGCGGATGCCGTGATCGCCGTCAGCGCCGGCATGCGCGAGGACATCCTGCGGTCGCTACCCGTCCATCGACCCCGCGCGGGTCAGGTGGTGCACAACGGGATCGACTCGCAGCTGTGGCGGGCCGAGCGTCGACGAGGACGTCGTGCGGCCGGCACGGCGTCGACCCCGACCGGCCGAGCGTCGTCTTCGTCGGCCGGATCACCCGGCAGAAGGGCCTGCCCTACCTGCTGCGCGCGGCGGCCGAGCTGCCGCCCGACGTGCAGCTCGTGCTGCTGCGCCGGCGCGCCCGACACCCCGGAGATCATGGCCGAGGTCGAGGGCCTCGTCGAGACCCTGCGCGAGACCCGCGACGGCGTCGTGTGGATCGACGAGATGCTGCCGCGCGACGAGATCGTGCGCGATGCTGAGCAGCGCCACCGTCTTCGTCTGCCCGTCGGTCTACGAGCCGCTCGGCATCGTCAACCTCGAGGCGATGGCGTGCGAGCTGCCGGTCGTCGCCACGGCGACCGGCGGCATCCCCGAGGTCGTCGTGGACGGCGAGACCGGCTGGCTGGTGCCGATCGAGCAGGTGCAGGACGGCACCGGCACGCCGGTCGACCCCGACCGCTTCGTCGCCGACCTCGCGGCCGCCCTCACCGATGCCGTGAGCGACCCGCGCGCGCCGAGCGGATGGGCCTGGCCGGGCGTCGCCGGGCCGTGGAGTCGTTCTCCTGGGCGTCGATCGGCGACCAGACCATCGAGGTCTACCGCGACGTCCTGAGGCGCCGGGGGCGACGCCCTGACTCGGTTAGGGTTCTGGGCATGAGCGATGTCCTGGAGTTGGCCGGCGTGGGGTCGTCCGCGGGGACACCACGCATCCTCGACGACGTCACCTGGGAGGTCGACGAGGGGCAGCGCTGGGTGATCCTCGGGCCCAACGGCGCCGGCAAGACCACGCTGCTGCAGCTCGCGTCGGCGCGCATCCACCCGACCACCGGTGTGGTCGGCATCCTCGGCGAGGTGCTCGGCACCGTCGACGTCTTCGAGCTGCGCCCGCGCATCGGCCTGGCCTCGGCCGCGCTGGCCGAGCGGATCCCGGCCCGCGAGCGGGTCCGCGACGTCGTCGTCACCGCCTCCTACGGCGTGGTCGGGCGCTGGCGCGAGGCCTACGACCGGCTCGACGAGGGCGCGCCGACGAGCTGCTCGAGGCCCTGGGCGCCGACCACCTCGCCGACCGCACGCTTCGGCACGCTCGTCCGAGGGCGAGCGCAAGCGGGTGCAGATCGCCCGCGCCCTGATGACCGACCCCGAGCTGCTGCTGCTCGACGAGCCGGCCGCCGGCCTCGACCTCGGCGGGCGCGAGGACCTGGTGCGCCGCCTCGGCGAGCTCGCCGCCGACCTCGCGGCGCCGGCGCTGGTGCTGGTGACCCACCACGTCGAGGAGATCCCGCCGCGACTTCACCCACGTGCTGCTGCTGCGCGCGGGCCGGGTCGTCGCCGCAGGGCCCGATCGAGACACGCTGACCGCCGAGAACCTTCGAGGACACGTTCGGCCTGCCGCTCGTGCTCGAGGTCCGGGGGGACCGATATGCCGCTCGCGCTCGTTAGGCGCAGTGGGAACCGCCCACACCGGGCGTACGTCGATGTGGTGACTCACCACGGAAAGGGGGTCTGGCGATGGAATGGCTGACCGACAACGTCTGGCTGTTCTGGATCGGGGTCGGCGCTGGTGCTGGCCGCCATCGAGGCGGCGACCGTCGACTTCGTCTTCATCATGCTCGCCGGCGGCGCGCTGGTCGCTGCAGTGGCCGCCGGGCTCGGCGCCTCGTTCCCCGTGCAGGTCGTCGTCGCCGTGGCGCGTCGCGATCCTGCTGCTCTTCTCGGTGCGGCCGCTGATCAAGCGCCAGTTCCTCGATGGCGAGGTCGACCACCAGATCGGCGCCTCCGGCCTCGTCGGCCGCCAGGCGCGCGTGCTGCAGTCGGTCACCGACAGCGACGGCCGGATCAAGCTCGGCGGCGAGACCTGGTCGGCCCGGCTGGCCGCGGGCACCACCACGACGGTGGGCCCGGGCGAGGAGGTGCGGGTCATCGCCATCGAGGGCGCGACCGCCATCGTCTCGCCGGTCCCGCCCACCGACCACCCCGCCGCCGGCGGCTTCACGACCACCGACCCCTACACCTGACGCCCGCGCCTGACCCGCGCTACGCGCCCTGAGAAAGGCTGACCCATGACAAGCGGCCTCCTGTCGCTCATCGTCCTGCTGCTGCTCGCGCTGTTCGTCATCATCGTGCTCGTCCGCACGGTGAGGATCGTGCCGCAGCAGACGGCGATCATCGTCGAGCGCCTCGGCCGCTACTCGCGCACCCTCGAGGCCGGCCTGCACCTGCTGATGCCGTTCGTCGACCGGGTGCGCGCCAACGTCGACCTGCGCGAGCAGGTCGTGTACGTTCCCGCCGCAGCCGGTGATCACCTCGCGACAACCTGGTCGTCAGCATCGACACCGTCATCTACTTCCAGGTGACCGAGCCCGAAGTCCGCGGTCTACGAGATCGCCAACTACATCCAGGGCATCGAGCAGCTGACCGTCACCACGCTGCGTAACGTCATCGGCTCGCTCGACCTCGAGCAGACGCTGACCAGCCGCGACCAGATCAACGGCCAGCTGCGCGGCGTGCTCGACGAGGCGACCGGCAGCTGGGGCATCCGGGTCAACCGGGTCGAGCTCAAGGCGATCGACCCGCCGCACTCGATCCAGGACTCGATGGAGAAGCAGATGCGCGCCGAGCGTGACCGCCGCGCCATCGTCCTCACCGCCGAGGGCATCAAGCAGTCCAGATCCTCACCGCCGAGGGCGAGAAGCAGAGCCAGATCCTGCGGGCCGAGGGTTCCGCCCAGGCCGCGATCCTCGAGGCGCAGGGCCAGGCCCGCGCGATCCTGCAGGTCTTCGACGCCATCCACCGCGGCAACGCCGACCAGAAGCTGCTGGCCTACCAGTACCTCCAGGTGCTGCCGCAGATCGCCCGCGGCGACTCCAACAAGATGTGGATCGTCCCGAGCGAGCTCACCGAGGCGCTCAAGGGCATCGGCGGCATGCTCGGCCGCGGGCAGGGCGGCTTCGACGGCGGTGACGAGGACGACTGGGTCGACCCGGGTAAGGAGTTCGCCGACGCCTTCGAGGACGCCACGCTCGAGGACCCCGCCGAGGCGCTGGCCCGGGCCCGTGGCCAGGCCGGCCTGGCCGCACTCGAGGCCGAGCGAGCACGGGGCACCGACCTCGCGGGTGCAGCCGCCGATCGAGCGCGGTGCGGATGCCGTGCCGCCGCGACCGGTGAGCGCGCCGCCCGTGCCGCCGGCCGCGCCGGTGCCGTTCTCCGACGAGCAGCCCCCGCCGCCCCCACCGCCGGCCCCCGCGGCTCCGCCCGCGCCGCCGACCGGCGACGAGCCCCCGGCGCCGCGCTGACCCACACCGCACCACGTGGGGCGGAACGCCCCGCCACGACACGCGGACACCCGCATAGGGTGTCCGCGTGTCCGCGCTCGATGCCTTCCTCGTCGTCCTGGCGGGCATCGGGGCCGGCACGATCAACACCATCGTCGGCTCGGGCACGCTGATCACCTTCCCGACGCTGCTGCTGCTCGGCATCCCGCCGATCACGGCGAACATCTCCAACAACATCGGCCTGGTGCCGGGCAGCCTCACCGGCAGCATCGGCTACCGCAAGGAGCTCGTGGGCGCGGCGCCCACGCTCCGGCGGCTCGCCCCGATGTCGTTGCTGGGGGCGGTCGTCGGCGCGGTGCTGCTGCTCGTGCTCGACCCGAAGCTGTTCCGCGCCATCGTGCCCGTGCTCATCGCGCTCGGGCTGGTGCTCGTGGTGACCGGCCCCCGGATCAACGCCTGGGCCGAGCGACGACGGGCCTCGGGCACGGCCAACGAGGCCAACCACGAGCGCGCGATGCAGGGCGGGGTCTTCGGGGCCGGGGTCTACGGCGGCTACTTCGGTGCGGCACAGGGCATCATCCTGATGGGCGTCCTGGGCGCCCTGTCGAGCGAGCCGATCCAACGGCTCAACGGCTACAAGAACGTGCTCGCGACCATCGTCAACGGCGTCGCCGCAGTGGTCTTCATCCTCGTGGCGCGCGACCAGATCGACTGGCTGGTCGTGCTGCTCATCGCCATCGGCTCGACCATCGGCGGGGTGCTCGGGTCCACGGTCGGGCGCCGGCTGCCGCCGCCGGTGCTGCGTGGGGTCATCGTCGTGATCGGCCTGGTGGCGATCGTCAAGCTCCTCGCGTTCCCCTGATGGACTGGCCGCTCGTCGTCGGGCTGGGGCTGGTCGTGCTCGCGGGTGGCGTGGTGCAGTCGACGATCGGCTTCGGGCTGGCCGTCGTCGCCGCCCCGTTCGTCGTCCTGCTGGCCCCCGAGCTGATGCCGGCCGCCCTCATCGTGCCGAGCTTCGCGCTGCCGGTGCTCCAGCTCTCGCACGGGGACCGCGACATCGCCTGGCGGCCGCTGGGCTGGGCGGTGGCGGCTCGCACCCTGATGACCCCGGTGGGCGTCGCCGTCGTCGCCGCCTTCCCACCGCGGGCCATCGCCGCGCTCGTCGGGGTGCTGATCCTGGTCACCGTGGCGCTGTCGGTCTGGGTGATCGACCTGCGGGCCACCCCGCGCAACGCGGCCGTCGCGGGGGCGGTCTCCGGCATCTCGGGAACGGCCGCGGCGATCGGGGGGCCGTTCCTCGCCCTGGTGCTGCAGCACGAACGGCCGCAGCGGGTGCGCTCGACGCTGGCAGTCTTCTTCATCGCGGGGTCGCTGCTCGGCCTCACCGGCCTCTTCCTCGGGGGTGAGCTGCCACGGCAGCAGGTCGTTGCGGGTCTGGTGTGGATGCCGTTCGCGCTGCTCGGCTACGCCGTGTCCGGGCCGATCCGCGCCCGGGTCGACGCCGAGGTGTTCCGGCGCTACGTGCTCGGCTTCTGCGTGCTGGCCAGCCTCACGGTGATCCTCCGCGCCGCGCTGGCCTAGCCTTGCGGGCGTGCCGACGCCGATCACGGACCCCGCCGACCCGCGGCTGACCGACTACGTCGGGCTCACCGACGTGGCCCTGCGCCGGCGCACCGAGCCGGAGCGCGGCCTGTACATCGCCGAGTCGGAGAAGGTGATCCGCCGGGCGCTGGCGGCCGGTCACCGACCGCGGTCCTACCTGATGGCGGCGCGCTGGCTCGACCGACCTGGCCGACCTGGTCGAGCGGGCGGAGGCGGACGGCATCCCGGTCTACGTCGGTGAGCACGACGTGCATCGAGTCGATCACCGGCTTCCACCTGCACCGGGGCGCGCTGGCCGCGATGCAGCGGCCGGCGCTGCCTGCCCTGGAGGCGGTGCTGGCCGGCGCCCGGCGGGTGCTCGTGCTCGAGGACATCGTCGACCACACCAACGTCGGCGCGGTCTTCCGCAGCGCCGCGGCCCTCGGCGTGGATGCCGTGCTGGTCACCCCCCGCTGCGCCGACCCGCTGTACCGGCGCTCGATCCGGGTGTCGATGGGCACGGTGTTCCAGGTGCCGTGGACGCGCATCGACCCGTGGCCCGGGGGAGTGCGGCAGCTGCACGAGCTCGGCTTCGTCGGTGGCGGCGCTGGCCCTGGCCGACGACTCGGTGGCGCCTCGACGAGCTGGCCGCCGACCCACCGGAGCGGCTGGCGCTCGTGCTCGGCACCGAGGGGGACGGGCTGTCGTCGGCGCACGATGGCGGCGGTCGACCTCAGGTGCGGATCCCGATGGCCGGGGGAGTGGACTCGCTCAACGTGGCGGCGGCCGGCGCCGTGGCGGCCTGGGCGCTGCGGGTGCGGGACTGAGGTCGACGTTGCGGATCGTGGTGTCGGGCACGCACGCCAGCGGCAAGAGCACGCTGGTGTCCGACCTTGCCACGGCCCTCGGGTACGCCCAGCTGCCGGACCCGTACGAGCTGGTCGACGACGACCTCGAGCCGGCCGGGACGGAGTCCTTCGTGCAGCAGCTGGTGGTGGCGGCCGAACGCCTCGTCGAGCTGCCTGCCGGTGCTGACGTCGTGGCCGAGCGCGGCCCGCTCGACTTCCTCGCCTACCTGGCGGCCCTGGCCGACCTCGGTCGACCCACCATGGGCGCGGACGCTATCGCCGGGCTGCGTGCCGTCACCGCCGAGGCGATGGCCCACGTCGACCTGCTCGTCGTGCTGCCGCTCGAGGTGCCCGACCTCATCCACGTGCCCGACGACGAGGACCCCGACCTGCGGGACGCGATGGACGAGCACCTGCTCGAGCTGGTTGACGACCCGGACCTGGTGCCGGTGGCGACCACGGTCGTCGAGGTGTCCGGCCGGTCCGAGCAGCGACTCGACCAGGTGCTCGCCGCTGTCGCGGGGTCGTCAGGCCGGGACGCGTAGCTGGTCGGTGCGGGTCGTGCGGTTCAGCGCGGTCGAAGCGAGCAGTGCCGCGCCCAGCGCCACCACGAGGATGCCGAGCGCCCAGGCGAGCCACTGCACCCACGGGAACGGGACCAGCGGTCCCAGGGGGCCGAGCTCGGCGAACCGGTTGCCGATGCGTGGCCCGGTGAAGGCGACGGCCAGCCCGGCACCCAGCACGAGCCCGACCAGCACGGCCGGCACCGCGGGAACCATGGTCTGCACCACCAGGGCCCGGCGGAGCACTGCTCGAGGCACCCCGCTCGCCACGGCCGCGGCGTCGGCGCGACGCCGGCGGACCACGGCATCCGCGAGCGCCACGACCAGGCCGAGGGCGCACAGCCCGATGCCGACCCACGTGGCCAGCCGGATGAGGTCGAACGACTGCGCGAAGAAGTCGTCCTCGAGCCACTGCTGCCCCATGCTGAGCCGGTACTGCCGGCCCAGCCACGTCGAGGCACCGGCGACGAGCGCCGCCAGACCGAGCAGCAGGGCGGGGCGGGTCGTGGGGCCCGGCTCGTCGGCGAGTCGGCGCAGCGCGAGCAGCAGGTCGGGTCGGCCGGTGCGACGCGCGAGGAGCGCGCTCAGCCCCCCTGGAGTGTGTGCGCGAGTCGCCGGCCCGTCGACGCGACTCACCGCGCGAGCGGCGGCGACGGCCGCGGCCAGGGCAACGACCACGATGGCCAGCAGCGCGGGCCACCAGGCGGCCGTGACGACGTTCGGCACGACGGGCAGATCGTGGTTGAGGACATAGGTGCCCGACGGCACCGCCCCGCCGTCGGGGGTGTCGATCGAACCCTGCATGTACGAGCCCCGTGCGTTGAGCAGGCCGAGGCCCACCCCCAACAGCACGATGCCCACCACCGCCCCCACCAGCACCGGAACTCCGGTGTCGGCCATGGCGACCCGGCGCAGGTCGGTCGGCCCGGCGCCGGCGTCGCGCAGCTGGCGCATCCGGTCGCGCCGCTCGATCGAGCCCAGCTTCCAGGTCTGACCGGTGAGGTGCAGGGCAGGAAGGGCGACGAGGAGGACGGCGAAGGCGGCGCCCCCGCGCGTGCCCGACTCCGCCACGACCCCGATGGACGCGTCGAGCTCGGTGCCCAGCTGGGCCAGCAAACCGAACGCGGTGCACAGCAGGGCGGCCGCGATGGCCGAGGAGAGCATGCTCCCCCAGAACCGCAGCCTGTCGTTGGGGGTGCGCCGGCGGGCGATCCACCCGGCATCCGCCCAGCCGAGCGAGGCACTCATCGCAGCACCTCGTCCGGGGTGTCCCCGACCAGGGCCGCCGGCTCGTCGACCCGACCGTCCCAGAGGTGCAGCTCGCGGTCGGCGTACGCGGCCACCCGGGCGTCGTGCGTGACCATCACGACGGCGGCCCCGGCATCCCGGGCTGCGGACACCAGCTCGCCCGCGACGAGGTCCGAGGCCACCGAGTCGAGCGACCCGGTCGGCTCGTCGGCGAGCACCACCTGCGGCGACCCGACCAGTGCCCGCGCGAGGGCCACCCGCTGGCGCTGCCCCCCGCTCATCCGCGCGGCCGTGGTCTGGGCCACCTCCGCGACACCCAGCCGCTCGAGCCACTCGCGAGCCGGTCCGAGCGCCTCGGCCCGGCGCTTGCCCGAGAGCAGCAGCGGCAGGGCGACGTTCTCCTCGCCGGTGAGCTCCGGCACCAAGGTGCCGTACTGGAAGACGATGCCGACCGACTGGCGGCGCAGGACCGCACGGTGCTGCTCACCGACCGCGCGCAGGTCGACACCGCCGAGGTGCACCGATCCCTCCCGGGGGACGAGGATGCCGGCCAGGCACAGCAGGAGGGTCGACTTGCCCGAGCCCGAGGGGCCGGTGATGGCGAGCACCTCGCCCTCGACCACGTCGAGGTCGACACCGAGCAGTGCCGGCGTCCCCTCGTAGTCGTGGACGACGCCCCGGCAGCTGAGCACCGGTGTGGTCATGCGATCTCCCCCTCGAGGTCGTGGATCCGGCGGCGGGCCGAGTCGATCCAGTGCAGGTCTGCGTCCAGGTGCGCCAGGGTGAGGTCGGTCGCGAGGACCTCCTGGAGGGTCGTGTCCTGTCGGTGCTTCGCGGCGGTGAGCACACGCATCCGCTCGACCCGGGCGGCCCGCTCACGCACCAGGTGCTCGACCGCCCGGTGGGACCCTTCGGTCAGCAGCAGCAGGGTCACCTTGGTCGCCACGGGGTTTGCGGTGCGCTCCGGAAGCGGTTCGACGGCGGCGAGCCAGGTGGCGAGCTCCTCGCGCCCCGCCGCGGTGATGCGGTACGCCGTGCGGTCCGGGCCGTCGACCCGCTCACGGGCCGCCTCCTCCACGAACCCCTTGTCCTGCAGGCGGCCCAGGGCGGCGTAGACCTGCCCGAAGGCCAGCTCCTTGGCCGCAGGGAAGAGGGCGTCGTGCTCCCGCTTGAGGTCGTAGCCGTGCTGCTGCCCCCTCGCCAGCAGCCCCAGCACCACGTGTCCGGTCGTCACCTTGCTTACTATTCACCATGTGAATAGCCGCTGTCCACGCCTTTGCGAGTCCTAGCGGACGAGGTGGTCGAGGAGCCGCTCGACCTCGGCGCCCGGGTCGGCGACCGAGCCGCCGTGCACCGGACCCGGTTGCAGCACGGTCGAGCGCGGGGCGCTGATCCAGCCGAACCGCTTGCCCTGCGTCGACAGGGTCGCGTCGACCTCGCTCGGGGGTCGCTCGCACATCGTGCAGATCGCCTCGAGCGCGGCCCGCAGGCCGTCGAGATCGGCATCCGGCGCCACCGCCAGGATCCGCTCGTCGTCGAGGTGGTAGCCGCAGCGGAGCACCCCGGCCGACTGCGAGTGCACGACGACACCGACGTTCAGGCACTCACCGCGGTCGACGCGCGGCACGTAGCGCAGCACGACGTACTGGTAGGGGTGGCTCACGACGCGCCTCCCGTCCACGCGCTCGGGTGGGCGAGGCGGAGGGTGAGGTGCTCGACGTAGGCGGCGCGGGCGGCATCCGGGGTGGGCAGGCTGGCGGTGGGCTCGAGCCACTCGTCGGGGACCAGCGCCACGACCTCCTCGACGACGGCGTCGGTGACCAGGGGGGCGAGCCGCTCGTGGACCTGCGCCACCGGCACGGCGACCGCTGCGAGCACGTGCCCGCTGGGGTCGAACGGCTGGTCGACGAAGCGGCGGACGTCGGGTGGGCGGCTGGGCCACGAGTGGTGGAACCACAGGGCGGCCCCGTGGTCGATGGCCCAGGTGCGGCCGTGCCAGACCAGCAGGTTGGGGTTGGCCCAGGTGCGGTCGACGTTGGCGGTGTAGGCGTCGAGCCACAGGATGGCGCCGGCCTCGTCCGCCGAGGGAGCGCGCGAGCCGTCGTAGCCGAACGAGCCGGGCAGGAAGTCGACTCCGAGGTTGCGCCCCGGGCTGGCGTTGAGCAGGTCCTGCACCTCCTCGTCGGCCTCGTAGCGCGCGATCGCCGAGGGCATGTCCACGACCGCGAGCCGGGGGGTGGGGATCTCGAGCCGCCGGGCCAGCTCACCGACGAGCACCTCGGCCACCAGCACCTTGCGGCCCTGCCCGGCCCCGGTGAACTTCACGACGTAGGTGCCGAGGTCGTCGGCCTCGACCAGCCCGGGCAGTGAGCCACCCTCGCGCAGGGGCAGGACGAAGCGCGTCGCGGTCACGGTCTCGAGCACGTCCGACAGGCTACGCGGGTGCCAGTAGGGTTTCGGGGATGAGCAGCGAGCAGCGACGACTGGGCGGTCGCTATGTCCTGGAGGCCCCCATCGGGCGCGGCGGCATGGGCGAGGTCTGGCGCGGCACCGACACGGTGCTCGGCCGCCAGGTGGCGGTCAAGACCATCGACCTGCGCTCCCTGCGCGACGAGTCCGGTGCGGCGCGGTTCGAGCGCGAGGCGCGGGCGACCGCCGGCCTGAGCCACCCGAACGTCGTCACCGTGCACGACAGCGGCGTCGAGGGCGACACCGCCTACATCGTGATGGAGCTGCTGCCCGGTCCCAGCCTGGCCGACGAGCTCGCCGACGGGCCGCTCCCGGTCGACGAGGTGGTCGAGGTCGGGCGCCAGGTGGCCTCCGCGCTCGACGCCGCCCACGCGCGCGGGCTGGTGCACCGCGACATCAAGCCGGGCAACATCGCCTACGCCGCCGACGGGCGCGTGCGGGTGCTCGACTTCGGCATCACCCAGCTCACCGAGCCGACCGACTCGCAGGCGCTCACCGCCACGCACACCGTCATGGGCACCGCCGAGTACCTCGCCCCCGAGCAGGCACTCGGCGGGCGGGTCGACGGGCGGGCCGACCTCTACGCCCTCGGCTGCGTGCTCTACGCCCTGCTCGCTGGGCAGCCACCCTTCCGGGGCGCCACCCCCGTGGCCACGATGATGATGCACGCCAACGACCCGGTGCCCGATGTTCGCGAGCTGCGCCCCGACACTCCGGACTGGCTGGCCGACCTCGTGCACGGGCTGCTCGCGAAGGACGCCGATGCCCGCCCGGCCGGTGCGGCGAGCGTGGCCGAGGCCCTGGCGACCCGTTCGGCGCTCGGCGGCGCGGCCACCACCGTGCTGCCCGCCGCCGGTGCCGGCACGACCCAGCGGCTGGATGCCGTGACGCCCCCGCCCGTGGTGCCACCGCTGCCGCCGCGGGAGCCGGAGCGGCAGGGCGTGTCGCCGTGGGTGTGGGTGCTCGCGGTGGTGGCGGCTGTGGCCATCGGCCTGCTGATCTGGAACCTCACGCGCGCCAACGGCGCAGACCCGGTCAACACACCGAGCGCGACGCCGAGCACCTCACAGCCCGCGGAGACCACGCAGGCGCCGCCGACCACGAAGCCTCCGACGCCCACCCCGACGCCGACCCCCACCCCCACGGCGACGCCGAGCCCGTCGCCCACCGCCGACCTCGCCGCACCGGTCGACACCGCCCTCTCGGCGCTCTCGGACGAGGTCGGCGTGCTGGTGCGCGACGGGACCCTCGACCAGCAGTCCGCCAAGACGCTCGACGACGGCATCGGCAAGGTGCGCCGCGCGCTGACCCGCGGTGACGCGCGGAAGGTGTCGCAGGAGACCGACCAGCTCGTGCAGGACTACGACAAGGGCAAGCAGGACGGCTCGATCACCCCGGATGCCGCCACGGCCCTCGACCCGCCGATGGCCGACCTCACCGACGCCGTGAACGCGTACGCGGCCGGCTGACGCAACGGTTCGAAAGGCGCCGTGTCCCACCGTTTGACAGAGGGTGGACCCTCCACCACGCTCTGGCGGAGGGATCAGCAACGGTGCTGGACGAGGGGTGGGGCAGATGCACGGTTCGGGGTCGACGTGTGGTCCGGTGAGGGAGTGGCGGAGTCGTGCAGCACGCCTGACGACGTTGCTCGCCGTGCTGGGCCTGGCGCTGCTGTCGCAGCCGGTGGCGGCGGTGGCGGACCACACGCCGACGCCGTCGGTGGTGGCGCTCGTCGGGTCGCTGCAGTCCGAGCTCGGCTGCCCCGGCGACTGGCAGCCGGAGTGCCCGCAGACCCGGCTCGCGCCGGTCGCGGGGTCACCGGAGCTCTGGCGGGGCACCTTCGACGTTCCCGCGGGAACCTTCGCGTACAAGGTCGCTCTGAACGGCAGCTGGGACGAGAACTACGGTGCCGGTGGAGCGGCCGGCGGGTCCGACATCCCGTTGCGGGCGCTGGGCGGGTCGGTGACGTTCACCTACAACCACACGACGCACGTGATCACTGACGACGCGCCGCGCGCGCTCGGCGCCGAGGCGGGTGCGCACTGGCTCTCGAAGCGGGTCATCGCGTGGGATCTGCGCGCCCACCCCGAGGCGCGCACCTTCCGGCTCTACTCCGCGCGGGACGGCGGGATGACGGTCACCGGCGGACAGGTGGCCGGCGGCACCGGGCTGCCCCTGACGCTCGACGGCGACGGCCTGCCGGCCGACCTGCGCCGGCAGTTCCCGCACCTGGCGGCCTACGGCTCGCTGCGGCTGCCGCGCATGTCCACCCGCACGGTGGCCGAGCTGCTCAAGGGCCAGGTCGTCGTGGCGGCGTTCGACGTCGCCGGTGCGCTGGTCGCCGCCACCGGCGTGCAGACCCCCGGCGTCATCGACGAGCTGTATGCCGGTGCGCAACGCAGCCCGCTGGGCGCGACCTGGCGTCGGGGTGCCCCGACCCTGGCCCTGTGGGCCCCCACCGCGCGCAGCGTCACGGTGCACGTCTTCGCGGCCGGCAGCGGCGACGCTCCGGCGCTACACAGCGTCCCTCTCCGCCGGGCGTCGACCGGGGTCTGGTCGGTCAGCGGCGAGCGCAGCTGGCAGAACCGGTACTACCTCTACGAGGTGGAGGTCTACGTGCCCGAGACCGACACGGTGGAGCACAACTGGGTGACCGACCCCTACAGCGTGGGCCTGTCTGCGAACTCCGAGCGCAGCCTGCTGGTCGACCTCGACAGCCGCGCGGTCACGCCGCCCGGGTGGCACGAGCTGCGCAAGCCGCACCGGACGAGCCCGGAGGCGCAGTCGATCTACGAGCTGCACATGCGCGACTTCTCGATCAGCGACGCCACGGTGCCGGCCCGACTGCGCGGCACCTACGGCGCCTTCGCGGTCAGCTCGAGCGACGGGATGAAGCACCTGACGCGCGCTCGCCGAGGCGGGCCTGACCACGGTGCACCTGCTGCCGGTCAACGACATCGCCACGATCGAGGAGCGCCGCGACCAGCAGCAGACGCCGGCATGCGACCTGGCGTCGCTCCCGCCCGGCCGGCGAGCAGCAGCAGGCGTGCGTGATGGCCGTCGCCGGCCCGGGACGGCTTCAACTGGGGCTACGACCCGCTGCACTACACGACCCCCGAGGGCTCCTACGCGACCGACCCCGACGGGTGGAGCGCGGACGCTCGAGTTCCGCAAGATGGTGGCCGGCCCTGAACCGCGCCGGCCTGCGCGTGGTCCTCGACGTGGTCTACAACCACACCACCGACGCCGGGCAGGGCGGCCGCAACGACCTCGACCGCATCGTCCCCGGCTACTACCACCGGCTGAACCCGTCGACCGGGTCCGTCGAGACCTCGACCTGCTGCGCGAACACCGCGACCGAGCACGCGATGATGGGCAAGCTGATGGTCGACTCGGTGCTCACCTGGGCCAAGGACTACAAGGTCGACGGCTTCCGCTTCGACCTGATGGGCCACCAGCCCAAGGCGGCGCATGGTCGAGCTGCGCCAGCGCCTCGACCGGCTGACGCCTGCGCCACGACGGGGTCGACGGCAAGGGCGATCTACCTCTACGGCGAGGGCTGGAACTTCGGCGAGGTGGCCAACAACGCCCGGTTCGTGCAGGCCACCCAGGCTGAACATGGCCGGCACCGGCATCGGCACGTTCAACGACCGGCTGCGCGACGCCGTGCGCGGCGGTGGTCCCTTCGACGACGACCCCCGGGTCCAGGGCTTCGGCAGCGGGCTGTTCACCGACCCCAACGGCGACCCGGTCAACGGCACGCCCGACGAGCAGAAGGCCCGCCTGCTGCTCGCCCAGGACCTGATCAAGGTCGGCCTGACCGGCAACCTGAAGGACTACACCTTCGTGGACCGCACCGGGGCGCAGGTGACGGGCGCGCAGGTCGACTACAACGGCCAGCCGGCCGGCTACACCGCGGACCCGCAGGAGGCGATCACCTACGTCGACGCCCACGACAACGAGACGCTGTACGACGCGCTGGCGTACAAGCTGCCCCAGTCGACCTCGATGGCCGACCGGGTCCGGATGCAGACCCTCTCGCTGGCGCACGACCGCGCTGGGCCAGGGCGTGTCCTTCTGGCTCGCCGGCAGCGACATGCTGCGCAGCAAGTCGCTGGACCGCAACAGCTACGACTCCGGCGACTGGTTCAACGTGCTCGACTACAGCCACCGCGACCAACGGCTTCGCTCGTGGGCTGCCGCCGCGCACCGACAACGAGAGCAAGTGGGGCTACATGCGCCCGCTGCTCGCCGACCCGGCCCTCGACCCCGACACCGCGCAGATCGTGAAGGCCGAGACGATGGCGCGCGAGCTGCTCGAGATCCGGCGCAGCAGCCCGTTGTTCCGCCTGGGCAGCGCGCGGCTGGTGCAGCAGAAGCTGAGCTTCCCGAGCGGCGGCCCGACCCAGACGCCCGGCGTCATCGTGATGCGCATCGACGACACGGTCGGGCCGGACGTCGACCGCGCCCGCAAGGGCATCGTCGTGGTCTTCAACGCCTCCGACCAGCCGACCACCCAACGGGTGCCCGGAGCGACCCGCGCCGGGTACCGGCTCCACCCGGTGCAGGCCAATGGCTCCGACCCGGTGGTGCGAACTGCCGACTACGACCGCAGGACAGGCGAGTTCACCGTGCCGGCACGCACCATCGCCGTCTTCGAGCGGTAGCCCGCGTCAGAGCGGGGTGCTGCCCGAGGTGCCGACCAGCTGCTCGGCGAACTCGGCGCCGGACAGCCGCTCGACCTCGGCCCGGGCCGCGTCGACCCGCGCCGGCATGCCCAACCGGGCCGACGGCTCCTCGTTGCCCGGGGTGGTCACGAACTTCTCGATCGCCGCGAGCCCGGCGGCGGCCCGGCCGCTCGCCGCGGCCTGCTTGGCCGCCAGCCGCTCGGCGTACCAGCTCGACGCCAGCACCGACTCCCGGGTGAACAGCGAGCGGAACTCCGGCGACTCCAGCGTCCAACCCTCCGACGTCGAGCCGTCGGCCATGATCTCGAGCAGGGCGCGCAACGGCGGGACCGCCAGCGAGATCGTGCCGTCCTTGACGTAGGCCCGCGCCACCCGCTCGTGCGTCATCGCGATCGTGGTGACCGACTCGGCGAAGACCGCGACGTCCTGCAGCTCCGGGCGCAGCATCTCCGGGGTGAAGACGACGTCGGGGTGCAGGAAGATCCGGCCGAAGTACTTGGTCGCCATCCGCTCGGTCATCCGGTAGCCCAGCCGGCTGGCAGGCACCCGCTGGCCCTGGTGCTCGACGTCGGCGATCTTCTCCAGCGCCCCCTCGGCGATCAGGTTGCGGGCGTCGCGCTCCTGCGGTGTCATCCGGGCGAACAGCTCGGGCACCAGCAGCGAGAAGTCGTGGTCGACCCGGACGTGCGGCCCGACGTAGCCCGCCGCCGACAGCCAGCCGTCGTGCCCGGTGAGCACGTAGGACAGCAGGTTGGCGTTGAGGTCGATGATGGCCGGCAGCGCGTTGAAGGGCCCCTTGGTCAGGGCGCCCTCGGAGCCGGCGCCCGTCGTCGACGGCGACTTGCCGGTCATCGACGAGATGAACTCCATGAACAGCTCGGGCACCTCCATGTAGTGCAGCGGGCCGTACGAGCACAGCGCCGGCACCGCGCCCTCGGGCGGGTTGTTGCGACGCCCGGCGGCCACCACGTCGACCGGCCGGGGGAGTGGCGCGCCGGCCGGCATCCGCCGCACGAGGCGCTCGGACAGCTCGGCCACCGCGGTGGCCTTGGCGTCGGTGCGGTCGGGTCGCTGCTGGAGGTAGCGCGGGTTCTTCGAGGGCGCGCCGTCGACCAGCCGGGGGTTGGCCGAGCTGACGACGTAGTCGGGGCCGTCACCCGCGGGGGTGTCGGCGAACGCGCTGATCAGGTGCGCCATCGGGGGGCTGAACGCCGTGAACGACACGGCCTCGTCGCGCATCGCGACGGCATCCGCGCGGGTCAGCGGCTCGAAGTTGGACAGGAACGTGCCGGGCGTGGCGATGTCGCGCTCGGCCACCGTGTCGTAGCCGCGGTGGATCGCGTCGTCGGGGCGCTGGAAGAGCAGGCTCTCGCAGTTCTCGACCAGCTTGTAGGACCGGTCGGGGTCAAGGCCGAGCAGGCCCCCCGGCACGACGGTGGATGCCGTGATGTCGTCCTGGGTCTGCACCTTCACCGCGGGCGAGAAGTCGTGCCGCAGGCTGAACAGGCGCCACGAGCCGTCGACGTCGTAGCCCACGCGCAGCATGTTGAGGGTGACCTTCGTGCCGTCGAGGTGCAGCGAGTTGCCCTGCCGCCCGTCGATCTCGGCGACGCTGAAGTGGCTGCGCCAGTCGTCGCCCCACTCCGGGCGGTAGGAGCGCTTGACGACGTAGACGAGCTCCTTGACGTAGGGCGGGATGCGCGAGAGCCAGGCGTTGTACTCGGCCGTGTACTCCGAGCGCGACGGGGTGAGCAGCTTGATGACCGACCCCACCGAGCGGTCGGGCGACAGGATCGGCCGGGGGTCGCTGCCGTGCCGCGACGGGTCGAGGAAGCGCCGTGAGAAGTCGCGGTCGAGGATCGCGGTCACCGAGTCCATGTCGGTCTCGAAGCTCGCGGTGAACGCCGAGCCGACGATGAACGCGTCGGTGATCGCCTTGGAGATCTCGGACTTGCCGCCACCGGACACCGTCGCGGGCTTGTGGCACGACGTGGCGTTGGGGACGGTGCCGATCAGGGTCCAGGTGCTCGGGTCGTGCGGCTGCTGGGCCACCGTGACGCGGTAGCCGTTCGGGCTGAGGTAGGCCTTGTCGGCACGCAGCGGCACCGAGCCGGTGCTGCCGTCCGGGAGCGGCCAGGTGACGGTCATGTCGCGCATCGAGTAGTGCGCGCCGCCCGGCACCAGCACGATGTGCGGCTGCTCGCGGTCGTCGGCGTGGCCCGCCGGCTGGGGTGCGAAGCGCTCGGGGTCGCGCTCGAGCACCTCGGCCAGGGTGTAGCCGTCGCCGGACGACTTCTCGTCGTACTCCTGGCCCAGGTTGTAGCTGGCGAACACCAGGGCGCCGCCGGAGTGCTCCTCCTCGGCGTTGCCGAACAGGTTGGCGGAGTAGGAGATCTGCGTCTTGACCTCCTTCTTGCAGTAGCCGAAGTAGGTGTCGGCGATGACCGTGACGATGACGCCGCGCGCGTCGCGGGCGCAGACCTTGAAGGCCTTGCCGCCGTTGTAGAGCTCGTCCTCGGCTCGTCCAGCACATGCCGTCGCGCTGCTGGCGCTCGGTGGCCTCGCCCACGTGCGGCAGGCCGACCTCCTTCTTGGTCACCCGGGTCAGGTGCGGCGCGAGGATGACGCAGCCGGTGTGCCCGGTCCAGGTCTCCGGAGCCAGGGACGCGTCGTTCTCGGGCAGGTAGGGGTCGCCGCCGTTGCCGAAGATGCCCTCGACGAAGTCGAGGTTGGCGACGGTGCCGCCGGGCACGATGAAGCGCGTCTCCATCCGCTTCTCGCGCACCGAGCCCGGCACCTCGGGGGAGACGAGCGGGCGCAGGTGCAGCGAGACGAAGCAGGCGGCCGGCGTGGCCTCGTTGGCCGTGTAGGGCAGCACCATGTCGGTCTGCGGCGGCTCGAAGGCCAGGGCCAGCAGCCTGGCGAAGGTCGCCGTCGGGCACGGCCAGCTTGTCGTCGGGGATGGGCAGGCCGCCCTCGGCGATGTGGAAGACGCCGGCCGTGGTGCGGCGGTCGTTCGCCGGGTTGTGCAGCACGCCGTTGACGAGGCGGTAGCTGCTCAGCAGCGGCGAGGTGAAGTCGTCGCCGTCGAAGGGCAGCGACAGCTCGCGGGCCAGGCCCGGCTCGTCGAGCACCAAGGTGCGGCGGGGGAGCTGCGGCTGCACGCCGGTCTCGGCGAGGTAGTCGTCGAGGAACGCCTGGATGCGGTGGTCGGCCGCGCACAGCCGGTCGGACAGGCGCCGGCTCAGCTCGCGCTGGCGGGCGAGGATCGGCCGGGCCAGCCTGGCGGCGTCGGTGTCCTCGTACCCCTGCGGCAGGGGCAGGCCGAGCTGGGCCAGTCGGAGGTTGATGGCGGCGTTCTGGGTGTGGGGCACGAGTCGATTGTCGTCCTCGCGCAACGGTGGCCGCCACCGAGGTCCGCGGCGGGGGACGACGACGCCCCGCTCCGGGCCGCAGTGGATACGGAGCAGGGCGCCGGGCGCTCGTCAGGACGTGCTTCCTCCCATGTGGTAGGTGCCGTTGTAGTGGGCGTAGTTCTGGATGGCCAGCGTGGCCGAGGAGCACAGCTGCTTGCCCGCGATGCGGTTGCAGCCGCGGAAGTAGCCCTCCGTCCAGGTCTTGGTCCCGCCCCGGTAGTGGCCGTTGTAGGCGTACCAGGTCTCGCCCCAGTCCTGCCAGCCCTTCCACTCCCAGCCGCCGAGGTTGCCGTAGGCCGTGACCTCGGCATGGCGTTCGGAGTAGGAGCAGGTGACCCTGCTGCCGTTCCAGTAGAACGTGGTCTTGAGCGAGATGTCGACCAGGACCGTGCCGTACGTGTTGCGGGCCCGCTGGGTCCGCTTGATCCAGCGCGAGGAGCCGGTACAGCTGCCCAGCTTGGTGGCGACCGCGTTCACGCCTGCCGTCGTGTCGGTGGTCCAGTAGGCCACCCTGGCGTCCACCGGTGTCGCCGCCTGGGCGCTGACCGGCAGGGCCGACTCCCCTGCGAGTAGTGCAACTGCCGCCACGAGGGCAGCACAAAGCCGTCGAGCTCTCATCTCGTTCCCCTTTTGACCCCGGGCGGCCAGACCGGCCGCCGCTGTCCGCACTGCACGGTTGCGCGCGGTGCGAGGAACGTATCGCCGGGCTGCGCAGGCCGCCCAAGGAGCTGACGCTGCCTGTGGACAACCTCGACCGGGTCGTGGTCCTGGCGCATCAGGCGGCGTACCCCAGCCGTGCCCTGATGCTGCGAAGCAGCCGTCTGCAGGCCTGTGACCTGCACGAATGTGAGTGTCCGAGGGGGGACTTGAACCCCCATGCCCAATAAGGGCACTAGCACCTCAAGCTAGCGCGTCTGCCAATTCCGCCACCCGGACGAGTGGTGCGTGGGCGGCCCTGGGGAGGCCGTCCTGCGACCGGGAACGATACACGCTCGGCGGCTCGGAACCGAAATCGCGCAGGTCAGTACAGTCGTCACCGCGCCCGGCCCGTTGACCGCGGCGCCCCGTCCTCCCTAGGTTGCGGAGCACATGACCATCACCGTCGACGTCGGCGTCGATCTCGGCACCACCGTGACCAAGGCGGTGGCGCTCGACGGTGCCCGGCGCGTGGTCGCCCGGGCCTCGCTGCCCACGCCCTGGGAGCGGCCGCGGGCGGAGTGGTGCGAGCGGGACCCAGCGGATGCCGTCGTCACCGTCGACCGGTTGCTCGCGCGACCTCGTGCGGGTCGCCGGGGACGTGCAGGTGCGGTCGGTCGGCTTCTGCTCGATCGCCGAGACCGGGGCACTCGTGGATGCCGGGGGGTCGCCGGTGTCGCGGTTGCTCGCCTGGCACGACCCGCGGGGCGGGAGCCAGGCGGCCGCCCTCGACCCGGCCCTTGCCGCAGTGCTCCCCTCGCGCACCGGGCTGGCCGTCAGCGCCGTGGCCACCTTCTTCAAGCTGCTCTGGTGGCGCGACGATGCCGGTCTCGACCTGGCCGGCCTGCAGTGGCTCGGCCTGCCCGAGCTGGTCTGCCACGGGCTGGGTGCCGGGCGGTTCGCCGAGCGCTCGATGCTCGGCCGCACCGCCCTGTGGGACATCCACGACGAGGACCTCTTCGAGCCGGCGCTGGATGCACTGGGCGTCGGCCCCGACCTGGTCCCGCCCCGGGTGGCCGCCGGCGCCGCACTGGGCCGGGTGCGCGCCGACCACCCGGTCGTCGCAGGCGCGTGGGGCCGTGCTCACGGTCGCGGGTCACGACCACCTCGTGGCTGCGGCCGCCCTCGGTGCCGGAGGCGTGGGCAGCCTGTGCGACTCGATGGGCACCGCCGAGGCGCTCATCGCGGCCGTGGCGGTGCCGCCGGCGCCGCGGGTCGTCGCCGGTCTGGTGTCGCGCGGGTTGTCGGTCTACCCGCACGTCGTCGACTCGACCACCTGCCTGCTCGGCGCGCTGCGCACCGGCCTGGTGCTCGGCCGCGCCCTCGACGGGCTCGGCGTAGCGACCCTCGAGCAGCGGCTCGCGTTCGACGCGGGGATGCCGGCCGGCACCGACCCGGCCGGCGTCACCGTCGAGGGGCTCGAGATGTCCGACGACCACGTCACCGTCGCATGGCCGGAGGGCACCGACCCGTACGCCGCGTGGGCGGGGGTGCTCGACCGCACCCGCGAGGTCGTCGCGTCGGAGGTGGCCGCGATCCGGGCGGTGGACGTGCCGGTCGACGAGGTGGTGCTCACCGGCGGCTGGGCCAACCTGCGCTCGGTGGCGGCGAGCCGGCACGGCATCGCCGGGCGCACGCAGCACGTCACGCTCGAGGAACCGGGCGCGACCGGAGCGGCACTGCTGGCGCGGTGGGCGGCCACCCGGCATCCGGAGGGGTCGGACCCGACCACGCACGAGGCGCCACAGCCGGGCTGGTTCACCGACCCGTCGGCCTAGAGTTGCTGCCCATGACCGACACCGTCACCCGGCCCGAGGACGAGGTCGTCCGGATCTGCCAGGAGCTGATCCGGATCGACACCAGCAACTACGGGGACGGCAGCGGCCCCGGGGAGGCGGCGGCCGCGGAGTACGTCGTCGGCCTGCTGCGCGAGGTCGGGCTCGAGCCGCAGACCTTCGAGAGCGACCCCGGGCGGGTCAGCGTCGCCGTGCGGCTGCCCGGCGCCGACCGCGACCGGGGCGCGCTGTGCGTGCACGGGCACCTCGACGTCGTGCCGGCCAACGCCGCCGACTGGTCGGTCGACCCGTTCGCGGGGGAGGAGCGCGACGGCTGCGTCTGGGGCCGTGGCGCGGTCGACATGAAGGACATGGACGCGATGATGCTGGCCGCCGTGCGCCACCTCGCCCGCACCGGCACAGTGCCGCCGCGCGACCTGGTCGTCGTCTTCTTCGCCGACGAGGAGGCCGGTGGCACCAAGGGGTCGCACTTCATGGTGGCGGAGCACCCCGAGGTCTTCGACGGCGTCACCGAGGCGATCAGCGAGGTCGGCGGCTACAGCGTCACCGTCACCGACCGCGACGGGCAGGAGAAGCGCACCTACCTGCTGCAGACCGCCGAGAAGGGCATCGTCTGGCTGCGGCTCACCGCCCACGGTCGGGCAGGGCACGGGTCGGTTCCCAACGACGAGAACGCGATCGTGCGCCTGGCCGAGGCGATCTCGCGGATCGCGGCGCACAAGTGGCCGCGCGAGTTCATCCCCGTCCGTGCGCACGCTGCTCGACGGGCTGTCCGAGATCACCGGCACCAGCTGGTCCGACGAGGACCTCGACGAGCTGCTCGCCCACCTCGGCGGTGCGCAGGGTTTCGTGCGAGGCGACGTTGCAGGACACCAGCAACGTGACGATGCTCGACGCCGGCTACAAGCACAACGTCATCCCGCAGCACGCCTCCGCGAACGTCGACTGCCGTTTCCTGCCCGGGCACGAGGACGACCTGATGGCGACGATCCGCGACCTCGCCGGCGAGCACGTCGACGTCGAGGTGCTGCACCACGACATCGCGCTCGACGCGCCGTTCGAGGGCGACCTGGTCGAGGCCATGGTCGCGGCGCTGCGCACCGAGGACCCCGACGCCGACGTGCTGCCCTACTGCCTGTCCGGCGGCACCGACAACAAGGCGCTGTCGCTGCTCGGCATCACCGGCTACGGGTTCGCGCCCGCTGCGGCTGCCCGCCGACCTCGACTTCGCGCCGATGTTCCACGGCATCGACGAGCGGGTCCCGGTGGAGTCGCTGCACTTCGGCACCCGGGTGCTGCTGCGGCTGCTGCAGAGCTGCTGACGCGCCGGAGCCGCGTCGTGTGACGCACCCCTCAGACCGAGGCGCTCATCGACCGGCGGGGCCGGATGATGCGGCGCCGCAACCAGGTCCGCGTACGGCCACCCATGTAGGTCACCGTGCGCTCCAGCTCCCAGCGGCCGTACTCGGCGTGCTCCGTGAGCTGGCGCCGGATGTCGCCGCGCCCGACCTCTCTGCCGAAGGAGAGGACGAGGTACTCGTACTCGACCATCGACACATTGTGCCCAACGACCGGTAGCGTCAGCACCATGAGCGCCGATCCGCGTGCCGCACTGAGCCAGCTCGTCGCCGCCTTCGAGCGCCACCTCGAGGCGAGCAGCACCCGGCACGGTGACGACGACCCCTCGGTCGTCGCCGCCTACGAGGACCTCGCCGACGCCTTCGAGACGTACGACGGGGCGCTCTACGACGCCTACGGCGAGATGACGCCCCTCGACATCTACGGCGGCGACGAGGGCGACGAGCCGGACGACGACGACGACGACGACGACGACGACGAGGGCAGCGACTCGGCGGGTGACGAGCTCGACGACCACGACGACGAGGACGGCGACGGCCCGCGGCTCTACTCCGGGCTCGACGACGACATCGAGTACGACGACGAGAGCGACGACGCGCAGGACCCACCGCGCCGCTGACCCGACCGGCCACGCTCAGGTGTGGTCGACCGACACCTCGTCGAGGGCGTGCACGATCTGCTCGGGCAGCTCGACGGCCTCGGCGTCGAGCAGCACCGCGAGCTGGGTGGGGGTGCGCGGGCCGAGGATCGGCGCCGTGACCCCGGGCCGGTCGCGCACCCAGGCGAGCGCGATGACGGCCGGTGCCACCCCGAGGCCGTTCGCCGCCGTGTGCACCGCCTCGACCACACCGCGGGTGTGGTCGCCGACGTGGTGCCCGGCGAACCGCGCGAACTCCTCCGATGCCAGGCGCGAGTCGGCCGAGACGGTGGTGCGGTAGCGCCCGGCCAGCACCCCCCGCCCGAGCGGTGACCACGGCAACAGCCCGAAGCCGAGGGCTCCCGCGGCGTCGACGAGCTCGCGCTCGGGGGTGCGGGCGACCAGGCTGTACTCGACCGAGTTCGCGACCATCGGCACCCCGGATGCCGCGAGCAGCGACATGGTGCGGGCCGCCTGCCAGCCGACGTGGTTCGAGACGCCGACGTAGCGGGCCCGGCCGGTCTCGACCGCCCACACCAGCGCACTCACCGTCTCCTCGATCGGCGTGGAGTCGTCCCAGGTGTGCGCCAGCCAGACGTCGACGTGCCCGGTGCGCAGCCGGCGCAGCGAGGTGTCGAGCTGGTGCATGAGGGCCCGCCGGGAGCAGTCGACGACCCGGCTGCCGGTGGCCCGGCTGACGCCCGACTTGGTGACGAGCACCATCTCGTCGCGGTCGGGGCCCTCGAGGAGGTCGCCGAGCAGGTCCTCCGCGGCGCCCCCGGCATACCCGTGCGCGGTGTCGACCAGCGTGCCGCCGGCGGAGCGGAACGCGGTGAGGAGGTCGCGGGCGTCCTCCGGGGAGGTGCGCGTGCCCCATGCCATCGTCCCGAGACCGACCCGCGAGACGGCCAGGCCGGAGGTGCCGAGGCGGCGGGTCAGCATGGCGGCGACCCTATCGCCCGGCCCCCTCGCTACCGTGGGCGCCATGCGGCTGGCGATCTCCTGCGGTTACGCGGGCATGGGACTGGGAACGGACACCCTCGACCTCGTGCGGGAGGCGGAGCGGCTCGGCTATGCCCAGGCCTGGGTGGCGGAGGCCTACGGGTCCGACGCCGTCACCGTGCTGGCCTGGCTCGCGGGGCAGACCTCGACCATCGGGCTCGGGTCCGGGGTGATGCAGATCCCGGCCCGCACCCCGGCGATGACGGCGATGACCGCCGCCACCCTGGACACGCTCAGTCGAGGGACGCTTCCACCTCGGTCTCGGGGTCTCGGGCCCGCAGGTCAGCGAGGGCTGGCACGGGGTGCCGTTCGCGGCGCCGCTGGGGCGCACCCGTGAGTACGTCGAGATCGTGCGGATGGCGCTGCGTCGCGACAAGGTCGAGTACGCCGGCCGGCACTTCACGCTGCCGCTGCCCGACGGGCCGGGGAAGGCGCTGCGGCTGACCATCCGACCGCCGCGCGCCGACCTGCCGATCTACCTCGCGGCCGTCGGGCCGCGCAACCTGCACCTGGCCGGTGAGGTGGCCGACGGCTGGCTCGGCATCTTCTTGTCGCCCGAGCACAGTGCCGACCAGCTCGCCGACGTGCGGGCCGGCCGGGCGGCCGCGGGGGCCGGCGCACCGGGCGACCCGATGGCGGGGTTCGACGTCGTCGCGTCGGTGCCGGTGGTGGTCACCGACGACCTCGAGGCGGCCCGGGCGGCGCTGGCCGGCTACACCGCGCTCTACATCGGCGGGATGGGCAGCCGCGAGCAGAACTTCTACAACGCGCTGGCCCGCCGGATGGGCTTCGAGGAGGCCGCCGAGACCATCCAGGACCTCTACCTCGACGGCCGGGCGCGCGACGCCGCGGCTGCCGTGCCGTTCGAGCTCATCGACGCCACGGCCCTGATCGGGCCGCCGGAGCGGATCGCCGAGCGGATCGGCCGGTACGCCGACGCGGGAGTGACCACGCTGAGCGTCGCACCGCACGCCTGGACTCCCGAGGGGCGAGCAGCGGTGCTGCGCACGGTGGCGGATGCGCTGGCCTGACCCTCGCCGGTGAGGACCTAGGCTGTCGGCTCGTGCCCGTCGAACTCAGCTATGTCCAGGCCGTCATCCTCGGCGTCGTCGAGGGACTCACCGAGTTCCTGCCGATCAGCTCCACCGGCCACCTCACCATCGCCGAGCAGCTGCTCGGGCTGCCGGTCAACGACCCGGCGGTGACCGCCTACACCGCCATCATCCAGATCGGCGCCATCGTCGCGACGTTCATCTACTTCGGCGGGAAGATCGCTCGCCTGTTCATGGCCTGGGTGCGCGGCCTGACCTCCGCCGAGGCCCGCGAAGACAAGGACTACACCCTCGCGTGGGCGGTCATCGTCGGCTCGATCCCGGTCGGCGTCGTCGGCTTCGCGTTCCGCGACCTCATCGAGAGCACCCTGCGCAGCCTGTGGGTGGTGGCCTTCGCGCTCATCCTGTGGAGCGCCGTGATCTGGGTGGCGGAGCAGCGGCACGACGTGCTCGAGAAGCGCGGCATCCAGCGCGGTGAGGGAGAGATCACGGTCAAGGACGGCCTGGTCCTCGGCCTGGTGCAGTGCTTCTCGCTCATCCCCGGGGTGTCCCGCTCCGGCGCGACGATCTCGGCCGGCCTGATGCGCGGCATCAACCGGGTCACCGCCACCGAGCTGTCGTTCTTCATGGCGATCCCGGCGCTCACGGCGGCCGGGCTGTTCGAGGCGGCCAAGGGCAAGGACCAGCTGCTCGACCTGGGCCTGGGCCCGATGCTGGTGGGCATCGTGGTGGCCTTCGGCACCGCCTACGCATCCATCGCCTGGTTGCTGCGCTTCGTCGCCACCAACTCGCTGCGGCCGTTCATCTGGTACCGCATCGCCCTGGGCCTGGCCATCATCGTCGCGCTCCTCGCGGGCTGGATCACCGCCACCTGACCGGCCGGCGGCACCTCGCTACAGCCAGCCGCTGCGCTTGAAGGCGCGGTAGAGGGCCCCACAGATGACCGCCATCAAGCCCACCACGACGAAGTAGCCGTAGCGGAACTCGCCGCCCCCGAGGTGCACGCTGGCGGTCAGCTCGGGCATGAAGTCGAAGTTCATGCCGTAGATGCCGGCGATCATCGTGGGGACGGCCGCGATGGCGACCCAGGCCGAGATGCGGCGCATGTCGGTGTTCTGCTGCACCGTGATCTGGGCGAGGTGCGCACCGAGCACGTCGGTGAGCAGCCGGTCGTAGGACTCCACGTGGTCGATGACCGCCTGGAGGTGGTCGGACACGTTGCGGAACTGCAGCCGCAGCTCGGCGTCGGTGACGTGCGAGCTCTCGTCCTCGTGCAGCGCCATCAGGGGGGCCGCCAGTGGCACCGTCGCCCGGCGGAACTCGAGCACCTCGCGCTTGAGGCGGTAGATCGTCGAGGAGTCCATGTCGGCGCCGGAGAACACGGCGGTCTCGATGTCGTCGAGGTCGGCGGACACCTCGCCGTCGATGGCCGTGTAGTTGTCGACGACGCCGTCGACGATGCCGTGCAGCACGCCCATCGGGCCGAGCCGCAGCTGGCCCGGCTCGGCCTCGAGGCGGTGCCGCAGCCCGGCCAGCGGGCTCGCCTCGCCGCGGCGCACCGTGACGATGAAGTGGTCGCCGACGAAGCACATCAGCTCGCCGGTCTCGATGTCGGAGGTCTGCTCCACGTAGCGCAGGGGCTTGAGCACGACGAACACGCTGGTCTCGTAGAGCTCCACCTTGGCCCGCTGCCGGCCGTGGATGGCGTCCTCGACGGCCAGGGGGTGCAGCTGCAGCTCCTCGTTCACCTCGTCGAACTCCGCCTGGGTGGGGTTCTTCAGCCCGATCCAGAGGAAGTTGCCCGGTGAGCCGCCGTCACGCAGGGCGTCGAGCTCGTCGCTGAGGTCGCCACAGGGGCGTCGCTGCCCGTCGACGTAGATGGCCTTGTCCACGATCACGTGCGCCATTGTGTCCCCCTCGGGCCACGGGGCGGCGACACCCCCGACCGGCGCCGCGCGCGCCGCGCCCTACAGTGGGCTCTCGTGGCCATCGTCCTGCTCCTGCGGCACGGGCACTCCACCGCCAACGCGCAGGGAGTGCTCGCCGGCTGGACCGAGGGGGTGGGCCTCACCGACGCGGGTCGTGAGCAGGCCGCCCGGGTGGCCGAGCGGCTCGCCCCGCTCACCATCGCCCGGGCCGTCTCGAGCCCGCTGCAGCGCTGCCTCGAGACGGCATCCGTGGCCCTGGCGGGTCACGACGTGGGTCGCGACGACCGGCTGGGGGAGTGCCACTACGGCGGCTGGACCGGTCGCTCGCTCGCAGACGCCGCGAAGGAGCCGCTCTGGCGGGTCGTGCAGGACGACCCGGCCGCTGCGACCTTCCCGCCGGACGACGTGTACGCCGCCGAGTCGCTGGCGGAGATGGCCGCCCGTGTCGTCGGGGGAGTGCGCGCGCTCGACGCCGAGGTGGAGGCCGAGCACGGCAAGGATGCCGTGTGGGTGGCCGTCAGCCACGGCGACCCGATCAAGGCCGTGGTCGCCGAGGCCGTGGGGGCCGGCCTGTCCGGCCTGCAGCGGGTGCGGGTCGACCCCGGCTCGCTGACGGCGGTGCACCTCACCGAGAACCGCATGGTGCTGCTCGCGAGCAACACGGTGCAGGGCGACCTCGCCCCGCTGGTGGCCCGCCCGGCGCACGCCCCGGCCGGTGACTCGGAGGTCGGTGGCGGGGGCGGCTGACCCGCCGCGTTCCCTTGTTGCGAACAATGTGCAACAACGGCTCTGTTGCGAATAGTGTGCAACAAGGACGAACCCCGACCGGCAAGGAGCAGCACGTGCACGTGCCCGACGGCTTCCTCGACGCCCCGACCTCGGTCGGCACGGCCGTCGTCTCGGCCGGTGTGGTCGGGGCGTGCCTGGTGCGCTCGGCCCGGCACGAGCTGACCGACCGGTCGGCGCCGCTGGCCGGGCTGGTCGCGGTCTTCGTCTTCGCCGCGCAGATGGTCACCTTCCCGATCGGGGCGGGGACGTCCGGGCACCTGCTCGGCGGCGTGCTGGCGGCCGTGCTCGTCGGACCGGCCACGGCCACCCTGTGCCTCACCGTGGTGGTCACCGTGCAGGCGCTCCTCTTCGCCGACGGCGGGGTCAGCGCGCTCGGCACCAACGTGCTGCTCATGGGCGTCGTGGCGGTGTGGGTCGGCTACGGCGCCTTCCGCCTGGCGCTGCTGGTGCTGCCCCGACGGCTGTCCAGCGTCAGCATCGCGGCCGGCATCGGTGCATTCGTCAGCGTGCCGGCTGCGGCGTTGGCGTTCGTGGGGCTCTATGCCCTGGGCGGTGCCGCGCCCATCCCGCTGGCGCAGCTGGCCGCCTTCATGACCGGGTGGCACGTCCTCATCGGGCTCGGTGAGGCGGTCATCACCGTGCTCGCGGTGTCGAGCGTCGTCGCGGCCCGGCCCGACCTCGTGCACGGCGCTCGAGGCCGTCTCCCGGCGCTCGAGCTGCGCACCCCGGAGACCGTGGCGTGAGCACCCGCCGCCTCGTCGTGATCGGGCTGGTGGTGAGCGCCCTCGTGGCCGGCGTGCTGTCCTTCTACGCCTCGGGGCACCCCGACGGGCTGAGCTCCGTCGCGCAGTCGCTCGGCTTCGCCGACACCGCCCGCGACTCCGCGACCTCGGGCTCCCCACTGGCGGGCTACTCGATGGCCGGGGTCAGCGACGCCCGGCTGTCCGGCGGGCTCGCCGGCCTGGTCGGGCTGGCCGTGGTCGGGCTGCTCATGACCGGGCTGGTCCTCCTCCTGCGGCGCCGCGCGTCGCGGAGCGAGGACTGAGGTGGGCTCAGGTCACTCGGCGCACCTGCACGTCGAGGGCACCACGACGCTGCACCGGATGCCGGCGCACGCCAAGCTGGTCGGCCTGCTCGCCTTCGTGCTGCTGGTGGTCTCGGTTCCGCCGCAGGACCACCTGGCACTCACCGCCCTGGTCCTCGTGGCCGTGGGCGTACTGGCGAGCACCCGGGTGCCGGTGCGGTTCCTGCTGCCACGGCTGGCCGTCGAGCTGCCCTTCGTGGTGTTCGCGCTGCTGCTGCCGTTCGTCGCCGTCGGCCCGCAGGTCGCGCTCGGGCCGCTCACCGTCTCGCAGGCCGGCCTCGACGCGGCCGTCGCGCTGCTGCTCAAGGGCACCTGCGGCGTCCTCGTCGCGGTGGCGTTCGCGGTCACGACCCGCCCGCGCGACCTCGTGCGGGCCCTGCAGCACCTGCGGGTGCCCGACACCCTGGTCACCATCACGGGGTTCATGGTGCGCTACGTCGACGTCGTCGGCGACCAGCTGCGCCGGATGCGGGTGGCCCGCGCGTCACGTGGCTTCAGCCCCCGCTCGGTGCGGGCGTGGCCGGCCCTGGCGGCGAGCACCGGGGCGCTGTTCATCCGCAGCTACGAGCGCGGTGAGCGGGTGCACCTCGCGATGGTCAGCCGCGGCTGGTCGGGCCGGATGCCGGTGACCGCACCGCTCGCCGCATCGCCCGTTCAGTGGGCCGTCGCGCTGGCGCCCGCGGCCGTGGCCGCCGCTGTCACGGTGGGGGTGCGGGTCGGGTGAGCGTCCCCGTCCTCGACCTGCGCGGCGTCGCCTACGCCTACCCTGGTGGGCACCAGGCCCTCTTCGGCGTCGACCTGCACGTGCACCCGGGGGAGCGGGTGGCCCTGCTCGGGCCCAACGGCGCCGGCAAGACGACGCTGGTGCTGCACCTCAACGGCATCCTGACGCCGGGCGCCGGCAGCGTGACCGTCTCGGGGCTCCCGGTGACCACCGCCAACCTGCTCGAGGTGCGGCGCCGGGTCGGCATCGTCTTCCAGGACCCCGACGACCAGCTGTTCATGCCCACCGTGCGCGACGACGTGGCGTTCGGCCCGGCCAACCTCGGCCTGCGAGGCGACGAGCTCGAGGCCCGGGTGGTCGAGGCGCTCGACCTGGTCGGGGTGGGTGACCTCGCCGACCGGGCGCCCCACCACCTGTCCTTCGGCCAGCGGCGGCGCGTCGCCATCGCCACGGTGCTGGCGATGCGGCCCGAGATCCTGGTGCTCGACGAGCCGTCGTCGAACCTCGACCCGGCGTCGCGGCGCGAGCTGGCCGGCATCCTGCGCTCGCTCGACGTCACCGTGCTGATGGTCACCCACGACCTGCCCTACGCCGTCGAGCTGTGCGGGCGGGCGGTGGTGCTGTCGGAGGGCATGGTGGTCGCGGACGGCCCCACCCGGGAGGTGCTCGGCGACGAGGCCTTCATGGCCAGACACCGCCTGGAGCTGCCCGTCGGGTTCTCGATCTAGGGTGGTGCCCATGCCAGCAACCGTGTTCGACCCGCCCGAGCGATTCGTCGCCGGGACCGTCGGGCCGCCCGGCGGCCGCACCTTCTTCCTCCAGGCGAGCGGCGAGGGGCGGCTCGTGTCGGTCTCGATCGAGAAGGTCCAGGTCAGCGTGCTCGCCGACCGGGTCAACGAGCTGCTCGACGCGCACGCCGAGGGCACCGCCACCGAGCCGCTCGGGGGCGGCGACACCGACCCCCTCGCCACCCCCATCGAGGACGAGTTCCGCGTCGACACCCTCGCCCTGGCGTGGGACCCCGTGCGCAACGTGCTCGTCATCGAGTGCCACGACTCGGACCCCGAGGAGGCCGAGGAGGCCGACGACGACACCGTGCAGACCCTGCGCGTCGTGCTCAGCCCTGCGGCGGCCCGGGCGTTCGCCCGACGGTGCGGTGCGGTCGTGTCGGCCGGCCGCCCGTCCTGCCCGTTCTGCGGCCAGCCGCTGGACCCCACCGGCCACATCTGCCCTCGTGCCAACGGATACCGGCGCTGACGTCGTCGACCTCCTGACGAGCGGGGTCCTCACCCCGGTCGGCCGGATCGTCGACTCCTCCAACGGCGCGCTGCTCTGCTCGGTCGGGGCTCCGGGCCAGGATGCCGGTGCCGAGCCGGTGCTCGTCATCCACAAGCCCGAGGCCAGCGAGCGTCCGTTGTGGGACTACCCCGACGGCACCCTCGTCGCCCGCGAGCGGGCCGCCTACCTGGTCAGCGCCGCTGGTGCCTTCGACGTCGTGCCCCCCACCGTGCTGCGCAACGGCCCGCTCGGCCCGGGCTCGGTGCAGCTGTGGGTCGGGCCGGTCGACGGCGAGCCAGAGCCGCTTGGTCGACGTGACCCCGGCCGGCCAGGTGCCCGACGGCTGGGTCGTCGTGCTCGAGGGTGAGTCCCCCGGTGGGCGGCCCGTGGTCGTGTCGCACAGCCCCGAGCCGGCCCTGCGCACCGTGGCGGTGTTCGACGCCGTTCTGAACAACTCCGATCGCAAGGGCAGCCACCTGCTGCGCGACGGCGAGGTCGTGCGCGGCTGCGACCACGGGGTCAGCCTCGGGGTCGAGCCCAAGCTGCGCACGGTGCTGTGGGGGTGGGCCGGCGAGCCCGTTCCCGAGGCTGACCTGGCCCGGCTCGAGACGCTGCTCGACGCCCTCCGACAGGGTCTCGACGACGAGCTGGCGACGCTGCTGACCCGTGCCGAGGTGCGCGCGCTTCGGTCGCGCACCGAGTCGCTGCTGCGCACCGGCCTGCACCCGGTGCCGCGGCCGGGCTGGCCGGCGATACCGTGGCCGGCCCTGTGACTGCTGCCCCGTAGTCTTGCCCGGTGAAGTCGTGGCCCGCCCCTTTCGTCCCCGCCGTGCCCGGCCACGGTGACCCGCTCTCGCTGTTCGACACCCGCACCCGCTCCGTGCGCCCCGTCGACGCCGGCCCGGTGGCGCGGCTCTACGTCTGCGGCATCACGCCCTACGACGCCACCCACCTGGGGCACGCGGCCACCTACGTCACGTTCGACCTCGTCGGCCGGGCCCTGCGCGACGCCGGCCACGAGGTGCACTACGTGCAGAACGTCACCGACGTCGACGACCCGCTGCTCGAGCGGGCCGCCCGCGACGGCCGTGACTGGCGCGAGCTGGCCACCGCCGAGATCGACCTCTTCCGTGAGGACATGACCGCGCTGGCCGTCGTTCCCCCGGACGCGCTGGTCGGCGTGGTCGAGTCGATGCCCGAGATCACCCGCGAGGTGCGCACCCTGCTCGCCGACGGCACGGCCTACCGGGTGCCCGTCCCCGACGGAGAGTCCGACGGCGAGGACATCTACCTCGACCTGGCGCAGACCCCCAGCTTCGGCTCGGTGTCCGGGTGGACCAGGGACCAGATGGCGGCCGTGTTCGCCGACCGGGGCGGCGACCCCGACCGGGTGGGCAAGCGCGACCCCTTCGACCCGCTGCTGTGGCGCGCGGCGCGCGACGGCGAGCCCTGCTGGGACGACGACGTGCTCGGGGCCGGCCGGCCCGGCTGGCACATCGAGTGCACCGCCATCTCGCTGGACCGGCTGGGGCACCCGCTCGACATCCAGGGCGGCGGCACCGACCTGGTCTTCCCCCACCACGAGATGAGCGCGGCGCAGTCGGCCGCCCTCACCCACGACGACACCTTCGCCCGGCACTACGTGCACCAGGCCATGGTCGGCTTCGAGGGCGAGAAGATGAGCAAGTCGCGCGGCAACCTGGTGCTGGTCTCGAGGCTGCGGGCCGACGGGGTCGACCCGATGGCCATCCGGCTGGTGCTGCTCGACCAGCACTACCGCACCGACTGGGAGTACACCCCCGACCTGCTCGAGGCCGCGCAGTCCCGGCTGGCCCGGTGGCGCGAGGCGCTGTCGGTCAACCAGGGTGCCGAGGCCGCGGCGACCATCGCCGCGGTGCGTTCGGCGATGGCGGCCGACCTCGACACCCGAGGTGCGCTAGCGGCCGTCGACGCGTGGGCCGAGCGCACCCTGACCGGTCACTGGGACGACGCCGGAGCGCCCGGGCTGGTGGCCCGCACCGTGGATGCCGTGCTCGGCATCCGCCTCTGAGCGGTGCCACGACACCGGACGATGTGACTCGCTGAGAAAGCGCTGAGCGAGCCCCTCGCCGAGGGTGCTGATTCCGTCGCAGGGGGTCGCGGAAGCGCGCTACGGTGGTCCTACTTGATCCGGAACTCCCGTACCCCCCTGCAGCGGAAGCTCTGGCCAGGTAACCGAAGGTCCACGAAAGCCCGGCGAGACACCGGATTTCGTGGCCTTCGTTTTTTCGTGCCACGTCGTGCGCTGATACGTGCCGCCCGCTCCATCCCCACCCACGCACTCCGACAGCGAGATTGGGTGAGCGTTCAACTGGTCGCGCACCTGAGCCTGGCTGGTGTCCTGGCATCCGCACGTCGACCGGCTCGCTCGGGCGGCCGTCGGGGCGTGAACCATCGTGACCGCAGTGCCGTTGTCCCGCAACGAGGTTGGGCCTCGCCACGGGAGGGAGCATCGACCTGGCGGGCCACCGGCCCGACCGCTGGCCGGAAGGGTGCTGAGAGGTCACTGAGCGACGTCCTGTGCCCGCGCCTGCGACCGGGGTCACACCCGAATCCGAAGGCAGGGACGCGGCGCTAGCCTGAAAGTGCTTGATCCGGGACACCCGTCCCCCCTGCAGCGGAGGTCCTGACAGGCACGAAAGGGTCCACGAACCCGGCACCGGGTTCGCGGACCCTTTGCCGTGTCGGTCAGCCCTCGTCAGTGCTGCGACGGCGCAGGTAGCGCTCGAACTCCTTGGCGATGGCGTCGCCGCTCGCCTCCGGCAGGTCGGCGGTGTCCTGGGCCTCCTCCAGGCTCTCGACGTACTCGGCGACCTCGGTGTCGGAGGCCGCCAGCTCGTTGATGCCGCGCTCCCAGGCGTGCGAGTCCTCGTCGAGCTCGCCGTGCTCGATCGGCCCGTCGAGGAGGTCCTCGAGCCGGCTGACGAGGGCGAGCGTGGCCTTGGGCGACGGGCTGTGGCCCGCGTAGTGCGGGACCGCCGCCCAGCAGGAGACGGACGGGACTCCCACCTGCGTGGCGGCGTCCGCAAGCACGCCGACGATGCCGGTGGGGCCCTCGTAGCTGCTCATCTCGAGGTCGTGGCGGTGCCGGGTGTCCTCGCTGTCGGAGGTCGCCGACACCGGGATGGGGCGCGAGTGCGCGACGTCGGCCATCAGCGCGCCGAGGGTGACGACCATCGTCACGTCGGCGGCCTGCGCCAGCTCCATCAGCTCGATCGCGAAGGCCCGCCACCGGAAGGACGGCTCGACGCCCTGCACCAGCACCACGTCGCGCCCGAGGGAGGTATTGGTGGCCACGAGGATGCGGGTGGTGCGCCAGCTGATCCGTCGCCGACCGTTCTCGAGCAGCACCCGGGGCCGGTTGACCTGGAAGTCGTAGTAGTCCTCGGGGTCGAGGGCTGCCACGACCTCGGCGTCCCAGATCTCGGCGAGGTGCTCGATGACCGCGCTCGCGGCCTCGCCGGCGTCGTTCCAGCCCTCGAAGGCGGCGATCATGACCGCGTCCTTCAGCTCGGGCAGGTCTTCGAGCTCGATCACTCGCGTCCTCCTGTCGTCAGGACACCACCCTACGGCTCACTAGGCTTGCGACCCATGAGCCTTCCCGCGGCCGTGCTCTGGGACATGGACGGCACCCTGGTCGACACCGAGCCCTACTGGATCGCCGCCGAGCACGCGATCGTCGCCGAGCACGGTGGCACCTGGAGCGACGAGTTCGCCCACCAGCTCGTCGGCAACGACCTGATGGTGTCGGCCGCCTTCATCCGCGACCACTCGCCGATCGAGTGGTCGCCCGAACGGATCGTCGACGAGCTGCTCGAGCGGGTGGTCGCCCAGGTGCGCGAGCACGTGCCGTGGCGCCCCGGTGCCCTCGAGCTGCTCGAGGCGCTGCGGGCGCACGGAGTGCCCAGCGCCCTCGTCACGATGTCCTGGCGGTCGCTGGCCGACGCCGTGGTCGCCGCGCTCCCCGACGGGGCGTTCGCCGCGGTGGTGACGGGCGACGAGGTCTCCCACGGCAAGCCGCACCCCGAGCCCTACCGCGCCGCCGCCCGGCTGCTCGGGGTGGCGCCCGAGCACTGCGTCGCCATCGAGGACTCCCCGACCGGGGTGCGCTCCGCGGTCGCGGCCGGGGTGCCGACCCTGGCGGTGCCGCACGTCGTGGAGGTGCCGGAGATGGCCGGGGCGGTGCACGTCGACGGCCTGGCCGGCATCACGCCCGAACGGCTGGCCGAGCTGGCCGCCTCGGTGTCACTCCTCGGCGGGGACGACCGCGCCTGAGCGGGCCGGGTCGAGCGCGATCTCGCCGGCGCCCTCGGGCAGCGGGGGAGGGGTGCCGCCCCAGGCGGGGCAGAGGTCGCGGAAGTCGCACCAGTCGCACAACCGCGAGGTGCGCGGGCGCCAGTCGCCGGTCTGCGCGGCGCGCACCACGGCATCCCAGATGGCCCTGACGTTGCGCTCGATGGCGAGCAGGTCGCGCTCGTCGGGCGCGTAGCGCACGACCTCGCCGTTGCCGAGGTAGACCAGCTGGAGCAGCGCGGGGATCTCGCCGTGGATGCGCCACAGCACCAAGGCGTAGAACTTCATCTGGAACAGCGCCTTGGCCTCGAACAGCTCGCTGGGGGCGCGGCCGGTCTTGTAGTCGACCACGCGCATCGCGCCGTCGGGGGCGACGTCGAGCCGGTCGACGTAGCCACGCAGGGTGAGCCCCTCGACCTCGGTCTCGACGTAGAGCTCGCGGGCCGCCGGCTCGAGCCGGGTGGGGTCCTCGAGCTCGAACCACTGCTCGACGAGGGTCTGCGCCGCAGCGAACCAGCCCTCGGTGGTGAGCTGCTCGTCGTCGTCGACCATCGCCTGCAGCTCGGGCCGTTCCTCGACCAGCGCCGCCCAGCGGGGCTCCAGGAGCGCGACCGCCGCCGCGGGCGTGCGGTCGGCGGCGGGAAGGTCGAAGAGGTGCTCGAGCACGGCGTGCACCAGGGTGCCCCGGGCCGCGGCGGGCGACGGCGGACCCTCGAGCTTGTCGATCGTCCGGAACCGGAACAGCAGCGGGCACTGCTTGAAGTCCGCGGCGCGACTCGGGGACAGGGCGGGGGTCATGCGGCAAAGGTATGCCGGGCCACCGACATCCCCTCGCCGCCACCCCGCTCGGTCAGTCCTCGGGCTGGTAGCCGAGGTTGGGGCCCAGCCAGCGCTCGGCGGTGCGGAGGTCCCAGCCCTTGCGCTCGGCATACGACTCCACCTGGTCGCGGCCGAGCCGGCCCACCACGAAGTACTGGCTGTCTGGGTGGGCGAAGTACCAGCCCGAGACCGAGGCGCCCGGCCACATCGCCATCGACTCGGTGAGCCGGATGCCGGTGCGCTCCTCGCCGCCGAGGAGCGCCATCAGCGTCTCCTTCTCGGTGTGCTCGGGGCAGGCCGGGTAGCCCGGCGCAGGCCGGATGCCGCGGTACTGCTCGCGGATCAGCGCGTCCATCTCGAGGTGCTCGTCGGGGGCGTAGCCCCACAGCTCGCGGCGCACCTTCTCGTGGAGGCGCTCGGCGAACGCCTCGGCCAGCCGGTCGGCCAGGGCCTCGAGCATGATCGCCGAGTAGTCGTCGAGGTCGTCCTTGAAGGCCTGCAGGTGCTCCTCGAGCCCCAGCCCAGCGGTCACCGAGAAGGCGCCGACGTGGTCGGCGATGCCGGTCTCCTTGGGTGCCACGAAGTCGGACAGGCACTTGTTGGTGACCCCGTCGCGGTGCTGCCCCTGCTGGCGCAGCCCGTGCAGCGTGGTCAGCACCGTGGTGCGGGCCTCGTCGGCGTAGACCTCGATGTCGTCGCCGACCCCGTTGGCCGGGAAGATGCCGACCACGCCGCGGGCGTTGAGCCAGTGCTCGCGCTCGATCCGGTCGAGCATGGCGTTGGCGTCGGCGAAGAGGTTGCGTGCCTCTTCGGCCGTCGCGGCGTTGTTGAGCACGTCGGGGTAGCGGCCCTTGATCTCCCAGGCGAGGAAGAACGGTGTCCAGTCGATGTAGCGACGCAGCTCGGCCACGGGGAAGTCGTCCCACAGCCGGGTGAACTGGGTGGCCGCCCGGTGCCAGTGCGCGTCGGGGGGACCTGACCAGCGGTCGCGGCTCTGCTGCTCGAGCAGCTGTGGCCGCTTGGGGCGGTAGGACGCCCAGTCGAGCACCGGCTTGTTGGCGACGGCCTCCGCATAGCTCGCGAGCGGCCGCTCGCCGGTCTTGGCGGCGTGCCGCACCCGGATGGCGTCGTAGTCCTGGGTGACCCCGTCGAGGAAGGCGCCGCGCTGCCCGTCGGACAGCAGCTGGCTGACCACCGGCACCGACCGCGAGGCGTCCTTCACCCACACGACCGGCCCGTGGTACTGGCCGTCGACCTTCACCGCGGTGTGCGCGCGCGAGGTAGTGGCCCCACCGAGCAGCAGCGGGATGTCGAACCCCTGGCGCTCCATCTCGCTCGCCACCCGCACCATCTCGTCGAGGCTGGGCGTGATCAGGCCGGACAGGCCGATGATGTCGGCGCCGACCTCCTTGGCGGTGTCGAGGATCTTCTGGGTCGGCACCATCACGCCGAGGTCGATGACGTCGTAGTTGTTGCACTGCAGCACCACACCGACGATGTTCTTGCCGATGTCGTGCACGTCGCCCTTGACCGTGGCCGTGACGACCAGGCCCTTGGTGCGCTTCTTGGCGGCTTCGTCCTTCTCGGCCTCGATGAACGGGATCAGATGTGCGACAGCCTTCTTCATCACCCGAGCCGACTTCACCACCTGCGGCAGGAACATCTTGCCGTCGCCGAACAGGTCGCCGACGACGTTCATGCCGTCCATCAGCGGGCCCTCGATGACCTCGAGCGGGCGACCCCCGGCATCCGCGATCTCGAGCCGCAGCTCCTCGGTGTCCTCGACCACGAAGGCGTCGATGCCCTTGACCAGCGCGTGCGTGATGCGCTCGCCGACCGGCAGCGAGCGCCACTCCTCGGCGGCGACGTCGGCCACCTCGCCGGTGCCGCGGTACTCCTCGGCGATGGTGAGCAGCCGGTCGGCGGCGTCGGGCCGGCGGTTGAGCACGACGTCCTCGATGGCGTCGCGCAGCTTGGCGTCGACGGTGTCGTAGGGCTGCAGCGCACCGGCGTTGACGATGCCCATGTCCATGCCCGCCTTGATGGCGTGGTAGAGGAACACCGCGTGGATCGCCTCGCGCACCGCGTTGTTGCCGCGGAAGCTGAACGAGACGTTCGAGACGCCGCCGGAGACCAGCGCGTGCGGCAGGTTCCCCTTGATCCACCGGGTCGCCTCGATGAAGTCGACTGCCGTAGGCCGCGTGCTCCTCGATGCCGGTGGCCACCGCGAAGATGTTGGGGTCGATGATGACGTCCTCGGCGGGGAAGCCGACCGAGTCGACCAGCAGCGAGTAGGCCCGCCCGCAGATCTCGCGGCGGCGCTCGAGGTTGTCGGCCTGGCCGTCCTCGTCGAAGGCCATGACCACCACGGCCGCGCCGTACTTGCGGGCCAGCCGGGCGTGGTCGAGGAAGGCGGCCTCGCCCTCCTTCATCGAGATCGAGTTGATGATCGGCTTGCCCTGGGTGACCTTGAGCCCGGCCTCGATCACCTCCCACTTGCTGGAGTCGATCATCAGCGGCACCCGGCAGATGTCCGGCTCCGAGGCGATCAGCTTGAGGAAGCGGTCCATCGCCGCGACGCCGTCGATCATCCCCTCGTCCATGTTGACGTCGATGACCTGCGCCCCGGCCTCGACCTGCTGGCGGGCGACGCTCAGCGCGGTGCCGTAGTCGTCCTCCGTGATGAGGCGGCGGAAGCGGGCCGACCCGGTGATGTTGGTGCGCTCGCCGACGTTCACGAACAGGCTGTCCTCGTCGACCACGCAGGGCTCGAGACCGGACAGCCGCAGGGCCGGCGGCACCTCCGCCGGGGTGCGCGGCGTGCCCCGGGTGGACGCCTCGGCGATGGCGGCGATGTGCGGCGGGGTGGTGCCGCAGCAGCCGCCGACGATGTTGACCAGGCCGGCGGTGGCGAACTCGCCGATGACGCGGGCCATCGCCTCGGGCGTCTCGTCGTACTCGCCGAAGGCGTTCGGCAGGCCGGCGTTGGGGTGGGCGGAGACGAAGCAGTCGGCGATGCGCGACAGCTCGGCGACGTAGGGCCGCAGGTCCTCGGCGCCCAGTGCGCAGTTCAGGCCGATGGCCAGCGGCCGGGCGTGCCGCACGGAGTACCAGAAGGCCTCGGTGACCTGGCCCGACAGGGTGCGCCCTGACGCGTCGGTGATCGTGCCCGAGATCATCACCGGCCAGCGCCGGTCGTGCTCCTCGAAGAGCGTCTCGAGCGCGTAGATCGCGGCCTTGGCGTTGAGCGTGTCGAAGATGGTCTCGACCAGCAGCACGTCGGCGCCGCCGTCGACCAGCCCGCGCGCCTGCTCGAGGTAGGCCTCGACCAGCTCGTCGTAGGTGACGTTGCGGGCCCCGGGGTCGTTGACGTCGGGCGAGATGGATGCCGTGCGGTTCGTCGGGCCGAGCGTGCCCAGCACCCACCGCGGGCGGTCGGGCGTGCGCTCGGTCATGGCGTCGGCCTCGGCCCGCGCCAGGGCGGCGGCGGCGACGTTCATCTCGTAGGCGAGGTCCTGCATCCCGTAGTCGGCCAGCGAGATGCGCTGCGCGTTGAACGTGTTGGTCTCGAGCAGGTCGGCGCCGGCCTCGAGATACTTGCGGTGCACCTCTCGGATGATCTCGGGCTGGCTCAGTGACAGCAGGTCGTTGTTGCCCTGCTGGTCGCTCCCGTGGTCGGCGAACCGCGCGCCACGGTAGTCGGCCTCGGACAGGCCATAGGCCTGGATCATCGTCCCCATGGCACCGTCGAGCACGAGGACTCGCTCGTGCAGGGCGGCGGTGAGGTCGGCGGTGGCGTCGGGGCGGTGCTGCGGGGTCACGTGGGTCGCTTCGGGTCGGCAGCAGGTCGAAGGATCAGTATGCCGGGTTCCTCACGTAGGGTCCGTCCCATGTCCGACGAGCTCCCCCCCGCCGGGGCGCTGCGGCTCGCCCGGGTGGCGGGCGTGCCGGTCTACCTCGACCGCACCTGGCTGATCCTCGGCGCGTTCGTCGCCTGGACGGGGTGGCAGAACGCCAGCGACCTGGGCACGGGCGGCGCCATCGCCTCCGCCGTGTTCATGGTGGTCGGCATCCTTGTCGCCGTGCTGGGGCACGAGGTGGCGCACGCCGTCGCCGCCCGGCTGCTCGGGTTCCGGGTGCACCGCATCGTCGCGACGCTCTGGGGCGGGCACACGGCCTACGACTCCACGGGGTCCACCCCGGGCCGCACCGCCGTCATTGCCGGCGCCGGCCCGCTCGCCAACCTCGCGCTGGCCGGCATCGGCAGCGCGATGGTCGGCCTATTGCCATGGCCGGCATCCCGGTTCGCCTGGCTGTTCATGTTCCTCAACCTGCTGCTCGCGGGGTTCAACCTGCTGCCCGGGCTGCCGCTCGACGGCGGCCAGCTCGTGCAGTCGCTCGTCTGGGGGGTCACCGGTCGCCGCGACCTCGGGCTCGTCGTCGCCGGCTGGTGCGGCCGGCTGCTCGCCGTGGGGGTCGCGCTCTGGTACGTCGTCCGGCCGCTGGCCCAGGGCGACTCCGACCTGTTCGGCATCGGGCTCGGGCTCGTCATGGCCTGGATCCTCTGGCAGGGGGCCACGTCGGCACTGCGGCGCGCCCCGCTCGAGCGCCTGCTGCGGCAGGTGCGCCCGGAGGACGTCATGGATGCCGTGGTCGTCGTCCCGGTCTCCACCCCGGTCGGTGGGCTGGTCGGCCTCGACCGCCGGGTGGTGGCGCTCGACGAGCACGGCCGGCCCACCCTGCTGCTGCCCACGCCGTCGCCGGCGGCGCCCCACATCGCCACCCTCCCCCCGGCCACGCCCCTGTCATCCCTGGTCGTCAGGCTGCCCGACGAGTGCGTCGTCGAGCTCGCACCCGGCGACGACGCCGAGCCGGTGCTGCGGGCCATGGCGAGCACCGGGTCGTCGGTCGTGGTGGTGACCTCGGCCGGCACCGTGCGCGGCCTGGTCACCTCCGAGCGGCTCAACGCCGTGGCCGAGAGCGTGCTCGGCCGCAACTAGACTGCGGGCCCATGACACTCCCGACGGGCGCCGAGCTGCGGCGCGGCCCCTTCTCCGCGGGCGAGCGCATCCAGCTCACCGACCCCAAGGGCCGGATGCACACGATCGCGCTCAGCCCCGGGAAGCAGTTCCACACCCACCGCGGGCACCTCGACCACGACACCCTCATCGGGATGCCGGACGGCTCGACCATCATCAACACCGCCGGGGTCGAGTACCTCGCCCTGCGGCCGCTGCTGGCCGACTACGTGATGTCGATGCCGCGGGGCGCGGCCGTCGTCTACCCCAAGGACGCCGGCCAGATCGTGATGATGGCCGACATCTTCCCCGGGGCCGTGGTCGTCGAGGCCGGGGTGGGTTCCGGGGCACTGTCGATGTCGCTGCTGCGGGCCGTGGGGGAGACCGGGCGGGTGCACTCCTTCGAGCGGCGCGAGGACTTCGCCGAGATCGCGAAGGCCAACGCGCGCGACTACTTCGGCACCGACCACCCGGCGTGGACGGTCACCGTCGGCGACCTCGTCGAGGTGCTTCCCGGCACCGTCGACGAGGGCACCGTCGACCGGGTCGTGCTCGACATGCTGGCGCCCTGGGAGTGCCTCGAGGTCGTCGCCGACGTGCTCGCGCCCGGCGGGGTGCTGATCTGCTACGTCGCCACCGCCACCCAGCTGTCGAAGGTCGCCGAGGCGATGCGCGACAGCGACCACTTCACCGAGCCGCAGGCCTGGGAGTCCCTGGTGCGTGGCTGGCACCTCGAGGGGCTCGCGGTGCGTCCCCAGCACCGCATGCACGGCCACACCGGCTTCCTCATCACCACCCGGCGCCTCGCGCCGGGCGTCACGCCCCCGCTGCGCAAGCGCCGGCCCGGTCGTGGTTACGTCACCGGCGAGGATGCCGTGGAGCAGGACTGGACCCCCGAGGCCATCGGCGAGCGGGTGCCGTCGGCGAAACGGGTTCGACGGACCGTGCGTTCGGTGACCGATACCTCCGCTCAGACCTGACCTCCGCGGGTTATCGTCGAGCATGAGCACCGACGAGCCCAGGGCCGAGCAGCCCGGCACCCGCGCGCGCCTCGAGGCCGAGCGGGAGTCGCTCGAGGCCGAGATCACCGCGTTGCGCGCCCGTGGCTCCGCAACGCCCGCGCAGCTGCGCGCGCTGGAGCGCGACCTCACCGGCCTGCGCTCCCAGCTGTCCACCGTCTCCGCGCAGAACGAGCGCCTCGTGCGCACCCTGCGCGACGCCCGCGAGCAGATCGTCACGCTGAAGTCCGAGGTCGACCGGCTGGCGCAGCCGCCGGCCGCCTACGGCATCGTCATCGAGGCCTTCGACGACGGCACCGTCGACATCCTCACCAGCGGGCGCAAGATGCACGTCGCCGTCAGCCCGTCCCTCGAGGAGGGCCAGCTGGTGCCCGGCCGCGAGGTCATGCTCAACGAGGCGATGAACATCGTCGCGGCGCACGGCTACGAGACCATCGGCGAGGTCGTGCTCTGCAAGGAGATCCTCGACGACGGCCGGGTGCTCGTCGTCGCCCAGGCCGACGAGGAGCGGGTCTGCCGGGTCGCGGCATCCCTCGAGGGGCAGACCATCCGGGCCGGCGACGCGCTGCTGCTCGAGTCGCGCTCGGGCTTCGTCTTCGAGCGCATCCCCAAGGCCGAGGTCGCCGACCTCGTGCTCGAGGAGGTGCCCGACATCGACTACACCGACATCGGCGGCCTCACCGGCCAGATCGAGGCCATCCGCGACGCCGTCGAGCTGCCCTACCTGCACCCCGACCTCTACATCGAGCACCAGCTCAAGCCGCCGAAGGGCGTGCTGCTCTACGGCCCGCCCGGCTGCGGCAAGACGATGATCGCCAAGGCGGTCGCGGCATCCCTGGCCCGCAAGGTCGCCGAGAAGGAGGGCCGCGAGCCGGGCAAGTCCTACTTCCTCAACATCAAGGGCCCCGAGCTGCTCAACAAGTACGTCGGCGAGACCGAGCGGCACATCCGGCTGATCTTCCAGCGGGCTCGCGAGAAGTCCAACGAGGGCTACCCGGTCGTCGTGTTCTTCGACGAGATGGAGTCGCTGTTCCGCACCCGCGGCTCGGGCGTCTCCTCCGACGTCGAGACCACGATCGTGCCGCAGCTGCTGGCCGAGATCGACGGCGTCGAGGGGCTCGAGAACGTCATCGTCATCGGCGCCTCCAACCGCGAGGACATGATCGACCCCGCGATCCTGCGCCCCGGCCGGCTCGACGTGAAGATCAAGATCGAGCGCCCCGACGCCGAGGCCGCGCGCGACATCTTCGGCAAGTACCTCATCGCCGGGCTGCCGCTGCACCCCGACGACCTCGAGCACAACGGCGGCTCGGAGCAGGCCACGCTCCAGGCGATGATCGACGCGGTCGTGCTGCGGATGTACACCGAGAAGGAGGAGAACCGCTTCCTCGAGGTCACCTACGCCGGCGGCGACAAGGAGATCCTCTACTTCAAGGACTTCAACTCCGGCGCGATGATCCAGAACATCGTCGACCGCTCCAAGAAGATGGCGATCAAGGACTTCCTCGACACCGGCCAGCGCGGTCTGCGCGTCGAGCACCTGCTGCAGTCGTGCACCGACGAGTTCCGCGAGAACGAGGACCTCCCCAACACGACCAACCCCGACGACTGGGCCCGCATCTCCGGCAAGAAGGGGGAGCGGATCGTCTACATCCGCACCCTCATCAAGACCAAGGAGGGCACCGAGCCCGGCAAGTCGATCAACACGGTCGCCAACACCGGCCAGTACCTCTGACCGCACGGCCGCACTCCCTCGAGCTGCTCCCGGATGCCGGAACCGTCGCTCGCGTTGCGCCGGCGGGGGACACGTGCGCAGGATTACGGGATGAAGCTCGGTCTGCAGGTCTCCCGGTTCACCTGGCCCGACGCCCCCGCCTCGACGGGAGCGACCTGGCGAGCCATCGCCCGCGACGCCGACCAGGCGGGGCTGGCCTCTTTGTGGGTGATGGACCACTTCTTCCAGATCGGCGTGGTCGGGCCGCCCGAGCTCGACATGCTCGAGGGCTACACCGCGCTGGCGCACGCCGCTGCCGTCACCGAGCGCATCGAGCTGGGCACGCTGGTGACCGGCGTGACCTACCGGCACCCCGGCATCCTGCTCAAGACCGTGACCACGCTCGACGTGCTCTCCGGCGGCCGTGCCTGGCTGGGCATCGGCGCCGCGTGGAACGAGCACGAGCACGTCGGGCTGGGGGTGCCCTACCCGTCGACCCGCGACCGGTTCCGGCTGCTCGAGGACACCCTGAAGCTGGCGCACCGGATGTTCGCCGACGACGACAGCCCGTTCGAAGGGGAGCTGGTGCGCGCCGAGCGGCCGATGAACCACCCGCAGCCGGTGCGCCGACCGCCGATCATGGTCGGTGGCGGAGGAGAGCGGAAGACGCTCCGGCTCGTCGCCCAGTACGCCGATGCGTGCAACCTGTTCGACATGGGGCTCGGGCCGGAGGGCATCCCGCACAAGCTCGACGTCATCCGCGGGCACTGCGAGGACGTGGGCCGCGACTACGACGAGATCTCGAAGACCTGCCTGGCCCGGCTCACCCTCGGGACCGGCGGCGGAACCGCCCCCGACGGCAGCGCGTTGCACTCGGTCGACCAGGCCGTCGAGCGGCTGGCGCGCCTCGGCGACGCCGGCATCGACCACGTCATCCTCGGGATGGCCAACGACACCGACCCGGCCGCCTACCCGCTCGTCGCTGAGGTCGTGCGGCAGGTCAGCTGACGAGGCGAGCGACGAGGCGCCAGCCGAGCAGCAGCACCGACAGCACGGTCGTGGCGACGATGACGAACGACAGCGCCGTGCCCTCACCGAGCACGCGCCGCAGCAGCATCCCGACCACCACCGTGCAGACCAGCACGACGGCTCCGAAGGCGAGCGAGCGCGGACCGCTGTCGAGAGTCAGGCTCGCGAGCAGCCAGCCCGCCGCCGTGCCGACGAGGAACGGTGCCGCGGTGCGCAGGATGCCGGTGACGTCGAGTCCCTCGGCGTGCGACCGCCGCCCGACGGCGGCGAAGAGCACCACGAGCGCGACGTCGAGCACCGCCGGGAGCGCCCGGGTCACGAGCGCACCCGGTCGAAGAGCGACCGCTGGCGCGGCGGGGCGTGCGTGGGGTCGACGCCGTCGAACAGGCTGGACACCGACTCGCCCTCGTGGATGCGCTTGATCGCCTCTCCGAACAGGGCTGCGACAGAACGGATCTTGAGCTCGGGCCAGTTCATCGGTGGCGGCACCGTGTCGGTGGTGACGACCTCGCTGATCATCGGGTGCCCCCGCAGGCGCTCGACGGCCCGGCCGGCGAACAACCCGTGGGTGCACGCGACCGCCACCTCGGTGACGCCGCGGTCGGCGAGCCGGTCGAGCAGCTCGACGATCGAGCCGCCGGTGGCGATCTCGTCGTCGAGCACGATGGCCCGCTTGCCCTCGACGTCGCCGACGATCGAGTCGATGACGACCCGGTCGTCGCCGAGCCGCCGCTTCGACCCGGCGGCGACGGGCAGGCCGAGCAGCCGCGAGAACTGGGTGGCGTCCTTGGCGTTGCCGAGGTCGGGAGACACCACGACGCAGTTGTCGAGGTCCTGCTCGCGGAAGTGGTCGGCGAGCACGCCGAGCGCGGTGAGGTGGTCGACCGGCACCGAGAAGAAGCCGTGCACCTGGGGGGCGTGCAGGTTCATGGTGAGCACCCGGTCGGCGCCGGCCGTCGAGATCATGTCCGCGACCAGACGCCCCCCGAGCGAGATGCGGGAGGCGTCCTTCTTGTCGCTGCGCGCGTAGGCGTAGTGGGGGATGACCGCCGTGATCATGGCGGCCGAGGCCCCGCGGGCGGCGTCGATCATCAGGAGCAGCTCCATGAGCGAGTCCTGGGTGGGCGGCACCAGGGGCTGCACGAGGTAGACGTCGCGCTGGCGGCAGTTCGCGAGCAGCTGGGCCTGCAGGCAGTCGTTGCTGAACCGGCTGATCAGCGTCTCGGACAGGGTCACCCCGAGCTCGTCGCAGATGCGGTGGGCGAGCGCCGTGTGGGCCGACCCGGAGAACACGACGACCTCGCGCATGACCGCAGCCTATCCGCGCTGGTCGGGGCGCAGCGCGGCGGTCAGCTCGTGGGCCAGCTCCCACCGATGCTGGCGCCCGACCGCCGGTGCCGCGCCCGGCATCGTCGCGAACCCGTGCGGCACCCGCAGGTAGTTGGTGAGGCGCACCGGCACCCCGGCATCGTCGAGCGCGTCGGCGTAGCGGATGCCGTCGTCACGGATCGGGTCGAGGTCGGCGGTCTGGATCAGCGCCGGTGGCAGCCCGTCGAGCCGGCCGAACAGCGGGGACAGCAGCGGGTCGCGCAGGTCGTGCCCAGCCGGCACGTAGTGGTCGCGGTAGGCGTCCATCGAGCGCTTGGTGAGGATGGCGGCGTTCGCGTGCTCCGCCACCGAGGGGGACGACTGGGTCAGGTCGGTCGCAGGGTAGAGGAGCACCTGGTGCTTCAGCCGGGTGTCGCCGTGGTCGCGCAGCACCTGGGCGACCACGGCGGCCAGGTTGCCGCCCGCCGAGTCGCCGCCCACGGCCATCCGCGAGGTGTCGGCCCGCAGCACGTCACCGCTGACCCCGACCCAGGTCGTGGCGTCGACGCAGTCCTCGACGGCCACCGGGGCGCGGTGCTCGGGCGCCATCCGGTAGTCGACCGATACCACGACGCAGCCCACCTCGGCCGCGATGAAGGTGCAGATCGGGTCGGCGTCGAGCACGTTGCCGATCACCCAGCCGCCGCCGTGGAACCACATGACCACCGGCACGTCGGTCTGCGCGTCGCGCAACACCCTCGGCCGGTAGAGGCGCAGCGGGATCTCGTGCTCGTCGCGGGCCGGGGCGGTGCCGAAGGTGATGCCCACCGACGGGTCGACACCGCCCGTGATGCGGTCGACCAGCGGGTTGCGGGGGAGCGGATGGGCCCGCGCCCGCTGGATGCCGTCGAGGTCGAGCGTCTCGACCGGCCGCTCGATCCGGTCGCCGACCAGTGAGACGAGTGCCGTCAGGGGGGCCATACCGCGGTAGCTGCGCACGCGGAAAGTATGGTCGAGACATGACCGTGCGCCGCGTGATGGGGATCGAGACCGAGTACGGCATCGTCGTGCCCGGCAACCCGGCGGCAAACCCGATGGTGGCCTCCGGCGACGTCGTCACGGCCTACGCGGCCTCGCGCGGCATCCGCCCGGCGCGGGCCAGCTGGGACTACGCCGACGAGGCGCCGCTGCGCGACGCGCGCGGGTTCGACATGGGCCGCGGCACCGCCCACCCGAGCCAGCTCACCGACGTCGAGGACCCCACCCTGGCCAACGTCGTGCTCACCAACGGCGCCCGCCTCTACGTCGACCACGCCCACCCCGAGTACAGCTCGCCCGAGGTGACCACCCCGCGCGCCGCGGTCACCTGGGACCGCGCCGGTGAGCTGGTGATGCGCGAGGCGGTGGCCCGCCTGGCCACCGTGCCACCCGGAATCAACCTGTACAAGAACAACACCGACGGCAAGGGCGCCTCCTACGGCACCCACGAGAACTACCTGATGGCGCGCTCCACGCCGTTCGCGAGCATCGTGCGGCACCTGACCCCGTTCTTCGTCGTCCGCCAGGTGATGTGCGGGTCGGGCCGGGTCGGCATCGGCGTCGACTCGCGCACACCCGGGTACCAGATCGCGCAGCGCAGTGACTTCTTCGAGGTCGAGGTCGGGCTCGAGACCACGCTGAAGCGGCCGCTCATCAACACCCGCGACGAGCCGCACGCCGTCGCCGACCGCTACCGGCGGCTGCACGTCATCCTCGGTGACGCCAACCACTGCGACGTCGCGAACCTGCTCAAGATGGGCACCACCTCGCTGGTGCTGGCGATGATCGAGGCTGACGCCATCCGCGACGACCTGTCGGTGCGCCGGCCCGTGGGCACACTGCACGAGGTCTCGCACGACACCACCCTGGAGGCCAAGGTCGAGCTCGTCGACGGCCGCCGGATGACGGCGCTGGAGCTGCTCTGGGAGTACCACGACCGTGCCGCCGCCTTCGTCGACCAGCAGTCGGGGGGCGAGCCCGACGCCGACACCGTCGAGGTCATGCACTGGTGGGGCACCGTGCTCGACAAGCTGGGCCGCGACCCGATGGAGGCGCGCCGCGAGGTCGACTGGGTTGCCAAGCTGGCGGTGCTCGAGGGCTACCGCGAGCGCGACTCGCTCGGCTGGGGCGACCCCCGCCTGAAGGCCGTCGACCTGCAGTGGTCCGACGTCCGCGCCGACCGTGGCCTTGCCCACCGGCTGGTGGCGACCGGGCGGCTCGAGGTGCTCGTCGACGAGGCCGACGTGCAGCGGGCCGTCGACGAGCCACCCACCGACACCCGGGCGTGGTTCCGGGGCACCTGCCTGCGGCGCTTCCCCGACGACGTCGTGGCGGCGTCCTGGGACTCGGTCATCTTCGACGTCGCCGGCCAGCGCACCCTGCAGCGGGTGCCGATGCTGGAGCCGCTCAAGGGCACCGAGGCCGGGGTGGGCGAGCTGGTGCGCAACGCCCCGGATGCCGCGTCGCTGTTGCGAGCCCTCGCGGCCAACGGCGAGCCCTCCGACTAGGCTCGCACGCAGTACACCTTGAGGAGGGGTCACCATGGCCGGTCAGGAGCAGGTCCGCCCGCAACGTCGTGACGACGGCGGCCCCGACGACGCCCCCGAGCCCGCGGCCGGCGCCGCGGCGCAGGTGCAGTCGAGCGAGATCGACGACATCCTCGACGAGATCGACGGCGTGCTCGAGAGCAACGCCGAGGAGTTCGTGCGCGGTTTCGTCCAGAAGGGTGGCCAGTGACCCCCGGAGCCGACAGCGGACGGCTGCCCGCGGCCTACCTCGTGCCCGGCTCGTCGTCGTTCACCGAGTTCCTCTCCGCCCAGGCGCCCCACGTTGCTGCCCTCGGGGCGCACGCTGCCGCCCGGCGCCGCCATCGACGCACCGCACGGCACCACGATCGTCACCCTGACCTACGCCGGCGGCGTCGTCATGGCCGGTGACCGTCGGGCGACGATGGGCAACCTGATCGCCAACCGCGACATGGAGAAGGTCTTCGCCACCGACGAGTATCCGCCTGGTCGGCATCGCCGGCACGGCCGGGCTGGCGATCGAGCTGGTGCGCGCTGTTCCAGGTCGAGCTCGAGCACTACGAGAAGATCGAGGGCACGCTGATGTCCCTCGAGGGCAAGGCCAACCGGCTGGCCGTCGATGATCCGGGGCAACCTCGGCGATGGCGATGCAGGGCCTGTCGGTCGTGCCGCTCTTCGCGGGCTACGACGCCGACACCGGCATCGGCCGGATCTTCTCCTACGACGTCACCGGTGGCTGCTACGAGGAGCACGACCACCACAGCGTCGGGTCCGGCTCGCTCTTCGCCCGCGGCTCGCTGAAGAAGCTCTACCGGCGGTCCGGCACCCTCGACGACGCCGTGCGCACCGCGGTCGAGGCGCTCTACGACGCCGCCGACGACGACTCGGCCACGGGCGGCCCCGACGTGGGCCGGCGCATCTGGCCGACCATCGGTGTCGTCGACGACGACGGGTCGCGCTTCGTGCCCGACGCCGAGATCGCGCCGGTGGTCGACGCCATCATCGCGGCCCGCGTCGACAACCCGGGAGGTGCCCGATGACCGCCGGGATGCCGTTCTACGTCTCGCCCGAGCAGCTGATGAAGGACCGGGCCGACTTCGCCCGCAAGGGCATCGCCCGCGGCCGGGCCGATCGTGGTGCTCACCTACGACAACGGCATCGCGTTCGTCGGTGAGAACCCCAGCCGCGCGCTGCACAAGGTCTCCGAGATCTACGACCGGATCGCCTTCGCGGCGGTCGGCAAGTACAACGAGTTCGAGAACCTGCGGGTGGCAGGCGTGCGCTACGCCGACCTGCGCGGCTACTCCTACGACCGCTCCGACGTCACGGCCCGCGGCCTGGCCAACGCCTACGCGCAGACCCTGGGCGCGGTGTTCACCCAGGAGTCCAAGCCCTACGAGGTCGAGATCGTCGTGGCCGAGGTCGGCACCACCCCCGACAGCGACCAGATCTACCGGCTCACCTACGACGGCTCGGTGGCCGACGAGCACGGCTTCGTCGCCATGGGCGGGGGAGCCGAGCAGATCGAGACCGGCCTGAAGGAGCAGTGGCGCGAGGGCCTGAACCTGTCCGAGGCGCTGCTGCTGGCCGTCTCCCTGCTCGGCGCCGACCCCGCCGGTGGCCCGTCGCGCGAGCTCGCCCCGGCCCAGCTCGAGGTGGCGGTGCTCGACCGCAACCGCCCGCGGCGCACGTTCCGCCGCATCACCGGCCAGCTGCTCGAGCGGCTGCTCAGCACCGACGACCCGACCCACGACGCGCCGCCTGCCGACGAGGGCGCTGAGGGCGCGACCGCCTCGGTGCGCGACGCCACCACCAACCCGCAGACGCAGCGCCCCGCGCAGGAGGGGCCGGCCCAGTGAACACGCCCGGGAACCGGCGGATCTTCGGGATCGAGAACGAGTACGGCATCACCTGCTCGACCGGTGGCCAGCGCACGCTCACGCCCGACGAGGTGGCGCGCTACCTCTTCCGCAAGGTCGTCGCCTGGGGCCGCTCGAGCAACGTGTTCCTCACCAACGGCTCCCGGCTCTACCTCGACGTCGGCTCGCACCCGGAGTACGCCACCGCCGAGTGCGACTCGCTGCGCCAGGTCGTCGCGCACGACAAGGCGGGGGAGCGGATCATCGAGGGTCTGGTCGTCGACGCCCAGCAGCGGCTGCGCGAGGACGGCGTCGCCGGCGACATCTACGTGTTCAAGAACAACACCGACTCGGCGGGCAACTCCTACGGCTGCCACGAGAACTACCTGGTCACCCGGGCCGGCGAGTTCGCCACCATCTCCGACACGTTGCTCCCCTTCCTGATCAGCCGGCAGATCACCTGCGGCGCCGGGAAGCTCGTCGCCACCTCCAAGGGCGCCACGTATGCCGTGAGCCAGCGCGCCGACCACATCTGGGAGGGCGTGTCGTCGGCCACCACCCGCAGCCGGCCGATCATCAACACCCGCGACGAGCCGCACGCCGACGCCGAGCACTACCGCCGGCTGCACGTCATCGTCGGCGACTCCAACATGAGCGAGTCGACCACGATGCTCAAGGTCGGGTCGTGCGACCTGGTGCTGCGGATGATCGAGGCCGGGGTGGTGATGCGCGACCTGACCCTGGAGAACCCGATCCGCGCCATCCGCGAGATCTCGCACGACACCACGGGGCGGCGCACGGTGCGGCTGGCCAACGGCCGACAGCTCAGCGCCCTCGACCTGCAGCGCGAGTACCACGCCAAGGCCGTCGCGTTCGTGGCCAGCGAGGGGTCCAGCGACCCGCTGCACGCGCGGGTGCTCGACCTGTGGGACCGCACGCTCACCGCGGTCGAGAACGCCGACCTCGCCCTGGTGGCCACCGAGATCGACTGGGTCATCAAGTACCGGCTCATCGAGGACTACGCCAGCAAGCACGGGCTCGACCTCGACCACCCCCGCCTGGCGCAGATCGACCTCGCCTACCACGACATCGACCGCAGCCGGGGCCTGTTCTACCTGCTCCAGCGCCGCGGCCTGGTCGCCCGTGTCGTCAGCGACCCCGAGATCTTCGCGGCCAAGGTGCGCCCGCCCGACACGACGCGGGCGAAGCTGCGCGGCGACTTCATCCGGGCCGCCCAGGAGCACCGGCGCGACTTCACCGTCGACTGGGTGCACCTCAAGCTCAACGACCAGGCCCAGCGCACCGTGCTGTGCAAGGACCCGTTCCTGGCCCAGGACCCGCGCGTCGAGCGGCTCATCGAGGGCATGTCGGCCTGACGCCGGGCCGTGGTGATCTGCGCCACCCGGTCAGCCTTCTCCCAGCCGATGATGTGGGAGTTCACATGCGGCCCCGTTATCGTGAGTGAAGTTGTCGCGCTGCCTGACAGCCCCCCGATCCCCGAAGGTTCTCTCCCGTGTCACGTCGACTCACCACCGCCCTGTCCGCGACCGTCCTCGCGTCCGCGCTCATCCTGAGCGCCTGCGGAGAGGAGGCTCCCACCAAGCCCACCTCGGCCGCCGCCAGCGCCGTCACCGTCAACGGCAGCGACCCCGCCAAGGAGCCGACCGTCACGGTCAAGGCCCCGATGACGGTCACCAAGACCGGGTCCGACGTGGTGGTCGACGGCACCGGCCCGGTCGTGTCCAAGGACGACCTCATCTCGATCCAGGCCGTCATCCTCAACGGTCGCGACGGCAAGGTCGCGCACTCCACGTGGAAGACCGGCGCGGTGGGCCTCGACCTCGGTGCGCAGGACCTCTTCCCGTCGTTCAAGAGCCAGCTGGCCGGCAAGAAGATCGGCGACCGGGTGGTCATCACCTCCACCCCGGCCGACGCCTTCGGCGCCACCGGCAACGAGGCCATCGGCGTCAAGAAGGACGACCCGGTCGTCTTCGTCGTCGACCTCAAGGGGTCCACGAAGGCCCTGAAGGAGGCCACCGGCACCGCGGTGGCGCCCAAGGCCGGCCTGCCGACCGTCACGATGACCCCGGGCAAGCCGGCCGTGTTCGGTGTGAAGGGCGTCAAGACGCCTACCAAGACCATCGTGCAGCCGCTCATCGAGGGCACCGGCAACGTGGTCAAGAAGGGCGAGACCGTGCGGGTGGCCTACACCGGCGCGCTCCTGAAGGACGGCACCGTCTTCGACTCCAGCGCCAGCCGCCCCGAGCAGCCCTACTTCGACTTCCCGATCGGTGTGCAGCAGGTCATCAAGGGCTGGGACAACGGTCTGCAGGGCCAGAAGGTCGGCAGCCGGGTGCTCCTCGTCATCCCGCCGGCCGACGGCTACGGCACCGCCGGCAGCCCGCCGAAGATCAAGGGCAACGAGAGCCTCGTGTTCGTCGTCGACATCCTCGCCGCCTTCTGACAGGTTTGTCCTCCATGAGCCACCAGCCCACCCGTCCCGAGATCGACTTTCCTGGCGACGAGCCTCCCACCGAGCTGGTCATCGAGGACATCACCGTCGGTGACGGCCCGCTGGCCACCAAGGGCCACACCGTGCGCGCTCACTACGTGGGTGTCGCCCACTCCACCGGTGAGGAGTTCGACGCCTCCTGGAACCGCGGCGACCCGCTCGAGTTCCGCCTTGGCGTCGGCATGGTCATCGCCGGCTGGGACCAGGGCATCGAGGGGATGAAGGTCGGCGGCCGGCGCCGGCTCACCATCCCGCCGCACCTCGGCTACGGCGACCGTGGCGCAGGTGGGGCCATCAAGCCCGGCGAGACGCTGATCTTCGTCGTCGACCTCATGGACGTGCGCTGAGCACGCGTCACACCAACGCAGCGGCGTGAGCACCCGCGGCGGCCGCTGCGACGAACGGGGCGGGGTCTGCATCCAGACCCCGCCCCATCGTCGTCAGGGCCACCGGTGACGCGTGCAGCGCCTCGAGGAGCCCGGCGACGGGCACCTCGACGACGGTCAGCGCCGCCCGGGCGCCGGCGACAAGCTCGGCGAGCTGGTCGCGCACCAGCGCGTCGAGCTCGGGGTCGGGCAGCGCGGTGACCGGCACGTCGGCGGGGGTGAGCAGGGCCCGCCCGTAGGCCGTGCGGCTGTGGTGGCTGATGCCGCGGTGCCGCTCACGCGGGTCGGCCCCGGAGACGCGCAGCGCGGCGACGCCCCGGCCGCCGAGCACGTCGGTGGCGTGCAGCGCGTCGGCGCAGGCCACACCCGAATAGCCCCAACGGGTGCCGGTGCCGACGTTGCCCGGCCCCTGGGCGACCACCGTGACCTCGGCCCCCACGACGTGCCGCGCGGCGAGCAGCCCGGTGTGGGTCGTCACGGCCTCGTGGTCGCCCCCGAAGGCCTGCCCGACGGTCAGGGTGGCGGTCAGCCACCCGGCATCCGTGAGGCCGGCCACGGCCCGGGAGAACGCCGCGGGCAGCGCGCCCCCGTCGGTCATGACGTAGGCCACCGTCGCGTCCGGGTTCACCGCGCGGATGCCGGCCAGCACCGCCGGGAGCGCGGAGTGCAGGTCGGCGACCACCACCGGCATCCCGGACAGGTCGTCGGCGTCCGCGAGGGCGTCGTGGTGCGGGCTGTCCTGCTCGTCGACCGCGAGCAGCATCTGCTGCATCGGGGTGTAGCGCGCCTTGACGATGTGGCCCGGCCCCGCCGGCGGGTCGGCGGGGAGGTGGTCGGGCCGGGCGACGACGAACGCGAGGCCGCCGGTGCCCAGGCCCCTGAGCAGGGCCGATGCGTTGAGCAGCACCCGCTCGCCGACCTGCGGGGCACCCACCATCGCGGTGTAGGCCAACGCGCGCACCGGCATCCCGGGGGCGTCGTCGAGCACTACGGTGCACTCCACGGCTCCGGGCCAGTGGCGCACCTGCCCGGCCACGGTTCCCGCTCGCCACTGCATCACGGTCCGCAGCGTATCCGTCGGGTAGCGTCTGGCGGGTGAGCAGCGAGCCCGGCCCGGCGGCCCCGTCAGCGGCCCAGGTCAAGACCGAGCGGCTGCTCAACCTGGTGCTCGTGCTGCTCTACACCCGACGCCCTCTGGCGAAGGCGCAGATCCGCCAGCTGGTGCCGCAGTACGGCCAGTCGGCCTCGACCGAGGCCTTCGAGCGGATGTTCGAGCGCGACAAGGACGAGCTGCGCGAGCTCGGCATCCCGCTGGTCACCGAGGACATCGACCCGCTTCACGAGGACGAGCCCGGCTACCGCATCCACCAGCGCGAGTACGCCCTGCCCGACATCTCGTTCGAGCCCGACGAGCTGGCCGTGCTGGGGCTGGCCAGCCGCACCTGGGCCCAGGCGTCGCCTGGCCGGCCCGGCGGCCCAAGCGCTGCGCAAGCTGCGTGCGGCCGGCGTAGAGCGCGACGTCGACGCCCTCATCGGCATCGAGCCGCGGCTGCGCACCACGGAGCCGGCCTTCGACGCGGTCAAGGACGGCGTGCTGCGCCGGGTGCCGCTGCGGTTCTCCTACCGCCGGCCCGAGGCCGCGGAGGCGAGCGAGCGGCACGTGCGCCCCTGGTCGCTGGTGTCGTGGCACGGCCGCTGGTACCTCAATGCGTTCGACGTCGACCGGGGTGCGGCGCGCGTCTTCCGGCTCTCGCGCATCGTCGGTGCGGTGCGCACCGTCGGCCGCCCCGGGTCCTTCGAGGTGCCCGACGACCACGAGCCCGAGCTGATGGTGCAGCGGGTGGCCGCGCCCCCCACCCAGCCGAGCCCCGCCGTGCTGCGGGTGCGGCGGGGGAGTGGGCACAGCCTGCGCCGCCGGGCGCGCACCGTCGGCGAGGTCGACGACACGTGGGACCTCGTCGACCTCGACTACGCCGACCTCGAGGACTTCGCCGAGGAGGTGGCGGGCTACGGCGCCGACGTGGTCGTCGAGGCGCCGCCCGAGCTGCTCGGCTCGGTGGTGGGGCGGCTGCGGGGCGCCCTGGTCGCGCACGGGGGTGCGCGCTGATGGCCGGGTTCGCGCAGGAGACCGCCACCGCCCGCCTGGCGCGGCTGCTCACGATGGTGCCGTGGCTGGTCAACCGCCAGGGCATCGACCTGCAGCAGGCCGCCGACGACCTGGGGGTCAGCGTCGAGCAGCTCGAGGCCGACCTCAACCTGCTCTTCCTCTGCGGCTACGGGCAGCTGCCCGACGAGCTGATCGAGGCCGACTGGGAGGAGGGCCGGGTCTTCGTCGGCAACGCCGAGACGCATCGCCCGCCCCCTGCGGCTGGGCGTCGACGAGGCCGTGACGCTGGTGGTCGGGCTGCGTGCGCTGCGCGAGGTGCCGGGCCTGGGCGACCGCGACGCGGTCGAGCGCGCCCTGGCCAAGCTCGAGGATGCCGCGGGCGCCGCCGCCGCTCCCGCCCGCCGGGTGCGCGCGGAGGTCGCCGACGGCGCCTCGCCCGAGCTCCTGGCGCTGGCCCAGCAGGCGATCGCCGACCACCGGCGGGTGCACCTGCGCTACCTGGTGCCGGCCCGTGACGAGGCGACCGAGCGCGACGTCGACCCGATGCGGGTGGTCGGCATGGACGGCAGCTGGTACCTCGAGGGGTGGTGCCACCGCGCCGAGGACACCCGGATGTTCCGGATGGACCGGGTCGAGGAGCTCACCGTGCTCGACGTCGACGGCACCCCGCCGGCGGGTGCCCGCGAGCGCGACCTGTCCGAGGGCACCTTCCGACCGGCACCCGACGACCTCGTCGTCACCCTGCGGCTGCTCCCCGGGGCGACCTGGGTGGCCGACTACTACCCCGTCGAGTCGGTGGAGGACGTGCCGGCATCCGAGGGCGGGGGCCTGCGGGTGCGGATGCGCACGGCAGACACGGCCTGGCTGCGGCGGCTGGTGTGGCGGCTCGGGGGCCGGGGCACGGTGCTCGACCCGCCCGAGGTGGTCGCGGAGGTGCGGGACGGCGCGGTCGCCGCCCTGGCGGCCTACCCGGCATCCGGGGCGGGTGACTGACGCCGTGCTGCCGTGGTGGGGGTGGGTGCTGGTCTGGCTCGTGGTGCTGCTCGGGTCGGCGGCGTTCCTCGCGTGGCGCGCCCGGCAGGTGTGGGGCCGCACCGCGGCGCTGGCACGCGAGGTGCAGCGGGCGAGCCGGCTCGTGGCCGAGCTCGAGGCCCGCGCCGACGAGCTGCGCGAGGTGGAGCCGTCCCTGGTCGCTGTCGTCCAGCCAACTCACAGGTTGCGGGCGGAGTATCGGGAGCAACGGGCCACCACCAAGGCGGCCCGGCGCGCACGGCGAACCGACCGGCTTCCGCCGTGGGCGCGCGTACACTGACGCGAGACCGCGCAGGGCAGTCACGCAGGCTTTTCGACTTCACAGGAGATGGACCCATGGGCAGGATCGGACCCACCGAGATCATCATCATCGCGGTGCTGATCATCGTCATCTTCGGCTGGAAGAAGCTCCCTGACGCCGCGCGCAGCCTGGGCCGTTCCGCCCGGGTGTTCAAGTCCGAGGTCGACGAGATGAAGAAGGACAACGAGGCCGCGAAGCCGACGTCCGAGGCGTCCACCACCACCGTTCGCAGCGAGCCGATCGAGCCCGCGGCGCCGGTCGACCGCACCGTGCCGACCACCGACGGCAACGCCGTGCACGAGAACGCCCCCCGTACGGACAACCAGCCCGGCCCCGTGGCCTGACGCTCCTTCCACCCCGCCCGCCCACAGACCCCATGGCTCGACTGCGCCGTCGCCCGCGCGACCCCGAGGGGCGGATGACGCTCGGCGAGCACTTCCGCGAGTTCCGGCGGCGGTTGTTCATCGCTGCGGCCTCGATCCTCGTCGCGTCGATCATCGCGGGCCTGTACTACGACAAGGTCTTCGACTTCCTGACCGCGCCGTTCTACGAGTACGCGCGCTCCAGCCCGGAGGTCACCGCCAGCATCAACTTCGCCGAGGCGACCAGCGCCCTGTCGAACCTGATCAGCCTGTCGATCTTCGTGGGCGTCATCGTCTCGAGCCCGATCTGGCTCTACCAGCTGTGGGCCTTCATCGTGCCGGGCCTGACCCGCAAGGAGAAGCGGATCTCGCTGGCGTTCCTCGGTGCGACGATTCCGCTGTTCCTGCTCGGCTGCTTCCTGGGCTACTACATCCTGCCGCAGTCGCTGAAGATCCTGTACGGGCTCAGCCCGGCCGGTACGTCGAACATCCAGCAGGCGTCGATGTACTTCTCGTTCGTCACCCGGTTCATCCTGGTGTTCGGGCTGGGGTTCCTCTTCCCGGTGGTCCTGGTGGGGCTGAACGCGGTCGGCGTGATGCCGGCCAGCCGGCTGATCAAGGGCTGGCGGGTGTCGGTCGTGCTGATCTTCGTCTTCGCCGCCGTGGCGACCCCGACCGCCGACCCGTTCACGATGTTCGTCTTCGCCGCGCCGCTGACCGCGCTCTACTTCGCGGCGTGGTTCGTCTGCCGCATCCTCGACAAGCGCAAGGAGAAGGCCCGGCCCGACTGGCTCGAGGTCGACGACAACGAGGCATCACCCCTGTAGGCCCGGCTGTCGGGCCGGTCGGGGTATCTGGACACCGGGGTGGGCCGGTGGGACCCTGAACCGACCTCTCGCGCGCAGCGGTGAAGGGAGACGGGTCATGTGGTGGTTCTGGGGAACGATCCTCGTCGTCGTCGCGGTGGTGGCGGTCGTCGCCATGGTGGTCGACCGTCGACGGGGCCCGTCGGATGACGCCGCGAGCCTGGACTTCAACGTCACCAACCGGTCGGCGGGAGGCTATGACGGCCAGCCACACGGTGGGCTGTACGGCGGTGGTGGTGGGGGAGACGGCGGCGGCTGAACGCCGCTGGTTGCCGTGACTCTGCCCGGTCAGAGGCCGGCGAGCACCTGGGCCACGACGATCTTGGCGATCATCGCGACCGGGTAGACGAGTGCGTAGGCCACGCCGATCCGGGTGTCATAGCTCGTCTTGTCGTTGACGTAGGCGAGGATCGCGGGCTGGGTCTGGCTGCCCGCGAGCGCACCGGCGGTCTCGAGCCAGGACATCTTCCGCAGCACGTGGATGCCGAGGAGCAGCAGCCCGGCCGCCGACACGGTGAGCACGATCCCGAGCACGGCCACCCGCCACCCGGCATCAGAGGCCAGCGCCGACGAGATGGTCCGGCCGGCGCGCACGCCGGCGTAGGCGAGGAAGGTGACCATGCCCAGGGCCGAGAGCGACTGCGCCGCACCGTGCGACATCGACGTGATGACGGGCCCGACCCGGCCGAGGCGGCCGAAGACCAGCCCGACCATCAGGGTGCCGGCCGCAGCGCCGATGGTGAACCCGCCTCCGGGAGTGGGCACGTGCACCAGCCCGAGGGCGATGCCCGCTGCCAGGCCGAGAGCGAGGCCGCCGACGTTGATGTCGGACATGCCCCGGTCGCTGTCGCCGAGGTACGTGCCGACCTCGGCCATCCGGTCGCGCGGGACGATGACCCGCAGCCGGTCGCCCATCGCGAGCACGAAGGTGCCGTGGGCCACGAGGTCGACGTCCCCGCGGCGCACCCGGCTGACGGTGGCACCGAACTTCTGGTCGAGGTCGAGCTCGGCGACGGTGTGGCCGACGAGCTGCTTGTTCGACAGCGTCACGCGGCGGAAGTCGAGGTCGTGGCGGTCCTCGACGATGTCGTGCGACGACACGTGCCCCAGGCGCTCGGCCACCTCGTCGAGCACCGGGCGGGGCCCGACGACAGTGACGAGGTCGTTGTGCCCGATCAGCTCGGCCCCGGCCGGGACGATGGTCGGGTTGGCTGCGTGCGCGTGCTTCAGGCGGGAGACGCCGATCTGCTGGTCATGGGCCTCGGCCAGCCCCTGCACGCTGATCGGCTCGTGCACCTCGACCCGCACGGTGACGTGGCCGATCTCCTCCCGGCGGGGGTGGGCCCCCGGGCGGCGCAGCGTCCAGGCCGCCACGGCCAGCATCACCACGACGCCACCGAGGTAGGTGATGGAGTAGCCGATCGTGGGTGCCGCCGGGTCGGCCGCGCGGGCGGATGCCGCCGCGAGCGCCGGAGTGTTGGTCAGCGCACCGGCGTAGGCCCCGGCGACCGTGCCGGACGTCAGGCCCAACACGTGGCCGAGCAACACGGCGAGGGCGCCGACCAGGGCGAGGGCGCCGGCGACCACGAGCATGGTGGGCCAGCCCCGGCGCAGGGAGGAGAAGAAGTGGGTGCCCGACACCACGCCGATCGTGTAGGTGAAGAGCACCAGGCCGAAGGTGCCGACGACCTCGGGGATCTCGAGCTTGACGTCGAGGGCAGCGGCCCAGGCCGAGACGCCGAGCGCCGCGAACAGCACGGCTGCCGGCCCGAGGCGGACCCCGGCGACCCGCACGTGGCCGACGGCGGCGCCGAGAGCCAGCAGGACCGCCAGGAGCAGTAATGGAGTGTCAGCAAACAGCTCGAAGATGGCGGTCACGCCTATAATCCTGCCACTCTTTCGAGCACCCGGATGACAGCGCTGTCCGGACGCCCGTCACCCCCGCCGGTCGGGTGACCGGCGGGGGTGACGGGGTGGTGGCGACTAGGTCGTCACGGTGCGATCGGAACCGACCTGGCGGCCGAGTTCGACGAGGTTCCGACTGCGTTGGTGGAGGCGATCCGGAAGTACCACACGCTCCGGCTGAGGCCGGTCACCGAGTAGGTGGTGACCGCTCCGACGTTGACGGTGGTGATCCCGCTGGCGAAGGTCGAGCTCAGGCTCCGCTGGATGCGGTAGCCCGTCGCTCCGGTGACGGCACCCCAGGTGATGGTGTCCGTCTGGGTGGTGCCGGTCCGGACCGAGGTTCCGGTCAGGATGGTCGGCACTGCAGGCACGGTCGGCGGGGGAGTGGCCGTGACCGTCGCGATGTTGCTGAACGCCGAGTCGCCGACGAAGCTCAGCGCCTGCACGCGGTACTTGTACGTGGCGTTGGCAGTGACCGCGGCGTCCTGGTAGGTCCGGGCGGTGCCGGCAACCGTGGCGAGCGCGGTGTAGGTCACACCGTTGTCCGTGGACCGCTGGATCGCGAAGCCGCTCTGGGTCGTGGACGTCTCGGTCCAGGCCAGGTTGACCCGCACCGTGTTGCCGGCGGCCGCGGCCGCGGTTGCGGTCAGGGCAGTCGGAGTGGCCGGAGCGTTGGCGGCCACGTTGGCCGACGTCGACTTGACCGTCAGGGAGGGCATGCCGTTGCCGTAGCCCACGGTGTTCTCGGCGACGACCCGGTAGAGGTAGGCCGTGGTCGCGTTGGACGTGGGGTCGGTCATGGTGCGGCCCACCTGGTGCAGGTTGGTGTCACCCAACGGCTGCGGCGAGCTCGCCACCTCGGTCCACGTGGTCCCGTTGGTACTGCGCTCGAGAGCGAACCGGGTCTCGGTGATCGAGTTGTCGTTGAAGCGCACCTGGACCCGCGAGCTGACCACCGAGGTTGACAGGGTGTCAGCCTTGAGGGGCGGCATCGCGACCGAGACCGGGCGCATCATGTCCATCTCCTCGTGGGTGAGGATGTGGCAGTGCCACACGTACTCCCAGCCGAAGTTGATGGTCTGGTTGGTGATGGGCGTGACCAGCGGGTTGCCTGCCGGGTCGGTGTTGAAGAACACGTCAGGCGAGTTGGCCGGCATCATCGGGTTGAGCGGACGCACCGAGTTGGGCACCTCGAAGGGAACCTGCGGGATGATCGGCCGCAGGGCCACGATGGTGTCCTCGAGCGGGCTCATCCGGACGGTGTCCTTCCAGCCGTTCTCGTTCGCGTCGTTCGGGATGATGATGTTGTCCCACGTGACCCGGTTCAGCACCTGGACATCGAACAGGTGGAAGTGGATCGGGTGGGTGTCCACACCGTTGTGCGTGATCCGCCAGATCTGCGTGCCGTCAGCGGCGTTGCTCATCGGGGTGATCTTGACGTCGCTCGTCGGTAGACCCGTGACGGCGTCCGTGGTCACGACCTGCTTGGGCAGGTTCGTGGCGTCGATGAGCTCGGTCTGCGGGTTCACGTATGGGTAGAGCGTGACGTTCTGCAGACCTGGTGTCGGCGGGTTCGCCTCGATACCGAGGGTCGCCTGCATGCGGCCGAAGTCGTCGAACGTCGTCGAGTTCATCTCGTCGTGGAGCGCCTTCGGCTCGACCGCCATGGTGGTCTTCGTCGTGGGCGACTTGATCGTGTTGAACTTGAAGGTGCCGAAGTCGTCGATCCGGACCAGGCCGTCACACTTGGTGACCGAGGGCGCCTTGCACTCGCCGCTGGCGGCGAAGCTGGTGCCGAGGGCCGAGTTGTAGGTGGCCTGGCCCACGATCGGCGGGTGCTGGCCGGCCTCGAAGACGCCGGTCAGGTTCGCCTTGTGGGTGAAGGCAGCCTTCAGCTTGGCAACGTCGTACGGAGCTGCGGGTGCAGCGGCGGCCACGTTGACCTGCATGACGGTGCGGGTGTTGGGCCCGTAGCCGGGGAAGATCTGCGGGGCACCAACGGGGCTCAGGTCCGGAGCGCCGGTGTAGTAGTCGTACGTCGACACGCGAGCCGGGTAAGCGGCAGCGGCGTCGTTGTACAGGATCAGCGTCTTGCCGGCGAACTTCGAGAAGTCCACGACGGCGTCGGCGCGCTCGGCCGGGGCGAGCAGCATGGAGTGCTGGTCGCCGTTGCCGACGTCGAACCGGGTCGGGTCGGTGATCCACGTCTGGGGCTGCTGCCCGTCGATCACGGCTGGGGTGGGAAGGAAGCCGCCCTCGTTGGCGAACTGGACCCAGTCGGGGCCGGCTGCGTTGTTGTGCGCGTCGACCGGAGTCGGGAACACGTTGGGGTCGGTCTGGGCCGCAGCGAGCAGCGCCGGGTCGAGAGCAACCTCGGTCTTGCCGTTGCCCTGGGTCGGGTCAGCGGTGTACCACTGCAGGTTGAAGAACCGGTCGTTGGCCGCGTTGAGCATCCGCAGGCGGTAGGCCTTGGGCTGCACGGTGACCTTCGGGTAGGCGACACCGTTGACGATCGGGGTGTCGTTGAACTGCTCCATGCCGGTCGACAGGTTCGGCGTGCCGGGGATGAGCTGCGGCTCGCAGAACGGGTCGGTCTGGTACTTCCAGGTCGACGGGACGTTGACGTCGCAGTTGGCGTCGTAGTACGGGTTGTCGATCGGGCCGTACTTGGTGTCCTGGGCCGGTGGCCAGAACCACGGGCCGTACATCCAGCGACCGTAGGCGCTCATACCGGAGGCGTCACCGGGGTTCTGCGCGGGCATGTAGACGTGGTGGAACCACAGCGAGCCCTTGCCGCCCCAGCGGGTCGAGTCCCAGGTGGGGTCCTGACCGTAGGAGGTGATGTCGCCGGCGGGGTTCTTGACGTCCTTCATCTGGGAGTCGTCGGGAACGAACGTCTTGTCCTGGATGACGAGCGGGATGGTGGCGTCGGGGCCGGGGATGGCGCCGTCGGCGATGAGCTTCTTCTCGACGTCGTCGGCGATGATGTAGCCCGAGGCCTCACCGGCGTACACGTTGAGGCGGGTGATGCCCCACGCGTGGTCGTGGTAGAAGAGCAGCCGCGCGCTCTGCTGGTTGGTGTAGAAGAAGGTCTGGCAACCGTCGTTGTTGGCGGCGCAGACGGTGGCGGAGGTCGGGTCGGCCGGGTTCACCTTCATGTCCGGGACGTCCTTGACGCTGACGCCCTGGGGCCATGCGGTGGTCTCGTTCGCCGGGGTGATCCACTGGTGCGGCGTGCCGTCGCTGATCCACGGGGAGGTGCCGCCGTGCAGGTGGATGGTGGCGCGGTCGTCCTTGTAGCACGAGCTGGGCTTGGGGCTCTTCGTGCACTCGGGGTTGCGGACGGCGTCGGCGGTCGACTTCTCGTCCATGGGCATGACCGACGTCGGGGTGGCGCCGGAGCCCATCATGGTGCTGTCAGTGGGGAGGAACAGGTCACCCGCTGCGCCGGTCGGCAGGAGGTTGCGGAAGACGACGCGGGTGGGCTTGTTCTTGGTGGCCGAGATGAACGGGCCGAGGTACTGCGGCGGGGTGACCGCATATGCCTGCACGCCGTTGATGAGCACCGGGGTGTCGGGCTGCGTGGGGTCCAGGTTCGCGTTCATCAGCGGGAAGTGCTTGCTCCCGAAGCCAGTCGCGTTGTCCGGGGTCTCGATCTGGACGTAGCCGCGCACCAGGGTGGGGGGCAGGTCGGACGAGAACGTGGTGCGGTACTGCACGAGGCCGATGACGTACTCGTCTGCCATGACGCCGTTGTACTTCTTCTGGGCGGCGACAGCCAGGGGGATGTACTTCGCGTCGGCTGCGTTGGAGCAGTCGGCCGGAGCGCACATACCGGGGAGGTCGTCGACGAACTTGTGCATGCCGGGGGTGAGGTAGCCGGCACCCGGGTCTGTGATGGTGACCTTGGTGATCGCGCCGCCGTCGGTGACCGCGGTGGCCGAGGCGCCGGTGCCGGTGCCCTTCGGGTCAGTGATCGTGACGGTGGGAGCGGAGGTGAAGCCGCTGCCGAGCTGGTCGACGTTCACCGCGGTGAGCTCGAGAGTGGTCGTGGCCGTGGCCTCGACACCATTGGCGGCGAGGTTGATCGGGTCGTTGCGGGTGCCGTTGAGGATCGCGATGCCGGGGGCGGTGGTGTAACCCGAGCCCGGGTCGACGACGACGACCGACGCGATGGAGACGGTGACGCCGTCAGCGTGCTGGCAGTCAGCCGTGACGTCCGGCGTGACGACGCAGGTGACCTTGCCGGTCGCCTGGACGCCGTTCGGGTCGTCCGGGTAGTCGAAGTCGACGGTCGGGAAGGTGTAGCCGGAGCCGGCCGCGGTGAGCTGGACCGCGTCGACGCCCCCGGAGCCGATGGCCGTGGCGCCCGTGCCGCCGCCACCGGTGACAGCGACGTCGAACGCGGTGTAGCCGCTGCCGGGGACGATCCCGGTGAAGCCGACGACCACGTTGGAGGTGCTCACCGAGACGGTGCCGGTCGCGGCAGTGGTGCCACCACCGATGGTCACGGTGGTACCGGGGGCGTAGTCATGGCCGGGGGTGGTGACGTCCACGGAGGTGATGCCGTTGGGCGCCACCGGGTCCACCTGGGCCACGGCAGTGGCCCCGGTGCCCGATCCGACGTTGCCGAACGCTACCGAGGCCTTGCTGAGCGTGAGCGGGCTGTTGGCCCAGTTGGGCCATGGCCCGAAGTAGTGCGGGACCTTCGTTGGATCTGGTGGTGTCGCAGCGACGGCGGCCCCGGTGCCTAGTGCAGTGGCCGCCATGGCGAGCACCATGGCGAGCACTGTGAGGATGATCGTGGACGTCCTGCGCATTATCCGGGACATTTCCCTACCTCTTGTGCTCATGGCAAGCGAGCGCCTGCCAACCCAACCGCCCCTGCTAGCGGCGTCAGTCGGAACGTAGGCCCGAGGTATTTAGGGCACAAGCGAACTCGGGTGCAGGAAAACCCATTCGTGAATCAGCAAGGGGGAGTGGGCCAGCCGCCCCGCAGGTAGCGCCCCGAACGCGCTCAACCGGGCCGCGCGCCGCACCCCGCGAGTGACTGATGTCACCCCTAATTTGGGGGGTCGGAAAACCCCTAACGCCGGATTCGCGAATGCCGGTTCCCCTATCGTCGTTCGCATGACGCGGGACGGCTGGACCTTCATCACCAACCACGGACACGTACTGGTGTGCCTGGCCGCCGACCCTGAAGTCCTCGTGCGCGACGTCGCCGCCAGCATCGGCATCACCGAGCGCGCCGTGCAGCAGATCATCGGCGACCTCGAGCGGGCCGGCGTCGTCGCCCGGGCCCGGGTGGGTCGCCGCAACCACTACCTGGTGGGTCGCGAGCAGCGGCTCCGGCACGCGGTCGAGAGCGGGGTCACGGTCGGACAGTTCGTCGACCTGGTCCGCCAGGGCAGTGACAGCCCCGAGCCCGAGCAGCCGGTCCGGTGGCTGGCGACCGGCAGCACCGAGGCGTCCGCCGAGAGGCCGGGCGACTGGGCGAGCGCCGGTCACGAGGTCGTCGCGCACCTGCGCAGCCAGGGCCTCTGACCGACGGGGCCACGAGGGCCTCCCGCTAGCCTTCGGCCATGGCGCGCCTCGGTCTGATCGTCAACCCCACCTCGGGCAAGAACACCGGCGCGCGGGTCGGCACCGAGGCCCTCACCCTGCTGCGCGCAGCGGGTGCCGACATCGTCGACCTCAGCGCGGCTGATGCCCGCAGTGCGACGGAGCAGGGACGCGCCGCGATCGCCGCCGGCGCCGTGGACCGCATCGTCGTCGCGGGCGGCGACGGGATGGTGCACCTGGGCGCGAACCTGTGCGCCGGCACGGGGGTGCCGCTCGGCATCATCGCGGCGGGCACCGGCAACGACATCGCCCGCGAGCTCGGCCTGCCGGTGCGCGACGCCACCAAGGCCGTGGAGCGCATCCTCGACGGCAGCACGCGCGAGGTCGACGTGGCGAGGCACACCATGGCGTCGGGGGAGGACCGGTGGTTCCTCGGCGTCCTGGCAGCCGGCTTCGACGCGGTCGTCAACGAGCGGGCCAACCAGTGGCGGTGGCCCAAGGGCCCGATGCGCTACAACCTCGCGATCATGCGCGAGCTGCCGCTGTTCCGTGCCATTCCTTATGTACTGGAGCTCGACGGCGTGCGGATGGAGACCGAGGCGATGCTCGTCGCGGTGGGCAACGGCCCGGCCTACGGCGGTGGCATGCGGGTGACGCCGGGCGCCGAGTTCGACGACGGCCTGCTCGACGTGCTGGTGCTGCACAAGATCTCGACCGCCGAGTTCCTGAGGGTCTTCCCGACCGTGTTCAAGGGCACCCACGTCACCCACCCCAAGGTGCAGGTGCTGCGGGCCCGCACGGTGCGGCTGGAGGCCACCGGCATCGTGTCGTACGCCGACGGAGAGCGCTTCGCACCGCTGCCGATGAGCATGGAGGTCGTGCCGGGCGCGCTCACCGTCCTGGCCTGAGCGCTGACGTAGCCTGAGGCCATGCCCAGCCCCGCCGAGCGGTATGCCGCTGCTGCCGCCCGGAGCCGCCAGAGCCGCTCCGAGCTCGGCCGGTTCACGGCCGGCCTGGACTTCCCGCTCGACGAGTTCCAGCTGCAGGCCTGCGCGGCAGTGGAGGCGGGCCAGGGGGTGCTCGTCGCCGCCCCGACCGGCGCCGGCAAGACCATCGTCGGCGAGTTCGCCGTGCACCTCGCCCTCGCGACCGGGCGAAAGGCGTTCTACACCACCCCGATCAAGGCGCTGTCGAACCAGAAGTACCACGACCTGGTGCGGGTGCACGGCGCCGGCAAGGTGGGGCTGCTGACCGGGGACTCCTCCGTCAACGGCGAGGCACCGGTCGTCGTGATGACTACCGAGGTGCTGCGCAACATGATGTATGCCGGGTCGCGCACCCTCGACGGCCTGGGCTACGTCGTGATGGACGAGGTGCACTACCTGGCCGACCGGTTCCGCGGGGCGGTGTGGGAGGAGGTCATCATCCACCTCCCCGAGCACGTGCAGGTCGTGTCGCTGTCGGCCACCGTGAGCAACGCCGAGGAGTTCGGCGACTGGCTCGCCGAGGTGCGGGGCAACCACGCGGTGGTGGTCTCCGAGCACCGGCCGGTGCCCCTGTCGCAGCACGTGCTCGTCGGCACCACCCTGTTCGACCTGTTCGCCGGCAACCGGGTCAACCCCGACCTGCTGGCCGCCATCCGCACCTCCGAGCAGCGCGGGCGCTGGGACGACGAGCCCCGGCGTGGAGGCTCCGGGCGCGGCGGCCCGCCGGCGCGCTCCCACCGGGGCGGCAACCGCCGCGGCGGGGGTCGCGGGCCGGTGGTGGGGCCGGCGGCGCCGGCTTCGCGCGTGGTGGTCGCCCCGGGGGTGGGGCCACGAGGGCCGAGGTCATCGACGAGCTCGACCGCGACGGGCTCCTGCCTGCCATCACGTTCATCTTCAGCCGGGTCGGCTGCGAGGCTGCGGTCAGCCAGCTGCTCGCCGCCGGCACCCGCCTCATCCCCGAGCGCGAAGGGCTGCGCATCCGGCGGCACGTCGAGGAGCGCGTCGACTCCCTGGCCGACGAGGACCTCTCGGTGCTCGGCTACTTCGACTTCGTCGAGGGGCTCTCCCGTGGCTTCGCCGCCCACCACGCCGGCATGCTGCCGCTGTTCCGCGAGATCGTCGAGGAGCTGTTCACCGCGGCCCGCATCCGGGCCGTGTTCGCCACGGAGACACTGGCGCTCGGCATCAACATGCCGGCCCGCACCGTGGTGCTCGAGAAGCTCGTCAAGTTCAACGGCGAGGCCCACGTCGACATCACGCCCGCCGAGTACACCCAGCTCACCGGGCGGGCGGGCCGGCGCGGCATCGACATCGAGGGACATGCGGTCGTGCAGTGGGCCCGCGGTGTCGACCCCCTGGCCGTGGGCGGCCTGGCCTCGACCCGCACCTACCCGCTGCGCTCCAGCTTCCGGCCCACCTACAACATGGCCGTCAACCTCGTCGCGCAGGTGGGGCGCGAGGTGGCCCGCGAGATCCTCGAGACCTCGTTCGCCCAGTTCCAGGCCGACCGGGCCGTGGTCGGCATCGCAACTGCGGTGCGGCGCAACGAAGAAGGCATGGAGGGTTACGCGGAGGCGATGCACTGCCACCTCGGCGACTTCCGCGAGTACGCCGCCCTGCGGCGGGCCCTGGCCGACGCCGAGAAGGAGGGCGTCAAGGCCCGCTCCGCGTCACGTCGGGCAGAGGCGGCCGTGTCGCTCGAGGCCCTGCGCATCGGCGACGTCATCCGCATCCCGGCCGGCCGGCGTGCCGGGTGGGCGGTGGTGGTGCAGCCGTCGCGCGCCGGGAAGGGCACCCCCACCGGCCCGGCTGTCGTCACCGAGGACAAGCAGTTCCGGCGGCTCACCCTGGTCGACGTGCCCGAGCCGGTCGAGGCGGTGACCCACGTGAAGGTGCCGCCCAACTTCAACCCGAAGTCACCGAAGTCGCGGCGCGACCTGGCGACCTCGGTGCGCATCGCCGTCCCACACGGCATCGAGGACTCGCCGCGCCGCCGCGCCCGGCAGGTGACGGCGGGGGAGTCCGAGCGCGTCGCGCAGCTGCGCCACGAGCTCACGACCCACCCGTGCCACCAGTGCCCCGACCGTGAGACGCACGCCCGCTGGGCCGAGCGCTGGTGGCGGCTCAAGCGCGAGACGGTCGGCCTGCAGCGCCGGGTCGAGGGACGCACCAACACCGTGGCGCGCACGTTCGACCGGATCTGCGACGCCCTCGAGGCCCTGGGCTACCTCGCCGAGGCCGGCACGGTGGTCACCGAGCGCGGGGAGCGGCTCCGCCGGCTCTACACCGAGAAGGACCTGCTCGCCGCCGAGTGCCTGCGCCACGACGTGTGGAAGCGGTTGGATGCCGCGGGGTTGGCCGCCGCCGTGTCGGCCCTGGTGCACGAGCCGCGGCACGAGGAGGCCGAGGTCTCGCCCCGGATGCCGAACGACGACGTGGCCGAGGCGCTCTCCCGGATGTCGCGGCTGTGGTCGCAGATCGAGGACCTCGAGACCGAGCACGACCTGCCCTCGACGTCGATGCCCGACGGGGGCATGGCCTGGATGGTGCACCGGTGGGCCTCCGGCGAGCGACTCGACACCGTGCTGCGCGGCCAGGACATGGCGGCCGGCGACTTCGTGCGCCGGTGCAAGCAGATCGTCGACCTGCTCGACCAGGTGGCCAAGGCGGCCACCGACGGCGAGCTGCGTCGCACGGCCCGCACCGCGGTGGATGCCGTGCTGCGCGGCGTCGTCGCCGCCGACCGCCTCGACTGAGGTCGGGTCAGTAGACCTCGCCGATCCGGATGTGGTTGCCGAACGGGTCGCGCAGGGCGAAGTCGCGCCCGTAGGGCTGGGTGACGACGTCCTGGGTGATGTCGGCCCCCGACTCCTTGACCCGCGCGAACGCGGCCTCGACGTCGTCGGTGGTGAAGGCGAGCCAGCCGCCACCGGCCCCCTTGGTGACCAGCGCCCGGATCTGCTCGGCGGTGGCCTCGTCGTGCGCCGGCGGCCCCGGCTTCTCGAGCAGGATGGTCTTGTCGTCCCCGGGCACGCGCACGGTGAGCCACCGCATCGGCCCGAAGTCCATGTCCTCGCCGAGCTCGAGACCGAGCACCTCGGTGTAGAACGTCAGGGCCTCGTCCTGGTCGAGGACGAAGATGGACGAGATGTTGTTGCGCTTCAGCATGATTGGCGTTCCTTTACGTTGCGGGGAAGCTGGTGTGGCCACGCTAGGTGCGGAGCATCGGCACCTGCTTCTCCGAAAGTGCGCTTCTCCCGCCAGCACAACCTACGGTGGTCCGCGTGGGTGTGGCAGAGGAAGACCGGAACCGGCGGCTGCTGCGCGCCCGTGACCTCATCGACCGGCGCAGCACCGAGCCGCTCGATGTCGACCTGCTGGCGGCCACCGCGCACATGGCGAGGGCGCACTTCATCCGTGAGTTCCGGGCGACGTTCGGCGAGACGCCGCATCGCTACCTGCAGCGGAGACGGATCGAGCGCGCGATGACCCTGCTGCGCACCACGGACACGCCGGTCACCGACGTCTGCATGGAGGTGGGGTTCTCCAGCCTGGGCACGTTCAGCCGCACGTTCCGCGACATCGTGGGCACCTCGCCCTCGGCCTTCCGCACCGGCGCGGACCCGGCGACGGCGTTCGTCCCCACCACCTTCCGGATGCGGTGGACCCGCCCGGCCGGCGAGAAGCTGGGCCCTGACCAGGACGTCAGCCCAGCCCCAGGGCCTTGAGCACCCGGCCGACCGGGTTGGTGACGCCGTAGGCCTCGCCGAGCTGCTCGAGCAGCTCGGGGTCGGCCACCTCGCGGGGCAGGGCCAGGTCGACGTCGGCCACCGCGGCGTCGCGCAGCACCCGCACCACGGTGGGGGCCACGTCGAGGTAGGCGGAGGCCGCCTCGAGGTTTGCGCGACGCGCGCCCTTGAGCGCGGGGTCGCCGCCGTCGACCGCCGCGCGCAGCCCGGCGAGCGACCCGTAGGTGGCGATGAGCTGGGCGGCCGTCTTGTCGCCGATGCCCTTGACGCCCGGCAGCCCGTCGCTGGTGTCGCCGCGCAGCACCGACATGTCGAGGTAGGCCTCACCGGTGGGCACGGCATACCGCTCGTGGAGGTAGGACTGGGTCGCCAGGTCGGGGTCGCGCACGCCGCCCTTGCCCGTGTAGAGCACCCGGATGCCGTGCGCGTCGTCGACGAGCTGGAGCAGGTCGCGGTCGCCGGTGACGACGTCGACCGGCATCACGCCGCGGTGCCGCTCGCTGAGCGTGCCGATGACGTCGTCGGCCTCGCAGCCCGGAGCTCCCAGGCGCGCGATGCCGATGGCGCGCAGCGCGTCGCGGATGATCGGCACCTGGGGGGTGAGGTCGTCGGGGCTCTCCTCCACCACGTCAGAGCCCTCGGTGAGCCGGTGCGTCTTGTAGGTGGGCACGAGGTCGACGCGCCACTGCGGCCGCCAGTCGTCGTCCCAGCAGGCGACGAGGTGCGTCGGCCGGTGCGCGGTGACCAGCGTGGCGATCATGTCGAGGAAGCCGCGCAGCGCGTTCGTGGGTGTCTCGTCGGGGCTCGTGCGCTGGTCGGGCACGCCGAAGAAGGCCCGGAAGTACAGCGAGGCGGAGTCCAGCAGCATGAGGCGTTCCGGCATGCGCCCGACAGTAGCCGCCGGAGGCGACCACGCCGAGCGCACGAACCCTGCCGGTCGGCGAACGGGTAGCGCACTACCCTGAGCGAGTGGAAGACCTCGACCGTCGCATCGTCGACCTGCTCGCCAAGGACGGCCGGATCAGCTTCACCGACCTCGGCAAGGCCTTGGGCATGTCCACCTCCGCCGTGCACCAGCGCGTCCGCCGGCTCGAGCAGCGCGGTGTCGTCAAGGGCTACACGGCCAAGGTCGACCACACGGCCCTGGGCCAGCAGCTCACCGCCTTCATCTCGATCACCCCGCTCGACCCGGCCGCGCCCGACGACATCCCCGAGCGGCTGCACGAGGTGCCGCAGATCGAGGAGTGCCACTCGGTCGCCGGCGACGAGAACTACATCCTCAAGGTGCGGGTGGCCACTCCGTCCGAGCTCGAGGAGCTGATCGCCGCCATCCGCGGGGTGGCCAACGTCTCGACGCGCACCACGGTCGTGCTCTCCACACCGTGGGAGTGACGCGGCCCACCGGCCTGCCGGCCAGCGAGAGCCGCGAGTACCTCCTCGAGTTCTACCGGACGGTCTGGGCCCTGTCGGATGCCGTGATCGCCGAACTGCCGCTCCACGACCAGGGAGACGCGGCGGCCTGGTCGCAGTACGTGGCTCGCATCCAGCAGGCGGCCGACGAGTTCCGGCTGAGCCGAGGGTCTGCTCAGCGGCCGATGTCGGCCACGGTCGCGCCGGTGATCCGCACCAGGTCGGTGGGTGAGAGCCCGAGGTCGAGCCCGCGTCGCCCACCCGACACGTAGACGACGTCGAACAGCTCGGCGCTCTCGTCGACGACCGTCGGCAGGGCACGCTTCTGGCCGATGGGAGAGATGCCACCGACGACGTATCCCGATGACCGTTGTGCCGCAGCCGGATCCGCCATCGCGACCCGCTTGGCTCCGACTGCTGCAGCCATCGCCTTGAGGTCGAGCTGGCCCGTCACCGGCACCACTGCGACCGCGAGGCCGGCGCCGGTGTCGACGAGCAGGGTCTTGAACACCTGTTCCGGCGGCAGCCCGAGCACTTCGGCCGCCTCGAGCCCGAAGGAGCGCGCCGAGGGGTCGTGCTCGTAGCTGTGCTGGGTGAACGCGACGCCCGCCGCGGTCAGTGCCACCGTGGCGGGCGTCCCGGAGGGCATCGGTTCAGGCGAGGTCGGCGACGGATGCCGCGTGGCTGGCACCGGCACCGACGAGCGCCGCCTGGTGCACGGCATCCATGTCGTGACCTTCGCGCCACCAGCGCTGGCCGGCCTCGTCGAGCGTGTAGATCGGGTCGTAGTAGACGTACTCGCGCGACAGCGCCTGGTCGTCACCGGCCTCGATGGAGGTGCGGTAGTGCTTGCGCCAGAACGACATTCCTCGCTCGGTGTCGTACGTCTCGACCTGGTGCACCCACCGCTTGCCGACGAAGGGGACGTCGCACACGATGCGCGGGGTGGCGAACCCGGGCAGGTAGCCCATGATCGCGTGCTGCAGCTCCTGGGCCTCCTTGAGCGAGACGCGCCAGTGCTCGGCGAACGGGATCATGTCGCACATGTAGAAGTAGTAGGGCGTGATCAGCGCGTCGTCCTGGAGGGCGAAGCAGAGGTCGAGCAGCTCCTCGGGGGAGTCGTTGACCCCACGCATCAGCACGCCCTGGTTGCGCACGTTGCGCACCCCGGCGTCGAGCATGGCCTTGGCCGCGTCTGCGACCAGCGGGGTGACCGACTGGGCACTGTTGACGTGGGTGTGGATGGCGACCGAGACCCCCCGCGCACGGGCCTTGGCCGAGATGCGCGCCACGCCCTCGACGACGTCGGGCTGCAGCCAGTGCTGCGGCAGACCCATCAGGGCCTTGGTCGCCAGCCGGATGTCGCGGATGGTGTCGACCTCGAGCAGCTTGTCGAGGAACCCCTCGAGGTTCTTCCACGGCATGTTGGCCACGTCACCGCCGGAGACCACGACGTCGCGCACCCCCGGGGTGCGGTGCAGGTAGTCGAGCATCGCGGCGTAGCGGTCGACCGGCTTGCCGGCCAGCTTGTGCTTGGCGAACTGCGCGGTGGAGTTGCCGACGAGGTCCATCCGGGTGCAGTGGCCGCAGTACTGCGGGCACGTCGGCAGCATCTCGGCGAGCACCTTGGTGGGGTAGCGGTGGGTGAGGCCCTCGACCGCCCACATGTCGGCCTCGTGCAGGCTGTCGCGGGTGGCGAACGGGTGGCTGGGCCAGTCGGTGCGGCGGTCCGAGAACACCGGCAGCATGTAGTTGCGCACCCCGTCGGCGTAGAAGGCCTCGGTGAAGGCCGCCCCCGCACTGGGCATGGGGTCGTCGGTGGACGGCACCATGGTGTTCATCATCTGCGGGGGGACGAGCATCGACATGGTGGCCCGCTCGGCCTGGTCGCGCTCGAGGTCGGCGTAGAAGCGGTCCTCGAGCAGGTCGCCCATCAGGGCGCGCAGCTGCGCGACGTTCTTCACGCAGTGCGCGCGCTGCCACTGGGCGTCGGCCCATTGCTCCTTGGTGACGTCACGCCACCCCGGGATGCGGGTCCAGTCGGGCTCAATCAGCTCGCGACGCCGGTAGACGTAGGGCTGGTCGATGTTCGTCGTCATGCGTGGCAGGATACGCAATGGATGACGCCCACGTCACGTTCTGACCGCAAATACTGCGGTGTCGTGTCGGATGACGAGGAGATTCTTGTGCGCACCACCGTGTCCTCACCGGTCGGCCTGCACCGGGTGACCGACCCCGCCGGTGCCGCGCTGCCCCAGGCCGCGCGGACGATCGACCCGTCGCCCGAGCTCTGGCCCGACGAGGTGCTCATCGCCGTCGAGACGCTCAACCTCGACGCGGCGTCGTTCCGCCAGCTGTCCGAGAAGCACGGCGGCGACGGGGATGCCGTGCGCGCCGAGGTGCTCGACATCGTCGCCACCCGCGGCAAGATGCAGAACCCGGTCACCGGCTCGGGCGGCATGCTCATCGGCACCGTCGCCGAGGTCGGGCCCGACTCACCGCTGGGGCTGGCGGTCGGCGACCGGGTGGCCACCCTCGTCTCGCTCTCGCTGACGCCCCTGACGATCACCGACGGCCTGGCCCGCTGGGACGGTCGCTCGGAGCGGGTTCCCGCGCAGGGCACCGCGGTCCTCTTCGGCCGCTCCATCGCCGCCCGCCTGCCCGAGGACCTCTCGCCCGACCTGGCCCTGATGGTCATGGACGTCTGTGGAGCTCCCGCCCTGGTCGCGCGGGTGGTGGGCGAGTACGTCTCCCGGGGGGTCGCGCCGACCGTGGCCGTGCTCGGCGGCGCCGGCAAGTCCGGCTCGCTGTCGCTGGCCGCGGCCCGCGATGCCGGGGCGGGACGCTGCATCGGGGTCGTGCCGGTCGAGCGTGAGGCCGAGCTGCTGCGCGAGAGCGGCCTGGCCGATGCCGTGGTCGTTGCCGACGCCCGCTCACCGCTCGGCCTGTCCGACGCCGTGGCGGCCGCAGGTGGCCCGGCCGACGTCACCGTGGTCTGCGTCGACGTGCCGGGGTGCGAGCAGCCGGCGATCCTCGCCACCGCCCAGGGCGGCACGATCATCTACTTCTCCATGGCCACCAGCTTCTCGGCCGCGGCTCTCGGTGCCGAGGGCCTGGCCGCCGACGTGCGGATGCTCGTCGGCAACGGCTACGTGCCCGGCCACGCCGACCTCGCGCTCGACCTGCTGCGCCGCACCCCGGCCGTGCGGGCCCTGTTCGAGGCCCGGCTGGCCGACTGACCGCGACACCGGGCGGCTCCTTCACCCGCTGCGGGTGACGCAGCCGGCATCCGCCGGAAATAGCGTCGAGGGGCTCGACACGTCCAGGTTCGCGCCGCTCAGGAAGCCACCATGACCCGCACCCTCACCCGATCGCTCGCTCCCGCCGCCGCGCTCGCCCTCGCGCTGCTGGCCGGGGGATGTTCCTCCAGCGGCTCGACCGACGCGCCCGCGGGCGGAGCTGCCGCCTCGAGCGCCGCCGGGGCCGCCTCGCAGGCCCTGTGCAGCAGCTTCGCCAGCCTGAAGACCAACGCCTCCGACCTGGTGTCGACCAAGGTCGACGCCAGCGGCACCCCGGAGCAGCTGCAGCAGCAGGCCAACGAGCTCGCGGGCAAGGCGGACAAGGTCCGTAACGACCTCCAGACGATGATGAAGGAGTCGAACGGCGGCCCGGCGGCCGCCGTGATCGGAGCCCTGAACCAGAAGGCCGACGCCCTCAAGGAGAAGCTGACCGAGGACAAGGCCAAGGCGCAGGAGGACCTCGGCGCCGACATCACCGCCGCCCAGCAGGACATCCAGACGGCCCTGGCACCCGTGGACGCCGCCGTCAGCAAGCTCTGCCCCAACAACTGACGTAACCCCTGCGGCCGCCGGTCGACCGCATCCCACCTGACACACCCACCGCGGCACCGGGCCGTGCGACCACCACCGAAGGGAACAGCCATGTCCGAGGACACCACCGAGCCGACCGCCGAGGTCACCGACGCCACCACCGACGAGGCACCGGAGGTCACCGCCGAGATCGCCGCGGTGAGCGACGGCGCCACCACGTTGTTCGTCGCCGACTTCAGCGACACCGACACCGCCTGGGAGGCCTACGAGGCGCTGAAGTCGATCGAGGACGGCCGGACCGTCGCCATCGACGGCGTGATCGTCGTCAAGCGCGAGGACGACGGCAAGCTCGTCATCCAGAAGGCGACCGACCACTCGACCAAGAAGGGGATGAAGTGGGGCATGATCGGCGGCGCCGCCCTCGGCCTCGTCTTCCCGCCCTCGATCATCGGCAGCGCCGTGGCGCTGGGCGCCGGTGGTGCGGCGCTGGGCAAGGCCCGCCAGCTGCACCACAAGAGCGGCCTCAAGAAGGAGCTCGAGTTCTCGGTCGCCCCGGGCCACTCGGGCATCCTCGCCCTGGTGTCCGACCCCGGTGCCGTGGAGATCCGCAACGCGCTTGCGGCCGCCGATGCCATCGTCGAGTCCGCGATCGACGACGTCACCGCCAAGGACATCAAGGCCATCGCCAAGGAGTCCAAGGCCGAGGAGAAGGCTGCGCAGAAGGCCGCTGAGTGACATCGTCGCTCCCTGCGTGACCCGGTGGGCCGGCCGGGCGGATGCCGGGCCGGCCCACCGCTGTCGTGTCACCCCGCGCTCGTGCTCAGGTGGGCCTCATTTGCCCGGGCGCGCGGGTGGGGGTTGGCTTGGGCCATGAGCGGTAGCGGCGTCCCGGCATCCACCTGTTCGGACCGGTCATGAGGGGGATCTACCTCGCGGGCACCGAGGCGCGGTCCGGCAAGTCTGCGGTCGCCGTGGGGCTGGTCGCGAGGCTGGCCAGGCGGCACGCCCGGGTGGGGGTGTTCCGGCCGATCGTGCGCGGCGGCGGCCCCGACGAGCTGTTGCGCGTGCTGCTGCAGGAGGCGCCGACCGACCTGACCGTCGACGAGGCCTGGGGTGTGACCCACCACGCGCTGCACGCCGACCCCGCCGCGGCCTTCGGCACCGTCGTCGACAGGTACCACGAGATCGCCCAGCGGCACGACGTCGTCCTGGTCGTGGGGTCCGACTTCACCGACGTCGTCGCGCCGACCGAGTTCGCGACCAACGCCAGGATCGCCGCCGACCTCGGCACGCCCCTCGTGCTCGTCGAGCCGGCGCGTGACCGTGACTTGCGTGAGCTGGCGGCGAGCGCGTCGGCCACGGTGGCCGCGGCCCGGGCCAACCACGCGCACGTCGCCGGCCTGGTGCTCAACCAGGTGGCCGACGACCAGCGGGAGGACCTGCTCGCCGCCGTGCGGGGCCGGTTGGGCGCCGTTCCGGTCTGGTCGCTGCCCGAGGCCCCGCTGCTGCGGGCGCCGACCGTGGCCGACCTCGTGGCGGCCTGCGACGGCACCCTGGTGCACGGTGATGCCGAGCTGCTCGACCGCGAGAGCCTGGGCCTGGTCGTGGCGGCGATGTCCATGCCGCACGTCATCGACCGGCTCTTCGAGGGCGCCACGGTGATCGTCCCCGGCGACCGCGACGACGTCGTGCTCGGCGTGCTGCTCGCCCACAACGCGCGCACCCTGCCCACGTTGTCGGGGGTGGTGCTCAACGGCGGGTTCCAGCTCTCGCCGCAGGTCGACCGGCTGATCGCCGGCCTGGACGTGCGGCTCCCGATCGTGTCGGCCCAGCAGGGGACGATGGGCGTCGCGTCCGCGCTCTACCGGATCGAGGGGCGGATCACGGCTGAGTCCGCCCGCAAGATCCGGGCGGCGGTCGCGCTGCTCGACCAGGCCGACGACGCCGACCTCGACGCCCTGCTGGGCGAGGGGGTCGGTGCGGCCGAGGGCGCCGTCACGCCACTGATGTTCGAGCACGACCTCGTCGAGCGGGCCCGGGCCGCGGGCGCCCACATCGTGCTGCCCGAGGGTGCCGAGGAGCGCATCCTGCGGGCGGCCGACCAGGTGCTGTCGCGCGGCATCGCCCGCCTCACGCTGCTCGGTGACGAAGGTGAGATCCGGGCCAGCGCGCGCCAGCTCGGCGTCCACATCGACGAGGCGGCCGTCGTCGACCCGCGCGACCAGCCCCTGGCGCGAGCAGTTCGCGGTCGAGTACGCAGCGATGCGGGCGCACAAGGGTGTCACCCCGGAGCTGGCCTACGACCGGGTCGTCGACCCGTCCTACTTCGGCACGATGATGGTGCACGCCGGGCCTGGCCGACGGCATGGTCTCCGGCTGCGTCACGACCACCGCGCACACGATCCGGCCGGCGCTCGAGGTGGTGCGCACGGCTCCGGGCGTCTCCGTCGTCTCGAGCGTGTTCATCATGTGCCTGGCCGACCGGGTGCTGGTCTACGGCGACTGCGCCGTGAACCCGGACCCCACCGCCGAGCAGCTCGCCGACATCGCGATCTCGTCGGCCGCGACGGCCGCGCGCTTCGGCATCGAGCCGCGGGTCGCGATGCTGTCGTACTCCACGGGCTCGTCCGGCTCGGGCGCCGACGTCGAGAAGGTGCGGGCGGCCACGGCGCTGGTCCGCGAGCGCGCGCCCGAGCTGCTCGTCGAGGGTCCGATCCAGTACGACGCCGCCGTCGACCCGCGCGTCGCCCGGACCAAGCTGGACGCACAGTGCGGTGGCGGGGCGGGCGACCGTGCTCGTCTTCCCGGACCTGAACACCGGCAACAACACCTACAAGGCGGTGCAGCGCAGCGCCGACGCGGTGGCGATCGGCCCGGTGCTGCAGGGCCTGAACAAGCCGGTCAACGACCTCTCGCGAGGTGCCCTGGTGCGTGACATCGTCAACACCGTGGCCATCACGGCGGTTCAGGGTGGCCCGGCGTGAGCGCCCACCCGCACGTCCTCGTCGTCAACGCGGGGTCCTCGTCGCTGAAGTACCAGCTGATCGACGCCACCAGCGGGATGACCGTCGCGGTGGGCCTGGTGTCGGAGATCGGCGGCGCGAGCCGGCACCGCCACGAGGCCGGTGGGCAGCGTCACGAGAGCGACCTCGATTGCCCTGACCACGGGGCCGCGTTCGCGGCCGCCCGCGCCGCCCTTGCGGAGCACGGTCCGTGGGTCGACGACGACGACCTCGTCGCGGTGGGTCACCGGGTCGTGCACGGCGGTCGCCGCTTCACCGAGCCGGTCGTGGTCGACGACGACGTCATCTCGGCGCTGCGCACCCTCTCGCCGCTCGCTCCGTTGCACAACCCCGCCAACATCGAGGGCATCGTGCGGGCGCAGGCGGCGTTCCCCGGCATCCCGCACGTGGCGGTGTTCGACACCGGTTTCCACCGCACGCTGCCGCCCGAGGCGTACACGTATGCCGTGCCGGCCGCGTGGCGCGACGAGCACCACGTGCGGCGCTACGGCTTCCACGGCAGCTCGTACGCGTGGGTGTCGCGGCGCACCGCGGCGCTGCTGGGCCGTCCGCTCGAGGAGGTGCGGATGGTCGTGCTCCACCTCGGCAACGGGGCCAGCGCGTGCGCCGTCGACGGCGGCCGCAGCGTCGACACCTCGATGGGGCTGTCACCGGCCGAGGGGCTGGTCATGGGCACTCGTTCGGGCGACGTCGACCCGGCGCTGGGCGGCTACCTGGCCAGGGTGCTCGGGCTGTCGGCGCAGGACTACGACCGGGCGCTCAACCGGGAGAGCGGGCTGCTGGGTCTGTCGGGGGTCTCCGACTTCCGCACCCTCGAGGAGCGACGTGAGGCGGGTGATGCCGAGGCCGGGCTCGCGTTCGACGTGACCGTGCACCGCATCCGCAAGTACGTCGGTGCGTATGCCGCGGTGCTGGGTCGCCTCGACGCCGTCGCCTTCACCGGCGGGATCGGTGAGCACAGCCCCGTGCTGCGGGCTGCCGTGGTGGACGGGTTGGGCGTGCTGGGGCTGCGGCTCGATGCCACGGCCAACGCGGAGGGGCCGGCGGAGCGTCGGGTGTCGGCCGAGGACAGCTCTGCGGAGGTGTGGGTCGTGCCGACTGACGAGGAGCGTGAGATCGGCCGGGCGGCGCTCGTGGTGATCGGTGTGCCGAACGCGCTCTGAGCGGCCTCATGTGGTGCGCTTCTCGCGGGTTCTGCTGTCCACGTCGGGTATTCGTCCGTGGGGCGGACGGCGTGCGGCGGGGCTGGTCGGTGTGGGTGGTACAGACGCCCCGATAGGCGACCGCGACGGGTGACGGCGATGGGGTGACGGCGTTGGAGCACGCGGAGCGGCTGGGGTTCGGGGAGGTTGCGGCGATCCTTCGGTCGGCCGGTTGAGCGGCTCTTGCTCGCGCGTTGCCGGGGGTCGCTTGGTGTCGCCAGGGCTTGCTGGGACTCGGTCCGGGCAGGCCGCCTCGGTTCGCTGGGTCTGGTTGTCCACAGGCTGCGTTGGGGTTGGTGGTTATCCACAGGGGGTGGTGGGGCAGCGTTGCTGTGACTGGACGTATGTACGATTAACGCATGGATGAGGGGGCGTTGGAGGGGCGGGTCGTGGACCCGGGTTCGGCTGTGCCCGGGCGCTGTTCGGATGCCGTGAGCGCACCAGCCGGTGCAATCTCCACGCCGGATGCCGGGGCTGGCAAGCTGCTGACGCAGCTCGCCGTTGAGGTGGACGGTCCTGGCGCCGTCGCGGCGGTGGGCGGGCCAGCGGGCACGGGAGACGTGCCGGCTGTTGCGGCAGTGCCGAGCACAGGGGACTCGCTTGTTGGAGTGGTGGACTCGTTTCGGCGTGGTTGGCCAGCGTGGACGCCGACGCCCTCAGTGACCGGGAGCGGGTTGACCTGGTCGCGAGCCTGGAGCGGGTGAAGGGGGCGTCGTCGGCGGTGCAGGCGCGGGCGACGGATGCGTTGCGGTGTTCGCGGGAGGTGGTGGCGCCGCGGGATGTGGCGCGGTCGGTGGGGTCGGTGGTGGCGTTGGCGCGGCGGGAGTCGCCGACGTTGGGGGACCGGTTCGTGGGGTTGTCTCGGGCGTTGGTGCACGAGATGCCGGTGACGATGGCCGCGCTGACCGCCGGTGAGATCTCCGAGCGTGTTGGGGTTGCGGTGGTGGCTGCGACGGCGACGCTGTCGCTGCAGGACCGGGCCGAGGTCGACCGGCGCCTTGGGCCGGTGATCACCGGGTTGGGGGTGCGGCAGGCCGGTGGGGCGGCGGCCCGGGTCGCGGCCGAGCTGGACGCGGCGTCGGTGGTGGCGCGGATGGAGGCGGCCGTGAAGAGTCGCCGGGTGACGGTGCGGCCGGCTCCGGACGGGATGGCGTACCTGACCGTGCTGGGGCCGCTGAAGGACGTGGTCGGGGCGCATGTCGCCCTGCAGGCTCGGGCCCGGGGTGTGGTCGGGTGGTCAGTGCCCCGACGAGGCGCCGCAGGGTCGGGGGGTGGGTGCGGTCGCGGCGGACACGGCGTTGCGGTTGTTGTCGGGGCGGGCGGTGGGTCAGCCGCAGCCGGTGGAGGTGCACCTGGTGATGACCGACCGGGCCCTGCTCGGCACCGGTAACCCGGACCGGTCGGTGTTTGAGCCGGCCCGGGTCCCCGGCCACGGGTCGCGTGCCGGCCCCGGTGGCCCGGGCCTGGCTGCGCGAAGGCCTCGACGACGGCCTCGACGGCGGCGCTCCGGCCACTGCGACCCCAGGCTGCAGCACCCCGACACTGAGCCAGGACTTCAGGTTGCCGGGTGCCGCGTCGGCCTCGGGTGAGGTTCCGGCACCGCGCGCACACCGCCGCCGGCAGTGCGGGGCAACGGGCTCCCGTGCCGGCTGCGCCCGACCGGCCCCACTGGTTCCGCGACCGGGCTGCCGGCGGCTGCCCGGGTGTGGGTGCGCCGGTTGTACACGACCCCGGACGGGCGGGACCTGGTCGCGATGGACTCGCGGCGTCGGGTGTTCGGGGGGATGCTGCGGCGGATGCTGGTGCTGCGCGATGACGTGTGCACCACCCCATGGTGCGAGGCACCGATCGTGCACGCCGACCACGCGAGGCCGGTGCGGGAGCACGCCGAGACCTCGTACGAGGAGGGCAACGGCAAGTGCACCCGGTGCAACTACGGCAAGGAAGCCCCCGGCTGGCGCACCCGCGTGATCCTCGCCGGCGCGACCCACGCTCAGCCCACCCCCGACAGTCACAGCGACAGCGACAGCGACAGCGACCACGACAGCGAGAGCGACCACGACAGCGGCCGGCGCGACGGCGAGCTGGGCGACCGTGCCAGCGACGAACACGGCGAGAATCCCAGGGGCGAGCGCATCGCCGGTGACCGCGCCGGTGAGGACGCATCGCGCGCGAGGCGGGTGGTGCGGGTGACCACCCCGCTCGGGCACACCTACGACGCCGAACCACCACCGCTGCTCGGCTGGGGCAGCCAGACCTTCCCGGTGGCCAACGCCCCGCGCACCAAGCCGGGCATGCTGCCTGGCGCCTCGCCGGGCATGCCGCCTGGCGCTCGGGGCCTGCCGCCTGGTACTTCGCCGGGCCGGCCGCCCGCGACCGGCCACGATGCACCCGTGGTGCCCAGCGCCACCAAGGCGCCTCAGGTCCGACGTGCGACCGTCAGATCGACGGGAGCCGACGTCCGGTACTCGGCGACGCGGCAGGAGCGGACCGGGTCTGCGGCGTGCAGACGAGGCGTCGGGCGGGCCCAGACCTGTGGAGCGGCGCAAGCGGGCGTTGCGGCGTGCGCGAACGGTCAGCGGCACAGTCGGCGGCCGGCCGATCACGACCGCCACGACGACCACGGCTGACCAGCCACCTCGAACGCGAGCTCTGCCGCTACCTGACCTGACGTCGCGAGGCAGGAACGGTCGAGGGTCGCCGTCGAACGCGCTGGTCGAGGATTCAGCTGACCGGGACGGCCGTGAGCACCGGCATCTCGACGAAGTGGTCGACTCCGGCGAGCCTCAGCACCACCCGGGCCGGCGCCGGCATCCGCGCAAGCCCTGTGTCGGTCGCCAGGTCCACCGGCGCTCCCAGCGTGAGGATCTCCCGACCCAAGCGCACCCTGCACCCACCGGCAGCCCGTACGTTCCGAAGCCAGTCAACCTTCGGGCCGTACGTGAGAGCGAAGGTGACGGTGTCGCCGGTGCGAAAGGCGTTCAGCGGCACGCGGTAGACGCGACCTGAGCGTCGACCGACGTGCTCCAGCTCGACGAACGGGCCATGCCCGGCAAGGTGCACGAGCACCTTGTTGGTCGCGACCTTGTTGAACTTCCCGACGGCACGAGGGATGGCCATCTGATCACCGTAGATTCGTCGCGGGTCCGACGCCCGCCGAGAGGCCGACCTGATCGCGCTCCTAGAGTGACGCCATGGCGACGACGCTCTACCGACGCGGGCGGATCCGCACCCCCGACCGACCGGACGCGACCGCGCTGGTGGTCGTCGACGGCCGGGTCGGGTGGGTCGGTGACGACGATGGCGCCGAGGGCCATGCCGAGGTCGCCGACGCCGTCGTCGACCTCGAGGGTGCACTGGTGCTGCCGGCCTTCGTCGACGCACACGCACACCTCTCGCACACCGGAATGGGGCTGCGCGGGGTCGACCTCGCCGGCACCACCTCGGTGACCCAGGCGCTGCGGGCCGTCGAGGATGCCGTGCGCCGCCGCGGCGGGCGCCCCACCTTCGTGCTCAACTGGCAGGAGCACGACTGGGCCGAGGACCGGGCAATGACGGCGGCCGAGCTCGACCGGGCCAGCTTCGGGGGAGTCGTCTACGCCTCCCGGATCGACGGTCACTCGGCCGTGGTGTCCAGCGCCCTGGCCATGATCTCCGGCGCCCAACGACTCGACGGCTGGCAGGGAGACGGGTTCGTCACCCGTGATGCGAAGAACGCCGCCCGAGCCGCCTTCGACGCGGCGCGCAGCGCCGACCAGCGGCGCGAGGACATCGAGGACGCCCTCCGGGCGGCAGCAGCCCAGGGCATCGCCGTCGTGCACGAGTGCGGCGGACCGCTGCTCACCTCCGCCGGCGACTTCGCCGACGTCCTCGAGCTCGGCCGGCGCCCGGACCTGCCGAGGACTGTCGGCTACTGGGCGGAGGCGGTCACCGACCCCGAGCAGGCCACCGCCCTGCTCGCCCTGCACGGCGCGGCCGGCCTCGGCGGTGACCTCAACATCGACGGCTCGATCGGCTCGCACACCGCCAACCTGCGCGCCGGCTACGCCGACGACCCCGGCTGCGTCGGCACCACCTACCGGTCCAGCGCCGACGTGTGCGACCACGTCGCGGCCTGCGCGGTCGCCGGTGTCCAGAGCGGGTTCCACGTCATCGGCGACGCCGGCATGGACACCGTGCTCGACGGCTACGAGGCCGCCGCCCGGCTCGTCGGTCTCGACCTGGTGAGGGCCAGCCGACCGCGGCTCGAGCACGCCGAGATGGTCGACGCCGACGGCATCACCCGGATGGCGCGCCTGGGCATCGTCGCGAGCGTCCAGCCGGCCTTCGACGCGATGTGGGGTGGCGCCGCGGGCATGTACGAGGCGCGCCTGGGCGAGGCCCGGGTGCCGGGCACGAACCCGTTCGCAGGCCTGGTCCGGGCGGGGGTGGGCCTGGCTCTCGGCTCGGACTCACCGGTCACACCGTTCGACCCCTGGGCTGCCGTGCGCGCGGCCGTAGAGCACCACGACCCGGACCAGCGGCTCGACGTCGAGACCGCCTTCGCGGCGCACACCTCCGGCGGATACGCCGCGGCCCGCGAGGACGGGGGAGGGGTGCTGCGGGTCGGCGGTCCGGCCACCTTCGCCGCCTGGCACGCACCAGCCACCGACGACCGCGGCCTGCCCGAGGTGCGGGCCGGCGCGGACCTGCCCACGTGCCGCTTCACCGTCAGTGACGGCATGGTGCTGGCTGCCGGGTGAGCAGGCGCCGGGTCAGGGCGCCTCTGGCATCCCTCGCGCATCCGGCGCCCCCACGCCGAACACCGACATCATCTGCGCCAGCATGGAGTAGTACCCGACCAGCACGACGAGCTCGAGCAGCTGCCGCTCGCCCAGCACCCCGGCGGCGGCGGCGTAGTCGTCGTCGTCCAGCGGGCGGTGCTCGGCCAGCCGGCGGGCGACCAAGCAGGTCATCGCCTCCACCGGGTCGACGCCAACGGCGTGCGCGAACGCCCCCGACCGGATGCCGTCCAGCTCGGCCCGGCTCAGGCCGACCATCGCGCCGACGCGCTCGTGCGCGTACTGCTCGTAGTCGCTCCGGGTCACCGCTGCCACCGTGAGGATCGCGACCTCGCGGGCTCGGTCCGTGAACGAGCTGGCGAACCGCACCGCCGCCCCGAGCTCCTGGAGCGGTCCACCGAGGTGCGGCGCCTGCAGCATGAGGCCGAACGGTCCCACCAGCGACCCGTCGGGCGCTGCGAGGTCGAACGCCTGCGGCCCCGTGCCACGCCGCCCGCCGACGATGGCGGCGTGCAGCGCCTGACGGCGCGGGTCGGCGAACGGCGGGTGCAGGCGCGGGAGTCGTTCGGTCATGAGCCCACCATGCCCCACGGCCGAGGCCGAGCTCAGGCCCTCGGCCCGATCAGCAGCACCCTCATCACGGCACCAGACCGACAGATCCTGTCGCGCGGGACCGCTAGGGCCGTAAATACTCCCGCGAAGGTTGCTAGATTGGCGTCGTGTCTTCACGCGCGCGCCCTCTCCTCGATCTCGACCCCGCGACGGTCCGCCGCGCCCGGACCCTGGCCCGGCGGGCCGGCAAGCCGGTCGTCGACCTCGCCCGCAGCCACACGACGGTGTCGGTGGAGCGGGCGACCCTGCGGCTGGCCGGACTGTCCGGCGCCGACCACGAGAACATCCCCTGGGTCAACCACCTCGTCGACGCCGTCCGCGACGGCGTCGGCCTCGAGCACGGCGTCACGACCCCGGTCTGGGACGCCCTGCGCCGCGGCGAGGCCCCCGACCTGCTGACCCTGGCGCAGAAGTCGGCCAGCGGCGCCGTCACCTTCCGCCTGCCCGAGGGCAAGGACGCCACCGCGAGCCGCAAGGCCGCCCGCACGGCTGTCGCCCGCGGCATCCGCGAGATCGACCGGCAGCGCGCCACCCGCGACCGCATGGTCAAACGCTACGGCGACCCGAAGCAGAAGCCGTGGATCTACCTCATCGTCGCCACCGGCGACATCTACGAGGACATCCCGCAGGCCCAGCAGGCCGCCCGCGAGGGCGCTGATGTCATCGCCGTGATCCGCTCCACGGGCCAGAGCCTGCTCGACTTCGTGCCCGAGGGTGCCACCCGTGAGGGCTACGCCGGCACCTACGCCACCCAGGAGAACTTCCGCCTGATGCGGGCTGCGCTCGACGAGTCGAGCAAGGAGCTCGGCCGCTACGTGCGCCTCACCAACTACGCCAGCGGCCTGTGCATGCCCGAGATCGCCGCGCTGGCCGGCCTCGAGCGGCTCGACATGATGCTGAACGACTCGATGTACGGCATCCTCTTCCGCGACATCAACCCGGTGCGCACCTTCGTCGACCAGCGCTTCAGCCGCCAGGTGCACGCCCGCGCCGGCATCATCATCAACACCGGCGAGGACAACTACCTCACCACCGCGGATGCCGTCGAGGCCGCGCACACCGTCACCGTGAGCCAGCTGCTCAACGAGTACTTCGCCAAAGAGGCCGGCCTCGAGGACTGGCAGCTGGGCCTCGGGCACGCCTTCGAGATCACGCCCGAGATCCCCGACAGCTTCCGGCTCGAGCTCGCCCACGCCCTGCTCGCCCGCCAGCTGTTCCCCGACGCCCCCCTGAAGTGGATGCCGCCCACCAAGCACATGACCGGCGACGTCTTCCGCGGGTACCTGCTCGACGGTTTCTTCAACCTCGTCGGCGCCATGACCGGCCAGGGCATCCTGCTCGTCGGGATGATGACCGAGGCCGTGGTCACCCCGTGGCTCTCCGACCGCGACCTGGCCCTGCAGAACGTCCGCTACGTGCTCAACGCGGCGGGCGGGCTCACCGAGGACTTCCACCCGCCGCACGACGGGCTGATCCAGACCCGAGCCCGTCAGGTGCTCGCCGAGGCGGTCGACCTGCTCGACACCATCGTCAGCGACACCACCACCCGCGGCACGGCCCACCCGCAGCCGCTGCTCGCGGCCATCGCCGACGGCACCTTCGGCTCGATGAAGCGCCCGCCCACCAAGGGCAAGGGGCTCGACGGCGTCGCGGTCAAGGCCGACGGCTACGACAACCCCGCGACCACCCTGCTCGAGGAAGGGGCGACCCGATGACCCGCCGCCGCGACGCCCACGACGCGCAGCGCCGCATGGAGCCCGCCGTCGAGGGCGACCTCAGCCTGACCGAGCCCGGCCCCATCGTGCGGCCCTACGGCGACACGACCGGCGACGGCATGGTGCAGGTCTCGTTCACCCTCCCGCTGCCGCACGACAAGCGCGCCGAGGGTGCCGCCCTCCAGCTGGCCGCCAAAGATGGGCATGGAGCCGGCGCTGCTCGTCCACGCGAAGGCGATGGGCCCGCACTTCACCTTCTTCGTCGTCTACGGCTCGGTGACCCACCTCGTCGACGTGCGAGAGGTCGAGGTGCACGAGCGCGAGTTCCCCCTGTTGACCTCCAAGGAGATCAACACCGAGATCAAGAAGCACCTGCGCCGCAAGCTGGTCGTCGTCGGCGCCTGCATCGGCACCGACGCACACACCGTCGGCATCGACGCCATCCTCAACATCAAGGGCTTCGCCGGCGAGAAGGGGCTGGAGTACTACCGCGAGATGACGGTGGTCAACCTCGGCGCCCAGGTGCTCGTGCCCGACCTGGTCAACACCGCCCGCGAGGTGCGCGCGGATGCCGTGCTCGTCTCGCAGGTCGTCACCCAGAAGGACGCGCACATCCACAACACCACGGCCATGTCGGCCGCCTTCCGCGAGGCGTTCCCGGCCGGGTCGGTGCCGCTGCTCGTCGTCGGCGGCCCGCGCTTCGAGGAGGGCTCGGCCGCCTCGCTCGGAGTCGACCGCGTGTTCGGCCGCGGCACCACCCCCGGAGAGGTCGCGTCCTACCTGGTGCACCAGCTCGTCTCCTCCCGCACCCACCCCGACCCCCGAGGAGCGCAGCGATGACCCGTGCAGAGGTCGGCGCCACCGTCGTTCACCGGCGTTACGTGTCCTACAGCCACGCGCACTACGCCGGCAACCTCGTCGACGGCGCCTACTCGCTGGCAGCGTTCGGTGACGTCGCCACCGAGATGTGCATCCGCACCGACGGTGACGAGGGGCTGTTCGCCTCCTACTCCTCGGTGCAGTTCCTCGCGCCGGTCCGGGCCGGTGACGTGATCGAGATCGAGGCCCGGCTCGTGCGGGTCGGATCCCGTTCCCGCGAGATGGAGTTCGAGGTGCGGGTCGTCGGCCGCGGAGCTCCCGAGCGGGGCGCGTCCTCCGCCGACGTGCTCGACCCACCCGTGGTGGCGACCACCGCCCGCGGGGTCGTGGTGGTGCCTCCAGCCGGGTGACCTACCGTTGGCGGGTGCCCACCCCGCTCCGGTATGCCGCGCGCCCGGCAGCCGCCGTCGGCGCCGGACTGTGCCTCTGGTTGGCCTTCCCCGACGCGAACCTCTGGTGGCTCGCACCGGTGGGAGTGGCACTGCTCGGCGCGGCGACCCTGACGGCCGGTGCTCGGCGCGGTGCGCTGCTCGGCATGCTCGCCGGGCTGGCCTTCTTCGTGCCGGTGCTGTCCTGGTCGGGCGTCTACGTCGGCGCCCTGCCGTGGTTCGCCCTGGCCGTCCTCGAAGCGCTCTACGTCGCCGCCATGTCGGCCGTCGTCGGCTACACGGGCCGGCACCTGTCCGATGCCGGACACCGTGGGGTGGCGTACGCGGTCATCCCGTTGGCCTGGGTGGTGCAGGAGTGGGCCCGGTCCACCACGCCCTACGGCGGGTTCCCTTGGGCGCGACTGGCGTTCAGCCAGGCCGACAGCCCGCTCGCTCACGTGGCCCGGTGGCTCGGCGCTCCCGGGGTGACCCTGGCCGTGGCCACCGTCGGCACGCTCCTGCTCGTCGCCGGCTCCTGTGCCCGGCGGCGGTCGTGGGCCCGCGCCAGCGGAGCGGCCGTCGCCGCCCTCGCGCTCCTGGTGATCGTCCCGCTGGCCATCAAGCTGCCGACCGACGGTCGCCCGGTGTCCGTCGGGTTCGTTCAGGGCAACGTGCCGCAGGCCGGGCTCGAGTTCAACGCGCAGCGTCGGGCCGTGCTCGACAACCACGTCAGCGGCACCGAGCAGCTCGCCCGCAAGGCCCCGGACGACCTCACCCTCGTCGTGTGGCCCGAGAACTCCTCCGACATCGACCCGTTCCGCAACCCGGACGCCGCGGCCCAGATCGACAACGCCCGCGCCGCCGTGGGGGTGCCGCTGCTCATCGGCGCGGTGCTCTCCGAGCCGCCCGGCTACAACTCGAACGTGTCGCTCTTCTACCTGCCCGGGGTCGCCGAGCCCCAGCGCTACGTGAAGCTGCACCCGGTTCCCTTCGCCGAGTACATCCCCGCCCGCGCCTTCTTCCGCATCTTCACCCCGATGGCCGACCTCGCGGGCAACTTCATCGCCGGCGACCAGATCGGCGTCTTCACCGTTCCGGCCGCCGGAGGTGACTACGTCGCACTGCCGACGATCTGCTTCGAGGTCGCCTACGACGGCCTGATGCGCGACAGCGTCCGGGCCGCCGGCGACGACCCCAGCCTGCTCGTGGTGCAGACCAACAACGCCACCTTCGGCTACACCGACGAGTCCGAGCAGCAGTTCGCGATCTCGCGGATCCGGGCCATCGAGCACGGCCGGTCGGTCGTGCACGTCTCCACCGTCGGGGTGTCCGGGTTCGTGGCGCCCGACGGGTCGGTCACCGAGAAGACCGGGCTGTTCACGGCTGACCAGCGGGTGGCCGCTCCCGTGGTGCGCACCGAGAGCACCCCGGCCGACCGGATCGGTGCGGCGCCGGAGTGGCTGGCTGCCCTGGGCCTGCTCCTGCTCGTCGCCGGGAGCACCCGGGCAGCCCGGAGCGTTAGGGTTTCGGAGGCCAGTTCTCCCCCCGACCGACCTGACGAGGACCCACAACCTTGACCGAGACCGCCCGACCGCCGCTGCAGCGGGTCGCCGTCCTCATCCCGACGTACAACGAGCGGGACACCCTGCCCGTCACCGTGCGCCGCCTGCGCGAGGTCGCCCCGCAGGTCGACGTCCTCGTGCTCGACGACAACTCGCCCGACGGCACCGGGGCGGTGGCGGACGCCCTGGCAGCGGCCGACCCCCAGGTGCAGCGTGCTGCACCGGGCCGGCAAGGAGGGTCTCGGGGCCGCCTACCTCGCCGGGTTCCGGTGGGCGCTGGACGCCGGCTACGACGCCGTCGTCGAGATGGACGCCGACGGCTCGCACCGCCCCGAACACCTGCCGGCGATGCTCGCGGCGGCCGAGCACGCGGATGCCGTCATCGGCTCACGCTGGGTGCCCGGCGGCTCGGTGGTCAACTGGCCGGTGCACCGCAAGGCGCTCTCGGTGGGGGGCAACCTCTACATCAAGGTGCTGCTCGGGATGCCGGTCAACGACGCGACCGCCGGCTACCGCGTCTACCGCAGCGACGCCCTGCGGGCCATGGGCCTGGACGGCGTGGCGTCGCAGGGCTACTGCTTCCAGACCGACCTGACCTGGCGTGCCGTCAAGGCCGGCCTGACCGTCGTCGAGGTGCCCATCACGTTCGTCGAGCGCGAGGTGGGCGACTCCAAGATGAGCCGGGACATCATGACCGAGTCCCTGAGCCGGATCACCGGCTGGGGCGTGCGGCACCGCGCCCGGCAGCTGCGCGCGCTGGTCGGCGGCGGAGCCCGCGAACCGAGGTGGCACACGCTGTGAGCCGCACCGGCGCCACCCCGTACGCCTCCCGCCGGCGGCGTCCGCGGGTGATGCGCTGGGTGTTCCTCGCCCTGCTCATCGTCCCGGTCGTCGAGATCGCGGCGATCATCGCGGTCGGCCGGGTGATCGGCGGGTGGCAGACCCTGCTCCTGCTCGTGCTGGAGTCCCTGCTCGGGGCGTGGATCGTCAAGCGCGAAGGCGGGAAGACCTGGGCCGCGCTCCAGGAGGCCCTGCGCACCGGTCGGATGCCGAGCCGTCAGCTCTCGGACGCCGCCCTCGTGCTGATCGGCGGCACCCTGCTGCTCACCCCGGGGTTCGTGACGGACTTCGTCGGGTTCTTCTTCATCCTGCCGCTGACCCGCCCGATCACCCGGGTCTGGCTCGAGAGCGTGGTCGCCCGCCGGCTGCTCGGGCCGATGGGGGAGTGGCCGGCCGCAGGCCCGATGCCGGGAGCCGCGCGCGGACCCGGCGGTCCGGCATCCGGACCAGCGGCCGGTGGCCGACCGGACGTCGTCCCGGGCGAGGTCGTCGAGGGCACCATCGTCGACCCCGACCGACCCTGAGGCGCAGGGGTCGTCGACCCGGCCCGAACATGACGGATGCCGGGCACCCTGGTGGGTGCCCGGCATCCGTGCAGCGGTCGGTCAGGCGGACTTGCGCTTGCGGGGGCGCTCGCCGCGCGACTCGCGCAGGAGGGTGAGCCGCTCCTCAAGGAGCTCCTCGAGCTCGGGGATGGAGCGACGCTCGAGCAGCATGTCCCAGTGGGTGCGCACGTGCTTGACGGGCTTGGCCTCCGGCTCCGGGCCCCCACCCTGGAGCTTTGCCTCGGCGCCGCAACGGCACTCCCACGTGTGGGGGACGTCGGCCTCGACGGAGAACGGAAGCTTGATGGTGTGCCCGTTCGGGCACAGGTAGGTCGTGATGTTGCGCTCGCTGGGGACGACGTTTGCGTCGGTCTCCATGCTCAGCGCGCCGAGTCGGCTGCCGCGCAGGCTGCGTTCTGCCATGGGATTCTCCCGGAGTCTGTGGTGTCCCGGATCGGCAGGTCGCCCCGACCGGGTCTAGCGCGTCCAACGACCGGACCGGTGGCGTTGTTCCGTCGCCTCGCCGTCGTGTGAAGGGTTCGGTGTGAGAGCCCTCACAGGATGCATACGGGCCAGACCGTCTTACAGTTCGGACGCCGCCCGGCTCAGACGACGCGCGGGACCTCGTTGCCGGCGTCGAGGATGCCCTGGCGCACGTCGACCTTGCGCAGGATGGCGTAGCCGAGCACGAAGAAGATGATCAGCGCCACGATCGCCGGGCGGTAGGAGTCGGTCAGCTGGTGCACCAGGCCGAACAGGAACGCGCCGAACCACGACGTGCCGCGCTCCATGGCCTGGTAGAAGCCGAAGAACTCCGCCTCGCGGCTGTGCGGCACGAGCTGGCTGAAGAGCGAGCGGCTGAGCGCCTGGCTGCCACCGAGCACGATGCCGATGAGCACGCCGAGCACGACGAACGGCGCGAACGCCTCCTCGGGCAGGAAGAACGCGGCCACCACGATCAGCGACCACGCGATGAGCGAGCGCAGGATGGTGCGCCACGCCCCCCAGCGCCCGGCGACCCAGCCGAAGAGCAGCGCGCCGCCGAACGCCACGAACTGCACGAGCAGGATCAGCGCGATGAGCTGGCTCTCGTCGAACTTCAGCTGCTCGGCGCCGTAGAGGCTGCTCGACGTGATGACGGTCTGGATGCCGTCGTTGAAGAACAGGTAGGCGAGCAGGAACAGCATGGTGTTCGGGTAGTTCTTCAGGTCGCGGAAGGTGTGGCCGAGCTGGGTCAGGCTGCCCCGCACGGCGCCGGCGCGGGGGGCGTCGATCTCGCTGGGGGCGTTCCCGCGCAGGCTCCACAGGCCGACGACCGGGATGATCGTGAAGACGGCCCACCACAGGGCCGCCGAGAGCAGGCTGATCCGCACGGCCGTCTCGGTGTCGACGCCGACGAGGTCGGGCTTGGTGACGATCACCAGGTTGATGGCCAGCAGCAGGCCGCCGCCGAGGTAGCCCAGCGCCCAGCCGCGGCTGGAGACCTTGTCGCGGTCGTCGGGGCTCGCGATGCGGCACAGGATGGCGTCGTAGACGACCAGGCTCGCGCCCAGGCTGATCGAGGCGATGACCATCATCGCGGCGCCGAACCGCCAGTTGCTGCCCACGAGGAAGAACAGCCCGGCGGCGGCGGCCGAGCCCACCCAGGCGAACAGGCCCAGGAGCCGGGCCGGGCGCTGGGACCGGTCGGCGATCGCGCCCACCATGATGAGCAGCAGCGCCGACATGATCGTGGCCGCGGTGATGGTGTACGGGGCGATCGAGCCGGGGTCCAGGGGAGCGGTGAGCACCAGGACGACCGCGGCCAGGGCGAGCGGCACGATGAGGGTGGTCGGCCGCACCAGCACCCGGGTGTCACGCGCGTAGGCGACGACCCCGAGCACGAGGAGGACGAGCAGCGCGACGACAGCCACGAACGCGACCGTGGAGATCCAGCGTGGCAGGTCCTGCGCGGCCGGCACGACGTACAGGTCGGTGCCGCACGTGGCGTCGGAGTCGATGCCCGGGCAGGCGGCCTCCTTGGCGACCGTGGTGAGGTAGGGCCCGAAGAGCACCGTGCCCACCGTGGTGACGAAGGCCGAGTTCGCCCAGTCGTACCAGTACCAGGGGCGGTGGTAGCGGCCGGTCTCGGCGTAGGCGTCGACCCGCTCGGACTGCGTCGTCATGCGCGAAGCGTTCCACACCCGGTGGGGTGAGCACCGTAGGTTGCGGTACTCGGTTGCAGCCCGTGTCCGCAGCCGGGGGTCAGCCCGCGAACTCCCAGTGCCACGGCTCGGGCAGCGACCCGCCGGCGGCGGCCCAGGACGGGTGGAACCAGCCGTAGAGCGGCGCGTTCTGCCGCATCCACTGGTGGGCCGGTGACCCGAAGCTCTGCACCCCGCCGCACAGGTCGACCGCGTGGCCCAGCCCGTGCCGGCTGGTGCCGGGGGTGGCGGCGAAGCGGCCGCGCTTGCCCTTGATCGAGATCTGGTCGGGCAGCGAGCGGTAGGAGTCGGTGATGCACAGGGCAACGCCGGTCTGGGCGGCATACGCCTGGCTCATCGCGTTGAAGCTGGCGGCAGCGGCGGGGGAGAGGCTCTCGCCCGGAGCCTGCCAGATGGGGCACAGGCCGCTCGGCGGGATCATGCCGTTCGGGTAGATCGTCGAGTCGTTGGTGCACGGCTTGCCGATCGCGGTGGTGTCGACCGAGGCGGAGGACAGCGCGTCACGCAGCCGCTGGGCCGCGGCCTTGGCCGCCGGCGTGCGGGCGCCGACGAGCAGGCTGGCCACCGGGCCGGCCTTCTCGACCTCGGCCACCTGCAGGCTGCGCAGCTTGGCCATCTTGGAGCGTTGGGCGAGCACGACCTTGTCCAGTGCGCCCTTCTCGCGCTGCACGACCCGGGTGGCCGCGGCGGCCGAGGCCTGGGCGGCGTCGGCCGCGGCACTCAGCCGCACCTGCTCGGCGGTGAGCACCTTGATGTCGCGCATGGCCAGGGTGCGCTCTTCCGTGATGTAGGACAGGTCGCCCAGCGGGTCGCCGACCTGGTCGGGTTCGGAACCCATCGCATCGAGCATGCCGGCGAGGTCGGCGTCGCCACCACCGCCGGCGTAGACGGAGAACACCCAGTCACGAAGGAGCCGGTGCGCGGTGGCCAGACGGGCCTCGAGCACAGCCAGGTCGGTGTGCGACGAGGCGGCCTCGTCGGTGGCGGCCCGCTCGGTCTCGCGGGCGGCGACCAGCGACTCGAGCAGGGCGTTGGACTTGTCGGACAGCGCGTTCATCTCGCGGGTCGCGTCGGCGACCTGGGAGTTGCTCGCGAGCAGCGCTGCCGCGATGCGGTCGGCCTCGGCGATCTGGGCGGAGAGGAGGGGTCCGGACAGCGCGACCTGCTGGTCGGGCTCGCCCTCGGCCGGCGAGGCCTTGGTGGGCGGCGGACCCGGCGTGGCGCTGGTGCTCGGGCTGGGCCCGGGGGTCGTGGCCGTGGGGGAGGGGGTGGTCGACGTCGTCGGGGTGGGGGTGGGGGTCGAGCTGCGCGAGACGGTGGTCGACGGGGACGGCACGGGCAGCGGTGCTGCAGCGGCAGCGGCAGTGCCCCCCGTTGCGGCCACGACCGCGGCGAGCACGACCGACGGGGCCGTCACCCGCATCCAAGGCGCCCAGCGCACGACTTCTGTCTTCCTGTCATGTTCGACGACGCCCACGGGCGCCCGGCACGCGCCCCTGCCGCACGAACCACGCACCACGATAGGCCGCCCGCCGCCCGGGCGATACCCGGACGCCCAAATACCACCCGTTCGGGCCATATGTCGTCCACAGGTGGCAGGGTCACGGGGTCGTCGTCCACAGGCGGGGCGACACCGTGGTGCCCGCGGGCGGTGCGGGGCAAGGTGGCCCCGGTGGGGCAGTTCGCCCCACAGAGGGAGGGGTGGCAATGGATTATGTCAACTCGGTGCACCTGGTCGGCCGGGTCACCGCGACGGGGGAGCCGCGCGAGCTGCCGAGCGGCGACACCGTGCTGACCCTGCGGGTGGTGGTCCCTCGGGCACTGCGCCGTGACACGGCCCGCCCCGGCGTCGACACCATCGACGTGGCGTGCTGGACCGCGGCGGCGCGACGGTCGGCGTCCCGGTGCGCGGTCGACGACCACGTCGAGGTCGAGGGTGCCCTGCGCCGCCGGTTCTTCCGGGCCGGAGGTGCCGTGGCCAGCCGCTACGAGGTCGAGGCGCGCAAGGTCACCCGGCGTCGTGCGGACAGCAGTTGAGCCTCAGGACCGGGCGTCCAGCATCTGCTGCAGAAGGGCGATCTCGGAGGTCTGGGCGGCCGCGATCGCACCGGCCAGCGTGCGCACCTCGGGGGTGCGCGCCTGAGCCACCGCCGCCTGCGCCATCGCCACCCCTCCGGTGTGGTGGGCGATCATCAGGCGCAGGAAGATCCGTTCGGCCTCGACACCGGTGGCGGCCTTGAGCTCGGCGAGCTGGGCAGGCGTGGCCATGCCCGGCATCGAGCCGTCCGGCCCGGTGTGCGCCGCCGCGTGCTCGCCGCCGACCCAGGCCATCGGCGGCCGGGAGCCGGTCTGGGGCAGGCCCCACTGCACGAGCCACCCGTACATCTGCCCGGCCTGCTGCTGCTGGCTGGTGATGATGTCGTAGGCGACGGTGCGCACCTCGTCGTCCTTGCTGCGGTCGCGCACCAGGAACGCCATCTCGACGGCCTGGGCGTGGTGGGTCTGCATGTCGCGCGCGAAGCCGGCGTCGGCACCGAAGTCGGTGGGTGGCGCGTTGCGCGCGTGCCCGACCCACAGCGTGCCGAGCACCCCCACGAGCAGCGCGGCCAGACCGATCAGCAGCAGTCGGCCACGACCCCGGCGCTGCCGCTCCGGCTCCTGGTCGCCGTCGACGTAGCCGTCGTCGGGCCGGTGGCCGGCGCGCTCGTCGGCGTCGTCCACCGGAGTCGCGGTCATCCGCTCGCCGGCGGCAGGTCGCCCGCGCTGCCACCGGTGCACGCCGCACCCGGCTCGGGGGTCTGCGGGCCCTGCCGGTAGGCCTTGACGAACTCGGGCAGCCGCGGGTCGTCGACCCCGGTGAGCACCAGCTGGGTGCCCCAGGCGCTGGCGACCACCGGCCCGGGCAGGCCCGGGTAGGGCGACAGCACGATGTAGGTGTCGGGCAGCTCGGCGGTGAGCTTGGCGACCTGGTCCGCGGGGAGCTTGGGGTCGTAGGTCACCCAGACGGCGCCGTGCTCGAGGGCGTGCACGGCCAGCTCGTTCTTGACCGGCGAGGTGTAGACACCGCAGTTCAGCCAGGTCGGGTTGTGGTTGCCCCCGACGGGCGGCGTCTGGGCGTAGGTGACCGGGTCGGTGGTGTGGTCGCGGGTGACCTTGTAGGTCTTGACGCCGTCGAGCGTGGGCCGGTTCGACACGTCGTTGTAGACGGTGAACCCGACGACGCCGGCGATGACCAGCACCACGGTCGCCACCGCGGCGATGAGCAGCAGGCGGGAGCGGCGCTCCTTGGCCCGTTGCGCCTGGCGCACCTCGTCGACCTTGGCCCGGCCGGCCCGGGCACCACCCTGCGGCCTGGACGACTTGCTCACCCGGTGCTCCTCACTGCGGCTGTCTGACAACGAGCGAACATTGTGACTCATCGGACGGCCGGCGACGTATCACGCCCACCACCACGGCCCTCCTGACACACATTCGAGGGGCTACGCCCGGGGAGGTGGCGACATGCAGTGGATCCAGTGGACCCGGTGCCCGCAGTGCGACTCGATCGCCGAGATCGTCGACCGTGACGTCTGGCCGAGCACCGACGGTCCGGTCGAGCACGTGCACGTTCGGTGCGTGCGGCAGCACCGGTTCGTGATGCCGGTGGTGTCGCTGCCAGCACAGGGCTCGCCCGCGTCGATGGCTGCGCTGGAGCGTGAGCTGGTACCGGTGCGGGTGCCGCGCCCGGGGTCAGCTGCGACCTGAGCGCAGCAGGGGGCCGAGAGGGGTTGCCCCGCACGGTCAGAATAACGCCGATAATCGACATTATGTCAGTTACGGCGAACGCCCTGCGCCTGACCCACTCCCCTCGAGTGGGCCGCCATCCTCGCCGTCAGGCGCGCAGCGCCTGGGCCAGCTGGCGGAAGTCGTCGACCAGGGTGGCCATGTCGTCGTCGGTGGTCACCAGCGATACCAGCCACTGCTCGTCGAGCCCGGGCGGCGTGAGGATGTGGCGGTTGACGCCCCAGAGCCAGGACAGCTCGGCGAGAGCGAAGTCGGTGGCCTTGTAGTCGCGGTAGTTGCGCACCGGGCGTGGTGGACCAGGTGACGCACCCCTTGACCCCGAGACCGACGGTGTGGGCCGGCAGCTCGTACTCGTCGATGATGGCGTCGATGGCCTGCAGGGCGCGCACGTTGACCGCCTCGGCCTCGGCGAGCGCCTCGCGGGTGCAGATCTCGTCGACCGCACGGGCCGCCGCCATGACCAGCGGGTTGCCGTTGTAGGTGCCGAAGTGGGCCATCCGCCCGTCGACGACGACCTCCATGACCTCGCGCTTGCCACCGAACGCCGCCAGCGGGAGGCCGCCGCCGATCGACTTGGCGAGGGTGATGAGGTCGGGGGTGACGCCGAGGCGCTGGGCCGCACCGGCGTAGCCGGCGGTGAGGCCGGTCTTGACCTCGTCGAAGATGAGCACGACGCCGTGGGCGTCGCAGGCGGCCCGCACCGCGGCGAGGTAGCCCTCGTCGGGCACCACGATCGAGAGGTTCTCGATGACCGGCTCGACGACCAGGGCGGCGATCTCGCTGCCGTGCTCGGCGAGCACCCGGTCGAGCTGGCCCAGGTCGTTGTAGGCGATCACGTGCACCGTGCCGGCCTCGACGTCGAAGGGCACCTGCGGGGTGGGCGCGTCGGCCGGGCCGATCTCGTCGAGCCCCGGCTTGACCGACACCTGCAGCGCGTCGTAACCGCCGTGGTAACCGCCCTCGATCTTGATGATCGCCTTGCGCTCGGTGTAGGCCCGCGCGCAGCGGATGGCGTACATCAGCGACTCGGTGCCCGAGTTGGTGAACCGGATCATGTCGAGCTGGAACCGGTCGCAGAACCGCTCGCTCATCTCGGTGGCCTGGGGCGACGGCGTGACGAACAGGGTGCCGGTGTCGGTGAGCGCCTCGGTGACCTTCTCGACCACGTGCGGGTTGAGGTGGCCGACGAGCATGGCGCCGAAGCCCATCGACAGGTCGAGCAGCCGGTTGCCGTCGACATCGGTGAGCCAGGCACCGCGGGCCGAGGCGATCGAGATCGGGTAGGGCTCCCAGTGCTGGAAGGAGCTGGTGACCCCGAGCGGCAGCGTCTTGCTCGCCCGCTCGTTGTGGGCGCCCGACTCCCCCGACCACGAGGTGAACCGCGCCCACTCGGCGGCCAGCAGCCGCTCGACGACCTCGGGGGCGACCGGCCGGGTGCGCTCGGGCAGACGGCGGTAGGTGCCGGGGTCGTGCGCCGGCGCGGGGGGTGCGGTCTGCAGCTGGTCGGTCATTCGGTGCCTCCTCCCCCACCGGTAGGTGGGGTCACGGTCTGCGGTTCGGATATCACTCGGGATCACCCTACCTGCCTTCGGATTCCGCTGCCAAGCCCCGATCTGACGACCGGAACCGCGCTCACTCGGCGATCGGGCCGAAGGTGACGTCGGCGGTGGGCACCACGTCACCGCGGCGGCCCGGGGCGGTGGCCCATGACCAGTAGAGGTTGGTGTGGCTGATCACCTGCTCGGGTGGGGGCGCGCCGTAGTCGGTGAGGTCCTCGGTGGTGTGCGCGTCGCCGACCAGCGTGACGTCGTAGCCGCGCACCAGCGCGCCGTGCAGCGTGGCGCGGATGCAGGCATCGCTCTGCGCGCCGCTGACCACGACCCGCCCGACTCCCCCGGCCGCCAGCACGTCGTCGAGGTCGGTCGCCTCGAAGGAGTCGCCGTAGTTCTTCTGCACGACGCGCTCTCCCTCACCCGGCGAGAGCTCGTCGACGATCTGCCAGTCGTCGCTGCCCTGCTCCAGGCCGGCGTCGGAGTGCTGGACCCACACGACGGGGACGTCCTCGGCGCGGGCCCGGTCGACCAGGCCGGCGATGTTGCCGACCACGCGGTCGCGGTCGTGGCCACCGACCACGACGCCGTTCTGCACGTCGATGACCAGCAGCGCGGTGTTGGGGCGGTGCTCGAGGGTTGTCATGTCGGTCTCCTCCTGGTGGCTCGGTGAGCGTTGCTGCGTTCAACGCTAGAACAGGCCGCCGACACCGTCCTGCCGGCGAACGAGGGCACCGACGCGCCGTTGCCACCGCCATGGGCGGGGTGCATACTTAACACTGTTGTGAACTCACGAACCCCTGCCGCACACGAGCTGGACGCGGTCTTCACGGCGCTGGCGAACCCCCACCGGCGCGAGGTCGTGCTGCTGCTGGCGCAGCGGCCGGCCACCATCACCGAGGTGGCGCACCGGGTCGGTCTGAGCCTTCCGGCGATCCACCGGCACATCAAGCTCCTCGAGGCGGCGCACCTCGTGCGCCGCACCCGGCTCGGACGGGGAAACCTCCTGGCGCTGGAACGGCTCGCCCTGCGGCAGCTGCAGGACTGGACCGACCAGTTCACCCCGTGGTGGGGCACCGACGCCGAGACGCTCGACAACCATGCGGCCGCACCAGCGCGCGCCGCCGACCAGGCCGGCACACCCGGCGGGAAAGGCAGCACAGCATGAGCACGTTCCTGTTCCTCTACAAGGGCTACGTCACCCCGACCCCCGAGATCGGCCGGGACTGGATGCAGTGGTTCGAGTCGGTCGGCGAGCACATGGTCGACAGCGGCCACCCGATGAGCGGCGGGGCGGAGGTCACCCCCACCAGCACCACCGACCTCGAGGTGGGCGTGGACTCCTTCACCGGCTACTCCGTCATCGAGGCCGACGACCGCGAGGCCGCGCTGGCCCTGGCCCGGACCAACCCGATGATCACCAGCGTCGTCGTGCACGAGCTCGCCAAGATGTAGCACCTACGCTGGCCGCACCATGCAGTGCGACTACTTCGACGCCGGCCGGTGCCGCTCGTGCACCCTGATGGGCATCCCCTACGCCGAGCAGCTCGCCGCCAAGCAGCACCGGGCCACCACGGTGCTGGCCGGCGTCGCGCCCCACCTGTCATGGCTCGACCCCGCTCGCAGCCCGGCATCCCACTACCGCAACAAGGCCAAGCTGGTCGTCGGCGGGCACGCCGGGAACCCGACCCTCGGCATCCTCGACGAGCGGGGCCACGGCGTCGACCTGCGCCGCTGCGGTCTCTATGAGCCCGGCCTGGCCGCGACCTTCGACCCGCTGCACCGCTTCGTGTCGGACCTGCGCCTCGAGCCCTACGACGTGCCGGCCCGACGCGGCGAGCTGAAGTACCTCATCGTCACGCACTCCCCCGACGGCGAGCACCTCGTGCGCTTCGTGCTCCGCTCCGACCGCCACCTCCCCGAGCTGCGGGCCGCGCTCCCCCGGCTGCTCGCCGAGATGCCGTCGGTGCGCGTGGTCACCGCGAACCTGCACCCCGAGCACAAGGCGGTGCTCGAGGGCGACACCGAGGTGCCGCTGACCGAGCAGACCCTGCTGCCGATGCGGGTGGGCGACGCCACGCTGCTGCTCGGGCCGCGGTCGTTCTTCCAGACGAACACCTCGGTGGCCGCCGCCCTCTACCGCCAGGCCCGCGACTGGGTCGACGACGCGGCCCCCACCGTGGTGTGGGACCTCTACTGCGGCGTCGGCGGCTTCGCGATGCACGCCACCGCACCGGGTCGCACGGTGCTGGGGGTCGAGACCTCGACCGACGCGGTCGACGCGGCGCGGGCGGCGGCCGGGCAGGGTCCGGATGCCGTGCGGTTCCGAGTCGGTGACGCCACGACCGCCGGCCTCTCCCCCGCCCCCGACCTCGTGGTGGTGAACCCTCCGCGGCGCGGCATCGGCCCGGACCTCGCCCGCTGGCTCGACGCGTCGTTGGCGGCCGAGGTGATCTACTCCAGCTGCAACGTCGACTCGCTGGCGCGCGACCTCGCGGCGATGCCGTCGCTCACCCCCGTCACCGGCCGGGTCTTTGACATGTTCCCGCAGACCCCGCACACCGAGGTGATGCTGCGGCTGGAGCGCCGCTGACGGGTGGGCCCGCGGCTACGGTGGGGCGATGGGGGACGAACGCAACTGGGACGCCGAGGGCACCCGGCTGGCCGGCGAGGCCGCGGCCGACGGCGAACCCACCCGGTGGTTCGAGGAGCTGTGGTCGAAGGCCGCGCGCGACGAGGTCGACTTGCCCTGGGACCGCACCGCCCCCTACCCGCCGGTGCTCGCCCTCGTCGACGCCGCCGGTGCCGCGGTCGGGCGGCGCGCCGTTGTCGTCGGTGCCGGGCTCGGGGCGGATGCCGAGCTGCTCGCCCACCGCGGCTACCGCACCGTCGCCTTCGACCTCGCGCCCTCCGCCATCGAGCTCGCCCGGGCGCGGCACCCCGGCAGCACCGTCGACTACCGGGTCGCCGACCTGCTCGACCTGCCCCACGACCTGGTCGGCGCGTTCGACCTGGTCGTCGACGTCTTCACCGTGCAGGCCCTCCCCCGTCCGCTACGCGACGGTGCGGTCGACGGCATCCGCTCGCTGTTGGCGCCGGGCGGTGAGCTGCTCGCGGTGCAGTTCGTGCACGAGGACGACGCGCCCGAGGACGACGGACCACCCTGGCTGGTCACCCGGGCCGAGATGGAGTCCTTCGCCGCCGGGGACGTCGCGCTGGTGTCCCTGAGCCGAGGACCACACCCACTGCGCCTGGGCGGGCCCGACGCCTGGGTGGGCCTCTTCCGCCGGGGCGGCTAGCGGCTGCGCCCGTCAGAAGCCCAGCGCCGAGACGTTGACGGTGCCCCAGCGCCCCTGTGGCACAACGTTATCGGGCCCACGTTCATCGACCACGGCCCACTCGTCAGTCGACCGCAGCAGCCTCACCGGGTGCACCACCACGGGGGCGCGCGAGCGGGCGTCGAGGCGCACGACCCGGCGGGCGCGGATCGCGTCGGCCAGCGCGCGCACCCGGCGGTCGGGATCGGTCGCCGCGCCACCACCGATGAAGCGCACCCGGTCCTGCGACCGCTGCACGGTCGCCCGCACCGGGTCGGGCAGCGACTCCACGAGCTTCGAGCGGGCGCGGGCCGCGGCACCCGCCAACCCCAGCTCGGCCAGCTCGGGCACCGGAGCGGCCAGGAGCACCCCGAGCGCCTCGGCCTCGTCGCTCGCCAGACCGGTGAGCCGGGTGCGGTGGTTGAAGCCCAGCTCGAAGCCGCCACGCGAGCCGCGGTGGATGATGACCGGCAGACCCGCCTCCCCCAGGGCGTCGATGTCGCGCAGGACGGTGCGCCGGCTGACGCCGAGCTCGCCGGCCAGCTCGGCAGCCGTCATCCGGCCGCGGTTCTGGAGCAGGAGCAGCTCGAGGAGCAGCCGCGAGGCGCGCACCGGACCTCCTGACCCAAAGGTGACAGTAGACGTCACCTTAGGGCTGTTAGCGTCCGCAGCGACACCACCGCAGCGACATCACCGCGAAGGAGCCCCTCATGGCCGACGACGTCACCTACGGCAACGGAACCCCCGACGACCCCTGGGTGCTGCAGACCCCCTCGCAGACCTCCAGCTACACGGCGTGGCGCGACGAGGCGGCCGACCCGCCGGCCCTGGTCGTGCGCGTGGGCACCACGAGACTCTCGTACCACCTGTCGGCCGTCGACGACCTCGCCGCCATGCTGCGGGCCGCCGGCGACTGGGTGCCCCTCGGCAACGCCGACGAGGGCAAGCCGGTCAAGGACGGCACCGTCGAGGCATGGGCGCGCAGCGCGGACAACCCGGTGGGGGGCTACTACGGGCTGCGCAAGGGCTACCGCGGACGCTTCGCCAACTACGTGACACCGGTGCTCGAGCTGCTCGGCCAGGCCGAGCTCGAGCACAGCGCGCGCAACAACCGCGTCCGCTCCGTCTGACCCTGCGCGATCAACCGCACCCGACGCCGCTTAGGGGCGCGTTGACGAACTATTAACGTTCGGCCGCAGGCCGCTCCCTACTATCGGTGCCGTCCTCCTCCCCCCAGGAATAGGTGCCGTTGTGGATACGAAGACCTTGGGCGGACGGCATCTACGTGTTGGCCGTGGGGGCGGCGCAGCACGACGCCGGGCCGCTCCTGTCCTCTGGTCGCTGCTCGTCGCGGCCGCCGTGCTCGTCCCGCTGTGGGCGCTGTGGTCGGCACCCGAGTACGCGCACCAGGGCGTCCTGCGCTGGGTCTCGCTGAGCACGGCCATGGCCGCGGCATCGCTGCTGGTGCTCACCTTCGTGCTTCCCAGCCGGTTCCGCCCGCTCACCGGCTACCTCGGCGTCGAGCGCTTGCTGCGCGGCCACCGGGCGCTGGCCTTGGCGACAGTGGCACTGGTGGTCGTGCACGTGGCGGCCGTGCTGCTGCGTCCCGAGATCGGCATCGCGGTGCTCGACCTGCGCACGGCGCCCCCGCGGGTGTGGGCCGCGACCATCGCGACGCTGAGCCTGCTCGGCCTCGTGGCGCTGGGGCTGAGCCGGCGGCGTCGTCGGCCCCGCTACGAGGGATGGCGGCTGGGCCACGTGGTGCTGGCCAACGTCGCACTGCTCGCCACCGCCCTCCACGTGCTGTGGCTGGGCGACCTCACCCGCTACCCCGAGGCGCGCTGGTGGTTCGTCGGCATCGGGGTGACCATGCTGCTGGCCGTCGCACACCGCTGGATCTGGCGCCCCTGCGCTCGCGCCGCCACCGCTACGTCGTCGACGAGGTGCGGCGCGAGTCCACGACGGCCGTCACCCTGGTGCTGCACGCAGACGGTCACGGCGGGGTGGAATTCCGCCCCGGCCAGTTCGCCTGGCTCAAGATCGGCACCTCGCCGTTCGTCTTCGAGGAGCACCCGTTCACGATCGCCTCCGCGGCGACCGCAGCCGTGCGCGCAAGGAGTTCACCATCAAGGGGATCGGCGACTTCAGCGACCTCGTCGCCGGGCTGCGCCCCGGGCGCAACGTGTTCCTCGACGGTCCGCACGGATCCTTCACCCTCGACGGCCTCACCTCCGAACGGTTCGTGATGATCGCCGGAGGGCGTCGGCATCACCCCGATGCTCAGCATGATGCGCACCCTGGCCGACGTCGCCGACCCGCGACCGGTGCTGCTCGTCGTCGCCGGCCGCACCGCCGACGACCTGCTGCACCGGGCCGACTCCGAGCACCTCGACCAGACGCCTGGAGCTCCACCTCGTCGAGATCCTCGAGGAGCCGCCCGACGACTGGGACGGCGAGGTCGGGCCGCTTCACCCAGGACGTGCTCGGGCGCGCCCTGCCCGTGCGGCGCACGCCGTGAGGTCGTCGACTACTTCATCTGCGGGCCCGGGCCGATGGTCGCTGCGGCCACCCGCATCGTGAGCGACCGGGGGGTGCCGGGTCGGCGCATCCACACCGAGCTCTTCGACGTCGTCTGAGCCGGCCGTACGCTGTCAGGCATGACCTTCTCGATCGCCGCCCGGGCCGGGGACGCCTGGGGCGTCGCCGTCGCCAGCAAGTTCCTCGCCGTCGGGTCGGTGGTGCCGGCCGTGCGCCCAGGAGTGGGCGCGGTCGCGACCCAGTCGCTCGCTCGGGTCGCCTACCTCGACGAGGTGCTCGACGCGCTCGCGGCGGGCGCCGAGGTCGGCGCCGCCCTGGCGGATGCCGTGGCCGGCGACGACGGCCGGGCCCAGCGCCAGGTCGGTGCGGTCGGCCCCACCGGTGCGGCCACCTTCACGGGCGAGGGCTGCCTGAGCTGGGCCGGCGGCGTCGCAGCGGGCGACGCGCACTCGGCCTACGCGATCCAGGGCAACATCCTCACCGGCCCGGAGGTGGTCGAGGCGATGGAGGCGGCCTGGCTCGGCACCGCCGGGTCAGCCGTTCGACGCCCGGCTGGTCGCCACCATCCTCGCCGGGGATGCCGCCGGCGGTGACTCCCGCGGCCGGCAGAGCGCGGCGATCCTCGCGCACGCCCCGGGCGCCGGCTACGACGGCTGCGGCGTGCTCGCCGACCTGCGGGTGGACGACCACCCCGACGCACCGCGCGAGCTGGCCCGCCTGCACGACCTGTCCACGTTGCTCTTCGGCGGCCCCGAGGACGTCGAGCCGCTCAGGGCGCCCTGCGCGACGAGGTGGCGACGCTGCTCACGGCGGTGGGGCGCGGCATCCACGGGGGTGACGTGGACACCGCCCTCGAGGCGTGGATGTCGGAGGTCAACCTCGAGACCCGGCGTTCGCCCGGCGGCATCGACGCCCGGGTGCTCACCGAGCTGCGGGCGGCGGCCGGCGGCGCCGACCCGGCCTGACCGGGCTCACTCGAAGCGCGACGGGTCCCCGGACCCCACGCGCACGACCTCCGGCGGCGCCGCTCGAGAAGTCGACGACCGTGGTGGGCTCGGTGCCGCACTCCCCCGAGTCGATGACGACGTCGACGACGTGGTCGAGCTCCTCCTTGACGGTCCAGCCGTCGGTCATCGGCTCGTCCTCACCGGGCAGCATCAGGGTCGAGGAGAGCAGCGGCTCGCCGAGCTCGGCGAGCAGCGCCCGCACCACCGGGTGGTCGGGGATGCGCACCCCGACCGTGCGCTTCTTCGGGTGCTGCAGCCGGCGGGGCACCTCCGTGGGTGGCCGGCAGGATGAAGGTGAACGGGCCGGGCGTGGACGCCTTGACCGCCCGGAACACCGAGTTGTCGACGTGCACCAGCTGGCCGAGCTGGGCGAAGTCGCGGCAGATCAGCGTGTAGTGGTGGCGGTCGTCGAGCCGGCGGATCTCGCGGATGCGGTCCTTGCCCGACTGGTTGCCGACCATCGCGCCGAGGGCGAAGCCCGAGTCGGTCGGGTAGGCGATCAGGCCGCCGTCGCGCAGCACCGCCACCGCCTGGGCGATCGCCCGGGGCTGCGGGTCGACCGGGTGCACGTCGAGGTAGCGAGCCATGCGCCAACGATAGAGGTCAGGCGCTCCGGAGCCCGCGGTTCCAGAGCTCGGTGGTCTGCACCACCCAGAAGACCGCGAAGAGCGTGATCAGCACGACCTCGACCCAGAACACCAGGGTGGTCGACGAGGTGGCGAGGTTGATGGCCACCGTCGCCACGAGCGCCCCGAGCATGGCCACGGCGATCATCCGGTACATCGAGACGTAGCGAGCATGGGTCGACGGGGCCGACCCGTGGCGCACCGCCGCCTGGACGTCGCGCGCGTTGAGCCAGACGACGCCGATGATCGCCAGGAACATCGGGATGGCGGCAGCATCGTGGCCGTGCGCGATGAAGCTGTCACGGGCGACGACGAACCACACGACCCCACCGCCGAGCACGACCACGGTCAGGGCGGCCCCGAGCCGCTCGGCCGCGCTCAGGCCGTCGAACCCGCCCTGACGCAGGGTGATCACGACGGCCACGACCCCGACCACCGCCGCGGTGAAGAACAGAGCGGGCATGTTGTTGCCGACGAAGGCAGGGATGTCGGGAGCCAGCAGGTCGGTGGACCCGCACCCGGGCACTGCGAGCGTGGGGATGAACGCGACGCCGGGGGCCAGCATCCCGGCGAGGTTCATCAGCACGTCCTCGCCGTCGGTGTTGCCCTTCAGCGCCACGAGGCAGACGCCCATCGTGACGAGCACGCCGATGAACACGGCGTGCACCGGCGTGTAGTAGTAGGCGCTGATCGACGGCTGCAGGCATCGGCCGGCGGCCCACCACTCCAGCACGACGGAGGCGTACAGCAGTAGCACCAGGGCGGCGAGGGCGATGCGCAGGTAGTTGTAGGACTTGACGGCTGCCAGGGCCGGGTCAGGCTCCACCCCGGCCCGCTCAGTCCTCGCGCATGTGGATGGGCGTGCCGAGCTGCACGCTGCGGCTCACCGTACACAGCCGGTCGTGGCTCTGGGCGATCGCGCGGGGCAGCCGCTCACGGGCCGAGTCGCCGGCGTCACCCTCGGGGAAGCGCACCCGGAAGGTCACCTCGATCTCGCCCATGTGGTTGCCGTGCTCGTCGCGCAGCTTCTCGCCGCCCGCGGTGACGGTGAACTCGGTGGGCTCGGCCAGCCGGCTCGTGATGAAGTCGACGTCGACCGCGCTGCACCCCGCGATGGCCGTGAGGAGGAGCTCGACCGGGGTGAAGTCCGGCGACTCCCCCGACCCGATGCTCATCGTGCCGCCGCGCGCGTTGGTCACGAGGTAGGTGCCCGTGCCGGTGCGGCTCATCTGGACGCTGCGGTGCCCGGGGCCGGTGCCGCCGGTCTCCTGCTGGTACTGCTGGGCCATCAGGCTCCCCACTTCTGGTCGATGGCGCGGACCACCTCGAGGTCGCGCCAGGTGGTCGTTCGGCCGGTGATGCGTTCGATGCGGGCGTTGGTGAGCTTGGTCTTCTGGAAGCCGCCGCTCATCTCGGCGAGGATCTGTGCGCCGAGCACGAGGCAGCGCTCGCCGGGGGCGTCCCAGGCGTCGAGCTCCATCGCCGCCGCCGCCGGGATCTGGCCGTCGGCCAGCGCCAGGTAGCGCTTGCCGCCCGGGAGCAACGGGGGCACGGCGTCGACCTCGGCGAGGTCGGCGCGCAGCTGCGCCGGGGTGCGCACCACGCAGGGCACCGAGAACCCGGCGAACTCCTCGAGCACAGTGGACATCTGGGCGGCGACGGCCGCGCACGAACGGCGGCCGCTGCGGACGAACACGTTGCCCGACTGGATGTGCGTCGCGACGTCGGTGAACCCGGCATCCTCGAGCGCGACACGCAGCTCGGCCATCTTCACGAAGCGGCCGCCCACGTTGACGGCCCGCAGGAACGCGACGTAGGACGGCATACCCCGCATCCTTGCACCGGGGTGCCACAGTGGGCCGCATGTCTCCAGCCGCCGAGCCGACCGGCCGCCTCGTCCTCGTCCGCCACGGCCAGACCGAGTGGAGCCGCGACGGGCGGCACACCGGGCGCACCGACGTCCCGCTCACGGATGCCGGGGAGCGCGACGCGCGCCGGCTCGCCCCCCTGCTGGCCTCCTTCGACTTCGCCCTCGTGCTGTCCTCGCCGCTGGACCGGGCCGTCCGGACGGCGCAGCTCGCCGGCTTGGAGCCGACCACCGACGACGACCTGGTCGAGTGGGACTACGGCGACTGCGAGGGCCGCACCACCCCGGAGATCCGCGAGCTACGGGGCGACCCGGCCTGGACGGTCTTCGCGAACGGGGTGGCCCCCGGCGACACCCCCGGTGAGACCGTCGAGGAGGTCGCGGCCCGGGCCTCACGGGTGCTGGTGAGGGTGCAGGAACCTCTGCAGCGGGGCGACGTCGCGCTGGTTGCGCACGGCCACCTGCTGCGGATCCTCGCCGCCACCTACCTGCGGGAGGACGCGCGCTTCGGCGCGCACCTCCTGCTCGACGCGGGCGCGGTGTGCGTGCTCGAGGCCGAGCACGGGGTGCCCGGCATCCGGTCGTGGAACCAGACCGCGGACTGAGGCCCTTCTGAAGCGTGCTCAGCCGTCGAGCCCGGGGCCCTCGATCACGGACATCACGTTGCCCGACGGGTCGGTGAACCAGGCGATGAGCGGGCCTCCTCCGCGGAAGACGCCGTCGTCGTCGGTCTGCGCCGGGCTGCCCTCGTAGTGCTCGAACGCGACGCCGCGCTCGGTGAGGGCCGCGACAGTGGCTGCGACGTCGTCGACCGGGAAGTTGAGCACCGTGTAGGTGGCGGGCACGTGGTCGGGCTTGGGATAGAGCAGGATCGGCCGGCCCCCGGTGGGGCGCAGCACGAGCATGCCCATGTCCCCCTCGTCGACCGTCAGGCCGAACACCCCGCCGAAGAAGTGCTTGGACTGTGCGATGTCCTTCACGGCGATGCCGCTGAACGCCTTCGATGTCTCGAGCATGCGCCCCACCGTACGCGCGGGGTCAGGGCAGCGGCCAGGTGTGCACCGGCTCGTTGGAGTCCATGTGCAGGGTGTACTGCTCGAGCATCCGGCGCAGCGCCTCCCGGCGGTCGCACCCGGCATCCTGGAAGGACTGGACGGCGCGGCTCTGCCACTCGGCGCCGTTGACCCCCGATTTGCAGCGCCCCTCGATGACGCCGAGGAACCGCTCGCGCACGGCATCCGAGACGCCCCACTGGTGCAGGCCCTCGTGGGCCAGCGGGAGCAGGTGGCGCAGCACCAGCTCGTCGGCCGACAGCTCTCCGAAGCCGGGCCAGTACAGGCGGGCGTCGATGCCGTCGCGGGCCGCGCGCCGGAAGTTCTCCTCGCAGGCCGCGAAGCTCATCTTGGTCCAGACCGGGCGGTCCTCGTGGGCGAGCATCCGGATCGCGCCGTAGTAGAAGGCGGCATTGGCCAGCACGTCGACGATGGTCGGGCCGGCCGGGAGCACGCGGTTCTCGACGCGCAGGTGCGGGGTGCCGTCGACGATGTCGTAGATCGGCCGGTTCCAGCGGTAGACCGTGCCGTTGTGCAGCCGCAGCTCGGACAGCTCGGGGGCGATGCCGGCCTCGAGCGAGGCCATCGGGTCCTCGTCGCTGGTCTCCGGCGAGCAGCGTCGGGAAGTAGCGGACGTTCTCCTCGAACAGGTCGAAGATCGAGGTGATCCAGCGCTCGCCGAAGAAGACGCGCGGCCGCACGCCCTGGTTCTTCAGCTCGATGGGCCGGGTGTCGGTGGCCTGCTTGAAGAGCTCGATGCGCGTCTCGGCGTGCAGCCGCTTGCCGAAGAAGAACGGGGAGTTGGCCGCCAGCGCCACCTGCGGGCGCGGAGAGCGCCTGGGCGGCGTTCCAGTGCGCGGCGAACTCGCTGGGGGCCGACCTGCAGGTGCAGCTGGACGCTCGTGCAGGCGGACTCGGGCGCGATCGAGTCGCAGTAGGTGGCCACCCGCTCGCCGGTCGGGCCCTCGATGTCGAGGTAGATGTCCTCACCGCGCGCGACGAAGATCGAGTCGTTCAGGGCGGTGTAGCGGTTGTTGCCGCTGATCCACTCACCCTCGTAGTGCTCGGGCATGATCGTGGGCAGGATGCCGATCGCGACGATCTTGCTGCCGACCTCCTTGGCCGCGCGGTCGGCGGCGTTGAGGCTGTCGCGCAGCTCTGCCTCGAGCTCGAGCGCGGAGTCGCCGGGCAGCGGCCGCGGAGGCACGTTGAGCTCGATGTTGTACTGCGCGAGCTCGGTCTGGTAGCTCTCGGTCGGCGATGGCGTGCAGCACCTTCTCGTTGTGCGAAGTGCGGCTGCATGTCGGTGTCGACGAGGTTGAGCTCGATCTCGAGCCCGGTCATCGGCCGGTCGAACTCGAACGAGCTGGTGGTGAGCATCCTCTCGAAGACGTCGAGGTTCTGGCGCACCTTCTCGCGGTAGCGCTGGCGCTCCTCACGGCTGTAGCTCTGCGCCTGGACCTCTGCTCCCATGGCGTCAGCCAACCACGGACCGACCCGAGCCGGTAGCCGGAACCGCGTTTCGGTCACCAGCGGTGTCGCACCCCCCTCGTAGCGTGGGTGTCGTGCGGCTGATCCACACCTCCGACTGGCACCTGGGGCGCTCCTTCCACCAGGTGGGGCTGCTCGGCGCCCAGGCGGCCTACCTCGACTCCCTCGTCGACGTCGTGCGGCGCGAGAAGGTCGACGCCGTGCTGGTCAGTGGCGACGTCTACGACCGGGCGATGCCCTCGCCCGAGACCGTCGACCTCCTCTCGCAGAGCCTGGTGCGGCTGGTCGACGCCGGGGCCCAGGTGGTCGTCAGCAGCGGCAACCACGACTCCGCCATCCGGCTCGGGTTCGCGTCGGGCCTGCTCGAGCGGGCCGGGCTGCACCTGCGCACCTCCGTCGCCGACGTCGGGCGGCCGGTGCTGGTCGGCGACGTCGCGGTGCACCCGCTGCCCTACCTCGAGCCCGCGCTGGCCGCCGACGCGCTCGGCGCCGCTGAGCGCACCCACGCCGGGGTGCTGCGGGCGGCGATGGCCCGGGTCCGCGCCGATGCCGGGCTGCGCGGTGGGCGCACCGTCGTGATGGCCCACGCCTTCGTCACCGGGGGGGTCAGCAGCGAGTCCGAGCGCGACATCTCGGTCGGGGGCGTGTCCGCGGTGCCGCCCGAGGTGTTCGCGGGAGTCGACTACACCGCACTGGGGCACCTGCACGGCCGGCAGGAGGTGGCCGAGGGGGTGCGCTACAGCGGCTCCCCGGTCGCCGATGTCGTTCTCGGAGTGGGCCCACCGCAAGGGGAGCCTGCTCGTCGACCTCTCCGGCGACACCCCGGTGGTCGAGCACGTCGAGGCACCCGTCGAGCGCCCGCTGGCCCTGCTGCGCGGCACGCTCGACGAGCTGCTCACCTCCACGGCCCACCGCGGCGCCGAGGCCGCCTGGTGCCAGGTCACCCTCACCGACCCACAGCGCCCGCTCGGGGCGATGGACCAGGTGCGCCGCCGCTTCCCGTTCACCCTCGAGCTGCGCTTCGACCCCCAGGGCGCCACCGTTCCGCTGCGGCCGTACGCGGCCCGGGTCGCCACCGCCACCGACGTCGAGGTGTGCTGCGACTTCCTCGGGCACGTCCGCGGCGGGCGCGGCGCCAGCGACGACGAGCGGGCCCTGCTCGCCGAGGCGGTCGAGGCCGGCCGGCTCGCCCGCCAGGTGGGTGACGACGAGGGAGTCGCCGCCGGGTCCGGTGCCGACGTGGGGTCGGTGGGCGCCGCATGAGGGTGCACCGGCTCGAGATCGAGGCCTTCGGGCCGTTCCCCGACCGGGTCGTCGTCGACGTCGACGCCCTGTCGGCCGAGGGGCTCTTCCTCATCCACGGCCCCACCGGGTCGGGCAAGACCAGCCTGCTCGACGCGATCTGTTTCGCGCTGTATGCCGACGTGCCCGGGTCGCGCTCCAAGCGTGGGCTGCGCAGCGACCATGCAGGGCCCGGTGCCGTGCCGCGGGTCACGCTCGAGCTCACCGCCGGAACCCGGCGGTTGCGCATCACCCGCTCCCCCGAGTTCGTGCGGCCCAAGAAGCGCGGCAACGGCACGGTGTCGGTGCAGGCGATGGTGACCCTCGAGGAGCGCCGCGACAGCCGGTGGGTCGCGCTCAGCACCCGCAACGACGAGGTCGCCGATATCGTCAAGGACGCCCTGGGCATGGGCATGGCGCAGTTCGCCAAGGTCGTGCTGCTCCCCCAGGGCGACTTCGCAGCGTTCCTGCGGGCCACCCCCGACGACCGCCGCGAGGTGCTCGAGCGGCTGTTCGACATCTCCGCGTTCAGCGACGTCGAGGCCTGGCTGGCGCAGGCCCGGCGCTCGGCCGGGGCCGACCTCGACACGGCGCGCTCGGCCCTGGCGTGCGTCGTCGCCCGCGCCGACGACGTCCTCGCCCAGGCCGGCTCGGCCGCCGACACCACACCGGTTCCTCCTGAGTCGGTGGCCACGCACCTGCACGCCGTGGCCGAGCAGCTCGACGCCCGAGTGAGCACGACGATGGCGGCGTTCGACACGGCATCCGGGGCGGAGCGGGCCGCCGCCGAGGCGCTCGCCGCGGCGCGCGCCCTCGACGAGCAGCGCACCCGAGGGCTGCGGGCCGTTGCCCGGCTCGAAGCGCTCCACGACGCGGCCGAGAGCCACCTCGCGCGGGTGACGCAGGTCGCCGCAGCCGAGCGCGCGGCCGGGGTGGCGGGTCACCTCACCGCACTCGACCGGGCGCACGACGACCTGGCCCGGCACGCGCGCCGGGTCGACAGGGTGCGGGCCACCCTCCCCGGCCCGCTCGCCGAGCTCGCCGACGTCGACGCCGGCCGGGCGCTCGCGGGGGTGCGAGCCGTCGACGCCATCGTCACCGCCCTGGCGCGCGAGGCCGATGACCACGATCGGCGCGCCCGGCAGCGGGCCGAGCTCGACGACCGGGTCGAGCAGCTCATCGCGTTGGCCGAGCGGGCCCGGGGCGAGCTGGCCGAGCTCGAGGCACACCGAGCGATGCTGGCCGCCGAGGCCGGGGCGCGGGCCGCGGGCGCCGGCCGGGTGGCCGAGCTCGAGCTGCTGCTCGACGCCGCACGGTCCCGGGTCACGGTGCTCGACGCCGCAGAGCGCGACCTCGCCAGGGCCGACGCACTGGCCCCGCGGCACGCCCAGCTGCGCGAGACGGTGCTCGACCGCCGCACCGAGCTGCTCGACCTTCGCCAGCTGCGGCTCGATGGCATGGCGGCCGAGCTGGCCCGTTCGCTGTCCGCCGACGAGCCCTGCCCCGTGTGTGGGGCTCGCGAACATCCTTCTCCGGCAACGAGTTCCGACCCGGTTCTGCCCGACGACATCACCGTCGCCGAGCAGCAGGTCAGCGAGGCCGAGGGGCAGCTGCGCACGCTCCAGGCCGAGGTCGAAGCGCTGCGCACCCGCGCCGACACGCTGCTGACGGGGCTCGGCGGCACCGACCGCGACACCCTCGAGCAGGTGGTGGCGGAGGCACACGCGGCCCTGACGACCGCACACGACGACGCCGCCGCGCACAAGGAGGCGGCCAACAGGCTCGAGGCCGCCGCACGAGCCGTCGACGTCCACCGCGAGCTGGTCACCAGCTGCGCCGCGCGCCTCGAGGCGGGCCTGGCCGCCATCGACGAGCTCACGGCCGCCGACGCCGATGCCGCCGGCCGGGTCGAGGCCCTGGTGGCCGAGCACGACGGCTGCCCCTGCGGCTCGACCGAGCCGTCAGACCACGTGCGGGCCGGGCGGGCGCTCGCCGACCTCGCCTCAGCCGTCGACGACCTCGCCCGATCCGCCGACCGGTTGACCTCGGCGACCACCGACCTCGAGTCCGCGCTCCAGGCCGCAGGGGTCGACGACGCCGAGTCGGCCCGGGCGGCGCTGCTGCCCGCCGCCGAGCTGGTCCGGCTGCGGGCCGCCGTCACCGCCCACGTCGAGGACACCGCCGCCGCCCGGGCCGTCGCGCAGGAGCCGGAGGTCGTCGCCGCCCTCGCGGCCGAACCGCCCGACCTCACCGCCGCGGAGGCGGCCGACCGGGCCGCCCGCGAGGCGATGCTCGCAGCGCAGGCCGCCCAGCACGACGCCGCCCGCGCGCTGCACCAGCTCGAGCGGCTGCTGCCCCTCGTCGACGACGCGTGTGCCGCCGTCGCTGCGGCCGCCGACCGTGACGCCCGGGTGCGCGACCTCGCCGACACCACGAGCGGCACCGGCCCCGACAACACCCTGCGGATGCGGCTCACCGCCTACGTGCTCGCGGCCCGGCTCGAGACGGTGGCCGCGCTGGCCAACGAGCGGCTCGCGGTCATGGGCGGCGGGCGCTACCTCCTCGAGCACTCCGACGAGCGGGCCGCCCGCGGCGCACGGTCGGGGCTCGGGCTGCGGGTGCTCGACCAGTGGACCGGCCGGGTCCGCGACACGGCCACCCTGTCCGGCGGCGAGTCCTTCATGGCCTCGCTGGCGCTCGCCCTCGGCCTCGCGGATGCCGTGCGCGAGGAGGCCGGTGGACTCGACCTCGGCACGCTGTTCATCGACGAGGGCTTCGGCAGCCTCGACGACGACAGCCTCGAGCAGGTGCTCACCGTGCTCGACGGGCTGCGCGAGGGTGGCCGGGCCGTCGGTGTGGTCAGCCACGTCGCCGACCTGCGCGCCCGCATCACCCACCAGGCGGTGGTGCACAAGGGCGCCAGCGGCAGCACCGTCGAGGTGCGCACGGGCGTGGCCGCCGAGCCGGCCGCCTGAGGCGACCGGCCCGCATCCAGCTCAGTCTTCGAACGCCTCCGGCGACGGGCACGAGCAGACCAGGTGGCGGTCGCCGTAGGCGCCGTCGATGCGCCGCACCGGTGGCCAGTACTTCGCGGTCGGGTCGACCCCCTCCGGGAAGGCCGCGGTCGTCGCGGTCGTAGGGGTGCTCCCACTCGCCGGCCAGGGCCTGCGCGGTGTGCGGCGCCCCGCGCAGCAGGTTGTCTCGGACGCTGCCACGCCGCCCGAGCCGACCTCGTCGATCTCGGCGCGGATGGCGATCATCGCGTCGCAGAACCGGTCGAGCTCGCCCAGGTCCTCGCTCTCGGTCGGCTCGACCATCAGCGTGCCGGCCACCGGGAACGACATCGTCGGGGCGTGGAAGCCGTAGTCGATGAGCCGCTTGGCGACGTCGTCGACGGTGACGCCGGTGTCCTTGGTGATGCCGCGCAGGTCGAGGATGCACTCGTGCGCGACCAGCCCGTCGGTGCCGGAGTAGAGCACCGGGTAGTGCTCGCGCAGCCGGGCCGCGACGTAGTTGGCGGTGAGCACGGCGACCTCGGTGGCGCGGCGCAGGCCGGCGCCGCCCATCAGCCGCACGTAGGCCCAGGAGATCGGCAGGATGCTCGCCGAGCCGTACGGCGCGCCGGAGACCGGGCCGACCCCCGTCTCCGGCCCGGCGGCTGGGTCGAGCGGGTGGTTGGGCAGGAACGGCGCGAGGTGCTCGCGCACGCCGACCGGGCCGACGCCGGGGCCGCCGCCGCCGTGCGGGATGCAGAAGGTCTTGTGCAGGTTCAGGTGCGACACGTCGGCCCCGAACTTGCCGGGCCGGGCGACGCCGACGAGGGCGTTCAGGTTGGCCCCGTCGACGTAGACCTGACCACCGGCATCGTGCACCATCGCGCACAGGTCGGTGATGGTGTCCTCGAAGACCCCGTGCGTCGACGGGTAGGTGACCATGATCGCGGCGAGGGTCTCGTGGTGCTGCTCGACCTTGGCCTGCAGGTCGTCCAGGTCGACGTTGCCGGTGATCGGGTCGGTCTTGACGACCACGACGCGCATGCCGGCCATCACCGCGCTGGCGGCGTTGGTGCCGTGGGCGCTGGCCGGGATCAGGCACACCGTGCGCTGGTCGTCGCCGCGCGAGCGGTGGTAGCGCGCGGATGGCGAGCAGGCCGGCCAGCTCGCCCTGCGACCCGGCGTTGGGCTGCAGCGAGACGGCGTCGTAGCCGGTGATCTCGCAGAGCCAGCCGCTCAGCTCGTCGACCAGCCCGCGGTAGCCGCGGGTCTGCTCGTGCGGGGCGAACGGGTGCACGTTGGCGAACTCGGGCCAGGTGACGGCTCCATCTCGGTGGTGGCGTTGAGCTTCATCGTGCACGAGCCGAGCGGGATCATGCCGCGGTCGAGCGCGAAGTCGCGGTCGGCCAGCCGGCGCAGGTAGCGCAGCATCGCGGTCTCGGAGTGGTGGGTCGAGAACACCGGGTGGGTGAGGTAGTCGGAGGTGCGCACGCAGGGCGCCATCCCACTGCGGCCGTGCCACGCGCACCTGCTCCGGGGCCACGACGCCGAAGGCCTTGGCGACCCGGCCGAGGTCGACCAGGCCGGTGGTCTCGTCGACGCTGAGCTGCACGGTGTCGTCGTCGACCCGCCACAGGTTGACCCCGGCCGCCAGCGCGGTGTCGACGACCTCGTCGGCGCGGCCCGGCACCCGGGCGCGCAGGGTGTCGAAGAACGGCCCGTCCGCCACGTCGACGCCACCCCCGCGCAGCGCGTCGCGCAGCGCCTCGGCGTGCGCGTGCACCCCGAGGGCGATCGCGCGCAGCCCGTCGGGCCCGTGGTAGACGGCGTACATGCGCGGCCATCACGGCGAGCAGCACCTGGGCGGTGCAGATGTTGGTGGTCGCCTTCTCGCGGCGGATGTGCTGCTCGCGGGTCTGCAGGGCGAGCCGGTAGGCCGGGTGCCCCGACCGCGTCGACCGACACCCCGACCAGGCGGCCGGGCAGCGTGCGCTCGAGGCCCTGCGCGGACGCTCAGGTAGCCGGCGTGCGGGCCGCCGAAGCCCATCGGCACCCCGAACCGCTGGGTGGTGCCGACCGCGACGTCGGCGCCCCATCTCCCCCGGCGGCGTGGCCAGGGTCAGCGCGAGCAGGTCGGCGGCCACCGTGACGAGCGCGCCGGCGTCGTGGGCCGCGCTCGGTGAGTGCGGTGAGGTCGCGCACGGCGCCGTGCCGTCGCGGGGTACTGCACCAGCACACCGAACACCTCGGCGCCACCGGCGGCAGCGCGCAGGTCCTCGGCCGTCGTCGACCCCGGTGAGGTCGGTGACGACGACGCGGAGGCGCAGCGGCACGGCCCGGGTGCGCACCACCGCGAGCGTCTGCGGGAACACGTCGGCGTCGACGAGCAGCACGGCGTCGTCCGGAGCCTTGCTCGAGCGGCGCATCAGGGTCATCGCCTCGGCCGCGGCGGTCGACTCGTCGAGCAGCGAGGCGCCCGGCGTGGGCAGCCCGGTGAGGTCGGTGACCACGGTCTGGAAGTTGAGCAGGGCCTCGAGCCGGCCCTGGCGAGATCTCCGGCTGGTAGGGCGTGTAGGCGGTGTACCAGGCGGGGTTCTCGAGCACGTTGCGCTGGATCACCGCCGGGGTGAGCGTGCCGTAGTAGCCCAGCCCGATCATCGAGGTGACCCGGCGGTTGCGGGCCGCGAGCTCGCGCAGCTCGTCGAGCACGGCCGCCTCCGACGCGGCCGGCTCGATGTCGAGGGCCTCGGCGCCGCGGATGCCGCCCGGGACGGCGGTGTCGACCAGGTCGGCCAGCGAGCTGCGGCCGACGACCTGCAGCATCGCGGCGCACGTCGGCCTCGCGCGGGGCCGATGTGGCGGGCGGCGAAGGCGGGCAGGTCGGTGGGACGAGGTGCTCACGGTGGCTCCTGGAGGGCAGACGGCGTCGACGTCTCCCCCTGCTGTCACGCCACCGGCGCCGGGGCCGGGTGCTCCAGAGTTGCCTGTCCCGTGTGGTCCTTTGCGCCTGAGAGGTTCCGGGGAGGTTTGCCCCTTCGGCGCCCCGACGAGTCGGCTCTCCGCGGAGTCGCAGGGTCTCTCCCACACGGTGTGAGCGGCGGGCGCCAATCTATCAGGCGAGCCGGGCTGCCCGTTCGGGCTCAGCCGAGCTCGTCGCCGGGCTGGGCCAGCTCGTCGCGTGGTCGGCGCTCCTCGCTCGGCCCGCTCGCTGGGCAGGTGCGCGAGCTCGCCCTCGACCTCACGCCAGACCCGGCCCGACGCGATGCCGAACACGCCCTGGCCGCCCTGGAGCAGGTCGATGACCTCGTCGGCGAGGTGCACTCGTAGACCGTGGCGCCGTCGCTCATCAGGGTGATCTGGGCGAGGTCGTCGACCCCGCGGTCGCGCAGCACCGTGATGGCTCCGCGGATCTGCTGCAGCGAGACGCCGGTGTCGAGCAGCCGCTTGACCACCTTGAGCACGAGGATGTCGCGGAAACCGTAGAGCCGCTGGGTGCCGGAGCCGCCGGCGCGGGCGCACCGACGGCTCGACCAGACCGGTGCGGGCCCAGTAGTCGAGCTGGCGGTAGGTGATGCCGGCCGCCCTGCAGGCGGTGGGGCCGCGGTAGCCGGCCTCCTCGTCGAGCTCGGGCAGGTCGTCGCTGGAACAACAGGCCCTGCGCGGGCACCGGGGAACCCCCGGACTGCCGCGCTTCTCCGGTGGAGACCACGTGTACCTCCTGAGCTCGACCTACTGGTTGCGACTGTACGCCCACGAATGACACGGACGTCACTTACACGCCACAGGTGTGACAGGAGTGACGCTAGGGGCAGGTGTGACTCGGGTCAACGACCGCGAGGACAGCACGCCTGACCGGCGTGTCGCGTCGACGCGGCCCGGGACGCGCCGAGGTCAGCTGTCGGTGTCGGCCTCGGTGTCGAAGTCGTCGGCCGAGACCTGGTCGAGGAACTCCTTGAACTTCTCGACCTCGTCGTCCTCGGTCTCGGCCATCTCGACCCCGGCCTCGTCGAGCAGCTCCTCCTCGGCGACGATCTCGGTGCCGGCCCGCAGGGCCAGCGCGATCGCGTCGGACGAGCGCGACTCGATGTCGGTGCCCCCGGCCGCCGCTCCCCCGTCGAGGTCGAGCATCGCGTGGAAGACGCCGTCCTTCAGCGCCACGATGCGCACCCGGGTGAGCTCGTGGCCCAGCTCGTCGATGACGTTGCGGAGCAGGTCGTGGGTCAGCGGCCGCGGGGGCACCACCCCCTGCTGGGCGTAGGCGATCGCGGTGGCCTCGGCCGCCCCGATCCAGATCGGCAGGTAGCGGTCGCCGTCACGCTCGCGCAGCAGCACGATCGGCTGGTTGGTCGGCATCTCGACCCGCACCCCGAGGACGTCCAGCACCTTCATTGCGTCACCGTACCCCGCGCACCTGCAGGTCCATCAGCCCCCACGGCCGGACAGTCCACCACGGACCAGCGCGGCGTGCAGGGACAGGCACAGGTGGGCCACCTCCGCGGCGTGCCGCGAGGCGTCGGCACCCCGCCTCGGGCCCACCACCTGCTCGACCAGCCCCACCTCGCGGTCGGCAGCGGTCCGAAAGCCCCGCAGGTGGCGCGGCTCGACCCCGTAGGCCGCCAGACCGGCGGCAGCGTGGGCGACCTGCAGGTCGGCGTCGTCGTGCAGGCCGGCGCTGTCGGGGCGCAGCAGCCCGTGCGACACGAGGTCGGCGACCTCGGCCGGCGACAGCCCGGTGGCCCTGGCCAGCTCGGCAGGCGTGAGCCGCAGGGCACGGCGAGCGGCGAGGCCGGCGGCATCCGGCACGTCGGGGTCGGGGGTCGGGGCGGGCGGGCGCGCGCGCCCGTCTCCGGCATCCCCCGGGGTGAGCCCTCGGTCGATGGCGTCGAGGTTGTCCCTGATCACCTTCAACGGCCAGAACCGGTCGCGCTGGGCACGCAGCACGTAGCGCAGCCGCTCGACGTCGTCGGCGGTGAACTGGCGGTAGCCCGAGGGGGTGCGGGCGGGCGTGACCAGGCCCTCGGCCTCGAGGAAGCGCACCTTGGAGATGGTGACGTCGGGGAACTCCTCGGACAGGGCTCCGACCACCGCACCCACGGTGAGGCGACGCCCTGCCGGGGTGGTCACGGGACGGGTCAGGCCTGGCTGGCGTAGAAGACGAGCCGGAACTTGCCGATCTGCACCTCGTCGCCGGTGGTGAGCACGGCCTCGTCGACGAGCTCGCGGTTGACGTAGGTGCCGTTGAGCGAGCCGACGTCGCGCACCACGAAGCCGCCCTCGGTGCGCCGGAACACGGCGTGCTTGCGCGAGACCGTGACGTCGTCGAGGAAGATGTCGCTGTCGGGGTGACGGCCCGAGAGCACCTCGTCGTCGTCGAGCAGGAAGCGGGCACCGGTGTTGGGGCCGCGCAGCACGACGAGCAGGGCGGTGCCCGGGCGCAGGGCCTCGACGGTCGCCAGGTCGGCCCGGGTGAGGACGTGCTCGCTCTCGGAGACCGGCTCCGGCGTCTCGGCACCCTCGACCGCCCGCAGCCGCATGGTCGTGGGCTCGTGGGGCGCGGCGCGCGGTTCCTCGCGCTCGTCAGTCATTCGCTGTCAGCCTTCCATCGTCGGTGCTGCGAATGTCACACCCTAGATCACGGCGCGGCCGTTGGCCCACCGTTTGGCGACCTCAGGTTGCGACGGCGTCAGGAGAGCTGCGCGGTGTAGGCGTCGACGTCCATCAGCGCGTCGAGCGCACCGGCGTCGGTGGCGGTCAGCTCGTACATCCAGCCCTCGCCGTAGGGGTCGGTGTTGACCAGCTCGGGGGTGGCGTCGAGCGCACCGTTGACGGCGGTCACCTCTCCGCTCACCGGGGCGTAGAGGTCGCTGACCGACTTGGTGGACTCGACCTCGCCACAGGTGTCACCGGCCACCACGGCGTCGCCGACCGCCGGGAGGCTGACGTAGACGACGTCGCCGAGCGCCTCCTGGGCGAACGACGTGATCCCCACCCGCAGCGTGTCGCCGTCGGCGCGCACCCACTCGTGCTCGGCGGTGTAGCGCAGGTCGGCGGGGTACTCGAGGTCGCTCATGTCGCTCCTTGGTCGGGTCGCGCGCGACCCATCAGGGGGTGGGGGTGGGTACGGGCCGAGCGTACTGAGGCGACGCCGGGGTCAGCAACGCGTCGACCACCACCTCGTCCTCGATCTGCACGTCGGTGTCGCCGCCGACCCGGCGCACGGTGGCGGTGACCCCGCCGGGGATCTCCATGGCGCCGGCGAGCGTGTTGGCGTCGCCGATCGCCGAGATGACGTAGGGCGGCCGCACCTTCGTGCCCGACACCGACAGGCCGCCGTCGGTGTCGGCGAACCAGGTGTCGGCAACCACCCGCACGTCGTTGACCTGGATCGCCTCGGCACCGGCGTCACGCAGCTCCTGGACCGTGTCGAGGACGATCGGTGCGTCGACCTTGCCCTGGGGGTCGCTGATCGTGAGATCGATGCCCGGCCCGGTGGCCGGGACCGTGCCGGCGAGGATGCCGAGCGTGGCCAGCCGCTGGCGCGCGGCCCGTTGCGCCTCCGCGTCGTTGCTCGACTGGCTCTCGAGCAGGTCGAGCGAGGACTGCAGCCCACGGATCTCGTCGGCCAGCCGCTCACCCTCGCGGTCGACGTCGGCGAAGATGCGCACCAGCTCGTCCTCGCGCAGGCTGTCCAGGCCCTCGTCGGAGGTCTGGCGCACCTGGACGATGATCGCGAAGCCGAGGGCGCCCGCGAGCAGCATCGCCAGCAGGTTGGCCCGGGTCAGCCGGGGAGCGCCGGCCCGCAGCAACCGGTGCCAGGCCCGCTGAGGGGTGTCGTCGGGGTCGGGATCGCTCGGCGCATCCTGGTCGGCGCGCCCGGGCGCCTGCGGCCCCTCGAACAGGAAGGCGCTCGGCACCGGCGCGCTCGTCGGCCGCTCGGGCCGCTCCTGCGCGGGACCTTCGTGCTCGGGCCGCTCCCGCTCCGGCCGCTGCGGCTCGGTCATGCGTCGAACAGGTGGCGGCGGATGGCGGCGACGTTGGAGAAGATGCGCACGCCGAGCACGACGACCACCCCGGTGGACAGCTGGCTGCCGACGCCGAGCTTGTCGCCGAGGAAGACGATGAACGCGGCGACGACCACGTTGGACAGGAACGAGACGACGAAGACCTTGTCGTCGAAGATGCCGTCGAGGATCGCGCGCACCGCACCGAACACCGCGTCGAGCGCGGCGATGACGGCGATGGGCAGGTACGGCTGGAGCCACACGGGCACCGCCGGCTGCAGCAGCAGGCCGATGATGATGCCGAGGGACAGGCCGATGGCCGGGATCACGACGGGGCTCCTTGTTTCTTCAGCGGGTGGTCGGCGACGGGGTGCTACTGGGCGACGCGGTGGCGCCACCAGTATCCCCGGCGCGGGCGAAGCGCGTGGTCAGGCCCACCGCGGCGGGCACGGTCAGGTCGTCGGACACCTTGGTGTCGACCCGGATGCCGAAGGTGTTGCGCAGCGTCGAGAGGTAGGTGCCGCCGGCGCCGTCGGCGAAGGTCGCGGGGAAGCGTTGGGGGTCGCCCAGGGCCGTGATGACGTAGGGCCGGGTCAGCGGCCGGTAGTCGACGACGAGCGCCGAGCCGGCGAACCGGATCGCCGAGGTGGCAGTGAGCCGCTTGCCGTTGATGCTCACCGCCTCGGCGCCGGACTCCCACAGGGCGTTGGTGACGTAACGGAGGTCCTTGGCCTGCACCTGGCCCTGCTGGGCCTGGGTGTCGCCCGGGGCCGCCTCGTCCGCTCCCGAGCCCGGGGCGTCGTCGAGGGTGAGCGCGAAGCCGGGGCCGTGCAGCGGCACGGCTCCGACCGCGGTCGAGAGCTGGCGGGTGCGGTCGGCGAGCGAGGGGTCGCCGAGCTGGGCGTTCTCCAGGGCGGTGAGCCGGCCCTGCAGGGTCTCGGCCTTGGCGGTGAGGGCGTCGACCTGGTCGCGCCGGTCCTCGACCTGGCCGATGAGCTCGGCGCGGGCCTGCGAGCGCGGCTTGTTGGCGGTGGTGAGGTTGTACGACGCCACCCCGACGAGCAGCCCGATCAGCACGGTGGCGATGACGAGCAGGGGCGAGCGCAGCGAGGTGGAGCGTGGTTTGCCCTGGGCCTCGCGGCGGTTGGCGGCCGCGGCGTAGCCGGGGTCGAGCGGGCGCTGCAGCATCGTCGTGAGCAGGGTCATCGACGCGTCGGGCCGCCGGTCGGTCGGTGCCGGGCGGGTCATGCGGGCACCGCCCGCTCCTGCGCCGCGATCAGCTGGCGCAGCTGCACGGCATACAGGATGCCGGCCACCCAGTACAGACCGGTGCCCCACCAGGCGAACGCCCAGCCGACCGGCTGGGCGATGGTCGCCAGGGTGCCGCTGCCCTCGCCGAGCAGGATCAGCGGGAACGCGTAGAGCAGGTTGAAGGTGGCCGCCTTGCCGGCGAAGTGCACCGGCAGGCCGACCCAGCCGTGCCGCTTGGCGACGACCATGACGACGACCATGAACAGCTCGCGCGCGAAGAGCACCCCGACGAGCCACCACGGGATGATCTCGCGCCAGGCCAGCCCGAGCAGGGTCGAGACGATGTAGAGCCGGTCGGCGACGGGGTCGAGCAGCTGCCCGACGCGCGAGACCAGGTTGTACTTGCGGGCGATCTTGCCGTCGAGGTAGTCGGTGAGGCCGGCGAGGAACAGCAGCACCAGGGCCAGGCCGTCGCGCTCGGAGAGGATCGCCCACAAGAACACGGGCACGCCGAGCAGCCGGGCCGCGGACAGTGCGTTCGGCACGGTGAGCACCCGGTCGCTCACCTGCTGTTCGGGCGCCCCCGTGGACATGCCGCCACTGTAGGCGGTCGACCCGAGCGGGCGCGCACAGGTGGCGCCGTGGCGCCGCCTAGGGTGTCGCCATGTCGACTCCCCTGCTCGGCGCCACCGAGGCCCAGCTGCGCCGCGACCGCACCAGCGTGAAGTGGGTGGCCTACCCACCCGACGTGCTGCCGCTGTGGGTGGCCGAGATGGATGCCGCGCCCTGCCCGGTGGTCGCCGACGCCGTGTCCGCTGCCATGCAGCGCGGCGACACCGGTTACGGCTGGAGCCCACGCTACGCCGACGCGGTCGCCCGCTATGCGCTCGACGCCTGGGGCTGGGAGGTCGACACCTCGGCGGCCATGATCGTGCCCGACGTGATGATCGGCGCCACCGAGCTGCTGCGGCTGCTCACCGACGAGGGCGGCCCGGTCGTGGTCTCCCCCCCGGTGTACGACTCGTTCTTCGGTTTCGTCGACGCCATCGGCCGGCGGCGGGTCGACGCCCCCCTCGGCCCGGACGGGCGGCTCGACCCCGAGGCCCTGCGCACCGCCTTCCGGGGCGCGACCGCGGGCGGCGAGCGGGCGGCATACCTGCTGTGCAACCCGCACAACCCCACCGGAGTGGTGCACACCCCGGCCGAGCTGGCCACCCTCGCGGCCCTGGCGGACGAGCACGGGGTGCGGGTGGTGGCCGACGAGATCCATGCACCGGTCGTGTATGCCGGCAGCACCCCGTTCACGCCGTACCTCACCGTGCCGGGGGGCGAGCGCGGCTTCTCGGTGTTCGCCCCCTCGAAGGGGTGGAACCTCGCGGGGCTGAAGTCCGCGCTCGCGATGGCCGGCAGCGACGCCGTCGACGACTTCTCCCGGCTGGCCGAGGTGCACACGCACGGCTCGTCTCACATCGGCGCGATCGCGCACGTTGCCGCGATGGCCCACGGGCGGGAGTGGCAGGCGCGGCTCGTCGGTGAGCTTGACGCCAACCGTGCGCTCTTGGGACGCCTGCTCGCCGAGCACCTGCCGGGCGTGCCGTGGCGTGCCCCGGAGGCGACCTACCTGGCCTGGCTCGACTGCCGTGACCTCGGGCTCGGCGACGACCCGGCCGCCACCTTCCTCCAGCGCGGGCGGGTCGCCCTGGGGTCGGGTCCGCGGTACGGGTCAGCGGGTGGGCGCGGGTTCGCCCGGCTCAACTTCGCGACCTCGCCGGCCATCCTCGAGGATGCCGTGCGGCGGATGGCCTCGGCGCTCTGAGGGCCGCGGCCCGGGTCAGCGGGACAGCTCGACCGCGTCGGCGCCGCGGGGCACCACGGCGGCGAGGGTTGCGGCATACAGCTCGTCGGCGTGCTCGGGAGTGCGGCCGATGGCGGTGGCGCCGAACCGGCCGTCGACCGCCAGGCAGCCGAGCATGTGCAGCACGACGCCGGTGCCGCGCGCGCCGTCGAACTGCAGACCCGCGTCGCGGACGGCGTCGATGACCGACTGTGGATGCCGCTCGGCCAGGGACGGCTCGACGAAGTTGTCGGTGGAGCGGTAGGCCCGGGTGCTGCCGTCGGCGTCGGCGCGCCAGGTGCCCGACTCGGTGTCGTAGTGGCCGGGAACCAGGCTGCGCAGGGCCGAGAAGGGGTGGGTGGTGCCGCCCTTGCGCAGGTTCACCTCGAGGGCGGTCAGCGACCAGGGGTGGTCGCCGGTGCGGGCGGCCATGAAGTCGACACCGATCCGGCCCACGCAGCCGCGCGCCACCAGCTCACGGCCGACGGCGTCACCGTGCCGGGCGAGGTCCGCCGCGTATGCGGGGTCGGCGGGGAACCGGCATCCGAGGTAGACCTGCCCGTTGTCGCCACCGAGCACCTGGTCGTGCGTCGCGAGCACCCGCACCTCGCCGCCGGGCAGGAGGTCGACCTGCACGCTGGGGCTGCGCAGCCGGTCGCCGACGATCATCTCCTCGACGACTCCCCCGCCGGCCGCGAGCTCGTCGCGGAACCAGTCGGGCAGTGCGGCCACGTCGGCGAGCACCTCGTGGGGGTCGCGGGCGGTGCCGTCGTCGTCGCGCAGCGCCACGACGACGTTGCCGTCACCGGCCCCGCTGTCGTCGAGCTTGACCACCACCGCCCCCACGGCCGGGCGCGACGCGCGGATCCACTCGGCCGCGGCCGCCACGTCGTCGACCTGGTGCACGTCCTCGCGGCCGAGCGGCACGGGACACCGGTGCGGTGGAAGAGGCGCCGGCCGGCGCTCTTGAACGCCTCGGACCGCAGCGCCGGCGCGGTGCCGTTGACCGGGATGCCGAGTGCCTGGGCCACTGCCACCTCGTGCTCGGTGACGTTCCACGGCTCGATCACCGCCGGGCGCCCGTCGACGAGGCGGCGGACCTCGTCGAGCAGGTCGGGGCGGTCGAGCAGCTTCTCGGCCAAGGGGCGGGGTGACGGGTCGTCGAGGGCGACGACGTGCAGCCGCCGGCGCATCCGGTCGGCGATGTCGGGCGGCACCAGCTCGCGGTAGTAGGAGAGCACCTCGGGACCCGGGGCGAGTGAGCAGACGAAGACGAGGTCGGCGTCGATCCGGTTGAGCAGCAGGGAGGCGTTGAGGTAGCGGTGCTCCATGGCGGGCAGGCGCGGGCCGTAGTGCGCCAGCAGCGAGTCGCTCAGGCTGAACGACGCCATGGCGACGACGGCGTGGTCCTGGCCCGAGCCGGGTGCGTTCGCGGCCAGGGCGTCGGGCAGCGCCGTCTGCAGCTGGTCGAAGTCGTCCATCGCCACCCTCCTGGCGCCCATCATGGAGCACGCGGCGCGCGGCGGCCACCGAGCACGTACCCGCCGCCACGCGGTGAGCGCCGCCAGCCCCACGGCCGCCGCGGCGAGCCCCCACAGGTCACGGGTGGTCAGCACGACGAACACCGGTTCCGAGCCGCCGGTGCCGTCGGCGTAGGCGAACCAGCCGAACTCGGTCGGGGCCATCGGGGCGAACCGCTCGGCGGCCACGAGGCCCACCCCGAGCAGGAGCAGAGCCACTCCGCCCAGCAGCAGGACGAGCACCCCGGTACGAGGTCGGTTGTTCCCGGCCGGCGGTGCGTCCCCTGAATGCATGCGCTGCATCCTGCCAGCCGCTTCGACGGTGCGTGGGCGGCTCACCCGGTCGGAGCGGCGTCGGCGTCCCACCGGGTGAGTGCCACCGCGATGGCGAACACCGCGATCTCGGGCGGGAGGCCGGGGAGGTCGGCCGCGGCATCCCCCCGCCAGAGGCTGGTGCGGCGCACCGAGCCCAGTCGTCGTCCCTCGTCGTGGAGCGTCTCCTCGCGGTGCCACGGCGCCCCCCGCGAGAACTGGTAGGTGGTCCCCGCGGCCTCGATCGCCCAGTGCCGGCGGCCGACCCCGTGCGCCGTGGCCACCTGCCGCCCGCCTCCCTCGGTGAGGGTGACAATGTCCCCCTGGAGGTCGGCCCGCACCGTGAAGCTGCGCCCGTCGAGCGTGAACCGGCCCCCGGTCGACCAGTGGGTCCCTTCCCAGGTCGCGACCCGGCGGTTGCCGTCGAGCAGGTCGTAGCGACCGTCCCACCGCCGCAGCCTTCGCGCCCGGATCACCTGACGTCCCTTCGGGGGGAAGAAGCGGCCCCCGCGCTGAGTTGTGGACGCAGCCGCGGGGGCCACTTCGGACCAGGGTCGGACCGCACGGGTCCGAACCAGGACCAGCGTGGGTGCCTCGCGGGCGGGCCACAAGGTGGTGGCGGAGGAGTTCACCCGGCGTTGGGCGTCATTTCACCCCGAGGTCACCGCACGGTCAGGGTCGGTCTCGGCCAGCTCGACCGGAGCCGGGTTGTCCATCGGTGCGGTCTCGTCGAGGGGCAGCGTGCCACCGGCCACCACCCGGTTCAGCCGTTCGCGGGCCGCGCGCTCGACGAGCAGCGGCACGTAGTCGCGCACGGGCCCCGTGATGCCGGCCGCCGCGAGCCTGGACGGCGGCTTCCACGACGGTGGGGTCGAGGTCGGGGAACCTGGCCTCGAGGCGCTCCTGCACTTCCGCCATCTGGCGCGCTTCGTGTGCTGGGTCCATCCCCAGAGAATCGGGGTTGACCAGCGGGTGGCGCAAGCAATGCGGCGGCAGTCACCCCCGGTGGGCGACCGGAGGTGACTGCCGCGCAGCAGGCTCAGGGTGCGGGCACCTCCGCCGTCCTGGGCACCAGCCGGCTCCCGGCGGGCACCGGGAACGGGTGCCCCAGCACGACCAGCCGGCCGCGCACCTGGTTCTGCGCCTGGCAGTTGCTGGTGCAGTTGGTGGGCGAGTTCGCGACCTCGGTCGCGTCCTCACCGGTGACGAAGCCCATCCGGCCACCGCTGGCGACGTCCCACACCGACATCCCGCCGCAGTGCCGCACGCTGGGGGTCACCGGGGTCGGCGGTGTTGCACGCCGGTTGCGGCACCCTGGTCGCCACCTGCGCGCTGTCCCGGGCCACGAAGTTGCGGCGAGACGTCGTTGGCGATGTTGACGCGGGTGCTCACCTGGACGCAGAACTGCCCGGGCGGGCCGGTGACGACGCTGGTGCAGCCCGACCCGAGGAACTGCCCGACCCGGGCCCGGAAGTTCGGGTTGTCGAAGTAGAACGGGCGTCAGCCCGGAGCGTGGCCGACGTCGCGAGCGTGTGCGTGATGCGGGTGGTCGTGCCGTCGGACCGCTGCGGCTCCATCTGGAAGATGCCGCCCTGGGCGCAGTCCTTGGCCTGCACCTTCATCGACAGGCCGGTGCCCGTGCGCGAGACGACGAGGTCCTCGTCGTCGAGCTCGACGGACACCGCACTGCTGAGCGTCGAGACCGCGGTGGTCGGGGACCTTGCTGGCGAACACCGGGGTGAACCGGCCACCGGTCATGTCCATCGGGTTGGCGGCCCCGGTGAACGCCTGGTTGAGCACGGCGAAGTCGGCGGCCCGCACGTCGAACTGCGCGTAGCGGCCGCGGACGCCGAACGTGCTGCCGAACTGCGCGGCGGGGATGGTGGTGCGCACCCGGTCGGCACCGGCCTGCGCGACGGTGGCTCCGGTGTCGAGGTTGACCAGCCGGAACCCGCCTCCCTCGCACCCGTTCGACGACGCGGCCTGCGCCGGTGCTGCGGTGGTGGCCAGGGCCAGCAGGGCCGCCACCACCACCCCCGTCCTGACGATCTGCGCTCTGCGTGGCATCTGCTGACTCCTTTGTCGGTGCCCGGGAGGACCCGGGCATGACCCACCGTCTTCGCGGCGCCACGACCGCGACAAGTGCACGTTCGTCGTAGCACGAAGGTCTGCGGAGCCAAGGCCCGCAAGGCGCGGCTGGACCCCTACCGTTGACGCGCCGGCGTCACGTGCCGGGCCGGGACGAAGCCCGGCTGGGTGTGTGTGGCTCGGCCGGGTCTCCGGTGGCGTCGACGTCTTCCTCTTCCTGTCGGCGTTCTTCCTCACCGGCGGCCTGCTCCGACGCCTCGAAGGCGGGGAGCGCGTCGACCTCCTGCGGCACTGGGTGCGGATCTTCCAGCGCCTGGTGCCGGCCGCCGCCGTGGTCGTCGCCACGACCCTGGTCGCCGGGTTCCTGCTGCTGCCCGAGATCCGCTGGCGCGGGCTGCTGGTCGACGCCACCGGATCCATGACGTATGTGTAGAACTGGGTGCTCGCACAGCGCGCGGTGGACTACGACGCGGCCGACCGCGGCTCGGCGAGCCCCCTACAACACATGTGGTCGCTGTCGCTGCAGGGCCAGGTCTTCATCGTGTGGCCGGTGCTCGTGCTGTGGCTCGCCACCACCGGCCGGGCCCGGGCCGGTGCGCTCGACGGCGCCGCCGTCATCGGTCTCTCGCTGGTGCTCGCCTGGTTGCTGGCGCGGCTCGTCGAGCGGCCGTTGCGCAGGCTGTCCTGGCCGCAGGTGGCGCCACTGCGCTCGGGGGCCCTCGTGCTGGGGGTCGCCGGCAGCGTCATCACCGTGTCCCGCGACCGGCATCGTGCGCTTGGATGCCGCGGCGTCCCGCGGCAGCGCCCTCTCGTCAGGGGTGGCGGTGACGGCCCTGCGGGCCGAGTTCGCCTCGCTGCCCTCCGTGTGCCGGGGGGCCTGGCACGACGAGGCACTGGGCAAGGCCTGTACCCAGCTCGAGCCCGCCACGCCCGCCACCGCGACGGTCGTCGTCGTGGGCGACTCCCACGCCGAGCAGTGGCTCGTCGCGCTGCGCCCGATCGCCGACGAGAACGGGTGGCGGGTCGTCGCGCTGCTCAAGGGAGCGTGCTCGTTCGGCGACCCGGGGTCCCGCCGGGGTGACTGCGCTGCGTTCAACACGCAGACCTCACGTGGCGTGCCGGTGGTGGGGCTGCGCGACAACCCCCGGTTCAGCTCGAGCGTGGTGGCGTGCGTGCTCGATGGCGGTGACTGGCCATGCACCCGCCCGGTCACCGAGAAGCTCGCAGCGACCAACCCCGCCGAGGTGCTCGCCGGTACGGTCGGCTTCACCGCGGTGGACCTCACCGACCGGATCTGCCCCGACGGTTCGTGCGTGCCGTCAGTGGGAAACGTGTGGGTCTACCTCGACGACAACCACCTGACGAAGTCCTACGCCGCGACCCTCGCGCCGGCGCTGGCCGAGCGGCTCCGGGCACAGGACGCCTGGCCGGGTGGGGCACCCCGCCCGTGGTCGCCGGTCCGGTCAGGCGCTGAAGCGCTCGCGGCGGCCCTCCGCCGACCGGGCGCGCCAGTTGCGCCACTCCGCGAGGTCGCGCTGGTGGGCGAGGTAGTACCAGGCGTAGCGGGCCTCGTCAGGTGCCCGGCGCCATCGCAGGCCGGGTTGGCTCGAGAGGTAGCCGAGGTTGCGGAACGCGCGGTCGCGCCGCCCCCGCTCCCCCGGGACGTAGACCGGCACCCGGCCACCGAGGATCGGGCGGTAGTCGCGGCTGCCGCTCGGGTGCAGGTAGGAGGCGAGCACGCAGGTGCCGAACCGCAGCCCGCTGCGCACCAGCCGCCGGTGCACCTCGACCTCGTCGCCCCGGATGAACAGCCGGGGGTCAGGCACCCCGACGACATCGAGCGCGGTGCGCGAGAGCAGGACACCGTTGAACAGCTGGGCGACCCCGGAGATGAAGGTCGTCCCACCGAGCTCGGTGCGGGTGCGGGCCCAGCTGAGGCCCTGCCGCAGCGGGAACGCGAGCCGCTGGGGGTCGGCCAGGTCGAGCACCAGCGGCGACACGGCATCCAGCGCCTTGTCGTCCATGCAGCGCAGCAGCGTGGCGAGCGTGCGGTCGTTCGCCGGCAGCCCGTCGTCGTCCGCGAGCCAGACGGCGTCGGCCCCCAGCGCGCGCGCCGTGAGGATGCCGTAGGCGAACCCTCCGGCCCCGCCGAGGTTGGTGTGCGAGGGCAGGTAGGTGTGTGGGATGCCGCACCGGCTCAGCACCTCGCGGGTGGCGTCGTCCGCGGCGTTGTCGACCAGCACCAGGTGGTCGGGTGGGCGGGACTGGAGGCTCAGCGCGTCGAGGCAGCGGGCGAGCGTCTGCGGGCGGTGGTGCGTCACCACGACGCACACGACCCGGGGCGGGAGGGGGCTCACGGCGGGGACGCTACGAGGCCCGGACGTCGGCTCGGCAGCCCCCGGGTGAACGCTGGGGTCCGCGCGGATGGAGCCTGGGCACCGGCGATGTCAGGGGCACATCAGGGCGTCATCCCCGGGTCGCGGTGTGTTCACCGTCGGGTCGTGTGCCGTCCGTAGCGTCGCCGAGGTGAGCACACCGTTCTCCCTCTTGTTGCCTGTCTACCGCGGCGACCGACCCGACCACCTCGCGACCGCCTTCCGCAGCACCGTCAACGAACAGCTCCGCCGGCCCGACGAGGTCGTCGTCGTGCAGGACGGCCGCATCGGGCCGACCCTCGCGTCGGCGCTCGAGCGGCTGGAGTCGCAGTCGCCCGTGCCGGTGCGCCGACTTCGCCTGTCGCACAACGTCGGTCTCGCGCAGGCGCTGCAGTGCGGCCTCGCGGCGTGCCGCCACGACGTCGTGGCCCGGATGGACGCGGACGACATCAGCCTGCCGCACCGCTTCCTGCAGCAGCTGCCCGAGATCGAGGCGGGAGCCGACCTCGTGGGCGCGGCGGTGCTGGAGTTCGAGGGCGACGGCCGTGACCAGCCGGGCCTGCTTCGCCGACTCCCCACCGACCCGGACGAGATCGCCCGCACCGCGCGCTGGCGCAACCCGTTCAACCACCCCACCGTCGTCTACCGACGCGACGCGGTGCTGTCGGCCGGGGGCTACCGCGAGCTGCGCTACATGGAGGACTACTGGGTGTTCACCCGGATGATCGCGAACGGCGCGCGGGTGGTGAACCTGCCCGACGCCCTCGTGCGCTACCGCGTCGACGCGGGCGCCTACGAACGCAAGGGCGGTCTGCGACAGCTGCGTTCGGAGCTCCGCCTGCAGCAGCGGTTGCGCGCCGAGGGGTTCACCACCGTGGCCCAGGGCCTGCGCAACGTGACCGTGCGCGGCGGCTACCGGCTCGTGCCGGAGGCCGTCCGCCGCCGGGCGTACCGGCGCACGTTCACCGTGGCACTCCCGGTGGAGGCGACGCTCAACGTGCCCGTCGCCCCGCCGTGGCACCGCCATCCGTCGGCCGGTCGGCCGCGCCCGGACGTCGCGCCCGTCCTGCGGCCGGTCGAGCGCGAGGAGGCCTGATGCGGGCCGACCTGGTCGTCGTCGGCGCCGGCCTCTACGGCCTCACGGTCGCCGAGCGGGCCGCCGAGCGTGGGCTGGACGTGGTCGTTGTCGACCGCCGCGACCACGTGGGTGGCAACGCGTGGAGCGAGGTCGAGCCGAGGACCGGCATCGAGGTGCACCGCTACGGCGCGCACCTGTTCCACACGAGCAACGAGCGGGTGTGGGACTACGTCAACACCTTCACCGCGTTCACCGGCTACGTCCACCGGGTGTGGACCGTGCACCGCGGCGAGGTCTACCCCCTGCCCATCAACCTCGGCACGATCAACCAGTTCTTCCGCGCTGCGATGGGTCCGGACGAGGCCCGGGCCCTCGTCGCCCGCCAGGCGAGCGAGCTCTCCGGCGTCCCGGGGAACCTGGAGGAGAAGGCGGTGTCGCTCATCGGCCGCCCACTGTACGAGGCCTTCGTGCGCGGCTACACCGCCAAGCAGTGGCAGACCGACCCGACCGAGCTGCCCGCCGAGGTGATCAGCCGCCTGCCGGTGCGCTACACCTACGACAACCGCTACTTCAACGACCGGTGGGAGGGCCTGCCGGTCGACGGGTACGCCGCCTGGCTGACCCGGATGGTCGACCACCCCCGCATCACCGTGCGGCTGGGGACCGACGTCCTGGAACCTGGCCACGACCTGTCCCGCTCCGCCCTGGTCGGGCGGGTCCCGGTCGTCTACACCGGGCCGCTCGACCGCTGGTTCGACCACGCCCACGGAGTGCTCGGGTGGCGCACCCTCGACTTCGAGCAGGAGGTGCTCGACGTCGGCGACCACCAGGGCGCCGCCGTCGTCAACCAGGCGGATTCCGACGTGCCCCACACCCGGGTGCTCGAGTTCCGGCACTTCCACCCCGAGCGGGACTACCCCACCGACCGCACCGTCATCGTGCGCGAGCGCAGCCGGGTCGCCGAGCCGGGTGACGAGCCCTACTACCCGGTCAACGCATCGTCGGACCGGCAACGGCTGGCGGCCTACCGTGAGCTCGCGCGGCTCGAGGGCGGCCTCGGCGTGTCCTTCGGCGGGCGGCTGGGCACCTACCAGTACCTCGACATGCACATGGCGATCGCCTCGGCGCTGGGTTTCGTCGACAACGGGCTCGACGACCTGCTGCACACCACCGGGGCCGCCTCGCGGGTGGCCAGCCGATGACGGCCGTCGAGGAGCGCCGTACCACCGGGCTCAACGGCGCCGCCGGCACGCTCGACGTCGTGGCGCGCGTCGTGCTCCCCGTGGCCGAGGACCCTGACGTGCTCCCGCTCTACGTCGACGGGGCGCACACCCCCGAGCCCCAGGTCGACGAGGACGTGCCGACCCTCACGCTGCCTTCCGACCAGCACCCGGACCAGGTGGTCAGCCGGCACAGCTACCGCATCGACGCCGGCGGACGCACCTCCTTCGCGACCTACCTCAACGCCTTCCCGGCGTCGTACTGGAGTCGCTTCACCCCGGTGCGCGAGGTGACCCTGCGGGTGCTGACCACCGGCCCGGGAACGCTTGTCGTGTACCGGTCCTCGGCCCGCGGGGCCGTGGCCAGGGTGACCAGCCGGCGGCTCGACGGCATCGGCACCCACCACGTGGTGCTGCCCCTGACGTCGTTCGTCGACGGCGGGTGGTACTGGTTCGACCTCGTGGCGGGCTCCTCGGCACTCGTGCTCGACACCGCCGAGTGGTGCGTGCCCGCCGCGGTCGGCACGGCGCAGGCCCTGGCGCCCCGCATCACCATCGGCATCACGACGTTCGACCGCCCCGCGTCGTGCGCGGCTCTGCTCACCCAGCTGGGCCGGGCCCCCGAGCTCGACGACCTGGTCGACCAGGTGGTGGTGGTCGACCAGGGAACCCGGCTGGTCAGCGACGACCCCGGGTTCGACGACGCCCGCGAGGCCCTCGCCGGCCGGCTGCGCGTCATCCGGCAGCCGAACCTGGGCGGGTCGGGTGGCTTCTCCCGAGCGATGATCGAGACGCTCGACGCCGGCCGCTCCGACCACGTCCTGCTCCTCGACGACGATGTCGTCGCCGAGCCCGAGGGCATCGCCCGGGCCGTCGCGTTCGCCCGGCACACCACCGCGCCGACCGTCGTCGGCGGCCACATGTTCTCGATGCACGAGCGCTCCGTGCTGCATGCCTGGGCCGAGGTGGTCAAGCCCTGGCAGTTCCGCTGGTCGCCGGCGGCGCCCTCCGTGCACGACCACGACCTGGCCCGCTGGAACCTGCGCTCGACCCCCTGGATGCACCGCCGCCTGCACGCCGACTACACCGGCTGGTGGATGTGCCTGGTGCCCACCGCCGTCCTGCGCGACGTCGGCCTGTCGCTGCCGTTCTTCATCAAGTGGGACGACGCCGAGTTCGGGCTGCGTGCGTCGGCGGCCGGCCACCCCACCGTCTCGCTGCCCGGCGCCGCGGTGTGGCACGTGCCGTGGACCGACAAGGACGACAGCACCGACTGGCAGGCCTACTTCCACGCCCGCAACCGGCTCGTGGCCGCGCTGCTCCACTCCCGCTACGAGCGCGGCGGCCGGCTGGTGCGCGAGAGCCTGGCGATCTCGGTCAAGCACGTCCTGGCGATGCAGTACTCGGCGGCAGCCCTGCGGGTGAAGGCGGTGGACGACGTGCTCGCCGGCCCCGCCGACCTGCACCGGTCCCTGCCGACCCGGCTGGCCGAGGTGCGCGGCCTGCGCACCGACCACGTCGACGCGCAGACCAGGCCGGATGCCGGTGACTTCGCTCCCGTGCGCGTCACCCGGCCGCGCAAGCGCGACCCCGAGACCGAGCGGCCGACGACCCGGCTCGCGACGCTGCGCGCCGCCGCGGGCGGCATCGTCCACCAGCTGCTGCCCGTGCCACCGGGGGCCACCCACAGCCCGCAGCGCGAGGTCGCCTCACCCGACGCCGGGTGGTGGACCCTGGCGCGGCTCGACTCGGCCCTGGTCGCCACGGCCGACGGCACCGGGCTGGCGTGGCTGCGCCGCGACCGCTCGGCGGCCGGCGCCGCCCTCGCGGAGGCTCTTCGCGCCCACCGCGAGCTGTTGCGCCGCTGGCCCGAGCTGTCGGCCGCCTATCGGGCGGCCGGGCCCGAGATCGCCGGCGAGCAGGCCTGGCGGCGCACCCTCGGGCTGCCGCGCCCGGAGGGCCGCGAGTGAGTACGACGGTCGACGACGGGCTCGTCGTCCAGGGGCTCGGGGGCGGCCTGCGCGAGGTCGTGGCCCGACGGCACCTGCTCGCCCTGCTGGTCCGCAAGGAGCTGCGGGTGCGCTACCGGGCCTCGCTGCTGGGCCTGGGCTGGTCCTACGTCAAGCCCGCCGTGCAGTTCGTCGTGTACTTCGTCGGCCTCGGGCTGGTGCTCGACCAGCGCGCCATCGGCGACTACGCCATCTACCTCTTCGGCGGCCTGGTCGTCGTCAGCACCTTCGGGGAGGCCGTGGGCAACGCGACCCGCTCGGTGGTCGCCAACGGTGAGCTCGTGCGCAAGATCTTCCTGCCCCGTGAGCTGTTCCCGGTGGCGAGCACCTGCGTCGCCGCGGTGCACCTGCTGCCGCAGGTGCTCGTGCTGCTCGTCGGCTCGGTGGTCGCCGGGTGGCGACCGGATGCCGTGGGGGTCGCCGCGCTCGTCGCCGGCCTGGCGCTGATGGGTGTGCTGGCCCTCGGGGCCGGTCTGCTGCTCAGCGCCGTGAACGTGCTGTACCGCGACGTCGAGAACGTCGTCGACCTCGTGGTCATGGTGCTGGTGTGGACCAGCCCGGTGCTCTACCCGTGGCAGCAGGTGGCCGCCCTCGTCGGCGACTCGTGGCTGCTGCTGGTCTACCAGCTCAACCCCCTGACCGTCGCGGTCGAGCTCGTGCACCGGGGCACCTGGGCCACCGTCTCGCCCGAGAACCTCGCTGCCACTCCCCCGGGCCTGGCCTGGCACACCGCCGTCGCCTTCGGCATCGCGCTCGCGCTGGTCGTGGTGGGGCGGCGCGTCTTCCGTGCCCACTCCGGCCGCTTCGCCCAGGAGCTGTGACCGTGGTCGACGCCAGCACCGCCATCTCCGTCGAGGGCGCCTCCAAGCACTTCCGGCTGCGGCACACCCACAGCCTCAAGGAGAGCCTGGTCTGGGCCACCCAGCGGCGCCCCCGGCACCACGACTTCCTCGCCCTCGCGCCGCTCGACCTCGAGGTCTTGCAGGGCGAGTCGGTGGCGCTGCTCGGGCGCAACGGGTCCGGCAAGTCCACCCTGCTCAAGCTGGTCGCCGGGGTGATGACCCCCGACACCGGCCGGGTGCGGGTGCGCGGCCGGCTCGCCGGCCTGCTCGAGGTGGGAGCCGGCTTCCACCCCGACCTCACCGGGCGCGAGAACGTGCACCTCAACGCGTCCATCCTCGGGATGCCGCCGGAGCGGATCGAGGCCCGCTTCGACGAGATCGTCGAGTTCGCCGACATCGGGCCGTTCCTCGACACCCAGGTGCGGTTCTACTCCTCCGGAATGTTCCTTCGCCTGGCGTTCGCCGTCGCCGTGCACACCGACCCCGACGTCTTCCTCGTCGACGAGATCCTCGCCGTCGGTGACGAGGCCTTCCGCGACAAGTGCCTGCGCCGCATCGAGCAGCTCTCGAGCGAGGGGCGCACGCTCGTCGTCGTCAGCCACGACCTCGACCTCATGGAGCGCCTGTGCGTGCGGGGCGTCGTGCTCGACGGGGGGCGCGTCGTCGTCGACGGCCCGGTCCGCGAGGCCGTCCGCCACCTGCGGGTCACCCTGTGACGTGGTCGGCGGCAGCGCCCTCGCTCGTCGCCGCGGGGGCCCTGCTGGTCCTCCCGGGGCTGCTCGTCGTGCTCGTGGGCGGCATCCGCGGAGTGGTGGCCGCCGCCCTCGCCCCGGTGCTGTCGGTGACCGTCGTGGGCGTCACCGCGGTGGGAGCCCAGCTGCTCGGGATGCCGTTGGGTCCCCTGGCGCTCGTGGCCGGCACCGGAGCGGTGGTGGTCGCCGTGCTCGCGGCGCGCCTGGTCGCGCACCGCGTCGGTCGCGGCTGGTCCCTGGCTCCGGACGGCGACGGGTGGCGGCCCCTCGTCGCCGGCCTGGCCGGAGCGGCGGTCGGCGCGGTGTCGATCGGCGTGGGGCTGGCGCGTGGGATGCGCTCGCCGGACCGGTGGCCGCAGACGTTCGACACGGTCTTCCACCTGTCGGCGGTCGACCACGTGCTGCGCACCGGTGACGGGTCGTCGCTGACCGTCGGCACCCTGGTGACCCCGGAGCGCCAGCACGGGTTCTACCCGGCCGCCTGGCACGACCTCGTCGCGCTCGTGGCCTCATGGACGGGTGCCGGGCCGCCCGCGGCGGCCAACGCCGTGGCGCTGACGGCGGCCGCCCTGGCCTGGCCGCTCGGCTGTGTGGCCCTGGCCCGGGTCGCGGCCGGGCCGGTGCCCGGCATCCTGGCCGCCGCGGGCGCACTGGCCGCGGGCCTCACGGCATCCCCCGTGCTGCTGACGGGCTACGGCACGCTGTGGCCCAACGCCCTGGCCACGGCACTGCTCCCCGCCTGCCTCGCACTGTTGGCCGACGTGCTCGGCCTGGGGCCGCGTCGCGCCGCGCCGCCCCTGGTGGGGTGGACGCTCCTCGCGGCCGCCGTGGTGGGCCTCGGCCTGGCCCACCCGAACGCCGTGGTGTCCCTGCTGGTGCTCGGTTCGGCCGCCCTCGTCGTCGGCTGGTGGCCCCGCGGCCGGCGCCACCGGGTCGTCGCCCTCTCGGTGGCGGCCGGCGTGGGCTGGCTCGTGCTGCTCTCCCCCGCCTTCGACGGCCAGCGCGCCACGTCCTGGCCGGCCCGCGAGCGGATGCCGCAGGCACTGGGCGAGTGGCTGTCGGTGGCGCCACAGCGCCTGCCGATCCCGGCGATCCTGGCCGGCCTGGTGCTCGTCGGCTGCATCGTGGCCGCGGTTCGTCCCGGGCTGCGGTGGCTACTGGCCGTGCACCTCACCGGCGGCGCGATGTTCGTGCTCGTCGCCGGCAGCGACGGGACTGTGTCGCGCCTGGTCAGCGGGGCCTGGTGGGACGACCCGTTCCGCCTCGCGGCGCTGGTCGGGCTGGCTGGTGTGCCGTTGGCGGCGATCGGGCTCGATGCGGCCGTCCGCTGGGTGGGGTCGCGCCTGGGCAGCACCACCGCCCCCCTGCTCGCGGGACTCACGGCTGCGATGGCTGTCCTCGTCGTGGCGGCAGCGATCGTTCCCGGCACGGGTGACACCAGCCGGGTCCTGTCCACCTGGTACGGCGCCGACGCCATGCTGACGCCGGCCGAGCGTGCCTTCGTCGGCAGCATCGGGGCGGTGGTCCCCGCGGGTGAACGGGTGGCCGGGAACCCGTGGGACGGTGCGGCGCTGAGCGGCCCGCTAGCCCGTCGGGAGGCGGTCTTCCCCCATCTGGTCGGCCAGTGGGGCGCCGACCGCGAGCTGCTGGCCACCTCGCTCTCGACCGGCGTCCAGGACCCCGGGGTGTGCGCGGCGCTGCACCGGCTGCGCGTGCGGTACGTGCTCGTGGGACCGCCCGCGTTCTGGAGCGGGGACGCTCGGCGCACTCGTTATGCCGGGCTCACCGTCGCGGGGCACCCGGGCTTCGCGGAGGTCGGCGGGGCCGGGCGGGTCTCGCTGTGGCGCATCGACGCCTGCCCGGCCGCGGACCGTCCCGCCTGAGCCCTCCGAAGGCCCTGGGTTCCATCACGTCGCACCGGACTCGTTCATGCGCCCTCGTCCAGCCCGTCAGCGTCACTGGTGACGGAGCAGTTGCCGGTCGATCCTCAAGGGTTGGTCGAGCCCGATCTCGAGGTACTCGTTCTCGTCCGGCTGCGTTGCCGAACGGCCTCCGGTGCCGGGGAAGTTGTTGTCGTTCATGACGGCGATGGTGTGCTGGTCGATCAGCGCGACCGCCTCGATGGTCACGAACGGGAACGTGAAGAAGGCTCCGAGGCCGCCGACGCCACCGGGGTCGGGAACGGCCATCAGGTTGACGAGCAGCTCCTTGTCGACGTACCCGTCGTGGTCGCGGTCCTTGACGTCCACCAGGAAGACCGCCTTGAACCGAGCGGTCGGGCCGGCACCCTGGTCGCGTTCGAGGACCAGGAACTGGTGGTCGTTGATGGCGATGAAGTCACCGATCGAGTTCCCGGGGTGCTCCATCCGGTAGCGCCAGAACCGCCCGGTGAAGGACGCATCACCATCGCGGCCGAGGGCGACGTCGAAGATGCGTAGGTCGGATGCGAGCCCGGCGGCCTTGTCCTCCGCTGTCGCTCCCTCGAGCATCGGGTAGAGGTGCCTGCCGTTCGGCGAGGTGGCCATGCCCTCGAAGCCCCGCGACGAGGCGAGGTTGGCCGTCTCACCCGGTGCCAGGGTCGGGTTCTGGGGTGCCTTGACGCCGGGCGTGGGAACCGGAGCGTCCAGCAGGCGGCCGCGCCGGTCGGTGTGCAGCAGGAACGGACCGAACTCGTCGCCGAACCAGAACGTGCCGTCAGGGGCCACCACCATCGACTCGGGGTCGAAGTCCCACCCGGTCAGGATGCGGTCGGGGGTCGGGCACGTGTACCCGGCGGGCAGGGTCGGCGCCGCGGCGCACGCCCCGTCGCGCCAGATCGGCCAGCCGACGTGGTGTTGCGGGTCGCTGAGCACGAACTCGGTGCCGAGGAACGAGGTCCGGCCGGTCGCCGTGTCCGGTTTGATCCGGTTCACGACGAGCTCGGAGTCGGGGCTGTTGTCCTTCGTGCCGAACCCGTTGTCAGTCATCACCAGGTAGGTTCCGTCGGCGTCTCGGTGCGTCGCCGAGAAGCCCTGCACCGGTTGTGCGGGGTACGGGCGGGGCACCGCCGTGACGCCGGTCTGGAAGAAGCCGGACGGCGCGGTGCCGGGACGGTAGGTCTCGGCCGGGAGGATCGAGCGGCCGAGGAGCTCGGTGTGGGCGGCCCTGACCTCAGGACCACTCGAGCCTTGCGCGATCGCAGTGGCAGCCGCGGCAAGGGAGACGATGGTGGTGGTCGCCAGCGCGACCGTGATCACGGATGAGCGCATGACATCCACTGAAGCACTGCAACGGTTCCCTGTCGCGCCGGGCCGGATGAACATCCGGCCATGCCGGCGCCGACCGGCACCTCCGCGAGGTCAGATCCAGTCCCGCCTCTTGAAGACGCTGTACAGCGTGACGCTGACGACCGCCATCAGGACCAGGGCGAAGGGGTAGCCCAGACCCCACCCGAGCTCGGGCATGTGCTCGAAGTTCATCCCGTACACGGTGCCGATCAGGGTCGGTGCGAAGAGGATGGCGGCCCACGCAGAGATCTTCTTGACCTCCTCGTTCTGGGCGTTGCTGGTCTCGGTGAGAGCCTTCATCTCCTCGTTCTGCGCCTGGGCCACCAGGGTCGCGTTGACCGTGAGGATGTCGCGCAGCAGCTGGCGGAACCCGTCGACCTGCTCGACGACGGCGGTGACGTGGTCCTCGACGTCGCGCAGGTAGCGCTGCAGCTCCTCGTCGATGCCGTACTTCTCGAACCCGGCGCTGAGGGCCCGGATGACCGCCGCGAGGGGCTTGGTCGCGCGTTGGAACTCGATGACCTCCCGGGTCAGCTCGTAGATGCGCCGGGACACCTCGGGGTCGCCGCGGAACACCTCGACCTCGATCTCGTCGATGTCGTTCTCCAGGCCCGCGACCACCGGAGCGTAGCCGTCGACGACCCGGTCGAGGATGGCGTACAGCACCGCTTCCGGGCCCAGGCGCGAGCAGGTCGGGGTTGCTCTCGAGGCGACGGCGGACGGCACTGAGGTCGGGTGCCTCGCTGTGCCGGACGGTGATCACGAAGTCCGGCCCGACGAACAGGTGCACCTCACCGAACTCGACCTCCTCGACGTCGTCGAGGTAGCGGGCAGCACGCAGGACGACGAACAGGGTGTCGCCGTACCGCTCCAGCTTCGGGCCGCTGGTGGGCCACGATGGCGTCCTCCACGGCCAGCTCGTGCAGGTCGAACTCGTCGGCGAGGGCCGCCAGCTCGTCGTTGCTCGGTCGGTAGAGACCGATCCAGCCCATCGCGGGCTCGAGCAGGCGCAGCGCCTGGAACATCTCGCCGAGGCTGGCCGGGGAGGACAGGCGGGCACCGTCGACGTACACGGCGCAGTCGACCATGCTCGTGCCGGTCGGCGGCTGTTCAGCGGGCGGGGGCGACGATGACTGGCGCGTGCGGCCGGGGACGCCCGAGGAAGGCGGCACGGATCGTGCGGCGCGGCCCTTCAGGGACCGAAGGGGGTGGAAGGTGCGCTCGGTCACCGTGCCCCGCCTCCGTTCGGTAGGGCTGGTTCATCAGTGTTCACGCGGGTGAGCGGTGCGTCAGGAGGTGTAGGGGATGCGCTCCCACGACAGGACGCCGCTGGTGCCGGGCCGGTTGACGGTCACCTTCAGCCAGTCGGTGTTGTTGGCCGACCCGTCGACGGTGATGCGCTGGAGGTTGTCGGCCGACCCGGTGACGCCATACGTCGCCAGCCAGTGCGAGCCGGTCGCCAGCGGCCGGTCGGCGTTGTAGACGTGGCTGTCACCGTTGACCAGGTACACCGGGCCGTTGAACGCCGTCGCCTCGTCGACCAGGGCCTGCACGAGGGGTTTGAACGCCGAGATGTCGGTCGCGAAGTTGGGCGTGAAGGTCGGGTCGAACATGTCGGCCTGCAGCAGCACCATGACGGCGCGGTCATGGCGCTGACGGGCCTGGGCGAAGGTGCTGCGCACGACGGCGATGCCGTTGGCCATCCGGGCCTGCTCCTCGGCGAGCTGCTCCGGGGTGGCCGTCGTCCTGCCGAGGCCGGTCCACGGCTGGCGCCCGTTGTTGCTGCCGACGACGTGGACGACGGCGAAGTCGACGCCCTGGCGGCGCAGCTGCACGTTCTCGGGGAAGCCCGCGGCCACCTGCGACGCGACCCGGGTGCGGTCGCGACCCAGGGTGGTTCCCGGGCGGTCGAAGAAGACCGCGCGGTCGTGGGCCAGGCGCTCGAGCGGGTTGTAGCCGCCGTTGTTCGCGCGGTGGCAGTCGGTCCACTCGTTGTCGCCGGGCGTGTAGACCAACGGCTTGTCGAACCGGTCGAAGTCGGACCGGATCGTCGCGTAGTAGGGGTCGTCGCACCGGCTGGACCCGCTCTTGATGTCGCCGACGTGGAACGTCAGCTCGGGTTCGGCGGCGTTGATCTGGTCGATCCACCCCGGGAACGCCGCAAGCTGGGCGTCCCCGTAGGGGACGTCACCGATGATCGCGAACGAGTAGTGCCCGTCCTCGGTCTGCCCCGGCGGGGTCTCGGCGGCCTGCGCGGCAGCGGTGGAGCCGAGCAGCGCCGTGGTGGCGGCGAGGACGACGGTCGTGAGGGAGAGAAGGCGACGTGCGGACACAGTGAGCTCCTGAACGTGGTTGGTGTGGGGTGCGCGCCCGGGCCGGCGGGTGGCCCGAAGGCGCTCACCCGCCGGCCCGGGGTCGCGAGGTCAGTCGTCGGACTTGTCGACGGGCTGGCCCGGGGGGACGTTCAGCAGGAGCAGCTGCCCCTTCTCGACCTGGGCCGGGTCGGCCACCTTGGTGTGGTTCTGGTCGGCCACCAGGTACTTCCCGGCGCCGAGGAAGGGCACGGGGATGATGCCGGAGGACTCCTCGTCGATGGTGTCGAACACCGAGCCACCGGGCACGAACCGCTGGGGGTCGTGGTCGGCGACGCGACGCAGGGACCCGTGGTCGGGGTCGTACTGGTAGATGCCGGCGAGGTAGGCGTTGCCGCCGGGGTCCTCCTGGATCAGCAGCTGGCCGCGCTTGTTGACGGTGAGGTTGTCCATCATCTTCGGCCCGACCGAGGCCGGGGTGTCATCGGCCGGCCCCTCGAAGAGCTTGGTGATGGTGCCGCCCAGCTCGGGCCGCTTGGCGTCCTTGAACTCCACCTTCCACAGCCGGCTGTGCTTGGTCATGCTCGCGGTGGTGACGAAGTAGTAGACATCGCGGTCGGTCGGGTCCCAAGCGCCGTCCTCGGGACGGTCGAACGCCGTGCCGGTGTCGGCGAGGGTGAACGGCTGCGGGGTGTCCGGGAAGTCGACGGCTCCGTTCTCGGTCGGGAAGCCCGTCACGGAGATGGCCTTGCGCACCCCGTTGGTCAGGCCGGCCTGCTCGATCGGTGAGCCGGTCGCCTGCTTGGTGCCGGCATACACGTAGACGTTCTGGGTGCCGCCGTCGCTCTGGCCGACCACCACGGTGCGGTTACCGGTGTCGGGGTTGGCGGCCACGTTCTCCCAACCGGCCTTGCCGAACGCGGTCAGCTCGTAGCTGACCCCGGTGTCGACGACGTGCGCGAACGCGCGCCCGTTCGGCGCCGACTCCTCGCCGTTGGTGAACAGCCGACCGCGGTACCCGAGGCCGGACTCCTTGTTGTACCAAGCGCTCGCCGACGGCAGGTCGGCCGAGCAGAGCCGGTCGATCTCGAGCGGACCAGTGGTGACCAGGGTGTTGATCTGGTCGCGGCCCGAGAGCACCTTGAGGGTCTTGGAGTCGACCACCCAGCGAGACACGAAGGCGCCGGAGGCGTTGCCGTGCGATCGCGGGACGCTGACCGTGGCGCCGAACTCGTGGTTCATCAGCACGGTGAACGTGCCGTCGCCGTTGTCGAAGGCACCGAGCCCGTCGGGCGTTCCCGCCATCCGATAGCCACCGACGGAGTCGCCGCTGGTGAGGATGCTGGTGAACGTGACGCCGGGCACGTGGCGCACGAGGTACGGGGCGTCGCTGCTGCTGGGCCCGGTGCTGCCGCCCGGTGCGGCCAGCGCGGTACCGCCGACGGCCATGGCGCCGACAGCTGCCATGGCCACTCCGGTCAGCCGAAGTGTGGAACGAGACATGCGAAGAGTTCCTCTCCCTGGTGTGTGGTCCCGAAGGGGACGCCCCTGACGCTAGGAAGGCGGCGCCGGGCCCGGGCGACGGCGCAGAGAACTCCGGTTGAACACTGCGGGTCAGCGGGCGCGCACGGCAACGTGCCGGCCGCCGGAGCGTGCTGGCCGTGCCGGCGCCGGCACCAGGGCGGTCGGGGTGCGGCCCTTGAACCGGCGCAGGCGCAGGCTGTTGGTGACGACGAAGACGGACGAGAACGCCATCGCGGCGCCGGCGACGATCGGGTTGAGCCGGCCGGACATGGCCAGCGGGATCGCGGCGACGTTGTAGGCGAACGCCCAGAACAGGTTGCCCTTGATGGTGCGCAGGGTGCGCCTCGAGAGCGACACGGCATCCCCGGCCGCGCGCAGGTCACCCGAGACCAGGGTGAGGTCGCTGGCCTCGATGGCGACATCCGTGCCGGTGCCCATCGCGATGCCGAGGTCGGCCTGCGCGAGTGCGGCGGCGTCGTTGACGCCGTCACCGACCATGGCCACGACCCGGCCGGAGGCCTGCAGGCGCTTGACGACGTCGACCTTGTCCCACGGGAGCACTTCGGCCTCGACGTCGCTGATGCCGACGGTCGCGGCGACCGCGCGGGCGGCCCGCTCGTTGTCGCCGGTGAGCAGCACCGGCGACAGGCCCAGGGCGCGCAGCTCGGCGATGGCCTGGGTGCTGGTGGGCTTGACGGTGTCGGCGACGACGACGACGCCGCGGGCGCGCCCGTCCCAGGCGACCGACGACCGCGGTCTGGCCGGCCGACTCCGCGGCATCGAGCGCCGCGAGCAGCTCGGCGGGGAGGGTGATCGCCCAGTCGGCGCGAGCCAGGAGGCCCGGCCGGCGACGACGGCCGCGCCGTCGACGACGCCCTGGACGCCGCGGCCCTGGGTCGAGCTGAAGTCCTCGACCGCGGGCAGGTCGCCGACCCGGTCGCGGGCGCCGGCGGCGATGGCGGCACCGACGGGGTGCTCGGAGGCGTGCTCGAGCGCGCCCGGCCTGGCGGAGCAGGTCGTCGACCGTCGACGCCGGTGGCGGGGTGCGGCGTCGACGAGGGTCATCCGGCCGGTGGTGACGGTGCCGGTCTTGTCGAGCACGATGGTGTCGACCCGGCGGGTGGACTCGAGGACCTGCGGGCCCTTGATGAGGATGCCGAGCTGCGCGGCCGCGGCCGGTGCCGACCAGCAGCGCGGTCGGCGTCGCCAGCCCGAGCGCGCAGGGGCAGGCGATGATCAGCACGGAGACGGCGGCGGTGAAGGCGAACTGCGGCGTTGGCGCCGGTGACCAGCCAGTAGGCCAGGGTGAGCAGCGACAGGCTGACGACGACCGGCACGAACACGGCCGAGACCCGGTCGGCGAGCCGCTGCACGGGGCCTTGCCGGACTGGGCGTCGGCGACGAGCTTGGCCATCTGCGCGAGCTGGGTGTCGGCGCCGACCCGGGTGGCCCGCACGACCAGGCGGCCGCCGACGTTGACGGTCGCGCCGACGACGTCGTCGCCGGGCCCGACCTCGACCGGGCACGGACTCGCCGGTGAGCATCGAGGTGTCGACCGCGGACGCGCCGTCGACGATGACGCCGTCGGTGGCGATCTTCTCGCCGGGACGGACCACGAACGTGTCGCCGACCGCGAGCTGGCTGGTCGGGATGCGGGTCTCGACGCCGTCGCGCAGCACGGCGACGTCCTTGGCGCCCATGTTCATCAGGGCGCGCAGCGCGGCGCCGGACCGGCGTCTTGGCGCGGGCCTCGAGGTAGCGCCCGGCGAGGATGAACACGGTGACGGCGGCGGCGACCTCGAGGTAGATGTGCGCGCCGGCCTCGGCCTGCGAGGGGAACAGCTCGAAGCCCATGGTGGCGCCCGGCATCCCGGCGTCGGCGAAGAACAAGGCGTAGAGCGACCACAGGTAGGCCGCGCCCACGCCGAGGCTGATCAGCGTGTCCATCGTCGCGGCGCCGTGCTTGAGGTTGGTCCACGCCGCCTGGTGGAACGGCAAGGCTCCCCACACGATGACCGGCGACGCCAGAGCCAGCGAGGCCCACTGCCAGTTGTCGAACTGGAACATGGGGACCATCGCCATCAGCACGACCGGGATGGTGAGGACGGTCGAGATGACCAGGCGCTGGCGCAGCGACGCGAGCTCCGGGTTCGGAGCCTCGACCGGTTCGCCGGCCTCGTCGACGGGCGCGCTCGCCGGCGGTGTCGGCAGGGTGGCGGTGTATCCGGTCGCCTCGACGACCACGACGGCATCCTCGACGCTGGTGCCCTCGGGCAGGATGACGCGGGCGACCTCGGTGGCGTAGTTGACCTCCGCCACCACGCCGGGCATCTTGTTCAGCTTGCGCTCGATCCGGGCCGCGCACGACGCACAGGTCATGCCGCCGACCTGGAGGTCGACGGTGCGGCTCGGTGCCTCGATGCTCACGGTTCTGGTCTCCTCGTGCCGTGGCGGTGGTGCGGGCGGTGGTCGCGGCGCTGGCCGGCGGGTCGTCGCGATCCGCAGGTCGTGCTCCGGGTCGGCGGGGGCGCAGCACGCCTCCTGCCGCCAGGCGATCCGCCGGGTCGCCAGGCCGAACACGAGGACGCCGATGAAGGCGACCACGATCCCCCCGATCAGGAACTCGACCATCAGGCACCCACGGAGGAGAGGATCGTTCCGGTGTAGCCGGCCTCCTCGACCGCGGCGAGCACGTCGGCATCCGCGACGAAGTCGGCGACGACGGCCACGCACTTCCCGGTCTTGGTGCTGGTCTGCGAGGTCACCACGCCCTCGACGTCCTCGAGGCAGTCGTCGACGAGGATGCCGCACGACGCGCAGTGCATGCCGGTGATCTCGACGGTCAGGGTGCGGGTGGCGGTGTCGGTCATGTCAGGACACCCGGATCGTGGCGGTGTACATGCCCATGGAGCACGAGATGGGGAACTCGCCGGGGTTCAGCACACCGAGGTCGACCTCGGTGTCGCCGGACTCGGGCAGGATCACCTGCTGGTTGATCGACGGGAAGACCGTGGCGACGATGCACGAGTAGGTGTGGTCGGTGTGGAACACCACCTTGATCGGCACCCCCGACTTGGCGTCGATGGTCGACGGGGAGTAACCGCCCGACGTGGCGTCGATCCGCAGCACCTGCACGCCGTCCACCGGGGCGGGGGCGGCTGCCGCCGACCCGGCGGACGACGGGTTCCCGTTGAAGACGGCCGCGGCGATGGTCTGCGCGGTCACCGGGGACGCCATGGCCGTCAGGGCGGCGTTGAGCGTGAACAGGCCCATGGCGACCACGACGACGCCGAGCGCGACCGACATCCCACGGCGGTCGGGGTTGGCGTAGCGCTGGGTGAGGAAGCCGTAGGCGGCGAACATCGGTGCGGTGCCGAGGACGAAGAGCGCCATCACCGCAGCACCGGTGGCCGCCGACCCTGACGTCGCCGCGAGCAGCATCATCGAGATGGTGACGCCGCACGGGATGAGCACCACGGCCACGCCGAGGAGGAACGGGGCGAACGCCGACTGCGACCGGGTGCTGCGGCGCACGGTGCGCGTCCAGGACTCCGGCGGTGTGAAGCGGATGTCGCGGAACCCGGGCACGCCTGCGGCGCCGAGGCCGAAGACGATCATCAGGCCGGCCGCCACCATCTGGGCGATGCCGCCGATGCGTGCGTCGAGCGCGATGAACGAGCCGAACGCCCCCAGGGCCGCGCCCACCAGGGAGAGGATGGCGAGCTTGCCGAGGAGGAAGCCGGCGACGGGGACCAGGTCGTCGGTGGCCGACGCCTTGGGCGCGGCGGCCGCAGTGACCGCGTTGGCCTTCGGCTGCGCCGCGCCCTTCCTGGCCGGCCGGGAGCTCGCGCCCACCGCGACGACCTCCTGGGCGCCCACGGCCGCAGCGGCCAGCTTCTTCTGGCGGTTGATCAGCCCCACGAGGAGGCCGCCCTGGGCGACCGCACAGGTCGTGGCCCCCGCCAACAGTCCCGCGCCGAGAATGGCCCACCAGTTCATCGAGTCCTCCAGAGTCCGGTCCTGCTCACACCCCGACTCTCGACCCGCAACCCGAACGAGTCCCGGCCCTTTTGATGAAGGTTCCACGAAGATCGGCGGCGCCGACCTACCGCACCGCCGGCAGCGAGAGGGTGAACGTCGAGCCCTCACCCGGTCCGGGGCTGGCGGCGGTGAGCGTCCCGGCGTGGTCGGTGATGATCGCGCGGGCGATGGTCAGCCCGAGCCCGCTGCCGGAGCCGTCGGCTGGCCGGCCGCGAGCCGGGTCGACGCGGTGGAACCGGTCGAAGACGGCGCCGAAGCTGGTCGGGCGGGATGCCGTCGCCGTCGTCGGCGACGGTGATCGCGACCGTCGGCGCCCGGCGGTCCTGGTCGAGGCGACGCGGACGTGGCCGCCCGGCGGCGTGTGGCGCAGGGCGTTGTCGAGCAGGTTGGCCAGGACCTGGCCGAGCCGCTCCGGGTCGCCGTGCACGGCAGGCCGCTCTCCGGCGCGGGGGCCGAAGGCTGAGCGTCGACCCCCTTGCGCGAGGTAGCGCGGCGCCGCGGCGGCGACCGCGGCGGCGACGAGCTGCGGCAGCGTCGAGCCTCGACCAGGGCGAGGTGCAGGGCGTGCTCGTCGGCGGCGGCGGACTCGCGCAGGTCGGTGGCGAGCCGTCGCAGTCGGGAGACCTGGTCGCGCATCGTCTCGTAGGACTCAGGCGCGTGCGTGCGACGACGCCGTCCTCGAGGCCGTCGATGTAGGCCTCGAGGGTGGCCAGCGGGGTGCGCAGCTCGTGGGCGAGGTCGGCCAGCAGCCGGGTCCGGGACGCGTCGGTGTCCGCGAGCCGGTCGGCCATGTGGGAGAACGACGTCGAGAGCGCCGTCGAGCTCGCTGGAGAACGGTTCGCTCGGGACCGCGACCGTGTAGTGCGCCGGTCGCGACGGTCTCGGCGGCCTGCGCGAGCTCCTCGACCGGGCGGGCGACCCGGCGAACCAGGAACCAGGACACCAGTCCGGCCGCGACCAGCGACGCGACCATCGCCACGCGTGATGGCGATGGCGAACGACGAGGCGAACGCCTGCTCGGCGTGCTGGGTCACCTCGGGCGACATCAGCCCGAAGTGGGACAGGTGGTCGTGGAACAGCCCCGGGGCGACCAGGTTCACCGTGACCAGCAGCGTGAGCCCCCCGACGGCGATGACCAGCGCCATGGCAGTCATCAGCCGGACCGCGAGGCGCGGCCGCGTCCGGCTCATCCGGCACCCAGCCCGTAGCCGACGCCGCGCACGGTGCGGACGTAGCGCGGCTCGGTCGCGTCGTCGCCGAGCTTGCGGCGCAGGTGCCCGACGTGGACGTCGACGAGGTGCTCGTCGCCGTACCAGTCCGCACCCCAGACCGCGTCGATGAGCTGGCGGCGGGAGAACGCCAGCCGCGGGCCGGGCGGCCATCGTGGCGAGCAGGTCGAACTCGGTGCGGGTCAGCTCGATCGGGGACCCGGCGACCGTGACCGTGCGGGCCTCCTCGTCCACGGCGAGATCGCCGATCGTGCTCAGGACGGACGGGCTCCGCCGGGACGGACGCGCGGCCGGCGCAGCATCGCGCGCACCCGGGCGATGAGCTCGCGCGGGGAGAACGGCTTGACCAGGTAGTCGTCGGCGCCGACGGACAGGCCGACGACCTTGTCGACCTCCTCGTCGCGGGCGGTCAGCATGATGATGTACGCGTCGGTGAACTGACGCACCTGCCGGCACACCTCGACGCCGTCGAACCCGGGCAGCATCACGTCGAGCACGATCAGGTCGCGGCGCTGGGTCGTGCGGGCGAGCTGCACAGCGGTCGGGCCGTCGTGGGCCTGCACGACGCTGAAGCCCTCGCGCTCGAGGTAGCCGGCGACGACGCCCGCGAGGGCGACCTCGTCGTCGACGACGAGCACCGTCAGCGGGTCGACCATGTGTGGCTCCTCCTCGGTGGTGCGCGTCCCGGGAAGGCTATCCGCGGTCAGGGACGCGCCGCGGGAGCGTCGGTGAGCGACCGGTGCTCGACGGGTGTCCGTCGAGCAGCCGGCGCAGCTGGGCGTACTCCTCCGCGTCGATCTCACCCGACGCGAGGCGGCGGTCGAGGATCGCTCGTGGCGTCGGTGTGGCGGTGCCCTCGGTCGACCGTGACCCGCCACCGACGACACGTATTGCGACCCAGGTCACCGCCACGATCAGGGCGATCCACGAGACCGTCATCAGCGCCATGGCCAGCCAGTTGCTGCCCCATCCGCCGTACCAACCCATCATGACCCGCTCCTGACCTCGTCCGTCACGGCCGAGTCTCACGACCGGGGATGGAGGAAGGGCAAGGGGGACCATGAAGGTTCCGTGAAGGTCCGGAACGTACACGGAAGGTAGTATCTGCGCATGAGTGCAGATACGCAGCCAGACCCGCTCCCCGACGAGCAGGTCGAGCTGGCCGTCGAGGTGTTCCGGATGCTGGCCGACGGCACCCGGGTGCGCCTGCTGTGGGCGCTGGTCGACTCCGAGCTGTCCGTGACCGACCTCGCCGCGGCCGTGGGCAAGCCCGGCCCGGCGGTCTCGCAGCACCTGGCCAAGCTGCGGATGGCCCGGCTGGTGCGCACCCGGCGGGACGGCAACCAGGTGTTCTACCGCATCGAGAACGACCACGTCGCCCGCCTGGTGCTCGACGCCGTCCACAACGCCGAGCACGCCACCGACGGCGTCCCCACCCACCACCGCGGCGCCGTGTCCGAGATGAGGACGGAGCAGACCCGATGACCACCACCGGCACCGGCCACCACGACCACGGCACCCACGACCATCACGACCACGACCACGCTGACCACGACCAGGGGCTGTGGGCGCGGCTGCGGCACGCGGTGAGCCCGCACTCGCACGATGCCGCGGACTCCATCGACGCCGCGCTCTCCTCGAGCGCGCGCGGCATCCGGGCAGTCAAGATCAGCCTGGTCGGGCTTGCCGTCACCGCGGTCCTGCAGCTGGCCGTGGTCGCCATCTCCGGCTCGGTCGCCCTGCTCGCCGACACCATCCACAACTTCTCCGACGCCCTCACCGCGGTGCCGCTCTGGATCGCCTTCGTGCTCGGGCGCCGCGCCGCCACCCGCCGCTACACCTACGGGTACGGTCGCGCCGAGGACCTCGCGGGCCTGTTCGTGATCGCGATGATCGCGCTCTCGGCGGTCGTGGCGGGATGGGAGGCCATCGACCGGCTGCTCGACCCGCAGCCGGTCAGCAACGTGGGCTGGGTGGCCGTCGCCGGGTTCATCGGTTTCCTCGGGAACGAGGCGGTCGCACTGTTCCGCATCCGCGAGGGCAGGGCCATCGGCTCCGCGGCCCTCGTGGCCGACGGCCACCACGCCCGCACCGACGGCCTGACCTCCCTCGCGGTGGTGGTCGGCGCGGCCGGTGTGGCCGTCGGGTGGCAGTGGGCCGACCCGGTCATCGGCCTGGTGATCACCGTGGCCATCCTGCTGGTGCTGCGTACTGCGTCGCGCGACGTGTTCCGCCGGCTGATGGATGCGGTCGACCCGGAGCTGGTCGACCACGCCGAGGCCGTCCTGGCCACCGTGCCCGGCGTCGTGGGGGTCACCCGGGTGCGGATGCGCTGGATCGGGCACGAGATCCAGGCCGACGCCGACCTCGCCGTCGACCCGCGCGCCAGCCTCGAGGGAGCCCACGCCATCGCTCACGGGGCCGAAGCGGTGCTGGTGGCGTCCGTACCCAAGCTGAGCTCGGCCGTGGTGCACGCCTACCCGGCACGGCCCTTAGTTCGGTCGGGCTGACAGGAGCCGGGCTCCGCGTCTTCCCGACGAGCGAGGAGGCGCCGCTGGATCGACTTCGTCGATTCCAGCGGCGCCTCTTCGGTCAGTCGGGCTGACAGGATTTGAACCTGCGACCCCCTGACCCCCAGTCAGGTGCGCTACCAAGCTGCGCCACAGCCCGTGGCTGCCCCCTCGCGGGAGCGTCGAAACCTTATCCCATGCGCGGTGGGGCGACCGAATCGCCCCCGGCGCGCACGGCATCCGGATGCCGGCTCAGCGGCGGGACCGCTTCTCGCGCACCCGCACCGAGATCTCGATCGGGGTGCCGTCGAAGCCGAACTCCTCGCGCAGCCGGCGCTCGACGAAGCGGCGGTAGCCGGCCTCGATGAAGCCCGTCGCGAACAGCACGAACCGGGGCGGACGGGTGCCGGCCTGGGTCGCGAACAGGATGCGGGGCTGCTTGCCGCCGCGCACCGGGTGCGGGTGCGCCGCCACGATCTCGCCGAGGAAGGCGTTGAGCCGACCGGTCGAGATGCGGGTCTCCCACGAGTCGAGCGCGGTCTCGAGCGCCGGCACCAGCTTGTCCATGTGCCGGCCGGTGCGGGCCGAGACGTTGACGCGCGGCGCCCACGGGACCTGCACGAGGTCGCGCTCGATCTCGCGCTCGAGGTAGTGGCGGCGCTCCTCGTCGGTGAGGTCCCACTTGTTGTAGGCGATGACCAGGGCACGGCCCGCGTCGATGACCTGCTGGATGACGCGGACGTCCTGCTCGGTGATGGTCTCGGAGGCGTCGACCAGCACGACCGCGACCTCGGCCTTCTCGAGCGCGGTCTGGGTGCGCAGCGACGCGTAGAAGTCGGCGCCGCGGGTCTGGTGCACGCGACGCCGGATGCCGGCCGTGTCGACGAAGCGCCACGTCTTGCCGCCGAGCTCGACCAGCTCGTCGACCGGGTCGCGCGTGGTGCCGGCGACGTTGTCGACGACGACCCGCTCGTGGCCGACCAGCTTGTTGAGCAGCGAGCGACTTGCCGACGTTGGGGCGGCCGAGCAGCGCCACGCGGCGCGGCCCGCCGCGCTCGTAGGCGCCGCCCATGGCCGAGACCTCGGGCAGCACCTCGAGCAGCGCGTCGAGCAGGTCACCGCTCCCCCGGCCGTGCAGGGCGGAGACCGGGCACGGCTCGCCCAGGCCGAGGCTCCAGAGCGCGGCGGCGTCGGCCTCGGTGCGCTGGTCGTCGACCTTGTTGGCGACGAGCACCACCGGCTTGCCGGCGCGGCGGAGCAGCCTGACGCAGTTCTCGTCGTCGTCGGTGGCGCCGACCGTGGCGTCGACGACGAACAGCACGACGTCGGCGAGGTCGACCGCGATCTCGGCCTGCTCGGCGACCCGCAGGCTGGATGCCGGTGGCGTCGATGCGCCCAGCCGCCGGTGTCGACGAGCGTGAACTGGTGGCCGACCCACTCGGCGTCGTAGGCGACCCGGTCGCGGGTGACGCCGGGGACGTCCTCGACGACGGCCTCGCGGCGGCCGATGATCCGGTTGACCAGGGTCGACTTGCCGACGTTCGGGCGGCCGACGACGGCCACGACCGGCAGCGGCCCACGCTCGGCCTCGGCGTCGAGCGCGTCGTCGCCGCGCTCGAGCAGGGCGCGGTCCTCGTCACTGAGGTCGAAGTCCTCCAGCCCGGCCCGCAGCGCGCGCTCGACGGCCGCGGGGTCCTCGGTCTGGGTGGTGGGGTCCTCGATGCTCATCCCCCCATTCTCCCCCACCGCGCGGGTGCTTCAGTCCAGCAGGTCGGGCGGCACGTCGGTCGGCAGCGGGATGCCGTGCCGCACCTCCGCTGCGCGCACGTGCGCCACCAGCGCGGCCCGGATCTGCTCGGTCGCCAGGTCGAGCCGGGCCCGGCCGGGCAGCCCGTCGGGCAGGTCGAGCGCCACCGGCGGGCCGAAGTCGACCACCAGCCGGGAGCGCAGCCTCGGCCAGGAGTTCGCCAGGTCGCCGGTGCGGCGGGTGCCCAGGCAGGCGGTCGGCACGACCACGGCACCGGACTGAAGGGCGAGCCAGGCCACGCCCTTCCCGGCCGAGGCGAAGTCGCCGCGTCCCCGCCCACCCTCGGGGAAGATGCCGATGACGCCGCCCTCGCCGAGCACCGCGAGGGCCTGCCCCAGGGCGACCCGGTCACCGCGGCCCTGGTCGATCGGGATCTGCCCGCTGCAGCGCAGCACCCACCCGACGAAACCCTCGAACGTCTTGGCGAGCACGAGGAAGCGGCTCGGCCGCGGAGCCAGCGACAGCACCAGCCCGCCGTCGACGAAGCCGGTGTGGTTCGCCGCGATGATCACCGGTCCCCGTGCGGGCACGTTCGAGCGGCCGGTGGCGCGGGCGGCATACAGCAGCACGACCACCGCGTGCCCGACGTGCCGGGCGAGGCGCGGCCACCCTGAGCGCGGCGCCGGGGTCACTCCGCCGTCTCGGCAGCGACGACGTCGAGCACGGCCTCGACGCTCTCGTCGAAGTCGAGCTCGGAGGTGTCGAGCAGCACCACGCCCTCGGCGGCCTCGGTGAACGTCGAGACGGTGGAGTCGTCGCGGTCGCGGCGCACCACCTGGTCGCGGGTGGCCTCGACCGCCGCGGCGTCGACGGTGCCGTGCAGCTCGGCCGAGCGCCGGCGCAGCCGCGCCTCCTCGGATGCCGTGAGCAGCACGCGGACCCGCGCGTCGGGGGCGACGACGGTGGTGATGTCGCGTCCCTCGGCCACCACTCCCCCGCTCTGCTCGGCGATGCGCGCCATCAGGTCGCGCTGCAGCTGCTGGAGCACGGCGCGCACCTGGAGGTTGGTCGCGACGGCCGACACCGCGGTGCTGACCTCGGTGGTGCGGATCGCGGCGCTGACGTCGGTGCCGGCGACCGACACCGTCGGGGCGGCCGGGTCGGTACCGATCTCGAGCGGGAGCTCACGCGCGGCGGCGGCCACGGCATCCACGTCGGTGAGGTCGAGACCCCGGTCGAGGCACCACCAGGTGAGTGCCCGGTACATCGCGCCGGTGTCGAGGTAACCGACGCCGAGCCGGCCGGCCACGGCCCTCGACACGCTGCTCTTGCCCGAGCCGGAGGGTCCGTCGATCGCGATCGTCAGGGGTGCGGTCATGGGGCGTCAGCCTAGTGGTGGCCTCAGCCGTGCAGCCGCCAGCCCCGGTCGGCCAGCGCCGTGGCGAGCCCGGCAGCCGCCGCGGGCACGACGTCGACCTCGGCGAGGCCGAACGGCTGGCCGAGACCGTGGTCGAGGTGGAACTCCTCGATGTTGGTGCCGATCGAGCCGATGTCGGCGAACAGCCGGCCGAGCTGGCCGGGCTCGTCGGGGATGAGCACCCGAACGGTGGTGTAGGCCGTGGGGGCGGCGCCGTGCTTGCCCGGGATGCGGGCCTGACCCGCGTTGCCCGCGGCGATGGCGCGCGCCAGGGTGCCCCGTGCGCCCGGGGCGTCGGTGGACGGCGCTGAGGTCGTCCAGGGCCCCCACGACGCGGTCGAGGTCGGCCACCAGCGCGGTGAGCACCTCGCGCACCGCGGGGGCGTTGCCGGCCAGGATCTGGGTCCACAGGTCGGGGTCGCTGGCCGCGATCCGGGTGACGTCGCGCAGCCCCTGGCCGGCCAGGGCGACAGCGGCCTCGTCGAGCCCCTCGAGCCGGGCGGCCACCAGGCTGGCGGCGAGCTGCGGCACGTGCGAGACGGCCGCGACCGCTGCGTCGTGGTGCTCGGGGGCCAGGGTGCTCACCGCGGCGCCCGCCGACCGGGCCACGGCCGTCACCAGCGCGACGACGCCGGGGTCGGTCTCGTCGGTCGGGGTGAGCACCCAGGCCCGCCCGTCGAACAGGTCGTGGCGCCCCGACACCGCGCCCGAGCGCTCGCGGCCGGCCATCGGGTGCGACCCGCAGTAGCGGGTGAGGTCGGCTCCGTCGTCCCGCAGCGCCCCGAGCACGGCGCCCTTGACCGAGGCGACGTCGGTGACCGCGGCCTCCGGCCAGCGGCGTAGGGCGTCGGCCACGCAGACGGCGGTGACGTCGGGCGGGGTCGGCCACGACGACGAGGTCGGGGTCGAGCGGCCCGTCGGGCAGCCGGCCGGCGCCGAGGTCGCGGGCCAGCGCCGCGTGGGTGGGGCTGATGTCCTCGAGCGTCACGTCGTCACCGAGGCGGGTGCAGGGCCAGCCCCAGGCTGGTGCCGACCAGCCCGGTGCCGACGACGTGGACCCGGGTCACAGCTCCGCCGCGGCGTAGAGGGCCCCGACCTCCGCGCTGCTGAGGTTGCGCCACTTGCCCGGCTTGGTGTCGCCGAGGTGGATCGGCCCGACCTGGGTGCGCACCAGTGTGAGGACCGGGTGGCCGACCTCGTCGAGCATCCGCCGCACGATGTGCTTGCGCCCCTCGTGCAGCACCACCTCGACCAGCGCCTTGCCGGGCGCCGAGTCGACGACGCGGAACGAGTCGACCTGCACCGGGCCGTCCTCGAGCTCGATGCCCTCGCGCAGCCGGCGGCCCAGGTCGCGCGGCACCGGCCCGGGGATCTGGGCGAGGTAGGTCTTGAGCACGCCGTAGCGCGGGTGCTGGAGCCGGTGCGCGAGGTCGCCGTCGTTGGTGAGGATCAGCAGGCCCTCGGTGTCGGCGTCGAGCCGGCCCACGTGGAACAGCCGCTCCTTGCGGTTGCCGACGAAGTCGCCGATGTCGACCCGGCCCAGCTCGTCGCTCATCGACGTGACGACGCCGATCGGCTTGTTGAAGGCGAGGTAGACCCTCGACTCGTCGAGCTGCACCCGCACGCCGTCGACGTGCACCGTCTGGGTGGCCCGGATGCGCACGCCCTGCTCGGTGACGACGTGCCCGTCGACCGACACCCGGCCCTGGCTGATCAGGTCCTCGCAGACCCGGCGCGAGCCGACGCCGGCCGCGGCCAGCAGCTTCTGCAGCCGCACGCCGTCGGGGTCGTGCACGTCGACCGCCGGACGGCGGGGCCACTGGCGGCGCCGCCGTCGGCTGGCTCGGCTTGGTGTTGCCGGAGGAGCCGCGCTGCGTCTTGCCGCGCTTCTTCCCGGGCGGGGGTCCAGACTTCTTGGCCGGCGTCATCCGCGGCCTCCTTCGGCGATCTCGTCGAGCACGTCGACCTCGGGCAGGTAGGGCGCCAGGGCGGGCAGCTCGTCGAGGCTCGCAGCCCCAGCCGCTCCAGGAAGTAGGAGGTCGTCCCGTACAGGATGGCGGTCGACTCCTCGTCGTGCCCCATCTCCTCGATCAGGCCGCGGGTGAGCAGGGTGCGCATGACGCCGTCGACGTTCACGCCGCGCACCGCCGCGACCCGCGACGCGCGACACCGGCTGGCGGTAGGCGATCGACGGCGAGCGTCTCCAGCGACGCCTGGGTGAGCCGGGCCTGCTGGCCGTCGAGCACGAACTTCTCGACCACCGGTGCGTACGTCGTGGCGGCTGTACATCCGCCAGCCGCCGCCGACCTGCGCGCAGCGTGAAGCCGCGGCGCTGCTCGGCGTAGCCGGCCTCGAGGTCGGCCAGCGCCGCCTCGACGTCGGCCACCGGCTGCTCGAGCACGGATGGCCAGGGCCATCGTCGGTGACCGGCTCGTCGACGACCATGAGCACCGCCTCGATCGCGCCGGCGATGCCGCCCGGGAAGCTCGTCGACGTCGAACGCGAGCTGCTCCTCCGACCGGCCCTCGGCGGCCTCGGGCTCGCTCTGGTCACTCATCGGGGCTCTCCTCGGCTACGGGCGGCGTCGTCGATGGTGCGTGGTGCGGGCGTCTCCGACGGCGGCGGCTCGTCGAACTCGTCGTCGACCTCGATGTCGCCGTCCTCGGGGCCGGTCCAGCGCACGGTGAGCTCGCCCAGGGCCTCGGCCTGCTCGAAGCCGATCGCCGACTCGCGGAACAGCTCGAGCAGGGCCAGGAAGCGCGCGACGACGACGAGGGTGGCGTCGGCGTCGGCCACCAGGCTGCGGAACGACGCGACCCGCTCGCGGCGCAGCCGGTCGACCGATGATGGCGGCCTGCTCGCGCACGCTCACCGCCGGCGCGTGCAGGTGGGCCAGCCCGACCGTCGGTGCCGGCTTGGGCACCATCGCCCGCGCGGCGATGCAGCGCCAGCTGCTCGGGCGTGACCGTCATCAGCAGCTCGGGCAGCAGCGCGGCGAGGTGCGGCTCGAGGCGATGCCGTGCGCGGCTGCATCCGCCCGGCCGTCGCCATCCGCTCGGCGAAGGTCGCGCGCGATGTCCTTGAACGCGCGGTACTGCAGCAGCCGGGCGAACAGCAGGTCGCGGGCCTCGATCAGCGCGAGGTCCTCCTCGTCCTCGGGCCGCTCTGCGGCAGCAGCCGGGCGGCCTTGAGGTCGAGCAGGGTCGCGGCGACGACCAGGAACTCGGTGGCCTGGCCGAGGTCCCAGTCGCCCGGCTTGGCCTGCGTCGACCTTGATGTGCGCGATGAACTCGTCGGTCACCGTGGCCAGCGCGATCTCGGTGATGTCGAGCTTGTGCTTGCTGATCAGCCCGAGCAGCAGGTCGAACGGGCCCGGTGAAGTTCTCGAGGGTGACCTCGAACGCGGTGGCGGGCGCACGACGGGTCAGCACGCCCCCGGGGACAGGTCCGCGTGGTCGGTGACCGGCGGCACCCCGCCCCCGGCCTCGTCGGGGGCCGTCGTCATCGGGTCAGGCCGCGCCACCGCGGGCGATGAGCTCGCGGGCCAGCATGCGATAGGCGTCGGCGCCCGTGTGGGTGGCGTCGTAGGTGGTGATCGGCTCGGCGGCCACGGTGGCGTCGGGGAACTTCACCGTGCGCGAGATGACCGTGTGGAAGACCTTGTCGCCGAAGGCCTCGACCACGCTGGCCACGACCTCGCGGCGAGTGCAGGGTGCGGCCGTCGTACATCGTGGCGAGGATGCCGTCGACCTCCAGGCGCGGGTTGAGCCGGTCGCTGATCTTCTCGATCGTCTCGACGAGCAGGGCCACGCCGCGCAGCGCGAAGAACTCGCACTCGAGCGGGATGAGCACGCCGTGCGCCGCGGTCAGGGCGTTGACGGTGAGCAGCCCGAGCGAGGGCTGGCAGTCGATGAGGATGACGTCGTAGTCGTCGACGACCGGGCGCAGCACGCGGGCCAGGATCTGCTCGCGGGCCACCTCGTTGACCAGCTGCACCTCGGCGGCCGACAGGTCGATGTTGGCCGGCAGCACGTCGAGGCCGTCGCACTTGGTGTGCTGGATGACGTCGCGGATGTCGTGCCCGCGCTCCGATGAGCAGGTCGTAGACGGTGACGTCGAGCTCGTTGCGGGCACGCCGAGACCGACCGACAGGGCGCCCTGCGGGTCGAAGTCGACGAGCAGCACCGTGCGGCCGTACTCGGCCAGCGCGGCGCCCAGGTTGATCGTGGTGGTGGTCTTGCCGACCCCGCCCTTCTGGTTGCACATCGCGATGATGCGCGCCGGGCCGTGGGCGGTGAGGGGCTCTGGGGGCGGGAAGTCCGGCAGCGGGCGACCGGTCGGGCCCACCTGTCCGGCGGTGCGGATCTGGAACGCCGCGTCGGAATCCAACTGTCTCTCCCCGGTGCCTTTCGTGCTGACGGTCAGCCTCGCGCTGATCGGCACCGACCCTATCAGCGCGCGCGGGGGTGGCTCTGGGCGTACACCTCGCGCAGCCGCTGCACCGGTCACCAGCGTGTAGATCTGGGTCGTCGTGACCGACGCGTGGCCGAGCAGCTCCTGCACCACGCGCACGTCGGCGCCGCCCTCGAGCAGGTGGGTGGCGAACGAGTGCCGCAGCGTGTGCGGCGACAGGTGCCCTGCGACGTGGGCCCGCTCGGCCGCCGCCCGCAGCACCGACCAGGCGCTCTGCCGCGACAGCCGCCCACCGCGGGCGTTGAGGAACAGCGCCGGCGTGCCGACCCCGCGGGCGGCGAAGGTCGGGCGGCCCCGCACCAGGTACGCCTCCAGCGCGGCGGCCGGCGTAGCGAGCCGAGCGGGACGATCCGCTCCTTGCCGCCCTTGCCGCGCAGCCGCACGACGCCGTCGTCCCGCGCTCGACGTCGTCGACGTCGAGGCCGACCGCCTCGGAGATGCGCGCGCCGGTGCCGTAGAGCACCTCGAGCAGCGCTCGGTCGCGCAGGGATGCCGGTGTGTCACCGACCGAGGCCGCCTCCAGCAGCCGCTCGACGTCCTCGACCGGGATCGCCTTGGGCAGCCGCGGCGGCGGTCTTCGGCGGGCTCACCCGGCGCGCCGGGTCGGCATCCAGCACGCCCTCGAGGGCGAGGAAGCGGTGCAGGCCCCGGACGGCGACCAGCGTGCGCGCGGCGGAGGTCGCCGCGAGCGGCGGGTGGTCGGCATCCCCCTCGCGCAGCCGGGTGAGGAACTCGGTGACGTGCGCCTCGCTGACGTCCTCCGGGCGGTCGACGCCCTCGGACGCGAGGAAAGCCGTCCAGCGGCGCCAGGTCGCGGCGGTAGGCCGACAGGGTGTGCTTCGACGCGCCGCGCTCGACGTCGAGGTGGGTCAGCCACGCGTCGACGGCCCGCTCCACCGGGGTGGGGCGGGCCGTCGGCTCGGTCGGGGCTGGGGTCAGGACAGCGCCTCGTCGAGGGTGATGCTCTCCATGTCGAACGCCTCGGCGACCGCGCGCGTAGGTGATGTGGCCGGCGTGCGTGTTCAGGCCGAGCGCGAGGGCGTGGTCGGCCTTCGAGGCGTCCTTCCAGCCGTGCTCGGCGAGCTTGATGGCGTACGACATCGTGGCGTTGGTGAGCGCCCAGGTGGAGGTGTGCGGCACCGCGCCGGGCATGTTGGCGACGCAGTAGTAGATCGAGTTGTGCACCTCGAACGTCGGGTCGGCGTGCGTGGTGGGGCGCGAGTGCTCGAAGCAGCCGCCCTGGTCGATGGCGACGTCGACGAGCACCGAGCCGGGCTTCATCGCGGCGACCATCTCGTCGGTGACCAGCTTGGGGGCCTTGGCGCCCGGGATCAGCACGGTGCCGATGACGAGGTCGGCACCGATGACCTGCTCGCGGATCGACATCGCGGACGACGCGATCTGGGCGACCCGGTTGTCGTAGCGCCAGAAGCTCATCCGCAGCTTGTCGAGGTCGGTGTCGAGCAGGGTGACGTCGGCGCCCATGCCGAGCGCGATGTTCGCGGCGTTCTGGCCGGCGACACCGGCGCCGATGACGACCACCTTGGAGTTGGCGACACCGCCGATGCCGCCCATCAGCACGCCACGGCCGCCCTGCGCCTTCATCATCGAGTGGGCGCCGACCTGCGGGGCCAGGCAGCCGGCCACCTCGGACATCGGGTAGAGCAGCGGCAGCAGGCCCGAGGGCAGCTGCACGGTCTCGTAGGCGATGGAGGTGATCTTGGTGGCGACGAGCTCCTTGGTGAGCGGCTCGTCGGCGGCCAGGTGCAGGTAGGTGAACAGGGTCAGGCCCTCGCGCAGGCGGTGGTACTCCTCCGCCACCGGCTCCTTGACCTTCATCACCATCTCGGACTCGCCCCACACGTCGTCGGGGTCGTCGAGGATCGTCGCGCCCTGCGAGACGTACTCCTCGTCGGTGATCGTGGAGCCGAGCCCGGCACCCTTCTGCACGAACACGTCGTGACCACGTCGGACGAGCTCGTGGACTCCCACCGGCGTGATGCCGACGCGGTACTCGTTGTTCTTGACCTCGCTGGGGATACCGACCTTCACGGTTATCTGTCCCAATCTGACTCGTCGGACACCGCGGCACCATTGCCGCAGGCTGCTGCGCCCCGGAGGAGCGCGATGCGAGTCTAGACCCGGGCCGCGCCACGGCCCGACGACCCACAGGAGCCCCACATGAAGCTGTACTCCGACATTCCCGGCCGCCGTGCGGTGCAGGTGGCCACCGACGTCGGCATCGTGCTGTGGGTGGTGCTCTGGGTGCGGATCGCCCAGCGTGTGTACGACGCGACGATGGCGCTGGCCGCCCCGGGGCGCAACCTCGCCGGCGCCGGCAGCAGCTTCCGCGACACCATGTCGAGCGCCGGCGACGGGGTCGACAACCTGCCCCTGCTCGACGACCGGGTGGCCACGCCCTTCCGGTCCGCCGCGGGGGTGGGCACCGAGATCGAGAAGGCCGGCACCGATCTGGTGTCGGCCGTCGAGCGGGTGTCGCTGCTGCTCGCGCTGACCACCGCCCTGGTGCCCATCCTCATCGTCGGCGCCACCTGGCTGGTGCTGCGCTGGCGCTTCGTGCGCCGCGCGACCGCAGCCCAGCGGTTCATCGACGCCGAGCCCGACCTCGACCTGTTCGCGCTGCGCGCCATGGCGAACCAGCCGATGCCGCGTCTGGCCAAGGTCTCCGACGACCCCGCCGGCGCCTGGCGGCGCGGCGAGCTCGACGTCATCCACGCCCTCGCGCTGCTCGAGCTGCGCGACAGCGGCCTCCGCCCACCGCCCCCCACCCCCGCCTGACCCGAACCCCCCAACAGGCAAACGACGCCCCGGCGCGTCGTGCGGAGCACGAACAGGGACGGCCAGGAGCCCGATTGCCTGTCGACAGGAATGCTCGAGCCCGGATGCCGCCCGAAGCACACGGCATCCCACCGCGCGGCGGTGAGCCGAAGCGCGAGCGTCGGCAAGGGGCGCTGCGCGCCGAGGGAGCGCTACGGAGCCACGACGGCAGGCTTCAGGTCGGCCGAGGGACACTGCCACGTGGTGGCCTCGGCATCGACCTGTTCACCAGAGCGGATGTCCTTGACCTGGTCGACTGCGTCGCCGGCCCCCGGGAACCACACGAACGGGATGCCACGACGGTCGGCGTAGCGGATCTGCTTGCCGAACCTCGCGGCGCTCGGCGCCACCTCGCACGGGATGCCGCGCGCCCGCAGTGCCGCGGCCACCCGCCGGGAGGCCGCGCGGCTCTCCTCGTCGTTGACGGCGACCAGCACGGCCGCAGGGGTCGACCGGCTGGCGGTGAGCCCACGCTTGGTGACGAGCAGGTGCACGAGGCGGGTCAGGCCGATCGAGATGCCGACCCCGGGGTAGGTCGTGCGGCCGTCGGTGGCCAGCGAGTCGTAACGGCCGCCGGAGCACACCGACCCCCACGACTCGGACCCGACCAGCTGCGTCTCGTAGACCGTGCCGGTGTAGTAGTCGAGACCGCGCGCGATGCTCAGGTCGGCCACGAGCACCCCGGGCGCCTGCTCCATCCCGGCGGAGATGACGGCGGCCAGCGCGTCGAGGCCCTCGTCGAGGGTGGGGTGCTGCACGCCCAGGGCGCGGACGGCATCCACGAAGGAGAGGTCGGTGCTGCGGATCGAGGCCAGGGCCAGCACCTGGCGGGCCTGCTCCTCGCTGGCACCGGACTCCAGCAGCATCACGGTGACCTTCTGCTCCCCGAACCGGGCGAGCCGGTCGACGATGCGCAATGTGCCGACGACGTCGGTGAGGCCGATGCCGAGGAAGAAGCCCTCAGGAACCTTGCGGTTGTTGACCTGGATGCGGAACTCCCCCACCGGCAGGCGCGAGAACGCCTCGGCGATGACGAGCGGCATCTCGGCCTCGAAGTGCGGCGCCAGCTCACCCACGTCGACGACGTCGATGTCGGCCTGGGTGAACTCGCGGAACCGCCCCTCCTGCGGCCGCTCCCCGCGCCACACCTTCTGGATCTGGTAGCGGCGGAAGGGGAAGGCGAGCTTGCCGGCGTTCTCGAGCACGTAGCGCGCGAACGGGACGGTGAGGTCGAAGTGGAGGCCGAGCGCGGCATCCCGGCCGCTGTCGTCACCGGCCAGGCGGCTGATGCCGTAGATCTCCTTGTCGGCGTCACCGCCCTTGCCGAGCAGGCGCTCGACCGGCTCGACGGCCCGGGTCTCGAGCGGCGCGAAGCCGTGCAGCTCGAAGACCTCGCGGATGACGTCGAGGAAGTGCAGCTCGAGCAGCCGCTCAGCGGGGAGGAGCTCGGGAAAACCCGAGATGGGCCTGACCTTGGTGGTGGAGACGCTCACGCCGTCAATCCTCGCAGGTAGGGGTTGCTCGCACGCTCGCGGCGCATCGTCGTCGCGGCCCCGTGGCCGGTGAGCACGAGCGTGGAGTCGGGCAGCGGGAGGACGACGTCGCGCAGCGAGCGCTGCATCGCGTCGTTGTCGCCGCCGGGCAGGTCGGTGCGGCCGATCGAGCCGGCGAAGAGCACGTCGCCGCTCACCATCGTGCGGTCGAGCCCCTCCTCCGGCGGCAGGCCGTCGGGCACCGCCTCGAGGCCGAACATCACCGAGCCCTCGGTGTGGCCCGGGGCGTGCAGCACCTCGACGTCCAGCCCGGCCAGCGCGACTCGCTGGCGGTCGGTGACCTCGACGACGCGCTCGGGCTCGCGCCAGGTCGCTCGCTGCCCGAACTGCTGCTCGAGCATCTCGAGCAGGCCCGGCATCACGTTGCTGAGCGGGTCGTTCAGGCGGTAGCGGTCGTCGGTGTGGATGTAGGCCGCGGTGTCGCCACCGCAGACCGGCGTCACCGAGTAGACGTGGTCGATGTGGCCGTGGGTGAGCAGCACCGCCGCGGGCTTGAGCCGGTGCTCGGCGAGCACGTCGCGCAGCGTCTGCTCGACCCCGATGCCGGGGTCGACGACGACGCACTCCTCCCCCGGGCCGGGCGCGAGAACGTAGCAGTTGGTGCCGAAGGCGGCAGCAGGAAAGGCGACGGCGAGCACGGGTGGAGCGTAGCCGCAGGGCGCCTGCCTAGACTGGGCCGCCGTTGCCGCTGTGATGGAGGGACTGACCGAAGTGACCAAGGAGCAGGAGCGCGCCCGGGCCCGCCGGCGCTACGAGCGCCAGCAGGCCAACCTTGCCCAGCGCGACTCGGATCATGCGCGCCGGATGCGGCTCACCGCGATCATCCTCACCGTCCTGCTCGTGGTCGCCGGGGCCGCCATCCTCGGCAGCGTCTTCGGGTCGAGCGCGTCGGACGACGCGGCCCCTGCCAACACCGCCGGCACGACCACCGCCGCCGGCTGCGAGGCACCTCCGAAGGCCCTGGGCACCGCCGCCCAGCTTCCCCTGCCCGACGCCGCCACCGCCGCTGGCAAGACCTACGTGGCGACCGTGACCACCAACTGCGGCGACATCGAGTTCACCCTCGACGGCACCAAGGCGCCCCAGGCGGTGGCCGCCTTCAACGAGCTGGCCAAGCAGAACTACTACCTCAACTCCCCCTGCCACCGGCTCACGTCGGGTGGGCTGAAGGTGCTGCAGTGCGGTGACCCCACGGGCACCGGGTCGGGGGACCCCGGCTTCGGCTACGGCGTCGAGAACGCACCCAAGGATGGCGTCTACCCGCGAGGCACCCTGGCGATGGCGCGCACCCAGGACGCCAAGAAGGGCACCGGCGGCCAGTTCTTCATCGTCTACGGCGACTCAACGCTGCCGGACCCGGATGGCTACACCGTGTTCGGCACGGTCACCTCCGGGTTGGATATTGTCGACAAGATCGCTGCCGCCGGGGTCGCCCCCGGTGGTGGCAGCGCAACCGACGGGACCCCCGCCGCACCGATCAGCATCCTTCGGGTTGCTGTCACCGAGAAGAAGGCCTGACCGTGTCCGACGACCAGCCCACGCCCACCCCCCTCCCGAGCATCCCTTCGCCGGCTGCCCTTGCCCGGATGCACCCGCGTCCGGTGGCTGCGCCGCCCGCGGTGGCGCGCTCGGAGTCGGCGCGGTTCGGCCGGGCGGACGACGAGGGCCACGTCTTCGTCACCGTCGGTGACGAGGAGCGTGAGGTCGGCTCCTACCCCGGGGCCACCCCCGACGAGGCCCTGCAGTACTTCGCCCGCAAGTACGACGAGCTGGCCGCCTCGGCGGAGCTGCTCGAGGCCCGCCTCGCGAACCCCGACGTGTCGGCCAAGGAGGTCGCCGACGGCCTGACGACGCTGCGTGAGCACGTCGAGAGCACCGGGGTGGTCGGCGACATCCCGGCCCTGCAGGCATCCGTCGAGCGCGTCGCGGCCGGGCTCGAGACCAAGCGCGCCCAGGAGTCGGAGGCGCGTGCCGCCGCTCGGGCCGAGGCCACCGTGCAGCGCGAGGCCATCGTGGCCGAGGCGGAGCAGATCGCCGGCCAGCCGGCCGCCTCGACGCAGTGGAAGACCAGTGGCGAGCGGATGCGCGCCCTGCTCGACGCGTGGAAGCAGCACCAGCGCACCGGCGCCAAGCTCGACAAGGCCACCGAGTCGGCGCTGTGGCAGCGCTTCAGCCACGCCCGCAACTCCTTCGACAAGGCCCGCCGGGCCTGGTTCGCCGACCTCGAGACCAGCCGGGCCGAGGCCCGAGCCACCAAGGAGGCCCTGGTCGCCGAGGCCGAGCAGCTCGCCACCAGCACCGACTGGACCCCCACGGCGCGCGCCTTCAAGCAGCTGATGGACCGCTGGCGCGCCGCCGGGCGAGCCTCGCGCGCCGAGGACGACGCCCTGTGGGAGCGCTTCCGCACCGCCCAGGACTCCTTCTTCGCGGCCAAGGACGAGATCTCGGCGGCCGAGGAGGCGGAGTTCCGCACCAACCTGGTGGTCAAGGAGGAGCTGCTGACCGAGGCCGAGGCCCTGCTACCGGTCACCGACGTCGAGGCGGCGAAGGTGGCCCTGCGCGGCATCCAGGACCGGTGGGAGAAGGCCGGCAAGGTGCCTCGTGCCGACCTCGAGCGGGTCGAGAAGCAGATGCGCCGGGTCGAGACCGCCGTGCGCGAGGCCGACGAACAGCGCTGGAAGAGAACCAACCCCGAGGTGGCGGCCCGCGCCCGTTCCCTCGTCGACCAGCTCGAGGCGTCCGTCGCGTCGATCGAGGCCGACGTCGACAAGGCCGAGGCCAAGGGCGATGACAAGGCGGCCGAGGCTGCCCGCGCGCGCCTGACCGCCCAGCAGGAATGGCTCGCACAGGCCCGGGCCGGGCTCGACGAGTTCGGCGGCTGAGGCGGGCCCCCGCCCACACCACCGCACCACCCGCACGACACCCGCGTCCGGCCGCACCTGCCGGACGCCCCCTGCACGAGGAGGACCAGCGCGCCATGGGACGGCACGGATCCGGAGACGGAGTACGACGACCGAGGGGGCTGGGCGCCACGGCCCTGGTCACCGCGCTGGTGCTGGTCGGCCTGCTGGCCTGGGGCGGCTGGGTCGTCGGGACCGCCCGCGGGTCGTTCCTGCCCTGGGCCGGCACCTGGTGCACCGACCGGCCGACGGTCACGGTGACCACGACGCCGGCGATGCAGCCGGTGCTGCGGGAGGTGGCCGACAGCGCTGAAGGCGCCTGTGCGACCTTCCGGGTCACCGCCGAGCCCGCCGAGGCCACCGCGCAGCGGTTCGAGGCGGGTGGCACCGCCGCACCGGACCTGTGGATACCCGACTCGGCGCTGCTCGCCCGGCAGGTGGCCGCGGCATCCGGGGGGCGCGTCATCGTGGGGGCCACGGTCGCGAGCACCCCCGTCGTGCTTGCCGTGCCGGACGGGCAGCAGGCGCCCGAACCGGTCGCGTGGGGCTCGGCCATGGTCGCCCCCAACACCCGTCTGCCCGACCCGACCACCTCGACCGTCGGCCGGGTCACCCTGATGGCAGGGCTGGCAGAGCTCGACGCACTGCCGGCCAAACAGCGCTCGGCGGCCCTCGCCGGCATCGGTGGCATGCTCAGCAGGGTGGTGCCCGAGGAGACCCTGCTCACCGGTCACGTGCGGGGCGCCGAGGCCGCGGTGTTCCCCACCACGGAGCAGCAGGTCAAGCTCGCCGCCGTCAGCGGACTCGTGGTCAAGAGTGCCGCCTCGTCGACCCCGACGCTCGAATACCCGCTCGTGACAACCCCCTACGCCCCATCGGATGCAGCCAATGCCCTGGCCAACGCGTTGAGCGGGGATGCCGGGCAGGCCGCCCTGCGTGACGCCGGCTTCCGCACGCCTGCCGACCAGACGCCGACCATCGCCGGCGGTCCGTCCCCCGATGCCGTCGGCGCCGCGGTCACGCCGGAGCAGGCGAAGGCGGCCGAGCAGATGTGGACGGCCATCGCCACGCCCACCCGGTTGCTGACCGTCATCGACACGTCCGGCTCGATGAACCAGCCGGCGTCCGAGGGTGAGGGCTCGCGCATCGAGGTGGCGAGCCGGGCGGCCACGGGCGCCATCCAGCTGCTCGCCGACCACAACTCTGTCGGGCTGTGGACCTTCTCGACGCGCCAGCAGGGCGACCGGGACTGGACCCAGGTGCAGCCGGTCGCCGAGCTCGGCACCGACGACCAGAGGGCCAAGCTGGCCTTCTCGCTCGGCACGCTGGGAACGAAGCTGGGCGGCGACACCGGGCTGTACGACACCGTCGCCGCCGCGTACGAGTCGGCGGTGAAGAGCTACAACCCCAAGGCCAACAACCTGATCGCCCTGTTCACCGACGGCGTCAACGACGACCCGGCGGGTGGCCTTGGCCTCGCGGGCCTCAAGGAGCGGCTGGCCGACCTCGGCTCACCCGACCGGCCGGTCACCGTGCTGCTGGTCGGCATGGGCGGGGTCGACGAGAAGGCGCTGCGACCGATCGCGAAGGCGGTGCCGACCGACGGTGGCGGCGCCGGTGCGGTGTTCGCCATCGAGCAGCCCGACGACATCGCCGACGTCTACGTGACGATGCTGCTGCGCCGGCTGCCCCAGGGCGGCTGACCGTTACTCGTCGGTGCGCCGGCCCCCGGTGACCCGGTGCGCGTCGAAGACGCCGTCGACCTTCTGCACGGCCCGCACGACGTGACCCAGGTGCGCCGGGTCGCCCATCTCGAAGGTGAAGTGCAGCTTGGCGACCCGGTCGCGCGAGGTGGTGACCGCCGCCGACAGGATGTTGACCCCGTTGTCGGAGATCACCCGCGTGACGTCGGACAGCAGCCGCGAACGGTCGAGCGCCTCGACCTGCAGCTGCACGAGGAAGACGCTCCCCGAGGTGGGGGCCCACTCGACCTCGATGATCTTGTCGGGCTGCGAGAGAAGGGAATCGGCGTTGGTGCAGTCTTTTCGGTGCACGGACACGCCGTTGCCACGAGTGACGAAGCCGAGGATGTCGTCGCCGGGCACCGGGGTGCAGCAGCGGGCCAGCTTGACCCAGACCTCCGACATGCCCTTGACGACCACGCCCGGGTCGCCGTGTCGGCGATGGGTGGGCCGGGACGTCACCGGGGTGGCGGCCTCGGCGATGTCCTCGCTGGCGCCCTCCTCGCCGCCCACGGAGGCGACCAGGCGCGACACGACGTGCTGCGCCGAGACGTTGCCCTCGCCGATGGCCGCGTAGAGCCCCTCGATGCCGGCCAGCCGCAGCTCCTCGGCGACCCCGGTGAGCGACTCGACGGAGGTGAGCCGCTGCAGCGGCAGGCCCTGCTTGCGCATGGCCTTCGCGAGGGAGTCCTTGCCCTCGTCGATCATCTCCTCGCGGCGTTCCTTGGTGAACCAGTGCTTGATCTTGTTGCGGGCCCGCGCCGAGCGCACGAAGCTCAGCCAGTCGCGCGAGGGACCGGCGGAGTCGGCCTTCGAGGTGAGCACCTCGACGACGTCGCCGTTGTCGAGGCGGCTCTCGAGCGGCACCAGGCGGCCGTTGACCCGGGCCCCGATGCAGTGGTGCCCGACCTCGGTGTGCACGGCGTAGGCGAAGTCGACCGGGGTGGACCCGGCGGGCAGGCCGACGAGCTGGCCCTTGGGCGTGAAGACGTAGACCTCGCTCGCGTTGATCTCGAAGCGCAGCGACTCCAGGAACTCGCCCGGGTCGGAGGTCTCCTTCTGCCAGTCGAGCAGCTGGCGCAGCCAGGCCATGTCGTTGGTGGCGTCGGCCTGGCCGTCGCGCACCTGCACGCCGCCCTGGTTGCCGGTGCCCTTGGCGCCCGGGTCCTCCTTGTACTTCCAGTGCGCGGCGACGCCGTACTCGGCCCGGCGGTGCATGGTGTGGGTGCGGATCTGGATCTCGACCGGCTTGCCACCGGGGCCGATGACCGTCGTGTGCAGCGACTGGTACATGTTGAACTTCGGCATCGCGATGTAGTCCTTGAACCGCCCCGGCACCGGGTTCCACCGGGCGTGCAGCGCCCCCAGCGCCGCGTAGCAGTCGCGCACGGTCTCGACCAGCACGCGCACCGCGACGAGGTCGTAGATCTGCTCGAAGTCGCGGCCCCCCACGATCATCTTCTGGTAGACGGAGTAGTAGTGCTTGGGGCGGCCGGTGACCGTGGCCTTGATCTTGGCCGAGCGCAGGTCTGCGCTCACCTCGTCGCGCACCCCGGCTAGGTACTCCTCACGGGCCGGGGCGCGCTCGGCCACGAGTCGCACGATCTCGTCGTAGACCTTGGGGTAGAGCGCCTGGAAGGAGAGGTCCTCGAGCTCCCACTTGATGGTGTTCATGCCCAGCCGGTGCGCCAGCGGCGCGTAGATCTCGAGGGTCTCCTTGGCCTTGCGCTGGGCGCTCTCCTGCGAGACGTAGCGCCAGGTGCGGGCGTTGTGCAGCCGGTCGGCGAGCTTGATGACGAGCACCCGGATGTCGCGCGCCATGGCCACGACCATCTTGCGCACCGTCTCGGCCTGGGCGGCCTGCCCGTAGGTGACCTTGTCGAGCTTGGTGACCCCGTCGACGAGCATCGCGATCTCGTCACCGAAGTCGCGGCGCAGCGCCTCCAGGCTGTAGGAGGTGTCCTCGACGGTGTCGTGCAGCAGCGCGGCGGCGAGCGTGGTCGGGGTCATGCCCAGCTCGGCCAGGATCGTGGTGACCGCCAGTGGGTGGGTGATGTAGTCGTCGCCCGAGCGCCGCTTCTGGCCCTCGTGGGCCCGCTCGGCCACGGCATACGCGCGCTCGATCAGGGCGAGGTCAGCCTTGGGGTGGGTGCTGCGCACGACCTGCAGCAACGGCTCGAGCACGGGGTTCTCGGGCACCCGGTTGCGCCCGACCAGCGCCAGGGCCGCACGGGCCCGGGCGCGCGAGGACAGACCCGGGGGCGGAGCGGCCCCCGGGGCGGCCGTCGTGGTGTCCTCCGCCATGCCCGGAGTGTAGTCGCCGGTCATGGGACGACGAGGAGTGCTCCCACTGGGCGCGACCCCAGCCGGGCCCGGCCGCCGAGCACGGCGAGCTCGACGATGCACTCGAAGGCCACGACCTCGGCGCCCGTGCGCTCGAGCAGGTCCCAGGCCGCCACCGCCGTGCCGCCGGTGGCCAGCACGTCGTCGACGAGGAGCACCCGCTCTCCCCCGACGAACGCGTCGGCGTGCACCTCGATCTCGGCGGAGCCGTACTCGAGGTCGTAGGAGATCGAGACGGTCTCGCCGGGCAGCTTGCCGGCCTTGCGCACCGGCACGAAGCCCACCCCGAGCGCGTGGGCGAGGGCCGCTCCGACGACGAAGCCGCGGGCCTCGACCCCGGCGACGAGGTCGACCGCGCCGTCCTGCCGGGCCCGGATCGCCTCGACGACCGTGGCGAAGGCGCGCGGGTCGGCGAGCAGCGGGGTGATGTCCTTGAAGGTGACCCCGGGCTGCGGGAAGTCCGGGACGTCGCGCAGGGCGGCGCCGACGACGGCGGCGACGGACCCGGCATCCATGGACTCGGACTCGGGGCCGACGCCGCCGGGGGCGGCCGTCATCGGGTCAACGCTTGGACTTCGGCGTGCGCCGCGGCTGGTTGCGCGGGCCTGCCGAGGTCTGGTGGGCGTACTTGTGCACGGCCCGCCCCGTGAGAGTGGCGCCCTCGCCCTCGGCGGCGGCAGGGGCACCGCCCCCGACGGCAACCGGCTCGCCCGCCAGCTCACCGGCGGCGTGCGCCGCCTCGGCGGCTGCGACGTCCTTGGCCTTGCGGGCCTGGTGGCGCACGGCCTTCTTCTCGAGCTCGACGACCGATGCGTCGCGCCGGCGGAGGGTGACCAGCAGCGGGGTGGCGATGAAGATCGAGGAGTAGGCACCGATCAGGATGCCGACGAACAGCACCAGCGCGAGGTCGAGGAGCACGCCCGGGCCCAGGAAGATCGCACCGACGATGAGCACTGCGGTGATCGGCAGCAGGCCGATGACAGTGGTGTTGATCGAGCGCACCATCGTCTGGTTGACCGCGAGGTTGGCGGCCTGGGCGAAGGTGAGGCGCCCGTTGGCGAACGCCTCGTTGGTGTTCTCACGCACCTTGTCGAACACGACGACCGTGTCGTAGAGGCTGTAGCCGAGCACGGTGAGGAAGCCGATCATCGTGGCCGGGGAGACCTCGAAGCCGGTCCAGGCATAGATGCCGACGGTGATGATGAGGTCGTGGGCCAGCGCGATGAGGCCGGCCGCGGCCATCTTCCAGTTGCGGAAGTAGACCGTCATCAGCAGCGCCACGGCGAGCAGGAAGATGACCAGTGCGCGCAGCGCCTGCTGGCTCACCGAGGCACCCCACGAGGGACCGATGAACGTGCCGCTGACCTCGGACTCGGCGACCCCGAAGGCCTTGGCGAGGTCGGTGCGCACCTTCTGGCTGTCGGTGTCGGAGAGCTTCTCGGTCTGCACCCGCACGGTGTTGTTGCCGACGAGGGTGACGTTGACGCCGCGGTCTCCCTCCGCCACGCCGACGGCATCGCGGGCGATCTGCTCGTAGTTGCCCGGCGCCGCAGCCGTCGCAACCCGGAACTCGGACCCGCCGCGGAACTCCAGGCCCAGGTTCAGTCCCTGGGTGACCAGGCCCAGCACGGCGATGCCGATCATCACGAACGACGCGAGGTAGAAGCGGCGGCGCTTGGGGACGACCGGGATCGATCGCTTGCCGGTGTAGAGGTCGTTGCCAAAGGTGGCGAAGCTGAAGCTCATGCCACACCTCCCTCGGTGCTGGCGGACACAGTTTCTGGCGTGCGGGTGGGGGTCGGCGTGGTGAACCGGCCGCGCCCGGCATACCGCAGCTTCGGGTCGACACCCAGGCGGCGCGGGTCGAGGCCCGACCAGGGGTGCCCGTCGCGGAAGAACGGCAGCCGGGTGAGCAGCGTGAGCAACGGGTGGGTGAAGAGGAAGACGACGAGCAGGTCGATCAGCGTCGTCAGGCCGAGGGTGAACGCGAAGCCGCGCACGCTCGAGCTGGCCAACGCGTAGAGCGTCAGCGCCGCGAGGAAGTTGACGCCGTCGGCGACCAGGATGGTGCGCTTCGCGCGGTTCCAGCCGGTCTCGACCGCCGCCGCGAGCGAGCGGCCGTCACGCAGCTCGTCGCGCACCCGTTCGAAGTAGACGATGAAGGAGTCGGCGGTGAAGCCGATGGCGACGATCAGGCCGGTGACGCCCGCCATGTCGAGTCGGTAGTTCTGCGACCAGCCCAGCAGCGTGATGGTCAGGAAGGTGATCAGGCCGGCCACGATGATCGAGGCGACGGTGACGAAGCCCAGGGCGCGGTACTGGAACAGCGAGTAGACGACCACCAGCAGCAGGCCGATCAGGCCGGCGACCAGGCCGTAGCGCAGTTGCTCGCTGCCCAGGGTGGGGCTGATGTCGATGCTCGTCTGCTCGACGAACGACAGCGGCAGCGCGCCGAACTTCAGCTGGTCGGCCAGGCTGCGGGCGCTGTCGAGGGTGAAGCCGCCGGTGATGCTCGCGCGGCCGTCGAGGATGGCCTCGTTGAACCGGGGGGCCACGATCACCTTGGAGTCGAGGGTGGCGGCGAGCTGGTTCTGCGGCTCGGGCAGCGCCACCATCTTGCGGCTGATGTCGGCGTACTTCTTGGCACCGTCGCCGTTGAGGGAGAGGGCGATCTCGACCTCGCTGGTGACGTTGCCCTGCTGGTTGGTCTGGTAGCCCGAGGTCGCGTTGCTGATCTGGTCGCCGGACACCACGACCGGGCCGAGGATGTACTTGGCCGAGCCGCTGACGTCACAGGTGACCAGCGGCTGCGCCGCCACGTCGACGATGGCATCGACCTGTGCGGGGTCGCTGCAGTCGAGGGCGTCGTACTTCGCCTGCACCTCGGGCGTGATCCAGGCCAGGTCGGTGGCGTCGGTGGGTGTGGTGCCGGATGCCGGGGCGCTCGCCGAGGGGGCGGGAGACGCGGCCGGGGTGCTGGGTGAGGGCGTCGGCGCCATCAGGGCATCGGGCACGGCGCTGTTGCTGGTGGGAGACGCGCTGCTCGCGGTCGTCGGCGTCTTCGACGGTGACGGGCTCGGGGCACCGGTGGCCGAGCCGGTCGGCGACGGCGAGGCCGAGGCGGCCGCCTGCGGGCTGCCGGGCCCGACGGCGAGCACCGGGCGGAACTGCAGCTGCGAGGACTTGCTGATCGCGTCGCGCACTTCCTGCGTCGGGATCTCGGGGATGCTCACGACGATGTTGCGGTCGCCCTGGGTGGTGACCTCGGCGCCGGACACGCCGCCGGCGTCGACGCGCTGGACGATGATGTCGCGCGCCTGGTTGAGCTGCTCGGTGGAGACGCGCTGGCCGGCCTCGGTCTTCGGCTCCAGGATGATCTGGGTGCCGCCCTCGAGGTCGAGACCCAGCTTGGGGTGGGTCTTCGCGTCGGAGAGGACCACCGCGCCCGCGAGCAGGCCGCCGAGCACGAGCACGATGGCCAGGAGGAACAGCAGGGACCGCCGGGCCGCGGTCTGCTGGCTGCCGCCGGCCATCTCAGGCCACCTCGGTGGCGCGCATGCCGATGGCGCGCCGGTCGTAGCGCAGGTTGCTGCCCGCCCCGGTGTCGAGGGTGACCACCTTCTCGTCGAGCGCGACGATGGTGCCGTAGAGGCCCGACGTCGTCACCACCTCGTCACCCACGGACAGTGAGCTCTGCATGGCCTGTACCTGGTGGGCGCGCCGCCGCTGGCTGAACACGATGAAGATCAACAGCAGGAACGGGAGGAGCAGGACGAGCAGATAGCCGAGGCCGGAGCCGGTGAACATGAGTGAGTTCGGTCCTTCGTGTCAGGTCGCCTGCCGGGCAGGCTGTGGTTCGGCCGCGGACCAGCCATACCGAGGCGCAAGTCTAGGCGACGGCGTGGTCACCCACCCAACGGGGCTGGCCGGAGCATCGTGCCCAGTTCTCAGGTTCTCACCCCGAGAACCGGCCGGGGCCGGCCCCCTGCTCGTCGCCGCCCTCGAGGGGCAGGGCGTCCTGCTGGAGGAAACCGGCCGGCGCCTGCAGGCCGAGGTGCCGCCACGCCCGGGCCGCCGCCGCCCGGCCGCGCGGGGTGCGCACGATGTAGCCCTCGCGCACGAGGTAGGGCTCGGCCACCGTCTCGACCGTGTCGGACTCCTCCCCCACCGCCACCGCGAGGGTCGACAGCCCGACCGGGCCGCCACCGAACCGTCGGCAGAGCGCCTCGAGCACTGCGCGGTCGAGGCGGTCGAGGCCGGCGTCGTCGACGTCGAACAGCGCCAGTGCGGCGTGCGCGGCCTCGGAGTCGACGTGCCCCTGACCGTGCACCTGGGCCCAGTCGCGCACCCGGCGCAGCAGCCGGTTGGCGATGCGCGGGGTGCCCCGCGACCGGCTGGCGATCTCGGCGATGCCGGCCTCGTCGGCCTGCACGCCGAGCAGCCGCGCCGATCGGTGGAGGATCGTGATGAGGTCGGCGGTGTCGTAGTAGTCGAGGTGCGCCGTGAAGCCGAACCGGTCGCGCAGCGGGGCCGGCAGCAGGCCGGCGCGGGTGGTAGCCCCCACCACGGTGAACGGCGGCAGCTCGAGCGGGATGGCGGTGGCACCTGGCCCCTTGCCCACGATCACGTCGACCCGGAAGTCCTCCATGGCCAGGTAGAGCATCTCCTCGGCGGAGCGGCTCATCCGGTGGATCTCGTCGAGGAAGAGCACCTCGCCCTCGTCGAGGCTCGACAGCACGGCCGCGAGGTCTCCGGCGTGCTGGATGGCCGGCCCGCTCGTGACCCGGATCGGCTTCTCGATCTCGGCGGCGACGATCATCGCCAGGGTGGTCTTGCCTAGCCCGGGCGGCCCGGAGAGCAACACGTGGTCGGGGGCGCTGCCGCGGCGTCGAGCCGCCTCGAGCACCAGGCCGAGCTGGTCGCGCACGCGCGGCTGCCCGGGGAACTCGCTGAGCCGCTTGGGCCGCAGTGCCGCCTCGACGAGCCGGTCGTCGTCGGAGCCGGCGGCGTCGACGACCCGGGCGGTGGCCTCGTAGGAGCCATCGGCCGCTGCGTCGAAGGCACCCTGTGCCTTGAACGAACCCTCTGCCTCGAGCATCTCGCTCGCGAAGCCCCGCTCCGGCTCGGGCACGGGCTGGGGCGCGCTCACGGCCGCAGCTCGCGCAGGGCCAGCCGCAGGTAGGCGGCGATGTCGGCGTCGGCGGGCGCGGACACGGCGACGCGCTCCACGGCATCCCCGGCCTGCTTGGCGGACCAGCCGAGACCCACGAGCGCCTCGGTGACCTGCCCGCGCCACGGCTCACGACCACCCGGCCCGCTGGTGGCCGTGCCGGATGCCGTGGCCGCGCCGGAGCCGCGCACGGCGCCGACCTTGTCGCGCAGCTCGAGCACGAGCCGCTCGGCGGACTTGGCGCCGATGCCGGGGATGGTGGTGAGGGCCTTCGTGTCGCCCGAGGACAGCGCCACGGCGAGCTGGTCGGGGCCCATCACCGAGAGCATCGCCAGGGCCAGGCGCGGGCCGACGCCCGACACGGTCTGCAGGGTGACGAACATGTCGCGCTCGGCCGGCGCCGAGAAGCCGAACAGGGTGAGCGAGTCCTCGCGCACGACCAGGCTGGTGGCCAGCGACGCCTCGCTCCCCCGGCGGCACGCCGATGCCGTGGTCGGGGTGGTGTGCACCAGCATCCCGATGCCGCCCACCTCGACGACCACGTGGTCGAGGCCGACGTGGGTGACCGGGCCGCGCACCGACGCGATCATCGGCGGGCCTGCTCAGCGAGGGCGGAGGCGGCGAGGGCGTCGAGCCGGGCGGTGGCGGCCCCGCGCCAAGAGTGGCAGATGGCCAGCGCGAGGGCGTCGGCGGCATCCGCGGGCCGGGGCGCGACCTCTAGGCCCAGGATGCGGGTGACCATCGCGGTGACCTGAGCCTTGTCGGCCCTGCCGGACCCGGTGACCGCGGCCTTGACCTCGGTGGGGGTGTGGAAGACGACGGGGATGCCGCGCTTGGTCGCCGTGAGCAGGGCGACGGCCGTGGCGTGCGCGGTGGCCATGACCGAGGCGACGTTGACGTCGGCGAAGACCCGCTCGACGGCCATCACCTCGGGGGCGAACCGGTCGAGCCAGCCCTCGAGCTCGCGCTCGAGGAAGACCAGGCGCTGCCCCGGGTCGGCGTCGCTCGGGGTGCGCACCACGCCCACGGCGACCATCGTGGCCCGGCCAGGGCGCCCGTCGACGACGCCGAGGCCGCACCGGGTCAGGCCGGGGTCGACGCCGAGCACCCGCACGAGGATCCCCTCTCCTGGTCTGGTTGGTGGTTAGAACACCTGTTCGGGATGCCACGCTACACAGCGACTCCCGGTGGTCGCCGCAGTGACACGCGCCATCCCCCACGCTGTCACGGGCCGCTTCGGATGACGGGTGGCCCGCTCCGCGACCCGCTCGCCCCCGTGAGGTTCCCGGTGACCTTCGGGCGCGCCCGACACACAAGGGTGGGAGTTTTCGGTGCCATCACCCCGAAAGGTCCCACCGCTGTTTGCTGTCAGGAAGTTAGCTGTCCGGCAATGACATCCACCTGTGGACAACCCTTGGATCCGTACGTGTGTTCGGATATGATGAGGTATGTCGACCACCCCGCTCCGCACCCGGATCGCCGCCCTGCGCGCCGAGGCGTCCGCGATCGGGGTCGAGCTGGCCGGGCAGGCGCCCCGGATGGAGTCCGGTGAGCTGTTCGAGATCAGCGGTGAGCTGCAGTGCGCCGCCAACGCCGTCGAAGGCGCACAGCTGGTCGCGATCGCGCACGCCTCGTCGTTGGAGATCCGGCTCACCGAACGTGGCCCGGTCGACGTGCAGCACGACGTCGGGTTCGTCGACGCCATGGCCTCCTCGGAGGTGTCCCTGGCCACGGGGGTCGGGCAGTGGGCGCCGGGCGCAAGGTCGGCCTCGCCGCGCAGCTCGCCTCCCGGTTCCCGCGGCTGCTGGGCATGGTGGTCGGCGGCGACCTGGCCCCGGTCAACGCCGGCAAGGTCCTCACCGCCTGCGACGGCCTCGACGACACCGCGTGCGCCGCCGTCGAAGCAGTGCTGGCCGACCGCCTCGTCGGGATGGACCCCGCCCGGATCACCACCGTCGCCCGGCGGGTCGCCACCCGCATCGCCGCCGACCAGGTCGCCGCCGCCCAGACCAAGAACCGCAAGGACCGCCTCGTGCAGGTCACCCCCGGCCCCGACGGCAGCACCGACTGGTGGGCCCGCCTACCCGCCGCCCGCTCCGCCGCCGCCTGGGCCGCCGTGACCGACCTCGGCGACCACTACGCCAGCAAGGACCCCGACCTCACCCTGGACCAAGCCCGCGCCGACGCCCTGATGGACCTCCTTCTGACCAACGTGCACGTGACCGCCCAAGTCACCCTCGGCATCCCCATCCTCACCGGCCCCGACGCGGCAGCCGCCCGTGACGCTGCCATCGGCGACCACGCCGCCGAGAACCCACCCACCCAGGCCGATGGGCACATCGACGCCACCGCCGCCCAGCACAACGGCCCGGACGTCACGGACGGGCCGGCCGGCACCGGTCCGTGCGACCCCGGGTGGGTGCGGCGCGCGTACGCCACCGGCGGCCTCGGCACCGGCGGCGGCTTCTCCCTCTCCGCCGCCCTGATCAGCGGGTGCGAGATCCCCGGCATCGGCTGGGTCGACGCCGACACCGTCGAAACACTCCTCAGCATCGTGCCGACCGACATCGGCCGCGCCCTGCTCGACGCCCGCACCGGCACCCTCATGGAATCCGTCAGCAACGCCTACCGACCCGGCAAGAACCTCACCGACTTCGTCACCACCAGAGACGGCACCTGCCGCATGTGGGGCTGCACCCGCCCCGCCCGACGCTGCGACCTCGACCACGCCAAACCCTGGCCCAACGGCCCCACCACCCCAACCAACCTCGGCGGCCTCTGCCGACGCCACCACCGCCTCAAACAACGCCGCCGCTGGACCTACCACCTCCACCCCGACGGCACCGCCACCTGGACCTCACCCACCGGCACACAACGCACCACCCAACCCGACCACGCCGCCCTCCCCCCACCACGATCGACGCCGACGGCCGCCTCACCCGCGCCACAGCGAACTGCAGTGCTCGTCGACGACCCGCCGCCCTTCTGAGGGCGAGGTCACGGCATCCGTCAGGGGTGAGCGACGACCAGGTAGCGCTCGTCGGTGATCTCGCGGCCCCACAGCGCCGGGTCGGGCAGGTGTCGCACCTCGACCCGCGAGCACCACTCCCCCACGATCTCGGCGCACCGGGCGGCGGTCAGCCCCGCGCCGGTCGACCAGTTCCCCTCGACCAGCACCAGCCGGCCTCCCGGCCGCAGCGCGGAGACCCATCGGCCCACCACGGCAACCTGGTCGGGCAGCGCCCACAGCACGTGCCGGCAGAGCACGACGTCGACGGATGCCGGGGCCAGCCCAGGGTCGGCCGCGTCACCCCCGCGCACGGTGACCAACGAGCGCACGGCCGACGGGGCGGCATCCAGCTTCTCCCTCGCGCGCCGCACCATGGCGGGCGAGAAGTCGAGCGCGTCGACGGCATATCCCTGCTCGGCGAGCAGCAGCGACAGGGTGCCGGTGCCACAGCCGAGGTCGGCGACCCGCGCCGGCGCCGGTGGCAGGACCGGGAGCAGCAACTCGCGCCACGCGGAGCGCACCGACGGGTCGAGCAGCCCGTGGTCGGGCGCGTCGTCGAACGCGGGGGCTTCACGGTTCCAGAGGTCGACGGTGTCCGAAGTCATCCGTCGACCCTACGGCTCACTCCTCGTCGAGCTGGGCGAGCACGTCGTCGGGGATGTCGCCGTTGGCGAAGACGTCCTGCACGTCGTCGGAGTCCTCGAGCGCCTCGATGACACGGATCATCTTCTTGGCACCGTCGAGGTCGAGCGGCACCTGCAGGGTGGGCACCCACGACGCCTCGGCCGAGTCGTAGTCGACCCCGGCCTCCTGCAGCGCGGTGCGCACGGCCACGAAGTCGGTGGCCTCGGACACGATCTCCCAGGTGTCGCCGTTGTCGTTGACCTCCTCGGCACCGGCCTCGAGCACCACCTCGAGCAGGTCGTCCTCCGACTTCTCCGACTTGGGCACGATGACGACGCCCTTGCGCTCGAACACGTAGCTCACCGAGCCGGGGTCGGCCAGCGCGCCGCCGTTGCGGGTCAGCGCGGTGCGCACCTCGGCGGCGGCCCGGTTCCTGTTGTCGGTGAGGCATTCGATCAGCACGGCCACCCCGCCGGGCGCGTAACCCTCGTAGGTGATGGTCTCCCAGTCGGCGCCACCCGCGGTGGCCCCCGAGCCCCGCTTGACCGCGTTGTCGATGTTGCTGTTGGGCACCGAGGTCTTCTTCGCCTTCTGGATGGCGTCGTAGAGGGTGGGGTTGCCCGCGGGGTCACCGCCGCCCGAGCGGGCCGCGACCTCGATGTTCTTGATGAGCTTGGCGAACAGCTTGCCGCGCTTGGCGTCGATCGCCGCCTTCTTGTGCTTGGTGGTCGCCCACTTGGAGTGGCCGCTCATGAACGCTCCCTCTGGTTCTGCGTGGAGATGTGCTGCCGCACGATGTCGACGAACAGCTGGTGCACCCGGTGGTCGCCGGTCACCTCGGGGTGGAAGGAGGTGACGAGCAGGTCGCCCTGACGCGCGGCGACGATCCTACCTGCGGCGGGCCCGTGCTCCACGCGCGCCAGCACCTGCACGGACTCCCCGGCCTCCTCGACCCACGGTGCCCGGATGAAGACCGCCCGCACCGGCTCACCGCCGAGCTCGCGGATGTGCAGGTCCTCCTCGAACGAGTCGACCTGCCGGCCGAACGCGTTGCGCCGCACGGTGATGTCGAGGCCGCCGAGCGTCTCCTGGTCGGGGCGGGCGTCGGCGATCCGGTCGGCGAGCATGATCATCCCGGCGCACGAGCCGTACACCGGCATCCCGCCGGCGATGCGTTCGCGCAACGGGGCCTGCAGGCCGAAGGCGCGCACCAGCTTGTCCATGGTCGTCGACTCCCCGCCCGGGATGACCAGGCCGTCGACCGCCGCGACCTCCGCGGGCCGGCGCACCGTGGTGGCATGCGCCCCGCTGGCCGCCAGGGCGGCGAGGTGCTCGCGGACGTCGCCCTGGACCGCGAGGACGCCGATGTTGGGGATGCCGGTCACGGGCGACGATGCTACGGCCCGGCTGCCTACACTCGCCGCGTGCCCCCTGCTCCTGTGACCGTGCGGCCCCGCACGGCCACCGACCTGCCGGTGCTGGTGGGAATCCTCGAGGCGCAGCGTCCGACCTCGGGCTACCCGGTGCGGTGGCCGCTGCCGTTCCCGGCCGAGGAGTTCATCGCCCGCAGCACCGAGCTGGCCGCCTGGGTCGCGGTCGACCCCGCCCGCGAGGATGCCGTCGTCGGCCACGTGGCGCTGACGGACGTCGCACCCGGGTGGGAGGCCGACGGGTGGGGCGCCGGAACCGGCCTACCGGCATCCGCCCTGGCTGCCGTGTCGGTGCTCTTCGTCGATCCGGCCGCTACCGGGCGCGGGGTCGGGAGCACCCTGCTGGCCACCGCCGTCGAGCGCGCCCGGGGGCTGGGGCGCACCCCGGTGCTCGACGTCGTCAGCGAGAGCAGCCGCGCCGTCGCCCTCTACGCGCGGCACGGCTGGCAGGTCGTCGGCCGGGCCCGCCCCCCGTGGCTGCCCTCCGACCGCGAGCCACTTCTGCTCATGGCGCTGCTGTCGAGTGCACCGCTCGCGAACGCTCTGCCCGCCGACCACGCGGACCAGGCCGTCACGGAGGGCGATCGCCCCGGCTCACGTAGGTAGCCTCGAGGGTGGTCACGGACGAACAGGAGGTGAGGACATGGCACCGGGTGTCACGCTCGCGGTGATCGGCGCGATCTTCACGTTCGCGGTCCGGTCCCCCGCCACCGGCATCATCAACTGGCACATCGTCGGCATCATCCTCATGGTGGCCGGCGCCGGGCTGATCTGGCACGCCCGCCGGGGCACCACGCACGAACGGGTCATCACCCGCGTGCAGGGCCCGTCCGACGAGTCGGACCTGCCGAGCCCCATCACCCACAACACCGTCGTCCGCGAGACGATCCAGGACCGCGACCACGAGTGAGCGGCCTCCGCGTCGACGCCACGACGCGCTGGTGGGTACGTTCCTGACATGACGTCCTCGCTGAGTGAGCGGGCCCGAGAGCTCGACGCCGCCCACGCCACCACCGACCTGCGCTCCCGGTTCCGCCTGCCCGCCGGCATGGTCTACCTCGACGGCAACTCGCTCGGCGCCCTGCCCGCCGGTGTGGCCGAGGCCGTGGCCGACGTGGTGCACCGCCAGTGGGGCAGCGACCTCATCTCGAGCTGGAACGACGCCGACTGGTGGGGCGCCCCGACCCGCGTGGGCGACCTCATCGGCACGCTCGTCGGGGCCGCGCCCGGCCAGGTGGTCTGCACCGACTCGACCTCGGTCAACCTCTACAAGGCGACCGTCGCGGCATCCCGGATGCGGCCGGGCCGGCGCGTGGTGCTCACCGACCCCGACTCGTTCCCCACCGACCTCTACGTCACGGCCGCAGCGGCCCGGGATGCCGGGCTGGTCGTCGAGCTCGTCTCCCCCGCCGACGCGGTGGCGCGCATCGCCGATGTGGGCGACGACCTCGCGCTCGCGTCCTACTCGTCCGTCGACTACCGCACCGGCGAGCTCTGGGACCTGCCCGCCATCACCGAAGCGGCCCACGCGGCGGGCGCGCTCGCCTGCTGGGACCTGTGCCACTCGGCCGGTGTGCTCGACGTCGGGCTCGACGCCCACGAGGCCGACCTCGCCGTGGGGTGCGGCTACAAGTACCTCAACGGCGGCCCCGGCGCGCCGGCCTTCCTGTACGTGGCCCACCGCCACCTCGAAGACTTCGACCAGCCACTGGCCGGCTGGAACGGCCACGCGACGCCGTTCGCGATGGCGCCGGACTACGTGCCGGCACCCGGCATCACCCGCGGGCGGGTCGGGCACCCCGCCCCTGCTCGGCATGCTCGCCCTCGAGGCGGCGCTGGCGGCCTACGACGGGGTGGCCGTGAGCGCGGTGCGCGAGCGGTCGCTGTCGCTCACCGGGTTCTTCCTCGAGTGCCTCGACGCGCTGCTCCCCGACCTCGAGGTGGCGACGCCGCGCGAGCCGGAACGCCGCGGGTCACAGGTGAGCGTGCGGCATCCACAGGCGTATGCCGTGGTGCAGGCGCTCATCGCCCGCGACGTCGTGGGCGACTTCCGCGAGGCCGACATCGTGCGGCTGGGCTTCGCGCCGCTCTACCTCACCCACGGCGACGTGCTGCGGGCCGCCGAGCACCTGCACGCCGTCGTCGAGGGCCGCGAGTTCGAGCGCCCCCAGTTCCAGGAGCGCGCCACCGTCACGTGACCGGCGTCGGTGCCGGGGGCTGCCAGCCCGTGCCGCCGAGGATGCCGTCGATCGCGTCGGGCTGGGGCGCCATCAGTCGCCAGATCACCTCGAAGCCCTGGCCGCTCGCGACCGGCAGCCAGTTCTTGGTCTTCGCGGCGTCGGTCGGCTCGGTCGGCTGCATGAGGATGTCGATCGACCCGTCGGCGTTCTTGGTCAGCGGCGAGGCGGCACCGAGGTTGTACCGGTTGAGCGCGTTGGGGATCAGGGCGCCCTTGGTGTCGTAGACCGTGACCGTCCAGCCCTCACGCGCGGGCGGCTCGGCGGGCAGGTGCATCGTGTAGCTCGACGAGCCGCTCGAGGGCCGAGCCCTTGGCGTCGGTGAACGTGCTCGCGAAGATGGTCTGGTCGGACGTGAAGGCGCCGAGCCCCATCACCGCGACCACGGCGCGCAGCTGGTAGTTCGTGCCGTAGGTGCCGAAGCCGCCCAGGAAGTAGCCGTTGTGCTTCGTGCCACTCGTCGCGGACACCGACTTGGTGTCGGCCTGGACCTGCGCCGGGCCGGCGGCGATCGCGTCGGTGAGCCCGCGCACGGTGTCAGCGCTCAGCGAGGTGTCCTTCGACGGCGTCTTCCCCGGCCCGATCCCCATGGTGGCGAGGGTGGCGAGCTGGGGCTTGTCGGCGGCCGGTGGGGGGAACTGCTGCAGCTGCTGCCCGAGGGTGTCGAGGAACGCCATGCCCGTGGGAACGGCGGCCGTGTCGACGGTGGTGTCCTTCTGAGCCGGTGCCGGTGGGGTGTAGTCGGTGCCGAACCTGCTGAGCGGCGTGAGGGTGTAGCCGTCCTGGATGGCGTTGACGTTCTTCACGTCGTCGGGGCCCTTGAGCTGGGTGGACCCGATGACCCAGATGCGGGGCTGGGTCACGTCGATCCGCTCGGTACCGGCCGGAGTCTTCGCGGTGCTCCCGGGAGGGGCGATCAGGTAGTCGCCCGGCGGGGTCGAGTGGGCGCTGCCGAGGTTGCGCAGGTCCTCCGTGTAAGGGTCGAGCAGCGCGAGCACGAAGTAGTGGTCCTTGACCTCGGGCACGTGCAGCACCTGCGGCTCGGCCGTGAGGTCGAGCCAGGCGATCGACGACAGCGCGCTCGCGCCGGGTGCGACCACGGTGGTGCTTGTGGGGTTGTTGAGCGTGCGGACGTTGTTGAACTGGTTCACCGGGCCGAACCCCTGGCCGTTGGTGACGTTGACGCTCGTCATGGTCTGGAACGTCGCGTTCGTCACGAGCAGCGGCAGCCCGTAGGTGTAGGCCTGCAGCCCCACGTCGTAGGCCTGGTCGTAGGCCGACGGCTGGCTCGCCGACGAGCAGCCGGCGAGCGTCGACAGCGAAACGGCCGACACCGCGACGACGGCGAGCCGGGAGGCTCGCCCACCCTTGCAGGTCCATGGCGAAGCCTTCTCACTCCTGCGCACGGCCCACGACCCTGACGGTGCGGGCACCACCACGATCGTTCCACCGGCGCAGGACGTGCCCGGCCGGCCCGTCGAGCATGAGTCGGAGGTCACAGGCAGCCCTGACCCCACCGGTCAGGAGCGCTCCTCGACGTCGCCGTCCTGACGCAGCGCGGCGCCGTCGGCCGGGTCGGCCGGCTCGTCGCCGTGCGCGAGCGTCGCCGGCTCGCCATCCTCCGCCGCCAGCTCCAACGCGTCGTCGAGCACGGCCGGGCCGCCTCAGCTGCCGCTGGTCACCAGCCGCGCTCGGCCAGCCGGTGCGGCTGCGGGATCTCGTCGACGTTGATGCCGACCATGGCCTCGCCGAGACCGCGCGACACCTTGGCGATGACGTCGGGGTCGTCGTAGAACGTGGTGGCCTTGACGATGGCCTCGGCGCGCTGCGCCGGGTTGCCCGACTTGAAGATGCCCGAGCCCACGAACACGCCCTCGGCGCCGAGCTGCATCATCATCGCGGCGTCGGCCGGGGTGGCGATGCCACCGGCGGTGAACAGCACCACGGGCAGCTTGCCGGCCTCGGCGACCTCCTTGACCAGGTCGTACGGCGCCTGCAGCTCCTTGGCCGCGACGTAGAGCTCGTCCTCGGGGAGGTTCTGCAGGTGGCGGATCTGCTGGCGGATCTGGCGCATGTGCGTGGTCGCGTTGGAGACGTCGCCGGTGCCGGCCTCGCCCTTGGAGCGGATCATCGCCGCACCCTCGGTGATGCGGCGCAGCGCCTCGCCGAGGTTGGTCGAGCCGCAGACGAAGGGAACCGTGAAGTTCCACTTGTCGATGTGGTTGGCGTAGTCGGCCGGGGTGAGCACCTCGGACTCGTCGATGTAGTCGACGCCGAGGGACTGCAGCACCTGCGCCTCGACGAAGTGCCCGATCCGGGCCTTGGCCATGACCGGGATCGAGACGGCCGCGATGATGCTCTCGATCATGTCGGGGTCGCTCATCCGCGACACGCCGCCCTGGGCGCGGATGTCGGCGGGCACCCGCTCGAGGGCCATGACCGCGACGGCCCCGGCATCCTCGGCGATCCTGGCCTGCTCGGCGGTGACGACGTCCATGATCACGCCGCCCTTGAGCATCTCGGCCATGCCGCGCTTGACGCGGGTGGTGCCGGTGCCCTGGGCGCTGCTCTGCTCACTCATGCCGCACAGTGTAGGTCGGCGCACGGGCCCGGCGAACTCACGTCCGGGCCGCCCCGGACCCCCGACGGTCAGGACGACAGGGCGCGGGGCAGCACGTCGTCGAACTCGACCGGCTCGGGCAGCTCGGCATAGCCCCACAGCCGGAACAATCGCACCGAGCGCTTGGCGCGCACCCGGCGCACCTCGCGGGTGGCGTCGTTGTGGAACCGCCGGGCCAGCTGCACCCGCAGCCCGCTCGCGGCGACCCGGTCGAGGCAGTCGACGACGAGGTCGTCGTCGCGCCCGCGCAGCTCGGGCACGACCTCGGCGGTCAGGGCGGCCCGCAGTGCCTCGCTGAGGTCGCTCTCGACCTGCTCGCGCCCGCCGAAGTGCTGGCCTTCGAGCAGGTCGTCGGTCACCGGGTGCTCGGTGGTGCGCTCGATCGACTCGGTGGCGGCGTCGGCGATGAGCAGGGCGCTGGCCGGGTCGAGCACCCCGCTGTTGGCCAGCTCGAGCGCGGCCTCGGCGCGGCGGACCAGCGCGGCGTCGAGCGCGGACATCGCACCCTCGACCTTGGCGTGCAGCCGGTCGAGCCGGGCCGCCGAGTACGAGAGGTACCACGCCACGCCGATGACGACGATGACGATGAAGGTGGCCAGCTGCAGCACGTCGACGGTGCCCATCAGCCGCCACCGCCGGGCACGCCGCGCACGAGCCGGCCCCACAGTCCCTGCGGCGCCGGGTCGACCGGCTCGCCGTCGGCCCCTTCGATCACGGTCTCGTAGACCGCCATGATCCGGTCGGCGACGACCCCCCAGTCGAAGACGCCGAGCCCGTGCGGACCCGGCGGCGCGCACCGCCTCGCGGCGGTCGGGGTCGGCGAGCAGGCCGAGCACGGCCCGCGACAGCCCGTCGGGCGACCCGGTCTCGAACAGGATGCCGGTGCTGCCGCCGTCGAGCACGGCGGCGAACGCCGGCAGGTCGGACGCGATCACCGGCGCTCCCGCGGCCATCGCCTCGACCAGCACGATGCCGAAGCTCTCGCCGCCCAGGTGCGGCGCGACGTAGGCGTCGACCGAGTGCAGCAGCGAGGCCTTGTCGGCGTCGGTGACCGTGCCCAGCACCTCGGTCGCGGCGGCGGCGCGCGGGTCGGCGGCCTTGAGCAGGTCGGCGGCGTCACCGGGGCCGGCGACGAGCAGCCGGGCGCCCGGGTGCTCGTCGAGCACCGCGGGCAGTCGCCGCGAGCGCCACCGCCAGCCCCTTGCGGGGCTCGTCGACCCGCCCGAGGAAGGCCAGGGTCGGGCCCGGCCGCCGCCGCCACTCCACTCCGGCCGGCGGGTGGCGCGGCGGAAGTCGTCGACGTAGACGCCGTTGGGGATGATGAACGCCTCGCCACCGAGGTGGCGCTGCACGGTGGCCCGGGCGTCCTCGGAGACGGCGATCCGGCCGCCGGATCTTCTCGAGCGAGGGGCGCAGCAGCGGGTGGGCCGCGTGCAGGGCCCGGGAGCGCAGCATGGCCGAGTGGAAGGTCGCCACCACCGGCTCGGTCGAGGCCCACAGGGCCATCAGCGACGGCCGACGGGTTGAGCGGCTCGTGGATGTGCAGCACGTCGAACTGGCCGGCCTCGAGCCACCGGTTGACCCGCGCGGTCGTGGCCGGCCCGAAGGTGACCCGTGCGACCGAGCCGTTGTAGCGCACCGGCACCGGGCGCCCGCACGACGTGAGGTAGTCGGGCAGCGCGGTGTCGTCGTCGGCCGGCGCCAGCACCGACACGTCGTGGCCGGCCCGGATGAAGTGCTCGGCCAGGTCGCGCACGTGGAACTGCACCCCGCCGGGCACCCCCCACGAGTACGGGCAGACCAGGCCGATCCTCACCGCGCCTCCTCGTGCGCTGCGGCGAGGCGGTCGGTGTCGAGGTCGTCGAGGAAGACCCGCTGCAGCATGTGCCAGTCGGCGGTGTGCTCGAGGATCGCGGCCCCGAGCACGTCGGCGCACGCCTGGGTCATCGCGGTCGCCCGCTCGCGGGTGGTGCCCGAGGTGGGCACGTCGACCGGCGGGTGGAAGGTGATGACGATGCCCCAGCCGCGGCCCCGGCGCTCGTGACGGATCGACACCGGGTGCAGGGGGCGGCGCTCGGACAGCGCCAGGGCGGCGGGACCGGGCGCCATCCGGGCGGCGTGACCGCACAGCGCGACCTCGACTCCCTTCGACGTGAGGTCGCGGTCGGCGAGCAGCGGGATGATGCCGGGCTGCCGGGCCGCCTGGCGCAGCGCCGGGAAGGGGTTTCCGGCACCGGTGAGCGGGAGGATCGTCATCCCGAGCGACTCCCGGAAGGCGAGGAACTCCTCGAAGACCTCCTCCGGCTGCAGCCGCTCGGCGACCGTGGTGACCGGCCCGAGGTGAACGGTGCCCCAGGCGCCGGCGAGGTCCCAGTTGCCCAGGTGGCCCAGGAAGGCGATGACCGAACCGCCGCCGTCGATGACCTCGCGCACCGGCCCGTCGCCCTCGACCCGCACCCGGTCGAGCAGGTCGTCGGCGCTGAGCGTCGGCAGCCGGAAGGCTTCGCAGTAGTAGCGCATGTACCGGCGCATGCCGTCGCGCACGAGGGCGTCGAGGCCGGCCTCGTCGAGGTCGGGGCGCACCTTGGCGTAGTTGGACCGCAGCCGGGCGGCGCCGCCGCGGGCCACGGTGACGTCGGCGATCCGGTCGAAGAGCGCGTAGGCGGCGCGTTCCGGCATCCGGCGCACGGCGCCCCAGCCCAGGCGGAAGCCTGCGATGGTCAAGGTGTCGGTCACCGACGCCGGCAGCACCCTCACACGAGGTCCAGGGCCTGGCGGCGCACCTCGAGCATGCGCTGCACCACGGTGATGAGGCTGGCCAGGGCGAGCAGCGCGAGCACCACTGCCAGCACCACCTCGGGCAGGAACCAGCCGACCAGGCCGGTGGCCAGCAGCACGACGACCAGCCGGTCGGCGCGTTCGGCGATGCCGACGTTTGCGGTCATCCCGAGGCCCTCGGCCCGGGCCTTGGCGTAGGACACCACGCTGCCGAGGATCAGGCAGGCCAGCGCGAGGGCCGCCATGTAGGCCTTGCCGGGCTCGTCGGCGTAGAACAGCACCAGGCCACCGAAGATCGCGGCGTCGCCCACCCGGTCGAGCGTGGAGTCGAGGTAGGCACCCCACTTGCCGGACCGGCCGATCTTGCGGGCCATGATGCCGTCGAGCGTGTCGGAGAAGACGAACGCGACGATCACCAGGGTGCCGACGAGGAACTCGCCACGCGGGTAGAAGACCAGGGCGCCGAAGCAGACCCCCAGCGTGCCGATGATGGTGACCACGTCAGGGCTGATGCCGAGGCGGATGAGCACCGCGGCCACCGGGGTCAGCAGCTTGGTGGCGAAGGCGCGCGCATATCGGTTCAGCATGGTGGGACCAGCGTAATGGCGCCCCGCCACGACGCCCGCCAGGCGCCGCCGCGCGGGTGCCACCGACGGCCGCCCGGCGGCTCCGTCACACTCCGCCTCGTCCGCTTGTGCGGCGGCGCGAATCGGTGAAATGTAGGCGCCATGAACGGCACGACGCCCCAGGCCCCCACCGTCAACGGCACGACCAGCATCCGCAACGTCGTCCTGGTCGGACCGAGCGGGTCGGGAAAGTCCAGGCTGTTCGACCACGTCGTCGACGCGGTGGTGCCCGGGCGGGCGCCGCGCGGCCAGACCGAGCCCACGACCGGCCTGCGGGCCGCCACGGTGTCGAGCGGGTCGGTGGTGGTCACCCTCCTCGACGCCCCGGGCAACCCCGACTTCGTCGGGGACGTGCGAGCAGGGTTGAGGGCGGCGGATGCCGCCCTCTTCGTCGTCTCGGCGGCCGACGGCGCCGACGCCCAGAGCCGGGCGCTGTGGCACGAGTGCGAGATCGTCGGGATGCCGCGCGCGGTCGTCATCACCCAGCTCGACGCCCGCGATGCCGACTTCGCGGCCACCCTGGCCGACTGCCAGGCGCACTTCGGCGCCGGCATCCAGCCACTCGGGGTGCCGGTGCCCGGCTCGGAGGGAGCGGTCACCTCCATCGCCGACCTCCTGCTCGGCGAGGTGCACGACTACTCCGGCGGCACGCGCACGGTGCGCCCGGCCGGCCCCGAGCACGCCGAGTACTTCGACACCTACCGGCCCGCGCTCCTCGAGGGGATCATCGAGGAGTCCGAGGACGGCGCCTTGATGGACCGCTACCTCGAGGGCGAGGAGCTCGACTTCGAGACCCTCGAGAAGGACCTGCTCACGGCGGTCGCGCACGGCAGCTTCCACCCGGTGCTGCCGATCTCGGCCGAGACCGGCGCGGGCGTCGGGGTGCTGCTGCACGTCATCGAGGCTGCCTTCCCGCACCCCGGGCTGCACCCGCTGCCGACGGTGACTCCCGTGGGGGGCGGTGCCGAGGTCGAGGTCAGCCCCGACCCCGCCGGCCCGCTCGTGGCCGAGGTCGTGCACACCCAGTCCGACGCCTACGTCGGCCACCTCTCGCTCGTGCGCGTCTTCTCAGGCACGCTGCGGCCCGACCGGGCGGTGCACGTGTCGGGGCACCTCGAGCTGCTCGGCGTGCCCACCGGCGAGGGCCACGCGGCCCACGACGACGACGTGCGCCCGGGCGCCATCGCCGCCTCGTTCGACGGTGAGCTGCTGCCCAAGACCGAGGCGATCGCCGGCGAGGTCGTGGTGGTCACCAAGCTCGCCACAGCCCAGACCTCCGACACCATCTCCTCCCCAGACGCGCCGCTGCTGGTGACCCCGTGGGCGCTGCCCGAGGCCCTGCTGCCGGCCGCCGTCGCGGCCGCCACCCGCGCCGACGAGGACCGGATGCCGGTCGCCTTCCGCGAGCTGGCCGCCGAGGACCCCTCGCTGCGCATCGAGCACGACGCCGAGACCGGGCAGGTGGTGCTGTGGACCACGGGGCCGGCCCATCTCGACCTCGTGCTCAGCCGGCTGCGCTCGCGCTTCAACGTGGGGGTCGAGCAGGTGCCGGTGAAGGTCGCCATGAAGGAGACCGCGATCGCCCGCGCCGAGGCCCAGGGCCGACACGTCAAGCAGTCCGGCGGCCACGGGCAGTTCGCGGTCTGCCACCTGGTGATGGAGCCGCTCCCCCGCGGCACCGGCATCGAGTTCGACGAGGTCGTCGTCGGCGGCGCCGTGCCGCGGCAGTTCTTCAGCAGCGTCGAGAAGGGCGTGCACCACCAGCTCGAGAAGGGCCTGCTCGCGGGCTGGCCCGTCGTCGACGTCAAGGTCATCCTCACGGACGGCAAGGCGCACTCGGTCGACTCCTCCGACGTCGCGTTCCAGACGGCCGCCGGGCTGGCTCTGCGCGAGCTCGCCTCACCGTCGACGATGTGCCTGCTGGAGCCGATCGACACGGTCACCGTCACCGTCGACGACGACTACCTCGGCGCGGTGATGACCGACATCGGCACCCGGCGCGGACAGATCATCGGGTCGTTCGCCGCCGAGGGCCAGCCCGGCCGCTCGGTGCTCGAGGCCGCGGTGCCGCAGCTCGAGCTCCTCGACTACGCCATCAGCCTGCGCTCGCTGGCGCACGGCACCGGCTCGTTCCACCGTGAGCACCGGGGCTACGAGCAGCTGCCCGACCGTCTCGCCAAGGACCACGTGGGCGACCAGGGCCGGCACGCCTGAGGACGCGCCGGCCGCTCAGATCCGCGAGGCAGCGGGTCGAGCGGTCACGACACGCCAACGGGGAAGCCCGGTCCCGGGCATGTCTTGACCCCTCGATCTCGCCTCGGCTGCGGTCAGTCCTCGTGCGCTCGAGGGTGGCGGCGTAGTCGGGCACCTCGTGCTGCAGCGACCGGTCGGGGCGCACGTAGCCGCGTCGAGGGCGGCCGCGTCCGGCAGCACCAGGGTCGGCTCCTCGACGTCCTCGTAGGGGATCTTCGAGAGCAGGTCGGCGATCATGTTGATCCGCGAGCGGCGCTTGTCGTCGCTCTCGACGACGTTCCAGCGGGCCTCGGTGATGTCGGTGTGCACCATCATGTCGTCCTTGGCGCGCGAGTAGTCCTCCCACCGCTCGATCGACTGGATGTCGGTCGTCGACAGCTTCCAGCGCCGCATCGGGTCGTCGAGCCGCGACTCGAACCGGCGCTGCTGCTCGGAGTCGCTGACCGAGAACCAGTACTTGTGCAGCCGGATGCCGTCCTCGACGAGCATCCGCTCGAAGATCGGGCACTGCCGCAGGAACCGCTGGTGCTCCTCGGGGGTGCAGTAGCCCAGCACCCGCTCGACCCCGGCGCGGTTGTACCAGCTGCGGTCGAAGATGATGATCTCGCCGGCGCCGGGCAGGTGCTCGACGTAGCGCTGGAAGTACCACCGCGTGCGCTGCCGCTCGGTGGGGGCCGGGAGCGCGACGATGCGGGCCTGGCGCGGGTTGAGGTACTGCGTGACCCGCTTGATGGTCGAGCCCTTGCCGGCGGCGTCGCGGCCCTCGAAGACGAGCACGATCCGCTCGCCCTCGCGGCGCACCCACTCCTGCATCTTCACCAGCTCGGCCTGCAGGCGCACCAGCTCGGCCTCGTAGACGCCCTTGTTCAGGCGGGTTTGCTTCGACATGTAGGTCATCGTGTCAGAAGGCCCGTCCGGCCGCCGGGTGGTCCTGTGATCCTGCGCGGACGAGGCCTCGCGCTCAGGCCGGCCAGTGCTCGACGAGCCGGCTGCGGACGTCCTCGAGCAGCATCGGCAGCGCCTTGGTGCGCGCGATGATCGGCAGGAAGTTGCTGTCGCCGCCCCAGCGCGGCACGACGTGCTGGTGCAGGTGCGCCGCGACACCGGCGCCCGCGACGGCGCCCTGGTTCATCCCGAGGTTGAACCCCATCGGGGCGGAGGCCGCCTCCAGCGCGCGGATCGCGGCCTTGGTGAGGGCGGTGAACTCGGCGGTCTCCTCGTCGGTGAGGTCGACGTAGAGCGGCACGTGCCGGTAGGGGCAGACCAGCACGTGGCCCGGGTTGTAGGGGAAGAGGTTCATCACGACGTAGCAGTGCTCGCCGCGGTGCACGACCAGCCCCTCGGCGTCGTCCTTGCCCGGGGCCGCGCAGAACGGGCAGCCATCGCCCTCGTTGGGGTCGGGGCGGTCACCCGCGATGTAGACCATCCGGTGCGGTGTCCACAGCCGCTCGAAGCCGTCGCCGTCACCACCGGCGAAGTCCGCGGGGTCCTCGTGCGCCGGCATACCCCCGATCCTAAGGCGGCTCAGGCGCCTCCATGCCGACTTCGGTCGCGTGACCCGCAGCTCCATCAGCCGCTCCGACGGGGGCCCGAACCCCATCCGCTCATAGAGGGTGCGAGCCTCCGGCACGGAGTTGAGCTGCACGCGGGTGACGCCGTCGGCCTGCGCCCAGGCCAGCAGGGCCTCGAGCAGCTGCTGGCCGACGCCGAAGCCGCGGGCGTCCTGGGTGACGAACAGCAGGCTCACGTGGAACCACGCGTCGGCCGGGCGGTGCGCGCTCGGCAGCTTCTGCACCCGGGTGCCGTGCAGCACCCCGAGTGGGCGGCCGCGGGAGTCCTCGGCCATCCAGGTGCGCCGGGCCCGGTCGCGCAGCCACGCGTCGGACAGGGCGTCGAGGAAGCCGGGCGGCACCGCGTGGCCCTGCTCGCGCTCGTCCTGGATGTGCAGCGCCCCCACCGAGAACGCGTCGGACGGCCGCGCCTCACGCACCGTGACGTCGTCCGCCCGCACCGTGAGGTCGTCGCCGTCCGTGGCTCCAGCGCTGTCCATGACTCCAGCATGGCCCAACTGGCCGCTCGACAGGCGACAAGGTGAGGCGCCGGGAAGTATGAGTCGTCCCGGGGCCTCTGCTGACTCGGCGTGATGCTCCTCGTCTCACAAGTCAGACTCCGCTCGCCCACCACCCTCGTCACAGGGCGGCTCCGTGCGGTAAACCGCTCGGGCTGGCGCTCGGCCTTTCCTCGATCCCTTCGCCACCGAGGTGGTGAAGTAGGACTATTTGTAGTCCTGGATCCGGTGCGCCGCAAGTGGTTTCGCGGATGAAGTTGCCGGCAGTTTTCCGCGTCGGCGTGTCGTCGGCGTGTCGTGTGACGCCGGTGACGAGGCCCCGTGGCGGCCGCTCGCCGCGTCTCGACCAGCGAGACGCGGCGAGACGACAGCGCCGGAGACGGGCGTCAGACCTGGCGTCGCTCGGCGATGGCGGCGATGATCTCGGCGATCGCCTCGTCGACCGGCACGCCGTTCTTCTGGGTGCCGTCGCGGTAGCGGAAGCGAGACCGCGCCCGGCCGACGTCGTCCTCGCCGGCGATCAGCATGAACGGCACCTTCGGCCTTGCTGCGCGTTGCGGATCTTCTTCTGCATCCGGTCGTCGGAGGCGTCGACCTCGACCCGGATGCCCTGCGCCCGCAGCTGGCCGGCGACGCCGTCGAGGTAGTCGACGTGCTCGTCGGCGACCGGGATGCCGACGACCTGCACCGGCGCCAGCCAGGGCGGGAACGCGCCGGCGTAGTGCTCGACGAGCACGCCGAAGAACCGCTCGATCGAGCCGAACTTCGCCGAGTGGATCATCACCGGCTGCTGGCGGGTGCCGTCGGCCGCCTGGTACTCCAGGCCGAAGCCGGGCCGGCTGGTTGAAGTCGTACTGGATCGTCGACATCTGCCAGGTGCGGCCGATCGCGTCCCGGGCCTGCACCGAGATCTTCGGGCCGTAGAACGCGGCGCCGCCCGGGTCGGGCACGAGCTCGAGCCCGGACTCGGTGGCCGACCTCGCTCGAGGACGTCGGTGGCGACCGCCCACTGCTCGTCGGAGCCGATGAACTTGTCCGAGCGTCGGCGTCGCGGGTGGACAGCTCGAGGTAGAAGTCGTCGAGCCCGAAGTCCGCGCAGCAGGCCGAGCACGAAGGTCAGCAGGTGCTTGATCTCGCCCGGCGCCTGCTCGCGCGGTGACGTAGGAGTGCGAGTCGTCCTGGGTCATGCCGCGCACCCGGGTCAGGCCGTGCACCACGCCGGACTTCTCGTAGCGGTAGACCGAGCCGAACTCGAACAGCCGCAGCGGCAGCTCGCGGTAGGACCGCCCGCGCGACCGGAAGATCAGGTTGTGCATCGGGCAGTTCATGGCCTTGAGGTAGTAGTCCGACGCCCTCCATGTGCATCGGCGGGAACATCGTCGTCGGCGTAGTACGGCAGGTGGCCGGAGGTCTCGAACAGGCCCTCCTTGGTGATGTGCGGGGTGCCGACGTACTGGAAGCCCTCCTCGATGTGCCGCCGGCGGACGTAGTCCTCCATCTCGCGCTTGATGACGCCGCCCTTGGGGTGGAAGACGGCCAGGCCCGGAGCCGAGCTCGTCGGGGAAGGAGAACAGGTCGAGCTCCGCGCCGAGCTTGCGGTGGTCGCGCTTCTCGGCCTCCTCGAGCCGGTCGAGGTAGGCCTTGCAGGTCGTCCTTGGTCGGCCACGCGGTGCCGTAGATGCGCTGCAGCTGCGGGTTCTTCTCGCTGCCGCGCCAGTACGCCGCGGCGGTGCGCATCAGCTTGAACGCGTTGCCGGGATGCAGCTTGGTGGTCGGCAGGTGCGGGCCGCGGCACAGGTCGCTCCAGACGCCGCTCGCCGTCGCGGTCGAGGTTGTCGTAGATGGTCAGCTCGGCGCCGCCGACCTCGGCGCGACCCTCGGCCGCGTCGCGTCGCGTCGGCGCCGCCCTTGAGGCCGATCAGCTCGAGCTTGTACGGCTCGTCGGCCAGCTCGGCCCGGGCCTCGTCGTCGGTGACCGACGCGGCGGCGAGAACCGTCTGGCCCTCCTTGATGATCTCCTGCATCGCGCTTCTCGAGCGCGCTCGAGGTCCTCGGGGGTGAACGGGCGCTCGACGTCGAAGTCGTAGTAGAAGCCGTTCTCGATCGGCGGCCCGATGCCGAGCCGGGCCTCGGGGAAGAGCCTCCTGCACGGCCTGGGCGAGCACGTGCGCGGTCGAGTGGCGCAGCACGGCGAGCCCGTCCGGGCTGTCCGACGGTCACCGGCTCGACGACGTCGCCGTCGCGCGAGCACGTACGCCAGGTCGCGCAGCTCGCCGTCGACCCGCGCGACCACGACCGCGGCCGGTCGCCGTCGAAGAGCTCGCCCGCCGTCGTCCCCTCCGGCGACCGATCGCTCGCTCTCCGGCGACGGGGACGGTGATCTGGGCAGACATGACGTGGACTCCTGGTGGGGTCGGTGTGTGCGGGCCGCGAGCGACCCTCCGCCAAGGGTATCGAGGCGCGCCGACGGCCGCGACGCGGTTATCCGGCAAGGGTCAGCGCAGGCGGCCCCGGACGAACCGCGCACGGTGTCGAGCCACTCGCGCAGCCGTTGCACCGTGACGTCGAGGTAGGCGGTCGCCTCGGCCCGCAGAGATGCCGTGCTGCTCATGAGCAGGCTGTTGGCCAGCAGCAGCTGCCGGGCGGCGACCAGCGCCTCGAAGTGCTCGGCGGACACGTCGGGCAGCGCACGCACTTCGGCGTAGCCCGCACGCAGAGCCTGCTCGATCGCGGGGTCCCCGTCGCGCAGGTAGAAGGTGGAGATGGCCAGGTCGAGCGCCGGAACCCCGAAGCCGGCGTCGTCGAGGTCGAAGACGGCCAGGCGCCCCGCGTGCCACTTCAGGTTGCCGCCGTGCAGGTCGGCGTGGAGCACGATCGGGCGCTGCCCGGCATACACCTCGTCGAAGCGGCGCCGGCAGCAGCGCGAGCGACTCCGCGACCACCTCGGCGTGACCCGGCGGTATCGGCACGGCACCCTCGAGCAGGTTCCGGTCGTGGCAGAGCGGCTCGTCGAACAGCGTCAGGTGGGCGCCCGGCGGCAGGGCGAAGCCCTCGGCGTGGTCGTGCAGCACGGCCATCGTGCGCCCCAGTGCCCGCGCCTGCTCCTCGTCACACTGCCCGACGTCGTCGCCGTCGAGCCACGACGCCACCGTCGCGTTCAGCGGGCCACCCCACTGAGGGCAGTCGACGGCGACGTGCCAGCCACCCTCCGGCGCGGCGAGGGGGTCGGGCACCAGCACGTCGGTCTCCGCGGCCAGGGCGTGCAGCCACGCCTGCTGGGCGGCGATGTGCGGCCGGCGTGCTCTGCGAGTTGGTGTTGACCCGCAGCGCCAGGCGCCGCCCGTCGTCGGTGTCGAGCGCGAACGTCGTGTTGAACGCGTGCAGCACCAGGGTCAGGTCGCGCACGCCGAGCCCGAAGCCCTCCGCGGCGACCAGTGCGACGCGGCGCAGCACCTCCACCTGGCCGGCCTCGTCGAGGTCGGCGTAGTCCGGCTCCATCGGTCATACGGTAGGGCGATGCGCCTCCCCTACGGCACCTGGCCGTCACCGATCAGCCCCGAGTCACTGGCCACGGGCCAGGAGGCCCTCGACGAGGTGCGGGTCGACGGCCGCGACACGTACTGGCTGGCGGGCCGGCCGGCCGAGGGTGGCCGCACCGCACTGGTCTGCCACGACGGCATCCGTCAGCGCGAGGTGCTGGCCGCCCCCTGGGACGTGCGCAGCCGGGTGCACGAGTACGGCGGGGGCGCGTATGCCGTGCTCGACGGCACCGTCGTGTTCTCGCACGCCGGTGACGACCGCGTGCACCGGCTGGATGCCGGGGCCACGCAACCGCAGCCGATCACCCCGCCCGGCCCCTGGCGCTTCGGCGGCCTGGTGCTGCACGGCGACCACGTGTTCGCGGTGCGCGAGGACCACTCCCGCGACCCGGAACCGGCCAACGAGCTGGTGCGGCTCGACCTGCACGGCGACAACGCCGAGGGCGGCGTGGTGCTGGCCACCGGCACCGACTTCGTCGTCGCGCCCGCGGCTCCCCCGACGGTCGGTCCGCTGGCCTGGGTCGCCTGGCGGCATCCGAGCATGCCGTGGGACTCCACCGAGCTGCTCCGCGCCGAGCTCGGCGAGCAGGGCACCGGCGAGGCCGTCGTCGTCGCCGGCGGTGACGGGGTCCGTGCGTGCAGCCGACCTTCGGCCCGGACGGCGCGCTGTGGTTCGTGTCCGACGAGTCGGGTGGTGGACCGTGCACCGCGACACCGGTACCGGCACCGGCCGCGCCTGCACGAGGCACGCGCCGACCACGCCGCACCCCAGTGGGCGCTGGGCATGGTCGACCTCGCCGTGGTCGACGCCGACCGGGCCGTGGTGCGCTGGTGGGAGGGCGCCGGAGCGGCGCTCGGGCTGCTCGACGCCCGCACCGGCGACGTCGAGACCGCTGCCCGTCGAGGGCGTCGCCTTCGACCAGCTCCAGGCCGTCGACGGCGAGCTGGCCCTGCGCCGCGGCCTGGCCGACCGGCTGCCCGAGGTCGTGCGGGGCCCGGTCGGCGGGCGCCCCGGGTGCTCGGCACGGCCGGCTCGCTCGCGCTCGACCCGGACGACGTGTCGCCGGCGCAGGCCTGGTCGTGGACCGACACCGACGGGCTGACCGTGCACGGCCTGCTGCACCACCCGCGGGCGGCCGGCACCCAGGGGCCCGAGGGCGAGCTGCCACCCCTGGTCGTCATGGTGCACGGCGGCCCGACCAGCCGCGCGAGGCGTCCTTCTCGATGTCGACGCAGTTCTGGACCACCCGCGGCTTCGCGGTGCTGCGACGTCGAACTACTCCGGCAGCACCGGCTACGGGCGCGCCTACCGCGAGCGGCTGCTCGGCGCGTGGGGCCTGCTCGACATCGACGACTGCGTCACCGGTGCGCGCCTCGCTGGCCGCGGCCGGTGAGGTCGACCCGACCCGGCTCGCCATCCGCGGAGGCAGCGCCGGCGGGTATGCCGTGCTGCGCGCGATGACCACGCCGCACCTTCGCGGCCGGCACCAGCCTGTTACGGCGTCGCCGACCTCGCCGCCCTGGCCACCGACACGCACAAGTTCGAGTCGCGCTACCTCGACCGGCTGGTCGCGCCGTGGCCCGAGGGCGAGGCCGTCTACCGCGAGCGCTCGCCGATCCACCACGTCGACGACCTGCACGGTCGAGCTGCTCCTGCTGCAGGGTGCCGACGACATGGTCGTGCCGGTGTCGCAGGCCCGCGAGATGGCCGACGCGATGCGGGCCGCGGGCCGTGAGGTGGAGCTCACGGTCTACCCGGGCGAGGGACACGGCTTCCGCCGGGCCGAGTCGATCGTCGACGCGCTGACCCGCGAGGTCGCGTTCTACCGCAGGGTGCTGCGGCTCGGCGACGGCTGAGGGTCGCTCCCTCCCCCGACGGTGCCAGCGCGGCTCGCACGGCGGACACCGCCGGGGAGTCGGACATCGAGGCCCGCCAGTGCACGTCGACCCGCCGCTGCGGCTCGGGGTCGCGCACCGCGAGGGCGACGACGGCATCCGGCAGCGTGCCGCGACCCAGCCGCGGCACGAGGGCGACCGCGAGCCCGTGCGCGACGAGCTCGACCTGGGAGGCGAACTCGATGCAGCGGAAGGCCACCCTCGGCGTGCGCGGGGTGTCGCGGAACATGTGGGCGAACCACTCGTGGCAGATGGTGCCCTCGGGGGTCGACACCCAGACGTGGTCGAGCAGGTCACCGGGCACCACGTGGTCCCGTCCCGCGAGCGGGTCGTCGCGGTGCACGAGGAGGTCGGCGACGTCGGTGAGCACCGCCTCGCCGCGCAGCGACGGCGGCACGTGGAAGCGCATGCCCTCCCAGCGGTGCACGATCGCGACGTCGGTGCGCCCGGCAGCCACCTCGGCCACGGCATCCCACGGCTCGGCCTCGTGCACCACGACGTCGAGGTCGGGCGCGCTGCGCCGCAGCTCGTGCAGCAGCGGCGGCACGACGCCGCGCACCGCCGTGGAGAAGGCCGCGAGGCGCAGCAGCCCGGACGGCCGTCCGGCGTCGCCCTGCAGGCGTGAGCGCAGCAGCTCGACCTGCTCGCCGAGCGCCCGCCCCTCGTCGACGAGCCGGCGGCCGGCCGCCGTGAGCACCACGCCCCGGCCGGCCCGCTCGAGCAGGCTCGCCCCGACCTGGCGCTCGAGCCGCTTGACCTGCTGGGACACCGCCGAGGGTGTGTAGCCCAGCTCGACCGCAGCACCCCCGACGCTGCCGGTGCGCTCGACGGCGACCAGGGACTCCACGGCGGCAAGGTCGATCATGCAGTGATCGTACCGAGAACGGTCCAGAAACCGTTGCTGGTGCTTCACGGTGTTGCCGGCGAGGATCGACGGGTGCCTCCTCGCCACATCGCCCTCGCCGTGCTCGTCGCGGCCATCTGGGGTGCCAACTTCGTCGTCATCGACCTCGGGCTGGGCGACCTCCCGCCGACCCTGTTCGTGGCGCTGCGCTTCGTCGTGGTGCTCGTGCCGGCGATCGCCCTGGTCCCCCGGCCCCGCGTGCCCTGGCGTGACGTCGTCGCCGTCGGCCTGTTCATGAGCCTGGGCCAGTTCGCGCTGCTCTACACGGCGCTGTCGCTCGGGATGCCGGCCGGTCTCGCCTCGCTCGTGCTGCAGGCCCAGGTGGTGCTCACCGTGCTCATCGCAGCAGTGAGCCTGCGCGAGCGGCCCAGTCGCGCCCAGGTCGTCGGCATCGCGGTCGGCGCGGTCGGGCTCGCCGTCGTGGCGGCCGGCCGGGCCGCCACCACTCCCCTGGTCGGGCTGGTGCTCGTCGTCGCTGCCGCGACCTCGTGGGCGGTCGGCAACGTCGCGGCCCGCCGCGCCGCCGGGCGGGCACAGCCGCCGGATGCCGTGCCCGTCACCTCCCAGCCGAGCGGCTTCGGCGCCGGGCTGTCGATGACCGTCTGGTCAGCACTGGTGGTGCCGCTCCCCCTCTTCGCCCTGGCCGTGGCCCTCGACGGGGCCGACGAGGTCGCGCACGCCCTGACCCACCTCACCGTGCCGGCGGTGCTCTCGACCCTCTACACCGCCTGGCTGGCCTCGCTGGTCGGCTACGGCATCTGGAACACCCTGCTCGCGCGGCACCGGGCTGCGGCCGTCGTGCCCTACACGATGCTCGTGCCGGTCGTGGGGCTGAGCACCGCCTGGCTCGTGCAGGGCGAGGCGCCCAACGCGTGGGAGGCCACCGGCGGCGCGCTGCTGCTGCTCGGGGTGGCCGTCACGACGGGCGTGCTCGACCCCCGACGTCGGCGCCCTCGGCGGGACCGTCCGCCGGCGGCGGTTCCGGCGCCCCCTCCGGTGGCCGGCCGAGCGACGACACGCGCCCGATGATCCGAGGCAGCTGCTGGCCCACGGCCGGCACCTGCTGCTGCAGCTGACCCACGGCGGGCACGCTCTCGGCGAGCGGCATCCGGATCGGGCCGGTGTCGGTGGGCACCGACGCCTCCGCGTTGCTCGTGAGCAGCTCGCGCCCCAGCCGTTCGCCCTCGAGCACCAGCGCCCCGTAGGCCGGCCAGGCGTGCGGGTCGTCGAGCGGGGTGCGCCGCACCTCCTCGCTCATGGCGTCGAGCACCTCGAGCGCCTGGCCCACGTGCTGCTCGACCGCACCACGGGACTCGTCGGTCCAGACCCCGAAGTGCGAGATCGCCTCGCCCAGCTGGTCGAGCACGTCGGCGTACGAGTGCAGCCAGTCCCGCGTCGGTGACGGGTGCCGGTCGCCGTCGTCGGCGGCGTCGACGAGGGTGCGCGCGATGCCGGCCACCTGCCACTGCGCGCGGCGGACGGCCTCGACGGTGCTGACGTAGCCGTCCCAGTCGATGCGGGCCGGGCGCAGCCGGTGCCGCCAGTTCCACCGGGTGCTCTCCCGGCCGGTCTCCACGGCGCGCAGCACCTCGGGCACCCGGTCGTGCAGGTCGGTCGCGTGCTGGTACCAGCGCCGCGCCTGCTGGGCGTCCCACCCCTCGCGCAGGCCCACGGCGACCTCCCCCAGCACGTCCTGCAGCCGGGCGGTCAGGTCGCGCAGGGCGTCGCGCGGCTCGTCGAGGTGCATCGGCGCCAGCACCACGGCGTTCACGGCCACCCCCACGGCGCCGCCGAGCACCGTCTCGACGATGGTGAGGTAGGTGAACTCGGTGTCGGTGCCGTTGACGGTGATGAGCGAGAGCAGCACCATCGTCGGCACCTGGATGCCGTGGTCGCCCAGCAGCTGCGAGCGCCCGATGAGCAGGGCCACGAAGATCACGACGACCATCGACCACCAGGTGACGCCCACGAGCGAGCCCACCAGCCAGGCGATGCTCATGCCGACCACGACGGCCGCCACCCGCCGGGCGCTGGCCCACAGCGAGCGCACCATGGTGCGGTCGACGACGAGCAGGGCGGCCATCGGCGCGTAGAACGGTGTGGCGCTGTCGAGCAGGTGCACAGCCAGCTGCCACGCGAGCACCGTCGCGACCGCCGCCTTGAGCAGCAGCAGGGCCTCGAAGCGCTCCGGTCCGGAGCGGGTCAGGGCTGCGCGGACCGCGTGCGCCCACCCTCGGAGGGTGGCCAGGACCCGGCTCGGCAGCGGACGCGCGTCGACGACCTCGACCTCGGGGGTGGCCACCCGCCGACCCTAGCGGCGGGGCACGCCCCATAATGGGGCGCGTGACCGAGATGCTCGAGCTGTGTGCAGACCTGCCGCTGGAGCAGCTGGCCGCGGGTGACGTGCTCATCACCGAGGGCTCCCCGCCCTCGCGGATGCTGGTGCTGGTGTCGGGCACGGTGACCGTCGAGCGCGACGGCACGCCGTTCGCCCGGATCGCCCACGGCGGCGCGGTGTTCGGCGAGATGTCGTGGATCCTCGACAAGCCCGCCACCGCCACCGCGCGCGCGACCACCGACGTCGTGGTGCACGTCATCGACGACCCGGAGACCTTCTTCCGGCAGCGCCCCGGAGCCGCCCTCGGGGTGCTGCAGATGACCGCGGCCCGGCTCGACGGGCTCACCCAGTACCTCGTCGACGTCAAGCGGCAGTTCGCCGGCAACGACGACCACATGGCGATGATCGACCGCATCCTCGACACCCTCGTGCACCACCAGGCGCCGCGCCCGCGCACCGGCTCGGCGCGCGACCCCGAGGAGCAGCACGAGGGGCACTGAGCCCCCATTGCCAGCAGGGAACGACTCCGAGGTCTTTGCTTCCTGTGGTCGCCGGTCATGAGACGGGCTCAGCGTCCCTCCTCGACTGCCGACGTCGGACGTGGGGCACGGCAGTCGACCGGTCGAGACATGCCCGTGAGAATCGCGATCCCGCGCATGTCTCGACCCCTCGACCTGCCGCTCCGGTCGGAGGTGATGCAGCGAGCGTGCCCTATCGCGCACCGTGCATCACCTGAGCCGTCCAGCGCCGTCAGAGGCGCCGGATGCCGCGCTCACGGCAGCGCTGGCCCCCCATCCGCAGATGCCTACCTCGGTCGCACCGAGTACCGCGAGGATCCAGACCGATGAGTGGACCATTTCCTGGCGCAGCCGGGCGATCGAGCGAGCATCGCCGAATCAGACCATCACGACGCGGTCCCGACCAGCGCGCTTCGCTGCGTACAGCGCGGCGTCCGCGGCAGCGATCGCGCCGTGAGCCGGGAGCGGGCGGCCCACGCCGACCGAGACCGTGACCTCGAGGCCGGCGGCAACCTGTCCCCACGGCGCGGCACTTACGGCGTCGTGCACGCGCTCCGCGACCTCCTTGGCGGCCGCGCCACCGCCGAAGACGAGGATGACGAACTCGTCCCCGCCGTAGCGCACCGGCACGTCGTTGGAACGCGATTGGCTGCGCAGGATGGCGGCGATCCGGCGCAGCACCTCGTCGCCGACGGCGTGTGAGTAGCGGTCGTTGACCCGCTTGAACTCGTCGACATCGATGAAGACCGCTGCGACGTCCTCCCCTGCCCGGTCGACGGCGCTGGTCATCATGTGCCGGTTGCCCAGCCCGGTCAGGGGGTCGAGCAGCGCGGCCGCGCCCATCCGATTCGTCTCCGTGGTCAGCGAGCGCACCTCGTTGAGCGACTGCAGCGCGGTGAATCGCCCGTCGCGCTCTGACCACATCCGCTGGAGGGCCTCCCGAGCCAGGCGCTTCCACAACCACACCGCGGGGTGCCGGCCATGCTCGGCCACGTGCAGGTCGGCCAGCGCCTCCATCGCGGCGACTGCCCAGATGTCACGGTTCGCCCTTCCGGCGCTCGCGGCTGCCGAGACGAAGTGTTTGCTCGCGTCGTCGTAGCTGCCGGCCTCCGCCGCTGCCTGGCCAAGGACGAGTTGGGCGAGGTGGGCCTCGATGAGCTCGTCGCGCAACGGAATGCGGTGGGTGACCGCGTTGACCCGGGCAGCCGCGAACTCGGTGTACCCGAGCCGGCTCAGCGCGTAGGCCTCGATGACCTCAGCACGCCGCGACATGTCCCGGTTGCACGCCTGTGCCGCTATACGGCCCATCCGCAGGGCCCGTTCGGCGGAGGTGACGAAATGCGGCGCAGCGGCCTCGGTGTGGCCCACCACGAGCAGGGTCGTGCCCCAGAAAGCGCTCATCAGGGCCCGCTCCTGCACCACGAGGAGGTCGACGAAGTGGTCGTCGCCCAGCCGGATGCCGGAGAGCAGCTCGTCGGCCTGCTCGAACAGGTACACCGAGCGCAGCGCCAGCGCGATGGCCATGCTGGCGGAGAGATGGCTGTAGCGGCCGGGCTTGGTATTCGCCATCAGCCACGTTCCCTCGGCCAACGCCTCCATCGCCCGGCTGACTTCATTGACCTGGGTCGAGGACTCCGCGAGAAGCGCCAGGGCTTTGGCCCGCCACATCAGGTCGGGCTCCTCCGCGAGATCGAGGAGGAGGTCCATCGCCACCGTCACCGCCTCGCGGTGCCGGCCCACTTCCTGCAATGAGATGCCCTCGATGTAGCGCAGGAACTGTGACGTGATCTTGTCGCCCGCGGCGGTGGTCACCAGCACACCCTCGCGGCACGCAAGAACGGCGCGCTCCGAGAAGCCGTCCATGTACAGCTGGTGGGCACGATCCGCGAAGGCATCGAACGGCCCGAACTCGCTCGTCAAGACAAGAGCATTGCCCGTTCCCGCAACCACCGCTGCCTCATCTCGCCCGTCCGCGCCCCGCGAGCCCAGTGTAGGGCCGGGTCCTCCGACCGGTCAGGGTGTTCGGCGTACCGTGGACCCGCAGATGCCCTTCGTGCGTCGAGGATTGCTCTTGCGATGGAGCATCCCGTGGTCCGCCGCTCTGCGATCGGGGTGGCGCGCCCCACGCATCACCTCGGCGAAGATCGACGGGGCGGCGGGGCCGTTCCCGAGCGCGGCGCGCATGGCAGCATCGAATGGTGTGACCTCGTCAATGACCCCGACGCTCAGCCCAGGTCGATGGTCTCGCTCTCGAAGACCCCGAACCAGTGCGCCGTCCCGGCCTCGGTGTCGAAGGTGATGTGCGGCGGCACGTGCCCGATCTGCTTGCCGGCGTTGAACACCTGGGTGCGCCCGAGCCGGGCGTGCCACGAGCCGCCCTTGGCCCACGGCGCCTGGTGGATGTGGCCGCAGATGACGACGTCGGGCTGGTACTGCTCGATCCACGCGGCGAGCTCGTGGTCGGGGAACTCGCGCCGGCCGTCGCGGCAGAGCACCGTGCCGGCCGGGGGCGAGTGGTAGACCCACACCCACCGGTCGGGCCGGTCGACCGCCGCGGCAGCAAGCTGCGCGTCGACCTCGTCGCGGGTCAGCGAGCCGTCCCACCACGGGCAGACGGTGAACCGGATGCCGTCGACGTCGACCGAGGCGCCGTCGACGACCACGCGCTCCTCGGCGACGCGGTGCAGCCAGCCGGCCACCTGCTCGCCGTTGGCGCCGGGTCCGTCGAGGTCGTGGTTGCCCGACGAGACCAGCACCAGCGACTGCTCGGCCAGCCTGGACAGGTAGGTGCTCAGCACGACGGCCTGCACCTCGTGCGGCACCGGGCTCACCACGTCGGCGAGGTCTCCGGCCAGGACCACCACGTCGGCATCCGCCGCTGCCTTCACGAGCCAGTCGTAGTGCGGAAGGCGGTAGTGCAGATCCGACACCGAGAGGATCCGCACGGGTCGCACTCTAACCGACGGGCGTGGGCGCGATGTCGAGGCCTTCGCCCTCGGCCGCGACGAGCACCGGGATCGACGCGGTGAACGTGCGCCCGATCTCGTCGAGCGCGTCGTCGGTGCGGTGCGGCCCGTGGTGGAACAGCACCACCTTCGCGGCCCCCACCCGCTCGGCGAGCCGGATCGCGTCGTCGACGGTCGCGTGGCCGTAGTCGACCGCCCGGGGGCGCTCGTGCTCGAGGAACTGGGCGTCGTGCACCAGGACGTCGACCCCGGCGAGGGCGTCGAGGGCGTCGTCGGAGACGCCGAGCTCGGGCGCGTGGTCGGGCACGTAGCCGACCGAGCTCGACCCGGAGCGCACCGTGTAGCCGAAGGTGCGGCCCCCCTTGTGCGCCACCTCGAAGGCACGCACCGAGAAGCCCTCGACCTCGAGCTCACCGGGCTGCACGGCGTCGAACGTCCAGGCGCCGATCAACCCCTCGGGCGTGATCGGAAAGGCCGGCGGCGACATCGTCTGGGCGATGAGGTCGCGCCCCGACCGGCCGCCCTGCGCGGGCAGCACCAGCCGCACCGAGGCCCCGGCCCGGTCGCCGGCCGCGAAGAACGGCAGGCCCTGCACGTGGTCCCAGTGCACGTGGCTCACGAGGATGGTGCCGCGAAAGGGCGCGCCCGCCAGCATCGCCGTGACGGTGCGGATGCCGGTGCCCGCGTCGAGCAGGAGCGCCGGGGCCGCGTCGCCGTCGGCACGCACGGCGACGCACGACGTGTTGCCGCCGTAGCGTACGAAGTCGGGGCCGGGGGCACACACCGAGCCACGCACACCGAGGAAGTCGACGCGCACGGGTCCTCCTTGCGCGCCCGGGAACGGTGGATCCGCCTGCTCGACGCTGTGAGCGTGTGGGAGTCTAGCGATCCCGAGCACCCCGCGCCGACCGGCCCACCTGGAGCACGACCGATGACCGACCTGCGTCGCCACGTTCCTCCCCTGACACTGGTCTGGGACGACGAGGCCCCGGGCGCACTGCACCGTCGCGTCGACGGAACCCTGGTCTTTGCAGACGTCTCCGGCTTCACCGCGCTCACCGAGCGGCTCTCGCGGCAGGGCCGGATCGGCGCCGAGGAGATCGTCGAGGCGCTGAACCGGGTGTTCGGGCCGATGCTGACGATCGCCGCAGCCCGCGGCGGCGAGCTGCTGAAGTTCGGCGGCGACGCCCTGCTCTTCCTCTTCCGGGGCGAGGGCCACCCCGAGCAGGCCTGCGACGCCGCGGTCGAGATGCGGGCCTCGCTGCGTGCCGCGGCCGCGGTGCCCACGTCTGCCGGCCGGTTCTCGCTGTCGATGTCGGTGGGGGTGCACTCCGGCGACGTCGACCTCTTCCTGGTCGGCTCCCCCACCCGCGAGCTGCTGGTGCTCGGCCCGGGTGCCAGTGCCGTAGCCATCGCGGAGAAGGCCGCGGATGCCGGTCAGGTCGTCGTGAGCCCGGCGACCGCCACCCGGCTGCCGCCCGGGTCGACCCGCCCGCGCGACGACGGCGCGCTGCTGCTGCGCCGCCGGCGCCCGTCCACGGCACCGAGCCGGCCGGCATCCGTTGCGGCCGACACCGGCGACCGGCTGCCGACGCTCTTCCCGACCGCCCTGGGTGACTACCTCGCACCCGGCGCGCCCGACCCCGAGCACCGGGTGGCCACGATCGCGTTCGTGCGCTTCTCCGGCACGGATGCCGTTCTGGCACAGTCCGGCCCGCAGGCCCTCGCCGAGCTGCTGCACGAGCTGGTCAGCACCGTCGAGGTGGCGCTCGAGGCGGAGGGCGTCACGCTGCTGGCGACCGACCTCGACACCGACGGCGGGAAGTTCTTCCTCGGCTCGGGTGTGCCCAGCACCCGCACCGACGACGAGGGCGCCATGCTGCGCGCGCTGCGGCGGGTGGCGGATGCCGGCCTGCCGCTCCCGCTGCAGCTCGGGGCGGCGCGCGGGAACGTCTTCGCGGCGGAGGTCGGCGTGGCCGACCGGGCGGCGTACTCCGCGATGGGCGACACCACGAACACGGCGGCGCGGATCATGGCCACCGCGCCGGCCGGCACGGTGCACGCCCACCCGGCGGTGCTCGACCACTCGCGCACCCTGTTCGCGGTGACGCCGCGCGGGCCGTTCCGGATGAAGGGCAAGGCCGCGCCCGTGCTCGTCTACGAGGTCGGTGACGAGCTCGGCGGCCGCGAGTCCGTCGACGACACCCGGCTGCCGTTCCTCGGGCGCGACGCCGAGCTGGCCCGGGCGCGCGCCGCCCTGGAGCGAGCCCTGTCCGGCGAGGGCGGGGTGCTCACGGTCGAGGGCGCGGCCGGCATCGGCAGCACCCGGCTCGCGCAAGAGGCCCTGGATGCCGCCGGCGCCACTTCGCGGCTCGCGCTGCGGGCCGAGCCCTACGGGGCGTCCAGCGCCTACCGCGTGCTGCGCGACCCGCTGCGGTCGCTGCTCGGCATCGCCCGCGGCAGCCGCGAGGAGATGGGCGCGGCCCTGCTGGCGGCCCTGGCCGAGCACGCCCCCGGGCTGCTGCCGCTCTCGCCGCTGATCGCCGACGTCGTGCAGGTCGCCGTGCCCGGCACCCCGGAGGCCGACCGGGTCGACGCGCAGTACCGCGCCGACCGGGTGGCCGACGTCGTCGTCGAGCTGCTCGACACGCTGCGGCCCGGGCCGCTGGCCGTCGTGGTCGAGGACGCCCACTGGGCCGACGGCGCCTCCGTGCACCTGCTGGGCCGGCTCGCGGCCGCGACGCCCGGGCGGCCCTGGGCGGTCGTCGTGGTGCGGCGCGGGGAGCGCAACGGCTTCGTGCCGGCATCCGGCGCCCACATCGTGCTCGACCCGCTGCCCCCCGAGGTGGTCGAACAGCTCGTGAACGCCGCCACCGAGGCCACGCCGCTGCGCCCGCACGAGGTCGCCGCCGTGGTCGCGAAGGCAGGCGGCAACCCGCTGTTCGTCGAGGAGGTCACCCGCCTGGCCCTGGTCTCGGGCTCGCTCGAGGAGCTGCCCGAGTCGGTGCAGGCCGTGATGGGCGCGCAGGTCGACGAGCTCCCGCCCGCCGCCCGGCGGATCCTGCGCTACTGCGCCGTGCTCGGGCTCAGCGTGCGCCGCGAGGTGCTCGCCGGCACGCTGGCGGCCGACGGCCTGGAACTCAGCCCGGCCACCCTGGCGACGCTCGGCGGCCTGGTCGAGGCCGACGGCCCGGACCGGCTGCGCTTCCGCACCAGCCTGGTCCGCGACGCCGCGTACGACGGGCTGGCCTACCGGGTGCGCGCCCGGGTGCACCGCACCGCCGGCGAGGTTCTCGAGCGGCTCAGCACCGACCTCGACACCGACTCCCCCGCCCTGGTGCTGCACTTCGCCCGGGCCGGCGACGCCCAGCGCACCTGGGCCTACGCGCAGCGGGCCGGCCGGCTGGCCCGGGCGTCGTACGCGAACGCCGATGCGGCCGACCACCTCGAGACGGCGCTCGACGTCAGCCGGAGGCTGCCGGAGGTCACGGATGCCGAGCGGGCGGCGCTGTGGGCGAGCGTCGGTGACCTGCGCGAGCTGGCCGGCATGTTCACCGAGTCGGTCGAGGCCTACCGTGCCGCGGCCCGGCTGACCCGTGACGACCCGGTGGCCACCGCCGAGGTGCTGTCCCGCCAGGCCGCTGCCCACCTGCGCACCGGAGCCTTCACCACCACGCTGCGTGTCGTGAGCCGGGCGCGCCGCCTGATCGACGGCTCCGACGCGCCGACCGCGCGCCGCACCCGAGTGCGGCTGGACGCCCTCACCGCCGTGGTGCGCGTCGAGCAGGAGCGTCCGCGCGAGGCCCGCGAGTGGGCGACCCGGGCCATGGACGCGGCCGGCGCCGTCGGTGAGCACGAGACCCACGTGCGCGCGCTGATGCTCGTCGACATGGTCGAGATGCAGCTGGGGGTGCCGGGGTTGGGAGCCCGCCACCGCGAGGCCCTCGAGATCTGCGTGCGGCACGGCCTGCGCTCGCAGGAGGCGAAGGTCCGCTCGAACCTCGGTGCGATGGCCTACTACGCCGGTCACTGGACCGAGGCGGCGCAGTGGTACCGCACCAGCCGAGACGTCGCGATGGAGGCCGGCAGCGCCTTCGTCGCCGCCCAGACGGACGTCAACCTCGGTGAGCTGCTGATCAACCAGGGCCACCTCGACGAGGCGCGGGACGTGCTGGTGAGCGCGGTCCGGGTGCTGCGGGCGTCGGGCGCCGCGCGGTTCCTGGTCGAGGGCCGGATGCAGCTGGCGCGGGTGCAGCTGAGCCGGGGCGACCTCGCGGAGGCCGAGCAGCGCGCCGCCGAGGTCGTGCAGGAGTTCACCGACCTCGGTAACCCGACGAGCGCCCTCGAGGCCGCCCTGGTGCGGGCGGAGGCCGTGACGCTGCAGGGCCGTGCACAGGAGTCGCTGGGCATCATCGCCGCCGCCGAGCGCGACGCCCGGGACGACGCCGTGTTCTCGATGCCGCGGCTCTGCCTGCAGCGCGCCCGGGCGCTGCTGGCGCTGGACCGGCTCGACGAGGCGTCCGAGCAGGTGGCTCTGGGCCTGGTCGCCGCCCGCGACCAGGAGCTGCCCTACGAGGAGGCGCTGCTGCTGCAGGTCGGCGGCGCCGTCGACGAGCGGCGCGGGCTGGTCGGCCGACGCTGCGGGCGCGCGCCGGGTGTCAGACGCCCTGCTGGCCGGGCTCGGGGCGGCCGGCTGACCGCTCGCCCCGAGCCGGACCGCGTTCAGCACGACGGGTTCACGACGTCCGGGTTGCCGTCACCACTGCATCTTGGCGTCGCCGTAGACGTAGACGAGGTCGCGCACCGACACCTGGTCGGGGTCGCCCGCGACCGCCTTGGCCGTGCGTGAGATAACGCACGCGAACTGGGTGCCGATGAAGTCGTCCTGGTCGGGCAGGGTCGCCACCTGGGCAGCCGTGTAGCCCGGGAACAGGGCGGGGTCGTCGACGGCGTTCGCGTCGGGGCACCAGCCCAGCTGCACGACGGGTGAGGCCCCCGCGGCATCCGGGGTCTCGTAGTCGATCTTGACGGTCGGCAGCACGGTGGTGTCCGTGGTGCTGGGGAACAGCGAGGTGACGTCCCAGACGAACTGGGCGGTCGGCTGGACGGTCAGCGGCTTGAGGAAGCGCGCGGAGCCGTCGGCGGTCGTCAGTGTGTAGGGCACCGCCGAGCAGGGGGTGGCACCGACGTTGTCGAGCCGGAAGATGGTGACCTCGGGCTTCGCGCCGACGGCCAGCGCCGTCTCCGTGGAGCCGCCGCAGGCGACCGTGTCGGCTGCGAGCTCGAGGATCGAGGCCTTCGGGGTCGACAGGGGCGCGGGCGGCAGCACCGTGCCGTCGGCGCCGCCCTCGAGGGAGAACGACCCGACGAGCGCCTTGAGGGTCAGCGTGTCGAAGTAGATGCCGTCGTCCGGGCCGGTCCATGACGGGGCGCTGATCGGCCAGCGGCAGTTGTCGTTGACGCCGCTGTCCGCCCCGGAGTCGGCTCCGGTGTTGCAGACGAAGGGGGTGGTGGTCGCGACCGGGGGCTTGCCGACGCTGTAGCCGCTCTGCAGCTCGAAGGTGCCGACGACGGTGGTGCCCTGCCGGGCCGTCGCGAGGATGCGCGCGCTGCCCTTCAGCTCGACGTCGAGGTAGGCGGACGTCGCCACGGTGTCGGGCCCGAGGGCGGTGCGCAGGCCCGCACCGAGGCCGAGCTCCAGGGACTCGCTCGGCGCACCGACCTGGTAGCACGAGACGCCGGTCTTCTTCTCCTTGACGCCGATAGAGCCACTTGCGTACGACGCGAGCGTCTCGCTGAACGCACCGCCTGTTGAGCCACGCAGCGTCAGCAGCTGGCTGGCTGCCGGCCCGAGGTTGACGCCGCAGTTGGCTGCCGGTGCCAGGGTCTGGGCCGCACCCTGCTGCCCGTCGACGGTGTTGAGCGTGATGGACGAGGTGGTGCCGGTCGCCAGCGCCAGCCAGGTCGGCGTGAGGCCGGGGGTGGTCAGGGCGGCCGGCTGTGCGGTCGTGCCGCCGGCCGGGTGGCCGGCTATTGGCGCCACCACGAGCGCCAGCGGCACCAGGGCCACGGCCAGCACCGCGCCGAGGGCCTTCAGGCCCGAGACCCGGTGGGTTCCGGACGGATGGTCGGGGGTGGCGGGTCCCGGGCGTTGTGACATCACGGAGCTCTCCCTGCACAGCATCGGCGCACCCCTCCCGTGCACGGGCCGACGTCAGTGCGGACCGGGCGGCGAGCATCGCGGCACGACCCCGGACCACGTCGCCCGAAGTGAGGTCAACCTAGCGGGCGCGCCGAGTCCCTCACCATGGCCCGACCGGGCCATTGCGCCCTTGCCCCGGTGTGCGCTAGCCGGGCCCTCACTCAGCCGTCGACGGTCAGCACCAGGTGGCCCTTGGCGGGGTCCTTGGCCGACCGCAGGCCGGCACGCACCGTGTCGCCGTCGCGGCCGACGACCAGCTCGACGGTGCTCGGCAGGAACACCGGCCGGGTGAACCAGACGCTGCTGCTCGAGGCGCCGAGCGAGGTGCGGCCCAGGGTCGCGAGGGTGCGGGCGTAGGTCCACATGCCGTGGGCGATCTGCCGGGGGAAGCCCATCGCCCTGGCGCTCAAGGAGTACAGGTGGATGGGGTTCACGTCGCCCGACACCCCGGCGTACGAGCGGCCCAGGTCCTCCGGAAGCCGCCAGCGGGCGACCGCGGTGCCGCCGGGCAGCGCGGGCGGCGCCGCACCCCGGGGCGCGTCCTCGGTGCCCCTCCCCCGGCTGAGGTAGACGCTGTCGCACCCCCAGACCAGCTCGCCGTCGACCTCGGCCTCGAGCCGCACGTCGAGCGTGCGGCCGCGCCGGTGCGGTCGCAGCACACCCGCGGTCACCGACAGCGTCAGCGGGTCAGCGGCATCCAAGCGCCGGTGGGTGATGACCCGGTTGCTGAGGTGCACCAGGCCCGGCAGCGGCACAGGGAAGTCGCGACGCGCCATCAGCGCGGTCTGCACCGGGAACGCGAGTACCCACGGGTAGGGCTGCGGCAGGGTGTCGCCGACGTCGTAGCCGGTCAGCCGCTGGTAGCCGGCCAGCCGCTCGCGGTCGACCCGCACGTCCTCGACGACCAGGGTGCGGTCGGGCACCGAGTCGCCGCGCGGGAGCTTGGCCAGCAGGGCCGCCCGCACGAGCAGCGGTGCCGTGGACGGCATCCCGCCGAGGGTCTCGACGGCCACGTCAGGCCCCGAGCAGGCTCTGGCCGCAAACCCGCACGACGTTGCCGCTCACCGTCGCCTGGGCGTCGGAGGCGAAGTAGGCGATCGTCTCGGCGACGTCGACGGGCAGCCCGCCCTGCGACAGGCTGTTCAGCCGCCGGCCGAGCTCGCGGGTGGCGAACGGGATGCGCGCCGTCATCTCGGTCTCGATGAAACCGGGCGCGACGGCGTTGACCGTGATGCCGCGCCGCCGCAGGCCCTTGTCGCCGGCGTAGGCGTCGACCAGCCCGATCACGCCGGCCTTGGATGCCGCGTAGTTGCTCTGCCCACGGTTGCCCGCGATGCCGGCGATCGACGAGACGAGCACCACGTGACCGCCGTCGCGCAGGCCGTCCTTGCCGAGGAATGCCTCGTTCATCCGCAGGATCGACCCGAGGTTGACGTCGAGCACCGTCGCCCAGCGGTCGGCGTCGGTGTTGGCGAGCAGCTTGTCGCGGGTGATGCCGGCGTTGTGCACGACGATGTCGAGCCCGCCGTGGCGGGTGCGGGCGTGACCGAGGATGCGCTGACCGGCATCCGTGGCGGTGACGTCGGCCTGCAGTGCCGTGCCGCCGATGCCGTTGGCGACCGCCGCAAGGGCCGCTCCGGCGGACGGCACGTCGACACAGACGACGGTGGCGCCGTCGCGCGCCAGGGTGCGGGCGATCTCGGCACCGATGCCGCGGGCCGCGCCGGTGACCACGGCCACCTTCCCGGCGAGCGGGCGACCATCGGATGCCGTGTGGGCCGCTCCCTCGCCGACCCGGAAGACCTGCGCGTCGACGTAGGCGGAGCGCGCCGACAGCAGGAACTCGACGGTGCCCAGCGCTGCACCTTCGGACCCGTCGGCGACGAGCACCAGGTTGGCGGTGGCGCCGGCGCGCAGCTCCTTGGCGACCGAGCGGGTGATGCCCTCGAGCGCCCGGCGGGCGGCGCGCTGGGCCGGCGAGCCGGCCCGGGCGGGGTCGCGCCCGATGACGACGACCCGGGCGCAGCGGCCGAGCCGCTTCAGCGCCGGGCCCAGCGTGGCCCGCAGCGACTCGAGGTCGGCCGGTGACTGCGCGGCGGTGAGGTCGACGACGACGCCGCCGAGGCGCCCGCTCTCCGGCACCGCCTCGACCAGCGTGGCGCCGGCCGCGGTCAGTGCGTCGCGCAGCGCGCTCAGCGCCGGGGTGTCGGCGTGGCCGCCGACGAGCAGCGGGCCGTCGAGGAGCGGCCGGCCCGGCACCTGGCGGCGCAGCGCCACCGGCTGGGGCAGGCCGAGGGTGGTGGCCAGCTTCTTGCCGACGCCCGAGGAGACGAAGGCCGTGTAGCCGTCGCGGTGCGCCATGTCAGGCCGCCTCGAGGATCGATACGACGCCCTGCCCACCGGCCGCGCAGATCGAGATCAGGCCGCGCGAGCCGGGCCCCTTCTGCGCCAGCAGCGTGGCGAGGGTCGCGACGATCCGCCCGCCAGTGGCGGCGAACGGGTGGCCCGCGGCGAGCGAGGAGCCGTTGACGTTGAGGCGCGAGCGGTCGATGGCGCCCAGCGGCGCGTCGAGCCCGAGCCGCTCGCGGCAGAACTCCTCGTCCTCCCACGCCGTGAGGGTCGTGAGCACCGTGGCGGCGAAGGCCTCGTGGATCTCGTAGAAGTCGAAGTCCTGCAGCGACAGGCCGTTGCGGGCTAGCAGGCGGGGCACGGCGTAGGCGGGTGCCATCAGCAGGCCCTCGTCACCGGTGACGTAGTCGACCGCTGCGGTCTCGCCGTCGACGAACCACGCCAGGGGCTTCAGGCCGTGGGCGGCCGCCCACTCCTCCGACCCGAGCAGCACCGCGGAGGCGCCGTCGGTCAACGGCGTGGAGTTGCCGGCCGTCATCGTGGCGTTCTCGCCCTTGCCGAACACCGGCTTCAGCGAGGCGAGCTTCTCCAGGCTCGAGTCGGGGCGCAGGTTCGAGTCGCGGGTCAGGCCGAGGTAGGGCGTCAGCAGGTCGTCGAAGAAGCCGCGCTCGTAGGCGGCGGCCAGGTTGTGGTGGCTGGCCAGCGCGAGGGCGTCCTGGTCCTCGCGGGTGATGCCCCACCGCTCGGCCGTGATGGCCATGTGCTCGCCCATCGACAGGCCGGTGCGCGGCTCGGTGTTCGCCGGCACCGAGACGCCCAGGTCGGTGGGCCGGAAGGCCAGCGCCGCCATCGCCTTGTCGGTCGAGCTCTTGGCGCGGTTCACCTTGCAGCAGCTTGCGGCGCAGCTTCTCGGGCACGACGACCGGCGCGTCGGATGCCGAGTCGGCGCCACCGGCGATGCCCGAGTCGATCTGGCCCGAGGGCGATCTTGTTCGCGACCAGGATGGCGGCCTCGAGCCCGGTGCCGCAGGCCTGGGTGATGTCGTAGGCCGGGGTGGTGGGCGACAGGCTGGAGCCGAGCACGGCCTCGCGGGTGAGGTTGAAGTCGCGGCTGTGCTTGATGACCGCGCCGGCCACCACCTCGCCGAGCCGCTCGCCGGCAAGCCCGTGGCGGGCGACCAGGCCCTCGAGGGCGGCGGTCAGCATGTCCTGGTTGGAGGCGTCGGCGTAGGCGCCGAACTGGCGGGCGAACGGGATCCGGTTGCCGCCGAGGACGGCGGCGCGGCGGGTGGTGGTCACCGGGAGGGCTCCTTGGGTCAGCTGCTGGGGCGGGTGGTAGTACCCGGTACGGAAGGTAACAGGTACTGCGGGTTCCTGCTACCGTCCGGGGCGTGGGTGCGACCGAGGTGACACCGGACGGACGCAGCTCCCGCTGGGACGAGCACCGGCTCGCCCGGCGCCAGGAGCTGGTCGAGGCGACCCTGCGCGCCATCCGCGAGCACGGCGCCGGCGTCGGCATGGACGAGGTGGCCGCCACCGCGCGCACTTCCAAGACGGTGTTCTACCGGCACTTCACCGACCGTGCCGGTCTGTACACCGCGGTCGCCGAGCGGGTCGACGCCACGATCATCCGCGACCTGACCCGGGCGGCCGGCGACCCCGCCCCCGACGGCCCCCGCGACGTCGTCCGCGGCGTGATCGGCGCCTACCTGCGGCTCGTCGCCGACGACCCGGAGGTCTACCGGTTCATCGTCAACGCCCCCATCGTCCCGGCCGGTGAGCGACCCCAGGGCGACGTCGCCGCCGGGATGACGGACCGCATCGCCGCGCACGTCGCCGACCTCGTGGCCGGCGGCCTGGGCAGCCGCGGCGCCTCGCCCCGGATGTGGGGCGTGGCGCTCGTCGGCATGGTGCGCGCCACGGCCGACGCCTGGCTCGCGGGCGGCGGCGCCGACGGTGGCCCGAGCAGCGAGGAGCTCGCCGACGACCTCACCGCCCTGGTGTGGGACGGCCTGTCGAGCCTCGCCGTGCCGGCCCCGCGGGGCTGACCGCACTCAGGCGTTCCACCACGGGCGCAGCGGGAGACCGCTGGCGCCGTCGACGTTCGGGCGCTGGGCCAGCACCTGGTGCAGCTGGATCTCGTTGCGCTCGAAGCCGAGTCGCGACCCTGCCATGTAGAGGCCCCAGACCCGCGCCGTGCCTTCGCCCACCTCGGCGACACACTCGTCCCAGTGCTCGACCAGGTTGCGGCACCACTGGGCCAGGGTCAGCGCGTAGTGCTCGCGCAGGTTCTCCTCGTGCAGCACCTCGAGCCCGACGTCCTGGGCCGCGGTGATGATGCGGCCGGACCCGATGAGCTCGCCGTCGGGGAAGACGTAGCGGTCGATGAAGTGCCCGGTCTCCTGGCGGCGGTTGTGCGGGACGGGTGATGCAGTGGTTGAGCAGCAGGCCGCCGGGGCGCAGCCTGTCACGGATCCAGCGGAAGTAGGTCGGGTAGTTGCGCACCCCGATGTGCTCGGTGAGCCCGATCGACGACACGGCGTCGAACCCGGTCTCGGCTGACGTCGCGGTAGTCGCAGTGGCGCACCTCGGCGAGGTCGGCCAGGCCCGCGTCGGCGATGGCCTGGTTGCGCCCACAGGGCCTGCTGGCGCGAGAGCGTCACGCCGAGCACCTGCACGCCGTGCCGTGCCGCGTAACGGACCATGCCACCCCAGCCGCAGCCGATGTCGAGCAGCCGGTCGCCCGGTTGCAGGCCGAGCTTGTCGAAGACCAGGCGGTACTTGTTCTCCTGGGCCTGCTCGAGCGTCGCGGCGGCCTCGGGGTAGCAGGCGCAGGTGTAGGTCATCGACGGCCCGAGCACCATCTCGTAGAACCGGTTCGACACGTCGTAGTGGTGGCTGATCGCCTCGGCGTCGCGCGCCGAGGAGTGGCGCAGCCCCTCGGCGACCCGCCGCCACCGGGGCAGGGCCTCCTGCGGCGGTGGGGGCGGCGGGGTGAGGCCCTTGACGCCCAGCGTGCGCGCCGCCTCGACCGCCGCGGCGGCCGTGGGGCGCCGGAAGCGCACCGACGCGAGGTCGACGAGCAGGTCGTAGGGATCACCGGGGTGCACGCCCTCGACGTCGAGGTCACCCGAGACGTAGGCACGGGCCAGACCGAGCTCACCCGGCGCGGTGGCGAGGTAGGACGCCGCCCGCGGGGTGCGCAGGTGGAGTGCCCGCGGGGCGTCGGGCGGCCCGAGCGAGGACCCGTCGTAGGCGCGAACGCCCAGGGGAATCGGCCCGTCGAGCACGGACTCGACGATCTCGGCGATGGACATCTGCTTCCTTCTCTCTCGGAGCTCCGGTCCGGTGGTGGTCGAGGCGCTCAGGCCCCGCGGACCGCCTTGGCGTACAGGTCGGGCAACCTGCCGTCGGGGTCCCACCGACCCTTGAGTGCGGCGTAGTCCTCGCCTCCATAGAGCCGGTGGAACTCCTCCTCGTCGTAGAACGACTCGGAGTACAGCGACTTGTGACCGCCCAGGGCGGTCACCTGCTGCTCGATGCGCCGGTTCGTGGCGCCCGGCGCCGCCGCCGGGTCGGACGGCACCGAGGACCAGAAGCCGACGTTGACGTAGGCCTCACCGGGCCGCAGCGGGTAGAGCGACCACGGCTGATCGCTGCGAAGTCGTAACGGGCACAACCAGATCGGCTCGATCGGCACCTCGCGCAGGAACCAGCGCAGGAAGTCTGCCGTGGTGCCGAGCGGGATCTCGACGTCCTGCACGACCCGCTCGCGCGGCGGCCGGCCCCGCCGGGCCTCGAGCCGGTCGGCGACGGAGAAGCGCCGGTCGAGGGCGATGAGCTTCCAGTAGACGCTGCTGCGCAGCCAGCGCTTCGGCCACACGCGGCGGACACGGGGGTCCTGGGCACCGAACGCCCGCGAGCACCAGAACCAGTCGGTGTCCCACCGCCACAGGTAGTCGAGGGTGCTGAGCCGGTCACGCTTCGGCGTGGCCCCGCCGTGCTGGATCGACCGGTAGTAGATCTGCCGGCCGGTGTAGTCGCTGGTCGGCCCCGGCTCGTCGCTGCGCGCACCGAGCACGAGGTAGGACTCGCCGGCCGAGAACACCACGCCGTCGACGTAGTCGACTCGCTCGCCGTCGAACGCCCCGTCGGTGACGACCGCCCCGAGCGCCACGACCAGCTCGTCGAGGTCGTGGAAGCGCACCTGGCGCAGGGTGACGACGCGGCCGCACCGGCTCGAGCTCGATGCGCAGCCGGGTGGCGTAGCCCAGGGTGCCGTAGGAGTTGGGGAACGCCGCGGAAGAGCTCGGGGTGGCGCGACCCGGCATCCGCCGTGACCACCTCGCCCGCGCCCGTCAGCACGTCCAGCTCGAGCACCGACTCGTGCGGCAGCCCGTTGCGCCAGGACGTCGACTCGATGCCGAGGCCGGTGACGGCGCCGCCGAGGGTGATGGTGCGCAGCTGGGGCACGACGAGCGGCGTGAGGCCGTGCGGCAGGGTGGCGTCGACGAGGTGCTCGTAGGTGCACATGCCCTGCACGTCGGCCGTGCGCGCGTCGACGTCGACGTCGACGACGCCGGTCAGGCCCGACGTGTCGAGGCCGGGGGTGGTGCTGGCGGCCCGCGCCCGGAACAGGTTGGAGGTGCGCTTGGCCAGCCGCACCCGCTCCCCCGCCGGGATGGCGCGGTAGCTGTCGAGCAGCCGCTCGACGCCGGCCGCGTGGGCCGCCCCGACCACAGCGGTCATGCCCGCTGCACCCTGTCACCGACCCGGATGCTGCCCGGCTCGCCGACCGCGGCGTAGAGGCCGGGGCACGAGGTGCCGGTCAGCTGCACGGCGAGCAGCACCTCGCCGATGCGCACCACCGAGCCGTCGAGCGCCTCGACCTGCTCGGTCGTCGCGTCGAGCACGAGGTTGGCCCGGGTAGCGGGGGCGTCGGCGCCGACCAGCGAGACCGCGGCCTTCTTCGGCCGGTCACCGGCCAGCCCGGCCTCATCGACCTGCACGCTGGCATGCTCGACGCCCGCTTCGCCGCGCACCGGGAAGGTGTGGATGGCCCGGACCCGGATCTCGTCCATGCCATATCAATACACCGCGGGGCCGACGGCATTCCCACGCTTTCCGCGCGGGCCACCGAGCGGTCGACCGGGTGTGTGCTCGGGCACACAGGTGGGGCACAGCATCACGAGGGCGTCCGCCAGCCCACGTCCCTAGCGTCACACGCGTGACAACCGCCGCCGCCCAGTCCACCCCGTGGCGACGTCGCACCCTGGTGGTCCTCATGGCCGTGCTGCTGGTCGCCGCCGGCGCGGTCGGCGGCTGGTGGTGGAGCAGCCGGGCGGCTGCGAGCACCGCTGCCGCCACGACCACCAGCACCCAGCTCGCGACCGCCTCGCTCGGCACGGTCAAGCAGACCGTCGCGGCGACCGGCACCCTCGAGCCCGCGAAGCAGACCACGGCGTCGTTCAGCTCCTCGGGCACGGTGGCGTCGGTCGACGTCGAGGTCGGCGACCGGGTCCGCACGGGCCAGGTGCTGGCCACGATCGACGACAGCGCCCTGCAGGATGCCGTGGACCTCGCCCAGGCGAGCGTCGACGGCGGCGCAGGACCAGGTCGACAGCGCGTCGACCACCGAGGCGCTCGCCTCGGCCCGGGCCCAGCGAGCCAGCGCTCGCAGCCAGCTCGCCGATGCCGAGGCCGCGCTCGAGGGGGCGACGCTGCGGGCCACGATGCCCGGCACCGTCGCGACCGTCGGGCTGGCCGTGGGCGACTCGACCGGCTCCGGCTCCGGCTCGGGGTCTGGGTCGGGCGGGTCCGGGGCCGCTGCGGGCAGCGGCGCCGGTGGCACGGGAGCCGCCGCCGGAGCCGGCACGGCGACGACCACCTCGAGCACCGGCATCCAGCTCGTCGACACCTCGAGCTGGATCGTCGACGCGGGTGTGTCGAGCGCGGACCTGGGCCGGTTGACCAAGGGGCTGCAGGCCACGATCACCCCGACCGGGGCCGCCGAGAACGTGTTCGGCACGGTCCGCAGCGTCGGGGTCGTGGCGTCGTCGACGTCCTCGGGCACCGCCACCTTCCCGGTGGTCATCGACGTGACCGGCACCCCGAAGGGGCTGCATGCCGGCACGACGGCAACCGTCGCGATCACGGTGAAGCAGCTGACCGACGTGCTCACCGTGCCCACCCAGGCGGTACGCACCACCGACGGCGCGACGACCGTGCAGCTGAGCAAGGACGGCAAGGTCACCACCACCCCGGTCACGGTCGGTGGCGTCTACGGCACCTCGACGGTGATCACCAAGGGCCTCGCCGAGGGTGACCAGGTTGTCGTCACCGTCCGGTCCTTCCCGCGGGGCATCCCGACCGGTGGCGGTCAGCAGCGGGGGCAGTTCCCCAGCGGGGGCCAGTTCCCCGGTGGTGGCCAGTTCCCGGGCGGCGGCCAGTTCCCCGCCGGCCCTCCCCCCGGGGCGGGCCAGTGAGCGACACCCCGCCCATCCTCCGGCTCGACGACACCCCGCCGATCCTCCGGCTCGACGACGTCGGCAAGGTCTACCGGTCGGGCAGCCTCGAGGTGGCGGCCGTCCGCGGGGTCAGCCTCACCGTCGAGGAGGGCGAGTTCGTCGCCATCATGGGGCCGTCCGGCTCGGGCAAGTCGACCCTGATGCACCTCATCGGCTGCCTGGACACCCCCACCACGGGCACCTACCACCTGGCCGGCGAGGACGTCAGCAGGATGAACGAGAACGCCCTCGCCGACGTGCGCAACCGCCGCATCGGCTTCGTCTTCCAGCAGTTCAACCTGCTGTCGACGATGTCGGCCTGGCGCAACGTCGAGCTGCCGCTGGTCTACGCCGGCCTGCCGCGCGCCGAGCGCAAGCGGCGGGCCATCGACGCGCTGACCCGGGTTGGCCTGGCCGACCGGGTCGACCACCGCCCCGGTGAGCTGTCCGGCGGTCAGCAGCAGCGGGTCTCGGTGGCCCGGGCGCTGGTCACCGACCCGCAGCTGATCCTCGCCGACGAACCGACCGGCAACCTCGACTCCACCGCGACCGCGGACGTGCTCGACCTGCTCGACGAGCTGCAGGCCCAGGGCCGCACCATCGTGCTCATCACGCACGAGCACGACGTCGCCGCCCGCGCCCAGCGCGAGGTGCACATGCACGACGGCCGGCTGCTCGAGGTGGACCGGGTGGCCGCACCATGACCTGGGCCGAGACCCTGCGCACCGCGTGGGAGGCGATCCGCACCCGGCGGATGCGCTCGGCGCTGACCGTGCTCGGCATCCTCATCGGCATCGCGGCCGTCATGCTCACCGTCGGCCTCGGGCAGGGGGCGCAGCAGCAGGTGGCCAGCCAGATCGGCAAGCTCGGCTCGAACCTGCTCATCGTGTCGCCCGGCTCGAGCACCAGCCTCACCGGCATCCGCGGCGGTCGCGGCTCCGCGACCACCCTCACCACCGCGGATGCCGCGATGCTCGCCGACCCCAGCGTGGCGCCCGACGTTCGCGCCGTGGCTCCCACCTCGAGCACCTCGGTGGCGCTCACCGCCAACGGCACCAACTGGACGACGAACGTGGTCGGCACCACCCCGCAGTGGCTGCAGGTGCGAGCCCGCTCGGTGGCGTCCGGGCGGATGTTCACCTCGGCCGAGCTCGACAGCGTGCAGCCCGAGGTGGTGCTCGGTTCCACGACCGCGCAGGAGCTGTTCGGCATCCGCAGCCCGGTCGGGGAGACGGTGACGATCGGCGCCCAGCCGTTCACCGTCATCGGCGTGCTCGACACCGTGGGGTCCACCGTCGGTGGCGACCAGGACGACCAGGCCATCGTGCCCGCCACCACCTACGCCACGCTCGTCTCCCCCTCCAGCGGCACCAGCGTCTCGACGATCTACCTCGAGGCGACCAGCACCGATGCCCTCTCCGCCGCCTACCAGGAGGCGACCAACGCGCTGCTGACCAGCCACGGGCTCACGCCCACCACCGCGGACTTCAGCATCAACAGCCAGGAGTCGATCGTCGAGACCGCCACCAGCACCTCCCGCACGCTCACCGTGCTGCTCGGTGGGATCGCGGCGATCTCACTGCTCGTCGGCGGTATCGGGGTCATGAACATCATGCTGGTCTCGGTCACCGAGCGGGTCCGCGAGATCGGCCTGCGCAAGGCGCTGGGGGCCACCCCGCGCATCATCCGCCGCCAGTTCCTCACCGAGGCAACCGTTCTGGGCCTGATCGGTGGGCTGCTCGGGCTGGCCCTGGGCATCATCGGGTCTCGCGTACTGCCCTCACTGCTCGACCAGCCGGTGACCGTGTCGCCGGTCGCCGCCGGCCTGGCGCTGGCCATCTCCCTCGTCATCGGCGTGGTCGCCGGGGTCTACCCCGCCGGCCGGGCCGCCCGCCTGTCCCCCATCGACGCCCTCCGAAGCGAGTGACCATGACTGCCGTCCGACCCCTCCACCGCACCGCCGCCGTCGCCGGTGCTGCCCTCCTCGGCACCCTGGCCCTGACCGCCTGTGGCTCCTCCGGTGGGTCGGCTGCCACCCCGGCGCCCACCACCTCCGCGTCCCTCCCGGCCGGTGGGGGCGCCGGTCGCCCGGGGGGTGGGCGCTTCCCCGGGGTCTCCGGCACCGTTGCGGCAGTGCAGGGCACGACCCTGCAGGTGCAGGGCAGCAACGAGCAGACCGCCGTCGTGTACACGCCAAAGACCAAGGTCACCGCGCAGGTCCCGAGCACCTCGGCGGCCCTGGCGGTCGGGGACTGCGTGAGCGTGCGCCCCGCCAGGACGGGCGCGACCGCCTCGACCCGCCCGTCGGCGGCGAACGCCGGCGCCGGCCCGCTGGCCGCCGGGAGCGTGACGATCCTGTCGACCGCGAAGGGGTGTGCGGCCGCCGGCGGCGGCTTCCCCGGGGGCGGCTTCCCCGGGGGCGGTTTCCCGGGCGGTGGCGGCCCGAGGCCCTCCGGAGCACCGACCGGGATGCCGTCGGGAGCCCCCACCGGTCCCCCTCCCGGCACGACCGACCGCGCACGGCCCGACGGTGGCGGCTTCGGCGCGATCGGAGAGGTCACGGCCCTGTCAGCGGGCTCCTTCACGCTGGCCTCGGCGCTGCCGCGCTTCGCAGGTGCGGGCGCCGCTGGTACGGCCACCCCCACGGCATCCCCCTCGAGCACGCCGGTGACGGTGACCTACGCCAGCAGCACCACCTTCCTCACCACCGCCGCGGCCAAGGCCACCTCGATCACCGTCGGCTCCTGCCTGCGCGCGACCGGGACAACCGACGACACCGGCACGCTCACCGCCACGACGATGACGGTCAGCACACCGGTGGACGGTTCGTGCACCGTCGGGGTCCGCGGTGGCTGAGCGACGAGCCTTCCCCCGTTGGGCGCGCTGGACGGCGGCGGGCTGCGGCGTCGCCGTGCTGGCTGCCGGCGCCTACCTCGTCGTCGATGCCGTGCCGAGCTCTGCGGCGACGTCCGGGCTGCGCACGGCCACCGTCGAGACCGGCTCGGTGACCCAGTCGATCTCGCTGTCCGGGTCGGTCGAGCGGGTCGACCGGGTGACCGCCGCCTTCCGGACCCCCGGCACCGTGCGGACCGTGAAGGTGTCGGTCGGTGACGAGGTGGAGGCCGGTGACGTGCTCGCTACCCTCGACACCCACGGCCTGCAGCGCGCGGTCACCGTGGCGCAGGCGAACCTCGTTGCCGCACAGGCGTCGTTGGATGCCGCCGGGTCGACTTCCACGTCCTCCACCACCACCGCGTCCACGTCCACATCCGCCGCCGCGTCCGGCGCCGCATCCGGCTCGGCGGCCTCGCCCGCACCCTCCACCCGGTCAGGCTCCACGACGGCTCCGTCGGCCACCCGGTCGCCGTCGCCGAAGGCCCCGAAGGTCGACACCTCCGGGGTGCACCGCGCGGTCAGCGGCTTCGACGCCCTGGTGCAGTCCGCCGTCACCACGTGCCAGCCGCTCATCGGCGCGGGCACGCCCCCCGGCCCGGTCCCGACGCCGTCTCCCACGCCGACCCCCTCCCCCAGTGCCACCACGTCACCGTCGCCGAGCCCGTCACCGTCGCCGAGCTCGAGCGGGACGCCGTCGCCCACGGCGTCGTCCACCGGCTCGGCCTCCCCCAGTTCCTCCGCGTCCTCGACGGCCAGGTCCGCCGGGGCCGTCGCGCGCATCGAACCCGCCGGCTTCACTCCTGCGCCCGCACCGACTCCGACCCCCGAGCAGGTGACCGCGTGCATCGCGGCCCTGTCGCACGCGCTCGGCTCGGCCCAGCACACGGTGGCCGAGATGGACCGGCTGGTGAGGGCCCTGGACGCCGCGTCCAAGGCCCTGCAGCAGCAGCAGTCGACCGCCGCGACCCAGTCCCGGGCCGCGACCACCGCCACGGGTACGGGGACGGGTACCGGCACGGGCGGTGCCGGAACCACCGGCGCCGCCCCCCAGGGTGCTGCCGGTGGCAGCAGCTCACGCTCCACCGCGAGCCTCGAGGTCGCCGTGCTCGAGGCCACCCAGAAGCTCGCGAGCGCCCAGCAGGACCTCGACGCCGCCGTGCTCGAGGCGCCGATCAGCGGCCGGGTCGGGCAGGTCGACCTCGTCGCCGGCGAGCAGGCGAGCACCTCCTCCGGCGTCGTACTCGTCGGCCCGGGCGCGGCCGTCGTCACCGTCGACCTCCCGCTGGCGCAGCTGAGCAAGGTGCGGGTCGCGCAGGACGTGGGCGTGACCCCGGCCGGCACCACCGACGAGTCCCCCGGCCTGGTGCAGAGCATCGGGGTGCTGCCCACCTCGACCACGTCGTCCACCCCGACCTACCCGGTGCGGGTCACCGTCACCGACGCACCGGTGACCCTGGCCGCCGGCTCGACGGCGACCGCCACGATCACCCTGGCCACCGCCAGCGATGTGCTGACCGTGCCGGTCTCGGCCGTCACCGGCGTCAGCACGGGCACCGGGACGGTCCAGGTGCTCAGCAGCGGTGCCGTGAAGGCCACTGCGGTCACGGTCGGGGCCGTGGGCCAGGGCAGGGTGCAGGTACAGGACGGCCTGACCGCCGGTCAGGTCGTCGTGCTGGCCGATCCGGCCACGGCGCTGCCCACCGGCAACAGCCCTTTCCGTCGCTCGACCACGGGCGGGGTCAGCAGCCTGACCGGCGGCGGCGGTCCCGGTGGAGGGTTCGGCGGCCCGCCGCGCGGCTGACCGCCCTGCCCCCCTCACCCAACCCGGGTGATCCATTCCCGCCGCGCCTGCGGGAGGTTGGACAGGTCAACGCACGCCGGCACCGAGTCGGCCCGCGGATCCAGTGCCCGCCGACGATGGCGGCCCTGCGCTCCGACGGAGGCGGCTCCAGAAGGAGAAACTCTATGGACGAGAACACGGACACGACGGTGGAGGAGCTGGGCCCGGTCGACTACCTGGTCATCGAGTTCCCCGCCGGCGAACAGAACTTCACCGGGGAGGCGGCGCAAGAGCTCGCCAAGCTGGCCGAGTCGGGCATCATCCGCATCCTCGACGTGCTGATCCTGGTCAAGAACGAGGACGGCTCGGTCGACGCGATGGAGCTCGACGAGACGCCGATGGTCGACGAGATCCGGGCCCTGGAGGCCGACATCGCCGAGATCCTGGCCGCCGACGACGTCGAGATGCTCGCCGCGGCCATGGAGCCGGGCAGCGTCGCCGGCGTCGTGGTCTGGGAGAACCGCTGGGCTGCCCCCTTCGCCGCCGCCGCCCGGCGCGCCGGCGGGCAGCTCATCGCCAACGGCCGGATCCCGATCCAGGCCATCGCGGCATCCATCGAGCACGAGCTGGCCCTGGAAGGAGGGAACTGACATGCCTCTTCGTCCCGCACGCGCCGCCCGCCGCGGCGTGATCGGCGCCCCCGTGGCCCGCACCGCCGCCACCGTCGGCACCGCTGCCGTCGTCGTCCACGGCGTCCGCCGCCGCGGCGACCGCCGCGAGGACCGCCGCGACGACCGCCGCTGACCCGGCATCCAACAGGTAGTTCGACGAGGGGCGTCGCCGTGACCCGGCGGCGCCCCCGACCGCTGAGGAGGCGGAGCACGTGGCACCAGAGTTTGCGGGAAAGATCGAGCTCGACATTCGCGACTCGACGCCGGACTGGGCGCCGTACCTCGCTCCCAAGGCGCCGGAGGGTGCGCCCAACGTGGTCTTCATCGTCTGGGACGACGTCGGCTACGGCACGATGGACTGCTTCGGCGGCCCGGTGCACACGCCCACGATGTCCCGCATCGCCGACCTGGGGGTGCGCTACTCGAACTTCCACACCACGGCCCTGTGCTCCCCGACCCGGGCGTCCCTGCTCACCGGCCGCAACGCGACCTCCAACGGGATGGCGACCATCGCCGAGTTCAGCTCGGGGTTCCCGGGCATCTCGACCCGCATCCCGTTCGAGAACGGCTTCATCTCCGAGGTGCTGGCTCGAGCACGGCTACAACACCTACTGCGTCGGCAAGTGGCACCTCACCCCGGGTGAGGAGACCGGCATGGCCGCCTCCAAGAAGCGCTGGCCGCTGGGCCGCGGCTTCGAGCGGTTCTACGGCTTCCTCGGCGGCGAGTCGAGCGGCTGGTTCCCCGACCTGATCCACGACAACCACCCCGTCGACCCGCCGGCCACACCCGCCGAGGGCTACCACATCGCAAAAGACCTGTCCGACAGGGCGATCGAGTTCATCCGCGACGCCAAGGTCGTCGAGCCCGACAAGCCGTTCTTCCTCTACTTCAGCCTGGATGCCGCGCACGCCCCGCACCACGTCTTCCTCGAGTGGGCCGACAAGTACAAGGGCGCCTTCGACAACGGCTACGAGGCGATCCGAGCCACGATCCTGGCCCGGCAGAAGGAGCTCGGGCTGCTGCCCGACGACACCGAGCTGAGCGGCATCAACCCGCACGGCGAGCCCGGCGTGACCGGCCCCGACGGCCAGCCCTGGCCGCTGCTCGACACCGTGCGGCCCTGGGAGTCGCTCAGCGACGACGAGAAGCGGCTCTTCATCCGGATGGCCGAGGTGTTCGCCGGCTACGTCGAGTACACCGACGACCAGGTCGGGCGGGTGGTCGACTTCCTGGAGTCGAGCGGAGAGCTCGACAACACGATCATCGTCGTGGTATCCGACAATGGCGCCAGCGGCGAGGGTGGCCCCAACGGCACGTTCAACGAGTGGCGCTTCTTCAACGGCGTGCCGACCCCCACCTCGCTGACCCTCGAGCACATCGACGAGCTGGGCGGCCCGAAGTCCTACAACCACTACAACACCGGGTGGGCCTGGGCCTTCGACACCCCGTTCCCCTACTGGAAGCGGTGGGCCGGCTACGAAGGCGGTATCTCGGACATGTGCCTGGTGTCGTGGCCGGCGAAGATCGCCGCCGACAGCACGGTGCGCTCTCAGTACGTGCACGCGGTCGACGTGGTGCCGACGATCTACGACCTGATCGGCATCACCGCGCCGAGCACGATCAACGGCTACGACCAGCGCGAGATCGAGGGCGAGAGCTTCGCGGCATCCCTCACCGACCCCGCAGCGCCGGGCAAGCGCACCCAGTTCTACTCGATGCTCGGGCAGCGCGCCCTCTACGAGGACGGCTGGCTGCTCACCGCGATGCACCCTCCGCTGAGTGGATGGGGCAAGTTCGAGCTCGACGTGTGGGAGCTCTACCACGTGGCGGTCGACCGATCGCAGTCCAAGAACCTCGCCGACGACGAGCCCGAGCGGGTGCAGGCGATGGTGGCCCGGTGGTTCGAGCTGGCGGAGCAGTACAACGGCCTGCCGCTGGACGACCGCAACGCCCTGGAGCAGATGCTCGCCGAGCGCCCGAGCGGCACGCCCAGCCGCGACCGCTACGTCTACTACCCCGACTGCGCCTCGGTGCCCGAACAGTCCGCCGTGGCGTTCAGCGGCCGCTCGTACACCATCTCGGCCGGCGTCGACGTCGCCTCCACCGACGTCGAGGGCGTGATCTTCGCCCAGGGCGGCGTCGCGGGCGGGCACAGCCTGTTCGTCCAGGACGGCCGGCTCCACTACGCCTTCAACTGGGTGGGCACCCACCTGCAGACCATCACGGCCGACCGGGCGATCGAGCCGGGCGCGCACGTCATCACCGCCGAGTTCGTGGCGCAGGGCCGCAGCGAGGACCCGATGATGGCGGGGGCGCGCGGGCCGCTCACCCTCTACGTCGACGGTGAGGCCGTCGGCAGCGACACCATCACCACTCAGCCCGGCGCCTTCTGCCTGGTCGGCGACGGGCTCTGCGTGGGCCGCGACGACGCGTCCCCCGTGTCACCGACCTACACCGCGCCGTTCACCTTCACCGGCGGCACCATCGACAAGGTGGTCGTCGACGTCTCGGGTGAGCGGTATCGCGACCACGAGGCCGAGGTGCGGGGCTGGTTCATCCTGGACTGACTCGGGCACGGGCGAAGGCTCGCGGCAGCGTCTCGGACGCCGCCGCGGGCCTCTTCCGTTGTCAGCTGAGCGGCGGGATGCCCTTGGAGATGAGGTTCACGCCGAGCACGAGGAACAGCACCGTCATGACGGCGTCGTTGTGCACGGCGAGCCACTCCTTGACGGCATCGAGGCGGGTGCGCGCCGCCGCTCCCCCGACCAGGTGGTAGATGACCGGGACGGCGATGGTGAGGCTGGCGACGATGACGAAGACGAGGAGCGAGACAACCGCTTCCGTGGTCGGCAACGCCAGGCCCGCGACCGCCGCGCCCGCGCCGGCGGCGAGGAGCAGGTTCTTGGGGTTCACCCCGGCCAGCAGCAGCGCCAGCGTGAGGGCCTTGACCGGTGAGAACGAGTCGATCCCCGCCATCCACTTGGGCGGCTCGGACTGCTCACCGACCGGTGCGCGCTTGCTCCAGGTGCGCACCGCCAAGAGCACGAACACCGCCCCGAAGAGCACCTGCGACCAGGAGACCGCCGTTGTCGTGGTGCTCTCGGATGCCGCGTCACCGGCGAGGAAAGCGATGCCACTCACGACGGCCAGGGCCACGGCCCAGCCGATGAGGAACATCGGGCCGTTCACCTTCGCCCGGCTGGAGAACAGCATCAGGATCACCGCGATGATCGGCACCGGGCTGATCGCCACTCCGATGGCGAACGGAAGTACCTCTGCGATGCCGATGGTCATGGTTTCATCGTGGGCGCATGGCCGGCCGGGCGACTCACCCTCCGGGGATGGCATTCCCCACCCGTGGTGGGTGAGGCCCCGCCCGCTGGGAGAGCCGTGGTGGGTGATGTGTCCGCGCGGCAGGGTCGCAATGGTGGCAGGACAAGGGGACGACCGCCCAGCGATCGCCCACGGCGCCCGAACCACGCGAGGAGCGACATCATGACTGTCACCGACACCCCCAGGGTCTCCACCACCGTCCCGCTGGACTGGAAGGAGGTCTGGTTCACGAACTGCCCGATGGTCTCGGCGAACAACGTCGACCAGGAGCTGGGCTGGTGCCGTGAGGAGTTCAAGAAGATCGGCGTGGAGTACGCCTACTTCCGCCACGCCCCCGAGAACAACTGGTACCCGCACTACATCCACAACCTCGACAACCTGATCCGGATGGGTGGCCTGTACCCGCCGATCCACGTCAACGCCGACATCCGCAAGACCGTGCTGCTCGGGACGACCTGGGTCTACGAGGGCGGCTGCATGGCCGTGCGCGCCCGCGACCCGCTCTTCCGGATGGCGGACCTCAAGGGCAAGAAGATCGGCATCAGCAAGAGCCTGAACACGATCAAGAACGACTGGTGGCGCATCCAGGAGCACATGGGCATCGAGACGATGCTCAAGATCAACGGCATGACGATGGACGACATCGAGCTGGTCGAGTTCCCCTACCCGGACGACTGGTACGACAAGCCGGAGATGCTCGTCCCGCCGATGAACAACCCCTCCGAGCTGTGGATGCGCCGCGACCACAAGCACGACCTCGCCTTCCGCCCCCTGGAGACCGCGCTGCTCAACGGAACGGTCGACGCGATCTACACCCAGAGCAAGGTCTTCCAGCACCTGCAGGAGGCCACCGGAAAGATCAAGATGATCGAGGACCTGTCCAGGTACCCCGACTGGACCATCCAGGTCGCCAACACCCCGGCCGTGATCACCTGTACCGACGTCATGGCCGACGAGCACCCGGAGCTCGTCATCGCCTACATGAAGGCCATGGTCAAGGTCGGCCGCTGGGCCAACGACAACAAGCGGGCCGCCGCCTACATCCTCAACCGGCAGACGTTCTACCGCGACGCCGAGGACACCTACCAGGGCATCAAGGACCTCGACATGGTGCCCAGCCTGAGTGCCCAGAACCTGGAGTGCGTGAACATCGGCAAGGACTTCATGGTCAGCCACGGCTACATCAACAACGACTTCGACGTCAACGAGTGGGCCCGCCCCGAGTTCCTGGAGCAGGCGGCCGAAGAGGTGCTCAAGGAGGAGTGGGAGCGCCGCAGCTGGAGCAAGCTCCCGGCCGGCGGCGCCCTCGAGGTCGAAGGCACCCGGCTCGGGTGACCGGTCGAGACGGACGAGAAGGAGACGACGAGATGAGCACAGGTGTCCAGCAGATGATCATGGACGCGAAGAGCCGGGTGGGCTCCGTCACGGCTGCCGAGACCGCCGAGAAGCTGGCCGCCGGTAGCGCCGTGGTGGTCGACGTGCGCCAGTCCACCGAGTGGGACCACGGGCACATCGACGGGTCGGTGCCTGCCCCTCGTGGCTTGCTGGAGTTCTTCGCCGACCCCGTCAGCCCACGGCACGCGGAGGCCATGGACCCCGCCCGGCCGACGATCGTGGTGTGCCACTCCGGTGCGCGCGCCGCCTTGGCTGCCGCCACCCTGCAGGACATGGGTTTCGCCGACGTCTCCATCCTCGAGGGCGGTCTGGCCGCCTGGCTCGAGGCCGGGCTCCCGGTCACCGAGCACGAGTACGCCGGCATCTGAGGCACCCGCCCGGAGCGGGGAACCGCCCCGCTCCGGGCCGCAGCGAAGGGAGGGACCGGCATGACGCAGTACGAGATCACCGTCGACGGTGTTGTAGGACCAGCGGTGCTGGGTGCCCTCGACGGCTTCCAGGCGCGGACCACCACCGCGGGCCGCTCGCGGTTGGTCGGTGAGGTGGTCGACCAGGCCGCGCTGCACGGCATCCTCGAACGCCTCGAGGACCTGCACGTCGACATCGTCGACGTGCACCGGATGGAGCCGTGAGCGCCCCTGCACGGGTGACCCTCCCTGACCCGGTCGCCACGGGGTGTAGAAGTGGGACCATGCCGACGCACCGAGGCGTGGACCCCCTCCGCCAGCCGCTGCCCCGGTATGCCGTGTCCCGCCCGGACCTGGAGCACCACCTCGATCGGGTCGGCGCCGGCGAGCTGGGGTTGCTCGTCGCCTCGGCCGGGTCGGGCAAGTCCGTCCTCCTGCGCCAGTGGGCTGCCGGACGCCCCGACGCCCTCGTCGTGGGGCTGGGCCTGGATGCCGGGCACGACGACGCCGCCGTGCTCGCCCGGGACCTCGTCGCGGCCGTGCGCGCGGGGGCCCCCGAGGTCGCGGCGTCGGTCGCTGACGTCGCGGGCACTGGTGGGTCGACCCTGGGCACACCGTTCGTCGACGCCCTGCTCGACGAGCTCGACGGCGTGCCCACCGATCTGGTGCTCGTGATCGAGGACCTGCACGCTCCTCACCAACCGAGGGGTGCTGATGGACCTCGGGGACCTCGTCACCCGGTTGCCCCCCACCGTGCGCTGCCTCGTCAGCACCCGACGCGACCCGCCCTGGTCCCTGCGGCGACTGCGCCTCGACGGGCGCCTCGTCGAGCTGCGCGGCACCGACCTCTCCTTCCGTGAGGAGGAGGCCAGGCGACTGCTGACCGCGGTGTCCGAGCGCGACCTCTCCGACCACGACGTGGAGCTCCTCGCGGCTCGCACCGACGGCTGGGCCGCCGGGCTCCAGCTGGCCGGCATCTCGCTTCGGCACCAGAGCGACGTGACCGCAGCGGTCGCCTCGTTCGCCGGCAGCGACCGGCTGATCGCCGAGTTCCTCCTCGACGAGGTCCTCGATCGGCTGGAACCGGACGTCCGCACCTTCCTGCTGCACACCTCGGTCCTGGACTGGCTCTCGGTCGATGTGTGTGATGCGGTGACCGGGGCCGGCAACGCCCGCGCGATGCTCGCCGAGCTCGAGGACCAGTCGCTGTTCGTCATCCCGCTGGACCTGTCGCGCACCAACTTCCGTTACCACCACCTCTTTGCCGACCTCCTGCGCTACCAGCTCGCGGCCGAGGACCCCGCGGCCGCGCGCGGCCTGCACGCACGCGCGGCAGGGTGGCTGATGGAGCACGGTCGCGCCGAGGAGTCGATCGAGCACCTGCTCCGCGCCGGACAGCACGACAAGGCTTTCGCCGAGATCTCCCGGCTCGGCCACCGCTTCTTCGAGCGCGGGGAGTCCGCCACCCTCGTGCGGTGGCTCCTGGCGATCACGGGCGAGGACTCCACCGCCCCGGTGCGCGTCGTGGTCAGCCTCCTCGCCGCGCAGATCGCGGCGGACCTGCCCGACGCAGCGGCCGAGACCTACCGCCGGCTGGTGCGTCGCCCGGACCTGACGGCGGGTGAGCGAGCCACCGCCGACGCCCTGCACACCACCCAGGTCTTCCGCAGCCTCCCACCGGAGGCCGTTGTCACCACCGCCCGTGCCGTGCTCGACGTGCTGCCGAGCCTGGAGGACCGCGACGTCGTCGACTTCCTGGGGATGGGCGGGACGCAGTCGGTGCGCGTCATGGTCGAGTACGACGCCGCCATCGCCCGCTTCCTGCAGGGCGACGTGGAGCAGGCCACCACGGGGCTCCGCCGGGCCTTCCTGCTGCCCGGCGCGCAGTACCCGATCTGGCGCTTCTACACCCTGGGGTCGCTGGCGCTCGCCCGGGCCTGGAACGGCCACTGCACCGAGGCGCTGCAGCTGGCCGATGCCGCGCTGGGCGGGGCCCGGGCGGTCGGCGCCACCCACCACCCCGCCGTGATCCACGCACACCTGGCGGCGGCCCTGGCTCATCTGGACCGCGCCGAGCTCGACCGGGCTGCGGACCACCTGGCCATGGCAGACCTGCAGAACCGCCGACGCCCGTCGAACGTGGTCAACCTGGACCTGCACCGGGCCCTCGCCGCTCGGCTGTGCGCCGCCGCGGGGGACGTCGAAGGCGGCCTGGCCGCCCTACGCCGTTCCGGCGCCTGCGCCGTCGAACCCCCGGTCCTGGCCAACGCCAACCGCGCGCTGCACGCGCGGCTGCTCATCGACGCCGACGAGCTCCTCGAGGCACGAGTACTTCTGGACGACCCCGGGGACAGCGCCGAGCTGGTCGCTGCCCGCGTCGACCTCGCTCTGGCCACCGGCGACCTGGGCGCGGCCGAGGCCGGCATGTCGGGCGGCGAGCCGCCGGTGGACGACCTGCGCGCTGCCGTCAGTCACCGGCTGCGCGAGGCGGCCGTGCTCGAGGCACGTGGCGAGGCTGGAGCGGCCCGGGCGGCCGTCCGCCTCGCGGTGGCGGCGGCCGAGGGCGACCAGCTGCGCCAGCCCTTCCTCGAGGTTCCGGCCGCCGCGCAGGTGCTGCGGCAGGACGGCAGCAACCATGCACACTTCGCCGAGGAGCTGCGCGCGCTCCTGGAGCGCATCTATCGGCCCACTCCCCCACCGCACGTATCGGCCATCGGGCCAGGCATGCTCGAGCCACTCACCGAGCGTGAGCTGGCCGTGCTGTCCTACCTACCCCGGCGGATGAAGCAGCGAGACATCGCCGCCGACCTGTACATCACGATGAACACGCTCAAGACCCACGTTGCCAGCATCTACCGCAAGCTCGGCGTGTCCGACCGGGACGAGGCCGCCGCGCGTGCCGCCGAGCTCGGCCTGCTCTGACCGGCGCGCGGCTCAGCCGAGGTCCAGGCCCTCCAGCGAGGCGGACGGCTTCACGTCGGGCAGGCGCAGCATCCGGAAGGAGTTGCCCAGACCGACCAGCGCGGCGAGCAGCGGCACCAGGAGGGCGACCTGCAGGGAGCGGTTGCGCGCCTCGTCGTTGATCTCCAGCACCGCCGCCTCCACCTCCGGCGGCTGGCCGACGATCTGCTCCGCGAGGGCGGTGTTGCTCATGACCTCCGCGTCGTCCTCCAGGGCCACCGCGATCTGCTGCTGCTGCGCCGGCGGGATGACGGTGCTCGCCTCGCGTCAGGTTCGTGAAGCTGAACGACAGGGCGGCCAGCATGATGCCGCCGGCCATCGCCAGGCCGAAGGACAGCCCGAACGAGCCCGCGGCGGAGTTCACCCCGGCGGCTTCGCTGATCCGCTCCTCCTCGATCGGGGCCAGCGTGTAGTTGTTCAGCTGCGAGACCAGCAGCCCGAGGCCGGCGCCCGTGATGACCAACGGGATCGCGAGGTACCAGCCGCTGTCGATGACCGGCACCATGACGATGATGATCGCGAGACCCACCGCGGCCAGCCCGAAACCGGTCCGAATGATCCGCGCCGGGCGGCGGTTGCCCGCTTTCCTCCCGGCGACCACGGCGGCCGCGAACATCGTGAGCGACAACGGCGCCAGTGACAGCCCCGCCTGCATCGCGTTGTACTCCAGCGTCATCTGCAGGAAGAGCGGGAGGGCGATCATCGCCCCGCCCAGGGCGACCTGCTGCAGCATCTGTGACGAGATGCCTGCGGTGAAGTTCGGGGACCGGAAGAGGTCGGGGTCGAGAAGGGTCACCCTGCCGGAACGCTTGCGCTTGACCAGCCACCAGGCCAGCGAGCCGAGCGCGACCGCGCCCACCGCCATCAGCAGGAGCACGAACTCGCCCCCTTCCTGCCAGACGAGGATGCCCAGCACCACGCCTCCCATACCCACCACCGACAGCACGGCGCCGACGACGTCGACCTGGCGCGACCCCGTGTAGGGCACGTCTTTGACGAGCCGGATCTGGCTGAGCACCACCGCGATGATGACCACCTCGAGCGCGAAGCCGACTCGCCAGGACAGGTAGGTGGTCACGAACCCGCCGATCAGGGGCCCCACGGCCGCCGCGATCGCGGCCGCGGCGCCGATCAGGGCGTAGGCCTGCTTCTGCGCGGCACCCGCGAAGTTGCCGTGGATGAGCGACTGCATGGCCGGCAGCAGCAGCGAGGCGCCGAGCCCACCGATCACGGCCCAGAAGATGACGATGGTCGTCAGGCTCTGGGTCACCGTCATCGCCAGGGCACCCACGGCATACGCGAGCAGGCCGAGCACGTAGGCCCGCTTGCGCCCGATCAGGTCGCCGACCTTGCTGTTGATCAGGATGAAGGCCGCCGAGACCAGCGCCTCCAGCGCAATGGCCGACTGCACGCCGCTGGCGGTGGTGTCGAGGTCGTCGATGACCGCGGAGATCGACACGTTCATCAGCGAGGTGTCGACCACCAGCACGAACATCGCCATGGCGAGCAGCACCATCAGCTTCCGGCTGCCCGGCTCGGCCGGTGCGCGGGGCTCGTCCGGTGCGGCGCTCATGGTGCTCTCCTTGCGGATCGTGGTCGGTATGCGGGGCGGTGCCTCATTGTCCGCGGGCGGGGGCGACGACGGCCTGCGGGCGCAACGCATCGGGCGGTGGCCGACGGCGTCGGCGCGCGACCTTGCCCACCTCGACGGTGAGCGGCAGCAGGGCCGCCAGGCCCAGGCAGACCAGCCACTGACCGCCGGTGAGCGGGACGGTGAGCAGGGCACCCTGCAACGACGGGAGCTGGGTCGCGAGGAACACCATGCCCAGCGGCACCAGCGCGATCGCGAGCGCCTTGGCGATCGGGGCGCTGAGCCCGCTGGTGGGGTCGCGCCGGTTGACCAGGGCGTTGAAGACGGTGCCGATCCCCATGACGGCGAAGGTCATCGTCATCGCCGCACTGGCCGTGTCGGTGCTCGGCTCGTCGGGCCCGGCGACGAGCGGGATGAAGGCCGCGACGAACAGCACCGCGGCGTACACCAGCCAGGCCATGACGGCGGGCCGGTTGGTGATGGGCATCGCCGGGTCGCGGGGGGGCCGGTGCATGACGTCGGGGTCGCCGGGGTCGACCGCGATGATGATGACGCCGGCGGCGGTGGCGAAGAAGAGCAGGTAGAGCACCATGGTCGGGGTCATCGCCACCCCCTCGTTGACGTTGAAGATCGTCGCGGCGAGGAAGAGCAGCACCAGCGAGAGCAGCTGGGTCATCTGGTAGCGCACGTACGAGACGACCTTGTCGTAGACCCGCCGCCCGATCTCGACGGCGTGCACGAGGGTGCCGAAGTTGTCGTCGGTGAGCACCATCCGCGCGGCCTGCTTGGTGACCTCGCTGCCGCTGCCCATCGCGACCCCGATGTCGGCCTGCTTGAGGGCGGCCGCGTCGTTGACCGCGTCGCCGGTCATCGCGACGATGAGGCCGGTCTCCTGCATCGCCCGCGCCAGGCGCAGCTTGTCCTCGGGGGTGACCCGGCCGAACACGTGCAGCTGAGGGAGCCGGGCCTTGAGCTCGTCGTCGCTGAGCGCCTGCAGCTCCGCGCCACTGATCGCGCCCGGTCCGAGCCCGAGGTCCTCCCCGATGGCCTGCGCGGTGACGGCGTGGTCACCGGTGATCATCCGCACGTCGATGCCGGCGGCCAGGGCGACGGCGACGGCGTCCTTGGCCTCGGCGCGCAGCGGGTCGATGATGCCGGCCAGCCCCACGAACGACAGACTCACGGGTGAGCGACATGGGGTCGGCGGTCATCGCCGCCAGCTCGTCGTCGGCCACCAGCCGGGCCGCGAAGGCCAGGACGCGAAGGCCCTTGCCGCCCATCCGATCGTTGGCCGCCGAGATGCCGGCCGACGCCTGCGCGACCGGCACCTGTGACCCGCTGAGCGGGCCTCCCGCCTGGCTGCACCGGGCGAGCACGAGGTCGGGCGCGCCCTTGACGAGCTCGATGACGTGCTCCACGCCGTCGACAGGGACCTTGTGGAAGGTCGCCATGAACTTGTACTCGGAGTCGAACGGCACCTCCGCCAGCCGTGGGTAGGTGCGGCGGGTCTCCTCGGCGTCGACGCCGAGCTTCGCGGCCAGCACGACGAGTGCGGCCTCGGTCGGGTCGCCGATCACCGATCCGTCGTCGCCGACCACGGCGTCGCTGTCGAGGACGAGCCCCAGTGCCAGACGGCTGAAGTCAGGGGTCGGGCTGCCTGCGACCGACCGGATCGCACCGGTCTTGCGGTACCCCTCGCCGTCGACCGTGAACCACTGCCCGCCGGCATACAGCGTCGAGACCATCATCTCGTTGAGCGTCAGGGTGCCGGTCTTGTCGGTGTTGATGGCGCTGGTCGCACCGAGCGTCTCGACGTCGGTGAGGTTCTTGACCACGGCCCGGGCGTCCGCCAGCTGCCGCGCACCCATCGAGAGCAGCCCCGAGACGAAGGCCGGCATGCCGGTGGGGATGGCGGAGATCGCCATCGCCGTGCCGAGCAGCAGCAGCTCGTCGGCCGGCATCCCGCGGATGAGCCCCGCCACGACGATGATGGCGACCGCGCCCCACGCGATGATGCCGAGCACCTTGGTGAGCGAGTCGAGCTCGCGCTGCAGTGGCGACCGGGTGCGCGTCACCGACGTGAGCATCGTGGCGATCTGGCCCATCTGGGTCTGCATCGCCGTGGCCGTGACGACGGCCGTTGCGGTGCCGCGAGTGACGGAGGTGTTCTGGAAGAGCATGTTGGTGCGGTCGGCCAGCCCCACGTCGGCGGACCCGAGCTGACCGGCATCCTTGGGGATCGGCGCGCTCTCGCCGGTGAGGGCCGCCTCCTGCACCTCCAGGGTCGCCGAGCGCACGATGCGGCCGTCGGCCGGGACGATGTCGCCGGCCTCGACCTGCAGGATGTCACCGGGCACGACGTCGGTGGCCGGGGTCATCACCAGGGCGCCGTCGCGCACCACCCTGGCCTGGGGCACCTGCATCTTGGCGAGGGCGTCGACGCTCGCCCGGGCCGTGAGCTCCTGGCGGGTGCCGAGCACGATGTTGAGCAGGATCAGCAGGGCCACGATGAGTCCGGTCGAGACCTCACCGATGAGCAGGCTCACCACGACCACCGCGACGAGCATCAGGTTCATCGGGTCGCGCAGCTGCTGCAGGGCCAGGGCCCAGGCCGACGGCGGCTTCTCGGCGGTGATCTCGTTCCGGCCGTGGCTGGCCAGCCGGCTGGCGGCCTCGGCCGCGCTCAGCCCCGTCGCGGCATCCGAGCCCGCGGCGGCCAGCACCTCCTCGGCAGAGAGGGCGAACGGCGGCGTCTGCGTGGCAGCCGTCGATGTGGCCGCGACCCGGTTCTCGCTCAATGGTTCTCTCCTCGTGGAACGGGCCTTCAGCCGTGCGGTGTGGTGTGCGCTGCCGAGCGACCTCCGCGCAGTCTCTCCCACGAGTCGACCCAGGCACCGCCGCGCCCACCTCCACAGTGTTCTGTGCCGACACACCGGGTGCCTCACCCCGAGCGGGTGGGTGCACGCCGCGGTCAGCCGGAGGCCGTGGGCTTCGGGCTCGCTGAGGGTGACGGGGTCGGTGCGGGTGTGGGGGGTGCCTGCGCCGTGGCGATGGCCTTCTCGACCGCTGCGATCGTGGCCGCGTCGACGGTGCCGGTCACCTTGACCCCGAGGTCCTTCTGGAGCTCCTCGAGGGCCACGGTCAGGGCGTCGGTCCACACGCCGTCGACCGGGCCGTCCCAGTAGCCGGCCAGCTTGAGCGTCTGCTGCACCGCCGCCGTGGATGCCGTCTCCTCCTGGGCGGCCGCGCCGCCCTTTGCGGCGAGCTCGGACTGCAGCGCCTTGTCGGTCGCCTTGTCCAGGGTGCCGGTCTGCGGCAGGCCGTTGGCCTTCTGCAGCGCCTCGACGGCGGCCACCGTCTTCGGACCGTAGATGCCGTCGACCTTGGCCGTGTAGTAGCCGGCATCGGTGAGTGCCTGCTGGAGCGTGGTGGTGTAGGAGCTGACGGCCTTGGCGGCCGAGTCCTGCTGGGGGTCGGTGAGGCACCCGCTGTCGCCGAGGAGCTGCAGCCACGCCATCTCCAGCGCCACCGCGGCCGCGTTGAACTGCTCGGCCGCCTGGGCGAGTGGGGTCTTGTCGGTGATGCCGGCCTGCGCGGTGGCGAACTCGGCCTCGGCCTCCTGCACGCCCGTGACACTGGCCGGAGTGGGGGTGGCGGACTGGGTGGCCGTCGGGCTCGAGGGGGAGGCCGACGGCGTGGTGCCTGAGGCCGAGGCCTGGGCGGCCGCCAGGGAGGCCTGCGCGACCGCCAGCTCCTCCTCCGCGGTGGTGACCGCCTGCCGGCTCTCGGTCACCGAGCCGGCTGCCTGCTGGGCGTCCTTGGCCGGCTGCTCGAGGTCGCTCCCGGCATCCTTGACGTCTCCCACGGTCGGTGCCGTGGCGTTGAGGACGTCGCCGTAGCGGTCGATGGCCGTGATGTATGCCGTGCTCGACGTGCAGAACGCGGCTGATGCCGCGGTTGCCGCCGTCTGCGCCTCGTTCAGGGCCTTCTCCTTGGCCGTCACCCGCGCCTGCGCAGTCGTGACCGAGGCGTCCGTACCGTCGCCGCTGCACCCGGTCAGGGCCAGTAGCACGACGCCGGCCAGGGCGAACGCCGCAGGTCGGTGGGCAAGTCGGGACGCTGGTCGCAGCTGAAGGTGCATGAGAGGTCTTCCTGTCCGCGAAACGGGCTGCTCGACATCACCGGGATGCCAAGGGCCGCAGGTCCTTGTTCCCCTCGGACGCTAGGCCCGGGTCCGGCCGGCATCCTCATCCTCTGTGGGTGACCCGACGTCTGGGTTGGGGGCCGCACCGTTTCGGGCTGGCCCGCATCTTCAAGGTCTACTGCAGCGGCTGGCTGCAGAGGCGTCAGCTATCGCTCGGCCCCTCGGCGTCGTAGCGACGCACCCGTGCCGGGGGCAGGTCGCGCACGGTGTCCGAGGTGCTCCAACCAGGACACCAGTTGGCGGTGCACGGCATCCGCGCCGACCAGCCGCTCCGGCGGCTGCGGCAGGTCGCTGGGCCAGATGAGCATGGCGCGGTCCTGCCACCCGCCCAGGCCGCCGTGGCACCCGACGAGGCCCTCGAACGCGGCGACCTCTCCGGTCACCGGGTCGAGGAGGCTGTTGACGGCGATGTCCGGCGCCTCGGGCATGGAGGAGGCGCGCAGCAGGAAGGCCGCAGCCTCGGGCCGGAAGGGGGTCAACGGGTCGGTGCCGGTGACGATGCCGTCGGTGAGCCGGTGCTCCCCGTTCGGGCCGATGGCGACCGGGCCGTCCTCGGTGTCGACGACAGCGAACGAGACGCCTTCGTGCCCAGTCAGGCCCGGCAACAAGGCCGGCCAGCGCGCCTCGATCTCGGCCCGGGTGAGCCGGTGGTCCTCACCGCTGGCATAGACCAGCCCCAGGTTCCCGGAGCCGAAGACGATCATCGGCTGCTCGGGGGCACCGCCCACCGGGGCCCCCTCGGCCGCGGAGGAGGTGAGGACGGCCTGCGCCGCTGCCTCCTCGGCATCCGCCTGCTCGATGGTGTCGGCGCTGCCGGCCCGCAGTGCCTGGGCCACGAGCGCCGGCTGCTCGTCGGTGAGCACGTCGACCCGGGCCGAGCCCTCGGTGTTGACCTCGGTGCCGGCGACGGTGGTGTCGGCGAGGCGCCCGACCAGGTCGGACAGGCTCTCGCCGTAGCGGTCGGCGAAGACCTCGCCCTGTGACTGGCCGTGGTCGGAGAGCACCACGATGCGGTAGTCGCGCTTGGCCTCGGCGGCGACCTTCTCGAGCTGGCCGAGCAGGGTGTCGAGGCCGACCAGCGCATCGAGCGACTCCGGCCGCATGATGCCGGCGTGGTGGGCCACGGCGTCGTAGTCGACGTAGTCGACGTAGATGCTGCGAGCACCCGACGCCAGGGCCTCCCCCACCATGACCGAGTTGAAGTCGCGCATGACGCCGTTGAGGGCTCCGCGCTCGCCGGCGAAGTCCCAGCCACGGTGCACCCGCGGGCGCATGTCCTGACGGATCTGCCGCCGCGCCTGGATGCGTTCGCGCACCAGCTCGCTCGTGGTGCGCACCACCCCACGCATGAACCCGTCGGGCCGCATCAGGAACCGGTTGAACCTGCGCCGGCCGTCCCGGTCGCCGCGCAGCGCACCCACCCGGCTCATCGTCGCGAACGTGGTCGGGGCGTCCCCACTGAACAGGTTGCTGACCGAGACCCCGCCGTCGGCGAGCAGCCCACGCCCGTCGGAGTGCAGCGCCTCGATGTCGACCGCGTCGGCCGGCTTGTTGGCGACGAACACGCGCCCGGTGGCGCGGTCGACCCAGCGGAACGCGGGGATGCCGTCGGTGGTGCCGTGCAGGATGCCCATCTGGCTGGCCGGGGTGGTCGCCGGCAGGGTGGGGGTCCACTCCATGAACTGGTGGCTGCCACCGCGGATCCATCGAGACAGGGTCGGCAGGGTGCCACCCATGACGCCCCACTGGAGCACCGGGAAGGGCACGCCGTCGAGCTGCACGAACAGGATGCCGGTGACGTCCGGATCCGGGACCGGTTTGCCCCTCCGGGCACCACGCACCAGGTGCGCGAACACCGCGTCGTTGGTGCCGGCGGTCGTGACCCAGGACACCAGGGTGACGACGACAGCGACGATCCACGTCGCCCAGAACGCCGCGAGGAAGGAGTCGTTCGTCACCCCCGGCACCAGCGACAGGGCGAGGTACGCCACCAGCGCCTGTCCGAGGAGCGCCAGAACCAGGGCGCCCAGCATCCCGAGCGGGGTGGCCAGCGCCACCAACACCGGCCGGACCACCAGCCCGACCACGGCCATCACCAGGGCCACCAGCACGATCGGCCACCAGCCGTCGAAGCTGAGGCCCGGCAGGATCCAGCCGGCCAGCGCCAGCCCGAGGCTGCTCGCCACGAGCGCCACGACCCCCCTGCCGACATCGGACCGGTCGAACCCGGCAAGCCAGGACCTTCGCATGACATCTCCTCGCGGGCTCGACCGGATGCGGCGCACGTCTCGCGTGCCGCGGCCGCCTGGTGTGATGACCAGCAGCGGGTCAAGTGTCCAGCGCCAGACGGCCTGGGCCATCACCCTTCGTGGGCGGTGAGGACGGGTGCCGAACGACCGGGCCGCAGTTGGCCAGCGGGCCTTGTCACGGCCGGATGCCCCGATCGAGAGCGGTGCGGCCAGCCGGACAACGCGGCCCCCGGTCTGCGTCTCCGCAGGTCAGGGGCCGATGGTGGTGGTGGATGTGAAGGACTCGAACCCCACGTCGGGTCGTAGTCAGTGACGAGGGAGCTCACCCCCCGAAGGATGACGCCACCATCGCAACGACGACTGACGCCGTCACGTAGAACAGCCAGCTGGTGATGCCGGCGATGTGGCCCTCACCGGGACCCTTGGACACGTATGTGAGCAGGCCTCCACCCGAATGGATAGATCGCGCCGAGCTTCGCAAACGAGTACCCCTGAAGGCCTGCGATCAGCCCGGCGATCAGGAACGAGATCCAGACGGCCGGACCGGCAACCGCGCCGGCCGCGCCGAGCAGAGCGAAGTTGCCCGCACCCACCATGGAGCCGACGCCGATGAAGGTGGCCTGAAGGACCGTCATACCCTTCTCGGGGGCACTCGTGGTCATCGGACCACCGGTGCCGAATCGACGAGGACGGCGAGTGCCTCGAGCACGAAGCTGACGCTCATAGCCTCTCCTTCCGACAAGGGTGTTGGTTCATGCCCTGGCGCATTGGATGTCGAGCGCGGTGACCACGGGGTCGATTGAACGGATGATGTTGGCCCGCGCCTCGGCGATCTTGGGGCTGACCGCCTCGATCGGGCCGTAAAGGGCCGCGATGAGTGATTCGCGCCTCTCGTCCACGCTTAGCCGGGCACTCGCCGAGGCGGTTTCGAGTCCGTTCTTTGGCGCCCCTTGGACTTGGTCGAGGCTGGCTCGGACTTGGTCAGCTTGCAGACGAAGCGAGTCGACCTGATTCAGAAGATCCTGCGCTGCCGTGGGGTCCAGAGGAGGTGCCACTCGCGGGGTTGCCGAATCGGCCATGAGGTCGGCGCAGCAACCACACAAGTCCCGCCCCGGCGGGGTCCTCGGCGCAGCCTGCCAAGATGGCAGCCACGGTAAGACTCGGCGCCGGGACGACCGTTCGCGATCTCAACACCGGAGCTCCTTTGCTCCGGACTACCGCCAGCGTCGTCCCGTGATCCTGACAACGGCTCACCCACGGTGGGTGAGGAACTGACGGCGCATCAACCCGTCGGCATCCTGCCCCTATGCGTTACGCCATGGTCGTACTCCATGGGTGAGGCAGGCCATCTTGCGCGCTCCTAGTGTGGGGTCTTCACCGGGCGCTCATGCCAAGGCTGGCGGCGCCATTGGAGCCGTCGGCCGTTGCGGACCGGAGATGGGAAGGGAGCTCCGATGCCTCGGTATGAGATCACGGTCGACTGCGTGGTGGGTCCGTTGACGGCGGCAGGACTTGGCGGGTTCGAGATCCGAGAGGTGGGGCACGGGCGCTCTCGTCTGGTTGGGGAAGTGCTAGACCAGGCGGCCTTCCACGGTGTGCTGAACCGGCTCCAGGACCTCCACCTCGAGATCCTGGAGATCCAGCGGTTGGACAGTCACTGACCTGTGCCTGAGACAGGCGGAACGGGGACTACCTGGTCGACCCCGGTGTGGTGAGGGCAGATCGGTGCGAGTGGGATCATTGGTGCATGGGTTCACCTGTGGCGGTCGATCCGCTGCGCCAGCAGCTGCCACGGGTTTCGGTCCCCCGCCCGGCCCTGGTTCGGCGCTTGGATGCCGTGCCGCCCGGCGGGCTCGGTGTGCTGGTGGCCCCGGCGGGGTCCGGGAAGTCAGTGCTCGTCCAGCAGTGGGTGTCGACCCGGCCGGGTGGTCGGATCGGGGCGCTGTCGCTGACCCCCCGTCATCAGGACCCGGTGGTGCTGGTTCGCGACCTGGTGCGGGCGATTCGCGTCGCAGCCCCAGAGCTCGACCCGGACATCGACGACTTGGTGGTCGGTGGCGGCACCGGGCTCGGCGAGCCGTTGCTCGAGCGGCTGAGCGAAGAGCTCGGCCGGGTCACGCAGGGCATGCTCCTGGTCATCGAGGACGCCCACGTCCTGAGCGGGACCATGGTTCTCGATGAGCTGGGGCGCTTGTTGACCCGGTTGCCCCGCACCACCCGGGCCGTCGTCACCACCCGGCGAGACCTGCCGTGGCGGCTGGCCGCGCTCCGCCTGGACGGGCTGGTCGTGGAGCTGCGTGGGACGGACCTGGCCTTGGCGGACGGTGAGGCGGCGATGCTGCTCCAGGGGGTGTCGCAGCGCGCCTTGTCGGCGGAGCAGGTGCGCGCGCTCGTTACCCGTACCGACGGTTGGGCAGCGGGCTTGCAGCTCGCCGCGATCTCGCTGCGGGACGCGCCTGATCCCGGCGAGTTCATCGCCACCTTCGCGGGGAGCGACCGGCTGGTTGCCGAGTACCTGCTCCAGGAGGTGGTCGAGCAGCTGGAGCCAGACCTGCGTCGGTTCATGCTCGAGACCTCGGTGCTGGAATGGCTGTCAGTGGAGGTGTGCGACGCCCTGACCTGCAGGGGGGACGCCAGGGCCATGCTCAACGAGCTGGCTCGGCGCTCGCTGTTCCTCATCCCCTTGGACCGTTCCGGTGAGCTCTACCGCTACCACCGCCTGTTCTCTGACCTGCTGCAGTACCGACTTCGGCTGGAGGACCCCGCTGCCGCCGGAAGGCTGCACCGCAAAGCGGCCCAGTGGTTGCTGGACGACGCGCGCCCCGAGGAAGCGATCGACCACCTGCTCGCTGGTGGAGCTCACCAGGAGGCATTCGAGGTCATCTCCAAGGTCGGGCACCGCCTCTACGAGCGGGGCGAGTCCGCGACCCTGGTCGGCTGGTTGACCACCATCCAGTCCGCTCGACCAGACGGCCCGGCCGCGGTCGACGTCAATCTGCTCACGGCGCAGATCGCCGTCGACGAACCCGGAAGGGCAGCGGAGACCTTCCGGCGGCTCATCCGGCGCCCGGACCTCACCCTCGGGGAGCGCACCGTGGCCAACGCGCTCTACTCGATGCTGGTCTTCCGCGACGTCCCTCCGTCGACCGTGCTGGGCATGACCCAGGAGGTGCGCGTGACGCTCGACCGTCTCGGACCCGACGACGTCCTGGAGATCCTCGGCGTAGACGGGCGGGACTCCGCGCAGGCGATGGCCGAGTACGCCGCGGCGGGAGCCCACTTCCTACAGGGAGACCTCGCCCGTGCCGACTCCGCCCTGGAACGCGTCCTCACCCTGCCGGGCCTGAACTACCCGGTGCTGAAGGTCTACGCGCTCGGCACCCTCGCCCTAGTTCAGGCCTGGGCCGGGCGGTGCACCGACGCCGAGCGCAGCGCCCGCTCGGCCATGGACATCGCACGTTCCTTCGGCATCGCCCACCACCCGGCAATGACCCACGCCCACCTCGCCACGGCACTCGTGCACCTGGACCGTCTCGAGCTGGACGCAGCAGCCGACAGCCTGGCCGAGTCAGACCTCCGAATGCGCCGACGCCCGGCCAGCCACACCTACTTCGACCTCCAGCATGCCCTCGAGGCCCGGCTGTCCGCGGTCCGGGACGGCCCCGACGCGGCGCTCACGATGCTGCGAACGCGCAGCGCCTCGTCGTCCGAGGCAACGATCCTGCGCGAGTCGCGGCGCGACCTCCACGCGCACCTGCTCCTCGGCACCGACCGCCTGGTGGCGACCCGCACGCTGCTCGACGGAGCGCTGCGCCCCCACGGCGCGACCCCGGCCAGCATCGACCTGGCCCTGGCCACCGGCGACCTCGACGGCGCCCGCGGACTGCTCGACGAGTGGGAGCCGCCGGCGGGCGACCAACGCAACGTTGTCGGGCGGCTGCTGCGCTCGTTCGCGGTTCTGGAGACCGAAGGTCACCGGCGCGCGGCGAACGCGGCGCTCGCGGAGGCGGTGGCCCGCGCCGAGGACGACCACCTGCGATGGCCGTTCCTCGAGGTCCCCGCCGCCTTACGCGCCCTACGTCGCGGCGCCCGGCCCGGGTCCACGTTCACCCAGGACTGGCTGTGGCATCGCGCCCTGACTCTGAACCCACGGCTGCAGGCCCAGGACGGCCTCCTCGACCCGCTGACGGAGCGCGAGCTCGTCGTGCTTGCCTACCTCCCCGGGCGGCTGAAGGTCCAGGAGATCGCGGCGGACCTGCTCGTCACACGCAACACTGTGAAGACTCACATCAGCAGCATCTTCCGCAAGCTCGACGCCACCGACCGCGACCAGGCTGTGGCCCGCGCCACTGAGCTCGGCCTGATCTGACTGCCCTTGTTCACCCGCGGTGGGTGAGCCGGAGCAGGGCCTCGAGGTCCGAGGGTGGTTGCGCACCGCATTCTCGGCCGACCCGAGAACTGGTAATCGACCACCGGCGCGCCTGCGGGGCGAGGAGGTGCAGACTGTGGCCGAGGAGCGGGGCGCGAGCCTAGGCAGAGCGCGTCGATCGTTGAGCAAGACGCGCATGGAGGCGTTCAGCGACGGCGTGTTCTCCATCGCCATCACCCTGCTGATCCTCGATGTCGCCGTCCACCCACCCGGGACCCCACTGGAGCAGCTACTCCACGCGTGGCCCACCTATGTCGCGTACCTCATCAGCTTTCTGACCATCGGCGGCGCCTGGATCGTCCACACTGCCCTTACCGACCGGATGGAGCGTTCCGACTCGATCTTCCTGCGGCTGAACCTGTTCGTGCTGCTCGCAGTGTCGTTCCTTCCCTTCCCCACCCGGCTGCTCGCCGAGGGCCTGGGCGTGCCAGCCGCCGAACGGGTGGCCATCACCGTGTTCGGGCTGACGCTGCTCGTCATTCGACTGGCCGGGATGGCCTGCGACGGCTACGCGCGCCGGGCCGGCCTCTACCGTCCTGCCCCGGCTACGACGGGCGGCACTCCGGCCGACGAGGACGGTGACGACGAGGAGCTGCGTCGCTCACGCCGCGCGACCCTCGTCGCGATCGTGGGCTACGTCATCGCCATCCCCGTCGGCGCCTTCCTGCCGGCAGCGGCGCTGACCTACTACCTCTGCCTCGCGGTTTACCTCGTCGTCCCGTTCCGCGAGTTCGCCCATCTCATCAGCGGCCGGGGCGCCCGCGGCTGAGGACTTCCCTCCCCCAGTGGCGATCACCGACGCGCCGTCTCGCAGCGTGGTTGGAGCGAGGAATCACCCGGGTGAACGCACCCGTGGGGTGAGTTGCCGTGCGCCGGTGCGCCATACGGTGCAGGCAGTCGGCGACGTCGACTCACGGACGTGAATACGTTCATTAAGTCTCGAAGAGGGAGTCCCAATGCCCAGGATGATCAGGCGTGCGGCAGTGTTGGGCGCGACCGCTCATGTTGCCTCCCAGCGTGGCGAGGCCAAGGCCGAAGCGGCGGCGCAACAGCAGCAGGCCCCCGTCGCGGCGGCACCGCCGGCTGCAGCGCAACCAGCGCCCGCTGGGGTTCCGGCGTCGACCTCGGCTGCCCCGGCCCCGGCATCGAACGAAGAGATGTACGCCGACCTGCAGAGGCTCAAGGAGCTTCTCGATGCCGGCATCCTCACCCAGGCCGAGTTCGACGCCAAGAAGCAGCAGATCCTCGGCGCCTGACGCCGCACCCTGCCAAGACCCTGCCACCGCACCCCGAGGAGTTCAGCATGACCACCGCCCCCGTCCAGATGCTCGTCGTGAGCTTTGATGAACCGAACTTCAGCGGAGAGATCATCGAGGAGCTGATCCGCCTGCGAGAGAGCAACGTCGTTCGCCTGATCGACGCCCTCGCGGTCCAGAAGGGGATGGACGGTGAGCTCGTGGCCATCCAGTGGAGCGACCTCTCGCTGCCCGACGCCGAGGAACTCGGCGCCACCGTGGGTGCCCTGTTGGGGTTGGGGTTCGCCGGTGAAGCCGGGGCTGAAGCAGGCGCCATCATCGGAGCCGACGCAGGCGCCGACGGCCATCTGATCGACGACGACGAGGTGTGGGACGTGGCTGACTCGATCGAGCCCGGGAGCGCGGCTGCGATCGCGCTGATCGAGCACCTGTGGGCGGCACCGCTTCGCGACGCGATCACCAGGGCCGGTGGGGTCCCCGTCAGTGACGCTTGGATCCACCCCCTCGACCTGGTCGAGATCGGACTTGAGGCGCGCGAGGTCGGCTCGGCCTGAGGGCCCACATCTGTCGGCGCGACGGCGGCGTCGCATGCCTGCACGTGTGATCGACCTGCCAGCATCCCCCACGGCCGCAGGCCGGTGGGACCACTCCGGACCGGAGGGCGCCGTGCACGGTGAGGACGTCTGGAACTCATATCGTCAGGAAGGCCGCACACATGCCCAGGATGAGCTGCACCATCGTGGTCACCGGCGAGCTCAGTGACCACTTCGCAGGCGCCTTCGACGGCCTGACCCTGGTGCGCACTCCCGGAGTGACCAAGCTGCGCGGTGAGGTTGCGGATCAGTCAGCCCTGCAGGGGGTCCTGCGGCAGGTGGCGAACCTGGGACTGGAGATCGTCTCGGTCTGGACCCACCCGATCGGCGATGACGGCCCGACGCCCGACCAGGACGGCTGAGCTGCGTGAGAGGCGTGGGGTTCCGCGCCGGCGTACTACCGACCCGGCATGAAGCACGTCCTTCCCCCCGGCCACAGCCGGCATCGCCCAGTTCTCGGACCGTGTTGTGGACCGCCATCGGCTGCCGCTACCGTACTGAGGGTCGACGTGGGAGGGATGGTTCGGGTGAACTATCCGGGTGCCGAGGAACGCTCCCTCACGCTCGCTCAGGATGCCGGTGTCATCCGCAGCAAGATCCTGCCCCGACGGCTGCCGACCGGGGCCATCAGCCGACCCCTCCTGATCGAGCGGCTCGAGGCCGGCAAGGTGGCCGAGCTGACCTTGCTGTCCGCACCGGCTGGCTATGGCAAGACCACGTTGCTCACCGCCTGGCTCGGGACCCTCACGCCCCGACGGTGTGCGTGGGTGTCCTTGGACACCGGGGACATCGATCCTGTCCGGTTGTGGACCCACGTCATCCTCGCGCTTCAGGGGGTGGAACCGCGCGCCGGCGCGAGTTCCCTGGCCGCACTTCGGGCGAGCCCTGACCAGATCGAGGATCACGTGCTGCCGGCGCTCCTGGAAGAGCTGAGCGGTTCCGGACCCGACCTCGTGCTCATTCTCGACGACTACCACCTGGCTGAGACAGTCACCGTGAACTCCACGGTCGGGGCCTTCCTGCGCTACCGGCCCGAGCGCGTGCAGCTCGTCATCTCGACGCGATCGGATCCGGCGCTGGGGATCGCCAGGGTGAGGGCAGTCGGGGACCTGCTCGAGGTCCGGGCCGAGCACCTGCGCTTCGACTCCACCGAGGTCTCTCGGTTCCTCGCGGCACTTGGCGTTGTGGGAGTCTCCGATCGAGAGGCAGCCCGACTCGCGGAGAGCACCGGCGGCTGGCCCGCGCCGCTGCGGCTGGTGGCTCTGCTCGTCCAGGACGAGGAGCCGAGCGCCTTCGTTGACTCCTTCGCTGCCGGGAACAAGCCGGTTGTGGAGTACCTGACCACCGACGTCCTGGAGCTGTTGGAGCCCGACGTCCAGGACTTCGTGCTCAGGACCTCAATCCTGACGCGGATGTCCGGTGGCCTGTGCGACGCCGTGGTCGGCCGCACCGGGTCGGGGAAGCTGCTGGCCGAGCTGGAACGAGCGAGCCTGTTCGTCTCGGTCGACACTGCGGGCCTGTGGTACAGCCAGCACAACCTGTTCGCCGAGGCGATGCGCCTGCAGTTGACCCGAACCCAGCATGAGCTGCTCCCGACCCTTCACCTCCGGGCGGGCCACTGGTTCGAACAGCAGAGCGACCTGGAGTCTGCGACGGAACACGCGATCGCCGCGCGGGACGTCACGGTCGCTGCGCGACTGGTCGCCACCCAGGTCGAGGCGATGGCCGCCCGAGGCCGCTGGGCAACCGTTCGGAGGTGGTTGGCCGAGCTCTCCTGGCCCGCAGCGCTGGCCGACCCCGAGCTCGCGTGGGTCAGGGCCACCTCAGACAGCTTCAGCCACGACCTGGACGCCGCCGAGCAATGGCTCCTTGTCGCGAGCAAGGGTTTGCCGGACGCGGCCGGGGCCCTGGGCCTGCCCCTGGGGTACCGCGTCGAGATGCTCGGTGCGCTGGTCGGGGTCAACGATGTCGACCGCGCCGAGGAGGCAGCTCATCGCGCCCTGAAGCTCGCCCCCGGCCCTACGTGGGAGGGCGGCGCACTGGTCGGGCTCGGACAGGCGCAGTACTTCCGCGGCGACACCGCCGAGGCAGGCAGGACGCTGCGCAGGGCGGTCGCGCTTATCCCGGACGCGCATCCGAACCTGCTGGTCTTCGCGATCGCCACCCTGTCTCTAGCAGAGTACGCAGGCGGGCAGGGCACCGATCCGAGCCCCCTGCTTGATCGGGCGCTTGACCTGATGGCCAGCCAACCGCCATCCTTCACAACTGCCTTGCTCCACCTGGCCCTTGGCGAACGGGCCCGCGCGGTTGGTGACCCTCGCGGTGCCCTGGGCTGGCATCACTCAGCCATTGACACCCTGGGTGAGCATAGGCGCAGTGCCTGGCTGGCGAACGCCTTCCTGTTCACCGCCAGTGCCTATCGGGCGCTCGGAGACTCCCCAGCAGAGCTCCGCTCCTTGGACGCAGCCGATGCGATCCTCGGCTCGCTGGCCAACCCGGGCGACTCTGCCGCGTCGCTCGCGGGAGCTTCGCCATAGGGCACCTCGGGAGATGCGAGCCACGACGGACTTCGGAGACGCCGCTCTCCGAGCGTGAGATCGCGGTGCTCGAGCTCGCCGGGGAGGGTCTGAGCCAACGAGAGATCGCTGACCAGCTCTTCATCTCCTACAACACCGTCAAGACCCACCTGAAGTCGACCTATCGCAAGCTGGGAGCAACCTCCCGTAAGGATGCCCTTGCCCGACTGGCAGACCTACGAGAGGGCGGCGACGTGTGCCCGAGGCCCGCGCGGCCGAGCACTTGCGTCGCTGACCACACCTCTGCTCTCACGCGGACAGCGGCAGGACACCCCGTGCCCGGCCACGAGAGCAACCCGAACCGTCGTATCACCCGGGTGAACGAGCCTGGGGGTGATCACACCGACCCCCGTCGCGCCACGATGTCTGGGCGCCCACCAACCTCGCCAACCGAGTCCGTACTGCAACAGCCCTCCTGAGGAGCAACCGTCATGACAGCCTGCCTCGAGCTTCGGAACCGGAGAGGTCTTCTGGTCCATGCTCTGGTTCTTCCTGTTCTTCATCTGGATCTGGCTGCTGATCGGCGTCTTCGCCGACATCTTCCGCAGCCAGGACCTATCCGGCTGGGGCAAGGCGCTGTGGACGGTCTTCGTCATCCTCCTGCCGTACCTGGGGGTTCTCGTGTACCTGATCGCCCGCGGCAGCACGATGAACGAGCACGCCGCGCAGGCCGCCCAGGCGCAGGACGCCGCCACCCGCAGCTACGTCCAGGGCGTCGCCGGCAGTGGCGCAAGCCCCGCTGACGAGATCGCCAAGCTTGCTGCGCTGCGCGACAAGGGCACCATCACCGACGACGAGTTCACCCAGGCAAAGGCAACAGTGCTGGCGTGATGCCCAGACCGGCTTCGGCGCGGCCTGCGCCATAGCCCACCGCCACATGAGCGCAGACCGAGGAGCTGTCATGGGACACGTGCAAACCTTCACCGCATTCGCGGCGACGTACGGATCACTGGATGACGCCGAGGCCGGCTACGAGGCAATCACGGACCTGTCCAACAAGGAGCGCGGGCTCGCATCCTTCGATGTCGCCGTCATCACCAAGGACGACACGGGCAAGGCCAAGGTCGTCAAGATTCACGAGCAGCCGCTGCGCAAGGGCGTGTGGCTCGGCGGCGGTCTCGGTCTGGCGACCGGACTGTGCATCGCCCTGTTTCCTGCCGTCGCGGTCGGCGCCGCCGTCGTCTGGGGCACCGGCATGGGCGCCGCGTTGGGGGCGCTCGCCGGGCACGCTGCCGCTGGGATGAGCCGCTCCGACCTCAAAGACTTCGGCGAGGCCCTGGACCAGGGGCACAGCGCGGTCGTCGCGGTCGTGGTACCCGCTATCGCTGACCGCGTCGCCGAATGCCTCCAAGGAGCGCAGAAGGTCGAACGACGCGAGCTCAAGGCAGACCCCGCCGCCGTACAGGCAGACATCGAACGCACTGGCGACGACGTCTGACCCAACCCTGTCGTGACATCGACAGATCACAGATCGTGACCCGAGGCATCTTCGCCCCGAGCACCCCCTCCGTCACCAGGCGGAGCCAACCGAGAGGACACGAAGATGACCGAGGAACGCCCCCTGCTGGACACCATCGCGGACATGACCGCCGCATCCATCGCGCGAGTTGCCCTGGAGGACCGCGAGCTGATGCTCGTGCGCATCGCCGGGCTCATCGCCGTTGACGCACCCCCCGCCTCGTACCTGCTGAACCTCCTGCCGGCCGCCGACAGCGGCCTGAGCCTCGAAGACGTGCAGAGCGTCCTGGTCGCACTGGCCCCGATCATCGGCGGCCCCCGCGCCATCGACGCCGCCGCCACCATCGCCACCGCACTGGGATACGCGGTCGCCATCGAGGACGCCCTCGAGGAAGAGGACGCGATGGCGGACGACGAGTCCTGAGCACCACCCACCTGAAGCACACGAGACCCTAGGAGCTGTAATGGAAGGCTTGGACACCTTCGCCGCGTTCGCGGCGACGTACGGATCACAGGACGCCGCCGAGGCCGACTACCAGGCGATCAAGTCGTTGTACTACGACGAGCACCTGGTCGACACCTTCGACGCTGCCGTTGTCGCCAAGAACGACAAGGGCAAGGTCAAGATCGTCAAGAAGCACGAGCAGCCGCTGCGCCAGGGCGCCTGGGTCGGCGGCGGCATCGGTCTCGCGACCGGGCTGTGCGTCGCGCTGTTCCCGGCCGTCGCGCTCGGGGCCGGCCTGGCCTGGGGCGCCGGAATCGGCGCCAGCCTCGGGGCACTGGCCGGGCACGCAGCCGCAGGGATGAGCCGCTCGGACCTCAAGGACCTCGGCGAGACCCTCGACAACGGCCAGTACGCGGTCGTCGCCGTCGCGGCGACGGCCATGGCCGACCGCGTCGCGGCCGCGTTGCAGGATGCGGACAAGGTCGAGCGCAAGGACCTCAAGGCCGACCCGAAGGCCGTGCAGGCAGACGTTGCGGCTGCCGCAACCGACGCCTGATCGACCCCTTCCCCTCCGGCCCCGTCGCCTGGCGACCCAGCCCGCGCACCGCCATCGCTCAACCCGCTGGCGGTGCGCGGAGCCTGGTGCCCACGCGCGCTGGCCGACCCTGCAGTCAAGCAGTACACCACCCCAAGCGGTGGCCAACGGCCACCCGACGAAAGGTTCGACCCTGATGTCCCTGCAGAGCTCCAGTCGCAGGATCGCGGCCGTTGCGGCATCCGTGTGCGTGATCGCCAGCTGCAGCGGCACCTCAACGGCAACGACCAGCAGCTCCTCGCCAACGGTCAGCAGCACGGCGTCGACCGTGACCGCGTCGGCCGCGTGTACGGACGCTGCCGCGTTGAGGGCCTCGCTCGAGACGCTCAAGGCGGTCGACGTACGCCAGAACGGTGTCCCGGCCCTGACCAGCGCCCTGACCGACGTCAAGGCCAAGCTGGTGGTGTCCGTCGCGTCGGCCTCAGCTGCCCTGAAACCCGACGTCGAAGGGGTGAAGGCGTCCGTCGACGCCCTGGAGAGCGCGGCCAGTGGCCTCACCGCGAGCACCGCCACCCAGCAGGCTCCCGGCATCGCCACGGCGCTGGCCGGCGTCGCGGTCGCCACCAAGGCCCTGACGACGGCGATCTCGCAGGGGTGCCCTGTCGGCTAGGGGTGGTGCGCGTTGCCGCGTGGAGGACTCCTGAGGGAGCCGGGGCTCCGTGCGGCTACATCAGTGGGTCGGTAGGGTCCGATCAATTCTCCGTCCGGGGTTCCGAGAGAGAGCAGAACATCGTGGCCGACAGCACACCGAGCAAAACGAGCACGGCCGGGTGGGGCGTGGTTGGCCTGCTGGCCGCCGCGCAGTTCATCATGGTGCTCGACACGACCGTGATGAACGTGTCCATCTCGCAAGTGGTTGCCGATCTGAACACCACTGTCGTCGGCCTGCAGACCGCCATCACCCTGTACACCCTGGTCATGGCATCGCTGATGCTGATCGGGGGCAAGCTCGGCGAACGATGGGGCGCCAAGCGGACCTTCGCCATCGGCCTCTTGGTCTACGGCACAGGGTCGTTCATCACGTCCATCTCACCGAACCTGGCAGTCCTGCTGGTCGGGTGGTCCCTGATCGAGGGCCTGGGCGCCATCCTGGTGATCCCGGCCATCGCCGCCCTCACAGCCGCCACCTACGCCGGCAAGCAACGCGCGGTGGCCTACGGCATCCTGGGCGGGGTGAGCGGCGCGTCCATGGCCGCCGGACCGCTGATCGGCGGCTGGGTCTCGGCCGAGTACTCCTGGCGCTACGTCTTCGCCGCCGAGTCCGTCGTGGTCGTGGTCATCCTGGCCTTCCTGCGGATCGTCCCCGCCATCAAGGGCCACCTGACCAAGCTCGACACCACCGGCGCAGCCCTGTCGGCGCTGGGCCTGGGCGCCATCGTGCTCGGCGTACTGCGTTCCAGCCAGTGGGGCTGGATCACCCCCAGACCCGGCGTCCCGCAGGTCAACGGGCAACCCTTGGCGCCCCTGGGGCTGTCCCCCACGCTGTGGCTGATCGTGATCGGCTCCATCCTGATGGTCATGTTCGGCCGCCGGGAACGTCGGGTCAAGGACCGTGGCGACGAACCCCTGCTCGACCTCGACCTGCTCAAGCTGCCGCGGATGCGCGCCGGTCTGGTGGTGCAGTGGTGCCAGGCGTTCATCATCCAGGCCACCTTCTTCGTCCTGCCGCTGTACCTGCAGACCGTGCTGGGCTTCGACTCGCTCAAGACCGGCGTCACGATCCTGCCCATGTCGGCCGGGATGTTCATCTTCGCCATCGGTGGCTCCGCGCTGACCGGCCGCTTCACCCCGAAGCAGATCGTCCAACCCGGCATCGCGGCCATGCTCGTCGGTGAGCTGTTCCTGCTCGCCTTCCTCGACCCACAACTCAGCGGATGGGGGTTCGGCGTAGGGCTCGCGCTGCTCGGGGCCGGCCTCGGCCTGCTCGCCTCCCAGGTCGGCAACGTCATCATGTCCTCAGTCGAACCCAAACGAGGCGGTGAAGCCGGGGGTCTGCAGGGAACCGCGCTCAACCTCGGCGCGTCACTCGGCGTCGCGCTCGTCGGGTCGATCCTGCTCGTCAGCCTCGCCGGCAACTTCACCTCCGCGATCCAGGCCGACACCACGCTTCCCGACTCGGTCAAGCAGGAGGTCACCGTGGCCGCGCAGGCCAGCGCGAACTTCGCCTCCACCACAGCGGTCGAGCAGGCCGCCAAGGATGCCGGCCTTCCCCAGGACCAGACCGACGAGCTCGTGGCCTCTTACTCCGACGCCCAGCTCACCGCGCTGAGGGCCTCGCTCGCGTTCCTCGCGCTGTTCGCGCTGCTCTCTTTGGCCTGGGTGCGCCGACTGCCGAACTCCGTGGCTGCGGAGGAGATCATCAAAACCGAGGCGAAGAACTCGACGTGACGCGACCGGCCGTGGGCGGCTTGTCAGTCCACCGGCCAGGGCGCGGTCCCGCCCGCCGGGTACTCCTGCATCGTCACGGCGCCTGCCGACCACGCGCGCATCACCGGGTCCACGATGCGCCACGACTCCTCCGCTTCGTCCCCGCGGATGAAGAGCATCGGGTCGTTGCGCAGCATGTCCCTCACCAGGTGCGCGTAGGCCGAAAGGGGCGGCGAGGCGGAGATCGTCTCGAGCTGCCGCTGCTCGGCGCTCTGGTCAGGGCCGTTGAGCGTGGTCGACAACCGGACGTAGGGCTCGGTCAGGCCGATGCGCAGGGTGTTCGCCTCGACGCCGGGCCACTGCCTGGTCAGGTACCCCGGCAGGGGGCGAAAGTGCACGGTGATCTCCGCGGACCGGCGCCCGAAAGCCTTCCCGGAGCGGATGGTGAAGGGCACCCCTGACCACCGCGGGTTGTCGACGTCCAGCGTCAGGGCGGCGTAGGTCTCGGTGTCGCGTGAGGGATCCACCCCGGGCTCGGCGACGTAGGAGGGAACGGTCCGCGAACCGACCACGCCCGCCGTGTACCGCGCCCGTACCGTCGTGCTGGCCATTCGGTCGGCTGCGGGGGCGCCCACGGCGCGAAGGGCCTCCACCCGCACCGCGCGGAACGAATCGGCGTCCAACCGAGCCGGCTGCTCCATCAGGACCAGCGCCATCACTTCCATCAGGTGGTTTTGCAGCATGTCCTTCAACGCACCGGCGCCGTCGTAGTACGCCGCGCGGCCCTCGAGCGTCAGGTCCTCCAGCCAGCTGATGTCCACCCGTTCGATGTTCTCGGCATTCCAGACCGGCGCGAAGACACGGTTGAGGAACCTCAGCGATAGCACCCGGCGGACGAGCTCGTTGCTCAGGAAGTGGTCGACCCGGAAGATCGTGGGCGCAGGCAGATCAACCCGCAGGATCTCGTTGAGCCGCCGGGCCGAGGCGAGGTCGGTGCCGAAGGGCTTCTCGATCGCGACCGCGTCCGAGACGCCCAGTCCCGCAGTGGCCAGCGCGGCCAGGGCCGACGGCAGGAGCACGGGTGGGAGCGCTAGGTACACCAGCGTGTTGGGGGCGTCGATACCAATGACTCGACGCACGTCGGCCGGGTCGGTGACGTCCGCCGCGACGAACGTGAGCATGTCCACGACTCGCGCCTGAGCGGCCAGCGAGGCCGTCGAATGCTCGCGCAGGCGGGTAGCGATGTGGTCCTTGAAGTCGTTCGTGGACCAGTCCGTAGTAGCGGCCCCGACGATCGTCAACCCCGGCGGTAGCGAGTCTCGCTCGGCGAGCTGGGACAATGCCGGCAGCAAGAGCCGGCTGGTGAGGTCGCCCGACGCACCGAACAGCACCATGCGTTCGATCATGAAAGGCCCTTCTGGTCGGAGACTTCGCGTGCAGCGAGCCCCATCGCCGTGCTTCGCGCCCGATGTCGGCCCACCGCGACGATGCTCATCGCAGTCTGCGAGTGCTGGTGGTGCGATGCATCACCTTGGCTGGGTGAGGTGCACCCACTCCGCTGGGGGTGCACTGGTGGTAGTGCCGCCGTTCCGCGGCCGCCACAGAGCCAAAGAGCAAGTGAAGGAGCAGCCGTGAAGGTCGTCATCGTGGGCGGCGTCGCCGGAGGAGCCTCATGTGCCGCACGTCTTCGCCGTCTCGACGAGCAGGCGGAGATCGTCATGGTCGAGCGCGGCCCGTACGTGTCCTTCGCGAACTGCGGTCTGCCGTACCACGTGGGCGGGGTGATCGAGCACGAAGCCGATCTGCTGGTCGCGAACGAGCAGGTCTTCCGTGGCCACTTCGCCGTGGACTGCCGGCCCTCGACCGAGGCCGTCGGCGTCGACCCTGCCGCCAAGACCGTGCAGCTGCGCGACGTCGCCACCGGCGCCCTGAGCACGGAGTCGTACGACACCCTCGTCCTGGCCCCGGGCGCCGCCTCGGTCCACCCCCCGATCCCGGGGATCGACCTGCCCGGGGTCTTCTCGGTGCGCACCGTGCCGGACGCGCGCGCCATCCGGGAATGGATCGAGCGCGGCACCAGCTTCCTCGCGGGCATGGAGCGGTACTCGGGCTTCCAGACCGTCCGGCCCGCACGCCATGCCGTCGTGGTCGGCGGCGGGTTCATCGGCCTGGAGATGGCCGAGAACCTTGTCCACCGCGGTTTCGACGTCACCGTCATCGAGCTGGCCGACCAGGTGCTCATGCCCCTCGACGTCGAGTACGCCAGCCTCGTCAAGGACGCCCTCGAGATGCACGGGGTGCACGTCGTGCTCGGTGACGGTGTCGCGTCCTTCGCGCAGCAGGACGACGAGTCCCTGCTCGTCACGACGCGCTCGGGGGCCTCTCACCCGGCCGACCTCGTGATCGTCGCACTCGGGGTGCGCCCGGAGACCACCCTGGCGACCATTGCGGGCGTCCAGCTCGGCGAACGAGGCGGCATCAAGGTCGACGACCAGATGCGGACCAGCGACCCCGCCATCTTCGCCGTCGGCGACGTCGTGGAGGTCAGTGACTTCGTCACCGGCGAGCAGAGCCTCATCGCCCTGGCCGGGCCGGCGAACCGGCAGGCGCGGATCGCGGCCGAGGTGATCGCCGGGCGCGACTCGCACTACCGCGGCACCCAGGGCACGTCGATCATCCAGCTCTTCGGGGCGGCCGCGGCCTGGACCGGCGCCAGCGAGAAGTCACTGCGCCGGGTCGGTGACCTGGACTACGAACGCGTGTACCTCTACCCGAACTCCCATGCCGGCTACTACCCCGGCGCGAAGCCGATCGCGATGAAGGTCCTGTTCCGGCGCTCCGACGGCCGACTGCTCGGTGCCCAGGCCGTCGGCGAGGACGGCGTCGACAAGCGGATCGGCGACATCGCACTCGCGATCCAGCTCGGCGCCACCGTGTACGACCTCGAGGAGGCCGAGCTCTGCTACGCCCCTCCTTTCGGCAGCGCCAAGGACCCGGTCAACTTCGCCGGGATGGTCGCCGCCGACGTGCTCCGCGGCGACATGCCGATCAGCCACTGGGACGAGCCGGCCGACCCGGGCGCCTACCTCCTCGACGTGCGCGAACCCGTCGAGCTCGCCGTCGAAGGCGTCCCTGGCGCCGTGAACATCCCACTGGGCCAATTGCGTTCGCGCCTGGACGAGGTCCCTCGCGACCGCGAGATCCTCGTCATCTGCCGCTCCGGCCAGCGCGCCTACACCGCCACCCGATGCCTGCTGCAGCACGGCTTCAACGCGCGGGTCATGTCGGGAGGGATGCTCTCAAGGGTCTTCTGGTTGGCGGGGTGACAGGGGCCTCGGGCACGAGGGTCGCGAGCGATTGTCCCGCGGTGGGCGCGCGCCAAGACGCTGCGGACTCCTCGGGACCACGCACCCGCCTTCTGCTGACCAAGGGCGAGCGCGAGCGGCACACGGTGGGGTCTGCCCGGTGTGGACACGCTGCTCGTGGCCGGGGTGCGTTGAGAGTGGCTCCGACGACCAGCCGCCCGATGGCGTCCAGCCAGTACACGATCGTCCCCATGATCCAGATCAACCAGAAGATCTCGGTCGACCGCTCGAGCTTGGGGGCCACGATTGTCCAGACCGAGGTCAGCCACCCCCGGCAGCGGCCCTTCGAGAGCTGACTTGTCGCTGGACGCCGGAACCGAACAAACCACGCGGCCAAACGCGCTCCCTGTTCCAGGTACTCAGACTTGAAGCAACGGTTCGCATGGGCTGGCGATTGGTCCGTGGAAGGTGATGCGCGAACCCCCGGTAAGTGGGACCGTCGAGCAAGGTCCTACGACGCGCTCTTGGAGATGCGTCCCGATGTCAGGAGAGATTCGTGGCCGCAGAACGAAAGACGCGATCTGGGACGACCGGCGCGGCCGATGTTCGGGCCACCGCCCCCCGCAAGGTCTCCCACCTGACCCCTGCCGAACGGGTGGCGAGGGGGAAGGCCGCACGCAACGAGACGCCACGCGGCAGCCACGGACAGTGGGAGCCGGCCCGCAACCGCCCTGACCCGGTCGCGCTGCTCGAGGAGCAGGGGACGACGAGAGTCCCTGAGCTGGTCCCCGTCCGCTACGGACGGATGCTGGTCTCACCGTTCACCTTCTACCGGGGCGCGGCCCTGATCATGGCCACCGACCTCGCGGCGACCCCCCGATCGGGTCTAAACGCCCAGATCTGCGGTGACGCCCACCTGTCGAACTTCGGGGTGTTCGCCTCCCCTGAGCGGCAGCTGATGTTCGACATCAACGACTTCGACGAAACCCTTCCCGGTCCGTGGGAGTGGGACGTCAAGCGGCTCGCCGCAAGCTTCGAGATCGCCGGTCGCGACCGGGGGTTCGATCCCCGGGTCCGACGGGCGATTGTCGCGGCGGGTGTGGCCGGGTACCGGGCCCGGATGAAGGAGCTCGCCGCCGCGCGCAACCTCGACGTCTGGTACGCCCACGTCGAGGTCGACACGCTGTTCCAGGAGCTGATGGCCAGCGCCTCCAAGAAGCAGAAGGCCAAGGCCCAGGCCAACGTGGCGAAGGCCCGGACGCGGGACAGCATGCAGGCGTTCGGCAAGCTCACCCAAGAGGTCGACGGGGAGCGCAGGATCATCTCGGAGGCTCCGTTGATCGTCCCGATCGAGGAGTTGATCCCGGAAGGTTCAACGCGTGACGACGTCCAGGCCGAGCTGCGTGGCCTGATCAGGTCCTACCGCCGCACCCTGGAGACTGACCGGCGCGAGCTGCTGGAGTCCTTCGAGTACGTCCACGCCGCCCGTAAGGTGGTCGGGGTCGGCAGCGTCGGCACCCGGGCTTGGATCCTGCTGCTTCTGGGCCGCGACGGCCAGGATCCGCTGTTCCTGCAGGCGAAGGAGGCGGAGGAGTCGGTCCTGGAGCGGTTCGCCGGCAAGTCTAAGTACCCGAACCACGGCCAGCGCGTCGTCGCCGGGCAACGCCTGATGCAGGCTGCCAGCGACATCTTCCTGGGCTGGCAACGCGTCTCCGGGTTCGACGGACAGGTCCGCGACTACTACCTGCGCCAGCTACGCGACTGGAAGGGCTCAGCGGACGTCGACAACATGACCCCGAGCCTGATGACCACCTACTCCCGGATCTGCGGCGCGACCCTGGCCCGCGCCCACGCCCGCTCGGGGGACCGGATCGCCATCGCGGCCTATCTGGGCAACAGCGACGCCTTTGATACTGCCATCGCCGACTTCGCCACCACCTATGCCGACCAGAACGAACGCGACTACCAAGCCCTCGTCGACGCCGTCAACGCCGGCCGGCTCGAGGCGCAGACCGGGCTGTGAGCATAGGGCCCTTCCCGAGCGACGGCCGAGGACGCCGAGCTGGGCTGTCCGCCGGATAAGAAATGGCCGAGAGAGGCGGGTGCGCTCAGGTGTGGCGTCCCGCCTTGAAACTCGGCGTCTCAGCGGCTGAGGCGCTTTGCCGGCGTGCCCCGACTGCTTCAGGAGCCGGTCCCTGGCGACTGAACGATGGTCGCGATCAAGGGCCGAACGCATGGTGACCCGAGGCAGGTGACGGTCCATCCTTCCGCGTTTCATTTGACCTGTGGTTGACTTCCTCTGGAAATGCTTATCTGGAAGGAAGAACATGGCGCAGCGAACGGTCACGATCCTGTCCGATGACCTGGATGGGAAAGAGGGCAGAGACATCGCAACCGTGACCTTCGGTTATGACGGCTCGACCTACGAGATCGACCTTTCGAAGAAGAACCGCGCGGTCCTTGAGAAAACCCTGTCGCCATACATCGAAGCTGCGCGAAAGACGACCTCGGCCCCTCGACGGTCGGCCAAGAAGAGCAGCCCGCGCGCGACCCCCGAGGATCGTGAGTGGCTGCGCTCCAACGGTTTCCCAAACGTGAAGGACCGGGGCCGCCTGCCCGGAGAGGCAACCGAGGCGCTCAGGAATCGCTGACAGCCTCACTCTCCAGGGATTTGATTGCTCCCGCGTCAATAGCGAGGAGATGGTCGCCGAGTTGCGTCGTGCTAGCCGCTGATACGGCTGGCCGGCTGCGGCCGAACGGGGCCTCCTCTCTCGCGGTCGGGGTGGCGGTGACCGGGCCCCCGGTATGCGATCGCGGTGTGATAACTGTCCGTGCCAGGGCGTAGCGTGAAGCCGTAGGCACGGAGGCTGCACGACAGGAGGGCGCGAGATGCCCAGGCTTCCTGGTGGCCCTGTAAAGGACCTACCCGCAGGTCCCCGGCCGGGTCACGGCGCGCATCGCGTGGTCAAGGACGGGCACTACGGGACCCCGCCACGCCAGCGGTTCCGGTGCGTCGGTGCGGACGGGTTCCACCGGTTCGTGCCGGAGCTGCCTCGGTACCAGGCCTCGGACAGCGTGTGCGAGTCGTGCGACAGCCACGTGCCCTCGCACCGGGGGCCGGTGACCGGCCGCAAGTACGCCTTCCCCGTGCGCGAGGTTGCAGCGGCCCTGGCCGCGGTCGGTGCGGGCACGTCCTACCAGCCTGCTGCGACTCGAGCTCGCGTCGCGTCAGGCCGTCCGCTCTTGGAAGGCTCCTGGGGTGGCAACACGGTCGCCGAGTGGGTCGACAACTTCGCGCCTGTGGTCCTGGCGGAGTACGCCGAAACGGCATGGCCCGAGACGTTGGTGCTCGACTCCACCCGGTTCATGGTGACCGACACCCGGACGCAGGCCACGTCGCTGGCTTTCAACGTGCTGGGTGCGTACAGCTAGGCGGCCCTGTGCCCCCCATGCGATTGCGGTGTGATAGCCCAGCGGGCCATGAAGGTGGGCCGTGCACGCCTCGGCGTCGACCTGCGGCCACATGCAGGTGTCGTCGTCCATCCGGACCACGACGGTGCCGGTCAGTGTGGGCATGGGAGGCAATGTGCCCGTTCCACACCTGAGCTCGGGCCGCTTGCGGGGGACTCAGGTGGAACCGTGCGGACCTGCCGCGTTGCGTGCGGCTACGAGCCCGTGTCATTCGCGACTTCGGCTCGGGCAGCATCGATCTGCTCCTCGGTTGCGCCGGGTACGGCAGTCTCGGATTGCAACCGAGGGAGGAGGTCTATGGGCGCGTGTAGGGGCCCTGGGGCCGCGCACTGACTCGGCAACGCCACACCCCGGATAGGCGCAAGTCGGCACCGTGCGGTCCGCCATACTGCGGGGATGCCGGCCGATGAGATGCCCAGTGCGGGGGAGAATCCGCCCCCGCCCGTCGGTGAGCGACGGTGGCCGATGGCGGCCGCCGCGCTGGCCACCGTGGGGCTGCACCAGCTGCTGCCCAGTGACTTCCGGATATCGCCACACTGGATGTACCCCGCGTTCATGGTCGCGTTCCTGGTCGTGCTCATCGTGGGCGACCCTGGAAGGATCGACCGGCAGCGGCGATGGCTGAAGGTGACGACCGGGCTGATGATCGGCCTGATCACCTTGGTGAACGCCTTCTCGGCCGGCCGGCTGGTCGTCGGCATCCTGACCGCGGGCAGGTCGTTCGACACGGCCGCCCAGCTGCTCCTGATCGGGGCCGTGGTGTTCCTGACCAACGTGCTCGCGTTCGCGCTCTGGTTCTGGGACCTCGACAACGGCGGCCCGGCAGCCAGGGCAAGGGGGGCCCACGAGGGTCGCAACGCGTTCGTCTTCCCCGAGATGACTGTGCCGGAGATGGTCCGGCCCGGGTGGTATCCCCAGTTCGTGGACTACCTCGCCCTGTCGTTCAATACGGCAACCGCGTTCGGTCCGACCGATGTGGCTGCCATCAGACCGTGGGCGAAGATGATGATGATCGCCGAAGCCTTCATCTCCCTAGCACTGGCCACCCTCGTCGTCGCCCGAGCCGTGAACATCCTCTGACGCCCGCCCGGCTCCCCATGCGATTGCGATGTGATAGCTCCCCGAAGGCGCGGCGAGCTCGAGCTGCATGACCGTCCTCGGGGTTGGTCGCCTGCCCTCCACGTCGGCTCACCGTGGCGGTGGGGCGTGTCGCTGGGTGGCGGTGTGAGCACGGCTACTCAGCCGCTGGCGGGGTAGGGCAGGCTCAGTCGGTGACATGAGCGAGAGCGCCCCAGTGAGTGACACGTCGCAGTCCTCGAGGGGGCCGGTCACGGCCTCGTCTGGGTCGTCACGCCCTTCCCGGGCCGGTAGGCCCTGGCCGACGTCAGTGGGTGCGGTCGGCATGCTTGTCCTTACTGGATCGTGATAGCGGCCTCGACTGGCAGAGACCCATTGCAGTTCGCACGAATGTTGCTGACAACCATTGCGCCACTCGTCGTCTTCTACCTCGTCATCCTGATCGCTCTGCGCTACCGGGCGGTAGCGGTCGTGGTGGCCCTTGCCGGTGCCGCTGTCACCGGTGGGGGCTGCGCTACCTGTTGCTGGCGCTCTCGCCGGAGAACCGGATAGGTAACCAGTGGTACGAACTTGGGGTGTACTTCGGTGCCCGGGCACACTCGGTGGTGGCGTGCTTGCTCTGGCGCGAATGCCGACGCACCCACCATCCGTCGCTGTCAGCGAGGCATCGCCTCGACCGGCTCTCCGAATCCTGTCGCACCCACCTCGTGGTGCGGTAGCGTCCGACCAGCCCAGGGATGCTGCGGCCACCAGATCGGGAGTGCACGATGCCAGAGGGTCTAGGGAGCAGCGGGCCGTACGGCGGCGTCGCCGGAGCAGCGACTACAACGTGGGCTGGCGTCTTGGCCCGACTGTCGAAGGACGCGGCCGTTCACGTCCGTGGCGCGCAGTAGCCCGTGGCGCCCCAGGACCCGATTCTGCCGGTGCATCCCCCGCGTCGGTTCGAGGCGCTGACGTGGGGGGCGTCGTTGCTCGGGGTTGTCGTTATCGCGAACCTGCTGCTGTGGGTTCTTCTACGCCCGGCCGGCCAGCCGTGGGGTCGCTTCGTGGGGGAGATCGCGGGCGTCGAAGCGGTCCTGCTCTTCTCCTGCTCCCTCGTCCTGGCCACGCTGCTGCCCGTGGTCGAGCGGGCGTTCGACGGGTTGGACCGGGTCGCTCGGTGGCACCGTCGCACGGCCGTCGCCGGGGTGGTCCTCATGGTCGTGCACCCCACGCTGGCCGGGCTCACCCCGGTGCCCGACGTCTCCCAGGTCGGGCTCAAGGTCGGCAGTCTCGCGATGCTCGGCCTCGTGGTCCTGTCGATCTGGGCGTTGGCGCCGAGCCTGAAGGTCGCGCGCTGGTCCAGGGTCGTGCGGCACCTGGCGTCGCTGAGCCATGAACGCTGGCTGACGGGGCACCGACTCACCGGCCTGTTCGTCATAGCAGCCGTCGTGCACGGTGCGATGGTCGATCCCGTTCTCGCACAGTCGCGCACCCTGAAGGTGTCATACCTGCTCATCGGAGCCGTGGGGATCGCCGCCTACCTCTACCGCGAGCTCCTCGCGCGTTACGTCATCCCGATCTACGACTACGTCGTGGCTGAGGTACAACGCCCCAACGACGTCACCGTCGACGTGTTCCTCACCCCCAAGGGGAAGCCACTGGCCTTCGAGCCCGGCCAGTTCATCTTCCTGGCGTTCGGCGGGACGAACGGCTGGGAACGTCATCCGTTCACCGTTGCCAGCTCGCCGTCGCAGGGCCGCCTCGAGGTGTCGATTCGAGCGCTCGGGGACTACACCCGGGCCCTGCGCGAGAACCTCCAGCCCGGAACTCCGGCAAAGATTGCCGGACCGTTCGGCGCCTTCGACTACCGCCGCGGTGGCCAGGAACAGGTCTGGATCGCCGGAGGGGCAGGCATCACCCCGTTCATCAGCTGGATGAGGTCCCTGCCCGAGAACTTCGATCGCGACGTGGCGTTCTTCTACTCGGTCAACCACGAGGGCGAGGCGCTGTACGTGGAGGAGATCACCGCCGCCGGACTCGCCCACCCCACCCTGAAACCGCACCTGGTCGACTCCAGCGTCGCCGGCTACCTCACCGCTGATCTGGCGGTCGCCGACCTTGCCGAGCCGTCTCGGGCATCGGTCTACATGTGCGGGCCGCCATCGATGATGACGGCGATGGCAGAAGGCTTCCAACGACGCGGCATCCCGCGCAGCCAGATCCGCTGGGAGCAGTTCAGCGTGCGCTGACCCCAATCAGCCACTGCCGACCATGGGGTGGCTCGACGTCATTCTCCGAGCGCCGCGAAATCAGGCGCGCCACACCCGGTTGAGCTGGGCGCTGTAGTTCGGGACGTTCAGTGCGAAGACGATCGAAGCCAGGAGGCCGAGGAGGCCAGACGCCTCGGGTGTCCCACCGGAGGTAGCTCGAGCCTGCCGAATCCGGTTGCCCGTGTTGTAGATGCTGATCAGCCCGACGATGGGGATGAACAGCGACAGCACGGCCAGGCCGGGCTTGACCCTCACCGACGGGTCGTAGTCGCGCACATCACGGTTGATGTTGTGGTGCCAGAACAGGTATCAAATGCCTAGGGTCGGGACCAGGAGCAACCATCCTCCGATCGGGCTACGGGTCTTGCCCTTTGGCCGGGTTGCAGTGATCCGCCGCCCTTCCGGCAGGCGCCCAGCTCCGGCTGACCGACCACAACGGGTGGCGGGTCACCTGCGTTTTGCCCGCCCTTCACGCCGGTGGTGGCGGCTGTGTCAGGATCAGCACGACCGCACCGATGAGCAGCATCCCGCCGACGCCCAGGAGTGCGTAGCGCACACCGATGAGCGTGAAGGTGCTGCCGATCCCGATGAGGAACAGCACGCCGGCAAGGACGACGGTGATACGCACGTAGTTGTCACCGATCACGCCCGCGCGATCTCCGCGGGCCGTGTGGGCGTCCGCCGCCGCGTCCAGAGTGGCGGCCTTGTCGGAGTCGGCGAGGTGATACTGCGGCATGTAGGTCGGCCCAGGGGGTGCGCTCGGGTTGGACTCCGGCTTGGTCGCCCACCAGGCGGCGAAGGCGGGCTTGAACTCGTCTCGGAAACGACGTTCGGCGATCGCCATCTTCTGGTGGTTGCCGAGGGTGTAGGCGATGAACCAGGCGTTGAAGGTCGAGGAGTCGAAGTTCCGGGTGGTCTGCGCGCTGTACTCGGCCCGGTTGGCCTCGGTGCGGCTCGCGGAGGCCGCCGCGAGCTGCAGCCGCGACTCGGTGCCCCATTTGGCCGCGGCGAAACCGGTCCAGGCCGCCGTGAGGGTGACGAGTGCCAGCACCAGGGCTTCCGCTATCTGGATCGCGCGTCCGCGCCGGTCGGCCGACCGTGGGGCGGGTGGTCGGCGGTCGTCGTTGCCGGTGGGCGCGTCGGTCGTCGCGGACCGCTCAGACATCTGTGTCACATCATCTTCCCCACGTGATGGGCCGCCCGGCAGCCTGTGGCGCGCGAACGAACCGACCACGGCGAGTCGCTGCTTGTCCGCTCGACCGCTCGTCGGCTGTATTCCTCATGGTGGGCTATATCGGGAGAGGGGAACCATGCCCGCAACGTCGCAAGGCTCGCCTGCGCCTCGTTTGGAAGATTCGACGTAGGGTCCGGGGTGCCCGCCAGGAGCTTCTCACCGAGCTCGATCAGGGCCTCGGCCTCACGGCGTCGCTCGGACAGGGCCAGCACCCATCCCGTCGCCGAGACAAGGCGAAGGTCACTGTGCGTGTTCGCGTCGGGGAGCCTCTCCAGCCACGGGACGGTTGAGAGGCCGCGGCGTCGACGGACCGGATTCACAACGCCAACGTATCTGTGTGATCTCGGCGGGGGCCCTGCGTCGGAACCAGTGAGTCGAAGGTCTCTCGATCGTCGCCGTCGCGGGCGGGCGCTCATGCTTGCGATGCGTGGGTTCCCTGGGTCAGGCGCTCTGCAGCGGCTGGATCTGGTCGAGAGCGCCACCGAGGTGGTCCTTTTGGATCTCGAGGTCGTAGCGGGTCTGCAGGTTGAGCCAGAACCGGTCGGTGGTTCCGAAGAAGCGAGCCAGCCGCAGCGCGGTGTCGGCGGTGATCCGGCGCTTGCCGTGGACGATCTCGTTGATCCGCCGCGGGGGGACACCGATGGAGACAGCCAGCCGGTGCTGGGTGACCTGCAACGGAACGAGGAACTCCTCGAGGAGGACTTCTCCGGGGTGGATCGGCGCGATCGTTGCCATGGTGTGCCTCCTTCTAGTGGTAGTCGACGATCTCGACGTTGTCGGGGCCGGCTGGGGTCCAGACGAAGCAGATCCGCCACTGCTGGTTGATGCGGATGCTGTGCTGCCCGACCCGGTCGCCCTTGAGCGCCTCGAGCCGGTTCCCGGGTGGGACCTTGAGGTCGTCCCGGACTTCGGCGGCATCGAGCATGACGAGCTTGCGTAGGGCGGTGCGCTCGATGCGTGGGTCCAGCTTCCTGGTGCGTTGTCGTGCCCAGAGCCGCGCGGTGGGTTGCGTCCCCGAACGACCTGATCACCTCCGAAGCATAACGCGACGCGTTATGCCCCGTCCAGCTGTCACTTGCGGCGTGCGGCCCGGCCGAGAACGTCGCGGATCCCGCCGTCCACGTGACTGCCGGCATCGGGAACTCACCCGAGTGCATCTGCGCGAGGACGTCGAATCGTCACCGAACCCGACGAGGAGCCTCCCCGCCAGGCCCGCCCAGGGCCGGAAATGGGGCCTCAAACGGTCATCGATCCGACACGTATCCGACACGTTTGCCAAACGACACGGCCCCGATCTGCGTTTCCGCAGTTCAGGGGGCCGATCTGAGGGGTGGATGTGAAGAGACTCGATTGCGTTCGGACCAGTTTCTGCTCGAGTGCCCTTTCACGTCCACAGTGTGACAAGTATGCTCTGACCTGCGGTTTCTTCCTTCCAAGCCCGATGTCAGGTGTGGACGGAAAGGGACCGAAATGTCGAATCATTCGACACGTATCCGGCACGGGGGCCAAACGACATGGCCGGGAAGCGGTCCTTCGGGCAGATCACCCGGCTTCCGAGCAAGCGCTACCGGGCGCGTTACACCGGACCAGACCAGGCACTCCACAACGCACCTCACACCTTCCAGTACCGCGTGGACGCCGAGGCCTGGCTGACCGACGAGCACCGCCTGATCTCCGCCGGCGCGTGCTCCTCCCCCGCCGCCCGAAGGGTCGCCCGTCCGGCGGGCCGAGGAGGCACGATGCGCCTGAGTCTTCGAGGACTATGCGCACGCCTGGTTGGCTGGGCGCCACGACTTGCGCCCTACCACTGTCGACAGCTACCGCTCAGCGCTGACCCGGCACCTGATCCCGGCGTTCGGGCAGACGCCCATCGACGAGAGCACCACAGAGAAGATTCGCATCGGGTTCGCCTCCTACGGCGACCGCACCCCCACGGCCCGCGCCCATGCCGACGCGGTCCTCAAGGCGATAATGGGCCAGGCCATCGCCGACGAGCTCGTCGCCCGCACACCCTGCCGGATCAAGAGCGGCGGGCGGACCAGGGTCAAGCGCGAGCCCGAGGTGCTGACCCTTCCCGAGCTGCTCACGCTTGCACAGGCGATGCCACGCCAGCACCAGGCGCTCACCCTGGTCGCGGGTCTGTGTGGCCTGCGGTTCGGCGAGGCCGTAGCGCTGCGCAGTCGCGACGTCGACCTAGAGCGCGGCATCATCCACGTCACCCGCACGGCCGTTCGCAGCGGAGGCGCCAAGTCGACCGGTCCCCTCAAGACGGATGCCGGCCGCCGCACCGTGGCGATGCCACAAGCCGTCATCGACGCGCTGGCAAGATACCTAGAGGAGTTGAGATGCAGTCCCCCCTCGGCCACAGCACACCGAACATGGCGCTCTACTATCGGGGCGCCACGGCGGAGCGGGATCGCGGGATCGCGGACCGACTTCAGGCACAGGTGGAAGCTGCTCGAGCTGCCGGCGCACCGTGACGCAGCGTTTGACCCGTGGCCGCGTCGGCCGTGACCCGGCCCCAGGCAGTGCCGATGCACAGTGCCAGGGCGAGGTCGCTGTACCCGCGGCGACGCGGCGACCACACCGTCTCCGCTTGGGGGCTCATGTCGCATTGCTGCGGGCGTGTCGAACCTTCGACGCGTCGGCCGTCCTTGAAAGGGGCGTAGGGCGACAAGAACACGTCAAGATTCCGTGGAGGCGCGTCAGTAGTGGTTGCGTTAAGGGATGACCAGCATGGCGGGACTGCCCAAGCGGCTGCTAGTGGGGCGGCCCTTGCACAGCTCGCGGATGGGCGAGACCCTCCTTCCCAAGAAGCTCGCGCTGCCGGTGTTCTGCAGCGACCCGCTGTCCTCGAACGCGTACGCGACCGAGGAGATCCTGCTGATGCTCAGCCTGGGTGGGCTGGCCCTGCTGCACATCACCCCCTGGGTTGCCGCCGCCGTGGTGCTGCTGCTCGTCATCGTGGTGCTGTCGTACCGGCAGACCTGCCACGCCTACCCCGACGGTGGCGGCGCGTATGCCGTGAGCCGGGCCAACCTGGGCCGCACCGCCGCGCTCGTCGCCGCTAGCGCCTTGCTCGTCGACTACGTGCTGACCGTCGCGGTATCGGTGTGCGCCGGCGTAGCCAACATCGTCTCGGCCGTGCCTCAGCTGGCTCCCCATGTTGTGCTGATCTCCGTCGCCCTCGTCATCGGTCTGGCCCTGATGAACCTGCGCGGCATCAAGGAGTCGGGAAGCGTCTTCGCGATGCCGACCTACGGCTTCGTCGTCTGCGTCATGGTGATGATCGGCCTGGGCCTGCTCAAGATGCTCGGGCCGGACGCACCCGTCGCCGAGTCGGCGACCATCGGCATCAAGGCCGAGCAGGCCACCGGCGGCCTGCTCGTCGTGGCCGTGGTGCTGCGAGCCTTCGCCTCCGGGTGCACCGCCCTGACCGGCGTAGAGGCGGTCAGCAACGGCGTGCCCAACTTCAAGAAGCCCAAGGCTCGCAACGCCGCGTCAACGCTGGCCATCATGGGCGGCCTGACGATCGCGATGTTCGTCGGCATCACCGCCCTCGCCCTGATGACGCACGTGCACGTCGCCGCGGACACCTCGCAGCTGGTGGGGGCGCCGGCCGGCTACACCCAGCGCACCGTCATCGCCCAGATCGCAGCGGCCGTCTTCGGCAACAACTCGGTCGGCTTCTTCGCGGTCCAGGCGTTCACCGCCGCCATCCTCGTGCTCGCGGCAAACACCGCCTTCAACGGCTTCCCGATCCTCGCCTCGATCCTCGGCCAGGACGGCTTCCTCCCCCGCCAGTTCGCCCGCCGCGGCGACCGGCTCGTCTTCTCCAACGGGATCGTCATCCTGTCGCTGTTCGCCATCGCGCTGATCGTGGCCTTCAACGCGAGCACCACCCGGCTGATCCAGCTGTACATCATCGGCGTCTTCGTCTCGTTCACGCTCAGCCAGAGCGGCATGGTCAAGCACTGGCTCACGCTGATGCGGCTGAACAACGACCGCGACGCGCTGCACCGGATGCGGCGTCTCCATGGCGATCAACGCGGTCGGCGCGACCACGACCGCCGTGGTGCTCGTCATCGTCCTGGTCACCAAGTTCACCCACGGCGCCTACATCGTCGTCATCACCATGCCGCTGGTGTTCCTGCTGATGACCGGCCATCCGGCGGCACTACGACGCCGTCACCGCAGAGCTGCACCCCGAGCCGGACGGCGTGATGCTGCCCAGCCGAATCCACGCGATCGTGCTCGTCTCCAAGCTGAACACCCCCGCCCTGCGGGCGCTGGCCTACGCCCGAGCACTCACGACCGAACACGCTCACCGCCGTCACCGTGCGCACCAGCGACCGCGAGACCGAGACGCTGCGACGGGACTGGTTCGAACTCGACGTCCCGGTGCCGCTGACCATCCTGGAGTCCTCGTTCCGAGACGTCACCCGACCGGTCATCGACCACATCAAGCACATCCGACGCGAGAGTCCACGCGACGTCGTCGCCGTCTACATCCCCGAGTACGTGGTGGGCCACTGGTGGGAACACTTCCTGCACAACCAGAGCGCGCTGCGACTCAAGACCCGGCTGCTGTTCATCCCCGGGCTCATGGTGGTCAACGTGCCCTACCAACTGGGATCCGCCCAGCTCGCCGAGAAGGAGCGCGACGACGTCATCAGCGAGCCCGCCGCGGAGGGCGCGCCTGGGGTGACCAGCGGTGCCGGGAGCACTCAACCAGCGCAGCGGGATCTGGACGTCCGCCCCTGAGCGCTGGATATGGCATGCGCGTGTCTGGGACCGTCACTCGCGAGAGTGCAGCGGTCGCGCTGGCCGGACCACATTCGTCCCGTCACTGCGTGGCGCACACCTAGCCAAGGGAGTAGGACCGAGATCGTCAACCGCGCCTTCAGGGTGGGTCGCTGGAGCGCATTGACCTGGGTGTCGACGGTAGCGCTGTTACCGGGGCACGTCGTTGAGCGTCGCGGCGATCTGGTCGGCCAGCAGGACGGCAACTCGCCGCTGTCGCTCGTTCGGTCGGGCAACGTGTGAGGCCGCCGTCAGGATGAACTGGCCGCGGAGCTCACCGCCTGAGCGCACCGGTAGGGCGATGACGGTGTCCACCGGGAGGCCATCGCGCTTCACGTCGACGTCTCGTCCCTCCCTCGTGACTGAACCGTCGTGGTTGAGGATCGGCAGCGTTGGGTCCAGGGCCGTGCCGAGTTCGAAGCGGCAGCCGTCGAGGTCCAGCACTTCGCAGATGCGCTGGGAGACCAGCCGGGCATGCTCCTGCGGCCCGAGCTGCTCCGCGGAGACGCTCTCGGCGGTCGCCAGGACGCCGTCGACGTACCCCACCTCCCGGGACAGCGCAGCATCGGTGCGTTGGCCCCAGAGCGCGGTCTCGGTCACCAGTCCACCGATCACCAGGAGCAGCGCCGCGGCTTCGAGGTCGTTCGCGTCGTTGATCGCGAACGACTGGTAGGGCTCGGTCAGGAAGAAGTCGAACGCAGCCGCCGCTGACAGTGCCGCCGCGAGTCCTGCGGATCTTAGGCCGGTCGTGCTGAAGGCGACGACCACAGCGACGAGCACCAGGACATCGGTGGCGGGCGTGATGCTGTCGCGGAAGGGAACCAAGGCCGCGGCAACCAGGAACGGGATGAGGATCGCCGCCCCGAGCGTCGCCGCGCGGTGTTCCCTGAGTAGCTGTTGCACCTTCACCCTGCAATCAGGCACCCCGGCGCGGTCGGAGTCAAGCGTCTTGACGCGTTTCTGACGCGGGTCGTCGCGCATTGTGGGCGATGCCACCGGGGCTCTTTCGTCGGGCAACCAGGAGCCGGGCACACCACCAGGGCGCCGGCCGGGCGATCTGGCCGTGACCCGGGGCATCAAGGTCATGTCAAGACGAGTCAGGGCGGCATCAGGGGCGCCGTCCGGGCCGTGCGAGAGGTGTTTCGTGAAGGCATGTTCGAAGACCTGATCGCTGCGGTCGTGGGGTTGGCCCTCGTGGGCTACCTCCTCTATGCCCTGGTCCGCCCGGACCGGTTCTGAGGGAGACACCATCGTGAACCCCGTCATCATCACCAGTGCAGCTGTGCTCGCGTTGGTCGTTCTGCTCGCCCTGACCCATGTGCCGTTGGGCAACTGGATCTACCGGGTCTTCACCGACGACAAGGACTGGCGCGTCGAACGCGGCCTCTACCGTGTCATCGGCGTCGACCCGCGCACCGAGCAGCGCTGGACCGGTTACGCCGTCTCGGTCGTGTCCTTCGCTGTGGTCTCGGTGGCCGCGGTCTTCCTCCTGATCGAGGTGCAGGTCTGGCTGCCGTGGTCGCAGGGCCGGTCGATGGACTGGCACACGGCCTTCAACACCGCGGTGTCATTCATGTCGAACACGAACTGGCAGTCGTATGCCGGTGAGGCCGGCGCCGGCTACACGGTCCAGTCCGTGGGCCTGACCGTGCAGAACTTCGTGTCGGCCGCCGTCGGGCTGGCCGTTGCCGTCGCGCTGATCCGAGGGCTCGCCCGTCAGTCGACCGACCGGATCGGCAACTTCTGGGTCGACCTCGTGCGCGGCATCGTCCGCATCCTGCTCCCCATGGCAGCGGTCGCCGCGATCGTGCTGCTGGTGGCCGGCGTCATCCAGAACCTCACCGACCCCACCACCGTCACCACCGTCACCGGCGGCCAGCAGGTCATCCAGGGCGGGCCGGTCGCCTCGCAGGAGGCGATCAAGGAGCTCGGCACCAACGGCGGCGGGTTCTTCAACGCCAACTCAGCCCACCCGTTCGAGAACCCCAACGCCTGGACCAACCTCTTCGAGGTCTTCCTGCTGCTCGTCATCCCGTTCTCGCTGCCGTACACCTACGGGCGGATGGTGGGCAACAAGCGCCAGGGCTACGTCGCCACCGCCACGATGGCCAGCCTGCTCATCACCAGCATGGGACTCGCGGCCTGGGCCGAGTACGCGGCCTCGGGGTCGGCACTGGGTTCGATGGAGGGCAAGGAGCAACGCTTCGGCATCGCCTGGTCCTCGATCTTCGCCACGGCGACCACGGGCACGTCCACCGGTGCGGTCAACTCGATGCACGACAGCTACAGCGCCCTCGGTGGTGCCGTTCCGCTGTCGAACATGATGCTGGGCGAGGTCTCGCCCGGCGGGGTCGGCACCGGGATGTACAGCCTGTTGGTCTACGTCGTGCTCGCGGTCTTCATCGCCGGTCTGATGGTCGGTCGCACCCCCGAGCTGCTCGGGAAGACGGTGGGCCGCAAGGAGATCACCTATGTCGCGCTGAGCGTCGTGGTGACCCCGGCGCTCGTCCTGATCGGCACCGGTCTGGCCATCGTGCTGCCGGCCGCCACCGCCGGACTGCTCAACAGCGGCCCCCACGGCCTGAGCGAGATGATGTACGCCTACACCTCGGCGTCCAACAACAACGGCTCGGCCTTCGCCGGGCTCACCGCCGACCAGCCGTTCCTCAACCTCACCCTGGCGTTCTGCATGTTCTTCGGCCGGCTCATCCCGATCGTGCTCGTCCTGGCCCTGGCCGGTGCCTTCGCGGCCCAGCGCCGGCGGCCCGTCACCGCCGGCACGATGCCCACCGACACCCCCCTGTTCACCGTCCTGCTCGCCGGCACCGTCGTGGTGATCGCCGGGCTCACCTTCTTCCCGGCCCTGGCACTCGGGCCGATCGCGGAGGCCCTGTCATGACTGCTGCTGCTCCCCTGATCCGGACCGGCTGGGACGCCCTGCCCCAGGCCTTCGCCAAGCTCGACCCCCGGCACACCTTCCGTTCACCCGTGATCTTCGTGGTCTGGGTCGGGTCAGTGCTCACCACCACCCTGGCCGTCCAGGACCCCTCCGTGTTCACCATCTCGGTCACGCTGTGGCTGTGGGCGACCGTGCTCTTCGCCAACCTCGCCGAGGCAGTCGCCGAGGGCCGCGGCAAGGCCCAGGCCGAGACCCTGCGCAAGACCCGCACCGAAACCACCGCCCGGCGCCTGCGGGACGACGGCACCGAGGAGCAGATCCGCGGCACCCAGCTGCGCCTCGGCGACCTCGTGGTCGTCGAAGCCGGCCAGGTCATCCCCGGCGACGGCGACGTCGTCGAGGGCGTCGCCACCGTCGACGAGTCGGCCATCACCGGCGAGTCCGCGCCCGTCATCCGCGAGTCGGGCGGCGACCGCTGCGCCGTCACCGGGGGCACCACGGTGCTGTCCGACCGGATCGTCGTCAAGGTCACGAGCAAGCCCGGCGAGACCTTCATCGACCGGATGATCGCCCTGGTCGAGGGGGCGTCGCGGCAGAAGACCCCCAACGAGATCGCCTTGACGATCCTGCTGACCACGCTGACCCTGATCTTCATCTTCGCTGTGGGTGCGATCCAGCCGATGGCGATCTACTCGGGCTCACGACTGTCCCTGGTCGTGCTCGTCGCGCTGCTCGTGTGCCTCATCCCCACGACGATCGGGGCGCTGCTGTCGGCCATCGGTATCGCCGGCATGGACCGCCTCGTGCAGCACAACGTGCTGGCAATGTCCGGCCGCGCCGTCGAGGCCGCCGGCGACGTCAGCACCCTGCTGCTCGACAAGACCGGCACGATCACCTTCGGCAACCGCCAGGCCAGCGACGTCGTGCCCGTGGAGGACGCAAACCGCGAGGAGCTGCTCCGGGCCGCGTACCTGTCCTCGCTCGCTGACGAGACGCCCGAGGGCCGCTCGATCATCGACCACGCCCTCAAGCACGGCGTCGACCCCTCCACCGGCTCGTTCGCCGAGCTGCGTCAGGCTGGTGCCGAGTTCGTGCCGTTCTCCGCGTCAACCCGGATGAGCGGTGTCGACCTGCCCGACGGCACCATGGTCCGCAAGGGTGCCGGCTCCGCGGTCGCCACCTGGGTGGAGCAGTCCGGCGGTCACGTCGCCCACGACCTGCACTATGCGGTGGACGGGATCAGCGCCAACGGTGGCACGCCGCTCGTGGTCGCGATATCCGCCCCCGGCCGTCCGGCCCGCACCCTGGGCGTGGTCCACCTCAAGGACATCGTCAAGCCCGGCATGCGCGAACGGTTCGACCAGCTGCGGGCCATGGGCATCCGCACCGTGATGATCACCGGCGACAACCCCCTGACGGCCAAGGCGATCGCCGAGGAGGCCGGTGTCGACGACTTCCTCGCCGAGGCCACTCCCGAGGACAAGATGGCCCTGATCAAGGCCGAGCAGGAGGGCGGCAAGCTCGTCGCCATGACCGGCGACGGCACCAACGACGCGCCCGCCCTCGCGCAGGCCGACGTCGGCGTCGCGATGAACACCGGCACCTCGGCCGCCAAGGAGGCCGGCAACATGGTCGACCTCGACAGCGACCCGACCAAGCTCATCGACGTCGTGGCCATCGGCAAGCAGCTGCTCATCACCCGCGGCGCACTGACGACCTTCTCCATCGCCAACGACGTGGCCAAGTACTTCGCCATCATCCCGGCGATGTTCGTCGCCATCTTCCCAGGCCTGGACCGGCTCAACGTCATGAACCTGTCCAGCCCCGACTCGGCCATCCTCTCGGCCGTCATCTTCAACGCGCTGATCATCGTCGCGCTCATCCCCCTGTCCCTGCGCGGGGTGAAGTACCGCCCGGTCTCAGCCCACCAGATGCTGCGCCGCAACCTGCTCGTCTACGGGCTCGGCGGCATCATCGCCCCGTTCATCGGCATCAAGCTCATCGACCTCGTCATCTCCCTCTTCCCCGGACTTCGGTGATCACCATGGCCATCACTCGCCAGCTCCTCGCAGCCCTCAAGGCGCTGCTCGTCCTCACCGTGCTGCTCGGGGTGCTCTACCCGGCCGCCATCCTCGCCGTCGGGCTGGTCGTCCCCGGGCCGGCCAAGGGCTCCCTCATCGAGGTCGACGGCAAGGTCGTCGGCTCCAGCCTGCTCGGGCAAGCCGCCGAAGGACCGCAGTGGTTCCAGGCCCGGCCGTCGGTCTCCGACCAGGCCGGCGACACCAGCGGCGGGTCCAACCTCGGCCCCAGCTCGCAGGACCTCGCTACCACCGTGCAGGAGCGGGAAGCCGCTCTCCGCGCGACCAACCCGGACGCACCGGCGACGATCCCGCCCGACGCGCTCACGGCATCCGGCAGCGGCCTCGACCCGCACATCTCACCCGCGTACGCCGCCTACCAAGCTCCCCGGGTCGCCAAGGCCCGGGGGATGACCGTCGCGCAGGTGCAGGAAATCATCGCCGACCACACCCAGCAGGCCACCCTGGGCTTCATCGGCCAGGACCGGGTCAACGTCACCGAGCTCAACACCGCGCTGGCCGCGAGGGCCCCCGCGGCCAGTCAGTGAGGATGGGCCCATGGCGCGCGGTCGGCATCGCATCTACCTCGGGGCGGCCCCCGGGGTCGGCAAGACCGTTGCCATGCTCGACGAGGGACGCCGGCGCCTGGCCCGCGGCACCGACGTCGTTGCTGGACTGGTAGAAACCCACGGGCGCGAGCACACCGCCGAGATGATCGAAGGCCTCGAGGTCCTCCCCCGCGCGCAGATGGCCTACCGCGGAACGACCCTCGACGAGATGGACCTCGACGGGCTGCTCGCCCGACGGCCGGCCGTCGCGCTCGTCGACGAACTCGCCCACACCAACGCCCCGGGTTCGCGCAACGAGAAGCGCTGGCAGGACATCGACGAGCTGCTGGATGCCGGGGTCGACGTGATCTCGACGGTCAACATCCAGCACCTGGAGTCCCTCAACGACGTCGTCGAGTCGATCACCGGTGTGGTGCAACGGGAGACCGTGCCCGACGAGGTGGTGCGACGGGCCGACCAGATCGAGCTCGTCGACATGACCCCCGAGGCACTGCGCCGCAGGATGGCGCACGGGAACATCTACAAGGCCGAGAAGGTCGACGCCGCCCTTTCGAACTACTTCCGCGTCGGCAACCTGTCCGCGCTGCGCGAGCTGGCCCTGCTCTGGCTCGCTGACCGCGTCGACGAGGGCCTCGAGAAGTATCGCGCTGACAACGGCATCGACTCCTCTTGGCCGACACGCGAGCGGGTCGTCGTCGCCCTGTCCGGAGGCCCGGAGGGTGAGACCCTCCTGCGCCGCGGCGCCCGGATCGCCTCACGCGGCGCCGGCGGTGAGCTGCTCGCTGTGCATGTGGCCCGGGCAGACGGGCTGAGCGGCCCGCCACTGCCCACCCTGGCCACTTTGCGGCGGCTCACCGACGAGCTCGGCGGCTCCTGGCACACGGTGACCGGTGACGACCCTGCCGAGGCCATCCTCGACGTCGCCCGAGGCGTCAACGCCTCACAGGTCGTCATCGGCAGCACCCGTCGCAAGCGCTGGCGCACCCTCGTTGTGCCGAGCACCACCGAGGAGGTCATCACCCACTCCGGCGACATCGACATCCATGTGGTCACCCACTCCTTCGCCCACGGCCGCGGGTGGCGTGTGCCACGGGCGGCCTTGCCGCGCAGACGAGTTCGATTGGGATACACGGCGGCGGTGGTGGGCCCGCTCGTCCTGACCGGCCTCCTGGTGTTCCTGCCACAGGACCCCGGCCTGCCCCTGACGGTGCCGCTGTACCTCCTCATCACGGTGCTCGTCGCGCTGCTCGGCGGCATCGGGCCGGCCATCATCGGCGCTGTGGCGTCTTCGCTCCTGCTGAACTGGTTCTTCACCCAACCCGTCGGCACCCTGACGATCTCCGAGCCGGAGAACGCAGTTGCGCTCTTCGTCTTCGTCGTCGTCGCCCTCGTCGTGGCATTCGTCGTGCACACCAGCGCCCGCCGCGCTGACCGGGCGATCGCAGCGCAGCGCGAGTCAGCAGCCCTTGCCGAGCTCACCCACACCCTGCTCGGCTCCACCGACCAGATGACGGTACTGCTCGAGCACGCGGTCAACATGTTCGGTGCCCAGCGCGCAGTGGTCGTGCGGCGGGCCACCACTGATACCCCAGCCGAAGTCGTCGCCGAGGTTGACTCCGGCACCGCTGGTGCGGCATCGGACGAAGGTGACAAGACGCGGTCGACCGCTGATGACGAGCACGACCTCGTCCTCGTCGGTGTGCAGGTGCCGGCCGACCGCCAGCGGTTGCTCGCTGCGTTCGCGGCCCACGCCGGCGCCATCCTCCAGCGCCGCGCCCTGCAGCAGGCCGCCGGCGAGGCCAAGGCCCTCGCACGCGACAGCTCGGCCCGCACCGCCCTGCTCTCCGCCGTCTCCCACGACCTGCGCACCCCGCTGGCCGGCATCAAAGCGGCGATCGGCAGCCTGCGCTCGACCGAGGTGACCTTCAGCCCAGAGGACCAGGCCGAGCTCGAGGCCGCCATCGAGGACTCCGCCGACCGGCTCGACGCCCTCATCGGCAACCTCCTCGACATGAGCCGGCTCCAGGCCGGCGCCCTCGTCGCTGCACCGCGGCCGGTCGACCTCGGCGAGGTGGTGCCCGCGGCGGTCGCCGCAGTGACCGAACCCGACCGCGTCGACTGGCACATCGACGAGGCTGCGCGCCTCGTCGAGGCAGACCCAGGGCTGCTCGACCGGGTGCTCGGCAATGTCCTGGAGAACGCGCTGCGCCACCAGCCACCGCCAAGCCATGTCCGAGTGTCGACCAGTGCGCTCGCCGGGCGCACCCAGGTGCGCGTCTGCGACACCGGCCCCGGGGTGCCCGAGGAGGACCGCCGAGCGGATCTTCCTGCCGTTCCAGCGACACGGAGACGCGCCCTCCGGTGACGGGGTCGGCCTCGGGCTTGCCGTCGCCCGCGGGCTCGCCGAGGCCATGGGCGGCGAAGTGGCGGCCGAGGAGACCCCGGGCGGGGGGCTCACGATGGTCATCGAGCTTCCGAACGCCGACACAGTCGCCCAGCAGGACGAGCCGTCTGGCCGCCCGCCCCCGACCGCCCAACCCACAGCCGAGGAGGTCACCCATGGCTGACCGCATCCTGGTCGTCGACGACGACGAGACCATCCGCCGCACCCTGCGGATCAACCTGCAGGCCCGTGGTTACGAGGTCGAGGAGGTCGCCTCCGGTCGCGACGCCCTGTCCACTCTCGAGGACGACCCACCCGACCTGGTCATCCTCGACCTCGGCCTGCCCGACCTCGACGGCGTCGAGGTGCTCCGCCGGCTCAGGCGCACCCTGCGAGTACCCGTGGTCGTCCTGTCAGCACGCCAGCAGTCCGACGACAAGGTCGAGGCACTCGATCAGGGCGCGGACGACTACGTCACCAAGCCGTTCGGGATGGACGAGCTGATGGCGCGGGTTCGCTCCGCCCTGCGCCGCGGTGGCGGCGACGGTGAGGCATTGGGCGGTGTCGCGCCCGTCATCACCGAGACGTTCAGCCTCGACTTCACCACGCTCACGGCCACCCGCAAGGGCGAGCCGGTACACCTGACGCCGACCGAGTGGCGGCTCATCGGGGAGCTGGCCCGACACCGAGGGAAGGTGGTCGCTCAGGCCGACCTGCTCCAGTCGGTGTGGGGGCCGGGCTACGGCCGCGAGTCGAACTACCTTCGCGTCTACGGCAACCAGCTGCGCCGCAAGCTCGAGAGGGACCCTTCACGGCCTCGCCACATCATCACCGAGCCCGGGATCGGCTACCGCCTCGTCGAATGAGACAGCGTTCCCGAAATTGGCGAACTGCTTGTCCCACACGTGGCCACAAGGGCGCGTCAGTCGGCCTTTGGAGACAGGAGGAAGTCATGACCACGAAAGTCCACCGGGAGTTCGAGTCCCTGTCCTCAGCTGCACAGCGCACCGGGCTGAGCATCCGCACCCTGCGCAGGAGGATCGCCAGCGGCCACCTCGCCGCCTACCGCAGGGGCGCCCGCGTCATCCGGGTGGACCCGGATGACGTCGACCGAATGATGGTGCGCGTGCCCACCGCCTGGAACTGATGCTTGCCAGAGCGGGCTCAGCCGACCGGCGACGCCGCTCATCCTGGCGCTGGGTCGACCTCGCTGACCCAATCTGTCTGGCTCCTTCATGGAGCCACGGCATCGATAGAGGCCCGCGGCGAACTCTCTCGAGGCTAGAGCCGCGCCCCTCCTTCGTGTGTTCCCAGTCGCGGCCCGCGGCCGAGTACCGGCTACCGGATGCGTGGGAGTCGATGGTCGACCGTCAGTGTCCGTGCATGCGTCACATCGCTCACTGTGGGCGCCCCACTTCGCCCACTGTGAGGCAGTGCCACACTGCAGAAATGTCGCGGTAGGTGGCCGCCGTGACGCCAACTTCTCCGATCCCGTCTTGGCTTCGCTTCACACCGCAGCGGCCGGGGGTATGTCACGACGGTGTCAGGGAGCCGCCATTGTGCGGTCGTAGTTTTGTGGCGGCGGTCGCCATGTGTGCTGAGAGCACCGTTCGCGCTCGTTCGGCGTCACCGCTGCGCATGGCGTCGATGATCGGCTGGTGGTGGCTCTTGGCCATCAGGGAGCTCGATGCCTCGTTTGGTGCGGCCAGGACCGAGATCCGCATCAGGTCCTTGATGCTGGACCAGATGCTCAGCAGCGTGTCGTTACCGGAGAGTCTGCACAGTGCCTCGTGGAAGCCGAGGTCGAGCTCGAATCGCTCGGCCTGGGTCATCCCTCCCGGCGCCTCAGGCAGCAGCTGCTCGAGCTGGTCGATGAGCTCCGTCGAATCGGCGGTAGCAATGATCGATGCCACGGCTTGTCCCTCGAGCGCGGCGCGGACCTCGTAGAGCTCGACGACCTGCCGGTCGGTGAGTCGTCGGACGTGGAGGCTGTTGCGCTCCTCTCCCTCGAGAAGGCCACTGTTGTGCAGCGTTCGCAGGGCCTCCCGAACCGTGCCTCGGCTGACGCCCAGCTGGGCGGCCAGTCGACCTCCGCCATCCTCGCGCCCGGGCCGAACGTGCCGTCGAGGATCGCGGAGCGGAGCTGCTCGAGCACCTGCTCACGCAGGGTGCGATTGACGATCGCCATGGTCACTACGGGTCCTCCATCTGATGCGGGCCGGCGGATGCCGGAAGGCAGCCGATGGAAGAACTTTACCGCGAACTCTTGACTGTCAACTGTTAACAGTTAACACTTGACCAACGCCGCACACAGAAGTGCGGCGATCGACGGGAAGAGCACACGCCATGACCACCTCACCCCCTACCGCTGACCTCGCCCTACGAGGGCCGGTACACGGAACCGGAGATCAGACAAGGGTCGCGTTCGGGTCGACGGCAGGGGCCGTCATCGAGGCCTATGACTTCATCGGCTTCGGAACCGCGGCGGCTCTCTACTTCGGCACGGTGTTCTTCCCCAACGAGGACCGCACTGATGGGGACCTTGGCGGCATTCGCGACGCTCGGCGTCGGTTTCATCGCACGCCCCCTCGGGGGCGTCATCGGGGGCCACCTCGGCGACCGGATCGGGCGCAAACCCGTGCTCGTCGCTTCGCTGATCGTCATGGGCCTGGCAACCGTGCTCATTGGTTGCCTGCCCACCTACGCGCAGGTGGGCGTGCTGGCCCCGGCTCTGCTGGTCATCATCCGGATCATCCAGGGCCTGGCGTACGGCGCCGAGTGGGGCGGTGCGATCTTGATGACGTACGAGCACTCCCCGTGGCTGAAGAAGGGGAAGTTCACCGGTGTAGTGCAGGCCGGGTTCCCGGTCGGCCTGCTCCTGGCCAACCTTGCCTTTCTCGCTTCCGTGCAGCTCCCAGGAGACTGGAAGTGGCGCGTGCCGTTCCTCCTCAGCGCCGTTCTCGTCATCGTGGGCCTGATCATCCGTTCCAAGGTGCCCGAGTCACCGGTCTTCGAGGAGGTCCGAGACTCCGGTGCGATCGTGGCGAACCCGATCAAGCAGGTCATCAAGGACGACTGGCGCAACATCGCGCGCGGCATCGGTCTGCGCGTGGCCGAGACCGCCGGCTACGCCATCTCCATCACGTACATGATCAGCTACCTGCACAGCACCGAGAAGGCCACGTCCGCCGAGACGATCCTCGCCCTGTGCGTCGCCTCGGCCATCGGGATCGGTGCCACCGTCGGCTGGGCTGCTCTGACCGACCGCATCGGCCGACGTCCCCTGTACCTGTGGGTGACTGTCTTCAACTGCGCGTGGCCATCCCGATGTTCCTCATCGTCAACACCGGGCTCTTCTTCGCCGTCGTGGTCACCATCGTGATCAGCTACTGCATCAGCCAGAACGCGCTCGCAGGTGCACAGGGCGCCTGGTTCCCTGAGCTGTTCCAGGCAAACACCCGATCCTCGGGTGCGTCGCTGGCGTACCAGATCTCCGCCATGGTCTCCGGGCTCACCCCCTTCCTGACCACCTTGCTGTACATCCGGTTCGGGTGGCTCGGGCCGGCCCTGCTCTTCCTCGGCTACTCCCTCATCGGGCTGGTCGCCACCCTGGTCACGCGTGAGACCTGGGGGCCCCTGGAGAGGTCGGCGGCCCGAGCGGTCGCCGATGCCACCCCCCACGGTCGGCCCCTTCCCGGTACGGCTCTGCGGCCGCGCACCGCCAAGGCGGTGAACTGATGAGCACCGTCACCCAGCCGACGCAGGCGCAGCCCCGCGAACGACTCGATCGCGTCGCCCAGGCCGCCTACGAGATCCGCATGGGCGTCCTGGAACAGGGCGAAGCCCAAGGTGAGGGCTACGTCGGACAGGCCCTCGGCATCGCTGACGTTCTCGCTGCCGTCTACTGCGACAAGCTGCGCCACCGACCCGAGAACCCCCTGTGGGAAGGCCGGGACCGGTTCCTGCTCTCGATCGGGCACTACGCCCTGGCCTCGTACGCGGCGTTCGCCGCGGCCGGAATCATCCCGCGCGCAGAGCTGCTGAGCTACGCAGCCGACGGCTCACGCCTGCCGATGTCGGGCATGAAGACCTACACGCCAGGGATGGAGATCTCCGGCGGGTCGCTGGGGCACGGACTCGGCCAAGCCGTGGGAATGGCCCTCGGCCTGCGCTATCAGGGGCGCGGAGACCAGCTGGTCTACAACCTCCTGTCCGACGGCGAGCTCAACGAGGGCTCCACCTGGGAGGCGGCGATGTCCGCCGCGCACTGGCAGCTCGGCAACCTTGTCGCCCTGGTCGACCTCAACGGTCTCCAGGCCGACGGCCGCACCGACGACATCCTGCGGCTGGAGTCCCAGCAGGAACGGTGGTCGTCATTCGGCTGGGATGTCCAGCGCATCGACGGCAACGACCTCGACGCAGTGCTGACCGCGCTGGACCGGGCCACGAGTACCGCTGGCACGCACGGCCGCCCCGCAAGTCGTCCTCTGCGACACGCGCCTGGCCAACGGTGTGCCTGTCCTGGAAGCCAAGGACAAGCTCCACTTCCTGCCGAGTAGCCGGCCGAAGAGTGGCCCCTCGCAAAGCAGCAGCTCACCGCCGGCCACCAGAAGGACGCCCGATGACCACCACCAGCCCAGTCAAGCGCTCCGCCGCCATGATCGCCTCGATCGCGGACCCCGGAGTGCCCACAACCCCCGCCCCGTTCGGGCACGCCCTGGCGCAGTTGGCCGCTGCGGACGAGCGGGTCGTCGGACTCACCGCGGACCTGTCCAAGTACACCGACATGCACATCTTCGCGGCCGCCCACCCGGACAGGTACTTCGAGATGGGCATGGCCGAACAGCTCATGGTCGGCGCCGCAGCCGGAATGGCCGCAGTCGGCCTGGTCCCCTTCGCCACCACCTACTCGGTGTTCGCAACCCGCCGCGCCTACGACTTCCTCTGCCTGGATGCGGCTGAGCCGGACCTCAACGTCAACATCGTCGCTGCCCTTCCCGGGCTCACCACCGGCTACGGCCCTTCGCACCAAGCCACCGAGGACGTCGCCATCCTGCGTGGAATGCCCGACCTGACGATCTTCGACCGCGGACGCCGTAGATGTCGAGGCCATCGTCCCCGCCGCCGCAGCCCTGCACGGGCCGACGTACACGCGGCTCCTGCGCGGCCAGGTCCCGCGGATCCTGGACCGCTACGACTACACCTTCGAGGTGGGCAAGGCCAAGTCGTCCGCCCCGGCGACGACGTCGTGATCGTGTCCTCCGGCCTGATGACCATGCGGGCCCTGCTCGCCGCAGAACAGCTCTCCGACGAGCACGGCGTTGAAGTCTCCGTGGTCCACTGCGCGACGCTCAAGCCATTCGACGAGGACACGGTCGTCACCCAGCTCGACACCGACCGAGTCGCGTTCACCGCGGAGAACCACACCGTCGTCGGCGGCCTGTTCGAAGCCGTGGCAGGTGCGCTCGTCAGGCGCGGCATCGGCCGGCGCGTCACCCCGATCGGCCTGCCCGACCAGTTCCTCGACGCCGGCGCCCTCCCACGCTGCACGAGAAGTACGGACTGTCCACGGACGCCGTCGTGGCGCGAGTCCTCGACTCCTTGCACTGAGCAATCGGCGCCCCCTCCCCCCACATACAGCAAGGACCCCTTGATGAGCTTCAACACCGGAATTGGTACCAGGACTGCCGTCGTCACCGGAGCGGGATCCCTCACCGGCATCGGCTTCCACACCGCTCAGCGCTTCGCCGAGGAGGGCTGGGCCGTCGCGATGATCGACGTCAACGCGGCGGGCCTCGAGCAGGCCGCAGCGGCCGTCCGGCACCACGTCGAGGGGACCCAGGTCACGACCTTCGTCCTGGACGTCACGGACCCCGAAGCCGTGGGAAGGTCGCCGCCGCGGTCGCCGCGTCCGATCTTCCTCCGGTCGGGGCGCTGTGCAACATTGCGGGAATCCCCAGCCCCGCACCCTTCCTCGACGTCACCCTTCAGGAGTGGGAACGAGTCATCGCAGTCAACCTGACCGGGCCGTTCCTCCTCAGCCAGGCGTTCGTGCCCGAGATGATCGCGGGCGGGTACGGACGAGTCGTCAACATGTCATCGGTGACCGCCCAGCACGGAGGGGGCGTGTTCTCCAAGACGTCGTATGCCGCGGCCAAGGCGGGAGTGCTCGGCCTCACACGCGGAATGGCGCGTGAGCTCGCCGAGCACGGCATCACCGTCAACGCCGTGGCCCCCGGCATCGTCGACACCGACATCCGCGTGGGCAGCGACGAGGAGACCGAGCGCGCCCTCGCCGCAGCCGTGCCGCTGAAGCGCCAGGCGCGGCCCGAGGAGATCGCCGCCCTTTTCGTCTGGCTCTCCTGTGAGGACTCCGCCTACATCACGGGCACCACCCATAGCATCAACGGCGGAACCTACGTCGCCTGAGGCGAGCAGAGGGCCATCAGGACCAGTCCTGGCCGCGAAGTCATCGGAGTTCTCGACAATGACACGAGGCATGAACATCCGCAGCTTGCTTGGCCACGCTGCTGACCGAGAGCGGCCGCCTCAGACGAGGGCTGTCCGAGCAGGAGGCGCTCGACGTGCTCTGGTCGATGACAGGCAGCCACCTCTACCAACAACTGGTCGGTCAGCAGGGCTGGACGGCCGATCGCTACGAGCAGTGGCTCGGTGACGCCCTCAGAGCACTTTTGCTCAGCCCGCAACCTGGTCGCCGGGCGTCGACATGAGGAACCAAAGCGGCATACGTCACTGCGCCGCGTCCGGGCGTCCAGCGAGAACCGCGAGATCGGCACCTATCTCGGCGTGGCCAAGTAGGAACGCGCGCTCGTCGAGGCGTTTGCGCCGCAGCCAGGTTGTGACTTCGTCGTTGCACTTGCTGGTGTTGCACGGGCGACAAGCAGGCACCACGTTCCCAAGCGTGTAACGACCGCCGCGCGAGATGGGCAGAACACAGTCGCGCTGAAGCGGCCGGCCCGTGGCGCCGCAGTACGCGCACCCTCCCCAGGCATGCTGCAGGGCAGTCCACTGTTCGTCGGTGAGGTCGTGAACGAGCTGCGCCATGCGGCGTTGGCGCCGCCTCGCAGCCCGAGCCCGGCGGCTACCACTCACGGCCATGTGCCCAACCTAGGACGGTGAGCTGTCCTGAGCCATGCACCCCGCTGGCAAGGCAACGGCCGCGTCTGTAAGCAGCGTGCGCCTATTCGCCGCCTTCGCTTGCTTCGGCCTTCGCCGACTCCGGGTCTCGCGCGCGGCAACGCCGATGGCTGACTCGACCGGTGCGGTGTCTGACTCAGCGTCGAACTGTCCTGGACGGACCTGGCAGCTTCGCTGACGAACGAGAGCGCGGGCACGTCAGCAGTACCAGCGCCACGCCGAACGTCTATAGGATCAGCGACATGCTGACGCGACGGTGCAGCCACTTGCTCACCCTCCGCCTCGACCACCACGTGACCCTGCCCTCGGCCAGGAAGAACGGTCACCTTGGCGTTGGTCGGAACGAGACGGCAGAGGCCGACAAGGTCCCAAAGCGGAAGGCGCTCAGGGTGCCTGACGAGACTCTGGGCGGCCGGGTCGCGCTGGTCACGGGTGGAACGCGTGGGCTCGGCAAGGAGTTTGCGCGCGCGCTGGCGGGAGCAGGCGCCCGCGTCGCGGTCATCTCCCGCGACCAAGGTGACTGTGACGAGGCTGCGGCGGAGATCTCTGCTGCCGGAACCCTCGCGATCGGCGTGGAGGCTGATGTCACCAACCGAACCCAGCTGGATCGCTGCCGCCACCAGATCGAGGAGACTCTCGGGCCGGTCGACGTCCTGGTCAACAACGCGGGCATCGCCTTGAAGAAGGACGCTCTGGACGTCTCTTTCGAGGAGTGGAGCCACGTCTTGTCAGTGAACCTCGACGGGGTATGGAACTGCTCTCAGATCTTCGGCCGGGGCATGGTGGCCGCGTGGGCGGGGGTCGATCATCAACATCGGCTCGATGTCTGGACTGATCGTCAATCGACCCAACAATCAACCCGCCTACAACGCGTCGAAGGCGGCGGTCCACCACCTGACTGAAGCCTTGCCGCCGAGTGGGCACCGTACTGGCGTCCGGGTCAACGCGATCGCCCCCGGCTACGTGAAGACCGAGATGTCTCCGGTGGACGACCCTGATCTGCGGCGGTGGTGGATCGAGGACGCACCGATGCGTCGCTATGCAGAGGTAGAGGAGTTCGGACCGGCTGTGGTGTTCCTGGCTGGTGACGCATCGTCGTTCGTGACCGGAAGCGTGCTCGTGATGGACGGCGGCTACACGCTTTTCTGAGCCATCGACCCGAGTGGATTGGTGGTCACGCTCACCTCGGGTAGGCATGAATCGCCCGACCCCGGCACCTCTCCGGCTTCGCCTGTTGGTGGGCGACCGGCGCTGGGTGCGTCTCAGCGCCGCGAGACGACTCCTCGCGGCGACGGGCTCCCATGGGCATGCATCCCAGAGCAACGCCACAGGCCAGGGCTAGCGTGATGGCCGTGACGGTTTCCCTCCGCAAGATCACCGAGGCCAACATCCAACCGGTCCTGAGAGTGCGCACCACCCCCGAGCAGGAGAAGTTCGTCAGCAGCATCGGAAACTCGATCGCCGAAGCCACCGTGTACCAGCACGCAAACCCCTGGTACCGGGCCGTCTACGCCGATGAGGAGCCCGTTGGGTTCGTCATGTTGAGTTGGGACGTGCGGCCGCAGCCGCCCCACATCAACGGGCCATGGTTCCTGTGGAAGCTCCTCATCGACTTCCGCCACCAACGCCTCGGCTACGGACAAGAGGTCCTGCGCCAGATCGTGGAGCTGGTCCGCGCACATGGGGCGACCGAGCTCCTCACCAGCTATGTGCCCGGCGACGGTGACCCTGCCGGCTTCTACGCACGACTCGGATTCGTCCCGACCGGTGACGTCGACCCCGACGGCGAGATCATCCTGCTCCTGAAGTTCGAGAACTGAGCCGCTGCTCCGTGTCTGCCTAACCGAGTCCGGCCGCCACATCACCCACAGCGCAACGCACCGGCGTCTCAACGGCCGCGAGATCCGGCGTGCCGAAGGAGTCCCCGACCGCCCGCCCGCCTGCCTGCCCCGGTTAGGCACTGGGCGGCGGACCGGTGCGGTCCTTGGGCTGCTCCACGAGCGCCTATGTGGACACCTCCTGAGTCGCTCAGGGCTCGGGTCTTGTCTTCGACGGCGCCCCGAAGGCCACGCCTCCACCTCGGCGTCACGTCACCGGAGCGACACCCGAATGTCGGTCGTCGCCTTCGGCGCGGAGGTCGGAGCGTTCAGCGTCCTGCTGCCGCCGGCGTTGCCTTTGGCCAGACTGGATGGCGTCTGCATGGGCGTGCGCGCTAACTGGGCTTCAGGTGCGGTGCGTGGCCTCGCTTTGTCGGGATGCCCATGCTGCGGCCTGGACGCGCGTGGTGGTGCCGGTCTTGCGCAGGATGTTGGAGATGTGGACGCTGACGGTCTTGTCGCTGATGAACAGCGCCGTTGCGATCTCGCTGTTGGTGCGGCCGGCGATCACGTGCGTCAGCACTTCACGTTCCCGTGATGTCAGCAGGGTGAGGTCGGGGCCTGGCCGCGTGGCCTCCGGTTGCGAGGAGGGGACCGGGTCGAGGCTGATGTGGGCCGCCGCAGCGGTGACCTTGACCTCGTGGGCCACGGGTTGCGCGCCCAGGTGCACGGCGATGCGGTACGCCTCGCGCAGTGGTGTGGCTGCATCGGGTCTGGGACGTCCCTCGTCGAGGGCGGCCTGGCCCTGGCGGCACGCCGCCAAGGCCTCCTCCCAAACCAGGCCGGCCTCGTGGCAACGGGCCCCGGCGGTCGACCAGCGTTGTGACTGCTCCGGGAGGTCCCGTAGCCGGCCCAGCTCTGCCTCGTACAACGCCTTGCGGGCGATCTGGATGTGGTCGTCGGGGCCGCACGCGATGAAGCTCTCGGTGGCGCCGACGGACCAGACCGAGAGCACCTGCTGCAGCAGGTCCTCGGCCTGCTGGGTCCCGTCCTCCACGCGGTGGTCACGCCCCTGACGGGAGAGGTCGGCCGCAGCGCGGGCAGCGAGGACCAGGAACTCGTCGGCGTCGCGTGGGTCGAGGCGTGCGGCAGCCGAGATCTGGCCTCCGATGGTCTGTAGTGCCAGCCCAGGTCGGCCTCGCGCCAGAAGCAGCTCCACCCGGCCGAAGGGGTAGCTGCCGGTTCCCCGGTAGTCCGTGGACGATGCCTCCGCCGCTCGGGCCAGATGCTGCTCGGCCTCCTCCAGGTCGCCGCGACGGGTACACAGCACCGACATCGCCGTGCAGGGAACGGCCTCCCGGTGGCCGCCGTCGGCGCTGGCCAGTGCCGGCCGCAGCTGTTCCTCACCCTGGTCCCAGCGGCCCAGGGTGAGCGCGAACCGACCGGCACCCGCGAGAAGGAACCGGCCGGCCCAAGGGGCGCCATTCTGGATCAGTTCCCGACCAGCGGTGGTGGCGATGCCCATAGCGGAGGCGTAATCCCCACGTGATTGGTGCACGTTCGCCATCCCCAGGGCGGCACCCAGCATTCCCAAAGCGTCTCCGCTCGACGCTGCCAGCTCGTATGCCTCCTGCAACCAGTCCATGACATCATCCGATTCCGGAAACACCAGCGCTGCAGCGGCCAGAGCAGCGACCAACGCGTCGGGCGAGCCGGTTGTTCGGGCAGTGAGCAGGGCTGCGGCTGCCAGGTCGCGGCATCGGTCGTTCCCCGCCCAGAACTGGGTCCAGGCCAGAGCAGAGTCAACGATCGCACACTCCGCAGTGCCGGGGAGCGACGCGGCGAGAAGCACCGCCTGCTCCAGCGGTTCCGTGACGGCACCCATGGGCAGGTCCTCTACCTCATTGAGGATCCAGTGCTTCAACATCAACAGGCGGCATACCAACGGGGGCGAGGCTACCGAGTCCGTCAGGGCCAGGGCCTCCTCGACGAGTACGAGTGCTTCGTCGGCACGTGCCACCCCGTGAGCCGCCCGGGTGGTTCGCAGCAGCAGCTGGACGCGTTCCTCCGTGCTTGCCGTGCCCCCCATGACCTGTGGCCAGAGGCGGCAGGCGCGTTGGAGGTGGTCGAGGTGTTCGGTGGCGCCCTGGACGGCCGCGGCGGACCGGGCCGCGGCCAGGGACCACTCGTACGCGGCGGGCAGGTTCCCGGCCAGCTCGTGGTGCACGGCGACGTCACCGGTGTGGGCGTCCCCCTGCTCGGCGAGCACCTCGGCGTAGGCGGCGTGCACCGCCACCCCGTCGTGACCGAGCAGGTCCCCGGCCAACACCTCCGCGAGCAGCGGGTGCCGGAACCACAGCCCGCTCCGCACCGGCTGCACGACTCCGGCGGCGACCGCCTCGGTCAGTGACGCGCTCAACGCGGCCCCGGTGTCCCACTCGGCGCCCAGGCGCTCGGCCACCGACGCCAGGACGCTGCGCTGGACCGGCCGCCCGGCGAGTGCCAGCAGCCGGGAGACCTCCCGGGCGGACACGTTCATCGCGTTCCACCGCGCCAGCAGCGCCTCACGCAGCGCCACCGGCACCGATGCCGTGCTGGCGGGTGCGCTGAAGGTTCCGGCCTGGACCAGGAGCTCGGTGAGGTACGGGTTGCCGCCCGACCGGTCGAACGCCGAGGCGGTGAACCCGGCCGGGAGCGCCGCCTGCCCGGTCAGCGCAGCGACCTGCTCAGCGGTCGCGACCAGGTCCAGGCGCGCCAGGTGCTGCTCGCTGACCCCGGGCAGGCGGCGCAGGTCCGCCAGCCAGCTGTTCAGCACGTGCCCGTCGACGCGGTCCTCCTCACGCACCGTCACCACCAACGACAGCGCCTGGGTGCGAAAGCCGCTGACCAGGAACGCCAGCAGGTCCAACGACGACGGGTCGGCCCACTGCAGGTCGTCGATCACCAGCACCACCGGGGCGTGCTCGGCGATCCGCCGGATCGCCCGGTCCAGCTGCTGCAGCAACAGCCCCGCCGAAGGCTCGAGCACGGCGTGCGCGCTGGGCAGCAGCGCTGTCAGGTCTCCCAGCCCGTCCAGCACCCGGTTGCGGACGTCCTCGTCGGCATCCACCAGCCACCCGTCCACGGCCGAGGCCACAGCCGCGAACGGCACCGTCGCAGCACCGAAGTGCACACACGTGCCCCACATCACCGCGCCGGCCCAGGCCCGGCAAGCCTCGCGCACCAGAGCCGTCTTGCCGATCCCGGCCTCACCGTGCACCACGCACAACGACGGCTCTCCCGCCGCCGCACGCGCGAACAACGTCGCGAGGTGTTCCCGCTCCGCATCCCGACCGAACACAGCGGCCGTCGACTGTGCCACGGCGACCATGCGCCTCAGTGTCCGCTCCGGCAGGCCGGATGTCACGAAACCCCTGCCGACCCTGGCCTCGGACGGATCAGCAGCGCGCACGCACATCACATCTGAGGGACTTGCGACCCGGATCTGATGTGCGTGCCCGATGTGGAGGTGGCACGGCCGGTCCGAGGGTGAAAGCACCACAACGGCACCGCACCCCCCAAGAGAACCGCCATGAGCACCACCCACGTCACCCGCAGCACATCCACCAAGCAGGAGACCAACATGGTTCAACAGCGCCAGACCCCCGCCGCCGCCTGACAGATCAGGGCCCAACACGGCCCGCGAACGTGCTCGCGAAGGTTGAGGTCCGTGGCGGCGAGTGCGGGCGCAGGGGCAGCAATCATCGTGATTGCTGTCGCCAACTCGGCGGCGGAGGCGAGCGACGTCATCTGACCGCCGGACTCAGCGCCACCGTGCCATTTCCCGATGGAGGCGTATCCCTCCTCCAGTGGACGGCCTCCGCTGAGGCGGATCGTCGCGTGCAGGCGTTCGATGTCGAGACCAAGCGCTACGTCACGGACTTCGTACCCTCGAGTGCCAATACCGTGGTGATTCGAACCGTCATACCATCGGCGCTGTCGACCTTCACCTTCGGCGCCCGCAGTGGCTTCTTGTGTGGCCGAAGCGCCAACGTGGTGACATGTACCGGCGGCGTGCCAGCAACCGGCGTAGCCGCAGCCGTCACAATCACTGCGCAGCCTCCGTCGCTCACAACGAAGTACCCGCTCACCTCGACGGTTGACCCCTCAAACGTCATCGCGGAGCGCAGCGAACTGGACAACACCGCAAGTTGCGCCGCCGCCGCTCTATACGCCCCTACATGCAGTTGAACTTCGCCGATCGGGCAGCGGTGTTCATGTCCATGGGCGCCGCGCTCCCCGGTGAGGCCTGCGTGTCTTCATCACAGAACGCTTCATCGGTCGCCTGGGACCTCGCGCGTGTTGTGGCCTTTGAACGTAACGCGCCTGCGACAGAACCCGTCATCGACTCCTCAATCCTCACCATGAAGGCCGGCGGCACCACTGATCCGAGTATTCATCCCTTCGTCCACTGAGCACTTCTCAATCTGACGATGGGCTGCCCGGCCGACCGGTTGGGAAGTCCGCAAGCGAACGTCCCGCCCTGCCCTCTCGGAGGGAGCACCGTGGAGGACACCTCCACCTTCCTCGAGGCTGCGTCTCAGCGCAGCCGCACGAGCCCGTATGCGCTCCCCGCTAGGGCGTGGTGGCGAGAACTTTGGGTGCGTAACCTTGAGGATTCCTGCGCCCGCCCGCAGTCCCATTCAGTCCGTGACGAACGCACCCACTGCACCTGTGCATGATCGGGTAAGGATCACGACGCCGGCCTTCAGGTCGCTGAGCGTACTTCGATCAGCGCGAAGCGCCTGAGCGGCGTCGAGTCGAGTCTTGATTGCAGCGAGGACATCCGCCGGTTCATTGCAGGCCTCATCGGAACCAGTTGATCCAAGACTTCCTGGCACCACGCCCTGAGGGCCAACCATCTCGAGGTGTATGCAATCGCAACCGCCAGCGATCCGACTGCACGAAAGACCAAGAGGTCCCCGCCGCCCCGGGGCCAGGTGACGGCGTCGAGGTGCACATCTAAGGGTGCCACGACCGGCATTTGAGGGGCCGTGACCGATGTGTTACTCGCACAGGGACGCCGACAGTGAAAGCACCACCAGTGAACACGGCACCCCCAGGAGAATCGCCATGAGCAACACCCACATGACCCACTGGCAGGCAGCCGCACTCGCGGGGCGCTGCGGCGCAGACACTCAACAGTTGACAGCGGACAGCCTCCACCGAGCCGGTACCGCCCACCGCCTGTTACCAGTGCGCCATCTCGGACTTGGGGTGATGGCCGTGGTCGCCCTCATCATGCTGGTGATGGTCACCGGCCTGGTGGTGGACGCCGGGCACCTTCCCCCGATCTCGACATCTACCCCCGGTCAGGTGCGCCTGCCCACCCCCCGCCCGCTGCCGCCGGTGCAGATGCCCCCGGACCACGAACCGTCGTTGCGATGACGCGGATGAGTCCTTGTGTCAACGCGCGTCATTGGGGGGTCCCGCGGGCGGCCGGTGCTAGTGGGCCGGGCGGCGCTGGAAGCGCTAGCCGATGAGCTCATGGTCGACGTCGCGCTCACCGAGGACCCGAGCGCGGCCTCCTCAGCCTCGCGCGCGTCGCTGGGACTTTGGCGGTCCTGATGGTCCTGGCCATCGGGTTCTCCCGCGTGGCGCTTGCGGCGCACTACGTGTCGGACGTGGTGGCCGCGTACCTGCTGGGGCTCGCCTGGGTCGCGGTCATGGCCGCTCTGTCCCAGATCTGGCGACACCGCACCCCGTTCACCCAGACCAGTGAGCCCGGCCCGCAAGCAGCGAAGGGCGCCCACCCGGCCTGAGTGCCGGTCCTCGCCATGACCCCAGGCTCGAGCTCAGAGTCTGATGCGTCGCGCGTTGGTGAAGGTGCGCAGGACCCGCGAGAGGACCAGCAGGCCTACCACGTTGACCACGATGATGAGTGCGGCCGCGGCCCACGAGCTGCGCTGGTACGCGACACCCAACGCCACCCCCGCCACCAGTAGCCCGGCCCCTCGGGCCAGGGCCAGCCAACCGAACGCCGCGGCACGCTCCTCGGCGTCGACCAGCTGGGTGATCACCGCCTTCACGACCGAGTCGAGGATGCCGTTGACCACTCCCCACACCGCGACGCCGACCCACACCAGCGCCGGCCGCGCCGCGAACGAGATGGCGGCGATGGCCGCTGCTACTGGCACGAGGAGCAGGACGCGCGGGCCGACGCGGTCGTAGGCCCGGCCGGCGACCGGCCCAGTGAGCCCGTCGATCGCCATGGCCACCGCGAACAGCAGGGGCACCTGCGCCGCGGTCAGGATGCCGCTGCCCTGCGCATGCAGCGCCATCAAGGGGAACGGGGCCACGCCAACCGACAGCAGGCCGATCGTCGCGATGTACTGCCACAACAGGCGCGGAAGCCGGCCGCGCCCGAATACGCCGGCATCGGTCCCGCTCGTCCCTGCGTGTCCAACCCCCGACTCGTGGGGCGAGGTTGGTTCACGCTCGTAGTCCAGAGGAGCCGGGACACGAAAGCGCAACCAGAACAACAGTCCGATGGTGAGAGCCCCCGGAACGGCGAGCACCCCGAAAGCCAGCTGGTAGTTGCCCGCACCTCCGGCCAGCAGCAGCGGTCCGGCCATGGCGCCGAACTGATCCATGGCCTGGTGGACACCGAAGGCGCTTCCGGGGCCGGTGCGGGTCGACGCGTGCGAGAGCAAGGTGTCCTTGGCCGGTGAGCGAACGGCCTTGCCCACCCGCTCGCTGCCATAGAGCAGCAGCGCGGGCACGATGGCGGTGGTGAAGCCGATCAGGGGCACGCTCAGCACCGTCAGGGCGTACCCCGCAATCGTCCACCCCCAGTAGTGCCTGCTGCGCTGCACCAGGTAATCCCGAGACGACCCTCAGCCCGTACCCGAGGAAGTCCCCGATGCCGGCGACCGCCCCGACGACGACCGCGGAGGCGCCCAGGGTCGCCAGATAGGGCCCGATGATGCTTCTCGCGCCCTCGTAGACCATGTCCGTGAAGAGGCTGACCAGCCCGAACAGCAGCACAAATCGCCACGGGCTCAGCGGTCCATGCCTGAACGGGCCAACACCCTCACTCACCCGACCATCCAAACACCGGACCAATGCTCGGCCCCCGAGCATTGGTCCACGGGACTAGATCAAGCGGCTCTGCGGTGGACACGGTCGCCGTCGCGATCTTGTGTCGGGGGCATGTCGTTCCAGGTCATTCACGGGCTGGTCCAACGTCGTCGACATCCAAACGACCTCACATGGTCGAAGAGGGCACCGCTGCGATCGACGGGGCAATCTGCTGAGAGTGCCGTCCGAGGACGGTGGGGTCGGACGACAAGACAGGTGACCAAGCTGCCGGGCTGCCCCAGGCGACCCGAGGGCTGCACCGGCTCCCGATGAAAGCGTCTGGCCCGGTCCCGCCACGCCTCCGGTCATGCACGGACGACTCGACGCGGTCCGCGTGCCCGCGTTCGGTGCAGCGCCGGCCGTGCGGCCACCCCAGTTCTCTCTGAGGCACCGCAGTAGCCGGGCCTTGTCGCGGCTGTCCTGCGGGATACCCCACGAAACCTCCGCCGACGGCAACAACACGCAACGGGTAGAAGCCCACGTGTACCCCCCCGATGCGGGCCAAGAAACGTCGCGAGACCTGGCCGGTCGGCGGCCCCGGCGTAGCCCACGAGGGTCTTGAACGGCCAGTTCATCCGACACGTATCCGACACGTTCGCCGAACGACACGGCCCCCAACCCGCGTTTCCGCAGTTCAGGGGCCTGTGGTGGTGGTGGATGTGAAGGGACTCGAACCCATGGCCTCTCGCGTGTGAAGCGAACGCTCTAACCAACTGAGCTACACATCCGGGTGCCTGACGGCCTGCCGAGGATATACGGACTCCCCGACTCCGCGGAAATCGACAGCGCCGGGAACGACCGACGACGAGCCTACAGACCGGCGTTGGCGTGCAGCCACGCCTCCCAGCCGTCCGGCAGCAGCCCGGGCACCCCCGTGAGCCGCATGGTCAGCCACAGCGCGAGGCCCACGAAGGCGAACGTCAGCAGCCCGACCAGCCCCTTGACCCACCACGGCTGCGCCCGCACCCACTGCTCCCAGGCGCGCACCTTGTCCTTGACGAACTCCAGCAGCCGCGAGGCCGGCTCGAACTCCGAGGCCCACACCGCGATGCCGAGGATCACGATGACCCAGCCGGGGCCGGGGAGCGGCACCAGAGCCAGCCCGCCGAGCACCATCACCAGCCCGACGAGGAACACCGCCCCCTGGTACGGCGGGCGCCACCGCGGGCTGGCACGGATGCGGCGCCGCCACTCCCAGTCGTCCTCGTCGTCCGCGTCGCGCAGCAGGTGGCGGTCGCGCTGGCGGCGCTCCTCCTCGGGCGTCACGGGTCTACCCCGAGGGCGGCGTGAGCGGCCCAGACCTCCCGTACCCGTGCGGTGACCGGACCCGGAGCAGCCAGCACCCGACCGTCCACGCCCGACACCGGGAAGACGTCCTTGATCGACGAGGTGAGGAAGACCTCGTCGGCGCGAGCGAGCACGTCGACCGGCAGGGCGTCGCTCGACCACCTCGACCCCGTCGGCCGCGCACCACTCGAGCACCAGCTCGCGGGTGATGCCGGCCAGGCAGCCCGCTGTCGAGCGGCGGCGTGTGCACCACCCCGTCGAGCACGACGAAGACGTTGCTCCCGGTCGCCTCGCACAGCTCACCGCGGGTGTTGGCGAAGATCGCCTCGAGCGCGCCCTGCTCCTTGGCCCGGGCGAGCGCGATGACGTTCTCGGCGTACGACGTCGTCTTCAGCCCGGCGGTCGCCGCCCGCTCGTTGCGCACCCACGGCACGGTGACGACCGCGCCGTGCGCCTCCGGCCGCGCGTGCGGCACGGCGGTGACGATGTGGGTGAGGTCGGAGTCGTGCCGGTCCGAGCCGAGCGGTCCGCGCCCGCCCGTCACGGTGAACCGCAGCCGACCGAACCCGATCGGCTCCCCGCCGAGCACGGCGTCGATGCCCTCGCGGATGCGGTCGTGGTCCGCCGTCAGGCAGGCCGAGGCCGGCCATGGTGCGGTCGAGCCGGCGCAGGTGGCGGGTGACGGCGAACGGCACCCCGTGGTCGATCTTGGCCGTCTCGAAGGCACCGTCCCCCACGGTGACGCCGTGGTCGACGGCGCTCACGGCGGGGGTGTCGGCCCCGACGAGCGTGCCGTCGACCCAGACCCGGATGTCAGTCATGCGTCACACCTTTTCACGGCCCGGCCCTGGCCCGGACGCGAGGGCGACGAGGCGCGCCGCCTTCAGCTCGGTCTCGCGCCACTCCCCCTCGGCGTCGCTCCCCCAGGTGATGCCGGCCCCGGTGCCGAACCGCAGCACCCGCTTCCCGGTGTCGTCGCGTGCCGCCCAGAACGTGCGGATGCCGACGGCGAGCTCGGCCTCGTCGCGGTCGGCGTCGACCCAGCCGACGGCACCGCAGTACGGTCCTCGCGGGACCGGCTCGAGGTCGGAGATCGCCTGCAGCGCAGTGTGTTTGGGCGCACCGCTGACCGACCCGGGCGGGAAGCTCGCGTCGAGCAGGTCGCGCCAGGTCGTGCCCGGCCGCAGGGTTCCCGACACGTCGGAGACCAGGTGCACGAGGCCCGGATGCTGCTCGACCCGGCAGAGGTGGTCGACCTCCACCGTGCCGGGCCGGCTCACGTGCCCCAGGTCGTGCCGCACCAGGTCGACGATCATCACGTTCTCGGCGTAGTCCTTGGCCAGCAGCTCCGGCGCGGTCGGAGCGGTGCCCTTGATCGGCCGCGACGTCACCCGCGAGCCGTGGCGCACCAGGTAGGCCTCCGGCGAGGCACAGGCGACCTGCAGCCCGGCCTCGGGCAGGTCGATCGTGGCGGCGTAGGGCGCCGGGTTGCCGGCGGCCAGGCGCGCACCCAGGTCGCCGATCCCGGCATCCTCGGGCAGGTCGTGCTCCATCACCCGGCAGAGGTTCACCTGGTAGACCGTGCCGGCCGCGATCCTCCGCCGCACCTCGGCCACCCCATCGACGTATGCCGTGTGGTCCAGGCTGGTGCGCCACGCCCCGGGAAGTGCCGGCCACCGCGCGGGGTCCGGCATCGTCGCGCTGGCGGGCCCGGCATCCCGGTCTCGCCGCACGTCGTCCATCCGCACGGCTGTGAGCTCGCCCTCGAAGGTGATGACCACGACCCAGAAGCCGCTCGTCAGGTCGTCGGCGTCGTGGCTGACCGCGGCGACACCGCGGGCCACCAGCGACCCGAACCTCGCCTCCGACACGCCCCGCATCGTATGCGGCCGGCCGTCCGGCAGCCCCTTCCGACCGCCCCCGACAGCCCTGGCAAGGGCCGCCCAAATGACCCGATCGAGCCATTGACAGCAACCGGCCACGCCCCGACATCGATGCCACCGGCGTCTGCAGGGGTCGCCGGGCAGGCCGGCAGCCGCTGGTCGTCGCGGGTGCGATGCCCCGCGCGTCCGCGGGCGCCGTGGACCGTTACGAGATCGGCGTCCGGCAGTTCCAGCAACAGGTGCTCCCCCACGGCTCCCCCCGGACCACGGTCTGGGGCTACGGGTCCGAGACCCGGCACGGGCACGTACAGGTCCCCGTCGCTCACCATCGAGGCACGGGCGGGCCGTCCGGTGGAGGTGACCTGGGTCAACGGCCTGGTCAACGGCAGGACCGGCCGTTACCTGCGGCACCTGCTTCCGGTGGACCCCACGCTGCACTGGGCCAACCCGGGGGGCGGCGTCGACGGCCGGGACATGCACCCCGAGTTCACCAGCACGCCCGGGTCGGGTCGACGTACGACTCGATGTCCGCGGAGTACGCCTCCCACCACGGCCCGACGTGGCGGCCCGGGTCGGCCCGCGCCCACTACGGCAACGACCAGGCGGCGGGCACGATGTGGTTCCACGACCACACGCTCGGCATGACCCGGGTCAACGTCTACGCCGGCCCATCCGGGTTCTACCTGCTGCGCGGCGGTGCCCACGACCTCGAGCCCGGGGTGCTCCCCGGCGCCGCACACCATGGCGAGGACTCCCACGGCGCGACGACCCACGAGATCCCGATCGTCATCCAGGACCGCGCCTTCCGCAAGGACGGCAGCCTGTTCTACCCCGACTCCCGCGAGTACTTCGACGGCAGCACCTGGCCCGACCTCAACGTCGAGCGGCGGCGCTACCGCCTGCGCCTGCTCAACGGGTGCGGCTCGCGGTTCCTGATCCTCGGGGTGTCAGCCAGTTCGACGGCCCGCCCCGCAACCCCGGCCGCCCCGCTGTGGCAGGTCGGCGGCGACGGTGGCTTCCTGCGGGAGCCGGTCGCGATCGAGCGCATCCTGCTCGCCCCCTCGGAGCGGGCCGATGTCGTGGTCGACTTCAGCCACTTCCGCGCAGGCACCCACCTCTACCTCCTCAACCAGGGCCCGGACGAGCCCTTTGGCGGTGGCGAGCCCGGCGAGGCGTTCGAGTTCGCCGACCCCGCGACCACCGGGCTGGTCATGCGCTTCACCGTCGTCGACCGGGTCGGCCACGACGACCAGCGAGCACCCCGACCAGCTCACCCTTCCCGCGCCCCCGTCAACTGGTGTCGCGACCCGCACCCGCGCCCTGTCGATCACGGAGGCCGACTCCGACGTGCTGCCCGGCGTGGGCCCGCGGGCCGCCTTCCTCGGCACCATGGACGGTGACGTCCCGGTGCCGCTGGGCTGGGCCGACGACGTCACCGAGAACCCCGGGTTGGGCGACTCCGAGATCTGGGAGCTGTTCAACACGACGGAGGACGCTCACCCGATCCACGTACACCTCGTGCAGTTCGAGGTGCTCGACCGCACGGCCCCCGGGCAGCCGGCCCGCCGGAGGTCAACGAGACCTGGCGCAAGGCCACCGTGATCGACTACCCCGGCGAGGCCACCCGGATCCGCGCGCACTTCGACAAGCGCGGGCTCTTCGTCTGGCACTGCCACATCCTCGAGCACGAGGACAACGAGATGATGCGCCCGTTCCCCGTGGTCTGAGCGGCGACCTCAGGAGCAGGTGACCACCAGGTCGGCGCGGCCGAACGTCGCACGCACGAACGCGGCGTTCGGCTCGTCGACCGAGGCGACCCAGGCGGCCGCGACGTCCGGCGGCTTGCCGAACTCGATATGCCTCGCCACCAGCCGCTGGGTGCGCAGCCCGGCGTGGACCTGCACGGCCCACACCTCGTCGAGCAGCCCACGCACCGTGGCCCACGGGCCGTCGTCGACGAGCAGGTAGTTGCCCTCGGTGACGACGACGTCGGTGCCCGCGGGCACCTCGATGGCGCCCGCCACCGACTCCTCGATCGACCGGTCGTAGGTCGGCGCCCACACGGTCTCGGGGCCGCCGTGGCGCAGCCGGGTGAGCAGGGCGGCGTAGCCCCCACCGTCGAAGGTGTCGATCGCCCCCTTGCGGTCGGCTCGCCCGAGAGCGGCCAGCGCGACGTTGGCGAGGTGGAAGCCGTCCATCGGCACGAGCACCGCCGTGGTGCCCTCGTCGCGCAACGTCGCCACCAGGGATGCCGTGAGCGTGGACTTCCCCGCGCCGGGCTCGCCCACCACCCCGACCAGCACGGGCCGGCCGACGCCGGCTCGCGCCCGCAGAGCCCGCACCCGCGCGACGAGCTGCTCGAACGGTGGCTCGTAGTCGCCTGGCACGACGGCCGGCACCGGCATCCGGGTCGTCACTTCTTGCGTCCGCCGGCGAACTGCGACACCACGATCGCCACGATGGTCACGAGGAAGACCTGGCCGAGCACTGCCTCGGACGACACCAGCAGGCGCGAGACCTGCGTGGTCGGCGCGATGTCGCCGATGCCGAGGGTCGACATCGTGGTCATGCTCAGGTACATCATGGCGCTCGACGGCTGGATCTGGCCGAAGGGCGGTGCACTGCTCCACACCTGGTCCGCGGTGTAGAGCGCGGCGTACGCCACGCCGATCTGCAGGTAGGCGGTGACCGCCCCGAGCACGGTTCGTCCACCGACGATGGTGTGCTGCGAGATCCGCCGGATGACGATGATGGGCACGACGATGACGAGGGCGACCCACAGGGGGTCGGCCTGCTCGGGAGTCACGACGGCCAGGGTCTTGTCGCCGACCAGCTTCTCGGCGAGGGAGAGGAACGCGAGCAGGGCGATGGCCACCAGCACGATCACGGTGACCACACGGCGTGCCCGCCGCCGCATCCCGGTCGCCCGTGCCGCCGCGATGAGCGCGGCGCCACTCATGGCGTGGGCGAGCAGTGAGTCGCCGTAGGAGGTGCCGACGTCGACCAGCGACGACACGACGATCGTGGCGATGACGAAGAACAGCACGACCCCGAACTTGTCGATCGGGTCCTCCCGCCAGCCCCGCCAGGCGCGGTGCAGCCACGGGAACACCGCCCGGGGCCGGGGCAACGGCCCGGTCTTCGGTGGGGGCTCCACCGGTGGCTCCGTCGGCTGCAGCACAGACCTGGCACCACCTCTCGCCGAGCTCGCGACGGCCCGGCCGGCCACGCAGCGGCCTCAACATATCGCCCGGCCCCTGCACTGGCCGGGCAGGGCACGCCGGGTGGCACGACGAAGGGCCCGCCATCGTGGCGGGCCCCTGGTCGATCTGGTGGACGCGAGAGGACTCGAACCTCCGACCCCCACCGTGTCAAGGTGGTGCGCTAACCAGGCTGCGCTACGCGTCCGTGGGGTGCTGCTGTGCTCAAACGACTGCTCGTGCGGGTACTACTCGAGGTGGAGACGGGATTTGAACCCGTGTACGCGGCTTTGCAGGCCGCTGCCTCGCCTCTCGGCCACTCCACCGTGGGGGCGGCTACACCCTCCGAGCGGATGACCGGGTTCGAACCGGCGACCTCAACCTTGGCAAGGTTGCGCTCTACCAACTGAGCTACATCCGCGCGCGCCGTGGTTCCGTGGAACCCCTTTGGCGTGCTCGCAGACATTATCCGATCGCCGCGACGATCTCCAAACCGGCCACCTCGCCGGGCAGGCCTCGCACGACGCCTGACGGTCAGCGCTCGGCGTCGACCCGCCGCCCGGCATCCACGGGGTGCTCCGGCGGCGGCGCCGGAGTCGACCGACCGGCGCCCGACATGGGGGTGAGGGGCCCCCGCGCCGCCTCGCGCAGCCCGGACAGGCCCAGGTCGTCGTCTCCGACCGTGCCGTAGCCGTCGAACGGGTCGTCCCAGCCCGCGGGCCGCTCGTCACGCGCCGTGCGGCGCTTCCGCAGCTCACTGATCCAGGCGCCGAGCCGGTCGTGCAGGGAGCGTTGCTCCTCGTGGGGGTAGAGCTCGCGGATCGAGGCGTTGGCCGCCGCACCGATGAGCACGGCGATCGCCAGGGTGTAGAGCCAGATGAGCAGCACGATGGGGGCCGACAGCGGCCCGTAGATCGACGTGCCGCCGCCCAGCGACGCCGCGATGGTGCCGCGCACCACGAACGACGCCACGATCCACAGCACCATGGTCACCACCGCGCCGGGGGCGTCGCGCAGCCAGGGCGAGCGCCTCGGCGTCGAGACGTGGTAGAGGCTGGTGAGACCGCCCACGGTCAGCAGGGTGACCAGCGGCCAGTACAGCAGGATCAGCCAGTCCCAGCCGGCCGGCAGGATCTCGCCGAGCAGGCTCGGCCCGAGGAGGACGAGCGGGATGGTGACGATGCCCAGCGCCAGCGCCAGCAGGTACAGCGAGAAGGACAGCGCCCGGGTGCGGACGATGCCCCGCACGCCCGACTGGCCGTACATGATCGAGATGGTGTCGACGAAGACGTTGAGGGCGCGCGAGCCCGACCACAGCGACAGCACGAAGCCCAGCGACAGCAGGTCGAAGCGGGGGCCCCGCAGCGACGTCCTTCATGGTGGGCAGCAGGGTGTCCTTGATGACGTCCTCGGTGAGGAACTGCGAGGCGTAGTCGTTCACGGCGTCGATCACGGCCTCGACCCGCACCGGGCCGATGGCGCTGGCGACGTAGGCCAGGCCGCCGACCAACCCGAGGATGAGCGGCGGCAGCGAGAGCAGGGCGAAGAAGCCCGCCTCGGAGGCCAGCCCCGTGACGCGGTAGCGCATGCAGATGCGGATGGTCGAGACGACGAGCCGGGCCAGCGCCAGCAGGCCCGGGACGCGTCCGAGCACCCGGCGCACCCGCCGTCTGGCCTCGGTCATGGAGCAACCGTAACCGCCGTAACCTGCAGGGATGCGGACCCACGTCGTCACCAACGTCGTCCCGGCGCCCCGCGGGCTCCACGTGCTGCGCTGCGACGCGGCCCTGACCGAGGCGGTCGACCGCTGGGTGGTGCCCGCCGACCCTGCCGGTGCCGCCGCCCTCGACGCGCTGGGCGAGCTCGCCGGCACCCCCGAGGTGCGGCTCTGGGCCGACGCGGCCGACCGGGTCACGCCGGTGCTGCGCACCCACTCCCCCACCGGCGAGCGGGTCGACGAGGTCGAGTACCACCCGGCCTACCACCGGCTGATGGAGGTGGCGGTCGGGTAACGGGCTCACCGCCGAGCCCTGGACCCGCCCTGCCGACAGCGGCGCCCACGCCCGCCGCGCCGCCGGGTTCGTCGTGTGGTCGCAGGTGGAGGCCGGCCACCTCTGCCCGGTGTCGATGACGTATGCCGCGGCGCCCGCGCTGGCGGCCGAGCCGGCCCTCGCCGAACGCTGGATGCCGGGGCTCGCCTCGCGCGCCTACGACCCGGTGCTCGCGCCGCACGCGGACAAGGCGGGCCTCACCGTCGGCATGGCGATGACCGAGAAGCAGGGCGGCTCCGACGTGCGGGCCAACACCACCTCAGCCGTTGCCGCGCCGGGCGGCCCCCTCGAGGGCGACACCTACCGGCTCACCGGCCACAAGTGGTTCTGCTCGGCGCCGATGAGCGACGCCTTCCTCGTGCTGGCCCAGACCGGTGCGGGTGTCGGCTGCTTCCTGCTCCCCCGGGTGCTCGACGACGGCACCCGCAACGACATCCGCATCCAGCGCCTGAAGGACAAGCTCGGCAACCGCTCGAACGCGTCGTCCGAGATCGAGCTCGACGGCGCCTGGGCGGTGCGGGTCGGCGACGAGGGGCGCGGCATCCGCACCATCCTCGGCATGGTCGCCTCGACCCGGCTCGACTGCGTGCTCGGCTCGACCGCCACGATGCGCGCCGCCCTCGTGCGGGCGGTGCACCACGCCCGTCACCGCAGCGCCTTCGGGGCGCTGCTCGTCGACCAGCCGTTGATGCGCAACGTGCTTGCCGACCTCGCGCTGGAGAGCGAGGCCGCCACCGTGCTGGCGATGCGGCTGGCCCACGCGGTCGACGCCGGCGAGGACGACCTGTCGCGGCTCGGTGTCGCGCTGGGCAAGTTCTGGGTGTGCAAGCGCACCGCGCCGATGGTGGCCGAGGCGCTGGAGTGCCTGGGCGGCAACGGCTACGTCGAGGAGAACGGCCTGGCCCGCCTCTACCGCGAGGCCCCGCTCAACTCGATCTGGGAGGGCTCGGGCAACGTCAACGCGCTCGACGTCGTGCGCGCCCTGACCCGCGAGCCGGCATCCCTGGCGGCGCTGGGCAAGGAACTGGCTCTGGCTCGCGGCCACGACCGGGTGCTCGACGCCGCGATCGACGAGTGCGAGTCGGCGGGCGCGCTCGCCCTCGGCCCCGACGCCCCGTGGGGCGCCCGCCGGCTGGTCGAGCGCCTCGCGCTGACCCTGCAGGCCGCCCTGCTGGTGCGCCACTCCCCCGGGCCGGTCGCCGACGCGTTCGTCGCGAGCCGCCTCGGTGGTGACCACGGCGGCACCTTCGGCACGCTGGGCGCCTCGGTGGGGCCGGATGCCGTGTCGCTGCTCCTGGAGCGCGCCCTCAGGGAGTGAGCGCCAGCCGCTCCTTCTCCGCCTCGACGTCGAAGTCGGCCGCGGGCCACTTGGGGTCCATCGCTTCGAGCGCCTCGAGCAGCAGGTTGGTGACGGCGAGCCGGGCGTACCACTTGCGGTCGGCGGGCACGACGAACCAGGGTGCGGCATCCGTCGAGCACTGCTCGAGCGCCGCCTGGTAGGCCTGCATGTAGTCGGCCCAGTGCGCGCGCTCGTCGATGTCGCCCGGGTTGAACTTCCAGTGCTTGTCCTCGCGGTCGAGGCGCTCGGTGAGGCGAGCCTTCTGCTCCTCGCCCGAGATGTGCATCATCACCTTGACGATCACCGTGCCGCTGTCGACGACACCCTGCTCGAAGGTGTTGATCGACGCGTAGCGGCGCGACCACGTGGCCTTCGGCACCAGGTTGTGCACGCGCACGATGAGCACGTCCTCGTAGTGGCTGCGGTCGAACACCCCGATCTGCCCGGGCTTCGGCAGGGCGTTGCGGATGCGCCACAGGAACCGGTGCTGCTTCTCCTCGGCGGTGGGCGCCTTGAACGAGGTGATGTGCACGCCCTGGGGGTCGACCGCGCCGACGACGTGGCGCATGATGCCGCCCTTGCCCGAGGTGTCCATGCCCTGGATGACGAGCAGCACCGAGCGCTGGCCGCCGCCCTTGGACTCGGCGAAGAGCCGCTCCTGCAGGTCACCGAGCCGGGACTGCAGCTCGTCCATGACCTCCTTGCCCTCGGCCTTGTCACCGCTGAAGCCGGGCGTGGAGCGCGGGTCGAGGTCGGCGAGCACGAAGCCCGGCCCGACCCGAAGCGCCTCGCTCCAGGTGACCGGCTCGACGGCGTCGTCCTTGCGGGCCTTGGCAGCCGCGGCCCGCTTTCGCTGGGCCTTCTCCGCCGCCTTGCCCGACAGCTTGCGGTCAGGGGTGACCTCGGCCCGCGACAGCGCACCGGCCTTGCCCTTGCCCTTGCGGCTGCTGGCGCCCTTGCCCTTGGCGGTGCTGCTCTTGCTGCTCTTCGTCGCGGCCTTGGCCTTCGATCCCTTGCCCATCGCCGCATCCTTGCAGACCACGGGTGGTGGTGGGGTGAGGCCGGCCCGTGCCACACCAGGGCCGCGGCTGGAACACTCGCTCGCATGCGCGTCCTCCTCGACCCCCGCCGCCCGGCGCACCCGGGCGCCCGCGTCACGGCATCCGAGCTCGCCGGCCTCTACGCGTTCCCCCGCGGCCGACGGTGGCTGCGCACCAACTTCGTTGCGACACTGGACGGCTCGGGCGTCGGTGCCGACGGCCGCAGCGGCAGCATCAACACCCCGGCCGACAACCGGGTGTTCGCCCTGCAGCGCGACCTGTGCGATGCCGTGCTCGTCGGGTCGGGCACCGCTGCGGCAGAGGGGTACGAGCGCATCACGCCCAACCGGCGACGCCCCGAGCCGCCGACACTGGTCGTGGTCAGTGGGTCAGCGCGCGTGCCGGACGGCCTCGCCGGCCCGGTGGAGGGGCGCGGGGTGGGTCTGCTGGTCACCTGCGCCAGTGCGGGCACCGCCGCCCTCAGCGCTGCCCGCGAGACGCTCGGTGCGGATGCCGTGATCGTCGCCGGTGACGACGCCGTCGACCTCCCCGCGGCACTCGACGCCCTGGCCGGTCTTGGTCTGCGGCACGTGCTGTGCGAGGGCGGCCCCACCCTGCTGGCGGCCGCCCTGCAGGCCGGCGTCGTCGACGAGCTGGCGCTCTCGCTCGTACCGGCCCTGGTCGGTGGCGACGGCACGCGGATCACCAGCGGCGCAGCCCTGGGCGGGCCGGGCGGCATCCCGCTGGCCCCGCGGCTGCTCGTGGAGGAGGCGGGCACCCTGATGGGCCTCTGGCGCGTCTGACACCGTTAGGGACCGACATCCCTATGGGCCGACGGCGCCCTTGCGTCGTCGGCCCCTGGCGAGCCGGTGCCGGGCGGGCGGGCCGTGTGGCCCGCCCGCCCACCGGTCACCGCACGGTCAGCGTCTGCGCCTTGCTGATCGTGCCCTTGACCACCGGTGTCGTCGCCTTCGGCAGCAGCACGTAGGTGCCGGGCTTGTTGCTCGACGCGTCATACGTCACCGTGACGCTGCCGCCGGGGGTCGGCGGAGCCGTGGTGACAACCCACTGGCTGTCGGACCCACCGACGTACGTCGCACCGCTGGTGCCGTCCCGGTTCTCGGCGCCCTGGCTGAGCCCGTAGCCAGCGGGCGCGGGGTTGACCGTGCCGTTGGCGATCGTGACGTCCTCGGTTGCACCGAGCCGGATCCAGGTCTGGAACGAGTTCGCCAGGCTGGTGCCCCAGTAGACCACCGCGTCGTAGTCGACGACCAGCCAGGTGCTGGTGCCGTCAGTGAGCGTGCCGATCCGGATCGTGCCTCCGTCTGCCGGGTTCAGGTCGCTCCAGTTCGGCGCGATGATGTTGTTCGGCCTGGTCGTCGACGGGATCGGCTGGGGGACGAAGTCGACATCGGTGCCGGTGCCACCGCCGATGACCACGTAGCCGTTGGACACCACACCGACCCGCGTGTAGGTCTCCGAGCCGTACTTGAACGCCGGCACGTTGAAGTTGCTGATCGTCTCGTCACCCACACCGGCGATCGGCCCGATGCCGAAGAGGCTCAGCGGCAGATACCCGCCACCGGGGCTGGCGCCGGACGTGATCGAGGTGATCGACGGCGGGAGCGCGGGGCTGAGGGTGCCCGACCAGGTGAACCCGTTGCGAGTGGCCGTCGCCGGGGCGCTGACCGAGCTCACGTCGACGCGCTTGCCGGCATCAAGGCTGAGCGACACGTCGGCCGGCACCGCACCGTTGTTGGTGAGGGTCACCGCGCAGTGCGCATCCTGGTTCCGGGTGAGGGTCGTCGGCGCGCAGGTGTGCGTCATCGGCACGTCTGCGTCGGCGACCTTGGCTGCGACCGGCAGCACCACCTTCGGCACCCGCCGCTCGTCCGGCGTCAGCGTGACCTGGCCGAAGCTCCAGCCGTCGGGCGCTGCGGTGCCGTCGATCGTGATCGCGATCTGGCGGGTGCTCCGGGGCGGAACGGCGACCTCACGCGGCGAGACGGTGACCTTCAGGCCGTTGGTCCCGGTCGCGCTGACCCGGAACTTCTGCGCCTTGGAGGTGACGTTCTGCAGGGTGCGGTTCGTCGTGAGCGAGCCCGGGAGCGGGTTGGCCTGCACGCTCGGCAGGTTGAGGTCGACCCGGTCCTTGGGCGAGCCGGCCGAGGCGAGGAAGCCCTCGGGGGTCTCGCTGATCGTGACGACGGCGGCCACGGCGGTGTCGACCCGCAGCGCACCGGCGCCACGGTCGAACGGGTCGGCTGGGGTGACCCCGTCCTCCTTGAGCACGTCCTGGCTCGACGAGGTCATCAGGGCCGACTTGATCTGGCCCGGGGTCCACGTCGGGTGGGCCGCCTTGACCAGCGCTGAGGCCCCGGCCAGGTGTGGGCTCGACATCGACGTGCCGGCGATCGCCTGGAAGAGCTCTCCGGGCGGACCCCCGGACACCGCGGTGGGGGTCGGGGTGTGTCCGGCGAGGATCTGCACGCCGGGGGCGGTGATGTCGGGCTTGATGAAGTCGGCCTCCGGGCCGCGTGAGCTGAAGCCGGCCATCACGTCACCGCGCACGGCGGCCTTCTGCCCGGTGGCCCATGTCGCGGTGACGTCGGCGTGCCCGGCCAGGAAGGCGAGCAGGTCGGTGTTGGGGCCCTCGAGGTGGATGGCGGGCAGGAAGTGGTTGTCGGTCTCGGTGTCGCTGCGGGTGGGGTTGTACAGGATCATCCCGCTGGCTCCGCCCTTCGAGGCGTTGAAGCCCTTCTCGATGCGGCCGTTCACGCCGCGCTGGCAGACCACGACCTTGCCGGTGAGCGACCCGGGCGCGAACGGTGACAGGCAGTTCACGCCACCGGTGTAGCCGGTCACGTCGGTGGCCCGCACGACCGACACCCCGGTGACGCCTTGGGTGAGCGTGGAGCCGACCTTCGAGTAGGTGGCGCCGTCAGCGGCGGTGAGGTTGAGGGTGGACTCGAAGTGACGGTTCGATGTCGAGGCGCCGACGGTGGTCACCCACGGCGAGCCGTGCTCGGCGGAGCCGGCGGTGGGACCCGAGTTCCCGGCCGAGGCGTTGACGCTGATGCCGGCGGCGGTCGCGTCGAGGAAGGCGAGCTCGACCGGGTCGGTGTAGGGGTTGGCCCCGCCGCTGATCGAGAAGTTGATGACGTCGACGCCGTCCTTGATCGCCTGCTGGATGGCGGCGACCGAGTCGGAGCCGAAGCAGCCCTGCTCGAGGCAGATGCGGTAGGCGATGACCGACGCGCCGGGCGCGATGCCGCTGATCGGGCCACGGTCGACGCCGAACACGGGTGCGTGCGCCACCGGGCTGCCGGCGGCCGTGCGTCGCGGTGTGCGTGCCGTGGCCCTCCGAGTCACGGGCCGAGCAGGGGCCCTGTGGGGGTGGCGCAGTACTCGCCCGGCGCCGCGCCGACCACGCTGAGGTAGGTGTTGAGGAAGACGTGCGCCCCGACCAGCTTGTCGTTGCACGCGAACTGCGCTCCGAGCGCGGGGCTGCTGCCGTCACCGAACTCGCAGGCGAACGGCCCGCCCGCGGGGGTCGGGATGCCGGGGTCGTTGAACGACGGGTGCTCGGGCCAGACGCCGGTGTCGAGGACGCCGACGATGACGCCCGCCCCGGCCTTGTTGGAGCCGCCGAGCGAGGGCCACACCTTGGTCGCCCCGATGAACGCCGGGGTGGAGTCGGTCAGCGTGTGCTCGAGCGAGTCGGCCTGCACTGCCACGACGCCGGGAACCGCCAGCAGGTCCTTGGCCTGGTTGGCCGGAACCTTCACGGCGAGACCGCCGTAGGCCGAGGTGAACGACTTGCCCACCTTCGCCGAGGGGACGGCGCGCTTGATGTCGCCGGCCGCGTCCCCGAGCACCTGGTCGGCGTGCTTGGTGTACGCCTTGACGGCCTTGGCGTTGCTCTCCAGCGACTTGCCGGTGACGACCGGGCTCGTCGGGGCGAGGCCCTCGACCCCTCCGGCGTAGGAGGCGACCGAGTCGAGGTCGAGCTTGACCATCACGCTGACCGGCGCCGAGTCCGTGCGCTTGAGCAGCGCCGGGTCGCTCTTCGCCAGCCGCCCGGTCACCGACTTCGCCACCGTGAACTGCGAGACCAAGGACGGTTGCTGCGCTGCCACGGTGAGGCCCGATGGATCCGGCCCCGAGGCCGCCGACGACAGTGGGGCGGTTCCCACAACCAGGGCGACCACCGAGGTTGCGATGGCGGCGAAGCGGGCGGGAGCGGTGGAACGCGACACGGAGCCTCCGGGCGGGTCTGGCCCGGACCCTGCCCGGGCACACCTGCGGCGACGAACAGTCGCCAGTGGCGCACGCTATACCGGACCTCCCGCGCGAGAAATGACTCGGTTGAGCCATGGCCCTGACGGCCGCGAACCGGTATAAGCACCCGCGGTGCCGCCCATGGGCGCGTCCGTAGCGCCTTCAGACCACGATCAGGCCGCCGTCAGGCGGCGGTCACCCGGCGGTCACCCGGCGGTCACCCGACGTTCAGCCGGCCGTCAGTCGGCGGCGAAGTCGCCGACCAGGCGCTCCCAGCGCTGCGGCTCGGTGTTCCACTCCGTGCAGTGCCGGGCCACGTGCCACTCCGCGAAGGTGACCAGGTCGGGCCGGGCCCGCGCCAGCTCGCGCGAGGGCCCCCAAGGCACGAAGTCGTCGTCGGCGCTGTGGATGAGCAGCACCTCGTGGTGCAGCTCGGCGCCCCGGTGCACCCAGTCGGTGAGGGCGAGGTCGACGCTCTCGTGCACCCCCACCAGCCGGTGACCCCATCGCCGCCGCATCATGGCCCGGGCCAGGGAGCCGACGTGCGGGGGCACCCGGTGCGCCCGCGCGTGGTGGGCCAGCACGTCGCCCCAGTCGATGACCGGGGCATCGAGCACCACGCGGGACACCAGCGTCGACCATGGTGAGCGGTCGAGCAGCTGCAGCGCGATGGCGCCGCCCATCGACCAGCCCATCAGCAGCACCTCGGTGGCCCCCCGGTCGACGGCGTAGCGCACGGCCGCCTCCACGTCGCGCCACTCCGAGAGCCCGAGGGCGTAGCGCCCGTCGGGCCCGGCGGGCACTCCCTCGTCGTTGCGGTAGCTCGGCACCAGGCAGGTCCACCCCTGTGCGAGCAGCGGCGGCATCGCGCGGATCGTCTCCTCGCGCCGGGCGCCCCGCCCGTGCACCAGCACCGCCCAGCGCTCCCCCGGCCCGTCGGGCGGAGGCACCACCCACGCCGGCATCGGACCGAGCTCACCGGCGTACGTGACGTGCTCGGTGGGCAGGTCGAGGCTCTGGTCGGGCGGTGCTCCATGGAAGTAGGGGTTCCACCGCGCGCTGCCGGGGGCGAGGGAACCGCGGTCGACACCGAGCAGCTCACGCTCGACGGTGCCGGATGCCGGGTCGACCGCCACGATCTCACCCAACCGTGCGTGCCCGAAGCCGTTGTCGAGCCAGAGCCCGTAGCGCCCGGGCACCACGGTCTCGGGGGTGCTGCCCAGCACCACGGTCGACGCCCCCGCGGCGTGCACGACGACGTCGTCGGGGCGGTGCCGGTCGGGGGTGAGCACCCGCCGGGCGAACCAGGCGGCTGCGGCGACCGAGCCGGCGCCCGACGCCACCGCGGTGGTTGCCCCGACGGCGGCGCCCGCCACGGCCGCGCGCCGGACCCGGCTGCCGGCCGGCCCCTCGGTCACCCGCCGCCGCCGCTGAGCACCTCGGACAGGTCGTACGAGACCGGCTCGTCGAGCTGGTCGTAGGTGCAGTCGGCGGGGTCCGGTCGGGGCGCCAGCGCGCGAACTGCGCGGTGTGCCGGAACCGGACGCCCTCCATGTGGTCGTAGCGCACCTCGACGACCCGCTCGGGCCGCAGCGGCGTGAACGAGAGGTCCTTGCCGGCGTTCCAGCGGCTGCCCGCGGCGTTCTGCGGGGTGCGGGTGCCCTCCTCCTGCGCCGCCCAGGCCCACGGGTGGTCGTCGAAGGTCGGTCACCAGCGGCTGCAGCTCGTCGAACAGCTCCTTGCGCCGGGCCATCGGGAACGCGCCGATGACGCCGACCGACAGCCAGCTGGCCATCGGCGTCGTAGAGGCCGAGCAGCAGCGAGCCGATCAGGTCGTCGGCCGCTCTTGTGCACGCGGTAGCCGGCGACGACGCAGTCGGCGGTGCGCTCGTGCTTGATCTTGGTCATCATGCGCTTGTCGGGCTGGTAGGTGCCGTCGAGCTGCTTGGCGACCAGCCCGTCGAGCCCGGCGCCCTCGAACTCGGTCGAACCACTGCGCCGCGACGGCCCGGTCGGTCGTCGCCGGCGTGAGGTGGACCGGCGCCGTCGCGTCGGCCAGCGCCTCCTCGAGCAGGGCGCGCCGCTCGCGGAACGGCCGGCCGGTGAGGTCGTCGTCGCCGAGCGCCAGCAGGTCGAAGGCGACGAAGCTGCGCCGGCGTCTCGACCGCCAGCATGCTTCACCCGGCTCGCGGCCGGGTGGATGCGCTGCTGCAGCAGCCTCGAAGTCCAGGCGGTCCTCCGCCGGCCGCCGACGACGATCTCGCCGTCGACGACGCACCGCTCCGGGAGGTTGGCCAGGACGGCCTCGACGACCTCCGGGAAGTAGCGGGTCATCGGCTTCTCGTTGCGGCTGCCGATCTCGACCTCGTCGCCGTCGCGGAAGACGATCGAGCGGAAGCCGTCCCACTTGGGCTCGAAGCTGACGTCCTGGCCCTCGAGCGCCGCGATGCCCTTGACCGCCTTGGCGAGCATCGGCGGCACCGGCGGCACCACCGGCATGCCCCACCGCTCGCGCTCGGCGGCGTCGCGCTCGGCCTTGGGCGCCATGTATTCGGCATCGGCCTTGTCGGTGCGGCGCTTGCTCGGCTGCACGCGCGGCGGCTCGCCGGGCATCTTGGGGAAGTCGGGCGGGAACGGCAGCTCGCCGAGCCCGGCTCTCGACGTCACGCTGCCACCACTCAGCAGCACGTCGATCGTCGCCCGCTGTGTCGTCGATGTCGCGCCCACGGGTCGCCGGTGGTCTCGAGCCGTTGGGCATCGTGAGGATGGTGAACGTCGCCGGATCAGCACCCGGCAGCTCGTCCCAGTCGAGCGGAGCCGACACGGCGCGGTGGGCAACGCCCGCGGGCTGTAGGCGCCGGCCATCGTGCGGTCACGGTTGGCCTGGTTGAAGTCGACGAAGATGCGTTCCCCGCGCTCCTCCTTCCACCAGTCGTCGTCACGTCGGTCGGGCATCCGCCGTTCCAGCTCGCGCGCGGCGCGATGACCGCGTGCCGTACCTCGAGGAACTCGTGGGTCGGGCTCGATCGGCGCGAAGACGTGAATGCCGCGGTTGCCGCTGGTCTTGACGAAGGCGGTGAGCCCGCCTCCGTGAGCACCTTGCGCAGTTCCAGCGCGGCCACCACAGCGTCGTCGAACGTCGTGCCCGGCTGCGGGTCGAGGTCGATGCGCAGCTCGTCGGGGTTGTCGGTGTCGTCGGTGCGCGACGCCCACGGATGGAACACGACGGTGTTCATCTGCGCGGCCCAGACGGCGGCGGCCGGTTCGTCGAGCACCAGCTGAGGGTGCGGGCGCCCGCTGGGGTACGTCACCGGGACCGCGCGCACATAGTCGGGGCGCCCTTCGGCGGGTTCTTCTGATAGAACTGCTCACCGTCGATGCCGTCGGAGAAACGCTGCAGGTGACCGGGCGGTCGCCGATTGGCCTGCACAAGGCGGGTCGCCGACGGCGACGACGTAGTTGGCGAGGTCGAGCTTGGTGATGCCGGCGTCGGGCCACATCAGCCGGTCGGGGCTGCTCACGCGCACCTGACGCGGGCCGTCGGGCCCCTCGACCTCCAGCACCTGCGCGTCCGCCATGCGGCGAGCCTAACGACGTGCGCCGACGCCCGGCATCCGAGGCATCGGCACACGCACTCCTTTCGGGGATCTTTCGCGGTGTCGAGGTCGGGAACTCTCCGGCACTCGCCGCTGTTGGGCAGGACATGACGATGAAGCCGACCGATCGTTCCTACACCGTCGACCGCACCGAGGAGGAGTGGAAGGCGACGCTGTCGCCCACCGAGTACCAGGTGCTGCGCCAGGCGGGCACCGAGCGCCCCTACACGGGCGAGTACACCGACGCCAAGACCGTCGGCACCTACGCCTGTCGCGCCTGCGGCGCCGAGCTGTTCACCTCAGAGACCAAGTTCGACAGCCACTGCGGCTGGCCGTCGTTCTTCTCGCCGCTGGCCGGCGAGTCGGTCGAGCTGCTCGAGGACCGCTCGCTGCCCGGCCGCCCGCGCACCGAGGTCCGCTGCGCCACCTGCGGCAGCCACCTCGGTCACGTCTTCGAGGGCGAGGGCTACGACACCCCCACCGACCAGCGCTACTGCATCAACTCGATCAGCCTGACGTTGCGCCCGGCCGGCGACGCCCCGACCGCCTGAGGTCAGGGGCGCCATCCGGGGTCGCGACCGATGAACGCGACGAGCTGGTCCTGGGGCCGGGCGTCGTCGGGCACCGGCACCCGTGGGCCGTACTGACCCGAGGTGCGCAGCAGCTCGTCGATCGGTTGCATGCCCTCGAACAGCTCGGCGGACAGGGCCGGGTCGAGCACGTCGTCCTCACCGGCGGCCCGCGCGAGGTCCCAGGTGTGCATGAACACGTCGGTCGTGTAGAACCGGTCGACCGCCTGGTCCAGCGGCAGGTCGCCGGTGTGCGGGTTGGTGAAGGTGCGGCCCGTCGGTCTCGGGGTCGTCGAGCAGCGCCTGCACGGCATCCGCGTGCGCCTGCCAGGCCCCCGCCGGGTCGTCGGCGACCGCCGGGCCCTCGGGCAGCGCGATGCCGCTGCCCGAGGCCAGGAACGGCGGGAACCACTCCACGAGGTGGCCGACCACATCACGCGCGGTCCACTGCGGGCACCGGGGTCGCGCGCGTCCCAGTCGGTCGTGCGCCCGCACGGCCGCGGTGAACCGGCCGGCGATGGCCCGGTGCCGCTCGGGCGGGTCGGTGGGGATGCCGGTCACAGCCCGCCCGCCTCGAGCAGCCGGTCGAGCGCGCCGTAGCCCTCGTCGACGCCGGTCTCCATGCCGCTGGCGCAGCCACTGGTCGCGGGCCTCGAACGAGTCGCACAGGCTCGTGGCGTGCAGCCGGGTGCGCCCGTCGCCGAGGTCCTCGAAGGTGAGCGTCTCGAGGGCCACGCTCTCGGGCATCCCCTCCCAGGTGAAGGTCTGCACGATGCGCTCGTGGCTCACCGTGTGGAAGCAGCCGCGGAAGCCCGCGACGAAGTCCCCGTCGCGCGAGGCGGTGTAGCGCCAGGACCCGCCGTCGCGGGCGTCCCAGTAGTCGACGTCGGCGCCGATGTCGGTGCGGGCCGACCCAGCGGGCGAACAGCTCGGGGTCGGTGTGTGCCCGGAACAGCTGCGCCGGGGTGGCCGCGAAGTCGCGGTAGATGTGGATCATCGGGACCTTCTCGTCGGCCTCGATGCGGGCCGGGCGTGCGCGTGGTGGTCATGATGCCTGTCCCTTCGTGTGGTGGTCGTGTGTGTCGGTGTCGTGCTGGTGCTGCTGGTCGTGCTGCGGCAAGGGGTCGCCGTGCTCGTCGAGGCCGGCGAGCACCGCGTCGAGGCGGCTGAAGCGCTCCTCGGCACGGCCCTGGTACGCGCTCGATCCACTTGGTCATGAGGTCGAACACCTCCGCCTCCAGGTGCACCGGGCGGCGCTGTGCCTCCCGGCTGCGGCTGACCAGGCCGGCGTCCTCGAGCACCTTGAGGTGCTTCGAGACCGCCTGCAGGGACACGTCGTACGGCGCGGCGATCGCGTTGACCGTGGCGTCACCGGCCGACAGCCGGGCGACGATGTCGCGCCGGGTCGGGTCGGCGAGCGCCGCGAACACCTTCGACAGCTGGTCGCTCATGTCCTGCTCCTTGGTAAACCGATTGGTTGACAACAAAGGTAGGACTGAGCTGCCGGTGTTGTCAACCCCTCGGTTGAACACGGTCGAGTGCGGAAGCCGTTGCCCTGGCAACCACTTCCGCACTCACGACGAGGTGGATGCCGGGTCGAGCACCTCGCGGAGGGCGGCCCAGGCGGTGCGGGTGTCCTCGTCATCCGCATGCGGCGCCCGCAGGTCCCGCACGCAGGCCTCGACGTCCGCGAGGTCCCATCGCAGCCGATAGGCCTCGATCAGCCGCGGGTCGAGTGCCGTCCCGGAGCGCGCCGCATACCGCTCGCGGATGCCGGGGTCCTCCCCCACGAGCATCCACAGGTCGCGCTCGGGCGGGGCGAGCAGGCAGGTGTCCCAGTCGACGAGGACCACCCCGGTGTCGGTGACGATCGTGTTGCCGCGGTGCGGCTCCCCGTGGGTGAGCACCCACTGTGTGCGGTCAACGTCGGCGACCAGGGCGGTATAGCGGTCGAGCAGGGCGCCGAGCACTTCTCCCCGCTGGACGATGATCTCCCACGCAGTGGGGCCGAACGGCCCCGTCTCCCAACGGTCCCCAGGGTCATCGAGGAGCTGCCGGAGGCCGATGACCAGGGTGGCACCCACGTCGTCGGTGCCGGCGTCGTCACCGCACCCGCTGATCCCGTGCAGCGACACCAGCCGGTCGACCACGGCGTCGCGGTGGGCAGCGTCCTCGAACGGCCCCCAGCCGAACCCGATCCCCTCGACAGCAGGGTGGACGGCCAGGGCGTACGACTCCCCCAGCGGCTCGACGACCGCGCCCGCCACGGTGCGGCGAGGTGCGACGACCCAGTCGAGGCCGTGGTCGTGCAGCGCTGCCGCCGTGGTCAGCGCGGCCTTCAGCCGCGCCAGCGGTGCGTCGAGCAGTTCCGCGGGGGTGCGCCGCCGCAGCCGCAGGTCGTCGGCCGTGGCGAAGTGCCGGCATCCGTCACTCGTTCCCACCCACCAGTGGTGGCTGCCGAAGCCGACCGGCGCGTGCTCGACCGCCGTGACGACGAGTCCCCAGCCGCTCACCAGCGCGGCGCGCACCTCGGCATCCGTGAGGTCGTCGGGCCGGATGAACACCCGACGAACCTCAGCGCTGGCGGTGCACCAGAGTGCGCACGGGCACGCGCGGGCCGGTGTAGAACGGCACCTCCTCGCGCACGTGCATCCGGGCCCGCGACGCGCGCAGCTCACGCATCAGGTCGACGATGCGGTGCAGCTCGTCGGCCTCGAACGCCAGGATCCACTCGTAGTCGTTGAGGGCGAACGAGGCGATGGTGTTGGCCCGCACGTCGGGGTAGTCGCGCGCCATCTTGCCGTGCTCGACGAGCATGTCGCGACGCTCCTGGTCGTCGATGAGGTACCAGTCGTAGGACCGCACGAAGGGGTAGACGCACACGTAGGCCCGCGGGTCCTCGTCGCTCATGAACGCCGGGATGTGGCTCTTGTTGAACTCCGCGGGGCGGTGCAGCGCCGCCACCGACCACACCGGGTCGAGGTGCTGGCCGTAGTCGGTGCGCAGCAGCGCGTGGTAGGCCTCCTGCAGCGCCTCGATGGTCTCGGCGTGCCACCACACCATGACGTCGGCGTCCGCGCGCAGGCCGGCGACGTCGTAGGTGCCGCGCACCACGACGTCGCGCTCGGCGAGGTCGGTGAACAGCTCCTCGACCTCGGTGGCCAGGGCGTCACGGTCCTCACCGGCGAGCGGCTCGGCCACAGCGAACACCGACCACATCGCGTAGCGGATCGTGTCGTTGACCTCGCGGATCTTCGCGGCGCCGGGCTTGGCGGGGGCGGTGCGGGTGGGCTCGCTCATGCTGGGGAGTCTCCTGTGCGGGGTGCGGTCGTGCTGAGGTGCTGGACGGTGGCAGCGGCGGCGCGGGTGGCCGAGGCGATGACGGCGGGGATGCCCACGCCGTCGTAGACCGCTCCCGCCACCTCGAGGCCGGGCAGTCGGGCCACGTCCGCGCGGATGGTTGCGACGCGGTCGACGTGGCCCACGGCGTACTGCGGCAGGCCGCCGCCCCACCGCTGCACGTGCGCGTCGACGACGGCCGGCAGCGATCGGCCGAGGGCCTCGCCCAGCTCGGCGACGGCGACCGCCACGAGGTCGTCGTCGTCGCGCTGGAGGTCGGCCTCCTCGCGGGCCCGGCCGAACGACGCCCGCACGTGCACGACGTCGTCGGACAGCGCGTCGGTCCAGGCCCACTTGCGGAAGCTGAAGGTGCTCGCCTTGATGGTGCGGCCCTCGACCGGCGGCACCAGGAAGCCGGAGCCCGTCAGGTCTTCGGTGCCGGCCCGCTCCACGGCCAGGGTGACGACCGCGCTCGACGCCGTCTCGATGCCGGACAGCGTCTCGGCGGCCACGCTCGCGTAGGGGGCGAGCAGCCGGGCTGCCGGCGCCGGCGGCAGGCAGATGAGCACGGCGTCGGCCTCGATGACCTCTGGGGCGGCTGCCGAGCCGAGCACCAGCCGCCAGCCGGTGGCCGTGCGCTGCAGCTCGCGGACGAGGGCACCGGTGCGCAGCGTGGCGCCGCGCCGGGCGACGTCGTCGGCGACGAGCTCGGGCAGCCGCCCGACCCCACCGGCCACGCCGATGAACGGCGGCCGCGGCGTCGGGGTGGTGCCGCTTCCAGGCACGGATGCCGGGGGCGCCGCGGGCGTGGACACCAGGCTCTCGTCGCGGGTCGCGCGGGCCCACAGCACCGGCATCGTCGCCTGCATCGAGAGCCGACGGGCGTGGCCGGCGTAGACCCCACCGAGCAGCGGCTCGACCAGCCGGTCGACGACGGCAGGCCCGAGCCGCGTGGCGACGTAGTCACCGACCGAGACGTCTTCCGTCAGCGCGCCCCCGGGCCACGGCCGCTCGTCGGCCAGCCGCGCCACCTCGTCGTCGGTGAGGATGCCGCGGGCCGACTCCGGGTCGCTCGGCACCCCCATCAGCGTGGCGCGGGGCAGCGGTCGCAGCGCTCCCCGGCTCCACACCGACGCGGCGGTGGTGGCGGGGGTGACCAGCTCGGCATCCGCGCCGATTCTGGACACCAGCTCGACGGCCTCCGGCCGCAGGGCCAGCACCGACTCGGCGCCGACGTCGACGAGGTGTCCGCCCACCTCCTCGCGGCGCAGCTTGCCGCCGAGGCGGTCGCTGCCCTCGAGCACGGTCACCTGCGCCGAGGGCAGCTCCTCGAGCACGGCCAGGGCGGCCGAGAGGCCGGCGATGCCGCCGCCCACGATGACGACACGGGACCGGGTGGGCGCGGCCGGGACAGACATGTCGGCAAGCCTCTCACGCGCGGCCCGACACCTCGACGCCCCACCCGCCCACGCGGGCGGGGCCCGGCGCGGACGACGCCGGGCCCCGCTCGGTGGTGCCGGTCAGCTGCTGACCGCGTGGCCGTGGTCGTGGGCGAGACCGCCGCCGCCCGAGCTCCACGACTGCTGCGGCCCGGCCGGGGCCGGCAGCTTCAGGCCGCCCGGCACGGGCTTGCCGGTCACGCCGTTGACGGCCTGCGTCGAGTACGAGTACGCGAGCACGGCCAGGGCGATGGCGTCGATGTTGACGTCGAGCGCCTCGAGGTTGACGTTGGCGATGGTGTCGCAGGCCTGGTGGTAGCAGTGGTCGAACGCCACACCCGCCTGACCGCCCCAGATGGCCTGCTGCTCCTGGTTCTTGATCACCTCGGCGCCGGTGAAGAGGCCGCCGGCCGGGATGCCGTTGTTGATGAAGGCCTGGTAGTCGCTGCGCCCGCTGAACTCGGCGTCGTCGTACGGGCGGCCGACCTTGGTGAAGTAGCTCTCGAAGAGGTCCTCGATCGCGACCGACCCGTCGGGCACGACCACGGGCGCCTGGAAGCCGGACTCGTCACCGTCGTAGATCATGAACATGTAGTTCGGCGAGGCGACCATGTCGAAGTTCAGGTAGAGCGCGATGCGGTCCTTCTCCGCCTGGCCCAGGCCCTTGACGTACTCGGTCGAGCCGATGAGCCCAGCCTCCTCCGCTCCCCACCACGCGAGTCGCACGGTGTTCTGCGGCTTGTTCTTCGCTATGTTCTGCGCGATCTCGAGCAGCGACGCCGAGCCCGAGCCGTTGTCGTTGATGCCCGGGCCCGCCTGCACCGAGTCGAGGTGCGCACCCGCCATCACGACGTTGTTGTTGTTGACGCCCGGTAGCTCGGCGATGACGTTCTTCTGCGGCCGCTGCTCCGGGGCGGGCACGAAGACCTTCGCGGTCGAGCCGGCCTGTGCCAGAGCGACACCCTGCTGGTAGCTCGCGCCCACCACGGGGATGCCGACGACGTTCGGCCCGCCGAGGGTGCCGACGATGAGGTCCTGCCGGTCCGGGAGGGCAGTGTTGCCCTGGTTGAAGATGATGACGCCGGCGGCCCCGGCAGCCTCCGCGTTCTGCGCCTTGATGGCGAACGAGCAGGTGCCCCGCTGGACGAGCGCGATGTTCCCGGCCGGGAAGGCCGTGAAGTCGGTGGCCTCGCACCCGCTGGTGCTGGTGTTGCCCAGGCCGAGCTGGAGGTCGACAGGGGTCACGGCGGCGGTCACGTTGCCCGGGCCGCTGCCCGTGTACGGACCGGTCGGGTAGGTGGCGTTGACCGGGGTCAGCTGCTGCAGGGTCGAGGGTCCGACGTAGGTGAACGGGAACTCGTCGATGCTGACGTTCCACCCGGCGGCTCGCAGGGTCTTGACGACGTAGTCGACGCTGGCCTCGTAGCCGGGGGTGCCTGCGGCACGCGTGCCGCCGTTGGCGTCGGCGATGGCCTGCAGCGCCGTGAGGTGCTCTACGGCACCGGCCGCCTGGACGCACTCGAGCAGTGCCTGGACCGTGGTGTTGGTGCGGTTCTCGCAGCCCTTGGGGGCCGGCGCGGCGTTGGCGGGGCTGCCGGGCCAGAGCGCGAGGGCGGCTGCGGCCCCCGCGACGAGCGCGACGGCCCGGACGGCGCGCCGATGGGTTCGTGGCATTGCTGACTCCTGTGTCGTTGACGTCGTTGTCAACGGCGCCGGGTGGCTCCGTGTCCGGAAGGTAACGGCCCGTGCACTCCCGCAGGGGTTTCGGTGCACGCCGGTCGTCGAACGGCAGGGCGCCACCGCAACCGAGCTGCCGCGCACTCGTGACCGGAACGAGACCCGTTCCCGGGAACCGGGCCGCCACGCTGGGCGCCTGAGCGGCAGCATCCACGACGAAGGAGTCCACCATGCGCATCCCGGTCCGCCCCACCCGCCGGCTCACCTCGGCGGCTGCCGCCCTCGCGATCGGGATGGGCCTCGTGGCCCTGTCCGGGTGCAGTGCCGGCGACTCGGGGGCATCGTCCGACGCGGCCGTCTCCGGTGCGGGCGCCGCCGACAGTGCAGGCACCGCCGACAGCACCGCGAAGCGGGAGGGGGCGGCGGTCGTCGGTGCACCCAACGGTGCCCCCGACTCGGCCGCCAAGCCTGCCGACGGCGCTGCCGCCGTCACGGCCGTGGCCTACGACCGCAAGCTGGCCCGCCGCGCCGACATCTCGATCACCGTCGCCGACGTCGACGCGGCCGCTGTCAAGGTGCGGGCCATCGCGGCATCCGCTCGGGGGCTGGTGACCGCCGAGGCGATCTCGAGCGAGCCCGACGTCTCTGCCGGTGGAGGCTTCAGCACCATCACCATCTCGGTGCCGACCGCTGAGCTGGACGCCACCCTCGACCAGCTGGCCAAGCTCGGGAAGGTGCACTCCCGCAACGCGAGCACCGACGACGTGACAGCGCAGTACGTCGACACCGAGGCGCGGGTCAAGACGATGCAGGCCAGCGTCGACCGGGTGCGTGCGCTGATGAGCCAGGCGACCAAGCTCGGCGACGTCGTGGCGCTCGAGGCCGAGCTGTCCCGCCGCCAGGCCGACCTCGAGTCCACCCAGAGCCAGCTCGCCGCGCTCAAGGACTCGGTGGCCCTGTCACCCGTGGAGGTGCGGCTGAGCACCGACGAGCGGGTGCTGCAGCAGGCCGACGACAGCACCGGCTTCCTCGCCGGACTGAAGGCCGGCTGGAGCGCCTTCACCGGCTCGGTGACCGTGCTACTCACGATGCTCGGGGCCATGCTCCCGTTCGCCGTGGTCGCGGCCCTCGTGCTCGTGCCCCTGCTGGTCTGGCTGCGGCGGCGCGGCGCCCGCGCCCCGGTGGCGGGCCCACCTGTGGTGCAGCCGCCGGCCGCCTGATCCGACGAATCGGGTCAGTCCTGTTGGCCGACCCAGTCGAGGAGGAGCCGGAGGAACACCTCTGGCTCCTCCATCGACGGCAGGTGGGCGGCACCGGGCCGGTCGACCCGGCGCACCTGCGGCAGGCCGGCCTCGAGCGCGTCAGCTGCGAGGCGGACCGTGTCGAGGTCGTGCTCACCGACGACGAGCAGCACCGGCTGGGCCACCTCCGCGAGCCGCTCGACCGCTGCCGGCTCGAGCTCGGCGGCGTCGAGGTCGAGCTCGAGGGCGGTCCAAGCCGCGTCGACGTCGAAGGCCCGGCGCTGCATCACCCGCACGGCAGCAACGACCGAGGGGTCGACCTCGGCGAGGGTGCGTGCCTCCCCCACGACCCAGGTGTCGATGTTGGCCTCGACCGCGGCGTCGAGGTCACCGCGGGCCATGGCGTCGTTCTCAGCGGCTGCGAAGGCGGCGAAGGCCGGCGTGCGCTCGGTGAGCAGGCTGCCACCGGGAGGGGCCAGCAGCAGCGAGCGCACGGCATCCGGCCGGGTGAGGGCGGCATCAACCGCGACCCCGGCGCCGAACGAGGACGCCACGAGGTGGCACGACGTGATGCCGAGGTGGTCGAGGGTGTCGAGCACGTCGGCCACCGAGTCGAGGGCGCCGGCGGGCGGCCCGTCGGACTCGCCGAAGCCGCGCAGGTCGAGGCGCACCGCATCGCGTACCGCGGTCAGCGCCGCCCACTGCGCGTCCCACATCCTGCGGTCGGCCACGCCGGCGTGCAGCAGCACGACGGGGATGCCGGAGGGTGGCCCGGCGCGGTCGTACGCGATGCCGGACGGTGAACTGGACGGTGGCGCGGTCGAAGGCACTCGACTCCCTGAGGTTGGGGCTGGGGCACTCAAGTCAACGCGCACCGGACCGGTGGGGCAACCGGATAAACCGGCTGGGCCGAGCGCCCCGCCCACACTCGGCCAGGCGCCGCGTCGGGGTCGTCGCTTCTTACACAACGCCACAAGGTTTCCGCAAGGTCTGTCTAGCAACGTGATGCACTTCACAATTCTGAGCAGGCAGGTGTGTGATGAACGGATCAATACGGTTCTCCCGCGGTCGTACCCCCGCACGGGAAGGCGAGGGGGCCGCACCGGACGCGGCGCGTCGCCGTCGGCAGCCCTCGCGGTCGGTCTGGTTCCGTCGGGTGGCGGCAGGGGCCGCCTTCGTCATCCCGGTGGCCATGGCGGTGCCGGTCACCGCGCAGGCCGTGGCGCCCCCCGGCAACGGGTTCGTGGTCACCGCCGGTGACCTGACGTTCATCCTCAAGCAGATCAAGATCGCCGAGCGGCACTCGGCGACCTTCACGCCGACCAACCCGTGCGGGACCCTGGTCGGCCCGGCCTCCGACCAGATCCCCGACCGGCTGACCGTCGTACGGCCTGCGCACCGTCGACGGCTCGTGCAACAACCTGTTCCCGGGCGCGGGAGACCTTCGCCGCCGCCGACGAGCCGTTCCCGCGGCTGACGCCGCCGAGTCTTCCGCGACGCCGAGCCGATCACGCCGACGCTTCCCGGTCGGTCCCCCCGGGCCGACGAGCTACAAGCAGAAGCTCGCCGGCAACGTCGTCATCGACTCGCAGCCGCGCACGATCAGCAACCTGATCGTCGACCAGACGTCGACCAACCCGGCGGCGATCGCGGCGGCCGGGCATCCCGGTGCGCACCCAGGGCAACCCCGGCCTGTTCCCGTGCACCACCGACCCGGACCCGACGCGCAGGCCCGCCGGTCGCGGGCGTCCCGGCCGGCTGCGTGCCGTCGCACCAGACGCTGTTCATCCCGAACGTGACCACCGACGTCGGCCTGTCGCCGCCGTACAACTCGCTGTTCACGTTCTTCGGCCAGTTCTTCGACCACGGCGTCGACCAGACCGTCAAGAGCGGCGGCACCGTGTTCGTCCCGCTCAAGGCCGACGACCCGCTGAGCACCGCTCGGGCCGGACGGCAAGGCCGAACACCGGTGACGAGGTCCCGGCCAGCCAGGCCTTCATGGTGCTGACCCGCGCGCAGAACCAGCCCGGCCCCGACGGCCGATGCCTCGGGCACGCGCCGACGACATCCAGGACGCCAACAACACCGACTCGCCGTGGGTCGACCAGAGCCAGACCTACACCTCGCACTCCTCGCACCAGGTGTTCCTGCGCGAGTACGCGCTGCGTCGCCGGCAAGCCCGTCTCGACCGGCAAGCTGCTCGGCGGCCTGCCGGCCGGGCAGACCTACCCCGGTTCCCCCGACGGCCAGGACGGCATCGCCACCTGGGCGTCGGTCAAGAAGCAGGCAGCCGAGAAGCTCGGCCTGCTGCTCGTCGACAACGACGTGACCAACATCCCGATGCTCGCCACCGACCCGTACGGCAACTTCATCCCCGGCCCGGCCCGCGGCCTGCCGCAGTACGTGACGGCCACCGGGCTCGTCGAGGGCAACCTCGCCAACCCCGTCGCGGTGCCGGCGAACGTGCTGCACTTCGACACGCCGTTCCTGACCGACATCGCGCACAACGCCGACCCGTCGCCGCAGGACACCGACAACAACCCGGCCACCGCCGCCGGTGGTCCCGACGCCGGACGCCGACACCACCCCGTCGGCCGACTTCGCCCACCAGCCGGCCGGCACCTACGACGACGAGATGCTCAACGCGCACTTCGCCTGTGGTGACGGTCGCTGCAACGAGAACATCGCGCTGTCCACCATCCACCAGATCTTCCACTCCGAGCACGACCGCCTGGTGGACGACATCACGAACACGCTCAACGACCCGGCCAACGCCGCCCTGCTCGCTGACTTCCAGGCCCCGCACCTGGTCGACGGCGCCGGCCCCGACGTCAGCTTCGGGTTCGGTGGGCGCCTGTTCCAGGCCGCCCGCTTCGTCACCGAGATGGAGTACCAGCACCTGGTCTTCGAGGAGTTCGCCCGCAAGATGGTGCCGGCGATCCGGCCGTTCCACGTCTACTCCCCGGACATCAACCCGGCGATCGAGGCCGAGTTCGCCCACGCGGTCTACCGCTTCGGCCACTCGATGCTCGACGACGACGTCGCCCGCAGCCGACACCAACGCGGACGGGTCGAGGCGCGACAACTCGTCCCGCTGCTGACGGCCTTCCTGAACCCGCCGGAGTACTTCGACAACAAGGTCGACCCGGCGCACCCGGTGTACACGCCGCAAGGAGGCCGCCGGCGCGATCGTCATGGGCTCCTCGGACCAGGTCGGCAACGAGCTCGACGAGTTCGTGACCGAGACCCTGCGCAACAACCTGCTGGGTCTGCCGCTCGACCTGCCGACCCTGAACATGACCCGCGCCCGTGACGCCGGCATCCCGCCGCTGAACGAGTTCCGGCGCTCGGTGTTCGCGGAGACCAACGACGGGCAGCTCACGCCGTACACCAGCTGGTGCGGACTTCGGCCAGCACCTCAAGCACCCGGAGTCGCTGATCAACTTCGTGGCCGCCTACGGCACGCACCCGACGCATCACGACGCGCAGACGACGCTCGCGGGCAAGCGGGACGCGGCACGCGCGATCGTCGACCCGCGGCCGGCGCAGGCCGGACCCGACGGCATCCTCGGCACGCCGACGACATCCCGGCCGACGTCCCGCCCGCCGACGCCGCCGACTTCATGTTCAGCACCGGGGCCTGGGCGAACGACGCCGACGGCCGCACCACACCGGCCTGGACGACGTCGACCTGTGGGTCGGCGGCCTCGCCGAGGTCACCAACCTGTTCGGTGGCCTGCTCGGCACCACGCTTCAACTACGTCTTCCAGACGCAGCTGGAGAAGCTGCAGGACGGCGACCGGCTCTACTACCTGAACCGCACGCCGGGCATGAACCTGCGCACCCAGCTCGAGGGCAACTCGTTCTCCGAGATGATCCAGCGCAACACCGACGGCGCCAACACGCTGAAGGCCGACGCGTTCGCCACGGCCGACTGCAAGTTCCAGCTGGCCAAGATCACGCCGTACAGCGGCCTGCCGACCAGCTCGACGTCCCGCCGATCGCGCCGATCACGACGCCGGCGCGGTCAACGACGACCCGAACACGCCCGACTGCGACGAGAACCAGCTGCTGGTGCGCTCGCCGGACGGCACGATCTCGTACCGGCAGCGCAACACCGTCGACCCGTCCGGCATCAACGGCCAGTCGCGTCTACAACGGCACCGCCGGTGTCGACCGGGTCAAGGGCGGCAACGACAACGACACCTTCTGGGGTGGCGCCGGCAACGACGTCATCGACGGCCAGGGCGGCGACGACATCGCCCTCGGTGGCGACGGTGACGACATCATCACCGACCTCGACGGCGCCGACGTGCCCAAGGGCGGGCCCGGCAACGACGCCATCGACGCCGGTCCCGGCAGACGACATCGTCATGGGCAACGAGGGCCAGGACTTCATCAACGGCGGCGCCAACGACAACGAGACGTTCGCCGGTCCCGGCAACGACTTCATCATCGCCGGCCAGGGTGCCGACGCGGTGTTCGGCGACGGTGGCGACGACTGGATCGAGGGTGGCTCCGGGCAGGACCTGCTCCAGGGCGACCACGGTGCGCCGTTCTTCGACGACCCGGCCGAGACCGCTCCGGGCAACGACATCTTCATCGGTCAGGTCGGTGAGAACGACTACGACGCCGAAGGTGGCGACGACGTCATGGCGCAGAACGCCGCGATCGACCGCAACGCCGGCGCCGGTGGCTTCGACTGGGCGATCCACCAGTACGACACCGTCGCCGCCGACGACGACATGATGATCAACAACAACCTCGGCGGCCTGCCGATCCAGCTCGTGGTCAACCGCGACCGCTGGCAGGAGACCGAGGCCGACTCCGGTGGTCCGCTCAACGACAGCATCAAGGGCACCGACGGCGTGCTGGCCACCCCGCGGCTGATCGACGGACGCACCGGCGGCTTCACCGGATGCGACGCGATCGACCAGGCCGGCGCTGGCCCGGATCAACGGGCTGTCGGCACATCCTGCCGCCGGTCGACGCAGTGGCAGGGCGACCGCGGCAGCCGTCGCAGCCCTGTCGGCCTCCGGCAGCTGCCCGCTCACCGGCCCGGTCTGGGGCGAGGGCGACATCCTCCTCGGTGGCGGCGGCAGCGACACGCTCGAGGGCCGTGCCGGCAACGAGATCATCGACGGCGACCGCTACCTCACGACGCGGATCAGCTTCCGCACCAACCCGGCCGACCCCGCCACCGAGACCGGCACGACCGACCTGATGGAGAACAAGGCGATCCCCGCCACCACCACGGACCCGTGGGGTCCGGGAACCACCGGCATGACCCTCCAGCAGGCCGTCTTCGCCGGCATCGTCCACCCGGGCAACCTGGTCGCCGTGCGCGACATCAAGACGGCTGCCGCCGACCCGACCGCCGAGGACACCGCGGTCTTCTCGGCGCCGGCGAGCACCTTCACGCTCACGCAGAACGCCAACGGCAGCATCACGGTCGACAGCAACGGTGGGATCGACGGTGTCGACACCCTCTGCAACATCGAGAACCTGCGGTTCTGCCTCGCGACCGACCCGGTGACCAAGGCCTGCACCGCCTTCCAGGACGTGGCTGCGGCTACGGTCGTCGTGCCCGGCGCCGGCACCGGTGGCCTTGGTGGGTCCGGGTGCTCTGGCCTTCGCCACCCAGAACGTGGGGACGACCTCGGCCGCTCAGGCCGATCACGGTCGGCAACACCGGCAACGCGGCCCTGGTCGTGTCCGGTGTGACGGTGACCGGGACCGACGCGGCGTCGTTCACCGCGACCCCGGCGGCCGGGTGCGCCTCGGTGGCTCGCGGCGTCCTCGTGCAGCGTCGCGTGACCTTCGCGCCGACCTCGGCCGGTGCGAAGACGGCCACGGTGACCATCACCGACAACGCTGCCGGTAGCCCGCACACGGTGTCGCCTGACCGGCACCGGGGCCTCCGTCGCGACCGTGCCGGGTGCACCGGCGATCGGTGCCGCCACCCGCCAACGCCTCGGCGACCGTCAGGTGGACCGCCCCGGTCGAGCAACGGCGGGTCGGCGATCACCGGGTACTTGGTGCGCGTCGTCGACGCGGGCAACGTCCAGATCGGCGCGCTGCGCCCGGCCGCGTGCGGCGGCGAACACCCTGGTCGTCACCGGGCTGACCAACGGTCAGGCGTACCGGTTCTCGTCGCCGCGACCAACGCCGTCGGCACCGGTGCCCGACTCGGCGCAGTCCGCCGCGGTCACCCCCCACCGTGCCCGGTGCCCACCGGTGATCGGCACGGCCACCCGCGGCAACGCCTCGGCGACCGTGCGGTGGACGGCACCGGCGAGCAACGGCGGGTCGGCGATCACCGGATACACGGTGCGGGTCATCAACGCCGCCGGCACCCAGGTCGGTGCGCTGCGCCCGGCCGCAGCCACCGCGACCAGCCTGGTCGTCACCGGCCTGACCAACGGTCAGGCCTACCGGTTCTCGGTCACCGCGACCAACGCCGTCGGGACCAGCCCCGCCTCGGCCCTGTCCGCAGCGGTCACCCCGGCCACCGTGCCCGGTGCACCGGTGATCGGCACCGCCTCCGCCGGTGTCGCCGGCGGGACGATCAACGCCACCGCAAGGTGGACCGCCCCGGCCTCCACCGGCGGGTCAGCCATCACCGGCTACCGGGTCAGCGCGCTGCGGATGAGCGCAGCCGGGGCCGTGCTCGCCACGACCACCTCGGCCGTGCAAGCCAGCACCGTGCGGGCGCTCACGATGACCCTGCCCGTGGCCGGTAACTACCGGTTCACCGTCGTGGCCATCAACGCAGTCGGAACGGGCCCAGCCTCAGCCCGGTCCAACCTGGTGGCCGGCCGGTAAGCCGGCCGACACCAGGCCGGAGGGTGGTGACCTGCAGTCACCACCCTCCGGCTGTGCCCGGGCCCACACCGTCCGGAGGCTGCACGACGCCCCCCGTTGACAGGCCTTCGAGCCGCCACTCGACCTCTCCGTCGACGACAACCGGCGTCGGCCGCAGGCCGAGGGCGGCGGCCACCCGCTGTGAGGCGACGTGGTCGGGGTGCACGTGCGCGACGACCCGTCGCACGCCCTGGGCCAGCAGGTGGTCGAGCACGAGCCGAGCGGCCACCCGGGCGATGCCCCGGCCCTGCCACTGCGTACCGACGACCCACGCCAGCTCGGCCACGCCGTCCTCGCGGGCCGAGCGTGGCCTGCACGTAGCCCACGGCCGGCCCCTCGGGCCCGAGCCGCACCACCCAGTTGTGCCAGACCTCGTCGGCCCGGCCGGAGCCGGCGACCTGGCGGGCATACCGCCGCTCGAGCTCCTCGCGGCTGGGAGGTGAGCCGCCGGTGAAGACGTACAGCCCGGCATCCGACAGCACGTCGACCAGCTCGCCGGCGTGGTCGACGCGCAGCGGCTCGAGCACCAGCCGGCCGTCGCCCAGCGGCGGGGTCGTCACCGGGCGGAGGCCTCGTGCACCAGGTCGACGACGCGGGTGAGCACGTCGGGGTCGGTGTCGGGGAGCACCCCGTGGCCGAGGTTGAACAGGTGCCCGGGCGCCGCCCGGCCCTCCTCGACGATCGCGCGCACCCGTCGCTCCAGCGGCTCCCACGGTGCGAAGAGCAGCGCCGGGTCGAGGTTGCCCTGCACGGCGTAGCGGCCGCCCAGGCGCGCGAGCGCGTCGGTCAGCGAGACCCGGTAGTCGACCCCGACGACGTCGGCGCCGGCCTCCCCCATCAGCGCGAGCAGCTCGCCGGTGCCGACGCCGAAGTGGATGCGCGGCACGTCGAGGTCGGCGACCGCGGCGAGCGCCGTGGCCGAGTGCGGCTGCACGGATGCCGTGTAGTCGGCGCGGCTGAGCACGCCGGCCCACGAGTCGAACAGCTGCACCACGCGAGGCGCCGGCCTGCGCCTGCACCCGCAGGAACGCACCGGAGATCTGCGCGAGCTGGGCGCACAGGTCGTGCCACAGCTGCGGGTCGCCGTGCATCAGGGCCTTGGTGTGCTCGTGGTTGCGCGACGGGCCGCCCTCGACGAGGTAGGACGCGAGCGTGAACGGGGCGCCGGCGAAGCCGATGAGCGGGGTGGCCCCGAGCTCGGCGGTGAGCAGGCGCACCGACTCGGTGATGTCGGGGACGTCGTCGGGCGTGAGGTCGCGCAGCTGGGCGAGGTCGGCGCGGCTGCGGATCGGGCGGGCGACGACCGGCCCGACCCCGGCCACGATGTCGAGGTCGACGCCGATCGCCGACAGCGGCACCACGATGTCGGAGAAGAAGATCGCCGCGTCGACCCCGTGGCGGCGCACCGGCTGCAGGGTGATCTCGGTGACGAGGTCGGGCCGGCGGCACGACTCGAGCATGCCGACGCCCTCGCGCACCTTGCGGTACTCGGGCAGCGAGCGCCCGGCCTGGCGCATGAACCACACCGGGGTGTGGGGCACGGGCTTCTGTCGGGCCGCACGCACGAGGGCTGAGTCGGCGGTGGCGGCGCGCGCGGCATCCCCGTGGGTGGTCGCGTGCGTGCTGGCGGTGGCTGCGTCCGCGGCGTCAGGGGTGGTCACGAGGCGACATCCTCCCACTCCGGCCGGCGCCGGCCGACTCCGCGTCTAGAGCGCGGTGAGGGCCGCGCCGCCGACGGCCAGGGCCACGCCGACCTGCTGCACCCGCTTGAGCCGCTCGTCGAGCAGGACGCGGGCCCAGACGATCGTGACGACCGGGTAGAGCGAGCCGAGCACCGACGCGATGCTCACCTGGCCCCGGGAGGACGCGAACGCGAACAGGCCGTTGGCGGCGAGGTCGCCGCAGCCGATGGCGAGCAGGGCCGGCGTCTCGCGGACGGTGACCCCGCCGGCCGTGCGGAACACCAGCCCGACCACGACGAGGATGCTCACCGACGTGAGCCGCATGCCCCACAGGGTGAGCAGGGTCGACTCCCGGGCGCCACGGTCGAGGCAGAACAGGGCCAGCCCGAAGCCCAGCGCGGCGCAGCCGGCCAGGATGACGGGCCGCGGGGAGACGTCGCCGCTCAGCTCGGGCCCGGATGCCAGGGTGACCCCGACGATCGCGACGAGCATGCCGACCCAGGCCCACGGTGACGGGGTGTCACCGGTAGCGACCCCCAGCACGACGGGGACGACCACTCCGAGCGCGGCGATCGGTGCAACGACTCCCATCGTGCCGGCGGACAGCGCGGAGTAGAAGCAGACCAGCCCGGCCATGCCGGTGAGCCCGGCCCCGACCGCCCACGGCGGCCAGCCCGACCAGGTGACGGTCTCCCACCGCACCGCCACCACGACCGAGATGACGACCAGCGCCAGCCCCTGGGTCCATGCCACGACCGCCACGGCGGGATGCCGTCGCGAGGCCACCCCGGCGAAGAAGTCGGAGGTGCCCCAGGCCAGGGAGGAGGCCAGGGCCAGCACGCTCAGCACCGACGCAGCCTAGCCACGCCGCGTCCACGCCTCGGCGTGGCCCCGTGCCGGGAACGCCGGCACGGCTTACATTGACGTGGTGTCCAGCCGCACCGTGACAGGTCGCGAGTCACCCGAGTTCACCCGGGCCCTCGAGGACCTCCATCGCGCCCGCCTGCGCCCCGAGATCCGTCTCACCGAGGTGCCGGCCCCCCAGCGCATCGCGCCGTATGCCGTCGCGCTCACCGCCGACGTCGTCGACCCCCGCGACACCGACGACGACCTGGCCTCGGGCCGCTTCGTCCTCCTGCACGACCCCAGCGCCCCCGAGCCGTGGGGCGGCGAGTGGCGCGCCGTGACCTTCGCCCGCGCCGAGCTCGAGCCCGAGCTGGCCACCGACCCGCTGCTCGGCGAGGTGGGGTGGAGCTGGCTGGTCGACGCCCTGGCGGGGCGTGGCGTCGGCTACGTCGCCGAGGCCGGCACGGTCACCCGCGTCGTCTCGCAGAGCTTCGCCGGCCTGGCCGACCGGCCGGCCAGCGTCGAGATGGAGGTGCGCGCCTCGTGGACCCCCCTCGGCCCCGAGGTCGGTGACCACCTGCTCGCCTGGTCCGACCTGCTCTGCACCATCGCCGGGCTCCCTCCGCTACCCGAGGGCGTGGTCGCCCTTCCCGGACCTCGGCGCTGAATGGGTTCCGAGACAACGGTTCCCACCACCGAGGGCGCTCCGCCGCCAGTGGTGGTGCCGCTCAACGAACCCGCTGACGGGGTCCCGGTCGTCATCGAGACCGAGCGCGGGCTGGCGCGGGCGGCCGCCGCCGTGGCCGCCGGTGAGGGGCCGGTGGCGATCGACGCCGAGCGGGCGTCGGGCTACCGCTACGGCCAGCGCGCCTACCTCGTGCAGGTGCGCCGCGAGGGCGCCGGCACCTGGCTCATCGACCCGGTCGGCTGCCCCGACCTCAGCCCGCTCGACGAGGCGATCGGTGCGGCCGAGTGGATCCTGCACGCGGCCACCCAGGACCTCGCGTGCCTCGCCGAGGTCGGCCTGCGGCCGCGCCAGCTGTTCGACACCGAGCTCGCGGGCCGCATCCTGGGGCTGCCGCGGGTCGGTCTCGCCGCGGTCGTCGAGCACTACCTCGGGCTGAGCCTGGCCAAGGAGCACTCCGCGGTCGACTGGTCGACCCGGCCGCTGCCCGAGCCGTGGCTGCGCTACGCCGCACTCGACGTCGAGGTGCTCAGCGAGCTGCGCAACCTGATGGGAGTCGACCTCGCCGCCCAGGGCAAGTCGGAGTGGGCGCGCCAGGAGTTCACCTCGCTGCTGACCTGGGCTCCCACGGAGCGGGTCGACCCGTGGCGGCGCACCTCGGGCATGAACACCCTGCGCTCGCGCCGGTCGGTCGCCATCGTGCGTGAGCTCTGGTACGCCCGGGACGACATCGCTCGCGACCGCGACACCTCGATCGGCCGGGTGCTGCCCGATGCCGCGCTCGTCGAGATCGCCAAGGCGGTACCGAGCACGCCTGCCGACCTCCCCCGCGGGCACCGGGCGATCGCCCGCTACGGACGCCAGTGGGTCGAGGCGGTGCGCCGGGCCCTCGAGATCCCCGAGGACGACCTGCCGCCGCGCACGCTGCCCTCCGACGGTCCGCCGCCCCCGCGGGTCTGGGCCGAGAAGAACCCGTTGGCCGCCGACCGGCTCGGCGCCACCCGAGCCGCACTCACCGCGTTCGCGCAGGAGCACGTCATCCCGGTCGAGAACGTCTGCTCCCCCGACCCCCTGCGCCGGGTCGTCTGGCAGCCGCCCACCGAGCACGACGAGGAGTCCTTCACCCGGGCGCTGCTCGACCAGGGCTGCCGGCCCTGGCAGGCCGAGATCGTCGCGCCGATGCTGGTGGCGGCGTTCGGGCAGTTCCCCGGCTGACTCACGCCGCCGCACGCCAGGCCAGGTCCCGCGGCACGCTGATGCCGTAGCCCAACTGTCAGCGTGTCGTGGGACCTCGACGCCGGCGTACCGTTGACAGGCAAGTGCTCACTTGCCTATTGTCGAGGTCGTGGACGACGCGGATGCCGTGTTCAAGGCGCTCGCCGACCGCACCAGGCGGGCGCTGCTCGACGCGCTCGTCGAGCGCGACGGCCAGACCCTGTTCGAGCTCTGCGCCCGGATGGCGAGCACGCACGGCCTGACCTCGAGCCGCCAGGCGATCTCGCAGCACCTCGACGCGCTCGAGGCAGCCGGGCTCGTGATCCGGCGGCGCGAGGGCCGCTACACCTTCCACGACCTCGACACCACTCCCCTGGCCCCGCTGCGCGAGCGGTGGGTCCGCCCCGACGAGAGGACCTGACCATGCGGATCACCCTGACGAGCGTGTTCGTCGACGACCAGGCCAAGGCACTGGCCTTCTACACCGGCGTGCTCGGCTTCGAGAAGAAGCACGACGTGCCACTCGGCGAGTTCGCCTGGCTCACCGTGGTCAGCCCCGACGCGCCCGACGGCGTCGAGCTCGTGCTCGAGCCCGACCAGCACCCGGCGGCCCGGACCTTCAAGGACGCGCTGGTCGCCGACGGCATCCCGTTCATCGCGTTCACGGTCGACGACGTCGAGGCCGAGCACGCCCGGCTGAGCGCGCTCGGGGTGGTCTTCACGCAGCCCCCGGCGTCGATGGGACCGGTGACCACGGCGGTCTTCGACGACACCTGCGGCAACCTCGTCCAGATCCAGTCGATCACCTCGGCGTGACGCCTCTCACCCGCCCCGCCCTAGGGCACTAAGCGTCCGCTTAGTACGGTGGACCCTCAGGCCCGGGGAACCGGGCCCATCCCACCCCACCCACCCGGGAGGCCCTTCGTGCCACGCGAGCTCCAGGAGGTCGTCTTCGTCGACGGCGTCCGCACCCCGTTCGGCAAGGCCGGCGAGAAGGGCATGTACGCCGAGACCCGCGCCGACGACCTCGTCATCAAGTGCATCCGCGAGCTGCTGCGGCGCCACCCCGGAGCTGCCCCCGGAGCGGGTCGACGAGGTGGCCATCGCCGCGACGACCCAGATCGGCGACCAGGGCCTGACCATCGGCCGGCTCGCGGCCCTGCTCTCCGGGCTGCCGAAGACCGTGCCCGGCTACGCCATCGACCGGATGTGCGCCGGCGCGATGACCGCCGTCACCACCATCGCCTCGGCGATCGGCGTCGGTGCGTACGACGTCGCCATCGCCGGCGGGGTCGAGCACATGGGCCGCCACCCGATGGGTGAGGGCGTCGACCCCAACCCGCGGATCATCTCCGAGCGGCTCGTCGACCCGAGTCGGCCCTGGTGATGGGCAAGACCGCCGAGAACCTGCACGACCGCTTCCCGCACCTGACCAAGGAGCGCTGCGACGCGTACGCCGTGGCCAGCCAGCGCAAGCTCGCCGCCGCCTACGCCGCCGGCAAGGTCCAGCCCGACCTCGTGCCCGTCGCCACCCGGGACGCCGAGAAGGGCTGGGGGCTGGCGACCGTCGACGAGCCGCCGCGCCCCGGGACCACGCTCGAGGAGCTCGGCGCCCTCAAGACGCCGTTCCGCGCGCACGGCAACGTGACCGCCGGCAACGCCGCCGGGCTCAACGACGGCGCGACCGCCTGCCTGCTCGCCGCGGCGGCCGCCGCCGACGAGCTGGGCCTGCCGGTGCGGATGCGCCTGGTGTCCTACGCGCTTCGTCGGCGTCGAGCCCGAGGTCATGGGCATCGGCCCGGTCCCGGCGACCGAGAAGGCGCTGCGCAAGGCCGGGCTCACCATCGAGGACATCGGCCTGTTCGAGCTCAACGAGGCGTTCGCCGTGCAGGTCCTCGCCTTCCTCGACCACTTCGGCATCGCCGACGACGACCCGCGGGTCAACCCCTGGGGCGGCGCCATCGCCATCGGGCACCCGCTCGCCTCCTCCGGCGTGCGGCTGATGACCCAGCTCGCCCGCCACTTCGAGGACCACCCCGAGGTGCGCTACGGCCTGACCGCGATGTGCATCGGCATCGGCATGGGCGGCTCCGTCATCTGGGAGAACCCGCACCACGCCGACTACGGCCAGGAGGCCTGAGCCATGACGACGACCACCACCACCCCGGTCACCGCCCCCGGCATGCCGGACGAGGTCGTGACCCGCACGCCCGGTGCAGGACGTCGCGCTCCCCGGCGGCGCCGGCATCCTCGCGCTGATCACGCTCGACAACGGGCACGACCACACCAGGCCGAACACCTTCGGCCCGCAGACCATCGCCGGGCTGCAGGCCACCGTCGACGGGCTGCGTGCCCGCGCCGAGGCCGGCGAGATCGCGGCCGTCGGCATCACCGGCAAGCCGTTCATCTTCGCCGTCGGCGCCGACCTGTCGGGAGTCCCCTACGTCACGCAGCGCGAGCAGGCCCTGGCCATCGCCCGCGCCGGGCACGCGGTCTTCGCGTCGATCATGGACCTGCCGGTGCCGACCTTCGCGTTCGTCAACGGTGCGGCCATGGGCGGCGGCCTCGAGATCGCGCTGCACTGCGACTACCGCACGGTCTCCTACGGCGTGCCCGCGATCGCGCTGCCCGAGGTCTTCCTCGGGCCTGGTGCCCGGCTGGGGCGGCTGCTTCATGCTGCCGAACCTGATCGGCGTCGCGAACGCCCTCAAGGTCATCATCGAGAACCCGCTGTCGCAGAACAAGATGCTCAAGGCCAAGGAGGTCGCGGCGCTCGGTGTCGCCGACGTGCTGCTCGAGCCGGCCGACTTCCTCGAGGACTCGCTGCGCTGGGCCGCCGCCGTGCGTCGCCGGCGCCGTCACCGTGCAGCGCCGTGAGGTCGACCAGGGCGAGGCCGGCTGGGATGCCGCGTGCGACGCCGCCCGCACGGTCGTCCTCGCCAAGACCGGCGGCGCGGGCGCCCGGTGCGCTCCGCGCCGTCGAGCTGGTGCGGGCTGCGCGCACCGCGACCCGCGACGACGGCTTCGCCGCCGAGGACGACGCGCTCGCCGACCTGATCATGAGCGACGAGCTGCGCGCCGGCGCTCTACGCGTTCGACCTGGTGCAGAAGCGGGCCAAGCGCCCGGCCGGTGCGCCGGACAGGTCGCTCGCCCGACCGGTCACCAAGGTCGGCATCGTCGGCGCGGGCCTGATGGCCAGCCAGCTCGCGCTGCTCTTCGCCCGCCGGCTCGAGGTGCCGGTCGTGCTGACCGACCTCGACCAGGAGCGGGTCGACAAGGGCGTGGGCTAGGTGCACGGCGAGATCGCGGGCCTGCTGGCCAAGCGCCGGCTCTCCCCCGACAAGGCGTCCTTCCTCACCGGCCTGGTCACCGGGTCGACGAGCAAGGACGGCTTCGCCGACGCCGACTTCGTCATCGAGGCGGTCTTCGAGGAGATGTCCGTCAAGAAGCAGGTGTTCGCCGAGGTCGAGGCCGTCGTCTCGCCCGAGTGCGTGCTCGCCACCAACACCTCGTCGCTGTCGATCACCGAGATGGCCGCCGACCTCGAGCACCCCGAGCGGGTCGTCGGCTTCCACTTCTTCAACCCGGTCGCCGTGATGCCGCTGCTCGAGATCATCCCCGGCGAAGCCACCGACGACGCGACGCTGGCCACGGCGTTCGCCACGGGCCGCACCCTGGGCAAGACGACGATCCGGGTCAAGGACACGGCATCCTTCGTCGTCAACCGGCTGCTCGGCCGCTTCATGGGCGAGTTCTCGCGGATCGTCGACGAGGGCACCCCGGTGGCCACCGCCGACCGGGCCGTCGCCGGGCCTGGCCCCGATGCCGCCGTTCGTGCTGCTCGGGCTGGTCGGCCCGGCCATCGCCCTGCACAACAACGAGACGCTGCACCGGGCGTTCGGCGACCGCTTCTACGTCTCGCCGAGCCTGCGCCGCCTCGTCGAGGCCGGCAAGCGCGGCTACTACACGATGGAGAACGGCCGCCCGGTGCCCGACCCGGAGGTGCTCGCCATGGCCGAGCAGCCCGAGCACCCGGTCGAGCTCGACGGTCGAGCAGGTGCGTGAGCGCGTCCTCGGCGTGCTGGCCGAAGAGGTCGGGCTGATGCTGTCGGAGGGCGTCGTCGCCGCGCCGATGGACATCGACCTGGCCATGATCACCGGTGCCGGCTTCCAGTTCTGGAACGGCGGCCTGTGCCCGCTGCTGGACCGCGAGGGCGTCTCCGAGCGCGTGCTGGGCCGGCGCCTGCTGCCCGCCGGGGTGGCCAGCGTCCCGGCCTGACGCCCACCGTGACCTACGTCCCGCCCACCGGACAGCCCATCGGTGGGCGGGCGTCGATTCCCCCATATATCTCACAGGTGATATACGGTGGCCCGGTGACTGTTACCACCACGTCCGACACCTACCTGACCCGGATCGGCACGCTGATCCGTGACGCCCGACGCCACCAGGGCCTGACGCAGAGCGAGCTGGCCGACCTCCTCGGCACCAGCCAGAGCGCCGTCGCCCGCATCGAGCAGGGCAAGCAGAACCTCTCGCTCGAGATGCTCGCCCGGGTCGGCGAGAAGCTCGACAGCGAGTTCGTCTCGCTGGGCCACAGCGGCCCCCAGCACCTGCGGATCGTCGGCGGGCGCAAGCTCTCCGGCTCGATCCCGGTCAAGACCAGCAAGAACGCCGCGGTCGCCCTGCTGTGCGCCAGCCTGCTCAACAAGGGCCGCACCACGCTGCGCAGCCTGGCCCGCATCGAGGAGGTCAACCGGATCATCGAGGTGCTCACCTCGATCGGCGTCCGGGTGCGCTGGCTGCCCGACAGCAACGACCTCGAGATCACGCCCCCGGCGCGCCTCGACCTCGCCGGCATCGACGTGGAAGCCGCCCGCCGCACCCGCACCGTCATCATGTTCCTCGGCCCGCTGCTGCACGAGCAGTCCCGCTTCGAGCTGCCCTACGCCGGCGGTTGCGACCTCGGCACGCGCACGGTCGAGCCGCACCTGTCCGCGCTGAAGGCCTTCGGGCTCGACGTCGCGGCGACCCACGGGTTCTACGCGGCCACTGTCGAGCCCGGCCGCCAGCCCACCCGCGCCATCGTGCTCACCGAGCGCGGCGACACCGTCACCGAGAACGTCCTGCTGGCGGCGGCCCGCCACCCCGGGCAGACCATCATCCGCAACGCCTCGCCCAACTACATGGTGCAGGACCTCTGCTTCTTCCTGCAGGCGCTCGGCGTGCAGATCGACGGCATCGGCACGCACCACGCTCACCGTCACCGGGGTGCGCGACATCGACATGGACATCGAGTACTACCCCTCCGAGGACCCGATCGAGGCGATGAGCCTGATCGCCGCCGCGGTCGTCACCGAGTCGACGATCACCATCGAGCGGGTGCCGATCGAGTTCCTCGAGATCGAGCTGGCGACCCTGGAGGAGATGGGGCTGAAGTTCGACATCACCGAGGAGTACCGCGCCAAGAACGGGCACACCCGGCTGCTCGACCTGACCATCCACCCCGGCCCGCTCAAGGCGCCGGTCGACAAGATCGCCCCGATGCCGTTCCCGGGCCTGAACATCGACAACCTGCCGTTCTTCGCGCTGATCGCGGCGTGTGCCGACGGCACGACGATGATCCACGACTGGGTCTACGAGAACCGGGCGATCTACCTCACCGAGCTGACCAAGGTCGGCGGCCAGGTGCAGCTGCTCGACCCGCACCGGGTGATGATCACCGGCCCGACGCCCAAGTGGCGCGCCGCCGAGGTGATGTGCCCGCCGGCGCTGCGCCCGGGCGTCGTCATCCTGCTCGCGATGCTCGCCGCCCCCGGCACCTCGGTGCTGCGCAACGTCTACGTCATCAACCGCGGCTACGAGGACCTCGCCGAGCGGCTCAACGCCCTCGGTGCGACGATCGAGACCTTCCGCGACATCTGATCAGGCCTGAGGGGCCGATCTGCCCTCGCCCGACCGCCCCGGCTGGTAGGACTGGGGGCGAGGTGATGACACGCGTGACCCCGCCCCGCGACGACCCGGCGCAGACCCGGTCAGGTCGCCACCGGCAACCCGCGCGCGCGCGGGTGGCTTCCGTGGCGCCGGCATCCGGGCACCCGCCACTTCCGGGCATCGCCCTGGTCACCTACGTGGCGCTCACCTTCGCGTTCTCGTGGCTGTGGTGGGTGCCGATGGCGGTGCGCGGCCAGGTCGTGCACCCCGGCCAGGGCTGGCCGACGCACCTGCCCGGGCCTGATCGGGCCCGCCTTCGCCGCCGTCGTGGTCGTGCTCGGCTGGCACGGCACCACCGGCCTGCGCGAGCTCGGCCGGCGAGCGGTGCGGTGGCGCGGGGTCGGCCGGTGGTGGTGGTCGGTTCCCGCGATCCTCGCGCTGGGTGCCGTCGGTGTCGCCATCTCGGCGGTCGCCGGCGATCCGGTCGACCTCGGCGGGCTCGCCGAGTACAGCGGTGCGCCGGTCGTCTCGGTGGTGCTTCTTCTGGGCTACGTGCTGCTCGTCAACGGCTACGGCGAGGAGCTGGGCTGGCGCGGGCGTGCTGGCCGACGGCCTGGTCGACCGGATCGGCGAGGTGCGGGCCGCGCTGCTGGTCACCGTGGTCTGGGCGACGTGGCACCTGCCGCTGTTCTGGGTGGTCGAGGGCTTCCGGTCGATGGGGTGGGCCACGATCGGCTGGGTGCTCGGCCTGCTCGCCGGGTCGGTGGTGCTGACCCGGCTCTACATCGGCTCGGGGCGCAGCGTGCTGCTGGTGGCCCTGTGGCACACGGCGTTCAACCTCAGCACTGCCACCGCCGCGACGCAGGGGCTCGTCGGCGGCGATCACCTCGACGGCAGTCGTCGTCGCGGCGGTGGTCGTGCTCGTGCGGGCCCGCAGGCGTGAGCGTGCCGACGCGGCGGCTCGCGCGGCCAGCGCAGCCGAGCGGCGCGCCCGGCTGGCGGGTGAGCAGCCGGCCGAGCCGGCCGCCGACTGACGACACGTGCGCCACCCAAGCGTGTGCCCCGACCACATAGGGCACGGCACCGCAGGTTCGTAGCGTTCTCGCCATGCGCGTCCTCGTCACCGGTGCCGCCAGCGGCATCGGAGCAGCCATCGTCCGTCGCTTCGTGCTCGACGGGGCCGACGTGTTCGCCCTCGACCTCGACGGGGCCGCGCTTGACGCGATGCGCTTCGCCCTCAAGCACGACGGCCTGGATGCCGGCCGCGTCGAGCAGCTTGTCGCCGACCTCTCGCGCGCGGACGCCACCGACGGCCTGCCCACCGACGTCGACGTGCTGGTCAACAACGCAGGCATCCAGCACGTCGCACCGGTGCACGAGTTTCCGCCCGAGACCTTCGAGCACATCCACCGGATCATGCTGCTGGCCCCGTTCCGGCTGGCGCGTCACGTGCTCCCACACATGTACGCGCGGCGATGGGGGCGGGTGGTCAACGTCTCAAGCGTGCACGGCCTGCGCGCGAGCCCGTTCAAATCGGCGTACGTCAGTGCCAAGCACGGGCTCGAGGGGCTGAGCAAGGTGATCGCCCTCGAGGGCGCCGAGCACGGCGTGACGAGCAACTGCATCAACCCGGCCTACGTGCGCACACCGCTGGTGGAGCGACAGATCGCCGACCAGGCCAAGGCACACGGCATCCCCGAGTCGGAGGTCGTCGAGACCATCATGCTCGCGCCGGCCGCGCGCAAGCGGCTCATCGAGCCCGCCGAGGTCGCGGCCTTCGCCGCGTTCCTGTGCACGACCGACGCCGACTCGGTCACCGGCGCGTCGCTCACGATGGACGGCGGCTGGACCGCCCACTGACCGGATGCCGTGAGCCGGGTGGCGACCGCCGTGCCCGCCGTAGCCGACCTGGGCTACCGCTTAGTAGGTCGAGTGAACGCTGCACCTACGAGGCGGTAGGTGACGTGAGGTCGGTTGTCAGCCGGAGGAATCCGGATGTCTTGGCCCGAGCCGAGCAGGGCGGATGCCGTAGGGCCGGACCGGATGCCGTGGGGTCGGACCGGATGCCGTGGGGCCGGGTCAGGCGCGGTGCGCCACCCAGAGCTCCTCGGCCGGCCAGCGGCTCGCCCACTGCGGCGTGACGATCTCGTAGAACGGGTGGTCGGCGCGGTCGGCGGGGGCGAAGACCTCGTGCAGCGCCTCGACGACGAACCCGCTGCGCCGCAGCAGCCGCACCCAGTCGCCGTGCGACGGGTGGAACTCCACGCCGCCCCCGGGCCACTGCACGCGGTAAGCCTGGGCGTAGCCCCGCAGCAGCTGCTCCCCCGCCACCCCCTCGTCGGGTGGCACGCACAGCGCGGACAGGTGGCTGTTGGTGAGGAATACCAGTCGCCCACCGGGACGCAGCACCCGTGCGGCCTCGGGCAGCCAGCGCTCGGGGTCGCCCCAGGCCGCCGCGCCGTGCTCGCTGACGATGAGGTCGACGCTGGCATCGGCCAGCGGCAGTCGCTCGATGTCGCACTGCAGCAACGGGAACGACGGCCCCACGCTGCGTTGCACCCGTCGTGCGGTGGCGAGCTGCTCGCCTGACAGGTCCACCGCCACCGGCCGAGCGCCGAGCCGTGCCAGCCAGGCTGAGACGTACGCGGTGCCCGCCGCCAGCTCGAGCACGTCGAGGCCGCTGACCTCGCCGAGCACCCCGAGCTCACGCTCGGGCACGCCGAACAGGCCCCACACGGCATCCGGGCGCTCCCACATGGCGTCGGCGGCGGCATCCGTGAAGCGCTCGTTGACCACCCTCCACAGCGCCCGGTTGAGGGCCACCTCGTCGGCGCGGGAGTCGGTCACGCGGCCCAGCCTAGGCCGACCCGGTCGCCGTCAGCTCACGGCCTTCCGCCGTCGGCGGGCCGCCGCGGCGCGGGCGACGAGGTCGCGGGCGGTGCCCCAGATGCCGTGCCGGAACAGCAGCACGATGACGATGAAGATCGTGCCGGTGACGATGCCGACGCCGTTGAAGCCGCTCGAGGCCATCCGGTCCTCGAGGAGCACGACGATGCCGGCGCCGATCGGGCCGCCCCAGAAGGTGCCGATGCCGCCGAGCACGATGATGAGCACGACCTTGCCGGAGGTGGTCCAGTGACAGCTCCTGGAGCGACGCGAACCCGTGGCTGACGGCGAACAGCCCACCCGCCAGCCCGGCGACCCCGGCCGAGATGACGAAGGCCATGATCTTGTAGCGGTCGACGGCGTAGCCGAGCGCCCGGGCGCGGGCCGGGTTGTCGCGCATCGCGACCAGCACCCGGCCGAACGGCGAGTGCACCACGCGCCAGGCGATGAGCGATGCCGATGAGAACGATGGCGGGCGCGGCGTAGTAGAAGTAGAACGGGTCGGTCTCGACGCCGGTCAGGCCGAAGAACGACTTCGGGATGCCCTGCAGGCCGTTCTCCCCGCCGGTCACCGACCGCCACTCGTTGGCCACGAAGTAGACCATCTGCGCGAACGCCAGGGTGACCATCGCGAAGTAGATGCCGGTGCGGCGCACGGCCAGGTAGCCGATCGGCACCGCGAGCACCATGGCGACGACGCGCCCCGGCGAGCACCGCGACCGGGAACGGCGAGCCCGGAGTGGATGGCGACCAGGCCCGTGGCGTAGGCCGACGTACCCCAGAAGGCCGCGTGGCCGAACGAGAGCAGCCCGGTGAAGCCGAGCAGCAGGTCGACCGAGACCGCGAACAGGCGCCCACGCGAGGATGTCCATCGCCACCGGCGGGTAGACCAGCCACGGCAGCGCGACGACCACCCCGAGGCCGACGAGCAGCATCGCGGCGCGCACGAGCGGGCGCTCGGCCAGCCGCAGCGGCTCAGCCGGAAGGTCGACGTGCTGCGAGCGGGTCAACTGGTCGTGCTCATGCGGTGCTCCTCACGTCCGAACAGCCCGGCCGGCCGCCACAGCAGCACGGCGGCCATCAGGACGAAGATCAGCACCTGCGCAAGCGCGGGCACGTAGGCCTGGACGCAGGCCTCGACGAGTCCCGACGCGGAACCCGGCCACGACGGAGCCCGATGATCGAGCCGAGGCCGCCGATGACCACCACGGCGAACACCAGATGATCAGAAGTCGGCGCCCATCAGCGGTGACGGCTCGCATCGGCGCGGCGAGCACCCCGCGCGAGCCCAGCCAGCGCGATGCCGAAGCCGAACACCGGGGTGACCCAACGACCGACGTTGATGCCGAGGGCCCGGGTCAGCTCGGCGTCGCTCGGTGGCGGCGCGCACCATCATGCCGACCCGGGTGCGGGTGAGCAGCCACCACACCAGCACGCAGACCAGCAGCGAGAACGTCGCAGGACGAACACCCGGTAGGTCGGACAGGCTGAACACCCCGGCCACGTCGATCCGCCCGGCCAGCAGCGGCGGCGGCTGCGTACGGCATCCCGCTCACGCCGTAACGGCGCTTGACCAGGTCCTGACGAGCATCAGCGTCAGGCCGAAGGTGAGCAGGAAGTTGTAGAGCGGGTCGAGCGCCGCCAGCCGGTGCACCAGGGCCCGCTCCATGAACACCCCGAAGGCGAACAGCACGACCGGGACGACCGCCAGCGCCGCCCAGAACGCCGATGCCCGAGCTCGTTGCAGCAGCAGGCCGTGCCCGAACGCGCCGAGCATGTAGAAGGCGCCGTGGGCGAAGTTCACCACGCCGAGCACGCCGAAGATCACCGCCAGGCCCAGGGCCGCGAGGGCGTAGAAGCCTCCCGCGGCCAGGCCCTGGAGCGTGTACTGGATGAGGGAACCCATGGGTCAGGACATCGTGCAGGAGCCGTCGACCGGCTTGAACGCCTCGGCGGCCGGGATGGTCTTGACGACCTTCTCGTAGTCCCACGGCTCCTTGACCTCGTCCTTGGACTTCACCTCGTTGAGGTAGACGTCGTGGATGACGCGGTGGTCGGCCTTGCGGATCTCGCCGTTGCGCAGGAAGACGTCGTTGATCTTCTTGCCCTCGAGGTTGGCGACGATCTTGTCGGCGTCGTCGGTGCCGGTCTCCTGCACCGCCTCCAGGTAGTTCATCGCCGCGGAGTAGTTCGCGGCGTGCGCGAAGCGTCGGGCGCGTCTTGGTCTTGGCCGAGAACCGGTCGGCGAAGGCGCGGTTCTGGTCGTCGAAGTTCCAGTACCAGGCGTCGGTGAACTGGGTGCCCTCGAACTGCGTCAACCCCGAGCGCGTGGATGTCGGTGATGAACAGCAGGCCCACGGCGAGCTGGGTCCTTGCCCTTCAGGCCGGACTGGTTGAACTGCTTGACGAAGTTGATCAGGTCGCCACCGGCGTGCATCGCCCCGATGACGTCGGGCTGGTCGGAGGACGCCTTGGTGATGTACGTGGCGAAGTTGTCGTTGGGGAACGGTGTCGGGATGGTCTGCCCGATCGCTCCCCCGGCCTTGGTCACCTGGTCGGTGAACGACTTCTGCATGTCCTGGCCGAAGGCGTAGTCGGGGTAGACGAGGTTCCACTTCTTGGCGCCGCCCTGGGTGACACTGGCACCGGTGCCGTGCGCCAGCATCCACGTGTCGTAGGCGTAGTGGAACGTGTACTTGTTGCACTGCGCGCCGGTCAGCGCGGTGGTGCCGGCGCCGATGTCGATGAACAGCTTCTTCTTTGCCTTGGCGACCCCGGCCACGGCGAGCGCGGCGGACGAGGTCGGCACGTCGAGGATGATGTCGGCCTTCTGCCGGTCGTACATCTCCTGGGCCTTGGTGTTGGCGATGTCGGGCTTGTTCTGGTGGTCGGCGGTCACCACTTCGATGTTCTTCGCCACGGCCTTGTCGCCGTACTTGGCCTTGTAGTCCTCGATCGCCATCTCGACGGCCACCTTGCTGTTCGGGCCGGAGAGGTCCTTGTAGATGCCGGACTGGTCGTTGAGCACCCCGAGCACGACCTTGTCGTCGGTGAGGGCCCCGCCGCTGGCCGCGGGACCACCCCCACCGCACGCGGCCAGAAGGAGTCCGGCGCCGACGGCTCCGGCGGTCAGGGCGAGGGACGTGCTGCGGGTCATGCGGTCTCCCAGGGTGCGGTGGTGCGGTGGACAGGTGGTGTGGAGGTCGTGGTCGTCGGATGCCGGGCTGCCCGGTGGGGTGGGCACCTCACATGCCCAGGTGGTCGAGCAGCTCGGTGCGGCGAGCCCGGAACTCGTCGTTGTCGAGCGACTCGACGACCCGGCCCTGCGCGAGCAGGTGATGGCGGTCGGCGACGGTGGCCGCGAAGGTGACGTTCTGCTCGACGAGGAGCACCGAGGTGCCGTGCGACGTGATGGTGCGGATGATCTCGCCGATGCGCTGCACGATGACCGGCGCCAGGCCCTCGCTCGGCTCGTCCAGGAGCAGCAGGGTGGCGCCGCTGCGCAGCACCCGGGCCATGGCGAGCATCTGCTGCTCGCCACCGGACAGCCGGGTGCCCGGGAAGTCGGCGCGCTCGCGCAGCACGGGGAACTCGTCGTAGACCTGCTCGAGCGACCAGGCGGTGTCCGGGCTGGTCACCGGTGGGAGCAGGAGGTTCTCCTTGACCGACAACGAGGCGTAGATGCCCCGGTCGTCGGGCACCCAACCCAGGCCGCGACGGGCCCGGGCGTCGGGGTTGAGGCGGGTCACGTCGGTGCCGTCGAGCTCGACGGTGCCCCCGGCGTGCTTGTGCAGGCCCATGAGGGCACGAAGGAGGGTGGTCTTGCCGGCGCCGTTACGGCCCACCAGGGTGACGACCTCGCCGTGACCGACGGTGAGGTCGACCTCGCGCAGGGCCTGCGCCTCGCCGTACCAGGCAGACAGCCCCCGGACCTCGAGGCGGATGCCGGACTCAGCCATGGTGCTCGCCCCCGTCGGTGCCCAGATAGGCCGTGATGACGCGCTCGTCGGTGCGCACCTGCTCGTACGGCCCTTCGGCGAGAACGGCGCCGGACTGCAGCACCGTCACCCGGTCTGCGAGGGAGCCGACCACGTGCATGTTGTGGTCGACCAGCACGACCGTGCGCCCGCTCGCCACCCGCTTGACCAAGGCGATGGTGCGGTCGACGTCTTCGACACCCATCCCGGCCGTGGGCTCGTCGAGCAGCAGCAGCCGCGGGTCGAGCGCAAGCGCCAGGGCCAGCTCGAGGGCGCGCTTCTGGCCGTAGGCGAGCGACCCGGCGAGGAGGCCGGCATGGTCGGCCAGGCCGACCTGCTCGAGCAGGTCCATGGCGCGGGGGCGGAAGCGGCGCAGCTGGCGGTTCGACCGCCAGAAGCGGTAGCCGAGGCCGGTGGGCGAGGCGAGGGCCGAGCTCGACGTGGTCGACCAGGGACATCTGGTCGAACAGGCTGGTGATCTGGAAAGAGCGGGCCACCCCGAGGTGCACGATCTGCTCCGAGCTGCAGCCCGGTGATGTCGCGGTCACCGAGGTGGATGGTGCCCGAGGTGGGCGCGAGGAAACCGGTGAGCAGGTTGAAGAGCGTCGTCTTGCCGGCGCCGTTGGGGCCAACCAGGGCGTGGATGCTGCCCTCAGCGACGTCGAGGTCGACCCCCTGCACCGCGGTGAAGCCGCGGAACTCCTTGGTCAGCGCGCGGGTGCGTAGGAGCGCGGTCGTGGGCACCGCGACCCGCGGCGCCGGCGCTGCCTGCGTGCTGCTCTGCACGGACTGCCTCCACGGTCATCGGGGTCTGTTGGGAATCGAACAGAGCGAGACACTAGGGGCCGATCACCCGCCGAAGGGTGTTGTGCGCGAACACATCCGCACTGGATCATTGGGCCCGCCCCACACATGCCCTCGGTCTACGCTGAGCGCCATGGCGACCCCGGTGACCCAGGAGGCACGGCTCCTCGAGCTGCTCGCGACCGGTGCCTCCGCCGCGGACATCGCCACGGTCGACGCCGACCCGGTGCTGCGCGACCTCGCGCTGCAGGTGCGGGCCGTCACCGACCTGCGTCGGCGCCGCGAGCAGGAGCTCGAGGCCCTCGTCGAGACCGCCCAGGACCTCGCCACCATGGACGACCCGGCGCTGGTGCTGGAGGCGATCGTGCTGCGGGCCCGAACCCTGCTCGGCACCGACCTGGCATACCTGACGCTCTACGACGAGGAGGCCGGCGACACCTTCATGCGGGCCACCTCGGGGTCGATCTCCAGCGCCTTCCAGGAGGTGCGCCTCGAGCTGGGGGCCGGCCTCGGCGGTCTGGTCGCCTCGACCCACCGGCCGTACTGGACCAGCGACTACTTCGCCGACGACCGGTTCCGGCACACCTCCCCCATCGACACGGCCGTCGGTGACGAGGGCATCGTGGGCATCTGCGGCACACCGCTGCTCGTCAAGGACGAGTTCGTGGGGGTGCTGTTCGCCGCCAACCGCTCTCCCCGCACGTTCACCCCCGACGAGGTCGCCCTGCTCGGCTCCCTCGCCGCCCTCGCCGCGGTGACGCTGGTGCAGGTCGGCGCGCTCGACACGGTGCGCCGCCACACCGAGGGGCTCGAGCGGGCGGCCGCGGCCCACGACCGCTTCGCCGGCATCGTGCTGCGCGGCGGGGGCGTCGGTGAGATCACCGAGGCGCTGCACAGCCTGCTCGGCGTGTGGGTGGTGCTCGTCGACGACGAGGGGGTGCAGCGCAGCTCGGCGGGGCCGGTACCCGACCTACCCGAGCCCTCGGCATACGTCTCCTCGGCCACCCGTCGCCACCCGTTCGCCGTCGACCCGCCCCTCGACACGGCCGGTCGGCTGATCCGCACCGGCGACCGGTGGGTCGTGCCCGTCTCGGCCGTCGACCTGCCGCTCGGCCAGCTCGTCGTGGGCGGGCCGCCCGACCTCGACGAGGCCGACCGCCGCACCGTCGAGCGCGCGGCCGTCGTCACGGCGCTCGTGCTGCTCGGGGAGCGCCAGCGTGCCGACGCCCAGCTGCAGGTGCGCACCGACCTCGTGGCCGACCTCCTCTCGGGGCGCGCCGACCTGCGTGCAGCCGTCCGTGCCGCTCGCACCCTGGGCGTCGATCTGCGGCTGCAATGCTGCGTGCTCGTCGCCACCGCGCCGGATGCCGCGACGCCGCGACGCTCGCTCGTGATGTCGGTGACGGCCGCGCTCGGGGGCGCAGCCCTGGTCGCCGAGCACCGCGGCGAGGTGGTCGCCATCGTGCAGCGCGACGACCCGTCGGCCGCGGCGGCCGAGCTCGCCCAGCGGATCTCGACCTCGAGCCGGCTCACGGTGGGCGGCTCCGGGCCGGTGCCGGGCCCGCGGGCCCTGCCCGACGCCTACCGGGAGGCGCGGCGCACGGCATCCGCGCTGGTGGCGCTGGGCCGCACCGGGTCCGGCGGCGGTGCGGCCGACCTCGGCTTCGCCGGGCTGATCGTCGGGTCCGACCCCGAGGTACGCGACTACGTGCGCTCGGTGCTCGGCCCCCTGCTCGACTACGACGCCCGGCGTGGCGCCGACCTGGTGCGCACCACCGAGGCATACTTCCACGCCGGGTCGAGCCCGAGGCACGCGGCGACCGACCTGCACGTGCACGTCAACACGGTCGCGCAGCGGCTGCACCGCATCGGTGAGCTGCTCGGCAGCGACTGGCAGGACCCGCGGCGGGCGCTGCAGATCCAGCTCGCCCTGCACCTGCGCCACCTCACCGGTTGAGCACGGCCTCCTGCACCCGGCGCTCGTCGTCGTCGGTCAGACCGGCCCGGCGAGGCTCGGTGCGCGTCTCCTCGAAGGCGAGGGTGTCGCGCAGGGTCTCGTCGAGCGGTCGGGTGACCAGCCCGGCGGCGCGGGCACGCGAGGTGTCGAGCGTGGCGAACCCGCGCCACTCGACGTCGTCGATCCACAACGGCAGGGATGCCGGCCCCATCCAGGCGCCGACGCCCAGCACGGCCAGCACCTCCCGCGCGACCGGCAGCAGCTCGGCGTGCGAGCCGGCCACCTCGGCGGCGATCCCCAGCACCTCACCGAGCGGCGCCGTCGGGCCGGTGGCGTTGAAGGTGCCGTCGCCCCGGTGCTCGGCGACGGTGACCAGCCAGGTCGCGAGGTCACGCACGTCGATGATCGCGCACGGGAAGTCGAGCTCGTCGGGCACCACGACCCGCTCCCCCACCGGATGGGCGAACCGCCACGGCCAGTAGCCGGTGCGGCCCGACGAGTCGCCGGGGCCACCGATCAGCCCCGAGCGCACGATCGTGGCGCTGCCGTCGGCATCGCGAAAAGCGTTCTCGCAGGAGACCTTTGCCTCGCCGTAGACCTCCATGTCGGTCATCAGTTCGCCGTCGAGCGGCCCGCGCAGCGGTGAGTCCTCGCCCTGCTCGACCGCATCGAACCGCGCGTAGACGTTGCCGGTCGACACCAGCACCCGGTGCCGTGCAGAGAGGTCGCGCACCGCACGGCGCGCATGGCCCGGATGCCGGGTCACGTCGACGACGGCGTCCCACGTCTGGCCGGCGACGGCATCCAGACCGTTCTCGAGGTCGCGGTCGCCGGTGACGAAGGCCGCTCCTGGCGGTGGCTCGGCGCTCCCCCGGGCCAGGCAGGTGACGTCGTGGCCCCGCCGCAGCGCCTCCTGCGCGACCGTGCGACCCAGCCAGGCGGTTCCCCCGAGCACGAGCATCCTCATCGGGCCAGCCAACCCGCTTTCCAGGGCTCGGGTCCAGTGGTTACGCCACGGGCGTAGCCGTCAAACGCCCCGTCACACGGCACGCCGGTGGAGTAGTGCCGACGGGCGGCGACGAGCGCCGCGCGGACGACGAGAGGACACCCACTCATGGCACTGTTCATGGACTCCCACACCATCGAGGGCGGCGTCGCGGCGAGCGACGTGGCCGCCGCGCACGAGGCCGACCTGGCGACGCAGGGCCCCCACGGGGTCAGCTACCTGCGCTACTGGGTCGACGAGGGCGCCGGCAAGATCTTCTGCCTCGTCGAGGCACCGGACGCCGAGGCCGCCAACACCGTGCACCGCGAGGCGCACGGCCTGGTGGCCGACGAGATCTTCAGCGTCAGCGAGCACAGCTGACCGCGGTGCCGACGTTCCCTGCCCACGGGCGCCGGCCGGGTGGCACTGCTGCCGCCCGGCCGGTCTGTGCCACCCTGACCGCATGACGCTCCGGTCCCCCGACAGCGGGCCGGCCGCCGGCCGCCTGGTCGTGCGGCTGCTCGGCCGGCCGTGCCTGGCTGGGACCGGTGCCGAGCCCTACCGGATGCGCAGCCGCAAGAGCTGGGCGCTGCTCGCCTACCTGCTGCTCACCGAGCGGCCCACCAGCCGGGGCCGGCTCGCCGAGCTGCTCTTCGCCGAGGCGGACGACCCGCTGCGGGCGCTGCGCTGGAGCCTGGCGGAGATCCGCCGGGCGCTGGGCGACGCACGGCGGTATCGAGGGCGACCCGGTGGTGCTGACCGTCGTCGACGACGTGCAGGTCGACGCCCTGGTGCTGCTGCACGGCGCCTGGACCGACGCGATGGAGGTGGCCGGCCTCGGCGGCGAGCTGCTCGACGGGCCGGTGGTGCGCGGTGCCCCGGCCTTCGAGTCGTGGCTGCTCTCGGAACGCCGGCGGCTGGCGTCCGCTGCCGAAGCGGTGCTGCACGAGGCCGCCCTCGGGCTGCTGGCCCGCGGCGAGCTCGACCGCGCCCGGGGCTTCGCGGTGCGGGCGGCGGCGATGAGCCCGCTCGACGAGAACCACCAGGCCCTGGTGATCCGGCTGTACCGGCTCACCGGCGACGACCAGGCCGCCGAGCAGCAGTACCGGGCCTTCGCCACGCTGCTCGACGACGAGCTCGGGCTCGAGCCCCGGTGCCGCGGTCGAGACGGCCCGGCACGAGCGGGCGCGCACCGTGGTCGGCGTGGCCACCGACAGCGCGGTCGAGGCCGTGGTCGAGGCGGGCGCGGCAGCCATCGCCGCGGGAGCCACCGACCCCGGCATCGCCTCCCTGCGCAGCGCCGTCCCGCTCGCCGACGTGACGGGGGTGGCCCGGTTGCGGGTGCGCTCCCGCCTGGCGCTGGCCGAGGCGCTCATCCACGCGGTGCGCGGCCAGGACGAGGAGGGCCAGGCCCACCTGCACGAGGCCGACCGCCTCGCACTGCAGGACGGCGACCTGGCCGTGGTGGCCCAGGCGCGCGCCGAGCTCGGGCTACGTCGACTTCCTGCGCGCCCGCTACGACCGGGCCGAGCGTTGGCTCACCGATGCCGTCGACGCTCGCCCAGGCGTCGCCCGCGGTGCTGGCCAAGGCCACCAGCTACCTCGGGTCCGTGCACAGCGACCTGGGCAGCTACCCGCAGGCGGTCGACGCTGCTCGAGCGGGCGGTGCGGGCGGCTCGCGAGGTCGACGACCCCCGTCGTGAGGCGTACGCGCTGTCGATGCACGGCCGGGTCGACCTGCTCTGCGGGCGCCTGGACGACGCCGCCGCGCGGCTCGCGGAGTCGGTCGCCCTGGCCGAGCGCGGGCACTGGCTGTCGTTCCTGCCCTGGCCGCGAGGCGCTGCAGGGCGAGCTGCACCTCGCCCGCCAGCGAGCCCGAGGTCGCCGCGCAGACCCTCGAGCGTGCCTTCGCCCGGGCCTGCCAGCTCGGCGACCCCTGCTGGGAGGGCATGGCGGCCCGCGGGCTGGCCCTGGTGGCGGAGTCGGGCGGCCGCACCGAGCTGGCCTTCGACACCCTCGCTCGACGCCCGCGCGCGCAGCAACCGGGTCACCGACCCCTACGTCTGGCTCGACGCCCACATCCTCGACGCGCTGTGCACCCTCGGTCGGCGGCACTCCCATCCGCAGACCGCGCACTGGGTCGCCGCGATGCGCGAGCTGGCCGCCCGCACCGGGATGCGCGAGCTCACCGTGCGTGCGCTTGCTGCACTCGGCGCGCGCTGGGGGATGCCGGCGACGCCGCCGCCGCGGAGCTGCTCGCCGCCGACGTCGACAACGAGGTGCTCCGGGCCCTCGTGCGGGCAGGGCTGACGCCGGGCCACGGCGCGCGCCGACGAAAATCGGTCGACGCGGGCGCGCCTGCTGGGTGAGGCTGTCGGCCCATGACGAGCAGCGACCTGTGGGACGAGGCGACCGCGCAGCGGTACGACGAGGCGTCGGCGGAGATGTTCGACCCCGAGGTGGTCGTCGCCGGCGGTCGACGTGCTGGCCCGGCTGGCCGGGCGGCGGCCGGGCCCTCGAGCTGGCCATCGGCACCGGTCGGCTGGCGGTCCCGCTGCACGAGCGCGGGGTGCCCGTGGCCGGCATCGAGCTGTCCGAGCCGATGGTGGCCCAGCTGCGCCGCAAGGTCGACGAGGATGCCGTTCCCGTGGTGGTCGGCGACATGGCCACCACCCGTGTGCCCGGCGAGTTCGCGGTGGTCTACCTGGTCTTCAACACCATCGGCAACCTGCGCACCCAGGCCGAGCAGGTGGCGTGCTTCCGCAACGCCGCGGCGCACCTCGCGCCCGGCGGCCGGTTCGTGGTCGAGGTGGGCGTGCCGGGCCTGCGCCGTCTGCCGCCCGGACAGGTGGCGGTTCCCTTCGACGTCAGCGAGGCGCACACCGGGTTCGACACCTACGACGACCTCGTCACCCAGCAGGCGACGTCGCACCACTACTCGCGCGAGCCCGACGGCTCGATCCGCTACGGCGTGCACCACTTCCGCTACGTCTGGCCCGCCGAGTGCGACCTGATGGCCCAGCTAGCCGGTCTCGAGCTGGAGCGACGGACGGCCGACTGGCACGGCAACCCCTTCACCTCGGACAGCCCCAGCCACGTCTCCGTCTGGCGCAAGCCCTGATCGTTGACACGCCGATGTCCGAGGCCGTGCGTACCGTGGTCGGACACTGCTCGACGACAGGGAGGGGCACCAGTGACCAGGTACGTCATCGCGCCCGACGTGGCGATCCGGCTGGCTCGCGAGGATGCCGTCATCCGCGACGAGCACGAGCTGCTCGCTCCGACGCTGCTGCGCTCGCAGGTGCTGTCGATGCTGTTCCGGGCGGTGCAGGGCGGCGAGCTCAGCGCGGCGGAGGCCGAGTCCGCGATCGGCTACGTGCGGCGGTGCGCCTCCGGCTGCTCGGCGACCGGGTGCTGCAGAGCGTCGCGTGGGACGTTGCCGACCAGCTGGGCTGGCCGGACACCTACGACGCCGAGTACGTCGCGCTGACCCGGCTGCAGGCCGACGCCCTGGTGACCCTCGACGAGCGGCTGGCCCAGGCGGCCAAGCGCGTCGTGCCGGTCGCGCCGATCGACGACCTGGTGCGAAAGAAATGATGTCGACCAGCCGGTACGACGGTGTCGCATCCGGCGGTCGCCGTTCGTGGGCTAGGTGAGCGCGGGCCACCGGGTCCGCCCCAGCAGAAGGAGCAGTCGTGGCCGAGTACCTCATCTACTTCAACCAGCAGTGGGTCGGCGAGCACAGTGAGGAGTGGTTCCGCAGCCGCGGGCCGCTCGCCATGGCGGTCGTCGAGGAGATGAAGGAGGCCGGGGTGTACGTCTTCGCCGGGGGCTCGAGGAGGGCGCCCCGGTCTACAGTGCCGACGCCACGAGCGGCTCGGTGCTGGTGACCGACGGGCCCTACGCCGAGACCAAGGAGTTCCTGGGCGGGCTCACGGTGGTCGACGTTCCGGACGACGAGACCGCGACGATGTGGGCCGGCCGGCTCGCAGAGGGATGCGGCTGGCCGCAGGAGGTGCGCCGCTTCGGGACCATGTCCCGCAGGAGTGACCCGCTCAGGCCAGGCGCGCGCGCAGCCGGCCCGCGACGGCATCCGGCGTGAGGCCGATGCGGTCGAGCAGCTGGCCGCGCAGCGCGTGCTGGAGGAACTCCTTGGGGATGCCGAGCTGGTCCAGCGGGGTCGCGAGCCCGGCGTCGCGCAGGGCGAGCTCGACCTGTGAGCCGATGCCGCCCACCACGACGTTGTCCTCGACGACGGCGACCCGCCGGGCCGCGCCCGCCAGGGCGACCAGGTCGTCGCTGACCGGGAGCGCCCAGCACCGGGTCGACGACGCGCACCCGCACGCCCTCGGCGGCTGAGCTTCTCGGCGGCGGTCGAGCGCCGTGGCGGCCATCGAGCCGATGCCGACGAGCAGCAGGTCGACCTCGCCGTCGTCGGGCTCGGCGAGGACGTCGAGGCGTGCCGACGGTGCGCACGGCGACGATCGGGTCGGCGACGGCGCCCTTCGGGAAGCGGACGACGGTGGGGGCGTCGGCGATGTCGACCGCCGCCCGCACGGCCCGCGCCACCTGCTGGCCGTCGCGCGGGGCGGCGAGGTGCAGCCCGGGCACGACCCGCAGATCGACATGTCCCACATGCCGTGGTGGCGAGGCGCCGTCGGGGCCGGTGATGCCGGCCCGGTCGAGCACGAAGGTGACGCCGGCCTTGTGCATGCGCGCACGTCCATGAGCACCTGGTCGAAGGCGCGGTTGAGGAAGGTCGCGTAGACGGCCACGACCGGGTGCAGTCCGGCGAACGCCAGGCCGGCCGCCCTGGTGAGGGCGTGCTGCTCGGCGATGCCGACGTCGAAGACGCGCTCGGGGTAGTGCGCCGCGAAGTCCGGTCAGCCCGACCGGGATCAGCATCGCCGCCGTGATCGCGACGACGTCGGGGCGGTCCGCGCCGATGCGCACCATCTCGTCGCGAACTCGTCGGTCCAGCTGCGGCCGGCGATCTCGAGCGGGCAGCCCGGTCTCGGGGTCGATGACGCCGACCGCGTGGAACTGGTCGGCCTCGTCGGTGCATGGCCGGGTCGTAGCCGCGGCCCTTCTGGGTGAGCACGTGCACGAGCACCGGCCCGCCGAAGGCGCGCGCCTTGCGCAGCGCGTGCTCGATGGCCTGCTCGTCGTGGCCGTCGACCGGGCCGACGTACTTCAGGCCGAGGTCCTCGAACATGCCCTGCGGGGCGACGATGTCCTTGATGCCCTTCTTGACCCCGTGCAGCGTCTCGTACATCGCGCCGCCGACGACGGGCGTGCGGCGCGAGGGTGTGCTTGCCCCAGTCGAGGAACCGCTCGTAGCCGCGGGTCGTGCGCAGCGTCGCGAGGTGGTCGGCCAGGCCGCCGCGGGTCGGGCGCGTAGGAGCGCTCGTTGTCGTTGACGACGATGACCAGCGGCAGGTCGTGCTCCGCGGCGATGTTGTTCAGGGCCTCCCAGGCCATGCCGCCGGTGAGCGCGCCGTCGCCGATGACGGCGACCGTGTGGCGGTCGCGCTCGCCGCGCAGCGACCCGGCCTGCGGCGATGCCGTCGGCCCACGACAGCGAGCGTCGACGCGTGCGAGTTCTCGACGACGTCGTGCTCGGACTCGGCGCGGCTGGGGTAGCCGGACAGGCCGCCCTGGGTGCGCAGCCCGGTGAAGTCGTGCCGGCCGGTGAGCAGCTTGTGCACGTAGGACTGGTGCCCGGTGTCGAACACCACGGTGTCGCGGGGCGAGTCGAAGACCCGGTGGATGGCGATGGTGAGCTCGACGACGCCGAGGTTGGGCCCGAGGTGGCCGCCGGTGCGCGAGACCTGCTCGATCAGGAAGCGCCGGATCTCCTCCGCGAGGACGGGGACCTGGTCCGGGCTCAGGGACCTCAGGTCGTCGGGGCCGTCGATGCGCTCGAGCAGGCTCACCGGTGCCTACCTCCCTGGACGTGTGTGGCGTACGAAACCACCCGAGTCTAGGCGCTCGGCCCACGCGACCGGCGTCGACCCGGGCCGGCAGCGACGACCCACGCACGATCTCCACCGTTCCTCCACATCCGGTCACTAGCGTCCGGCAGGGACCGGAAGGAGGTGGGTCGGTGACGGGCTACGCGACGGCCGGTGCGTGGGGTGCCCGGGTGATCCCGCCCGCCACCCGGCGGGCCTTCGACACCGAGCGGCGGCTCGTCATTGCCGCGGTGCTGACCGGTGAGCTGGTGGCCCTGGCCGCCTTTGCCGGCGTCGGAGCCGTGCTCCTGGTTCCGTCGGTGCGGGCGCAGCAGCCGGTCTGGCTCGTCGCTGCCATTGCAGGGAGCATGTGGGCAGCGGCCGGCGGGTCCCTCGCGTTGGTGGTGGAGGCAGTCACCCGTTGGTGGTGGGCCGGGCGACGCCCCGGCGGCCGGGGCGACGGCATCGGGGCCGTGGTGAGTCGGGCGCCATCGGGAGTGCGTCGACGTTCGTCCGGCGATCACGGGCGGCCCTGGCCACACCGTGGTCACTGGCCGTCGTCACGACCGGCTGGGGTGTGCGCGTGGCGGGCGTGACGAGCGGGTCGCCATGGGTGGCCGCAGTCTTCGCCGTCCTCGCCGCGGGCTGCGCGATGCGGCTGGCCCCACTGGTGCTCGGCCGAGCCGTCGCCGGTGGGGTGCACCTGACGCCTGACGGGCTCGAGCTGCAGTGGGGCGTGCGCACCACCACCGTGCCCTGGCACGATGTCCCGCCGGTGGTGCCGGGACCCTCCCCGTCGTCCGGCGCACGCCGAGCACCCTCGAGCGCCGCTCGTTCCCCGTGCAGATGCCCACCGACGGCGTCGACCGCGTACCGCGCGACGTCGTGCAGGTGCCGACGGCCTACCTCGCGCTACCGGGCCGCAGGTGCGGGCACTCGTCGAGCTCGGGCGCAGCCGACCGTCGCTGCGCCACCCCTTTGGCACCCGCGACCCGCTGGGCTGGCACGTCGAGCCACCGTCGTCCCCGATCAGCTGAGGCGCCGGCACGGGCCGATCGGGTCAGCGGTCTCCTCGTCGATGACGACCGGCTCCACCGCCGGGCTACTCCACGGCGCGGCTGCGGAGACGCTCCAGCTCGGAGACGGGCAGCCGCGAGCCGGCGGCCTCGAGCAGCATGACGACGTCCTGGGTGCGGCGGTCGAGCCGGACCGAGAGCACCGACGCCATGTCGGCGACGATCGCCGTCGCGAGGCGTTCATGGCGGGCGAGGCGTCCCGGGACGTCGTGCGCGCTCCACGTGATCATCCGCACCGCCGAGCTGGCCCGGGCGGTGGCCGTGCGCGTGGCCGACGGCACGAAGACCGAGACCTCGCCGAGAACCGACCCCGGGCCGAGCGTCGCGAGCACCCGGCCCTGCCGGACCACCTCGACCTGTCCCGCGAGGATGGCGGAGACCCCACCGGTGGGGTCGCCCTCCTCGAACAGGGTCGATCCGGCTGCCGCTTCGGTGAGCGAGGTCTCGGCCTCGAGCTGGTCGAGGTCGTCGTCGACGACGAGTCGGAAGGGGCACACGCCCCGGATCCCTGCTGGTCGCTCGGCACTCAAGAGCGCTTCTCCGTGTGTCGATGGGTTGGCCGAGGTCGCACCTCGGACCGGCGGAAGGGTCGCCCTTCACCACGGTAGACCACCTCGGCCTCGCGCCCCGGGACTGTTAACGTCACCTGCGAGAGCCCTGAAGGCCGGGTCGGAGACCGAGGATCGTGGGCCGACAGGAGGCCGGGATGGGGGCAGTCGGGTCCGGGTTCGTCGAGCGGGCGTCGTGGCTGCTGCGGCTGCCCCTCGAGACCCCGACCATCGCGTATGACGACGAGCAGACCGGCTGCACCCTCTGGTTGAAGCTCGACCACCTCCTGCCCAGCGGGTGCACCAAGGACCGGATGGCGACGAGCATCGTCGCGCACGCGATCGCGTCGGGTGAGGTGACTCCGTCCACCGTCGTCGTCGAGGCGTCGAGCGGGTCGACGTCGATCGCCCTGAGCATGGTGTGCGCCACGGTGGGCGTGCGGTTCCGGGCGTACATGCCCAAGACGGTCAGCGGTGAGCGGGTCCTGATGATCCGCCGGCTCGGTGGCGACGTCGTGCTCACGCCTGCCGAGGAGGGTATGGGCGGGGCCGTCGCCGCACTGCTGTCCGACGCAGGCGCGCAGGCCGGCCTGTTCGCAGCGCGGCAGTTCGAGAACCCCCGGAACGTCTTCGCCCACCGGCACTCGACCGGACCCGAGCTGATCCGGCAGGTCGGCGGTCGCCTCGACGGCTTCGTCGCCGGTGTCGGCACCGGCGGCACGCTGATGGGCGTGGCACACGCCCTGCGCGACCACGGTCACGACACCACCGTCGCCCAGGCCCTGCCGACCACGACCTCGACCTCGGCCTCGCAGGGCGACCCCGAGGTCTCCGGCGGGATCCCGGGCGTCGTCGACGGCATGAGCCGGCTGATGGACCCCGAGGCCGTCGGCCTGGCGGATCCGGTGCTCGTGCCGGAGCAGGAGGCCGTGGCCACGGCGCGCGAGTTCGGCCGTCGGGGGCTGGGGATCGGGCCGTCGAGCGGACTGAACATCGCGGCGGCGCGGCGACTCGCCGCCCGGCTGGGCCCGGGGCACCACGTCGGCACCGTGCTCCCCGACCGGATGGAGCGGTACTTCTCGACCGCCGTTGTTCCACGACGTCGCGGCGGATCTCTAGCGGGGTCGTGCCGACACCCATTGGCGCGCCTACCCGTCGAGGAGCGACGAGTCGAGCTCACGCTCGGGCAGGACCTGGATGAAGTACTCGGCGCCGAACATCTCGCGCAGGATGCGCTCGGGGAACATCTCTGGGTCGATCGGGTACTGCGAGCGGTGCGCAGCCGTGGCCCGGATCTTGTGGCCGACGAACGCGGCCACGTCGATGCAGGTGGTGACCTTGGGGTCGATCCGGTCCCCGGAGGGCAGCGACCTGGTCAGCGCGGGCTGCACCTGCTCCCCACGCCCCTCGAACGAGTCAGGCGTCGCCATGAACGTCAGGCTCGTGACGTCGTCCAACGCCACGACGTGCGCATTGCGCGGCCGGCCAGTGGCGATGCCCACCTCGCCGACGAACTCCCCGGGCCCCGACCGGTCGACCACCGCGACCCGACCGTCCTCGCCCTCCCGCCGGATCTCCACCTGCCCGGACAACAGGAAGTACATGGCCGTCGCCGCCTCGCCCTGTTCGAGCAGGTAGGAGCCGGAGGGAAACCAGTCCACCCGGACGAAGTCGGCGGCGTACCCGAGGGCCGCCGTCTCGCGGGAGAACACGGTCAGCGCACGCACGAAGTCCTGGGTACCGGTGAAGCGCGTCGTCAGCTCGACCACCCACTCCGCGAGCCGGTCCCGGAGCAGCAGCCTGCTGCGCGGCAGGTGGCAGTGGAAGAGCCGGATCGGCCGGGAGGACCGCATCTCGTAGCACGCCGCCGTGACCGCTGCACCGACGGCCACGTGGTCCGGGTGCCCCGAGAACCCGTCGGGACCGAAGGTGATGACCACGTCGGGGTCGACCTCGTTCAGCAGCTCCGAGGCAATGGCGACGAGGAGCTGCCTGTCGAGGGACGACAGGCTGCCGTCACGGTGGTCGAGGCACCGCGTCCCGGAGAGCCCGAGCTCGGCCCCGGCCGCGGCGAGCTCCTGCTCGCGAACTGCCGTCAATGTCGCACGGGTCGCCGCGCTGGCGTCGCGGATCTGCCCGGCCCCACCCTTGGTCAGCGAGACCACCCGCACGTCTGCACCGGCACTCGCGTACTTGGCGAAGGTGCCTCCGGCGCACACGGTCTCGTCGTCGGGATGGGCGAAGATCCCCAGTACACGGAGCTGACGTTGATCCGTTGCGTTCGGTGAGGTGTCGTGAGCCACGCTGACCAACGTCCTGCTCGTAGGGAGTCACCAAACTAGCCCGTGTGGTGCACCTCCTGCAGGCCGTAGACCGGGGTGTCGAGGCCCTCGTACCGCGCCTTGAGCTGCAGGGCGAGGTACAGCGAGTAGTGCCGCGACTGGTGCAGGTTGCCGCCGTGCATCCACAGGTTGGGCACCTGGGTGGGCTTCCACATGTTGCGCTGCTCGCCCTCCCACGGACCGGGGTCCTTCGTGGTGTCCGAGCCCAGCCCCCAGCACTTGCCGAGCCGGTCCGCGGTCTCCTGGTCGATGAGGTCGGCGACCCAGCCGTTCATCGAGTTGTAGCCGGTGGCGAACACGACCACGTCGGCCGGCAGCTCGGTGCCGTCGGCGAGCACCACGGCATCCTCGGTGAGGTGGTCGACCTGGCCGTGCACGAGCTTCACGTCGCCGTTCGCCACGAGGTCGGCGGCACCCACGTCGATGTAGTAGCCCGACCCGCGGCGCAGGTACTTCATGAACAGCCCGGACCCGTCGTCGCCCCAGTCGAGCAGGAACCCGGCCTTCTCGAGCCGGTCGTAGAAGTCCTTGTCGACCTCGGCCATCTTCTCGTAGGCGGGGATCTGGAACTCGTGCAGGATGCGATAGGGCAGCGACGCGAAGATGAGGTCGGCCTTCTCGGTCGTGACACCGGCGGCGAGCGCCCGCTCCGAGTAGAGGTCACCCAGTCCGTACTCCATCAGGCTGTCGCTCTTGACGATGTGCGTGGAGCTGCGCTGCACCATCGTCACGTCGACGTCGTTCTCCCACAAGGCTCCACAGATGTCGAAGGCGCTGTTGTTGCTGCCGATGACGACCGCCCGCTTGCCGCGGTAGGCGTCCGGGCCCGGGTGGCGCGAGGAGTGGTGCACGTCGCCGCGGAAGACGTCGAGGCCGGCGACGTCCGGCATCCGCGGCTTGCCGCTCATGCCGGTGGCGAACACGATCTGGGTGGGCCGCAGGGTGAGCGGCTGACCCTCGCGCTCGACCTCGACGGTCCACTCCCGCGTCTCGTCCGACCAGGTGGCCGACGACGCCACCGTGTCGGACCAGTAGGGCACCTCCATGACCTTGACGTAGGACTCGAGCCAGTCGCCGATCTTGTCCTTGGGGGCGAACACCGGCCAGTTGTCGGGGAACTTCAGGTAGGGCAGGTGGTCGTACCAGACCGGGTCGTGCAGGCAGAGCGACTTGTAGCGGTTGCGCCACTGGTCGCCGGGGCGGGGGTGCTTGTCGATGACCAGGCTCGGCACCCCGAGCTGGCGCAGCCGGGCACCGAGGCCGATGCCGCCCTGGCCGCCGCCGATGACGAGCACGTAGGGCTGCGTCGTCGAGCCCAGGCTCTCGGCCTCGGCCTGGCGGCGCTCCTTCCAGGTCGCGCGGCCCTTGTCGGCGCCGTGCTCGGCGCCCCTTGGCCGTCGGTCGCGCTTGGGCTCCTCGAAGCCCTTCAGCTCGTCGAGCGTGGTGAGGAAGGTCCAGGCGCGGTCGGCCCCGTCCTCCTCCTTCAGGCGCAGCAGCCCGGTGCCCCGGCCGACTGCGGTCTCGAAGGTGAACCACGCGGTGACGACCCCGCCGTCCTCGGTCGGGGGCTCGCTGGTCGCGAAGGCGGACGGGGCGGTGCTCTCGAGGGTCGCCGTGAGCAGGTCGCGCACGCCCTCCGGGTGCTCGACCGTCGTGAGGTTCCACGAGAACGAGACCAGGTCGCGCCACCAGCTCTGGGCCGCGAACATCGTCGCCGCCGTGTCCACGTCGCGGGCCGTCAGGGCCTGCTCGAAGGCGGACAGCCAGGCGTCGGCGCGCTCCGGGGCGGATGCGGCGTCGGCGGCAGGTCGCTCGAGTGTCTCGGTCATGGCGCGCTCCTTGATGGCCCGGCGGGACGACGTCGACCCGCGCACGGTGCCCAGCACACCCCCTGCGTGCCCGCACGGGAAGGGTTGCACGACGTTGCACACCCGTGAGGGACGGCCGCCGTGCTCACGGCGTGCAGGTGACCCGCCGCGGGGCCGGGGCTACCCTGACCGGAACGTCACCCCGACCACCCGGGGTGGGAGGAGTCGACGATGACGCCGCACACGGGCAATGCCGTGGCCCCGGGCACCGACCTGGGCCAGCACGCCCGGGCCCTGCAGCGGGTGCACGATGCCGTGATGGGCGGCGCCGAGCCCCCGGCGCGGCCCCGGGCCCTGGTGTCGCGGTCGTGGTCCCGGGTGCTCTCGTTCGGGCTGGACCCCACCCGCGCCAACGCCCGCGACCCGCTGCCCTGGGGCGAGGTCGAGCGCCGCCGCCGGGCCTCGCCGCTCGCCCTGGTCGTCGACGAGATCCGCGCCGTGCTCACCTCGGTGGCCGACGCCTCGCGGTTCATCGTCGTCGTCACGGATGCCGAGGGCGTCATCCTCTGGCGCGAGGGGTCGGCCGGCGTGCTGCGCCGGGCCGACGCCCTCGGCTTCACCGAGGGCGCGACGTGGACCGAGGACCACGTCGGCACCAACGCCATCGGCACCGCGCTGGCGGAACAGGCTCCGGTGCAGCTGTTCTCGGCCGAGCACTTCGAGGAGGGTCAGCACCCGTGGTACTGCACGGCATCCCCCGTGCACGACCCGCGCACCGGCGCACTGCTCGGCATCGTCGACGTCAGCGGCCCGGCGCTCACCCTGCACCCGGCGCTCGTGGCACTGGTCGACACCGCCACCAAGCTGGCCGAGGCGCGGCTCTGGCGCCACCACGAGCAGGCGCTGGGCCGGCTGCGCCGGTCGGCCGAGCACGTGCTCGCCACGACGACCGGCCCGCTGCTGCTCGTCGACGACGACGGCTGGGTCGCCCACCGCGCCGGGGTGCTGGTGCGCGACCGGATCGCCGCCCCGCGCGCCGACCGCCCGCTCACGGTGCCCGGGCTGGGCCTCTGCGTGCCGGAACGGCTCGGCGAGGGGTGGCTGGTGCGCCCCGACGAGCGCGCGGTGCGCCTCACCGCGCGGCTGCGCACCGTCGACGGCCAGGCACTGCTCGAGGTGTCGGGCGCCTCGGATGCCGGCGGCGGGTGGCGCGCTTCGCTCACCCCGCGGCACGCGGCCATCCTGCGGCTGCTCTCCCGTGCCGGCCCGGACGGGCTGTCGGCCGCCGGCCCTGAGCCGGGCCCTGTTCGGTGACGACGAGCACCTGGTGACGGTGCGCGCCGAGGTGAGCCGGTTGCGGCGGGTGGTCGGTGCGATCGTCGCGGCGACGCCCTACCGGGTCGCCGACGGCATCCGGCTGGTGTGCGAGGAGTGAGGGCGGGCTAGAGCTTCGGCACGAAGTCGAGGCCGCGCAGCGCGTCGAGGAGGAGCCCCGCGGCCCGGCGGGCCGAGAGCAGGCGCACCCCCTCGCACTCGAGGTCGGCGAGCACCTGGGCCACGCCCTCGGGACCGATGTCGTCGACGAGGTCGACGCGCACCTCGCGGTAGGCCGAGCGCATCGCGTCGAGCTGGGCGTCGAGGTGGCGCACCGTGAACCACGCGAGTGCGACCGGATGCCGGCGCCAGGCCGGGTAGAGCCGGTAGTCGGGCGGGCAGTGGTCGAGCAGCCAGCCGGTGGCGCGGTGGTCCCAGCCGCGCTCGCCCGGTGGGGGCACCCCCGGCGGCCAGCCGGGCGGCCCCCCGACGGCGCTCGCCCCGGACGCCGAGCGGCGACCGGCCGGCGACCCGGGCGTCCCGGTGCGCAGCGGAGGCCCGCCGGACGCTGTCGAGTCGAACACGTGTTCGACTATACGCAGGTCCACACCGGCGGGACAGCCCGTCCGCGAACCTCCCACCGGGCCGGTAGGAGTTGGTACCGCATCGTGGACCGCGCATTCAGCAATAATCCGGCGTTATACATTGGATAAGAGATCAGCACGACTTTCTGACTTGGGGAGCCATGACCACACCGACGACCGAGACCTCCACCGGACGGGCGCTGCGCCCACCGCGGGCCGGCCGCTCCAACGGTCAGTGGGCGCTCGACGGCCGCGACCCGCTGAACGCCAACGAGGCGTGGAAGCAGGAGGACGGCGGCTTGAACGTCCGTGAGCGGATCGAGCAGGTCTACAGCAAGGAGGGCTTCGCCTCCATCCCGCCGCAGGACCTCAGCGGGCGGTTCCGCTGGTGGGGGCTGTACACCCAGCGCAAGCCCGGCATCGACGGTGGGCGCACCGCACAGCTCGACGACACCGAGCTGTCCGACGAGTACTTCATGCTCCGGGTGCGCCTCGACGGCGGTGCGCTGACCCTGGCGCAGCTGCGGGTGCTCGCCGACCTCAGCCACGAGTTCGCCCGCGGCACCGCCGACATCAGCGACCGGCAGAACATCCAGTACCACTGGATCCGCGTCGAGGACGTGCCCGAGGTCTGGCGCCGCCTCGAGGCGGTCGGCCTGCAGACCACCGAGGCCTGCGGCGACACCCCGCGCGTCATCCTCGGCAGCCCGCTGGCCGGCATCGCGGCCGACGAGCTGCTCGACCCCACCCCGACGATCGACGAGATCACCCGCCGGTTCATCGGCGACCCCGAGCTCGCCAACCTGCCGCGCAAGTTCAAGTCGGCGATCACCGGGCACCCGAGCCTCGACGTCGTGCACGAGATCAACGACATCTCGCTGGTCGGTGTCGTGCACCCCGAGCTGGGCGTCGGCTACGACCTGTGGGTCGGCGGCGGCCTGTCCACCGCACCCCGCGCTGGCCGAGCGGCTCGGCGTGTTCGTCACGCCCGAGCAGGCGCCCGACGTGTGGCTCGGCGTCATCTCGATCTTCCGCGACTACGGCTACCGCCGGCTGCGCACCAAGGCCCGCCTGAAGTTCCTGCATGGCCGAGTGGGGCCCCGAGAAGTTCCGCCAGGTGCTCGAGAGCGAGTACCTCGGCTACCCGCTGCCCGACGGCCCTCCCCCGGCGCCTCCGGCCGGCCCCGGCGACCACGTCGGCGTGCACCGGCAGAAGGACGGCAACTTCTACGTGGGCGCCGCCCCGGTCGTCGGCCGGATCAGCGGCGACGTCGCTCACCGGGCTCGCCGACCTGATGGCCAGCCGCCGGCACCGACCGGGTGCGCCTCACCCCGCACCAGAAGCTCGTCGTGCTCGACGTGCCACCCGCTGCCGTCGACGACCTCGTCGCCGGCCTCGAGCAGCATCGGCCTTTCGGTGTCCCCCAGCCCCTTCCGCCGCCACACCATGGCGTGCACCGGCATCGAGTTCTGCAAGCTGGCCATCGTCGAGACCAAGGCGACCGCCGCCACGGCCGATCGCCGAGCTCGAGCGCCGACTCGCCGACGTCACCGACGCGATCGACACCCCGGTCACCCTCAACGTCAACGGCTGCCCCAACTCCTGCGCCCGCATCCAGGTCGCCGACATCGGCCTGAAGGGCATGATCGTCACGACCGACGGCGAGCAGGGGCCCGGCTTCCAGGTGCACCTCGGCGGTGGGCTCGCCTCCGCCGACCGTGACGAGGCCGGCCTCGGCCGCACCGTGCGCGGCCTCAAGGTCACCGCCGCCGAGCTGCCCGACCTCGTCGAGCGCCTCGTGCGCCGCTGGCTCGACCAGCGCGGGGCCGGCGAGACGTTCTCCAGCTGGGCCCACCGCGTCGACGAGGAGGAGCTGCTCCGATGACCAGCACCCACATCCCTGCACCCACCGTGCGCCCCCCGAGCCCACCTGCACGGCGGAGCACCGACGAGCTGCGCGCGCTCGCCGAGGCCGGCGCCCGTGAGCTCGGCCCCGATGCCACGGCCGACGAGGTTGCCGCCTGGGCGGCACGCACCTTCCCCGGCACGCTTGCCGTCGCGTGCAGCATGGCGGATGCCGTGCTGCCGGCGGTCGTCGCGAACGCCGCCCCCGGCGTCGACGTGCTGTTCCTCGAGACCGGCTACCACTTCTCCGACACCTACGCGACGCGCGATCGGGTCGCCGACGAGCTCGACGTGACCGTCGTCGACGTGCTGCCGAAGCTCACGGTCGCCGAGCAGGATGCCGAGTACGGCGCCCGCCTGTACGAGCGCGACCCAGCCGCCTGCTGCCGGATGCGCAAGGTCGAGCCGCTCAAGGCGGCCCTGGGCGGCTACGAGGCGTGGGTCACCGGCATCCGGCGTGACGAGGGGCCGACCCGGGCCGACACCCCGCTGGTCACCTTCGACGAGCAGTTCGGGCTGGTCAAGCTCAACCCGCTCGCGGCCTGGACCTTCGACGAGGTCGTCGACTACGCCAACGAGCACCGCGTGCCGGTGAACCTCCTTCTCTCCGACGGCTACCCGTCGATCGGCTGTGAGCCCTGCACCCAGCGGGTCGCGCCCGGAGACGACCCCCGGGCCGGCCGGTGGGCTGGGTTCGCCAAGACCGAGTGCGGGCTGCACCCCTCATGACCACCACCACCGACACCACCATCGACACCCTGACCGAGGCGCTGCCCGTGACGACCCACGTGACCACCGACCTGCCCACCGCCGCGCCCGCCGACCTGCCCGTGCTCAGCCAGCTCGACGTGCTCGAGAGCGAGGCGATGCTGGTCATCCGCGAGATCACCGCCGAGCTCGAGCGGCCCGGTGCTGCTCTTCAGCGGTGGCAAGGACTCCGTCGTCATGCTGCACGTCGCGGCAAAGGCGTTCTGGCCGGGCCCGGTTCCCTTCCCGGTGCTGCACGTCGACACCGGCCACAACTTCCCCGAGGTGCTCGCCTACCGCGACGCCACCGTCGAGCGGCTCGGCCTGCGCCTCGAGGTCGCCTCGGTGCAGGACTGGATCGACGACGGCCGGCTGCGCGAGCGGGCCGACGGCACCCGCAACCCGCTGCAGACCCAGCCGCTGCTCGAGGCCATCGCCGTGCACCGGTTCGACGGGGTCTTCGGCGGCGGCCGGCGCGACGAGGAGAAGGCCCGCGCCAAGGAGCGCGTGGTCAGCCTGCGCGACGACTTCGGCCAGTGGGACCCCAAGAACCAGCGGCCCGAGCTCTGGAACATCTTCAACCCGCGGCACCGCATCGGCGAGCACGTGCGGGTCTTCCCGCTGTCGAACTGGACCGAGCTCGACGTGTGGCGCTACATCGAGCGCGAGGGCATCGAGCTGCCCGGCCTCTACTACGCGCACGAGCGCGAGGTGTTCGAGCGCGACGGCATGCTGCTGGCCGTCGGCCCGGTGTCCCAGCCGCGCAACGGCGAAGCCGTGGCCACCCGCCGGGTGCGCTACCGCACCGTCGGCGACATGTCGTGCACGGGCGCGGTCGAGAGCGACGCGGCATCCGTGGCCGACGTCGTCACCGAGGTCGCCGCCTCCACGCTGACCGAGCGCGGGGCCACCCGCGCCGACGACCGGATCTCCGAGGCCGCCATGGAGGACCGCAAGAAGGAAGGGTACTTCTGATGTCGACCTTGCTGCGCCTCGCGACGGCCGGCTCGGTCGACGACGGCAAGTCCACCCTCGTCGGCCGACTGCTGCACGACTCGAAGTCCGTTCTCGCCGACCAGCTCGACGCCGTCGAGCGGGTCAGCCGCGACCGCGGGCTGGCCTCGGCCGACCTGGCACTGCTCACCGACGGCCTGCGCGCCGAGCGCGAGCAGGGCATCACCATCGACGTCGCCTACCGCTACTTCGCCACGGCCCAGCGCTCGTTCGTGCTGGCCGACTGCCCCGGTCACGTGCAGTACACCCGCAACACGGTCACCGGCTCGTCGACCGCCGACGCGCTGGTGCTGCTCGTCGACGCCCGCAAGGGGGTGCTCGAGCAGACCCGCCGCCACCTCGCCGTCGCGGCCCTGATGCGGGTGCCGCACGTCGTCATCGCGGTCAACAAGATCGACCTCGTCGAGCACAGCGAGGCCGTCTTCCGCACCGTCGCCGCCGACGTCCGCGCGATCGCGACCGAGCTCGGCATCCCCCACGCCCACGCGATCCCGGTGTCGGCACTGGTGGGCGACAACGTCGTCGACCGCTCGCCGCAACACGCCCTGGTACGACGGCCCCTCGCTGCTCGAGCTGCTCGAGACCCTCCCGCCCGACACCGACCCGGTGCACGAGTCGTTCCGGATGCCGGTGCAGGTCGTCATCCGCCCGCAGGGTGCCGCCCGCTCCCCCGAGCACGTGGAGTACCGCGGGTATGCCGGCCAGCTCGCCTCCGGTTCGGTGCGGGTGGGCGACGAGGTGGTCGTGCTGCCCTCCGGCTCGCGCACCACCGTGGCCGGCATCGACCTCGGGGAGCGTTCGCTCGACGTCGCGGTCGCACCGCAGTCGGTGTCGATCCGGCTCACCGACGACGTCGACGTGAGCCGGGGCGACCTCATCGCGGCGGCCGCCGACCCGGTGCCGCTGCGCCAGGAGGTCACCGCGCTCGCCTGCTGGCTCGGCGACGACGCGCTGCGCCCTGGCGCCCGCATCCTCGTCAAGCACGGCTCGCGCACCGTGCTGGCGATGGTGCGCTCCATCGACGGCCGGCTCGACCTCGACGCCCTGCGGCTGGCGCCCACCGACCGGCTCGAGCTCAACGACATCGGGCGGGTCACGGTCCGCTTCGCGTCGCCTCTCCCGGTCGAGTCCTACTCCACCTCGCGCCGCGGCGGCGCCTTCCTGCTCGTCGACCCCGACGACGGCCGCACCCTCGCCGCCGCCATGGCCGATGCCGTGGCGCCCGGAGAGCACGCGCAGTGACCCTTCCCGTCGGGCTCGACCTCACCGGGCGCCGGGCGCTCGTGGTCGGCGGCGCCCCGGGCGTCGTCGACGCGGCCCGGGCGCTCGTCGGTGCCGGCGCGCAGGTCGACGTGGTGTCGCCGTGGCTGTGCGAGGAGCTCGAGGAGCTGGCCCTTTGCGGCGAGCTGACTTGGGCCGCACGGGACTACGCCGGCTCGACCGACCTCGACGACGCCTGGTTCGTGGTGGTCGGGTCGGGCGACTCGGCGGTGGACGAGGGCGTGCGCGCCGATGCCCTCGCCGCACGGGTGTGGTGCCTCGACACCGCGGCCGCAGCCGGCGGCGGCGAGGGCAGTGGCCGTGGCCGTGTGGACGCCAGCGGCACAGCCAGCCTCCCCGCCACCGCGCAGGTCACCACCCCGGACGGGCCCGTGACCGTCGCGACCCACTCCTCCGCTGACCCGGTGCTGGCCGCCGACGTCACCCGAGCCGTCGACACACTGCTCGCCACGGGTGCACTCGACGTCCGCCGTCGAGGGCCCCGGCCCGGCGCCGGCTGGGTGGCCCTCGTCGGCGGCGGGCCCGGCGCCGACGGTCTCCTGACCACTCGTGCCCGCGAGCTGATCGCCTCCGCCGACGTCGTCGTGCTCGACCGGCTGGCACCGCGGGCGGTCGTCGACCGGCTGCCCGCCACGGTGCGGGTCGTCGACGTCGGCAAGGCCCCCGGTCGGCACGCCCTGGCCCAGGACGCCATCAACGACCTGCTCGTCGAGGAGGCGCTCGCCGGGCATGCCGTGGTGCGGCTGAAGGGCGGAGACCCCTACGTGCTCGGCCGTGGAGGCGAGGAGCGGCTGGCGTGCGAGGCACACGGCATCCGGGTCGAGGTGGTGCCGGGCGTCACCAGCGCCGTCGCGGTGCCGGCCGCGGCCGGCATCCCGGTCACCCACCGCGGGGTGGCGCGCGGGTTCACCGTCGTCACCGGCCACGACGAGCTGCCCGCGGTGCCACCGGGCACCGACCACACCGTGCTGCTGCTGATGGGCGTCGGCCGCCTGGCCCGGTCGGCGCGCTCGCTGCTGGATGCCGGCCGCCCGGCATCCTGCCCGGTGGCGATCATCGAGCGCGGGTTCGCGCCCGACCAGCGGGTCACCATCGGCACCCTGGGCGACATCGCCGCGCGCGCGGTCGCGGTCGGGGTGGAGAACCCCGCCGTGGTGGTCATCGGCGACGTGGTGCGGCTCAGCCCCGAGTTCCCGCGCTGAGTGCGGAAGTGGTTGCCGGAGCGACCACTTACGCACTCACGACGGTTGGTCAGAACTCCGGCGTCGTCACGACCGTCGGCAGCGACCACGGGGACAGGGTCCCCGAGAAGCTGGCGCACCGCACGGCGTAGGACACGGTGGTCGCCGAGTCCTGGGAGCCCTGCCACACCTGGTCGACGTAGTTCGGGGTCTGCACCAACGTGGTGTAGGTGCCGTCGGGGTTCGCCACCGCCAGCTCGTAGGTGTAGCACCCGATGCCGCTGCCCCACCAGATCTTCACCGTGTCGGCGTACACGGCATACCCGTTGGGGCTCAGCGGACCCTCGGGCGCGAGGCTCACGTAGACCCACTCGCTCGTGCCGGACGGCTGGTTCTTCCTGGTCTCGGCCCGCACGAACAGGGCCACGTCGTCGCCGGGGTAGAGGCCCGTCACCGTGGCGGAGGTGGCCGAGGTGTAGATCTCACCCGCCACCGAGGACAGCACGTAGTGGTCGGCTCCCTTCACCGCCGTCCACGTCACGGCGATGCTGCGGGTGCCGAGGGCGACGGCCGAGGTGATCTGCGGTGTGGCGAGCGGCGCCTTGGCCGCCGAAGCAGGGGCCACGCCGACCACCCCCAGCGCGATGGAGACGACGACGAACAGGATGGCGCGCAACGACCTCATGAAGAAGACCCCCGGTGGACGCGGGGTCCCCGTTGACCTCGCTGGCGAGAGACTAGACGGTCAGGGTGCGCCGTTCCGGGGTGCTGACCTGTGGGTTTGCCCGAAGCGCCGAACGGCCGCACCCCGTTCGGGGTGCGGCCGTTCGAGGTGCGGGTCGGCTCAGCCGACGAGCGAGCGCAGCACGTACTGCAGGATGCCGCCGTTGCGGTAGTAGTCGGCCTCACCGGGGGTGTCGATGCGGACGACGGCGTCGAACTCGACTCCGAGCCGTCCTCGGCGGTGACGGTGACCGTGACGGTCTTCGGGATGCCGCCCTCGTTGAGCGCCTCGACGCCGGTGATCGAGAAGGTCTCGGTGCCGGTCAGGCCGAGCGACTCGGCGTTCTGGCCGGCCGGGAACTGCAGCGGCAGCACGCCCATGCCGATCAGGTTGGAGCGGTGGATGCGCTCGTAGGACTCGGCGATGACGGCGCGCACGCCGAGCAGCGCGGTGCCCTTGGCGGCCCAGTCGCGGGAGGAGCCGGAGCCGTACTCCTTGCCGGCCAGGATGACCAGCGGGATGCCGGCCGCCTGGTAGGCGGCCGACGCGTCGTAGATCGATCGTCTGCTCGCCGCCGCGCAGCGAAGTTGCGGGTGAAGCCGCCCTCGACGCCGTCGAGCAGCTGGTTCTGCAGCCGGATGTTGGCGAAGGTGCCGCGGATCATCACCTCGTGGTTGCCGCGGCGCGAGCCGTAGGAGTTGAAGTCCTTGCGCTCGACGCCGTGCTCGGCGAGGTACTTGCCCGCCGGGCTGTCGGCCTTGATCGAGCCGGCCGGGCTGATGTGGTCGGTGGTGACCGAGTCGCCGAGCTTGGCCAGCACCCGGGCGCCGGCGATGTCGGTGACCGGCGTCGGCTCGAGCGGCATGCCGTCGAAGTACGGGGGCTTGCGCACGTAGGTCGAGTCGGCGTCCCAGTCGAAGGTGTTGCCCTCGGGGGTGGGCAGCGACTGCCAGCGCTCGTCGCCGGCGAAGACGTCGGCGTAGTCGGTGGTGAACATCTCCTGGCTGATCGCCTGCTGGATCGTGGCCTCGACCTCGACCGGGGCGGGCCAGATGTCCTTCAGGAAGACCGGCTTGCCGTCGGTGCCGGTGCCGAGCGGCTCGGTGTCGAAGTCGAAGTCCATCGTGCCGGCCAGCGCGTAGGCGACGACCAGCGGCGGGGAGGCCAGGTAGTTCATCTTCACGTCGGGGTTGATCCGGCCCTCGAAGTTGCGGTTGCCGGAGAGCACCGACACGACCGCGAGGTCGTTGTCGTTGACCGCCTGCGAGATCTCGTCGGGCAGCGGGCCGGAGTTGCCGATGCAGGTGGTGCAGCCGTAGCCGACCAGGTTGAAGCCGAGCTTCTCGAGGTAGGGCGACAGGCCGGCCTTCTCGTAGTAGTCCATGACCACCTTGGAGCCCGGCGCCAGCGTGGTCTTGACCCACGGCGTGACGGTCAGCCCCTTCTCGACGGCGTTCTTGGCGAGCAGGGCCGCGGCGATCATCACCGACGGGTTGGAGGTGTTGGTGCACGAGGTGATCGAGGCGATCGACACGGCGCCGTGGTCGAGCTCGAAGGTCGTCGCCGTCGGGGGTCGTGACCGACACCTTGCGCGAGGGGCGGCCGTTGCCGTCGCCCTCGTCGGCCGGCTTGCTCGCCACCGTTGGTGCCGTCGGTGCTGCCCTGCGGCGAGGGGTCGCTGGCCGGGAAGCTCGAGCGCCACGCCGGCGTCGCCCTCGCGGTGCGACACGTAGGCGGGCAGCACCTTGCGGAACGCCGCCTTGGCGTCGGTCAGCGACGATCCGGTCCTGCGGGCGCTTCGGGCCGGCGATCGACGGCACGACGGTCGACAGGTCGAGCTCGAGGTACTCGCAGTAGCGCGACTCCGGCTGGTCGGGGCCGGCTTGTGCCACAGCCCCTGCTCCTTGGCGTACGCCTCGACGAGCGCGACCTGCTCGGCCGAGCGGCCGGTGAGCCGCAGGTAGTCGAGCGTCTCGTCGTCGATCGGGAAGATCGCGCAGGTGGAGCCGAACTCGGGGCTCATGTTGCCGATGGTGGCGCGGTTGGCCAGCGGCACCGCGGCGACGCCGTCGCCGTAGAACTCGACGAACTTGCCGACCACGCCGTGCTTGCGCAGCATCTCGGTGATGGTGAGCACGAGGTCGGTGGCGGTGGCGCCCGCCGGGATCGCGCCGGTCAGCTTGAAGCCGACGACCCGCGGGATGAGCATCGACACGGGCTGGCCGAGCATGGCCGCCTCGGCCTCGATGCCGCCGACGCCCCAGCCGAGCACGCCGAGGCCGTTGACCATGGTGGTGTGCGAGTCGGTGCCGACGCAGGTGTCGGGGTAGGCGACGCCGTCGCGGGCCATGATCGGTGCGGGCGAGGTGCTCGATGTTGACCTGGTGCACGATGCCGGTGCCCGGGCGGGACGACCTTGAAGTCGTCGAACGCGGTCTGGCCCCAGCGCAGGAACTGGTAGCGCTCCCGGTTGCGCTCGTACTCGAGTCGACGTTGCGCTCGAAGGCGTCGGCGCGGCCGAACACGTCGGCGATGACCGAGTGGTCGATGACCAGCTCGGCCGGGGCGAGCGGGTTGATCTTGGTGGCGTCGCCGCCGAGGTCGGCCACCGCCTCGCGCATGGTGGCGAGGTCGACGACGCACGGCACGCCGGTGAAGTCCTGCATGATCACCCGGGCCGGGGTGAACTGGATCTCGGTGTCGGGCTCGGCGGTCGCGTCCCAGCCGCCCAGCGCCCGGATGTGGTCGGCGGTGATGTTGGCGCCGTCCTCGGTGCGCAGCAGGTTCTCGAGCAGCACCTTGAGGCTGTACGGCAGCGACTCGCTCCCCTCGACCGCGGCGAGGCGGTAGATCTCGTAGCTGTTCTCACCCACCTCGAGCGTGCCGTGGGCGTCGAAGCTGTTCGTGCTGGCCACCAGGGCTCCCTTCAGATCGTGCGTCGTCGCGCGATTCCGGAATTTATCTTGACGTCAAGATATCTAACCACACGGCTTTGGTCCCGTCGAGCCTATGCCGCCTCGTGGCGCCCCGCGAGACCGGCATCACGGGCTGGTTCAGGCCGGCTCGAAGCGGGCGACGCACTCCACGTGGGAGGTCATCGGGAAGGCGTCGAAGGCCTGCAGCCCGGCCAGCCGGTAGCCGTGGTCGGCGAGGTATGCCGTGTCGCGCGCCAGCGCGGCCGGGTCGCAGGCGACGTAGACCACCACTCGCGGGCGCAGGGCCGCGATCTCGGCACAGACCCCCTTACCGGCGCCGGTGCGCGGCGGGTCGAGCACGACCACGTCGGCCGATGTCGGCATGAGAGTCGACCGTGACGGCTTGCGCGGGCGGCTGCCCCGCTGCCTGGCGCTGCCGCGTCGGGCCGGGCGTGGCACCCCGAAGGCGTCGTCCACCCGGGCGGTCAGCACTGCCACGCCGGGGTGGTCGGCCAGGTTGTCCCGCGCGTGCTCGGTGGCGCCGGGGTCGGACTCGACGGCGACCACCTGGCCCGTGGGGCCCACGGCGACGGCCAGCGCGGCCGCGAACAGCCCCACGCCGGCATACAGGTCGAGCGCCCGCTCCCCCGGCCGCGGCTGCGCGGCATCCATGACCGCCTCGACGAAGATGCGGGCGGCGCCCGGGTGCACCTGCCAGAAGCCGCGCGCCGACACGGCGAGCTCGCCCTGCACCATCTGCCACCCGCCGTCGGGGCCGGCCCAGGTGGCCTCCACCCGCTCGTGCACGACGGGAACGACGGCTCCCTCCGGCAGCGGCAGCACCACCGCGAGCGGCTCCCCCGCCGACGGGGCCACCGCGTCGACGGACTCGACCCCGGGCCACCGCCCCTCGGTCACCCGGAGCAGGTCGATGCCGGGAGCGGCGATCCGGCAGTGGTCGATGGCGACGACGTCGTGCGAACGGTGGCGGCGCAACCCGGCCCGGCCCTCGGCATCCACGGCGAACTCGACGCGGGTGCGCCAGTCGAGCCCGTCGGTGTCCCCGGGAACCGGCTGCACCTCCACGTCGACCTCGAGGTGAGCCAGCCGCGCCATCTGCTCGCGCACGACGTCGGCCTTGAGCGCGCGCTGGCGCGACAGCGCGACGTGCTGGAGGTCGCAGCCGCCGCACAGGCCGGGGCCGGCGAACGGACACGGCGGCTCCACGCGGTCGGGCGAGGGAGTAAGCACGGCAACGGCATCCGCGCGCACGAAGCGCTCGCCGGCGCCGGTCTCGGTGACCCGGGCCAAAACCCGCTCGCCGGGGATCACGTGCCGCACGAAGATCACCTGGCCCTCGTGCCGGGCGATGCAGTGACCGCCGTGGGCGATCGCGGTGACGTCGACCTCGACCTCGTCGCCGACCGCCAGGCCGGCTCGGGTGTGCTCGGTCATCAGCCCTCGCCGCGGCGGACGTCGCCGGCGACCGGGCCGTCCATCCGCTCCTCCGCACCCTGCGACGACGCGAGCTGCCAGGGCACCGAGGAGACCATGACCCCGGGAGTGAAGAGCAGCCGGGTGCGCAGCCGCAGCGCGCTCTGGTTGTGCAGGATCTGCTCGCACCAGTGGCCGACGACGTACTGCGGGATGTAGACGACGACGAGGTCGCGCGGGTTGCCCGAGCGGATCGACTTGACGTAGTCGACGACCGGGCGGGTGATCTCGCGGTAGGGCGTGTCGAGCGCCTTGAGCGGCACCGGGATGTCGCGGCGGTCCCACTCGGCCTGCAGCGCCTTGGTCTCGTCGGGGTCGACGTCGACGGTGAGCGCCTCGAGGATGGAGGGCCGCGTGGCGCGGGCGTAGGCCAGCGCGCGCAGGGTCGGCTTGTGGATCTTGGCCACCAGCACGATGGCGTGCACGCGCGAGGGCAGCAGCTGGTGCTTGGTGTCGCCCTCGTTGACCGCGAGCTCGTCGCGCACCTGGTCGTAGTGGCGGCGGATGCGCGTCATCACGAGGAAGATGACGGCCATCGCAGCGACGGCGTAGCCGGCGCCGTGGATGAACTTGGTCAGCAGCACGACGACGAGGACCATGCCGGACATCACGGCGCCGATCGCATTGATGACCCGGCTGCGCACCATGTGCGAGCGCACCTGCGGGTTGCGCTCGAGAGTGCAGGTGCCGGGTCCAGTGCCGCACCATCCCGATCTGCGACAGGGTGAACGACACGAAGACGCCGACGATGTAGAGCTGGATGAGGCTGGTGACCTCGGCGTTGTAGATGACGATCAGCGCGGCTGCCGTCGTGGCCAGGATGATGATGCCGTTGGAGAACGCGAGCCGGTCGCCGCGGGTGTGCAGCTGGCGCGGGAGGAAGCCGTCGCGGGCGAGGATCGAGCCGAGCACCGGGAAGCCGTTGAACGCCGTGTTCGCGGCGAGGATGAGGATGAGGCCGGTGACGATGGACACGAGCACCACGCCGGCCGGGAAGCCCGAGAACACGGCCTTGGACACCTGGCCGATCACGGTGTCCTGCACGTAGGTCGGGCCGACCGGAACACCGTCGCGCAGCAGCTGTTTCGACGGCTCGTCAGCGATCTTCACGCCGGTCCACCGGGAGAGCGCCATCATCGAGACGAGCATGGTGACCGAGATGACGCCCATCAGCAGCAGCGTGGTCGCGGCGTTCTTGCTCTTGGGCTTCTGGAACGCCGGCACGCCGTTGCTGATCGCCTCGACGCCGGTGAGTGCCGCACAGCCCGAGGAGAACGCGCGAAGCATCAGGAAGGCCAGCGCGAGGCCCCCGATCGCCTCGTACCCCGACTCCGGGATCAGGGTGAGGGGCCCGCTCTCGGCGAGCGGCAGCTCACCACGCGCGCGGCGGTAGAAGCCGAAGATCGCCATCCCGATGACGCTGATCATGAAGAGGTAGGTGGGCACGGCGAACGCGGCACCGGACTCACGCACTCCGCGCAGGTTCATCGCGGTGAGGGTCAGCGACGATGATGACGGCGACGATCGCCTCCTTGCCGCGCAGGAACTCGAAGGCGGATGCCGCGTTCTGCACCCCCGCCGACACCGACACGGCGACGGTGAGCACGTAGTCGACGAGCAGCGCGCTGGCCACGCCGAGCCCGGCCCGTGGGCCGAGGTTGACGCTGGCCACCTCGTAGTCGCCGCCGCCGGAGGGGTAGGCGTGCACGTTCTGCCGGTAGACGCATGATCACGATGCCCATGACCAGGATGACCGCGAGGGCGATCTTCCACGAGTGGGTCAGCGCCAGGGCACCGCCGCCGAGCCCGAGGGTCAGCAGGATCTCGTCGGGTGCGTAGGCCACCGACGACAGGGCGTCGCTCGCGAAGACGGGCAGGGCGAGCTTCTTCGGCAGGAGCGTCTCGCCGAGGTGGTCGCTGCGCATCGCGCGGCCGAGGATCACACGCTTGACGACACGTCCGGGTGATGACACGACAGACACTGTATGCCGCGTGTTCGCCGGTGGCGCACGGCTTGCGGGACAGTCTCACCGAGCCCCTGACGTCGGTGTAGCGTCGGCACCGTGCACTTCGTCATCATGGGCTGCGGCCGCGTCGGCGCGGCCCTCGCCCGGGCCATCGAGCACGCGGGCCACGAGGTCGCCGTCATCGACCAGGACGAGTCGTCGTTCCGTCGGCTCGGCACCGACGTTCGAGGGACGCACCGTCACCGGGGTCGGCTTCGACCGCGACACGCTGCGGGCCGCCGGCATCGACCACGCGTACGCCTTCGCAGCCGTGTCGAGCGGTGACAACTCCAACATCCTCGCGGCGCGGGTCGCGCGCGAGACGTACGGCGTCGAGCACGTCGTGGCCCGCATCTACGACCCGGGTCGCGCCGAGATCTACCAGCGGCTCGGCATCCCCACGGTCGCCACGGTGAAGTGGACCAGCGACCAGATGCTGCGCCGGCTGCTGCCGCAGGGCCACGTGCCCGAGTTCACCGACCCGTCGGGCAGGATCGTCATCGCCGAGATGCCGGTGTCGCCGGGCTGGATCGGGCACCGGATGGCCGACCTCGAGGCGGCCACCGGTGGTCGGCTCGCCTACCTCACCCGGCTGGGCGACGGGATGATCCCGGGGCCGGACACGGTCTACCAGGAGGGCGACCTCATCCACATCGCGCTCAAGCGCGAGGACCTCGCTGTCGCGGAGCGCGTGCTGGACGCGCCGCCGCCGGCGCACTGACTCGGAAAGGCCATCCCCCATGCGCGTCGTCATCGCCGGAGCCGGCAGTGTCGGGCGGTCGATCGCCCGCGAGCTGCTGCGCAACGGCCACCACGTGCTGCTCATCGACCGCGACGCCGACGGTGAGCGGGTGCAGAAGGTGCCCGACGCCAGCTGGCTGCAGGCCGACGCGTGCGAGATCGAGGCGCTGCTCCGAGGCCGGGCTGGCCGAGTGCGACGTGGTGGTTGCGGCCACCGGTGACGACAAGGTCAACCTGGTGCTGTCGCTGCTGGCCAAGACCGAGTTCGGGGTGCCCCGCACCGTTGCCCGGGTCAACAACCCCAAGAACGAGTGGATGTTCGACGAGGCGTGGGGCGTCGACGTCGCCGTCTCGACCCCGCGGCTGATGACGGCCCTGGTCGAGGAGGCCGTGAGCGTCGGCGACCTGGTGCGGATCTTCGAGTTCCAGCAGGGCAAGGCGATGATGGTCGAGATGACGCTGCCGGTCGGCAGCCCGTACTCCGGGTCACGCGTCGGTGACGTGCCGTGGCCGGGCAACACGGTGCTCACGGGCATCATCCGCGAGGGGCACCCGATCGCGCCGAGCCGCGACGACGCCCTCGAGCCGCTCGACGAGCTGCTGTTCGTCACCACGCCCGACGTCGAGGCCGAGCTGGAGTCCCTGCTCAGCCCCGGCCAGCGGCACAAGCGCGACACCGACAACGCGGACGACGACGACAACTGAGGGCGGTCGGCCGGCGCCCACGGAGGTTGGGCCGGCGCCCCACGGAGGTTGGGACGGCGCCCCACGGCGTTCGGGGCGAGGGCTCACGGCGCTCACGCCGGCAGCGGCGTACTGTCGACGCACGGGGCCGTCCAGGCTCCCCCACGCTGGGAGCAGCTCATGGCCGACAAGTCCCCCCGACAGAGCATGTCGAAGAAGCCGAGCAAGTCGATCAAGGAGAAGCGGGCCGAGAAGCACGCCAAGGCCACGGCCAAGAACCACATCGACCTCGGCCACAAGTAGCAGCCTGCCTGCGCCCGGTGCCCTGAGCGGTCGTGGGCGATCGGAGGTCGTCGCTGGCCGGCACCCGTAGTCTCGTGCCATGACGGAGGCACCGCGGTCCACGTACGTGCTCATCGATGGCGAGAACATCGACGCCACCCTTGGCACCTCGATCCTCGGCCGGCGGCCCCGCCCGGAAGAGCGGCCGCGGTGGGAGCGCCTGCTGCAGTTCGCCCGCGAGCGTTGGGACCAGCCGGCGCAGGGGCTGTTCTTCCTCGCGGCGAACAGCGAGCTGCCGATGACGTTCGTGCAGGCGTTGCTGGCGATCGGCTACCGGCCGATCCCCCTGTCGGGTGGGCCGGGCGAGAAGGTCGTCGACATCGCGATCCAGCGCACCCTGGTGGAGCTGCGTCGCCGCGAGGCGGACGTGATGCTGGTCAGCAACGACGGCGACTTCGTCGAGCAGGTCAGTGACCTGCTCGACGGCCGGCGCGTCGGCGTGCTGGGCTTCGTCGAGTTCCGCAACAGCGCATTCGTGCCGCTGGTCGAGCGCGGGCTGGAGTCGTTCGACCTCGAGTACGACGTACAGGCCTTCAACGAGCGACTGCCGCGGGTGCGGATCATCCCGATCGCCGAGTTCGACCCGGCCCAGTTCCTCTAGGCCGGCGCCGACAGTCGCTCGAGGGCCGTCACGAGGTCGGCCATGTCGTCGACCACCTCGTCGGCATCGCTCAGGTAGTTGCATGGGGTCAAGCCGGCATACCCGATGACACGCATGCCCGCGGCACGGGCCGCCGTCACGCCGGAAGGGCTGTCCTCGACGACCACGCAGGATGCCGGCTCATGGCCACGTTGCCGGGCCGCGAAGAGGAAGAGGTCGGGAGCCGGCTTGCCTCGGGCCACCTCGTCGGCAGAGAAGATCCGCCCTTCGAACAGCGGACGTAGGCCCGTGGTGCTGAGCGTCAGCCGCATCCGCTCGTGACTCCCGGATGACGCGACACAGGTGTCATGACCACGTTCCTGGAGCTCCTCCACGGCGGCGCGAGCGCCGCGGACCTCGGTCAGGCTGTTGGTGAACGCCTGCACGTAGGCGGCCCGGCGAGCCTCGGCGAAGCCGTCCGGCACCGGGCGCCCGAGGACCCGTTCGATGTTGGCCGTGACCTGCTCTTCGGTGCGGCCCAGGTGCTGCTCGAGGATCTCGGCTCGGGTGATCGGCCAGCCCAGCTCGCGGATCATCTCGAGGTCGACGTCCTGGATGAGACGCTCGCTGTCGACGAGGACGCCGTCGCAGTCGAAGATGACCAGCAGGTGAGGGCTCACGCCGTGGATCCTCACACGTCCCGGCCGAGCAGCGGCCTCAGCTGTCACGCGGCCGTGTGGTGGCCGGCGTCGACACTGGCGAGGTAGGTCTGGTGCCAGGTGCGGTACTCCGGGTCGTCGGCGTCGACGCTGGTCTCGACCTGGTGCTCCCACTCCAGCCACACGTCGCCCAGCAGGTCCAGGTCGTGCTGGGCCAGCCGCCGGTCGGCGTCAGCATCACTGGTCACTGCTGCGACCAGCTCGAGCAGGCGTGGCCTGGTCAGGGGTGGCGGGTCGTGCTCGGCGCGTTGCCTGGCCAGCCATTCCAGCTGCCGGTCGTAGGAGCCCACATTCAGGTCCCAGATCACGTACCGGCCCAGCTCGTCCGGGGTCTTACGCACCTGCGCCCACAGCCGTCGCTGGTGCACGAACGTGTGGTGGTCCTGACACAACAACGCCGCGTTGTCGATGTCGGACAGGCCACCATCGGCCCAGTGCAGGACATGGTGCGCCCGGGTCCAGGAAGCGGGTTTGTCGCACCCCGGGAACGTGCACGTCCGGTCCCGCCGCCACAACCTCCTGCGCTGGGCCCGGGTGAACAGGCGCACCACCCGACCCAGGTCCAGGTCCTCCCCCGCCGTGCCCAGCACGTGCGGGATCAACGCCGCATCACACGCCACCCGACGCAACACCTCCGGCGAGAGCAGCACCCCGGTCGCGGTCGACCCGATCACCTCACCCGCCCCGGTCATCTCCTGCAGGTCGGTCAGGCTGATCGTGACGTGCAGCGCCGCCGAAGACCCGGCGGCTCCGTCGCTGCCGGCCCCGCCGGCATCCAGGGCAGACGACCGGCGACACACCTCCGCCAATGCCTCCACCCGCCGCTGCCCCGCCGGGCGCAGGTCCCGCTGCCCGGTCTCCTCATTCGGCACCGGCGCGACTGAGCGGCCCGATCGCCGCCTCCAACACCGCCGCCTGCTCCGCAGTCACCACCAGCTGGTACTCCGTGACATCCCCCGACGCCACCCACGGCTGCGACAACCGCGCCACCGAAGCCAGCCGCTCCTGCAGGTGGTCCAGCTCCCCCGCCAGGCCGTACCTCGCGATCATCGCCGGGCCGCAGCTTGCGCATCTGACCCGCACCCCAGCGCGTGCCCAGGTCCAGCAACGCCTTGGTCACCGTCGGCACCGCCTCAGGGGTCAGGCGCGGCTCCAACCGGGCCACCTCACCCAACGCGGACAACGCCAACGACGGCGACACCGACCCGTCCCGCACCCCCGCCCACACCAACCCCAACGGCGAGCCAGGCTCCGGCTCGGCCGCGGCATCCGGCGCCAACGACCCCCCAGCCCGGCCCACGTCCGCGACCTCCACGGCCAGCCTCGCCACCTGCCCCGCACCGCCCTGCCGCAACGACGGCGCACACTCCCGCACCCACGCGTGCGCATTCATCCCCGACCCCGCCACCACACCCCGCCGGACCGCCTCCACCGCCACCTGAGCGCGCACCGCACCCCCCAGCGCGGTCACCGCGTCGACCTCCCCCATCAACTCGCCCAGCTCGGCATCCGACGCCTGCCCCAGCACCTCACCCAACCCCACCAACGCCTCACGGGCAGCAGCTATCGCGGAGCGACGCTCCGCAAGTCCAAACCCCCTGATGGCCATACCTCAATCATAATCGAACACACGTTCGTACTGCAAGCCATCCACAGCCCCAGTTCGCCCTCAGCAGAACGCCTCACCTCAGCCATGGGTAGGTACAACTGCGGAGAATCGGGGTGCGCCAAGGGCTTACCGGCCGTGCCCTCACCAGCCACGGCGCCCATGGCAGTGTGCCGCCGGGAACGCGGTCCAAGCGTTGACAGGCCCAGGCGACGAAGAGCCATGCCACCGAAGCGGCGCCAGCACCGGCCCACTGGGCCCCAAGCATGCGCGGGGCCCAGTGCCGCGGCAGGACACCCTCGTTGCGTTGGACTCGAGTTCGCCGTCAGCAGAACGGCATCCGGCCTTCCGGCGGGAACGTCAGGCGCTGCCCTCGGCGTCCTCCGACGCCTCGCCAGCCTCCGCCCCCGGACCCTCCCCAGGCTCCAAGGGCGTGTGCCCGGACAGCAGCATCCACCCCATCACGGCGAGCGACGCCACCCACAGCGGCCAGCCGAGCGCGATCTTCGCCACCCCGAGCCACGCGACCTCCGCGGCCAGGTACAGCGGCACCATGATCACCAAGCGCACCGCGTAGACCCCGATCAGCACCCAGGTCAGCCGGGTGCACACCCGCACCATCCCGCGGTCGCGCCGCCAGGCGAACGGGTCCTCCTGCGCCCGAGGGTCGCCGGCCCCGACGATGAACCCGATGGCCGGCCATCGGGTCACCACCGACACCAGGGTCAGCGCGAGGAAGGCGGCATTGGTCAGGATGCCGGGCAGGAACGCGGCCTCGGCCCGCCCCGAGCGCACCGCGAAGAACGCGGCGATCGCGGTGGCGAAGACCGCCCCGGCGACGTGCGAGAGCGAGGAGTGCTGGACGACCCGCACCACCGCGAGCACCACCGCCACCGCCAACGCCGCCCCAGCCGCGATCTTGACGTCCTGCTGCCACGTCCAGAACACGACGAAGACCGCCGTCGGCAGCGCCGTCTCCAAGGACCCGCGCCAGCCACCCAGTGCCGTGGACAGGCGGTGCCGGATGAGCGCCTCGACCGAGTCGGCAGTCGGCGCGGTCAGCACCGCGTCGGGCTCGTCGGTCACTTGGGCACGATCTCGTAGGACGGGTTGAAGATCGTCGGGGTCCCTCGCACCGACGTGACCCGCCCACGCGCCCGGAGGAAGACCCCCGGCTCGATGCCGCCGATCATCCGGCGACCGACCCAGATCAGGTTGACCGACCCGTTGCCGTCCCAGACCTCGGCCACCAGGGCCGGCACGCTGCGCCGGGGCGGCAGGGTCACGGTGCGCACCGTGCCACACACGCAGGCCGGATGCCGCAACGCGAGCGCGGTGAGGTCGTCGCCCCCGGCCGTCTCGGACTGCTCGCGCAGCGACTCGGCCTGGTCCTCCGTAGGAGTCTTGGTCAGGTCGTGGAGCCGCTCGCGCAGGCCCATCAGTGCACCTCGGTGATCTCGGGTCCGCGCTGGAATGGGTCGAGGGAGGTGCGCTCCTCCTCGTCCTGCGCGTCCAGCGCCGCGGTCTCGGCCTCAGCAGCCGCCTCCGCATCGCGGGGCAGCGCCAGGGGCAGCAGCTCGCGGGGCGCCATCGGGTCGGTGCCGCGGACCACGACGGCCGCCTTGAAGACCTCGACCAGCGGCGCCGCGGCCGCCTCGTCGATGGCGGCGCGGCCGGAGAGCACACCCCGCAGGAACCAGCGCGGGCCGTCGACTCCGAGGAACGTGGCGGGGGCGAAGACAGTGCGACCATCCGGGCCGGCGGACGGCATCCGGGTGCGCAGCTCGGCACCGAGCGATCCGACGTGCTCCTCGGCGGTGCCGCCCGAAGTCTCGACCGCGGCGGCGATCTCGGCGCGGATCTCGTCCCAGAGCGAGCCCGAGCGCGGTGCGGCGAAGGCCTGCAGCTGCAGGGCGGAGTCGTCGATGACGGCGGTCGCGGCGTTGACGAGCTGGGTCGCCTGGTCGATCTCGAGGCGCAGCTCCATGCCGGGCACGCCCCGCATCCACAGCGCGCCGAGGTCGACGCGGCCGTCCCGGCCGTCGACCTCAGTGACGTCGAACGGGCCGTCGGAGCGGTCGACGTGCAGCGCGGGGGCCTCTTCGGCCTCGGTCACGTCGTCGTCCAGGTCGTCGTGGGCCGGCTCGCCGTCCGGGTCGGCGGGGGCCGGTCGGTCGGTGGCCTTGGATCTCTTGAAGATGCTCACGTCTGGGGTCGTCCTCGGTGTGGTCTGGGGTGCTGCGGGTCAGCGGGGGTCGGCGAGGCCGAACCCACCGGTGGATCCGTGACCAGTCTCCCCCCGGGCGCTGTCCGGAAGCGAATCCGAGTCGTCGAAGTCGGCGTGCAGGTAGTGCTGCACGACGAGCTGCGCGATCCGGTCACCGACCCGCACCGTGAACGGCTCGCTCGGGTCGAGGTTGACCAGGTTGACCAGGATCTCACCGCGGTAGCCCGAGTCGACGGTTCCCGGGGCGTTGACCACCGTGATGCCGTGCCGTGCGGCCAGCCCCGAGCGCGGGTGCACGAGCCCCACCGTGCCTGGCGGCAACGCGATGGCGATGCCGGTCGGCACCAGCGCCCGCTCCCCCGGCGCGAGCGTCACCTCGGCGACGCTGGTGAGGTCGGCACCGGCATCCCCCTCGGTGCTGTACGCCGGAACGCCCGCGTCCCGGTGCAGTCGGCGGACTGCGACGGGAACGCGGGCGGCGGCGGTCACTGCTGTATTGCGTGCGTCGAGCGAGCTGCTCAGGCGGCGCACTCCCGGCAGACCAGGACGCCGGACTTCTCGCTGGCGAGCTGGCTGCGGTGGTGCACCAGGAAACACCTGGAGCACGTGAACTCGTCTGCCTGGCGCGGGAGCACCCGCACCGAGAGCTCTTCGCCGGACAGGTCTGCCCCCGGAAGCTCGAAGCCCTCCGCCTGCTCGGTCTCGTCGACGTCGACGCTCGAGGCGCGCTTGTCGACGCGACGGCTCTTGAGCTCCTCGATGGAGTCCTCGGACAGCTCGTCGTCGGTCTTGCGCGGTGCGTCGTAGTCGGTTGCCATGTGCTGTGTCCACCCTTCGTCGTATGACCCGGCCCTGACAACGCACGGATGCCCCCGTTTGTGCCCGGAGGGTTCGCCGTGCGCCGTGATTGTGCACCATCGCGACGCGCGGCGCCACGCCGGGTCCAACGGGTGGTGACTTCGGGGTGTCGTGCAGGGCGCGCCCGGCCCGGGTCCGGATGCCGTACAGACGCCGAGCGGATGCCGTGCGGATGCCGTCCAGCCGGCATCCGGGCGCCGCGCCCGCGCCGCCGAGGCAACGCGAACCGGGTCAGTCCATCGACCCGACGTGCCGCGCGGACAGCTCGCGCACGAGCGGGCCGAACACCTCGGCCAGGCCCGGTGCCGCACCCCAGACGAGGTCGCGCGTGGGCACGTCGTCGACCGGCCCGCCGAGCACCGCCCCGGCCTCGCGGGCGACGAGCTCACCGGCCGCCCGGTCCCAAGGGTTGAGTGCCGTCTCGTAGTAGGCGTCGAGCCGTCCGGCCGCCAGGCCGCACAGGTCGAGGGCCGCGCCTCCGTGCCGGCGGATGTCGCGCACCTGCGGCAGCAGGTCGACGAGCAGCGCGGCCTGGCGGGCCCGGGTCGACGCCGCGTACCCGAACCCGGTGCCGACCAGCGCCATGCCCAGGTCAGTGGCGTCGGTGGCGCGCAGCACCCGCGAACCACCCGCGGTGGTGAGCCGGGCGCCCCCACCGCGGTGCGCGTGGAACAGCTCGCCGGTCTCGGGGTTGAGCACGGCGCCCGCCACCGAGTCCCAGTGGCCCGGCCGGGTCGGGTCGCCGGTGACGATCGCAACCGACACGGCATACGACGGGATCCCGTAGAGGTAGTTGACCGTGCCGTCGATCGGGTCGACCACCCAGGTGAGCCCGCTGGTGCCGGCGGTGCTGCCCTCCTCCTCACCCATGACCGCGTCGTCGGGGCGCTCCTGCGCGAGCAGCCGCAGGATCAGCTCCTGGCTGCGCTGGTCCATGACGGTGACCGGGTCGGTGTCGCTCGACTTCGACACCACCCGCAGGTCAGCGGGGCGCTCGTCGACGACGAGCCGCCCGGCGGCCTGTGCCACCCGGCAGGCGACCGCCTCGAGCTCGGCGGGGTCGGCTCCGTCAGGCAGCGCGGATGCCGCCGCCATCAGTCGCTGCCGCAGAGCGCCGGCTTCGCCGCTCGCAGGTTCGGGCAGCAGCCGGGCGCGCAGACCGAGGGACGCACGTCGCCGGGCAGCCAGGTCTCGGGCACGACCACCTCGCCGCGGGCCTCGGCGGCGCGCTCGAGCAGCAGGTCGACCAGGCCCTCGACGAACACCTCGTCGGTGCCCGGCGTCGGCACCCGCACGAACGGCACCCCGACCCGCTCGGCGGTCTCCGCGGCCTCGGTGTCGAGGTCGTGGACGACCTCCATGTGGTCGGAGATGAACCCGATCGGTGCGCACACCACGGTGACGCCGCCCTGCGTGGCGAGCTCCTCGATGCGGTCGTTGACGTCGGGCTCGAGCCACGGCTGGTGGGGCGGGCCGGAGCGCGAGCAGAACACCAGCTCGCTGGGCAGCTCGAGCCCGAGCTCGCGGTTGAGGTCGTCGGTGAGCCGCTGGGCCAGCCGCAGGTGCTGGTCGGAGTAGAGGTTGCCCTCGCCGTCGCCCGGCCCTGAGGTGTCGTCCATCGCGTCGGGCACCGAGTGCGTGACGAACAGCAGGTGCGCGGATGCCGGGTCGGGCAGGGCGCCCACGGACGCCACGAGGGCGCGCAGCCAGGACCGCCCCACGGCCGGGTGCACGGCATACGGGCGCACCTTGTCGATGACCAGCCCGTCGGCGGCCGGGCCGACCGCGTCGACGGCGGCGGCGAGGTCCTCGCGGTACTGCCGGCAGGAGGAGTAGCAGGAGTAGGCACTGGTGAGCAGGGTGACCACCCGGGTCGCGCCGAGGTCGAGCGCCTCGTTCAGCGCGTCGACGAAGAACGGCTCCGCAGTTGCGGTTGCCCCAGAGCAGCGGCGTGGCGATGCCGCGCCGGTCGAGCTCGTCGCGCAGCCGCGGCCAGCAGCTCGCGGTTCTGGTCGTTGATCGGGCTGCGGCCGCCGCGGGCGTAGTAGTGCTCGCCGACCGCCTCCAGCCGGGCGTCGGGGATGCCGCGGCCGGCGGTGACGTTGGCCAGGAAGGGGACGACCTCCTCGGGGGCCTCGGGCCCGCCGAAGGAGCCGAGCAGCACGACGTCGTAGGGAGCGAGCGCATCCGCGGCATCAGACATGGGGCACAGCGTATGCGGGCATTTCGCGGGCTCACGGCGTGGGATGCCTCACCGGGCCGCCCGGGATGGCACAGTCGTGCCGACGACGAGCAACACCGGGAGCCCGACATGCAGGACCTTCGCCTCATCGGCGTCCACGAGGACGGCCACCACCTCCTGCTCGCGGACGCCGACGGCGGCCGCTACCGCCTGACCCTCGACGAGGCACTGCGCGCCGCGGCCCGCCGAGACCGGCCCCGGCTCGGCCAGCTGCAGATCGAGATCGAGGGAGGTCTGCGGCCGCGCGAGGTGCAGGCGCTGATCCGCCGCGGGCTGTCGGCCGAGGAGGTCGCCGACCGCGCCGGGTGGACCGTCGAGAAGGTGCGCCGCTTCGAGGGGCCGGTGCTGGCCGAGCGCGAGCACGTGGCCCAGGTGGCCCAGAAGTGCGCCGTCGGCAGTCGTGGGTCGGGCCCGGTGACCCTCGCGGAGCGCGTGTCCGAGCGGCTGCGCGACCGCGGTGTCGACCGCGACGACGTCGAGTGGGACTCCGCCCGAGACGACGAGGGCGTGTGGCAGCTGTCCCTGACCTTCGCCGCCGGCGGGCGGCAGCGCACCGCCACCTGGCGCTACGAGCCGCTGGGCGGTTCGGTGGTTGCCACCAACGACGAGGCCCGCTGGCTGAGCGAGGAGGCCGCGCCGGGCACGATCCCGACCCCGCACCGGGCCGGTCAGAACAGCGACTCCGACGTCTACGACATCGACGCCGACGGCGGGGTCGACCACGCCGTGCAGCAGCGTGCCCCGCACGAGCCGATCGACCTGATGGCCGCGATGCGCGAGCACTCGACCCGGGGGCGACGTCGTCGCCGCCCCTCCCCCTCGAGCACCCCGGGCGACGACCGTCCCCGCGCCGACGCCCTGCCCATCGAGGACCTCGCCACCGACGTCTCCGTCGCGCCGCCGCCCCCCGCGGCGCGCGGGCGCAACCCGGTCTCCGCCCACCTCGACGAGCCGGTCGACGGCCCCGACGCCGACGAGCTCGTGGGCGGCTGGCCCGAGCACGACGACGACGCCGCACCGGTCGCAGCGGTGACGGAGGGCGCCGACGACGCCGACCAGCCGGATGCCGCCGCACCGCCCCCGCCGGCGCCCGCGCGCAAGGGCCGCCCGAGCGTGCCGAGCTGGGACGACATCGTCTTCGGCACCCGCGGCGGCGGCTCCGGCTGAGGGGCTGGCCGGTGCTCGTGCGCACCGCCGTCGCCGACGACCTGCCGGCGCTCCGCGATGTCTTCCGCCGCGCGTCCCTGGGCAACCCGGGCGACGCCGCGATGCTGCTCGCCCACCCCGAGGTGCTGGTGCTGCCCGACACCGAGGTGCTTGCCGGTCACACCCGGGTGGCCGACACCGACGAGGGCACCGTCCTCGGTTTCGCCACCGTGCTCGGCGACGGCCCGGTACGCGAGCTCGAGGACCTCTTCGTCGACCCCGACGCGCAGCGCCGCGGCATCGGCGCCGCGCTCGTGGCGGATGCCGTGTCGCGCGCCCGCGCCGGCGGCGCCACCCGCCTCGAGGTGACCGGCAACCCGCACGCGGCCCGGTTCTACGCGCAGGTCGGGTTCGAGCGCGACGGTGAGGTGGCCACCGAGCTCGGGCCCGGCATCCGCATGCACCTCGACCTGTAGACCCTCAGGGTCACCCTTCAGGGTCAGGGTCGCGGCGGCACCGGGCAGACGTCGAGGTCGAACGGCAGCGTGTCGGGCGACGGGGAGGCGGCCCGGGCGGCCGAGCTGTTCATCCGCCGCATGTAGTGCCGCCGGCAGAGCACCTCGTACTCGACCAGCCCGGCGCTCGCCGTGGCCGTGTCGCCGACGACGACCTGCTCACCCTCGACCACCATGACGCCGTCGACGATGCGGGCGTTGTGGGTGGCCTTGCGGCCGCACCAGCACAGCGCCTCGACCTGGAGCAGCTGCACCCGGTCGGCGAGCTCGATCAGCCGCCGCGAGCCGGGGAACAGCTCGGTGCGGAAGTCGGCGGTGATGCCGAAGGCGTGCACGTCGATGTCGAGCTCGTCGACCACCCGGGCGAGCTGCTCGACCTGCCCCGGCGTGTAGAACTGCGCCTCGTCACAGATGAGGTAGTCGACGCGGGCGCCGGAGGTGAGCCGCTCGACCACCTCGTCCCAGAAGTCGAGGTCGTCGTCGACCTCGATCGCCGGGGTCGACAGGCCCAGCCGCGAGGACAGCACCGACTCGCCCATCCGGTCGAGCTTCGTGAAGATCAGCCCCTGCCGGCCGCGGACGGCGTTGTTGTGGTCCATCTGGAGGGCAAGGGTCGACTTGCCGCAGTCCATCGTTCCCGAGAAGAAGACCAGATCCGCCACGAGGGGACACCCTAGGCGACGCGGACCGCGGGCACGTGGACCACCGGGACCGCCACCTCGTCGTCGCTCAGCGAGCCGTGCAGGCCGAGCAGGGCGAGCAGCTCGGGGCGGGCCCGGCGCGAGTCGACCACGGCGAAGCGGCCGCGCATCGCCACGACGACGTCGCCGATCCGGGCTAGGTTGGCGGCCGCGACCGCGCCGAACCACCCTGCTGCGACGGCCTCCTCACGCGTGCTGACGATGCCGCGCTCCCCGAGCACCGCGGCCCAGGCGGCGTGCACGTCGTCGCGCGCCCCCGGCTCGACGTAGAGCTGGGGGGCCCGGGCCTCGTTGGTGACGTGCCGCACCCCGGCCGCCAGGAGCGGCTCGTGCGCCACGTCGAGCCGTAGCTCGTGCGGGGAGTCGACCATCCCGTGGTCGGCGGTCACCGTGAGCGAGCAGTCGTCAGGCATCCGCGCGGCGAGCCGGGCGAGCTCACGGTCGATGCTCTCGAGCTCGTCACCCCACTGCCACGAGTCGCACCCGTGCACGTGGCCGATCTTGTCGAGCTCGCCCCAGTACAGGTGCACGAGCGCCCGCGGCGCCGAGCGCACCGCGGCCAGGGTGGCGTCGACCCGCTGCGGCAGGGTGGCCGCAGCCACGAACCGGCCGCCCCGGATCGCGGCGTTGGTCAGGCCCGAGCCGTCGAAGTGGGCCGGGCCGACCCGCACCACCTCGACGCCGGCGGCGGCCGCCGCCTCGAAGACCGTCGGGTGCGGCTGCCAGGTGCGCGGGTCGGGGCCGTTCTCCCAGGAGAGCTCGTTGAGCAGCCGGTCGGCCCCGGGCACGAGCACCTCGTAGCCGAGCAGCCCGTGCGCCCCGGCCGCCAGGCCGGTGCCGAAGGTGCCCATCGAGGTGGCCGTGGTGGAGGGGAAGCCGCTGGCCACCCGCAGCGTGGTGCCCAGGTGCGACCGCAGCCAGGGCGCGTGCCCGGCGCGCCGCACCAGCAGGTCGTGGCCCAGCCCGTCGACCAGCACCGTCACCGCGCGCCGGGTGGGCGGCAGGTCGAACCCGAGCGTGACCGGACCCGCTCCCACGGGCCACGTGACGCCGAGGCTGCGGGCGACGCTCGGCAGCACGTCGCCGAGCGCGGGGCCGGGGCCGACCGGCGGGCTCGCCGACGGGTCGCCGGTGGGCGGCATCGAGGTCTGCTCAGCCCTGGCCGATGGCGGCGGACAGGTCGCGGGCGAAGCCGAGCGCCTGCGAGAGCGCGTCGTCGCCGTCGGCGGCCGCGGAGATGCGCAGCGCGATGTCGTCGCCCGTGATGGTGCCCTCGTAACCGTGGTCGGCGTCGCACTCGGGGTCGGCACAGGATGCCGGAACGAGGTCCAGGCGCGCCACCGTCCCCCAGCCCAGGGTGAGCGAGAGCTCGCGGCCCAGGCTGCCCGGCACGTAGGTGGAGGGGTTCTCGACGACGTGAGTGAGCATCACGCCGCGCACCGCCGACAGCGGGATCGACTCGGTGGTCGCGGTCGCGACGTCCTGCGGTGCCGGCGGCTCGTCGGCATGGTCGTCGGCGTGGGCGATCAGCAGCCGGGTCGGGGTGAGCACGAGCACGGTGATGTGCCGCCGCACCACGTCGCGGTCGAACGTCGTCTCGAGGTGCACGAGGTGGTTCTCGATGGGCTCGCGCACCAGGGCCGCGGCGACGACGTCGGCGACCAGCGCCGGGTAGTAGCCGGCCTTGACGATGGCGTCGGTGAGGTCCGCGGGCAGGACGGGGGCGTCGGAGGTACTGCTCATGGGCACCATTGTGCCCGTCCCCGCCGTCGGCGCCTCCCCCTGCGGCCGCTACGTCAGGGAGCGGCGCCCCGGGTCGGCCCGGCGCGGTGCCGGCGTCAGCACGATCTCGGCCCCCAGCACCTCGACCCCCGCCGGGTGGGCGTTCACCGGGTTGAGCTTCAGCGACGCGACCTCGGCGAGGTCGTCGGCGAGCACCGACACCCGGGCGATGAGGTCGGCCAGGGCCGCCCGGTGCACCGGTGTCGCGCCGCGGTGACCGTGCAGCACCGGGGCGGCCTTCACCGACGAGATGAGCTCGCTCACCGTGACGTCGGTGAGTGGCGGGATGCGGTAGGCGATGTCGTCGAGCAGCTCGGTCGGCATCCCGGCCACGCTGAACCCGATGACCGGGCCGAAGAGCGGGTCCTCGTCGGAGGTGATGACGCACGGCACCCCGGGGGTCGCCATCTTCTGCACGACGAGCCGGTCGGCATCGAGCGGGGCGAGCCGCTCGGTGAGCGACTCCCACGCGTCGCGCACCGACTCCTCGGTGCGCAGGTCGACCCGCACCGAGCCCACGCCGCCCTGATGCCGCAGCATCGGGGCCGTCGACTTCAGCACGACCGGGTAGCCGACCCGCTCGGCGGCGGCCACCGCCTCGTCGGCCGAACGCGCCTCCTCCATGCCCCACACGTCGACGCCGTAGGCCTGCAGCAGCGCCGACGCCTCGTCGTGGGTGAGCTTGCGTCCCTTCGGGTCGACCGAGAGCACGGTGTGCACGACGTCCTCGGCGATGCGCCGGTTGATGCCGGCGGGAGTGACCGGCGTGCCGTGGTCCTTGGCTCGCCACTGCCCGTAGCGGGTGGCCGCGGCGAGCGCGCGCACGGCATCCTCTGGCATGGCGTAGACCGGGATGGCGCGGGTCGAGCCACCGGTGCCGGTCACCGACGCGTGCCCGTCGTCGACCCCGCGCATGCCGAGGAACGTTGCGGCACAAGGCTTTTTGGAACCGTCGGCGGCGTCGCGCACCGCCGCGGCGACGTCTTCGTCGTTGGTCACGAGTGGGGGGATGAAGCAAGCCAGCACCGAGTCGACCTTGGGGTCGGCGAAGGCGGCCACGAGGGCGGTGCGGAACTGCGCCGCCGTCGCGTCGGTGGGCAGCGCCACCGGACCGTGCGACACGGTGAGCCCCCAGCTGGTGCAGGCGTCGGCGGTGAGCGTGCCAAGCGCCGTGGAGTTGCCCACCACGGCCACCCGGTCGCCCGCGGGCAGCGGCTGGTGGGCGACGAGCTGGGCGATGTCGAAGAGCTGGTGCACGTTCTCGACCCGCATCACGCCGGCCTGCTTGAGCATCGCGGAGAACACCTCGGGGCGCGCCTTGGTCTTGCGCACGCGGTGCCCCGGCGGCACGCCGAACGCGGAGACGCCCGACTTCACGACGATGACCGGCTTGATCAGGGCCAGGTTGCGCGCGACGCGCGAGAACTTGCGCGGGTTGCCCATCGACTCCAGGTAGAGGCCGACGGCGGTCGTGGAGTCGTCGTCGATCCAGTACTGCATGAAGTCGTTGCCGGAGACGTCGACCCGGTTGCCGGCCGAGCCGAAGGTCGAGATGCCCAGGTTGCGCCGGGCGGCCGACGCGAGCACCGCGATGCCGAGTGCGCCCGACTGGGCGAACAGGCCGAGCTGCCCGTGCGGCGGCAGGGTGGGGGCCAGCGAGGCGTTGAGCCGCACGGTGGGGTCGTTGTTGATCAGCCCGAACGAGTTGGGCCCGACCACCCGCATGCCGGCATTGCGCGCCCGGCGCAGCAGCTCGGCCTGCAGCCGCTCCCCAGCGCGGCCCTCCTCGGCGAAGCCCGACGAGACCACGAGCAGCGCCTTGACCCCGGCCTCGGCGCACTCGTCGACCACCTCGAGCACCGCGTGGGCCGGCACCGCGACCACCGCGAGGTCGACCTGGCCCGGCACGGCGGCCACCGAGGGGTAGGCCGTGCGGCGGCGCAGGGTGCGCACGTTGGGGTTGACCGGGTGGATGTTGCCCGTGAAGCCGGCCTCGACCAGCCGGTCGAGCAGCTGGCTGCCGATCGAGTTGCGACGCCGGCTGGCGCCGATCACCGCAATCGTGCGCGGGGTCAGGATGGATCGGACGCTCAGCGCCTCGGCGCGGTGCTCGCGCGACATCGCCACGGCCTTGGAGGAGTCGGTCGGCTCGATGTCGAACCCCACCTCGACCACGCCGTCCTCGATGTGCCGCTTCACGTCGTAGCCGGCATCCGCGAACACCGAGAGCATCTTGCGGTTCTGCGGGAGGACCTCGGCCGTGAAGCGGGAGATGCCGAACTCCTGGGCGATCGCGGCCAGGTGCTCGAGCAGCACCGAGCCGATGCCCTTGCCCTGGAAGTGGTCGCTGATGTTGAACGCGACCTCGGCGCTGCGCGCGTCGATCCGGTCGTAGCGCCCGATGCCGATGATCTCCTCGCGCATCGTCGCGACGAGGGCGACCCGGTCGGCGTAGTCGACGTGGGTGAACCGGAACACGTCGGCGTCGCTGAGCTGGCGCAGCGGCGCGAAGAAGCGCAGGTAGATCGACTCGTCGGACTGCGCCGAGTGGAAGCGCCGGATGCCGTCGCCGTCGGCCGGACAGATCGGCCGCACGTGGGCGACAGTGCCGTCGCGCAGGACGACGTCGGCCTCCCACTCCACGGGGTAGCCGGGTGGGAGCGGCTCGTCCTCCATGGCCCCATCGTGCCACCCCGCGGAACCGGCCCGTGCCGCCCCACGGTGGGCGGACGCGCCGGGCTTCCGACGCGCCCGACGGCAGGCACACTGGGGCTCGTGGAGCTCCGCGACGCCGTCCTGCACCGCCGCATGGTGCGCCGTTTCGACCCGGCATCCCCCGTGCCCGCCGAGGTGGTCCGCGACCTGGTGCGGCTGGCCGTGCGTGCTCCGAGCGCCGGGTTCAGCCAGGGATGGGACTTCGTGGCCCTGCTCGACCCGGCCGACCGGGCCACGTTCTGGGCGGCCGTCGACGACGGCACCCCGCCCGACGCCTGGACGCGCGGCGTCTCCTCGGCGCCGGTCCTGGTGCTCTGCCTGAGCGACCCGGAGACCTACCTCGACCGCTACGCCGAGCCCGACAAGGGCTGGACCGACCGGTCGACCGACCGCTGGCCGGTGCCCTACTGGGACACCGACGTCGCCATGGCGGCGATGGTCATGCTGCTCGCCGCCGAGGATGCCGGCCTCGGCGCGCTGTTCTTCGGCGTGCCGGTGGAGCAGCGCGACGCCGTCCACGAGGCGCACGGCATCCCCGACGACCGCCGCATCGTCGGTGTCGTCGCGCTGGGTCGCGAGGCCGAGCGCGTGTCCGGCTCACCGCTCACCCGCCGGCGCCGGCCGCTCGACGACGTGCTCCACGTCGGGCGCTTCGGGGCGCACGGAGTGTCGAGGGTGAACCGGCAACCGGGTTTGTGAGGATGGTGCCGACCCCCGTCGCGGCGCCGCCGCGCACCTGACCGACCCGGAGCCGAGCCCCACCCGATGGCCAAGCGCAGCAGCACGCCCCCTCCGCCCGACGACTTCACCGAGCGGATCGTCGACATCGACGTCGAGGAGGAGATGCGCAGCGCCTTCCTCGAGTACGCCTACTCGCGTCATCTACTCGCGGGCCCTGCCCGACGCCCGCGACGGGCTGAAGCCGGTGCAGCGCCGCATCCTGTACGGCATGAGCGAGATGGGCCTGCGCCCGGACCGCCCGCACGTGAAGTCGAGCCGGGTCGTCGGCGAGGTCATGGGCAAGTACCACCCGCACGGCGACCAGGCGATCTACGACGCCCTGGTGCGGATGGCGCAGCCGTTCACGATGCGGCTGCCGCTGGTCGACGGCCACGGCAACTTCGGCTCGCTCGACGACGGCCCGGCCGCCTCGCGCTACACCGAGGCCCGGATGGCGCCCGCGGCGCTGCTCATGGTCGCCGGCCTCGACGAGGACACCGTCGACTTCGTCCCCAACTACGACGACTCGCTGACGCAGCCCGGGGTGCTGCCGGCCGCCTACCCCAACCTGCTGGTCAACGGCGCGTGCGGCATCGCGGTCGGCATGGCCACCAACATGGCCCCGCACAACCTCGTCGAGGTGATCGGCGCCGCCCGGCACCTGATCGCCCACCCCGACTGCTCGCTCGACGACCTGATGAGGTTCGTGCCCGGCCCCGACCTGCCCGGCGGCGGGCGGATCATCGGCCTCGACGGCATCCGCGAGGCCTACCTGAACGGGCGCGGCACGTTCCGCACCCGCGCCACCGCCCGGGTCGAGAAGCTCACCCCGCGCCGGATGGGCATCGTCGTCACCGAGCTGCCCTACCTCGATCGGCCCGGAGAAGGTCATCGAGCGGATCAAGGACCTGGTGCAGTCCAAGAAGCTGCAGGGCATCAGCGACGTCAAGGACCTCACCGACCGCAAGCACGGCCTGCGGCTGGTCTTCGAGGTCAAGAACGGCTTCAACCCCGATGCCGTGCTCGAGCAGCTCTACCAGCTCACCCCGATGGAGGACTCCTTCGGCATCAACAACGTCGCCCTGGTCGACGGCCAGCCCCGCACCCTGGGCCTGAAGCAGCTGCTGCAGCATCTACGTCGACTTCCGGATCGACGTGGTGCGGCGGCGCACGGAGTACCGGCTGCGCCGGCGGCGAGGAGCGGCTGCACCTCGTCGAGGGGCTGCTCGTCGCGATCATCGACATCGACGAGGTCATCCAGCTGATCCGCGGCTCCGACGACACCGCGATGGCCAAGGCCCGGCTGATCTCGGTCTTCGACCTGTCCGACGCCCAGGCCGACTACATCCTCGAGCTGCAGCTGCGCCGGCTCACCCGGTTCTCGCGCATCGAGCTCGAGACCGAGCGCGACGAGCTGCTGCGCCAGATCGAGGAGCTCGAGGCGATCCTGGCCGACGAGAAGCTGCTGCACCGCACCGTCTCCGACCGAGCTCGCCGACGTCGCCAAGGCGCACGGCACCCCCCGGCGCACCGTGCTGCTCGAGTCGGCCGGCACCCCCGCCTCGGTCGCGACCCCGCTCGAGGTCACCGACGACCCGTGCTGGGTGCTGCTGTCGTCGACCGGGCTGCTGGCCCGCACCTCGCAGCGCCGACCCGGTGCCGTCGGAGGGCGGCCGGGCCAAGCACGACGCCGATCATCGGCGCGGTGCGCACCACGGCCCGCGGCGAGTTCGCGCTGGTCACCTCCCGCGGCCGGATGCTGCGGATGTCGGCGCTCGAGCTGCCGACCCTGCCGCCGCTGAGCGGCTCACCGAGCCTGTCGGGCGGGGCGCCGCTGGCGGTCTTCGTCGACCTGCCCGGCCGGGGAGGAGCCGCTGACCATCGTGCCGTTGGACGCCGACGGGCCGGGCTCGCGCTCGGCACGGCATCCGGCGTGGTCAAGCGGGTCACCACCGACTACCCCGGCCGCCCCGACTGGGAGGTGATCGTCGCTGCGCGACGGTGACACCGTCGTCGGCGCCGTGGCGCTGCACGACGGCACCGAGGACCTGGTCTTCGTCACCAGCGACGCCCAGCTGCTCCGCTTCCCCGCCTCCGCGGTGCGGCCGCAGGGTCGATCGGCCGGTGGGATGGCCGGCATCCGGCTCGCGCCCGGGCGCGTCCGTGGCGTTCTTCGGCGCCGTCGACCCGGGCGCTGACAACGTCGTCGTCACCTCGGCCGGCTCCTCCGACGCCCTGCCCGGCACCCAGCCGGGTGCGCTGAAGGTGACGCCGTACGCCGAGTACCCCGCCAAGGGCCGCGGCACGGGCGGCGTTCGGGCACACCGGTTCCTGCGCGGCGAGGACGCCCTGGTGCTCGCCTGGGTCGGGCGCGCGCGCCGGCCCGCGCCTCCGGCGCCGAACGGCGTGCCGCTCGACCTCCCGGAGGCCAACGGCCGGCGCGACGGCTCGGGCACGACCTACCCCGCGGTCATCGCGGGGGTCGGAGCACCGGTGCGCTGAGGCTCCCCTTAGGGCCGTGTTACTCAATCGTTACCGGATGCGAGCGCGGGAGCGTTGCGCTGCGTGTGTAAACGCTTTTACCTTGGTCCCGGTTCCCTCATCGCCGAGGCCGGCCACAACCCCGTCTCGGCGCGACCAGTGAAATGGAGGCGGGCAATGGCCCTCAACTCAAAGCGCCGCATTGCGGCGTTGACCGGAGTCCTCGCGGTGGCCCTGACCGCGACGGCCTGCGGAAGCAGTGACGACAGCAGCGGCGGTAGCGCCAGCAGCGGTGGCACCAGCACGATCGACTGCGCGCCCTACAAGGCGTTCGGCGACCTGAAGGGCAAGACGGTCTCGGTCTACACCTCGATCACCGCGCCGGAGGACGCTCCGCACCAGGCTTCGTACAAGCCGTTCGAGGAGTGCACCGGCGTCACGATCAAGTACGAAGGCTCCAAGGAGTTCGAGGCCCAGCTGCCCGTGCGCGTCAAGGGCGGCAACGCCCCTGACATCGCGTACATCCCGCAGCCGGGTCTGCTCGCCACGATGGTCGCCACCGGCGCCGTCAAGGAGGCCCCGCCGGAGGTCGTCGCCAACGTCGACAAGAACATGCCTGACTGGAAGAACTACGGCACCGTCGACGGCAAGTTCTACGCCGCCCCGCTCGGCGCCAACGTGAAGTCCTTCGTCTGGTACTCGCCGAAGGCGTTCGCCGACAAGGGCTACCAGGTGCCGAAGACGTGGGCCGAGCTGCTCGCGCTCTCCGACAAGATCGTCGCCGACAACCCCGGTGGCGACGTCAAGCCCTGGTGTGCAGGCATCGAGTCCGGTGACGCCACCGGCTGGCCGGCCACCGACTGGGTCGAGGACGTCATGCTCCGCACGGCGGGTGCCGAGATCTACGACAAGTGGGTCAAGCACGAGATCCCGTTCAACGACCCCGCGGTCGCCACGGCTCTGGCCGAGGTCGGCAAGATCCTCAAGAACCCCAAGTACGTCAACGGTGGTTACGGTGACGTCAAGACGATCGCGTCCACGTCCTTCCAGGACGGCGGCCTGCCGATCGCTCGACGGTCGAACACCTGCTACATGCACCGTCAGGCGATCGTTCTACGCGGCCAACTGGCCCGAGGGCACCAAGGTCGGCCCCGACGGCGACGTGTGGGCCTTCTACCTGCCGGCCGTCGACGCCAGCACCAAGCCGGTGCTCGGTGGTGGCGAGTTCGATCACCGCCTTCGCGGACCGTCCCGAGGTCAAGGCCTTCCAGACCTACCTCTCCTCGACCGAGTGGGCCAACGAGCGGGCGAAGACCTGCGGCTCCGGCGGCTGTGTGACGGCCAACAAGAACGCCGACCCGAACCTCCTGAAGAACCCGGTCGACAAGCTGTCGGCCGAGACCCTCACCGACAAGGCGGCCCGTTCCGCTTCGACGGTTCGGACCTGATGCCGGGCGCCGTCGGTGCCGGCACGTTCTGGAAGGGAATGGTCAACTGGATCACCGGCCAGGACGACAAGACGACTCTCGACTACATCGAGAACTCGTGGCCGAAGAGCTGACCCCAGCTCAACCCTGACCTGACCCCAGGTCACCCGAACCGGGGTGGGGCGGATGCCCTCCGCCCCACCCCGGTTCTCTCCTTTTCCGACTTCACCGGAGGTGAGTCCATGACGTCGAACGTCCTCGTGGGCGTCGCCGGGGCTATCCCCGAGCCGCTCCTGCGCGCCCAGAGCGTTGCTGGCAAGTTCTTCCTGATGTTCTTTGCGATCGCCCTCTTCGCGGCGATCTTCGGCCTCGTGCTCTTCTTCGCCTCCCTGTTCAAGGGCAGGACCGGCGAGAAGTGGCAGGGCGTGCTGTTCGCCGGCCCAGCGATCCTGCTGCTCGGGTTCGGCCTGATGTACCCGGCGATCCTCACGATCATCCAGTCCTTCCGCGGCAAGACCGGCGAGGGATCGTTCTCCACTGCCAACTACGTGCAGATGTTCACCGAGCCCGAGCTCCTTCTCGTGCTGCGCAACACCGCGATCTGGGTCATCCTCGTGCCGTTCATCGCGACCGGCGTCGGGCTCATCTACGCCATCCTCATCGACCGCGCCCGCGGCGAGGCCTTCGCCAAGGCGCTGATCTTCCTGCCGATGGCCATCTCGATGGTCGGGGCCAGCATCATCTGGAAGTTCATGTACCAGTACAAGCAGACCTCGCCGCCCGCAGATCGGCCTGCTCAACGCGATCCTCAAGGCGCTCGGCTTCGAGACCCAGCAGTTCCTCATCAACGCGCCCGCTGAACACCTTCATGCTGATCGTCGTCATGGTCTGGATCCAGGCCGGCTTCGCGATGACGGTGCTCTCCGCCGCCATCAAGGCGATCCCCGACGAGATCATCGAGGCGGCCAAGCTCGACGGCGTTCGCAGCTTCAAGATGTTCCGCTTCATCACCCTGCCGAGCATCCGCCCGGCGCTCGTCGTCGTCATCACGACGATCGGCATCGGGACGCTGAAGGTCTTCGACATCGTCCGGACGATGACCGGTGGGCAGTTCGACACCTCGGTGGTCGCCAACGAGTTCTACAACCAGAGCTTCCGCTACGACGCCGGTGGCCTCGGTGCCGCACTCGCCGTGCTGCTCTTCGTGCTCGTCATCCCGATCGTCGTCTACAACATCCTCCAGATGCGAAAGGAGGCCTGAGCATGAGCACCCTCGAGCCCATCGCGATGCCGGAGAAGATCTCCTCCGACATGGAGCACACGACCGATGCTCCGCCGACGAAGAAGCGGGGCAAGTCGGCCGCCGGCGACGCCGCCCGCGCGATCTCCTCCCCGTGGGCGTCCCTGGCCGCGATCGTCATCGCGGTGATGTGGACCATCCCGACCATCGGCCTGCTGGTCACCTCGTTCCGCAAGCAGCGCGACATCAACACCAGCGGGTGGTGGACGTCGTTCTCCGACCCGTCGGCCTACACGCTGGAGAACTACCGCCAGGCGCTCTCACCGGGAACCTCCGCAAGCCTGAGCCAGTACTTCATCAACACCATCGTCATCACCATCCCGGCGGTGCTGTTGCCGCTGTTCCTGGCCTCACTGGCGGCCTACGCCTTCGCCTGGATGCCGTTCCCGGGCCGTGACGCGCTCTTCGTCGCGGTGTTCGCGCTGCAGATCGTGCCGTTGCAGGTCGCGCTGATCCCGCTGCTCGACCGGTACGTCAAGTTCGGGCTCGCGAACTCCTACTGGAGCGTGTGGCTGTCGCACACGATCTTCGCGCTGCCCCTGGCGACCTTCCTCATCCACAACTTCATGAGGGAGCTACCAGCCGAGCTCATGGAGGCGGCGCGCGTCGACGGCGCGGGTCACGTGCACGATCTTCTTCCGGATCCTGCTCCCGCTGCTCACCCCGGCACTGGCGGCGTTCGGCATCTTCCAGTTCCTCTGGGTCTGGAACGACCTGCTCGTGTCGCTGGTCTTCCTGGGCGGCACGCCCGACGTCGCGCCGATCACCGTGGCCATCGCCTCACTCTCCGGAACTCGAGGCAATGCGTGGTATCTGCTGTCCGCAGGTGCCTTCGTCGCGATGATCGTTCCGGTCGTGGTGTTCCTCGCGCTGCAGCGGTACTTCGTACGAGGCCTGCTCGCCGGTGGGTTGAAGGGCTGACGCCCGCCCGAGGGAAGGAATGACAGATCAGCACCATCACCGATGTGGCGCGGGTGGCCGGGGTCTCGGTCGCCACGGTCTCCCGCGCCCTTCGGGGACTTGACCGGGTCTCGCCCGAGACCCGGGAGCGCGTGCTGCGGGTGGCGGAGGACCTCCACTACGTGGCCTCCCCCACCGCCACCTCGCTCGCCTCCGGACGCACCCGCGTCGTCGCCGTGGTGGCCCCGTTCCTGACCCGGTGGTTCTTCGCCACCCTGGTCAGCGCCATCGAGAAGAGCCTGCGGGCCCGCGGGCACCACGTCATCCTCTTCGACCTCGAGGACGACAGCTACGACCAGCGACTCCCCCTGTCGCAGAACATGCTGTGGAAGCGGGTCGACGGCGTCATCACCCTGAACATCCCGATGACCACTGAAGAGATCGAGCTCGTCGACCGGCTCGGGCTGCCGCTGGTCGCCATCGGCTCACCGGTGCCCGACCGGGCCTGTGTGCGCATCGATGACAAGGCCGCCATGCGCACCGCCGTCGACCACCTGGCCGGCCTGGGGCACACCAGGATCGGCTACATCGGGGCGGTCCCCCAGAACGTCGCCCACATCCAGACCCCCCAGGACCGCCTCGAGGCCTTCCTGGAGGCCGTCGGCCGGCTCGGCCTCGAGTGCGACGACGCCTGGATCCTGGGCTCGGACTGGACCGCCGAGGCCGCCGCCCGCGACAGCGCCGAGCTGCTCGCCCGGCCCGACCGCCCGACCGCCATTGTCGCGGCCTCCGACGAGATGGCCATCGGGGTGCGCGAGAGCGCCCGACGCCTCGGGGTCGCGGTGCCGGCCGACCTGTCGATCATCGGCATCGACGACTTCGTGCTCTCCGGGGTGCTCGGCCTGACCACCGTGCGCCAGGACGTCGCCGGTCAGGGGCACGCCGCCGCCGACCTGCTGCTGCGGGCCCTGCTCGACGACGACGAGTCGAACGAGACGATCGTGCTGCCCACCGAGCTGGTCGTGCGCGAGTCGACCGGTCCCGCCCCCCGCTGACGTTCAGTTCAGGGTGGAGTCCTCGCTGGCGAGCTCCTCCGGGTCGCGCAGGTAGGTCTTCTTGCCGAAGAAGAACCGGTTCGCGAGCCAGGTCAGGGCCCAGAGCACGACGCCGATGGCGAGCAGCCACGCGGCGATCGTGTACTGGATGGTGTCTCGCCCGACGATCGGCAGGGTGAAGTAGAAGCAGACCGCTGCCCCGATGAACGGCAGCACGGTGGGGGTGACGAAGTGGGCGCGGTCGATCGGGTCGCGGCGCAGCACCAGCACCGCGATGTTGACGATGGTGAACACGCCCAGCAGCAGCAGGGCGGTGGTGCCACCCAGCGCGGGCACGACGTCGCTGTCGCTGGTGCTGACGAAGTAGATCAGGCCGAAGGCGATGCTCGTGGTGAACAGGATCGCGACCCACGGCGTCTGCCGGCCCTTGTGCACCCAGCCCAGCGCCGGCGGCAGCACCTCCTGGCGAGCCATGCCGTAGAGCAGCCGGCTCGCCATCAGCATGTTGATCAGCGCCGAGTTGGCCACCGCGAACATCGCGATGAACGGCATCAGCTTGTCGATCGGGAAGTCGGGCAGGCCGGCCGAGACGACCTTGGTCAGCGGGGTGTCGCCCTCGCCGAGCTGGTCGACCGGCACCAGCGCCACCGCGAAGATCGCCACGAGCACGTAGATGACGCCCGTGATGCCGATGCCGGTGAGCATCATCTTCGGGAAGTTGCGCACGGGGTCCTTGCACTCCTCGGCCATGTTCACGGCATCCTCGAAGCCGACCATCGCGAAGAAGGCGATCGAGGTGGCCGCTGTGATGGCGATGAAGACGTTCTTGTCCCCGGAGGTGTCGAACACGGTCACCTGCGAGAAGTCGGCCTTGCCACCGGTGGCGGCGTAGATGCCGACCAGGATGACGAGCAGCAGGCCGGAGATCTCGACGAGCGTCAGCACCACGTTGGCCTTGACGCTCTCACCGACACCGCGGAAGTTCACCGCCGCGACGAGCACCATGAAGGCCAGCGCGATGCCGAGCACGAGGCCCTTGTTCTCGCTGTCGAGGCCGAACCCGTCGGCGAGGTTGGCCGCGAAGGCGTTCGACGCCGTGGAGGCCGAGGTGATGCCCGAGCACATGACCGTGAAGGCCACGAGGAACGTCACGAAGTGGATGCCGAACGCCTTGTGCGTGTAGAGCGCCGCACCGGCCGCGCGGGGGTACTTGGTGACCAGCTCGAGGTAGCTGAACGCGGTGACCAGGGCGATCGCGAAGGCGGCGATGAACGGCGCCCACGCCGCTCCCCCGACCTCGCTGGCGACGCGCCCGGTGAGCGCATAGACCCCCGTGCCGAGGATGTCGCCGACGATGAACAGCAGCAGCAGCTTTGGGCCGATGGCCCGCTTCAGCTCGGTGCGCTCCTCACCCGCGACGTGTTGGTCGGTGGAACTCACGCTGGCGCTCATGGTGCCCTCCCCGGCCCCCGGTGCTGGTACGCCGTGCGGCGTCCCCCGCCCACTGTGGCCCGGCGGCGCGGTCCGCGACCCCTTTGGGTGCAGAGGAATTCGGCTCAGACGTCGATGCGCTCGCGGTCGAGGGCGTGGGCGGAGTCGACGATGAAGTCCTTGCGCGGGCCGACGTCGTTGCCCATCAGCAGCTCGAACACCCGCTGCCGGCGAGCTCGGCGTCAGCCGCGGTGACCCTGCGCAGCGTGCGGTGCTGGCGGGTCCATCGTGGTCTCGGCGAGCTGGTCGGCATCCATCTCGCCCAGGCCCTTGTAGCGCTGCAGCGGCTCCTGGTCAGTGCTTGCCGCGCTTGGTCGAGTGACGCCAGCAGCGCGACGCAGTCTCGGCCTCGGAGTAGGTGTAGATCGACCTCGTTCGGCCTTCGTCCCGGGGTTGATCACCTCGATGCGGTGCAGCGGCGGCACCGCGGCGTAGACCCGCCCGGCCTCGACGAGCGGGCGCATGTAGCGGAAGAACAGGGTGAGCAGCAGGGTGCGGATGTGGGCGCCGTCGACGTCGGCGTCGGTCATCATGATGACCTTGCCGTAGCGGGCCGACTCGAGGTCGAAGGTGCGGCCCGAGCCGGCGCCGATCACCTGGATGATCGACGGCGCACTCGGCGTTGCCGAGCATGTCGGTGACCGACGCCTTCTGCACGTTGAGGATCTTGCCGCGGATCGGCAGCAGCGCCTGGTACTCGCTGTTGCGGGCCAGCTTGGCGGTGCCGAGCGCGCGTGTCGCCCTCGACGATGAACAGCTCGGTGCGGTCGACGTCGGTCGCTGCGGCAGTCGGCGAGCTTGGCCGGCAGCGACGAGGACTCCAGCGCGTTCTTGCGGCGCTGGGTCTCCTTGTGCAGCCGCGCGCTGAGTCCGCGACTTCATCTCGGCGACGACCTTCTCGAGCAGCAGCGCGGCCTGCTGCTTCTCGTCGCGCTTGGTCGAGGTGAGCCGCTCGGTCAGCTCCTTCTCGACCACGCTGGCCACGATGGCGCGCACGGCGTTGGTGCCGAGCACCTCCTTGGTCTGCCCCTCGAACTGCGGCTCGGCCAGCCGCACCGTGACGCACCGCGGTGAGCCCGGCGAGGATGTCGTCCTTCTCGAGCTTGTCGGCTGCCGACCTTGAGCCGACGGGCGTTGAGCTCGACCTGGCGGCGCAGCACCTTGAGCAGCGCCTGGCTCGAAGCCGGCCAGGTGGGTGCCGCCCTTGGGCGTGGCGATGATGTTGACGAACGAGCGCGACCCGGGTGTCGTAGCCGGTGCCCCAGCGCACGCGCGATGTCGACCTCGCACTCGCGCTCGACCTCGGTCGGGGCTCATGTGCGCCCTTCGGCGTCGAGCACCGGCACGGTCTCGGTGAAGCGTGCCGGTGCCCTGCAGCCGCCAGGTGTCGGTGACCGGCGGCGTCGGGCGCGAGGAACTCGCACGAACTCGGAGATGCCGCCGTCGTGGCGGAAGACCTCCTCGGTGCGGCTCGGCTCGCCGGCGCAGCTCGTCGCGGATGACGAGGGTCGAGCCCCGGCACCAGGAACGACGTCTGCCGGGCCCGCGGCGACCAGCTCGTCGAGGTCGAACGCGGCGTCGCGCAGTGAAGATCTGCTGGTCGGCCCAGTAGCGCACCCGGGTGCCGGTCACGCCCGTGGCGGCGCGTGCCGATGACCCGCAGCTCGCTGATCGTCTGACGTACGGCGTGAACGTGTGCTCGGGGTCCTGGCGCCCTGGCCCCGGCGACGTCGGCGAACACGCCCGGGCTCGCCGCGGCGGAAGCTCATCGCGTAGGTCTTGCCGCCGCGGTCGACCTCGACGTCGAGCCGCGCGGACAGCGCGTTGACGACGGAGGCGCCCACGCCGTGCAGGCCGCCGGACGCCGTGTACGAGCCGCCGCCGAACTTGCCGCCGGCGTGCAGCTTGGTGAAGACCACCTCGACGCCGGTCAGGCCGGTGCGCGGCTCGATGTCGACCGGGATGCCGCGGCCGTTGTCGCGCACCTCGACCGAGCCGTCGGCGTGCAGCGATCACCTCGATCCGGTCGCAGTGCCCGCCGAGCGCCTCGTCGACCGAGTTGTCGATGATCTCCCACAGGCAGTGCATGAGCCCGCGCGAGTCGGTCGAGCCGATGTACATGCCGGGGCGCTTGCGGACCGCCTCGAGCCCCTCGAGGACCTGGAGGTGGTGGGCGGTGTACTCGGACGCGGACTTGGTCGTCGCGGCCTTCTTCGCAGCGGTCGTCGGCACGTGAGGAAGGCTAGTCGCCGGGTACGACGGCCCTCGACAGGCGCACCGGGGACCGGCGCTGGCACCCCCGGGTGAGGCCCTGACAGGGCGGCCCGCTGAGCGCCGCCTGAAGGTCACGATCCGGACATGACCACCGCCACATCTCGCACCCTGCACGGAGGGAAGCATCCGCCGTGATTGACTGTTGCAAGCAGCGCCATCCGAAACGGGTGGGGAAAACGAACACCACGCACACCCCGAGCGAGCCGAGGAGGCCCGACGTGAACGCCGCACTGGCACCGACCCTGACCGCAGCGGACCGTTGCGACCGCTGCAGCGCCCAGGCCTACGTGCGCGCCACGCTTCACGCGGGTGGAGAGCTCCTCTTCTGCGCGCACCACGGCCGCGAGCACATCCCCGCCCTGGAGGGGCTGGCCGACATCCACGACGAGAGCGAGCGGCTGATGGAGCCCAGCTCGGTCGGCGGTAGCTCCGACTGACGTGCAGTCCGGCTCCGACAGCCTCGGCGCGCTCGTTCCTCCACTGCTGATCGTCATCGGTCTGGTCGGCATCGTCGTACCGGTTCTTCCCGGCCTCGTGCTGGTGCTCGCCGGTGTGCTCGTGTGGGCCCTGATGGAGGGGTCGGCGCTGGGCTGGAGCGTCTTCGCGCTGAGCGCAGCCGTCACGGCCGCCGGCTACGTGCTGCAGTACACCCTGCCGGGCCGCCGCATGCGCGAGCGCGGGGTGAGCTCGTCGACGCTGCTGCTGGCAGTGGTCTTCGGAATCGTCGGCTTCTTCGTCATCCCGGTGGTGGGGGCGATCGTCGGCTTCGTGCTTGGCATCTTCGTGGTCGAGATGGGGCGCAGCCGGAACGGGTCGCAGGCCTGGACCCGCACCAAGCACGCGCTCGTGGCCGTGCTGCACAGCATGGGCATCGAGCTGGCCGCCGGCTTGGTGGTCACGGCGATCTACGTCGTCGGCGTCCTGGCAAGCTGACGCCAGGGATCCGCCGGGCTCCCCACCTGGGAGCCGAAGTGCTCACCAGTTGTTCTGGCGGCGCTCCCAGCGCTCGTCGAGGCGGTTCATGAAGGAGTTTTTGCCCTTCTTGCGCCCGCCCTTGCCGCGCGGGTCGGTGCTGCCGTCGCTGCGCACGGCACTGAGGCGGGCCCGTCTGGGCGGGGTGGCGGCGAAGACCGCGGAGGCGACCATCAGGGCGAACCCGCCGGCACCGACCCACATGGTGGTGTTGACGCCCACGAGCACCAGACCCAGACCGGCGATGACGCCGATGGCGCCGATCACCCACCGCCGTCGCTGCAGCGCGGCCAGCGACCGACCCTGCATCTGCGAGGCGAACTTGGGGTCCTCGGCAGCGAGAGCCTGCTCCATCTGTTCGAGCATCTTCTGCTCGTGCTCTGAGAGGGGCACAGATCCTCCCGTGGTCGGCCCGAGTCGCCCGGTGGGCGGCCCTATGTTGTCCTCTGACCCTCAGGATAGGTCGCGCGGTCGCCGGGCGGAAGCAGATGTGTCACCTTCGATGAGACTGGCTGGTCTCACCGACCCCGATCCGAACCTCGAACGGGCCCGGTCGACGGCCCGGTCGGCGTCACGCCAGCCGTGCTCGCGCTCGCCGATGACCCCCTGGATGGGCGCCTGAGCAGCCTCGACGAGCTTCTCGAGGCGCACCCCGACCAGCCGGATGCGGGCCCGCTGCAGCCCCAGGGCGTCGAACAGGCCGACGGCGGCCTCGTGGATGGCGCGGCCGCTGTCGGTGGGCTCGCGCAGGGTGCGCGAGCGGGTGATCGTCGTGAAGTCGCTGAACCGCACCCGCAGGGTGACCGTGCGGCCGGTCATGCCGGCGGCCCGCATCCGGGCCGCGGTGCGCTCGCTGAGCGCCAGCAGGCGGCGGTGGATCTCGGCGGCGTCGTCGATGTCGTAGTCGAAGGTCTGGTCGCTGCCGATGCTCTTCTCGCGCTGCTCGCGCTCGACCGGCCGCGGGTCGCGCCCCCAGGCCAGCTCGTGCAGGTGGTGGCCGGTGGCGTCGCCCAGGCCGCGCACGAGGGTGGCGAGCGGGGTGTGCGCGATGTCGGCGACGGTGCGCAGGCCCAGGCGCTGCAGCGCCTCCTCGGTGCGCTCCCCCACGCCCCACAGGGCCCCGACCGGCAGCTGCTGCACGAACGGCACCACCTCGTCGCGCGGCACGACGACCATGCCGTCGGGCTTGGCCAGGCCGGAGGCGAGCTTGGCGACGAACTTGGTCGGGGCCACCCCGACCGAGCAGGTGATGCCCTGCTCGTCGTGCACGGTGTCGCGCACGTGCTGGCCGATGACGGCCGGGCTGCCCAGCAGGCGCACCGCGCCGGAGACGTCGAGGAACGCCTCGTCGAGCGAGAGCGGCTCGACGACCGGGGTCACCGAGCGGAAGGTCTCCATGACCGCGGCGGAGATCGCGCTGTAGAGCGCGTGGTCGGGCGGCAGCACGGTGGCCTGCGGGCACAGCCGCCGGGCGCGGGCCATCGGCATCGCCGAGGTGACGCCGAAGCGGCGCGCCTCGTAGGTGGCCGAGAGCACCACGCCGCGGTTGCCGCCGCCGACGATGACCGGGGTCCCGACCAGGTCGGGGTGCGAGAGCAGGGTCGCGGACGCGTAGAAGGCGTCCATGTCGACGTGCAGCACCGTGCAGCCGGTGTCGTCGGGCGGCTCGCTGGAGTCGCGGGTGGGGAGGGCGAACTGTCGACGGCTCACTGGCCGTGGCCCCCGCCGGTGTCAGTCCCGGGTCGCGAGCACGTGCCGCACGCTGCCCAGCTCGCCGAGGCAGCGGGTGGTCGGGATGGTGGCTCGCGACGTCCTCGAGCGCCAGCAGGGCGGCCCGGTCGGCCTCGGAGTCGACCAGGGCCGAGGGGACCAGGTCGCTGAAGATGCGCACGCCGTGGCTCTGCACGGTGGTGAGGCCGTGGGCGGCGAGCAGGGCACGCACCGCCGGCTCGTCGAAGCGGCGAGGCGCGGGGTCGTCGTCGCCCCAGCGCCCGTCGGGGCGCTCGAGGATGGCCTGGGCCCGGGCGAACTGCCCGGCCAGGGCCCGGGCCAGGGCGGCCGGGAGGCGCTGCGCGACCACCAGCGAGAGGGTGCCGCCGTCGGCCAGGACGGCGGCGATGTTGGCCAACGCGGCATCCGGGTCGTCGACGACCTCGAGGGTGCCGTGCAGGCAGACCAGGTCGTAGGACGGCCGCAGGCCGTCGGCGCCGGTCTCGCCGACGGTGTCGGTGTCGCCCTGCACGGGGTGGATGCGCGGCGAGGTGCCGGTCTCGGCGGCCCGGCGCGCCAGCGACGCCAGGGCGTCGGGGCTGGGGTCGACGACGGTGACGTCGTGGCCGGCCGCCGCCAGTGGCACGGCGGTGCCGCCGGTGCCGCCGCCGAGGTCGAGCACCCGCAGCGAGCGGCCGAGCTCGGCGCTGCGCTCGGCCGCGAGGGTGTCGAGCGCCGTCTGGACGGCGGCCGTGCGCAGCCCGGGCGTGAGGCCCGCACGGCGGTGTCGGCCACGCTCGTCGGACACGGCGGGACTCCTTCGGGGTGCAGGGGCGCAGCGGGTTGGTGCGTCGCGACCACCCTAGTGTCCGGAGCTGCCGGGGCTGGCGTGCCACAGCTTGCGCGAGGGCAGCGCGGCGGCCGGGGACTGCGGCACCACCGTGCCGGGGGCACCCCGACCCGAGCGCGGGTCGGCGCCGGGCGGCTTGATGTCGGCGTACGGCGACTGCTTGAACCCCGAGGCGTGCACGAGCACCCGGCGCCCGGTGCGGGCGTCGCTCTCGCGGGCGGCAGCCTCGGCCGCCTCGGCGCGGGCCACGGCATCCGCCTCTCCCGCGGCGATCGCGGCGTGCACGCGCTCGAGGCCGCCGAGCTGCCAGGCGTCCCACAGCGCCGCGAGCTCCCAGGCGCCGGTGGCTCGGATCGAGACCCCCCGGTCGCCGGTGCGGCGCAGCACTCCGCGCACGAGGAGCAGCCAGGAGTGGAAGACGACCCCGGCGTAGGGGCCCTGCACGTCTTCGAAGAAGGTGCAGTCGGACGGCCCGGTGGAGTCGTCGAGGGTGAGGAAGACGACCCGGCGCCCGGAGCGCACCGGCGGGGTCTGGGTGGCGACCTTGACCCCGGCGACCCACACCTCGCTGCGGCTGCGGGCGCCGAGCAGGTCTCGGCTGCGGGTGACCCCGAGCGCCCGCAGCAGCGGGGCGTAGAACTCGACGACGTGCGCGGAGACGTCGAGGCCGAGCACGTCGAGCTCGGCGCGCACCCGCTCCGGGCCGGTCATCTCGGGCAGCCCGGCACCGGCACCGAGCTGCGGCCGGTCGCCGAGGTCGAGGGTGAGCTGGGTCGGCTGCTCGGCCGCCGGCACGACCTCGCGGGCCGCCTGCGACTGCGCGGCCGCCCGCTCGCGGACGTCGACCTGCTCCCCCGCCAGCTCGCGGGACGGCGCGATGCTCGGGATGACGAGCCGCCGGCTGCTGCGCGGCGCCGCCCCTCCCCCGCGCTCCCAGCGCTCGAGCTCGGCGACGTGCAGCAGCAGGTCGCGCCGGGTGACCCGGCCGCGCCGCCCCAGCCCGCCGCCGCCCATGCCGTGCAGGGCGTCGAACGCCCCGGCGAGCACGAGCCGCTCGGTGACCGGGCGGCTCACCCGGGCGCGGGTCCAGAAGTCGCCGAGGTCGGCGTAGGGCTGCCCGGCGACGATGCGCGCCACCTCGGCGCCGCTGATCCCCTTGACGTCGGCCAGCGAGAGCCGGATGCCGTAGGGCTGGCGGGTGCGCCGCCAGGCCGGCAGCCCGGCATCCGGGTCGGGCGCGTCAGGGTCGACGGGGTCGGGGTCGCGCGGGTGGGCCTCGGGCGAACCGGCATCCGGGTCGAGGCTCCCGGCATCCGGGGTGTCGACCCGCTCGATGCGGTAGACCTCGCGCGAGGCGTTGACGTCGAGGCCGAGCACCGGGATGCCGAAGGAGCGGGCGTCGTCGAGCAGCAGCCGCTTGGGGTACATGCCGGGGTCGTGGGTGAGGATGCCGGACAGGAACGCCGCCGGGTGGTGGGTCTTCAGCCACGCCGAGTGGAAGGTGGGCAGCGCGAAGGCCGCGGCGTGCGCCTTGCAGAAGCCGAAGCTCGCGAAGGACTTCAGCACCTCCCAGATCCGGTCGCGGTCGTCGGAGGAGTAGCCGCGCGCCTTCGCGGCAGGCCGCCACCACGCCTCGACGTCGGTCTGGCCCTGCGGGGTGCCCATGCTGCGGCGCACCTCGTCGGCCTGGGCGAGGGTGACCCCGGTGGTCTCGGCGACGATGAGCAGCACCTGCTCGTGGAAGACGACGACGCCCTCGGTCTCTTCGAGCGCCGGGATCAGGCTGGGGTGCAGGAAGCGGCGCTCGCTCCAGCCGTGCCGGCTGTTGAGGAACGGCGTGATCATGTCGGACTTGACCGGGCCGGGGCGGAACAGCGAGATGTCGACGATGAGGTCGTCGAACCGGCTCGGCCCGAGCTTGCCGACGAGCTCGCGCTGGCCCGGGCTCTCGATCTGGAACATGCCCAGGGTGCGGGTGGTGCGGATCAGCTCGTAGGTGGCGGGGTCGTCGTGCGGCACCTGGGCCTCGTCGTCGAGGTCGATCCGCTCCCCCGACACCCGCGTCACCTCGGCGACGGCGTGCGCCATCGAGCTCTGCATGCGGATGCCGAGGACGTCGAGCTTGAGGAAGCCCAGGGTCTCGACGTCGTCCTTGTCGAACTGGCTCATCGGGAAGCCGATCCAGCTCGCCTCGACCGGGGTGCGGTCGAGCAGGCCCGAGTTGGACAGCACGACGCCGCACGGGTGCAGGGCGATGTGCCGGGGCAGGCCGTCGAGGGCCTCGACGAGGTCGAAGAAGGCGGCCATCCGGGGGCTGTCGAGGCCGCGGCTGCGCAGCTCGGGCAGGTCGGCGATGGCGTGCCGGGCGTCCTTGGCGCGGATGTGCGGGAAGGCCTTGGCGATCTCGTCGACCTCGGTGGGCGGCAGACCCAGGGCGGCGCCGACGTCGCGCACGGCGTGGCGCACCTTGTAGGTGTCCATCATCGACACGCAGGTGACCCGCTCGCCGCCGAAGCGCTCGAGCACCGCCTCGTAGATCTCGGTGCGCCGGGCCGACTCGACGTCGACGTCGATGTCAGGCAGCTCGGCGCGCAGCGGGGAGCAGAACCGCTCCATGAGCAGGTGGTGGCGGATCGGGTCGACGCCGCTGATGCCGAGCAGGTGGTTGACCAGGCTGCCCGCCCCCGAGCCGCGCGCGGCGACCCGCACGCCACGGGCCCGGATCAGGTCGGTGACCTCGGCGACGGTGAGGAAGTAGGTGGGGTAGCCCAGGGTGTCGATGACACCGAGCTCGTCGTCGAGCCGGGTTCGCACCACCTCGTACTCGGCCTCGCTCGCCCCGGGGTAGCGCCGGCCGACCGCGTCGCGGCAGCGCGCGGTGAGCTCGTGCATCTCGGTGCCGGGGGCGATGCCGAGCACCTCGGCCTCGGGCAGGTGCACCGCACCGATGCCGAGGTCGTGGCGGGAGTGCTGGGTGCACTCGTCGGCGACCAGGGCGGTCATCGCGACCAGCCGGTCGGCGCGGGAGCGGTCGCCACCGGTGACCTCGAGGGCGCTCGCGTGCATCGTGGCGGTGTCGGCGAGGTGGCCGGCGTCGGTGACCCGGTCGAGGTGGCGCGAGTCGAGCACGACCAGCCGGCGGGCGGCGTCGAGCAGGTCGACGGTGCGCACCTGCTCGGGGCCGACGTGGCGCACCGCGGCGGTGAGGACGGCGGGGATGCCGGCGGCGTCGGCCAGGGCGAGCAGGTGGGCCGCGTGCGAGCGGCACCCGGGGGTGCCCTCCGGCCCACCGTGGTGCACGACCTCGACGGCGAGCCCGTCGCGCGGCAGCAGCGCCCGCCAGGTGGCGAGCAGGTCGCGGGCCCGCTCGCGGCGCCCGGCGAGCACCGCCCGGCCGACGTCGGAGTCGGGGCCGAGCAGCACCAGCAGCCGGCTCGGCTCCCCGGGGTCGCCCGGGTGGGACCAGGTGGCGAGCAGGTCGGGGCTGGTGACCGGCGCGCCCCGCTCGCCGCGCAGGTGGGTCTCGGTGACCAGGCGGCACAGCGCCGCCCAGCCGACCCCGGGAGCGGTGCCGCCGCCGCGGCCGCGGGCCAGCACGGTGACCCGCGGCCGCCGGGGGTCGACGATGGCGCCCCCGCGCACCGGGGTGCGCGGCCGCGGGCTCGGGCGCCCGGCATCCGGCCCGCCTGCGGCACCCGACGCGCGATCGGCACCCATGCGGTCCCTCCCGGGACCGGCGTGCGCCGGTCCCGGCACGAGCGGCTCGACGGCGAGGTCGACGCCGAGCACCGGCGCGATGCCGGCCCGGCCGCACGCCGTGGCGAACCGGACCGCGCCGTAGAGCCCGTCGCGGTCGGTGAGCGCGAGCGCGCCCTGGCCGTGCTCGGCGGCCCGCTCGACGAGGTGCTCGGGCATCGAGGCGCCGTAGCGCATCGAGAACCCCGAGGCGACGTGGAGGTGGGCGAACCCGGCCATGGCGCCCTCAGGCCGAGCGGACGGGGACCAGCCGCCGCGGCCGGTGCACCGACGGCACGCCGAGCCGGTCGGCGGCGAGGTCGACGAAGGTCTCGGCGTCGCGCAGCAGGTCGTCGGCCTCGCGGGCGGTGACCCGCACCAGCCCGGTCTCGACCCCGACCCGCTGCCCGGTGGCGGCGGCGAACCGCTGCGCCCACTCGGTGAGCTCGGGGGCGACCCGGGCGGTGAGCGCCCAGACGTCGTGCGGGCCGTCGCCCCGGGAGGCGAGCCCCGCCCCGGGGGTCGTCGCCGAGCGGGCGGCGACGACCGCGGCACCGGCCCGCAGCGCGGCCAGCGAGGCGGCGAGGTAGCGCGCGGAGGCGGCCGAGGCGGCATACCCGCTGGTGAGCGACTCGCGGGCCCGGTCGAGGAGGTCCAAGGTGGTGGCGGCGTGGCTCATCGGGGGGCTCCTCGGTCCTGGGGGCGGTGCTCGGTGTCAGGCAGTGGTCGGTGTCAGGCAGTGGTGGGTGTCGGGCAGTGGTGGGTGTCGCAGGGCGGCGGGACTGCGTCGGAGGTGGTGGCTCAGTCGTGGGCTCGCAGCAGCAGCCAGTGGTCGTCGTCGCGGCCGAGGTCGAACACCCCGGCGGCCCCGGACGGTGGGCGGGCCTCGACCCGCCAGACCCGGCGCTGCGGGCTCGGCAGGCCGGGCAGCCCGGGGCCGCTCGGCTGGTCGCCGACCTCGCGCCACCAGGCCCGGCGCTCCTGCCACGAGTCGAGCACGGCGCACACGGTGTAGCGCCGGCCGCGCCAGACGAAGTCGCGCGGCCCGTCGACGGCAGTGCCGGCCCCGACGGCGGGACGGACGACGACGGAGTCGTGGTGACGACGGGCCATGGGGCACCTCCGGTTGGGCAGCACGGGATCGCCGACCGGCCCCCCGGAGGAAGCCGTCGAGCGACGGACCGATGTGGATGTCGAACACCTGTTCGACTCCAACCACTGTAACCCCGGGTGCCGACAACCCGTCAAGCCCGTTCGCGCGAGTCCCTCGCGACACGCCGAAGCCTCGAAGTTCTGGAGAGTTGGGTGCTCAGGTGGTTGCCCGGGCAGCCAGCTGAGCACCCGACTCGAGACAGCGGCAGGAGCGGAGCGGAGGGATGCCGTGGGCGCGCCGATGGACGGGTCTGGCGGCGGGTCCCACGCTCCGCGTGGGCGCGCCCGCGAGCGCCCGCGAGCGCCAGCGAGTGGGTGCGGATGGTCAACGGCCGCACACGGCATCCCACCGCGCAGCGGGAGGGAAGATCGCGACCCAGCCCGGCGAACCGGAATTGACCTATTGGTCGATCTCGGTACGGGTCAGGACTGGCGCGGCGTGATCTCGCCCATCGGCCCGAAGCCGGTGACCTCCTCGGCGTCGACGTAGATGATCTGCGGGCGGGCCGAGACGATGTCAGGCATCTCCCGCATGAACCGCGCCACGTGCTCCTGGGCCATGTGCGCGCCCCCGGCCGCGGAGTCGCGGAAGCCCTCGATGCACACGAAGGTGTTCGGCTCGGTGAGGCTGCGCGAGAACTCGAAGAACACGCACCCCGGCTCGGCGCTGACGGCCTTGGCGTACGACGCCGACAGCTCGTCCCACGCGTCGAGCCGGTCCTCGCAGATCGGGAACTTCACGGTGATGAGGATCATCTGCTGCTCTCCTTGCGTCGAGGATGCCGGGCGTCAGGGCACGAGGATGGCACGCCCGCGCAGCGCGAGCGCCGATGGCCCGGTTCCGTGGCGGCGACGTCACTAGGCTGGCCCGCATGAGCCCAGAGCCGGGTGACGCCGGCACCGTCGCCCGACCTGTCCGGCCACGCCGGCGTCCGGTCGGTCATGGACACCCTCGCCCTGCACCACGTGACCCCCGAGGTGCGCCACCTGCCGCTCGCCGTGCGCACGGCGAAGGCCGCCGCCGAGGCGCTGGGCGTCACCCCCGCCGAGATCGCCAACAGCCTGGTCTTCGTCTCGACCAGCCACGACGGCGACGTGCAGCCGCTGCTCGTGCTCGCCTCCGGCGGCCACCGGGTCGACACCGACAAGGTCGCCGCCCTGGCCGGCTTCGCGAGCATCGAGCAGGCCGACCCGGTCTTCGTGCGCACCCACACCGGCTTCGCGATCGGCGGGGTCGCCCCGGTGGGGCACCCCCAGCACCTGCGCACCATCATCGACGTCACCCTCGGCCGCTACGCCACGGTCTGGGCCGCCGCCGGGCACAGCCACTCGGTGTTCGCGACGACCTACGACGAGCTGATCCGGATCACCGGCGGGCAGCCGATGGACGTCGCCTGACGGCCATGGCCACGCACTGGACCCTGGGCTGCGACGCCGCCGACCCGCAGCGGCTCGCGGCCTTCTGGGCGCAGGCGCTGCGCTACGTGCCCGAACCGGGCTTCGACGGCCCCGACAACGCCTCGATCATCGACCCCGAGGGGCGTGGGCCGGCCATCGGCTTCCTCAAGGTGCCCGAGGGCAAGACCGCCAAGAACCGCGTGCACATCGACCTGCGCGTGGCAGGTGAACCGCCGTGGGACCCCGACGAGCGGGTGCGCCTGGTCCGCGAGCGGGTGGCCGAGCTCGCGGCCGCCGGCGCGACGCCGGTGCGCGAGGAGCACTACGGCGGCGAGCTCGGGCACGTGGTCATGCTCGACCCCGAGGGCAACGAGTTCTGCGTCGCCTGAACGCGTTTCGACGCGATTGTCAGGAGACGGCGGCCTTGACCAGCGCCACGACCTGCTTCTCGACCTTCGGGCTCCACGCGAGCATCGCGTACGACGTCGGCCAGAAGTCGCCGTCGTCGAGGTTCGCGGCGTCCTGGAAGCCCAGGGTCGAGAACCGGTACTTGAACTTGCCGGAGTCCTGGAAGAACATGACGACCTTGCCGGCCGCGTTGGCGTAGGCAGGCATGCCGTACCAAGTCTTCGGCTGCAGCTCGGGGGCGGTCGAGGTGATGGCGACGTGCACCCGCTCGGCGAGCGCGCGGTCGTCGGGCGCCATCTTGGCGATCGCCTCCAGGCACAGCTCGAGACCGTCGGCCGCCTTGGCGCCCTTCTTGCCCTCGGCGCGCAGCTCGGCGGCGCGCTCCTTCATCGCAGCGCGCTCGTCGGCGCTGAAGCCGGTGTCGCTCTCGGTGGCGGTCATCGTGCTGTCCTCTCGACGCGGTCGGGCCGGCTCGTCGCGGCCTCCTGCTCCAGCAGGCTAGGGCCAGCACCGACCAGTCCGCTTCTCGGTTCCTGACCGGATGCCGGACCCACCGACGACACCCAACAGCCCGGATGCCGCCTCGCCGTGCGTGGCGGAGCCGGCCGGCATCCGTGCGTGTCGTTGGCGGGACGCCCCGGCGTACGGTGGGCCACGGCTCCATCCGAGCGCGGTGACAGGGAGTAGGACACGTGACGCGACCGCTGGTGGCGACCAAGCTCTACGTCCCCCGCCCGCGCCGCGGCGTCGTGGTGCGCCCCCGCCTGCTGGACCGGCTGGGCGACGACGCCCGGCTGACGCTGGTGTCGGCCCCGGCCGGGTTCGGCAAGACGACGCTGCTGGCCGCGTGGCTCGCCGATGCCGCGATGATGACGATGACGACCGGCGGTGGCCTGGCTGTCGCTCGACGCCATCGGACGACGACCCGGTGTCGTTCTGGACCGGGGTCGCTGACCGCCCTGCACGGCGCCGTGCCGGAGCGTGGGCGAGCGGCCCCTAGAGCTGCTCGCAGGCAGCCCCGCCGCCGACCGACTCGGTCCTCACGCACACTGCTCAACGAGCTCGCGCACGTGCCGCGGCGAGGTGTGGCTGGTGCTCGACGACTACCACCTGGTCGACAGCCATGCGGTCGCGCACGGGGCTCACCTTCCTGCTCGAGCACCTGCCGCCGCAGGTGCACGTCGTGCATCAGCACCCGGGCCGACCCCGACCTGCCGCTGGCGCGGTGGCGGGTGCGCGGCGAGCTGGTCGAGGTGCGGGCCGCCGACCTGCGCTTCACCTCCGAGGAGGCGACCGCCTACCTCAACGCGGCGACCGGCCTCCGGCTCGGCCGCCGAGCAGGCTCGCGCCCTGGAGGAACGGACCGAGGGCTGGATCGCGGCGCTGCAGCTCGCCGCCCTCTCGCTGCAGGGGCGCGACGACGTCGGCGGCTTCATCGCCCGGTTCGCCGGGGACGACCGCTACATCGTCGACTACCTCGTCGAGGAGGTGCTGCGCCCACCAGCCGACCGCCGGTGCGCGACTTCCTGCTGCACACCGCGGTGCTCGACCGGCTCACCGGGCCGCTGTGTGACGCCGTCACCGGCCGCGACGACGCCGGCGCGATGCTGCCGCGCCCTGGAGCGCGCCAACCTCTTCCTCGTGGCCCTGGACGACCGGCGGGAGTGGTACCGCTACCACCACCTGTTCGCCGACGTGCTGCGGGCGCGGCTGCTCAGCGAGCAGCCCGACCTGGTGCCGCGTGCTGCACCGGCGGGCCAGCCGCTGGTACGAGCAGCACGACCTGCCCGAGGCAGGCGGTCCAGCACGCGCTCGCGGCCCAGGACTTCGACCGAGCGCGCCGCACCCTGGTCGAACTGGCCGTGCCGGAGATCCGCCGGCACCGGCAGGAGGCGGTGCTGGCGGCTGGCTCGCCGGCCCTGCCCGACGACGCGGTCCGGCGCAGCCCGGTGCTCAGCGTCTTCTACGGCTGCATGCTGCATGGTCTCCGGCGACCTCGAGGCGGTCGAGGCCCGACTCGACGACGCCGAACGCGCGCTGGCGCCGCGCCGGCGGCGCACGGCATCCACCCTGGGCCGACACCGACGAGCTGCGGACGCTGCCGGCGACCATCGCCATCTACCGGGCCTCGCTCGCCCAGGCCCGGGCGACGTCGACGGGCACCGCCGAACACGCCCGGCGCGCGCTCGACCTGGCCGGCCCCGACGACCATCTCGCGCGGGGCGGTGCGGCCGGGTTTCCTCGGGCTCGCCGCGTGGGCGCGCGGCGACGTGCACGAGCGCGCTGGAGACGTTCACGCAGGCGGTGGCGAGCCTGCGCGCGGCCGGCAACCTCGTCGACGAGCTGAGCAGCACGGTCGTGCTCGCCGACATGTGGCTCGCGGCCGGTCGGCCGGGCAGGGCCCGCGAGCTCTACCAGCAGGCGCTGGACCGCGCCGAGGCGCACGGCGAGCCGGTGGCGCGGGCCACCGCCGAGCTGCACGTGGGCGCTGAGCGAGCTCGACGTCGAGGCCGGACGACCTCGAGAGCGCCCGGCAGCACCTGGAGACCGCCGCCGTCCTGGTCGGAGCGGCCGTGGTGACCGAGAGCCGCTTCCGCTGGTTCGTCGCCGCGCGCCCTGCTGGCCGATGCCGAGGGCGACCTGCGACGGCGCTCGGGCAGCTCGACCAGGCCGAGCAGCTCTACCGGCCGGGCTTCCTTCCCGACGTGCGACCGATCCCGGCGATCAGGGCCCGGATCCGGATCGTCGCCAGGGCGAGCTCGTCGGGGCCGCCGACTGGGCGCGGGACCGAGGCGTGTCGGCCGGCGGACGCCGCCAGCTACCTGAGCGAGTTCGACCACCTCACCCTGGTGCGTCTGCTGCTGGCGCAGCAGCGTGGCGCAGCGGGCCGCCGGACACCGCCACTGCTCGACCAGGCCGTCGGCCTGCTGGACCGGCTGCGCGAGGCCGCCGGGTGACGCCGGGCGCGCCGGAAGCCTGGTCGAGATCCGCCTGCTGCGGGCGCTCGCCCACGACGCCGCGGGCAGGCGGGCACCGGCGCTGCACCGCCCTGGCCGACGCCCTGGCTGCGGCGCCCGAACCCGAGGGCTGCGTCCGGCTCTTCCTCGACGAGGGCGCTCGCCATGGTCGAGCTGCTGCGCGCGGCCGCAGCGCGACCGGCTCGCCGGCCACACGCACGGCGCCTGCTCGCCGCTGCGGCCCGGCACGAGGGTCGCCCGACTGGCGGAGCGCCTCCCGGCATCCGGCCGCCGGCCGAGCCGCTGAGCGAGCGGGAGCTGCAGGTGCTCCGGCTGCTCGACAGCGAGCTGAGCGGGCCCGCAGATCGCCCGCGAGCTGTTCGTCTCGCACAACACGCTGCGCACCCACACCAAGCACATCTTCACCAAGCTCGACGTCACCAGCCGCCGGGCGGCGGTGCGCCGCGCCCGCGAGCGCGGCCTGCTCTAGCCGTCGACCGGCGCCGGCGATCTCACCCCGCCGGTCACATCATCGGGTGACGCCGGGTCACCCCGCCGGTTCCTACGTTCGGAGCAGTCCCGCGGCAGCCAGCCGCGGACACCAGCACCAGGGAGGCACGACATGACAATCACCACCACCAAGCTCACCCGGGCGGCCGGCCTGGCCGCCGTCGCCGCCGGCCTGCTGTTCATCGCCGTCCAGATCAAGCACCCCGAGCTGGACCCTCGACTTCGTCCAGAGCACGCAGTGGACGGTGCGCCAGAGCATGAAGATCGTCGATGGCCGTCCTGTCGCTGGTCGGCATCACCGGGATGTACCTGCGCCAGGTGCGCCAGATCGGCGTGCTCGGGCTGGTCGGGCTGGCTCGCTGTTCAGCCTGGGCTACCTGATCATGCTGAGCGTCGAGGTCGATCGGCCTGGTCGTCCTGCCGACCATCGCCGCGCAGCTCCCCCGAGCTACGTCAACGACGTCCTCGCCGTGGCCACCAGCGGCAGCCGACCGGCGACATCGGCCTGATCAGCACGCTCAACCGGCGTCGCCGGCGTCGGCTACCTCATCGGCGGGCTGCTCTTCGGCATCGCCCTGTTCCGCGCCGGCGTCCTCGCCCGGTGGGCCGCCGCCCTGCTCGCGGTCGCCGCCGTCGCCACCCTCGCCATCCCCTTGCTGCCGCAGGTCAACCAGCGGCTGTTCGCCGTTCCCACCGGCATCGCCCTGATCGGTCTCGGCTACTCGCTGTGGCGCGAGCAGCGTACCGCGGCCGACGAGCCCGTGCCCAGCACCGGCGACTCGCCGGCCTCGACCCGGCCGGCGCCCGATGACCATCCCACCGCGACGCACCCCCGCCCGGTCGACCCGGTCGACCGGGTGGGTGCCGTTCGCGCTCGTCGCCCTCGTGGTCATCCCGGCCGTCGCCGGGTCGCTGCGGCTCGTCGAGCTGGCCGGTGGCCCGCTGCTGATGCCCGCCAACCCCCGGATGACCGCCTCGCCCGCTGCCGGTGGTCGTGCACATCCTCTGCGCCGTGCCGTACGCCGTGCTCGGCGCCTTCCAGTTCTCCGTCGGGGCTGCGCCGCCGGCACCCGCGCTGGCACCGGGCCGCCGGGAGGGTCGTCGTGGTCCTCGGCCTCGGTGGTCGCGCTCTCGGCCTGTGGATGACGCTGTTCTACGCCCGCCAGCCCGGCACCGGCGAGCTGGCGTACCTGTTCCGGCTCGCCTTCGGCTCGGCCCTGGCCGCCTGCATCGTGCTCGGGTCTCGCCGCGATCCGCCGCGGCGACGTACCGACCCACCAGGCCTGGATGACGCGGGCCTACGCCATCGCCCTCGCCGCCGGCACCCAGACGCTCACCCTGGCCGTCGGCCCGGCGGTCTTCGGCCCCGGCGCCCTCACCAAGGACCTGAGCCTGGGCGCCGCCTGGCTGGTCAACCTCGCCGTCGCCGAGGTCGTCATCCGCCGCGCCGCCAGCCGCCGGCCCTCGGTGCGGCTGCTCCCGGTGGGCGCACCGTGACCGCCCTGGCGCCCCACCCCGCTCCGGCCGGCTACGTGGTGCGCGTCAGCGGCCACCTCGACCACCACTGGTCATCGCGCTTCGCCGGCCTCACCCTGGCCCACGACGCGGACGGGACCACCACCCTCACCGGCGCCGTCGCCGACCAGGCCGCGCTGCACGGCATCCTCGCCCGGGTGCGCGACCTCGGCGTCACGCTCATCTCGGTGACGCCGAGCGGGCCGGGTGGCGCACTGTCGGGGCCGCCGGCCTGAACCTGCACATGTGCTTGCACATATATATGCGCTCGCGTATCTTGGCCGGATGCCCCAGCGTGCCGTCCTCGAGGCGATCACCGACCCGACCCGCCGCCGCATCCTCGATGCCGTCCGCGGCGGTGAGCGCTCGGTGACCGAGCTCGTCGACGCCGTCGGCATGCACCAGCCGGGGGTGTCCCGGCACCTGCGGGTGCTTCGCGAAGCCGGCCTCGTCGAGGTCCGTCGCGATGCCCAGCGCCGCCTCTACCGGCTGCGCGCCGAGCCGCTGCGCGACCTCGACGCGTGGCTCGAGCCCTACCGCGCCGAGCTGGCCGGGCGCCTGGACTCCCTCGAGCGCCACCTCGAGCGCACCGCCACACCGTCCCCCCTGAAGGAGCGATCCCCGTGACCGAAGACCTCACCACCCGCTACGACGGCGTGCTCGAGCGCACCGAGGCCGGCGGCGTCATCCGCTTCGAACGCCACCTCGCCTACGACGTGCACGACGTGTGGGACGCCATCACCTCCCCGGCCCGGCTGGCCGACTGGTGGCTGCCGTTCGACGCCGACATCACCGTCGACCTGCGCGAGGGCGGCGAGATGGTCTTCGCCGGCCGGGGCGACGGCGAGCCGGTCAGCCTGACCTGCACGATTCTGCGCCTCGAGCCGCCGGTGCTGCTCGAGCACACCCATCCCGCGCCGGGGTCACGCATGCGCTGGGAGCTCGAGGCCGCGGGCAGCGGCTGCATCCTGCGGCTGAGCCACGTCGTCCCGGACGTGCAGGAGGCCGTCGACAACTGCTACCTCGTCGGGCTGCAGGCCTCCCTCGACCGGCTCGAGCCGTGCCTCGCCGGGCGGCCCGCGCCCTGGGACTGGGACGCCTTCACCGCGAGCCAGGCCCACTACGCCGGTCTCGGGCTCGCCGCACCGGTGGCCGCGTCATGAGCGCCCCCCGTGAGCAGCTGCTGCGCGTGCAGAACTTCATGCTCTCGACCGACGGTTACGGCACCGGCGTGGGCCAGAGCTTCGAGCGGCCCTTCGGGCACGCCGACCCGTCGCAGCTCGCCGCCTGGGCGGGCGCGACGGCGAGCTGGCCCAACCGCACCGACCCGGGCGGGTCCCGCGGGCTCGATGACTACTTCACCCGCGACTTCAGCCACAACATCGGCGCCGAGATCATGGGCCGCGGCAAGTTCGGCCCCCAGCACGGCCCGTGGGAGGACCTCGACTGGCAGGGGTGGTGGGGTGAGGAGCCGCCGTTCCACACGCCGGTCTTCGTGCTGACCCACCACGTCCGACCGTCGATCTCGCTGTCGGACACCACCTTCCACTTCATCGACGCCGACCCCCATGAGGCGCTGCAGCAGGCCAGGGCGGCCGCCGACGGTAAGGACGTGCGCCTCGGCGGTGGCGTCATCGACCCTTCGCGAGTTCCTCGATGCCGACCTCGTCGACACCCTGCACGTCGCCGTCGCGCCCGTCGAGATCGGCCGTGGCGGCAAGCTGTGGGACTCCCCCGACGAGCTGCTCGACCGCTTCCACCACGAGCGGGTCCCCAGCCCGAGCGGCGTGGTCCACCACCTCTTCTGGCGCCGCTGACGCCGTCGGGCCGGGTCAGAGCGACAGGTTCTCGAACACCTCGAGCGTGGCCGTCGACCGGTTCATGGTGATGAAGTGGATGCCGGGCGCACCCTCGTCGAGCATCCGCTGCCCCAGCTCGGTCGCGATCTGCACCCCGACGGCCCGCACCGCCGCCGGGTCGTCCTTGACGGCCTCGAGCCGTGCGACGACCGCCGGCGGCAGCGGGGTGCCCATCAGCTCGGACATCCGGGTGATCTGCTTGACGTTGGTCACCGGCATCAGGCCCGGAGTGATCGGCAGCGTCCGCTGCGCCGCGACCCGGTCGCGCAACCGCAGGTAGCTGTCGGCGTCGAAGACCATCTGGCTGATGGCGAAGCTCGCCCCGGCATCCGCCTTGCGCACCAGCACCTCGACGTCGTGGTCGAGGTCGGGGCTGTCGGGGTGCACGTCCGGGAAGGCGGCGACCCCGACCGTGAAGTCGCCCAGCGTGCGGATCAGTGCGACGAGCTGGTCGGCGTGGTCGAGCCCCTCGGGGTGCGGGGTCCACTGCCCGCGCACGTTGCCGGGCGGGTCACCGCGCAGGGCGAGGATGTTGCGCACCCCGGATGCGGCGTACTGGCCCACCACCTGGCGCACCTGGTGCACCGAGGCACCGACGCAGGTGAGGTGGGCAAGCGGGGTGAGCGAGGTCTCGTCGGCGATCCGCTTCGTGACCCGCACGGTGCGGTCCTGGGTGGTGCCGCCGGCGCCGTAGGTGACCGACACGAACGCGGGGTGCACCCGCTCCAGCTGACGGATCGCGAGCCACAGCGCCGCCTCGGACTCGTCGTCCTTGGGCGGGAAGAACTCGAAGCTGATCGACGGCTTGTCCTGCGCCAGGACGCCAGGGATGGACCTGACGAGGTGCTCGGGCCGTCCCCCTCCGCCGTGGTGCGCCATGGCGGTGAGGGTAACCCAGCCCTCACGCCGTAGGCTCTGGGCACCCATCATTCGACCCCCGCTGCCCGCGGGACGTGGCAGGAGGTCTCCCGTGCCCAGCCCGCTCGACGGCGTCGACCTGCGACGCCGCGTGCAGGAGTGCCTCGACGCCGAGCTGGCCACCCAGGCCGCAGTGCTCGCCGAGCTGGGCCCCGACGTCGACGACCTGCTCACGGCGGTCGCCGACCTGCTGCGCGGGGGGAAGCGGCTGCGCGCCGCCTTCCTCTACTGGGGGCACCGGGCGGCGGGCCGCCCCGACTCCGACGCGCTGGTGCGGCTGGCGAGCGCGATGGAGCTGTTCCAGGCGGCCGCGCTCATCCACGACGACGTCATGGACGACTCCGACACCCGCCGCGGGATGCCGGCCGCGCACCGTGCCCTCGCGACCCGCCACAGCGCGCGGGGCTGGGCGGGTGACCCGGACCGGTTCGGGCTCGCGGGTGCGGTGCTCGCCGGCAACCTGTGCCTGACCTGGACCGACGCCGTCTACGCCACCTGCGGCCTGCCCGAGGCCGACCTCGAGCGCGGCCGCCCCCTGTTCGACCTGATGCGCACCCAGCTGATGGCCGGCCAGTTCCTCGACGTCGTGGAGTCGATGCGGCCGTGGGAGGGCCTGGCCGACGAGGAGCGGGTCGAGCGGGCCGGCCGGGTGATCCGCTACAAGAGCGCCAAGTACACCGTCGAGCACCCGCTGCTCATCGGCGCCACCACCGGCGGGCTCGACGCCCCCGGGCTCGACGCCCTCTCGCGCTACGGCCTGGACCTCGGTCGGGCCTTCCAGCTGCGCGACGACCTGCTCGGCGTGTTCGGCGACCCCGAGGAGACCGGCAAGCCGGCCGGCGACGACCTGCGCGAGGGAAAGCGCACGGTGCTGCTGGCGCACGCCCTCGCGGGCACCGACGACTCCGGCCGGGCCCGGGTCGAGGCCCTGCTCGGCCGCCCCGACCTCGACGCGGGTCAGGTCGAGGAGCTGCGGGCCGTCATCGCCGGCTCGGGGGCGGTCACCCGCCTCGAGGACGAGATCGAGGGCCTCGCGACCACGGCCCGGGCAGCGCTCGACGGTGCCACCTCGGTCGACCACGCCGCGCGGTCGGCACTGCTCGACCTGGTCGGCATCGCGACGGCCCGCTCCTCCTGACCTCGAGCGGGGTGGTCGGGCGACCTAGAAGGCCAGCTCCATGGCACGGCGCCGCACCTCGGTCTTGAAACCGGCCCGGATGGCGTCGAGCGGGGAGCCCGCCACCGGCAGCGTGTCGTCGACGGTGTGCAGCCAGCGCAGGATCTCGGAGTCGGTCATCCCGCCGTCGGCCAGCACGGTGAAGGTGCCCTTGAGGGCGTGCAGCGGCCCGTGCTCGTCGACGAAGCCGGCCGGCACCGAGACCACCCGGCGCTCCCCCACCCGGTGGGCGAGCAGCTCGCGGTCCTCGACGAGCTTGCGCACCGATGACAGCGGCAGGCCCAGCCGCTCCGCGATGTCGGGGATGGTCAGCCAGGAGCCCACCAGGGCCTCGATGTCGTCCACGGGCTCGGTTCCGGCATCCTGCGGTGCGTCGCTCACGGTGCACAGGGTGCCACAGCCGGGCGCCACCCCGGCCCGGGTCCGCCCGGATGCCGGGTCGCGGACAGGCCGACCCGCGGATGCCGTGCCACGGCGACGGGTGACCAAGGCCACCCTGTCCGGGATGAACACTCCGGGTCCGCCGGCCGGGACAACGGGCCGTGACCGAGTCACTCCGGTACCGTGTGTCCCAACAGACACGACAACCACATCCGTCACGGTTGTCACACATTGGTGCCGAGCCAAGGACAGGTCATGGTCATCTCCGCCCCACCCGCGACGGTGCCCCCCGCCGCCCTCCTGCCCGCAGCCCACGTGGCGGCGGCGAACCCGGCACCGCACGGGTGGACGACCTACCGCGTCCGCCCGGGTGACACGCTCGTCGGCATCGCCGCCCGGTTCCGCACGACGGTGGGCGCCCTCGCCACCCGCAACTCGATCCGCAACCCCCGCGCCCTCATGGTCGGCACCGTCCTGCGCGTGCCGCGCACCTCGGCCCCGGCGAAGGCCGCCCCGCGGCCCGGCGCCACCTCGCGGGTCTACGTCGTGCGCAGCGGTGACACCCTCTTCGACATCGCGACCCGCTTCCGGGTGCCGATGGCCTCGTTGCTCAAGGCCAACCACCTCTCGACCCGCTCGTTCATCATGCCCGGCCAGCGGATCGTCGTGCGGGCCCCCGCCGGCAAGGCCGCCGCCCCCCGCAGCAGACCCGCCGCCACCACGACCTACCGGGTGCGGGCCGGCGACACCCTGAGCTCGATCGCCGCGCGCCACCACACGACGATCGGTGCGATCGCCCGCGCCAGCAAGATCTCCAGCCGCGCCCTCATCCACCCCGGCCAGGCGCTGCGAGTGCCGGGCAAGGCCAGGTCGGGATCGGGCAGCGCGGTGCCCGACACGTTCGCCGGCCGCACGTACCCCCGGGCCATCGCCGAGGCGGCTGCCCGCAACCGGGCGATCCTGGCCCGCCGCTCGGTGCCGAGCCGCAGCGAGACCAAGGCGATGATCGTGCGGATCGCCCGCCAGCAGGGGGTCGACACGCGGCTGGCGCTGGCCATCGCCTACCAGGAGTCGGGCTGGAACCAACGGGCCGTCTCCCCCGCCAACGCGGTGGGCGTCATGCAGGTGATCCCCCAGGGCGGACAGTGGGCGTCGGGCCTGGTCGGGCGCCGGCTCGACCTGCTCAAGACCAGCGACAACATCACCGCCGGGGTGGTCATGCTGCGCTCGCTGGGCCGCTCCACCAACAGCATGGAGAAGACCGTCGCGGCCTACTACCAGGGGCTGGGCGCGCTGCAGAAGCACGGCATGTACAGCGACACCAAGCTGTACGTGCGCAACGTCATGGCCCTGCGCACAACCATGTGATCACGGACGGTGGGTGACGGGTCGGTGTCCGGAACTACGTACACTCCTACGGTGTCATCCACCGGCGACGCGCTCATCGGGCGCACCCTCGACGGGCGCTACCGCGTGCTCCGTCGGATCGCCGACGGGGGGATGGCGACGGTCTACCTGGCCCTCGACGAGCGGCTCGACCGCGAGGTCGCGCTCAAGGTGATGCGCCAGCACCTCACCCACGACGAGAGCTTCGTCACCCGCTTCCGCCGCGAGGCGCGCTCGAGCGCGCTCGCTCTCGCACCCCAACGTCGTGGCGGTCTACGACCAGGGCGAGGACGACGGCTGCATCTTCCTGGTGATGGAGTACGTGCCCGGCCAGACCCTGCGCGACGTGCTGCGCGACGAGGGGCCGCTCTCCCCCCGGGCCGCCCTCGACGTGCTCGAGCCGGTGCTGCAGGCGCTCGCCGAGGCCCACGCCAAGGGGCTCATCCACCGTGACGTCAAGCCCGAGAACGTCATCATGAACGACAACGGCACGGTCAAGGTCGCCGACTTCGGCCTGGCCCGCGCCGTGACCAGCCAGACCGTCACGAGCACCCAGGGCGTGCTGCTCGGCACCGTCGCCTACCTGGCCCCCGAGCAGGTCGAGCGCGGCATCGCCGACGCGCGCAGCGACGTCTACGCGGCCGGGCTGATGCTCTTCGAGATGCTCACCGGCACCAAGGCCGTTCACCGGCGACACCGCCATCCATGTCGCCTACCAGCACGTGCACGGCGGGGTGCCGACCCCCTCGAGCCGGGTCGCCGGGCTGCCGACCGAGCTCGACGAGCTCGTGGCCGTGGCCACCGCCCGCGACCCCGACGAGCGGCCGGCCGACGCCGCCGCGTTCCTCGAGCTGGTGCGTGACGCCCGGGCCACCCTGTCCATCGACGAGCTCGACGCCCGGCCGGCCGGACGGGCCGCCTCGGTCGCCGCCGCCCAGCCGACCTCGACGGCCACCTTCCCCGTGCAGGGTGTGCACGCGGCATCCGCCGCAGTCGCCGGCGGGGTGGCCACCCGCCCACGCTCCGAGACCGTGGCCATCACCGTGCCACCGCCACCGATCGAGGGTCGGGTGGTGGCCGGCACCGCACCCGCGCCGCCGGCGCCGCTGGTGGCCGGCCGTCGCGGCATCCGCGCTCGTCGCCGCGCTGACCGCGTGGTTCTTCCTGCTCGGGCCGGGCGCCACGGCCACCGTGCCGTCGGTGCAGGGCCGCAGCCAGGCCGAGGCGGTGAGCGCCGTGCACCAGGCCGCGCTCGACGCGAAGGTCGTCACAGACGTTCAGCGAGACGGTGCCCGCGGGCGTGGTGGTCTCGGCCGACCCCGGGCCGGGCAGCACCGTGCGGCGCGGGGCCGCCGTGGCGCTCGTGGTCTCCAGGGGTCCGGAGCGGTATGCCGTGCCGCCCGTGGTCGGCATGACGCTCGCGGAGGCCACGGCCCGCATCAAGGCCGTCAACCTCAAGGTCGGCAAGGTCAGCAAGGCCTACGACGAGAAGGTGCCCGAGGGGCAGGTGGTCACCGCCAAGCCGGGCCCCGGTGCGAGCCTGAAGAAGAGCACCGCCGTGGCGCTGACGGTGAGCCGGGGACGCCACCCGATCGACGTGCCCGACCTCACCGGCAAGGACGCCACCCGCGCCGCCCGCCAGCTCAGCGGCCTGGGGCTGGAGGTCGACGCCACCCAGCAGCAGAACAGCGACACCGTGCCCAAGGGCGGCGGTGATCAGCCAGAGCCCGCGCGACGGCACCGCCTTCCGGGGTGACACGGTCACCCTCGTGGTCTCCAAGGGCCCGGTGCTGGTGACCGTGCCCAACGTCGTGGGCCGAGCAGCTGCAGCAGGCCCGCGCCGCGCTGCAGGCCGCCGGGTTCAAGGTCAAGGTCCAGAAGGCGTTCGGCGGCTTCTTCGGCACCGTGCGGTTCCAGGACCCCGCCGGGCGGCGAGGCGCCCAAGGGCAGCACCGTCACCGTGACGATCGTCTGACCGGCCGTGGCCGCCCCGGCCGGGCACGCCCGGCTCGCCACGCTCCTGCTCGTCTCCGTCACGGCGGTGTGGGGATCGACCTTCTTCCTGATCCACGACCTCGTCGAGCACGTGCCGCCGGCCGACTTCCTCGCGGTGCGGTTCGGCATCGCCGCCGTGGTGATGTTCGTGCTGTTCCGGCGCCAGACCCTCGCGCTCACCCGGCGCGAGCTGCGGGTCGGGGTGGTGCTCGGCCTGCTCTACGGCGTGGCCCAGGTGCTGCAGACCACCGGGCTGGCGCACACCGACGCGTCGGTGTCGGGCTTCATCACCGGCACCTACGTGGTGCTCACCCCGGTGCTCGGCGCGGTGCTGCTGCACGACCGGATCGGCAAGGTCACCTGGTTCGCCGTGGGCCTGGCGACGCTCGGGCTGGCGCTGCTGTCGCTACAGGGGTTCTCGGTCGGCATCGGCGAGGCGCTGACCCTGCTGTCGGCGATCCTGTACGCCGGGCACATCGTCGCCCTCGGCCGCTGGTCGACCCCGGGGGCGGCCTTCGGGCTGGCCACCGTGCAGGCCTGCGTCATCACGGTCGTCGCGGCGGTGCGTGGCCGTGCCCGACGGGCTCACCCTGCCCGCCACGGGGGCGCAGTGGGCCTCGCTGCTCTACATGGCCCTGGTGGCCGGCGCGCTGGCGCTCTGGGCGCAGACCTGGGCCCAGGCGCACCTCACCGCCACGCGCGCGGCGATCGTCATGGCCCTCGAGCCGGTCTTCGCGGCGCTGTTCGCGGTGACGCTGGGCGGTGAGAGCCTCACCGGGCGGATGCTGGTCGGCGGCGCGCTCGTCGTGGCGGCGATGTACCTCGTCGAGCTGCGGTCGACGCCGCGCGACCCCGGGGCGTCGGCGGCCGACGAGCCACCGGTCGAGGCGCTGCACCACGACGTCTAGGGCGAGCCTTCGCCGCTCACCCGAGCTCGCGCAGCCGCGGCAGCTCGTGCGGTGACCTGCTCGGCGACGGCCACCGGGTCGTCGTCGCGCACGATGAGGATGACGTCGGTGACGCCGACGGAGACGTAGGGCTCGACGAGCGCCGGCAGACCGGCCACGTCGTCGGACCCCACCCCGACCTGCACCGACCGGCGGATCTCGCCCGGGTCGCGCCCGACGTCGGCGCAGTGCTGGTCGAGGATCGCCGACGACGCGGCGACCTCCTCCGGCGTGCCCCCGGCCGCGTTCCACACGTCCGCGTACTGCGCGGCGAGCCGCAGCGTGCGCCGTGGGCCGGAGCCGCCGATCCAGATCGGCGGGTGCGGGCGCTGCACCGGCTTGGGCTCGGCCACGGCATCCTGCAGCTGGTAGTGCCGCCCCGCGAAGGTGGTGCGCGGCTGGGTCCACAGCCCGAGGATCACCTGGAGGCTCTCCTCGAGGCGGTCGGCCCGGTCGCCTCGGGTGCCGAAGTCGAGCCCGAGCATGGTGTGCTCGTTCTCGGCCCACCCGGCGCCGATGCCGAAGTCGAGCCGCCCGCCGGACAGGTGGTCGACCGTGACCGCCATCTTGGCCAGCACCCCCGGGTGCCGGTAGGTGTTGCCGACCACCGCGCAGCCGATCCGGGTGCGGGTGGTGAGCTGGGCCATCGCCGCCAGCATCGTCCAGGTCTCGAAGATCGCCCCGTCGTCGGCCGGGCCCAGCGTGGCGAAGTGGTCCATCACCCAGCAGCTGTCGAACCCGCCGTCGTCGGCGAGGCGCCAGAGGTCGCGCAGCTGGTCGATGGTGGCGTTCTGGCTCAGCTTCAACCCGAAGCGGACGGTGCTCATCTCCCAGTCCTACCGGATGCCGGCTCCCGAGGTCGGGTCGGGTGCCCCCAGCCGGGCTCAGCCCTCGGGCAGCACCGCGATGGCGTCGATGGAGACGAGGAGGCCACGGGGCAGCCGCACGTTCGCCGGTGCGGAGCGGGCCGGTGGCGGGTCGGGCATGTGCCGTGCGTAGACCTCGTTGAGCCGGGCGAAGTCGTCGACGTCGGCGTAGAAGATCGTGGTCTTGACCAGGTGCGCCATCAGGACCCGGCGCTCGAGGACGGCGGCGAGGTTGGTCAGGGCCTGCTCGGTCTGGGCCTCGATGCCGTCGGTGCCACGCCGGTCGCCGGGTCGATGCCCGCCGTGCCCGAGCAGAACACCAGGCCGCCGGCGACGATCGCCTGGCTGTAGGGCCCGAGCGCCGGCGGGGCCGCTGAGGTCTCGACCGCCCGACGGGTCATGGCCGCGGCGTCGCGTCGGTGAGGGTGACCCGTTGGCGCAACAGCGCGGTCGCGGAGTCGACCGCGGCATCGGTGCCGGCGTCGTCGACGTCGAGGTGCCACACCGCGCGCACCCGACCGGGCCCCACGGCATACGTGCGCACGCCGTGCTCGAGAAGTGCTGCGACGAACTCCGGTGCGGCCCAACCGACTGCGCCGACGTCGAGCACGACGATGTTGGTCTCGACGGTGGCCGCATCGATGGCCGCCGGTGCCGCCTCGGCGCACGCCGCGGCGAAGCGTGCCGCGCGCGCGTGGTCGTCGGCGAGCCGCTCGATGTTGTGGTCGAGGGCGTAGAGCCCGGCGGCGGCGAGGATGCCGACCTGGCGCATGCCGGCGCCGTAGCGCTTGCGCCAGATGCGGGCCGCGGCCATCTGCTCGGCCGAGCCGACGAGCACCGAGCCGACCGGCGCCCCCAGCCCCTTGGAGAGGCAGACGCTCACCGTGTCGAACTCGGCGCCGTAGTCGCGCAGCGAGCACCCCCGAGGCCACGTGGGCGTTCCACAGCCGCGCGCCGTCGAGGTGCATCGCGACGCCGACCGCCGACGTGGCGGCGCGCACCTCGCGGATGGCGCTCGATCGGCTGCACCGTGCCGCCGCCGAAGTTGTGGGTGTTCTCGAGCACGACGAGCGCGGTCGTCGACCTGGTAGGGCCCGACCCCGGTGGTCACCAGCGACAGCGGCCCGGCGGGGTCGAGCAGACCGCGCTCGCTGGGCCACGAGCGGCTGGTGATGCCGGAGAACACCGCGCCGGCGCCCATCTCGGCCCGCAGCACGTGCGCCTGCTGGTCGGCGACCAGCTCCTGGCCGGGGCCGACGTGCAGCCGCAGGCCGAGCTGGTTGGCCAGCGACCCGGACGGCGCGAACAGCCCGGCCTCGTGGCCGAGCAGGTCGGCGACCCGCTCCTCGAGCGCGCGCACCGTGGGGTCCTCGCCGAAGACGTCGTCGCCGACGTCGGCGTGCGCCATCGCGTCGCGCATCGCGGCGCTGGGGCGCGGTCAGCGGTGTCGGACAGCAGGTCGGCGAGCACCGGGTCAGTCCTCGTTGCAGCATCTCGGCGACGAGGAACGCGAGCTCGAGGGTCTGCTGGTGGTTCAGCCGCGGGTCGCACACCGACTCGTAGCGCGGTCGAGGTCGGCGTCGTCGATCTGCTCCGAGCCGCCGAGGCACTCGGTGACGTCGTCGCCGGTGAGCTCGACGTGGATGCCGCCGGGGACCGTGCCCAGCGCCGCGGTGCACCTCGAAGAAGCCCTCGACCTCGTCGACGACGTCGTCGAAGCGACGGGTCTTGTAGCCGGTCGGCGCTCGTAGGTGTTGCCGTGCATCGGGTCGCAGACCCAGGTGACCGGCGCGCCGGATGCCGTGACCTTCTCGACCAGGGGCGGCAGCGCGTCGCGGATCTTGCCGGCGCCCATCCGGGTGATGAAGGTGAGCCGGCCGGGCTCGCGGTCGGGGTCGAGCTTGTCGATGAGCGCAGCAGCGTCGTCGGTGTCGGTCGTTGGCGCCGAGCTTGACGCCGATCGGGTTGCGGACCGCGGCGACGAAGTCGATGTGCGCGCCGTCGAGGTCGCGGGTGCGCTCCCCGATCCACACGAAGTGCGCCGGACGTGTCGTACGGCGTCGCCGGTGCGCGAGTCGATGCGCGTCATCGGGCGCTCGTAGTCCAGCAGCAGCGCCTCGTGGCGCGGAGTAGAACTCGATCGCGCGCAGCGCGTCGAAGTCGGCGCCGCAGGCCGCGCATGAACTTCATCGCCTGGTCGATCTCGCTTCGGCGAGGCGCTCGTAGCGCGCGTTGGCCGGGTTGGCGACGAAGCCCTTGTTCCAGTCGTGCACCTGGCGCAGGTCGGCGAAGCCGCCCGTGCGTGAACGCGCGGATGAGGTTCAGGGTCGACGCGGCCGTGTGGTACGCCTTCACGCAGCCGCTGCGGGTCGGGCGTGCGCGACGCCGGGGTGAACTCGAAGTCGTTGACCATGTCGCCGCGGTAGGCCGGCAGGGTGACGCCCTCGCGGGTCTCGTCGTCGCTCGAGCGCGGCTTGGCGTACTGCCCGGCCATCCGGCCCATCTTGACGACCGGCACCGACGCGCCGTAGGTGAGCACGACCGCCATCTGCAGGATGGTCTTGACCCGGTTGCGGATGTTGTCGGCCGTCGCCGACGGCGAACGTCTCGGCGCAGTCGCCGCCCTGCAGCAGGAACGCCTCGCCGCGTGAGACGCGCGGCGAGGCGGTCGCGCAGCATGTCGCACTCGCCGGCGAACACCAGCGGCGGGTAGCGTCGCGAGCGTGGCCGACGGCCGCGTCGAGGGCGGCCCGGTCGGGCCACACCGGCTGCTGGGCGGCCGGCAGCTCGGCACCGGCGGCGAGCCGCTGGCGGGGGTCGGGATCGGTGGTCGTGCTCACGAGGGTCAAGGATAGGTCCCGCACCCACGGACCCCCGGTGTGGCCCGTATGGCGGTATGCCGGGGGGCCCCGGCCGGCGACGCTCAGCTCGCGCGGCGCTGCGGACCGGCGTCGTCGCCGGTGTCGTCGTCGAGCCCGTCGAGGGCGTCCTCGAGCTCGGATGCCGCACGGCCCGGCTGGGCGGCCTCGGCCGCCTCCTTGGCCTTGTTCTTCTTCTCGCGGGCGATGCGGTCCTTCATCGCCGTGGCGTACATGTCGACGTACTCCTGGCCCGAGAGCTCCATCAGCGCGTACATGATCTCGTCGGTGATCGAGCGCAGGACGAACCGGTCGCTCTCCATGCCCTCGTAACGCGAGAAGTCGAGCGGGGTGCCGATCTTCACCCCGACGCGGATCAGCTTGGGGATCTTGGTGCCGGTGGGCTGGGCCTTGTCGGTGTCGATCATCGCGACCGGGATGACGGGCACGCCCGCCTCCAGCGCCATCCGGGCCACGCCGGTCTTGCCCTTGTAGAGCCGGCCGTCGGGGCTGCGGGTGCCCTCGGGGTAGAGGCCGAGCAGCTCGCCGCGGCCGAGCACCTTCAGGCCCGAGCGCAGGGCGGCCTCGCTGGCCCGGCCGCCGGAGCGGTCGATCGGCAGCTGCCCGACGCCCTTGAAGAACGCCGCCGTGAGCCGCCCCTTGATGCCCTCACCGGTGAAGTAGTCGCTCTTGGCGAGGAAGGTCATCCGGCGCGGCACGACCAGCGGCAGGAAGATCGAGTCGGAGAACGAGAGGTGGTTGCTGGCGAAGATCGCGCCCCCCGACTCGGGGATGTGCTCGGCGCCCTCGACCCACGGCCGGAAGAGCAGGCGGAGGATCGGCCCGAGGACGACCGTCTTCAACACCCAGTAGATCAATGGACCTAACCCTTCATCGTGCGACGCCCAGACTCTAGTGCACTGGGTCACAGTGCCTCTTGCCCATGTCGCCGTGCGAAGATCGTCTTCCAACCCCGCAGCACCCGAGGAGACCCCGTGCCAGACCGGCCCGGTGACATGGACGAGCGCGACGTCGAGGCGCGCTTCGCCTCCATCGTCGCGCGCTGGGACGCCCCGTTGCCCGACCCGGACGGGCTTCCTCACGACGGCCCGGCATCGGCCGAGGCCGACCCTGTCCACACCGACCCGGGAACCGACGGTGGTGCCCCGCTCGACGACGACACCGAGCCGGATGCCGGCGCGCCCGCCGCGCCGACGGCCGCCCCCCGCGCCCCCTGGGTCAACCCCTCGCCCCTCGACGTCGTCGTGCCGCCCTCGGCCTGGCGCGCCGCCGAGCCCGCAGACCCCGCGACCGAGGAGGCCGTCGCTGCGGCGACCGAGGAGGCCGAGAAGGCGCTCGCCGACGACGACGAGCACTTCGAGCCGCCCGAGGTCGAGCTCCCCCCGCAGGAGGACCTGCACTTCTGGGGTGCCGTCATCGGCCTGGTCGCCGGCCCGCTGATGCTGCTGTGGGTCGTGTTCGCCCGGCCGTCGCACAGCACCCGCTGGTTCGTGGTGTCGATCGTGGTGTCGCTCATCGGTTTCGGACTGCTCGTGCTGCGCCAGCCGAAGCACCGCGACCCGACCAGCGGCGACAACGGCGCCCGCGTCTGACGCACCCCGACCGGTCGAGGGTAGAGAACACGCCGCCGGCCGTCGCCCGCCCACGGCGTGTTCTCTACGGTCGAGGACACCCCGGCACCTCAGGGGAGCTCGAGGTCGACCCAGGTGGGGCGGTGGTCGCTGGCCGCCGCGTACACGGCATCCGGCAGGCTCACCTCGCGGTGCGGCAGCACCCGCAGCTGCGGGGAGGCGAACACGACGTCGAGCCGCCGCCGGGGCGCTCGGGCCGGGTAGGTCGGCCGGTCCGGCGACACCAGCCGCAGCCGGTCGGGCACGTCGAGCAGCTGCCAGGCACCCCCGGTGTGGTCCTCGTTGAGGTCACCGGCGAGCACGAGGGGCCCGCGGGCGGCGATCGCCTCGAGGATCCGCTCGGTGTGGGTCACCCGCTCGGGCGCCTTGAGGCTGAGGTGCACCGACACCGCCGTGAGCTCGCCACCGCCCGGCAGGGCCACCCGCACCACGGCGAACCCCCGAGTGCGGTCGGGCCAGCGCACCGGCAGCCGCAGGTGCTCGGACCCCAGCACGGTCACCCGGTCCGAGGTGAGCACGGTCGTGCCCCCGCTCCCCCGGTGCCCGCCGGGCCAGGCCAGCCCGCAGGCGGCGGCGAACCGCGCCACCCGACGCCCACCGAGCAGCCGGCGCGGCACCTCCTGCAGGCACAGCACGTCGGGGTCGACCGCGCGCACCACCCGGGCCGCGAGGCGCGAGTCGTCGAGGAAGTCGCGGGTGTTGTAGCTCGCGACCCGCAGGGCCGACACGGGTGGGCTCAGCCGCTGACGGCGTCGGTGCGCGCGAGGTCGGCGGCGCCCACCAGCCCTGCCTCGTTGCCGAGCTCCGCGGCGACGATGCGTGCCTCGGGCCGGTAGCCGCGGCCGGTGAGCTGGCGGCGGAACGCGTCGCGCGCCGGGTCGAGCAGCAGGTCGCCGGCTGCGCTGACGCCACCACCGATGACGAAGGTGCCGGGGTCCAGAGCGGCGGCGAGGTCGGCCATCCCGATGCCGAGCCAGCGGCCGACCTCGGCGAGCAGCTCTCGGGCCAGTGGGTCGCCGTCCTGCGCCGCCTCGGTGACGAGCGGACCGGTGAGGTTCTCGGGGCGGCCCTCGACCCGGTCGAACAGGTCGGACACCACCGGGCTGCCGGCCGACATCAGGCCGCGGGCCTCGCGCACCAGCGCGTTGCCCGAGGCGTACTGCTCCCAGCAGCCCTTGTTGCCGCACTCGCAGCGGATGCCGTCGGGCACGACCTGCATGTGCCCGAACTCGCCGGCGATGCCGAACCGGCCGCGGATGACCCGGCCGCCCAGCACGATGCCGCCCCCGATGCCCGTGCCGAGGTTGACCAGCACCAGGTGGCTCTCGCCGCGGCCGGCGCCGAAGCGGTGCTCGGCCCAGACGGCCGCGTTGGCGTCGTTGTCGACGAAGATCGGCAGCGACACCCGCTTCCCGAGCGCCTCGCGCAGCGGCTCGTTGCGCCAGGACAGGTGCGGTGCGAAGACCACCGTCGCCCGGTCGGTCGCGACGAACCCGGCGGCCCCGATCCCGACCGCGGCGATCTCGCCGACGTGGCCCTCGAGCAGCTCGTCGACGACCGAGACGATGGTGTCCTCGACGACGCGGGGACTCGTCGAACGGTGCGGGGTGTCGCGCCGGGCACGCGCCAGCACGGTGCCGTCGGGGTCGACGATGCCGCCGGCCACCTTGGTGCCGCCGATGTCGATGCCGATCGCGAGCGGACCATCAGCCACGGGGTGCCTCCTGGGGGTCGTCGGCGTCACTGACCTTGATCGGCCGGCTAGGGGCCGGCCCCGTGCGCCGGGGCCGGCGCCCGGCCGGTGGCGAGGCGCCCGGCGAGGTGCCGGCTGGGGCGCGGTCCGGCGCCGTGGCCGGGTCGTGGCCGGATGCCGGGCGGTCGCCCCCCGGACGGCTGCTCGCCAGGTCGGTGAGCACCGTGGCCGCCAGGGTCGCGAGGTCGGCGAGCTTGGCCAACGTCTCCGGGCTGAGCGAGCGGACCACCGCCGCACCGCGACACAGCGGGCACCAGGTGCAGAACGGGTCGTGGCCGGAGCCGTCGGGGCCGGCAGCCGAGGCCGCTCCCGGCATCCCGCCGTCTGCCGGGCCCGACGTGGACGCCGAGCCGGGAGCGGGCGCCGGCCCAGCGGCATCCGGGCCGTCGTCGCCAGCGGACCCGCGGGCCGCGGACTCGGCAGCGGTACGGCGCAGGCTCTCCAGGAGCCGGCCGGCCTCGTCGGCCACCGACCCGACCTGCTCGTCCCAGCGCTCAGCGCCCACTGGCCCACTGCTCCTCGTCACGCTCGAACCGGACCCGCAGCTCACCACTGCCCACGGCGGCATCGCGCACGATGCACCGCCGCAGCACCGAGGGCAGCGTGACGACGCGGCGCTGGCCACCCACCTCGAGCAGCAGGTCGTCCTCGCGACGGGCCATCCCGACCATGCCCGCCGACACCAGCGGCAGCGGCAGGGTGAGCACGAAGTCGGCGCCGTCGGCCTCGACCCGCATCCGCGGCACGTCGACGTCGTCCATCAGCGGCGGGGCGGGGCGCCCGTCGGCGACCGTCGCGGTCGCGAGGTCGTCGAGCGCGTCGGCGCCGATCGGCTCGCCCGCCAGGTAGGGCGCGCAGAGCAGCGGGATGCCGAGGAAGGACTCGCGCACCTGCTCCAGGCCGCTCGCCTGGGCGGTGGTCCACGCCGTGCGCCAGGGGTCGACGTCGCCGGGCAGCGCTGCGGGCAGCACCCGGTTGACGACCACGGCGTCGACCGCGTAGCCGTGCAGCGACAGCGAGGTGAGCACCCGTCGGCTCTCGGCGATGACCACACGCTCGGGCGTGAGCACGACGCGCACGCTCGCCCGGGGCGAGGTGAGCAGCGCGCGCACGCCGACCATCAGCTCGCGCCAGGCGCGCAGCACGAGCAGCACCTCGGGGCCGGGCACGGGCACGCCGGTGGCGGCTGAGGCGGCTGGGCGCAGCACGGTGAGCAGGCGGCGCTGCGCGGGCAGCAGCCGGTCGAGGTGCCAGCCGAGCACCTCGGGCAGCGCGAGCAGGCGCAGCGTCTCGGCGGTGGGGGCACAGTCGACGACCACGAGGTCCCAGTCGCCGCTCTCGGCCTGGTGGGCCAGCGCCGCGAGGGCGGTGACCTCCTCGGCGCCGGGCAGCGAGGTGAGCTCGTCGGCGACGACGGCGTCGACCCCCATCGCGTCGAGCACCCCGAGCAGGTAGTCGCGCACCACCTGCCAGTCGGCCTCGACGGCGGTGTGCGCGCCGACGGCGAGGGCGTGCAGCCCCGGCTCGACGGGCGTCGTCTCGCGCCAGGTGACCGCGGTGGTGAGCTCGACGTCGAGCGCGTCCCCCAGGCTGTGCGCGGCATCGGTGGACATCACCAGGGTGCGCAGCCCGCTGCGGGCGGCCCGGACGGCGGTCGCCGCGGCGGTGGTCGTCTTGCCGACGCCGCCCTTGCCGGTCACGAGGACGACGCGGGTCATGGCGGGCGTCAGCCCTCCGCGCGCTTCTTGAGCTCGGTCAGGGCGAGGTTGATGATGTGCTTCTCGGCCTTGCGCTTCAGCAGCCCGATCATCGGCATCGTCAGCTCGACCTCGAGGTCGTAGGTGACCTGGGTGCCCTTGGGCGTGCGGGCCAGGGCGTAGGTGCCGTCGAGCCCCTTGAGCAGGGTGGCGCGCACCAGGTGCCACGAGACGCTGCCGGTGCCGTCGTCGGCGATGTGGTCCCAGTCGTACTCGAGCACGTAGTGGTCCTTGATCGCCCCGGCGTGCAGGTGGAACTCGACCTGGTCGGCCCACCCGTCGCCGTCCTCGCTGAGCACCGTGGCCGAGGTGACCTCGTGCGCCCACTCCGGGTACCGCTCGAAGTCGGCGATGACGTCGAGCACGGTGCCGGGTTCGGCGGCGATCTCGACGGAGGACTGCGTGCGGTCGGCCATGGCACGGAGGGTACCCGCCCGGCAGGGTCCTAGAGTTGAGGTGTCCCATGTGCGCCGCACCCCGAAGGAGCCGACCGTGCACGAGAAGTCCACGCCGCTGGTCCTGCCCGAGACCACCCAGGGCAGCCTGGCCGACGTGCCCCGGCGGTGGTCGAGCTCCGAGCCGGGACGAGTGGCCTTCTCGGTGCGCTCCGGCGCGGGGTGGACCGACGTCACCTCGGCGACCTTCGCCGCCGACGTCACGGCGCTCGCCAAGGGCCTGATCGCCGCCGGCATCGGCCTCGGCGACGCGGTCGCCATCATGAGCCGCACCCGCTACGAGTGGACCGTCGCCGACTTCGCCCTGTGGTCGGCCGGCGCGGTGCCGGTGCCGATCTACGAGACCTCCTCCCCCGACCAGGTCGAGTGGATCCTCGCCGACTCCGGCGCCGTCGGGGTGATCGTCGAGACCGACGCCCACCTCGCCTCGGTCGAGCAGGGCCGACCCCGGCTCCCCGGCCTGCAGCACGTCTGGGTCATCGACCAGGGTGACGTCGACAGCCTCAGCCGCGACGGCGACGACGTCGACGACGCCGAGCTCGACGCCCGCCGCGACGCGCTCGACCGCGACAGCCTCGCCACGATCATCTACACCTCCGGCACCACCGGCCGCCCCAAGGGCGTCGAGCTCACCCACGGCAACTTCCTCACCCTGGCCGAGAACACCGCCGAGAAGCTGGCCGCGGTCGTCAAGGCGCAGGGGTCCTCGACGCTGCTCTTCCTGCCGCTGGCGCACGTGTTCGCCCGGTTCATCGAGGTGCTCGCCGTCACCGCCGGGGTGCGCATGGGGCACTCCTCCGACCTCAAGGCGCTGCTCGACGACTTCACCGCGTTCCAGCCCACCTTCATCCTCGCCGTGCCGCGGGTGTTCGAGAAGATCTACAACTCCTCCGAGGCCAAGGCCGAGGCCGGTGGCAAGGGGAAGATCTTCGCAGGCGCCGCGGCCGCCGCGGTGGCGTGGTCGGAGGCGCAGGATGCCGGGAGCGTCCCGTTCAGCCTCAAGGTGCGCCACGCGATCTTCGACAAGCTGGTCTACGGCAAGCTGCGCGAGGCGATGGGCGGCAAGGTGCAGTACGCCGTCTCCGGTGGCGCGCCGCTCGGCACCCGCCTGGGTCACTTCTTCCGCGGGATCGGCGTCACCATCCTCGAGGGCTACGGGCTCACCGAGACCACCGCGCCGGCCACCGTCAACCAGCCCGGCGCGATACGCATCGGCACCGTCGGCCAACCGCTGCCCGGCGTCGACGTGCGCATCGGCGACGACGGCGAGATCCTGCTGCGCGGCGTCAACGTCTTCCGGGGCTACCGCGGCAACGACACCGCGACGGCGGAGGCGGTGCGCGACGGCTGGTTCCACACCGGTGACATCGGCGAGCTCGACGACGACGGCTTCCTGCGCATCACCGGTCGCAAGAAGGAGATCATCGTCACCGCCGGCGGCAAGAACGTCGCCCCCGCCGTGCTCGAGGACCGGCTGCGCGCGCACCCCCTGGTCAGCCAGTGCATCGTCGTCGGCGACGGCAAGCCGTTCATCGCCGCGCTGATCACCCTCGACGAGGAGATGCTACCCGGGCTGGGCCCGCAACCACGGGCTCGACGGCGTGTCGTTCGCCGCGGCGCGCACCGACGAGCGCGTCATCGCCGAGGTGCAGAAGGCCGTCGACGACGCCAACACCGCGGTGTCCAAGGCCGAGTCGATCCGCAAGTTCGCGATCCTCGACTCCGACTTCACCGAGGAGTCCGGCCACCTCACCCCGTCCCTGAAGCTCAAGCGCAACGTCGTGATGCGTGACTTCGAGGACGAGGTCGACGCCCTCTACGGTGGCTGACCCGACCGCGGCCACGACGGCCGCCCCTGCTGCCGCCGCCGGGCCGGCATCCCCGTCGTCCACCGTCGGGCGGCCCACGTCCGGGCCGGTCGCCGCCCTCGTGCTCGGGGCCGCCTGGCTCGCGTGGTTCGGTGTGCTGCAGTGGAGTGTCGTGCGCTTCCGGGTGCCGATCGTGCTCACCCTGACGGTGTGCGCGGCGCTGCTCGGGTGGTGGCTGGCCCGACGGCTGGTGGTCGACGTGCCCCGCTGGCTGGCGCCGGGAGTGGTGGCCGCCTCCGTCGTCATCACCCTCACCGTGCCGCTGTTCAGCTACCTGCGCGGCGGGTGGCTGACGGCATCCCTTGCCGTGCTCGCCACCGGCGGCCTGGGCTGCGCCGTGCTGCTGACCCGACCGGGGCGCCGCGCCGCGGTGGCGGCCTACGCGCTGGCGGTGCTCACCCACACCGTGCTGGCCGTGGTGGCCATCGTCGGCGACAAGGCTCCGAAGATCGACGTGTGGGTCGTGCTGCAGCAGGGTGCCGACGCCCTGGCCCGCGGCGACAACGTCTACACCCAGCAGTGGACCAACTCCCCCGGCGTGCAGGACTTCTTCCCCTACCTGCCGTGGATGGCGGTGCTCACCGCCCCCGGTCGGTGGCTCGCCGGCGACGTGCGGTGGGCCGTACTCTTCTGGTCGCTGGTGCTCTTCGCCGGGCTCTGGGCGCTGGCGCGCGGGCGGGTGGAGCGGGCGGCGGCGGTGACTGCGGTGCTCGTGCTCGCGCCGGGCACGCTGACCCAGGTCGACCAGGCCTGGACCGAGCCGGTGCTCGCCGCGCTCATCGTGTGGTGGGCCGTGCTGGTGCGGCGCGACCGCGCGTGGTGGGCGATCGTGCCGCTGGCGCTGGCGTGCGCGAGCAAGCAGCACCTCGCCCTGCTGGCCCCGGTGCTGCTGGTCTGGCGGCCGTTCGGGGCATGGCGCACGCTGGCGACCGGCGCGCTCGCGGCGCTGCTGATGCTGCCGTGGGTCGTGGCGGATGCCGCGGCGTTCGTCGGCGACACGGTCACCACGCTGCTCACCTTCCACCCGATCAAGTTCGCCAACACGCTGGTACCTCTACGCACTCAACGAGCACGGCATCACGCTGCCGTTCTGGGTGACCGGGGCCGCCATGGTCGGCGTGGTGGCGATCGCGGCGTATGCCGTGTGGCGGCGCCGCCCGGGCGTCGACGAGCTGCTGCGCTGGCTGGCGTTGGTGCTCGCAGTGGCCAACCTGGTCAACAAGCAGGCGTTCTACAACCAGTTCTGGCTGGTGGGGGCCCTCGTGGTGGCGTCGCTCGCGCTGCCCCAGGGCGAGCCGGCCCCGGTGGCGGAGCAGGATGTGGAGCCGCCGATCGACGCCGAGGGCGTCGCCGACCCGGCCCTTCCCCGCGAAGTCAGGAGCACTTCGCGGGGTCAGGATGCGATACGGCCCTGAGCCGGCGAAGTGCTCCTGAGTTCGCGAAAGAGCTTGGGGTCAGCCGGGGTTCGTGGCGAACTCGCCCAGACGGGTGAGCCACCGGTCGGTCAGCTCGGCGCGGCTGGTGCCGAGCACCGACACCAGCGCCGCGTTGGTGGCGGCTTCGGCGTCGGCCGCCGAGCCGGTCGACGCACCCGCCGCGACGAGCCGGCGCAGCGCCGCCTCCCCGTGGTCGCGGGCGATCAGCTCGACCGCCTGCCACGCGGCGAGGTAGGGCACCTCGATGTCACCCGTGGCCGGCTGCAGGTCCGCAGCGCTCGGCAGCTCGCGTGGACCGTGGCCGGTGCGCAGCGCCGAGGCGAGCGGGAGGAGCAGCCGGCTCGGGGCCACGTCTGCTCGGGCGTAGCCGACGTGGTCGGCATACCCCTCGGCCAGCCAGGCGGCCGGGCGGCCGGGCACGGTCGACCGCACCGCCACGTGGGCCAGCTCGTGGGTGAGCACGACGTCCCGCCCACTTGTGGTGAGCCGGTCGAAGGCCGAGGGGTCGAGCACGATGCGGTCACCCGTAGCGGTGCCAGCGGCGCCGGTCGGGCCCTCGGTCGTGGCGGCGACGGGTGCGGTCCCGGGGGTGGGGATGCGCCCGAGCAGGGCGTCGGCCTCCGCCGCGGTCGCCGGGGCGAGCACCAGCACGCGGGCGGGTGCGCCCGTCCAGGCCGCCCGGAGCCCGGGCAGCGCGCGGTCGACGACGGCGGCGTGCTCGGCGAGCCGGACGGCCGGCGCTGTGCCGGCCACGACGGCGTGCTCGCCGCGGCTGACCCGCAGCGCCGGCATGGCCACCCAGGGGGCGGTGGCGCCGGTGCCGACCGGCCGCTCCGCCGCGACCTGCCACCCGTCCTCGCCGCGCACCAGGTCGTACTGCAGCCGTGCCACCCGGTCGCCGCGGTCGAGGTCGTCGACGCGGTAGCGCACGTCGGCCTCGGCCGTCGCCCGCAACGGGTCGCCCGCGCCCGCGCTCGGGCTCGGGCTCGCGCTCGGTGCGGTCGTGGCGACCGTGCCCTGCGGCACTGGCGTCGCGCCGGTGCCCGGTGCGGTCTCGGTGAGGTGGACCACCGGGGCCCCGACCTCGAGCCGCGAGACCAGCAGGGCCCGGGCCGCCCGGTAGGAGTCCAGCTGCCGCCGCCCCGAGACCGATGCCGGATCGGCGACGGTCGCAGCGAACGCCGCCCGGTCCCCCTCGACGACCGCACCGGCACGACGGTGCAGCAGGTCGGACACCGCCGTCGTGAGCAGCACCGGTGGGGTGGTCGGTGCCGAGGCCGTCGCCGACCGGAAGGGGGAAGGCCCCGGCGGGTCGCCGATGCTGTGCGTGCACCCACCGACCGCCGTCGCGCCGGCCAGCGAGACCAAGAGGAGCCTGACGCCCCACCCGCGCCGGGCACGGCGTCGGCTCGGGGTCGGCGGGCTCGGCACCGGCCCATCGTAGGAAGCCCCGCTGGGAGGTTCCCGAACCGTCACGACGCCCGACCGGCAGGGCCCGCGACGAACCCCTGATCAGCCGACGGCGCGCCCACCCTCCGCCACGGGCTCCTCACGCGCCCCGGACCCGGCGAGCACGGCCCGCGCCACCGCTGCGGTCTCGGGCGCGACCAGCCCTGCCTCGACGAGCCGGGTGACGGCCGCGCGCTCCTCGGGGTCGAGGGCGTGGTCGAGCCGCACCGAGGGCGCGGTGAGGTCGAGCAGGACGGGCACCATGCAGTCGCCACAGTGCAGCTCACGCACCGGGCACGTGCGGCACTCGACGGTGAACGTCAGGTCGTGGCTGGGCATCGGCTCTCACCCCTTTCCAGGTGGTTGTCTCCCACGCTAGAGGCGACCACCGACACCCCTGCCGTCCGGCATCCGGAGCACGGCGCCGGAGCTGAAGCCCGGAGCGGCTCAGGCCGGTCGCGGCACCGCCGACAGCAGCGACTGGCCGATCCACGTCGGCACCGCCCGCGCCACGTCGCGCGGCGCGTCGACCTCGACCCGCCCCGACCGCAGGGCCTCACCCCAGCCGCGGTCACCGCGCCAGATCTCGGTCATCGCCCGCAACGACGTGCGCACCGTCGCCGTCACCTCGAAACCGGGGTCGATGTCGCACACGTCGACCTCGTCGCCGCTGACGCAGATCCACCAGCTGCGACACCGGCGAGGCGACGTCCTCGAACCGCAGCGCCACCACCGTGCGCTCACGCGGCCAGGACTCCACCGGGATGGTGCGCCGCACGTCCCACAGCAGCAGGCGCGGGTCGAGGTCCTCCTCACCGAGGTCGCCCGCCCACCGGGCTCCCCACGTGCCCAGGGCGTCGATGACCGGCCGCAGCTCCAGCCCCCGCTCGGTCAGCTCGTACGTGCTGCGCCCGCCCACGACCCGGCGCCGCACCACCTCGACCCGCTCGAGCCGGCGCAGCCGCTTGGACAGCAGGGCCGGCGACATCTTCGGGTTGCCCCGGCGCAGCTCGTTGAAGTGCCTGCTGCCGAGCAGCAGCTCGCGCACCACGAGCAGGGTCCACCGCTCGTCGAGCACCTCCATCGCCTTGGCGATCGGGCAGAACTGGCCGTAGGTCGACACGGGTCACCACCTCCTGCAGGGCCGCCGCCCGGCCCCTGCTCCGACACCAGTGCACACCCGGGCGCGGCGAGGCGCCAGTACAGATCGTGAACCTCGTGCACTACAGAACGCGCACTGGATGCCGTGCGCCCACCTCGCGACGCTGGGAGTCCGACCACCACCAGTAGCAGCAGGGAGAACGACATGACCGACACCACCCAGGAGCGACAGACCGACGCCGGCATCCACTACGGAGCGGCACCGGAGGTCAAGCGCCGGCACCGTGTGATGTGGGCGCTGGGCGACTACCCGGCGGTCGCCGCCGACCTCGTCACCCCTCTCGGGCCCGTCCTCGTCGACGCCTGCCGGGTGACCTCCGGCGACCGGCTGCTCGACGTCGCGGCCGGAACCGGCACCGTCGCCATCCCGGCGGCCCGGGCGGGGGCGTGGGTCACGGCATCCGACCTGACCCCCGAGCTGCTCGCCGTCGGCGAGCGCACGGCCCGGGCCGCGGGCCTCGACGTCACCTGGGAGGAGGGCGACGCCGAGGCGCTGCCCTACGCCGACGGCGCGTTCGACGTGACCACCTCGTGCGTCGGCGTGATGTTCGCGCCGTTCCACCAGGCCGCGGCCGACCAGCTGGTGCGGGTGACCCGCCCGGGTGGCCGGATCGGCCTGGTCAGCTGGACCCCCGAGGGGTTCATCGGGCAGATGTTCTCGGTGATGCGGCCCTACGCCCCACCGCCGCCGCCCGGGGCGCAGCCGCCGCCGCTGTGGGGCGCCGAGCCGCACGTGCTCGAGCTGCTCGGCGACCGGGTCGGCGCGGTCGAGACCACCCGCCAGCAGCTGCCGGTCGACCACTTCGTCGACGGCGCGGAGTTCCGCGACTACTTCAAGGCGAACTACGGCCCCACGATCGCCGTCTACCGGGCGATCGCCGACGACCCCGACAAGGTGACGACGCTGGATGCCGCGTTGGCCGACCTCGGCGACCGGCACCTCGACGACGGCGTCATGAACTGGGAGTACCTCCTGCTCACCGCCCGCCGGCGCTGACCGGCCCACCGCGGATGCCGGGCCGCCCGCTCGTCGGGCCCCCCGGCATCCGCCGTGGTCGCCGCACCGGCCGCACCGCGCGCCTCACTGGGGGTGTCGGTGCGGGAGCCTACGGTCAGCGACATGACGATGGTGCAGGGCACGTTCGACGACCTGGGCACCCCGCTGTCGCGGTCACCTTCGTCGTCGTCGACCTCGAGACCACCGGCGGCAGCCCCGCCGAGTGCGGCATCACCGAGATCGGTGCGGTCAAGGTGCGCGGCGGCGAGGTGCTCGGCGAGTTCCAGACCCTGGTCAACCCCGGCGGCGCCATCCCGCCGTTCATCTCGGTGCTCACCGGCATCACCGACTCGATGGTGGCCGGCGCCCCGCGCATCGAGTCGGTCCTGCCGGCGTTCCTCGAGTTCGCCGCCGGGGTCGGTGCTCGTCGCCCACAACGCCGGCTTCGACATCTGGTTCCTCAAGGCGGCGGCCCGGCGCACCGAGCACGAGTGGCCCGGCTTCGCGGTGCTCGACACCGTGCACCTGGCCCGGCAGCTGGTGCGCCGCGACGAGGTGCCCAACCGCAGGCTCGCCTCGCTGGCGCGGCTCTTCCACGCCACGACCACCCCCGACCACCGGGCGCTGCACGACGCCCGCGCCACCGTCGACGTGCTGCACGGCCTGCTCGAGCGGGTCGGCTCGCTCGGCGTGCACTCCCTCGAGGAGCTGCTCGACTACACCGCCCGGGTCACCCCGGCCCGGCGCCGCAAGCGCCACCTCGCCGACGACCTGCCCGACCTGCCCGGGCGTCTACCTGTTCAAGGACGGCCAGGGCCGGGTGCTCTACGTCGGCACCTCGGTCGTCCATCCGCACCCGGGTGCGCGTCCTACTTCACGGCCTCCGAGCACCGCAGCCGGATGGGCGAGATGGTGCGCATCGCCGAGTCGGTCAGCCCCATCGTCTGCGCCACCACCCTCGAGGCCGAGGTGCGCGAGCTGCGGCTCATCGCCGAGCACAAGCCGCGCTACAACCGGCGCTCGCGCTTCCCCGAGCGGGCGCTGTGGGTCAAGCTCACCGTCGAGCCGTTCCCCCGGCTGTCGATCGTGCGCGCGGTCGCGCGACGACGGCGCCCGGTATGTCGGCCCGTTCGGCTCGCGCTCCGCCGCCGAGGCCGCGGTGGCGGCCGTGCACGAGGTCCTCCCGCTGCGCCAGTGCCTCGAGCGGCTGTCCCCCACCAAGCCGCCGGTCGCCTGCGTGCTGGCCGAGATGGGCCGGTGCGGCGCGCCGTGCACCGGGGCCCAGTCGGTGGCCGACTACGCCGTCGTCGCCGACCGGGCCGTCGACCTGCTCGTCGGCGACACCCGCGACCTGCTCGACGCCCTGCGCGCCCGGATGACCCGCCTGTCCGACGTCGAGCGCTTCGAGGAGGCCGCAGGTCGTGCGCGACCGGCTGGTCGCCCTGGTGCGGGGCCGTCCCGCGGCGCAGCGGCTCGACCCGCTGGCCCGCATCGCCGAGCTCGTCGCGGCCCGCCGCTCGATGCTCGGCGGCTGGGAGGTCATCTGCGTGCGGCACGGCCGGCTGGCCGGCAGCACCACCGCACCGCGCGGCGCCGACCCGATGCCCTACGTCGACGGCGCTCGCGGCCAGCTGCGGAGGTCGTGGCCCGCCGGTGGCCCCGTCCACGGCCGCCACGCGCCGAGGAGACCGAGAAGGTGCTGCGCTGGCTCGAGTCCCCCGGCGTGCGCCTCGTCGAGGTCGACGGCGCCTGGACCTGCCCGGTCGGCGGCGCCGCCGCGGTGCGCGCCGAGCTCGAGCCGCTCGAGACGGCCCGGCGCGAGGTCGCCGGCTTCGCCGGGGTCCGCTGACCGAGGCTCGGGCACGGGCGCCACGACCCGGCATCCGGTGTCGGGTGGCTGCGCGACGCCCGGCTAGTCTGGGCCGGTGATCACCGCCATCGTCCTCATCCCGCCGACGTCGACCGCATCCCCGAGGTCGCCGCAGGCGATCGCCGACCTCGACGGCGTCACGCGAGGTCTACTCCGTCACCGGCGACGTCGACCTCGTCGCGATGGTGCGGGTGCGCCACCACGAGGACCTCGCCGACGTCATCGCCGACCGGCTCAACAAGGTCGCCGGTGTCCCCGGCACCGAGACGCACATCGCGTTCCGCACCTACTCCTCGCACGACCTCGAGGCGGCGTTCAGCCTCGGCCTCGAGGGCTGACGCCGGCCCGGCGCTCAGCGCGGCGTAGGCGCCGGTGGTCTTCGACCCACCGGTCGAGCAGCGCCTGCGGCGTCGCCGGAGTCGATGGCGGCCTCGGCGCGGTCCATCCCCTCGCGCACCGCGGCGGTGAGCGACACCCGCGACACGGTCGGCTCACCCAGGCCGCGATGCCGTCGCCAGCGCGATGCCGGCGTTGAGCAGCACGGCGTCGCGCACCGGGCCCGGCTCGCCCGGCGAGCAGGTCGCGCGCCACCTGGGCGTTGTAGGCCGCGTCGCCGCCGCGCAGGCTCTCGACCGGGGCGTGGTCCAGGCCGAGGTCGGTCGGGTCGAGGGTCAGCTCGGGTGACCGCGCCGTCGCGCACCCACCAGATCGTGCGAGGTGGTGGCGAGGGTGAGCTCGTCGAGCCCGTCGTCGCCCCGGAAGACGGAGCCGCCGCGGCCACGGCCCGCGAAGCACCCCGGCCATGAGCGGGGCGATCCGGGCGTCGGCCACCCCGACCGCGGCGTAGGTCGGCTGCGCCGGGTTGGTCAGCGGGCCGAGGAAGTTGAAGGCGGTGCCGCACGCCGAGACCGCGACCGGGCCGGCCGCCGCGTGGCGCATCGAGGGGTGGAAGGCCGCGGCGAAGCAGAACGTGATGCCGGCCCGGTCGGCGACCTCGGCCACCGCCTCGGGAGCCAGCGTCAGGTCGACGCCGAGCTCCTCGAGGACGTCGGCCGAGCCGGACGACGACGAGGCCGCCCGGTTGCCGTGCTTGACCACCCGCAGCCCGGTGGCCGCGACGACGATGCGCGGCCATCGTCGAGATGTTCACCGAGTGCATCCGGTCGCCGCCGGTGCCGACGATGTCGATCGTCTCGCCGGCGACCTCGATGCGGTGGGCGTGCTCGAGCATGACGTCGGCCAGTCCGCGCAGCTCCTCGACCGTCTCGCCCTTGGCCCGCAGGGCGACGAGGAACCCGGCGAGCTGCACGGGCGAGGCCTCGCCGCTCATCACCTGGTCCATCGCCCAGCCCGCCTGCTCGGTGCTGAGGTCCTCGCGGCGCAGCAGCGCGGCGAGGAGGTCCGGCCAGGTGAACCCGGCCGGGGTCGAGGTGGTCACGCCGGTCAGCCGACCGCGACCCGCAGCCGCGCCAGGCCGGCGACGGCCTCCGCGACGGCGATCGGGTCGAGCGGGTGCGACACGGCGTCGTCGGCGAGCGACCAGCCGGCCAGCCAGCCGTCCTGGGGGCGGCCGGTGAGCACCAGGATCGGCGGGCACCGGAAGATCTCGTTCTTCAGCTGGCGGCACAGGCCCAGGCCACCGGCCGGGCTCGCCTCGCCGTCGAGCACGACGACGTCGAAGCCGCCGGCATCCATGGCCTCGATGACCGCCTCGGGGGTCGCGCACTCACGCCACGACACGATCTCGACGTCGCGCGCCGGGCGCCGCCCGACGGCCGCCCGCACGGCGTCGCGCGTGGTGATGTCGTCGCTGTAGAGCAGCACCGAGACCCGGTGGACGGCGTCGGTGCTCGAGGCCTGCGCCGGGGTGCCGGCGTCGTGCGAAGAGGTCATGCGGGCATCGTACCGGTGGCCCGTCGTGCAACTTGTCGAGCCTTTCGGGGGGTCACGGAAGCGCCCGTCGGCAGATACGGCCATAATGTCGTCCGTGGCGACTCAGACAGCACCCCAGGCCCGGCCCACCGGGCCCGTCCCCTCGATCCCGGGCCAGGGGCCCGCGACGCGCCCCAACATGGTGGCCGTCGGCACCATGGTGTGGCTGTCGAGCGAGCTGATGTTCTTCGCGGCGCTGTTCGCGTTCTACTTCACGATCCGCGGCCACGAGAGCCAGCTCTGGGAAGAGCGCACGGTCATGCTCAACGTGCCGTTCGCGCTGTGCAACACCATCGTGCTGGTCGTCTCGTCGGTGTGGTGCCAGCTCGGCGTGCTGCAGGCCGAGAAGGGCATCGTCGCCCGCCCGGCGGGCACCCCGCTGCGCAAGGTGTCCGCCTGGGGCATGCGTGAGTGGTACGTCCTCACCTACGCCTTCGGCAGCATCTTCATCGCCGGCCAGATCTACGAGTACGCCAACCTGATCCGCGAGGGCGTGAGCCTGTCCTCCGACGCCTACGGCTCGGTCTTCTACCTCGCCACCGGCTTCCACGGCATGCACGTCACCGGCGGCCTGATCGCGTTCCTGCTCATCATCGGGCGTACCTTCACCACCCGGCACTACTCGCACGCGCAGGCCACCGGCGCGATCGTCACCTCCTACTACTGGCACTTCGTCGACGTCGTGTGGATCGCCCTGTTCATCATGATCTACGTCCTGAAGTGACCCCAGCCGCAGCCGGCTCCGACCCCCGAACCGCACCAGACGACAGGAACGCACCGTGAACTCACTGGCAGCCCGCCGCCGGCACCCGGCGGCGATCGCCATCCTGCTGATGCTCGGCCTGTTCCTCACCGGCGCCGTCTACGCCGTGGTCGCGCCCAAGGAGGCCGACGCCACGACCCAGGCGCTGCCCGCACAGTCCATCGAGGAGGGCCGCCAGCTGTTCCTGGCCAACTGCGCCTCCTGCCACGGCCAGAACGCCGAGGGCCGGGCGACCGGCAACGGCGACAAGATCGCCGGTCCCGCGCTGGCGGGCGTCGGTGCGGCATCGGTCGACTTCCAGGTGGGCACCGGTCGGATGCCCTTGTCCGGGCCGATGGTCCAGGCCCCCGGGGGCCAGCCCAAGTTCACCCAGCCGCAGATCGACTCCATGGCGGCCTACATCGCCTCGCTCGCGCCGGGTCCCGCGGTCCCGTCCGACGAGGCCGTCGACCCCCGACTGGGGAACGCCGGCTGCGGGTGGCGAGCTGTTCCGCGTCAACTGCGCGATGTGCCACAACGCCGCCGGCGCCGGCGGTGCGCTGACCCGTGGCAAGTACGCCCCCGCCATCGGTGACATCTCGAACAAGCACATCTACCAGGCCATGATCACCGGCCCGCAGAGCATGCCGGTGTTCAGTGACGCCAACCTCTCCTCCGAGAACAAGCGCGACATCATCGCGTTCCTCGACACCATCGACAAGCAGGAGAACCCCGGCGGCATGGCCCTGGGGTCGCTCGGCCCGGTCACCGAGGGGCTGTTCGCCTGGGTCTTCGGCCTCGGCATCCTCGTGGGCTGCGCCGTCTGGCTCGGCTCGAAGTCGGCCTAGCGTCCGCGTCGTCCCCACCCGCACCTCGACGAGAAGATCGGTACCCCGATGAACGAGCAGGACACCACCCACCCCGGCAGCGAGGTGGCACCCCCCTCCGAGCACGGCACCGCCGTGCGGCTCGACCAGGGCCACGTCGTCGGAGACGGTGGCCTCCCCGAGCGGTTCACCAACCCGGGCCTGCCCGAGCACGTCGCGCGGATGGCCGACCTCGACGAGGACGCCGCCCGCCGCGCCGAGAAGCAGGTCGCCACGCTGTTCGGCATCTCGATCCTGGGCACCCTGGCCTTCATCGTCTGCTACTTCGCGATCAGCCTCGAGACCACGATCTTCGTGCCCGGCATCGGCGAGACCAGCGCCTCCAACTTCGCCCTCGGCGTCACCATGGCCCTGGGCCTGCTCGGCATCGGCTTCGGTGCGGTGCACTGGGCCAAGACCCTGATGCCCGACGAGGAGGTCGTCGAGGAGCGCCACCAGATGCGCGCCACCGACGAGTCCCGCGAGCGGGTCGTCGAGGTGCTCAAGGAGGGTGGCGAGAGCTCGCAGATCACCCGCCGCCCGATGATCAAGTACACCCTCGGTGGGGCGCTCGGCCTGTTCGCGGTGCCGCTCGTGCTGCAGGTGGCCGGCTCGCTCGGCCCGATGCCGCAGAACAGCCTGTCGCAGACGTTCTGGAACGGCGGCCCGAGCGGCCCCGGCCAGGACCCCACCTTCAAGCCGCTGCGCCTGATGCGCGACCCCGAGAACACCCCCATCAAGGCCGAAGACGTCACCATCGGCTCGGTGTTCCACGTGATGCCGCAGGGCCTGCTGCCCGACCCGGTCACCGGCGACGGTGGCACCCCCAACCTCCTCGAGGAGAAGGCCAAGGCGGCCGTGCTCCTCATGCGCCTCGACGAAGACATCATCAAGTCCCAGAAGCAGCGCGACTGGGGCTACAACGGCATCGTTGCCTACTCCAAGATCTGCACCCACGTCGGTTGCCCGGTCGGCCTCTACGAGCAGCAGACGCACCACCTGCTCTGCCCGTGCCACCAGTCAACGTTCGACGTCACGCAGGACGCGAAGGTGATCTTCGGTCCCGCCAAGCGGCCCCTGCCGCAGCTGCAGATCACCGTTGACGACGAGGGATACCTCGTCTCTGCCGCCCCGTTCCAGGAAGCGGTCGGCCCGAGCTTCTGGGAGCGTGGCAGCCGATGAGCGCCGACACCACCACCGCACGTCCCGCGGACGCCCTCCGCGAGGGCGACCAGCCCGTCTCGGCACCTCCGGGTGCCGCCGCCCGCAAGGTCGGTGGCCTCGCCGGTTGGGTCGACGACCGCACCGGCGCCGCCAAGCCGGTCGGCTACCTGATGAAGAAGGTCTTCCCCGACCACTGGTCGTTCATGCTCGGCGAGATCGCGATGTACTCGATGATCATCTGCCTGCTGACCGGGGCGTTCCTGACCTTCTGGTTCATCCCGAGCGCCGGCCACACGGTCTACGACGGCTCCTACGTGCCGCTGCGCGGGGTCAGCATGTCCGAGGCCTACGCCTCGACGCTGAACATCTCCTTCGACATCAAGGGCGGCCTGATCATCCGCCAGATCCACCACTGGGCCGCGCTGATGTTCATCGTCGCCCTGTCGGTGCACATGTTCCGGGTGTTCTTCACCGGCGCCTTCCGCAAGCCGCGTGAGATCAACTGGGTCATCGGCTCGGTGCTCGCGCTGCTCGCCATCATCGAGGGTTTCGCCGGCTACTCACTGCCCGACGACCTGCTCTCCGGCACCGGGCTGCGGGCCATGGAGGGCTTCGTGCAGACGGCCCCGGTCATCGGCTCCTACCTGGCCTTCATGATCTTCGGCGGGCCGTTCCCCGGCGAGATGATCATCCCCCGGCTCTACAGCGCCCACATCCTGCTGATCCCGGCCGCGCTCATCGGGTTGTTCACCGCGCACATCGGGCTGGTCTTCGTGCAGAAGCACACCCAGTTCCCCGGCCCGGGCCGCACCAACGAGAACGTCGTCGGCTTCCCGGTGATGCCGGTCTACGCCGCCAAGGCCGGTGGCTTCTTCTTCATCGTCTTCGGCGTCATCGCGATGATGTCGGCCCTGGTGCAGATCAACCCGATCTGGGCCTACGGCCCCTACGACCCCTCCCCCGTGACCGCTGGCTCGCAGCCCGACTGGTACATGGGCTTCGCCGACGGCGCCCTGCGCCTCCTGCCGGGCTGGCTCGAGGTCTCGGCCTTCGGGTTCACCCTGTCGCTGAACATCGCGCTCGGGGCCCTGGTGCTGCTGCCACTGGTCTACACCGTGCTCGGCATCTACCCGTTCATCGAACGCTGGGTCACCGGTGACAACCGCGAGCACCACCTGCTCGACCGGCCACGCAACGCGCCCGACCCGCACCGGGCTGGGCATGGCCGCCATCACCGCCTACTCGGTGTTCTGGTTCGCCGCGGGCAACGACATCATGGCGATCAAGCTGGGCCTGTCGATCAACGACATCACCTGGTTCTTCCGGATCGGCCTGTTCGTGCTGCCGCCCATCATGTTCTGGGTGACCAAGCGCATCTGCCTGTCGCTGCAGCGCCGTGACCGCGACACCGTGCTGCACGGCCGCGAGACCGGCACCATCGTGCGCACGCCCGACGGCAAGTACTTCGAGCGGCACGAGACGAGCGCCGAGCTCACCCCCGAGCAGTGGATCCTCGTGCAGCACGAGCCGGTCGCCCCGATCCAGATCGAGTCGAACGTCGACGAGAACGGCGTGGAGCGCAAGGCGCACCGCAAGGACCGCCGACGTGCGCGCTGGTCCCGGTTCTACTTCGCCGACGCGGTCAACCCGGTCACGCCCGCCGAGTTCGCCGCGGCCCAGCACCACGGTGCGGAGCACGAGGCGATCGAGCCGTCGGCCTCCGGTGGCGCCCGCCCCATCGAGGCCGACGCGGCCGAGAAGCAGTCGGCCGAGGTCGAGTCCGGGGAGCCCGCCGGCCTGCACTGACCCGCCCGTCGAGCACGCCGCGTGCCGCGCACCCACCTCGGGTGAGCGGCACGCGCCGTCACCCCGGCGCCGCCTCCCCCGTGCCGTCTCTTCCGCTCCGTGTCCTTCGCGACGTCAGGAGCCCTTCGCGGGGTCAGGCCGTACACGACCCGAGTCGTCGAACTGCTCCAGACTGCGCAGTCGGTCAGTCGCTCAGCCGTCGGTGAGGAGCCGGCCGAGGATGCCGCGCCCGGTCGCCTCGTCGACGTCGACCTCGAGCACCTTGGTCCGGGAGCGCTCCCCGGCCACCAGTACGACGTCCCGGGGGCGCACGCCGAACGCCGCCGCCACCGCCGCCCGTACGGCGGCCGTGGCGGCGCCGTCGACGGCCCGAGCGCCCACGGACACCCCGAGCACCTCCTCCTCGCCCCAGCGGCCCCCGACGCGGGTCCTGGACGCTCCGGGGCGCACCCGCACGGTCACTCGCACGCGCACATCGTGCCAGCCGGCAGCCGGGCCCCGGCTCAGGAGGTCGGCGCAGGCTCCAGCACGAACACCCGCACCCGTCGACCGGTGATCCGCCGCAGGTACTTCGGGTAGCCGATGTAGACCTCTCCCGCCCTGGCGAGGATCTCCGCCCGCTCCGGCTCGTCCGCGGGCCGCGCCACCACGGCCAAGGTCACGTCGTCGTGCGTCACGGTGGCCCGCGGTTCGGCCTCGAGGTTCAGCACCCAGGTCGGCGTGCTGGTCTGGCCGAAGTTCGTCCCGATCACCGCCAGCGTGTCCCGAAAGGGAACCGCGATCAGTGGCGCGTACCGCGGCTGCCGGCTGTGCCGGCCGGTCGTGGTCAGCCCCAGGAGCGGGAGCCCGGCCAACAGCTCGACCGCCGTGGTGCGTCCGCCGCTGAGCCGCGCGACCGCGCGGTCCAGGGTCGGCAGGATGTGGGCGAGCACCCGGGCGCCGGGCGCCGTGGACGCCACAGCCCGCACCGACCGATGCAGCGCGGTGGGTTCGGCGATGCGGTAGTCGAGGTCAGCGGCGAGTCCCATCGCACGACGGTAGCAACCCGGGGGCAACTATGCCTTGAGCCGCGCTCCGAGCCAGCGCTGCCCGGTCGCGCCCCGCGCCCGCGCTCCGCACCGAGACGCCCGACCGAGCCCGGCGGCTGCCCTCGTAAGGTGACGCCATGAGTCTCACCGACCCCGGCGAGCCGGTGGCACCGCCGGTCCCGCGCTGCCCACCAGCACGCCCGAGCAGCAGGGTGTCCCGTCCGACGCCGTGCTGGCGATGGTGCGCCGCTGGGAGCGCACGGGCACCGAGCCGCACGGCGTGGTGGTCATCCGCCACGGGCACGTGGTCGCCCAGGGCTCCTGGCAGCCCTGGCCGCGCGACGGCATCCGGCTCGTCTACTCGGTCAGCAAGACCTTCCTCGCCATCGCCGCCGCGTTCGCCGAGGCCGAGGGGTTGCTGGCTCGCGACGAACGCCTGGTCGACGTGTTCCCCGAGGCGGCCGGCGACGCCGGGCCGCGCGCCGCCCGGATCACCGTCGAGGACTGTCTGCGGATGTCGACCGGTCACCACACCGACACCCTCGACAGCTTCGCCGGACAGGGCGAGGAGTCGGTGGCCGTGTTCCTCGGTGCCGAGCCCGAGCAGGAGCCCGGCTCGTGGTTCATGTACCACAACGGCGCCAGCCGGATGCTGGCGCTGGCGGTGCAGCGGCGCACCGGCGAGCGGCTGGTCGACTACCTGCGACCTCGCCTGCTCGACCCCGTCGGCATCCGCGAGGCGGCCTGGACCCGTTGGGCCGGAGCCGATCTCGGCTTCAGCGGCCTGCACATCAGCACCGAGTCGATCGCCCGCCTCGGCCTGCTCCTGCTCCGTGACGGCGCGTGGGAGGGCCGCCAGGTGCTGCCGGACGGCTGGGTCGCGACCGCCACGCAGGCGCTGGCCGACACCACCCACCACCCCGACCCGGTCGACTGGACCGTCGGCTACGGCTACCAGCTGTGGCGCAGCCGCCACGGGTTCCGGGCCGACGGCGCCTACGGCCAGTTCGCCCTCGTGGTGCCCGAGCACGACCTGGTCGTCGCCGTGACGTCGTGCACCGAGACCACCCACGAGGTGCTCGACGCCGTCTGGGACGAGCTGCTCCCCCAGCTTCGCGACGCGCCGCTCCACGCCGACCGAGTGGCCCACGCCCGGCTCACCGCCGCGCTCGACACGGCGACGGCTCCGGCATCCGGGTCGAGCACCACCGCACCCGCTGCAGCCGAGCCCTGGCGGTTCGCGCACACCCCCACCACCGAGCACCCGGCGCTGAGGTCGGTCGAGGTTCGCCCCGGCGAGCACGGCTGGGTGCTCGACATCGACGACGGTGGCCCGCTCAGCATCCCGTGCGGTGACGGGCACTGGCCGGATGCCGGGGCGTCACCCTGGGTCGCCAGCGGCGGCTGGGTGGCCCCAGGGGTGTTCGAGGCGACGGTCGTCGCGGTGCAGACGCCGCACTCGCTGGTGCTGCGCTGCGCCGACGGCACGGTGACGGCTCGCTGGCGCGGGGTTCCGCTGCACGGCCCCGCCCTGGCCTGGCTGCGGGCACCGCTGGGCTGAGGCGGGCGAGCGGGTGGCAGGCTGGTGTCGTGCAGCCAGCTGACCGACGAGCAGTTCGACGCGATCCTCGAGGACGCCCTCGACGAGGTGCCGGGCGAGCTGATGGCCATGCTCGACAACGTCGTCTTCCTCGTCGAGACCGAGCCGACCGGTGACGACCCCGACCTGCTCGGCATCTACGAGGGCACGCCGCTCACCGAGCGGGGCGGCTGGTGGGACTCCGGGTCGCTGCCCGACCGGATCACGGTCTTCCGGGGCCCGCTGCTGCGGATGTGCGAGGACGAGGAGGACCTGCGCGACGAGATCGCCGTGACCGTGGTGCACGAGATCGCCCACCACTTCGGCATCGACGAGGGCACCCTGCACGACCTCGGCTGGGGCTGACCCGCTGCGCTACAGCGCGTTCTGGCCCTTCCAGTACTCGAACGTCCAGCCGACCAGCGCCGGGATCGCGAAGAACGCGCCGATGATGAACAGCCACCAGCCGACGGCGAGGCCGGCGAAGCAGACCGCGGCGGCGGCGCCGAGGAACAGCGGCCACCAGCTGTGCGGGCTGAAGAAGCCGTACTCGCCCTGGATCTCGTCGACGTCACCCAGCGGGTCGTCGGAGGGGTCGCGCTCGAGGCGACGCCGCGTCATCCACAGGTACCAGGCGATCATGAACCCGAGCAGGCCGCCGAGGATGAGGCCGATGACGCCGACCCACTCGATGCCGAGGGTCGCTCGAGGAGGTCCACAGCCCGTAGATCGTCGCCATCGTGAAGGCGAACACCCCGATCAGGGTGCCGATGCGCTCCATGGCCAGCATGGGTCAGTGCTCCTTCGTCGTCTTCGACGAACGAGTTGGCGCCCAGGTCGGCCGGGCCGAGTGCCGAGACCGCGCGACTTGCCGTCGGCGCGCACTCGTCGTCCATGACGCCCGCGCCGCCGTCTCGCGGGTGGTGCAGGTCGAACGCCGGGCGCTCCGAACGGATGCGCGGGATGCTGTCGAAGTTGTGCCGCGGCGGCGGGCAGGAGGTCGCCCACTCCAGCGAGGCGCCGTAGCCCCACGGGTCGTCGACCTCGACCAGGGGCGCGGTGCGCCAGGTCTTCCAGACGTTGCAGAAGAACGGGATCATCGAGATGGCGAGGATGACCGACGCCGACGGTGGAGATCTGGTTGCCGAGGGTGAAGCCGTCTTCGGGCAGGTAGTCGGCGTAGCGCCGGGGCATGCCCTGGACGCCGAGCCGGTGCTGGACGAGGAACGTCGTGTGGAAGCCGATGAACAGCAGCCAGAAGTGGATCTTGCCGAGCCGCTCGTCGAGCATCCGCCCGGTGAACTTGGGCCACCAGAAGTAGAAGCCGGCGAACATCGCGAACACCACGGTGCCGAAGACGACGTAGTGGAAGTGCGCGACCACGAAGTAGCTGTCGGAGAGCTGGAAGTCGAGCGCCGGGCTGGCGAGGATGACGCCGGTCAGGCCGCCGAACAGGAAGGTGATCAGGAAGCCGATCGCCCACAGCATCGGGGTCTCGAAGGACAGCTTTCCGCCCCACATCGTGCCGACCCAGTTGAAGAACTTCACGCCCGGTCGGCACCGCGATCAGCATCGTCATGAACGCGAAGAACGGCAGCAGCACCTGCGCCGGTGACGTACATGTGGTGCGCCCAGACGGTGACCGACAGCGCCGCGATCGCGATCGTGGCGTAGACGAGGGTCTTGTAGCCGAAGATCGGCTTGCGCGAGAAGACCGGCAGGACCTCGGAGATGATGCCGAAGAACGGCAGGGCGATGATGTAGACCTCTGGATGCCCGAAGAACCAGAACAGGTGCTGCCACAGCATCGGCCCGCCGTTCGCCGGGTCGAACACGTGCGCCCCGAAGCGCCGGTCGGCGCCGAGCGCGAAGAGCGCGGCGGCCAGCGCCGGGAAGACGAGCAGCACCAGGATCGAGGTGACGAGCATGGTCCAGGTGAAGATCGGCATCCGGAACATCGTCATGCCGGGGGCGCGCATGGTGATGATCGTGGTGATGAAGTTGACCGCACCGAGGATCGTGCCGAAACCACCGAGGGCCAGGCCGAAGACCCACAGGTCGCCGCCGAGGCCGGGGCTGTAGGAGTTGTCGGACAGCGGGGCGTAGGCGAACCAGCCGAAGGCGGCGGCGCCGCCCGGGGTGAGGAAGCCGGCGCCGGCGATGATGCCGCCGAAGAAGTAGAGCCAGTAGGCGAACATGTTCAGCCGCGGGAAGGCGACGTCGGGCGCGCCGATCTGCAGCGGCATCAGCGCGTTGGCGAACCCGGCGAACAGCGGCGTCGCGAACAGCAGCAGCATGATCGTGCCGTGCATCGTGAACAGCTGGTTGTACTGCTCGGCGGTGTCGACGATCTGCAGCCCCGGCTGAGCAGCTCGGCGCGGATGATCAGCGCCATGACGCCGCCGAGCAGGAACCAGATGAACGAGGTGATGAAGTACAGGTTGCCGATCACCTTGTGGTCGGTCGTGGTGATCCACTTGACGACGATGGCGCCCTTGGAGACGCGACGGGTGTAGCGTCGTGGGGCGGACGCGGTGCGCAGCCGCGTGGCGTCAGTGGCGGCGCTCATCGTCAGTTACCTCCGTCGATGCTGTCGGTGACTGCCCGGGCGTCCTTCATCAGCTGCTTCGCGGCTCAGCGTGTTGTTGAGCAGGCCGGTCTGGCCGGCGGCGCGCAGGTCGGACAGGTGCTGCTCGTACTCGGCGCGGGAGACGACCTTGACGTTGAAGAGCATGTGCGAGTGGTAGGCGCCGCAGAGCTCGGCGCACTTGCCCTTGAAGGTGCCCTCCTGGGTGGGCACGACCTGGAACTTGTTGACCCGCCCCGGGATCATGTCCATCTTCTGCAGGAACGAGGGCACCCAGAACGAGTGGATGACGTCGCGCGCGTTGACCGACGATGCCGTCGACCAGCCCGTCGCCGAGCAGGTTGGTCGCGATCATCTCGAGCCAGCGGTACTCGCCGTCGCCGCTGCGAATCCGCACCTCGAACGGCCGGCAGCTCGCGCCCTGGCCGCTGCTCGCGGAGCGGCCCGAAGACCTCGGCGACGAGCTCGCACGTCGTCGGGGTGCACGATCCCGGGATCGGCGAAGCTCGACGCCGACCTCGAGGCCGGAGAAGCGCGCGGTCGACGGGCTCAGGTACTTGATCGTCGCCGAGCTCGCCGTACACGAGCATGTAGTCGGACGAGTGCTCGGCGAGCGAGCGGAACCGCTCCTCGCTGGTGCGCACCGCCTGCTCGGCCCGCACCCGCGCCAGCGTCGAGATGAGCGCGTCGCCGACGACGGCCAGCGGCTCGCGCTCCTCGCGGGTCCCGATCGGCTGCGCCGCGTCGCCAGCAGAGCGTGACCGAGCCGATCGCCTCTTCGGTCCCGGTCACCCAGTCGGCGTCCGTCCCGGGCTCGGGTTCGCCGAGCTCGGGCGCGTACCAGGCGTGCTGCTGCGCGCGGCCGCCTTCGATCTCGCTCGGCGCGCGCCGCGAGCACCGCCGAGTCGGCGCCGACGAAGCGGGCCAGCCGCTCGAGCACGGCGACCACCCGATCGTCGACGTCGTCGACCGACGCGGTCACCAGGGTCCGCGACGTCTCGGCGACGAGCGCCTCGGCCGCGACGCGGGCTTCGAGCGCGCGCTCGGCCCGCTTCCGGTCCTCGGCCTCGTCGGTCACGTCCTCGAGCGTGCCGACGTAGCCGTTGACCGAGCCGTCGAGCGTCGCGGATCGCGGCCAGGCTCGTCCGCGTGTGCCGGATCTCGCCGTCGGGTCGGAGCACCCGCATCTCGCCGAACCACTCCTCGCCGGCGAGCGCCGCGGCGCTCATCGACTCGAAGATCGCGTCGCGGTCGTCCGGGTGGGCGACCCGGAGGTCGTCGGTGCCGAGGAGGTCCTCCGCCCGCATGCCGCAGATCTCGAGCCACCGGTCGTTGACGTAGACGACGCGGCCGACGACGTCCGAGTAGATGACGCCGAGCGCCGACGCGACGACGAGCGACCGGAACGGGTCGTCGCCCGGAGCCGTTCTGCGCGGCCTGCGATCGCCTCGACCCGATCGGTCACGTCCTCCATCGCGCCGACGAACACCCTCGGCTCATCCGGGCGCTCCGGTCCCGGGAGCACCCGGACGCGCACGTGGCGCAGCGACGCCGTCCGGAGCGCACGACGCGGAACTGCGACGCCGAGCTCGTGCGGGCTCGGCGTAGAGCTCGCGGCGCGCCTGGTCGACCGCGGCGCCGGTCGAGCGGGTGCACCGCGCGCAGCCAGTCGCTGCCCGAGCACCTGGTCCTGCGTCGAGACCGAGGATCTCGAGGAAGCGCCGGTTGACCCAGACGAGCCCGTCGGCCTCGGTGCTGCGGAACACGCCGAGCGGCGTGGAGAGCGCGAGGACGTCGAGATCGGTGACCGCGTCGAAGTGGTCGAGCGGGGACTCCGAGGCGCGCGCGTCCGAGCGCAGCGAGGCACCGCTTCCTCGCGGGCGGGCGAGCTCGCCGTTCCCATCGTGTCGATCGGGTCCCCCTTGTCCCGGTTTCACAGGGACTATCGGGGTCGCTCGGCGACGAGCCTGAGCGGAATTTCGACCGGTTCGACGCGCCAGACGGGCTGGTCAGCCGGCTTCGGGTCGGCCCGGGCCCGGAGGACCGTCGCCTTGGCCATCCCCCAGGCCAGGTGGAGCGGCCCGAGCTCCGGATCGCCGAGGTCGCCGAGCGTCCGGGGCACCAGGTCGTAGCGGTCCTCGGGCCACGCCCGCTCGTCGAACGGCATCCCGCACGACCGGCGGGCACCCCGGCCGCGACCAGGATCTCGGTCGGCTCCTCGTAGAGCGGTCCGGACGATCTCGAGCGGGGTCGCCCGCTGCTCGGCCGGATCGGTGGCGAGGAGCGCCGTCGAGCCGACGCACCGACCCGCTGCGCCGCGGCCGCGCCCGCCGCGGGCCGCGGCCTCAGCGCGCGGGCGCCGCGTCGTCGTCGTCGGCCCGGCCCCACGCGTCGAGCAGCCGCTCGACCGAGCCGCACCACCCAGCCCGGCGCTTCGCGGGCGACCCCGGCGACGATCGCGTCGCCGGTCTCCGCCAGCATCGCGAGCCCGCGAGCCTCGACCGCTTCCGGCGGAAGCTCGTCGTCGCTCACGTCAGCCCTCGAGGACGTCGCCTTCCATGCGATTCACCGTGCACCCGAGTCCCTCGAGGTACGCGATCGCGGCGTCGCGCTGCTCGGACGGGCCGGTGAGCTCGAGGATCACCCAACCCTCGTGCGCCTCGATGCCCGCGCGCCGGATGTTCGGCACGACGTCGTACTCCTTGACGATCTCGTAGATCATCGGCCGGTCGACGAGCTCCTCGGGGAACGAGACGTACAGGCGGACGCTCGTCGCTCATCGCAACCCCACTCGCTCGAGCGCGTCGGCCGGGTCGAGCACGAGACCGGTGAAGAACGGCCCGAACTCGCCGTAGCGCGCGGACACATCGTCGAAGCGCATCTCGTTCACGATCTCCTTCAGCACGACGGGATCGTCGGCGAGCAACGTGACGCCCCACTCCCAGTCGTCGAGCCCGATCGAGCCGGTGATCAGCTGCAGCACGCGACCGGCGTAGGTGCGCCCGATCCGCGCGTGACCGGCCATCAGCTCCTTGCGCGCCTCGAACGGCAGCCGGTACCAGTTGTCGTCGCCGCTCGCGGCGCTTCGACATCGGGTAGAAGCCGATCACCTTGCCGCTCGGGCAGGCGCGGGTGGAGCCGGTTCTCGCGGTAGTGCTCGATCCGCTCCCGCCACACGGCGAGCCGCGCCTCGATCTCGGCCGGTCCGTGAGGCCCTCGTCGGCGCCGAGCCGGGCCCGCTCGTCGTCCTCGGTCGCCGAGTACTCCGAGAGCTCGGTGAGCGAGACGAACGAGTAGTCGGGCAGCAACGGACCGGTGAGCAGCTCCTGCTGGAACGCGTGGAGCCGGGCGAGATCGGGGCCGTACGCCATGACGCCGAGGTCCGCCTTGTGCCCGAGCACCGCGAACACCAGCGCCTGGTGATCGTCGGCCTCGAGCGACGCGACCGCGTCGACGATCCGCTTCGCCGCGCCCGGATCCTGCTCGGCCCGGTCGCGGTCGACCCGGAAGAAGAGGTGCAGCACCCCCCACCCGATCGACGGGGTCACGGGCTCCATCGGCATGCGCGCCAGGCTACCGGCCGTCAGGCTTCGCGGCGACGATCGACCAGCGGTCCCGGTCGCGCCGAGCCCTGAGCCGTCGCAGGCCGCCGAACAGCTCCGAGAAGTCGAAGACGTCGTCGGCCGGCGGCGCGCTCACGTCGACCGCGGCGCCGAAGTCGTAGTACTCGATCGTCGTCGAGACCTTGCCCGCCGCCGTGTCGACGTTCATCGAGACCTTGCGGGCCTGACCGTCGCCGTCGATCCAGACGTCGACCGGGATCGAACCGCCGAGCGCGTCGAGCCCCTTCTGCGACCTGGTCGCGCAGCTCGGCGGCGTCTGCGTCGAGCGCCTTCTGCGGGTCGATCGTCGCGCGGTAGTGCGTCGTCGTCGACGCCGCGCAGCGGTCTCGGTCCCGACCTTCTCGCACGTCGCCGGCGCCGCGCAGCGCGTCGAGCGTCCCGCCCGGGTTCGCGTCGCCGAGGCCACCGGCCGCGCCGCCGACTGCCGAGCCCGAGCGAGGCGAGGTCCAGCTTGACCCACTCTTGCCGCCGATCATCTGCGACAGGGCCTCGCCGCCCTTGCCCGCGATGTCACCGAAGCTCATGTACATCGACGCCGTCGACCATCCGGGCCTGGATCTTGGCGCCGCCGCGCACCGGGCAGGCCCGAGCTGGCTCATGTCGTAGCTGAACTCGAACGCGCCGTTGCCGAAGTCCAGCGCGCCGTCGAGCGGCAGCGTCTTGTGCTCGCCCTTGACGTCCATGGTGACCTCGCCGCTGATGCGCGCCGTCTTGGCCGTCCGCCGCCTTGTCCGCCGACGCGGCGATCAGCTTGGCCGCGCCGAGCCCGGTGGCGCCCGTGCGACGAAGCCCCGAGCCGCACGCGCTCAGCGTGGCGACCATGAGCTGCGGTGACGATGAGTCCGAGGCGACGCATCAAGGGATCCCCCTGCCAGGTCCGAGCCACGCTTCGTGGTCTCACCGAGCCTACCTGCCACGCAGCGTGAGTGGTACCCGCCCTTGGTCAGCGCCGGGCCGTGATCATGAGGTGCCAGCCGACGGCCCGGCCGAGCGCTCGCCGACCGGGAGCGGGGTCTTCGTCGTGAGCGGGCCCGAACCCGTAGGTGAACGGGTAGTCGGTGTGGACCGCGACGTCCGAGAACGAGCCGAACAGGTGCTTCACCCCGGAACGGCTGTACGTGTAGACGACCGGGCAGTGGTCCTTGCGGTCGCGGGGGACTCGTACGGCAGGCGGAACGTCTTGTGGACCGCGTTCACGACGGAGTCCCGGGCGTAGAGCATCACGTACGCCGTCCCGCCGGGCTTGAGCACGCGGTGCACCTCCTCCACGGCCTTCTCGATGTCCGGGCGTGTGGTGCAGGACACCGAACGAGTACACCGCGTCGAAGGTCTCGTCGGGGAAGTCGAGCCCCTCGGCGTTCCCGAGACGGAAGTCGATCGTGACGCCGGAGCGCTTCGCGAACTCCCGGGCCACCTCCAACGCGTTCTCGGTCAGGTCCACGGCGGTGACGTCGAAACCGCACTTCGCGAGCTGGATGCTGTCCACTCCGATGCCGCATCCGACCTCGAGGAGCTTGCCGTGGCTGCCGGCGAGCGACGCGAAGAGCTCGGCCAGGTGGTAGTGGGTCGCGTACCGGCGGTCCTCGATCTCGCGGAAGTACTCGTCCGAGGCCCGCGCCGCGTCCGTGTAGTACTCGTTGTTGACGTGTCCTTCCCAGAAGTCCTTGACCGTCTCGACGGTCGGCTGGGGTTCGGGCGCCATCACACTCACGCTCCTTCTGCGGTTGCGACTGACTGCGACTCGATGAAGACGTCGTGCCAGAGCTCGAAGCCGATCATCTGCCACAACATGAAGTAGTGCCACCGGAGTCGCTCGTGCGGTCTCGCGTCGAGGACGCCGCGGACGAACTCCGGGTTGAACACGCCTGAGCGAGCCAGGCGTTCCGGGGTCAGCACCTCACGGGCCATGGGCCCGAGATCCTTTTGGAACTGCTCCACGGGATTGAACGTGAAGCCCCACTTCTTCTTGTCGAGCACCCGATCGGGCAGCACCCCTCGGAGCGCATCCTTGAGCAGGCCCTTCATCCCGCTCCCGAACCGCAGGTGGTCGGGGATGCGGGCGGTGAAGCGGACGAGCTCGAGGTCGAGCAGCGGCACCCGGGACTCGACGGAGTGGGCCATCGACATGGCGTCCTCGTTGTGGAGGAGATCCGAGACCATCTT
>CAVSDQ010000001.1:0-9969 GCA_963726675.1 uncultured Actinomycetota bacterium | reverse complement strand
GGCTGCTGTCGGGGGGTGTGGGGGGCACGGGTTCAGGCGACCCATGCCGCCGCCCCGCCGTCGAGGGGCGTGTCGCACGACGCAACTCCCCCGACCTCGCGTCTCCGCCCGGGCTACCGCCTGGTAAGCGCACTGATCGGTGCGCCTACGAGGCGGTAGGTGAGGTGAGCCGCCCCGACGGCCCCACGGCATCCCCACTCAGCCGGGGCGGCGCGCCCTGGCGTGTGCGCACGACCGCCTTCAAGGTGGACGAAACGCTCCAGTCGTGCGATATAGTTAAACCGACAACTAATTCAGGAGTGACCACGATGTCCACAGCAACGCCGAGCACCGAGCCCCGCCAGCCCGTGCTCTACCTGTCGCACGGCGCGCCGCCGCTGGCGGACGACGCGACCTGGACGGCCGACTCGCCGCTGGGGCGACGACCTGCCGCGGCCGAACGTCCATCCTGGTGGTGTCGGCGCACTGGGAGTCCGCCCCGACTGCGGTCGGCGCCACCGAGCAGGTGCGTGCCGTTGACCTACGACTTCTGGGGCTTCCCGCAGCGCTACTACGAGGTGACCTACGACGCGCCGGGCGCCCCGGAACTGGCCGCGGACGTGCCCGGCTGTTCTCCGCCCCGGCCGAGACGTCTACCAGGACCCGAACCGCGGGCTCGACCACGGCGCGTACGTGCCGCTGGTCGAGATGTTCCCGGAGGCGGACGTCCCGGTGCTGCAGGTGTCGATGCCGTCGCTCGACCCGAGCGGCCTGTTCGAGCTCGGTACGCGAGCTGCGCCCCGCTGCGCGATGAGGGCGTGCTGATCATCGGATCCGGATTCACCACGCACAACCTGGGAGGCGGTGTTCGGCGACGTCACCGGCGCCGCACCGCAATGGGGCCGGGAGTTCGACGACTGGGCCCGGCGGACCGTCGAGCCGGGGGACATCGACGCGATCCTCGACTTCGAGCACCACGCGCCGGCCGCCCGCGGGCGCACCCCCGCACCGAGCACTGGGCGCCGCTGTACGTCTCGCTCGGTGCGACGGCGGACGCCGGGTGGGCTCATGCCTCAGTCGAGAGCGCCATCGACGGCTTCTGGTACGGCATGTCCAAGCGCTCGTTCCAGTTCGCGTGACAGCGGTGCGGCTCAGCCAACTCGGCTGAGCCGCACCGCTCCTCACCGTTCCCTCAGTGCTCCAGCGCCATCAACCAGGCCAGCAGATAGGCGCGGCTGTTGCCGTCGTCGATCCACTCGTCGGCCAGGCTGCGTGCCGCCTCGAGCGCGGTCTTGCGCTGGTCGTCGCCGGCGAGGGCGGCGTACATCAGCAGGAAGTCACCGAACTTCTGGTCGAACTTCCCGCTGGTGGCCTCCTCGACGTTGGCCGTGATCCGCTCCGGGTCGCCCCCGAGGTAGGTCGACGCCGGGCTCATCGGGATCACCAGGATCCCCAGCATGGCGGCCGGCTCCGGCGAGAACCAGGTGGCGTAGTCCCGCTTGCCGCCCCAGTTCAGGGTCACGATCTTGTGCCCGTACCCGGAGTAGATCGGTTCGGCGTTGTCGAAGTTCGTCCAGTAGTCCACGCCGGCCTGCGCCTCGGTGGACAGCATCCAGATGGCCTCGGCCTCCAGTGCGTCGTTGCCGTGGCTCTTGGCCCACTGCGCCAACCCGGTCCAGGCCGTGATGGCCTCCGAGCTCGACTCCTGGTTGTTGCCGTCGGCGAACGGGGAGGTGCCCGAGGCCCACGAGTGGCCGGCGTAGACGTCGAACACCCGACGGTCCGGGAAGTCAGCCGTTGCTCGCGGGCGAGGCGATGTCGGCCGCGAGCAGGTCCATCACCGGCTCGCACGTCTTGGCCACGGCTCGGGTCGTCCGGGGTCAGGACGCCGGCGGCGTACAGGAAGTAGCCGTAGTGGAAGTGGTGGTCGTTGAACTCGTCGGAGCCGAAGGACGGCGTCAGCCCGACGACGCCCTTGTTCTGGGGTCGTAGACGAAGCAGAATGCCGGGCGCGCGTCACGCCGCGCGGTTCGGTCCAGCGGTCGAGCTCGGTGACGACGTCCTTCCGCACCGTCTCCGCCGCGTCCTTCAGGCCCAGCTGGGTCGCGAGCCGGTAGAGCATGGCTCGCACGCTAGAGCGTCTTGCCGCCGAAGTAGGTGTCGGCGGGGAACGGCGGGAGGTCGGCGATGTCCTTGCGCACCTGCGCGCTCAGCTGCTCGCGCTCCTGGTCGCTCAGGCCCGACAGGTCGAGGTCGGCGGTGACCGGGCGCACCGGAGCCGACCAGGTCAGCGACTCACCGCGGCAGACCCGCAGCGTGCCGTGGACCGAGGGGAAGGTGCCCAGGTCGCAGGCGACCCCGTCGGGCAGGCCGGCCACCTGGTGGGGCATCGCCACGAAGAGGCGAGCGGGGCCGGAGGGCCCGGACCAGGTCAGCGTGGTGGTCGCCCGCTTGGGGTCGACCCCGTGGGCCACCCGGCCGGAGGTCACCGGGGTGACCAGGCCGGCCATGGTCTTGGCGTCGCCGCCGTCGGGAACGGCGAACCAGGTGACCTGGCCGCCGGACTTCACCGACACCTTCGCGCCGTCCACGCTCGCGCCGTCGGTGACGGCGGCGTACGAGCGGTTCTCGACCGAGACCGCGAGGTCGGCGCCACCAGGTGCCGGCGTCATCCCGAGCCGGGTCGATGCGACGGCCTCGAGGGTCACCGAGGGGGTGCCCTGGGCGATCGTCACGCGAGCCAGTGCCGTACCGGAGGCGTCGCGCAGCTCGACCGTGACGCTGAGGTCGTCGCTGCGGGTCACCACACCGGACTTCACACCGTCGACGGTGACCGAGACGTCGGTGGGGGCCGAGCCCACGACGCCCTTGGCGCCGCTCTCGATGCGCGGCACGCCGAACGCGAAGCCGTTGTCCTTCAGCACGAACCCGAGCGGCAGCGGGAACACCGGCTGGGCCTTGGGCCCGAAGACGAGCCCGGAGTACCAGCGGTTGGTGGGCGGGACCACGTCCTTGGCGAGGCGCTGCGTCGGCAGCTCCTTGGGCGTGCGCTGCACGAGCGCCGCGGCATCCCTCTTCACCATGGCGGGGTCGAGCACCGGCGTGTCAGGACGGGTCACGGGGAGACCTTTGGCTGCGGCGGTGTCCCCGCCCGAACCTCCCGAGCGGGCCAGGGCGACCACGCCGGCAGCAACGACGAGCACAGGGATGACGATGACGGCCACGAGGCCGGCGCCGTGGGGGCGGCGCACCCTGTTGAAGAGGCCTGCCATCAACGAACCCCGATCTTTCGCAGGAAGTCGACCATCGCGTCGGTCGGCCCGGCGAGCGGGCCGTCGTCGCGCAGCGACAGGGTGGCGGACAGCGGCGTGCCCGGGCGCGGTGAGCTTGGCGTTCGCCGCGTCGCGCAGGGCGTCGCTGGAGATGGTGACCTTGGTCGAGGGCCACCCCGCCGTCGGTGGTCACCGACACGGCGCGCACCTCTCCCGGCACGGTGCGGTTGTCGGGAAGGAGGAGGTCGACGTGCGCCCCGGTCTCCACCCGGCCGTAGTCGCGCGGCGAGAGCCGGAACTCGGCGACCGCGTACTCCGACCCCACGGCGGTGATCGTGGCGAGCGCCGCGCCGCTCTGCACGAAGCCCCCCTCGGTGCTCTGGACATCGGTGAGCACGCCCGAGGTGAGCGCGCGGTAGGTCACGGTCGACTTCTTCGGGTCGACGGCATAGGCGGCGTTGCGCACCGCCGCGACGGCGGAGACTGCCTCGCCGGCGTTGCCGACCGTGCGCGGGACCACGACGGTGTAGAGGCTGTCTCCCTTGTCGACGCTTTCGCCGGCGGCGACCTTCTGGTCGACGACGACGCCACCGAACTGGGCGCCGACGGTGACCTGGTCGGCCACGACGTGGGCGGTGAGGCTGAGGGCCTGTGAGCGCCGCTGGTTGAACACCAGGGTCAGCGCCGCGACGAGGCCGATGACGAGGATGAGGCCGCCGTAGAGGCGGAAGCGGTTGGACCAGGTCATGAGGGGACTCCAGAGTTCGAGGTGAGGGAGGCGTGCGAGCCGTGCGCGGCCGCCAGCGCCGGCTCGGGTGCCGGGGCGGACAGCACCGGCTCGGGTGCCGGGGCGGATGGCCGGACGACGGCCGTGCGGGCGCTGACCGTCGCGCGGGCGCGGGCGGTGGCCTGGCGGCTGGTCGGGGCCACGACGAGACGCGGGTGCAGCAGGCGCCGGTGCTCGCGCATCCCGGCGACGACGAAGACGCCGAGGATGAACGTGTTGGTGACGTTCCAGGCGGTGGCCAGGGTGAGCTGGCTGTTGCCGATGTCGCGCCAGACGGAGACCGCCGAGGTCAGGAGCAGGAAGACGAACACCAGCACCTGCGGCACCATGAAGTTGAACGGCGAGCTGGGCCTTCCCCTTGCGCCGGTGACGTGCCACTTCTGCTCCGGCCGACGAGCGCGTTGAACAACGCCGCGATGTAGATCGGGAAGGACACGGCGGCGAGCATCAGCACCTCCCAGCGGAACGAGCCGAGGGTGTAGAAGGCCAGCACGACCTGCATGCACGTAGAAGCCGGCGTAGAACAGCAGCCAGGTCGCCAGCCGATGCTGCCAGGTTCACCGGGCGCAGGTCGAAGAAGATCTCCAGCGGCGGGCACCAGGAGCAGCAGCGCCGGCGCGATGCCGGTCAGGTAGTGCGTCGCCGTGACGAGGTACATGATCCGCTGGTCGACGGTGAGCTGGCGCTTGCGGGCTGAGCGGGTTGTGGGTCAGCAGGATCTCGAAGCCGCCGGTCGCCCAACGCAGCTGCTGCTTGGTGTAGGCCTCGATGGTCTCCGGGGCATCGCCGACGGCGAGCGTCGTCGGGGATGTAGATCGTCTTCGCCAGCCCGCGCTCGTGCAGCATCAGCGAGGTCCAGACGTCCTCGGACTTGGAGTCGGTGTAGATGCCGCCGATGTCGTCGACCGCCGCCCGGCGGAAGATCACGTTCGTGCCGACGCAGAACGCCGCGTTGAAGTGGTTGCGGCCGGGCTGGACGAACTGGTAGAAGACCGTCTGCATGTAGCCGGCGCCGCGGGAGACCACGTTGACCTGAGGTTGCCGTAGGTCTGCGGGGTCTGCACGAAGGCGACGTCTGGCTTGACGAAGAACGGCACCGTCTCGACCAGGAAGCTCCGGCTTCGGCACGAAGTCGGCGTCGAAGACGCAGAAGAAGTCGCCCTTGGCGATCGACAGCGCGTGGTTGACGTTGCCGGCCTTGGCGCCGTTGCTCGACGAGCCGGCGGACGTAGTGGCAGCCCAGCTCGTCGGCGAGCGCCTTGACCTCGTCCGACCGGCCGTCGTCGAGGATCCAGGTGCGGTGGCTTGCCGCGTGATCGCGCTGCGCGGCGGTTGCCGTCGCCCGGATCGTGGCGACCGGCTCGCCGTAGACGGTGATGAAGACGTCGACGAGCACCTCCTTGCCGTTGACGCGAAGCGGCCGGTCCGTGGCGCCACCACCCCGGGGGGCCGGGCCGAGCAGGGCGTCCCGCGCCGCGTGGAAGGCGTAGTCGCGCGGGCTCGCCGCCCCGGACAGGATGGTCCACATCGAGACGAGCGCCTGGCTGATCAGCACCGTCTCGGCGACGATGACCATCGACCACGGCAGCAGGTCGCCCCGGTTGCCCGGGCTGAGGAGGAACCAGGAGTAGAGCAGGATCCCCGCTGCGGCCAGCGCAGTGAGGAGGATGACGATGGGTGAGTAGACCTTCTCGGTGCGGGCGCGCCGCTCGAGGGCGAGGCGTTCGTCGCCACTCGCGAGGTCGTGGGATGGGTCGAAGGACATGGGAAATCCCCTGCGGTTGTCGGACGTGCTGGGGACCGCGGTGTCGGCTCCCCCTGAGTTCGGCACCGTTGCCATGAGCCGCGACTGCTCGCGGACGTGATGAGGCCCGACCGTCACACGTGGACGTCGGGCCAGTTCCAACCAAAGTACGCACAACTCGAGCCGGATCGGGGGTTGAGAACGCAGAGTTCTCGGCGCGGCCGGCATCGCGGGCGGCGCAGGGGCCGCCTCCTGAGCACGGATCCGGGTTCGGCAGACTGCGGGTATGACGCTCGTCACACCCACCGTCGAGGAACACCTGGCCTGCCTCGATGCCGCCGTCGACCGGATGGCCGTGTGGGCCGGGTCCGCGGGCCCCGACGCGCCCGTGCCGACCTGCCCGGGCTGGACCGTGCGCGACCTGCTCGCCCACCAGGGCATGGTGCACCGGTGGGCCACCGCCGTGGTGCGCGGCGAGGACCCCGCCGGGGTCGACGACACCGCCCTCGAGGCGGCGGGGAAGGCGGCCGCCGACCCGGTCGGCTGGCTGCTCGACGGGGCCGCACCCCTGGTCGACGCCCTGCACTCCGCCCCCGACGACCTCGCTGTGATGACCTTCCTGAAGGAGGCGCCGCCGGCCCGTGCGTTCTGGGCCCGCAGGCAGTGCCACGAGACCACGGTGCACGCCCTCGACGCCCTGTCGGCCCTGGAGCGGCGCCCGCTCGTGGCCGACGACGTCTGGCTCACCGACGCCCTCGCGGTCGATGGCGTCGACGAGCTGCTGATCGGGTTCTGGCAGCGGCGCACGAAGGGCCCGCGCAGCGAATCCCCCTATGCCGCAGCCGTCGTCGTGACCGACGGCCCCGCGTGGGGGCTCGAGATCAGCGATGCGAGCCCGGTGACCCGGCGGCGCGAGTCCGGCGACGGCATCCCCGCCGGTGCACGAGCCGTGCGCGGGTCGGCACCGGATCTCTACCTGGCGCTGTGGAACCGCGGTGGCACGGTCGACGACCCGACCGGCCTGCTCGAGGCGTGGCGCGAGCGCGGCTCGATCAGCTGGTGAGGTGGCGGCCGAGGAACTCCTCGATCCGCCCCCACGCATCCGTGGCCGACTCCGGCTCCGGGCCGACGTGCATGACCAGGCGGGTCATCGGGGCCGCGTACCACGGCGAGTGGTCCGCCTCGTTGAGGAACGCGTGCCCGGCACCGCGGTACTCCTTGACGTCGTGCTCGACCCCCCGCTCGCTGAGCGCGGCGTCGAGCTTCGCGGCGGCGCCGCGCAGGTAGCCGTCGCGGCCGCCGTAGCTCGCGACCACCGGGCAGGCTCCGTCGAGGGCCGCAAGGTCCTTCGGCAGCGCACCGTAGTTGGCGGCCACGGCATCCCACCCGGGCCGGCCTGCGAGCACCAGTGCGAACCCACCGCCCAGGCAGAACCCGATCACCCCCACCACACCGGTGCAGGCGGGGTCGGCGAGCAGCGCCCCGCGCGCCGACTCGAGGTCGTCGAACGCCTGCCCACGCCCCCTGCGGAGCGCCGTCATCGTCTGCGCCAGGCACACGACCCGGCGGCCGCGGGCGAGCAGGTCCGGGGCGAGCACCAGGTAGCCCATCGCTGCCAGCCGGTCGGCGTGCCGCTTCATCTCGTCGTCGACCCCGAAGACCTCGTGCACCAGCACCAGGGCGGGCCAGGGCCCGTCGCCGGCCGGCGCCGCCCGGTAGGCCGCGAGGTCGCCGACCGTCGTCATCTCACCCATGGGCCGGACCCTATGCCCGCCGGGCGGGCGGCCCGGGGAGGCTCAGTGCTCGGGGCGCTTCTTGATCTTCGGTGCCGGTCGGGTCGGGTCGTCGAGCACCGGCTCCACGTGCTCGGGCACCTTGACCGGCCGCAGCTGCGCCCAGGCCATGAAGCCGATACCGACGACGAGCAGCAGGATGCCGGCCACGAGGTTGGCGTTGGAGCCGCCGGTCTTCTCGGTCTCGGGGTCGGCGAACAGGCCCATCAGGGTGAGGATCACGCCGTAGATGGTGAGCAGCGCCCCGATGATGTTGCGGATGTCGAAGATGCCGGCCGTCTTCTTCTCTTGCTGTGCCATGGCTGCTCCTGCTCAGAAGAGGATGTTGAGGACGGTGACCATGACGAGCGACAGCCCCGCCAGCGGCAGCGTGCGCCGGTACCACGGGTAGGTGTGCTCCAGGGGGTCCTGCCGCACTTCCTTCGGTGTCTCCGAGTACACCAGACCCTTGAGAGTCTCCGGATTCGGGGCCGTGGTGAACAGGGAGATGCCGACCGAGAGGATCAAGTCGACGATGAACGCCGCCGAGGCCGCAACAAAGGCGGCGCCCTGGCCCCCGAGCGGAATGACCCCACGGCTCAGGGAGCCAAAGGCGTCTTCCGAAAGAAATGCGACCAATACCGCCGCCAAGGTACCGGAGATCAGCCCGATCCACGCAGCGGTGCCAGTCATCCGCTTCCAGAACATACCGAGGATGAACGTGGCGAACAGCGGCGCGTTGAAGAACCCGAACAGGGTCTGGAGGTAGTCCATGATGTTCGAGAACGAGCTCGCCAGCAGGGCCGTGAAGATCGCGATGACCGTCGCCCCGACCGTCGCGAGCCGGCCGATCCGCAGGTAGTAGTCGTCGGTGCGGTCCTTGCGGATGTAGCGCTCCCACAGGTCGTAGCTGAAGACCGTGTTGAAGGCCGAGATGTTGGCCGCCATGCCGGCCATGAAGGCCGCCAGCAGGCCGGTGATCGCCAGCCCCAGCAGGCCGTTGGGCAGCAGGTCGCGCATCAGGTAGAGCATCGAGTCGTTGAAGGCGACACCCTTGCCCGAGGCGCCTCCCGGCACCGCCTCACCGTTCTTCAGCTTCGCGATCTCGGGCACCAGGATGGCGGCGATCATGCCCGGGATGATCGTGAGGAACGGGACGAACATCTTCGGGAACGAGCCGATGACCGGCGTCTTGCGCGCCGATGCGATCGAGTCGGACGCCATCGCCCGCTGCACCTCGACGAAGTTGGTCGTCCAGTAGCCGAAGGACAGCACGAAGCCGAGGCCGAACACGATGCCGACCACCGACCAGAAGCCGGAGTCGAACCCGGTGAGCGCCTGGCCGGGCCACGAGTTCAGCTGGTCGGTGGCCGAGGGGACCTCGGCCGCCGCCGGGGCGCTGTTCGCGGCGGTGGTGATCTTCTCCTCGAGGCCGCTCCAGCCACCGACCCGGTTCAGGCCGATGATGGTCAGCGGCAGCAGCGAGGCCACGATCACGAAGAACTGCAGCACCTCGTTGTAGATGGCCGCGGACAGGCCGCCGAGGGTGATGTAGGAGAGCACGATGATGGCGGCGACAATCAGGGCGGACCAGAGCGGCCAGCCGAGCAGGGCGTGCACGATCGAGCCGAGCAGGTAGAGGTTGACGCCGGCGATGAGCAGCTGCGCCACCGCGAAGCAGATCGCGTTGACCAGGTGCGCCTTGGTGCCGAACCGTCGGAACATGAACTCCGGGACCGAGCGCACCTTGGAGCCGTAGTAGAACGGCATCATCACGACGCCGAGGAACAGCATCGCCGGGATCGCGCCGATCCAGAAGTAGTGCACCGTCGCGATGCCGATACTGGGCACCGTTGGCCGACATGCCCATGATCTCGACGGCGCCGAGGTTGGCCGAGATGAACGCCAGGCCGGTCACCCAGGCGGGCAGCGAGCGGCCCGAGAGGAAGAAGTCGAGCGAGTCGGACACCGATCGCCGGGCGATCAGGCCGATGCCGAGCACGAACACGAAGTAGATCGCGAGGATCAGGTAGTCGACCGGAGTCGCGTCGATGAGCGTGTCAGCGCTCACCACCGCCGCCGGAACGCCCTGTGCCACGGTCTGCGCAAGTCCCACCACTGCGACCACCCGTCCTCCACGTCGAGGCCGTCACCACCCCCACGGTGGCGACGTCGTCACGCTAGTGGAGGTGGTACCGCCTCACCGCCCGAGCGGACGGACGAGTTCTGGGGCCCCTGCGACGGCATCCGGCGTCTCGTCGAGGTCGGTGACGGCCCCTTGGAACTGAGCGGCGTAGAGCTTGGCGAAAGCGCCTCCGGCAGAGAGCAGCTCGGCGTGCGACCCGCGCTCGACGATGCGCCCCTCTTCCATGACGAGGATGAGATCGGCATCGCGGATCGTGGAGAGCCGGTGCG